>NZ_JALJZN010000001.1:0-4800000 GCF_024171315.1 Bradyrhizobium sp. USDA 4532
GCAAGGCTGAAGATAGCCCGGTTGTCGCCCTTGAGGACTTCGAGCCAGCCTTGCTGCAAGCTGGGGACTGGGCTTCGATATAGCTGTAACCGAAGTGAGCCGCTATGAACGCACTACCGAGTTCGGCGACGCATTCCTCGGCCGCCTTGGCATTGCTGAACACCTTCGCGTTGAACTTGTGGTTCAATCGTAACTGGCGCCCAGTGGCGTGGATCGGTTCGTGGCCAACGTCGAGACAAAGTCGTCGTCCGAATCGAATGCGGAATAGGCCGGCATCATGACTTTGCCTCGTGCGGGGTAATAGGCCGGTTTGGTCTGTCGCCTCGTAGTGCACCGGAATGCCACTCGCTGGAAGAACCCTTTCGATCCTCGGCGCACCATAAACCCACGATACAACGTCGGTGATGAACTCCACGCCGGACGATCGCGATACACCTCGGGAGCTTGGCGAACGCCAAGCGCCACTGCTGGCGTGGTGCGCACCGCCTCATGCACCGGCCACAGATTGTAGTGAGCCACGTACAGGCTCACGACTGCTGCGTGGTGATCCAGATTCTTTGAGAAGCCGTTCGTGAGGCGCGCAAAGCGCTTTTCCGTCCTCGCCAGCATTGTAGCTGCGGCGATCGGCAAAGGCTTCATTGGCGGCACCGATGCGCTGGAAGCGGTCTTTGCCCAAGCGCTGGTGGGTCGCACCGTCCTCGCGCTGGTGACGCATGCGATAATTCGGGTGGCGCTGGCAAGAGGCTTGCTGGTGGTGCTGCCGACGGTCGCCGGATTCCTATTTGTACTCTATCTCGCTCGCGCCGAGTCTTTCGTTTGAGTTGACGAGCGCAATGGTTTCATCCGGAATAGCCGCTGCCGGTATTGGCTCACACATTGGCGAAACCAAATGATGCTTAGCGCAGACGTGTCCAGCATGCTGGACCGCATTCTAGATGCAGCAACCGATAACCTCAGGTTCGCAAAGATTCTGGTTCAGATGGGGCTCGATCCCAACAACGTGACCTGGGACGCCATCTTCAGCCGGCTGCTGGAAATCTTTCTGCACAACATCACCCTGGCAAACATGTTCGCCCTGGTCGGCGCGATCTTCTTTGTCGCCACCCTGCTGACGCAGACCATGGTGCCGCTCCGGGTCGCTAACATGATCGGTTGCGTATTCTTCGCCATCTTCGGTGCGCTCACTGGAGCCGTCACGACATTTCTTCTTTATCTCCTGATGGTTCCCATCAACGCCTACCGCCTTCGTCAAATGCTCGCTCTCGTGAAGAAGGCGCGCGCCGCAACACAGGGCGACATGTCGATGGAGTGGCTCAAGCCGTTCATGACCCAGCGCAAGTATCGCAAGGGTGATATCTTGATGGAGAAAGGTGACGCAGCCAACGAAATGCTGCTGACAGTTACCGGCAGATTCCGGGTCGTCGAAATCAACGTCGATGTTCCGCCGGGCCGCCTGATGGGCGAACTCGGCTTCCTCACGCCTGACAACCGCCGGACCGCGACGATCGAATGTATCGAGGACGGCCACGTTCTAACCATCACCTATGAAAAGCTGCTCGAGATCTACTTCCAGAACCCGCAGTTCGGCTATTACTTCCTTGTCTTGACCAGCCAGCGCCTACTGGAAAATCTCGCGCGGGCCGAAGCCATCATCGCGCAGAACAGGATCGCGGTGCAGACGGGCTCCGCGAACTGACGGCGGTCCGGCTCGATAAACTCAATGGAGGCGGGTATCCAACAGACGGTTCCCCGACGGGTTAGTGCAGCGTACCAGGGCGCGCGAAAAGGCGAGAACCGGACGTCAGCGAGGCCCGGGACCGAGCGTGCGCCGCCTTAGATCTGGCGCAAGGGGTGTCCTGTCAACCCCATTGAACGAATTCGCTTTTTTGAAAGGACGATTGCAGAAGCTGCGGTGTCTGCCACGGTGAACCACACGCTCGGAGTAGCCTATTATTGCCCTCACGGTGATACCGCGGTCCGGGACCGCGACGATATATCACGTTATCGAAGGTCGAGCGCGATGGCCCGGCTGTTCGGGGAAGAAGGAACGAGCGTGGTCACGAAGCTCTCCGCATTTCTGCTTCTGTGTATCGGGGTTCAGATCATGATCACCGGGTGGTCGAGGTTGCGCGGTCGGTGACCGGCATCTCCGTATAATTCATCGACAATTGGATCGGCTCAGTTGAGGGGTAGGCGAGCCGGGCTGGTTCACTGAGTTCAACGCGCTACAGGTCTCGCCGTAACGCGCCGTCTTCGCCTGCGGATCCGGTGCGCGCCTTCGTCCACACGAGCACACGAGGTCGGGTCGTACCGTGGGATCGCAGCCGCTGCATGTTCGGCAAGGAGGTGTTGTAAAGTCGGCTCCGGCATCATGCCGGTCGCGGGTCGTCGGCATTGTTTCCGGGATTGCCGCCAATTTCCTTTGAGAGTTGAGGCGATTGCACTCGTCAAAATGCTTGCACGATGTGCAGCCACACTGTCGCGCTCAGGATCATCCCTTGGAGATCGGCGATGATCTTCATGTTGTTTGCCATAGCCATCGCCGCCCTGTTTTTTGTCGGCTCGCTCATCTTGCTCCGTTGGGGGCAGCATCTGGGCAGGCGCTATCGTGAACGGAGCGAGGGAACCGGAGGGTTGGCGACTGTTGAAGGTGCAATCTTCGGCTTGATGGGCCTCCTACTGGCATTCACGATCTCGGGTGCATTGCAGCGCTTCGATGATCGCCGTCAGTTGGTCATTCAGGAAGCGACGACGGCCGCCACGGCGTACGACAGGCTGAGCCTATTTGCCGGGGACGATGGACGCAGGCTCCAGGGTAGCCTCAAGGAGTACGTTGGCGCTCGGATCGAGCTGTATCGTATGCCGCATGACTTTCTTGTGCTGCAGCGAGCGGAAGAGTTTTCAGACCAACAGGAAAAGAAAGTACGAGACCTCAAGAACCGGTTGTGGGGTTCGGCGGTGGTGGCCTGCCCGCAGCCAAACTACCGGCCTGCATGCGCGTTGTCGCTCCCGGCGCTGAACAGCCTCTTCGAGGTGGCGCTTCAGCGCGCTGGTGCGGCCGAAAAGCATCCGCCGCAGATCGTCTACTTCATGCTGTTCGGGCTTGGTCTCGGTTGCTCACTGCTCGCTGGTTTCGGCATGGCGGCGAACGCGGGGCGCAGTTGGATACATATGGTGATATTTGCAGGAACCCTGACGGTCGCGCTCTACATCGTCACGGACATGGAGTATCCGCGCCTCGGTCTCATTCGGATCGAGAGCTTCGACCATTTTCTTGCCGACGCTTATGAGCGGATGAACTGAGCCGCTAGGCGGGTGGAGGAACGGATCGTCGCTCCGTTCCCTTCGGGAATACGCGCGGCAGGCAGCCACGTTAATCTAAGTCAAGAACGCGTGACAGGGACACTGGATGCTGTTGCTGGTTCGCCGTTGTTATGAGGAGGGACGCGCGACATGCGGATCATCAGAACAATATGCTGGATATGCGCCTTCCTCGGATTATTGCATGTCGGCCTTCCTGCGCGAGCACAGACAAACGACCAGGGGCCGCAAACGCCGAGCAATGCACCCGCGCCGGTTCCCGAGCAGCCGGCGCTAAAGCCGGCTGAGCTCGAGGCGCTGGTAGCGCCCATTGCATTGTATCCCGATACGCTAATGTCGAATGTGCTGATGGCATCGACCTATCCGCTGGAAGTGGTGCACGCGGATCGCTGGATGAAGCAGAACAAGAACCTCAAGGGAGATGCCCTCAAGGCCGCGCGACGGATATCTGCGTGTCTACTATTCCCGGCTCGGCCTCAAGTTTCGGTCGTATGGTGGTTGGGCCGCGTCCGGAGGCGTGCTGCCGAACACTGGCGCGCTGCCGCGCCGAAGACCGCGCCCACGGTCGGCTGCTCCAAGCGCGGATTCGCTGGCCCTAAACTAGCCAGCGGATCGGGGCTGGATTGCCGAACCAACCGGCAACCCCAGCTTTGAACGTGCTGGCCTGTTTCCATCCACAGTGGTCCGCTTTGATTTTTTGGAGCGACCTAGTTTGGGTTTTAGCCCTGTGGCAACCAAGCCTAGGCCGATGCTCTCATTAGAGATATCGAGAAGCCTATTCAGTGTTGTGGGTGTATAAATTCCTGTGTTGCAATTCGCGCTCATTTCGCGCATGCGCGTTTGATCCAGACAAGTTTGTTTCTCCAATTGAGGTGGCGGTGATTGCACTATGCAACCGCGTTCGATCGGATGTAGAGTCCCAACCGCAACGCAGGAGTTGCGGTCATGGGCAGTGATCTCCTTAGTAGCTTTTGTACTGTACTCTTTGGACTAAGCCCGCTCGTCATCATCGGCATCGCGATGTTCTTGCCGTAAGGCACTTGGCGCACATGCGCCGCCGCCCGGGCCGGTAGTCGCCCCAGCACGCGCGCCCAACTTTTTGAGTTAAACAGCACGGCCGCCTCAGTTGGCGGCCTTATTCGTGCAGGAAACCCGGATGCATTCGCGTCCAAATGTCCGGCACGGAATGACAAGAACTGATGGCACGCAAGGGCTAGACTCGCGGCTTCTTGAGAAGGGGTTGCCAAGTGCCGTTCTCGCGGAGCCAGTCAGTCAAGTTGAAGGTCGCACAGTCCCAGATCTCGATGCTCGGTTGAATGGCATTTGTTTCCAATGTGTCGCGTGTTTCGGTGCGGCGGACGATCGGGGGGCTGCTCTTGGCTCGATCGTCTGTAGGCGCTTTCCTCATGGCAAGTTCCTTCGGGGTCACTGAGCAGTTTGCGGGCGGCATCGTCGGCTTACAACCCTCGGCGAAGAGCCTCGCGCTTACAGCGGTAGCGCCAAACAAATGACCTGGGGATCCCTTCCGCGTCGGACTTGAAAGCCAAATTTGGCGAAAACCCTTCGCATCGCCGTGTTCTCTGGCAGGACTTCGGCGACGAGCTGCTCGAGCCCAGCCGTGCGCGCCAGGATGAGGAGGTGGTGCATGAGCAAGGTGCCGACGCCCTGTCCCTGATAGTCGTCGATGGTCACGAAGGCGATCTCGGCCATTCCGGGATCCATGACGACGTAGCGACCGCCGCCGATGATCACCTCGTGTTCGTCCTCGTCGGCAAGCGCGATCAAGGCGACGTGATTGGCGAAATCGATGTTCATGAAGAAATCGACCTCCTTCTTTGAGAAGCTTCGCTTGGGGCCGAAGAAGCGACGTTGCAGCGACTGGCTACTCGTGCGGCCAACGGCGGCCAACATGTCGTCCTGGTCGTCCGCTCGTAACATGCGGATCTCGACGCTCCGGCCATCGCGCAGGCGTTCGCTCGCTGCATAATTCTCAGGCACGGGCATCAGCCTATCCTCCCGGCGCAAGAAAGACGTACGGCTGGGGCTCGTGGCTTGACCTAAATCAACGATCCGGTGCGCGTGACGCTTTCAATCGGACTGTCGGCGGAAGGACCGAAACGATGTCGCTGGACAATCTGCAACTCCCGGGCGGCCCGATGTCAGGGGTCGTCGCCAAGGCCGTGGAATATATGGTGGATGCCGGGCAGCGTAGCGTACTGCTGCTGGACATACTGCGGCAGCGCGGCGATCAGTATCGCGAGCATGTTGCCCAGACGGCGCCCCACGTCCTGAGCTATGCAGCCGAGCTCATCCTGGACGGTCGCACGCTCGAGCAGCCGGTCAACTATGCGTTGGTGCGCATCATCCCGCCCAAGGGTGTGGAAATCGACCTCAAGCGGCGGCCATTCGTTGTCGTCGACCCGCGTGCGGGCCATGGACCGGGGATCGGCGGCTTCAAAGCCGATAGTGAGATCGGCGTCGCGATGAAGGCGGGGCATCCCTGCTATTTCATCGGCTTCCTGCCCGAGCCAATGCCGGGCCAGACCATCGAGCGCATTGCCCACGCTGAAGCAATCTTCATCGAAAAGGTCATCGAGCGGCATCCCGAGGCTGATGGGAAACCATGTGTGATCGGGAACTGCCAGGCCGGCTGGGCGATCATGATCCTCGCCTCGTTACGGCCGGAACTGTTCGGTCCGGTGATCGTGGCGGGCGCGCCGCTCGCTTATTGGGCTGGCGTACACGGCAAATACCCGATGCGCTACTCCGGCGGACTGCTCGGCGGAAGCTGGCTGACCGCGCTTTCCAGCGACCTCGGCGCCGGCAAGTTTGACGGTGCCTGGCTGGTGCAGAACTTCGAGAATCAGAATCCGTCGAACACGCTCTGGACCAAGCAGTACAACGTCTACTCCAAGGTCGACACCGAGGCCGACCGCTATCTCGAATTCGAGCGCTGGTGGGGCGGGCACGTCAACCTCAATGCCGAGGAGATCCAGTTCATCGTCGATGAACTCTTCATCGGCAACAACCTGGGTGCCGGCCGGGTCAAGATGTCCGACGGGACCACGGTCGATCTGCGCAAGATTCGTTCGCCGATCGTGGTGTTCTGCTCGAAAGGGGACAACATCACGCCTCCGCAACAGGCGCTGCACTGGATTCTGGACCTTTATGCTGATGTCGACGAGATCAGGGCACATGGGCAGACCATCGTCTATACCGTGCATGAGACGGTCGGCCATCTCGGCATCTTCGTTTCCGGTGGCGTGGCCAAGAAGGAGCACGCGGAGTTCTCGAGCAACATCGACCTGATCGACGTGCTGCCGCCCGGCCTTTACGAAGCGACGTTCGAGGCGAGGGGATCCGACACGCTCAATGATGAGCTTGCGGTCGGGCAGTGGGTGATGCGCTGCGAGGCCCGCACACTCGACGACATCCGGGCGATGGGCGGGAACTCGCCGGAGGATGAGCGGCGTTTCGAGACTGCCAAGCGTGTCTCGGAAATGAATCTCGCTGCCTATCAGAAATACGTGCAGCCCTGGGTCAAATCGATGGTGACGCCACAGATGGCGGAGATGATGCGCAACTGGCATCCGCTCCGCCTGCAATACGAGGCGTTCAGCAGCGAGAACCCCTGGATGAAGATGGTGGAGAGCGCCGCGGAGAAAGCGCGCGACGACCGCAAACCCGTCGCCAAGGACAATCCGTTCCTGGCGTTCCAGGAGCGGGTATCGCAGCAGATCGTCAGTTCGCTCGATCAGTGGCGTGACTCGCAGGAGGCGCTGAGCGAGGCGATGTTCCTTGCCGTTTACGGCTCGCCGGCGCTGCAGGCCGCGGTCGGGGTCGATCCGCAGTCGACACCCTCCCAACGCCGCGACATGGATCCAAAGCACCGCGAGCTCTTGCAAGCTCGCGTAGCGGAGCTGACTTCCAGGATCGGCTCCGGTGGTATGCGAGAGGCCGGCATTCGGGCCTTGCTTTACGTCGGATCGGCCCGGGGCATGGTGGACGAGCGCAGCCTCGAGGCGCTGCGGCGGCTTCGCCAGGCCGATGAGGCTGCGCGCGTGACGCTCGCGGAGTTCAAGATGTTGGTCCGCGAGCAGTTCTTCATGCTGCTGCTTGATCGGGAATCCGCGCTTGCGGCCATTCCAAAGCTTTTGCCGGACAACATGGACGAGCGCCGCAGGGCGTTTGCCGCCATTCAGGACGTGCTGTCGGCGAGCGCGGAAATATCCGGCGAGGTGGCCAGGCGATTGAAGCACGTCGCCGGGCTGTTCGGGCTCGACGGTTACGACAACACCGTCCCTTTCGATCCGAAAGCCCGGGCATCATAGCAATTCAGAGCGGAGCGATGGGTGTCATGCCAGCCGGACCGAACGAAACCCAGCCGGGATCGAAATATGATCGCCTCATCGTCGCCGCGAAGGGCGTTCCCTCGGTCTCCACGATCGTGGTGCATCCCTGCGATGAAAGCTCGCTGCGAGGGGCGATCGACTCCGCCGAGGCAGGAATCATCAAGGCGGTTCTGGTCGGTCCGGCCGCGCGAATCCGGGATACCGCGACAAAGCACAATATTGATATTGCGGGCTATGAGATCGTTGATACGCCGCCAACTGAGGCTGCTGCCGCGGCCAGGGGCGTCGAGTTGATTCATGAGGGGCGAGGCGAAGTCCTGATGAAGGGCAGCCTCCACACCGATGAGCTGATGCGCAGCGTGACGGCAAAGGTCGGTGGGCTGCGCACCGACCGGCGCATCAGCCACGTGTTCGTGATGGACGTGCCGGCCTACGCCGAAACGGTGTTCGTCACCGATGCCGCCATCAACATCTTCCCGGACCTCGACGCCAAGCGCGATATCATCCAGAATGCCGTCGATCTCTACAATGAGGCCGGTTTCGGCACGACACCGCGGGTGGCGATCCTGTCGGCGGTCGAGACCGTCACGTCAAAGATTCCATCGACCATCGAAGCGGCCGCGCTCTGCAAAATGGCGGACCGCAAACAGATCACCGGCGCGCTGCTCGATGGTCCGCTGGCCTTTGACAATGCGATCGACCTGGAAGCGGCGCGGATCAAGGGGATCAGGTCGGAGGTCGCCGGCCGGGCGCAAATCCTGGTCGTGCCCGACCTCGAGTCCGGCAACATGCTGGCGAAGAATCTGGCCTATTTTGCCAAGGCCGATGGCGCCGGCATCGTGCTCGGCGCGCGGGTGCCGGTGGTGCTGACGTCGCGTGCCGATTCGGCGCGGTCACGGATGGCGTCAGCCGCGGTTGCATGCCTTTACGCGGATGCCCGGCGTCGCCGTGCTCCGATCGCCGCCGCGTGACTGCCATGGATACGATCCTCGTCGTCAATGCCGGCTCCTCAAGCGTGAAATTCCAGGTCTTCGCGGTGGAAGGCGAGGGCCGGCTGCGGCGGCAGCTGAAGGGCCAGATGGACGGCATCGGCAGCCGGCCGCGAATGCGCGCCAGCGGCTCAAGTGGCGAACCGCTGGCCGACCGCGCCTATCCGATCGAAGCGGTTGCCGACGTTCCTGCCGCCATGTCCGTCGCGGGAGCCTGGCTGAGGGAGGAACTCAACATCAACCCTGTGGCCGTAGGCCATCGGGTTGTTCACGGCGGCCCGGATTACGCGCACCCGGTGCTGATCGATCCTGTGGTCGTGTCGCGGCTGGAACGCTACGCGCAGCTGGCCCCGCTGCACCAGCCGCACAATCTGGCGCCCATCAAATCCCTGCTGACCAATTTTCCGGCCCTGCCGCAGGTGGCCTGCTTCGATACGGCGTTCCACCGTGATCATGACCCGCTGGCGGATCATTATGCCATTCCGCACCAGCTGTACGCCGAAGGCGTCAGGCGCTACGGCTTCCATGGCCTGTCATACGAATATGTGGCCAAGCGGCTGCCGCAGGTGGCGCCGGAGGTCGCGGTTGGACGTGTGATCGTGGCCCATCTCGGCAGTGGCGCCTCGATGTGTGCGATGCGGGCAGGCCGGAGCGTCGAGAGCACGATGGGATTTACGGCGCTCGACGGCCTCGCGATGGGAACGCGGCCCGGCCAGATCGATCCCGGTGTCGTCCTGCACCTGCTCACCGAGAAGGGAATGTCGGCCTCCAAGGTGCAGGATTTTCTCTACCGCGACTGCGGCTTAAAGGGACTGTCCGGCGTCAGCAACGACATGCGCGAGCTCGAGACAAGCGGAGACCCGCAAGCTGCATTTGCGATCGATTATTTCGTCTACCGTGTTGGCCTTAACGCCGGCATGCTGGCAGCCGCGTTGGAGGGGCTCGACGGCTTCGTCTTCACCGCGGGGATCGGTGAGAACTCCGTTTCGATCCGTGCTCGCATTGCCGAGAGGCTGTCCTGGCTTGGGATCGCGCTGGATCCCGCCGAGAATGCGCGGCACGCGACCAGGATCTCCGGACCCGAAAGCCGAATCCCCGTATTCGTCGTGCCGACCGATGAGGAACTGATGATCGCGCAGCATACGCTGACGCTGCTCATGAACCAGCCATCGCCCAATCCTAAACGCGAGAGAGTGTCATGACCATCCCGGTTTATCCTGAGACCAGTGTCGCGCTGAAGGGCAAGAAGGGATTGATCGTCGGCATCGCCAATGACCAATCGATCGCCTGGGGCTGTGCCAAGGCGTTTCGGGCGCTCGGCGCCGAACTCGCCGTCACCTACCTGAACGAAAAGGCCAAGAAGCACGTCGAACCGCTGGCCAAGGCGCTGGAATCGCCGATCTTCATGCCGCTTGACGTGATGGTCGAGGGCGAGACCGAGAAAGTGTTCGAGCGGATCCAGAAGGAGTGGGGTCAGCTCGACTTCCTGCTTCACTCGATCGCGTTCTCACCGAAGGACGCCTTGCATGGCCGTGTGGTCGATGTGGATCGCGCCGGCTTCCAGAAGACCATGGACGTGTCCTGTTGGTCGTTCATGCGCATGGCCCATCTCGCCGAACCGCTGATGAAGAACGGCGGTACGATGTTCACCATGACCTATTACGGCAGCCAGATGGTGGTGAAGAACTACAATGTGATGGGCGTCGCGAAGGCGGCGCTTGAGGCAGCCGTGCGCTACATCGCGGCCGAGCTTGGGCCGAAAGGCATTCGGGTCCACGCCATCTCGCCAGGACCACTTGCCACGCGCGCAGCATCCGGCATTCCCGAATTCGACGAATTGATGGACAAGGCGCAGTCGCAGGCACCGACGCGCAGCCTCGTCAGCATCGACGACGTCGGCAAGGCCACGGCGTTCCTCGCCCTCGACGGCGCAAAGCTGATCACGGGAGACGTGCTCTACGTCGATGGAGGCTACCATATCATCGATTGACGCACGTAAGCTCGGGGTCAGCTGTAGTGCAGGCCGATGACCTCCGCTACGCAGGCAGGGCGGGCACCGCCCTCCATCTCGATCACAACGCGGTAGTGCACTCTCAGCCCATTCGGCGGCACGTCTTCGGCTTCCGCGATGCCGACGCGACCGCGCAACTTTGATCCGGCGGGCACCGGTGCCAGGTAGCGGATCCGGTCCGCGCCATAGTTGAGCGTGTTCTTCAACCCCTTCAGGCCCATCACCGAGCGGATGAACATCGGCGTCAGGCTCAGCGACAAGAGGCCGTGGGCGATGGTCTTACCTCCGGGCATTTCGGCCTTCGCGCGTTCCTGATCGACGTGAATCCACTGCTCGTCGCAGGTCGCGTCGGCGAATTTGTTGATGCGTTCCTGGGTGATCTCGATCCAGTCGCTGACACCGACTTCGGTGCCGACCGCCGACTTGAGTTCGTTGAACCCGTTGAAGATCCTCATGGCATCGACTCGCTTTGGTCAGAACGTCATTTCGGGAACGGTGTCGGGAAGCACGAGTTCGGCTTCCGTCACTGCCAGCACCTCGGCAACCGTCAGGCCCGGCGCCGTTTCCAGCAGGGTCGCCTTGCCGCCGGGGAAGGCGATGACCGCCATATCTGTCACGACAAGGTCGACAGGTCGCGCTGACGTCAGCGGCAGGTTACATCTGGCCACGATCTTCGACTTTCCTTTTGCCGCATGTTGCATGGCGACGATGACCCGCTTGGCACCGCTGACGAGGTCCATGGCTCCGCCCATGCCCGGCACCATTTTGCCCGGGATCATCCAGTTAGCCAGATGCCCCGTGGCGTCGACCTGCAGGCCGCCGAGCACCGTGATGTCGACATGACCGCCACGGATCAGGCCGAACGACATGGCGCTATCGAAGGTCGCCGCGCCCGGCAAGGCGCTGATCGGCTTGCCGCCGGCATCGGTCAGCAGCGGATGAGCCATGCCCTGCTCGGGAATTGGGCCCGTGCCGATCAGGCCGTTCTCGGACTGGAAGTACACGTTGAGCCCTGCAGGAACGTAGTTCGCAACCAGGGTCGGAATTCCGATGCCGAGATTGACGAGGTTACCCGGCCGCAGTTCTTTCGCTACGCGACGCGCAATGATGGTCTGTGCATCCATGGCTCACCCGTTCGCAACGAGATAGTCGACCAGCGGTCCCGGCGTGATTACGTGATCCGGAGCAATCACGCCGACCGGAACAATATGTTCGGCGGTCACGATCACCGTGTCGGCCGCCATCGCCATCACTGGATTGAAATTTCGCGCGGTGAGGGCATAGGACAGGTTGCCGGCGTAGTCGGCCAGGAAGGCGTGGACGAGCGCGAAATCGGCGCGCAGCGCGGTCTCCAGCAGATATGGTTTGCCGTCGACTTCGATCTTCTGCTTGCCTTCCTCGACAAGCGTGCCGACGCCGGTGGGCGTCAGGACGCCGCCAAGACCGCATCCGCCGGCGCGGATCCGCTCGACAAAGGTGCCCTGCGGAATAAGGTCGACCGTGATCTGCTTGCCCAGCATCTGTTGCTGGGCTTTCGGATTCAGCCCGATATGAGTTCCTATCATGCTCGACACCTGGGTGCCGTCGAACAGCTTGCCGACACCCTTGCCGGGAGTGGCCGCATCATTGCTGATGAGTGACAGGCCCGATTTCTTCTGTCGGACCAGTTCATCCAGCAGGCGCTCCGGCGTGCCCACGCCCATGAAGCCGCCGACCATGATGCGCGCGTTGTTCGGAATCATCGCAACAGCTTCTTCGGCGGATACGGCCTTCATAATTGGGCTCCGGCAATTGATCCGAGGCGGGATATCCCGGTGAACACTGTCGTTTGGCGAAGCGGCTACGTTGATCTGGGTCAAGGCCCGCGTCATTCGCCGTCGGCGCGGTGGCTAATCCCAATGCTATCCAGCATCTCCGCCCACAATTTGCGCACCTGTCGATGCCGATCGTTCACGGCCGCGCTGACGGCGTCGCGGACGGGCTTGAGATCGTCACCTTTCAGAAAATGGATCTGGGCCTGGATCAGCCGGCTGCTTTCAAATTCGATCCGGCGCAACGCCACGACAAAAGGATCATCTGCCGACGCCTCGACCGGCAACAGGGCGGCGGGCCGGATGGCGCCGTGCGCGGCATGCCCGAGGGCTGCAATGTCGACTGTCGTGGCAAGCCGGCGATCGGCAACTCTGGAAACCGGGCTGGGCGCCCAAGCCAGTTCCCAGATCAGCGTGTTGTAGAAGGCCATGACATCAGGCGTCCACGAGGTGGCGCGCAGGAGAAGGGAAACGATCTCCGTCTCGCGATGCAACTGTGTGTTCAATTCGGTTTGCCAGCCGGCCTTGAACTGGCCCGGCAAGGCGAGGGCCAACTGTCGTGCAAGCGCGCCATGCACCGAGACCAGGAATGATGACACCCGAGTTTGCTGTAGCGGCGGTACGCGACCGGAGGAATCGAGCGGGCCAAGGAACTGGTTCATGACGTAGCCCTTGGCACGGGAATCGCACGCAGGTGGTCGAAGCCAGCCGGGAAGGGCATCATCTCGCCACCGGCGTCGTCGGGTGCGATCCATACCGTCTGCTTACCCTGCCAGCGCCCCGCTAGGACGTCTTCGGCGAAGCGTGCGAGCAGGTCGGCCGTCAGTGCGGCCTTCTCGAGGGTGAAGGCGTGGTAAGCGTTGGGGATGATGACTAGTGAGCTGTCGGCAATGTGAGTGCGCAGGGTTTCGTGAAGCGAACGCGGCGTGAGGAAGTCAAATTCTCCGTTGAGGATCATCGTTGGCGTCCTGATCGACGCCAGTTGTGGTGTCAGCGGCTGGAAGTCGAGGAAGGATTCCATCAAGTTTTGCACCGCATAAACGTCATTGATTAGCCAGCCCTGTCGCTTCACCGCGTCGAGATTGCCGAGCAGAGGCTTGAGCCAGGAGTCCGAGAGATTCATCGGAAGCAACAAATCCTGCAAATAGCTGGTTCCGCCCAAGATCAGCCCGGTGCGCAGCGCATTGCCAAGCAGCAGAAGTTGCGGCGACATTTCTGCGAAGGCACTCATAGGCACCAGGCCCGACAGCCTGTTGCTGTGCAAGATCGCGTAGCGCAGCGCGATCAGTGCGCCGAAACTGATGCCGCTGAGGAATATCGGGCCATCACCGAGTTCATCAATCAGGAGCCGAAGCGCCTCAACCTGATCATCCTGGCTGATAAACAGTTCTGGTTTGGCCGAGGCGCCCTGACCGAGCAGATCGAAAGTGGCGACACGAAATCCTTTGCCAACCAGCGTGTGCCGATAGGCCGCCCAGAGCTCCGAATATTGAGTAAGCCCGTTGACGAGCACATAGGCCGGCGCGTCCGTGGCACCGTCTAGTTCATAACGGATGCGGTGCGAGCCATGCGAGAGAAACGGCATTCGCTTCACTTGCTCAATGCTTTCGGGTGTCAAATTGTGGTGCGCGCCCAGCCGCACCCTTGACCTAGGTCAACGTCGGCCGCGCGGTCCCGACGGAACCTTCCCAAAATCGGTCAGGGAGGCATTCCATGAGGCGTCTTTTCATTGGCCTGCTATTGCTTGCCGTCAGCGCATCCGTTGCGGCTGCCCAACCGTTCACGCGCCGCTCGTCGCAAGTCCAGCATGATGGCCTGAAGCAATATTACGAGATTGCCGACTTCAAGCTCGGCGGCAAGTATGACCTGGCCAATCCGTCCAAGTGGGAAAATGGCGGCGAGGGTGGCGTGACCCTTGAATCGCTCGGTGGCGGTAAGCTGCGCACTGCCTACATCGCGGTCGGTACGCCGCGGCGCAACGCCGCAGGCGAGATCACCAATGCCGTTGTCATCAATTCATATTACTCGGGCGACTCCACCGACATGTATGAGCAGTGGGTCAAGGGCGCCGCGCTGTCGGGTGGCGTTCCGATCATCGGACCCGGCCGGCCGATCGACACCGACCGCTATTATGTCGTGATGGTCGATCCGCTCGGGACCTGGGGCGCAAGCAAGCCATCGGATGGCCTCGGGATCAAGTTTCCGCAGTACACCTACTACGACATGGTGCAGGCGAATTACCGGATGCTTCGCGATCATTTGAAGATCGCCAGGGTCGCGCTCGCGGCCGGCGTCTCGATGGGTGGCACGCAGACCTATGTCTGGGGCGTCATGCATCCGGAATATGTCAGTGCGCTGATGCCGATCGGCGGCACGACACAATCGGACGCCGGAGATCCCGTCGGCAACTGGACATTCCAATTGATGACGGCGGCGATCGAGTCGGATCCGGTCTGGCAGCAGACCAAGGGCGACTACTACAACCTGCCCAAGGAGAAGCACCCGCTGATGGGCATGGCGTTCGGCTGGTCGGTATTGGGTCTGACCGGTTACGATCTTTCATACCGGACTACGCAGGCGTTCACCGCGGTGCAGCCGGAAATCTTCTATTGGGATCCGCCGAACGAGAAGGCCGGGCTCAACGTGATCAATCGTTCCAAGCTCTATGACGCTGTTGACCTCGTATGGCGCAACCGCGTGGGCGAGCTTCACAACATCAACAATGACCTCGGTCGCATCCAGTCGCGCACTCTGGTCATGCACATCAAGAACGACCTGTGGCTCAACTTCAAGCTTGCCGAGAAAGCGGTCGAAAACATCCCGGGCGCCGACCTGATCGCCGAAGAGAGCCCGGTCGCGCATTACGGCGTGTTCTCGATCATCAATGGCCACAAGAACGACCCGAAATTCGTGGCGTTCATGGATGACGTCGCCAGCCTCGACAAGGCGCAGCAGTTCGTCGACAAGAACTTCCGCACGCCGGGCGTGGCGTCCGACATTGATCCGAAGAAATCCTTCTGGAAGGACTACGTCACCTATCCCTATCCGGTGAAATACGCGAATGCTAAGGACGCCAAAGGAACGATCTGGCAGATCGGCTACATGGATGAATACTACGGCAGCGAGAAGGATCCGAAGGTCCTCGTCATCATCCACGGCAAGGGAGCGTTCGCCGGCCACTACGGCAATATCATGCAGTACGCCCTGCGCAGTGGGTTGCGCGTGATCGCGCCGGACCTGCCGCACTACGGCATGTCGGGCCCGGGCAATCTCGACAAGAGCCCAGCGCGGACCATGCAGGACATGCGTGAAGTGGTCTATGACGTGATCGTCAACCAGCTCAAGGTCAAGCAAGCGGCCTACCTTGGCCATTCCTTGGGCGGCCAACTGATCCTGGGCTATGCGCTGACATATCCGGACGCGGTGAAGAGCCTCATTCTCGAGGCGCCCGCGGGCCTCGAGGAATATCCGCGCGAGGTAACGATTGCACCGGGCAAGACTGCTAAGCTGTTCGACGCCTCGCTCGCGGGTAACTTCGACAAGTGGAAGGATGTCTGGGGGCCGACCCAGGTATTAGCCAACGAAATCGCGCGGCCGGAGCAGAACATTCGCGACTTCTTCTATTTCAAGAAGCGCGATCCCGCTACCGGCGTGGTCGGGCGCAGCAAGAGTGGCTACTTCATGAACGACAGCGAGTATGCGCGGTTGCATACCGAGCAGCGTATCGGCCTCATCAAGGGCAACCCGAAGGAGCTCGAGCAATGGGCCAACGTGTACATTCTCGACATCTACGGTATGGTATCGGAGTTGCAGCAGGATGATCCGAAGAACCTGTATCGGCGGCTGACCGACATCAAGGTGCCCATTTTCCTGGCCTTCGGCGACAAGGAGCCGTTCATTCCCGGAACGCCCTTTAATGGGTTGAAGGACCTCGGTCGCGACATCATCACCCCGTTCATGACGCGGATGACGCGCGCGAACAACCGGCCGATCCTGAAAATCTATCCTGACACCGGTCATTTCATCCACACCGACAATCCGGTGGAATTTCCGGCTGACGTGACCGATTTCGTGATGACCGGCAATCTCGACACCAGTTCGCCGCTCGAGACGGACAGAATTATCAACGGCGTGGTGTCGGCGATGGCTGTTGCGCCGACGCCGGACGGACCGAATCCGACAGCCGGATTGAATAAGTGACCAGCAGGCTGAGTTGCAACGAGAGGATCAAACTGTAGCAATGCCCAAAGTGCGTGCCGGAGAGGTCGACCTTGGCTGGCGGGAGTGGGGCGAAGGCGAAACCACGGTCGTCTTCGTCCACGGCAATCTCGCCAGCAAGGACTGGATCGAGCTCGCCGCCCCCTTGTTCCCGAGCGGCCTTCGGGTCATCGGAATCGACTGGCGCGGTTGTGGCGACAGCGATCGCCCGGCCGCGACGCCGGGCTATACCAACTACTCGATGCAGCAACATGCGCTCGACATGCTGGCGGCGCTGGATGCTCTGCAGATCCCATTCTGTCATCTCGCGACGCATTCCACCGGCGGCATCATCGCGGCGCGCATGTTGCTGATGCGGCCGGAGCGGTTTGGCCGGGTATTCGCGCTCGATCCCGTGACGCCACTCGGGCTCGCGTTCAACGCGGAGCAGATCGGGCTGTTCCGCGCGATGATGGCGAGCCGCGAGGTGACGCGCGCTATGATGGCGACGGCTGCTTCTTCCTTGTTCCTTCCGGACAGCATGGCGCCGAATGCGGTGCCGGTGTTCCGCGAGGGGTTGGGCGCGATCCCAGCCCTGTTCGAGCGTATCCTGGAGCAGACGTTTGGCGTCTCCGAGGGAATATGGATCGGCACGCCCGTCAATCTGACACGCGAGCGGGAAAGCCGCGAGCTCGAGCGGCGGATGCCCGAAATCCGGCATCCACATCTCGTCGTCTGGGGCGAAGGTGACGGCTGGATCGCGCCCGCCGACCTCCGGACCATGGCGGCGGCGATGCCGAACTGCCGGTTGGTCGTCGTCCCGGGCGTCGGCCACTCAATGAACCTGGAAATGCCGCCACTCTATGCCGGCTATTTTGGCGCCTGGTTTGGTGGCCTGAACGACCAGCGATGGTGAAACTCGTGAAGATCCGAAATCCTTGGTTCGGTCGACGGGCGATTAGAAGCGGCATGCCGCAGAAGAAGGCCTGCTCGCTTCGAACCTCAACTGACTGTTGCTAGCTCCAATTTGAATCGAAGGGATCGCTTCGGAGGATCAATGGCTGACACCCCAAAACTCTCGGTCGAAAAGGCGCTAAAGAAATTGCGAAATAGCGATGAGCCGAAGTCGAAGAACGAACGTCATGACGAGAAAATGAGCGCGCTCGACGAAGAAATAAGGCGCATGAGAGCGCAGAGGCTGCGCCTGGATCGGCTCAAACGCACCCGCGACTAGGGGAACTCGTTGTTGTGGTAGCCCGAACGAACCCCCGTGACGTCGCCGACTCCTGAGCTTTTGGCCGGAAACGAGTCAGCGATGCTCAACGCGGTTGACAGACCCGCTGCGCTCGGGCGAGTGAACTGACGATCCGGCAAGGTTCGAACCTGCAACCCGCAGTAGAAATCCGCTGCTCGGCCATTTGGCCTACGGCGCGTTGAGCGGGCGGGTGCGGTGGTGGGTCGGTTTGAAAACCCATCCCGAAAGATTTCCCTTGGTTAATTCAAGGCCGCGTCCATCCCACCCGTAGAACTACGGGTTCGGCATCAACGGCCGCACCTTCACCAATCGCGAAGCAACTATGATGCTGTATTCGATGTATCCAACATCGGTGCGGCGGTGGATCGCCGCGCGCGGCGGGTTAACGCCGCAGATGATCTTCCTGCGCGGCAAGCAACTGCAGGCGATGTACCAACCGTGTTACCTCGATGCGTTAGGATCGGTTGGGCGCTGAACCTTCTCGGTCGGCTCCAATACGGTCCTGCCCACGCCGACGAGATGATCGAGTAGTCGGGCAGTTTGCCGTGGCGCATGAGGCCGGAAGTGACCCGAATGCGAAGTCCGGGCGCCCCCTGAATTGTCAGCTCGTCGGGGTAGACCGGAAGCGGGTGGCCGAGCTTCCGAACGGCGCTTTTGTGAAGGGTTTCGGATGCCGGCCGCATGACTGACGGCGCGGCACATTCGGCGGCCGGCGTCCGAAAGCCTCCAAGGGAGATGCTATGGTGCGGGCGGCGGCGGTGAGGACGGTGAGGATATGGCATTCATCGGCGCTGATGTGAACCGATGGAGCACCCCATGCAGAAGTTGAACGACCTGAGCCGATCCCTCACACCCCTCAAACCGGACGGTACGCTGATCGCTGTGATCGAGATGAGCCTGTCGAGCTGGCTCGTTGCGGGGATTGTGCCTGGTGTCGAGCGCCAGCCGTCGAAGAAGCTTGAGGTCGACGAGAACGCCTTGCTGAAGCTGCTCAATCGCTGGCGAGAAGAGGCGCGGAAGGCAGGACACCGCATCGAACGCATCGCGGTCGCTTTCGAGGCCGGCCGTGACGGTTTCTGGCTGGCCCGCTGGCTCAGGGTGCGCGACATCGAGGCGCATGTCATTCACGCATCGAGCATAGCGGTATCGCGCGAGCACCGGCGCGCCAAGACCGATCGTCTCGACACCGAACTGCTGAAACGCTCTTTTCTCGGCTGGTTGCGGGGCGAGCGTGATCACTGCAAGATGGTCGCGATCCCGACAATCAAGGACGAAGATGCCAAGCGCCCCACCCGTGAGCGCGAGAGCCTTGTCGGAGAGCAAAGTCGGATCGTCAACCGAATGAAAGCAGCGTTGATACGGCTCGGCATCCGCGGCTTCAATCCCAAGCTGAAGAAAGCCGCCGAACGCCTTGACGGCTTGCGCACCCCCGAAGGAGAGCCGATCCCGCCCAACACCCTGGCTGAGCTGCGTCGCGACATGGCGCGCCGGCGGCTCGTCAGCGATCAGATACGGCAGATCGAGGAGGCTCGCCTGGAGCGTCTCAAGCAAACGCCCAGTGATGGACCACACGCAATGGAGCGCCTGTTGGCGCGGGTAATCGGGGTTGGTGTCGAGACCGGCGACATGCTGGTGCAGGAGGTACTATCGCGAAGCATGCGCGACCGAAGGGCGATAGCGCGTTATGCCGGCCTCACTGGCTCGCCTGACGAAAGCGGCAGAAAACGCCGGGAGAGAGGGCTGACCCGTTCCGGCAATGCCCGAGTGAGACGAGGCATGATCGAATTGGCGTGGCGATTTCTCAGATTCCAGAAGGACAGCGTCTTGGCGCAGTGGTTTCGAACTCGTACCGAGAATGCCCGCGGGACGCGCAAGACCATGATCGTGGCCTTGGCGCGCAAGCTCCTGATCGCTCTGTGGCGACTCGTGCGGGAGGGCGTAGTGCCGGACGGCGTCGTTCTGCGGCCGGCATCATGAACGGAGGAAGGACACCCCAACAGTTTCGGCCTTCCGTCCGCCTGTGACGGTGTCGCCGATGACGGTTCGAGGTGGCGGGGTCCCGACGTGTTTCCTTGGCTTCGATGCCGAAAGGGAGAATGGGTCCGCCGCTTCGGAGCTTCGCTGCCGATGCGCATGACTGCATCATGGTTCGGGGTCCTTGGACCCACCGGATACAAGGTTGTGGCGCGATTGATCGCGCCCGCAAGCGGGCTCCCCTCCGATCGTCATCCCGATCGCACCAAGCGATGCCGTCGTGCTCGAAGCTGTCAAGGTGTGGCCTGGCAACGGCGGAGCCTGTCGTACGATTCGTGCGGCGGCCAACCTTGACAGCTTCTGCGCGCGCCAGCGCAAGCGAAGTGCGGGTCGGGACGAAGAAACGGCCTCAGATCGAACAAAGAAACTGACGAAGGAAAAGATGCGCCGACCTATCGCCTATTTAAACGCCTCCCTTGACAAAGCCCATACAAGGAAACCGCGCTTAAGGGAAACGTAGGCGGTGCCGCAGGCGCTATGGGGATTTGACTGCCGCGGGCGAATTGGCTGATTTGAATCGAGCCGATGCAACGAGGTGTTTGAGGGTGAATCGGCTGGCGAATGCGCGGCGGGTGGTGTCGAGCTCGACAAATTGTCGAGCGCGTTGTGGCGGGCGGTGGATATCTGAGCGCGCTCTGCCGTGGCTGGCCGAGAGGCAGCGAGCACTACGAATAGATTTGCAGGACAGCGACGTGGTCATGAGGTGTCGATCCTGATGCGGTTCGTTGGAGCTGTCGGCCGATGCCGTGGCGTACAACCGCGCTCGAAGACCTCGATGATGATCATGCGACCGCCGCAGCATGGGCAAGCCGGCTTGTTGGCATCGACGGCAGCCGCGGTGGGATTGGCTTCAGGCTTTGCACCGGTGAGCAGCTCGCGGACGCGTGCGATGTTGTCGGCGCAAGCGCCTTTGGCGAACAGGCCGTAATGGCGGATGCGGTGAAGGCCCTTGGGCAGCACGTGGATGAGGAAGCGGCGGATGAACTCGTCTGTGGCGAGCGTCATCTGCCTGTATCGATCAGCGGCCCTCGATGCGGTAGTCCTTCCATTTGAAGGTGACGCGCTGCTGGTCGCAAGCGATCAAGCGGCTGTTGGCGATGGCAACCCGGTGGGTGTAGCGCGACAAATAGGCCAGCACCGCCTCCGGTCCACCGAACGGACGCTTTGCATAGACGCCACTTGGTTTTGCGCAGCGGCGCCAGGAAGGCTGCGAAGCATGGGGTATCAGCGAGCTGGCTGTTGTCGCCAAAGAAGCTCAGGCGGCCGGCTTGATGGGCGGCGACGAGCTTCTGAAGGAACAATCGCCGGAACAGGCGGGAGAGCACGCGCACGGGGAGGAAGAATCCGGGCCGGCAGGACACCCAGCGCTGACCATCGGGCGAGATGCCGCCGCCCGGCACGATCATGTGCACGTGGGGGTGATGGGTCAGCGCCGAGCCGCAGGTGTGCAGCACGGAGGTGATGCCGATCCTGGCCCCCAGATGCTTCGGATCGGCGGCGATCGTCAGCATGGTCTCGGCCGAGACCTTGAACAGCAGGTCGTAGAGGACGGCCTTGTTCTGGTAGGCGATGTCGGCGATCGCTCCTGGGAGTGTGAACACCAGGTGGTAGTACGGCACGGGCAACAGCTCGGCCTCGCGATCGGCGAGCCACTCCTTTGCGGCGGCGCCTTGGCACTTCGGGCAATGCCGGTTGCGGCAGGAGTTGTAGGCGATCGTCGTGTAGGCGCAGTCCGCGCAGCGCGCGACATGGCCGCCGAGCGCCACCGTGCGGCAGCGCTCGATCGCCGACATCACCTTCAACTGGTCGAGGCTGACATGGCCGGCATGGGCTTTGCGCCATGCTACGCCATGGCTGCGGAAAATATCCGCAACGGGCGCGACACAAGCGCCGTCAGCCGGGCGGTCGGACCTCCTTGAGCTTCAGCGTGATATGCTCCAGCGGGCTCATGACCTCGCTGATCGTCTTGGTGGCGACGCGGGTATAGAGCGGGGTGGTGTCGAGCTTGGCGTGGCCGAGCAGCACCTGGATGACGCGGACGTCGATGTTCTGCTCAAGCAGGTGGGTGGCGAAGCTGTGCCGCAAGGTGTGCAGCGAGACGCGCTTGTTGATCTCCGCCATCTGGGGCGGCGGCGTGGCAGGCACGGTTGAGCTGGCGTGTGGTCATTGGCTGGGCCGGGTCACGGCCAGGGAACAGCCAGCCTTGCGGCCGAGCCATCTTCCACCAGGCCCGTAGCAGCGCGAGCAGGCTGGGCGACAGCATGACATTGCGGTCCTTGCCGCCCTTGCCCTGCTCGACGCGGATGATCATCCGCTTGCTGTCGATATCGGAGACCTTGAGCGAGACGACCTCGTTGGCACGCAGCCCGGCACCGTAGGCCGCGCTCAGCGCCGCCTTGTATTTGAGCCCCGGTGCGGCATCGAGCAGCCGTGCCACTTCCTCCACGCTCAGTACCACCGGCAGCTTGCGCGGCTCGTGAATGACATGGGTATGCTCGACGATCTCGTGGCGCTTGAGTGTGACCCGAAAGAAGAACCGCAGCGTCGAGACGGTCTGGTTGATGGTCGGCGCGCCAACGCCGCTTGCCGTCAGATGTAGCTGATAGCAGCGCACGTCCTCGAAGGTCGCCGTATCCGGTGATCGCCCGAGAAATGCGGCGAAGTTCTTGACCCTTTGCACGTAGTCATGTGGGTCTTCGGGGCCAACTTGCGGATCGTCATGTCTTCGATCATGCGCCGGCGCAACGGGCTCATTGCCTCGTCGGTCATGGGGATGCTCCTGTCTTGAGTGAGGTTGTCGAACCCCTCGATCTCAAGACAGGACGCCCCGTTGCGCTATCGTCTTGGCCGTGCCGCCAGCCGCGGCGTCCTACCGCGCGAGCGGTTTAGTCCTCTGACCCATCTGCGACATTGCGGCTGGCGGGGAGGGGTTTTGTCGGTCATCCTGATTTGTGGTACTTTGAGCCCAGGAAGAGCACAAGCTAACTCAAGCCGGCCCGGCGGAAGGCTTCTAGATAGTGCTCGCGGTCGGCCTCGTATTTGAACGGCAAGTTCTTCCCGATCCAGGCTAGGGAGAAATCGGGCTGTCTGCGGAGCAGTTCCTGCAATGCAGCCGTGGCGATTTCGCCTCGTCCGGCCATCGCAGCCGCCGCAGTCAGCATGCGGTAGCCGGAGACATGATCGGTGCGAAGCCGAATGCTGGCTCCGGCCAGGCGCATCGCCTCCTCGTAATTTCGTCCGACCAACTGGGCATGGGCGGCGATGCCGTTGTAGATCGCCGCAAATGGATCGCGCGGGCTGAGGCGCAACGCCTTCGTGGTGGCGACGCCGGCTTCCTCCCAGTGGCCGCTGAACGTCAGCGCCAGGCCGTACACGCTAAGTGCCAGCGCAAAGCTTGGATTGAGCTTCAGCGCCAGCTCAAACTCGCCAAGCGCTTCGTCGAAACGTCGCAGCAGCACATGAACGCAACCCAGCGCATGATGCGCCCAGGGATCCTCGCTGTCGGCGCGGACTGCCGCCAGCGCCGCGCGTTCGGCAATCGGCACCGATGTCGCCATCTCGCTCCAGCCATTGTAGGCGCAAAAGGTGTGGCTGGCGGACAGAACGGCAAGCGCTTGTCCGTAGTACGGATCGATCGCAATCGCCTTCTCCAGCAGCTCCTGCGCTTTGACATAGTCGGCTGGCGTGATCCGCCAGAAATGCGACATCGCCCGCATCACCAGACCCCAGGCGTCCATGCTGTCCGGGGTCTTGCGTTTGGAGTGAAAATGCTCCGCCGCATAGAGCTGCGGCTCGATCGACGCAACGATCGCCTCGGTGATCTCGTCCTGCACGGCAAACACATCGGCGAGGCTGCGATCGTAACGCTCCGCCCACAGGTGGCTGCCGGTGGCGACGTCGTTGAGCTGCGCGGTGATGCGCACGCGATCGCCTTCCTTGCGCACGCTGCCTTCGATGACATAACCGACGCCGAGGGTCGCCCCGACCTCTTTGATGTTGACGGACTTGCCCTTGTAGGCAAACGACGAGTTGCGCGCGATCACAAAGAACCAGCGCAGCTTCGAGAGCGCGGTAATGAGGTCCTCGCTGATGCCGTCGGAGAAATAATCCTGGTCCGGATCGTCGCTCATGTTGGCAAAAGGCAGCACGGCGATGGCGGGACGGTCAGGCAGAGGTAATGCCGCAATTCGCTCGCTGGATTCGTTCAAGTCCGGCTCCGCGCAAAGCTCTCCGAGCTCGTCGTCCATCGGCGGCGTGCGCACTTCGCCGACGAAGCGCAGACCCTTGCGCGAAATGGTGCGGATCAGCTTCTGCTGCTGGCCGCTGTCGCCGACCGCCTTGCGCACGGCATAGACGCGGCTGGTCAGCGTCGCATCCGAGGTGACGCGGCCGCCCCACACCGAAGCAACCAGATCGTCCTTGGTGACGACGCGATCGCGATTCTCGATCAGGTAGAGCAGAAGGTCGTAGACCTGGGGCTCGACTGCAATCAGTTCAGACCTGAGCCGCAGCTCGCGGGCGCTGGTATCAAGCACGTAATCGGCGAAATGAAACTGCATGCTCGTATCCTGGACCGGACTGCCGCAACGGCCTGTCGCGATTTGGACCGCATCGACCGTGGTTGCAACCGTCTTTGGTGCGCCGCGGCGCGTGTTTGCCGCGTCCGGCTGGGGGCTCAGGCGATCACGGCCCGATCACGGCCCGATCACAATAGCACAATCAGGAAATCAGCAGGGCTTCTTCAGGCAAATCACGGCGTTCTCAAGACCGGCTTCAAGCCTGTCATCCTCTTCGCGGCTAAGTATCGGTCAAGGGGCATGAAACCTCTGGAAGGATGACGACCATGGCTATCAAAGCTGGCTTTTCTCCGACCACCGGCCTGCTGTCGGTGTTCGACGACAATCTCAACAACTCGATCACCGTGAGTCGCTCCGCGGCCGGAACGATCCTCGTGAATGGCGGCGCGGTCCCGGTCACGGGGGGCACCTCGACGGTCGCTAACACCTCCTTGATCCAGGTGTTCGGCACCGGCGGCAACGACACAATCGCGCTGGACGAGGCCAACGGTGCACTCCCGGCAGCTCAGCTGTTCGGCGGCGCCGGCAACGACGTCATCACCGGCGGCTCCGGCAACGATCGGCTGTTCGGCGGCGCGGGCGACGACACCCTGATCGGCAAGGGCGGCAACGACCTGCTGTTCGGCGGCGGAGGCGGCGACACGCTGGTTGGCGGCGCGGGCGACGACCAGATGTTCGGCGGCGCCGGCAACGATCTCATGGTTTGGAATCCGGGCGATGGCACCGACCTGATGGAAGGTGGCGACGGCATCGACACCGCCCAGGTCAACGGCGGCAACGGCGCCGAAAACTTCATCCTCACCGCCAACGGCTCCCGCGTACGATTCGATCGCATCAGCCCGGCGCCGTTCTCGCTCGATATCGGCACCACCGAGAACATCGTGCTCAACATGAATGGCGGCGACGACGTCTTCACCGCCGGAAACGGCCTTTCCAGCTTGATCAAGCTAACCGTAGACGGCGGTGCGGGCAACGACTCCATCACCGGTGGCGACGGCAACGACACGCTGCTCGGCGGTGACGGCAACGACACCATCATCGGCGGCCGCGGCAACGATCAGCTGTTCGGCGGCGCGGGCGACGACACCTTCGTCTGGAATCCGGGTGACGGCAGCGACAAAGTCGACGGCGGTGACGGCAACGACACCCTGGTGTTCAACGGCGCCAATGTGACCGAGAACATGACCGTCTCGGCCAAGGGCAGCGGCGCCACCCTAACCCGCGACGTCGGCACGGTCTCGATGAACCTCGCCGGCATCGAGACCATCGATGTCAATGCGCTAGCTGGTGCGGACACCATCACCGTCAACGACCTGACCGGCACCAGCGTCAGTCAGGTCAACATCGACCTCGGCGGTAATGACGCGCAGCCGGACACGGTTGTGCTCAATGCGACCAACGGTGACGACGCGATCAATGTCACGGAAAGCAACGGCGTCATCACGGTGACGGGTCTTGCGACGGACGTGACCATCTCCAATGTCGGCGCCGGCGACCGTCTCGTCATCAACGGCCTCGGCGGCGACGATGTGATCTCGGCTTCCGGACTGCGCAACGGCATCCTGCTCACTGCCAATGGCGGCGGCGGCGACGATGTCCTGATCGGCGGGAACGGCAGCGAGATCCTCAGTGGCGGCGCGGACGATGACATTCTGCTCGGCGGCAGCCCGCAGAATGTCCTCGATGGCGGTGCGGGACACAACGTCGTGATCCCGGGCGCGGCGCCAGGCCTCGCGCATACGGCGGCGGCAAGCGCGAGCCTGCTCGGCCAGTTCATGGCGTCGAGCTTCGTCTCGGCGGGAGCGGATCACGGCGCGATGCCCGTCGCCGAGCCGCCGTTGAGCCAGCAGCCGCAGCTCGCTCAGCCGCACGCCGCCTGACGCCGACGGCGTCGTCCTGGAGAACAACCATGAGCATCGAAACCAATGGTGCGAGACCGACCGACCCGGGTCTCGAAATCCTCGTAACGCTGCTGCATCTCCAGGGCGTTGCGGCCGATGCCGGACAGATCGGGCATCGGCTGGGAACGGACAGGATCGGCGCAGCGGATATGCTCCGCTGCGCCAGGGATCTCGGCCTCAAGGCCCGTGCCTACCGAACCGATTGGTCACGGCTCGGCAGCACGCCCTTGCCCGCCATCGCGTCCCTGCGCGATGGCGGATTCCTTCTCCTTGCCAAGGCAGATGCGGACCGGGTGCTGGTGCAGTCGCCGCTTGCGCCTCGGCCAGCATTGATGTCACGGGACGAACTCCTCGCCATCTGGGATGGGCAGCTGATCCTGATGACCCGACGTGCCGGATTGTCCGACATGGCGCGGCGATTCGACATCAGCTGGTTCGTCGCCGCGATCCAGAAATACCGGCATCTGCTGGGTGAAGTGCTGGTCGCCTCATTCTTCCTGCAACTGCTCGGCCTGGCTTCGCCGCTGTTCTTCCAGGTGGTCATCGACAAGGTGCTGGTGCATCGATCGCTGAGCACGCTCGATGTCCTCGTGCTCGGGCTGGTGACGATCTCGGCTTTCGAGACCGTGCTGGGAATTCTGAGGACCTATTTGTTCGCGCACACCACCAACCGCATCGACGTCGAACTCGGCGCACGGCTGTTTCGGCAATTGCTGGCTTTGCCGATGGCCTATTTTCAGGCGCGTCGCGTCGGCGATTCGGTGGCCAGAGTTCGCGAGCTGGAAAACATCCGGAGCTTCCTCACCAGTTCGGCGCTGACGCTGCTCATCGACCTGTTCTTCACCTTCGTCTTCGTCGGCGTGATGTTCTTCTACTCGCCGCTGCTCAGCTGGATCGTGCTGGGCTCGTTCCCATTCTATATCGCGATCTCCGCCGGAGCGACGCCGCTGTTCCGGCAGCGGCTGGACGAGAAATTCCGCCGCGGCGCCGAGAACCAGGCCTTCCTGGTCGAGAGCGTCACCGGGATCGAGACGGTCAAGGCCATGGCGGTCGAGCCGCAGATGCAGCGGCGCTGGGAAGAGCAGCTGGCGGGCTATGTGGCTGCGAGTTTCCGGGTCCTGAGCCTCGGCAACAGTGTAAGCCAGACGGTGCAGCTCGTCAGCAAACTCGTCACCGCAAGTATCCTCTACTGTGGCGCAAGGCTCGTGATCGACGGCAGCCTTTCCGTGGGCGAGCTGGTCGCCTTCAATATCCTCGCCGGCAGGGTGAGTACGCCGGTGCTGCGTCTTGCTCAGCTCTGGCAGGATTTCCACCAGACGCGCCTGTCGATCGCACGGCTCGGTGATATTCTTAACACCGCCGCCGAGCCGACCTATTCGGCGGCGCGGGCGCGGCTGCCGGCGATTCGGGGGGACATCAAGTTCGACCACGTCTCGTTCCGCTATCGCGTGGACGGGCAGGAAGTCCTGCGCGACGTCTCGTTCGAGGTGCCGGCAGGCCAGATCGTCGGCGTTGTCGGACCTTCCGGGTCCGGCAAGAGCACGTTCGCCAAGCTGGTCCAGCGGCTTTACGTTCCGGAACGCGGACGCGTGCTGGTCGACGGAATGGATCTCGCGATGGCCGAGCCCACCTGGCTGCGCCGCCAGATCGGCGTCGTGCTGCAGGAAAACATGCTGTTCAACCGCTCGGTGCGCGACAACATCGCGCTTGCCGATCCGGCGATGCCGATGGAGCGCGTGATCGCGGCGGCGCGGCTTGCAGGCGCGCATGAATTCATCCTCGAACTCGCAGAAGGCTATGACACCATGGTGGGCGAACGCGGTTCGACTCTATCCGGCGGCCAGCGCCAGCGGATCGCCATTGCGCGGGCCCTCGTCACCGACCCGCGCATCCTGATCTTCGACGAAGCGACCAGCGCGCTGGACTATGAGAGCGAACGAATCATTCAACAGAACATGAAGGATATCGCCAACGGGCGGACCGTGCTGGTGATCGCGCACCGGCTGTCGACCGTGCGGACGGCGGACCGCATCGTGACGCTCGATCGCGGCCGCCTGGTCGAGGATGGCAGCCACGACACATTGATCAAGACCGGCGGCCGCTATGCGTCGCTGCATCGGCTGCAGGGAGGATTCCATGAGGTCGGCTGAACTCGCGGCGCCTAAACCGTCAACGCAACACGTGATCGCGTTCCGCAGTCCGCGAGGGAGGCGCCGCGAAGAGCTGGCGTTTCTCCCCGCCGCGCTTGAAATCGTGGAGACGCCGCCATCGCCGCTCGGTCGCACGATCGGCAGTACGATCGTCGTCTTGTTCTGCCTGGCTCTGGCTTGGGCCTGGTGGGGCACGATCGATATCGTCGCGTCGGCCACGGGCAAAGTCCTTCCCAGCAGTCGCGTCAAGATCATCCAGCCGTTCGAGACCGCCGTCGTGCGCTCCATTCGGGTACAGGACGGCCAGGTGGTCAGGGCCGGCGATGTCCTGATCGAGCTCGATCCGACCGCGAACGAGGCGGAGCGAGATCATCTGCGCAACGACCTCCTTGCCGAGCGGCTCAATATCGCACGTTTGCACGCGGCGCTTTCGGAGAATCCAGCGGCCGATTTCATGCCGTCGGCCGGCGTAGATCCGGAGCTGATCAACACGCAGCGTCAGCTGCTGCTCAATCAGGTGACGGAGCATCGCGCCAAGATCGCCGCGCTCGCGCGACAGCAAGCTCAGAAGGAAGCCGAACTGGCCACGACAGGGGCGACGATCCACAAGCTGGAGACCATCATTCCGGTCATTCAATCACGCGTCGATATCCGCAAGATGCTTGTGGAGAAGGAACTGGGCTCGAAGCTGACCTATTTCGAGGTGTTCCAGCTCCTGGTCGAGCAGCAGGAGGAACTTGTGGTTCAGACCAGTCGCTTGCACGAGACGGAAGCGGCCATCGCAGCGATTCGCGAGACGCGCAGCCAAGTGGCAGCGGAGTATCGGCACACGATCTCCGACGACCTCGCCAAGGCCGAACAGAAAGCGAGCGGGCTCACCCAGGACCTGATCAAGGCCGAGCAAAGAACGAAGCTGCAGCAGTTGACGGCGCCGGTGGACGGCGTGGTGCAGCAGCTTGCGGTTCACACCGTTGGCGGCGTAGTGACGCCGGCGCAGCAGCTGCTTGTGGTGGTGCCGAGCGAGAGCCGGCTCGAGATCGAGGCCATGGTGTCGAACGGCGATATCGGCTTCATCCATGCCGGACAACAAGCCGAAATCAAGGTCGATACTTTCAATTTCACCCGCTACGGCCTGTTGCATGGCGAGGTGCTGTCGGTGTCACAGGACGCCGTGATCCGCGACCGCCCGCAGGATCGCGCCGGCGATCGGGCGCTGGGTACGGCACGCGAGAGCAGCGAGCCGAAAGGCCAGGAACTGAACTACAGCGCGCGAATCTCGCTCGATTCTACCCAAATGCAGATCGACGACAGAATGGTCAATCTGTCGCCCGGCATGGCCGTCACGGTGGAGATCAAGACGGGATCGCGGACCATCCTGAGCTATCTGTTGTCGCCGCTCCGCCGCTATCGGCAGGAAACTTTGCGGGAGCGCTAGTAGGCAGGGTAATGTTCGCACTGATTTCGGCAAGGCCGTTCAAACGCTGGAATAGCTCGATCTGGTGTTGTCGGCGGCGCTGTTTGGCTAGACCAACCGGCTGATGCACGCGCTCGGCGAACCGCGGGCGTGACGACGGCCTGCTGGAGCATGATGAGGTCGGGTTGAATCGGTCTCTCGACCGCCGCGCTGCACTCCTTGCGAGCGGGAGCCCACCGACTTCGCTATGACCATTCAACCTGATCGCATCGCGCTCTACGAACGCACTCATAAATCCGGGATGTCCGCCCTTGAGGCAGAGCAGACTCGCAGCCCTGACCGAATGGGCTCGTCTTGTGGCCCTGGCCGTGTGAAAACGTCGATGCTTTTCTAAGATTCCCTGGTCATTGTGTGGGGGGAAGCTGATGAGGCGCTTCGTGAAGCAGGCGGATCGTGAACAGTGGACGCTAGCCGACCTTTCTTAGAATGCCCCCAATGTCCGCAGCCGGGAGGGAAGCCGACCAAAGTCGAGCGGGGCGTCGTGGTCGGCTTTTGACCATCCCGGACGTCGGCCCCAACCCGCAAGCGCCAGCGAAACCTTCATTTGAACATCGGCTATGTCCGACCACTATGCTCCCTTCACCGCACTGGCGAGGTGTGCCTTTATCGGAAACTTTAACCCATCATCGGCGACATGAGACGTCAGCGCGTCTTCTACCTCGCTGACCAAGACCCTACGGGTTTCATCCGAGACTTTGGCCACATGGCCTGAGAGCGGCGATCCGCGCACATAGTCCTGCACGAACCGCGAAACTGACGGAAAACGAACGGTTCCTGCAGCCGACTCAATCGTTATGTCGCTGAAACCTTCCGCAGCCACAAGCGCGCGTAGCTGTTTGGCATCGGCGAGCGCAAAAGGAGCGCGCATTATGCTCGCCGCCTCAGTGCTGACGTGCCGCGAAAGCGCACCGGCTAAGGCGCTGAACCCAGGACTGTATTGGATGTCCTGCCACACCATAAAGCCGAGGCGGCCGCCAGGTACCAGCACGCGATACATCTCGCGCAGTGCGGCGGGTCGATCTGGAAAGAACTGGAGTCCCAATTGGCAGTACACGACATCGAATGTCCCCGCAGGCAGAGGCATGTTCGTCGCGCTGGCCTCTTGCCACGTGATCGGTGCGCTTGTGGTCGGGCGGGCAGCTGCGATTGAGGCGGCGACCGCCAGCATACCGGGATTCAGGTCGAGACCGGTCACGCTCCCGGCGGGGCCTACTCGCTGCGCGGCGAGCCGCGCCACCACGCCGGTACCGCATGCGACGTCCAATACGCGCTCACCTGCTCGCGGGTCTGCGAGTGCAACTACGAGCGGTGCCCAAGGTGCGAAGACAGCCGGAACAAGGGCGTCCTCGTATGTCTCAGCGGCATTTCCAGCTACTTGCCATTGTCCTTGGTCAACCACGGCCTATCCTTGATAGCCACGTCCCCCGCTCGCTTCCGTGTGAAGCTAGCACATCGAGGGGGACAGCAGTCGCGGCCCTTTAGCGCACGTGAACATCGCAAAGTGCTCGATCTGAGGCGTGTACTCATAAACGTTGGCTTGCGGTCATAAAGCGGAAGTCGCCCGGTCTGACCGCCAAGGGCGGCTTTTGACCCAGCGGAAACGTCGCAGCTCTTTGCATTTGGTGTTATGATTGGGCACCAACGGCGGTGCAGCATCTGGGTTTCGGGGAGCGGCCATTGGGGCCTAAAAACGAGTCGGGATTTCAACTCAAGCCGTTGGCCAGCGAGCGGGCTCTGGAGCGCGCTGAGCGATTGGCCAATCTTCTGGCCTCCATCGTCGAGTCCAGCGACGATGGAATTGTGAGCAAGAATCTAGATGGCATTATTACGAGTTGGAACAAGGCGGCCGAGCGCATTTTCGGTTACTCGGCCACGGAGGCTATTGGTCAGCCCATTACACTCGTGATTCCGCAAGACCGGCTCAGCGAAGAACGGGAGATTTTAACCCGCATCCGACGAGGTGAGCGCATCGACCATTTCGAGACTGTCCGGCGACGTCGGGATGGTAGCTCAATCATCGTTTCGCTAACTGTTTCTCCTGTCAAAGACGCCCACGGCAACATCGTCGGCGCATCAAAAATTGCTAGAGATATTACCCAGCAGAAGCGAACTCAGGAGCAGATTAGCATTCTGGCTCGCGAGGCGGAGCATCGAAGCAAGAACATCCTTTCTAACGTACAGGCAATTATCAACCTTTCTCAGTCCGACACCTCCGAGGGCCTCAAGGAAGTGATCAGCGGGCGCATCCAAGCGATGGCAAATGTTCACTCGCTGTTTGTTGAAACGCGGTGGATAGGAGCCGAAGTCTCGGCGATCGCCAAGCAGGAGTTTGCCCCTTACCTCGAAGAGAGTCACCAGAAGCGGATTGTGATGGAGGGGCTGCAGACGGTGTTAGAACCCATCGCTGCGCAGGCGATTGCTGTTGTCCTGCATGAGTTAGCAACCAATGCTATCAAGTATGGAGCGCTATCCAACACAAGAGGCCGGATAGAATTGGCCTGGTCGCGCGCCGAGGATGGACAGCTGGTGCTCCGCTGGACCGAACTGGGCGGACCGAGGGTAAATGCGCCCCAACGTAAGGGTTTTGGTAGTCGGCTCATCGAAGGGACGATCAATCCACTTGGCGGGAAGGTGCTGTTTGACTGGCGCGCGGAAGGGCTGGTTTGCGAAATCGCCGTTCCGACGTGAGGTGCCAATCGAGCTTCGCTGCTCTCGCCGCTACAACTTTTGCTTATGGCCGATTCTGTTGAAAATGGCGGCTGTTGCGACGCAGAGGTATCAGTGATTCAGTCTGTCTAATTGGCAGGACTGAAGATCATGATGGGACATCGGCAACTCGACCAGGCTGCGTTGTTCTATGAGTTCTCGCTCGAAAGGCATATCCTCGCCGACCACTTGCTCCGGTCGATCGACAGGTTTGTCAACCTTGAACGGGTCAGGCAGGAGCTGGCGCCTTTCTACAGCAGCATCGGCCGACGTTCGATCGATCCCGAGCTGATGATCCGGATGCTCCTGATCGGTTACTGCTTCGGCATCCGATCGGAGCGGCGGCTGTGCGATGAGGTCCACCTCAATCTGGCCTATCGGTGGTTCTGCCGGCTCGGTCTGGATGGGGCGGTGCCGGATCACTCGACATTCTCCAAGAACAGGCATGGCCGCTTCCGGGAGAGCGACCTCTTCCGTCACGTGTTCGAGAGCGTCTTGTGCCGCTGCATCGAGGAGCGACTGGTCGGCGGTGAAGGATTTGCAGTTGATGCGAGCCTGATCAAGGCCGATGCCAATCGGCAGAAGGGGATCGAAGGCGATAAGGGACTTCTGCCGGATGCTGCCGGTCGAGCAATCGATGAGCGTCTGGCTATGCCGCTTTCGGAGCCGCGACCGAGGTCACCCCGAAGTTCATATCGCTCTCCGATCCGGCGGCGCGCTGGACGGGGCGCACGGCGGCCAAGCGTTTTTCTCCTATTCGACGAACTACCTGGTCGACATCGAGAACGCGATCATCGTCGATGTTGAGGCAACGACGGCAATCCGGCAGGCGGAGATATTGACCGCTAAGCGCATGATTGAGCGCTCGCTGGAGCGCTTTGATCTCTATCCGAGCCGGCTCCTCGGCGACAGCGGCTATGGCTCGGCCGAGATGCTCGCCTGGCTAGTCTATGAGCACGGCATCAAGCCGCACGTTACAGTCTTCGACAAGTCGGCCCCGCACAGACGGGATCTTCTCGCGGGAAGACTTCACCTATGACCATGCTGGGGACATCTATCGTTGCCCTGGTGGCAAAGTTCTTACCACGACGGGAACGTTGGTGAATGATGGTGCCACCATGCTTTACCTCGCCAGCAAGCGCGATTGTGATCGATGCGCATTGAAGGCTCGGTGTTGCCCCAAACAGGCTTCACGGAGAGTGCCGCGCTCAATCTATGAGGGCGCTCGCGACATGGCGCGCCAGATCGCGAGATCGTGGGAGGGAGGCACCTCGCGCCGGCTTCGCAAGAAAATCGAGACGTTGTTCGCGCACCTCAAGCGCATTCTCAAGCTCGACCGTTTGCGTTTGCGAGGTCCAAACGGCGCGCGCGACGAGTTCATCCTCGCAGCCACCGCCCACAAACCTTCGAAAGATGGCCAAGCTGATCCCGATGCCCACCCGGAGGCTCGCATAGGGTCGGTAGAGCAGTTCGGCCACGTCGCGGCGGAGCTACTAAAACGAAATACTGCCAGCCTTTTTCAACGCAATCGACCATATGCAGACATTCGTCACCCCGGCCCGCGCCCTCTCGGCTTGGGCTCGGCCAACGGTGCGACCTCGACCGTGGCGCTCTCTGTGGCGCGCTCTCGCTCAATAGTCAGCCGCACTTGCTGACCGACCGCGGTCAGCCCGATGAGGTTGCGCATTTGCGTGGCGCTGCGGATCGGGATTTCGTTGGCCTTCAGAATGATGTCGCCGCGGCGAAGGCCCGCGCGCTCTGCGGGCGAGCCGGGGCTGACCTCCTTGACACGGGCACCCTGCGTCACACCCGCAGCGGGCGCCTCGAGATCCTCCAGCGCAACGCCGATGCGGCCACGCTCGACCCGCCCTGTCTGCGCGAGCTGCTCCATCACCTTGCGGGCCATGTTGATGGGTACCGCAAAGCCAATTCCCACATTGCCGCCTCCCGGAGAGATGATCGCCGTGTTGATGCCAACGAGTTCGCCGCGCAGATTGATCAAGCCGCCACCGGAGTTGCCGGGGTTGATCGCAGCATCAGTCTGGATGAAATCTTCATAGCCGTGCTTACCAAGGCCGGTGCGCCCGAGCGCGCTGACAAGGCCTGACGTGACGGTCTGGCCCAGGCCGAAGGGATTGCCCACCGCAATGACGAAGTCGCCGACCTGAAGCGCGTCGCTGTCGCCCAGCGCGATGGCTTTCAACCCGACGGGCCCCTTGACCTGTAGTAGCGCGATATCGGTCGGCGCATCGCGGCCGACCACGCGACCGGCAAACTTTCGGCCATCCTTGGTTCTGATTTGCACCGCGGTCGCGTTGGCAACAACGTGGTTTGCCGTCAATACATAGCCGCGCTGGGCGTCGACAATCACGCCCGATCCGGTGGCGTTGATTTCCTTCTCCAGCTGCTTCGGAACGTCGAAGAACTCCCGGAAAAACGGATCCTGGTACAGCGGATTGTCCTCGCGCACGCTTCCCTGCACCGAGATGTTGACGACGCTCGGCGTCACCTCCTTGACCAACGGCGCAAGGGTTGGCACGCGGCCGGTGTTAACGTCTGGAATTTGGGCGAGAACTGGCGGTCCGGAAAGGGTTAATGCCAGCGTCGAGCTGAGCCCGAGTCGCGCAAGCCCACGCAAGTATCGCATCATTTCTCTCCGGTAGCACACGCGTTTATCGCCCCGTCCTCCGGGGCGGTGGCGGCGATTAACTGGTTGGCTCAAGTCGACTGTTCAAGAGCCCTCAGTGCATCGTTCGGATGAGCCGCCAAAATTTTCGTAGAAGCTCTTGAACGGATTTTGTCCGTTACCTAAGTCGCTTCCGCCCGGGGGCCGGTTTCCGGACCCGGATTTTTGACATCGCTGACCTAATCAGGAGGATGTGCATGCATTTCCGTCCATTGCACGACCGCGTGCTCGTGCGCCGCATTGATGCCGAAGAAAAGACCGCTGGCGGCATCATCATTCCCGACACCGCAAAGGAGAAACCGCAGGAAGGCGAAATCGTCGCCGCGGGCCCTGGCGGTCGGAATGAGCAAGGACAATTGGTGCCGCTCGACGTTGGTCCCGGCGACCGCGTGCTTTTCGGCAAGTGGTCTGGCACCGAAGTGAAAATCGACGGCCAGGACTACCTCATCATGAAGGAAAGCGATCTTCTGGGCGTGGTCGACAAAGCCGGCTCGCTCAAGAAGGCCGCTTGAGCAAGCTGGAAGCTGACAGTCATTCGAGAAAGGAGCAGATAATATGGCTGCCAAAGACGTGAAATTCTCAACTGAGGCCCGCGAGCGGATGCTGCGCGGCGTCGATACGCTCGCCAATGCGGTCAAGGTGACGCTTGGTCCCAAGGGACGCAACGTCGTCATCGAAAAATCCTTCGGCGCCCCGCGCATCACCAAGGATGGCGTCACTGTTGCCAAGGAAATCGAGCTCGAAGACAAGTTCGAGAACATGGGCGCACAGATGGTGCGCGAAGTCGCCTCGAAGACAAACGACCTCGCCGGTGACGGTACCACGACGGCGACCGTGCTAGCCCAAGCCATCGTCAAGGAAGGCGCAAAATCGGTCGCCGCCGGCATGAACCCGATGGACCTCAAGCGCGGTATCGATCTAGCGGTTGAAGTCATCGTCAAGGACCTGCAGGTGCATGCCAAGAAGGTCACCTCCAACGAGGAAATCGCGCAGATCGGCACCATTTCCGCCAACGGCGACACCGAGATCGGCCGTTTCCTTGCCGATGCCATGCAGAAGGTCGGCAATGAGGGCGTGATCACCGTCGAGGAAGCCAAGAGCCTCGATACCGAGCTCGAAGTGGTCGAAGGCATGCAGTTCGATCGCGGTTATGTCTCGCCTTACTTCGTGACCAACGCAGAGAAGATGCGGGTCGAGCTCGAGGATCCCTACATCTTGATCCACGAGAAAAAGCTCTCCGGGCTCCAGACCATGCTGCCGCTACTGGAGGCGGTGGTGCAGTCGGGCAAGCCACTGCTCATCGTCGCCGAGGACGTCGAGGGCGAAGCACTCGCGACTCTTGTCGTCAATCGGCTCCGCGGTGGCTTGAAAGTGGCAGCCGTCAAGGCGCCCGGGTTCGGCGACCGCCGCAAGGCCATGCTCGAGGACATTGCGATCCTCAGCGGCGGAACGGCGATATCGGAGGATCTCGGAATCAAGCTCGAGAACGTAACCCTCAACATGCTCGGGCGCGCCACGAAGGTCGTCATCGACAAGGAGAACACGACCATCGTCAACGGCGCAGGGGCCAAGAAGGACATCGAGGCCCGCGTCACCCAGATCAAGGCGCAGATCGAGGAGACTACCTCCGACTACGATCGCGAGAAACTCCAGGAGCGTTTGGCGAAACTCGCTGGCGGCGTCGCCGTGATCCGCGTCGGCGGTGCCACCGAGGTCGAAGTCAAGGAGAAAAAGGATCGCGTCGACGATGCAATGCACGCAACGCGCGCCGCGGTCGAGGAGGGTATCCTGCCCGGAGGCGGCGTGGCGCTCCTGCGCGCGTTGAAGGCGCTCGATGGTCTCAAAGCTTCTAATGCAGATCAGAAGGCCGGCATCGATATCGTGCGTCGCGCCATCCAGGTTCCTGCCCGGCAGATCGTCCAGAACGCCGGTGAAGACGGCTCGCTCGTCGTCGGCAAGCTGCTCGAGAACGCCGACTACAATTGGGGCTTCAACGCAGCCACGGGAGAGTACCAGGACATGGTCAAAGCGGGCGTGATCGATCCTGCCAAGGTCGTCCGCACCGCGCTGCAGGACGCGGCTTCAGTCGCCGCCTTGCTCATCACGACGGAGGCCCTGGTGGCCGACAAGCCGAAGAAGGCGGAGACGGCGCCTGCCGCGCCGTCCATGGACTTCTGATCAACCCTGAGCCCGGTCGGCGACGGCCGGGCTCATCCGATCCACCACGAGAAAGCAACGGTAGCACCAAGGAGCTTCAGATGAGCAGGCGCATGCAATCTCCACCACCCAACGGCGGGGCGGCTGTAATGCATTGGCTCATGTTCGCCCTCAGCCTTCTCACCATCGCTTGGATCGGCTTGCCGAAATTAGGAGGATGAGATGACAGGAAATGATACCCTTTCCGCTCGTGCTGAGACTTCAGCCCGCCGGGCCCGAATGATGATTGCGGGCGCGTTCGCTTATGCGGCAATGCTGCTCCCGGCGGGTGCCTGGGGCCTGGACGGTCCCCCAAGGCGGATCCCCGAGCGCGCGAACCACCCTCTGCCGCTTCCGCCCATCCCCTATCTGGATTCGATGCAGTGGATGAGCTGGAAACCGAGCCCGCCGCTGTTCAAGATGGACACGCTGCTGTTGCCAGACAGCAATGAACCCAACGTCCTTCGTCTTCCGTCCGACCTGGAAGGGACTGCACCCCAAGTGAGCTAATGCTCCACGCGCGGCCCGTCTATGGGTCACGCAGCTTCCCTGGCGCTCGAGGACGGCGAACCTGCGCCTCAACCGCGCTGTCCGAATTGCGGGCCCGGGTGCATAACTCGCTTGTTAACGAAACGGACGTCAGGTCAGGTTACTGGGGACCAAAAGCCCTAAAAAATTTTTGGCCCCCTCTTGAAACCAAAAACGACTTTGCTAATTTTTTTGTCGCCACCGAACGGTGGTGTCCGGGCGCCTCAGGGGTCCGGCCGTTGAGACGGGCACCGGTCGTGTCCGGTGCCGCTCGTAACCATCTTGCTCTTTGGAGGATTTGGCTATGCGCACTTATGATTTCTCGCCCCTTTGGCGTTCGACCATTGGCTTCGACCGCCTTTTTGACCTCGCGGAAATGGCCCAGCGGGCCGGCGAGGACAACTATCCGCCCTACAATATCGAACGGCTGTCTGAGGACCGCTACCAGATTTCGTTGGCGGTTGCAGGTTTTGCGCCCAACGAGATCGCGATCACGGCCGAACAGAACGTGATCACCATTGAGGGCAGCAAGTCGGAGAAGGCTGAGCGCGATTTTCTCTATCGCGGCATCTCCACCCGCAGCTTCAAGCGGCAGTTCAACCTGGCGGATTACGTTCAGGTCAAGAGCGCCGCATTCGACAACGGCTTACTCAAGATCGAGCTGGTCCGGGAAATTCCGGAAGCCATGAAGCCGCGCCGTATCGCAATCAACGGCGTATCGGCCGACAATGTCCAGAAATTGGAAGCCAAGGCAGCCTAAGCAGGCTCCGACCGGCGCCGCGCGAGGCTTCGCGCGGCTGCCGCTCGTCGTCAATGCAAAGGAGGATACCATGCGGCCGACGACCGCTGACGACAACGTGTTTGACTTCAACGCGCTCCTGCATCCCGGCACCGCTTTCGAACATCCCAGGGATGTCGTGTGCCACGCCGGCCTGACGACGGCCGAGAAGCGGGCAATTCTGGCATCCTGGGCGTCCGACGCATCGGCGATAACATCATGCCCGTCGCTCCGCTCGCCCGCCGGACTGAAGATGCCCGTATCGATCGACGAAATCCTCGAGGCCCTGTGCGAACTCGACGGCGGACCCCGGAATCCTCCGGGTGGAAAGCCTTGTCGGTTGCGCTCAACCGAGCGTGCCTTGGCCGCCTGAGCCGGAAGGGGACGAATGATGATCGAGGGAAATCTTGAACGCCTGCGTGCCCATTGCGCCAATATTCGGCGCTACCGCAGGCTCCTCGAGACGCGGCTGTCGGACCTGGAGCGAGCGTATATCGCACGCCGGATGAGCGAAGAGCAGCGTTCCGTGGAGGCTCTTTTGCACGAGACGTTTCCCGATCGCCTCTCGCTGCAGACGGATCGCCGACGAACAACGAACCTGGAGATGGCCGGGCTGCTGCATCCAGCCGAGGCGTTCGCTCATCCAATGGACGTTGTCGAAGATTTCGACCTCACATCGTACGAGAAACGGGCCATTCTATCGCTTTGGGCCGCGGATGCTTGCGCCGTGAAAGACGATCCAGAATTGAACCAGACAATCGATGGAGCCGTGAGCTTCGACGACATCGTGGATGCCCTGTGCCTTCTGGAGTCCGATTCGGATCGAAGGACCGATGGGTCCAACCGAAAAGGCCGACGTTTTGGCAGCCATGAGGCGGACGATAGTCCCGCCCTGTAGACCGATGCTTTTGTTGCTCTGCCGCGACTCTGACGAGCGCGGCAGAGGCGGGACTTTGTTGAGCGCTGCGAGGGGGAAATGTCTCAAACTGTCTCTCAGAAATTGCCGTCGCTCGGCACCGGGCTGACGAAGTATTTAACGGAAATTAGACAATTTCCGATTCTCACTCAGGAGGAAGAGACCACCCTTGGTCGGCGATGGCGAAACCACGGCGATCGTGAAGCGGCTTATCGCCTGGTGACAAGCCACCTGCGTCTGGTTGCGAAAATCGCCATGCGATATCGAGGTTATGGCTTACCCATTGCCGATATCATTTCCGAGGGCAATGTCGGCCTGATGCAGGCCGTGCGGCGATTCGATCCGGAGCGGGGCATCCGCCTTTCCACCTATGCCATGTGGTGGATCAAGGCAACGATCCAGGATTTTGTTCTTCGCTCCTGGTCGCTGGTGAAGATCACGGCGGACGCTGCCCAGAAGAAGTTATTCTTCAAACTGAGGCAATCGAAGAGTGCGATCGCCGCCTTGGAGGACGGGGATCTGAGGCCAGAACAGGTCAAGACGATCGCCACTCACCTCAAGGTACCCGAACGTGAAGTCGTGAATATGGACCGCCGCCTGCGTGGCGACCTGTCCCTGAATTTACGACACAACGATGCCGGCGACGTCGGCGATGCCCTCGAACGACTGGTAGATCCGTCGCCTACTCATGACGTGACGTTGGCCGAGCACCAGGAACTGGCTCAACGGCGCCAAGCATTGACAGCAGCCATTGAGAAGCTAAGCCCCCGTGAAAGGCATATCTTCACAGCACGCTATTTGAGTGAAGATCCCCCGAAGCTCGAAGCGCTCGCCTTGGAGTACGAAATATCGCGCGAGCGCGTCCGCCAAATCGAGCAACGGTCATTTGAAAAGGTACAGTCCGCGATGCTGGCAGGAGGAGCCTGTCTGAAAAGTCCAGACAACATTCGAAGGAACGGTAAGCACACTTTCGGCTCAGGCGCTTGACTGTACGATGCTAACGCCATTCATTCTTTGTCTGATGGCGCGAACAGCATGGCCGCGGCAGGAGCCAACTGCGCGGCACGACATATCTCCGCATTTGAAACTGCTCGCCTGCGTTCAACGTCATTAACTACAAAGGCATCAGAAGACGCGTGTGCTGACGCCAGCTCGTTCGCCGAAGACACGGAGATTCGCGACGCCGCCTGAAGCGCTCCCACGCATTTCAAAAATAGGGATTCGGGGCGCACCGTGGTGGGGCTCCCTCTTCTAGGTGCCTGGTAAGCGCCCGACGCAGAAATTTTTGCATCGAACCCAGAATTTTTCTTAGACCCCTCTTGAAGCCCAACTCGTTTTTTCTAACCAAGGTCCCAGCCGTGGCCCGTGGTCCCGCCTGATAGACGCCGATAGTGTGAGAAACAGCGGTACTGACAAAGGTCATGCCGGACGCAGCAACAATGCTCAGTCGTCGCTCGGAAAATCCAACTCATCCCTCGAGCAGAGAGAGCATGAGCAGTGCTCTGAAGCCGTAGATTGCTAAATCGTTTGGATCATACCAAGCCGTTCCCGCAAACCGGCGCAAACTACGCGGTCCCTGATATTCGGAGTTGGCGGAGAAGCATCAGGGACTTGCGCTCCGCGCTGGCGTATTCCCTAAGTCGTGAATAGCGGAAATGGTCCAGCCCGACACCACTGTTGGTCGGCTGCGCTCCGCGGCAACATTAGCTTTGAGATGGGATATGATCGGTGGGCGAAGTCGTGCGCCCCAATGCGCTGTAATATTCCTGCTGAAAATTAGAAAAAAGCGGCCCGGCCTTGGGGTAGCTCTGGGGTGGGCCGGGCCGTCAGGACATGCCGAAGTGTGAGTTTCCGGCCGCGCCATGAGCGGCTCCGATTCGGGCAGCAAGAGGGCGCGCAATTCGATGTCGAGGGGCGATCATTTTGCCAACTCTGCCAGATTTAGTATTTCGGCGACGATTTTACGCCGCTCCGATGTGTCGTTTGATCGATTGAACTTATCTTCCAGCACTTGGAAGGTTGTTCTGATCAGCGTGTCATCGAGCACGACCGGCAATTTATCCACGGCATCAAATCCGGCAGCAGCTGCCTCCTCAAACCCAGCCACGAATGCCTTCTTAAAGGCCTCGCGATCGTGCAGAAGATGCACGATCTTCGGCTCAATGGACGCGCTGAAGGCATGTCCGAAAACAAGAAACATACTCATGCCGCCACCCTCGAGCGACGCAAAGAACACGCGGGGAATTCCAGTGAATGGTACGACAACTGATCCTGGCATTACGAAGGTGCGATCTCGACCTTGGGGATAGGGGTCAACCAGGCCGAGATCGCGCTGCCTCGCCGCTGCTGACATCGCGATCATTGTTCGCCTTCATGGCCGTGTTCTGGCCGGATGGTGGCTCGATCTTGGTTGTCCGCGATGTTCACCGTGTCGGCATTGTCGTCGGGAGCCTCGCGGCGATCCGCCATCGCCTCGACGGCTTCGATCACATGCCGTCTTACTACCCGGTCCCGGATCGAGCGAAAGGCTCTGCCGCTTGACGTAGGGCTTCACATAGGCCTGAGCCATCAACCGCACCGCATGCCCCATCGTCCGCAGCTCGCGTGACCAATGATGCAATGATGCGCAAGCCTCGATCCCCACCAGGCGTGGCGGCAGCTTCTGGAAAAATGTCAGGACGTGCCGGCGCTTCAACTGTCGGCGTATGACCACCTGGCCGGCTGCATCAACGCCGTGCACTTGGAAGACCGACTTCGCGATATCCAGACCGATCGTCGAAATTGACTGCATAGGCTGCTAGTCCGAATCGTGGGAACCTCAAACGGCGCCCACTCCTTGGCACTCTCGTGCCTGTGGAGGAGTCGTCCAGCGTTAGGAGCTGACCTTCCGGCCCAGCTTCCAGAGCACTTCTTGCATGATCATCGCGCCGGCTTGTCCGCACGCTCTTGGCAGCATCCCCGCCGTGTCCACACGTAAAGGGCGATATTGTCATTGTCCTATCAAAATAGGTGTGCGGGATGCGCGTTACCCCATAGGTGGTACTGCTTCTTCACCCTTTACCTTGAATTTTCTCACTCCTTTACTGGCAAAGTTCCATTGGGAGGCATGGCCTCGAAATTTGTTGGACGGTGTTTGCTTCTCCACTTGCGTTCGCAGCAGTTTGCAGCAGATCGAGGGAGAATAGCATGCAAAAGCATCCGATCATTCGATTGCAGGTACTTCTCTCCGCGACTGATTATTCAGGCAGCGTCGGAGGGGCGTGCGCGAAGTAACGACAGGCTTCCGCTGCGCCCCATCTTAACGGACTTCCAGAAACTGACGTCCCCTCCCGGCGAGCGCCACAGATCGCCGAAGAGCTGACGCTTGGATTGCGCATTGTTTTGCAGCGAAACCGTTGGGCGATTGCGAGCCCGGGCGGCGACCGCCTGTTCCGAAGAAGGTACGAACGAGCGCCGCCTTTCGAAGGGAGGAAATCATGGCACCAGTATTGACGATCAATGGCAATCTCATCATCGACGAAGCCGCGAGCTTGCAGACCAGCGGCACTGACAATGACACGGGTGTTCAGGCGGGGCCCGACAACGAAGTTGCCTGGTCTTTCCTGCTTGCGAACATGAGCGCGGCTCTCAAGACCAGTCTGGGCATTGTGGCTGGCTCCACCGGCGAAGAGTCGGGTGATACGAGCGTGGTGTTTCCGCAAGCTGCGGCGCGGACGATCGGCAGTGCCGGCACCGATTTCATCCAGCTCGGCACGACCACCGTCACCGACCTGCAATTCTCGAACTCCACGGGGGGGACGATCACCAACGGCACGCCGACCCAGATTTTCGCCACCGGCGACGGCGCGCAGATCTTCCTCTACACCGATTCCAACAGCCACATCCTGCTCGGGCGCGAGGGCACAACGTCGGACGGTGGCCAGACCTGGCAAGCCAGTTCCACAGGCACCGTCGCCTTCGCTATCGTGCTGGACGAGACCATCACCTCCGGCAACGTGACAGGCGGCAACGTCTGGACCATCCAGTACGAGGCGCTGAAGCACACCAACACCAGCGGGATCGACGACGCCGATACGCTTAACCTTTCCGGCCTCGTCGATGTGAAGGCCTTCTTTACCACGACGACAACCGTCAACTTCGGCGATTTCAGCCACGTGCCGTCCGGATCTGACGACTGGTCGGCCATCGAGCAGACCGCGACCGCCGGGGCGGACACCAGCGATCCCGACATGCTCATCACCGGCTTGGCGCCGGGCTCGAAAGTGACCGTCAGCACACAGGGCCTCGGCAACAATTCGCAGGCGCTGAACCCCGGAGAGGCGGTGCGCGTCGATGTCGTCAATCACGTGAACTACCCCGACTTCCCCCTGACAAATCCAGACGTGCATGATCTGACGAAGCTCAGCTACAGCACGCATGTGGCCTCGGTGACGGAGGCGAGCTTTTCGTTGACCCAGGTGAACCCCGGGAACGCGAACACCACCGTCAAAGTGCACATATATGCCTTCAACGAAACGAGTGATCTTCAGGCTGGCAATCTTGTCTCGACCACCAGCATCGGCAGCAGCGGCTTGGCCGGCAACGACCAGACGCTGGTCCCGATCCTCGGCAACACGATCAAGGTGTATTCCGACCTCGCGAAGACACAGTTGGTCACGACAGGCATCACCGTTACGGCCGCGGGCGACGGATCGTACTTCATCGATGGCCTGAAAAAGAACTACACCGTCGACTTCCAGGTCGCACAATCCAGCCACATGGATCGCTTCGTGGTCGGCAATGCCCAGCCGACCAGCGGCAGCGGATCCAATGTCAGCTTCGACGCCGGCAATTTCGCGTTCAGCGTCTCGAACTCGACGAGCGACACTGCGCATACCGGCGTCGGCGGCAACCTGTTGTTCGAGGACGACGGTCCGACCCTGCTGGCGAACGGCACGGCCACGGCGTTGCAACTCGACGAGAGTTATCTCGCGGCCGGCTCCGCCCCCAATGCAGCGAACACCACCACGTCCGGCAGCTTCAGCGGCCTGTTCACACCCAATTACGGCGCCGACGGGGCTGGAGCCGTCGGCGGCTACACGCTCGGCGTCAAGTCCGCCAACGTCGATTCCGGGCTGGTCGATTCCGTGTCGGGACAGGCTGTTCTGCTCAGTATTGCGAGTGCCAACGACCCCAGCCACAACATCGTCACCGGGGACGTTATCGGCAAGACGAGCTCAGGTGGTGATCTCGTTTTCGGTGTTCACGTCGATTCGGCAGGAACCGTCACGTTCTCGGAGTTTCGGGCCGTCAAGGAAGCGACCGCCGACACCACCAGCACTGATGGGGCGGTCGGCGACAGTTCCGAAGCCAGCGCCAGCATGGCCGCGGACCTGATCACGCTCTCGGCCACTGCCACCGACAAAGACGGTGACACGAGCGCCGCCGCGGCGGCCAACATCGGAAACAAGTTCCAGCTGCTCGACGATGGTCCAAGCCTCAGCGGGGTGCAGAGCCTCTCCGGGCAGGACGCCCAGCATCCGGCCGTCGGCTTCACTGCCGGCTCCTCGGGATCGGACTCGTTCACGTCACCCGACGGCGCCGACGGGGCCAAGGTCACGATCGATGCCGCCGCTGCCATCACCGGGCTCACGCAGTCATACAACACTGATCATACAGTCCTGACCTACAAGGATTCCGGCGGCAACGGTGTCTACCAGCTGAGCGTATCCGACACAGGTTACACCTTCACGGTGCTGCAGACGCTCGCCAACCCGCCGGAGACGCTCAACTTCAGCGCCATCAAGTCGGGGAGCCCGGTCGAGACGCTCAATGTCAGCACCAGCGGCGGCCACAACATCGTCTTCAACGGACTGCTGTTCCCCGCCGCCGATACAGGTGCCCTCGGACTGCAAACCCAGGCCCAGTTGCTGACCGCGGATCTCGGCACCTCGAACCCGGCCGACGACCTCAACCCCGACAATATCGGCTTCGGGGTGAAGAACGGGCAGGCGTCGCAGATCAACATGAACGAGGGCTTCTTCTTCAATGAAGGCAGCGGCCTCAACCTCAAGAACCTGGCCTTCGACGTGGCGGGAATCGGCAACGTCACCAGCATCAAGGCGGAGTATTGGCTGTTCAACTCCGCCGGCGATTTGATCGACTACGAGAACCCAACCATCAGCGGTCTCAAGCAAGGCAACGTCCACGTCACCGTTGCGGACTTGGGCAATACTATCGTGCCCGGCAGCAATCACGATGCCGCCGGAGAAACATTCTCGACCGGCTACATCCGGTTCTTCTTCACCCCGGTCGACACCAATGCGGGTGTCCGCATCATCAACTTCACCACCCAGGTGGCCGCCCCGGTGAACGATCAGGACATCCAGTTCCGGATCGTCAACACCGACGCCGATGGCGATACGGCCAAGGCCACCTTCAACGTGCTGGTGGACAACCCGGACTCGACGACCGTGAGCCACTGGCCGTTGGCCTAGTTCCGTCGCGCGGAGACGCATCCGACATGGATGCGCCTCCGCGCCAAAGTCTCTTGAGGTCGAGAGCCCCTAGGAATCGATACGCGTGTTGGACATTCTCTCGGAGTGCTGGTCTCAAGTCGCCGCCAACGCGCAAGCCTGGTTCGGCCCGGCTCTCGACGGGCCGCGCGATTTCATGCTCCGCGCGGCGCTGCCTATCGTGGCGGCAATCATCCTTCTCCGGCTGGCGCGAAGGCGGCGGGGGCGCGCGCGGCCTGCTCCCGCCGGCGATCACGACGGGTCACCGACCGCACACGATCTTCCGTCGCTGCTCCGGGCCTGCCGCGGCGTGCTGATCGGCATCGGCTTGATCACGGCCATGCTGAACGTGCTATATCTCACCAGTTCGTTCTTCATGCTGGAAGTCTATGACCGCGTGGTGCCGAGCCACAGCGTGCCGACGCTCGTCGGCCTCGTCGTCCTGGCCTGCGGCCTCTACCTCTTCCATGCATTCCTTGACATCTTGCGCGGGCGCATCCTGATCCGCATCGGCGACTGGCTCGATCGCGCATTCTCGGAGCGGGCTTATGACATTGTTGCCCGCTGGCCGCTGCGGGCGCGCATCAGCGGCGACGGGCTGCAGCCGATGCGCGACCTCGATCAGGTCCGCAGCTATCTCTCGGGGCTCGGGCCGACCGCGTTGTTCGACCTGCCGTGGATCCCGTTCTATCTCACAATCTGTTACCTGTTCCACCCGCTGCTGGGGCTCACCGCGTTGATCGGCGCGCTGCTGCTCGTTTTGCTGACGCTAGTCACCGATCGGCTGACGCGTGCGCATGCCAGGGACATCACCGGGCGGGTAGCACAGCGCAATGCCCTGGCCGAGGCCAGCCGCCGCAATGCCGAGGTGTTGCACGCCATGGGCATGCGTGGGCGCCTCGCCGCGCGTTGGGCGGCGGCCAACGACGGTTACATGGCCAGCCAGAGGCGCGCCGCCGACATCGCCGGCGGCTTCGGCTCCGCCTCCAAGGTGCTGCGCATGGCCTTGCAATCGGCGGTGCTCGGCGTCGGTGGCTATCTGGTCATCCGACAGGAGGCGAGTGGCGGGATCATCATTGCCGGCGCCATCCTCACGTCGCGCGCGCTCGCTCCGGTCGAGCTCGCCATCGCGCACTGGAAAAGCCTGGTCGCCGCCCGGCAGAGCTGGAAACGTCTGCAGCAATACTGGGCGCAGCTCCCGGACGAGTCGGAGAAGACTCCGCTGCCGCCGCCGTGCAAGGGCCTCGCGGTCGAGACCATCTCCGTGCCGCCGCCGGGCGATCGGCGCGCGGTGGTGCTCGAGGTTTCCTTCACGCTAAAGCCCGGACAAGGGCTAGGGATTGTCGGCCCGAGTGCGTCGGGTAAATCATCGCTGGTGCGCGCCATCGTCGGTGTGTGGACACCGGCAACCGGCAAGGTGCGGCTCGACGGTGCCGCCCTCGAACAATGGAATTCGGAAGCACTCGGCAGGCACATCGGCTATCTGCCACAGGATGTCGAGCTGTTCGCCGGCACGGTGGCCCAGAACATCGCCCGATTTGATCCCGAACCCGACGTGCCGGCGACCATCGCCGCCGCGACAGCGGCCGGTGTGCATGAAACAATCCTGCAACTGCCTGATGGCTACGACACGCAGATCGGCGAGGCTGGAGCGGCGCTCTCGGCCGGGCAGCGCCAGCGCATCGCGCTCGCCCGTGCGCTATACCGCGATCCGTTCCTGGTGGTTCTCGATGAGCCCAACTCCAACCTGGACATGGAGGGCGACCAGGCCCTGACGCAAGCCATCATGGGCGTGCGCGCACGCGGCGGCATTGTCATCGTCGTCGCGCACCGAACCAGCGCGCTTTCCGGCGTCGACCAGTTGATGGTGATGTCGCAGGGACGTGTGCAGGCGCTCGGGCCGAAGGATGCGCTGCTGGCCAAGATGATGCAGCCGCGGCCGGCTCCGGTACCGCTCAAGGTCGTGAGCGAGGGAGCGAGCCCATGAACGAGCCCATGAACCGCGAGCCGGTCAACGTCGTGCCGCTCTCGATCCGCCGCCACCTCGGCGCGGGACTGGTGGGTGTCATCCTTCTCGCCGGCGCCGTCGGCGGCTGGGCCGCCACGACGGAACTCGCGGGCGCCGTCATCGGCGCAGGTACGCTGGTGGTCGACAGCTACAGCAAGAAGGTGCAGCACCCGACCGGCGGCGTGGTGGGCGAACTCAATGTCCGAGAGGGCTCGAGGGTGAAGGCTGGAGACGTGCTGCTTCGCCTCGACGAGACGGTGACGCGGGCCAACCTTCTGGTCATTCTCAAGAGCCTCGACGAGCTAGCGGCGCGCCAGGCCCGGCTCGAGGCGGAGCGCGACGACCAAAAGCGCGTCGACTTTCCGGCGGACCTTATCGCGCGTATCTCCGACACGGACGTGGCGCGCGTGCTCGTCGGCGAGCACAAGCTGTTCGAGCTGCGCGGCACCGCCCGAGCAGGCAAGAAGGCCCAGCTCAACGAGCGCATCGGCCAATTGCGAGAGCAGATCGGTGGTTTGGAAGAGCAGATCGCCGCGAAAGACGGCGAGACGAGGTTTGTCGACCAGGAGCTCGTCGGCGTGCGCGATCTGTGGCGCAAGAACCTGGTCCAGATCACGCGCGTGACCACACTTGAGCGCGATGCGGTGCGCCTGCACGGCGAACGCGGCGCTCTGGTCGCCTCCATCGCCGAAGCGAGGGGCCGGATCACCGAGACCGCGCTGCAAATCATTCAGGTCGATCAGGATCTCCGCACCGAGGTGGGAAAGGAGCTTGCCGAGATTCGCGCGAAGACCTCGGAGCTGGTCGAGAAGCGGGTGGCCGCCGAGGATCAGCTCAAGCGCATCGATATCCGGGCGCCGCAGGACGGCACCGTGCAGCAGCTCGCGCTGCACACGATAGGCGGCGTCGTCACCGCCGGCGAGCCGATCATGCTGATCGTCCCCGCCCACGACCTGCTGGTCGTCGAAGTGCGCATCGCCCCGCATGAGATCGATCGCGTATCGGTCGGCCAGCCGGTGCTGCTGCGCTTCACCGCCTTCAACCAGCGGACCACGCCGCAGCTCAACGGTGAAGTGAACCACGTGTCCGCTGATGTCACGAACGACCAAAAGACTGGAACCAGCTTCTATGTCACCCGCATTGCGGTGACGGAGGCGGAGATGGCCCGCCTCGGCGACGTGAAGCTGATCGCGGGCATGCCAGTCGAAGCCTTTATTCAGACCGGGCAGCGCACAGTGATGTCTTACCTCTTCAAGCCGTTCTCCGATCAGCTGATGCGCGCCTGGCGCGAGCGCTAGCGGCTCACGAACTCTGCCTCACCTCGACCGGCTTCTGCGCGAACTGCGGAAATGTCTCGGCCACGACCGGTCCACCCAGCCGCCAAGAATAGCAGTCGCCGACGAAGAATGGCTGCTCTCGCTGCTCAAACAGTTTGCGTACGACCTGCGCCATGTCGTCAGCCGGCAGACCCTGCCGGGTTATGAACTCGTGATCAGTCACGATTCGAGCGACGCTGAGTGACCGAACTTCAAACCCGTCCCTCTTGACGGGCTCACCGCGCGACTTCGCTGGCGCGGCCTCATTCCGCGTTCGGAGGACAGCCGATCGTCAGCTTGATGTGGTCCGAACTGCCAAATTTTGCGTTTTTAGGGCGTGTTATCCGAAATGAAATCAATGTCTTGTGCGGGCGGGGCTGCCCATGCGCACTCATGGGAGAGAAGGGTGCGCATCCCCGAGTCGTGAAATGGGTACGGCAAGTTTTGGTAGAGACTTTCGATTTTTGCGCAGATCGGTTGTTCGCATTGGAGTGAGGGTCTTAGCCCATCATAACCTTGTCGGCCCGGCTACGTCCGGTTCTTCGATCAACCCCGAGTTCGAAAGTAACACGATCACCTGGCCTAGGTGTTACTCCAGGCAGAAGGGACGTGACATGGAAGAAGATATCTTCCCCACCGGTATCCGGCTTTATGAATCCGAAGCCTTTGTCTTCCTTAAACAGCTTGACCATGCCCTTGGGCATTTCACTATTTCTCCGCTCAAAGACCGCATAATCGCACCTCCCTGTTAACGAGTTGCTTAGGCTGCGAACAGCAAGTGGTTAACGCGTCCGTAGGAATCCGGGGAAAGCGGCAAGCTCGGTATCCTCGCTGAGGCCCGTTTCTCCTGCCGATGTTTTTGTTCCACGCGCGGAAAGTAATAGAGGTTGCTGAGGGGCGGCGGATATCGAGAGAGCACTCGAAAGATTGTAGCAGGCGATCCGTGCCAGCCCGCACGATCTGCTGATGTGGCCTTGGTTGATCTGGCGTGGGCTCTTGCAGTTCCTTCCACGGGCCTGCGCTGCAGGCAATGCGCCAAGTTGCTCGCCTGCATCCGGGTTATGTAGTTACCTTCCAATCCATTGCCGCGCCGCTTATCCTGGGCGTTTGACGAGGCGCGCCCAGTCGCTGGAGCAGCTTGAGCGTTGGCCGGAAAAGCGACCGTGGATGCGGCCTGACGGTTATGTGCTTCTCGTCGAAGGTATCCGCCTCGCAGCCATCGAGTGACACCGCGATCCTAACCGAACCGGACAGCGGAAATCCTCTTTTGAAGATAACCGCCTTCGGCGTCAGAGCTGCGACGCTCGCCAGTTGTTCGGATTGCGAAATATGGTCCTGCGTCAAAGAAATAGCTCCATCGCAATTCCCAGAGCATCTAGCGCTCGGGCCCAGGCCACGAAGGCATATCAGACGGTTTGAGCGCGGCGCGCTCCAGTCTGCGAAGCGGTCAAACACGCGGGAGCCCCGCGCCAAGGCAGCTAAGGCCAGCAATCAGCAGCACGCCTGCGCACGCCTCCAGGATGATCGAACGACGCCGGCTTGCATACAAGGCGAGCATAGATCCCACGATCGTGGTCACGATACCGAATTCCAGGATCATCGATTCAAATCGCTGAACTTTGAAATTGGCTTTTGACGAAGAGAGAATGAAATATCTCAGAGACTGCCACGCCGGGCGCGCTCATCGTTTTTCGGTTTAACGTTAAGGTCGCGATCCGTGGACGGATGCGCCGCCGAGCCCGCGAACGCCGGCTTGCTCAATAGGGGAGGGAGGTCCGAGCGAGAAACCTCTACCGACGCGGACGAGGCTTCATTCCGACGCAAAAGCAGGGTCCGCTCTTTTGAAGCCAAAGCGGCGACGCGAAATGACGGACGTCAGGGCGTGCCTCGATCAATCGGGCCGTCGCACGCTGAGAAGCCGCTAGACGTCGCGATGAGTGGACGCCAGCGAACCGCTCTAGCGCGGTTGGTCAGGGATTTCTTGCCACGTCTTCGAGTGCTCTGAAATCCACTTCGCGGCGTCGTGCTCAGTAGTAAAACCCTTGATGACTTCCGTTTCGCCATCGGGCCACAGAATGTCGATCCTCCAGCCGGGGCCGGGATTTTTGCAAGCCATGAAAGCTGGTCGCTGCTCGATCATTTGTTGACTATGCGCCGACGGTGGCTAGCTACAAGCCAGTGATCCTGCCACACCTCCATCTTTTTCGCTCGTGCGACCCTTAGATCTCACGCCGATCCTTTCGTGGTCGTGAGTTAAGAAGATCCGGCAGCGCTGACAGTTGGGGGCGTGGCTCGGAACTTGGCTCTGTGGTTGCTTCGTCCTGGACATTGGTCCGGCGCCGGCGGCTAATCACAAGGCCAATCAGGCCGACCGCTATCAGCGCGGCCCCTGCGATTATCAGCCAATGCGGCAATGAGAGCAGCAAGGCCTTTGCCATTTTCACTCCAGGACAGCGTACTCAAATGCCACGCCCTCGGGGGCGTTTTCCTCGAACCATTTCTCGGCGGCCTCGATCGAAGCGAAGACCTTGATGTGGTCCTCGTCGCCGATTTTCTTGGCCGTGTCCGTGTAGATCCAGACAGTTTTCATCGCATCAACTCAAATAATCCTTGACCTCGGTCAACCCGCAGCTTGGTGCCCCACGGCATCTGCCCCAGCAGCATATGCCTCGTGCCGAGCGCGACCCGATCGCGTTAGATGTTGTCCTGTTCTGCGTGATAACCCTTCATGTCCGCGGCGAACCGGTGGGCGACCTCGGGCGGGATTTCCAGCAGCTTTCGGTTGATCGGCATGGCATTGGCATGAAATTACGACAACACTGCCAAGTTTAAAATACGCGCAGCCGGCGTGGGTGCCATGGTTCATCTTCCAAACGGATTACTGCGGCGGAGGCATGCAGAAGCTCCCGCTCTTCCAGCCGCCATGTTTTGACGGATAGGCGATGGCTGAAATCTTATTGGCCCGCATCGCCGGTGCGAGTGCAATGATGGGTTTGACCGACGTCTTGTGCGCCAGCTGCCATCCTTGCGCTAACGCTTGCGGGATCGCGGGGCGCAGCGAGCGGTGAAATCACGCGTATGAAGGACGATTCGACCAAAATCACGCTCGGCAAAATGCGACAAACAGGCGCAACTCGCACATTGTTCTCTGCAAAGATTATCGGCGCTCCCACAATGTCCGGCTAGGCGCAGCGATAGCACGACGGGATGTGCCTATCCGATCTTAATTTAATTGCACGGCCTTGAAAGGCAGGGCTCGATCATTCGATCGCTCGACGTGCCGCCCGAAATGGATCCTAATTAGCTGCGCCGGCAGACTGCGTTGGTGTACGTCGCTCGGCAATTACGCCGTAGTCAGTGCCCAAAAAACAACCACAGCAGGATGATCACAGGAATTGGCACGCCCAAAAGCCAAAGCAAAACGCCTCGTCCCATCTCGCTTCCCTCCCTTATTTATTCACGCCAATGGCAACTCCGGAGACGCGGCCATGTTCCTAGCCCACCGATCGCGTCGTTCTTGCCGCCGCTACGAAACCGGCGCCATGCTGATCACGTCAAACCGTAGTGTTGCCGAATGGGGCACCGTGTCGCCACCGCGATCCTCGACCGGCTCCTGCATCACAGCCACGTGCTGACGATCCGCGGCGACAGCTACCGGCTTCCGCGCCAAGCGCAAGAGCGGCCTCATCAAGCCGCCCGCCGCTGACGGCCCTCCGGTCGGCTCCGCCTCCCACCGGAGGACCATCTGATGGAACGAACCCAAATCTTCGACCTCATGGGCGAACTCAAGCTCTACGGCATGAAGGCTGCCTTCGACGAGATCATGGCAACTGCCGTCAAACGCCAGCACGAACCTCAGCGCATTGTCGGCGACCTGCTCAACGCCGAGATCAACGAGAAGCAAGCCAGGTCGATCAAATACCAGCTCACCATTGCCAAGCTGCCGCTTGCCAAGGACATTGCCGACTTCCAGTTCGACGGCACGCCGATCAATCAGACCCTCGTCAATGATCTCGCTGGCGGCGGCTTCATCGCCCAACAACGCAACGTCGTGCTGGTTGGCGGCACCGGCACAGGCAAGACCCACCTGGCCATTGCCATCGCCAGAAGCTGCATCCGATCCGGGGCCCGCGGCCGCTTCTTCAACGTAGTCGACCTCGTCAATCGCCTCGAGACCGAGACCCGCAACAGACGGCAAGGACGGCTCGCCGAGCATCTGACCCGGATGGACTTCATCGTGCTGGATGAACTCGGCTATTTGCCCTTCGCCCAGTCCGGTGGCCAGCTTCTCTTCCACCTCGTCAGCCGGCTCTATGAGCGCGCCTCTGTCATCGTGACCACCAATCTCGCCTTCGGCGAATGGCCGAGTGTGTTCGGCGACTCCAAAATGACCACCGCGCTGCTCGACCGGTTGACCCATCACTGCGACATTGTCGAGACCGGCAACGATAGCTGGCGGTTCAAGAGCAGAGACGACGATCACGCCACCCGCGCTCGTCTCGCCTCCGCTATCCCGGCCAGCTCCGACGAGACGAGCGCTACCAGCAAAGCCCGCCGCGCAAAGGGGTCAAAATTGGGCTCTGTAGCAGTTTTGGTGCAGCTCCGATTATTCTGCGCCGATTAGTCTGGCCTGAAGCAGATCGATTTTCCCGCGACCATACATCTGACGTCTGACGAGCTTGAGGCGCGTGATCTGACCTTCAGTCTGTCCGTTGGACCAAGGCGAGGTGATTGCCGCCCTAACCGCCGCTTCATCCCTGACGACGCCGCTCGCGAACGAGGCGACGAGACTGATGCGGGCGCGCTCGATCCATGAGGTAAGCCGTTCCTCAACCTTGCGCCGGATCATCGCGTGGAATTCGGCGATGATGTCACGGGCCTCGACCAAGCTTGGTACGCCAGCTTCGATCGCCGCGATCGTGACGGTCTCCGCTTTCGTCAGCAAGTCCCGGCCGATTGTCATGAGACGAGCGATCGTTCTGGCCGACGGAATCCGTTGGAGGTTTTGCGTATCGGCCTTTTCAGCTCGTCGCCTGCGGGTCGCCCACTCGCTGATGACGCGAAGCGAGCCTCGGAAGCCTCGCGCCTTCAGGCGACGCCAAAGTTCAGCTCCGTTTCGACAGCCGGACGCCCACTGATCGTCGAGCCAAGGCAAATGAAGGTCCAACGAGCTTTGTCGGGTCCGGAAAACATCGTTGCGCTCGCCGCGGATCACGTGCCGAACCAGCTTCCTACTGTAGCCAGTTTGACGCACGATCTGCTTGATAGGTAAGCCATTCTTCGAAATAGACAGGATGGCCGCGTTGGTCTCCTCGCGGCGAAGATAGCCCTCATACTGGAGGCGCTCGGCGGCTGTGAGCAGTTTGGGATCGATCGTGGTCGCACCGATGACGGTGCGTATCTGTCGCATCGATTTGCGGACGGCATCAAGGAAGGCTCGGCTGGCGTTCTCCATCAGATGCCAACGATCCGCGACCTGTACCGCGTGCGGCAAGGCCTTTGCTGTCGCTTCGCCATAGCCACCGCCACGATCGCGGGCGACGATCGAGATCGCAGGATGGGCAGCAAGCCAGGCTTGGGCGGTCGCAGGCTCCCGATCCGGCAGCAGGGTGACGACCCGGCGGCGTTCCAGATTGCAGATGATGCTGGCGTATCGGTGATTGCGGCGCCAAGCCCAATCATCAATGCCGACAACTCTGAGCGCATCAGCCGACGGACGGCTACGGCGCCGGACGACGCGGAGCAACGTATCCTTGCTCACCGGCAGCATCAGCCTTTTTGCGAAGCCTGCCGCCGGTCGACCTCCAAGCGCCAAGCCGAGGTGATGAACGATAGACTCCATCCTCGCCGTGCGCCGCGCCGACGGTGCCAGTACCCCTTCGGCGAAGCGCTCCGTGAAGATCTGGCGCCCGCACAGGACGGCATCGCAGCGGAAGCGGCGGGCGATTACCAGGAGCTGGACGATCCGCCCCGAGAGCGGCAGATCGGTCACACGTCGCCGATATCGGCTATGGACACGCCGGGAAACCGTTCCGCACGATGGACACAGACCAACGCTTCCGGACGCCCGGACCGCAATAACGGCCTTATCACCTTCGAAGTACGCACTCTCTACAACAAATCCACTCGGCACCAAATTGGAGCGCTGGAGTGCTTGCTGCATGGCGCTGATTCTCCCCAGTCAAAGCGCCAGACATCCCCCAAACTGCATCAAAAGTGAGTCAGAGCCAAATTTGAACGCCGATTGACATCAAACTTGCCACCGAGCTCCAACGCGCCCATCGGGGCGGCACATTATACGTTCTCGACGAGCCGACGACCGGACTGCATCCCTTCGACGTCGCAAAGCTCGGTAATCAGCTGCAAGGCCTCGTCGAGGCGGGAAACACCGTCGTTCTGATCGAGCATGATATGTCGGTTGCAGCGGAGAACGACTGGATCGTAGACGTCGGCCCTGGGGCCGGAAACAGAGGAGGCCGCATCGTGGCGTGCGGACCGCCGGATCGAGTTGCGGTCTCCGGGAGCCGGACAGCAGAATATTTGAAGCGGGCCCGCTGACTTATTGGCGGAACTTCACTGCGACGGGCGCCCAGCTCCGTAGGAACAGCGGTGCGCCAGATTGGTTGTTTGCCATCGGATGCCGGAAAAAGACACGCATGGAACGCACTCCGATAGCCGAATTCGATACCCGCCGCGCGACGGAGCTCGCGGTTGAGCACGCGGTGCAGGAATGCGGCGTCCAGATGTTCGTACAGCCGACCGGCGCCGACAACACGTCAGGCGATCGACCGGCCGGTGTTGTCGTGAAGACAGCGCCGAGGCCGGAGCAGGGCGGGAAGCTCGAAGGCCCGATCGAAGTGTCCGTCGACTTCCATGGCGACAATCCGAAGCGCGTCGCGGACGTGCTAACATCCGCAGGCGCCAAGGCCATCCGGACGAAGTGAAGGCGAGGACTATGCCCGATTATCCCAAGCCGCCATTCCCCAGCCAGCGACAGCCCATGCCGGGCTCGACCAAGAAGATGGATCCGCATCCGGATCACGGTGAGACCAGCTACAAGGGGGCGGGACGGCTTCAAGGTAAGCGTGCCATCATTACCGGCGGCGACAGTGGCATCGGGCGTGCGGTCGCCATTGCGTTCGCCCGCGAGGGCGCAGATGTCCTGATCGCCTACCTCGACGAGAGCGACGATGCGAAGGAGGTTGTGTCGCTGATCGAGAAGGAGGGGCGCAGGGCCATCCGCGTTGAGGGCGACCTCCGCTCGGCCGATCATTGCCGCGCCGTCGTCAGCCGCGCCGTTCGGGAACTTGGCGGCGTCGACATTCTCGTCAACAACGCCGCGCATCAGGCGACCTTCGCTGACATCGGCGAGATCAGCGACGATGAATGGCGCATGACCTTCGAGGTGAACATCCATGCGATGTTTTACCTCACCAAGGCCGCGGTCCCGCACATGAAGCCCGGAGCCGCCATCATCAACACGGCATCGGTGAATTCCGACATGCCGAACCCGATCCTGCTGGCCTACGCGGCGACGAAGGGCGCGATCCAGAACTTTACCGGCGGCCTCGCCCAGATGTTGGCGGACAGGGGCATTCGGGTGAATGCCGTGGCGCCCGGTCCGATTTGGACCCCGCTCATTCCCTCAACGATGCCAGAGGACGCCGTAAAGAACTTTGGCAAGCAGGTGCCGCTGAAGCGGGCTGGCCAGCCGGCGGAACTCGCCACAGCCTACGTGATGCTCGCCGATCCTCTGTCCAGCTACACGTCGGGCACGACCGTCGCGGTGACCGGGGGCAAGCCCTTCATCTGAGATATGGCCGGCATCAAGCATCCCGTGACGCCCCGACGGCCGCTACTTCGTCGTGAAGGGGAAACTTTGGCGTCTCAGCAATCCGGACATCGCGCCGCGAGAGAGAGCCCGTCTGGTGAAGACACTCATGGACGCGCGCCGCGCGCCGTCAAGGACGCCAATGTCGCCGAAGACCGCGGCGCGGAGTTCGAAGCTCACCGGAGGGGGGACGAGTCTAAGCGTGGCCTTGGGTGAGCGCGGCCCCGTCTGGTGGGACGACGGCGCGGACTTTAACAGTTACGCCGTCAAGAACACCCCGTACGCCGGTTGGTACTCGAAGCAGCGATCCGTCTGATTCGTCGCGACGCCACTATGCCGCAGGGTTCGGGGCCCGGAGATGCTTATGGAGGAAGGCAAGTTCCATGATCTCGACCGAGGTGAGCCCGGCGTACTGACGCTTGAACTTCTGCGCGATCTTCGCGTTCAGCGTCTTTACGAGATCGCCGGACATATAGGCGCTCAAGATCTCTGGGTGGACGTAGCTCTTGAGGCAGATGGCGGCCGTGTTGCTTGGCCACTTTCTTGATGGCCGCCACGACGTTTCGCTTCGCTTCGGCCTGGCTGTCGTACTTTTAGAGCTCCAACGCGAGTGCAGCCGGCACAATGCCGGCCCAGGTGCGGAGTCCTTGGCGCTGAAGTCCTGTCCCGTAACCTCCTTGATATAACCATTGACGTCGCCGGAAGTGACCGTCCGCGACGTCCCCTCTTCGTCGAGATACTTGAAGAGCTCGTGCCAGGGAAGCTCGGCGCAGCGCTTCCCGATGGCCGAGATGCGCTTGTCTTCGACCTGCAGCGTCTATTGCTTTGCTGGACTTGCCGGTGAAGTCGAAGCGTAGCACCCCTCGCCCATCCCGACGTGCCCAGGCCGCATCGTCGTCAGCCCGCAGGACTTGTTCTTCTCTGCGTATTCTCAGTTGCCGACACGAATGAGCGTCTTTTCGAGCAGGCTCACGATGGTCGCCAATACCGTCTCGCGGGGGAGGCCGTCCAGTTTCACGTCCGACGCAACGCGAGCGCGCAAGGCCGCGGGGGCGCCGCAAACTGCATGACATGCTCGTATGTGCTCTGCTCGCGGAGCCCGCGCCATGTCGGATGGTGCCGGGATCGCTTGCGTCGGCGCGCGTCGAGACCGGTCGCCTGTATGTGGCCGTTGGAAGTGGAACAGATTCAGACGAATTTGTCCGCTGAAGGGATGCCGATGGACTTGATGCGGCGGATGACAGCCTTGTCAGTGATGCGCTTGCCATCCTTGTCGTAGTAGGAGAACGACGTGCCGGTGCGCTTGCGGCGGTGGCCTGGTGAAGCGCTCTTCGGGGAAGGGCTCCGGCGCGTGCCATCATAGCCCCGTAAGGTGCGCCGGAGCCGTTCTTTGAAGGGGGCAGGTGGACAAGACAGCGAAGGTCCCTCTACTCGGTTTCCCTCACCGTTCGGGGGCCCGCAATTCCTTAGGCTCGTTCCTAGCGAACTCTCGACTATGGATTTCTCGAGGCGAAAGTATTGTTCGTCACCCGTAGTTATACGGGGATGAGCGCAGCCAGTTTCCGGCGGTAGGTAGCAAACCGACCAAGCCCGCCTCAGTTGGCGACCTCATATTTGGCTTACAAGCCCGTGGAGGGCACGAGACCTCGATACAATCTGATGATGATGGCGGCCCATTATGGGATGCTTTCAGCACATTTGCTAAACCCTTTGAAGCTAATTCATAATGGATCGATTGTCCGAGGACGTACGATGAGCGCAATTCGTCTCTTGGCTCTGTCAGTTTTGTGCAGCTGTTTCGCCTTTAGTCCGGCGATCGCCGGAAAGCGGGTTGCCTTGGTTATCGGCAATTCTGGCTATCAGAACGCTCCTCGTCTTTCTAATCCCATGAATGACGCTATAGCAGTAGCTGCGATGTTTAAGGCGGCGAACTTCGACTCCGTTGAGTCGAAGTTTGATCTTTCTGCGACAAACCTTCGTAAAGCGCTACGCGAGTTTTCAGATAGAACGCGGGACGCGGATGTTGCCGTCGTCTACTTTGGAGGTCACGGAATCGAGTTAGACGGCACGAATTATTTGGTGCCCGTCGATGCAGCTCTTGAGACCGATGGCGATGCACTGGACGAAACCGTATCGCTCGATCGAGTGCTGTTTGCTGTTGAGCCGGCTAAACAGCTTAGGCTTATCATCCTCGATGCGTGCCGGGTCAATCCCTTCGTCGATCGAATGAGGCGGAATACCGCTGTCTCACGAACTACCTCGCGAGGACTTGCCAGAGTAGAGCCGACAACTGCGAACACTCTCATCGCATTCGCAGCAAAGGCGGGGTCGACGGCATCAGATGGAAACTCTAAGAACAGCCCATTTGTCAAAGCACTCATCGAGTATTTGCCAAGACCCGGCCTAGATATCCGGCGAGCGCTGGGCTTCGTCCGGGACGACGTGCTGAAGAGCACTGGCAACAAACAGGAGCCTTACGTCTACGGTTCGCTCGGTGGCGACGATGCTCCTCTGGTCCCTGCAGCTTCACCCATGGCTCCTCAAGCAGACCCACAAGCCGCAGTTCGGCGCGATTATGAGTTGGCTCTGCAGCTTGCTACGCGTGACGGATGGGAGGCGTTCCTCTCACTGTATCCTGATGGCTTTTACGCAAATCTTGCAAAAGGACAGCTAAACAAGATCGCTGCTGAAGAGGCGCGCGCGGTGGCAGCGGAGAAGGCCCGCCTAGCCGAGAAAGAGAGAGCCCATCTCGCCGAGCAAGGCGCGAAAGAGGCCGAATTAGCTAAGGCAGTTGCCGTTGCGAAGGCGACAGAGGAAGCTCGTATTCTGGCGGAGGAAGCAACGCGTTCCGCTCAGGAGAAGGCTGCGGCCGCAGAAGCTACGCGGGTCACCGAACAAGAGAAAGCGAAGAGGATCGACAAGGAGGTCGCCGCCTTATCTTCATCTTCCGAACCGGTCGATCTTAAGTTGCGGGTTGCACTCCAGGACGAACTTCGACGTGTCGGATGCAACACGGGTGCGGTAGATGGCGACTGGACCATAGCCTCCCAACTCGCCCTAGAACTCTTCAACAAATATACTGGCACTCGATTTGATGTGAAGGTTGCGAGCACCGAGGCGCTAAACGCTGTAAAGAGCAAAATGGGCCGAACTTGCCCGCTTATTTGCGAACGCGGTTTTCGCGCCGAGGGTAGCAGTTGCGTCAAGTCTAACTGCGGCGCGGGCCACGAGCTTAATGACGATGGCTCGTGTAAAAAGGTTCGAGGAAGGCCAACGGTTGTTGACAAAGAACGAGTTCGCGAGCGCTCTAGCCCATCAGCCCGTAAGCGTCCGACTGATCAGCTAGAGCAGAGCCAGGAATCCAAGCCAGTCGGCTTGACCTGCACCAAATCGCTAGGCGTATGTAGAGTAAGATGTGTACAGCTGGGCGGCGGTCCAGATTGCGGGGCGACCATATGTGTGCGCCTCCACCAAGCCTGCCTGCGTTCAGGCTGCTGGTATGGGCGGACATTTAGTAGTTGTGGATTGATCAGACAATAGAGTTTCGGAACAAAGAATCGAACCACGGCAAGAAAGGTGAAGTGCTGAGCAGGTACCAGGAACGCAACATTTCAAGAACCAACTGGTGCATCATGACGAAATTCAATGGAATTTATGAAGTGCAAGGGGTCAAACTGATTGTCCAAGACAAGGACATGGCCTGTTGGTTTGCATCCGCCATGATGGTTCTGAACTGGAAGGAGCAGTACCGGCCCGGCAATGCTCACCAATGCTCTGCGAACGATCGCGTCACCATTGAGCTATACAAGGCAAATAATGGAATACAGAATCATCAAATTATTCCATTAGCGAGAAGATTGGGACTTGTTCACGTGCCACCGATGTCTCCGACGATTGACGCCTTAGCTGGTTGGCTGCGAAGCTATGGTCCTCTCTGGACGAACGGCACGCGTCATATCGTTGTTATTGCCGGGATTAGGAAAACTGTGCACGGCGACTATGAGGTGAAGGTATACGACCCTGGGCCCGGAATCGGTGTGGAGTGGCGCACTCTCTCAGGCTGGTACACGGGCTTCGACGCTGGTCGGAATTCGGTCAGCTCAAGAGACACAGGGCCTGACGTACAGACGGTATTTCTGCACGCTCCATAGATCATTTGGCGTATACCTCGAGAGAAGATCGAATGAGCTAAAGCTGGCACGCTTGCGTCTAGTTCTGGCCAAGGGCGGAAGTCGGCTGCGTCGCGGCCAGACGTCACTAACACAAGAGGATATCTGAGGCGGCCATTAAGGGAAGTGGATCGGTACCTCGCTTAGGTCCGCCGTCGTGGGTGAAGCGGACTTGGCCATCCAATTCCGAAGCCGACGTTTTTGACCAAGCTGACTTGCCGAGTCGCCTGAGTTCTTGCCCGGATTAGCAGATCAGGCATAGTTCCCCTAGTTAATGCAGTCGGTTGCTGACGTGGGAGAAAAAATGAAGACAATCGCGCTTGTCTTGCTCGCTAGCATGACCGCAGCTCTCGGTGGTGAAGCAACGGCGGAAGCACGAGGCCCGAATTTCCGACCTGATGGCCAAGACGCCGATGCCTACGGCAGAAGGGATGGATACCCGGCTTGCTCCAATTACGACTATGCCACCAAACAGCGTTGTCGTGTCGGGGCATTCAGCCATTTTGATACGCTCTTCCCCACACGCACTATTGCCGCCCCAAAGGTGCCGAGTCGCTTGATGCGCGCGCCCGCTGAACCGATTATTCGCTACAGTTACTTAGGGCAAACTTTAACGCTCGACGACTATCTCGAGCACCATCCAATCACCGGCTTTCTAATCGCGAAGGGCGACACTATTCTTTTGGAGCGATATCAGTACGCACGGACAGACAAGCATCGTATGACGTCGTTCTCAATGGCCAAGACGATCACGGCAATGCTGGTCGGAATTGCGGTAAAGGATGGGGTTATTCGATCTATCTACGACACGGCTGAGACTTACGTACCGGAGCTGAAGGGATCTGAATACGGACGCACCCCGATCAAGGCACTGTTGCAGATGTCGTCTGGAGTCGCCTGGAAAGAGGAAACAACCAATCTGACCGACCCAAAGAGCGACAGCGCTATTCTCTCTCGCTCCACCGTGGGACAGGGGCCTGGAGGAGTTATTGCTGGGCTGAAGCACTTCAATACGCGCGAGGCTCCTCCGAATGTACGGTGGAACTATTCTTCAGCAGAGACAGCAGTTTTGGGCCTCGTAGTTGCCGGTGCAACTGGCCGTAGCCTATCCGACTACGCAAGGGAGAAGCGGTGGGTGCCCTTGGGCGCAGAGGCCGACGCCAAGTGGTCGTTGGATGCGACGGGCCGCGAGGTTGCGTATGCCTACTTCAACGCGACGCTTCGGGATTGGGCGCGCCTCGGCTTGATGCTTGCTCATGACGGTAAATGGAACGATAAAGCCATTGTCCCCGAAAAATGGCTGCTCACGGGGACCACCATCGCACCGACCGATACCCATCTGAGTTTCTCCAATTCTTATTGGGCCGGGTACGGCTACCAAATGTGGCTTATCCCCGGAAATAACCGCATGTTCGCGTTTCAGGGTTTTCGCGGCCAATTCGTGATGATCGATCCGGAAAACAAACTGGTGCTTGTGCAGACCGGTGCGAGGTTCGCCAATGACTATGCCGCTGATAGGGAATTGATCGCAATTTTTCAGGCAGCGTCTGCACAGCTCCGCTAATGCCGATAGAGCCGCGACATCTGGCATCATAAGTGCGGTGCCACGGTGAGTTGCGACGCGATGCGCGCAACTGATCTTTCCATTCGTCAATTGTGAAATTACCTTGCTTTTGATTTTCCCAATCGAACGAGCAACTCCTTGCCTGAAGGGCTTGCAGCAAGCGATGACTTCTCGAGCCAACGCCGCGCCTCAACTACATCCTTGCGCCCACCGATGCCATCGGCGAGGCATCTGGCCAAATTCAACATCGCGGCGCTATCACCCAGGTCCGCAGCTCTCTCATAGAGGCCACGTGCTTGAACAGCATCCCGCGCTGTCCCTAGGCCCTTTTCCGTGAGCTCGCCCATTAGATTGACTGCCCGTGGATTACCGAGATCGGCTGCACGCCGGTAGTAGCTGTAAGCCGTTCCCAAGTTCCTAGTGACGCTGATGCCTTGTTCGTATTGAATTCCCAGGCTCACAATGGCCGGAGAAAAGTTCATTTCGGCTACGGTCTCATAGTAGAAGCGTGCACGAGCAGGATCCTTATCGACGCCATCACCGCTCTCATACATTTCGCCGACAGCGTAGAGTGCTTGCAGATTACCGAGTTCAAATGCCCTCATATAACTTGCGAGGGCTGACGAGTAGTTCTTGGCGGCAAAGAATGCTCGTCCGAGTTCATAATGGAAGCGGGCAATTTGGGGGAATTGCTGGGCTGCTTCCGAGCAAGCAATTACCGCTTCGCCAGCTCTGATGTTTTCGACCTTGACCCCGTAGACGGAAGGGTCTCTTCCCGCATCCTCAGGCGACGCCGCAAGCAAGTCGCAGGCATGAACTCTTGGCGGATCAGACTTCATGTCATGGAGATTGCGTTGCGATACCGAGTTCAAGAAAATTCTCGCGCTTGAAAGTTGGCCATACGTATAGGGTGTTTGCTTTTGAGCTGTGGCCTTTCTCACTTCATCGCGAACGTTACGGAAAAAAAAGCTGACCTCAAGATTCGGCTGAAAAAGGTACCTCATTGTCGCTGCTGCGAATGGACTATTGCGTCCATTTCCCTCTTCTACCGTCTTGCCCGGCTCGGCAGAAAAAAAGAGTGTAACGCCTCGTGCCGCCGCTCTAGGGTCTGTGGAAAGCTCCAGCTTGTCTTCGTATTGTTGTAGCGTTGTCTCGAGAGAATTTTCACGCCTCCCATCCAAAATGACTAATCCGAGGGATCGCGCCCCGGCAACGGCATTCATCGCCGAACGGAGTGCAATTGGATCTTTTGGCGAAAGCTTTTGTTCCACGAAACCCGCGTCTACAGGTAGGAGGTAGGTTTCGCCTCTCGCTGTGGTGGCATACCCGGCGTAATAGATAATTGAAATGTCTGCCTTCGCGGACTTGTCCGAGAAATCACGCAGGATCAATCGCAAATCGTCGCTGCCAATGTCCCTCCGAAATACGACCTCGTAGCCGAGGGTAGTCAGGACACCCGCTATGTCCTTCGCATCATTAGCCGGAGTCCTCAGTCGTTCGAACTGCCTATAGTCCGAATTTCCAACGACAAGTGCGACTCGAACCTCGGAAGCTTCCACAAAGGAACTAGACTGGAGAAGGATAGCGATCAGTATTGGGAGCAGAACAATACGCATTCCGAGTTCGGAACAGTTAAATCGAAGGACGCTCCAATTGACTATGATTGAACCAAGCCAACGGACTTGCCGCATTGGATGTCTCACCTCGATGACGAGATGACCGAGTGCGCACGTTGGCGATGTGTCTTGGTCCATTCGGCGAGAGTCATGAAGTCCAGTCCAAGCATCGCATAGTCGACCTGTAGATAACCATCGGGCGCACGGCCAACGGCCGCCGGGATGCGTTTGGCCACGTCCTGCGCTATTACTCCTACGTAGTAGGTATTGTCCCCGAGATATTTGTAGCGATAGAGCCGCAAACCCCGTCGCACAACGTTCAGTTGGACGACATCACGCTTCAGTCGTATATCCGAGGGAATCCTGATGTTGCCTGCCGCCCTTGCTGCCGCCTGCGCCGCCGCGTCTGCTGCGGCCTTGCTCGCAGCGCTTGATGCCGCTCTGCTTGCAGCGCTCGATGCTGCTCTGGTTGCTGCACCCGATGCGGCATGGGCGGCTGCGGTCGAAGCCGCAGTAGATGCAGCACGGGCTGCAGCTGCTGATGCAGCAGCTGCAGCAGCCCTACCGGCGGCCGCGGAGACCGCGGCGCCGACAGCATTGCTTACGGAGGTGCTGACGGTGTTGCTAATGACGTTGGAGACGACGTTTCCGACGTTCTCTTGTACGCGTGAGGCTACGCGACGATATTCTTTGTTGCGAGCCTTTTCCAGTTCTGAGCGGGTAAATCTAGAAACGAGCAGCCCTCGCTTACGAGCGTTCTCGACGGCTTGGGTCATACAACCCTTCGGATTTCCTTTTGCCCTGCACAGCTGGAATTTGAGCTGAACATAATCAGGGTATTTTTGAGTTGCCTTAGCGCAAGCTGCGGGGTGGCCGCCGAAGCATTGATTTACGTCTTCATCCTGAGCTGTCTTGATCATCAAGTCTGTGGGGTTGATTGACGACAACGACAGATCGCTGCCAGGCGATAGCCGATGGGACTTCAGGCTGGGATATGCTTGGGAGAAACGAGAAACCAATCGTTGATCGCGAGATGGCTTAAGCACCTCCCATGCCTTCTCTACCACCTCTGGGTTCTTCCCGTTTAAGTCGACCGACGCCGAGGCCGTTTGATACTTTGACGCGGGCGGTCGGGGCAGTTCTACCGCTGCAACCTTTTTTGATGAGGCTGCGGCCTCCAGCGATGCCAACGTCGCGCGCGCTTGGTCTACACGCGTTCCGTAAGGATATAGATCAAGATAGGCACGATAAGCTGATATCGATTTTTGTCGCTCGACAATCGCCCAAGCCAAATTCTCTGCGCTTTCCAGCTGAGCAACACGTTCGCGAACCTCCTCAGCATGAGGACTGGTCGGAAACTGGTCTGAGAAGCGACGCAGCGTAGCTATATCATTTGTCGCGCGAACAAATTGCCATGCTAGTGCCTCTGCCTCGGGCTCAAGGTCGACGGTCGGTGTACTTGGCGCATCTCCCTGCTTGAAGTAGATTTCCTCTTTCGACAGCGTCCCGTATACTGCTGGCTCCTGGTATTTTGTTTCTTGGACGACATCGTCGTGGACGAGACGAAAGAGGTAGTTGATTTCAAGTCCAGGCGCTTCTACGTGCCGCAAAAGAGAACCCGAGTACGGGCTGTTTCGGCCTCTCCCGTCACGGGCAATCGTGCCCGCTGCCGCTGCATATGCGACTAACACATTGTCGGATACTTCAACCGGAGCCAGGCCCCCCGGGGCCTCAGCTGCCGAGGTTTTGCGCGCGAATTTAGTCGAACTATCCGCCGGCAGCCTTTTTGACTTCGAGCCAGACATGCTTTTTGAAGGAGGAGCCTTGCCTGACACAAAAGGATTGTTCCGGCAGGCATCAAGGATCACTAAACCAATGGTCTTGGGCATGACGGATATGTCGATTAAGGTTTCGAGATTGATCGCCTCCGCATAAACGTCGATTTCCGACTTCACCTCGGCATCGATTGGAATTAGCCAGTTCTTCCCGTCGATCTCGACTCCATGACCCGCGAAGAAAATCACAGCCTGATCGGCGGTGCGCGCGACATTAGCGAAGTCAACAAGCGCTCGTCTGAACCCGTCGAAGTCAAGATCGTTCAGATTTTTGACTGAAAAGCCAAGCCTTGTCAGCGAAGCCGTCATATCGGAAGCGTCGTTCACGGGGTTGGGCAACGGATTTACTTTGCGGTATTGGCTGTTGCCAATAACGAGTGCGACCCTTTCCTGGGCTGAAGCTTGGGTCACAAGCAAAGCCGTAAAAAGCACTAAGCCGAAGGTCGCCGTCCTGACATGCCAGCTTTTGCGATTGCCCCTGGCGTCTTGCATTACCAGCTCCCACAAACCCAGAGCCTCATTGATAAAATCCGAGTCTGATCGAAATAAATTACACTACGATCAAATATGACGCACCAGAAACGAGGCGGACCCAAATGCTCAGACCAGAGGTCAGACCTCATCGAGCGTGTTTGGCTTGCGCTTGTTGTCAAACTTTGTAGTCGTTGACATTGATGCACGAAAGACCCATCATTTTCAACAATAGGGCTGGCGAGGATAAAGTAATCCCTCTTAGATCTAGTTATTGCATAGAAAAAGTACTGCGATTTAGGGTCTGACCATGTCAAACCTGCAGACACCAAATAGATTTCGGTCACTCTACTGGCTTCAGATCGCAAGCATTGCTCTGGCATCGAGTGCTGTTTCAGCGGCGGATCGCGTGACTGAGGATCAGATCATTCAGGCTTTGACGGCCAAAAAAGAGTTGGCTCGAAGTATAACGACGAACCCGCGCGTTGATCCTTCAGTTCAAGCTAGCTTCGTTGAGAGAATTCGTGGCCTAGAGCGCGTGCTTACGCCCGATGAGCGCGAACAGGTCGCGGTGATTACCGAGGACAAGCCTCAAATCGATTTGGAAATTACCTTCGACTACAACTCTGCAGAGATTAACTCCAAGGCTTTACCCTCGGTTCAGACGCTCGGCCGCGCGCTTGGGAGTCCTGATCTGAAGGGCGCGACGTTTGTGGTTGCAGGACATACTGATGCGGCTGGGCTTGAAGCTTACAACCAGGATTTGTCCCAGCGCAGAGCGGACTCGATCAAGCGCTACCTTATTCAGAACTTCGGAGTTCCCGGGGAAGACTTAGTCACAGTCGGATACGGCAAGACTAAACTTAAGGATCCCGGCCACCCCTTCGCCGAAGTCAACAGAAGGGTTCAGGTCTCCAACATTTCCAGTGCGAATAACTCGACGAAATAAGTCGGGCCCGTATTTTTACGGTGAGTGCCAGGAGTGCGAACGCTCTACTCAACCTGTAAGCGAGCGGCACAGCGCCGAAATGCCGCAATGGTGGAGGGGGCTGTTGCGGATTTGCATCTGTGGGAATAAACCGGCAGTTGCAGGCTGAAATCCAGCAGACATATCTGCGCGTCACGATACAATTCTTTCATTGTATCGTTATTTCGGGGGCCGGTTGCTTCCGCCGTCATGGGGCTTGCGATGGCATTTAGCAATTTGAAATTTGGTGCGTGCGGCATTCTGCTCGGATCGGTATTCGCATCCCTCACTGGGATGCCTGCGAAAGCGGATCAGATATCCGACAGAATCGTTCAGAATACAGTTCAGAATATCTTGGAAAACGTCCGAGATCAGGTCCAAGGCAGGCGTTTAGCTGCGCCAATTTCGCCGGGCAGGCTCCAGTTTACGGGCGACAACGACGAACGTTTATCAGCGGCCAACGATCCATTTGCAGCCCTCGCCTATGCGAAAGCGCCCGTCTACACTAAGGCGCCGCCGGTTATTGCCGCGCCTGCGCCGACCTATCTCTACGGCCTAAATCTTATTGGGTCGGGCGACTCGAGTCGCGCAGCGGGGATCACTGTGAGTTCGTTTGGCGTAACCGGCGCTGCTGATATCACGAAGATCGGCATCTTTTCGGCTTATGACGCGCTCACCTTTATTTTTACGGGAACTGGTGTTTGGTCTAATGCGCCCGGCATTGATACGAACACCGGCGTCGGCGCGGGTACAATCGCTTACATCAACGGAGGCTTCTCTGCGGACTTTACGTTGAGCGGCTCGTGGAGTTCGACTTCGGGCCCGCTTATCGCTCCCGTTCCTGGAGTCGCCGTCGCGGTTGGCGGTGATAGTACCGGCTTGAGCTATGCGCCGAACGTGCAATACAAATTCGACCTCGGGAACGGCTGGTACATTGAACCAACGGTTGGCGTAACATATTCACAGACCTTCACGGCCAATTTCGATACCCAGACCGGTGATAGCACCGAAGTCCACGGCGGAGCGCGCTTCGGCACCGAAACAACCTGGAATGGCGTTCGAGTCCAACCCTCTCTTAAGCTTGAGGCGTTTTCGATGGTGTCACAAAGTGGGATCGGCGCCGTTCTGAATACTGCCGGGACCGCCTTTATCCCATCGGCGTCGCTATTTGCTACAGGGCAGGTCGGCGGAAGAGCTTCCGGCAAATTGAATATGCTCTGGACACCGACGTTTTCGAGCTTCGTAGAAGCGCACGGGACCGATATTTCAGGATTCTCGTCATATGGTGCTCTAGGCGGCTTCCGTTGGACCTTCTGACTGCGGAACGTGGGGTCGCGCTTAGTTGCGCGACCCGACGTAGTTCAAGGATTTGTCGGCGTCCCGGCAGCGTGACCCGATGCCTGAGGCGAAGCTGCGCAAGCAGCCTCCAGCTAGGCCGCGATTGCTGTCAAATAACCTAACAACTTGGGTGGTCCCGGCAGTCTGACTGATGGCGGGTTATCTTGGAAAAATCGAACTCACCCAGGACGAGCGTGCTCTATTAGAGCAAATTGATTTCGATCTTTCATCTCACGAAGACCAAAGTTTGCTCACTAACGCCAAGCCCGTTGGCGCACTCATGGATTCGCTGATTAAGCGCGATGGGTTACCATACCATCGCATTAGTTGGTTTATTGATCCGGCCTATCATCGGAAGGGAGCTAAACATTCGAGACAAGGCATGTTTGAGCGCAATGGCATAGTAGGTCGGAATATCTTCTACCACCCAAGCTTTCTGGAGCATTTGCGCTACTTCATCTATGGGGCCAATCTTCCGATCGCCGTAATCGACCGGTTCTCATTTTTTGTAAGCCAGAATCAGCCAGTCAGTCGGAGGAACGTCCGCGATGTAGCAAACTTTGCAGACGACCTCGCCAGCAAGTTCAGGATCGATTTCTACGAGGCGGCTGACGAATTCTTTAAACTCGCGCTTGACTGCGGCGTGCACCTTGATTGGGCGCAATACATCCATGACCATGTCAGTAAAAATGAGCGCACACGATAGTTCATAAACATTTCAATAACATGCCTTCTTAGCTGATGGATAGCATCGGAAACACTGCGGACATTGGTCTGCGCAGGCTGCAACTCGGCTGTGACAATGATCGGATAGCGCATGCGCATCCCTGTCTACCGGCAATAATTGTTACAGCCCCTTTGCCTCTCCTGCGGAGCAATTCAAACATGGCTCCTCGTCAGCGGCGAGGTCGATGAGACCATCGCGTGTCGCAAGTCTTCCTTCGGACTTGACATGGCTCACCATGTCCGCAAAACCTATCTACGATTTTGCCTTACCTTTTTCTCTACTTTTAACTGAGACTTCGCTCATGCCGATCTTATTTAAAGATGCGGCTCTCAGGCCGCAGTATTCGAAACTGCATCACTTTAATCCAAAACTGTGCGGGATATTACACAGGCTGCAGGACATGGTGCAAAGCAGGTACGATAAGGACATCGTGATTACGCAAATCGAAAGAGGGCAGGATGAGAACGACCGCATCTACAAAAACGACAAGACCAACAAGCACAGAAAGACGGCGCACGGTGTTTGGGCCGCTGTTGACATAAGGAGCAGCATTTTTAGCAACACTGAAATTTCCGAAGTGATTGCTTTCTTAAACAGCTACAACGACACGAATAGCAATCCGATCAAGGGTGGCAATACTGCTCTACATCACGCGGTGGAAGGCGGAGTGAAGCACATTCACATCCAATACGCACCACGATTGAAGCATAAATCTGCCGGGGTTTAGAAGGTTGTTCGGTTACTAGATCAGTTGGATCATTTCGATGATGAAGCCATTTATTCAACTTCGCAAAGGCGACTCGGTCAGAAACAAGAAACTCTTAACTGACGCGATCACCAAATTTTGGCGCTTTGGATCTGAATGTTCTTCGCTTGGCGGGGGGCTAATGCCCGCCACGGTTCTGTTGATTACCGAAATCTCCACCAGGATGGGCGATCAATGGGTGAAACTTGAAATACCAGGGCGGTCTCCCAAAGCTATGCTCAAGGTTGCGGGCGAAGAGCTCCCAAACAACTTCGATTTAGCCTGAGGAGATATCGCGCGACGGCCAGTTTCTGCGTTTCTGCCTTTGCGATCTCGAGCGTGCCGATCACGCCGCCGGCGCCGGTGCGGTTTTCCACCACGAAGGGCTGGCCGAAGCTTTCCTGCAAGATGCCGTCGATTTGTCGCGCGACGCCGTCGGCCGAACCGCCGGGACCAAAGGGAACGATGATCCTGACCGGCCGCGCAGGATAGTCTTCGGCGTCGGCATATGAGCCTGACATGGACACGATCAGCAACGCCCCGCGACAAACACCAAGGCGTATCGCAGGCTCGCCATTGACTGAAACCCCCAACTTTAGTCTTGTTTCTTGATCAGAAGTCTAGCTGCAACCTGAAGCTTCTGTCGACGACAGACTCCGTTTTCGCGCATCGGAATAAGAGCGGGAGGACGGTGTGCTCAAACTTCGCCATCGCGTGCGGGGAATCATATGAGGAAACATCCTGGGCTATCGCGCCGCGACATGCTGAAGGGCTCGGGCGCGGTGCTGGCTGGGGCCGCCCTTTCAACGCGCGTGATGGCCGCCGCGCCGCCTGCGGAACCGGTGACGCCGACGTTGATCGAAAAGGCGAAGAAAGAGGGGCAGGTCGTCTACTACACGTCGACCGATCTGCCGGTTGCCGAGAAGCTGGCAAGGGCATTTGAAGCGAAGTATCCCGATATCACCGTGCGCGTCGAACGCACCGGCGCGGAGCGCGTGTTCCAGCGGGTCGGCCAGGAATATTCCAGCAACATTCATGCCGTCGACGTCGTCAATTCCTCCGACGCCGCGCATTTCATTGTGTGGAAGCGCGACGGCATTCTCGCGCCCTATGTTCCAGAGGAGGTCGCGAAATACTACCCCGAGGAGCATCGCGACGCGGACGGGCAATTCGCAAGCTTCCGGGTCTGGTTGTCGATCATTGCCTACAACACCAATCTTGTGAAGGCCGAGGAGGCGCCCACGAGCTTTGCCAATCTGCTCGATCCGAAATGGAAGGGCAAAATCGTGAAGGCGCATCCCGGCTATAGCGGCACCATCATGACCGCGACCTATCAGATGCAGCGCGATCTCGGCTGGAGCTTTTTCGAGCAACTCGCCAAGCAGAACATCATGCAGGTGCAATCCTCGACGGATCCACCCAAGAAGCTCGATCTCGGTGAGCGTGCTGTGATGGCCGACGGCAACGAATACAACATCTTCCAGATGAAGGAGGCCGGCCGCCCGGTCGAGCCGGTCTACGCCATTGAGGGGTCACCGATCATCGTCGGCCCCAACGGGATCTTCAAGGACTGTCCGCATCCGAATGCCGCCAGGCTGTTCCAGTCGTTCGCGCTCGGGCGTGAGGGCCAGCAGCTCAATGTCGAGATCGGCGGCCTCAGATCCGTCCATGCACAGGCCAAAGAGAAGGCTGGACGCAGGCCGCTAAAGGACATCAAGACGATGAAGGACGATCCGGTGGCGGTGGAGCGGGAAGGGGAATCGATCAAATCGCACTACACCCGCATCTTCCGCGTCTGATGGGACGGCTCAGGCCAATAGCTGCCCGTCCGGGCGCCTACCGCATGGCACGTGAGCAGATTTCGCGCCGGCTGGGTCAATAATGCCCCTCGGCGCGGGGGATATTTGATGTTACCAATTTGGCCATGAACCAGCATGCCAAGGTCGACATCCGCCATTCCACCTGTCCGCACGACTGCCCGTCGGCATGTGCGCTCGACGTCGAGGTGATCGAGGGACGCTCGATCGGTCGCGTCAGGGGCTCCAAACAGCAGACCTATACGGCCGGCGTGGTCTGCGCCAAGGTCGCGCGTTATGCCGAGCGGATTCATCATGCTGAGCGGCTGATGGTCCCGCTGCGCCGGACCGGGCCGAAGGGCTCCGGCCAGTTCGCGCGGATCTCCTGGGATGAGGCGCTGGACGAGATCGCGGCGCGGTTCGATGCGGCCGAGCGGGAATTCGGCGCCGAGTCGGTCTGGCCCTATTACTACGCCGGCACTATGGGGCTCGTGATGCGCGACGGCCTCAACCGGCTGTCGCATGTGAAGAAGTATTCGCGCTTCTACGGCACGATCTGCGCAACCATCGCGCGTATCGGCTTTGCGGCCGGGACCGGCAAGATCGCCGGTGTCGATCCCCGCGAGATGGGCGTCTCGGACCTCGTCGTGATCTGGGGCACCAATCCGGTGAACACCCAGGTCAACGTAATGACGCATGCATCGCGCGCGCGGAAGGAGCGCGGCGCGAAGATCGCGGCGGTCGACGTCTACAACAACGAGACCATGAAGCAGGCCGACATCAAGATCCTGCTGCGGCCGGGCACCGATGGCGCGTTTGCCTGCGCCGTGATGCACGTGCTGTTCCGCGAGGGATTTGCCGATCGCGAATATCTCGCGCGCTATACCGATTGCCCCGACGAGCTGGAAGCGCATCTGAAGACCCGCACGCCGGAATGGGCCTCAGTGATCTCGGGCGTGCCAGTCGAGGAGATCGAGGCGTTCGCGCGGCTGGTCGGACAGACCAAGCGCTCGTTCTTCCGTCTTGGCTACGGCTTCACCCGCAGCCGCAACGGTGCCGCCCAGATGCACGCCGCTTCGTGCATCCCCGCGGTCACCGGGGCCTGGCAATATGAGGGCGGCGGCGCGTTCTTCAACAACGCCGCAATCTGGCGCTTCGACGAGTCGATCATCGAAGGCCACGACGCGATCGATCCCTCGACGCGGGTGCTCGATCAGTCCAAGATCGGCCGCATCCTGACCGGCGACGCCGAAGCACTGCGGGGCGGCGGGCCGGTCAAGGCAATGCTGATCCAGAACACCAATCCGATGACGGTCGCGCCCGAGCAGGCGCTGGTGCGCCAGGGCTTTGCTCGCGAGGATCTGTTCGTCGCGGTGCACGAGCAGTTCATGACCGAGACGGCGCAGATGGCCGATATCGTGCTGCCGGCGACGATGTTCATGGAGCACGACGACCTCTATTACGGCGGCGGTCATCAGCACATCTCGGTCGGCCCGAAGCTGATCGATCCGCCCGGCGAGTGCCGTTCCAATCACGAGGTGATGCAGGGGCTCGGCCGCCGGCTCAACGCCGTGCATCCCGGCTTCGACATGACGCCGCGCCAGCTGATCGATGCGACGCTGAAGAAGAGCGGGCACGGCACGATCGAGGCCCTGGAGGCCGACATTTGGCGCGACCTGCAACCTGATTTCCGCACCTCGCATTATCTTGACGGCTTTGCCCATGCCGACAAGAAGTTCCATTTCAAGGTCGATTGGGGCAAGGTGCCCGTCGGCACCGGCGGGCTGATGGGGGCGTGGGACAAGATGCCCTCGCTGCCCGACCACTGGACCATCATCGAGGAGGCGGACGCACAGCATCCGTTCCGGCTCGCGACGTCACCCTCGCGCAGCTTCCTGAACACCAGCTTCAACGAAACGCCGTCGTCGCAAGCCCGCGAGGGCGCGCCGACCGTGATGATTCATCCCGACGATGCGGCGACGCTCTTGATCGCCGATGGCGACGCGGTGACGCTCGGCAACATGCGCGGCGAGACCACATTGACCGCAAAACTGTTCGACGGCGTTCGCCGCGGCGTGCTGATCGCCGAGTCGATCCATCCGAACAAGTCCCATATCGGCGGGCGCGGCATCAACATGCTGACCGGGGCGGAGGCCGTCGCACCGCTCGGCGGGGCCGCGTTCCACGACAACAAGGTCTGGATCCGGAAGGTATCGGTGGCCGCATAAATCCTGCTTGCAGTCGGCGCCGATCCTGCCGCAAATGTCGGCTGACACCGGCACACGGGTAAGAAAACAGGCAGGAAACATGACCGACAACAGCGTTCTTCTCGAAAAGCGCGGGCAGGCGTTCTGGATCACCATCAACCGCCCGGACAAGCGCAACGCGCTCAATGCCAGTGTGATCGCCGGCATCGCAAAGGGCTATCGCGAGGCGCATGACGACAAGGACGTCCGCGTCATCGTGCTGACGGGCGCGGGCGACAAGGCGTTCTGCGCCGGTGCCGATCTGCAGAACAGCGGCGCGGCGTTCTCGATGGATTTCTCGCGCCCCAATGTCGACTACGCCGATCTGCTGCGGCTGTCGCAGAATGCGACCAAGCCCGCGATCGCGCGGGTCGGCGGCGTCTGCATGGCCGGCGGCATGGGACTGTTGTGCATGACCGACATGGCGGTCGCCGCCGATGGCGTGATCTTCGGTCTGCCTGAGGTGAAGGTCGGCGTGTTCCCGATGCAGGTGCTGAGCCTGCTGCAATCGATCGCCCCGCCGCGCCTCGTCAACGAATGGGCGTTGACCGGCGAGCCGTTCGATGCCGCGACGGCCAAGGCTGCGGGTCTTCTCAACTACGTCGTGCCGGCAGCCGAGCTCGATGCCAAGGTCGATTGGCTGATCGGCCGCATCGCCGACAAGTCGCCGACGGCGATCCGCCGCGGCAAATACGCGATGCGGGCGATCGCCTCGATGTCGTTCGACGAGAGCATCGCCTACACCGAAAGCCAGATCGCGCTGCTCGCGATGACCGAGGACGCCAAGGAAGGCCTCAAGGCCTTCGGCGAGAAGCGCAAGCCGACATGGACCGGGCGTTAGGTGGAAACCTAATCCTGGTCTTCCGCCCGGTATCTCGCGCCGGCGTGAATTATGAAAATCAAGCGTGTCGATTGCTCGAAACGATTGAAGAATGAGGCGCGAGCACGCCTTCTGACAAGAGGGTCGTCCTGGCTCGCTCCTCGCGGCGCTTCTTGGCGGCCACGATCAATTGCTTCCGCGTGCGTTTGGCGTAGGTGGGTAGTTGTAGTCTCGAGCGATGGCGGCCGGCGGCACGCAGTTCAGCGTCCGTAAGATCGCTGTCTGCGCCTTCGGTGAAGCCGCCGTGGCGAAAGGACGTAAATGAGAGCTCGTTCCGAAGTCCCGCTGCTATGATTATCTTTTTAACGACATGCCGAAGGTAGCGCAGATCCTTGCGCTCGGTGATCCACGGCAGAGGAGTAGGCGACCTGCGATGAGCATGATCGCGGCGAAACGCCAGTCCTGAAGCGACTGAGTCTTTGAGAGCATCAAGCTCCGCCATCAACTCGGGGAAGAGCAGCACACTGTTCTCATCGACCAAAGGCCACCAGGCTTCTTCGCCGTTCTTGGGGTGCATAATCCTCACGCTGTTGGGGCGTTCTTTCGGTCGATAGTGCTCGATTTCGAAGACTCCGAATATATGTTCCTCGCGCTGCAGCCACTCCCAGGTCAGCAATGCAGCGGTTGCGATCGAGTGGTACCCCAGCCTCTTGGCGGCTTGCCTGAAGGCGACAAGCTCTTCCCAGGTTGCGGTAGGCGTCTCTCGCAGGGCCTGACCAGGGGCACGCGATTTCAAGCCCATCCGCGAGAATGGGTTGATGGCTGGCACTTTCGTTTCCTGGGCGCGCTGACCAACGAACCAGGCGCGCCTGCAGGCGGTCATGGCAGCGTTTGCGAAACGCCGACGCTCGCGCTTGACGATGTTTCCATCCGCGTCCTTGTATTGAACGACGAGCAGATTTGCATAAACCGCATCGACAAATGCTTTGGAAAAATCAGCAATCTGTTTCGAGCCCGCACGGCTACCGTCGTTCAATTCGTGGTTGGCGAATAGCGCCAGGCCTTGGTCGTATAAGCGTTGGGTCTTGAAATCGATTTCACGCCATCGGTGGTTGGCTTTGAAAACGCCGACAAGCCAATCAAAAGTGCCAGGCACGGGAGACGCCGGGACCATGTCGGTCAATCCGCCCGAACGCCAGCTGTCGAAGGCAGGCAGCAGAATATTCTTGGTTCTGTTGAGAGCGGTTGCATAGTCTTCTCCCAGTGCTTCAGCTGTGACAGGGCAGCCTTCATTGCGAGCCCACGTTGGTGGCTCGAAGAAATATCCGCGTCGACCATTCTTCAATGACTTTAGCCTGCAATAGCGCGGAAGCTTCATTGCAGCGCAACCTTAACGTCTTGCCAGGGAGGCCAAATCCTCGCCTTCTGATCTGTCCAAATTGGTAGTTCTACGGGGCGCGGCAAAATCATCAATCGCGGCCCTTGACCAGACCGGTTGCCGCGCCCGCCCAATTCCACGATAGCCGATTGGAGGCGGCGCCTCGCCGCGGCCTACGGCTCGCGCGAGTTCATGGGTATTTGCGAGATCCAAATAGGCGGCGGCCATGTCGGCGAGCATGAGTGCAGGCCAGGCGCCGATGGGTGGATAACGAGCAGGAAGAGCGGAGCGGGATGTCATAGGCGTTAGCTCGCGCGTCAATGCTGCAACGATCTCGGCGCCGAATTCAGTAGAATGGCGTCATCATCCCTGGATGAGGGTCCTTATTCGTGCAACGCCTCGGAAAGCACGAAACCGGATATTCAAAGTCAAATTCGCCGCTACCTTGTGGCCTTCTCGCATGCCGCCCTCCAGTCACATGGATGCTCTCCCGGAGCACGAGAAGGCTGCGAGGAAAAGAGCCATCAACAATTGGTGCGGTTGTCGGCCTCTTCACATGCGATCCACCATTGGCGCAGTTCTACGAACGGGCGGGCGCCTGGCCCGTCGTTCCGGATGTCGTGTTGATTGGTAGCCGGGATGAGGAAGCACTCTCCAGCGCGACCTTGAAAAAAGTTGTCCTCATGCGGCTCCTTTCGACGAAGGCCCGCGGTCTAGGGTCGATTTTCACGAATGCGACCATCGATCTCGATCTACCCGTCGGTCAATTTCTATGAGGCTCCCGTGATTGTAGGATGAAGCAACCGTTTGCTGTCTTTACTGGGCATGATGCAACTGGGCTGAAGCGGGTGTCCAACTCTCCCGGTTGCGGTATTCCGCGCTTGGTCCCATGGCTTTGGACGCATATCGAGCCCCGCGAAGTTGGCGCGCGCGGCGCCGTTGCAGGTTGCAGGCGGTGCCCACGCAATCCTGCAGGAACGGCGCTCGGCCGCGCGGCGCTTGTCGGTACGGGTCCACACTGCGCGCTCAACTCTGCGCCACATACGAGCCGCAAACCATGAGGCGGATAGAGCATTGGTTTCAGGAGTTCGTCGACGCCATCCAGATGGCCAATGGCGCGGCCGACTTCGAGCGTGTCGCGAGGCGGATCACGGAGCGGCTGGGTTTCGAATGGTTCGCCTATCTGCGCTTGACCGACAATGTACCGACGCTGATCTCCTCTTATCCGAAATCCTGGACCGGGCGGTATTTCGATCTTCGTTATCAGGATCTGGATCCGGTGGTGCGGCGGGCGCGCCGCGAGCATGATGTCTTTAATTGGGGAGGCGGGAGCCCGCAGGCAATGGGTACGCCGGAGCAGCGCCGGTTCTTCGATGAAGCCATGACGTTTGGCATCAACTCTGGCGTCACGGTGCCGATCAGAGGCGGCTTCGGACGAATGGCCGCATTTACGCTCGCAACCGGCGAATCGGTTGCCCAAAGCGAGCAATTGATTGCGGAAGTCCGGGACGTCATTCAGCTCGTTGGTCTCTATTTCGATACCCACGTGACGGCGAAGCTCACTGTTGGCGCCGAGGCACCGCTCATCAAGACGGTTTTGACGCTGCGCGAGCGGCAGTGTCTCGCATGGGCGTCGCGGGGAAAGACCGTCGCCGACATAGCGTTGCTGGTCGGGACGGCGCCGCGCACCGTGGTCTTCCATCTCGAAAACGCGCGCCGCAAACTTGACGCAGCATCGATCGCGCAATGCGTGGCGGAAGCGCTGCGCCGGGGCCTGTTGCCCTGATCGAGCTCGCCGGCTACCACCGCTCGGTGGTGACCGAGGTTATTGATGTACCTGTTCGCAGTCAGGACCCATGTTTGCTGGCCGTTGCACCCATGCTCCGGTTCGCCGCGACGTCATTTCCATGGCCTCGACCCGCAAAATTCGACAGGCGAAGCCGCTGCGACGCTTTGATTTGGTGACCGCTCCCGTCAAGCAGGAGGTCACCCATGTACGTTATTGCGCTAAGTTGTTCCCGGTTTGGCCAGCATCTCGATCTTCTGAAGGCGATGTTCCGGTTGCGTCGGCGTGTGTTCAAAGATCGCCTTGATTGGAATGTCTCCGTGTCAGGCGAGTTCGAGCTCGATATTTACGATGTATTCAAGCCCGTCTATCTGCTGTGTATATCGGAAGAACGTAACGTTGTGGGAAGTGTTCGCCTGCTTCCGACCACCGGTCCGACAATGCTCGCCGACACGTTTCCAAGTCTGCTCGGTGGTCGGCCGGCGCCGCGCAACGAGAAGGTGCTGGAGAGCTCTCGGTATTGCATTGACGCCAATCAGGCGGGCGAGCTTGCGCGGAACGGTCTCAATCGTGCGACCCTCATGCTGTTCGCCGCGATGATCGAGTACCTGCAAATCGCGAATGCCGAGGCTATTGTAACCGTCACGGACACCAGGCTGGAGCGTATCTTGCGGCGTGCCGGATGGCCACTTGAGCGCATCGCGGCTCCGCATCCGCTGGGGAGCAGCATGGCGCTTGCAGGCTTCTTGCATCGTTGCGACGAGGCGCTGGCCACGATGCGTCGGAGCGCTGGTGTCGAGGGGCCGGTTCTGGTAGACCCGGATTGGCTGGGGCGCGTGCGGTGACCCGCAGCCGTTCCCCCAATTTCTGCCACTGAGCTAATTCGGCTGTAACGATTTTCCGTCGACGGAACCGGTGCCGAAATCCGTGTGGCTGCACATGCGGGCGTTCAGCCTATCATCCGTGGGAATGCCCGAAAGGTGGTTAGCGGAAGGGGCGGATCCCGAAGAGAAATCATGGGTGAGGCAAACCTCAGTGGGCGGACGTTTGCGGAGATGCTGGCCAACAGACAGGGCCGCATCTACCGCGCCGGTCAGAATGCGACCACGAGCATGCAAGCAGCGACATTCCCTTAAGATTGCGGGCCGACGCAAAGAGCGCGCTGAGTGTTAACCCGGCGATCAGGGAATCACCATGCTCGGTCGGGGCGGCGGCGACACCGCGGCCGTTGCGATGGCGGCGGCACTGAAAGCCGAGCGCTGCGAAATCATCAAAGAGGTCGACGGCATTTGCTCGGCCGATCCGCGTATCGTACCGGATGCAAAGCCATTGCGGCGAGCGGCACGAAACGCTTGCCCGGGATCATTGGTGAGGCCGAGGCGGTCGAGATGATTCTTCTGAGGTTGACCGTGACGGGACCGCGTGCCCACGAAATCGGGACCGTGCATGAAGTCGTCGTCGACCCGCTCGCTCGCGCCGAGGAGATTGGTGCTGAGCTATCGCTGTCAGCTTGAGCAAACCTACGGCATGCGGCGTCCGACGATGACTGATACGAGGTCCTCGAGGGGTGCTTACGTTTGCTCTTGAGTTCGGACGGCCAATGCTCGGCCTAAAAGCGGTATTGTCGATATTGAATCGACCGGCCTGCCAATCGCTTCTCTTTCTACGCCAATCTACGACCGACATCGGCGTCTCGTTGCAATCAGTAAAATTCTGCTCTCTCTAATCATCCCCATCGAAGGGCATTCCTTGCCCTTTTCAGTGAGGATGGCGATGAGTTCTATTCACTTAGCTTGGAAGCGATCTCGCGCGGCGCGCGGACGATGTGTCCCGCGCTCAATCCTGCGATTTCTCTCAATCGCGCACGCGTCAATCGTCGAGACGACGCTCAGACTGAATGGTCGATCGCCGGATCGATCAAGTGCGCTGCGGTTCGACGGATAACCCCAAACGTTTCGCAATTGCTTATGGCGCACGAGCTGCTTGGCGAACTGCCCATCACATGAGCGGTCAAGGCCGCGCCGCGCTGTAGAGCGCGAGCGCTCGGCGACGTGACTTCGCGGCCATGTGCGCCGAGCTCAGCCGCATTTGTAATTCTTCACGCGAAAGGAGATCGTGACATGTTGAGGCCGGTATTGGGATCCGCCCTGTTCCTGTCGGGGGTGGCTATTTGGCTTTCTGCACCGGCAATGGCGCAGGTCCAACACGGCGTGGTAACACCGGCAGTGCAGAAATTTCGGCCGCCCGGCGGCTGCACAGACCAGCTCAGGCAGCAGTGGAAGGCGATGGGCGGCGAACTGGACTGCGCCGAACAGAAGCCGGTGCCGGTGCCGGCCCCACCCGCGACTGCACAATCGATCCCGGCCCCGCAGCCGGTGTCGACGCCGCAGCCGGTGATCCAACCTCCAAGTCCGAAGGACATTGTCACGTCCAATAATGATAATCTCGGCAGATCGACAGCTTCGACCTTCGGAGGAGGGGCCATCTTTGACCCCACGACCGGACAGGTTACTCACTTTTCGACACTCGTGAATGGAATGCCCTCCACCAATGTCGGCGGCGCGCTCGAAGCGATCGAGCAGCAGATTGCCACGATGAGCTCCTCCATGATCAACGACATCGGAAGCGGCGCGGTCGGGCTGGTCCGGCAGAGGGACCCAACAGCGGCCGTGACCATAGCTGCCAAGACGGGTGGCAAGCTCGTCGATCTGACCGGCAGCGACGGCCGTCGGACCTTGACGGGCATCACAAATGGCATTGTCTCAGCGCAATCGTCTGATGCGCTCACGGGGCAGCAGCTGTACCGGTCAGCCGATTCGGTCGCGACCTGGCTTGGCGGGGGCTCGCACGTCAATTCCGACGGAACCGTGTCGCAGCCCTCGTATACGATCCTCGGGAGCACCTATCATGACGTCGCCTCTGCCTTGAATGCTGCTTCTGTGAACAGCATCCGATATGACGTCGCAGCAGACGGTCATCGCCTGAATTCGGTAACTTTGCAGGGCGGCTCTCCCGGCGCTGTAGCACTGCACAATGTGGCCGCGGGTACTGCGGCGAACGATGCGACCAACCTGAAGCAACTGAATGATGGTCTCGCCGCGCTGGGCATTGAAGACCGGATGTATACAGATCGAAAGGTGGCCGCGGTGGACCGGCGCGCGCGAGCGGCTGGTTCGGCAGCGATGGCAGCGGCGGGACTTGCGTTCTCGGATGAGGCCAAAGGCGACCGCTCCGTAGCAATCGCGGTCGGCGCTTTCCGGGACTCGGTCTCATTGGCGGGAGGTCTTGCCTACCGCGCGAGTGATGCGGTGCGCCTCAAGGCAAGTGTGTCCTACACGCCGGATACGGGCGACGTTGGAGCTTCCGGCTCAATCGGCGTCAGATTCTGACCTCCTCGGCGCAGCACCATTGTCGCTCGAACCCGCCGCCATCAATCCGGAAACAAGCCATGCCCAGATCACGCTTGCCTCGTGTTGCTGCTTGGCTCTTGCCATTGGCCTTGACCGGCTTGTCGGCGGCGATCGCGTCCGACCCTGCACCCCGGCCTTCGAGCCAGACTGGAGCGGCCCCTGCCAGCATTGTATCCGAGCCGACAAAGGCAACTTCGCTTGGATTCGAGTGGGCGAGCGTCTTCGCGCCAGGAAAATCGGCCGCGGCGGGCGACTACACCCGCACGATCAGGCCTTTCCTCGATTGGATCCAGGTTTGCGATGAGGTCCGCAACGCGCGGCGCATCTGCTATCTGGAAACGATCTCGCACGGTGATGCCGCGCGATTGAACTGGCGTATCGCGCTCACCAAGGATGGACGATCGATGGCGCTGATCATGCTGCCACGCGACAGCAGTGTGGAGGTCGGCGCCACGGTCTCCTTTGGTGGCTTCACGCGCGTCGTCAAGCCGCTGATCTGCGACCAGGCGCTATGTGCCGCAACGTTTCCTGCGGACGCTGCTTTGATCTCGTTGCTGGGGCGTGAGGACCGCGCCACGATCGTGTTCGAGCGAGTTGGCAAGCCCATCACGATAATGACGAGCTTGCGGGGCCTAATGTTGGCACTGACGGATCTTTCGCAGTCGGTGGCTCCTGCCACCCCGGCACGCCCTCCAGCGAAGCCTGTCGCGCGCCGGACATCGACCGAAGCCGTTGCTGCCACCCAAGGCGACGGCGGCCCCTGGAAGGGCATCCGATAATCTTCGCCTGATAACTCCCACATGGTCAACGTTCAGGCTGGAGCGTTTTTTTGCGCTCGAAAGCGCCCTATGCCCTCGCTGAAAAGCGGTCGAATGCGGTGAGTGTCTGGATCCGCACCTCAACTTCCCTCTGATAGATCGTGCTCTGCAGATATTCGATCTCGGCTGTCTGATTGGGCTCATCGACGTCAATGTACCAGGACCGCGGCCGGCCATCGGCGCCGTCGCTCCAGCGATAGCCGCGGCGCTTGAGCTCGTCCTTGAGCTCGAACGGCGACTGCTCAGCCCAGACCCGGATCGTCTTGCGGCGGGCTCGCTCGAGCAGCACGGAGAGCACGGTGCGATCGAACTGGGGCAGGGTCATGGCGAGGATTTCGAGCAGCGCCAGGCAATCGTCGACCGCCCGGTGCGCCTCGTGAAACAGCCCGGCTTTCATCAGGAGATAGGACAGGCGCGATCCCTCGAAGCCAAGGCCGCGCCATTCGACCTCGCTCACCGAGCAGGCCCAGGCCTTGTGCGTCAACAGGGGTGCATAGCGCTCCATGAACTTGCGATCGAAGCCGGCATTGTGGGCGATGACCACGACCGCATCGGAGACGAAGGCGTTGATGCGCTCCTCATCGAGGCCGTGGTCCTTGACCATCTCGTCGGTGATACCGGTCAGCGCAGTGATCTCGATGGGAATTGCGATCGACGGCTGATTGAAGCAACTGCAAGTATCGATGACCCGGCCGATCCTTCCGTCGGAAAGATAGGTGAACTTGACCATCCCGAGCTCGATGATCTCGTCTTTGGCCGTATCTAGTCCGGTGGTTTCGACATCGAGCAGGATTGCGATCTTGGTCGATTGCCCGTCGCTTGGAGCAAATTCGGAGCGGGGAACCAGCCGCCGCAGCACCCGGTAATCGGGTGACTGCTCCAGCATGCCGGCGATCTCGGCAAGAGTCGGTTGAACGGTCATATTGGGCCGTGTGAGAAGATTGAGCTTGTTTGATAGCTCGCAAGTCTATCCGATCGGATCGAGCCCGGCATCGCAGCCCCTGTGGATAGGTCATCGGTGCGCGGAGAGTTCCCGGCACCAGGAGGACTTTTCCCGTGGAACCGGATTGACGATCCGGTCGGTCATCGTCCTAAAATTGAAGCTGTACTTGTTTGAACCAAGCGGCGAGAGCGGCGAAGACCAAACAGTTGTTGTCATCCGATGTTGGCCTTCAGGCCGGCAGCTTCGATGCCAGCTACGGCGCAGATCTCGTCATTGTCCGAGGTGTCGCCGCTGACGCCAACGGCGCCGAGCAGGGAAGAACCGTCCATGATCAGCACGCCGCCGGGGACCGGCACCAGCCGGCCCTGCGCCAACGTGTTCACGGAATCGATGAAATAGGCCTGCTCCTGGGCGCGCTGAAACAGCGCCCGCGATCCCATCCCGAGCGCCAGCGCGCCATAGGCCTTGCCATGGGCGATCTCGGCCCGCATCAGGCTGGTGCCGTCCTGTGCCGCCGTCACCTTCACCGCGCCGCGGGCGTCGAGGATGGTGACGACCAGCGGCTTGAACTTCTTCTCGACCCCCTTGGCCAGCGCGGCATCCAGAATCTTGCGGGCAGTTTCGAGAGTGAGCTCAGCCATGGGCCTCTTCCTTTGTCGGTAACAATCTGTCGGAATTCGATTTCGCACGTTTCAGGCTCATCGCCAATACGCTGGCGACATGCAGCGGCGTGCGCCCGCTGCCGTCCTTGATCTGGTGCCGACAGGAGGTGCCGTCGGCCACGATCAGGGTGTCCGGATCGGCGCTGCGAACCGTTGGCAGTAGCGACAGCTCGGCCATCTCGATCGAGGCCTGATAGGTGTCTGCGCCGTAGCCGAACGCGCCGGCCATGCCGCAGCAGCTCGACTCGATGGTCTTGACGTCGAGGCCCGGTACCAGGCGCAGCACCTTCTCCACCGGCTTGAACGCGCCGAAGGATTTTTGGTGGCAATGACCGTGCACCACGGCCTTGCCGGCGACCGCGCCGAGCGGCAAAGCGAGCCGCCCGGCCTCGGCCTCGCGCACCAGAAATTCCTCGAACAGCAGCGCGTGCGCGCTGACGGTCTTGGCGGCCTCATCCGAACGCAGCGACAGCAGCTCGTCGCGCAGGGTCAGCAGGCAGCTTGGCTCGAGACCAATGATCGGCACGCCGCGGGCCGCGAACGGGACATAGGTCGCAACCAGCCGGTCAAGCTCGGCGCGAGCCTGCTCAACCAGTCCGGCCGACAGGAACGTTCGCCCGCAGCACGGCGGCCGCCCGCCGTCCGATGGCCTCGGCAGATGCACGCGATAGCCGCCGGCGACCAGGACTTCGATCGCGGCGTCGAGATTTTCCCGCTCATAGCCGCGGTTGAACGTATCGGCGAACAGCACCACTTCGCGGCCGTCGGCTGGACCCAGCACCTCGGCGTCCGGCCGGAAGGTGTCGCGGCGAAATTCCGGCAGCGCGCGCTTGGCGCTGATCCCGGCGAGCCTCTCGAACAGGCTGCGCAACAGTGGGCTGCGGTTGCGCCAGTTCGCGATCGGCGCAAAGCGCGAGGCGAGATCGACGTAGCGCGGCAGATAGCCGACCAGCCGGTCGCGCAGCGTTAGACCATGGGTCGCCGCGCGCGCCGCCAGCACCTCGATCTTCATCTTGGCCATGTCGATGCCGGTCGGGCATTCATGGCGGCACGCCTTGCAGGAAACGCAGAGTTTTAGCGTCTCCATCATCTCGTCGGAGGCGAGCGCGTCCGCACCCAGCTGGCCTGAGATCGCCAGCCGCAACGTATTGGCGCGGCCGCGGGTGACGTCCTTCTCATTGCGCGTGGCACGATAGGACGGGCACATCACGCCGCCTTCGAGCTTCCGGCAGGCGCCGTTGTTGTTGCACATCTCGACGGCGCCCTGGAAGCCGCCGCCGGCGCCGGGATAGGCCGACCAGTCCAGCACCGTCTTCAATTCGCCGACGCGATAATCCGGCGAAAAACGAAACAGCGAACGGTCGTCCATCCTGGGCGGATCGACGATCTTGCCCGGGTTGAGCGTGTTGGTCGGATCGAAGCGCTGCTTGACCTCGCGGAAATCGGCCACGATGCGCTGCCCGAACATCGCTTCGTGGAATTCCGAGCGCACCAGGCCGTCGCCGTGCTCGCCCGAATGCGAGCCCTTGTATTCGCGCACCATCGCGAAGGCTTCCTCGGCAATGGCGCGCATGGCCTTGACGTCCTTCTCGAGCTTGAGATTGAGCACCGGGCGCACATGCAGGCAGCCTTCGGAGGCATGCGCATACATCGTGCCGCGGGTGCCGTGCCTGGCGAACACGGCATTGAGCCGCTCGGTGTAGTCGGCGAGATGCGGCAGCGGCACCGCGCAATCCTCGACGAACGAGACCGGCTTGCCCTCCTGCTTCATCGACATCATGACGTTGAGGCCGGCGGCGCGGAAATCAGCGATGCCAGTCTGCAGCGCGGGCTCGACGATCTCGACCACGCCGCCCCATTTGCGCTGCGGCTTGTCCCAGCCGAAGCCGAGGTCGGCCATCAGCTCGCCGAGCTGCTTGAGACGGGTGAGGTTGTCGGCCTGGTCTTCCTCGGCGAACTCGACCACCAGGATGGCGTCCGGATCGCCGCGCACGGCTGCCGAGATGATCGGCTGGAACATCGCGATCTCGCGGCCGAGTGCGATCATGGTGCGGTCGACCAGCTCCACGGCAATGGGTCGCAGCTTGACCAGATGCTGGGCCGCGTCCATCGCCTCGTAGAAGCTGCCGAAATGGCAGACGCCGAGTGCCTTGTTGCGGATCACAGGCCACAGCTTGAGTTCGACCTGTGTCGTGAAGGCGAGGGTGCCCTCCGAGCCGACCAGAAGATGCGCCAGATTGTTCGGCGCGTTGCGCGGCACCAGCGCGTCGAGGTTATAGCCGCCGACGCGGCGCTGCACCTTGGGGAATTTGTCGGCGATCTCGAGCGCCTCGCGCTCGCCGAGATCGAGCATGTCGCGAAACAGCTTCAGTCCGCTGTCGAACAAATTGACCCGTGTCAGGTCGCGCGGCACCTCGCCGAAATGCAGCAGCGTGCCGTCGGCGAGCGCGGCATCCATCGACAGCGTGTTGTCGCGCATCGTGCCGTAGCGCAGCGAACGGCCGCCGCAGGAATTGTTGCCGGCCATGCCGCCGATCGTGGCGCGCGATGCGGTCGAGACGTCGACCGGAAACCACAGCCCGTGCTTCCTGAGCTGGCGGTTGAGATCGTCGAGCACGATGCCGGGCTCGACCACGCAGGTCCGATGCTCGACGTCGAGCGAGAGGACCCGATTCAGGTGCTTGGACAGGTCGACCACGATGCCGTCATTGACGGTCTGGCCGCATTGCGAGGTGCCGCCGCCGCGCGGGGTGACGATCCGCCCGGCGTCGCGGACGATCGCAAGCGCCCGCAATGCCTCGTCGACGGTTCGCGGCACCACCACGCCGGCCGGCATGATCTGGTAGATCGAGGCGTCGGTCGCGTAGCGGCCGCGGTTGAAGGCGTCGAAAAAGACGTCGCCGGCCAGTTCGGACCGCAGGCGCTGTTCGAGCGAGGAGGCGTTCTTCATCCCAGATCCGATGTGATCCATGACGCCACGTTGATTGCTCATGGATTATGCATTCTCTCGACGTGAGAATTATATTATGAATTCATAATGAGCAAGGATGGCTGCCCTCCAATCATCCTTGAGCTGGCCCCTTTAGTCGTTCTGGGGCGTCGTCTCCAGGCCGCTGTCCGGCCCCTCCGCGAGGTGATCGATGGCGGCGGCCCGCTTGTTGCGCAGGTGCTGGAACAGGATGTCGCTGAGTTCGCTTGCCGCGCGCCGGCGCAGCGCATCGAGGATAGCCTCGTGCTCGCGCATCGCCTCGGCCCAGCGCTGCCGCTTGCGGGCGAAATTGGCGGAATAGCGGACGCGGCGGATCCGGCCGGCGAAGTTGGCGTAGGTCGCCTTCAGCGTCTCGTTGCGCGCGGCCGCAACAATGCTCTCGTGGATTTGCTGGTTGGTCTGGAAATAGCCGTGCATGTCGCGGTGCAGATAATGGCCGTACATCTCGTAATGCAGCCGCTCGATCGCGACGATTTCTTCGTCGGTGATGATCTCGCATGCCAGTCGTCCGGCGAGGCTCTCGAGCCCGGCCATGACGTCGAACAATTCCTCGAGGTCGCGCGGGCTGAGCCGGCGCACCCGCGCGCCGCGGTTGGGCAAGAGTTCGATCAGGCCCTCGGCGGCCAGCACCTTGAGCGCTTCGCGCAGCGGCGTCCTTGAGATCCCCAGCATCTCGCAGAGCTGGCGCTCTGGAACGCGGGCGCCCTCGGGAATGTTGCCCTCCACCACATAGTCGCGGAGCCGCAGCAGGATTTCGCCGTGAAGCGAGGCCTCCTGGCGGTCGCTGCCATTGCCGGCGGCGGGCGGGGTGATTGGAACCCCGGCTTCGGGAATCGCGGATTTCATATTCTGAACAATAATTTGCCGGCGCGGTCGCGTCGATGCTCTCGATCGAATACCAAAATTGGATTGAAAAGACAAAAAATGAATGCAAAATAGCTCGCTGAGGAGCCGAAATCCGGCGATTGGGAGGTTCTCATGCATCAAGGGCGCCATTTTCTGCAGATTCCAGGGCCAAGCCCGGTCCCGGATCGCATTCTTCGCGCGATGGACATGCCGGTCATCGACCACCGCAGCGCCGAATTCGCCGCGCTCGGCCGTGCCGTGCTCGAGGGCAGCCAGAAGGTGTTTCAGACCAAAGGGCCGGTGGTGATCTTCCCGTCGTCCGGGACCGGCGCCTGGGAGGCCGCGATCGTCAACACCCTGTCGCCGGGCGACACGGTCCTGATGGTCGAGACCGGCCACTTCGCCACACTGTGGCGGCAGATGGCCGGCCGCTTCGGCATCGAGGTGGATTTCATACCCGGCGACTGGCGCCGCGGCGCGGACCCCGCCCAGATCGAAGCAAGGCTTGCCGCAGACACCGCGCACAGCATCAAGGCGGTGATGGTCGTTCACAACGAGACCTCGACCGGTGCGACCAGCCGGATCGCGGACATCCGTACTGCCATCGACCGCACCGCGCATCCGGCGCTCCTGATGGTCGACACCATTTCCTCACTCGGCTCGGTCGATTACCGGCACGACGAGTGGAAGGTCGACGTCAGCGTCAGCTGCTCGCAGAAGGGCTTCATGCTGCCGCCCGGCCTTGGCTTCAACGCCATCTCGGAGAAGGCGCGCGCCGCGTCGCGCACCAATAAGATGCCGCGCTCTTATTTCGACTGGGAGGAAATGCTGAAGCCGAACGCCAAGGGCTTCTTCCCCTATACGCCGGCGACGAATCTGCTCTACGGGCTGCGCGAGGCGATCGCGATGTTGCTGGAGGAGGGGCTCGACAACGTGTTCGCCCGCCATCTGCGGCTGGCCGCCGCCACGCGCGCCGCCGTCAATCAGTGGGGGCTCGAGGTGCTGTGCCAGGAGCCCTCGGAATTCTCGCCGGTGCTGACCGCGGTGATGATGCCGCCCGGACATGATGCCGATCAGTTCCGCAAGGTCGTGCTCGACAATTTCAACATGTCGCTCGGTGCCGGCCTGTCGAAGGTCGCAGGCAAGGTGTTCCGCATCGGTCATCTCGGCGAGTGCAACGAGCTGACGCTGCTTGGCGCGCTGACCGGAGTCGAGATGGGATTGTCGGTCGCCGGTGTGCCGCACCGCTCGGGCGGCGTCGAGGCGGCAATGAAGCTTCTCGAACAGCGCGACCAGCGCAATACACCGCCGCATCTGAAAGTCGTCGGCACCTAGCAGCCAGCGCCTCAACAAACTCAAAAAAATCGCGGGGGAGGGGATATGAGGCTTCGGTTCAAGGCCACCCATGTCGTGTTGGCCATGCTCTGCGTGATGTATTTCATCACCTATGTGGACCGGGTGAACATCGGCACCGCGGCCGGCGAGATCCAGAAGGAGCTCGGCCTGTCCAACACCGAACTCGGCCTGGTGTTCTCGGCCTTTGCCTATCCATACCTGCTGTTCCAGGTGATCGGCGGCTGGGTCGGCGATCGCTTCGGGCCGCGCCAAACCTTGTTCTGGTGCGGCATGATCTGGGCCGCGGCGACCATCATGACCGGCTTTGTCCATGGCCTTGCCGCGCTGTTCGTCGCGCGTTTCGCGCTGGGGTTCGGCGAAGGCGCGACGTTTCCGACCGCGACGCGCGCGATGCAGTACTGGACGCCGGCGAACCGCCGCGGTTTCGCGCAAGGCCTGACGCATTCATTCGCGCGGCTCGGCAATGCCATCACTCCGCCGGTGGTCGCGCTGCTGATCCTCTGGCTGACCTGGCGCGGCGCGTTCGTCGTGCTTGGCTTTGTCAGTCTGATCTGGGGCGTTGCGTGGGTCTGGTACTTCCGCAACGAGCCGCGGGACCATGGCTCGATCACCGCGGCCGAGCTTGCGACCTTGCCGCCGCGGCCGAAAGGCGAGCGGCCGAAGGTGCCGTGGGGACCGCTGCTGCAGCGGATGTGGCCGGTGACGCTGACCTATTTCTGCTACGGCTGGTGCCTGTGGCTCTATCTCAACTGGCTGCCGCTGTTCTTCAAAAACAACTACAGCCTTGATCTGAAGAACTCGGCGCTGTTCGCATCCGGCGTGTTCTTTGCCGGCGTCGTCGGGGACAGCATCGGCGGCGTCATCTCCGATCGCATTCTCGAGCGCACAGGCAATGTACGGCTGGCACGACTCAGCGTGACGGTCGTGGGCTTCGCCGGCGCGCTGCTGTCGCTGATGCCGATCCTGTTCGTCCACGACATCACGGTGGTGGCGCTCTGCCTGTCGGCCGGCTTCTTCTGCGCCGAACTCGTGATCGGGCCGATGTGGTCGATCCCGATGGACATCGCGGCGAAATATTCCGGCACCGCCGCCGGGATCATGAACACCGGCTCGGCTTTCGCGGCCATCGTCTCGCCGCTGGTCGCCGGCTTCGTCATCGACGCCACCGGAAACTGGTACCTGCCGTTCCTGATGTCGATGGGACTGCTGCTGGTCGGCGGCTTCTCGGCGTTTCTGATGCATCCCGAAAGGCCGTTCGAGGAGACGAACGAATCGGTGGTGCCGGGCAAGGTGGTAGCCGCCGAATGAGGCGCTGCCGGCCCGGCGGAGCGCCGTCAGATATGCATGACGGACCCCCGCCGGGCCTAGGACAAACCCGGCGAATAGTGATATGCGAGCGGCTCACCACGACAAAGACGAGACCGGGAAAGACGCTCATGACCGTGCATACTGGAAGGCATTTTCTGCAGATTCCGGGACCGACCAACGTGCCGGACCGGGTGCTGCGGGCCATGGATATGCCGACCATGGACCATCGCGGTCCCGAGTTTGCCGAGATCGGCTTCGCCGTGCTTTCTGCGATGCAGCGTGTGTTCCGCACCAAGCAGCCCGTGATCATCTATCCCTCGTCGGGGACCGGCGCCTGGGAGGCTGCGATCGTCAACACGCTGCAGCCCGGCGACAAGGTCCTGATGTGCGAGACCGGCCAGTTCGCGGTGCTGTGGCATGGCATTGCCGACAAGTTCAAGCTCGACGTCGATTTCATCTCGGGCGACTGGCGCCACGGCGCCGACCTCGAGCAGATCGAGGCCAGGCTGTCCGCCGACAAGGCGCACAAGATCAAGGCGGTCTGCGTGGTCCATAACGAGACCTCGACCGCCTGCGTCACCTATCCGCGCGACGTCCGCAAGATCCTCGACACGCTGAAGCATCCGGCACTCTTGATGGTCGACACCATCTCCGGCCTCGGCTCGCTGGAATATGAGCATGATGCCTGGGGCATCGATGTCTCCATCGCCGGCTCCCAGAAGGGCCTGATGCTGCCGCCCGGCCTCGGCTTCAACGCCGTGTCGGAGAAGGCGCTCGCCGCGGCCAAGGCCAATCCGGGCATGCGCTCGTATTGGGATTGGCAGGAAGTCATCAACATCAACAAGGCCGGCACCTGGCCCTATACGCCCGCCACCAACCTCCTGTTTGGCCTGCGCGAGGCCGTGAATATGCTGGAGGAAGAGGGCCTCGAGAACGTCTTCGCCCGCCACAAGCGCCACAGCGAGGCGACGCGCGCGGCGATCAAGGTCTGGGGCCTCGAGACACAGTGCCAGGAGCAGGGCGCACACTCGCCGGCGCTGACCGCGGTGCGGGTGCCTGATGGCCACGACGCCGACCACTTCCGCAAGGTCGTGTTGGAGAATTTCGACATGTCGCTCGGCACCGGCCTCAACAAGGTCAAGGGCAAGGTGTTCCGGATCGGGCATATCGGGCACTTCAACGACCTGATGCTGATGGGCACGCTGTCCGGCGTCGAGATGGGGCTTGATCTGGCCAAGATGCCGCATCGCAGCGGCGGCGTGCTGGCGGCGATGGAGGTCCTGAAGGGACGCGACGCTTCGCAGTCGAAGGCTGTCGCTTAAAAGGCTGTCGCCTGAAATCGAATCGCAAACAACAGAAAGAGCGAGACATGAACGCGCCCGTCACTTCGACCGAAGACTTGATCTATTCCGTCGAGGACGGGATCGCGCGCATCACGTTCAACCGGCCGCAGGCGCGCAATGCGCTGACCTTTGCGATGTACGAGCAGATGGCGGCGATCTGCGAGAACATTAATCAGGATCACTCCATCAAGGCGCTGATCATGACCGGTGCCGGCGACAAGGCGTTCGCCTCGGGCACCGACATCTCGCAGTTCCGGGCCTTCAAGACTGCCCAGGATGCGCTGGACTATGAGGCGCGGATCGACCGCGTGCTGGGCACGCTCGAACAGTGCCGCGTGCCCGTGATCGCGGCGATCGCCGGCGCCTGCACCGGCGGTGGCGCCGGCATTGCCGCCTGCTGCGATATCCGGATCGGCACGGAGGCGACGCGGATCGGCTTCCCGATCGCGCGCACGCTCGGCAACTGCCTCTCGATGTCCAACATCTCGCGGCTGGTGTCACTGATCGGTCCGGCGCGGACCAAGGATCTGATCTTCAAGGCGCGCCTCGTCGAGGCGCCCGAGGCGCTGGCGCTCGGGCTGTTGAACGAAGTCGTCCCCGATGTGGAGACGTTGCAGCGCCGCGCCACCGAGACGGCGAAGCTCGTCGCGGGCCACGCGCCGATCACGCTCGAAGTGACCAAGGAAGCGGTGCGCCGCATCCGCCGCACGCTGTCGCGTGAGGAGGGCGAGGACCTGATCCTGCGCGCCTATATGAGCGAGGATTTCCGCGAGGGCATGGACGCCTTTCTCAACAAGCGCGCGCCCAACTTCAAGGGCAAGTAGCGGCGGCTGGGTGACAGAGGGCGGCGGGCTCGCTGAAGCGAGGTCTCCGTCGTCATTCGGGGCCCCCGGGGCCCATGGGTGCGATCGGCACCCGACTTTCCCCCTCTGTTCGAAGGGAGGGCGGAATGAGATGCAAAGCTCGGACAAATCATGTCGCGAGAGCGTGGATGTGTGACTCGCAAATCGCTCCACAAATTAGCTGTCGTCCCGGGCAAGCGAAGCGCGACCCGGGATCCATAACCACCGAAGGTCATTGTCGCATACGCTGGAGCCACAGCTCGCTTCAACAACGAACGTCTGTGGTTATGGGTCCCTGCTTCGCTTTCGCAGGGACGACTGCGAACAAACGGCGGGCCATTGGCTCCCCTCGCTAACGACACAACCTCATTCCAAAGTCATAAGCCATGCGGCAGTTCGCGGCTTGAACTCACCTTCATTCTCGGCACAATGACGCGAGCCCGCCACCTCGCAGGTTTTGCCAAGCCGAACAAATAGATAGGGAAGAAACACGTGGGACAGATTGTAAAAACCACGGCTGCAATCGCGGCCCTCTTGCTGAGCACGCCGGCCTTTGCCGGTTGGGAGCCGAGCAAGCCGGTCGAAATCGTAGTCGCGGCCGGTGCCGGCGGCGCCTCAGACCAGATGGCGCGCATGATGCAGGCGGCGATCCAGAAGAACAATCTGATGAAGCAGCCGATGGTGGTATCGCTGAAGGGCGGCGCGTCGGGTGCGGAAGCGCTGATGTACATGAAGTCCAGCGAGGGTGATCCCAACAAGGTGCTGATCGCCTATTCGCTGATCTACATGCTGCCGCTGTCGGCTAAGATTCCGTTCAACTGGCGCGACCTCACCCCGGTGTCGGTGATCGCACTCGACCAGTTCGTGCTGTGGGACAACGCCTCCGGTCCGAAGACCGTGAAGGAGTTCATCGCTGCCGCGAAGGCGGCCAGTGCGCCGTTCAAGATGGGCGGCACCGGCTCCAAGCGTGAGGATCACGTGCTGACCGTGTTCATGGAGCAGAAGACCGGCGCAAAATTCTCCTACCTGCCGTACAAGTCCGGCGGCGAGGCCGCGACCCAGCTGGTCGGCGGCCACACCGAGTCCAACGTCAACAATCCGAGCGAGAACCTCGAAGTCTGGCGCGCCGGACAGGTTCGCGCGCTCTGCGTGTTCGACAAGGAGCGCATCTCCTACAAGACCAAGGTCACCGACACGCAATCCTGGAACGACATCCCGACCTGCAAGGAAGAGGGGCTCGACGTGCAGTATCTGATGCTGCGCGCGATGTTCCTGCCGGGCAAGGTCACGCAGGAGCAGCAGGCGTTCTATGTCGACCTGTTTCAGAAGGTGACGCAGACGGCTGAATACAAGGACTACATGGAGAAGCAGGCACTGAAGCCGATCTTCCTCACCGGCAAGGACATGGTCGAGTTCCTCGAGGATGACGACAAGCAGAATGCCTCGCTGATGAACACGGCAGGGTTCGTTGCAAAATAGCGGTCCGGTCCGGAATTGCCTTGCAAGCGGCTGCGGCGCAGTGATTACTGCGCCGCAATATGGCCGAACGTCCGGCGAGCCCGATCGGGCTGGGTCACCCCTCCGGCGCCGTTGCGGGACCGTGAGGAGCGATCATGACCAAAGCCGTGTTAGGGATCATCGGTGGATCCGGCATCTACGATCTGCCGGGCCTGGAAAATGTCCGCGAGGAGGCGATCACAAGCCCTTGGGGCGAGCCGTCCGCGCCGCTCCGCCGCGGCGAGATGGCGGGACTCCCGATCGTGTTCCTGCCGCGCCACGGCCATGGACACGCGCTGTCGCCGTCCGACATCAACTATCGCGCCAATATCGATGTGCTGAAGCGGGCGGGGGTCACCGACCTCGTCGCGCTGTCCGCGTGCGGCTCGTTCAAGGAAGAGCTGCCGCCGGGCACGTTCGTATTGGTCGACCAGTTCGTCGATCGCACCCACAAGCGCGAGAGCTCGTTCTTCGGCAAGGGCTGCGTCGCGCATGTCTCGATGGCGCATCCGGTGTCGCCGTTGCTGGCAAGCCATCTCGCCGCCGCTGCCGAGGCCGAAGACATCGCGTTCGCCCGCGGCGGCACCTACCTCTGCATGGAGGGGCCGCAGTTCTCCTCGCTCGCCGAAAGCCTGACCTACAAGGCGCAGGGCTATTCGGTGATCGGCATGACCAACATGCCGGAAGCCAAGCTCGCCCGCGAGGCCGAGATCTGCTACGCCAGCGTGGCGATGGTCACCGATTTCGATTGCTGGCATCCGGCGCATGATGCCGTGACGGTGCAGGATATCATCCGTGTGCTGAATTCGAACGCCGAGAAGGCAAAGGCGCTGGTCGCGCGGCTGGCGCGGGATTTCCCGCGCGAGCACGAGCCGTGCCCGGTCGGTTCGGATCGGGCGCTGGATACCGCGCTGATCACGGCGCCCGCGGCCCGCGATCCGCAACTGCTGGCCAAGCTCGATGCCGTCGCCGGACGGGTGCTGCGGTCGTGAGGAAGTCCTCCAGCGAACGCGCGACGCGAAGGACGTAGGACATGAAAGTCGATGGACGACATTTTCGCAGCATCTGGCTCGAGCCCGACGGCTGGTCGGTCGGCGCGATCGATCAGCGCCGGCTGCCGCATGAATTCATCGTCGCCAAACTCACGACTGCCGACGAGGCCGGCGAGGCGATCCGCTCGATGCTGGTCCGCGGCGCGCCGCTGATCGGCGCCACCGCAGCCTATGGCATGGCGCTCGCAATGCGCGCCGACGCTTCCGACGCGGCGCTCGAGCGCGCCGGCAGGATGTTGGCTGCGACCCGGCCAACCGCGGTCAATCTGAAATGGGCTGTTGACGAGATGCAGCGCGCGCTGGGGCCGCTCGCGGCTTCGGCCCGCGCCGAGGCGGCCTATGCCCGCGCGCGCGAGATCGCCGACGAGGATGTCGAGATCAACCGCGAGATCGGCCGTCACGGGCTCGGCCTGATCGAGACGATCGCCGCGACCAAGAAGCCGGGCGAGGTCGTGAACGTCCTGACGCATTGCAATGCCGGCTGGCTTGCAACCGTGGATTGGGGAACGGCGACATCGCCGATCTACCAGGCGCACGATCGCGGCATTCCGGTCCATGTCTGGGTCGACGAAACGCGGCCGCGCAATCAGGGCGCTTCGCTCACCGCCTGGGAACTCGGGCACCACGGCGTGCCGCACACCGTGATCCCCGACAACACCGGCGGACATCTGATGCAGCATCGCATGGTCGATCTCGCGATCGTCGGGACCGATCGCGTCGCCGCCAATGGCGATGTCTGCAACAAGATCGGGACCTATCTGAAAGCGCTCGCGGCCCACGACAACAGCGTGCCGTTCTATGTTGCGCTGCCGTCGCCGACCATCGACTTTAGTATCGATGACGGTGTCAGGCAGATTCCGATCGAGCAGCGCGCGGCCGACGAGGTGACGCACCTCACGGGACGCACGGCGGATGGCCGGATCGAGACCGTGCGCGTGGTTCCGGACGGCTCGTCGGTGGCCAATTTCGGCTTCGACGTCACGCCGGCGCGGCTGGTGACCGGATTGATCACCGAGCGCGGCGTTCTCAAGCCGGAGCGTGCTGCACTTGCGAGCGCCTTTCCCGAACGTTCCACCGTTTAACTGAAGGCTGCATTGACGGTGGTTGCATCAGCACGCTATCCCAATCGTTGCCCTCGCAACCCAGACCGTCTCATCCATGTCCAATACCGAACTTGAGATCGTCGTCGACGATCCGACCGCACCTGAAGATAACTCGCCGGCGGTCGTCAGCACCGGCGTCGTCGACGTCGTCGTGTCGCTGCTCTTGCTTGCGCTCGCCGTGGTGCTCGGCTGGGACAATTGGCGCACCGGCGCATCGTGGGACTCGACCGGGCCGCAGCCGGGCTATTTTCCGTTCTACCTCTCGGTCATCCTCGGCGGTGCCAGCCTTTATGGTCTCGGCGCCGCCTTTCTTTTGCGCCGGGAAGCCGCCGAGACCTTTGTCACCCGGGCCCAGCTTCGCCGGGTGATGGCGGTGTTCGTGCCGACATTACTGTTCTGCCTCGCCACCCAATATCTCGGCCTCTACGTCGCGAGCTTTCTCTTGATCGCAGGCTTCATGCGCCTCGTCGGCAAGATCGCGCTGTGGAAGTCGCTGCTGACCGCCTTCGTCTTCACCGCCGCGATGTTCATAACGTTCGACGTCGCGTTCGACGTCATCATGCCGAAGGGGCCGCTCGAAGCGGCTCTCGGCCGCTAGCGAACCGGGTCGAACCATGGAAGCCTTCGGTCTCCTGCTGCACGGCTTTGCCGTCCTTTTGACGTGGAAGACGCTGCTGTTGATGATGGTCGGACTGGTGCTCGGCATCTTCGTCGGCGTGCTGCCCGGGCTTGGCGGCCCCAACGGCGTCGCGATCCTGCTGCCGCTCACCTTCACGATGGATCCGACGTCCGCCATCGTGATGCTGTCGTGCATCTACTGGGGTGCGCTGTTCGGCGGCGCCATCACCTCGATCCTGTTCAACATCCCGGGCGAAGCCTGGTCGGTCGCGACCACCTTCGACGGCTATCCGATGGCGCAGCAGGGCAGGGCGGCCGAAGCGCTCACCGCGGCGTTCACCTCCTCCTTCGTCGGTTCGCTGGTCGCGGTGCTGCTGATCACCTTCCTGGCGCCGATGATCTCGTCGTTTGCGCTGAGGTTCGGCCCGCCGGAATTCTTCGCCGTCTATCTCCTGACCTTCTGTTCCTTCGTCGGCCTCGGCCGCGAGGCCAAGCACAAGACGGTCATCTCGATGTCGCTCGGGCTGCTGCTCGCCGGCGTCGGCATGGATACGGTGTCCGGGCAGCTGCGCATGACGTTCGGCTCCGCGGAGCTCTTGCGCGGCATCAACTTCCTCGTCGCGGTCATCGGCCTGTTCGGCATCAGCGAGATCCTGCTCACGATGGAGGAGCGCCTCGCGCTGCGCGGACACGCCGCCGGCATCAGCCTGCGCGTCGTGCTCTCGGTGTGGAAGGACCTGCCGAAATACTGGGTGACGCTGCTGCGCTCGTCGGTGATCGGCTGCTGGCTCGGCATCACGCCGGGCGGCGCGATCGCGGCCTCCTTCATGGGCTACAACCTCGCCAAGCGCTTCGCCAAGGATCAGGAGAGCTTTGGCAAGGGCCGGATCGAGGGCGTGTTCGCGCCGGAGACCGCCGCGCATGCCTCGGGCACCTCGGCGCTGTTGCCGATGCTGGCGCTCGGCATTCCCGGCTCGGGGACTGCTGCGATCCTGCTCGGCGGCTTGATGGTGTGGGGCCTCAATCCCGGCCCGCTGCTGTTCGTCGAGCACAAGGATTTCGTATGGGGCCTGATCGCCTCGATGTATCTCGGCAACGTCGTCGGCCTGGTGCTGGTGCTGACCACGGTGCCGATCTTCGCCTCGATCCTGCGCGTGCCGTTCGCGGCCGTGGCGCCGATGATCGTGGTGTCCTGCGCGATCGGCGCTTATGCGATCCAGAATGCGATGTTCGATATCTGGCTGATGCTGGGCTTCGGCGTCGTCGGCTATGTCTTCAAGAAGATCGGGATCCCGCTCGCGCCGTTCACCCTCGCATTGGTGCTCGGCAACCGCGCCGAGGATGCGTTCCGCCTCTCGATGATCGGCTCCGGCGGCGACATGAAGGTGTTCTGGTCGAACGGCCTGGTCGGCACCATCACGACACTGGCGATCGTGCTGCTGTTCTGGCCGGTGATCGACAAGGCGTTCGTCGGGCTCGGACGAATGTTGCGGCCTGCACGGGCGTAGTCGCGGTCCGGGATCGGGCGACCTCGAACCGCTAGGCGTTGGTGGTTTGATACCGTCAAACCACCTTGCGCTGACGGAGCTCGGCAATCTCGTCCTTGCCGAAGCCGAATTCGGCCAGCAGCTCTTCGGTCTGCTCGCCGAACTCCGGCGGGCGGGCGGCCATCCTGCTCGGCGTCCGCGACAGCGTCACCGGCTGGCTGACCAGCTGGATCTGCCGGTTCTCGTCATTGGGTACGTGCTGGGCCATGCCGAGATGCTTGACCTGGGCATCCTCGAACATCTGGTCGATCGAGTAGATCGGCCCGCACGGCACGCCGGCGGCGTTCAGCTCCTGCACCCAGGTCTCGGTCGATTTCTTCTCGGTCAGCGCGCCGATCCTCGCATTCAGCGCGTCGCGGTTCTTCGAGCGCGCCGGGGCCGTCGTGTAGTCGGGGTCGGTGATCAGCTCGGGCGCGCCGATCGCCTGCGCGCAGCGCTCCCAGATCCGCCCGCCTGTGGTGGCGATGTTGATGTAGCCGTCGGAGGTCTTGAACACGCCGGTCGGGATCGAGGTCGGATGGTTGTTGCCGGCCTGCTTGGCCACTTCCTTCTCCATCAGCCAGCGTGCGGCCTGGAAATCCAGCATGAAGATCTGGGCCTGCAGCAGCGAGGTCTGCACCCACTGGCCTTCGCCGGAGACGTCGCGTTCCAGCAGCGCCGTGAGGATGCCGATCGCACAGAACAGGCCCGCGGTGAGGTCGGCCACGGGAATGCCGACCCGCATCGGTCCGCCGCCGGGTGCGCCGGTCACCGACATCAGCCCGCCCATGCCTTGGGCGATCTGATCGAAGCCCGGGCGCTTGTGATACGGGCCGTCCTGACCGAACCCGGAGATGCTGCCATAGACGATCCGCGGGTTGATCTCGCGGATGCTCTCGTAATCGATGCCGAGCTTGGCCTTGACGTCCGGCCGGAAGTTTTCGACCACGACATCAGCCTGTTCGGCCAGCCGCTTGAACACCTCGAGCCCCTTGGGGTCCTTGAGGTTCAGCGTCATGGCGCGCTTGTTGCGATGCAGGTTCTGGAAATCGGACCCGCCGCGCGGGCCGCCCGGCTGCTCGCCGCCGCCGTCCTCCAGAAGCGCATCGATCTTGACGACATTGGCGCCCCAATCGGCGAGCTGGCGCACGCAGGTCGGCCCAGACCGGACCCGGGTCAAATCCAGCACGGTGAAACGGGACAGGGCTTGGGATGCGCGGGGAAAGGGCATTGAGACACCTCTTGTTGGGCGGGCTGCCCGGGGGCTTGAGCCCGTCTGCCATAGACAATTTGGCAGGCCTTTCCAACTGTTACCCGGATCACAAACGGGGTCGGAAACAACCAGCCATGGTTCCGTGAAGATCGGCTCCTGTCTTTTGCGGTCCTGGCCTGGTCCCACACCTCCCCGCCGTCCGCCAACTCTCGACAATCACCGCGCCGGCTGCTAGCCCGTCGCCATGCCGAATGGGTTTTGCCCTTACGGAAGAGGCACTTGAGGCGTATCGGAGCGATGGACCGAAAGCGGGCATGGCGGTGAAAAAGGGTCCATCCCATCTGCTCGGTAACTCGGCATGGAACGCAACCGCCTTCGCTGTCGCGGTGCTGCTCAATCTCGCGATCCTGCCGTTCGTGATTTTCCGGCTCGGTCTCGCCGCGTTCGGCGTTGCGGGTCTGGTGACGGCCTGTGTCGCGCCGGCGCTGATGTTCAGCAATGCGCTCGGCCTTTCGACGGCGCGGGAACTCGCGCAAAGGCTGGAACCGTCCGACCGCGACCAGGCGCGGCGATTTTTCGCGACCGCTCTCGCGCTTGCCATCGTCCTTGGCGGCCTGATCGCGGCGTTGCTTGCCTTTGCCGGCGCGCCGCTCGCACGATTGGGGTTTCACCTCGGCGGCCCGGCTGCTGACGACCTCGGCCTTGCCTTTGTGTTGGCCGGCGCCGGGTGGCTATTCCAGTGCGTGTTCGCGGTGTTCCTCTCGCTGTTCACGGCGCGTCAGGATTATCGGCGGATCGCCTCGATCAGCATCACGGGCACGGTGGTGACGACGATGTCGATGCTGCTGCTGATCCCGCATGCACCGCGCGCCTCGACCTTCATTGGCTGTCAGGCCTTGGGCTTTGCAACAAATCTCGTGATGGCGTTCGCCTGGTCGCGCCACGCCATCAGTGACTGGCTGGCACGGCCGGCGCTCGATCGCGGTGCGCTGCGTGCGCTGGTCAAGCTTGGCGGTTGGCAGGTCGCGGCGCAAAGCGGCGCGCTGTTCGCAGGCCAGGCGGACCGCTATCTGCTCGGCGCGCTGCTGCAGCCGCAATTCGTGGGCTTCTACAGCGTCGCGCAGCGGCTGGAGGAGGCGGTCTATATCGGTGTGCTGAAGATCGGCGAGATCTTGTTCCCGTTCTTCAGCACCCTGCAGAGGGAAGATGACGATCGCAAGGTCGACCTCCTGCTGCGCTCGTCCTGGATTCTCAATGTGCTTGCCGCGAGCGCGCTGGGTGGCCTGATCCCGGTCGCAGGCGCATTGCTGCATCGATGGACCGGCGCCGAGGTCGCCGCCGAGGCCCAGCTGGTGCTGGTGGTGCTTGCGATCAGCGGAATATTGGGGTCTAGCGCCAATGTGTTTGCGTTCTATCTGCTGTCGCAGGGGCGCTCCAGTTCCAACGCGCTGATCTCGCTCGTCACGGGCATCTTCACGCTGGCGACAAGCGCCGTCGCGCTGCCGTATTTCGGCTGGCAGGCGGCAGGTTGGAGCTCCTGCGTCGGGATGATCGCCCAGATGGTGATCACCGTGCTGTTGCTGCGGCGAACCTTCAGGCTTTCGGGGATGTGGTCACGGATGTTGCATTTCGTATTGATCCCGCTCGGCACGGGCGTAGCCATCGCGCTGGCGCTGCGTTCGCAGCTCGGCCACGCGTCATTCGACCATGCGCCGTCCTGGTGGTATGTGGTGTCGCTCTACGGCGTGTCGGCGGCGGCGATCTTTGTCGCCGCCGTTGTCGCGTCGCAGCTCGGTCCCTATCGCGCCGTGTGCTGGCGGGATCTCCGCGTCATCAGCAGTCGCTTCCTGCCCTTCAAGGCCATCTAGACATGTGCGGCATCGCAGGCATCGTCAATCTGCGCGGCGCTCCTGTGGAGCCGGCCGACATCTCGCGGCTCACCAATTTGATCGCGCATCGCGGTCCGTTCGGCGAGGGCACCTGGTTCAATGCCAAGCGAAACGTCGCGTTCGGCCACCGCCGGCTCGCCATCATCGATCCCGGCGAGGGCGGCTATCAGCCGATGGTGTCGGGCGATGGCCGCCATGTGATCGTCTACAACGGCGAGATCTACAACTTCCTCGAATTGCGCCGCGAGCTCGAGGCGAAGGGCGCGGTTTTCCGCAGCCAGTCCGATACCGAAGTGATCCTTGCCGCCTGGCAGGCATGGGGCGAGGACATGCTGCTGCGCTTCAACGGCATGTGGGCGCTGGCGATCTACGACACGGCCACGGATGATCTGTTCCTGGCGCGCGATCGCTTCGGCATCAAGCCGATGCTGTATGCGTTGTCATCCGAGCGGTTCGTGTTCGCGTCCGAGCAGCGCGCGCTGGCGCGGAGCGGGCTGGTCGAGACGTCGCTCGATGTCGACGTGGCGCGGCGGCTGTTGCTTGACCCGTTCGGGATCGAAGGCAGCGAACGGACGCTGTTCGCGCAACTGCGCCGTCTGCAGGGCGGCCACTGCATGTGGTTGCGCCAGGGGCGTGCGCAGGTGCGCCGCTGGTGGCGAACCGTAGACCATCTGCCGGCAATCCCGGATACCGAGACCGCGCGCGTCGAGCGCTTTCGCGACCTGTTTCAGGATTCCGTCGCGCTGCGGATGCGCAGCGACGTTCCGATCGGGACCTGTCTGTCCGGCGGCTTCGATTCGTCCGCGGTGATCTGCGCCATGGCAAGCCATGAGAAGGCCGGCATGGGGCCGCGCGACTCGACCGCCTGGCGGCACGCCTTTGTCGCGACCTTTCCCGGCGCCAGCAATGACGAGCGGCCGATGGCGGAGGAAGCGGCCGCGTGGGCCGAGGTGGCACCGAGCTTTCTCGAGATCGGGCGCTCCGACGCGCTCACCGACCTTGACCGCATCCTCGACGACAATGACGACGTCTATATCGGGCTGCCGAGCGCGCCGTGGTTGATCTATCGCGAACTCCGGCGCCAGAACGTCACCGTGTCACTCGACGGCCACGGGGCGGACGAGTTGATGGGCGGCTATCTGCAGGAGGGACAGTCGGCCGCATTCCGGATCCGGAACGCAGCAGCCGCGCTCACCTCACGATCGCAGCTGGCGCAGCGCGGCATCGACTTCCTGCGCGCGCAGATGATCAGGCGCGAGGGCCACTACTTCCTGCGCGGAGGCGCTGCGGCCGCCCCTGCGCCGCTGCCGCTGGTCGCCGAGGATGACGAATTGCCTGATACATGGGGCGCGTTGAACCGGCGCCTCTACCGTATGTTCCATTCGACGACGCTGCCCACCATTCTGCGCAATTTCGACCGGCTCTCGATGGCGCACGGGATCGAGGTCCGCATGCCGTTCATGGACTGGCGGCTGGTCACCTACACGATGGCGCTGCCGGAAACGAGCAAGTCGGCGGACGGCCTGACCAAGGTGGTGGCGCGGCAGGCGATGGCGAACCTGATGCCCGAAAGCATCCGCACCGCGCGCCGCAAGGTAGGCTTCAACTCGCCGATGCCGGAATGGCTGAACGGGCCATTGGCGGGCTGGACTGCAGAGCTGCTCGATCGGAATGTTCCAGCATTCGCCGAGTTCGTCGACGAAACGCCCCTTCGAAAGGTGGTCGGCCGCTTGACGGCGTCGCAGAGCTGGGATTGGAAGAGTGTCGGCCGGATCTGGCCTTATTTGAACATGAAATGGATGTTGGCAAGGTCCGCGTAACCAATGCGTCTGTTCCAGAATAGCGGTCTCTATCCGTCCTATTTGCCGAGGTTGAACCAGCTCGCGGCAAAGGCGTCAAGTTTCGACGCGCGCCGCGACGTGTTTCTGCATGATCGGTTTGGCGCCGCGCATTTTCTCAAGCCCGTGCTCGACGGCGGAGCTGAAGCCTTCTTCACGAATGGCGACGATGAAGTGCTGCAGCGCCAGTGGGCGCGTGAGCAGGGCATGAAGGAATCGCCGACGCTCGAGGCCATTCTGCTCGCGCAGATCGAGCATCACAGAACCGAGGTGTTCTACAATCTCGATCCGGTGCGCTATCCGAGTGCGTTCGTCGCCAAGCTTCCCGGCTGTGTGAAGAAGACGCTGTGCTGGCGCGCCGCGCCTTCCGGAAATGCTGATCTCACCGCCTATGGCGCGGTGCTTGGAAACTTCCCCTCGATCCTCGAGGCGTGGCGCAGCAAGGGGTGCCGGGCGGAGCTCTTCTTTCCCGCGATCGACCCCGTCATGGAGCAGTACGGCCACGGCGAACGGCCGATCGACGTGGCGTTTGTCGGTGGATATTCGCGGCATCATAGCGCGCGGGGCAGGACGCTCGAACAGGTCGCCGCGCTGGCGGCTGATCGCAAGATCGTATTCTGCCTCGATGCGTCGCGGCTGACACGGCTTGCTGAAAGCGCGGTCGGTCGATTGCTGCCGCTGCGCAAGCACCGGCGCCCCGACGCCATCGCGCGAATCGCAAGGTTGCCGCTATTCGGCAGGGACCTCTACGAGCTGTTCGGATCGGCGAAGATCGTGCTCAATGGCGCGATCGACATGGCCGGCAACGATCGCGGCAATATGCGCTGCTTCGAGGCGATGGGCTGCGGGTCGCTGCTCGTATCGGATGCCGGCAACTATCCGCAAGGGATGCAGGACGGCGTCACGATGCGCACCTACGACGCTCCCGAGCGGGCCCTTGAGGCGATCTCAAGCAGCCTGCAGGATTGGCCGCAATGGGATGGGATCGCCGTCTCCGGCAGGAGCCGCGTGCAGGAGACCTACAGCAAGGCTTCGCAATGGGCGCAGTTCATCGACCTCGTCGCGCGGATTGAGCCGTGATAGACGGTGCACAGATCCGAGCGGAGGGCCATGGGGCCGCGATGATGTCTGCAAGCAACTTGATCCATCAACTCAAATGGGGGCCGACGAATGTAACCGAAAAAGGAGGCGACGATGCGAGTCTGCCGGTACAGCGGCGGGCGCGACCGGTTCAACGATGCTAACGCCATCGCCCAGAATTGAGTTGAGCTGATGAATCTCGACTATTGCCTGCAACGACTTGTGGGACGGGCAACCTGCCGTCTTGGAGCTGGTGCAAAATTGATGCGGACAGCACGCATCCGCAACATTCGTTGCGACAGCGATCGAATCGTCGTCGGGGATAACAGTATTATCCGCGGGGAGTTGATGACCTTCGCGCATGGTGGAGAGATCAGGATCGGCGAGTGGTGCTACGTCGGCGAAGGAACCCGGATCTGGTCTGCGACCTCGATCGAGATCGGCAACCGCGTCCTGATCTCGCATTCGGCGAATGTTTTCGACAATCTCACGCACCCGCTGCGGGCGGCCGAGCGGCACAAACAGGTCCAGCAGATTTTCACCCGCGGGCATCCGAACGATATCTCGCTTGATGAGAATCCGGTCAAAATCTGCGATGATGCCTGGATCGGCGCGGGTGCGATGGTCTTGCGTGGTGTGACGGTGGGCCAGGGCGCTATCGTCGCGGCCGGCGCGGTCGTGACCAGGGATGTCGCGGCGTTTTCGATCGTGGCGGGCAATCCGGCCGTATTGGTGAGGGAGCTTGGGGCCGATGAACGGTGAGCGCAAGTTTACCACCTGGGAGGACGCGGTGGTCTGGCTGCGCAATCAGCCGGATCAGCGCCAGCTTGTGCTCGATGCATTCTACGACGATCCGCTGGCCGGCGCTGCCGAACGCTATTTCCGGAGCTCCGAGTGGCAAGCGGTCGCTTCGCTGCTGGCCGGCCGGTCCGGCGCCGCGCTCGATGTCGGCGCCGGCCGCGGCATTGCGAGCTACGCGCTCGCCCGAACCGGCTTTGCCGTGACGGCGCTCGAGCCGGATCCCAGCGCGATCGTGGGAGCGGCGGCGATCCGCGATCTGGCAGGGCAGACGCAACAGCCGATCCGGGTGGTCGAAGAGTTTTCCGAACGGCTGCCGTTCGCCGATGCGGCGTTCGATCTCGTCTTTGCCCGCGCCGTGCTGCACCACACGCGCGATCTCGAGGGAGCATGCCGGGAGATGTTTCGCGTGCTGCGGCCCGGCGGCATGCTGATCGCGGCGCGCGAGCATGTCATCAGCAAGGAGGCTGACCTTCCCCAGTTCCTCGCGCAGCACCCGTTGCACCATCTTTACGGGGGCGAACATGCCTTCCTGCTCGATCGTTACACCGGCGCGTTGACCAAGGCAGGGTTTTCCGCGGTCGACACGCTGGCGCCGTTGCAAAGCCAGATCAACCTGTTCCCCTATACGCTGGAGACCCTGAAATCGGCGATCGTGACCAGGTTGACGCAAAAGGTTCCGGTCGCTCCACTGTGGCGAACCGCGTTTGCGTCACGTCTTGTGTTCGGCTCGCTGCTGTCGATGGCCGAACGTTTCGACAATCGACCGGGACGGCTCTACTCCTTTGTCTGTCACAAGGCCTGAGCGATGATCGTCTGGGTCACAGGCGCGAATGGGTTCATCGGCCGCCATCTCGTGCATGAGCTGGCGGGAGCGGGCCATGCGGTGCATGGCGTCGGGCATGGGGCGCTTGATGCAGCGGAATCCCGGCGGCTTGGTTTGCGGAGCTGGATCAACGGTGAAATCGACGCGGCCAACTTCAACGCGCTTGCCGCCGCCCACGGGCTGCCGGCGCAGATCTTCCATCTGGCTGGCGGATCGTCGGTCGGCATCTCGATCGAGCGGCCGTTCGAGGACTTTTCGCGGACTGTCGCAAGCACGGGACGGTTGCTCGAATGGCTGCGGGGATCTGCGCCAGGCTGCGCGGTCATCGTGGCGTCGAGCGCTGCCGTCTATGGGGGTAATCATATCGGGCCGATTCCTGAAGGCGCGGTGCCCGCACCGATGTCGCCCTATGGCTGGCACAAGCTCATGATGGAGCAGTTGTGCGCAAGCTACGCGCAATCGTTCAGTGTATCTTGTACCATTGTGCGGCTGTTCTCGGTCTACGGACCTAATTTACGCAAGCAACTGCTCTGGGACATTTGCTCGCGACTGAAGGCGCAGTCCGAAGTACTTAACCTAGGCGGAACGGGTGACGAAATCCGCGACTGGACCGACGTCCGTGACGTCGCTAGATTGTTGACCAGCTTCGCCACGCCTGCGTCGCGGTGCGCGTTCCGCGTCATCAATGGGGGCTCGGGTAGGGGGACAAGTGTCGCCGACATCGCGGCCGGCCTCGTCCGGCAGTGGGGTGGCAATGCGATCGTGCAATACTCCGGGGTTAGTCGACCCGGCGATCCCGTGAGCCTGTTCTCGGACAATGAGAGACTAGGTCGCATTGGATTCGATTGGCAGATTCCGCTCGACCGGGGTCTGGCCGACTACGTCACGTGGTTCAAGGGGCAGATGCATGGCTGAACGTGCGCCGTTACGGGTCGCATTCATCAACGTTTCACGTCGCCTCTGGGCGGGAGGGCACAACTATCAACGCAATCTCTTTTCAATCTTGAGTAGACATGAGCCGGCCGCGATTACTCCGGTGCTGTTTGTCGGAATGGACGAACCCTTAGACGAGATCGCTGACATTTCCAGTATTCCGGACGTGGAGGTAGTTCGCTCGCCTGCTTTCGATCGTCGCGTCAGAGGACTATCGGGTGCTTTGGCTTTGGGGCTTGACAGGGCCGCGGCCGCTGAATTTCGCGACCATCGCATTGATCTGGTGTTTGAATCCGCTCGCTTCTTTGGGTGGCGATTGCCTATTCCGACCATCGCGTGGTTTCCTGATTTTCAACATCGAAAGCTACCGCATCTCTTCTCGATGGCCGCGCGTCTTCACCGCGATCTCGGATTTAGGCTACAGATTGCGTCGGGCCGTCATATTTTACTTAGCAGCGCCAGCGCGCTGTCCGATCTGATCCGATATTATCCCACTCCGAGAAATGGTGTGTCGGTCGTTCGCTTTGCTTCTGAACCGCCCTTAGCTATGTTGGCTACGAGCCCACTCGATGTCGTTCGACACTATGATTTGCCCCCGAGATACTTCTATCTGCCCAATCAGTTCTGGCGGCATAAAAACCACCGCGTTGTGATCGATGCGCTTGACGTCTTGAAGCAGCGCGGCCTCCACGTGGTCGTTGTGGCGTCCGGCAGCACAGAGGATCTGCGCGAACCTCACTACTTCGAAAGTACAATGAGTCAGGTCACGGCGCGTGGCCTCACCGCGAACTTTCGCCATCTCGGCTTAATTCCGCTAGAGCACGTCTACGCGCTGCTGCGTGCATCGACGGCCTTGATCAACCCATCGGAGTTTGAGGGATGGAGTACAACAGTCGAAGAGGCGAAATCGTTCGGTGTCCCGTTGATATTGTCTGACATTGATGTTCATCGCGAGCAGACCGCCGGCTCAGCGCGCTATTTCGGTACGAGGGAGCCCGAAGTTCTTGCGGGTCACATGTCTGAGATGTTAAACGGCGCTGGGCCTGTGACTGCTCGTAACCTTCACTTCGACCTCGATCGACGCGTGCAGTCATTTGCATGTGATTTTGTTCGCCTTGCACAGGAACAAGTCGCGCTAGCCCGTTAGCATCGCTGCTCATGGTTGAGGGTTGGGCCGGCCGTCGCATTGCGGGGATAGTAAAGCTCCGGCTATTAGTGGTTATAGTACGCGGTGCTGAGCAATATGAGGGCGGTCGGGTAGCTAATGTCACCTCACGAATGCGACACTTCAAGCCCCATATGTCGTGGACGGATTGCTCTATATCTTTTCCGACGCAAGGTCCTCAATTATTGCTGCGCACAATGCTTTGCTAAGAATGCCTTGTGACGATCTGTCAAAGAGTCACGACCTGAGAACCATGGCGATAAGGGGCGAGGTGTGAGGAATAAGTTTCCTAAACTAGTGAACACCAAGCGGACTAAGATTTCTCCGTGGCTTGAAGTCGTCGTGAGGGACGTACAGTTCCGATCTGATTCAGAGATCGAAAAATACTACGCCATAATACAACCGCAATTCTTGGTTGCGCTCGCTGTCACCCCGGACGGGCAAGTGCTTTTGGTTAAGCAATATCGGCCCGCTATTCAGCGATTTTCACTTGAGCTTCCGGCGGGCATTCTCGAAGAGGAGGAAGATCCGAGCCAGGCGATCGCTAGAGAGATACAAGAAGAGACGGGATATCTCTGTCAATCAATCGAGCCACTAGGCGAAGGCGCGACCTGTTCCAGCCGGATCGATAACAGAACTCTTTCGTTCTTTGTCGAGGTCGGTGAGCGCATACCAAACTTCGTGGAAGAGCCTGGAATCAGCGTAAGTTCGGTTACACTTTCCGAGCTACGTGGACTGATCCTTTCGGGCGATTTCGCCGAGCAGACCCATCTCGGAGTGATAACGCTGGCACGCTGCAGAGGCTTGATTGCATTCTGAACGGAATCGGTAGTCGAGGTCGAGACTTCATTAGTGGCGCTATGACGATATCCTCGCGACGCGAGTACTGATGGTGATAACCTAATGGTGAGCCTAGTTGTAGTTTGGTCGGGCTGCTTACCTCAATAGACTTAGGCGTCTCAGCAAGAATCAGGGAAAGTCTGTTGGTCTAACCGGCGCAACTTAGATTGCGGTTGGGAAGAGTTGTCTCGTCGCTACATTTCAAATGCGTCGTCGTTTGCAGCGCATCTATTAACGGAGCGCTGGCTTGCGCGGAAACGCGTCTGGTGGGCTAATGTACCACAGAAACAACAACGTGCCCGCGCCATAAGTCAAAAGGGCCGTTGAAAGCGGAACATTGAGAATGACTTGGGAGAGCACGCAGCTGGAGATAAGGAGAACGTTAGAAGGCAACCGTGCTGAGAGACAGTTGCCAAAACCAATGAAGAGTCCGCACACGAAAGCTGATACAGGCGCTAACGATAGGCCGACCGACGCTATGCCTTCAGTGGCGAAAAGGGAGGCGTTGTAGTTGCCCAGCCCATATGCCTTCGCCATGACTACTCCAAGCTGATCCTGATAGGGGCAGGGCATCAGCATCCTCGCAAACGATAGATGGCAGAAATGGGTTCGCTCATGCCCTGCGAAAAATTCATTGTAGATCGCCAGAGCAGCTGACGGAATGTCGATCATTCGAAAGGCGAGCAATTCGAAAAGGTCGTCTCTTTTCCCGAACAAGACTGCCGACGAACCTATGAGGATAGGAATTGCTAACGTTGCCATTGCCGCTATTCGAACTTCGAAGATCCTTCCTAGAATGGCGACAAAGATCAGCCATGCGGGCGTGAATAGGGCGGTCTTACTCAAAGTAACCGGGAAGAACAGAGCTAACAGAGCTAAGGAAAGCAGAGCTTTCCAGAATTGGGCGCGTGCCACAAAGCACGCAAATGCATAGGGCAGTAGAGCGCTGGAGAGTATTCCTATGGCGTATCCTAAGGGAGGGGGAATCTTAAGTTGGTTGCGGAGCCGTGCGGTAAAAAGTTCATCGCGGAGCTCCCCAAAATCTGAAAAAGCGGCACGGAAATTGTAAATTGCGCCAACCAGAACCGTTAGCAATGAGAAGAATAGAACTGCGACTAGAAGCGCATCGAAAGCCTTATGGGAAAGCGTGAACACTGGCCTCAATTGATGATTCAAGAAAAGCGAAGGCAGTAGGAATAGAATCGCTGAAGCAATTGCTGATGTTGCTGCAAGGTGATGGTCATAGTTTTGGATCGTGAAGACGTTTAGGAAGAGAAACCCAACGATCATTGTATAGAGATAGAACCCGATGAGGTACCCGAAGCTAAATCGGGAGAATAGGAAAAATAGCCCAACCAACGAGAAGGCGGCGACGATGAGAACGGCTATCGGCAGCCGTTGTGGGTCAAATCTTATGAAGAGCTCGGGGTGGTAATGGGAGGTATAAACTAGTGAAACGCAAGTCGCAACGATATGAATTGTTAGAAGCCCAAGAAGAATAATGCGAATCTTTCGTTCGTTCGCCATTTCGCGCTTCCTAAGCGATCCCACCATGAGTCAATTAAAATTTGGAGTAGTCGCTTCAGTCTGAACGAGGCGGGAGCTACCTTTGCCCCAGAATCTCGAGGTAGATGCTCTTAACGCGTCGCATGAAATTCTCCTGATCGTACAATTCTCTAACTCGCGACTTTCCTGATTGTCCCAGTCGTCGAGCTAACGACGGATCAGCGAGAATTTGATTAAGTGCGGCAGCAAGCAAACCTGGATCGTTTGGTGCGACGGTCAGGGCTTCCAAGTCATGCCGTGCAATTTTAGGCACCGCGGTCGGTAGCGCCGTATTCACAATGGGTAGTTCCGCGGCCATAGCCTGTAATTGTACCAGTCCAAAGGCTTCAGCCTGGGTCACCGAAGGAAAAGCGAGAACGTGCGCTGCATGCAAATAGGATTTGACTTCAGCGTCGCTAAGCGAGCCGAGGAACGACACACGATCTGAAACTCCGAATTCTATGGCCATCCTTTCGAGTACGTTTCGAAGGCCCCCTTCTCCAATAAGGATCAGTTCTCCTTCGATTCCTTTGAGAGCTTCAATTAATACGGCAAATCCCTTGTATGGAACCAGCCGTCCGAGAGCTAGGATCAACCTGGGGTGCCTCTTTCTCAAGATTTCAGCTTTAATGCTTTCCTCGGTTGTGCAGGACGACCAGTAATCGACGTCAATACCATAGGGTATCACAACGCATTTTGCTCTATACGGCTGAAGAAACTGCGAATTATTGATTGTTGTCTGGTCAGCTACGATAATACGGTCTGCTCTGTCCAAGCTCCGCTTGATCGGGGGCGTTACAAGCCATCGGAGCTGCGAATAGCTTATGAGGTCGGCGTGCCAAAAGACGACGACTCCAATATGGTTCGACAGTCGAGAAACTGAAAGATCAGCGAGTGGAAACGGCGCGTGATGTACGACGATATCGAAATCGAGGGCGCGTCTACTCAAGGTCAATGGATAGGTAGGCGCTAAAGGTGTAGAGAACAGTGTTCCTAGGGATCCTACCGCCTCGACAGGTGTGCCGTCGATGATTTCGCTTCGAGAGCGACCACGTGTACGGGCAACAAGCACGCGATTATCTATCGCCTCTCTGGACTCGCGGTTTAGAACTGAGATGACGGAGGGCACTCCACCCTCCAGGTCGCCACGATATACCTTGTAGGTGTGGAGGACTTTGAGTGGCTCGGTCGTCATTTGGTCCGATCTGTCATCTGCATACGCTGTAGGCTTAGCAAAACTGAAAGGGCTGTCTGGCGTACGTCAACACGGCGACTTTTCCGATTCTAGCGGTAGGGAATCGAGACCATATTTCTGATTTGTTAACGGCACGGATCGCCCGGTTTGCGCTGTTTCAGTGCAGACAATTCTGAGTAAGAAAATTCCAAATCAAAGCGTCTCCGCTCGAGTTGAACCAAAAACCCGGCGGAGAAAATCAAAAATGATTCAGTTCAAGATCTCAATCAGGCGTTCCTATCATGTTGCTGCGAGCGTAGTCCTATGTATGGCTGCTCGCAGCTTAGAGGGCAACCCTGCGTGATGCCCAATTTTGGCATTCCAAGCCAACCGAGGCGTCTGCTTGTTCCAAAGTTAGGTGGTTACACCGGGTTTTCAATGTGCAAGTCCGGCTACCTCTTAGCCTACGGTGTATCGAGTCAACAAAACAAGCTCGCCATCATGTTGTCGCCCCGATATTGACGAGGGACGTTAGGTACGCAATGGACAGGCCGAACCGCTCATCGGGCAGCCGAGCGGGTAGATGGAATCGTCAAATTCAGCGAGAACATGAACTCTGAGCCGCTGCCGATTTGATGCCGCTTGAATGCCGCTCTGTGCTCAACTCAATGGGCTAGTCGAATCGAGTGGCTCCGACGAAAATATTACCGACGTGTTGGTTCAGACTTGGACCCGGACTGATCCTTATACCGAGGCCGATAGTCCTTCTTCATCAGCATCGTCCAGATGGCGCGCCATCTTGTTCGCAAGTTCATTCGCCACGAGCATGCGGGATTTACTTCTTCCCTGATCGCCCGGAAACACGTGGATGCACATAAGGTAGCCATCCAACAGGGCCACTACTTGTCGAAAAAGGTGCTTTCTTCGGGGGCAATCGCCTCTCCGCTTATCTCGCGCGCGACCTGAGACCTGCAACTGTCAAGCACCACACCAAGCGTGTCATGAATACTATACTTCGGGCTCCATCCGAGCAGTTCGCGGGCACGGGTTGCATCACCTATGACGCGCGGCAGGTCGCTTGCGCGTATTCTCGCCGGATCGTGCTCGATCGTAATCGCGACTCGACTGAGCGTCAGAAGGGTTTGCAGCATGTCGCCAATGCGGCAAGGAATGCCAGAGGCGATATTCAAAATGAGGCCCGATTGTAGGTCGGCGGTACGATGGACGGCCAATGCATAGGCGGACGCAACGTCGCGTACATCAAGAAAGTCGCGTTCGGCGTCAAGATTGCCAACGCGCAATACAGGCTTCGCCAACCCAGCTTCAATCCTTGCGATCTGCATCGCGAATGCCGGGATCGCAAACGCCTCGGTTTGACCGGGGCCCGTATGATTGAATGGCCGCAGCCGAAGCACTCTTAGCCCACGCCGAACGAGCGCCCCAAGGGCAAGATCGGCTGCTGCTTTGGTCACACCATAATCGTCGACTGGAGCCGGTAGCGCCTTTTCGTTGAGCGGCTGGTCCGAGTTGGCCGTATCACCATAGATCAGGCCTGACCCGACATTAAGCAGCCAGGAGTGTGGTGCAAGGTCAAGCATCGCACGCGCGAGGTTGCGTGCGCCGCCTACATGTACGGCCCAAGCTGTCTCGGGATCGGCGGAAGCCGCACCGATGGCGGCTACCGCCGCAAGATGAACGATGTGGCTGGGATCATCACGAGCAATGGCCGCCCGAACGGCGGCGGCGTCGGTGACATCGAGTGCATCCATTTTTCCGAACAGGGGGTGCATGCCGCCAACCCTAGAGGTTGCGATGATCTCCGTCCCAGTCCCGCATATGCAGCGCAGCGCTTTCCCGAGATGCGGGCCGACAAAGCCGTCGGCCCCAGTCATCAAAACCCGCACGGTCATGTTATTCGCGGCATTACAGATGCTCATGATGCTTAAGGCGCGCGAGATCGGCTTCCACCATTTCGATAACCAAATCTTCGAGACGCGTTTCAGGTACCCAGCCGAGTTTGTCCCGCGCTTTATTGGCGTTGCCAAGCAGTACCTCTACTTCAGCAGGTCGCATAAAGCGCGAGTCCGTAACGACGTGATCTTCCATATTCAAGCCAACATGCTCGAACGCTAACTTACAGAAGTCCCGAACCGATACGGTGCGACCAGTCGCCACGACGTAATCTTCGGGCCTATCTTGTTGCAACATCAGCCACATCGCCTGGACATAGTCGCGCGCATGACCCCAGTCGCGTTTTGCGTCAAGGTTACCCAGCGATAACGTTTTTTCGTGACCGAGCTTGATCCGCGCAACGCCATCTGTGATCTTTCGGGTGACAAATTCGATACCGCGCAGCGGCGATTCGTGATTGAAGAGAATTCCGCTTGCAGCGTACAAGCCGAAGCTCTCGCGATAGTTGACAGTCATCCAGTGTGCGTAAAGTTTTGCAGCGGCATAGGGCGACCGCGGATAAAACGGTGTTGCTTCGGACTGTCGTGGTTCTTGGATCAACCCAAACATCTCCGAGGACGATGCTTGATAGAAACGCGCATTGGGGCAGGCAGTTCGAACCGCCTCCAGCATATGGACTGCGCCGAGTCCCGTTACTGTCCCTGTCAGAAGTGGCTGTTGCCATGATGATTTGACGAACGACTGCGCAGCTAGATTGTACACCTCGTCGGGCTGAATATCTTGCATTATCCGAATTAGACCGGATAAATCGGTTAGGTTACCGTCATGCAGGGCGATTTTTCCGGCGACGCCGAGCCACTTGAGCCGCGCATCAATGACGTCTGCGGAGGCGCTCCGTCGTAGCAACCCATGGACCTCGTAGCCCTTTTCAAGTAAAAACTTTGAAAGATAGGCCCCATCCTGCCCTGTCACGCCTGTAATTAGTGCTCGTCTCGATTGCATCGTACTGCCCCCTCTCAAAATAAAGTGCGCCTCTTTTTAACCATGATCGGTCTCACGATGGTAGGTCGCCGTCGCGAATAGTATCGCCTTGAGATGACTTAACCAGCTTACCTTTCCGTCATTGGGCGCGGATTTCGGCATTGGTTGCCGCCGTCGAACCAAAAGCCGATGGTCACTTTCACAAACGAAAATAGGTAGGTTCGTATCCCGGTAGCAACATTCGACAGAATAATCCATTTCCATTTTTGACTTGCGGAATACCCAATGACCTCGCTGCTTCGTCCGGTGCTCTATCCGACGAATAGTGGTTGCCCTACCGTGACGTCGTGCCACAAGAAGGTTGCCCCGTCTACGGGCCGGCTCAGCGCCGCTGTCGCAATTGGTAAGCTGTCCGCATATCTGGCCGCTAGATCAAACGGTGAGACAGTTCTCAAATTCTCCTATACAGTGCCTGTCAAATCGGCAGTCTGGCGCAAAGCTACGGCGTCCGTTCTAGTGGGATGCGAGTCGTGTGGTAGTTTCTGGCGCGGCAGGGCCAATTTGCTTGCACCGCAATATAGTTTGTACCCGAAGGGTCTACATCCAATGGTCCGGTAGGCTCCAAATCGTGTAGCAAGCTAATCTTCCGCAATCATCAGGTTCCGCCCGTCCACAGATGTCACCGTCTTTCGATGTTCCAACGGATCTTAACGACTATCAAATGAAGACGCCGGAAGCGACGCTAAGCGTCGGATTTGACAGCGATTTGCTTTATTCCGGCATGACAGGTGTCGGAAACTACTGTTTTCATCTGCTCAGGGCGTTGATGCTGGATTATGCGGAACTCCGCTTCTTCGGCTTTGGCGGGTTGAATTGGGAGGAGATTGGCCCTGCCGATCTGGACAGTATTGAGCGGTTCCAAAGCAAATGTTTGCCTGAGCAAGGATTAAATGCGGAAACAGCAGGGCAACGGCTTTGGCAAATGAAAAACGCAATGCGGACGCGGTTGGCTCGCATTGACGCAGTGCGTTCCGGCTATCGCCATCTCCGGTCCCTGACGTTTAGGACGAGACGCCAACCCTCAGCGCTGGATCTATTTCACGCCTTTAAATACCTTCCCGTCGGTGAGCTCGCTGTGCCGACGCTACCGGTGGTGTACGATTTGTCATTTGTGCGCTACCCAGAAACACATCCGCGCCAGCGCTTGAGGGATCTCGAGCGACTGCCAGCTGTCATTGCGCGCGCCCCATTGGTCCATACAATTTCAGAATTCAGTAAATCCGAGATCGTAGGTGTCTTTGGTACTTCACCAGGCAAGATCTTCGTTGCTCCGCCAGCTGCTAGTCGCATTTTTCAACCGTTGGGTGATTGCGCCACGCGTGCTGATATCAAGAAATTCGATTTGTCACTCCACAGCTATCTACTTACCGTCGGCACGTTGGAGCCACGAAAAAACCTGAAAACGTTGATTGCAGCCTACGCACAACTTGCACCGGCGGAGCGCGATCGTGCGCCCCTGGTAGTGGTTGGCAATGCAGGCTGGGGCGACCTCGACCTGCCGCGCGAAGCCGTATCGCTCAAGAGTGACGGTACACTGCGCTTTCTCGGCGCTGTTTCAGACGTTCAACTCCGGAGTCTATACGAGGGCGCAATTGCCCTAGTGTTACCTTCGATTTACGAAGGGTTCGGAATGCCGGTGGTGGAAGCGCTTGCTTGCGGCACGCAGGTCGCCCACAGCCTCAACACCTCGATGGAATCGATCACAGATGGTGTAGCTACTTTACGTGCGCCGGCGACTGACGTCACGGCTTGGCGAATAATGCTGCAGGAGTTAATGGGGGACTTGTCGCGTATCTTCGACAAGCGCGATGCTCGTATTGCGCGCGCGCGGAAATTCTGCTGGCATCAAAGCGCTACGATCGTAAGAGAAGCCTACTCAGAGGCTAACGCTTAAAACCACGGCCTTAGTTCGAACACGGGAGTGCGATCTGAATCTTGCGTAAGGCGTTGTTCCCTTGAAACCTTCGTTCGGGGTCCCTTTGCCCATCAAAAGGACGTTCGCAGCAGGGGTGCTGGACGAGACCGGCAGCCGATCTAGACGGTTCTTGTTGGCGGACGTTTGTTCTGTCGAAATCTCGTCGCGATTTTGAGACTTTATGGATTGGGCTCTACGATCGTCGTTCTCAATGATAGGTCGGAAATAACGGCTAGGCCATTCGCGTCTACGATCTTCGATCTCCAACGTTTGGAAGACGAACGCGGCTTACCGTTGCGAATGGATTTCGCCTTTCAGTTTGGTCAGGCCCACTCTGGACAAAGCGGAATCTGGTGTTTAAGACGGCTCCCCGGAGCGGGGCACTTGGCCGCATTATGCCCGCGGGTCGGGCCGGCGACCGCGCGGGCAACATGATGCAATCGCCATACAAGTAACTAGCTATGTTTCGTAATTTGTGGGCCTACCGGTATTTTATACTCTCGTCGATCCGCGGCGAGTTCAAGGGACGTTTCGCGCGTTCCAGTCTTGGAGGCCTTTGGTTCGTTCTCCACCCTTTAGCGCAGGCTTTGATCTTCTCGGTGGTGCTAGCCGAAGTTTTGCAAGCTCGGCTGCCAAGGACGGACGTTCCCGGAGCATTTCCGATCTACTTGTTATCCGGCATGGCAGCGTGGGGGTTGTTTTCTGAAATTCTTACACGCAGCATGACAGTATTCATCGATCAAGCGCCGGTCATGAAGAAAATAGCCTTTCCGCGTTTGTGCCTTCCGATCATACTTGGCGGGACAGCCTTGATCAATCATGGTCTTCTATTGGCGGCAATATTCGTGGTCTTTGCTTTCTTCGGCCACGTTCCAGGAAAGACGCTTATTCTTTTGCCGCTTGGACTTTTTTTAATAACGGCCTTGGCATTCGGGCTTGGCGTCATTCTCGGGGTCATGAACGTATTTATGCGCGACGTTGCGCAGGTCGTTTCGATAATCTTGCAGCTTTGGTTCTGGATCACACCAATCGTTTATCCAAAGGAGGTGGTGCCGTCGCGATTTCAAGATATCTTGATGATTAATCCGATGGCGCCGCTGGTGGCACTTTATCAGGACGCGCTGCTGTTGGATCGTTGGACACCCGTAGAAACTTTGATCTATCCGTCGATGTTAGCTTTGGCGACTGTCGCTGTTGCTATCCTGTTCTTTCGGCGCGCAAGCCCTGAATTGGTGGACGTTCTTTGACCATTCTTACCGTTACCAATCTCGCAAAACGCTATGCGAGTTATGCGAATAATCTTCAACGGTTTGCAAGCTGGTTCGGCGCTCCGTTTACCCCTGTCGAGGAGTTTTGGTCAGCAAAAGATATCTCGTTTTCTCTTGATGCGGGTGAAGCAATCGCAATCATTGGTCAGAACGGGGCAGGCAAAAGCACCCTTCTCAAATTAATCACCGGCACCGTTCGGGCGACGCACGGGACAGTGCGTCTCGGTGGTCGAGTTGGTGCGATCCTCGAACTGGGTCTCGGGTTCAATCCGGATTTCACCGGCCGTGAAAACGTCTATCACGCGGGAGGCCTCATGGGGATCTCTCGCGCTCGCCTCGATGAATTGATGGTCGATATTGAGGATTTTGCCGAGATTGGAGAATTTTTCGACCAACCATTCCGGGTCTATTCGAGCGGAATGCAAGCCAGATTGGCATTCTCACTTGTCAGCGCTGAACGGCCAGCAATTCTGATCGTCGACGAAGTGCTCTCAGTCGGTGATAGTTACTTTCAGCATAAAAGCTTCGATCGTATCCGCTCGTTTAAGGAAAGTGGGACATCCATTATTTTGGTTACTCACTCTTTAGGCGATGTCAAGGCGCTCTGCGATCGCGTCATCTTGTTAGACAAAGGGCATGTACTAAAGGACGGTCCACCCGACGAGGTTGTCGACTATTACAATGCCATGATCGCCGCCAAGGAACGCGCAAGGGTTAGGGTCGAGCAGCGGCGCAGCAAAGATGGGTGGCTACGTACCCGCTCCGGAACGCTAGAGGCCCAAGTTGAGACGATCGAACTGCTCGACGCGAAGACAGGACTCCCGGTGGCAACGGCCACGGTAGGCCAAGAGCTGACCCTTCGGATTGCAGCACGTGCCGGCGTTATTCTAACCAGGCTCGTGCTAGGCGTGATGCTACGCGATCGAACCGGCCACGTGCTGTGGGGTACCAACACCTGGCATACGAAGCAGGTGATAGAAGATGTGAAGGTTGGAGAGACGATTATCTATGAGATGACCTTTGAATGCATTTTCGGGCCAGGCTCCTATTCCATTTCGCCCGCGCTGACAAACTCTCACACCCATCTTGAAGCTAACTATGACTGGTCGGACAACGCTCTCGTATTTGATGTTGTAATTGGCGATCGCCCTTTCTTCGTGGGAACCACTGCTCTCAACGCTAAATTCCATATCGATCGCAGCCGCCGGAGCCCGGTGTTTGATCGAGTCGCGATGACAATCTCCTGCCGCGACTGCGACGTGGTCGAGAAGGTCCCGAATGCGGGATGCATCGAACTCCATGACGGCGAACGCGTGCAAATTATGCACAATGGTTTGATGGTCGTCGCGGGAGGGTACTATGGTGCATGGATGGCGGACATCATCGCAGCTCTCAAGGGACACCATGAGCCACAGGAGGAGTTGGGCTTCCATGCCCTGCTTTCACATTGTCGACCCGGATCATTGTTCGTAGAGCTAGGTGCCTTTTGGGCATACTACTCACTTTGGTATTTGAAGGCGGTCCCTGGTTCCGAGGCTATTTGCGTCGAGCCGGACCCCAACAATTTAGACGTTGGTCGGAAGAATGCTGCGCTCAACGGGTTCACTAACCGAGTGCGTTTTGTCCAGGGCTGGGTTGGAGAGCTGGCGTCTTCGTCTCATGAGGCGGTGGCTGAAAGCATAGGTCAGCTGGTCAAGCTGCCATGCTACGATATGGCAGCAATTGCTAATCTAGTGAACGATCGGGTCATCGAAATCCTGCATGTCGACGCGCAAGGTGCGGAGCTTGGCCTTCTTCGCTCGATGTCTGGTACGAACATGCAAACAAAGGTACGCTTTGTCGTCGTCTCCACGCATCATGCGTCAATCAGCGGATCAGCCAGCGTTCACGCCGATTGCATGGCTGAGATTGTCAGGCAAGGTGGAACTATTCTGTGCCAGCATACCATTGACGAATCATATAGTGGCGATGGTTTGATCATCGCAAGCTTCTGTCCGGAAGACAGGGACATGATTCTACCAAAAGTGTCGCGCAACAAGGCGGAGACTTCGCTGTTTGGAACCCCTTGATCTGCTTACTTGTCCATGCATGCTCAGAACTTTGACGATACAATTTTGCGGGGAGCCCTCAAGCAGTTGGGCGCGGAATACTGGCGCTGGCCCGCAGATCCACCTTCTAAATCCAGGGCATTAGCCGAAATCCCTGGCGCGGACTAACACGTAGAGCCTGCTAATGCGGCATAATCTTCTTGCAGGAACTGAGGGCCTTCGTATGGCCGAGCGATCATCGTTGGCCGAACGCGCCTCGAGGACGAAACAACAAGCAATCGTGGTCCGGTAATGATTCGAGGCTCGATCTCGTCGATGGGCACGACCCTGGTCCGAGGTACCAAGCGGGCCGCGGGCTTCATCGTGGCTCGGCTGAGGACTTTGGCGAGATACGGGTTGCGACGCGCGATCACTTGGCTACATGGCAGGCCGCGTGCCGGTGCCTTTGCGAGATCTCTTGTTCGTCTGGTTCCGTCACTGGAGCGGCGCCTTCAGTCATTTTCAAGGACATCATCCGGAGACCTCGACGCGTGGACGCTTGAACCGGATCGTGAAATCCTGAACGAATGGCGTGTTCTGTTGCGGCTTCCGCGCAGTTGATGGGGAGGCGGATGCGCCTTTGGATTGATGGACAATGTCTGCAAACGTCTAGCCGTCTGCGCGGCATTGGCCGCTATGTAACTGAACTGGTTCGCGCCATTGCGGAGAATCACCCAGAGATTGAATTGCTGATGTCTTTCAACGCATCGATGCCAAATGAGGCGTTGCTTGCTCGAGAGGCTGTACGTGAGATAATTGATCCGGCAAATCTACGTGTATGGCATGGTGCGGTAACAGGTGGTGAGGCGATAGAGGGCTATACGCCCGAGCGGCATTTGAGCGAACTGGCGATCGCCCACCATGTGAACTCTGTAGCGCCCGATGTCGCGTTGTCAGCTAGCCCTTTTGAAGGCGTGGGAGATTTTGCTGTACCTCTGCTACCAGAGCGAGGTTGCGTCAGTCCGATAGCTTCGATCTTCTATGACGCTATTCCGTTTCGCTACAAAAAGAGGTACCTCACCCATTCGCTATTAAACACCTACTATCACCGGCGCCTGAATGCGTATTCCGGATTTGCTGCCAGTTTCTGTATTTCGGAGTTTTCGAAGAGGGAGCTCCAATCCATCCATCCTGATCTGGACGCGGTGAATATCGCCGCTGGCGTTGCGCGTAATTTTGGCGAGATCGCGAAGTCCGCGTCAGTCGATCATTTTGGTCTTGGTGCGTTCGTTCTTTACGTTGGCGCGCTTGATTGGCGGAAAAATGTTGGGGCCATAGTTCGGGCATTCGGCCACATTGACCGATTGTGGCCCAGAAACGGTCTTAAGCTGGTCGTCGCTGGCGACGCGCCTGTGCTGCTTCTGAGTGAGCTGGTCGAGTCTTGGAAAAAACTCGGTCTCGATCGCAATCGCCTTGTGCACCTCGCTCACATTTCGGACGAGCAACTGGTTTCACTTTACAAGCAGGCTCGGGTGTTGATTCAGCCGTCATTCATGGAAGGGTTCGGTCTAACGGCGTTAGAGGCAATCTATTGCGGGACGCTTGTCGTGGCCGCGCGGGCAGGCGCATTACCGGAGGTTGTTGGCGCAGACAAGTTGCTATTTGATCCGGCGGAACCTGAGGAATTGGCGGGTCTGCTCGTTCGATTGCTGCGTGACGACACCTGCCTTGCAGAGACATTGTTGAAGCAGTTACGCAAGCAGGCTGCGCAATTCACGTGGACGCGTAGCGCCGCACTTGCCGTCGAGCAGATTGGGATGCTGGCACAGCAGAGCGTGCAACTTGATATCGCCGGCTCGCGGAAACGGATCGCGCAAATTTTGACTGATAGTGAGGTCGACCGCGAGGTTGCCGCTCGTAGCTTGGCTTTGTCCGAGCCGACCTCGTTACAGCGACGACGGCTGCTAATTGATGCAACCTCCACGGTTCGCATTGACCATAAATCGGGAATTCAGCGTGTGGTGAAAAAAATTTGCGCTGCGTTGGCCGATCGTGCTCCGGATACCGCCATTGAGCAGATGTTCATCTCTCGCGACGATAGCTTGGGTTGGTTTGCGGTTGACGGCCGTACCCTGGATCCGCCGTTTAAGGTACAGCAAAGACCCTTGGCCATTGCGGGCGATATATTGCTTATGCTGGATAGCTCATGGGAATTTCATCAATTGCATTGGAAAGATTGGCGAGCTTGCCGTCTTAGAGGAGGGGAAGTGATTTCCTGCCTCTACGATCTGGTCCCCCTGAAAATGCCGGCAATGTGCAACCCGGCCGTACCGTCAGTTTTTGTTGAGTGGTTTAAATCGGCGCTCACCTGGTCCACGGGCTTCGTTTGTATCTCCCGTGCAGTCGCCGATGAATTGCTAATGCTGCTCAAGGCTATCGATTACCCTCGATCGATGAAAATCGGCTATTGGCAGCTTGGAGCAGATTTTGTGGATTTAGCAGGGGCGTCATCACCGAGACCCCAACCATTGCCGAATTGCCCGCGTTTGCTAATGGTTGGTACATTAGAGCCGCGGAAGGGTCATCGGGTCGCCCTAGATGCCTTTGATAAGTTATGGGCCGAAGATGTAGACGTCAGCCTCACTATTGTTGGCAAGGCCGGTTGGGGCATAGACCATCTGGTGGAGCGCATCAAGCATCACCCCGAGTTTGGTAGGCGGCTCGTTTGGCATGAATCGGTGAACGACGCCGAACTCAGCAGACTTTATGGCGACTGCGATGCTCTTATAGCTGCCTCATTCGCTGAGGGCTTTGGGTTGCCGATCGTCGAAGCGGCGCATTTCGGTAAACGTGTCATAGCGAGTGACATTCCAGTCTTCCGGGAGATCAGCGCTGGTGCAGTTGAGACTCACTTCTTTCAGCTGCGCAACTCAATCGAACTCGCCGAAGCCGTAAAGGAGTTGTTGGGTACAGGTGCCAAGCGGACAACAGTCCCAGCGCATTCGGCATGGCCGACTTGGTCTGAAAGTGCCAGCCAACTCGAAAATGTCGTACTCGGAGAGAACTGGTACAGGATTTATGAGCCACGCACGAAGAAACCATTCTCGTCATTGACTAGCCTAGGCCTAATCTCGATGGGCGAGCCTCTGACCGAGGCTGATCGATCTCATCGACTTGAATTGATCGAGGGGCCGTATTCGTCAGAGGGCGGGCTAAATTTGAAGATTGTCGTTACAGTTACTAATATGTCGAGCAAGGTCTGGTCGAGCGTTGCTAGTCAGGGGGCCGCAGTGGCACTGGGCTATCGTCTTTATGGAAAGGATGGAGCTGCAATGCAATACGACAATCCAAGGACTCATATTCCTTTTGTTCATTGTCCTGGCGAGACTATTTATTTAGCGGTCAAAGTGCCGTCCTCTTGGAAGCGTCGAGGTGCCGCTTTTGTAGACATTGAACTTGTCCAAGGGCGAGTCGGATGGTTTGGCGGCGCATTGCGCGTGGCATTGTAGTGGTCCATTTGGTTCAAAAGTGGGCACGGGTCAACCCTCGTAGATAAAGCGATCCATTGCCGGAAATTGAAGGCATGGGCGTATGACTGATGATACACCTACGCCGTCGAGACGGGCGCTCGACGTCATTGGACATTCCAGAAGCGGTGCCCAAGTCGAACGGCTTGAGGTGGTGGATACGGGCCGGCGGCGGCGCTGGTCGGAGGATGAGAAGCTCAAGATCGTCCTGGAGAGCTTACAGGCGCCGCGCCAGATCGCAGCAACCGCGCGGCGGTATGGCGTTTCGTATCCCTCCGTTGAGGGCCGCCTTGTTTGACGAACGCGATCGCTGCAGGTCCTAGGGGTAATCCTAGGAGAAGCGCTATGACGATTTCGAGGGCGGAGGTGATCACGTCGGTCGAGCGGCGGCGCCGCTGGTCGCAAGATGAGAAGGAACGGCTTGTTGCAGCGTCGCTGGAGCCCGGCGCCAATGTTTCCGAGGTGGCTCGCGTGGCCGGGCTTCATGTGAGTCATATCAGCTGTTCAGGTGGCGCAAGGAGCTTTGCAGGCACGGCGAAGCGAGCATAGCGCCGTTTGTTCCGGTCGAGATTGGGTCGTCCGCGCCACCGCGGGAGGTGGCCGAAGCGCCGTTGACGACGACGACGCGTCGACGCAAGAGCCACGGCATCATCGAGATTGATCTTGGTACCGGGCACCGCATCCGGGTCGATGGCGACGTTGATGGAGACGCGCTACGTCGTGTTCTCGATGTAAGCGCGATTTTCCGCGCACGTTGTCGGCCGCGATTTGACGGATGGCCTTCGTATCGGGGCGATGCTGAGCCGTTCAGGCAGTGGCCGCTTTGGGGAAGTTGAAGGGCAACAGGTCAGCGATATCGGCGTTGTCCACGCGCTGAGGCAACTCGGTGAGCACATGGCGCAGCCATGTTAACGGCTCGACACGTGAGGCGCGGCAGGTCAGCATTAGGCTGTAGACGACGGCGCTGGCCCTGGCTCCGTCGACGGTGTCGCTGAACAGCCAGCTTTTTCGGCCGGTGGCAAAAACCCTGATGTCGCGCTCCAGAAGATTGTTGTCGATCGGCATCCTGCCATCTTCGGTGTAACGCGTCAGATAGTCCCATTGGTTCCGGGTGTAAGATACGGCGTCGCCAAGCTTGCTGTCCGGCAGGACCTTCGGGGCGATTTGATCGAGCCACTCCTTGAGGGCGTTCAGGACAGGAATGCTGTGTTGCTGGCGGAAGCGACGGATGCATTGATCCGGCGTTTCGTCTCTGTCCGGTTTCTCGTCCCGCGCCTGCCTTTCAACCCGGTAGAGCTGCTCGAAGAACCGCAGCGCCTGCTCGGGCGGCCCGCCGCCCTTCTTTCTCGCTTTGAGGGCGTCGACAAAACGCCGCCGGGAGTGGGCCATGCATCCAATGTGGGTGGCCCCTTCCAGCGTGCGCCATGCGCTATAGCCGTCACTCATCACGATGCCACGGTAATCGCCGAGGAAGACCTGCGGGTGGATTTGGCCGCGGCCCGGCTGATAATCCAGAAGAACGATCGGCTCGTGACTATCCTTGCCGCTGCGATACGCCCACATGTACGATGTGCTGGTGGCCGCTTTGTCCTTCTCCTTGAGGACCTGAACCGTCGTCTCGTCGCCATGGATGAGAGGCTGCGATCTGAGCCGCAGCTTCAGGGCGTCATAAATGCGATGCAGATGCTTCTCGCTCGAGCCGATCACCCAGTGGCCCAAAGCGCCGCGGCTGACAGGAACGCCTGCGCGTTCGAAGGCCTGCGCCAAGCGGTAGAGCGGCGTGCCGTCGACATATTTGTGAACCAGCGCGAACGCCAGCGTCGAGGCCGTGGCAACGCTGCCCGGCAACGGCTGCGTCGGCATCGGCGCGGTCACGACAGGGGCGTTGATCCCGGTGCGATCGCAATGGCGGCAGGCATATTTGAAGCGCACATTCTGTAAAACCTTCGCCTTCACCTCGATATGAAGTTGCTCGGTGACAGCCTCGCCCATGCGATGCATCTGGCCACGGCAGCAAGGACACGCCTTCTGATCGTCGGGCAGGTCATACTCGACGCGCTCGCGCGGCAGGTTTGCCGGCAGCGGCCTGCGGCCGCGCTTCTTTCCCGTCGTGCTTTCGACCGATGGCAGACCCGTGTCCGGAAGTTCGGCGGTATCGTTCGTTTCGCTGCCGGCGTCATCCTCATCGGCGGCCTGCTCGGCTTCATTGAAGAGACGGTCGACGTGCTTTTCGCTGCGCGGCGCAAAACGATGCAGGCGTGCCAGCGCCAGTTCTTCCTCCAGCTTGACGACGCGCTCCGTGAGCTGACGATTCTCCGCCTCCAGCGCGGCAATGCGCGCCAACAGCACCTCGACACTCGGATTGCCGGTTCGATTCATCGGATTCTTGAATCTGAACCGTTCCGACGCGTCAACCGCTCAACTCAAGAGCTCAGCCGGCAACCTGATATTGCCGCACCGGATGACGGACCATCGCATCGATATCGATGCCGTCGAGGATCCAGTGCAACTGCTCGGTCGTAAGCCGGACGACCGCCTCCTGGCGGCGCGGCCATCGGAACTTGTCCTCGGTCAGCCGCTTCAGGACCAGCACAAAGCCGGACCGGTCGAAGAACAGCAACTTCATCCGGTCGCAACGGCGATTGCAGAACGCAAAAACCGCCGGCACAAACGGATCGAGCGCCATCGTCTCCTGAACCAGAACCGCAAGGCTGTTGATGCCAGCTCGGAAGTCGATCGGCTCACGGTGCAGATAGACCTGCAGGTCACCGCCCAGTCTGAACATGGCCCAGGGCTCCAATGATCGCCGTCAATGCATCCACATCCCCGCATTCCAGCGCGAGCTTCACGCCATTCGGCAGCGACGCGCTCACCTTGGCCGGAGAACAAAAAGCTGGAGACCCCTTGGATTCCGACCCACCCACTTCATCGCAGGTCGCCGGCAAATCCACCGCCTCCACACTGCCTTGCCGCGACAAACCCCGCTCGGCGGCCCCCTCAGGGTGAACCGGGATGAACGCCGAGGGTGACGACGACGGCGCCGACCTGGCCGCGGCGTCCTTCTTGATCCACTTCCGAAGCAGGTTCGCGTTGACCCCATGTTCGAGTGCAAGTCTCGAGACCGAAACGCCAGGCTCAAGGCAGGCCGCCACAAGACGCTCCTTCGATGTCGTCTCAAAGCGCCGGCGACCGTTCCGACCAACAAGCCTGACACGCAGTTTCTGACCATCGTCGCTCATCATGAGGTGTCCACCTATTTAAGTGGACACCTCATGCATCAGAGCACTCAAAACCAAAAGGTGCGGGGAAATTCGCGCTTACTTCTCGATGCTTTGGTCCGCCGATGATCCCAGTTCCCACGGGCGCGCGAGTGTGGCTCGCGACAGGCTACACGGACATGCGCCGAGGCTTTCCGTCGTTGGCACTCCAGGTGCAGGAGGTGCTGCGCAAGGACCCGCTCTTATGTGTCGGACGAGATTATGTGGCGGAGGCGCTCTAACGCCAGCCCGGGCCGGCCACTCAGGGTTTCTCCGCCACATAATAATCAGATGTTGGCCAGCAGCTGCAGGATGGTGTCGTTCGGCCGGAAGCGCGCGCTGCGGTCGCCTGAGACGCCCGCCTTCTCAAGTCCCCGGCGCATCATCTCGACATCCGCAGCGGCGTATCGTAAGCGTGGCGTTGAGGCCCTTGAGAATTTTTGTACTCAGTCCTGAGAGGACCGCTAGAAGAGTCATCTTCTGCAAGGGTGCTCACAATGGACGACCATTCGGACGACATAAGACGACCGTTGTCACCGCGTATCGAAGTGTACGCAGGCGCAGGTCGAAAGCGCTGGCCGGACGATTTGAAGGCACAGATTGCCGCGGAAAGCCTTGAGCCGGGGGCGATTGTCACAGATGTCGCGCGTCGCCATGGGTGCCGGCCCCAACAGGTGCACGACTGGCGGCGCCGGGCGCGTTTGGGCCAGTTGGTGCTGCCGGCTTCGGCGGACACGCTGTCGTTCGTGCCGGTGGTATCGGAATCGGCGCTACCGGCGGCCGCAGAGCCCACCGGGTCGCCGGAAGCAGCCGTTGTGACGGTTGAACTCCAGGGGGCACGCGTGGAGGTGCGAGGGACGCCTGGCCTTGCTGTGTTGAGTGATGTGTTCTTGGCGCTTCGACGGACACGTTCATGCTGACGCCGCCCGCGAGCCTCATGATTTACGTGGCGACGCAACCTGTGGACTTCAGAAAAGGTGCGGAGGGCTTGGCGCTGTTGGCGAAGGAGACGCTGGGCCATGACCCGATGAAGGGCGTGGCGGTGGTGTTCCGTGCGAAGCGCGCCGATCGGGTGAAGATTGTCGTCTGGGATGGCAGCGGCCTTGTGATGTATTGGAAGCGGCTCGATGGCAGCGGCTTCAAATGGCCTCCTATCGTGGCCGGCGTGATGCGGATGAATGCCGCCCAGCTGTCCGCGCTTCTGGCCGGCATGGATTGGACGCGGATGCACGCGCCTCGAATCCCGCAGCCGAAAGCACTTGCGTAGGACATAAAATCTTCGCTGCATCGGGGCGCGAAGCATGGCAGACTTGGGCCAATGAGTGATTTGCCTGATGAGCTGCCGAGCGATCCAGCCGAGCTGCGTGTCTTTGCCGCGGCTCTGCTGGATCGCTGCGCCAGGCTCGAGCGGTTGCTCAAGCTTGCGAAGGATGCGCAGTTCGGTCGATCGTCGGAAAAGCTGGACGCTGATCAGCTACAGCTTGTTCTGGAGGACATCGAAGAGGCCGTCGCGACTCTCGAAGCAGCTGAGGATCGCGCCAATCCCAGAGCCCGCGAGAAGAGAACTGCCAAGCGCAGAGCCAACCGTGGTCAGCTTCCGGAGCATTTGCCACGCATTGTCGAAACGCTGATGCCGGCTGCAACCTGCTGCCCGTGCTGCAAAGGCGATCTCGTTGAGATTGGTCACGATGAGAGCCAGAGGCTCGACGTCGTTCCGGTGCAATACAGGGTGATCGTCACCCGCCGGCCCAAGCTTGCCTGCCGCGCCTGTCATGGCGTCGTCCTCCAGCACGCTGCGCCCGAGCGATTGATCAAGGGGGGACTGCCCACCGAGCGTCTCGTCGCGCATGTAATTGACGCCAAGTATCATTGGCATTTGCCGCTCTATCGTCAGGCGCAGATGCTGGCGACCCACGGTATCGCCATCGACCGTTCCACGCTCGCCTTTTGGGTCGGCTACGCCGCCCAGGAATTGAAGCCCTTGTGGCATCGTCTGCGCCAGCTTCTGCTCGCCTCTTCGAAGCTCTATGTCGATGAGACCCCGGCGCCGGTGCTGGATCCAGGGCGCGGCAGGACCAAAACCGGCTACTTCTGGGCGCTGTCACGCGATGACAGGCCCTGGGCCGGACCTGATCCACCTGGCGTGGTTTACGCCTATGCACCGGGCCGTGGGGCCGTTCATGGCTTGAGGCTGCTCGAGGGCTATCGCGGCATCATCCACTGCGACGGCTATCAGGCTTACAAGACCATGACCCGAGAGACGCGTGCGGACGCCCTGTCCGGGACGCTCGCCTTCTGCTGGTCGCATCTGCGGCGCCAGTTTGTGAAGATCGAGCGGGAGGCTGCGCCGGCGCCAGCTCCGGTTGCCCGCGAGGCCCTTGAGCGCATCGCCCTGCTTTACGCGGTCGAGAAGGCACTCCGCGGCCGATCTGCGGACGAGCGCCGCGCGGGGCGACAAGCGCATGCCCGGCCTCTGGCTACAGCCTTGAAGCAGTGGTTTGAGGCCAAGCTTGCTCACCTTGCGCAGAAGAGCGACACGGCGAAGGCCCTGCGTTACGCGCTGCGTCATTGGGACGGCCTAACGTTCTACCTTGATGACGGGCGCATCGAGATGGACACCAATGCGGTCGAGCGAGCGATGCGGCCAATCAAGCTCAATGCCAAGAACTCCCTTTTTGCCGGTTGCGACGAAGGTGCCGAGAATTGGGCATTGCTGGCTTCGCTCATTGAGACCTGTAAGCTCAATGGCGTCAGTGCCGAGCACTGGCTCGCTGACGTTCTCGCCAAGCTCGTCAATGGTTGGCCTGCGGCGCGACTGGACGAACTGCTTCCCTGGGCGTCGACCTATACGATGCATACACACGATCCGAGGCTGGCGGCATGAGCCTGAACACGACCGCGGTCCGGATCAAGGTGACCCTCAAGGATGTGAAGCCGGAGGTGATGCGTCGCCTTGTCGTACCCGTCACCCTGCGCCTTGATCAGCTGCATCTGACGCTTCAGGCGGCGTTTGGCTGGACGAACAGCCATCTCTTCGAGTTCCTGGCCGGCGAAGGACGTTGGGGTATACCTGATCCCGATGGAGATTTTGGCCCTCAGCCCATCGATGCCCGCAAGACGCGGCTCTCTAATATCGTTCAGGAGACCGGCGCGAAGACGATCCATTATCTCTACGACTTCGGCGACAGCTGGGATCACGTGATCAAGCTTGAAAAGTGGTTCGACAACACGACAACGGAGGGACTTCCGTTCTTGCTCGAGGCCGCCGGCCGTTGTCCTCCGGAAGATGTCGGCGGTGCGCCAGGCTATGCTGAATACCTCGACGCCATCAGCGACCCCACCCATCCGGAGCACGAACATATGCGCCTCTGGGGCCCGGAGCAGTTCGATCCCAACGTCGTCGACCGGAAGGCGCTTGAGGCCGCGGTCAATGCGTTGTCCGACATATGGAAGCCGCGCCGGCGCACCACGCGCTCAAAATAGACGTCAAGCGCCAATCAAATGGGCCTCAGAGCTACGCTTACGGCGTATCGGTGGGTTGTGGCGACCTGAGCATGGCCAAGCCAAGCCTGGATCGTCAGGAGGTCCACACCTGACCGGAGAAGCTTCATGGCGAGGGAATGCCGGAAGATGTGCGGCGATATCGGCTTGCCCTCCAAGCTTGGCCTCGTGGACCCGGCCTGGGAGGCGGCACGCCGCACGATGTGTGTCGCGCCGAAACGCGTCAGGCGCTCGTTGTGAACCCCGACGAAGATCGGCCGCGGTTCATGATTGGCGAGACCGCGTTCGCTCAATAGGTCCGTCAGCGATCGCACCAGATCCTTAGGAATGGGAACGACGCGATCTCGGCGTCCTTTGCCATGAAGCAGCACCTGCGGGCGTCCTCGCTCCAACTGAAGGTCGTTCGCGTTGACGCCAGTCGCTTCGGACACGCGAGCGCCGGTTCTCGCCAAGAAGAGCAGAAAGGCCCGGTCGCGCCGGCCGCGGGGCGTCGTCTGATCAGGGGCTGCGATGATGGCCTCCACCTCGGCGTTGGTGAGATGATGCGTCACCTCGATGTGGGCCCGTTTGGTGGGGATCGTCAGAACCCGTTGGGCGACGCCGAACGAGGCGGGATCGGCGGCAGCGACGTGATGGAAGAAGGATCGGATCGCGGCTAATCGGGCGTTGCGCGTTGCGACGGAGTTGTTCCGCTTCTCCTCAAGCTCGTCAAGAAAGGCGAGAACAAGGTCCCGATCGAGATCCTCAAGGGCCAGCGCCGCCGGCTTCTTCCCCAAATGGGCGGCGGCAAAGAGGATCAGCATGCGCAAGGCATCGCGATAGCTGGCTAAGGTCGCGGAGGTCGCGTTGCGCTGCTTGGTCAACCGGCGACGAAAGTACGACTCCAGGAGCGGCGCCAGCAGGAGGTGTTCGTTCATGCCGCGCCTCCGTCGAGGAAGGCGCGCTCAGCCGCGATGGCGAGGAGATCCGACGAGCCGGTGAGGTAGTAGGCTGTGTCGCTATAGTTGGCGTGGCCGAGGTAGGTGGCGAGTAAGGGCAGCAGCGCTTGGACGTCTGCGCGCTGTTGGTGCCACAGCCTGAGCCTGGTCACCGCGAACCGGTGCCGGAGATCGTGCGGTCGCAGAGGCTTGCCATTGTCAAGACCCGCGAGCTTGCGGACCTTAGCGAAGTTGCTTTGCAGGCCGGTCGCCGACAGACGGCAGCCTCGCGAGCTGAGGAAGAAGGCCTCGCCTTTGGGCCTGGGAAACACGGTGTCGCGCTCACGGGCGTATCGACGAAGGGCTGCCTGGGTCGTTGGGTGAACAGGAATCAGGCGGTCTTTACGGAACTTGGTTTTACGGACGAGGACGATCCCGTTGGTCAGATCGACGTCGCCGCGATCAAGGCTGACCGCTTCGCCCGATCGTAATCCCGTGCTGGCCAACAATCCGATTAGCGTCGCCATCGTACGGCCCCTGAGAGGGTTCCCTGGCGAAATGAAGCTGCATGCGTCGATAAGCGACGTCAGCTCAGCCTCACTTAGGATGCGCGGCGGCGGAATCGCCCTGGACCGCGGGAAAGCTTTGCGCTCCAAGACCTCGGTCTGGGGGGCGTAGAGGACCAGGTACTCGTAGAATCGGCGGAGCACGCCGTGACGGACCGCGCGGCTGTCGGCGGCGCCACCGAACGATAGGACGAAGTCCAGCGCCATCGTCCGGGTGGCGGGCGCACCCAGCTGAGATTGCTCGACGTAGCGAACGAAAGCCCGCAGCGTGCCGGCTTGCTTGTTGAAGGCGTAGCCGAGGGAGCGGCGCAGCTCGATGTAGCGCTCGACCTTGTCGCCGAGGAATGCGGCGAAGGCAGTCATGCGGCGCCTCCCGGAAAGGGGAGCGCGACCTCAGCGAGCTGCGAGGCCGCGACCTTCACGTACAGCGCCGTTGTGTTGATGCTTCGGTGCCCTAGAAGATCGGCGACCTCGTTGATCGGCCTTCGTCGCCCGACGAGCTGGGTGGCTAGACTGTGGCGCAGGAGATGTGCGCCTCCGACGCGACCGAGCTCGATCCCACCATGCTGCAACCGCTCCGCACGATCCTTGAAACAGACGACGCGTACTTGAATGGTCCCACGGGCGGCGTGAAGGACAGGAACAGATGCTTACTATCGACCTTCGGTCTAGCCCGCAGGATATAGTCGGCGACCGCGGCGCCGGTCTCCTCGATGAGCGGGGCCACTCGGTCACGCTTGCCCTTGGTGCGCCGGACAAAAAACTCACCAGCTCGCCAGTCGATATCCCGGTGCTGAATAGCGCGTAGCTCGCCGTTGCGAATGCCTGTGGTGGCGAGCAACAACAGAACAGCTCGATCGCGAAGGTCGATCGGCGTCACCTTGCCGATCGCATCGATGGCGCGGCGAACATCATCCCACGAAAGCCGGGGCGGTAAATGGGCCAGTCGCCAATATGGCGTTCTTGGAACGATGGGAGCCAGATCCTGCTCGTGGTGACCACCCCAATGCAGAAAGCGGAGAAACGTTCGGATGTGAGAGATCGCCGCCGTGCGAGTGCCGGAGGTCGCCGAGAGCGACAGCCGATACTCGACAGCGGCAAGGACATGCTCTGCCGTCAACGCCTCGAGGTCTTGGCCAGGATGGCGATGGTGGAGCCAATCCAGAAAGCGCCGTGCGCCCAAGAGAACGCCATCGCGGGACCTTGGCTCAAGGCCTCGTACCCTGCTCAGATAGTGAGAAAAGGAGCGCAAAAGCGGAGCGTCCGGATCATCGACTACAATGGGCGTCGAAGCAATGAATCGTTCGGGCGCCACCCGTCGCGCGTGTTGGATCGCAGACACTGCCGCAATCCGTGGTGAGTCCGTGGTGAATGTGCATAGATAGCTATCGACGATAGCTTCGCCGATCGGCCGTGAACCGCAATGTGCTGCAGCAAAACGGCCGAACCGCGCGATCCGGCTCAGATAAAGCTTAGCGGATGCTTGCTTGTAACCGAGCGAGAAAAAGTGCCCCGCGATGCGATCCATCTCGGCGCCGAGCGCCCCGTCACGAAGGCGTTTAAGCACCCCGCGGTACGAAAAATAGAACTCGAGCATTGTGCCCCTCCGGCGTTACGGCGCAGGGGGATCCCGCGTCGCCACGAGGGGCACGAAATATTATGTGGCGGAGGAATCCAGCCGTGGCCGGCCCGGGCTGGCGTTAGAGCGCCTCCGCCACATAATCTCGTCCGACACATAAGAACGGATCTGAGCCGGCATCGCGCACCAGCGCAACAAGGCCATCCATACCCTTGCGGAAGTCGACTGGATGGCTCGCCAGGAACACCTTCATGCCGGAGGGGATCATGCCGAACGGACCGCCCGGATCACCCGCTGCAACTGCGCCTCGTCGACGTCCACGCCGGCGCGCACGATCACCTCGCCAATGGCAATCTCGATCACCGCGCCTGCCACAGGCGCCACCACACCCTCGCAACTCGAGTGCCGTGAGCGATAACGCCGCCGCTCGGCCCGAGCGTCACGGCGCCAGGCGAACAGCTGCGACGGGTGAATGCCGATCCGGCGGGCGATCGCCGAGACGCTCGCGCCAGGCTCCAGCGCCTCCATCACGACTTGGGCCTTAAACTCGTCCGACCAGCGTCGGCGAAGCTGCCGCGGCGCTCCCTCAAGACGGTCGGCGACCGCTTCGATCATATGGAAGGTTCTAGTTCCAGAACTAGGCGCAGACATAGAAGCTCACATCGGCTCACAAACTTAGCAGCCGATAGCCGATCGTTCACCCCCTCCGCCAGACGGGGTCTCCTTGCCGCTTACGACGAGGCGGCCGACGAATTCTTTAAACTCGCGCTTGACTGCGGCGTCCAGCTCGATTGGGCGCAATATATCCATTACCATGTCAGCAAAAATGAGCGAGCACGATAGTTCATGAACACTTCAACAACATGCCATCTTTAGCTGATAAATAGCCACCGGGCCGGTCGTTCGCATATCTTAGGAAACTGCGGGCATCGGTCTGCGCAGGCAACTCGACTGCGACATGATCGGATAGCGTATCGCGCGACGGCCGGTTTCATGAATGATGCGATCAAGGTAGATAATCCGGGATGCTCTGACTGGGAGAAGCTCCGCATCCTGGACTAGAAACGGTATCCGTCAGAAGTAAAGAAAACCGCGCCGACTGGCGGTTTGATCAAGATGAAAGTCTTGCTCTATGCTCAAAAAACCTGTGACCAGCCCGGGAATGAATAGCTGATAAACTCGGCGAGCGGCGATCTCATTCTGTTGCGTCATCTTGACCGGCGGACCGCCATTGTTTGTTTTCGTTACTACCGTATCGGCAAGACCTCGCCACGCTAGCAGCCGCGCATTTGCTCGGGCGCGGATCAATATTGTCACGTCGCTCCATTCCGGCGGCACCAGGCAGAGGTAGCGCAGCGCCATGCCGATCGACAAATCATGCGCTTGTGCGAAGCTGACGAGCTTTTCGAAAGCGCCTCGCTCCAACCACCAGGAACCGACAGCGACGCGATGCATCCCAGCGCCGACACTACCAAAGCGATAAAGCTTTTCGCCGGGTACAATCTCGAAAGGGGTCGGCGCCATCATGCCGCCGGTCTGTGCATAGGCCAAGACGTTTCCCTGCAGATCAACAATAGCGTTGGATTTGCGCAAATCGACGCCGGCAGCCATCATGCGACTGCTCGGATCGTGGAAGGCTACTTGATTTCCAAAAGCCACGACGACCTCCTCTTCTTCTGCACAAGTCCTCGCCGAAGGCGCAAAGAGCGAATTCGGCGGTTTCAACATGCCTTGTCTTTGAGCGCACCCACTCGCGACAGCTTACTGACCGCGGGTAATCCTAGCTTCAATCATATACATGTTAGGGACAAAATTGCTTCCCCGTGATGCTGTGACGAACGGCTTTAATAGTACAGCGCAAAGGTCTTGAGTATTGTTAAGCGGTCCGTAAAAAATGCTTCATGAAAACTCTGAGCCGCTGAGAAGTGTGAGCAAGCGTTCGTCGCATCGGTTCGACGCTCTATTTAGACTCATGTCTGTTCTGGGTCACAAAAGCCGCCGATAACGACCGAAGCTAGGGATTTCCAATTCATTTCGGAGATCCAACGCTCCCGATGGTTATCCAGATCGTCGGCGGCGGGCCATAATCTGCGGTGAAGGCTTTTTGTGCCCTCAGCCCCACTCCTGCAAGTGATTGCAGCGCAGCAATCTTGAAACTTAACGCCTAGCCTTGAGGAGGAAACTACTTCATAAATGCCACTGCAGACTCCGTGCGCCAGCGACGTTACGAACCATGGATTCACGGGAGGACGTCGATGTCTCTTTCAAGCCTAATCGAAATTGCAAAGAGTATCGAGGCTAAGGCGAAGCACGCTGAGGCCATCAATCATGCTCAGCTATTAAAGCGGTCAGAGCGAGAATACCGCAAGCTTTCCGTGGAAATGCAACAACGGGTTGTCGTTGTTCTACGTTATCTTCATGGGAAAAATTGGCAGCCCATTATCTTTCACGGCTCCAGGACGAAGGAGGAGCAGGCGAAAAAGGTTGCTTCTGGCCACAGTTGGACGATGCACAGTTTGCACGTTCACGGGGAGCAACAAAGGAAAAGCCAGGGGGCGAAGGCCTATACTGGAGCGGCGTACATGCTTGGCCAGCATGGCGCTTACATTATCAACGGTGAAGCTGCCGATATCGTGGATATCCGTTGGCTATGGGAAGGACCGTGCCATAACCTCAATCATCCCTTCTGGAACGATTTAGGGGTCGCCGCAAAAATGGCAGGGCTTGTTTGGGGAGGATTGTGGTCCGGAAAGTCGAGAGACGTGGCGCACGTTGAACTGCAAAAATATAAAGCGATTTCCGATACGAGGAACCCGGTCGCGTAAGTCGCTAAGTTTGGTTGTTGTGGCCTCCATAGCACCGGCAACCGAGGTGCTGATCGGAGGGATATGGGTCGCGCCGAATCGAGCAGCAAGTCTGCTTTCGGTCTTGCCCGTATAAAAACGGCCTTAGAGCAGTTAGTCTTGAAGCCAAAACTGGGCCAGCGTCAGGCTGCGATCGCGGCGATCAGCGGCCTGATCCCGAGGGTATTCATTGCTCGGGTCAGATTATAGGCCGGGACCGAGAGGGCATCCCGGCGGCTACCTTTGGGAGAGTTCTGGTCGGGAAGTGCGTCGCTCCCATGCGTGCCTTCATCGTCACTTGTCGAGCGCCTCGACGTCAGTCCGGCCAGCCAAACACCGGCCGCGCGCGAGATAGTCGCGCGCGTCTCGTTCATCTCGACATGTTGGAGATCTCAGTGGCCAGATCTTTTGGTTCGCCATCCACACTCATCGTCGGTCTATTCCGTGTATCTCTCCAACAATGCCGCCGAACGGGGCTTGCGAGGCATCGCTCTTGGACGGAAGTCCTGGCTGTTCTGCGGATCTGATCGCGGAGGACGGCGCGCCGCAGCTATGTACAGCCTCATCGTCACGGCGAAAATGAACGGCATCGACCCGCAGGCCTGGCTCACCGATATCCTCGCCCGCATCGCCGCCCATCCGGCTCATCGGCTGGACGAACCTCTGCCCTGTGGACGCCGGCATCAGCACTCTACGCTCGAGCGGTATGACCACGCACGTCAACTAGGTCCATCACGTCACCACCATCACCCAGGTCGCGAAAGACCTCGGCGAAGACGAAGATTGGCTGTGGGACATCGCCAACGAAATGGAGATCGAGGACGGCGTCATCTGGGTGTTTATGGCGTCGGAGAAGACGGCGTTCACCGACTTCGGAATCGAAAACCTTATCGAGCTGATTAGGTTCTACAAAGAGAACCCTGGACTGCTCAGGCGGAAACCCTGCGGCCTACGCCGAATGGATACGACGTAGCCGTATTCGCTCGCAAATCAGCTTGAGTGAATAGATGCGCCCGCCCGGCACCGCTGCGGCGGGTTTTCATTTGCAGCGTGTTTTCAAACGAACACGGCAGAAGACGTTCCAAAGTGGAGAGAAATAGATGGTGCACGGGATCAAAACCGGCGGCCGAAAGAAGGGCGCGCCGATCCTCGAAGCTGCAAGGAAGGCGGGCGGTAAGGGTGGGATGGTTGCGTACCTCGAGGCGAAGGCCAAGGCCAACCGGGCCCGTTTCTCAGCCTGCTTGGCAAGATGCTGCCGCTGGTGGCCGGCGAGGATGCCGCGCTGACCGTGGTGACCCTACAGATGTCGATCACGTAATGGTCATGCTCGCAGTCGAGCTCGGAATCGTAGTCGCCATAATCGTAATCTTCATCGTACGACATTGGTCGCCTCAAACTGCCGCTCGGCCTCGATCAGCGATTGCCACGCTTGATGGCGGCGCGGCGCCGGGCGCCTTCGTCAGGATCTCGAGGGTGGCTCGCTTCTCCGGCAGAGATCTCGCTGGAGAATTTCGGCGACAGATCGTTTCCTGGGCTGGCAGTTGATGTCGATGTAATCCCGGAGGCGCAGCAAGAGGTCGTAGAGCGGGGAGTCGGTCATGGAGATGGAGATGGTTCTGACCTCCCTTCATCTCGAAAACCGTCTCGAAGCCGTACCGATGGCCTCCACGAGGCAGGCAGTCCTACCGTCAGAGTCACGATGACGATCACTACGGCGCCGCCGGTCACGAAGATGCCCGCCTGCTGGAACACTTTTGGCGAGGCAGTGGTCACCGCCCGTGCGCGCCGCACTCCTTGGTGAGCGCTCCCTGCGGTCGCCGTCGGAGAGCGTGGTGTTTGGGGGCCATGGCGCGCATTTCCCTTGGAATCCGATACGCGGTAAGTCGCTGGGAGTTATCGCTGGGGCGGCGAGCCACGCCTTCGATTGGTTAATTGTTCTTCTGTCCTCTTGTAGAGGCCTGTAGTCGTCGTTCTGAGACGCCCGCTTTCAGGAGTAGAGCAGACCCGCAACCGAGAGGCGCCGACCGATGTTGAAGGCCTTCCAAGCTCCAGACGGGGCAAGCGCGACTCAACAGCAAAGGGCGCGAGGCTCGGCGTGTGACGGCCAAGTCAACGAACGTTTGACGGCAGCGGAGAAGGGGTTCCGACGACAGTGCGACCGGAGGATGAGCAAGGCGATGCTTCCGCGACATGATTGTTGGCGAGAATCCGGAGGTGAACGGCGCATCCGACCTTCGGCGATCCTGGCCGAAGCTCCGTCGGTCTTGCAAGATCGGCAGAGTTGGAAAGGTCCATACCACCTCAGAGGTAGTCACTCAAGGCGATTTCAACTGCGTCGCGTTCACGACAAGGTGGTGATCGATTTGTGGTGGAGAGCGGAATGACGACAGTTTTGGTTTCGGGGGCGGTCAAGGTTACCTCATCAACGAGCGACAACTACGTGATAGACGACGGGAACAGCCTTGAAGTTGAGTCAGGAGTCACCGTTGGCGGAATTATCGAGGTCTTCTCATCACCAGCGAACCAATTCACGCTGACGATTGATGCCGGAGCGATCGCAGAGACCTGTCTGATCGATGGCAGTGGACAGGCTGTCGTCCTCGGAACCGTGAATGCATCCACGCTTCACGGTTTCATGGCTGTCTATGGGAGTGCATTTGATACGTCAGTAGGCAACCATGGCATTGAGTATCTTTCCGGCGGACAATCAATAGGTGCTCAGATTAACAATGGGGGCGCGTCCGAAGTTTACTACGGTGGCACCTCATCTGGCGCACTAGTCAACTACGGAGGGGCTCTGAATGTTCACGACGGTATAGCAACCGGTGCGAGCCTCGCGCCTGGCGCAACGATGGAGGTCACCAGCGGGCAGCTGGGGCCAGGCTTAGCTAAATTCACACAGGTTGCGGCGGGAGCTACTGTATCGGCTTCCACAACAGGCGAAATTCAGTTCAGCACTATACACGGCCTTGAATCAATCCTCAGCGGTGGAATAGGTCATGGCGATAGCATCTTGAGTGACGGCGTACTTAACGTCGCCTCAGGCGGCGTGGTCAGCAATGAAAATATCTACGGGCACGCCCAAATATACGGGTCCGCTTCGTCCGACATGATTATGGACGGGGGCTCCGAATGGGTCGCATCTGGGGCGACCGTAGCAGACGAAACGGTTTTCGGTACCCTTGATCTATCGAGTGGAAGCAACGCCACAGGCATCTTCACGCTCGAGACAGGCGCAAAGCTTATTATCGAGAGTAGCACGGTCGATGCCAGTACATTCGGCGCGCAGATCGCGGGCTTTGGCCCAGGCGTTACTATCGATCTGAGCGCGATATCGTACTCGAGTGGAATGCATGTCCTCAGAGGGGACACGCAGAACGGTCAGACGACCTACTATGTCGAGGATTCGACTAATTCAACGGTCGCCACGTTGCAGATGACGCCCAACTTGAACTTCGTTCTTACGGACGATGGGACCGGACATGTCAATCTCATCGGCGCGGCTCCGCCTCGCTTGATGGACTTCAATGCCGATAGCAACTCGGATCTGCTCTGGCGCGCTGACGATGGGACCACTCACCTCTGGGAAATGAATGGCCTGCACGTTCAGAATGCGCTTGAAAACACAGTCGGTCAGCTTGTAAAGCCGGATTGGCAGATTGCCGCGGTAGCTGATTTCAACGGGGACTCCAGAGCTGATCTGATCTGGCGACAGCAGTCCACCGGCTCAACTCAAGTCTGGGACATGAATGGCAATCAGATCATCGGGACCGGTCTCATCAAGAATGCCGCCGGACAAGATGTTGGCTCTGATTGGCATATCATTGGAGCGGGTGACTTCGATGGAGACGGCAAGGACGATATCGTTTGGCGGTCAGATTCGGGAAACGTTCAAACTTGGACTATGAACAACAATCAGATCACGGGCGCTAACAATCTAACCACGTCCATGCCGGATAATTGGCATTTGGTCGGATCTGGTGACTTCGACGGAGACGGTAAGTCCGACCTAGTTTGGCGGGATGCGAATTCAGGTGCTACCCAGCTTTGGGAGATGAACGGCAATACAATCAAGACTGCGCTGTCGATCACGAATTCTGCCGGCCAGAACGTCGGAACGGATTGGCATGTAGCGGGGGTCGCGGATTTTGATGGCGACAGCAGAGCCGATATTGTGTGGCGGTCTGACACTGGGTTGACGCAGCTGTGGGAGATGAACGGAAACCAAATCAAGAACGCGCAGATGATCACCAACCTGGCGGGGCAACCTGTCATCACCGATTGGCAGATTACGGCTACTGGTGATTATAATGGTGATGGACATGCAGATCTATTGTGGCAGAACCACAACGTGCCAGGGGCAGACCAAATCTGGTTGATGAACGGCAACGCGATCGTTGATGCGGGCCTTCTTCCCGCCGTTGATCCGCAACACGGGAGCATCGTAACGCAGCACTACGACTTCGTGTGAAGCTCTCAATGGGACGCTGGTAAGACTTTGCAGAGACTCGCGGCGCACCACATGACGGCTATCAAGACCCAACAGGTATGCCTCATCTACTTCTCCTTTGTCAGTTCGGCCGGGGTGGTGGCGCAGGTGGTTGCTTGACCGGACGGGTTAGGGCGACCATCATGGTGCATGTGGGGGCCTCTATCGTTTGGGCGCGCCCTGCCAGTCGGTTCAGGTCGCGATGGTAGCCGATATCCGCGCCGCGAGTAAGGCCGTATGTCCGTGTCTGCCGATGAGGTGGCGCTCGCCCTACACTGCGCGTCCGAGGATTGCTCGGGCGGACCGAGCCGATCCTCATCACAGGAGGACGAGCCGTGGCAGATTATAGGGAAGCATTCGTCGGAATCGATGTGGCCAAGATGAGAAATGCCGTCGCGATTGCGGACGCAGGCCGGGAGGGGGAAGTGAGGTCGATGCTTCGGTCACCAACATGCGCCGCGTCTTAGAACGTACGCATCCGACGGGCGCCGTCTTGCGTGACGCGAGGTAATTCGCGAAGCGTGCGACCTTAAGTTCTAGCTTTAAGGTCACGTCGGGAATGCAGGTCAATGTGTTGGGTGCCGAGCGTCGGCGGCGATGGAGTTACGACGAGAAGGTCCGCCTTATCGAAGAGACCTTGCAGCCGGGTGAGACAGTCTGCAGGGTAGCACGCCGGCGCGGGATGGCTGATAGCCTGCTGTTCACCTGGCGTCGACAAGCGCGCCAGGGGCGACTGGGCGGAGATACTGCGCCTGCTCTTGTTCCTTGTTCCCGTCGAGATCGCACTTGTATCCTGTATCCTTGCCCGCATCGCCGCCCACCCAGCTCACCGGCTGGACGAGCTTCTGCCCTGGAGTTGGACGCCGGCATCAGCGGTCTCCGCTCGAGCGACATGACCACGCGCGTCAACAAGGTAAGCATGCGGCGTAGGCCGTCGGCTGGCCGGTTTGTCCGATTACCGGCTAAACCTTGTCGGGCTTTTCGCCCTTCGGCTTAACGATCGCCGCGAGCACCTGGCACCTGGCGGCGTTCTTCAATGATCAATGATCCAAGGAGCGTCCTTGTGGATCTGGATCAGATTTTTGAGGTTCTCGATTCCATCATCGGTGAACGCCATCACCCCGACTTCACCGACACCGACGACCCATAGCTGGCCATCCTCGGTGTCCATTTCTTCTGCCCAGACGCCTGTCCATGCACTCATTGTCCGTTGCCCTCCGCAACCGCTCAGGGGCAGCGGGGATGGGTGTCGTCTCCGGAAGGTATCCCGCATAGACCGCGGCAATAGAAGTCGCCTATTGTTAGATCGATACTCAAATCGATGCATTCTTTTCAGCGGCGGAAGAACTCTGAATCTGCCGCTGCTGAAGACCTAAAGCGCGCCGGTCACGCAAGCGTCGGCGCAAGTGAAGCGCTGGTTGCTCAATGATGCTGTAACTAACCCATGCCATCGCCAGCGAAGCAAATGGCATCAAAACTCTGCTGACGTCAAAATGGTCTGCAATCCATATCAGTAGAAAATGGTTGAGAAAGACACCGTAGCTCAAGTTGCCCAATAGTTCGTCGAAACCTGAGAAGCGCATCTTGCTCAATAGATATACGGCCGGAATGCCGACGATAATCCCTGCTACCACCTCCTTGTTGTAGTGCACCGCGTAGAGCGTCGGCATGGCAAGGATGAGAAGCATAGCGGCAAGTGTGGCAATCCCTGTCAGTGACACGAATGTCCATTCTCGTTTTGCGAGAGCGCTGCCGGTTACGAAAATGAAAAAGACTCCGGGGAGCAATCGATATCCGAACCGGTCCGTATCTACAATGCCGCCGATCGCAGCTGCAAAGATGAGCATAGAAGCGCAGGCCAGAGCGATCTTCAGGGCTTTGGGACTATGCCAGAAGACTGGAAATGTAAGATAGAACGTTAGTTCCAGACCGAGCGACCAAGCCTGCGGCAGGTAAAGCGCGTGGTCTAAGCCAAACATGTAATAGCCGACGGGCAAAATCAGAGAGTTGGCTGCGACGTAGACAGGGCCGCGATCCTGCAAATAAATGTTGGTGATACCGAGAAGTTTGACCGTCAGTAGCGTGAGGCCGAGATAGAATAGATATTGCGGAAACAATCGCGCGGCACGATCCAGATAGAAGCGCGCAAAATCAGTCGGCGCGGTATAGTGCTTCAGGATCAGAAGAGACATGACATAGCCGCTGATGATGAAGAAAGAGATCACGGCAACGACGCCAATGTGCCAGCCGGCGATCTCGCCAAAGGCATGCGCGTATAGAACACAAAACGCCAAAAATAGCCGGTATGTCCCCATGCCCCTCGGTGCCGTTCGAATGAGTGCAGGGCGCGGACACTATCCTTAGCAACCGCCGCGAACAAGTCGACTTGGAGGGTACAGTACCCAATGCAAAAATCGGCAATATCCTGCCGGGCACGACCGTTGACGCAATTGGTCGTTTGGTGATTCGAACGCGGCCGTAACTGCGGCAACCGAAAAAGCCCCGCGAGCGAGGCGGGTGGCTGGAAATACCGGCGGTCAGCCTGGCCTCAGGCCAGAAGCCAGCCTTGCTCAATTTGGAGCAGGTGGTGCTGTTGTGCTTCTTGTGACTCCGAAATGGCTAGCGCGACGTCCGCACGCGGTAATCCGTGAGACAATAACTCGGTCCATCCTTGCAGCCCGGTACTCTCTGCATGACGGCCTAAGGCGTTGATGTAAAGATTATCGACGAATTGAGCGTCACTTAGTCCAGAGTGCGTATTTTGATATTCGGGCGAGTTCAAGAACGCTTGGGCAAGATTCTTGAAAGAAAGTCCGTCATCAACCAGGCCGGTCCATCCGGAAAGCCCCAAGGGATCAGGCGCACGACCCAACACACCATAGTAGAGACGGGCAATATCGTCGGCATTTTGTTCAGGGACAAAGACACCGGCGTTCAAGGTGGTTTGCATTCCTGCAACGTTCTCAGTACTTAGCGCGAAGTCTATCACCACATCCGCGCGTGACATTCCCTGGTTGAGCGCGTTGGTCCACCATTCTAACCCACCAGTGTCGCCCGTGCGGTGCAAGGCAGTAGCGTAAAGCTCCTCCACAAAGGTCGCGTTATCCGGAGACCCGACGTGCAACTGCCCTTCCGGCGAAGCTAAGAAGCTTACAGCCACGTCACGCAGCGACGCCGTCTCCTTCAATATTGATGTCCACCCCTCAAAGCCGAGCAGATCCGGTGTTCGGTTCAAGATTGCATCGTAAAGCGCGTAGATTTTGCCACCGGCGCTCTGGACATCGTAGATCGTTGAGCCAAACAGGTTTGAAGCAGGCGCGTGGCCGTAGAGTGCCTGAGCACCATCAATGTCTGGCTGCTCTAGGTCGGTTATAGCGAGGTTCAGGGTTGCATTCATCACCGCGGGGGCGGCGTTGTAGTGGTCGAGTCCGATAGCGTGTCCGATTTCATGCAAAGCCACTTCAAACAAGTTTACACCGTCATTACTGACGACCTGACTTCCTGCGAGGTGCCATCCTTCGCCGGTGTCAAATTCGACGGACGCGGAGATGAACCGATTCCCTGAGTAGAAATAGGTCGTCTCTCCTACAACATTATCGAGGCCGTCGATTGCTCCCAAGCTGAAGTCGATTTGTGAGGAAGCGGTCGATGCCACTTCCTGAAACTGAATGTTGGCGTAGTGGCTCCAGTCAGCGAATGCCGAGCTAATGACGGCCACGAAGCTGGCAGGGACTGTAGCGTCTATTGCCCATGTGACGATGCCGCCGGCGCTTGCGAGGCCGGGTGCACCCCACTTGGGACCCTCAAGAACGAAGTCAGCCATTCGATTCCCAGACGGCAATACGTAGACACTATCGGAGAAAAATTAGCGATTCGTTTGGGGCGAAACGATGTTCGGCTAGGGGGCCGGCGCGCGGCAGCGATCTACACCCTCATTGACGCCACCAAACTCAACGACGCCGATCCACCAGCTTGGCTTGCCGATGTGCTGATTCGACTTGCCGGATCACCCCGCCAAAGCGCATCCAGGAACTCATGCCCTGGAACTGGCGAGCTCTGACGCCCACGCCGCACAAGCGAGCACCGCCATCCGTCAGATGATCTGGTGAGCAATGAGGCTGTAAGCTGTAAATGACGGCCGGCGTAAACCGGCAATCCCCCGGGCGAAGGTCCATTTTTCGCCCCAGGCCGCCCCGCTGGACGCCGTAGCTCCCGCTCGGCAATATTGTTCGACCTCCGCAGGTGCTCGCATGCCCGAGAAGCTCGCCTGTACCGATGCTTCGGAGAGCGAAGTCGCCCGATCTTAGGGCCCGCACGCCTGCCTGCGCCAGCTTCGCATTATTCTTGAGTAAGCAACCCAGAATAGAGGGGCGCGAGGGTTTCCGCCATGCGCTGTAGGCTAACGCGGCTGCGAACCTCGGTAGGGCAGGAGGGCAGCCCTTCCCGCAGCGCGCTGCGCACTAGATTCCGGAAGGCGTCCGGGGTGTCGGCAATGAATACACCCCGTCCAAGCACATCCTCAACGAGGGGTCCGTACCCCTCAATTGCATGAGAGGTCGCGATTACAGGGCGTCCGCTGGCCAAGGCATCGGCCGTCTTGAGCTTAGCGCCTGCGCCAATGTGCACGGGAACTATAACGCAGCAAGATGCGGCAAAAAACGACGCCTTGTCGGCGTCCGCCACATATCCCCACGTCCGCAGCCGAGCGTTGTTCACGGATTGGAAATCCTGGTAGCGCGCGTCCTCACAAAGGGCAGCACCGAGCGCACCCGCAACCCAGATCTGCTCGTCCTGCCCGAGGAACCCGAGACCGTTCGGAAAGGTGGTAAAGAAACCCTCAACGTTTGGCCAATAAGCGCTGCCCATCAAGGCGGCATACCGGCACTGACTATCGCGCGCAGTTTGGCTGAACGTGGTATGCAGCGGTGGGTTACTCGACGCGAGGTCGGATACAGCCGGCACATAAGCAACGTCTCGCCCACTGTCCTGGGCAATTAAAGCAGCCTCAATATCCGAGATAGCGAGCGTGAGGTCGGCGGCACGCGCAAACTCACTCTCCAGAAGCCGGGTCGCTTCTACGAGCCGGTCGGCTTCGCGGCGCTTGAGGCCAAGCTCGAACATGGGGGGCCGAGCACTCCATTCAATGTTTTGGCTCGAATACACGACCTTTGGCCTATCTACAGTCGACAGCGCGCGTTCTAGAACCAACCAGTCCCAGGGATGTTCCACATGCACGACGTCCGGCTGCAGTCGTGCCAATAACATCCGGAGCTGATCTATCACGCCGCTGTCAGCCGCAGCGTCTCGGGCTACATGCAGATCAGCGAATAGCATGTCATCCAGCGCGCGGCGAGCGACCGCCGGGGCACTAATAACGATATCAAGATTTCCCCATTCCTCGGCAGGGAAGAAGTTGGCGTGATAGATGCCAACGGTATCAACGTGCCAGCCCGTATGGCGCAGCGCCTGGACGATACTGGCCGCGCGGACCTGTCCGCCATGGCGCGGGATGGCGAGGGGGAATGGGGTTAGCACTAAGCAGCGGGGCATTGTTCGCTATTCGTGAGATGAGCTTCGGGCCCAGAGACGCTAAGGGCAATCGAGCGGATTGCGGCGGCAAACTCCTCGAAGGAGGGGCCGCGATAACGCGTGGCTTTCGACTTGAGTTCGTCAAGGCGCCCCTCGTCACGAATCAGGCTGCGCATTTCCTCGAGCCAAGCCATGAAGTCGAGCGGATCGTAAGCGGGCATCAGGCTCTCGGTAGCCTCGACTAAGGCCGGGCAGTTAGCGATAACGACCGGCGTGCCAAATGACAGGCTCTCGGCCGCAGCCAGGCCGTATCCTTCGGATAGGGAGGGAAAGAGAGAGAAGCGGGCGTTGCGATAAATCCAAATCAGCTCCGCATCGCTCACGCTCTCCAAGATCAGCAAACGATTGCGAAGATGGTAGTTGCGCTCACTCAGCAAGCGCACCGTCTCCGTTCCCCAACCCCACTTGCCAACGAACACCAACGTGGGCAGTTTGTCCGGGCTGAATTCAAGTCTGAGGCGGTCCCAGAGTTGGAGTAACAGATAATGGTTCTTGCGCGTCTCGATCGTTGAGCAGAACACGACGAAGCGACGACCAACCAGTTTTTGGACCGGACTCTCACCGATCTCGTGCACGCGTTCACGAAGAAAGTTCGGCAAATGCGCATAGCTCATTGACGGGAACAGGCCATTCGGCCTGCCAATAAACTCGGAATATTGGTCTGCGGTGAACTTAGATATCGCCAGTAGGTGCGCAGCGCTGTGCCCGATTTCAACCCAGTGGCGATGATAGATGTGCGATGGGCCGGGCGTCGAGAATGGAAACTGCATGGCGATGACGTCAAAAATGACGGAGACAAAACGCACCTTGTCGTACCTGCAGATCCGATGCAGGTAAGTGTAGTCTAAGTAATCCCAAGCGTTACTGAGTGAGAGAAGCACGCTACCGCTGCTGAACTGAACCGTACCTGCGGGGGCTTCGAACGAGATGCTACCACCTGCAGATGAATCGAGCGCGCTAGCATCACCGATTTGGGTCGTACCCGTTAACGATGCGGACGAGGCGGCGCCATTTGCAGACGGATCGGGAGTCAGAGCTAAATCCGGGCGCACTAGGTGACACGCCGTCTCGTGAACGCGTCGGAATGCAGTCGTCACACCATGAATCACAAAATGAATGCCAGTGGCGATTTCAAAGCAGGTCCGGCGTACTATGCGAATGGCCAAGCGTGGCCCAAAACCTTGCTCCTGTGTTACTGGAAGTAGCCGGGCGGCGTACTGCCCCAAAATACGCCTGAACTCGGGCGGCGATAATGTCAAGGCTGTGCGCACTCGGCGAATGAGTACTCGGGCTGTGAAGAACTTGGAGTTAGAGGAGGCTCCTGGTTCGGCTCCTACTCTCGGAGTCTGAGCCAGGGTCAGCGGCGCAAGCGCGTCCGATTCGGCTTCGCGTTCCCCATCGACTTCCGGTGCAGTGGTGGCCTGTCCGTAACGGTGGAAGAGGATACGCCGGAGCAGTATGGATTCCGCAGCCCTGAGATTGCGGAAACCGCCCAGCGAACTATCGAAGATTACAAACGTAATGTCTAACGTCGGGTCACGCGCGAGGAACTCAGCGACGTAATGTTCGGTCCGGATTAGGCCGACCGGAGTTTCCAAACCAAAATGGATGATAAGCGATGCATCGTAGTAGATTCGCCGCCGCCCCGACAGCAGTGGCTCTGGGGCTTCCGGCTTCGTGGGGTTGGTTGTATCAACTGTGGAGACATCGATGGCCGTCCTACCCAGTAAGCGCTCTACATCGGCCTGAGCCAGCTTCGCGTCTCGTTCGGCGCGAAGGGCTCTCAGTTCTGCATCTTCCCGCGCAGCGACAGCCCGCTGCAACTCCGCATGGAGCACGGGCCGCTCGTTCGATGCGTCCAAGAGCTCGGCTACCGGAAATCCGGCTCTTTGCGTCGCAATCGCCTTTCGAATTCCAGCGGCGCTTACGTAATCATCAAACACGTTGGGCGGTCGAGAAAATGCGGGGGCGAGTTCGGAGGCTCTCTCGTCTGCGGCGTAGAATCGGTTGAGCCCATCGAAGTAAACCAAGCCGTATCCGACGTTGAGCAGCGCCGATTCCCAGGTGACATCCGTCGGTTCCGGCGAATTCGGTTCAGTGGCCTCCACCACAACGAGCCACGGACGGAATCGGGCGAAGTCTGCGCTCGCCAGTACAGCAGCCTCCAGACCCTCCACATCAATCTTGAGAAAGTGGATTTCTTGCGGAGCATGCATGGCACAGACCTCGCGGAGCGTCATAACCGTCACGGTCCGCTCCTGTATCTGCCGACCCGCAGCTTGGTGCCGTTTTGCGATCTCGGCGTCGAGCGTCGAAAGTCCTGTCTCGGGCACATAATAAAACACGTGCTCGCCCGGCTGGTCCGAAATGGCAACGCCTAGCGTCAAATCCTCCGGCCGAGCGGCGACAAGTGCATCGCGCTTCTCTGTGTCGGGTTCAATATTTATGCCGCGCCAGCCACGCTCGTAGAACGCAAGAGTGACGCTGTCCTCTCGAGGGTCCCAGGCGCCAACGTCGATGTAGAATCCCCTGTCCACATGCTGCAGCGATCGCCACAGCATAACGTCTTCAAGGTTCTGGCTATAGGAAATGAACGGCACGATAACCTTTTGAGTCTTCTGCGTTCCCGCCAGGGGAGCTTATGTGGCGAGCGGCACGAGCGAAAGTCTTGAACGGCATTTTGGGACGTGGTACCCGATCCGATCCCATTGGGCAATCGATGGAACGCTTGCGCGTGTTGATTCAGAGCGTCGCTGACTCTGGTCGCGCATTCACATGACGACGTCGTCGCCAACTCTCTATAGGGAAGAGAATTCCCAGAAAGATGGCCGCGCTGATGCTGATAGCCCCACCTATGATAAGGCTAAGAGGTTCAAAGCTTAGTTCGACTACGCTCAGGCCGGCAGGGACCACTACGCCCTGAAAGGCCCCGTTCGTTCTCAATAGGTCGGTCCGCACACCGTTTACGCGAGCTTGCCATCCTGGGTGATACGACTCGCTTACGAAAAGTAAAGACGGCGCCGGTGCCGACACCTCAAAAACCTGCCGTGCTGATGTGTGTTCGATGCGCTTTACCTTATTGCCCGCGCCACTCTCCGTTGAGCCAAGTGCAGGCAAGGGACGTTCGACCAGAGCCAGAGTCAGGGGGTCGAAATTACCGCCTCCGGGGAGTTGGCCCGTGCGCACGGCGTGAGTTGCCTCTAGCGATGGTAGTTGCAACGTTTTACTCACAAGCCAAGCAGTCTCAGTGGGGCGATCACCTAGATTTGTGACGCTGTATCCTTCAATCGCTGACGTCGTTGTATCAGGTCGAGACAAAGCGAGTTCCACGAGATTGATGTCTCGATGGGTGCCGGTTAACGTATCAATCAGGCGCAATTGGTTGAGTTCCACCACGCCCTCATTTCCAGCGGGCACTTCAATAGCGATCGCCTCGACTGGCATCCGTGTACCCGATTCGATCGGCAACCTCGCAACATAGCGATTGCCCTGTGAGCCATCACCAGTCGTTCGCGGATCTATCGTGGCCCTGGAATGCTGCATTATGGGCTTAACGTCGGCACGGTCATAGGCCCACTCGGCTGTATCACGCCCAACCGTCAAGGGTATGGCGACCTCGCCCGAACTTGTTACCACACGCATTGACAACGCGATCTCGCCGTCCTTGCGATTGACTGAACAGCCCAGTTTCGAGACGACCTCAAGCTCTGAAGCATATAACGGTTCTGGTAGACGCAGTGTCAGGATCTGCTTCTTGCTAAGGCGGGTGCAGTCGCCAAACCTGATGGCTGGGGCGGTCGCTCTACCGACGAGGACTGAGGATACGGCTAAGGTCTCGATAACAGCACCGCTAGGTGATTCAGAAAGAAAGCCTGAGTTATCGATCCCCGTCGTCTCAAGATATGTCTTGGATTCTAATGGTCCGTATCCATTTGCTGAAGACACGCCGTGCATGAGGTTAAGGTTCGGGCTCAACGGCGTTCCTCCGGAGGGCATCTCCTGTAACATCAGGATCCGTCCGCCGCTTGTTATGTTATGCTTGGCAATTTTTTCCCACTCGGGCGACATGGTCAAATTCTTGATCGGGCCATGCCTCCATTCATAGAACCAACCGAACTGTGACAGGTCTATTGCGACGACTGCCAGCAGTAAGCAGGAGATAACAGCGGAGATAGTTGAAGTATTTTTCGCCCATTTCAGGAAGAATAGGACGACCGTGGTTGCGATCACAATCGAACCGGCGAACATTATGCGCGGGGCTACAAATTTCCAGTCGATGCTTGAAGCGGCTGCGGCTTGTGTCCACCAGTTGGTTGATACTACCAAAGATGTCGCCACAAGCGTCGCGGAAAGCACGACTAAACCAGCAATAATGATCTGGCGATTGGATACCCTAGCGTCGGCGATGCGACTAATGCCAAAACTCGCCAGAACAGCCACCGCAAAAGTGAAAGTTATCGCCGCCCGTGCTTGAGCTCGAAAGCTTCCTAGCACAGGAAGGTGAAACATTACTCTTCCGAGTTTGTTCTCGCCGATAGTGCAAGCGATCAGAGCGAGCACAATCATGACGCACCAGAAGATAGTGTCATCTCCACTTTGCCTGCTGCCAAAAGCGAGTACAGCAGCAACCAAAGTGCCTGTGCCTGCAAAAACCATTATTTCGGTCATGCCGCCCCATGCACCAAAATAGGGCATGCTATTTCCGGCTCCTCCACCACCAAAAAGGTAAGGAACGAAAACCGATGGCAACTGCCGTAGCGGGAGCGAATAAGATATAAAATCGCTGTAGGTCCAGACAGAAGAGCGGCTGCTCATCCCACTGAGTTCGATGAACGGAATGATGCAAACTGATGAAAGCGCTAACCCAAGAGCCATCATTAAGCAGTAGAGCAAAGCCAAACGTAACAGGTATGTCCAGCCCCGTGCTCTGTGGCTCCAAAGCCTTGCCAATATCAGAAAGGCAGCTAACAGTATAATGTAGAAGGATATCTGCGGATGACCGCCTACTATACAAAGGGCGACTCCAAAAGAGCCCGCGGCCAACCATTTCACCGTGCGGTGTCGATCGAAAGCGTCAACGCTCCAAATAACCAGAGGCAACCAAGCAGCTGAGTGTATTATGCTTACGTGGCCCAAATGACTCGTCATGAAACTGCCGGTTCCGTAGATTAGCCCGGCTGCTATCGCGGCAACAAACGACCGTGTTCTCCAGAAGAGATATCCATATGCTGAGGTGCTTGCGATAACGTAGGCCGAAATAACGAATGCGTTGAAATTGGCCATTATCCATCGAGGAGGGTACCAAGAAAAGAACTGGGGATCCGCAAATATTGGATAGCCAGCGAAAATCTTGGGATCCCAAAGTGCCCAAGGTATCGATACTGCGGGAAAGTAGAAATTGTATCCGTCACCCGGAGCAAGAAGGCGGTGCTCAAGTAAAGCCGGCGAGAAGAAGGCCAGGTAAAAGGCAATGAAGAACAGCAGGCCCCACGCAAGATATGCACGCCGCAGAATAGAATCTTGAGTCGCAAAGACTGAATTAGCGCGCATCATAACCTAGCCAGCAAACTATTGTGCCTGCGGAGAGCTCCCTTGCGAGATTTGCTGCGCTCGAATACCGCGTTGATATGGTCAAGCCACAATTTTGTTTCGTGAGAGCATAATTGGAGAGGCGCCGCTTCCGCACCGATCCAGTCGTCCTGCGTGGATGCATTTCGATACGATCAGCGTTGATCCCCAATTTCTTTGTGACACTGGCAGTTCTCATCGGTCGTGCTAGCTGGAACATGGATGACGATGTTAGCGGAAGGACCACATTGTTAAAGCAGGTAGCGGAAAGTAGGAAAATCAGGTACGCACTACCAGGATCGTTATGAAGGGAGCGGGTGGAACTGGCGAACGAGGACTATGGCTCGTACGAACTGCCAATTGGCCGAAACGACCGCGGGGCAGCAGCATTGCACAGGCGATCGAATTCGGTCCGGTGGCGGACTCTAGCGTCGGGCGCAGAATGCTGTCGTCCCGAGCTGCCAGCTGCATGGCAGGTTTGCGCGACATCTGCCACGACCTACTCTGGGTTGGGCAGTTGAAAGGGGGGGCGGATTTGTTTCAAAGAACGCTCCTAGCAATCCGTTCATCGTCGGGCGCTCATAATCATGGTCTCTGACTTGAACGTCAGCGGATTTCAGCGAAGCATGCTGCCCACGCCGCGGGCGGACTCACCGTTCGAACGCCGCTGATGTCCACCCAGTGGAAAACAACGTAGTGGCGTGAACCAAAAGTCACAAACCGTCCCAATCGCCGACGTGAGAATGCCAAAGATTTGCGCCCTGCGCATGTGTGCCCGAAACCATAAGGAGCAAAGGACGCGGCGTCAACATGGGCGGTAGCGCGATCAAGCCGCACCGCAGAAAGCCCAGGGTGCGCCATTGATTATTGAACGAGACCGTGGCGAGGCAGCCTTGCTGACGCGACCAATGGCCGGCGTGTCGGATTAGCAATCGCTGGGAGATCGCGTCGACCGCGAAAGTATCCATGATCACGCTGACCTTAACTCCGAACAAATGCAAGGTTCTTAGGACGATCCAACCGCGGTCTTCGGCACCGTTTTTTGCAACGTAGCAGGAATAGATCGGTCGTAGTGTGGAACAATAGCGAGCATTCATATATGCCGAGGACCTTATGATCCCCAATCGCCCGGGCTGCGTTGAATTGCGCGCTAAGAAATCCTGGTATTCTGTGAATCGATCGACGCGGTGAACCGTCTCGACCGCAGCTGAACTAGGAACGATCCCCGCGAAAGGCGAGAGTCTGTCAACATATCGCCAGCCCGTCGCGGCCAGTTGCGGCGCTGACCGTGAGTTCGGGAATCCGAAGAACACGTCGGTGGAAGGCAAGGCATTCCTCAGCACCGCCAAACATGCCTTAAAGTGTCCCTTCCTCCTCTCGTTGGGGGCGGTCGCGATATCACAGATTTGCCAACCCCTCATTGGGCCGCTATCCGTGCCGAGCTGCATCGAGAACGCTGCGCACATTGCGACCAGTCGCCCATTGCGACGCAACTCAACAATTTTCGCCGGCCCGAAGAGCGTATATTTCCACAGATAATAGTCGGACGTCTGAACAGCGGCTCGCTCGGCCTCGCCCGCGTGTCCTTGGAAACAGTGGTGTTGAAAAAGCGCTATCTCTTCCAGGTCCGCATTGCTTGCGACAACGAGTCTTGGTTCCACTGATTTGATCCATTGTGAACCGACCTACCCGCGTGCCGCGCCAAGCTGCTGGCTCGGTGAAACCTGCTGTAGCGTCGGTCCGATGTCGACAGGGACGACAGATACGGGCGTTCAAAACGCTGCAAAGAGGTATGTAGTACTTGCTCCTCGGGCAATGCGGCAAGAGGAATTGCTGTATTCTAGCGTGTCGTCTTAAGTCGCAAGACCGTATTTCCGCCTCTGCCAAGGAGGTAGCTCGCCCTCACTGCGTTCGAGGGGGCTCGGGCGGACCGTGCCGATCCTCAGTACAGGAGGACGAGCCGTGGCGGTTGCGGACGCATGCCGGGAGGGAGAAGTTCGCTTGTTCGGTGATGTCGAAGCGGCACGAACATGGCCGTGTCGTAGGCAGATCGCGAGCCAATTGGCCGTGTGAATTTCTGTTACGAGGCCCGCCCGACGGGCTATGACGAAGGCCACGATGCGAGCGGGATCTCGTTCGCGCCCGATCGGCAGCGGTTGAGAGACCGCCGATCCACCGGCTCGGCGTCTCGCAGTTCTGGGGCGTCCTGGCGTTCGGCCAGGGGTGAGTATCTTCATGCTCAAGCCGCACGGTTAGACGATGCGCTATCTGCGCTGGCTTCGGGGGCAAACTGTTCGATCATCCCGCACACCAAATTGTGCTCCAGGAAATAGTCGAAGCAGTTCGCGTCGCAAGGGCGCGGGTCGACCGGTTCGAGCGCATGATGAAAGAGTTCGTCTCGGTCCGGTCTCTGGAGCCGCTCGCGCGGGCGCTTCAAACATTGCTAGGTATCGATCTAATCGTCGCGGTGACATTCGCGACCGAGGTCGGTGACGTGAGCTGTTTGAGAGCCACGCCAACTTGAGGTTACCTCAGTCTAGCGCCAAACGAAAGATCGACGGGAGAGTCAGTCACGTGTGGTGGGCACGTCAACGGAACACGGCTGAGGGATTGCCCGCCGACGTTTTGTGGTTGGCACGAGCGCCGACGCCCGCAGCAAAGAGCAAACTTCGGACGCAAATTGGGAGCGCCGTGGCTAGCCCGCGCATAAGAGCTTGATCACGGATAGTCTTCGGTTTCGCTATCATTTTTGCACGGCCATCGCTGTGAATAGCCGATCGTCGAATCGAACGATTGCGCCGTTCTCAACGGCGGACATCACGCCGCCGATCTGTTCGCGACTTCTCGCGGCAATGGGATAGGCGAGTTTCGCAGTCTGTTTGAAGGAATCGGCTTGTCTCTATGCTCGACCATGCGCTTAGTTCAGACATGAAGACATGAAGACGCGCCGGCTGGAAGTGATCAGGGAGACGGGACGCCGTCGTTGGTTAGGGCCCGGATTGTCGAGCCGACGCTGGGATTAGGCGCGGTCGTTTCCGAGGTTGCCCCCGCAACATGTGTTCACCTGGCGCCGGCAAGCACGCCGGTCGATGAGGCCGATGGCTGCCGATCCGCCGTTTGTACCGGCGATGGTCTAAGCTATGGTACTGAACCCGATTGTCTCTGCGATTGTGGGTGGCCCGACCCGCGCCATTTCGCGTGAAGAACCTTTACTGACGTTCCTTCGGCGCTCGGCCACTACCTCATATGGGGTATGTGAAGAACGTCTTCGGATAAGAACTGAGCACGCGCTAGTGGGGAAGCCAGAAAAATATAGCGTCGGGCCGAGCGTTCTGACATAGTCGTGCGATTAAACTGCGATTGCCCCGGCTCATATTGTAACATTTTTTCGGAGCAGAGTTATGACCACGACTCCCAGACTTTGGAAATCTCTGACGCAAGTTAATACGACTGACAATGGGACTGCGCAGTCCGGCGGTCAAATTGCGCCCTTGGATGCCTCGGACGGCGGCTACGTAATCGTCTGGACGGACAGTAGCGATGTTTTTTCGACGGGCCAAGCAGTTATAGGCCAGCGGTTTGATGTGAATGGCAACAAGGTGGGGGGAGAGGTTAAGATCAGCTTGTTTGCCAATGGCGATGATTCCATTAGTGATGGCTCATCTATTGCGAACCTACACAACGGGACCATCGCGGTTACTTACACCGATTTTTTCGGGGGGAACAATAATACTTGGGTCCGGGTTGTAAACACCGCGCTTAATGTGGTGCGCGACGATGCAATCGACACCAGCGCCTTGCAGACATCACATTCTTCAATCACCGCTTTTGCAAACAGCAGCTACGTTGTTTCCTACACCCTCGACAACGGGAGCGGCAATACAGATATTTTGGGAAGGATCGTGACTTCTACCGGTGTAGTTGGAGCGCCTTTCACGGTAGATGACGATGGGACACAGTCTGCAGACTTCTCGCAGCTGGCGACTCTTTCGAACAACAATTTTGTTGATGTTTGGCAGAGACTGGTTGGCGGCGATCATGACGTATATTTTAGCATTTATACGCCAACCGGAGCGGTAGTCGCGGACCATTTCATTGCCGCGAACACCACCTTCGAAGAAACTGACCCCGATGTCGCCGCACTTACAGGAGGTGGGTTCGTAGTAGCTTGGACTGATGCGTCGGGCGATGGCAGCGGCCAAAGTATTCAAGCCAGGATTTACAACAATACAGGAGGGCTCGTCACACCTGATTTCCAGCTCAATACAACTTCACTGGGAAACCAAAATGAGGTGACTCTCGTTGGCCTTGCTGACGGCGGCTTTGTGGCGACTTGGGAAGACGACAACGCAGATCTTGTGCGTGGGCAGCGTTTCGACGCGACGGGACACAAGGTCGGCACCGAATATACGGTTAAAGTCGGAGTTTCCGTTGATAGCCCTGATAGTGCTTTGCTGAGCGACGGTCGGATAGGCTACGCCGTAGGCGATGTTTCGACCGGCGACGCCGACGTGACGACCTCGATCTGGGATCCGCGCACGCTGCACTTTGACCTCAATGGGGATAGCAAGTCGGATTTGATCTGGCGTGCGGACAACGGGACTACCCAGCTCTGGGAGATGAATGGCTTTCACATTCAAGCTCCGCTTGATATCAAGAATTCCGTTGGTCAATTTGTCGGGACTGATTGGCAGGTTGCCGCGGTAGCTGATTTCAACGCTGATGGCAAATCGGACTTGATTTGGCGTCAACAGTCTACGGGTTCGACCCAGGTCTGGGACATGAATGGTAATCAGATCAGCAGTGCTGCCGTCATCAAGAATGCCGCCGGACAAGATGTTGGCTCTGATTGGCATATCACTGGAGCGGGTGACTTCGATGGAGACGGCAAGGACGATATTGTTTGGCGGTCAGATTCGGGAAACGTTCAAACCTGGACTATGAACAACAATCAGCTCACGGGCGCTAACAATCTAACCACGTCCATGCCGGATAATTGGCATTTGGTCGGATCTGGTGACTTCGACGGAGACGGTAAGTCCGACCTAGTTTGGCGGGATGCGAATTCAGGTGCTACCCAGCTTTGGGAGATGAACGGCAATACAATCAAGACTGCGCTGTCGATCACGAATTCTGCCGGCCAGAACGTCGGAACGGATTGGCATGTAGCGGGGGTCGCGGATTTTGATGGCGACAGCAGAGCCGATATTGTGTGGCGGTCTGACACTGGGCTGACGCAGCTGTGGGAGATGAACGGAAACCAAATCAAGAACGCGCAGATGATCACCAACCTGGCGGGGCAACCTGTTACCACCGATTGGCAGATTACGGCTACGGGTGATTACAATGGTGATGGACATGCCGATCTATTGTGGCAGAACCACAACGTGACAGGGGCAGACCAAATCTGGTTGATGAACGGCAACGCGATCGTTGATGCGGGCCTTCTTCCCGCCGTTGATCCGCAACACTGGAGCATCGTAACGCAGCACTACGACTTCGTGTGAAGAGGTCTGCTCGCTAGTGACTCGCCATCGGGCTGGCTAATCGTCCGGACTGCGGACCAGCCCGATGGATGGGTAGTAAGTTATCAGTTAAGCTAAGTTCACTGGAAAGTCTGGTGTAAGCGTAGCTCTGAGGCCCATTTGATTGGCGCTTGACGTCTATTTTGAGCGCGTGGTGCGCCGGCGCGGCTTCCATATGTCGGACAACGCATTGACCGCGGCCTCAAGCGCCTTCCGGTCGACGACGTTGGGATCGAACTGCTCCGGGCCCCAGAGGCGCATATGTTCGTGCTCCGGATGGGTGGGGTCGCTGATGGCGTCGAGGTATTCAGCATAGCCTGGCGCACCGCCGACATCTTCCGGAGGACAACGGCCGGCGGCCTCGAGCAAGAACGGAAGTCCCTCCGTTGTCGTGTTGTCGAACCACTTTTCAAGCTTGATCACGTGATCCCAGCTGTCGCCGAAGTCGTAGAGATAATGGATCGTCTTCGCGCCGGTCTCCTGAACGATATTAGAGAGCCGCGTCTTGCGGGCATCGATGGGCTGAGGGCCAAAATCTCCATCGGGATCAGGTATACCCCAACGTCCTTCGCCGGCCAGGAACTCGAAGAGATGGCTGTTCGTCCAGCCAAACGCCGCCTGAAGCGTCAGATGCAGCTGATCAAGGCGCAGGGTGACGGGTACGACAAGGCGACGCATCACCTCCGGCTTCACATCCTTGAGGGTCACCTTGATCCGGACCGCGGTCGTGTTCAGGCTCATGCCGCCAGCCTCGGATCGTGTGTATGCATCGTATAGGTCGACGCCCAGGGAAGCAGTTCGTCCAGTCGCGCCGCAGGCCAACCATTGACGAGCTTGGCGAGAACGTCAGCGAGCCAGTGCTCGGCACTGACGCCATTGAGCTTACAGGTCTCAATGAGCGAAGCCAGCAATGCCCAATTCTCGGCACCTTCGTCGCAACCGGCAAAAAGGGAGTTCTTGGCATTGAGCTTGATTGGCCGCATCGCTCGCTCGACCGCATTGGTGTCCATCTCGATGCGCCCGTCATCAAGGTAGAACGTTAGGCCGTCCCAATGACGCAGCGCGTAACGCAGGGCCTTCGCCGTGTCGCTCTTCTGCGCAAGGTGAGCAAGCTTGGCCTCAAACCACTGCTTCAAGGCTGTAGCCAGAGGCCGGGCATGCGCTTGTCGCCCCGCGCGGCGCTCGTCCGCAGATCGGCCGCGGAGTGCCTTCTCGACCGCGTAAAGCAGGGCGATGCGCTCAAGGGCCTCGCGGGCAACCGGAGCTGGCGCCGGCGCAGCCTCCCGCTCGATCTTCACAAACTGGCGCCGCAGATGCGACCAGCAGAAGGCGAGCGTCCCGGACAGGGCGTCCGCACGCGTCTCTCGGGTCATGGTCTTGTAAGCCTGATAGCCGTCGCAGTGGATGATGCCGCGATAGCCCTCGAGCAGCCTCAAGCCATGAACGGCCCCACGGCCCGGTGCATAGGCGTAAACCACGCCAGGTGGATCAGGTCCGGCCCAGGGCCTGTCATCGCGTGACAGCGCCCAGAAGTAGCCGGTTTTGGTCCTGCCGCGCCCTGGATCCAGCACCGGCGCCGGGGTCTCATCGACATAGAGCTTCGAAGAGGCGAGCAGAAGCTGGCGCAGACGATGCCACAAGGGCTTCAATTCCTGGGCGGCGTAGCCGACCCAAAAGGCGAGCGTGGAACGGTCGATGGCGATACCGTGGGTCGCCAGCATCTGCGCCTGACGATAGAGCGGCAAATGCCAATGATACTTGGCGTCAATTACATGCGCGACGAGACGCTCGGTGGGCAGTCCCCCCTTGATCAATCGCTCGGGCGCAGCGTGCTGGAGGACGACGCCATGACAGGCGCGGCAGGCAAGCTTGGGCCGGCGGGTGACGATCACCCTGTATTGCACCGGAACGACGTCGAGCCTCTGGCTCTCATCGTGACCAATCTCAACGAGATCGCCTTTGCAGCACGGGCAGCAGGTTGCAGCCGGCATCAGCGTTTCGACAATGCGTGGCAAATGCTCCGGAAGCTGACCACGGTTGGCTCTGCGCTTGGCAGTTCTCTTCTCGCGGGCTCTGGGATTGGCGCGATCCTCAGCTGCTTCGAGAGTCGCGACGGCCTCTTCGATGTCCTCCAGAACAAGCTGTAGCTGATCAGCGTCCAGCTTTTCCGACGATCGACCGAACTGCGCATCCTTCGCAAGCTTGAGCAACCGCTCGAGCCTGGCGCAGCGATCCAGCAGAGCCGCGGCAAAGACACGCAGCTCGGCTGGATCGCTCGGCAGCTCATCAGGCAAATCACTCATTGGCCCAAGTCTGCCATGCTTCGCGCCCCGATGCAGCGAAGATTTTATGTCCTACGCAAGTGCTTTCGGCTGCGGGATTCGAGGCGCGTGCATCCGCGTCCAATCCATGCCGGCCAGAAGCGCGGACAGCTGGGCGGCATTCATCCGCATCACGCCGGCCACGATAGGAGGCCATTTGAAGCCGCTGCCATCGAGCCGCTTCCAATACATCACAAGGCCGCTGCCATCCCAGACGACAATCTTCACCCGATCGGCGCGCTTCGCACGGAACACCACCGCCACGCCCTTCATCGGGTCATGGCCCAGCGTCTCCTTCGCCAACAGCGCCAAGCCCTCCGCACCTTTTCTGAAGTCCACAGGTTGCGTCGCCACGTAAATCATGAGGCTCGCGGGCGGCGTCAGCATGAACGTGTCCGTCGAAGCGCCAAGAACACATCACTCAACACAGCAAGGCCAGGCGTCCCTCGCACCTCCACGCGTGCCCCCTGGAGTTCAACCGTCACAACGGCTGCTTCCGGCGACCCGGTGGGCTCTGCGGCCGCCGGTAGCGCCGATTCCGATACCACCGGCACGAACGACAGCGTGTCCGCCGAAGCCGGCAGCACCAACTGGCCCAAACGCGCCCGGCGCCGCCAGTCGTGCACCTGTTGGGGCCGGCACCCATGGCGACGCGCGACATCTGTGACAATCGCCCCCGGCTCAAGGCTTTCCGCGGCAATCTGTGCCTTCAAATCGTCCGGCCAGCGCTTTCGACCTGCGCCTGCGTACACTTCGATACGCGGTGACAACGGTCGTCTTATGTCGTCCGAATGGTCGTCCATTGTGAGCACCCTTGCAGAAGATGACTCTTCTAGCGGTCCTCTCAGGACTGAGTACAAAAATTCTCAAGGGCCTCAACGCCACGCTTACAGTCTGGTGGTGAGCTGCGCTATTCAATCGAAACACGCCATGCGTTGCGCGCTAGCCAGAAAAGTCGGCCTCGGGCCTCGGAGACCGGAAATGCTCGGCTTCCTAGGCTTTAGTCACACGACGCTGACGAGCGGAGATGTTGGCCAGTTCGATATTAAACGGTTATTATGGCTACTTTGCCGTGCTATGGACATCCAGTCGGTGCGTTTTGCTGATTGCGCGCGGCGCGATGCGCCAACATTGGAGACGGCGCAGCCGGGCTTGAGCAGTCCCCGACGTTCAAGATCGAGTAATCGCCAAGATGCCGAGGAAGACCATCGCGATGCCAATAATGCGTCCTAACGTAAGCAACTCGCCAAGTAGAGTGGAAGCGGTCATAGTGGAAAATACCAGTGTAAGCCCGATCGCTATCGGATAGGCGAACGATAGCTCATGTCGTCCGAGAATCACCAACCAGACCGCGAAGCTCCCGATGTAGAGAACAGCTCCCGCTAGGGCAAAAGCCACCGGAGCGGCGAGCCAATTCATGCGGATGACGAGTTCCTTCGCGACAACGAGATTCAATTTCAGCAGAATGAGTCCAGTGACGCTCGCGATTGTATAAGCCGCAAATAGCGCGAAATCCACATAACGCTCATTAAAGGCAGCACTCACTCCGGGCGCCTCTTGCCGACGACGAACATGATATCATATAGGTTCACCGTGACTCGAGCTCCCGTCATCGGCAACTTAGCCAAAGCCGCATAGAGCCCGGGACGCTTCATCTTCAAGGCTAGTAAAAAGTACAGGACTGAACGGATACGACGTGAGTTGCCAGGATGGCTCACGTGGATGACATCAAATCCGTGGCGCGAGAGTAGCGCTGAGAGCGTCGGCACTGAAAAATAATGCATGTGGGTCGGCGGATGAATCATCCGCCACGCAGCGCCGCGGAGTCTCGCATTCAAGCTGCCAATATCTCCGGTTGTAATCGCTAGAAGGCCGCCGGGCTTGATATCTGAAGCAAGTTTCTTGACGAACAGGTCCGGCCGCTTCAGGTGTTCGATGGTGTCCCACATCGCAACGATGTCGACCTGCCGTCGGAGATCGGTATTGAGGTAGTCGCCGCAACGCGCATCTACATCGAACCGCTCGACCGCATACCGAACGGCATCCGCAGATATGTCTATGCCGCTGGCGACGCCGACCTGTTTCTTGACCTCGTCTAGAAAGAATCCGTAGGCGCATCCGACTTCAAACAGATCAGCCTCAGACCATGTTGGAAGCAGCGATTTCAGCGTCGCCAACCGATTAGCGAAATTTAGTCGAAGGCTTTCTTCCTCGGCGACATAGTCTAGATATTCCTGGCCGTGGAAGTAATCCTCGCTGTACAGCGCGCGCAGCTCTTCGTCCGGAATGGAGAGGTCAGCGGAGATAAAGTTACAAGAAATGCACTGAAAAAGACCCGGTAGGGAACTAGGGCGATATCTGCCACCGCAGACTAAACAGGACAAGCTGGTGTCGTCTGCTTCCTTGCGGGGTTTGCTTGCGGTCGATGCCTCAAAGTCACTCATAGTCGCTGATCCAAATTCTTCTCCGATTCGACATGGCGGAAATTGGTTAGTCTGTTCTTGATAATGGAAACGATATAGGCCTTGTCGATCGCAGATCCCGGATTGTTGACGGCGGCTGCAATTCTGTCGAATAATCCATCGGCGGCCGCAAGGCTGGTCACATGCCGAACCGCTGCAACGGTTTCCAAATCAATGTTGATTTGAACCTCGCCCTCTCCGACGAACTCCTCATAAGGTTTTTCACCGCTGGTGTCGAGCGGAGTAAGCAGCACTGGCCAGCGGCCTGAACGAGCCAGGTCCCGGACGGAGCGCCGTGCGTCGTCCTCGCGATCAAAGAACTCCGGCCGGAACCCGTATGCCAACAACACCCGGACCGCAATATCCTCCAGAGACTGCAATTCGATCTGCGGCTCCATTCTCGGAAAAATGATGTGATTGTCCGGAGCACAAAACGCCGCGAGCATACATAGCTCGCCGGCCTCACGATGCGAAAGGAAATAACGCTTCGTATCCCGCGGAGCCGCTAATGGCTGGAAGCGTTCGAGACGATAACGGAACCCCTGCAAGAGACTGCCGTTCGAGAAGGCCACATTTGCGAAGCGAGCTGACGTCGTGACGTTCGCCGTTTCCGCGGCGACCTCAAACACAAGATCTTCCATTAGACGCTTGCTAGCGCCCATCAGGCTGGTGGGATTTGCGGCCTTGTCTGTCGAGACTGCAAAGTAGCGTTCACCATGCCGCCCACGCGCGAGCCATTGTTTAAATCTAATGTGCTTGACGACATTGGTGTCGAGCATTTGCAGGACCGAATAGATATCCTTCTCAGATCGCACATGCTTGAGCGCCGCGAAATTTAGCACGACGTGGTAGGGCTCGGATTCGCTGAGCAACCGCTCCATCACCGGGCCGCCGTAGTCAATCGGCAAAGCTCGAAAGTCGATTGCATCGGGCAAGCCCTCAGGTCGCCCGCGCAGATCCCGGACCAATTCGGCCAGATAATTCTCGCTATGGTCGACGACATGGACGCTTCTCGGACCGTAGTTCACCAACAACTGAGTGGTGGCCGAACCGATCGATCCTCCGCCCCCGACTACCAACACGCGGCGTCCCCGGACAAGGCTCTCGATGTTGCCGGCCTGCTTGCTAATATCACGGTGGATCAACGAATCTTCCCGTCGGGTCACCAGCACGTCTAGCTGAGGCGCACTCAGGTCAAGCCGGAGAGCCTCGGTCTTAGTAATGTCAGTCGGCATCGATCAATCCGTTTTCTTCGGCTTCACTTCGAGCGTGTATCACTGGAAAGTGTCAGACCTGCACGCGGCATAGCGCTCCCGATCAGAGTTTGGTCACAGTCGGAATCGTCCCGCCGCCCTTTGGAACTGCGACGATGGTGTCGGTCGAGCAGATATAGCGGGCGGTCCTTGACTTCATCAAAGATGAGGCTCACGTATTCGCCCAAAACGCCCATGAAAAAAAGCTGAACGCCGCTAGCGAAGGAAATCATCGCGATCAGTGATGCCCATCCCGGCACGTCCACACTGCCGGTCGCGTACATTAGGATTTGCACGAGGGCGCCGAGCAGGCTGAGCGTCGCCAGGATGAATCCGGCCCCGATGCAGAAGCGTAACGGCACCTTTGAAAAGGAACAGATTCCGTTCAACGCGAAATTAAGCAGTGTTGCAGGTCGATATTTAGATTTTCCCTGCTCGCGTTTGGCTGGCGTGAATTGCACGAAACTGACGCGATAACCTACCCAGCTCATTAGTCCGCGAAGAAACTGATTGTGTTCCCGAATTTCGTTGCGAAATACCTGCGCGACGCGACGTGATATCAAACGGTAGTCCGCGGCTCCGGATTGAAGATTAACCGCGCCCACCTTCATGAAGGTGGTGTAAAACCAACGCGAAGTCGAGCGCTTCAACCAGTTAGTTTCCGCGCCATCCGTTCGGATCGTTTGGACAATCTCGGATCCTCCTTCCCAGAGGCGCAGCAATTCCGGAATAAGCTCTGGCGGATGCTGAAGATCGCTGTCGAGCATGACTATGATATCGCCGTCGGAATGATCGATACCAGCGACCAATGCCATTTGATGACCGAAGCGTCGGGACATCGTGAGAATTTCGACGCGTTGATCGGTCTGACTGATCGAGGCAAGAATCTCCTCGGTCCTGTCAGGGGAAGGATCGACAACGTAGGTGATATGAACGGTGTATTTGTCAGGAAGAGTCCCAAGGGTCTTCGTAAGTCGCGTATGGAAGGAGGTGATGACCTCTTCCTCGCGATAAACCGGGCAAATTACGTCCAAAATAGTCATGACCTAGCCCTGCATTTGACCATTTTCTGCAACCCGGCGGCCAAACTAGTTTGTGGCTTCCAGCCAACGGCATCGTAAATTGCCGAGATATCTGCCTTAGTCAGGTCAATCTCGTTTTGCCTACGTTGGGCCTTTCCGAAGTACGGCTTGTTGACCCCCGCAGCCTTACAGATCAATTTGATAACGTCCTCTACCGAATAGGCATCTCCGCTACCGACGTTGAATATGGAGCCACTGCTTGCCCGCGTCGACCGCAAAATTGCTTCAATGACGTCATCGATGTAGATGTAATCGCGGCTTGGGTGCAGGTCCATCACTTCGATTTTGTCGTAGGCTGGGCTGACCGCCTGTTCGATGATAAAGGGAATTAGGAAGTTCGGACTTTGACCTGGGCCGTAGACATTGAAGAGCCGGAGCGACACCACATTTACGCCGTAGTTCTTCGCAAAAAAACAGCAAGCTTGCTCAGCTAGATGCTTCGAAAGAGCGTATGGATTATTAGTGTTGATTGAGTCAGTTTCTCTTATCGGGATGCGCTGCGGGTTTCCATAGATATAAGCGCTGAGGAATGACACGCCGCAATTATAGCTGCGGCATTGGTCGAGGACCCTGATAGTTCCTAACGTGTTGGTTTCGATAAATCCCGTGGGATCGTCCCAGGCGCTGGGAACGCCCGTGCGCGCCCCGGCGTGAAATACGTGGCCGACTCCCTTGAGCGGAAGCTGGTCTTTTGTCAGATCCAAACCAGTTCTTCGCGAGGTCCGGATCACCGTCTTTCCCAACGCTTCCAAGCGTTCACATAGATGCTGGCCAACGAAACCGGACGCGCCTGTCACCAGCACGGTATCGATGCCCGAAAGAATTTCGCCGCCGGATGCTTCGTCTCGCTCGGGCATCAGAGACCCAACTTCGTTTTGAGAGTGGGCCACTCCTCGATCGCTCTCTGGTAGTCATCGGGGCGTCCGATATCAAGCCAATACCCGTGGTGAAATTCGGCACGGAGCGGCTTACCGGCCGCGATCATTTTCAAAACCAACTGATCGAATCCGAATGGCTGCGACTCAGGAATTTCGGGAAGAACGCGCCGACTGAGGCAGTAGATTCCCATGCTTACGTTATAGGGGATTGATGGCTTTTCGTGGAAACCGCTGATGAAGCCGTCGCTTACCTCGAGCACTCCAAAATCGATGTGCTGTTGGCGCGCAGATGCGGCGACGGTCATCAGCCGATCTTCGGCCCTATGCTTAGCTAATAAATCGCCAAAGCGGATGTCGGAGAGGATATCCCCGTTCATGACGAGGAAGTATTCTGGAAGATTGGAGATTAGGCGCAATGGGCCCATCGTGCCGAGGGGTTCAACCTCGAGTGAATAGTCAATTTTTACGTTCCATCGATCGCCATCGCCGAAGAACGCTTTCAGCAAGTCCGCTTGGTGGTTCACCGCCAGCGTGATGTGATCGAAGCCTTGCATGACGAGTTGACGGATAATGATCTCAAGAATCGGCTGATCGACTATCGGCATCAAGGGCTTTGGCAGCGAGACCGTGAAAGGACGCAGGCGTGTGCCACGTCCGCCTGCCAAAATGACTGCTCTGGACACGTAAATCCCCCAAATTTGGCGTTGCGCCACGAAACCAGCTCGCTGATGCGTTCTAGGTATTCCTGCCCGCCTCCGCTTGCAATATCAAAGCAGGTGTTCAGTGAAAACCTTGGTGCTGGCCCGGATCCTGTCTCCGGCATGGTCTATTGAAACGCTAGGAACGCCGGTCTTTATCGAGGCAGCTAATCCTTGTTCCCGGTGCGTTCTGAGTCCTTGCGGAGGGCAAGAGACTTGTTGCCGAGAAGCAAGGCAAATTTCGGTAGGGACTGACCATCGGTACGTCGCGAGCTATTCCGAAGCGGTGACCAGAGGAGGCTCGTTGCGATGCGCCGGATATCGCGTCAGCGCATCACAACGCGAATGGTCGGTCGCTGGGAGCGCCACCGTCGCGACAGATCAGGCAACTTCTGGATCGATCAACTAGGCAGCGCAGGGCGTCGGGCTTCTACACTTGACGCCGACAATAAAACGACAGTTGCGAATCCTTAGGGCAAGACATTGCGACTAAGGAAATCAGCATATGAGCGTTGCAGCCCATCGCGGAGGGACACGCGAGGTTGCCAACCTAAGCTGCGTATGCGTGTGACATCTAGTAGCTTGCGAGGCATTCCATCTGGCTTAGTCTGGTCGAACGTGATTGAGCCGTGAAACCCAACAACATCGCGAATTAGCTCGGCAAGCTCGAGTATCGTGATATCTTCGCCCGTTCCTGCATTAATGTGTAAATTCGGCTGAACCGCCCTTGCATAATCAGCATCGGGCAACTCCATCGTTAGAACGCAAGCTGCAGCCAAGTCATCTACAAACATGAATTCCCGATGTGGCTTGCCCGTGCCCCAAATCTCTACCGCGGATGCTTGCGACATTTTTGCTTCGTGAAAGCGTCGGATCAATCCCGGTATGACGTGGCTATTCGAGGGATCGTAATTATCGCCTGGGCCGTACAAATTTGTCGGCATAATGCAACGATAGTCGGTGCCGTGTTCACGGTTGTAAGACTGGCACATCTTAATCCCCGCGATTTTTGCAATGGCGTAGGCCTCGTTTGTAGGCTCCAGCTGTCCCGTTAGCAGCGCTGACTCGGATATAGGTTGCGAAGCTTCTCTCGGATATATGCAACTTGAGCCCAGAAAAAGAAGGCGTCTAACTCCAGAATTCCAGGCTTCATGAATAATGTTTAGTTCCACCATCAGGTTCTGGTAAATGAACTCGGCCGGGTAGGTGCTGTTGGCCAAGATTCCACCTACCTTGGCTGCGGCCATATAAATCTGTTCTATCTGTTCACTCTGAAAAAAAGCCCTTACCTGCGTTTGATTCGTCAGGTCTAATTCGTTGCGACGCCGTGTGACAATGTTTGTGTAACCTGCACGCTGCAACGTGCGTAGGATAGCCGAGCCCACCATTCCCAGGTGCCCAGCAACAAAAACTTTGGCGCTATTCGACATAGTTGTTTCTCGTTAGTTCCGTTTTGGCATTAGATGGAAAATCTACCAGCGCCAGCAATCGAACTGATCGGCTAGAAACAGGCTCACATCCTACGATAGTCGGCCGGGAGCCTCATGATATTGTCTTCTCCAAGATAGCTCCCGGTCCGTACCTCTGACAGCAGCTTTTGCAGACAGCCCTCGTCAGCTGCACTACGATGCGTTTGACTTGGTGTCGTAACAGATCGATAGCTAGGAACGATGCACCTTGACATGCTCCTCGGTCAACCGTGGTGCTGGTGCCTTCGCACCGGACGCTTCAAGCCGGCGGCGTCCTTGTCGCGAAACTTTGAATATGGCGGGACCGCGCGCCCCATCATGTCCCCGCGCGTCTTTCTCCGACAATTCTCGAGCCGGTCTCAAGGAGCCGACGTCGGACCAACCACAATCAACCGGGACCGTGGCGCGCGAGGTCATTTCAGCACCGTCGATCGAGAGCGCCTTCGCAGAAAGTTTCAGGTTCCAGCGCAACGAAGTCGGGTTTGCGCTCGACGACGAGACGGCCCGCGCTGACGCAATTGGATGCGAAGACAGCGTCCGGTTCCTAACGATGATTACTGTGCGAACTTCGCTGGGCAACGGTTCTTCCGCACTTGCGCGAAGGAGATTAGAATCGTGGGTCCTCTCGCTTACTGGAGGACCGATATCCTAAGGATGCGGTATTATAGTAGAGGTTCGTTGAGTGCTTCAACTGCATCCTCGCTAGATTATTTCACGCTCACCTGAATAAAGACGCAGCCTTGACATTTGATGCCGCCCGATCACGTTTGTCGCCGTCGCTCTTTTCAGGATAATCGCAGCCGTCCACAAGCCGCGAGTTGCACCTTATCAATCATCGATGTCGACTTTTGCCGCAGGTTTTTTCACGTACATGAGGTTCGCCAGGTCCATGTTTCCCAAGCCGAAATCCGTGCTGGTTCCGAACACCTACGCCTTCGAATCCGAGCCGATGGTGAAGCCGACCGGGTTTCGCGAGTACGACGCGCGCTGGCTGTTCAACAAGGAAATCAACCTGATGGGCGTGCAGGCGCTGGGCATGGGGCTCGGCGCGCTGATCGCGGAGCTCGGCGTCCGCCAGGAGATCGTCACCGGTCACGATTTCCGCGGCTATTCCGCCTCGATCAAATACGCGCTGATCTCGGGGCTGATGGCGGCGGGCTGCAAGGTGCATGACATCGGGCTCGCGGTGACGCCGATGGCCTATTTCGCGCAGTTCGATCTCGACGTGCCCTGCGTCGCCATGGTCACCGCCTCGCACAACGACAATGGCTGGACCGGCGTCAAGATGGGCGCCAACCGTCCGCTCACCTTCGGTCCTGACGAGATGTCGCGGCTGAAGGCAATCGTGCTCAACGCCGAATTCAACAACACGGCCGGCGGCTCCTATCAATTCCACGAGAATTATCCGGCGCGCTACATCGCCGACCTCACCAGCCGGCCGAAGCTGAAGCGCAGGCTGAAGGTCGTCGCGGCCTGCGGCAACGGCACCGCGGGCGCGTTCGCGCCGCAGGTGCTGGAGGCGATCGGTTGCGATGTGATCCCGCTCGACACCGAGCTCGATCACACCTTCCCGAAATACAATCCGAACCCCGAAGACATGGAGATGCTGCACGCGATCCGCGATGCGGTGCTGGCGCACAAGGCCGATGTCGGCCTCGGCTTCGACGGCGACGGCGACCGCTGCGGCGTGGTCGACAACACCGGCGAGGAGATCTTTGCCGACAAGGTCGGCGTCATGCTGGCGCGCGACATGTCGGCGATCAACGCCAACGCGCAGTTCGTCGTCGACGTGAAGTCGACCGGGCTGTTCGTGACCGATCCCGTCTTGCAGAAGCAGGGCGCGAAGACGGTCTACTGGAAGACCGGCCATTCCTACATGAAGCGGCGCACCAATGAGCTGGGCGCGCTCGCCGGCTTCGAGAAGTCGGGCCACTTCTTCTTCAACAAGCCGTTCGGCCGCGGTTATGACGACGGCCTGGTGTCGGCGATCGCGATCTGCGAGATGCTCGACCGCGCGCCCGGCAAGTCGATGGCCGACCTGAAGGACGCGCTGCCGAAGACCTGGTCGTCGCCGACCATGTCGCCGCATTGCGCCGACGAGGCGAAGTACGGCGTCGTCGACGCTGTCGTGAAGCACTTCGAGACGCTGAAGCAGAACGGCGGGAAGGTCGCGGGCCAGAACATCCGCGACCTCGTCACCGTCAATGGCGTGCGCGTCACGGTCGAGGACGGCAGCTGGGGCCTGGTGCGCGCGTCCTCGAACAAGCCGGAGCTCGTGGTCGTGGTGGAAAGCCCGGTCAGCGAGCGACGCATGCACGACATGTTCGAGGCGATGGATGCCGTGCTGCGCACGCATCCCGAGGTCGGCGAGTACAATCAGAAGATTTGAGATGGATAACACACGCAGAGCTATGACGTTGTATCGGTTGTCATGGCGACAGTTCGACTTCACCGCACGTTGCGCCTGCTTCGAATTCGGTAAGGCAGCTAAGGAGACGCCGGAGCCAGCTACCCCTGTTCCCTCGGGCAGGACACTAACTTTCCTGTTGGCTTGTCTGACCGGTTGAGTTTCCAGTCTAAGGTTCGGTCCATGTAGCCGCCGTTGGTCCCTTTAGTTGATTCGCACCCCCTCATATGCGCCTGGCTATGATGACTTGTAATTTTGGTGCCGAGATGGTGAAAACAGTTCCTGTTCTGGAAGGCCGCATGACGCCCGACTGCGCGCTGGTACGTTGCGAGAGCTCAACGTCCAACTTGATTTGAGGTAAAGCCTTGATGATGATAGAAACGTTGCGCGGCTCGCTGCCACGTTACGTTGGACTCGATATTGTTTAGCGTTACGCGGGCACGTTGATGCCGCTGGATGCCGGAGTTTTGGCCTAACCCACAGAGGTTTTTGATGGTCAGATTTGGCCTACTCGGATGCGGGCGTATTGCCAAGCGCCACTCCGAGTTGTTGGGAGGCAATCATATCGCAAGTGCTAGCCTTGTTGCAGTTTGCGATCCGGATCGTGCACGCGCTGATGCGATAGCTTCGAAATTCGGAGTTGCGGCACACTACGATATAAACGAGTTCCTCGGGCGGAAGGACATCGATGCCGTCGCCGTGCTGACGCCGAGCGGGCTGCATCCCGCGCATGTGATCGCCTGCGCCAAGGCCGGCAAGCACACCGTGGTCGAGAAGCCCATGGCGCTGCGGCTGCAGGACGCCGACGACATGATCCGGGCCTGCGACCAGGCCGGCGTCAAGATGTTCATCGTCAAGCAGAACCGCTTCAACGTGCCGGTGGTCAAGGCGCGCGAGGCGCTCGACGCCGGCCGCTTCGGCAAGCTCATCCTGGGGACGGTCCGGGTGCGCTGGTGCCGCGACCAGGCCTATTACGACCAGGACGATTGGCGCGGCACCTGGGCCTATGACGGCGGCGTGCTGACCAATCAGGCGAGCCACCATGTCGACATGCTGGAGTGGTTCTTTGGCGACGTGGTGAGCGTGCATGCGCGCGCGGCAACAGCGCTGGCCAATATCGAAGCCGAGGATACGGCCGTCGCAACGCTGAAGTTCCGCAACGGCGCGCTCGGGATCATCGAGGCGACCACCGCGGCGCGCCCGACCGATCTCGAGGGCTCGCTCTCGATCCTCGGCGAAAAGGGCACGGTCGAAATTTCGGGCTTCGCGGTCAACCAGATCCGGCACTGGCGCTTTGTCGACGAGCTGCCGTCGGACAAGGACGTCGTGGAGAGGTTCTCGGTCAACCCGCCCAACGTCTACGGCTTCGGCCATCAGGCCTATTATCACCATGTGGTCGATTGCCTGGAGAACCAGCGCGCCGCGCTGGTCGACGGGCTCGAGGGCCGCAAGAGCCTTGAGCTGATCTCGGCCCTCTACGAGTCGATCGAGACCGGCGAGGAGGTCGCGCTGCGCTTCACGCCACGGTTGAGCCGGCTGGGCGTCGTTTCGTGAACCGGCCGGAAGTGCATCAGGCCAGCGTGCGCGATGTCGCGTTCGGCGAACGTGTCAAGGTCGTTGAGCCGTGCAACCTCTATGGCTGCAAGCTCGGCGACGACTGCTTCGTCGGCCCCTTCACCGAAATCCAGAAGGGCGTGATCGTCGGGGCGCGCACCCGCGTGCAGTCGCATGCCTTCGTCTGCGAGCTCGTCACCATCGGCGAGGATTGTTTCGTCGGACACGGTGTGATGTTCGTCAACGACACGTTCTCCGCCGGCGGCCCGGCGCGTGGACGCAAGGAGCTGTGGCGCGAGACGGTGATCGGCAACCGGGTGTCGATTGGCTCCAATGCGACGATCATGCCGGTCAGGATCGTCGACGACGTCGTCATCGGCGCCGGATCGGTGGTGACCAAGGACATCACGACGCCTGGCACCTACGCCGGCAATCCGGCGCGCCGGCTGCTGACGAGCCAATAGGGCAACAGGGGAATATCGATGGCGGTGCCGTATGCCGACCTGCAACTGCAATATCAGTCCATCAAGGGCGAGATCGACGCTGCGATCGCCGGCGTGATCGGCGACAACGCCTTCATTCGCGGCAGCTATGTCGACGCCTTCGAGCGCGAATTTGCGGCCGCGGCCGAAGTCGCTTATTGCGTGTCCTGCGCCAACGGCACCGACGCGCTTTACCTTGCCATGCGGGCGCTGAAGGTGAAGCCGGGCGATGAGGTGATCACGACGGCGCATTCCTGGATCTCGACCGCGGCGATGATCACCCATTCCGGTGCCACCGTCGTGTTCTGCGACACCGACGAGGCGACGTTCACGATCGATCCGGCGGCCATCGAGGCCGCGATCACCCCGCGCACGGTCGGCATCATCCCGGTGCATCTCTATGGCCAGCCCGCGGATATGGACGCGATCATGGCGATCGCGCAGAAGCACAAGCTGTGGGTGATCGAGGATTGCGCCCAGGCCCATCTCGCGCGCTACAAGGGCCGCATGGTCGGCACCTTCGGCGAGGCCGCGACCTATTCATTCTATCCTGGCAAGAATCTCGGCGCGATGGGCGATGCCGGCGCGGTCGTCACCAACGACGCGGCGCTCGCCGAGCAGACGGCCATGCTGGCGCGCCATGGTGGACTGGTGAAGCACCAGCACCACATCGAAGGCATCAACAGCCGGCTCGACGGCATGCAGGCGGCGATCCTCTCGGCCAAGCTGCCGCATCTTGCCGCCTGGACCGAGGCCCGGCAGGCCGCGGCCGAGGTCTATGATGCCGGCCTCAACCAGATCGAGGATGTCTTGGTGCCCGAGGTCGCGCCGGCGCGCAGCCACGTCTATCACCTCTACACGATCAGGCATCCGCGCCGTGACGCGCTCGCCGCCCATCTCAACGCCAACGGCGTGCAGACCGCCATCAACTATCCCACCGCGCTGCCGTTCCTGCCGGCTTATGCGCGGTTCGAGCATCGGGCAGAGCAATTCCCCAACGCGCATCGCGATCAGGGCCGGATTCTCTCGCTGCCGATGTTCGCCGAGATCACGCGCCAGCAGCAGGACGAGGTGATCGAGCTGATCCGGAAGTTCTGATCGCGATCGCGACCACGCGCCTGACGCGGTGGTCTTCAGCTCCCGAGCAGCAGGGGCCTCAGGAACTTTTCCAGATTGGAGCCTGAGAACAAGTAGCCCTTTACTCCGGCCGCACGTGCCGCCTCGAGATCCGTCGGCTGATCGCCGACCAGGAGGCTGCGTTCGACGTCGACCGGAAAGCGTTCCAGCAGATCATCGATCATTCCCGGCGATGGTTTGCGGCGGTGGCTGACCTGCCGATATCGTTCAACCGTCCCTTCAGGATGGAACGGGCAGTATTCAAAGGCGTCGATATGCGCGCCGATCCTGCCGAGCTCATCGGCCATCCAGTCGTGAAGCTGCCGGACGTGTGTCTCCTCGTAGAGACCCCTTGCGACGCCTGACTGGTTGGTTACGACGAACGCAAAATACCCCATGTCGTTGACGGCCTTAACCGCCTCGCGCGCGCCGTCGATCCAGACCAGCCTGTGGCATTCGAAGAGGTAACCGATGTCCCGGTTCAGGACGCCGTCCCGATCGAAGAAGACGGCCGGCCTTCGCGGCTGATCTCGGGAAGTGCTGCTCATGAGGTGATGATCCGTCCGTCTCCACGGGGCACGAGCTAGCTCAATAGTTCACAACGCCGCGCGCGACAAATGCGGACTGATCAAACGCGGTGATCTCAAGGCCTAACGCTCGTCTGTAATCACCTTGCCGTCGTTCGGCAGCGAGCCGGTGCCGACCAACTCGACGCTGCCGCCGAGCTTTGTCACGGCGCGCAGCGTTGCCGCGACGTCGCTCTGCAGCGCATCCGCCGCCGAGGCGCATTCGGCCCTCAGCGTCATGGTGTCGGCCTCGCCTGCGCGCGTGACCACGAGGCGCAGCCGTCCGAGCTCGGGATGGCGCCTGCCGATCTCCGCGATCTGCTCGGGTCGTACAAACATCCCCTTCACCTTGGTGGTCTGGTCGGCGCGGCCCATCCAGCCCTTGATGCGCATGTTGGTGCGTCCGCAGCGGCTTGCGCCGGGCAGGGCGGCGGTCAGATCGCCGAGCGCGAGGCGGATCCAGGGATGGTGCGGATCGAGCGAGGTCACCACGATCTCGCCGACGTCACCCGGCGCAACCGGATCGCCGGTGCCGGGTTTGACGATCTCCAGGATCAGGTCCTCGTTGACTGTCATCCCCTCGCGCGCCGCTGTCTCGAACGCGATCAGGCCGAGATCGGCGGTGCCGAAGGCTTGGTAGGCCTCGACGCCGCGCGACTTCATCTCCTCCTGCAGCGACTTTGGAAATGCCGCGCCCGATACCAGCGCGCGCTTGATCGAGGATACGTCGCGGCCGGCGGTGGCGGCGGCGTCGAGCAGGATCTTCAGGAAGTCCGGGGTGCCGCTATAGCCGACCGGGCGATAAGCCTCGATCAGCTCGAATTGCTGCTCGGTATTGCCGGGCCCCGCCGGGATCACCGCACAGCCGAGCGCGCGCGCCGAGGCATCGAAGATGAAGCCGCCGGGGGTAAGGTGATAGCTGAAGGTGTTCAGCACCACGTCGCTCTCGCGAAAGCCGGCCGCGAATAGCGCCCGGGCGCCGCGCCAGGGGTCCGCCTGACGGCCCTCGGGCTCGAAGATCGGTCCGGGCGAGGTGAACAGCCGGGCGAACGAGCCGGGCCTGTCGGCCACGAAGCCGCCGAACGGCGGGGCGGCCTTGTGCAGGGCCGGCAGTTCCGACTTGCGCAGCACCGGCAGTCCCGCCAGCGCCTCCCGGCTGGTGATGGAGGCGGGATCGGTGCCCCTCAGCAGGTTGGCATAGGCGGGCGCTGCCATCGCCTTGCGCAGCACCTCGGGCAGCCGGGCGAACAACGCGGCCTCACGCTCGGCCGGCTCGCGCGTTTCAAGGGCGTCGTAGTGGTCGGTCATGGTGGGTCCTAGAGAAGCTTCGTCTGGGTTGCACGCTGCTTCGCGCGTGCTATCACATGACCGCAACCGCTATGGGGATTGGTCCAGGGAGCACAATGGCAGAAGCAGAGAACGGTACGGCGGGGCAGGCGGCCACCGTTGTGGCAAGGTTGAAGGGACGGATGATCGATTGTGCCTTGCCGCTCTGGGCCACCGAAGGGTGGGACAGTGTGAAGGGTGGCTTCGTAGAGCAATTGCGGGAGGACGGAACCCCAGATCGTGCGGCGCCGCGGCGAGTGCGCGTGCAGGCACGCCAAATCTACTGCTTTGCAAAAGCCGCCGGAATAGGCTGGTTCCCAGAGGGCCGTGAGATAGCTCTGAAGGGCGTGGAGTATTTGCTTGCTAACGCAAAGGCGCCCGATGGCCGGCCAGGCTATGTCCATCGTCTTGCGCCCGACGGCAGCATGCTGGATCCACTGCGCGACACATACGACCACGCCTTCGTCCTGCTCGCACTCGCAACCGTCTATAGGCTGGACCGCGACAGTCGGATTCGGGCCGAGATCGATGCCGTGCTGTCGTTCCTCGACACCCGGCTGCGCTCGCCCCATGGTGGCTTCCAGGAGGGCCTGCCGACCTCGATACCGCGCCGGCAGAACCCGCACATGCATCTGTTCGAGGCGATGATCGCCTGCTTCGACGCGACTCACGATTTGTCGTTCCAGAACCGCGCCGGCGATTTTTTCGCGCTGTTCCTCGCCAACCTCTACGATAAGCAAACGCGCACCCTTGGCGAGTATTTCGAGGACGACTGGTCGAAGATCCTGCCGGTCAGCGTCGAACCCGGGCATCTCGTGGAATGGGTCTGGCTGCTGAAGGGATTTGAGCGGATTACTGGCTGCCCGACCGGGCGCCCGCGCGGCGAGCTGCTGGCGTCGGCGCTGCGCTATCGCGATGCGGCTACCGGCTGCCTGGTCGACGAGGGCGACAACGAGGGGAACATCCGTCGCCACACACGGCGGTTGTGGCCGCAAAGCGAGCTGGCGAAGGCCTGGATCGCGCAGGCCGAGTCGGGCGAAGCCGGCGCGGCGGACGAGGCGCGTGCGGCGCTGGTGCTGCTCGAGCGGCACTATCTCAGCCATCCCGTGGCGGGCGGCTGGTACGACCAGTTCGACCGTAACGGCAATTCGCTGGTCGACACGATCCCGGCGTCGTCGTTCTATCATGTGCTCTGCGCGGTTACTGAAGCCGAGCAGGTGCTCGGATAGAACCGCCTTCCTGGTCTGACGCGTTTTCTGCACACGCAACTCCGCCCGAAAACGCTCGCTATCCTCACAGCCAGCGCTTGCGCCGCTTGAAGCTCTTCAGGTTCTTGAAGCTCTTGCGCTGGTCGCCGGCGCCGCCGAGGTAGAATTCCTTGACGTCCTCATTGTCGCGCAGCTCGTCGGCGGAGCCGTCGAGCACGACCTTGCCCTGTTCCATGATGTAGCCATGGCTCGCGACCGAGAGCGCTGCGCGCGCATTCTGCTCGACCAGGAGGATCGTGACGCCGAGATCGCGGTTGATCTCCTTGATGATCGCGAACACTTCCTTGACGAGCAGAGGCGACAGTCCCATCGACGGCTCGTCCATCAGGATCATCTTCGGGCGCGCCATCAGCGCGCGGCCGATCGCGAGCATCTGCTGCTCGCCGCCGGAGAGATAGCCGGCGAGGCCGGTGCGCTCCTTCAGGCGCGGGAAATACTTGAACACCATGTCGATGTCATCGGAGACCTCGCCGTCGCGCCGGGTGAAGGCGCCGAGCCGCAGGTTCTCCAGCGACGTCATATCGGCGACGATGCGGCGGCCTTCCATCACCTGGAAGATGCCGCGGCGGACGATCTTGTCCGGATCGATGCCGTTGATGCGCTGGCCCTCAAACAGGATCTCGCCGCGGGTGACCTCGCCGTCCTCGGTCTTGAGCAGGCCGGAGATCGCCTTCAGCGTGGTCGACTTGCCGGCGCCGTTGGCGCCGAGCAGCGCCACGATCGCGCCCTTCGGCACTTCGAGGCTGAGGCCGCGCAGCACCAGGATGACGTCGTCATAGACGACCTCGACGTTGTTGACGCTGAGTAGCGGCGGCGGCGGGACGGCCGTCGGCACCGGGCGGGTGGCTTCGAGGGTTTCGTTCATGGCCTGTGTTACCCTTCGACATCATTGCCGGGCATAGCCGTCCGAAGGACGGCGTCGCTTCCGCTCGCCTTTGATCCGGCAATCCATCGATCGGAATACGTCTTCGCTTGATGGATGCGCGGGTCGAGCCCGCGCATGACGATGTGTGGACGTGTTCGGCTGCCGCCTCACCACCCAAACCATTCCGGCTTGCGCGGCAGGTCGACGGTCTTCACCTTCTCGAGCTTGATCGTGCCTTTGCCCATCAGGTCGTTGATGTCGCCATCGGTCGCGCCCGAGATCCTCGAGCGATACAGGTCGACCTTCGTGGTCGGGCGGTGATCCTTCTCGGTCCAGGTCGACGGATTGCAGACGCCGTCCATGCCGGCCGGCACCCAATCCTTCTTCTGGTAGAAGCCCTTGGCGACGTTCTCGCCGGTGGCGCCGCCGTTCTTGGCGGCCCAGTCGAGGGCTTCCTTCAGATAGAGCGCGCTGCAGACCGCGGCGATGTAGTGCACGGGCCGATAGACCTTGCCGGACGGATCGGACATCTTGGAGATTTCCATCACCGTCTTCATGCCGGGCGCGTTGCCGCCCCAGCTCACCGCCGTGCGGAGCGGGAAGATGACGCCGTCGGCTGCGTCGCCGGCGGTCTTGGCCGCGTTCTCGTCCATGCCCCAGACATTGCCGAGGAACTGGACATCGACGCCGGCGGTCTTGCAGGCCTTCAGCACCGAGATGTTGGAGGCCGCCGTGTTGCCGAGATAGGCATAATTTGCGCCCGAGCTCTTCAGGCTGAGACACTGCGCCGAGTAGTCGCCGGGCGACAGCGCGAACACCAGCGGCGGCAGCACCTCGAAGCCGAGCTCGGTCGCCAGCGCTTCACCGGCCGCCTTCGGTGCGTTCGGATACGGATGGTTGGCGCCCATGTGGACGAATTTCGGCTTGCCGGGCTTGCCCTTGGCCTTCCAGTCCTCGGCGGCCCAGGTCAGCATAGCGCGCATCGAGTCAGAGTAGCTCGGGCCGTAGAAGAAATTGTACGGCGCGGGCTTGGCCTTGCCGCTGGTGCCTTCCGGATCGGTCAGCGCGGCGGCGTAGGAGCCGGAGATGTCCGGGATCTTGTCCTGCGCCAGGAAGCCGGTGAGGGCCTCGGTATCCGCCGTGCCCCAGCCCATGATCGCCGCGACCTTGCCGTCAGGCGCCGACCACTTCTTGTACAGCGCGATGGCGCGCGGCACCTGGTAGCCATAGTCGTTGCTGTCGACATTGAGCTGCTTGCCGCCGACGCCGCCATTCTTGTTGACCCAGGCGAAGGTGTCGGCGACGCCCTGGCCATAGGGGGTGCCGACGTCGGACGTGCCGCCCGAGAGGTCCTGCAGATGGCCGATGGCGATCTGCGCCTGTGCGGTGGCGGCCGCGCTGCTGATCAGCAGCGCAACGGAGACCGAGCTCAAAAGGGATCTAATCGTCATTTTTGCTTTCCTCCAGCTTATTCGTTGAACCGAATTTTGAGTTGCGTTCCGTGCCTTGCGTCAATGCGAGAACGGGTAGAGCTTCCAGTAAGCCTTGATTTGCCGCCAGCGATGCGCGAGGCCGTCTGGCTCGAACATCAAGAAACCAATGATGATCAGGCCGATCGCGATCTCGCGCAGGAAGGTGATGTTGTTGTTGAGCTGCAGCGCCTTGTCGATGGCGCCGCCCTTCAGCCAGGCGCTCAGCCATTCCATCGATTCCGGCAGCAGCACCACGAAGGCCGTGCCCATAAGCGTGCCCATCACCGAGCCGGTGCCGCCGATGATGACCATGGCGAGGAACAACACCGAGCGCTCGATGCCAAAGCCTTCCTGCGAGACCACGAGCTGATAGTGCGCGTAGAGCGCGCCGGCGATGCCGGCAAAGAAGGCGGCAAGCCCGAACGATAGCGTCCGGTACTTGGTGAGGTTGATGCCCATGATCTCGGCCGAGAGATAGTGATCGCGGATCGCGACCAGCGCGCGGCCGTCGCGGGTGCGCATCAGATTGGTGACCAGCAAATAGCTGATCACCATGTAGGCGAGCACGACGTAGAAATATTGCCGGTCGCCGCGCAGGGTGTAGCCGAAGATCGAGAACGGATTGGCGCTGGCGGGCACCGAGCCGCCCGAGAACCATTCGGCGCGCGAGAAGAAGTCGAGCAGGATGTACTGCGCGGCGAGCGTCGCGATCACGAGATAGAGTCCCTTCAGCCGCGCCGCCGGCACGCCGAAGATCAGGCCGACCAGCGCCGTGACGACGCCGGCGAGGGGGATGGCAAAGAACACCGGGATCGGCGCGTTGTTGGAGATGTAGGCCGAGGTGAACGCGCCGAACAGGAAGAACGCGGCGTGGCCGATCGAGATCTGGCCGGTGAAGCCGACCAGGACGTTGAGGCCGAGGGCCGCGATCGCGAAGATGCCGATCTGGATCGCGATCGAGAGCAGGTAGTTGGACAGCAGCATTGGCGCGAAGCAGGCCAGCACGATGCCGAGGATCGCGAAATTGCGGCTGGTCGCGGTCGGGAAGATCGTGGTGTCGGCCGCATAGCTGGTGCGGAAATCGCCCGAGGGGATGAGTGTGCTTGTCGCCATTGATCAGACCCGCTCAATATCCTTGGTGCCGAACAGGCCGTACGGCTTGATCATCAGGATGATGATCAGGACGTAGAACGGCGCGATCTCGTAGAGATTACCCCAGTGCAGGTACTGGCTGTCGACATACTGGGCGACGTTTTCCAACAGCCCGATGATGATGCCACCGAGCACGGCGCCGCCGACCGAGTCGAGCCCGCCCAGGATCGCGGCCGGAAACACCTTGATGCCGTAGGCGGAGAGGCCGGACGACACGCCGTTGACCACCGCGACCACGACACCGGCGACCGCCGAGACGGTGGCCGAGATGGCCCACGCCATGGCGAACACGTTCTTGACGGAAATGCCGAGCGACTGCGCGACCTGCTGGTTGAAGGCGGTGGCGCGCATCGCAAGGCCGTATTTGGAGGCGCGGAAGAACCAGGCCATGCCGACCATCATGGCGAGCGAGACCACGAGGCTCATGACATAGACGGTCTGGATCTGCAGCCCGAACAGGCTGACCGACTGGCTCTGGAACACGCGCGGGAACGGCTGCGGGTTGACGCCGAAGATCCACTTCAGCGCGGCTTGGAACACCGTCGACAGGCCGATCGTCACCATGATCACGGAGATGATGGGCTCGCCGATCATCGGACGCAGGATCACGACCTGGATCGCGATGCCGAAGATGAACATGAAGACCAGCGTGATCGGCATGCCGACCCAGAACGGCACCTGATACTTCGTCAGCAGCGCCCAGCACACCCAGGCGCCGACAAGCAGCAATTCGCCCTGCGCGAAGTTCACGACCTGCGTCGCCTTGTAGATCAGCACGAACGACATCGCGACCACGCCGTAAAGCGTGCCGACCACGAGGCCGTTGACGATCAGCTGGATCAGGAACTGGGTGTTCATGGGGTCTCGCCGAATTTGTGGTTCGTCATCGCCGGGCTTGACCCGGCGATCCATCGCGCAAGAAAGCTGTCCTTGCGAAGGGGATGGATGCGCGGGTCAAGCCCGCGCATGACGATCGAGCAAGCGGTCATCGACGGTGTCATTCCGCGGCCTCCGCGATCACGGCGCGGCCGAGGTCGACGACCTCGAGCGTGGTGCGGACGCGCTGCGTCGAGCCGTCCTGGAAGCGGATCACGGTGTCGACGGGGATTCTGGCCTTGCCACGGTAGATCGCATCGATGATGTCGGCGTATTTCTCGTTGATGACGCCGCGGCGGACTTTTCGGGTACGGGTCAGCTCGCCGTCGTCGGCATCGAGCTCCTTGTAGAGCAGCAGGAAGCGCGAGATGCGTTGCGCCGGCGGCAGGGTGGCATTGACCGTCTCGACCTCTTTCTTGAGCAGCGCATAGACTTCGGGCCGCGAGGACAGGTCGGTGTAGGTCGTGAACGAGATCCGGTTCTTCTCCGCCCATTTCGAGATGATCGAGTAGCGGATGCAGATCATCGCGGCGAGCGCGTCGCGGCCGGCGCCGAGCACCACCGCCTCGGCGACATAGGGCGAGAACTTCAGCTTGTTCTCGATATATTGCGGCGAGAAGCGCTCGCCGCGCGAGGTCTCTGCGAGATCCTTGATGCGGTCGATCACGACAAGCTGCCGGTTGTCGTTGTAGTAGCCGGCATCGCCCGAATGCATCCAGCCGTCCTTAATGTCGGCGACCGATGCTTCGAGGTTCTTGTAATAGCCATGGAACATGTTGGGATGCCGCACCACAATCTCGCCGACGCCGTTGACGTCGGCATTGTCGATGCGGATCTCGATGTTTTCGGCCATCGGCACGCCGGTGGTGTCGGGATCGACCTTGCCTTCGGGATGCAGCGTGTAGGCGCCGAGCAGCTCGGTCTGGCCGTACAGCGTGCGCAGCGGCACGCCCATCGCCTGGAAGAACTTGAAGGTATCCGGTCCGAGCGCCGCGCCGCCGGTCGCCGCCGAGCGCAGCCGCGTGAAGCCGAGCCGGTCGCGCAGCGCACGGAACAAGAGCTGGTCGGCGAACACAGAGCGCTTGCCCTCGGCAAGCGCCGCCAGCCCGGTCTTCATGCCGAGATCATAGAGCCGCTGCTTGAACGGCGAGGCGTCCATCACCCCGGCGCGGACGTCGGCCGCGATCGATTCCCAAACCCGCGGCGCGAACAGCACGAAGGTCGGCGCGATTTCGCGGAAATCGTGCATCATGGTGTCGGGCTCTTCGACGAAGTTGACCTTCATCCGGGAGAGCAGCCCTTTGCCCAGCGCGTAGATCTGTTCCATGATCCAGGGCAGCGGCAGCACCGAGACATATTCGTCGTCCGGTCCCTTCGGATCGAAGGCGAGATAGGTCGCGCAGTGCTGCAGCACGCGCCCGGCCGAGAGCATCGCAAGCTTCGGGTTGGCCGTCGTGCCCGAGGTGGTGCAGAGGATCGCGACGTCCTCGCCCTTCGTAGTGTCGACCAGTCGCTCGTAGAGCCCAGGCTCGCGCGCGGCGCGGTCGCGGCCCAGCGCAACGAGCTTGCTCGCCTCCATCAATCGCGGATCGTCGTATTTGCGCATGCCGCGCGGGTCGGAATAGACGATGTGCTTGAGGTGGGGCACGCGATCGGCCAGGCCGAGCAGCTTGTCGACCTGTTCCTCGTCCTCGGCGAAGACCAGCTTGGCCTCGCCATAGGTCAGGAGATAGGCGGCTTCCTCGTCCAGCACGTCGCGATAAAGACCGAGGCTCATCGCGCCGATCGCGTGGGCCGCGATCTCGGCGGCGACCCAGTCCGGCCGGTTGTCGCCGATGATGCCGATCACGTCGCCGCGGCCAAGCCCGAGCTCGACCATGCCGAGCGCGAAATCATGGGTGCGGGTCTGGTAGTCGTTCCAGGTGAATTCGCGCCACAGCCCGAAATCCTTCTCGCGCAGCGCGATCTCTTGGCCGTGCTCCCTCGCGTTCAGGCGCAGCATCTTGGGAAAGGTATCGGCCTGCGAGGCGCGACCGGCATAGTCCATCATGCGGCGCTCTCCCGCACCGCGGGCTTGTCGTCGGGATCGACCAGCACTTCGTCTTCCTCGCCGAGATAGGCGCGCTTGACGTGGGGATCGGCGAGCACGGTGGCCGGATCGCCCTCGGCGATCTTGCGGCCGAAGTCGAGCACCATGACGCGGTGGGAGATGTCCATCACGACGCCCATGTCGTGCTCGATCATCATCACCGTCATGCCGAACTCTTCGTTGAGATCGACGATGTAGCGCGCCATGTCTTCCTTCTCTTCGAAGTTCATGCCGGCCATCGGCTCGTCGAGCAGGATCAGTTGCGGCTCGAGCGCCATCGCGCGGGCGAGCTCGACGCGCTTGCGCAGGCCGTAAGGCAGGGTGCCGGCGGTCGCCTTGCGCACTGATTGCAGATCGAGGAAGTCGATGATCTCCTCGACCTTGCGGCGGTGCTCCAGCTCCTCGCGGCGCGCGCCGGTCAGCCAGTACAGCGATCCCGTGATGAAGTTGTTCTTCAGGAGGTGATGGCGGCCGACCATGATGTTGTCGAGCACGCTCATGTGGTGGAACAGCGCGAGGTTCTGGAAGGTCCGGCCGATGCCGAGCCGGGGCCGCGCGTTCGGGTTGAGGCCGGTAATGTCCTGGCCGCGATAGAGCAGCTGGCCCTCGGTCGGCCGGTAGCGGCCGGAGATACAGTTGACGATCGAGGTCTTGCCTGCGCCGTTCGGGCCGATGATGGAGAACAGCTCGCCCTCGTTGACGCCGAAGCTCACTTCGGTCAGCGCGCGGACGCCGCCAAAGCGCAATGAGACTCCGCGCACCTCGAGACTATTAGCCACCCTGTTCCCTCCAGATACGGCGCTTTGGCGCGCTCTTTATCTTCGCTTCGATCTTTTTTCGATCTTACATGGACCGCCGAAGGGAGACCATCCGACTAATGATGCCGGCGTTCGGGAGCCGCTTGACCCGATCGCCGGCATCATGCGGCGGTAACGCCGCACCCGCCTGCAAGCCCGTCTCTCGCGTTGTCCGCCTTCAGCGATCCATCGAGGAGCTGCGCGACGTTACGCGAGGTGGCTCTGAATACGAGAAAGCGATAGGTTGAATTGTCATGTGCCCGACATTTGGTCAGGAATTTTCGCTGGCATTCCAGGCCCCGGGTCCCTGGCTTCGCGCACGGCGTTGCTGCGGTGCAATATCGTTGCAGTATCTTGGGGTGGGATGCCGTCGCTAGAATGATTGCTGCTGATTACCTGAGGCGCATCGCGGCCTGGTCGCGCGAATTGAGCGAGCAAGAAATCGAAATCGCACGGGCCGGCATTTCCGAGAAATCCTATCGCGCCAACGAATTCATCTTCATGCGCGGCGACAATTTCCAGTACTGGACCGGCATCGTCACCGGCCTGGCGCGCATGGGCATCGTCTCGCGCGGCGGCAAGGCGGCGAGTTTCGCGGGCCTCACCGCAGGCGCGTGGTTCGGCGAGGGGACCGTGCTCAAGAATGAGCCCCGGCGCTACGATGTGGTCGCGCTGCGCGACACCCGACTGGCGATGATGGATCGCCGGACCTTCGTCTGGCTGTTCGAGAACAGTGTCGGCTTCAACCGATTCCTGGTCGGCTCGCTCAATGAGCGGCTCGGCCAGTTCATCGCGCTGCTCGAATATGGCCGCACGCTGGACGCCACGGCGCGGCTGGCGCGCTCGATCGCCTCGCTGTTCAATCCGATTCTCTATCCCGACCTGACGCTGCACCTCGAGATCACCCAGGAGGAGATCGGGGCGCTGTCGGGAATCTCCCGGCAGAACGCCAACCAGTGCCTGAAGCGGCTCGAGCGCGAAGGGCTGTTGCGGCTCGAATATGGCGGGGTGACCATCCTCAACCTCGACCGCCTGCGGCACTATGGCGAGTGACGGGTTCCGGGCGCATTGAGCCGTTTTCGCAGACCTAAAGTCCTGATTTCAAAGGATTAAGCCAATAGACTTGAGACTTCGGGGCAGGCTGGATGCTACAGGCCGGCCTCGTCGCGATCGCGCGGTTTTCGCGCTTACTGGAGATGACATGGCGACTCAGAATTCAAAGGGGGCCCGTTGCGCTGATCACCGGCGTGGCCGGGCAGGATCGCGTGTATCTTGCCGAATATCTGCTCGGTCTCGGCTACACCGTGCACGGGATCAAGCGCCGGTCCCGCGTCGGCCATCTCCACCAGGACCTGCCTGCCGGCAACGTGCAGTTCCTGATGCACTATGGTGACATGACGGATTCGACCATTCTGATCCACCTAGTGCAGCAGGTCCGGCCCCGACCTAGAATACACAACCTCGTGGCCCAAAAACCTCGTCCAGCTCCGTTTCGAGAGCTCGGAATACACCGCGAATGCCGACGCGATCGGCGTGCTGCAGCTGCTGGAGGCGATACTCATCGTCGGCATGGAAAAGGAAACGCAATTCTATCAGGATCCTGCAGGTCGACGAGTCCGGCGACTACGTTCTCGCGATTAGCGAGACGCGGTCGGTCCGCGAGTTCGTCGAGCTGGCGTTTGCCGAGGCCGGCCGCAGCAGCCGAGGCCAAAGTTTCGGGCGCCGGCAACGTCGTGGTCTGGGCAACGGCACGCCGCGCCGCGAATTCCTCTATGTTGACGATCTCGCCGACGCCTGCATCCATCTGATGAAGACCACCTATTCCTCGCCCGAACTGGTCAATATCGGCACCGGCGAGGACATCACCATCGCCGAGTTCGCGCGCGTCGTCGCGGCCGCCGTGGGCTATCGCGGCGAGATCAGCTTCGACACGTCGCGCCCGGACGGCACGCCGCGTCAAGCTGCTCGACGTCGGCCGGCTGGCGAGGCTCGGCTGGGCGCCACCACCACCTCGCTCGAGGATGGCATCGCCCTCGCGTACCAGGCCTATCTGCGCGAGACGAAGTGACGCCGTGAACCTCCCGCCCTCCGACTGAGAATATCTGTCGGCTTGGCAACGCCGCGCGGCTAGGATGCGCGTACCCAAGCGTGCCGCAAGAGCCGCCAGTGCGTCGGAGGAGACATCATGAAGGTTCTACGCCGCCAGTTCCTGCAACTTGCAGCCGCTACGGCTGCGCTTCCGCTCACATTTGGAAAAGCTATTGCCGAGGCCTATCCGGCGCGGCCGGTTCGCCTCGTGATCGGCTATACGCCCGGCGGTTCAGCGGACCTGACGGCGCGCCTGATGGGACAGTGGCTGTCGGAAAAGCTCGGGCAATCCTTCATTGTCGAGAACCGGCCGGGCGGCGGGACCAACATCGCCACCGAGCAGGCGCTGCGCGCGGCGCCCGATGGGTACACGCTGCTGCTGGTCGCGCCGGCCAATGCGATCAATGCGACGCTCTACCAGAAGCTGACGTTCGATTTCATGCGCGAGATGGAGCCAATCGCGGGCATCATTCGCTTTCCCAACGTCGTGGTGGTGCACCCCTCGCTGCCGATCAAGTCGATTCCCGAATTGATCGCCTATGCAAAGGCCAATCCCGGCAAGCTCAACATGGCGTCCTCAGGCAACGGTTCGACGATCCACATGTCGGGCGAACTGTTCAAGATGCTGACCGGCATCAACATGCAGCACGTGCCCTACCGGGGCGGCGCGCCGGCGCTCACCGATATGCTGTCCGGCGTGATGCAAGTGATGTTCGACAATCTTCCGACCTGCGCCGAGCACGTCAAATCCGGCAAGCTGCGCGGACTTGCGGTCACCAGCACGACCCGTTCGGACGTGCTTCCGGACCTGCCGCCGGTCGCCGACTTCCTGCCGGGTTACGAGGCGAGCGCCTGGTACGGCCTCGCGGCGCCGAAGAACACGCCGCCTGAAATCGTCGACAGGCTTAACAAGGCCGTCAATGAAATCCTCGCCGATCCCAAGGCCAAGGCGCGCTTTACCGAGATCGGCGCGATCATGCTGCCGGGCTCGGCTGCCGACTTCGGCAGACTGGTGGCCGACGAGACCGAGAAATGGGGCAAGGTGGTCAAGTTCGCCGGCGCCAAGGTTGATTAGAGCGTTTTCGAGCGAAATGGACGCCGGTTCGCGTGAAGAAAACGCGTCAAAACTGGAATCTAGAGCTCCGTTCCGATTCGATCGGAACGGAAAAGGTTCTAGTGTGCTGAATGCGAAGTTCGTGCGATTTCGCGGCAGCCACTTTCACGAACTTCGCATTCATAAAGCACACTAGAATCATAAGTTTCCTAGTGTCTTTATCGAATCCGAAGTTCGCTCCGAAGGTGCGGCAAATGATGCGAACTTCGGATTCGGGACACTAGCTTCGCGCCGTCGCGCGCGGCGGATTCTTTGAAAGCGCCGCCGCCATCGCCGATATCAGCGGCCGCATGAAGAAGGCGTCTTCGGCCGGGTAGATGTCGGTGCGCAGGCCTTGGGACTTGAGTTCGTCCGATACCGCCGGTCCGACCGACGCGATCGGCGTACGCTCGAATCCCTCGCGTAACCTGTCCTCGCAACCGCGCGCCCGTGCCACCTCGATCAGGCGGCGGACCTGGCCGAGATTGGTCAGAGCGATCGCGTCGATGCGGCCCTGCGCCATCTCCTCGATCGCGGTGACGATGTTGGCGTCGGCGGCCTGAGCGTCATAGACATAGGGCAGCACCGTATCGACCTCGGCGCCCTGTGCCTTGATCGCGCCGATCAGGCTGGCGTGATCCTTGTCCGGATAGAGCTGCAGGCCGAGCCGATGGCCGGTCAGGTCGAGCTTCGACAGCATCTCGGCGACGCCTTCCGAGGTTGGCTTCTCGGTCGTCATTTGCGGTTCCAGGCCGATCTCGCGCAGTGCCCGGCCGGGTTTGGGGCCGCGAGCGAATTTGCGCGCCTTGGCGAGGCTATCGCCGAACTCCCGCTCGACGCTGATCCGGCGCACGACTTTCATCAGCCGGCGCAGGCCTTCGCCGGTCATCAGCACGAGGTCGTCGAGCGGCTGTTCGATGGCGCGGCGAATCCAGGCCACGATCGGCGCCGGATCAGGCGCATCGTGGATGGTGAACATCGGGCATTGCAGCACGTCGGCGCCCTGTTCGGCGAGCAGGCGGGAAAACTGCGCCTCCTCGCGCGTCTCGAGGATCAGGATGCGGTAGCCGTTCAGCCGTTCAGCCATGATGGTCCCTAACAAACATTGTCGTCATTTGTTCGATTTGACCCCCGCACCGGGATTGGCGCAAGGCCGCCTGCGGTGTAGACGGGGGCCGAAATGACCGTTCCACCAATCTGCTCAAGCTTTGGTCAATTGGCATGCCCGATCATCAATTCGTTTTGACCCTGTCCTGTCCGGACCGTCCGGGGATCGTCTCGGCGGTCTCGACGTTTCTTGCCCATAACGGCCAGAACATCCTGGACGCCCAGCAGTTCGATGACGTGGAGACCGGCAAGTTCTTCATGCGCGTGGTGTTCACCGCGGCCGACCTCGCGGTCGAGCTCGCGGCGCTGCAGACCGGCTTTGCCGCGATCGCCGAACGTTTCGGCATGGAATGGCAGATGCGCGATCGCGCCAGCCGCCGCCGGGTGATGCTGTTGGTGTCGAAGTCCGATCATTGCCTGGTCGACATCCTCTACCGCTGGCGCACCGGCGAGCTCGAGATGATCCCGACCGCGATCGTCTCCAACCATCCGCGCGAGACCTATGGCTCGCTCGATTTCGGCGATATCCCGTTCCATCATCTGCCGGTGACCAAGGAGACCAAGCGGCAGCAGGAAGACGCGGTGTGGAAGCTGGCCCAGGACACCAAGACCGATCTCGTGGTGCTGGCCCGCTACATGCAGATCCTGTCGGACGAGATGTCGGCGCGGCTGTCGGGCCGCTGCATCAACATCCATCATTCCTTCCTGCCGGGCTTCAAGGGCGCCAGGCCCTACCATCAGGCGCATGAGCGCGGCGTCAAGCTGATCGGCGCCACGGCGCATTACGTCACGAGCGATCTCGACGAGGGGCCGATCATCGACCAGGACGTCGAGCGTATCAGCCATCGCGACACGCCTGAGGATCTTGTGCGCAAGGGGCGCGACATCGAGCGCCGGGTGCTGGCGCGCGCGATCCGCTACCATCTCGCCGATCGCGTCATCCTCAACGGACGCAAGGCCGTGGTGTTCGTGGACTGATCCGCGCTTCACTCGGCCCGCACAAGGCGGGCTCTGCGGCCGGCCGACCGTGCGCTCAGCGGGCCGCGTCCTGCGGTGCGGTTGCCGGCTTCGCTTCGTCGCCGCGCTGGGCCGCAGGCATCAGCCGCTTGCGTTCCCGATCCCGCATGAACTTGTCGTATTCGGGGGTGCCCGGCCGCGGCGGCGCATCCGCCGGCAGGCCGCCGGCCCAGGATGGAATGGTATCGGCCATGCCGGCCGAGAGCTTCTGGTTCATGGAGCTGCATCCCCCGAGCGCGCCGGCCGCGAGCGCGAGGGCAGTCAGGACAGCGATGGGACGCGAGACGATTGGCATGGGAAGCAGGATACAGCCCTGGTCTTTATGGATGATGATCTCGGGCGCGACCGTTCGGCTGCAATTGTGCTTGTTTGTTGACATTGTCGCTGCGTTTGTACGATCGTACAAATGAATCGAGCCGGCGGCGGCCTTGAATACGCGAGACCGCTTCTCGCGGAGGCATTGAGTCTTGTGGACCGATATTGGTATCTTGATACTTGTCTCTGCAACCAGACCCGATCGCGTCGCGCGCGGCACACGTCCATCGTCCGATTGACAGAGGGCACGGGGAGACGCCTTGTCGCGTTGCGGCTTGGCCGTGCATGCTTGAGTTAAAACAAGGCAAGAGCCGGGGACCAAGGCTCGATGCAGAACAGCGGAAGGGGGAGGGACGTCGATGTTCAATCGTCGCAAAATGTTGCTGTGGGGCGCCGCTTCGGCCGTGCTTCCCGGGTTGTGTGCCAGCGTGCCGGCGTGGGCGGACGACGTCGTCAAGATCGGGCTGATTCTGCCGATGACCGGCGGTCAGGCGTCGACCGGCAAGCAGATCGATAACGCCATCAAGCTCTACATGCAGCAGAACGGCGACACCGTCGCCGGCAAGAAGATCGAGATCATCCTGAAGGACGACGCCGCGGTGCCGGACAACACCAAGCGGCTCGCGCAGGAACTGATCGTCAACGACAAGGTCAATTTCATCGCCGGCTTCGGCGTGACGCCCGCGGCGCTCGCTGCGGCGCCGCTGGCGACGCAGGCCAAGATCCCGGAAGTCGTGATGGCGGCCGGCACCTCCATCATCACCGAGCGTTCGCCCTATATCGTGCGTACCAGCTTCACGCTGGCGCAGTCCTCCACCATCATCGGCGACTGGGCGGTGAAGAACGGCATCAAGAAGGTCGCGACGCTGACCTCCGACTACGCGCCCGGCAACGATGCGCTGACCTTCTTCAAGCAGCACTTCACAGCCGGCGGCGGCGAGATCGTCGAAGAGGTCAAGGTCCCGCTCGCCAATCCGGACTTCGCGCCGTTCCTGCAGCGCATGAAGGATTCCAAGCCCGACGCGATGTTCGTATTCGTGCCGGCGGGGCAGGGCGGCAACTTCATGAAGCAATATGCCGAGCGCGGGCTCGACAAGAGCGGCATCAGGGTGATCGGACCCGGCGACGTCATGGACGACGATCTGCTCAACAACATGGGCGATGCCCCGCTCGGCGCGGTGACGGCGCATCTCTATTCGGCCGCCCATCCGTCCGCGATGAACAAGGAGTTCGTCGCCGCCTACAAGAAGGCGTTCGGCAACCGCCCGGGCTTCATGGCGGTCAGCGGCTATGACGGCATCCATCTGATCTACGAGACGCTGAAGAAGACCAATGGTGCGACCGACGGCGACAAGCTGATCGAGGCGATGAAGGGCATGAAGTGGGAGAGCCCGCGCGGCCCGATCTCGATCGATCCGGAAACCCGCGACATCGTGCAGAACATCTATATCCGCAAGGTCGAGAAGGTCGACGGCGAGCTCTACAATGTCGAGTTCGCGACCTTCGAGGCCGTCAAGGATTCCGGCAAGACCAAGAAATAGCATCGTCATCGGCGGCGTGCGCTCCGGCCCTCACCACGTCATGCGCGGCCAAAAGCGCGAAGCGCGTCTTCGCGCATGTGTGCCGGGCATCCACGTCTTTTCTTCCCGGCGAGCAGAAAGACGGGGATGGCCGGGACAGGCCCAGCCATGACGATGACCTTGACGTTCGAGCTGTTGTTCTTGTTGCGTCCTCACGGCTAAGCTGACTCCATGGCCTCTATCCTCACCAACCTGTTCGACGGCGTCGCTTACGGCATGCTGCTGTTCGTGCTCGCCTGCGGGCTTGCGGTGACGCTCGGGCTGATGAATTTCGTCAACCTCGCGCATGGCGCCTTCGCGATGGCCGGCGGCTATATCTGTGCCGTGCTGGTGAATAATTCCGGCTGGCCGTTCTTCGCAGGCCTGCCGCTCGCCTTTGTCGGCAGCGCGGTGATCGGCATCGCGCTGGAGCGCACGCTGTACCGCCATCTCTATAGCCGCAGCCATCTCGATCAGGTGCTGTTCTCGATCGGCCTGGTGTTCATGTCGGTGGCGGCGGTCGACTACATCATGGGATCGTCGCGGGTCTTCATCAAGCTGCCGGCGGCGCTGGAGGGCCAGATTGACCTGTTCGGCGTCGGCATCGGCCGTTACCGGCTGATGATCGTCGTGATCTGCGGCCTGCTCACGCTGGCGCTGCAACTGATCCTCGCCAAGACCCGGTTCGGCAGCCGGCTGCGCGCCTCGGTCGACGATCCGCGCGCTGCGATCGGGCTCGGCATCAACGTGCCGCAGGTGTTCGCCTTCACCTTTGCGTTCGGCTGCGGCCTCGCTGGCCTCGGCGGCGCGCTGAGTGCGGAGATCCTCGGGCTCGATCCGTACTTCCCGCTGAAATTCATGATCTACTTCCTGATCGTCGTCACCGTCGGCGGCTCGTCCTCGATCACCGGACCGTTCCTGGCGTCGCTGCTGCTCGGCATCGCCGACGTCGCCGGCAAGTATTACGTGCCGAAGCTCGGCCCCTTCGTGATCTACACTGTTATGATCGTGATCCTGCTCTGGCGTCCGAACGGCCTGTTCGGCCGTACCGCGGCACGGTGAGGCGGTCATGACGGCGCTATCAGACGTTTCCACTCACGCGATGGCCAGCGCGCGCTGGCGGGTCAGCGAGGTCGCGTTCTGGGCGCTGGCGCTCGCCTGCGCCTTCCTGTTCCCGTCGCGCTATTTGATCATGACCGACATCGTGCGGCTCGGCCTGTTCGCGCTGTCGCTCGACCTGATCCTCGGCTACGCCGGCATCGTCTCGCTCGGCCACGCGGCCTTTTTCGGCGTCGGCGCCTATTCCGCCGGCTTGCTGGCGCTGCACGGCATCATCAACGAGCCCGTCATAGCGCTGGTCGCCGCCGGTCTGGTCGCGGCGGTGCTCGGCTTCCTGACCAGCTTCCTGGTCATCCGCGGCGTCGACCTGACGCGGTTGATGGTGACGCTCGGCATCGCGTTGCTGCTGGAAGCGCTTGCCGAGCGCTTCTCCAACATCACCGGCGGCACCGATGGGCTGCAGGGCATCGAGATGCAGCCGATCCTTGGTCTGTTCACCTTCGACATGTTCGGCAAGACCGGGTTCTTCTACTCGCTGATCGTGCTTTTCATCCTGTTCCTGCTGGCCCGAAGCATTGTGCATTCGCCGTTCGGCCTGTCGCTGCGCGCGATCAAGAACAATCCGCTGCGCGCGGCCGCGATCGGCGTGCCGGTCAACCGTCGCCTGATCGCGGTCTATACGCTCGCGGCCTTCTATGCCGGGATCGGCGGCGCGCTGTTCACCCAGACCACGGCGCTCGCCTCGCTCGACGTGTTTTCCTTTGAGCGCTCCGCCGACCTGATGCTTATGCTCGTGATCGGCGGCACCGGCTATCTCTATGGCGGCCTGATCGGCGCCGTCGTGTTCAAGATGCTGCAGGAGCTGTTTCAGAGCATCACCCCGCAATACTGGCTGTTCTGGATCGGCCTCGTGCTGGTCGTGATCGTGCTGGTCGGCCGCGCGCGCATCCATCGCTGGGTGCTGTTCATGCCCAACCTGATCATCCGCCAGTTCGCCGGCCGCAAGGCCGCCGTTGCCGTGCCGGAGAGCGACGCGTCATGACGATCGCGCTGGAAACACGCGGCCTCGAAAAATCCTTCGGCGCCCTTCGCGTCACCCGCGATCTTTCGCTGAAGGTGATGCAGGGCGCGCGCCACGCGCTGATCGGGCCGAACGGCGCGGGCAAGACCACCGTCATCAATCAGCTGACCGGCGTGCTAACGCCGAACAGCGGGCGCATCCTGCTCGAAGGCAGCGACATCACCGGCCTTTCCGTCCACAAGCGGGTGCTGCGCGGGCTGTCGCGCACGTTCCAGATCAACCAGCTCTATCGCGACCTGACCCCGCTCGAAACCATCGGGCTTGCGGTCTCCGAACGGATGGGGCGCGGCGGCGACTGGTGGCGACGGATGGGAACGCGGAGCGACGTCAATGCCGAGATCGCCGAGATACTGTCGCGCTTCCATCTGCTCGACGTGATGACGGAGCCCACCTCGACCTTGCCCTATGGCAAGCAGCGCCTGCTCGAGATCGCGGTCGCGATCGCCGCCAAGCCGCGGGTGCTGCTGCTCGACGAGCCCGCGGCCGGCGTGCCCGAGAGCGAGCGTCACGACATCCTTGCGGCGGTGGCGGCACTGCCGCGCGACGTCACCGTGCTGCTGATCGAGCACGACATGGACCTCGTGTTTTCCTTCGCCGACCGCATCTCGGTGCTGGTCAATGGCGGCCTGCTCACCGAGGGCGCCCCCGATGAGGTCGCGCGCGATCCGCAGGTGAGGGCGGTCTATCTCGGCGAGGCCGCCGATGCCTGAGCTTCTTTCCATCCAGGGCCTGCGTGCCGGATACGGCGAGGCGGTGGTGCTGCCCGACATGTCGCTGGCGCTTGCCGAGGGCCAGGTGCTCGCGCTGCTCGGCCGCAACGGTACCGGCAAGACCACGCTGATCAATTCGATCGTCGGCATCGTCAGGCGCCTCAGTGGCAGCGTCGCGCTCGCAGGCCGCGACATCACGGCGATGCGGCCCGACCAGCGCGCCCGCGCCGGGATCGGCTGGGTGCCGCAGGAGCGCAACATCTTCCGCTCGCTGACGGTGGAAGAGAACATGACCGCGGTGGCGCAGCCCGGGCCGTGGACGGTCGAGCGGGTATACGAGATGTTTCCGCGGCTGCAGGAGCGGCGGCGCAATTTCGGCAACCAGCTGTCCGGCGGCGAGCAGCAGATGCTGGCGATCGGCCGCGCGCTGACCCTAAATCCGAAAGTGCTGCTGCTCGACGAGCCGACCGAAGGCCTCGCGCCGATCATCGTTGAGGAATTGTTAAAGGCGATCGGAACCATCACGCGCTCGGGTGGCATCTGCTCGATCATCGTCGAGCAGAACGCGCAAAAGATTCTGGGGCTGGCCGACCGCGTTGTGATATTGGAACGCGGCACGATCGTGCACGATGCCGCAAGCAGCGCGCTGAAAGCCGATCCCTCCGTCCTCGAGCGCCACCTCGGCGTCTCCGGGGCCAAGGCACATTAGAAGGCACATGAGAAACGTCCGGGAGTTGACCATGCAGCGAACCAAGCCTCCGTTCCGCGCCGACGAGGTCGGCAGCTTGTTGCGGCCGCCGAAGATCAAGGAGGCCCGCGCCAGATTGGAGAAGGGCGAGATCTCGGCCGACGAGCTGCGCAAGGTCGAGGACATGGAGATCGAGAAGGTCGTGCACAAGCAGGCCTCGGTCGGCCTGAAGCTTGCGACCGACGGCGAGTTCCGCCGCTCCTGGTGGCACTTCGATTTCCTCAGCCATCTGACCGGTTGCGAGCTGTTCCATCCCGACATGGGTATCCAGTTCGCCGGCGTGCAGACCCGGCACGACGCCATCAGGGTGATCGGCAAGCTGGATTTCTCCGATCATCACCCGATGCTCGATCACTTCAGGTTCCTGAAGAAGTACGCCGACCAGGCGCACGTCACGCCGAAATTGACGATCCCCTCGCCGGCGGTGCTGCATTTCCGCGGCGGCCGCAAGCTGATCTCGAAGGAGGTCTATCCGGACCTCGAGGAATTCTATCAGGACCTCGGCAAGACCTATCGCAAGGCGGTGAAGGCGTTCTACGACGCCGGTTGCCGCTATTTGCAATTCGACGACACGGTGTGGGCCTATCTGTGCTCGCAGGAGGAATTGCAGAAGTCGCGCGACCGCGGCGACAATCCCGATGGCCTGCAGGAGATCTACGCCCGGGTCATCAACTACGCGATCGCCGACCGTCCGTCCGACATGGTGATCACGACCCATGTCTGCCGTGGCAATTTCCGCTCGACCTGGATCTCCTCCGGCGGCTACGAGCCGGTCGCCGAGACCCTGCTGGCCGGCACCAATTACGACGGCTACTTCCTCGAATATGATTCCGACCGCGCCGGCGGCTTCGAGCCGCTGCGCTTCCTGCCCAAGGGCAACAAGGTCGTGGTGGTCGGCGTCATCACCTCGAAGTTCGGCGAGCTCGAGAAGAAGGACGACATCAAGCGGCGGCTGGAAGAGGCATCGAAGTTCGCTCCGATCGAGCAGCTCGCAGTGTCCCCGCAATGCGGCTTCGCCTCGACCGAGGAGGGCAATATCCTCTCCGAGGAAGAGCAGTGGGCCAAGCTCAGGCTCGCGGTCGAGGTCGCGAACGAGGTGTGGGGGAAATAAGGCCGCATTCTCCGTCATTGCGAGGAGCGAAGCGACGAAGCAATCCATCTTTTCCCTGCATGGAGGCATGGATTGCTTCGCTGCGCTCGCAATGACGTGGAGAGCGCTGTGTCACTGCTCCGCCAGATAGACCTCGCCGAGCAGCGACGAATTCGACCACGGCACCTGCTTGCCCTTGGTCGCGGCGACGACTTCGGCGCGGACCCGGGTCAGCATCTGCTGCACCTCGAGGCCGGGCGTGCCGACATGGCGCGACAGCGCCGCCGAGAACGGACTGTTGGCGCCTTCGCCGTCGAGCGCGACCTCGCCCGGCGCGGTCGCAAACGCGATCAGCGTGCCGGCGCCGAGCGTCGAGCCCGATCCGAGCGAGGCGGGCGCGGCAAGGCCGGAGCCCGCTTCGATGCCGCGGCTTGAACCTGCGGAGGCCAGCTGCGGTGCCATCGGATTGTTGCGGCAGGCATCGAGGATCAGGATGTTGGTGCGGATCTGGTCGTCGAGCCCGGCCATGATCGTGTCCATGTCGACCATCGCGTCGGTCATGCGCGCGCCCGCCCTGAACTCGATGTCGACCGGCACGAGATAGTTGCGGCCGTCGACCTGCACGCCGTGACCGGCATAGTAGACCACGGCGATCTGCGACTGCGCCGCCTCGCGCAGGAAATCATTGATCGTCTTCCGCATCGTGTCGCGATCGAGATCGAGCCCCTCGGAGACGGTGAAGCCGATGTCGCGCAGGCTCCTGGCGATGGCGCGCGCATCGTTGGCCGGATTGGGCAGCGCCTTGACATGCGCATAGGCGCCGTTGCCGATCACCAGCGCGAGGCGTCGGCCGGTTGCTGCCGCCGGGGCCGCCGCGGCGGGCGGCGCCGGTGCCGGTGTCTTGACGGAAGCGGCCGGTGGCGCGGCCGGGCTGCTCTCGGCGGCCGGCGCTGCCGCGGTCTTGCGCGGTGCCGCGTCGGTCTCCTTGAGCAGCGCGAGCCGAACTTTCGCGGTGGCCTGGTTGGCCTTGCTGCCGGCATCGGATGCCACGCCTTCGAGCACCGAGGCGTAATCTTCCTTGACATGCGCAGCATCACCCTTCGCTTCGTAGCTGAGGCCGCGCTGGGTATAGGCTGAGATCAGCACGCTGCCGGGCGGCGTCATGATGTTGACGGGCGCTTTGGCCTTGGCGAGCCGGATCGCCTCCGTCGTGTCCGCGATCGCGCGCTCGATCTCGCCCTTGGCGCGCCAGATCACGGCGCGGCTGATCAGCGGCTGCGGCAGCGACGGGTCGATCCTGACCGCCTCATTGATGTCGGCGAGCGCGCCGTCGAGATCGCCGAGCGCCCGCTTCGAGGCGCCGCGGTTCTGATAGGAGAAGGCTGACTTCGGACCGGCCTTGATCGCGGCGTCATAGTCGGCGATCGCCTTGGCATAGTCGCCCTTGCTGCGATAGGCGTTGCCGCGGTTGTGAAAAATGATGCCGCTCGGCGGCCCCATGCGCAGCGCATCGTTGAAGTCGGCGATCGCAATGTCGTACTCGCCTTTGTCGAAATAGGCCGAGCCCCGGAGATTGTAAACGGCGGTGCTGGGCTTGAGGCGCAGCGCCTCGGTGGCGTCGGATATCACCTGGGCGTAGTTGCCCTTCTTGTTCCAGCCGACCGCGCGCCAGAAATAGATGGTCGCGAGCTTCTCGCCGAAAAACACCTTCAGCGCGATGATCTTGGTGCAGGCGTCGATCATCTGGTCGGCCGGCGTGGTCTCGGTCGTGCAGAGCGGACCGAGTTGGGAGCGCGCCTGGGCGAAACAGGGCGCCGACCAGAGCAAAGCGGCAAGGAGGGTGGGGATCAGGAGCAGGCGGCGCATCGGTCATCCGGGTAAGGCCGTCATGGCGATCGACGACGGCAGGGCGGTCCAAGAGACCGGTCCAGGGGGCGGTCCATGACTGTTTGGTGATTGGGCAGCAGAGGGGGTTCAACTGGTGGGAAAATGGTGATAAGACGCTACCAGTCATCATTTCTGCCCACTCCCGTCCCACTCGCTGCTGCCCGCCCAAGGCGCCATGAAGAACGACGAAATCCTCAGCCAGATCACGGATTTCTGCCGCCGCTCCGACATGGCGGAGACGACGTTCGGCCGCCGTGCCGTCAATGACGGCAAGCTGGTGTACCGGCTGCGGGAGGGCAAGCGCATCACGATCGATACGCTTGACCGTATCAACGCCTTCATCGCGACCTCCACGCCGGGCGGCGTGGCGCCGCCGCGGGGCCTCGTGGTGCCGCCGGAAAAGCGCGATCCACGGGGCAATTTCCGGTTTTTCGAGAACCGCCAGCGCTATTTGCTGTTCGTCCACACCTGCAGCGAGAAGCGGGTGATCGCCGACCGGGTTGCGCTGGAGCTGGCGGCCATCCACCCGCGGCCGCCGGCGCTGCGGGTGTTCGATGCCGGGATGGGCGACGGCACGGTGCTGGCCCGGGTCCTGCGCGCCATGCATGGCCGCTTCCCACATATGCCGTTCTATGTCGCCGGCAAGGAACTGAGCCTTGAGGACGTCCGCCTGACCCTCGACAAGGTCCCCGACCGCCTGTTCGAGCATCCGGCCAGCGTCTTCGTGTTCACCAACATGTATTACGCCGAGGCGCCGTGGCTGACGCCCAAGAACTCCGCGGCGGCCGCCAGCATGATCTGGCACGAGGTAGCCCTGCGGGGCGCTTCCTCGGGTGAGTTCGAGGCCCAGATCGCCGAACTCGGTCCGTTCCTGGAGCAGAACTGGCGCGCCAATCTCAGCCCCGGCAATGCGATGCCGATCTATGAGCGGCCGGTGGCGCTGGTCCTGTACCGGGACGATCACCGGTTCCTGCTCGATTCCATCATTCCGCGGGCCGGACGCACCGAAGCCAATTTCGATCTCGTGATCGCCTCGCAGCCCTATCGTGCCAAATCCTCGGTGAACTTCCGCGCCAAGCGGATCATCGCGCCGCTGGCCCGCGCGCTGCGCGGCGGCGGACGGCTGATAGGAATCCACTCCCACGGCGGCGATCCCGGACTTGAAATGATTCAAGCGGTCTGGCCCGGAGAAAATCCTTTCGCCGTCAGCCGCCATGAGATACTGCGCGCGGTGAAATACGAACTGGGCTCCGCCGGCCGCGAGCTGAACTTCAACGCTTACGCCGATAACCGTTCGATCTTCCGATATGATATGGAAGCGCTGCCCAATGAGGTAACCGGCTCGATCGGAACCTCGACGGCCTTTGCTGCGTGGAATGCGGCGGTGTATGTCGCGCAGATCGAAGATGAGCGGTTGACCGAAACGACCGAAAACGGACGAGCTCTCGAGGCCACACGCGAAGTTCTCCGCAAACACAACGGGCTGTGGTTCTACGACGAATCCTACGTCATCTCGCGGCGACGAGACTGACATGCCGGGGACATATTCACCAACCAACGTCGGACTTCGACTTAACAAGGGGTTTGCTTGATGCGCGCGTCTTACCTGTTCACCAGCGAGTCGGTCTCGGAAGGCCATCCGGACAAGGTCTGTGATCGTATTTCGGATGAGATCGTCGATCTGTTCTATCGCGAGGGACCGAAAGCGGGCATCGACCCGTGGCAGATCCGCGCGGCGTGCGAGACGCTCGCGACCACCAACAAGGTGGTGATCGCCGGCGAAACGCGCGGCCCGAGCTCGGTCACCAACGACCACATCGAGAGCGTGGTTCGCTCTGCAATCAAGGACATCGGTTACGAGCAGGACGGCTTCCACTGGAAGAACTGCGACATCGAGATCCTGCTGCATCCGCAGTCGGCCGACATCGCGCAGGGCGTCGACGCGCTGCAACCGGGCGAGGTCAAGGAAGAGGGTGCCGGCGACCAGGGCATCATGTTCGGTTACGCCACCAACGAGACGCCGGACCTGATGCCGGCGCCGATCTTCTACGCCCACAAGATCCTGCGGCTGATCTCTGAAGCGCGCCACTCCGGCCGCGAGAAGGTGCTGGGTCCGGACTCCAAGAGCCAGGTCACGGTGCAGTACGAGAACGGCAAGCCGGTCGGCGTCCGCGAGATCGTGGTCTCGCACCAGCATCTGGTCGAGGACCTGTCGTCCAAGCAGATCCGCGACATCGTCGAGCCCTACGTCCGCGAGGCGCTGCCGAAGGAGTGGATCACCGACAAGACGATCTGGCACATCAATCCGACCGGCAAGTTCTTCATCGGCGGTCCCGACGGCGACTCCGGCCTGACCGGCCGCAAGATCATCGTCGACACCTATGGCGGCGCGGCTCCGCATGGCGGCGGCGCGTTCTCCGGCAAGGATCCGACCAAGGTCGACCGCTCGGCCGCCTATGCCGCGCGCTATGTCGCCAAGAACATCGTCGCGGCGGGTCTTGCCGACCGCTGCACGCTGCAGCTCGCCTATGCCATCGGCGTGGCGCGTCCGCTGTCGATCTACATCGACACCCACGGCACCGGTAAGGTGTCGGAGGATCAGCTCGAGAAGGCGGCGGCCAAGGCGATGGATCTGACGCCGCGCGGCATCCGCAGCCATCTCGATCTCAACCGCCCGATCTACGCGCGCACCTCGGCCTACGGTCATTTCGGCCGCACGCCCGACAATGAGGGCGGCTTCTCCTGGGAGAAGACCGATCTCGTCGAGCAGCTGAAGCGCGCGCTCTGATACTTGCGTCATTCTGGGGCGCTCGCGAGAGCGAGCGAACCCGGAATCCCTAATCATCACCTCGAGATTCCGGGTTCGCCTCTTCGAGGCGCCCCGTAACGACCCGTTCAACAACAGGACGCTCAAATGAACGCCCCCACGAAGCCCGGCTTCACCGACTACATCGTCAAGGACATTGCGCTCGCCGATTTCGGCCGCAAGGAGATCTCGCTGGCCGAGACCGAGATGCCCGGCCTGATGGCCACCCGCGAGGAGTTCGGCCCCAAGCAGCCGCTGAAGGGCGCGCGCATCGCGGGCTCGCTGCACATGACGATCCAGACCGCGGTGCTGATCGAGACGCTGGCCGCGCTCGGCGCCGACATCCGCTGGGTCTCCTGCAACATCTACTCGACCCAGGATCACGCCGCGGCCGCGATCGCCGCCGCCGGCATTCCGGTGTTCGCCGTCAAGGGCGAGACGCTGACCGAGTACTGGGACTACACCGCAAAGCTGTTCGACTGGCACGGCGGCGGCACGCCGAACATGATCCTCGATGACGGCGGCGACGCCACCATGCTGGTGCATGCCGGATACCGCGCCGAGCAGGGCGACACCGCCTTCCTCGACAAGCCGGGCTCCGAGGAAGAGGAAATCTTCTACGCGCTGGTCAAGCGCCTGCTGAAGGAGAAGCCGAAAGGCTGGTTCGCGGAGATCGCCAAGAACATCAAGGGCGTCTCGGAAGAGACCACCACGGGCGTGCATCGCCTCTACGAGATGGCCAACAAGGGCACGCTCCTGTTCCCGGCGATCAACGTCAACGACAGCGTCACCAAGTCGAAGTTCGACAACCTCTATGGCTGCCGCGAGTCGCTGGTCGACGGCATCCGCCGCGGCACCGACGTGATGCTGTCGGGCAAAGTCGCGATGGTCGCCGGTTTCGGCGACGTCGGCAAGGGCTCGGCCGCCTCGCTGCGCCAGGCCGGCTGCCGCGTCATGGTCTCCGAAGTCGATCCGATCTGCGCGCTGCAGGCGGCGATGGAAGGCTATGAGGTCGTGACCATGGAAGACGCGGCGCCGCGCGCCGACATCTTCGTCACCGCCACCGGCAACAAGGACATCATCACCATCGAGCACATGCGCGCGATGAAGGATCGCGCCATCGTCTGCAACATCGGTCACTTCGACAACGAGATTCAGATTGCGAACCTTCGCAATCTGAAGTGGACCAACATCAAACCGCAGGTCGACGAGATCGAATTCCCCGACAAGCACCGCATCATCATGCTGTCGGAAGGCCGCCTCGTGAACCTCGGCAATGCGATGGGCCATCCGTCCTTCGTGATGTCGGCGTCCTTCACCAACCAGACGCTGGCGCAGATCGAGCTGTTCGCCAACAATAAGGACGGCAAATACGCCAAGAAGGTCTACGTGCTGCCCAAGACGCTCGACGAGAAGGTCGCCCGCCTGCACCTCGCCAAGATCGGCGTCAAGCTGACCGAGCTGCGCAAGGACCAGGCCGACTACATCGGCGTCAAGCAGGAAGGTCCGTACAAGTCGGATCACTACCGCTACTGATCCGCGCTCACAGCGATCGATCACGGGAAGAGCCCCGGCATCGCCTGGGGCTTTTTTGCGGGGGTGGTGGGGGTGACGGAGGGCCGTCGCCGCGGCGGAACGACGCTCCGACGTCGCCAAATACCCCGTCGTCGTCCCTGCGATAGCAGGAACCCATAACCACAGGGCTGTGTTGTTGAAACAAGCTGCGGCCACGGCCTGCAAAGCAGATGAGTTTGCAAGTAATTTAAGCGCAGAATTCTGAACAGAACCTGTTTTTTACCCCATTGATCCTGCTGGATTATTTTCGAGATTCAGAATTGAATTGACGGTTGCGTCATGCCGCCTTCGGATAGTTCCGGTCACTCTCAGATTGAAAGCGGAAGACCGCATAAAGTCGAAGTCGCTAGCCTAACTGGTGGTAGAAAGATGTGTTAGATCAACGGTTGATCGAAGTATCCGGAATACCGCTGCGGATAACGAATATACTATTCAAGCCTTTGAAACTCTCCCAGAGCATGTTTTTTTCGCAGAATCGGGATTCCCAGCGGGAGCGATTTCTGATTCAAACTCCGTGCTGGAGAACGGAGGCCACATGGATGACGCGACCCTATTCAGAAGACCTTCGTGAACGGGCTCTGGCGCGAGCTGATGCAGGAGAACAGTTCGTTCGATTGCAGAGGCGCTTCAGATCAGCCCGTCCTGTGTAACGAAGTGGAAGAATCTGAGACGGGAGACTGAGGGCGTTTCACCCGGCAAGATCGGCGGTCACAAGAAGCCGGTTCTGTCCGGTGCCAATGCTGATTGGCTGCGTAAGCGCGTTCTCTCGGGACCATTCACTTTGCGGAAGCTGACACAGGAACTGCCGGCGCGCGGGATCAAGCCGATGTGCGGGCGGTGTGGACGTTTGTGCATGCCTAAGGGCTGAGCTTCAAAAAAACGATCCTGCCAGTCGAACAAGGTCGCCCCGACATCGCCCGTAAGCGGACACGCTGGAAGGCCCATCAAGGCAAGATTGACGCTTCACGCCTGATCTTTATCGACGAGACTTGGATCAAGACCAATATGGCGCCACTGCGCGGTTGGGGACCGAGTGGACAGCGGCTCCAAGCATCCGCCCCACGGCCCCATCAATGACGAACTCTTCACCCTCTATGTCGAGAAGGTGTTGGCCCCAACTCTGACAAAAGGCGAGGTCGTCATCCTCGACAATCCTGGCAGTCACAAGGGCAAGTCCGCCCGCAATGCCATCCGCGCCACCGGAGCGCATCTGCTTTTCCTGCCGCCCTACAGCCCTACAGTCCCGATCTCAATCCGATCGAACAGGTCTTCGCCAAGCTCAAACATCTGATGCGAGCCGCAGAACCGCGCGATGTCGAGGCAACCTGGCGCAAGGTCGGCGAACTCCTCGACCTCTTTTCTGCACAAGAGTGCGCCAACTATCTCAAAAACTCAGGCTGTGTTTCCGTGTAAAAACAGCGTGTTCTAGCCAAACGTCACGGAGTGAATGAGAGCGCATTGCATGAAAACGCCGTGGACTGTCGAAATTCTCAAAGCTGTTTTTGCTTGGTCGACAGCTTGCTGGCCCCGTCGGCTCGCTTCTCGATGGTGGCTCGATGTGCATAGCGCTTCCGCGTCGCGGCCAACGCACGCTTCTCGGCTCGGTTGGCGTAGCCCTCATAGGCCTTCGACTTGTGGCCGGAGAGGGCACGGCCCTGGCCGTCGGTCAGCTCGGCTTCCTCGAGTTCGGTCATGCCGCCGTGCCGGCAGGCGTCGAGCGTGAACGTGTCGGGCAGGCCGAGCAGCTCGCGCAGCTTGCGGACGTGACGGGCCATGGTGTGGATATCCCAGACTCGCGCCACGTGGTCTTTGGTGCGCCCGGGCTTCATGATCAGGCCGGTGCCGAGCTTCGGCAGATGGCCTAACACCTGTTCGGCCTCGTCGTAGAACAGCACGCGTTCGCCTTCGATAGTCTCCTCGAGGGGATGCAGCACCATCTCGCCTGTCTTGTGGTGCTCGATCCGGATCTGGTTGGGGTGACGGGCGCTGCCGCAGCGGCATTCAACACCATCACGAACTTCAACTTCACCAACAACAAGTTCTTTGGCTGTACGAATACCAGCGGCGCTCTCATCAACGTGTCCGTTTGCTCCCAATTCAATATCTCGAACAACCAGGCGAATGGCGGAGGCTTTACATACTTCGCTACGATCAGCCCGGCACAGGACTACTATGTCGTGCGCGGCAATCTGAGCGGCGGCCTGGCGACCGCGGGCACCGGCAATGCCAATATCAGCAACGTATCGCCCGGCGCGCACTCCACAGTAGATGAGAACTGGTGATCTACAGTTGAGGTTCTTGTGAGATGCGGCGCGACCACTCTTCCGACCGCTCGACCGGAACCAAGAACCAGTCCCAATAGGAGACGTCGCATGTGTGCTCCCACTCATCCAGGTCGCTGACAATCGATCCGAAGAAGTCGCCGATGCGGTATTGCATCGACTCGGCCGCTTTAAAAAGCGTCTGCCTGCTGTGCCCATAGGCCGAGTATGACGGGTAACCGTATTCGACACTGAGGAACGGCCTGTTCTCCGCGAGGGCTTTGCGCGCGCCGTTGAGCACCGCAATCTCATTGCCCTCGACGTCTATCTTGATGAACGACAGACCATCCAATTCGCCCGCGAAATCGTCCAATGCGCGTACTTCGACCTCGAATTTGTCGAGCTTGGTGACCAGATCGGGGCGATTGTAGATTTTCTGCCGCAACCCGCTTTCTTCTAAAGCGCCTTCGACGCGCGTGAAGGTGGCAGTTCCGGCGCGATCGGAGAGGGCAAACGGATAAATGCGCAGGCAATCGCGCGGAACGATGGCGTTTCTGACCTCGGGGAGCGGTTCGAAAGCCCATACCCTGCCAGTTGGACCAACCAGTTCGGAAAATACCGAAGTGTGCCGGCCTGAATGCGCGCCGATATCGATGACTAAATCTCCCGGGGAGATCAGCCTTCTATATTTCTGCTCCAGGGTTGCCTCATAATCGGGCGCTGGCTTGAGAGCCGCCATGCGGAGGGCGTTGGCACGAGCGGTTGTCATCACTCTCCTCTCAATTTCAAGGCGAATTCTATCGGCGCAACCGGGATGCGTAAAGACAATTTAAGGTGTGCACGCGCCGGGCTCGCTGGGCAGCGTTTCCGCAACAGGGTAGGGCTACGCATGACGCATGCCGATCGTCAAAGCAGCTGAATACCGAGCGGACGTCAGTGGTTATGGCGGCGCTTCGACGCGGAATATTCTGAACGTCATCCCGCAGGGTGATAGGCACGGACCTTTCCCGTCTTTCGCGCCTAACTCGCAGAAGCTTCGGGGCTGTGCCGCGGCGTGTTCTACGTTCTTAGATCTGACGTCAGCGTTGTGACGTTCGCGCGGCTAAACCCTACGTGCTCCACAACACCGATTTCAGTTGGACCGACGTTTCGGCGGGCGGCGGCAGCTTCAGCGCATTATCGACCACGGCGCAATAGCAGTTTGCGTAAACAAGGCACTTGATCTTTGCGACGCAAGCCAATGCGGTGTTGCAAATCTTTGACATGTCGGCATCGACCCAGTAGGCGGCTCGCCGCGGCGAGCCGACTTCACCACCGTCATCGGCGTGGTTTCTCGTCTTGTCGGGCCTGCTGTCGTCGCCCTATCGCGTCATGTGGCCAGACCTCAACAGCTTCAGCGCTGCGCAGACTGCCGAGCCTCAACTCTAATGTGCGCAAGAGTTACGGCGGGAAATGAGCGGGCCGGCATGTGCGAGCCTCGATGGCGCGGCTGAACGCGAGTGCCTGAGTCGTGTGGTTGCTGCGGTGACGCAAGGGCGAGAAGCGTAGGGCAGCAGCCAAAGGTGACAATCCGGAACCAGCCCCCGAGTGGTGCACAATCGGGGGAATTCCTCATGACCAACGAGTCTTTACCATCCGCTAATGCACGGCCGCCATCTGCGCTCCCGTTACTCGTTGCGGTCATCGCTCTCATGACCGCCGGCGGCGCGCTTTGGGCGAGCTACGGGAACGCAACAAAGCTGGCCACTTCGCAAGAGCATGCTGCGGTTGTCCCACCTCCGGATCCTGCAATTGAACAGAGAGCTGCAAGGCATTCAGGCTGAGCAACAAAGGCAGGCCGAACGGATCGGCGACGTTCAACAGAAGACTTCAGCGCAACAGGGGGCAAAAGCTATTGTCCGATCAACTCAGTGCACTGAGTGCGCGCGTTAACTCGCTCCAGTCGGCAACGGCTGAAACAATCTCCGGCACCGCAACCCGCGCCAGCCCCGCAAGGTGCCAAACGTAGCAGGCGATAGGGAAGTAACCCACTCAGCTAAGGGTTGCACGCGGCCGGACGCTGCTGCTAGAATAGCGCAGCCCCTGTAATCCGCGTTCGGGTGGCTGGTCGCGGGCGCTCCAGCTTGGTACACGGGCTGGGGCGCTGCGCGTCTTGTGGCCGATCGCGAAAAGCGGGGCGGTCTCCGTTTGGATGGACCGCAAGACAATGACGTTTGAGGAATTAATCACCACAACATTGCGGGTCTGCTGTCGCCTCTGGCGACCACGAGATCTGATTGCGTCGTCGCAGCGTGAGACAGCCGAGCAACCGTCGGGCGTATATGCCCCGTTCACAAATCCATGCGGGTGTGGCCGACGCTTCGGCCTGCTGCGGGTCGCAGCGCCGCGGGCGACGCTAGGTGGGATTGTGTCCCACGGCGCGGACGGCTAAAAGTTAGGCATGAATGCCAAGGCCCCGAAGTCGAAGGTGGGATCGTTCGCGCCGATCGCCGCAGCGAAGCTGCATGCGCCGCTGGCGCGGATGTTGCGCCCGCTGGTGCGGCTTTGCATCCGCGGCGGCATGACGTTTCCGGCGCTGACCCAGCTGCTGCGCGAGCTCTATGTCAACGTCGCCGAGCACGACTTCGCGCTCGAGGGCAAGGAGCAGACCGACAGCCGCGTCAGCCTGCTGACCGGCATCCACCGCAAGGAGGTGGCGCGGCTGCGCGGCGCCGGCGCGCCGGTCAATGCGGAGCCGGCGACGCTGTCGCGCACCAGCGCGATCATCGCGCGCTGGCTGGCCGGGCCCGAGTTCACCGATGCCAAGGGCGAGCCGCTGCCGCTGCCGCGCACCGCGGACGGAGGCGCGCCGTCGTTCGAGACGCTGGTCGAATCGATCACCAAGGATGTGCGGCCGCGCGCGGTGCTGGAGTACGCGCGGCTGCCACGGAGCGAACTCGGCATCAACCGTAGGCAAAAGCTTCGGAGTTTCCTCAGCCGATGCCGCTACGGCGGCGATCTGCACCGGCGTAAAAGATGGTGCAACTTGTTCCGATGTCCGTGCTTGTCGACGCCAGGTAAACACCAGGCTGGCCGCTACTCCGTTGCGACGCGCAACCTCAGTCACCTTCGTGCCCGGTGCCAATGTCTCCTCGACAATCCGTGCCTTGTCGTCCTGCGACCAGCGCCGCCGCCGCTCTAGCCCGCCCAAAACCTCGACCCGCATCGCCTGATGACCTTAAAGCTAGACTTAAGGCCACACGCTTCGCGAATTGCCACCCGTCACGCAAGACGGCCCCCGTCGGATGCGTACGCCGGATCAAACGGCGAGCACTCCTTTACGGGTGCGCAGGTTTGGGGGAGGCCGGGCGTGGCGATTAGGCGGAAGGTCGAGGCAAAATAGCCTACTGCTATGGGCGAGGTTTGTCCGAGCGGTCCGTAGACAGCAACGGCGGTAGTGGCGCCATCTGCGGGCGTCGCTCCTTCTCTTCCTCGAGCTCATCGTCAGAATACTTAAAGCGGCTTCTCGCGATGAGGCCGGCCAGCAACAAGATGAAGCCAACACCGATCATGAGTACGGGGATCAGCTTTTCCCAATCAGTGATCAAGTCATTCACTCAAAGATCTCCGCGATATATCCGGATGCGCCCTGCGCTGTTGGAAGCTTCCGACCTCAAAGAAACAAGCGCAATGCGGAGTGATCGGCAGTCATGATTGCCGTGACGCCGCCTCGTGGATGAGAAAGACTGAAGATGCGCTATTGGAGAGCGAAGTGGACCTTATTCAATAAGGATGGCTCGACAGCGGTGACAAGCGCAAAGAGTAGCAAGACGACACCGATCGGCTCCAAATAGCGGCGCCATGTAGCAAACAGCCCCATGCTGAAGAAAGCCGTTGCGATCAAAATACTGACGAAAACCTTTCCATTATAAAGCCACAACGCCAGAAACGACACATAGGCCAGTACGCAAGCCTTCATGCCACCACGAGCAGCCAAACCATCAAACGTATCATTCATTGTCGCCCCACCCCAGAAAAACGCGTAGTCGCAAAAATCGGAAAACAAGGATGCCTAGTATTCTATGTCAGCTACGGCAGCAATCCCTTTGAAAATCCCTCGAAGTTTGAACGTGACCTTAAGATGAGTGGCGCGGGGCCGGCAACTAGCTTTTTGGGTTGATTAGACCATTGGTGCCGGATCCCTTGGCCGCTACGAGGGAGCTGGAAAGCTAATCTATTTGATTGATTCTCGATGAAGATAGCTATGAACTAGGGTTTGTTCGGGCGACCAGCGTACGGCTCCGCAAGCCGTAGGCCGACCGGCGTGGGTGGCTAGGCGCTTTTGGATTTTTGGGTTTGATGGCTGAACCAATCTTGAAGGTGGCACCGTATCGGCGACTGAATCCGAGTTCTGTGGTTTTTCGCGTTAGCCTGATCTCATCCTCGGGAGAGCGATTGATCGAGGTCACCGTGCCTGTGGACGTGCCGGTGGATCGGTATGCGTGGCCGCCGCCAGAAGGTTCAAATGTGCAGCCTCCAATCCCCAGGGCTGCATTGCTACTCGTGGTCGACGCCGCAAAGCGGGCGGCGCGACAATTCTCGGAATGCGCTTTCGAACTATGAGTGCGCAATCCCAGTCTCTGATTCACATAGGTTATTTCATGAGTTCGTAATGGCGCTTGAATAGGACAAGTTGGCGTGGCTAACGCCGAGGATACCGGCAGGAAATAGGTTATCAAGAGGCGGTTCGGAGAGCTCAAATAGGCAAAATGGCGTATTGCCACGCACACAGCGGTTCGCGGAACCTCTACGCACGCAGCGGTGCACGCTACAGCTTCGCAACTAGAGCACCAGCGCCGGGTACGGAGCTGGTGCTTTTTAGGCGAAGTCTTTGCCGGCCCAAGTCATCGCGTGAAGGTCCCGTGTAAGATTGCGATCTTAGACCATCCTGATCTTAGCTTTTAGCTTTCGATGGATGAGCATTTCTGCTCGTCGTTTATCCAATTCTGGCAGATTCGAACTATGCTGCGTGCTTCTGCGCTATCGAGATGAATCACAATTTCAAACTGCTCATCGTAGCGGTGGATCCCCGGGAAATGGGATCTGTTTTCCGCCAGCAAGTAGTCCTAACGCGAGTTGGTATAGCATCTGGATTGCAGTTTTCCCGGTTGGCGTGGGCGATTCTTCGCCGCGCCCTGTGCGTGATGCAAGTGTTCGATGCACTTGGACTCGGGCCGACAGAGAACCGCTCCCATGTTTGTCGTAAGGCGGCCTTGGCACGCGCAGATCGGGCGTACTCCCATTGCGCGATGGATGGACTGGAAGCGGGACTCTGATGTGCGTCCAGGCGGGGTTGCTGGTACGCAGCAACCGCGACTGGTGCCATGGCGTCTACCGCTGGCGGTACAAGCGCCAGCGCCTCCGGGTCGACGTGCGCATCCACCCGGATGCGTCGTCGGTTGCCAAGGTCAATTTCGATCAATCCAGTACGCGCGGACGCTACGGAGCGCACCCAGCCGTCACCCGCAGGCAAAAGCTTCGGAGCTTCCTCCACCTCCCTAGCGACGATCTGCACCGGCGCAAAAGATGGTACAACCTGCTCTGATGTCCGTGCTTGTCGACGCCAGGTAAACACCAGGCTGGCCGCGACGTTGCGGCGCGCAACCTCAGTCACCTTCGCGCCCGGCACCAACGTCTCCTCGACAATCCGCGCCTTGTCGTCCTGCGACCAGCGCCGCCGCCGCTCCAGCCCTCCCAAAACCTCGACTCGCATCGCCTGATGACCTTAAAGCTAGACTTAAGGCCGCACGCTTCGCGAATTCCTCACGTCAAGCAAGACGGCGCCCGTCGGATGCGTACCGTCCGACTTAAGCGTATGGTCAAGCATAGACACAAGCCGATCCCTTCAAAGAGATCGTGAAACTCGCCAATCCCGTGTGCCGCGAGAAGGTGGGAGCAGAACGACGCTTATCGGTCCCTGCTTTCGCAGGGACGACGGCGAGTTTGTTGCGTGACTGAATCATACGTCAACATTCTCGCGACACGATCTGTCCGAGCTTTGCATTTCGCTTCGCCGCTCTGGAAACAGAGAGCGCAGGGAAAGCCGGATGCCGATCGCACCCATGGGCCCCGTGCAAAAGGTAGAAAGCACGGGGGTAGGACCACAGGTGTAACCGGAGCAATCCGGCTTTCCCTGCGCGATGGTTTTACGGCTTATACGTGCTCGCCCCGGTGAGACTGGGCATTTTTGTCACCGCCCTCGCAAACGCTTGCGCACTTTGCGAGAGGACACCTGCCGCTAGGGCGTCAGGCCTGCGCGATTTCGCCGTCCGCCTCGCGCGCACTCGTCAGTCGCGCACGCGGCGTCCACCGCATCTCACCGCAACACCCGTGACGATGCGCAGCGCCCCTCGATCGGGTGAGACGAGGGAACCATACACCGGGGCTTGCGCTGTCGGGCAACTCAGTGGCACGCGCGCGAGGGAGCCCGGCTGGCGCGCTCGCCTCACAGTCACTTCAATGCCCGCGCCGTGCCGTGCCCCAGTTGCCGCGAGATATCGACGGCGCAGCCTTGCAGCGCGGCGGCGATCGCGCTGTCCCAGCTGGCGTCGAAGGTGCCTTCCGGTCCCATCGCGGTGATGACCAGCGCGACGTGGCCGGCGTGATCGAACACCGGCGCGGCGAAGGCGTTGACGCCGGGCAGGGGATCGCCGATCGCCCGCGCCAGCCCGAGGCTGCGGACCTCGGCGAGGATCTCGGCCGTCTTCGCGTCCGCCGGCGGCCGTTTCGGATTGTAGCCGACGCCGAGGCGATCGAGGCCGCTCTCGAGCGCGGTCCTGATAGCATTCGGCGGCATGAAGGCAGCGAAGGCGCGGCCGGTCGCGGTCTCGAGCAGCGCCACCACCGATCCGACGCGCATCGCGATATGCACCGGATGGCTCGGCTCTTCGAGCCTCACCACGGTCGCGCCGTGGGTGCCCCAGACCGACAGCGACACCGCGTGATTGATGCTGTCGGCGAGCGCCGCGATCCGCGGCGTTGCGATCCGCACCGCGGACTGCCGGCGCAGGCTGATCAGGCCGAGCTCGAGCGCTAGCGCCCCGATCTCGTAACGGCCGGTGACCTCGTCCTGCTCGATCAGGCCGATGCGGGAAAAGCTGACGAGATAGGGATGCGCCTTGGCCGGCGGCATGCCGGCTTCGCGCGCGAGATCGCGCAGCATCATCGGTTCGCCGCTGCGGGCCAGCGCGCGGAGCAATTCTCCGCCGACCTCGATCGACTGTATGCCGCGGCTCTCTCTCGTCATGTGGCCCTGTTCGCGTTCGCGCGTTCGCACTTAGCAGGAAACCTTGCCGTCCGCGAGACGCGGGGCGGCAGGATCAATCTGGCGCGTCACATCCGCCTCTATCACTGTCAGCCTGGGAGCGCACATCTCGCGCGCGTCTCGAAGGGTCGACGGCCCTACTGGTGGCCGTGCATCCTTCGAGGCTTGCTCCGCTCGCGCCTCAGGAGGACGGGTTTGACCTGCCCCTCTGCTCCGCCGCCACACCGGCAATGTGCTTGCCCGCGATGTAGCCGAAGGTCAGCGCGGGCCCGAGCGTGATGCCGGCGCCGGGATAGTTGCCGCCCATGATGCTCGCCATGTCGTTGCCGGCGGCATAGAGGCCGGCGATCGGCTGGCCGTCGGCGTCGAGCGCGCGGGCATTGGCGTCGGTCCGGATGCCGGCATAGGTGCCGAGATCGCCGATCACCATCTTGATGGCGTAGAACGGCATGGCGTAGAACGGCCCGTGCTGGATCGGCGCGATGCAGGGGTTGGGTCCGTGCAGCGCATCGCCCTGGTAGCGGTTATAGGCACGCGAACCCTTGCCGAAGGCGGGATCGCGTCCCTCCGCCGCGGTGGTGTTGAACTCCGCGACGGTCTCCTCGAGCGCCTTGGCGTCGATGCCGGCCTGCGCGGCGAGCTCCGCCAGCGTCGCGCCGCGCTTGAGATAGCCGGTCTTCAGGTGATGGCCGAGCGGCATGGGGCGCGGTGGCACGCAGCCGAGGCCGTATTTGCGCAGCGTCTCGTGATCGCAGATGAGATGCGCCGCGATCTCCTCGCCGGGCTTCGCCGCCTTGATCATCGCCTGCACGAAGTCGTGGTAGGAATTGCCTTCATTAGCAAAGCGCCTGCCGTCGGCCATCACCGCGATCACGCCCGGCTTGGCGCGATCGATGAAATGCGGCATCACGCCTTTCGAGCCGTCCTTGCGCGTCGTGACCGAGACCGGCACCCAGGCCGCGGCATTCGGCAGCGAGTCGTCGACGCGGCCGCCGGCGGATTCCGCAAGGCGCAAGCCGTCGCCGGTATTGCCGATCGGGCCCGGCGAATAATGTTCTTTTCCAGTGGGGGCGTGCGGAAACATCTTCTGCCGTCGCGCGACGTCGTGCGGAAAACCGCCACAAGCGAGCACCACGCCACGCTTGGCGTTGACGCGGATCGTGCGCCCTTCACGCACGACGACCGCGCCGCGCACCACGCCGTTCTCGACGATCAATTCGCGCACCGGCGAGTTAAGCCAAAGCGGGATCTTGAGGTCGAAGGCGGATTTCGCCAGCCGTCCGGCGAGCGCGTTGCCGTTGGTCAACGTCATGCCGCGGCCGTTGCGGATCACGTCGATGGCGTGCTTCGACAGCCGTTTGGCGACATAGGCCGCCGAGGTCAGCGACCGGGTCGCGCGCATGAAATGCACGATCTCCTTGCCGGAGCCGAGCATCATGCCGAACACGGTGAGCTCGGGCAGGGGGCTGCCGAGATTCTTGAGGGCGTCGCCGAGCTCGTGGGCGTCGAACGGCCGCGTCACCATCGAGCGGCCGCCCTGCGCGCCGCCCGGCGCTTCCGCATGATAGTCCGGGAAGGTCAGCGGCATGTCGAAGCGTACCGCGGTGCTGGTGGTGAAGAAGTCGACCGCCTTCGGCCCCTCGGTCAGGAACGCATCGACGCGGGCGGCGTCAAAGCTGTTGCCGGCCTCGTGGCGCAGATAGGTTTTGGCCTGATCGGTCCTCTCCTCGATGCCCCAGGCCTTGGCCAGCGAGGTGCCGGGGATCCACAGCCAGCCGCCGGAGCGCGCGGTGGTGCCGCCGAACCGCGGCTCCTTCTCGACCACCAGGACCTTGAGGCCGTGATGGCCGGCGGTGACCGCCGCCGACAGCCCGGCGCAGCCGGAGCCGACGACCAGCGCGTCGCAATCATAAGCTTCTTCGTTGGCCACGCGATCGATCCTATTTCTTGAGCAGCGGGCACTTCGACTCGGAGACCGGACGATAGGCGTCCTCGCCCTTCACCGTCTTGACGATGTCGAGATAGCCCCACGGTTCCTTGGATTCCGAAGGCTTCTTCACCTTCGCCAGATACATGTCGCGGATCACGCGGCCGTCCTCGCGCAGCTTGCCGCCATGCACGAAGGTGTCCTCGATCGGCAGCTCGCGCATCTTGGCCATCACCGCCTTCGGATCGTCGGTGCCGGCGGCCTGGATCGCCTTGAGATAATGCAGCACCGAGCCGTAGACGCCGGTCTGGATCATGGTCGGCATCACATTGGCGCGGGCGTAGAACTTCTTCGACCAGGCGCGCGTCTTCTCGTCCATGTTCCAGTACGACGCCGTCGTCATGTAGGTGCCTTGCGCGGCGTTGAGGCCGATCGCATGCACGTCGGTGTCGAACATCAATAGCCCGACCAGCTTCTGGCCGCCCTGCACGAGGCCGAACTCGCCGGACTGCTTGATCGAATTGTCGGTGTCCTGGCCGGCATTGGCGAACGCCACCACGTCGGCCTTCGAGCTCTGCGCCTGCAGCGCAAAGGAGGAGAAGTCGGCGGTGTTGGTCGGATGCTTGACGCTGCCGAGCACCTTGCCGCCCATCTCGTTGATGAAGCGCGTAGCGTCCTTCTCGAGCTGCTGGCCGAAGGCGTAATCCGCGGTGACGAAGAACCAGGACTTACCGCCTTCCTTGATCACGGCCGAGGCCGTCACCTTGGACAGCGCGTAGGTGTCGTAGGCGAAATGCACCGTGTTGGGGCTGCACAGTTCGTCTGTCAGCGAGCTCGCGCCGGGACCGGACAAGAGCGCGATCTTGTTGCGCTCGCGCACCATGTTGTGCACGGCGATCGCGATGCCGGAATTCGGGATGTCGACGACCGCGTCGACCTTGCCGTTGTCGAACCAGCCGCGCACGACCTGCACGCCGACATCGGTCTTCATCTGGTGGTCGGCGGAGATGATCTCGATCGGCTTACCGAGCACGGTGGGGCCGAATTCCTCGACCGCCATCCTGGCCGCCTCGACCGAGCCCGGGCCCGAATTGTCGCGTCCCCAGCTCGACAGGTCGGTCAGCACACCGATGCGCACGACGTCGTCGGAAACCTGGGCGTGAGCGGCCGTGGTGATCACCGCGACAATGGCTGCCGCCAGAAACTGTCTCATCATTCCTCCCTTTGGATGTCCGCGTTCTTCGGCGGGTCATCTCAGGATTAGGAATTGTCTAATCAGTTTGTCAATGGCGAATTAGGTGTGTGAATAGTGTCACAAGGTTGGCACCAGTGCGGCGCGATGCTTCACATTTGGTGAGCGAACGCTTACACTGGCTCGTCCGGGACGGCACCGCGGCAACGATTCCGGCTCATTTGCCAGACCGCGCCGCAGTGCCAAGTCACTATGAAACAGGGGAGTTTTCGCGGACGGCGACGCGTCTCGCCGCCCGGACTGGGCCGCCCGTGAAGGGCAAGGCTCCTGCGGGCGGGGCATGAAGGGCGTCGGCGGGCAGCGATCATAGACGGATCATGTTGAGACAGCTCTTCGCGCCGCAGCTCGTCATTCTTTACGTGCTGGTGGCCTCTACGCTCTACGTCCACTTCCGCGGCAAGCATCGGTTGCGCTTCGCTCGCCAGCTCGGCGATCACTCGACCTACCTCGCGCCCTACAATGTGCTGATGTATGCTGGCTCCGCCGTGCCCAACACGCCGGTGATTCCGGTTGAGCAGTTTCCCGAGCTCAAGAAGCTCTCCGACAATTGGGAGACGATCCGGGACGAGGCCACGCGCCTGTTCGACGAAGGCTTCATCCGTGCCGCGGCCAAGAACAACGACTGGGGCTTCTACTCCTTCTTCAAGAGCGGCTGGAAGCGCTTCTATCTGAAATGGTACGACGACTTCCTGCCGTCGGCGCGGACGCTGTGCCCGAAGACGGTGGAGCTGCTCAACTCGATTCCGAACGTGCATGGCGCGATGTTCGCGATGCTGCCGCCGGGCGGTAAGCTCGGGGCGCACCGCGATCCCTTCGCCGGCTCGCTGCGCTATCACCTCGGCCTCGTGACGCCGAACTCGAACCAGTGCCGCATCCTCGTCGACGGCGTCGAATGCGTCTGGCGCGACGGCGAGGCCTTCATGTTCGACGAAACCTTCATCCACAGCGCCGAGAACAAGACCGACGTCAACCGCATCATCCTGTTCTGCGACGTCGAGCGCCCGATGAAGTTCGGCTTCATGACGGCGATGAACCGCTGGGTCAGCCACAACATCGTCAAGGCGTCGGCGACCCAGAACGTTGACGGCGAGCACGTCGGCGCGCTGAACAAGGTGTTCGGCAAGCTCTACGAGATCCATGTCGCCAGCCGCAAGGTGAAGGAGTGGAATCGGAACGTGTATTACACGCTCAAATATTCCGCGACCGCGCTGATCCTCGGCCTGATCGTGATGTCGGCGCTGCACTGACCGCGGCGGCGTTGCCGCGTTGGAAGCAAAAGCCCCGAAGCATGCTCCGGGGCTTTTTGTCTGGGACGAGAGCTGTGAGGCGGAACAGCGTCAGTCGCGCTCGAAAACCTTGGCGCCAGGGTAGATTCGCCTGGCATAGGCGACGACCCACTCCCTGTCCTGGGTCTCCAGGAACGGAGTTCGGATCTTGCACGACCCGACGATCAGGTGCCACAGGCCGTTCAGCTTCTGAATGTTGACGATCATCTGAGTGGTCCTCGAAACCCGCGTTCCAGTCGACACCTGCCACGCGTGACAGTCTTGCGATTGACGGCTCGGAGCAGTGATCCTGATCACGTTGGAGTAGCCGCGAGTGTAAAAATCTCTCGCAATCGCTCAACTGTACGGGCGTAAGCACGGGCCATCACAAGGAATCAGGCGGGCTATACCAAGGTATGTTGGTGTCGATCAGGAGGTGCAGCCGCAGCGTCGGGGCCGTTCAACTTTGCGCGGCGGCGCGCCTTCGCGCTCCGATCCGTTACGTGGGCGTGATAACGTCCGATCTGGCGTTTCGCATTGAGGGGACCTTGCCATGTCGGAGTCATCAGGAGCTTTTGCGACCACTGCGCTGAGCGGCTACGAGCTGCTGGCCGATCCGCAGCTGAACAAGGGCACGGCGTTCTCCGAGGCCGAGCGCGAGGCGTTCGACCTGCATGGCCTGTTGCCGCCCAATATTTTGACGCTGGACGAGCAGGTCTCGCGCCGCCTCGAGGCGCTGCGCGGTTTTGAGACCGACATCGAGCGCTATGCCTTTCTGCGCGAGCTGCAGGACACCAACGAGACGCTGTTCTACGCGCTCCTGGTCGGCAACCTGGAAGAGCTGTTGCCGATCGTCTACACGCCGACCGTCGGCGAGGGCTGCCAAAAATTCAGTCGGCTGTTCCGCAAGCCGCGCGGGCTGTTCCTCAGCATCCCACATCAGCACCGGATCGACCGCATTTTCGCCCATCCGCGCTTCGATCACGTCGAGGCGATCGTGGTGACCGACGGCGAGCGCATCCTCGGCCTCGGCGACCAGGGCGCCGGCGGCATGGGCATCCCGATCGGCAAGCTCGCGCTCTATACCGGCTGCGGCGGCCTGCATCCGGCGACGACGCTGCCGATCATGCTCGACGTCGGCACCGACAATCCCGATTGCCTCGCCGATCCGCTCTATGTCGGCTGGCGCAACGAGCGCGTCCGCGGCCAGGCCTATGACGACTTCATCGAGGCTTTCGTCGCGGCGGTGGTGAAGCGCTGGCCGCGCGTCCTGCTGCAGTGGGAGGATTTCGCCAAGAACAACGCGACGCGCATGCTCGAGCGCTATCGCGACCGGCTCCTGACCTTCAACGACGACATTCAGGGCACCGCGGCGGTGGCGACCGGCGCCTTGCTCTCCGCGATCAACGTCACCGGCGTGCCGCTCACCGAGCAGCGCGTCGCCGTGCTGGGCGCAGGCTCGGCCGGCTGCGGCATCGCCAGCCTGATCCGCGCCGCGATGGTCGATGCCGGCCTGTCGGAGAGCGAGGCGGCGAAGCGCTTCTTCATGGTCGACCGCGATGGGCTGCTGCTCCAGGGCATGGGCGGGCTCGCCCCGTTCCAGCTTCCGTTCGTGCAGGACAGGCAGGCGATCGCGGGCTGGCAGCTCAGCCATCCCGACAAGATCGCGCTGCTCGACGTCGTGCGCAACGCGAGGCCGACGGTGCTGATCGGCGTCTCCGGGCAGGCCGGCGCGTTCTCCGAACCGATCGTCCGCGCGATGGCCGAGTGCAACAAGCGGCCGGTGATCTTCCCGCTGTCCAACCCGACCTCGCGCGAGGAGGCGACGCCGGTCGATATCGAGGCGTGGACCGAGGGGCGGGCGTTGATCGGTGTCGGCAGCCCGTTCCCGCCGATCATGCGCGACGGCGCGCGCTTCAAGGTCGACCAGACCAACAACTCCTACATCTTCCCGGGGGTCGGCGTCGGCGCGCTCGCGGTCGGTGCCAGCCGGGTCAGCGACGGCATGTTCATGGCCGCCGCCAAGGCGCTGGCCAGCGTCTCGCCGGCGCGCGACAACCCGAAGCACAATCTGCTGCCGCCGGTCAGCGCGTTGCGCGACGTCTCGCAGACCGTGGCGCTTGCGGTCGCGCTGCAGGCGCACAAGGAGGGATTGGCGAGCAACGTTCCGATCGACCAGGTCGAGGCGCGGATTCACGCCAAGGTCTGGACGCCGCGCTACGTGCCGTACCGCCGCAGCGATCGGGCTTAGAGCTCGGCGCGTCGGTGCGGGGCGATCCTCCGGGCCGCGCGCGGCCCCGCATCGATTTTATGACCATCATGATCGGGTCAGGATGGGCTCGACCTCGCTTACGCCTTCTCAACGGGCTTGACCGAAGTAAGAATTTTCTTCAATCTTGGTATGCCAAATGCCAGTGGCGGTCCTTCGGGGATTTGGACGTCGCGGTGTCCGCAGCCCGTGATCGCACAACATCGACACAACGAGGAAACGGGGAGGGAAGTCGAATGGCCAATCTTGGCATGTCGCGCAGGGAGTTGCTGGTCGGGTCCATGCTCACGGCGGTCGCCGCGGCGGCGCCGCGACCGCTCCGGGCCCTCGACAATACGGGCGCGCTGGCGCGATCGAAGACTGGCATGGTGACGAGCCCGTCCGAACTTGCCACGCAGGCAGGGCTCGAGGTGCTGCGCAAGGGCGGCAATGCGATCGAGGCGGTCATCGCCATCGGTGCCACGCTGTGCGTGACCTATCCGCATTTCAGCGGCCTCGGCGGCGACAGCTTCATGGTGATCAGCGACCGCAAGGGAAATGTGCGGACGCTGTCCGGTGCAGGTCAGGCTGCGCTCAACCTGCCGAACTACAGCGGCTCGGTCCCGATCCGGGGGCCTGGGTCGGCGCTGACCGCGGCCACGACCGTCGACGTCTGGGACCAGGCGTTCGATTTCAGCCGCAAGTCCTGGGCCGGAAAGCAGAGCTGGGCGTCGCTGTTCGCGCGCCCGATCGAATACGCGAGCAAGGGCTTCCCGGTCACGCCGTCGCAGCGCTTCTGGCAGGACATGGAAGCGAAGAACCTGAAGGACTGGCCCGACATCCAGCGCATCTTCATGCCCGCCGGCCGGATGCCTGAAATCGGCGAGCCGCTGGTCCAGCCTGAACTCGCGAAATCGCTGGAGATGCTGGCGGCAAATGGCGGGCGTGATTTCTACGAAGGAAAGCTCGCCGCGCGCATTGCGGCCGGACTGAAGCAGATCGGCTCGCCGCTGACCGCCGACGATCTGGCACGCTGCCGCGCGCGCGACGAGACGCCGTTGCGCGTCGGCTATCGCGGCGGCGAGCTGCTCGGGCTGCGCCCGCCGACGCAGGGTCTCACGACACTCGAGATCATGGGTATCCTCGACCGCTTCGAGCTCGCGAAATATCCGGAAGGGAGCGCGGACTACTATCACCTGCTGGTCGAAGCGGTGAAGCAGGCCTTCATCGACCGCAGCCGCTACATCGGCGATCCGGAATTCGTCGACGTTCCGGTCAATCAGCTGCTCTCGGCGAGCTACCTCGACGCGCGCGCGAAGGCGATCAACCTCGAGAAGGCGATGCCGTGGCCGCACGTGTTCAAGAAGGGCGACACGGTTTATCTCGCCGCGACCGACCGGGACGGCAATTGCGTCAGCATGCTGCAAACCGTCTACTACGATTGGGGAAGCGGCATGGTGGCCGGCGACACCGGCATCATCTGGCACAACCGCGGTGCCTCGTTCAACCTCGACCCGGCCAGCCCCAACTGCCTCAAGCCAGGCAAGCGGCCGTTCCACACGCTCAATCCGGGGATCTATCTCAAGAGCGGACGGCCGCATCTGCTGTACGGCACGCAGGGAGCCGACGGCCAGCCGCAGACGCTCGCGGCGGTGCTGACCAGGCTGATCGACTACAACATGGATCCGCTCACCGCGCTGTCGCGGCCGCGCTTCCTGCTCGGCAAGACGTTCTCCGATGCGCGCGACAGCTTGAAGCTGGAGAAGGATGCCGGTGAAGAGGTGTTCAAGGCGCTCGCCGGGCGCGGCCACGAAATCAGTCCGATACCAGCCCAGAGCCCGCTCGCAGGACATCCGGGTGCGATCCGGATCGACGCTGACGGAAGCATCACCGGGGCGCATGATCCACGCAGCGACGGGCGGGCGCTCGGGCTGTCATGAGACGAAGCGCGGTGGATTGACGGAGCCGCCCGGCGGCTGCCGAATCCGGCAGCCATCTGCGAAGCATGGTCCCCCCGGTGGGCGAGCGGTGGCGGACGACGCCCTCGACGCGTTGCGATCCGTCGCTCGCCATGGCCGACTGAAGGCCGACTAAAGTTCAAGCCTCGACGGTCCATCCCGGTGGAACTTTCCGGCGCGCCTTATCGTTTGTACTCAAACAAACCACAGTCAATATCCGTCCGGGGGCCTGTGCGAGGGAGACACCCCCATGGCAAGATTTGGCCCAATGCTTGGTCTGACCCCCGGCCTCGACGCCAACCGGCTCACACCATCCGAGCATCAGCTGCAGATGCGCCGTGCGGTGATCGCCTCCACCGTCGGGACCGCGATCGAGTGGTATGACTTCTTTCTCTACAGCACCGTCACCGGCCTGGTGTTCGCAAAACTGTTCTTTCCGCATTCCGATCCCTGGGTCGGCACGCTCGAGGCCTTCGCCATCTATGCGGTCGGCTTCGTCGCGCGGCCGATCGGGGCTGCGATCTTCGGGCACTATGGCGACCGCATCGGCCGCAAGTCGACGCTGATCGCGACGCTGCTGTTGATGGGACTGGCGACCGCGGCGGTCGCATTGGTGCCGACCTATTCCAGCATCGGCATCTGGGGTGCGGTGATCCTGACCGTGTTGCGCTTCATCCAGGGCGTCGGCGTCGGCGGCGAATGGGGCGGCTCGGTGCTGATGTCGATGGAATGGGCGCGCAACGATCGCTCCCGCGGCCTGATCGCGTCATGGCCGCAATTCGGCGTGCCCTGCGGACTGTTCCTCGCCAATCTCGCGGTGCTGGCTTTCAGCCAGATGTCGGGCGACCAGTTCCTGTCGTGGGGCTGGCGCATTCCGTTCGCGCTCAGCATCGTCCTGGTCGGTGTCGGCCTCTACATCCGGCTCGGCATTCTGGAAACGCCTGTGTTCAGCAAGCTGCTGGCCGAGCGTCAGCTCGACCGCACGCCGATGCTGACGGTGATCCGCGATCATCCGAAGGAGATCCTGCTGTCCGCCTTCGCGCGGATGTCCGAGCAGGCGCCGTTCTACATCTTCACCGCCTTCGTGTTCTCCTACGGCGTCGGAACGCTGCACGTGTCGCGTGACTTCCTGCTGACCGCGGTGCTCGCGGCCTCGGTGCTGTCGTTCGTCTCGATCCCGCTGTGCGGGCACATCTCCGATCAGATCGGCCGCAAGAACATGTACATGATCGGCGCTGCCGTGACCGGCGTGTTCGGCTTCATCTATTTCGCGATGCTTAACACCGGATCGGAAACGATCATCTTCCTTGCGATCTTCCTGTCGCTGATTCCGCACGACATGCAGTACGGCCCGCAGGCGGCCCTGATCGCAGAGAGCTTTACTGGTCGCCTGCGCTACAGCGGCGCCTCGCTCGGCTATCAGCTTGCTTCCGTGATCGCCGGCGGTCCGGCACCGCTGATCGCGACCTGGCTGTTCGGCACGTTCCATTCGGCGACCGCGATCGCGGCCTATATCGCGGCTTGCGCAATCATCACGCTGGTCGCGACCGCGATGATGACCGACTACACGGGCAGGGACATCAATGCGCCCGAGGCGCATCAGCTGCGGGTTTGAGTAGCAAGGGAGCAATCGATGATGAAGTGGCGAAAAGAATCCGCGCTCGATCTCTATAACCTCATCGCAGCGATTTTCCTGCTCGCTGCGCCGTGGCTGTTCGTGCGGGCCAATCCGACGGCGGCGATCGATCTCAGGATCAGCGGCGCGGCGATCGCGATCATGTCGCTGGCGGCGATCGTCGTGTTCTCGATCTGGGAAGAATGGATCAACCTGGTCGTCGGATGCTGGCTGATCGTCTCGCCCTGGCTGCTCGGCTTCACGCATACCCGCGCGATGCATTTTGCCATTGCCGCCGGCGCGGTGGTGGCATTCATGGCGCTGCTCGAGCTGTGGCTCGAATACGAGAAGACGCATTTCGGCCCGGCGGCGCCGCAGGCCGCCGAAAGGCAGTAGGATCCGCCGCCGGCGAGACCGAGGGGTGTGGCTCCTTGTCTTTGAGCATGACCTCCTCGGAAAACCGTTTCGCGCTTTTCCGGATCATGCTCTAGCAGCCGCGGCAAATCCCCTTGATCTTGCGGTGGACGATCGCGTCCTCCTGATCGATGATCTGCTGCGATGTCGATGTCGTCGCCGGAATATCGGCGGCGCGCGGCTGGCGATGGCCGACCGGCGCCGACCACGGCCTGCTCGCGGTTTCGTTTGACGCGTAGGCGCGGGGCTGCTGGACCGCTGCCTGTGCGAAGCAAGCGGCCGCCATTGCCGCGGACATAATCGCAGCCAAGCCCAGTCGTACGCCGGGTCGTTGAAGATCGATCATGAAAACCTCCATATTGTCGTCGCCGCGTTTTGCGCGCGGCCTTGATGACATGGAGTGCCTCGGTCGCTCCGGTATTCCCCGCTCCATCTGAAGTGATCAGGCGCTCGCGACGCGGTGATCGCGCGTGATGAAATAATTTCCGGGCGCGCGCGGTCCTGAACACAGGAGCCGAGCTAGGTCGGCTTCACCCACCGTACGGAGAAATCCCATGACCAAATTGACCCTCGCGGCGCTTGCGCTGGTTGCGGCAGCCGCCTGTTCGGCGCAGGCGTCGGCCGCCGGCAACAACGCTGCGGTGCGGCGCGCCAATGCTTCGATGACGACAACGACGGTCAGCAGCAAGACCACCGATTGCGTGCGCGCGCCGAAGGTTGGATCGTTCGCGACCGCCCCGTTCACCGAGCCGCCCTGCATGCCCGGCACGATGCGCTGATGGCGCACAGCAAAAAGCCCCGGACCTGAGGTCCGGGGCTTTGGGCCTTGCCTCGTCTGCTGAGGCGGTTATTCCGGCTTGCCGATCGTCACCGCGAGCTTGCCGACGCCGTCGACACCGCATTCGAGCTTGTCGCCCACCTGCAGCTGCGAGACGCCGGCGGGCGTGCCGGTCATGATGATGTCGCCGGCGGCGAGCTTCACCTGCTGCGAGAGCTGCCAGATGATTTCAGGCACGTTCCAGATCAGCTCGGTGAGGTCGCCCTTCTGCGCTTCCTTGCCGTTGACGGTGAGCCAGATCTTGCCCGCGGTCGGGTGGCCGATCTTCGCGGCCGGCTGGATCGCCGAGCAGGGCGCGGAATAGTCGAACGACTTGCCGATCTCCCAGGGCCGCTCCTTCTTGCGCGAGGCGATCTGCAGGTCGCGGCGGGTCAGGTCGATGCCGACGGCATAGCCGTAGACATGCTCGAGCGCCTTGTCGGCGGGAATGTTCAGCCCGCCGCTCTTCATCGCCACCACCAGCTCGACCTCGTGATGCAGGTCCTTGGTCAGCGGCGGATAGGGGATGATCGCGCCATCGGGCACCAGCATGTCGGCATGCTTGCCGAAGAAGAATGGCGGCGCGCGCTCGTCATTACCCATCTCCCTGATATGCTCGAGATAGTTGCGGCCAACGCACCAGATGCGGCGGACCGGATAGCTGCCGGATTCGCCTACGACGGGAAGCGAGGGCTGCGGGGGAAGCGGAATGACGGTGGATGCGGCGTTCATGAACGGGTCCCGGAGGGTTGAAGGAGGGAGCGCGGGCGGTATTTACGCGCTTACGCCGCTCAGGGCTAGTGGCTGCGGCTGCATCCGGCGCAGAGGTGAGGCCAGCTTTCCGCCGAGCGCAGCCGCCTTTGGTCGACAAAGGCGGTGGTGTCCATGAGGAAATGGCTTTCGATCGGCCTGGCGCCGGTCGCCGTGGTCCTGATCGCCGCCGCCGTTCGCTTTTTCACGGTCGCCCCGGAGCGGATCGACCGGGCGCAGAACAGGGTCCAGCGCGTGGCGCTGGATATCACGCCCGCCGCTACGGCCCTGCAGGCGTCGCTCGACGTGGCGGACATGCATGCGGACAGCCTGCTGTGGAAGCGCGACCTGATCGCGCGATCCGATCGCGGCCATATCGACCTGCCCCGCCTGATCGAGGGACACTACGCGCTGCAGGTGTTCTCGTCGGTCACCAAGTCGCCCAAGGGCCAGAACTATGATGCCAACGGCGCCGACACCGACACCATCACGAACCTCGCCATCATCGATCTGCAGCCGCCACGGACGTGGTTCTCGTTGCTGCAGCGCTCGCTGTGGCATGCAGAGAAATTGCGGAGCTTCGCCGAACAATCCACCGGGCGGCTGCGCCTGATCGCAACGCCGGCCGACCTCGACCGCCTGCTCGCCGACCGCAGGAGCGGCGCGACGGTGGTTGGCGGCATGCTCTCGATCGAGGGCCTGCAGGACATCGAGGGCAACATCGCCAATCTCGACGTGCTCTATGCCGCCGGATTCAGAATGGCCGGTCTCGCTCACTTCTTCGACAATGACGTCGCAGGTTCGATGCACGGCGTCGCAAAGGGCGGACTGACGCCGCTCGGCCGGCAGGTGGTGCAGCGGATGGAGGCGATGGGCATGATCGTCGACCTCGCGCATGCGAGCCACGCGGCGGTCGCCGAGGTGCTGGCGATGGCGACGCGCCCGGTGGTCTCGAGCCACGGCGGCGTTCAGGCGACCTGCAAGGTCAACCGCAACCTCACCGACGACGAAGTCCGGGGTGTCGCGCGGACCGGCGGCATCGTCGGCATCGGTTTCTGGCAAGGCGCGGTCTGCTCGCTCGATCCGAAGGACGTCGCGCGGGCGATCGCCCATGTCCGCGACCTGGTCGGGATCGACCATGTCGGCCTCGGCTCGGATTTCGACGGCTCGACCACCACGGGCTTCGATGCCAGTGAGATCGTCGCCGTGACCCAGGCGCTGATGTCGCGCGGGTTCTCGGTGGACGACATCCGCAAGGTCATGGGCGGCAATGTCCTGCGCGTGCTGCGCGCAGGCATTGCCCCGAGGGGATGACAGGCTCTAGCCGGTGGCGCTGATCGGCGCCAGCGCCAGCGGCGACGGGTCGTGGTGGTGCTGCAGGCGGAAGAACGAGGCGTAGCGGCCGCCGCGGCGCAGCAGCTCCTCGTGCCGTCCGCGCTCGACGATTTCGCCGCCCTCGACCACCAGGATCGCATCGGCATGCATGATGGTGTGCAGGCGGTGCGCGATCACGATTGTGGTGCGGCCCTGGCAGAGATGCTCGATCGCTTCCTGCACCTGCTTCTCGGACTCCGAGTCGAGCGCGGCGGTGGCCTCGTCGAGCAGGATGATCGGCGCGTTCTTGATCAACGCGCGGGCGACCGCGATGCGCTGGCGTTGCCCACCGGACAGCTGGGTGCCGTGTTCGCCGACCGGCGTGTCGTAGCCAAGCGGGAAGCTCATGATGAAGTCGTGTGCGCAGGCGGCCTTGGCGGCGTCGACGATCTCTTGCTCGGTGGCGCCCTGCTTGCCGAAGGCGATGTTGGCGCGGATGGTATCGCGGAACAGATAGACGTCCTGCCCGACATAGGCCGTCTGCTGCCGCAGCGATTTGCGCGACACCGACGAGATCGGCTGTCCATCGATCAGGATGTCGCCCTCGCGCGTCTCGTAGAAGCGAAGCAGCAAGGCCAGCACGGTCGATTTGCCGCCGCCGGAGGGGCCGACCAGCGCGGTCACCTTGCCGGGCTCGGCGACGAAGCTCATGCGGTTCAGCACCGGCTCGCCCGGCCGATAGGCGAAGCTGACGTCGCGCAGTTCGATCCGCGCGTCGGACAGTTTCAGCGCCGGCCTGTCGTCATCGGTCTGCTCGCTCGCGGGGCTATCGACCACCTCGAGCAGCATCCGCGCGCCGACCAGCTGGCTATTGAGGTCGATGTTGAGCCGCGCCAGCCGCTTGGCCGGCTCGGTCGCCATCAGGAAGGCTGTCAGGAACGTGAAGAACTGGCCCGGCGTGGAGCCGAGCGCCACCACGCTGTAGCCGCCATACATCAGGCAGCCGGCGACCGCGAAGCCGCCGAGCATTTCCATCAGCGGATTGGAACGGTTGGCGACGCGCGCCATCTTGTTGGCATTGCTCTCGACGGTTGCGATGTGCTCGTCGATCCGCTGCTGCATGGTGTCTTCCAGCGTGAACGCCTTCACGGTGCGGATGCCCTGCAGCGACTCCTGCATCGTCTCCATGATGTCGGCGGTGCCGGTGAACTGGTTGTAGGCGAGCCCCTTGATCCGCTTCACCAGCCTGCGCAGCATCAGCATCGCCGGCGGCACCGCCACGAGCCCGATGAACGACATCAGCGGGTCCTGCCAGACCATGACAGCGACCATGCTGATCAGCATCAGGAAGTCGCGGCCGATCGCATTGACCAGCATGTTGAGCACGTCGGTGATCGACTTGGCGCCGGCGGTCAGCCGCGCCAGGAATTCCGACGAGTGCCGTTGCGAGAAGAAGCCGATGCTCTCACTCATCAGCTTGGCGAATAGTTGCCGCTGGTTGCTGGCGAGGATGGCGTTGGAGATCTTGTTCAGGATCACCATGTGGCCGTAGGTCGCCACGCCCTTGATGAACAGCAGCACCACCGTGATCCCGGCGAACATCGCGATGCCGGGGATGTTCTTGTCGACATAGGCCTGGTTGATCACCTGGCCGAGCACGTAGGTGGCGCCGGCCGTCGAGCCGGCCGCCACGGCCATCAGCGCGAACGCAGTCAGATAGCGCCGCCAATAGGTAATCCCTTGTTCCATGACCAGGCGGCGAATCAGGATCGCCGCGCCATAGGGATCGTCGGTAATTTTCTTTGGAAACTGGGCCATCCGCGTTCCATTGACGGCGGGCAGCGCCGGCCGTCAGGGTTGCGGGACCTCCTTGCCCGCTTGGCGGGGCTTTTTCAAGCACAATAACTGCTTGATAACGGTTTGTTTTTTAGGCCGATTCCGCCTGTCGCGCGGAGCCCGCGCGCTCCCGGAACAGCTTCTCCTCCCAGGCCAGCGCGTGGCTCGCGATGGTCTCGAGATCGTCGAAGCGCGGCGTCCAGTCGAGCAGCGAGCGGATCCTTGTCGTGTCGGCCACCATGGTCATGATGTCGCCGGGCCGGCGCGCGGCGTAGGCGACCGCGAAGTTGCGCATCGAGACCCGGCGCACCGCCTCGATCGTCTCGAGCACGGAATAGCCGCGGCCATAACCGCAATTCATCGTCACCGATTGCCCGCCGGCACGCAGATAGGACAGCGCCGAGCGGTGCGCCTCGACGAGGTCGCTGACATGGATGAAATCCCTGATGCAGCTGCCGTCCTGGGTCGGATAGTCGGTGCCGAACACGTCGATCTTGGCGCGCTGGCCGGTCGCGGCCTCGACCGCGATCTTGAGCAGATGGGTGGCGCCGATGGTGGCAAGGCCGACGCGGCCCTTCGGGTCGGCGCCGGCGACGTTGAAGTAGCGCAGCACGACGTAGCTCATGCCATGAACGGATGCGACGTCGTGCAGCATGATCTCGGTCATCAGCTTCGACGAGCCGTAGGGCGATAGCGGACGCGTCGGTGCGATCTCCGGCACCGGCACCTGGTCCGGGTTGCCGTAGACGGCCGCGGTCGAGGAGAAGATGAAGCGGCTGACGCCGCCCTTCACCGCCGCGTTGAGCAGGCTGCGCGTCGTCATGGTGTTGTTGCGGTAGTAGCCGAGCGGATCGCGCATCGAGTCCGGCACCACGACGGAGCCCGCGAAATGGATGATGCTGTCGATGCCGTGCTGGGCGATCACGCCCTCGACGAGGTTCTCGTCGCCGGCATCGCCGATGAACAGCGGCACGCCTTCGGGCAGGAACGCGGAGAAGCCGGTGGAAAGGTTGTCGATCACGACGACGCTCTCGCCGGCATCGACCAGCGCATGAATCATGTGACTTCCGATATAGCCGGCGCCGCCGGTCACGAGCACGGTCATGGATAGAGCTCTCCCGATGTTCTTTAACTGGCGATGCTAGCGGGAGTGCGGTGAAGAGGGGGTTTCGCCGCGGCCGAACTGGCCACTATGCTTAATGTTGCGTATAGGAACTGGCACGAAACGGAGACTTGAGTGCCGATCGAGAACACACCTGCCCGCGAGCTCGAGCTCATCGTGCCCAATCTGCACCGACGCTATTCGGGTGTCACCGCGACCAACCGCATGGTAGCGCCGAAGCTCGCCAAAATGTTCCGCGCAGGCTGGCTCGGCTCGCATCGGCCCGACGGCATCGACGCGATCGGATTCGCCGATCTCCTGCACCTGTGGCGGCGCGCATCGCCGCTGATCTGGCACGCGCGGCGCAACGACGAGATGATCGTCGGGCTCGCGCTGCGGGCGCTCGGCTGGCCGCTGAAACTGATCTTCACCTCGGCCGCGCAGCGCCACCACACCTGGCTGACGCGCTGGCTGATCCGCAACATGGATGCGATCATCGCCACCAGTCCGCTGTCGGCCTCCTACCTGAAGCGTGACGCGACAGTGGTGATGCACGGCGTCGACACCGATCGTTATGCGCCACCGGCCGATCGCGCGGCAGCCTTCGCCGAGAGCGGACTGCCGGGCCGCTATGCGATCGGCTGTTTCGGGCGGGTGCGCGCGCAGAAGGGCAGTGACGTCTTCGTCGAGGCGATGTGCAGGCTGCTGCCGCGCTATCCCGATTTCACCGCCGTCATCGTCGGCGCCGTGGTGCCGGAGCAACTCGCCTTTGCCAACGAGCTGAAGCGGAAGATCGAGGCGGCCGGGCTGCAATCGCGCATCGTCATCACCGGCGAACTGCCGATCGAGGATGTCATGCGCTGGTACCAGCGGCTGACGATCTACGCCTTCACCTCGCGCAATGAAGGTTTTGGCCTGACCCTGATCGAGGCGATGTCGGCAGGCGCGGCGCTGGTGGCAGCGCGCGCGGGCGCAGCCGAGTTCGTCGTCGAGGACGGCGTCACCGGCGTGCTGACGCCGCCTGGCGATGCCGACGCGCTGGTGGCCGCGCTGGAGCCCTTGATGCGCGATCCGGCAGCGGCCGCGGCGATGGGGGCGCGGGCGCGGCAACGAGTTGTGGATAAGTTCAGCCTCGATGCCGAGGCGAACGTGATCGCGGCGGTCTACCGCGCGCTGACCTGAGCCAGCACGCGCTGCGCAATCTCCACGACCTCTTCGGGGGCGATGTCGCGCATGCAGCGATGATCGTTCATGGTGCAGACCGTGCGCTGGCACGGCTGGCACGACAGCTTGCTCCTGGTCTGCAGCACTGTCGCGGCGAGGCCGTTGAGGGGCGCCCAGAGATAGGGATCGGTCGGGCCGAAGATGCCCATGGTCGGCGTGCCGATTGCGGCGGCGATGTGCATCAGGCCGGAGTCGTTGGTCACAGCGACGCTGGCCGCGGCCATCGCAACGATGCCGTTGCGCAGATCGGTGCCGGTGAGGTCGCGGACCCGCGCGCCGCCGACGGCCGAAATCTCCTGCGCCAGCGCCTTCTCGCCGGGGCCGCCGACCACCCAGACGTCGAAGCCACGTTCGGCGAACAGGCGCGCGGCCTCCGGATAATAGGTCCAGCGTTTCGAGGCGCCGACCGAGCCGGGGCCGAGCGCGATGGCGGAACCGCGGCCGAGGCCGTTGGCCTGCCGCCAGCGTTCGATTTCGTCCGCGGGAACCCGAAGCTGTGGCACCGGCCATTCCGGCGGGCGGGCGGCGCCGTCGGGCAGCGCCAGGATCGCGTTCTTGTCGATGAAGCGCGGCTGCTGCTTTTCACCCCATCGCATCGCGTTGATGAGGCCGAACCGCGCCTCGCCAAAGAAGCCGACCCGTTCCGGGATGCCCGCCAGCGCCGGCGCGAGAGCGGCCTTCCAGGTCCGCGGCAGCACCAGCGCGGTGGCGTAGTTCCGTCGGCGAAGCTCGGCCGCGAGGGCTTGCTGCTGGGCCAGCGCGAGCCGGCTGCGCGGCAGGTCGGACACGATCCCGGCGCGAACATCGGGCATATAATCGACCAAAGGGGCGCAAAGCCTGGACGTCAGAAGGTCGATCGGCCGGTTCGGCCAACGCTTGCGGAGCACCCTGACCACGGTGTGGCCGCGCACGAAATCGCCGATCCAAACATAGGGCACCACGAGGATCGGTCTGGTATCCCCGGCATCCTGTGTTTCGATATCAGATATTGAATCAATATTCATTTCTAAATAGGCCAAGGCCGATCGGGCGCGGCCAAGTCGGTAACCGGTTCGCGATGAGAGGTAAAGCCGTCGTTGCCTGCGACGCGGGAGTGGGGCAAAGCTGACGGCTGCAAAGGAATCTGGCGGGATTTCATCATGTTTCTGGTAACCGGGGGCGCCGGTTTTATCGGATCGAACGTCGTGGCCGCGTTGAACGACGCCGGGCGCAGCGATGTTGTGGTCTGCGATCTGCTTGGGCAGGACGGCAAGTGGCGGAACCTGGCCAAGCGCCAGCTTGCCGATGTCGTTCCGCCGGCCGAGCTTGGCGACTGGCTGAAGGGGCGGCGGCTCACCGCCGTGATCCATCTCGGCGCCATTTCCGAGACCACGGCAACCGACGGCGACCTGGTGATCGAGACCAATTTCCGTCTCTCGATGCGGCTGCTCGACTGGTGCACGGCGAATGCCACGCCGTTCATCTATGCCTCCTCGGCCGCGACCTATGGCGACGGCGAACAGGGGTTTGACGACGACGCGTCGGTCGAGGCGCTGAAGCGGTTGCGGCCGATGAACCTGTACGGCTGGAGCAAGAACCTGTTCGACCTTGCGGTCGCCGAGCGCGCTGCGAAGGGCGAGCCTCTGCCGCCGCAATGGGCCGGGCTGAAATTCTTCAACGTGTTCGGCCCCAATGAATATCACAAGGGCCCGATGATGAGCGTGCTCGCGCGCCGCTTCGACGACATCAAGGCGGGCCGTGTCGTGCAGCTGTTCAAGTCGCATCGCGAGGGCATCGCCGACGGCGATCAGCGCCGCGACTTCATCTATGTCGACGACGTCGTGCGGGTGATGATGTGGCTGATCGCGACGCCGCGGGTCTCCGGGCTGTTCAATGTCGGTACCGGCAAGGCGCGCAGCTTCAAGGACCTGATCGTCTCGGCCTATGGTGCGCTCGGGCTCGAACCGAACATCCAGTATGTCGACATGCCCGAGCAGATTCGCGGCAGTTACCAGTACTTCACCCAGAGCGTCGTCGATCGTCTCGGACGCGCCGGATACAATGGCGGCTTCACTCGCCTGGAAGACGCAGTCGGGGCCTATGTGAAGGGCTTTCTCGATCGCGCGGATCGCTATCGCTAGAGCGGATGACGGTGACTGATGTTCGATTTTGAAGCGATCTCGCGTGCCATGTCCGGCCAGACCGTGCTCTGCGTCGGCGACCTCATGCTCGACGAGTTCGTCTATGGCGAGGTGTCGCGGATCTCGCCGGAGGCGCCGGCCCCGGTGATCGCGGTCAGGCGCAGCGAGACCAATATCGGCGGCGCCGGCAACGTCGCGCGCAACATCGCCGCGCTTGGCGGGCGCTGCATCTTCGTCGGCCTGATCGGCGAGGACGCCGCCGGCGCGGTGCTGGCCGAGGCGCTGGCGAAGGAGGCGGCTATCGAGACCGTACTGGTGCGCGACGTCGCGCGTCCGACCACGCGCAAGGTGCGCTTCGTCTCCGAGCAATTCTCGACCCACATGCTGCGCTCCGACTGGGAGTTCGCCGCGCCGGCCGCGCCGGCCATCGAGCAGCAGCTGATCGATGCAATCCTGCCGCGTCTTGCGCAAGCCGGCATCGTGCTGCTGTCGGACTACGCCAAGGGCGTGCTCACCGCGCGCGTGATCCGCAACGTGATCGACGCGGCGCGACAGGCGCAAAAGCGCGTCATCGTCGACCCCAAGAGCGCCAATCTCGCGATCTATCGCGGCGCGACCGTGCTGACGCCGAACCGCAAGGAATTCGCCGAGGCGACCCGCAGCCGCGCCGACAGCCAGGACAGCATCGCGCAGGCCGCGCCCGATGCGATGTACCTCGCGGATTGCGAGGCGATGCTGGTGACGCAGGGCGAGCGCGGCATGACGCTGGTGACGCGCGGCGGCGAGTCGATCCATGTGCCGGCGCTGCCGGTCAAGGTGCGCGACGTCTCCGGCGCCGGCGATACCGTTGCCGCGGCGTTGGCGCTGGCGCTGGCGGGCGGCGCCGACTGGGAAGGCGCGCTGCGGATCGCGAGCGCGGCGGCGGCGGTTGCGGTCGGCAAGACCGGTACCGCGATCGTCAAGTCCGCCGAATTGCGCCGAAGGATCCTGCCGCACGCTTCGCTGGCGGCCGAGGAGAAGATCGTCCCGGCCGGCGGCGACATCGATGCATGCCTCGAGGAGTGGCGCAGGCAGGATCTGCGCATCGGCTTCACCAATGGCTGCTTCGACATCCTGCATCCCGGCCACGTCAAGGTGCTGACCGCCGCGCGCGGCGCCTGTGACCGCCTGGTCGTCGGGCTGAACAGCGACGCCTCGGTGAAGCGGCTGAAGGGCGAGGGACGTCCGGTGCAGGACGAGCGCGCCCGCGCCGAGGTGCTGGCGGCGCTGGAAGCCGTCGACCTCGTCGCGATCTTCGAGGAGGACACGCCGATCAATCTGATCACGCAGGTGCGGCCGAGCGTGCTGGTCAAGGGCGGCGACTATACCCGCGAGCAGGTGGTCGGCCACGAGATCGTCGAAGCCGCCGGCGGCGAGGTGGTGCTGGTCGAGATCCTGCCCGGCCACAGCACGACGTCGCTGGTTGCGCGGGCCCGTGAGGGCAAGGCGTGAGCGCAAGCATGGCATCCCCGGCAGGCGCCACGGCGTGTCCGGCCTGGCGCGATCCGGCGCGCTGGCAGACCGCGACCGATGTGGTCGCGGTCCTGATTGCGCTGTCGCTGCCGTGGTCGACCTCGCTGGTCGGCATCTTCGGCGTGGTGCTGCTGATCGCGATCGCGCCGACGGTCGATCTGAAGGCGTTCTGGGCGCTGCTGAAGCGGCCGATCTGCCTGGCACCGGTCGCGTTGTTTTGCCTCGCGCTTGTCGGCACGCTCTGGTCGGACGCGGCCTGGGGCTTGCGATTCTACGCGGTCGGGCCGACCGCAAAGCTCCTCGTGCTGCCGGTCCTGCTCTATCATTTTCAGCGCTCGACCCGCGGGACCTGGGTGTTCGTCGCTTTCCTGGTCTCCTGCACGCTGTTGATGCTGATGTCCTGGCTGGTGCTTTCCTATCCGCACCTCGCGCTGCGGGCGCCCGCTCCGGGCGAGCAGGGAGTCTTCGTCAAGAACTACATCGACCAGAGCCAGGAATTCACCTTATGCGCGGTCGCGCTGGCCTATTCTATTGTTATGCTATTGAGGGAAAGGCGTTTCGCACTGGCCACGCTGCTGATTGTAATCGTGCTAAGCTTCTTCGCCAATTTGGCGTTCGTAGTAGTATCGCGGACCGCACTAGCGACTGTTCCGATCATGTTCGCGGTTTTTGCGTTGGTTCATCTACGCGGACGCAGCATAGTTGCAATCCTGTGTGCTATCGCGGTGCTAGCCACAATGGCTTGGTATTCTTCTCCGCAACTACGACGAACAGCTGAAAGGTTCGGCAGCGAATACGAACTGTACAAGCAGCAGAATGCTCCGACCTCGATCGGGCTACGCCTCGAGTTCTGGCGCAAATCGCTCGGCTTCTTCGCCGAAGCTCCGGTGATCGGTCACGGCACCGGAGCAACGCGGGGCCTATTCGAGCGAGTGGCGACCGGCGGCGTGACCCAGGCTTCCGGCGAAGTGATTGGAAACCCCCACAATCAAACGTTGAACGTCGCCGTGCAATGGGGCATTCTGGGCGTGGCGATGCTGTACGCGATGTGGCTGTTGCATCTCTTGCTGTTCCGCGGCGACGACCTTGTCAGCTGGATCGGGCTTCTCGTCGTGGTACAGAATATTTCCAGTTCGTTGTTTAATTCACACATCTTCGACTTTCATGAGGGCTGGATGTATGTGCTCGGCGTCGGAGTTGCGGGCGGCATGGCTTTGAAGGGGCAATTGGGGGCCAATATGGAACCCAAACCTCCTGCTTGTCCGTGATCTCTGGCAAGGGCTCTGCAGATACGCTATCAGCCTGCCAATGTCTCATCGCGAACTTCCAGTTGCCGGCAACCCGTCCCTTAGATGACGCGCCTTTCACAATTCACCCTGCGCAATTTCCTGATTTTGCTGCATGACGCGCTCGCGACGACGTTCGCGTTGCTGGCGAGCTTCTATCTGCGTTTCGAGGGCAGCCTCCTTACCGATCGACTCCCGCATCTGCTGCTCATCCTGCCCTGGTTCGTGCTGTTCAGCATTTTCGTCAGCTATTTCTCCAATCTCACCACGGCGAAATGGCGCTTCACCTCGCTGCCCGATGCGCTGAATATCCTGCGGGTCGCAGCCGTGCTGACACTGGCGCTGGTCGTGCTGGACTACGTCTACTTCTTCACCGGAACGAATTTGCAGAGCCCGGTGTTCCTCGGCAGGGTCACGATCATCCTGTTCTTCTTCCTCGAGGTGTTCGCGCTGAGTGCGTTGCGCCTCGGCTACCGCTATTTCCGCTATTCGCGCACGCGGCTGCATGCTCGATCCGACAATGCCGCGCCGGCGCTGCTGGTTGGGCGTACGGCGGATGCAGAAGTCGTGCTGCGTGGCATCGAGAACGGTGCCATCAAGCGCCTCTGGCCGGTTGGCGTACTCTCGCCGTCGGATGCGGACCGCGGCCAGATGATCCGCAACGTTCCCGTAGTCGGCGGCGTTGACGACATTGAGGCCGTGATTCGGGATTTCGAGAGCCGTCAGCGGCCGATCAAGCGCGTCATCATGACACCCTCGGCCTTCGAGCCAGACGCGCATCCCGAGAGCGTGCTGATGCGGGCCAAGCGGCTCGGCCTAATCGTCAGTCGGCTGCCGTCGCTGGAGGGCGGCGACGCGCCGCGGCTCACCAAGGTCGCGGTCGAGGACCTGCTGCTGCGTCCGAGCCAGAAGATCGACTACGCGCGGCTCGAGACGCTGGTGAGGGGCAAGTCCGTCATCGTGACCGGCGGCGGCGGCTCAATCGGCGCGGAAATCTGCGATCGGATCGCGACCTTCGGCGCGGCACGTCTGCTAGTTGTGGAGAACTCGGAGCCGGCGCTCTATGCTGTCACCGAGGCGCTATCCGCGCGCGACACCGGCCCTGAGATCGAAGGCCGGATCGCCGATATCAGGGATCGCGAGCGCATCATGCGGCTGATGGGCGAGTTCAAGCCCGATATTGTGTTCCATGCCGCGGCGCTCAAGCATGTGCCGATCCTGGAGCGCGACTGGAGCGAAGGGGTCAAGACCAACATCTTCGGGTCGGTGAACGTGGCCGACGCCGCCCATGCCGCGGGCGCAAGCGCGATGGTCATGATCTCGACCGACAAGGCGATCGAGCCAGTGTCGATGCTGGGTCTGACCAAGCGGTTTGCCGAGATGTATTGTCAAGCGCTCGACCACGACCTGATGACCGAGGCAAAGGGCAAGCCGCACATGCGCCTGATCTCGGTGCGGTTCGGTAATGTGCTGGCTTCCAATGGATCGGTGGTGCCGAAATTCAAGGCGCAGATCGAGGCCGGCGGACCGATCACGGTGACCCATCCCGACATGGTTCGTTACTTCATGACGATCCGCGAAGCCTGCGATCTCGTGATCACTGCGGCGACGCACGCCATGACGTCGGCGCGGCCAGACGTCTCAGTTTATGTGCTGAACATGGGGCAACCGGTGAAGATCGTCGATCTCGCCGAGCGGATGGTCCGTCTGTCGGGCCTGCAACCCGGCGTCGATGTCGAGATCGTTTTCAGCGGCATCCGTCCCGGTGAGCGGCTGAACGAGATCCTGTTCGCAAGCCAGGAGCCGACGCTCGACATCGGCGTCGCTGGCGTCATGGCGGCGAAGCCGAACCAGCCTCCAATGCCCAGGCTGCTCAAGTGGCTTGCGGCGCTGGAGGATGCGATCGGGAGTGATGATCGCGTGACCATTCGCGCCGTATTGCAGGACGCTGTGCCCGAGTTCGGGTCGGATGCCGCCTGACCGCCGTTCGCTAAGACAGGACCGTTTCGAAAGCCGTTGATGCGTAGTTCTCGAAAAGTCGTGGTCGTCAGCCAGCACTATCCGCCGGACCACAGCACGACCGCCGCGATCATGTCCGCGATCGCCGAACGGATCGCGCAGGAGTCCGAGGTGATGGTGGTCTCCGGAATGCCGGGCTCGGCGCGGGCGCCGGCCCCCGGGCGGCCCACCGTCGTCGAGATCAGGAACTGGCTGCCTGGAAAGGCGGCGCTGATCAAGCGCGCGCTAGCCGAGGCACTGTTCACTGGCCGGATCTTTTTTGCGCTGTTGTCGCGCCTGAAGCAAGGCGACGTGGCGCTGACGGTGACCGCTCCCTTCGCGCTGCCCTATGCGGTTGCCGCCGCGGCAAAGTTGAAGGGGGCCAAGTCGGCGCTGATCCTGCACGACCTGTTTCCCGATGTGCTCGTGATGGCCGGGCTGCTGCGGCCGTCCTCGCTGGTCACGCGGACGATGCGCGCGATCAACGCGCTGATGTTCCGCGCCTTGAACGTCGTCATCGTGATCGGCCGCGACGCCGAGAGGCTGTTGCTGCGGTATGGCGGAATGACGCAGGACAAGATCAGGTTCATCCCGAACTGGGCCACGCTCGCGCCCGGCAACCGTCCCGTCAGCCCCGACAATCCGTTTCGCAAGGCCATCGCCGCCAGCTTCGTCGTTGGGCTGTCAGGCAATCTCGGCTTCACCCACGATCCGGACATCGTGTTCGAGGCCGCGCGGCTGCTGCGTGACGAAGGCGAGGTCCATTTCCTGCTCTCGGGATGGGGCATCGGCTTCGCGCGGCTCAAGGAGCTGCAGGCCACCGCGCGGCTTGCCAACGTCACGCTGGTCGACCGCGTCGCGGACAGCGAGCTCGATGCGCTGCTCTCCAGTGCAGACGTCTGGCTCATCCCCTATCGCAAGGACGTCGCCGGCGTGTCGGTCCCGAGCCGGTTCTATAATTTGCTTGCTGCCGGCCGGCCCGTTGTCCTTGTTTCCGAACCGGAGGCCGAGGCGGCGCTTACTGTTAGCGAAAACGGGCTGGGCTGGGTCGTCACGCCGGGAAGGCCTGATCAACTCGCCGATGCCATCAGCCTGGCGTCGCGATCGCAGGACGCCGCGATGGCCGAGCGTGCCGTCGCGACCGCCCGGACCTTCAGTCCCGAGCGGGCGCTCGCGAGCTACGCCGCGCTGGTTCGGGAGTTGCTATCCAATCGCGATGTGGAGCGGACAGCATGAACGATGGTCGCCGGGCGGTTTTGGTGACGGGGGCCAGCGGCTTTGTCGGCCGGCATCTGGTGCCTGTACTGGCGCGCAATGGCTGGCTGGTGCGCCGCGCGGTGCGAACGGCGCCGCAAGATGCAAATGACGTGACGATCGACTCGCTCAGTCCAGCCACCGATTGGCGCGCCGCACTCGAGGGTGTGGACGCCGTTGTTCATCTTGCGGCTCGCGTTCACCAGCACTCCGACGAACAGGCGATAGAGCTCTACCGCAGCGTCAATATCGAGGGCACGCTGCACCTGGCGCGTTCGGCGGCTACTGCAGGCGTTCGCGATTTCATTTTTGTCAGCACGATCCTGGTCCATGGGCGCAGCAATTACGGGCGTCCGCCGTTTCGCGAGGACGATGCTCTGACCCCCCGCGGCCTCTACGGAAATTCGAAGGCGGCTGCCGAGGTTGGCCTGAAGGAAATTATGCCGGGCAGCGATATGAAGGTGACGGTCGTCAGGCCACCGCTGATTTACGGCGCGGGTGCGAAAGGAAATTTCGCCTTGCTCAAGCGTGCAGTGATCAACCGCGTGCCGCTTCCGCTTGCCTACGCCGATAATCACCGCGCTTTCCTGTCGGTGGAAAACCTCGCGTCATTCATTTTGCACCGATTGTCGCACCCGGGAGATGATTTCGACGTGTTCCTGGTGGCTGACCGCGAGCAGGTCTCGACACGGGAGTTCGTCGAGCGCCTGGCCCGCGCGGCAGAAACCTCGCCGCGTTTGTTCTGGCTGCCGCTATCGCTCTTGAAGGTGTCGCTCACGATGGGCGGGCGCAAAGAAGCCTATGACAGCCTGTTCGCCCCACTCGAGCTTGATCTTTCCAAGATCGCGGGCACCGGATGGCAGCAGCCGATCAGCCTCGATGAGGGGCTGCGACGCGCGCTGCGCCAGGTGGATACCTGAGGCGATCAGAGCGGTCGCGAGAACCGCCGCAGCTGCCGGGCGACGGCGAGCGCGCCGGTCAGCAGCAGCGCGATGTCTGCGGTAAGCGAATTGAGGGCGACCGAGGCGAATGCGAGCAGCGCCAGCACCGCGTTGAGTGCGAACACCTCGCCGACGACGCGCCACACCGTGAATCCGTTGTCAGTCGCGCGCTGATAGAAGTGCGAGCGATGCGCGGCCCAGAAGGGCTCGCGCCGCGCCATGCGGCGAAACAGCGTGACCGTTGCATCCGTCAAATAATACAGCGGCAGCAGCATCGCGGCGGCGAACCGCCGATGCAGGGCGAGCTCGAGCAGGCACCATCCGAGCAGCAATCCGATCGGCAGGCTGCCGACATCGCCGAGGAATATCCTTGCGACCGGTCGATTGAACGGCGCGAAGCCGAGCAGCGCGCCGCACAGCGCTGCCGCGACCAGCGCGGGAGCTGCGGGGAGATAGCCGAAGCTGCCGAGCAGGGCGATCGCCACGGTGATCGGCACGGCCTCCGCCGCGGTCATCAGGTCGAGCCCGTCCATGAAGTTGACGAGGTTCACGAACCAGAGGCCGGCGATCAGCAGCAGGCCGCGTTCGAGCCAAACCGAGCCGGCCGGAACCAGCCTGAGACCATCAGGCGCGGAAAACACCACGGCCGCGACTGCGGTTGCCTGCAGTAACAGCCGCGGGACGACAGGCAGGGATCGAATGTCGTCGGCAAAGCCTACCACCGCGATGAACAGGCAGGCCGCGAAGACGATGAAGGGAGTTGTCAGGTCCTGAGATCCCGCCAGGACGATGACGATCCCGCTCGCTAGCAGCGTCGCCGCCGTGACCGCGATGCCGGCACCCTGCGGCGTCGGAATACGGTGCGACGAGCGCGCGTTCGGCTTCGCCAGTGCCACACGCAGCAGCAGCGGCCGCGTCGCCTGGATCAGGACAGCCGAGATCGACGCAGCCAGGACCGCCGCGATCAATGACAGGAGGATTTCGAAAGCGCTCATTCTGGTCCGGCTATTGCGATCCCGGGATTCGCGATTGCGATCCCGGGACTTCGATCGGTTCTGTGCCCTTGGCGGCCTTTTCCGGGCTCAGGATCCACACTAGGCCGCCAAACACGCCAACCGCGAACGATACCGCGCCGAACAACAGCGAGATGTTGACCCCCTCATTGGCGATCAATCCGGCGTAGCCGAAGGCCAGCGCCATTGTGGCCTCGCGAACGCCCCAGCCCGCGATCGAGATCGGCATCATCGTGATCAGCATCACCGGCGGCAACAACTGGAAGATCTGGCCGAAGGTGACGGGGGCGGTGATCGACTTCACCACGCACCAGGCGATCACGACGGTCACGACGTGAATGGCGATCGAGAGAATTGCGACCCTCAATCCGCGCTTGCGGCTGAACAACACCCGGTTCGCGATGACCGCGCAGGCGTGGACGTGATGCGTCGCCCACCATTGCTTCAGCCAGACCCAAGGCAACACGCCGATCAGCAGGAAGCCAAATCCGGCCGCGAGCGCGGCGAGGTCGAGAAGCAGCAACGCCATCCAGCCGTGGGAATCAGAAATCAGCCGATAGCTCCAGGGCAGGGTGGCGGCGATGACGACAGCGAGGGCAATCAGTCCGATCGCGCGGTCGACGAAAATCGAATAGGTGGCTGCGCGCCAACCCGCACCGGCGCGCGCGACGAGCCAAAGCCGGACCGCGTCGCCGCCGATCGAGGAGGGCAGTGTCTGGTTGAAGAAGGTGCCGATCACGTTGAAGCGCATGGCCTGACCGGTCTCCAGCGGGGCGCCGCACTCCACGCTGACCTCCCGCCAGCGCAACACCCCGAGGAAGATTTGCAGGAACGTGACCGCGATCGCGAGGCCGAGCCAGCCCAGGCTCTCGACCTGGATACGGGAAGCTAGGTCGTACAGATTGACCTTGCGCAGCGAGAAATAGAGCAGCGCAGCCGAAATAAGGATCTTGACGGTCGAAAGCAGGATTCGGCGCATGGTCCGTTCGCGCTGCCGGGGTTCGGAATGTGTCAAAAACAGCGCAAAACGCTTTCGCGCGCCCAAATTCGCCGTCTTGGTATGGTTTCCGCGTCGATCTGGCAATACCCGTAGTGGTCCCTATTGCGGCAGGCGCAAAGGGGCGGCTAAAGAGGCCGGAACGGGGATGGCCGGTATAATGCCGGTAAAATCCGACCCGGTGCGTGGGGGCACGTGATACCACTTGCTTCGCTGCCTGCCGCGCCGACCTGGCGAATTTATTGTGTTATCTGCGGACACGACAGGACTTGAGGCATTAATGACTCGACGAATTATCCCACTGATCATGTGTGGCGGAGCCGGCACACGGCTATGGCCGGCCTCGCGCGAGGTGCATCCGAAGCAGTTCCTGTCGCTGTTCGGGGCCCGCTCGACGTTCCAGGAGACGCTGCTGCGGGTCTCCGACGCCGGCCTATTCGAGCGGCCGATCGTGATTACCAGCGAGACCTATCGCTTCATGGTGCTGGAGCAGCTAGCCGAGGTCGACCGCGAGGCCGATGTGCTGCTGGAGCCGATGCGCCGCGACTCGGGGCCCGCGATCGCGGCTGGTGCGGCGTTCGCGCAGAGCCGCGATAGCGAAGCGATCGTGCTGGCGCTCGCTGCCGACCATATGGTGCGGGACACGCAGGCTTTCGTCGCCGCATGCCGCGCCGGGTTGGTGGCTGCGGAAGCCGGCCGCATCGTGACGTTCGGTGTCAAGCCGGAGCGGCCGGCCACCGAATACGGCTACATCAATCCGGGTGAGGTGGCCGCTGGCGAGGTGCGCGTAGTGGCGAAATTCGTCGAGAAGCCGGATGCCTCGACGGCGGCAGGCTATATTGATGCGGGCTATCTCTGGAATAGCGGCAACTTCATGTTCCGCGCCGGCGTGTTGCTCGACGAGTACCGCAATGTCGATGCGGAGAGTGTCGCCTCAGTGGAGCAGTCTGTTGCCATGGCGGCGCGCGACCTCGGCTTCGTCAAGCTCGACGCTGCGGCTTTCGAAGCGGCGAAGGCGATCTCGATCGATTACGCTGTCATGGAGAAGACATCTCATGCTGCGGTGGTGCCGGTGGCGTGCGGGTGGTCCGACATCGGGTCGTGGCGTCAAGTCTGGGAGCTCTCCGACAAGGACAGCCTCGGCAACGCGGCCCGCGGCGCGGCGGTGTTTGAGGATTCCCGCAATTGCAACGTCTCGACCGACCGGGCGCTGGTTGCGCTTGAAGGCGTCGATGATCTCGTCGTGGTCGCGACCCAGGACGCCGTGCTGGTGTCACGCCAAAAGGACGCCAACGGGCTGAAGCGGCTGGTCGCAAAACTGAAAGTGGCGGCGCCGGAGGTGACCGAGAGCCACATCAAGGTGCATCGCCCCTGGGGCTCCTATCAGTCGGTCGATAATGGCGACCGCCATCAGGTCAAGCGCATTATCGTCAAGCCTGGCGGACGGCTCTCGTTGCAAAAACACCATCACCGTTCCGAACACTGGATCGTGGTGCGCGGGACCGCGCTGGTCACCGTCAACGAGCTGATCAAGACGGTGCACGAGAACGAATCGATCTACATCCCGATCGGCGCGGTGCACCGGCTGGAGAATCCCGGCAAGATCCAGCTCGAGTTGATTGAGGTGCAGACTGGTAGCTATTTCGGCGAGGATGACATCGTCCGCATCGAGGACGACTATCAGCGCACCTGAGGCATGCTTAATTCCCAACCTCAAACATGCGCGCGGGGGCGATGTAACTCTTTGAATCAAAACGTGTCCGGATTTCGTCATTGGCATTCGCCACATTTGTGACGTCGTGCTATAGCGGCTGTAACGAAGCGGGGTGATTTGCGCCAAAGGCGAAGAGCGGCCTTGGTGCTGATTCCTTGGAGCCGAGTGGCTCCCTCGAGCGGAGCAACCGCCGGAGCGCTACTTGGGGTCTACGATATGAATGCAAAACTGTCCGCAGCTGGCGCGAAGACCGATATCGGCCGCGCATTGCGGGTCGGCGTGATCGGCGCCGGCGTGATGGGCAGCAACCACGCCCGCGTGCTGGCCGGACTGCCTGGCGTCTTGTTGATCGGCATCGTCGATCCGCTCCCGGAACACCGCGCGCGAGCCATCGACCTGGTCGGCTGCCGCGCCTTCGAAAGCCTCGATCAGCTGTTCGCCGAGGGCATTGATGCGGTGACGATCGCAGCTCCCACCCATCTGCATCACGAGATCGCGCTCGCCTGCATCGCGCGCAACATTCACATCCTGGTCGAGAAGCCGGTCGCATCCACGGTCGAAGAGGGCCGCGAGATCGTCGCGGCCGCCGAACGAGCTGGCGTCACGTTGATGGTCGGCCATGTCGAGCGTTTCAATCCGGCGGTCGCTGCAATCAAGCAAGCAATCTCGGCCGAAGACATCCTGTCGATCGGCATCACCCGGGTCGGCCCGTTTCCGCCGCGAATGTCCAATGTTGGCGTCGTGATCGACCTTGCCGTGCACGACATCGACCTGATCCGCTGGTTCACGGAATCCGATATCGTCGAGGTGCAGCCGCAGCTCTCGAGCGCCGTCGCCGAGCGCGAGGACATCGCGCTGCTGCAGTTCCGCACCGCTTCCGGCGTGCTCGCCCACATCAACACCAACTGGCTGACGCCGTTCAAGGCGCGCAACGTGACGGTTGCAACCCGCGGCAAATATGTGATGGGCGATCTGCTTACGCGTCAGGTCACCGAATGCTTTGGCTTCAAACCGGATGGCAGTTATTCGATGCGCCATCTGCCGGTCGGTCACGACGAGCCGCTTCGGGCCGAGCTGATCGCCTTCCTTGATGCCGTGCGGGGCGGCAAGCTGCCGGCAGTGTCTGGCGACGAGGGCGTGGCGAGCCTCGAGATCGCGATCCGCTGCCTGGAATCACGCGCCAGGCCCGCCGCCTCGACGGTCCGCAAAGGGCCGCGCCGCGTTGCCAGCTAATGCAACTTGAAAACACGCGCGAAAGCTTCATGAACCAGCACATGCGTCCAGAGCCTGTTCCCTTCATAGACATTGCCGCGCAGCGCCAGCGGCTCGGCAAATCGGTCGATGATGCAGTCGCCCGCGTGCTCAACCATTGCCAATTCGTCAATGGCCCGGAAGTGACCGCGCTGGAGAAGGCGCTGGCGGACTATAGCGGCGCAAAGCATGTGGTGAGCTGTTCCAGCGGCACTGACGCGCTCTTGATGGTCCTGATGGCGAAGAATGTCGGGCCGGGTGACGCCGTGCTGTGCCCGTCTTTCACGTTCTGCGCGACCGGCGAAGCGGTGGCGCTCACCGGCGCGACACCCCTCTTCGTCGATGTGGACGAGACGACATTCAATATCGATATCAATTCGCTCAAGCGCGGGATCGCCACCGCGATGTCGCGTGGCCTAAAGCCGGTTGGTGTCATTCCAGTGGATTTGTTCGGCCAGAGCGCCGATCATGACGCGGTGGCTGCGGTTGCCGAAGCCGAAGGCCTGTTCGTGCTCGACGACGCCGCCCAGGGCTTTGGCGCGAGTTACAAGGGCCGCAAGCTCGGCACCTTCGGGCTCGCGACCGCGACCAGTTTCTTCCCGGCAAAGCCGCTCGGCTGTTTCGGCGATGGCGGCGCGATCTTTACCAATGACGACGAACTTGCGAACGCGCTACGCAGCATCCGTGTGCACGGGCAAGGCTCGGACAAATATGACAATATCCGCCTCGGCCTCACCGGGCGGCTCGATACCATGCAGGCCGCGATCCTGCTCGAGAAGCTGAAGATTTTTGACGACGAGATCGTGGCACGCAACCAAGTGGCGGAGCGCTACGCGCGCGGACTCGGCAGTATCGTGACCGTGCCTCGCCTTGCGCCAGGTTGCACCTCGGTGTGGGCGCAATACACAATCCGCCTGCCGAAAGGGGCCGACCGCGATGCCTTTGCCTTGACGCTGAAGACCCAAGGCATTCCGACGGCGATCTACTACACGAAGTCGATGCACCAGCAGACCGCTTACCGTGATTTCCCGGTCGCCGACGGCGGCCTAGCGATCAGCGAAAGCCTCTCCGACGACGTCATCAGCCTGCCGATGCACGCCTATCTCGACGAGGCGGCCCAGGACCGCGTCATCGCGGCTGTGCGCAGCGCGCTTTCAGCCTGATAGGAAACTTTTTCAGACCGCAATCATGCGCTAGAAGCAGCGCATGCTTGGACGCATCTTCACCGTCGGCGGCTATACCCTGCTATCGCGGGTCACCGGGTTCGCGCGCGACATCATGCTCGCGGCGATCCTCGGTGCCGGGCCGATTGCCGACGCCTTCTTCGTGGCGCTGCGGCTGCCCAATCATTTCCGCGCGATCTTCGCCGAAGGCGCCTTCAACGCCGCCTTCGTGCCGGCCTATGCCCATGTCCATGGCGAGAAGGGCGAAGCGTCGGCGCGGCTGTTCGCCGACCGCATCTTCACGCTGCTGTTCGCCTCGCAGGTGATCCTGCTGGCGGTGGCGATGGCGTTCATGCCGCAGGCGATGAGCATCCTCGCGCCGGGCTTCACCGAGGACGCGGCGCAGCGCAAGCTCGCGATCGAGCTGACGCGGATCACGTTTCCCTATCTGCTGCTGATCACGCTGGTGACGCTTTATGGCGGCATGCTCAACGTGATGCATCGCTTCGCCAGCGCCGCCGCGGCGCCGATCTTCCTCAACCTCGCCATGATGATGACGCTGGCGCTCGCGGCGTTCTTCCCGAGCGTGGGCCACGCCGCGGCCTGGGGCGTCCTGATCTCGGGCTTCCTGCAATTCTTCCTGCTTGCCGGCGACTTGGCGCGCCATGGCGGCCTGCCACGGTTCGCGCCGTTGAAGCTCGACGAGGACGTTCGCGGCTTCTTCCGCGCGCTGGGACCGGCGACGCTGGGCTCGATGGGCACCCAGGTGGCGCTGTTCGCCGACACCATCATCGCGACCTTCCTGCCCGCCGGCGCGCTGTCGGCGCTGTATTATGCCGACCGCCTCAATCAATTGCCGATCGGCGTGATCGGGATCGCGATCGGCACCGTGCTGCTGCCGGAGATGTCGCGGCGCCTGAGCGCCGACGATCACGCCGGCGCGATGGCCGCGCAGCGCCGCGCCTTCGATTTCACGCTGCTGTTCTCGGTGCCGTTCGTGGCGGCGTTCCTGACGGTCGCCGATCCGATCATGCGCGCGATGTTCGCCCGCGGGGCGTTCTCCAAGGCCGATGCGGCAAGCGCCGGGGCCACGCTCGCGGCCTATGCGGTGGGGCTCATTCCCTTCGTGATGATCCGCAGCGCGGTCGCGACCTTCTACGCTCGCAAGGACACCGCAACCCCGGTGAAAGCGGCGCTGACCGGGGTCGCGGTCAACGTCGCGCTGAAGATCGCGCTGGTCGGCACGCTGGCGCAGGTCGGCCTCGCGCTCGCGACCGCGGTCGGGGCCTGGGTCAATCTGCTGCTGGTGCTGATGTTTGCCGTGCGCCGCGGCTACCTCGCGCTCGATCGCGCGCTGATCCGCTCGTTCGGCACCTTCGCGCTGTGCGGCGTGCTGCTCGCGGTCGCACTGTGGCTGACCTCGCATTTCGCTTATGTGTGGTTCGCGCCGATGCAGATCTTTCGCGACGAACTGATCCTGCTGCTGCTGATTGCGGTCGGCGTCTTCGTCTACGCCCTCCTGATCCTCATGCTGTTCGGCCGCGGCTGGCTGTTCGCGCTCCGCCGCGTATAGTTTTACCTGTCAAATCAAATGCATACGAGGCCGCTGTGTGATAGCGCCGCGCGCGGCGGAAAGCGGTTTGCGCTTCGGCGACAACCACGCCAATATGCGCAAAACACACCAAGGCAATTGGAGAGACGATGGCAGCTCCCATCAAATTCGGCGTCGGACAAAGTGTGCGGCGCAAGGAGGACGACGCTCTGATTCGCGGCAGGGGCCGCTACACCGACGACGTTGCACCGTCTCCCGCATTGCACGCGCTGATGCTGCGCTCGCCGCACGCGCACGCGACCTACACGATCGATGCCGGCAAGGCCCGCGGCATGCCCGGCGTGGCGCTGATCCTGACCGCCGCCGATGTCGCCGAACTCGGCGGCCTGCCGTGCCTGTTCAATCTCGAGACCGATCCGTTCACCGCACCGCCTTATCCGATCCTCGCCAAGGACGAGGTGCGCCATGTCGGCGACGCGGTGGCCTTTGTGGTCGCCGACACCGTCGATCATGCCCGTGACGCGATCGAGGCGATCGACGTCAAATGGACGCCGCTGCCGGCGGCGGTCGGCCTCGTCAATGCGGTGAAGAAGGACGCGCCGCAGGTCTGGCCGGACAAGCCCGGCAATGTGCTGTTCGACGTCTCGATCGGCGACAAGAAGGCCGCCGAGGACGCGTTCGCCAAGGCGCATGCGGTGGCCGAGATCACCATCGTCAATCCGCGCGTCATCACAAATTTTATGGAGACGCGCGCCGCGGTCGCCGAATACGACGCCAAGAAGGATCATCTGACGCTGACGATCGGCAGCCAGGGCAGCCACCGCCTGCGCGAGATCCTCTGCGACATGGTCCTGAAGATGCCGAAGGAGAACATGCGGGTGATCTGCCCGGATGTCGGCGGCGGCTTCGGCACCAAGCTGTTTCCCTATCGCGAATATGCGCTGATCTCGGTCGCCGCGCGCAAGCTAAAGAAAAGCATCAAATGGACGGCCGAGCGCTCCGACCATTTCATGGGCGACGCGCAGGGCCGCGACAATCTCACCACCGCGAAGATGGCGCTCGCCGAGGACGGCAAATTCCTCGGCATGGATGTCGACCTGATGGGCGACATGGGCGCCTATCTCTCGACCTTCGCGCCCTACATCCCGCATGGCGGCGCCGGCATGCTGCCTGGCCTCTACGACATCCAGGCCTTCCACTGCCGGGTCCGCACCGTGTTCACCAACACGGTGCCGGTCGATGCCTATCGTGGCGCCGGCCGCCCGGAGGCCGCCTATGTCATCGAGCGCCTGGTCGACGCCGCCGCGCGCAAGCTCGGCATGACGCCGGACGCCATCCGGCGGAAGAATTTCATTCCGCCGAAGTCGCTGCCCTACACGACCGCGACCGGCAAGGTCTACGACTCCGGCGACTTCGTCGCGCATATGAAGCGCGCGATGGAGATTGCCAACTGGAAGGAGTTTCCGAAGCGTGCCAAGGCCGCCAGGAAAGAGGGCCTGGTGCGGGGCATCGGCATGGCGAGCTATGTCGAGGTCTGCGGCACGATGGGCGAGGAGACCGCCAATGTGGCGCTCGATCCCAATGGCGATATCTCGGTCCTGATCGGCACGCAGTCGAGCGGACAGGGCCACCAAACCGCCTATGCGCAGATCGTCGCCGAGCAGTTCGGCGTGCCGCCCGAGCGCGTCCATGTGCTGCAGGGCGATACCGACAAGATCGCGACCGGCCTCGGCACCGGCGGCTCGGCATCGATTCCGTCCGGCGGCGTCAGCGTGCAGCGGGCGACGCATGATCTCGGCAACAAGCTGAAGGAGCTTGCGGCGCAGGCGCTGGAAGCCGGCGCCGGCGACCTCGAAATCGCCGACGGCCGCATCCGCATCGCCGGCACCGACCGCTCGATCAGCTTTGCCGATCTCGCCAAACGTCCCGGCGGCGATACGTCGAAGATGAATGCCAGCGCGACCTTCGCCAGCGCCGACGGCACCTATCCGAACGGCACCCATCTCGCCGAGGTCGAGATCGATCCCTCAACCGGCATCATCAAGATCGTCAGCTACGTCATCGTCGACGATTTCGGCGTCACGCTCAATCCGCTGATGCTCGCCGGCCAGGTTCACGGCGGCGCGATGCAGGGCATCGGGCAGGCGCTGATGGAGCAGGCGGTGTACAGCCCGACGGACGGTCAGCTCGTCACCGGCACGTTCATGGACTATGCGCTGCCGCGCGCCTCCGACGGGCCGTCCTTCGTGTTCGAGACCCATAACGTGCCCTGCACGACCAACCCAATGGGCGTGAAGGGCGCGGGCGAGGCCGGCGCGATCGGCTCGTGCCCGGCGGTCGTCAACGCGATCGTCGAGGGTCTGCATCGTGAGTACAAGATCGACCACATCGACATGCCCGCCACGCCGGAACGGGTCTGGATCGCGATCCGCGAGGCGCAGCGCCGCCATAATCTCTGATAAATTGTCGCAGGCGGAATGAAGATTCCGCCTGCGGTGTTTTGCAAACCAGGCCGCCCGCAGATCGCGGACCGGGACAAACGGAATTGAGGGTTAGCCGATGAAGCGGATTGTCGTCGTTGTCGCGATGCTGGCGTTCGGTGCCGGTGCAGTCGTCGCACAGCAGGATCAAGTCAAGAAGACCCAGGCCATGATGAAGGACAATGGCAAGAATGCGGGTGCGCTGTCGGCGATCATCAAGGGCGAAAAGCCCTACGACCAGGCGACCGTCAATGCCGCGCTGGCCCAGTTCGAGGATACCGCCAAGCAGCTTCCGACGCTGTTTCCCGAGAGCATGAAAGGCGTCAAGCTGGAAGGCGATTACGCCCCTTCGCCGAAAATCTGGGAAGACAGGGCGGGCTTCGCGCAGCAGTCCGCGAGCTTCGCGAAGGTCGTCACCGATGCCAAGGGCAAGATCAAGGACGTCGATACGCTGAAGGCCGAGCTGGGCGTGATCGGCAAGCAGTGCGGCGGCTGCCACGAGACCTATCGCGTCAAGAAGGGCTGATCGCCATTCCATCAACGAAAAGGGCGGACGCTTTAGGGCGTCCGCCCTTTTTTGTGTCGGCCGTTTCTTGTTGGCGTTGCGTCGCGAACGATTACTTCGTCACTTGTTATTTGGTCACTTGGCCGCGGATCTCACCGCCCGGATTGGCCGCAGTGTGAACGTTGACATAGTACTTGCCGGCGAGCAGATCGGCGGCTTGCGCGTCGGTCAGCGTGGCGCTGCCTTCGACCGGGCTCGACGTCGCGTTCGGGATCGCGACTGCGACACCGGAATTCTTGCCGGCCTCGGCGGGGCCGTGGAAATGCGCGGCGGTGGCCGGACCCGAGAGGCCGGAATAGGTCAGCTTCCAGCTCAGCTTCTTGCTGGCGGCATCGTAGTCGATGTCGGCGGTGCCGGTGGCGGTGCTGGTATTCGGCGGCACTTCGCTCTTGCTGTCCAGCTTCGCCGTGAACTTCTCGGCAAAGGCAGGACCGGCGAAGGCGATGGCGGCGCCGAGCGTCAGCGTGGCAAGCAAGGTCTTGTTCGACATGGTTCTCTCCCCTTTGACGTCACAGGATGGTTGCAATCTTCAAACAGCAGTTTTTCGGATTTATTCCCCAAATGGATCGTGGGTGCGGCAAATTTGATGCGAGCTTGTCCGGCTGGTTGCCATCATACTGGTCCATGAATTGACGCGACCAATGACGGATCGGTGAATGCTGCGACGAATTTTCCTCCTGGCGATTCTGGCCGGCGCAATCGGCTTTGGCGTGTTCTGGTGGCTGACGATCCCCACGACCGTTGCCGCCGACGCGCTGCCTGCCTATCAGCCTGACCTGGCCAACGGCCTCACAACGTTCAATGCCGGGGGATGTTCCTCCTGCCATGCCGTGCCGAAGCAGGACGACCGCACGAAGCTCGGCGGCGGGCTCGCGATCCCCTCGCCATTTGGCACCTTCTACGCGCCGAACATCTCGTCCGACCCGAACGACGGCATCGGCCGCTGGAGCGAGGCCGATTTCGTCACCGCGGTCATGAAGGGCACCTCGCCATCGGGCGCGCACTATTTCCCGGCGTTTCCGTATCCGTCCTATCAGCACGCCAGGGTCAGCGATGTGCGCGACCTGTTCGCCTATCTGAAGACCTTGCCGCCGGTCGCCGGCAAGGTGCGCGACCATGATTTGCCGTTTCCCTTCAACATCAGGCGCAACGTCGGGGTCTGGAAACTCCTGTTCATGAACGGCAAGCCGTTCATCGCGGATGCAAGCCGCTCGGCGCATTGGTACCGCGGCGCCTATCTCGTCAACAGCTTCGGCCATTGCGCCGAGTGCCACAGCCCGCGCAATGTCCTCGGCGGCATCGTCACCGCGCAGCGCTTCGCCGGTGGTCCGAATCCGGAGGGCGAAGGCTGGGTGCCCAACATCACGCCGAGGGGGATCTCGGACTGGAGTGTGAAGGATATCGCCTATTTCCTCGAGAGCGGCCAGACGCCGGACGGCGATAGCGCGGGCGGATCCATGGTGCGCGTGATCCGCAACACCTCGCGACTGTCGTCGTCCGACCGCGACGCGATCGCCGAGTACATCAAGTCGCTGCCGCCGGTCGAGGGACCGCCGAAGCCGGTGAAGAAGGAGAAGGAGAAGGAGTTGTAAAGCGGGATGGGTTTGGTTGAATCGGCTCGCCGCGATTTCGGTTCACCTCTCCCAAGGAAGAGGTGAACTTTCGACCGTTCAAGCTCGACCTCATCTCATCATGCTCTCGCGGGCGCGTCCTACTTCGCGCCGAACGCCTTGAAGGTGATGATCGTGAGGGTGTCCTGGATGCCCGGGATCACCTGAACCTTCTCGTTGATGAAATGGCCGATGTCGGTGTCGTGGTCGACGTAGAACTTGACCAGGAGGTCGTAGTTGCCCGCGGTGGAATAGATCTCGGACGCAATCTCGGCCTCCGCCAGTGCGTTGGCGACGGTGTAGGACTGGCCGAGCTTGCATTTGATCTGGACGAAGAAAGGAACCATCAAAGTCGTCTCCGGGGATTTCCGCGACTATAGGCCCAAAACGGGCGGCCAAGGCAAGGGGCGAGGCAGGGGGGCAAGGTGAGGCCAACTTGCGGTAAAGTCAGGCTAACTTGCTGCCGATCGGCGGCCGGGCTAGGACAGGCCATGGTCTTGTTCGTGATGGTCTCACTCGTATCAACCACTGGCGCTGCAAGATGACGCCGGTCGCGCTCACCATTGCCGGCTCGGACTCCTCGGGCGGGGCGGGCATCCAGGCCGACCTCAAGAGCTTTGCCGCGCTCGGGGTCTATGGCGCCTCCGCGATCACGGCGCTGACCGCGCAGAACACCATGGGGGTCAGCGGCATCCATCCGGTGCCCGCGTCATTCGTCGCCGCCCAGATCGATGCAGTGTTCTCCGACCTCGAGGTCGGCGCGGTCAAGATCGGCATGGTGGCGCAGGCCGACACGATCGCTGCGATCGCCGATGGGCTGAGGCGCTGGGCGCCGCGCCATGTCGTGCTCGATCCGGTGATGGTCGCAACCTCCGGTGATCGGCTGCTTGCCGCCGAGGCGGTCGATGCGCTGAAGGTCCTGCTGTTTCCGCTGGCCTCGCTGATCACGCCGAACCTGCCGGAAGTGGCGGCGCTCTTGAACGAGCCGGTTGCCTCAAGCGAGGCCGACGTCGAGCGACAAGGCAAGCGATTGCTGGCGATGGGATGTCGCGCGGTGCTGGTCAAGGGCGGCCATGGGCACGGCGCCGAGAGCATCGACTATCTGATCGACGCCGAGCACAGCATCGCGCTGGCTGCGCCGCGGATTGCGACCGCCAATACGCATGGCACCGGCTGCTCGCTGTCCTCGGCAATCGCAGCAGGGCTCGCGAAGGGCGAGAGCATGGAGACCTCCGTGCGCAACGCCAAGGCCTGGATCACGCAGGCGATCGCCGAAGCCGATCGCTTCGCCGTCGGCCACGGCCATGGGCCGGTGCATCACTTCCACAAGTATTATTGAAGCGTCGTTCAATCGTAGCTTTGTAGCCCGGATGGAGCGCAGCGTAATCCGGGATCGGTCGATCCGCACAGAGAGTGGTCCCGGATTGCGCTGCGCTTCATCCGGGCTTCTGTAACGGGCCTTGGTTAGTCAATCCCTTTTCGCGTCATCCACTCGCCGGGCACTTGCTTCTGTACGGGATCGGCGCGAAGGCCGTCGCCTGATGGGGTGCATTGAGGAGCCGGCCGGCCAATCTACGGATTGCGTGGTCGTGAGCCACTTCCCGGATGGCGGCCTGACCGGATCCATCGTCCCAGCGGAGGGACTTCGCTCGGGGAGAGCCTGGTGTCGTGGCCCGCCCGGAACCGATTGCTGCTCCTGGCTAGATGGCCTTGGTCATCGGGTTGAACGGTTTGGTGTCGGCGAGCATGCGATGCAGGATCACGGCGAGCTTGCGAGCCAGCGCTACCTTGGCCTTGCGCATGCCTGCGCGCCGGGCGATCCGCATCGCCCAGCTCTTCAATGCCGAGCAATTCTTGACCGGCTTGGTCAGCATGACGTGAGCTGCCTGGTAGAGTGCCTCGCGCACGGAGGCATCCCCGATCTTGCTGATGCGGCCGGTGTAGTCGGTCTCACCGGACTGGTACTTCTTCGGGGTGAGCCCAAAGTGGGCTCCCGTGGCCTTCGAGGAGCGGAAGCGCTTCGGGTCGTCGATCGCCGCGGCATAGGTGAGCGCCACGATCGGACCAACGGACGGCGTTGTCATCAGGAGCTTGGCGGATGGATGCGTCCTGGCGAGCTTCTGGGTGTGCTTGTCCAGGCTCTTGAACTCCCGCAGCAGCACCGCATGGGCTTGGAGCAGCGCCGCCGCGACCAACTCCAGTCCGGGATGGCCGGTCACGAACTCGCGGATGCGTCCGGCGAACGTGCGCTCGGTGGTCGCACCGACCTTCAGGCCAAAACCGCGAAGTATGCCGCGCAGGCTGTTCTCGACATCGCGAAGCTTGGATTGCAGCAGCTTGCGCGCCGTCAGGATGGCGCGGGTCTCCTGCGCCGCGACCGACTTGCAGTGCACCGGCCGGAACCAGCCGAGCCGCATCAACTGCGCGATCCGGCGGGCATCGTTGCGGTCCGTCTTCACCGGCATCGACTTGAAGGCTTCGCGAACGTGCCGCGTTTCCAGCAGCTCGACCGCAAGCCCTGCGTCTCGCAGACCCGCATACAGCCATTGCGACAAGGGGCCTGCCTCCAGCCCGATCCGTTCCAGTACCAGACCCAGCGACCGGAACCAGGCGATCAGCGCCGCCGGCTCGCTCGCAACCTTCGTCTCGCGCAAAATCTTGCCTGTCCCATCGACAAGGCAAACGCTCGAGCATTCCAAAGACACGTCAATTCCTGCATAGTGGTACATGGTCGTCCCTTAATGATGCTTGGAGCGGGCTTGCCCGACTCCGTTGAACACCATCAGTTTGAGGGACGACCGCCTTCCAACCAACAGGCCGCTCGCGAGCGCGCTTCCAAATTGCGCCGTAGCGAGCGGGCGGCCGGCCCGTTACCCCATCTACGCACCGCGCGTTGTTCCATCGCGCTGTGCAGGCAACACAACGCCTCTTCCCCACAGCCGCGACCGCCGATGTCGCCAGATTGTCGCACGCTGCTGTTATCCGCAGAGAAGCGGCGTACTGCTGATTCTCGTTAACTGTTTGTGGGGCCTTGGGTCGCGGGGATCGTCATCGCCTTGTCACAGGAATCTGTTAGGTGCACAGGCATGGGAAGTGACTCCTTGAGTGAAGAAAGTCCCGAGCGGCACTTTCGCACTTTGTTTATCTCCGATGTCCATCTCGGAGCCCGCGGTTCGCAAGCCGACCGCCTGCTCGACTTCCTCCGTTCTCACGATGCCGACACGATCTACCTCGTTGGTGATATCGTCGACGGCTGGGCGCTGAAGTCGAACTGGTACTGGCCGCAGACCCACAACGATTTCGTGCAGAAGATGCTGCGCAAGGCGCGCAAGGGCGCCAAGGTGATCTACGTCCCGGGCAACCACGACGAGTTCCTGCGCAAATATTACGGCACGCATTTCGGCGGCATCGACGTGGTGGAGAACACCGTTCACACCGGCGCTGACGGCAAGCGCTACCTCGTGATCCACGGCGACATTTTCGATCTCGTGGTGCAGAACGCGCGCTGGCTCGCCCATCTCGGCGACAAGGCCTACGATTTCGCGATCCAGATGAATCGCTTCGTCAACTTCTTCCGCAAGATGTTCGGCGTGCCGTACTGGTCGCTGTCGCAATGGGCCAAGCTGAAGGTCAAGAAGGCGGTGAACTATATCGGCGCGTTCGAGGCGACGCTCGCCGGCGAGGCGCGGCGCCACGGCTGCGACGGCGTGATCTGCGGCCACATCCACTACGCGACGATTCATGACGAGCACGGCATCCGCTACATGAATTGCGGCGACTGGGTGGAGAGCTGCACCGCGCTCGCCGAGCATGAGGACGGCCATTTCGAGATCATCACCTGGACCGACCCGGTGCGCCGGATCGCGCCGGTTCCGCGAGTGACGGCACGCGCTGCATGACGCATATCCTGGTCGCGACCGATGCGTGGCATCCCCAGGTCAACGGGGTTGTCCGCACGCTGACCATGATGGCACAGGCGGCGAAATCGCTCGGCGTCGAGGTGAGCTTCCTGACGCCGGACGAGTTCCGCACCATCGCGATGCCGAGCTATCGCGATCTCCGGCTGGCGCTGCCCTACCGGGCCAAGGTCGCAAGTCTGATCGAGGCGGCGAGGCCCGACAGCATCCATATCGCGACCGAGGGCCCGATCGGGCTTGCGGTGCGCCGCTATTGCCGCAAGCGCGGCCTGCCGTTCACGACGAGCTTCCATACCCGCTTCCCCGAATACGTCTCGGCGCGGACGCCTGTCCCGGAAGCCTGGGTGTGGCGCGCATTGCGCTGGTTCCACCGGCCGAGCCGGGCGGTGATGGCGGCGACCCCGGCGCTGGCGGCCGAGTTGCGTCAGCGCGGCTTCCGCAACGTGGTGCTGTGGTCGCGCGGCGTCGATACCTCACTGTTCCATCCGCGCGACGTCGATCTCTGCCTGCCGCAGCCGGTCCATCTCAGCGTCGGCCGGGTGGCGGTGGAGAAGAATCTCGCGGCCTTCCTCGATCTCGATCTGCCGGGAACCAAGGTCGTGGTCGGCGACGGCCCGGCGCGGGCGGCGCTGGAGCGGAAATATCCGGACGCCGTGTTCCTCGGTGCTCGTCATGGGGAAGAATTGGCTGAGATCTACGCCGCGGCCGATGTGTTCGTTTTCCCGAGCCGTACCGATACGTTCGGTCTAGTCTTGCTCGAGGCATTGGCGAGCGGTCTGCCGGTTGCCGCTTTTCCGGTCACCGGTCCCCGCGACGTGATCGGCGCGGCGCCGGTCGGCGTGCTCGACGAAGATCTGCGCCATGCCTGCCTGCAGGCGCTCAGCATCCCGCGGCAGGCCTGCGTCGACTTTGCCGCGCTCCACACCTGGCAGGCGTCGGCCCGGGTGTTCATCGATCGCTGCATGAACGTCCGCCCCGCGCCGCCGGACGGCGAGGGGGAGGCGTTCGAATTTGGTGCCGAAGAGCACCATTTCGCCGTCCTGCCGACACCTCAGCCAAACTCGCACTAGTTGGGTCACGCTAAAGCGTCTTGCCCGCCAGCCCGGCGCCGCGATACAAATCGCGAATGACGGACACCGTTCTCAATCCACCCGTCGCTGCCGCGGACATCGATGCCGCCGCGAGGGTGGTCGCGCCGTTCGCGGTGCGCACGCCGCTCCTGACCTTCCCCGTTCTCAACGAACGCGTCGGCAGCCAGGTCTTCCTCAAGCCCGAAATGCTGCAGCGGACCGGATCGTTCAAGTTTCGCGGCGCCTTCAACAAGCTCGCCTCGATCCCGCAGGACAAGCGGAGCGGCGGCGTCGTCGCGTTCTCCTCGGGCAACCACGCCCAGGGCGTCGCTGCGGCCGCCAAGATCCTCAACATGCAGGCGACCATCGTGATGCCTGCGGACTCGCCGATCACCAAGCGCGAGCGCACCAAATCCTATGGCGCCGAAGTCGTGCTCTACGACCGCGATCGCGACGACCGCGAGGCGATCGCCAACGGCATTGCCGGCAAGCGCGGCGCGACCTTGGTGCGCCCCTACGACGATCCCTTCGTGATCGCGGGCCAGGGCACCGCCGGCCGCGAGATCGCCGAGGACATGGCTGCGCTCGGACTTACGCCCGACATCGTGGTCGCGCCGGCTTCGGGTGGCGGATTGATCGCGGGTGTTGCGACCGCGGTGAAGGCGAAATATCCGCAGGCCCAGGTGATCGTCGCCGAGCCCGCGGGCTATGACGATCACGCCCTTTCGCTCAAGGTCGGCCATCGCGAGGCGCATGCGGTTGCGCCGCGCACCATCTGCGATGCGCTGATGGCGATGATGCCGGGCGAGCTGACCTTCGCCATCAACAGCAAGCTGCTCGCGAATGGCGTCAGCGCCTCCGACGACGAGGTCGGCGCCGCCGTCGCCTTTGCCTACCGCGAGCTCAAGCTCGTGGTCGAGCCCGGCGGCGCGGTCGGACTCGCGGCGCTGCTCGCCGGGCGGATCGATGCCAAGGGCAAGAACGTCGTCATCGTGCTGTCGGGCGGCAATGTCGACGCCGACCTGTTCGCGAAACTGGTTGCCTGACACCGGGTTAGGCACAGATGCTGCCGCGGTACATGAGCTGGCTCACGTTGCGCGTGCGGTCCATGGGACATGAATGCTTCGCGCCAGTCGTCGTGCGCGGGTCAAGCCCGGCAATGACAGGATATGAACAGTCGAGGCTACGAGAAGAACGCGATCTTCTCGGCCTGGCTCATGCGACGGATTGGCGCGAGCGGGTCGTTGGCCGCAACAGTCGGCCTTTTCAGCAGGCCGCTGGCGATGATGGTCGAGCCAAGTGAGATCTCCGCTGCGGGAGCAGGGGCAGGCTCAACGGCGGGCCGGAGAGGCGGCGGCATCACCAGAGTTTCGGCAATCGGCGCCACAGCCACCGGCGGCGGCTCGGTCTTGACTTCGGCCCTGACCTCGACCTTCGGCGCGGGCGCCGGTGCAGGCTCGGGCTGAATGGCCGGCGCAACCATTTCGGGCTCGGCGGCCATCGCCTCAGCGACGCGCATCTCCTCGGCGGCGCGCATTTCCTCCGCGATCGCCTCTTCGTCGATCGGATCGGGCGCGCCCATCTCCATCGCGATCAGGTCGAGCACCGCGTCGTCATGGGCGTCGGCCGCCGTTTCGTCGGTGACGCGGGCGAGTTCCGCGGCTTCGGCTTCGGCCAGCGCGGCTTCAGCCTTGAGCCAGGCTTCGCTCGGCTGTGGCGTGACGGCCGTAGCGGCCTCAGTGCCGGGCGCAGCGGCGGGAATCGCGGCTTCGACGATCCGCGCCGCAGCGGCCTCCTGAGGCGGCGCTGGCGGCGTAGCGGCCATATCGAGGGCTGCACCGTCGGCCACCGGTGGCGGCGCGGAGGCCGCCGCCGGCGGCTCCGCAACCGGCGCCTCGGCCACAGCAGGCTCGGCCGCAGGCGTCGCCGCCTTGTCCGGATCGAACTCGCTGAGGCGGCGGGCCAGCGCAGCGAAGCCGGCATCCAGCACAGCCTTGGCATCGTCGATCGAGACCTCGGCAGCACCGGCCTCGATCGCGCTGACCTGCGAATCGATGATGTCGCAGATCCGGCCGTCATTGCCGATCTCGCGCAGCCGCCAGGAGATCTCCCTGATCACCCGCACGCCCTTGCGCACCGGCGCGAGGCTCTGCTCGAAGCTGATGCCCTCGAGCGCGGCGATGGCTGAGGCCTGGGTAGCTTCGATTGCACCGCGCAGGGCGGCCAGCGCCTGCGCCAGTTGCTCGTCCCTGATCGCCGCGGCGGCGGCTTGCCGCTGCGCGCTGAGGCTTTCCTCGATCCGCGCCACGGCATCGAGCACCATGCGGGTATCGGCATTGCGGTTGCGCTTGGCGTATTCGCCGAGGAACCAGCGGCCCCGCGAGGTCTCCATGAAGGCCGCGCTGATCGCGGCATAGTCCTCCTCGCTCGGCAGGGCCGCGCGGGCGGATATCGGCGACAGGGCGAATGCTTCTTCGGCCATCACAATCTCTCCGCGCAAATCACTGCGCGTTACGCTAACGATCACCACGATATCGCGCGAATCGCAATTGAATTGATGTCTTCCGAATCACAAATCCCCATTGCAGCAAAGGTTGCATCGCGGCGATTCGCGCGCAGCCTTGCGGCATTCTATGCCACGCTGTTCGGCATGACCGGAGTTCACCTGCCGTTTTTCACGGTGTGGCTGAAGGCGGTCGGCATCGACGCCACCTGGATCGGCATCATCACCGCGGTGCCGCCGGTGACGCGCTTCACCGTGCTGCCGCTGGTCACTGCGGCGGCGGAGCGGCGCCAGATGCTGCGCGGGGCGATCATCGCCACCGGATTCGCCACGGCGTTCGGTTTTTCCGTGATCGGCACCCAGCACCAGCCGTTCGTGCTGCTGGCGATCTATGCGCTGACCTGCTGCGTCTGGACGCCAATGGTGCCGCTCACAGACGCCTATGCGCTGCGCGGCGTCAGGCAATTCGGCCTCAGCTACGGACCGCTGCGGCTCTGGGGCTCGGCCGCCTTCGCGGTCAGCGCGCTGCTGAGCGGCTTCCTGCTCCGCTATGTCGCGGAGGTCGACCTGATCTGGATCATCACGGCCGTGACGGTGCTCGGCGCGCTGGTCGGGTTGACGCTGCGGCCGCTGGGCCGCCCGGTGGCAGCCGCCACACCTGCGGCCGGCGCGCCAAAACTGCTGCGCAATCCCACCTTCCTCGCCATCATCGTCTCCTCGGCGCTGATCCAGGGCAGCCACGGCGCCTATTATATCTTCGCATCGATTGCCTGGCAGCAGGCCGGCTTCAGCGGCCTGACGATCGCTTGTCTCTGGGTGCTCGGCGTGATCGCCGAGATCGTGCTGTTTGCGGCCTCGCCGCGCTTCATGCTGCCGTCGGCTGTGCTGGTGATGATCGCGGCCGCCAGTGCCGCGGCGCGCTGGGCGATCACCGCGCAGGACCCGCCGCTTGCGGTGCTTGCAATTGTGCAGCTCGGACATGGACTGAGCTTCGGCCTGACCCAGGTCGGCATCATGGGCCTGATGGTGCATCACGTGCCGGTTCACGTGATGGCGCGCGCGCAGGGCTATCTCACCGCCTGCGGCGGCATTGTCGCGAGCACCACGGCGATCGTCAGCGGCATGGTCTATGCGCGCTTCGGGCTCGGCGTCTACGACATGATGGCCGCAATGGCGGCCACGGGCGGGCTCGTGATGTGGCTGGCGCGTAAGCGTCTCACCGATTAGCCCCAGAGCGCGGCGTCGGGCGGATAGACCAGGCTGCCCTCGTAGCGCAGGCCGTGGTCGCGGTCCTTCGCCAGCAGCAGCGGACCGTCGAGATCGACGAAGCGCGCGGCTTGCGCGATCAGCATCGCCGGCGCCATCGCGAGCGAGGTCGCGACCATGCAGCCGACCATGATCTCGAAGCCGAGCGCACGGGCGGCGTCCGCCATCGCCAGCGCTTCGGTCAATCCGCCGGTCTTGTCGAGCTTGATGTTGACGGCGTCATAGCGGCCGCGCAGGCCGGCAAGCGAGCCGCGGTCGTGTACGCTCTCGTCGGCGCAGACCGCAACCGGCCGCCTGATCCGCGCCAGCGCCTCGTCCTTGCCCGCCGGCAGCGGCTGCTCGATCAGGGTGACGCCGGCATCGGCGCAGGCCGCGAGATTGGCGGCGAGGTTGTCCTCGGTCCAGGCTTCGTTGGCGTCGACGATCAGCTCGGATCCAGGCGCGGCCTTGCGCACGGCGGCGATCCGCGCGCCGTCGCCTTCGCCGCCAAGCTTGATCTTGAGCAACCGACGATGCGCGGCCTTCGCGGTGGCCTCCGCCATCGCCTCTGGCGTCCCGAGCGAGATCGTATAGGCGGTGGTGCGCGGCTCCGGCGCGGGCCGGCCGAGCAGGTTCCAGATCCGCCTGCCGGCACGTTTGGCCTCAAGGTCCGCCAGCGCGCAATCCAGCGCATTGCGGGCGGCGCCGGCAGCCATCCTGGCCTGCAAGGCGATCCGGTCCATGCCATTGGCGAGCGGCGCCTGCAGGGCCTGGATCGCCTGCAGCGTCGCCTCGGGCGTTTCGCCATAGCGTGGATAGGGTACGCATTCGCCGCGGCCGGTGAGGCCGCCCTGGCTTACCTCGGCGACCACGACGACGGCCTCGGTCTTGGCGCCGCGGCTGATCGTGAAGGTCCCCGCGATCGGCCAACGCTCGATCCGACCGGTCAGGGAAATCGCTCCGGGAGGGGTGGAAGTCATTTTAAAGTCTACTATTTCCTGAACCGTAGCTTGCGACGCGCAACCAACTATGGCTGTTTAGCGACAGATTCGACAAGCCGATCCGGCAGCGCCGGAGATCAGCGTTAGCGGCAGCCAGCCGGCTTGAGGGGTAGGCAAAAGGTGAGCGGCGACCCGACACTGGAGCGGATAGCCCAAGGCGAAGGACTGGCGTTGTGCGCGGCGGGCGACTGGACGGCCCGCTTTGCACCTGCGCTCGAGCGGATCGTCTCCGACGCGGAGAAGCTGCGCGGCAGCCGGCCGCACATCTTCATCGACGTGTCGCAGGTCGCGAACCTCGACACCTTCGGCGCCTGGCTGATCGAGCGGCTGCGCCGCAGCCTCAGCGACGCCACCGCCGAAGCCGAGATCGCGGGCCTCTCCGCCAATTACTCCAGCCTGGTCGACGAGGTCCGCCGCGTCGGCCCCGCGCCCAGGGTCGTCAGCGACCCGTTGTCGATATCGGGCATGCTCGAGCAGATCGGGCGCACCGTGGCCGGGATCGGCGGCACCATCATCGGTCTCGTCGACATGCTCGGCGCGGTGCTGGCGGCCGCCGGGAAGGTGCTGATCCATCCGCGCAGCTTCCGCCTGACCTCGACGGTGCATCACCTCGAGCAGGTGTGCTGGCGCGCGGTGCCGATCGTGGTGCTGATCACCTTCCTGATCGGCTGCATCATCTCGCAGCAGGGCATCTTCCATTTCCGCAGGTTCGGCGCCGACATCTTCGTCGTCGACATGCTGGGTGTCTTGGTGCTGCGCGAGATCGGCGTGCTGCTGGTCGCGATCATGGTCGCGGGCCGCTCCGGCTCGGCCTATACCGCCGAGCTCGGCTCGATGAAGATGCGCGAGGAGATCGACGCGCTGCGCACCATGGGCTTCGATCCGATCGAGGTCTTGATCCTGCCGCGCATGCTGGCGCTGGTGCTGGCGCTGCCGATCCTGGCCTTCCTCGGCGCGATGGCCGCGCTCTATGGCGGCGGCCTGGTGGCCTGGCTCTATGGCGGCGTCGATCCGGAGGCCTTCCTGCTCCGCCTTCGTGATGCCATATCGATCGACCATTTCATCGTCGGCATGGTCAAGGCGCCGGTCATGGCGGCGGTGATCGGTATCGTCGCCTGCGTCGAAGGCCTGGCGGTACAGGGTTCGGCGGAGTCGCTCGGACAGCACACCACCGCATCGGTGGTGAAAGGAATCTTCTTCGTGATCGTGATGGACGGCGTGTTCGCGATCTTCTTCGCCTCGATCGGGATGTGATCATGGCGGAAGAGGACAACGACGCCATCATCCGGGTCCGCGACATCACGGTTCAATTCGGCAACACGCGGGTGCTCGACGGCCTCAACCTCGACGTCAGGCGCGGCGAGATCCTCGGCTTCGTCGGGCCCTCGGGCGCCGGCAAGTCGGTGCTGACGCGCACCATCATCGGGCTCGTGCCGAAGGTCGCCGGCCGGATCGAAGTGTTCGGTGTCGATCTCGACGCCGCGAGCACCTCGCAGCGCCGTGCCGTCGAGCGGCGCTGGGGTATCCTGTTCCAGCAGGGCGCGCTGTTCTCCTCGCTCACGGTGCGCCAGAACATCCAGTTTCCGGCGCGCGAGTACCTGCGCGTCTCGCAGCGGCTGCTCGACGAGATCATGGTGGCGAAACTCGTGATGGTCGGGCTGAAGCCGGAAGTCGCCGATCGTTATCCGTCGGAATTGTCGGGCGGCATGATCAAGCGCGTCGCGCTGGCGCGCGCACTCGCGCTCGATCCCGAGCTCGTGTTTCTCGACGAGCCGACCTCGGGTCTCGATCCGATCGGCGCCGGCGAGTTTGACGAGCTGGTGCGCACCCTGCAACGCACTTTGGGGCTGACCGTTTTCATGGTAACCCACGATCTCGACAGTCTTTACACCGCGTGCGACCGTATCGCCGTTTTAGGGAACGGTAAGATCATTGCTGCAGGATCGATCGCCGACATGAAGGCGTCGCAGCATCCATGGCTGCAGCAATATTTCAACGGCAAGCGCGCCCGTGCCGTTGTGGCCTAGCCCATGATCCCGAAACCTGGAGCCGATTTTCGGACGAGATCATGCGCCAACAGGGAATTCGATGGGCTCGAGCACAGCTGGCTGCGCGAGGGCCCGAGAGTGATTAACGCGAGCAATTGATGGAAACGCGGGCGAACTACGTCTTGATCGGGGCTTTCACGCTGGCGGTGATCGCCGCCGCGTTCGGTTTCGTGCTGTGGTTCCAGAGCCTGCACACGACCAAGCAGCGCAGCCCCTTGCGGGTGATCTTCGAAGGTCCGGCGTCAGGCCTGCGCAACGGCGGCAATGTCAATTTTAACGGTATTCGGATAGGGGAAGTGGTCTCGGTGAAGCTCGACAACCCGCGACGCGTGGTTGCGCTGGCGATGATCGAGAACAACGCACCGCTCCGCAAGGACACCCTGGTCGGTCTCGAGTTCCAGGGCCTCACCGGCGTCGCCGCGATTTCGCTCAAGGGCGGCGAGGAGGCCGCCCCGCCGGTGCCGCTGGACGAGGATGGCATCCCGGTTCTGACCGCCGACCCGAATGCGCTGCAGGACGTCACCGAGGCGATCCGCGCCACCCTGCAAAACGTCAACCGCATCGTCGCCGACAATCAGCAGTCGGTGAAGAATTCACTGAAGAATCTCGAGGTCTTCACCCAGGCCTTAGCGCGCAATTCCGAGAAGATCGACAACGTCATGCTCAAGGTCGACGGCGTGATGGGCAAGGCCGACAGCCTGATGCTTGGCCTCAATGCGATCGCGGGCGGCAACAATGGCAGCGAGCTGAACCTGATGGTGAAGTCGATCCGCGAACTCGCCGAGGATCTCGACAAGCGATCCAATCTCCTGATCAACGACGGCCGCAGGACGCTGTCCGACATCAGCCGCGCCGTGAACAATTTCGACCGCAACCCGAGCCGGGTGATCTTCGGCGGCAGCAACAACGCCGCACCCGAGCCCGCGCCGGCTCCGGCGACCGCGCCCGGGCCGCGGCGGCGGCAATAAAGGGCGAATGGCGAACAGGTTCGCTGCCCTCTGGTCGCACAGTCATTCCGGGGCGGTCCGTAGGACCGAACCCGGAATCTCGAGATTCCGGGCTCGATGCTTCGCATCGCCCCGGAATGACCCTGTCGAGTCTTCGTCGACGCGAATTTTCCAATCCCACCCAAAACAAAACGGAGGCCGTGAGGCCTCCGTTTCCATTCGCTACACGCTTACTTTGCCGGCTTACCCCAGCCGTCCCGCGGCGTGCGCGAGCAGGGTGTAGACCAGCCCGGTCTCCGAGGTCAGGTGGCTGCTCAGCTCCTGCTGGCCGCGGCCGTCGCGGGCGACTTCGTCGAGCAGGCGCTCGAACTCCGCGATGTAGCGGTCGACCGTCTGCTTGAAGCCGCGGTCGGCGCGATACTTGCGGGCCACCTCATCGAAGGCCTTCTGGCCGGCCGGCGTGTAGAGGCGCTTGGAGAACGCCTTGTTCTCGCCGCGCTGGTAGCGATCCCACATCTCGGCCGCAAGCGTGCGGTCCATCAGCCGGCCGATGTCGAGCGACAGCGACTCCAGCGGATTGACCGGCTGCTGCTGCGGACGCGGGCGCTGCTGGGCGTCGCGGCTCTGCGGGGCAGGCGGCGGTGCGTCGCTGCGGTTGAGCAGGTCGGACAGCCAGCCGTCGCCGTTGTTGTCGGAGCCTGCCGGGCTGACCGACGGGGCCTCGGTGCGGCGCGAGCTCGCCATGCCGAGATCCGGCGGCGGCAGCGTCGAGGCGCTGTTGCCGTTGTCCCGCATGCGCACATCGCCGCGGCCGCCGGCGGCAGCCACCACCGGCTCCTCGTGGCGAACGCTGGCGCGGTTGGTCGAGACCACGTCGAGTCCGCGGCCGTGATGAGCGACGATGCGGTTCAGCTCGGCCAGCGCCTCGATCTGGTCGACGATCACCTTGCGCATCTGCGCGGTGTTCTCGGCGGCCTCCTGCGGCATCTCGAGCACGCCGCGGCGAAGCTCGTTGCGGGTGGCCTCGAGCTCGTTGTGCATCTCGCTCGCCATCTGCTTCATCGCCGTGACCATCGCGGAGAACTTCTCCGTCGATTCCTTGAACATCGCATCGGTCTCGGCGTTGCTCTGCTGGTAGAGGTCGTTCATGGCGTCGACGGTCTGCTGACGCTCGTTCTCGGCCGCCAGGCGCACCGCCTCGAACTGCCTGCTGATCGCAGCCGAACCGGCGCCTGCGGTCTCCGCCACCACGCGGGCGATGTCGCGGGCGCGTTCCTCGGCCGCTCCGAGCGATTCATCGAGCAGCCCGGTGAAGCGCGACAGCCGCTGGTCGAGATCGGTGGTGCGAAGGTCGATGGTCGTGACCAGCGCTTCCAGCGCCGACTTGCGCTCGCTGACGGAGGCCGTCGTCGAGCGGTTGGCCTGCTCGACCACGGCAGCCGCATCGATCAGCGCCTTGCCATGGGTCTCGAACTGGCTCGACAGCGCGCCGAGATCTTCCAGCGCCTTGCCGGTCTTGCTGTTGAACACCGTCAGTTGGTCTTCCAGCGTCTGGGTTGCCACGCCGTTGCGCGAGGTGACGTCGTTCATGGCGGACACGAAGTCGGCCACGCGGGTCACCAGCGCGCGCTCCAGCGAGTTGAGGTTGTCGTGGGCGCCGGTCAACACTTCCTGCAAGAGGATGTTGCCTTCGCGCAGCCGCTCGAACAGCGCGACCGTATCGGTGCGCAGGATCTTGCTGGTCTCCTGCATCTCCGTGACGGCCGAGATCGAGACCTGGCGCGACTGGTCGATCGCCGCGCGCGAAGCCTGCTCGAGCTCCTTGAGCGACTTCGCCACCGCGCCGGTCGCCTGATCGCCGGCCGAGGTGATGTTGCGCGCGACATCGCTGCCGTGGGCCGACATCGACTGCGAGAAGGCGAGGCCGCGGGTTTCGATCGCCTTCAGCGCATCCGCGGTGGCGCGATCCATGTCGCTCGACAGCTGCGTGGTCTTGGCGGTCAGCGCCTCGACCAGCGAGCCGCGGCGGCCGTCGACCATCTGCGACAGACGCTCGGTCTGCTGCTGCACATAGGTGACGATCTCGTCGGTCTTGCCGGTCATCGCCGAGCCGAAGGCGCTGGAGGCCGACAGCACCGAACGTTCGATGTCGGCGGAGGTCGTCTTGACCTTGGTCGAGACCTCGTTGGACATGGTGATCAGCGCGGCCTGCGCGTTCTGCGCCGAGGTCTGGATGTTGTCGGTTGTCTTGGCCGTGACCGCACCCAGCGCGCGCTCGATATCGGTCGAGAGCGTGCGGATCTGGGCGGCGGCATCGGCGGAGGTCGCCGCAAACGAGCTCTGGGCCTCGCGGGCGCTGCCCAGGATGGTCTGCGCAGTCTCCGCGCTGGCCGTGGTCAGTGACCGCTCGATCTCGGCGGAGATCTCGCGGATCTGGCTTGCGGCCTCGCTGGAGGTCGCCACGAACGAGCTCTGGGCCTCGCGGGCGCTGCCGAGGATCGCCTGCGCGGTGTTGGTGCCGACCGAGGTCAGGGTGCGCTCGACATCGACGGCCAGCGACTTGACATGGTTGGCTGCTTCCGTCGACGCGGTGACGAGGGTGTTCTGCGCCTCGCGGGCGCCGGCCGTCAGCATCTCGACGGTGCCGGAGCCGGCTATCGACAGCGCACGCTGGATGTCGGCGGCAAGCGCCGACACCTTGGTCGCGGCCTCGGTCGACGCGTTGACCAGGGTGCTCTGGGCCTCACGCGCGCCTGACGTGATCGATTCCGCGGTGGCGGAGCCGGCCATCGACAGCGAACGCTCCATATCGGCCGCCAGCGAGCGGACCAGATCGGCGGCCTCGGTGGATGCGCCTGCCAGCGTGCTCTGGGCCTCGCGAGCGGAGGCGACGACGGCTTCCGCGGTGGCGGAGCCCGCCATCGACAGCGAGCGCTCGATGTCGGCCGACAGCGTGCGGGCCAGGTTGGTGGCTTCGGTCGACGCGCCTGCCAGCGTGCTCTGGGCCTCGCGGGCGGAGGCGACGACGGCTTCCGCGGTTGCGGTGCCGGCCATCGAGAGCGAGCGCTCGACGTCGCTGGCGAGCGACTTGACCTGGCCGGTGACGTCGGTCGACGTCGAGATCAGCGTGGTCTGGGCCTCGCGGGCGCCGGTCATGATTGCCTCGGCGGCGGCAGAGCCGGCGGTCGAGAGCGAGTGCTGCACGTCGGCCGCGAGCGTGCGGACCAGGTTGGCGGCTTCGGTGGATGCACCGGCAAGCGTGCTCTGGGCTTCGCGAGCGGAGGCGACGACGGCTTCCGCGGTGGCGGAGCCGGCCATCGACAGCGAACGCTCGACGTCGCTGGCGAGCGACTTGACCTGGCCGGTGACGTCGGTCGACGTCGAGATCAGCGTGGTCTGGGCCTCGCGGGCACCGGTCATGATCGCCTCGGCGGCGGCAGAGCCGGCCATCGACAGCGACTGCTCGACATCGCTGGCCAGCGACTTGACCTGGCTTGCGGCCTCGACAGAGGCGCTGACCAGCGTGGTCTGCGCGTCACGGGCGCCCGACAGCACGGAGGCTGCGGTGGCGCTGCCGGCCGCCTGCAGCGTGCGTTCGACATCCTCGGACAGTGCCTTGATCTGCGAGGCAACGTCGCCGGAGGCCGAGACCAGCGACACCTGGGCGTCGCGGGCACTGGTGAGGATCGAGTTGGCGGCGCTGGTGCCGACGGCGGTCAGCACGCTCTCAACCTCGGCCGAGCTCAGCTTGAGCTGGTTGCCGACGTCCGCGGACACGGTGAGCAGCGCCTGCTGCGCCGTGCGCGCGCCGGTCTGGATGGTTTCGCTGGTGTTGACCACGAGGTTGGTCAGCGAACGCTCGGCGTCCTCGACATGGGACTTGATGCTCGACGACAACAGCTCGGCGCGGGACATCAGGTCCTCGCTCGCCTGGCGGCCGCTGCTCTCGATGCGGCCGGCGACGGCCTCGACGCGCGAGCCCAGCAGGTCCTCGAATTGCGCGACGCGGGTGTCGATGTCGCTGGCGATGACGCCGACGCGGTTCTCGATGCCCTGCTGGATGTCGGCGAAGCGCGCCGAAATGGTGTCGGTCAGGTTCGCGCTGTGACCATTGATGGTGTCGGCGAGGCGGGTGCTGTGGCCGTTGAGGGTGTCGACCAGGCGGACGCTGTGGCCGTCGATGGTCTCGGTGACGCCGTTGATGCGATGGTCGACCGCGGCGATCGCCTGCACGGTGCCTTCGGTCAGGGTGGTGGTGAGCAGGCCAAGCCGCGAGTCGATCGACTGGATCGCCTGGGAGGCGCCGTCGGTCAGCTGGGTCGCGAGCGTGCCGAGATGGCCGTCGATGGTCTCGGTGACCGACTTGGCGCGGCTCTCGAAGGTGACCTCGAGGGACTTCATGCGGCCGTCGATCGCGTCATCGAGCGATTGCAGACGGCCGTCGAACGAGCCGATCTTGCTGGCGAGCGAACTGTCGAACGACGACAGCTTGTCGGTCAGCGAGGCGTCGAGATTGGTGACGCGGCTGCCGAGCGTGGTCTCGAACTGCAGCAGGCGCTGGTCGAGCGAGGCGGTGATCTCGCCGCTGTTGCTGGTGACACGGTGGTCGAAGGTGTCGACATAGGTCTTCAGGCTGTCGGCGATGTCCTGGGTCCGCTGGCCCATGCGCTCGACGATGTCGCCGCCGAAGGTCTTCACCGTGCGGTCGAATTCCGAGATGTGGCGGGTGATCAGCGCGCCGAGCGTGCCGGAGTCGCGGGCGAATTTCTCGGCGAGCTCGCTGCCGTGGTTCTTCACCAGGTCGTCGAACGCGCTCATCTGCAGCGACAGCGAGTCGTGCGCGGTCTCGGTCTGGCCCACCACCTTGGCGACCAGCGAATTGACGGTGACGTCGAGCGCCTCGCTTGCCTTGTCGCCGGACGTCAGGATCTGGCCGGCGAGGCGGTTGCCGGCATCGTCGATCTTGCTGACGAGGTCGTTGCTGCGCAGCTCGAGCTCGAGCAGCAGCGAGTCGGCGGAGTTCTTCAGGGAGTCGTGGACCTCTTCGGTGCGGTCGGAGATGCCGTCGACGATGACGGACGAGCGCTGCTCGAACTCGCCGGTGATGCGGTCGATGCGCTCGTTCAGCAACTCGTGAACTCGATCGGCCAGATCGACGAACTCGTCATGGACATGGCCGGTCTTGAAGTTGAGGCTGGTGGTCAGCCGTTCTGAGGCGTCCATCACCGCGCGCGTGGTCTCGGCGCTGGCCTCCTCGAGACGGTCGAGCAGGTCGCCGCCGCGCTCGCCGAGCGCGAGGATCATGTTGTCGCCGGCATGGCTCAGCGCGGTGGTGATGTGCTGGCCGCGCTCTTCCAGCGCGCCGGTGATGCTCTTGGCGACCTCGTCGACGCGCGAGGCGATCGCGTCCGAGATCAGCGCGATGTCGTGGCGCAGGTCGATCTGCACGCCGGAGATCGCGCTGCGCACCTGCTCGGCCTGGCCGACCAGGTTGTCGCGCTGGTGGGCGATGTCCTGCAGCAGCGCGCGGATGCGCACCTCGTTGTCGGAATAAGCGCGTTCCAGCGCCGCGACCTCGTTGGCAACGAGGGTCTCGAGTTCGCCGGCGCGCGCGATCGCGCGCTCGACGCCGTCGCCCATCGCCGCGACCTCGCGGCGGATCGCCTGGCCGACCGTCACCATGGAATCGGCGGCGGCGTTTTCCGGCTCGGAGAATCGCATCGCGACCTGCGCCATCGATTGCGCGATCATCTGCATGCGCTGACCGTGCGCGGCGAGGCTGGCGAGATAGTAGAACAGGAGGATCGGCACGGCGAACAGCGCGGCCAGGCCGGCGAGCACCAGGACGCCGGTGCCCTGAGCCATCGAGGCCTGCAGGGCCGGCCAGAACGCGATGGTGAGGATGACGCCGCCCAGCAGCCAGGCGCCAGAGCAGACAAAGAACAGCGTGAAGGCGTTGCGCGCGCGTCCTCCCTGCAGCGTCTGCAGCATCTGGCCGATGGTTTCGCGATCATCATTGGCGGCGCGGCGCGGCGCGCGCGGTTCTTCGATCGGCTCGAACGCGGAACGATCGGTATTACTCGGACGGGACTCGAACGATGCGGCTGAAAAATCGGCAGCGGGCGGCAGGTTCGGCGGCGCGGCGCCTTCGTTGAGGGGGCTGCGATTCTCCGCGCCCTGTTCGCTGATGTTGAGGGCTTCCTGGATGGCAGAAAGCGCGACTTCGGTGGGATCTTTGACCTTCTTGGGAGTGTTCGCCATATTCAGTCTGAGCCCTCTCACTATATTACGCGTCGGCGAGCCTGCGATCGTCCCCACGCAAGCTCGAAGCCGGTGCCCACAAGCGGAGCGCAAGCCGGCCCCCTGGGCGGCTTGTCCGCTACATCCGCAAACATCCTATTGGGAGAGCGATGCGAATGAAATGCTTGCGATTAATACTTTCTTAATCATCGTTAACAGCTTTGCGCCATAAGGCCTTATGGGCACTCGAAATTCCGGCTGTAGAGCGCCGATTGTGTCCGGAAATTGTCCAGAATCGGGCGGTTTTGCCGATCATCCCAACAACAATCCGTTAACCAGTTTCGTGATTGGCTGGGGCAACGATCCGCCGGCGAGGGCCGGCGGAGACGACAGGGACAGGCCATGCCGCTTCACCTCGAACGGGTCGAATGGACGCAATCGCCGCCGCTGGCGCCCGGCGCCGGGCCGATCGACGTCGATCATCTTCAGCGCATGACGCTGGGTGATCCGGGCCTCGAGCGGGAAGTGCTGGCCATGTTCTCGACCCAGTCGGCCCGGATCCTCGGTGAACTGGCCGCCTTGCCGCCCGAGGCGGCGACCCATGCCCACACCCTGAAAGGATCGGCGCGGGCGATCGGCGCCTTCGGCGTCGCCGAGGCTGCTGCCCAGCTGGAGACCGCGCTGAGCGGCGGTTCCGATGCGGCCCAGCCGCTTGCCGCGCTCGGCGCCGCGATTGCCGAGGCGCGCACGGCGATCGAGCTGATCCTGGGCCGCTCCTAGGCGTCCGGCGTCTCGGCGGTCCGCCGCGACAGCTTGGGCGGCATCCCAACAGGCGGGCAGGTTTTCGGTCTCCGCGCTAGCGCTGTGCGGACCGACCCGTTATACGACTGCCCGGGACCTTTCCATCCATCGTCCGGCGCATTCCGGCAGCACGAGCAATCATGGCCAAAATCCACTTTATCGACCATTCCGGCGAGAAACGCACAGTTGACATCGAGAACGGCGCGACGGTGATGGAAGGCGCGATCCGCAACGCCATTCCCGGCATTGAAGCCGAATGCGGCGGCGCCTGCGCCTGTGCGACCTGCCATGTCTATGTCGATGAAGCCTGGCGCGAGAAGGTCGGCGCGCCGTCACCGATGGAAGAGGACATGCTGGATTTCGGCTTCGACGTGCGTCCGAATTCGCGGCTGTCCTGCCAGATCAAGGTGACCGACGATCTCGACGGATTGGTCGTGTCGACGCCGGAGCGACAGGCCTAAGATCTCTTATTCGCCGTCCGGATTCACTCCGCGACGGACCCAGCGGCGGAAGTTCTGCTTGACCTCCGCCGGCAGCGGCGTCGGCCTGCGCGTGGCCTCATCGATCATCACCGTGACCGCCTTCGCCGACGCCACGCATCTGCCTTCCGAAAACACCACCTGGTCGAAGGTGGTCGATGTGCGTCCAAACTTGACGAGCCCAAGCCCGAGCTCGATCTGACCTGGCCAGTGCAGCTCGGCGCGGAAATGGATGTCGAGGCGCACCATGATCCAGCCGAGCCCCGCCGGCATCAGCCCCATGCTGCGGTCCTTCACCAGCGTGACGCGGCCGGTTTCAAAATAGCTCGCATAGACGGCGTTGTTGACGTGCCCGTTGGGGTCGAGATCGGCAAAGCGCACATTGTCGGACAGGCGGTAGGGAAAGTCTTCCAGGCGCGGCGCATCGTCAGCACGAACAGGGGCATTCACGAGGGGGATCTCCGTCGGTTTCCCGCCCATACAGCCGACTTGCGCAGGCTCGGCAAGGGGTTGCCGCGCCAGCCGCTGTCCCTATTATGCATGTCGCGATCCGGCCCACTTGGCTGGACAGGCGAAAAAGCCGTCCAGTCGATTTCAACTGAAAAGAAGCGGACATGAGCGAAGCGATCAAGACCGATGTGCTGATTATTGGCGCGGGCCCCTGCGGACTGTTCGCCGTGTTCGAACTGGGCCTGCTCGACATGAAGGTGCATCTGGTCGACATCCTCGACAAGATCGGCGGGCAGTGTGCCGAGCTCTATCCCGAGAAGCCGATCTACGACATTCCCGGAATTCCCTTCGTCACCGGTCAGGGCCTCACCGAACAGCTGCTGGAGCAGATCAAGCCGTTCGGCCCGACCTTCCATCTCAACGAGATGGTGGAGAGCATCGAGAAGATCGGCGATCCCTTGTTCCGCGTGAAGACCGATGCCGGCAAGGAGTTCGAGTGCAAGGTCGTCGTGATCTCGGCCGGCGGCGGCTCGTTCCAGCCGAAGCGCCCGCCGGTGCCGGGCATCGAGGCCTATGAAGGCACGTCGGTGTTTTATGCCGTGCGCAAGATGGAGCAATTCCGAGACAAGAACATCCTGATCGTCGGCGGCGGCGACTCCGCGCTCGACTGGACGCTCAATCTGCATCCGATCGCCAAGCGCATCACGCTGCTGCACCGGCGCGACGATTTTCGCGCGGCGCCGCACAGCGTCGAGCAGATGCGTGCGCTCGTTGCCGACGGCAGGATGGATCTGAAGATCGGCCAGGTCACGGGGCTCGAAGGCGCCAACGGCCAGCTCTCGGGCGCGGCGCTCAAGGGCAACGACAATGCGGTCTCGACGATCGCCTGCGATACGATGCTGCCGTTCTTCGGACTCACCATGAAGCTCGGCCCGGTCGCGAACTGGGGCGTGGCGCTGGAGAACAATCTGGTGCCGGTCGACACCGCGGCGTTCGAGACCAACGTGTCAGGCATCTTCGCGATCGGCGACATCAACACCTATCCGGGCAAGCTCAAGCTCATTCTCTCCGGCTTCCACGAGGGTGCGCTGATGGCGCAGAAGGCGCACCGCTACGTGTATCCGGACAAGCGGCTGGTGTTCCAATACACAACATCGTCATCGAGTCTGCAGAAGAAGCTCGGGGTGAACTGATTTCACTCGGGCAGAGACCAATGCCAGGGGCATGGGCCACTTCCTGCGCGGCTCCTGCGCGGCGCGGGCACTGGAACGCTCCGTGAAATGGCCGTAGTCTGCTTGTAGTCGAGTTGGTCGATTGATCAGGTGATGATGATGCGGAACACGCTATCCAGACTTCGGCTGATCCTCGCGATCGCCACGGCCTTTGCGCTAGCTGCTCCGCTTGCGGCCTCGGCGGCCGACCCGTCGGCTGCCGGCCTGTGGCAAAAGATCGAAGACGGCAAGCCCGAGGGCTGGTTCCTGGTGATCGAGCGCAATGGCCTGTTCGAAGGCATGATCGCAAAGATGTTCTCATCGCCCGGCGACCCGCCCAATCCGGTTTGCTCGAAATGCACCGACGATCGCAAGGACATGCCGTGGCTCGGCATTCCCCTCATCCGCGACATGAAGCGCAACGGGCTCGCCTATGAAGGTGGCAACGTGCTCGATCCGCGCAACGGCAAGGTCTACAAGGCCAAGATGACGTTGAGCGCCGATGGTCAGACGCTGACGATGCGCGGCTTTCTCGGCATTTCGCTGTTCGGCAAGGATGAGGTCTGGACCCGGCTGCCTGACACCGCGGTGGCCCAACTCGATCCCGCGATCGTCGCCAAATATCTGCCGGCGCAAGCCGCGGTGGCGAAGCCGGCGGCGCCGGTGCCCGCGACGAAGCGGCACTAGCAGGCTGTTGAAAAAAGGCGGTCGCCGCCGACCGAGGATCATGATTCATTGGCTCCGACGAGATTCGGAGATGGTGCGTGCGCGGCGGCGACAATCGAACGGGCGAGCTGTTCAGCTACGTCGACCTGGAAGCAAGGGTGCGGCGTGATCATCCGCTGCGAGGGATCCGGACGATCGTGAACGAGGCGCTGGCGGCGCTGGAGCACGAGTTCGCCGCCCTTTATTCGCCGATTGGACGGCCGTCGATCCCGCCGGAGAAGCTGCTGCGGGCGATGCTGTTGCAGGCGTTTTATTCGATCCGCTCGGAGCGACTTCTGATGGAGCGGTTGGAATATGATTTGCTGTTCCGCTGGTTCGTCGGAATCGGCGTCGACGATGCAGCCTGGGACCATTCGGTATTCTCGAAGAACCGCGACCGGCTTCTGGAAGGCGACATCGCGGCGAAGTTCCTTGCGGCGGTGCTGGCGCAGCCCAGGGTGAAGAAGCTTCTGTCGAGCGATCACTTCTCGGTCGACGGCACGCTGATCGAGGCCTGGGCCTCGATGAAGAGCGTCAAACCGAAGGATAGCTCCGGCGAGCCGCCGGCCCAAGGCGGCGGGCGCAATGCTGAAGCGAACTTCCATGGCCAGAAGCGCTCCAACGACACGCATGCTTCGACCACCGATCCGGAGGCCAGGCTCTACCGCAAGGGGAAAGGCAAGGAGACGAAGCTGTGCTTCATCGGGCACGGGCTGATGGAGAACCGCCACGGCTTGCTGGTCGACGCCTGCCTGACGCAGGCCGGTGGGCATGCCGAACGGGTGGCCGCGCTGCACATGATCGAGCCTCGTGCCGATCGACCGACAGCGATCACGCTTGGTGCCGACAAAGCCTACGATGCAGAAGACTTCGTCAACGAGCTGCGCTCGATGAACGTGACGCCGCATGTTGCGCAGAATACCGGCGGCCGTAGCTCTGCGATCGACGGGCGTACGACCCGGCACGGCGGTTATGCTGTCAGCCAGCGCATCCGCAAGCGGATTGAGGAGGCATTCGGCTGGATCAAGACGGTCGCCGGGCAAGAGAAGACCAGATTCCGTGGCCGTGATCGGGTCGGATGGGCCTTTACCTTCGCTGCGGCCGCCTACAATCTGGTGCGGCTGCCCAAGTTGATCGCGGAGACCGGTTGATGGCCAAGGTGCCCGGCTTTGCCAAGGCCTTTGCCGGCCGCTGGCGCATCGTCGAAATGGACAACTGGGACAGCGACTTCCTCGATCTTGTCGGAGAGGCGCATCTCACCTTCCGTGGCAAGTCCGATGGCGAAATAGCGTTTGGGGCTCTCAAGGGCTTCCTGGATGCTCGCTACGGCACCCGCGACGGATCGGCCTGCGCCGAGTTCTCATGGGAGGGGCACGACGAGAATGATCCGTCCTGTGGTCGCGGATGGGCCATGATCGGCACTGCGGGCAGGCTCGTTGGCCACTTCTACATCCACAATAGCGACGATTCAGCCTTCGTTTGCGAACGCGGCTGAGTTCTTCAACGGCCTGCTAGGCGCGATGAGATTAGGTTGAATCGTCATCGCGCTTTAGTTCTTTGTTTGAGCATGATCTTTTCGGAAAACCGCTTCGCACTTTTCCGGATCATGCTTTAGCACTTCTCTCTAACGCTCCGATCTGCGCACGCTCATGCTCCGCTCTTGCGTGGCAGCGTGAGCGTTCAGCGCTGTCCCGTCGGTGCAATCGGCATCGGCAGTGGCGCGACCGGCTCGGTAATCACCTCGGGCACAGCGGTGTTCAACTGCAGCACGGTGGCGGCCGCGGGGACCGCGGCATCGGCCATCGCCGCATGGCCTTCGGCGCTCGGATGCACCGCGCCGCCATACACCGCCGACAGGATGCCCCATGTCGCGTCGTGGATGTCGCTTGGCTGCATCGAGGACGGCAGGCCCTGCGGGTAGGTCATCGCCGTGAAGTAGCTGTCATTGGCGTCGCGGATCCAGCGCGCGCGCGGCAGGTAGGCGCGGTATTCGCCGGCGCTGCGGCCGCATTTGAGCGGCTGGTTGGCGGCGGCGACGATGTCCGACACGAAGCTGTCGCCATTGGCGGCAAAGCAGTCGCGGTCGAATTCCGGATCGGTCGAGGCGCGTGCGCAGAAGCCATGGCTCGCAAACGCGTCCTGATGCGCATCGACGAAGGTCATGCGGTCGGCCTGCGGATTGCGGCAGATGATGCCGGACTGGCACTGCGCGATCGCCTTGAGCTGCGGCAGGAACTCGTTCTGCACGAAGCTCGAGACCGACGCGAGGCGGTTGGGATCCGCGTTGAACGAGGGATGGATCTCGAAGCCGGCGCGGCCGCCGGGGCAGGGCGCGCCGCCATTGGCCAGCGCCGGATTGGCATAGGCCGTGTAGATCACGTGCGAGAGATCGCCGCCGACCAGCGGCTTCAGCGCGTCGCGCAGCTTGGCAAAATCGGCCGGCAGGTCGCGCGCCAGCGCCGAACGGGCATCGTCGACGCTGGCCATCGAGCCGCCGCGGCTGAACAGCGTGCGCTCGGTCGGCGTGTCGACGATCACGTTGGCGACGAGGCCGGAGAAGTAGATGTCGTTGGCGCCGATCGACAGCAGCACGAGGTCGAGGGTGCGGTCGGGCTGACGGCGCTTGGCGGCGGCGAGTGCCGTGCGCAGCTCCGCGATCTGGCCGTTGACGGTGCCCGAGCAGGTGTTGGCTGTCTTCGTCGGCAGGCATTCCCGCGCCTGCTGCGAGCCGAGCAGGCCGTCGGCGATGCTGGCGCCGGTGCAGGCCAGCGGCAGATAGGTCACCGCGATGTGCGGATATTGCACGGCGAGCGCGAGCGCGGTGCGGGTCTGGTAGCTGTACAGCGACCGGTGACAGGCCGAGTTGAGCCACAGCGCGCTCTGGCGTTGCCAGTTGGTCAGGGTGTCCGGTGCTTCGCAGGCGCGGCCGCCTTTGTAGCCGGCGCGGCTCGGCCGGTAATATTGCGCCCCGCCGAGATAGGAGCGGAAGCAGAAGCCCTCGTCGGAGAGCGCAATCGCGCGGTCGGGATTGCCCTCACCGGATGCGATGCTGTCGCCGAGGCCCGCGATCAGCAGGTCGCGCACCTCGATCTGCGTCGCCACACGCTGGTTGGCGTCCGAGCCGCTTGCGACGTCGACGGTCGCGACCGTGGTGCGGCCGTAGCGGACGCGCAGGTTGATCGGCTCGGCGCAATCGAATGTCGAGGATTGCGGCCCGTCGCCGTCGTCGAACGACCAGGCACAGGTCGCGCCGACCGGAACCGGGCCGGTGAGCCGCACGACGATCGGATGATCGATCGGCGTCAGATAGCTTTCCTTGACGTTGTCGCGCGTGCAGGGCTCGCTGACGCGGCCCTGCAGGTCGATGCAGAGCCGGTTCACGGTGTTGCGCGCCCAGCCGCGGCCGTCGCTTTGCAGTTCCAGCGTCTGTTCCGAGGCCAGCACGGTGCGGCCAAGCCCGCTTTCGACATGCAGGCGGAAGTCGCGTTCCTCGCGGAACAGGCGGAAGCGGTTGCGGACCTCCCAGGAGATCTGCAGCTGGTTGTCCTGCGCGTCCGCGGCCGATGCGAAGACCGCGGCCAGCGCGCTGCCGAGCAGCACGCTGCAGACCGTCACCCGAAACGAAAATCGAACCAAAAAGCCAATCATGGCGCGGTTTGACGCGAGCGGTACGGCGAAAATAAGAGAAGCGGCCGCGAGGATCGAAAATCCGGGATCGAGGGGCCCGCACAAGGGCGGATCACGTGGTCCGTTACCGTTTCAGCTGCCTGACCCGCTGCTGCCGGCTTTCGATCGGTTGCCGCACGGTCGCCGAAGCCGTGCAGGCTTGGCTTAGTCGTTTCCGCTCTTGCCAGGGCTGCACCACGTTGAGCCAGAGCTCGCGCATGCCCATGATCGAGATCGAAATCCCGAACGGGATCAGGAAGTAGAGGATGCGGAACACGACCAGCGTCGCCAGCAATTGTTCCTTGCTGAACTCCGGCAGCGCCACCAGCATCGCGGCATCGAACACGCCGATCGAGCCGGGGGCGTGGCTGGCGAAGCCGAGCAGCGTCGCCAGGATGAACACGACCGCCAGCGAGACGAAGTCGATATGCGGCTCGGTCGGCATCAGCAGGTACATTGCGAGCGCGCAGAAACCGAGATCGACCACGCCGATCAGGATCTGCAGCAGCGTCAGCTTGGCCGAGGGCAGCACCACCTTCCAGCCGTTCTGGCCGAGCTCGCGGCGCTTCTCGCCGGTCAGGAGCCAGACGAAATAGGCGCCGATGCCGGCAAGGCAGCCGAGCGCGATCAGCCGGTTCATCGCCGGCGGCAGCAGGTCCATCGCCGACGCCGCCGCCGGGTGCCAGGCCATGCCGAAGCCGAGCACGAACAAATTGCCGAGCCAGAAGGTCAGGCCCGACAGAAAGCAGATCTTGGCGACGTCGATCGCGGAGAGGCCATAATCGGAATAGATCCGGAAGCGGATCGCGCCGCCGGTAAACACCGTGGCGCCGATATTGTGGCCGATCGTGTAGCTCGTGAAGCTCGACAGCGCTGCGATGCGGTAGGGGACATGGATCTTGCCGATCGTGCGCAGCGCGAAGAAGTCGTAGAAGGTCAGCGTGCAGAACGCGCCGACCACGCAGAGCGCCGCCAGCGCGATCCGGTGCGGCGCGATGTTGGTGAGCGCGGTGAGAATGATGCCGGTATCGACGCCCTTCAGGGTGTGAACAAGCGACGTGATCGCGAACGCGATGATCAACACACTCGCGGCGATCCCGAGCCGTTTCCAGCCGATCTTTTCCTTGAAACCACGCCCGAGCGTGGTCAGCAGCCGAAGCATTCATCCTCCCGGCGGGGCGGCAAATTTCAGTGGGACCCGATCACGGACGGCGACGGGTGACGGGCAAACGCACCGTACGCGATGACCCATAAGGCAAAACCGATGCGTTGTGCAGCCCTTGACAAGCCAACCTTCGGCCCTCGTCCAGCGTCATTGTCATATTGGCTACATATGTTCTCGCTCTGCGGAATGTGAGTCGCAGGACCGCGATGGGGCCACTGCATGTTCCGCCGTTTCAGGCGGTTTCGCCGGCTTTTTTGCCGATTTTGCGGCCGTCCCGGCGTCGATGCGGGTTCATTGGCGCGAGGCGAATGGACGATATGCGTCAGCATGGGGACGGCTGAGCCGGCTGTGACGTTTACCAAAGTGTGAAGTCGGCGCGCGCATGCGCATGATGCGCCCTGCGCTCGGGCCGGTGAGCCGCGCGAGGGCGGTCCGTAGGTCTATTGAGGCAAAACGCCGCGCAAGCGGGCCGCCGTCGGACAGATCGGCCAGGCACGCGATTTCACACTTCGATCCGTGGCGAAGTGTTGCGGCGAAACGAAGGCCTATGTCTCGCATTGGTTGCCGAGAGCAAGGACAAGACCATGCAACAGACATCCCTGAACGTCCGGCACATGCCGGACCGCCGCGCAACGTCGCATCAGCAAACGAGCGGGCTCGCGGCGACGTTGACGCTCGCCGCGATGAGTCTCGGCTATGGCGTCGTGCAGCTCGACGTCACCATCGTCAACACGGCGCTCAACGCGATCGGCGCCTCGCTCGGCGGCGGCGTTGCCGAACTGCAATGGGTGGTCAGCGCCTACACGATTGCCTTTGCGGCCTTCATCCTGACCGCGGGCGCGCTCGGCGACCGGATCGGCGCCAAGCGCATCTTCATGGCCGGGTTTGCGATCTTCACCGCGGCATCGGTTGCCTGCGCGGTCGCGCCTGATGCGGCGACGCTGATCGCCGCCCGCTGCGTTCAGGGGCTGGCCGCGGCCATCCTGGTGCCGAACTCGCTGGCGCTGCTCCGCCATGCCTATGAAGACGAGAAGGCGCGGGGACGCGCGGTCGGTGTCTGGGCCGCGGGCGCGAGCCTCGCGCTGACCGCCGGCCCGTTCGTCGGCGGCGGACTGATCGCGCTGGTCGGCTGGCGCGCGATCTTTCTGGTCAACCTGCCGATCGGCCTCGCCGGCTTGTGGCTCGCCTGGCGCTTTGCCAGCGAAACCACGCGTCATCAGCAACACCGGCTCGATCTGCCGGGTCAGGTCGCGGCGATCGCCGCGCTCGGCACGCTGGCCGGCGCGCTGATCGAAGGCGGCGCACTCGGCTGGGGCAGCCCGTTCGTGGTCGCGGGCTTCGCTCTCGCCGCCGTCTTCGCCGTGCTGTTCGTCTGGCGTGAGGCGCGCGCGCCGCAGCCGATGCTGCCGCTCTCGCTGTTCCGCCACCGGATGTTTGCCCTGACCTCGCTGGTCGGCCTCCTGGTCAATGTCGCGTTCTACGGCCTGATCTTCGTGCTCAGCCTCTACTTCCAGCAGGTCAACGGGCTGTCGGCGTTCGCCACTGGCCTCGCGTTCGTGCCGATGCTCGGCGCCGTGCTGCCCGCCAACCTGATCGCACCGCATGTCGCGGAGCGGATCGGCGCGCCGGCGACAATCGCGCTCGGCGCCGCTCTCTCCGCCACCGGATGTCTTGCGATGCTGTTCATCGGCCCCGGCACCAGCTTCCTCGCGATCTGCCTGCAATTGCTGGCCATGAGCGGCGGCCTCGGCCTGCTGGTGCCGCCCCTGACATCGGCGCTGCTCGGCAGTGCCGAGCCGCAGCATGCCGGCATCGCGGCCGGGGTGTTGAACGCGACCCGGCAGACCGGCAGCGTGCTCGGTGTCGCGCTGTTCGGCTCGATGGTCAGCCGGTCCGCGGCCTTCATCACCGGCCTGCATGCGGCCCTCGTCATCTCCGCCGGCGTGTTGCTGGCGGCGGCTGCGCTGATCTGGATCGGCGCATCGTCACAGACTCGGCGCTGAGACGAACCGCAGCGAGGCATCTCCGCGTTGCCCTGACCCGATCGCCTGCATTCAAGGCTTCTTCACCATGCGTGGAACCTTGCTGCGGTGCGGTTACCGTTCCTACACGAATGCGTCTGTTCTTATAGGTCCATAAAGGGGGCTATATGTATCGCGTTCTGACCTGTCTCACTTTGGAACATGACTGGCGGTTGGTCGTCCTCGGCGGGGTGATCTGCCTACTCGCCAGCGCCGTCGCGATCAGCCTGTTTCACCGTGCCCGCGCTGCGCAGGGGCGGGCCCGCGAGATCTGGATCGGCCTCGATGCGGCGGTCGGCGGTTGCGGTATCTGGGCCACCCATTTCGTTGCCATGCTGGCGTACGATCCCGGCATCGAGGCCGGGTACAACATTCCCATCACGCTGCTGTCGCTGGTGCTCGCGGTTGCGATCCTGGCGGTCGGATTGGCCGTCGCCACGCTCGATGGACGCTGGCAGACGGTTGCGGCCGGTGGCGCGATCGTCGGCGCCGGTGTCGCGGCGATGCATTACACCGGCATGCTCGGGCTGGAGCTGCCCGCGCGCATCGTCTGGTCGCCGGGCATCGTCGCCTCGTCGATGACGTTCGGAAGCCTGTTCGGCGCGCTCGCGCTCGTCGTTGCCACCCGTGGCGAACGTTTCGGCACCACCGCCGCCGCGACCGGTCTTCTGACCGTCGCGATCGTCTCGCATCATTTCACCGCGATGGGCGCGGTGACGCTCGTCCCGGATCCGACCATCGTTTCCGGCGGACTTACGGTCTCGCCGCGCGTGCTCTCGTTCATGACCGCCGTTGCGGCCTTCGCGATCCTCGGCCTCTCGCTGATCGCCTCGATCCTCGACCGTCGCGCCAAGACCGAACTTCACAAGCAGAAGGTGGTGCTCGATACCGCGCTCGAGAACATGTCGCAGGGGCTGTGCATGTTCGATGCCGACGGCCGCATCATGCTGTTCAACGAGCGCTACAGCGAGATGATGGGGCGCAGTCGCATACCGCTGCAGGGACGCCTGCTGATCGATGTCCTGCAGGACCTCCATTCCATCGGCGAGTGGGACGGCGATCCCGAGGAGTTCTGCAATGCTCTCGTCGCCGAGGCAAAGGCCGGCCACAGCGCGACGCGGATCGTCAGCCGCAACGAGCGCGCGATCCGTGTCGTCGACCAGCCGATGAAGGGCGGCGGCTGGGTTGCGACCTTCGAGGACATCACCGAATGGCAGCAGGCCCAGGAACAGATTTCGCACATGGCGCGGCATGACGCGCTGACCAATTTGCCGAACCGGACGCTGTTCCGCGAGCAGCTCGAGAAGGCCTCGAGACTGGCCAAGCGTTCCGACCAGCTGGCCGTGCTCTGTCTCGATCTCGATCATTTCAAGGAAATCAACGACACGCTCGGACATCCGATCGGCGACGCGCTGCTGCGCGAAGTCGCGCGCCGGCTGGGCGAATGCGTCACCGAGCACGACACCGTGGCGCGGCTTGGCGGCGACGAATTCGCCATCGTGCAGTTCTGCAGCAATTGCGAGCCGTCCGTCGTGTCGTCGCTGGCAAGTCTCGTGGTCGAGCGGATCGCTGCGCCCTACGAGATCGGCGGCCATCAGCTCGTGATCGGCGTCAGCATCGGCATCTCGCTCGCGCCCGAAGACGGCAAGGATCCCGACGAATTGCTGCAAAAGGCCGATCTCGCGCTGTACCGCGCCAAGGCCGACGGCCGCGGCACCTATCGCTTCTTCGAGACCGGGATGGATGCGCGTGCGCAGGCGCGCCGCCTGCTGGAGCGCGACCTGCGGCTTGCGCTCGAGCATGACGAGTTCGAGGTCTACTACCAGCCGATCCGCGATGTCGCGGGCGATCGGATCGTCGCCTTCGAGGCGCTGGCGCGCTGGAACCATTCGCTGCGTGGCCTGATCGCGCCGAACAATTTCATTCCTGTCGCCGAGGAAACCGGGCTGATCGTTCCGCTTGGCGAGATCGTGTTGCGCAAGGCCTGCGCGGATGCCGCGGGCTGGCCCGAGGCCGTCGCGGTTGCCGTCAATCTCTCGCCGGTGCAGTTCAAGAACCCGAACCTGGTGTCGTCGGTGAAGGCGGCGCTGGAAGCATCGGGCCTGTCGGCGGACCGGCTTGAGCTCGAGATCACCGAATCGGTGCTGCTGCAGAACAGCGAGGCGACGCTCGCGGTGCTGCATGAGCTGCGCGGCTTCGGCGTCCGCATCTCGCTGGACGATTTCGGCACCGGCTATTCCTCGCTGAGCTATCTGCGCAGCTTCCCGTTCGACAAGATCAAGATCGACCGGTCCTTCGTCACCGACCTTGCGACACGCGAGGACTCGATGGCGATCGTGCGCGCGGTCACCGGCCTCGGCAAGAGCCTCGGCATCGTTACGACAGCCGAAGGGGTCGAGACCGATACCCAGTTCGACCTGCTGCGTCGGGAGGGCTGCACGCAGGCGCAGGGCTATCTGTTCAGCCCGCCGCGGCCGGCAGCCGACGTCGCCAAGATGTTGCGCAGGACGCCGGAACGGTCGGTCGCCTGAGTTGGAGGGCTAGCTCAGCTCTTGCGCAGAACAAAATAGGCGCCACAGAACGCCATCACTGCGCCGAGGCACAGGGCGGCAAGGCCGGCGAGCACGGCGGATATGGTCGAGACCGTGCTCGGCGCCGACGCGGCCTGGCCGGCACCGGCCAGCATCAGCACGCCGACGACGATCAGGAAGTTACGCATCCGCTGCGGGATCTGGCCGGCCACCGCGCTGTGCATCAGATTGGCGGTGAAGTAGCCGCCCGAAAATCCGACGGTCGCGATCAGCCACCACGCAATCGCGGCGCCCGCCGGCATGAACTCGTGGCTGTCGGAGCGCCACAGGCCGCCGAGATCGAGCCCATAACGCGCGCCGAGCATGTGCACGGCAAGCGCCAGCAGCACGCCGGATATCATCGCGCCGCCGAGGATGAGGTAGCGCGGAAAATAGGTCGTCTCAGGCATGGCTCGCTTGTAGGATAGCCGTGACGTCCCGCGCAAGCGCGTGGATGGATTTGGACGGGTGGAACGGCGGCTTGCCAACAACGTTGCAGGATCGATCGGAGGCAGGCGAGGGCTCGCCGCTGCGCTATGCCTACAAGGCCTCATTGATCGGCTCGGCGCACCAGTTCGAGCTGACCGAGGACGGGCTGGCGTGGCGGATCGCCGGCCGGTCGGGCGTGTGGGACTATGCCGACATCTCCGCGGTGAAACTGTCCTATCGCCCGGTCTCGATGCAGCAGCAGCGGTTTCGCGCCGACATCGACAACGCCAAGGGCGGGCGGATCGCGATCCTCTCGACCACCTGGCAGACCGCGACGCTGGTGGCGCCGCAGGGCCATCTCTACCGCGACTTCATCGTCGAGCTGCATCGCCGGATGCAGGCGGCGGGCAGCAACGCCAGGCTGGTCGGAGGCCTCGGACCGAAGACGTATACCGCCGCGCTGGCGCTGCTGGCCTGCCTTGCGGTGGCAATGATCGGATTGCTGCTGACGGCGCTGCTGACCTCGAACTGGATGGGGGCGCTGTTCCTGGTCGGCTTTGCGGCGCTGTTCACCTGGCAGGTCGGCGGTTTCGTCACGCGCAATCGGCCGCGGCGCTACAGCTTCGATCAATTGCCCGATGCGCTGCTGCCGAAGGCGGTTCGCAATCGGTGAAGCGGTTCGCGCGGCCGGACTGTAAGCGGGTTGTAAGCAACGCGCTGTAAACTCGGCGACGGATTTGCTTTTGGCTGGAGCGTCAGATGACAATCCGGACTCCATTTTTGGCTCTGTGCCTTGTGCTCCTGAGCATCCCGCCGGCTCTTTCCAAGGGCAGCGTGGGCAACAAACATGATCCGCTTGATCCCAATCACGTCGACAATCTGCCGCCCGACGTGCGGCGATACGTTGCCGGAATCTGCAGGGGAACGCCGGTCGCGCAGCACGACTTTGCAACCTACTCGCCGCAAGAAAAGCGCTGGCGGATAAACCTCGAATATCTGCAGTGCAGCGTGATCGGGGAGTATCGCAAAGGTAACCAGTGCATGGATGTGGACTTCGTAGCCGAGGGCGCGCATTTTCGTCTCGTGAGAAAGACGTATGCGGCCTGTGGCTTTTGATGCTCCGGCGCTCGGATCACTGGAAATAGGCCGCCGCGAGTGCCGCGATCGCGAGTGCCGCTCGCATCCAATTCTGGACTGCCGCGCCGCTTCGGAGTGAACGTGCGATGTCACTCCGTCGAGTCAAAATCCTCTTCGGTCGCGCTCAGCATTCCCGCCAGTGTCCGCAGGCCGAGGTCGAGTTGCTCCATCGGCGGTGCGGCGAGCGCGAGCCGCACCGCATTGGGCGCGTGCCCCGGCGTGGCGGCAAAGGTCGTCGACGGCGTCAGCGCGATGTCGCGGCGCGCCGCGGCCGCGACCAGGGTCTGCGAGCGCCAATGCGGCGGCAAGGTCAGCCAGAGATGATAGGACTTCGGATTGGTCTGGATTTCGAAATCGGCCAGATGCTTGGCCGCCAGAAGCTGGCGGCGGCCGGCATCGATCCGCTTCAGCCGTGACAATTCGGCGGCGGTGCCGTCGGCCATCAGCCGCTGCCCCGCGGCGAAAGCGTAGCCCGACGCGGTCCAGCCACCCGAGCGCACCGCGGCCATGATGCTCTCGCGCAGCCGCGGCGGCGACACGATGAAGCCGAGCGCGAGGCCCGGCGCGACCTTCTTCGACAGGCTGTCGAGCACGATGCAGCTGTCGGGCGCGAGCGCGGCGAGCGGCGCCTCATCATCGAGGAATCCGTAGACGCCGTCCTCGATGACGACGAGGCCGAGCTTCTCCACCACGCGCAACAGCTCGGCGCGGCGCTCGGGCGGCATGGTGATGCTGAGCGGGTTCTGGATCGTGGGCTGGACGTAGATCGCGGACAGGTGCGCCTCGCGATGCGCCTTCTGCACCGCATCCGGTCGCACGCCATGTTCGTCCATCGCGAGCGGCACCAGCGAGATGCCGAGCCGCGCCGCGATGCCCTTGACGAACGGGTAGGTCAGCGCCTCGACGCCGCAGCGTCCGCCGGGCGGCACCACGGCGGCGAGCGCGGCGGCGATGCATTGCCGGCCATTGGCGGTGAACACGATCTGGTCGGGATTTGGCGTCCAGGTCTTGCGCGCCAGAAATTCCGACGAGATGGTGCGTGCCGCCCGCGTGCCAAAGCTGGTCGCCGGCCGCAGCGCGCCCTCGAGCACCTCGGGCCGCTCCAGTCCTTCGAGGCTCTTGGCGATCATCGTCGCCTGGTGCGGCAGCAGCGGATAGTTGAACTCAAGGTCGATGCGGGCGCCGCGCGGCTCGGTCGGGGCCGTGATGCCGCGGCGTGCCTCGCCGGACACGAAAGTGCCGCGGCCGACTTCACCGACCACCAACCCGCGCCGCAACAGTTCGGTGTAGACCCGGCTCGCCGTCGAGACGGCGATGTTGCGGTCATAGGCGAAATGACGCTGCGGCGGCAGCCGGTCGCCCGCCTTCAGCGCGCCGCTGGCGATCTCGGCGGCCACCGCATCCGCCAGCTTCAGATATTCGAACCTCGACATTATTGCACCGAGAGCAATGTTTTACTTGCTCCGAGCAATGTACCGGATCATTTAAGAGGGAACAAGCCCATGATTGCACCGAGGAGTGCGCAAGCAATCCGAGGTCCCGGCGGCGCAGGCGCTGAAACAGCATTTGCGTCAACGGCGTAGCTTTGTCTATGGGCAGCGAAGGAGATGACAATGTCAGCGATATCCTCAGCCGCCGCAGCGCCCGCGCGGCCTAGTACATTGGGCGGATTGCTCCGATTGCTCCGAGTGCGGGGCGATGCGCTCGCGACCTATTGGGTGCGCCGCGAGGCGATCAAGACGCTGCGCCAGCTCGATGACCGGGCGTTGCGCGATATCGGACTCTCGCGCTGCCAGATCGAGACCGCCGTCACCGGCGACTTCGACCTGGAGCTGGTGCGGATCCGTTAAGATGCCGGTGCTGCGCTAATGCATGATCCGGAAAAGTGCGAAGCGGTTTTCCGAAAAGATCATGCTCAAACAAAGAGCTAAAGCGCGATGACGATTCAACCCAAATCACGTCGCGCTTTAGGGCCGGGCGCCGACTGCCGGTTGCAGAATTCACCGAAACTACACCAAAGAAGCGGAAGAGCCCCATCTCGTCACCGCCGTCGCTCCAAGGTTGTGACGCTCTATGCTAGCCTGTTAGCTGCGTACGCTAGCGTTGAGTTGGGGACCGATGGCCGCTCGCAAATTGTCGCAAGGGCAGGCCCCGACCCGGGAAGCGCGTCGCCGCTGGCATGAGGAGCGATCGCTGCGCTGTGCGATCCGGTTGGCCCGCATGGGCTACTGGGAGTCGCAGAGTGCCGCCGCGACCGATCTCTGGATATCGCCCGAGCTCGCCGCCTTCTACGAATTCGACACCGCCGACGGCTACATCCCCATCGCCACGGTGCGCGAGCGCTATTTGCCCGAAAGCCGGAAGCTCCTGGAGGCGCATTACGCGGCTTGCTGGGCGGAGGGGCGGCCCTATGCGGTGCGCGCGAGACTCCGCAGTTTCGATGGCAGCCTGCTCGACTGCGTGGTGCATGGCGAGCCGGAATTCGACGCGGACGGCCAGGTTCGACGCGTGTCCGGCATCGTCCGCGACATCACGGAGGAGACCTCCGCGCTGCGGCGCCTGGCGGAGAGCGAGCAACGGCTGGCCGATTTTGTCTCGACCGCCTCGGACTGGTGCTGGGAGAGCGACGCCGAGCATCGGCTGCTGCCCTATCCCAAATCGCTTGCCGGCAATGCGGCGTTCCAGATGGTGGCCGCTGGCAGGAAGGCGCGCTGGGAGCTGACTTATGCGCCCGAGGACGGCGAGGCGATGGCGCGGCACCGGGCCGATATGGAGGCCCATCGCCCTTTTCGCGACTTCACCTATACGCTGATCGGCAAGGACGGCTCGCGCGTCAGTATCTGCACCAGCGGCAAGCCGATCTTCGCCGATGACGGCAGCTTTCTCGGCTATCGCGGCACCTCCAGCGACATCACCCAGCTCAGGGCGGCCAAGGCGCTGCTCGACCAGCGCACGCGGGCGCTGGAGGAGGCCCACCGCCTCGGCAAGATCGGCACCTGGAGCTTTCGGCTGGACAGCGGCCGCACGATCTGGGCGCCCGAGCTCTACCAGCTTCTCGGCCTGCCCGACACGTTCGAGCCGACCGACGAGAACATGGGACCTTATTTCCTGGACGGCGACGCCGACCGCTTCCTGGACGTGCAGAAACGGGTGCTGCGCACCCGCCGGACCGAGGCCACCGACCTGCGCATCCTGCACGCGGACGGCATGCCCCGCGATCTGGCTGTGATCTGCAAGGCGGAGGTTGCCCACGACAAGGTCATCGGCATCATCGGTACCGTGCAGGACGTCACCGAGCGCAAGGAAGCCGAGCGCCAGCTCGAGCAGCTCGCCTACAGCGATCCGTTGACCGGCCTTGCCAATCGCGCGCTGTTCACGCGCCAGCTCGCCGCCCTGACCGAAGGTTGCGCCCGGGGAGGCCGGACCGGTGCGCTGCTGCTCATAGACCTCGATCGCTTCAAGGAGGTCAATGATTCCCTCGGCCATGCCGCCGGTGACGAATTGCTGATCAAGGTGGCGGCTGCGTTGCGGGAGGACTTGGGGCCGCGCGCCTTCATCGCCCGGCTCGGCGGCGACGAATTCGCCGTGCTGGCGGAAGGATGCGACACGTCCGACGCCGCGCTGACCGGGCTTGCCGACCGGCTCGTCGGCAAACTGTCCGGCCCTGTCGATCTCGCCGAGGGCGAGGCCTCGGTCGGCGCCACCATCGGCATCGCCCGCCTGCCGGAGCACGGCGCGACCGCGGAGACCGCCGTGCGCAACGCGGACCTCGCGCTCTACATGGCCAAGGAGGCCGGGCGCGGCCGGGCGCAACTGTTCGAGCCGGTCTACGCGCAGGCGGTCGATGAAAGGCTCGATCTCGGCCGCCATCTGCGTCACGCCGTGGAGGCCGGCGCCCTCGAGGCCCATTACCAGCCGCAGGTCGATCTGAAGACCGGCCGCGTCACCGGTTTCGAGGCGCTGCTGCGCTGGACCCATCCCGAGCGCGGGCCGATCTCGCCGGCGGAGTTCATTCCGATCGCCGAAAGCTCCGGCCTCATCGTCGACCTCGGCCTGTGGGTGCTGCGCGAGGCCTGCCGGCAGGGCCGCGCCTGGCTGGATGCCGCGCTGCCGCCGCGCTCCATCTCGGTCAATGTCTCGCCGGCGCAGATCTGGAGCGTGGATTTCGAGACCGCGGTCTCGGCCATCCTGGCGGAGACTGGCTTTCCGGCGGAGCTGCTCTGCCTGGAGCTGACCGAAAGCCTGTTCGTGGATCATACCGAGCAACGGATCAGTCGCACGCTCACGGCGCTGTCCGGCTTGGGCGCCCGGCTGGCGCTGGACGATTTTGGCTCGGGCTATTCCTCGCTCGGCTATCTGACGCGCCTGCCGTTCGACTGCCTGAAAGTGGACCGGGCCTTCGTGGATGGCATTTCCAGCGCGCCGGAGAAGCGCAAGCTGCTCGGCGGCATCATCGCCCTGTCGCACGGGCTCGGCATGACGGTCGTGGCGGAGGGCGCCGAATTGTCCGCCGAATTGGACGTGCTCGGCGGGCTCGATTGCGATTTGGTGCAGGGCTTCGTGTTTTCCCCGCCCATCGCCGCCGACAAGGCGCCGCTGGTCGCCGCCAGTATCGAGCGCGAGGTGCGTCGGATGCAGCCGCAACGGAATCGCCTCTAGCCGAACATCGCTTTGGCCGCATTCTTTTGCCCGCGGCTTTGCCTCGATGGTGGCACCTGACCAATCAGGTGGACCGTGTACTCACAAATCGGAGCTGGATGAGGGACGCTTGATGTCCGTTCTCACCCCGACAGCCGCGAGAAGGCGGACCTCGCCGGAGGTTCGAGGAGGGGGGCCACAAGCCGACATGGACCGCGACCCAACAAACCTCCTGACTTTCGCTTCGATCTCATCGATCCCTATTCGATGGCTGACCGAGCAGCCAACTCCGCTTTGCGGATCGTTTTGATGTCGTTTTCGGTGTGGTTCACCGGGGCGAGGTGAATCTCCACTTTTCGGAGTTTGCCGGTATAGGGATTTGGCGACGCGTAATCATCGCTGACCGCCGATCCCGTATCCAACCCGATGTCGAAAGTTTCATCGGCCGAGAACCGGCCCAAGACACTCTTTTCGACCCGACCTTCTCCGACCTTCTTGTCGTTGACAAAAAGCGTGACCGCGCCACCCTTTCCAACCCCACCGCCGTCGTACTTGAAATCCACGCGAATGGTTGCGGGGCCGGGTGCGAGCTTCTCCGAACTCGTGATTTTGTAGCGCTGCAGGGAAAACCAGTTGTATTCGTACGTTGGCTTACCGTCCTTGACGTAGAGAGCGTAGCCGGCAACGAGGCCGCCGGCCGCGACCAACACGCCATCACCGCCTGCTTGCGGGACATCGACATACGCCGTGATGCTGTGCGAGCGATTTTTTACGTTGGGCGATGAGCTTTCGGGAATCCGCGTGGCGCCGGGGTAATAGGTGAAATCGGTGCGGCCCGCGATCAGGCTCGGACGCAAGCTCGGGTCGGCGCGCTCGATGAACCGGTCGTCCAGCGGGAGCACCTCGTACTTTGCTGCCTCGACCCAGAACAGGTCCTGCATGTCGCGCAGACGCTTGGGCTCCTGAGCCGCCAAGTCGTTGGCCTCGCTGAAGTCGCTCTCAATTCGGTAAAGCTCCCACTTGTCGTTGGCGAAATCATACGAGCCGATGTTTTGCCAAGGCAGCCGTCCATGGCGGACGCACGCAACCCATCCGTCGCTGTAGATCGCACGGTTGCCGAACATCTCGAAATATTGAACGCGACGCTGCTCTTCGGCCTTCGGGTTGTCGAAGGTGTAAACCATGCTGACGCCTTCGATCGGCTTTTGGGCAACGCCGTTGACCGACGACGGCTGCTCGATCTGAGCAGCCTCCAGGATCGTTGGAACGATGTCGATCGCGTGATGGAATTGAGTGCGAATGCCGCCTTTGTCCTTGATTCTGTTGGGCCATGAGATGACGAGCGGATTGCGCGTACCGCCGAAATGCGAGGCGACCTGCTTGCCCCATTGGAACGGTGTGTCCATCGCCCACGCCCATCCCACGGGAAAATGATTGTAGGACTTGGGACCGCCGATCTCGTCGAGATGCGCCAGGATATAGCTCGGGTCCTCCTGCTGACCGTTAACGCCGACCATCTCGTTAAAGGTGCCATTGAGGGTACCTTCCATCGAGGAGCCGTTGTCGCCAATCTCCCAAAAGATCAGCGTGTTGTCCGTTTGGCCGACTGCTTCCAGAGCATCGAGGACGCGCCCAACATGAAAGTCGGTTTGGGCCGTGTAGGCGGCGAAGGTCTCCATCAGCCGCGAGGCGATGCGCTTCTGATCAGCGGAAAGGGAATCCCAGGCAGGAATCTCCGCCGGCCGCGGGGTCAGCTTGGTGTCGGCAGGGATGACGTCGAGGCCCAATTGCCGCTGGAATGTTTCTTCCCTATATCTGTCCCACCCCTGATCGAACTGTCCCTTGAACTTGTCGATCCATTCCTTCGGCACGTGATGAGGCGCGTGCGTGGCACCGGGCGCGTAATAGATGAAGAATGGCCGGTCCGGTGTCACCGACTTTTGCTTGTTGATGTGACTGATCACCTCGTCGGCGAGGGCTTCATTCAGGGTGTAATCGGCTTTCCGGCCGCTCGGGACCTCCATCTCGATGGGCGTATTGTCGCGATAGAGCGCCGGCGTCCACTGGTTCGCTTCGCCCCCCAAGAAACCGTAGAAGTGATCAAATCCCTGCCGGGTTGGCCAGCGGTCATAGGGGCCCGACACACTGGTCTCCCAATCCGGAACGTTGTGGTTCTTGCCGAACCAGGCTGTGCTGTAGCCATGCTGGCGCAACGGCTCGGCCACCATGGCGGCGCTGTTTGGAATTTGTCCGCTGTAGCCGGGGTAGCCGTCGCCCAATTCGGTGATGTTGCCTGTTGCGGCGGAATGATGATTACGGCCCGTGAGCAGCGCGGCCCGCGTTGGAGAACATAGCGCCGTGGTATGGAAGCGCGTGTAGCGCAATCCGGCCTTTGCGAGCCGGTCCAGGTTCGGGGTGGGGATTTGGCCGCCGAAAGTCCCCCATTGTCCGAAGCCGCAATCGTCGATCAGAACGAGCAGGACGTTCGGCGCGCCGCTTGGTGCACTAATGATCGGTATCTTGTCTGGAAACGAGTCCTTATAGGTGGTGCCGATTTTTCCCTTGAATGGCGGCTGCGGAAGCGGCAGCACTTCCTGAGCCTGCGCCGACTCGCGAAGCCAGGACCAACCGAGTGCCGACGCAAGCGCGCCCTTTGCGGTGGAAAGAAAAAGCTGACGACGATTCATCGATGCCTCTCCTTCTGTTACGCGCTTGGGCTTTCGGACGCCTCCGCTAACGTGTGGTACGGAGAGGTGTCACCCCGCTCACCCGACGCTGTACAACCATTGCGGGATCGAAATGGAAGCGCCGCTTTGTTCCCTTGATCTAGATCAACGGAGGGCCCCTTGGTACTTCGGGCCAAAACCGGGTCTCGCGACCGCTTTGGTCAGAAGCCGAAGAACTCGATGTGAACACAATGCATCCGCTTTCGGGGGCATAGCGACCAATCGCCGTCGGTCAGCGCCTGATTGAGCCGGACTGCCGAGCCGATGCTGCCCAACAAGCCGCGCGGCGTGCGACGAGCGAATGACCGCCGCGTCCTCAACGGCATCTTCGTGCGCAATTTCGGAATATTAGAAGAATGTCCCTGAGTTGCCCCACGTGTCAAGTTGCCTGGTCGAACGCCGGCCGAAAGGCCGGAGGAGACGGTGTTGGGCGGCATGGACGCCGCCCAACACGATCATGAATCTCATTTTGCCATTGCCGTCCTGGCGGCCTCGATTTTCGCCTTCACCGAATCGAGGTTGAAGCTCGCGCCCTTCTGCATCGGCGGAAACTCGATTGCGGTCATGGCCAGCTTCTCGACCTCCTGTTGAACGAACACGAAGCGCCAGAATTCATATTTGAACCAGTCGAAATATTGTTGGGCGCCGTATTTGGTCCCGCTATCGGGCCAGCCCGTTCGCTCGAACGGATCCAGGCGGAGGTTGATCAGGTAGGGCACGTCAACCTTGGCTTTTTCGCCCAGCCAACCCCCGGGCTGGTCGATGAAGCGATACTTGTAGTCGTCGATGCGCACGGCCCCCAGTTCGCTCTCGCCGAAGTACCAGATTTCGTGTCGATTCGACGGCCCCTTGCCGGTGATCATGTCCATCTGATTATAGCCATCCAGATGGCACTTGTAGGTGCGATCCCCGATTTGCTTGCCCTTCTTCAGTTCCTCGGCAATGTTCGGATTGCCGGCAGCCGCCAGCAAGGTCGGGAACCAGTCCAGACCGGAGATGATTCCGTTCTCGACCTTGCCCGCCGGCACCTTGCCCGGCCAGCGGATCATCGCCGGCGCGCGGAAGCCGCCTTCCATGACCGTACCTTTGCTCTGCGCGAAGGGTGTCTGTCCGCCATCCGGCCAAGTGAAGACCTCGGTGCCGTTATCCGTGGTGAAGATAACAATGGTGTTGTCATCCACGCCCATGTCCTTGAGTTTTTTCATGACGAGGCCGACATCGTCGTCGAGCTGCGCCATGCCGGCTTCATGAATCGACCAGCCGTTCTTGGAGTTGCGCATCGCCTCGTACTTCGGCGACAAATGCGTGACGATGTGCATGCGGGTCGGATTGAGCCACAAGAAGAACGGCTTGTTATCGGCCTTGGCCTTTTCAATGAAACTCAACGCAAAGTCTCGAATTTCATCGTCCACCGTTTCCATCCGCTTGGGATAGAGCGTTCCGGCGTCTTCAATCCTCTGCTTGCCGACCTTGCCCCAGCGGGGATCCACGGTGGCGTCGTCCACATTGGTCGCCCATGAATGGATCATGTTGCGCGGGCCGACCTTGTTCAACAGCTCCTGCGGATAGGCAGGGTGAGCCGGATCTTCCATCGCGTCGAGGTGATACAAATAGCCGAAGAACTCGTCGAAGCCGTGCACGGTCGGCAGAAATTCGTTCTTGTCGCCAAGGTGGTTCTTGCCGAATTGGCCGGTGGCATAGCCCATGCCCTTGAGCGCGGTGGCAATGGTCACAGCCTCCGCCGGCAAGCCTGTGGGGGCGCCGGCCTGGCCGACCGTTGTCATGCCGGTGCGGATCGGCAGCTCGCCGGTAATGAAGTTGGCGCGGCCTGCGGTGCAGCTCGCTTCGGCGTAATAATCGGTAAACAGCATGCCTTCTGCGGCGATCTTGTCGAGGTTCGGCGTCCGGCCGGCCATCATGCCACGATGGTAAGCACCGATATTCCAGATGCCGATATCGTCCCCCATGATGACGACGATATTGGGCCGCTGGCCGCTCGGTGCCTGCTGCGCTTGGGCCAGCGCCTTTTCGACCGATGCGGCGGCGCCTAATGCGGATGCCGCCGCCAGGCTTGTCGTCGCGAGCAAAACATTTCGACGGCTCATATCGCGTGAGGCGTTATCCTTGTCGTCGTTCATCACTTGCTCCTTATGATGCATCGAAAGCCAACATGGCTCGTGGACGTATCCACCGCTTCCGCATGGCGCGCAGCCGGGCGATAGCGACGGCAGTAGTTCGGCGCGCAGAGATGCGAGCCGCCTTTGAGAACCTTGCGGGGAATCTTGATCCTGGGCAGAGACGGATCGTGGCTGTCTTGCTCTCGCCCGCCGCGTGGATCCTTAGGAACGCAGCACGCCTTGGCCGCGTCGGGCGCATGCCTGGTGGACCACCAATCGGTGGTCCACTCCCAGACGTTGCCGATCATGTCATGAAGGCCGTAGCCATTCGGTGGGAACGCCATCACCGGCGAGGTGCGTGCGTGACCATCGTCGCCAAGATTCTGGTATGGAAAAACACCTTGCCAGGTATTCGCCATTGGCCTGCCGCCGGGCATCAGCTCGTCGCCCCAGGCGAACTCGGCGCCGTCGAGGCCGCCGCGCGCGGCAAACTCCCATTCGGCTTCGGTCGGCAAGTCCTTGCCAGCCCATGTCGCGTAGGCCTCGGCATCGCGATAGGCAATGTGGACCACGGGATGATCGTCGAGGCCGCTGATCGAACTGCGGGGGCCATATGGCCGGCGCCAGTTGGCGCCAAATTTGAAATTCCACCATTGCGACCAGTCGCGCAAATCGACCGGACGCTTCGGTGGCGTGAAAACCAGCGAGCCTGCCTTGAGCATGTGCGGCAGTGCGCCTGGATAGTCCCTGGCGTCAGGCCGCGTCTCCGCTGACGTCACGTAGCCGGTTGCGTTGACGAACTTGCGAAATTCGCGATTGGTGACCGGCGTCCGGTCCATCCAGAAGCCGCTCACCGAGACGCGATGGACCGGCGCCTCTTCGGCATAGTGGCTGTCGGAGCCCATGCGGAACGTGCCGCCCGGAATCCAGATCATACCCCCCTCACTGGGCCCATCCGACAAAGGTACGCCTGCCGCAACGCCAACGTCGTGCATGGGCTACTCGCAGTGAACGAGTTTCAAAATTACGAGCGTCGCCCCCCGGAATCTCTCGGCAGCTTCCTAGCGTCGATTCTGCCGGGGAGGAGCGCGGCTTAACACCTTAGTTAGTCAACATGACAATCGAACATCTGAGGCGGTGGCACGTTCGCAGCGGCACAACCTTCTCCCATTGATCTAGATCAATTGAGCCAGGCCGCCCGTTCCTTGTGGAGAGTCCTGATGACTATGCAAAAAGTGCCAAGGTTGTGGCGTCATAGACACAACCTTCCAATAAACCTCCGGCTGAACTCAAGTGTGCCGAATTCGCGTGGACGAACGGCGGCGTCAGCTTATTCTTTCCGAGTTTCTACCCCGCCGGAGCAATGGTGGGATCGCGAGAGTCGGGGAATCGGCGATGCGGCGCTTTAAACCGAATTTGGGACGCAGATTTTTTTCGCAGTGGCATTTGAGTGTTGGGGCGCTTGCCGCTTTGCTGGCGCTTTCCACCCAAGCGGCTCGGGCCGATGAAAATGGCATCAGCTTTTGGATACCCGGATTTTTTGGCAGCCTCGCGGCTGTTCCCCAGCAGGCGCCGGGCTGGTCGGTGAGCACGGTTTATTATCACACCTCTGTTTCCGCCGGCGGCGACGTGGCGCGGTCGCGCGAAATCACGCTTGGTCGCTTTCCCGCGAATCTGACGGCCAACGTCAACGCGAACGTCAATGCGAATGTGAACCTTGGCCTTGTGGCCGGGACCTACACCTTTGCAACACCCGTGCTGGGCGGTCAGGCTTCTGCCAGCCTGTTGGCGACCTACGGCTCCAACTCCACGTCGCTGGCGGGATCGCTCGTTGGGACATTGACGGCACCGGGCGGCGGCACGTTCCCCTTCTCCCGGTTTGACAGCATCGACAGCTCGCTCATTGCATTCGGCGACCTGATCCCGCAGTTCGCGCTGCGCTGGAATGCCGGTGTCAACAATTACATGACGTACGTCACCGCCGACCTTCCGGTCGGCGCCTATCAGTCGGGCCGCCTGGCGAATTTGGGGATTGGGCACTGGGCGGTCGACGCGGGCGGCGGCTACACCTATTTCGATCCAAAGACCGGGCATGAATTTTCGACGGTGCTGGGATTCACCTACAACTTCGTCAACCCCTCCACCCAATATCAAAGCGGCGTCGACATGCACCTCGACTGGGGCGCATCGCAGTTCCTGACCAAGCAGTGGCAGGTCGGCCTCGTCGGTTACTTCTATCAGCAGCTCGGCTGCGACAGCGGCTCCGGCGATCGCGTCGGCTGCTTCCGGTCGCGCGTGGCCGGTGTCGGCCCGCAGGTCGGCTACATTTTCCCGGTCGGAGACATGCAGGGATACCTGAACCTGAAGGGCTATGGCGAATTCGCCAATGAAAATCGGCCAGCAGGCTGGAACGTCTGGCTGACGTTCAATCTTCAGCCCGCGGCGCCAACGCCGCCGACATCCACAAGGCCCAGATTCACGAAATAGCAATAGCGGTGACGCTGCCACCGGTGCCGTGCTGAAGACATGCCGATTAGCGGCGGACCGGGCCAGCAAGCAATGCCTAGCGCGATAAGGGCAATACCGGTCAGTCGCCCGATCGGAATGGCAATACCAGAAAGGTCTTCACCGAACAGCAAATGTCCGACGAGTGACGGAACGATTACCAGGGCAAGGCCGGTTACTGTTTTCGGTTATGGCGGCGAAAATCAACGCTTTGTTCAGCGCAGGATCAAGACTGCTGCTGGACTTGACCCAACGCATTTATGCACACCGGCAATAGAACTGCAGAAAGCGCGACACCTCGGTTTCCGTGCCGTAGAGGCGGATGAGGCCGTGTCGGTAGGCGTCGCTTACCGACAAGCGATGGTTGGCTATCTCCCGAACCACGTCCTCGCCACTGATGAGGACGAGTTCGCCGACAGGCGGTGCAGAGACATGAACTTCCGCATGCAGGTCGCCGCCCTCTGGCGTGAAGCGAGTCCATAACATCGGCTCTATCAACAGCAGCGCAAAAGCCATCGGCGCGTTCTCACCCGCCGGTATCCGCAGCTGCTCTCCCAACTGTTCGAGCGATCGCACGGTGCGGTGATAGGCCCAAAGATCGGGCGTACGCGCCGGGGGCGGAAGCCGCCGCTCGCTCACCGCCTGTGCCATTGCGCCCAGGACATGCAGCGCGTCGGGGTAGGTCCAATTCAGCATGCCGCGCGCGAGCGTGACGTCATCGTGGTAACCGCAAGCCGGGGCTTGGGACGGCGCCCAGGCAGCGCACCAGCCGAGCACGAAAACTGCGGCAATCCGGTGCTTTCGCATGAAGCCCTCCGTTTCAGCCCCGGCACTACTTCGCCGGCGTGTACCAGATGGGTGACGTAAAGGCTCGCTCGGTGACCTTCATGGCGGTGCCGGGCAACGGCGTGACGCCGTAGCGTTTCGCGTCGTAGGCGGTCCAGCGCGGCGTCGGAATCTCGATCACCCGGCCGTAGTAGAAGGCCGGCCGACTTGGGTCGAATTCGGGATCTTTCCACACCGTGATGAGCTCGGGCGCGCCGATCGTGTTGGTCCACGTGGCATTCGCTACGTCTACCGTATCGCCAACTGATGGCAGCTTGCCATCGTTGCCGGGCTTGCGATCTCCCGACCAGACGACATCAAAAACCTTTTCGCTCACGCTGCCGTCCTTTTCGAGCCAGCCCTTGATGATCTGGTAACGATCAAGGTTGGCGCCGATCGGGTCCTTCAGCGCGGCGACCAGAAACGTCGGTACCTTTCCCTGCGGCGCTGCGCGCAGGTCGCCGCCCATGGGCACGCCCTTGCTGTAGCCGACCTGGGCCGGCAGGCGATTGTCCGCGTCCTGGGGCACGAAATCCCAGCCCCCGAAGAAGCGCACGATCACGCGGGTGCCGGTGGTGGAGTAGGTCTCCTTACGTTGCATGGCATCCCAAATGGACGTGCGGGTGTTCTCATTAGCCCACACGGCGGCATAGCCGGAGGAGCCGACCTCCCAATCCATGACCTTCACGCCGGTCGTCTTGTTATCGATGAAGGTAGCGCCCATCCGGTGCGGGCTCGGCTCTTGCGGAACGGTCTTGCCGAAGAAGTTGTTCTCCTCCATCGCGGAGAGGGCGGTGTGCGCATCGCTGCCGCTGACGAGGCCGAACTTGTAGGGGTTGATGCCGAGGCGCTGCTCGAGCTTGAGGCCGTTCTTGTAGGCTGAACGTACATACTCGAACTCAAGCATTTCCTTCTTCTTGGCAACACTGCCGTCGAGGTTGCCCTTGTCCCAGATTTCGAACGCAGCGAACTCGTCGTTCGGCGACAAATACGGATGAGACTCGCCGGTGCCCTTGGTCTGTGTGGCCTCGTAGAGCCGCTCCCACTTGGCGCGTTGCTCCGCATAGTCGCGGTCGAGGGCCTTGCCGAAAGCCTCGACCACGGGAAACATCGTTCCGTTGCTCAAATTGCCGTTGTGGGCAATCGCCAGTACGCTGCCGCCGGTCTTGGCTTCGTAGCCTTGCATCCATTTCCACAGGTCGGCCGGATTGTCGCTGCCGTAGGGCGGATACACGGTGAACGGCTCGACCTGGCTCGCCTTGTCACCGTTGTCGCGGTAGATCACGTTGCGATGGAGGTTGTTGCCGCCGGTATTCGAGGTCCATTCGTAGGCGATGAAGCTGGTAAAGCGGCCGGGATCGTTGAACTGTTCAGCAGCCTCGATGGTCTTCTGCCACGCGCCCCGATAGGCACGCGTTCCCGGGAAGTACATCAGGTCCTTCGGAAACGTACCGTGCGAAAACTGAACGATGATATCGATCGCGGCCTCGGCGCCCTGGCCAGACTTGATCATGTCGTACCATTTGCGACCGGTCGGGTCGGCGAGAAGATCAGGCTTACCCGCGAACAGGTCCGGGAAGAAGCCCATGTTGTCGGAATGATCTGTCACCGCAAGCCAATCAAGCGGCCGGGAAAGCTTCACCGGCTGGCCCGTGTTCGAAGTGACTTGTTCGCCGCGGGCAAAGCGATAGGCGTCCTTCGGGTCGAGCCGGGCGCCGAATGCGCCGGCATCCATCGAAAACGAAGTATGCAGGTGCGTGTCGCCAAAGAACGGTCGCGTGGGAAACTCGCGATTCACGTAAGGCGAATAGGCGGGCTTCTGCAGGGATTGTTCGAGCTGATCCTTTTCCGGCGCGCCAACGTCCTGGGCGAATGTTGGCGAGATGAAACAGGCGGCACTCAACCCGGTAACGATCTGCAACACCGTTCGTTTCATGTGTTTCCTCCCCAAAATCGATGAGCCACGTCAAATGCAGCGATACGCTCGATTACCCAAAACATGGCAAGACTCCCGATGGCATAAGACGTCGCGACGCTTGCCCAGCGGATTCTCGATCTGTGAAAACGCAGAAACCAAAAGGAGAGGCACACCGTCGCTGCGATGAACAGCAGCTGGCCGATCTCCACCCCGATGTTGAAGAACAGGAGCGCCAGCGGCACGTGTCCTTCCGGCAGCCCTACCTCGCGCAGCGCGCCGGCAAAGCCGAATCCGTGCAACAGGCCAAAAGTGAACGCGACCAACCACGGCGCTCTTGCCGCCAGGCCTTCACGCCCCTGCTGCAAATGCACGATCTCACCGGCCACAAACACGATGCTCAAGGCAATCACCGCCTCGACCGGAGCAGCCGGCACATGCACATAGCCGAGCGTCGCCAGTGCCAGCGTGATGCTGTGCGCGACCGTGAATGCGGTTACCGTCTTCACCAGCAGCCAGGTCCCGCGGGTGAGGATCAGCAGCGCCAGCACGAACAACAGGTGGTCGATACCGAACAGGATGTGCTCAACACCCAGCCTGAGATAGACGCCGGCGACCGACCAACCGGTCTGCTGCAGGGGTATCATTGCTGCCGGCTCTTGCGGAGTGAGCCGCCGCACCCAGTTGGTTCCGTCAAGGAAGACCATGCGCACCAGGGCGTCTGTCATGGTGTTTTGCAGTCCATCGATGCGCACCGTCTGTCCACGCAACGGAACGAGCGCGCGAAAGCGCCACGTTTGCACGGCGGCATCGACGGCAGCACGCCTCGTCATGGGCGTGAGGTCTTCTGCGCTGCCGGAGAAAGTCGCCGTGAGCGCCAAGCGAAGCTGCCCGCGCATCGGCGTCTTGAACAGGACGTCGAATTCACCGGGCCGCTCTTCGCGCACTTCAAGATAGGAGGGACGAACCTCATGGGCCGAACAGGGCGTCAGCCACGCAAGGCCCCAAGCCGCAAAAATCGCGATCATGGCGAGCTTGACGGAGTGGTGCGCCCAGGAGCGAAGCTTGCGTGAGCGGCGCGCTGTCACGGCTGCCTCGAGGAGGCGGCCGCGATCGGCACCATCAGCGGCTTTAAGGCGTCATCGACGACAAGACGGTATTTCTTGCGCAGTCCCGCGAGATACAGTTCCTTCGCCGTTCTCTCCTCCTCGCTTCTCCACGCCTCGACGACCTGCTCGCGCAGATCGGCAAATGGACGTAATTGGCCTTCTTGCCGGGTCGAAACGCGCACCAGGTGCTGGCCGTACCCTGATTCGATCGGGCCGCTCCAGACACCGGGCTCAAGCGAGAACACCGCCCGTGCAAAGGCGCCGCCGAAAGCCGCGGACACAGACTGCTCGGTCTCGTCGCGGAAATCAGCTTCGAGCAACAAGCGGTCGCCCAAGGCTGCCGTCGAGAGCGCGCCGTCGTCGCGTAGCCGCTGCAATGTTGAGGTGGCGTCCGACTGCGCGTTGGCGCGTTGCTGCGGGCTGAAATAGACCTGCGTGAACGAGATGCGTGCATCGCTGCGGAAGAGCTGGGCATGCCCGGCGTAGAACTGCTGCAATTCGGTATCCGATGGTTCGGCCCGGCGTGCGGTATCCTCAACAAGAAAGGTCAGTTTCTGCGCCAGGCGTCGCCGGACGATCACGTCGTTATCTTCGAGTCCCAGGGAGCGCGCCTCGCGTGCGAGCAGCAGTTCATCGGTGTAGTCCGTGACCAGCCCGCGCAGCTCTTCCGGTGTTGGCTGACGCCGCCACTGAGTGGTCCAGTTTTGTGCCAGCCACTCGATATCGCCAGCGCCGACCTGGAGGGACGGGGTTTGGCCCGCGTTCGGATCTTCCGGCGCGCGATTCATCCAGGCATAAGCGCCGAACAAGGCAGCGCCTGCGATCAAGAAATGAAGCAAAGGCTCTTTCAACAGCTTCATGGTAGACTCTGTAGCGACCAGCGTATCGCGTCAGGTAAAGGTCGCCTTCACGCCCACATCTTGATCCAGATCAATCGCCCGGCGTCGCGCCGGCGTGTCGCGGAACACAGGCGAAAGCGGGCAATGTCCGCATTGGGCTATTCTCGACGGATTCATCAGCGATTGTCGGTAGGTTGATGTCCGCCTCTGCCCGTAAGCGCCGAACGGGGGCTGAGCCAGGAGCGTTGCGTTTGGCCGGACTCCCGTGATTCAAACTCTCAAACTGTTCGCTCGAATCATGCGCTACGAACTCGCCGACTATGAATGGACTGCCATAAGGCCGATGCTACCGAACAAGCCGCGTGGCGTTCCTCGAGTGAACGATCGACGTGTCCTCAATGGCATCTTCTGGGTGCTCCGATCAGGGAGCACCCTGACGTGATCTGCCGGAGGCGTTTGACCCATACACCACTTGCTACAACCGGTTCGTCCGCTGGCGGCGGGCTGGTGTCTGGGGCCGCATCATAGAAGCGATTGCCGCCGCCCATGATGCCGCTGTCCAGATGATCGACACCTCCATTGTCCGCGTGCATCAAGAATCAAACAATGTCGTAGCGTGGCGACGCGGTACGACAGGCTTGCCGCTAACTATCTTGCCTTCGTTCAACTCGCGTCAATCAGGCTATGGCTGCGCCTTAATGAGTCCGCGCCCACTACTTTGGCAGATTGTTGATTTTGCCGCGTTTTATAGGATTCCCGAATCAATTTTTCAATGATTCATGGGTGGTCGGCTCTGGGAGGGCTGACCATGCCCGGGCGCAATTTCGGAATATTAGAAGAATGTTCCTGAGTTGCCCGACGTGTCAAGTCGCCCTGGCCGAGCGCCGGCCGCCGCCGGCTACTTTGCATGGGGTTGTTTTCGATATTTTGGCAGCGCCGCCTGCGACGGCCCCATAACTCATTCTGCTCTAGTGCCGCACCACCAGCACCGAGCATTTGGCGTAGCGCACCACGTGCCCGGCATTCGAGCCGAGGAAGTAGGTGCGCATCGCCGGCCGGTGCGAGGTCATCACGATCAGGTCGGCCTTCATGGTCGCGGCCTCTTCGAGGATCTCGTGATAGATGCCGCCCTGGCGGACCACGCCCGAGATGCGGGAGGGCGCGATGCCGGATTCGCGCGCGACGATCGCAAGCGCCTCTTCCGACGTTTCGCGTTGCTGGCTGTCGAAATCCGCCGGCACATATTCGGCGAGCATCACCGGCGTCATCGGCAGCACGTTGAGCAGACGCACCGCCCCGTTCCATGTCTGTGACAGCGTCGCGGCGGTTGCGATCGCCGGCTTCGCCAGGTCGGTATCGGCGAGGTCGATCGGAACGAGAATGGACTTGTACATCTGCGCCTCCTGTCCGCGATTGGTCTGGAGCCGTTTGGTCCCTGTGCCGGGACGCGCGCCTTCTTTTTCTTGAAGTCGGTCTGGTATCGACGCGAACCGGTCCCCCTGTCGCGCAGAGGTCAATATAGCATGGCGGCGCGGCGCTGTCCGCTTGCGTCAGCTGCGCGAGGCCTGCTTCAACAGTTTAGGGCTGACGAATAGGACGAGCTTGCCGCGCCGGAACGAGACGTCGTTCCAGTCGTCGGTCGCGAAGTCGAAGACGGCGAGCCCCGAGGTCGGCAGATTGTCGCCGAGCGCGCGCTTTGCGGCCTCGTCGCCGCTGCCGGTCAAGGTCAGCGCGAGCTCGTGCATGCCGGGGTTATGGCCGATCAGCATCAGCCGCTTCGGATCGGTGACCGAAGCCATCCGGATCGCGGTCAGCAATTGCGCCGGATCGGCGCCGTAGAGGTCCGGCACGAATTCGACTTTCGCCGCAGACCCGGCGCCCTTCAGCACCTCGCGCACGATCTCCCAGGTCTGCCTGGTGCGGACAGCCGGCGAGACCAGCGCCAGATTGGGCAGGGGTGGATGACGGGCGATCCAGCTGCCGATCTCCGCTGCGTCGCGGTGGCCGCGCTCGTCGAGACGGCGGTCTTGGTCGTGCCCCGAAGGCGCGTCGTGTTCGGTTTTGGCGTGACGCAGCAGCAGCAAACGGCGCATGGACTTCCATTCTCGATTCGGTCAGGTCGAATTAATTCTACAGGCTCATGCCCTGGACAAGGTGACAAGCGCCGCAGCGGTCCGTAAGAAACGCCATGAGCGAGAGTTCCACAAGTGCGGCGGACGGCCCCGATCAGGCGGCCTCGCCGTTCCGCGACCGTCTGGCGTTCGACCTCGACGTCGACATTTGCGTGGTCGGGGCCGGGCTGGCCGGCCTGACCGTGGCGCGTGAGGCGGCGCGGCTCGGTGCGAGCGTTGCGGTGCTCGAGGGCCGCCAGATCGGCTGGAACGCCTCCGGTCATCATCTCGGTACCGTGATGCCGGGATTCGGCCTGCCGATATCAGATGTGATCGAGCGCGTCGGCCTCGACGATGCCCGCGAACTGTGGGCGCTGTCGAAGGAGGGCGCCGACTATGTCCGCGCCACCGCTACCGAAGATTTGATCCCGGGCATCAAGCCGAGCGACGGCGCGCTGGAAGTCTCCAATGTCGATGTCGGCGAGGCGCTGATCGGCCGTCTGCAGACGCTCGGCGAGGATTTCGCGACCGAGGTCGAGGGCTGGCAGGTCGATCGCGTGCGCAGCGTGCTCAGGACCGGCCGCTATTTCCACGGCATCTATTATCCGAAGGCGTTCCAGATCGATGGCCGCAAATATGTGCACGGCCTCGCCGCGCTGGCGATGCGGGCAGGCGTGCGGATCTTCGAGGAGACGCCGGTCGTCAGCATCGATTTTTCGGGCATCCGCAAGCGCATCGTGACGCCGACGGCGCGGTTGCGGGCCAACCATATTGTCCTCGCCGGCAATATCCATCTCGGTGCGCCGTTGAAGCGGCTGTCCGATACGCTGCTGCCGGTGTGGCGCTACGCGGCGTTGACCGAGCCGCTCGGGGAGCGGCTGGCGGAGTCCATCGCCTTTCCCGGCTCGGTCGTCGACAGCGACGGCATCGACCATTTCCGTGTCGTCGATGGCGATCGGCTGTTGTGGGCCAGCCCCGAAACCACCTGGAACGCACGGCCGGAGCGCCTCGGCGCCGCAGTGCAGCGTCGCGTCGCCACGGTGTTTCCGCAACTCGGCAAGGTTCCGGTCGCGGAGATGTTCGGCGGCGCGGTCGGCGTCACCGTGCACGGCATGCCGCAGATCGGCCAGTTGCGCCGGGGCCTGTGGGTGGCGAGCGGCTTCGGCCGGCAGGGACTCAACACCTCGGCGCTCGCCGGGCAGCTGATCGCGCGCAGCATCCTGTGGGGCGACGACCGCTGGCGGCTGTTTTCGCCGTTCGAGCTGGTCTGGGCCGGCGGTACCACCGGCCGCGTCGCCGGTCATTTCGTCAGCCTGTGGGCGAGGGGGGCCTCGTCCGTGGCAGGTGTTCTGGCGCGCTACCGCGAGGGTGCACGTGCGAAGGAACGCCTGCGCGAGGCGCGGCTCGCCGAGGCCAATCTCAGGGCGGGAACCCGGGGACCCGCACTCCGCCGTCCACCCCCGTCGGCTGTGCGGCCGGCGCATCCGCCCGCGCCCAGGCAGATCGAGGACGGCGAGGCGGCGTATCCGGATGCCTCGCAAGAAAGTGAGCGGATCTCCGACGGGCGGATGTAACGTCCGCCGGCGGGATTCGTATCTGTTGACGAACCTCGGGGCACGCCCCCTGAGCCGTCCGCACCGGAGATGATTGATGATCGATCGCCGCATCCTGCTTGCTTCCGTCGCCGGCCTGTTCGGCTTCGCCGCCTTCCGCTGGCTGCGCGCCTCGCCGGCGCAGGCCGCCGAGAAATTCGAGATCGAGAAGACCGACGCCGAATGGCGCGCCCAGCTGACGCCGCAGCAATACGAGATCCTGCGCAACCAGGGCACCGAGCGGCCGGGATCGAGCCCGCTGCTCAAGGAGCACCGCAAGGGCACCTTCGCCTGCGCCGGCTGCGACCTGCCGCTGTTCTCGTCCGAGACCAAGTATGAGAGCGGCACCGGCTGGCCGAGCTTCTGGAAGCCGCTGGACAATGCGGTCGGCACGACGTCGGACCGCACCTTCGGCATGGTGCGCACCGAGGTGCATTGCCGCCGCTGCGGCGGCCATCTCGGCCACGTCTTCGACGACGGCCCGAAACCGACCGGGCTGCGCTACTGCATGGACGGTTTCGCGCTGGTGTTTCACCCGGCGGCGCCATCGGCGACCTGACATTCCTTCCCGGCAATTGTTGCCGCTCCCGGCAAATGTGCCCCGGTCGAACGACCGGGGCATTTTTTTCAAGCGGATGATTTTGTTACGTTTTGTTTCGTGGCACGACCTTTGCGACATGCTCCGCCGATGCGGCCATTCCTGTGATTGCCAGCCGCCGGGAATCGAATTGGAGAACATGTCATGGGTATCTTCGGCGCTCTCACGACGGCTGTCGGTGGCTTGCGCGCAGGGTCGTACGCGCTCGAAAACATCTCCGGCAACATCGCCAACTCGCAGACCACCGCCTTCAAGCGCATCGATACCTCGTTCCTCGACCTCGTCCCGCAGACCGCGCTGACCGCGCAACTTGCCGGCGGCGTCACCGCGCAGTCCCGTTCGACCAACTCGGTGCAGGGCGACGTCCAGTCGGCATCGGTCGCGACCTTCATGGCGATCAACGGCAACGGTTTCTTCGCGGTGCAGAAGCCCGGCAGCTTCACCGACGGTGCCCCGGTGTTCGATGGTGTCGACCGCTACACCCGCCGCGGCGATTTCCAGCTCAACAAGGACGGCTATCTCGTCAACGGCGCCGGCTACTATCTCGAGGGCGTGCCGATCGACCCGACCACCGGCAACCCGGCGGGCTCATCGCCGCAGGTGCTGCAATTCAAGAACGACTTCCTGCCGGCGCAGCAGACCACCAAGATCGACTATCGCGCCAACCTCGCGTCCTATCCCTTGACCACCGCGCACGACACTTCGGTTCCCGGTTCCGAGCTGATCCGGCCGGGCGCGTTCAGCAGTGGAAACAATCCGTTGGTGCTGGGCACGCCGGCTGCGCCGTATACCGATTCCGCGATCACCGGCACCGCGCAAAACAACAAGGCGACGCCGTCGGTGGCCATTACCGCCGCGACCCTGCTTTCGGGCGCAGCCGGCACCGATTCGATCAATACCAACTTCAGCGCCGGCTCTGCGGGCCCGCCCGTCGTGCCCGCCGACACGATCACGGTCAACGGCACCGTCATCACCTTTGTGGCGTCGGGGGCGACCGGCAACCAGCTCAACGTCACCGATAGCATCGGAACGCTGCTCGCGAAGATCGACGCGATTACCGGTACCACGACGCCATCGACGATCAGCGGCGGCAAGATCACCCTGCACTCCGGCAAATTGGCCGATCTCAACGTGACGAGCTCGAACGCGACCGCCTTTGCGGCGCTCGGCTTCACCGGGTCGGCGGTTGCGGTTCGCGGCGGCGGCGGCACGGTCGGCACCGGCCAGGTTGTCGGCAACGACAACTCGACCTTCCTGAACGAATCCGTCTCGGGCGGCGCCGTCACGGCCTACGACGTGTCGGGCGCGCCGGTGAACCTGCAATTCCGCTGGGCCAAGACCGACAGCTCCTCGCTGGGCAGCGGACATACCGACACCTGGAACCTGTTCTATCAGGTCAATCCCAATGCGACCGGCACGCAGGTCTCCTGGCAGAACGTCAACGTCAACTTCACCTTCGCCTCGAACGGCCAGATGTCGCCGGCGATCTCCTCGGTGGCGCTCACCAATGCCGTCGTCAACGGCGTGTCGCTCGGCAGCCCCGTGATCAATTTCGGCTCCGGTGGCGTGACCCAGTTCGCCGACGCTAACGGCAACGTTCAGGTGAACCAGATCCAGCAGGACGGTTTCCCCGCCGGCCAGCTGCAGTCGGTCAGCGTCTCGACCAACGGCCGCATCGTCGGCAACTACACCAACGGCCGCAACATCGACCTCGCCGAAATCTCGGTGGCGACCTTCAACGGCACCAACTTCCTCAAGCGCATCGACGGCGGTGCGTTCGAGGCAACCGACGAGTCCGGCGCGGCGCTGTTCGGCAAGGCCGGCACCATCGTCGGCTCCTCGCTCGAGAGCTCGAACACCGATATCGCCGACGAATTCACCAAGCTGATCGTGACCCAGCAGGCCTATTCGGCGAACACCAAGGTGATCACCACAACCAATTCGATGGTGCAGGATCTCCTGAACGTGGTGCGCTGATCGCATCGTTGCTGCACGTGTGAAGAAGTAAAGGCGAGTACACATCATGGGTTTGAGCCAAGCCCTTTCCACCGCGATGTCGGGCCTGCGCGCCACGCAGGCCTCGCTCTCGCTCGTGTCGTCGAACGTCGCCAACGCGGAGACGCCCGGCTACGTCAGGAAGACGCTCAACCAGGTCACCGGCACCACCGGCCAGTACGGATCGAGCGTCCTCATCACCGGCGTCAACCGCCAGCTCGACGAATTCCTGCAGACCCAGCTTCGCACCGAGACGTCGGGCGCGGCCTATGCCGACGTCCGCTCGGATTTTCTGGCCAATTTGCAGGGCGTGTACGGCAATCCCGACTCCACCGGCACGATCGAGGACGCCTACAACAAGTTCCTGACCGCGCTGCAGGGGCTGTCGACCAGCCCGGAATCGCAGTCGGCCCGCATCGGCGTGATCAATGCCGCGCAATCGATGGCGCAGCAGCTCAACGCGACCTCGCAGGGAATCCAGACGCTGCGCGCCAACGCCGAGGCCGGCATCAGCGACTCCATCAACAGCGCCAACAATGCGTTGCAGCAGATTGCCCGCCTCAATGTCCAGCTGGCGGCCAATGGCGGCACGACCGATGCCTCGACCGCGGCATTGCTCGATCAGCGCGACCGCTACGTCACGCAGCTCTCGCAGCTGATGGACATCCGCACCGTCACCAACAGCCAGAACCAGGTGAGCGTGTTCACCAATTCCGGCGTGCAGCTGGTCGGCACCGAGGCCGCGACGCTCAGCTTCAACGCCCAGGGCACGATGACGCCCAACACGTTGTACAATACCGACCCGACCAAGAGCACGGTCGGCACCATCACCATCACGTTCCCGCATGGCGGCACCTATGACATGGTGTCGACCAACTCGATTCGCTCCGGCAAGATCGCCGCCTATCTCGAGTTGCGCGACAACACGCTGGCGCAGGCCCAGACACAGATCGATCAGTTCGCGGCCGCGATGTCGAGCGCGTTGTCGGACAAGACGACCGCGGGCACCGCGGCGACGGCGGGGGCGCAGTCCGGCTTCGACCTCGACCTCTCGGGGCTGCAGAACGGCAACACCATCCACGTCTCCTACAAGGACAACACCACTGGCCTCACGCATAATCTGTCGATCATTCGCGTCGACGATCCGAACGTGCTGCCGCTGAGCAATACCGCGACCGTCGATCCGAACGACGAGGTGCTGGGCATCGATTTCTCGGGCGGCATGAGCTCGGTGCTGTCGCAGCTCAACGGCGCACTCGGCGGAACCGGCCTGCAATTCTCCAATCCGTCCGGGTCGACGCTGCGCGTGCTCGACGACGGCGCCGTCAACAAGGCCGATGTGACCGCGGCGTCGGTCACGTCGACGGTTTCGTCGCTGACCTCGGGCGATCCGCACCTTCCACTGTTCACCGACAATGGCGGACTCTATACCGGCGCGATCACCGCGAACGGCTCGCAGACCACCGGCCTTGCCGCGCGCATCAGCGTCAACACCGGCCTGATCGGCGATCCCTCGCGCATGGTGGTGTACTCGACCAATCCGCAGACGCCGGCCGGCGACACCACGCGCGCCAACCTCGTTCTGAACCAGCTGTCGAACGCCTCGTACAGCTATTCGCCGCAGACCGGCCTTGGCACGTCAGGCGCGCCGTTCACCGGCACGCTGCTCAATTTTGCCAAGCAGTTCATCAGCCAGCAGGGCGAGTCGGCGACCGCCGCCAAGCAACTGGCTGACGGCCAGGACGTCGTGCTGAACACGCTGCAGACCAAGATGGACTCGACCTCCGGCGTCAACATGGACGAGGAGATGGCGCATCTGCTTTCGCTGCAGAACGCCTATTCCGCCAATGCGCGCGTGATGTCGTCGATCAAGCAGATGTACGACGCGCTGCTGCAGCTCACGTGAGGGTAACATGTCGATCGACGGCGTAAGCGGCAGAACTTCCTATATCGGCACCACGATCCTCAACCTGCGGAATCAGCTCAATGACCTGACCACGCAGCTTGCGACCGGCAAGGTATCGACGACCTATGCGGGGCAGGGGCTCGATCGCGGTTTCGCGCTCAGCCTGCGCACGCAGATCAGCGGCATCAACGCATTCTCCGATACCGCCACCAACCTCAACACGCGCCTGAGTGTCGCGAACCTCACCCTGCAGGGCCTGTCCGACGTCGGGACCCAGGTGAAGAACGCCGCGACGACGGCGACGCTGACGCTCAACGACAGCGGCCAGACCTCGGGCCAGATCACGGCGCAGGCGGCCTTCGCCAACGCGGTCGCGATGCTGAACAGCCAGTCGGGCGACCGCTATCTATTCTCCGGTCGCGCGATGGATACGCCGGCCACGGTGTCCGCCGATACCATGCTCAAGGGCACGGCAACCCAGGCCGGCCTGACGCAGCTCATCAATGAGCGCAAGCAGGCCGATCAGGGCGCCGGCATGATGGGACGCCTGAGCGTCTCGTCGCCGCCGGCGACCACGACGGTCACGAGTATCGCCGAGGACGGCTCGCCGTTCGGCCTGAAGCTCTTGTCGGTGCAGTCGTCGTTGACGGGGGGCGCGACGGTGACGCAGCCGACCGGCACGCCGAAGACCGCGTCGGTCGATCTCGGCGCCGTCAATCCGAAGGACGGCGACAAGATCAAGTTCAACTTCACGCTGCCCGACGGCACCACCGAAGCGATCGAACTCACGGCGACCACGACGAACCCGCCGCCCGCCGGTTCGTTCCTGATCGGCACCGACACCGCGGCGACGACGGCCAACCTGCAATCGACGCTGACCTCGTCGATCAAGACGTTGAGCGACACGTCGCTGGTCGCGGCGTCCGCGGTCGCAGCGTCGAACAATTTCTTCAATCCGGTCGCGACCGTCTCGGGCGCCGCGGTCAACAACCAGAACACGCCGCCGGCGCCGATCAGCGGCGCCACGGCGCTTTCGGGGGCGACGGGCACCGACTCGCTGTCGACGAGCTTTGCCGCCGGCGATACCATCACGGTGAACGGCACGCCGATCACCTTCGTGGCCTCGGGCGCCACTGGCAACCAGGTCAACGTCACCGACAGCGTGCAGACGCTGATGGCCAAGATCGACCAGATCAGCGGCACCAAGAACCCGTCGACCATCAACAACGGCGCGATCACCCTGCACGGCGCCGACGGCGAGAGCCTGTCGATCTCGAGCTCCAATACCGCCGCACTCGGCGCACTCGGCATCGCCAGCAACACCACCGCAGCGCCGGCGCCGCTCAGGGTAGGGGGACCGCCGTTCGACACCGCCACCAACCTGGTCGCGGGCACGCCCGGCAACACCGTCTACTGGTACACCGGCGAGAACGGCCCGGGGTCGGCGCGCGGCACCGCGGTCGCGCAGGTCGATCAGTCGATCACCGTGCAGTATGGCGCGCGCGCCAACGAGCAGGCCTTCCGCTATTTGCTGCAGAACGTCGCGGTGTATGCAGCCGTCACCACCAATGCCAGCAACCCGAATGCGAGCGCGCAGGTGACGGCGCTCGCGCAGCGCGTCAGCGGCAACCTCGCCCCGCAAAACGGTCAGCAGCAGATCCAGGACGTGCAGGCCGAATTCGCCGGTGCCCAGACCGCGACCAAGGCGGCCACCGATCGGCAGACCCAGCTGAAGGGGATGGCGGAAACGATGCTCGACTCGGTCGAGGGCGTCAATCAGGACGAGGTCGCGACCAAGATCCTGGCGCTGCAAACCAGCTTGCAGGCGTCGTACCAGACCACGTCGATGCTGTATCAGACGACGCTGCTGAAATATCTGCCGATCAGCTGATCACGCGCCCCTGAACTCCAGCCAGCAAAAAGGCCTCCGCGCGGAGGCCTTTTTCGTGTGTGCCGAGCATGACCGGCAGCTTGGAGGTGGAAGTCCTCTATCCAGCCTGATGACGGTGAAGGATTAGCGAAGCGCAAGGGCGTCATCGCGAGGTGGGGTCTGAAGGAAGCGTGGAGCAAAGCCGCGGCCCGATGGACAAAAACCGGATAACGAGGCCTACCCGGCCGGACGAGCGAGCACGTGATCGCGAAGTCCACGGTCATCAAGGGCCGGGGTGGTAAATCCGGCGGGCGTGCGGCGAAGGCGGTCGATCTTACCTCGGGAGATCTGCGCTGCGTCTCGGCAACGAGACTGAGGTCGTCGTAAGGCGATCTGACCGCAGTGCAGAAGTCAGCAGAGGGCATAGTAGGCGGAACGAGTTTCGCCGAAGGCCTGAACGCTGGAAGTGACGAGTAGATGCAGCGATATCGCATCGGCCATGCGACTGAATTCCGGGCAACTGGCCTCGGAACGGCGGGAAGGGGTGAAACCCTGACTGACGCTGATCAGAGGAGTCGAAGCTGGCGCGACGATTGCTGACACCCAAACTACGGCGGCAACAGAACAACTCTTGCCGCTTAATCCAGCGAACCGCCGTATACGGACCCGTATGTACGGTGGTGTGGGAGTTGCGCCTTGCAAGCGCGTTGAAGTCTGCCGTCTGAGATGACGGCCGCGGCAAAGCCTAGCGAGCAGCCGCGAACCGAGTCTTGCGTGGCGTCCGGTAACGGCCGTTGCGAAGCGTAGACAGGGAGGTTGTAGGCCGGAATGAAGTGAACGGGAAAATAGCCCCGAAATCGAACGTGATCGGAGTAGCCGACCCTGTCTCTCAAAGGGGAAGGCGGAACCGCAGGCCGCGACAACGCGAGCGGTCAGAGGTGCTCCCGGGGTTCGTACCGCCAGCATGCAATCAAAGGAAGCAGCGTGAACAAGGGAGATCCATCCGGTTCAAGCGCAAGCTTGTAAGACCTGCCAAGCCGCTGAGGTGAGAAGGGTCTGACGACCGGGTGGAAGTCAGACTGACCGATAGTACTCCGAGGACGGGAGAGCCGGCCACATGGGGAAGCGGTCAGCGGTAGTTGAATTGTTCTTGGGCGACATGGGCTCCATTCAACGGGAGTTACGGCCTTCTATGCAAAGAGAAGATCAGCTGACCATGGAAACGAAACTTGAACAAATAGCAGTGAAAGCTCGGCGCGAGACAAATCTTCGCTTCACCTCGTTGGCCCATCACATCACGCGCGACCGAGTGCAAAAGAATCTATTACAGATTCCGAAGCGCTCCGCCGCCGGGGTGGACGGACAGACGGTGGAGGCGGCGAAGGAGAGCTTCGAGGACTGGATAGGGCCAATGCTCCAATCCATCCATCGCCAGGGATATCGGGCGCCGAACATTCGGCGGGTCTATATCCCCAAGCCCGGTAAGACGGAGAAGCGCCCCCTCGGGGTTCCAACTGTCGCCGACCGGGCGCTCCAGCGCAGCACGGCTGAGGTGCTGGCCGCTATTTACGAGCAGGACTTCTTACCCTGCTCGTTCGGCGGCAGGCCGAAGCTCAGCGCCCATCATGCCTTGGCGACCCTCAATGAGGTGATCGCCGGCGGCATGATCAGCTGGGTGTTGGAGGCGGATTTGAAGAACTTCTTCGGGAGTCTCGATCATGATCGGGTCCTCCGGTTTGTCGAACATCGAGTCGGTGATCCGCGCCTGATCAGCTTGATCCGGCGCTGGTTGAAAGCGGGCATCCTGGAAGACGGAGCGGTGCACCCGAGCGAACAAGGAACGCCACAAGGCGGATCGATCAGTGTGCTTTTGAGCAACCTCTACCTTCATTACGTTCTCGACCTCTGGTTCGAACGCGTGGTGAAGGGTCGGTTGCGGGGCGAAGCCCGACTGGTGCGCTATATCGACGACTTTGTGATCTGCTTCCAATATCGATCGGACGCCACCCGCGTACAGGAGGCCTTGCGTCTTCGGTTGGGGAAGTTCGGCCTCACTCTAGAGCCGACCAAGACCAAGTTGGTCGAGTTTGGTCGGTTCGCGCAAAGACATGCGGGCAAACGCGGCAGAAACCGCCCGGAAACAATCTACTTTCTGGGGCTGACGCTCTATTGCACGCGAAACCAAAAAGGCAACTTCAAGGTTGGGATGCGCACCGAGAAATCTCGGCTAAAGCGCAGCCTTATGTCTCTGCAGGAGCTGATGCGGCAAATACGGCATTACAAGATCAGTGACCAGGCCGATGAAATCAACCTCGTCCTGCGCGGCCACTATGGCTATTACGGCGTCGCCGGAAATCTCCGGAGCCTCGTAAAAGTCTATCGGGCCGTGGAGCGTTACTGGCGCGGAATGCTGCGCAGCCGCAGCTGGGCAGGCCGACGCCTCACTTGGGACGCCTTCAACCAAATCAAAGAACGGACACCGTTGCTGAAGCCTAAGCTGCGCCTCCCTTATCGGGAGCTGCAAGCGCTTGCAGTGCTGTGAACCAACTGTCGAAGAGCGTCGGTGCGGGAAATCCGCACGCCACGTTCTGTGGGAACCGGGGGCGGGCGACCGCCTCCGGTGACCCGGTGGGAGGGGCTGCGAGGCTCCCCCCTATCCCGATTCAGGCGAGTGGGGCTAGAGCGTTTTCAAGCGACGTGGACGCCGGTTCGCGCGAAGAAACGCGTCAAAACAAGAAGCTCTACGCGCTCTTGCGTGTGTCGTCCCGTTCGGCGTTCTGCTGGTCGCGCGCGGTTTCCAGCAGCTTCTCTTCGTGTGCGATCAGCTTCTTGGATTCCTTCAGCGCGTGATAGAGGTCGCCGTTGAGGATGAAGTTGTTGACGCTTTCGATGAAGGGCCACGCGCTCGGCATCGCGGTGATGATGTCGCGCACCAGACTGAAATAGGTCGGGTGGTGCGCCATCGGGTCCGGCGACAGATACATCAGCTGCACGGCGAGATAGATCAGCTTCGCGGGCGTATCCGCGGTCTCGGGCGTCAGGATATCCTTCTCGCGCAGGATCGGGATGCGGTCGCCGTCGATCAGCAGGCGGGCGCGCTGGTCGGTGTTGGTGATCACGCAATTGCCGACGATGATGCGTTCGTTCGGTTTGAGTTCGACCTTCAGGGCCATGACCGTTCTCCTTTGCCTGCAGTCGCGCGATGTCTTCGCTGGCGGAGCGAAGTGGTTCGGCACTGCTTAGCAGCCGCCGTTGCGGGCAGGGGCCGATGCGACAGCGATCCTTTCCCATGATGGTTAATGCTTGGTGAACGAGGGGCGGGCGCTAGCGTCGTTATCTAGCCGGAATTGTCAGTCGTCTCAGTAGTTTTCGGGGCGAACCTCGCCCAATGGCGATAATTTTATTCTTCGGCCTTTGTCTCAAATACCGTGCCGGAGATTTCTTTTTCCTTCGCGGCCAGACCGCAGGATCGGCCATCCGCCCGATCAGAAAGGATTGGAGCGGCTTTTTCCTCAGTTTCACACCAGAAAGGTATGAAAATGTCCGATATCATTCTCTCCTCCTCCGTTCGCCAGAACCTCCTCTCCCTCCAGTCCACCGCCGATCTGCTCTCCACGACGCAGAACCGCCTTGCCACCGGCAAGAAGGTCAACACGGCGCTCGACAACCCGACCAACTTCTTCACCGCGCAATCGCTCGACAACCGCGCCAGCGACATCAACAACCTGCTCGATGGCATCGGCAACGGCGTGCAGGTGCTGCAGGCCGCCAACACCGGCATCACCTCGCTGCAGAAGCTGGTCGATACCGCGAAGTCGATCGCCAACCAGGTGCTGCAGAGCCCGACCGGCTACACCACCAGGTCGCAGGTCACCTCGACCGCGGCGCTCGGCGGCACGTCTGCCAACCTCGTCGACGGCACCACGATCAAGAGCGGTGACGTGCTGACGATCGCGGCTTCGGCCGGCCAACCCGCCTTCAGCTTCACCTTCGGGGCCAGCACGTCGCTGGCGCAGCTGAACACGTCGCTGGCGGCCAGCAACCTGACGGCGAGCCTCGACAGCTCCAACAAGCTTGTCATCACCACGACCAATGACGCGGCGTCCTCGACGATCGGTGCGGTGACCTTCACCAACACCGGCGGCGGCACCGCGACGTTCAGCGCGGCCGGCACGGCCCCGGTCGCCGACCAGGCCTCGCAGTCGGCGCGTGCCGCTCTGGTGACGCAGTACAACAACACCATCGCGCAGATCACGACCACGGCGCAGGACGCCTCGTTCAACGGCATCAACCTGTTGAACGGCGACAGCCTGAAGCTGACCTTCAACGAGACCGGCAAGTCGACGCTCAGCATCACCGGCGTCACCTTCAATGCCAGCGGCCTCGGACTGAAGGCGCTGACCGCCGGCACCGACTTCCTCGACAACAACTCGGCGAACAGCGTCATCTCGTCGCTGAGCTCGGCGAGCTCCGCGTTGCGCAGCGAAGCCTCGACGCTGGGTTCGAACCTGTCGATCGTGCAGATCCGTCAGGACTTCTCGAAGAACCTGATCAACGTGCTGCAGACCGGTTCGTCCAACCTGACGCTGGCCGACACCAACGAGGAAGCGGCCAACAGCCAGGCGCTGTCGACCCGCCAGTCGATCGCGGTCTCCGCGCTGGCGCTCGCCAACCAGAGCCAGCAGAGCGTGCTGCAGCTGCTCCGCTAAACGCGCCGGCAAGTGCTTCGAGAACGGCGGGGGAAACCCCGCCGTTTTCTTTTGTCTCCGGGATATTACGGTGTCTGTCCATGCCGTCAGAACGACGCATTTCGTAACGCCTGCTAACCATATTTAAAGGCGCCGGATGCATAAATATCGGGCGCTAGAATTGCGTCTTCGCGGCTCGAGAAATCCGCATCCCATCGAGGTCATTGAATGTCGAATGCAGCCCAGGCCTACGCTCGTACCTCCACGACGACGGCGTCCCCACGTGAAATCGAAGCGCAGGCGCTGTTGAAGGCCGCGCGGCAGCTGCAGGAAGTCCAGACGAACTGGAATGGTCCCGACAAGGCGCTCGATCACGCGTTGCTGTTCAACCGCCGGCTGTGGTCGATCTTTCTCAGCGCCGCACAGGGCGACGACAATCCGCAGCCGCTCGAGATTCGCCAGAACATCGCCAATATCGGCGTGTTCGTGATGAAGCAGACCGTCGACATCCAGATGAATCCGGATCCGGCGAAACTGAAGTCGCTGATCGATATCAACTGCAATATCGCCGCCGGCCTCTCGGGTCGCGGCTGATCGATCGATTCCTGACGGAGCCCTCGGCATGGCCGACGTGTTGAGCATCCTGTCGGCCAACTACAAGGCCGCCGGCCTGACGGTCCCGTCGAAGACGCCCTATGTGGCCGTCGATCCGAACCTCTATGAGGGCAGCTGGAGCGGCAAGTACGCCAACAACAAGTCGTTCAACATCTCGGTGTCGAACGTCGACGGCTTTCGCGCCAAGGTCCACTACCAGAGCGACGGCACCAGCAAGTATCAGGACGTGCTGATCAAGGATGGCGGGTTCCGGATCGGCGATACCAAGTTCGCGCTGGTGCAGCAGGGGACGGCGTTGATCGCCAATGTCGTCACCGATCCGGCTACTGGAGCGACCTATCTCGACAAGGCCTACGCCACGCAGAAGACCTGAGCGGTCCTTGCTCCGCGCCTAGGCGCGACGATCGGTGGCGCGCACCCGCGTCGGCGCGTCCTTGCTGAGATCGAGCGCGTGGAAATAGGCGCGGCGGCGCAATACGGCTTCTTCCGGAAACTGCCTCACCACCAAATTCGTGCGATTGTCGACCACCTGATAGACCACGGCGCGCGCGTCGCGGTCGATGATGACCTGGTCGCTGACCGACGGAGCCTGATTTGAAATCGATGCGTTGACGGCGTCGGGATCGATGGTGACGCGCACGCTCGGCTCCGGAGCGGTGACGCTCTGGCTCGCCGGCAGTTCAGTCTTGACCGCCTTCTGCGCCGTATCGCTCGTGGGAGAGACCATCGGCGCCGCGACCGGTGCCCCCACCGGCTTGATGTTGAAATCTGTACTCATGGCAGCCTCGTAGTGCACAGGCACTAGTTTGCTTGAGTCAAATCCCAACCCCTCACGGTCCGCAACTCTACGGGGAACCTCTCAACAGGCTGTTAGAAAACACGCTGAATGCCGCGCTGCCGGGGCGGCGTCGAATTGAGCTAAATTGTAGGCGTAGGCGTCAGAGTGTGCGGCTGATCGCGATCGGCGTCATGTTGCGGGGGCCCGGCGTGGCGCGCTGTCCGCTTGCGGTATAGGTGTTCGGAATGTTGCGGCGCTGCACCTCGGCATTGACGCCGCGCACGATGCCTTCGGAGACGGCGTGCGCCGTTGCAAGCACGGTCAAATTGACCTGCAGCATGGCGCGGAACGTCTCGTGATGACGGCGCAGTGTCGCGAGCAACTCGGGATCGGTCTGCGACAGCATCTTCTGCATCGATTTCAGATGCTCCACCGCGAGCATGTAGCGCCGCGACAGCTCGGACTTCTGCGGCTCGAGCCGCATGCTCTCGCGGATCTTGCCGGCGCGGACGAACTCGGTCTCCTGCTCGATCACGGCAAGCAGGCCGCTCATCACCTCGGTCAGCTCGTTGGCGAGACGCGCGACGTCCGGCGGCGTCGACGTCGCGGACCGCGCGGCGGAGGCGGATGCTACTGGCCGCGGCTGCTGTGGACGCTGGTTCATCGCGCTGCTCCTTGAAACCCTAGCTCTTGTTCGCCTGCTGCAGGATCAGCGAGCGGAACACTTCGTTGGAAATGCCGACGCCGCCGGCCTTGGCGAAATTCTTCGAGTATTCGTCGGTCAGCATCGACCGCCACGCGCCGGTGCCGACGGTGTCGCCGTACGGGCCATCGCCCTTCAGGCCGGTCGTCATCTGCGAGAACATCGAATTCAGGAACATCGATTCGAAATCGGTCGCGGTCGCCTTCGCCTTGGCGGCCTGCTGCGGCGTCACCTTCTTCAGCGCGTCCTGCAGCACGGGATCGGGGCGGCCGTTGAACATCGGCATCAACGCCTTGTTCGGCATGCTGCCGGTGGTGCTGTTGATCAGGCTCGCCATCACATCACCTCGATGTCGGCTTCGATCGCGCCGGCGGCCTTGATCGCCTGCAGGATGCTGATGAGGTCGCGCGGTCCGATGCCGAGGCCATTGAGGCCGTCGACCAGCTGCTGCAGCGAGACGCCGTCCTTGACCACTGCGAACTTCTTGCCGTCCTCGCTGACGCCGACGCTGGTGCGCGGCGTCACGACTGTCCGGCCGCGCGACAGCGGATTGGGCTGGCTGACCTGCGGACTCTCGGAGATCGAGACGGTGAGATTGCCCTGCGCGACCGCGACGGTGGCGACGCGAACGTCGCGGCCCATCACGATGATGCCGGAGCGCTCGTCGATCACGATCTTGGCCACCAGATCGGGATCGACCTGCAGCTGCTCGATCTCGGTCAGGAAGGCGACGACGTTGCCCTTGAACTCCGTCGGGATCGCAAGCTGCACCGTGGAGGGATCGATCGGCTCGGCGGTCTTGACGCCGAGATAGTCATTGACCGCAGCGGCGATCCGCTTGGCGGTGGTGAAGTCGGCGTTGCGCAGCGCGAGGCGCACATTGGGCAGGCGGTTGAGCGCGAATTCGATTTCGCGCTCGATGATGGCGCCGTTGGCGATCCGGCCGACGGTCGGCACGCCGCGCACGACGCTGGCGGCGGCACCTTCGGCCGCGAAGCCGGCGACCGCCACCGATCCCTGCGCCACCGCATAGACATTGCCGTCGGCGCCGAGCAGGGGGGTGACGAGCAGGGTGCCGCCCTGCAGGTTCTTGGCATCGCCGAGCGCCGAGACGGTGACGTCCATGCGCGTGCCCTGGGTGCCGAACGCCGGCAGATTGCCGGTCACCATCACGGCGGCGACGTTGCCGGTGCGGATGGTGGCGCCGCGGATGTTGACGCCCATGCGCTCGAGCATCGCCTGCAGCGATTGCTTGGTGAAGGGGATGTTGTTGAGCGTATCGCCGGTGCCGTTGAGGCCGACCACGAGGCCGTAGCCGATCAGCTGGTTCTGGCGCACGCCCTCGATATTGGCGAGATCCTTGATCCGCGACGTCGCGGCCGCCGGCATGACGGAAGCCGCCAGCGCCAGCAGCGCGGCGCAGGCCACTCCGAACAGATTTGCGATGCGGATGCCGGGCATCCCGATGCTCCCCTCGAACTGAACTCGCGGATCGCGCGACACTCCCATGACGGCGATCCGCCATTAACCATGCGAGCTGCGTGCCACTCTGCTTCGCTTGGGCAATGTGTTGATATATTTATCGAAATTGTCGGGTCGTCATTTTGCTCCGGTTCGCCAGGGAGCGCGAAACTGCCGCGCGGCGGCAGAAATTGCCGGGTCGTTTACGCGCCGTTAACCATAAAACAGCGATGCTCGGCCCATTCAGGCCTGCGGGATCATCACGACGATGCGCATCTACGGACCGAACGGCACCACGCTTGGCACGTCCACCAGCGCCACGCGGCGCACCTCGTCGAGCGGCTTCTCGCTGCCGGATGCGACGACCGCGCAGGAGGAGGTCCGCTCCACCGCGGCGCCGAAGGCCGCCGCCAGCCTCGATGCGCTGCTCGCGCTGCAGGGCGTCGAGGACCCGACCGAACGCCGCAAGCGCTCGGTGGCCCGCGGCAAGGGCGCGCTCGACGTGCTCGATGCGCTCAAGCTCGGCCTGCTGTCCGGCAATTTCGATTCCTCCACGGTGAACCGGCTGCGCGACGCCGCGGCGAGCCTGAAGGAATCCTCCGGCGACCCCGGCCTCGATGCCGTGCTCGGCGAGATCGAACTGCGCGTCGAGGTCGAGCTCGCCAAGGCCGGGCAATACTAGGCTCCTCCCGATCAACTCACCTGTCCGACGCCGCTGGTGCCTGCAGGTGCCTCAGGCCGCCAGCGCCTTGCGCTGCGCGTCGTAGCGGCGCTGCGCGGCCAGCACGTCCTTCAGATTCCGTTCGGCCCAGTCGCGCAGCGGATCGACGGCTTCGGCGAGCGTCGATCCGAGCGGCGTGATTGAATACTCCACCGTCACCGGCACCGTTGCGATCGCCCGGCGGCGCAGCAGCCCGTCGCGCTCCAGGCTTTTCAGCACCTGCGACAGCATCTTCTGCGAGATGCCTTCGATCGCGCGTCGGAGCTGGTTGAAGCGCATCGGCTCGCTGCGCAGCAGCAGCAGGATCAGCACCGCCCATTTGTCGCCGACCCGGTCGAGGATCTGGCGCGTCGGGCAATTGGCGGCATAGGCGTCCGGCTTGAGGCTCGTGGCTTTCATCGCGGTTACTCCGGCGTGATCAGGTGAGGCGAGAGTGCCTTCTTCACACCTACATCCTTTTCGCTATCTAGTCACCATTGGAAACCATCAATCGGAGACTTGAGATGAAGATCGCCATCGCCGGCGCGTCCGGCCAGGCCGGCTCGCGCATCACCGCGGAACTCGCCCGCCGCGGCCACGCCGTCACCGCCATCGCCCGCAACCCGGAGAAGATCGCCAGCCTGCCCAATGTCACCGCCCGCAAGGGTGACGCGAACGACCAGGCCGCCTTGGCCGCGCTGTGGGCCGGCCACGATGCCGCGGTCAGTTCGATCCATTTCCTGGCCAGCGACCCCGCCAAGCTGATCGGGGCGGCCAAGGCATCCGGGGTCGGCCGCTATCTCGTGGTCGGCGGCGCCGGCAGCCTTGAGGTGGCGCCGGGCGTCCGCCTGGTGACCACCCCCAACTTTCCGCCCCAATACAAGGCCGAGGCCTCCAAGGGGGCTGAATTCCTCGACCTGCTGCGCCAGGAGAAGGACCTGAACTGGACCTTCTTGTCGCCCTCGGCGCTGTTCGTGGCCGGCGAGCGGACCGGCAAGTTCCGCCTCGGAACCGACCAGCTCCTGACCGCCGCCGACGGCAAAAGCTCGATCTCCTTCGAGGATTTCGCAGTTGCACTCGCCGACGAAATCGAGCGCCCGGCCCATATCCGCCGCCGTTTCACGGTCGGCTATTGAGAGGGCAGGGCCGTCCCCGGGCAGGGCGGATAAGTTTGCCTGTGCAAGGCCTTGGGGGCGGCCCGCCTTTCGCGGTGGCAGATATTGTCTGTCACATGACGTGGCTATATAAGGCGCCGCGCGGAGGAGTTGTGTTCCCTCCGCCTGACAGGGACATGGCTGCCTTTGGAAAAGCTGAAGAACTACCGGCCGACTGAAAAAGAGCCTTTCATGAATGAGCGGCAGCGCGATTATTTCCGCGCCAAGCTGCTGGCCTGGAAGGATGAAATCCTCCGCGAATCGAAGGTCACGTTGCAGACGTTGCAGGAAGAGAACGTCAATCATCCCGACCTCGCGGACCGAGCGTCCTCGGAAACCGACCGCGCGATCGAACTTCGTGCCCGCGACCGTCAGCGCAAGCTGATCTCCAAGATCGACGCGGCGCTCCAGCGCATCGAAGACAACACCTACGGCTATTGCGAAGAGACCGGTGAACCGATCTCGCTGAAGCGGCTCGAAGCCCGCCCGATCGCAACGCTGTCGGTGGAGGCGCAGGAACGCCACGAGAAGCGCGAGAAGGTCTATCGCGACGAATAGTGGCGACGGATCGCCACGGATTGCTGCCGGCGCGTACCGGTTGTACGTTCGCGCCGCCATGATGACACGCACTCTCAGCATCGCTTCGGTGTTTTTGCTGGGCTGATCCCGCTTCCTCCTGGAAGCGCTGAGCGGCCCCACGAGCTTTCGCTCCTGGGATTCCAGTGAAACCGAATGAGCCGGTCAGGTTCCGCGCATCGCGGAGCATCGATGGCTGGCGACAGTTTGAGAGACAATCATGACCCATCGAAACGACGCGCGTGCGCTTGACGGCGCGCAGATCGAGCAATTCATCCAGCAGGGCTTTGTCCGGATCGACAGCGCCTTTCCCCGGGAACTCGCCGACCGGGGACGCGCCATCATGTGGCGCGACCTGCCATGCAGCGAGCACGACCCTTTGACTTGGACCCAACCGGTGATCCGGTTGCCGGGGTACGGCGGTACGCCGTTTCGCGAAGCGATCAACACGCCGCTACTGCACCGGGCGTTCGATCAGATCGCCGGTCCCGGCCGCTGGCGTCCGCGCGACGACATCGGAACCTTTCCGGTGCGCTTCCCGCATCCGGACGATCCCGGCGATGCTGGCTGGCACATCGACGTCAGCTTCCCCGGCGAGGATTGCGACCCGAACGAGCGCAGCGACTTCTCCGCCTGGCGGGCCAATGTCGTCTCGCGCGGCCGGGCGCTGCTGATGCTGTTCCTGTTCTCCGACGTCGGCGAGGACGACGCGCCGACCCGGATCAGGGTCGGCTCGCATTGGCCGATGGCGCGCCACCTCGCGCCGGCGGGCGAGGCCGGGCGCGCACGCATGGTGCTCGACGATGTCGGCGCCGACTGCGAGGTCGCGCTCGCGACCGGGGAGGCCGGCACGGTCTATCTGTGCCATCCGTTGCTGGTGCATGCCGCGCAGAAGCATCGGGGCACGACACCGCGCTTCATGGCCCAGCCGTCGCTCGCTGCCGGCGAACCGTACCGGCTGGAACGTGCGGACGGCGCGTATTCGCCGGTCGAGATCGCGATCCGAAAGGCGCTTGGCATGGAGTGATCGGACGCCGATCTGAAGGCGAGGCGATATTCAGGCCAACCCGGCTCCGAGTATCGCCTCGCTTGCCTCCGCCTGACGGCGCGGGCCGAACGTCTTCGACCATGCCAGCAATTCGCGGAAAGCCGGCGTCAGGCTCCAGGCCGAATCCGTCAGCTCGTATTCGACCTGCAGCGGCTTCTCGGCGAGCACCCTGCGCGCCACCAGGCCGTCGCGCTCGAGCTCGCGCAGCTGCGCAGTCAGCATGTGCTGGGTGATCGGCGCGAGCGCGCGGCGCAGCGCGCCGAACCGCACACCGCCATTCATCAGCGTGAACAGGATCTCGAGCTTCCATTTCCCCCCGAGCGCATGGATCGCGTGCTTGAATTCGATCAGCACATTGGGGTCGGTGGGGCAGCTCTCGCATTCACCGCCGTCACACATATCGCTGGTATTGTTTTCCATACCGGTCTCGAATTTCATCCTATTGTCCAAGATCAGATAGTGACCAGATGCGGCCTGTGCAGGGCGGGCAGTGCAATGTTGGGCCCATCCGCCGAACCATGAAGAGGGCAGGGACATGAGCACGGTTTTGGTCACAGGCGGATCGGGATTCATCGGCGTGCATACGATTCTGCAGCTGCTCGCCGACGGGCACGCGGTGCGAACGACGGTGCGCAATCCGGGTCGCAGCAACGACGTGATCGCGATGCTGCGCGAGGGTGGCGCGCTGGCGCCCGACCAGGTCGGCTTCGTCACCGCCGACCTGCTGCGCGACGATGGCTGGCGCGAGGCGGCCACCGGGTGCGACTACGTGCTGCATGTCGCATCACCGCTCGGCGCCTATGTGCCCGAGGACGAGAATGAGCTGATCGTCCCGGCGCGGGAAGGCACGCTGCGGGTGTTGCGCGCCGCGCGCGACGCCGGCGTCAAGCGCGTGGTCGTGACGTCGTCGTTCGCGGCAATCGGTTACGGCCATCCGCCGCAGGCGGCGCCGTTCAACGAGACCGTATGGTCCAATCTCGATGGCGAGGGCGTGCAGGCCTATCCGAAATCCAAGACGCTGGCCGAGCGCGCCGCCTGGGATTTCGTGGCGCGCCAAGGCAATGGCCTCGAGCTTGCCGTGGTCAACCCCACCGCGGTGTTCGGCCCGGCGCTCGGTGCCGATTTCTCCGAGTCGATCGGCATCATCAAGGCGCTGCTCGACGGCGCGATGCCGGCGGTGCCGCGGATCCATTTCGGCCTCGTCGACGTCCGCGATGTCGCCGACCTGCATCTGCGCGCCATGATGTCGCCCGAGGCCAGCGGTGAGCGCTTCCTGGCGGTCGCCGGCGAGACCATGTCGATCCTCGGGGTCGCCCGAGTGCTGCGCGCAAAACTCGGCAGCAAGGCGCGGCGCGTGCCGCGGTTCCAGGCGCCGGACTGGATGATGCGGCTCGCCGCACGGCGCAACCCGATGGCCCGTGCCGCGCTGCCGCTGCTCGGCAAGGTGCGCCGCGCGACCAGCGCCAAGGCGCAGCACCTGCTCGGCTGGCGCCCGCGCGGCAATGAGGAGATGATCGTCGCGACCGCCGAGAGCCTGATCCGGCTCGGCCTCGTCAAGGCCTGACGGCAGCTCCCGTGCAGCGTGCTTGCCAGACGCGTCGGCGAGTGCTGAATTGCAGCGAGCAGACGGAGGCGCCACCGCGCCGCCGAGAACACCAGGGAGGCTGCGCAGATGGATCGGGTCCTCGCGGCCGCAAAGGCGATCGCCAGCGCGCGCCGCAGCCGGGCGCCGCTCAAGGCGCTTCCGAAGGACGTGGTGCCGCGCGACGAGGCCGAAGGCTATCAGGTGCAGTACGCGTTGCACGCTCTGATGCAGCCACACGTCGGCAGCCTCGTCGGCTACAAGATCGGCTGCACCAGCGCGGTGATGCAGGAATATATCAACATCCCGCACCCCTGCGTCGGTGGCGTGTTCGAGAAGGTCGTGCATGACAGCGGCGTGCGGCTGCCGGCGGCCGAGTTCGTCCATGTCGGCGTCGAGTGCGAGATCGCGGTGCGGCTCGCCCGCAATCTCGCTCCCAGCGAGGCGCCGTTCACCGCCGAATGGGTCGCGGAAGCGATCGATGCCTACTATCCCGCGATCGAGATCGTCGACGACCGCTACGTCAAATGGGAGACATTGGGCGCGCCGACGCTGATTGCCGACGACTTCTTCGCCGCCGGTTGCGTGCTCGGGGAGGAGGTGCCGCGCATCACCGTGCCCGATTTGCGCGCGGTCGCGGGACGCGCGATCGTCAACGGCAAGGAAGAAGGCCGCGGCACCGGCGCCGACGTGCTCGGGCATCCCCACAACGCGCTCGCCTGGCTCGCCAATCATCTCGCCACTGAAGGCCGTGGCTTGCATGCCGGCCAGATCGTACTGACCGGCAGCCTGGTCAAGACGGTGTGGCTGAACGCGGGCAACACGGTCGTGATGGAGCTCGACGGCCTCGGCAAGGTGGAAGCGGCCTTTACGTGAGGTGACGTTGTGCGAGCCTGCCTCCACATAAGGACGTCGTCCCTGCGAAAGCACTAGCGTATATACATATCCTCCGCAGTCTTTCCGGAGTCTTCTCAAAGAGTTGGCCGAAAACCGCAGAGAGCTTACTCATCTGCACTAGGGTTGCGCCCGCCGATTTCGGCTCTCGCCTAGTAGCTAACCCCTTGATGATGAGTCGGTTTTCTAGCCTCGAAGAGATGTGTAAATGCCCTAGTGCGAAAGCAGGGACGACACCGAGTGTGTTGCGCGACCTTGACCTGACTTTACTGAATTCACCTGACTTTCAAGTCGCCGGGCGCTTGGCGTCCGTGACCAGTTCGACCTTGCCGTCGGTCAGCCGGTAGACCGCGCCGACCACCCTGAGCTTGCCCTGACCGACCGCGGCGCTGAGGATCGGCGTTGCCGATTTCAGCTTCGCGACGTTGTCGATGACGTTCTGCCTGATGGCGTTGGCGAGCCGGTCGCCTCCCTTGCCTTCGGTCGCCTTCACCGCCGGTGCGATCGCATTGACCAGCGAGGGCAGATGACCGGGCAGGGTGGTGTTGTCCTTCAGCGACTTGATGGCGGCGTCGACCGCCCCGCAGCTGTCGTGGCCGAGCACCATGAACAGCGGCACGTCGAGCACGGCCGATGCATATTCCAGGCTCGCGATGGTCTCGTCGCTGGCAAAATTGCCCGCGATGCGGCAGACGAACAGATCGCCGCGGCCGGTGTCGAAGGCGTATTCCGGTGCGATGCGGGAGTCCGCGCAACTCAGGATGCCGGCGAACGGATTCTGTCCGCCGGCCAGCGCCTCGCGCTCGTGCTTGAAATCATGCCGCCGCGAGACGCCTTCGACATAGCGCAGATTGCCCTTCACCAGCCGCTCCAGCGCCGCGTCCGGCGCCAGCACATTCTGCGGCTTCGGCGGCGATTTGGTTTCCCTGGCGGAAACCGGCGGGGCAAGGGCGAGGCTGGCGGCGGTGCAGGCCGCGGCAGCGAGGAAGCGGCGCCGGGAGGTCTGGGTGGGAGCTGCGATTTCGCAAAGCTGGCACATCAAAAATCTCCGTAAAATTATCCGGGAATAGCAATCGCGTCCGTGCAAAGGTTGTAGATCATGCGCAGTGCCACCGCAACGACACGGTTTCATGCTCGGTCCCTGCTCCCATGTGCAATTGCGCACTAGGCAGGGATGACGGTGAGGACGAGTCGCAATTCAAGATGTCAAACAGCGCGGTGTGATGACCCGCTAAAGCGAAAGCGGGTGATCCAGTATTGCAGAGACGGCTGTGCTTGATCCGAGAGGCCGCGGCGTACTGGATCGCCCGGTCCCGTCTTCGCCAAGGCTTCGACGAGGCCACGCATCCTTGGCGCGCCGAAGCTTCAGCGGAGGCGGCGAGCCGGGTGATAACAGAGCGGATTCCACGCACACGATCGTCGTCCTGGCGAATGCCAGGACCCACCACCGCACCTGATGATGAACGAGATCGTGGCCCCAGCATCGCGCAACAACGCTCATTTGGGGTAATGGGTCTTGGCTTTCGCCAGGACGACATTGAATGTGTTGCGCGCGTTGTGAGTCAAACTTCCGCGTTCTCGCGACATGATTTGCCCGAGCTTTGCTCTTCGTTCCGCCCGGATTTGCCCGACGGGCCGATCGCCGCCACCGGATAACCTGCGGGTTATGAAAGGCGCGGGCGGTCTTGTTGTGCCATCGAGCCGGAAAGCCTCAGGTGGCGCGGCCGCTGTCGAGCCGCCGAAGTTTGCGGTTGACTTATCCATAGCTGGATAGTTATATGTTAATCCATAACCAATGGGTTATTGATCGCAAATGCCAGACGCTCACGACATCCTGTTTCGAACCCTCGCAGACCCGACCCGCCGGGCCATCTTCGAGCGCCTGTGCCGCGAGGGCGAGCAGACCGTCGGCGCGCTGACGGCCCGCGCCAGGATCTCGCAGCCGGCGGTGTCGAAGCATCTCGGCGTGCTGAAGCAGGCCGGGCTGGTGCGCGACCGCCATGAAGGCAGGCAGACCCATTACAGCGCGCAACTCGGCGCGCTGGCGCCGCTGATCGACTGGACCAGCCAGATGGCGGGCTTCTGGCAGAACCGGTTCGACCACCTCGAAGATCTCCTCAAAAGGATGGACCAATGAACAAGACCACCGCTGAAACGCGTTCCGCGATCGTCGAGCGTGAATTTCCTCATCCGCCGGAAAAGCTCTGGCGCGCGCTGACCCAACCGCATCTGATGGAGGAGTGGCTGATGAAGAACGACTTCAAGCCCGAGGTCGGGCACAGCTTCAACCTGCGCGGCGAGTGGGGCGGCGTGCTGGACTGCAAGGTGCTCGCTGTGGAGCCGCACAGGACGCTGTCCTACACCTGGAATTTCGTGCATGCGGATGCCGCCTACAATCTCGAGAGCGTTGTGGTCTTCACGCTGACGCCGACGGCGACCGGCACCCATCTGCGCGTCGAGCAGTCCGGCTTCCAGCCGCATCAGAAGCAGGCCTATGGCGGCGCTCATGCCGGATGGAAGCAGTTCCTCGAGAATCTCGATCAGCTGATGGCGCGGCAAGGTTGACGGCCTCTCTCTCTCGTCATTGCGAGCCAACGGGTCGGCGCATAGCGCCGCCCGATGACAGGCTCGGCGAAGCAATCCATCGTGCCGCATACACGGATAGATGGATTGCTTCGTCGCTTCAGCGCAAAATTGCTCTGCAATTTTGTCGGAAGCTCCTCGCAATGACGCTGGATCATTCACTCACCAACAGGAGGTCACATTGAACTGGAACAACTGGATCCGGCAATCGCACCGCTGGCTCTCGATCGCCTTCACGGTCGCCGTCATCATCAACATCGTCGCCATGGTCCTGCAGCAGCAGGCGGTCTGGATCGGCTTGCTAGCGCTGTTCCCGCTGATCTTCATGCTGCTCAGCGGCCTTTATCTGTTCGCGTTGCCATATCTGTCGCCGCGGCGTCAGCATGGGGGATCGACGTCCGCGTCCCAAGTGTGATTGCATGACGTGACGACTTGGGGCGGATGAGGCGCGAGAGACAGCAATGACGGCATCGGAACGTATCGACCGGATGATCGAGGACCTCACCGACTGGCGCGGCAAGACGCTCGCCAGCCTGCGCAAGAGCATCCTCGCCGCCGATCCTGAGATCATCGAGGAGTGGAAGTGGATGGGCAGCCCGGTGTGGTCGCGCGACGGCATCATTGCGGTCGGCAACGCCCACAAGGGCAAGGTCAAGCTGACCTTCATGTATGGCGCGCAGCTGCCCGACCCCGACAAGCTGTTCAACACCGGCTTCGAGGGCAATGCGCGGCGCGCGATCGATCTGTTCGAGGGCGACAAGATCAACGCCCCTGCGCTGAAGACGCTCATTCGTGCTGCGATCGAACTCAACCAGGCCAAATCCAGGAAATCTGCGAAGAAGCCGGCAAAGAAGGCCGCGGGTACCCGCGCGACCGCAAAGAAGAAGGCGTGAGCTGCGCCGCCATGGTGCTCGCGATCCATCCGCGATGATCAAGACCAGGCTCGCCACATTGTCCGATGCGGACGCCATCTCCGCGCTGTTGACGGCCAACAACGGGGAGCACGGTGGCATGCTGCTCGGGCAATGGCCGCGCGACGTGATCGAGACGCGCATTGCAAGCGGGCAATCGATCGTCGTCGCGACCGACGATGAGGGCAGACTGCTCGGCGCGCTCCTGACATCGGAGAAGGGATATGGCGAGGCGCCGCCGGTGCAGGCCATGCTGAAGGCCTGGCCGGGGCGGGCAGATGCGTATGTTTATGGTCCGGTGTGCGTCTCGCGGGACGCGCGCGGCCTTGGCGTGCTGGATGCGTTGTACGCGAAGCTTCAGGCGACGTTCCCCGGCCGCGAGGCAATCCTGTTCATCAGGGAAGACAACCCGCGTTCGCTCAAGGCGCATCTGCGGCTCGGCATGCGCGAGGTCGCGCGATACGACTTCGGCGGCAAGGTCTTCATTGTCCTGAGCGACAGGCCCGACGCGTGAATGCGTCGCGCTCCCGCGCAGGCAAGCTAGGCCGAGATGTCGACCGCCTGGCCGGCCTTGCCGGCGTTCTTCTGGAACGCCTGCTCGATCAGCTCCTTGATCTTCTGCTCGACCGTGGCGCGCTGATCCGGCGTCATGTTCTTGAGATCTTCTTCCGACATGCCCATGCTTTTGAGGATGTTCGCGCGCATCCGGTCCATCGGGCTCATCTGCGCATATTTGAGAAATTTCTGCTCGACGGTGTCGCCGAGCGAGCTGCCGCCGGTGGCGTCGGCGGTCAGCGGTTTCTTCAATGTGCCAGTCGTCATGCTGGCGGTGACCGATCCAAGGGCCGAGATCGACGTCATCTGCGCGCGCAGTCCCCATTGCAATGCTGCAATCGTGGAGCAAATGGCGTGCCATCCGTTGCAGCCGTGATTTCAACGGGATCGCGACGCCGCCACGCGCGCACGACGCGCCGCCGGCAGCTTCTGCCGGGCGAAGTTTGCCGGGCGCTGCCGTCAGGCTATGGTGTGCACGATCACTGGACCCGCAACCCGGTTGCGGCCGTTATGCCTTGGTATGCACGATCACCGGACCCGCAACCCGGTTGCGGCCGTTATGCCTTGGTATGCACGATCACTGGACCCGCAACCGCGGTGGCCTGGCCGACCAGCAATGGGCCGAGATTGTCATCGATCCAGGCCAGCGCGCGGCGGTTGGCCTCTTCGGCGCCGGCATGGTTGTTGAAGACGCTGATCGCGGTGACGGTATCGTCGCCGGCATAGACCACGTAATAGGCCATGAAGCCTTCAACGTCGCTGATGATCGGGATTGCGCCTTCCTTGATCCGGCGCGCGAGTTCCTCGGCGCTACCGGTCTTCGCCTTGGCGTGACGGATGGCGGCATACATGCGTTCCTCCTTCCGGCTGCATCGATCGGGCTGCGCTTCGCGCATGCGCGATCGTACGCCGGACCGGGTGGCGACGCCATCGGGATTGCGGACGGATTAGCTGAAACGCCTGCTCACGACCGTCGTGCGCCGGCCGGGGAGCTTCGGCAGCCTCGCCACATCCGCGCGCGTAGTCGTGGTCCTTGGGCCGGGGGCGGGCTCCGGCTCCTGTTGCTGCAGAAACAGCGTGGCTTCGAACAGCACGCCGGGGGCCTGCTTGGCCGTGCCCGAGCACACCGCCCGGTTGCCGTTGAACGAGCCGGTCAGCTGCGCCTCGACCTCGTCGCATCCGAACACGGTGGTGAACGGGCCGTCGGCATAGCGATGCGTCGTCAGCGTCGCCGTGAAGCGGTCCTGATCGAGTTGATAGGTGCCGCCATAAATGAACATGGCGTCGCCGCCCGAGATCCTGCCATTTGCAAGCTGGACTATTCCGGTGCCTTCGCCCCGCGGCGTCCGGAACCACGCCGCATATCGTCCGTCTCTTTGCATGACCGTCATACAAACAGAAAACCCTGCGTTGTCGTCTCCCTACGTTGCAAGCGCCGGGACTTCTACTGCGCGCTGCTGCGAGGGTTAACGAACCGACAAGGCGATGGCGCGACTTTCGTGAAGCGGTATCGGACTGGTGCGCGGCGATCGTGCCGGCGCACGCCACCGGTCACAAAAAGCCACGACCCTCGCCAGGGGAGCTAGCGAGGGCCGTGTTGGTACACCGCGCCGCGCCTAGGTTCGCGACGAGATGTGGGAGCTCGTAAAGGTCCTACTCAGGCATGATCCGTTTCCGAAAACCGGTTTCCACTCTTGGATCATGCCGTTAGAAGGGCAGCAGCACGTCGAGAACCTGCTGTCCGTAGCGCGGCTGTTGCACGTCGGTGATCTGGCCGCGGCCGCCATAGGCGATGCGGGCCTGGGCGATCTTCGAGGAATCGATGGTGTTGTCGCTCTGGATGTCCTCCGGGCGCACGATGCCGGCCACGATCAACTCGCGGATTTCGAAGTTGACGCGGATCTCCTGCTTGCCTTCGACCACGAGATTGCCGTTCGGCAGCACCTGGGTGACGACCGCGGCGACGTTGGTCTGCAACGCTTCCTGGCGGTTCACCGAGCCCTTGCCGTCGCTGGAGGCGGTGGAGTCGGCGGTCAGGATGCGGCCGGGCAGGATCTTGTTCGGCTGCGTGATGGTCTGCGAGCCCAGGAAGTTGGTGACGCCCGAATCCTCGGAGTTGGTGCGGCTGCGCTGGGTCTCGTTGGCGATCGCGGCCTTGTCGGTGAAGTTCACCGTGATGGTCAGGATGTCGCCGACGCGCGCGGCGCGCTGATCCTTGAAGAAGGCGCGGGAGCCGCTGCGCCACAGCGAGTTCGGGCTGTAGGAGGCGACCTCGGGCTTCGGCATCGGCATCTGCACCGGCTTGTAGCCGGGCTGGGTGGTCGGATTGTCGATCGACGACAGCTTCGGCTGCTCGCCGATCTGGGAGAGACGGTCGATCGACGAGCAACCGCTGGCGATCGTTCCGAGCGCGAGCAGCGCACCGGTCAGGACGAGGCGGTTGATGCGGTACTGGGACATGAACTTTACTCGGCGTTTGGTGCGACTGAACTCAGCTTGACGGAAGCGGAATTGGATTCGGTGGCGTCGGCGGTCGGCGCCGCGCGCGGGGTCGCGACCGAGATCGAGACCTCGCCGCGGCCGGTGACGACGCCGGAGACGGCACGCTTGGACTGCAGATTCATCACGCTGACGGTGTCGCCCTCGGCGCCGCCATCCATCGCCTTGCCGCGGATCGTCAGGTAGAGGCCAGCGGTGCGGTAGATCAGCGTGACGTTCTGGTCGCGGGTGACGAGATCGGGCTTCGCGAGGTCGGCGACGCGCAGCGCCTGGCCGGGGCGGAGCTGGCGGCGGACCTGCATGCCGACGGCGCTGTCGCGCACCGCCGCGTCGTTGCCGATTTCGGCCTTCGGACGGCGCTCGACGATCACGTCGGAGGCCTTCAACACGTCGCCGCGCTCGACATTGCGCGTCAGCACGGCGGCCTCGATGGTTTCGATCGCGGTTCCGGTGAAGCGCAGCTTCGACGGCGCGGCGCCGGCGTCGTTGCCGATCTCGAAGGTCAGGTCGAAACGCGTCGAGCGCGGGTCGTAGCGCACGGCGATCGGCTGCATCGCGCCGGTATTGGTGGCCTCGAGGCGGATGTCGCCGGGATCGCGGTCGAAGGTCAGCGCGATGTTGCCGGCCCTGCCGAGCCCGTGGCGGCCCTCCAGCGCGCGCGACACCTGCTGCTCGATCTCCTTGCTGTCGATGGTGCGCGCCAGCCGGGTGACGGTGATCTCCTTCAGCTCGCGGGTATCGACGCCGATCACCTGGTGCGAGCGCAACACGTTGAGCACTTGCGCGACCGGCAGCGTGCCTGTCGTGCCGAGGTCCGGCGCGCGGTAGACCGCGACGCTGCCGGCGCTGCCGGCGTTGTCGATGAGGTCGCCGACCCGCACGATGTCGTCGGCGACCGTGATGCTGGCGCGCAGCGTCGGCACCGCGATCGTCTCGCGACGGCTTTGCGCGGCGGACGGCGCCACGGTGACGGCGAGGAGCGTGGCTGCGATCAGGAGTGAGCGGGCGATCATCGACATCATCCTCAGCGGAACAGGTTGGAGGTCGACTGCATCATCTGGTCGGCGGCGGAGACCACCTTCGAGTTCATCTCATAGGCGCGCTGCGCGGCGATCAGGTCCGAGATTTCCGAGACCACCTCGACATTGGCCTGTTCGAGGTTGCTCTGCTGCATGTCGCCATAGCCGTCGGTGTTGGCGGTGCCGTCCTGCGGCTGGCCGGAGGCCGGCGTTTCCTGGAACAGATTGTCGCCGATCGGCATCAGGCCGGCCTTGTTGATGAATCGGGTCAGGCCGATCTGGCCGATGTTGGTCGATGCGGTCTGGCCCGGCAGCGTCACCGAGACCTGGCCTTGCGCATTGATGGTGAGGCCGGATGCGTTCTGCGGGATCGTGATCGTCGGCTGCAGCAAATTGCCCTGCGCGTTGACGATGCGGCCCTGATTGTCCATCTGGAACGAGCCGTCGCGGGTGTAGGTGAAGGTGCCGTCCGGCATCAGGATCTTGAAGAAGCCTTCACCGCGGATCGCGATGTCGAGATCGTTGCCGGTCGGCGACAGCGTGCCCTGGGTCATCATGCGCGGCGTGCCGACGGTCTTGACGCCGCCGCCGAGGTCGATGCCCATCGGTATGATGGTGTTCTGATCGGAGGCCTGCGCGCCGACCCGGCGCACATGATCGTAGATCAGGTCCTGGAACGCGGCGCGCTGCTTCTTGTAGCCGGTGGTGCGCAGGTTCGCGATGTTGTTGGAGATCACCTGAACGCTGAGTTCCTGTGCCGCCATTCCGGTCGCAGCTGTATAAAGTGCGCGCATCGGTCAATCCCCCCGATCAGTTCGGCACGTCGGCGAGTTTCTCGATCGCCGATTTGTGCAGGTCGCTCTGCTGCTGCAGCAGCGAGGCGATTTGGGTGTAGGTCCGCGTGATCTCGATCATGCGGCTCATCTCGACGACGGAATTGACGTTCGACTTCTCGATGAAGCCCTGGCGGATCTGGGCCTTGGTGTCCGGCAGAGCCTGCGTGCCTTCGCCCGGCGCGTAGAGGTTGGAGCCTTCCTTCAGCAGGCGCTGGGCCTGCGCGAACGAGACGAGGCGCAGCTTGCCGCGGATCGAGTCGAGACGGGAGGTGCCCTCGAGCACGGTGATGTTGCCGTCGGCGGCGATCGAGACGTCGTGGTCGGTCTGCTGGAAGGTGATCGGGCCGGCGGTGCCGAGCACCTGGTAGCCCGAAGCGGTGACCAACTGGCCGCGATTGTTGATCTGCAGGCTGCCTTCGCGGGTGTAGCGCTCGCCGCCCGGCGTCTGCACCACCAGAAAGGCATTGCCGTCAATCGCGACGTCGAGCGGGTTCTTGGTCTCTTCGGTCGGGCCCTGCGCGAAATCGTGGAAGGTCGCGCGGTCCTGCACGAAGGAGACGCGGCGGTCGGAGGAGGCGAAATTGTCCTCATGCGCGTTCGAGGACAGATATTCCTGGAACAGCGACCGGTCGGCCTTGTAGCCGTTGGTGTTCATGTTCGCGATGTTGTTGGAGACGACATCCATCTGCCGTTCCAGCACCATCTGCTTCGATAGGCCGACCAGAAGCGTATTCTGCATCGGTGGTTCTCCCCTGTGAGGCGATCCGAATGCAGGTTCTCCCAAACCTTCACGCCGGACCCGTCGGTAACCATTGGGTTCTCCCAAACCCTCAGGTTACGCCGTCCTCTCAGCGAAAGCCGTGCCAACTTGGAATGGCGTGTTATTTGAACGGCTTAGGTGTTTGGCCGTGGCGCGCAAGGGGCGGCAGAAAGGTCTTGTTGACCATGTTTGCCCGGCAGTTTTTTCCTAGTGGATGGTAAATCCTAAGCTTCCGTTAACCATTATGACCCCAGTGTTGCCGGCATTGGGGCGCGTGTGCGCCGGCGGCATTTGTATCGCGTCTTCAGGCCAAGGCTGGTGCAAATCGCGTTCGCATCCTTCAGAGTGAAGCGAGCGGACGATGGCGGACGAGGAAAAGACGGACAGCGGCGAGGGCGCGGCCGCACCGAAGAAGGGCAAGCTCAAGCTGATCATTGCCGTCGTCGGCTTCCTCGTCGTGCTCGGCGCGGGCGCCGGCGGCTGGTTCTTCTTCATGCGCGGCCACGGCGAGGAGCAGCACGCCGAAGCGCCGCCGCCGAAGCCGCCGAGCTTCGTCGACGTGCCGGACATGCTGGTCAACCTGGTCGGTGCGCCCGGCGAGCGCGTGCAATATCTCAAGCTGAAGCTCGTGCTCGAGGTCAAGGAAGAGAAGCAGGTCGAGGCGATCAAGCCGGCGCTGCCGCGCGTTACCGACCTGTTCCAGACCTACATGCGCGAGCTGCGCCCGAGCGACCTCAACGGCTCGGCCGGCCTGTTCCGCCTCAAGGAAGAACTGACCAAACGCGTCAACCTCGCGCTGGCACCCAACCAGGTCAACGCGGTGCTGTTCAAGGAAGTCGTGATCCAGTGACGGGGTGGATGTAAGCCATGGCCGGCAACGACCAGATGGACCAGGACGCCATTGCGGCGCAGTGGGAAGCCTCGCTCGATTCCGAGGATCCCGCGGCGGCCGCGGCGGAAGCCGCCAAGAACGAGCTCACCGAGAACATGGCGCTGCAATGGGCCGCCATGGTCGAGGACGGCAGCCGCGACTTCGGCAGCAAGAGCACCAATGGCGAGCGCGTGCTGTCGCAGGAGGAGATCGACAATCTCCTCGGCTTCACGGTCGGCGACGTTAGCCTCGACGACCATTCCGGCATCCGCGCCATCATCGATTCCGCGATGGTGTCCTACGAGCGTCTGCCGATGCTCGAAATCGTGTTCGACCGCCTGGTGCGGTTGATGACGACCAGCTTGCGCAATTTCACCTCCGACAACGTCGAGGTCTCGCTCGACCGCATCACCTCGGTGCGCTTCGGCGACTACATGAACTCGATCCCGCTGCCGGCGGTGCTCTCGGTGTTCAAGGCGGAGGAGTGGGAGAACTTCGGGCTCGCTACCGTCGATTCCAGCCTGATCTATTCGATGATCGACGTGCTGCTCGGCGGCCGCCGCGGCCAGACCCAGCTGCGCATCGAGGGCCGGCCCTACACCACGATCGAGACCAACCTCGTCAAGCGCCTGGTCGAGGTGGTGCTGTCGGATGCCGAGCAGGCGTTCCGGCCGCTGTCGCCGGTGACCTTCACGATCGACCGGCTCGAGACCAACCCGCGCTTTGCCGCGATCAGCCGCCCGGCCAATGCCGCGATCCTGGTGCGTCTGCGCATCGACATGGAAGACCGCGGCGGCAATGTCGAATTGCTGCTGCCCTACGCCACCATCGAACCGATCCGCAACGTGCTGTTGCAGATGTTCATGGGCGAAAAATTCGGTCGCGACCCGATCTGGGAAGGCCATTTCGCCACCGAAGTGGCGCAGGCCGAGATCTCGGTCGACGCGGTGCTCTATGAAGCGGACATTCCGCTGAAGGAGCTGATGAAGCTCAAGGTCGGAGACACCCTTCCGCTGGATATCCGCTCCGACACGCTGGTCTCGGTGCGCTGCGGCAACGTCACCCTGACGGAAGGGCGCATGGGCCGGGTCGGCGACCGTGTCGCGATCCGCGTCACCAAGAATTTGCGTAAACCCCAAACCACCTTCGCGATGTTCGAGAAGGCGGACGAGCGGACCAAGATGATGGAGGCACCATGAGTCATGTGCTTGGACTAGCAATCGAGAGTCTGGTAGCCGTGCTGCTGATGCTGACGATCGGCTATTGCTGGCTGCTCAACAAGCGGCTGCAGCGGCTGAAGGCCGACGAACATTCGCTGAAGGCGACGATCGCCGAACTGATCACCGCGACCGAGATCGCCGAGCGGGCGATCGGCGGGTTGAAGCACGCGGTGCGCGACGTCAACGAGAACCTCGGCAATCAGCTCGATGCGGCGACGCAGATGTCGGCGCTGCTGAAGAACCAGCTGGCGGAGGGTGACCACGTGGTGCGCCGCCTGTCCAAGATCGCGATGGCCGCGCGGCCGTCCGAGCCCGCGCAGGCACCGGCGCAAGCAGCCGCGCCAGTGGCGCCGGCGCCCAGGGTCTCGGCCGCGCACGCGGTTGCCGCGGCGGCTGAAGCCTTCACCGAGCGCAGGAGGGCCGGCGGTCTCGCTGCATGAAGTTGCTTCGTGACATCAGAGTGATGCCCGTGGTGCTGGTCGCGATCTTCGGCCTGATGATGCTGAAGGTCGCCGGCCTCGTGCTCGATGGCGGTTACGTGTTCGCCGACGATACGCCGCCGGCCGGCCCGGCTGGCCCATCTTGGGCGCAACAGAATTTCAACTTCCCCGGCGCCGGCAAGGCGGTGGTTGACAGCAAGATCAAGGCCGATCCCGGCGACATCACGGGATCGGTCGAGCACAAGGACGCCAAGAAGGACGAGGCGCCGAAGCCGGCCGCACCGGCCGCGGAGCCGTCCAAGCCCGATGGCGTCGTCGTCAACCTGGATGCGCCGCCGCAAGTGTCGGCATCCGAGCGCGCGATCCTGGAGCGGCTGCAGGCGCGCCGCCAGGAGCTCGAGACGCGTGCGCGCGAGGTCGAGATCCGCGAAAGCCTGCTGAAGGCCGCCGAGAAGCGCATCGAGGCCAAGGTCGAGGAGGCCAAGGCCAATGATGCCAAGACGAATGCCGATGCCGCGGCAAAGGCGGAAGCCGATGCCGCGCGCTTCAAGGGCATCGTCACCATGTACGAGAACATGAAGCCGAAGGACGCCGCGAAGGTGTTCGATCGCCTGGAAATGAATGTGCTCTACCAGATCGCCTCGCAGATCCAGCCGCGCAAGATGTCCGACATCCTCGGCCTGATGCAGCCGGAAGCCGCCGAACGGCTCACGGTCGAACTCGCCCGCCGTGCCGGCGGCGACAAGTCGGCCTCGACCGACGATCTTCCCAAGATCGAAGGCAAGATGCTCACGCCGAAGACGAATTGATGGGAGCTATCGGAAAGTCCGCCAATTGGCGGTGGCCTGGTCAGCCGTAAGCCAGATCCGACTTAACACCGGGTTGCCTGCATCGCATCCATATCATCGCGACGAGGGTCGCGCACATGAACGGACCGACGGGCACGAGCGCGACCGGGTAGGTAAACCCCGCCAGGACAAGCACGCCGAACCCGATCCGTAGTTCGGAGCGATTCGAGAGAAGCGCGCCATGTTCGGCCATGGGCGCGTTCATGAGAAAGATGATCGCGAGAGCCAGTAGCGCCGTATCGTAGATCGCGAAGTAGGGAGAGACGAGCAGGGTCGCGACGAGCAGGCACGCGGCCTTGACGGCGAAGCTGACATTGCGGCGCCATATGATCAGCGTCCACGTCGCGGCTGCCGCAGCGACCGCGACGTGCAGTGCCATAGCCGATCCATAGCCAAAACCGGCAAACCGAAGCACGCCGTAGACGCTCTGCAGTTTGTACCAAGCCAGCGTGCCGGTGAGATGGAACTGCGTCGTTGCGAAGACGGCGGCCTCACGGAACCCCTCAAAAGTGTCCCAGCCGAAGGTAAGCCCGGTAAGCAGCAAGAGCACCGGTGTCACCAAACTGGCTGTGATGAAGACGGTCCAGCGTCCAGTAGCTATCAAAACGAGGGGAAGCAGGACGCCATATTGCGGCTTGAAGATCAGCAGCGCGATCAGGAAGCCGCTGACGATCGGACGCCGGTCCAGCGTCAGCAGAATCGCGCCGAGCAGCGATGCCGCCAGCAAGGAGCTTTGGCCGACGATGAAATCGTACAGGACGGCCGGCACGCCGAATGCCAGCAGCAGTACGGCGAAGCGCGGCCGGATGGCGGAAACAACGAGCGCCCAGCACAGCAGCTTTGCGGTGCTCCAGATCCAGAACGCGGTCGGAAACGGCAATAGTGCCAGCAGTGCCGCCGCAAAGAGAAAAAACGGCGGGTAGAAAAACGGTATCGGTACTTCGTAAACGGGGAACGGAGCGTCGTTCAAGCTGGGATGTATTTGAATGATCGCTTGCCGCAACCGCGGCCAATCGTAGGCGGTGGCGGCATGGCCATCGAGGGCCATTTTCCCCGCGCTCCAAAAGCACGAAAAGTCGAGCCCGGTCGCGCCGGTACCGTCAACGACTTTCGGTAACACGCAGTACAGCGTAAAGCACCAACACAATGAGGCAGGCAATGGCCAATGCACGGTCGTATCCGCTGCGCTCCGCACGGGCGCGCACCATTCCAAATCCGTTCATGAAACTGCCAGAAACTAAGAATTGCTTGAAATGCAAGCGGTTGTATACCGCAACTGGCGGTGGCGCAAGCGAGTGGCCGATCTCCCTGCGGCGTTGGGTTAATCGCTGGAAGTTCCGCGGATGCCCGGTGGATCGAGGTTAATCCTCTCGTGCAAAGGCCGAAGCCGGCGCCGTCCGGTAGGCGCTGCAGCGCCATGTGCCGGCTGGCAGACGCGGATGTTCGCCGCCTCCGATGGTGTGGGCTCGACGAGGTCTCCGCGAAGCCAAACGCCTATCGACGCCGAGAAGTGTACGCCGGTTATGGTAGCCTTAAACGGTAGCGTTAAGTTGCAACCGATTTGTCATTCTGGAATTGAAGTCGCTATGTCTCAAGGTGGTGTTTTGGGAATTGCCAATGCTGAAAGACATGCCATGGCTCACCGCGCCGCGCGCCCGATTATACGTGAGTGGCATCGCAATTGTGCTGGTGCTGACCCTTGCGAGGTCGCTTTTGCTGTTTTACCGCGATGGCGGCTATGGCGCGAATAACTTTCTGCTCGGCTCGGACTTTTTGACCTTCTGGGCCGCGTCGCTCCAGGTGTTGGCCGGGCATCCCGCCGAGGTTTATGTGCCCGAATTGCATCTGCTCGCGGAAGCTCCATACCTGCGAGAGGGCTACGAGGCGTTCTTCTATCCGCCGACGATGCTGCTTTTGTGCGTGCCGCTCGCGCTCGCGCCGTATTTCGCCTCGCTGTTCGTGTTCATTGGTATGACGGCGGCGTCGTTCGCCGCGGTGATCTGGCGTATCTTGCGAACGCCTTGGTGCCTGGTCGCGATCCTTGCCTATGCGCCGGTCTATCTTAATGCCGTGGCGGGGCAGAACGCCTTTCTGACGGCATCGATCCTTGGGTGCGGTCTCAACATCATGGACCGGAGGCCGAAGCTCGCGGGCGCGATCCTCGGGCTGATGGTGATCAAGCCGCATTTGGCGCTGGCCGTGCCGATCGCCCTGATCGTCACAGGTCGCTGGCGCACGCTGATCTGGGCAGGCCTGTCGTCGATTTCGCTCGTCGTGCTGTCCGCGCTGCTGTTCGGCCTCGATACATGGCTCAACTTCCTCGACGTCTCTCACTCGGCCCGTCAGGCTCTGGAGAACGGCGACGTCGAGTTTTCATTGCTGCAGAGCGCGTACGCGACAGCGCGCCTGCTCGGCGCCGGCGTCAACACGGCCTTTATCATTCACGGCCTCGTGGCGCTGGGCATGACGTGTGTGCTGGTCTGGATATTGCGTCAAAAGATCAGTGCTGCGACTGAACGCTCGATCATCGTGCTCACCTGCCTTCTGATTACGCCGTTCTGCCTGTTCTACGACATGCTCATCATGGCGCTGCCGCTGGCCTGGATGCTCCGCGAGTGGTTGAAGGTCGGCTTTCCGGCCTGGTCGAAAATGGTGCTTGGCGTGACGTTTCTCGCGCCGATGGTCTTCTACCTACCTGTCCTCTATCAGCTGTCGGTCGTGAAGCCGCTGCCTTTTGGTTCTCCGGTGATCATCCTGTTCTGCTGGTTGCTGGTCCGGGAGAGCATGCAGACGCGGCAAGCGGCGCATGGCGAACGAGAGGTCGCGACGGTCTGAGTTCGGAGCACCTCACGCGGACCTCCGTAACATCGCGGGGAGTGTCCAGCGCTGGGCTGCTGGGCTTTGATCCGGCGGAGCATCCACCGCCGCGATAAATCAGTCGCGTTGCCATTGGCGCGGGAGTAAGGGCGAAGAACAACGCTGGCGGCGCCAAGGCCATTGCAACCGAGCCATCGCGGACATTGCCAAAGTGCTTGATGCGGGTCTAGCATTGGCGTGAGGAAGGCCAGCGTGACTTCGCTGTTTTGGAGCCTTCCGCGATTGCGATCGCATGGACCGCCGCTTGAGTTGATTGATTGAATGCTCTTGTGCCGGGCGCGAAGCTGCGCCCGATCAGAAATTGAATTTTTCATCACCAAGAAATTTCGAGGAAACCGATATGCGTAGCCTGTTCATGATGCTTGTCGTCATCGCCACCACCAATCTGGCATGGGCCCAATCCGAACTCGTCAAGCGGGGCGATTACCTTGTCAACGGCATTCTGGCTTGCGGCAATTGCCACACGCCCAAGGGACCGAACGGCGATGTTTTGGAGAAGGCGTTCTCGGGCGGGGGATACTGGGACGAGCCGCCGTTCACAGTGCATGCCGCCAACATCACGCAAGACAAGGAAACAGGCATCGGAAGCTGGAGCGACGCCGATATCAAGAAACTGCTGCGGACCGGGCAAACCCCAAAGGGCGTGCATACCGCGATGATCATGCCGACCAGCTTCTATCACATCCTGACGGAAAATGATCTCGACGCGGTCGTCGCATATTTGCGTACGATCACGCCGGTCCACAACAAGGTGCCCGATCCGATCTACAAGGTGCCTCAAGTCGAGAACGTTCCGCCGGGCGGCGAGAACCCATTCGCCGAACCGATGATGAGCGACAAGGTGCAGAAGGGATTCTATCTCGTCACGATCGCGCATTGCATGGCGTGCCATACGCCGATTGGACCGAGGGGACGAGAATACAAGAGCAGTCTTGGCGCGGGTGGCGTCAAATTCTCCGGGCCGTGGGGTATCTCGGTTTCACGCAACATCACGCAGAACAAGACCAATGGGATCGGCGCATGGAGTGACGACGAGATCAAGCGTGCGATCACCGACGGTGTCAGCCGCGACGGCAGCCGTCTCGGTCGACCGATGGGATACCACTACTACGCCCGGATCAGTTCAGATGACCTCGATGCCATCGTGGCGTATTTGCGCACGGTACCCGGCAGCGCGGAGTAAGGCTCGTTGCAAGGCCAATTCCTGTCCGGTCACAGCCGCGCAGCGGGCCCCTGGCTGACTCCAATTCTGCGAGGATAGCGCGCGCCGCTATCTGCGCAGCTAGGCGGCGCTCGGAACAAGCTTCAGCTTCAAACCGAGCGCTTTTGTCGCCTTGTTCAGGGTTTCAATAGTCGGATTGCCGCCGGGCCGGAATGACTTGTAGATTACTTCGCGGCTCAAGCCAGTTTCGCGCGAAAACTGCGATACGCCGCGAGCTCTGGCGATGTCGCCGATAGCTGTCGCGATGAACGAGGGATCGTCCTCTTCCAGCGCCGCTTCGAGATAGGCGATCTGCTGCTCTAGCGTCTTCAGATGATCCTTGATGTCGAACTTGGTGGTCTTGAGCGGCATCTCAAATCTCCTTCACCATCTTCTGGGCCGCCTTGACGTCCTTGCTTTGGGTTCGCTTGTCGCCACCGCAGAGCAGGAGCACGATGGTTTTGCCTCGACGCGTGAAATATACCCGGTAGCCGGGGCCGTAATCGATCCGCATCTCGCTCACGCCTTCGCCCACCGATTTCACATCGCCTGGATTTCCGAGTTCGAGACGCCGGATGCGTGCGCCGATCCGGGCGACCGCTTTTATGTCGGCTAGCGAGTTGAGCCAGTGCGCAAAAGCGTCGGTCTGAACGACCTGGATCATGTGTATTATCATACACAACGCGGTCGAGTTGTCAACTATAGTACACAGTCATTCCGTGGCAGGGGCCGGTCCGAAACAATCCGTTGACGTTAACAGCTCCTTAACGCCGCCCGATCCAAGATCGGGAAGCGTGGGCGAGGGCGCTTCGCGCTTGGTATGGCTGGGGTCCCGAGAAAACGTTTCGAGATGGCGCGAACGGCTGCCGCTGGAACATGGTCGCTAGGCCGCGCCTGGGCGCGGACCGCGCGCCTATGCCTGCTTGCCACCGCCCTTGCGCTTACAACCCTTACCTATCCGACTGCGGCGCGGGCCGAAGACGCGGTGCCAGGTGAGGCGACATTCTCTGCCGCGAACGGCTATGCCCGGCTGGTGCTGAAGCTGAAGGAGGATGTCGAATCGGAGGTCACGACCGCCGGCTCGATCATCGTGATCCGCTTCAAACGTCCGGTCGATATCCCCGTCGAGAAACTGCAGGATGCGGTGCCCGATTATGTCGGCGCCGCGCGCCGCGATCCCGACGGCTCGGCGATCCGTCTGTCGCTGGCGCGCCGCGTCTCCATCAACACCATGACCGCCGGCGAGCGCATCTTCATCGACTTCCTGCCCGACAGCTGGACCGGCCCGCCGCCGTCGCTGCCGCAGGAGGTGATCCGCGAGCTTGCCGAGCGCGCCCGCGCCGCCGAGCGCCTGCTGCGCATGCAGCGTGCCGCCGACGCCGCCAAGAAGAAGCCGCCGGTGCGGGTTCGCGCGCTGGTGCAACCCACCTTCGTCCGTTTCGTGTTCGAGGTGCCCGACGGGGTCAGTGTCTCCTCGGTGCTGAACGAGCAGAAGTTGACACTGTCCTTCAACTCGGTCCTGACCTTCGACCTTGCCGATGCCAAGGTCGCCGCCCCACCGAATGTCGCGTCGATCAGCGCGCGCGCCGACACGGACACGTCGGCAGTCGACGTGTCGCTGATGGGCGATGTCGACGTGCATTCGTTCCGCGACGAGAAGAACTACATCGTCGACGTCGCCTTCCAGCAGAACGAGCAGCAGGCGGCAAAGCCCTCGCTGAGCTCATTGTTGCCGACGCCGCGCGCCAAACCAAAAGGCGCCGCGGCGATCGCGCCGGTGACGTCGGAAAGCATCGCCCAGCAGGCCAAGATCGAGATCAAGCCTGAACAGTCCAAATCCGAGACGGCGAAGTCCGAGCCTGCCAAGTCCGAGTCTGCCAAGTCCGAACCGCCGCGCTCCGAGCCGCTCAAGCCGGAGCAAGCCACGAGCGAGCAACCGGCGGCCGCGCCCGCCAAAACGGAGCAGCCCCGATCGGAACCGTCCGATCCCGAGCTGCCGAAAATCGCGGCGGCACCTGCGGCCAACGCCGAGAACGCTGCTGCGCCGACCCCGCCGCACGACGGTGGTGCCGGCTCTGCGGCGGAACAGAACACGGCGCCCGTGACCGACGCACCACGACCGGTGCCTGCTGTCGCCGCCGCGCCGGCGATGGAAGCGCCGGAGGCGGCTGCGGCGCCATCGCCGCCCGCTGCGGAGGCCCGTGCCGGCGGCAAGCCCGCGGTCGAGGCCCAGCGCGACAGCGACGGCTTGCGCGTGACGTTCTCATTCCCCGGCGCGACGCCGGCGGCGCTGTTCCGCCGCGCCGACACGGTTTGGATGGTGTTCGACACGGCTGAGGCAATCGACGTCGATCCGGTCCGCGCCAAGGCCGGCTCGCTGATATCAGATGTCAGCCGGATCGCGCTGGAGAAAGGCCAGGCGGTGCGCTTCCGCCTCAACCGGCCGCAGATGCCGTCGCTCGAAAGCGACGACCGCTCGCGCGGCGTGAGCTGGACGCTGACCTTTGCCGACCGCGTGCAGAAACCGCCATTGCCGCTCACTGTGGTGCGCAACATCTCGGAGCCCTCGCTCGCCAATGTCAGCGTACCGCTCGCCAATCCCGGCCAGCTGCACAGACTGGTCGATCCCGATGCCGGCGATACGCTTTGGGTGGTGACCGCGCCGCCGCCGACCCGCGGCATCATCAAGCGGCAGGATTTCGTCGAGCTCTCGCTGCTGGAATCGATCCACGGCGTCGTGGTTCATCCGAACGCGGACGACGTCAAGGCCGAGGTCGGCGCCGACAAGGTGATGCTGGGCCGGCCCGGCGGCCTGACGCTGTCATCGGCCGACGTCGCCGCCGAGCGCGCGACCGCGGCGGTGAAGCCGTTGTTCGATCCGGACGAGTGGCGCAAGAACCAGTCAGACACGTTCCTCAAGCAGCTCGACGGCCTGATTGCGGCGACCGCGTCGGCCAATGCCGAGCAGCTGCCGCAGGCGCGGCTCGATCTCGCCGACTTCTACATGGCGCGCGGCATGTACCAGGAAGCCCATGGTGTCGCCAATCTGATCCTGTCCGAGAGCAAGCGCGGCAGCGAGACGGCGTCGGTGGTGATGGTGCACGCGGTCGCCAGCATCCTGATCGGCCACCCGGCGCAGGGCCTCAAGGATCTCGCCAATCCCGTGATCGGCAACGGCTACGATTCCCAATTGTGGAAGGGGCTCGCCTTCGCCCGCGAGGGCAAATGGGCCGAGGCGCGCGAGAAGTTCAAGAACGCCGAATTCGCGGTGGCGACGCTGCCGCCCGATTTGCAGCGCATCGTCACCATGGACTCGATGAAGGCCTCGCTCGAGGTCAAGGACTATGCCGGCGCCGCGCGGCGCAAGAGCGATCTCGACGTAGTCGGCGTTCCCGGCGAACTGAAGCCCGCGGTTGCGGTGCTGCGCGGCCGGCTGGCCGAGGCGCTCGGCCAGGAGAAGGATGCGCTCGACGCCTATCGCTTCGCCGCCAATTCGGCCGATCGCCAGGCTGCCGCCGAAGGCAGGTTGCTGGAGACGCTGCTCAAGCAGAAGCGCGGCGAGATCGGCCGCGACGATGTGCTGAAGGAGCTCGAGTTGCTGTCGATGCTGTGGCGCGGCGACAATATCGAGCTGAAGACGCTGTATGTGCTGTCGAAGATCTACGCCGAGACGACGCGCTATGCCGACGCCTTCGCGGTGACGCGTGCGGCGACCCGGCTGCAGCCGAATGCGCCGGAATCGCGCCAGGCGCAGGATGGCGCCTCGGCCTTGTTCGTGCAGCTCTACCTCGGCCCCAGGGGCGACGAGATGTCGCCGATCGATGCGCTCGGCACCTTCTACGAATATCGCGAACTGACGCCGATCGGCCGCCGCGGCGACGAGATGATCCGCCGTCTCGCCGACCGCCTGGTCGGCGTCGATCTGCTCGACCAGGCCGCCGACCTCCTGCAATACCAGGTCGACAAGCGGCTTGAAGGCGCGGCCCGCGCCCAGGTCGCGGCGCGCCTTGCGATGGTCTATCTGATGAACCGCAAGCCCGACCGCGCCATTGCCGCGCTGCGCTCGACGCGGATCGCGGATCTCTCCGGCGAGCTGCGCCAGCAGCGGCTGCTGCTCGAGGCGCGCGCGCAGAGCGACGTTGGCCGGCACGATCTCGCGCTCGACATCATCTCGAACATCACCGGCCGTGAGGCAATCCGGCTGCGCTCCGACATCTATTGGGCGTCGCGGCACTGGCGCGAGGCGTCCGAGCAGATCGAGCTCTATTATGGCGACCGCTGGCGCGACTTCACCCCGCTCAATCCGGGCGAGAAGGCCGATATCATCCGCGCCGTGGTCGGCTACGCGCTTGCCGAGGACGCCATCGGGCTGTCCCGGTTCCGCGAGAAATACGCGCCGCTGATGTCCGGCGATGCCGACAAGCTCGCCTTCGACTCGGCCAGCAAGCCGGTGGCGACGTCCAGCGCCGAATTCGCCCAGATCGCGCGAATGGCCGCCAGCGTCGACACGCTCGACGGCTTCATCCGCGAGATGAAGACCCGCTTCCCCGACGCCACCGCCCGCGCGCCATTGCCCGATCCGGTCGCGACCGGATCGGTGACTGACAAGCCGAAGGTCGCGCCGGTGAGCGCGCTGCCGGCGATCAAGGGCGAGCGCCGCGCCAGCGCGGCGCCGTAGCCGCGCTGGGTCTCACGGCCCGGCAGACACCCACGCGGTCGAAATGATCCCGGTGGCGTCGAGCGCGATCCGCCAATGCGAGGCGCCGTTGGCGTGCCGCACACTGTAGACATCCTCGCCCTGCGCGCCGACGCCGAGGAAGCGGGTGGCTTCGATCGCGCCGAGGTCGGCGAGGAAAGGCTGCAGGTGTGGCAATTGCTCGCGGGTCGCCGCGGCGAGCGCGGGGGCCATGTCCGCATAGTCGGACTGTCCCGATGCGACCCCCTCGATCAGGCGGCGGAGCGCGGCCTCGGTTCCTGGAGCCGGCGACTGTTTCTTCACACGCTCTGCGGTGCGATCCGCAATCTGTTTCGCGCTTGCAGCGTCAATGCGCGGCATCGGCTTGTCGCCATTTTGATGCAGGATCAGTGACGTCGCCTGACCGTCAGCCGCGATGACAAAGCTGATCTGCGCGTCGACCTCCCTGGCGAAAAACCCGGTCTGGCTCTCCGCAAAGAACGGTACGGCCCGCTGCCCGGTGAGCTGTACAGCCAAGTGGTGATCCTCGCGCATCACACTGAGGACGGCCTGCTCGCTGAGCTGGTAGAAGCCGGCATAGCGGTCGAGCACCGCGGCAGCGACTGCGATCTCTTGCCGCACGACGTCCGGCGGCGATCGCGGAGCGGAAGCCGGCACATCGGCGGATCCGCCGGCGGCCTGTATCCGTGCCGCCAGCGTGTTCCAGTCGCGCTGGCCGAACAGTTTGGCGATCAGCTCCAGGCTGTCGCTGTGGGTGAGGGGGATCGATTTGGCGCCGAGCGCTTCGCGCAGCGTCTGCGCCATGGCCTTGGCATCACGAAAGTCGCGCATGGGATCAACCTTTGCATCGACGAACGGAGAGCGTCAGGGGCTTGCGTTGCTGACCCGTTCGTGCGGGCAAAGGAAGCCTGAAACATGGCTTGATACCTTCACCGTCCCCGGGTGGGGTGCAAGCGGCGGGTGGTATCGACCCTGCCAAATGTTCGCCGGGGACGAGCATTTTGTCAATTGCAACTGGTTGTGATCGCACGCGTGCTCTCGACATCCTGCCGTCAAATCGGCAACCATGGCGTCCGTTGCGCAGCGCCGGGAGGACGTCGTTACATGAGCAAGCCGATCAAGACCGAAGCCGAACTGATCGCGATGGCGCGGGCAGAGCTGAAGGCCCATGCCGACTGCCCCGACGGCATCGACATCTCCGTGCTGCGCGACGGCGACAGCTGGGAGTTTCGCGCCAGCGCCGATGACGCCACGGTGGCGAGGCCCGGCTATCCCGAATGCGTCGCGATGCTGGTGCAGATCGGCGACCATCTCAGCAAGCAGTATGACGTGAAGGAGTAACGGCGACCGCGAAGCGGGGGGATCGATGGACCGCATCGACGCCATGAAGGTCTTCGTTGCGGCGGTCGACGAGGGCAGCCTCGCCGGTGCCGGGCGGAAACTGCGGCGCTCGCCGGCGGCGGTCAGCCGGGCGATCGCTTTCCTTGAGCATCATGTCGGCGCCGAGCTGCTACATCGCACGACGCGCTCGCTGAAGCTGAGCGATGCCGGCCAGCGCTATGCGGCCGCATGCCGTCGTATCCTCGGCGAGCTCGAGGAAGCCGATATCTCGGCGGGCGGCGAGCGGTCAGTGCCGCGCGGCACGCTGACCGTCACCGCGCCCGTCGTGGTCGGCGAGGACGTGCTGCGGCCGGTGCTCGATGCCTTCATGACGGACTACCCGGCGGTGTCGGTGCGGCTCGTGATGCTCGACCGCACCGTCAATCTGATCGACGAGGGGATCGACGTCGCGCTGCGCATCGCCCATCTCGCCGATTCCAGTTTCATCGCGATCAAGCTCGGCGAGGTACGCCGCGTGGTCGCGGCATCGCCCGGCTATCTCGCGCAGCATCCGCTGATCGCCGAGCCGGCTGATCTGGCGAAGCACCAGATCATCGCCATGACGCATTTCGGGCTCGACTCCTGGAGCTTCCCGCCGGCCGCGAAGTCGAAGATCGCGCGCGCGGTCCAGTTCATGCCGCGGCTGGTCGTCAACACCGTGCGCGCGGCGGTGGCCTCCGCCAGCGAAGGACACGGCGTCACCCGGCTGTTCTCGTATCACATCGCCGAGGAAATCCGTGACGGGCGGTTGCAGATCCTGCTCGCCGGCGACGAGCATCCGCCGCTGCCGGTGCATCTTTTGGCGCCGCAGGGTCGCTTCGACGTGCCCAAGGTGCGCGCCTTCGTCGATTTCGCGACGCCGCGGCTGAAAGGCTATTTCGAGCGGCTGTCGCGCGAGGCCAGCAGGGCTGGCGCCATTCGTTCGCGCCGCGGAAGAGTGTCTGCCGAATAGCGGGCATTCGCGCGGAAAGCGGATGTATCTAGCTTCCTCTCCATCGAAGCGGCGCTGGGTCGCTTCAGCAGCAGATGGAGAGAGAACATGGGTGCAGAGCAGAAGGTTGCCATCGTCACCGGTGCGTCGCAGGGCCTCGGCGAGGCCATCGTCAAGGGCTATCGCGACCGCAACTGGCGCGTCGTCGCCAATTCCCGCAGCATCAAGCCGTCGACCGACAGCGACGTTCTGACCGTCACAGGCGACATCGGCGATCCCGAAGTTGCCGACCGCATCGTCAAGCAGGCGCTCGGGCGCTTCGGCCGCATCGACACGCTGGTTAACAATGCCGGCATCTTCCTTGCCAAGCCGTTCACCGACTACACCGACCAGGACTACGCGCAGGTGCTCGCGACCAATCTCAACGGCTTCTTCTACATCACCCGGCGCGCCGCCAGGGAGATGGAGAAGCAGGGCTCCGGACATATCGTGCAGATCACGACCAGCCTCGTCGATCACGCCAATAGCAACGTGCCCTCGGTGCTGGCCTCGCTGACCAAGGGCGGCCTGAACGCCGCGACCAAGTCGCTCGCCATCGAATATGCCGCCAAGGGCATCCGCGTGAACGCGGTCTCTCCCGGTGTGATCAGGACACCGATGCACGCGCCGGCGACGCACGACTTCCTCGCCAAGCAGCATCCGGTAGGACGCATGGGTGAAGCCAAGGATATCGTCGACGCCGTGCTGTTCCTGGAAGGCGCGGGCTTCGTCACCGGCGAGATCCTGCATGTCGACGGCGGCCAGAGCGCCGGTCATTAACGAGCACGATCCGGAGAGTGCCATGCCTATCGTCACCATCCAGGTCACGCGTGAGGGGACGGCGCCGGGGGCGTCGTCCACCACGCCGGAGCAGAAGGCTGCATTGATCAAGGGCGCCAGCGAGCTGCTGCGCGACGTGCTTGGCAAGCCGATGGAGTCGACCTTCGTCATCATCGAAGAAGTCGATACCGATAATTGGGGCTGGGGCGGGCTGCCCGCGCTGGACTATCGCAAGAAGCTCGCTGCAGCTGCGGCGTCCAAATCTTCCCGCTGAAGGCTTCCCCCAAACCGAATGTGCATTTCTCCCAATCGGGAGAGGTGAGCCGTGATCGCTGTGAGCGATTGCTGCGATCGCAACTAATCATTTTTCATGAACGGCCGGAGGGCCTACTGCGATGTCCATGTCAGCCAATGTCGATCACCACCGGCGCCATCACGCCGAGCCGCGCCTCGATGCCGGCGAGCCGCTATGGCTGTCCGCGGCCGCGGGGCTGTGCGCCTCGCTGGTCGGGCTCGGACTGGCGCGCTTCGCCTACACGCCGTTGATCCCGGCATTGATCGCCGCAAAGTGGTTCACTCCGGCGGAAGCGGTCTATCTCGGTGCCGCCAACCTTGCCGGCTATCTCGCCGGCGCGCTGCTCGCCCGCGATCTCGGCGCGCGCATCGGCTCGGTGTGGGCGCTGCGCGGCATGATGGTGCTGGCCGCCATCACCTGCTTTGCCTGCGCGGTGCCGATCTCCTTCATCTGGTTCTTCGGTTTTCGCTTTCTCGCCGGCGTCAGCGGCGGCGTGATCATGGTGCTGGCGGCAACGGCAATCCTGCCGCATACCGCGCCCAGCAAGCGCGGCCTGATCGGCGGCGTGATCTTTGCCGGCGTTGGCCTCGGCGTCGCCGCGTCCGGAACACTGGTGCCGCTGTTGCTGCAACAGGGCGTCAAGCAGGCCTGGTACGGCCTTGGCGTCCTGTCGGCGGTGCTGACACTGGTCAGCTGGAAGGCGTGGCCCGCCGAAGCTCCCGCCGCACGTGGCGTGGTCGAACAGCCCGTCGCGTCGCATGGCCTGCGCTCGCCGCTGGTGATCGCGCTCTGCCTGGAATACGGCCTCAACGCGCTGGCGCTGGTGCCGCACATGGTGTTCCTGGTCGATTTCGTCGCCCGCGGGCTTGGGCAGGGCATCGCGGCGGGATCGCATTACTGGGTGCTGTACGGCATTGGCGCCGTGGTCGGACCGTTGCTCACGGGACACCTCGCCGATCGCGCCGGCTTCGCCGCGGCGCTCCGCGCGGCGTTCCTGATCGAGGCCGTTGCGGTTGCGCTGCCCGCCGTGACGACATCGCCTGCCGCGCTGATCGTGTCGAGCCTGATCGTCGGCGGCTTCACGCCCGGCATCGTGCCGCTGGTGATCGGCCGCATCCACGAGCTGATCCCGCATTCCGCGGCGAGCCAGCGTTCAGCCTGGGCGCAGGCCACCACGACCTTCGCGCTGTTCCAGGCGGCGGGCGCCTATGGCCTGTCGTATCTGTTCGCGCACAGCGGCGGCGACTATGCGCTGTTGTTCGTGATCGGCGCGGCCGGAGTGGTCGTCGCGCTGGCGATCGAACTGTTCGGCGTCGTCGGACTGCGGCACAAGTCCGGCTAACCGCGCAGCGCTTTGGTCAAGACCGCGACGAGGCGATCGACATCGGCCTCGTCGTTGAAAACGTGCGGCGAGATCCGCATCCGGCCGAGCCGCAGCGCGACATGGATGTTCTCGGCGGCGAGCCGCGCGATAAGTTCTTTCGGGATGCCGCCCGCCATGCCGAGGCTCAGGATGTGCGGCGCACGCACGCTGCGCGCCGGGACGTTGAGCCCGAAGTCACGCACGCCGTCCGCGATCCGCTCGTTCAGCATCGCGAGCCGCGCGCTGACGGCCGCGGCGCCCCATTCCGCCATCATCTCGATGCCGATCGAGGCCATCTCCAGCGTGATGAAATGATCGCGCTCGCCCATGTCGTAACGCGTGGCGTTGTCGACATAGGCGAGATCGCCGAAATAGACCGGATTCTCGGAGTTCACGTTGCGGCGGCCGCTGGAGGTCTGCTCCAGCGGCACGCCGTTCTGGTGGCGTTTTGCAATGTAGAGGAAGGCGCGCCCGTAGGGGCCGATCAGCCATTTGTAGGTCGGAAACATCACGGCGTCGGGGTCGAGCCTCGTCACGTCCATCGCCACGACACCCGCGCTCTGCGTCGCGTCGATCACGAACATTGCGCCGTGCTGCCGAAGCGCGGCCTGCACCTTGTCGACGTCGATCATGCCGCCGTCCGACCAGTGCACCGAGGAGATCGAGGCGAGGCCGACCGGCGGCGCGCCCGGCCGCTCGATCGTTGCAAGCAATGCCGATGTCCAGTCGCCGTCGGCGGGCTGGCGCACGGTGTCGACGACGAACCCTTGCGCCTCGGCGCGGGCGTGCCATTCGAGGACCGGCGAGGAATGGTCGTTCTCCAGCACGACGACGCGGGTGCCGCGCGGAATGCTCAGCGCCTTCGCCACCGTCGCGACGCCGTAGCTGATCGCGGGGATCAGCGCGACATCGTCAGGTGCGGCATTGATCAGGCGGGCCGCCGCGCTACGGGCGCGCTCATGCTGGCGGCCGGCGAAGCCGGGATCGATGGTCCAGGGCTGGCTTTTGCGTCCGACCGCTGTGCGGCCGGCATCGAGCGTCTTCAGCGGCAGCGGGCTGTAGGACGCCGAATTCAGGTAGCAGACCTCGCGTGGAACATCGAACAGATGGCGCTGGGAGGGAAGCATGTCGTCTCGTTTGCTGGAATTTGCGGATCATGACGTGACGCCGAAGAGCGCGCGCTCATCCGTCATACTGGTCCGGCCCCATCGCCCAAGGCGCCTGGTCATAGCCGTTGGCGAAGGTGCGGTTGGTCTGCGCCGGATTGCGATTGACCAGCGGCCGCAGAAACATCGGATGCGTGGCGCTGCGCACCTCGTGCTCGACGGTGAACAGATGTCGGCCGTCGGCCGGATCGACGATATCGCAGAAGCGGTACTGGTATTGATTGTCTTCGCGGGAGACCAGATTGCGTTCGCGCAGTCGCTGGTAGGGGCCCGAGAAGTCCGTGATGTAGATCTGGATGTGATGGCCGTCGAATTCGCCCTGCGCCGCGTCGCTCTCGCGGAATTGCAGATACTGATCCTTGCCGACTTTTGCGCGCGCGACGACGCCATCGCCGTTTACGACGCTGGCGGGGATGCCCAGGATCTCAGGATAGAACCGGCTGATCGCCTCAGCCGTGCCGCGCGGCACCTCGAACTCGACATAGGGCATGCCGAGCGCGATGCGCCCGAACCGTTTGGCGTCCGGTTCAAAGCAGCGTAGCCGGTTGCCCCAGGGGCAGATGGCCTCGACGTGATCATTGCGCTCGCGATAGCTGAACGCGGTGCCCTCGAGCTTGGGCGCGACCGCGGCGAGCCGCTGCAGCAGGGCCTGCCGCCCGGCGATCACGATGCCGGTGTGGCCGCGCAGCACCTGCTGGCGGCCGCTCGGCAGGTGAAACTGGCTGCGGCCGACATTCACCCACATGTTGCTGTCGGAGACCATCAGATAGGGATCGCGGGTCAGCCCGATGCCGGCGACGTAGAACAGCGTGGCGAGGCGCTGGTCCGGCACCTGCACGTTGACATGTTCGAGATGGATGGCGTTGCCGAGATCTTCTGCGGCGCGGTCGAATGGCTGCTGCACGGCGCGGCTCCCTGGATGCGGTGCCGCGCATGATAGTGCAACGGTGTGGCCGATCCAGCTGACGGGCCATGAATGTTTCGCAGGGCGCTACCCCCCGTAACTCTGCACCAGGCTGCCGGCGACCAAAGCCCAGCCGTCGACCAGCACGAAGAAGATCAGCTTGAACGGCAGCGAGACCACCACCGGCGGCAGCATCATCATGCCCATCGACATCAGGACCGAGGCGACCACGAGGTCGATGATCAAAAACGGCAGGAACAGCAGGAAGCCGATCTCGAAGGCACGTTTCAGCTCGGAGATCATGAAGGCCGGCACCAGGATGCGCAGCGACATCTCCTCCGGCGTCGCCGGCGGCGGCTCGCCGGAGAGGTCCATGAACAGCTTCAAATCCTTCTCGCGGACGTTCTTCTGCATGAAGCCGCGCAAGGGGACCGAGGCGCGCTGCAACGCGTCCTCAACGCCGATCTGGTTGGCGACCAGCGGCTTGATGCCGTCGTCATAGGATTTCTGCAGCACCGGCCCCATCACGAAGGCGGTGAGGAACATCGCAAGCGCGATCATCACCGAGTTCGGCGGCGCGGTGGCAGTGCCGAGCGCGGTGCGCAGCAGCGAGAGCACGACCACGATGCGCGTGAACGACGTCATCATGATCAGGATCGACGGCGCGATCGACAGCACCGTCAGCAGCGCAATCAGCTGGATCGCGCGCTCGGTCACGCCGCCATTGCCGCCGCCGAGATTGATGCTGATATCCTGCGCCATCGCCGGATCAGCGAGGGATCCGGCGGCGATCAGGACAGCGATGAAAAAAACTCTACGCGGGACTGCCCCTGGCCTCACGAAGGATTCTTCGGTCGGCCGAGCAGCGAGGCCATCTCGTCCTCGAGATTTTCGAACCCGCTCTTCTGTCCGCCGGCGGGCGGGGCGGGCGGCTCGCTGCGCTGCGGGCGCGCCGGCGGCGCCTCGGGCGCAACCGGCGGCGCGACGGTCTCGCCGGCGCCGGTCGGGCGGCGCAGCGCCGCTTCGAGCCGTTGCGCCATCTCGGCGAGATTGGCGTCGGCGTTCGATGGAGGCGGCGGGGCCGGAGGCGCCTGCGTTGCAGCCGGCGGCGGTGCCTGGGGAGGCGGTGGCGGCGGCGTCACGGCGCGCTCGGTTGTGCGCAGCGGTGGCGGTGCCTTCTGCGGCTCGGCGGCACGCGGCGGACGCGGGACGACCGGCTCGGAGCGCGGCGGCAGGCGTGGCGGCATCGGATCGGGCCGCGGCTCGCCGCGTTCGGGCGTGAAGCCCGCGAGCGGATCGCTGCGACGCTCGGCGATCGGCGGCGGGGGCCGGCGCAGCTCGTCGGCGAAGGAGGGCCGCGTCTGACGCGGCGGCAGCTCCGGCTCGGGAAGGTCGAAATTGTCGGAGCGGGCGGCTTCGCTCTCGTTCCAGGCTGCATCCGGAAGCGGCGCCACGCGCGGCGGCGCGGCATCGGCTGCGACAGCGGGGCGGGTCGACATTTGATCGCGCGCGGGCATCGCGCGGACGATATTCGGCTCGACGACGATATCGGTGGGGCCGCCGATCATCAGGAGATGCTCGATATTGTCGCGGCGGACCAGCACCAGGCGGCGCCGCCCGTCAACGGCGGCAGCGTCGATCACCGCCAGGCGCGGCATGCGCCCGCGGTTGGCGTTGGCCCCGAGGCGGTTTCCGGCGAAGCGGCGGACGAGCCATGCGGTCACGCCGATCAGCGCCAGCACGACAACGAATGCCAAGACGAATGTAATGACCTGCATATTGGAGTCCCCGGCCATCTTGGCCTTCCTCAGCTTTCGCCATCAACGGGCGCGGATTGATAGGTGCGGTTTGCGCAGCGAATCGCGCCCGAGATTCGCCTTATTTCTTAATTCCCAGCGGCTTGCAGCCGGCTGTTCTATTAATAAACCAAGAATCGCTTGTCCCAAAACGACTTCTCAGCGCCCCACGCTGTCTTGGTTTGTGCTGGTTAACGCAGCATTCGTGGCGAAAATGCGCTCGCAGGCCGCAGTTGCGGCGTTCTCCACGGATCCGTCCGGCATTTTAACCACCCGTTAACCATACACCGGGCAAATTCTGCCTACCTCGGAAGAGCCCAGAGGTTAACGGAGCCGCGGCGATGGCCATGAACGATCTCCCGATCCTGTCGGCGTTGCGCACCAAGATGCAGTGGCACCAGGAGCGCCAGCGGGTGCTCGCCGAGAACATTTCCAATTCCGACACGCCGAACTTCCGGCCGCGCGACCTGGCCGAGCCGAAGTTCGACCGGGCCGGCGCCACGGTTGGCGGCGGCGTGGGGACGCTGCCGATGATGCAGACCAGCGCTACCCACATGGCGGCGTCCGGCGCGCCCGACAGCTTCGACAACGATCGCGGCAAGAGCGGGTTCCAGACCCGTCCGGCCGGCAACGCGGTCAATCTCGAGGAGCAGATGCTGAAAGTGTCGGCCAACCAGATGGACTATGCGGCCGTCACCTCGCTCTACAGCCGCAGCCTGCATCTGCTGAAGACTGCGATCGGCAAGGGCTAGAGCAAGGGTTAGCCCGCCTGACGGCGGCAGGAGGATCCCATGGCAGATGGAACAAGCGATTTCGCCCGCTCGATGAGCATCGCAACCTCAGGCCTGCGGGCGCAGGCGGGGCGCATGCGGGTGATCTCGGAAAATATCGCCAATGCCGATTCGACGGCGCAGACCGCGGGCGGCGATCCCTACCGCCGCAAGGTGCCGACCTTCTCCTCCACGCTCGATCGCACGCTCGACGCCCAGGTCGTGGCGCTGGGCCGGATCCGCCCCGACCAGTCTTCGTTCCGTGTCAAGCACGAGCCGGGCAATCCGGCGGCGGACGCCTCGGGCAACGTCAAATATCCGAACGTCAATGCGATGGTCGAAATGACCGACATGCGCGACGCCCAGCGCTCCTACGAGGCCAACCTCAACATCATCAGCGCGACGCGGCGGATGATCCAGCGCACGCTCGACATCCTCAAGTCCTGACGCAACAAGAACAGGGAACGTAAATCATGGCTTCACCGACAGTCGCCGCCAACGCCTACGCCAACCTCGCCAAGATGATGGAGCGCGGCGGCGCCGAGAAGGCCGGGCAGGCCGTCGCCGGCCCATCCTTCAGTGCGCTGCTGAAGGACTCCGTCGGCAGCGTCCTGGAGGCGGGCAAGAAGTCCGACGCGCAGACCATGGCGATGACCTCGGGCAAGGCGAACGTGATGGATGTGGTGACGGCGGTCGCCGACACCGACGTTGCGGTATCGACGCTGGTCTCGGTGCGCGACCGCGTGATCCAGGCCTATGAAGACATCATGAAGATGCCGATCTGACGTCGCTTGCGACGTCATCCCGGGGCGATGCGCAGCATCGAGCCTCAGATGTGCAATTGCACATCAAAGATCTCGAGGTTCCGGGTTCGATGCGTTGCATCGCCCCGGAACGACAGTGCAAACAACTGACAGCGAGAACTCAACAATGACCGGCCCCGAAACCCTCGACGTGGCGCGCGATGCGATCTGGACCATCGTGGTGGTGTCGTCGCCCCTGATGGTGGTCGGCCTCGTGGTCGGCGTCGTGGTGTCGCTGTTCCAGGCGCTGACGCAGATCCAGGAACAGACCCTGATTTTCGTGCCGAAGATCCTCGCGATCTTCGTCACATTGCTGCTGGCGCTGCCGTTCATGGCGGACTCGCTCTCCAGCCACATGATGCGGATTTCATCGCGAATCATCGGCGGTTGATGCACTAATGCCGCGGTCATGCGCATCGATGTCTCCCTGCTGCCGGCGCTGGCCGCGATCTTCGTGCTGGTCTTCGCGCGCGTGGGCGCGATGGTGATGCTGCTGCCCGGTTTCGGCGAGAGCAACATCCCGGCGCGGGTCAAGCTGTCGATCGCGCTGTTGCTGACGCTGATCATCCTTCCCCTGCATCGCAACGCCTATCATGTCGACCTGACGTCGATCTCCTCGCTCGGCGTCCTGATGGTGCATGAGCTCATCATCGGCATCGTGCTCGGCGCGACCGCGCGGGTGACGTTGTCGGCGCTCAACGTCGCGGGCTCCGTGATCGCGCAGCAGCTCGGCCTCGGCTTCGTCACCGCGGTCGATCCGACCCAGGGGCAGCAGGGCCAGATCATCGGCAACTTCCTCACCATCCTCGGCCTCACGCTGCTGTTTGCGACCGACAGCCACTATCTCGTCATTGCGGCGCTGAGCGAGAGCTACCGCATCTTCTCGCCGGGCGAGATCATGCCGACCGGCGATGTCGCCGCGCTTGCGACCTCGGCCTTCTCCGCCGCCTTCAAGATCGGCCTGCAGCTGTCCGCGCCGTTCCTGGTGTTCGGCCTGGTCTTCAACATCGGGCTTGGCGTGCTGGCGCGGCTGATGCCGCAGATGCAGGTCTATTTCGTCGGCGTGCCGCTCTCGATCATGGTCGGGTTCCTGATCTTCGGCGTCGTGCTCGCCGCGATGATGAACACCTATCTCGACTATTTCCTCGGCGTCATGCGCCAGCTCGCTCCGATGAATTAGGGGGAGAAGCAGTGGCGGACGATACCGAAGACAAAACAGAAGACCCTACGCAAAAACGTCTCGATGAAGCCCTCGAGAAAGGTGACGTTGCCAAGAGCCAGGAGGTCAATACCTGGTTCGTGATCGCCGGCGGCACCTTGGTGCTGTCGACCTTCTCGGGCTCGATCGGCAGCGGCATCTTGATGCCGCTGCGCAACCTGATCGCTAATTCATGGATGATCCGCACCGACGGCGCCGGCCTGCTGGCGCTGACACAGTCGCTCGGCTACGCGGTGGTCGCCGCGATCGGCGTGCCGTTCCTGTTGCTGGCGCTGGCCGCGATCGCGGGCAACATGGTGCAGCATCAGCTGGTGTGGTCGGGTGAGCAGCTGAAGCCGAAATTCTCCAAGATCTCGCCGGCGGCCGGCTTCAAGCGGCTGTTCGGCAAGCAGGCGGTGGCGAATTTCCTGAAGGGCCTGTTCAAGCTGATTGCGCTCGGCGCCGTGATGGTCGCGGTGCTGTGGCCCGACCGGATGCGGATGGAATCCTTCCTGCGGGTCGATCCGGCCGAGCTGCTGCCCGCCATCACCGGCATGACGGTGCACCTGTTGGCGGCGGTGGTGGCCATCCTCGCTGCGGTCGCGATCGCCGATTACTTCTTCCAGTACCGGACCTGGTACGAGCGTCACAAGATGTCGCTGCAGGAGATGAAGGAGGAGTTCAAGCAGTCGGAAGGCGACCCGCACGTCAAGGGCAGGATCAAGCAATTGCGGGTCCAGCGCGCCAAGAAGCGCATGATGGCCCAGGTTCCGAAGGCCTCGGTGATCATCACCAACCCGACCCACTATTCGGTGGCGCTGGCCTACGACCGCAGCATGTCGGCGCCGATCTGCGTCGCCAAGGGCGTCGACAATCTTGCCTTTAAGATCCGGGAGATCGCCAAGGAGCACGACATTCCGATCGTGGAGAACGTGGCGCTGGCCCGGGCGCTCTATGCGACGGTCGAGCTCGACCGGGAGATCCCGGTCGAGCACTATCACGCGGTTGCCGAAATCATCGGCTACGTGATGCGGCTGAGGCGCGGCCTGTCCGGCCTGCGGCAGTAAGGGGCGGAAAACCCGCTTGAAATGCGCGTAACTTGCGAAATTGCCGCCTGTTGGACTTGCGTTTTCGGGTCCGATTCAGGCACTCAGGGGCGAGGTGGCCGGCCGGTCGCCTTCGTGATGCAGACGAGCCATGTCTCTCCAGATGACCGCCGATAGCAACGATCCTTCCGTGACCGAGCCTTTCGTGGCCCACGGGCCAGCGCGGCGGAACGGCAGCATCCTGCTGGTGGTCCTGATCGCCGCCGGCATCGTCGCGGTGGCGGTCTGGCTGATGACCATCGGCCGCACCGAGGCGCAGCCCTATATTCTCGGCGTGCTGGCGCTGCTCGCCACCGTCGGGCTGTTCAACCTGTTCGCCCTTGCCGCCGGCATCATCCGCTTCTCCGACCGTGCCACCGATGATCCGGTGATGGCGCGGATCGCCGACCAGGCCCAGGAAGGGCTCGTCGTCACCGACTCCCGCGGCCACGTGGTCTATTCCAACGCCGCCTATCTCACGCTGACCGGCGCGGCCGGGCCGCAGGACGTCCGTCCGGTCGAGCGCGTCTTCATCGGCAACCCCGACGTCTCCGAGGCCGTGTTCCGCCTTTTGAAGGCTGCCCGCGAGGGCAAGCGGCAGCAGGAGGAGGTCCGCCTCGCCGGCCAGGAGGCCGGCCAGGGCCGCTGGCTGCGCCTGCGGGTACGCCCACTCGGCGAGGGCAAGCGCGATGCGAAATATGCGGTTTGGTCGATCGCCGACGTCACCCGCGACCGCGAGCGCCAGGAAGACGTGTTCCAGGAGCTGCGGCACGCGATCGAATATCTCGATCACGCGCCATGCGGCTTCTTCTCGGTCAATCCGGCCGGCGAGATCGCCTATGTCAACGCCACGCTGGCCAACTGGCTGGACTACGATCTGGCCGAGATCGGCTCGGGCGGCCTGAAACTGACCGACATCGTCTCGGGCGACGGCGCGGCGCTGTTGACCTCGATTGCGGCGGTGCCGGGCGAGGTCAAGACCGAGGTGTTCGACATCGACCTGCGGATGCGCGGCGGCAAGACCGTGCCGGTGCGGCTCTATCACAAGCTCGCTTTCGGCTCCGACGGCGCGGCGGGCGCCTCGCGCACGCTGGTGATTAGCCGCGCCCGCGACGAGCATTCCGATCCGGAGCGCGCCGCCGAGGTGCGCTTCATGCGCTTCTTCGACCATACGCCGATGGCGATCGCGACCGTCGATCGCGGCGGCAATGTGGTCGGCGCCAATGCGCGCTATGCCAAGCTGGCGCAGGGCCTGAACGGCGACGGCGGCGCCGCCAAGTCGATCTTCCGCGCCGTCAATCCGCGCGACCGCGGTCTGCTGATCGCCGCGATCAACCAGGCGGCCGAGGGCCAGGGCGACATCGCGCCGGTCGAGGTGATGCTCGACGGGCCCAAGGAGCGCTTTGCCCAGTTCTTCGTCACCACCGTCGAGAAGGACGAGCGCGACGCCGAGACCGCGATCGTCTACATGCTCGAAACCACCGAGCGGCGCGCGCTGGAGAACCAGATCAACCAGTCGCAGAAGATGGAGATGGTCGGCCAGCTCGCCGGCGGCATCGCGCACGACTTCAACAACGTGCTGTCGGCCATCATGATGGCCAACGACTTCCTGCTGAACGCGCACAAGCCGACCGACCCGTCGTTCCAGGACATCATGCAGATCAAGCAGAACGCCACCCGCGCCGCGACGCTGGTGCGGCAGCTGCTTGCATTCTCGCGCCGCCAAACGCTGCGGCCGCAGGTGCTCGATCTCGGCGATGCATTGAGCGACCTCACAATGCTGCTGCGCCGGCTGATCGGCGAGAAGGTCAAGCTCGACCTCGTGCATGGCCGCGACCTGTGGCCGGTGAAGGTCGACGTCTCGCAGTTCGAGCAGGTGGTGGTCAATCTCGCGGTCAACGCGCGCGACGCGATGCCCGACGGCGGCAAGCTGATCATCCGCACCGCCAATGTACCGACCGAGGAGGCCGCCCAACTCGCCAACAAGGGCATGCCGGCGGCGGACTATGTGAAGATCGAGATCGCCGACACCGGCACCGGCATTCCGGCCGAGATCATCGACAAGATCTTCGAGCCGTTCTTCTCGACCAAGGAAGTCGGCAAGGGCACCGGCCTCGGCCTGTCCACGGTCTACGGCATCGTCAAGCAGACCGGCGGCTTCGTCTATGTCGATTCCGTGCCGGCCGGCGGCACCACGTTCCGGATCTACCTGCCGCGGCATCGCCAGGAGCAGGAGGTCGCACCTGAGGCCCAGGCCGGCAACGGTGCGGCCAAGGAAACCGCCGCCGCCACGGAAGCCGCCAAGCCGAAGCCGGATCTGACCGGGCAGGGCACCATCCTGCTGGTCGAGGACGAGGACGGCCTGCGCTCGCTCAATGCGCGCGGCCTGCGTTCGCGCGGCTACAGCGTGATCGAGGCGGCGAACGGCGTCGAGGCGCTGGAAGCGTTCGAGGAGAAGAACGGCGCTGTCGATCTCGTCGTCTCCGACGTCGTGATGCCGGAGATGGACGGCCCGACGCTGCTGAAGGAAATGCGCAGCCGCAACGCGGAGCTGAAGATCATCTTCGTCTCAGGCTATGCCGAGGACGCCTTCGAGAAGAGCCTGCCGGAGAACCAGCAGTTCGCGTTCCTGCCGAAACCCTTCACGTTGACGCAGCTGGTCGCCGCGGTGAAGGAAACCATGACGGCGAACTAGCCGGTTGCCGCGGCAACCGGCTTTACTTCTCGCAAGTGCGAGGCGAAATTCCGCGGTAACTGTGGTTGAAACCGGGCCTCATCCCGCGGTAGGACGCGCCGTCGCATCCACAAGGACCATAGTGTCACATCTCCGCGACCGAGGGCCGCAGCCGCGGTTCCCGTTTCCCGCTTCACTTTTAACCGTCCCTGCCCATCTTAGGGGCGTTTCCCCATGCCGGGGAATCCTTTGAGGAAACCAACATGAATTTCTCGCAACGCGCGCGTGGAATTGTTCGGGCGATCGCCGTCGCGATGGCACTGGCGCTGCCCGTGATGATGACCGTTTCGGCGGCCGACGCCCGCGTTGGCGGCGGCGGCTCGCGCGGCTCGCGGACATTCTCCGCGCCGCCCTCGACCAACACGGCGCCGGGCTCGGTTGCGCCGATGAACCGCACCTTCAGCCAGCCTGGTAGCCCGAACATGGGCTCGCCGGCGGCGGCGAATTCCGGCGGCCTGTTCGGTCGCGGTGGAATGGGCCGCGGCCTGCTCGGCGGCCTGGCCGCGGGCTTCCTTGGCGCCGGCCTGTTCGGCATGCTGTTCGGCGGCGGGCTGTTCTCGGGTCTCGGCGGCCTGTCGTCGATGTTCGGCCTCTTGCTGCAGATCGGTCTGATCGTGCTCGTGGTTCGCCTTGCGATGTCGTGGTGGCAGCGCCGCAACACGCCGGCGGCCGCCTATGCCGGTGGCCCCGACGTCGGCCCCGGTCCGCAGGCGAACGCCCGCTCGGGCTTCGGCTTCGGGCTCGGCGGCGGATCGAATGCGCCGGTCGAGATCGCGCCGGGCGACTATGAGACGTTCGAACGGCTGCTCGGCGACATCCAGACCGCGTGGTCGAACGAGGACATCGCGAAGCTGCACACGCTCGCGACGCCGGAGATGGTGTCGTACTTCTCGAAGGATCTCGAGGAGAACAAGGCGCGCAACGTCACCAACAAGGTGACCAATGTGAAGCTGCTGCAGGGCGATCTGGCGGAAGCCTGGCGCGAAGGCGACAGCGAGTATGCGACGGTCGCGATGCGCTACTCGCTGGTCGACACCACGCTCGAGCGCGGCACCGGCCGTCAGGTCGGCGGCAGCACGCAGCCGGAGGAGGTCACTGAGGTCTGGACCTTCGTACGCCAGCGCGGCGGCAATTGGGAGCTTTCGGCGATCCAGCAGACCAACTGATCGGTTGCCGGAGAATGACAGATACAAGGCGCCGCGGCCTCGTCCGCGGCGCCTTTGTTTTGTGCCTTCATTCACATGTCGCGGCGCCGGAATATCCGGAGGGCCTGCGGGTTGATCTCAGCGGACCATAACAACCATCGGGAGGATTGAGATGAAGATCGTTGCGCATATCGCGGTTCCGGCCTGTCTTGCGTTCGTCGTCGTGGCGGCGCCGCCGGCGGCGGCGCAGACCGCCGACACCAGCTTCTTCCTGACCAGCAACGGCGTCGGCAACGGCGGCAATCTCGGCGGGCTCGCCGGCGCCGACAATCATTGCCAGACGCTGGCGCAGGCCGCCGGCTTCGGCGCGCCGAAGACCTGGCGCGCCTATCTCTCGACCCAGGCGGCCGACGGCAAGGCAGCGGAGAATGCGCGCGATCGTATCGGCAAGGGACCGTGGAAGAATGTAAAGGGCGTCGTGGTCGCCAAGGACGTCGCCGACCTGCACAGCGCCGGCAACAATCTCACCAAGCAGACCGCCCTGTCCGAGAAGGGCGAGGTCGTCAACGGTGCCGGCGACACGCCGAACCGCCACGACGTGCTGACGGGGTCGCAAGCAGACGGTACGGCATTTGCGGCCGGCGAGGACCGCACCTGCAAGAACTGGACAAGCAGCACACAAGGCGCCGCCATGCTCGGGCACTTCGACCGCAAGGGCCTGCGCGACGACGAGCCGTCAAAATCCTGGAACACGTCGCATCCCTCGCGCGGTCCCGACGGCGGCTGCTCGCAGGCTGACCTGAAGAGCACCGGCGGCGACGGCCTGCTGTACTGCTTCGCGGCGAACTGAGAGAGCGCATCTGCTTCGTCATTGCGAGTGCAGCGACGCAATCCATCCTACCATAGGCCCGGAGCGATGGATTGCTTCGTCGCCTCGCGCCTCGCAATGACGGGATAGCACGATCGCGCTCAGCTCTTTTTGCGCTTGACGGTCTTCTTTGCGGTCTTCTTCGCGGCCTTCTTTTTCTTCGCGGTTTTTTTCTTGGCCGCGAAATAGGCTTCGACCTTCTTCGAGGAATGTCCGGCGGCTGCGACCGCGGTCTTGAGCCGGGCAGGGGTCACCTTGAACTTCTTCGACCAGTAGCGGACCTCGTAGGGCTCGCTGATCGCGATCCGCGCGCGGTCGGCGGCCTTGTGGCGCTGCTCCTTGAAATGGCCTTCCACCTTCTTGGCGGAATGCCCGACCTTCTTGACCGCGGCCTTCAGCTTCGCCGGCGTGACCTTGAACTTCTTGGACCAGTACGCAACTTCGTAGGACTCGCTCAACGCGATCAGAGCGCGGTCTGCCGCGCCCCGCTTCTTCTTGCTGTCCGCCATAAGATGATCCCTCATCGAAAGATTCGACGTTGGAACCTTAGCAGCCTCTATGCGGTTCGCACAGGCAGCGGTGCGCGATGGACGATCTGACCGGGGCGTGGCTACGATCGAGGTGAAGCGAAGCGATGCGGCGAAGTTTTCGGAGGTATGTGCATGCACTATCAGCTTTACTACTGGCCGATGATCCAGGGCCGCGGCGAATATGTCCGCCTCGCGCTCGAGGATGCGGGCGCCGGCTACACCGATGTCGCGCGCGCCAAGGGCGGCATGGGTGCCATGACGAAGATGATGGAGGCACACAAGGGCACGCCGCCCTTCGCGCCGCCGTTCCTCAAGGCCGGCAGTCTCGTGATCGGGCAGACCGCCAATATCCTGCTCTATCTCGGCGCGCGCCACGGCCTGGCGCCGAAGGCGGAGGGCGGAAAGCTCTGGGTGCACCAGCTGCAGCTGACGATCGCGGACTTCGTGCTGGAGATCCACGATACCCATCATCCGCTCGGGCCATCGCTGTATTACGAGGACCAGAAGGCGCCGGCGAAGAAACGCTCCGAGGAGTTCTGGGATTCGCGGGTGCCGAAATATCTCGGCTATTTCGAGGATCTCGTGCAGGCCAACCGAGGTGCGTTCGTCACCGGCCGCCGGCTGACCTACGCCGACCTGTCGCTGTTCCAGATCGTCGACGGCCTGCGCTACGCGTTTCCGAAGCGGATGGCGGCATTCGAGAAGAATATCCCGCGCCTGATCGCGCTGCGCGATCGCGTCGCCGAGCGGCCGAACATCCAGACGTATCTGGCCAGCGAGCGGCGGATTCCTTTCAACGAAGAGGGCATTTTCCGGCGCTACAAGGCGCTGGATTTGTGATCGCCGTCATTCCGGGGCGCGAAGCGAACCCGGAATCTCGCGCCACAATCTCTGGATTCCGGGTTCACGCTCCGCGTGCCCCGGAATGACGGCGTGGAAGGCTACCGGCTCCGCCCATCCACCGGCGTCATCGCGATCCTCGACAGATCGATGCCATCGATGCAGCTGACATTCAGCGCCACGATGTCGGTGCCGTCGGGCTTCTTGCCGCGCGCGAACACGTCGACGCCGCAATCGACGCAAAGTTGATGGCGGATCGCATGGCGGTTGAAGAGATATTCCTTGAGGTTCTCGGCGCCGGCGCGAAGCTGGAAGCTCGACGGCGGCATGAACACGAAGTGCAGGCCCTTCTTGGTGCAGATCGAGCAGTTGCAGGCCGTCACCATGGCCATATCGGTGGTGCATTCGAAGCGGACCTGTCCGCAATGGCAACCGCCGGTGTAGGTCTTCTCCGCCATGATGATCCCTCACCACAGCCCGGGCACGAGGCGGTAGCGCACCCGTGCCGTATAATCGGCGTAGCCTGACAATCCCGTCACCAGCGTGCGCTCCTCAATCCGGGTGCGGATCGCAAACATCACGAAGAACACCGGCACGAAGGCGAGGCCCCACCAGGAGCCGAGCGTCAGCGGCACGCCGATGAAGAACAGCATCACGCTCGTATACATCGGATGGCGGACCAGCGCGTAGGGACCGGTCGAGATGACGTGATGGTCGCGCTCGGTCTGCACCTTCACGACTGGCGCGGCGAACGAGTTGGTGTGGAACACCCACAGGATCGCCACGGTCGAGACCAGATACAGCACAAGGCCGAGCACGATCAGCGGCACGCCGTCATTGACGCCGCCAAAGCGCCGCTCAAGCCCCATCGCGACGAACCACAGCACGGCAACGACCAGGAACACCAGCATGAACCGCTTGTCCTCGGTGGGCTGGCCTTCACGCGCGGTGAGGCGCATGCGCTCGGCCAGCAGCCCGGGATCGACCTTGGCGAGCCAGAGCCCGCAGGCCGGGCCGATCACGGCCGAGGCGATCAGATAGACCCACGCGCCGGGCCACTGCAGCGTACCTGCGAAGGCAAACAGCAGCACGGCCATGGTGATGACGAAGAAGGTATTCTGCAGAAGGAGCTTTGCGATCATGGGCGGCTCCGCGCGATTCCAGTCGTTATTATCGCACCCTTTTCCCGGCAAACATGCGACCGCAGCGATCAACTTTCGGAGCAGGCGAGACGTTCCTGCGTCGCGACCGTATTGACAGTCATATAAGCAATTGCTTATATATTTTCATGCCCGCCGCCACGCAGCTGACCGATGTGTTGAAGACCCTCGCGGACCCGACGCGGCGGGCAGTGTTCGAGCGGATTGCGCGGGAAGGCGAGATCGCCGCGACCGGCCTGGTGCAGGGTTCAAAGGTGTCGCAGCCGGCGGTGTCGCAACATCTGCGCGCGCTGCGCGATGCCGGGCTGGTCGCCGAGCGGCGCGAGGGCCGGCATATCCATTATCGCATCGCGCCGAAGGGGCTCGGTCCGCTGATCGACTGGCTCGGCCACTACGAGACGTTCTGGGCCGAGCGCTTCGCAAATCTGGAACGGCTGTTGAAGGAGAGTGAGTGATGGGTGAGACGCACGCGATCACGGTCGAGAAGGTGCTGCCCTACGCGGCCGAGAAGATCTGGCGAACGCTGACGACGAGCGATCGGATCGCGAAATGGCTGATGCCGAACGATTTCGTGCCGGCCGTTGGCCATCGCTTCAATTTCCACACCAAGCCGATGGGCGACTGGGACGGTGTCGTGCATTGCGAGGTGCTGGATTGCGATCCGCCGCGCCTGTTGCGCTACTCCTGGAAGGGCGGTGTTGATACCAATCCGGAATACGGCTCGAAGCTCGACACGATCGTCACCTGGACGCTGACGCCGGTCGAGGGCGGCACCCATCTGCGGATGGTGCATGACGGCTTCGTGCTGCCGGGCAACCGCTTCGCCTTCGACATGATGAGCCCGGGATGGGGCCGGGTGCTCGACGCCATCGCGCGCATCACCAGCGAAGGCTGATCACTCGTTGTTGCCGCGGCGAACCGTGATCGAGGCGTCGGTCTTGTTGCGGGTGCATTCGAGGTTGAGGCGGCGATAGCGCATCGTGATGGTGTTGCCGCGCAAGATGCCCATGCGCTTCAGGCAGCGCGAGGTGCCGGTGACGGCGTCGTCCTTCGGCACGGTGAAGATCAGCGCGGTGGCGGAGCCGACCAGGTTGAAGAACTCCGGCTTCATCTTGCGATCGGTCTTGGCGTAGAGCTCGATCGAATAATCCTTGCCGCGGCAGCCGAGCGACAATTCCTTTGCCGCCGGATGCGTGAGGTAGGTGATGTTGGCGGCGCTGAAATTGACCTTCAGTCCGTCGATCTGGCCGGCGAGCTGCTTGGCGATATCAACGCAGGGATCGGCATGCGCGGTCGCTGCGACGAAAACCGTCGCCAGCGCGATCAGCGCGGCCGGCAGAGTGGAGCGGATGCTCAAAGGCAAGCGTCGGCGCAACGATGCTGTCACGAAATACCCCCCGCGGTATGAAAGTACGCGAAGCTACATGCAGGCTCCCGCGGAGCGCGTCAATATGGCCACGTCAGGACGCGCACCTGCCGTCCTGCGCTTTGGAAGCCCCGGCGGCCCGGCGCTCGCAATCATTGCCGTAGGTCTTGCCGTCGCAGCCGCATACGGGCTTGAAGATCTTGTTGCAGATCGTCGGGCGGAACGCGCAGGTGCCGGTCTGGTCGAAGCGGCCGCAGGTCACGGGCTTGAACTGGCAGAACTGGCCGCGACCGCCGCATTGCAGTCCGGCAAGGCCGCCGCAGGGCCTGCCGAGGCGGGCGGCATCGGCGCCGGTCGGGATCGCGATCAACAAGGCCAGCGCCGCGAACCAGACGAAAAGCGCTGTCTTCATGAAGGTCTCCTGATGGCTTCCTGATGGTTTCCTTGGCCGTTCCGCGGCTTGCCGGCGTTGTGGCAACTTGGGATTACGATGGCATGAAACATAGCACGTGGATTGCCGGTCCCGCGCATGGCTGGAAGGCGGCCCGCTTCCCTTTCCTTTGTCGGAAAAAGGCTTAGAACGGCTCTACATTGCCGGCGGCCCCGCGGCCGGCACCGGCCTTTCGAAACCAACGAGCAGCTCATGAACGCCCCCTCAGCTTTTCCCGACCAGCAGAAGCCCGTTCCGCCCTACAGGCACACGCCTCTGTTCCCGCTTGGTGCCGACACCACGCCCTACAAGAAGGTGACGAGCGAGGGCGTCCGGGTCGAGAAGGTGTTGGGCAAGGACATGCTCGTGGTGTCGCGGGAGGCGCTGCGGGCACTTTCCGAGGCCGCCTTCGGCGACATCAACCACTATCTGCGGCCGGGCCACCTGAAGCAGCTCCGCTCGATCCTCGAGGACAAGGAAGCCAGCGACAACGACAAGTTCGTCGCCTTCGACTTCCTGAAGAATGCCAACATCGCGGCCGGCGGCGTGCTGCCGATGTGCCAGGACACCGGCACCGCGATCATCATGGGCAAGAAGGGATGCAACGTCATCACCGACGGTGACGACGAGGCCGCGCTGTCCGAAGGCGCGCGCGATGCCTATCTGCGCCGCAATCTGCGCTACTCGCAGGTAGCTCCCTTGTCGATGTATGAGGAGAAGAACACCGCCAACAACATGCCGGCGCAGTGCGAGATCTACGCCGAGGGCGATGATGCCTACAAGTTCATGTTCATGGCCAAGGGCGGCGGAAGCGCCAACAAGAGCTTCCTGTTTCAGGCGACGCCCTCGGTGCTGACCAAGGACCGGCTGCTGGCCTTCCTGAAGGAGAAGGTGCTGACGCTCGGCACCGCGGCGTGTCCCCCGTACCACCTTGCGATCGTGATCGGCGGCACCTCGGCAGAGCTCTGCATGAAGACCGTGAAGCTCGCCTCGGCGCGCTATCTCGACGCGCTGCCGACCCACGGATCGGCCGACGGCAATGCGTTCCGCGATCTCGAGATGGAACAGGAAATCCTCAAGATGACGCAAAGCCTGGGGGTGGGCGCGCAGTTCGGCGGCAAGTATTTCTGCCATGACGTGCGCGTGATCCGGATGCCGCGCCACGGCGCCTCGCTGCCGATCGGGCTCGGCGTCTCCTGTTCGGCGGACCGCCAGGTGCTCGGCAAGATCACCAGGGATGGCGTCTATCTCGAGGAGCTCGAGCACAACCCGGCGCAGTATCTGCCTGCGGTGGAGCGGTCGCTCGGCGGCGAGGTTGTCAAGATCGACCTCAACAAGCCGATGAAGGAGATCCTTGCGACACTGTCGCAATATCCGATCAAGACCCGCGTCTCGATGACCGGCACCATGATCGTCGCGCGCGACTCGGCGCACGCCAAGCTGCGCGAGCGGCTGGAGAAGGGCGAGCCGTTGCCGGATTATTTCAAGAACCATCCGGTCTATTACGCCGGTCCCGCCAAGACGCCCGATGGCTACGCCTCCGGTGCATTCGGCCCGACCACGGCGGGACGCATGGATTCCTTCGTCGACCAGTTCCAGGCGGCCGGCGGCTCGATGGTGATGGTTGCCAAGGGCAACCGCGCAGTCGCGGTGCGCGAGGCTTGCAAGAAGCACGGCGGCTTCTACCTCGGCTCGATCGGCGGCGCCGCGGCGAACCTCGCCGAGCACTGCATCAAGAAGGTCGAGGTGGTCGAGTATCCCGAGCTCGGCATGGAAGCGATCTGGCGCATCGAGGTGGTCGATTTCCCGGCCTTCATCATCATCGACGACAAGGGCAACGACTTCTTCAAGGAATTGAATCTCGGTTGAGGATCGGGGTTGATTGCGGTCGGCCTCGACGGGTTCTCCAAGGGCTGGGTCGCCGTCACCATCGACGGCGACCGGCGTACGATTTCCTTTCACAGCGATATTGCGCGCGCGCTTTCGCGTCCGTTCGATCGCGGCGGGATCGATATCCCGATCGGTCTGACCGATAACGGCGAGCGCGATTGCGACCTTCTCGCGCGCGTAAGATTGCGCCCGCACACCTCGCGCGTCTTCACCGGCGCGCGGCGCTGGCTGTGGCAGCAGTTTGACGATCCCGATCTCGCGAATGCGGAAGCACTGCGCCGCGGCCAGACCCGTGTGTCGCGCCAGCTCTGGCATCTCGGCAAGAAGATCATGGAGGTCGACGGGTTCGTGCGCGCGAACGCCACGCGCGATATCCGCGAGGTGCATCCCGAGCTGGTGTTCCTGCAGCTGAACGGCGGCGAGCCTCTGCCGCGCAAGAAGTCGGAGGAGGGCGATGCGCTACGCTGCAGGCTGCTGAAGCGATCAGGCTTTCGCGAGATCGATCGCTGGCTCACCGAGGTGCGCATCGGCACCGGCGCAAAGCGCGACGATGTGCTGGATGCGTGTGCAGTGGCGCTGGCTGCGCGCGAACCATGCGGAAGCGTTCCCGAAGCGCCGCCGCGAGACGCGCACGATCTGCCGATGCAGATCTGGTTCTAGTGTCCTGAACCAAAAGTTCATGGCATTTTATGCCTTGGCGGGCAGATTGTAAGCGCAGAAGCGTTCGATTGAGCCGAGAATGTCGTCAGCTGATTTGGTCCATCGGAACGGCATTGGGTCAGCGTTGTGATGGTCGATGAAGGAGGCAATCTCGGCCCGTAGCGCCGCCACACTGCGATAGATGCCGCGCCTAATCTTACGCTCGGTGATGAGTGCAAAGAAGCGTTCGACCTGATTGAGCCAGGATGAGCTGGTTGGCGTCAGGTGGACGTGCCAGCGCGGCCTCTTTGCCAGCCAGTTGCGGATCAACGGCGAACTCTTTGGCACGATGGCGTCCATAGCATTTGCCAATGACCCGGCCGGTTGCGACGTCGAGGGCGGCAAACAGCTAGGTGACGCCATGGCGTTTGTAGTCGTGACTACGGCGCGCCGGCTGGCCAGGTCGCATGGGCAGCATGGGCTGGCTGCGATCCAGCGCCTGGATTTGCGACTTCTCATCGACACACAGTACGATGGCGCGCTCGGGCGGAGCTACGTAAAGGCCGACGATGTCGCGAACCTTGGCGACGAAGTCGGGGTCGGTTGAGAGCTTGAAGGTCTCCAACCGATGCGGCTGCAAGCCGAAAGCGCGCCATATACGCTGTACTGTTGAGACTGACAGCCCGCTGGCCCGCGCCATGCTGCGCGAACTCCAGTGGGTGGCCCCGGGAGGCTGGGTCTCAAGGGTGCGAACGATCACCGCCTCGATCCGGGCATCCTCAATCGTGCGTGGCGTCCCCGATCGCGGCTCGTCCCAAAGACCTGCAAGCCGATGCTCGGAGAACCGCCGCCGCCATTTGCCGACCGTGTCGGGATCGACAGCCAAACGGGCCGCCACGACCTTGCTCTGCTCGCCCTCAGCACAGGCCAGGACGATCCGAGCCCGCAGTGCCAACGCCTGAGCAGTGCTTCGACGCGACGCCAACGATGTCAACTCAGCACGTTCCACCTCATCAAGCTCCAGCGGAGCAAAGCGTCGACCCATCGCCAATCCTCCCCAAATCAGGAGAGTCCGCTATCATCGAGTCGATTTGGAGTCCGCCGAACTTTTGATTCAGGACACTAGCTGCAGTTCGTCACCTGGTTGGAGCACAGGCTGCGCCACCAGCCGCGCACGCCGTCATGGCTCTCCACCAGCGCCCAGTGCCCGCTGCAGGCGAGGATGCGTTTCGGACCATCGTCGGTATCGAACTCACCGCCGAGCTTGCGCAGCGCCGGCGTCCATTTGGCATCGACGAAGGGCGCCTGGAACAGCCCGCCCATCCGGGTGTAGCCGTTGGCGTAGCTCGCGCCGACCTTGTTGGCGGCAACCCATCCGCGTCCGGCATAAGGCTTTGGCGCGTTGCGCGGATAGCGCTTGTCATCTTCATAGGCCTTGCCCGGCGGCATCGCGCCCTCGATCAGGAACCAGCCGTCCTTGAAGCCGATGATACGAAACTCGGTGAGCCAGCCGCCCTCCGGCGTGTTCTCGGCCCCGCCCATCTTGAGATGGTAGGGTGGCGGCAGCTTGCCGAGCACGCGTGCCTTCACCGACGGCTCGGCGCGCACGTTGAGGCCCGCGAGGTCCTTGTCCTCCGACCGGGCGCCGAGGTCGCATGGCTCGGTGCCAGCGGGCAGTGCGTTTCGGTTCGCGTCAAGCTCGGCCTGGCGCGCGGCAAAGTCATTGTCCGCCCCGTCGGCGTTTCCGGCAGCGATGTCGCTCGGACCGCGCGGCTTCAGTTCGGCCGACAGCGCGCGCGTGCCGTCCTTGCTGAGCGTCACGACCATCATCTGACGCGGCGCGAAGACGCTTGCCGGCGTCTTCGGGTCGTCCGCGCTCGCGGCATAGACCGCGAGGTGGCCGGTGGTGCGGGCGGCATCCGTGCTGGAAGAGCTGCCCGCAACATATCCGGCCGGCACCAGCGCGACCGCGCTCGCGCGCCACGCCGGTTCGGCTTCGCTTGCCTGCTGCGCGGAAGCCGTCGTGGCTGATAACGCCATGACGGCAACGGATGCCAGGATGCGCATGCGTGTGCGTGTGCCGCGGTTACGCCCGCGTGCCGGTGAAGGGGAAGCTGCCCATTGGGCCGATGCCCATCTCGCCGGAGATGCCGTCGCCCGAGACCTTGCCGGTGAATTCGAGCGTCAGCGGCATCGGATTGGTGATGGAAACCTTCCAGGCGACGTCGTCGCCGTTCACGGTGCCGTCGAAGATTTCGGTGGAGTTGCCCTCGGCGCCCTGCGTGCCGGTGAGCGTGCCGCCCGAGCTTGCCAGCGACAGCGTCGCCTTGCGCTCGCCCATCGGCGTCGTCATCGTGAGATTCCAGTTTCCGTCCACCGCCATTGATGTCTCCCCTCCAGGTAAGGCGCCCTCAAGCGAAATGGCTACCGTTCGCGCGAAGAAAACGCGTGCGCGGGTATAGCCCATCTTGCCGCGCGCGCCTAGTTCGCGGCTGCGGCGATCAGGCGCGGGCGGCGGCGCGCAGCCGGCTTCCGACCAGGACGCGGAAGGCGACATACTGGATCGCGAAGGCGGCGATCTTGGCGCCGACCAGCACCACCGACACGTAGAACGCCCACAGCTTCATGTCGCCGGTCGCCGCGATCGCAACGGTGCCGGCGGCGAGAATGAACATCAGCCCGGCCCAGGCGTAGCCGGCGAGGGTGGCGTATTCCGGAATTGTCTCGGTCACGATCGGCGGCAGATAGCGCAGCATCCAGCCGCGCTTGAGCATGATCGCGCCGATCGCGATGTGGCCGATCGCGGGCTTCGCCAGCACGAAGCGCGGATCGTTGGTGAAAAGCGTCGCACCGCCGAGCACGATCACCAGCCCAAGGCTCGCCCAGGTCATGTAGCCGAGCGCCTGTCCCTTGACGCGCGCATAGACCACTTGCGCGATCGCGCCCGCGATCGCAACGCCGGTGGCGATCAGGACATTGTCGGTGGCGAAATAGACCACCAGGAAGACGATGGTGGAGAGGAAGTCGCTCGCAAGCCTGGCAAATACGCTCTTCATCGTCGTGGTTTCCGTTTCCTCGGGATGATCGTGGTGATGTTGTTATGGCAGCGTCTAGCGTGAGGGCAGCGCGCCGGCCGGCGGCGTCACGTCCTTGGCCGCGCGATAGTGCGGATACCAGTGGGTAAAGCCGACCGCGGCATTGCGCGCGGCGAAGGCGATCAAGAGGCCGGTCCACAGCGGCAGCGCCGGCACGTAAAGCACCGCAATGTTGCCGATCAGCATGAGCAGCATCGCGGCGGTCCAGGCGCCGGTGATCAGGTAGTTGGCATGGAGGAAGCCGGGCAGCTTCGCGGTCTCGGCATCGACCTGCTCCAGCGCATATTGCCGCGTGAAGGGACGGCCGATCATGATCGAGCCGAGCGACACCAGCAGGATGCCGGCATCGACCGCGATCTTCACCGCGGTGTTGCTCAGCGTCGCATCGACGAAGGTGAGGTAGGAGCCGATCGCGGCGAAGATGACGACCGAACCGACGCCGAGGATCTTGATGCTGCGGCCGCGCGCGACATCGAACGCGATGGCAGCGAGGCAGATCAGGGCGGCACTGAGCAGGCTCACCGTGGCCGAGGTCACCAGCATCAGCATGGCGAAGGCGCCGTAGGGAGCGAGGATCAGGAAGATCGTCATGGTCAGCCTCATAGGCTTATCTTTACAGTGTAAAGATACCCTAATGGTGGGCAACGGAGGCGTCAAGCGAAATCTTTACAGTGTCAAAATCGTGAGGTGACGGGAAAATCCAAGGTTTGCCAATGGCATAAAGTGGCGACCGCTCGTTTTCGGTCGGTGGCGACAAAGACGTGGATGCCCGGGACAAGCCCGGGCATGACGCGTGGAGAGGTTGGCGCACTGACGTCCGGGGTGATCGTTGGCTACTCCGCCCCAACCCAATTGCCGTGGAATCCATCGGGCACGCGGTGGCCGAGATGGACCAGCGCGGTCGGGCCCGCTTCGACATCTTGCGCGTTGAACACGGCGAGGTCGCTGCGGTTTTCGCGGGCGCGCCAGACCACCGCGAGCAGCCAGCCGTCGCCTTCCGCGGCGTCAGCGCCGCGCTCGACGAACACAGGCTCGGAGATCGTATCGCCGGCGGGCAGCAGATAGTGGCCGAGCCGCTTGCCGCGGCCGTCGACATGCACGATGCCCGACAGCGCACCGAACATCGGCAGATCGGGGTTGGCGCAGGCGTACCAGCCGTGATTGCTGGCAAATCCGGCGCGGCGATCGTCGACGCGCGGAAATTCGCCGGTGAGGTCGTCGAGATAGGTTTGCGTGAAGCGGTCGGTGTTGCCGGAGAGGTCGAAGGTCCAGCGGCAATAGCGCGCGCGGTTCTTCTGCGGGTCCGTCGGCGAGCCGTCGGGATGATTAAACAGCGGCGCTTCCTCGAACTGCATCACGTCGGCGATGATGCGGTTGCCGTCTTCCCACGCGTTCATCACGTGGAAAACGTAGCAGGTCTCGGCGCGGAACCAGACGATGTCCTTTGACGCGCCGCTGCGCTTCATCACGCCGACATAGGCGCCTTTCTCCGGCTCCCAGGCGTACGGCGCCTGTCCGCGCATCGCGCGCTGCATGCTGCCGGTGATCGGCAGGATCGGAAACAGCACATGATTCTCGGTGACGATGAAGTCGTGCACCATGCTGGCATAAGGCGCCTCGAAGCGTTCGAACCGCGTCACCACGCCGGACGAGCTCACCGCACCGAACGACAGCGCCGGCGTCAGCGGGCCCGCGGCGTTGTAGCCGAAGAACACCATCTCGCCGGTCGCCGGATCGATCTTGGGATGCGCGGTGAACGGGCCTGTGATCGCGCCCTTGTAGTCGCAATAGCCGAGGCGATTGAGCGTGCCGGGCTCGATCTCGGTCGGCAGATGGCCTTCCTCCAGCGCGAGCAGGCGGCCGCCATGGAAGATGATGTTGGTGTTGGCGACGCCGCCGTCGGTCGTTGTGGTGGCCGGCGCATCCGGCATCTTGCGGCCGAAGCCGCCGAACAGCGCGCGACCGGCGTCGTGCTCGGCCTGCCATTTCGGCGTGCGGACCCAGCGGTTGCGGTAGCTGGCGCGGCCGTTCTCGAGATGGAAGGCGTGCAGCATGCCGTCGCCGACGAACCAGTGCGCACCCGGCGCCTCGAACTGCGGATTGGGGCCGTTGCGATAGAGCGTGCCGTTCAGCTCGCGCGGCAATTCGCCCGAGATCTTCAGGAACGGTGCGTCGGCTTCGAATGGGATCGGCGCCAGATTGGTGCGCGCCGCGTTGGATGTGACCTGGTCGAGCATTCCGCATCTCCCTGTATTATGATCTTTACATCGTAAAGATATCAGTAGGGATGACGCCGCCGATCGTCAAGCAAAATCTTTACAGTGTAAAAATTGCGACCTATAAGGCCGCATGGCAAGAATCTCCGAAGAAAACAAGGCGACTCGCCCGGCACGGGCTCCGACCCGCCGGGTTGCACGGACTGCGGCAGCTCGTCCGGCCCGACGGCGCCGCGCCAATGACACGCCGTATCACCATGGCGATCTGCATGAGGCGCTATTGAAGGCCGCCGAGCGCGTGCTCGAGCGTGATGGATTGGCGGGGCTGACATTGCGTGCGGTGGCGCGCGAGGCCGGCGTGTCGCACGCCGCGCCGACGCATCATTTCGGCGATCTAACCGGTTTGCTCAGCGAACTCGCGGCGATCGGTTTCCGGCAATTCGGCCTGGCAATGGCGGCTGCGGACGCTTCGGCGGCCACGACGCCCGAGAAGGGCGTGGCGAGCGCCAAGGCTTATGTTGCCTATGCCCAGGCACATCCCGGCATGTACGGGCTGATGTTCCGCAGCGAGCGGCTTGATCACTCGCGCCCGTCGCTGCACGAGGCGTCCGAGGCTTCGTTCGCAGGGCTGACCCGCGGCGTCGGCGCTAGCCGGCACGAGCAGATTTCCAAGGAGCAGCTTACGCTGGATCAGGCCGCCGCGATCGCGTCGGCCTGGTCGCTGGTGCATGGTTTCACCATGCTGCTGCTCGACGGACGCCTCAAGACGATTCTGGATCGGTCGCCCGAGGGCACATCCGCGGAAACGCTATTGACCGCGATGCTGCGATTGTCCGCGGGCCGCTCGGCGCGGCAATAACCAGTGCTGCCCTGGGCTAGCGCCTCACAAGCGACGTGGTCCGGCCGCTCTGTCCGATCGTCTTCACCGTATCCGTGCCGCATTTGAAATCGCGGGCGAAATCATCGGCAGCCTGCCGCGCCAGCTCGTTGGCGTTGGGATTGGCCGCGACGTCGACATAGGCGACATGACAGACATCGCCCGGCGGCAGCCGGGTCACGGCGAGCATTGCCCGCGAGACAGGACCGCCGCGCTTGTCCTGTTCGCTGTTGTCGGCGATCTGCCAGCGCTGGATGATCGCAAACGGTTTGCCGCCGGCTGCACGCCATTCGACCCTGTCGCCGGTCGAACTGAACGGGCCGAACCAGGCCCGCGCGGCCGGTTCCCTGGCGGCTGCCTCGCGGTTTCGGCCGACCGAGACCACTTCGCGCAGGTCGCCCTCGTTGATCAGCACCACAAGCCCGGATTTTCCTGGACAGACCCTGGTGGTGCTGCCGTCCTCTTCGCTGGGCTTGCCGATCATGCGGCAGGCCTTCGGCGCGGTCGATGAGTAGCTGCTGCTGATCGCCACAGAGCCGGCATGGCCGGGACTTGCGCCGGCAGCCGTCATAAAGACTGTTGCAAAAGCAAGGTATTTCATCGGGGGAAACCTGCGATCCGGACGTTACTTTGTCTCTGACATATGCAATCTGGGGAAGGTTCAATAGACATGCGGGAAACACCTGACAGGCGCGCGGAATCGTCCTAGAAGGGCGGCTTCGCAACTTCTGTCGCGTGCACCTGCGTGCCGTAACCTCGATCGTCATGCCCACGATATCATCCAACAAGCCCTATCGCGTCGGCCGTTCCCGTACCGGTCTTGGTCTTTTCGCCACCAAGCCGATCAAGAAAGGCACCAAGATCATCCGTTATTTCGGGCCGTTGCTCGACTCGAAGAAGAAGGATGAGGACGCGATCGAGAACAAATATCTGTTCGAGCTCACCAACCGCTGGACCATCGACGGCTCGATCCGCGAAAACGTCGCGCGCTATATCAACCACGCTTGCAGGCCGAACGCGGAATCCGACGTCAAGCCGCGCAAGCGCAAGGTGTTCATCCGCGCCATCAAGGACATCGAGCCGGGCGACGAAATCAATTACGACTACGGAACCGACTATTTCAAAGCCTATCTGAAGCCGATCGGCTGCAAGTGCGATGCCTGCGAGAAGAAGCGCAAGAAGAAGCGCGCGGAGGCGAGGGCGGAGCGGGTGCGGCTGAAGGAAAGGGCCGAGCGGAAGGCACAGCGCAAGGCCGAGAAGCTGGCCGAGGAGCGGGCCAGGCAGAGGCGGGCGAAGAAGGCAGCCAAAGCAAACGGCAAGCTCGCCAACGGCACGGCGCTGAACGGCAGTTCCTCAATGGCCATAGCCTGATCAACACGGCGGGCAAGAAGGCCGCCTCGTCGAAGCGCGGCACCGCTCGGGCGCTGAACGCCTGATATCCGGGACGAGGTCTCTCTAGCCGCTCGGCCGGTGCGCCGCGCGTGGCAACGGGGAATTGCCGAAATCCAGCGTCGAGCGTTGGATGATCGTGCCGTGCTCGTCGATGACGAGACGGAAACGCTTGCTCCCCGAGAAGAATGTGAGGCGATGCCGCCCCTGATCGGCGTCAAGCCCGCGCTCCGAGCGCGTCGTGATTGCGCCCGAGCGCATCCCGGCCTGCAGCAGCGGAACCGCGATGCCGAGGCCTTCGGCGACGATATTGGCGTCGACCTCGAACGCGCCGTCCGAGAATGTGATCGTCGTCATGATGCCCTCGCGGGATGGCGGCCGGGACGCGGCAGGTACGCGCATTCGGCGAGCGTCGTTCCGTCGAGCTCGCGCATGAAGGCCTCGCGTGCCGCCGCAAGCTTCGCCTTCAGCCGGCAGCGCGGCAGCAGCAGACAATCTCCGCCATCATCCCTGAAACATTCGACCAGCGCGCTGTCGCCTTCCAGCGCACGGACAACCTGGCCGAGGGTGATGGTCTCCGCCGGCCGTGCCAGCGAAAACCCGCCACCGGCGCCGCGCTGGGTGGCAATGAAGCCGGCGTCGGCAAGGTCGCGCACCACCTTGGCAAGGTGATTGCGGGAAATGTCGAACTCGGCCGCGATCTCGCTGGTCGCAAACGACCGGTCCGGCTCGCCGGCCAGCCGCATCAGGGCGCGGAGCGCAAAATCCGTGAACGATGTCAGGCGCATGGAAGCCCTTCGAAATCAGCACTTGGCGGATCAGCTATAGCAGGCTAAATAGGCATTTGAAATACCTATTTGGATGTAAGCCATGACAGGAGCAGAGCGCCGCGAGCAGATCACCGCCGGGATTGTCGCGCGGACCGGGATCACCGAGGCCATGATCGAGCAGCTGGTGCACGCCTTCTACGCCAAGGTCCGCAAGGACCCGATGATCGGACCGGTGTTCGAGACCAGGATCAGCAATTGGGAGCCGCATCTGGCGCAGATGTGCGCGTTCTGGTCTTCGGTTGCGCTGATGACCGGGCGCTATCACGGCACGCCGATGGTCAAGCATATGCCGCTGCCGATCGACGCCGCGCATTTCGACCGCTGGCTCGAACTGTTCGAGGCGACCGCGGCCGAGCTGTGCCCGCCTGACGCAGCGGCGCATTTCATCGATCGCGCGCGGCGCATCGCCTCGAGCCTCGAGATGGGCGTCGCCGGCGGACAGGGCGTGATGCTGGCGGTCGGCGAGCGTTACAGGCGAAGCGAAGCAGGAGCAGTGCAATGAGGAACAGGGCGAAGGCGATTGCGCGCGCCATCGACGGCGCGTGGTTTCATCAGGATCAGGCCGATCCGTTTTCCGGCAGCAGCCTGGTGCCGATGCTGATCATCGGCCTGGCGCTGACCTTTGCCGGTATGATCGTCGCGGTCGTGCTGAGCTGACGGAAACGGCCGCCGCGTTTGCCGCGACGGCCGCTCGTCACATCCGGCATTCGAATTACGCCGCGACCGCCTCGCCGCTGCGGCGCAGCCCGACATATTGCAGCTCGGCGAACACGCCGGTGGCGATCGCCTGGGCGAGGATCACGAGGGTCCCGAAGAGGTTCGGCGACACCGCGCCCGACAGCAGCAGCGCGATGCTGGCGAGCGTCCAGGCCGCGTTGCCGACGACCACCAGCATCACCAGCGGCTTCGGCACCGAAGTGCGCGTGCCGAGCCAGCCGACCAGCGCGGTATAAGCGATCAGGAACAGCCCGGTCTCGCGCAGCAGCGCTTCCGGCAGACCGAGCAGTGATGCCAGCGCGCCGGCGTCGAGCACCATGGCTATGGCGGATACGCCGCTGAAGACGGCGTCGGCGAGCAAGGCGCGGCGCAGCAGCTGGGACGAATGGATCATGGCAGTGTCTCCTCTGGTTGGGATGGGGGTGGTCAGCGGAACAGCGACTGCAGCTGACGCCACAGCCGGAGCGGACACAGCGCCTTGCCGACCCTCATCTCGGCCGCATAGACCTGCGCGAACACGAACACGCCGGTCGCGTGCACGAGCGGCTGCGGCATGTTGAGCGAGCGCGCCAGCAGCCAGGTGGCCAGATGGACCAGCCACGGCAGCAGGACGGCGAGGGCGCGGACAAGGGACAGCATCAGCATGGTCATCTCCTGTGCCGTGGAAGATGAGCCGGCCGGCGCGCCAATTCGATTACCTCAGGCGTAATGGAACGGGCGAATTCCGCATGGTAGGTTTTGCACCATGAACGCACATGCATCCATGGCGCGGGCCGAGCCCGCAAAACCCGTCCCGATCGGCGAGCACCTGCGCGAGTGGCGGCAGCGCCGTCATCTCAGCCAGCTCGACCTTGCCGTCGATGCTGAGATCTCGGCGCGGCATTTGAGCTTCGTCGAGACCGGCCGCTCGGCGCCCTCGCGCGACATGGTCCTCAAACTGGCGGAGCGCCTCGACGTGCCCCTACGCGAACGCAACGTGCTGCTGGTCGCCGCGGGTTTCGCGCCCGCATTCCCGCAACGCTCGCTGGATGATCCGGCGCTGAAATCGGCGCGCGAGGCCATCAACCTGGTGCTGAAGGCGCACGAGCCCAATCCGGCGCTGGCCTATGACCGGCACTGGAATCTGGTCTCCGCCAATCGCATGGTGGCGCCGCTGCTCGAGGGCGTGCCGCAGCGGCTGCTCGGCCAGCCCTTCAACATCCTGCGGCTTGCCTTCCATCCCGAGGGCCTCGCCCCGCGCACCGTGAACCTCGCGGAATGGGCCGCGCATCTTCTGGAGCGGCTGCATCGGCAATGCGAGGCAACGGCCGATCCGGAGCTGCTCAAGCTCTATCAGGACCTCAAGTCCTATCCGATCCCGGCGCGGTCGGCCCCGATCACCACCGACAACAACGTCGCGCTCCCCTTCAAGCTCCGCCTCAATGGCGAGATCCTGAGCTTCATCTCGACCACCATGGTGTTCGGCACGCCGGTCGACATCACGCTGCAGGAACTGGCGCTGGAGACCTTCTTCCCGGCCGATGAGCTGACCGCCGAGCGGATGCGGCAGATGGCAGCCAGTATGAAATAGCGGCTTGTCTCGGAGCGCTTTCGGCCTACCTTTGGGGTTCCATTTCTGCCGGGAACCCCGCCATGAGCGATCTGAAGCCACTTCGCCTCGACATCGTCTCCGACGTCGTTTGCCCCTGGTGCTATATCGGCAAGCATCGCATCGAGGATGCGCTCAAGCTGGTGCCCGATGTACCGGTCGAGGTGCATTGGCGGCCGTTCTTCCTCAACAACTGGGTGCCGCGCGAAGGCATCAGCCGCGAGGAATATCTCACCGCCAAGTTCGGCTCGGTCGAGGCCTACAAGGGCATTGCCGGCCGCGTGGTCGCCGCCGCCAATGAGGAGGGGCTCACCTACCATCCCGAGCTCGTCAAGCGGCAGCCCAACACGATCGACTGCCATCGCCTGATCCACTGGGCCGAGGCCAGGGGCAAGGCGGCCGAGATGAAGCAGCGGCTGATGGAGCTGTATTTCCGCGACGGCGGCGATCTCACCGACAGCAACGTGCTGGTGCAGGCGGCAAGCGATGTCGGGCTCGATGTCGACGACGTGCGCAAGCGTCTTGCCACCGACGAGGATGTCGCCCTGGTCTCGGCGCAGGCCCAGGAGGCCGCCGAGAAGGGTATTTCCGGCGTGCCGACCTTCGTGTTCGCGCAGAAATACGCGGTGTCCGGCGCCCAGCCGGCCGAGCAGCTCGCCCGCGCCATCCGCCAGGTCTCGGCCGAGATCAACACAGAGGCTGCGGAGTAGTCCGCAATCCCTATCGAAAGCCCGGCTCATGCCGGGCTTTTTCGTTTGCCCACATCATCCATCGGAAACAATCAGGGGAGACCACCATGATCTATGAGCTGCGCACCTATACGGTCCGTCCAGGCGCCGTCGGCGAGATGGTGAAGGCGGCGAGCACGATCTCGCGCGATATCCGCGCCGACAATTTCGGCAAGCTGGAAGGCTACTGGATCACGGAGATCGGTCCGCTCAATCAGGTCATGCACATGTGGAGCTACGCCGATCTCAACGAGCGGACGCGGCTGCGCGCCGAGCTCGCCAAGAACCCGCGCTGGACCGGCGAGTATATTCCGGTGATCCGTCCGCTGCTGGTGCGGCAGGAGGTGCGGCTGCTCAATGCAATCATCCCGCCGGTGGCGCCGGCGACATCAGGCAACATCTACGAATTCCGCAACTATCGTGCCAAGCCGGTCGGCGGCGCCAAGCAATGGCTCGATCTGATCACCGGCGTGATGCCGGAGCGCGAGAAATACTCCAAGATCGTCGGCCTCTGGACCACCGAGGCCGGGCAGCCCAACGAAGTCTGCCACATCTGGGCCTATCCCGATCTCAACGCCCGCGCCGCCGCACGCGGCAACGCGATGAAGGATCCGGCCTGGCTGGAATTTTTGAGCAAGGGCACGCAGGTGCTCGAGGAGATGCACTCGACCATCATGCTGCCGGCACCGCACTCGCCGTTGCAGTAAGGGGAGGCGCTGGTCGCGCCGCGTTTCCCAATGATGCGCGGAGCGCGAGACAGAGAGGCCGCCGGTTGAGGCGGCCTTTTCGTTTGCCGTCAGGATGTCGCGAGCGCCGGCAAAAAGCCCCATCCGATGTTTCCATCAGATGAGGCTTTCGAAGCAAGGGCGCGCGCCGTCTGAGAACCAGCGCGCCGCAACGCTAGTCGGGCCAGCTGACACCAACCTGACGGCAGCAGTCACTTGTTTCCCGATGTGTCTGCATGCCTACGAAAGGGTAAACCGCATTATCCGGGCTTGCCGCGCCGGCTGCGGATGAAGCGGACGGCGCCGCGCGCCGCTTCGTAGGCGAGTTTGTTCAGGGTTAGCGCGGCGTGAATGGCCGGCACCAGCGGATCGCGGCGCCGCAGCGGCAGCAAGACGTCGCCGATCGCGAAGCGGCCGCGCCAGATCGGGTCGATCATGGGGTGGCCCGGTGCCGCGGTGGAATCGGCCGAATTGATCGCGGGATCGGCGCAGAGATGGCGCGTCAGCTCCAGCGTCAACTGCGTGCCGGGCGAATGTTTCGCAAAGCGCTCGTCGACGCCGATCTTGAAGAAGAAGGCGCGGTCCTGGTGACGCACCACGATGCCGCCCGCGACCGGCGTGTCGCCCGCATGCAGCGTGATGATCTCGCAGCGGCCGGCTTCGGCCATCGTCGACGTCGCGCGGCGGATGAAGGCCGCATCGCCGGCATGCTGGCTCAGCGCCGTGCCGCGCTTTCCCTTCCAGCCACCGGCTTCGAGGACAAGGAAAGTCTCGAGCGCCGTCGCAACCTCGCGCGGCGTGCGAGCGACATCCAAGCGCACCGCGCCGTGGTCGGACAGGCGATGATGCTGGCGGCGCAGCTCCTTCAGCTTCTTGGGCCCGAGCGCGTCGCGCAACAATTCGTCGGCATCGCGCGTCGCATCCAGCTGGGCGCGCTGATAGGCGCTCACTATGCGCGGCTGCAACCCGTCTCGGGCCAGCACCGCGCGGATCGCCGCCATGGCCGGGCCCTCGAGCGACATGGTGCGCAGGATCAGCGCATGCGCGCCCGCATTGCGCGCCTGCCGCAGCATCTTGCCCACCGCTTCCTCGGCGGCGTCGCGGTCGAGCAGCGGCGTGCACAGCGTGCCATAAGGTTCGGCGCCGACCAAAGCGGGCAGGGGAATCCGGTAGATCCGCCGCATCGGAACGACCGGCAACAGCCCGATCAGTTGCCCGGCATCGCCGGCGGCACTGAGCAGCGCCGCGCCGGTGCGGCCGCGCGCGGAGGCATCGACCGCCAATTCCCAGTCCGCCTGATAGTAGCCATTGGCCTCGACCGCGCGCGCGGCAAGCGCGCGCCATGCATTGAGCGGCGCGGCCGACAGCGGCGGCAAGGTGCGATCGTCCGTGGCATCCTTGCGCGATGCACGGTGGATCATTGCCCGGTCAGCAATATCGGCCACGTCCCTGTTTCCCCACTCCGCGAAGCTGATTGGCCTTGCGTTCGTCAGGGCAACGCTAGCGGAAAGAAATGGAAAATGCCGTTGAGGCCACCGCGCAATTTGAACGGTCGTGTTAACGGACCGTTCAGCATACCCGGTGCGCAGCGGCTTGGCCGGCTCGCCGGTTCAAGCGCTAGGGTTTGGTGGTCCGTTGCGCTTCCACCGCAACGGTGCTCTCGACGGGCTCGTAAGTCTCCGTCACGCAATTGTCGTCGGCCCCGACCTGCCGGCGATCGAAGATCGAGCCTTCATTGATGAAGACGCGATAGGTCTGCGTCCCCAGCGGCTTGCCGATTACCGATGTCAGCTCGGCGCGTACGCATGCCGTCCAGCCGGTGCCGCGCGGGTCGTGCAGCGGGGCGGAGACCCGCACATGGGTCGGCTGTGAACCGGCCGTGAACACCGAATCCAGCTTGCCCGCGACCAGCCGTTTGACGTCCGGAGGCATCTCGAGCGGCGCCGGCTCGGCGGCCTTGACCTTCAAGGCCTCCGGCCACACCGCGTGGCTGTCCGCCAGCCCGCAGCCACTCAATATTAAGGCGACGCCGGCCAGCAGCGCCGCCAGATGTACTTGTCCCTGTCCCATTCAGCGCATTTAATGTGCCGCCGTCAGGATTGCGCCCCCTGGTGGCGCTGAATTCGCGTGAGGCGGCGCTTTGTCGATCAACAAATGTCGAGCGACAAGTTATCGTTGGGGTAGAGGTATTACCGGATGTTGCTGCGGCGGCGGGGGAGACAGACTGACATGAAACGCTTCACGGTTGCTGCCGTCATCCTGGCGCTGCTCGCGACACCCACCCTGGCCCAGGGCCGGCGAGGGGGCGGTGGAGGCGATACGAAGACGGAGCAGAAGCCCAAGGTCGACGAGAAGGCCTACAAGGCCGCGCTCGATCGGATCCCCGAGCCCAAGGAGAAATACGATCCCTGGGGTGTCACCAAGCCGGCAGCGGATCCGGCCAAGAAGCCGAAATAGCCGGGCTCACGACTCGGCAGCCATTCGACCGTCGTCGGTCGGCAGTACATTGCCGCACGGCATGAACCTTGGCCTGACGGCCTCCGACCCATCTTCGATATCATTGCCGGAGGCCGCCATGCTTCGCCGTTCGTTCCTCAGCCTCATCGTTCCGGCAGCGATCCTGCTCGGCGCCGTGCCGGCGTCGGCGGAAAACCGGCTGGCGCTGGTGATTGGGCAGTCGGCCTACAAGTCGGTGCCCGCGCTGCCGAATCCGGCCAACGACGCCAGGGCAGTGTCGCAGATGCTGACCGATGCCGGGTTTGCGGTGACGGCCGCATCGGACCTGTCGCAGGACGAGATGCGCGCACGGCTCAGCGATTTCGCGGGCCAGGTGGCGGCGAAAGGCGCCGATACCGTGGCGCTGGTGTTTTATGCCGGGCATGGCCTGCAGATCGACGGCGAGAACTATCTGGTGCCGGTCGATGTCGATCCGAAGCGCGAGGCTGATATCCCGATCCAGGCGGTTCGGCTCAACGACGTCCTGAATACGCTCACCTCAGTTCCGAGTCGGATGCGCATCGTGCTGCTCGATGCCTGCCGCAACAATCCATTCCCGGAACTCAGCAAGACCGCGGGGCGCGGGCTCGCCATCGTCGATGCCAGGGTCGGCGCGCCCGGCACGTTCGTGTCGTTCTCGACCTCGCCGGGAGCGGAAGCCGAGGACGGCAGCGGTGCCAACAGCCCCTACACCACCGCGTTGCTGGCCTCGGCCAAGGAGCCGGGCATCCCGATCGAGGACACCTTCAAGCGCGTTCGCCTGGCGGTGAACAGGGCAACTGACGGCCGCCAGACGCCGTGGGACTCGTCCTCGCTCACCGACGACTTCCGTTTCATGGCGGGTGCGGCGGCATCGCCCGCAGCGACGTCGCCGCCGGCCGCGGCCAAACGCACCGTCGACGAATGGAAGCGCGAGTTGCAGGGCAAGCCGATCGAGGCCGCGAACGAACTGATGGTGGTCGATGGCTCCGACGAATCCTATGAGGCCTTCGCCGCGATCTTCGCCGGCACGCCGCGTGGCCTGCAGGCGCGCGACTGGCTCGACCGGCATCGCCGCATGGTGGCGTGGAATAACGCTGTTCTCGCCAACACGGCCGCGGCCTATCGCGGTTTCCTCGCGCAATATCCTGACACCGACCTGACAGCGACCGCGCGCAAGATGATCGAACGGCTGCGCTACCGTCCCGATCCGGCGCCCGCCGTCGCGCTCAGCGTGCCCGCGACCAGCGTCGCGCTGGCGGCACCGACCTGTCCCTGCAACGCGGCGCCGCCGCAACAGCCGCTGCAGCAGAGGGCCAACGTGCCGGTGAAAAAGCGTGCCGATCCCGATCCGCCGCGGCGCGCGGGCAAGCGCCCGCCGCGCGTCGTCGTTGAGGACGACGTCGTGGTGGTGCGCCGTCCGCCTCCAACCGTGGTCTACGAGCCTGCCGGACCGCCGATCGGAATCGGAATCGGGATCGGCATCGGCGGCGGCGGTGGTGGTTATCGCGGCAACTACGGCGGCGGCTATCGCCGGGGTGGATACTGACGCGACGATCGCGTAAATGCTTTCCCGCATGAGATGCGGCGCCCGGTGATCGCATCCTGGGGGAGGACGCGATGCGGTCGCTGTTTTGCCTGCTTGCCGCGCTGCTGCTGTGTGGTCAGCCGGCGCGCGCCTGGGAGTATTGGGGCGGCGACCGCGGCGGACAACGCTTCTCGCCGCTGACGCAGATCACATCGGACAATGTCGGCAAGCTGCTGCGCGGCTGGGAATTCCGCACCGGCGATCTCGATACTCGCCCGCCCGAGGTCATGAAGCGCACCAAGTTCGAGGTGACGCCGCTGTTCGTCGAGGACAGCCTGATCCTCTGCACGCCGTTCAACGAAGTGATCGCGCTCGATCCCGGCACCGGTGCGCAGAAATGGCGTTTCGATCCGAAGATCAGCATGGCGCAACGGCCGGCCAATCGCTTTGTCTGCCGCGGCGTCGCGTACTGGACGGATGATCGCGCGGCGGAAGGCGCCGCCTGCAAGTCACGCATCTTCACCGGCACCAACGACAGGCGCCTGATCGCGCTCGACGCCAGAACCGGCAAGCCTTGCGCCGATTTCGGCAACGGTGGCGAGATCAAGATCGACGTTGGCATGAAGCTGGAATGGCCGGGCGAGTTTCAGATCACGTCGGCGCCGGTGACGGGACGCGGCGTGGTCGTGGTCGGGTCCGCGATCGGCGACAACCGGCGGGTCGACGCGCCGCTCGGCGCGGTGCGCGCCTTCGATGCGCGAACCGGACAGCCGCGCTGGAGCTTCGATCCGCTCGTGCACAATGGCGTCGAGGCCGGCCACAGCAATGTCTGGGCGCCGATGTCGGTGGACGAGGAGCGCGGCCTGGTGTTCCTGCCGACGACTTCGCCCAGTCCGGACTTCTGGGGCGGCAAGCGCCCCGGCAATGACGAGCACGCCAATTCCGTGGTCGCGCTGCGGATCGAAACCGGCGAACTCGCATGGGCATTCCAGACCGTGCATCACGACGTCTGGGACTACGACCTGCCGGCGCAGCCGACGCTGGCGCGGATCGACACCGTCGATGGTCAGCGCGACGTCGTGATCCAGCCGACCAAGCAGGGCTTTGTGTTCGTGCTCGATCGCGACACCGGCAAGCCGGTGTGGCCGGTCGAGGAGCGCGCGGTGCCGCAGAACGGTGCCGTGGGCGAGAGGCTGTCGCCGACGCAGCCGTTCCCGACCCATGTGCCGCCGCTGCTGACGCAGCGGATGAGGGCCGATGATGTCGCCGGCCTGCTGCCGGGCACCGGGAGCTCGGCTTGCGAGACGCTGCTCGCGCAATCCCGTAATGAGGGCCTTTACACGCCGCCGTCGACGCAAGGCACCGTGATCTATCCGATGACAGGCGGCGGGGTGAACTGGGGCGGCGCGGCGTTCGATCCGGTCAATCAGCTCCTCTACGCCAATGTCAGTCATGCGGCGCACATCGTCACACTGATTCCGCGCGACCAGGCCAAGGGCTTCAATCCGCCGCCGGGTCATGAATTCGGCCAGCAGGAAGGGGCGCCGTTCGCGATGTCGCGGGCGCTGGCGAAGTCGGCGGTCGGGTCGCCCTGCAACAAGCCGCCATGGGGCGAGACGGTGGCGGTCGATCTCAAGGCCGGCAAGATCCTCTGGCATTCGTCGGTCGGCACCAGCGAGGATCTCGCGCCGCTCGGCATCGCGCTCAATACCGGCACGCCGCTGGTCAACGGCGTCGCGATCACCGCGGGCGGCCTGGTGTTCACCGGCGCGATGGATGCCTATCTGCGCGCGTTCGATGCCAGGTCGGGAAAGCAGCTGTGGCTCGGCCGGCTTCCGGTGCCGGGCGTCGCCAATCCGATGACCTATCTCTGGAAGGGCGAGCAGTACGTCGTGATCGGCGCCGGCGGCCATTCCGAAGCCGGCACCTCAATCGGCGATAGCGTGGTGGCGTTTCGCCTGCCGCGTCAGGGCGAGGGGGCATCGTTGTGGACCCGCCTGATCGATCGGCCCGGCGGGCGGTTCACCGCCAAGGCTGTGGCCGCCGGTCTCGTGCTCGTCGCCCTCGTTGCGCTGTTCTGGCGCTGGCGGCGGAGCCGCTGCTCGCGATCCGCTTAGGTGCTCGCTGCCGCAGGTGCGCGCCGCCAAAATATCGAAAACAACCCCATGCAAAGGTGCCGGCAGCTGCCGGCGTACGAAAAGCAACTTGACACGTCGGGCAACTCAGGGTTACTTTTCTACTATTCCGAAATGGTGCAAGCGTCGCCTCGCTCCGCTAAAGCGCGATGAAGTCAGGTTGAATCGGCCTGGCGGCATTCGCTGCATCTCCTCCCGCAACCGGAGAGGGAGCGCAGGTTGTTCGCGGATGCAATTGAACCTGGGGCGTGGACCCGTAAATCCGGGACATCGCTTCCGAGACGAAATGCGGACACGCCGCGCAGACCGCGGGGATGTCACCTTGCGGACCAACTTCGCCGCCTCCGATTGGTCCGGCGTTGGGTGCAGTCCGGACTTCTCATCAACGATCCTCGATCGCCACATTTGACCCATCTCGGACATTCGGTAGGGTTGCCGCGGGTCGGTTACCGGCTTCTCGCACGAGCGTTCGCGCGCCATCGTTCGGGGAGGCTCTGCGGCGAGGCGGCCGGTTTCCACTGCAGGGACACGACCCAGTTGTCGAAGACCGTGTTGAAGCTCCCGGACTGGTACGAGAAGTTCTCGCCCGCCGGCCAAAAGTAGCCGGCATCGGCTGCGTAGGTGAAGAGCGTCCAGGTATGGGGTTTCTTCCAGAACGCGTTGCCGCCGTCCGGGTCCCCGTCGAGGGCGCTGAAGTCGAGGAAGAGCCAGAGAGGTGCATTCTTGGTGCCGAGGTTCGTATCCGGCGAGTTGAACTGCAGCGCGTTCCAGTAGATCCCCGGTCCGGCTCCGGGATCAGCATCGTCCACGAGCTTCTGCAGCCGCCAATAGAAGCTCGCGTCGCCGGTCATAGTGGTCTCGCCGGTGAACGTGATTAGGCCAGCCTGCGGGCCTGACTGGATGATGCCGCTGATCGAGGTGGTCCCGCTGATTGTTCCGCTCCCTTGTAGCATGCCGCCGGGAGCAGGCGAATCGGTGCCGGTCGCTGCAATGGTGACCGGGCCCGAGACCGTCCCACCGTTCATGAACAGTGTGCCCGACTCGCCGACAACAACCGTGCCGGTCACCGTGCCGGCGACCTCCAGCGTCGCCGCGTAGGATACCAGCACCTCGCCGGCACCCGTTGCTGATCCACCGGTACCGCCGGCAATCAGCGTACCCCCATTGACCCTGATCAGACCGGAAAGCGTGCCGCTGCTGTCTGCACTCAGGGTCAGCGTGCCGGGACCGAAGATCGTCAGGCCCGCCGATCCCTCGATGGCGGCTGCGATCTGCGAACTACCGCCGGTAGCATTGGTGTAGATCAGGCCTTCTGCCGCGCCGAACGAAAGGCTCGCAGTAGCGATGCTGCCGCCGTTCATGATGAGGCCCGCGGCGTCGCCGCTCGCCTGGCTTCCGACCAGAATGCTCGCATCGCCGCCCGTAATCGCCCCGCCGTTCACTTCGAGCGCCGCCACCTGCGGCACACCGCCGCTCTCGACCGCCTGACTGTCGACGACCTCGTAGACGGCATCGGCCGGAACGTCGTTGATGCTGACATCCGTCGACGACACCGTCGCCGCGCTCGCGAAGCCCCCGGAGGGCGAATAGGTCAGGAACTTGCCCGAGCTGGCCGCGTCGTCGTCCTCTCCGAGAATGTAGGGAGCGACGATCCCGTTCATAATGATGGGCAGGTTTGCTCCCGTTCCTGCCACGAACACCTGTTGCGTCAGCCCAAGCTGGGCCATGCCGCCGCCCGGCACGATAACAAGCGTTCCGCCGGAGTTGCGGACAATGTTCGTCAGGGTACCGTCGTCATTGCCCCCGATTACGACGCGATAGTTGCCGCTTCCGGAAAGTTGCAAGGCGCCTCCCGTAGAGCCGATGACGAACGTCGCCAGAGATCCCGAGGCGATCTGCACATCGACCGTCGCGCCGTCCGAACGAAGCTCGAGTATTCCGCCGTTCGTCACCGTCACTCTGAAGCTGCCAAATGGTGTGCCCGATGTCCGGGTACTTGCCAGCGTCCCCGCGCCTACGGTGTTGTGTCCTATCAGCTGGTTCGTGTTGGTGAGCAGGAGCGTGCCTTCGCCGTATTTGTGCAGGCCGCCCAGCCCGGAGATCGGCGCGACGACGGTCAGCGTGCCACCGTTCGTGTTGATGACCTTAGGCTGGTTGATCGTCCAGGTGCTGGGTTCATATCCGGATGTCGAGGGCAGCGCCGACTGCGAGATCGCCCAAGCTTGCCCCTGCCAGAGCACGGCGTAGACGCCCCACCCGGTGAGCGCGTCGGTGACGACCTGGCTGTAGTCTTCGGAGGGTAGCGGCAGATTTTCCAGCGTCCATCCGCTGGGCATCTGCGCGATCTGGACGGTCTGCGGATTGCTAGACGGGAGGTTGGGTACGTTCTCGAACGAGGCGGGGAAAGCGTTGTTGATGGTGATCGTGTCGCCCGTCAGGTTCACCGTGAGCGGCGCGAGGACATGGCCGCCGTCATTTTCCATGTATTCCTTCGTCGTCTGGGAAACGGAATACCAGCCAACCGCGAAATTGGCCAAGACGATCGTCTGCGGACTCTCGGACACGTTCGGGGCCAACTGATCGGCGAGCCACGCGAGGTCCGGATTAGAAGTGCTCGCCAAATTATAGAGATCAGGCCCGATTCCGCAGGCCGACAGATAGTCGGCCATCCCGCTCGTCATGCCGTCCACGAAGCTGCCGCTCTCGCTCGACGTCCGCATCAAGCCCGCGACCACTCTTTCCAGGTTGATCGCCACGGGGTCGTCCTCGCCGTTGTAGACCACAGGAGCAACCTGCGTGAAGCCGTTTGCCGACAGCCAGTAAAGGCCCATGACCATCGACGTCGGGCCGCAATAGGCTTCACCGTCCCCGGGCAGGCTCTGCCCGAAGGGCCCGAAATCGGTCTGGATGATCGAAGGCGTGCTCTTGATGGGGTCTTTCCACATGGGGCTGATCCATTCCTGTCCGACAAGGCCATGGTACGCGCTTGAGCCGCAGGTTAATGTCCCGTTAATTGCGAGACACAACTTGTGAATACTTTAGCGTGTCGATACACTCAAAGAGTGTAGAGCGGAATCTTGAAGGTACGCAAGCTGGGTCTCCAGCTTGGCCGGCAGGGACGGCTTAGGAGTTCAAGCGCGGGCGCCGAGCGGCAGCATGTTCATCGTGGGTGGCGCATATCTGCCACCAGCGGCGATGTCCTGCGGCAGGGCATGATACCAGATGGTGTCGCGGCCGGTCCGTGTAACGCGAACGTCTACTTCTGAGGCGTGCTGCGAATCCTGGAAGTGGCAAGTTTGAGATATGGCGACCGGCTCTGAAGATGTCCGTTCATTGGGGTAGACCGGAAGTACCCGACTGATTGCTAAAACGGCGCCTTTGACCCGAAGCGGACTATCAATGTTTGACGCGCTCGATAGCTAGCGACTGGAGAAGCGAGATGTCGCTCATTTTATGCCTACTCGCCATTGTGCTAATCGGCATTGCCGGATGGGGTTTCATGTCCGTCATGAGCGAGCTGGGAAAGTGGTATCCCCAAGAGCCGGTGGATACGATTTCCCGCAGGTTCGAGGTTGATGGCTTCGTCTGGAGCTCCCGCGCTCCGCGCGCACTGCGCCGCCGGTTTGTTGTGACACAGGCGTGCGCAATCCCTGCGTTTCTGTGCTTGGCGGCACTTGTTTGGCTGAATGAGACAAGCCCTAATGTCCGTGTCTGGGGGACGATAGCATTCTGTTCTATGTCACTTTTCCTTGCCGGCTCTCTTACCTGGAAGGTCATTCGGCGCGGAGTGTGATCGCGCCATTTTTGAACCGCAGGACTGGTATTGGGCCCTGAGCGGACATTCACCACAGCATCGCCGGTATCGGCTTTTGAGAGCGACACCGACCTCGCTATCCCCGCTCGCATACACTGGATTCTCGACTACACGCCCTGTTCTCATCACGCTTTAGCGCGGGCGCCGTCGCAAATCAGAAACACGAATTCTCAATCCGTGCAGCGAAGCGATGTGCGGACTGATTTGCGCGATGCCGTGCTTGCGTTCGTCGCGACGCTTCGCTTACGAGGTCGCGAGCGGAGCCGCCGGGCTTCCGGCGACCTGTTCATTCCAAATCATTGCCCATGGAGATTGCGATGAAGATCACTGCCTCGATCATGCTCGCCGCCGCGCTCGCTCTGTCGTCGGCACCGGCCAGCGCCACCGTCCTCGATCTCTCGACCATGACCTGCAAACAGTTCGTCGAAGGTGGCGACGACACCATCAAGATGGTGCTGGTCTGGATGGACGGCTGGTACAAGGGCGACTCCGACGAGGCGATCATCGACACCGACGTGTTCACCGAGAACGCCAAGAAGTTCGGCACCTTTTGCGGAAAGAATCCGACCATCAGCATCGTCAACGCGGCGGAGGCCGTGCTCGGCAAGTAAATCTTGCAGCGTGATTGGCCTGAACCCTCATGGTGAGGAGCGCGGAACGCGTGTCTCTGTACGATGCTTCGCATCGCCAGGCGAACCGTGAGGCCGGGCTGGTAGCCTCGTCCTTCGAGACGCCTGCTGCGCAAGCTCCTCAGGATGACGGGATTGAAGGCGGGACAACATGTCCGACGTCGTCCCTGCGAAAGCAAGGCGAAAGCAGGGACCCATAACCACAGGATTCAATTGTTGAGGAAGGCTGTGGCCGCAGCCCTGCGCAACATGGTCTTCGGTGGTTATGGGTCCCGGCTTTCGCCGGGACGACACTGAATGTTTAGTGCCGCTCCTCCGCCATACATTCACATCCTTCAGGATGAGATAGACCGGCCATGATGCGAGGGGCCTATCCCGGCAGCATCGCGAACGCGCTCGACACCATCGCCACCGGCTTGTTGTCGGTGGCAGAAGATAGCGTGACGCGGCCGAAGCTCATGGTGCGGCCGAGCCGGACCACGCGGGCGTCGGCCAGCACGTCGGACGCCGTCACCGCGCGCATGAAATGCGTGGTCTGGTCGACCGTCGTCATCGGCCGGTAGCCCTTGTTGGCCGCGAGGTTGGCGAGCACCATCGCGGTGTCGGCGAACGCCATCAGCGCCTGGCCGCAGACGATGCCGCCATTGCGGCACAGTCGCTCGGAAAACGGCATGCGCAGGATGGCGCCGGGCTGCCAGTCGGCATCGCCGGCAGGCGGCGTGATGTCGAACTGCTCGACCGCCAGATTGAGGTCCTGCACCCATGGCGCAAAGACGTCGCCGAGCACGCGTTTCGCGTCGTCGATCCCGAATTCCCCGGCTTGCTGCTGCATGACGTCCCGTTCCCTCTGTTGATGTTATCTATCTTGTTCTAGTTGCGCGTGACATGCACGGCCGGCGTGTTGCCCGCATTCCACTTGCCGTCGATCGCCCGTTCGATCTGGGCGGCGAGCTGCAGCAACAGCCCGTCACTCGCTTGCTTTCCGATCGCCTGAATGCCGAGCGGCAGGCCGTGCTCGTTGGTCGCGAGCGGCAGCGAGATCGCGGGGATGCCGCAGAGATTGGCGAGCGGCGTGAAGGCGAAGTTGCGCCAGAGATTGCCGAACCAGTCCAGCACCGACGGATTGTCGCTGATGGTGAGATATTCCGTGGTGCCGACCTTCGGCGTCGGCAGTGCCGTGATCGGCGTCAGGATGATGTCCCAGTCCTCGAAGAAGGCGCCGAAGCCGCGCGAGGTGGTGTTGAAGACGGCCTGCATGCGTGCGCGATCGGCGAAGCTGAAGTCGCGGCCATGCTCCCAGATGCGGATGTTGATCGGCTCGATCAGCTCCGCCGGCGGCCGCTCCAGCCCGCGCGCGGCGAGCATGTTGCCGATCACGACGGCGAAATTGCCGATGTAGCAGGTGGTCTGTGCCGCGAAGGCATCCCGGTAGTCGATCGACGGCAATGCGTAATCGACCTGATGGCCGAGGCCTTCGAGGAAGCGGCCGACCCGTTCGAGTTCGGCTGTGATGTGCGGCGTCGCGCGATAGTCGCCCCAGGTGTGCGACAGCGCGATTCTGAGCCGGCCGGGGTCGCGCGCGATCATCGCGGCATATGGCTCGGGCGAGGTCCAGAACGGCATGAACTCGCCGGGCGCAGGTCCCCGGCAGGCATCGACGAAGCCAGCGGTGTCGCGCACCGTGCGCGACTGGCAGCCCTGGATCGAGACCAGCCCGGTGAGATCGGACAGATGCGGCGCGAGCGAGAACACGCCGCGCGAGACTTTCAGGCCGATATTGCCGTTGACCCCGGCGGGAATGCGGATCGAGCCGCCGCCGTCGGTCGCATGCGCGATTGGCACCGCACCGGCGGCGACCATCGCCGCGCTGCCTGCCGACGAGCCGCAGGTGGTGTAGTCGGTGTTCCAGGGATTGCGCGTGACATAGACCGCGGGATTTTCCGCCGAGCTGCAGACCCCGAACTCCGGCGTCGTGGTGCGGCCGATCAAATTGAGCCCGGCCTTGCGCATCTTCGCGGTCAGGAAGGTATCCGCCGCGGCGCGATTGCCGCGCATCATCAGCGAGCCCATCTCCTGCAGCCGTCCCTTCAGGGTCGGGCCGAGGTCCTTCATCAGGAAGGGCAGGCCGGCGAACGGGCCGTCGAGGTCGGCGCCGTCGCGCGCCGGATCGGCGATCACATCGTCGAACAGCTCGACGACTCCGGAGAGCGCGGGATCGACCTTGGTGACGGCGCTGGCTGCCTGCGACGCCAGCTCACGGGGCGTCAGCTCGCCGGACCTGACGCGCTCCGCGAGCGCCGTCCCGTCGTGCTGCGTCCACTCGTCCCAGCTCATCGCCAAAGTCATTTGATCGATTCCTTTTCTGCTTTGTTGCGCACTGTAATTTGCGCGGCCGCCCGGTCAAACCAGTGCGCGCCGGCAGCCCGTCCGACGCGTGCTCGCGCTCCGACGCGCACTGCGCTGCGCTCCGACGCGCACTGCGCTGCGCTCCGACGCGCACTGCGCTGCGCTCCGACGCGCACTGCGCTGCGCTGCAAGCGCCGTGCCCGGCTTGAAAATGCCCCAGTTTCGGCGCCCAGTCGCCTGCTCGCGAGTGGTGGGGGCGTACATGTTCCGCAGGTTGGTGGTGCTCGGCGGCGTGATTGCGATCGGACTTGCGCTCAGCGGTTGCACGCGCTGCGGTCCGATCTGGGACGACTGGATGCAGTCGCCGAAATCCTGCAAGTCAGACCATCTCTAGGGGCATGATCCGGAAAAGTGGAAACCGGTTTTCCGAAAAAGATCATGCTCAAACAAAGAGATGAGAACATGATGCGATTCCGCGGAAACGCATCATGTTCGGGGCCGGGGCAGGCGCGCTTGGCGACGGCTTTGTTGCGGTGATATACCGCCGACGAAAATGCAGGGAGTGTTCTTATGAGAGTTTTGAGCGCAGTTGCGGTTGCGGTGCTGCTGTCGGCGCCGGCCTATGCGCAGATGCCGAACGTCAACCTGATGCCTGAGGTCAAGACCAGGACCCAGGAGGAGAAGGAGCAGGACGCGGTCAGGGACAAGGCCTACAAGGACTCGCTCAGCAAGATTCCCGATGCCAAGGGATCGTCCGATCCCTGGGGCGTCGTGCGCAGCGATCCGCCGAAGGCGGCCGCCCATCCCGCCAAGCCGAAGACCAAGACCGGAAGCTCGGCGCAGCCGGGAAGCGCCGCGCCGCGTAGCCAGTAACGCCCGTTCGGGGCGACCTCGTCCGCCTCCCTCCGACTCGGATTCTCCCGCCGCCACCCCTATATTGGGGGTGTCGTCAATTGGTCCGGAGTTGCGGCAATGGTGTCTCGTCCGCGCGATCTCGCCAGCCGGATGGCCGAGCGGCGAAAGCCGGACGACGGCTATCTGCGCGAGACCTTCAGCCTGCCACGCGATCAGGCCCGCGTGAGGGCGCGTGACTTTCTCAAGCGCTACCCGAAGGCGGCCTATATGAGCGCCGTCGAGAGCTGGCGCGAGCTCCCCGGCGGCGACATCGAGTTCACGATGCGGCGGCTGGCCAGCGCGGACTGAAGCGTTTTCGAGCGAAGCGGGCGCCGGTTCGTGTGTTCTAATTTTAATTAGAACCGAAGCTCTGCAGGCCAGCGCGTCAGGGCACCGGGGCGTGCACGATAGACTGTGCCTCAGTCCCCATTGCTGCCGCGGGTCCGTTCCCGCCCCAGATTGTTCAGCTCGCGATCAATCCGCAGCTGCACGCGGCGGATCGCCAGAAGATCGAGCTTTGCTTCGGTCTTGCCCGTGAAGACGCGATCGCCGATCTGGAAGCGCCATTTCCAGACGCCGGCCATCAGCTGAGTGACGCTGAACTCGACGCCCCTGTGGATCATTTGTAACGGTTCTGCGATTGAAGGGCGGTCGTCGATATTTAAACTATTAGTTGTAGTAATGATCAGCACCCGTAAAAAGATCGTGTGAAAGGCCGCGCCCGTTCGGGCCGTCGTTGTGGATTCCGGAAAGGATTCGTCCGCCGGCAGCGTCGCCACGGAACGGTCGCCAGCCATGTTGCCTGCCCGGCGCCGCGCAATTCGCGTTGCTTGGAGCAGGCCAATGTTACGAACGCTGGCGGAACCCGAGTCTTCCGTCGAACGCTACGGAGTTTTTCCAGCGCTCAGGAGGGGTACGAAGGTAGTATGCAGATTGTGCCAGCCGTTATCGGACGCCATCGCGCCTGTCAGGTTAACTTGTTGATTATCAGGGGAACTTCGGGCGCAAGGCGCGTCGCATGGCCGGAACTTTGTTCTTGGCCGGAGAACTACGGAATTTTAAACGGCCCCAACAGGGGGCCGCCAACCCGTCCCGGAGGCGGGTTTTCCTCCAGCAGTCGGGGGGCTACCTGTCTGGCTGGGGGCCCCCAAATAAGGGCACTGCCGGGTCAATTGTTCCAGTAAAGATTCCGCGAGAACAGATCGCGACCCGCAGGAAATTATGGGGCCAGAACATCTGAGGGCCTTCTCAGTAGTCCTACCGAGAACATCGGCTAACCCTTGGTTACGACGGGGTTAAACCCAAGCCGGGCCACTCGAAAAATCAAAGCAGGCCACTGTGGATGGAAACAGGCCGGCACCGGTCTGTTGGTGCTGTCCTAGTTGGGACACTCGCTTGGGGAAATCAGGACACTCATTCACTTATGCAAATGCCCTTCCGCGCCATGGAGGTTCTAGCTTGAGGTGGGGGTGTCCAGAATCTTTCCCTACCCCACGGGCGCTCCTCGGCCTCAGCCTCCCTGTCGGGGTGCTGGGGCCGTTTGTTTATGTAGAAATCCAGTTCGGCTGGGGCCGCAACACTCGGAGTGGTCCCTGCCCAGTGGCGGCGCGGTGAGGCGGCCTCAGCGTTCGTTCCAACGCGCTGGGGCCGTTTCTTCAGGATACCTGATGCCGGCGCACTTCTCCGGCCGCCATGTTGAGAATTGGGATGTGATCGGCGGCCAGCTGTCGCTGAATGAGGCTAACAGCCCATCCCTCCGGGATTGCATCCAGCACTCGGTCAACGGCTTCTTCGCGCGAGGTCGCGGCGAGCCAGATTTGGACCTCGCCGTCATCGGTCGTCACTCGGACTAGATGAACCTCGGTCGCCTGTTGCATGAGCAATAAAAGCGGCATCGAGGGAATCGTTTCAAAAATCTTCGCTTAAGTTAAGCCTGGAACCGCAATTAGGGCGCTATCGCTGACATGCCTACTTTAATGCGGACACGAAGACCGTGGCGCAAGCTCTCTGTATGTTCAGGCTCAGTCACCACGACGGCGTCGAGTACGGCTTCATGGCGTTGGCGGCGATATCGTTCGTAGCGCTCATCGTAGGTATAGGCGCCCTGTTTATGTGATGAGCCTGTCATCTCATGGATGATCCAACCGCCTTGGCCTCAGCGTGTACCCCCTCGCTGGGGCCGTTCTTTGGGCCAAGAAAAATCCCGGCTCGCGCCGGGCTTCATAGTTCAAGCTGACCTGCGAGATAGCGCCGCTTCTCGACTGCCGCGATGTCGAGAGCCTTTCAGCACCTCATTCACGCGACCGGGATTCACGTCATATGTCGCAGCGATCCGACGGGAAGGGCCTGTAATGAAAGAGGCCGCCAAGTGAGGCGGCCGCTTTCTCACATGAATATTGCAATCGCAGCGATAGCAATGGGGCACAGCCCCAGCACCACAATGCTCGCCCTAAAAAGTAGGTCACTGGTCATGACGCAACCTCTGCGTGAGATTGGAATCTAACTCGGGATGACCACCAAAACAAAGTGCAGTTTGTGCCACGCTAGGAAATTAATCGTGCGCTAGATGAGAATAGGCCGTCAACTGAGGTGGCCCTACTCTCCCAGCTCTCTGCGGATTCGGTCGCGGTGCTGAACGTGCAAAACCTGGCATGAGTAGAAGTTATCCAGAAGCTTCTTCGCTTCCGCTAGATCGTGCCCGTGATTGGCAAGGTGCTCGATCAGTCCCTCTTGCTCGGCAATGTGTCGTTCGCCTTGGGCAATATGCCGCTCGGCTTGCTCCAGATGGCGAAGCTGCATCTCGCGGTGCGCTATTGTGGAATGGTTCGGCATGGCCGCGCTCCCTTCCTATGCAGGCGGGAGCGCTGTTGGTCTCTCAGCCACCGACGCCTACGGGCAAAGCCTTGGCCGGTGATGGTGCTATCGTATCACGTTCCGTTGCCCCCGGTTCGTTCTCTCAAGATTAAATTCCGTGATCTCGGTCAAAGGCGGGACGGGGATAGAACATCCGATGGGGCGCCTCGGTAGTCCTACTGAGAACATCGGCCAAGCTACGGTTTCCGTTCGCTTAATCGGAATTAGGACACTCTCAAAATCAAATGAGGATACGGGGGTTTAAAGACGGACAGCACCGGTCTGCTGGTACTGGCCGAAACAGGCCACTCGCCAGAACAAAACAGGCCACTGACCCCTTCCGTAGTTTTACTGACTCCAACTACCAGAAGTCGAGCCTACTTGTGGACTCTACCACATGGAGGAAGCATGTCTCGGGTTACTGAGGATGAAGTTGCCAAGGCCGCCGAAGCGATTTTGAAGTCCAGCGCTACCGGACGGGCCACGATCAAGGAACTGATTGCCGAAATTCCAAACCAGATCGTTCTTTCAGAAGAAGACTTAAAGCAAAGCGAAACGCGCCCCAACGAAGCCGTTTGGGAGCAGCAGGTGCGTAATATCACCTCTCACAAAGCGTCTCCCGGCAACGCGATCTACGAAGGACGACTTGTACAAATCCCGGGCGGACTCGCGCTCCCCGGGAAAGACTAAGCAAACTTCGCCTTATAGCCGGGCTTGAACCATTTCAATTCGGTTCTGCCCGGCGCGTCCTTGTCCCAGACGAACCAAGCATACGCTGTCGTGCCGCTACCTTTCGGCTCTACGCCGCTTGGGTAGAAGGTAATGCGCTCGCTGAAAACCCAAACGCGCGCGGGCGGGATTTTGGCGAAAATTGTATTTGCGCGATTAGCCCCTTCAAGGAAGGCAAGGCGCAGAAGCAGCGCGAACTTTCTATTCGAGTGTTTGACGCCACTCGCAACAAATCCCTCAGCGCAATTGTACGGCGGATTGGTCACGATATTGTCGGCGGACCACTGAGGCGCGAGGAAATCAAATCCGGCTTCTCCATAGCCGCGATCGTACAGATCGGAGCTGCGAACGGATTGCCCTGTCTGCTCCAGCACCTTAGACATGCTGCCATCGCCGCACGCGCTTTCCCAAATGTCGCCGCTGAATTTCTCGTTGTCGATAAGGGCAAATGTCGCCCACTGTGGCGTTGGAAAAAAATCAGGTCCGCTGAGATCAGCGAACCTCTTCATTGTAGGCTTGAACCCACCATTCAAATTGTACGTGGCGTCCGCCATGCGAATCTCCTTGCTGACCGCAGAGTAACAGAATCATTGATTCAGCAAGAGTTTTTGGTGAGTCATTTTGACTCACCGCTTTCCTCCCTCGATTACTACGAACTTCCGACGCCGGTCCGGAGGCGTCTCCGTGGGCAGCGCGGGAGCCACAGAGAGCGCAGCGTCCACAAGCCGCGCAATGCTCCACGCCTTCTCGGTGACGCCCAGCGCCTTCGCTGGCGTCGTGCGCAGGGCTTCATGGGTGCGGCAGAGATTATAGTGGCAGACGTACAGCGCGACGGCCGCGATATGGTTCTCCAAGTTCTTTGAAAAGCCATTGGTGAGGCGAGTGAACCGGCGCGACGACATGCGCAGCGAAAGGTTTTGCCGCTCAACGTAACTCGTCGAGACGTTCTGATCCGGGGCCGCCAACTGAGGCGGCCTCAGCGCCTCTTGATCTGCGTCAAGTTCCGCAGCGGCATGTCAGATTAACAGTCCTCCACGAGCTAGGAGGATCGACCATGAAATCCGGCATCGCATTGCTTGCTCTGGTTCTGGCTGCGCTTCCGGCTATAGCTCAGCAGCAAGAGAAGCCGAAGCGGCTTATTGATGAGCATCGCCCCGGTGTGACGTATGAAGATTGCGTCGCGAGGTGCGATGCATGCATGGGCCACAGAAACGAGGCGTGCATCGCTAATTACTGCCGTGGCTATGAGCGCCGAAAGCCCGGTGCAAAGCCGTTGCCGATTGTGTGCCCGAGCTACGGCGGCTAACCAAAAGATGGGGATATTCCATGGGTCGCTGTCTGGTTATCGTTGCTGTGATCGGCTTGTTCACTTCGTCCGCCAACGCCATGACCATGGAGGAGTGCCGGGCGCAGTACAAAGCGGAATACAACCACCCCGCAAAGAAAAAGGGGATCGGTATCGATTGGCATGGCTATCAAACCAAGCGCTGCGGTATTGACCCGAACGCTAGCGTGCCAGCGCCGAAAGACGCTCCAAAGCCTCACTGATTTCAAACTGAGGCGAGGCTCAGTGCAGGCGCTCGCGAAGCTTCTTTATGATTTCGCGAAGGTCTTTGGCATACTCCTCGATGATGCGCCGAGCCTCCTCTAAACGCGTGGGGCGCTTTGGCTCCTCCTCAGGCTTGACGGGTTCCTTCATGCCCGGAGGGTTGAGCCGGGCCAGGTGCGGCCGATTGAGTTAGATCAAGGGCACCTCTAATCCCGCCATTTGGCCCTCTTTTTCCGCCTCCGCGCGGAACTTCGTTCCCCCACGGAGAACACCCGGTAACACTCGTCCGCTGGGGATAGCGAACACTTGGCGGACCATAACCATTGCTATGGTGAGAACATCCACCGCGCGGTTCAGTAGTCCTACCGAGAACATCGGCTAACCCTTGGTTGAGGCGGGGTTAAACCCAAACTAGGCCACTCCAAAAATCAAAGCAGGCCACTAGGGATGGAAACAGGCCAGCACCGGTCTGCTCGAAAGAACATATTGCGAACTTAGAACAAACGTGGTACGAGGTTCCAATCAACAACGCATTTCCGCCTGATCTCATCGCCCGTTTTCCCGCTAGCGAATCCCCGCCATAAGGAGCACATCCCAAATGTCCGCCACCGCACTGCGTATCGTCGAAGGATCCTCCATGGACAAGTCCAAGGCCCTCTCAGCCGCGCTCTCCCAGATCGAGCGCCAGTTCGGCAAGGGCTCGGTGATGAAGCTCGGCAAGAACGACCGTTCGATGGATGTCGAGACGGTGTCGTCGGGGTCGCTCGGGCTCGATATCGCGCTCGGCGTCGGCGGCCTGCCGAAGGGGCGCATCGTCGAAATCTACGGGCCGGAATCGTCGGGCAAGACCACGCTGGCGCTGCACACGGTGGCGGAAGGCCAGAAGAAGGGCGGCATCTGCGCCTTCATCGACGCTGAACACGCGCTCGATCCGGTCTATGCGCGCAAGCTCGGCGTCAACATCGACGAGCTCTTGATCTCGCAGCCGGACACCGGCGAGCAGGCACTCGAGATCGCCGACACGCTGGTGCGCTCCGGCGCGGTCGACGTGCTGGTGATCGATTCGGTCGCGGCGCTGGTGCCGAAGGCCGAGCTCGAGGGCGAGATGGGCGATGCGCTGCCGGGTCTGCAGGCCCGCCTGATGAGCCAGGCGCTGCGCAAGCTCACCGCCTCGATCAACAAGTCGAACACGATGGTGATCTTCATCAACCAGATCCGTATGAAGATCGGCGTGATGTACGGCTCGCCGGAGACCACCACCGGCGGCAACGCGCTGAAGTTTTATGCCTCGGTTCGTCTCGACATCCGCCGCATCGGCGCTATCAAGGAGCGCGACGAAGTCGTCGGCAACACCACCCGCGTCAAGGTGGTGAAGAACAAGCTGGCGCCGCCCTTCAAGCAGGTCGAGTTCGACATCATGTATGGCGAGGGCGTTTCCAAGATGGGCGAGATCCTCGACCTCGGCGTCAAGGCCGGCATCGTCGAGAAGTCCGGCGCCTGGTTCTCCTATGACAGCCAGCGGCTCGGCCAGGGTCGCGAGAATTCCAAGGCGTTCCTGAAGTCGAATCCCGACATCACCGCCAAGATCGAAGCCGCGATCCGGCAGAACTCCGGCCTGATCTCCGAGCAGATCCTCGCCGGCACGCCCGAACGCGACGCCGAGGGCGAGGAGCCGACGGAGGAGTAAGTCTCAATCATTTCGCTGCAAGCGGGCGCTGAGGACGTTGAGTTGCCGACGTCTTCGGCGCCCGTTTGGTTTTGTGTGTCTTTTGTAAAGCAGTTGATCCTCAGCTTGCGGTGCTGATGCCATCGCGCGTAGCCGGAGAGCATCGTGACAAGTCTGATCCTGGCGACAAGTGAACTCGCGAGCTATCGCCTGAGGCAGGCGGGAAGGGCGGACATCGTCGTCGGGTTGAGGCCGCGCTTCGTTTGGGGGAAAATGCCCTCGTCGGATGACCTCACGACCCTGCTGGAACCGCGTTCCGCAAAGCATGTCGATTTCGACACGCACTGGCTCGACTTCGCCAGTTCAAGATGGACCGGCTCGATCGGTCGGGACATTGGGCTTGTCGAGTTGTGCGAGCGTTGCGATAGCGTCGAGCTATGGGCTGATCCCCAGCCGAATGACCAGTTGGTGCTGGCCTGGTTGCTCGACGTGCTCCGCCCGCACCGCCACATCGTAGCGAAGCTCAAGCTGGTCCAGACCGATGTCGAGATCGGCGGGTACCGAGGCGAGAGCTTGGCGAAATGGCGATTGCCTGCACTTGCGGTGACCGATGATCGGCTGGAATTGGCCGGTCGCGCCTGGAATGCCTATCGCGCTCCGACGCCCGAGCCCTGTTTCGACCTTCTCATGCAGGATCTGTCGGCCATCCCGCAGCTCCGCGCGGCGCTGATTGCGTTGCTGGAGGAGCTACCCGGGCAAGACACCGGCCTCGGCGCGTCCGAACTGCGGATGCTGGATCTCGTCGCCGACGGCGAGACAAGCCCACAGGTCCTTTCAAACGAGCTGAACCGGGAACGCGGCGTGTTCGATTTTCAGGAAGCGGAGCTGATCCTGGACCGGCTCGCCTATTGTCCATCACCGGTTCTGACCGGATTCCCCGCGGAGATCGAAGCGCCCGACGATCTGAAGGCCCGAAACAACCGACACCGGGACAGTCGGCTGTCGCTCACCGATTTCGGCCAGGAAGTGTCGGATCGCGAGCTCGACTTCAGCCAGTACAACACGATCCATCGCTGGTGGGGCGGCACCGAACTGACCAATGAGCGGCTGTGGCGCTGGGACGCCGAGAGCCGCACTCTCGTCGCTCCGTAAGGCTTGTTCGAGCGACGCCAGCACGCGACGTTCTGATCTCTACGCCAGCGCCTTTTCCCGGCTCGCGATCAGCGCCCGCAAATCCTCGGTCACCGCGACCGACTGATGGGTCTTCTGGTCGGTCGCGACCCAGATGATCTCGCCGGTGGCGCGCAGGTCATCGGAGCCTTTGGCGAAGATCGCGAGCGCAAGATTGATCGAGGAGCGGCCGATCTTGGCGACCCGGACGCAGACCTCGATGTCCTCGTCGAACCGGATCGGAGCCTTGTACTCGACGACCGATTTCACGGTGTGGAAGTCGATGCCGGTCCGCGCCACCTCGCCGAGATAGTCGTAGCCGAGCGCGCGGAAATATTCGGTGATGGCGGTGTCGAAATAGGTGAGGTAGTGGGCGTTGAACACCACGGCCTGCGCGTCGACCTCCGAATAGCGGACGCGGACCGGGAAATGGAACCAGAATTCCTCGCGCATGTTTCCTCCTGCCGCGGGCGGGCCAGTCCGTCATTCCGGGGCGCGACGAAGTCGCGAATCCGGAATCCGGAAGTCGTGGATCGAGATTCCGGGTTCTCGCTTCGCGAGCCCCGGAATGACACCGAGTGAATCACGCGTCAGAGACGCAGCACGACGTAGCTGCAACAATGGTGCGCTTTACTCAGCCGCCTGCGCGTAATCCTCGACCGGCGGGCACGAGCACACCAGGTTGCGGTCGCCGTAGACGTTGTCGACGCGGCCGACCGGGCTCCAGTATTTGTCGGACCGCGACACGCCGTCCGGGAAGCAGCCTTCGGCGCGGGTGTAGGCCCGGTTCCAGGCATCGTCGGCGATGTCGTGCACGGTGTGCGGCGCGTGGCGCAGCGGCGAGGCCTCGACCTCCCAGCGGCCCTTCTCGATCTCCGCGATCTCGCCCCGGATCGCGATCATGGCGTCGCAGAACCGGTCGATCTCGAACTTCGATTCCGATTCCGTCGGTTCGATCATCAGCGTGCCCGCCACCGGGAAGCTCATGGTCGGCGCGTGGAAGCCGTAGTCGATCAGGCGTTTCGCGATGTCGTCGACGGTGACGCCGCTGGTCGTCTTCAGCGGCCGCGGATCGATGATGCACTCATGCGCAACGCGGCCGCGCTCGTTGCGGTACAGCACCGGGAAGTGTGGCTGCAGCCGTGCGGCGATGTAGTTGGCATTGAGGATCGCGATCTCGGTGGCGCGCGTCAGACCTTCGCCGCCCATCATCAGGATGTAGATGTAGGAGATGGTCAGGATCGACGCCGAGCCAAACGGCGCGGCCGACACCGGGCCGATGGCGTGCGCAGTTGCCCCGTCGGTTGCGGGATGGCCCGGCAGATAGGGCGCAAGATGCGCCTTCACGCCGATCGGGCCCATGCCGGGGCCGCCGCCGCCATGCGGAATGCAGAAGGTCTTGTGCAGGTTGAGATGGCTGACATCGGCGCCGTAATCGCCGGGCCGCGACAGTCCGACCTGCGCGTTCATGTTGGCGCCGTCGAGATAGACCTGGCCGCCATGGGCATGCACGATGTCGCAGATCTCGCGGATATGCTCCTCGAACACGCCGTGGGTCGACGGATAGGTGATCATGACCGCGGCAAGGTTGGCGGAGTGCTTCTCCGCCTTGGCGCGAAGATCATTGACGTCGACGTCGCCGCGCGCATCGCACGCGACGACCACGACCTCCATGCCGACCATCGCAGCCGAGGCCGGATTGGTGCCGTGCGCGGAGGAGGGGATCAGGCACACCTTGCGGTGCGGCTCGCCGCGCGCGAGGTGATAGCCGCGGATCGCCAGCAGCCCGGCATATTCGCCCTGCGCGCCGGAATTCGGCTGCAGCGAGACTGCGTCATAGCCGGTGATGTCGCACAGCCATTGCTCCAGCCGCTTGAACAGCGCGTGATAGCCCTTGGCCTGATCCGCCGGCGCGAACGGATGCAGATTGCCGAACGCCGGCCAGGTCAGCGGGATCATTTCGGTGGTGGCGTTGAGCTTCATCGTGCAGGAGCCGAGCGGGATCATCGCGCGGTCGAGCGCGAGGTCACGATCGCTGAGCTTGCGCATGTAGCGCAGCAGCTCGGTCTCGGAACGATGCGTATTGAACACCGGATGGCTGAGGAAGGCGCTGGTGCGCCGCAGCTCCTTCGGCAGCGCCTCGTGCGCGCCGGCCTCGATCTCGGCATAGCTGAGCTTGCCGCCGAACACGCGCCACACCGCCTCGACCGTCTCCGGCGTCGAGGTCTCGTCGAGCGCGATGCCGAGCGTGGTCGCGCCGACGCGAAGGTTGATCTGTTCCGCCTGCGCGCGGGTGACGAGCTCGATCTGCTTGCTACCTGCCTCGACGGTCACGGTATCGAAGAACGCTTCGCTGGTCGGCGCAAAGCCGAGCTTGCGCAGGCCGGCCGCAAGCACGGTGGCGCGACGATGCACGCTGCGTGCGATATGGGTCAGGCCCTCGGGACCGTGATAGACCGCATACATCGAGGCGATCACGGCGAGCAGCACCTGCGCGGTGCAGATGTTCGAGGTCGCCTTCTCGCGGCGGATATGCTGCTCGCGGGTCTGCAGCGCGAGGCGATAGGCGGGCTGGCCACGCGAATCCACCGAGAGGCCGACGATGCGGCCGGGCAGCGAGCGCTTCAGCGTGTCGCGCACCGCCATATAGGCGGCGTGTGGTCCGCCATACCCCATCGGCACGCCGAACCGCTGCGCCGAACCGATCGCGATGTCGGCGCCGAGCTCGCCGGGCGAGGCGAGCAGCGTCAGCGACAGCAGGTCCGCCGCGACGATCGCAAGCGCGCCCTTGGCGCGCAGCGACGCGATGGCAGGCTTGAGGTCGCGTACTGCGCCCGACGTTCCCGGATATTGCAGCAGCGCGCCGAGCACATCGGCGTTGTCGAGCTCGGTCAGGGGATCGCCGACCACCAGCGCCCAGCCCAGCGGCGCGGCGCGCGTGCGCATCACCGCCAGCGTCTGCGGATGCACCTCCTTGTCGACGAAGAACACCTTTGCCTTGACCTGCGAGTGGCGCTCGGCGAGCGCCATCGCTTCCGCCGCGGCGGTCGCCTCGTCGAGCAGCGAGGCGTTGGCGACGTCGAGCCCGGTGAGATCGCAGATCATGGTCTGGAAATTGAACAGGGCCTCGAGCCGGCCCTGGCTGATCTCCGGCTGGTACGGCGTATAGGCGGTGTACCAGGCCGGGTTCTCCAGAATGTTGCGCTGGATCACCGCGGGCAGGATGGTGCCCGAATAGCCCTGGCCGATCAGCGAGGTGAACACCTGGTTCTGCGCGGCGAGCTCGCTCATATGCGCGAGCGCCTCGGTCTCGCTCAGCGCCCGGCCGAGATCGAGCGGCGCCTTCTGCCGGATCGACGCCGGCAGCGTCTCGTTCATCAGCGCCTGCAGGCTCGCGGCGCCGACCGTCTCCAGCATCGCGTTGACGTCGCGCGGCGACGGTCCGATGTGGCGGCGGACGAAATCGGTGGCGGCTTCGTTGATCGGCTTGAAGGGCGCGTTCATGACGTGATCCTCGGAGTGATCCTTTAGGCGGTGTGCGCGGCGTAGGCGGCCTCGTCCATCAGGCCGCCGAGCTCGCCCTTGTCGGCAATCTTCAGCTTGAAGAACCAGGCCTTGCCGCCGGCGTCGGAATTGACCAGCGCGGGCTCGGCGGCGAGCGCGTCGTTGACCTCGACCACCTCGCCGGAGATCGGCGCGTAAACGTCGGAGGCGGCCTTGACGGATTCGACGACAGCGGCGGCCTCGGCCTTCTTCAGGCTGCGGCCGACCTTGGGCAGTTCGACGAACACGACGTCGCCGAGCTGCGACTGCGCATAGTCGGTGATCCCGATCGTGGCGACGTCGCCCTCGATGCGGAGCCATTCGTGGTCGGACGTGTACAGCGTCGTCATGGGGTCGATCCTTTGGCGTTCAGCGTTTGTAGGTATTGGGGACGAAGGGCGTAGCGGCGACTTTCAGCGGCAGCCGCTGGCCGCGCACTTCGGCGAAAACGGTGGTGCCGACGGCGGAAAGGGCCGTGGGCAGGTAGCCCATCGCAACCGGCGCATTGAGGCTCGGGCCGAAGCCGCCCGAGGTCACCTTGCCGATCTGCTCGGTCGAGCCGGCATCGGCGAACAGCGCGGCGCCTTCGCGCACCGGTGCGCGGCCGTCAGGCTTCAGGCCGACCCGTCGGCGCGCAGCGCCATCTGCGAATTGCGCGAGAATTTTGTCGGCGCCGGGGAAGCCGCCGGCGCGGGCGCCGCCGCTGCGGCGAACCTTCTGCACCGACCATTCCAGCGCGCCTTCGACCGGTGTCGTCGTGGTGTCGATGTCATGGCCATAGAGGCACAGCCCGGCTTCGAGCCGCAGGCTGTCGCGCGCGCCGAGCCCGATCGGCAACACGTCGGGATTGTCGAGCAGCGCGGTGACCAGGGCTTCCACCTTGTCCGCGGGCACGGAAATCTCAAAGCCGTCCTCGCCGGTATAGCCGGAGCGCGAGACGAAGCAGTCGACGTCGCCGACGCGGCGCGGACCGGCATCCATGAATTTCATCGAACCGACATCTGCACAAAGTTTCGCCAGCGCCGATTCGGCTTTAGGGCCCTGCAGCGCGATCAGCGCGCGGTCGGCCAGCGAGATGATCTCGCAGGCGTCGGAGAGATTCGCGCGCAGATGCGCCTCGTCCTCGGCCTTGCAAGCGGCGTTGACCACCAGGAACAGGTGATCGCCGAAATTCGCCACCATCAGGTCGTCGAGCAGGCCACCGTCATTGTTGGTGAATTGCGCGTAGCGCTGCCGTCCCGGCGCGATGCCGACGATGTCCTGCGGCACCAGTTTTTCCAGTGCGAGCGCGGCATCCGCGACCTTGCCGGATTTGGCCTTCAGCACGAGCTGGCCCATGTGCGACACATCGAACAGGCCGGCTTCCTTGCGGGTGTGCAGGTGCTCCTTCAGCACGCCAGCCGCGTATTGCACCGGCATGTCATAGCCGGCGAACGGCACCATCTTGGCGCCTCGCGCAAGGTGCAGCGCGTGCAGCGGGGTCTGTTTCAGCGGGGAGGTTTCGCGCGCAAGCATCACAGGGCCTCGCGGTTCCCGCCGGGGACCTATTTCCCCTTGAGAAACCTGCAGAAAGCCCCATCTGTCGCTGTGCCTGAGAGTATTATCCCGTCGGCGGACGCATCGGGGCGAACCCCAGCGTCTCTTTCCAGATGTCAGACGTCACGCGGTCCTTTTGCCTGAGAGTTTCCGGGGCGGTTGCTCCTTCGGCGCCGGCGGTAAGGCCGGTCTCTCCCGACGTGACTAGGTATAGGTAGGTAGAAAACACGGCGCCACCAAGACTGTCAACGCAGCTGCAGCAACTATCCAATGGGCTTTGTGCTGCCGCGGCAAGCCCATGATCCGCCTGCACAGTTTCTGGACACCGCAGCTGGCAATGTCTAAAAGCGTTCGGCCGGAAAATGACGCCTTTTTGCGGCTGGCCGGCCACTTTTTCCGATTGGATGAACATGAGCAGCGTCAACGACATCAGGTCGACATTTCTGAACTACTTCAAGGCGAACGGGCACGAGATCGTGGCCTCGTCGCCGCTGGTGCCGCGCAACGACCCGACCTTGATGTTCAACAATGCCGGCATGGTGCAGTTCAAGAACGTCTTCACCGGGATCGAGAAGCGTCCCTATCAGCGTGCCACCACGGCGCAGAAATGCGTGCGCGCCGGCGGCAAGCACAACGACCTCGACAATGTCGGCTACACCGCGCGCCATCTCACCTTCTTCGAGATGCTCGGCAACTTCTCGTTCGGCGATTACTTCAAGGAGCGCGCGATCGAGCTGGCCTGGAACCTGATCACGAAGGAGTTCGGGCTGAAGAAGGACAAGCTGCTCGTCACCGTCTACCACGACGACGACGAGGCGGCGGGCCACTGGAAGAAGATCGCCGGCTTCTCGGATGACCGCATCATACGGATCGCGACCTCGGACAATTTCTGGGCGATGGGCGATACCGGCCCGTGCGGGCCGTGCTCCGAAATCTTCATCGATCGCGGCGAGCACATCTGGGGCGGTCCGCCGGGCACGCCTGAGGAGGACGGCGACCGCTTCCTGGAGTTCTGGAACCTGGTGTTCATGCAGTACGAGCAGGTGACGAAGGAGGAGCGCGTGGCGCTGCCGCGTCCCTCGATCGATACCGGCATGGGCCTGGAGCGCATGGCGTCGATCTTGCAGGGCGTCGAAAGCGTGTTCGAGAGCGACCTGTTCCGCAACCTGATCGATGCGGCATCGTCGGCGCTCGGCCATGGGCCGAACGCGCGGAACGTGGCGTCGTACCGGGTGATCGCGGACCATCTGCGTTCGTCGGCTTTCCTGATCGCCGATGGCGTGCTGCCGTCGAACGAGGGCCGCGGCTATGTGCTGCGCCGGATCATGCGCCGCGCGATGCGCCATGCGCAGCTGCTCGGCGCGAGCGAGCCGCTGATGCATCGGCTGGTCTGGGCGCTGGTCCGCGAGATGGGCCAGGCTTATCCGGACTTAGTGCGCGCTGAGAAGCTGATCGAGGAGACGCTGCGGCTGGAAGAGACGCGGTTCCGCAAGACCCTGGTGCGCGGATTGTCGCTGCTCGACGAGAAGAGCGCCGGCCTCAAGAAGGGCGACATGTTCGACGGCGACACCGCCTTCACCCTGTACGACACCTTTGGTTTCCCGCTGGACCTGACCCAGGACGCGTTGAAGTCGCGCGGTATCAGCGTCGACCAGGCGGCGTTCACCGACGCGATGGAGCGCCAGCGCATCAAGGCGCGTGCGTCTTGGGCGGGCTCCGGCGAGGCGGCGAGCGAAGCGATCTGGTTCCCGCTGCGCGAGAAGCTCGGCGCGACCGAGTTTCTGGGCTACGAGACCGAGAGCGCGGAAGGCGCGGTGACGGCGCTGATCAAGGACGGCGCCGAAGTCGCGAGCCTCAAGGCCGGCGAGAGCGGCGCGATCGTCTTGAACCAGACGCCGTTCTACGGCGAGTCCGGCGGCCAGGTCGGCGACACCGGCGTGCTGACCGGGGAGGGCGTTAAGTTCCGCGTCACCGACACGCAGAAGAAGGCCGGCGATCTCTTTGTGCATCTCGGCACGGTGGAGCAGGGCACGCTCGGTGTCGGCACCGCATTACAGCTCGAGGTCGACCACACCAGGCGCTCGTCGATCCGCGCCAACCATTCGGCGACGCATCTGTTGCACGAGGCGCTCCGCCAGGTGCTCGGCGATCACATCGCGCAGCGCGGCTCGCTGGTGACGCCGGACCGGCTGCGCTTCGACTTCGTGCATCCGAAGCAGATCACGCCGGAAGAGCTCGCCCGGATCGAGGACATCGCCAACGATGTCGTGCTGGAGAATGACGAGGTCACGACCCGGGTCATGGGCGTCGACGATGCCCGCGAGGCCGGCGCCCGCGCGCTGTTCGGCGAGAAATACGGCGACGAGGTTCGCGTCGTGTCGATGGGCAAGGGCGCCCGCGATCACGGCCAGAACGCGCTTGGCTGGTCGGTCGAGCTCTGCGGCGGCACCCATGTCCGCCGCACCGGTGACATCGGCATGATTTCCGTGACCAGCGAGGGCGCGGTCGCGTCCGGCGTGCGCCGTATCGAGGCGCTGACCGGGCATCATGCGCGCAAGCACGCCAACGACACCATCGCGCTGGCCAAGACCGCGGCGCTGGAGCTGCGCACCACGATCGACGACGTGCCGGCGCGCATCACAGCTCTGATGGAAGAGCGCAAGAAGCTCGAGCGCGATTTGTCCGACGCCCGCAAGAAGCTCGCGATGGGCGGCGGCGGTGCGTCGAACGGCGCCGCCTCAGCCGTTCGCGAGGTCGGCAATGTCAAGCTGCTGGCGCGCGCGGTCGAGGGCGTCGAGACCAAGGATCTCAAGAGTCTCGTCGACGACGGCAAGAAGCAGATCGGCTCGGGCGTGGTCGCGATCGTTGGCGTCACCGAGGACGGCAAGGCCGGCATCGTGGTCGGCGTCACCGCCGATCTGACCGCGCGGTTCAACGCGGTCGAGCTCGTGCGCAAGGGCTCCGAGGTGCTCGGCGGCAAGGGCGGCGGCGGCCGGCCCGACATGGCGCAGGCCGGCGGGCCCGACGGCGCCAAGGCCGACGCCGCGCTGTCGGCGATCGAACAGGCCATGACCCAACAGGCATCGGCTGGCGCCTGACGGAGAGGCTGATCGTGGCGACGGCTCCGCTTAAGCCCACGATCGGCGATCCCGGGCTGCGCGACCGTCTCTACGAGCTGCTCGAACGCGATGATCTGCCGCATTCGGGCGGCTTGCGCTTTGCCCGGGTCATCGTCGCCATCATCGCCGTCGATGTGCTGGCGGCGATCCTGGCCTCCGTGCCCGAGATCGACGCGCAGTTCGGCTGGCTGCTGACGACCATCGAGATCGCGGCGGTCATCGCCTTCGCGCTGGAATATGCCGCGCGGCTCTGGAGCGTGGTCGGCCACTCGCTGCGCGACATGACGCCGGCGCGGGCGCGGCTGGAATACGCCTTCTCGGCGCTCGGCGTGATCGACCTGCTGGCCTTCCTGCCGTCGGCCGTCGCGCTTGCGACCGGCGACAAGACCGCGCTGGTGCTGTTCGGCATGCTGCCGTTCCTCAAGCTGGTGCGCTATTCGACCGCGATGCGCTCGCTGCTGGCGGCGCTACATGCCGAGCGGCGCACGCTGTTCGGCTGCGTGGTGATCCTGACCGGCGCCGTGCTGCTGTTTGCCTCGCTGCTCTATGCCATCGAGCACAGGGTGCAGCCGGACAAGTTCGGCACCATGCCGCAGGCGATGTGGTGGGCGATCGTGACGCTCGGCACCGTCGGTTACGGCGACGTCGTCCCGATTACGCCGCTCGGCCGGACCGTCACGGTGGTCGCGATCGTGGTCGGCTTCGCGATGATCGCGCTGCCGGTCGCGATCATCTCGACCGCGTTCGCCGACGAGGTCCGGCGCCGCGACTTCGTCGTGACCTGGGGCATGCTGGCGCGGGTGCCGCTGTTCTCACATCTTGGCGCTGCCGATATTTCCGACATCATGCGCTTGCTGCGGTCGCAGACCATCGAGGCCGGCGAGGTCTTGGTGCGGCGCGGCGATGCGGCGTCATCGATGTATTTCATCACCGCGGGCGAGGTCGAGATCGACCTGCCGAGCCAGCTTGTGCGGCTTTCCGACGGCGCGTTCTTCGGCGAGATCGCGCTGCTGCGGCGGACCAGCCGCTCCGGCACGGTGACGGCGGCGCGCAAGACCAAGCTCCTGGTGCTCGATGCGCAGGACTTCCATGCCCTGATCGAGCGCATGCCGGCGCTCGCCGCGCATGTCCGGGAGACCGCCGAGGCGCGGCTTGCCGACCCGATCGCGGCCGGCGGCGACCTTGCCGCCGCAGAGATCGCCCAGGCGCCGCGCGAAATCGACGGCGGCATCCGCGACTAGAACCTCATTCCGATTGAATCGGAACGAGGCCTCGATTCTTCGTTTGGCGCGTTTTCTGCACGCGAACCGGTATCCACTTCGCTCGAAAACGCTTAGTCCCGTCGCAGGAACACGTAATCCGCCGAGTAGGCCGCTCCCTTCAGCGCGCCTGATTTGTCGCAAGCGCCGCTGAGCTCGCCGCCCGAGGTGTTGATCCGCTGCACGGTTGCGACGCCGGAGAAGAGGCCGTTGCCGCGATGGGCGATCACCTCGAGCTTCAGCCAGGGAATATCGGCGGCGGTGGCGCCGGGTGTGCTGCCGGCGGTGCGGGCGGTCACGACGCTGCCGTCGACATGCTCCCAGTTCGGACCCGCATAATGCCGGCCGACCGTGCGGCCGTCGGCGATCAGGGTGGCGATCGGTTCGCGGAACGACCAGGCGAGCTTGCCGTCGGTGACCGGCTTGCACTCATAGACCTGCACGCCCTCGGCATGGACGGTGAGGATCTTGGACTCGCCAGGCGCCGCGACGGCGTCGGGCAGGGGATCGGCAGCGAATGCCGCCGACGTGGTGAGCGAGAACGATGCGAGCACGACGGCTCTGACAAGGGCCACGGTCATGCTCGCACCTGTCTTCCCAGGATGACGGCCTCAGGCCGCGATCGCCTTCACGAGGTTGTCGGATACCTTGTCGAGGAATCCGGTGGTCGAGAGCCAGCGCTGGTCGGCGCCGACCAGGAGCGCGAGGTCCTTGGTCATGTAGCCCTCTTCGACGGTCGCGACGCAGACCTTCTCCAGGGTGGTGGCGAACTTTGCCAGCGCCTCGTTGTTGTCGAGCTTGGCGCGATGGGCGAGGCCACGGGTCCAGGCGAAGATCGACGCGATCGAGTTGGTCGAGGTCTCCTTGCCCTTCTGGTGCTCGCGGTAGTGGCGGGTCACGGTACCGTGCGCGGCCTCGGCTTCCACGGTCTTGCCGTCCGGGGTGAGCAGCACCGAGGTCATCAGGCCGAGCGAGCCGTAGCCCTGGGCCACGGTGTCGGACTGCACGTCGCCGTCATAGTTCTTGCAGGCCCAGACATAGCCGCCGGACCATTTTAGCGCCGAGGCCACCATGTCGTCGATCAGGCGGTGCTCGTAGGTCAGGCCCTTGGCGTCGAATTCCTTCTTGAACTCGCGGTCGAAGACGTCCTGGAAGATGTCCTTGAAGCGGCCGTCATAGACCTTCAGAATCGTGTTCTTGGTCGACAGATAGACCGGGTAGTTGCGCATCAGGCCGTAATTGAACGAGGCGCGGGCGAAATCGGTGATGGAGTCGTCGAGATTGTACATCTCCATCGCGACGCCGGCGCCGGGCGCCTTGAACACTTCCTTCTCGATCACGGTGCCGTCCTCGCCGACGAACTTCAGCGACAGCGTGCCCTTGCCGGGGAACTTGATGTCGGTGGCGCGGTACTGGTCGCCATAGGCATGGCGGCCGATGATGATCGGCTTGGTCCAGCCGGGAACCAGGCGCGGCACGTTCTTGCAGATGATCGGCTCGCGGAAGATGCAGCCGCCGAGGATGTTGCGGATGGTGCCGTTCGGCGACTTCCACATCTGCTTCAGGCCGAACTCCTTCACCCGGGCCTCGTCGGGGGTGATGGTGGCGCATTTGACGCCGACGCCGACCTTCTTGATGGCTTCGGCGGCGTCGATGGTCACCTGGTCGTTGGTCTCATCGCGGTATTCCATGCCCAGATCGAAATAGAGCAGTTCGACATCCAGGAACGGGTTGATCAGCTTGTCCTTGATGTACTGCCAGATGATCCGGGTCATCTCGTCGCCATCGAGTTCGACGACGGGGTTGGATACCTTGATTTTTGCCATGACGGGGAGGCCCTCTTGGGAACGGCGCGCTTTTGACGGCGGGGGTGGAAAATACGCCTGCGCTATAGCACCGCCCGGGGGCGGGCGGAAGCGGAGGGGTTATGCACTTTCAGCCCATCTTTTCACCGAGAACCGCCACTCTGGACGGACCAGAATAGCGCCTCTCGGCCCTTGTTCTTGACGGGTTTTCTTCACGCGAACCGGTGCCCGCTTCGCTTGAAAACCCTCTAAAACGCCGCCTGCGTCGCGGTCCCGGCCACGATGTACCAGGTCACGAACAGGCCCGCGATCAGGGCCCCCGGCAGGCTCGATCCGGTCCGCCGCCAGGTGAAGGTCGCGATCACGGCGACGATCGCGAGCAGGGGCACGAACTGGATCGCGACGATGGTCGAGAGCGGCACGAAACCGGGGTCCGGGACCGGGTTGAACAGCTTCCCCGTCAGCCACAGCGTGCCGTATTGCAGCACCAGCAACACGATGAAACCGAACGTCAGCACCAGGATGTTGGTCAGGTACAGCGCCCCGCGCGGCGCATCCATGGTCGAGAAATTCCGGTGCAGCACGTGCAGCGCCACGACGAAAAACGCCGTGAACGGAATCAGATAGATCAGGAAGATGAGGAATTGCTTCGCGCTCATCAACTTGAGTGCGACGATCCAGAAGCGGAAGTCGATCTTGAAGGCGAGGTCGGCAAGCCACAGCGCGGCGTAGCCGACCGCGACCGAAGCCAGCGCGATCACGATGGATTGACCGACGAGGCCGGCCCGGGTGGTGCGCCTTGGGGCGAAGGGCATCAGCGCCAGCGTGATCAGGCCGTTGATAATGGCCCAGACCAGGATCTGGTTGGTGATGCCCTGCGGCAGGAATGCGCTGGGGGCCACGAAGGTGCCGCCCAGCGCGAAGGCCGGATAATAGGTCAGCGCCGGGATGAAGGCGGACAGGATGAACGCCGTGGTCCAGCGCCGGCCCTTGGCAGCCTCATGCGGCGGCATGGTGCCGTCGGCAACCGCCGGCAGCCGGAGGCGGGAGAACGTCTTGGCTTCCAGCAGCCCGTCGAACGTCCCGATGACAAGGGCAATGAAACCGATGAGGGCGATGAGCGTGCCGATCTCCTTGCGGAACCAGATCTGATCGTCGACCGGGCGCGGGGTGCCGCCCTTCAACGTCTTGGCGAACCAGTCCAGGCTGTAGCCGATCGTTTCATGCGAGATGTGCTCCGCCGGATGGGTCATCGCCGGGGTGTACAGCGCCCGCGCGGTGCCGTTGGCTGGATCGCCATAGACCTTGCCCGGCTCGACCGCGCCTTGGGTGCCGAACAGCGCCCAGAGCTTTGGGCTCGTGGTGACGTCGCGGGCCAGCTGGACGCCCCACATCAGGTCGGGGAATTCCTCATACTGGGCGAACACCAGCGCGGTGTTGCGCGGCCACGACGTGGTGCCCTCGGCCGCGAACGGCTTGCCGGTGGACGAGCCCTCCAGCACCATCGACTTGTAGTCGTTGGGCTGAGCTGCGGCGGCCGCCAGCACGGTCCAGCCGCCCATCGAATGGCCCTCGAGCCCGATATTCTCCTTGTCGACGAATTGGAGGCTGCGGAGATAGGCAAGGCCGTCAGGTCCGCCAAAACCGTTGGCGAAGGAGGGCGGGTCGCTGTAGCCATGGCCGGTCTGGTCGAGCGCCAGCACGACATAGCCACGGCGGGCGAACTCGATGGCGAAGCCGTCCTGGGTCTCGCGAGAATTGATGTAGCCGTGAACGGCGAGGATGCCGGGCGCCGGAATCTGCGCGGTCGCGTTCGGCGGGACATAGAGCAGGGCACTCATGGTGTTGCCCTTGGCGCCCTTGAACCTGACATCCTCGATCCGGATGCCGCCTGCGGTCTGCGTGAGGTGGGCGAGCAGGCCCCCCGCCACGATCAAGATCAGGCCCACAATCGCCAGCGTCCATCTGCCCCGCATCGTCGTCCCCCCAATGTGCTTTGACCCAAGTGCTTCGACCTAAAGTGCTTCGGTCCAAAGTGCCTCGCCGTTCAACCGGCGTCTCAAGCGTGCCTTTACAGCTTCGCTTTGGTTGTGGTTGATAGCCTATCCGAAGGCCAAGCGCGCACAAGCGGCGGGCCTCGTTCTGTGCGATCGGGATTCCGATTCAGGATTCGCAATCGCCGCTAACCCTGTTATCTGCTTGGAGAAATTGGTCCCGCACAAAACCGGTGCAAAGCTGGTTGCGGGGACCAGTATGAGACTTTGAATCAGCCGCTTCGGAAGCTGATTCAAAATCTTCAGATGTTGAATCAGAAAGTGAAGTGAGATGTCCGGCACCGACAAGACCAAGGCAGGGCACGACCTTGCCGGTCCCGTCGTCATCCTGGTCGAGCCGCAGCTTGGCGAGAACATCGGCATGGCCGCGCGCGCGATGGGCAACTTCGCGCTGTCGAGGATGCGCATCGTCAACCCGCGCGACGGCTGGCCGAACATTGCCGCCCAGCGCGCGGCCGCAGGCGCCGACCACATCATCGGTTCCGTCGAGCTGTTCGACACCGTCGAGCAGGCGATCGCCGATCTCACGCTGGTGTTTGCGACCACCGCCCGGGCCCACGACCAGGCCAAGCCGGTGGTCGGGCCGGAGGGCGCGGCGGGTGAGATCGTCGGTCATGTCGCATCCGGCGGCGGCGCCGGCATCCTGTTCGGGCGCGAGCGCGCCGGCCTGACCAATGAGGAGGTCGCGCTCGCCAACCGCATCATCACCTTCCCGGTCAATCCGGGCTTCGCCTCGCTCAATCTGGCGCAGGCGGTGCTGTTGATGGGCTACGAGTGGTTCAAGCTCTCGACCGCGGGTGCGCTGCCGTTCGCGATGCCCGAGCGGTCCGAGCCGGCCTCCCAGCACCAGATGCAGGCGTTCTTCGACAACCTCGTCGCCGAGCTCGATAAGGTCGAGTTCCTGCGGCCGGCGGAGAAGCGCGACACCATGCTGGTGAACCTGCGCAACATCTTCACCCGGATGGATCCGACCAAGCAGGACATGCACACGCTGCACGGCGTGGTGATGGCGATCGCCGAGGGCCGCAAGGGCCCGGCCAAGGGCGGGGTGCTCGACGGCGCCCAGGCGACGCGCTTGCGGGCGCTGCTCGCCGAGCAGGGGCAGGGCGGCGCGACCGCTGACAGTAGCAGCACGGTGCGCGGCCTCGCCCGGCTGCTTCGCCGCAACCCGACCGACGCCGAACGGATCCTGTGGCAGGCGCTGACGCGGGACCGCCGCTTCGCCGGCCAGTTCAAGCGCCAGACCCCGGTCGGCCGCCACATCCCCGACTTTGTCTCCTTCGTGCACCGGCTTGCGATCGAGCTGGTCAACCCGAACGAGAGCGAGGCCATCGGGGCCGACCGCGCCAAGCGCAGAGCCTGGCTCGAAGCGCGCGACTATCGGGTGGTCGACATGCGGGTGGCCGATGTCGAGCGCGACCTCGACGCCGAGCTCGCCCGGCTGGAGGCGGGGCTGCGGCAGGAGCGGTAGCTTACGCAATTGCTCTGTCCGCGGAGCAAGATCGGGATTCGAGTAAGCGTCTCTTTCCACACGTCGTCCTGGCGAAAGCCAAGACCCATAACCACCGCATTGGATTGTGAAAGGGATCGAGGCCGCAGCGTCGCGCAACAATTGAGATTTGGGGTAATGGGTCCTGGCTTTCGCCTGGCTTTCGCCAGGACGACACCGTGTTGGTGCGCCGCAGATGGCACGATTTCTGCCGTCACAATCCCGAAGGCAGCATCTCGCTAGGCTCGTGCCGACACGAGCCACAGACCCACATGCAGGTCGCGCCCATCCGCTCCGAGGCTTGCGGCGAGCGCGTTGCGTACCGCTTCCATGGCGCGATGACGTTGATCGTCCGTGGCATTCTCGAGCAGCGCAGGCAGCGGGCCGGCCTGCGTGATGAAGGCCATGCTTTGCGTGATGTCGCCGCCATGGATCGGCACGTCGGTGGCCTTGAGCGCAATCTCGTGAAACCCGGCCTCGGTCAGGATGCCGCGAACGCGATCCTCGCGCGCGAACGAAAACATCCCGGGCGCCAATGGATCGAGCGGCGGCTGTGGCGGCACGTGCGGTCGGGCCGCCTCGATGGGTACGCGAAACCACGGCGACTCCGGCATGGTGCGAAAACAGACGAACACCAGCCGCCCGCCCGCTTTCATGCCGCTACGGATGTTGGTGAAGGCCCTGACCGGGTCATCGAAGAACATCAGGCCAAAACGCGAATACACCAGATCCGCCCAGCGCGGTTCGAAGCCGTAGATCGTTGCGTCGGCCAGCGCACAGGTCACGTTGCCAAATCCCGCCTCGGCGACACGATGCTTGGCCAGATCCAGCATCGGGACCGAGATATCGACACCCAGCACAGCACCCGACGGACCAACAGCCTTGGCGAACGCCAACACTGTGTCACCGGTGCCGCATCCGATATCGATGACACGCTCACCCGGCTTTGCCGCCGCGGCACCCAGGCTGACGTTGGTGACCGACGTGAAGACTTCGCTGATCACGGCTTGCTGCGAAACCCATGAGTGCCCCATGGTGCTGTTCCAGAACTCTGCTCCTCGGGGGTTTGGCGTGGGCGTCTGCATTTGATCAATCTCCTGGTGCTGAAAATGGAGTGTCGTCTGAAACAAACTGCACAAAATTCCGGATCGAACGCGAAGCTGAAATCTCCGTACCGGGCATTAGCGAATTGCAGCCGACGTGCTTTGCATCTCGGTTCTAGGCCATCAGGACGTCTTCGCGCGATCCGCATCCGATCGATGCTGGACGGCGCTCAGGTGGTGGATTCATTGCCGCCGCCCCTCGGCTTGGAAATCGGAGGGATGCAGCTACCGAAGCGTGAATCGAGCGGATCGTAGCGCGACCTCATTCTCGCAAAAATATAGAGCGCCGCCAGTGCGAAGGCGCCGAGCAACAGCAGGCCCCATGCAGGTGGCGGACCTGCAACCAAAAGCACTGCTGCTCCAACGAGGACTAACGCGATAATGCCCGAAGACAGTTTTGAAGCCATGACCGGCTCCGCAGTTAGCGCAGTGACGGGATACTATCCCTGAAATCGATCCATTTGTGAGAGGCCAACTGCGACACGCCAGCGCAGATATTTCCACCTGGGGGGACTGAGCGACGGCCTGTTCGCTCACGGCCGCGAACGTCACTATTGCGAGTTAGAGGTTGAGTTGGCCCGGGCTCACTTGCTCACTGCCGCGTGGATGGCGCGGCAATGTTGTACCAGGGCATCGTGCGAGACCACGAATTGCTTCAACGGCGTCTCGATGTCGTAGAAGTAGATGTTGGCCACGAAGCCATAGATGCCGGCATCGACGGTCGTCGGTTTGTCGCCATGCACATAGCCACGGCTCGGGATCAGGCTCGCCAGTGCAGCGAGATCGGCGAGCCCGCGGGCCATCGCGGCGTCGGGCTCGAAGCGGCCGATGCCCTGGTAATAATAGCGCTGCGCGTTGAACTCCTTGGCCTTCATCAAGCCGTCGTCGGTGAGGGCTGGATGCTCGCGCTTGAGCGCGTCGCGGAATTGGGGCCAATTGCGCGCGTCCTGCCAGCGCGAATAGGACATCACCCAGTAGAGATCGTCGAGCGTCCGCGTGACGAGGAGGTTGGTCGTGCGCTGCGCCGGCGTCAGCGCGGTATCCAGCGTCACGTCATATTTTCCGGTGACATAGGCGAGGATGGTCTCGCTGTCGCCGACAGTGTCGTCGCCGTCGACGACATAGGGCAATTGCTTGCGCGGTGCCTTCGATGCATCGAAAATATGTTCGTGCCGGAACGGTACGCCGGCGAGCTTCAGAAAAGCGAATACCTTCAGACCATAGCCATTGTTGTCGGCAACGCCGAACAACGGCGGATAGGAATAGAGCGTGAGCATGATGGCTCGCCACGTTCGAGGTCGCTACACGCTACCTCAGAATCCGTCGGCTGGATACGTCGGGCAGGCAGGCCCGCCTGTTGCGCCGCAACGCCTGAAACGATTGCCTACAATCCGTAGTTGATGTCTTATTGTCGTCCTCGTCCCGGGTCGGGCGATTTTTACGGACATTTTTCAGGGAGGAATTGCGATGCTGCGGACGTACTTCTCATGCCTGTTCGTGACTGCCTTTTCGCTGTCTGCAATGGCCGCCGACGGTGATCCAAAGCAGAAGGCCGAAGCGATTGCTTCCGAATATGCGGCGAGTTTCAACAAGCAGGATGGTGCGGGAATTGCCGCGCTGTTCGCGGCCGGTGGCATCCACGTCAATCCCGCGGGGCCGCGCTCCGACATTGCGGAGTTTTATCAAGGCGCCTTCAAGGCCGGGTTCGACCATGAGGAAATAACGGTGGACCAGGCATGGCCATTGGGCTCGGACATGGCGCTCGCCATCGGCGGGTATCGTCTCTCGGGCAAGAACCAAAGCGGGGCGCCTATCGAGACAGGGGGCATCTGGACAGCAACTTACGTGACCGAGGGAGGCAAGCTCAAAATTCGCTTGCTGTCGGCGATGCCCAAGCCGCCGCCGAAGTAGCAGGGGCATCCGGACGGACGATACCGCCGCGCGCTTCGGCGCGCGCCTTCGATGAAGTCTACCGGCGCAGTTCGCGCCAGCGGTGCACGCCCGGGACGATCACGCCTTCGAGATCCCGCCGTCGATCACCGGTCCCATCGGCTCGTAGCGCTCGCCGCTGAAACGCACCAGTTGCAGCTGCTCGAGCGGATAATAGTCTGATGGCGAGGTGTTGATCCGGATGCCGGGCAGCAGCATGTCGGATTCGAAATCCTTCAGGTTGGCCGCCTGCTTGATGATGCTTTCGGACGAGACGTCGTCGCCGCACTGCTTGAGCACCTGGACCAGGATCTGGCTGGTGAGATAGCCGGTGACCGCGTAGATGTCGTTCTTGGCGGCGGCCGGATCATATTTGTCGAGGAACGCGCGCCATTTCTGGATGGCGGGATCGCTGTCCCAGGCGGCGTCGACGGGATCCTTCAGGTAGGCGCTCGAAATGATTCCCTTAGAGACGTCGAAGCCCGCGGCCTTCAGCGTCGAGCCGGCGGAGGAGGCGTTGTTGCCGATGTAGTGCGCCGGCTGCCAGCCGAGCTCGGCGATCTTCTTGATGCCTTGGGCGGCGAATTTTGGTGTGGTCATGCTCATGAACACGTTGGCGCCGGCGGATTTGCAGCGGACCACCTGGCTGTCGATGGTCGGGTCGGCGGTCTCATAGGACAGCTCCGCCACGATTGCGGACGTCCTGGCGCCAAGTCCGTCCTTGAAGCCCTTCAGCACGTCGCGGCCGAAATCGTCGTTCTGGTAGACGATGCCGATTTTGGGATCGTTCTGTGTCGACAGCACATGCTGCGCGAAGGTGCGGCCCTCGATCTGGTAGCAGGGCTGGAAACCCATGGTGTAGGGGAAATTCTTGTAGTCGCCGAACTTGGTCGCGCCCGAGGCAATGAAGAGGTGCGGGACCTTCTTCTGGTTCATGTACTTCATGATCGCCGCGTTGGTCGGCGCGCCGAGCGGCGCAAACAGCACGTCGATCTCGTCGCCTTCGACCAGCTTGCGCGCCTGCTCGACAGTCTTGGCCGGGCTGTAGGCATCGTCATAGGTGATATACTTGATCATGCGGCCATTGATGCCGCCTTGCTCGTTGATCATCTTGAAATAGCCGCCGGGGGTGCGGCCGATCGACGAATAGACCGCGGCCGGTCCCGAATAGGCGTCGATGTTGCCGATGACGATCTCGGTCTTGCCCTCCGTCTCGCCTCTGGCGATCGCGGGCCTGCCGAGCAGCAGCGCGGCTGACGTGGCCGCGGCGCCCTTGATGAGATGACGGCGCGATAGCCGGGGCGAACGGTTCCTTGTCATTGCAGTCCTCCGCTTCTTCTTGTTGGCCGTTTTGGCATTATTGGCCGTTTGGCAGCCTCTGACGGGCATGTCGGCGCGCAGCATTCCACAGCGGTGCTTTGGGACTTGTGTGCAGTCGCTACCATCTGAAATTTTCGCGCGATGTCAGCCGCGGAGGCCGCGTTCCCCATCCTCGGTTACCGACATGCCGCGCCGGATTGCTATACTGCGGCGGATGTCTTGGTGATCTCAGCAGGGTGGACCGATGGCGAAAGTGTTGGAAGGCAAGGTGGCGGCCGTGACCGGGGCGGCGTCGGGGATTGGACTGGCGAGCAGCGCGGCGATGCTGGCCGCGGGGGCGCGCGTGGTGATGGTCGACCGCGATGCCGTCGCGCTGCAAGCGCTCGCCCGCAACCACGGCGATGCGGTGGTCCCGCTGGTGATCGACCTGCTCGATCCCGGGGAGTGTGCGAGCTTGCTGCCCAAGGTGCTCGAGAAGACCGGCCGGCTCGACATCCTGCACGCCAATGCCGGCATCTATGTCGGCGGCGACCTCGTCGATGCCGACACCGCGGCGATCGACCGGATGCTGAACCTGAACGTCAACGTCGTGATGAAGAACGTGCACGACGTGCTGCCGCACATGATCGCGCGCGGGACCGGCGACATCATCGTCACAAGCTCGCTCGCCGCGCATTTCCCGACGCCGTGGGAGCCGGTCTATGCGTCGTCGAAATGGGCGGTCAACTGCTTCGTGCAGACGGTGCGGCGCCAGGTGTTCAAGCACGGCATCCGCGTCGGCTCGATCTCGCCCGGGCCCGTGATCAGCGCGCTGCTGGCGGACTGGCCGCCCGAGAAGCTTGCGGAGGCCAAGGCGGCCGGAAGCCTGCTGGAGGCCAGCGAAGTCGCCGAGGTCGTGATGTTCATGCTGACCCGGCCGCGCGGCATGACCATCCGCGACGTCGTGATGCTGCCGACGAATTTCGACCTGTAACGGCGAGCGCCGCGCCTCAGGCGGCGCTGCGATCGGTGGCGGGCGCCGGGCTGTGCTGCGTGAGGCGGCGCAGTGCGGCGACATTGGTCGCGACGGAAGCCATCCGGCACCGCGCCTTGCCTTCGGATTTCGCCTCGTACAGCGCGGCGTCGGCGGACGCCAGCAGCTGTTCGGCCTCGGTGCCGTGCTCAGGCGACACCGCGATGCCGACGCTGACGCCGACCTCGGCCGAGATGCCGCCCGCGAGCTGATAGGGCATCGTGACGGTCTGGATGATGCGCTGGCCGGCCGTGAGCGCCTGTTCCGCCGTGACGCCGCTGACCAGCACCACGAACTCGTCGCCGCCGAGCCGTGCGATTACCGCGGTTTCGGGCAGCGCGCGCCGCAGCCGCTCCGCGGTCAGCATCAGCACCTGGTCGCCGGCGGCGTGGCCATAGGTGTCGTTGACCGGCTTGAAATTGTCGAGGTCGAAGAACAGCAGCGCAAAGGGCCTGCCATTCCCGGCGGGAGCCGCCAGCTTCGTGTTCAGCGCCGCGACGAAGCCGGCGCGATTGCGCAGGCCGGTCAGGGTGTCGTGATGGGCAAGATGGCCGTTCTCGCGCTCGGCGCGCATGGTGGCGATCAGCATCTTGTCGAGACGGAAGGCCGCCACCGTCATCGCCGTGAGATACAGCGGCACCTGCATGACGACGATGAAGAGCAGCGGCTCGCCGGCAAGGGCCGCGCCCGGAACAATCGGGCCGAGGCTGAGCAGGATCATGGTGCCGGCAAGGCGCGGGGCGCTGAAATTGCGGAAGCAGATGCCGCCGACCATCGCTGCCGCCGATAGCGAAGCCAGCAGCGCAACCACCCAATCGCCGCTTGCGAGGCTGATCAGGATGCCGAAGCCGACGCTGGCGCTCCAGGCGACTGCAAGCAAGAGATGCAGATCGGTCGGGGTCGGCCGCTGCTCGCGCGCGGCGCGATGCGCAACCACGAGCACGGCGAGGCGCGAGAGGCAGATGACGAGTTCGAGGACGACCCAGGTGATGAACAGCGCGGTCGGCTCGCGGATCGCAATCACGGCTGCGACTGCGACCGTATTGACCGCGCCAGCCGCAAACACCGGCAGCGAGCCGTAGAGATCCCCGATCAGCGCCGCGCGGATGTCCTCAGGTACGCCTGGTCCGGCGTCGGCGAGCCAGCGCATCACGCCCCAGCGCGGCTGGCTGTATCGTCCTTTTTCGGACTGCATTGTTCTTGCCTCGTACTTTCACCGCGCAACTGACCCGGCCGGACCTAACAGGCGTTTAAGGCCGGCGCCGATCGCGCGGCGTGATTGACGGCAGGTAAACCCGGCGGGCGATCGCGCCGCAGAAATACCGACGCCGGAGGTCGCGACGATCGGTTCGGCCGGCGGCGAGAAGGATGAAGTCTGCGCCAATGCCGGCCTTGCCAGGGTGGCGGACGCGCTGAAACAGCGCGGACGCCGCGTCGGCAGACAATCACATGTGAAAAGGGCAGAACTGCTGCGGATTGCGGCGGCCGTTGCGTTACACGGCGAGGAGCTGTTGTTCGGCCGCGCCGCCGGCGCGCTTCGGCTTCTTCGCCTTGGCCGGCGCGAACAGATTGCTGGCGGCAAGGCCCGCGGTGTCGGCGACAGCCGGATCGCACGACACCATGGCGGCGACGATGGCGCCGTCGATCAAGAGCGCGAGCTGGTGCGCAAGCACGGCCGGCTCGGCCGCGCCCATCTCGCCGGCGAGCTTCTCGATATGCGCCAGCACCACCTTCTTGTGCTTCAGCGCGATGTTGCGGAACTGCTTGGCGTCCTTGTCGTGCTCGGCGACCGCGTTGATGAAGGGGCAGCCATAGAAGCGCTCCTCGGCGAACCAGGTCTTCAGGGCAGGGAAGATCCGCGACAGCTTGGTCTGCGGATCGCCGCCGCCGGCCTCGATCGCGCCGATGAACCATTCGCGCCACTGGCGGCCTTCGCTCTCCAGCACCGCATGCACGAGGTTGGTCTTCGAGCCGAACAGCTTGTAGAGCGTCGTCTTCGCGGTTCCGGCCTCGTCGATGATCGCATCGATGCCGGTGGCGTTGATGCCGTTCTTGCAGAACAGATGGGTTGCGGCGTTCAGCAGGCGCCCGCGCGCCGATTCATCGTCGCCGGCGGTGAACGCCGCGGCAGATTTTTTCTTCGCAAGCGATTTGGCCATGCGCGGCAGTAAATCGGAGCGCGCCGAAATCATCAAGCCGCATCTTCACGGGGGCGGGCATGTGCGCCGTCCTGCGCTCAAAATAATCGCGGCGGCGCCGCAGATGCACCGCGTTTGAGCAGCCGCGCCCTGATCAATCCGCAGGCAGCCCCGCTTAAGCGCCTGCGGGATTTCGGCTTTTGTTTTGGGGCAGGACTGGCACGCTTCGTGCAGGAAACAGACCGTTCGGTATCCTGACCAATTCCATCGCTCCCAGGGAGAAAACTGATGACCGCTGTCGCCCAGAAAACCGCACTGACCGGCTGCCTCGCGCCGATCGACAGAGGCGGGCTCGAGCAGCTGATTGCCAACGGCAAGGCCAACCCGAAGGTGATCAAGACCTTGAAGTGCAAGACGGTGGCCGAGGGCAAGTTCCGCCACGCCAACTACATCCGCAACCTCGCGCCCTACATCGTCGACGAGCCGCCGGGCCTGCTCGGCGACGACACCGCGCCCAATCCCTCCGAGGCCTCGCTCGCCGCGCTTGGCTCCTGCCTCGCTGTCGGCCTGCACGCCAACGCCGTGCATCGCGGCTGGATCGTCAACAAGCTCGAGCTCGAGCTCGAGGGCGATCTCAACATCACCGCGGTGTGGGGCACCGGCGACGTCAGCGAGAAGCCGGTCGGCTTCACCGACGTCCGCGTCAAGGTCGACATGGAGTGCGAGGGGGTCCCGCAGGCCGAGATCGACGCGCTGGTGGCGCATGTGAAGAAGTGGTCGCCGGTCGCCAACACCTTCACCCGTCCCGTCAATCTCGAGGTCAGCGCGTAAACGCCCGACCGGCAATTCAAGGTGCGGAGATCATCCATGGGTTCACTGGCTTTGTCGCGGGTCGCAGCTCAAGATCCCGCACCGACCATTGCGGACGAGGTTGCCCGCCTTGCCCGTCAGGAGCTGGCGCCGATCGCAGCCGCGGTCGACGCCGGCTCGGTCTATCCCGGCGAATTCCTGCGCCGGCTCGGCAAGGTCGGCGCCTGGAGCAGCCATGTGCCGCAGGAGGGGCCTGCCGACCTGCGCTGGGCCATCCAGTCGATGGCCGCGCTCGGCGAGGTCTGCGGTGCCACCGCCTTCATGGCGTGGTGCCAGAACACGCTGGTCTGGTACGTCGCCAATTCCACCAACATGAAGCTCGCCGCGCGCTTCGGTGACTGCTTCGCCCGCGGGCGCGCGCTCGGCGGCACCGGGCTCTCCAACCCGATGAAGAGCTTCTTCGGCATCGAGCGGCTGAAGCTGAAGGGCCGCAAGGTAGAGGGCGGCTACATCGTCCGCGGTGCGCTGCCCTGGGTGTCGAACCTCGGGCCCGGCCATTACTTCGGCACGATCTTCGAGCGCGAGGACGAGGGCACCAAGGGCGAGCCGGGCGGCATCGCAAGCGGCGAGCCGGGCAGCACCGTGATGTTCCTCGCCGACTGCTCCGATCCCGCGATCACGCTGACGCCCTGCAAGCCGTTCCTGGCGATGGACGGCACCGGCACCTATGGCGTCCAGTTTCGCGACGTGTTCGTGCCGGACGAACTGATCCTGGCCGAGCCGGCTGCGCCGTTCGTCAAGAAAATCCGCGCCGGCTTCATCCTGTTGCAGGCCGGCATGGGCCTTGGGCTGATGAAGGATTGCATCAACATCATGGACGAGGTCCACGCGCCGCTCGGACACGTCAACCGCTATCTGCCGCAACAGCCGCTGCAATTCCGCGAGCTCCATGCCGAGTTCGAGAAGGAGGCGATGGCGCTGGCAAGCGATCCCTACAATGCCGATGACAGCTATTGGCGCCGCGTCGTCGCACTGCGACTGCGGATCGGCGATGCCAGCGTCGCATTCGCACATGCCGCGATGCTCCATTGCGGCGCGCGCGGCTATCTGATGAGCCACCGCGCCCAGCGCAGGCTGCGCGAGGCCTATTTCGTCGCCATCGTCACGCCCGCCACCAAGCAGCTGCGCAAGATGCTGGCGGACGGCTGAAGCATGATCCGGAAAAGTGGAAACCGGTTTTCCCTCGCGACAAACGCGGAACGCGTTTGCGCGGAGATCATGCTCAAACAAGTTCGGGACCACCACAACTGCAACCACAGACAGGAGAGGCTGCCATGACGGACGTTCTGATCACCGCCGGCGAACTTGCCGAGCTCGTCAAGAAAGACCCGTGTGTCATCATCGACACGCGAAATCCGGATGCCTATGCGGCCGGCCATTTGCCCGGTGCCGTCAATGTGCATGACATCTTCACCTTCCTCGCGACCTCGACGCCGGAAGGCATCCACGAGCTGAAGACCAAGTTCGCCGACGCGTTCGGTGCCGCCGGTCTCTCCGGCAAGGAGACCGCCGTGATCTACGAGCAGTCGATGAATTCCGGTTTCGGGCAGTCCTGCCGCGGCTACTATCTTCTGACAATGCTGGGCTATCCCAGGATCAAGGTGCTGCATGGCGGCTTCGATGCCTGGAAGGCGGCCGACCTGCCGGTGACCACCGACGTGGCGGTGCCGGCGAAGGCCGCCTTTGCGATCGTACCGGAGGCCGGCGATATCATGATCGACGCCAAGGCGATGCTGGCGGCGGTCGGCAAGCCCGGCGTTGCGATCCTCGACGTGCGCGACGTCGACGAGTGGATCGGCGAAAGCTCCTCGCCCTATGGCAAGGATTTCTGCCCGCGCAAGGGCCGCATTCCCGGCGCGGTGTGGCTGGAATGGTACCGCATGATGAAGCCGACCGCCGAGGGCCCGCGCTTCAAGTCGAAGGATGAGATCCTGGCGGAATGCGCCACCGTCGGCATCTCGCAGACCACGCCGGTCTATCTCTACTGCTTCAAGGGCGCGCGCGCCTCGAACACCTTCCTGGCGCTGAAGAATGCCGGCGTGAAGGACGTGCGGATGTACTTCGGCTCCTGGAACGAGTGGTCGCGCGACCCGTCGCTGCCGATCGATGAGGGCTTGCCGACCGCGGCCGTCGTCACCGGCAAGGCGGCATAGAACCTGCATGTTTGTTGGTGTCCGGCGGCGCAAAACGCGGCCGGACGCCGATCAATGAACCGGATCGCGGAGTTCTCCGCGTTTCGGTGCGACAATGGGGCGCAGTATGTCCATGTCAGATGATCCCTTCGACGCCGACCGCGTGCTCACGCGATCGGGTTGCGCCTGCGGCTGGCATCGCTCAGCCGCCGAGCATGAGCAGGCCGCGCGCACGTTGCGCTGCGAGCCGGTCGCCGACCTCAGCGAACAGAAGCGTTACGAAGGCATCGTCGCGTCGGCGGTGATGCGGGCGGTGTTTCCGCAGGATGTCGCGCGCCGCGCTTTCCTGAAATCGGTTGGCGCCGCGACGGCGCTCGCCGCGCTGTCACAGTTCTTCCCGCTGAAGACGGCGACAGAGGCGTTCGCCGACGCCGGACCGCCGGAGAAGAAGGACCTCAAGGTCGGCTTCATCCCGATCACCTGCGCGACCCCGATCATCATGGCGGCGCCGCTCGGCTTCTATGCCAAGCAGGGCCTCAACGTCGAGGTGGTGAAGACCGCCGGCTGGGCGGTCATTCGCGACAAGACCATCAACAAGGAATACGACGCCGCCCACATGCTGGCGCCGATGCCGATCGCGATCTCGCTCGGCCTTGGCGCCAACGCCATCCCGTTCACGGTCCCTGCGATCGAGAACATCAACGGGCAGGGCATCACGCTGGCCATGAAGCACAAGGACAGGCGCGATCCGAAGGACTGGAAGGGCATGAAGTTCGCCATTCCGTTCGACTACTCCATGCACAATTATCTGCTGCGCTATTACCTCGCCGAGCACGGGCTCGACCCGGATACCGACGTGCAGCTTCGCTCGGTGCCGCCGCCGGAGATGGTCGCCAATCTGCGCGCCGACAACATCGACGGTTTCCTCGCGCCCGACAATATCTGCCAGCGCGCGATCTATGACGGGGTCGGCTTCCTGCACATCCTCTCCAAGGAGATCTGGGACGGCCATCCCTGCTGCAGCTTTGCCGCCAGCCGCGAGTTCATCACGACGGCGCCGAATTCCTTCGCGGCGCTGACCCGCGCGATCGTGGATGCCACCGGCTACGCGGCGAAGGCCGAGAACCGCAAGCAGATCGCGGAAGCGATTGCGCCGGCCAACTACATCAACGCGCCGGTGACGGTGCTGGAGCAGGTGCTGACCGGCACCTATGCCGACGGGCTCGGTGGCGTGAAAACCGATCCGAAGCGCGTCGATTTCGATCCGTTCCCCTGGCAGTCCTTTGCGGTGTGGATGCTGACGCAGATGAAGCGCTGGGGCCAGATCAAGGGCGACGTCGACTACAAGGCGGTCGCCGAGCAGGTCTATCTCGCCACCGATACCAAGAAGGTGATGGCCGAGATGGGCCTCGCGCCACCCGCCACCTCGTACAAGTCGTTCTCGGTGATGGGCAAGAGCTTCGATCCGGCCAAGCCCGACGATTATCTCGCGAGCTTCAAGATCAGGAAATCGTCGTGAGAGAGCAAGCTTTCTCCACGATGTCGTCCCGGCGAAGGCCGGGACCCATAACCCCAACAGCCAGTGATTCGGCACGGCGTCTCCCCGCGTGCCTTATCGCGACGGCACGGCGTATGGGTCCCGGCTTTCGCCGGGACGACGGGTTGAAAGAGTGGGCGCGATGATGCTGCCCCTTCGCCTTCGCGCCGCCATCGTCTCGATCGCGCTGCTTGCCGCCTTCCTCGGCGCCTGGCACCTCGCCACCCGCAGCAGCGGCACGACGGCGGCCATGAGCCCCGAATACGCCAGGCTGATGGGGCTGACCGCGACGCAGGGCAAGTCGGCGATGCCCGGACCGCTCGATGTCGGCGCCAAGCTGTGGGAGCATCTGAAGCGGCCGTTCTACGACAATGGCCCGAACGACAAGGGGCTCGGCATCCAGCTCGCCTATTCGATCGGGCGCGTCGGGCTCGGCTATCTGATCGCGGTCGTCGTCGCGATCCCGCTCGGCTTCATGATCGGCATGTCGCCGCTGATCAGCAGGGCGCTCGATCCCTTCATCCAGGTGCTGAAGCCGATCTCGCCGCTGGCCTGGATGCCGCTCGCGCTCTACACGATCAAGGATTCCTCGATCTCGGCGATCTTTGTCATTTTCATCTGCTCGGTGTGGCCGATGCTGCTCAACACCGCGTTCGGGGTCGCCGGTGTGCGCAAGGAGTGGATCAACGTCGCGCGCACGCTCGAGGTCGGCACCATCAGGCGCGCCTTCACCGTGATCCTGCCGGCGGCGGCGCCGACGATCCTGACGGGCATGCGGATCTCGATCGGGATCGCCTGGCTCGTGATCGTCGCCGCCGAGATGCTCGTCGGCGGTACCGGCGTCGGCTATTTCGTCTGGAACGAGTGGAATAACCTGTCGATCACCAATGTGATCATCGCAATCCTCTTGATCGGCCTCGTCGGCATGCTGCTCGACCAGGTGCTGGCGCGGTTCACGCGCATGGTGACGTTTCCGGAGTAGCGATGACCGACAGCCGCATTGCAGCCCCTTCACCTCGCCCCGCCTGCGGGGAGAGGTCGATTGCGAAGCGATCGGGTGAGGGGGAGTTTCCGCGAGTCTATCTGCCGCCGTGCTCGCGGAGGAAGCCCCTCCCAACCCTCTCCCGGCGAAGAGCGGGGCGAGGGAGCGCAGTCCATTCGTGGAGCTACCGCGGATGACCGACAAGTTCATTTCGATCGAGGGCATTGCGCGGCGCTATCCCGGCGCCGGCGACGGCGTCACCACGGTGTTCGAGAATTTCTGGCTGTCGATGGCGCGCGGCGAGTTCGGCTGCGTGATCGGCCATTCCGGCTGCGGCAAGACCACGGTGCTGAACATCCTCGCCGGCCTCGACGAGCCGAGCGAGGGCACGGTGATCGTCGACGGGCAGGGGATCGAGGGCACCAGCCTCGACCGCGCCGTGATCTTCCAAAGCCATGCGCTGCTGCCGTGGCGCACCGTGTCGGGCAATGTCGCCTATGCTGTCAGCTCGAAATGGCGCAAATGGGACCGTGCGCGGGTGAAGGCGCATGCGCAGAAGTTCATCGATCTCGTCGGGCTAACCGGCTCCGAGCACAAGCATCCGTCCGAGCTCTCCGGCGGCATGAAACAGCGCGTCGGCATCGCGCGGGCGCTGTCGATCACCCCGAAGATCATGCTGATGGACGAGCCGTTCTCGGCGCTGGATGCGCTAACCCGCGGCACGCTGCAGGACGAGGTGCGGCGGATCTGCCTGGAGACCGGGCAGACCACCTTCATGATCACGCATGACGTCGATGAGGCGATCTTCCTCGCCGACAGGATCTTCCTGATGACCAACGGTCCCGGCGCCGTGCTGGCCGAGATCGTCGAGAACCCGCTGCCGAAGGAGCGCGGCCGCATCGACCTGCACCGCCATCCCTATTACTATGCGCTGCGCAACCATATCGTCGATTTCCTGGTCAGCCGCAGCAAGAGCTTTGCCGCCGAGATGACCGGTCACGATCCGCGCCACGTGCCGACGGTGCGGCCCGGCGTCGGCGAGCCGGTGATCGTCTCGCCGCCACGCGCCGTCGAACCCAATCCCGCGCAGAGCGCTGCGCGCTGAAGCCCAAGGAGGAAACCTGATGAAACGCGAAGACCTCACCGAGAAGCTGCTCGACATCAAGCGCGAGAAGGGCTGGAGCTGGAAATACATCTGCGAGAAGATCGGCGGCTATTCCGATGTGCTGATCACGGGCGCCATCCTCGGCCAGATGAAACTGACGAAGCCGCAGGCGGCGAACGCCGGCGAGCTGTTCGGGCTGTCGAAGGCCGAGATCGCGATGCTCAACGAGGTGCCGATGCGCGGCACCGGCACGCCGATGCCGCCGACCGATCCGCTGATCTACCGCTTCTACGAGATGGTGATGGTCAACGGCCCGGCCTGGAAGGCGCTGATCGAAGAAGAATTCGGCGACGGCATCATGTCGGCGATCGACTTCGACATGGCGCTGGAGCGCGTCGCCAATCCGAAGGGCGACCGCGTCAAGATCACCATGAGCGGCAAGTTCCTGCCGTACAAATATTACGGCGCCAGCGGCAACGTGCCGGAATACGGCTTCAAGGAAGAGTGAGGCGAGGGGGCGAATGGCGAGTAGCGAATGGATTCCTGCCCATTCGCTACTCGCACCTCACCATTCGCTACAGGATCGTGCCCGGGTTGTAGCGCGCCGCCTCAGGCTTGGCCTTGGCCAGAGCCTCGACCTGCTCGGCGAAGAAATCGACCTGGGCGCCGGCGTCGCCGGAGTTGGCGCGACCCTGGTCGAGCACGTGCTGTAGTTCGGCTGCGCTCAAGCCAAGACGCTTGTCGGCGGCGAGGCGCTGCAGCAGATCGTTCTGCACGATCTTGCCGGTGCGCAGGTCGCCGATGGCCGCGACGGCATGCTCCTTGATCGCCTCGTGAGCGCCTTCGCGGCCCGCGCCCTTCTTGACCGCTTCCATCATCACCGTGGTGGTCAGCAGGAAGGGCAGATAGCGGTTGAGCTCGGTCTCGACGACGGCTTCGAACACCTCCATCTGGTCGAGCACCGTGAGCAGGGTTTCGAGCAGGCCATCCATGGCGAGGAAGGCATCGGGCAGCATGACGCGGCGGACGACCGAGCAGGAGACGTCGCCTTCGTTCCACTGATCGCCGGCAAGGCCTGCGGCCATCGCGAGATAGCCCTTCAGGATCACATGCAGGCCGTTGATGCGCTCGCAGGAGCGGCTGTTCATCTTGTGCGGCATCGCGGAGGAGCCGACCTGGCCCTTGGCAAAACCTTCGCTGGCGAGTTCGTGGCCTGCCATCAGGCGGATGGTCTTGGCGAAATTGCCGGGCCCGCTGGCGAGCTCGGTGAGCACGCTGACCGCACGGAAGTCGAGGCTGCGCGGATAGACCTGGCCGACGGCATCGAGGGCCTTCGGCAGGCCGAGGTGAACAAGGACGCGCTGCTCGAGCGCGCGCGCCTTGCCGGCATCTCCGTTGAACAGGGTGATCTGATCGAGACGGGTGCCGACCGCGCCCTTCAGGCCGCGGGCGGGATAGGTCTGCAGCACATTGACCAGGCTCTGATGCGCCAGCAGCATCTCCTCGCCGGACATGGCGATGCGCTTGCCGAGCGTCGTGACCTGCGCGGCCACGTTATGGGTGCGCGCGGTGAACGGGATGTCGCGCAATTGCTTCGCGCGCGTGGCAAAGCGGATGAGTGCGGCGATGCTCTTGGTCTCGATGAGCTGCAGCGCGCGGTAGACCTGCAATTGCTCGACGTTCTCGGTGAGGTCGCGGCTGGTCATGCCCTTGTGCAGGTGCTCGTGACCGGCGAGCTCGCAGAACTCCTCGATGCGCGCCTTGACGTCGTGACGGGTGACGCGCTCCCGCTTCATGATGGAGGCCAGGTTGATCTGGTCCTTGACGCGCTCGTAGCTTTCGATCACGCCATCCGGCACCGCGATGCCGAGATCGCGCTGGGCCTTCAGCACGGCGATCCAGTAGTCGCGTTCGAGGCGGACCTTGCCTTCGCCACTCCAGATGGCTCGCATGGCGGGCGAGGCGTAACGTTCGGCGAGGACGTTGGAAATGTGATCTTGGGACATCCCGCTCTCTTGGCATTGCCTGAGGCTGGCTGCAAGCCGCGATCTGCGATGAATCGTCAGGTCTGGTAACGCCTCGGCCGGGCTTGCGGTGCTGGCGCCAGCATACCAGATTCTAGAGGCGGCGCAGGCATGCTTCGCCCCGCGTCAGAGCGAGAAGGTCACTGCGGCGGGTCCGCAGCTCAGGCCGGCCGTGTTCGGCACGGCCGTGTCGCTGGTCCAGTTGTCCTCGCCGTCGGTCGTCTTGTACAGGAACTGGCCGTTGGGCCCCTGGTGCAGGACGTACAATGTGTCGTTGAACACGACCGGCGCGGCATTGCCGAAATTGCCCGGCGTATCGGGGACCTGGCGGTCGGCTCCCCAGCTGCTAATGCCGTCGAACCGCTTGAAGAAGAAGAGGCCCGTGGGGTCGTTGAAGAACAGGTAGATCCAGTCCTTGTAGGAAGCCGCGCCCGGACCGTTGCTGAGGCCTTCCGTACCGGCAACCGGATTGCTTCGCCAGGTGCTGCGGTCGAAGGTCGCGTACCAGAAGCGGTTCATGTTGCCGGGTTCGCTATAGCCGGGCCCGCGGCCGAACACGTAGAGCGTGTCGCCGCGCACGACCGCGGCCGGGGTGTCGACGTTCTGGTAGGCGACGGAGATGAGATGGTTGGTTCCGGATGTGTTGATCTCGGGTCCGAAGCTGGTGCCGTCGTAGGTCTTGTACATCAGGTCGGACTGGCCGGGATTCGAGTACAGCAGATAGATCAGGCCGTCATACACGGCGGCCGCCACTCCGCCGCCGACGCCGGCCATGTTGGGCACCTGGGCTGCCGCCGTCCACAGCTCGCCGTCATAGACCCTGTAATAGAGGGACTGGTTGATCGGATAGAACACATACAGGTTGGTGTTGAAGACGACGGCTGCCGGCGTGTTGCTGATCCAGGTGTTCCCCGGCATCGGGACGTCGCCGCTCCAGGCCTCGCCGTTGAAGACGTTCGTAAAAAATTGTGGACTGTTTCCAACGCCCTTGTGCAGGGAAAACAACCAGCTCTTCATTTTGGAAATCCCCCATGGCGACGAGACGCCGCCTCTGATCATCGGTGTAGATTGATCGACGTGCGCAGGATCGATTGGAATGAACTGATCGTACGCCTGCGCCCGTCGTGTTCTACGTCCGATTCACCGATGGTTGTGTGAAGCTGTTCACTCACCCTGGAGGAGGAGACCATATATGTCGTGCGCAGACTGAGAATCGAGGCCGCGCAAGGCACGCCGCGACGTGAGTGGCGACTTGTCGGAAGACGGATTTCGAGGAGATGAGAGAAGCGCGAATAGCGAATGGATGCTTTCCGATTAGCTATTCGCTGCTTCCTATTCGCCTTTCGCTGCGGCGAACGCCGCCCGGACCTCCTTCACCGGCGCCATGTCGCGGACGAAGCTGAATGCGCCGTTGTCCTTCATCTCGCGGGCACAGCGCAGGAACGCAGCCAGCGCGTGGCGCTGCATCGCGCCGCCGACGCTGATGCGCTTGACGCCGGCGGCGGCGAGTTGCTCGACGGTCAGGGTCGGATCGGCAAAGCCCATCACGAGGTTGAACGGCTTGTTGATCGATGACACCACGGTCTTGATGGTGGCGAGATCGTAGAGGCCCGGCGAATACAGCACGTCGGCGCCGGCGGCCTCGAACGCCTGCAGCCGCTTGATGGTGTCGTCGAGGTCCTTGCGGCCGTGCAGGAAGTTTTCCGCCCGCGCCGTCAGCGTGAACGGGAAGGGCAGCGCCCGTGCGGCCTCGACCGCGGCCTGGACCCGCTCGACCGCCAGCGAGAAGTCATAGATCGGGCGCTGCGGGTCGCCGGTCGAGTCCTCGATCGAGCCGCCGACCGCGCCGGCCTCGGCGGCGAAGCGGATCGCCTCGGCCGCGAGCTTCGGCATGTCGGCGCCGCATTTTTCCAGATCGGCATTGACGGGCAGGTCGGTGGCCTCGGCGATCACCCGGCAATTCTCGATGATCTCATCGAGGCTGACGGTCGAACGGCCGAGCGTATTGGCGAGCCCGAGGCTGGTGGTCGCGAGCGCCTCGAAGCCCATGGATGCGAGCAGCTTCGCCGTTCCGGCGTCCCACGGATTTGGAATGATGAAGGTGCCGGGCCGCTGATGCAGCTCGCGAAACCGTGCTGCCTTGTCCGCCTGGGTGCGCATGTGAACTCCTGCTGTTGTCAAAAGCGACTGAAAGCAGCGATAGGGCGGTTTCGCCCATCAGACAAATTTGTTATTTCTCTCGATATCATCCGCTTTTTGCATGGGGAGAGCGATGGACAGCGACGCGCTCAACACGTTCCTGGTGGTGCATCGGCGCGGCGGGATCTCGCATGCCGCCAAGGCGCTGCACCGCTCGCAGCCGGCGATTTCGCGGCGCATAGCGCTGCTCGAGCAGGAGCTCGGGGTGCCCCTGTTCGAGCGGATCGCGGGCAAGACGCGGCTGAGCGATGCCGGGCGGGTAATGGTGCCCTATGCCGAACGGGCGGTGGCGGCGGCGCAGGATGCCGAGAACGCGGTGCGCGCGCTGCTGCGCGACAATTCCGGCCCGGTGGCGCTGGCGGTGACCGGTACCCTCGCCGGCGAGCGGCTCTCGAACGTATTGAAGCGCTTTGCCCGCCGGCATCCGGACGTTGCGCTGACGCTGCGCACCGCGACCAGCGCCGAGGTCAGCGACCTGATCCGGCGCGGCGAGGCGACGATCGGGTTGCGTTACGACCGCGACCGCTCGCGCGACCTCGATTGCGAGGTGCTGTTTGCCGAGCCGCTCGGGGTGGTCTGCGCGCCGGACCATCCGCTGGCGGGACGCCGGGTCGGCAAGCTTGCCGATCTCAGGGATGAGCGGTGGATCGCCTTCCCGGAGGTGCCGGGACGCCGCGAAATCACCGCCTCGCACGTCTTCGCCCTGTTCCTGACGCACGGGCTCGGCGAGGTCGCCTGGACGCCGGTCGACAGCCTGACGGCGCAGAAGCGGCTGGTCGAGGCCGGGCTCGGGATCGCGCTGCTGTCACAAAGCAATGCGGCGGAGGAATTGGGTAGCTCGAGGATCGCGACGATCCGCGTCGGCGATCTCGCCGCAAGTCACGAGGTCGTCGCCGTGACGCGGCATGGCGGCTTCCTTAGCGCCGCCTCACGCCGTCTGCTCGACATCCTCCGTGCCGACTTCACCAAGGCGAGGGGCACAAATACGTCGCGCCGGAACGGTGTCCGGCGCGCGTAAAAGTCGACTTGGTAGGGTGTACCGGGAACTCAGCTTCCCGCCTTGACCTGGGCCGCGGCCACCGCCAGCAGCTCGTCCATCTTGGCGCGGATATCGCGCTCGGTGACGGCCTCGTCCTTGGCGGAGAGGTCCTTCAGAACCTTGTGCAGCACGTCGTTGTCGCCGGCTTCCTCGAAGTCGGCGGCGACCACTTCCTTGGCATAGGCGCTGGCGGCATCGCCCGTGATGCCGAGCTTCTCGGCGGCCCACAGGCCAAGCAGCTTGTTCCGGCGGGCTTCAGCCTTGAACTTCTGCTCCTCGTCGAGGGCGAACTTCTTCTCGAAACCTTCCTCGCGCTTGTTGAATTCGCTCATGGCTGAAGTTCCAATTCCCTTGCTGAATGAGGGCCGCCGCGCGTTGCGGCAGCCCCTGTGCCTGCCTAGATAGGTGGGAGGAATCGGCAAGACAACGAGCCGTTAAGCCGCAGGCAAAACTGGCGGAATCGGCCCTTTATGATAGGGCGGTATAAGTGCCCTCAAGGGGGCACTATCGATTGTGCTGGATGGGCCAATCGGATAGGTTGCCAACAGGCATGGTTCTTGTTCTGTTTCCAGTTGGATTGCCCAGGTTCCAGGCCTCCGCGGCAGCTCCGTCGTGGGTCGTAACCCCAAGTCATCCGGAGCACCCAAATCCATGGATTTCAACAAAACACGGTACATCCCAATGAGCCGTCGACGCCGTATTTATGAAGGCAAGGCCAAGGTGCTTTACGAAGGCCCCGAGCCGGGAACCCTGATCCAGCACTTCAAGGACGACGCGACCGCGTTCAACGCCAAGAAACACCAGGTGATCGAGGGCAAGGGTGTCCTCAACAACCGGATTTCGGAGTACCTGTTTCAGCACCTCAACGACATCGGGGTGCCGACGCACTTCATCCGCCGCCTCAACATGCGCGAGCAGCTGATTCGCGAGGTCGAGATCGTGCCGCTCGAGGTGGTGGTGCGGAACGTCGCCGCCGGCTCGCTGTCGCAGCGGCTCGGGATCGAGGAGGGCACCCAGCTGCCGCGCTCGATCATCGAGTTCTATTACAAGAACGACCAGCTCAACGACCCCATGGTGTCGGAAGAGCACATCACCGCCTTCGGCTGGGCGACGCCGCAGGAGATCGACGACATCATGGCGCTGGCCATCCGCGTCAACGACTTCCTGACCGGTCTCTTCCTCGGCATCGGCATCCGCCTCGTCGACTTCAAGATGGAGTGCGGCCGGCTGTTCGAGAACGAGATGATGCGGATCATCGTCGCCGACGAGATCTCGCCGGACTCCTGCCGGCTGTGGGACATCAAGTCGAACGAGAAGCTCGACAAGGACCGTTTCCGCAGGGATCTGGGTGGCCTGCTCGAGGCCTACACTGAGGTCGCCAAGCGGCTCGGCATTCTGATTGAGAACGAGCGGCCGGCCGGTAGCGGCCCGGTGCTGGTGAAGAGCTAAGCTGAAGGGACGACCGTGAAGGCACGTGTGACTGTGACATTGAAGTCGGGCATCCTCGATCCGCAGGGCAAGGCGATCGAGGGTGCGCTGAAATCGCTCGGCGTCGACGGCGTCGCCAGCGTTCGCCAGGGCAAGGTGTTCGACATCGAGCTCGCCGCGACCGACAAGGCCAAGGCGGAAGCGGCGCTGAAGGCCGCCGCCGACAAGTTGTTGGCGAATACCGTGATCGAGAATTATGCCATCGAACTGAAGGCGTAAGGGGCGAGCAAATGGCCGACGTGACGATGGAGCTGATGTTCGAAGTGATGAAATCGGTCCAGGCGCGTTTGGCTCAGGTCGACGGCAAGATCGATGAGTTGAAGCAGGAAATGCAGGCATCGCGAACGTCTCAGAATGGTATCCGCCAGGAAATTACCGGCGTGTTCCAGGAGATTTCCGGTATTCACGCGACGCTGGTTCGCCACGAAGGGCGTCTTGACCGCATAGAGACACGTCTCGAATTGAACGAAGTACCAACTCCATGAAATCAGCCGTCCTCGTCTTCCCCGGCATCAACCGCGAGCGCGACATGGCGCGCGCGCTCAAGCTCGCATCCGGCAATGAGACCGCGATGGTCTGGCACGCCGAGACCGCGCTGCCCAAAGGCACGGACCTCGTGGTGGTGCCCGGCGGCTTCTCCTATGGCGATTACCTGCGCTGCGGCGCGATCGCGGCGCGCGCGCCGGTGATGGACGCGGTGCGCGACTTCGCCGCCAAGGGCGGGCTCGTGCTCGGCGTCTGCAACGGCTTCCAGATCCTCTGCGAGTCGGGGCTGCTACCGGGCGTGCTGATGCGCAATGCCGGGCTGAAGTTCATCTGCCGCGACGTGCATATGCGCGTCGAGCGTTCCGACACGCCGTTCACCCGCGGCTACAATGCCGGCCAGGTGATCCGCGTGCCGGTGGCTCACGGCGAAGGCAATTACGAGGCGGACGAAGAGACGCTGAAGCGGCTCGAAGGCGACGGGCGGGTGCTGTACCGCTACTGCTCGCCGGAGGGCGTGGTCGACGAGGCCTCCAATCTGAACGGCGCCGCGCATTCGATCGCCGGCATCGTCAATGAGCGCGGCAACGTGCTCGGCATGATGCCGCATCCGGAAAACCACGTCGAAGAGATCATGGGCTGCACCGACGGCCGCGGCCTGTTCGCAGGTCTGGTCCAGCAGTTCGAAAAGGCGGCGTAATCACCATAGCGTTTTCGAGCGAAGTGGGGACCGGTTCGCGTGAAGAAAACGCGTCAGAATAAAATGCGGCGGTGGTGCGTTGCCGCGGCTGCGGCGCTTCTGCTTGCGACGTCGGCCTACGCCCAGGACTTCCCGAAGCGTCCGATCACGATGATCGTGCCGTTCACGGCCGGCGGCACCTCCGACGTCATCGCCCGCGCGGTCGCCGACCAGATGGGCACGGCGCTCGGCCAGAGCATCATCATCGAGAATGTCGGCGGCGCCGGCGGTTCGACGGCACTCGCCCGCGCTGCGCGCGCCGAGCCGGACGGCTACACCATCGCGATCGGCAATGCCGGCACCAACGCCGCGACCTACACGATCTATCCGAAGCTGCCGTTTACGCCTGACTCCTTCGCGCCGATTGCCGTGGTCGCCAAGACCTTCGGCATCGTCGCGCTGCGCAAGGATTTTCCGGCCAAGGACCTCAAGGAATTCATCGACTACGCCAGGAAGAATCCGGGCAAGGTCAATCTCGGCCATGCCGGCGTGGGCTCCTCGAATTACCTGATCTGCAAGAGTTTTGTTCATGCCGCCGGCATCGACGTGCAGCTGGTCGGCTATCGCGGCGCGGCGCTTGCGCTGACGGACGCGATCGGCAGTCAGATCGACGGCGTCTGCGATGCCGCGGCCTCGGTGTCGCAGGCGATCGACGACAAATTGGTGAAAGCGGTCGTGGTCGGCTCGACGGTACGGCTTGCGTCGTTGCCGGAACTGCCGACCTCGGCCGAGGCCGGACTGCCCGAGTTCGAGGCGCAGGGCTGGAACGGCCTGTTCGCGCCGAAGGGCACACCGCCCGAGATCATCGCCAAGCTCAACGCCGCCGCGCGCACCGCGGTTGCGAGCGAGGCGGTGAAGAAGCGCTTCGCCGACCTGTCGACCGTCGCCCCCGACGCCAATGAGCTCGCGCCCGAGGCGCTGCAGCAGCTCGTGACCCGCGACGTCGCGAAATACCGCACGCTGCTGGCGGACGATAAGAAGTAGAGGGTCATCGTCGCTGCGTTGGCTCTGCCCTCGACGCGGTCGCCGAGGCGGCGAGTCTTGCGTCAGCCGCTCGCCAGACTGGCCTGAAATTTGCTGGTGATCTCCCGATCGATCAGGACGGGAGCGCATCATGCTCATTCGCAAGGCTCACTGCACGATTGCGTTCCTATGCGCGCTGCTGTGGTCGCATTGGGCGATGGCCGAGACCACGTTGCGCATCGCCATGACGGCGTCCGATATCCCGACGGCCACCGGGCTGCCGAATAACGGCTTCGAAGGCATGCGCTTTCTCGGTTATCCGATCTTTGAAGGTTTGGTGCTGTGGAATTTGAGCGGAACCGACCGCTTGGCGACTTTGCGTCCCGGACTCGCGGAGAAATGGGAACAGGACCCCGTCGACAACAAGACCTGGATTTTCCATCTGCGCCAGGGCGTCAAATTCCACGATGGTACCGATTTCAATGCCGATGCCGTGATCTGGAATCTCGATCGCTACTTCAACAGCGAGAGCCCGCAATTTGAGCCGCCGAGTTCGGCGATGTCGCGGGCGCGGGTCCCGGTGATGGGCAGTTACCGGAAGATCGATGACGCAACGGTGGCGATCTCGACGACGAAGCCGGCATCCTATTTTCCCTATATGGCGGTCTATCTTCTGTTCACCTCGCCCGCCTCATTCGAAAAGGCCGGCCGCGACTGGGCCAAGGTCGCGACGTTGCCGGCTGCCGGCACCGGGCCGTTCCGCATCACCAGGATTGTGCCGCGGCAAGAGGCAGATCTGGCGCGTTGGGACAAGTATTGGGACACGAGCAAGACAGCGAAGGTCGACAATGTCGTGTTGCTGCCGATCCCCGAGGCCAATTCGCGGCTGGCCGCCTTGCGTGCCGGCCAGGTCGACTGGATCGAAGTGCCGCCGGCCGATGGCGTCGACTCGCTGAAATCCGCCGGCTTCACCATTACCACCGGCTCCTATCCGCATGTCTGGCCGTGGTTCTACAACATCGGCGCCGCCAACAGCCCGTTCAAGGACGTCAGGGTTCGCCAGGCCCTGAACTACTGCATCGATCGGGACGGGCTGGTGTCCCTGCTCAACGGGACCGCAGAGCCGTCGGTCGGCTGGCTCAAGGCCAGCGATCCCGATTTCGGCGCGCCGGTCAATCACTACAAGTTCGATCCGACCAAGGGCAAGGCGCTGCTTGCCGAGGCGGGTTACACGTCGGCGAAGCCATTGGCGTTCAAGGTGCTGATCTCGAATTCAGGCTCGGGGCAGATGCTGCCCCTGCCGATGAACGAATTCCTGCAGCAGAACCTGAAGGAAGCCTGCGGGGTCGATGTGGAATTCGACGTCATCGAGTGGCAGGTGCTTCTGACGGCGGCCCGGGCCACGCCCGACAGCCCAACTTTGCGCGGCGCCATGGCGCTCAATATCAGCTCGCCTTCGTCGGACGCGGGCGTGATGGCGCGCTATTTCCTGGCCGCCAATTTTTCACCGAACGGTTTCAATTTCGAGCAATGGAAGGACGGCGAGTTCGAAGCCGCACTCAAGACGATTTCGGAAGCGACCGATCCGAAAGTGATCTCGGCGGCTTACCGCAAGGCGCATGAGCGCCTCGTCGACGATCCGCCCTGGCTCTATATTGTCCACGATCTGAACCCTCGCGCGATGAGTCCGAAGGTGAAGGGTTTTGTGTCGCCCCAATCGTGGTTCGTCGACCTCACGCTGGTCAGCGTGCAATAAGCCGGGATCCAGCATCGTCGCCCGCATGGCTGCGCCCGAGTGCGAGCGAAGCGGTGAAGAAGCGGTTCGTCGACCTCTCGACGGTTGTACCAGACGCCAATGAACTCGCGCGCCGCGGTGCTGCAGCTACTCGTGACCCGTGACGTTGCGAATACCGCACACTGCTGGCGGACGACAAGAAGTAGCATTTCTGCGGCGTGCAGCGCCCTGATTAGGACACAGTCCGCGACGAGCCTGAGTTCAGGTCTGATCGGGGAAGCGGCCATGCGCCGTGTGATCTTGCGTTGCTGCGCCGGCATGGCGCTTGCTTGGCTGGTTGCCGGCCCAGTAGCCGGCGAACAGGCTACGTTGACTTATCCCCCCTGGACGAAGTTCTGCATAGCCGACACCTGCATTGTCGGGCGAGAGGGGCGATCGAAGATAGAGAACATAGACTGCGTGGCGGTCGTGGCAGCCGCGCTGATCGCGCGCACCGGAGATTCCAGGAAGATGTTGCGCGTTTTCTTGCCGACCCGGGTGATAGTCGAACGTGGTGTTCGGATCATTATCGATCAGGGACAAGCGATTGAGCGGCCCTACGCGGGCTGCTTTGCCTACGGTTGCACGGCTGACTACGACGCCGGACCGGAGCTCAAGCAAGCGCATGCGCTCACTCTGGAAGCCTTCGATAAGGCCAATTCGCCGATCAGCCTGACCGTGCCGCTCGCCGGATTCGCTGATGCCTACGATGGACCCGCACAAGAGACGAAGGTCATCGAGGAGGTGCTTTCGGCGGAGGAAAAGCAGGCGAGATCGGAGCGTGCGAAGCGCGCCGAAGAGGAGCGCAAAGCGCGCTGTGAAGCGAGATAGGCGACCGCAAATAGCGGGTCTGTCAGATTCGATGAGCAGCAGCTAAAGCCTGCGCAGCCACCGTTTGACTGCTTCGCCCGGCACCGTCATCGCGGCGACGCCGGCCATGACCAGCACGAGGCCGAGCGCGAGATTCGACGGCACGGATTCCCCGAGCAGGATCACCGACAGCGCGACGCCGATCGGAATGCGAAGATAACCTTGCGCATTCGTCGTCAGCGTGCCGAGCCGCGTCAGGCACATGTAGAACAGCATCAGGCCGAACGCGCTGGAGAAGATGCCCATCACGACGGTGGCGACCAGCGCCTGCGGCGTCGGGTGCAGGGTCCAGGGATGGTCGACGATCAGGGCGACCGGCAGCAGCACGGTGCCGCCGAACAACAGCGAGCCGGCCGCCACGACCATCGGATCATAGTCCGACAGCCGAAGCCCGAAGATCGTGGCGCAGGCGAACGAGACGGTGGCGAGCAGGATCGCGATCTCGGCGAAGATCTCCTTGCCGAAGCCTGAGAGTGCGTCGAGGCCGATGATCGCGACCGTGCCGGCGAGGCCGAGGATCGCGCCGACCAGCTTGAGCAGAGAGGCCGGCTCGTGTCGCGTGATCGCCCAGGTGATGAGGAAGGCGAAGATCGGCGTCGTCGAGGCCAGCACCACGGTGTTGGATGCCGGCACGTAAAGCTGCGCCCAGGTGATTACCAAAAACGGGATCGTGGAGTTGATGGTCTGCTGGAAGGCGAACAGCTTCCAGGCCTTGAGGTCGGTCGGGATGCGGATGCCGCGAATGCGCAGCACGATGAGCAGGAAGGCGGCGGCCACCAGCGAGCGCGCGGAAATGAAGGTCACCGGCGGGATCGAGCCGAGCCCGATCTTGGTCAATGGATAGGTAGAGCTCCAGCAGCAGGCCAGCGCCAGCAGCAGCGCATAGTCGCGCCAGCCGCGCGCGCCCGGCGCTGGCGTGGGCGAGGTGGGCACTTTCTCGGGAGCCGTCACGCCGCCCGTTTTCGCTGTGCTCTTCGGCACCTTGATTTGGCTCCCTTCGCGCATTGGCGCGCGAAGCAGCAATCTAGCGCGGCGGCGCGATGCAAGGCTAGGGTATTGAATTTACGCCGATATCCCGCTTGGAGGAATTGGTGCGGGCGCGTCTGAGGGACTGAGGCTGGAGGCGTCCCGACGCCTCCGGCGTATGCTACCGTTTTGTGACTTGGCCCACACGGGCGTCTGGCTCGTCCTGCTAGGCTCAACAGCATGACGAAGCATTTCAAATTACCGATCATTTTCACTGCACTCGTCGTCGCAACGCAATGCTTTGCTGCGGAGACCAAGGGCGCGGGCTCAACCTTCGTGTCGCCTGTGGTGGCGAAATGGATCGATGCCTACAAGGCCAAGACCGGCAACACGGTCAGCTATCAATCGGTGGGCTCGAGCATCGGCGTCGGCCTGATCAAGAAGGCCGCCGTCGATTTCGGGACGAGCGATATGCCGCTCGATCCGAAAGAGCTGGACAGGCTCGGCATGGTGCAATTCCCGATCGTGATCGGAGGCGTCGTGCCGGTGGTCAACATCGCGGGCGTCAAGCCCGGCCAGATCCAGTTCACCGGACAGCTGCTCGCCGACATCTATCTCGGCAAGGTCAAATCGTGGAACGATCCGGCCATCCAGGCGGTCAATCCCGATCTGAAGCTGCCGCGCACGGCGATCACCGTCGTGCATCGCCTCGATGGATCGGGGACGACGTTCAATTGGTCAAACTATCTTGCGAAGGTCAGTGCGCAGTGGAAGGCAAGCGTCGGAGAGGGCTCGTCGGTCGAGTGGCCCGTCGGGCTCGGCAGCAAGGGCAACGATGGCGTCGCCTCGCTCGTCGGCCTGATTCCCGGGTCGATCGGCTATCTCGAATACGCCTACGCGCTGCAACGGCTTGACCGGATTTCCTTCGGCCTGGTGCAGAACAGTGCCGGCAATTTCGTCACCCCCGACGCCGCATCGTTCCAGGCTGCGGCCTCGAGCGCGGACTGGATGGCGACGCAGGACTTCAACCTGGTCCTCACCAACGCTCCCGGCGAGGACGCATACCCGATCACGGCCACGACCTTCGTCCTGATGCACAAGCAGCCGAAATCGCCCGACGGGTCGGCAACCGCGATCGACTTCCTGCGCTGGTCGTTGCATAGCGGCAAGCCGCAGGCTCAATTGCTCAACTACGTTCCTCTGCCGGCCACGCTGGTCGAACAGATCGAGCAGTATTGGCAACACAATTTCGAGGCGCTTACGGCGTCGGCAGCGGCGTCCGGAAAGCGGACTGATCGGTAGACCAAGCGGATACGCTACTTAAATCCGATCACCATCGAATCCGGGCCAACGAGCGGTTCGACCCGCGTTCGGGAAAATCCGACGTCGCGCATCCAAGCCTGACAGTCTTCGCCTGTGTAGTCAAACCCACCGGCGGTTTCGATCAGCATATTCAAGCTCATCAGAAGCCCGAAAGCGTTTTCGCGGCGATCGTCATCGATGATGGCGTCATAAACAATGATTGCGCCACCTTTCGGAAGCGCATCGAATGCCTTGCCGAGAAGCGCCCGTTTCTTGGCAAGGTCCCAATCATGAAGGATGTGACCCATGATGATGACGTCAACCTCCGGCAGCGGGTCCTCGAAGAAGTTTCCTCCCCGAAACCGCACCCGATCCTCCAGCCCGCGCTGAGCGATAAATTCCTCGAACACCGGCTTGACCGCGGGAAGGTCGAAGCCGATGCCGGTGAGGTGCGGATGGTCGTGTGCGAGCGTGGCAGGCACCATGCCCTGAGCCGAACCGAGATCCATGAAAGTCTTGTACTCGCTCCAAGGGAACTTGCCGGCAATAGCATGCGCCGCACCCGCGCTTATTGCGCTCATCGCGGTCAGAAATCCCCGCAACCGATCCGGATCGGCATACAATGCCGCAAATAAGTCTTCTCCTCCGTCCTTGCCCTCGTTCTGCAATTCGCCGCTGCGCAGGGCCTCCGTGAGCGATCCCCAAAAGCCATAGAGCCGGGCATTCGCCATCTCCAGAATGCCTCCGATGTAGGATGGCTTGGCGCGATCGAGATACAGGTCCGTGTCCGGGGTGTTGCTGTAGATGCCGTTCTCGCGCTCAAGCAATCTGAGCGCCACCAGCGAATCGAGGAAGTCGCGGGCCGATCGCTGATGCAACGCAAGCGTCCTTTGCAGCGTCGGCAGGTCAGCGGGGCCATCGGCCAACGTACTGAACACGCCCAGTTCGACGGCGCTCAAGAGCGTTTTGGACGCCCAAAAGCCCAGACCAATCTGCATAATATGTTCCGGTGTTGCGGCGCTCATGACTTGATCCCAATTGGTTGTCACTGCTGGTGCAGCCGGGTGAACATGTCGCCCCTGGTTCGGGCCTGGTGCGCCGGGAGGGTGGCAGGGGTTCACCACGGCGTCATTTCAAATAACGGCGAATAAATTTGAGTTTGACACTTCGGCTCGGTGAACGCCAGTGGCGCAGGATTGGCGAGAACGAATCAGCGATGGACGCCGCTCCGGCGTCCATCGCGTGAGCTTTGCCTGAAATGCCGGACCATGCTCTAGCGCAGGACCTGGCCCAGCACCTCGCCGTCGACCTGCTGCGGTGCCGAGCCGAGGATTCGCATGATGGTCGGCGCCACGTCGATATTGCGCATGTGCCGCACCACGGTGTCCTTGCGGATCTGCGGCCCGGCGGCGATGAACGTCGCGCTCATCACCGGAAGCTCGGGGTCGTGACCGTGGGCGCCATGGAAGTTCGGCATCGACAGCATGGTGGTTGCCGCGTTGAACGGCGCGTCGCCCTGGCGCGCGACGCCGGGGTTCTGGATGCCGTCGAAATTGTAGCCGGGCGCCATCAGCGCGAACACGTCGCCATAGTCCTGGCCGATGGTCTTGCTGATGCATTGTCCGGTTCCGGCGTCGCATTGCAGCGGCCGGGTCTCGACGACGGTGAAGATGCGTTGGTCCTTGAGTGAGTAGTTGAAGCGGGCATTGGGGTCGACCGCGTTCTTCACCGCGTCAGTGATCTGCGCCACCAGGGTGCGGTAGGTCGCCAGATCAACGGTGCCGCCGAGCTCGCGGTTCTGCAGGTTGATGTAGATGTCGGCGGCGGGGCCGGAGGTGCGGATCCCGACCTTGCTGGTGTCGATCCCGGCGTTGCGCAGGATGTTGGTGAGATTGACCGAGGTGTGGAACGGCGCGAAGCCGTGGTCCGACACCACGATCACGTTGCTGTCGCGGCCCGCCGCATCGGCGATCTGCTTCACCGCCTTGTCGGCCGTCTGGTAGGCGAAACGGATGTAGGACGCGTAGCGCTTGACCTTGGCAGCATCCTGGTTGGCGCCGATCGAATTCGGATCGGTCGGGTTGGTGCCCTGGCGGGGATCGGTCAGCAGGAACTGGTGCTCGGAGCCGTCGGGCTGCTCGATATAGACCATGACGAGGTCGGCGTCCGGATGGGTCTTGATCGCGCGCTCGCCGATATTGGCCTGGTAGCGCACGAAGGTCTTCACCATGTCCTCGAACATCGTCTCGAACTCGACGTCGGAGAAGCTGGTGAAGCCGGGGCTCAGGCGCTCCGGAATGCGGAAGTCGGCCTGCGGACGCCAGAACCCGATGTTGTTGTTGATGTCGTCGACGTCGGCGAGCACAGGCGTATTGCGCGGGATGTAATTGGCGCCGTAGCGGGCGAAGCGCACCACCGAGAGATCGGGAGACAGCGCAGAGACGAAGTACGCGGCACCAACCTTCGCCCCGCTGCCTTCAAAGAAGAACGGTGCGTTCTCGCCGCCGAACTTGACATAGGCCGGTCCGGTCGACGGCGCGTGGAACGGTCCTGCGGTGATGCCGCGGTTGGCGTCGAAGAACACCAGCGTGTCGTAGTTCACCTTGCGATCGTTGGTGGTGTCGATCGCGGCGACGCGGATCGAATATTTGACATCGAGCGTCGAGGCATTGGTGCAGGTCGCGGTTGCCGCGGCCGAGCAGGAGAACGTCTCGATCGGTGCCGAGGTCACCAGCACCGGGCTGAACGAGAAATGGCCGGCAGCCTGCAGCGCCGTCACGATGCTCGGGTCGGCCGTGAAGTCGCCTCGCGACAGCGAGAAGCCCTGGGCCCCGATGCCGCCGAACGCGCCGAACGGGACCGTGAAGTCGGTGATGCGGGTCGGCTGGGCCGGCTGCACCACGGTCTTGTTGATGGAGATGTCGGCGCCGTCGCCGCCGGGCCAGGTCGCCGTGACAACCTTCTTGCCCTGCTGGCGCAGCTGCACCCACAACGGCACCGCGGTCGGGTGCGGCGACGGCCCGAGCGGATTCTCGCTGTAGCCGCCGATCGGCGCCGCAAAGCCGCTGATGCTGCCGGAGATCGGCCCGACGATCGGCTCGAACGTGTTCGAGGGGATGTCGTTGTGGACCGCCGTGGAGCCGGTCGCGATCGCGATATGCGACACCGCGGTGAGCGACGGTGACGCCGTCACGTTCTGCAACGCCACTGCGCCGCGTCGGCTGAGCCGGGCGAGGCCGCCGTCGCGCGGCAGTACGCCTTCCTCGATGAATTTCTGGATGAAATCGGGCTTGGCACCGTCAAGCGAGATCATCACCACGCGCGGCTTGCGGCCGTGATGACCGCCGTCATGATCCTGGTCTTGATCCTGATCGTGACCGCGAGCATCGCCAACGCCGCGATCACCATTATCGCCGTCTTGACCGGCGCGCGCCGGAGTTGCAGTCCACACCAGCGATGCGACAAGCGACATCGCCGTCGTAACGGAAACGAACGTCTTCAATTTCATGAGAATGCCCCAATTTCGCTGCGCGAACACACAAACGGAAACCGTTCAGCAATCTTCGGGGGCTTGCCTGACGCGCATGTGACGCGCGCGCGACGACGCAACGACAGTGCGTCGATGCGTCACAACCGCAGTTCGTATTGCCTCACGCGAAGAACGCGCGTGAACACAACGCGCTAGAGCTGTGCTGTCGATTCAATCCGTGCCGATGTAACGGCTGGATGACGGCGAGCGTCCACAGACGTCACACGCTTTACGCCGTTGCCTGCGCCGGCGCCCTGCGCTTCACCCGCTTGATGGTGCCGGAGAAGGTGAACAGCGGCCGCTCCGCCGATGTCAGCATGCCCCGCACGAAGATCAGCGACATGCCGGCGCGGGTGACCTCGCCGGTGCACTCGATCAGGTCGCCCTCGCGGGCGGCGTCGAGGAATTCCGAGGCGAACGACACCGTGACGCCGGGGCCCTGCAGCACCGAGCCGGCGAGCGCGAACAGGCAGTAATCCGCGAAGGTCATGAAGCAGCCGCCGTGGACGTTGCCGGAGCCGTTGAGATGCTTCTTGCCGACCCGGAACGCGCAGGTGATGCGGCCGTTCTCGTCCATGCGGTGGTAGAACGGGCCGGTATGGGTCTCGAAATTGTCCCGGGTCCAGGTTCGCCAGCCGGTGAATTCGCCCTCGGTTTCGACGTGCAGGTCGGGGCGGCGGTTGAATGCAGTTTTGGCGAGCTCGTTCACGAAATATGGCCTTCAATTATCGGGTTCGGGTCCTTAAATCCGATCCATCCCCATTGTGCAAATCCCGGGAGCAGATCTCGGGCCGCGGCCAGCTGCCGCAAAGCTCTGGACAGGCCGGAAATGGGCCCTAAAAGGCCTTTTCGCCCCCGTTCTATCTACCTATTAAGGGTCCCATGAACGCGCCCAAGAACGACCCCAAGAACGAGCCCCAAATCACCCCCGAACTCGTCGCCGCCCACGGGCTGAAGCCGGACGAGTACGAGCGCATCCTGAAGCTGATCGGGCGGGTTCCGACCTTCACAGAACTCGGCATCTTCTCGGCGATGTGGAACGAGCATTGCTCGTACAAGTCGTCGCGCATCCATCTGCGCGGGCTGCCGACCAAGGCCCCCTGGGTGATCCAGGGCCCCGGCGAGAATGCCGGCGTGATCGACATCGGCGACGGGCAGGCCGTGGTCTTCAAGATGGAGAGCCACAATCACCCGAGCTACATCGAGCCCTACCAGGGCGCGACCACCGGCGTCGGTGGCATCCTGCGCGACGTCTTCACCATGGGCGCGCGGCCGATCGCCTGCCTGAACGCGCTGAGCTTCGGTGCGCCCGAGCATCCCAAGACCCGGCATCTGGTGTCCGGCGTGGTCGCGGGCGTCGGCGGCTACGGCAATTCCTTCGGCGTGCCGACGGTCGGCGGCCAGGTGCGTTTCCACACCCGCTATGACGGCAACATCTTGGTCAACGCCATGGCGGTCGGCCTCGCCGACGCCGACAAGATCTTCTACGCGGCGGCCTCCGGCGTGAACATGCCGATCGTCTATCTCGGCTCCAAGACCGGCCGCGACGGCATCCACGGCGCCTCGATGGCCTCAGCCGAATTCGACGACGCCTCCGAGGAGAAGCGCCCGACCGTGCAGGTCGGCGATCCCTTCGCCGAGAAGCTCTTGCTGGAAGCCTGCCTCGAGATCATGGAAAAGGGTTGCGTGATCGCGATCCAGGACATGGGCGCGGCGGGCCTGACCTGCTCGGCGGTCGAGATGGGCGCCAAGGGCGATCTCGGCGTCGAGCTCGACCTCAGCGCGGTGCCGACCCGCGAGACCGGGATGAGCGCCTACGAGATGATGCTCTCGGAAAGCCAGGAGCGCATGCTCATGGTGCTCAAGCCCGAGAAGGAAAAAGAGGCCGAGGCGATATTCCGCAAATGGGGGCTCGATTTCGCCATCGTCGGCTACACCACGCCGACCAAGCGTTTCGTCGTCAAGCATGGCGGCGACGTGATGGCCGATCTGCCGATCAAGGAGCTCGGTGACGAGGCGCCGGTCTACGACCGTCCGCACGTCGCCTCGAATGCGCTGCCGGTGATCCGCGGGCAGGACGTCAAGCCGCCGCTCGGTATCGCGGATGCGCTGGAAAAGCTGATCGGCACGCCCGAATTGTGCTCGAAGCGCTGGGTGTGGGAGCAGTACGACCACGTCATCCTCGGCAATACCATGCAGCGCCCCGGCGGCGATGCCGCGGTGGTTCGCGTCGAGGACGGACCGAAGGGCCTTGCGCTCACCGTCGACGTCACGCCGCGCTATTGCGAGGCCGATCCGTTCGAGGGCGGCAAGCAGGCGGTCGCGGAAGCCTGGCGCAACATCACTGCGGTCGGCGGCCGGCCGCTCGCGATCACCGACAATCTCAACTTCGGCAATCCGGAGCGGCCCGAGATCATGGGCCAGTTCGTCGGCTGCCTGAAGGGCATTTCGGAGGCCTGCCGCGCGCTGGACTTCCCGGTCGTGTCCGGCAACGTCTCGCTCTACAACGAGACCAACGGCCGCGGCATCCTGCCGACGCCCTCGATCGGCGGCGTCGGCCTGCTCGACGACTTCACCAAGTCCGCGACCCTGGCGTTCAAGGCGGCCGGCGAGGCGATCCTTCTGGTTGGCGACACGCAGGGCTGGCTCGGCCAGTCGGTCTATCTGCGCGACGTCTGCGGCCGCGAGGAGGGCGCTCCGCCGCCGGTCGATCTCGCTGCCGAGAAGCGCAATGGCGACGTGGTGCGCGGCATGATCCACGCCGGCACCGCGACCGCGGTGCACGACGTCTCCGACGGCGGTCTTTTGATCGCGCTCGCCGAAATGGCGATCGCAAGCGGCATCGGCGCGCAACTCCTGGCCGCGCCGTCCTCGATCGTGCCGCACGCCTATTGGTACGGCGAGGATCAGGCCCGCTACATCGTCACCGTGCCGGCCGCCGACGCAGGCCTCGTGCTGGCCAAGATGAAGGGCGCCGGCGTGCCCTGCGCGCGCATCGGCACCACCGGCGGCGACGCGATTGCGGTGGCTGGGGAGTCGCCGGTTGCGGTCGAAAGCCTGTCGCGCGCCTTCGAGCACTGGCTGCCGAACTACATGCACGGCACTGCCGCCTGATCCGGCTGGATCAGGCGCCGCGAGCAATGATTCAATGGCGCGATGAACCCATCATCGCGCCATTTCTATTCCGAACGTGATCCCTTCGGATCATGCCTTATGTCGCGCCGCGGACCGCGCGCCAGGCAAAGATGATGATGCAGGCGCCGATGAAGCCGGCGACGAGATAGCTGAGCCAGCCTCCGCCGAGCGATACGCCGAGCAGACCCAACAGCCAGTTCGCTAGCGCGGCGCCGACAATGCCGAGGATGATATTCATGAAGATGCCGGTTCCGGATTTCATGAACATCTCGGCGAGCCAGCCCGCCAGTCCGCCGACGATGATGGCGGCGATCCATCCAACTTGAGGGTCGTTCATCTCAGGACTCCCTAGGGTCAAGAAGTCCGGCCAGCATACCTGAGAATCACCTGGCGGGATGTGACCAAAGGCAGGTTGTGCGCAACTTGTCGGCCGCGAAAATGCCGTCAGCCCCGCCGCTTGCGCCGCGCCCGGCGTTCGGCCGCGGTGATCAGGATGCGCGGGCCCGGCCCCTGGGCGCCGAGCTTGTCGTCGCAGTTGCGCAGCGGGCAATCGGTCACCGACAGGCAGCCGCAACCGATGCAGTTGAACAGCTTGTCGCGGAGATCGGTGAGATCGTTGATGCGCTGCTCGAGCGTCTCGGTCCAGGCCCGCATCGCGCGCTCCCATTCGCGCACGGTCGGCGCGCGATCGAGCGGTATCGCGGCGAAGGTCTGCCTGATCTCCTCGAGCGGGATCCCGGCGCGCTGCGCGATCCTGATCACGGCGATCCGCCGCAGCACCCCGCGCATGTAGCGCCGCTGGTTGCCGCCGGTGCGCCGGCTCGCGATCAGTCCCTTGCTCTCGTAGAAGTGAAGGGTGGAGACAGCAAGTCCGCTGCGCCGCGCCACCTCGCCGACAGAAAGCTCCTGCGCAAGCGTCATTGCAAATCCTGGATTAGAAGTCCTGCAAGCTGCCAGCCTTGACCTCAACCGTACTTGAGGTTCTATATCAGTTGCGGGCTTGCAGGCGCAAGCTTCCGGCCGACACGCCGGGGTTTGTTCTTGGAAACAATATGCCGTCCGCATCATTTTCGTCGCGCCGCTGGCTCGGGCTTTGTGCCAGGCCGTTCGGCATCACCGTTCTGTTGCTCGCCTGTGCCGCGGCCGGCTTGTTTGCCTGGCGTGCAGGCGGATCCAGCGCCTCGGCCAAGCCCACCGCCGAGGCCCCGCCGACGCCGGTCGCGGCGATGGTGGTGCGGACCGAAACCCTGCCGCGGTCGATCGAGGCGATCGGCTCGCTGCAGGCGGTGCGTCAGGTGATTCTGGCGCCGGAGGTTGCCGGCCGCGTCACCGCGATCAATTTCGATGCCGGCATCGATGTCGCCGAGGGCGCGCCGCTGGTGCAGCTCTATGACGCGCCGCTGCGCGCCGCGCGTGCGGTTGCGGTCTCCAAGGGACGCTTCGCGCAATTGCAGGAGAAGCGCTCGCAGGGCCTCGCGCCGTCCGGCTTCGTGACCCAGGAGACGCTGCAGCAGCGGCAGGAAGATCTGAAGCAGGCCGACGCCTCGCTCGACCAGCTCGATGCCCAGATCGCGCAGATGACGATCCGCGCGCCGTTCGCGGGCCAGATCGGTCTGCGCAAGGTCAATCTCGGCCAATACGTCAATGCCGGCGATGCGCTCGCGACGCTGACCGCGCTCGACCAACTCTATGCCAATTTCACCGTTCCGCAGCAGCGCCTGTCAAATCTGAAGGTGGGAGGCGCGGTGACGATCCGTACCGATGCTTTCCCCGATCGGGTGTTCGAGGCCAAGATCAACGCCATCGAGCCGCAGGTCGCCGAGGACACCCGCAATGTCCTCGTGCAAGCCCTGTTTCCTAATCCCGACCGGCTGCTGCGGCCGGGCCTCTTCGTGATGGTAAGCGTGGTGCTGCCGCCGCAGGCGGACGCCATCGTGGTGCCGGTGACCGCGATCCAGACCAGCGCATCCGGCGAGAGCGTGCTGGTCGTGCGCGACAACAAGGCGGTCGGCGTCGCTGTCAAGACCGGGCAACGGATCGGCGAGCGTGTCGTGGTGGAGCTGGGGCTTGCGCCCGGCGATCACATCGTCACCGCGGGCCAGCTCCGCGTCATGCCCGGCGCGGCCGTCCAGACGACCATGCCGGAGACGCCGGAGAAGGGGCGCTGACCCGCGAGCGGTAGGCGACCAAAGGCAAGCATCATGCATTTCACCGACATCTTCATCCGCCGGCCGATTCTGGCGACGGTCGTCAGCCTGCTGATCCTGTTGATCGGCACCGCAGCGATGGTCTCGCTGCCGGTGCGGCAATATCCCAACATGGAGAGCGCGACGATCCAGGTCGACGTCTCGTTCCCCGGTGCGACCCAGGACGTGATGCAGGGCTTTGTGACGTCCGTCATCGCGCAGTCGATCGCGACCGCCAACGGCATCGAGTACATGACCTCGAACTCGACGCTTGGCCTCAGCCAGATCAAGGCCAAGCTGGTGCTCAACGCCAATGCCGACCGCGCCATGACCGAGGTGCTCGCCAAGGTGCAGCAGGTCAAGTACCGGATGCCGACCGGCGTGTTCGACCCTGTCATCACCAAGATCACCGACGGCGCCTCGGCGGTGCAGTACATCGCCTTCACCAGCGACACGCTGACGCCGGCGCAGATCACCGACTTCGCGACCCGCGTGGCGCAGCCGCTGCTCACCTCGGTGCCCGGCGTGGCGTCGGCCGACACCTCGGGCGGATCGTCGCTGGCGATGCGGGTGTGGATCGATCCGTTCAAGCTCGCGGCACGCGGGCTGACCGCGGCCGATATCTCCGCCGCGCTGCGGTCCAACAACGTGCAGGCGGCGCCGGGGCGGCTGCGCGGCGAGATGACCGTCACCAACATCACCGCGGCGACCGATCTGCGCAATCTCGACGATTTCCGCAAGATGGTGATCAAGACCGGCGCCGGCGGCGGAGGCCTGGTGCGGCTCGGCGACGTCGCCACCCTCGAGATCGGCGGCGAGAACTACGATTCCAACGCACGCGACAGCGGCAGGCCCACCGTCTACATCGCGGTGCAGCCGACCCCCGACGGCAACCCGCTGGAGATTGTCGCCGCCACCGCCAAGGTGATCGAGGACCTCAACCGCGTGGCGCCGCCCGGCTTGAAGGTCGCCGACGTCTTCAACATCGTGCACTTCGTCAAGGCCTCGATATCGGAGGTGCAGCATTCGCTGGCCGAGGCGATCGCGATCGTGGTGGTGGTGATCCTGCTGTTCCTGGGCTCGTTCCGTTCGGTGCTGATCCCTGTGGTCACCGTGCCGCTGTCGCTGGTCGGCACCGCCGCGATGATGCTGGCGCTCGGCTTTTCGATCAATCTGCTGACCCTGCTCGCGATGGTGCTGGCGATCGGGCTCGTGGTCGACGACGCCATCGTGGTGGTGGAAAACATCCATCGTCACATCGAGGAAGGGCGGAGCCCCAGCGACGCCGCCTTGATTGGCGCGCGCGAGATCATCGGTCCCGTGATCGCGATGACGATCACGCTCGCCGCGGTCTATGCGCCGATCGGCCTGATGGGCGGCCTGACCGGCAGCCTGTTCCGCGAATTCGCCTTCACACTGGCGGGCTCGGTGGTGGTCTCGGGCGTCATCGCCCTGACCTTGTCGCCGATGATGAGCGCGCAGCTGCTCGGCGAAGCCAACTCGCACGGCCGATTTGCCCGTTTCGTCGAGCATCAGTTCTCAAGGCTGTCGCGTGGCTACGGCCGGCTGCTGGCCGCGACGCTCAAGATGCGCGCAGCGGTGCTGCTGGTGGCATTCGGCGTGCTGGCGGCGATCGTGGTGCTGTTCCTCGGCAGCCAGCGCGAGCTCGCGCCCTCCGAGGACCAGGGCTATGTGTTCACCGTGCTCCGCGCGCCGCAATATGCCAGCGTCGATTACACCACGCGCTCCTCCGACCAGATCGAGCAGCTGTTTCGCTCGTTTCCCGAATACCATGCGAGCTGGTTCATCAACGGTACCGACGGGCAGAACCATGCCTTCGGCGGCATCACCCTGACCGATTGGGACAAGCGCAAGCGCTCGGCCAACGACATCCAGAACCAGCTCTACGGCATGTCCTACGGCGTGCTCGCCGCCAGCGTGACGCCGTTCCAGCCGGCGGCGCTGCCGGCGGCGACCGGCGGCCTGCCGTTTCAGATGGTGGTGCGCTCGGCCGGCGATTTCGCCACCATCTATCAGGAGGTCGAGACGCTGAAGGGGGCCGCATGGAAGAGCGGGCTGTTCGCCTTCGTCGACAGCGATCTTGCCTTCGACAGCCCGACCGCGCGGATCACCATCGATCACGCCAAGGCGGCCGAGGCCGGCGTCAGCATGCAGACCATCGCCGACACGCTCGCGGTGCTGGTCGGCGAGAATTATGTCAACCGCTTCAATTTCTTTGAACGCTCCTACGAGGTGATCCCGCAGGTGCGCCAGGCCGACCGGATCACGCCGGAAGGGCTCGGAAACTTCAACGTCCGTTCGAGCTCGGGGCAGATGTTTCCGCTGTCGACGGTGATCAAGGTCAACGTCAAGCCGGAGCCGAACCGGCTGCCGCAGTTCAATCAGATGAACGCGGCGACGATCTCGGCAGTGCTGAAGCCCGGCGTCACCATGGGGCAGGCGGTGTCGTTCATGCAGGGGCAGAAACTGTCGCCGGGGATGACCGTCGACTGGCTGTCGGACAGCCGGCAATATGTCCAGGAGGGCAACCGCCTGATCGTGACCTTCGGCATGGCGCTGATCGTGATCTTCCTGGTGCTGGCGACGCAGTTCGAGAGTTTTCGCGATCCGCTGGTGATCATGGTCACGGTGCCGCTCGCGGTCTGCGGTGCGCTGCTGCCGCTGTATTTCGGCTTCACCACGCTGAACATCTATACCCAGATCGGCCTCGTCACCCTGATCGGGCTGATCTCCAAGCACGGCATCCTGATGGTGAGCTTTGCCAACGAGATCCAGCACCATGAAGGGCTCGACCGGGTCGCCGCGATCCAGAAGGCGGCCGCGGTGCGGATGCGGCCGGTGCTGATGACGACAGCCGCGATGGTTGCGGGCCTCGCCCCGCTGCTCTATGCCGACGGCGCCGGCGCGGCGAGCCGCTTCGCGATCGGCATCGTCGTGGTGATGGGCATGCTGATCGGCACGCTGTTCACGCTGTTCGTGCTGCCGACCTTCTACATCCTGATCGCCCGCGATCATCGCGCCGCGGCCGCCCCGCGGCTGGAAAGCGTGGCGGCGAGGGGCGAGATCGCTGCGTAGGCGTAGGGTGGGTAGAGCGCAGCGAAACCCACCATCTCGATGCACAGCACGAAAGTGATGGGTTTCGCTGCGCTCTACCCATCCTACGGGTTCATCGAACTAAAGCACGTATCTCGAGCCGGGAATCTTGCGCAACACGGCCGTGACCGCCCAGCTCAGCGCCACAGTGGCGAAGAACGCGATCGCGGCCTTGGCGAAGGCCGGCAGATCCATATCAAACAGCCAGTATTGCAGCCACAGCACGATCGGATAGTGCACCAGGAACATGCCGTAGGCGTCGCCCTGCATCCGGTCGAGCAGCGTCGGGCCCGACGATTTCGATTGCAGGAAGTAGGCCAGGATCGCGAACAGGATCGAGGCGCTGAACAGCACATAGAAGGTACCGTAGATCCCGAGATACCAGCCCGGCAGCGGATCGGGGTTACCGATGATCATGCGCTTGATGTAGATCATCACCCACATCAAACAGTAGGGGATCAGCGTGATGCCGGTCCAGAACCAGCGGCGCTCGGTCAGCCGTCCGTGCGCGCTGAGCACGCCACCCTCGAGGTTCGCCGCCCCGATTCCCGCTCCGATGAAGAAATAGGACGCGTACAGCAGCACCCGACTCGCCTGCACCGAAAACGGTCCGAACTCGAACCAGTAGTTCTGGCCGTAATGGACCAGCATCGGCAGGTAGGCGGCGACACTGACGATGACGAGGAACAGCCAGAACTTCGAGGGACGTTGAAATCCCTTGATCGACAGGCGGTTGATCGGATCGAGCAGACGCGGCGACACCCGGTACAGCAGGCTCGCCGTGAGGTCGAAAGCCATCAGGACGTAGACGAACCAGATCGGGCCGCTTGGCCACGGCCCGACCGTCATGGTTTTCCACCAGAATTCGGAGAAGCTCAGCCCCGGCGTCGCGCGCAGCGCGATCGCGTAATAGGCGATCGGAATGACCGTGACAGCGCAGATCACGAACGGCAGGCCGAGCCGCAGCAGCCGGTCGCGCAGGAAGATCAGCCATGGCTTGTTGCCGAGCCCCGGCCAGACGAACAGCCCCGACAGGAAAAAGAACATCGCCATGAAGAAGCTGTCGGTGGCGAGCACCACGCAGTCGAAGCCGATCCACGATGTCGGGTCGGTGTGCCCGAAATAGGTGTAGGGGATCACCGCGTGGTGCAGCAGCACGACCAGGGTCAGGAAGGTGCGCGCGCGGTCCAGCGCGACATTGCGCTTGTGGAGCTTCGGTGCTGCCTGGATGTCGACGGCCGGAGCCGCGTGAGCAATCGATTTCATGGTGCCACCAGCCGGGTCTACATCCTGATGTTGCAGTCGGGAACCTGATTCAGCAAGGCCCAATCGGCTGGACGGGGGAGTATCGAGGTCGGTCATCTCGGCGAAGCTGTTTCGTCTTTGGAACTGCGGTCGGGTGCGGGCGTTCTCGTTCGACCTGGCGGACACGCGCGGTTATGAGGAGCGGGTAATGACAATTCTGAAATGGGCGCTGATCTTCCTTGTCGTATCGATCATCGCGGGTTTGCTTGGCTTCACCGGCATTTCCGCCGCCTCCGCCGACATCGCGCGCTTTCTGTTCTATGTGTTCGTCGTGATCTTCCTGGTGCTCCTGATCCTCGGGCTCACGATATTCAGGGTATAGCTGGGATCGGGGCCAAGGGCTCCCGACGTCATGCCCGGGCCTCGCCCGGGCATTGCCGTTTTGCAGGCTGGGTCAGCGCGCGACCAAAGGCCGGGAGAGGCCCGGCGCTTGCGGCAGGCGACCCTAGGCGACTTCCTCGATCTTCACCTTGTCCGGATAGAAGGCGAGGTGGCCGGCGATCTCGGTCATCGCCGGGAAGGGCTCCTCATAGGTCCAGATCGCGTTGTCCAGCGTCTTGCCGTTGGCCTTGATGCTGAAGTAGTTCGCGTCCCCCTTGTACGGGCAATGCGTGGTCCGCTCGGTGCGGGTCAACAGCTCCATGTTGGCGTCCTGCCGGGGGACGTATTGCACGGCCGGATAGCTCGCTTCCTTCAAGGTCAGCGCATGGGTAGTCTCGGCGATCACGACGCCGTCCGCGATGACGCGGACGCGCTTGGCGTTGGGCGTGATCGTAATGGGATGATCGGGGCCGGGGAGCTTCATGATTCTGCGCCTCTTCTGGTCATTTCGGTGTGATGGCTTGTGACCGATTGATGCAGGTTTAAATCGCTGGGAATGGGAATATAGTGTGCCCGGGATGACCTAGAAGACCCCAAGGGCTAGGTTTTATCCTTAGGTTTATCTGGCCGATCTGGCCCTGATTCGAACGACCTGACGGAGGTGGACTGGGATGCCGATGGACGCCCGTGATATCGAATCGATGATCAAGGCAGCGATTCCCGATGCCGAGGTGACGATCCGCGATCTGGCCGGCGACGGCGACCACTACGCCGCCACTGTTATTTCCGAGTCCTTCCGCGGCAAGTCCCGCGTCCAGCAGCACCAGATCGTCTACCAGTCGCTGAAGGGCCAGATGGGCGGCGTGCTGCACGCGCTGGCCCTGCAGACCGGCGTGCCGGAAGGCTAGGCCCGGCAAAGCTGCGGGCGGGGGCCTCAAGCATGGTGGACAATCCACGCGGTGCGATGTTTCGCGTCATCGTGCCGAACCAGCACAGCCGCGTCACCAATGCCGAGCTGTTCTTCGACCTCGTCTTCGTCTTCGCCGTCACGCAGCTGTCGCATACGCTGCTGCACCACTTCACCCCGCTTGGGGCGGTGCAGGTCACGCTGCTGTTCCTCGCGGTGTGGTGGGTGTGGGTCTACACCACCTGGGTCACCAACTGGCTCAATCCCGAGCTGACGCCGGTCCGCCTGCTGCTGTTCGTGCTGATGCTGGGCGGGCTGTTGCTGTCGACCTCCATACCGACCGCCTTCGAGGGCCGCGGGCTGTGGTTTGCCGGGACCTATGCGGCAATGCAGGTCGGCCGCACCACGTTCTGGCTGCTGGCGACGCCGCGGCGCCGGACGGCGGTGCGCCACAACGCCATCCGCATCCTGACCTGGCTGTCCTGCTCGGCCGTGCTGTGGATTCTCGGCGGATTCGCCGAGCACGAGACACGGATGTGGCTCTGGATTGCGGCGCTGACCATCGAATATATCGCGCCGGCCGCGCGGTTCTGGACCCCTGGGCTCGGCTTTTCCTCGATCGAGGCGTGGTCGGTCGAGGGCGGCCACATGGCCGAGCGCTGCGCCGGCTTCATCATCATTGCGCTCGGCGAGGCCATCGTGGTCGATGGCGCGACCTTTGCCGAGCTGACCTGGACGCCGGAGAATGTCACCGCGTTCATCTCGGCGCTGGTCGGCAGCATCGCGATGTGGTGGATCTATTTCCACAAGGGCGCCGAAGCCGGCTCGGATATGATCTCCAAGTCAGAGGAATCCGGGCGCGTGGCGCGGATCGCCTATACCTATCTGCACATGCCGATCGTCGGCGGCATCATCCTCACCGCGGTGGCCGACGAACTGGTGCTGAAGCACCCGTCCGGTCATTCCGATCTGAACACGATCGTCAGCTCGGTCGGCGGGCCCATGCTGTTCCTGGTCGGAACCATCCTGTTCAAATATGTGATCCGCAACTTCCTCCAGCTGTCGCACGGCGTCGGCATCGTCGCGCTGGCGATCACGGCCTATTTCGCCCGCGAGATGTCGCCGCTGGTGCTCTCGATCGTCACCACCGCGATCATGATCGTGGTCGCCGCGTGGGAGTCGATCTCGCTGCGGTCGACGGGGGAAGAGGAATAGCGGCGGCCGTTACTTGCGGCCGGCCTTTGCTACCAGGTGCTGCCAATAGACGAACAGCGGTGCGCCGATCACTTCGAGCGCGGTGAAGCCCACGAAGGGCAGCGGCGGCAAGCCGACCATCAGCATCGACAGCAGCCTGCCGATGCCGCCGAGGAAGATGCCGCCCCAGACCACCCGAAACAGCACGCTCTCGCTTTCGATCCGCGGTACCAGCCAGAGCAGCGCGAGGCCGAGACCAAGCCAGACCCCGCCGAAGAAGCGCAGATTGCTGTCGAGCACCGGCAGCGCCGGAACGCCCGCTGAGGCGTAGAGCGGATCGCTGACGCCCAGCATGGTGATGATGCCGGTCAGGATCGGGACCAGGGCGAGCAACGCCGTCGCGATCTGCAGCGGACGCCTGCCCATGATTTGCCCCGTCCTGGTTTGGGCGCTAGTCCGCGACCAGTGCGTGCACCGAGAACATCGTGTTAGCGTCGGTCCAGCTTTCGCGCACCGTCCAGCCCGCGCTGCGGGCGAGCGCGGTGAAGCGCTCGAGCGAGTATTTGTAGCTGTTCTCGGTGTGGATGCTCTCGCCCGGACGGAACGCAAAGGTGTTGCCGAGGATGCGCACGGTCTGCGCCTTGCGACTGATCAGGTGCATCTCGATGCGATGGCGATCGCGGTTGTAGATCGAGCGGTGCGTGAATCCCGACAGATCGAAATTGCCGCCGAGCTCGCGGTTGATGCGAACCAGCACATTGAGGTTGAACCGCGCGGTGACACCGGCTGCGTCGTTATAGGCGTCGTACAGCACGCGCTCGTCCTTCTCGAGGTCGACGCCGATGATCATCTGCGCGCCGTGGCCGAGGATTTTTCGCGCGCTGCGCAGGAAGGCCAAGGCCTCGCTCGGCTCGAAATTGCCGAGCGTCGAGCCGGGGAAGAAGCCGACCTTCGGCATCGCGGCGACGGCCTCGGGCAGCGTGAACGGCGTGGTGAAATCGGCAGCGACCGGGTAGATGCCGAGGCGAGGGAAATCCTTCCGCAGCCCGTCGGCCTGGGCTTTCAGGAAATCGCCTGAGATATCGACCGGCACATAGGCTGCGAATTCGCAATGCTCGAGCAGCAGGCGCACCTTGGTGGTCGCGCCAGCGCCGAACTCGACCAGCGCCGCGCCGTCAGGGATGATCGCGGCGATCTCGTCGCCGCGGTCGCGCAGGATGCCAAGCTCGGTGCGCGTTGGATAATATTCCGGCAGCACCGTGATCTGCTCGAACAGCTCGGAGCCGGTGGCGTCGTAGAAATATTTCGGCGACAGCCGTTTCGGGTGACGGGCGAGATCGCCAATCACGTCGCCGGCAAACACCGATGTCGCTTCGTCGAACGGATACGCTTTGGCCAAAGCGGCGGCATGCACATTCATGATACTCTCCCGAACGCGCTTACCGACGCGTTATTGATGTCGACAGGACTCAATCAGGCATAGTCTGCGAGGCGTAACCCCGTGAATTGCCAGCGATGGTGTGGATAGAAGAAGTTGCGATAGGTGACGCGGCTGTGACCTGAAGGCGTCGCCAGCGACGAGCCGCGCAGCACGAGCTGGTTGACCATGAACTTGCCGTTGTACTCACCGAGCGCGCCTTCGATCGCGCGGTAGCCCGGATAGGGCGAATAGGAGCTACGGGTCCATTGCCAGACGATGCCGTAGGCGTCGTTGAGCAGGCCGGCGCGCGCGGCGACCTCCCATTCCATCTCGGTCGGCAGGTGCCTGCCGGCCCATCGGGCGAAGGCGTCGGCCTCGTAATAGCTGACGTGGCAAACCGGCGCTGACGGATCGATCGGCTGCAGGCCGCCGAGCGTCATGAGCTTCCATTCGCCGTCGATCTCGCGCCAATGGCCGGGTGCCTGCCAGCCCTCGTTGCTCACGGTGCCGAAGCCATCCATCAGCCACAGCGTGGCGGTGGAATAGCCGCCGTCCTTCATGAAGGCGAGCCAGTCGGCATTGGTGACGAGGTTCTTCGCGAGCTTGACCGGGCCGACCAAGGCGCGATGCGCGGGCTTCTCATTGTCGAAATGGAAGCTGTCGTCGCCATGGCCGACGGTGTGGATGCCTTCGTTGAGCGTCACCCATTCCTCAGGCCCGTGCTGCGACGCCGGGAAGCGCCACGCCGGATCGTAGGCCGGCGGGATCGGGTTCTGCGCGAAGGCATGCAGGATGTCGGTGTACATCAGCTCCTGATGCTGCTGCTCGTGATTGAGCCCGACCTCGACCAGCGGCACCAGCGCCTCGAGCGTGTCGGCGCCGGCAGTCTGGAAGAATTTCACCACCTCGGCATCGACATGGCGGCGGTAGGCGGTGACTTCGTCGGCGGTCGGGCGGGTCAAATGGCCGCGCTGGTGGCGGGCGTGCCGCGGACCGGCGCTGACGTAATAAGAATTGAACAGATAAGCGTAGTCGGGATGGAATGGCGTGTAGCCCTTGACGTGCTCGCCGAGCAGGAACTGCTCGAAGAACCAGGTGGTATGGGCGCGGTGCCATTTGGCTGGGCTCGCGTCCGGCATCGACTGGATCAGCTGGTCTTCGGGCGACAGCGGTGCGGCCCGCCGTTCGGTCTCGTCGCGGACGGCGCGATAGGCGTCCACCAAGCGCTGGGCGAGCGGGCCGGATTCGGAGGATAGTGACGGGGGGACGGCGGGAAGGGCGGCCGCGGCAGAGGCTGGTTTCGTCACAGGGGTCTCCGATTCAATGGAGAGAACGTTGCTTCGGCAAACTGGTTCCCAACGGACAGTTCGTCCTAGATAGGGGCTCCGTTACGGGAAAAAAGCCTCCCCCTGCGATGATATTGGGGCCGTCAGATAATCCCGGCCCATTTTGGGCGCCCGCAGCGCCCGGTGCATGCCAGATTTCCGCCATTTTGCTTTGGATGCACAATGGTTTGAGCTACATATATAGTCAGTCACGGGTTAGAAGGGTGGGCCGGCCCGTCAAGGCCTGAGAGCGCCGCCCCCGAAGGAAGCGAAAATGAGCATCGAGCAATTCATCGACAACGAAGTGAAGTCGAACGACGTCGTGCTGTTCATGAAGGGCACGCCGCAATTCCCGCAGTGCGGGTTTTCCGGTCAGGTCGTGCAGATCCTCGACCACATCGGCGTCGGCTACAAAGGCCTCAACGTTCTCGAATCCGCCGAGCTGCGCAACGGCATCAAGGTCTATTCGAACTGGCCGACGATTCCGCAGCTCTATGTGAAGGGCGAGTTCGTCGGCGGTTGCGACATCATCCGCGAGATGTTCCAGGCCGGCGAATTGCAGCAGCTGTTTGCCGACAAGGGCATACCGGTCGACGTGGCTGCCTGACCTTGACGGCGCGCCAGATCGGCAAGGCGCGGCTCGAAGTCATCGTTACCGACATCACGACCCTGCGCGTTGACGCCATCGTCAACGCGGCCAATTCATCGCTGCTCGGCGGTGGCGGCGTTGACGGTGCGATCCATCGTGCCGCGGGGCCCGAGCTGCTCGCTGAGTGCCGCACCTTGCACGGCTGCAAGACCGGCGATGCCAAGATCACCAAAGGCTATCGGCTCCCGGCCAAGCACGTGATCCACGCCGTCGGCCCGATCTGGCACGGCGGCATTCAAAACGAGGATGCGCTGCTCGCATCCTGCTATCGCCGCGGCATCGAGCTGTGCCACGCCAATCAGCTGGGCTCCATCGCATTTCCCGCCATCTCGACCGGCGTCTATCACTTCCCGCCGGATCGCGCCGCCGACATCGCGGTCAAGGCCGTCGTCGATGCCCTGGCCGCCGCACCCGGCCTCGCGCAGGTGATCTTTTGCTGCTTTTCTGCCCAAAGCGGCGAGCTTCATCAGAAGGTCCTGGGGGCCTTTGGCAGCCCTTGTGCCTGATGATACCGCCGCTACACTTCCCCGTGATTTCCGGGGAGGGATAATCCAAATGCATTCATTTCGTTTGACGTGCGCGGCCGCGGCCGCCGCGGTGGTGCTGGCGGCGCCGGCGTACCCGCACACCGAGGGCACCTACGAGATTCCGGCGGGTGCGCATTTCAACCGCGACAAGCTCGCCAAGATCAGCGAGTTCTTTAAGAACGAGGTCGCGACCGGGAAGATTCCCGGCGCCATCGTCTTGATCCAGCAGCGCGGCAAGCCGGTCTATCACGAGGCCTTCGGCGTGCAGGATGTGGTCAGCAAGGTGCCGATCACGGACAAGACCATCTTCCGGCTGGCCTCGATGTCCAAGTCGATCACCGCCGTGGTGTCGATGCAGTTGCTGCAGGAAGGGAAATACAAGCTCGACGATCCCGTCTCGAAATACATCCCGTCCTTTGCCAACGTGAAGGTCGGCGTCGAGAAGAAGGCCGAGGACGGCACCAAGACGCTGGAGCTGGTGCCGCCAAAGCGGCCGCTCACGATCCTCGATCTGATGACGCATACGTCGGGTATCACCTACGGCTTCTATGGCGACAGCCTGGTCCGCAAGGCCTACAAGGAAGCCAATATCTACGGCGGAGATTTTGATCTCGCCGAATTCGCCGAGCGGATCGCCAAGCTGCCGCTGCACAACCAGCCCGGCGCGCTCTGGCAATACGGCCATTCCACCGACATTCTGGCGCGCGTGATGGAGGTGACCACCGGCGAGAAGCTCTCGACGATCGAGCGCGAAAGGCTGCTCGATCCGCTCGGCATGAAGGACACCGGCTTCTTCGTCACCGATCCCGAGAAGCAGAAGCTGATGGCCGAGCCGATGCCGAACGACAGCGACTTCCGGGTCGGCCGGGTCAACGATCCGACCAAGGTCAAGAAATGGGAGTCCGCCAGCGGCGGCATGGTCTCGACCATGGCGGATTATTCGCGCTTCGCGCAGATGCTGCTCAATGGCGGCACCCTCGACGGCAAGACCATCCTGAAGCCCGAGACGTTCAAGGAGCTGACGACCGACCGCGTCGGACCGGGCTCCGGCGTCGAGCGCGACTTTTTTTACTTCCCCGGCGACGGCTTCGGCTTCGGGCTTGGGATCGCGGTGCGCACCGATCCCGGCACTGCGAAGCCACCACCGCCCGGCGATCTCGGCGAGCTGAAATGGGACGGCGCCAGCGGCTGCTATTATGTCATCGACCGCAAGCAGGACTTCTTCTTCGTTCTGCTGGAGCAGACGCCGACCGAGCGTCAGCGCATCCAGCGGACGCTGAAGCAGCTCGTCTATGAAGCCATGGAAAACTAGAGCGTTTTCGAGCGAAGTGGATACCGGTTCGCGTGAAGCAGCGCGTTGAAAAGAAGGGAATGACGGCATGATCCGATTCAGGCGGATCGGCTCATGCGCTTGCATGCGTGGGGGCCGCGCGTTCGTCGCGGCACTAGCGTTCGCGTTGGTCGCAACGGTTGCGAAGGCCGGCTCCGCGGGGCCGGCCGCGCACAGCTTCTCGGCGGAGGGCCTCGCCAGGGTCTCCGACTATGTCAGGAACGAGGTCGCGACCGGAAAGATCCCGGGCGCGATCCTGCTGCTGCAGCAGCATGGCAAGCCGGTCTACTACGAGAAGTTCGGGGTTCGCGACGTCGCCACCGAGCTCTCGATGAGCGCGGATACCATCTTCCGCCTCTATTCGATGTCGAAGCCGATCACCACGGTCATCGCGATGATGCTGGTCGAGGAAGGCAAGCTCGCCCTCGGCGATCCGGTGTCGAAATATATCCCGTCCTTTGCCGACATGAAGGTCGGGGTGGAAAAGCGCGGCGATGAGGGCAAGATGGCGATGACGCTGGAGCCGCTGAGGCGCCCCATCACCATCGAAGACCTGATGCGCCACACCGCCGGCCTGCCTTACGGCTATTACGGCGGTGGTATCGTGAACAAGACCTACGCCGATGCCGGCCTGTTCAACAACGATCCCGACAATGCCGAATTCGTGGCGCGGCTCACGGCGCTGCCGCTCGCCGAACAACCCGGCACGCAATGGGACTACGGCCATTCCACCGACGTGCTCGGCCGCATCATCGAGGTGATCACGGGGAAATCGCTGTTTCAGGTCGAGCAGGAGCGGCTGCTCGGCCCGCTCGGGATGAACGAGACCGCGTTCTACGTCGCCGACCGGGCGAAATGGCCGCTGATCGCCGAGCCGATGCCGAAGGATCGCACCATCAGTCCGGTCGCCGACGTCCGCAATCCGCGCAAGCGGCTGCGATGGGAATCCGGCGGCGGCGGCATGGTCGGCACCATCGGCGACTATGCGCGCTTCTCGCAGATGCTGCTGAACGGCGGCAGCTATGAGGGCAGGCGCTATCTGAAGCCGGAGACCATCGCGCTGATGGCGAGGGACCATATCGGTCCGGAGACCGGCGTCGTGCGCGACCAGAACTACTATCCTGGTCCGAATTCCGGCTTCGGCCTCGGCTTCGCGGTCCGCACCTCGGTGCCGGCGAACACAGACTGGCCGCTGGGCGAGTATCGCTGGGACGGCGTCGGCGGCACCTTCTTCTTCATCGATCCCGCGGACGACCTGTTCGGGATCTTCATGGTGCAGACGCCGTCGCAGCGCGGCCGGATCCAGCAGGAGCTGAAGACGCTGATCTACCAGGCGATGGGGCGGTAGAATTCAGCTTCGAAGCCCGGATGAAGCGAAGCGCAATCTGGGCTACGGGAGTTACGCCGCGCGCACGATGTCCCTGACGTGTCCGACCGCTTCCTCGATCATCGCCGCGGTGACATCGAGATGCGTGCAGGCCCTGATCCGGCCGTCCATCATCGCCAGGGTCACGCCGCGCTTGCGCAGCTCGGCGACCATCTTGTCGCCTGAGACGCCGGCGCCGTCGGGCTTGAAGAAGACGAGGTTGGTCTCCGGCGCCTGCACCGCGATGCCGTTGATCTGCGACAGGCCGCGCGCCAGCGCCCGCGCATTGGCATGGTCGTCGGCGAGGCGGTCGACATGGTGATCGAGCGCATGGATGCAGGCGGCGGCGCAGACGCCGGACTGCCGCATCGAGCCGCCGAGCCGCTGCTTCCAGCGCCAGACATCGTCGATGAAGGCGCGGGTGCCGGCGATCACGCCGCCGATCGGCGCGCCGAGGCCCTTGGAGAAATCGATCCAGGCGGAATCCCAGCCCGCCGTCATGTCGCGCGGCGTGATGCCGGACGCCACAGTCGCATTGAGCAGCCGCGCGCCGTCCATGTGGGTGACAAGGCCGTGGGCCTTGGCGGTACGCACGACCTCGTCGAGCGCTGCCTTCTTCCAGATCGTGCCGCCACCGATATTGGCGGTCTGCTCGACGCTGACGAGCACCTGCGGCGGCTGGTAGCGGGTGCGCGGATGCAGCGCGGCCTGGAAGGTCTCAGGCGTGAACTGGCCGTCATCGCCCGGCAGCTGCGTGATCTGGAAACCGCCGAGCGCGGCATGGGCGCCGCCCTCGCGCGCAATGATATGCGCGGTCGCATGCGCCAAAATCTCGTCGCCGGGGCGGCAATAGGCCAGCGTCGCCGCGACGTTGCACATGGTGCCCGACGGCATGAAGACGGCAGCCTCCTTGCCGAGCAGATCGGCGACGCGGGCGCAGAGCTCATTGGTGGTCGGATCGTCGCCGACCTGCTCGTCGCCGACCTCCGCCTTCGCCATCGCCTCGCGCATCGCCGGCGTCGGCCTGGTCTGCGTATCGGACAGAAGGTTGATGCGGACGGGCGGGGCCTTGGGATCGGGCCGGGCAGGGGTGTAGTGCATGGGCTTTCCTCATCGCTCCGCTGGCGTGCGGAATCGCCGCTAGCGTATAGGCCTCCGGGCAGCGTGACGAAACCGCATAATTATGATCTCGGTGGGCGTCACGCGATAGTCGATCAGGTAGGGATAAGGTGTCGCCGAAAGCCGGCGGACGCCTGAGCGGCTTGTCGGGCGCCCTGCGCGCGGCTGCTCTTGCAGCAGCGTGACAAGTGCCAAGATGCGGTCCCGCACGTCGACCGCCCCCTGGGGCGATCGTGTCTCGATATAGGAGAGTGCCTGATCAATCTGAACAAGAGCGCGTCGCGTGTAACGGACGCTCACAGCCCGTGCTTTGCCCACATCGCACGGACTTCCTCGGCCGTTGCCAGCTCGCCGCGTGCAATCTCGGAGTCGGCTTCAGCCAGATCGGCGTCTTCTTCCGGCGCGAGCTGAAGCGGTGGTTGGTCGACGCCGGCAAGCTGCAGCATGATGCGCGCGAGCTCGTCCTGCTCTGTGTCAGGCAAGTTTGAAACTGTCTCGAAGGCCTGTTCCAGTAACCGGGTCATCGGCAAGAAACCTCAACGGGCAGTCATCTGCCAAGTCCCGAATATCATAGTCGTCTTGTGGGCAAACAAAAAGGCCCCGGCAAAACCGGGGCCTTTCGGATATCGCAATGCTGCAGTGATCAGCGCGAATAGAATTCGACGATCAGATGCGGCTCCATCTGCACCGGGAATGGCACGTCCGAGAGGCCGGGGGTGCGCGCGAACGTCGCGGTCATCTTGGAGTGATCGACCTCGATGAAGTCGGGCACGTCACGCTCAGGGAGCTGGGCCGCTTCCAGCACCGGCGTCAGCTGCTTGGAGGAGTCCTTGACCTCGATGAGGTCGCCGACCTTCAGCTTGTAGCTGCCGATGTTGACCTTGCGGCCGTTCACCTTGATGTGGCCGTGGTTGATGAATTGGCGCGCGGCGAACATCGTGGAGACGAACTTGGCGCGGTAGACCACGGTGTCGAGACGGCGCTCCAGGAGGCCGATCAGGTTCTCGCCGGTGTCGCCCTTCAGGCGGCTGGCTTCGACATAGATGCCGTGGAACTGGCGCTCGGAAATGTTGGCGTAGTAGCCCTTGAGCTTCTGCTTGGCGCGCAGCTGCACGCCGAAGTCGGAGAGCTTGCCCTTGCGGCGCTGGCCGTGCTGGCCGGGGCCGTATTCGCGGCGGTTCACGGGGCTCTTCGGGCGGCCCCAGATATTCTGGCCCATGCGGCGATCGATCTTGTACTTCGCCTCACTGCGCTTTGTCATCGCGTCCTCTTTGTACAGCCGTCGCACCCAGCGCCCGGCGTTTTGTCAGTCTAGGGTTTGAGGAGACGCGCCCTCCTGTGTACCGGCCAAAAGGCCTGTACCGACAGGTCCGCCTCGAAAGCTCGGGGAGGACCACGGGTCGCGAAACGCATCGCGGGCCGAAAACCGGCCCGCGAGCAAGGTGGTCTTAAGGAGAAAGTCCGGTTCTGTCAAACAAAACGCAGGGCATTTTGGGCCGAATTGGCGTCAAAATTCGCCGATTTTGCCCCTCAGAGGCGGCTTCCGGCCGCCCGGACCAGCCGGGCATCGGCTTGCGGCCGGCCCGCGCCCAGTTCCGCGGCGATTTCGCCGCCCAGCACCTGCTCGAGGCGGATCAAGGTCTGCGCGATCAGGGCGGCGTCGCAGACCAGATGGTCCCAGCGCAGCACCAAGTCGACAGTGTGGTCCGGCCTGATCACGCCGTAGCTCAACAGGAATGGCCCTGGGCTCAGCGCGTGCAACTCGCCGGGGCCATAGGCCGCGACCGAGGTCACGCCAAAACTGCCGCAGAAATTGGCGCGCTGCCGGCCAAAATTCATCCCGATCGTCCACGCCAGGCGGCGCAGCGGAAGCGGCAGGCGCGTCACGCAGAGCATTTTGCGGAACGAGGGGATTTCGTGCAGCGGCGCGGTCTTGGCGCGGCGGATCAGCGCGTCGACCTCGGCGAGCGGCATCTCGTCGGCGGCACAGATGCGCTCGAACAGCACGCAATCCTCGCCCTTCTCAACGCGGGCAATCGCCACCATGCCGACGCTGCGCGGCAACTCGTAGAGGCAAGGCCACGGCCATTTGACGTGCAGCGTGCGTAACGTCGGCTCGGTCCTGGCGACCAGCGCGAATGCCTTGACGAAGATGGCGGCCCAGCCCGGTGCCTGCGCCGCACGTGCACGAGCCTCGACGATTGCCCGCACGTTCAGGGTGCGCTTCAGGGAGACCAGCGGCACGCCGGCCGATGCATGCATCAGATCGGCGACGAGACGGCGCGGCAATGAAATCTGACGAAATTTACCGCGCATCCGTTCGGTTCAGTTCCTTAGCAAACAGGCAAAAAATCAAAGGCCCGGCGAGCTCAAATGGTTGCTCGCCGCATTGGAGCTCAGATGAACCAACTGGTCGGAGACCAAAGGGTTCTGCTCACGGCGCGGGTTTTGCCAACGGCTCGCCGGCCTTGACCACATAGACGCCGAGCACCTTGAGCGGCTTGTCGCCGGACGTCTTGGCGTCGTGCACCGCGCCTTCCGGGATCTGGTAGGAATCGCCCGCCTTCAGCTCAGCGGCGGTTTGCCGTCGATCAGAAGCTCGAGCTCGCCTTCGAGCACATAGCCGGTTTCAGCGCCGGGATGGGTGTGACGCCCCGACGCACCTACGGCCGGAACCTCGGCGATCGCGGTGATCGTGTTGTAGCCTGTCGGAAAATCGACCTTCTGCAGCGGCGTCCGCTTGATGCCGCTCTGCTGCGCCAGCGCAGCGCCGGCACCGGCAAGGGCAATCACAGTGAGACCAAGCAATAATTTCCTGAACATGGATTTTCCTCCCAACCCGCGAATCTCTAGCAGCGCGGAATCGCGGCGGAAAGCGGGCGATATGTGATGTGCACTTGCGACGTTGGGATTAGTCCGTTCATCGAACAGCGCGGGTTGTGCCGCTTATTCATGAGCTACTCAGGCGAACGAGCCGTATCGGCGACACGCATCGTTCACTCCGTCGCAGGCGCGATGCAGGAAGTTGCGCCCGCGGTTCCTTCACGACGTGACTGGAACCTGCTCGCCGGCAGCTGTGAACAAGCGGAGCGCCGCGCGGCCGCGTTTGACGCCTACCGCTTGATCCCCGCGAACACAGCCGCAATGCCGCGCTGGAACAGCGACCAGTCGAAGCCGAGTGCGAGCGCGAGGTAGCCGCGGTCGATCATCGCATTGGCCTGTTCGGCGGTGCGCGCGACGCCGCCGATCGGCACGCCGCTCTTCATGATGCCTTGTTCGGCGCGCTGCATCAGCGCGACCACTTCGGGATCGTCGGGCAGGCCGCGCTTGTTGATCGAGGTGGCGAGATCGCCGGGGCCAATCACCGCGAGGTCGATGCCCGGTGTCGCCATGATCTCGTCGATGCGGTTGACGGCATCGACGTGCTCGATCGTGATCATGCAGATCATGTCGTCGTCAGCGGTCGCCATATAGTCGTTCATCGAGACGCCCCAGCGGAACGGCGCATGGAACGGTCCCCAGAGCCGGTCGCCTTGCGGCGGATAGCGCACGCTGCGCACCGCCTTCACCGCATCGCTTGCGTTGCAGATCATCGGAAAATTGATGCCGAGCGCGCCGATGTCCATCGGTGCCTTGGCGAGATGCGGCTCGTTGGCGGCGATCCGCACCATCGGCACGCAGGGCGTGCCCGAGGTCGCCACGATCATCGCATGGGCGGTGCCGAGATCGATCGGGCCGTGCTCGAGATCGACGATGATCCAGTCCAACGACTGCGCCATGATCTGCACGGTCTGGATGCTCGGAATGGTCGCGATCGCGCCGAAGGTCGGGCGCTTGTCGCGCCACGCCTCGCGCAGGCGATTGAGCGGTGTCAGCGGGGCTGCGGTCAAATTTGGTCCTCCCTCGAAGGAGAGCAGAGGCTAGCAGCGCGTTGTGACGGCGAAAAGGATCAGGCCGGCACGCGGCCGCCGAAGAATGGCGTCAGCGCTTCCGTCAGCGCGTGCGGGCGCTTCGATGTGAAGATCATCTCGGCGCCGGCCTGGTCACTCTCCGAGCCTGCCGGGCCGAGCAGGTCGGCGACGCGGCGTGCGATCGCCGGCGCCGGATCGATCCAGTCGACCGGCCAGGGCGCGAGCCTCCTGAGGCGCTCCAGCAGCAGCGGATAATGCGTGCAGGCGAGCACGACGGTGTCAGTGCGGGCGGGGTCATGGGCGCCATCGCCGACGAAGCAGGGCGCGAGCTCGGCCGCGATATCCTCGTCGCGCACCCTCTCGCCGCTGAGGGCGGCCTCCGCCAGCGAAGCGAGCTCGCCGGAGCCGACCAGCGTCACCTCGCAGCCTTGCGCAAAGTCCGAGATCAGCTTGCGGGTATATTCGCGCTTCACGGTGCCCCTTGTGCCGAGCACCGACACGCGCTTCGTTTTCGACGAGGCGCAGGCCGGCTTGATCGCCGGCACGGTGCCGACGAAGGGCAAAGGATAGGCGTCGCGCAAATGCGCCATGACCAGCGTGGACGCCGTGTTGCAGGCAATCACGACGAGGTCGGGCGCGTGGGCCGCGATCAGCTCACCGACCAGCGGCACCACGCGGGCGATGATCTCGTCCTCGCCGTGATGGCCATAGGGGAAGAAGGCGTCGTCGGCGACATAGACGTAATGCGCGTCGGGCCGGGCGCGGACGATCTCGCGCAGCACGGTGAGGCCGCCGAGACCGGAATCGAACACAAGGATGGTCGGGGGAGTGGACACGCGAAAACTCTATCCGAAGCAGGGTTACCATTCAGTTGTTTTTGGCTATCCGGCCGCTTCGGCCGACAAAAGGCGGTGAAGCCGGGAATTTCACATGGCCTTGACCGATAGCTGCAAGTATCACGGCAAACTATTGCTGCGACGTGTGAAATCCAAAAATGCGGCCGCAAGGGGGCCACGCGACATGATCCGCAATACCGCCGCGAGCTGGGGCTCGCTCGCCCGCGCGTTCCACTGGGTGCTCGGCATCGCCATCATCGGCATGCTGGCCTATGGCTGGTGGATGAACCACGTCCCGGCGCGGGCGGACAAGTTCTTCTACCGCTCGATCCACGCCGATATCGGCTACCTGGTGCTGCTGCTCACCGTGCTGCGGCTGGTCTGGCGCGGCGTCAACCCGACGCCGGCGCTGCCGGCCGAGATGCCCTCCTGGCAGCGGATCGCCGCCCGGGTCAGCCACGGCGCGCTCTACGCCGTCACCCTCCTGGTGGCGATGCTGGGGTGGGCGCATTCCGGCGCCCGCGCCCAGGATTATTCGAGCTTCTTCGGCCTGTTTCACGTTCCCCAGATCACCTCGCCCGACAAGGCGGCGGCGGATGCCTTTGAGGATCGCCACATCTTCTTCGCCTATGTCTTGCTGGCGCTGATCGTGCTGCACCTCGCCGCGGTCGCCTTCCACCACTTCGTCAAGCGCGACCGTGTCGCCGCGCGGATGGTGGGGACGGGCGCGGCGGACCAAGCCGGTTTGTCCACATGAGAAACTCCGCACCGGACGCTGACCGCCGTTGGCGGATGCCGGACGAGAGCGCTTTGCATGTCGCCACCTGGATGGCGTTCGCGCACGACACTAAGATCTGGCGCAAGCAGCGGCTGCTTCCGGTGGTCAGGGAAAACCTCGCCCTGGTCGCGAAGGAGATCGCGGCTCATGAGCCCGTGAACATGCTGGTGCGCAAGGAAGACTACGATATTGCCGCGCGGCTATGCGGCCCTCGGGTGAACCTCGTTGTTCAACCGCTCGACGACATCTGGATCAGGGACACCGGACCGGTCTTTGTAACGAACCCGTCAGGGCAACTCGGAGCCGTCGGCTTCAACTTCAACGGCTGGGGCGGGAAACAAAGGCATGCGCATGATGCCAAGATCGCGGAACGTGTGGCCGAGCTTGCGCAAGCTGAGTTCATCAAGGCCGGCCCGAAGCTGGAGGGCGGCGGCATCGAAGTCGACGGCGAGGGGACAGCGATCATCACCAAAAGCTGTGTTCTCAACGACAATCGCAATCCTGGTTTGACGAAGGATGAATGCGAGGCTGAACTCTTCCGCCTGCTCGGGCTGCAGGAGATCATCTGGCTACCCGGCTGTCACAACAAAGACGACATTACCGACGGCCATACCGATTTCTACGCGCGCTTCACCAGCCCGGGCGTCGTTGTCGCGGGCCTGGAGATGGATACGTCGTTCGACGATTACGAGGTGACGAGAGAACACCTGGCAATCCTGCGCAAGTCGACAGACGCAAGAGGTCGACACCTGAAGGTCGTGGAGTTGCAGGGACCGTCGACGGTCCGTCCAAAGTACGGAAACGACGACGGCTTCGCCGCCGGCTACATCAATTTCTACGTTTGCAACGGTGCCGTGATCGCGCCGGAATTCGGTGATGCGGCAGCGGACCGCAACGCGCGCGACAAGCTGCGCGACCTGTACCCCGACCGGGAAATCATCCAGCTCGATATCGACGGCATCGCCGCCGGTGGCGGCGGCATCCACTGCGTGACGCAGCAGCAGCCGCGCTTGTGAAAGCTGGCGGCCCGGTCGCGAAGCGGGCGACCGGGCCGTGGCTGCACGAGCGGCGCTAGCCCGCCGGCATCTGCTTCTCGACCAGCCGCACCCAGTAGGAGGCGCCGTGGCCGAGGATGTTGTCGTTGAACTTGTAGGCGGGGTGGTGGCACATCGGACCGTCGCCCATGCCGAGGAAGACGAACGCGCCGGGTCGCGCTTCCAGCATGAAGGCGAAATCCTCGGCGCCCATCACCGGCACCAGATTGTCGTTGACGCGGTCGGCGCCGACCACATCGCGGGCGACCTCGGCGGCGACGCCGGCCTCGCGCGCGTGGTTCAACGTCACCGGATACATGCGTCCATAATCCGTCTCGGCCGAGCCGCCATAGGCCTTGGCGATGCTGGAGGCGACCTCGCCGATCCGGCGCTCGACCAGGTCGCGCACACCGGGATCGAGCGTGCGCACGGTGCCGCCCAGCGTCACGGTCTCCGGGATCACGTTGAACGCGGTGCCGGCCTCGAACATGGTGATCGAGATGACCGCCGATTTCAGCGGGTCGACATTGCGCGATACGATCGACTGCAACGCATTGATGATCTGGGCGCCGATCAGCACGCTGTCGACCGCCTCGTGCGGGGCGGCGCCGGCGTGGCCGCCCTTGCCGTGGACCACGATCTTCAACGTGTCTGACGAGGCCAGCATCGGGCCCGGCGTCGTCGCGAAGTAACCCTCGGGCAGGCCGGGCATGTTGTGCAGGCCGTAGACCTCCTGGATGCCCCACCGGGTCATCAGCCCGTCGTCGACCATCGCCTTGCCGCCGGCGCCGCCTTCCTCGGCGGGCTGGAAGATCACGACCGCGGTGCCGTCGAAATTGCGCGTCTCGGTGAGATATTTGGCGGCGCCGAGCAGCATTGCGGTGTGGCCGTCATGGCCGCACGCGTGCATCTTGCCGGGAATCTTCGAGGCGTAGGCGACGCCCGAGGCCTCCGCGATCGGCAGCGCGTCCATGTCGGCGCGCAGGCCGATGGTCTTTCCCGAAGTGGACTTGCGGCCGCGGATCACGCCGACCACGCCGGTGCGCCCGATCCCCGTCACCACCTCGTCGCAGCCGAACTCGCGCAGTCTGTCGGCGACGATGCCGGCGGTGCGGTGGACTTCGTAGAGCAGTTCGGGATTCTCATGGAAGTCATGGCGCCAGGCGGCCATTTCATCCGAGAGGGCGGCAACGCGATTGACGATGGGCATGGGGAGCGTCCGTTTCTTGTGAACTTTGGTGGGCGGGTCAGCGTAGCGTAACCCGCCGACTTGTCACGCGGGAATGGCGTCAGTATCCCGGATGAGCGCAAGCGATATCCGGGGATATGCACAACCAGCCCCGGGTGTCGCTGCGCTCACCCGGGCTACGGGAGCGGGCTACAAATTCGCCAGCCCGCATTCGACGGCGAGGCGGACCAGCTGGGCGTCGGTCCGCATGCCGGTCTTGGCCTTGATGAGGTAGTGATAGTTCTGCACGGTCTTGGTGCTGAGGTTGAGGTTGGCGGCGATCTGCTCCTTGGTGCTGCCGGCGGCCAGCTGCCGGAGGATTTCGATCTCGCGCTCGCCGAGCTGGTCGAGCGCCGATCGGGTCGGCACCAGGCTTTCCATCGCCAGCACGCGGGCGACGTCGTCGCTCATCGCATGCTCGCCGCGCGCCACCGAGCGGATCGCAGCGATCAGCTCGGCCGGTTCGCTGCCCTTGGTGACGAAGCCACTGGCGCCGGAGCCGAATGCCGCTTTCACCTGGGCCGCCTCGCTATGCATGCTGAAGACGAGGATGCGCGCGTCAGGGTCGCGCGCGCGGATGTTGCGGATCGCCTCCAGCCCGCTGGCACCCGGCATCGAGATATCCATCACCACCACGTCCGGCTGGTGCGACTTGAACGCGCGATAGGCACTGGCGGCGTTGTCGGCTTCGGCGACCACGTGGAAATCGTCCTGATGCTCGAGCACGCGCCGATAGCCCTGGCGGACCACCGGATGATCGTCCACCAGCAGGATCGAGATGCCCCGAATCTTCGCCGTTGTCGTCGTCACGGTTGTCATCTCAGGCGGCGAGCGGGATCGTGGCGGCGACCGACAGGCCGCGGCTGGCGCGCGCGATCGACAGCGAGCCGCCGAGGGCTGTGACGCGTTCGCTGACGCCGGTGAGGCCGAAGCCCGCGGATTGCGCCACCTTGGCCGCATCGCCGCCGCCGTCGTCCTCGACGCGCACCAGCAGGGCGTTCTCGCTTCCGGTGCGCCGCTCGATCCGCAGCACGATCTCGCGCGCCGAGCTGTGGCGCAGCGCATTGGTCAGGCATTCCTGCGCGACGCGATAGGCGGTGGCGGCGACCGTGCCGCTGATGTCGGCAAGGTCGCCCTGCAGATCGAGCTGGATCATCGGCTGCGCCGTGCGCGACCGCCAGCTGTCGACGAGATCGACGAGGCTTGCCTCCAGCCCGAGCTCTTCGGCCGGCGGATGGCGCAGCCGGTTCAGTGTATCGCGCAGGCACGCCATGATGCGGCGCGTCGCCTGCGAGATCATCCGTGCATCCTGTGCAATTTCGGTGCCGGCGGCGTACTTGTCTCCGGCGCTTGCCTCGATCGTGTTGGCGAAGGCGAGGATCGCGGTGAGATTCTGGCCGAACTCATCGTGCAGCTCGCGCGCCAGCGTGCGGCGTTCGTCGTTGCGGATTTCGAGCAGCCGCCTGGTCAGCACCGTGCGTTCCTCCTCGGCAAGCGCGAGGCGGTCGCCGAGATCGCTGACGGCGCGCCCGATCATCGCGAGCTCCATCGAGCGGACGCGCGGCAGCGGCGTACGGTACTCGCCGTCGGCCATCCGCCGCAGCGCGGACACGATCGAGTGGGCGGGCGCCAGCGTGTGCGCGATCGCAAGCGAAGCGAGCAGCGCGATGGCGAGGGCCATCAACAGCGCGACATGGATGTTGTCGAGGATGTGCTGCCAGGCGAGCGCGATCGCGGCGTCCGGATCGGCGATGGCGCGGACGGTTCCCGCGGTCGCGGCGCGGGCGCTGATCGGCCGCTCCACGGTGGCGTGATCGCCGAGTATCATCTGCACGGTGGCCGCGAACCAGCGTGGCGGCGCCTTGCCGATCCCCTTGCTCTGGCCGCAGAGCGGCTTCTCGAAGGCGCCGGCCGGTTCGAACTGCACGCAGATCCCGGGCGCGATCAGGCCCATGGTTTCGATGGTGCGCCAGTCCGGTGCCGGCAGCAATTGCTCGCGCATCCGGTTGCTGCGCAGCAGCAATTCGCGCCAGTACAGCGCCTCGAGCGATTGCGAAACACGCTCGGCGGATGCCTGCGTGGCACGATCGACACTGCGATAGGCGTCGATCGTGGCCCAGACGGTGGCCGCGCCGAGGCATAGCGCGACGATCACGAGCAGGCGGGCGACCAGTTGAAGCACAAGGCGCATGCGATCACTCCACGGCCAGAGCATGATCCGGAACGGAGAGAAGCGGCTGGTCATGCTCAAACGAGAGGTGCGATGCTAACAGCACCGCTGTTCCCCGCCAATCGCAAGCATGCGAAGCTACGCAGGTCGGGAAATTTGCCTGACGGAATCTGGGCAGATGTCTTTGGACGGCGCAGGCCGGCTCTGCTCTAACGGAAGGTGAGGCCCGCGCCGCGCCTCACGGAACACAGGGAGCTCACGCAGCATGGATGCCAAGGTCGATGTCGCGGCCGCATCGGCCGGCACGGACGCGGCAGAGCGCAGCGCCCTGCTGCTCTGGATGATCTTCACCGGCCTTTCGGTGTTCGCCGCATTCCTGCTGTGGCGCTACGGGCTGATCCGCCTCATGATCAGTTCCGACCGCACCTACATTTCCAGCGTCATCGCCGTCCTTTACATCGTCACCTGCATCCATTGCTTCTGGCGGACGCGGGCGATCGCGCGGGAAGGCGAGGTCGCGCGCTCCTGCCGCACCATCCTCGCCGCGCCCGATGGCGCCAAGATCCTTGCATCGGGGGCGCTCGCATCAAATGCCCGCGGCCTGCCCGGCGGGCTCGTCACCGATCACATCAAGAGCCTGGTGCAGAAGGCCGAGGCGCAGGCGGGGCGCATCGACCAGACCCTGCTGCTGCGGACGCTGGCGGACCGGCTGCGCGGGTCCAACGGCTTCGGCGCCTTCGTCTCCGACACGCTGATGAAGCTCGGCCTGCTCGGCACCATCATCGGCTTCATCATCATGCTGGCGCCGATCGCTTCGCTGGATGCCGCCGACAAGGTCGCGATGAAATCGTCGATGGGCCTGATGAGCGACGGCATGGCGGTCGCGATGTACACGACGCTGGCCGGGCTGATCGGATCGATCCTGGTCCGGATCCAGTATTACATGCTCGATTCCGCGACCCAGCGGGTGTTTTCCGACGCAGTCGTGCTGACCGAGACGCACGTCACGCCGGCCCTCGAACGTCGCCTTGGTACGCCGTCATGATGGATGAGTTCGGGCTCTATCCGCGCGAGGAGCCGTTCGATCCGCTCGGCGTGATGTTGTTCAAGGCGCTGCAGGTCATCGCCTTCCTGTTCTTCTTGGCGCTGCTTGCGGTGTCGCCGGACTCCAAGGAAGGCAAGATCGAATCCAAGGCGGAGTTCATCATCACGATGGACTGGCCGGACAACCATCCTGACGATCTCGACTTGTTCGTGCAGGATCCGGCCGGCAACATCGCCTGGTACCGGCATCGCGAGGCCGGCTTCCTGACGCTCGATCGCGACGACCGCGGCGGCGCCAACGACTTCATCGTGGTCAACGGCAAAAAGATCGCATCGCCGATCCGCGAGGAGATCGTCACGCTGCGCGGCGTCGTCGCCGGCGAATACACCGTCAACGTCTCGCATTTCCAGGCGACGACCGGCCAGCCAGTGCAGGCCAATGTGAAGGTGCAGAAGCTCAATCCGACCGCGCAGGTGATCTTCGACGACAAGCTGACCGTCGATCACACCGGCGACGAGAAGACCGCGGTCAGGTTTCGTCTCGATGCCGAGGGCAAGGTGATCAACGTCGACCGGCGGCCGAAATCGCTGCTCGAGACCTTCCGCAGCAGCTGGCGCAACGGCGGCGACCTCGATCCTAACACCGGCGTCCCGAAATCCGGCGTCAGGGTGCTCCGCAATGATTAGCTTGCAGTCGGCGATCCTCACGCTTGCGGTCGCATACGCGGTGGTCGGTGCGCTGCTCTTGATCGTGCTGGTCTATGCGCGGCTGCACTGGTCGCTGAAGGCTGTCGTCATCGTCGTGACCAGCGCGTTCTATTTCGTCAGCTTCGGCGGCATGCGCGATCTGCTCGGCTGGGCGTCCGCGGAAAAATTGCCGGCGAATTTCAAGCTGCTGTCGACGCGGATCGTGGAGCCGCATTCGCTGGAGGGCGACCCCGGCTCGATCTATCTCTGGGTCGAGGAGCTTGACGAGGACAACCGGCCGAGCGCGATCCCGCGCGCCTTCCGCATTCCCTATAGCGACGCGCTGGCGGCGCAGACCCACACCGCCGAGAACGAGATCAAGGCCGGGCACCCGCAAGGCGGACGGGCGGCGGATTTCGGCGGCGGCGACGGCACCATCATCGACTTCGTCAGGGAGTACATCACGCCGAAGACGATCCTGGAGACGACCGGCGGTGATTCCACGACGGGGACGTTCGTGGCCCCGCCGGCCGGCGCGCAAGGGTCGGTGTTCACGCCGCTGCCGCCGCCCCGGATGCCGCCCAAGGACGAGCAGCGATAGCAGGATGCCTCCCCGGGAGGGTGGCACAAAAATAGGGATCGGGAATAATCAGTCAGCGGGATGGACAGTAATCATCCGGAATTCCTCAATTCCCTGAAGTGTGTAGTCTTGGGGCTAACCGGGGCTAGATTTCATCCCGAAGCGATTTTCCCGGCAAAGGGGCCGCTGCGTGAAGCGGCCCCTTTCGATTCCGTCGCCAAGCCCGGTGAGGGGCCGGCGCGGTGAGGCGGGCTCACAGCACCGTCAGGAATGCGATCGCAAGAACCATCAGCCACCCGACAATGACGAGCGAGACCACCGCGCCCGCGGTGATCTTGGCGATCTCCTTCAAGGTCATTGGCCGGTCCATGCAAGTCTCTCCCAGGTAGCCCCGAGCGAGAGATAGGCGCGGATTGGCAGATCGCCCCCGCTGCTCACGGAACGTTGTAGCGCCCATCAGCCGGGGGCTTTCCCGGGAGGACCGCTGTCATTTCACAAAATATTGTCTGACAGATATTGAAATCTGTCAGCGGGATGGTGTATATATTCATCAGCCCAAGGGAGGAGGGCGCCCAGTGGCTGTTCCGGCGTTTGGCCGGGGAGCCGGACTTAATTGACTACCTCGAAGGACTACCTCCATGACCATAGAAATCTTTCAATTGACCGCCCAGATTCAACAGTGGCTCAATCTTCGCGTCGCTCGCCACTTGGCCGCCCAGGCCGCCAAGTTCACCCGCGGGCAGGACAGCGATAACCAGACGGTAAACGCATGAACGAGGCGGTGGTTTTGACACCCGAGCGGATCCTTGAGGCAACTGAGGATGTCTTGAGGCGCTTCGGGTTGACCAAGGCCACCGTTGTCGACGTTGCCCGTGCGCTGGATGTCAGCCACGGCAGCGTCTACCGTCACTTCCCCAGCAAAGCCTCGCTGCGCGATGCCGTCGCCAAGCGCTGGCTCGACCGCGCCAACGAGCCGCTGTGCAAGATCGCAGCCGGCGAAGGCCCGGCGCCGGAGCGGCTGGAGCAATGGTTGCGCACCGCCTTCACGATCAAGCAGAAGAAGGTCTGCGACGATCCCGAGATGTTCGCGACCTACCTGGCGCTGGCGCAGGACGCGCGCGAGGTGGTGGAAGCCTACAAGGACAAGCAGGTCGACCTGATCGCGAAAATCCTCTCCGACGGTGTCGCGCAGGGCGTGTTCGAGATCGACAATGTGAAGGCGACCGCCCGTGCCGTGTTCGACGCCACCGTCCGCTACCATCACCCGGCGCATGCTGAGGAATGGGCCAAGCCGGAATGCCCGGGGCGGATCGATGCGCTGCTGGCCCTGCTGCTGAAGGGCCTGCGGGTCTGCAAGCCCTAGCTGAGCTTTCTGCCGACATCCCCTGACCACCTGATGCCTTTGGCCCGATTGCGAGCCCGGGGCCGCATGTGCTTGATATCGGATAGGGATCAGCAACGCGGACCACGATGCGGCTTGCACTGTTTGCCGATATTCACGCCAACCGGCAGGCCTTCGCCGCCTGCCTCGACGCTGCGCATGCGCGCGGCGCCGAGCGGCTGATCTGCCTCGGCGATATCGTCGGCTACGGTGCCGATCCCGAATGGGCCGTCGACACGGTGATGGACCTCGTCGCCAAGGGCGCGATCGCGGTGCGCGGCAATCATGACAATGCGATCGGCGTGCCGAGCGACAGCATGAATGCCGAGGCGCAGGCTGCGATCGACTGGACCCGCGGCCGGCTCAGCGGCGAGCAGAAGGCGTTCCTTGCCGAGCTTCCGATGTCGCGGGAGGAGGACAATCGGCTCTACGTGCACTCCGAAGCTTCGGAGCCCGCGAAATGGCGCTACGTGCGCGACACCGCGGACGCCGCGCGCAGCATGATGGCCACCGAGCTGCAGATCACGTTCTGCGGCCACATCCATCGTCCCGGCCTCTATTCGATGTCCTCGACCGCCAAGATGACGAGCTTCGTTCCGACTTCGGGCATCGCCGTTCAGTTGCTGCCGGGGCGGCGCTGGCTTGCGGTGCTCGGCTCGGTCGGCCAGCCGCGCGACGGCGATCCCGCGGCGTCGTTTGCGATGTTCGATACCATAAGCCGCGAGATCACCTTTCATCGCGTGCCCTACGACGTCGCAACCGCGGCGGCGCGGATCAAGGCGAACGGCCTGCCGCACTGGCTCGCCGACCGCCTGCCGCTCGGCCGGTGACGCCGATGGCGGCGCTGGCGATGCAGGCGGGCGCCGAGATCGATGGCTTCACCATCGGCGAACGCGTGCACCGCGGCGGCATGGCGACGCTGTGGAGCGTCACCCATCCCGGCATCACCGTGCCGCTGCTGATGAAGGTGCCGCTCACCTCGGAGGGCGAGGATCCGGCCGCGATCGTCAGCTTCGAGATGGAGCAGATGATCCTGCCGCGGCTGTCGGGGCCGCACGTGCCGGCCTGTTTCGGCACCGGCGACTTCGAACGCCAGGCCTATGTGGTGATGGAGCGCATCCCCGGTCAGACGCTCTACAAGCGGCTCGGCGAGCTGCCGATGCCGTATGAGGAGGTGAGGGTGATCGGCGGCAAGGTCGCCACCGCGCTCGCCAGCCTGCACCGGCAGAACGTCATCCATCACGACATCAAGCCGAGCAGCATCATGTTCCGCGAGCGCGGCGAGGCGGTGCTGATCGATTTCGGCCTCTCGCATCACCGGCATCTGCCCGACCTGTTGCAGGAGGAGTTTCGGCTGCCTTACGGCACCGCGCCCTACATGGCGCCGGAGCGCTTGCTCGGCGTCCGCGACGATCCGCGCAGCGATCTGTTTTCGCTCGGCGTGCTGCTCTACTTCTTCACCACCGGCGTCCGCCCCTTCGGCGAGACCGAAAGCCTGCGCGGCATGCGCCGGCGGCTGTGGCGCGATCCCTATCCGCCGCGCGAGCTGAAGCCCGACTATCCGCCTTGGCTGCAGGAAATCGTGCTGCGCTGCCTGGAGATCGACCCCGCCGCGCGCTATCCGACCGCGGCGCAGCTTGCCTTCGATCTCGGCCATCCCGATCAGGTGAAGCTGACGGCGCGGGCGCAGCGGCTGCGCCGCGATCCGCTCAGCACGGTCTGGCGCCGCCGCTTCAATCTCGGCGCGGTGCCGCCGCGGCCGAAGTCCGATGTCGCGGCCCAGCTCGCCTCGAGCCCGATCGTGGCCGTCGCGCTCGATATCGGCGAGGGTGCCGAGGCGCTGAACGACACCATCCGCGTCACCGCCGAGCGGGTGCTGTCGACCTCGCCCTCGGCGCGGCTCGCCTGCGTGAATGTGCTGAAGCTCAATCGCCTGGCGATCGACCGCACCCATGACGAGCAGGGCCAGAACAAGCATGTCGACCGCCTGGTGGCGCTGCAGCACTGGGCGCGGCCGTTCGGGCTCGAGGAAGGGCGGTTGACCGTGCATGTGCTGGAGGCGATCGATCCGGCGGCCGCGATCCTCGAGTTCGCCGCGGTCAACCTGGTCGACCACATCATCATCGGCGCGCGGCAGAACTCGCTGCGGCGCGCGCTGCTCGGCAGCGTGTCCGCCAGGGTCGCGGGGGAAGCGCCGTGCACGGTGACCGTGGTGCGGCCGTCGCGGCTGGCGTCGCAAGCGGACGACGGCGAGAGCGATGAGGCGGCCGAGCAAGCGGCGAATGCCGCGGCCACGCCGCCCGCACTGTTCTAGTTTCCCCGGATCGTCAGATCGCCTCGCCGCGAGCTTCGGCCGCCGCATGGCGGATCGCGGCGATGTTGGTCTTGTAAGCCTCGACCGTGCCGCCCTTGAACACGGCGGACCCCGCGACAAAGGCGTTGGCGCCGGCGGCCGCGAGCTGGCCCGCGACGTCGGGTGCAACGCCGCCGTCGACCTCGATGTCGATCGGCCGGCCCGCGATCATCGCCCTGACATCGCTGATTTTGCCGATCGCCGAGCGGATGAAGGCCTGGCCGCCGAAGCCGGGATTGACCGACATGACCAGCACGAGGTCGATCAGGTCGAGCACATATTCGATCGCGCTCGCCGGCGTTGCCGGATTGAGCGAGACGCCGGCCTTCTTGCCGAGCGCGCGGATCGCCTGCAGCGAGCGGTGCAAATGCGGGCCGGCCTCGGCATGCACCGTGATATGGTCGCAGCCCGCCTTGGCGAACGCCTCCAGGTAGGGATCGCAGGGCGAGATCATCAGATGGGCGTCGAAGATCTTTTTGGTGTGCGGCCGCATCGCCTTGATGACGTCGGGGCCATAGGAAATGTTCGGCACAAAGTGTCCGTCCATCACGTCGAGATGGATCCAGTCGGCGCCGGCCTGGTCGACGGCGCGGACCTCCTCGCCGAGCTTTGAGAAATCCGACGCCAGGATCGACGGAGCGATAACGAGGGGACGCGGGGTGAATGACTGAGTCATGTCAGCTGTTCCGGAACACTTCAGGGGGCGACGGGTGAGTCCGCCTAACATGCGGACGCGTGGCGGGCAATGACGAGCGGACGGCGCTCTGCGACCGGAAAATTCTTCCGCCGGCGGCAGCTCTTGCCGGGTGCGCGGAACCCGCTTCGATGCGGGAACGCCTGGTTTTGCTGGGTTTTTGCCATGGCACGCCCTTTGCTCAGCCATTGACCAGCGTTTGAGCCGCCAGGCGCGGCCCTGTTGGAGTATTGCCATGCTGTTCGCCCTTGGCGCTGCGTCGTCGGCCATTGACCTCTTGAGCTCGCTGATGTCGTCGAAGTCGACGACCAAGACCGGCAGCTCTGGTCAGGGGAATCAGACCACCGGCCTGTTCGCCCCTTCGACCGGTACATCGACGTCGGCCGGCAGCAGCACCGGTACCGGCTCGGGCAGCGGCTCTCCGCAGATTTCGCCCCTGACGATGGGCGCGCTGATTTCCGCGCAAAGCCAGTCCCAGACCGCGGTTTCAAACAGCCCGACGGCGGCCAGCCGCTCGGATGCGCTCAAGGACCTGTTCTCGCAGATCGATGCCGACGGCAACGGCAAGATCACCCAGTCGGAATTCGAGAACGCGCTCGGCGCCGGCGGCACCAATACGGCGCAGGCCGACGACGTGTTCTCCAAGCTCGACAGCAATGGCGACGGTAACGTCAGCCTCGACGAGATGTCCCAGGCCTTGCAGGGCCACAAGGGCGGTGGCCATCATCGCCATCACATGGCCAGTGGCTCGACCGACGAATCCAGCAGCGGCGCGGGCGGATCGAGCTCCGATCCCTTGATGCAGGCGCTGGACGGCGCGACCTCGACGTCGGTGACCAACAGCGACGGCTCGACCACCACGACGACGACCTATGCCGACGGCTCGAAGGTGGCTATGACGACGCCGGCCACATCCTCCGCGACCCTCAACGCGGCTTCGTCCTACAATATCGTCGAGCAGCTGATCCAGCGCCAGGCGAAGGCGATCTCGGCGCAGGACTTCGCTGCGATTTCGGTCAGCGCTTAAGACGAGACTGGTAATTTCCGTCATTGCGAGGAGCTCGGCGACAAAATTGCAAAGCAATTTTGCGCTGGAGCGACGAAGCAATCCATCTGTCCACATGTGCGGACAGATGGATTGCTTCGCTTCGCTCGCAATGACGGCAGAGCCAGAAGCGCGATGATCTAACCGAATCTGTCCCGCCAGCTCGGTAGCGCGCCGGCGAATGGCAGCGCGGCCGCTGAATGGACGCCGCGGGCGATGGCGCGCGCCACCGTGTTGGCGGCGAGCGCACCGAGCCTGGTGAGGCCGAACAGCGGATCGATCGGCCTGGCGCCGGTCGCGGCGGCAAACACCACGTCGCCGTCGAGCGGGGCGTGCACCGGATAGATCGCGCGCGCCATGCCGGTCTGCGCGATCATCGCAAGCCGCCGTGCCTGCGGCTTCGTCAACTGCGCATCGGTCACCACGACGACGAGGGTGGTGTTCTCGACGGCGCGCGCGTCGGCGCCGCCCTTCAGCCGCGCCTTTAGCATGTCCGGCGTGAACGAGGGCGGCAGGCCGCGCCCGCCGAATTCACCGCCGACCTCGAACGGCGCCGCCCAGAACCAGGGGCCGCTGCCGACCGTGACGCTGCCGACCGCGTTGACCACCGCGAGCGCCGCGACCGTCACGCCGTCGTCGGTCATGTCGGACGCCGAGCCGAGGCCGCCCTTCAGGTTGGCCGTGGTCGCGCCCATGCCGGCGCCGACGCTGCCGAGCTCGAAGTCATCGGAGGCGGCATTGGCCGCCGCGTAGCCGAGGTCGCGATAGGGCGGAAAGCGTCCCCACGCCTTGTTGCCGCCGTTGAGCAGGTCGAAGCAGATCGCGCCCGGCACGATCGGGATCACCGCGTCGCGGATACGGAAGCCGCGGCCGCGCTCGGCGAGCCAGGCCTGCACGCCGCCGGCGGCATCGAGCCCGTGCGCCGAGCCGCCGGACAGCGCGATGGCGTCGATCGCCTCGACGACGTTGTGCGGCGAAAGCAGCGCTTCCTCGCGGGTCCCGGGACCGCCACCGCGGACATCGATCGAGGCGACCGCCGGCCGCTCGAACAGGATGGCGGTGACACCGGAGGCGACCGTGGGATCGTCGGCATGGCCGACGGCAACGCCGGCAATATCGGTGAGAAGGTTTTTCACGATGGGTCCATCCGCCTGCTGTCCGATCGATCCGGTATAGCAGCCGCAACGGATGCATCAACCGTCGGGCATGGGCGGGCAGGCACCTGCGGTAAGACTTGCAGGCAACAGGTCAAGAAAACGCCCCGGCGGACCGGGGCGTTCTCGTACTCTGATTGGATCAGACGCGAGAGAGGCTCAGGAGCCCTTCGGATTGATCTCGGTGTAGTTGCCCTTGGCGTCCCACTTGTAGACGACGTAATCGATCGCCTTGATGTCGCCCTTGGCGTCGAAGGCCATCTTGCCGAGCACGGTGTCCCACTCGCCGGCCTTGATGGTGTCCATCACCTTCTTGGCGTCGGTCGAACCGGCCTTGGCGACGGCCTGCGTCCAGACCTGCATCGCGGCGTAGGTGTAAAGCGTGTAGCCCTCGGGGTCGATGTTCTTGGCCTTGAACTTCTCGACGATCGCCTTCGCGGTCGGCTTGTTGCGCGGGTCGGGGCCGAAGGTGAACAGCGTGCCTTCGGCGGCGGGGCCGGTGATCGAGGCGAATTCCTTGTCGTTCATGGCATCGCCGGCCATCAGCACGGTCTGCAGGCCCTGGTCGCGCATCTGGCGCAGGATCAGGCCGGCTTCCTGATGGTAGCCGCCGACATAGACCAGATCGATGTTGTCGCGCTTCAGGCGCGAGACGATCGAGTTGAAGTCCTTGTCGCCCTTGTTGTAGGACTCGAACATCTTCTCCTGGAAGCCGGCCTTGTTCAGCGCCTTCTTGGTCTCGTCGGCGAGGCCTTTGCCGTAGGTGGTCTTGTCGTTCAGGATCGCGACGTTCTTGCCCTTGTAATTCTTCATGATGTAGTCGGCTGCGACCAGGCCCTGCTGGTCGTCACGGCCGCAGACGCGCGCCACGTTCCAGAGCTTGCGCTCGGTGAACAGCGGGTTGGTCGAGGCCGGGGTGATCTGCAGCACGTTGGCGTCGGCATAGGCCTCGGAGGCCGGGATCGAGGACGACGAGCAGAAATGGCCGGCCACGAACGGGATCTTCGAAGAGCCGATCTTTTCCGCGATCGAGCGCGCCTGCTTCGGATCGCAGGCGTCGTCGTCAGCTTCCAGCGCGAGCTTCTTGCCGAGCACGCCGCCGGCGGCGTTGATGTCGGCGACCGCCTGCTCGGCGCCGTTCTTCATCTGCCGGCCGAAAGCGGATTCGGAGCCCGTCATCGGGCCCGCGACGGCGATGGTGATGTCTTGCGCGAACGCGCTCGCCGATAATGCGAACGAAGCGCCAAGTGCCAGGCCGATCAGCTTCAGTGATTTCATGAGACGTCCCTCGTGGTCGTTGCCTCTTGCGGAAGGGCCCGGCACGCCGGGCCCCAAAACCGCGGGCATTCTCAGCTGATTTCGCGGCGAAGTCACCGGCAATTTTCAGGCAAATCGACGCTGCATCCGCCGCGTCTTGCTTGCGGGGACGGCACGGAACGTCAAGCTAGCCGCGGCGGCCGCCTTCCAGATAGGCGGCGCGGATTTCCGGGCGCTGCAGCAATTCGGCGCCGGTTCCGGCCAGCGTGATCAGCCCGTTGACCATGACATAGCCGCGATGGGCGAGCTTCAGCGCATGGTTGGCGTTCTGCTCCACGATCAGCACGGTGAGGCCGTCCTGCCGGTTCAGCGTGCGGATGGCGTCGAAGATCTGCCGCGCGATCAGCGGCGCGAGCCCGAGCGAGGGCTCGTCCAGCATCAACAGCCGCGGCCGGCTCATCAGGGCGCGGCCGATCGCCAGCATCTGCTGCTCGCCGCCCGACAGCGTGCCGCCGCGTTGTGCGACGCGTTCCTTCAGGCGCGGGAACAGCGCGAACACCCGCTCCAGCCCGGCTGCGCGCTCGGCCTCGCTGCATTCGGTGGCATCGGCGCCCATCTGCAGGTTTTCCGCGACGCTCATGCGCGGAAAGATCCGCCGGCCCTCCGGCGATTGTGCGATGCGCAGCCGCGCGATCTCGTGGGTCGGCACGCCGGTGATGTCACGGCCGTCGAACTCGATGGCGCCGGCGCGGGCGCGCGGCCTGCCGAAGATCGTCATCATCAGCGTCGACTTGCCGGCGCCGTTGGCGCCGATCAGGGCGACGATCTCCCCGCGATTGATCTCGATATCGACGCCCTTCAGCGCCTCGATCTTGCCATACGCCGCGCGCACGCCGCGCACCGCGAGCAGGGGTGTCGTTGCCTGTGCCGCGCTCACGTGCCGCTCTCCATCACGGCGATCGCCTCTTCCTCGTCGGCGCCGAGATAGGCGGCGATCACCTTGGGGTCGTCGCGCACCGTCTGCGGCGTGCCTTCGGCGATCTTGACGCCGTAATCCATGACCACGACGTGATCGGAGATCTCCATCACGACCGACATGTCGTGCTCGATCAGGAGGATCGAGGTGCCCTGTTCGTTGCGGATCGACAGCAGCAGCTCGTTGAGCCCGCCGCTCTCGCGCGCGTTCAGACCGGCCGCCGGCTCGTCGAGACAGAGCAGCACCGGTTCAGTGCACATCGCGCGCGCGATCTCGAGCCTGCGCTGGTCGCCATAGGGCAGATTTCCCGCGGCATCGTCGGCGCGGTCGAGCAGGCCGACGCGCGCGAGCCAGGTCCGCGCCAGATCGATGGCGCGCTGCTCGGCCTCGCGCCAGGACGGCAGGCCGAGCAGCCCGAGCAGGGTCAGGCCCGAGGCGCGCATCAGCGCGTTGTGCTGGGCGACCATCAGATTTTCCAGCGCGGTCATGCCGGGAAACAGCCGGATGTTCTGGAAGGTGCGCGCCACCTTGGCCTGCTTGGAGATGCGGAAATCGTTCAGCCGCTCGAGCTGGATGGTGCGGCCGTCGTCATGGGCGAGGCGGATCGCGCCCCCGCTCGGCCGGTAGAACCCGGTGATGCAGTTGAACACGGTGGTCTTGCCGGCGCCGTTCGGCCCGATCAGCGCGGTGATCTTGCGCCGCTCGGCCGCAAAGGACAGCTCGTTGACCGCGACGATGCCGCCGAAGCGCATCATCAGGCGGTCGACGGTGAGGATGGGGTCGCCGCTCATCCGTGGCCCTCCTTGACGAGGTCGGACGAGATCGCCTGGTTGCGTTCCAGGAACACGGTCGGCGCGCGATGGCCGATCAGCCCGCGCGGCCGCCAGATCATCAGCAGCACCATCGCCATGCCGAACACCAGCATGCGGTATTGATCGAGGCCGCGGAACAGCTCGAAGCCGCCGATCATGGTCAGCGCGGCGAGCGCCACGCCAAGCTGCGAGCCCATGCCGCCGAGCACCACAATCGCCAGCACCAGCGCCGATTCCTGGAAGGTGAAGGATTCCGGGCTGATGAAGCCCTGCCGGGTGGCGAAGAACGCGCCGGCGAGGCCGCCGAACATCGCGCCGGTCGCGAACGCCGTCAGCTTGGTGGTCGTGGTGTTGATGCCGAGCGCGCGGCAGGCGACCTCGTCCTCGCGCAACGCTTCCCAGGCGCGGCCGATCGGCAGCCGCCGTAGCCGGATCGTCACCCAGTTGGTGATCAGCGCCATCGCCAGGATCAGATAGAACAGGAAGACGAGGCGGTGGGTCGGCGAGAATTCGATGCCGAGCTTGGCGGCGAGCCCGTCGTCACCCGCCGTCAGCGGAATGCCGAACATGGTCGGGCGGGGAATTCCCGAGACGCCGTTGGGGCCGCCGGTCAGGCTCTGCCAGTTGATGATGACGAGGCGGATGATCTCGCCGAAGGCGAGCGTCACGATCGCAAGATAGTCGCCGCGCAGCCGCAGCACCGGGAAGCCGAGCAGCACGCCCCAGAACGCCGCCAGGATGCCGGCAAGCGGCAGGCAGACCCAGAACGACAATCCGAAATTGGTCGCAAGCAACGCATAGGAATAGGCGCCGACCGCGTAAAACGCGACATAGCCGAGGTCGAGCAGGCCGGCGAGGCCGACCACGACGTTCAATCCCCATCCCAGCATCACATAGGTCAGGACCAGGATCGACAGGTCGAGAATGTAGCGCTGGTTGTAGAAGATGACAGGCACGAGGAAGGTGAACACCAGGAGCGCCGGCGCCAGCCAGCGGCCGGCGAACGACATCGCCGATTGCACCGGCTTCGGCACGATGCGGTCCTTGTCGACCGGTCCCCACCATTGCCGCAGCAACTCGACGACGATGCTGCCGCCGAACACGGTAGCGACAAGGGCTGCGAGGTCGCCGAACCGCGTCCAGTAGATCAAGCCGCCCTGCGGCCCGGCCTCGGTGCGAATGCCGATCATCAGCGAGAACAGCACCAGCGCGACAAGGGCGCTGATCAGGGCCTTCTTGAGAATGAAGGCGCTGCCCGAGGGCTGCGCGGCGTGCGAGGGGCGGGCTGAGGTCGCGCTCACGAAGTGCCTGTCAGACTTTTTCGACTTCGGGACGGCCGAGCAGGCCGGTCGGCATGAAGATCAGCACCACGATCAGGATCGAGAACGCGGCGACGTCCTTGTACTCAACCGAGAAATAGGCCGACCAGAACGTCTCGATCAGGCCGATTGCGAGCCCGCCGAGCATCGCGCCCGGCAGCGAGCCGATGCCGCCGAGCACGGCGGCGGTGAACGCCTTGATGCCAGCGACGAAGCCCATGAAGAAATCGACCAGGCCGTAATACAAGAGATACATCATGCCTGCGACCGCGGCGAGCGCGGCGCCGATCACGAAGGTCATCGAGATGGTGTAGTCGACGTCGACGCCGAGCAGCGCGGCCATGGTCTGGTCCTGCTCGCAGGCGCGCATGTCGCGTCCGAGCCGGGTGCGCGAGACCAGCCAGGTGAACAGCGCCAGCACGACGATGGTGGCGAGCACGACCATGATCTGGATGTTGGAGAGCTGCACGGCGAAGCCCGACGAGCCTTCATGCAGCGTGTAGCCGCCGGTGATGATCGGCGGCACCGGCTTCACCCGCGCGCCCTGCGACACCTGTGAGAAATTGGTCAGCACGAATGACATGCCGATCGCCGAGAGCATCGGCGCCAGGCGGAATGAATGCCGCAGCGGCCGGTAGGCGATGCGCTCGATGGTCCAGCCGTAGAGCGCCGTGATCGCCATCGAGACCAGCAGCACGATCAGCAGGATCAGGGGGATCGCGGTGAGGCCGAGCGACACCAGCACCAGGAACGAGATCAGCGCGATGAAGCCGCCGATCATGAAGATGTCGCCATGGGCGAAGTTGATCATGCCGACGATGCCGTAGACCATCGTGTAGCCGATGGCGATCAGGCCGTAGATCGAACCGAGCACGAGGCCGTTGATCAATTGCTGGGCGAAATAATCCATACGCTGCCGTCAGAGCCTGTTCGGTTGAGAACCGACCAGGCTCTCGTGTTGATCTGGACGCGCTTTCTTCACGCGAACCGGTTCCCACTTCGCTCGAAAACGCTACGTCGAGGGTGACGCGGCGAGGGCCCCGGCAGCCTGATCCGTCGCGTCGTGTCGTTTTCTAACAGTGGAACCCCGGCCGCGGCAACAGCGTGGCAGCAGCAGAAAGGGCTTGTACATAACTAGTTTGGCGGATGCGGTTCCGATGTCACAGGGCCGACATGGCCTTGCCTTGCAATGATCACGCCGGAACCCGTGTTCCCCGAGCAACCGCGCTTCCGACGCGCGCGTTGTCCCCAGCTTGATGAAAGCAAGGGAGTAGCTGAATGAGCAACCCAAATCAGAATCCGGGACAGCCGAACCAGAACCCCAATCAGAAGCCCGGCCAGCAGCAGCAGGGCGGCGGCCAGAAGCCCGGCCAGCAACAGCAGGATCAGGGCCGGCAGGGTCAGAAGCCCAATCCGGAGCGCTAATTCGGACAATTGAGCCGAACTAGCAGGGAGGCCTCGCCGAAAGGCGAGGCCTCCCTTGTTCAGGCTGGACCCTTTTCGCTTGGGCTGTCTTGTTCAGGCCAACTGGTCGGCGAAGCGGCCGCGGAAGGCGTACGAACCGAAATGCGTGAGCTCGCTTCGAAGGTCGAGCCAGATTTCGCCGCCGAGATCGATCCAGCGCCGGCAGAACGCGTAATCTTCGGACAGATACTCGCCGGTTGTCTTGTCGATCATGCATTCGAACAGCGAGACGCGGTCGAGGTCGGCGCGAACCAGGTCGCCGGTGTTCAAGTCGTTGCTTTTGTGGTTCGCCCGATATTTGAGTTCGGGATGGGCGTCGCACAGCCTGACGAGGGCGGATCGCTTCATCATGAGAAAGCCGGTTCCGGCATATCGGACCTTGGCGAAGCCGTCGCCGCGAGATGTGATCTGGTCGCCCTCCCATGTGACGACATAGTCCAGCGAGGATGACGCGAGGTTCTTGCGCTTGGCGTCCGCAGCCCGCTGCACCTTTGCCCAATCGATGTGCTTGAGCGGATAGGCCGCGGCGGAAACGTCGGTGCCGCAATCCAGCAGCCGGAACACGGACTCGGGTTCGAACCCGATATCGGCATCGATGAACAGGAGATGGCTGGCGCCGGATGCAAGGAATTGGTGGGCCAGTTCGTTCCGGGCGCGGACGATCAGCGATTCGTTTCCGATCAGATGAAACTGGATGTCGATGCCCCGGGCGGTGGCCGCAGCTTGAAGCTTCAGGGCGGACAACACATAGGCCATCTTCAGATCGCCGCCGTAGCAGGGCGTTGCGACGAAAACGCGCGCTCTTTCGGTCATTTTACCCCCTTTATCCCCGGCCGGCGCCGATCTTGCGCAGATCCCGGCCTCGATCCGGAATCATCGCATCGCGCTTAACCTTAACAAAGGGTTTAAATTGCTGCCGGCAATTGATCGGCGTTAGCTCGCAAGCTGAACCGTCGCCGGTCTGAAAGGCGCGGGATGCACGGGAAGCGGCAATGTCGAACAACTGGCGGATCAGCTCCTTCAACGGCGCGCTGCTTGCGGCCTATTTCATTCCGGTCTGGACCATCATCGCCTTCAGCATCATGGTGTCGCCGATCCACGGCCTCTATGAGCGGCCGAGCGTGTCGATCGCGTTCTATGCCAGCGACTATCTGCACCTCGGCAAGATGGCGACGGTGCGCCTCGCATGGCTGCTCGCGCTGGCGCGGATCACCGTGGTGGCGTTCTTCGCAGTCTTCCTCGCGATGGCCGCCTTCTCACCGCTGCGCAAGAGCAGCAGCGGCGCCGACGAGGCGCTGGCGGTGGCGCTCTGCCTCGGCAGCGTGCTGAGCTTCGCCAGCATGATGATGGCCTCCAAGGTCGGCGAGGTCGAAGCGTTGCGCATGCATGCGGCCGAGCTCCTGATGCTGCTCGGGACCGCGATCGTGATGTTGTTCGAGACTGCGCCGAAACGGGCCGTCGAGCCGCCCGTCGCCGAGGCGGGCGCGCCTGCGAGCGAGCTATCCCTTCAGCAGCCCTAGCTCGGCAATGATCGCGCCGGCTTCCTTGACGGCGTGGTTGGCCGCTGGCACGCCGCAATAGATCGCCTGCTGCAGCAGGATCTCCTTGATGTCCTCGGGCGTGAAGCCGCCCTCGGCGAGCGCGGCGCGCACATGCAGGCGGAATTCGTCCCACTGGCCGAGCGCGACCATGGTGCCGATCACAAGCACACGCCGGGTGCGGTGATCGAAATGCGGCCGGGTCCAGATGTCGCCCCACGCATAGCGCGTGATCAGGTCTTGGAAGTCGGTGTTGAACGCGTTGCGGTTCTTGATCGACTTGTCGACCCATTCATTGCCGAGCACCTTGCGGCGCTGCGTCATGCCGTCGTCGCGGCGCTGATTGTCGTCCATGGATGTCTCCTCATGAAATCGTAGCCCGGATGGAGCGCAGCGCAATCCGGGGCTTCAGCGTTGGCCGAAGGACTTGTCCCGGATTTCGCTTCGCTGCATCCGGGCTACGTGCTGATTGTGGCCCATAGAGCATCTTTCCCGGTTACGTCATTCCGGGGCGGTCCGCAGGACCGAACCCGGAATCTCGAAGTTATGGATGCGGATCGAGATTCCGGGTTCGATGCTTCGCATCGCCCCGGAATGACGATGACCGTTACCGTTGCGTCAGGAAGCCGACCACGGCCTCGGTGAAGGCGTGCGACTGCTCGACGTTGGAAATGTGCGCGGCATCGAGCAGCGTCATGCTGGCGCCGGGAATGCCGCTGCGGATCATTTCGCCTGCCGACACCGGCGTCGCCATGTCCTGCTTTCCTGCAATCACCAGGGTCGGGCTCTTGATCTTCGGCAGCAGGGCGCGCTGGTCGAGTGTCGACAGCGCCTCGCAACAGGCGAGATAGCCTTCGACCGGCGAGGCAACCAGCATCGCTTTCATGCGCGCCGCGGTCTCCGGCTCGCGCTCGCGGAAATCGGCGGTCAGCCAGCCCGCGATCACGGTATCGGCGACGGCGGCGATGCCGCCTTCCTTCACTACCTTGATGCGGTTCAGCCAGTTGGTCGGATCGGGGTAGTAGCAGGCGGTGTTGGCGAGGATGATCTTGCCGAATCTTTCCGGGGCATTCGCTCCCAGCCACTGTCCGACCATGCCGCCCATCGACAGGCCGCACCAGTGCACCTTCTCGATGTTGAGGTCGTCGAGGATCGCCAGCACGTCGCGGCCGAAGCGCTCCATGGAGTAGGGGCCCGCCGGCACGCCGGACTTGCCGTGACCGCGGCGGTCGTAGCGGATGACGCGGAACAGCTGCGTCAGCGCCCGCATCTGCGGCTCCCACATCTGCAAGGTGCAGCCGAGTGAGTTCGACAGCATCAAGGTCGGTCCGCCGTCGCGGCCGTCCACCTGGACGTTGAGCAGGCACCCGTCGGCGTTGATCATCGGCATCGTCTTGTCCCTCTCGTCATGCGCTTGCCGGGTCATCTGCGCGAACATGCGCTTCGCGCTGTTGCCCGGCAATGACATCGTCGCTATTTGTGATCCAGTGAAGCCAGCAGGCGGTCGATCAGCGCTTGCGAGGCGCCCTGATAGGCCATCGGCTCGAACAGCTCCGCGATTCGTTTCGCGTCGAGATGCGCGGTGATCTTGGCGTCCGCCGACAGCACCTCGCGCAGGTGCTTCTTCTCCGCGACCGCGCGCTTGCTGGCGGCCTCGATCAGATGATGGGCGTCGCTCTTTCCGATCTTGTCGGCGAGCGCAAAGGTGACGGCTTCCGCCATGATCAACCCTTGAGTCGCATCGAGATTGACGCGCATCCGCGCCGCATCGACCTCAAGCCCTTCGGCGAGATCGACGATGGCAGCAAGCGCGCCCGAGGTTACCAGCATCAGGCCCGGCAAGGTCGGCCATTCCGCATGCCACGGACCGGCGCTGCGCTCATGATCCTGCACCTGCGCGGCGAAGATCGTCGCGGCGAGATTCGGCGCCATGGTCGCAGCCCCCAGCGCGCTCGCGGCGGCGACCGGATTGCGCTTGTGCGGCATGGTGGAGGAGCCGCCGCGGCCGGCGCCGGCCGGCTCGAAGGCCTCGCCGACATCGGTCTGCATCATCAGCGACACGTCGCGCGCGATCTTGCCGCAGCTGCCGGCGAGGATGGCGAACACCGACGCGGCCTCGGCGATGCGGTCGCGATGGGTATGCCAGGGCGCATCCGGCAGCGGCAGATCGAGCTCTCGCGCAAGGGCGGCGGCGACCGCCAGCCCCTTATTGCCGAGCGCGGCGAGCGTCCCGGCGGCGCCGCCGAATTGCAGCGCCAGCGTCTCGCGGCGCAGGCGCAGCAAGCGCTTGCGGGAGCGATGCAGCGCCGCGGCATATTCGGCGAGTTTGAGGGCGAACGGCATCGGCAGCGCATGCTGCAGCCAGGTCCGCGCCACCACGGCGGTGTTGCGATGGGCGCGCGCAAGCCCGGCGAAGCCAGCGACGGCGCGGTCGAGGTCGGCCAGCAGCGCGTCGATCCCCGCACGCAACGACAGCATGGTCGCGGTGTCGATGACGTCCTGGCTGGTCGCGCCCCAATGCACGTAGCGCGCCGCCTCGGCGTCCGCCCTGGCGACATTGGCGGTCAGGGCCTTCACCAGCGGGATCGCCAGATTGCCGGACCGCGTCGCGGCGTCGGCCAGCGCGGCCAGGTCGAATGATTCGGCCTTGCAGGCGGCGCCGATTGGTCCTGCGCCAGCTGCGGGAATCACCCCGCAGGCCACCTCGGCGCGGGCCAGCGCGGCCTCGAAATCCAGCATGTTCTGCAGCGTAGCGGCGTCGTTGCACACCGCGCGCATCGCGGCGCTCGACAGCATCGGCGCAAGCAGGGGAGAAAGGGCTGTGCTCATGGCCGGCGACCTAACCACTGTCGCGCGTCGATGCCAATGCCCCGGGGCTGCCTGCATTTTCAACACCGGGGATTGCGCGATTTCGTGAACGATCGGCTTGGCTTGCTGCGGTTGCGAATATGCATCGCTCATCCTCCGAAGGTGCCCTTTCCTTTGCGCCCCGGCTGCTTTACTTGGGGGAAAAGGTTCTAGCGATCGAGGAGATCCCCCATGGCCATGACAATGACCGGCGAAGTCCAGCTTGCAGCGCCGCGCCAGGCTGTGTGGGACAAGCTCAACGATCCCGAAGTGTTGAAGGCCTGCATTCCCGGCTGCGAAGAGCTGGAGAAGACCGACGAGGGCGGCTTCCGCGCCACCGCCAAGATGAAGGTCGGCCCGGTCTCCGCCCGCTTCAAGGGCAAGGTCACCTTGAGCGATCTCGACCCGCCGAACGGCTACAAGATCTCAGGCGAAGGCGAGGGCGGGGTCGCCGGCTTTGCCAAGGGCGGCGCCACCGTGGGCCTTGCAGACAAGGATGGCGGTACGCTTCTGAGCTACAATGTGGAGGCGCAGATCGGCGGCAAGCTCGCCCAGCTCGGCCAGCGCCTGATCAACGGCGCCGCCAAGAAGCTGGCCGATGAATTCTTTGCAAATTTCGCCAAGGCGGTGCAGGGTTAGCCTCGCCTTTCGGCTGGATTATTCAGGTCCGGCCATGTCCTGGATGGGTGGCTCGAAAGGTTGCCCATCGCGGGGCGCGCCCATATTATGCCGTCTGGAATGATTTAAAACCGCCTGCTTCGCCGATATGCGGTGGCGCAGATAAGAGAGTGCTGATGGCCAAGATTTCAATGATCGTGAACGGCAACCCCGTGAACGCGAATGTCGACCCCCGTACCCTTCTGGTCCAGTTTCTGCGCGAAAACCTGCGGCTGACAGGCACCCATGTCGGCTGCGACACCTCGCAGTGCGGCGCCTGCGTCGTGCATCTGGACGGCAGGGCGGTGAAATCCTGCACGACGCTTGCGGTGATGGCCGACGGTCACGAGGTCAAGACCATCGAGGGGCTGGCGGCCGATGGCGCGCCGCTGCATCCGATGCAGGAGGCCTTCCGCGAGCATCACGGCCTGCAGTGCGGCTTCTGCACGCCGGGCATGATCATGACCGCGGTCGACCTGGTCCATCGCAAGGGCCACGAGCTCTCCGACGAGGTGATCCGCGAGGAGCTGGAAGGCAATCTGTGCCGCTGCACCGGCTACCAGAACATCGTTGCTTCGATCGCCGCCGGCGCCAAGGCGATGGCGAAGTCGGACCTCGCCTAGTCAGCAATTCACCGCGAGCGCGATCAGGACATTCCAATGTACGAATTCAAATATCACCGTCCCGGCACCGTGCGGCAGGCCGCCAATTTGCTGGTGAAGAACGAGGACGCCAAGCTGATTGCCGGCGGTCACACGCTGGTGCCGGTCATGAAGCAGCGGCTCGCCAGCCCGCCGCATCTGGTCGATCTCTCCCACATCGAAGGTCTCGATACGATCGAGATGAAAGGCCGCTCGCTGGTCATTGGCGCCACCGCCAAGCATGCCGAAGTCGCGAACTCCGCGGTCGTGGGCGAGGCGATCCCGGCGCTGGCCGAGCTTGCCGGCCTGATCGGCGATCCCGCCGTGCGCCACCGCGGCACCATCGGCGGCTCGCTCGCCAACAACGACCCGACCGCCGACTATCCGGCCGCGGTGCTGGCGCTGGGCGCGACCATCGTCACCAACAAGCGCCGCCTCAAGGCCGAGGAATATTTCCAGGGCCTGTTCTCGACCGCGCTGGAGGCCGACGAGATCATCACCAAGGTGATGTTCCCGGTGCCGAAGAAGGCGGCCTACGTCAAGTTCCGCAACCAGGCCTCGCGTTATGCGTTGGTTGGCGTGTTCGTGGCCAAGCGTCCGTCCGACGTGCGCGTCGCGGTCACCGGTGCGGGCTCCGACGGCGTCTTCCGCGTCACTGCGTTCGAGGACGCGCTGAAGAAGCGCTTCTCGCACAAGGTGCTCGACGGCATCGCAGTTTCGGCTGACGGGCTGAACAGCGACCTGCACGGCAGTGCAGAATACCGCGCGCATCTGATCGGCGTTTTGACGCGCCGGGCGGTGGAAGCCGCGAACGCCAAGGACTAAGTACCAAGGCGTGACTTTGCTGACCTCTGTTCGAAGACTGGCTGTTCCATGAGTGCATCGGCGTTACCCACTTCCGTCGATGCGCTCGAGGATCTCCTGACCTCGCGCGGCTACCTCGCCGAGCGGTCGCTCGCGACCGTGACGTATCTCGCGCTGCGGATGGGCCGGCCGCTGTTCCTCGAAGGCGAGGCCGGTGTCGGCAAGACCGAGATCGCAAAAGTGCTGTCGGCGGCGCTCGGGCGCAAGCTGATCCGCCTGCAATGCTATGAAGGCCTCGACGTCGCCTCCGCGGTCTACGAGTGGAGCAGTGCGGCGCAGATGATCGCGATCCGCCTTGCGGAGGCTTCCGGCGATACCGATCGCGACCAGCTCGCCAGCGACATTTTCGCCGAACGCTTCCTGATCAAGCGGCCGCTGCTGCAGGCGCTCGAGCCCGATGTCGCGGGTCCTCCGGTGCTGCTGATCGACGAGCTCGACCGCGCCGACGAGGCGTTCGAGGCGTACCTGCTGGAAATCCTCAGCGACTTCCAGGTCACGATTCCCGAGCTCGGCACCGTGAAGGCGCCGGCGCCGCCGATCGTGATCATCACCTCGAACCGCACGCGCGAGATTCATGACGCGCTGAAGCGGCGCTGTCTCTATCACTGGGTTGATTATCCCACAGCCGAGCGCGAGCTTGCGATCGTCAAGTCGCGGGTGCCGAACATCTCCGCCAAGCTGTCGCAGCAGGTCGTCCGCTTCGTGCAGGCGCTGCGCAACCAGGATTTCTACAAGTCGCCGGGCGTCGCCGAGACCATCGACTGGGCCACCGCGCTGTCCGAGCTCGACGCCCGCTCTCTGACCCCGCAGGTCGTCGGCGACACGCTGGGCGCGCTCTTGAAGTATCAGGACGACATCGCGCGCATGCAGGGCGATGCGTTGCAGAAGACATTGAAGGAAGCGACGAGCGACTAGCCGTCATTCCGGGGCACGCGAAGCGTGAACCCGGAATCTCGCGCCGCAATCTCCAGATTCCGGATCCGCACTTCGTGCGGTCCGGAATGACGAGGCCAAACAACAATGGCGATCAACCACCTCGCGCCTCCGACCGGCCACATGGCCGACAACGTGATTGGCTTTGCCCGCGCGCTGCGGGCGGCCGGGCTTCCCGTCGGGCCGGGCTCGGTGATCGATGCGCTCGACGCGCTGCAGCTGATCGAGGTCGGCCACCGCTCCGATTTCTACGCCACGCTGGAAGCGATCTTCGTCAAGCGCCACGAGCACGCGCTGATCTTCCGCCAGGCCTTTATGCTGTTCTTCCGCGCCGCCGAGGAGTGGAAGAGCATGCTGGATTCGGTGCCGCTGCCGGACCACGCCAGGAAGAAGCCGCCGCCGGCCTCGCGCCGCGTCCAGGAGGCGATGGCGCAGCCGGCGCGGAGCGAGGAGCGCCCGCAGGCCCAGGAGCAGGAGCTCAAGCTCTCGGTCTCCGACAAGGAGATCCTGCAGAAGAAGGATTTTGCGCAGATGACCGCGGCGGAGATCGCCGAGGTGACGCGCGAGATCGCCAAGATGCGGCTGCCGCAGGCCGAGCTCGTGACCCGCCGCTACCAGCCGGATGCGCGGGGCCTGCGGCTCGACATGCGCCGCACCGTGCGCAACTCGCTGCGCACCGGCGGCGAGATCATCGACATCCGAAAGCTCGGCCGGATCGAGAAGCCGGCGCCGATCGTGGCGTTGCTCGATATCTCCGGCTCGATGAGCGAGTACACCCGCCTGTTCCTGCACTTCCTGCACGCCATCACCGACGCCCGCAAGCGGGTCTCGGTGTTCCTGTTCGGTACCCGCCTGACCAATGTGACGCGCGCGTTGCGGGAGCGTGACCCCGACGAAGCGCTGGCGAATTGCTCGTCCGCGGTCGAGGACTGGGCCGGCGGGACGCGGATCGCGACCTCGCTGCACAGCTTCAACCAGCTCTGGGCCCGCCGGGTGCTCGGGCAGGGCGCCATCGTCCTCCTTATATCCGATGGACTAGAACGGGAGGCTGATGCCAAACTGGCCTTCGAGATGGACCGATTGCACCGTTCCTGCCGCCGCCTGATCTGGCTCAATCCGCTGCTGCGCTACTCCGGCTTTGAGGCCAAGGCGCAGGGCATCAAAATGATGTTGCCCCACGTTGACGAATTTCGCCCGGTGCATAACTTGACGTCCATCGAGGGCTTGATCGGGGCGCTGTCATCCCCGCCGCCGGCGCACCACCGCAGCCTGATCCGCTCCGTAGCCTAAGAAGCCTGACCCGATAGCAGGAGGCCACCATGCTGAACCGCGACGAAGACATCCTGCAGGCCGCCGAGACCTGGCAGAAGGAGGGCCATGGCGTGGCGCTTGCCACCGTGGTCGAGACCTGGGGCTCGGCGCCGCGCCCGGCCGGCTCGAGCCTGGTCATCAATGACGACGGCACCTTCCTCGGCTCGGTCTCCGGCGGCTGCGTCGAGGGCGCCGTCGTGACGGAAGCGCTCGACGTCATCGCGAGCGGCCAGCCAAAGATGCTTGAATTCGGCGTTGCCGACGAGACGGCCTGGAATGTCGGCCTGTCCTGCGGCGGCACCATCCGCGTCTTCGTCGAGAAGGTTGGTTAGCCGTGAAACTCGAGATCCTGAAAGAGCTGAACGCCGAGCGCGCCGCGCGCCGCCCGGTGATCATCGTCACCGACACCGCCAATGGCGATCAGCGTCTGGTCAAGGCCGCGGACATCGCCGCCGATCCGCTGCGCGCCGAGCTTTCAAAGCAGCTGTGGATGGGCAAGAGCGGCAATGTCGAGGTCGGGACCAAGAAGCTGTTCCTCAATGTCTACGCGCCGACCGCAAAGCTCGTGATCATCGGCGCGGTCCATATCAGCCAGGCGCTGGCGCCGCTGGCGCGCTCGCTCGACTATGACGTCACGGTGGTCGATCCGCGCACCGCGTTTGCGAGCCCGGAGCGCTTCCCCGACGTGCCGCTGGTCGCCGAATGGCCCGACGTCGCACTGCCGCCGCTCAACGTCGATCACTACACCGCCTTCGTCGCGGTGACGCATGATCCGAAGATCGACGATCCGGCGCTGCTGCACGCCTTCGACCGCAACTGCTTCTATATCGGCGCGCTCGGATCGCGAAAGACCCACGCCAAGCGCGCCGAGCGGCTGCGCGCGCAGGGCGCCAGGGACAGCGACATCGCGCGCATCCACGCGCCGATCGGCCTCGATATCGGCGCGGTGTCGCCGTCGGAGATCGCGGTCGCGATCATGGCCGAGATCACCGCGCAGCTGCGCTTGCCCCCCAAAGAAAAAGAAGAAGCGGCATGAAATTCGGTCCCGCCAGTCCGGCCGACGCGATTGGCGGCGTCACCGTGCATACCCTCCGCCAGGGCGCGCTGGTGCTCAAGAAGGGCACCACGATCGGCCTTGCCGAGGTCGAGGCGCTGACCAAGGCGGGCGTCGACGAGATCGTCGTGGTGCGGCTCGACGAGGGCGACGTCTCCGAGGACGCCGCGGCCGCCAGCATCGCGCAGGCGGTGGCCGGCGACGGCGTCAACGTCGAGCGCGCCTTCACCGGCCGCGCCAATCTGTTCGCGGCCCGTCCCGGTGTGCTGGTGATCGATCGCGCCGCGGTCGACCGTATCAACGACGTCGACGAGGCCATCACCTTCGCAACGCTCGCCGCGTTCAAGCCGGTGGTCGAAGGCGAGATGATCGCGACCGTCAAGCTGATCCCGTTCGGCGTCGAGGGGCGCTTACGCGATGCCGCCGTCGCGGTCGCCGGCAAGGATACGCTGCGGATCGCGCCCTATGTGATCCAGAAGGTCGGCGTGGTCTCGACGCTGCTGCCGGGTCTTGCGCCGAAGGTGATCGACAAGACGCTGCGCGTCACCGCCGAGCGGCTCGCGCCGGCCGGCGCCACCATCATCGCCGAGCGCCGCGTGCCGCATGACGAGACGGTGCTCGCCGCCTCGATCAAGGAATTGCTCGGCTTAGGGGCCGAGCTCGTCATCGTGTTCGGCGCGTCCGCGATCGCCGACCGTCGTGATGTCATTCCTGCTGCAATCACCGAGATCGGCGGCGCGGTCGAGCATTTCGGCATGCCGGTCGATCCGGGCAATCTGCTGCTGATCGGCAGCGCCGGCGGCGTGCCGGTCCTGGGCGCGCCAGGCTGCGCGCGCTCGCCGGTCGAGAACGGCTTCGACTGGGTCTTGATGCGGCTGCTCGCCGGCATCAAGGTGACGCGATCGGATCTCACCGGCATGGGCGTCGGCGGCCTGTTGATGGAGATCGTGACGCGGCCGCAGCCGCGCACGGTGCCGGACACCGAAGGCAACCGCAACGTCGCCGCGATCCTGCTTGCCGCCGGCCGCTCGACCCGGATGGGCGGCCCGAACAAGCTGCTCGCCGAGCTCGACGGCAAGAAGCTCGCGCGCATCGTCGCCGAGCAGGCGCTGGCCTCGAAGGCTTCCGAGGTGATCGTGGTCACCGGGCATCAGGCCGAGCTGGTCGAGCAGGCGCTCGATGGCCTCAAGGTCAAATTCGTCCGCAACCCGGATTTCGCCGGCGGCCTCGCCAGCTCGGTGAAGGCGGGCATTGCGGCGGTGTCCGACAGCGCCGACGGCGCGATCGTCTGCCTCGGCGACATGCCGCTGATCGATGCGAAGCTGATCGATCGCCTGATCGAGACCTTCGCGCCGGACCGCGGCCATCTGATCGCGGTCCCGGTCAGTGAGGGCCGCCGCGGCAATCCGGTGCTGTGGTCGCGGCGCTTTTTCAAGGAGCTGATGACGCTCGACGGCGACATCGGCGCGCGTCACTTGATCACCAAGCATGCCGAGGTAGTCGCCGAGGTCCCGGTCGACGGCGACAGCGCCTTCCTCGACATCGACACGCCGCAGGCGCTGGAAGCGGCAAGACAGGGCTGAACATTCTCCGCGTCGTCCCGGCGAAGGCCGGGACCCATTACCACCAATCGTTGTTGTTGGTGGGACAGCGGCCAGAGCCTCGCGCAATCATCACCATCGGTGGCTATGGGTCCCGGCCTTCGCCGGGACGACGAGTGGATAGAATTCGCTCTCAACCCGTCATTCACCATCTGGAAACGACCCCTGCGTACAGTCCGCGCCGGGCTTTGGGGGATTTCCGCTTGATCATTTCGACCGCCGTCGCGCAGCGTCGCGCGTTGACGATTCTCGTCCTGACATTGCTGCTCGGCGCCACGCGTTTCTCCGTGGAAACCTTCGTGCCCAAGGCGCGCGCGGCCGGCGCGTTCGCGGTCGGCAAGTGCGGGGCCTATGGCCAGGCCTACGACTATCCGGCGGAAGGCGCGGCGCGCGCCGCCGCGCTGAAGCAGTGCAAGGGCGATTGCACCACCGTCACCATGAAGCGGGCCTGCGCCGCGCTCTCGATCGACATGAAGAATCCCTGCGGCGCCCATGGCTATGCCGTGGCGCCGAAGATCTCGAGCTCGCTCAATGCCGCGACCAGGAAGTGCTACGACTATGGCGGCAAGGAATGCGTGATCCGCGCCTGGGCCTGCGACGCCAAGGGGTAAGGCAGTCGCCGCAATCCGCCTGGTGGGCAAAGCGCGCTGCCGAGTTCAGACGGCGCCATAAAAGTGCCGGTATTGCCAGGCGGCGTCGCGCTCCAATTGGTCTTCGGACCACGATTGGTCTTTGAACCGCATGACCGACATCGGCGATAGATCGATGGGCGGCTTGCCGTCCACGATCCAGGCCGCAAGCGCCTCGCCGACGGTCGGCGAGATCGACAGACCGGCGACGTTGCACCCGCTCGCAAAATAGAAGCCGGTCACGCCGGCGGCCGGACCGAGAATATGATGGCCGTCGGCGGTCATCGTCGGAATGCCGCCGCGAAACTCCCGCACCTTGGCGGTTTGCAGGAACGGGAGCTGGTCCTTGACCTCATCGGCGGCTGCATGAAGCACGCCGATATCGAGCGGCATGTCCTTGACGTCGAAGCCGGCCCCAAGCGACTGCATATCGAAGAAGCGCGGCGTTTCCTCGTAGACACCCCACAGGAAGCCGCCCTGACATGGGCGGGCATACACCGCAGCGTCCATGATGCGGATCATCGGCAGGTCGGCACGGACGCCATCCAAAGGCTCGGTGACGATCAACTGCTGCCGGGTCGGCACCAGCGGCACGCGGATCCCGCTCGCCTCCGCGACCTGCCGCGTCCACGCGCCGGCCGCATCGACGACAACCGGACTTTCAATGACGCCGTTCGCGGTGGTCAGGCCGATCACGGTGCCGCCGACGATGTTGACGGCGCGCACGTCGGTCTTCGGCAGCAAGATTGCACCGTTGGCCGCCGCGGCTGTGGCGAAACCGACGGCAACCTGCGCCGGGTCGAAATACCGGTCGTCGCCGATCCGCATCGCCGCAACGACGCCCGTCGGCTGCAAGAACGGATTGAGACTGCTCGCCTCTTGCGGAGAGATCAGTTCGACGTCGAGGCCGGTGCGGCGTCCGCGCGCGAAATCGTCCTCGATCACTTCGGCGTCCTGTGGCCGGCGCGCAATCTTGAGGCTGCCCGAATGCACCCAGTCGAGCGGCTGGCCGGTTTCTTCCGTGAACGCCTCGATCTTGCGGCATGCGTCCTTGATGAGGCCAATCATCAAGTCGCTCTTGCGCGCACAACTCACCATGCCTGCCGCGCGGGGCGAGGTTTGCGATCCGATCTCATGCTTGTCGACAAGGGCGACGCTGAGACCTCCACGCTTGCTCAGGTAATAGGCTGTGGCCGCGCCCAATCCGCCCGAACCAATAACAACAACATCGGCCTTGCTGATCATGATGCAATGCCCTGAAATATGCTGATGGTCATCGAACGCCCGAAGCCTACTACGCGGCGCAGGAGCTGACTATCGCTTTCCGTCCCGGCAGGGATTGGGCCCTTGCGACGTGGCACGACTAGCGGTCGACGTGTGGGTTGAGCTTCTTCGCCGCAGCGATATCAGCTTCGCCAGCCGCGACGTCGCCCTTCAGGCGGGCAGGGTCCGCCCGTGGGTTGCTCAAGAAACTAACGTCAGCGCCTGGCGGGCAGATGAGGGATGCGCGGTCAGAACTGGCGTTTGTCGTCAACCTGCGGATAGATTTATCGCCATGCAGTTCGACACCAAGATCGCGGTCGTGATCCGCACCGACTTGGAAGTCTGGCAGAAGCTCAACGTGGCGTCGTTTCTTGCCGGCGGCATCGCGGCTTCCTTCCCCGAATGTATCGGCGAGAATTACCAGGACGGGTCGGGGACCAGATATCTCTCTTTGATCGGCCAGCCGATCCTGATCTACGGCGCCGACGGGCCCGCGCTGTCGCGGGCGCTGGAGCGCGCGCTGGCGCGCAACGTGCAGCCGGCGCTCTACACCGAGGACATGTTCAAGACCACGCATGACGCCGCCAACCGCGAGGTGGTGAGGGCGGTCGCGCGCAGCGAGCTCAACCTGGTCGGCCTCGCTATTCGCGCCGAGCGCAAGGTGGTCGACAAGATCCTCGATGGGCTGAAGTTTCACACCTAGCGGACAGCGCGCGTGTGCGGTCCGGCGCTTATCGGCTCGCCTCCTTGTCCGGCATGATCTGCAGCAACGGCGTCGGCGCAATCGATATCTGGCCGGTGAATGGTCGATCATGCGCGGCAATCAGCAGAACCGATGTGGCCACGCCGGTCGCGAATAGTCCCATCGCGATGGCGGATCCCAACCGGTTGTCGCAGTGAACAAGGGCAATGACCAATAGCTCGCAGATGGCCTGAAGGTAGAGGCACCACCATTTGATCGAGTCGACTTCCGTCTGGCTGACGATGATCCGTTGTCGTCGCGCATCGAGTGCCGAATTCAGATTGGTGATGATCTCGTGCTGCGTCGTCTGCTGGCCCGGGTTTTGCGCGGGCGTTGATACGACAAGCCGCAACGCCGCGGTCAGCGCAGGAGGAGCTGCCTTGAGCGATGCAGCCTGGCGCGCCATCATCGGCCATTCCACGGCGACCGTTTCCTCGACGTAGTCGCGAACGAGGCCGCGCAGGCGCGCCTCCTGCTCCGGCGGCAGGCCGCCGGCGAGCAGGATGACCGCCCGCAACGAACTGGCTTCGCGGCTCACCGCCGCGGTGGCGCGGTCGCTGTCATTCCAGACCTGTGCCGCGGTGAATGCGACAAACAGGCCGAAAAGGATGCCGAGCACCGGCAACATGCCGGGAGAGATCGATTTGAAAGACGTTGCGCGCTCCTTGGTCGACAGGATCGCAACGCCTGCGAAAATGAGAATGGCAACAAGGTAGGTGAAGCCGAAGACGATGAAGGCCATCCACGGCACAGAAAGGTTGTGTAACCAATCGCTCATTGGTGTTCCCCCAGCGGACCGCTTGTATCAAATTCCCCCCAATCTCGCCGGGGAGAGCACGAAGTGAGCCGTAGCGCATCGCGCAGGGAAAGCCGGATTGCTCCGGTTACACCTGTGGTGCCACCCCTGTGCCTTTTTGTTGCACAGGGCCCGCGGGTGCGATCGGCACCCGGCTTTCCCAGCGCCCACTGTTCCCCATAGGGCGGACATAAGCAGCAAATTCGGGCATTTGCGCCGCGAGATCGCGAATCTATGCGCACCCTGAGGGGCCGGGAAGGCCGACAGGAACGCTTCCGGCCGGCAGGCGTTTTCTCTGAACATGACAATGACTGACTGGTCAGTCATATTATGGCCATGACAAAGCGCATCGAAAAGACGACCCGCTCCCGGCCCGCCAAGCGCCGGACCACCGCGATCCGGGCTGCCGCGGCGAGGATCCCGAAGGTGGCCTCGGCAAAGCTGCCCGAGGCCAAGCCTGCTGCGAACCGCGCCGAGAAATCGGCGGAGCGGCGCGCTGCGATCGTCGAGGCGGCGATGGACGAGTTCATTGCGCGCGGCTTCGCCGCGACGCGGCTCGACGATGTCGCCAGGCGGGCGGGCGTCGCGAAGGGCACGCTCTATCTGTACTTCAAGGACAAGGAGTCGATGTTCGAGGAGTTGATCCGCACCGCAGTCGTGCCCTTGGTCAATCGCATGGCCGCGCCGCCCACCATCACCGGCCCGGTGCGCGATGCGGTGGAGAGGTTTGCCGAGACCTTCATCCGCGAGATCGTGTCGACCCGGCGCGGCGACATCGTCCGTTTGATCGTCTCCGAAGGGCCGCGCTTCCCGACGATCGCCGACTTCTATTTCCGCGAGGTGGTGTCGAAGGGGATGGCCGCGATGCAGGCGCTGATCCAGCTTGCGATCACGCGCGGCGAGATCAGGCAGCGCCAACTCGCGCAGTTTCCGCAACTCGTCGTGGCGCCCGCGATCGTCGCGGTGATCTGGCAGGGCCTGTTTGCCCGGCACGCGCCGCTCGATGCCCTCGCGATGTTCAAGGTTCATCTCGATCTGATCTTCGGCGAACGGAGCAAGCCATGACCGGCTCGCGCATGATGAAGCTCGTGACCGCAGTCGTGCTGGCGGCGGCGCTGGCCGGTTGCCAGGAGAAGCGTGATCCCGGCTTCCAGGGCTGGGTCGAGGCCGACATGATCTTCGTCAGCCCCGATGAATCCGGCCGCGTCATCAAGCTCAATGTGCGCGAAGGCGACGAGGTCAAGCCCGGCGATCTGCTCTATTCGGTCGACGACGATTTGCAGCGCGCCGATCTCAACCAGAACAATGCGACCCTCGCCAATGCGCGGCAGAGCTATGACCGCGCGGCCTCGCTGCGCGGCACCGGCGCCGGCACCCAGGCCAATCTGGATTCCGCGGTCTCGGCGCTGCGCGTCGCGGAGGCGCGGGTCAACACCTCGCAGACCCGGCTCGACCGTCGCAAGGGCTTTGCGCCGATCGCGGGCTCGATCCAGCAGATCTATTTCCGCGAGGGCGAGATGGTGCAGGCGCAGCGCCCGGTGCTGTCGATCATGCCGCCCGGCAACATGAAGCTGCGCTTCTTCGTGCCGGAGGCCGAGCTGCCGAAGCTTGCGCTCGGCGACGAGGTGAGGGTGACCTGCGACAATTGCGCCGCCGACCTCACGGCAAAGATCTACTTCATCGCCACCACGGCGGAGTACACGCCGCCGGTCATCTACAGCCTCGATGAGCGCAACAAGCTGGTCTATCTGATCCAGGCGCGGCCGAGCCGGCCCGATGTGCTGCGCGTCGGTCAGCCGATCAGCATCTACCTCAATCCCAAGACGCCGGTGGCGGAGCGCAGATGAACGGCGGCTCCACCAGCGCGCGGTCCGACGCACCCTCCATCGCGATCGATGTGAAGGGGCTGACCAAGTCGTTTGGCGGACGCGAGGTCGTCCATGACCTGTCGATGCAGGTCAAGCGCGGCTCGATCTACGGCTTCCTCGGTCCCAACGGCAGCGGCAAGACCACGACCATCCGCATCCTGTGCGGCCTGCTGACGCCCGACAGCGGCGAGGGCACCTGCCTCGGCTACGACATCCGGCGCGATGCCGACAAGATCAAGCGCAAGGTCGGCTACATGACGCAGCGCTTCAGCCTCTACCAGGATCTGTCGGTGCGCGAGAATCTCGAATTCGTGGCGCGGCTCTATGGCATGCCGGACGCGCGCGGCGCCGCGGCCGACATGATCGCGCGGATCGGGCTGAAGGGCCGCGAGGAGCAGCTCGCCGCCAACCTTTCCGGCGGCTGGAAGCAGCGGCTGGCGCTCGGCGCCTGCACGTTGCCCAATCCGCAATTGCTGCTGCTCGACGAGCCGACCGCCGGCGTCGATCCCAAGGCGCGGCGCGATTTCTGGAACGAGATCCACGCGCTCGCCGCCGAAGGCCTCACCGTGCTGGTCTCGACCCATTACATGGACGAGGCCGAGCGCTGTCACGAGATCGCCTACATCGCCTACGGTCATCTCTTGGCCCATGGCACGGTGGACGAGGTGATCGCGGCGTCCGCGCTGTCGACCTGGACGGTGACGGGCGAGGATTTCAACGGCCTGATGGCCGAGCTCACGGACAAGCCCGGCGTCGACATGGTGGCGCCGTTCGGCACCAGCCTGCACGTCTCCGGCCGCGACAAGGCGGCGGTCGAGGCCGCGATCGCGCCCTATCGGGACAATTCGAAGTGGCATTGGCAGGCCAGCGAGCCGTCGCTCGAAGACGTCTTCATCGATCTGATGGGGCGCTCCAAGGATAATTTCCAAGGATAATCTCCAGGGATAATTGCGATGAGCGCAACGGAATCGATCCAGAACAGCGAGGCGAGGGAGCCGGCATTCGGCTTCTGGCGGCGCAGCTACGCGATGCTGGTCAAGGAGTTCATCCAGCTTCGCCGCGACCGCGTCTCTTTCGCCATGATCATCATGCTGCCGGTCATGCAGCTGACGTTGTTCGGCTACGCCATCAACACCACGCCGCGCAATCTGCCGACCGCGGTGCTGACCCAGGAAGACAGCGATCTCGGCCGTTCGATCCTGAAGGCAATGGAGAACACCGCCTATTTCCATTTTGTCCGCGAGGTCCACACCGTCGAGGAATTCGACGAGCTGCTGCAATCCGGCAAGGTGCTGTTCGGCGTCGAAATCCCGCGCGGCTTCGAGCGCGCGGTGCGGCGCGGCGACAGACCGGCGCTGCTGGTCGCCGCCGATGCCACCGACCCGGTCGCGTCGGGCTCGGCGCTCGGAGCACTCGGGCCGCTGGTGCAATCGGCGCTGGCGCATGATCTGCACGTCGGCGATCCCCCGGACATGCCGTTCGAAATCCGCGCCCACGCCCGTTACAACCCGGCGGCGGACTCGCGCCTCAATATCGTGCCCGGTCTGGTCGGAACTATCCTGACCATGACCATGCTGATCTTCACCGCGCTCTCGGTGACGCGCGAAATCGAGCGCGGCACCATGGAGAGCCTGCTGTCGATGCCGATCAAGCCGGTCGAGGTGATGTTCGGCAAGATCATCCCCTATGTGCTGGTCGGCTTCATCCAGGCCACGCTGATCATCGCCATCGGCATTTTGCTGTTCGGCGTGCCGGTCCTCGGCAGCCTCACGCTGCTGGCGCTGCTCACCACGCTGTTCATTACCACCAATCTGTCGATCGGCTACACCTTCTCGACCATCGTCCAGAACCAGCTGCAGGCGATGCAGCTCTCGATGATGTTCTTCCTGCCGAGCATCCTGCTGTCCGGCTTCATGTTTCCGTTCGCGGGCATGCCGGTCTGGGCGCAATATATCGGCGAGGGGCTGCCGCTGACCCATTTCGTGCGCATCGTGCGGGCCATCATGCTGAAGGGCGCGGCGATGCAGAACCTGCAATACGACACCGCCGCATTGGTCGCCCTGATGCTGTTCGCCATGACGATCGCGGTGACGCGCTTCCGCCGTACGCTCGATTGAGGCTATGATGGATGCCATCAATGATCGTCATTTCGGGGCGATGCGAAGCATCGAACCCGGAATCTCGAGATTCCGGGTTCGCTTCGCGCCCCGGAATGACGGGGTGGGAGGCATGGCGGAATCTTCGGACAAAAACAGCGTAGCGGCAGACACAACCGTATCCGCCGACTTCCATCACGCCCTGATGCGCGAGGTGATGACCACCGAGTTGCTCCGCATCAAGGTGCTGATCGCTACCGCCGCTGCCCTCGCGGCGATCAGTCTGCTGGTGTATTTCTTTGCGCCCGATGCGGTCAGCCGCGTCTGGCACGGCAACCTCAGCCCCGTCTACGTCTTCTACGTCACCATTCCGCTGATCCTGTTCGAGTTCTGGGTGCACGGGGCGATCAGCTGGCACATGCGCAAGGGGCGCGACCTGCCGGTGGTCCGGCGCTACATCGGCGTGCTCGTCGAGACGTCGCTGCCGACCGTCGTGCTGGCGCTGCACATGAATAGCATGGGGCCGCAAGAGGCGCTCGGATTCGTGGCGCCGCTGATCTATTTCGTCTTCATCATCCTGTCGACGCTGCGGCTCGACTTCTGGCTCTCGACCTTCACCGGCTTCGTCGCGGCGGTCGAGCTGTTCTATATGGCGGTGTTCTTCCATCCCTCGGGCGGCGGCGCGGCCGAGACCAGCATCTACTATCACGCCGCGCGCAGCGCGATCATCCTGATCTGCGGCATGCTGGCCGGCGCAGTCGGCATGCAGCTGCGCCGGCAGTTCGCGGCCAGCATCGCGGCCGCCACCGCGCGCGATCGCATCACCAACCTGTTTGGCCAGCACGTCTCGCCGCAGGTGGTCGAACGTCTGATGACGGAGGGGGCCGGCACCGGCAGCGACATCCGCCGTGTTGCGGTGATGTTCGTGGATTTCCGCAGCTTCACGGCCGGTGCGCGCACCCGCTCGCCGCAGGAGGTGGTCGACAGGCTCGATGGCGCCTTTGCCGTGCTGGTCGATATCCTCGATCGCCATGGCGGCATCGTGAACAAGTTTTTGGGCGACGGCTTTCTCGCGCTGTTCGGTGCCCCGTTCGAGACCGGCGACGCCGCGCATCAGGCGGTCGCCGCCGCGCGTGAAATGCTCGCCGCGAACGAGCGCACCAACGCGGCGACGAGCTGGCCGCTGCGCATCGGCATCGGCGTCCACATCGGCGAGGTCGTCGCCGGCAATATCGGCTCGCCCCGGCGCAAGGAGTACACCGTGATCGGCGACACCGTGAATTTTGCCGCGCGGCTCGAGGCGCTGAACAAGGAGCTCGGCTCGCAGTTTTTAATTTCCTCCGCGGTGCGCGAGGCGCTCGGCGATGACTGCAAGGACGCGGTGTCGCGCGGCGAGATCCCGGTGCGGGGCTACGAGCACCCGGTGCACGTCTGGCAGTTGGGGTAGGCGGCGACGCTCACATGATCCGAGGCAATCACGCACGGCTCCTCAAGCCGCGCGAGCTGCCTGCATGTGACTTGCCCGCGATTGTACCGAGTGCTCTGAAGGGCATCGCTCGGGCCGTGGTACGGTGACGTCATCGGAATGACCGGAGCACGAGGACAAGCAGGATGCAGCGGCGCTATATCACCGTCGACGTTTTCACCGACCGCGCCTTCGGCGGCAACCCGCTCGGCGTGGTGCTCGACGCCGAAGGGCTCTCGACCGAAGAGATGCAGGCGATCGCGACCGAGTTCAACTATTCCGAGACGACCTTCGTGCTGCCGCCGCAGGACAAGGTCAACGACGCCCAGGTTCGCATCTTCACGGTGCGCTCGGAAATTCCGTTCGCCGGCCATCCCAATGTCGGCACCGCCTTCGTGCTGGCAAGCCGGGCCGCGAAGGCGCCGGCGCGCTTGAGGTTCGAGGAGAAGGCGGGCCTCGTGCCGGTCGAGATCCTGTCCGACGGCGGCAATGTGGTCGGGGCCGAGCTGACCGCGCCGCAGGCGCTACAGCGGACCAATGAGGTCAGCGCGGCCGCCGCCGCCGCGTGCCTGTCGCTGACGGCGGCTGATGTGAAGACCAATCGGCACGCGCCGCAGGTCGTCTCGGTCGGGCTGCCATTCCTGGTGGTCGAGATCGCCTCGCGCGAGGCGCTGAGGCGCGCCCGGCCGGATGCTGCGGCGTTCGCCAGGACGCTGGCCGAGATCGGCCGCGACGTGGTCTATTTCTACACGCGCGACGTGCCGGCGAGCGAGCAGCCGCTCGACCTGCAGGCGCGCATGTTCCATCCGGGCGCCAGCGGCCTGTCCGAGGATCCCGCCACCGGCAGCGCGACCGCGGCTTGCGCGGCGCTGCTCGCCGATATTGATCCCGCGCGCGATGGCGAATTGCGGCTGCGGATCGGGCAGGGCGTCGACATGGGCCGGCCGAGCCTGTTGCTGACGCGCGTGCGCAAGCAAGGCGGCGTGATCACTTCGGTGCATGTCGGCGGCGGCTGCGTGACGATGATGGAGGGAACGCTGAACGTGCCGGGCGAGGCAGGCTAGAGCTGCGGTGCCGCCAGGTTCTCGATCCTGACGCCGTCGCGCTCTTCAATGATCTCGGCGATCCATCGACGGTGGCAGTGCTGGTGGTCGCGCTCGTAGCAGAGGATGCAGACCGGGCCGGACTGCTTGACCAGCGCCGACAGCTCGTCGAGCTCTTCCTTGGCCTGCGCCGTCTTTAGGTGCGCCGAATAGATCTTGTGCAGCAGCGCATATTGCCCGCTGCGTGCCGCTTCCCGTCCGCTTTTCGGGGTGCCGAGACCGCGCAGATGGACGTAGCCGATGCCGCGCTCGTCGAGACCGGCGGCGAGCTGGGTCTTGGAGAAGCCGGGCCGGCGCGAGGAGGCGATGGCGCGGACGTCGACCAGCAGCTTGACGCCGGCCTGCTCGAGCTCGTCGAGCACCGCCTTCGACGGCGTCTGCTCGTAGCCGATGGTGAACAGCTTCCTGGCCTTCGCCATCGGTTCTCGCTCACTTCACCCGTTCGATCAGTTCCATCGCGCCGGCCGGCGCGCGGACCTTGCCCTCGTGGATCACATAGGCGAACACGTCGCGCGGCGCCTTCTTGGGCGCGGTCTTCTCGACCTTCGGCAGGTCGTCGGGCTCGCTGCCGGCGGCCCAGTCCTGAAACCGCTTGGCCCAGGCGTCGAGCTGCTTCGGCGGATAGCAGGTCTTCAATTCGTCATTGCCCTTCTGCAGCCGCGCATAGACGAAGTCGCTCGCGACGTCGGCGATCGCCGGATATTTGCCGTGCTCGGCGAACACCACCGGTACCTCGTGCTCGCGAATGAGGGCGACGAATTCGGGCACGCAAAAACTGTCGTGGCGGACCTCGACGACGTGGCGCAGCGCGCGGCCGTCGAGCTTGCGCGGCAGCAGCTCGAGGAACTTGCCGAAATCGGCGCCGTCGAACTTCTTGGTCGGCGCGAACTGCCAGAGCACCGGCCCGAGCCGGTCCTTCAGCTCCAGCACGCCCGAATCATAGAACCGCTTCACCGAATCGCCGGCCTCGGCGAGCACGCGGCGGTTGGTGGCGAAGCGTGGTCCCTTCAGCGAGAAGATGAAGCCGTCGGGCACTTCGCTGGCCCATTTGCGAAAGCTCTCCGGCTTCTGCGAGCCGTAATAGGTGCCGTTGATCTCGATCGAGGTCAGCTTGGAGGCGGCGTAGGACAGCTCCTTCGCTTGCGCGAGCTTCTCCGGATAGAACACCCCGCGCCACGGCTCGAAGGTCCAGCCGCCGATGCCGATATAGATGTTGCCTGCGTCGGTCTTGGTTTTGGTCGCCTTGGTGGGAGCTTTGGCCACGACTGCACTCATCGTGAGGGAGGGAACAGGAAGCAAGACTAATCAAAATAATCGTGATTGGCCAGTTTGCCAGATCGGCACGGCGGCGCTTATCGTCGCTGTCGCTCTTCGCTACGATGCGCCGAAATGGAGAACAACAATGCGCATGCTGGTTGCGGCCGCCCTCTTGATCATGTCCTCCGCCGCCATATCCTCCGCTGCAATGGCCGATGAGGTCGACGATGCGCACAAGCTCGCGATCACCGGCCGCGACGCCTACTGGAATTGTCTCGCCCGCGAATATCCCCGCGACAGCAACAAGGCGATGTCCGACCAGGAGTTCACCTCGCTGATCGCCAATGTCTGTCCGTCGGAGCGGCAGAACTTCCGTGTGTCGCTGATCGACTTCCTGTCGCTGCAATTTCCGAAGCAGGACGCCGACGCGAATCTGACGACCGCCAACCGTGCGATCGAGCTCGCGCAGAAGGACATCGTGACCGCCTTCACCCGGCGCAGGGCCGCGGCCAAATAGGTTCCCAAATCCTGTTGCGGCCGGCCGATTTTTGATATCAATCCGCGCAGGCGAGGGGATCATCGGCATGAGATCACAATCGACGGCAGGTTTCTTGGGCGCACTGGTCGCGGCCGTCGCGCTGGCGGCGGCGTTCATCTACGGGCCGTCGCCGAGCCAGCTCCGTAACCCGACCCGGTCCGCCGCACAGCCGCAGGCGGCTCCAGCTGCCGAGGCCGCGCCGGCAGCCCCGGCGCCACGCGGCCCGGTGATCCGGGAAGTCCCGAACAACTAGCGCCTCCTGCGCCCCTTGCGGACCGCCTGGGACCTTCCTATCTTGCTTCCAACGGCGACGTTGCAGCTTCAGGGCTCCGGCGCCGGACGACCACGACATTGATTGGCTGCGCCGGATGTACGCGCGCCCCTTGTTCGTGGTCGTTGGCATTTTCAGGGGTGTTTTGCCCCGTTTTCCCGCTTTCCGAGCGTGCGTTTGGGTCGGCCTGCCTTGGCAGCGGGAGAGGCTGCGGCTATACGCTGGCGCTCATGAACCAAGCCATCAAGCCGAGCCCCGAAACCTCATCGCAGGCAGCAAGCTTGCCGCTGCTTTCGGTGGTCGTCCCGACCTTCAACGAACGCGACAATGTCACGGTGCTGTACCGCCGGCTCGACGCGATCCTGAAGGACGTGTCCTGGGAAGTCATCTTCGTCGACGACAATTCGCCCGACGGAACCTGGGACGTGGTGCGCGCGCTGGCGCGGAAGGATTCCCGCGTGCGCTGCATCCGCCGGATTGGCCGGCGCGGCCTGTCCGGCGCCTGCATCGAGGGCATTCTGGCCTCGAGCGCGCCCTATGCCGCGGTGATGGACGCCGACCTGCAGCATGACGAGACCCAGCTGCCGAAGATGGTGGCGCTGCTGCAGAGCGGCGAGGCCGAGCTCGTGGTCGGCAGCCGCTACATCGAGGGCTACAAGGCCGACGGCTTCAACAAGCAGCGCGCCGGTGCCAGCGCGTTCGCCACCGAGATCGCGCGCCGCGCGCTGAAGGTCGAGATCGCCGACCCCATGAGCGGCTTCTTCATGATCCGCCGCGACCGTTTCGAGCAGCTCGCGCCGCAGCTGTCGACGCAGGGCTTCAAGATTCTGCTCGACGTCGTAGCGACTGCGGAGGGCAAGCTGCGCGCGGTCGAGATTCCCTACACGTTCGGTGCCCGCCAGCATGGCGAGAGCAAGCTCGACTCCATGGTCGCGCTCGACTTCCTCGGTTTGGTGCTGGCGAAGCTGACCAATGATCTGATCTCGCTGCGCTTCATTTTGTTCGCGGCGGTCGGCGGGCTCGGCCTGGTGGTGCACCTCACCGTGCTGTTCATCGCGCTCGAACTGTTCAAGGCGCCATTCCCGGAGGCCCAGGCCACCGGTGCGATCGTCGCCATGACCAGCAATTTCATCCTCAACAATTTCCTGACCTATCGCGATCAGCGGCTGAAGGGCTTTGGCATCCTGCGCGGCCTGCTGCTGTTCTATCTGGTCTGCAGCGTCGGCCTGCTCGCCAATGTCGGCGTCGCGTTCTCGGTCTACGACCAGGAGCCGATCTGGTGGCTGGCGGGCGCAGCCGGCGCGCTGATGGGCGTGGTGTGGAATTACGCGATGTCCGGGCTGTTCGTCTGGCGCAAGCGATGACGGTGGCATGAACGCGGACGAGGCGCGGCTGGCCCGAAACACCGCGCTTGCGGTGTGCGCGCTGGTCGTGTTGCGGCTGGCCGCCGCTGCATGGACGCCGCTGACTTTCGACGAAGCCTATTACTGGATGTGGTCGAAGTCGCTCGCCGGCGGCTATTACGACCATCCGCCGATGGTGGCGGTGGTGATCCGGCTCGGCACCATGATCGCGGGCGATACGCCGTTCGGCGTGCGGCTGGTGTCGATCCTGCTCGCACTGCCGATGAGCTGGGCGATCTACCGGGCGGCCGAGATCCTGTTCGGCGGCCGGCGCATCGCCGCGAGCGCAACCATCCTGCTCAATGTCACGCTGATGGCCGCCGTCGGCACGCTGATCGTGACGCCAGATGCGCCGCTGCTGGTCGCTGCCAGCCTCCTGCTGTACGCGCTGGCAAAGGTGCTGGAGAGCGGTCGCGGCGAATGGTGGCTTGCGGTCGGCGCCAGCGCCGGCGCGGCGCTGCTGTCGAAATACTCGGCGCTGTTCTTTGGTCCGGCGATCCTGATCTGGCTTGCGATGGTGCCGAAGCTGCGGCGCTGGTTTCTGTCGCCCTGGCTCTATCTCGGCGGCCTGGTCGCGCTCGGCCTGTTCAGCCCGGTCATCCGCTGGAATGCCGACCATCACTGGGTGTCGTTCATCAAGCAGATGGGCCGCGCGCGGATCGAGGATTTCCGGCCGACCTACATCGCCGAGCTGATCCCGACCCAGTTTGCGTTCGCAACGCCATTGGTCTTCATCCTCGGCGTGATGGGCCTCTACGCGCTCTATCGGCGCCGCGCCGGCGCGCTGGAGGCGCGCGTGCTGGTCAACACGATGTTCTGGACCATCGTCGTCTACTTCACCTGGCACGCATTGCATGCGCGGGTCGAGGCCAACTGGTTCGCGCCGGTCTATCCCGCCTTTGCCGTAGCGGCCGCGGTCGCGGCAGTCCAGGTGCAGTGGGCGCCGCGCGAGCAGCGCACGGTCGATTTCTGCCGCCGCTGGGCCGCGCCCCTCGGCGTCGTGCTGTTCGCGCTGCTGATCGTGCAGGCCAACACCGGTTTGCTCTCGGGCTACCGCCGCGACGCCACCGTGCGCAGCGTCGGTGTCGGCTGGCCGGAGCTTGCGGACGAGATCGAGGCGACCCGCGTGCGGACCGGCGCGAGCTGCGTGCTGGCGGCGGATTACGGCACCACCGGCTGGCTCGCCTTCTATCTCCCCAAGGGCACCTGCGTCGCCCAGCAGGGCCAGCGCATTCGCTGGGTCAACATGTCAGAGCCGAGCCCTGAGCAGTTGTCCGGCAAGCTGCTCTATGTGCATGAGGTCGAGCAGGCGATGCCGGCCTCGCTGCGCGACAATTTCGCCCATATCGAAACGGTGGCCGAAGCCAAGCGCATGCGGGGGCCGCTGACCATCGAGACCTACGCGCTCGACCTGCTGGAAGGCGCAAAGGGCGAGATCCTCGACCGTTCCTCGCCGCCGGAACTGCAATAAATCCTCGCCGTTGAGTGTCGGATCGTCCGGGGCCGGCTCGTCTTCCAGACAGCCCGTCAACCACGCGAGGTTCCAACCATGACCAGTTCCGTCCTCAAGCCCGCCACCGAGCTCGCCACGACCAATGTTAGGCGCTTTCCCAATGAGAGCGCCGAGTATCGCCGCGCCCGCCAGGAATTGCTCGTCGAAGAGATCGAGCTGCGCCGGCATATCGAGCGCGTCGCCGCGCTGCGCCGCGCATTGCCGCCGGGCGGCGAGGTGGCCAAGTCCTATGAGTTCATCGGAGAGGCCGGTGCGACATCGCTCGCCGATCTGTTCGGCAGCAAGCCGACCCTCATCATCTACAGCTACATGTACGGCCCGCAGCGCGAGAAGCCGTGTCCGATGTGCACATCGTTCATGGGCACGTGGGAGGAGAAGCTGCCCGATATCGAGCAGCGCGTGTCGTTCGTGTTCGTGGCGCGCTCGCCGATCGCACGCCTGATCGAGGCGAAGAAGGCGCGCGGCTGGACGCGTCACAGGATCTACTCGGATGCATCGGGCGATTACACGCGCGACTATGTCAACAAGGATGACAGCGACCTGCCGGGCTACAATGTCTTCACACGCCACAACGGCACGATCCGTCATTTCTGGGCCGGCGAAATGGGGGCGGGCACGATGGACCCCGGCCAGGACCCGCGCGGCGCGCCGGACATGGATCCGCTGTGGACCTTGCTCGACACGACGCCTGAAGGACGCGGCAAGGACTGGTATCCGAAGCTCAGCTACTGAGAGATGGTTTTTGCTCGATCCCCGCGCGATTACGGGGCGATCTGCAAGGAAATTCTCCCCTGAATATATTCCGGTATGCCGCGCTGGAGCGGCATACCGGAATGTCCCATGATGGGACAGAAAAGCCGCTTTGGCGGTCCAATGTCATCTTAAAAAAGCCCTACGCCACAGGCACTTCCCGCGCTGCAGGGGATCGCATCCGGTTAAGTCGCATTTAACTAAAAGTCGCCTTAATGGCCGTCTGTGCCCCCGCGCGACGTTGAGCCGAACACCCGTTCGACCCCGCGTCGAGTGAGGGACAAAGGTGGACCTGTTTTGAGCGCCGGGCGTATGGGTACGAGTGCGTATGTTCTTGGGGCGCCAAGCCGCAAGAAATCCTCCCGAAAAATTCTCCCACAGCATTTCCTCGGCAGCGCCGCGGTGGCGGGGCTGGTGCTTGGCTGCGCCTGGACCGTTTACGCCAACATTTTTGCGGCGAGCGTCTATCCCTCCGTGGGCAATGCGTCGTTCGATGCGCCGGTGGTGAAGCGGCCCGTCGCGGTCGCTGCGCGGCCGACGCCTGCCTTCAACGAGGTGTTCGCGTCCCTGACGCCAGCACCGGCGGCGCCCGCGAAGACCGAGGTCGCGAAGTCGGAAGCCCCGGCATCGTCGCTTATGTTTAACGATCGGTTTGCGGCCGCCTCGCCCGAGGGCGTCGCATCCAGCGTCGTGGCTGACGCCGCATCGCAGATCGACCCGATCAAGCAGGCCGCTGCGCCCAAGGTCGCCGAAGCGGCGAGGGCGGTCGTCTCCGCGGAGCTTGCCGAGACATCGAAGGCGTTGCCGGCGCCGAAGTCGGTCGAGACCGCCAAGAAGCAGGCCGCCGCCAATCTGAAGGTGGCGCTCAACGATCCCGCTGCGGACGTTCAGCCCAAGGGGGCCGATAAGGCGTCCGAGGCGAAGCCTGCCGAGTCCAAGCAGGCTGCGAAATCCGGCGGCGTTCGCGACATGGCCGCGCGCGCCAAGGCCGCGGTGATGTCGATCGCATCGAACGACCGGCAGACCATGGTCGAAAAACTGTGGGGCAAGCGGGAGTCGAGCGGCGGACTGCTCTCCTTCGCTTCAGCCGACGCGAACGTGACCGGCAGCATCCCCTCGACGTTGGACCAGAACCCGATGCTCGGCGGCTCGCCGCCCTATGACCGTCAGACCGCAGTCTACGACATCTCGGCCAAGACCGTGTACCTGCCCGATGGCACGCGCCTCGAGGCGCATTCGGGCCTCGGCTCCAGGCTCGACGACCCCAGATCCTCGCATCTGAAGATGGTCGGCGTGACGCCACCGCACATTTACGAACTCAAGCCGCGCGAGGCGCTGTTCCACGGCGTGCCGGCACTGCGGCTCAATCCGATCGGCGGCGAGGGCAAGATCTTCAACCGCGACGGCCTGCTCGCGCACACCTTCATGCTCGGTCCGAACGGCGACTCCAACGGCTGCGTCTCGTTCAAGGATTATTACGCGTTCCTCGACGCCTACCGTAACAAGGGCATCCGCCGTCTCGCGGTGCTCGCGCGGATTCAGTAGTCAGAGCGGGCAGCGGCCCACCGTTGCGGCCTGATCGACGTCTGGAACCCGATGCCATAGTCGCTATATTGTGCTGATCCAGGGCGAGTCCAAGCTCGGCAACGGATCTGGTGCAAGCGAACATGTCTCCTACACCCTCCATCGAAACCCCGCCGCCGATCACGACCGAAGCGTTCGTCGATGCCGCCGCGGCCGTTGCCCGCCTCGAAGAGATCTACGTGCGCAACACTGAATTCCTGCGCAATCGCTTTGAGGCCTATGTCAACGGCGTGCCGTTCACGACGCGGGTGCGGGCACATTACCCGTTCGTCCGCATCACGACCTCGTCGCATGCGCGGCTCGACTCGCGGCTTGCCTACGGCTTCGTCGCAGGACCCGGCGTCCACGAGACCAGCATCACGCGCCCCGATATCTTCCGGACCTATCTCACCGAGCAGATCGGGCTTCTGATCAAGAACCATGGCGTGGCGGTCGAGATCGGCGAGTCGAACGAATCTATCCCGATCCATTTCGCCTATCGCCGCGACATCAATATCGAGGCGGCGCTGACCATCGCCGACAGTTCGGCGTTCACAAGGTCGCTGCGCGACATCTTCGATACGCCCGATCTCGCGGCGATGGACGATGCGATCGCCGACGGGACCTTTGAGCTGACGCCGGGCGTGCCGGAGCCGCTGGCGCTGTTCCGCGCGGCGCGGGTCGATTACTCGCTGCGCCGGCTCTACCACTACACCGGCACCGACCCGGAGCACTTCCAGAATTTCGTGATCTTCACGAACTACCAGTTCTATGTCGATGCCTTCGTGCAGCTTTCCCAGGAGCGCCTTGCGTCGGGCGAGGCCGGTCTCGAGGCCTTCGTCGCGCCCGGCAATGTGATGACGCACAATGCGCGGCTCGGCGGCGGCATCACCGGGACCCCGTCCGAACGCGTCCCGCAGATGCCGGCCTTTCATCTGGTCCGGCCCGGCTATCGCGGCATTACCCTTATCAATATCGGAATCGGTCCGTCCAATGCGCGCAACATCACCGATCACGTCGCGGTGCTGCGGCCGCATGCCTGGCTGATGATCGGGCACTGCGCCGGACTGCGCAACACGCAGCGGCTCGGCGATTATGTGCTCGCCCATGGCTATGTGCGCGAGGACCACGTGCTCGATCACGAGCTGCCGCTCTGGGTGCCGATCCCGGCGCTTGCGGAGATGCAGGTCGCGCTTGAGGAAGCCGTCGGCGAGGTGACCGGGCTCACCGGCTTCGAGCTCAAGCGGCTGATGCGCACCGGCACGGTCGCCAGCGTCGACAACCGCAACTGGGAGATCAGCGGGCCGCAGGTGATCCGGCGCATGTCGCAGTCGCGCGCGGTCGCGCTCGACATGGAATCGGCGGCGATCGCCGCCAACGGCTATCGCTTCCGCGTACCCTACGGCACGCTGCTATGCGTCTCCGACAAGCCGCTGCACGGCGAGATCAAACTCGCAGGCATGGCCAGCGAATTCTACCGCCAGCGCGTCGGCCAGCACCTTGAGATCGGTCTCAAGGCGCTGGAGCGGCTCAAGCAGCAGGAATCCGAACGCCTGCATTCGCGCAAGCTGCGCAGCTTCGCCGAGGTCGCGTTTCAGTAGCGCAACGCCGGGCGGGGCGGCCCTCAGGCAAGCGCGTTGCCGCGGGCGATGATCGCGAAGCGGTCGGACAGTTCGGCGAGCGCGACGTCGTGAATCAGCCTTGCGGCAATCGTGCCGCCGACGCCGTCGGGCAGGTCGCGGGTGGCGCAGCTGTCGGCGTCGATCGTGGTGCGGAAGCCGAGATCGAGCGCGGCGCGGGCCGTCGAGCTCACGCACATATGCGTCATGAAGCCGGCCAGCACCAGCTCCTTGCGGCCGGTCGCGGCAAGCTGCGCGTTGAGGTCGGTGCCGGCGAACGCGTTCGGCAATTGCTTCTCGATCACGATCTCGCCCGGCCGCGGCGCCAGCGGCGCGACGATCGCGCCACGCTCCGCGCTGCGGTCGAACAGGCTGCCCGGCTGGCCCTTGTGCGCGATGTGGATGATCGCGGCGCCGCTTTCACGGGCGCGCGCGAGCAATGCGGTGGCGCGCGCAATCGCCGGGTTGGCGTCGGGCAGCGCCAGCGGACCGGCCAGATATTCGTTCTGGATATCGATCAGCACCAGGCAGCTGTCGCCGAGGCGGGGCGGGGTGAGGTCGATACCGGCAAGCTGCATCAATGTCTTGGCTGACGTCATGGTCGTTCTCCAGCGGATGTATCGCCGAAAACATAGCCCGGGATCGGCCTGCCGTTATGCAGGGATACTGCAGCCAGTGGCTGCGTTATTGCAGGTGGCCGCCGCAGGATGTAGCCTGCCGCCATGAACTGGGACGATCTTCGCATCATCGCGGCCGTCAGGGATGAGAGCACTTACGCGGGCGCCAGCGCGCGGCTGCGCATCGACGAGACCACGGTCGGGCGCAGGCTGGCGCGGATCGAGCGCGCGCTCGGCCTGCGCCTGTTCGAGGCCGTCGATGGCGTTCGCAAGCCGACCCGGCAGTGCGACATGGTGCTCGCGCATATTGAGGCGATGGCCGCGCATGCCGAGGAGATCGGCCGGATCGGCGAAAGCCTGCCTGGTCCGGTCGGGCGGCTGCGCATCGCCTCCACCAGCGCGATCGCCGAGGAGGTGCTGGCGCCGCGCACAAGTGAATTCCTGCGCGCCCATCCAGGCCTGACGCTGCAGTTTCTGACGTCGAGCGACAATGTAAAATTCTCGCGCTGGGAGGCCGATCTCGCGATCCGCTTGCGCAAGCCGGACAAGGGCGACTTTGCGATCTCGAAGCTTGCCGAGGTCAGGTTGTATTTCTTCGAGCCGGCCGCGACGACAGCGGGCGAAGCGATGCTGTGCGCCTATCCCGACGAGCTTGGAGGGATTCCGGAAATGCAGTTCCTGCGCGCGAAGCGGCTTCGCGCGCGCTGCGTCACCGACAATGTCCGGATCATCCACACGCTGATTCAGTCGCATCACGCGGTCGGCGTGTTGCCGGAGCACAGCTGTGCCGACCTGCTGACCGACCAGCGTTTGCGCGCCACGCTGCTGCCGAAGCGACGCGACGTCTGGCTCCTGGTGCAGAACCATCTCAAGCGCGACGCGGCGACGCGCGTCACCATCGACTGGCTGCGCGCCTGCTTGTAGGATGCCACGCAGAGGGGGTGAGGTGCCCTCGCAATGACGGGACGTGCCGCGACGCGTGGGTCACAGCAGCGCCCCGTCATGAAAAAATCACACGCAGCCCTCTTGCAACCCGGACGTGCTTCGTCTATTAGCCCGCTCCTTCGCTTCGGCCACGGGTTCGGGCTCGTTGAGATCCCGACTGGCGCGAGCCGCTTTGCGGTGTCGTGTTCCGCCGAAATGAAGATCGCGAGATGAAGCTCATGGTCGAGCGTCGGGGATGAAGTCCCGAAGGCATCGGTTCGAATCCGGTCTCTCACAAAGGATAGCTCAGTTGGTTAGAGCAGGTGAATGATACTCATCGGGTCGCGGGTTCGATTCCCGCTCCAAGCGCTCCGTTTCAGCCTGTAAAGCTGATACCTCTGAAGGGGACCGGACGCGCGTTTCAGTCGCAGTCCGGCCGTCCTGCCGCAAGGCATTTCGTCCGAACATCGACACTGTGAGACCGGCTTTGCGCCGCGGTGGATACCGCTTGCGCTGATGCCGGGTGGCTCCGCTCGGCCGCGCGACATTCGTCGCGCGAACGCGCGCGTGCGCCCGTCATCGCGCAAGCCTTAAGCCACGGCCCGCTTGGCTGACAGGAAGCCGCGTTCGCGTCCTCACGTCCTTTGCCAAATGCAACCCGCTCTCAGGCCCATGGGCCTGATGGCAAACGATGGAGGCGTGTCATGACCTGGCACTTCTTGACGACCAATTTGACGGTGAAGGATGGCGAGCGCGCGTTGCTGACGCGCAACGGCCGGCTCGAGCAGGTGCTCGCGCCCGGACGTCACCGCCTGTTCGATCCCCTGCATCAGCTCAAGGCCGAGCTGTTCAGCGTCGTGCGGACCGAATTCCCCGCGGATCGCTTCGCGGTGATCAAGGCCGCGCGGCCTGATCTCGCCGACGAGCTGTTCGAGGCGGTGGAAACCCGCGCGAACGAGATCGCGATCGTCAGCCTCGACGGCCGTCCCGTGCAACTGATGACGCCTTGGCAGACGCGCGTGTACTGGAAGATCGCGACGTCGGTCGAGGTCGAGCGCATCGACGTCACCAGCGATCCCAGGGTCACGGCACGCCACCTCGCGATGATCCAGCCCAACCGGGCCGGCGTCATCACCGAGGCGGTGGTCGAGAACCACGAGGCCGGTCTGCTCACGGTCGAGGGCAAGCTGGTCGAGCGGCTCGCGCCCGGCCGGCACGCGTTCTGGATCGCGGGCCGCAAGATCGAGGTCAAGCGCCTCGATTTGCGTCCCCAGGCGGTCGAGATCACGGCGCAGGAGATGCTGACCAAGGATCGCATCGCGCTGCGCGTAACGCTGACCGCGTTCCGCCGGATCGTCGATCCCGAGCGGGTCGTGGCAACGGTGCCCGACGTGGATGCGTGGCTGTACCGCCTGGTGCAGTTCGCGATCCGCGAGGCGGTGGCCGGCCGCACGCTGGACGAGGTGCTGTCCGCGAAGACGGCGCTCGATACGGAGCTTCGCGACTTCGTCCGCGATCGTGTCGCGGACAGCGGCGTCGAGGTCACCGAGCTCGGCGTGAAGGACGTGATCCTGCCCGGCGAGATCCGCGAGCTGGTCAACAAGGTGGTGGAGGCGGAGCGGGTGGCGAAGGCCAACCTGATCCGCCGCCAGGAGGAGACCGCGGCGACGCGTTCGCTCCTGAACACCGCCAGGCTGATGGAGGAGAACCCTCTGCTGCTCCGGCTCAAGGAGCTGGAGTCGCTCGAGCGTCTGGTCGAGAAGGTCGGCCGCATCGACCTGCATGCGGGGGAGGGCCAGGGCCTCGATGCGCTGCTGACCAAGCTGGTGCGTCTCAAGGCGCCCGAGAGCGCGTAAGACAGGAAGGGCCGCCCACGGGCGGCCCTTCGATTTTTTCGCCGGGACGGACCGCCGGCACTCGTACGAATGTTAGCGTGCAGACGGCTGTAACCGGGCACCGCCACTGCACAATTCGCATCTCCTGCGTCACGCCGCAAAACAGAGGTGCCACTCCGGTCAGATTGCGATAACGTTCATGCACCGTGGTCCATTCGGCCAGCCGTCAACCCGTCGGTGAAGCCAGTGCAGCAGATTGCGGAATGGCTCGAGAAGCTGGGACTTGGGCAATACGCGCTGCGTTTTGCCGAGAACGGGATCGACCTCGGCGTTCTTCCCGAACTGACGGATGAAGACTTCGACAGGCTCGGCGTCCTGCTCGGCCATCGCCGCAAGATGCTGCGCGCGATCGCCGATGTCAATCAAGCCGAACTGATCGCCGCGCCGGTTTCACCGCACGATGCCGAGCGCCGCCACCTCACCGTGATGTTCTGCGACCTGGTCGGCTCGACGGCGTTATCGGCACGTCTCGATCCCGAGGACATGTGGGAGGTGATCCGCGCCTATCGCGCGGCCTGCGCGCAGGTGATCACGACATATGACGGCGCCGTTGCCAGATTTATCGGCGATGGGATCCTTGCTTATTTCGGCTATCCCCGCGCCCACGAGGATGATGCGGAGCGCGCGGTGCGCGCCGGCCTCGACGTCATCGCCGCAATCGGCAAGCTCGAGACCCGCGCGGACGAGGGGGTTGCGGTGCGGATCGCAATCGCGAGCGGGCTCGTCGTGGTCGGCGACCTCGTCTCCGGCGGCGCGTCGGAGGAGCAGGCGCTGGTCGGCGATGCGCCGAACATCGCCGCGCGGCTGCAAAGCCTGGCGGAGCCGGGCGTGGTCGTCGTGGCGGCCTCGACCCGCCGGCTGCTCGGCAATTTGTTCACGCTGCGCAACCTCGGCCGCCGCGAGGTCAAGGGCATCTCCGAGCCGATCGCGGTGTGGGCCGTCGAAGGCGAGCCGGCATCGGAAAGCCGTTTCGAGGCGGTGCGCACCGCGCGCTCGATCGGCTTCGTCGGCCGCAAGGCGGAGATCGAATTTGCGCTGTCGCGCCAGCAACTGGCGTGGCAGGGCCAGGGCCAGGCCGTGCTGATATCGGGCGAAGCGGGTATCGGCAAATCGCGCATCGTGGCGATGCTCTCCGACAGCCTGGCGCCCGGAACACACCGCCGTGTGCGGTATCAATGCTCGCCCTATCACACCAACAGCGCGCTGCACCCCTTTGTCGGCCAGCTCGAGCGTGCCGCCGGCATCAGGTCGGAAGATGCGCCGGAGCAGAAGCTGGACAAGCTCGAAGCCATGCTGGCGCTCGGCACGCAGCACGTGCCCACCGTGACACCGCTGATCGCAGCGCTGCTGTCGATCCCGACCGGCGAGCGCTATCCGCCGCTCGGCCTCAGCCCGGCGCAGCAGCGGCGGCAGACATTCGCAGCGCTGCTCGACCAGCTCGAGGGCCTCGCCCGGCAGCAGCCGGTGCTTGTCGTCTGCGAAGACGTGCATTGGGCCGATGCCACGTCGCTCGAGCTGCTCGACCTCGCGGTCGACCGGATCAGGGGGCTGCCGATCCTGATGCTCATGACGTTCAGGCCGGAGTTCGAGCCGCCATGGGCGGGGCTCGCCAATGTCAGCCTGCTGCGGCTCGATCGGCTCGACCGGCAGGATACGCGCGCGCTGATCGAGCAGGTGACCGTCGGCCGGTTGCTGCCCGGCGAGATGATGGCGCAGATCGTCGAGCGGACGGACGGTGTCCCGCTGTTCGTCGAGGAGCTGACCAAGATGGTCATGGAGTCGGGGCTGCTGGTCGAGAATGCCGGGCGCTATCGCCTCGACAATCCGCTGCCGCCGCTGGCGATCCCGGCAACGCTGCAGGACTCGCTGATGGCACGGCTCGACCGGCTGGCGCCGGTCAAGGAGGTGGCGCAGATCGGTGCCGCGATCGGCCGTGAGTTCTCATATGCGCTGCTGCGCAGCGTGGCAGGGCGCGACGATCTGACGCTTGCCGCGGCGCTTGCTCAGCTCGAAGAGGCCGAGCTGCTGCTGCGCCGGGGCGTGCCGCCGGACGCAAGCTACAGCTTCAAGCACGCGTTGGTCCAGGAAGCGGCTTACGAGAGCTTGCTCAAGAGCCGCCGGCAATTGCTTCACAAGCATATCGGCGATGTGTTGCGCGACAAGTTTGCCGAGATGGCCGAGATCGAGCCGGAAGTCGTCGCCTACCATTTCACCGAGGCAGGGCTCGGCGAGACCGCGCTGGCGTGGTGGCGCAAGGCCGGTCAGCAGGCGCTGAAGCGCTCGGCCTATTGTGAGGCGATCGCGCATCTCGGCAAGGCGGTCGCCATCGCCGATGAACTTCCCGACGAGCCGGATCGGATGATCGGCCGGCTCCATCTGCAAATCGCCTACGGCCGCGCGCTACGGGGCAGTCTCGGGCACAGCGCCCCCGAGACGGTCGCCGCCTGGACCCGCGCCCGGCAGTTCGCCTCCGATATCGATGATCCGATCGAAATGGCGCCGATCCAGTCGGGCCTCTTCAACGCCTGCTTGACCCACGGCGAGCTCGCGCCGATGCGGGAGTTGGCGGAGGCGATCATGGGCGCAGCGGAGCGGCACCCGCAGTCGCCGGTGGCGAGCGTCGTCGCGCGCTGGACCAGCGGGGTAACCTGCTGGTTCGCGGGCGAGTACCTGAACGCGGGCATCCATCTCGAGCAGGCCTTCGCGGCCTATGCGACCGAGCCGGATCCGGCAACCTTCAAGGCGTCGACGCTCGACTTGCCGTTCGTCATCATGAGATTTCTCGCCCTGGTGCTTTGGCCGCGCGGCGAGATCGATCGGGCCCGGCAGCTCGCGGGCGCCGCGGTGGACGTCGCCGGGAAACAGCGCGCGCTCGCGCGCGCCAATGCGCTGGTTCACAAGGCCGTCTTCGACGGGCTGTGCGGCAGCAGGTTGCGTCAGACCGAGACGATCCTGGCCCTGGGCCTGGCGCGCGACCACACGATGCCGTTGTATGTCGCCGCCGGCACCTATCTCAACGGTCTGGAGAAGTGGCGTGCCGGCGACCGCGCCGCAGGTCTCGCGGAGATGCAGCGTGGCTGGTCGTTGCTTCACGAGAACGACTGCTACCTCTGTGAACCGTTCTGGGGATTGCAGATTGCCGTGGCGAATGCGGAGGCCGGGCATGTCGATGCCGGGCTCGACATCATCAATGAGTTGATCGAGGCGACGGAGCAGTCCGGGCAGCACTGGCTGGATGCCGAGCTGTACCGCGTGCAGGCTGGGCTGCTGTCGCATCGTCACAGCCCCGACATGTCCAGCGCCGAGGATGCCTTCCGTCGTGCCCTCGAGATTGCTCGAAGGCAGCAGACCAGGACGTTCGAGCTGCGCAGCGCGCTGGGACTTGCACGTCTTTACAGCCGCAGCGGCCGCGCAGAGGAGATATCTCAATTGCTGGCGCCGGTGCTCGCCGGTTTCGATCCGGCGCTTGATCTCGGCGAGATCAAGGACGCGCAGGAACTGCTCACGCAGGCGCATCGGTGGCCGGACCGCCACTCGCGCGCGTCTTGACGGGTGCCGCAGCGGCGGCGCGGTCGCACCGCGTCCGCCCACGCCCGCGCAGATGGTGAAAGAGAAGGGTCGGATCTGGCGCGCGGCGCGAGCGATGCGAAACTGGAACTGTTGGGTTCCCGAAGTTCTACGGTGTAACGATGCGCATTTTGCTATTGCGTCCGGCGGCGCATTTGCATCTAACTTTAAGGACGCCGCCGCGGAGAATTCCGCCTTGCGGTCAAGCGTTTGGAATATGTTTTTGATCCCGTGTTCGAGTGAGTATGCTGTGCGACCCTTGACGTTCCCGCAGGTGAGCATTTCCGGTGGAACTTGTAATCGCCTTCTCGCGACATTGTCGCCGGCGGATCTGGACCTCCTGAGACCCGAACTTGAGACCGTTGCGCTCGAACAGGATGCAGTCCTGGCGCGCGCCGGTGACGAGATCGACCACGTCTTCTTTCCTCACAGCGGCGCGATCCTGTTGATGATCGACATGGCGGATGGGCAGACGGTCGCAACCGGCGTGGTCGGATGCGACGGGGCCGTGGGCAGTCTTTCGGTTCTCGGAGCCTCGCCGTCAGGCATTACCGCCGTCGTTCGTGCGGCTGGTACCGCCTCGCGGGTTCCGGCGGCGCGCTTTCACGCCGCTTTCGGGCGCAGTCCGGGGATTCGGCAGGCAATCCAGAAGCACGTCAGATCGATGCTGATCCAGTTTCAGCTCGGCTCCGCTTGCAATGCGCTCCACCCGGTCGAGGCGCGGATGGCGCGCTGGCTGCTTCAGCTTCGCGACCGCGTCGACAGCGACGTCCTCCCGCTGACCCAGCAAGCGCTGTCGCAAATCCTCGGCGTGCGACGAACGACGGTGACCTTGCTGATGGGCAATCTGCGCAAGCGCGGTGCGATCAGGTCAGATCAACGAGGCCAGATCGAGATCGACCGGGCGCGGCTATTGGCGGCGGCGTGCGAATGCCATCGCGTCATGCGTATCGAGGCCGAGGAGATCTTCTCGGGCGACAGGGTTCGAACGCGAGGAATGGCGCCGGCTAACGATCCGGGTATCCCGGAAATCGAGGCTGACGACGCCGTGTGAGCGCGTTCCCTGCTGCGATCAGCTTCCCGGCCGCCGATCAAGCTCCCGCGTCGGGGAGGATACCCTTTCGAGCTCCGCAATCTCACGCAGCACCTTTGCGGTCTCGCGCAACTCATTGCGCTTCGGACCGGGCTTCAGCCGTCGTGCTTCATCGAGAAAGTCCTTGGCCTGCAGCAGCCAGGCAGATGTTTCGGTCGAGATCTGTACCTGCGCCATGGTGTCCCTCCATCGCGGTCGTCAAAAGTGGTGGCCATTTCAGGCCGGTGAACCGCCGCCGCGGCGCCGCCGCACGCGGATGCTCGGCTCATCGACCCAGGCGTCCCGCGCAAACCAGGCGTGATCCGCGCGGCAAAATGGACAGGGCGTGCGCGAGAAGAACACGGTACTGCGTCGAAAGCTCTCGCGATCGGTCTTGATTCCGGTGGAAATCGCGTGCCCGGTTTGCGGACATCTGACCATCACCATGCCCATGAGCGCCTCCCTCCCATATTGCCTTTTGCTTTTTGCCTGTTGCCTTGCAGAATAGTCCGGCCGGTTGGATTGGCCTGATCGGTGCGCGGGGTAGTTGGGGGGCATCGCGCACCTGCGGCGGTTGACGGAGCATCGGGCAGTGGGGGCTGCATGCTCTCGTCACTGGGCTTCTTCCAACCGGCCAGGTCCCTCCTTGAACGAATCCTCGATGTGACTTCAACGCCGCTTCTTCAGGCGGCTCGGCTGAAAACCTTGTCGCTTTCGCTCACTGCACTGCCTCCCTCGCAAGTGAAAGCATTCTCCGCAACGCTTGCCCGCGTCACGGGAGCTGACGCTCCGTGCTCAATTCAGATTGTTGGAGTGAACTTCGATCTTGTCCCGAAGCTACTGTGGGGGACGAAGATGACGCTGTCGGTTCGGTTTGCGACTCTCGCACGAAATTTTTTTTGAAATTGTCAACTCAGACCAACGTATGTTTACGGAGAGTGTTGTGCATAACCTGCATGCCGTGAGCAATGTGAGGCGCTTGCATCAGCGCGAGGTTGTGGAAGTATTCGCATTGGCCGCGCTGCGGTAAGTCGCCCGGCGAGCCTGCCCCAAACAAAAACCCCGGCATCGCTGCCGGGGTTTTGCGTGTGTGCCGAGCATGACCGGCAGCTTGGAGGTGGAAGTCCTCTATCCAGCCTGATGACGGTGAAGGATTAGCGAAGCGCAAGGGCGTCATCGCGAGGTGGGGTCTGAAGGAAGCGTGGAGCAAAGCCGCGGCCCGATGGACAAAAACCGGATAAACGAGGCCTACCCGGCCGGACGAGCGAGCACGTGATCGCGAAGTCCACGGTCATCGGGGCCGGGGTGGTAAATCCGGCGGGCGTGCGGCGAAGGCGGTCGATCTTACCTCGGGAGATCTGCGCTGCGTCTCGGCAACGAGACTGAGGTCGTCGTAAGGCGATCTGACCGCAGTGCAGAAGTCAGCAGAGGGCATAGTAGGCGGAACGAGTTTCGCCGAAGGCCTGAACGCTGGAAGTGACGAGTAGATGCAGCGATATCGCATCGGCCATGCGACTGAATTCCGGGCAACTGGCCTCGGAACGGCGGGAAGGGGTGAAACCCTGACTGACGCTGATCAGAGGAGTCGAAGCTGGCGCGACGATTGCTGACACCCAAACTACGGCGGCAACAGAACAACTCTTGCCGCTTAATCCAGCGAACCGCCGTATACGGACCCGTATGTACGGTGGTGTGGGAGTTGCGCCTTGCAAGCGCGTTGAAGTCTGCCGTCTGAGATGACGGCCGCGGCAAAGCCTAGCGAGCAGCCGCGAACCGAGTCTTGCGTGGCGTCCGGTAACGGCCGTTGCGAAGCGTAGACAGGGAGGTTGTAGGCCGGAATGAAGTGAACGGGAAAATAGCCCCGAAATCGAACGTGATCGGAGTAGCCGACCCTGTCTCTCAAAGGGGAAGGCGGAACCGCAGGCCGCGACAACGCGAGCGGTCAGAGGTGCTCCCGGGGTTCGTACCGCCAGCATGCAATCAAAGGAAGCAGCGTGAACAAGGGAGATCCATCCGGTTCAAGCGCAAGCTTGTAAGACCTGCCAAGCCGCTGAGGTGAGAAGGGTCTGACGACCGGGTGGAAGTCAGACTGACCGATAGTACTCCGAGGACGGGAGAGCCGGCCACATGGGGAAGCGGTCAGCGGTAGTTGAATTGTTCTTGGGCGACATGGGCTCCATTCAACGGGAGTTACGGCCTTCTATGCAAAGAGAAGATCAGCTGACCATGGAAACGAAACTTGAACAAATAGCAGTGAAAGCTCGGCGCGAGACAAATCTTCGCTTCACCTCGTTGGCCCATCACATCACGCGCGACCGAGTGCAAAAGAATCTATTACAGATTCCGAAGCGCTCCGCCGCCGGGGTGGACGGACAGACGGTGGAGGCGGCGAAGGAGAGCTTCGAGGACTGGATAGGGCCAATGCTCCAATCCATCCATCGCCAGGGATATCGGGCGCCGAACATTCGGCGGGTCTATATCCCCAAGCCCGGTAAGACGGAGAAGCGCCCCCTCGGGGTTCCAACTGTCGCCGACCGGGCGCTCCAGCGCAGCACGGCTGAGGTGCTGGCCGCTATTTACGAGCAGGACTTCTTACCCTGCTCGTTCGGCGGCAGGCCGAAGCTCAGCGCCCATCATGCCTTGGCGACCCTCAATGAGGTGATCGCCGGCGGCATGATCAGCTGGGTGTTGGAGGCGGATTTGAAGAACTTCTTCGGGAGTCTCGATCATGATCGGGTCCTCCGGTTTGTCGAACATCGAGTCGGTGATCCGCGCCTGATCAGCTTGATCCGGCGCTGGTTGAAAGCGGGCATCCTGGAAGACGGAGCGGTGCACCCGAGCGAACAAGGAACGCCACAAGGCGGATCGATCAGTGTGCTTTTGAGCAACCTCTACCTTCATTACGTTCTCGACCTCTGGTTCGAACGCGTGGTGAAGGGTCGGTTGCGGGGCGAAGCCCGACTGGTGCGCTATATCGACGACTTTGTGATCTGCTTCCAATATCGATCGGACGCCACCCGCGTACAGGAGGCCTTGCGTCTTCGGTTGGGGAAGTTCGGCCTCACTCTAGAGCCGACCAAGACCAAGTTGGTCGAGTTTGGTCGGTTCGCGCAAAGACATGCGGGCAAACGCGGCAGAAACCGCCCGGAAACAATCTACTTTCTGGGGCTGACGCTCTATTGCACGCGAAACCAAAAAGGCAACTTCAAGGTTGGGATGCGCACCGAGAAATCTCGGCTAAAGCGCAGCCTTATGTCTCTGCAGGAGCTGATGCGGCAAATACGGCATTACAAGATCAGTGACCAGGCCGATGAAATCAACCTCGTCCTGCGCGGCTACTATGGCTATTACGGCGTCGCCGGAAATCTCCGGAGCCTCGTAAAAGTCTATCGGGCCGTGGAGCGTTACTGGCGCGGAATGCTGCGCAGCCGCAGCTGGGCAGGCCGACGCCTCACTTGGGACGCCTTCAACCAAATCAAAGAACGGACACCGTTGCTGAAGCCTAAGCTGCGCCTCCCTTATCGGGAGCTGCAAGCGCTTGCAGTGCTGTGAACCAACTGTCGAAGAGCGTCGGTGCGGGAAATCCGCACGCCACGTTCTGTGGGAACCGGGGGCGGGCGACCGCCTCCGGTGACCCGGTGGGAGGGGCTGCGAGGCTCCCCCCTATCCCGATTTCGTTGTCGTTGAGCGAGATCCCGGCTCTGCGGTGCACCGCTTCGCGCTGCACCGCGTCCGGGACGACTTCGTCGCTTAGAAGTCCATGCCGCCCATGCCGCCGCCCGGAGGCATCGCGGGGCCGCCGGCGTTCTTCTTCGGCAGCTCGGCAACCATCGCTTCCGTGGTGATCAGGAGCGCGGCAACCGAGGCAGCGTTCTGGATCGCGGTGCGCACGACCTTGGTCGGGTCGATGATGCCCTTCTTGACGAGGTCGGCATAGTCGCCGGTCTGGGAGTCGAAGCCGTAATTGTAGGTCTTGTTCTCCAGGATCTTGCCGACGATGACCGAACCGTCTTCACCGGCGTTGATCGCGATCTGGCGAGCGGGAGCCGACAGCGCCTTGCGCACGATCTCGACGCCGGTCTTCTGGTCGTCGTTCTTGGTGCGCAGGCCCTTGAGCTGCTCGGAGGCACGGAGCAGGGCGACGCCGCCGCCCGGGACGATGCCTTCCTCGACAGCCGCACGGGTCGCATGCATCGCGTCATCAACGCGATCCTTGCGCTCCTTCACCTCGACCTCGGTCGCGCCGCCGACGCGGATCACCGCGACGCCGCCCGCGAGCTTGGCGAGACGCTCCTGCAGCTTCTCACGGTCGTAGTCCGAGGTGGTCTCCTCGATCTGCGCCTTGATCTGGGCAACGCGGGCGTCGATGTCGGCCTTCTTGCCGGCACCGTTGACGATCGTGGTGTTCTCCTTGTCGATCATCACCTTCTTGGCGCGACCGAGCATCTGCAGCGTGACGTTCTCGAGCTTGATGCCGAGGTCTTCCGAGATGGCCTGGCCGCCGGTCAGGATCGCGATGTCCTGCAGCATGGCCTTGCGGCGATCGCCGAAGCCCGGAGCCTTGACGGCCGCGACCTTCAGGCCGCCACGCAGGCGGTTGACGACGAGAGTGGCGAGAGCTTCGCCTTCGACGTCCTCGGCGACGATGACCAGCGGCTTGCCGGTCTGCACCACGGCCTCGAGCAGCGGCAGCAGCTCGTTCAGCGAGGAGAGCTTCTTCTCGTTGATCAGGATGTAGGCGTCGTCCATCTCAACGCGCATCTTGTCGGCGTTGGTGACGAAGTAGGGCGAGATGTAGCCGCGGTCGAACTGCATGCCCTCGACGACGTCGAGCTCGGTCTCGAGCGACTTGGCTTCCTCGACCGTGATCACGCCCTCGTTGCCGACCTTCTTCATGGCGTCGGCGAGGAACTTGCCGATCTCGGCATCGCCATTGGCCGAAATGGTGCCGACCTGGGCGATCTCCTCGTTCGAGGTGACCTTCTTCGAGTTCTTCTGGAGGTCCGCAACGACGGCTTCGACCGCGAGGTCGATACCGCGCTTCAGGTCCATCGGGTTCATGCCGGCGGCGACCGACTTGGCGCCTTCCTTCACGATCGCCTGGGCGAGCACGGTTGCCGTGGTGGTGCCGTCGCCGGCCGCGTCAGCGGACTTGGAGGCGACTTCGCGCACCATCTGGGCGCCCATGTTCTCGAACTTGTCGTCGAGCTCGATCTCCTTGGCGACGGTGACGCCGTCCTTGGTGATGCGGGGAGCGCCGAACGACTTCTCGAGCACCACGTTGCGGCCCTTCGGACCGAGGGTGACCTTCACCGCGTTGGCGAGAACGTCGACGCCGCGCAGCATCTTGTCGCGCGCCTCGACGGAGAATTTGACTTCTTTAGCTGCCATCTGAGTTTTTCCTTGAAAGATTTAACCTGGGAGGGAGGGAGGCGCTTAGGCCGCCTTCTTCTTGGAAGCGGGGACGTCGAGCACGCCCATGATGTCGCTTTCCTTCATGATCAGCAGGTCTTCGCCGTCGATCTTGACCTCGGTGCCCGACCACTTGCCGAACAGGACGCGGTCGCCGACCTTGACGTCGATCGGGATCAGCTTGCCAGCTTCATCGCGGCCGCCCGGGCCAACGGCGATGACTTCGCCCTGGGAGGGCTTTTCCTTGGCACTGTCCGGAATGATGATGCCGCCAGCGGTCTTCTCTTCGGCGTCGATACGCTTGACCACGACGCGGTCGTGAAGCGGACGGAATTTCATGCAGTCCTCCTAAACATTTGTAGATGCTCTAGATTTTTGGAGAGTTAGCAGTCCAGTCCAGCGAGTGCCAGACTGGTTGGGCAGGAGATAGGCCAAGCCTTGGCGGCGGGCAAGTGCCTCTAGCAGAAAAATTGGCACTCGTGAGTACCGCCTGCCAAGAGGATGCCGAGATCATTTCGGCATCCTTAATGCCGCCCAAGAGGGGTTGCCGGGGCTATTAGCAGATGCGGTAAGCTGCTGCCAACGCAAGAAATTTCAACAACCTATTAAACATTTAGGCTTGAGATGGGTTAGTCGCGTGCGTCACATTTCTCTCATGTGAGCGCATCCATTGCCGGTGGTCCGGCGGGGGAGGTCGGCCACCACGTGAATGCGCTCCGTCACAGGAGGTTGGCATGGTCTCGCGAGTTGGTGGGGTTGTTTCCGACGATTTCCGGAAGCAGTTGCTGGGGTACGGGCTGACGACGGCGCAAATCCTCTATCGGATGCCGGATCACCCCTCGTTGCTGCAGACCTATGTCTGGCAGAACTACGACCTGTTTCCGAAATTTCCGGCGCTGCAGGATTTCCTCGCGTTCTGGCAGGCGAAGCTCGAAGGCCCGCTGTTTTCGGTGACGGTGGCGCATTCCAAGCTGGTTAAGCCGGCCGAGCTGCGTGCCGTCGACGGCGTGTTCCGGCTGCATTGATCAGCAAACGTAGCAGGGCGCGGCTCTGCGCCTTTGCTCGCCTCGCGGCGCGCGACTTGTGTTAGCCTCTCTCCGTCACAAAAAGACGGGAGGCGAAACAATGGCCAAGAAGACGGCATCAAGATCGGCAGCCAAGACCGCGGTGAAGAAGAAATGGTCGGGGCTTGGCGCAGGCGCCAAGAAGACGTCCGCGAAATCGTCCGCGCGCAAGACCATCAAGTCGAAAGGCCGCGTCCCGGCGGCCAAGAAGAGCGCGCCGAAAGCCGCAGCCAAGGCGTGGCCGAAGCAGCGCGTCGCGATCAGCCATCACCGCGAAGAGGACTTCAAGGCCGACGGGCTGCGCGCCTACGCCAAGTACCGCGACCTCGGCATATCAGCCGCGTCGCATGGCCTCGCGCAGGCACATGTCATCCGGCTGCAGGGACCGTGCAATCCCGATGAAGTGTCGAAGCTGCACTTCCACGATGTCGACTTCCAGATGGTCTATGTGCTCAAGGGCTGGGTGAAGACCTACATGGAAGGCGAGGGCGAGACGCTGATGCAGCAAGGCAGTGCCTGGACCCAGCCGCCGCGCATCCGGCACATGATCCTGGACTATTCCGACGACGTCGAACTGCTGGAAGTGATCCTGCCGGCCGAGTTCAAGACGGTGGAGCTGAAGGCGTAGTGCTCACGCACTCGTCGTGGCCGGGCTTGACCCGGCCATCCAGCTTGCTTCGCAAGATTCTCCTTGGTCGATGGATGCCCGGGTCAAGCCCGGGCATGACGATTTTCTAGCTAGGGCTGTGTACCCATAAAACCGTCGGCGTGACTCTACGTCCGCTTTGCCCCGATAGCGACCAAGTTCGTGCGGCAACGCAAGATGTCGCGATGGGCCAACTGCCGACGTTCCAAAGTGAATGAGACCACCAACAGTTATTCTGTCGGCGCTATTGGAGGAGCGGCGTCAAGTAGCCCGAAACAGACTATCCCCGCAATCAGACTGCAAGACGATCCAAAGGAATCGAAACCCTTAACCTGAGCCCGCTCGGTAACCAATCATATTCCACCTTGCCGCCCAGTTGAGCGGCAATGCTGCGCTCCGCAAGCACACTCCCAAAACCCTTTGCCGAAGGCGCAGCAACAATCACTGGGCCGCCTGTCTCTTCCCATTCAAGATGCAAGTCCCCGCCTTGCGTGTCCCATGCGATGTTTATTGAACCGGTTGGTTCCGACAACGCCCCATACTTGGCCGCATTCGTAGTGGTTTCATGCAGCGCGAGTGCGAGGCTTGTAACGGCCATAGCACCCACGGGGACAGCTGGTCCTCTTACCATGATGCGTTCGCTGGACGCGTCATCTTCATACGGCCGCAAGACCGTTCGCACCACGTCTCCCACCGTCGTTCGCTCGCTATGCGCCTCCGTACCCATGATTCCAGGACGGATTAGGTCCTTGGCCTGCATTAGAGCGTCGAGACGGCCTCGTAACGATTGAGCCATCTCTTGCGGAGTTCTGGCTGACCGAGCGCTCAGACTTATGATGCCATGGAAAACGGCAAACATGTTCTTCACGCGATGGTTTGCCTCCCGAGCGAGCAACCGTTGGCGTTCTTGCGCAATTACACGTTCGGTAGTCTCACTAACGATGCAGAGTACACCGCCAGTTTCGCCAGCCTCGTTCTGAACTGGAGAATACGAGATGTCGAAATAAACTGTCTCTGGGTAGCCGTGCCGCTCAATGTAGAAGGGGCGGTCCTTCGCGAAGACTGTTTCGCCGGTGTCGAGGACGCGCCTGAGAAGCGGTCCTAAATCGTCCCACAGCTCGGCCCAATTATCGCGTGCTGGTCGCCCAAGTGCCTTTGGATGCTTCTGACCTATCGTAGGAGCATAGGCGTCGTTGTAGAGAGCGACAAATTCGGCTCCCCAAAACAGCACGATTTGTGCTTTGGCCGGCAGCATAAGGCTCACCGCGCTCCTGAGGTGCGTTGGCCACCCAACGATTGGTCCCAAGCTGGTGCTGGACCAGTCGAAAGACCGGATGAGTGCGGCAGCTTCGCCCTCAGCCCGCGGAAAATCGCCTTTTACTTCTCGAACAGTGCCCATGGCGATCAACAAAGCAAACATTGGAATCGGGAACAATGGCCCACGAAACACTGATGTCAACAGAGCAACGACGAGATGGGCATAACGAGCTGTCGCAACGGGCCATAAGCAGTCATCAACCGCCGCTGTAGGTCGGCGGTCGGCCGAGAATGTTCCCGCCACGACGCCAAATTAGCAAAAGAACTCAATGGCTTGGAACGTTGCGCCCCTCTGTAGGTTGGCTGACCAGCATCCGAGGAGCCAACGATGGTCCCCCAAGCGCAGCAAAAGAGCGAACGGATCAGGGTTTTGTTCGTGGAGGACGAATGGTTCATCCGATTTGACGTAGCTGAGCAGCTTCGAGGCGCGGGGTTTGAGGTTATTGAGGCGAGGACCGCCGATGACGCGATGGACTACATCTCATCAGGCGAGCGGATTGACGCGCTGATAACCGATATCCGGATGCCCGGAACCCTTGATGGTCTGGAGTTGGCTGGGAAGGTCCGCGTCATGCAACCGATGCTCCTTATCCTCGTTGCCTCTGGAAGCACAGAATTGGAGAGCGCAGCGAGCCGCGTAGGTAGGTTCATCAGCAAGCCCTACGATCCCAGGCAGATCGCGATGCTGATCGCGGAGATGCTCGGCCCGGCGCTGTAGTAAGCATGCAAGCAACAACTGTATTGATCGTCGAGCAGGACGTGCTCGTGCGCCATCCGCTGGCGGAGTACCTTCGTGAGTGCGGCTATCGCGTGATGGAAGCAACTCAACACGATGAGGCACGTGAATGCCTCGAAGGCGGGAAACACTGTATTGAAGTCGCCCTGATCGACGTAGGCGGCGCCACCGGCTCTGGGTTTGCTCTTTCTGCGTGGATACGGAGCAACTACCCAACTGTGAAGACAATGCTGGGCGCGACGGTCGGCAAGGTCCTCGCGCTCGCGGGTGACCTTTGCGAGGAAGGCCCGCAGGCAGCGAAGAAGCTGAATTATCGCCCCGTGTTGGATCACATTCGCCAACTGCTCGCGACCCGGAAGCCGCCGAAAATCACCAGCCGCGATACCCGCGCAGGATAGGTGGCTGCAAACAGTGCGCTCATCGCGCTGCCTTCGGAATTCCCCATGATCACCGCTTGTGATGCGCCAATTGTTGTATCCATGATGGCGCGAACGTCGTCCATGCGTTGCTCAAGGGAAGGAGCAGCGGAATCCGGTCGGATAGTCCGTCGCCCCTTTTGTCGAATGTAGTGACACGCGCAAAGGCTGAAAGCCGCTGCAAGAATGCCGTATATCCGGACGTTTCGTGCTGAAAATCGACGTGCGAGAACCCACCAAGAACCATGATGATGTCGATAGGTCCTTCACCCATCACTTGACAGGCGATATTGACCTCGCCGCTCAGAGCATATCTGGTTTCGGCTAAGGCGAACTCTGACATCCGGTCGTCGCGAGACCCGACAATTCTCCTCGGCTGAACTATGGGGGTCAGCGGATAAAGTCACCTCAGAAGTATGGCAATGTCCACAGCGGGTCATTCACGTCGAATCGCATCGGGCGGAGCCGCCGGTCGATGTCCGCAATGCTCCGTTTGCGTCCACGCCGGCACTGCGCGGCAAACGACGCTAGGGGCCAATAGCTGCCCCGCAATGTTAAGACGGCGGCGCGCACTTCGAAACTAACACCGGCACGTCCGGTCGAATCTTCCGTGCCAACGCGACGCGCTCGTCCAACCGCAAGTAAAATGGCGAAAACCCTCTGAGAAATCTGCTACACTCGATTTATGAAAACCTTTTCAGATAAGGTCCGCGACATCGTGCGCAAGATCCCAAAGGGGAAGGCCATGACGTACAAAGCTGTCGCTGCTAAAGCCGGCAATCCGAAGGCTGCGCGCGCGGTCGGTGCCATAATGCGCACGAATGACGACCCATCGATCCCCTGTCATCGCGTTATTGCAAGCGACGGCTCAATGCGCGGCTACGTGCGCCCGCGCCGTCGGCCGGCCCAACAATGATCCGCTTGGCAGGGAGCTTCACCGCGTCAGCACCGCCCCGGATTGCGCGGAGCCTGTCATCGCGCGACCCGTTGGCTCCATCCGGGCTACTGCGACTACGGCTGCGTCAGCATCCCCACGATCGCGCCCATCAGGCAGGTCGTCAGCGTGCCCGAGACGATCGACTTCAGCCCGAGCGCGTTGATCTCGTCGCGCCGCTCGGGCGCCATGATGCCGAGGCCGCCGATCATGATGCCGAGGCTCGCGAAGTTCGCAAAGCCGCACATCGCGTAGAGCATGATCAGCCGCGAGCGCGGATCGAGCGCGTCGGGGCCGAGCTTCGACAGGTCGACATAGGCGATCAACTCGTTCAGCACGGTCTTGGTGCCCATCAGGCTTCCGGCCGTGATCGCCTGCGGCCAGGGCAGGCCCATCAGCCAGCACACCGGCGCCATGACGTAACCAAGCAGGCGCTGCAGCGAAATCTTCGCGCCGCCGATCTCCGGCAGCAGGCCGATGATCGCGTTTGCCAGATACACCAGCGCGACCAGCACGAGCAGCATCGCGATGATGTTCATCAAGAGCTCGAGCCCGGCTGCCGTGCCCTTCACGATGGCGTCCATCGTCGACGACACCTGGATATCGGGATTGTCGAGCGATCCGCCGGTGCGCTTGCCGGACGTTTCCGGCACCATGATCAGGCTCACTAAAATAGCGGCCGGCGCGCCGAGCACCGAGGCGATGACGAAATGCGCGGCCGCATCCGGGATCAGCGGCGCCAGCAGCGTGGCGTACAGCACAAGCACCGTGCCGGCGATCCCGGCCATGCCGCCGGTCATCACCAGAAACAATTCGGAGCGCGTCAGCTGTGCGAGATAGGGGCGGATGAAGAGCGGCGCTTCGACCATGCCGAGGAAGATATTGGCCGCGGTCGAGAGCCCGACCGCGCCGCCGACGCCGAGCGTGCGCTCCAGGATCCAGGCCATGCCGCGCACGACAGGCGGCAGCACGCGCCAATAGAACAACAGCGTCGTCAGCACGCTCATCACAAGCACGATCGGCAGCGCCTGGAAGGCGAGGATGAAATCCGAGCCGGGCGCCTTGGGATCGAACGGCGCCGGGCCGCCGCCGACATAGCCGAACACGAAGGCAGTGCCGGCGCGCGTCGCGGCGGCGATGGTGCCGACGGCGTCATTGATCGCGCCGAAGGCCTGCGTCACCAGCGGCACTTTGATCAGCACCAGAGCCGTGACGATCGTGACGACAAGCCCGATCGCCGCCTGGCGCAGCGACACCTTCAGGCGATTCTCGCTCAGCGCCCAGGCGATCAAGAGCAACGCCACCACGCCGAACGCCGATTGCAACTGCAGCATCACGCCCCCAAGAACTCTCGCGGGATTATGGGCAGGGGCCTCGCGCAGCGCAATGCTGTTGCGCGTTCATCTCGTATCCATTGACAAGTTGCAGGCGCTCGGCCACGCAATCATCCATGTCCTCCGCCACGCCGGCCGGCGCCCGCGATCTGCTCGGCCACAGACCGTTCCTGTTCTTCTTGTCGTCGCGCAGCCTGTCGCGCTTCTCCAGCCAGATCGGCGCGGTGGCGATCGGCTGGCAGATCTATAATCTGACCGGCAGCGCGTTCGACCTCGGCATGGTCGGACTTGTGCAGTTTTTGCCGACGGCGCTCCTGGTATTCGTCGCCGGCCACGCCGCCGACCGCTTCGAGCGCAAGCGCGTGGTGCAGGCCTGCCAGATCGCGGAGGCGCTGACCGCATTGTTTCTCGCCGGAAGCACCTTTGCCGGCACCATCTCCGAGATCCAGATCTTCGTCGCGACCTTCGTGCTCGGGATCGCCGGCGCGTTCGAGAGTCCGGCGACCGCCGCGCTGTTGCCGCTGATCGCGCCGCAAGGCTCGCTGCAGCGGGCGACCGCGATCTCGAGCGGCGCGGCGCAGGTCGCGACCATCACCGGACCCGCGCTCGGCGGCTTCGCCTATGCCCTGATGCCGGGCGCGCCCTACGGCATCATGATGGTGTTCTGGCTGTTCGGTGCGCTGCTGACCGGCGGCATCGGCCGGCTGCAGCAGGCGCCGGTGAAGAACGGCGGGTCGTCGGACGACCTGTTTGCCGGCGTCACCTTCGTTCGCAGCAATCCGGCAATCCTCGGCACCATCTCGCTCGATCTGTTCGCGGTGCTGTTCGGCGGCGTCACCGCGCTGCTGCCGATCTATGCGCGCGATATCCTGCAAGCCGGTCCGCTCGGCCTCGGAATCCTGCGCGCTGCGCCCGCGGTCGGTGCGCTCTTGATGACGATGGTGCTGGCTCGGCACACCATCAACCGCCGCGTCGGCATGCGCATGTTCCAGGCGGTGATCGTGTTCGGCGTTGCGACGGTGGTGTTCGCGCTGTCGCACTGGATGTGGCTGTCGGCGCTGGCGCTCGCGGTGCTCGGCGCCGCGGATACGATCAGTGTCGTGATCCGCTTTTCGCTGGTGCAACTCGCCACCCCCGACGAGATGCGCGGCCGCGTCGGCGCGGTGAACTTCCTGTTCATCAACGCGTCGAACCAACTCGGCCAGTTCGAGAGCGGCGTCACCGCGGCGCTGCTCGGCACCGTGCCGTCGGCCGTGCTCGGCGGCGTCGCCACGGTCGCGGTCGCGCTGCTCTGGATGAAGCTGTTCCCGACGCTGCGGGACGTCGAGAAGCTGGAGTAGGGCACTTCCCTTACCTCGCCCCGCTTGCGGGGAGAGGTCGGATTGCGCAGCAATCCGGGTGAGGGGGACTCTCCGCGCGTTTGTCTCTCACCATCCTCGTGGAGACTCCCCCTCATCCCGACGTTCTCCCGCGCGCGGGGAGAAGGGGAAGATCAGCCCCGGGGCAAGCTTTTCATGATTTCGGAATAATGGAAAAGTATCGCTGATTTGCCCGACGTGTCAAGTTGCCGTGTCGAACGCCGGCAGCTGCCGGCTCCTTTGCATGGGGTTGTTTTCGATAATTTGGCAGCGTGCCCCGGCGCCGGCCGGCCGGGACAAGCCCGGCCGGCCGTCGTGAGGGTCCTGCCGCAAGCAGGGAGGAGAAGATCAGCCCCGGCCGACGAACGGCATCTTGGTCGCCATGACCGTCATGAACAACACGTTGGCGTCGAGCGGCAGGCCGGCCATGTAGGCCACGGCGTCGCCGACCGCCTTGGCGTCCATGCGCGGCTCATGCTTGGTGGTGCCGTCCGGCTGCAGCACGCCGGGGCCGTTGACCATACGGTCGGTCATCGGGGTCGCGGCATTGCCGATATCGACCTGGCCGACCGCGATGTCATACATGCGGCCGTCGAGGTTGGACGACTTGGTGAGGCCGGTGATGGCGTGCTTGGTCGAGGTGTAGGCGGCCGAGAACGGCCGCGGCGCATGCGCCGAGATCGAGCCGTTGTTGATGATGCGGCCGCCGCGCGGCTTCTGGTCCTTCATGATGCGGAAGGCGTGCTGGGTGCACAGGAACGGCGCGGTGAGGTTGGTGTTGACCACCGCCTGCCACTGCTCGAGCGGCAGATCCTCGAAGTTCACCGGCGGCGCGCCCATGCCGGCGTTGTTGAACAGCACGTCGAGCCGGCCATAGGTCGCCTTCACCTTGTCGAACAGGGCTGCGATCGCGGCCGGATTGGCCATGTCGGCCGACACGCACAGGCTCTTGCCGGCGGGGCCGAGCTTGGCGGTCTCTTCCAGCATCTCCATGCGGCGCCCGGCGAGCACCACGGTGTAGCCCTTGTCCATCAAAGCGAGCGACGCGGCGCGTCCGACGCCGGTGCCGGCGCCGGTCACGAGTGCGATCTTGCTGGTTGCCTCAGTCATCCGAGTTTCCTCTTACTTGGTTTTTGCTTCGGTTTCGTTCTTGTAGGGGGGGCGTGGAATGTTCTGGTGCGCCGCGCGCAGCGCCGCCGACCAGCGTGAGCGCAGGTCGTGGAAATAGGGCTCGCCGGCCTCGATGCGGTGGTTGAGGTCGGCCTCGCAGGCGTCCGTGCGCACCACCAGCACGTCGATCGGCAGGCCGACGCCGAGGTTGGAGCGCATCGTCGAATCCATCGAGATCAGCCCGGTCTTCAGCGCCTCGTAGAGCTCGACGTCGTAATGCATGGCGCGGTCGAGCACCGGCTTGCCGTATTTGTGCTCGCCGATCTGCAGGTACGGCGTGTCGGTGGTGCACTCGATGAAGTTGCCGGCGGTGTAGACCATGAACAGGCGCATCCGCGAGCCCTTGATCTGGCCACCGAACAGGAACGAGACGTCGAAGGAGATGTCCTCGGCGCGCAGTGCGTCGCCCTCGGTGGCGTGCACGGAGCGGATGGCGCGGCCGATCCGCTGCGCCGCCTGGAACATGGTCGGGGCGTTCATCAGCGTCTCGAGCTCGCCGGTGTCCGGATTTTCCATGCCCTCGGTCAGGGTCGACAGCACCGACTGGCTGATCGCGAGATTCCCGGCGCTGGCGATCGCCATGATGCGGTCGCCAGGCTTTTCGAAGATGTGCAGCTTGCGGAAGGTCGAGACGTTGTCGAGGCCGGCATTGGTGCGGGTATCGGCGATCATGACGAGCCCGTCGCGCACCAGAATTCCGCAGCAATAGGTCATTTAAAGCCCTCAGACGGTCCGAGTTTCTCGGCGGGAAACGTGTAGCCAATTTCGAGGATGCATCCAACCCCAATTCCCCGTGACGGGACGTGCGATGGCCGGTCGCGCGGGTCGGGGCCGCCGGTCCCGGCGGTGGTCCGTCCGGGCGCCCTGTTCCGGCCATCGAGGTCGCGAGCATTCCGGTCTCGCTCTGCGTGGCGCGCAGCCGGCAATGATCTTCGCCTTGCGTCGTTGCGAGGGGCGGGGTGTTGTGCTCGACTGCCTGCAACCGACGACAACAAGAAATTTCGGGAGGCGGGAATGTCGTTCAAACTGGCCGCGTGCATTGTGGCATTGGGTATCGCGGCGCTGGCCGCGAGCCCTGCATCGGCGCAGAAGAAGGGCGGCACCCTGCGGCTCTATCACAACGACAACCCGCCCTCGACCTCGCTGCTCGAGGAATCCACCATCGCCTCGGTGATGCCGTTCGCGGCCGTCTTCAACAACCTCGTGGTGTTCGATCCGGCCAAGGTGCACGAAAGCATCGACACCGTGATCCCCGATCTCGCCGAGAGCTGGTCGTGGGACCAGACCAACACAAAGCTTACCTTCAAGCTGCGGCACGGCGTGAAGTGGCATGACGGCCAGCCGTTCACGGCCAAGGACGTGCAGTGCACCTGGCGGATGCTGATCGGCAAGAGCGAGACCCAAGACGTCAAAACACCGGACTTCAAGCGCAACCCGCGCAAGGTCTGGTACTCGAAGCTCAGGGATGTCAGCGTCAATGGCGACGACGAGGCGACGTTCGAGCTGACCGAGCCGCAGCCAGGTCTCTTGGCGCTGCTCGCCAGCGCCTTCTCGGTTGTCTATCCCTGCCACGTGCCGCAGCAGGTGATGCGCACCAAGCCGGTCGGCACCGGGCCGTTCAAGCTCGTCGAGTTCCGGCGCGGCGACTCTATCCGTCTGGTCCGTAACCCCGATTACTTCAAGAAGGACCGGCCGTATCTCGACGAGATCACGGTGCGCTCGATCGATAGCCGCGCCACCCGCATGCTGGCGTTCGCGACCGGCGACTACGACATCACCTTTCCGTCCGACGTCAGCATTCCCCTGATGAAGGACGTCAAGGCGCGGGCGCCGAACGCGATCTGCGAGATGACGTCGACCAATCTGCAGATCAATCTTCTGGTCAACCGCGTCAATCCGCCGTTCGACAATCCGGATATCCGCAAGGCGATGTCGCTGGCGCTGGATCGCAAGGCCTTCAACAGCATCCTGTTCGAAGGCAGCGGGAGGCTCGGCGGCGCGATGCAGGCCAAGCCCGAAGGCGAGTGGGGCATGCCGCCGGAGATCCTGTCGACGCTGATGGGATACGGTCCCGATACCGGGAAGAACCTCGCCGAGGCGCAGGCGATCATGCAGAAGCTCGGCTACAGCGACGCCAAGCCGCTGTCGATCAAGATCCAGACCCGCAATCTGCCGACCTATCGCGACCCGGCGGTGATCCTCGCCGACCAGCTCAAGAAGATCTATATCACGGCCGAGCTCGACATTCTGGACACGCCGCGCTGGTACTCGCGGCTGCAGCGCAAGGACTACACCATCGGCCTCAATGTCACCGGCGTCAGCGTCGACGATCCCGACGGCAATCTGGTGGAGAACTATTCCTGCAACTCCGAGCGCAACTACACCCAGTATTGCAACGCCGAAGTCGACAAGCTGCTGGCGGCGCAGTCGCGCGAGGTCGACAGGGACAAGCGCCGCAAGATCGTGTTCGACATCGAGCACCTGCTGGTCGACGATGCCGCGCGGCCGGTCATCCTGCACTCATCGGCCGGCAATTGCTGGCAGCCCTATGTGAGGAATTTCCATCCGCACGACAACAGCCAGTACAACAATCTGCGCTTCGAGGATGTCTGGCTGGATAAGTAACGCGTGGTGCCTCGCCGGCGACGACGTGCGCCGTCGCCCTCGTGCCCTTCGTATCCTTATTTATTCACACGACCAAAGCCGCGGCTGGTCCTGCGCATGCGCGCACTCCCGCGCCGATCGCCGGGGCAAGTCTGCGACGGCGCCCGTCAGTCAGGCCGCGTCGAGATCCATCGGGATATCCGACGTAGCTACGGGAGCTCGGATATCAGCTTGGTCCACTCCGCCTCGGGCCAGGCCCGTGAGGTGCAAGTCCGTATGTTTCCCAGAGAGCTGAGGGCAAGCGCGAGTTTTGTGATGTTGTCGCCGAGCGGTGCTTCGGCGAGGAGAAGGATGTCATGCTCGCCGGAGGTGAGATAGACCTCCTTGATTTCGACACCTAGCGTCTTGGCGAGTTCTTTCGCCGCTCGGCTGCGCTTGGGAGCTTCCTTGACATTACGAATTCCCTGGTCGGTCCAGTCGATCCTCAATATGAATGTCGCCATGTCGTCCTCCAAGGGTTAAGCACTGCCCTTGTCTGCCGCGCGCGCGGCAGGCCAACCTGTTTCATGTTGAAGTTGAGGGAGCGCCACATAAGGCAGGCGCTGCTTTCAGACTGCGATGCCTGCCGACGGCCTGACCGCTGCCCGTTCCTTCAAACGGCGACGTCGGCCCGTCCCGTCTAAGGGCAGCTCGCTGCAGATTACGCCATGTCCCTTGCTCGAGAAAGAGGGCTCCCCGCGTTGTGATCGGGACCGCGGTGGCCTCGCGTAAGCGAGGGCGCCGCGTCAAGATCACACCCTCTGCGCAAGGATGCGGCCGCAGACCTTCGCGCGCCGGGCAGCTATCCGATGCAAGTCAGCTGTGGGTGTAGTCACCGGGTTTCAACCCGAGCGCCTTGACAGCTGCTTCGGGAAGCGGCCCCCACGCTTCGACCGTTTCATTCGGGGCCATCATGTCCGCAATAATGGCCGTGGCCTTTGCCGCGTCTCCTTCAGCCACGAAGAAGACCGAGCGAACAGGCGGGCCGCCGTCCAACGGCGCAGTTGTTACGAGGACAACCTGACCATTTGCCATGCTCTCTTATACCGCAGTCGCGGCGCTGTTCCACGGATCCTGTCGATCGATCCTTACGACCCGGCCGCTGACGCGTGCGCCAAGAGCGATGCTGCTACGGTATTGCATCGTCGCGGCCCTAACACCAAATAACTGAATGTGGGAGGCAGAACCGCTCCAGGAATGAGCGCGTGGCCAGCAAAAGAGCAAACGAAGAGCTCCCCGTCATTGCGCGCTTTGAGGTGCGCCGCCGCAATTACCTCGCGCCCGACGGCTCGACAGAGCGGCCGCTTCCTGCCTTCGCCACCGATGCCAAGCTGCTGGTCGAACTTTACCGGTCGATGGTGCTCTTGCGTCTGTTCGACCGAAAGGCTGTTGCATTGCAGCGCACCGGTCGGCTGGGAACCTATGCCATTTCGCTCGGCCAGGAGGCGGTGTCGGTCGGGATTGCGAGTGCGATGCGGGAGGATGACGTTCTGTTGCCCTCCTATCGCGACAACGGCGCGTTGCTCTGGCGTGGCGTCGCGCTGGAGGAGATCCTGCTGTTCTGGGGCGGCGATGAACGCGGCAATCAATTCTCCGGTCCGGTGCACGATTTCCCGTTCTGCGTTCCCGTCGGATCACAGGCGCCGCATGCCGCCGGCGTTGCCTACGCCCTGAAGTTGCGCAAGGAGCCGCGCGTGGCCGTCTGCATGTTCGGCGACGGCGCCACCTCGAAAGGCGATGTCTACGAGGCCATGAATTTCGCCGGCGTTCACAAATTGCCGCTCGTGTTCGTCGCCACCAACAATCAATGGGCCATATCGGTGCCGTTGCGTCTGCAGACGGGTTCCGAGACGCTGGCGCAGAAGGCCATCGGCGCCGGGTTCAGCGGCGAGCAGGTGGACGGGAGTGACGTGGTGGCGATGCGTGCCGCGGCCGAGGAGGCCATTGCCACTGCCCGCGACGGCAAGGGCCCTCACTTCATCGAAGCGGTCACCTATCGGCTCGGCGATCACACGACGTCAGATGATGCATTGCGCTATCGTTCGGCCGAAGAAGTCCAGGCGCATTGGAAGGAAGAGCCGATCGCGCGCCTCCGGTCCTATCTTGTGGGTCAGAAGATGTGGACCAAGGCGGATGAGGAGCGGCTTGCCGCCGAGTGCCATGAGCGCATCGAGGCGGCGGTGGAGCGCTATCTGAAGACGCCGCCACGCCGAGCAGAAACCATGTTCGACAACCTTTATGCCGATCTGCCCGAGGCGTATGCCGCGCAGCGTCGCGAACTTGCAGGAGAGGACGATGCCTGAACTCACGTTGGTCGAAGCCATCAATCTGGCGCTCGGCCGCGCGATGGCGGATGATCCCGATGTGGTCGTGCTCGGCGAGGATGTCGGCGTCAATGGCGGCGTCTTCCGCGCGACCGTCGGCTTGCAGGAGCGCTTCGGTCCGGAGCGCGTCCTCGATACGCCGCTTGCCGAACTCCTGATCAGCGGGCTTTGCGTCGGCATGGCCGCGCAGGGACTGAAGCCCGTGGGCGAAATCCAGTTCATGGGATTTATTTATCCCTGTCTCGATCAGCTGGTGAACCACGCATCACGGCTGCGCAACCGTACCCAGGGACGGCTCACTTGTCCGATGGTCCTGCGGACGCCGCATGGTGCCGGCATTCGCGCGCCCGAGCATCATTCCGAAAGCACCGAGGCGATGCTGGCCCACATTCCGGGCTTGCGTGTCGTGGTGCCTTCGTCGCCGGAGCGCGCCTATGGACTTCTCCTCGCCGCGATCCGCGATCCCGATCCGGTGGTGTTCCTGGAGCCGACGCGGTTGTACCGCGCCGTGAAAGGCGAGGTCGAGGACAACGGCGAAGCCTTGCCGATGGATCGCGCCTTTGTCGAGAGGGAAGGTCGCGACGTCACGCTGATCAGCTGGGGTGCGATGCTGAAGGAAACGATGGCCGCAGCGGACGCGCTCGCCGACGAGGGCATCGCTGCCGAGGTTATCGACCTCGCCACGCTCAAGCCCTACGATGAAAACACCGTGCTCAGGTCGGTCACAAAGACCGGGCGCTGCGTCATCGTGCACGAGGCCGCGCACACCGGCGGATTTGGGGCGGAGATCGCGGCCATGATCGCCGAGCGCGGACTGTCCTCGCTGCTCGCACCCGTGACCCGCGTCACCGGCTACGACACGATCATTCCGATGGCCCGCCTCGAGCAACGCTACATGCCGTCGGTCGGACGCATCGTGACCGCAGCCCGAAAGGCGCAACAGTACAACTGAACACCGACGGACCTTGTGCCATGCGCCAGTTCACGTTGCCGGACCTTGGTGAAGGTCTTGAAGAAGCCGAGATCGTCACCTGGTACGTCAACGAGGGCGATCACGTCGTGACCGATCAGCCGCTCGTTTCGGTCGAGACCGACAAGGCGGTGGTCGAGATACCGGCGCCGTCGAGCGGACGCATCGCGCGCCTGTTCGGTGCCAAGGGCGATATCGTGAAGGTCGGCGCGCCGCTCGTCGAGTTTGCCGAGGACGCCGGGCAGGACACCGGCACGATTGTGGGCGAACTCGACACCGGCGAGCAACGGCCGGCGCCAGCAACTGCCTCGCCGCCCAGCGGGCAGGGAGCCCAAGTGTTTCCGGCAGTGCGCGCCCTTGCGCGCAAGCTTGACGTCGCGCTCGATCTCGTCGAGGCGACCGGGCCCGGCGGCACCATCACGCGGGCCGATGTCGAGAGGGCGGCGAAGCGGATGTCTCACAGCGGACCCGCCGAGCCGCTGCGCGGCTTGCGCCGCGCGATGGCCCAACGCATGACGGCAGCGCATGCGGAAATCGTCCCCGCGACGGTCACCGATGAAGCCGACATCGACGATTGGCGGCAGGGCGAGGACGTGACAATCCGCCTGGCGCGGGCGATCGCCGCTGCCTGCAAGGCAGAGCCCGCGCTCAATGCCTGGTATCATTCCGGTACGGGAGAACGGCGCCTGATCGAGCGCATCGATCTCGGCATCGCTGTCGACACCGGCGGCGGCCTGATCGTCCCCGTGCTGCGCAATGTCGCGGAGCGGAGCGTATCGGACCTGCGGGCCGGACTCGACCGTCTGCGAGCCGACGCAATCGCGCGCGCGATACCCCCGGGGGAACTGCGCGGTGCGACGATCACGTTGTCGAACTTCGGCATGATCGGAGGCCGGTTTGCTAATCTCATCATCGTGCCGCCACAGACGGCGATCGTCGGCGCCGGGCGGATTTCGGAGCGCGTGGTCGCGCTTCGCGGGCAGGTTGCGGTCCGACGCACGCTGCCGCTATCGCTGACCTTCGATCATCGGGTGGTGACGGGCGGCGAAGCTGCCCGTTTCCTGGTTGTCCTCAAATCCGACGTTGAGCGCATTTCGTGACATCACTCATCCGCGGGACAGGCAGGAGCGTCACGGCTCCTGGCTTCGTCCCGCAGGTGCATCGACGAGGAAGGCCTCGTCGACCGGCACGCCAAGCGCCGTGACCAGCCGGTTGGTCTCGGCGGCCATGCCGACGATTGCCAGCATTTCCTGATATTCGGCGTCGGTCATGCCCTTGGCGCGGGCGCTCGCGGTGTGCGAGTGAATGCAATAGCTGCAGCCGTGGGCCACCGAGACGGCGACGTAGAGCATCTCCTTGACCTTCGGGTCGAGCGCGCCGGGTGCCATCACCTCCTTGATGCTCTCCCAGGTCCGCCGCAGGGTCTTCGGATCATGCGCCAGCGCGCGCCAGAAATTGTTGACGAAGTCCGAGTTCCGCGTCTTGCGGATGTCGTCGAAGACGGCGCGTGCCTCCGCCGAGAGCTCGTCGTCGGAAAGCAGTTTTACGGTGGCCATGGCTTGTCCCGCTGGTTTGGTTTGAAGCAGCGATCATAGCACCCCTGCCGTCATGAGGAGCGAAGCGGCGAAGCAATCCATGCCTCCGCAAGCGATCAGATGGATTGCTTCGCGGAGCCTGTCCTCTGGCGCGCGTTCGCGCGACCCGTTGGCTCGCAATGACGGACGCGGAGAGGGATCGGCCCTACGACTGCGTCTGGCTCTGCCACTGGCCGGGACGGCCGGCCTGGTCGACCTTGACCGCGACCGTCAGCGTCTCGTTGCCGCCGCCATAGCGGGTGCCGCGGACCGGGGCGGCGCCGAGATAGTCGAGCCCGATCGCGACGCGGGCATGGGCGTCGGTGGTGCAGATGCCGTTGGCGGCGTCGAAGCCGATCCAGCCGAGATCGGGCACGAAGGCCTCGGCCCAGGCGTGGCCGGCCTGCTGGTTGACCATGCCGTCGGAGCGCAGGAAGTGGCCGGAGACGAATCGCGCCGGAACGCCGCCGGCGCGCGCGCAGGCGATCAGGATGTGCGCGTAGTCCTGGCAGACGCCGCGCTTCAGCGCGAACGCCTCGGCGGCCGAGGTGGCGCTGTTGGTCGGGTCCTCGTCGAAGGTCATGTGCTCGTAGATCTGCACCATCAGCGCGTGCAGGAAACCGAGCACGTCGGCGCCGGCGTCGGCGCGCAGCTCGCGCACGACGGCCGTCATTGCCGGGTTGAGGTCGGTCAGCGGTGTGGGACGCAGGAACAGGCTCGGCGGAAACCGCTCGTCGCTGCCGCGCAGCACGCCGCCGGTATCCTGGGTCTCGATCAGGCCCTCGCAATGGATCGTGAGGTCGGCGATCGAGCCGTGCGTCAGCACATGGGTGACGTTGCCGAAAGCGTCCTCATGGGTGTCGAGCCGGGAATCGGTCGAGACGTCGATCTGCCAATCCGCGACATACTGGCCGTCATGGCTGCCGGGCGTCATCCGCAGAATCTGGATCACGCCCGAGGCCGCCGGCTCGTAACGATAGGTGGTGGTGTGGGCTATCCGCAGGCGCATGGCTCAACCGGTGTTCAATCGGTTTTTTCAGGGCAGGACTGTCATGCCCGGACCCTTCCCGGGCACCCACGTCTTTCTTCCTAATCGGCCGCGAAAGCAAGATGTCGATGGCCGGGACACCCATGCGAAGACGCGCTTCGCGCTTTTGGCCCCGCCATGACGACAATTTGAGCGTTTTTCGGCCGTATCGGTTAGATCAGGTACTGCTTGGTGATGATCTCACCCAGCCGTGAGTTGTCCGCGATGAACTCCTGGATGAATTCGTGCACGCCGTGCTGGAAGATATCGTCCATGTTGCTGTGCTCGAGCCGGTTCCTGATGCCGCGGGCATGGCGTTGCGAGGCGCCCTGGCGGCCATAGGCGACGCCGATCTGGTCGAGGTTGCGCACGAGGTTGCTGTAGCAGCTCGCAAGCGAGCGCGGCAGCGTATCGTTGAGGATCAACAGGTCGGCGATCAGCCAGGGCTTCAGGGTTTCCCGGTAGACCCAGTGATAGGCGGTCGTTGCCGACACCGAGCGCAGAATCGAGGTCCACTGGTAGTAATCCAGCGGGCCGCCGACATGCTCCTCCTCGGGTAACAGCATGTGATACTTCACGTCGAGAATCCGCGCGGTATTGTCGGCGCGCTCGAGATGGACCCCGAGCCGCGAGAACCAGTAGGCGTCGTTGCGCAACATGGTGCGGTAGGCCGAGCCGTCGAAGCGCAGCGAGGTCTCCTGTACGAAGCGCAGGAATTTGGCGAGCTCCTCGCGGTTGGCGGGACCCTTGTTCCAGACCGCCTGCAGCTCGATCCACGCCGAATTGATGGTGTCCCACATCTCCGACGTCAGCGCTGTCCGTACCGAGCGTGAATTGAGCCGCGCCGCCTCGATGCAGTTCTTGATCGAGGACGGATTTTCCGACGAGAAGGAGAGATACTCGATGACGTTCCGCTCGTCGGCTTCCTCATAGTGATCGTAGAAGCTTGCGCCGACGCCGGCGGTGAGCAGTGCGGAATCCCACTCATTGGTCTTGCCGACATAGGCCGCGGGCAGCGCGGTGACGCGCAACGTCGCATCGATGGTGCGCGCCAGATATTCGGCGCGTTCGACATAACGGGCCAGCCAGAACAGGTTTTCGGCGGTGCGCGACAGCATGCTTTCAACTACTCACTCAGTATCCAGGTGTCTTTGGTGCCGCCGCCCTGGCTCGAATTGACGACGAGCGAGCCTTCCTTTAGCGCGACGCGGGTCAGCCCGCCGGGCACGATGGTGGTGTGGCTGGAGCCGGTCAGCACGAACGGGCGGAGGTCGACATGACGCGGCGCCAGCCCCTTGTCGGTGCAGGTCGGGCAGGTCGACAGCGCCAGCGTCGGCTGGGCGATGAAGCCTTCTGGCTCGCGCTTGAGCTTGTCGCGGAATGCCTCGATCGTCGCCTTGGTTGCGGCGGGGCCGATCAGCATGCCGTAGCCGCCCGAGCCGTGCACCTCCTTGACGACGAGGTCGGTGAGGTTGTCGAGCACGTAGGACAGATCCTGCGGTTCGCGGCAGCGCCAGGTCTGCACGTTCTTCAGGATCGGCTCCTCGCTGAGATAGAATTTTACGATGTCCGGCATGTAGGAATAGATCGCCTTGTCGTCGGCGATGCCGGTGCCGACCGCATTGGCGAGCGTGATGTTGCCGGCGGCGTAGGCCGACATCAGTCCGGGGACGCCGAGCGCGGAGTCCGGCCGGAAGGTGAGGGGATCGAGGAAATCGTCGTCGACGCGGCGATAGATCACGTCGACCCGCTTCAGCCCCTCGGTGGTGCGCATGAACACCTCGTCGTTCTTGACGATGAGGTCGCGCCCCTCGACCAGTTCGATGCCGAGCTTGTCGGCGAGGAAGGAGTGCTCGTAATAGGCCGAGTTGTAGACGCCGGGCGTCATCAGCGCGACTGTCGGCTCGGCGGAGGCGCTGTGCGGCGCCACCGACCGCAGCGCCGACAGCAGCTCGTCCGGATAACGGTCCACCGGCGCGACGCGGTGCCGCGCGAACAGGTCCGGAAACAACCGCATCATGATCTCGCGGTTTTCCAGCATGTAGGACACGCCGGATGGCGTGCGCGCATTGTCCTCCAGCACGATGAAATTGTCGGGATCGGTGCGGATGATGTCGATGCCGGCGATGTGGACGTAGATGTCGTGCGGCACGTCCTGGCCGTTCATCTCCGGCCGGAACACCGGGTTCTGGAAGATCAGGTCCTCGGGGATGACGTTGGCGCGCAGGATGTCGCGGCCGTGATAGATGTCTTTCAAGAACATGTTGAGCGCGAGCACGCGCTGCTTGAGGCCCTTCTCCAGCAGCGTCCACTCGGTCGCCGACATGATGCGGGGGATGACGTCGAACGGGATCAGCCGCTCCTGGGCCTCGGCATCGCCATAGACCGCGAAGGTGATGCCGATCCGGCGGAACAGCAGCTCCGCTTCCTGGCGTCGATATTCGAGCGCATCCGGCGGCGTCTCTTTGAGCCAGCGGGAGAGCTCCTGGTAGGCCGGGCGGAGATCCTCGCCGAGGCCATTCATCTCGTCGAACGCGACTGCCATATAGCCCGACTGCCCTCCCAAGCCCTGTGACACAGTGCATGACTTGATGGGATGGTAGCAAGGGGCGGGCCAGCGCGATATGCATTGGCTTGCGGCATTTGCTATGGGTGAGGTGGAAGGCCTGCCCGAAAAACCGGCTGAGGTCTGCTTAATTCGGCGGCAAAACCCCGTGACATCAAGGCATTGGATCGGCAATGTCAGGGGATCAAGTTAGGGAATGAGACCATGAGCGAGATCGTCACGGCGGGGATATTGGTGATCGGCGACGAGATCCTGTCCGGCCGGACCAAGGACAAGAACATCGGCTTCATCGCCGAATACCTGACCAACATCGGCATCGACCTGAAGGAGGTCCGCGTCGTCGCCGATGACGAGGCCGACATCGTCTCTGCCCTTGATGCGCTGCGGCATAGGTACACCTACGTGTTCACCACCGGCGGCATCGGGCCGACCCATGACGACATCACCGCTGACAGCGTGGCGAAGGCGTTCGGGGTCGATATCCATCATCACCCCGAGGTGGTGGCGCGGTTCAGGGAGCGCTGGAGCGAGCAGGACCTCAACGAGGCGCGGCTGCGGATGGCCCGGGTGCCCGACGGCGCCGAGCTGATCCAGAGCGCGACCATCCTGGCGCCGGGCTTCAAGCTCGGCAATGTCATCGTGATGGCCGGCATCCCCAGCATCATGCAGGCGATGATGGACATCGTGGCGCCGACCCTGAAGTCCGGCGTGCGGATGCTGTCGGATTCGGTCAGGGCCGATGCGCGGGAAGGCGACATCGGCGGCCCGCTGCGGGCGATCGCGGAAGCCAATCCCGACACCATCATCGGCAGCTATCCGTTCCAGGACGAGAACCAGAAGCCGAACACCAATCTCGTGGTCCGCTCGCGCGATCCGGAAAAGCTCGCCGCGGCGATGATCGCGGTGAAGGAGATGCTGAAGCAAGTGCAGGCCGCGCAGAAGAAGCCGGCGGGTTGAGACGATATGGCTGAACGAAATTCCGAACCGAGTGTACAGGAGCGAGCCGGCAGGCCGTTTCCGGTCTCGTGGGATCAATTCCATCGGGACTGCCGGGCGCTGACCTGGCGGCTCAATGAGGTCGGCCCGTTCCAAGCGGTGATCGCGATCACCCGCGGCGGGCTGGTGCCCGCGGCGATCGTGGCGCGCGAGCTCGGCTTGCGGGTGATCGATACCGTCTGCGTCGCCAGCTACGACCACGACAAGCAGGGCGACCTGAAAGTGCTCAAGGGCATTTCGGAGCAGACTGCCAAGCTCGGCGGCGGCACCGGCAAGGGGCTCTTGATCGTCGACGACCTCGTCGATACCGGCAAGACCGGCAGGCTGGTGCGCCAATTGCTGCCCGATGCGCATTTCGCGACCGTGTACGCCAAGCCGAAGGGCCGGCCGCTGGTCGACACCTACATCACCGAGGTGTCGCAGGACACCTGGATCTACTTTCCCTGGGATACCGCGCTGTCGTTCCAGCCGCCGATCCGCGACGGGGCGGCGTGAGGAGTCACCTCGCCCCGCTTGCGGCGAGAGGTCGATCGCGGAGCGATCGGGTGAGGGGGAGTCACCGCGAGTTCATCTCTCACTATCTTTGCGGACAAGCCCCTCACCCCAACCCTCTCCCCGCAAGAGCGGGGCGAGGGGGAAGTAAGAAACATGCCCCTGCAAAACCGCGTCACGCCCACCGGCGACATCGTCGCGACGGACCATCGCGGCACCTTCACCGGCAATCGCGGCATCATCCACGATCCGGCGACGCGCACGCTGCTGAACAAGCGCTGGTCGAGCCCGGCGTGGCTCACCTGCGTCTGCGAGTTCAGGGGACGGCGGCGCGAGGTGATGAGCCGGCAGAGCTGGACCGAGCTGTTCTTCCTCGATGAGGCCACCGCGTTCGCGGCCGGACACCGGCCCTGCTTCTACTGCCGCCGTGACGATGCCAAGCAGTTTCGCAGCTGCTGGGAGCAGGGCAACGGCGTAAGCGATCTCAGCGCCAAGGCGATGGATGCGGTGCTGCACGCCGAGCGGCTCGACCGCGGCAAGAAGCGGCTGCATCCGCTGCCGATGCGATTGCGCGACTTGCCCGACGGGACGATGGTGCAGGCGAGCGGGGAGAGCTACCTCGTCGCCGACGGCGCCACGTTGCGCTGGTCGTTCGCCGGTTACAGCCGGGCCGACGTACCCGAGCCGGCCATGCTGCTGACGCCGCCATCGACGTTGCGCGCCTTCCAGGCCGGCTACCGGCCGGTGTTGCATCCGAGCGCGATGGCCGTTCTGGGTTGATTGGCCGGCGTCATCCTTACGCCAGCCGCTGCCGCGCCAGCTTGGTACCGGCGCCCAGCGCGATCAGCTTGGCTTCCGCGATGTCCCGCCGCATCGGCGCCATGCCGCAATTGGTGGTCGCGATGATGTTGCCCTTCGGCACGTGCTTCGCGACCGCCTCGATCGCCTTGACGACGTCCTCCGCGGTTTCGATCTCGTCGCTGGCGACGTCGATCACGCCGGCCTGCACGATCTTGCCGGGGAGTGCCGCCAGCAGTTCGATCGGCACCTTCGAGTTGCGGCATTCGATCGCGACCTGCTGGATCGTGCTCTTGTCGATGACGGGAAACGTCTCCTCGTATTGCCGCCACTCGCCGCCAAGCGTCTGCTTCCAGTCGGTGTTGGCCTTGATGCCGTAGCCATAGCAGATGTGCACGGCGGTGGCGCAGGTCAGACCTTCGGCGGCGCGCTCCAGCGCCTTGATGCCCCAGTCGCGCACTTGGTCCATGTAGACGTTGAAGGCGGGCTCGTCGAACTGGATCATGTCGACGCCGTCGGCCTGCAACGCCTTCGCCTCCTGATTCAAAAGCTCGGCGAAAGCGAAGGCCATCTTCACGCGGTCGCCGTAATATTTGTCGGCGATGGTATCGATGATCGTCATCGGGCCGGGCATGGTGAATTTCAGCCGGTTCCTGGTGTGCGCGCGGGCCGCACGGGCCTCGCTCTCGTGGACGCGTCCCTTGAGCTGCAGCGGTGCGACCACCTGCGGCACCATCGCCTTATAGCGGTCCTTGCGGATACCCATCTCGACCTTGTGGGCGAAATCGATGCCCTCGATCCGCTCCAGGAAGCCGTGCACGAAATGCTGGCGCGCCTGCTCGCCCTCGGTGACGATGTCGACGCCGGCATCTTCCTGCAGCTTGACCGCAAGCACCGTGGCATCGCGCTTGGCGCGGGCGAGCTCGGTGCCCTCCGACTTCCAGGGTGCCCACAGCATGTTCGGCTCCGCCAGCCATTCCGGCTTCGGCAGCGAGCCAGCGATCGTGGTTGGAAACAGCATGGGTGCCTCCCGTTGGGTTCTGATTGAGGGCCTGTGTGCCATGTCCTAAGGTGGAGGTACAGAACAACAAAAGTCTTTGTGATGGGGAATAGAACGCCGATGATCGATCTGCACTACGCGCCGACGCCGAACGGCTGGAAGATCTCGATCATGCTGGAGGAACTGGGGCTGCCCTACAAGGTGATCCCGGTGAACATCCGCGCCGGCGAGCAGTTTCGGCCCGAATTCCTGGCGATCAGCCCGAACAACCGGATCCCCGCGATCGTCGACCATCAACCGGCCGACGGCGGCGGGCCGTTCTCGGTGTTCGAGACCGGCGCGATCCTGATCTATCTCGCCGACAAGACCGGCCGTTTCCTGTCGCGGGAGTTGCGTGCGCGGTCGAACGTCATCCAATGGGTGATGTGGCAGATGGGCGGCCTCGGGCCGATGCTCGGCCAGCACGGCCATTTCGCGCTCTATGCGGCCGAGAAGATTCCCTACGCGATCGAGCGCTACCGCGACGAGACGGCGCGGCTCTATGGCGTGCTCGACCGCCAGCTCGGCAGGACCGGCGCCTATATCGCAGGCGACGACTATTCGATCGCCGACATCGCCTGCTTCCCCTGGACCATGACCCACAAGGCGCAGGGCTTCACCCTCGACGATTTTCCGAACATCAAGCGCTGGTACGCCACCGTGCGCGCCCGGCCGCAGGTGCAGGCGGGGCTTGCGATCGGAAAGTTCGTCAAGGAGCCGTTTGACGAGGAATCACGCAAGAACATGTTCGGCCAGCGTGCGAAGGAATTGGTCGAGAAGAAATGATGCCCGTTATTCCGCAGCGCGACACAGTCGCAAGCTCTGCGCCTTGCGGTGCATCCCGGAATGACGAGAATGAATGTGGAAAAGACAAAGGAAACGCCATGATCGAATTCTTCTTCGACTGCTCCAGCCCGTGGACCTATCTCGCCTGGCACAACATCCAGCCGATCGCGAAGGAGTTCGACGCTCCGATCACCTGGCGGCCGATCCTGGTCGGCGGCATCTTCAACACCGTCAACCCGTCGGTCTATGCGCAGCGCGAGAAGCCGGTGCCGCTGAAGGCGCGCTACATGAAGAAGGATCTCGCCGACTGGGCGCGCTCGGCCGGCCTTGCGATCAAGATGCCGCCGACCGTATTCCCGGTGAACAGCGTCAAGGCGATGCGCGGCTGCATCCTTCTCGGCAACGAGAAGATGGTGCCGTTCGCACGCGCGGTGTTCGAGGCCTATTGGGGTGACGACAAGGACATCTCGCAGGATGCGGTGCTGACCGAGATCTGCACTAAACTCGGGATCGATCCGGCGCAATTCCTTGCCGGCATCGGCGACCAGGCGATCAAGGATCAGCTCAAGGCCAACACCGAGGAGGTGATGGCGCGCGGCGGTTTCGGCTCGCCGACGATCTATCTCGACAAGACCGACATGTATTTCGGCAACGATCGCCTGCCGTTGATCCGCGAGGCGCTGGCACGCGTCAAGGCGCGGGCCGCCTGATGCCGAAAGCCGTCGTTTGCCGCGAGCTGGGCCTGCCCGAGCGCTTGCAGCTCGAGAACTTTACCTCGGCGCCTTTGCAGCCGGGCCAGGTGCGGGTCGCGATCCGCGCCGCCGGGATCAACTTTCCCGACATCCTGATGGCCGCCGGCGAGTACCAGCTCAAGCCGCCGCTGCCGTTCACGCCGGGCTCGGAAGCCGCCGGCGATGTCGTCGAGGTCAATGACGCAGCCGGTGTCGCAGTTGGCGACAAGGTGATCGTCAAGATGCGCTTCGGCGCCTATTGCGACGAGACGGTTGCAACGCCGTCGCAACTCGTGCCGGTGCCGTCGACCTTCGACTACGCGGAAGGCGCGACCTTCCTGGCCGCGCATGGCACCGCCTATCATGCGCTGATCGACCGCGGGCAGATCAAGCCGGGCGAGGTGCTGCTGGTGCATGGCGCCGGCGGCGGCGTCGGACTTGCCGCGGTCGAGATCGGCAAGCTGCTCGGCGCCACCGTGATCGCCGCGGCTTCGAGCGAGGACAAGCTTGCGATCGCCAAGGCGCGCGGCGCGGACCATCTCGTGCTCTATGCGCGCGAGCCGTTCCGCGATGCGGTCAAGCGCCTCACCGACGGTCGCGGCGCGGATGTCGTGTTCGATCCTGTCGGCGGCGAGGTGTTCGAGAATTCGATGCGCTGCATCAACTGGGGCGCACGGATTCTCGTCGTCGGCTTCACCGGCGGCATCGGTCTCGCCCGCACCAATCTGTTGATGATCAAGGGCGCGAGCGTGCTCGGCGTTCGCGCCGGCGAGGCAGTGCGCAAGGATCCCGCACTCGGCGAGGTCAGGTTCAAGGCGCTGAGCGAATGGGCCGAGGCCGGCCGGGTGCGGCCGAATATCTCGCACCGGCTGCCGCTGGAAGACTATGCGAAGGCGATGCGGCTGTTGATCGAGCGCAAGGCGATCGGGCGTGTGGCGCTGCTGACGAGGCCGTGAAGCCATAGATCCGTCGGGCAGGCGGCTTGCCAGCGTCCGCCATGCACCGATAGCAGACCAAATTCTGCAGTGCAGCCAAATGACGCGATGGGCCCGGCGTTCAAGGAATCGAACCCAGGTCCGTCGGGTGATATCCTCTGCCGGCTGAGTGTCGTTGCAGGGGGGAGGATATGACATGCGTATCGCTGTGATGGCGGCCGGTGCCCTCGGCGGTTATTTCGGAGCACGTATGGCCGCGGCAGGGCACGACGTGTTCTTTATCGCACGCGGCTCCAACCTCGAGGCGATCAGAAAGAACGGTCTCAAGGTCGAGAGTGTGCTCGGCAATCTTCATTTGCCCGAACCCAACGTGACCGATGATCCTGCCATGGTCGGTCCGGTCGATATCGTGCTGTTCGCGGTCAAGCTTTGGGACAGCGAGACGGCAGCCAGGTTGTCTCTCCCCCTGGTCGGACCGCGCACCCGGGTGATCCCGCTGCAAAACGGGGTCGATAGCGCCGAGAGGATCGCCCCGATTCTCGGCGCCGACAATGTGGTCGCCGGAAGTGCCTACATTGCTACAGTGCTGTCCGCGCCTGGCGTCGTCACCCACACGAGCCAGTTCGCGCGCATGGTCTGCGGCAGAACCGACGGTAAGCCCGATGACGGCCTCAAGGCCTTTGCCGACGCCGCTCAAGCGGCCGGCATCGACATCTCGGTGTCCGACGGGATTGACCGCGAGCGCTGGCAGAAATTTGTATTCCTCGTCGGACTATCAGGCGCGACCGCAACGGCTCGCCAGCCGCTGGGGCCGATCCTGGCCGACCCGGATACGCGAGCGTTCTTTTACAGCCTGATGAGCGAGGTGGTGGCGGTCGGCCGTGCCAAAGGCGTTCCCATTCCGGAGAATTTTGCCGAGGACCGAATGAAATTCGCGGAAGCCTCGCCGCCCACCTTCAAGGCTTCCATGCTGCACGATCTCGAACGCGGCAACCGGCTCGAACTCGACTGGCTCGCCGGAAAGGTGGTGGAGTTCGCCCGCCCGCTTGGCATTCCTACGCCAGCCAACAATGCGGTCTATGCCATGCTCAAGCTGCACAGGATGGGTAACGCCCACGCCTAGTCCACCTGACGATTTGTGCTGAATTGCCCCTCTCGCAAGAACGCGATGGTCTGCGCGATCGCATCGGCGTTGCGCACCAGCCAGGGATGCGAGGTGCGGATCACGATGTGATCGGCCATGCCCTCGAGCCTGGTGTTGGTAACCGACACCCGGCCGTCATGCGGTCGCGGCAGGGCCATGGAGGTGATCGGATAGACCGAACGGTTGCCGGCAATGATGCCGGCGGAATAGTCGATCGGCGGCAGCAGCGCGCTGGTCGCGGCATCGCGGCGGGTGACGAGCTGCTGGCCGGCCGGACCGAAATAGGCGCGATAAGCCGCGAGGTTCTTCAGGCGGTCGGCGATCTCGCTGCCGCCGTTCGGTGTGCCCAGCATCACGACGCGGCCGAGCCGCGCCGGGCGATGCCTTGCCAGATAGACGCGCGCCAGAAGACCGCCCATGGAATGGCAGACGAAGTTCACGGAGCCGTCGAGGCTCTCCGCGAATTGATCAAGCGAAGGATGGATGTCCTCGGCCAGCGCGTCGAGCGGCTTGCGCCGGCTGTCATAGTCGAGATTGAGGGTGGCAAAGCCGGCAGCCTTCAGTGCCAGCTCCATCCTGCGCAACGAGCGCGCCGTCCTGCTGATGCCGTGCAGCAGGACGACGCCGTCAAGTGTGAACGCCGCTTGACGCCGTTCGTTCACTTATAGTCGCGCTCTTGCCACCACGGGAAATAGTCGGGCATGTCCGACGACACCTTATTCTTGAACTGCGCGGGGCGCTTTTCCAGGAACGACACCACGCCTTCCTTGACGTCGTCGGAGCGGCCGCGGGCATAGATGCCGCGGCTGTCGACCTTGTGCGCCTCCATCGGATCGTCGGCGCCCATCATGCGCCACATCATCTGGCGGATCAGCGCCACCGACACCGGCGCGGTCTTGGCCGCGAACTCCTTGGCGAGCGCACGCGCGGTCGGCAGCAGATCGTCCGGCGGCACCAACTTGCTGACGAGCCGCCCGGCAAGCGCTTCCTGCGCCGGGAAGACGCGGCCGGAATAGCACCATTCCAGCGCCTGCGAGATGCCGACGATGCGCGGCAGGAACCAGCTCGATGCGGCTTCCGGCACGATGCCGCGCTGGGAGAACACAAAGCCGAAGCGCGCGGCGTCGGAAGCGATGCGGATATCCATCGCAAGCTGCATGGTGACGCCGATGCCGACCGCCGGGCCGTTCACGGCAGCGATCACCGGCTTCAGGCACTTGAAGATGCGCAGCGTCACTTGCCCGCCGCCGTCACGCACCTGCGGATCGCTGTAGTCGACGCTGCCGTCGGCATTGCGCTTGACCGGGCCGCGCCGCGCATCGCGGTCGAACGTGTTGGCGCCGGAGGAAAGATCGGCGCCGGCGCAGAAGCCGCGGCCCGCACCGGTCACGATGATGGCCCTGACGTCGTCGTCCTTGTCGGCTTTGTCGAACGCGTCGATCAGCTCCTGCTGCATCGTGGCGTTGAAGGCGTTGAGCTTGTCGGGCCGGTTCAGCGTGATGGTCAGGATCTGCTCGGCGACCTCGTACTTGATCGTCTCATACGCCATGGGGATGATTTCCTCTCGGTTTTCTTGAATGAACGGCGCTGGCGCGCGTCTCCATCCAGTTAACCCGGCAATCATCCGTTGTGAAGAAGAGGGATGCGCGGGCCTGGCTCCGCGCATCCTGACTTGCGTTGAGGCGCTGCTTTACTTCTTCGGCGGCGCGGGCCACGGCTTCTGCGGGCCGCGCAGGCCTTCGAACGCCTTGCCCATGCCGAGCACGCCGATGTCGTCGAAGCGGCGGCCGATGATCTGGACGCCGATCGGAAAGCCCTTCTTGTCGTAGCCGGCGTTGATCGACAGCGCCGGGTTCTCCGACATATTCCACGGCACGGTAAAGCAGATGTGCTCGAACGGCTTTGCCGGGTCGTTGAGCGGCGCGGCGAACTCCGCCGGGAAGTTCACCACCGGCGATACTGGCGAGATCACGTAGTCGACCTCGCAGAACAATTTCGCGGCGGCCGCGCGGATCGCCATCGTCATGTTGAAGCCGCGCACCACATCGACGCCGGAGAGCTTTGCGCCGGCTTCTGCCCAGTTGAGGATGTAGGGCAGGGTCTTGCCGCGGTCGGCCTGCGACAGTTTCGACAGCTCGTCCCAGGTCCTAGCGCGCCAGAAATTGTCGAGCCCTTCGAGCATCTCGGGCGTCAGGATGCCGTCGATCTCGGTGATGACGGCGCCGGCGGATTCGAACGCCTTCGCAGCCTTCACGACGACCTCGCGAACCTCCTTCTCGACCTTCTGGCCGGAGCCGGCGTCGAGCATCAGCCCGATGCGCAGCTTGCGCGGCGACTTCTCCAGCGCCTTCCAGTTCACCTCGAGCGCCGGCAGGCTCATGCCGTCGCGGCGATCGGGACGCGACAATACGCTCATCATCAGCGCGGCGTCGTCGACGGTGCGGGTCATCGGACCGGCGACGCGGCCGACATAGGGCGGGTCGATCGGCACGCGGCCGAGGCTCGGTTTCAATGCGACGAGGCCGCACCAGTTGGCCGGCAGCCGCACCGAGCCGCCGATATCGGTGCCGAGATGCAAGGGACCATAGCCGGCAGCGCCTGCCGCGCCCGCGCCGGCGCTCGAGCCGCCGGGGTTCTTGCTGACATCCCAGGGATTGCGGGTCAGGGGATGGAACGAGGACAGGCCCGACGACAGCATGCCGTAGTCCGGCATCGTGGTCTTGGAGAAGATCACGCAGCCGGCCTCGCGCAGCCGCGCCGCAGGCGGTGCATCCTTCTCCGCGGGCGCCAGCTTGACGCTCGCCGCGCCCAGCGGCACCGGCTGCCCCTTGGTCGCGACATTGTCCTTGATGGTGGCGGGAACGCCATCGAGCGTGCCGGCCGGCTCGGCCTGCTGCCAGCGCTCGGTCGAGGTCCTGGCGACCTTCCGCGCCCCTTCCGGGTCGTACAAATACAGCGCCTTGATGTGCGGCTCCCAGGTCGCGACCTGGGAGATGATTTCCTCCAGCACCTCGGACGGCGAGAACTGCTTGGCACGATAGCCGGCGAGCAGGTCGACGGCGGAGAGATCGTGCAGCGACGTGATGGCGTCCCCTTTGGGCTTATGCATGCGCACCTGCCGGCATGCGTTTCTCGATGATGCGGGCGAACATGCTGGCGCCGATCGGCAGGATCTTGTCGTCGAGAACGTAACCGGGATTGTGAACGGGCACGGAGCCGTCATGGCCGACCCAGAAATACGCGCCGGGAATGGCCTGCATCATGTCGGCGAAATCCTCGCTGCCCATCTTGGGTGTCGAGCGGGTGATGACCTTGGCCGGGTCGACGACGGTGCGCGCGACTTCCTCGACCACGCGGGACTGCTCTTCCTGATTCACCAGCACGCTGAAGCCGTCGCGGATCTCGACCGAGATTTCGGCGCCATATGCCGCCGCAAAGCCGGCGGAGATTTCGCGCATGCGCTTGCGGATCAGCTCACGAATCTCGTCGGAGAAGCAGCGCACCGTGCCGCACATCCAGGCTTCGCCGGGAATGACGTTGTACGCCGACCCGGAATGGATCTGCGTGATCGACAGCACCGCAGCCTGCAGCGGATCGACGTTGCGGCTGACGATCGACTGCAACGCCTGTCCGAGCGTCATTGCGATCACGACCGCGTCCTTGGAACGCTCCGGCATCGCGCCATGCGCGCCGTAGCCCTGGATCCTGATGTCGAAGAAGTCGGCTGCGGCCATTGCCGGGCCCGGCAGGATCGCGATCTCGCCATGGTTGAGGTCCGGCGCGTTGTGCAGGCCATAGACCTCGTCGCAGGGGAACTGCTTGAACAGGCCGTCCTTGATCATGGCGCGCGCGCCGCCGAGGCCTTCCTCGGCCGGCTGGAAGATGAAATGCACGGTGCCGTCGAAATTGCGGGTCTCGGCGAGATAGCGCGCCGAGCCGAGCAGCATCGTGGTGTGGCCGTCATGGCCGCAGCCGTGGAAGCGGCCGGGGATGGTCGAACGCCACTTCAGATTGGTGTTCTCCTCCATCGGCAGCGCGTCCATGTCGGCGCGCAGGCCGATCTTCTTGGTGCTGTTGCCCTTGCCCTTGAGCACACCGACCACGCCGGTGCCGCCGAGGCCGCGATGCACCTCGATGCCCCAGCTCGTCAGCTTGTCGGCGACGATGCCCGAGGTGCGGACCTCCTCGAAGCCGATCTCGGGATGCGCATGCAGATCCCGTCTGATGGCGGTGAGTTCGTCGGCAAAACTGTCGATGCGCTCAATGGTCGGCATGGCTCTCTATCCGTTTGTGCGTGATGGGGAGGTGGGTGTGAAAGTAGGGCCGTTCGGCTTGATACGAATGCCGGGACGCAAATGTTTCCACGGCAGCGTGGCGGTATCGGCGGGCATCGCGCCGGGGGCGGCGCAGATCAAGAGCTTCTCGGCGATCGGCTCGAAATCGGCGCGGAAATGCACCGAGCTCTTGTTGACCAAAATCTTCTGTGCCGTCGGCTCGATGCCGACATAGCGGTACATCGCCTGGTCGGCAAGCTGGGCCTTGTAGGAGCCGACCACGACGCGCACGTTGCCGACCCGCAGGCAGGCCGAGGGGCCCATGTCCATGTCGCGGCCGCCGAAATAGGGACCGGGAGCCACGAATTTTCCATCCGAGAGCTGCTCGACGACAAAAGTCTCCCGGTATGGCGCGTCGCCGGGAATGCCGGACTTGCCACCGAGCTCGAGCGTGACTGATGCGCCGACACCGGCGGTGTGCGCGGCCTTCGCGGATTGCGGGTCGTAGATCACGCCGGTTGCGGCACTCGCCCTGTTGCGCACCAGTGCGCGCAGCATGCCGGTGGTGTCGGAATCGCCGCCGGCGCCGGGATTGTCCTGGGTGTCGGCGATGATAATCGGCTTGCTGGCCGATTTCGCCAGTTCCATCGCCAGCCGCACGCCTTCGTCGGGCGAATAGATCCGGCCGTCGAAATCATCCTCATGGCTCTCGACCAGGGCGACGACCTTGTCGGCGGCGGCATCCGCATCGGCCTGGGTCCGGCCGTAAGCGAATACGCTCGGCCCGCAATCCCTGAAATCGGCGGCCGGGAAGCCCGGCGCAAACGACAGCGTCGGCACCGCGTCGCTCTCGAGGGCGGCGAGCTTCTGATAGATGCCCTTGGTCGGCTGGTCGTTGGTGCATTGCCAGCTGATCGGGATCAGGAACGGCAGTTGCCGGAATGCCTTTGCGAAGCGCTGCCTGGACTTGAGCATCAGCGCCAGATGCCGGGCGCAGGCGCGGCCGGTTTCGGCCATGTCGACATGCGGATAGGTGCGGTAGGCAATCAGCGCATCGGCATGCTCGATCATCTTTGGCGAGACATTCGCATGCAGATCGAGGCTCGCCACCAGCGGCAGCTCGTTGCCGATCGCCTTGCGCACGCGGGCCAGCGTTTCGCCTTCGCCGTCGTCATAATGCTCGGTGACCATGGCGCCGTGCAGGTCGAGATAGACGGCATCGATCGGTCCGGCCGCGGCGATGCCGTCGACCATTTCCGTCACGATCCGCTCGAACGCATCCTTGCTGACATGCGCCGACGGGCTCGCCGCGGCGAAGATCGTCGGCACCAGCTCCCAGCCATTGGCTTCCGCCGCCTCGACAAAGCCGGCGAGGCCGACATTGATCTTGCGCATGACCTTGAGCACGTCGGCGCCATGCGTCATCGACGGCCAGCCGCCGCCATGCACGAAATCGTCATAGGTTGCCTTCGTCGGTGCGAAGGTATTGGTCTCGTGCAGGAAGCCGCCAACGGCAATGCGGGTCATCAAGTCGGTCTCGATACGTTTCTTCGATCATGATGCGATCATAACGACGCGCGTCATGATCTCATCTCGTTGGTTGGAGCGTGATCTCCGGGGAAGACCGGCGTCCACCTTCAGGGCCACGCTCTAGCGCGCGACGTTAAGCGTGTCGTCGCGCCCAGCGCAAGCCGGGGAGCACCAGCGGATTTGCATGCCCTGTGGGCGGAAAGGCTTGAGGCTAAAGACCTAGGCCGTCGCCACAATGCCTTCCGAAACGGGGCGGAAGTTGGCGAAGTCCCAATCGCGTCCGGGCGCCGCATCGAGCAGCGCGCGGGTATAGGCCTGCTGCGGATTGGTCAGCACCTCGGCGGCCGGTCCCTGTTCCACGACGCGGCCATGCTGCATCACGGCGACGTCGTCGCAGATTTGTGCGGCGACGCGCAAATCATGCGTGATGAACAGCAGCGCGATGCCCAGCCGGCGCTGGATTTCGTCAAGCAGATCCAGAACCTGCGCCTGCACCGAGACGTCGAGCGCGGACACCGCCTCATCCGCGACGAGCACGTCGGGATCGAGCGCCAGCGCGCGCGCGATCGCGATGCGCTGGCGTTGGCCGCCGGAGAACTGGTGCGGATAGCGCGAGATCGCGTCGGGCGGCAAATGGACGAGCTCGAGCAGCTCGCGCGCCCGCGCCAGCGCATCCTTGCGCGGCATGCCATAATTGACCGGGCCTTCCGCGATGCTCTCGCCGACGGTGACGCGCGGATTGAGCGAGCGGTAGGGGTCCTGGAAGATGATCTGGATCTTCTGGCGATGCGGCTGCAACAGCCGGCGCGACAGGTCGGAGATCTCGCGGCCGGCGAGGCGTACCCCGCCCGAGGTCGGATCGATCAGGCGGACGATGCAGCGCGCCACCGTCGACTTGCCGGAACCGCTTTCGCCGACGATGCCGAGCGTGCGGCCCTTGCGCAGAGTGAGCGTGACGTTGCTGGCGGCGGCGACCTCGCGGGCTTTGCCGTACAGCGACCGCTCCCGGTAGACCTTGCTGAGCTCGTTGGCTTCCAGCACCACGGGCTCGGTCGTCTCCGGGCGCGGCGCGCGCGGCACCAGGCTCGGCACCGAGGACAAGAGGTTGCGGGTGTACTCCATCTTCGGATTGCGCAGCACGTCCTGCAGCGGGCCGGTTTCGACCAGGCGGCCGTGCCGCATCACCGCGACGCGGTCGGCGATCTCGGCCACCACGCCCATGTCGTGGGTGATAAACAGAACCGCGGTGCCGTGATCGCGTTGCAGGTCGCGGATCAAGGTGAGGATCTGCTTCTGGGTGGTGACGTCGAGCGCGGTGGTCGGCTCGTCCGCGATCAGGAGCTTCGGCTCCAGCACCAGCGCCATCGCGATCATGATGCGCTGGCGCTGACCGCCCGAGAGGCGGTGCGGGTAGGAGGAGAAGATGCGCTCCACGTCCGGCAGCCGCACATGCTCCATCATCGCCAAAATCTTCTGGCGCCGCGCGCGGGCATCGAGATCTGTGTGGGCGCGCAGCACCTCGTCGATCTGGCGGCCTACCGGCACCACGGGATTGAGCGCGGTCATCGGCTCCTGGAAGATCATCGCCATCCGCGTGGCGCGGAGTTGCCGCAGCCGCCGGTCGCTGGCGGTGAGCAGTTCCTCGCCGACCAGTTTGACGCTGCCGCCAGACGGCACCAGCGTGCCCTTCTGCTGCAGGCCCATCACGGTGAGCGATGTCACCGACTTGCCCGAGCCGCTTTCGCCGACCAGGCACAGCGTCTCGCTTTCACGTACCTGCAGCGAGAGGTCGTCGATGATGCGATGCGCATCCGCCTTGCGGCCGAGGCCGACGACGAGATTGCTGATGTCGAGGACGACGTTGGTCATGTCAGGGTCTCTTGGCGCTGTGAAGGAATTTACCCACTGTCATTCCGGGATGGTGCGCCAGCACCAGACCCGGAATCTCGAGATTCCGGGTTCGATGCTTCGCATCGCCCCGGAATGACGGCTTCAGAAGAGCTGAAGCCGTCACTTGCCCTCACGCTGCTTCATGCGGGGATCGAGCGCGTCGCGGGCGGCGTCGCCGATCAGGTTGACGCTGAGAATGGCGATCGAGAGCAGCAGCCCCGGCCAGAAGATCAGCGACGGCTTGACCTGGAAATAGGCGCGGCCCTCGGCCATGATGTTGCCCCAGGTCGGCGTTTCCGGCGAGATGCCGGCGCCGAGGAACGACAGGATCGCCTCGGTCAGGATCGCGGACGCGCAGACATAGGTGCCTTGCACGATCAGCGGCGCGATCGTGTTCGGCATCAAATGCCGCCACATGATCTTCGGCAGGCTGGTGCCGAGCGAGATCGCGGCCTCGACATAAGGTTCCTCGCGTGCGGTCAGCACCACCGAGCGCACCAGCCGCGCCACGCGCGGGATCTCGGGGATGGTGATCGCGACCATCACGGTCCAGATGCTGGCGCCCGACAGCGACACCACGGCGATCGCGAGCAGGATGGCGGGGATCGCCATCAGGCCGTCCATCACGCGCATCAGCACCGCATCGACCCAGCGGAAGAAGCCGGCGACGAGGCCGATCAGAAGGCCGATGGCGATCGAGCAGACGGCGGCGCCGAGCCCGATCACCAGCGAGATCCGTGCGCCGTAGATGATGCGCGACAACAGGTCGCGGCCATAAGCGTCGGTGCCGAGCAGATATTGCGCGCTCGACGGCTTCAGCCGCTGCGACGGCGTCAGCAGCAGAGGATCGTGCGGCGCAAGCAGCGGCGCGAAGATCGCCATCAGGATGATGAGGGCGAGGCTGATCGTCGCAACCGCGATGATCGGCGTCGACGTCAGGAAGCCGAACTTGACGCGGAACGGCCGGGTAACGGGAAGCGAGGATTCGGGAAGGGTTTCGATCGCCATTGCTCAGTACCGGATACGAGGATCGAGCAGGGTGTAGGCGAGGTCGATCAACAGATTGACCGCGACGTAGATACCCGACGTCAACAGGATCATCGCCTGGATCACCGGATAGTCGCGCGCCAGCACCGCATCGACGGTGAGGCGGCCGATGCCGGGCAGATTGAACACGCTCTCGGTGACGACGACGCCGGAGATCAGCAGCGCGAAGCCGGAACCGATCACCGTGATGACCGGCACGGCGGCGTTGCGCAGCGCATGGCGCAGCAGCACGCCGGTCTCGCCGATGCCCTTGGCCCGCGCCGTGCGCACGTAATCCTCGCCGAGCACATCGAGCATCGAGGCCCGCGTCATGCGTGCGATCAGCGCGACATAGATGAAGGAGAGTGTGCAGGTCGGCAGGATGAGGCGCTGGAAGAACGGACCGAAGCCGGCCGAGATGCTCTTGAAGCCCTGTACCGGAACCCAGCGCAGATCGATCGCAAAGATCTGGATCAGCACATAGCCGATGACGAACACCGGCACCGAGAAGCCGAGCACGGAAAGCCCCATCACGAAGCGGTCGATCCAGGTGCCGTGCTTCCACGCCGCGATCACGCCGAGCGGCACCGCCACCAGGATCGAGAGGATGATGGTGGCCAGCGCGACCGAGATCGAGGGCTCGAGGCGCGGGACGATCATTTCGAGGATCGGCTTGTTCGAGATCAGGGAGACGCCGAGGTCGCCGTGCAGCAACTTGGCGATCCAGGTGTAGAACTGGATGTAGATCGGCTCGTTCAGACCAAGCGAGGTCCTGATACGTTCGAGCTGTTCGGGAGTCGCGTTGTCGCCGGCGAGGATGGCGGCCGGGTCGCCCGGCGTCAGCCGCAGCAACAGGAACACGAACAGAGCCACCACGCCCATCACGGGAATGGCGGCGAGGATGCGGCGAAGCAGATATCCGAGCAAATTTGATCCGTTGGGTTGTGGTCGATGAAGTCCCCAGCGGGACCGTTGCACACCAGACCGTAGCACAGATGGTAGCAGACTCACGGTAGAACTTGAGCAAGTCCCATGCCATCGGTGCTGCGGATTTTGCGGTGCAGCTAATCAGTCCTGTTGGCCGCGATTATTCCTCCGGTGAAGTTTGAAGCAGTCCACTGGAAGGTGGATTGATTTCAGCTTTGCGCGCGTCGGCGGGCACGTCGAGCCCGGCACCGAACGTCGGCGCCATCGGCGGCGTGTCGAGGTCGCGCCAATCGTCGATCGCCTGGGCCACCATCTGCGCCGTCGCCGCCGACAGTGTCCAGCCAAGATGACCGTGGCCCGTATTGTAGAACACGCCCGGAATCCGTCCGGCGCGAACCACCGGCATCATGTTCGGCATCATCGGGCGCAAGCCCGCCCATGGCACGACTTTCGACGTGTCGATCTCCGGGAAATGATGCCGCACCCAGTCCACCAGCGGTTGAATGCGATCGGCGCGAATGTCGCGGTTGAAGCCGTTGAACTCGGCGGTGCCGGCGACGCGGAAGCGGTCGGCGCCGAGCCGGCTGGTGACGATCTTCGCAGCTTCATCGAGCAGGCTGACGGTTGGGGCCGCATTCCGGCTTTGCGGCGCATCGAGCTGCACCGTGATCGAATAGCCCTTCACCGGATAGACATTGACGCGGTCGTTGAGCAGGCTGGCGAAGTGGCGGCTCGCCACGCCGGCGCAAATCACGATCCCGTCCGCCTGCAGCTGCTGGCGCGTCGCGACCGCAGCATCATGTGAAGCAGCTTCGTTCCAGCCGATGCGGAAGCCGTCATCGCCGTGTGCGATCGTGTCGACGTCGGCTTCATGGACGAAGCTCGCGCCACGGCGGATGCAGGCGTCGGCAAGCCCACGCGTGAATTTGTGAATATCGCCGGTCGCGTCCGACGGCGTGAAGAAGCCGCCATAGCAGGTTGTCTGCAGCGCGGGTTCGATGACGCGGATCTCGTCCGGGGTCACCGGCCGGCGGTCGAGCCCGCCTTGCTGCAGCAGCGCGTTGACCTTGAGGCCGGCTTCGAAGCCGGCCCTGTCGTGATAGACGTGCAGGATGCCGCGGCGTTCGAGATCGAAGGCGATGTTTTCGCGCTCTGCGATCGAGAACAGATGCTTGCGCGCTTCGATGGCGAGCTTCGTGGTCTCGATGGTGTTGCCGCGATAGCGCGTGATGTGGCCTACGAACTCGCCGATCCAGGAATATTTGTGCCAGCTCGGCTTCGGGTTCATCAGCAGCGGCGCGTCGCTTCTCAGCATCCAGCGCAGCCCCTTGAGGATGGTCGCGGCGCTGTTCCACACCTCGGCGTTGCTGGCGGAGAGTTGTCCGCCATTGGCGAACGAGGTTTCCATCGCGGCGTAGCGATGCCTGTCGAGGACAGTCACCTTGTAGCCGCGTTCAAGCAGGGCATAGGCCGTCGTTACGCCGGTGATGCCGGCGCCGATGATCGCGATGTGTGGCATGATAGTTGTCAGGCTCCCGTGGGTTAGAGTCGCCGAACCGCCGGTGAAACCGGCATCGGCGCCCCATCTGTCACGGTACCTGAGAGCTTGATCCGCATCGGGCTGTGGCCAGAAGCGAACTATCCCCTTCGGTGGACGTCATGGCCCTTGATGTGCGGCCATGTTCGTCTCTCTCCAGATCGTCCTGACGATACAGTCCTTTTGCCTGAGAGTTTCCGGGGCGGTTGCTCCGTCGGCGCCGAAGCCAACAACACGATTGTTGTCGGTTCGATCTCTCCCGCATCGTCGCGTTGGACGGCCGGACCGTAGGCGAAGCCTTAAAAATGGACAAGGCTAAATTTCGATCCGGCAGTGCCAACGTGTTGTGCAGTGCAAATCGATGTCAGTCCAGCGTCGCCAGCAGTGCCGCCATCAGGCGGCCGCGTTCGGCGAGGCTGTCGACCTCGATGTGCTCGTTGAGCGTATGTGCATCGGCGCCGCGAACGCCGAGGCCGTCGAGCGTGGGGATGCCCATCGCGCCGGTGAAGTTGCCGTCCGAGCCGCCGCCGGCGCTGCCGTGCGGCAGATCGAGACCCATCGCTGCAGCAAGGCCTTTTGCCTTTTCATAGAGCGCCATGGTGCCCGCATCGGGCTCCCACACCGGGCGGGTGACGCCGCGCGTCACCTTGAACGTCACGTCGTTGGCGGTGCCCGACAGTGCCAGCATGCGCTCGACGCCACGGTCGAGATCGGCCTGGCGCTTGGCCATGCTGAGCGCTTCGCCGGTACAGGTCGTCGCGACGCAATTGACCCACTGGCCGCCATGCACGATGCCGACCGAGAAGGTGCAGTCCTCGGTGGTCATGCCGTCGATGGCGATGATCTGCCGCGCCATCTCGCGGATCGCGGAGCGACCGGAAGACAGCGTTGCGCCGGCATGGCTGGGCTTGCCGGTGGCTTCCAGGTTGAAGCGCGCGATCGCATAACGGCCGGTGACGACGCCGTTGTTCGGACGGCCGGGCTCCGGCACCAGCACATATTTGTTGCGCGCGGCTTCCGCCTCGATGATGTCGCGCGTCGACGGCGTGCCGACCTCTTCGTCGGGGGTGAACAGCACGGTGATCGGCAGCGGAGTCGTGAAGGAGGCGCGCGCCAATTGCCTGATCGCCTCGATCGACAGGTAGTTGCCGCCCTTCATGTCGAAGATGCCCGGCCCGAAGCACTTGTTGCCTTCGCGCCGCCACTTCAGCTTTTCGATCGTGCCGACGGGGTGAACGGTGTCCAGATGGCCGGCGATCAGGATGCCGGGCTGGCCTTGTTTCGGATGGGGGAAACGGGCGCGGACGCAGCCCGCGAAGCCCTGGCGTCCGGCGATGCGCTCGATCGTCGCACCCATGATCGCCATCTCGCGGGCGGCGAGATCGAGCATGCGTTCGACCGCGGCGGCGTCCCAGGTCGGGCTTTCGCATTCCACCCAGCTGCGCAGGCCCTGCAGCATCGTTTCGGAATCAAAGGGGAGATTGGCGGGGTTCATCGTTGTTCTCTCTTGTTGTTCTGACGGCGCCGGCATCGCGCGCGCGTTACGAAAATCTCAGCCGACGATTTTGTAAAGCCAAAATCTGGCGCGCGGCCTCATTCGTTTGTGTACGTCCGATGCGACCTGAAACCGATTGACGCGCTTGGCGCTTGGTGCAAGTCTCAATTTCACAAGCCATACAGCATGTTAGTTCGCCTAAATAACGAACCACATGCATAACGAATAAGCCGGCTTTGACCAGTTACACGTCAGGAGAGATTGCATGTTCCCTATCTCGCGTTGGAAACACCGCACGCTAGCGGCCGCGTTGACGGCGCTCGCGCTGTCGTTCGCGCCGCAGGAATTGTCATTCGCGCCGCAGGCGATGGCCGCGGGCAAGACCATCACCGCGGTGATGCACTCGGATCTGCGCGTCATCGATCCGATCATGACCACGGCCTACATCACCCGCGATCATGGCTACATGATCTATGACACGCTGCTGGCGACGGATTCCAATTTCAAGATCCAGCCGCAGATGGCGGACTGGAAGGTTTCCGACGACAAGCTGACCTACACGTTCACGCTGCGCGACGGTCTGAAGTGGCACGACGGCGCGCCGGTCACCGCGGAAGACTGCGTCGCCTCGCTGCAGCGTTGGGGCAAGGTCGACGGCATGGGCCAGAAGCTGATGGACTTCGTCGCGAGCCTGGAGGCGACCGACGCCAAGACCATCACGCTGAAGCTGAAGGAACCCTACGGCCTCGTGCTGGAATCGATCGGCAAGCCGTCATCGCGCGTGCCGTTCATGATGCCGAAGCGTCTGGCCGAGACGCCGCCGGACAAGCCGATCCCGGAACAGATCGGCTCCGGACCGTTCAAATTCGTGCAGGCGGAATTCCAGCCGGGCGTGAAGGCGGTCTATGAGAAGAACAAGGACTACGTGCCGCGCAAGGAGCCTGCGAGTTGGACCGCGGGCGGCAAGGTGGTCAAGGTCGACCGTGTCGAGTGGGTCACGATGGCCGATGCGCAGACCGCGGTGAACGCGTTGCAATCCGGCGACATCGATTTCATGGAGAACCTTCCGTTCGACATGCTACCGGTGCTCGAAGCCAATCCGGATCTCAAGATCGACGTCCTGAACAAGTTCGGCTTCCAGACCCTCGGACGCATGAACTTCCTCTATCCGCCGTTCGACAATCCGAAGGTGCGCCGGGCTGCGTTCCTGGCGATGAACCAGAAGGACGTGCTCGACGCGCTGGTCGGCAACGCCAAGTACCAGAGGATCTGCGGCGCCTTCTTCGTCTGCGGCACGCCGCTCGAGACCGACGTCGGGGCCGAAACGCTGGTGAAGGGCAACGGCCTGGCGGAAGCCAAGAAGGCGCTTGCCGCATCCGGCTATGACGGCACCCCCGTGGTGATCATGGCGCCGGGCGACGTCACGACGTTGAAAGCCCAACCGGTCGTGGCTGCGCAGCAGTTGCGCGAGGCCGGCTTCAAGGTCGACCTGCAGGCCACCGACTGGCAGACCGTGGTGACCCGCCGCGCCAGCCAGAAGCCGCCGAAGGAAGGCGGCTGGAACATGTTCTTCACCAACTGGGTCGCGGCCGACGTCTCCGACCCGATCGTCAACGCGTCGATCACCGGTCGCGGCAAGAATGGCGGCTGGTTCGGCTGGGCCGAAGACGCGAAGATCGAGGAGTTGCGTGACAAGTTCGCGCGCGCCGGCTCGGCTGAGGAAAAGAAGAAGATCGCCGCGGAAATCCAGACCGAGGCCTACGATCAGGTGATCTACGTTCCGCTCGGCCAGTACACCATTCCGAGCGCATGGCGGAAGTCGCTGACCGGTGTGCTCGACGGCCCGGCAACGCCGATCTTCTGGAATATCGACAAGTCCGAGTAAGCTTGCGGCTTGACGCAAAACAAATGGCCGGGACTTGTCCCGGCCATTTTTCTTTTCGCGCTATCGCTTGTCAGGTGTGGCTGTCGCGGAGCTGCTCCAGTCCGTCGCTGAGCGGTGGTCCGCCTTGTGGTGCGTGCTGCGGCGGGGAGGGGCACTCCTTGCGCTGATCGGGTTGGTCGGTTGCGCGCTGCGCGGATGGATCGTCGTTCGGCATCGTCATGCTCCAATTGCGGCATGACAACGAATACGCAGTGCACGGGTTCCGAACCGGCGACCGCTAATCGCCGTGGCCTGGTGTTATGCTGCTCGGGCTCGACAAGCTCGTGAGCTGTGTCTGTCTGGTGCCGGTTCCGCTCATCCAGACCGCCGCTCCAGCGGCAAACGTGAGCAGTCCGTACACCATGATCGCGCCGCGGATCCATCGCCGGTAGATCGCGCGGTCGTCGGGCGCAGCGTTGCGGAAATTCTGGGCATTGAGCCCGTTGCTGCAATGAGCCGCATCGTCGCCATGCTCGAGAGTAAGGGCACCATGATCGCGCGCCGTTTCGCTGGCAATCCGATTGCTCTTTGCAATCTCCATCGCCGATCTCCGACCAAAATTGATTTCGAAATGCAACAGCCGCGAAAATCCGCGGCCGGAATTTCCAATGCGGGTAAGACTACGACAATCAGCGATCGCGGCGTGTGAACTGCGCCACAGCCGGGAAACACGACGCTGGCCCGCTCGGGTGCGTGTGGCATGCGAAGGTTGGTGCGGGCGGTGGGACTCGAACCCACACGACGTTGCCATCGAGGGATTTTAAGTCCCTTGCGTCTACCAGTTCCGCCACGTCCGCGTTGCGCCAGGCGCGCCGATTTCTAGCGCGTTTGGGCGCGGAGTGGAATTGTCATTATCCGGTGCTAACAGGTGAGCTTTCAAAGGCTTAAGCGGCGGCCCGCAATTCCATTTGCCTCGGCGGCCGAGCATTGGGATAAGCAGCGCGCCGCCGCGATTGAGCCTCAATCCGGACACCGGTGGCTGCTTTAGGCAATCTCAACACTGTCCGGTTAAGAAAGCTGAATGTCTGTTCGTTTCCCACGCCGCCTGAAGCTGTCGCGCGCGGCGGCCGTCATCGCGCTGCTCGCCTCGGCTGCGGGCGTTTCCGGCTGCGCGCAGATCGGCGACACCGTGCCGTCGGCATTCGCCGATCCCGCCAAGTACGAGCTTTATGATTGCAAGCAGCTCGAGAACGAGCGCAGCAATCTCAAGACCCGCGCGGCGGATCAGGAAAAATTGATGGCCAAGGCGGAGACCGGCGTCGGCGGTACTGTCGTCTCCGAGATGGTCTATCGCAACGAGCTGATCTCGATCCACTCCCAGCAGAAGCTGGCGGATGAGGCCTGGCGCAAAGGCAGGTGCCATGAAAGCACGCCGGACACGCCTGCGGCCGCGGCCCCCGCGGCTTCCACGCCGGCGGCGAAGGGCCCGCGCGCACCGCGAGGCCTCGTCCACTAAGCTTGCGTTTCCAGACGGGTCGGTCGTGATTGGCCGAGCTCAGGCTCGCCAGTCGTAGATCCAGTCCTGCCGCGCCAGCATGCGCTCCGGACCGATGGCGCGGATCGCCAGATCGCGCGCGATCGCCGCCGGCCCGCGCAAATGATAGATGCGGCCCTGCTGTCGCGCCAGGCGCTGCACTTTCAGCACGCGCCCGCGCCGCACCCGTGCGTAGCGCGTCAACGCCGCGGGAATGCCCGCGGTGTTTTCCCCGGTGCCGTCGCTCAAGGCCTTGGCGAGCACGGCCGCATCCTCGATCGCCATGCCGGCGCCTTGCGCGGCGAACGGCAGCATCGCATGCGCGGCATCGCCGAGCAGCGTCACCGCGCCTTCGCTCCAGCGGCCGATGTCGGGCAGGGTGAACAGCGCCCATTTGCGCCAGCCGTCGACCGCGCCGATCAGCATCCGCGCCGTCGCGGGCCAGCGCGCGGTGGCGAATGCAGCCTTGATCTCGTTGATGTCGCCGGGCTCGCTCCAGCCCGGCCGGTTCCAGGTGCCCGATACGATCGCGACCACGTTGATCTGGCGTCCGGCCGAGATGGGATAGGCGACGAGATGTGCGTCCGGTCCCATCCAGAGCTGCACGCGCGGTGCGGTGTATTCACGCGGCAGGGCGGTGGCGTCCAGCGTGCCGCGCCAGGCGATCAGGCCGGAGAATTGCGGCTGTACATCCGGAAACAAATGCCCGCGCACCGACGACCAGATGCCGTCGGCGCCGATCAGCGCGACGGCCAATTCCTCCTGCCGTGAATTGCCGCGGCGTTGCACGACGGTGAGGCCTCGCGCATGCTTGGTCACATCCTCGAACTGGCAGCCGAGCCGCAGATCGATATCGGGATGGTCGCTCGCGGCGGCCTGCAGCGCCGCCTGCAAATCGGCGCGGTGGATCACCCAATAGGGTGCGCCGGCGCGGAACTCGGCGGCCTGGCCAAGCGGCATCCGTGCGATCTCGCCACCGGCCCGCGCGCTCAGGATGTTGACGGATTCAGGCGTGACCGCGCGCCGCGCAAGCGGTTCCTTGAGCCCGAGCTCGACCAGGATGCGGCTGGCATTGGGAGAGAGCTGGATGCCGGCGCCGGCTTCCTCGAGCCGTTCGGCCTTCTCCAGCACGACGACGCGAAAGCCCTGTGCCGCCAGTGTCAGCGACGCCGTCAGTCCTCCGATCCCGGCGCCTGCAACGATGACGGTTCGCGTCAGCGCCACGGAGCGGTCAGGCGACCTTGTCTTTCAGCACGCATTCCGGCGGTCGCGCTTCGCCGGCCGCGAGGTCGGATGCGAAGCGATAAAGCGTCGAGCAGTACGGGCAGATAATCTCGTTGTCATTGCCGAGGTCGAGGAACACGTGCGGATGGTCGAACGGCGGGTTGGCGCCGACGCACATGAACTCCTGCGATCCGATTTCGATCACCGAGACACCGGCATCGTTATGGAAGTGCGGGACGACGTGGTCGGACATATTCTCACCTTGATGGCAACGATGGGCAGACGCAATCAACAGCATGCGGCATCGCGAAATGCCGCGCACCATACTGGCGGGAACAGTTGATTCCTAGAGCCCCGATGGCTCATTTGCTCATGCAAATTCGACACAATCTTGTCGTCCCAGAGAAGCCCTCCTTTGGTCGGAGCCGTTGTGTCGCAAAAACGGCACACTATCTCCAAGGCGAATAAAACTAGAGGTTTTATCGGGATGAATCGGGTGCGCGTCAGCTTGGCGGTGGTCGGCGTGGCAGCAAGTGCTGCCGTGGGCGCGGCTATTTGGCCGCACGCCCGTGATGCCGGCACCGTGCTGGCGGCGCGGGACGATCCCGCTGCGCTCGCCGACATCAGGCTCAATTCCGTGCTGCGCAACAACCCGGCGTTGATCGCGGACAATATCGAGGCGGCACTGGCTTCCGGCGATGCCGACCTTGCGGCCAGCTTTGTCGAACTCGCCGGCGAGAAGAGCATCGCACTTAGTGACGATCTCACCAAGCGCGTCGATGACGCGCGCGCCGAGCAATCATCCAGCATGCATTACGCCAAGGGCTTCGCCACCGGCCTGGTGACCGGCAATGCCGACGATGTCGCAAGCCTGTCCGGCACGGTCGCCGGCGACCTGTTCGTATTCGGTGATGTCCGGGACGTCGTGCGCGAGGGCAAGCACCTCGTGATGGGCGAGGACACCGACCAGCTGGTGCTCGGCCTCGCGGCCGCCGGGCTCGCGGTGACCGCGGCCACCTATGTGTCGGTCGGCGGCGCCGGGCCGCTGCGCGCCGGGCTGACGCTGGTCAAGGATACGCGCAAGGCCGGACGGCTGAGCGAGGGGATGATCGAATGGGCCGGGCGTTCGACCCGCGAGGTGGTCGACCAGCCGGCGCTGCGCGAGGCGGTCGCATCCGGCTCGGTGCTGCGGCCGGTGCAAACCGCAACCGCGATCCGCGCGGCCTTCCGCGCCGAGAAGGCCGGCGCGCTGGTGCGCGTCGCCAAGGACGTCGGGCGCATCGGCGAGGCGGCCGGGGTTCGCGCTGCGCGGGATACGCTGAAGGTCGCCGAGAATCCGAGGGAGATCGCGCGGGCGGCGCGGATAGCCGAGGTCAAGGGCGGCCAGACCCGCGCGATCCTGAAGCTGCTCGGCCGCGGCGCGCTGCTGCTGGCGGCCGGCGCATTCAATCTCACCATGTGGCTGTTCGGCGCGCTGCTGGCGCTGTTCGGCTTCCTGTCGTCGATCAAGGCCACCACCGAACGGGCCACCGCCGGGTGGCTCAGACGAAGCAAGGTGCTGCGCCTGAAGCAGCAGATGGCCGCTCAGGCTACCTTGGCGAGTATGCCCGCCCAGGGTTAGGCTTGCGGTCGCCTGTCGATCGCCAATCGCAAATCCCAAGAACAAACGGAATGGATGATGCCGAGTTTCCATCACGGCGATGTTGAAATTGCCTTTATCGACGAAGGCGCGGGCGAACCGATCGTGCTGGTGCACGGCTTTGCCTCGAGCAAGAACGTCAACTGGATCTACCCGACCTGGGTGTCCGATCTCGTCAAGGCCGGCCGTCGGGTGATCGCGCTCGATAATCGTGGCCACGGCGAATCCGCCAAGCTCTACGATGCCGCGCAGTACGAGATCGCGACCATGGCCGGCGACGTGATTGCGCTGATGGACCATCTCGGAATCGCGCGCGCCGACATCATGGGCTATTCGCTGGGCTCGCGGATGACCGCGATCCTGGCGCGAGAGAATTCCGATCGGGTGCGCTCGGCGATCCTTGGCGGGATCGGCATCGGACTGATCGAGGGCGGCGGCCCCGGCGAGGCGGTCGCGCTGGCGCTGGAGGCGCCGTCGCTCGACGATGTCACCGACCCGGTCGGCCGTACCTTCCGCGCCTTTGCCGATCAGACCCGCTCCGACCGCCGCGCGCTCGCCGCCTGCCTGCGCGGCTCGCGCCGCCTGATGACGCGCGAGGAGGCGGCCGGCATCCGCGTGCCGGTTCTGATCGCGGTCGGCAGCAAGGACGAGATTGCGGGCTCGGCGTCAGCGCTCGGCCGGATCATTCCGGGTTCGGAGGTGCTCGACATTCCGAACCGCGATCACATGCGGGCGGTCGGCGACAAGGTCTACAAGACCGGGGTCACCGACTTCCTGTCGCGGCGAAAATAGATCGTCGGCTTCATCCCTGGCGAAGGCGCGCGCGGCCGCGATCAGCACCACGAAGGTCGCGACCCACACCATGCGCGCGCCGTAGCGGTCGTGCGGTCCCGAGATCACGCCGCAGACAAAGGCATTGCCGAGCAGGGCGAGAGTGACTGTGCCCGCCAGCAACGTCAGATCGTCGAGCCGCCGCTGCCACAGTCCTCGGCCGAACAGGATGACGACCAGGAGCATCGAGCCCAGCGCGACCGGCACGTGGATGCGGTTGATCGCGGTGAAGTCGAGGTGCCAGCGTTGCTGCCGCGCCGCGCGCATCGGCCTGACCTGTTTGGGAATGTAGCGCTCGATGATGCCGTAGGTATGCGGGATCCAGCCATTAGCGCCTTCGCCTGTCGCGACATGCATGAGCTGGTCGGCGGTTGCCGTTAGCGCCGCCTTTGCCTGCCATTCCGGATATTCGGCCAGCGAGCGCAGCACGATGGTGCCCATCTCGTCATTCAGTCCCTTGAAGCGGCCGAGCGTGTTGAACATGCTGTGGCCCCACAGGAAGTCGTCCGCGGTCGGCGGCAACTCGTTGCGATAGGGGCAGAGCTTCAGCTTCTCCGTCGCGCAATGATCGTGCAGGTATTGCGCGACGATGCCATCCTGCAGCATGCGGCCGAAGGCGACGCCATAGCCGCCGGGCGTCCAGGCCAGCTGTCCGGACAGCGCAAAGTTCGCCGCCAGCAGCATCGCCGCGCCGGCGACGGTGGTCAGGCTGCCTTGCACGAGGCCCGCGAACGGGATGCGCTGCCCGAGCCATGGACGCAGCATCCAGCCGACGCAGCACAGGCCGAGCAGCACCGCCAGCGTCGCGCTGTGCGTGGCGGCCGAAAACGCGATGAACCCGAACAGCACCGCCTTCTCCAGCGTCGAGATCCGTTCGCCGTGCAGGATCAGGATGAAGAGCGCGAGCACCGAAAGGCCGGCGAAGATGTCGGTCAGCAGCATGCTGGCCAGCCAGGGCAGGGCGGTGGTTGCGATCAGCGCGAGGCTGATCGCGATCAGCCGGACCGGCCGGGCGAGGCCGAGCACGCGCAGCGTCAGTTGCAGGATCCACAGCGTCGCCAGGGTCTGGATGCCGAGGTTGAGCCAGAAATCCGATGTCTCGCCGACATGGAGGTAGATGCCGAATACCGTGGACCGGCTCGGCACCAGGTAGCCCTCATACCAGCGCGCCAGATAGCCGCCGGTATCCCATTGGAGCAGCGGATAGCCGTTCCAGAAGGCAGGGGCGAGCAGCAGGAGGGGGATGGCAATGGTCGCGATCCAGACCGACCGTGCATCGGTCAGGCGGGCACCTAAACTCCGGGTATTGATGATTTTCCCCCTTTTATTGGGGCCGACCATGCCCAAAACCACACGGGGGACGAAATCCGCCAATAGTTGCAGAAGCACGGCTTGATTTCGGCAAAATCCCGACCAATTGCCCTAGACGCCGGCCCGGGGGTGTTCGGCTGGGGTTTACCGTACTGAGCCATCCCGGGACGCGCTGGGTCCATCGTGCTATAACGCACATCAGAACAACCGAATTGCGAGAGCAGCTATGGCAGTTCATCAGGTCAATCCGCAGGGAGGCAAGCTTGCGGCGCTCGATCCGATCTGGGATCGAATCCGCGGCGAGGCGGAGGACATCCTGCGGCGCGAGCCGGAACTCGCATCCTTCATCTATGCGACCGTGCTGCATCATGAGCGGCTGGAAGATTCGGTGGTCCATCGCATTGCCGAGCGGCTCGATCACGCCGCGCTGTCGGGCGATTTGATCCGCCAGACCTATGGCGAGGCACTGCGCGACGAGCCCGATATCGGCAACGCGTTCCGCGCCGATCTCGTCGCCGTCTATGACCGCGATCCGGCGACCTCGCGCTTCATCGATCCCTTGCTCTACTTCAAGGGCTTTCACGCGCTGCAGACCCACCGTCTCGCGCACTGGCTCTATCAGAAGGGCCGCAAGGATTTTGCCTTCTACCTGCAGAGCCGCTCCTCGGCCGTGTTCCAGACCGACATCAACCCGGCCGCCAGGATCGGCCGCGGCATCTTCCTCGATCATGCCACCGGTTTCGTCTGCGGCGAGACGGCGGTCATCGAGGACGATGTCTCGATCCTGCATGGCGTCACGCTCGGCGGCACCGGCAAGGAGAACGAGGATCGCCATCCGAAGATCCGCCACGGCGTGCTGATCGGCGCCGGCGCCAAGATCCTCGGCAATATCGAGATCGGTCATTGCGCGCGCATCGCGGCCGGCTCGGTCGTGGTCAAGCCGGTACCGCACAACGTCACGGTCGCGGGCGTGCCGGCGAAAATCGTCGGCGAGGCCGGCTGTGCCGAGCCGTCGCGCACCATGGACCAGATGCTCGGCGCGATCGGGCTTTGATTTCACTCGCTTTCTGATCGCGGCGAAAAAGCGCCCAAGCAAGAGTCGTGTGCGCAACATCACGTCGCCAAAGCCTGAAAAGGCTCTGGCGATCTTTGCCGTCTCGTCCTAAAACTCCCCCGAAAATCATCGACCCGATTGGAGACGGCCGTGGACGTTCAGGAAGTCAGGAAGCTCGACGCGTATCTCAAACGCGTGTTCAGCAATCCCAAGATCCGCGTGGTGCCGCGGCCCAAGAAGGACGACTCGGCCGAGGTCTATATCGGCGAGGAGTTCATCGGCGTGCTGTTCGTCGACGACGAGGACGATGATCGCTCGTTCCAGTTCCAGATGGCGATCCTGGAAGAGGATCTGGCCGAGTAAGGCGGAACAGCCTCGCCTTCACACGTCGTTACGACGAACTCGCGACAAAATTGCAGAGCGATCTTGCGCTGGAGCGACCATCCTTCGCGGACACGTCGCTCCGCTTGCAATGACAGTGTCATCCCTTCGCGCTGTGCATCTGCGCGGAGAGACGGTTCATCGCGGTGGCGATGTCGCGCCACTGCGCGAGCCAGCTGCGCGGAAAGCGAAAGATCAGGTCGGCGCCGTCGATGCGCCGCTCACTCAGGCACATGCCGGGCGTCGAGGTGTCGCGCGTGCAGCGCGCGGTCAGCTGCGGCTCGCTCGCGGTGAACAGGTCCTCGCCGCCATAGGGCGTGCCGTCGCGGAACGCGCGCGCCGTCAGGCCGTCATCCATGTTTGCGCGCTCGTCGAGATAGCGCGGATAGATCGTGCGCAGGCGCATGTCCGGCGCGAGTGAATCGTGGTGCGCCGCGATCGATACGAAGATCCTGTCGATCGGCTGCACCTTGTCATCGACCGTATCGGCGCTGTAGTGCTTCGGCGCGGCGGGCGCGTCCAGCGACGGATAGAGGAAGCTCAAATCGACGCGCTCCTGCGGCCCGGAGTGGCGCTGGATCTTCATGCGCACCGCCATCGTCGGCACGTTGAACAGCGTGCCGCCGACGCTCACCGGCAGCCGCGACGGATCGCTCGGCGGGATGGTCGTGTAGGTCGGCCACAGCAGATAGGCGACAAGCGCGACCGCGCCCGCCGCGATCACCGCCGAGGCGATGATCGGAACGAGATGCGCGCGCGGGTTGCGGCGGGTGTCGCGGGCGAGATGTTGGGCGGTCGAGAGAAGCGTCATGAGCGAGGCTGAGATCAGGTCGGGAGTGGCCGAATCATCTGCCGAATATGCCACGTAGCGGGGAATTTCCGTACGATTCCAATGGAATCCGGGACCGAATGGCCATGCGCAAACGCCGCGCCTGATGTGTCCGGTTAACCTTTCCTTAAGGATGATGTGGCGGCAGGCTGCCAATTCTGCGAAGCAGGGCGGGTGGCCTGTTGCGTAGCGGAAGTTCCGATGTCGCCCGATACCTTGAATTCCCTGTTCTCGCTCTTGATCGGTTTCGCGCTCGCGGGCGCGCTGGCCAACGGTTACCACGCGATGGCGGAGCGCCCGGCCGGTTTCGGTCTGCTGCAGGAGGGCGCGGCGCCGAAGACCTTCGCCGCGGTCCCGTTCCTCGTCTTCGCCGCACCGTTCATCATCATGCGCAACACGCTGCGCGGGGCGCGCATCGAGCGCCGCCGCTTCGAATTCGTGATGATGGCAACCGTCATCTCCGGCTTCTGGAGCCTGATGTCGGGCACCTTCTTCGTGATGACGCTGCGCGCTGCGGGCGTGCTGGCCTGATCCGATCATGATCCGCGGCCGATCACGGTCGCGCTTGCTTGAAACCATGTCGGCCGTCGTGCCAAGGTCTCCTGCGATCAGGGCTTCGGTTCTGATTGAATCAGAAACCGAAGCTCTGGATTTTCGTTTCGACGCGTTTTCTTCACGCGAACCGGTGTCCACTTCGCTCGAAAACGCTCCAGGGAGACCTCAATGGCGATCTACGAACTCGACGGGCAGGCGCCCGATCTTCCCGCCGACGGCAGCTATTTCATCGCCGACAATGCCGTGGTGATCGGCAAGGTCCGCCTCAAGTCCGCCGCGAGCGTCTGGTTCGGCGCCGTGCTGCGCGGCGACAATGAGTGGATCGAGATCGGCGAGGGCTCCAACGTCCAGGACAATTCCACCCTGCACGTCGATCCCGGCTTTCCCCTCAGCATCGGCAACAACGTCACCATCGGCCACAATGCGATCGTGCACGGCTGCACGCTGGAAGACGGCGTGCTGATCGGGATGGGATCGATCGTGATGAACGGCGCGCGGATCCGGCGCGGCAGCGTGGTCGGTGCCGGCTCCGTCATCACCGAGGGCAAGGAGTTTCCGGAAAATTCCCTGATCGTCGGTGCGCCCGCGCGTGTGGTGCGTACGCTTGACGCTGCGCAGGCCGAAGCGCTGTCGCGGCCGGCGAAGTCCTACGCCATCAGGGGCCCGCAATACAAAACGGGACTGAAGAAGATCGGCTGAAGCTTCAGCGCTTGCGGCCGCGCTTGCGCGCGGCGTTCGGTGCGGCGGGGCGAGGCTTCGCTGCGCCTTGCGGTCTCGTTGCCTGTTGAAGTCTTGTTGCTTCCTGAAGTCTTGCGCTCTTGCGCAGCGCATCCTTCAGGTCGATCGGAATGCCGTGCTTCTTGAGCAGGTCGGCGAAAGCTTCGTCGGCGAGCTCCTGCAAGGTCGCCATCCGGTCGCGCCCGAGTTGCTTCAGCTTGTCGAAAGTGTCGTCGTCAAACTCGATCAGCTTGCGCAAATTGCATTGCTCCCAAACTGTATTGCTCCAACGCCTGCGGGAACCGGCGTTTTGCGGACTCGTTGACGTCCGCAAGGGAGAATTGCCATGCGCAAATTATCTGTCACCACCGCGCTCGCGACAATCGCGATTGTGCTGACGCCCGCGGTTACCGTCGCCCAAGGTACCGGGAGCGGCGCCGGGACCGGCAGCCCTTCGTCAGCCAGCCCGACATCGCCGCAAGCCACGTCGCCGCCGGCCGGGACCAACAGCGCCGGGACCGCGCAATCCTCCGGCGGCCCCAATACCGGCAGAGGCGTTACCACCGGATCGGCATCGACGACCGAGAGCGTCGACAAGGCCATCGCCGACGAGAACGAAAAAGTCGAGCGCCGTACGAAAGGCATCTGCCGCGGCTGTTAACTTCTGAAGGCCGTGCTTTGATGAACGCGGGTCGCGCAGATGTGAGCGCGACATAGGCGCGCGGTAGAAGCCGCGGTCCTAGATTGAGCTAGCATACGCAGGACGCGGCGGAGGAGGCTTGAAAACAAAGCCTTTGAAAAGAGGAGTAACGGGTAATGTTGCGTAAAACGATGATTGCCTTGCTGGCGACGGCCTCGGTCGGTCTGTTCACCGTCGATGCTGCGTCGGCACGCGGTGGCTTCGGTGGTGGCGGCTTTCATGGTGGCGGCGGCTTCCGCGGCGGTGGCGGATTTGGCGGCTTCCACGGCGGCGGCGCTGCATTCCGGGCGATGGGCGGAGGCGGTGGCTTCCGGTCGGCTGCGATCGGCGGCGGCGGTTGGGCCGGCCGCGGCTGGCACGGCGGAGGCTGGCGTGGTGGCGGCTGGAACGGCGGCTACTATCGACGCGGCTGGGGTGGCTGGGGCTATCCGCTCGCGGCGGCAGCGGTCGGCTTCGGGGTGGGCTATGGCGCCTACGATTACTATGACGGCTACTACGGCAATCCATACTACGCCGGCTACGGCTATGACGACGGCTACGGCTACGGTTACGGCGGTTGTTACGTCGTGCGCCGCGGCGTGATGACACCGTATGGCTGGCGCGTTCGGCCGGTGCAGGTTTGCAATTGAGCCATTCGCTCATGCATGGGCGGTCCATTCGCTCGCCATGCTGATGGTCTTGCAATGATCGGCGCGGCCGGCGTTTCGATGCCCGGCCGCCGCGTTGTCTGTCGCGCACTAGTGTGCTGAATGCGAAGTTCGTGCGATTTCGCGGCAGCCACTTTCACGAACTTCGCATTCATAAAGCACACTAGAATCATAAGTTTGCTAGTGTCCTTATCGAATCCGAAGTTCGCTCCGAAGGTCCGGCAAATGATGCGAACTTCGGATTCGGGACACTGGTATGCAGCTTGCACCGCCTTGCAGCAGTCCGTGCGTGAGCGCGCCGCGAAAACAGATGGCCCGGCCGCGATTGAAGCCGGGCCCAGAGGACATCCAAGATGCTGACCATTCCTGACCTGACATTGCTGCTCATGGTGGTTGTTGCGAGCCTTGCCGTTGCGCTGATCTACATGCTGCGCGAGCTCGAGCCGAAGCTTGCGCGGCTGCGACTGCGAGGTGGTCGCGTCTTGCGCGATCGCACCGAATAGGGCGGCAATTCCGTTCGTCGCGGCTTTGGCCGCGGTGATGCTGCGCATACAGAGTCGTCAGCCGAGCACGCCGTGTTTCTTCAGGCGATCTGCGTCTTTCGCGCGGCGAGGGCCGCCTTCGGGATCTCGAGCCGGAGCTTTCCTGGTGGGCGGTCCCGAGCGGGATTCAAGGACCCCAAAAAACAAGGCCGTCGACGTAGTATACCGTCAACGACCTTGCCAGCCCCGGATATTGAAATCGGCTCACGCCATCCGGTCATTCGAAGATGACTCGGATTCGAAGGCCGATATGTGAACCAGTTCACAAAGTCAGGATTAATTCACGGTAACGGGCACTCATGATCGGCCGCCGCCGGCAGCCCTCGAGCGCGAAAGTTCCCGTTAATTGATGATCTTGCTCGGGATTTGGCGCATTTTTATGGCTGGTCACCTGGGTGAGCGGGGTCTGCGGGGGCGTCAACCGCGCGACCTGTGGCGCTTCCGGTTGGCGCTACGGGTGGCCTTCGAGCGCTTGCGCGGCGCGGGCTCGGCGGCCGGCTCGTTGGCCTGCGCACTCGCCAGCGACTGGCGCAAACCCTCGACCTGTTCGGTCAGCGCGGCGACCTGGTCGGAGAGCCTCTTCGCATCGGCCGCCTGCAAGGCGAGCTGCTTGCGCATGGTCTGCAGCTGGTCCTGCACCTCCTGCAGCTGGTCGATGGATTCCTGCTGGGTCGCCTCCATGCCCTTGGTCTTTTCCACCAGGGCCTCGGAGACCTGCGCGGTCCGCGCCTGCAACTGCCGCGCGGCGACCATGCGGTCGGTCTCCGGCACGTTGCCGGTGTAGGCGCGCCACAGCGCGATCGAGCCGATCCCGAACAGCACGAGCACCAGCGCCACGGCGCCGATCGCAATCGGCTGCACGCCAATCAGGCTGCTGGCTTGTGAATTCCGGGGGGCAAGTTCGACCATGCGACCAACAACCGGACATCAATTGAAAGGTCCGAAATAGCACAAACCCCGGCGCGGGCAAAACCGGGGGGTGTGTAGACCACTGCGGCAGCAGCGAAATTTGTATCATATGTTAGTTTTCGACCGTGCTGCCCGGCCTGCTCGAGGCACGATCGGCCTCTGGCCGACCCGAACTCAACCTCCCCGAATTCAGCCTCTGGGCGCGATCAGGCCGACCCGCATGTCCTTTGCCAGATAGACGCAAGCGCCGTCTGCGAGCACCCGGCCGTCGGCGATGCCCAGCACCAGCCGGCCGCGCCTGGCCTGGCGTATGTCGACCTCATAGCGCACCAGCCTGACATCCGGCGTGATGTGCCCCCTGAACTTGACCTCGCCGACCCCGAGCGCGCGGCCCTTGCCGGGCGAGCCCGACCAGCCGAGCCAGAAGCCGATGATCTGCCACATGGCGTCGAGGCCGAGGCATCCGGGCATCACGGGGTCGGCGGCAAAGTGACAGGCGAAGAACCAATGGTCTGGCGCAATCTCGAGTTCGCTAGCGACATGGCCCTTGCCGAACGCGCCGCCGTCCAGGCTGATCTCGGTGATGCGGTCCATCATCAGCATCGGCGGTGCCGGCAGCTGCGCATTGCCCGGGCCGAAATAGCCGCCTTCGCTCGAGCGCAGCAGATCCGGCTTGCTGTAGGACGATTGCGGTGCGTGAAAATCGTGCGGATTGAACAAGATGGCCACCGATGTTCGGGTTCTGGCTGAAGCTTAGCTGCGGCTGCGCCGCGTGGCTCTTGGCCGCGCGGACATGGGTTTGGCGGGTAAGCGCAGCGCGGCGGCCATGAAGGCCCAGATGTCGCCGGTCAGCCTTGCCGGATCCGGCCGTCTTTCGCTCGTGAGCGCGCCGATCAGCGCCTGGCGGATGCCGCCGATCATCAGCGCGATGGTGAGGTGAGGGTCGATGCCGCCGGGCACGATCCCGTCGCGCTGGGCCGCTTCGATCATGCGGGCGCCGGCGTCAAGCTGCCGGCCGGTGAAGGCGGTCTCGACATCGAGCACCTCGGGCGCGCGGCTGAGCGGTCCGATCACGAGGGGCGCAAACGGGTGGTCATAGTGAAAGGCGACATAGGCGCCGATCCGCTCCTTTTCCCGGTCCGCCCAGTCCGTGGCGGACAGCTTGGCACCGCCGAACGCCGCCGCATCAAGTTGTTCATAGAAGCCTTCGACCACGGCGGCGATCAGGCCGGCCTTCGATCCGAAGTGGTGGTAGGCGAGCCCGACCGAGACCTGCGCCCGCCTTGCGACGGCCTGCATCTCGAGGTGCCCATGGCCCTCGATGAGCTCGGCCTGCGCTGCCGAGAGCAGCCGTTCCCGTGTCCCGAGGCTCGCCGCGTCCATCGTGGCCCCATAAGCTGAATTGAATTCAATTCAATATCGCCGATGCTAGGATGTCAAGCCGCCGACGTGGATGGCAAAGCGAGCCGGTGAAGGAAGGCGATGGCGTTTGCGATCAAGACCGAGATCCGAAATCCGCGGGCGAAGGTGTTCACCTTCACCGCGCAGAAGACCATGTACGGCGGCAAGCACATCGCGGCCGATGACATCGTGTTCGTGTTCGCGAGCGAGGGCGGCAGCGGCCTGATCGCCCGCGCGGCGACGGCCGGCCCGAGACCGAGCTGAATTTCAAATTCTATCGCCAGGCCACCAACAAGATCGTCGGCATCTCAGACGAGACCGCGGCGTTTCTCGAGCGGTTCTTCTAGTGTCCCGAATCCGAAGTTCGCATCATTTGCCGCACCTTCGGAGCGAACTTCGGATTCGATAAGGACACATAGCAAACTTATGATTCTAGTGTGCTTTATGAAATGTGAAGTTCGTGAAAGTGGCTGCCGCGAAATCGCACGAACTTCGCATTCAGCACACTAGGCGTCGGTCGACGCCGCTCAAAAAAGGTGCGGCCACCCTTTGGGGGAAGGGTGGCCGCGCGCGAACCGGTCTGGGACGGGGAGGGGTGGGGATGTGACCGGGTCGCGAACTCGAAATTTCCTGTTCTGCTCAGCGCGAGCTTGCCGTTGCAACTGCCGGGCGGTTGTCACCGAGCGAGACCCACACATTGGGATCGCCCTGCGACTGCCGCTTGACGAAGCGGTAGCCAGTGTCGGTCCAGGCGACGATGCTCTCGTTCTGGTTATCGAGCACGAACTCGCCCTTGTCGGTCTTCACCGTCAGCACTGCGTGGCCTTCGCCCTTCTTGTCGCGGACCACCGTGATCAACAGCGCCTCGCGGGGCCAGCCGGCGTCCATCAGCATCTTGCGCTTCAGGAGCACGTAGTCCTCGCAGTCGCCGTAACCGTCGGATGGCAACGACCATTTCTCGATCACGCCCCAATGATCCATGTCGGTCATCGGCTTGATGGATTCGTTGACCCACTTGTTGACCCGTACGAGGTCCCGCCAAGCGGTCTGCGACAACACGATGTCGCGTGGTTGCGTCGCGCCGCCGCGGCATTCGCCCGGATTGTCGGCACAGAATTCGACCCAGCCGATCGGCGAACGCGCAACGTCACCCAGGCTGGCGTAGACCACGTCGCCGGCCTTGGCCGACACGCACGTCGCAAACAGAATGGCGGCAACCGCCAAACCTTTCCCCTGTCCCCTGAACCCAAACATCGTGGCCCCCGTTCTTCTTGTTGGGACCACGTTTCGCACAAAGCTTTTGCGCCGCCGCTAAGTACGCAAAGTAGATTTGACGCGAATACTGGTAAAACCTGCGGCGAATTCGAACTGTACTTGAATCGAATTCGTGTAAAATTTGAAACAACTGCAATTGATTCAAATTTTATGCATTAACGCCGCGCGCGCTGCGCCAGCGCGATTTGTTGCGCCAAACGCTGCGGCCGTTAACCGCCGATTTTCACCGGGCCAAACGCGCCGAAGGCGGCCACCGGTGCACCGGTGGCCGCCTTCGCGGGCCAAAAAAGGGGTCTTGAGCGGTTTTCGCTTTACCTCGCGGTAACGCTCTCTTCGAGCGTTTCCGCCGATTGCTCGTGGACGAACTCGAGCGCGAAGCCTTCCTCGAGATTTCGCACCACGCGGGACTGTACCCGCCCGAGCATCACGAGCGATTTCAGCGGCGGGCGGTTCTCGGCAGCAATCGCAGCACCGGACAAGGAAAGGTCGATGATGCGGCAGGTCATCCGCGTGCCGTCTTCCTGGGTCAGCAGGGCGATCGGGTTGCGCGGCACGATACGGTCGTGGCGGCGATCCTCGGGCAGATTGAGGATGTCGCGGTTGGCGAGCCAGGTCAGCTGTGCGGCGAGCTTGTCGCGCTTGCGCGCGGTGGCGCCGATCGTCATCGCAAAGCCGTTGTCGATGATGCGGGTGATGCGTCCCTCGACCCGGCCGATATGGTCGAGATAGGCGATCACACGGTCGCCGACATTGCCGATGCCCGGCGCCAGCAAAGCTAGGCCGCCCGGCGACATGTTGATAATCTGGCAGGGAAACTCGCGCCGGTCGGGCAGCATGTAGCGGCCGAGCAGGTGCACCTTGACGCGCTGGAAGCGCCGCCGCTCCTCGGCTACGGGGACGACGGTAGTTTTCTTCTGTGCAAACGACATCACGACAAACCCGGCCACCGTCCATTCGGAGCCCCGACGACCCTAAGGCTGATAGGGTTAACGGGGCGTTACGGTTGTGAAAGGGAACTCGGACACGGAGCGAGAGAGACGAGCGACGAACACGTGCACCGTACCCGAGGACGTCAGGCTCATTCATGTGCCGCGTCAGGTTCTCCGAACCATCGCGATGCGGCTTGAGCAGTTTCCTCCAGATCCGGCTCAATGTCTGTGGCCCAAGCCACAAACCCGTCGGGTCGCACCAGCACCGCCCTCAAGCCGAGCCGATCGCCGACCTCGCATGCGACATAGCCGATCCGCCCATGCCAGCGATCGGCAAGCGTTTGCAGGGGCGCGCGCCGATCAAAGTCCAGCAGCAGGCCGCGACCATCCCTGAGCAGCTCGCCGAGCTTAGCCCCGCAGGCGAGCTCGAAGTCGGGCGCGCTGCGGCCCGCCAGCGGATGGTTGCTGCCAAGATCGTAGCGCAGCGTAACGCCCCACACGCGCTCGGCAAAGTAGGTCGCGCCGTCTGATGTCGCGATCAGGTCGCGGATGATGGCTTCGAGCGCGCGCGAACTTCGGCTTGGCCGCATCAGCGCGACTTGGGCGCGCGACCAGTCCAGCACCTGCGCGCCCACCGGATGCCGCTCACGCGAGTAGCTGTCGAGCAGGTCCACCGGTGCGTCGCCGCGGATCGTGGCCGCGAGCTTCCAGCCGAGGTTCATCGCATCGCCCAGCCCGAGATTGAGCCCCTGGCCGCCGAGCGGAGAATGGATATGCGCGGCATCGCCCGCGAGCAGCACGCGGCCCTTGCGGTAATCCGTCGCCTGACAGGTGCGATCGGTCCAGGTGGTGGCAAGCCGGAGCGCCGTCAACGTGACGTCCGTGCCGGAGACGCGGCGCAGCACCGCCTGCACATGCTCGCGCGTGATCGGCCGGGTTCGGTGGAAGGCGCCGCCGTCGAACTCCACCGTCGCGATCGTGCCGGGCCGTGCGTAGGTATACATGCCCGTCGGCGTGTAGTGACGGCCGGTACGGAGCTTGTCCGGATCTGATATCTCGACCTCGACCGAATAGCCGGTGAACTCGGGATCGGTGCCGACGAATTCAAAGCCGCCGGCCTTGCGCACCATGCTGCGGCCGCCGTCACAGCCGACCAGCCAGGGCGCATGGAACGTCTCGGCACCGGCGCGACCGGTGACGCCGTCGTCCGACTGATCGAACGCATCGACACTCAGGTCGCGCCTGATCTCAACCCCCATCGCGGTTGCGCGCGCGGCGAGGGCGGATTCGAGCGCCTCCATCTCGACCGCCATGCTGGTGCCTGCCGGGCTCGGCAGACGAAACGGCCATTTCGACGTGTCGAGATCATCGTGAAAGAACTGGATGCCGGCAAAATGGCCGGCCGGGCGGCGCGGATGTTGCATCCAATGTGTGCCGTTTGGCGTACTGGCCGTGCCATCCTGCACACGCTGAGCCACCGCGATGTCATCCAGCATCCCGCGACGATAGAACGCCTCGATGCTGGGCGCCGAAAGGCCGCGCATGCCGAAGGGCAGCCGCTTCAGCGGCGAATGCGGGTCGGCGGCCTGCTCCAGCACCAGGACCGAGCACCCCGCGAGCCGCAGCTCGCAGGCGAGCATCAAGCCGACGGGGCCGGCACCGGAAATCACGACATCATGGGGAAGGGGGCGGCTGGCGTGCATGAACTGCTCCTTTGTCGGTGTTCGACCGGAGCGGTTCGTCGGGTTGAGAACCACACGGACGAACATTGGGCGCCTGGATGGCGTCCGGTGTTCGTCGTGGGGATCTCATGCACGAGGCAGGAGACCAGAGCTTTCGCTTTCGAAAGGACTTCGTTTCCGAAAGGACTTTCGTTCTCGAAAGGACTTGGGCTTACCAAGCCAAGTCTGCCTTTTCCGACGCGGCGTATATAGCTGCGTGGCGTTCGATCCGCAACGGAAGATGCGCGGCTGCGGATTACTGGAACAATGCGCGGCCGCGATGTCGCGGCGCGACTGTATCGGCGTTGCCTGGTTCGTCGACGCGGCGCGCGCCCGGGCGGGGCGCAAGATCGTCCGGCGTCTTGATGTTGCTCGCGAGTCCTGCGGCTTCGAATGCCTTGATCAACCACCAGCCGAGGTCGATCTGACCCGGCAGCAGCCCGAGCTTCGCGGAGCCGGGATAGGCGTGGTGATTGTTGTGCCAGCTTTCGCCCATGCTGATCAGGCCCGCGATGCCGACATTGTAGCCCTGGGCCGCGACGCCTTCGATGATCCAGGTCTGTCCGCCCTTGCGATGCGAGTAATGACCGATCAGCCAGTGACCGGTGACGCAGACGGCGACGCGGACGCAGATGCCCCAGACCAGCCAGCTCCACGAGCCGATCGCGAGGAACAGGATCGCCCAGGGCAATTGCTGCCACATCCAGGTTCGCTCGACGAAGGCGTAGAAGGGGTCATCGGCGAGCCGCCGTTCGAGCCGGAATTCGGGCGGGTGTTTCGGCACCAGCGTGCAGTGCAGTTGCCACCACGCGTCGCGCCAGAAACCCGCGCGGTGGCAGGAGTAGTCGTGACACGCCGTCTGGCGCTGCGCCCAGTCGCGGAAATCGTGCAGCCGCACCATGCCGTAGGGGCCGGCCATCCCGACCAGCGTGCCGAGATAGACGCAGAGCCGCTCCAGCCACAGCGGACAGTCGAAGCTCGCATGGATCAGGCGGCGGTGCATGCCGACCGAATGCCCGAAGCACAGCGTGATCGCGCTGGTGACGATGAATAATGCGAACGCGCTCCACGTGAACAGCAGCGGCCCGAGGATGATCGCGACCGCGGTCATGCTGCCAAGCCACAGCGACTTCGCCGGCGCCCATCGCACGCGCCCGTCCAGCGGATCGGTGCTGGCGTCCACGAAGATTCGCTCCGAGCCGGGTTGCGGCTTCATTCCGTCACCTGAGGTTGCATCGCAGGTTGCGGTGAAGCGATCGTCGCTGTCAATCGGCCGCGCACGTCCGTCATGTCGCAGCCCATATTGGCGTCTGCGGCGGATTCACCTAGGTGACGGCGCCCGGCGGATACGGGGTGTGCGGAAGCGGCGCGGTGAGGTTATTTGGCCTCGGCGTCCATTTCCGGTTCGACAGCCGTTTCCGGTTCGACTGCCACCGCTGGTGGTTCAACAGCCACGGCTTTCAGCATCTTTCGTTTCGCCGCGCGGACCTCAATCTGCAGCGGCGGCTGATAGGATTCGCTTGGCGGCACGAAGACGAAGGCATGGTGTCCATCGCCCTTGTTGAGCTTGAGAAGATCGTTGCGGAACTGATCGGCGACGACTTCGCCAACGAGATTGCCGTTGAAGTAGATATCGATCGCGACCCTCTTGTCGGGGTGTTGGTTGTACAGCGCCCAGCCGGAAATCCTTTTTTCGTTGACGACGTCGACATGGCCGGTGATCTCGCCATACAGACTCTCGATGCCGGCCTCGATCACCTCGAGGTCGCTCCTGTAGATCGATCTCGTCACATCGAAGCTGAAATTCGCCGTATCGACGCATTGGTCCAGCAAGCCCTGTCGATGCTCCTTCATCCGTTGCAGCGTGTCCAGTTCGCCCAACTTGACGTACATGCCGACGATACCTTCGATACCAGGATTCATGGTGTCATTCCCCGCAATGCTACCAGCCAATTCGCCCTCGGCTGCTTTCACAATCGATGCCTCCTTGCGGAAAATACTCCGCCAGGACGAGAAGCGCCTCGTTCCGCCAAGGTCTGTCATCAAGACCTTCATGACAGGCCTTCATGACATCCCAATCGTCCTGACTTAAAGTCGGCTCGGCCGAACCCGGCCCAACGACAAGGACAGGGAGAGCGAACCGATGGAGCAGATCCGCGTCTGCACGCATGATGGACCTGGAGCCAAGCCGGTAATCCGGACAGTGCCATGGCCGGAAATCGGCAAAAAGGCGGCCTTGATCAAGGTGGGTGCCTGTGGCGTTTGCGGAACCGATCTGCACATCCTGAAGGGACATTGGCCGAAGCCGTTGCCGTGGCCGTTCACGCTCGGCCATGAGCTCGGCGGCGTGATCGTGGAATGCGGCGCGGAGTTCACCGAGGATTTCATGAGCAAGCCGCTGCAGGTGGGATCGAAGGTGATGATCCCGCCCTTGATGCCGTGCGGCCGCTGCTACTACTGCATCCATTATCCCGAGAGCGCCAACAAATGCCTGACGCCGGTCTATTACGGCCGCTATCTCGGTTTCGACAAGGCGCCGCACATGTGGGGCGGCTGGGCTGAATATGTCTATGTCGATCTCGACATGCTGCCCGGCACCAAGATCTACAAATTGCCCGACGACATGTCGCTGCGGCTCGGCGCGCTCTCCGAGCCTCTGACCTCCTGCATCCGCGCCTTCAACCGCGCCACCCGCGCCGGCGGTTTCAGCTGGGGCGACACGGTGGTGATCCAGGGCTCGGGGCCGATCGGTATCCTCGCGGTCGCCGCCGCGCAGGAAATGGGCGCGGGGCGCGTGATCTGCGTCGGCGCGCCGGAGGCGCCGCGCCTTGCGCTGGCGCGCAAGTTCGGCGCCGAGGCGACCGTCGATATCGAGCAGCTCAAGACGCCGGAGCAGCGCATCGAGGCGGTGCGTGACATCGTCGGCGGTTTCGGCGCCGACCTCGTCATGGACTGCTCGGGCCATCCGACCGCCGGCCCCGAGGGCATCGAGATGCTGCGCGACGGCGGCACCTATGTCGAGATGGGGCAGTTCACCGATGCCGGCTCGATCAACACCTCGTGGCACCGCATCTGCACCAAGGATCTCAACGTGCTCGGCTCCTGGGGCTTTACCGGCAACGACCTGCCGCTCGGCGTCGACATGCTCTACCGCACGCGCAACAAATATCCCTGGCTCGACATGCAGACGATCTATCCGTTCACCGAGGACGGCGTCGCCCGCGCGGTTGCCGACGCAATGGCGATGAAGACGGTGAAGTCGACCATCGTGCCGTGGCCGGAATTGGTCGGGTGAAGCAGATCGCGGATGCTGCAAATCCTGCTGCAGTGCTCCCAAGGATTTGTGTCCAGGGTGCGGCCGATTGGGCCCTGATATCGCTCGCCGGGACGACGGCCCGGCGCTAACATCGGATCATGCATTCGAACCGTGTGCCGCCGAGCGCGACGTTTGCGTGGGGAAACGTGTCCGAGGACTTCGCGCTGTTCAGAACCCTCAGCGCGGAGCAGCGGCTGATCGCCTTTGGCGCAATGACCCGGCGCGACCTCGTGCGCGGCGAGCTGCTGGTCGAGCAGGGCGGCGCCTCCGACGCGCTGTTCCTGGTGCTGCATGGCGCGCTCGCGGTGTACCGAACCAGTCATCCCGAACCGATCGCGGAACTTCGCGCCGGCGAACTGGTCGGCGAGATCGGCTTCTTTGCCAATATCCCGCGCACGGCCAACGTGATTGCGATCCGCGACACCAGCGTGCTGGTGTTGACGCGCGCCGCCTATACGACGCTGGCGCGGGAAACGCCCGAGATCGTCGAGGCGCTGCTGGCTGCGCTCGCGCGGCGGTTTGCCACCGAGACCGCGCGTCTGTTGCCGCTCCGGGCGTCGCCGAAGGCGCGCACTGTCGCGCTGATCCCGGGCGGACGGGAACCGGTGCCTGCCGCCTTTGAGCACAGGTTGCGCGAAGGCCTTGCCGCTGCGGGTGCCGAGATCGTCGACCTCGCGCGGGTCCAGGCGATGTTTCCCGGCCGCGCGCTCGACGCATCCGAGGTCGCCGACTGGCTCAACAGGATCGAGTACGACGCGCCGCTGGTGGCCTATTTCGGTGGTCCCGACGCATCGGAGTGGGCGCGCAAAACCATCCGCCAGGCCGATCTTGTCGTGTTCGCCTGCCGTGGCCATGCGCCGACGCCCGATCTGACCGAGATCGAACGCTTCGCCTGCGCCGTGCATCCGGCGTCGACGCGGCGTCTCGTCCGGGTTCATGACGTCAGGCGCCACGAGGTCAGCGGCACCGCGGCGTGGCTGGCGCGGCTGCCCTGCTTCATGCATCATCACGTCGCGCTCGAGGACCAGCTCGACATCGACAGCCTGGTTCGCTTCCTGTGCGGTCGCGCCGTCGGATTTGTCGCCGGCGGTGGCGGCAGCCTCGGCACCGCGCATGTCGGCGTCTACAAGGCGTTTCGTGAGCGCGGCGCGATGTTCGACATCTTTGTCGGCACCAGCGTCGGCTCGGCGATGGCGGCGGGCTTTGCCAAGAACTACGACGCCGAGCATCTCGAGCGCGGCACGCATGAGATCTTCGTCTCCAGTCGCAGCTTCCGCCGCCCGACCTGGCCGCGCTACGCCTTGCTGGACCACAAGGCGTTCGATGCCGCGCTCGCCGATCAGTACGGCCACAATTGCCGGATCGAGGACTGCTGGCGGCCGTTCGCGGCGGTCGCGACCAATCTGTCGACGCACAGTCTCGAATTGATCCGCACCGGTCTGCTGTGGCACGCGGTGCGGGCGTCGAGCGCCATCCCCGGTCTGCTGCCGCCGTTCTATACAAAGGACGGCTCGATGCTGGTCGACGGATGCCTCGTCGACAACGTTCCGCTGGCGCAGATGCACCAGATGAAGAGCGGACCGAATCTGGTGGTCCATTTCGGCGACCCGGCAACCGAGATGTTCGACGTCGACTATGCCGCGCTGCCGGGGCGGCTAGAGCTGTTTGCGTCGCTACTGACGCCGTTCCGCAAGAAATTGCTTCCGGCCGCGCCGAGCGCCGTCAACGTGCTGTGGCGAAGCCTCGTCGCGCATCAGCGCTATGATACGCTGCCGACCACGCCGCTCGACATGGTGATGCGTCCCCCGACGCCCGACGGCATCGACGTCACCGATTTCGACCGCCATCAGGAAATCTTCGAATCCTCGTACCGCTGGGCCCGCGAGACCATTGCTGCCTCGGAGGCGGCACATAATCCTGCCATTGCGGCCATCGTCGCGTCGGCCAACGAAGCGGACAAGGGATCGGACATGGTCGCCGACGAGGGCGTGGATCGCGCGACAGCGACCGCGCCGGTTTCTGAGCAGGCCCGGGTCGGTTGAGCGGCTTGCGGGCGCCGGCGAAGTCGACCATCGTGCCGGACCGAATCCGGAGAACACGATGCCTTTCGATTTGATCCTGCGCGGCGGACGGGTGATCGACCCGTCGCAGAAACTCGATGCCGTGACCGATGTCGGCTTTGCCGCGGGCAAGGTCGCTGCGCTCGGCCGTGAGTTGCAAGCCGATCCCGCCACCGAGGTCCGCGACGTCTCGGGGCTGATCGTCTCGCCGGGGATCATCGACCTGCACACCCATGTCTATTGGGGCGGCACCTCGCTCGGCATCGATGCGGAGGAGTTTTGCCGCAACTCCGGCGTCACCACCTCGGTCGACACCGGCAGCGCCGGCCCCGGCAACTTTGCCGGCTTCCGCAAGCATGTGATCGAGCCGAGCCAGGTCCGTATCCTCGCCTATCTGCACGTCTCGCACGCCGGCATCTTCGGCTTCTCGGATCGCGTGATGGTCGGCGAGAGCGAGGAGCTGCGGCTGATGAATCCAATCGATGCGGCGCGCGTCGCCGACGAGAACCGCGACCTGATCGTCGGCATCAAGGTGCGGGTCGGCCTGTTCGCCTCGGGCACCTCGGGGCTGGTGCCGCTCGAGATCGCGCTCGAAGTTGCCGAGCAGGTCGGCATGCCCCTGATGGCGCATATCGACCATCCGCCGCCGAGCTATGAGGAGGTGCTCGCGCGCCTGCGTCCGGGCGACGTGCTGACCCATGCGTTCCGTCCGTTCCCCAACACGCCCGCGACCGCGCAGGGCACGGTGAAGAAGGTCGTCCTGGAGGCGCGCGAGCGCGGCGTGCTGTTCGACATCGGCCATGGCAAGGGCTCGTTCGCCTTCAGGACGGCGCGCGCGATGCTCGCCAACGGCTTCTATCCCGACACCATCTCCTCCGACATCCATCAGCTCTGCATCGACGGCCCGGCATTCGACCAGGTGACGACGATGTCGAAATTCCTCTGCATGGGGATGCCGCTGCCGGACGTGATCGCGGCGTCCACCGTCAATGCCGCGATGGCATTGCGGCGGCCCGAGCTCGGCAGCCTCAAGCCGGGCAGCGTCGGCGACGCCACGCTGCTCTTGGTCCGGCAGGGGACGTTCGACTATGTCGATGTGGTCGGCGAGCACCTGACCGGCGATCGCAAGATCGCATCCGAAGGCGTCGTGATCGGCGGACGCTGGTGGCATCCGCGTTAGGATTGATCGCCGCCGCGGGCATCGAGGTGACTGGCATGATCTTCTGGATCGCGGGTGTGGCTGGACTGGCGATCGCCTATCTGCTCGGTTCGACGCCGACGGGGTATCTGGCGGGGAAGCTGCTGAGGGGCATCGATATCCGCCAGCATGGCTCCAAATCCACCGGGGCAACGAACGTATTGCGAACCCTGGGGAAGTGGCCCGCATTGGCGGTGCTCCTTGTCGACGTGCTGAAAGGCGTAGCGGCAATCCTGTTCGCCCGCTGGTTTTATCCCTGGTTGTACACCTTGCCATCCGTCACGCCGCCGGCAGCGCTTGATCCGCAAACCTGCGTGTCCTGGGCTGTCTGCCTGGCCGGGCTTGCCGTGTTGCTAGGGCACGGCCGTTCGATCTGGCTGAATTTCACCGGCGGCAAATCCGCTGCGACCGGGCTCGGCGTGTTGCTGGCGATGTCCTGGCCGGTAGGCCTCGGCGCTGCGGCGGCCTTTGGCGCTGTGGTGGCTGTCTTTCGGATTGTCTCCCTCGGCTCGATGCTGGCGGCATTGACGGCGATCGTCCTCGTCTGCGGCCTGGAGCAACCGTTGCCCTATCGCTTGCTGGTGATCGCAGGCGGCATCTACGTGATCGTGCGCCATCGTGCCAACATTCAGCGGCTGCTGGCCGGCACGGAGGCGCGGCTCGGGCATTGATAAGTGGTTCGGATTTCCTCAGAGAAGGCCGATCGATCAATCCGATGATCCGGCCTCGAGCGCTCCGGAGCGAAGCCGGTACCGGTTCGCGTTAAGAAAACGCGTTTGAACCATGGATATGGAATCCCGTTCCGATTCAATCGGAACGGGGAAGGCTCTAGTCGGCGACGACCGGCCCGAAAGGCTGCCACCGCTCACCGGTGAAGCGCATCATCCGGAACTCCTTCACCACGCGATAGTCGGCGCGGCTGGTATTGATGGCGAGGCCGGGCAACGTCGTCCCTTGCCAAATTTCAACTAGATCAGCGAATGCAGAGCCATGACCGCGGCCTCACGGCTCTCCATCGGAACAAAGAAGCTTACCGAATGCGATGACAAAACATACTTGTCGGCGATGATTCCGTGGCGTTGCAGAATCTGAACCGCCTTGTACGGCAGGTCCGAGGAAATACCGCCGAAGCAAGTGAGGCTCACCGAACTCAGCGTCTCGCGCTGTTTGCGCAGGTCTTTGCTCCGTTCCAGTGTACGCAGCAACGCGTCGAGTGTCTCAGAATCGCAAGTCATCATGATGCGGGTTTTTTCGGCGGTGAAAGCCGAGGCGAGGAGTTGCGGCCAAGGCAAGCCATTTTGCTGGAGATGCTGCGCGAACTTCTCAAAGCCTTGATTGAGGTCCGCCGAATCGATCTCCACATGCTCGATGCGAGCCATCGAGTTGACGGCCAGGACTTTTCCGTTCTCCATGTCTGCGACCTCCTTCATCACTTGCGTGCTGTGTCGCGCGCCGCCCCACTTTCTCAGGACCAAAGGCACGTTTTGGCTGTGGGCCAGCTCCACGCTGCGAAAGTGCAGGACCTTGGCGCCCCAGAAGCACATTTCGGACAGGGATGCGAAATCCAGCTGACGCAAGGGTTTTGCGTCCGCGACGATGCGCGGGTCAGCCGAGCAAACTCCGTCGACCTCCTTGATGATCTCGCAGCACTCCGCCTTGAGCGCCGCAGCCATGGCGACCGCGGTGGTATCGCTGCCACCTCGGCCAAGCGTCGTGATTTCCTTGGTCAGCGGGTTCACGCCCTGAAAGCCCGCCAAAACCACGATGCGTCCACGATCGAGTTCTTCGCGCACGCGAATGGGCCGCACGTCCAGAATGCGTGCGGAGGAATGGGACCCGTCGGTCATGACACCGGCCTGACTGCCGGTAAAGCTGATCGCCGGCACGCCGAGATCAGACAGCGCCATGCTCATCAAGGACATGCTGATGCGCTCGCCGGTGGTCAAGAGCATATCGAGTTCGCGGCGATTGGGGTGCGGGCTGACCTGATAGGCCATCCTGACGAGTTCATCGGTGGTCTTGCCCATCGCTGAAACGATCGCCACGACACGATGACCACGGCCATGCAAATCGGCGACACTGCTCGCGGCCGCGCGGATTCTTGCTGGTGTTTCGAGACAGACGCCTCCGTATTTTTGCACGATGATGGGATTGCTAGGCATTGTTGCCCGCGTCGTGTTGGAAGGCGCAGCTGAACCCGATCAGATCGTTCTCCCCTTCGACGCCTTTGCGGTCTTTGATCGTTTTGCCACGACCCGCACAGCGCCCCGGTCGCGCTTCTTGCGATCCGCTTCCGCGTGCTGAGCTTTCGTCCCGCCGCGGTGAGCGGCGTATTCCTTGCCGTCGATCGGCGCGACATGTGGTGGATCTCGATCGAGATACGGTCGCCCGATTCCAAAATCCGGTCCACGCGCATCGATCCATTTCCAAAGGGCCTCGGTGGAGACCCAACGCTCCGCCCGCGTCGCGCCTCTGACGCTCACGACATCGACGGCAAGCCCGTGGCCATAGCCGCCGCGGAAGCTCCCGCCATGGTATGACTTGTCGGACGCCGCCTTCAGGCCGCTCGCGATCGATTGACGGTAGTCATCGCGGAACGCGCTGGTGATGCCAGGCGCCAACCCGGCCTGCTCCGCCGCGTAGAGCGCGTGAAACAGCTTGAGTTTGAAGCTCCGATCCACCCCTCCAATCACGTAGTCGATCATCGGCATGCCCATTCGCTCCGCCGCCTTCGGATCCTTCCACGTGAAATCGTTATCGACGCGCCTGGTGAACGTCCTGGTGACAGTCACCGTCTTGCGCTTCTTCTTGACGGTCACTTTCCGCTGCTCTTGTACGCTGATGGTGTCTTGCTTCGGCGTCCGCTGGTAGAGCGCCCACAGGTACCGGTCGATGCAGACATCGACGACGAGGCACTCCTCGAAAATATCCAGGGGTCTCGCGGCCTCCTCGGTGTCACCAGACACTGGAGGCGGGCTCGCCGTCGCCGCTTGCACCGGCGATGTTTCGACCGGCAGCGTCTGCGACGAATCCGGCAAGGCAGCCACGACGATTGACTTCGGCTCGCTCGAGGTTGCTGTCGCATCAGGGGGCGTCGCCGGCACCGATTCAACCGCCATCGCCGCATCGGCGTTGGCGACAGCGTTACCCATGACGCCTGCCTGCGGCGGGGCCATCGTGTCGGACGCCGGCCCCGTTAGGGGTTCTGCAGCCATCGCTGCTTCAGCATTCACTTTGCTGACGTTGTCGACTGCCGTGGCCTGTCGCGTATCAGCCAGTTCGGCGTTGGCGGCGAGAGATGGTGCGAGGTCCTCGATGGACACTGCGCCGCTGTTCCCGATGCCGGCAGAGCCGGCAAGCCAGGCAAGGAGCCAACCTGCGAGAACGACCGTCCCGCACAACTCCGGAGTCGCAATTCGCCGCGGGTTCATCACCCCGTAGCCTCCAAAGGCTCGATCCGAGCCCTGTTGCACCGCCCAGCACGCGACGGCATCGATCATTCGGATCAAAATGGAAATGCGCAATGGGCGGAAGCCGTAGGCGCTACGCTTTTCCAGAAAGTGTTGCCCGACCGCAACGCGCGGCCGCGAGCAACCCGGCACGGCGCGTGCTGCTGCGTTCGGTGATTCACCTGCGCTCGAGCTTTGATTCCCATTTTGGGTCAAAAGCCGCCCATAGCGACCGAGCCGGGTGACTTCCGGTTCACCTCGAAGAGCCGACGTTCGCGATCGTCATGCAGACCGTCAGCTATGCGCCAGAGGACTAAACCGCTCGCGCGGTAGGGCGCGACGGCTGGCAGCACGGCTGAGAGGATAGCGCAACGAGGCGTCCTGTCTTGAGATGAGGGGTTCGCAACCTTCACTCAAAACAGGAGCATCCCCATGACCGACGAGGCAGTGAGCCCGCTGCGCCGGCGCATGATCGAAGACATGACGATCCGGAAGTTCGCGCCGAAGACCCAACATGACTATGTGCAACGGGTCAAGAACTTCGCGGCGTTTCTCGGGCGATCACCTGATACGGCGAGTTTTGAGGACGTGCGGCGCTACCAGCTGCATCTGGCATCGAGCGGCGTTGGCGTGCCGACCATCAACCAGACCGTCTCGACGCTGCGGTTCTTCTTCAGGGTCACGCTCAAGCGCCACGAGATCGTCGAGCACACCCACGTCATTCACGAGCCGCGCAAGCTGCCGGTGGTGCTGAGCCCAGAGGAAGTGGCGCGGCTGCTCGATGCGGCACCGGGGCTGAAGTACAAGGCGGCGCTGAGCGTGGCCTACGGCGCCGGCCTGCGCGCCGCCGAGGTGGTCTCGCTCAAGGTCGCCGACATCGACAGCAAGCGGATGATTATCCGCGTCGAGCAGGGCAAGGGCGGCAAGGACCGCAACGTCATGCTGTCGCCGCACCTGCTTGATCTGCTGCGGACCTGGTGGAAGGCGGCGCGGCCGCAGGGCTGGCTGTTCCCCGGCCGCGATCCGGCGCAGCCGATGACCACGCGCCAGCTCAATCGTGCCTGTCATGCCGCCGTGCAGATGGCGGAGATCAACAAGCGCGTGTCGCTGCATACCCTGAGGCACAGCTTCGCCACCCATCTCTTGGAGCAGAACATCGACGTGCGCGTGATCCAGGTGCTGCCCGGTCACGCCAAGCTCGACACCACGGCGCTCTATACCCGGGTCGCCACCAAGACGATCAGCGAAGTGATGAGTCCGCTGGAACACATCGCGATCAAGATGAAGGAGGCTCGGCCACCCGGCTGACGGCGCCCGTGTCCCGCCCGGTTCTGGAGGTTGCGGATATCCTCCGCAGCCATGGTCCGGCGTGGCGCAAGGCCCATGCCGGCCACGTCAGCCTCGACCAGTTGAAGGTGATGTCGGCGATCGAGCGCTGCCGCACGGCAGCCCTCGGCGGCCATGTCGCGCGCTGTGAGAACTGCGCCTACACGACGATCGCCTACAACTCCTGCCGCAACCGGCATTGCCCGAAGTGCCAAGGCGCTGCGGCGAAGCAGTGGCTCGCCGATCGCGAAGCCGAGCTGCTGCCGGTGCCGTATTATCACGTCGTGTTCACGCTGCCGGCTCGGATCGCCGACATCGCCTATCACAACAGGGCTGCCATCTACGACCTGCTGTTCAAGGTCTCGGCCGAGACCATGCTGACGATCGCCGCCGACCCGAAGCATTTAGGGGCCAGGATCGGCATCACGTCGGTGCTGCACACCTGGGGCTCGGCCATGACCCACCACCCCCATGTGCACATGATCGTGCCGGGCGGCGGTATCTCCCTCGATGGTCAGAGCTGGGTACCCTGCCGGCCGGGCTTCTTCCTGCCGGTGCGCGTGCTCTCACGACTGTTCCGGCGCCTGTTCCTGGGTCGCCTTGCTGCCCTCCACCAGGCCGGGCGCCTCAGCTTCTTCGGTAACGACGCTCATCTCGCCGGAGCACAATCATTCGCCGCATTGCTTGCAGCGTCGCGCAAGACGGAATGGGTCGTTTATGCCAAGCGTCCGTTCGGCGGCCCACAGGCCGTGCTGGCCTATCTGTCGCGCTATACACACCGCGTCGCCATCGCCAACAGCCGCCTGATCGCCCTCGACCAGCAAGGCGTCACCTTCAGATGGAAGGATTATCGGGTCGATGGCCGCAATCGTCACAAGCGGATGACGCTCGCCACCTTCGAGTTCATCCGCCGCTTCCTCATCCACGTGTTGCCAAAGGGCTTGCACCGCATCCGCCACTACGGCCTGCTGGCGCGGGGCCCCTGCGCCGACAATATCGCACGCGCGCGCGAACTGCTCGCCGTCAGCGATCGTGAGAATGAGCCCACCGAGACCATCGCCGCCGGCAAGCCGCCGTGCCCATGCTGCGGCGGTCGCATGATCGTCATCGAGGTCTTTGAGCGAGGCGCAACGCCCAGCCATCAACAGACCGCGCCAACCCGCGCCATCAGGATCGATACGTCATGAGCGCGCAACCGTCATTCTGCAAAGCTGCTCGCCATGCCCGCCGCTCATCGACCGGCCACGGCGGAGCGCACCTGAACGCTCATCGGTCGTCGCCCATCCGTCCATCATTGATCGCGTTCGACGCCGCCCACCGCCCATTCAATGATAGCGACAGCGTCGTGCCGACCGCTGCACCGGTTCGAACTCCATCGGCCAGGTCGCCTGCAGAGCTCAAATCCCCATAGAGCCCGCCGCACTTTCCTGCCCACCATGCGCGGTTTCCTTGTATGGGCTTTGTCAAGGGAGGCGTTTAAATAGGCGATAGGTCGGCGCATCTTTTCCTTCGTCAGTTTCTTTGTTCGATCTGAGGCCGTTTCTTCGTCCCGACCCGCACTTCGCTTGCGCTGGCGCGCGCAGAAGCTGTCAAGGTTGGCCGCCGCACGAATCGTACGACAGGCTCCGCCGTTGCCAGGCCACACCTTGACAGCTTCGAGCACGACGGCATCGCTTGGTGCGATCGGGATGACGATCGGAGGGGAGCCCGCTTGCGGGCGCGATCAATCGCGCCACAACCTTGTATCCGGTGGGTCCAAGGACCCCGAACCATGATGCAGTCATGCGCATCGGCAGCGAAGCTCCGAAGCGGCGGACCCATTCTCCCTTTCGGCATCGAAGCCAAGGAAACACGTCGGGACCCCGCCACCTCGAACCGTCATCGGCGACACCGTCACAGGCGGACGGAAGGCCGAAACTGTTGGGGTGTCCTTCCTCCGTTCATGATGCCGGCCGCAGAACGACGCCGTCCGGCACTACGCCCTCCCGCACGAGTCGCCACAGAGCGATCAGGAGCTTGCGCGCCAAGGCCACGATCATGGTCTTGCGCGTCCCGCGGGCATTCTCGGTACGAGTTCGAAACCACTGCGCCAAGACGCTGTCCTTCTGGAATCTGAGAAATCGCCACGCCAATTCGATCATGCCTCGTCTCACTCGGGCATTGCCGGAACGGGTCAGCCCTCTCTCCCGGCGTTTTCTGCCGCTTTCGTCAGGCGAGCCAGTGAGGCCGGCATAACGCGCTATCGCCCTTCGGTCGCGCATGCTTCGCGATAGTACCTCCTGCACCAGCATGTCGCCGGTCTCGACACCAACCCCGATTACCCGCGCCAACAGGCGCTCCATTGCGTGTGGTCCATCACTGGGCGTTTGCTTGAGACGCTCCAGGCGAGCCTCCTCGATCTGCCGTATCTGATCGCTGACGAGCCGCCGGCGCGCCATGTCGCGACGCAGCTCAGCCAGGGTGTTGGGCGGGATCGGCTCTCCTTCGGGGGTGCGCAAGCCGTCAAGGCGTTCGGCGGCTTTCTTCAGCTTGGGATTGAAGCCGCGGATGCCGAGCCGTATCAACGCTGCTTTCATTCGGTTGACGATCCGACTTTGCTCTCCGACAAGGCTCTCGCGCTCACGGGTGGGGCGCTTGGCATCTTCGTCCTTGATTGTCGGGATCGCGACCATCTTGCAGTGATCACGCTCGCCCCGCAACCAGCCGAGAAAAGAGCGTTTCAGCAGTTCGGTGTCGAGACGATCGGTCTTGGCGCGCCGGTGCTCGCGCGATACCGCTATGCTCGATGCGTGAATGACATGCGCCTCGATGTCGCGCACCCTGAGCCAGCGGGCCAGCCAGAAACCGTCACGGCCGGCCTCGAAAGCGACCGCGATGCGTTCGATGCGGTGTCCTGCCTTCCGCGCCTCTTCTCGCCAGCGATTGAGCAGCTTCAGCAAGGCGTTCTCGTCGACCTCAAGCTTCTTCGACGGCTGGCGCTCGACACCAGGCACAATCCCCGCAACGAGCCAGCTCGACAGGCTCATCTCGATCACAGCGATCAGCGTACCGTCCGGTTTGAGGGGTGTGAGGGATCGGCTCAGGTCGTTCAACTTCTGCATGGGGTGCTCCATCGGTTCACATCAGCGCCGATGAATGCCATATCCTCACCGTCCTCACCGCCGCCGCCCGCACCATAGCATCTCCCTTGGAGGCTTTCGGACGCCGGCCGCCCGAATGTGCCGCGCCGTCAATCATGCGGCCGGCATCCGAAACCCTTCACAAAACCGGAAGTGCTCGCATTCACCCCATTTCTAAAAATTGCCTTACCTCCTCGAGAAATTGGGCCATTCCGGGATCGTTTTCCAACAGTACGTGATTTTTGCCAGGGAGAGATACAAACCTCGAACCAGGAATAGCTGCGGCTAGGCGGCGGCCTTCTTCTATGGGCTGCATAATTTCTTCTCGGGCATGTAAGACGAGCGTGGGTACAGAAACTTCGGGCAATAGCTCAGTAATGTCGAAATTGCTCACTGTCTCGTAGTAGCGAACAGCGTTCTCTGGCGAGGTAGATTTTCGCTGCATGATGTTGAAGGCGGCTGCCTGTTCAACGGTCGCTGTCGGAGCGAGCTGTGATGTCAGCAATTGTCTGAAAGTTGGCTCATCTGAATTCCAACCCACTCGTATTAACGTTCTAGTGGCATTGTAGCGATCGAGGTCTGCTTCGGTCACGGATGGCCGCTTGCAGCGTCCGGTAGCGAAACCTCCATAGAGGATCAACTTTGATACACGGTTTGGGTAGCGGTTTGCGAAAGCCACACTGACCGCGCAGCCTTGTGAATAGCCGAAGAGTGGAAAACGTTCCAACCCGGACGCATCAACAACAGCTTTTAGATCAATCACCCAAGCATCAAGCGACATTTCACTTACGTCCCAATCGGACAAGCCGCTTCCTCGTGCGTCGTAACGAACAAGAGTGTTTCGCCTCGCAAGCTCTACCAGCATGTGGCGGTAAATTGGCAATTCCCAATCGAGCTCCAGATGGCTAAGCCAGTTTGCGGTTTTTACCAAAGGCGGCCCGGTCCCAACTCGCGAGTAAGCCAGTCGCACACCGTCAATTGATCTACAATATTGTACCTGCTGGGCCGAGGGGACGCTCCGACTAGCGTCGACCGCCTCGTTAAGTACGGCAAAATAGATGTCCACCGGTCGCTCAATATTTTTCAGTTTTTGCAGACCCCGCGACGCAAAAGAGACATCGATCTTGCGATCCACCTGATCATAGACGACAGCTGATACGCAAATTCCACCAGGGTCACAAATACCTTCCAATCGCGCGGCGATGTTTACACCGTCCCCGAAAATGTCGTTGTCATCAAATATGATGTCACCAACGTGGATGCCTATACGAAATTCGATACGCCGATCCTGTGGCCCATTAGGATTATGCTCAGCCATGCTACGTTGGATTTCAACTGCACTGCGGATCGCATCGACTGAGCTGCCAAACTCAACCAACATACCGTCGCCGGTCGTCTTGACGATACGGCCTCGGTGAGAAGCTATAGACGGATCAACGATCACTTTTCTGACGGTCTTTAAGCCGGCGAGCGTCCCTTCCTCGTCAATTCCCATCAGGCGGCTGTACCCAGCAACATCCGCCGCCAGCACGGCCGCCAGCCGTCGTTCCATCCGTTCGCCCGTCAAGGACTTGCTCCCAGATTGGTGATTTCGGCATCAAAGCATATTGGGTTGGCGTCGGGCTAGGTCCCATATCGGCTGTGGGTCAAAAGCCGTCCACGGCGGCCGAGCCAAGGGACTTCCGGTTACTCTCGAAGAGCCGGTGGTCATGCAGACCGTCAGCTTAGGGGCCAAAAGCCGACTTCATCGACTTTCCCCGGCAGATCTAAGGCAGCATCGCCCCGTCCGGCCAAACTAGGGCAGCTATAATGTGAAACGCGGATCGGCTGAGAGCGCCGATCGGGCGACGTAGTCGAGTTCGCCCCGTGCAATCCCGATATCCATCAACTCTCTGTCGCTCAGATCGTCCAGCGCAGCACGCAGCCTCTCGCGTTTGCGCCACTCACGAAATGCATTCCAATATGCCTCGAGGGGACTGTAAAACTGCCGCCTTGCCGTTGCTGGTCCAAACTCACTGGTTCCGTGGATGGTGCTCATTGGAATGTCCAGGTTGGTCTATTTCTGCCAAGCGAGATTGCGGGCACATCCCCTGGCGCGCTTAACAGTTGGCTTACATTTCCCTTACGGGCAGCTTATTCTTGGGGTTTCAGAGGTGGCCGCGAGAGGGAATGCAGCTTGCGTTTTCTTTTTGAGGATTACGCATTGGATACCGACAGGCGCGAACTGCAGCGCGCAACGGAAGAGGTCGTTGTCGCACCCCAAGTATTCGACCTGATTGAATACCTGATCCGGAACAGGGAGCGCGTCGTCAGCAAAGACGACCTCGTCGGCGCCGTTTGGAAGGGTCGCGTCGTCTCGGATGCCGCGCTAACGACTCGCCTGAACGCCGCCCGAAGCGCAATCGGCGACACGGGCGAGAAACAGCACTTGATCAAAACATTGCCGCGCAAAGGTTTCCGCTTCGTTGGCGCAGTGAAGGAAGACCGGAGGCCCGCAAATGAGACGATTGGCCCAATTGAGCGAACCGGCGAAGCGCCGCCGCGCCTATCCATCGTCGTGCTACCCTTCGCGAACCTGAGCGGTGATCGTGAGCAGGACTATTTCGCGGACGGTATAACCGAGAGTCTGACCACGGACCTGTCGCGCATCGGTGGTTCATTCGTAATGGCACAGAACAGCGCCGTCTCATACAAGGGCAGAGCTGTCGATGTCCGCCAAGTCGGCCGCGAATTGAATGTTCGCTACGTGCTCGAAGGCTCAGTGCAACGCAGCGGCAAGCGACTTCGGATGAATGTTCAGCTGATCGATGCCAGGAGCGGCCAGCATCTTTGGGCCGATCGCTTCGAGAAGCCTGTCGTCGACCTGTTCGATATGCAGGACGAAATCGTGTCGAGGCTCGCCGGTGCATTAGGTGCCCAGCTCATCGAGGCTGAGGCGCGACGAGCCGAGCGTACGCTGCATCCCGATGCGATGGACTTGTACTTCCAGGGCCGGGCCTGGTTCATGAAGGGGATTAGCCTTGAATGCGTGACGCAAGCGCGGGGCTTCTTCGAACGCTCGCTGGAGTTCGATCCCGGCAACGTCGAAGCAATGATTGGTCTGGCAAATGTTGATACGGTAGTTGGAGGTAGCTTTACGACGGATGATGGGCCCGCGCGGCTTGCGGCGGCCGAGGCGATGATGAACAAGGTATTGTCGATTAGGCCGAACAGTGCCTCAGCCCACATGGCTCGGGGTTGGGTCCAGACCTTTACGAACCGGGCCGCCCAAGGCATCCGTGAGTTCGAACATGCGTTGGCGCTGGCTCCGAATTTGGTCCACGCTCATGCTGCCCTTGGTTTCGCCAAATCCTACATAGGTCGCGCTACCGAGACCGAAGGTCATATACTCGAAGCTTTACGGCTCTCTCCTCGCGACGTTTTCGCTTACCAGTGGGCGTGTTTTGCGGGCGTGGCCAAGCTACTGCTTGGTTCAGACGTCGAAGCCGTCAGTTGGCTGCGACGAAGCACCGAGGCGAACCGTAACTTTCATCTCGCTCATATATCGCTCGCCGCTGCCTTGGCCTTGACCGGCGCGCTCGATGAGGCGCGAACTGCTGCGAGAACGGGACTTGCGCTCAACTCAGGTTTCACCATTCGTCGCTTGCTCGCAGCTCAACAAAGCGACAATCCAATTTACCTTGCCGGGCTGCAGCGCTTGTGTGAAGGCTGGCGCCTCGCTGGCGTGCCGGAAGGGTGATGAGCGCTTCGGGCCGACTTCGGTGCTTTACTGCCCTGCGTCGGCTTTGGGTCAAAGTGCGACATCTGGGCCTCCGGGGCCGGTATCAGTTGTACTCTCGTATCCGGACATCTCCGCGATGGCCCGGAGGTCAGGAACGATGACAGAAGCCGACATCTGAGCTGGCCTTCGGCACGTCTGCGTTGGTTGGCTGGACAATCGAACTACCCACCAAGCGAACGGAAACTCAATTCCTAGTTGCTTTCGAGCTCCTGTAGTCGACAACGGAGTTCGTTGTCGACAGTTGCTGCATAACGGCTGTCACTTTGATACCAGTCGGGAGCAAAGTCGGTGCATCGTAGTCTCATCTCGATCGCCTTGTGGCTATTCTTCTGCATGTCTACTGCAAGGCTGCTTCGAGAAAACGGACTGGAATAGGACGAGCTATCCTTTCGCGTGTGGGAGCGCGCGCTGAACGAGGATAAGACGACGACGCACATGCAAGAGGCGTTTGCGCGATTTCGGAATATTGGAAATGTATCCCTGAGTTGCCCGACGTGTCAAGTTGCCTTGTCGAACGCCGGCAGCCGCCAGCTCCTTTGCATGGGGTTGTTTTCGATATTTTGGCCGCGCGCAGCTGCGGCGGTCGCTTGGGGGCGAAGGGGGTCTGCGGACAAGCCGATTGCTTATTCGGTCTTGTCGACGTTCCAGAACACCGGCGGCGCCGGGCCTTCCAGCACGCCGGCGAGCGATTTGCGCCAGGCGCTCGGCAAGCGGAACTGGCCGAGCGGGATATAGATCACCTGCTCGTAGGCTTGCTTTTGAATCTCGACCGCGACCTTCTTCTGCTCTTCAGGGGAGGTGGCGCGCGCATAGGCGTCGCGCATCTGCTCGAGCTTGGCGTCTTCGGGCCAGCCGAACCACGCCCGCTTGCCGTTGGCGGCGATCTGGTTGTTGACGATCGGGTTCATCACCTCGGTCGCGCCAGTGAAGGTGAAGAACAGGTTCCAGCCGCCTTCCTTGGGCGGCTTCTGGCTGGCGCGGCGGCTCACTACGGTCTGCCAGTCCGTCACCTGCGCGTCGACGTTGAAGCCGGCCGCGCGCAACAGCTGCGCCGCGACCGTCGGCGGCCCCTTCAGCGTCTGCACGTCGCCGGGGATCATGATCACGACGGGCGTGCCGTCATAGCCCGAGGCGGCGAGCGCCTTCTTCGCCTCGGCCATGCCGTTGCCCTTGATCAGCGTCTCGGCGCCGGCGTCGCTGGCGAGCGGCGTGTCGCAGGCGAAATAGGAGCCGCAGATCTCGTAATATTTCGCGTTGCCGACGGTGGCGTCGAGCACGTCCTTCTGGTTCATCGCCAGGAATGCGGCGCGGCGGACCTTGGCGTTGTCGAATGGCGGGTGCAGGAAATTCATCCGGCCCTCGATCTGGAAGCCGAACTTGTTCAGCACGGCCACGGTGAGGTCGGAGTTCGCCTCGAGCACCGGCAGCAGGTCGACCGACGGCTGTTCCAGGAAGTCGATCTCGCCGGATTGCAGCGCGTTGATCGCGGTCTGCGCGTCGGGCATCGTGACCCATTCGACGCGATCGACCTTCGCGACCTTGCCGCCCGACAGCCAATCCGGCTTGTCCTTGCGCGGCACGTAGTCGGCGTTGCGCTCATAGACCGCTTTCACGCCCGGCTGGAATTCCGCGCTCACGAACTTGAACGGCCCGCAACCGATCTGCTCGGCGATCTGCTTGCCCGGCGGCGTCTCCGCGAGCCGCTTCGGCATCATGAAGGCGACGTAGGAGGAGGGCTTTGCCAGCGACTCCAGCACGAGGCCGTACGGCTCCTTGAGCTTGAGCACGATCGTCTTCGGCCCGCTCGCCTCGAGGGAAGCGGTGAATTCGGCCAGCTTCTGCGCCATGCCGTCGACGGCGGTCCAGCGCTTCAGCGAGGCGATGCAGTCCTCCGCGGTGACGGGCGCGCCGTCATGCCATTTCAGGCCGTCGCGCAGCGTGAAGGTGTAGGTGAGCTTGTCGTCCGAGATCGTCCAGTCCGCCATTTGCGGGCGGACCTTGAAGCTCGAATCGATGCCGAGCAGCGTGTCGTAGACCATGTAGCCATGGTCGCGGGTGATGTAGGCGGTGGTGAAACCGGGATCGATGATGCGCAGGTCCGAATGCATCACGGCGGTGATGGTCTTGCCCTTGCTCGCGGCAAGGGCGCGCGATGACAGGACGGCTGGCGGTACGCCGGCCGCAAGCTTGAGGAGCGTTCTGCGCGAAACTTCGACCATTCGCCGTCTCCCGATCTGCCCTTGCGCCGGCATGCTTCACCAATCCGTTGTTGAAAGCAAGCAAGAGCCGCGCCATCGCGTTCGGTCCGGTTGCGAGGTTGCAAAGCCGTGTGCGCTCACTGCTTGAGCACGTCGCCGAGCAGGCGCTGGTTCCGGGCTTCGCCGCGCTCAGCACGTCCCGACGAGGTTGAGGAGGACTTAACCGGCTGCTGACACTTGTATCGCCTGGGTTAGCCGGGGTTGGACACCTTTCCGGTAGCTTGTTTGATGAGTGTTCGGCGGTCGAACCGCCGCGTCCCTTTGAGAGGCAAGACGTTGAGAGGCAAGACGCCATGCGCCGCGGTCTGCTCGTTCTTCTCGTGTTCATCGGCGTGGCGGTGTCCGGTCAGGACGTACGCGCCGCGGAGTTCGGCACGCGATACAGCTACCAGCAGCTGCAGGACCTGACCGAGAAGGGGCCCAAGGGCGAAGCCCTCGCGCTAGGCTATGTGAGCCTCACGCACTCCTTCATCCTGCCCTACAAGATGACTGGCTACTATGCCCTGATGGTCAAGGGCTCCGGCAAAGACCTCAACGGCCGCCCGCTCAACGTTTACCACGAGCTCTCGCAGGAGAAGATCGAGCAGATGCAGCGTGCCGGCGCGCTGCCCAATCCGCTTCCCCCTTACCGGCGCACGATCTTCGAATACATGTTCGGCTACGTGTTGTGGTGGTGCATTCCGGCGGCGCTGCTCGTCATCGGGATGTTCTCGATGCTTGGGATCGGCTCCGGCAAACGCGGTCAGGCCTGACCGATCTGGTTGGCGGCCTCGTCGCGGCGGGTCGCGAGCGCGCCCCAAAGCAAATGCCGCGCGCCGCCGCCGGCACCGCACAAGTCCGCATCCTGCATAGGAGCCTGCGCTTCCTGCCGCACCTCGCAGGCTGTTCGGACCCCGATCCGCCGTGTAGGCTCGCGATCTGCCGGCCAGCAATCAATAAGGCCACATCCCGCAAATCCTAAGGGAACAAGCAGTCGAGGGAGACCGAAAGAACCGTCATGACCGATATCCGATACGTAGCACCGCGCACGCTTGACGAAGCGATTGGCGCATTTGCTGCCGCCGGGAGTGCCGCCCGCATTATGGCAGGGGGCACCGACTTATTGGTGCAAATGCGCTCCGGCCTGGTGCGGCCGGGACTGATCGTCGACATCAAGAAGATCGGCGAGATGACCGAAATCAGCGAAACCGCCGATGGCGGTTTCCGTGTGGGTGCCGCCGTCTCCGGCATGGAGCTCGCCGAGCATGCGCGCTTTGGCAAGGTGTGGCCCGGCGTGCTCGAGGCCGTGAACCTGATCGGCTCCAAGCAGGTGCAAGGCCGCGCTTCCGCCGGCGGCAATCTCTGCAACGGCTCACCGGCCGGCGACAGCGTGCCGGCGATGATTGCGGCGGGTGCCGTCGTCACCGTGCAGGGTCCGAACGGCCGGCGGGACATGAAGGTTGAGGATGTGCCGGCCGGACCTGGCCGTACCAACCTCAAGCCGGGCGAGATCCTGGTCAGCTTCACCTTGCCGCCGCGGCCGAAAGGCTCGGGTGACGCGTACCTGCGGATGATCCCGCGCACCGAGATGGACATCGCGGTGGTCGGCATCGGCGTCAGCCTGACCTTGAAGGATGGCGTCTGTACCGCGGCCCGCGTCGGCCTCGGCGCGGTGGCGCCGACCGCGCTGCTGGTTGAGCCTGCGGCGAAGGCGCTGACCGGCTCGAAGCTCGACGATGCCGCGCTCGAAGCCGCCGCTGCCGCATGCCGCGCCGCCTGCCGTCCGATCGACGACAAGCGCGGCACCATCGCCTACCGGATCAAAACCGCCGGCGTGCTGCTCAAGCGCACCGCCGCGATCGCCGCACAGCGCGCGGGAGGACTCTAGCACCATGGCGAAACTGCACGTCACCACCTCAGTCAACGGCGAGCCGGTCGAATTCCTGTGCGAGCCCTACGAGACCATGCTCGACGCGCTGCGCGGGCAACTGGGGCTCACCGGCTCGAAGGAGGGCTGCGCGTCCGGCGATTGCGGCGCCTGCTCGATCACGCTCGACGGCCGCCTGGTCTGCTCCTGCCTGATGCTCGCGGCCGAGGCCGAGGGCCACGAGATCGGGACCATCGAGGGCATGGCCAGAGGCGAGAAGCTGCATCCGTTGCAGCAGAAGTTCCTCGAGCACGCCGCGCTTCAGTGCGGCATCTGCACCTCGGGCATGCTGGTCGCCTCCGAGGCGCTGCTCGCCAGGAATTCAAACCCGACCGAAGAGGAAGTCCGCTTCTGGCTCGCCGGCAATCTCTGCCGGTGCACCGGTTACGACAAGATCGTCCGCGCGGTGATGGAGACCGCGGCTGAAATGCGGGAGGCTCGCCCATGAACGTCGTCAACAACAAATGGATCGGCCAGCGCACCATCCGGCCCGATGGCGTCGACAAGGTGACCGGCCGCGCGGCGTTTGCCGCCGACACCACCATGCCCGGCATGATCTGGGGCAAGGTGCTGCGCAGCCCGCATCCGCACGCCCGCATCAGGTCGATCAACACCGCCAAGGCCGAGGCGCTGCCCGGCGTCAAGGCGGTGGTCACCGCGCGCGACATCGTCGACTTCACGATCGAGAAGGGCGCCGTCATGCTCGGCATCCAGGACATGCGCTGGATGTGCCGCAACGTGATGGCGCGCGACAAGGCGCTGTTCCCCGGCCATCCCGTCGCCGCCGTCGCCGCGACCACGGAGGCGATCGCGACCGAGGCCTGCAAGCTGATCGAGGTCGACTACGAGGTGCTGCCCTGGGCGATCGAGATCGACGACGCGCTGAAGGCTGATGCGCCGATCCTGCACGAGTTCAACAAATTCGACGGCAAGCCCTCGAACATCATGGGCCGCCTCGAATCCAAGAAGGGCGACATCGCGCAGGGCTTCAAGGATGCTGAAGTCATCATCGAGCGTTCCTTCACCACACGCCCGGTGCATCAGGGCTATATCGAGCCGCATGCCTGCCTGATCTCGGTTGCGGCCGACGGCAAGACCACGATCTGGTCGTCGAGCCAGGGCCAATTCATGGTGCGCGCGATGACCTCGATGCTGACCGGCATCCCGCAGAGCGACATCCGCGCCATCCCCGCCGAGATCGGCGGCGGTTTTGGCGGCAAGACCATCGTCTATCTCGAGCCGCTCGCCACCCTGCTCGCCAAAAAATCCGGCCGCCCGGTGAAGATGGTGATGACCCGCGAGGAGGTGATGCGCGCCACCGGGCCGACCTCGGGCTCGAAGAGCACGGTGAAGATCGGCGCGAAGAAGGACGGCACCATCGTCGCCGCCCATGGCAGCTTCTATCTGCAGGCCGGCGCCTTCCCGGGCTCGCCGATCCGCGGTGCGGTCGGGTGCAGCTTCGCGCCCTATGACATCCCGCATGTGCTGTCGGAGGGGTTCGACGTCTGCTCCAACCGCTCCAAGGTCGCGGCCTATCGCGCGCCCGGCGCGCCGATCGGCGCTTATGCGGTGGAGTGCGTGCTCGACGAGCTTGCCGAGGCGCTCAAGATGGACCCCTTGGCGCTGCGGCTGAAGAACGCGGCGAAGGAAGGCACCAAGGCGGCGCACGGCCCGGTGTTCCCACGCATCGGCTATATCGAGACGCTGGAAGCCGCCAGGAACCATCCGCATTATGCCGCGCCGCTCGGCAAGCTGCAGGGCAGGGGCGTCGCCTCCGGCTTCTGGTTCAATGCCGGCGGTGAATCCTCCGCGCAGGTCAACATCACCGAGGACGGCAACGTCGTCGTCACGACAGGGCACCCCGATATCGGCGGCTCGCGCGCCGGCATCGCCAATATCTGCGCCGAGTTGCTCGGCATCGACTACAAGCGCGTCTCCGTCATCATCGGCGACACCCAGACGGTCGGATTCTCCAACCTCACCGGCGGCAGCCGCGTGCTGTTCGCCTCCTCGATGGTGGTGACGCAGGCCGCCGACAAGGTGATCGCGACCTTGCGCGAGCGCGCGGCGAAGGTCTGGGAGATCGACCCTGAAGCCGTGAAGTGGGAGAACGGCGCCGCGCATCCGGTGAGCCCGAATGCCGGCCAGTTCGAACCGCTGACGCTCGCCGACCTCGCCGAGAAGGCGCCGTCGCAGGGCGGTCCGATCGGCGCCAGCGTGCAGCTCAACACCCAGGGCGCCGAGGGCGGCTTCGGCACCCATATCTGCGACGTCGAGGTCGATGTCGATCTCGGCATCGTCCGCGTCGTTCGCTACACCGCCGTGCAGGATGTCGGCCGCGCCGTGCATCCGAGCTATGTCGAGGGCCAGCTGCAGGGCGGCGTCGCGCAGGGCATCGGCTGGGCGCTGAACGAGGAGTATATCTACAACAAGGACGGCAAGGTCGATAATCCCGGCTTCCTCGATTATCGCATGCCGGTCTGCTCCGACCTGCCGATGCTCGACTGCGCGCTGGTCGAGGTGCCGAACCCGAAGCATCCGCAGGGCGTCAAGGGCGTCGGCGAGGTGCCGCTGGTGCCTGTGATGGCCGCGGTCGCCAACGCCGTCCACAACGCGCTCGGCAAACGCTTCTACAGCCTGCCGATGTCGCCGCCGAAGGTGTCGGAGGCGCTGGACGCACCGACGCAGCAGGCCGCGGAGTAGGGAGCGTAGGGCGGGTTACGCCAACGCAAACCCGCCCTACGGTTCTACTACGGTCGCCGCGTAGCCCGGATGAGCGAAGGGATATCCGGGGGGAGACCGGCCCCGCATGTCGCTGCGCTCATGCGGGCTACTCGTTGCCATCGCCGCCGCAAAGGGCGATTGACGTAACCGGCATTGCCTCGGCAAGATCGATCGGACGCATCAGGCTCACCGTGAACGGCTGAGATGACCCACCCCGACGAGCTGTCAGCCTACATGATCTTCGGCCGCAGCGATTGGGCGGCCTTGCGCGCCAGCACGTCGCTGACGCTCTCGGACGCCGATCTCGCGGCGTTGCGCGGCTTGAACGAGCCGATCAATTCCGCCGAAGTCAGCGACGTGTATCTGCCGCTGACGCGCTTGTTGAACCTGCATTTCGCGGCGGCGCGCAACCTTGCGCACGTCAAGGCGGAGTTTCTCGGCCGCCCGGCACGCCGTTCGCCCTACATCGTTGCATTGGCCGGCAGCGTCGGCGTCGGCAAGAGCACCTTTGCCCGCGTGCTGTGCGCGCTGCTGGCCCGCTGGGCCGATCATCCGCGGGTCGAGCTGGTGACGACCGACGGCTTCCTGCATGCCAACGGCGTTCTCGAAGAGCGCGGGCTGATGCGGCGCAAGGGTTTTCCCGAGAGCTACGACCTGCCGCGCATGCTGCGATTTCTCGCAGCGGCGAAGGCGGGCGAACGCGAGCTCGAGCTGCCGGTCTATTCGCATCTGATCGGCGATATCGTGCCGTCGGAACGCCAGGTCATCCAGCAGCCGGACATCCTGGTCTTCGAGGGCCTCAACGTGCTGCTGGCGCGCGGCACGGCGCCGGTGGTGGTGTCGGATTTCTTCGACTTCTCGATCTATCTCGATGCCGATGAGGCCGACATCCAGTCCTGGTATGTCGAACGCTTCCTCAGGTTGCAGCCGACAGCGTTCCGGAATCCCGCCTCCTATTTCCACCACTACAGGGACCTGCCGCCGGGTGACGCGCGCGAGGTCGCGGAGCGGCTGTGGCGCGAGCATCATCGCGCCAATCTCAGGGAGAACATCTTGCCGACGCGGACGCGGGCCGACGTCGTGCTGCGCAAGCGCGCCGATCACTCGATCGGCGAGGTCTGGCTGCGCGAGACGTAGAAGTAGCCCGGATGAGCGAAGCGATATCCGGGGAGGCTGATCCCGCATGTTGCGGAGCCCTTCATCGGGCGCGCATTCGTGCGACCCGTTGGCTCATGCGGGCTACAGAACAGTTCCGCTTACCGCAGCTCCTTCCCCAGCTGCGCAAGCACCGTCTCGCAGGTCATCAGATCCAGATGCCCGCCGCCGGCGTTCTTGAAGAAGGTGATGTCGCTATCCGACAGCCGCCCGGCGACCTTGCCGCCGGCGAGATCGTAGTGATCGCCGAGCACGTCGCTCTCGGCGATCGCACCGCTCGCGATCGGTTGCAGGATGTCGCCGACGCCATCGAAGGCGGATTCGCGGCGGTCGACGAAGATGCGCGAACGCCGCGCCGCCTCGTCGTCGGACTCGCGGGTCTCCGGGGTGAAGCCGCCGACCAGATCGAGATGGGTGCCGGGCTTAAGGTTGGCGCCCTTGACCAGCGGCTCGCGCGAGCGGGTGCAGGTGGTGATGATGTCGGCCTCGCGTGTCGCGGCGTCGAGATCGGAGACGGCCTCGGCCGCGATGCCGTCGCCTTCCAGCAGCGCGGCGAGCTCCTGGGCGCGTTCAACTGTCCGGTTCCAGACCCGCACCCGCTTCAGCCGCGGCCGCACGGTGCGGTGGCCGCGCACCAGCCAGCGCGCCATCTCGCCGGCGCCGACCACCAGCAGCGTCTCGGCATCCGGCCGCGCCAGGTGTTTTGCGCCGAGGGCGGAGTCCGCGGCGGTCTTCCAATGGGTGATCTCGGCGGCGTCCATCACCGCGAGCGGACGCCCGTCATTGCCGTCGAACAGCACGCAGACCGCCTGAACCGCCGGCAGCTTGCCGTGGGCGAGGTTGCCGGGAAAGCTGGTGTAGAGCTTGGTCATCATGAAGCGGCCGGCATCGACCGCGCTGCGCGTCACCAGCTGCTGGCCCTTGTCGTCGCCGAGATAGCCGTCGTGCACCGCGATCTTCGGCCGTCGGTGCGCGGCCTCGATCGCCTCGATCAGGACCGGAAAGCTCAGGACGCGGTTGACCTCGCTGTCGTCGACGATATGCACGTGGTATCTCCTCTGGAGCGCCCCTCGCGCTCTCGCCGGATGTCCCCCAAATCTGTGCGGACTGGATAGCGCGTGGGGGCGGCTAGTCAACCGGACATGCACCGCCGGGCGTCCCTTGCTATCCTGCGGACCTGATTCTCTCGCAGGTTTTCGCAAGCCGTGGTTGCATTCATCGTCGCCGTCCTGATCTTCATCCTGCTCGGCGGCGCCGCGCTTGCGACCATGGCGATCCATGCCCGGCTCGCCGATCATCACCGCAGCGACGAGACCAACACCTCGGTACGCCTGGTCGCGACGCTGTTCGTCACCATGCCGTCGCTGTTGCTTGGCCTGATGATGAACAGTGCCGCCAACACCTATGTGGCGGTCGATCGCAATCTGCACGTCTTCGCCACCGACCTCATCCTGCTCGATCGCAGCCTGCGGCCGCTCGGGCCGAGCGCCGAGGAGCCGCGCAAGCGGCTGCTCGCCTATGTCGAGCAGGTGCTCAAGGATGTTCCGATCTCCAGGGCAAGCGCCGTGTCGGAGCGCCTGCTCGACGAGGTCGGCACCAGCCTCCGCGAGCTGCGGTTCGACGACGAGCAGAAGGTGGCGCTGTGGAACGACGCGCGCTCGGTCTATCGGCAGGCGGTGCAGCAGCGCTGGACCTTTGTCGAGCAGTCCGACGGCTCGTTTCCGTCGCCGCTGATCTGCATCCTGGTCGGGTGGCTGACGCTGATGTTCGCCACCCTCGGCTTTCGCGCGCCGCGCAACGCGGTGGTGATTTCGACCACCGTCGCCGCCGCGGCGCTGATCTCGGCCGCGATCTATCTGATCCTTGAAATGAGTACGCCGTTCTCCGGCCCGATCCAGCTCTCCGACCGCCCGCTGGTGCGCGCGGCGGAGGAGATCAGGCGGTAGCACATTCGGTGTTGTAGCCCGGATGAGCCAACGGGTCGCGCGAACGCGCGCCCGATGACAGGCTCCGCGATATCCGGGCGGCTCCCGCATGTCGCTCCGCTCATGCGGGCTACGGGACGGTATCGGCACGCGCCTGCGGCTTTATTCCCCTCGCATTGATCGCCATCCCGAAAATTCTTCGCGCGCCGTCAGCGGAATAGTGCGCGCCCTTCGGCGTCCTTACGCATGCAAGCCATTTGCATTCGAACAGGAGACATCATGAAGACATCGATCTCGCTCGCGCTCGCCACCGCCGTGTCGCTTGCGTTCGCCTCGGCGGCCTTTGCCGCGCCGCCGACCAAGACCGGAACCACCGCGAAGGGCTCGGTCCTCACCGACGCCAAGGGCATGACGCTCTACACCTTCGACAAGGATTCCGAAGGCAAGTCGGCCTGCAACGGCCCGTGCGCGACGAATTGGCCGGTCTTGAAGGCTGACGCCAGCGACAAGGCTGAAGGCGGCTACACCATCATCTCGCGTGACGATGGCTCCAAGCAGTGGGCCTACAAGGGCAAGCCGCTCTATACCTTCGCCAAGGACCAGAAGGCCGGCGACATCACCGGCGACGGTTTCCTGAACGGCGCCTGGCATCTCGCGCAGCCCTGAGGGCTTGCAGGCGGATTGAGCGTAGGCGGGTTAGCGCCAGCGCAACCCGCCATCTCTCCGCACGCGAAACATGCGGCGGGTTAGTTTGAGGCTAACCCACCCGTCGATCGTGCCTGAGGCGACGATCGCGCCTCACGCCCTGCGCTTCAGCGCCATGCCCATGCTGATCCAGCTCACGCCGGCGCAGATCAGGTCGACGCTGAGGAAGATGCCGAGCACGTAGAGGCTCGAGACCGGCCAGCGCGCCAGGATCATGGCGCCGAGCACCAGCGTGATCAGGCCGGAGATCGCGACCATTCCCCACGGCGCTTCCGAGTTCATGCCGAACGCGAGGAAGATGCGGACGATGCCCGACACCACCAGCGCGATGCCGAGGAACAGCGTCAGCGTCGCCGCGGCGAGCAGCGGGTTCTCGAAGGTGATGAAGCCCGCCACGACATAGAGCGCGCCGAGCAGCAGCCAGAACAGGAATTTGCCCCAGGTCTTGAACTGGAACGCGTTGATGATCTCGGCGACGCCGGCGACGATCATCATGGCGCCGACGAACAGCACGCTGACGACGGTGGCGAAGAAGACGCTGCCGAAGGCGAGCACGCCGGCGATCAGGTAGATCACCCCGAGGGCGACGATCCAGCCCCACTTGGCGCGGAGGTTGGAAAGCCCGGATCCGAGGCTGTGAGGAGGTGTGGCGGGTGAGCTGGACGCAGTGGACATCGTATCGCTCCCGAATACTTGATGAAACCATGCTACCATAGGTCAAGGCCCGGACAAGGGCGGGTGCGCAGCTGGCACGAAATGCATGCTGGCACCAAAGGCGCCGCGACACGTTTATTCAATTCGTCCGGCGTGTTGCCGCGCAGCATTCGTCGGTTTTGACGATGGCCGGCCCGCATCGGACGATGGACTGTCCGAACCGCAGCGCAAGCGGTCCGGATCGCGCATCCACAGAGGAGGTCGACATGCCCGCCACGCACGACAAGGATCACGTCTACAAAATCCTGGAACTGGTCGGATCATCGGACAAGAGCATCGAGGCGGCGATCGAGAACGCCGTGAGCCGCGCGTCAAAGACGATCCGGGAAATGAAGTGGTTCGAGGTGGTGCAGACGCGGGGCCATATCGAGGACGGCAAGATCCGGCACTATCAGGTGGCGCTGCGGGTCGGCTTTACGCTGGAGTAGGGCGTTCAGGTCGCTTGCGCCTTGCAGCCTGCAGGATTACTCGGGACCCATGGGTGCGATCGGCATCCGGCTTTCCCTGCGCCCTCTGTCATCAGAGCGGCGAAACGAAATGCAAAACTCGCGCTGCAGAGGCCGCGAGAATGCCGGTGCATGACTCACCGGCCGCGCAACACATTCGCTGTCGTCCCGGCCTAGTGCGCAATAGCGCACGGGGGGCCGGGACCCATAACCACCGAAGGTGATTATTGCGCGACGCTGGGGCCACAGCCTTCCTTGCCAATCCAATCCTGTGGTTATGGGTCCCGGCCTTCGCCGGGACGACGAATGGAAAGTGTCGTGCCCATCACCGTCGCGACAGCGGCGCGGGGGGCGGTGGGGCGGTGGCGCCGGCGGCGAGGGAGCGCTGCACCATCACGGTGTCGGACCAGCGGCCATACCGATAGGCGACACCGGGCAAATGCCCGACGCGGGCGAAGCCGAAGCGGTCGTGCAGCGCGAGCGAGGCGGCGTTGTCGCTGTCGATGTAGCCGATCATCTGGCGGAAGCCGGCGGCGGCGCAGGTGTCGATCAGCTCCTGCAGCAGCCGGCCGCCGACGCGCTGGCCGGTGAAGCGGTGATGCACATAGATCGAATGCTTCACCGTGTAGCGGTAGGCCGGACGCTTGCGGAACAGCACGACATAGGCATAGCCAACCACCTCGCCGTCACAGATTGCGACGAGGTGGGGCAGGCGGGTGTTGCGCAGATTCTTGCGGCGGTCGCGCAGATCGTCGGGCTCCGGCGTGCCGCTGTCGTCGACGCTTTCCTCGACGCCGCGGCGGATATGTTGGCGGTAGATCGACAGCATGGCGTCGACGTCGCTGTCGCGGGAAGGACGGACGGTGATCTTGTGATCATTCTCCATTGTGTTGCGTCCGTTCGCCTATTCGGACACGACATAGGTGTAGAAGCGGACACGGCCGGAGTCGTCGATCTCCTTGTAGATGCCCTGGACCTCGACCTCGAAGCCCGGGAACGCATTGAAGCTCGCCTCGAACATCTTCAGGTAATCGATCATTGGCTTGCTGCGTTCCGACAGCCGCTCGCCGGGCACGATGGTGGCGATGCCGGGCGGGTAGACCACGAACGGCGTCGCGGCGACGCGGCCGAAGATCTGGTCGATCGGCAGATAGTCGACATCGTTGCGGATGAGATATTGTGCGGCCTGGCGCGGCGACATCGCGATCTCGGGCAGGTGCTCGGGCAGGAATTGCCTGGCCTGCAGCGTGCTGACGCCGCCGTCGCGGAAGAAGCGGTGCATGTCGCCGCAGAGGTCGCGCAGCCGCACCCCGGTGTAGCGTTGCGGGCGACGGCGGAAGAATTCGGGGATGACGTCCTCGATCAGCGCGTTGTCGTCGTGCAGCTTCTTGAAGGCGACGAGCCCCGACACCAGTGTGCCGGCCTTGCTGGCCTCGACGCCGGGCGTCAGCAGGAACAGCAGCGAGTTGAGGTCGTTCTTCTCGGCGACGATCTGGTTCTCGCGCAGATATTGCGCCACCACCGGCGCGGGGATGCCGTGATCGGCATAGGCGCCGGTGGCGTGATCGAAGCCCGGCGTCAGCAATGTGAGCTTGTTCGGGTCGGTCATCGCGAAGCCCGCGGTCAGCTCGGGAAAGCCGTGCCAGGTCTCGCCGGGACTGAGCTGCCAGTAGGACGGATTGGTCGCGAGCTGATCGGTCGAGATCGTCTCCCAGGCGACATTGTGCACGCCGTTCTCGCGCGCGACGTCGGGGATCTTCACGCGATCCGGCACGAACGGCTCGAAGAACCAGCGCCGCTCGGGGCGCGTCTCCTTCTCCTCGAACTCGCGCTTCACGGCGCGGATCTTCTTGCGCAGCTCGATGCCGAGCCGGATCGTGTCGTCCCACAAGACTTCGCCGGAGCGGCCCTTCATCATCTGCGCGCCGACATCGAGCGAGGCGAACAGCGGGTAGAACGGCGACGTCGAGGCGTGCTGCATGAAGCTTTCGTTGAAGCGGCGATGCTCGACCCGGCGCTTCTGGCCCTTGATGTGGCGGTCGCGGATGTGGATCTGCGAGGCCTGCGAGAAGCTCGCGAGCTGCTTGTGGGTCGATTGGGTCGCAATGATGCCGGGCGCCTCGGGGCCGAGATCGGACAGTCCCATGGCGAAGCGGCCGGCATAGATCGGGTGGAATTTCATGAAGCCGGCCCAGGCCTCGTCGAACAGGATGTAGTCGCAGAGATGGCCGATCCGCTTGAGGATCATCTCGGCCGAGTGGATGGTGCCGTCATAGGTACACTGCTCGACCACGGCGACCCGGAACGGACGCTCCTTCTTCCAGGCGTTCTCGTCCTTGACCAGCGGGTGCTTGCGGATGTGGTCGCGCAGCGTGCCCTCGTCGAGCAGGTCCCAGCGCATCGGCCCGATCAGGCCCCAGGCGTTGCGCACCGTCGGCACGTAGACCGGGATGCCGCCGCCGATCAAAAGCGCGCCGTGATGCGCGGCCTTGTGGTTGTTGCGGTCGAACAGCACGAGGTCGCCGTCGGTGACCAGCGAGCCGAGCGCGACCTTGTTGGAGGTCGAGGTGCCGTTGAGCACGAAATACGTCTTTTCAGCGCCGAAGATCCGGGCCGCCTCCTTCTGCGCCCGCAGCGCCGGCCCTTCGTGGGTGAGGAGGTCGCCGAGGTCGAGCACGGAATTGTCGAGGTCGTCGCGGAACACCGCTTCGCCAAGGTGTTCGACGAACACCCGTCCGATTGGGCTGCGGCTGTAGAACACGCCGCCATTGTGGCCCGGGCAGGTCCAGAGCTGGTTGCCTTCCTCGGCATAGTCGACCAGGGCGCCGAAGAACGGCGTCTTCAAATTCTCGGCATATTGCTTCAGCCTGGAGATCAGGTTCTTGGCGATGAAGGGCGGGGTTTCCTCGGACAGGAACACGTAGCCGTCGATGAAATCGAGCACCTCGACCGGCAGGTCCTCGAACCGCTTGCGCCGGATCAACAGGATGATCGGGAAGTCGAGGCCGCGCCGGCGCATCAGGTTGATCAGCGCCGCGGTCTTGCCCTCAAGTCCCTTCTTGCCCCAATCGACCACCATGCAGCCGATCGCGGCGTCGGTCTGCACCGCGATCTCGGCATCCTCCAGCTTGCGGGCGCGAACCACCTCGAAGCCGGAGCGCTCGATCTCGGCGATGATCTGGTTGAAGCGGATGCCCTCGAGGTCGTCGGCCTCGAACACCGGCGCAGCGAACAGGAAGTTGAAGCGTTTGAAATAGTCCATGCGTGTCCCCGAACTGGTCCGGCGCTGACGTGTCGGCACAATTCATGACAGGCAGATGACAATGGGGCGGATGGGGGATCGAATACGTTGTTGGGGACGCAATCCCTCACTGCACGGCGTCAGCCCGTGGATATTCGAGCTGCGCGGCGACGAAATCGGCCGTATCACGGCCATAGCGTGTCTCGATCCCGGCAAGCGCCCGGTCGAGCGCCTGCGCGGGCGGCGCGGTGCCGACCGCGGGCAGCAGACGATCTGCGGACCAATCCGGCGCCACGACTTGCGGATAGACGCGCAGGCCGTTGCGGGTCGTGACGACGTCGTCGGTCGCGGCGAAGGTCACGGCATGCGAGCGGTAGGTGCGCGACCAGCTGTCGGCGACCAGCGCCAGCGAGACCTCGTCGACGCCGGGGGCAAGCGCGAGGCCGAGCTGTTCCCGGTTCCAGAACGCCAGCGTGTTCCGGATGGCGGTCAGCGCGAAGGGACGCGTGAACTTGAAGGCGTTGCTGTCATGCCGCGCGTCCCAGCCGGGCAGGCCGATCTCGCGCGCGACGGCCTCAGCCCTGGTACGGCCGGCGATCGCCTCGATCAGGGTCAGCGACATCGGCATCGAGGCCGAAATCCCGGTCGTCGTCGCGACGCCGTGGTCGACCACGATGCGGCGGTCGGCGACATAGCGGATCTCAGGATGTTTGCTGCGCCAGTTCTTCAGGTAAAACCAGTGCGTGGTGGCGCGCCTGCCGTCGAGCAGGCCGGTCGAGGCGAGCACCTTGGCGCCGGCGCAGACGGCGACGATCACGGCGCCTTTCTCCGCCTGCTGCCGGACCCATTGCATGACCGCCGGATCGTCGTCGCGGCTCATCGCCGGCACGATAACGTAGTCGGCGCCGTCGCCATGTGCGGCATCGAATGCGGCGATGGTCGCATCAGGCTCGACCTTCAGCACCGGGAACAGCGCGACTGGACCGGGTCCCGTCGCCAGCGTGACGACATCGGCAACATCGGCGCGCTTGAGGATGCCGTAGGGCATCAGATAGTCGGTGGTCTCGGTCATGTCGTTGATGCCGGGTATCGCGATCAGCGGGCGCGACCGCTTCGGCGGCTTCAGCGCCGCGAGCATCGCGTCGTGCTCTTGCGTCGCGATCGGCGGCGGAACGCGGAACGCCGATGCGGCGGGCAGGGTGAAGAGCCAGATGCCGCCGATGATTGGAACCAGCGCGGCAACGGCGATGCCGCTCCACGCGAGAAGCCGCCAGGTCATGATGATCGATCTCAGAATATCCGCGTGCGTCGCCCGGCACGCAAGCTACTCGCTGGTCACGTCGACCAAAACGGCGAAATTCCCGCAAAAACGGACACGCGAACAACGCGGCTCACAGGCATAGCCCGGACAAGCGACAGCGACATCCGGGGCGGTCCTTCCCCGCATGTCGCTCCGCTCATGCGGGCTACGCGACGCGCTCAGTAGACGAGGTTCGTACCCGGCGGCTTTTCCAGTGCCGCCGCCAGCGTCCGATACTCTTCGCATTCGGTGCCACAGATCTCGGCGATCCGCTGCAGATGATACTGCGCCTGGTCGCGGTTTCCCTGTTCGATCTGCCACAGGCCGTAGTAGTTCCACGTCAGGACGTGGTTCGGATCGGCCTTGAGCGCACGTTCGTACCAGACCTGCGATTGCTTGTAGTCGCCGAGCTTGCGATAGGAGTAGCCAATCAGGTTCGCGACGTTCGGCTGATCATCGCGGCCGAGTGCGTGCAACTGATCGATCGCGGCGGCGTAGTCGTTGCGTTCGTAGATTGTCGCATAGGCTGCGCGATAGCCGTCGCGGAACGCCGGGTCTTCGAAGCCGGACTGCTTGAAGGGCTTCTTGACCTTGTGCGTGGTCTTTCTGTCCTTCTGCTGGGGATAGGACGGCGCGGGAGTGCCGTAGCTCGACCCGTATGGGTCGCCACCACCACCACCGCCGCCACCTCCGCCAGCCGCGACGGCGGTCTGCGGTGGGAACAGAATGATCGGCGCTGTCAGGAATGCCGCAAGCATCATCGGTGACTTGATCATGTACGCCTCCGATTTGACAAGGACAGTTATTGACCTGAAGCACTAACTCCCGATCGCGCGAGACATTCCGCGCGGTTTGAGAAATTGTTTGCCGAAGCGGCAATCGCACTGTCTCTTCGGGACGTCGCGCTTTCACGTGCACGCTGGCTGAGTGTTTCGTTCGCGCCATCGGACATCGGAGTCGAAACTGACATCGGTGTTAGAATCGCACTCAGATGCTCAATGGCCATCTGGACCCGCGGCAAGGAGGACGATCGATGATGAAAACGGACCTCGCCGAGATCTACCGGAACTACATTGCCTGTTTGAATCGCCAGGACTGGCCGCAACTCGGTCAGTTCGTTGACGAGGATGTGTGCCACAACGGCCGGCGGCTCGGGTTATCCGGCTATCGCGCGATGCTGGAAGGGGACTTTCGCGACATCCCGGACCTTCGCTTCAACATCGTTCTGCTGGTGTCGGATGCGTCCAACGTCGCGAGCCGGCTGGCGTTCGACTGTTCGCCGAAGGGCGCGTTCCTCGGTCTCGGCGTCAACGGCAAGCGCGTCTCGTTTGCCGAAAACGTGTTCTATGAATTCCGCGACGGGAAGATCGTGCAGGTCTGGTCGGTGATCGACAAGGTTGCGATCGAGGCCCAGCTGTAGCGGCGGAGCCTGGATGAGCGTGACGCCGCTACTTCCGCTCCGGATGCCAGGCGCCGTCCCAATCGGCCGCCGGCGGATCTTGCCTGAACGCTGCGACGCGCGCCTTCATGGCGATCGACGGGCCGTCGCCGGGCGCCGCCGCCAGCGCCGCGGCGAAGGCTTGCTCGGCGTCATCCCAGCGGCGCTCGCGATAGGCGGCGAGACCATCCGCGTAACGCTGCCGCAACTCGGTCTGCGCCGGCGTCAGTTCGTCCTTCTTGCCGAGGATCTCGAACACCGCGACCGGCTGGGTCTGCCCCATCACCACGAGGCGGTCGATCTCGCGCAGCTCGATGGTTGCGGCGCAGGCCGCGGCGGTGGCCTCCGAGATCAGGCTGCGGCTGCCGTAGAACTTGTTGGCGCCTTCCAGCCGCGAGGCGAGGTTCACGGTGTCGCCGAGCACGGTGTAGCTCATCATGAACTCGGAGCCGATGCTGCCGACCAGGGCCTCGCCGGTGGCGATCCCGATCCGGATGTCGCAATCGGCCGGAATCACGCGGACGCCGAGCAGTTCCGGCAGATCCTTGCGCAGCTGGTTGACCTGGCCGATCATGTCGATGGCGGCAAGCGCGGCCAGATGGGTCTGCTCGGCCTCCTCGACGAAGGGCGCGCCCCAATAGGCCATGATGGCGTCGCCGATATATTTGTCGATGATGCCGCGATGCGCATGGACCGGCGCCGACATCGTCGACAGGTAGAGGTTCATGATCTTGACGAGGCCGCTCGGCGTCACGCCCTCGCTCAGGCTGGTGAAGCCCTTCATGTCGCAGAACATCACCGTCATGACGCGGCGCTGTCCTTCGGTCGCGGCGATCGCGGGCTGTTCGAGCAGGCCCTCGGCGATCCGCGGATTGATGTAGCGGCCAAACGTCTCGCGGATGCGCTGGTTGTGCCGCAGCGTCTCGATCATGCGGTTGAAGGCGGCCGACAGCTGGCCGATCTCGTCCTGGGTCGTGATGGTGATGGCGCCGTCGAGGCGGCCGGCCTCGACCTCGCGGGTGCTTTCGAGCAGGCGCATCACCGGCCGCGTGATGCCGCTGCCGACCAGCATCGCGAACACGAAGCCGAGGATCGCGGCAATGGCGGTCACGACGCCGGAGATGATGATCGCCCGCTGCTGGGCACTCATCACCTTCGCAGCGGCGGAAGCGACCTGCGCCAGCATGTCGGCACGGATGCCCTCGATCCTGGTGTTGAAGTCGTCGCGCAGGGCGTCGGCGCGCAGCGTGGTCGCTTTCGCCGCCGCAAAGTCCTTGGCGTCGATTTGCTCGAGCAGCGTCTTGTTCTCTGCGTTCAGGCGCATCAACAGGTCGTTGACGGCATTGTCGATGCGGTCATCGAGGCGTCCGAGCGCGGCGTTGTCGGATGGCGTCGAGGGATCGGCGATGATCGCATCGATCAGCGTGCGCGCGGCGTCGGCCTCGCGCTTGATCAGGGGCTCGATCTCGTCGAAGGCCTTGCGCGCGCTTTCGTAGCCGGAGTCTTCGCCCGGCGCCTGCATCTTCGCCATCATCATCCGGCGCATGGCGAGCGACCGCTCCAGCGCGCGGATGTTGACGCGGGCGAGGTGGCCATAGGCGGGGATGTAGCGGTTGGTGAGCTCGTCGAGGAGATGGCCGACCTGGCCCGCCATCACCATCGACAGCAGCGAGGTGACCACCGCGAGGATGATGAGTCCCGCGGCAATGCCGACGATCTTCTGCCTGATCGAATTCCGAAACATGCCCAACCCGGCCGCAGCTGCAATGAGCGGGTCCACCCCGCCGTGGCGGCCAGACAGCTAATAGAGTTCCGCGGGGCGGGGTGCAAGCGACCGGCGCCTGCCATCCCGTCCCCAGGCGGGTGCCGGCGGCTAGCGCAGGCCCTCGTAGACCATCAGGCCGCGCGCGATGGCGAGCTTGCGCAGGGTCCGCGGCACGAACCGCTCCTGGGGATGCAGGTAACGCCACGAGGTCAGCACCAGGTCGTGCAGCCGGCCGACGTCGTCCTCGAACGGGGCGAGCAGGCCGGTGAGGCTCGCCGGCATGTGGACGCGGCTCGTGAAGGGCAGCAGCAGCAGCTCGAGATGCGCCTTGGCGCCGCTCTCGGTCGTGGCGGTGATGCCGGCGATGGCCGGCAGGGTCTCTTCGACGACGCAGGTGATGATGTCTTCGATCTCGCCGCGGCTCGCACCGGTGAACAGGGCGGAAAAGCTCCGGTTCTTGAGGTCGCAACCGAGCAGGGCGGAGGTGCGGGTGCCGGCGACGCGGAACGGAAATCGGGTCTCGCCGTCATAGGACAGCACGAAGATGTCGGACAGCAGTTCGCGTACCGCGGACGGCTCGAACTCACTCCGGTCAGGTGCACGTGCGGTGCCGCGCTTCGCATTCCAATATGCGAAGAACTCGCGGCTCGAGCTGTGTTTCATCTAAACCTTGCCCGGCACCTGTCTCGGCGGGACACATCTGTCCCGGTTTTGCTCAGGCGCCTTCCCTTCTCTGTTGTGCAGGGAAGGCTGTGCAGCGTCCATGCCGTGGCCGCGCTTTGGGCGGCTTATCGGCAGCTTTGTGTTGTTAACGTAAATTTAACTATGTCCTTGGCCCCCGCGGAACCAGTGGGTAGGGTCCGCGCGTTCCCGTTCGCGCCGGCTGCCCCAAGCGCCGGCGCCGTTGGTACACAGGTGGCGTCAAACAGTTTGGTCACCGTGCGGGGAGGGTGGGGATTTTCTCCCGATCCCTCCGGGGCACGAGAAAGACCAGCAGACCAGGGAGGGCGTTCTCAGCGCCCTCCCTTTTCTTTTGTCCCGATTCCGCACTGCGCGACACCCGGTGTCCGATTTTGGGATTGTGCACTTGCACAGGGGTGCGAAAGCCGCCTATCTCTGATCCACCGCCGCATCGAGGTCGCCGACCCCTTGGACTCCCATCCCGAATCCCCGCTCGCGCCGCCGCCGGAGGCGCCGCGCGAGCCGATCCTGACCTTGCCGCCGGCGCTCACCGCCTACATCCTCCTGATCGCGGTGATTCATCTGCGGGTGCTGCTGCCGCCGGAGCTGGAGAACTGGACCATCGACGTCTTCGGCTTCATCCCGAAGCGCTACGATTCGACGCTGCTCGACATCACCTTTCCGGGCGGCGAAGGCGCCAAGGTCTGGACCTTCGTCACCTATTCGCTGCTGCACGCCAACCTCACCCATATCGGCTTCAACGTGCTGTGGTTGCTGCCGTTCGGCAGCGCGCTGGCGCGGCGCTTCGGCGCGCTGCGTTTCTTTGTCTTCATGGCGGTGACGGCGGCCGCCGGGGCGCTTGCGCATCTGTTGACCCATGAGCACGCGATCGCGCCGATGATCGGAGCGTCGGCTTCGGTGTCGGGGACGATGGCGGCGGCGATCCGCTTTGCCTTCGTGAAGGGCAGCTTCCTGTCGTTCAGCCGTGGCGATGCCGAGGCGGCGGCCAAGGTGCCTGCGCTGTCGCTGTGGCGGGCGCTGCGCAACGGACGGGTGCTCGCCTTCCTGGCGATATGGTTCGGCGTCAACATCCTGTTCGGCGCCACCTCGCTGTCGCTCGGCGGCGAGGGCGCGAGCGTCGCCTGGCAGGCGCATATCGGCGGCTTCCTCGCCGGACTGCTGCTGTTCTCGTTGTTCGATCCGGTGCCGCGCACGCGGGACGATGCTGCAGATGCGTCGTCGGTGGATCAGTCGGGGCGCGTCTGATCGCCGCTTGCGGCCTGGATCGAATTCCTCCATCATCTTTGTGACGCAGAAACAAAGCGGGCCGACAAATCGAGCCCTGCTACTCGCCGCGCCCCGGAACCGAAATCGGCGCGGAACTGTTGATTGAAGACTCTGGCGAACAGGCTCGGCTCCGCTCAAGCGGGGCGCGAGCGGATTCAGGGAGGCCGACAATGACGGTACGTTCCATTCTCGATGCAAAAGGCCATCAGGTCATGAGCGTCGCGCCCGGCGCGAAGCTCTCGGCCGCGGTCAAGCTGCTCGGCGAGCGTAGGATCGGCGCGGTGCTGGTGATGGAGCAGAGCCGCATGGAGGGCATCCTGTCGGAGCGCGACATCGTGCGCGTGCTCTCTGAGCGCGGCGCGGGCGCGCTGGACGAACCGGTCAGCGCGGTCATGACCAAGAAGGTCGTGAGCTGCCGCGAGTCCGATACGGTCAGCGGCATCATGGAGATGATGACCACGGGGAAATTCCGCCATCTTCCTGTCGTCGAGGACGGCAAGGTGGTCGGGCTGATCTCGATCGGCGACATCGTCAAGCGGCGCGTCGAGGAATATGAGCGCGAGCAGGAGGCGTTGCGCGACTACATCAAGACCGCCTGAGCGCTACTTCCCGGTGCTGCCCGCGCCGCTAGACGGCGGCGCCAGGATGTCGATCGCTTCCTCGATTGCGCTGATGGAGCGTTCGGCGGCGCGTATCCCGTGCGCGATCAGGTCGTCGGCGCGGTGGAAGTCGAACCAGCCGATCTGACCGACCCGCGGCGAGATCAGCATATCAGGCGGATCGCCGGCAAGGCGTGCGCGGGTGATGCGGTCCTGCATGATGTTGAAGGCGTCGACCATGACGCTCGAGATGCCGGGCCGGCTGGCGCTGCCGAAAAACTCCCGCTTCACGGTACGTTCGGCGGAGAAGAAGCGGCCAAACCGGCGCTTCGGCGGCTCCGGCTCAAGTTCGGCCTCGGCGGTCACCGCAACCGTCACCTCCGGCGCGGCGGACGGGCCGTGATTGTAGATCGTGGTCGAGTGCGCGAACACGTCGCTGGAGAGGTTCGCCGCAATGACGATCTCGGCGCCGAGCGCGCGCGCGGCCGAGACCGGCACCGGATTGACCAGCGCGCCGTCGACCAACCAGCGGTCGCCGATCAGGACCGGCGCGAAGATGCCGGGCAGGGCGTAGGAGGCGCGCATGGCGTCGACGACGCGACCCTGGGTCAGCCAGATCTCGTGCCCGGTGCGCACTTCGGTGGCGACGCTGGCGAACTTGACCGTGAGGTCCTCGATCATGACCTGGCCCAACGCAGCCTCGATCTCGGCGGCCAGCTTGGCGCCGCGGATCAGGCCGGAGCCGTTGAGGCGGATGTCGAGGTAGCCGAGCACGCTGCGCGGCTGCAGGCCGCGCGCCCATTGCTCCAGCGTCTCGATATGGCCGGCCGCATAGGCGCCACCGACCACGGAGCCGATCGAGGTGCCGACCACCACATTGGGGACGATGCCGTGGGCCAGCAGGGTCTTGATGATGCCGATATGGGCAAAGCCGCGCGCGGCGCCGCCGCCGAGCGCAAGCCCGATGACCGGCCGGCGAACCGTTCCCAGGCCTACCTTGTCGGGGCCGTCGGAGCTCTTGTGGCCTCGGCCCATCCAGCTATCCAACACGACAAATCTCCTGCCAGCGCGAGACTAGGCTGCGCAGCATGGCTGCGCCAGCGTCGTCCGTCTTCATGGTTAGTCCCACAGGCACGATTCATGCCCCGGGTAGTCCGCGGTAGGCAGGGAATGTGACTGGACCGCGACGATAGGGCTAACATCGGCTTGATCGCGCGGTTCCAAATGGCGGGCACCGCCCACCCGGACTGTGACAAAGCCTTGGACGCCCCCTGGATCCCCTTGGACGAAGGCTTGAATTTGCCGCGTTTTCGTTGAAAAGCATGATGATGACTTCGAGGGGCAACGGCATCGGCGGATGCGGACGGGGCATGCGGCTCCTTCCGCTGTTGACGCTTGCGGCATTTTTGCTCGCCCTGATCCCCGGTTCCGTATCTGCACAGTTCTTCAGCGACCGGCCGCCGCCGATTCCGCCCGCCTCGGTCCCGGAGGTGCCGTCCGGTCCGGCGCTCAACCTGGCGCCGCCATCGGGCGGCGGTTCAGGGCCCGTTCTGCCTGGTCCGCTGAACCAGCCGACCATCGTCCAGCCCTCGATTGCGACCGTGCCGCCGGTGGTAGCAGCGCCGCCGGCCGGGTCGCCGGCCGCGGGGCAGGCGGTGCTGTCGCTGACGGCGCGGTACGGCAAGGACCTGCCGGTCATCAATGCCGGGCTGGTGTGGCGGGTGTTCGCCGACAAACCTGACGACAACGGCACCTACAAGCTGGTCCGCGAAGAGCGCGGGGCGACGCCCAACGTGGTACTGCCGCCCGGCAACTATGTCGTCCATGTCGCGCTCGGCCTCGTCAGCGCGGTGCGCGCCGTCAGCCTGAAGTCGGAGACCGACCGCGAGTCCTTCGTGCTGCCGGCCGGGGGCCTGCGGATCGAGGGTCGGGTCGGCAGCAGCAAGATCCCCGCCAACCAGATCTCGTTTGCGATCTACAAGGGCAGCCAGTTCGACGGTTCGGACCGTGGACCGATGGTGCCGAACGTTGCCGCCGGCGACGTCGCGCTGCTGCCCGAGGGCACCTACTACATCGTCTCCAACTATGGCGACGCCAACTCGGTGGTGCGCTCCGACATTCGCGTCGGGGCGGGCAAGCTGACCGACGTCACCGTCACCCATCGCGCCGCCGTCATCACCCTCAAGCTGGTCAGCGAGCGGGGCGGCGAGGCGCTTGCCAACACCGCCTGGTCGGTGATCACGCCGGGCGGCGACGTGATCAAGGAATCGATCGGCGCGTTCCCGCGTGTCGTGCTCTCCGAGGGCGAGTATCGCGCGATCGCCAAGAACGAAGGCAAGGTGTTCGAGCGCCCCTTCAATGTCGTCAACGGTGTCGATGGCGAAGTCGAGGTCGTGGCGCGCTGACGTCCGGCCGGTCCTGCATTTCATGCAGCTGTCATAGTCTCTAATGTGAACTAACCATCGCGCGGATTTGAGCCGTCATAATCGCTCGCGGCGATACCGGGCCTGCCTATTTTTACATGACGTTAAGCCGCGGCATGACTTGGATGCCGTGGGGACTAGTGTTTGCGTGGGGCGCGCCATGGTCATGGCCAACAAGAAATCAGCTAAAGCATCGGCCAAATTCAATTCCGAGATGTTCGCCGACGTACCGGTTCTGCAACGCAAGTGGCAGGCCGCGGTCCGTCCCGGCGAAAAGCTGCCGCACTATGAAGACGTGATGCTCGGCAGTCTCGGCCGGCTCGCGGATCATATCGTGCTGCTGCGGAGCGTCGATGGCATGCTCAGCGTCTCGCATGCCGGCCGCTATGTCCAGACATGGCTGAACGACGAGCGCTGGGACATTCCGCTCAGCGCCCTGCCGCCGGATTGCGCCACCGCGTTGACCGAAGCGGCCGCAAACGCGCGCGAGAACTGCCGGCCCTATCTGGCGTCGGCGCATTGCGTCCGCGACGGGCTGGTGCGGACCTTCGACGTGCTGGCGCTGCCGACGCGGTCGCGCTGGGGCGGTATCCTGGTCGGCGTCTATGTCAACGAGCGCAATGCGCAGTACAATCTGCTCGATACGATTTTCTCGGCCACCGACGAGGGCGTGCTGTCGCTCGCCGCGATCCGCGATGCGCGCGGCGAGCCGGCCGACTTCCAGATCGTGCATCTCAACCAGGGCGCCGCAAGGCTGCTGATGCAGCCTGCGACCGAATTGCTGTGGCGCCGGCTCAGCGCCGGCGGCAATCCGCTTGCGGCGTCAGCGGTGATGAGCCGTCTGCGTGGATTTGTCGGCGGCGGCCCGGGCGGGCAGTTCGAGATCGACAGCGGCGATCGCTGCCTGCGGCTCGGCGTCACGGCGTTCGGCGACATGCTGTCGCTGACCGTCTCCGACGTCACCGCGCTGAAGCAGCGCGAGCTGTCGTTCCGCCTGCTGTTCGAGAACAACCCGATGCCGATGTGGGTGTTCGACGCCGGCACGATGGAATTCCTCAGCGTCAACGACGCCGCCGTTCAGCATTATGGATACAGCCGGGAAAAGTTTCTCGGCATGACGCTGCGCCAGATCTGGCCGGTGGATGAGTGGAGCGTGCACAGCGCCGCCTTGCGCGAGATCGGCGACGTCTATCAATCGAGCCGCGACTGGCGGCACATCAGGGCCGATGGCAGCGAGATCCACGTGCTGACCTTCGGGCGCAAGGTGGCGTTCGAGGGCCGCGACGGCTATCTGGTCGCGGTGGTCGACATCACCGAGCGCCGCGCCGCCGAAGCGCGGATCGCGCATATGGCGCACCATGACGGTCTCACCAATTTGCCGAACCGCGATTTCTACCAGGAGCGCCTGCGCGAGGCGCTGGAGCGCGGCCGGAGCGGCAACAAGCGCGTCGCGGTGATGTGCATCGACCTCGACCTGTTCAAGAACGTCAACGACTCCTTCGGGCATCCGATGGGCGACCGGCTGCTCAAGCTGGTGGCGGGGCGGCTGCTCGAGGTGGTCCGCGACGACAATGTGGCGGCCCGCCTCGGCGGCGACGAATTCGCGATCGTGCTTGCGGCCGACGTTTCGCCGAACGAGGCGAGCGCTTTCGCCGAACGGTTGATCGAAGCGCTGAGCGCGCCCTACAACATCGACGGGCTCGAGGTCGTGGTCGGCGCCAGCGTCGGCATCGCGCTGTCACCGGGTGACGGCACGACGTCGGAAGAATTGATGCGCAATGCCGACATGGCGCTGTACCGCGCCAAGTCCGAGGGCGGCGGCGTGCACCACTTCTTCGAACCGGAGATGGATCAGCAGGCGCAGAAGCGCCGCGACATGGAGCGCGATCTGCGCGCGGCCTTCAGCAACGGCGAGTTCGAGCTGCACTACCAGCCGCTGGTCGATATCGCGGCCGACCGCATCTCTGGCTTCGAGTCGCTGCTGCGCTGGCGGCACCCGCACAAGGGCATGGTCTCACCTGCGGAGTTCATCCCGGTTGCCGAAGACATCGGCCTGATCGTCGCGCTCGGCGAATGGGTGCTGCGCGAAGCCTGCTCGGAGGCGATCAAGTGGCCCGCCGACGTCAAGGTCGCCGTCAATCTGTCGCCGGTGCAGTTCCGCAGCCGCAATCTGGTCCAGGCCGTGATCTCGGCGCTGGCGCATTCCGGCCTGTCGGCGCGGCGGCTCGAGCTCGAGATCACCGAGTCGGTGTTCCTGGCGGAAACCGAGGCCAACCTCGCGATCCTGCATCAGCTGCGCGAGCTGGGCGTCAGCATCTCGATGGACGATTTCGGCACCGGCTATTCCTCGCTGAGCTATCTGCGCAGCTTCCCGTTCGACAAGATCAAGATCGACCGCTCCTTCGTGAAGGATCTGGCGCGGCGCTCCGATTGCCTCGCGATCGTGCGCGCGATCTCGGGCCTTGGCCGCAGCCTCAGGATCACCACGACCGCGGAAGGGGTCGAGACGACAGACCAGCTCGACTGGCTGCGCGCCGAAGGTTGCAACGAGGTGCAGGGATTTCTGTTCAGCGCGGCGAGGCCGGCCGGCGAGATCGCGGCGCTGCTGAGCAGTTTTGCGGAGCGTGCGTCGAAGGCGGCGTAGTCGTCATGCCCGACAATGGCGAGGGCTTTTGTAGCCCGGGTGAGCGAAGCGACACCCGGGACGAGTGTCCCGCATATCGCTCCGCTCATGCGGGCTACAAGGCTATACCCTAGAACCGCGTCACGATATCCGACAGGGCCGGGCGCGGGCGGTCCTCGCTCGGCCTGGTCGGGGTGCCGATGTGAATGAGCCCGGCGAGCTTCTCGTCCGGCTTCAGGCCGAGGCCGTCGAGCACGTCGCGGTCGAAGACGAACCAGCCGGTCAGCCAGCAGGCGCCGTAGCCGAGCGCGGTCGCCGCGGTAACGATGTTCATCGCGCTGGCGCCCGCCGACAATTCCTGCTCCCACGGCGGCACCTTCGGGTGCGGCTTGGTGAAGGAGACCACGCCGATCACCAGCGGCGCGTCGGTCAGGCGTTTCTTCTCGACCTCGATGTCGGAGGCCGGCGCCCCGGGATTCTTCCGGGCGAAGACCTTTGCGATCACGTCGCCGGCCCGCGCGCGGGCATCGCCCTCGAACACGATGAAGCGCCAGGGCGCGAGCTTGCCGTGGTCAGGCACGCGTGCGCCGATCGTCAAAATGGTCTCGAGCTCGGCCGCGGACGGGCCCGGGCCGGTCATCTCGCGCGGTTTCATCGAGCGGCGCGTCTTCAGGAGTTCAATGGCATCGGGCACGGAAATGTCCTTCAAGGGGAGTCGTGCCCCCAAGATGGGGACACGACCAGGCCAATGAAAGCCAGTTTAGACCGATTGTGAAGATCAGGCGACGGATCGCGCCCGCTTCACGTCGGGCGGCGTCGCCTCATCGACCAGCGCGGCGATCGCCTCATCGGTCGGCATCACGGTCTGCCGCTCGCTGCCGAGACGGCGGACCGAGACCGAGTGGGTCTCGGCTTCCTTCTTGCCGACGACGAGCAGGGCCGGAATCTTGGCCAGCGAGTGCTCGCGGACCTTGTAGTTGATCTTCTCGTTGCGCAGGTCGATCTCGACCCGCAGCCCGGCGCGGCGCGCTGCCGCCGCCACCACCTTGGCGTACTCATCGCCTTCGGAGGTGATGGTCGTGACCACGAGCTGGGTCGGCGCCAGCCAGAGCGGGAAGTTGCCGGCATAGTGCTCGATCAGGATGCCGATGAAGCGCTCCATCGAACCGCAGATCGCGCGGTGCACCATGACAGGCGCCTTCTTCGAGCCGTCATGATCGATGTAGAACGCGCCGAACCGCTCCGGCAGGTTGAAGTCGACCTGGGTCGTGCCGCACTGCCAGTCGCGGCCGATGGCGTCGCGCAGCACATACTCGAACTTCGGTCCGTAGAACGCGCCTTCGCCCGGATTGATCTCGGTCCGGATGCGGTTGCTGCCCTTGGCCTTGATCTCCGACAGCACCGTCGCCATCACGCGCTCGGCGTGATCCCACATCTCGTCGGTGCCGACGCGCTTCTCCGGCCGCGTCGAGAGCTTGACCGTGAGCTCGCCGTCGAAACCGAAATCGGCGTAGGTCGACAGGATCAGGTCGTTGATCTTGAGGCACTCGTCGGCGAGCTGCTGCTCGGTGCAGAACACATGGGCGTCGTCCTGGGTGAAGCCGCGCACCCGCATCAGGCCGTGCATCGCGCCCGACGGCTCGTAGCGATGCACGACGCCGAACTCGGCGAGCCGCAACGGCAGGTCGCGGTAGCTCTTCAGCCCGTGCTTGAAGATCTGTACATGGCCCGGGCAGTTCATCGGCTTCAGCGCGAACCAGCGCTTGTCCTCGGCCTCGTCGCCGGCGGACTGCGCCGCAAACATGTTCTCGCGGTACCAGTCCCAATGGCCCGAGGTCTCCCACAGCGCCTTGTCGAGGATCTGCGGGGCGTTGACCTCGTTGTAGTCGCCGAGCAGCCGGCGCCGCATATAGGCGATCAGCTGCTGGAAGATGGTCCAGCCCTTGGGGTGCCAGAACACCACGCCCGGGCCTTCCTCCTGGAAGTGGAACAGGTCGAGCTCGCGGCCGAGCTTGCGGTGGTCGCGCTTCTCGGCTTCCTCGATCTGCTTGAGATAGGCGTCGAGGTCTTCCTGCCTGGCGAATGCCGTGCCGTAGATGCGGGTCAGCATCGGATTGTTGGAGTCGCCGCGCCAATACGCGCCCGCCACCTTCATCAGCTTGAAGGCGTTGCCGATCTTGCCGGTCGAGGTCATGTGCGGGCCGCGGCAGAGGTCGAACCAGTCGCCCTGGAAGTAGATCTTGATCGGCTCGTTGCCGGGAATGGCGTCGACCAGCTCGACCTTGAAGGCCTCGCCCTTGTCGCGGAACACCTGCTTGGTCTTCTCGCGATCCCAGACTTCCTTGGTGAACGGCTTGTCGCGCGCGACGATCTCGCGCATCCGCTTCTCGATCGCGGCAAAATCTTCCGGGGTGAACGGCTCGTTGCGGAAGAAGTCGTAGTAGAAGCCGTTCTCGATCACCGGGCCGATCGTGACCTGGGTGCCCGGCCACAGCGACTGCACGGCCTCCGCCAGCACATGCGCGGCATCGTGCCGGATCAGTTCCAGCGCGCGCGGGTCTTCGCGGCCGATCAGCTCGATCTTGGCGTCGGCCTCGATCGGATCATTGAGATCGGCAAGCGTGCCGTCGAGCGCCATCGCGACGGTGCGCTTGGCGAGCGAGGGCGAAATGCCTTTGGCGATGTCGAGACCGGTGGTCCCTCTCGGGAAATCGCGCCTCGCTCCATCAGGGAAGGTGAGGGCGATCTTGTTCACGGGTTCTGCGGGTTTGAGGTTAGAGAGGCTGTACTGGAATCCGGATTCGGATTTGGGTGGCGTTTCTGCCATGGTGACTCCTGTAGCTCACTCCTGCGAACGAGCGCAGGTAAGCGGAAAGCAGCGGTATAGCAGGGGATTTGACGCCTGCAATCCGGCAATATCAAGAAAATGGGCCACCGGCCGCACGGATTTGAACAAGGCTCGGCTGCAGGCGACGCCACGGATCGTTGCGACGCTGCCGATCATCGTCTAACGTCCGGCGTCCGTTTTCCGCCATCGCGCGATCCGCAAGGTTCATGTTTTCCCGTCTCCTGTTTTTCGTGGCGTTGCTTCTGATCCCGGGCGTGTTGCGGGCGGAAGAAACACCGGTCCAGAAGGCCGGATTTGCGAAGAAGCTGACCATCTATCTCGCCCATGGGCCAGCGAACGCCTGCGGCGCCGGCTGCGATCGCTGGATCGCGATCGAAGGCGAGATCGATCGGGAAGCCGCTCAGCGGATTCGCACCTTCCTGTTTGCCGTCAAGGACAGGCAGCTTCCGATCTACCTTCATTCGCCGGGCGGAAACGTCGAGCAGTCCTATGGGATCGCGCGGTTCCTGCGCGCGCACAAGGCAATCGCCCGGGTCGGCCGTACCATCGTGCCGGCCTGTTCCACCGGCACGCAGATCGACGCCGCATGCCTGAAGATCAAGGCTGCCAAGGGCGAGGTCGAGGCCGAGCTCGCCACGCGCAACGCGATGTGCGTGTCGGCCTGCGCCTATCTGTTCCTGGGCGCGACCAGCCGCGAAGTGGCGCCCGATTCGGTGCTCGCGGTGCATAACTCCAAGCTGATGTTCGTCGTCCACGGGCATCCGCCTGCGCAGGTCGTCGCGGACTTCAGGCGGCGCGAGATGGTGAGCGCCGATCGCGACCGCAACGTATTCCTCGCGGCGATGGGCATCAGCCATGAGCTCAGCGACCTCATCAAGTCCGTGAAGTTCGAGGACCTGCACGTGCTGACGCGGCCGGAGCTCTATCGATTCGGCATCGATACGCGGCCGCTGCCGGAAACCCTGTGGGCGGTGGAGAAGGAGACACGGCCCTATGTTCGCAAGATCGTGCAGCAGAAAAGGGCCGACGGCAGCGCGTTCCGCATGATGGAGTGGCGGCTGTTCTGCGAGAGCAAGGATCGCGGGCGGCTGATGTTCGTGCGCGAGTTCGAGGAGGGGGCAGCCGGCAAGAGCACGGTGCTGATGATGGCCGGCGCGACCAAGACCGTTGCATTCGGCCGGTCGGCACGGTTCGGCAAATACGAGGTCTGGAGCGAGGCGGTGACCTCGGACATCGTCAAGGCGATGCTCGCGGCCCCGCATCTGCAGATCGGCGAAAGCCCGCCGGCAACCGACGCCAAGCCTGACGCCAAGTCCGACGTCAAGTCTGACACCAAGTCCGGCCTTGCGACATTCGATATCGGCACCACCGGGCTGGAGCAGGGCTGGACGCAGCTTCTGGCATCATGCCCGGCGGCGACCGCCGGCCCGAAGCCTGCGAGCCCGTTGCCGGCCGCCGCGTCGCCGAGTGTCAGCGCGGTGCCAGCGGCGTCGCCGTCGCCATGAGCGCAAGAGGCGCTGTTCGATCAGGTGCCATGCATTTAGATGCAGTTGCATCGATCTCGGCGTCTGCTAACAACGCGGCGTGAAACGCTTCGCTCCCACCGCATTGATGCTCGGCAACATCGTCACCGGCTGCTCGGTGCTGGCGCCGGCCGGCATGCTGGCGGAGTTGTCCGACGGACTCGGCGTCACGATCCACACCGCGGGTCTCCTGATCACCTTCGGCGCGATCGTGCTGTGCGTGGGCTCGCCGGTGACGGCGTGGTTGACCAGCCGGATCGAGCGGCGGGCGCTGCTGACGGCGACGCTGCTGGTGCTGACGCTGACCAATGCGGCATCCGCCTTTGTGCCGAACTACGACAGCCTCCTGATCATTCGGCTGGTGATGCTCGCGGTCGGCGTGCTCTACACGCCGCAGGCGGCGGGCACCGCGGCACTGATCGTGCCGGTGGAGAAGCGCGGCAGCACGATTGCCTACATCTTTCTCGGCTGGTCGCTCGCCGCCGCGATCGGGCTGCCGCTGATCACCTTCATCGCAAGCCGCTACGGCTTTCGCGCGACCTATGGCGCGATCGCGCTGACCGGGCTCGTCAGTTCCCTACTGCTGTGGTGGCGGCTGCCAGGCGGATTGCACGGCGCGCCGGTTGATCTCCGAACCTGGGTCGATCTCGGCCGCAATCCGATGGTCATTCTGCTGCTGTCGATCACGACGCTGCAGATGTCCGGCCAGTTCGTGGTGTTCACCTTCATGGGGCCGCTGCTCGCCAAACTGACTGGCGCCAATGCGGACGCCGTCGGGATCGTGTTCGCGCTCTACGGCATCTTCGGGTTCGTCGGCATCGTGATCGCAACGCGCGTGGTGGATTCCTGGGGCGCCTGGAAGACCTCGGTCCTGTTCACCGTGCTGCTTCTCGCAGGCGTCGCCGGCTGGGCGCTGAGCGCCGGCGCCTACGCCCTGATGGCCGCCTCCGTCGCGGTGTGGGGCCTCGGCTTTGCATCGACCAATTCGATGCAGCAGGTACGCCTGGTCGGTGCGGCGCCGGCGCTCGCTTCGGCGTCGGTCTCGCTCAATACCTCGGTGCTGTATATCGGCCAGGCCATCGGCTCCGCGATCGGCGGGTTGCTGTTCGCCCGCGAATGGCTGCACAGCGCAGGCTACGTCGCCGCGGCCTTCGTCGCGGCGGCGCTTGCGGTCGTGGTCGTCACGCGGCCGCGACGGACGGCCGCCACCGCCGCGGCCGAGTGAACGGTTGGCTTTCACGCTTGTGTTCGCGAGAGCATCCCAAGCAACGATCCGCGTGAGGAACATCAGGGGGCTCGGCTGCGCGTCACCACCTCACGCTTTGGCTGGGCACGATGAACGCCGTCGTGCTTGGCTTGTTCGGATTGTGGGTGAAGTAGCCGTAGGCGGCGACGATCACGACGAGCAAGGCAAGCACGGCCAGCAAGTCGATCTGCCGGGGATCATGACCGTTGTGGCTGATTTTCCAGCGCATTGTTGTTTCCTCCCCAAGGGGGCAATGAAACAATGCGCCAACTATCGCCACAGTTCCGCCGGGCAGCAATGCGCGCCGCGCTTGGACGTACCGCAGCAATCGATCAATTGTCGTTGACGCCGCGTCAGCCTTCGTTGACGCCGCGCCAGCGGCCATAGCGCCAGGGCAGGTACCAGCGTGCCCCGGGCGGCTTCGTCAGCGGGACATTATCGATCCCGGATGTTCCCCAGGGCTGGCAGCGCAGCAGCCGCGCCAGCGTCATCCAGCCGCCGCCCCACAGGCCGAAGCGTTCGATCGCCTCGTCGCCATAGACCGAGCAGGTCGGCAGATGCCGGCAGTTGTAGCCGACCAGCGGCGACAGCGTGTGCCGGTAGATCCAGATCAGGGCGCGGCCGAGGTTGCGCGGCAAGCGGCGCATGGTGCTGGCACAGTCCATGCATCGTGGATGATGTGTCGTTGAATGGTCTGTCGGCGGCATACGCAAGTATGTACGTAGTCTTGCGGGGGTTCCAAGCCAAGGAACTGTTTTCTTGCAGATATTTACGCCACAGTTCGTTATTATTGCACAGCACCGATGGCGCTGCAGCAAGGGCTCTATGGACGGTCCGGGTCAGCAACGCTACCGTTCCCATAACGCGCCGCTGACAGAATCGTGGCGCATTGCCATGGGGCCATTGCCACCGCTCGCATCACCAAGGGCTTGGGGGAAGGAACCAAATTGAGGCTCGTCAAGTCGCTCTCGTTGCGCAGTTGGGCGCTTACCGGCGCCGTTGCTCTTTGCTTCGCGGTTTCCGGCACCGCCGCCATGGCGGGCGGTTCCGCGCAGGCCAATTCGACCCTCGAAGAGCGCAAGCTGCCGATGAAGTTCAGCTGGATCGCCTGCCAGCCGAATTGCCGCGGCTGGGTGTCCGCGGTCGGCATCATCACGGCCGATAGTCCCAGGGAATTCGACGAGTTCGCGCGCGGCCGCCAGCTCAACGGCGCCACCATCGTGCTCGATTCCAGCGGCGGCTCGGTCAACGACGCGATCGCGCTCGGCCGCCGCTTCCGCGGTCTCGGCGTGCTGACCACGGTCGGCACCAGCGTCGTCAATCAGGCCGCGCAGGGCGGCCGCACGAGCGTTCTGCCCGATGCTTATTGCGAGTCGATGTGCGTGTTCCTGCTGTTGTCGGGCAAGACGCGCTACGTTCCGCCGGCCGCCCATGTTCGCGTACATCAGATCTGGATGGGCGATCGCGCCGACGACGCCAAGGCGGCGAGCTACACCGCGCAGGACCTGATGATCGTCGAGCGCGATATCGGCCGTCTTGCCAAATACACCTTCGATATGGGCGGCGCGGGTGATCTGCTGGCGCTCTCGCTCAGCGTGCCGCCGTGGGAGGACCTGCACGAATTGTCGGCGGCCGAATTGCGGCTGACCAATCTCATCACCACCGATGCGGTTGCCGACGTGCTGCCGCGGCAGGACAACAGCAAGGACAACGCTATTCCCGTCGCCGAGGCGAAGCCGAAGAACAACGATCGCTTCTTGAGCAGCGCGATGGAGGGCGAGGCGTCGCAGGCGAGAGCGACCAAGACCGCCGAGGTCGTGGTGCCGACCGGCGGCAGCGCAGCGCCGGCGCCGGTCCAGCCCGCGCAGTAAGAACGCACATTGTCGCGTCGTTCCGGGACGCGTAAGCGGACCACAGATGCGCAATTGTGCATCGGGGAACCTCGAGATTCCGGGTTCGATGCTGCGCATCGCCCCGGAATGACCTGACATGCAATTTTACGCCGGCTGCTTCGCCTTGGCCTCGATCTGGCCGATCGCATCGACCACGGCATCGAAGGTCAGCAGGGTCGAGGCATGGCGGGCCTTGTAGTCGCGCACCGGCTCGAGCAGCGCGATATCGGCCCATTTGCCGCCCTGCGGGGGCTGGCCGTTTTCCTTCAGCATCTTGCGGACCGTCTCGCGCAATTCGCGCAGCTCGTCCGCGGTCGAGCCCACCACCCGGCTCGCCATGATCGAGGAGGAGGCCTGGCCGAGCGCACAGGCCTTCACGTCATGGGCGAAATCCGTCACCACGGGACCGTCCATCTTGAGGTCGACCTTGACGGTCGAACCGCACAATTTGGAGTGGGCGGTGGCGCTGGCGTCCGGGTCGGCCAGCCGTCCGAGGCGCGGAATATTGCCGGCCAACTCGATGATCCGCTTGTTGTAAATGTCGTTCAGCATGGGGACAGATGCCTGGTTCCGGCGGTGCCGGGCGCTCTTGGCGGCTGGGTTGCACCGTCCTATATATGGACGGCAACGCCGGAAACATAGCCCGGCCATGCAGCCACCGCGGCCCACCTCCGCCGCGGCGGTGCTACAATTGTGGGACTCAGGCGCCCGGCGGTCGAACCATCCGCCCCGTCTGCCCGGTGACACATCCGGACCAAGGTCAAATCCGAGGGCCGGTCGAACGGAGAAGACATGGACGCCTTGATCAAATCGATTCGCCCCAACAAGCCGGCCGACGCGAAGCCCGGCGAGCTCGACCCCTCAGAATTCATGACGGCGGCCGTCCGCGCCGACCAGCCGCGCCCGTCGCGGGCGGAGGCGGAGGACGCCGTGAAGACGCTGCTCGCCTATATCGGCGAGAACACCGGCCGCGAGGGACTGCTCGACACGCCGCGCCGGGTCGTCGAGGCCTATGACGAGCTCTATCAGGGCTACCACCAGTGCCCGGCCGAGGTACTGAACCGCACCTTCGGCGAGACCGCCGGCTACGACGATTTCGTCCTCGTCCGCGACATCGAGTTCACCTCGCAGTGCGAGCATCACATGATGCCGTTCTACGGCAAGGCGCATATTGCCTATACGCCGGTGGAGCGCGTCGTCGGCCTCTCCAAGCTGGCGCGGCTGACCGATATCTTCGCCCGCCGTCTGCAGACCCAGGAGCATCTCACCGCGCAGGTCGCGGCTGCGATCGACGAGGTGCTGAAGCCCCGCGGCGTTGCCGTGCTGATCGAGGCGGAGCATACCTGCATGTCGGTGCGCGGCGTTGCCAAGCATGGTGCATCGACCTTCACCAGCCGCTTCACCGGCATGTTCCGCGACAATCCGGCGGAGCAGCAGCGTTTCTTGTCCCTGGTGCGAGGACCGAACCGGTAACCTCGCATTTTCCTGAGCGAGGTTTTCCGTGTCCGCAGCGACCCACGATCACGACCGCGAGGAGGGGCTGGCCTTCCAGCCTAAATTCGACGCGGCAGGTCTTGTGACCTGCGTCGCGACCGATGCCGCGACCGGCGATGTGCTGATGGTCGCGCACATGAACGACGAGGCCCTGCGCAAGACGATCGCGACCGGCGAAGGCTGGTACTTCAGCCGCTCGCGCAATGCGCTGTGGCGCAAGGGCGAGAGCTCGGGCCAGACCCAGCGCGTGGTCGAGATCCGGATGGATTGCGATCAGGACGCGGTGTGGATCAAGGTCGAGCAGATCGGCGCCGCCTGCCACACCGGACGGCGCTCCTGCTTCTATCGCGCGGTGAAGGACGAGGGCGGGCATGTCAGCCTGTCCTTTGTCGACGCCGAGAAGCTGTTCGATCCGGCGCAGGTCTATCGCAAATAGATCATTGATCTGAATCAAGTACAGCGCGGCGAAGTCGTGTACTTCGTGGCCCCTGTTACGCCATGCGCAAGCCGTTGCGCATGGTCGTCACTGGGGGTGAACTGTGGCGCATCGCCTGATACCGCTTGTTGGGTTTCTTGCCTGGGCTGTGTGGCCGATCGGCGAGGCGCAATCGCAAACGACCGAGCGTGCGCCCGATACGATGGCCGCGCGCGTCCTTGCCTGTGCGCCGTGTCACGGCGCCGAAGGCGAGGGCACCAGCGACGCCTATTTCCCGCGGCTGGCCGGCAAGCCGGCAGGCTATCTCTACAACCAGCTCATCGCATTCCGGGATGGACGGCGGAAATATCCGCCGATGAACTACCTGCTGGAGTTTCAGACCGACGATTACCTGAAGAAGTTCGCCGAATATTTCGCCTCGCTCAGGCCGGCATTTCCGCCGCCGGTCCCGCCGGTCGACAGCAAGGAGATTCTGGCGCGCGGCGAGACGATCGTGAAGAACGGCGATCCGCAGCACGGCATTCCGCCCTGTTCGGCCTGTCATGGTCCTACATTGGGGGGCATGGAGCCCGGCATTCCCGGCCTGCTTGGCCTGCGCGCCGCCTATATCAGCGGCCAGCTCGGCGGCTGGCGCTACGGCACGCGGACCGCGTTCGCTCCCGATTGCATGCAGATCGTCGCGAGCCTGCTGACGGAGGACGACGTGAAGGCGGTGGCAGCCTACCTGTCGTCGCGTCCGGCGCCGGCGGATCCATCCTTCGCGCCGCGAGGCAGCCTTCCGATGCCGCTCGAATGCGGCAGCGAACCGCATTGAAGGGATCGTGCCGATGTCGCGAACCTTAACAGGACTGCTTGTCGGACTGATGCTGGCACTGTCGCCGATTGGGGCATCGGCGCAGCAGAAGGCGGCCGATCCGGCCGTGCTCGCCAAGGGCGAGTATCTCGCACGCGCCGGCGATTGCATCGCCTGCCACACCGCGCGCGAAGGCAAGACCTTCGCCGGCGGGCTGCCGATGAAGACGCCATTCGGCACGCTCTACACGTCGAACATCACGCCCGACCCGCAGACCGGGATCGGCACATGGACGTCGGATCAGTTCTACCAGATGATGCACAATGGCCGCTTCCCCGATGGCGGCCTGGTCTATCCGGCGATGCCGTTCGCCTCCTATACCAAGGTGACGCGCGAGGACAGCGACGCGATCTACGCCTATTTGCGCACGGTGCCGCCGGTCAGGCAGCTCAACAAGCCGCATGACCTGACATTCCCGTTCAACAACCGCTCGCTGATCATTGGCTGGCGCACGCTGTTCTTCAGGGAAGGCGAGTTCAAGCCTGATCCGACGAAGTCGGCGGAGTGGAACAGAGGTAACTATCTGGTCGAGGGGCTAGGGCATTGCGGGATGTGTCATACCCCGATCAATGCGCTCGGCGGCAGCAAGCAGTCGCAGGCCTTCGAGGGCGGCCTGATCCCGATGCAGAACTGGTACGCGCCGTCGCTGACCTCCAACAAGGAGACGGGGCTCGGCGACTGGACGATCGAGGAGATCGTCGACTATCTGCGCAAGGGCGTGTCCGCCAAGGGCGCCGTGTACGGACCGATGGCCGAGGTCGTCTACAACAGCCTGCAATATCTCAATGATGATGATGCGCGCGCGATGGCGGTCTACCTGAAGGGCCTTGCGCAGGGCGGTCCTCCGGAGAAGGCGTCGACTTCGCTACCGTCGGCCGAGAGCAGTCTGCTGCTGTCCTTTGGCAAGTCGATCTATGACCGCGACTGCGCAAGCTGTCATGGCGCGACCGGGCAGGGCATGCCGCCGGATTATCCGCCGCTTGCCGGCAATCAGTCGATCCAGATGGTCTCCGCGGTGAACCCGATCCGGATGGTGCTCAATGGCGGGTATCCGCCGGGCACGTTGGGCAATCCGATGCCCCACGGCATGCCGCCGTTCGCGCAGAAGCTGTCGGATGACGAGGTCGCGGCTGTCGTGACCTACATTCGAACGGCTTGGGGCAATCGCGGCGAGCCGGTGTCGGCGCGGCAGGCCAACGAACTGCGGGCAGCAACGCTGAACTAAAGCATGATCCGGAAAAGTGCGAAGCGGTTTTCCGAAACGATCATGCTCAAACAAAGGAGCTAAAGCGCGATGACTAGTCAACCTCGTCTCGTCGCGCGTTAAGGGGAGCGCGATCATGATCAACTCGTCTTCGCCGCAACCGCCGGCATCGGGCTCGGAAGACGATGATGTCGAGACCATCGTACGCGCCGGTCCGGGCGGCGCGGTCGCGGTCGCGGGCATTGCGACGGCCGTCGTGGTCGGGTTGTGGTTTGCATTCTATCTACTGGTCTTCCTGCCGCGGAGCGTTCCCTGATGGCGAGCGAGACTGACCACAGCCTCGGCGAGGCCGTTGCCGCACGGATCGAGCGGCGCTGGGCGACGCTGTCGATCGTCATTGTCGGCGTCCTGGTCGGCATGGCGACCTATATCGGCATCCATCAGGCGACGATGCCGCAGGGCCGGGTCGAAACCGCCGATCCCAAGACGCTGCATCTGTCGGGCGAATTCGTCGAGAGCAATCTCGGCAGCGAAATGCTGGCCGACGGATCGGTCACCGTGCGTGCGATTGGCCAGCAATATTCCTTCACACCGCAATGCATCGTGGTGCCCGCGGAGACGCCGATCACCTTCCGCGCCACCAGCGCCGATGTCGTCCACGGTTTCCTGATCGAGGGCACCAACATCAACACGATGCTGGTGCCGGGCTACGTCACCGACCTGCCGGTGCGCTTCAAGGCGCCGGGCGATCACGTGATGCCGTGCCAGGAATTCTGTGGCATCGGCCACCAGGGCATGTGGGGCAAGGTCAAGGTGGTCGACAAGGCTGCGTTCCGTGACATGGCGGCAGCGAAGCGGAGGCTGACCTGTGTTGATTAACAAGCGGCTGATCGCGGTGCATTTCTGGCTTGCCTTCATCGTGTTCGGCGTCGCGCTGGTGCTCGGCGCCTGGCAGATGTTCGTGCGCAGCCCGTTGAACGCCTGGCATTTCAATCCGGAATTCTACTATCGCTCGGTCACCGCCCATGGCTCGGCGATGGGATACGTATTCCCGACACTGATCGCGATGGGATTCGGTTACGCGATCACCGAAGCCTCGCTCGAGAAAGAGCTGGTTGGACGGCGCTGGGCCTGGGTGGGCTTCTTCCTGGTCGCCGTCGGCGCCGTTGTCGCGATGATCCCGGTGTCGCTCGGGCTCGCCTCGGTGCTCTACACCTTCTATCCGCCGATGGTCGGCAATCCCTTCTATTACATCGGCGTCGTCATGGTCGTGGTCGGCTCATGGATCTGGGTCGCGCTGATGGTGACCAATTTCGTGATCTGGAAGCGCAAGAACCCGGGCAAGCCGGTGCCGCTTGCGATGTATGCCAATGTTGCGGGCTCGTTCCTCTGGGGCTGGACCGCGGTCGGCGCGGCGCTTGAGATCCTGTTCCAGATCCTGCCCGTGGCGCTTGGGCTGAAGTCGACGATCGATGCGGGGCTGGCCCGCGTCTTCTTCTCCTGGACGCTGCATGCCATCGTCTATTTCTGGCTGATCCCGACCTACATCGCCTATTACACGATCTTTCCGCGCGCGATCGGCGGCCGGCTCTTCAGCGACCCGATGGCGCGGATTTCGTTCATCCTGTTCGTCGTGGTGGCGATGCCGATCGGCGTGCATCACCTGTTTGCCGACCCGCAGGTCGGCGCCGGATTCAAGTTCATGCATTCGGTGTTCACCGGCCTCGTCGCGCTGCCGACGCTGCTCACGGTGTTCACGATCTGCGCCTCGGCGGAGATTGCCAGCCGCCTGCGTGGCGGCCGCGGCGCCTTCGGCTGGATCGGCGCGCTGCCGTGGTCCAATCCGATCATGCTGGCGACGGCGCTGTCGCTGGTCATGCTCGGCTTCGGAGGCGCCGGCGGTCTGATCAACATGAGCTATCAGCTCGACGCCACCGTGCACAACACGCAGTGGATCACCGGCCATTTCCACCTGATCTTCGGTGGCGCCATCGTGATCATGTATTTTGCCATCGCCTATGATCTGTGGCCGCATCTGACCGACCGTGCGCTGGACAGTTTTGGCCTGATGCGCACGCAGCTCTGGCTGTGGTTCATCGGTATGATCGTGACCACCTTCCCGTGGCACTATGTCGGTATTCTCGGCATGCCGCGCCGCATGGCGTATTACGACTATGCCAACCCGGCGATCTCGCCACAGGCCTTGTCGGTCACGATGTCGGCGATCGGCGGGCTCATTCTTCTGATATCGGGCCTGCTGTTCCTGCTGGTGCTGATCCGCGGGCAGTTCGGCGCGCGAGGCGAGGCGGGTGCGTACCGCTTCGCGGTCCCGTTGCACATGCCCGCGCGGATTCCGGTCGCGCTCAACTCATTCGGCCTGTGGCTCGCGTTGATGGTCGGTCTCACCGTGGTGAACTATGGTTTCCCGATTGCGCAGCTGATGGCGCTGAACGAGACCAGCGTGCCTGCGGTCTATGTCGGAGCCGGCCGATGAGCGACCAGCCGCTGTTCTCGCTTCGCAATCCGTGGTTCGGCGCCAGCGTCGGCATCACGGCCGCCATCGCCGTGCTGTCGGCCGTCGCCGGCCTGATCTGGTTGCCGCTGGCGCAGCCCAATTTGAAGCTTGCGGGGGTCTGGGATGCGATCTGCAGCGCGGCCGGCGTTCCGCGTGCCGCCGTGCAGGAGCCCGGCATCAAGCCGGATTTCAAGACGTCCAATGTCATCATGACGTCGGAGATGCTGACCAAGGCAGATCAGGTCTCGATCGGGCGGGGCGCAACGCTGGCGCAGCGCTGCGCGATCTGCCACGGACCGCAGGGCGTCAGCGACGCCCATTCACCGAACCTCGCCGGGCAATTTGCCGCGGTGACCTACAAGGAGCTGAATGACTTCAAGACCGGCGCGCGGGTCAGCGTGGTGATGAGCCCGTTCGCAGCGGCGATGAGCGATCAGGACATGAAGGATGTCGCGGCCTATTACGCCTATCTGCCGCGGGTGCCTTCGAACAATCTGGATACCGCGCGTCCCGCGCCGGCGATCGTGGTGACGGGCGCCCCGATGCGCAACATCGCGCCTTGCGGCTCCTGCCACGGCGATGTCGACAACAAGGCGGGAAGCCCCTGGCTGGGCGGCCAGTCGGCAGTCTACATCAAGGCACAGCTCGAGGCCTTTGCATCCGGGGCCCGCCGCAACGACATCAGCCAGCAGATGCGCAACATCGCGCGCCAGATGACGGCCGAGGAGATCGACCAGGTCGCGCACTACTACGAGGCCCAGCCCTGAATCGGCGCTATTAACGCGCCATTAACCATAATTACGGCACCTTGACGGGACATGGGTGCCGATTGCCGGCGCCCGGCAAGGCACCCGGACAGATGGCGGTCGACCTCTTCAATGCGACGGCTTCGGCAGGTGTCGATTCCTCGCGCCTGAAGGTGGCGAGCTCGATCAAGCAGGCGGCCGCGACCACCGGCACGAGCTTCGAATATCTGCTCACCACCGCGAAGATGGAATCCAATTTCAATCCGCGGGCCGGCGCCACGACCTCGTCGGCGCATGGACTTTATCAATTCATCGACCAAACCTGGCTCGGCACCGTCAAGGAGGCCGGAAGCCAGCTCGGCTATGGCCAGTACGCCGACGCCATCACCAGGAATTCCGACGGCAGCTATTCGGTCAGCGATCCCTCGGCGCGCGCCGCGGTCATGAAGCTGCGCGACGATCCGGACGCGGCGTCCTCGATGGCGGCGGTGCTGACGCAGTCCAACAGCTTCAAGCTTACCGGCAAGCTCGGCCGCCGTCCGACCGATGCCGAACTCTACATGGCCCACTTCATGGGCGTCGGCGGCGCCGGCAAGTTGATCTCGAGTGCCGAGGACAGCGCGAGCGCGAATGCGGCCGCGATGTTTCCGAAGGCGGCAGCCGCCAACCAGTCGATCTTCTACGACAGGGCGGGCAGCGCGCGCAGCGTCAGCCAGGTCTATTCGGTGCTGACCACGCGGTACGCCGCGGCCGCGAACTCCAAGGATACGCGCACCGCCTTCGCGGCGGCGGGCGGCGACACCATGTCGCCTTACGCGATCGCAGGCGCCGCGCCGACCGCAGCGCTGACCATGGACACCGCGTCCTATCTCTCGACCTTCCCGGACTCCCGGTCGGCCGCGCCCGTCGCTGCGACCTCGGCTGTGGCATCGGCACAGCCGGCGCCGACCTTCCGCTCGCTCTACCAGGCCGGCGACCGCTCGGAGCCGATCTCCCCGGCGGTGCAGGAGCTGTGGGGCAATTCCGCCTCGCTGACGTCATCGGCGACGCCGAAGGTCCGCGCGCCCGGACGGCTCGACCTGTTCAGCGATCCGAGCGGCACCTACAGCAACGGCTAGCGCTGTCTTGCTGCGCGCGCGAAGCCGCGCGCCGTTGCGGCTTTAACGAAACGTCAATAATCCCAAACGTTTATGGTGAACCCTTTGTTAAGCGTCATGGTTTATTTTTCCTTGTGGTGGCGTCGTATGTCGATGCCGTTTCGTTGCGTAAGCCGGAAGGACCATGATCGTTCGGCAGTTTATTAGTTGGATTAGGACCGCTCCAGCAGGTGAGCGAGCAGAGGCAACGCGGGCGTTGGCCCGGGCCTGGCTCATCTCGGATCTCACCGAGGACGACCGCATCGCAGCCGAAGGCGCGCTGCTGATGCTGCTCGACGACCCGTCGCCACTGGTGCGGCAGGCGATGGCCGAGGTGTTCGCGCGCAGCGCGGACGCACCCGCCGCAATCGTGCAGGCGCTGTCGGCCGACCAGCCGGCGATCGCGCTGCCGGTGCTGGAACATTCACCGCTCTTGATCGATGCCGACCTCGTCGACATCGTCGCCACTGGCTCCGACGAGATGCAGTGCGCGATCGCGCGCCGCACCAATCTGCCGGCCTCCGTCGCCGCCGCGATTGCCGAGGTCGGCTCGGCGGCCGCCGCGCTCGAGCTGATCGAAAATCCTTGCGCCGGCCTCGCGCCGTTCTCCTGGGATCGCATCGTCGAACGCCACGGCCATCTCGCCGCCATCAGGGAATCGATGCTGCAGCTGGAGGACCTGCCGTCGGCAACGCGGCTGGCGCTGGTCGCAAAGCTCTCCGACACGCTGGCGCAGTTCGTCGTCACGCGAAACTGGCTCGGTGCCGATCGCGCCGACCGGATTGCCGGCGAGGCCAGGGAACGCTCCACGGTGAACATCGCCGCGCGCGCCTTCGGCGACGACATGCAGAACCTGATCACGCATCTGCGCGCCACCGGGCAATTGACCGCCGGGTTAATCCTGCGCGCGCTGCTGTCGGGCAATCTCGATCTGTTCGGGGCGGCGCTCGCTGAACTCTCCGGACTGCCCTATGGCCGCGTCTCCGCGTTGTTGAACGACCGCGGCGGCAACGGCCTGCAGGCGCTGCTGCGCCGCGCCGGCTTGCCGGAATCCACCTACGCCGCGTTCCGCGTCGCGCTCGAGGCCAGCCACGAGGTCGGCTATGTCGACAGCGGTGACGGCGCGGCGCGGCTGCATCGCCGCATGGTGGAGCGGGTGCTGACGCATTGCGAGACAGATCATTCGGCGGCCGAGCCGCTCCTGATCCTGCTGCGCCGCTTTGCGACCGAATCGGCCCGCGAGGACGCACGGATGTTCTGCGAGGAGCTCGCCGCGGAAGACGCCATCGCGGTGCTGCCCTACGACGACGATCTCATCGCGGCCTGAGGGCCGCGCTTCCTTCCCATCGATGGATGCTTGAGTGGGCTGCGCAACGCGAGCAGCCGGCCGCGCGGCTATTCGCCGGGCACGATGCTCGGCGCGAGGATCGCCTCGAGGTGTTCGGGACGGTCGCGGTTGGCGTGGGTCAGGAATTCATCGGCGATGCCGCGGAGCTGCTTGCTCAGCACGCCGGCGACGACTGCGGTGTCGAGCTTGGTGCGGTTGCGCACGATCGCCTGCACGGCGTTGATGTGGTGGGCGATCAGCTGCGGCGGCACGGCGCCGAGATCCGGCGCGTGCTCGATGATGCGGCACAGGCTCTCCGCGGCTGCGGCGGCCGACGGATAGCCGAATGTCGCGGCATCGCCCTTGATGTCATGCGCGGCGCGGAACAGCTCCTCGCGCGTCTTGTCGCTGAAGCCCTCGCGCAGCACGGTGGCGTGCGCGGCGGAGAGGCGGTCGGCCTCGATCGTCATCCACTCCTTGAACTCGCCCGACAGCCCGGCGAGCGCCTTTTCGGCGCGGCCGACCGGATCGTCGAGATCGCTCTCGGGGACGCGCAGCAGCATCTTGCGCAGCGGATTGGGCTGCGTGATCACGTGGTGCGTGCCGAAACTCTTGACTTCGATCGTCCCGGGTTTGTCTTTCGCCATGGCGGTATCCTAGATGGCCGAGCGCGCCTTTTCGAGCAGCGACGGCTGTTGCAGCACCTCGACCTCGCCGCTACCGCGGCGTTCGGGGCCGATATAGGTGTTGGTGGTGTTGCGGCGGCGGTCGGGGCCGAAATAGGTCTTGGTCTTGATGAACGGGCGCGGGTTGGCGACCACGTTCATGATGCGCTGGTAGAGGCCCTTGGCCGAGATCGGCTTGGCCAAAAATTCGGTGACGCCGGCATCGCGCGCCACCGTGACGCGACGCTTCTCGGAATGTCCGGTCAGCATGATGATCGGCGCGTAGGGATTACCCTTGGATTCCGGCTGCCGGATCATCTGCGCAAGTTCGAGCCCGTCGAAGATCGGCATCGACCAGTCGGTGATGACGATGTCGGGCACGTAGTGCGTGTACATCTCGAGCGCGGTGGCGCCGTCCTCGGCCTCATACACCTCGCGCGCGCCGAACGAATGCAAAAGCGTCCGCAGGATGCGGCGCATGTGCGGATTGTCGTCGCAAATCAAAAATCGCAGCTTGTTGAAATCGATGCGATACATGGTCCGGCCCTGATAGGGCATACCGGGCCAATGCGGTATTACCCGACGTTAACCATATCCCGCCCGGGGTTAATGATTGGTTGCCGGGCAAGGAGGCAGACGCCGTCAGTAGCCGAACTGCTCGCGCAGGATGCGTTCTTCCAGCGAGTGGCCGGGGTCGAACAGCATCCGCATTGCGATCGTCTTGTCGGACAGCACCTCGACCCGGCGGACGTCGCGGACCTCGTCATGGTCGGCGACCGCGGCGACCGGGCGCTTCTCGCCCTCGATCACCTCGATCACCACGAAGGCGGAATTCGGCAGCAGCGCGCCGCGCCAGCGCCGCGGCCGGAACGCGCTGATCGGGGTCAGCGCCAGCAGCGCCGCGTTGATCGGCAGGATCGGCCCCTGGGCGGAGAGGTTGTAGGCGGTCGATCCGGCCGGCGTCGCCACCAGGATGCCGTCGGCCATCAGCTCGGGCATCCGCTCGTGCTCGTCGATCAGGATGCGCAACTTGGCGACCTGGTAGGTCTGCCGGAACAGCGCGACCTCGTTGATGGCGTGATGCAGATGCACGGCGCCGTGGATGTCGGTCGCGCGCATCAGCAGCGGATTGATCAGCGACTCCCGCGCGGCGGCAAGCCGGGTGCGCAGATCATGCGTCGAATATTCGTTCATCAGGAACCCGACGGTGCCGCGGTGCATGCCGTAGATCGGCTTGCCGCTGCGCATGTTGGCGTGCAGCGTCTGCAGCATCAAACCGTCGCCGCCGAGCGCGACCACGACGTCGGCATCCGCGGGTAGATGGTTGCCGTACATTTCCGTCAGCTGCTCGAGCGCCGACTGCGCTTCCACGCTCGCGCTGGCGACGAAGGCGATCTTGTCATACCGCTTGGAGCTGGCCATTCGCTCACGAACTCGTTTGGCACGGAACACGCCGCGCTCGTCTATACATCCCGGGCGGCCTTGTCGAGATGGTCCGGGAACGGACCGCATGCCACGCCGGCGCCGCCAAACTAGCGCAGTTTGTTGCTGGATTGCGTAAATCGGGGCGCAGGGAGTGAACGATATGGCTAACAGTCTTGCGACACGGCTCGCCGCGGCGTTGCTGGTGGCCTGTCTTGCGACCGCGGCGCGAGCCGACGATGACGTCCCGCAGCCATCGCCGTCGCCGAGCGCGCAGGCCCCAAGCGGCCAGAACCCAAGCGGCCAGAGCCCAGGTGGCCAGAACCCGAGCGGCCAGAAGGGGCGGGCAGGACGCGGCGGCGAGGCCGGCTCCGGCGCCAACGCTGCGGCCAGCGGCTCGACCGCCGAGCAGCACCGCCTGCCGCCGGACTCCACGACCAAGCAATCGGTCGCGCTGCCTTCCCGCACGCTGAACTTCAGCGCGACCGCGGGCTCGATCCGCGTGTTCGACGACAAGGGCGAGCCGCTCGCCGACATCGCCTATACATCCTACCAACTCGACGGTGCCGAGAAGGCGAATCGGCCGGTAACCTTCCTGTTCAACGGCGGTCCGGGCTCCGCGTCGGCCTGGCTGCAATTGGGCAATGTCGGGCCGTGGCGGCTGCCGTTCGACGGCGCGGTGTCCTCGGCCGCGCCCGAGCTGCAGGCCAATGCCGATACCTGGCTCGATTTCACCGATCTCGTCTTCATCGACCCTGTCGGCACCGGCTACAGCCGCTTTGTCACCACCTCGGAGGAGGCGCGCAAGCGCTTCTTCACCGTCGACGGCGACGCCAATTCGGTCGCGCTGGTGATCCGCCGCTGGCTGGAGAAATACGACCGGCTGACCTCGCCGAAATATCTCGTCGGCGAAAGCTATGGCGGCATTCGCGGGCCCAAGGTGGTGCGCAATCTGCAAATGCAGCAGGGCGTCGGCGTCCGCGGCCTGGTGCTGATCTCGCCGGTGCTCGATTTCCGCGAATATACCGGCTCCAGCCTCCTGCAATATGTCGCAAGCCTGCCGACCATGGCGGCGGTCGCGCGACAGGCAAAGGGCCCGGTGACGCGTGAGGATCTCGCCGACGTCGAGAGCTACGCGCGCGGCGATTTCCTGCTCGACCTCGTCAAGGGGCAGGCCGACACCGAGGCCACCACGCGGCTCGCCGACAAGGTCGCTAGCCTGACCGGCATCGATCAGGTGGTGAGCCGCAGGCTCGCCGGCCGTTTCGACATCGGCGAATTCCGCCGCGAGTTCGATCGCAAGAACGGCAAGGTGACCGGCCGCTACGACGCCTCCATCGAGGGCTTCGATCCTTATCCGGATTCCAGCTATTTCCGTTTCAACGATCCGTCCGGCGATCCGCTGATGGCGCCCTTGACCAGCGCCGCCGTCGACCTCACCACGCGCAAGCTGAACTGGCGGCCGGACGGCTCCTATCATCTGCTCAGCGAAAGCGTGAACAAGGCCTGGGAGTTCGGTCACGGCATCAGTCCGGCGGAGTCGGTGACGCAGCTTCGCCAGGCGCTGGCGCTCGACCCCAACCTGAAACTCCTGGTCGGCCACGGCCTGTTCGATCTCGCCACGCCGTACTTCGCCTCGAAGATCATCCTCGATCAGTTGCCGGCCTTCGCGGGCCCGGGCCGCACCAGGCTCGCGGTCTATCCCGGCGGCCACATGTTCTACTCCCGCGACGGCTCGCGCCAGGCGTTCCGCAAGGAGGTCGAGGCGCTGATGAGGTAAGGGGATGTGGCGGTGTGGATTGCGCCGTCGCTGCAAATACGGTCGTCGTCCTGGCGAAAGCCAGGACCTATAACCACCAAATTCGATTGTGAACGGGATCGCGGCCCCGGCGTCGCGCAACAAATTCCGTTTGGGGTAATGGGTCCTGGCTTTCGCCCATAGGCGCTAAGATAGTTTGATCATAGTCTGATAGTGGCGCTTATGTCTGGGTGGCTCGCGTAGATGTCGCCGGAGAGCGTGACTGGCTCTGCAGAGTAGAGCGATTGCGGGCTGTGGAATGATCGCTTGCCGTAGCGAAGCGACGAGCTGGCGCAGCAGACGCCACGTCACTGGGTGGGTCAGGCGGCGTCGGCCAAGCGGGGAGAGTCTTCGAGTTCGTCGACGAGCGGCTCGAGCAATAGAATGATCAGCAGATGAGCGAGGATATGGGGTCTGGCGGACCGCTCGTCGGTTCCGGGAGGTCCCTTCAGGCCAATCAGGCTTTTCAGCCGCTTGAAGCCGAGCTCAATGCGCCATCGCAGCCGATAGAGGGCGAGGATATCTGCAGTCGTGAAGTCCTCTGGCCTGAGTGAGGTCACCAGGATCACCCAATCTGCGGCGTCAAGTGTTTGCCTGGAGAGCTGATGACCTCCCTTTTGTGCAGTCCGGCGCGCCTTGCGTCGCGCAGCCGCAGCAGCTTGCGCCGGCTTCTTCGCGGCAACCAGACGCACTGCGAGCGGCGGCGCACCTGACTTGCGCTTTATCCAAATCGGCCGATCGATCAGGCCACGCGCCGAGGCGTTGCGCAGTTCGGCAGTGAGGTCAACAAGATTACCTTCGGCATCGAGCCAGCGCGCGCTCTTCCAGCCGGCCCGGATCACGAAGTCCGCATCGGCATCGACGAGATGCGCCATGCGCTCCGGTTGCAGATAGGCGCGATCGGCAAGACGGATCTCACCGGCAACCGCCGGTATCCGATCCAGCGTCTCGCCCGCTCGCTGATCGGTCAGTTCGAAGTGACCAAAGCGCTCCTGCGGAAGATCGAACGCGCTATGGATACGCCACACTGCGTTCTTGTTCCTGCCGCTCGTCCCAGCCTTGGGGACCGTCGTGGCGTCAACAATACGGATCAGACGACCGCGGCTCGCCTTCGGCGCCGCGTCGGCAAGCGCCTGCTCGACCAAGATTGCCAGCCAATCTCCGCACTGACGTAAGCGATACAACAGAGCCACGTTGGAGATATCGACAAGCCCAACCGACGTGGCCCATGCCGCCGTCAACCGCAGCCCTTTCTCACCAAGGCAATAAGCCAAGATCAGGCGCAGCAAGTCGACCGCATTGCTGATCTCCCGCGGACGGACAAACGCCTTCGTCTTGCGCGCGCTAATGTTCAGAGCCTCGGCTCCGCCAAGTCGGGCGACAACGCGCGCCCAATCTTTGTTCACAAGCGATTCGTGTGCCATTCCATCTTGGAATCACAAGCGAATCCAAGGCGCAAATCCTATTTTAGCGCCTATGGGCTTTCGCCAGGACGACATCGATAGTGTGACACGGCCGACATCCACCTTCGTCGTCCCGGCCCCCGTGCGCAATTGCGCACTAGGCCGGGACGACACTGAATTGCGCGACATGCTTCGCGCGAAAACGCTTAGCGCTCACGGCTCCACGGGAAGAGGGAGGCCGGGAAATCGGCCGCATAGCGGTGACCGATCGGCGGGCGGGGCTCTTCTTGCGGAGGATTCCGGTCAGGCTCGACCACCTTCCTGTAAAGATGCCAGGTCGCATGACCAAGCACCGGCAGAACGACGCAGAGACCGACGAAGAATGGCAGTGAGCCCACCGCCAGCAATACCGCAACGATCAATCCCCACGCGGCCATCTCAATTGGATTCATCATCACGGCCCGTATCGAGGTGCGGATCGCATCGATCGCGGTCGCATGACGGTCGAGCATCAGTGGAAAGGAGACGACGCTGACGCATAGGGCAACCAAGGCGAAAAGGAAGCCGACGCCGCATCCGACGATGATGAGCGACCAGCCTTCGGGCGTCGTCAACACACGCTTTGCGAAATCAGGGATGCTCGCAGCCGGCGCATAACCGAACGTCATGATGTAGATCGCGTCCGCGGTGGCGATCCAGACCCCGAACAGAACGAACAGAAGAACGCCAAGTTCGAACATGGCGCCGAACGACGGCGCGCGCAGCACCTGCATCGCATCCCAGGCTCCTGGCTCCTCTCCGCGTTCGCGCCGTCGGCTCAGTTCGTAGAGGCCGAGGCCGGCGAAAGGACCGATCAGGGCGAAGCCGGCGGCGAGCGGAAACAGCAGCGGCAGCACCGAATAGCCAAGCACAAGTCTGAACAGGACAAGTCCGAGCACGGGATACATCACGCACAGGACGATTGCGTGGGTCGGGATGGCCTTGAAGTCTTCCCAGCCGAGGCGCAACGCGTCGCCCAGGTCGGAAAGGCTGATCTTGCGAACGACGAAGGCGGTAGAGACGCCAAACAATTGCAGCTTGGGTCGTGCGAACACCGTGGTCATGGTTCCGGTCTCCTTGCTTGTGGCCGCAGGGGAACGGAGCGCCATCAACACACGCACATCCGCCTCATGCGCGAAAATCGCGACTGAGTCCGGCAAATCAGATTCAACCAGAAGGAGCTTGCCGGACGACGCCTGTCGCAACCGGTCAAGTAAAACTAGTCCGATGCGCGGCAGAAGCAAGGTGGCGAATGCGGTCGGGAGAATTGTGCAGATGCACAAACGAGGTCTTGCGATGCACCATGCGATTGGGGAGGGTCGATCAGTGTTCGCGGCATCCAATGCATTCCCGCCAACACGCGCCGGACAGCGGCGGGCATTACTCCTCTATTGACGTCTGGCTCGATGGGTACCATGTTGATGCTTGACGCCCCCAGCTCCGATGAGGTTGCGGCCGTGACGTTGAGTTTTTGTCATGTCCCAGCATCGCGACCGGCAGAATGGGCGAGGCAAAAGCCACGGTGATGGTGAACGTGAGACCATCCCTCTGACGTGAGCTCCGCCCTTTCGTTCGTCTCCGCAGCCTTCAATGGCAAGGAGGAATGAGGGATGGCTGTAGCGATTTTACTGCTCCTGGTTGCCGTCGCCTCGGTGCTGTTCCACCTCTACAGCCCCTGGTGGTGGACCCCGATTGCCTCGAACTGGAGCTATATCGACCACACGATCAACCTGACATTCTGGATCACCGGAGCGGTGTTCTGCGCGGTGATCGTGTTCATGGCCTATTGCGTCCTGCGCTTTCACCACACCGAGGGACGGCGCGCCCACTACAATCCCGAGAACAAGAAGCTCGAATGGTGGCTCAGCATCGGCACCGCGATCGGCGTCGTCGCCATGCTGGCGCCGGGCCTCATCGTCTGGCACCAGTTCGTCACCGTTCCCGCCGACGCGACCGACGTCGAGGTCGTCGGACAACAGTGGATGTGGAGTTATCGGCTTCCGGGAAAGGACGGCCGGCTCGGCACGTCAGATGCGCGCCTGATCAGCTCCGACAATCCACTCGGGTTGAATCCCAATGATCCGAACGGGCAGGACGACATCGTCGTGCAAAACGAGGATCTGCATCTGCCGGTCGGGAAGCCGGTGAAGGTGCTGCTCCGCTCGATCGACGTCCTGCATGATTTCTACGTGCCCGAGTTCCGGGCGAAGATGGATATGATCCCTGGCTCGGTGACCTACTACTGGCTCACGCCGACCCGGACCGGAACCTTCGACGTCCTCTGCGCGGAGCTTTGCGGTGCCGCGCACGCACAGATGCGCAGCAAGGTCGTCGTGGAAGAAGAGAAGGAATATCACGCGTGGCTGGACAAGCAGCACACGTTCGCCGCCTTGTCCGGCCAGCGCAACGTCGCGAAGGCCGCGTACAAGACTGGCAGCGAATGAACATGCCGACGAGGATCGGCCGGATGATCGGCCGGAGATGAAGTGAACTCGTCGCTGAGCGGAAGACCAAGGAGGGTATTCCGATGGTCGATATCCCGTTTGATGAGGTCGCAGGCATCCCGCCCGCCGAAGTAGGTGAGGTCGAGCTCTATCATCCGCACAGCTGGTGGACGAGGTACGTCTTTTCGCAAGACGCCAAGGTGATCGCCGTCCAGTACTCGATCACGGCGATGTCGATCGGAATGGTCGCGCTGGTGCTGTCGTGGATGATGCGGCTGCAACTGGGGTTTCCCGGCACGTTCTCCTTTATCGATGCCAACCAGTACCTTCAGTTCATTACCATGCACGGCATGATCATGGTGATCTACCTGCTCACGGCGTTGTTTCTTGGCGGCTTCGGCAACTACCTCATCCCGCTGATGGTTGGCGCGCGGGACATGGTCTTCCCTTACGTGAACATGCTGAGCTATTGGGTCTACCTGCTCGCGGTGCTGGTGCTGGCCGCGACGTTCTTCGTGCCGGGCGGGCCGACCGGCGCCGGTTGGACGCTTTATCCACCCCAGGCGATTCTCTCCGGTACCCCCGGGCAGGACTGGGGCATCGTTCTCATGCTGGCCTCGCTGATCCTGTTCATCATCGGCTTCACGATGGGCGGGCTCAATTACGTGGTAACAGTATTGCAGGCCCGCACACGCGGCATGACCTTGATGCGCATGCCCTTGACGGTGTGGGGCATCTTCACCGCGACCGTGATGGCCCTCCTGGCGTTCCCGGCGCTGTTCGTGGCCTCGGTGATGCTGCTGCTGGACCGCCTCCTTGGAACCAGCTTCTTCATGCCGACACTGGTCGAGATGGGCCAGCTGACCAAGTATGGCGGCGGCAGCCCGATCCTGTTCCAGCATTTGTTCTGGTTCTTCGGCCACCCCGAAGTCTACATCGTCGCGCTGCCGGCGTTCGGCATCATCTCGGATCTGATCAGTACGCACGCGCGCAAGAACATCTTCGGCTATCGCATGATGGTCTGGGCGATCGTGGCGATCGGGGCGCTGAGCTTCGTCGTGTGGGCGCACCACATGTATGTCAGCGGCATGCACCCGTATTTCGGGTTCTTCTTCGCCACCACGACGCTCATCATCGCGGTCCCGACCGCGATCAAGGTCTACAACTGGGTGTTGACCCTTTGGCGCGGTGACATCCATCTAACTGTGCCGATGCTGTTTGCGCTCGGCTTCATCGTCACCTTCGTCAATGGCGGCCTGACCGGGCTGTTCCTCGGCAACGTTGTCGTCGACGTTCCACTGTCGGATACGATGTTCGTCGTCGCGCACTTCCACATGGTGATGGGGATTGCGCCGATCATGGCCGTGTTCGGCGGGATCTATCATTGGTATCCGAAGGTCACCGGGCGGATGCTCAATGACGCGCTCGGACGCTTCCACTTCTGGGTGACGTTCATCGGGGCCTATGCGGTGTTCTTCCCGATGCACTATCTCGGCCTGCTCGGGATGCCGCGCCGCTATCACGACATCGGCGAGACCTCGTTCGTCCCGGCCTCCGCCCATGACCTCAATGCGTTCATGAGCGTGGCGGCGCTGATTGTCGGCTTCGCTCAGCTCGTCTTCCTGTTCAATCTGGTCTGGAGCCTGTTCAAGGGAAAAGAGGCGGGCGGCAATCCCTGGGGTGCCACCTCGCTGGAATGGCAGACGCCGGAGACCCCGCCGGGGCACGGCAACTGGGGCAAGGAGCTCCCCGTCGTCTATCGCTGGGCCTACGATTACAGCGTGCCCGGTTCCGCGAGGGACTTCATCCCGCAGAATGAACCGCCGGCCAAGGTGCTGGCCCAGGGAGCCCATCCGTGAGTGCCATCGTCCTGTTCATTTCTACGATTGCAGCGATCGCGGGATGGTGGCTCTCGCAGCAACGGCTGGCCGCCAAGCCGTGGCTGGAGCAGGGCATTGCGGTGGATCTTCGCGGCGATCTCGGCTCTTCGGTGCCGGCGGCGAAAATCGGCCTCGGTGTTTTTCTCGCGGTGGTCGGTTCGCTGTTCGCGCTCCTGATCAGCGCCTACTCGATGCGCACCACCATGGTGGACTGGCGCGAGTTGCCGCTGCCGAGGCTGGTGTGGTTCAACACCGGCGTCCTCGTCATCAGCAGCATGGCGCTGCAATGGGCGCTGATGGCCGCGCGCCGCGACGACCATGAGGGCCTGATCGCGGGCCTGTTGGTCGGCAGTGCATCGGCCGTGATGTTCCTGATCGGGCAGCTCGTGGTGTGGCAGCAGCTCAACATCGCCGGCTATGCCATGGCGTCGAATCCGGCCAATTCCTTCTTCTATCTGATCACCGCGCTCCACGGGCTGCACCTGACCGGCGGCCTGGTGGCGCTCGGCAGGGCGACCGTAAAACTGTGGCGTGGCGCGCCGATGACGCAGATGCGCCTGAGCGTCGAGCTTTGTACCATCTACTGGCATTTCCTGTTGTTGGTCTGGCTGGTCCTGCTCGGTCTGCTGACGGGCTGGACAGACAATTTCGTCGACATCTGTCGCCAGTTGCTCACCTAGCGAGGCAGGAAGCGATGACCGAAACCACACTCGCAACCCCCAAGGCGCTGCCCGGAACGATACCCGGATTGCGCGGCATCGCCGCCGACTGGGCCTCGGACCAGCGCGCGTTCAAGAACGTGTCCTGGGGGAAGGCCATGATGTGGATCTTCCTTCTGAGCGACACCTTCATCTTCAGCTGCTTCCTGCTGTCGTACATGACGGCGCGAATGTCGACGACCGTGCCGTGGCCCAACCCCAGCGAAGTATTCGCGCTCAATATCGGCGGCCAGCACATCCCGCTCATCCTGATCGCGATCATGACCTTCATCCTGATCAGCAGCAGCGGGACGATGGCGATGGCGGTCAACTTCGGTTACCGCCGGGATCGCGTCAAAACGGCCGCCTTGATGCTGGCCACCGCGGCATTCGGCGCGACGTTCGTCGGAATGCAGGCTTTCGAATGGACCAAGCTGATCATGGAGGGCGTGCGGCCCTGGGGCAACCCGTGGGGCGCACCGCAATTTGGCGCTTCCTTCTTCATGATCACCGGCTTCCACGGCACCCACGTGACCATCGGCGTGATCTTCCTGATCGCCATCGCGCGAAAGGTTTGGCGGGGAGACTTCGACGTCGAGCGGCGCGGCTTTTTCACGAGCCGCAAGGGCTATTACGAGATCGTCGAAATCATGGGCCTGTACTGGCATTTCGTCGATCTGGTCTGGGTGTTCATCTTTGCCTTCTTTTATCTCTGGTGAGGTCGCGCATGACAGAAGCAGCGGTACATGTGGAAGGGCAGGCAGCACAGCATGCGCTACACAGCTATGTGCATGGTGCGGTGGCATCGGGCGCCGCGCATGCAGAGGGCCAGCAGCACCCGATCAAGCTCTATCTCGTGGTCTGGGGATGGCTGTTCGTGCTCAGCACTTGTTCCTATCTCGTCGACTATTTTGGTATCCACGGCCACCTGCGATGGTCGCTGATCCTGCTGTTCATGGTGCTGAAGGCCGGCCTGATCGTCGCTGTGTTCATGCACATGGCCTGGGAGCGGTTGGCGTTGGCCTACGCCATCCTGTTGCCGCCGGTGCTGGTGCTGGTTTTTGTCGGGATCATGATGTTCGAATCCGACTATACGCATCTGCTTCGGGTGATGTTCTTCGCGTCAGCAAGCTAAGAAATGGACGGCCACGACCGCGTGGGTCATGCTGGACAAGGCAAAGCGTCCTGAAGGCGGAGGACTCGCCACATCGTCCGGAACCCTGCGAAGCAGGCCTTTGGCCGATGGCTTTTTCGAACCGACGAGGAATTAGTCTCGTGCAAATCAATCGTTCAATTCTTCGCCGGAGCTATGCCAACATCGGAGATTACGTCGCACTGACGAAACCGCGCGTGATGTCGCTGGTCGTCTTTACCGCACTGGTCGGTCTCATGGTCGCACCAGGCGGCATCGATCCCTTCACCGGTTTCGCTGCTCTTCTCTGCATAGCCGCGGGAGCTGGCGCCGCAGCTGCGCTCAATATGTGGTACGACGCCGACATCGATGCGGTGATGGCGCGTACCGCCATCCGTCCAATTCCCAGCGGCCGCGTATCGCGCCCGGAAGCATTGGCCTTCGGATTGATGCTCGGCACGTGCGCCGTCCTGGCTCTCGGCACCTTGCTGAACATGGCCGCTGCTGCGCTGCTTGCTTTCACTATCTTCTTCTACGTCGTCGTCTACACGATGTGGCTCAAACGCCGAACGCCGCAGAATATCGTTATTGGCGGTGCCGCCGGCGCGCTCCCTCCGGTGATTGGCTGGGCTGCGGTCACGGGACATGTTGGGCTCGAGCCGCTCATCCTGTTTCTGATCATCTTCCTCTGGACGCCACCCCACTTCTGGGCACTGTCGCTCAATCTTGCTGGAGAATACGCCCGTGCCGGTGTGCCGATGTTGCCGGTCGTGGCTGGCAAGACAGAAACAAAGCGCCAGATTCTTCTCTATTGCGTGCTTTTGGTTCCGATCTCACTGCTGCCTTGTGCGCTGGGGTTCGCGGGAGCCGTCTACGGCGCGGCCGCGGCGACGCTGGGAGCGATCATGATTTTTCTCGCATGGCAGTTGCGCCGGAGCGACGACAAGGAAAGGCGGCCTGCTCGTCGCTTGTTCGTGTTTTCGATGCTCTATCTGGTCCTGCTTTTTGGGGGGCTGCTGATGAATGCTGCACCCTACGCTCAGTCCCACTGACTGGACGCATTCGAATCGACAGCCGCTGGGCGTTGTTCGGAAAAATCGAATATTGTTGCCGAGCGGGCTTGCGCTGCCGGGCAGCTCAGTGATTGAAGTTCGCAGGCACCCGCCAGGGACGGCCCTAGCGCTCGTCCCGCATTTATGGACTTCGCTGGGAGACGAGTCTCAAGTCTTGGTCTGCCGACATCGTCTGGAGCCCGTGCATATGTGGCCCGCTCGCCGGGTTGCCCAACAGGATCCAGGCGATGGCGCCCGTGGCCAGCATTCCGCCGCAAATAACCAAAAGGTCCCGCCTCATCGCGCGTCCTCCGTATGCGGCCATTTCCAAGCATAAATCAGGCCAATCCATTTGGGCCCGGGCAGGTGCGGCGCATGGGATAGCGTTGGACAAGTAGGACAGGCTCGCCCTAAGCTTCGGCCGTTGCAGCAACCAGGCGCGGTTCAAGAATGGACTGGTCCTACTATCTCGGGGGCACTGCCATTGTCCTGCTCCTTCTTGCCTATCGGCTGCATGGCGGGCTGTTTAGGAAGAATTCACGGCGGGACGAGAAACTAAATCGACTGATTGATGAACGCATCGGACGCTTGGACCTGAAGCGCCGCAACGATTGAACCGCCCTGAAGCGGCACCTCGAGGCCAACGCAACGCCACTCTCCGGAATTATCCTCACGGCGACGGCAGAGCTACCTTGGTCTCCCGAGATGACCATCTCGGCAGATGATGCTTTTTTGTGATTTGAAAAGAGATATTTGAGCAATCGAATGAAGGTCTGGGTCTATACCGACACAAGCAAGCCCGTTGGCGAGCCGGAGCATCTGAAGATTTTCGCGACCAATGATGCCGCGCAGTCGTGGTTCAAGCGAAACGTCCCGGGGGGCGCCGCATTTGCTTACGAGATTATTCTGGGGCCACGTTACCTCGCCAAGACGCTCCTCGTGCTGTCCGTCCTGCTTCTTGGCATCGCCGATCTCTACACCACCAACACGATCCTGAATCTCGGCCTCGGCGAGTTGAACCCGTTCATGCATGTCGCTCAGACATGGCTCGGCCCCTGGTGGCTTATTCCGAAGCTCGGTCTGACCTATTTCATGATGTGGCTGCTTTGGCGCAGCAACAACCCCTACAATATCGCGATCGTGGCGGCGTTTTGCTCCACGCCCGTACTCAATAATCTTCTGATCATCGCAAGCACGAAGTAGCGAGGAACACCAGTGGTGCCTCCGCCAGGGCAGGCGCGAGACATCGCTGGCTTCATATCGGTTCGCTCGCTACGGCGATTACTGGCAGTAGTCCCAGAATCCTTGCGTGCGGGACGGATCGGTATAGTACCAGCACATGCCGGGCGCCGGCGCGGCACCGGCCCATGCCGCGGCCGTTGCCGCCGTCACGACCCCGATGGCAGCGCCGGCTGCGATTGCGCCGCCCCTTGGCCAGTAATACCGGCCCGGACGCGCCCATCCGCCGCCTCCCACCACCGTCCGGCCGCGAACCGCGACGTTGCCGCGGGGCCCGACGACGGCGGTGCGGCCGCGATAGGCGCCACCGCGCGGCCCAACGGCTGCGCCACCACGGTGAACGACGGCGCCGCCGCGGGGACCGACCGCTGCGCCGCCACGGCGGCCGGCCGCGCGGACTGCAACGACGTCGGATGATTGCGCGACGTGATTACCGATCGGCATCGCGCCGAGCAGCGCTGCGGACGCCGATTCAAGCGGTATTGCCGCAATGATCGAGGCGGTGAGGATGGACGCTGCAAGCATCGTAGTACGCTTCAAGTCAAGCATCAGTGTATCTCCTCCTAAATTCGGCTACGTCCACCGGTCGATCCGGTGGGCGCGGCGCTGTCCTCCGTCGATCAGCCCGCTGTACTCGATGCCGTCCGAGTTCGAAAAGACGAGACTGCCCGAGAGATGACCGCTGGACATCTGGGTCGCGTCAAGGCCCGCGCCGCGAACGGCGTCGCTCGGATCTTCAATTCTCGAAATGGGAAGGCGCGTCAAAACCTCGGCAGGCAGCATGTCGCGCCTCACTTGAACGGAAGCCGCCCGGCATCGGCGCGACGGCCTCATTGCACGTTCTCATGCTACGCGCTCCGTCGCGACGTTACAACCTTGGCCAGTAGCGTTGAGCGGTTTGGCCGCGGCGATCTGTCTCAGCCGTACGTCTCCACGATGAAGTCGATCAGCGCGCGCAGCTTCGGCGTCATCTTGCGGTGCTTCGGCCACAGGATCTGGCGCGCGCGGCTCTGCGTCGTGTAGTTCGGCAGCAGGACCTGCAGCCGTCCCGCGGCGATATCGTCGGCCAGCAGCTCGTCGCGCATCAGCACGATGCCGGCGCCCGCCAGCGCCGCATAGCGGATGCCGAACGCGCTGTTGATGAAGAGGCGGCTCGCGACATCGACATGCACTTCGCCCTCCGGCCCCGAGAATGTCCATCGCTGCCCGTCCGACCAGCCGGGGTAGCGCAGGCATTCATGGCGGGCGAGATCGGCCGGATGGGTTGGCGTGCCGCGTTCGGCGAGATAGCTCGGCGCGGCGCACACCACGCCTGTATAGGGCGACAGCGAGCGCGACATCATGGTGGAGTCGGTCAGCGTGCCGACCCGGATCGCCGCATCCAGCCCTTCCTCGAGCAGATCGACCATCCTGTCGCTGAGGATGAGGTCGACCGAGACTTCCGGATGTTTCTTCATGAAGCGGACCAGCGCGGGCGCCAGGCTGTACGACCCGAAGGCGACCGAGGTCGCCACGCGGAGCTTGCCGCGCGGCGCGCTGAGCGCCTCCTCGACCAGCGCATCGCCGGCCTCGGCCTGTTCAAGCAATTGCTTGCAGTGATCGAGATAGCTGCGGCCGAGCTCGGTGAGGCCCTGCCGCCGGGTCGACCGGTTGATCAATTGCGATCCGAGCCGGTCCTCGAGAAATCGGATATGCTTGCCGATCATGGTCGGCGACATCCGCAACTCCTTGGCCGCCGCGGTGAAGGAGCCGAGATCGGCGACGCGGGCGAACACGGACATGCTGGTCAGTCGATCCATGATTATAAACCAATGGTTATTTCACTGCGCATCAAGGCGCTACTTATTGGGTGCTGGAACTATATTTATTACCATAAGTGAGCAATCGGCGCGATGATGCGTCCGATTGCTTCGAAATGCTGCCGATTTCGCCCGGAGGGACGCAATCTCGCCGGAGCCTGAACCAGACAGGAGTGTCACGATGCCCTTCCAGATCACGATCAATGGGACCAGTCATTCGGTCGATGCCGATGGCGACACGCCGCTGCTCTGGGTGCTGCGCGACGTGCTCGGCATGACCGGCACCAAGTTCGGCTGCGGCATGGCGCTGTGCGGCGCCTGCACGGTGCATCTCGACGACACGGCGGTGCGCTCCTGCATCACGACCATCGACAGCATCGGCGACTCCAGGATCACGACCATCGAGGCGGTCGGCATGACGCCGGCGGGCAAGAAGATCCAGGACGCCTGGCTCGCGCATGAGGTGCCGCAATGCGGTTACTGCCAGTCGGGGCAGATCATGTCGGCCTCCGCGCTGCTCGCGGGCAAGCCGAAGCCGACCGATGCCGATATCGATGAAGCGATGTCGGGCAATATCTGCCGCTGCGGCACCTATGTGCGCATTCGCGAAGCCATCAAGCAAGCCGCGCAGTCGGGAGGTTGAGCCATGACGCTGATCGACAATCTGTCTGAGCGCGCTGCCGACCTGTCGCGGCGCAATTTCCTCCGCGCCGGCGCGATCGCGGGCGGCGGTCTGCTGCTCAGCGTGAGCCTGCCGTTCGCGGGCCGCGAGAGCGAGGCGGCGGCCTCCGACGGCTTCGCGCCGAACGCCTTCGTCCGGATTGGCGGCGACGGCAAGGTCGTGTTGACCATGCCCTATGTCGAGATGGGGCAGGGCACCTACACCTCGATCCCGATGTTGATCGCCGAGGAGCTCGAGATCGGCCTGACGCAGGTCCGGCTCGAACACGCGCCGCCGAGCGACAAGCTCTACGCCAACCCGCTGCTCGGCGTGCAGGCCACCGGCAATTCGAACGCAATGCGCGGCGCCTGGCAGCCGATGCGGAAAGCCGGCGCCACCGCGAAGGCGATGCTGGTCGCGGCCGCGGCGAAACGCTGGAACGTCGAGCCGGGGACATGCCGCGCCGAGAACGGCGAGGTGCGTCACGCGGCCTCCGGACGCAAGCTGGGTTACGGTGAACTCGCGACTGACGCGGCGCAGATGCCGGTGCCGGAGAATGTCACGCTGAAGAGCCCGTCCGAGTTCAAGCTGATCGGCACGCCGGCCAAGCGGCTCGATACACCCTCCAAGATCAACGGCACGGCGGTCTACGGCATCGACGCACGGCCGCCCGGGGTGAAGGTCGCGACGCTGGCGCAGTCGCCGGTGTTCGGCGGGCGGGTGAAGCGCGTCGATGATGCGGCGGCAAAAGCCGTCAAGGGCGTGCGCCAGATCGTGATGCTCGACGACGCCGTCGCGGTGGTGGCCGACCACATGGGGGCGGCGAAGAAGGGTCTGGCGGCGCTCACGATCGAGTGGGACGAGGGCCCTCACGCCAAGCTCGCCACATCGGACATCGCGCGCGAGCTCGAAGCAGCCACCACCAAGCCGGGCACGGTCGCGCAAAATATCGGCGACGCCGACAAGGCGATGGCGGGCGCGGCGACGAAAGTCGAGGCGACCTATCAACTGCCGTTCCTCGCCCATGCCACGATGGAGCCGATGAACTGCACCGTGCATGTGCGTTCCGACGGTTGCGAGATCTGGGTCGGCAGCCAGGCGCTCTCGCGTGCGCAGGCGGTGGCCGCGAAGGTGCTGAACATGCCACCGGAGAAGGTGGTGGTGCACAATCATCTGCTCGGCGGCGGCTTCGGCCGCAGGCTCGAGGTCGACGGTGTCATTCGCGCCGTGCAGATCGCCAAGCAGGTCGATACGCCGGTCAAGGTGGTGTGGACCCGCGAGGAGGACATCCAGCACGACATGTACCGGCCCTACTGGTGCGACCGGATTGCGGTCGGCCTCGATGCATCTGGCAAGCCGGTTGCCTGGAACAACCGCTTCGCCGGCTCGTCGGTGCTGGCGCGATGGGCGCCGCCGGCGTTCCGCAACGGGCTCGATCCCGACACGACCGAGGGCGCGATCGATCTCGTCTACGACATTCCGAACTTCCATGTCGAATATGTCCGGGTCGAACCACCGGGCATTCCGACCGCGTTCTGGCGCAGCGTCGGGCCCTCGCACAACGTGTTCGTCACCGAAAGCGTGATCGACGAGCTGGCGGCGGCGGCGAAGCAGGATCCGGTCGACTACCGCCGCGCGCTGCTCGGCAAATCGCCGCGCGCCAAGGCGGCGCTCGAGCTCGCGGCGGCCAAGGCCGGCTGGGGCGGCAAGCTGCCGGCCGGGCGCGGACGCGGCGTGTCGCTGCAATTCGTGTTCGGCAGCTACCTCGCGCAGGTCGCCGAGGTCGAGGTCGCCAAGGACGGCTCGGTCCGTGTCCACCGCGTCGTCTGTGCGATGGATTGCGGCACCGTGGTCAATCCCGACACAGTGCAGGCGCAGCTCCAGAGTGGCATCAATTTCGGCGTCACGGCGGCGCTCTACGGCGAGATCACGCTCAAGGACGGCCGCGTCGAGCAGAGCAATTTCGACAGCTACCAGATGCTGCGCATCGATCAGGCGCCGGCGATCGAGGTCCATATCGTGCCGAGCACCGAGCCGCCGGGCGGCATGGGCGAGACCGGAACCTCGGGCATCGTGCCGGCGATCAGCAACGCGATCTTCGCGGCGACCGGCAAGCGGCTGCGCAAGATGCCGGCCGATCCGGCGGTATTGAAGCAGACCTAGGGGCGAGTGAGAGCTCCCCCCGGGTGCTGGCGCGATCGTGAAGCCGGACGGATTTGCGCCGTGCACTGATCCGTGCGAGAAGCGGGCATGCATCTGAGGCGGCTCGCCAATCTCTGGATTCTGCTGCTCGTCGCGGCCGGGCTGTTGCTCGCGCCCGTGGCGCCGGCATTTGCCCGGATGATGCCGGATGCCTCGGCCGCTGCGATGCAGGCGATGCCGGACGATCACGCCATGTCTGGACAGGCGATGTCCGAGCAGGCGCTGGCCGACGACATGCCGTGCTGTCCGGACCAGGGCAAGAGCAAGGGCTGCGACGACTGTCCGTTCCTCGCGCTCTGCATGTTGAGCGTTTCGCTGCCGGTGCCCGCCGGCGCCATGTCGCTGATCGAGCGCGATCCGCTGAGCAGCCGGATCGCCGCCCATGACGACCGTCTGCTCGACGGCCTTGGCGCCGAACCTCCCGATCATCCGCCTCGAACCCACGTCTGACGGGCGCGCCAGCGCCTGATCGCTGACGCGTGCGCTAATGGCGCGCGCGCCTTTGCATGCCGCTCACGCGGCTCATCAGACGTATCGAGGATCATCACCATGAAGTCTTTCCACCTGGCGCGGGCCGCTGCCGCAGCGCTGATCGGCGTTGCCATGACGGGCATGTCTGCCCACGCCGAGATCAAGAACTACGAATTCCAGCTGGTGCAGCCGACCGTCAAGGCGGGTGCCGACCGCATCGTCACGGTGCGGCTGGTCGACAAGACGAGCGGGAAAGCCGTGCCCGATGCGGTCATCTTCTCGACCCGGCTCGACATGGCGCCCGACGGCATGCAGGAGATGGCCACCAAGGTGACGCCGATGCCGGGCACCGAGCCCGGCACCTACCGGTTCAAGGCGACTTTCGGCATGGCCGGCCGCTGGCAATTGTCGCTCGGCGCCAAGGTGCAGGGCGAGACCGGCGCGCTCGAGAACAAGCTCGTCGTCACGGCCGAGCAATGAGCCGCCGAGCAATGGGCGCCTTAACATGGGCCGGCGCTGCCGCTGCGATCGCGGCAGCGGCAGGCGCCGCATGGATCGGCCGCAACCTGCCGCCGCGGCCGGTGACCGCTGCGATCGTCGCCGTCGCGCGGGCGGCGGAGACTGCTGCGCCGATCTACTACCGCGATCCCGACGGCAAGTCGCTCTATTCGGCGACACCGAAGAAGACGCCTGACGGGCGCGACTATCTGCCGGTGTTTGCCGATGACGACGGCGGTGCCGGCGGGCCCGGGCAATCGGCAGACGTGAGCGCGCCCGCCGCGAAAGGCGAGCGCAAGGTGAAATATTATCGCAATCCCATGGGACTTCCCGACACCTCGCCGGTGCCGAAGAAGGACTCCATGGGGATGGATTACATCGCCGTCTATGACGGCGATGACAGCGACGACGGTTCGATCACGCTGTCGCCCGGCAGGATCCAGCGCAGCGGCGTCAAGTCCGAGCCCGCGCAGATGCGCCGCATCCGTACGCTGGTCCGCGCACCCGGCACGATCCAGCTCGACGAACGGCGGGTGTCGGTGATCGCAATGCGCGCCGAGAGCTATGTGCAGAAAGTCGCCGACGTCACGACCGGCAGCCGTGTGACGAAGGGCCAGCCGTTGATGGAGATCTACAGTCCGGCAATATCGTCCGCTGCGGCCGAATATGTCGCGACCATCACGTCGAAGGCGACTGCGAACATCGAGCCCTACGGACGCGGCTCCAAGCAGCGGCTGACCAATCTCGACGTTCCCGAACCCGTCATCGCCGAGATGGAGAAGAGCCGGACCGTTCCGATCGCGATCCAGTGGCTGTCGCCGCGCGACGGCATCGTGCTGCAGCGTGCCGCCATCGAGGGCATGCGCGCGCAGCAAGGCGACGTGCTGTTTCGGATTGCCGACGTCTCTGTCGTGTGGGCATTGGTCGACGTTGCCGAGCGCGATCTCGGCAATATCGTGGTCGGGCAGAACGTGACCGTACGCGCGCGCAGCTATCCCGGCCGCAGTTTCGTCGGCCGGATCAGCGTGATCTATCCGCAGGTCAACAAGGAGACGCGCACCGCGCGGGTGCGGATCGAATTGCAGAATGCCGACCTCGCACTGCTGCCGGACATGTATGTCGACGCGGAGATCGACACCGGCAGCCCGGCGCCGGTACTTGCGGTAGCTGATAATTCCATCCTCGACACCGGGAGCCGCCAGAGCGTGCTGATCGACCGCGGCAACGGGCGGTTCGAGCCGCGCGAGGTCAAGCTCGGGCGGCGCGGCGAGGGCTATGTCGAAATCCGCGAGGGCATCGCCGAAGGCGATGCGGTCGTGACATCAGCGACGTTTCTGATCGATGCCGAAAGCAACCTGAAGGCGGCGATCAAGGGCTTCGCCGAGGCCGGTGCTGCCCAGGCGGGCGAGGGCGACAAGACGGGAGACCGGCGATGATTGCCCGTGTCATCGCCTGGTCGGCGCGTAACCTGCTGCTGGTGCTGTTCGGCACCGGCTTCGCGGCAGCCGCGGGCCTCTACGCGCTGCTGCATCTGCCGCTCGATGCGATCCCCGATCTCTCCGACACCCAGGTCATCGTCTACACCGAATATCCCGGCCAGGCGCCGCAGGTGATCGAGGACCAGGTCACCTATCCCCTGACCACGGCGATGCTGACGGTGCCGAAGTCGAAGGTCGTGCGCGGCTTCTCGTTCTTCGGCGTCTCCTTCGTCTATGTCATCTTCGAGGACGGCACGGATATCTACTGGGCGCGCTCGCGCGTGCTCGAATTCCTCAACGGCGCGGCGTCGCGGCTGCCGGCCGGCGTCTCACCGACCATCGGGCCCGATGCGACCGGGGTCGGCTGGGTCTACCAGTATGCCGTGATGTCGAAAGAGCTGAACCTTGCCGACACCCGCACGATCCAGGACTGGAACCTGAAATTCGCGCTTGCCAGGGCCGAAGGCGTGGCCGAGGTCGCCAGCGTCGGCGGCTTCGTCAAGCAGTACAATGTGATCCTCGATCCGCAGCGGATGCGCGATCGCGGCATCACCATGCAGCGGATGCGCGACGCGATTCGTGCCAGCAACGCCGATGTCGGCGGCCGCACCGTCGAGCTCTCCGAGTTCGAATATGTCATCCGCGGCAAGGGCTATCTGAAGGACATCAACGATCTCGGCAACATCGTGCTGAAGACCGATAGCGGCACGCCGGTGCTGCTGCGCGACGTCGCCCGCGTCGAGCTCGGCCCCGACGAGCGGCGCGGCATCACTGAACTGAACGGCGAGGGCGAGGTCGCGAGCGGTATCGTGCTGCAACGCTTCGGCGTCAACGCGCTCGACGTGATCGAGAACGTCAAGAAGCGTTTCAGGGAGATCGCGAGCAGCTTGCCGAAGTCGGTCGAGATCGTGCCGGTCTACGACCGGTCCAATCTGATCTATGCGGCGATCGACACGCTGAAGCGCACATTGCTGGAGGAGAGCGCGGTGGTCGCGCTGGTCTGCATCCTGTTCCTGCTGCATGTCCGCAGCGCGCTGGTCGCGATCCTGATGCTGCCGGTCGGCGTCTTGATGGCGTTCGGCGCGATGAAGCTGCTCGGCATCGGCTCCAACATCATGAGCCTCGGCGGCATCGCGATCGCGATCGGCGCCATGATCGATGCGGCGATCGTGATGATCGAGAACGCGCACAAGCACCTGGAGCGAGCCGAGCCCGGCAGGTCGCGGGTCGCGATCCTGATCGAGGCCGCGGCGGAGGTGGGGCCGGCGCTGTTCTTCAGCCTGCTGATCATCACCGTGTCCTTCATGCCGATCTTCACGCTGGAATCGCAGGAGGGGCGGCTGTTCTCGCCGCTTGCGTTCACCAAGACGTTCGCGATGGCGGCGGCGGCGCTGTTGTCGGTGACGCTGGTGCCGGCGCTGATGGTGATCTTCGTCCGCGGCAGGATCGTCCCCGAGCACAGAAATCCGATCAACCGTTTCCTGATCTGGATCTACCGTCCGGTCATCCACGCCGTGTTGCGGGCGAAGACGCTGGTGATCCTGCTGGCGCTCGGCGCCGTCGCCGTCTCGATCTGGCCGGCGCGGCAGCTCGGCACCGAGTTCATGCCCGACCTCAATGAGGGCACGCTGCTCTATATGCCGACCACGCTGCCGGGGATTTCGGTGACCAAGGCGGCCGAGCTGCTGCAGATGCAGGACCGCATCATCCGCAGCTTTCCGGAGGTCGCTTCGGTCTACGGCAAGGCCGGCCGCGCCGCGACCGCAACCGATCCGGCGCCGTCGGAGATGTTCGAGACCATCATCAATCTGAAGCCGAAACTGCAATGGCGCGCCGGCCTCACGCTCGACCGCCTGATCGCCGAGATGGACAAGGCGCTGCAATTCCCCGGCGTCTCCAACGCCTGGACCATGCCGATCAAGGCGCGCATCGACATGCTCTCGACCGGGATCAGGACGCCGGTCGGCGTCAAGGTGATCGGTCCCGATCTTGCCGTGATCGACAAGCTCGCCCGCCAGGTCGAGCAGGTGGTGAGGGGCGTGCCCGGCACCTCGTCGGCCTATGCCGAGCGCAGCCTCGGCGGCTACTATCTCGAGATCACGCCGAAGCGTGAGGCCTTGTCGCGCTACGGCATCGCGGTGCAGGACGTGCAGGACACCATCGCGACCGCGCTCGGCGGGCAGAGCGTGACGACGACGGTCGAGGGACGCCAGCGCTTCACCGTCAACATGCGCTATCCGCGCGATTTGCGCGACAATCCGGGCGCGATCGCCAGCGACGTCCTGGTGCCGATGCCGGCGGGCGGCGCGGTGCCGCTCGGCGAGGTCGCCGACATCGCGCCGGCGCACGGGCCGACCACGATCCGGACCGAGAACGGGCAACTCGCCACCTACATCTATGTCGACATCCGCGATCGCGATCTCGGCGGCTATGTCGCGGACGCGCAGCGCGCGGTGCAGGCCGGCGTGCAGTTTCCGCCCGGAACCTACGTGGACTGGAGCGGGCAGTACGAATATCTCGAACGCGCCGCCGCGCGGCTCAGGATCGTGGTGCCGGTGACGCTGTCGATCATCTTCCTGCTGCTCTACCTCAATTTCCGCTCGGTGGCGGAGACCATGATCGTGATGCTGTCGCTGCCGTTCGCGCTGGTCGGCGGCTTCTGGCTGATGTGGGCGCTCGGCTTCAACCTGTCGGTTGCGGTCGCGGTCGGCTTCATCGCGCTCGCCGGCGTCGCAGCCGAGACCGGCGTCGTGATGCTGATGTATCTCAACCAGGCGCTGGGCGAGATCACCGCGCATCGTGCTGAGGAGGGACGCACGATCGATCGTGACGACCTCAATCGCGCGATCATCGCGGGCGCGGTCGAGCGCGTCCGGCCGAAGATGATGACGGTGGTCGCGATCATGGCCGGGCTGTTGCCGATCATGTGGAGCACCGGCACCGGCTCGGAGATCATGCAGCGCATCGCGGTGCCCATGATCGGCGGTATGATCTCGTCGACGCTGCTGACGCTGATCGTGATTCCCGCGATCTTCGCCGTCGTGAAGGGCATCAAGATCGAAGCGAGAGTGTCGGCACGCGAAGTTGCTTCCTGTGCCGCGCGCCAGCAGGCAAGGATGTGATGGAAACATGACGCCTGTTGGTAGTTTCAAATCGGATTGAATGATACCCCAAGGGGGTATATAGCTGATGGCGGTTTGCAGCGAGCTGATTTGCGGTTAGCTTGCGGCGGTCGGAGATGCGAAGCGGGTGCTGGTGCGATTGACGAGATCAGGGCGGTTGCGGGCGGGATGTTCCATCATCCTGGCCTATCTGTTTTGCGTGCTCGCGCCGTCCTTCGCGCTTGCATTCGGGGCGCCGTTTCCGTGCCTGACCGATGAGGTGCAGCCCGCCGCCGCGGCGCATGTTCACGCGGCGTCGATGGCGCATGCCGAAGCCGTCACGCACGATCATGCCGCCCACGATCATGGCGGCATGCACATGCAACACGCAGCCGATGATGCTGCGCCGGCTGTGAAGCACAGCCACGACGGCAAGAATGCGCCGGGGCCGTGCTGCGCGCTGATGTGCGTATCGGTGCTGCCGGCCGATCTTCCATTCGTCGCTGCTCCCTTGCACCCGATCGCCACGCGTCTTTCCGAGGCTTATCAGAGCCTGCGGAGCGAGGCGCCTCCGCGCCTCTATCGTCCCCCCATCGCCTGATCGTTCGCTGACATCGTGGCGGTGCCGCACGCTTGCGTGCGCACGCCTGTTATTCATCGGATGATCGGGACAGATCCATGTATTCGCATCTCGGGGCGAGGCTCGCCGCCGTGGCCACCAGGCTTGGCAACAGGCTCGGCCGGCGCGCGCCACCCACATTGCTGCCGCGGATGGCCGCCGCCATCCTCGCATCTGCACCGCTCGCCGGCTGCATGGCCGACGGCCGGCCGGTCGCCGTCGGAGGCGATCCGGCAAATCCGGCGGCGGGGACGGCCGCCGTCGGCTACCGCTCGACGATCGCGCCCTACAGCAGCCTGCGACCGTCGACGCCGCAGCCCTGGCGCGAGCGCAATGACGGCGTGACGCCGCCGGCCAAGCCGGACCAGTAGGAGGGCGCCATGCGACATCTGGCCATCGTGCCGATCCTGCTGCTTGCGTCATCCGCGCTCGCGGGATGCGCGTCGTTCTCGCCCGACAGCGGTATGGGCGTCGTCTCCGAGGTGACCGAGCAGGCGATCGGCAAGGACGTCGCCTTCGTGCGGTCGGTGGATGAGGCCGCGACCGTCGACGCCGCAGTGAAGCGGCTGCTCGCGCGCAATTTGACGGCGGATGCCGCCGTGCAGGTTGCGCTCTTGAACAACAAGGGGCTGCAGGCCGCCTATAACGAACTGGCGCTGGCGGAGACCGATTACGTCGCCGACAGCCTGCCGACGAACCCGACCTTCTCGGTCTCCCGCATCAGCGGCAACGGCGCCAGCGAGGTCGAGCGGCAGGTGGTCGGCGACATCCTTGGGCTCGCGACCCTTCCGGCCCGCTCCGAGATCGCGCGCGAGCGCTTCCGCCAGGCGCAGCTCAAGGCCGCGCTCGCCACCTTGCGGCTTGCCGCCGAGGTGCGGCGCAGCCATGTCGCGGCGGTGGCCGCGAACGAGACGGTCGCGCTGCTGACGGATGCGAAGGCGACCGCGGAGTCGACCGCGCAGCTCGCGAAAAAGCTCGGCGAGACCGGCGGCATGAACAAGCTCGACCAGGCCCGCGAGCAGGTGTTCTACGCCGAGATCACCGCCGACCTCGCCAGCGCGCGGCAGAATGCGGCGAGTTCGCGCGAGCGGCTGGCGCGCCTGCTCGGATTGTGGGACGGCGATCTCGGCTTCCGAATCCCCGGCAAGTTGCCATTGCTGCCGAAGCGGCCATTGGAACAGCCGTCGATCGAGATCGCCGCGGTCGGCCATCGCGTCGACCTGCAGATCGCACGGATGGAAATCGTCGCGCTCGCCAAGGCGCTCGATCTCACCGAGGCGACGCGTTTCGTCACGCTGCTCGATGTCGCCGGCATCGACAAGCGTACGCACGATCCCGAAGCCCCGCCGTTCAGGGAGCGCGGCTTCGACGTCCAGTTCCAGATTCCGATCTTCGACGGCGGCGAGGTGCGAGTACGGCAGGCGGCGGAGACCTACCGCCAGGCGATGAACCGCCTGACCGAGAAGGCGGTCAACGTCCGCTCCGAGGCGCGCGACGCCTACCGCGTTTATCGCTCGACCTACGACATCGCGCGCCATTACCAGCGCGAGGTGCTGCCGTTGCGGCAGATCATCACCGAGGAGATGCAGCTGCGCTTCTCCAGCATGCAGGTCGACGTGTTCGCGCTGCTGACCGAAGCGCGGCAGCGGCTCGCCTCGCTGCGCGCGGCGATCGACGCCAGGCGCGACTTCCTTCTGGCGCAATCCGAGCTGCAGACCGCGATCAACGGCGGCGGCTCGGCCGGCGCAGCATCGACACCGTCTTCCATCGCCTCGGCCGCGCAGCCCGCGGCCGGCGGCGGTCATTGAATGGAGCAGCACATGTTTTCTCGACGAGGATTTCTGGGCGGCGCGGCGCTGGTCACGGCGAGCGCGGTCAGCGGCCGCGTCCAGGCCGCCGCCATTCCCGAAGCGCCGACCATGGACAAGGTGGTGATGCAGCCGCCGCTACATCCCGCCAGCGGGCCGGACTACCGGCCGGTGGTCACGCTCAATGGCTGGTCGCTGCCGTGGCGGATGAACGGCGACTGGAAGGAATTCCATCTCGTCGCCGAGCCCGTGGTGCGCGAATTCGCCGACGGCATGAAGGCCAATCTCTGGGGCTATAACGGCCAGGCGCCGGGGCCAACCATCGAGGCGGTCGAGGGCGACAAGGTCCGCATCTTCGTCACCAACAAACTGCCGGAGCACACCACGGTGCACTGGCACGGCATGATCGTGCCGTCAGGCATGGATGGCGTCGGCGGACTCAACCAGCCGCACATCAAGCCGGGCAAGACCTTCGTCTACGAGTTCGAGATGAAGCACAGCGGGACCTTCATGTACCACCCGCATTCCGACGAGATGGTGCAGATGGCGATGGGCATGATGGGCATGTTCATCGTGCACCCGCGCGATCCGGCATTCCGGCCAGTCGACCGCGACTTCGTCTTCATCATGAGCAGCTACCTGATCGACCCCGGCACCTATCTGCCGAAGGTCAATGAGATGACCGACTTCAACATGTGGACCTGGAACAGCCGCGTCTATCCCGGCATCGATCCGATGCCGATCCGTCTCGGCGACAGGATCCGCGTGCGGATCGGCAACCTGACCATGACCAACCATCCGATCCATGTGCATGGGCATAATTTCGCGGTGACCTGCACCGACGGTGGCTGGGTGCCGGTGTCAGCGCAGTATCCGGAGACCACGACCGACGTGCCGGTCGGCGCGGTCAGGGCGTTCGACATGCTCGCCGACAATCCGGGCGACTGGGCGTTCCACTGCCACAAATCGCACCACACCATGAACGCGATGGGCCACGACGTCAGAAACTTCATCGGCGTGTCGCGCCAGGATCTGGCCAAGGCGGTCGGCAAGCTCGCGCCCGACGCGATGGTGATGGGATCGACCGGCATGGCGATGGGCAACATGGAGATGCCCGCGCCCGACAACACGCTGCCGATGATGACCGGCACCGGACAATTCGGGCCGATCGAGATGGGCGGCATGTTCACGGTGATGAAGATCCGCGAGGGGCTCGGCCGCGACGATTACGCCGACCCCGGACCGTACAAATATCCGCCGGGCACGGTTGCCTATGAGGTCGAGGCGCCCGCCGCCGAGCCCGCGCGCCAGCCGCCGGCGGCGCCCGGGCGAAAAGGCAAGCCATCGATGAAGGGAATGAAGATGTAGCGGATCCAGCTCACTCACCAACGACAAGCATCAAACACAGAATGGAGAATCCAGTGAAGCAACTCACCAGCATCGGCATCGCGCTGATTGCGCTGTCGGTCACCGCAGTGCCGTCGCGTGGTCACGAGAAGCACGGCCACGAATCCTATTCGGCCGGCGAGCCCGGCGATCCGAGCAAGCCCTCGCGCACGGTCGAGGTCGAGATGAAGGAGATGGAGTTCACGCCGTTCCGCATCGAGGTCAAGCGCGGCGAGCAGATCCGCTTCGTGATCCGCAATGCCGGCACCGAGGATCACGAATTCCTGCTCGCGACCACCGAAGAGAATCTGAAGCATGCCGAAGTGATGAAGAAGCATCCGCACATGGAGCATGACGATCCGAACGGCGTTCGCCTCGCACCGAAGAAGAGCGCGGAGATCGTCTGGAAATTCACCAAGGCCGGAACGTTTGAATATTCCTGCCTGATCCCGGATCACCGCGACTACGGGATGAGCGGCCGCGTCATCGTGAAATGAAACCAGCAGCGAAAGAAAGCACAACAATGATGAACAGGATGATCCAACTTGCCGGCGCCGGCGCATTCGCGCTGGCTCTGACCTTGGGCGCGGCGCTCGCGCAGGCCGCCGCGATCAATGGCGAGGTCAAGAAGATCGACGAGGGCGCGGGCAAGATCACGCTCAAGCACGGTCCGGCCAAGAGCCTTGGCATGGACGAGCCGATGACGATGGTTTACCGGGTCAAGGATCCTGCGCTGCTGAAGCAGGTCAAGGTCGGCGACAAGGTCCGGTTCGAGGCCCAGGAGGGCGACGGCGGCTACACGGTCACCGCGATCCAGAAGGCGAAGTGAGGCGACGGCCCGCATCAACCGGTTGGGCTGTCGGCTAAACGCAGCCGGCAGCCCTTGAACCCGCGACGCATGATCGCCGGAGCTGTTCCGGATGGATCGGCTTGAACGCGTTGCGTGGCCGGCCTTATCCTGTCGTCTGCAAGGACGAGCAATGAACGATTGCTGCGGGCAGAACACGACCGAATGCTGCGCACCACCGCCGCTGACGCTGCCGGTCAAGGCCGGCGTGCGGGCAGGGGACCGCGATCGCGCGGCCGATTCGTGCGGCTGCTCGGGCGGCGTTCCCGTCTTTGATGGTCTCGATCCGCGCTACAGGCGCGTGCTCTGGACGGTCATCGGCATCAATGGCGCGATGTTCCTGACCGAGATGATCGCGGGTCAGCTTGCCGGATCGCAGGCGCTCAAGGCCGATGCGCTCGACTTCCTTGCCGATACGGTCACCTATGGACTGAGCCTTGCGGTGATCGGCGCCGGCCTGCGCGTGCGCGCCTCCGCCGCGCTGTTGAAGGGCGCGTCGCTGAGCTTGATGGCGCTGTGGGTGTTCGGCTCGACTGTCTACCAGACGTTCGTGCTCGGCGTGCCGAAGGCCGAGGTGATGGGCGCCATCGGCGCGTTGGCACTCGCGGCCAATCTAGGCTCGGTTCTGCTTCTGCTGCCGTACAAGGACGGCGATGCCAATGTCCGCTCGGTCTGGCTCTGCTCCCGCAACGACGCGATCGGAAATCTCATCGTGATGGCGGCGGCTCTCGGCGTGTGGGGATCGGTCTCGGCCTGGCCTGACCTTGCCGTCGCCACCGTGATGGCGACGATATTCCTCACCTCGTCGGTGCAAATCCTGCGGCAGGCATGGGCCGAATATCGCGAGGCGGCGCTACGCAGCCCGTCAGCAGCGCATGGCTGAGGAAGCCGCAAACGCCCGGTGCTTCCTGCGACAGGCCGCGCCAAGGCGGAAATTTGCCGCGCATTTACCTTAAATCATGGCACCGGGGGAACGTCCGTGGCAGCGGCGCGTTGCTGTGCATCATTCGAGCGCAGAAGGCCCCCTCCATGACAATCAACGCGGCAATACTGATGGCGGCATTGGTGCTATCGGGAACCGTGTTGGCGCAAAGCTCCGGCCCTTCGGCCGGCTCGGCGGGGGCCGGGCAGGCCGCCAACGTGACCACCACCGGCGAGGCGCTGAACAGCGCCAAGAAGACCGGCAACAGCGGGCCGCCGGTCGAGAAGGCCGCGCGTCCGGCCAAGCCGGATGCCGGCGCCGCGGGCAACACAGTGGGGGCGAGCCGCCCGCAAAAGCCCGATCGTCGCCTCGAGCATTATCCGTAATCTCCATCCGTAACGATTATGCTGATCCGTGGGATGGGTGGAGCGAAGCGATACCTATCACCTCTGATCCGCGCGGAAGCAGGATGGGTTTCGCTGCGCTCCACCCATCCTACGGCGCAGCAAAAAGCCGGCGCAGTCGTCGTGACCACGCCGGCTCGATGTAGGAAGCGGTTGCCTTAACTCAGTAAACCAGGCCGGTGCCCGGGGGCTTCTCCAGCGCTGCGGCGAGCGAGCGATATTCGTCGCTGTTGGTGCCGGCGAGCTGGGCGATGCGGTTCAGGTGGTACTGCGCCTGATCGCGGTTGCCCTGTTCGACCTGCCAGAGGCCGTAATACTGCCAGGTGCGGACATGGGCCGGATCGGCCTTCAGCGCGCGCTCGTACCAGATCTGCGAGACCTTGTAGTCGCCGAGCTTGCGATAGGAGTAGCCGATCAGGTTGGCGACGTCGGCGCGATCATCCTGGCTGAGCGCCTTCAGCTGCTCGATCGCGGCGGTATAGTCGTGCTTGTCGTAGATCGTGGTGTAGGCGGCGCGATAGCCGGCCAGGAACTTCTGATCGTCGATCGCGGAGCTCTTGTCCTTCTTCGCCTTCTTGCCCTTGCTGCTGCCGCTGTCGGAAGCCGGCGGCGAGGGATTGTCGCTGCCCGCGGCGTAGGCCGAGATGACCGGCCCGGAGGCGAGCGTCATCGAGAGCACTGCGAGGCCCAAAAACTTCGTCTTCCTGCTCATTCCTGGTTGCTCCTGATCGTTCCTGATCGTGCTCGGTAATCCTACACCGAAGCCTGATGACTTGAACACCCAGGGGTGCAGAACATTCCCGGCCGATCCCACGATTGCGTGATCCTGCTTTTCCGGCGGAGAGGAGAACATGACAGAGATGTCATGCACATGAATGAAGTCCGTCAGGGTCCTTCAGAACGGGTTCAGTGCGCGGCCCATAAGGTCACGTGCATTGATCGGTGAGGCCGACCATCCGGCCGGAGACCTCTCGATCCCGACGAGGAGGACCATCATGCTGAAGACGATTTCCGCCGCGCTGCTCGCCATGTCCGTGATCGCAGCGCCCGCGCTCGCCGTCGAGACCGGCAAGGCCGCAACGCCCGCGCCGGCGACCACGACTGCCCCGGCAACCAAGGCCGCTCCCGTGATCAAGAGCGAGCAGCTGCCGTCGAAGGTGCGCAACGCCAACGCCAAGATGCACCACAAGCACTATCGCCATCACCGCCACCACAAGCACATGGGCATGCTGAAGGTGAAGTCGCCGAAGCATGCGACCAAGCACGTCCACGCGAAGGTCGCGACCAAGCACGTCGCGCCGGCCAAACGCGGCTGACCCAAGCGCGGTTGAATCTGATCCGAGGGGCGTAGTTTCGATCCACATTGCCCCGCTGCGCCTTTTGGATGCAGAACCGGCCCGTCCGTCCATTGCTTCCCCAATGGCGACGGGCCGGAGTGCGTCTGGCTCCGGTTGTGAACCCGGGCGAGGAATAACCGAGTTGCGAATTCCCTTCGGCCGCCCGGCAGTCTATGAGACGGCCTCCGGGGACACAGGGAACAGCGTCGTTTGCGGATTTCATCACAACTGGCGGCCATCCTGCTGCTCTCGCTTCCGCTCGCCGGCTGCCTCACCAGCGACGACGGCGGCGGGCCGACCACCTTCACCGATGACCGGGGCGTCGCCAACCAGCCGTTCCCGGACCGCAACCGCGACCAGATCCTAGCCTTCATGCGGACCTACCTGAACAATCCGGTCGGGGTCCGCGAGGCTGCTATCGCCGAGCCGGCGCAGCGTACGGTCGGCGGCCGGCTGCGCTACGTCGTGTGCCTGCGCTACAGCGCGAAGGATACCGACGGCAATTACCGCGCCGCCCGGGAGCGCGGTGTCCTGTTTGTCGACGGCCGGCTCGACCGCATCCTCGACAACCCCGCCGAGCCCTGCGCCGGCGCGTCCTACGCGGCATTTCCGGAACTGGAAAAGATGCCGCGCTAAGGCATGATCCGGAAAAGTGTGAAGCGGTTTTTCCGAAAGGATCATGCCCGAACAAGAAGCAGGAGCGCGATCTGATCTCGCTTCTGCGCGGCGGCTTGTCGCAAGCCTGATCGAAACGTTGGCGAACTCCGATCACTTTTCGGGGAGCGTTGAACTTCACTTTAGCCGTCTGCGACTTACATCCAGCCGAGATGCGGCTGCTTAACCGGTGAAAAAAACCTTCTGTGCCAGGGAACAAACGGGCGTTGTTGCGACCCTGTCACAGCTCGGAAACATCACGGGTGCGGCATTGCCCCAAAGCAACCTAATTGAGGTCACGTTGTTTGGCTTTACAGCGCAGCGTTAGTAACGGGGATCAGAAATGAAGAAGTTTTTGCTCGGCACAGTCGCGCTGGCCGCCCTTGCGGGCCCTGCGTTTGCGGCTGACATGCCGGCCCGCACCTATACCAAGGCACCGCCGCCCTATACCGCCCCCGCCGTCGTCTACAACTGGACCGGTTTCTATATCGGCGGCCATGTCGGCGGCGCGTTCACCGACGGCAACAACCTGATGGGCAGCGACGCGCGCTTCATGGGTGGCGTGCAGGGCGGCTTCGACTATCAGTTCGCCCCGAACTGGGTGATGGGCGCCGAGGCGCAGTATTCCTGGCTGCCCAGCTCCTCGAACAATGGCGTGCTGCTCCCGGGCGGAACGCTGGTGACCGGCAATACCGACCAGATCGGTTCGGTGACCGGCCGCCTCGGCTACACTTGGGGGCCGGCGCTGCTCTACGCCAAGGGCGGTTATGCCTGGCGCGACAACAACAACATCACCGCGTCGGTCGGCGGCGTGCCGGCGTCCTTCACCACCGATGGCGGCCACAAGGACGGCTATACGGTCGGCGCGGGCCTCGAATACATGTTCGCCCCGAACTGGTCGGCGAAGGCCGAATACCAGTACTACAATTTCGGCAAGACCAACTTCACCAGCGGCCCGGCCGACCTCGTCGGCACGAGCTTCCGGAACGACGAGCACACCGTCAAGCTCGGGGTCAACTACCGCTTCGGCTGGGGTGGCCCGGTCGGCTCCCGCTACTGATCGCGGCTTCATCGCATCAATGAAAGGCCGGCCTTCGGGTCGGCCTTTTTTGTTGGCCAGCCGCTCGCCCCGGAATGACGACGGATGCGGTGAACCCGTAGCCCGGATGGAGCGCGGTGTAATCCGGGGCAGCCGACCCGACGAAGGAAGTCCCGGATTTCGCTCCGCGCCATCCGGGCTACGACGCTACATTCACCTGATGTTCAGGCCTGATCGTGCAATGCAAAAAATAATTCCTGCATTGCACGGAACTTTCATCGTGCTGCGCTATTATGCGATCGCCGGGCTGGTGGACAAACGAACATGCGTAGTTTTGCGTTAGGGCTGATCCTCTCTGCGGTCTCCGTGCCGTGCCTTGCCCAGACTATCCTCAAATCCGAACCCCTGGCGCTCGCGCCCTATGAGGTCGTGTTCGTGCAGGATGCGTCCTGCTCGGCTGGCAAGGTGCTCAAGGTGACCGGCGCGATCCGGGGTCTGCATCGGCGGAAGATTTGCGTTTCGGTCGCCGCCGAACAGGCCTCGCTGGCGACGGCCACGCCGTAGGCGCGGGCGACCGTACCGATTGCATCCTCGGCCCGCCGCTGCGCGCCGGCCAGCCTGCCGTCTGATCAGTTCAACCGCGGCTCCAGGCGTGCTTCGCGATCGGCATCGGCCTTGTTCTTGGCCGGATCCTCGTTCGGCTCGAGCTGACAGGGCCGGATTTCGTAGTCGTTATCCAGCACCGGGCGCGGCGCGGACTCCTCCTCTCCGGAGATGGCATCCACCACCAAGCCGGATTTCCTGGCCAGTGTCCAGACATCCGCCTCGGTCGGGTAGGCCTTGCTCAGCTTGGCGTCCTGATAAAACAGCGCGTACGGCATTCGTCGTTCCCCAAACAACCGACAACGCCAGCCCCCGTTTTGGGTTTCAGGCAATATCGCCGTTCCGATCACGGAACCGTGAGCGAGCATCCGCGGCAAGCATCTGAAAATATGAGTCATTTCGGTTCTTTCGCGGAAGGGCCTTGAGTCCTTAACGGGTGGTAAACCCCCGAAAAAAGAATCCCCGGGACTCTCCGGGTAGAATCGCCGGATGCTCCGGCCCATGAGAGCAATCCACCAGCCCCCTTACGAACGCGTGCAGCTCGCGCTTGCGGTTGCGCTGCTCGCGGCCTGCGCCGCCAATGTGGCGCTGGTCTGGTCCTGGCTTTAGATATCCTGGCTTTAGATCACCCGGCTCTCGCCAAAATCTGTATGTGGCGGCCACGCGAAAACGCCGGAGCCGCGCGGCGCCGCTGGCGATTGACGGCACCGGCATTCCTCCCATCATTGCCGGCAGAACAAGCGCCCGCCGCGCCCTGCGCGGACGGGCCGCGATCGGGGGGAGCTGATATGATCGACACGCTGAAGGAACGGGTCAACGGCGACGCCGGCCTGGTGCGGCGCGGCCGCTACCTCACCACGACATTGCTGCTCGAGATCGGCGCGGCCGCCTGGCTGATCGCGATCCATGAGGGCCGGATCGTCGCGGTGACGAAGGGCCCGTTCGTGATGCCCTCGTCGTCGTTTGCGCTGCGCACCTCGCAGGCGGAGTGGGACCGGTTCTGCGAAAAGCGGCCGCCGCCGGGCTCGAACGACCTGATGGCGCTGATCAAGCGCCGCGTGCTGAAGGCTGAGGGCGAGCTGCAGATCTTCATGGCGAACCTGCGCTACTTCAAGGAGGCGCTCGGCAAGCTGCGCCGCGAGGGAGTGGCCGCATGAGCGCCAGGTTCGAACCGATCGTCGGCCGTTACATGCATCTGGAGCTGTTCGGCCGGGCCCACCGCGTCTATGTCGAGGAGGCGGGCGAGGGCACGCCGCTGCTCTGCCTGCACACCGCGGGCGCGGACGGGCGGCAATATCGCGGCCTGATGAACGATGCGCGCGTCACGCGCAACCATCGCGTCATCGCCTTCGACATGCCCTGGCACGGCAAGTCGTCGCCGCCGCAGGGCTGGCACGACGAGGAGTACCAGCTCACCTCCGCGCAATATACGACCATGATCCTGGCGGTGATGGACGCGCTCGACCTCGACAGGCCGATCGTGATCGGCTGCTCGATCGGCGGCCGGATCGCGCTGCATCTCGCGCTCGAGCATCCCGAACGTTTCCGCGCCATCATCGGCCTGCAGGCCGGCGCGCATGTCGATCCCTATTACGACCTGAACTTCCTGCACCGGCCGGACGTGCATGGCGGCGAGGTCGCCGCCGCCATCGTCTCGGGCCTCGTCGGCCCCGACGCGCCCGACAAGGAGCGGTGGGAGACGCTGTGGCATTACATGCAGAGCGGGCCCGGCGTGTTCAAGGGCGACCTCTATTTCTACAAGGTCGACGGCGACATCCGGGCCCGCGTCGCCGAGATCGACACCAGACGTTGCCCGCTGTTTCTGTTGTCGGGCGAGTACGACTATTCCTGCACGCCGGAAGAGACGCTGGCGGTGGCGAACAGCATTGCGGGAGCTGAGGCCACCATCATGAAGGGCCTCGGCCATTTCCCGATGAGCGAGAATCCGGGCGAGTTTCTCACGCACCTGCTGCCGGTGCTGGAGAAGATCGGCGGCCGCTAGCGCACGCCCAGGGTTGCTTTGGTCCTCGACCTCGGGCGGCGCGGTATGACAGACTGCGCGTCCGCCCGATTGGGCGTGAACCGGTTGCGCAGGAGGTCCCCATGCTTCCGAAGGCTGAAGCGGCCTATTTCGCGATTGCCGACATCTCCGGCTATACCAACTTCCTCGCGGCGGTCGAGCTCGACCATGCGCAGGATATCATCGCCGATTTCATGGATACGGTGGTGAAAGCGCTGCGCCCGCCGTTCCGCCTCGCCAAGTTCGAAGGCGACGCCGCGTTCGTCTACACCACCGCCGAGACGATCGACGGCTCGCTGCTGCAGGACGCGATCGAGGGCGCCTATTTCAAATTCCGCCGGCGCCTGCGCAGCGTGCGCCAGGCCTCGACTTGCGAGTGTCAGGCCTGCGTCGCGATGGGCGATCTCGATTTCAAGTTCGTTATCCATCATGGCGAGATGGTGAAGCAGAAGATGGGCGGCAGGGAGGAGCTCGCCGGGCGCGACGTCATTCTGGTCCACCGGCTGCTCAAGAACACGGTTGCTGAGAAGATCGGCGGGCGCGCCTACGCGCTCTACAGCGACGCGGCCATCCGCGCGATGGGTGTCGATCCGGTCGCGCAGGGTCTCATCGCCCATCGCGAAACCATCGACGTCATCGGCGACGTGACGCTGTGGGCGCGCGATCTGGAAGCGGCGTGGCGGCAGGAAGACGCGCAAACCCGGATGCAGGTGACGCGCGACGATGCCTACGTCATGCTGGAATTCGACATCGCCGCGCCGCGGCAGACGGTTTGGGAGTTTTTCACCGTGCCCGGGCAATGGCAGAAATGGTGGGACGCCGACACCATCGTCGAGGATTCCGGCAAGGGACGACGCGGTCCCGGCACCAGGAACCACTGCATGCACGGCAACCATACCGTCGTTGAGGAGATGCTCGATTGGCGCCCGCCCGATTATTTCACGGTGGGCATCACGCTTCCGATTCCCGGCGCGCCGCGGATCGTGATGACTCGCGCCGTTCTGGACGGTCCAAACGGAATGACGCATCTGGAGCTGCGGGTCGCCAAACCTAAACCAAAGGATCGAGAGTTCGTCGACGGCGCCGCAGTGAAATACGCCGAACGCATGACCAAGGCGATCGCCGGCTTGCGATCCATGCTGGAAGGGAAGCAGCCTGCCCTCGATGCAGTGGAGGAGCCGGCGTTGACGCGATCGAGCGGACGCTTCCTGACCGAGCCGGTGAAGTCGGGCGTGCGCGGCTGATGCCCAACGCACGGTCCGGGTCTAATGGGGCTGCGTTACTTGCCCGAGCGCGGCAGCTCGTCGATCGCAGCGCGGACCTTGGCCATGGTCGTGGTGCAATATTCCTCGCGCTCCTTCAGGAAGCGCTGCTGCTGGGCGCGGAAATTCGCAACCCGCTCCCGCACCTCGGATCCGAAGTCGCCGCTGATGTCGAGCCTGGCAAAGTGCGGCAGCTGCGCCGGTTGAGGCGGAACTTCGACGACCGTCACCGCCAAAGGCGACGGAGCGGGGGGCAGGCCCTCGATCACGGTCGGCGCCGGAAGCGGAGGCGGTACGACCGCAGCCCGCACCTCAGCCTTGACGCTGAGCGTGGCGACCGCCTCGGCCAAGGCCTGTTCAGCGGCGATCGGCAACGCGGCGGCGGGGGCAGGTGTAGCGGCAGGCGGCGTGGCGGTCGGCTGGGCGGCAGGCGCCGCCGCCGTCCGTGAGGCAGGCGCCGGAAGCTCGGCGTCGGGCAGCTTGCCCTTCACCGACTGTACGAAAGCCATTGTCTGCGCGATCAGGAGATCGCGTTCTTTCATCCACTTCATGGCGCACCCTGAGCGCGCGGATTCCAGCAAAGCAACCGCGCGGAATCAAGCGCTCGCCATCATGATGGTTGACGAAGACGCCTGTTTGGTAGGCGCGGTGACATAATTGTGACACGCCGCGCGGGCGTGGACGGTCAGCGTTGACGGGGATTGGTGTTCGGGACGAACGGGGTACCGACGATCCGGACCGGGGTCTGGGCCAATCCCTGATCCGATGCCGACGCGTGATTCGCAGGCGGTCGCAGCGCGGGGTTCGCCGGCGCGGGTGCCGGATCCAGCAGGGCGACGAGGCCGGCCGCGGCCACGCTGAGCAGCGTGAACGTGCCCAGAAGCAGCAAATTGCGGTCGGATTCGCGGACCCTCATGCGAGGAAAATCGCGTGAAAGGGCATAACGTTCCGAACAAATCCTCAGGGCGTTGTCGAGCGGATTTGGCCTCACCTTGAGGACGAGCATCAGGAGAGGACGAACCGGTAAGCCGTCCGGAACGGGGCGGGGGCCAGCCTAATGGGCCGCCATCGCGGCGGGTACCCGCTCGATGCTGCGGGCCTCGATCAGGTCGGCGTAGCGGCCATATTCCTCGGCCATTTCGAGCAACTTGTCGCGCACCGCGGCGTCGGTCACCTGTCGGGCCAGCCGTCGCGCCTGATCGGATTGGAAGCGGTAATGTGCTGTGTCGGACATGGTGGCGGCTCCTCACATATCTGTAAGGGCCACCCGGCAAAGGTTCATCAAGGCGTCATTGCAGCGTCGGTGGACGATCCGCCGGGGGAGCCGACGTGACCGGCGCCGTCTTGTCCTCGCGGACCTCGACTTCGAACCAGCCCATCTCCTTCAGCTCGCGAGCCTTCTTCTCGGCCGCGTCTTCGCTGTCGCGCTTCAGCACGATTCGGCTGGTGCCATCTCGGGCAAGGATCAAATAGGTCATTGGCAGAGTCCCACCCCGCATTCTGCATACCCCGTTTGGGGCCGCAAGGACAGAAGCAAGGCGAGGGATGGGTGATCCTACGGGAAGGATCCCACGATTCCTGCCAGGGGAGTGTCGCAGCGGCTTTCCGAACCGGCCCTGCGGCGCAGCGCCGGTTCGGAAAGGGCGAACTGCCTCAGCGCTTCACCACCACGTCGATGTGGCGGTTCCTGTCGTCCCACCGGCCGCTCTGCAGGCAGCTCTCGCGGTAGCTGTCGCAGATGGCGAGGTCGCCGCCATGGGTGCGATTCCAGGTCTTGCAGGTCGACGCGATGTAGGTGCAGGTGCATTTGCCCGACGCGCATTGGCGCTCGACAGCGGTTTCGGCGGTGGCCGCCGAAATGGTGGCGGCGAAAGTTGCGAGCAAGATCAGCAATCTCATGGTGATTCCTCAAAATGGTGAAGTCTGGTCGGCGATAATTTCAGGCCGATCAGGATTGGCGATGTGCCTTAGCGTTGGGTGCAGACGAAGCGGGTGCCGTTCTTCGTCGTGCCGGTGGCCCGGCTGCCCTTCTTCGCGACAGGATAGTTGTTGCCGTTCGGGAAGCCGGTGAGACGGATATAGGCACTATCGCCGCCATCGTACGACCCCGAGATCAGACCCGGGGCGGAGCAGGTCCAGCCTGCGGCGCTTGCCGGGATGCAGCCGATGGCAAGCAAAGCGAGGGCGAGTCCGATTCTCATCTCACCCTCGAGCATCATCGATAGCCCGCGCTGAAGTTATGGTCGCGAATGCCGATCGCCTTGGCCTGTGCTGCGGACACCCGATCCCGACACTGGATGTATCTCAGGACCTGCGCGTCGGTGCCTGCGGAGTGCGCGCGCCACATGTCGAGATTGAAGCCGTTCTTGGCCATGCAGGCCTGGGAGTGAGGGCTGTCATTGCGCTCCCTGGCGCTCGCCGGAGCGACGGCCAGTGTGGACAAGACAATCGCGGTGCAGAAAGCAATCTTCATTCGGAAATTCCCAAAGATGAAAGTGCCGGAACAATAGCCAGCGGGAACAAAATCACAAGTAGTCGTTGCGAGATGACTCAACGTTCTCGCTAGCGCTTCCTGCAAAACATTGCGAAGCGCAGGGTCGTTGCATTGGCTAGCGGTGAGCGCGATCGACGACGTGGCACTCCCGGCGACCGGAATACTACGGCTCGCTCTGTACATTGTGGGCAATCAGGCGATGCGCTTTGATTGAATCGCGACGACATGTTCGAATCGCACCGGGAACGACGCGGCGGTAGGCCGCGCATATCTGATGGAGGACGCGATGCCCAGGCACTTCGGTTTGAAGGCAGCATCGGCCGCAGGACGGTCGGCGTTCACGGGGTCATCAAGGGATTTGCAGCAGCGGACTGCTTCGGCGTCGGCTTCGAAGAAGCATGCTCTGGACAGCGCTGCAGCGTCGAAGCACGCTTCCCCATGCTCGGAACTGCCGTATTCGCCTGCGAGCTGGCGGGGCTGCTGCGGTCGACGGTCGATCTCGGCAGACTGAAGCTGTGTCGCGGCGGCCAGATGGCGGAAATCCAAGCCAGCGGAAATCCAAGCCAATTGGTGCCGGCTGAGGGGATTGAACCCCCGACCTTCAGTTTACAAAACTGCTGCTCTACCGCTGAGCTAAGCCGGCGAATTGGGAATGATTTGCGCGCTCGAATAGCAGACTTGGCGCGCCAGAGCCAGAACCAAGGCTTGAACCGAGCAGGCGAGAAGCGATCGCGCCCCCGTGTCGGCCCGACAGCAAAAGGCGGCCCGCGGGCCGCCTTTTGCGCCGTCGGCCTAGTCAGCTGAGCTACTGGCAGGGATGCTGGCGGCCGTCGCTGCCGCGGAACCAGGTGCCGGGGGTGCAGACAAAGCCGTTTTGCCGGGCATATTCGGCGCCGCCGATCGGGGCGCGGGCATAGTCGGGGCCGCCGAACGGGGCGGTGGCGACCGCAGCCGCCGTGCCGACCGCGCCGCCGACGACGCCACCGGCCACGCGGGCCGCGGCGTCGACAGGCGCGAACGGGCCGGGGTCATAGCGGTTGTAGCTGCCCTGCCAGCCTCGGTCCCGCCGATCGATGCGCTGGTGATAGGCGGTGCGGGTGGTGGCCGGTGCCGTCGCCTGGCATCGGGCGTCCGGCCAGGCGTTCGAGCAGCGCGCGGGGGTGCCGATCGTCTGTTGCGCCATCGCCGGGCTCGCCAGCGCCGAGGCGAGCAGGGCTGCTGCGCCGAGGATTTTGAATTGTGTCATGCGAAATCTCCTCTCGTCGTCGAGAGCTAATCTCGCGGTGCCGCGCCTGTTCCAGCGCGGCCTTGCCCTGTGTTCAAAGCAGTGTGAAGTTCACCAGGCTCGTGCGCATGATGCGTTCCGGAGCATGCTGCCTTTGACGAGAATTGCGTGTACAGCGGTGAACGGACTGATGTCGGTGCCGACGCGGGGGATTGATGTTCGGAATTTTGAGTCTTGGCTTTCTGCTCGGCATGCAGCATGCGCTGGAGCCGGATCATATCGCGGCGGTATCGAGCATCGCGGCCCGCCGCAGCCATGTCGGTGACATCGTCAAGCACGGGCTGACCTGGGGACTTGGCCACACGCTCACTTTGTTCATCTTTGCCGGCGCCGCGATCCTGCTCGGGCGCGCGATCCCGGAAACGGTCGCACAGCCGATCGAGACCGCGGTCGGTATCATGCTGGTCGGCCTCGGCGCGCATGTGTGGTGGCGGCTGTGGCGCGACCGCGTGCACTTCCACACCCATTCGCACGGCGACGGCACGACGCACTTCCACGCCCACAGCCATGCCGGTGAAGCCGCATCCACCGTGGCGCTTGCGTCCACCGTGGCGCGTGCGTCCACCGTGCCGCACGTCCGCGCCGCGCACAGCCATGCGCACGGCTTCCGCTGGCGCACGCTCCTGGTCGGCCTGATGCACGGCATGGCCGGCTCGGCGGCGCTCCTGGTGCTGACGGTGTCGCAGGCCCCAAGTCCGGTGATCGGGCTCGGCTATGTCGCGCTGTTCGGCATCGGCTCCATGATCGGCATGGGCGTGCTGTCCAGCGTGATCGCGGTGCCGCTCGCAGCCTCGGCGCGCTGGCTGACCTGGGCCAATCGCGGCCTGCAAATGGCGGTCGGCGCGGTCACGATCGCGATCGGCGTCCACGCGATCGTCGAGAACGCCTTCACCTGACGGGTAGGCGGCTTCCCGAAGCAAGATGACGTTGCGTCGATTTGAGCGACAGAGTCTGCGTCACCTCGCCCCGCGTGCGGGGAGAGGTCGGAACGCATCGTCAGATGCGTTCCGGGTGAGGGGGACTCTCCGTAAACGTAGCTATCACCGTATCCGCGGAGCCCCTCACCCCAACCCTCTCCCCGTAAGAACGGGGAGAGAGGGCACTTCGGCGCCCGTTAACGATTTCTGATTCCGCACGGCCGCATTGACCGGATGCCGATGCTTACGCGTTAGGCTTACCGGCAGTTTGGCCGGCGTCCTTAACCCTTCCGCCAAGCCGTTGGATTAGGTTGTGGTGGAACAATTCGGGACGCTGGGTGAACATGCGCGCAAGTCTTGCGCTGGCGATATTGGCTGCGATGAGCTCGACGGCGCTGGCCGGCGGCGGCTTCGACATTGTCGTGCCGGTGCGGCCCGGCGTGCCGATCATCATTAACGGCGTCGACGCCTCCTACGCCGTGGTCGAAAGCGCGATGGGGCTCGCTCGCAACGAGTCGATGGTGCCGACCGTCTATGGCGGCCGCCCGATCGATCCCCAGCCAAATGTCGGCCACTATTATCCGAGCCTCGGCCGCATGCCGGGTTACGGCCGCCTCGAGATCGAGCCGCCGGCCAACCGCCGCCTGCCCAAGCCGGCCGAGAGCTACCATCAATCGTGGGGGGCGGAATCGGCTCCGCTGCCGGCACAGTCCAACGTGCCGGTCGATCCGCCGCCGGTGATCTACGCGCCGGAGTTCAACGGGCCGCGGCCGCTGCCGCGCCCGTTCCCGCGGCCACCGCGACCCCGAGGATTCTGACATCGACTGCCCGAAATCAAGAGCCCCGCGAAACGGGGGTCCTGAATAGCCATCAAGAGCTACGCGACGAACAGAGAGACCTACAGGAGAGAGTAATGCGTCAAATGATCAAAGGACTGATTGCGGCGGTGGCCGTCATGCTGAGCGCGCCCGCAATGGCGTGCGGTTTCAACCCTTGCGGCTATTCCGCGCCCGTCGTGAATTACGGCTGCGGTGGTTGCGGCGGTGGCTACTATGGCGGCTACGGCTACGGCGCCGTCGAACGTCTGCCCGACCCGGATGCCGCTTATCCCAGCGCGGCGCAGCAATACTATTACGTCAACCAGGGACCGACCTACACCGGTCCGGGCAACTGGGCACCGCGCCCGTACTACCGCGAAGGTTACGGCCGCCCGTATTACGGCTATCGCCGCTATGGCTACCGTCACTACGGCTACCGCCATCACTACGGCTATCGTTCGCACTACGGCTATCGCTACGGCCGCTACGGCCATCCGGTGCTGCGCCGCTACTATTGATCCGATCGTCAGTTCGAGACATCAGCGCCCGTTCGCGTCACGCGAGCGGGCGTTTGTCGTTCACATCAGCCCGAGCCGGCTGGCGCCGATATAGAGCGCGAGCACACAGGCGTTCGACACGTTGAGGCTCTTGATCTCGCCGGGCATGTCGAGGCGGGCGACGAGGCGGCAGGTCTCGCGCGTCAATTGCCGCAAGCCCTTGCCTTCGGCGCCGAGCACCAGCGCGAGCGGCGCTTGCAGCGCGGCCTTGCCGAGATCCTCGGTCCCCTCGCTGTCGAGGCCGACGGTCTGGAAGCCGCGCTCGTTCAACTCGTTCAGCGCGCGCGCCAGGTTCTGCACGGTGACAACAGGCACCAACTCGAGCGCGCCGGAGGCGGACTTCGCCAGCACGCCGGTCGCCTCCGGGCTGTGACGGGCGGTGGTGACGATCGCCTTCACCGCGAACGCCGCGGCCGAGCGCAGGATGGCGCCGACATTGTGCGGATCGGTGATCTGGTCGAGCACCAGCACGATGCCCTCCAGCGCCAGCGTGTCGATGCCGGGCGAGGGCAGGGGATCAGCCTCCGCCAGGAGGCCCTGATGCACCGCATCGGGGGTGAGGCGCCGGTCGATCTCGCTGGGCCGGACGATCTCGGGGGTGACGCGGGTCGCGATGTCTTCGTCGGCGAGGCGCTTGGCCGCGTTCTCGGTGAGGTAAAGCTTGCGGATATGGCGGTCGGGGTTGGCAAGCGCCGCCGACACGGTGTGCCAGCCGTACAGAATCACCGGCCCGTCGGAACCGGATTCGCGTTCCCGCCGGGCCGGCGGGCGGCCGAATTTCGGCCCTTTTTGGAAGGGTTTACCGCCCTTGCCTCGGAAATTGGGTTTGCGGTCGCGATCGCTCATGTGAGGCTTGTGTCACGGCTCCCGAATGTTGGCAATTTTACACAGCGTTTTCGAGCGAAGTGGGGTCCGGTTCGCGTGAAGAAAACGCGACAAAACAAGAAACTAGCCGCAAGACTCACGACTTTGGAACAGAGATCGCCCGAGCCTGCAAAAGTATCCCAATTAGATGGCTGGCTTGGTTGACTTTGGGGACCGCCTTCCCCCATAAACGCGCCCGACCGCGCACCCGCTTCGGGTCGGCCGGTTATCAGCGTCATTTCGATGACCGGTCCGCCGCCACTCGCGCGGCCGGTCTGATGCTGTTGGACGGGGGAGTGTCCCGAGTGGCAAAGGGAGCTGACTGTAAATCAGCCGCCTCATGGCTTCGCAGGTTCGAGTCCTGCCTCCCCCACCAGCCTTCGCTCGCTTCGCGAGCTACGGCTCGGCAGGCCGGGAAAACTCCATCGTAGCGAAGTGAGCGAAGGCTGCCACGCCATAGCCCGAAGGGCGACGGCGGGCTGTATCGGCGAGGCATGAGTCGCTTCGCGAGCGACGGCTCGGCAGGCCGGGAAAACTCCATCGTAGCGAAGTGAGTGAAGGCTGCCACGCCATAGCCCGAAGGGCGACGGCGGTCTGTATCGGCGAGGCATGAGGCGCTTCGCGACCCACGGCTCGGCAAGCCCGGAAAACTCCATCGTAGCGACGTGAGCGAAGCTAGGCCACAGCCCGCTCATCCATTCGACACCCGCTTCTTCACCCTATCCGCGCAAACAGCTCCAGCCGCCGCCGGCGTTCCGTTGCTCGGCCCGCGAGTGCAATGGTAGATTGCGCCATTTCATGATTGAGCCGTTTCAGAGGATATGAAGAAAATTTTGCACTGGGACGCTTCTGCAGGAGATGACCCGGCGCTGATGGTTGCCTGCGCTGTCTTGCTCGGGGTCTCGATCCTGGTTTCGATACCGGCATTTGTCGGTGGTGGCGGCCAGGCCGGAATCGATTTTTCATGTTTCTGGGGCGCGGGCGCGATGGCGCTCGAAGGCCATGCGGCGGCGGCCTACGATTGGGAGCAGCTGCATCAGCAACTTGTTCTCCGGCTGCAATCCCTCAATCACGCTCCGTATCCTTACGATCAGGTACCGGTTCCGTTCTTTTATCCGCCGGTGTTTTTCCTGGTTGTGGCGCCGCTGGCGCTGCTGCCGTTTCCGATCGCGTTCTGGGTCTGGAGCGCAGCGAAGCTGTCTTGCTGGCTGCTCGTCGTTCATGCCATCCGGCCGCGCTCCGCCGCGCTGCTGCTGGCACTCGCTGCTCCGCCAGTATTCTACGACTTCATTTCCGGCCAAAGCGCACTGCTCGCCGCATCGCTGCTCGGCGGCATCCTGCTGACATTGGACAGGCGTCCGCTTCTCAGTGGAATCCTGATCGCGCTGCTCATCTTCAAACCTCAGTATGGCGTGCTGCTTCCCTTCGTGCTGATCGCCACCGGACGTTGGCGCGTCGTCATCACCGCCTCTCTGGTGATTCCGGTCCTCCTGCTGCTCGCCGGGCTGATCTTCGGTTGGGATACCTTCGATGGATTCCGCGCCGCCGCCACCTTCGCCACGACGCAATTCCACCTCAGTGGCGCGCTGCCATGGTACAAACTGCAGAGTGTGTACGGGCTCTTGAGAGACGCCGGCCTTGGCTACGGTTTGGCGATGGCGGTCCACGTCGCCATCGCATCGGTAGTTGCGATCGGGGTGCTGATCATTTGGCGCAGCCATGTCAGCTTCGCCGTAAAGGCCGCGAGCCTGCTGGCGGCAACGCCGCTGATTTCTCCTTACTTCGCGATCTACGATATGCCGATCCTGGTGGTCGCGTTGCTCTTTCTCATGAACGCCAGCGCGGGCCGCCTCGCGTCGCGTTCGGGTCGAAGCGCCTTCCGGATCGCTGTCAGCGTCGTCTTCGTATTGGGATACGCTTTCCCGTTCGTGCGCACGCCTCTCGGCCCCATGATGTGCGCAACCGTGATCGCGCTGATCTGGACGAGATACCGGCAAGAGGCCGGCGAGACAGCTACAGGCGAGGGATTGCGAAAATCTGCAACCGTTGGAGGCTAGTGTCCTGATCGCGAACAGTCCGCGGCGAAGATCATCACGATCAGCCGTCCTGGTGCGCCGGCGGCGTTGCCGTGCCGGGCACAGCCTCCGCGCCAACCGGGCGCCTGGTGCCCGACGGATCGTCGCGCTTGAGCATCGAGGCCCAGGCGAAAAATGGATAGGCCAAAAGCGCCAGGTATCTCGTGGGCATCGGATGATCGACGCCGAATGCCGTCGGCTTCTGCCCTTCCGGAAGATAGAGGCTGCCGAACAGCACATCGTAGAACGAGAACAGCCCGGCGTAGTTCTTGTCCCTGGCTTCCTGCTCGCTGCTGTGGTGCCAGTGATGAAACTCCGGCGATACCAGGACGTGGCGTAGCGGGCCGTAGCCCAGGCGCACGTTGGCGTGCGCGAGCCAGGACTGCCAGTAGTAGATCGCAAGATAGGTCCCGATCGCCTCCGCGGAGAAACCGAGCGCGAACAGCGGAAACAGCGAACCAACCTTCATGAAGGTCACGTCAAGCGGGTGCTGGTGGATCGCGGCGAGCCAGTCCAGCTCTTCGACGGCGTGATGAACGGCATGGATGCGCCACATGGCAGGCACGACATGCAGGATGCGGTGGGTCCAGTAGATGCCGAGATCCCCGATCACGATCGCGATGGGCGCCTGAGCCCAATACGGGAGATCGCTGACCGCCTGCTTGACGGCCGAGGGCAGAATCGATTGATTGACCAGCGTCGCCAGTGCGATGATCGCGGTCACGCCGACGAACACCAGCCAGCCGTTGAGCAACAGGAAGGCCATATCGGTCGAAAGACCACGCCTGAAGATCTTCTGCTGCCTCGCTGCAAAGAGTTGCTCGAACGGCACGAAGATCAAGGGCGCCAGCAAAAGCTGATATTGTTCCAATAACTCGCGCATTCAAATGGCCACATGAAATGGCGACAGCCTACCACCCCGGTCCCCGATGCCGTCAATCGGAAACCAAACCCGGGTTGTGGGAGCGTTAATCAGCATCCCCGTGCCGCTACGGGGATCACCGGTGTCCGGGAGCCGGGTTCGTCCGCATGCCCCAATCCCACCGCGTCACTCCATCCTTGCGAACATCTCCACCAGCGTCTCGCGCAGCCAGCGTTGCGCGGGGACGGTGTCGTTGCGCTGGTGCCAGAACAGGCTGACGATGCGCGGCGGCGCCGGCAGCGGCACCGGCATGGCGTGCAGATGGGGCGCGTGGCGGGACTGGGCGTTGAGATCGCGCGGCAGCACGGCGATCAGGTCGGACTGGCGCACGATCTCGTAGGCGGCATTGTAGTGGTTGACGGTCGCGACCAGATTGCGGGACAGCCCGCGCGAGGCGAGAAACTGGTCGTAGGTCGGCAGCGTCTTGCCGGCGAGGCTGACATCGACATGCTTGGCGGCAAGGAAGCTCCGCGTGTTGAGCCGCTTCTGCCTGGCCAGCGGATGGTCCCGCCGCATCATGCAGGCATATTCGACGGTCCACAGCGAGCGTGAGCGGATCACGGCCGGCGGCTGCTGCGCCTCGTTGACATAGACGCTCAGCACGCAATCGACGCGGTTGTCCTCGAGCCGGTCGCCGATCTCCAGGATGGTGTTGGGCACGGTGTGGATGCGCGCGGACGGCGCCACTTCACTGAAGCGGTTGAGCAGCCGCGGCATCACCAGCGAGGCCACGTAGTCGGACATCGACAGGATGAATTCGGCCTGGGTCTGTCGCGGATCGAAGGCGTCCTCATCGAGGGCGTGGCGGACATGTTCAAGGGCATCGCCGATCGGCTGCCACAGCGCCACGGCGCGCTGCGTCGGGCGGATCCCGCTCGAGCTGCGCACGAACAGGGGATCGCCCAGCGCGTCGCGCAGCCGCGCGAGCGCGTTGCTGACCGCGGGCTGCGTCATGGTCAGCGCGCTGGCGGCGCGCGTGACGCTGCCCTCGGTCATCAGCGCCTCGAAGACTTTCAGCAGGTTGAGGTCGAGCGTGCGGAAGGACACGAGCAATATTCACAAGGGTGATGTGCCAGATAACGATTATAAATTATTCGGATAATGTTGGTTTGTCTATCATTCCCCGGCTGACCCTGTGGCGCGTGCCGCCGCAGGGCGAGGGGGGACTTTCATGTCGATGATCTCGGCGCGCATCGAGCGCCTGCCGTTCGCGCGGTTCCACGTGCACCTGCTGCTGATGGGCGGCCTCGGCTATCTCTTTGACGCGATGGATGCCGCCGTGCTGGCGTTCATCCTGCCGGTGCTCCGCACCGCCTGGGGGCTGACCAATGTCGAGACCGGCGTGCTCGGCAGCAGCACCTTCGTCGGTTATCTGTTCGGCGCGCTGCTCGCGGGGACGCTGGGCGACCTGATCGGCCGCCGCGCGGTGATGATGTCGGCGCTCGCGCTCTACAGCGCGGCCTCGCTGGTCAGCGCGGCGGTGGATAGCTGGCCGGCGTTCTTTGCCGCCCGCGTCGTCGCCGGCATGGGCACCGGCGCGGAGAGCGCGATCATCGCGCCTTACCTCGCCGAGTTCGTGGCGCGGCGTTACCGCGGCGCCTTCACCGGCGCGCTGGCGGGCTTCTTCTCGTTCGGCTTCGTCGCCGCCGCCTTGCTCGGCTATTTCATCGTGCCCGCCTATGAGAACGGCTGGCGCATCGTGCTCGTCATCACCGCCGTGCCTGTCGTGATGCTGCTGTGGTGGCGGAGATCGCTGCCGGAATCGCCGCGCTGGCTGGAAAGCCGGGGCAGGGCGAAGGAGGCCGAAGCGGTGCTCGACAGGATCGAGGCCGGCTTCGCGCGCGAGGGCCGCGCGCTGCCGCCGGCGGTAGCCGCGCCAGTCGCCTCGTCGGGAACGCTGGTGAGCAATTTTGCCGCGCTGCTCGCCGGCCGGCAGGCGCGCATCACCACCATGACCTGGATCATGTGGCTGTCGATCACCTTCAGCTACTATTCCTTCTTCGTCTGGATTCCCGGCCTGCTGGTGCAGAACGGCATGAGCATCACCAAGAGTTTTGGCTATTCGCTCGCGATGTATTGCGCGCAGGTGCCGGGCTATTTCACCGCCGCTTTTTTCAATGAGCGGATCGGACGGCAGGCGACGATTGCGACCTATATGCTGCTCGGCGGCGCCAGCGCGCTCGGGCTCGCCTTTGCCAAGAGCGATGCGGAGATCATGGCGGCCGGCCTGCTGCTGTCGTTCTTCATGAACGGCACCTATGCCGGCGTCTATGCCTACACGGCCGAAGTGTTTCCGACATCGATCCGGACCACGGGTGCCGGGCTTGCCTCCGCGATCGGCCGGATCGGCGCGATCGCAGCGCCGATCCTGGTCGGCTACCTCTATCCGAATTTCGGCTTTGCCGGCGTGTTCGGCGTCACCACGTCCGTTCTCCTGATTGGCGCGCTGACCGTCGTGCTGATGGGCGTGCCGACGCGCGGCCGGTCGCTGGAAGACATCGCAAGCGAAGCCGCGTGATCATACGAGCTACGCGCTGACAGGAGACCTTTCATGTCCACCATCCTCTTCAAGAATGCCGCGCTGCTCGATCCCCTGCGCTCCGATCTGCTCGAAGGACACCACGTGCTGGTCGAGGACCGCTTGATCAAGGAAGTGTCCGATCGGCCGATCGAGGCTTCCGCCGATCGGGTCATCGACCTCAAGGGCAAGACGCTGATGCCCGGCCTGATCGACCTGCATGTGCATGCGGTCGCGGTCGAGCTCGATTTGTCGCAGCAGGCGCGGATGGCCAACGTGCTGGTGACGCTGCGCTCGACCATGCTGTTGCGCGGCATGCTGAAGCGCGGCTTCACCACCGTGCGCGATGCCGGCGGCGCCGGCTATGCGCTGAAGCAGGCGATCGACACCGGTCTCACTGATGGCCCGCGGCTGTTCGTCTCCGGCCGCGCGCTCAGCCAGACCGGCGGCCACGGCGACGGGCGCGCCCGCTCGGACTATCTGGCCGACCCGACCTGCTCCTGCTGCGTGCGGGTCGGCGCGATCGCGCGCGTCGTCGACGGCGTCGATGCGGTGCGCAAGGCGGTGCGCGAGGAGCTGCAGATGGGCGCCGACCAGATCAAGATCATGGCGTCCGGCGGCGTTGCGTCGCCGACCGATCCGATCGGCGCCTACGGTTATTCCGAGGACGAGATCCGCGCCATCGTCGCGGAGGCGAGAGCGCGGCACACCTATGTGCTGGCCCATGCCTACACGGCGGAGGCGATCGAGCGGGCAATACGCTGCGGCGTGCGCACCATCGAGCACGGCAATCTGATCGACCTTCCGACCGCGCGGTTGATGGCCGAGCAGGGCGCCTATGTGGTGCCGACCCTGGTCACCTACGAGGCGCTGGCCAATGAGGGCGCGAAGTACGGCCTGCCTGCGGCGAGCGTCGCCAAGATCGCCGACGTTCGCGACGCCGGGCTGCGCTCGCTTGCAATCTATCGCGAGGCCGGGGTCAAGATGGGATTTGGCACCGATCTGCTCGGACCGTCGCAGCGGCTGCAGAGCGACGAGTTCCGGATCCGCGCCGAGCTGATCGGCCCGCAGGCAGTGATCGCCAGCGCGACCATCATCGGCGCCGAGGTGCTCGGCATGGAAGGCAAGCTCGGCCGCATCGCGCCGGAGGCGTTCGCCGACCTGCTGGTAGTCGAGGGCAACCCGCTGCGCGACGTGGGTTGCCTGCTCGGCCAAGGCGAGCACATCCTGCTGGTGATGAAGGCCGGCAAGGCCGAGGTCGACCGGCTGGACGGGTAGGGCGGGAAGGGGGTAGGCTGAATCGATACGATTTCTGAATAATGGAATCGTACCGCTGATTTGCCCGACGAGTCAAGTTGCGGTGTCGCCGGACAGTTGCCGTGTCCGCCGGCACCTTTGCATGGGGTTTGCATGGGGTTGTTTTCGATATTTTGGCAGTGCGTCCGTCCTGACCACACCACGCGCAGTGCAGGACAGGGCGGGCATTCAGAGCCCTGACCACCGGTACGCCCGATCACGTTACCGCTGGTGGCGTTGACGTTGCCGGGCAGAAGCACGACATATCGCGTGCCGATCCCACCTGCCGCTCCGGAGCAAGCCATGAACGCCCCCAACATCGAGTCCGTCACGCCGCAGTCTGGCGGCGACGTGGTGGCCTGGCTGACCAACGAGACCCGCGACGAGCGCTTCATCGACAATATCTTCGCCGAGCTTTGCATCCGGTTGCAGGGCAGGGGCATCCCGCTCAAGCGGGCGACGATGAATCTGCTGATCCAGCATCCGCAATGGCTCGGCGCCCGGATCATCTGGGGCGACGGCAAGCGCGAGGCCGAGATCACGCGGGTCGACTACGAGGTCAGGGAGCGCTCGGAATATATCGGCAGCCCGGTCTACGAAATCCACCAGGGCGCTGGCGAAGTGCGCGAGCGGCTCGAACGGGCGCCTGGCCGCACGCATGCGCTCTTTGACGAGATGCGCGCGCAAGGCCTGACCGACTATGTGGCGTGGCCGCTGCTGCATACGCTCGGCAAGCGGCATGTCGTGACCTTCGCGACCGACCGGTCCGGCGGTTTCGATGACGCTGACATCGCCGAGCTGCGCAAGGTGCTGCCGGTGCTGGCGCTGGTCAGCGAAATCCGGATGAAGAACCGCCTGGCGCGGACGCTGCTCGAGACCTATGTCGGCACCCATGCTGGCGAGATGATCCTGGCGGGTGCGACGCGGCGGGGCAGCGGCACCACGGTCCGCGCCGCGATCATGATCTGCGACCTCAGGGACTTCACCCGGATCTCGGACTCCTGGCCGCGCGACGATGTCATCGATCTCCTCAACGACTATTTCGACGCGATGTCGGAGCCGATTGCGCGGCACGGCGGGGAAATCCTGAAATTCATCGGCGACGGTCTGCTTGCGATTTTCCCGCTCAGCGATCCCAGGGCCTGCGCCAACCTGCTGCACGCGGTGTCCGAGGCGCGGCAGGCGATGGCGGCGCTGAGCGAAAAGAACAGCATGATGGGCCGGGCGCCGATGAATTACGGCATCGGCGTCCATGTCGGCGACGTCATGTACGGCAATATCGGATCGCGCAGCCGGCTCGACTTCACGGTGATCGGCCCCGCGGTGAACATGGCCTCGCGGCTCGAGGCTCTGACCAAGCAGTTGGGACGAAACGTGCTGCTGTCGCGCGCCTTCGCCGATCTGGTCTCGCACGATTTCGCGCTCGAGCATGTCGGCGAGCATTTGGTGCGCGGTTTCAGCGAGCCGATCGAGCTGTTTGCGTATCGCGGCTGAGGCGCCATTGGCCGAAAGCAGCGTGACGTGCGGCGCACGCACCCGGCTAAGACGGCCCAATGTCCAAAGGCTCCTGCCGTTAAGGAGATCGGCCGGACAGGTTTACTCTCGGTGCGCGCAGTAATTGCTGCTCGGCATAGTTGGCCAGACGATCGTACTCTTCGGCGATCTTCAGAAGATTCGCACGTGAGTTTTGGTATCTGAACAACTCCGCCTTGGCACGTGTCTTGGCGGCTCGATCCCGCCAATAGCCGGCGTTGGTCATGACGTTCTCGACCATGGTGCTTCCCCCTTTCTCAGGGATTGCCCATAGACCAACGTCGCCGCGACAAGTCCGCTCCCCGAGGAACCCCGGAACTCCGTTCACGCATGAAGAGTCACTGAAACATTCCGTTTGTTCCAGACGAAATTTATTCAAGCTGGATTCACACCCGTTATTTTCCGAAACGCCGGATCGCGCGAATCTTCGGATGCTGGGCAGGCTTTTTCATTAAGGAAATTTTTCAAGGCCCAGAGGGTCCGCCCTGATTATCGACACCGGCGGTTCGCCGTGAGCATGGGAATAGGACGGCCCCGGCAACGCGAGATGCCGGGGCATTTTCCCTTGGTGCCGGGAATTCAGATCGAGGTGATCTTCTGCGCCGGCGCAGCGCGCTCGACGAAGCCCTTGGCGAGGGCGTGATAGACGCCTTCCTTGCAGATCAGGCGTGAGCTCGCGTGCGCAATCAGGGCCGCGGCCATCAAGGGCACGACCATCGCGTGATTGTCGGTCATCTCGGTGACGATCACGAAGGCGGTGATCGGCGCCTGCACCACGCCGGCGAAATAGGAGACCATGCCGAGCAGCATGATGGCCGGCAGCGGCGCGCCGTGAAACAGCGGCGCGATGTTGGAGCCGAGCCCGGCACCGACCGCGAGCGAGGGCGCGAAGATGCCGCCCGGCATGCCGCTGATCGAGGCGAACGTGGTCGCGAGGAATTTCCAGACGCTGAAGCTCGCCGGCAATTGTGCTCCGGCTTCGAGCGCGGATTTGACCTGCTGATATCCCGTGCCATAGATCGCGCCGTCGGACGCAATCCCGCAAATCGCAGCCGCTAATCCGCAGATTGCGGCAAAACCGACTGGATAACGCTTGATCGCGCTTCCGACCGGATTGGCAAACCCGCGTGCCATTGTGATCAGGATGCGACTGAACAGGCCGCCCGCAAGACCTCCGGCAACGCCGCAGAGCGGGACCGCGAGCCAGTCGGTGCCGTTGCGCAGGGCCGTCGCGCTGGTGCCGAAATACGTATAGTTGCCCATCAGTGCGAGCGAGGTCAGGCCGGCAGCGATCACCGCGCCGATGATCAGGCTGCTGGTTCTCGTCTCGAAGGCACGGCTCATTTCCTCGATGCCGAACACGATCCCGGCCAGCGGGGTGTTGAAAGCGGCCGCGACACCAGCGGCCGCGCCGGCAAGGATCAGGCCGGGTTGGCGCCGCGGCGAGAAGCGGCCGAGCGCAAACATGATCGAGGCGCCGATCTGCACCGTCGGTCCCTCGCGCCCGACCGACGCGCCACACAACAGGCCGAACAGAGTCAGCAGGATCTTGCCGGCGGCAACGCGCAGCGAAACCAGGCTTTCGCGCGCGGTCTGGTCGGTCAGATGGCGTGCGGCGATCGCCTGCGGGATTCCGCTGCCTTGCGCGTTCTGAAAGAAGCGGTTGGTCAGAAACACCGACAGCGCGAACCCGGCCGGCGTCAGCACCAGCGAGGCATAATGGAAACGGGATACCACCGCGCCGAACGCGATCTGTGCCAGATCGGCGAGCTGTGCCAGCGCGACGGCCGCCGCGCCGACCGCAATGCCGCCCAGCAAGAACAGGGCGCGGCGCTGCCAACGCGCGGAGACCAGTCTGAACAGCCGCCTCTGGCGGTTGGAGGGGAAGGTCATTCTGACGAGTTCTGGCTCATGTCGTGGTCCGATACGCAGCGGATCACGTCATTCCTAGCACGCGTCGGCGGTATGCGAAGCTGAAGAAATCAGCACGGTGTGCCGGCGCAGCCGCCAAACTCCAGGGCCGAAATTCGCGATACCGGCCGGGGCCTCACTCTTCGGCGATCTCCGGGAGGTTCGCGCGTGAGTTTTGGTGTCTGAACGACTCCGCCTTGGCGCGTACTTTCCCGCCGTGACGCATGATTGAGGGACGCGGAAAATCTGGCACAAACTGCACTTTGCGCGGCTTCCGCTGCGGCGTATTTTGATCGCCCCATTGAAGGGCGCATGTCATGTCCGAAGTGATTGTTCGAGCGGGCATCGTCGTATTGGGACTTTGCCCAATCGCAATGGTTGCCGTTGCTCTGTTCATTTGATGGAAGCTCACCTGGCCCGACTGCGCCAACCGGGCCGGTAGACGGCCCCAGCGCCTGCCCTCCCAGGCCCCCATAGGTTGCTGGGGCCACTCAACAAGGAGGCCGCCGGTTGGCGGCCTCGTTCTTTGCCTGGTACCGATTTGGGTGCGTCACCGGGATCATTGCCGCGCGAAGACATGGGCACTGAATCGAAAAGGGCCGTCGCATCGGCGGCCCTTTTCTGCCGGTCATAATAGGTCTGTAAAAACTCAGTCGTGAAAAAATGCTCTGCAAAGAACGGTAACGCCGGCAGGGTTGGTATTACGACCGTCCTATCTGTCCAGAAATCCGGATCAGTACGGTGTTCCTGCGGTGGAACTCTTGGTCTGCGGATGCTTATCCGACGATCATGATGGGGCACCAGAGAGGGTGCCGCACCCATCAGGACATTCGCCTTGGGGAATCAGGACATCCCATGTCGCCGCGCTTCGCCAAGCATCATGTTGAGCATCGAGATGTGCTCGGCCGTGAGCTGCCGCTGCATGAGGCTCACGGCCCATCCTTCCGGGATCGCGTCCAGGCGCGCCGTCCAGGAACCGACGCGGCGGAGCATGATTGTCACACGTTCGGTGCTGTCCCTGCCGGCAGCGTCTGGACGATCAAGGTAAACTCGCGGCCCCAGCTTGTGCCCCTCGCTGGGGCCGTTTCTTTGGGGTGGATGCGCGGCGCATTCAAGCAGCGATGGTCCAGCCGCCTATCTCCGGCGGCGCTGCTTGCTTGGAAACAGCCGGTCGCGGATGTAGCGGGAGGTCGGCGTCAGGCGAAGGCCCCGCGGCTTCTGCCAGGCGGCGCGGTCGATCTCCTTCTTGTCGCCGATCGCCAGTCGGCCCTTGGCGTTCTTGGCGATGAAGATCGCGTCGCTCATCCTGCGGCCGGAACGCTTGTTCCTGGCCGTCACTTCCTTCCACAGGCTCAGCCTGCCGAGCTTGAGCTTCGGCAGCTCCTCCTTGATCTCGCGCTTGAGGCAATCCTTCCCGGTTTCTCGCGCGCGCCTGCGCCCGCCGGGAAACATCCACAGCCCGTCAGATCGGCGTCTAACCAGAAGAACCTTGCCGCGCTTCGCGGCTACCAGCTTGGAGGACTTGGGCATTGGAGTACTTGGGCATTTGCTGCGCAATGATCGAAATAGAATCGACCCATTTTAACTTGTCTATTTGTGTAGACAAGTTCGATGCCGCATTGTTCCACAGTCGTATGTCGGCCGTTTGTCTTTGACGGCTGCGATCCTCGCCGCGCGCGGTCGGCCGCGGCTTCTTGATCTCGCTTGATGTCCGGTACCTCACGTTGAATTCGTGAAAGCTGTTACGGTCGGTGACTGCAACTCACCCGGTTGCGTCGTGATAACGATACCCATGACGGACGGCTTTCGCTGCTTGACTCAATGTTCTTGTTTTGTTCTAATTGCCCTCCACCGGGAATTGGAGGACGCCATGGACAACCGCATCAGCGAAATTCGCAGGCAGATCAGGGCGCTGCGCGTCAGCATGCTCGAGGCCGAAGCCATCATGCGCCAGCAGATCAACCGCGATGAGGACTGCGCCTTCGTCGCCGGGGATCTCCTGAAGATGCGGCTGGTCATGAGCCGCCTGGTCGAGGAGCGGGAGGTCCTGGGCGACCGCGATCCGATCATCGTGCATGCGAGCGTTGCACCGCGCCGTCGCGCCGCGACGTCAGCCTTCATTCGCCCGGCGAAGCGAGAGCTGGCCGCCGGCGAAGCGCGTGCATGACCGAGTGCTCGGGACGCGGCGGCTGCGCGCCGAGCTGCAAGACGTGATGTGCCGGAGGAAAAGATGAGAGAGCCGCTTCGGTATTTCCACGACAGCGATGACCACGCGCCCTGGATCAAGGCGCTGGCCGAGGTCCGGCACATGGCGACGCGGGAAGGCTGGTGCTTTCACCACGTGCAGGCGATCATCGTGGCGATCGACCAGTATGCGGAGGCCGCGCTCGGCAATCGCGAGTTCTTCCTCAACCGGCCGCAGACCGTCGGTCCAGTGAGAAGAGGCGACGTGCCTTAACATGCTGACCGGCAGGCACGCGTGTTCGACGTCGCGGCAGCTCGACGCTCTGTCCGCGGCGGCGAAAAGCCTCGCTCAGGAAGTGCCGACTATTTCGCGTAGCCTTGACTGCTGCAGTACCACCAGGATTCGGCGGGCGATGCGCCATGCTCGATCACGTATTTCCGGCAGGCTTCGGAGCTGACCGCATACCGCTTCCCGCACGGTACTGCAGAGATGCCGAAATTGCTGGTCGAGCATGTGGATGCGGCGTGGCCCGTCGACATCGACAGGACGCCGATAAAGGGCAGGACCGCTAGAAGTGACAGGGTCTTCATCATAGCCATCGCCTCCCAAGTTGGAGGACAGCGGGGCCGCCGTGCCCGCCGAGAACCTACTACATCGCACGCCGTTCACCACCGGATTTCGCGGGTCTCACGCGCGATCCGCATCGTCACGCATGCCGTGTTCGTCGTTACGCCCGGCGCGTGACGCCTTCCGGGCGCAGGGGCCAAATGTCCCGGCCTGCCTGAGGCGGGCGGGATGGCCAATCCGCTGCCGGCGACATATCGTGACGGTCCGAGGCCGAATCTGAGGCGGATCGTTCATCGCCGGGTCATGTCCATCCGGCCATCGTCAGCGCCGCGCCCGCGAGGGCGGCGGCATATTTGCGGAGGAGTTTCGGATGATCAGGGGCTGGCAGGTTGCGGCGTCGGCGCTCGCCATCGTCGTGATGGTTGCAACGCTGGGGGCTGAAGCGAACGCGGCGCAGTGCGGCAACGGGCCCGGCGGGTTCGAAGCCTGGAAGCAGCAGTTCTCGGGCGAGGCGAGCGCCAAAGGGATCGGCGCCACCGCGATCGCCGCGCTGATGCAGACCCATTACGCCAGTGCGACGATTGCCGCGGATCGCGGCCAGCGCAGCTTCGGCCTGTCGCTCGAGCAGTTCATGGCCAAGCGGGGATCTGCGACCATCGTGGCGCGCGGCCGATCGCTGAAGCAGTCGCAAGCCGCGCTGTTCGCCTCGATCCAGCAGCGCTATGGCGTGCCGCCGGGACCGTTGATCGCGATCTGGGGCATGGAGAGCGGCTTTGGCAGCCAGCGCGGCAACCAGAACATGCTGTCCTCGATCGCAACGCTTGCCTATGACTGCCGCCGTCCGGAGTTCTTCACCGACCAGCTCTATGCGGCGCTGAAGCTCGTCGACCGCGGCACGTTGTCCGGAAGCACGCGCGGCTCGATGCATGGCGAGATCGGCCAGACCCAGTTCATGCCGAAGAACGTCCTCGCCTACGGCACCGGCAATCTCGACGTCGCGGCCAACGCGCTGAGCTCGACGGCGAACTTCCTGCGCGCCCATGGCTGGCGCGCCGGCGCCGGCTATCAGCCCGGGGAACCCAACTTCGCCGCGATCGAGGCGTGGAACGCGGCAGGCGTCTACCAGAAGGCGATCGCCATCATGGGACGGCAGATCGACGGCCAATGAGCGCAGGCGCGAGTTCCTTCATCGCCTGTTAACGCAACGATGCCCAGATCGTGCGCTGTGAAACGGGAGCAGATGGAGACCGGCTCCATGCTCAAGAACGGCACCTACGCGGCGTGGTTTCGAACGTCGCTTGCGGACGGCACCGGCATCGTGCACGTCGCCGATGGCAGGCTGTGGGGCAGCGACGCGGTCATGCTCTACAGCGGCACCTATGAGGTCGACGGCGAGTGCTTCTCCGCCGTGCTCACCACGCAGCGGCACTCGAGAGACGGCACGACCGTGTTCGGCACCGACGACCTCGTGGTGCGGCTCGAGGGCATCTGGACCGGCGCGATCGCGACCTGCACGGGCAGGGCGGATGCCGTGCCCGATCTCGCCTTCGAGGTGACGCTGATTCCCCGAGCCAGGAGGTGGCACCCGAGCCGCCGCCGGACCTGCCGCTGCCGAAGTTCGACCCGAGCAAACTCCCGAAGCTGCCGAAGCGCTCCAGCCGCTAAGGCATGATCCGGAAACGTGCGAAGCGGTTTTCCCGCGCGACAAGCAGCCGTTTGCGCGGGGACACGCGCTACGCGTCTCGCGGGCCCGCGGTCTCCGGAAATGGCGCGCCGGGGATGTAGAGCTTCAGCGCGCGGATCTCGTAGACCGCCGACGGGTTGACGCTGCGCAGGTCGCGCGCCGCGGCGATCGCCTCCGCCTCATCGGTGCAATCGATCACGTAGAAGCCGAGCAATTGCTCCTTGGTTTCGGAGAACGGCCCGTCGATCACCATGCCGTGGCCGGGCCCACGCAGCGTGCTGGCATTGCGGGTATCGCCGAGCCGCGCAGCCGGACCGAGCTTGCCCTTCAGCCGTTGATGGACCTCGCGCAGACCCGTCATCACGGCAGCGTCCTCCTCGGCGTTCCACGATTTGACCTCGGCTTCGACGTGATAGGCCAGGATGGCATAAAGCATCTGATGTGCTCCTTATTTCTGATGCGACTGGCCCAAGGACGTCCCGCGGCGATCCGAGCCGACATTTCATCTGTAGCGGATCGGACGGTTTCTGTGTTGCGACAAGGTATCCCGGCGGCCGGCATGGCGGCGGCGAATCGCGCAGGCCAAAACAGCAAAAAGGCGCGGCGGATGAGCTCCGCCGCGCCCCCGATATTGATGTCTCGCTGGTCCAGGGCTGAGAGCGCCCCGATGCCAGGCTGATTGCTCAGGGCCTAGCGGGCGATCCCAGCGAGGTGACAGCGCTTGAGACAAGACACTAGATCACCTCCTTTCTTTGTTGATGGGACTTCCAATATAGGTGCCGAATCCGCCGCTGTTAAGGCCGCCTCCGGCCCGGCCGCGCCGGAAAACCGGCCGGATTGCGGCGAAATGGTTTCGTTTACCGGAGAACAGAACGCACGCCGGGGCAGTTGAGGCCGCCGCCCGGCCGTGTTAGGTGAACCCGAGGTGCGGGTGTAGCTCAATGGTAGAGCAGCAGCCTTCCAAGCTGAATACGAGGGTTCGATTCCCTTCACCCGCTCCAATAATTTGAGGTACTTATCGGAATATTTGATTTCCGTTCCGACAACAGCGCCGAATCCATTCCGACAAACGTTCACTTTCTGGCCGCCTGCTTGCGCCGCTTGATCTGTGCGTGCTTGGCCTCGTCGTCATGATGAAGGTCGTGCGCCATCGCTTTGGTCGATGACCATTGGCCGTTCTTCATCAGTCGCGTTCTTGTGGGGCCGGACGTGCTCGCCTCGGTGGTCCCGCCATGCCGGCCAACCGACGTGAAGGTCAGCTCAGGGCGCAAGCCCGCAGCCGGAAAGATCTTCTTCGAAATGCGCTCCACTTGAGTCGGCATTCGCCCTTGCTGCTCCACGACACCAAGCGAAATCAACTGCCTCGCAAGGCCAATTTCCGCTATCTTGTGCGCTCAACCGGACACGATCCCGGATGGATATGCCCGGCGCGGTGGACCGGGCGAGATCCCGTCCGTGGATTAGGAGGGGTGGGGGGAGCCATGCCGAGCTTCGTTCAGTTCCTGCAGAATTCGGGTGTGTACGCTACGCAAAATTTCATGATCGTTCCTCGGGGAGGCTTCAACCTGGTCTGCCTCCGCGACAGCAAGGACGTTGGCCTGTCGTATGATCGCAATCGACTCCTGGTCGAGGATGTGCGGCTCGATGACGTCGAACGTGTCGCTCAGGAATACATCAAGACCCGCTTCAGGGAGCAAAAAGGCCAGGAGCGCGACGACCAGTTGCTGCGCCTGCGTACAGCGCTGTATGCCACCGCACGGCCGGACGGCCCTGCGCGCGGCCTCAAGGTCTCGCCCAAGGATAAAGGGATTCCCGAGCTTAAAGCCGTACGCGGCAGCACAAGCATCAAATTGGATGTCGCCATTCTGCCGCGCAAGGATTTCACGATCGCGTTCAAATTCCTCAAGTACCTCGATCAATCCGGCAATCTGATCAACGCCACGAAATGGACGCCGGACGACGTGCCCTGGTTCCTCACCAAGCTGAACTGGACGTTCGGGGCTCAGGCAAATATCTTCTTCACCCCGGCAGAGGCGACTTGGATGACGGTCCGGAAAGCCCTGGGGCCAAAAATCTCGCGGGATGTTTTCCGCAAGGAGATCGTCCCGTTCAAGGTGCGCGGCGCCGATCTCACGTGTTTTCTCGTCGGCGACTATGACGCAATGGATAACGAGGCGGCTGGGGAATATCTGCCCGACGAGCAGGTCTTCGTGGTTGTCGATCAGGGCAATCCACCCGTGTTCGACTATGGCGAGGCGTTCATTGGCGTCATGGCGCACGAGGTCGGTCACTTCCTGCACCACAAGCGGAACATTCCCGGCAGTGGGCACCATAATCGAAGCGGCATTTTGCTTTCCAGCGGCATGGAAAGCTTGTCCCTGGACAAGCAACTCGTCACCGACCTCAACGCGTGGTGAGAGCGCTTGTTCTCCACTCACGCTTTGGCAGCAATGTACCCGTAATAATTCATAAGGAAGTCCCCAATCGAGAGAGGCTTCTGAGCGCCACCCTTGCCCGGATGCGGGATCGCGTAATCTCCTTTGCCCCATGTGAAGATCGTTGTCGTCACGTTTCCGTTCGACACTTGTATCCTGTCACGCAAAACGACCCAGTGCCGCGTCAACACCGAGCCTTCATCCGACTGGTCGTCATATTCGATCATGTTGGCGCTTATGAACAGGCATACGCGGTATCCACTGGCGAGCAGGGCGTTGGCTTCGTTGACGCTGTCGATGCCTTTGCTGAATTTCAGATTGGTCTCCTCGCGCACGTCCTGGTATCCGGCCTTGCGGAACCATTGCTCCATTTCGCTCGGCAAGGTGATCCCCGCGACGTCGCTTATTCTGCCGGTGTCGTCAAAATCGAGGAACCAATTTTCGGAGTCGCGAATGGAGGCGCAAGTCAGCCAATCGACGTGGTCCAGCGAGTAGGGCGGCGTGTAGTTTTTCACGTCCTTTCCCGGCTTGATCAGCAGGCGGCCGAGGTTCGCCTGCCCCTTCTGATACAGATCGATGGCGAACCGCGCATATTGCCCCGGCTTGTCGGATGCGTAGCTGAACATCAGCGCGGAGGGGCCGCACATGCTCGCTTGATCCTGATCTATGAGGCTCGGCTTCGCAATTCGCCTGAGAATGCCTATCCCGACGCGGTGCGGGTCGAGCTTCGGAAAGAATGTGGTCCTCGTGTTCTTGAGGAAATCGCAGACCATCTCCGCGGCGAGCTTCTTTTGATCCGAGTTGAGGTCGTACGGTCCAACCCCGAGCCACTTCTTCTTTTCGTCGCCGACGAAGAGCGTGATGAGCTTCTTCGAAGTCGGAGAAAGCGTTCTGGAGGTGTTTGCAATAGTGGTCAGGTCGTCCAGCTCGAATGCGGTGACCATGCCGTCCGTGACGGTCGCCCTGATAATGTCGACGACTTCCCCATAGTCCAGCTTGGAATCGTCGAGCAGACCCTTGCGAAGTGCGGCATCGACGGATGGCGTCGCGATCCCGTCCCATTGACCCTTGGGAGGAGGAGGCTTGGCGGCTGCCTTGGTCGCGAGATCAACGAGCCGAGTGAATGTTGGCCCACCAGGCCGGATATAGCCGTCCGGCGTGCCCGGGAAGTTCTTTTTCTGGAAATACAGGATCGAGTTGTAGAGGCTGTCGCTGGCGTGACCCGTCACGACCATTTGCGGTTTGAGCGTGGTCTCGGCTCCTCCGTCGGAAATGGCGATCTTGTTGAGCAGCGAGATGACCAGTTCCTGGTCCTGCTTCCAGTTCTGGCAGCTGCGACCCGTGGCGGCAAACCGTCCTACTTTGTCTTTCAATTGCGGCATGAGCAATCACCAGCAATATGATCGTTTTCAGTGGCGGATTGCGGGCTCAACTATCGCATTGGTGGTCGGCTGAAGCGTCCACGCTAGCTTGTCGATGAACTCGTACTCAAATAGCGCCTGCGGATCGGTTCCGAAATAATATCCATACTGATGCAGAATCTTGGAGCCCTTGGCGACCATCTCGCGCTTCCATTTCAGGTCCTTGGCAGAGCTGAACTGAAATCCAATCACCACCGCATAGTTTTCGTACGCTTCGGCCACTTGCAGAATGGTCGCGCGCGTCAGGATGCCAGCAGGGTCTTCCAGACCTTGAACTCTGAACGCGGTGATGCGGTTCATCAGATTTGATGCAACCTCCTCCTCGGACCAACCCATGACGCCCGCTGCAACCCCCTTTGCGAAGCCCTCCTTGATGAACTTGACTTGAATGTTCTTGAACGCCTCCCGGGCCGCGACCTTGTCGGCCACCATAAGGACCAGATCAGGGATCATCGCAGCGATATTCTCGGCCTTGAAAGCCTCCTTTAAACCCGCCTTGAAGCCGGCCTTGGCCGCGCTCCAAAATCCCTCGCCAGCGACGGAGCCCGCCGGCGGCGGCGGGACCTCTGGCGGGGTCGGTGTGTTCCGCGGGACCTTCAGTCTTATCTCCGGTGCCCGGAAGTCGAGCGCTTGAACGCCTCTCCTGCGCATAGCAATGAGCGTTCCTCCGCTGTCCCTGGTCAGCAACACCGGATTCTTGATGCCGCGAGCCACTCCGCCTGCCCTGACCTGGGCAACAACATCGGAATCGAACGCGGAAAGCCCGTGATTCAAACCCTCATTGCCCCACTTCCAAACTTGCGCGCGGGGCACCTGGGTCATCATCTTGTCTTCGACGATCCGCAAGTCAGCGAGCAATTTTTCGCCGGACTGAGCACGCGCTCCCTTTAGAAATTCAAACTTGACCCGCGGTGAGATCAGAACCTCGTGACCGTCCTTGGCCAGATTGAGAATTTCATTCTCGAAGCGTCGGCTGAGCGCTTTCTCGGCGGTGCTCGCCGCAGCTCTTTGCCCGTTCTGTATGTCTATAAGAATATTGGTATCGAGCCAGACGGGGGGCTTTAAGGGCGCCATTGCAACAACACCATTGGCATAAACTGTAGGACGCATTTTGCGTCGGCGAGCCTATCCCTCAGTCGCGTCTGCTGAAGCGCCGGTTCAAGCGGCTTTCGCTATCGCCATGCAAGTTCCACCTTGGGTGCTGGCGCGAACCCACGACGATGCATCGACAATGTCGGCGCGCTCTTCGCCACCGTTGCAGGGCTCGCGGTAGGACGACCGGCGGCTTCCGATCGGCCTCACCACGGTGAGCTTCCTTCGCAGGCCAGAAGTCTGCCGCACCCTCGATCGCAGACATGCGATCGTCAGCGCGCGCCTTTCGGCTTGGAGCCAAGCAGATCATGCGTTCCACTGACGCTTAACGTTCCCGAGCACTCGAATCCTCCGAAAATGCCGCAGGAGCCGGTGACGGTGACGCGCAAGTCCTTGCGTTGATACAGGTCGACCGAAACGCCAAATCGCGAAAAATCGTTGGCGCTGTTCGGCAGGATCAGGTCGATGTGATCGATCGCCCAGCGCGGCAGGTGAGGATTGCTCTTCCAGAACAGTTCATTGACGGCGTGGTGGCCGAAATTCGGTCCGACCGTGAGGGCGCCGTCTGCGCCCTCAAACACGAAGCCGGTCTCGTCGATGTGAACATTGACCCGGTCCGGCGCTACCGCGAAATGCAGCGACGTGATGTCCTGCGGCTGCGGGTCCTTGCCGAACTGCGCGCTATAGTCGTCGCTCCATTGCCCTCGGCCGCGCCCGAGCCCGAAGCCGTGCCGGCCCGGAAGGTCTCGCGTCGAGAGCGGCCGGTCGGATAGTTTTGGGCGCCAGATCTCCCGGAATCCCTTGCCGATTGTGGCTGCCATCGACAGATCGAGGGCCCAATGCGACGGCTTCTCCGGGCTTTTGCCTTCGGCGAAGGCGTCGAATCCGTCCGATGTCTTGGCAATGCGCAGCGTCTTGATCAGGTCTTCCCAGTCCTTGGGCAGGAACGTGACGCCGTCGAGCGTGCTCGTCGCGGCCGCGACGCCATACTTCTCCAATTGGCGTCGGATATAGGCCTTCTCGTCATAGAGGCGGACATTGGGATTCGGCCCCGCGAAATATTTCGACAGATCGATCTGCGGCCGGAGCATGGTCAGCCGCGCCGCGATCTTGCGGTAAGTGTCGGTCGTGGTCGGGTCGGTGGTCGTCACGGGGCTGCCCTCCGAGTGAAAGCCAGTCCCCGATTTGTCTGATCCGGCCGGGGCCGGGTTCAACTGAACCTCCTAACCGGAAACGCCGACCACCATTCGTGGAGCAGTGTCAACAGCAAGGACGATCCGATGTCACTTCGGAGCAGGGTGCTAGACGTACTCAATGGCCCGGCGGTCGCACGCATTCGCTTCCGGTTTCCGATCCGTGGCAGCCACGTGACGATTGCACCGCAAACGTTCCATCACGTCGCTCGCGCGATCCGGTTGGGACAGGTCAGCGTCAGAGTTCCGACGGACCTCGCGGCAAATGTTGCGGCACAATATAACGACGTCGCGCGGACCCGGGCGGACGGTACGGTCGTCGCGGCGAATACGCTGGAGGTCGTGTCGGCGACGGGGCGAATGGACGAAGCCTATATCGTCCACGAGGCCTTGCATGCGGCTTACGATCTGCTGCGTACCGGCCTTGACGGCAATGCGGAGGAGGCGTCCGCCTATGTCTGTACCGCGCTCTACTGCCGCATGACGGGCCTGCCGCGACCCCGCTGGGCGAACGGCCCGATCTACGCCAATGCCGCGGAAGTCGCCCGAACGTTGCTGTCGCAATACCAGAAGGGTGATCCCGGCATTCCCTGGGTCGGCGAGCATGAATGGCGGATGCTGCGCGCCGGTGTCGGCCTTAGCGCGGTCTATGCCAGCGGACCCGGCGGCATTCTCACCGGGTGGCTGCTCGGCCAACAATACACCCACGACGGCTGATGGGACGTGGGGCGTCCGCTCCACAAAATGACGGGCCGGCTCCTTGCCGCCCGTCCTCAGGCCACCAGCAAACCCAGTTTGCCGACCGTCGCCAGCGAACGGTCAACGCTTTGTCGGGTTGACAGCAGCAACGGCTCGGCGGGCTGCCCGGCATCATCCAATTGCTTGACCTGGATGGTCGGTCCAAAGGTTTCAGTCATTTCGGCTGTGATTTGCTCGATCGTCCGGGAGCCGTCGAGCAGTTGCAGAAAGTGGCGCGTCCTGTCGTCCTCCAACTGCACGGTTTGGTGAAGCAGATTGGTGACCAGCGGGCCGCTCTGCGCCTGTCTGCGGGCGAGCAGACTCGCCTGCGGACAATCCGTGACTTCTTTCACGAGAAACGGCCGTGATTTCAGAAAGGAGACCTCGCCGCTGCAGGCCAGGATATAGAGCGCTTCCGTCAATATCCGTTGGTCATCGGCTGTTTGCCGGCCGTCCAGCAGCGTCCGGGCGCCATCGAGCAGTTCAGTGAACGAGAGTGCACGCGGCCAGGCCCGGCCGAGACAAAGATGTGCGGCCTTCAGGAGCGGATTGGTCACGGTGATTCGGCTGCCGTCCTGATTTTCAAATTCCATCTCGGAATCGTCGGTCAGGCAGGCGTCGGGGCGACGTGGGCTGGTGGTGCTCAGCAGATAGAAGGCGGTGATGAAGTCGAGATCGACCTTGCGGTCAAGGGAGATGCCTTCGTGGCAGAGCAACGTACGCCGAAACCCGTTGCCGTCGATGAAGTCCTGATACTGATCGCGCGCCATGAACTCGCTTTCGGGAAAGCGCTGCAGCGTGGCGCGGACCTCTTCGGTGTAGCCGGCAAGATAGCGTCGTGAGAAATCGGCGTCGCTCAGATATTGCAGCCCATGTCGGCCGGCGTCTTCGACGACTTCGTGCAGCAGGAACGCCGTCGCGCCAGAATCGAGATCGTCGTGAAAAAGCAACTCGTCCGGAGCCTTGAGCACGCGGTTGCACTGGTCGCGCATGACTGTACCGTGCACCGAGCTGGACTTCGATCCTTCGCTGAGAAATTTCACGATGGCGCGAGCTTGTCCCACTTTCTCCTTCATCCCGGTGATGCGCCGGGTGTGGTAGCGCATCATGTCGCGGACCATGTCGCGAAGATGCGAGAACGGGTGCGCGTTGTAACTGACGTAGCAGAGCCCCTGTGGCGCCAGATTCCGTTTGAAGATGGACATCATCTTCTCGCGCACGATCGGTGGTACCCATGAATACACGCCATGGGCGATGATGTAGTCGAACTGTCCGAAGGCAGCGTCGACATCCATGATGTCGCAATGCAGAAGCCTGATGTTGCCCAAGCCCAACGCGGCGATGTTCCGCTGTCCGCGTTCGATCGTAACGCCGCTCAGGTCGATACCGATGAACTCGCTGTCCGGATATTGAAAAGCCATCGGCAACAGATTGCCGCCAACGCCGCAGCCGAGCTCCAGGACCCGGCAGCGCTCGACCGGAGCCGGCTGCATGCCGTAGACCGTAGCGAGCGTTGCCAGATGGTTCGGGTGCGTGAGCCCGTAGACATGCCCGGGATAATACACCTCATCGTATGGTGTGGTGCCGGTGGTCGGCTGGCGGTGCTCGGTCTGGATGTTCATCGCAGTCAGTTCCACGAATATGCAAACTTGTCGTTCACGATCGAGACGCGCGTCTGCTTGACCTCCTCCTTGGCGAGAGACTTGCTCAGGAATTCGCGCGACAGTTCGGGCAGCAACGTGTTGGTGATGATGTTGTCGATCATCCGCCCGCCGGAGTCCGGATCGTTGCAGCGGGATACGATGTGCTCGACGACTGCATCGTCGTAGCCGAAGACAGCCTTGTGATTATCGCGGAGGCGCTGTCCGATCCGGTCGAGCTGCAATCTGACGATGCCGGCAAGCATCTCGTCCGAAAGCGGAAAGTAGGGGATCGAGACGATGCGCCCAAGCAACGCGGCAGGGAACACCTTCAGCAATTCCGGCCGCAGCAGCCTGGCGAGTTCTTCCGGCTCGTTGCGATACTTCGGATCGCGCGCCAGGCTCATGATGAGATCGGTGCCGACGTTCGTGGTCAGAATGATCAATGTGTTCTTGAAATCGATTCGCCGACCGTTGCCGTCCTCCATGACTCCCTTGTCGAACACCTGGAAGAAGATCTCATGGACGTCGGGATGGGCCTTCTCCACCTCGTCGAGCAGGATAACGCTGTAGGGCTTGCGCCGGACCGCTTCGGTGAGCCGGCCGCCTTCACCATAGCCGACGTAACCCGGAGGTGCGCCCTTCAAGGTCGAGACCGTATGGGCCTCCTGGAACTCCGACATGTTGATCGTGATCATGTTCTGCTCGCCGCCATAAAGGGTTTCGGCAAGCGCGAGGGCGGTTTCTGTCTTGCCCACGCCGGACGGTCCGGCCAGCATGAAAACGCCGATCGGCTTGGACGGGTTGTCCAACTTGGCGCGGCTGGTCTCGATTCGTTTCGCAATCATCGTCAGCCCGTGGGACTGGCCGAGCACGCGGCGATTGAGAATTTCGGGTAGCTTCAGGACGGTTTCGATCTCGTCGCGCATCATTCTGCCGGTCGGGATACCGGTCCAGTCGGACACGACAGAGGCGACCGACTGCTGGTCGACATGGGCATAGATCATCCGCTTTTCCGGATTGATGCCTTCCAGTGTCTCGAACTTGCCGCGCAACTCGACGCGCTTCGTCGCTCGATCTTCGTCGCCGTTCTCGGAGAGGATTTCGCGAATGCTGCGGATGTCCTTGACGAGCTCCTGTTCCTTGGCCCAGTCGGCCTCCAGGCCGGACAGCTTGGCCTTCAGCGTCGCTATGTCGCCGTCGATTGTGGTGATGCGCTCGCTGTTCTCGTCCCCGAGATCGCCGTCGCTGACCAGCGCTGATCGTTCGGCCTCGCGGGCCGCGATCGCGACGCGAGCGTCCTCGATCAGGGCCGGCGTCGCGCTTTGACTGATGGCTACCCGTGCTGAAGCTGTGTCCAGCAGGCTGACCGCCTTGTCCGGCAGCTGTCGGGACGGAATGTAGCGATGCGACAGGTTGACCGCGGTCACGATCGCGGCGTCCGAAATGCGAACGCCGTGGTGCTTCTCCATCGGGCCCAGGAGACCGCGCAGCATGATGCAACAGGTCTCTACATCCGGCTCATCGACCTGGATCGGCTGAAAGCGCCGTGTGAGTGCGGGGTCCTTTTCGATGTACTGGCGATACTCTGCCCAGGTGGTGGCGGCGATGGTCCGCAGCGTGCCGCGGGCGAGGGGAGGCTTGAGGAGATTGGCCGCGTCGCCGGTGCCGGCGGCGCCACCGGCCCCGATCAGCGTGTGCGCTTCGTCGATGAACAGGATAATCGGGGTAGGCGAGTTCTGTACCTCGTCGATCACCGAGCGCAGGCGCTGCTCGAACTCGCCCTTCATCGAGGCACCGGCCTGCATCAGGCCGATATCCAGCGCGCAGAGCCTGACGTTGCGCAGCGGCGGCGGCACCTCGCCGGCGGCAATGCGCTGGGCAAATCCCTCGACCACGGCGGTCTTGCCGACGCCGGCCTCGCCGGTGAGGATCGGATTGTTTTGCCTCCGGCGCATCAGCACGTCGATCAATTGGCGGATTTCGTCGTCTCGACCGAGGATCGGGTCCATCTGGCCCGATCTGGCCTTGGCGGTCAGATCCTGGGAGAACCGGTCGAGCGGCGTCGTCCCCTTGGGATTCGCCCGGTCCGTACCGTCAGTACCGGCACCGGCCAACCCGGAGCCGTCCATCGGACGCATGGTCTCCTCCTCGGAGCCTGCCCAGATGGCGCGGTGCTCCGCAGCCAATGCGTCGACATTTATCTTGGCGAATTCCTGCGAGATGTTGTTGAGCGCACGACGGATCTCGTTCGATTTCAATCCGGCGACCAGGAGATGTCCGGTGCGGATCTGGGTCTCGCCGAAGAACAGCGTGGCGTAGTGCCAGCCACGGTCGAGAATATCGATGACCGAATTGGCGACGCCCGGCATGTCGGTTTCGTTCTTGCGGAAACCGTTGATGACGCCTGCGAGGTCCGACAGCAGCCGCGCGCGGTCGAGCTTGTAGTGATCCACCGACAGGCTGAGGTCGGTCCGCTCCTGTTGCAGGATGTGAAACAGCCAGTGCGCAAGCTCCACGTTACGGTTGCTGACGCTCTTGGCGTGGCGCAGGGCCTGTATGAAGGCATCGTAGCCGGCCCGGTTCAGTTTGCCAGTCACGGCCTCAAGGCTGATATCGGTCACGATGGCGCCTCCTGCTCAATCCCCGGGCGATGCCGGGTCGTCGCGGAAATCGGCTCGAATTCCCATGATGTTAGGACAATCGGAGCGATGCTTAGGTTCAAATCGGCTGCTGATCAGTCGCAGCGTTGCGCCGGGCTCTGAGACGCTCGGCAAGGTGAAAGCGTGCATCGCGCCGATACTCCTCGGTCGAGGCCCAGTTCGGCGAAACCCAGCTGGTCCATCCAAGGCGTCCGCTCTGCCCGAGCTTCATCGCGACAACCGCTCCCGCCGGAATGGCAAGTTCCACCTCCCACTCGAGTTCGTCGCCGATGTAGAAGTAGACGGCGTCAGCCAGGGGCTCGGACAGGTTCGGCGCTTCGGTGGGCAGGAACTGCTCGTATTGAGCAAAATCCTTCACGAACACGCGAACCCTGATCTTGTCTTCGACGCTGAACACACGCGAGCCCAGGAGCGCGTCGTGACCAAGCTTGGCGTGCGTCCCGCCGAGCCGGCTGCAATGGCTTGGGTCGAATGGGAGCCACGTGCCGACGAACTCGTCGATCTCGACCCTGACATCGAACAGCCCTTGCAGCAGCCGCGCCAGTCGTGATGCGGATTTCGCTCTCGGTGAAACCAGCCCGGCGAAGCTCAGCTTCGCCATGTCAGGCACGGTATCCCGATTGGCAAAAATATCGGAGCCGAGGCCGGCGAAGGAGCCGACATAAGCGATGAAGCGGTCGTCGGATGGCCGATCATGCTGGGCGATCGGCCGTGCGTCTGCCCAGGCTCGAAAGAACAATTGCAGAAAGCGTCCGTTCAGCAGGTCGAGAAAACGGGGGAAAGCGTCGTCCCGCATCAACTGCCAGCCGACGCTCTCGTCGGTGGTGGCCAGCGGCAGCGCGCCCTGCGGTCCGAGCAGGCCGAGGAATTTGACCAGAATTTTGAGCCTGCCATCACGATCGTCGACCGAGCTCAGATTGGAGGCGGGAAATTCCAGATAGGGGGTTTGACCGAGGTCGACAAACTCCTCGCGACGCGCTGCACTGTCGCCGATCCGCGGTCGATCCGGATTGCATCGCTCGAGCTGGCGGAGCGTCTGAAAGAAATCGAACCGCCAGGGCTCGGCCTTCATCTGGTCGATCAGCGTCACAGCGGCCTCCGGGTGCCCATGCGGGCCGGCCAACGCATGATCTCGCCGCGCTCCGGGGTCGAGATGACGGTCTGGGTGAAGGTGTTGAAGCCTGAATAGTCGGCGAAGAAGCGTTCCAGCACGGCCCCGAGCAGGAACACGCCGCTGCCCTCGAATGCCTTCTCGTCGAGCGTGACCGTGATCTCCAGGCCGCGCGCTGCGCCACTGCCGGTACGCTCACGCACCCGCCGCACCACGGGCCTGCTCTCGACGCTGCGCACGCCACGAATCTTTCGTTCCGTCGCATCGTCGAACTGGTCGGCGAATAAGGACAGCATCTCGCGCAACGCCCCGGCGTTCTTGCCGCCGCTGCGTTCCACGAGGCCGAGATAGTTCAAACTCAGCATGTTGATGAGGCGCCAGCTGACGACGCCGCTATTGGCGATCTCGCTGCGGCTGCGCAACTGCGCCACCACCGGCTCGCGTGGCCGGGTGGGACCGGCGATGCACATCAGCTCGAGCGAGGTGTCGTCCAGCAGGCGAAAGTCGGCTCCGCCCTGGCCGACCGGCAGATGTTCCGTGAGATGCCGGTTGGAGCACAGAGCACGGACGCTCAGCTCGGCGGCGGATCCGTCGCCGCTCGGGTCGCCGGGCTCGAGCAGCGAGAGGAACATGTCCGTCCCGGTATAGTCCGAGGCCGCGCCATAGGTCTTCTCTTCGACGGTGCGTCGCCGCGGCAGCCGACGAACCGTGTAATAAAGTCCCTCGACCGATCCGGCCGTCCTGTCGACGGCGGCGGAGTACAGCGGACGAACGCGTCGCTTGTCCTTTTCCGCCGGAAAGTGCGCGTAAACCTCCAGCACCTGGTGCGGCTCATATTCGAGATAGCGGCTTCGGTCGGGCACCACGTGGTATTCGTAGGTATTCGACTTGATCGGGATGCGATCGCTGGTCTTTTCGAAAAGGTTGATCGCCGGAGCGGTGTAGAGACTGAACGTGTCCGCCCGGACCGAGGCGGCGAGCCGCGAGTTGTGCTCATTGAACGCGAAGACGATATCGATGGATTTGCTGCGTAACCGCGGCATCACAGCGCGAAGTTGCGTCAGATTGACGCCGAGGAACTTGCGCGGAAACACGAAATATTCCCGCAACAACTCCGACCCGCGAAAGACCCGGTTGTCGTTCGGAAACAGGGATTCGTTCTCGCTGAAGCCGACTTGCTGCACACAGTCGTTCGGAGCCCGGATGACGACCGGATCGCCGAAATCGTCGAGATAGCGAAAATAGAGCCCGACGCAGTTCGAGGTCAGTTGTTCGTAAAGTGCGATGGCGTCCGACTCGGCGCCGGTCAGATAGATGGGCAGTTCGCTGGTGCGGCAACCAGCGAACCAGGTCTCCGGCTTGTTGCGAGTCTCCGCGTCCGCCGGCTCCTCGTCGAGCCGCGCGGCGGTACGGTGTGTCAAGGAGACCCTGAGCCCGGCGATGACCTCTCCGCCGACTGGAATCCCGAGGGCCTGCAACGCGCCCGCGGTCGCAAAATATTCGGCGCCGGTGACGTCAAAGGGCCAAAGCACGATATCGCGGCAAAGCCGGAACCGGCAGGCGAGGCTGCGTTCCCTTTCACGATAGTTCGCGTCGAAATAGGCGCCCCGCGCAATCTTCTTGCCGTCGCGCAACGCCGGATCGGCGTAGGTCGGCTGAATCTTGACCAGCATGGCGGACGGAGTCGGCGCGAGATAATTCGGAACCAACTGCTCAAGCAGGTTCGCGGTGAATTCCGGAAACTCGTGCTTGAGCTTGAGCTGGACACGCGCGGCGAGAAATGCAGCGCCCTCCAGCAGGCCTGAGATCATCGGATCCGAGCGGTCGCGGACCAGACCGCCGAGGCGCTCGGCGATACCAGGATATTCCTCGGCAAAACCCTCCGCGTGCTCGTACAGCAGCGACAGTTCACGATTGTAGAAGTCGAGGAATTCGCGGTTCATGCTATAATCGGTTGATCTGTATATCGCCGCTGTCGAGGTCGACGTCTGCGACGAATTCCACGGGTACGTTGAGCGGTTCGCATTTCAGGTCGGAATGCACGACGAAGCGCAGCTTGAGCTGCTCGGCGCCCACGGAGGTGTCGCGCCGCACCCGGATGGACTTGCGATCGAGTCTCGGCTCGTAGGTCGTGAGCGACATGCGCAGGGCATCGCTGAGCTCCTCGTCGGTAACTTCGTCGATCGAGCGGTTTGCGATATCGGGGAAACCATAGTTCAGGATCGAGGTGCGGACGCAACCGCGACCGGTCAGGTCAAGCGTCGATTCGAGGGCAATGGTATTGAGGAGTGTTTCGACGTCCTGCGAAACCTCGCGCCTTAGCAGCGTCTCCGAGATCGGGAAACGACCAGCGCTGCGCCGTCCCGCTATCACTCGCTCACCGAACTGATCGCGCAGTTCGAGTGGTTTGCGGGCATCGCGCGCGTCATGCGCCGCACGAAAGGCCAGCATCAATGGCGGAGAGAGCCGGTCCTTCCTTGGCGTAACGGTCATTGACGGTCCCCGTACCTCCCGCGCCGGTTGCCGCTATTGGCAACCGGCGCCGGGCAGGAAGCCTGCGATCAGGCCCATTCCTTGTTGGCCGCAACGTCCCATCCGAACACCGGAGACGCGCCGGCGCCGCCTTTTTCGGTCTGGGTCTTGTAGGTCATTTTGACCTTCTGGAAGTTCAGGCTGACGTTTTCGGTGAGGCGATCCTCGCCGTGCGATCCGCCCGTCGAGACGCTGGAAACCAGAACGTGCTTCATCTCGATCTTGAGATATTCGAGCGGGTGTTCACCGGCCTTGCGTACCGTGAGGATGGCGCTGTCGATGTGCTTTCCATTGGCGCAGACCTTGAAAAGCTCGGGTGTCGCCTTGTCCACGAAGTGCGTGAAGTGGAGGTCTTGAACCGCGACCTTGCCGGCGCCGCCGCCCGACCCGCTGTGGAACGTGCCGCTTTGGCTCTCGCCGAACGACCAGCTCAAAATGTCGATTTCGTCCTTGTGTTTGTCGTCGAGCGACTCGCCCTTGATCGGATCGAGTTTCAAAAAGATGTCGACAGCCATAGCATAGCCCTTTCAAAATTCTCTGATGAGTGACGGTTGCAATAGCGCGGCGTCAGGAGCTCGGGCCTGGCAGGCGCGAAACGAGACTGAGACCGACGTCCATCGCTTCCAGTTGAAAGTGTGGACGGAGAAAGAAGCGCGCGTTGTAATATCCCGGGTTCTCCTCGTTTGCTATGACCTCAACCTTCGCAGCGGCCAGCGGCTTGCGCGCTTTCTGAGCTTCTGACGACAAGGCCGGATTGGCATCAACGTATTCGTTGATCCAGGTCTGCAGCCAGACCGTCAGCTCATCCTTTTCCTTCATGGATCCGATCTTGTCGCGAACCATGCACTTCAGATAATGCGCAAAGCGGGATACTGCGAACATGTAGGGCAGGCGTGACGACAGGTTGTCGGACGCGGTTGCATCCACGCCCTTGTCGCCGAAATACTTCTTCGGCTTATAGAGCGACTGGGCGCCGATGAAGGCGGCCTTGTCGGTGTTCTTGCGATGGATCAGCGGGATCAGTCCCGCCTTTGCAAGCTCGTGCTCGCGACGATCGCTGATGGCGATCTCGGTCGGGCATTTCAGGTCGACGCCACCGTCGTCGGTCGGGAACGTATGCGTCGGCAGGTTGATGACCTCGCCGCCGGACTGGACGCCGCGGATGCGCGTGCACCAGCCGAACTCCTTGAAGGCGCGGTTGATGTTGACCGCCATCGCATAGGCGGCGTTGATCCAGCCGTATTTGTCACCGGTGTGCCCGTCCGTCTCCTCTTCGAAGGCGAACTCTTCCACCGGCTCCGATTTGGCGCCGTAGGGGAGGCGGCCCAGTGCGCGCGGCATGCACAGACCGAGATAGCGCGAGTCGTCCTGATCGCGCAGTCCCTTCCATGCGGCGTATTCCGGCGTGTCGAACACCTTGCCGATGTCGCGAGGGTTGGACAGTTCGGTCCACGAGTCCATTCCCATCAGCGTAGGCTCGGCGCCGCTGAAGAAGGGGGCGTGCGCGGCGCCGGCGATCTTGCTGAGATCGCGGAGCAACTGCACGTCGGTGGGGAGGTGGCTGAAATAGTAGTCGCCGATCAGGCAGCCGAACGGCTCGCCGCCCAACTGGCCAAATTCGTACTCGTAGATCTGCTTGAACAGCGGGCTCTGGTCCCAGCGCGCATCGGGATAGAGCCGCAGGTTCCGATACAGCTCGTTCTTGGAGACGTTCATCACCCGGATCTTGAGGTTGGCGTCGGTCTCGGAGTTGAAGACGAGGTAGTGGAGGCCGCGCCAGGCACTTTCGATCGCCTGGAATTCGGGCGCGTGCAGGATCTCGTTCATCTGCGCGGTCAGCTTCTGATCGATCCGCGCGATCATCTCCTCGATGGTGTCGAGCACGTCCGACTTGATGACGCTCGTATCTTTCAGCGCTTCCTGAACGAGCGTGGACACCGCGTTCTCGACTTCGGTCGCCGCACGTTCGGTGCGCGGCTTGAAGCTTTGCTTCAGCAGGGCGGCGAACTCGTCAGCCTCGACGGTCCCGACCTTGGCGGTGGTCTCTTTGTGGATTGCTTCTTTTGCCATGGTCCCCATTCCTTCCCTTAGCTGTTGCTGTCGGATTCGGTGGACTGGCCGGTCGCGCGCTCGCGCAGTGCGGCCATCAATTGAGGATCGGCGAGGAGCTTCTTCAGCTGGTCCTCGGCACCCACCTTGCCATCCATGTAGCGCAGCAGGTTGGCGAGCTGTTCACGCGCTTCGAGCAGCTTGGCCGTCGCCGGCACCTGGCGGGCGACCGCCACCGGCGTGAAGTCGGATATCTTGTTGAAGCGCAGGTTGACGGAGATCTTTTCGTCGGACCCGTCGCTGAGACGGTTGGCGACGCGCGCCGTCACGCCGGGCTGGATCGCCGCCATGCGGTTGTCGAAATTGTCCATGTCGAACTCGAGGAACTTGCGCTCCTCGACCTTCGTCTTCTCGATGCCGGGGTTGTTGCCGGAAAGATCGGACAGGACGCCCATGACGAACGGCAGTTCGATCAGCCGCTCGGCGTCGTAGGGATCTTCGTAAGTGATGTGCACGCGCGGTGCGCGGTTTCGGCGAATGAATTTTTGACCGCTGTCGGTTGCCATTGGGTTGCCCTCTTCACAAAAAAAATATCTGCGGAAGCCGACTTGCGCGACGCAGGCAGGGAAGTGCCTCGGTCTTTCGTCGGCGGAGCTTCCTTCCGTTCAGTTAGTCCCCTCGAACGGAAGGCGGGTTCAATTCGATTTATCGATCGCCTTCAGAGCGCCCTCGGGCAGCACTTCGTTCAGCAGGCTGAGGAAGTCTCGCTGTGCGAGTTCGCGTGCGCGATCGACCAGGAACGGGATCGGGCTGGACGGCTCTGCGGCCCTGAAGAACGACGCGACCTTGCTCAGCAAGTCCAACGCCTGCGCTCTATTTTCGGCCGAAAAAACAGTATCTTGAGCCTCATTTTCGGCCGCGGATGGGAGCGAGGTGGCGAATTCCGCCATGCGCTCGATCGGCAGGTCGAAGACCTTGTCGCGACCGATATTGATGGCGGCGGTTTCCACGTGGGCCGGCATCAGCATTCGCATCACTTCGATAAACGATTTGCCAACCATGTCCTGTGCCTGCCGCACTAGCAACAGCGCCGGGCTCGACGGTTCCTTTCGAGCGAAATAGTCGGCAGCCGCCGCCAGTGCCGCGGATGCCTGTCCGGGTGAGGTCACTGCGCCGGCGATTTCGATCGGAAGCTGCGGGCCGTCTTGAGCAAGCTCGTCCGGGGACGGGGCAATTGCGGCCGGATCGCGTGCGGTGACCAGAGTCGCGAGCCAGCCGGCCATGCCATTCGCGACACCCGCCAGCCGGTCGAGACTGATGGGTTGCCCCGAGTTCAACTTTTCGTGCCAAACCGATTTGATGCCGGCGATCTCGGCAGCGACCGCGGAACAGCGGGCGCTCACCGCCTTGAGGGTGTCGAGATCGGTCTCGCCGACGATGCGCTCGATGGTTCCGAGATCTGGCGTGTCGACATCGGCATCGCCGGCGGGAATTTCGCCCTTGGCAATCTGATAGGCACGGTAGTTGAGGCTGCCGTGCCGTCGATTTTCGATCAGGGGGAGGAATTGGAGCGGGTTGATCACCGTTGGAAACACGTCGATCGCCTCGATGGTGACGGCACGAAAGGCATAGTCGCCGTCCTCGCCCCTCGGGTGAACCGCTTCCCATTGTTCGCGGAGCAGCAGGGTGGTTGCCCGCAGGCAGCCGAGGAAGCCGTCGAGATCGCGGTTCAGGATGGAAAACTTGGCGAGCAGCATGGTCAGGCGCAGATCGCGGGTGCGAGCCAACAGGGGCTGCGCAGCGGCGAACTGGCCGGCAATATCGATGGCCTTCGGGTCGAAGCGTCCGCGCTCTCCATTCGCGTTGACGACCTCGAAATACGACATCGGCAGCAGCGATTCCGCAGCTGCGAAGAAGTTCAGGTACTGGACGTCGCCGGCCGCATCGAGGTCTGGCCCGCAGGGATCGTCCGGGGCGATGGGCTGGGTCAGGGATGCGACGTCGAGCATGCAAAGAGGATCCGTCTGCGAGGCCCTGGCCCCTCGACCAAGTCCATGACATCTGGCGGATCACGCGGGGGATCATGATCCGATTGACTGGTAGGTCAGATCAACGCCGGCCTCGGTTCATTCCCGCGATGGTGGCGGTTTCCCGTGAACCAGCAAGCGCTTGGAACCGACTACATGAGTGCCGCAGTGGCTTCCCCGGGCGGGTGCGTTGCCGCGTCAGGAGAGTGACACCGAGCGGACTTGTCGGCCATCCCACCGATGGACGGCTCGGATTTAGGTTGTTCGTGCTTGACCGCCTGCTGCGCCGATTGCGCAGCTCGCGCGGTCAACGAGGGAGTTTAACGCCCACATGGGCCAGCTTACCCAGGATACCCGCCTCTGCGAGCTCAAGACCCCCCTTGGCAAGGACGTTCTGGTTTTTGCCCGGTTCGAGGCCGCCGAAGGTCTGAGTGAACTGTTCGAATATCGCATCGAGTGTCTCAGCGAGGAAGCCGATCTCGATTTCGATCGGGCCATCGGCAAGCAGTGCACCCTCACCATCAAATTGCACGAGAAGGAACGCGAGTTCAGCGGCATTCTCACGGAAGCCCAATGGCTGGGGGTGAAGAACGACTATTTCAGTTACCGGATCGTGCTGAGGCCCTGGTTGTGGCTGCTGTCGCGGACCACCGATTGCCGGATTTTTCAGGACAAGAAGGCGCCCGACATCATCAAGGAGGTCTTCAACGAGCGCGGCTTCACGGATTATGAGTCCAAGCTTACCGAAGAGGGCTCATGTCCAAAGCTCGAATACTGCGTTCAATATCGCGAGACCGATCTGGATTTCGTGTGCCGGTTGATGGAGCAGCACGGGATCTACTACTTCTTCAAGCATGAAGGCGGCAAGCACACGCTGGTGCTGGCCGATTCCAAGTCCTCGCACAGTCCAATCAACGGTCTCGCGAAGATCCCCTACATCCCGCTTACCGGCTCCGATCGTCGCGGCGAGCAGCATATTTATGAATGGGCTTCCGAGCGTCGGTTCCGCACCGGGAAGATCGAGCTCAACGATTACAACTACCAGAAGCCCAACGCACAGATGATCAGCGACGCCAAGGGCTCCGAGCACTACACACGATCCGAGATGGAGTTCTACGACTATCCCGGCAAGTTCAAGGAAAAATCCGACGGCGAGCGATACGCGAAGATCCAGCTCCAGGCCGAGCAGGCGATGGATCGGCGCCGCCGGGGCAACGGCGACGCCGTCAATCTGTTTCCGGGCGGACTAACCAAGCTCGAGAAGCACTCGAAAGACTCGCAGAACGTCGAATATCTCGTGGTACGGGCAGCTCACTCGTTTTCCATCGAATCCTATCGCACTGGCGGCCCCGGCGACGCCGGGCAGCACGTCTACTTCGGCAGCTACGAATTTCTGCCGAGCGATCGGCCGTTTCGATCTCCCATGACGACGCCGAAGCCGAGGATCAACGGCATTCAGACAGCCAAGGTGGTGACCAAGGACGACAATTCGAGCGAGGAAATCGACGTCGAGTCGCTGGGCGAAATCTATGTTCGCTTTTTCTGGGATCGAAAGAAGAAGCGCTCGTGCCGGTTGCGCGTGGCGCAAGTCTGGTCCGGCAAGCGCTGGGGCGGTCAGATCATCCCGCGCGTCGGGCAGGAGGTGGTGGTGGAATTCCTGGAGGGGGATCCCGACCGGCCCCTGGTGATAGGGACCGTATACAACGATGAATACAAGCTGCCGTACGACCTGCCGTCCAAGAAGACGATCGCGGGTCTGAAATCCGACTCGACCAAGGGAGGAGGCGGCTACAACGAATGGAACTTCGAGGACAAGAAGGGGTCCGAGAAGATCACCCTGCACGCCGAGAAGGACTACGACGTCACGGTCCGCGACACCGAGACCAGGACCATCGGTGAGGCGGCGTTCGGCGGCGATACCCGCAAGACCACGCTCAAGAACGGCAACGACAAGCTTGATATCCAATTGGGCGGTCAGCACGTCAAGCTGGCGATGGATCAGTCCGTCGATGCGGGCCTGAGCATCACCCTTTCGGCCAACGTCAATATCACCCTGCAGGTTGGTCCAAGCCAGATCATCCTGTCTCCAGCCGGCATCGTCATCAACGCCCCAACCATCACCATGACCGCGCAGGCCGCCATGGCGCTCGCCGCCGGCGGCCCATTGGTTGCCCACGGCACGCCAACCATTGTCGGCTGACAGCCATGAATCAGGTTCGGTTCAGCACAGTTCGCGATCTCTTCGAAGCCTATCCGCTGGCGCGCTACGACGTCGGCAAAGCCGCTCCGGACAAACTGTCGTTGGATTTCCTGCAGGAGGCGGCCGATGCGGGCAACTGGCACCAGGCTGTATCCTTCTGCGCGTATCTGCTCCCCAGGCGCGTGGCCGTCGCCTGGGGCTGTCGCTCGTTGCGGCAGATGTTCGACCATTTCGACGGAAATGAAGGCAGGTCGCTCAGTTTTGCCGAGACCTGGGTCCGGCAACCGGACGAGCAATCGCGCAACAAGGCTTTGGCGGTCGGCAACGCCAACGATCCCGAGCAGCCGGCGACCTGGCTGGCGCTGGCGGCGGGTTGGTCTGGCGGAAGCGTGGTTCCCGCGGAATTTGCACCGGTCGAAGCCAAGCCGGACCAGACAGCGCGAGCGGTTCGCGCAGCCCTTTTGATCGGCCTCTGCCGGCTTACCCGTGAGTCCAGGGACCGGATAATGACGGCCTGCCTGGAGGATGGTATTCAATTGGCACGCGGCGAACCGCGCCCTCCACGCTGACGAGACGATGTGATGGTGCTTCGCTTTAACATCGAGAACGAGCCGAACCTTCCAGACGGCGGCCCTGTGTCATTTACCGTCACCGGAAGGCGTTCGGTCGACATTGGCCGGGACCGCCATCTCGACTGGACATTGCCCGACCCGGCACGGATGATTTCGGGGAAGCATTGCGAGGTCCATTATCGCGACGGCGGCTACTGGCTGCACGACGTCTCGACCAACGGCACCTTTCTCAATGGTGCCGACCAGCGTATGCGGGGAGCGCATCGGCTGCGCAACGGCGATCGGCTCGTCATCGGCCACTATGTCATTGGCGTTTCGCTGGACCTGGATGAGCCTGCCGAGGACACTCCGAGCCATGGTGCGCAGCAGCAAGCTCTGCTCGCTCAGCAGCACGCCGATTACCACGAACTGTGGGCTCCCGGTCGCGACGTGCCGCCGCCAATCGACCCGCAGCAGTTGCGAAAACCGCGCGAGGCCGCGCGGCCCATCAATCCGGAATTCCTGGACTGGGCGGCGAGCGTTCCCGCGGCGGGTGTGGATCCTGTCCGGTATTCGCCGCAGATGCCTCAACGCGAGCCGCCGCTGCACGACGACATGAGCTGGGCAGCCGGTCCGGTCGCCACGCCAAAACCGCCAGTCGACGTGGTGCACGCGATGCCGACGCCGCGCCGACCGTCGGTGTGGGCCGACGACGACGCGGCTGCCCCGCCACCGCCGGTGCCCTCACCGACAGGGCATGTGGGAGCGCCGCGGCCGCAACTGGCCGAGCCGGCACCGGCCACGGCGGCGTCGATCGGCAATCCCGAGTTTGCGCGCCTGGTCGCACGTGCTGCCGGGCTGCCGGACGGTTTCTTTGCCGACAAGACCGAAGCTGAACTCGCGGAACAGCTCGGCGTCATCCTGCGCATGACGGTGGAAAACTTGATGGCCCTGCTGCAGGCGCGCACCCAGGCCAAGCAGCTGACGCGCAGCACCAGCCAAACCACCATCCAGGCCATCGAGAACAATCCGCTGAAATTCTCGCCGACCGCAGAAGACGCGATGCGTATCCTGTTCGGGCCGCCGACGCGCAGTTACCTCGATGCGCCGCATGCCTTCGCCCAGGGCTTCAAGGACCTCAAATCCCATCAATTGAAGACCTATGCTGCAATGCAGCATGCCGTCCGGGGACTAATCGCCAGCATCGATCCGACGCTGATGGCGCGCGAGCTCGAGCTTCAGCGCGGTGCACGGTCCTTGTTCGGCTCGAACAAGAGCAAGCTCTGGGATGAATTCTTGACGCGCTGGAACGCGCATCTCGGTCGCGACGAGAGCGCGCCGATCGATACCTTCATGCTGCATTTCTCCGAATATTACGACCGCGCAGACAAGTCGGGGTCAAAGTGAACTGTCGGTGACGATGCAGTCGCCGATCATTGCCAAGTGGATGTAGGAATGTCTTGGTACAGCAAAGTTTTCTGGTCGGAGGGTCTGTTCCTGCGGCCGCATCATTTGCAGCAGAACGATCGCTATCTCGAGCATCTGCTGGAAAAGCGCGTTCGTTACACGACACCGTACCCCTGGGGCTTTGCCCAGCTCGAGATCGATAGCGATCTTACCCAGCAGAGCAAATTCGCCGTGCGCAGTGCGACCGGCGTCATGCCGGACGGAACGCCGTTCGACATTCCTGCCGACAGCCCGATCCCGGAAGCCATCGAAGTGCCGGATTCGGCCGCAGGCCAGATCGTCTGGCTGATGATGCCGGTCGCGGCTCCCAATACGCGGGAGGTGGATGAGGATCGCACCGACAGCGCAAGTCGCTACGTTCGGACTGCCGAAACGTTTATCGATTCAACCTCGGCGCTGCGCATCGAAGAAGAGATCGACGTTGTCTATCCACGCCTGTCGTTCGAACTGCGCAAGACGAGCAAGCCGGGATACATGGGTCTCGGCATCGCTCGCATCCTCGAAGTGCGCGACAAGAATATCCTGTTCGACGACAAGTTTGTGCCGCCGATGCTGGTCTGCGCCGCGCATCCGGTTGTCGATGGCTGGCTCAATCGAATCATCGGCTGGGTCGAGACCAAGCTCGACGAGCTTGCGCGCTACGCAGTCGATCCGTCGTCCGGCGGCGGTTTGCAGAGCGTCGACTATCTGGTGCTGCAGGTACTGAACCGGACCATTCCGGTGCTGACTCATTTCAAACGGTCCGGCAGCGTGCATCCCGAGCGGCTGTACGAGGAATTGCTGAGGTTTGCCGGTGAGCTTGCGACCTTCGCGACCACCGAACGACGCGCACGGGACTACCCGGCATACGATCACGACAACCTCGAATACGTCTTCACGCCCCTGGTCCGCGACATCCAGGATTTCCTGAGCGCGCGGCTGGGCAGGCGGGCGATTCGTCTGGAGATCATCGAACGCGCCCAGAACGCATTTGTATCGCCGATCCGCGATCGCGCGTTGTTCCGAAATGCGACCTTGGTGCTGGAGGTCGCCGCGCGGCGGCCTCTCGTGGAGATTCAGAATGAATTCCCGCACCTGTTCAAGGTCGGGCCCAACACAAAAATGACCGAGATCGTGCACGCAAACCTGCCGGGTTTGACCCTGGTGCATCTGCCGACGCCGCCACCGCACATCCGAGCCATCACAGACCACGTCTATTTCTATCTCGATCGCAAGTCGCCGCTGTGGCCCGAGTTCAGCACCGCGGCCTCGATCGGGATGCATTTTTCCGGCGACTGGCCGGAGCTTGAGTTGTACCTTTGGGCCATCCTGGAAGAGCGGCCATGACCGACAGGGACAAGCCGGTTAATCCTTTCGGTCGGGGTGAGCGGACCATCATCCGTCCGAACCCCGGCGGGAAGATGCCGCCGGCTCCGGCCCCTCAACCTCCAGCAGGCGAGGGACCTGCCAGCCGTCCGGCGTACTCGCCATCGCCCATGGCTTCGCCGGGTGGCCCTTCGCCACCGCCCTCGTTTTCTCCCACACCGCAGGGCGCAAGCTACGCCGCCCCGCCGACCAGCCAGCCCTCGGAGGAATGGATTTCGACACCGGCGCAGGCTCAGGCGCCGCAACCGATGCTGCCGCCCGGACCGCCGTTGCGTGTCGACGATCTGGTTGCGCCAAACGCCAATCCGGTGATGCGCGCCGGCGGCCCTTTGCTGCAGTTGCTCGGCCGGCTGCGCGTCGCGCTGATGCGGGCGTCATTCGCGAGCCTGATGGAGCAGGTCGCCGACGCCATCAAGTTCTTCGAAAAGGATATCCGCTCGGCGGGCATTTCCGAGCACCAGGCCAATACGGCAAAGTATATCCTGTGCGCGACCGCCGACGATATTGTGCAGCACATTCCGACCGACGACCGGCACGTCTGGGCCCAATACTCGATGCTCAGCCGGTTCTTCGGCGAGCGCGTGGGCGGCGTACGCTTCTTCGAGATTCTCGACCATTTGAAGACTGATCCGCTCGTCAACTATCCGGTGCTCGAGCTTCAGCACGCCTGCCTTGCGCTCGGATTCCAGGGAATCCACCGGACGTCGCCGGGCGGACTTGCGAACCTCCAGGTGATCCAGCGCAACCTCTATGAAACGCTGCGCCGGGTTCGGCCCAAGCCGACCAACGATCTGTCGCCGCACTGGCGCGGACAGGCCTTGGCCGGTCGGCGGAAGCACTTGCGCATTCCGGCTTGGCTGGTGGCGGCGGTGGTCGCTGCGCTGTTAACCGGATCCTATTTCGTTCTGCGAACGTTGCTGGCTGGCCGTGCGGAGAATGCTGCGCAAGTCGCGCTGGCACTGCATCCCGGCGATCCGATCGAGCTCAAGCGCCGCGTCGTTGCGCCGCCGCCACCACCGCCTCCGCCGCCACCGCCGGACCGCATCACCCAGCTGCAGCGCATTCGCAACGCGCTTGCACAGGAGAAGACGGCGTGCGCCATGACCGCGGATCAGACGGCGAGCTTCATCGTGATCAGGGTGTGCGATCTCGCACTGTTTGCCTCGGGCCAGGCAACCATCCTGGATGGTTTCAAGCCGATCGCGGCCCGCGTCGCGGCGACGCTCGACAACGAGCCGGGGCGAATCCGGGTGGTTGGCCATACCGACAACTCGCCGATCCGCACCGTGCGTTTCCCCTCGAATTTCGAATTGTCGGTCGAGCGCGCCAAGGCGGTTGCCGCCGCGCTGAAGCCCGGCTTGGCCGATGGTTCGCGCGTCGATGTCGACGGCAAGGGATCGGATTCACCAATTGCCAGCAATTCGACACCCGAGGGGCGTGCCAAAAACCGTCGGGTCGAAATCTTCATCGAACGTAGCGAATAGGCGGACGCCAGAAGCTCACGCGATAAGCGACAGGTACCGGTCAATATGCTCGCCAAGGACATTCTACGCATCGTTCTCTATGGAGTCGGGCTCAGCTCGCTTGGGGCGGTGATCTACCTTGCCGGTCCCTTCGTTGCTTTCGGCGACTGGCATCCGTTGGAAAATCACATCGTTCGCCAGATCGCGATCCTGCTGCTCGGCGCGGCGGCGGCAGGCATCACCGGCCTTCATTTCTTCAAGCGACGCAAGAATGCCAAAGAGATCGCCGACGGCGTCAGCGCTGCGGACCAGGCTGTCAGCGACGAGCCGGTGCTCAAGGAGCGCATGAAGGATGCGCTCGCAACGCTCAAGACCGCGAGCGGCAACAAGTCCGGATATCTCTACGATCTACCCTGGTACGTCATTATCGGTCCGCCAGGTGCGGGAAAGACCACTGCGCTGGTCAATTCGGGGCTCAAGTTTCCGCTCGCGCGCGGGGCGACGCCGGCGGCGATCGCCGGCGTCGGCGGGACTCGCTACTGCGATTGGTGGTTTACCGAGGAAGCGGTGCTGATCGATACCGCCGGTCGCTACACGACCCAGGATTCGAACAGCAAAGCCGACAAGGAAAGCTGGCTGTCGTTCCTGGACATCCTGAAAAAAAATCGGTCGCGCCAGCCGATCAACGGCGTTCTCGTCGCGATCAGTCTGGAGGACGTGCTGACGCTGCCGAAGCAGGAACTCGCGCTTCATGCCGATGCCATCAGGATGCGGCTCCTCGAACTGCATCAAAGGCTGAAAGTGAGCTTCCCGGTCTACGCGCTGTTCACCAAGGCCGATCTCGTTGCCGGTTTCACCGAATATTTCGCCTATCTCGGCGAGGCCGGCCGGCGCCAGGTCTGGGGGGCCACGTTCCAGACCGCCGACAAGACCCAGAATCTGGTGGGGCAGGTCCCGGTCGAGTTCGATCGCCTGCTGGAGCGTCTGAGCGAGGAAACGCTCGACCGTCTGCAGGACGAGCCGACGCCGCAGCACCGGGTGCAGTTGTTCGGCTTCCCGGCGCAGATGGCGCGGCTCAAGCCGCAGATACACGATTTCCTCAACCAGATTTTTGAGCCGACGCGGTATCACGTGAATGCCAATCTGCGTGGGTTCTATTTCACATCGGGCACCCAGCAGGGTACGCCGATCGATCAATTGATCGGATCGTTGGCGCGTACGTTCGGCGCGGAGGAAGTCGGTGCCGGATCGTACTCCGGAACCGGCAAGAGCTTTTTCCTTGCCGATTTGATTTCGAAGGTCATCATCGGCGAGGCCGACTGGGTCTCGACCGACCGCGCTGCGGTGCGCCGCGCCTTGATCCTCAAGACCGCGGCGCTGTCGCTGATAGGTTTGGTGGCGATCGGACTGGTCGGTGCGTGGCTGACCAGCTACAAGCGCAACTCCGATCTGATCGAGCAGAGCTTGCAGGCGGACAACGAGTATGCCGCCGCCGGGGCGCCGCTCATCAAGCAAACGCTGATCGCCGATCATGATCTCGACAAGGTGCTGCCGCTGCTCTATCGGCTGCGGAACGCCCCGGCCGGCTATGCCTCACGGAATGAGCCGGTCGCACTGTCGGCGCGCTACGGGCTCAGTCAGCACGCGCGCCTGTTGTCGCCCGCGAAGGCAGCCTATCACACCGCGCTTGAGCGCATGTTCAGGCCTCGCTTGCTGTACCGTTTGGAAGAGCAGCTCAATGCGCGCATCAACGAGCCTGCCTTCGTCTATGAGGCGCTGAAGGTCTACCTGATGCTCGGCGGCCTGCAATCCCCGGACCGCGAGCTCATCCGTTCCTGGATGCAGCGCGACTGGGCGGACAACCTCTATCCTGGCGCGACCAATGCGGAAGGGCGGCGTCTGCTCGACGAAAATCTCGTCGCCATGTTCGACCTCGAAACCGAGCAGCCGCCGCTGGTCGAGCTTGACGGACGGCTGATCAAGCAGGCCCAGAATTCATTGGCGCGCCTCAGCGTCTCGCAACGCGCCTACGAGTTCCTGAAGTCGGAGGCTCGAGGATCGACCGCCGGCGACTGGATCGCCAGCCGCCGAGGCGGTCCGGACGTGGCAGTTGTCTTCGAAACCACGACTGGGCAGCCCCTGGACAATGTGCGGGTGCCCGAGTTCTTCACCTACAACGGCTTCAATCAGAAGTTCATCGCTCGACTGCCCGGATTGTCGGAGCGCATGAAGCGGGAGCGGTGGGTGTTGGGTGACGCCGGCCAGCAATCGGCAATCGACCAGCAGTATGACAATCTGGCCGGCGATCTGCTCAGCATCTACTCCAATGAGTTCGTGACGACGTGGCGGACCGCGCTCGGCAGTCTGCGTCTGAAGAAATTGCTCGCCGACAAGCCGAAATACGAGGTGCTGAGGGCGCTTTCGGCGCCGACTTCGCCGATGCGGCAAATCCTGGAGTCGGTGCGCGACGAGACGATGCTGACCAAGGAACGCCCGAAGCCGGCGAGCGGCGGCACGCCGGCCGCGCCGCCCGTGGTGACCGCGCCGGCGCTGTTCAACAACGCCCAGGATGGTACGCCCGGTGCGGCGATCGAGTCGCAATTCAAACCCTACCATGCAGTGCTTGAAGGGGAGAGCACCCGCCGGCCGATCGACTCGACGATCGCAAACCTGAACGACATCGCGCAGAATCTGACGCTGATGGTCGAGAATCCGCAGCTGACGGCGCAAGCAACGGCGGGGCTTCAGACCCAGGTTGCGGCGCTGCGCAACAATGCCTCGCGTATGCCGCCACCATTTTCCGATATGCTGCGGGCGGCGGCCGCGGAGTTCGAAGGCAGCATCGCCGCCTCCACGGCCGGTCAGATCCTGCAGTCGTTGCGCGATCAGGTCACGCCGGTCTGTCAGCAGACGGTGACCAACCGCTACCCGTTCGTACGGAGCAGCGGTCAGGAAGTCCCGCTCGCGGACTTTGCCAAACTGTTCAGCCCGAACGGTGTCATGGACAAGTTCTTCACTCAGTTCCTGGCGCCTTATGCGGATACGTCGCGATCCGAATGGGTCTGGCGGAAGGAGAGCCCCGTCGGCCGATCGTTCTCGCCCGATACGCTAAAGCAGTTCCAGAACGCAGCCTATATCCGCGATGCCTTTTTCCAGACTGGCGGCGGTGTGCCGGCGGTGTCCTTTGCGATCCGGCCGCCGGCTGCGGCAGGACCCGGCATCACAGTAAAGACCGAGATCGGCGGCACGACGATCACGAGCGCAACCACACCAGGACCAGCCGCAACCCCCTCCATGTTTGGCGCGCCGCAACCCGCTCCTCCTCCGCCGCCGCCGCAGAGCAATTCACCGACGACGGTGCTCTGGCCCGGCCCATCGCCGCGGACGGCAATTTCGGTCAGCAACGAGACCGGCTCGCCATCCGTGCTTGAGCGCATCGGCCCCTGGTCATTGTTCCGAATGCTGGAGGCTGGCTCGCTGGTCGCCAAGGCGGAATCCGCCAGCGCAACGTTCATTGTTGCCGGACGCGAGCTCAACTATCAGATTTCGACCGGATCGTTGCGCAATCCGCTAAACCTGTCAGTGCTCCGCGAGTTTCGTTGCCCGACCGGAATATGACCATGCGATGCGGCTTATTCGGCAAGATCGGCGCGAAGCGTGATTTCATCGCGATCGCGACGCCGCGCAGCTTCCTCGAAGTCTGGGAGCCGTGGGTGCAGGCAGCCATCTCCGCGAGCCGCCATCAACTCGGCGCCGGCTGGCAGGAAGCATTCCTGACCGCGCCGATTTGGCGATTCTGGCTTGGCGCCGCGATCTGCGGCACCACCGTCGCAGGAGCGATCATGCCCTCGCTTGACGGCGTGGGGCGATACTATCCGTTGACGCTGCATGCGGTGCCGGATGGCGACGCCGCGCTGTCGCCGCCACACATCGATCCGCAGGACGAATGGTTTGTGCAAGTGGAGACGTTCCTGCTCTCGACCCTGGACCGGGCTGCGACGTTCGAGCAGATCTCCGATGCACTGGATCGTCTCGCGCTTCCGCGTCTGCGGACGCCGGGGACCGATCGACCGCCGGTCGTGTCGCTGAGCGATGCGACGCTGGGAATGGTTTCGACGGTCGACGGGTTTGCCGAGTCGTTCGGCACGCTCTGCGGCGCCAACCCTCAAGTCTATGCCGCGGCTAGTTTCTGGTGGACCGCCGGGGGCGAAGGGTTTTCGCCGGTCGCACTCTGTTGCCGCGGATTGCCGGATCCGTTTCGCTATTCCACATTGCTGACCGGCGACGTTGGCCGCGAAGTATCCGGGACGGGATGACGCGCGATGGCACACGTCCCCTCCTTGTTCGATGTCGGTAGCGTCACTCACGCCGGACGGGTGCGGGCGCGGAACGAGGATGCGTGCCTGGTAAGGACCGACGTCGGCCTGTGGGCCGTCGCTGACGGCATGGGCGGTCACGAGGCGGGCGATCTTGCCAGCCGCATCGTGGTGGAGTCGCTTGATTCCATCGGCGCGCCGGACTCCGCGGCGGACCTGTTGGCGCAATGCGAGGCGCGTCTGTTCAGCGCCAACCAGCAGATCCTGGCACTCAGCCATGAAAGGCAGGGTGCCATTGTCGGGACCACAACGGCAGTCCTGCTCGTACGCGACGGCCATTATGCCTGCATCTGGGCGGGTGACAGCCGGGTGTACCTGATCAACCGCCACGGCATCACACAGGTGTCGCACGATCACAGCGAGCTGGAGGAGCTGATCGCCGATGGCGCGCTATCGCGCGAAGAGGTCCAGGACTGGCCGAGCAATGCCATCACCCGGGCTGTCGGTGTCGTCGCCGACCCTGAGCTCGAGGTGGTGACCGGTAGGGCCGAACCGGAAGACATCTTCGTGATTTGCAGTGACGGCTTGACCCGGCACGTGCGGGACGACGAGATCGAGCAGCACGCGGCCACCCGCCTTGCCCAGGCCGCCTGCGACGACATGCTCGCGCTCGCACTTGATCGCGGCGGGCTCGACAACGTCACGATCGTGATCGTGCGATTGCTCGCGCCGCGATCCTCAGAGCCTACGAGGACGCCGCTTGATCGGGAGCCGCGACCATGACCGCGAACGATCCGTTTCGGTCATCCTACCGCGGTGTGCCGGCCGGCACCCGGCTCAACGGCATTTACGAGATCGAGGCGATGATCGGGGCAGGCGGCATGGGTGAGGTCTACCGATGCCGCGAGATCCAGACCGGATCGCCCGTCGCGGTCAAGATGCTGCTGCCCGACATGGTCGACAACGAGGCGGCGCTTGCGCTGTTCCGCCGGGAGGCGGCCGCGCTTCACAATCTTCCGCACGAAGCAATCGTTCGCTACTTCCTGTTCACGGTCGAACCCGCACTGCAGCGCCCGTATCTGGCGATGGAGTTTGTGAACGGACGCTCGCTGTCGAACATGCTCGACGACGGGCCGCTGACCTTCGAAGCGCTGATCAAGTTGATGCGGCGGGTCGCATCGGGCCTTCAGGCCGCTCACGAGCACGGCATTATCCATCGCGATGTCTCCCCCGATAACATCATCGTGCCGCTCGACGATGTAAGGCGGGCGAAGATTATCGACTTCGGGATCGCCCGGTCGACGCAGATGGGTGACAAGACCATCATCGGCTCCGGCTTCGCCGGCAAGGACAATTACGCGTCGCCGGAACAGGTCGGCTTGTACGGCAACGATGTCACCGCGAAATCCGACGTCTACAGCTTTGGTCTCGTGCTGTTCCATGCCCTGACCGGACAGAAGCTCGATATGGGCGGGAGCCAGTTTCAGCTGGTCGAGAAGCGTCGGCGCGTGCCCGATCTCGGCGCAGTGGACATGCGCATCAGGCCGCTTCTCGAGAGGATGCTGCAGCCGGACCCGGCGTTGCGCCCGACCATGGCGGAAGTCGCCAACTGGACGCCGGCGGGTTCGGCGCAGCCGTCCGCCGCGCCGCTCTACGGCTTCGATCCATTGGGGAAGCCGGAAGCCGGGACGTCTGCGCAGCAGGAGCGGGTGCCATCAACCACGCGGAACTCTCGCCGCATCTGGCTCAGCGCTTGCGTCGCGGGGCTGCTGCTTCTGCTGGGCGGCGGTGGGTACACCTTCTATAAATTTGTCTGGAAGACATCGGGCTTGGCGGCCTTGCCGCCACCTCCGAAACTCGCCGGGACATCCGCGCCGACGAGCGAGCCTGCTCCGCCACCGCCGGCACGTCAGGAGCCGGTGAAGCTGCCGTCTCAGCCGACGTTGACGCCATCTCCGTCCCCCGACGGGCCGGGTCGAGCCGAGCGCATCCGCAAATATGTTGCCCAGTATGCGGGCGGCGACTGCTTCTTCATCCTGCCTGTTGCCGTGAGCTCAAGCGCAGCCGTCATTGAAGGCTTCGGCGCCTCGACCGCCCCGTTCGATACCTTCGACAAGGCGTTTCGAAAGGAGCAGGGATTTGAGGCTTCGGTCGGCGTCAGGCAGGTGAACCAGGCGCAATGTCCGGCCGTCAAATTCCTCAGTCAGGTCGGAAGCGATCAAGCGCGGGCGCCGCGCATCAACCTGTCGGCGACGGAGCTGAAGGCCGGCGAGACCCTCAATGGGACCGTCGAGAATTTTGCCAACCGGGTGGTGGAACTGCTCATGGTCTCGGATCGCGGCGAGGTGCGGAGTTTGTCCTACCTCCTGAAGCCGGGCGTCGATTCGCTTTCCTTTGCCCTGCCGATGGAGCGTACGACCGGTCCGCAACTCCTGTTGGCCGTCGCAGCCCCGCGGGTTCTGGATTCATTGCGCCAGCCGCGACCGATGGCTGCCGACACATTCTTCCTGCAGGCAACCAGCGAAGCTCAACGCGGCAACGTGACCATCACCGCGGCTGGACGCTATGTGATGCTCACCAATTGAGCTGCCGTTCAGAACTTGCCGATCATCAGGATCTTCAGGTCGGCATCCGGCTTGAAGTCGCTCGCCGTGAACTGCCGCGAATTGTCGGCAGATGCCGGCTTGAGTCGCCCTGGACAAAAACTGACCAGACGGTCGTCGCCGCCCGGATCGATCGTCAACGTGAAGGACCGGATTGGACCCGCCCAGTTCGCACCCGTCTTGAGCACGTAGGAAATGCGCCGCTCCTGCAGTTTTGCGGTATTGGCCTGGCTGTCGCCTGTGCGCTTGTCCAATTCGGCAAGGAACGCATCCGTAATGCAATAGTCTCTCCGGTATCGCTCGACCTCCGGGCCTAGCGCCGCGCTGCGACGTAGGCCCGCGCGCAGGACCGTGTCAGGGCTGGAGCCGACGCTCGGGCGATATTGATGTTCGACCGTGACGGTATGCGCTGCTGGGAACACTTGCTCGCGAACAGCCGACGTCCTGGTTATCCAGCCGGGCGTGTATTGCTGGCGACCGTTGTCGCTCATGCCGGCAGGCATCAGAAGGCCATCATCGATCAGCTTCGTGCGGGTTGTCGCCGGCAGGTCGGCCACCCGTATCTCCCGATCACCGAGCGGCAGCAAAGGCAGCTTGAACTGACGGAGGAGGGCGGTGACATCCTTGTTGCCGACCATGGCGCGCTGGTCGATGGCCAGCGGCACCGGGTTGCCGTCGATCCTCGTCTCGAACTCGACGAAGTTGACCGGATCGCTCGATGGAAGCGCAATGCTCTCGGCTTCGGACAGGTCGATGTCCGGCAGCGGAAAGGCGACAGTGAGCGCAACCGGCTTGCTCGTCTGGTTGACGAATTGGTAGCGAACGCTGACCCGGTCCAGCCCGATACGAAGCTCTTCGCTCGCCATGGCCACGTCCTTGGTGCGGACGAATTGCAGCCCGCCGATGGACAATTCGGCTGCCGAATCGTTCGCCCGCGCAGGCCAGCCGGTTGCGGCCAACAGGACGATCATCAAGGCTCGCGACCTCAACGGCAGCCCGCTTAACGCTCCATTTGCCATGCCGGCCTCCATGCGGCGCCGCAGCGTCTGCCCGTGCGGGTCAATCGATCGCCTGATAAAGGTCGCCCCATTCCGGCTTCCAGACGCCATCGGGGTCGCAAACCACGATCGCGAGCTTCATGTCATTGGCGAGACGGATTGCGCCGCGAAAGGCATCCTGGGCGGGCATATGGGCGCTGACCTGGTCGCTGCTCAGGCGACCTCCGCTTGCGGCGGCCGGCAACACGATTGACCCGGAGGCGCCGGCATTGTCGCATCTCAAAACCAGCGTAATCGCGTCGGGCTGGATTTCGCTGACTTGCTCAAATCTGTTTCTGGCCATGATTTTGCACTGCAGGCTGAAGGAGTTCGGACTATCACCGTCCAGTGAAAGAGTTGAACGGGATCGGGGTTGCTCGCCACCAATTGACACTGCACTCGCGCAGTCTTGGATTAGGCAGTCTTGGATTAGTCGGACTGACGCCGCATTCGGTTCGGTTACATTGAGGCGGATATGCTTCGTCGATCTAGCTGGATCTGGCTCTCTATCGTTGGCACTGCCATAGCGGCCACCGGGGCACGGGCCGACGATGCGGTCGTGCGAAGCTTTGCCGGCGGTTCGGCTGCATCCATGGTGGGGATCGTCGCGGCCAGCCAGGACGTCGAACTCGCGGGCCCGCAAGCGCTCAGCGCTGACGGACAGGGAAATCTGTTTGTGCTCGATCAAATCAATGGCCGCATTCTGCAGTTCGACCCCAAGCAACCGAACACTGCTCCCGACATCCTGAAGATGCCTGGCGACGTCCAGCCCACCGACCTCGTCGTCCATAACGACGACATCATGGTTTGGGACGGCGGTGTGCGAATGCTGAAGGCGGCACCAGGACAGTCCACACGCGGGCTGGGCGGCGACGAGATCCAACTGGAGGAAGTCTCATCCCGCGGAACCGACGACCAGGTCGCCATTTCGGCCTTCGCACAGATGGGCTCGCAGGCGCTGAGCAGCCCGACCGACTTGCTGGATCAGAATACGCGCGCGGCCATCGTGAGGACGACGCGACAGCCCGATCGGCAATATATCGCCTCGCGCAGCAAGGGATCGGTGATCGCCGATATCATTCCCGACAAGGGCAATGCCGGCGTTCGGGTCGAAATCCAGACCATGGTCTCCAACGAGACCATCGGTCAGCTCGGCCTGCGCGTCCGCAACCAGCTCGGCACCGTGGAGTTTCTCGAGATCGACAACAGCGACCGCTTCTACGTGCTGGCCGAGGACATTCCGCCGTCGGGCAAGAATGCCTCCACCTTCGTCGCACGCTATGCCGCGAACGGACGCCTTGAGGGTATCTACGAGCTGCCGCTGGAGAACACGCCCGTGACCCGGCGGTTCGTCACCGTCTCGGGCGACGGCGACGTCTATTTTCTGCGTACCAAGCCGGATGGCGTCGAGGTGGTTGGTGTCGGCTTCCGCCCCCTGGGGAAGGTATCCGTCATTGACGTCAGGCCGTCGCGCACGGCGGCCGCGCCGGCGGCGGCGCGGCCGGATATCAAGTTCAATGCGACCGCCGCCGTGCGGCCGTCCAATCGTCAGCAGGCGATCGAGACGGCCTTCGCCTTTGAGGGCATCCAGTGGAAGCTGACACCGGCGAACTACGGCAGCGACCCCGACAGCCAATGCTCCGGTTTCAGCCGTATTCGCCGGCCGTGGTATCTGCAGGGCAAGGTAAACCAGGAAGTGCGGGGTGTGCCCTATTGCTGGGGCTGCCACGGTTCGCTCGCGAATTTCCGGCAGCGGATCGACGGCGGGACCCTGGCGGGCAATGTCTGCACCCGTAACGAGCCACGGCCGGATGTGGCGGGTGTCGACTGTTCGGCGTTCGTCAGTGCCACGTGGGGACTTTCCGTCCATTACACGACCGCTGCCATTCCCGCGATCGCCGCGCCGGTGACCAACCCCTGGGACCTCAAGCCTGGTGACGCCCTGAACAAACCGGGTTCCCACGTGATGTTGTTCCTGCGGTTCACCCCGGATCGCAAGGCCGAGGTCATGGAATCCTCGACGGGTGGCTGCAACGGTCGGGTCTGCCGCAACGTCTACCCGCTCGCGAGCCTGCTTGCGCGCGGTTACGTTCCGGTCCGCTTTCGGGCGTTCGCAGACGATCAGACGACCGTTTCCGCGAACGCCTATCAGGAGACCGAGGCGCCGACAGGCCGCAAGACGGCGAACAAACGGCGCTGAACCTGAGGTCTTGCCAAGGCTACAGATGAACATGGATCACCGCCTGCGCGCTGGTTTCGGGAGGTCCGGACGGCATTCCTGCCGCTCTGCCTTGCCGGTGCGGTTCCAGGGCGGACCTGCTTGATATCGAGGTGGATCGCGATGCGAACGCTCAGGGGCTTTGATCGAAGGACCGGTTGGCTGTGTGCCGCCATCCTGCTCGCCGCGTTGATCGGCCTGCAACTCCAGCGCGCGCATGCGGCGGGTGAACTGTCGATAAGCAATCCCGACGGTGCGGCGCTCCGGGCGCTCGTCATCGGGATCGACGACTACCAGCATGTACGCAAATTGAAGGGCGCGGTCGCCGACGCCAATGACATCGTGTCGAGCCTGAGGACCATGGGCGTCAGCGACGTGGTCGAGCTGACCAACGCACAGGCCGACCGGGCAAGCGTGCTGCGCGAGATCAGCTCACTGGTGGAGCGGACCAAGAGCAACGATCTCGTCTTCCTGTCGATCGCAGGCCACGGCACGCAGGAGCCGGAGCGGATCAAGGGCTCCGAACCGGACGGAATGGAGAACGTGTTCCTGCTGCCTGAATTCGCGACCACGCCCGCCGGGTCGGTCGAGCGCATTCTGGGAAGCGAATTCAACCATTTCATCCGGCAGTTCGAATTGCGCGGCGCAAGGGTGATTTTCGTCGCGGATACCTGCCATGGCGGCGGAATGGTGCGCGATATCGATCCGCGGGCGGCTGAGATGAGTTTTCGGCAGGTGCCCCGCTACACGCTGCTGGTCGATGAATTGAAGCCGGTGTCGAGCAGCGACGACCCGAAGTCCGAACTCGATCTCGACCACACCGCGTTCATCGCCGCGGTCGATCGGCACACCAAGGCGCCGGAAGTGCGGATTCCGGGGATCGATGGCCTGCGCGGCGCCCTGAGTTATGCCGTTGCGCGCGCCGTGGAGGGCAACGCGGACATCAATCATGATGGCAAGGTGACCCTGAAAGAGCTTTTCAGCAATGTTCGGCAGGTGGTCTATCAACTGTCCGACCAGCGCCAGAATATCGTGACGGTATCGTCGCCGGCACAGATGCCGGAAACCGAGGTCGCGTTCGAACTGACCCGCGGCGTGGTGCTGATCCAGGGGACGGCGGCGAGAGCTGCCTCCGGCCAGGTCGCTACCGTCGCGTCCGCCGAGAAGCAGACCCCTGCGCCGCCGGCCGTTACGGCCAAGTCGCAAACCGCTCCAACCAGTGCCGCTGCGACCGCCCCGGCTGCGCCCAGTGCCGCACTGCCACCCTTCCGCCTCACCACGCCGATCCGCTTGGCAGCGCTTGACGGCAAGATGGGCTATTTCACCAGCGTCAAGCCGCAGGACGCCAGCGTGCAGGCCGTTCAACCGACTGATAATCCCGACCTGATCTGGGACCCCGTATCCCATGATGTGATCGCCTGGGGCGACGTGGTCGCCTATGGCGTCGACGTTGGCGGTTTGACGACAGTGGTCAACCGAACCGCGGCAATTCGGGAGCTGAAGCGCATGGCGACGCAGTCGCCGCAGCTGATGCGTATTTGGCCGGATGACCGACAGCAGCGCAGCGGACAGACCGTCGAGGTCGAATTGTCCGACGTCGGTTCGCGGGCGGTGCTGCTATTCAACGTGTCCGGTGATGGAACCATCCAGATGCTGTATCCGGTGGGTTCCGATGCCGCGATGGCTCGGTCAGCAAATCTGCGGCTGCCTCTTCGGGTAGGCGAGCCGTTTGGCGCCGAGCAGATCGTCGCGGTAACCTCGCAGCAGCGGATGGTTGATCTGGAGACGGTCTTGATGCAGCTCAACCGGCGCCGTGCCTCGGGGCAGGTGATCAAGAGTCTGGAGCGCTACCTGCCGGCGGACGCGCGGATCGCGTCAATCGGCTTTTTCAGCGTTCCCTGACGAAGCTGTGACAGCCGGTCATGTCGCCAGCGAAACTGGTTTCCCGCAAGCAATCCTGGTTCGCGATCGTGCTGCTGCTGGCAGGAGGCGGGGCCGCGTGGGCGACGCCGCCGCCATCGGCCGCTCCATCGGCAGGTGCGACGAATGCTCCGTTGCTCTGGCGCGTACAGGCCCCGCGCGGCCCGGCAAATGCCGCCGGCGTGGCGCTTGAAATCCTGCCGGGTCCAACCGTCAACATTGGCGGCAAGGTGTCATTCGGCGTAACCGCCAGGAAGCCGGGCTATCTGATGCTGGTGGATGTTGATGCGGACGGGCGGATGTCCCAGATCTTCCCGACTGCCGAGCTATTGGCGCAGTCGGTCGGACCCGACATGAATCTTGTCAAGCCTGGCGTCCAATTCATCGTTCCGACCCCGGCGGCACAGCAACGTGGATTTGAATATGTCGTCGCGCCGCCGGCCGGGTCCGCCGTCATCGTTGCGATCCTGAGCGAGCGACGCGTGCAATTGCTCGATCTGCCGGACATTCAGCGCAAGCTTCAGGGGCCGGCCGACACGTTGAGCTATCTGTCGGATTGGACCAGTCAGCTGCGGATACCGGACAGCGGCGGCGGAAGACTGTTGCCGAACAATTGGTCGTTCGACATCAAATCATACTCCATCAAGTAGGTAAGCGATCGCGTTGCTCCGGCTACTCGGGCGGTTGAGGAGGCCGTCGCGCGCGATCATGTGGTGAATATCCTTGTGGCGGAGGCTGCTGTTCGGCTTCTTGCATGCAGGGCCCTGCGGTTTGGCTCCGTTGCCCCCGGGCATGACCGATTGCGGAGGAGACGGCGGCCCGATCTCGAGCGCGCCGCCGTGGCCGTCCTAGTTGCAGACCTCAACATTGCCGGTACCGCCGCCGGGACCTCCGCCGCCACGGTAATCGAGATGACATCCGCGACGGACCGGGCGGCATAGATAAGCATCACACACGATCTGGCCGCTGCCACCCGAGGGTCTCGCAGTCGCCTGTCGTCGGGGAGTGTCGGCTTGCGGCTCGGGCCTCTCGCGGACCGGACGATCGGCGCGCGACGGGCGCTCATCCGTGTTGCGCTTCGCCACCGGCTTTTTCCCGCGCCGCTTCTCGCATTCGTTGTCCTCGTTCAGGAACGAGCCTTCGGCGCAGGTGATCTTGCGGCACTGGTCGCCGTCGGCTTTGTAGCCGTGTTCGCAGATCAGCGGGCAAACCCGGGCCGGCTTCAGCTTGATCGCATCGAGCGCATCGAGGCTTGCAAGCTTGGCGTCAAATTTGGTTCCGGCGTGCCGGTTGAACAGGGTCAGGGAGCGACGCGAGGCCGCGTTCCACTCACCGTCGATGGAGCCTGTGAAACAGCCAACCCGGCTCAACTCGCTCTGCACCGATTTGGCAAGATCCTCCAGCGGCGGCGCCGTGTTCAAGACGGCCACTTTCGCGCCCTCGCTATTCTGGGAAGGGGCTGCGGGTGCAGAATTGTCCGTCTTGGCGCTGTCGGGCACAGGTCCGTTCGCGGAAAGCATGGCGACCGTTGAGGTTTGGGATGCGGTCCGCTTCCGTTCAGCCTCGGCAGCTTGGTCCTGCGCCGCCTGCTTTGTTCTTTCTGCCGCGATACGGGCATCCTCCGCGGCCTTGAATTCTGCGGCCGCCTTTTCCTGCTCCGCTCGCTGGGCACCTTCGGACGCAAGCCGAGCCTTCTGCTGCTCTGCTTCCTGCGCTTTCCGGGTGGCGGTAACGCGCGCGTCCTCCGCGTCGATCTGATTGAGCTGAAGCTTGGCCAGATTTGAGTAATAGCCGTCGGGGTGCTGGGCGAGGAACGCGCTCATAGCGGCCTTGTTACCCAGTTGCAGGGCCAATTCGTAGTCGCGACGAATCTCCGACGAGGCGTTAGCCGGCGGCGGCGCCGGCTCTTCTGCCTTTGGCACGAGGGCAACGTCCTCACCGCCCAGTGAGCCGTAAACATATGGCTCCTGTCGGTTGCCGGTCGCTTGCAAGACATCATCGCGGACGAAGCCGAAAGCCCTGCGCAGGTCCAGTCCAGGCTTTGCGATATATTTCACCAGCGCTGTCGCGTAGGGACTGTTCGTGCTGTTGCCGTCGAGCGCGGTCAGTCCGGCCTTCGCCGCAAACGCGATCAGCGTATTGGATACGGCGGGTTCTACCCGAGCGAGCCCACGGCTGATCGCGCGCGAAGCGACGGTTCGTTTCATGGTGTCGGCGAATGGATTGTTGCGGCAGGCATCAACGATCACGACGCGGAGCTGCTTGGCGGGCTCGATGGCCAGCAGGACGCGATCGAGCGAGAAAGCCTCGTCATAGATATCAGTGTCGCGTTCAAGCCTTGCATCCGTCGGAATCAGATAATTCGTCCCGTCGATCTCGATTCCGTGACCTGCATAGTAGACGATGGCGATGTCCGCATCGCGGGCTTGATCGGCGAAATCCCTCAGTGCCCGCCGCATGTCGCTCGAGGTCAGGTTCAGCCGAGACTCCACCAAATCGAACCCGGCGCCCTTCAAGGTCGCGGCGATAGCGGTGGCATCATTGGCAGGATTCGGAAGTAGTGGCGCATTTTGATAGTTCGAATTGCCGACCACCAAAGCCACTCGCTTCGTTGCCCAGGCTGGCTGAGACGCCAGGAGAACCGAAGCAGCAAGAACAACAAGAACTCGGAGGAGCGTGTAGCGCATGGCGAACGTCCAAAAATCGGCTCGAAACAACGGCAGCTTTATCGAAGGTGGCCGCGCGCAAACTCCACTGCGTCAAGCGTTACGGGCGCCGGCATACCTCCGTAGAGAACAAACTTGAGTCCAATCCATTCCTGATGTTGTCGTTCGGGGCAGCGAGATTGTTCAAGGATACACCGAAGCGTGTAGGGCCGGTGGTGCACGGCCGAACAAATGTCAATCGACCTGTAAGATATTGAAATAGCTGCTTTTTATCTTTGGCGTCGGAATGGCTGGCAGCGCCGGCATCCGCCTGGGCTTCGCCAAGCGAAGTTCCATCTCTCGATAGTGATCTCGGAATTGAACTCGCATGCTCAAGCGATTCTCGTGCCAGATCGTCAGCGTGTGACGGCCGCGTTGTTAGTCTCGGTGGCGTCGACAAGGTTCAGCCCGTTCGTCTCGGCCGTTTGTCGCAGCCTCGGGCCTCTTCCATAGGAGCGCGAACTGCGTCTATCTGGAAGCAACGCCGATCCGTTCGAGCTGAGACGTGCGAGTCCCGAAGAATCGAAATCTGCGTCCTCGGGATCCGGACGTCGACGTGTGGACGCCCACCGCAGGTGTCGTCGAAATCTCTGGAGACGCACATGTCTATTCCGCTGAAAATCTACATTACGCCATTTGCCGAGAAAGGTGTCGCCGAGCCGCAAAAATGGACTGGCGAGACCGCCAAAAAGGCACTGGATGTAGTCAATAAGATCTGGGCGAGGGCCAAGATCGCGTTCGTGATCAATGATTACGTGGAAGATAAGCCGCTCGATATGGCGAAGAGCGCGCGCAACAATGATCAGCGCGTGCTGGATGTTCTCAGTTTCCGGCATGCTCCCGACAATGCGGTCCACATCTATCTCGTCAATCCGATAGTCAATCTCTCGGCTGGTGGCGGCTCGTATCTTCATAGCGATCCCGAGCCGGCAAGCTTTGTCCAATGGTATGGCAATGACTTTGCCAACGGACGCGCGTGGGCCCATGAACTTGGGCATTTGATGAGTCTCGACCACGTCGACGTAGATTACGCCGATGAGAAGCAGGCCGCCCTGCGCAGCAACTTGATGACGAAGGGATTGAGCGTGGGAAGCGATTTGACCGGTCAGCAGATAAGCACGGCCAAAGGTTCAAAACTGGTGAAGCGATTTGGCGGCTGACCGCGGAACCTCCTCGCTGCCGCCTTCCATGAAACCAATTGCAGTCGGCCCGATCGCTCGTTCGCCCGCCAACCGCCGGAGAGACGCCATGCCCAAGGTCGACCTTGCAAACGTCCCGGAGCGCAAGGGGACCGGCTATCCGGCGGAGTTCGCCGCGCCGTGCGCCGAGCGGGTGCGACAGCGTCTAGGTGATGCCGGCGGGCTCGCCGACTTCGGCGTCAACCTGATGCGGCTGCCGCCCGGCAACTGGTCGAGCCAGCGCCACTGGCATTCGGATGAGGACGAGTTCGTCTATGTGCTCGCAGGCGAAGTGGTACTGGTGGAAGACGGCGGCGAGATGGTGCTGCGGGCCGGCGATTGCGCGGCGTTTCCGAAGAACTCCGGCAACGGGCATCATCTGATCAACAGGTCGCAGATGACGGCGACCTATCTCGAGGTCGGCTCGCGCTCGCGCGCCGACGTTATCACCTGCTCCGACATCGACATGATGAGCCCGAGCTCCGACGGCCGCTTCCTGCACAAGGACGGCACGCCGTACGAATAGCCCCACCTGTCGCGCCGCGCACGAAATCGGGCGTTGCGGATTGGCCGGCGAAGGACCAATGTTCCGGCGAGGAGCTTTGGTCGCGTCCATGGCGGAATGGTATTTCATCTGGGTCGACGGTCCGCGCGGACCCGAGCCGCAGAAATGGTCGTCGGATGCGCTGTGGGGCCAGCTGGCGCGTCAGGACGTGATCGTGCGTTTTCCCCTGAGCGATCGCGAGGCCGAATTGTCGCTCGACCAGCTCGCAAGGCTGCACCCGGTGCCGCAGTGAGCTGCGCCGCAGTTCTTTCCGTCGACGTTCGATCCGCCGGGGTGAACGTCAGACCGAAAGATCGAAGCCGGGCGTCGCGATTTCGGTCAGGAACGCGGCGACGAACATCTTGCCCAGCACATGCTTGGCCGCCGGCGTGCCGGCCTTGAGCCGGCCGGCGCGTGTGGCCTCTGAGAGCTCGGCAAGCGTCGGTGCCGCAAGGCTCGTATCGGGTACGGTGCGCGGCGCCGTCGCCGATGCGCTGAGCAGCACGCCGGCGTAGTAGAGCCGGGTGAGCGCGCGGACATGTGCGAGCCGTGCGCGCCGCGCCTCGTCGAGCCGGCGGCCGAGCCAGGCACGATGCAAAATGCTTTCCAGCTCCGGCGTCCGCGCCAAGCTGTCGCCGACAATCGCGAGGTCGACCAGCGGATCGGTGCGATAGGCGGATTCCCAGTCGATCATCCAGAGCCTGTTGCCGTCGAACAGGATGTTGGCGGGGAGCGAGTCGTTGTGGCTCGACACCGAGTTGACCTCATCCCAGGCATAGGCCGCGCGGATGCGCGCGAGATGCGCGTTGCAACGGTCAAGCACGCCGGGCGCGAACAGGCCGGTGCGGCCGACATGGGCCCAGAGCCGGGCCACGATGTCGGGGTAGCGCACGAAAGCGGGAAAGGTCGGCGTCGCCTGCAGGCGCGCCAGCAATTCGCCGAGCGCCTTCGCCAGCGCCGGCAGGCCGCCGGGATAGCGGCCGAGCGGCTGCCGCTGCACAAAATCCATCACCGCGACGCGCGAGGCCTCGTCGACATAATGGAGTCGCGGCGCGATGCCGGCCTCGGCGGCGATCCTGAGCGACACATACTGAAACGGATTGCGCAGCGGGCTCGGCATTCCTTCGATTCGGAGCAAATAATTCTCGCCGCCTGCATCGATCCGGAACAATTGCGCCGACGTTGCGCCGCCCGAGACCGATGTGACGGCCTCGATCGCTGCGGTGCCGATCACCTGACGCAGTGCGGCATGTGCTGCGTCGCGCTGTGCCGGCGGAAGTTTATCGAGAGCACTCATGCGCAGGAAGTTAGCATGGCCGCTATGCGTGCCCAAAATCGCGTTGATGCAGCGTTCGCGATCTATTGCTGGCAGCGCACGACGAAGCATGAAACAATGCTGCAAAAATCATGTTGGGAGAGAACTTGATGTCGTTCGAGCGGGAGTTGCATTGCGCCGTTGCGTGCCGATCATGGATCGCGTTGCCATTATTCTGCCTGATCAGCACGTTCGGAGTGATGCATAACGCCGCCGCGAACGAGTCCTTGCAGATTGTGGACGCGCGCGTGCCGGCGGTCGACAAAGCGGGCGGGGACCTTCCCTTGACGATGACGATCAAGAACGAGGCCGACAGCGCCGATGCGCTGCTTCGTGTCCGCTGCCCGGTTGCGAATTTTTCCGAGCGTCATACTGTGGATCGCGGCGAAGGCGCACCGGCGATGCGCTCGATATCCAATATACCAGTGCCGGCAAAGGCGATGCTCGAGCTGAAGCGTGACGGTTATCACGTCATGCTGCTGCAGATGCGTCAGGCGCTCACGCCGGGCGAGACCTTCAAATGCGCGATCGTTTTTCAGAAAGCAGGCACCATCGAGACGGAGGTACAGGTCCAGAAGTGACCTCACACAAGTGACTCAACAAGACGGCGGGTGGTGCACAGCCATGCGCCGGGACTCAAGGCTTCTCGCGTGATCGCCCGTGTGTGACGGGCGGTTCGATCAATGAAGAATGCTAGATCCGGAGGAAATGAACTCATGACAAGGTTGAATTGGGTAAAGTCACATATGCTCGCCGCGGCAGTAGCATCCGCAGCGACCTTCGCAAGCTCTTTCGCGCTCGCCGACGATGTCGGCCAGGACCGTCTGCTCAATGCTGACAAGGAAGCAGGCAACTGGCTGCACCACCACAAGAACTATTCGGCGACGCGCTTCTCGTCGCTGGCCGATATCAACAAGGACAACGTCAAGAACCTCAAGGTCGCCTGGACCATGCATCTCGGCGGCGTCGAGGGCGGCGGAATCTGGTCGCATGGCGGCTTGGAGGGGACGCCGATCGTCGAGAACGGCTTCATGTACGTCACCGACGGCTGGGGTTCGGTCTACAAGATCGATGCGCATGGCGGCAAAGGCGTGCTGCTCTGGAAGATGGATCCGAAGACCGACCATGACTGGGCCGGCGCAGTCGCCTGCTGCGGCGTCGACAACCGCGGCGTCGCATTGTGGGGCAACCTCGTCGTCTCGCACACGCTCGATGGCCGCCTGATCGCGACCAACAAGGAGACCGGGCAGGTCGCCTGGCAGCGCCAGGTCGCCGATCCCGACAAGGGCGAGGTGATCACCGGCGCACCGCTGATCGTCAAGGACATGGCGATCACGGGCGTGGCCGGCGCCGAATACGGCATTCGCGGCTGGATCGCGGCGACCGACCTGAAGAGCCAGAAGGAAGTGTGGCGCACCCACACGATCCCGGGCAAGGACGAGGCGGGTCACGAGACCTGGAAGGACGACAAGGACGCCAAGGCGAGCGGCGGCGGATCGACCTGGGTCACCGGCAGCTTCGACCCCTCGACCAACACCATCGTCTGGGGCGTCGGCAATCCCGGACCGGACTGGGACAACGAGTATCGGCCCGGCGACAACCTCTACACCGACTCCTCGCTTGGTCTCGATGCCGACACCGGCAAGATCAAGTGGCACTACCAGCACACGCCGAACGATCCCTACGATTATGACAGCGTGGCGGAGAACGTGCTGGTCGACGTCCCCGGTCCGAACAACACGACGCAGAAGCTCGCGCTCGAGGCCGACCGCAACGGCTTTGCCTATGCGATCGACCGCAACAGCGGCAAGTTCATCTGGGGTCTGCCGTTTGTCAAGAAGGTGACCTGGACCAAGGGTCTCGACCCCGAATCCGGCAAGCCGGTGGAGTATGATCCGAAGCAGGGCGTGCAGCGCTACAACGCTGCGGTGACGCCAAGCCGCACCAACAAGGTGACGGACATCTGCCCCGGCAACATGGGCGGCAAGAACTGGCCGCCGACCGCGTATAATCCGAACCTGAAGCTCTGGTACATCCCGGTGATCGAGAGCTGCAACCGGATTACGGTCGAGGAGACGACGCCGGACAAGTTGAAGAAGCGCGAGTTCTTCACGGGCGGCGGACCGAGCCAGCCGGTCAAGATCACCGGCAGCGTCACCGCAATCGACGTCACCACCGGCAAGGTGGCAGGGAAGGCGGAGACCGAATTCCCGAACCTCGGCGGCATCCTGGCGACGCCCGACCTCGTGTTCTCCGGACAGCCGTCCGGCGAGGTGATCGCCTATGACGCGAAATCGCTGCAGCAGCTCTGGCAGTTCAACACCGGCGGCGGCGTCAATGCGCCTCCGATGACGTTCTCGGTGGACGGCAAGCAGTATGTCGCGATCCTGGTCGGCCTCGGCGGTGCCTGGGACAAGTGGTTCATCGATGCCACGCCTGAGCTGAAGCGGATGCAGCCAGGCTCGATGCTCTACGTGTTCGCCCTTTGACGTCGCAGCGCGGGAGGCCTCTCACCGAGGCCTCCCGCGTCGATTTGGCCGAGAAAGACAAGAAACAAGACGAATGAAAAAAATATCGCTGGTTGGCGCGTGGCTCGGCTGCGCGCTGGTGATGGGATTTATCGGTACCGCGCAACCGCAGTCGGCGAGCGATCCGACCGATGCGGGCAAGGCGGTGTTCAAGCGCGGCAATTGCGTCGGCTGCCACAAATGGCACGGCAATGGCGGCGGCGGCTATGGCGGCGACGCGCTGTCGCTGCGCAAGACCGAGCTGACCCGCGAGCAGATCATCGAGACCGTGACGTGCGGCCGGCCGGGCACCGGCATGCCGTTCTTCGTGCGCGGCTCCTACGACACCACGAAATGCTACGAGATGACCCGGCAGGACGTCGCGGACCGCATGCCGCCCGAAGCGAATGTGTTCCTGCGGCCGAACGAAATCGAAGCCGTCGCCGATTACGTGCTTGCCCGCGTCAAGGGCAAGGGCGAGCCGACCTACGATGAATGCATCGCGTTCTTCGGCGATGGCTCGCGGGTCTGCAACGTCTACAAGGAGGCCGGCCACGCCGCCGCGCCGTCCGGCCAGAGCGAGAAGGCAAAGCCATGAGCAAGCAAAGATCGGCAATCCGTGGCTTGGTCTTCGCTGTCACCGTCACGGCAGCGGTGCCGGCGATGGCGACCGCGGGAGACCTGCGCGACATCAGCGTCGGAATGGCGATCAGCAGCGTGCCGGACGCGGGCTACATCAACCTGACTTGCGTCGGCGAGAAGACCCACAGATTGGCTGACTGGGCGCAATGGCAGGCTTGCCAGGCCGGACCGGACCAGCTGCGCGGCATCCGCTTCGAGTACGATCGCGAGAGTGGGCGGGAAGGCACCATGGTCGGCGGCCATCCCGCGATCCTCACCGTCATGATCGACAAGGACGCCAAGATCGCGGCGCTGATGATCGAGACCGATCCGAAGGCGCGGCTCTATCTGCGCAAGAAGGCCTTCCTGCTCGGCCTGCAGGCGAGGTCGCGCTATGGCGAGGACGGCTGGACCTGTTCCAAGGCACAGCCGGGCGCCGACAAGCAGGAGGTCGGCGGCGTATTTGTCGACGAGAAATGCACCAAGACGATCGACGGCCGCAAGGTCGAGATCGAGCGCCATCTCTACCGCGAGCCGAACAAGGAGCTCAAGGACATGACCGACGAGACCCGCATCACGATCCGCCGCGCCGGGCCCTGAGCTGCAAACTGAAATAGCCAAATTTCAGCTGCCTAACTGATCTAAAATGACTCTCTTTCTTTTCGTCATGGCCGGGCTTGTCCCGGCCATCCACGTCTTTTCTTACGCGATTGCAGCGAAGACGTGGATGCCCGGCACAAGGCCGGGCATGACGGAGCTAGTCTAATGCCGCGCCAGCAGCACCACGACGATCAGGGCCAGGATCGCGCATAGCACCTTCCAGAAGGTCACGGGATCGCGGTCGTGCAGCGATTTGCGGGTGGTGACGGCGGGGCCGGCCCAGGTCGCGCCGTTTTCCAGTTCGTGCGCGAACTCGATGGCGTCGCCAAAACGTTGCGCGGGGTCGACGCTGAGCGCCTTGCCGATCACCGCGTCGAGCCAGGCCGGCAGGTCCGGCCGGTAGCGCGATAGCGGCGCCGGCTTGCCGAAGCGAGGCCGCGAGAACGGTTCGATCTCGCCGAACGGATAGTTCGCGGTGAACATGCGATAGACCGTGACGCCGAGCGCGAACAGGTCGGAGGCCTCGTCACCGGCCTTGCCGCCGAACAGTTCGGGCGCCATGTAGCTCGCGGTGCCCGGAATGTCCTCGGCGGGAAAATCCTCCAGCAGCGGCACCCGCGCGACGCCGAGGTCGACAAGGCGCAACCCGCCGTCCTTCAGCAAGATCACGTTGTCCGGCTTGATGTCGCGATGGATGATGCCCGCGCGGTGCAGCGCGGTGACCGCGCGCACCAGCTTGGTTGCGATCGCGATGCCGTCGGTGAGCGACAGCCGCGGCGCGCGGCCAAGCCGCTGCTCCAGTGTTTCGCCCTCGTAGAGCGGCATCGCCGAATAGAGCCTGGTCTGCCGCTCCGCCGGCACCTCGATGATTTCGCCGATCCAGAGGCTGCGCACACGCGCGGCGACCCAGGCCTCGCGCACGAAGGCGAGGCGGTAGGAGCCTTCGCTCGCGACCCGCGGATGTGGAAACTTCAGCACCACTTCGCGGCCGGCGCGCTTGTCGATCGCCTTGAACAGGCGGCTGTAGCGCCCGTCGGACAAGACGTCGCCGAGGCTGAAATCGTCGATCGTATCGCCGGTCACCGGCAAATCGAGGATCGGCAGCGTCGCGATCGCGTGGGTGAGATCGTCGCGGTCCGCCGGCGGCAGGTCGACGACGTCGAGCACCAGTGCGGTCGTGTTGTCGCTGCTGCCGGCCGCGAGGGCGGCGTCGACGATGCTGCGCGCGGACTCGTCAGGCGGCGTGCGTTCCTCCAGCAATTGCTGGAGGCGCAAATCGCCGAGCGCGCCGTGAACCCCGTCGCTGCAGATCAGCAGGCGATCATGTTGCCGGAGCCCGAGGGACGTGTAGTCGAAGCGGGCGAACTCCTCGAAACCGATGGCGCGGCTCAGCATGTGGGCGAGGTCACCGCGGCCGGCGATATGGTCCTGCGTCAGGCGTTCCAGGCGGCCGTCGCTCAGGCGATAGGCACGGGTGTCGCCGATATGGATCACATGGCATTGTCGCCGTGACAGGATGATCGAGGAGAACGCGCAGGCCATGCCGCTGCGCGCGGCATCGACGCGGCCCTGGCCGTAGATCCAGCTGTTGGCGGCTTCCAGCGCCCGCGCGGCGCGGCGGCGGACACCGAGCGTCTCGGGCAACGAATAATAGGCGTCGATGAAGCTGCGGACCGCAACCTCCGCGGCCTCGCGCCCGCCCTTGTGGCCGCCGACGCCGTCGGCGACCGCGGCGACCACATCGCGATGCAGCGTGCCCGGCTGGCCTAAGCAGGCCGCGACATAATCCTCATTGGCGGCGCGCTTGCCGGTCTCGCTGGCAAAGCCGACGCGCACCCCCAAGTCCCGTTGCGAACCGTTCGCCACGTCCGGGCCCCGTCACGTTGCGGAGCGGAGTCCTCAGACGCGCGCTCCCGATACCGCGCCCCAAGTGGTGCGCCAGCGAACCTTGACCATGGCAAGTCCGATGAAGCCAAGCAACGCCAGCCCGCCGAAGAACAGGAAGCCGGCGCCGAAGCCGCCGGTCATGCCCTTGGCGGCGCCGAGCGTCTGGGCGAGGAAGAAGCCGCCCACGCCGCCGGCGCAGCCAACCAGCCCGGTCATCAGGCCGATCTCGTGACGGAAGCGCAGCGGGATTAGCTGGAACACCGCGCCGTTGCCCATGCCGAGCGCCAGCACGCCGATCGAGAACAGCAGCACCGAGATCCAGGCGATGCGCGGCAGTTCCGTCAACGCCCAGCCGGCCTGCGTCGGCGCCGTCGGGCCCTCCGGCATGAAGGCAATGACGAGATAGGCCGCGACCACGACACCGAACAGGATCGACAGCGAACGGATGCCGCCGATCCGGTCGGCGATCATGCCGCCGACGGGACGGAATCCCGAGCCGAACGCGACGATCAGCGCGACCAGCATGCCCGCCGCGACGCCGGAGACATGATACTGCACGGTGAAATAGAGCGGCAGCGCGTTGGCGAGGCCGACGAAGCCGCCGAAGGTGATGAAGTAGAAGAACATGAACCAGCGGCTGTCGGAATCCTTCAGCAGTGCGCCGTAGGCCTGCAGCGAGACCTTCTTGCGCTCGCCCGGCGCGTCCTTGGCTGCGACCGCGTAATAGGCGAGCACCATCAGCATCGGAATAAGCAGGCAGCCGAACACGGCCTGCCAGCCCCAATGCTCGGCAATGGTCGGCGCGAGCAGTGTGTCGAGCACGACGCCCATATTGCCGGCACCGGCAATCCCCATCACCACGCCCTGATATTGCGGCGGATACCAGCGGCTCGCCTGGGGCAGGGCGACGGCGAACGAGGCGCCGCCGACGCCGAGCGCAAGCCCGAACAGCTCGATCGCGAGCTTGCTGGTCAGCCCGAAGTGCCACACCGCAGCAGTCGCGGCGATCACGACGAGCTGGGCGATGATGCCGGTACGCTTGGCGCCGATGATGTCGGCGAGAATGCCCATCGGCACGCGCAGCAGCGCGCCGGCCAGCACGGGAATGGCGACCAGGGTGAACTTCTCGTTCACGGCCAGATTCATGTCTCGCGCGATGTAGACGATCAGCGGTCCGAGCGCGACCCACGCCATGAAACTGATGTCGAAGTACAGGAACGCGGCAAGCAGTGTCGGCCAGTGACCTGCCTTCTTGAACTCGGCTAGCTTCATCGCAAGCATCTCGCGTTGATGCGGCGGAGGCAGCCGCGAAAGCGCGGCCATCTCAGGCGCAGACAAATGGAATGTTGGTGAATGGGAGTGCGCTCGTCGTTGAGACGCACTCCGTCAACAGCTGCGGTCAGCAATTACCGTGCCATCGATCACGTCCGTCGCTTTGCCGTGCAGTCGCAAGACGTTGCCGCGCAATCGCGAACAGCGTTCCGCCGCCGCGCGTGGCATGGCTTGCGGCAAGTGCCGCCGCGCAAACGCGCACGCTGGTGTTTTTTTGTGCGATGCGCCAAGTCCGTGCGATCGCGCATCAAATGCGATTTCGCGATCGCCATCGCGGCCGGCGATGCTGTGCACAAGAGATCATCGGCGTGGCTAAAATTTCGGCCGGCTGTCGGCGCGGCGCGCGGACCGGTGGATTTTGATCGGCCGGAAACCTCTTGATTTTGCGGCCGGATTTGCCCGCCGCGAGTTGGCACGCGTTTTGAATATCAATCAACAACGGAACATCGGTCGTCATCGAAGACGGTCTGCGCCCGCGGCTGGGCTTCCTACAACTCCAAACCTTTATCGGTGCCCATCAACGACGCACGCCGCGTCGCTGCGCAGCGCCGTCGGAATTGAAAGGCAGACCATGCTCGACAAAGTGACCAAGCAGAAGCTCGTGGTGATCGGCAACGGGATGGCCGGCATCCGGACGGTCGAGGCGCTGCTGGAGCGCGCGCCCGATCTCTACGACATCACGGTGTTCGGCTCCGAGCCCTACGGCAATTACAACCGCATCCTGCTGTCGCCGGTGCTCGCCGGCGAGAAGACCGTCGACGACATCATGCTCAACACCGTCGACTGGTACGAGGACAACAACATCACGCTGCGCAAGGGCGAGACGATCACCATGATCGACCGTCGCACCTGCGAGGTCGTCACCGAAGCCGGCGAGCGCGTGCCCTATGACCGCCTGCTGATCGCGACGGGCTCAAACCCGATCATGCTGCCGCTGCCGGGCAAGGAACTGCCAGGCGTGATCGGCTTCCGCGACATCTACGACGTCGATCGCATGATCAAGGCCTCGACCGACTATCGCAACGCGGTGGTGATCGGCGGCGGCCTGTTGGGCCTCGAGGCCGCCAATGGGCTGATGAAGCGCGGCATGAACGTCACGGTCGTGCATCTGCTCGACACGCTGATGGAGCGTCAGCTCGATCCAGTGGCCGGCGGCCTGTTGCGCAAGTCGCTGGAAGAGCGCGGCATGGTGTTCAAGATGCCGGCGCAGACCCAGGCCATCCTGGGCGAGGACCGCGTCACCGGCGTGCGCTTCGGCGACGGCACCGAGCTGCCGGCCGATCTGGTGGTGATGGCGGTCGGCATCCGTCCGAATTTCGAGCTCGCCAAGAAGGCCGGGCTCTACTGCGAGCGCGGCATCGTCGTTTCCGACACCATGCAGACCTATGACGGCCGCATCTACGCGGTCGGCGAGTGCGTGCAGCACCGCCGCCAGACCTACGGTCTCGTCGCGCCGCTGTTCGACCAGGCCAAGGTCTGCGCCAACCACCTCGCGATGAAGGGTTTCGCCACCTATGACGGCTCGGTCACCTCGACCAAGCTGAAGGTCACCGGCATCGACCTGTTCTCGGCCGGCGACTTCGCGCCGGGGCCGGACAAGGAGGAGATCGTGCTGCAGGACGCCAACCGCGGCGTCTACAAGCGCATCATCCTGAAGGACAAGAAGATCGTCGGCGCCGTGCTCTATGGCGACACCATCGACGGCCCCTGGTACTTCCAGCACCTGCGCGACGGCACCGACGTCTCGCATATGCGCGAGCGCCTGGTGTTCGGCGCCGCCAATCTCGGCGATGGCGGCGTCAGCGGCCAGAGCTCGGTTGCCGCGATGAGCGACGAGACCGAGATCTGCGGCTGCAACGGCGTCTGCAAGGGCGCCATCGTCAAGGCGATCAGCGAGAAGAAGCTGTTCACGCTCGACGACGTCCGCGCCCATACCAAGGCATCGTCGTCCTGCGGGTCCTGCACCGGCCTTGTCGAGCAGGTGCTGGCGTTCACGCTCGGCGGCGACTATTCGGCGGCGCCGAAGGTCAAGCCGCTGTGCAAATGTACCGATCACAGCCACGACGATGTTCGCCGCGTGATCGTCGAGCAGCAGCTCAAGACCATTCCCGCGGTCATGCGCTTCATGGAGTGGAAGACCCTGAACGGCTGTCACTCCTGCCGTCCGGCGCTGAATTACTATCTGCTCGCGACCTGGCCCGGCGAATATCGCGACGATCAGCAGTCGCGCTTCATCAACGAGCGCGTCCACGCCAACATCCAGAAGGACGGCACCTATTCGGTCGTGCCGCGGATGTGGGGCGGCGTCACGACGCCGAGCGAGCTGCGCGCGATCGCCGACGTCGCCGAGAAGTTCAACATCCCGACGGTGAAGGTCACCGGCGGCCAGCGCATCGACCTGCTCGGCGTCAAGAAGGAGGACCTGCCGGCGGTGTGGGCCGACCTCAACGACGCCGGCATGGTGTCGGGCCACGCCTACGCCAAGGGCCTGCGCACGGTGAAGACCTGCGTCGGCTCCGAATGGTGTCGCTTCGGCACCCAGGATTCCACCGGCCTCGGCGTCAAGCTCGAGAAGTTCATGTGGGGCTCGTGGACGCCGGCCAAGGTCAAGCTCGGCGTCTCCGGCTGCCCGCGCAACTGCGCGGAAGCGACCTGCAAGGACGTCGGCGTGGTCTGCGTCGATTCCGGTTACGAGATCCATTTCGCCGGTGCCGCCGGACTGCACATCAAGGGCACCGAGTTCCTGACCAAGGTCGAGACCGAGGACGAATGCCTCGAGGTGATCGTGGCGCTGACCCAGCTCTACCGCGAGGAGGGCTGGTATCTGGAGCGCATGTACAAATGGTGTGACCGCGTTGGTCTCGAGCAGATCAGGAAGCGGGTGGTCGACGACGTTGCGAACCGCAAGGCGCTGTTCGCTCGCTTTGCCTATTCGCAGCAGTTCGCGCAGACCGATCCGTGGGCCGAGCGTGCCAGCCGCGGCGTCGACCGCAACGAGTTCGCGCCTCTCGCCGAATTGGAGCTCGCATGACTCAGTGGATCGAAATCGGCGCATTGACCGACATTCCGCGGCTCGGCTCGCGCGTGGTGCGCACGCCGGGCGGCAACATCGCAGTGTTCCGGACCGAGAGCGACGAGGTGTTCGCGCTCGACGACCGCTGCCCGCACAAGGGCGGGCCGCTGTCGCAGGGCATCGTGCACAACAAGCGCGTGACCTGTCCGCTGCATAACTTCGTCATCGAACTGGCGAGCGGGCAGGCCGTCGCGCCCGACGAAGGCTGCACCCATACCCATCCGGCCAAGGTCGAGAACGGCGTTGTCTGGCTGTCGGTGCGGCAGCCGGCCGCGGTGAGCTGAGCGGTCAGGCAATGTCCGTCAAGACCACGTGTCCCTATTGCGGTGTCGGCTGTGGCGTCATCGCGTCGAAGGGCGCGGCCGGTGCCGTCACCGTCGAGGGCGACAGGCAGCATCCGGCCAATTTCGGCCGGCTCTGCAGCAAGGGCTCGGCGCTCGCCGAGACCATCGATCTCGAGGGGCGTCTGCTCGAGCCGATGGTGGACGGCGCGCCGGCGTCATGGGACGACGCGCTCGATCGCGTCGCCGATGGCTTTAGCAGGATCATACGCGAGCACGGGCCCGACGCGGTCGCGTTCTATGTTTCCGGCCAGCTGCTGACCGAGGACTATTACGTCATCAACAAGCTCGCCAAGGGCTTCGTCGGCACCGCCAATATCGACACCAATTCGCGGCTGTGCATGGCCTCCAGCGTCGCGGGGCACAAGCGCGCGTTCGGCAGCGACACCGTGCCGGGCTGCTATGAGGATCTCGAGCAGGCGGACTTACTCGTGCTGGTGGGCTCCAACGCCGCCTGGTGCCATCCGATCCTGCACCAGCGCATGCTGGCGGCGAAGGAGAAGAATCCGGCCTGCAAGATCGTGGTGATCGATCCGCGCAGCACCGCGACCTGCGAGGGCGCCGATCTGCATCTGCCGCTGCGCTCGGGCAGCGATTCCGTGCTGTTCAACGGCCTGTTCGCCTTTCTCGCCGGCAGCAACGCGGTCGACCGCGGCTTTGTCGGCAATTGCACGACGGGTGTGGTCGACGCGCTGAAGCAGGTCGGCGGCCAGACCGTGGCGCAGACCGCGGCGACCTGCGGCCTGACCGAAGGCGCGGTCGGGCTGTTCTTCGACTGGTTCACGCGCACCGAGCGCGTCGTCACGCTGTATTCGCAAGGCATCAACCAGTCGTCGAGCGGCGTCGACAAGGTCAACGCCATCATCAATTGCCATCTCTTGACTGGACGCATCGGCCGTCCCGGCATGGGGCCGTTCTCGCTGACCGGCCAGCCCAACGCGATGGGCGGCCGCGAGGTCGGCGGGCTCGCCAACCAGCTCGCCGCGCATATGGAGATCGAGAATCCCGCGCATCGCGAGCTGGTGCAGCGGTTCTGGCGTGCGCCAGTGATCGCGGAGAAGGCCGGGCTGAAAGCGGTCGACATGTTCGACGCGATCGCCGACGGCCGCATCAAGGCGGTGTGGATCATCTCGACCAATCCGGTGGTGAGCCTGCCGGATGCCGATCGCGCGCGCGCCGCGCTCGACGCCTGCGAGCTCGTCGTGGTGACGGATTGCATGCGCGACACCGACACCACGCGCCATGCCGACGTGCTGCTGCCGGCGCTGGCGTGGGGCGAGAAGGACGGCACCGTCACCAATTCCGAGCGCCGGATCTCGCGGCAGCGGCCGTTTCTCGCAGCGCCGGGCGAGGCGCGCGCCGACTGGAGCATCATCTGCGACGTCGCCAGTCGCATGGGATATTCCGGCTTCGACTATGCCTCGGTGGCCGAGGTGTTCCGCGAGCACGCCGAACTGTCGGGTTTCGAGAATAGCGGCCGGCGCGATTTCGACATCTCGGCGCTGGCGGCGCTGGACGATACCGCCTATGACGCGCTGGCGCCGGTGCAGTGGCCGGTGACGTCAGACCATCCGGCCGGCACACCGCGGATGTTCGAGAGCCAGCAATTCTTCACGCCCGACCGCAAGGCGCGCTTCGTGCCGGTGGCGCCGCGCGCGGCGCGCCACGCGACCAGCCGCGACTTTCCGCTGGTGCTCAACACCGGCCGTGTGCGCGATCAGTGGCACACCATGACCCGGACCGGCAAGACCGGCCGGCTGCTGGCACATGTGTTCGAGCCCTATGCCGAGTTTCACCCGGAGGATGCGCGGCAGGCCGGCCTGCAAAACGAGGGATTGGTGCGGCTGACCAGCAGCTGGGGCGAGATGATCGCGCGCGTCGTGGTCAGCGCCGACCAGCGCCGCGGCTGCGTGTTCGTGCCGATGCACTGGAACGCGGAGTTCGCCGGCGAGGGGCGCGTCAACGCGCTGGTCAATCCGGCGACAGATCCAGTGTCCGGCCAGCCGGAGTCCAAGCACACGCCGGTCAAGGCCGATCCCTATACGCCGAAATGGCACGCCTTCATCCTGAGCCGCGACGCGATCAGGCGTCCGGCAAGCGGCTATTGGGTCTATGGCAAGGCCGGCGATTGCACGCGGCTGGAGCTCGCGCTCGACACTCGCCCGGAGAGCTGGCGCGACTGGGCGAGGGCGCAGCTCGGCCTCGAAGGTGTCGAGATCGAGTGGATCGCCTATCGCGATCCGGCGGCGGGACGCTTCCGCTACGCGGCGGTGCGCGACGGCCGGCTCGAGGGCTGCGTGTTCATCGCGCCCGATCACGCGCTGCCGTCGCGGGCCTGGCTGACCGGGCTGTTCGCCGAGCAGCAATTGTCGGCCAATGCGCGGATGTCGCTGCTCGCGGGAAGGCCGTTCGGCGCGGGCGAGGATGTCGGCCCGATCGTCTGCTCCTGTTTCAGCGTCGGACGGCACCAGATCACCGCCGAGATCAAAAAGGGCGCCGACAGCGTCGATGCGATCGGCCGCTGTCTGAAGGCCGGCACCAATTGCGGCGGCTGCAAGCCCGAGATCGGCAAGCTGATCGGCGCCACCGCGCAGCCGCGGCAGGCGATCGCGTCGTAGGTCGCCGCGCCAGGGCCCAGCCGAGAAATGCGCGATTCAAGATTGTTGCGGCGCAAATTGACCGTGAGCCCTATTTCTACGGCCGCAATTTCCTGATGTGATCTTCAATATTGCGAGCCAGTTTGCGGTTACCCCTGCTGAGGCGCGCCGTGCCGATCACCATCATGTCGTGACCAAAGCCATAGAACAGGAAGGACATTACATGCCTTCACGCCGTCATCTTCTGACCGGCGCCGTCGCGACCGGTGTCGCGCTGTCAATGCAACGCGCCACTGTAGCAGTCGCGCAGCAAAAACGAGTGATCGTCGATTCGCAGGTTCACCTGTGGCCGGCAAGCACTCCGGAGAGACCCTGGCTCCCCGGTGCCAAGCCGCAGCTCCCGGAGCCCTTCACCATCGAGCGTGTCATTCCACTGATGGACGAGGCTGGCATCGATCGCGTTGTCATCGTTCCGCCAGTGTCGCTTGAAGGTGAGCGCATCGATTATGCCCAGGAGGCAGTCAGACGGTACCCGGGCCGCTTCGCCATCATGGCGCGTGTCGCCCTCGACAAGCCCGACCGCGCGGCACGGCTTGCGACTTGGCGCGACCAGCCCGGCGTACTGGGCGTGAGGTTGAACGTCGGCCCCGGCGAAGCGGCGTGGCTGACAGACGGAACCGCGGACTGGTTCTGGCCGGCGGCGGAGAAGGCCCGCCTGCCGGTGATGTTTCTCACTGAGGGGCAGACGTCGCTGTTCGCCCGCATCGCCGAGCGGCACCCGCAACTTACGCTCATCATCGATCACATGGGCGTCGGCGCGGGACTTCGCCCTCGTCCCGGCTCATCGGAAAACAACATGGTGCCGGAGGCTATCGTCCAGGCGGCCGCGCTCGCAAAATATGCGAATGTATCGGTGAAGTTGTCGTCGGTCCCGCTGATTTCGACTGAGCGATATCCATTCCGCGACGTGATCCCGCACATCCACCGCCTGTTCGACGCCTACGGCCCGGAGCGCTGCCACTGGGGGACCGATCTAACCAACTCATTCGCCCGGGCCACTTACCGGCAGCGCGTGACGCAATTCACCGAGGAGCTTCCGTTCCTCAGCGAAAGCGACAAGGACTGGATCATGGGCCGCGCGATCCTGGCGCGGCTTCGCTGGACGTCGTCCTAGCAGCCGCGGCAGATGCTCTTCAGCTTGCTGTTGAGCAGGCGGTCCTCTTCGTCGGAGGCCGCCTTGGTGTAGGGGTCGTTGCCGTGGCGCTTGTCGTCGGCAAAACTGCCGGCGCCAGTGGCGCCGCCCAAGTGCATGCCGTGCATCGCGTGCCCGCCGCCATGGCCGTGGCCGCCGCGCGCGCCGACCGGCGGCATCGCGGCCGCAAGCAGCGTCAGCAGCAGCCCGACCGTCGTGATCGTCCGCATGTTTTCCTCCTCGTCGCGGCAAAATACCGCTGACGCTGAGGCAAATGGGTGTCGGTCATCTTCACAATTTCGCGTGGCGGCAATCGCCCGATTCTCGCAGCTGGTTCCCCCCGGGGCTGCCCCGGTGCGTCGTACATAGGCCGTCTGCGGATGGCTACATGCCGACAATGCAGTGCTCGCGACACCAAAATGGTGTATCGGCAGGCTCTGGCGCGCTCAAGACACGGGCAGGACGCGGCCCGGTGCGACACAATCAAGATATCGCAAGATTTGGAGGAAGGTTCATGTCGGCTCTGCCACTCTCGGGCATCAAGATTCTCGACCTGACGCGGGTGCTCGCGGGCCCGCTGTCGGCCCAGATGCTGGCGGATCTCGGCGCCGAGGTGATCAAGATCGAGCGGCCCGGCGGCGGCGACGATGCCCGCGCCTTCGGCCCGCCCTATCTCACCGATCCCGAAGGCAAGCAGAACAACAACAACTCGTTCTACCTCTGCGCCAACCGCAACAAGAAGTCGGTCACCGTCAACATCGCCAAGCCGGAAGGGCAGGCGATTATCCGCGAGCTCGCCAAGACGGCCGACGTGATGATGGAGAACTACAAGGTCGGCGACCTCAAGCGTTACGGTCTCGACTACGAGACCATCAAGCAGCTCAACCCCGGTATCATCTATTGCTCGGTGACGGGTTTCGGCCAGACCGGACCTTACGCGCCGCGCGCGGGCTATGATGCGATCCTGCAGGCGATGGGCGGCCTGATGAGCGTCACCGGCCATATCGACGGCGAGCCGGGCGAGGGCCCGATGAAGGTCGGCCCCTCGATCGTCGACTACATGACCGGCATGAACACCTCGATCGGCATCCTCTCGGCGCTCTACCATCGCGACGCCAACAACGGGGAAGGGCAGCACATCGACGTCTGCCTGTTCGACACGGTGATCGCATCGCTGTCGCACTGGCTGCAGATTTACCTCGTCAATGGCAAGACCCCGCCGCGCCGCGGCACCTGGGGCAATGGCGGCATGCCGGCCGGCGTGTTCCGCTGCACTGATGGCGAGCTGATGCTGGTGGTCGGCAATGACGGCCAGTTCCAGCGCACCTGCGCCGTGCTCGGCGAGCCCGAGCTCGCGAACGACAAGCGCTTCGTCAAGAACAACGACCGCGTCGTGCACGGCAAGGAGATCATGGCGATCTTCGCCGGGCTGTTCCTGAAGCATCCGGTGGCCTACTGGCTGGAGAAGCTCGAGGAGGCCGGCGTGCCGTCCGGCCCGATCAACAATTTCGAGCAGGTGTTCAGCGATCCCCACGTGCAGTCGCGCGGCATGCGGGTCGAGGTCGACCATCCGTTCGAGCCGAACCTGTCGCTGATCCGCAACGCGCTGACCTTCTCGGGCACGCCGATCACCGAGTACCGCGCCCCGCCGCTGTTAGGGGCCGACACCAAGGACGTGCTGGCGACCATCGGCTATGACGACGCCAAGGTCGAGGGACTGAAGGCGCAGGGGATTCTGTAGGCGCTGACTTCGAGGCCGCGGGCGGTGGAGTTTCTCCGTCATCCTGAGGTGCGAGCTCTTGCGAGCCTCGAAGGATGAACGGCCCCGCTGGTGGCCGTCGACCCTTCGAGACGCGCGCAAGGGCGCGCTCCCCAGGGTGAAGGGACCAGGGTCGTCATTCCGCAACAACACTTCGACCAGCATCGAAGCATCATTGACATCCGCCTGCTAGGTTGGCGCCATCGATCCTCATCGAAGGTGCCAATCATGAAACGGGAAGTGGTCCGCGTCGAACCGATCTCGAGTTGGCTGGAGCGCTGGAAGGCGCCGGCATCGCCGGTGACCCGGGCCGGCAACATGGTGTTCGTCTCTGGCCTGCCGCCGTTCGATCCCGCGACCGGCGAGTTCGCCGCCGGCGCGTCGATCGAGCGGCAAAGCGAGCTGGTCATGGAGCAGCTCAAGCAATGCCTCGAGGCGGCCGGCGCCACGCTCGACAATGTGATGAAGTGCAACGTGTTCTGCACTTCGGCAAAGCACTTCACAACCTTCAATGCAGTCTATGCAAGGTACTTCCCGCACCAGCCGCCGGCGCGGATCTTCGTCTGCATCCCGGAATGGACCGGGTCATTCGACGTCGAGATCGACTGCATCGCGATGGTGTAAGGGCAGGGCGCCGCAGCGGCGCCCTCGCTTCACAAATCCTGCCGCGTCAGCCGCCCGTGCATCGCGACCGGTCGCGGCGCTGGCTTGCTCGGCACGTCGCCCATCGTCAGCGCCATCACCGAGACCGTGACCACGCGATCGATGATGCCGCGGACGTCGTCCAGATCGCATTTGCCTTCCGACAGCCGCAGCAGGCGTTCCTTCTCGCGGATGGTGTGGTGCGCCATCGCGAGCGCGAAGTGCAGGCCCCAATAGAGCTCGGTGTCGCTGCTGGCCGGCATCGCGCGGCGCATCGCCGCGGCGAACTTGCGCAGGTGATCGACCTCGCGATTCTTGATGCGGCGGATCGGCGGCACGGATTCGATCGAGGCGCGGATCATGAACCGCGCCGCGGTCGAGCCCTCGCGATCCGGCCCGAGGCAGCCGCGCAGGGTGGGGCCGACGAGGGCGCGCATGATGTCCTCGATCGAGGCGCGGCCGCCGCCTTTTTCCTCCGCCGCCCGCAATTCGTTGAGGCGCTCGCGGTTGGTCTGGATGCTGCGGGTGACGAACAGCTCCGCGATCAATTCGTCCTTGGAGCCGAAATGATAGTTCACCGCAGCGAGGTTGACGTTCGCTTCCGCGACGATGTCGCGCAGCGTGACGTCGCCGAAGCCGCGGTCGGCATAGAGCCGCTCGGCGGCGGCGAGAATGGCGGATCGGGTCTGGTCGCTGGCCATGGCTGAGAGCCTCCGGTCATTCCGGGGCGATGCGCAGCATCGAACCCGGAATCTCGCTCCACAATTTCCGGATTCCGGGTTCAGCCCGGCGGGCTGCCCCGGAATGACGAACGCAAGGTTGCATTTCAAACATTTGTATGAAACTATCGTTTGAACGGTCGGAAATGTCAATCCGCGGATCGCGGGGCAGCATTCTGGCACACCGCCGCCGCCCTTTCGCGAACGCCCTTGCGAGCCGCTGAGGCGGGGTCAACAATGTCGGGAAATGGCTACGGCCCAGGTCAGCGGCCCAAGTCTAGGAAACGAGGAGCGTCCCATGGATTTCACGATGTCGCCCAAGCAGAAGGAGTGGCTGGAGCGCGTTCAGGCCTTCATGAAAACGCACGTTCGGCCCGCCGTGCCGATCTACGACAAGCAGGATGCCGAGGGCCCGCGCTGGAAGGTGATCCCGATCCTCGAGGATCTGAAGAAGAAGGCGAAGGCCGAAGGCCTCTGGAACATGTTCATGCCGCCGTCCTCGCATGAGGACGATGAATTCCACGGCGCGGGATTGACCAATCTCGAATACGCGCTGCTGTCGGAAGAGATGGGTCGCATCTCCTGGGCTTCGGAAGTGTTCAACTGCTCCGCTCCCGATACCGGCAACATGGAAGTGTTCATCCGCTACGGCACCAAGGAGCAGAAGCGCAAATGGCTGCGCCCGCTGATGGACGGCGAGATCCGCTCCGCCTTCCTGATGACCGAGCCGGCGGTCGCTTCGTCCGACGCCACCAACATCGAGACCCGGATCGAGAAGGACGGCGATCACTACGTCATCAACGGCCGCAAATGGTGGTCGTCGGGCGTCGGCGATCCTCGTTGCAAGATCGCGATCCTGATGGGCAAGACCGACTTCAACGCCGCCAAGCATCAGCAGCAGTCGCAGATCCTGGTGCCGCTCGATACCCCCGGCATCAAGGTCGAGAAGATGCTGCCGGTGTTCGGCTTCGACGATGCGCCGCACGGCCACGCCCAGGTGCTGCTCGAGAACGTCCGCGTGCCGAAGGAAAACATCCTGCTCGGCGAAGGCCGCGGCTTCGAGATCGCCCAGGGCCGTCTCGGTCCGGGCCGCATCCATCACTGCATGCGCACCATCGGCCAGGCCGAGGAGGCGCTGGAGAAGATGGTGAAGCGGCTCGCCTCGCGCACCGCGTTCGGCAAGAAGATCATCGAGCATTCGGTCTGGGAGCAGCGCATCGGCGATGCCCGCACCGACATCGAGATGAACCGTCTGCTCTGCCTCAAGGCCGCCGACATGATGGACAAGGTCGGCAACAAGACCGCACAGGCCGAGATCGCGATGATCAAGGTCGCAGCTCCCAACATGGCGCTCAAGATCATCGACCAGGCGATCCAGGCCTTTGGCGGCGGCGGCGTCTCCGACGAAGCAGGGCTCGCCCGCGCCTATGCCCACATCCGCACGCTGCGCCTGGCGGACGGTCCGGACGAGGTGCACAATCGCGCCATTGCCAGACTTGAACTTCGGAAGTATGCAAACACGTCGCACTGAGCATGATGCGGAACGCATGGCGTTCGCGCGCACATCGTGCTCAGAATGAAAAAGAGAGATCAGGCTGGCGTGCCAGCCTGATTGAGGGAGCGCCCCGACGCGCTCCTTGAAAAATCGAGTTGAGGGAGCGTCATCGTGGCGGACGGCGTCAGGAAAGACGAAGAATTTTCCGGCACAAGGGAAGTCGAGGAGCGCCATCGTATCAACGAGGCTAGTCTCGACGCCTGGATGAGGGAACACGTCGAAGGCTATCAGGGGCCGCTCACGGTCCTGCAGTTCAAGGGTGGCCAGTCCAACCCGACCTACAAGCTCGAGAGCCCCGGGCGCAACTATGTGATGCGGCGCAAGCCGTTCGGTAAATTGTTGCCGTCGGCGCATGCGGTCGATCGCGAGTTCCGCGTGATCGCGGCGCTCGGCAAGCAGAATTTCCCGGTCGCGAAAGCCTACGCCCTGTGCACCGACGATGCAGTGATCGGCTCGGCCTTCTACGTCATGTCGATGGAGGAGGGGCGGGTGTTCTGGGATCCGACGCTGCCGAGCCAGGAGCCCGACGCGCGCCGCAAGATCTTCGCCAGCAAGATCGAGACGCTGGCCAAGCTTCATCTGTTCAATCCCGAGACGATCGGCCTCGGCGACTTCGGCAAGCCCGGCAATTATTTTGCGCGGCAGGTCGATCGCTGGACCAAGCAGTACCGCGCCTCCGAAACGCAGCACATTCCCGAATTCGAGAAGCTCGCCGAGTGGCTGCCGAAAACCGTTCCGGAGCAGAAGCGCGTCTCGATTGTGCATGGCGACTATCGCCTCGACAACATGATCTTCCACGCCACCGAGCCGCGGGTGCAGGCGGTGCTGGACTGGGAATTGTCGACGCTCGGCGATCCCATGGCCGACTTCACCTACCTGTTGATGCAGTGGACCATGCCGGGCCTCGTCAATGCCGACCTCAAGGCATTGAACATTCCGAGCCAGGATGAAGCGGCGCAGATCTATTGCGACGTGACCGGCATCCCGGTGCCGGACCTGAACTGGTATTTCTCCTACAACCTGTTCCGCCTTGCCGGCATCACGCAGGGCATCGCGGGCCGGGTTCGCGACGGCACCGCGGCGAATGCCAAGGCCCTCGAGTCGGCCAAGCGCACCGTGCCGCTGTCGCAGGCGTCATGGGAATACGCGCAGAAGGCCGGCGCAACCTGATCCAAGAATGCGGCGCGATCCAACAGGGCTCGCGCCGCTTTTCTTCTTATCTCGCCCCGCTTGCGGGGAGAGGTCGGATCGCATGCAGCGAAGCGAAGTGCGATCCGGGTGAGGGGGAGTCTCCGCAACTCGTTTGCCGCCGTCTGTGCGGAGCAAGCCCTTCACTCAACCCACTAAGAGCGAGCTGCGCTCGTCTTGACCCGGCAAGAGCGGCGCGAGGGAGCAGCAGGCCGATCGCGATTCCAAAGGCTCGCGCCGCCGCTGCAAGGTGCGGCATGTTTCCGCATTGTAGCCATCTGTGACTTGAGTTCGCGCTGCCGCTTTGGCAAGTCAGTCCGGTCAACGCCCGCCCTGGTCCTGATCGGACATTTTCATTTTGGCTCTTTCCTCCAATCTTCGCGGCAGCCTGTTCATGGCTGCGGCCATGGCCAGCTTCACGGTCAACGACACCATCACCAAGGCGGTGTCGGCGGAGCTCAACATCGGCGAGATCCTGCTGGTGCGCGGCCTGGTTGCGATGGTGCTGGTCGCGGCGCTCGCCTGGTACCGTGACGCGCTGCGCAGTTTCAGCGTGCTGCTGATCTGGCCGGTCGGGCTGCGCGTCCTTGGCGAGATCGGCGGCACGCTAACCTATCTCTCCGCGATCGCGCAGATCCCGCTCGCCAACGCCTCGGCGATCTTCCAGGCGCTGCCGCTGGTCATCACGCTCGGTGCGGCGCTGGTGTTCGGCGAGCCGGTCGGCTGGCGGCGCTGGCTTGCGATCGCGGCCGGCTTCATCGGGGTGCTTGTCATCGTTCGGCCCGGTGCGGGAGGCTTTAGCCAGGCTGCACTCTTGGCGCTGGCGTCGGTCGGCTTCTGCGCGGTGCGCGATCTCGCCACCCGCCGTATCCCGAAAGAGCTGCCGACCGTGTTCATCACGCTGCTCACCACCATGACCGTGACGACGGCGGGTGCTGTCGTCCTTGTCCCGCTCGGCGGCTGGCGGCCGCCGTCCGGCACCGCGCTCGGTCTGCTCATATTGGCCGCGGTCCTGATCCTGATCGGTTATCAGTGCATCATCGTGTCGCTGCGCACAGGCGACATCTCGGCGGTGGCGCCGTTCCGCTATACCGCGCTGCCGTGGGCGATGCTGACGGGCTATCTCGCCTTCGGCCACAAGCCCGACGGTCCGATGCTCGCGGGCGCCGCGATCATCGTGGCCTCCGGCCTCTATGCCTTCTACCGCGAGCGCAAGCGCGACAAGCTCCGTCCCGCCGCAACGGGACCGGGGCTACCGCCGGACGGGTTGTGAGGCATCCGTGATCCTACGCAATCATTTGCAAATCACTTGGCGCAATGTGCGATCAGCCGTGCGACGAATGCGCCGCACGCCTCGAGCTGCGACATCTCGACGAACTCATCCGGCGTATGCGCCTGTGCGATCGAGCCGGGGCCGACCACAACGGACGGCACGTCCGCCATGCTGACGAACAGGCTGGCCTCGGTGCCGAAGGCAACCTTGGCGTGGTCGTTGCGGCCGGCAAATTGCTTGGCGAGCGTGACGATGGCGGCGTCGGCGGCGGTGTCGAGCGCGGGGTAGTCGAGGATCTCCTCGAAGTCGATGCCGCAGTCCGGATGCCGCTTGCGCATGTCAGGCTCGATCTCGGCCTTGGCCCAGGCGATGATCGCGTCCGTCACCTCTCTCGACTCGGTGATGCCGATGCCGCGGCACTCGAATTCCACCACGCATTGGTCCGGCACGATGTTCAGCGCGGCGCCGCCATGCACGATGCTGGTGAGCAGGGTCGAGTGCGGGACATCGTAGAGGCTGCCTTGTTCGGCATCCGCGGTCAGCAACGCGGCGCGGCGGCGGATTTCGGCGATCAGGTCGGCGGCATATTCGATGGCGTTGACGCCGTCGGGCGCGATCGAGGAGTGGCGGGCGAGCCCGCGGAACGTGGCGCGCACGCCATGCTTGCCCTTGTGCCCGATGATCACCTGCATCTGGGTCGGCTCGCCGACGAAACAGCCGAGCGGCTTGATCGGCTTGCGCGCGACCTCGCGCAGCATCGGACGCACGCCGACGCAACCGATCTCCTCGTCATAGGAGATGGCAAGATTGATCGGCGTCTTCAGATCGGCCGCGAGCATCTCGGGAACCATCGCGAGGCAGACGGCGACAAAGCCCTTCATGTCGGTGGTGCCGCGGCCGTACAGCCGGCCGTCGCGCTCGACGAGCTCGAACGGGTTGTGGCTCCAGTCCTGTCCCACAACTGGCACGACATCGGTATGCCCCGACAGCACCAGCCCGGCCTTGTCCTCAGGGCCGACAGTGACCCACAACGAGGATTTCTGCCCGGTTTCATCGACGATGCGTTGCCCCGCGAGGCCAAGCGAGGCGAGGTAGCGCTCGATGTAGTCGATCAGGGGCAGATTGCTGCGGTCGCTGACGGTGTCGAACGCGACGAGGTCGGCCAATAGCTTGCGGATGCGGTCGGAACGTTGATTTTGCATTGCCTGTTCGTTTGCGAGGGATTGTGCGAGGAATGACGAGTGTGCGAGCGATCCTGCCAGCGAAGTATAACAGCTGGTGGGCCTGCCGAGGCCAAGCAATATTCGGACCGTTGCCAGCGGTTATTGGAGGTCCAGGCGTGTAGATGGGTAGAGCGAAGCGAAACCCATCTAATATATCCGCGCGGTGAGATGATGGGTTTCGTGAAGTTTATCATCGGGTCGCGCGGTTGCGCGGACCTGGAGCGGAACGAAAGGCAAGACTCGGGCGATTCATGTCGCGAGAATGCGAAACTGTTCCCCATTCTCGGCTGTCATCGACCGGCTCGGACCGGGCGATCCAGTACGCCGCGGCCTCTCGGCCCAAGCACAGACGTCTCTGGAGTACTGGATCACCCGCATGCGTATGCGCAGGTGATGACACCGCATTGTTTGGCACTTGAATGCGAACCATCTCCAGCGTCGTCCCGGCGAAGGCCGGGACCCATTACCCCAAATGCCAATGAATGCGCGACGCTGGGGCAACAGCCTTCTTCAACCACTCGACCCTGTGATTATGGGTCCCGGCCTTCGCCGGGACGACGGTCGTGAATGTGGAGCCATCGGGGCCGCAGCCGGGATAACCACTGGAGACTGCCCTTGCTAGATCGGCTTGCCCGTATACGGCATCGATGCGGTGAGGCCGCCGTCGACCGGGATGGCCTGGCCGTTGACGTAGGACGCTTCATCGCTCGCCAAAAACAATCCCATCGCGGCGAGCTCGTGCGGCTGGCCGGCGCGCTTGAGCGGATTGAGCTGGCCGATCTTGTCCTGGGTGCCGCGCTCCTTGGCGCGATCGAACACCGGCTTGGTCATGCCGGTTTCGATCAGGCCCGGGCACACCGCATTGATGCGCACGCCGGTGCCGGAGAGCGAGTAGGCGGTGGTCTGCACCAGGCTGATGACGCCGGCCTTGCTCGCGCCGTAGGGATGTCCGCTGGCACCCGACTTCAGGCCCGCGACGGAGGCGGTGCAGACGATCGAGCCGGAACCTTGCTTCGTCATATGCGGAATCGAATGCTTGATCGCGAGGAACGGGCCGATCAGATTGACGCGCAGCACTTCCTGCCAATGTTCGACGGTCTGGTCGGCGAGCGGGACGAGGCCGCCGCTGACGCCGGCATTGGCCCAGATCGCATCGAGCTTGCCGTACTTCGAAACCGCCTTCTCGATGAAGGCCTTCACGTCGCTCTCCGAGCCGGCATCGGCGGTGACGGCCTCGACGGTGCCGCCGGCATCGCGCACCAGCTTGGCGGTCTCGTTGACGCCCTCGGTGCGATCGACCGCGATCAGCTTGGCGCCTTCCCTGGTGAACAGCAGCGAGGCGGCGCGGCCGATGCCGCTGCCAGCGCCGGTGATGATGACGGATTTGCCTTCGAGGCGGCCCATGAGTTTCTCCCTGTTCACGTGATTAGTTCGGGTGGTCCTTGGCGAGTCTGCCGCGCGGCGGAATTCAAACAAAATTTCAAACGTCCGAAGCACTTGAGACGGTGTGCGGCGTGACGTACAGCGAGACGGGACACTATTGAAGGGCTCATCCGATGTCCAATCCAGACAAGCCTGAGGTGACGGTGACGCGGTGGTGGTGGGTTCGTCACGCGCCGGTGCGCAGCGACGGCGGCAACATCTACGGACAAGAGGATATCGACTGCGACACCGGCGATGTCGAGGTGTTCGAGGCGGTCGCCAAGATGCTGCCGCGCGATGCGGTCTGGTATTCGAGCAATTTGAAGCGCACACACAAGACTGCGGACGCGATCTGGACTGCCGGGTTTCCAAAGCCTGAAAGCATGACGCAGGAACGCGACTTCGCCGAGCAGCATCTCGGCCAATGGCAGGGTATGAACCGCGCCGCGTTTCTCGCCAGTCGTCCGCCGGGTACGGCCTGGTTCGCCGACGTCAACGATCCCGCGCCCGGCGGCGAGAGCTACATGGATCTCTACACCCGCGTCTGCCGCACCATTGTGCGGATCACCGCCGCGGAAGCGGGCAGGAATATCATCGCCGTCGGCCATGGCGGCGTGATCAAGGCCGCGGTCGGGCTGGCGCTCGGCGGCCAGCCGGACAGGGGGCTGTCGTTCGATATCGATAATGTCTCGGTGACGCGGCTCGATCACATCGCGAGCGCCGGCCTGTCGACCTGGCGCTTGCCGATGGTGAACCAGCAGCCGTGGATTGCCGATCCGCGCCACGCCGCGATGCATCAGCCGTCCGGGCCTGAAGTCAGGCCGGCGAGCAAGCTTGCGTGATCGTCATTCCGGGATGGTCCGAAGGACCAGACCGCAGATGCGCAATTGCGCATCGGGGAATCTCGAGATTCCGGGTCGACGCTGGTGCGTCGCCCCGGAATGACGCTAAGACGAACACTTAACATCAGGGAGAGAAACATGACCTTGTTCGACATGAAGGGAAAAGTCGCCGTCATCACCGGCTCGACGCGCGGCATCGGACGCGCGATCGCCGAGCGCATGGCCGAGCACGGCGCCAAGGTCGTGATCTCCTCGCGCAAGGCTGACGTCTGCGAGCAGGTGGCGAAGGAGATCAACGACAGCTACGGCAAGGGCACCGCGGTTGCGATCGCGGCAAACATCTCGTCGAAGGAAAACCTGCAGAACCTGGTCGACGAGAGCAACCGCGCCTTCGGCAAGATCGACGTGCTGGTCTGCAACGCGGCGTCGAACCCGTATTACGGTCCACTCGCCGGCATCTCCGACGATCAGTTCCGCAAGATCCTCGACAACAACATCGTCGCCAACAACTGGCTGATCTCGATGGTGGTGCCGCAGATGATCGAGCGCAAGGACGGCTCGATCATCATCGTGTCCTCGATCGGCGGCCTGAAGGGCTCGACCATCCTCGGCGCCTACGCGATCTCCAAGGCTGCCGACATGCAGCTCGCGCGCAACCTCGCCTGCGAATACGGCAAGCACAATATCCGCGTGAACTGCATCGCGCCCGGCCTGATCAAGACCGACTTCGCGAAGGCGCTGTGGGACAATCCGGACAATCTGAAGGCCTCGACCGCACGCTCGCCGCTGCTGCGGATCGGCGTGCCGGACGAGATCGCTGGCGCCGCCGTGATGATGGGCTCGCGCGCCGGCGACTTCATGACCGGCCAGACCATCGTGATCGACGGCGGCGCGACGATCAGCTGAGCATCACTCGTCATTCCGGGGCAGCCCGCAGGGCTGAACCCGGAATCTCGATGTTGTTGCGCGAGATTCCCCGATGCGCGATTGCGCATCTTAGGTTCGCGCCCCGGAATGACGGACTACTCCACCGCCGCATACACCCCGTTGCGCACCAGCGAGCGGGTATATTCGCGCTGGCCCGGGCCCTGCATCATGAAGACCGCGATCAGGTCTTCGCTCGGATCGATCCAGAAGAAGGTGCCGGCCATGCCGCTCCAGAAATACTGGCCGACCGAGCCGGAGAACGGCGCGATGCCCTGCTGCATGCGCACGGCGAAGCCGAGGCCGAAACTGTGGCCGGGCGACACCAGCGTGCCCTGGATCTTCACGCCGGCGCCGAGGTGATCGGAGGCCATGAATTCGAGCGTCTTGCGGCCGATGATCCTGGTGCCGTCGAGCGAGCCGCCGTTCAGCAGCATCTGCGCGAAGCGGGCATAGTCCATCGTGGTCGAAACCAGGCCGCCGCCGCCGGATTCCATCGCCGGCTTCTCCAGCATGTTGAACAGCTGCACCTTGTCGTTGGTCCAGGGATCGTTGGCAAAGGCCTCGGCGAGGCGGCCGGCATTGGCTTCTCCGGTGTGGAAGGCGGTCTCGGTCATCTGCAGCGGCGAGAGGATGTGCTCAGTGAGGTACGCGCCGAGCGTCTTGCCGCTGACGACCTCGATGATGCGGCCGAGTATGTCGGTGGAGCGGCTGTAGTTCCACTCGGCGCCGGGCTGGCAAACCAGCGGCATGCCGGCGAGCATGGTGGCGTGCTCGGCATTGGTGATCTTGCGGCTGCGCAGCCGCGACTGCTGGTAGAGCTGCTGCACCGGGCCGTTGCCGGTGTGGTCATAAGTAAGCCCAGACGTGTGGCGAAGCAGGTCCTGGATCGTCATCTGCCGCTGCACGGGTACCAGCTCGAGCTTGCCGTTGTTGTCGACGCCGACCTTGGTCTCGGCGAATTCGGGGATGAATTTCGCGACTGGGTCGTTGAGCAGGAAGTGGCCGTCCTCCACCAGCTGCATGATGCCGACCGAGACGATCGGCTTGGTCATCGAGAAGATGCGGAAGATCGTGTCATGGGCCATTGGCGCCGAGGCGGTCGGGCTTTGCCGGCCGATCGCGTCGAACCAGCCGATCTGGCCGCGCCGCGCCACCAGCACCGTCACGCCGGGCACGGTTCCCTTGTCGACCTCGCGGCGGAAGGTGTCGGACATCGCCTGCAGCCGCACGCTCGACAATCCGATCGATTCGGGCTTGGCGAGGGGAAGAGAGGGGGTGGTCGGGCTGGCGGCGTGCTTGGTGGCGGTTTGGGCGTTCATGGTCTCTCCCTGGTTCTTGATTCTTGCGGCGAGGTGCCGACACGGGGTGATCGCCGAAGTCTGGCGCAGAAGTTTTGCAATGAACAGAAGCTTCACCGCTTCGCCCTTGCAAACCGGCCATGCCCTGTGCTTGAAACGGCGCGAACCGGCGGCGACGCGGGTTCCCTGCAGGAGTGTAGCTCAATTGGTAGAGCACCGGTCTCCAAAACCGGGGGTCGCAGGTTCGAGCCCTGCCACTCCTGCCAGCCTTTTCCCAATCATTTGAATGCCTTGGCCGAGGTCCCGGACCCCGGCCATGATCCTGTTCGCCTACTTGATGAGCGGGCAGCCGCCGTCCTTCAGCGGCCGGAACGCCTGGTCGCCGGGCACTTCGGCGAGCACCTTGTAGTAATCCCACGGCGCCTTCGATTCCTCGGGCTTCTTGACCTCGAACAGGAACATTGAGTGCACCATGCGGCCGTCCTCGCGCACCAGGCCGTTGTCAGTGAAGGCGTCGCGGACCGGGGTCGCGCGCATCTTGGCCAGCACCGGCTTGGTCTCCTTGGTGCCGGCGGCCTTCACCGCGTTGAGGTAGTGCAGGGTGGCGCTGTAGGTCGCGGCCTGGTTCATCGTCGGCATCCGCTTCATGCGCTCGAAGAAGCGCTTGCCGAAGGCGCGGGTGCGGTCGTTGAGATCCCAGTAGTAGGCCTCGGTGATGATCAGGCCCTGCGCGAGCTTGAGCCCGAGGCTGTGGATATCCGAGATGAACATCACGATGCCGGCGAGGTTCTGCCCGCCCGCGACGATGCCGAATTCGGAGGCCTGCTTGATGGTGTTGATGGTGTCGGCGCCGCCATTGGCCATGCCGATGATCTTGGCCTTCGAGGCCTGCGCCTGCAGCAGGAAGGACGAGAAGTCCGGCGTGTTGAGCGGATGCCGCGCGCTGCCGAGCACCTTGCCGCCGGCGGCGCGGACCACGTCGCCGGTGTCGCGTTCGATCGAATGGCCGAACAGATAGTCGGCGGTGATGAAGAACCAGGTATCGCCGCCGTTCTTCACGATCGCGCTGCCGACGGTGTGGGCGTTGGCGTAGGTGTCGTAAGTCCAGTGCAGCGTGTAGGGCGAGCAGGACTTGCCGGTGATGTCGGAGCTCGCCGCATCCGTCACGATCATGATCTTCTCGAACTGCTTCGACATCTCCATGCCGGCGAGCGCGGTCGCCGAGGTCGGCAGGTCGATGATCATGTCGACATTCTCGGCCTCGTACCATTTGCGGGTGATGGTGGCGGCCACGTCGGCCTTGTTGAGGGCGTCGGCGGTGACGAGCTCGATCGGCTTGCCGAACATCGACCCGCCGAACTCCTCGATCGCCATCTTGGTGGCCTCGACATTGCCGGCGCCGCCGATGTCCGAATAGACCGACTGGAAATCCGTGAGCACGCCGATCTTGAGCGGCGCCTGCTGCGCGAGCACCGGCCCTGCCAGCACAGCCGCGATCAGGCCGGCGGCGGACAGACTCGTGACGATGGATTTCATGATGGTGTGCCTCCCCGAGGTGTTATGTCAGTTTGTCCGACAAAGCTAGATTTGCCCGGTTCCGGTGTCAATTCCGACCGCCCGGGTGCGACAATCAGGCCGAATATTGCCCGTTTGACGCCCCAAGGGCCTTCGCCTATCTTTTGTCCGACAAACGACAATCGGGGTCCGGGGGAGCTGAAGATGCCCACCACGCCGCTGTTCCGGCGTATCGATGTCGCGCCGGCCTATCAGAAGGTCGCCGACGCGATCGAACGCGAGATCATCAACGGGCGGATCAAGCCGGGCGAGCCGATCGGCACCGAGCAGCAGCTGGTTGCGCAGTTCGGCGTCAACCGCTCGACGGTGCGCGAGGGCATTCGCGTGCTCGAGGAGGGCGGGCTGATCCGCCGCGATTCCAGCCGCCGGCTGCAGGCCTGCCTGCCGCGCTACAACAAGCTCGCGACGCGACTGTCCCGCGCGCTGATCCTGCACGAGGTGACGTTCCGCGAATTGTTCGAGACCTCGATGACGCTGGAGGTCGCGAGCGTCGAGGGCGCGGTGGAGCGCGCGACCGAGGAGAACATCGCCGAGCTCGCCGGCAATCTCGAGCGCAGCGCAGCTGTCTTCGGCAATCCCGCGGCGCTGGCCGAGCTCGATGCGGAATTCCATGTGCTGATGGCCAAGGCTTCGCAGAACCGCGTGCTGCAACTGGCGCGCGAGCCCGCCGCGCAACTGTTCTTTCCGACCACCGAGATGATCGTGGGCGGCGTGCCCGAGGGCGGCGCGCGGCTGGTCGAGGCGCACCATCATCTGCTCGACGCGATCAAGCGGCGCGACAAGGAGGCCGGCGTGCTGTGGACGCGGCGGCACCTGCAGGACTGGCGGCGCGGTTTCGAGAAGATCGCCTCGCTCGATCGCTCGGTCGAGCACACCTACATGGAACACGCTTACGCCGCCCGGCAATAGCGACGGCGCGGCCAAGACAAGACGAAAACAACGACAACAAGCACATTTGGGAGGGACAAATGAGCGGAGACATCGCAGCAACCATCCAGCGCGCCCGCGGGCACAGCATCGGCGATCTGCTGCGCCGGTCGGCGAAGCGCTACCCCGGCAAGACCGCGCTGATCTGCGGCGCGGTGAGCTGGAGCTTTGCGGAGATGGACGCGATCTGCAATCGGCTCGGCCGTGGCTTGCTCGCGCTTGGCGTTGCGAAGGGCGATCGCGTCGCGGTGCTGTCGCGCAACTCGCACGGCTTCGCCGCGCTCCGCTTTGCGGTGGCCCGGATCGGCGCGATCCTGGTGCCGATCAACTTCATGCTCAATCCGGACGAGATCAATTTCATCCTCGCCAATTCCCGCGCCAAGCTGCTCGCGGTCGGCCCCGATTTCGTGGAGACGGCGCACGCTGCGGCCGCCAAGGGCTCGGTGGTCGAGACCTTGATCTGGCTGCCGGGCGAGGATCCGGCCACCGCACCCGACGGCATCACGACGTTCGACACCCTGCTGCACAGCGACGCCTCGGCGCCGGAGGTGTCGGTGGACAGCCGAGATCCCGCGCAGGTCATCTACACCAGCGGCACCGAGTCGCTGCCGAAGGGCGCGATCCTCACCCACGAAGCCGTTATGTGGCAGTATGTCAGCTGCATCATCGACGGCGGCATGGCGACCGACGATACGGTGCTGCACGCGCTGCCGCTCTATCACTGCGCGCAGCTCGACGTTTTCCTGGGGCCCGCGATCTATCTCGGCGCCACCAGCCTCATTACCGGCAAGCCGGTGCCCGACAATGTCCTGGCGCTGATCGCGGCCCACAAGATCAATTCGTTCTTCGCGCCTCCGACGATCTGGATCGCGATGCTGCGCTCGGGCGCGTTCGACCGCACCGACCTGTCGACCCTGCGCAAGGGCTATTACGGCGCCTCGATCATGCCGGTAGAGGTGCTGCTCGAGTTGCAGCGCCGGCTGCCCGAGGTGAAGTTCTGGAATTTCTACGGCCAGACCGAGATCGCGCCGCTCGCGACCGTGCTGTCGCCGGAGGACCAGCTGCCGAAGGCCGGCTCGGCCGGCAAGCCCGCGATCAATGTCGAGACGCGGGTGGTCAGGCCTGATATGACCGACGTCGGGGTGGGGGAGGTCGGCGAGATCGTGCATCGCTCGCCGCATCTGTTGTCAGGCTATTACAACGATCCGGTCAAGACTGCGGCCGCGTTCGCCGGCGGCTGGTTTCATTCCGGCGATCTCGCGACCATCGATGCCGACGGCTACATCACCGTCGTCGATCGCGTGAAGGACATGATCAAGAGCGGCGGCGAGAATGTCGCGAGCCGCGAGGTCGAGGAGATGATCTACCGGTTGCCTTCGGTGTCGGAGGTCGCGGTGGTCGGGCTGCCTGATCCGCGCTGGATCGAGGCGGTGACCGCGATCGTCGTGGTCAAGGCCGGCCAGAGCCTCGAGGCCGACGCCGTCATCAAGCATTGCGCGGCGTCGATGGCCCATTTCAAGGTGCCGAAGCAGGTCATCTTCGTGGATGCCTTGCCGAAGAATCCGAGCGGCAAGCTGCTCAAGCGCGAGCTGCGCCAGCGCTATCTCGGCGGCGCCACGCTCGACCAGGCGGTGCAGAAGAGCTTCGCCGGCTAGGCTGTCTATTGGCCAGCTGTCGCCGGCGCCTTGTCCGACCATTCCGGCGGCAAGCCGAGCTTGCCGGCGGCCATTCCGACCAGGCCGGGATTGCGGCCGAACGCCTCGCAGGCCGCGTATTTCGGCTTGCCGCCGAGCGTTGCGCCAATCTTGTCGAACGATGGCAGCTCCGGCGCCTTTCCGAATGGCGTCGCGCCGGTGACGACGAGCTTGCTGAAATCGTCGCTGAAGGAAGGGGCGAGATCGTAGGCGTCACCGGCGCTCGAGACCATCGGCGAGTTGGTGAAAGAATTCGCCCCGCGGGCCCAGATCATCGCCGCCTGCTGGCGGCTGGCCTGATCGCGCACCTCGGCTTCGACGGTCAGGCTGCCAAGCCCGACCGGCAACCGCGGCACCGGCACCGGCACGCCCGCGCCGAGCGCGCTCGGCAGGAAGCTGACCACCTTGGAAGTGCCCGCCGCGACCTCGTCGGTGGGCGCCGCCTGGGTGACAAGCGCGTGCAGGGACAGATCCGCAGGCTGATCGGGACCAACAACCTGCAGCCGCTCGCTCAGGCCGACGCACAGCGAACGATCGATCGCGTTGGCCACCAGGTGCCGCTGCTCCTGGGACAGCGTCGGCGACGCTGCCTGCGAGAAGTTCGTCGGGACGATCCGCACCGTCTTCGCGGCGAGGACCTCGTCCTTGTTGACGCGAACCAGCGATTTCGCCAGCACTCCGTCGGACGGCGTGAGATTGTCGTAGGATGCCAGTGACCCGCCTCGCGTCATCGGTGCGCTGGCACAGCCCGACAACAACACCATCGCAACCGCAGCGCCGGCAAGCAGGGATGACCGATTGGGCTGACCGTTGCGCGACGCCCGGCCCGTGCTCCGCGCATCAGTCGCAGCGCCCGGCAGAAATTCGATTCTCATGTACCCCTCGAACGACCGCTCACCCCACGAACGATCGAAGGTCACGATAGAGCAGGGCCGCCGGGGTCGGGATTAAGAGATATTAAGTCAGATGTAGCTCGCGAAACCGCGCGACCTATTTGAGCCACATTTGGCCGTGCAGGCTTAACAAAACGCTATATTTGCGTACTGCGCATCCGGGGCCGAGGCCTCTAAAATGCCGTGATGCAAATCCTGGAATACGACCTCGTGGCTTTCCCCGTCACCAACGCACGCATCCTCTGCGTCGAGGACGATGCCGATATCGCGCGCATGCTGGCTGAGGTGCTTGAGGACAACGGCTTCCGACCGGTGCTGGTCGGCTCGGCCGTGGAGATGGATGCGCTGCTCAAGCGCGAGAGCTTTGATCTCGTCGTACTCGACGTGATGCTGCCGGGCGAGGATGGGCTGAGCATCTGCCGGCGCCTGCGCATGTCGTCTTCGATTCCGATCATCATGGTCACCGCGCGGGGCGAGGACATCGACCGCATCCTCGGCCTCGAGCTCGGTGCCGATGACTACGTCACCAAGCCGTTCAATTCGCGCGAACTGGTCGCCCGCATCCGGGCGCTGCTGCGCCGCGTCGAGAGCGGCGCCACGTCGCGGTCACGGCCGCGTCCGCTGACCTTTGCCGGATGGCGCATCAACCCCACCACCCGTGAGCTGCATGACCCCGCGGGCGTCCGGATCACGCTGACCGGTGCCGAGTTCGATCTGCTGCTGGCGTTCTGCCGCAATCCTGGGCAGGTGCTGTCACGCGAGCAATTGATCGAGCAGGCCTTCGGCGGCCTGATCGCCTCAGTCGAGCGCAGCGTCGACGTTCATATCAGCCGCATCAGGCAGAAGATCGAACCGGATCCGAAGGACCGCTCGATGATCAAGACGGTGCGGCTCGGCGGCTACCTCTTCACGCCTGCGGTCGAGCAGATATGATGGGATGGGCGCAGCGGCTGATGCCGCGCAGCGTCGCTGCGCAACTCATGAGCCTCGTCGCGCTCTCGGAACTGATCGGCATCACGCTCGCGGCGGTGACCATCATTTTTCTGTTCGATTCTCCCTCGATCACCGACACGCAGAAGTTTCTTGCCGGGCGGGTCGCGGAGCTCACGCAGCTCGTGCGTTCCACGAAGACGCCGGCAGACGCGGATGAACTGCTGGCCGCAGCCAGGCGCGGCGGTCTCGACGTCAGGCGCGTCGCCTTGGGCGAACTGGTGCCTCGAACAGCCGCAGAGACGCGGTCGTTTTCCATGCGAGCGTTCCGGCAACTGGCTGCCGAGCCCGGAATTGAATTGATGGAGGATCTGCGCCATCCCGCAGGCTCGTCGTCACAGGTGATCGTGAGACTCGACGATGGCCACGCGCTGATGGCCGATGTTGCGGTCAAAGGCGGCCTTTGGTCCACTTTGCTCCGCCCGCTGGCCGGGGGGACGATCATCGTGCTGATCTCGATGCTGCTGCTGTCGGTCTATGCGGTGCGTTGGGTGATCGCGCCGCTGGCCGATGTCGCGCGTGCCGCGACCTCGTTCGGCCGCTCGCCGCGGGCTCCCGAGGTGCTGCGCCGGCGCGGTCCGCTCGAGATCGCCCAGGTCGCCGACGCGCTGAACGACATGCGCACGCGTATCGCAGCGCTGCTCGACGACCGCACCCGCATGCTCGCCGCCATCAGTCATGACCTGCGGACGCCGCTGACCCGGCTCAGGCTGCGCACCGAGCGCGTCGGCGACGACACCCTGCGCCCGGCGATGCTGGGCGATATCGCCAAGATGACGCGCATGATCAACGAGACCCTGGAGTATCTGCGCGAGGATGCCCGCTCGGAGGCGGCGTCGTTCATCGACCTGCCGAGCTTCCTGCAGACCATCTGTTCGGACTTCGCCGACATGGGCCACGCGGTATCCTATGCCGGGCCGGCGCGTCTGCCTTATGCCTGCCGGCCCCGCGCGCTGTCGCGCGCCGTCACCAATATCGTGGAGAATGCGGTCAAGCACGGCAGCAAGGTCGCGGTGACGCTTCGCCCCATGGAGGTCGGCCACATCGAGATCGAGGTGGCGGATGACGGTCCGGGCATCCCAACTGCGCTGCACGACAAGGTATTCGAGCCCTTCTTCAAGGCCGACAGCGCCCGGCAGGAGGGGGGCTTCGGGCTGGGGCTATCGATCGCGCAGGATATCGCCAAGCGCCATGGCGGCAGCATCGCTTTGAGGCTGCGGGAGCCGAGCGGACTGCTCGTATCGATGCTGCTGCCGCCAAAACCCGGCCTGGCCTAGAGGGGCGAGACGAACGACGCTGATCCCGCCAGGACGCCAGGGGATCGCAGGGCGCCGGCTAAGCCCTTGATTTGGAGAGACCAATGCCCGATCTCCCCGAACCGGGCGGGAGCCGGACCCGACCCCGCCGACCTTGACGTTTGGCCGGTCTCGCAGTAGATACTCGCCACTCGCAGCCGGCCCGCTTTGATGGCGGATATCCGGCGCGGCCTAATTCCCCGAACATTCGAGCTCGTTTATCGGCTCAACCTTCCAAACGAGGGCTGGGTCCGCAAGGTCGGCTGTTCGGATTCCTTGAAACGTTGCAATCGTCCGGAGACGGACGCGGATCTCACGATGGCTTTCAGCCCGTTCAAATTCCTGCAGGAAGTGCGCTCGGAGACCGCCAAGGTCACCTGGCCGACGCGCCGCGAGACGACCATCACCACCATCATGGTGTTCGTGATGGTGGCGCTGGCCTCGGTCTTCTTCTTCGCCGCAGATCAGATCATCCGCTATCTGATTACCCTGATACTGGGCATCCACTGATGAGCATGGGAACTCAATTGATGGACAAGCGCTGGTACATCGTCCACGCCTATTCGAACTTCGAGAAGAAGGTTCAGGAATCGATCCGCGAGCAGGCCAAGCAGCGTGGGCTGGAAGAACTGTTCGAGCAGATTCTAGTGCCGACCGAGAAGGTCACAGAGGTGCGCCGCGGCCGCAAGATCGACGCCGAGCGCAAGTTCTTCCCGGGCTATGTGCTGGTGAAGATGAAGCTGACCGACGAGGCGTTCCATCTGATCAAGAACACCCCGAAGGTGACCGGCTTCCTCGGCGCGGAAAACAAGCCGATGCCGATCTCGGAAGCGGAGGCGATGCGGATCCTGCACCAGGTGCAGGAGGGCGTGGAGCGTCCGAAGGCGTCGGTGTCGTTCGAGATCGGGGAGAACGTACGCGTGGCCGACGGCCCGTTCGCTTCGTTCTCCGGCGTGGTGGAAGAAATCGACGAGGCGCGCTCGCGCGTCAAGGTCGCGGTGTCGATCTTCGGCCGCGCGACGCCCGTGGAACTGGAATTCGGTCAGGTCGAAAAGGTGGTCTGACCGGACGGCGCGGGGTATATGCCTCGCGTCAAGTCGAGAGGCCGTGGGAGGGAGGAGGCGGTCGCCAGCCCCTTCAACCGAACCACGGAACCTGAAACCGCCGGCACGTCCGGCACAACAGGAGTGATAAATGGCAAAGAAAGTGACCGGATACCTGAAGCTTCAGGTCCCGGCCGGTGCGGCGAATCCTTCGCCCCCGATCGGCCCCGCGCTTGGTCAGCGCGGTCTCAACATCATGGAGTTCTGCAAGGCGTTCAACGCGCAGACCCAGAAGGAAGAGAAGAACACCCCGATCCCGGTGATCATCACCATCTATGCGGACCGGTCCTTCACCTTCGAGATGAAGACCCCTCCGATGTCCTACTTCCTCAAGCAGGCCGCCAAGATCCAGTCCGGATCGAAGGCGCCGGGCCGTGACAAGGCCGGCCAGGTGACCAAGGCGCAAGTGCGCGAGATCGCCGAGAAGAAGATGAAGGACTTGAATTGCGACACCATCGAATCGGCCATGAAGATGGTCGAGGGCTCTGCCCGTTCGATGGGTCTGGAAGTTGCGGGGTAACGGGCCATGTCAATCGGAAAGCGTTTGAAGAAGGCCCGCGAGGGCGTCGATCGCGAGAAGCTCTATCCGCTCGCGGATGCCATCAAGATGGTCAAGGAGCGCGCCAAGTCGAAGTTCGACGAGACGATCGAGATCGCGATCAATCTCGGCGTCGACCCGCGCCACGCCGACCAGATGGTCCGCGGCGTCGTCAACCTGCCGAACGGAACCGGCCGTACGCTTCGTGTCGGCGTGTTCGCGCGCGGCGCCAAGGCTGAGGAAGCCAAGGCCGCCGGTGCCGACGTCGTCGGTGCGGAAGACCTGGTCGAGAAGGTGCAGGGCGGCGCGATCGATTTCGATCGTTGTATCGCCACGCCCGACATGATGCCCCTGGTCGGCCGCCTCGGTAAGGTGCTCGGTCCGCGCGGCATGATGCCGAACCCGAAGATCGGCACCGTGACCATGGACGTCACCAACGCCGTGAAGGGCGCCAAGGGCGGCTCGGTCGAGTTCCGCGTCGAGAAGGCGGGCATCGTGCAGGCCGGCATCGGCAAGGCCTCGTTCTCCGAGGACAAGCTGGTCGAGAACGTCAAGGCGCTCGCGGACGCGGTCTCCAAGGCGAAGCCGGCGGGCTCCAAGGGCACCTACATCCAGCGCGTGGCGGTTTCCTCCACCATGGGCCCGGGCGTGAAGGTCGAGCCGGGCACGATCCTCGGCTGAGGTCTCTGGCCGTGACGAGATTAAAGAGGGGCGGGACCGGGCAACCGGTTCCGCCCTTTGTTTTGCCAAAGCGTTTTCGATCGAAGTGGCTACCGGTTCGCGTGAAGAAAACGCGCCAAGACAAGATCTGAAGCCTCTCGCAAGAAAGAACAACAATGCCCGATAAGGTCCTGGTCTATTCACGCTTTCCCAAGGCCCAGCTGATCCGCTTCGGCGAGCGCTATGAGCTGCTGAACGCGGCGGGCAAGCGATTGGATGAAGCGTTCCCGGCGGCCGAACTCGCCGATATCCGCGCCATGATCACCGCGGGCGGCACGGCGCTCGGCACGGAGGCCATGGACATGCTGCCGAAGCTCGGCGCAATCGTCTGCTACGGCACCGGTTATGACGGCGTCGATCTCGCCGCGGCCGCCAGGCGCGGCATCGCGGTCGGCCACAGCCCGGGGGCCAATGCGGCCTCCGTCGCCGACACGGCGGTGACCTTGATGCTGGCGTCGGTGCGGCGGCTGCTGGTGGCTGACAATTACGTGCGGAGCGGCGACTGGGCCGGTGCAAAGCCGTCGCCGATGATGCGGCCGCAGGCCGGCATGCGCGGCCGCAAGGTCGGCGTCTACGGCATGGGCGAGATCGGCCGCAAGATCGCCGCCCGCGTCGCGGCCTTCGAGACCGAGGTCGGCTATTTCAGCCGCTCGAAGCAGGACGTGCCCTATCAATACTTTCCGACGCTGGAGGCGCTCGCCGATTGGTGCTGCGTGCTGCTGGTGGCCGTCCGCGCCGGCGCCGAGACCGAGCATGCGGTCAATGCCGACATCCTGCGCCGGCTCGGCAGCGACGGGTTCGTCGTCAACATCGCGCGCGGCTCGGTCATCGACGAGAAGGCGCTGGTCGCAGCGTTGACCGACGGCGTGATCGCCGGTGCCGGCCTCGACGTGTTCGCGAGGGAGCCACATGCGCCCGATGCGCTGACGGCGTTGCCGAACGTGGTGCTGTCGCCGCATCTCGGCGGCCACACGCTGGAATCGCACGTCGCCATGCAGGATTGCGTGCTGGCCAATCTCGACGCGTTCTTTGCCGGCAAGCCGCTCGCCTATCCGGTGGCGACGGCGGCCTGACCGGAGCTTCAGCTCCGGCGCGGCGCGTGGCGCAGCTTGTCCGGGTTGCGGACGATGTAGATCGCCGCGATCCGGCCGGTCTCGCCGTCGATCGCCATGCTCAGTGTGTGGTCGACTTCGCCATCGAGGAAGATCAGCGCGCCCGCGCTGCCATTGACCATCATCGGTTCGATGCGAACCTCGCTGCCGGCGTTCTTGCCGGCGATACCGATGATGAAGCGGACGATCTTCTCTGCCCCCTTGATCGGCTTCAGCGCCGCCAGCTTGCGGCCGCCGCCGTCGGTGATCGCGGTGGCATCCTCGCGCAGCAGGTTGGCGAGGGCGGAGACGTCGCCGCTGGCCGCGGCCTTGCAGAATGCCGTCAGCAGCCGTGCGTGGCCTTCGGGCGGCTCGGCGGGAACAGGGCGGTTGTCGCGGACCGATCGGCGGGCGCGCGCGGCGAGCTGCCGGCAGGCCGCCTCGCTGCGCTCGAGGGTGCGGGCGACTTCCGCGAACGGCCGGTCGAACACGTCGTGCAGCAGGAACGCGGCGCGCTCGAGCGGCGTCAGGGCGTCGAGCGCCAGCATCAGCGCGAAGGAGAGATCGTCGGCGAGTTCGGTCGCCGCCTCGGCCGACAGCGCCTCGTCGAACACCGGCTCGGGCAACCAGGCACCGACATAGACCTCGCGCTGGGCGCGGGCGCTCTTCAGCCGGTCAAGACAAAGCCGGGTCACCACGGTGACGAGGAACGCCTCGGGATTGCGAACGTCGTCGACCGCGGCGAACCGCAGCCAGGCGTCCTGGACCACATCGTCGGCATCGCCGCGGCTACCGAGCATGCGATAGGCAAGCCCGGTCAGCCGCGCCCGATACGGCGCCAGCGGGTCGCGCTCAGGCAGCCTGCTTGATGACATCGATCTGATGGCCGGCCACGGTCACGCGGCGACACTCCCTGGCATATCCCAGCGCCAGCTTCATCATGGGGAAGATGCGGCCGATTTGTAGGGCCATGGCGAGGTCGATCACGCCTTTTTCGCCCCAGCGCGCGCGAACGGCGTCGCGGCAGGCGTCATCGTCGGTCGAGCGCTGCACGATGGCGTCGGCGAAGTGGAAGCCGAGCGCGGTGTCCGCGGTCATGGCGGCAACGTCACGACGGAGCACGGCGGTGACCTGCTGTTCCGCCATTCCGGCTCCGATCGCCATGTCCACGACCAGTTGCGCACAGGGACCGCAATCTTCCGCCAGCGCGCCGGTCAGCTTGGCAGCATAGAAGGCCTCAACCGGCGCGACCGCGCGGTAGGCGGCGGCCTTCATCGCGCCGGCGAATTTGAAGAACGCGGCGGGCGATTCCTTCAGCATGATCTCGAGATAGGTGGTGTCGTAGCCGTAGCGCCTGGAATAGGCGCGCAGCATGCGGCGCGCGATGAAGCTACGCATGTCGTTCTCCTTGATTTGGCAGGGCGGAATAGAGGGCAAGCGCCGCCGGCAGGACGACCGCCACCAGATCGGATGCGGCATGGCGGTCGTGGCCGCCGGCGATCATCACGAGATGCAGCAGGCCGTGGCCGGCCAGGAACGCGGCGCCCGCGACCGCTGCCGGCCACCAGGCCGGCCACAAGGCTCGCGCGGCCAGGCCGAGCCCGGCCGCGATGAAGGCAATGCCGACGTCCTGGGCCAAATGAGGGTTGAACGGACCGGTATCGGCGGCGCCGGGCACCAGCGACCACCAGAGGGAACCGGCCGACAGCATCACCAGACCATTGGCGAGGTTGAAGAGGGCGAGAATTCCTGCAATCCATCGTTTCATGCGAGCCTCCAGCGCCCAGACGAGCGACGGCATTGGAGCGTGACGCCTCCGGGAAGAAATTTTTCGCTGGGCCGGGCGGATCGCCGAACTGGTCTGAAATTTGCTCTTGGCAAGCAGGGCAGGACCGGCTACATAGCGCCTTCCGGGCGTGCTGGCACTTGCTGGCATGTCCGTGCTCGCAATCCGAAAACCTGAGATGATAGGAGATCATTCCTTTCCGCATGCCCGCAAGGATGCTCGAAAGGAAGGAGACCCATCGTCTCTGACGGAGTGAGAGCAGGGGCCTTCAGCGTGCTGAAGTGCCTCGATCCTGTCCAAGACTGCAGGCGCCCGCGAGAACTTCGTGTTTTCAATGGCTTAATCGCATGGCCTGCATAGACGGGTGAAGACCGGATTTTGCACTCCACGTCGCGATCAGTTCGCGGCCGGGAGGCTGGTTTGGTTCGAACCTCGACAGCCCATGGCCGCAAGGCTCTGGGAGGGCAGGCTTCTAGATGTCGTCTTGCCCGGCATGTCCGAAGGGTCTTGCGCCCCAAGGATCAGGTTTAGGGCGGGACGATGGGTGCAACCCGGCGGTCCTGCCTTCGCGGAAAGGCCGCCAACCGGAAAGAGCTTGCTGTGGAACGAGCGGCAAAAAAAGAGTCGGTCGAACAACTTAACGAGGTCTTCAAGACCACGTCGGTTGCGATCGTTGCTCACTATTCCGGCCTCACCGTGGCCCAGATGCAGAAGCTGCGCATGCAGATGAAGCAGGCGGGCGCGTCGGTGAAGGTCTCGAAGAACCGTCTCGCCAAAATTGCTCTTGAAGGCACTGACGTCGCTGCCATCGGCTCCCTGCTGAAGGGACCGACCGTGATCGCTACTTCGAACGATCCGGTTGCGGCGCCAAAGGTTGCCATCGAATTCGCCAAGGCGAACGAGAAGTTCGTCATCCTCGGCGGCTCGATGGGTAAAACCGTCCTGAATGTCGACAGCGTGAAGGCGCTTGCCTCACTGCCGTCGCTCGACGAACTGCGCGGCAAGATCGTTGGCCTCCTCGTGGCGCCGGCGACCAAGCTTGCTCAGCTCTCCAACGCGCCCGCGGCCAAGCTCGCACGCGTCATTCAGGCTCATGCCTCAAAGGGCGAAGCGGCCTGACCCTTCGCTAATCTCAAACCTGGTTCGAACCAAACGTTTAAGGAACTGAACAATGGCTGACTTGCAGAAAATCGTCGACGACCTCTCGAGCCTCACCGTGCTCGAAGCGGCCGAACTCGCCAAGCTCCTCGAAGAAAAGTGGGGCGTGTCCGCCGCTGCCGCCGTTGCGGTTGCCGGCCCGGCTGCTGGTGGTGGCGGTGCCGCTGCTCCGGCTGAAGAGAAGACCGACTTCACCGTCGTGCTGGCTGGGGCCGGCGACAAGAAGATCGAAGTCATCAAGGAAGTCCGCGCCATCACCGGCCTGGGCCTGAAGGAAGCCAAGGACCTCGTCGAAGGCGCTCCGAAGCCCGTCAAGGAAGGCGTCAACAAGGAAGAAGCCGACAAGATCAAGGCCCAGCTCGAGAAGGCTGGCGCCAAGGTCGAGCTCAAGTAATGCGCGATCCGGGAGTGTCGCAGGGCGCTCCCGGGCCATGCAAACGGCGTGCGACAGGTTGTCGCGTGGCGCGCCGGACACAAAAAAGTGTGGGGATCCGTGGACTTAACCCTCGAATCTCCTTTATTGCCATCCCATATCGGGTTGGCAGCGGAAAAACACGGTAGGCGGCGGGGACGGCAGGGTCCTCGGCGGAAGCCGTTGGGAGACAGTCAGATTTCGGGCTTTTTCAGTCCGTAAAGCGGAGCGTTTGGACGAGCGGGTGCAGTGATGCGCCCCGCGCGTTGTTTTGCGTTTTGGAGGTGGTCGGGGCCGGGACGGGGATTTAATTCCTGACTTAGCGCTTCGTTCCTTCGAGACGATTCGAAATTCAACCCGGGGCCGATGGCAGTCGCTCCCGGAAGGTTCGCCCCACAAAGGCGACGAAAATGAGAGGCCACGATGGCGCAGCAGACATTCACCGGTCGCAAACGCGTACGCAAGTTTTTCGGTCACATCAAGGAAGTCGCCGAGATGCCGAACCTCATCGAGGTTCAGAAGGCGTCCTATGACCAGTTCCTGATGGTCGACGAGCCGACCGGCGGTCGGCTCGACGAGGGCCTGCAGGCGGTGTTCCGCTCGGTGTTCCCGATCTCGGATTTCTCCGGCACCTCGATGCTCGAATTCGTCCGCTACGAGTTCGAACAGCCGAAATATGACGTCGACGAGTGCCGCCAGCGCGGCATGACCTTCGCTGCGCCGCTCAAGGTGACGCTGCGCCTCATCGTGTTCGATATCGACGAGGAAACCGGCGCCAAGTCGGTGAAAGACATCAAGGAGCAGGACGTCTACATGGGCGATATCCCGCTCATGACGATGAACGGCACCTTCGTCGTCAACGGCACCGAGCGCGTCATCGTCTCGCAGATGCACCGTTCGCCGGGCGTGTTCTTCGACCACGACAAGGGCAAGACCCATTCGTCCGGCAAGCTGCTGTTTGCCGCGCGCGTGATTCCGTATCGCGGTTCCTGGCTCGACATCGAGTTCGACGCCAAGGACATCGTGTTCGCGCGCATCGACCGCCGCCGCAAGCTGCCCGTGACCTCGCTGATGTACGCGCTCGGTCTCGACGGCGAGCAGATCCTGTCGACCTTCTACAAGAAGATCACCTACAAGCGGACCAAGGACGGATGGCGCGTGCCGTTCGATGCCAACCGCTTCCGCGGCTATTCGACCGTCAACGACCTGATCGACGCCGACACCGGCAAGGTGGTGCTCGAGGCCGGCAAGAAGCTGACCGTGCGCCAGGCGCGCCAGCTTCAGGAGAAGGGCCTGAAGGCGCTGCGCATGTCGGACGAGGAGCTCGTCGGCAACTATCTCGCCGAGGATCTCGTCAACCCGAAGACCGGTGAGATCTACGCCGAAGCCGGCGAGGAGATCACCGAGAAGTCGCTCAAGGTGCTGAACGAGCAGGGCTACAAGGACCTGCCGCTGCTCGACATCGACCACGTCAATGTCGGCGCCTACATCCGCAACACGCTGTCTGCCGACAAGAACATGACGCGCGAGGACGCGCTGTTCGACATATACCGCGTGATGCGTCCGGGCGAGCCGCCGACGCTGGATTCGGCGCAGGCGATGTTCCAGTCGCTGTTCTTCGACGCCGAGCGCTACGACCTCTCCGCGGTCGGCCGCGTCAAGATGAACATGCGCCTCGAGCTCGATGCGCCCGATACCCATCGCACGCTGCGCAAGGAAGACATCCTGGCGGTCATCAAGACGCTGGTCGACCTGCGCGACGGCAAGGGCGAGATCGACGACATCGACCACCTCGGCAACCGCCGGGTGCGCTCGGTCGGCGAACTCATGGAGAACCAGTACCGGATCGGCCTGCTCCGCATGGAGCGCGCGATCAAGGAGCGCATGTCGAGCGTCGATATCGACACCGTGATGCCGCAGGACCTGATCAACGCCAAGCCCGCGGCTGCCGCGGTGCGCGAGTTCTTCGGCTCCTCGCAGCTGTCGCAGTTCATGGACCAGACCAACCCGCTGTCGGAGATCACCCACAAGCGGCGCCTGTCGGCGCTTGGCCCGGGCGGTCTGACCCGCGAGCGCGCCGGCTTCGAAGTCCGCGACGTGCATCCGACGCATTACGGCCGCATCTGCCCGATCGAGACGCCGGAAGGTCCGAACATCGGCCTGATCAACTCGCTGGCGACGTTCGCGCGCGTCAACAAGTACGGCTTCGTCGAGACGCCCTATCGCAAGATCAAGGACGGCCGGGTCACCGACGAGGTGATCTATCTGTCGGCGATGGAAGAGGGTCGCTACCGCGTCGCGCAGGCCAACGTGCCGCTCGATGCCAAGGGCCGCTTCACCGACGACCTCGTGGTCTGCCGTCACGCCGGCGAAGTGCTGCCGGTGACGCCGGACAAGGTCGACTACATGGACGTGTCGCCGAAGCAGCTGGTTTCGGTCGCCGCGGCGCTGATCCCGTTCCTCGAGAACGACGACGCCAACCGCGCGCTGATGGGCTCGAACATGCAGCGCCAGGCGGTGCCGCTGGTTCGCGCCGAGGCGCCGTTCGTCGGCACCGGCATGGAAGGCGTGGTCGCCCGTGACTCGGGCGCGGCGATTGCCGCGCGCCGCTCGGGCGTGATCGACCAGATCGACGCCACCCGCGTCGTGATCCGCGCCACCGAGGATCTCGATCCGACCAAGTCGGGCGTCGATATCTACCGGCTGATGAAGTACCAGCGCTCCAACCAGTCGACCTGCATCAACCAGCGTCCGCTGGTGAAGGTCGGCGACATCGTCAAGAAGGGCGACATCATCGCCGACGGTCCGTCGACCGATCTCGGCGAGCTCGCGCTCGGCCGCAACGTGCTGGTCGCGTTCATGCCGTGGAACGGCTACAACTTCGAAGACTCGATCCTGCTCTCCGAGCGGATCGTGAAGGACGACGTCTTCACCTCGATTCACATCGAGGAGTTCGAGGTGATGGCCCGCGACACCAAGCTCGGTCCTGAGGAAATCACCCGCGACATTCCGAACGTCTCGGAAGAAGCGCTGAAGAACCTCGACGAAGCCGGTATCGTCTACATCGGTGCGGAAGTCCGCGCCGGCGACATCCTGGTCGGCAAGATCACGCCGAAGGGCGAGAGCCCGATGACGCCGGAAGAGAAGCTGCTGCGCGCCATCTTCGGCGAGAAGGCCTCCGACGTCCGCGACACCTCGCTGCGCGTGCCTCCGGGCGTGCAGGGCACCATCGTGGAAGTCCGCGTGTTCAACCGCCACGGCGTCGATAAGGACGAGCGTGCGCTGGCGATCGAGCGCGAGGAGATCGAGCGTCTCGCCAAGGACCGCGACGACGAGCAGGCGATCCTGGACCGCAACGTCTACAACCGCCTCGCCGAGTTGCTGGAGAACCGCCAGGGCATCGCCGGCCCGAAGGGCTTCAAGAAGGATACCAAGATCACCCGCGCGGTGCTCGACGAGTATCCGAAGTCGCAGTGGTGGCTGTTCGCCTCGCCGAACGACAAGCTGATGGCCGAGATCGAGGCCATGCGGAAGCAGTACGACGAGTCGAAGAAGGGCCTCGAGCAGCGCTTCCTCGACAAGGTCGAGAAGCTGCAGCGTGGCGACGAGCTGCCGCCCGGCGTGATGAAGATGGTCAAGGTCTTCGTCGCGGTGAAGCGCAAGATCCAGCCCGGCGACAAGATGGCCGGCCGTCACGGCAACAAGGGTGTGGTGTCGAAGATCGTGCCGATCGAGGACATGCCGTTCCTCGAGGACGGAACGCACGCCGACATCGTGCTCAATCCGCTCGGCGTGCCGTCGCGCATGAACGTCGGTCAGATCCTTGAGACCCATCTCGGTTGGGCCTGCGCCGGCCTCGGCAAGCGCATCGGCCAGACCATCGACGCCTATTATCACAAGCAGGATCTCAAGCCGCTGCGCGAGACCCTGAAGAAGATCTACGGCGAGGATGAAACCATCAAGTCGCTGAACGACAACGAGCTGGTCGAACTCGGCCGCAATCTGAGCCACGGCGTGCCGATCGCAACGCCGGTGTTCGACGGCGCCAAGGAAGCCGACATCGAGGAGATGCTGAAGCTCGCGGGCTTCGACGCCTCCGGCCAGTCGACCGTTTATGACGGCCGTACCGGCGATCAGTTCGATCGTAAGGTGACGATGGGCTATATCTACATGCTCAAGCTGCACCATCTCGTGGACGACAAGATCCACGCGCGTTCGATCGGTCCGTACTCGCTCGTCACCCAGCAGCCGCTGGGCGGCAAGGCGCAGTTCGGCGGCCAGCGCTTCGGCGAAATGGAGGTCTGGGCGCTGGAAGCCTACGGCGCCGCCTACACGCTGCAGGAGATGCTGACCGTGAAGTCGGACGACGTCGCCGGCCGTACCAAGGTGTACGAGGCGATCGTGCGCGGCGACGACACCTTCGAGGCCGGTATTCCGGAATCGTTCAACGTGCTGGTCAAGGAAATGCGCTCGCTCGGCCTCAACGTCGACCTGCACAATTCCAAGGTGGGACCGGCGTCGACGTCGGAAGCGGCCGAGTAACGCTGTGATCATGCCCGGCGCCAAACGCGCCGGGCCTTCGCACTCCGCTCGGACGTTGGGCGGGGCGCGCGCTGAATAAAAGTTTCGAATTTGCTGCCGGTGACGATCGGCACGCGAGGAGAAGACCATGAATCAAGAGATTATGAATCTTTTCAATCCGACGACCCCGGCCCAGGTCTTCGACCAGATCCGGATTTCGATCGCGTCTCCGGAGAAGATTCTGTCCTGGTCCTACGGCGAGATCAAGAAGCCGGAGACCATCAACTACCGCACCTTCAAGCCGGAGCGTGACGGCCTGTTCTGCGCGCGCATCTTCGGGCCGATCAAGGACTACGAGTGCTTGTGCGGCAAGTACAAGCGGATGAAGTACAAGGGCATCATCTGCGAGAAGTGCTCGGTCGAGGTGACGCTGTCGCGCGTCCGGCGCGAGCGCATGGGCCATATCGAGCTGGCGGCGCCGGTCGCCCACATCTGGTTCCTGAAGTCGCTGCCCTCGCGCATCGGCCTCCTGCTCGACATGACGCTGAAGGATCTCGAGCGGATCCTCTACTTCGAATACTACGTCGTGCTCGAGCCGGGTCTCACCGCGCTGAAGGACCGTCAGCTGCTGTCGGAAGACGAGTATCTGAAGGCGCAGGACGAGTACGGCCAGGATTCCTTCACCGCCATGATCGGCGCGGAGGCGATCCGCGAGCTGCTCAAGGGGCTCGAGCTCGAGAAGCTCGAGGCGACGCTGCGTGCCGACATGGCGGAGACCGACTCCGACATCAAGCACAAGAAGCTCGCCAAGCGTCTGAAGATCGTCGAGGCTTTCCGCGTTTCCGGCAACAAGCCGGAATGGATGATCATGACGGTCGTGCCGGTGATTCCGCCGGACCTGCGTCCGCTGGTGCCGCTCGACGGCGGCCGGTTTGCGACCTCGGACCTCAACGACCTGTACCGCCGCGTCATCAACCGCAACAACCGCCTGAAGCGGCTGATGGAGCTGCGTGCGCCCGACATCATCATCCGCAACGAAAAGCGCATGCTGCAGGAGGCCGTCGACGCACTGTTCGACAACGGCCGCCGTGGCCGCGTCATCACCGGCGCCAACAAGCGTCCGCTGAAGTCGCTCGCCGACATGCTGAAGGGCAAGCAGGGCCGGTTCCGCCAGAACCTGCTCGGCAAGCGCGTCGATTATTCGGGCCGTTCGGTGATCGTGGTCGGTCCCGAGCTGCGCCTACATCAGTGCGGCCTGCCGAAGAAGATGGCGCTCGAGCTGTTCAAGCCGTTCATCTACTCGCGGCTCGATGCCAAGGGCCTGTCCACCACGGTGAAGCAGGCCAAGAAGCTGGTCGAGAAAGAGCGTCCGGAGGTCTGGGATATCCTCGACGAGGTGATCCGCGAGCATCCGGTGCTGCTCAACCGCGCGCCGACGCTGCATCGCCTGGGCATCCAGGCGTTCGAGCCGGTGCTGATCGAAGGCAAGGCGATTCAGCTGCATCCGCTGGTCTGCGCCGCCTTCAACGCCGACTTCGACGGCGACCAGATGGCCGTGCACGTTCCGCTGTCGCTCGAAGCGCAGCTGGAAGCGCGCGTCCTGATGATGTCGACCAACAACATCCTGCATCCGGCGAACGGCCAGCCGATCATCGTGCCGTCGCAGGACATCGTGCTCGGCCTCTACTACGTCTCGATCATGCGCGAAGGCCTGCCCGGCGAGGGCAAGATCTTCGGCGACATGGCCGAGCTCGAGCACGCCCTGCATTCGAAGGTCATCCACCTCCACACCAAGATCAAGTACCGGTGGGAAGGCCTCGACGAGGAAGGCAAGCACTCCAAGCGCTGGATCGAAACCACCGCGGGCCGCGTCATGCTCGGCAACCTGCTGCCGAAGAACCCGAAGATCTCGTACGACATCATCAACAAGCTGATGACCAAGCGCGAGATCTCCGGCGTGATCGATCAGGTCTACCGGCACTGCGGTCAGAAGGAGACGGTGATCTTCTGCGACCGCATCATGGCGCTCGGCTTCTACAACGCCTTCAAGGCGGGCATCTCGTTCGGCAAGGACGACATGGTCGTGCCGGCGTCGAAGTGGAAGATCGTCGATCAGACCCGTACGCTGGCGAAGGATTTCGAGCAGCAGTACAATGACGGCCTGATCACCCATGGCGAGAAGTACAACAAGGTCGTCGACGCCTGGTCGAAGGCCGGTGAAGAAGTCGCCAAGGCGATGATGAAGGAGATCTCGTCCACCAAGAAGACGGCGGCGGGCGCGGATGCCGACATCAACTCGATCTACATGATGGCGCACTCCGGTGCGCGTGGTTCGCCGGCCCAGATGCGCCAGCTCGCCGGCATGCGCGGCCTGATGGCCAAGCCGTCGGGCGAGATCATCGAGACGCCGATCATTTCCAACTTCAAGGAAGGTCTGTCGGTGCTCGAGTACTTCAACTCGACCCACGGCGCCCGCAAGGGCCTCGCGGACACCGCGTTGAAGACCGCGAACTCGGGCTACCTGACCCGCCGTCTGGTCGACGTCGCGCAGGACTGCATCATCACGCAGACCGACTGCGGCACCACGCTCGGCATCAAGATGCGCGCCATCGTCGACGCCGGCACCGTGGTCGCCTCGCTCGGCTCGCGCATCCTGGGCCGCGTCGCCTGCGATGACGTGCGCGATCCCGCCACCAACGAGGTCGTCATCAAGCGTGACACCTTGATGGAGGAGAGCCACGTCGACGCGATCCAGCAGGCCGGCATCCAGGAAGTGAAGATCCGCTCGGCGCTGACCTGCGAGCTGATCAACGGCATCTGCGCCAAGTGCTACGGCCGCGACCTGGCCCGCGGCACCCCGGTCAACCACGGTGAGGCCGTCGGCGTCATCGCGGCACAATCGATCGGTGAGCCCGGCACGCAGCTGACGATGCGCACGTTCCACATCGGCGGCGCCGCCCAGCTCAACGAGCAGTCGTTCGTCGAATCGAACTTCGACGGCAAGATCGTGATCAAGAACAAGGCGATCGCCCGCAACAGCGAAGGCAGCCTGATCGCGATGGTGCGCAACATGGTCGTTGCGATCGTCGATGCCGACGGCACCGAGCGTGCGACCCACCGTATTCAGTACGGTTCGAAGATGCACGTCGACGAAGGCGATATGGTCAAGCGCGGCCAGCGCATCGCCGAGTGGGATCCCTATACCCGCCCGGTGCTGAGCGAGGTCGAGGGCACGATCGGTTTCGAGGATCTGGTCGAGGGACAGTCGATCTCGGAAACGCTCGACGAGTCGACCGGTATCGCCAAGCGCGTGGTCATCGACTGGCGCACGACGCGCGGCGGTTCGGACCTGCGTCCGGCCATCGTGGTCAAGGGCAAGGACGGCAAGGTGATGAAGCTCGCGCGTGGCGGCGATGCCCGCTACATGCTGTCGGTCGACGCCATTCTGTCGGTCGACACCGGCGGGAAGGTGATGCCGGGCGACATCCTGGCGCGTATCTCGACCGAGAGCGCCAAGACGCGTGACATCACCGGCGGTCTGCCGCGGGTGGCGGAACTGTTCGAGGCTCGCAAGCCGAAGGATGCGGCGATCATCGCGGAGACCGCGGGAACGATCCGCTTCGGCCGCGACTACAAGAACAAGCGCCGCATCTCGATCGAGCCGATGGACAAGACCGAGGAGCCGCGCGAGTACCTGATCCCGAAGGGCAAGCACATCCACCTTCAGGACGGCGACATCGTCGAAAAGGGCGATTTCATCGTCGAAGGCAATCCGGCGCCGCACGACATCCTGGCGATCAAGGGCATCGAGGAGCTCGCTGCCTATCTGGTCAACGAAATCCAGGAGGTCTACCGGTTGCAGGGCGTGCTTATCAACGACAAGCACATCGAGGTGATTGTCCGTCAGATGCTGCAGAAGGTCGAGGTCACCGATCAGGGCGACACCGACATGATCTCGGGCGAGCAGGTCGACAAGATCGAGTTCGACGCGCTCAACACCAAGGCCAAGGAGGAGGGCAAGAAGCCCGCCACGGGTACGCCGGTTCTGCTCGGCATCACCAAGGCGAGCCTGCAGACCCGCTCCTTCTTCTCGGCGGCGTCGTTCCAGGAGACCACGCGCGTGCTCACCGAAGCTGCCGTCAACGGCAAGGTGGACCCGCTCGAGGGCCTCAAGGAGAACGTCATTGTCGGCCGCCTGATCCCGGCCGGCACCGGCGCTTCGATGGCGCGGATCCGCGAGGTCGCGGTCAAGCGCGACAAGCTGATCCTCGACGAGCGCGAGAAGCAGCAGGCGGCGATCGTGCCGACGGCTCCGGAAGCGGAGCCGCTGGCGCTGCCGCCCGCCGAATAGGCATCCGCAAGACTACGGGTATGGCGAGAAGGCCGGCGTTTAGCCGGCCTTTTTGCTGCTTTCTTTGCTTGCTGCGGTGCAGGGACGCAGTTTGTTCATCTTTCCTTCAGGCAAAAAAGTGCCTTTGCTAGGGTGACTTAGACCGGTTGTTTGGCTCGCGCCGGAGACGACGGAATCCATATGCTCGACTTGGCTATCGTAGGCGGCGGCCCCGGGGGGCTGATGAGCGCCTGGTATTTGAAGCGCAAACTCGGCGACCTCTGCCGCGTTACCATCTTCGAGGCGTCGAACCGCCTCGGCGGCAAGATCGTCACGCGCAAATTCGACACCGCGCCCGCGATGTATGAGGCCGGCGTCGCCGAGATCTATGATTACTCGATGACGGGGCCGGACCCGCTGCGCGAGCTGATCCAGCATTTCGGCCTGCAGACGATCCCGATGGACGCCGAGCAGGTGCAGCTCGACGGCGAGTTGCTTGCCGACGTTCCCGGCATGCGCCGCAAATACGGGGCGAAGACCGCGGCCGCGATCGAGGCGTTCCGCAAGCGCTGCAGCGACCTGGTGTCGCCGATCGAATATTACGAGGGCGTCGGCGCCCACGACAACGAACACCCGTGGGCCTACAAGACCGCCGAGCAGGTCCTCGACGAGGAGGTCGAGGACGCGACCGCCAAGCGTTTCTTCAAGGTGATGGCGCGTTCCGACATCGCGACCGAGAGCCACAACACCAACGGCCTCAACGCGCTGAAGAACTACGTGATGGACGTCGACGGCTATATCGGCCTGTATTCGATCCAGAACGGCAACGAGCAGCTGATCGATTGTCTACGCTCGGAAGTCAGCGCCGACATCCAGCTCAACCATCGTGTGCTCAAGGTCGGCAAGACCGCTGGCGGCCGCTACCAGCTCAACATGATGAACGGCAAGGGGCCGGAGACGCGCGACTTCGATCTCGTGCTGGTCTGCCTGCCGCACTCCTGGCTCGCGACCATGCGCTGGGACGGCGAACAGCTGCGCAAGTCGATGGTCAAGCACGTCGCCTATTTCGACCGGCCCGCGCATTATCTGCGGGTCTCGATCCTGTTCGACGAGCCGTTCTGGGGCGAGAAGATCCCGGGCGCTTGGTTCATGTCGGAAGCGTTCGGCGGCTGCTGCGTCTACAATGAGGGCGCGCGCCACGATGTCGGCAAGCACGGCGTGCTGAACTGGCTGATCGCGGGCTCGGATGCGCTGGCCTTCGCCAATCTCAGCGACCAGGAGCTGATCGATGCCGCGTTGAAGTCGCTGCCGGCCTCGCTCGGCGATGCGCGCGAGCATTTCCTGGAAGGCAAGATCCATCGCTGGCTGTCGTCGGTCAACGCGCTGCCGGGCGGCCTGCCGGTGCGCGACGTCATGACCAACCACCGGCCCGAGCCGAAGGACCATCCCGGCATCGTGGTGGTCGGCGACTATCTGTTCGATTCGACGCTGAATGGACTGCTCGATTCCTCCGATGCCGCGACCGACATCATCGTCACCGAGATGATGCGGCTGCGCCGTACCCGCGCGCAGGACGAGAACTCGCTGTCCGACAAGATCGACCGCAGCTATTTCGACAATTATCGCGGCGTCGGCCCCTACAGCGAGGTCTGGCGCAACTTCACCGACCCGGCCTATCTGACGGACCTGATCAAGACGGTCTGGGGCAGGGCGAAGGGCTACAAGCTGCTGATCGCCGGCTCCGCCAGCGGCGAACTGGTCGGCGCGCTGCGCGAACGTGGCATCGATGCCTGGGGCATCGAGAACAACCGCTACATCCACGGCAAGACGCCGAAGGCGCTCAAGAAGTACAACAAGCTCGGCTCGATCGCCGACATGCCGTTCAAGGCCAACGAGTTCGACTTCGTGTTCGAGACCTCGCTGTGCCATCTCGGCGAAAAGCAGGTGGTGCGCGGGGTGCGCGAGCTCAACCGCGTAGTCAAGACCGGCGTCGTGTTCGCGTCGGTGACCTCCGACATGGCGGCGGCAGTGATCGATCGCTACGACCTGCTGCGCGGGGTGAAGAAGCTCGGCACCTGGTGGGAGTGGTCGGAATTGTTCTTCGGCAACGGCTTCGATCTGTCGATGCACCGCCGCGACTGCACCGATGCGCTGTGGACATTGACGCTGGCCGCCAACAAGGGGCCGGGGCAGTGGTACGCCGACTCCGACAGCCTGCGCTATTCCTTCTTCGACAAGGTCGAAGCCGACCTCGACGACTAGCGGGACCGACCGGAAGCTTTTGCCGCGAGCCGACCGGCCTCGTGTCAACCAGCTGTCAAACGGCGGCAATGCTTTGCTACGCGAATCCGCGCGAGCGCGCTGCGGCGCGTCGGCCGTTCCAAACGCTTTGCCGAATTCGTCGTGATCGCATAGGATTACGGGCGCAGTGTTATCAGCTGCGGTTTCGATTTGCGGTCATGCCGGCCGTGGAGCATCGGTTGGTTTCATGGCGCCAAGACCTCCTGCATCAGACGATCCGACGAGAGCGGCGGCCGACGATCCCGAGCTGAAGAAGAAGCCCGCGTCCGGTCCGCCCGCGGCGGCCGCCTCCACGAAGCCGTCCGCGGCGCCGGCTGACGACGAAGAGGAAGACGACGCGGACGACGAGTTCGAGCTCGATGACGACGATGATGACGAGGACCTCGTCGTCTTCACCGCCAAGGAAGCCGCCGGCGCGCTCTCCACGATCTTTGGCTTCGTCAGGCCGATCCTGGCGAACTACAGGAAGCCGTTCGCCTGCGTCGCCTTCGGCGTGCTGGTCGAGACGTTGTTCAACGTCATCATGCCGCTCAGCCTGAAATTCCTGATCGACGACGCGCTCGGCGAGGAGGATTTCGGGGCCCTCTACAAGATCCTCGGCGTGCTCGCGGTTGCCGGCATCGTCACCTCGATCATCGCGGTCTGGTACGAGCGCTGGGATGCGCGGCTGGGCGCCGGCATCATCGCCGACGTGCGGACGCGGCTGTTCGACCATGTCCAGAACCTGCCGTCGGCCTATTTCGCGCGCACCAAGCGCGGCGAGATCCTGTCGCGATTCTCGATCGATTTGTCGGCGTTCGAGGGCTCGGTCAAGACCTTCGCCAACAGCGCGGCGCTGCCGGGCCTCGAGCTGGTCGCAGGCATCATCCTGATGCTGTTCCTGAACTGGCAGCTTGCCGTGGTCGCCTTGCTGGTGTTTCCGATCACCCTGATCGGGCCGCGCATCCTGACGCCGAAGGCGGTGCAGGCCAATTACGAGCAGAAGCAGAACGAGGCCGCGCTGCTCGGAACCGTGCAGGAGAACGTCGCCGCGCAGGCGGTGGTGAAGGCGTTCAATCTGCAGCGCCGGGCGCTCGGCTGGTTCACGATGCGCAACCGCGACGTCCGGGCCAAGGCCGCGTCAGCCATGTTCCTGTCGACCATGGTGGAGCGCACCGTCACCATCGCGGTGCTGCTGCTCCACCTCGTGGTGCTGGCGATCGGCGCCTATCTCGCCACCAAGGGGCAGATCACCGTCGGCACCTTCGTGACCTTCGAGAGTGCGTTCTGGGAGGTGTCCTACAACATCGCCCATCTGATGCATTTTATCCCGGTGTCGATCCAGTCGGCGGCGGCGGTGCGTCACATCCAGGAACTGCTCGACGAGCCGACCCGCGGCGCCGATCGTCCCGGCGCGCCGGATCTGCCGCGCATCACCAACGACATCTCCTTCGACCGCGTCACCTTCCAATATGAGGGGGCGCAGACGCCGGTGCTCGACAATCTCAGCCTCAAGCTCAATGCCGGCAAGAGCATTGCGATCGTCGGTCCCAGCGGCTCCGGCAAGAGCACGCTGATCAACCTGATCCTGCGGCTCTACGTGCCGGACGAGGGCCGCGTCGCCGTCGACGGCGTCGATATCCGCCGGGTGACGCGCGAGTCGCTGCGGGCCAACATGGCGGTCGTGTTCCAGGAGAACATGCTTTTCAACATGTCGATCCGCGAGAACATCCGGCTCGGCAAGGAAGGCGCGACCGACGCGGAGGTCGAGGACGCTGCCCGCAAGGCCGAGATCCATCGCTACATCATGAGTCTGCCGCAGCGCTACGACACGCCGGTCGGCGAGCGCGGCGATACCCTGTCGGGCGGCCAGCGCCAGCGCATCGCGATCGCGCGCGCGATCATCCGTAACCCGTCCGTGCTGCTGCTCGACGAGGCGACTTCGGCGCTCGACCAGACCACGGAGGCTGCGATCAATCGCACGCTGCTCAAGGTCGCCGAGGGCCGCACCATGATCTGGTCGACGCATCGCCTGACTTCGGTGGTCGAGATGGACGAGATCATCGTGATCTCCGGCGGCAGGGCGATCGAACGCGGCTCGCACGAGGAGCTGCTGGCCCGCAATGGCGTCTATCGCAAGCTGTGGGACGACCAGGGACATCTGAATCACGACGAGGACGCCGACGGCGCGGATGATGACGATGATGACGATGAGGACGAAGACGAGGATGAGGAGGCGTGAGGCCCGCGTCGCGGGCGATGGTCGAGCGCCAGATTTTTCGTTACGCCCGGTCCGCGGCGTGCGGACGTTGCCGGAAGTGGTTGGCCGGCTGCGTCGTTGACGCCGCCGCCGCAGGGTTGTGCAGCCGGCGCAGCCAGCCGCGGCCGAGATAGCCGAAAAAGCGCGCCCAGCGCTGGGCCCGCCACGTGGGCCCGCTGCCGACCGACACCTCGCGGAAGCTGAATGCCTTGGCGTTCGACCAGGCGTCGCAGGCGGTCTTGACCGGATCGTCGTAGAACGCGGTGATCTTCTCCTCGCCCATGCCGTCGGTCGACAGCCAGGCCGGGATGTGGACGTTGCAGAGCTGGGCGACGTCGGTGAACACCTTGTCGGTACCGGTGCCGGTGACGGGGCAGGTGCTGGCGAAGGCATCACCGACCAGCACCACGCCGGCCTGCCGATAGCCGGTGCTGACAAAGATGTCGGCGGGCCTGATCTTGATATCGCCGGCGATGTCGAACTCGCCGGTGAGCCGGCGCAGCCGCGGCAGCGCGGCGTTCAGCGTCTCCACCGGATTGCGCCGCATCGCCCGCAGCCAGGGATCGTCGGCCTTGCGATAGGTGAAGAGGTTGGCGCGCATCCGGTTTCCGATCGGAAACAGCGTGATGTAGGGGATGCGGTCGCTCGGCCGCTCCGAGAAGTAGGTCATGGCCGCGAACGGGAAGGCGGGGCGGCCGACGGGGACGAAATCGAAGCCGAGCGAGATCGAGTGGCAGAAGCTCGTGACCAGCCGCTCGATGCCGAGCATCCGGCGCAACCCGACGTTCAGGCCGTTGGCAAGCACCACAAGGCGCGCCGAGATCTCCTCGCCATTGGCAAGCACGAGCCGCTGCCGCTCGGAACTGGTCGCGACATTGATCACCTTGTCGCAGATGAATTCCGCCGGCCCGGCGATTTCGTTCCGAATCGCCGCAATCAGCGCGTCGTACATGATGCCGTATTGCCGGCTCGGCTGCCGGTCGAGCAACCTGCCGAATCGCGCGATCCAGTTCTCGCCGTCCAGCGTCGCCGAGCGGAGCACCGACTCGGCGAGGCCGGTCCTGGCGAATCGCTCGAGCTGGAGGTCGCCGCCGATCTTTTCGACACGGAAATCGAACGGGTAGACCCGGTGGGGGTCGATCAGGATCGTCGGTATCCCGGCACGGCCGAGCATGGCGGTTGCGGTCGAGCCCGCAAGACCGCCGCCGATGATCGCGATGTCGGTGTACCGCATGAGAATTCCGTGGCTGTGACCCCGATTTTTGCGCTGCGAATGGCAAATAAAGGCTTAGTTTCGAAGTTTGCCTTCGGGACTAACTTGGGGAGAGTTGTTTCTAACCATATTTTACCCGGATGTAATATGATTCCGCACGCGCCCGAAGATTCGGATGAAGTGCGCGGGGAGGTCGGTCGGCCGTCACATTTCGCCTTGCGCCGAACCTCGGTGAAATGCGAAATCCGCAAGTGCCAGAGGCGTTTCTTCGCTTGTCGTTTTGCTTGACTTCACTATCTCTCGATTATACAAGGCGCCCACTTAACGACAGGCGGTGAGCTACGCCAGCGTCGGAACGGAACACCCGAAGGTCCTTTTTGAGGAGCCGGACGGGCACCAACCTCGACGAATGCCGCTCAAACGCTGTCGATGATAGCTAGGCAATGCCAGGACGATATTAGTTCTCTTGAGCACGTCCTCTTGAGAGTGAATTCGGATGCATGACCTCGGTGGCGGACCGAACAGCGCACGCTGAACGGTTCGGGATCGCGGTCCTCTGTGGCGTCGATGCGCTTTCCGCTCAGCGATGAGTGGTTGGCGCGATTTCGCTTTGCGCGGTTGTTTGTTCCGTGTCGAGCGAGGCCGTGCGGGACGGCTAGTCCTGAGAAGAAATTTGCGGAGCCATTCAAGGTTTTCGCGTGAACTAAAGGGTGAAGGCTGCATGCCGACGATCAACCAGCTGATCGCAAATCCGCGTGAAGTGCAGAAGTCGCGTAAGAAGGTGCCGGCGCTGCAGCAGTCGCCGCAGAAGCGCGGCGTGTGCACGCGCGTCTACACCACGACCCCGAAGAAGCCGAACTCGGCGCTTCGTAAGGTCGCCAAGGTGCGCCTGACCAACGGCTTCGAGGTGATCGGCTACATCCCGGGTGAGGGCCATAACCTGCAGGAGCACTCGGTGGTCATGATCCGCGGCGGCCGCGTCAAGGACTTGCCCGGTGTGCGCTACCACATCCTCCGCGGCGTGCTGGATACCCAGGGCGTCAAGAACCGTAAGCAGCGTCGTTCGAAGTACGGCGCGAAGCGTCCGAAGTAAGCGGGAACCGATCAGATGTCGCGTCGCCATTCTGCCGAGAAGCGTGAAGTTCTTCCGGATCCGAAGTTCGGGAACATCATCATTACGAAGTTCATGAACTCGGTGATGTACGCCGGGAAGAAGTCGGTTGCCGAAAACATCGTCTACGGTGCGCTCGGCATGATCGAGGCCAAGACCAAGCAGAACCCGCTCGGCGTGTTCGAGCAGGCGCTCGAGAACGTGATGCCGACCATCGAGGTTCGTTCCCGCCGCGTCGGCGGCGCGACCTACCAGGTTCCGGTCGAAGTCCGGTCGGTGCGCCGTCAGGCGCTCGGCATCCGCTGGCTGATCTCGGCCGCCCGCGAGCGCAACGAGAAGACCATGACGGAGCGTCTCTCGGCTGAGCTGCTCGACGCCTCGAACAATCGCGGCAACGCCGTCAAGAAGCGGGAAGACGTGCACCGGATGGCGGAAGCCAACCGCGCGTTCTCGCACTATCGCTGGTAAGGCGAACAACGGAATTTAAGGAACAGTCTCATGCCCCGCCAACATGCCATCGAGGACTACCGCAACTTCGGTATCATGGCGCATATCGACGCCGGCAAGACCACGACCACCGAGCGCATCCTGTATTACACCGGCAAGAGCCACAAGATCGGCGAAGTGCACGAAGGTGCCGCGACGATGGACTGGATGGAGCAGGAGCAGGAGCGTGGCATCACGATCACCTCGGCTGCGACCACCGCGTTCTGGAACGGCAAGCGCCTGAACATCATCGACACACCCGGCCACGTCGACTTCACCATCGAGGTCGAGCGTTCGCTGCGCGTGCTCGACGGCGCCGTTTGCGTCCTCGACTCCAACCAGGGCGTCGAGCCGCAGACCGAGACCGTCTGGCGCCAGGGCGACAAGTACAAGGTTCCGCGCATCGTCTTCGCCAACAAGATGGACAAGACCGGCGCCGACTTCTTCAAGTGCCTGTCCGACATCGTCGACCGCCTCGGCGCCAAGCCGATCGCGATCCAGCTGCCGATCGGTGCCGAGAACAACTTCAAGGGTCTCGTCGACCTCGTGAAGATGAAGGGCGTCATCTGGAACGATGAATCGCTCGGCGCCAAGTTCGACTATGTCGACATTCCGGAAGATCTGGTCGAGCAGGCCAAGGAATATCGCGAGAAGATGGTGGAAGCCGCCGTCGAGCTCGACGACGACGCTTTGGCTGCCTTCCTCGACGGCAAGGAGCCGGACGAGGCGACCCTGAAGCGCCTGATCCGCAAGGCCGTGCTGACCGGCGCGTTCTATCCCGTGCTGTGCGGCTCCGCGTTCAAGAACAAGGGCGTGCAGCCGCTGCTCGACGCCGTCGTCGACTATCTGCCGTCGCCGATCGACGTGCCCGCGATCAAGGGCACCGACGATGAGGGCAACGAAGTCGTGCGCAAGGCGGACGACAAGGAGCCGCTGGCGCTGCTCGCGTTCAAGATCATGGACGACCCCTTCGTCGGCACCATCACGTTCTGCCGCATCTATTCCGGCATCCTGCAGTCGGGCACCGGCGTGGTGAACTCGACCCGCGAGAAGAAAGAGCGTATCGGCCGCATGCTGCTGATGCATGCGAACAACCGCGAAGACATCAAGGAAGCCTATGCCGGCGACATCGTCGCGCTGGCTGGCCTGAAGGAAGCGCGCACCGGCGACACGCTGTGCGATCCCGACAAGCCGGTGATCCTCGAGAAGATGGAATTCCCGGAGCCGGTGATCGAGATCGCGATCGAGCCGAAGTCGAAGGCCGACCAGGAAAAGCTCGGCGTGGCGCTTGCCAAGCTCGCCGCGGAAGATCCGTCGTTCCGTGTGTCGACCGACCAGGAGTCCGGCCAGACCATTCTCAAGGGCATGGGCGAACTGCATCTCGACATCAAGGTCGACATTCTCAAGCGCACCTACAAGGTCGACGCCAACATCGGCGCGCCGCAGGTGGCGTTCCGCGAGCGCGTGACCAAGAAGGCCGAAGTCAAGTACACGCACAAGAAGCAGACCGGCGGTACCGGTCAGTTCGCCGAAGTGTCGATCGTCGTCGAGCCGAACGAGCCCGGCAAGGGCTATGAGTTCGAATCGAAGATCGTCGGCGGCGCGGTGCCGAAGGAATACATCCCCGGCGTCGAAAAGGGCCTCAACAGCGTGATGGGCTCCGGTGTCGTTGCCGGCTTCCCGGTGGTGGACGTCAAGGTGCAGCTGGTCGACGGCAAGTATCACGACGTCGACTCGTCGGCACTGGCGTTCGAAATCGCATCGCGGGCTGCGTTCCGCGAAGCGTTGACGAAGGGCAAGTCCGTTCTGCTCGAGCCGATCATGAAGGTCGAGGTGGTGACCCCGGAAGACTACACCGGTTCGGTCATCGGCGACCTGAATTCCCGGCGTGGCCAGATCCAGGGCCAAGACATGCGCGGCAACGCCAACGTCATCAACGCGATGGTGCCGCTCATGAACATGTTCGGTTACGTGAACAACCTGCGCTCGATGAGCCAGGGTCGCGCGACCTTCACCATGCAGTTCGATCACTACGCCGAAGCTCCGGCGAACGTGTCGGCTGAAGTCCAGAAGAAGTTTGCCTGATTGTCGTTGATGGCAGTCAACGATTGAACGGAGAGTCAAATGGCCAAAGCTAAATTCGAACGTAACAAGCCCCACTGCAACATCGGCACCATCGGTCACGTCGACCATGGCAAGACCTCGCTGACCGCAGCGATCACCAAGGTGCTCGCAGAAACCGGCGGCGCGACGTTCACCGCCTACGACCAGATCGACAAGGCGCCGGAAGAGAAGGCCCGCGGCATCACGATCTCGACCGCTCACGTCGAGTACGAGACGACCAACCGCCACTACGCCCACGTCGACTGCCCCGGCCACGCCGACTACGTGAAGAACATGATCACCGGTGCCGCCCAGATGGACGGCGCGATCCTGGTCGTGTCGGCTGCTGACGGCCCGATGCCGCAGACCCGCGAGCACATCCTGCTCGCCCGCCAGGTCGGCGTGCCCGCGCTCGTCGTGTTCCTCAACAAGTGCGACATGGTCGACGATCCGGAGCTGCTCGAGCTCGTCGAGCTCGAAGTCCGCGAGCTGCTCTCGAAGTACGAATTCCCGGGCGACAAGATCCCGATCATCAAGGGCTCGGCGCTCGCCGCCCTCGAAGACAAGGACAAGAAGCTCGGCCACGACGCCATCCTCGAGCTGATGCGCAATGTCGACGAGTACATCCCGCAGCCGGAGCGTCCGATCGACCAGCCGTTCCTGATGCCGGTTGAAGACGTGTTCTCGATCTCGGGCCGCGGCACCGTCGTCACCGGCCGTGTCGAGCGCGGCGTGATCAAGGTCGGCGAGGAAATCGAAATCGTCGGAATCCGCGACACCCAGAAGACCATCGTCACCGGCGTCGAAATGTTCCGCAAGCTGCTCGATCAGGGCCAGGCCGGCGACAACATCGGTGCGCTGCTCCGCGGCACCAAGCGCGAGGAAGTCGAGCGTGGCCAGGTGCTGTGCAAGCCCGGTTCGGTCAAGCCGCACACCAAGTTCAAGGCTGAGGCTTACATCCTCACCAAGGAAGAGGGCGGTCGCCACACCCCGTTCTTCACCAACTACCGTCCGCAGTTCTACTTCCGCACCACCGACGTGACCGGTGTCGTGCACCTGCCGGAAGGCACCGAGATGGTGATGCCGGGCGACAACATCGCGATGGAAGTGCACCTGATCGTGCCGATCGCGATGGAAGAGAAGCTGCGCTTCGCGATCCGCGAAGGCGGCCGCACCGTCGGCGCCGGCGTCGTCGCCGCGATCATCGAGTAACTACGCGAATAGGGAATGGCGAGTAGCGAGTGGGTCCCTCCATTCGCTATTCGCTACTCGCCACTCACTAAAGAAAGAATACGGCAATGAACGGCCAAAATATTCGCATCCGTCTCAAGGCGTTCGACCATCGAATCCTCGATACGTCGACCCGCGAGATCGTGAACACGGCGAAGCGCACCGGTGCGCAGGTTCGCGGACCGATTCCGCTGCCGACCCGCATCGAGAAGTTCACCGTCAACCGTTCGCCGCACGTTGACAAGAAGAGCCGCGAGCAATTCGAGATGCGCACCCACAAGCGCCTCCTCGACATTGTCGACCCGACCCCGCAGACCGTCGATGCGCTGATGAAGCTCGACCTGGCCGCCGGTGTCGACGTCGAGATCAAGCTCTAAGGTTTTGGATTTTTACGTCCGCCGCTTGCGGACAGAAAGACAGGAAGCACGCCGATGCGCTCCGGAGTGATCGCACAAAAGGTCGGGATGACGCGGGTCTTTACGGAGACCGGCGAGCATATCCCTGTGACCGTGCTGAAGTTGGGCAACTGCCAGGTGCTGGGCCACCGCACGACCGAGAAGAACGGCTATGTCGCTCTTCAGCTCGGCTCGGGCGCCCGCAAGACCGTGTACATGCCCAAGGCCGAACGTGGCCAGTTCGCGGTCTCCAAGGTCGAGCCGAAGCGCAAGGTCGCCGAGTTCCGCGTGTCCGAGGACGCGCTGATCCCGGTCGGCGCGGAAATCCAGGCGGACCATTTCGTGGTCGGCCAGTTCGTCGACGTGACCGGTACCTCGATCGGTAAGGGCTTCGCCGGCGGCATGAAGCGCTGGAATTTCGGCGGTCTGCGCGCCACCCACGGTGTGTCGATCTCGCACCGTTCGATCGGTTCGACCGGTGGCCGTCAGGACCCCGGCAAGACCTTCAAGAACAAGAAGATGCCCGGTCACATGGGCGTCGACCGCATCACCACGCTCAATCTGCGCGTGGTTTCGACCGACGTCGAGCGCGGCCTGATCCTCGTCGAGGGCGCCGTTCCCGGCTCCAAGGGCGGCTGGATCTCGGTGCGCGACGCGGTCAAGAAGCCGCTGCCGAAGGACGCCCCGAAGCCCGGCAAGTTCAAGGTTGCAGGTGGCGAAGCTGCCGAGGCTGTGGCCGAGAAGGAGGGCGTGTGAGATGGAATTGAAAGTCACGACCCTTGAAGGCAAGGACGCCGGATCCGTCGAGCTCTCGGACGCGATCTTCGGTCTCGAGCCGCGCGCCGACATCATCCAGCGCTGCGTGCAGTGGCAGCTGAACAAGCGTCAGGCCGGCACCCACAAGGCCAAGGGCCGCGCCGAGATCTGGCGCACCGGCAAGAAGATGTACAAGCAGAAGGGCACCGGCGGCGCCCGTCACGGCTCGGCCCGCGTGCCGCAGTTCCGCGGCGGTGGCCGTGCGTTCGGTCCGGTCGTTCGCTCCCATGCGACCGACCTTCCGAAGAAGGTGCGCGCGCTCGCGCTCAAGCATGCGCTCTCGGCCAAGGCCAAGGACGGCGGGCTGATCGTGATCGACAATGCGCAGCTCGAGGCCGCCAAGACCAAGGCGCTGCTCGGCCACTTCTCCGGCCTCGGACTGACCAACGCGCTGATCATCGACGGCGCCGAGCTGAACGCCGGTTTCGCGACCGCGGCCCGGAACATTCCGAACATCGACGTGCTGCCGATCCAGGGCATCAACGTCTACGACATTCTCCGCCGCCAGAAGCTGGTGCTGACCAAGGCTGCGGTTGATGCGCTGGAGGCGCGCTTCAAATGAAGAACATCGATCCGCGCCACTACGACGTCATCATCTCTCCCGTCGTGACGGAAAAGGCGACGCTCGCCTCCGAGCACAACAAGGTGATGTTCAAGGTCGCCGGCAAGGCGACCAAGCCGCAGATCAAGGAAGCGGTCGAGAAGCTGTTCGACGTCAAGGTGAAGAGCGTCAACACTCTCGTTCGCAAGGGCAAGACCAAGGTGTTCCGCGGCAATCTCGGCTCGCAGTCGGACACCAAGCGCGCGATCGTGACCCTGGAAGAGGGCCACCGCATCGACGTGACTACCGGACTATAAGGCGCAACGACGATGGCATTGAAAACCTACAATCCCACGACGCCGGGCCAGCGCCAGCTGGTCATGGTCGATCGTTCGGCGCTCTACAAGGGCAAGCCGGTGAAGACCCTGACCGAGGGCAAGCTCGGCAACGGCGGTCGCAACAACACCGGTCGCATCACCGTGCGTTTCCGCGGCGGCGGCCACAAGAAGGCCTACCGCACCGTCGACTTCCGCCGCGACAAGGTGGACATGCCGGCGGTCGTGGAGCGGCTCGAGTATGATCCGAACCGCACCGCGTTCATCGCGCTGATCAAGTATCAGGACGGTGAGCTGGCCTACATCCTGGCGCCGCAGCGCCTGGCGGCAGGCGACACCGTCGTCGCCGGCAACTATGTCGACGTCAAGCCGGGCAACGTCATGCCGCTCGGCAACATGCCGGTCGGCACGATCGTGCACAACATCGAGCTGAAGATCGGCAAGGGCGGTCAGCTGGCGCGCTCCGCCGGCACCTACGCCCAGATCGTCGGCCGCGACCAGGACTACGTGATCGTCCGCCTGAACTCGGGCGAGCAGCGTCTGGTGCACGGCCGTTGCCGCGGCACGATCGGCGCGGTCTCCAACCCCGATCACATGAACATCTCGATCGGCAAGGCCGGTCGTACCCGCTGGCTCGGCTGGCGTCCGCACAACCGCGGCGTCGTCATGAACCCGATCGATCACCCGCACGGCGGTGGTGAAGGTCGTACCTCGGGCGGTCGCCACCCGGTTACTCCGTGGGGCAAGCCGACCAAGGGCAAGAAGACCCGCACCAACAAGTCGACCAACAAATTCATTCTCCTCAGCCGCCACAAGCGGAAGAAGTAAGGAACGCCGGACATGGTTCGTTCAGTCTGGAAAGGCCCGTTCGTCGAGGGTTCTCTGCTCAAGAAGGCAGATGCCGCGCGCTCGTCCGGCCGTCACGACGTCATCAAGATCTGGAGCCGCCGCTCGACCATCCTGCCGCAGTTCGTCGGCCTGACGTTCGGCGTCTATAACGGCCACAAGCACGTGCCGGTGGCAATCAACGAGGAAATGGTGGGTCACAAGTTCGGCGAGTTCTCGCCGACCCGGACCTTCCACGGCCATTCGGGCGACAAGAAAGCCAAGAAGGCTTGAGGATTAACCGATGAGCAAACCAAAGCGCGAACGTAGCCTCGCGGACAATGAGGCCAAGGCCGTCGCCCGCATGCTGCGCGTCAGCCCGCAGAAGCTCAACCTGGTGGCGCAGCTGATCCGCGGCCGCAAGGCGTCCGCTGCGCTCGCCGACCTGCAGTTCTCGCGCAAGCGGATCGCGGTCGATGTCAAGAAGTGCCTGGAATCGGCGATCGCGAACGCCGAGAACAACCATGACCTCGAGGTTGACGATCTGGTCGTCGCCGAGGCGCATGTCGGCAATGGCATCGTGATGAAGCGTTTTGCTCCGCGCGGCCGTGGCCGTTCGGGCCGTGTGTTCAAACCGTTCTCGCACCTGACCATCGTGGTTCGTCAGGTCGAGGCCGAGGCAAGCGCCTAAGAAGGGCGCAGGAGAAGACGATGGGTCAAAAGATCAATCCAATCGGGCTGCGTCTCGGCATCAACCGGACCTGGGACTCCCGTTGGTTCGCCGGCAAGCAGGAATACGGCAAGCTGCTGCACGAGGACGTCAAGATCCGCGAGATCCTGCACAAGGAGCTCAAGCAGGCGGCCGTCGCCCGCATCGTGATCGAGCGTCCGCACAAGAAGTGCCGCGTGACGATCCATTCGGCCCGTCCGGGCGTCGTGATCGGCAAGAAGGGCGCCGACATCGACAAGCTGCGCAAGAAGGTTGCCGACATCACCTCGTCGGACGTCGTGATCAACATCGTCGAAATCCGCAAGCCTGAGCTCGACGCGACCCTGGTCGCTGAATCGATCGCCCAGCAGCTCGAGCGCCGCGTCGCGTTCCGCCGCGCCATGAAGCGCGCCGTGCAGTCGGCGATGCGTCTCGGTGCCGGTGGCATCCGCATCAACTGCTCGGGCCGTCTCGGCGGCGCCGAAATCGCGCGCATGGAGTGGTACCGCGAAGGTCGCGTGCCGCTGCACACGCTGCGCGCCGACGTCGACTACGGCGTTGCCACCGCGTTCACGACCTTCGGCACCTGCGGCGTCAAGGTCTGGATCTTCAAGGGCGAGATCCTCGAGCACGATCCGATGGCCCAGGACAAGAAGATGGCCGAAGGCGACAGCACGCCGCGTTCGCGCCGCGACGCCGCTTGAGGCAAAGCAGGAATTTGAGGGCTTAAAGCCATGATGCAACCTAAGAAAACGAAGTTCCGGAAGGCGCATAAGGGCCGTATCCACGGCGTTGCGACCTCTGGCGCGACGTTGGCGTTCGGCCAGTTCGGCCTGAAGGCGATGGAGCCTGAGCGCGTCACCGCCCGTCAGATCGAAGCCGCCCGCCGCGCGCTGACCCGTCACATGAAGCGCGCCGGCCGCGTCTGGATCCGCGTGTTCCCGGACGTGCCGGTGTCGAAGAAGCCCGCCGAAGTCCGCATGGGCTCCGGCAAGGGTGCCCCGGAATTGTGGGTGGTCCGGATCAAGCCGGGCCGCGTGATGTTCGAGATCGACGGCGTGCCGGTGCAGACCGCGAAGGAAGCGCTGTCGCTCGCCGCCGCCAAGCTGCCGATCAAGACGCGCTTCGTTGCGCGCATTGCGGAGTAATCGCCATGGCCGAGATGAAAGTTGAAGACATTCGCGCGATGAGCGACGACCAGCGGGAAGACGCGATCCTGAATCTGAAGAAGGAACGCTTCAACCTGCGTTTCCAGCGCGCCACCGGGCAGCTGGAGAACACCTCGCGGATGCGGGAAGCCCGCCGCGATATCGCTCGTATCAAGACCATCGCTGCCCAGCAGCGCGCGAAGAAGAAGTAAGGGGCCAGCTATGCCGAAACGTACTCTGCAGGGCGTGGTCGTCAGCGACAAGCAAGCCAAGACCATCGTGGTGCGCGTCGATCGCCGCTTCACCCACCCGATCTACAAGAAGACGATCCGCCGTTCCAAGAACTACCACGCGCACGACGAGAACAACCAGTTCAAGCCGGGCGACATGGTCTGGATCGAGGAATCGAAGCCGATCTCGAAGCTGAAGCGCTGGACCGTGGTCCGGGGCGAACACAAGAAAACGGCCTGATTACTTCGGCCTGGCCGAGGGAATTCAGGGAAATTTTGAGCGCGCTGAAGCGCAGAAAGAGGACGAGGTGCATCAATGATTCAGATGCAGACCAACCTCGACGTGGCCGATAATTCAGGCGCACGCCGTGTCATGTGCATCAAGGTTCTTGGAGGTTCCAAGCGCCGCTATGCCACCGTGGGCGACGTTATCGTTGTGTCGATCAAGGAAGCCATTCCGCGTGGCAAGGTGAAGAAGGGCGACGTGATGAAGGCCGTCGTGGTCCGGGTCCGCAAGGACATCCGCCGCGCCGACGGTTCGGTCATCCGCTTCGACCGCAACGCCGCCGTGCTGATCAACAATCAGTCCGAGCCGGTCGGCACCCGTATCTTCGGGCCGGTGCCGCGCGAGCTGCGCGCCAAGAACCACATGAAGATCATTTCGCTCGCGCCGGAGGTGCTGTGATGGCTGCCAAGATCCGCAAGGGCGACAAGGTGATGGTGCTCACCGGCCGCGACAAGGGTCGCACCGGCGAGGTGTTCGAGGTGCGTCCGGACGAGAACAAGGCTCTCGTTCGCGGCATCAACATGGTGAAGCGTCACCAGAAGCAGACCCAGACCCAGGAAGGCGGGATCATCTCCAAGGAGATGCCGATCGACCTTTCGAACATTGCGTATGTCGGCAAGGACGGAAAGCCGACCCGCATCGGGTTCAAGATTCAGGCCGATGGCAAGAAGGTTCGTGTTGCCAAGAGCTCGGGAGCAGAGATCGATGGCTGATACAGCTTACACGCCGCGTCTGCGCGCGGAGTATGACAAGAAGATCCGCGGCATGATGACCGAGAAGTTCGGTTATGCCAACGTGATGCAGGTGCCGCGCCTCGACAAGGTCGTGCTCAACATGGGCGTGGGCGACTCCGTCAACGATCGCAAGAAGGCCGAGACCGCCGCCGCCGAGCTGACCCAGATCGCCGGCCAGAAGGCGATCGTGACCTATTCGCGGATCGCGATCGCGACCTTCAAGCTGCGTGAGAACCAGCCGATCGGCTGCAAGGTCACGCTGCGCAAGACCCATATGTACGAGTTCATCGACCGCCTGGTGAACGTGGCGCTGCCCCGCGTCCGCGACTTCCGCGGCCTGAACCCGAAGAGCTTCGACGGCCGTGGCAACTATTCGCTCGGCATCAAGGAGCACATCATTTTCCCCGAGATCGACTTCGACAAGGTCTCGGAAGCGCGTGGCATGGACATCACGGTCTGCACCACCGCCAAGACCGACGACGAGGCGCGTGCCTTGTTGACCGCTTTCAATTTCCCGTTCCGGCAGTGAGTAGCTGAGCCAAAGCCACTCAAACGCGGATACCCAGGAGCCAAGCATGGCAAAGAAGAGTTCAGTCGAGAAGAACAACCGGCGCAAGCGGATGGCGAAGAACGCCGGCCCGCGCCGCGAGAAGCTGAAGGCGATCATCGCCGACAAGACCAAGCCGATGGAAGAGCGCTTCGCGGCGACGCTGAAGCTCGCCGAGATGCCGCGCAACTCGTCGCCGACGCGCATCCGCAACCGTTGCGAGCTGACCGGGCGTCCGCGCTCGAACTATCGCAAGAACAAGCTCTCGCGCATCGCGCTGCGTGAACTCGGCTCCAAAGGCCTGGTTCCCGGCCTCGTGAAGTCGAGCTGGTAAGGGAGGGTCGGAACAATGTCTACGCACGATCCGATCAGCGATCTCATCACCCGCATCCGCAACGCGCAGATGCGCTCCAAGTCCAAGGTCTCGAGCCCCGGCTCGAAGATGCGCGCCAACGTGCTCGAGGTGCTGAAGTCCGAGGGTTACATCCGCGGCTACGCCAGCGTCGAGCATGCCTCGGGCCGCAGCGAGCTCGAGATCGAGCTGAAGTATTTCGACGGCGAGCCCGTCATCCGCGAGATCGAGCGGGTGTCGAAGCCGGGCCGCCGCGTTTACGCCTCGGTGAAGAACCTGCCGCGCGTGAACAACGGTCTCGGCATTTCGGTGTTGTCGACGCCGAAGGGAATCATGGCTGACCACCAGGCGCGCGACGCCAACGTGGGCGGCGAAGTTCTCTTCACGGTGTTCTGAGGAAGGATTTTACGATGTCACGTATCGGCAAAAGGCCGGTGGCGATCCCGTCGGGTGTGACGGCGACCGTCGAGGGCCAGACCGTCAAGGTGAAGGGGCCGAAGGGCCAGCTTCAGTTCGTCGTGCATGACGACGTCGAGGTGAAGTTCGAGAACGGTCAGGTCAAGGTCGCTCCGCGGGTCAAGACCAACCGCGCGCAGGCGATGTACGGCACCGCGCGCGCGCAGGTCGCCAACCTCGTCGAGGGCGTCACCAAGGGCTTCGAGAAGAAGCTCGAGATCACCGGCGTCGGCTACCGCGCCGCGATGCAGGGCAAGAACCTGCAGCTCGCGCTCGGCTACAGCCACGACGTGGTGTACGCGATCCCGGAAGGCATCACCATCGCGGTGCCGAAGCCGACCGAGATCACGATCACCGGCAACGATCCGCAGCGCGTCGGCCAGGTCGCCGCCGAGATCCGCGCCTACCGTCCGCCGGAGCCCTACAAGGGCAAGGGCGTCAAGTACGCCAACGAATTCATCTTCCGCAAGGAAGGCAAGAAGAAGTAACGGAGCCGGTCATGTCACTCAAGGTTACGAATGCCCGGCGCAAGCAGCGCGTGCGCCTTGCGCTTCGCCGCTCGGCAGGCGGCCGTCCGCGGCTGTCGGTGTTCCGCTCGTCCAAGCACATCTACGCCCAGGTCATCGACGACCAGAAGGGCGAGACGCTCGCTTCCGCCTCGTCGCTGGAGAAGACCATGCGCGACGCCGGCAAGACCGGCGCCGACATCGATGCGGCGAAGGCGGTCGGCAAGCTGCTCGCCGAGCGCGCGGCGCAGAAGGGTGTCAAGGAAGTCGTGTTCGATCGCGGCGCCTACATCTATCACGGGCGCGTCAAGGCGCTCGCGGATGCGGCGCGCGAAGGCGGATTGAGCTTCTAAACTTTACGAACGATGACGAGGAAAGAGGCGCAAGGCCTCCTAGAGATTGGAAAACACCATGGCAGGTGAACGCGAACGCGGCGGACGCGAACGGAGCAGGGAGCGCGAGGAGCGCGACAGCGAGTTCGTCGACAAGCTCGTCCACATCAATCGCGTGGCGAAGGTCGTCAAGGGCGGCAAGCGCTTCGGCTTTGCGGCGCTGGTCGTGATCGGCGACCAGAAGGGCCGGGTCGGGTTCGGCCACGGCAAGGCGCGCGAAGTTCCGGAAGCGATCCGCAAGGCGACCGAATCGGCGAAGCGCAACCTGACGCGCGTCGCGCTTCGCGAAGGCCGCACGCTGCATCACGACATCGCCGGCCGTCACGGCGCCGGCCGCGTCTACCTGCGTGCCGCTCCGGCCGGTACCGGCATCATCGCCGGCGGCCCGATGCGCGCTGTGTTCGAGACGCTCGGCATCCAGGACGTGGTGGCGAAGTCGATCGGCTCGTCGAATCCCTACAACATGGTTCGCGCGACGTTCGATGCGCTGAAGCATCAGGATTCGCCGCGCTCGGTGGCGGCACGCCGCAACATCAAGGTCTCCACCCTGCAGTCGCGCCGCGTCGGCGGCGACGCCGAAGTGGTGGCGGAATAACAACGCGCGCTTCTCGAAGCGCTATTCGGAGTTACTGTCATGGCCAAGGCCAGCAAGACCATCAAGGTCGAGCAGATCGGCAGCGCAATCCGCCGCCATCACTCGCAGCGTTCGACGCTGATCGGCCTCAAGCTCAACAAGATCGGCCGGGTTGCCGAGCTGCAGGATACCCCTGAAGTTCGCGGCATGATCAGCAAGGTTCAGCATCTCGTCCGCGTCGTCGGCGAGTAAGCAGAGATAAGGAGAAGGGCGATGAAGCTCAGCGATATCGCCGACAACGCCGGCTCGCGCAAGAAGCGCATGCGTGTCGGCCGTGGCATCGGTTCCGGCAAGGGCAAGACCTCGGGCCGCGGCGGCAAGGGCCAGACCGCGCGTTCGGGCGTCCGCATCAAGGGTTTCGAAGGCGGCCAGATGCCGATGCATCGCCGTCTGCCGAAGCGCGGCTTCAACAACATCTTCCGGCTCGACTTCGCCGAGATCAATCTCGACCGTCTGCAGGAAGCGATCGACAACAAGCTGGTCGATGCGAGCGCGACGGTGAACGTCGAATCGCTGGTCAAGGCCGGCGTGCTGCGCCGCGCCAAGGACGGCCTGCGGCTGCTCGGCCGCGGCGAGATCAAGACCAAGCTGACCATCGAGGTGCACGGCGCTTCCAAGTCGGCCATTGCCGCGGTCGAGAAGGCCGGCGGCTCGGTCAAGATCCTGGCCCCCGCCAAGGAAGAAGGCGAGGCGGCGTAACATCTGCGTCATTGCCCGCGACGCGCGGGCAATCCGCGGATCGAATGATGGACTTATCGAGGCCGAGCACCAGATAATGTCCGGTGTCTGCCGGCGCCCAGGGAATTGATCTCTTTGGGGGCGCCGGCGAATGGGGCTCCGGGAGAAAGCCGAAACATGGTCTCAGCAGCCGAACAACTTGCCGCCAACCTCAATTTCGGACAGCTGGCGAAAGCCGACGAGCTGAAGAAGCGCATCTGGTTCACCCTGGGTGCGCTGCTTGTTTATCGGCTCGGCACCTACATCCCGCTGCCCGGCATCGATCCCAACATCTGGGAGCAGGTGTTCCGCAGCCAGTCCGGCGGCATCCTCGGCATGTTCAACATGTTCGCCGGCGGCGGCATCCACCGCATGGCGATCTTCGCGCTCAACATCATGCCGTACATCTCGGCATCGATCATCGTGCAGCTGCTGACCACCGTGTCGCCGCAGCTCGAGGCGCTCAAGAAGGAAGGCGAGGCGGGCCGCAAGACGCTGAACCAGTACACCCGCTATCTGACCGTGATCCTGGCGCTGTTCCAGTCCTATGGCATCGCGATCGGCCTCGAAGGCGCCGGTAATGTCGTCAGCGACCCCGGCATGTTCTTCCGGATCTCGACCGCGATCACGCTGACCGGCGGCACCATGTTCCTGATGTGGCTCGGCGAGCAGATCACCTCGCGCGGCATCGGCAACGGTATCTCGCTGATCATCCTGTCCGGCATCGTCGCCGAGCTGCCGTCGGCGCTCGCCAACATGCTGGAACTGGGCCGCCAGGGCGCGATGTCGACCGGCCTGATCCTGATCGTCATCGTGATGGCGGTCGCCGTGATCGCCTTCATCGTGTTCATGGAGCGCGCGCAGCGCCGGCTTTTGATCCAGTATCCGAAGCGCCAGGTCGGCAACAAGATGTTCGAGGGCCAGTCCTCGCATCTGCCGCTCAAGCTCAACACCTCGGGCGTGATTCCACCGATCTTCGCCTCGTCGCTGCTGCTGCTGCCGACCACGGTCGCGAACTTCAACGCCGGCAAGGGGCCGGAATGGTTCCAGTGGATCACGACCCAGCTCAGCCACGGCCGGCCGCTGTTCCTGTTCATGTATCTCGCGCTGATCGTGTTCTTCGCGTTCTTCTACACCGCGATCGTGTTCAATCCGACCGAGACCGCGGACAACCTGAAGAAGCATGGCGGCTTCATCCCGGGCATCCGGCCCGGCGAGCGCACCGCCGAGTACATCGACTATGTGCTGTCGCGCATCACGGTGCTCGGCGCGGTCTATCTCGCGATCGTCTGCCTGATTCCTGAAATTCTGATTTCCTACGCATCGGTCCCGTTCTACTTTGGCGGCACCTCGCTGTTGATCGTCGTCAGCGTGACGATGGATACGGTGTCGCAGGTGCAGGGCTATCTGCTCGCTCATCAGTATGAGGGGTTGATCAGGAAGTCGAAGCTCAGGGGAGGCCGCCGCCGCTGATCGCGGCTCGGCTTCGAACTCAAAACACAGGTGTGCGGACGTCGCCCACCTAGCCGGGGGGCGAAACAGATATGAGATTGATCCTTTTGGGGCCGCCGGGCTCGGGCAAGGGAACCCAGGCGCAGCGGCTGGTGCACAAGCACGGCATCGTCCAGCTCTCGACCGGTGAGATGCTGCGCGCTGCGGTCGCCGCGGGCACGCCGGTCGGCCTCCAGGCCAAGGAGATCATGGCCAATGGCGGCCTGGTTCCAGACGAGGTCGTGGTGGGAATCATCGCCGACCGCATCGAGGAGCCCGATGCCAGGAAGGGCTTCATTCTCGACGGCTTCCCGCGCACTGTGCCGCAGGCGGAGGCGCTCGACGATCTGCTCCGGAAAAAGCACCTCAAGCTCGACGCGGTGGTTGAGCTCCGCGTCAACGAGAGCGCGCTGCTCGCCCGCGTTGAGAAGCGTGCCGAGGAAACCCGCGCGCGCGGCGAGGAAGTCCGCCTCGACGACACGCCGGAAGTGCTGACCAAGCGCTTGGCGCAGTACCGTTCGCTGACGGAGCCGCTGATTCACTATTATTCGGAGCGGCGGAAGCTCCTGACGGTCGATGGCATGATGACCATCGAGCACGTCACCCGCGAGATCAACCGGATCCTGACCGCACTCGGCGCGCTGGAACCCAGGGAACACGAGGATCACGCCCCGAAGGCGGCTAAAAAGGCCGCCAAGGCGGCCATGAAGGCCAGCAAGAAGCCGGCCCGGAAGGCAGCTAAACCAGCCCAAAAGGCCGCCAAATCGGCCCGGAAGGCTGCCAAGGCGCCCTCCAAGGCCAAAGCGGCCAAGAAAACCGTGAAGAAAGCCGCGAAGAAGGCGGTAAAGAAGGCCGCCCGCGCCGCCAAAGCCCGCAAGGGAGCAAAGACCGCCAAAAAGGTGGCAAAAAAGCTCACGAAAAAGCGAGCTAAACGCTAGGAGCGGTTGACGAAACCGACATGAATCCTTTAATAAGCTCCGCATCCAAGTTGGATAGTTTGATGACGATGCCGGGCCCCGAAGGACATGAGGGGAGGGCGTCGTGTTCGCGTTTGTGGACACAAGCCCGAGAGAGCAAGCACTTGAGAAGCCCGTATCCGTGATGGATCGGCGACAGGAGAGAAGTCCGTGGCCCGTATTGCCGGCGTCAACATTCCCACCAACAAGCGCGTCCTGATCGCGCTTCAGTACATCCATGGCATCGGCCAGAAGAACGCGGCCGACATCATCGAGAAGGTCAAGATCCCGCTGGACCGTCGCGTCAACCAGTTGACCGACCAGGAAGTCCTGCAGATCCGCGAAGTGATCGACCGCGACTACCTGGTCGAGGGCGACCTCCGTCGCGAGGTCGGCATCAACATCAAGCGGCTGATGGACCTCGGCTGCTACCGCGGCCTGCGTCATCGCCGCGGTCTGCCGGTGCGCGGCCAGCGCACCCACACCAATGCGCGCACGCGCAAGGGGCCGGCCAAGGCGATCGCCGGCAAGAAGAAATAAGTTTTGCGAATTGCTAGTGGGGAGTAGCGAATGGAAATTCGCTACTCGCCATTTGCGTTTTGAGGTGTAGCCGCTGGCACTACGGCGGCGTCGAGATCACAGGAAAGGTTTGAAATGGGCAAGGAAGCCACCCGCGTACGCCGCCGCGAACGCAAGAACATCGCCTCCGGCATCGCGCACGTGAATTCGTCGTTCAACAACACGACCATCACCATCACCGACGCGCAGGGCAACACCATTGCCTGGTCGTCGGCCGGCACCATGGGCTTCAAGGGCTCGCGCAAGTCGACCCCCTATGCCGCGCAGGTCGCGGCCGAAGACGTCTCCAAGAAGGCGCAGGAACACGGCATGCGCACGCTGGAGGTTGAAGTGGCCGGCCCGGGTTCGGGCCGTGAGTCGGCGCTCCGTGCGCTGCAGGCTGCGGGCTTCACCGTCACCTCGATCCGCGACGTGACCACCATCCCGCACAATGGCTGCCGTCCGCGCAAGCGTCGGCGCGTTTGATCTGTAAGTCGTGGGCGGCCTCTGGCCGCCCTGCGATGGTTTTTGGAATTGACCGCGCGGACTGATCCGCGATCTCCAACGCCGGGTTCGGCCATTCGATTTGGCCCTGTGACCGGCAAATGGGTGAAACAGTGACGATCCAGAAAAATTGGCAAGAACTCATTCGACCGAACAAGCTGCAGGTGACGCCGGGCTCGGACGCGAGCCGGTTCGCCACCGTGGTCGCCGAACCGCTCGAGCGTGGCTTCGGCCAGACGCTCGGCAACGCGCTGCGCCGCATCCTGTTGTCCTCGCTGCAGGGCGCGGCGGTGCAGTCGGTGCATATCGACGGCGTGTTGCACGAGTTCTCCTCGATCGCCGGTGTCCGTGAAGACGTCACCGACATCGTCCTCAACATCAAGGACATCTCGATCAAGATGCAGGGCGAAGGCCCGAAGCGCATGGTCGTGAAGAAGCAGGGCCCGGGCGCCGTCACCGCCGGCGACATCCAGACCGTCGGCGATGTCACGGTGCTCAACCCCGACCTGCAGCTCTGCACGCTGGACGACGGCGCCGAGATCCGCATGGAGTTCACGGTCACGACCGGCAAGGGCTATGTCGCCGCCGAGCGCAACCGTCCCGAGGATGCTCCGATCGGCCTGATCCCGGTCGACAGCCTGTTCTCGCCGGTCCGCAAGGTGTCCTACAAGGTCGAGAACACCCGCGAGGGCCAGATCCTCGACTACGACAAGCTGACCATGACGATCGAGACCAACGGCGCGATCACGCCGGAGGACGCGGTGGCCTACGCCGCGCGCATCCTGCAGGATCAGCTCAACGTGTTCGTCAACTTCGAAGAGCCGCGCAAGGAAGTCACGCAGGAGATCATCCCCGATCTCGCGTTCAACCCGGCGTTCCTCAAGAAGGTCGACGAGCTCGAGCTGTCGGTGCGTTCGGCAAACTGCCTGAAGAACGACAACATCGTCTACATCGGCGACCTCGTGCAGAAGTCGGAAGCGGAAATGCTCCGCACCCCGAACTTCGGCCGCAAGTCGCTGAACGAGATCAAGGAAGTGCTGGCCCAGATGGGTCTGCACCTCGGCATGGAAGTGCCGGGCTGGCCGCCGGAGAACATCGACGAGCTCGCCAAGCGCTTCGAGGATCACTACTGATCCGATTCCACCGTCGTGGCCGGAAAACTTCCGGCCACGATTTTTTACGCAGCATGATCCCGGAAAAGCGCGGAGCGGTTTTCCGGCGAGGATCATGCTCAAACGAGATAGCAAAAGCGCGCTAAGGCGCTTTTGCGGGCGAACGCAGGATGCCCACCTGCAAAACTTGTCGCTGAACCACCGCGGCAGAATTGAAGAAGGAATAAGTCAATGCGTCACGGCAAGGTTCATCGGAAGCTCAACCGCACCGCCGAGCACCGGCGTGCGATGTTCGCCAACATGGCGGCCGCGTTGATCAAGCACGAGCAGATCGTCACCACGCTGCCGAAGGCCAAGGAGCTGCGGCCGATCGTCGAGAAGCTCGTCACCCTCGGCAAGAAGGGCGGCCTCGCCCTGCGCCGCCAGGCGATTTCGGAGCTGCGCGACGTCGACCAGGTCAAGAAGCTGTTCGACACGCTGGCGACCCGCTACAAGGACCGCCAGGGCGGCTACACCCGCATCATCAAGGCCGGCTTCCGCTACGGCGACAACGCGGCGATGGCCGTGATCGAGTTCGTCGACCGCGACGTCGACGCCAAGGGCCAGGACTCCGGTCCGGCGCAGGACAAGGAAGCCGAGGCGGCGTAAGCCCCGCTTCGAGCCAGGTTTTGAAAGCGGCGCCTTCGGGCGCCGTTTTTATTTGGTGGCCACGCTCCATCCCCGTCGTCCTGGCGAAAGCCAGGACCCATTACCCCAAATCTAAATTGTTGCGCGACGCTGGGGCTCAAATCCTTCTCATAATCACCTGCGGTGGTAATGGGTCCCCCTGGCTTTCGCCAGGACGACGAGGTGTGTTCTGCTTCCTCACGCATCGGTGAGATGCAATTGCGGCGCTGCATGCCGCGCCCGATATGTCCGTCGACATCAATGGAGATGACAGATGAAAATCGACCTTTCCGGAAAGACTGCGCTGGTGACCGGCTCGACCGCGGGCATTGGCAATGCCATCGCAAGGGGGCTGGCCGAGACCGGCGCCGAGGTCGTCGTCAACGGCCGCGGTCAGGCCAAGGTCGATGCCGCGATTGCCGCGATCACGAAGGCAGTACCGGACGCAAAGCTCCGCGGCATTGCCGCCGACGTCTCGACCGCGGCGGGCTGCAAGGCGCTGCTCGCGGCGCTGCCGGACGTCGACATCCTCGTCAACAATGCCGGCATCTTCGAGCCGAAGCCGTTCTTCGACATTCCCGACGAGGACTGGAGCCGCTTCTACGAGGTCAATGTGATGTCGGGCGTGCGGCTGTCGCGCGGCTACATGCAGGGCATGCTGAAGCGCAACTGGGGCCGCATCGTCTTCATCTCCTCCGAGTCCGGCCTCAACATTCCGACCGAGATGATCCATTACGGCATGACCAAGACCGCGCAGCTTGCGATCGCGCGCGGGCTCGCCGAGCTGACCAAAGGCACCGCCGTGACCGTCAACTCGGTGCTGCCCGGACCGACCATGTCCGAAGGCGTCGAGACCTTCGTCAAGGATCTCGCCAAGCAGAACGGCCAATCGGTCGAGGAGGCGGCCTCCAACTTCGTCAAGCAGCACCGGCCGACCTCGCTGCTGCAGCGCTTTGCCAGCACCGAGGAGATCGCCGATCTCGTGGTCTATGTCTGCTCCAGGCAGGCATCGGCGACCAACGGCGCCGCGTTGCGCGCCGAAGGCGGCATCGTCAACACCATCGCATGAGGCCGCATGCCGGCCTATGTGATCTCCGAGGTCGAGATGCGCGACGCCGCGGCGTTCGAGGCCTATCGGACGCTGGCGGCGAACACCATCGCACAATTTGGCGGCGCTACGTCGTGCGCGGCGGCACGGTCGAGGTGGTGGAGGGCGGTCCACCACCGAACGCGATCGTCATCGTCGAATTTCCGACCATGGCGCGCCTGCGCGAATGGTATGCGTCACCGGAATATGCCGAAGCGTTGAAGCTTCGCGCAACCGCGCTGGAGCGACGCCTGCTGTTCGTCGAGGGCGTGCCGGCGATCTAGAGCTTTTCCCGTTCCGATGGAATCGGAACGGGGCTCTAGATTCTTGCTTTGACGCGTTTTCTTCACGCGAACCGGTATCCACTTCGCTCGAAAACGCTCTAGCTATCCCTTCGCGCCGTCCAGGAACTCGCTGAAGCCTGCGGGACGGTAGGGACCGAAGCAAACCTGCTCCAGCACGCCAATTCCGGTCTGGCCGCCCTGGCGGGCGCGGACCACCTGCTGGACGTGCACATTCTCGCGGGCCAGCGGGTCGAGCGTCGATGGATCGAACGACTCGCCGCCGATCTCGAGCTCGCCCTTCCACATGCCCTGGCCCCACTGCGGATGGCCGTAGCCGAGCCCCTTCATCTGGAATTTGAGGATCGGGTCGAGCGCGATGGTCGTGGTGTGGCCGTCGATATCGACGAGGTCGATTTCAGCCGACTGCGCGAGCCGGGTGTGCGGCACGTATTTGACGCGATGCCGCGCGGTCGCCATGCGGCGGTCGAGGCCGTCGACCACGCCGGGAATCTCGGCCTCGCATCGGTAGAGCGGCGCGGTGATGCCCTCGCGGACCAGCGCCTCGCCCTGCGTCCCGTCGAAGAAGATCGTGTGCGAGATGTGGTCGTCCCAGACCAGCGGCGCCCAGAGGAAGAACACGCTCGGCGGCGGCATCGGCGCGCCTCCGACGTCGCGTTCGCCGACATTGCGCACGCCCCAGGAGCGATCCTTGGTGCCGTAGCAGGTGCGATCGTCGACCTTGATCCCGCCGTCGGGGTGGCTGATGACGCCGCTCCAGCGGCCGAACTGGTCGAACCGGGTCGAATCCATCGCGCGGCGGTCGCCCGACCAAAGCGTCTGGCGCGCTTCCTGGATCGCGGCGGTGCGCGCGGAGAAGGTCAGGTCGCAGGCGAGGCCCGTCGCATTGTCGTCGAGCACGACCCGGGTCCGCAGCATCGGCTCGAGCACTTCGAGCCTGAACGGACCGACCTGCATCTCGGTGCGCTCGAGCGGGGCGCGCCGCGAACCGTAAAAGCAGTGCTGCCGTCCGCCGCGCTCCACGACGCTGAAGGCGCAATCGAGGATCTTGCGGTGCGGGTAGATCGCAATGCCGATCCCGAAATAATACGCGCCGTCGGCGGTGTAGCCGTTGAACCAGGTCCGGTCATAGACATTGCGGTCGCTGGTCGAGGGAACCGCGATCGGCTCCGGCGTCTGGTGGATGGGGAAGTCGTCCAGTTTGTTGAGCACGCCGATCCCTTTCGATGTCCTGACGGGTTGTATCCACTTCGCTCGAAAGCGCGTCAGTCCTGCCAGTATGAAAAGCTGTCGTGGTCCAGGGCTTGCGCGCAGGCGCCGCGGGTCATTTTCAGGAACAGCGCGTCGCCTCGCTCGGAGCGCTGGACGCTGAGCGCGGAGACGACGCCCATCATGATGCCGTGCAGCGTGTAGCGCCGGTAATCCCGCCAGCAACGATCCCAGTCATAGTCCCGCACGCCGCGCCGGATCAGTTCCGAATGATAGAACCGCACCAGGTCGGCTTCATGAAGCCGCCGTTCGATCGGGTCGATGCCGGCCGAGAGGAAATAGGCGACGTCGACGATTGCCGGGCCCACTGTCAGCGTCTGCCAGTCCAGCGTCGCCATCGGATGGGTATTGCCGCGGACGTCGAACAGCATGTTGTCGAGCCGGAAATCTGCGTGCTGGAGCGTTCGCGGCGCCGATCGATCGGACTGGTAGCGCAATAGCGCGTCCGGAAGCCGGTCGATCAGATCAAGGAATTCCGGCTCGATCACGCCGCGATATCGCTCCTTGTAGTGACCGATGATGCCGGGCAGCACCGAGCGAAGGTCTCTGCGCCGGCTTGCGGCCATCACGAAGCATTGCACCGCATCGAGGCTCGGGTCATTCCATCGCGGCGCATGCAACGCCGCGGCCTCGGTCATGGCGATCTGGCTGTCGGCGATCGAGCATCCGGCGAGCTGATCGCCCGGACGTGCGGGCGCGAGGTCCTCCAGGATCAGGGTGAAGTCGTCGGTCGCCGGATCGATTTCGGCAAGAATCGGCCGCGGGGTGTGAATGGCGACGGTCGCCGCCAGTTCGCGATAGAACGCGACCTCGCGGACGTAAAGCGTGTGCGCGGAACCGGAGCGGCGGCTGTCGGGATCTGCGGCCGGGAATTTGCCGACGACGCTCAAGGGAGCGTTCGGCTCGTCGCCGTCATAGGTCAGGCGAAATCGATAGCTGTCGCCGACGAGGCCATTGCCGACCGGCTTGCAGGCGAGATCGACGACCCTGACCTGGTCGATCACACCGGCTTCGCGCAGCGCCCGCGTCATCCACTCCGGATCGATCCGCGACGGATCGGCCGTGAGCAAACTCATCGGTTTCCTCCCATCCCCGTGGGCGTCACCACCGCTCCGGCCGCGTCCTGCGCGGCCGGATTGAGGACGGGGTGATCGTTGCGCAAATCATACAGGCGATGCCGTGGCTTTGGCAAAAGCCACCCGCCGGCCTGTGGGGATATCATGCCCGGGATGTTGCCCGGGCATGAGGAAGCGGACGTGAGGAGCCTTACCAGCCTTCGAGCACGATCTTGCCGCGTGACTTGCCGCTTTCCAGCAAAGCGTGGGCGCGCTTGAGGTTGGCGGCGTTGATGGTACCGAAGGTCTGGTCGAGCGTGCTGCGCAGCACGCCCTTGTCGATCAGGTCGGCGACATCGTTGAGCAGATGGTGCTGCGCGATCATGTCGGGTGTCTGGAACGAGGAGCGCGTGAACATCGATTCCCAGTGCACCGAGACCGCCTTGCCCTTGAACGCGGCGACGTTGAATTCCGGCGGATCGTCGATCAGGCCGAACTTGCCCTGCGGCGCGATGAAGTCGGCGATCGACTTGTAGTGCTGGTCGGTGAAGGTGAGGCTGGCGACGAGGCCGACCGGCGGCAGCCTCAAGCTCTCGATCTGCTCCTTCATCGGCTGCGAGTGATCGATCACCGCATGGGCGCCGAGATCGCGGCACCACTTTTGCGACTCCGGCCGCGTCGCGGTCGCAACCACGGTCAGCCCGGTGAGGCGGCGCGCAAGCTGGATCAGGATCGAGCCGACACCGCCGGCGCCGCCGGTGATCAGCAGCGTGCGCGGATCGAGGCTCTTGCCCGGCACCGCGCCGAGCCGGTCGAACAGCAGCTCCCACGCGGTGATCGAGGTCAGGGGCAGGGCGGCGGCCTGCGCGAAGGACAGCGACGCCGGCTTGTTGCCGACGATGCGTTCATCGACCAGATGAAATTCCGAATTGGTGCCCTGGCGCAGGATCGAGCCCGCGTAAAACACCTCGTCGCCGGGCTTGAAGAGCGAGACGTCGGGCCCGACCGCGTCGACCACGCCGGCCGCGTCGAAGCCGAGGATCTTGTATCCGCCGTCGGTCGGCGCCGCGCGCTTGCGCACCTTGTAGTCGACCGGATTGGCCGAGATGGCCTTCACCGCGACGCGGATGTCGCGCCCCTTCGGCTCGGGCTTGGCGATCTCGAAATCGACGAGCGAATCCGCCGCCTCGATCGGCAGCGATTTTTGGTATCCGACGGCCTTCATGCCTGGTCTCCGTGGTGGGCGATTGCCTGCCGATTAACTGTCGCGCTGGCGTCCATTTGGCAAGTACTGTAAAAACAGGGAACTAGTCCCTGTTTGTATACTATTGGGAAAATACTGCATGAAACGGAAGAATTTCGCGCGCCGGCCGGGCTGCGCGGTCGAGGCGGCGCTCGACCTGATCGACGGCAAATGGAAGGGCGTGATCCTGTATCATTTGCAGGCCGGCACCCAGCGCTTCGGCGAGTTGCGGCGGCGGATGCCCGGCATCACCCAGCGCATGCTGACCAAGCAGCTGCGTGCGCTCGAGGACGATGGCCTCGTGATCCGCAAGGTCTATGCCGAAGTGCCGCCGCGGGTCGAATACACGCTTTCCGAACTCGGCGAGAGCCTGCGCCCGGTGATCGATATTCTGAAAGCCTGGGGCGAGGGCCATCAGGAGCGGCTGTCCTGCGCGCCGGCGCCGGAGGTCATTGTGAAGAAGTCGAAGCGCGCGGCCTGAAAGCATGTTCGCGCGACGCGCTCCGCTTCACCTCGCCCTGCGTGCGGGGAGAGGCATAGGCCGCCTACGGCGGCCGTTCTCAAGAACGCCGAAGCGGTGCTTCGGCTATGACGCATCGTCAGATGCGTTCCGGGTGAGGGGGAGCCTCAGCAAGCGCAGCTGCTGCCGAATACGCGGAGAGGGCCCCTCACCCCAACCTTCTCCCCGTAAGAACGGGGAGAGGGAGCGCGGCGCCGTCCTGGTCAATATTCGACCGATCTCATTCAGCTAGAAACGCGTGAACCAAACGCTCGATGAAAACGGCCGGAGCGATGCCCCGGCCGTCTATGAGTTGGTCTCAGCTCCGATCAGATCAGAACGCAACCTGCGTACGCAGCGCGACCGCGTCGAACTTCGAGCCGACGTCCGCAGCCGAGGTCGCCGAGGCCTGCTTGGCGATATCGCCGTGCAGATAGTTCAGCATGAAGCGGACGTTGTTGTTGACGTACCAGTTCAGCGCGGCGGTGTAGACGGTCTGCCGTCCACCCGCGATGCCGACCGCCTGCGCGATCTGATCGTTGAGGTCCATCGTGCTGACGCGGCCGGCGATTTCCCAGGCGCCCCAGCCGCCGCCCGCGAGCGAGAACGGATCATGCGGCTTGATCCCGCTATAGGAGGCCGTCGCCGGGTTGTAGGCGTGGTTCTCGCCGGTCAGCACATAGCCGACCTGCGCGTAACCGCCGTCGAACTTCAGGCTCGGCGCGCCGAACGGCGGCAGTCCGGTGTTCGCGGAGCGGTCGACATTGAACCAGTAATATTCGCCCTGCGCGATGAACGGGCCATAGGTCGCCGCCGCCTCGACGCCGTAGACCTGCGCGCCGGAGACATTGGCGATCGCACCGGTCGAGATCAGCGTGGTCGGATCGATGCGCAGCTCGGGCCGGTCGCTGAGCGTGAGCGTCTGCGCCTGCGTGAGCTGGTTGCGCGGCGGCTGCACCAGCCATTCCGCATCGGCGCCAATGTGCACCGAATAATTCTTGCCGCTGATCGGATTGCCGGCGACGCGGATGACCCCGCCATACTGCTCGGACGTGCCGGCCGGCGAGGCGGAGGACGCGGAGTGGATGGCGCCCGACGTCGGTCCGGTGACATAGCCGCCGATCCAGAACTGGTCGTTCCACCAGCGGGTGCCGGCGGCCGAACGGAAGTCACCGGCGGCGATGTTCTGTGCGATGATGCCGACCGAGGCGCGCTCCATGAACAGGATGTCGTTGGAGCTGGTCGCTTCGTCGAGTGTCCACGGCACGTCCATGATGCCGCCTTCGATCGCCATCTTGCCGCCGAACGGCTTGAAGCCGGTGTAGCTCAGATACGCGTTCTCGATGCCCGAGGTGCCGCCGCCGGGCAGCGATCCCGGCGCCGCGCCGCCGAAGCCGTCGGACGAGCCGCCGAAATCGTAGATCAGTGAGTAATTCCAGTCACCGAAGAACTTGCCGACGATGCCGATGCGCGCGCGGCGGACGTTCTCGCCGCTGTCGAGCTTCTGCGGTGAGGTGCCTGCGGTGTTCGGGCGATAGTCGTAGCCGCCGACATCCCAGTGCACGCGGCTCGTGATCGCAACGCAGTTCTGTTCGTCCGCGGTGCAGATCGTCGGCCGGTTGTTCGGCATCGTCACCACGACGCCGGACGGCGCGACCGGGCCCTTCACCGGGATCGCGGCGTTGGCGGTCGCCACCCGCGCGGCCTTGGCATCCGCCGCCTTCGCATTGGCGTTTGCGCTGGCTGCGCTTGCAGTATTGGCGTTGGTCTGCTTCTGCAGTTTGTCGAGCTTCTGCTCGAGCATCTTCAGCTGCTGCTTCAGCAGCGCGATCTCCGCATCGCTGCCGCCTCCGGCCGATTGCGAATAGGCCGGCGAGGCGGCAAGCGCCCCTGCCAGGCCTATGGCGATTGCACTGACTTTTGTTGCACCCATTGTGCACCCCTGTTGTGTTTGAATTCCCCACTCACTCACTGAACGGTCCTAGGAGCGTATCGTGACTGACGCACGACAGTGCTTCCGGGCATCGCAGTTCCGCTTGTGGTCCGCAGGCAACAAGCGGAGCGGCGCAGTGAGATGACAGCTATCATAGAAGCTTGGCGGCGCGCTTCAACGCGGCCGCTGCGGGTTGTGCACCGGTACGGCGGGGGGCCAGTTATCCGGCCGGGCGCCCTTCAATTGCCCGGCGAACACGCCTATATTCCGGCGTTTCCACGAGAGGTGAGAATGCTCCGACCTGTCCGCTTTGCTGCCGTATCCGCTCTGTGCACGTTGGCCTTCATGGGGAATCTTTCCGCAGCCGCGGCCCAGGACCGCCGCGTGCCGTCCTCGCAGGCCGAGCTGCAATTGTCCTATGCGCCGATCGTGCAGCGGGTGCAGCCGGCGGTGGTCAATGTTTACGCCGCCAAGACCGTGCAAAACCGCAATCCATTTCTGGATGACCCGATTTTTCGCCGGTTCTTCGGCGTGCCGGGACAGCAGCCCGAGCAGATGCAGCGCTCGCTGGGCTCCGGCGTGATGGTCGACGGCTCCGGCCTCGTAGTCACAAACAATCACGTGATCGAGGGCGCCGATCAGGTGAAGGTCTCGCTCGCCGACAAGCGCGAATACGAGGCCGAGATCGTGCTGAAGGACAGCCGTACCGACCTCGCGGTGCTGCGCCTGAAGGACACCAACAAGGAGAAGTTCGCGACCCTCGACTTCGCCAATTCCGACCAACTGCAGGTCGGTGACGTCGTGCTCGCGATCGGCAATCCGTTCGGCGTCGGCCAGACCGTGACGCACGGCATCATCTCGGCCCTGGCGCGCACTCAAGTCGGGATCACGGATTATCAATTCTTCATTCAGACCGACGCCGCGATCAATCCCGGCAATTCCGGCGGCGCGCTGGTCGACATGACCGGCCGGCTCGCCGGCATCAACACTGCGATCTTCTCGCGCTCCGGCGGCTCGCAGGGCATCGGCTTTGCGATCCCCGCCAACATGGTGCGCGTCGTGGTGGCCTCCGCCAAGAGCGGCGGCAAGAATGTGAAGCGGCCATGGCTCGGCGCGCGGCTGCAGGCGGTGACGCCGGAGATTGCCGAGACGCTCGGGCTGAAGCTGCCGTCTGGCGCGCTGGTCGCCAACGTCGCGCCGAACAGCCCGGCGGCGAAGGCCGGACTGAAGCTCTCCGACCTGATCGTCGGGATCGACGGCACGCCGATCGACGATCCCAACGCGTTCGACTACCGCTTCGCGACCCGTCCGCTCGGCGGCAACGCGGAGATCGAGGTGCAGCGCGCCGGCAAGCCGGTGAAGCTCACCATACCGCTGGAGACCGCGCCCGACACCAACCGCGACGAGATCGTGCTGACCGCGCGCTCGCCGTTCCAGGGCGCGAGGGTCGCCAACATCTCGCCGGCGCTGGCCGACGAACTGCATCTCGACGCCGGTGCCGAGGGCGTGGTGGTGACTGATCTCGCCGGTGACGGCACCGCGGCCAATGTCGGCTTCCAGAAGGGTGACATCATCCTCGCGGTCAACAACGAGAAGATCGTGCGGACCAGCGACCTCGAGAAGGCATCGAAGACGGGGACGCGGGTCTGGCGCATCACGCTGGTGCGCGGCGGCCAGCAGATCAACGTGACGCTCGGCGGATGAGCCCCAAGCAACCGCGAGAGGCCGGCAACCTCTTTGCTGCGGCGGGGATGGAGCAGGACGCGCCGCACCCGCTGCCGGACCGGCTGCGTCCGCGCACGCTGGCCGATGTCGTCGGCCAGGATCACATCCTCGGCCCTGACGGCGCGCTGACGCGGATGCTGGAAACGCGCACGCTGGGCTCGCTGGTGTTCTGGGGGCCGCCCGGCACCGGCAAGACCACGGTGGCGCGGCTTCTGGCCGACGCCACCGAGCTGCATTTCGAGCAGATCTCCGCGGTGTTCTCCGGCGTCGCCGATCTCAAGAAGGCGTTCGATGCCGCGCGTGCCCGCCGCGAGACCGGCAAGGGCACGCTCCTGTTCGTCGACGAGGTGCATCGCTTCAACCGCGCGCAGCAGGATTCCTTCCTGCCCGTGATGGAGGACGGCACGGTGGTGCTGGTCGGCGCCACCACGGAGAACCCGTCCTTCGAGCTCAACGCGGCGCTTCTGTCGCGCGCCCGCGTGCTGGTGTTTCACTCGCTCGATACGGCGGCGATCGAGAAACTGTTCGCCAATGCCGAGAAGATCGAGGGCAAGCCGCTGCCGCTCGATGCCGAAGCCCGCGCCGTGCTGGTGCGGATGGCCGATGGCGATGGCCGCGCCTCGCTGACATTGGCCGAAGAGGTCTGGCGCGCCGCCCGCAAGGGCGAGGTGTTCAACGCCGAGCAGTTGCAGGCCATCCTGCAACGCCGGGCGCCGATCTACGACAAATCGGCCGACGGCCATTACAATCTGATCTCGGCGCTGCACAAGTCAGTGCGCGGCTCCGATCCGGATGCGGCGCTGTATTATCTCGCGCGCATGTTCGATGCCGGCGAGGATCCGCTGTTCCTGGCGCGGCGCGTGGTGCGCATGGCGGTCGAAGATATCGGCCTTGCCGATCCGCAGGCGCTGGCGGTGTGCAACGCCGCCAAGGATGCTTACGATTTCCTCGGCTCGCCGGAGGGTGAGCTCGCGATCGCGCAGGCCGTGGTCTATCTCGCCACCGCGCCGAAATCGAACGCGGTCTACACCGCGTTTGGTGCTGCGATGCAGACCGCAAAGCAGGGCGGCTCGCTGCTACCGCCGAAGCACATTTTGAATTCGCCGACCAAGCTGATGAAGTCGGAGGGCTACGGCTCCGGCTATCAATATGATCACGACATGCCGGACGCATTCTCCGGCCAGGACTATTTCCCGGAAGCGCTGGGCCGCCAGACCTTCTACGATCCGCCCGACCGCGGCTTCGAACGCGAGATCCGCAAGCGGCTGGATTACTGGCAGCGGCTGCGCAAGGACCGGGGCGGGAGCTAGGGCAAGACGAGATTGGGCCGTGGTCGCGAATAGCGCACGTTCCCACCTGCGGCGCGGGCAGGGAACGCTTGCGTAACTTCGGAATATTAGAAATATATTCCTGATTTGCCCGACGTGTCAAGTTGCTTGGTGCCACGCCGATCGCCGCCGGCTCCTTTGCATGGGGTTGTTTTCGATATTTTGCCAGCGCCCGCTGCGACGGCCCATAACCTCATATTGCGCTCGCGCGTCACTTGACGCTCTTCACGAACTCCAAAATCTCGTCCGTCAGCCGCGTGTCCGGCGTGTTGATCGCATAGACCTCCGACATGTGGCTGTGCTGCGGCAGCATGAAGCTGCGGGCGCAGCCGCTCGGCCGCTTGCAACTGGCCTGCTTCATGAGCTCGAACTGCTCGACGAAGCGCGGCGGATCGAGCTCGGCCGCGGTGATCAGGAACGGGATCGGGCTCGCGACCAGCCCTTGCAGCGAGGAGCGTTCGGCATAGCGCGAGGGGTCGGAGCCGTAATAGGCGAGCTCGGCGTCGCCGGCCGGCGAGGCGGTCAGATCATAGATGCCCGACACCATGATCGCGCCGGCAAGTCCGCCGCCCTTCACCTTGTGGAATTCGCCATGGGAGACATAGCTCGCGACATGGATCGCGCCGGCCGATTGGCCCATCAGGAAGATGCGCCTCGGCTCGCCGCCGCGGGAGGCGATGTTTTCCGCAACCCACTGCACGATCGCACCCATGTCCTCCGGGCCTGCCGGCCACGGAAAGGCCGGCGCGAGGCGATAGGTGGCATTGACGCCGACGAAGCCGTTCTTGACCGCCCACAGCATGATGTTGTCGTAGAACGGGCTGCCGGGCGCGCGCTTGTTGCCCGCGACGAAGCCCCCGCCATGGATGTAGATCAGCACGGGTCGTGCGGGCGCCGCCGTCTCCGGCGTGAACACGTCGAGCAGATGCCGGTCGGCGGGGCCGTATTTGAGGTCGCGCTCGACCTTGACGCCCTGATAGGGCTCCTTCTGTTGCAGCGGCGCGTAGAGTGCAGCGGTCTTGGGCGGGTCGATGACGCGGCCGAGTTCCAGGAGCTTCCAGGCCAGATCTTCCGGCATCGCGGCTTCGGGCATCGGACTTTGCTGGGCGTGCGCAGGGTCCGTGAGCATCAGGGCCGCCGCCAAAGCCGATATCGCCAGTCTCATTCCAGGGCCCCCGTCGATTGTCGTATGCGGCCGAACATGGCCGATGTTGCACCGGATTCACACCGATTTCGCCGTGACGATTCGCGGCATTTGCGCTAGGCACAATGCAGGTCTGGAGCCGAAAAATCACCATGAGCCGCCGCATCAAGAGAACTACATCGCCGGGCGACCGCGCCAAAGGGCGCGACAAGGGCCGCGACCGGGACCGCGCCGGCGATCGCGGCAAGGATCGTGGTAAGGATCGTGGGAAGAGCGGATCGGCGGAGCGCACCCGCAAGCCGGACGATCGCAAGTTCGGTGAGCGCAAGTCTGGAGAGCGTCCGTTCGCGCACCGGGCGTCCGCAAAGCCGCCGCGCTTTGCCGAGTCGCGTCGCGACCGGCAGGAGCGGGCTGAGCCCGCCGCTACGAAGCCCGCGGCCGAGCAGCCGCTGCCGACCAAGGTGCAGACCGTCGTCGTCACCGCCGACGAGAACGGCATGCGCGTCGACCGTTTCCTCGAGGCACGCTTTCCCGGCCTGTCGTTCTCCCACATCCAGCGCATCGTCCGGAAGGGCGAACTCAGGGTCAACGGCAAGCGCGCCGATTCCAAGGACCGGCTGGAGGAGGGCCAGAGCGTGCGCATCCCGCCGCTGCGGCTCGACACGCCGAAGACATCAGGCACGCTCTCCGAGGCCGAGGCGAAGACGCTGCAGGCGCTGAAGGACATGACGCTGTACGAGGACGACGACGTGCTGGTGCTGAACAAGCCGGCCGGTCTCGCCGTGCAGGGCGGCTCCGGCATGACGCGCCATGTCGACCAGATGCTCGAGGTGATGCGCGACGCCAAGGGGCAGAAGCCGCGGCTGGTGCATCGGCTCGACCGGGAGACCTCCGGCTGCCTTCTGGTCGCCAAGACGCGTTTCGCTGCCACGCACCTCACCGGCGCATTCCGCCATCGCTCCGCGCGCAAGATCTACTGGGCGTTGGTCGCCGGCGTGCCGAAGCCGAAGCAGGGCCGCATCTCGACCTATCTCGCCAAGGAGGAGAGCGAGGAGGACAGCATCATGCGGATCGCGGAGCATGGTGACGAGGGCGCGAGCCACGCCGTGACCTATTATGCCGTGGTCGAGACCTCGGCGACCAAGCTCGCCTGGGTCTCGCTCAAGCCGGTGACCGGCCGCACCCATCAATTGCGCGCCCACATGGCGCATATCGATCACGCGATCGTCGGTGATCCCAAATATTTCAACAAGGAGAACTGGCAGCTGCCCGGCGGCCTGCAGAACCGGCTGCATCTGCTCGCCCGCCGCATCGTGATTCCGCACCCGAGGGGCGGCGTGATCGATGCCACCGCGCCGCTGCCGCCGCACATGCTGCAATCCTGGAATCTGCTCGGGCTCGAGGCCGACCGCTTCGACCCGATCGAGAACGCGCCCGAGGAGTGACGGTCGGGCGCCGATATCCGGCGCGGACAGCAACAACGATCAAACGGCTCCGCGCTTTGCGGCTATCCTCGCGCGCCGGCCTTTGCCGGCCTGCAACGGAGACTCTCCATGATCGGCACCTGGCTGCGGGTCATGCTTTTCCTGATCAGCTCAGCTGTCGCCGCGGTGACGGCACAGGCCGAGACCATCGTGCTCCGCGGCGGCACGCTCTACGCATCGGCCGATGCGCAAGCGCTGCCGGATGCGGTGATCGTGATGACCGACGGCCTCATCAGCGCGGTCGGCAAGTCCGGCGACATCCAGGCGCCGCCGGATGCCCGCGTGATCGATTGCAGCGGCAAGACCATCGTCGCCGGCTTCTGGAACAGCCATGTCCATTTCACGCAAAAAGTCTGGCGCAACGCTGGCGCAGCGCCGGCCGCAGCGCTGACGCAGCACATGCAGGAGATGCTGACGCGCTGGGGTTTCACGACGGTATGGGATCTCGGCTCCGATCCGAGCGACACCTTGCCGCTGTGCAAGCGCATCGCCGCGGGCGAAGTCGCCGGCCCCAACATCCTGCTCGCCGGCAATATCTTCCCGAAGGGTGGGCACCCCGTCTACATCCCTCGCGAAGTGCAGCTTCCTGAGGTCGCAACGCCGGAGGAGGCCACGAAATGGGCGCGCGACTGGCTCGCCATGGGTGAGGACGGCATCAAGCTGTTCACCGGCGCCTTCATGGGGGACAAGCCCGTCGTCAACATGGACCCTGCAATCGCCAAGGCGGCTGTCGACGTCGCGCATGCGCAGGGCAGGCCGGTGTTCGCACATCCGCAGGACAAGGTCGGCGTCGAAACGGTGATCGAGTCCGGCGTCGACGTGCTCGCGCACACCACGCCCGGCGAACCCAGCTACACCGCGGATCAGCTGGCGCGGTTCAAGGCACAGGGGACTGCGCTCGTTCCCACACTGTCGCTGTTCACCACCGTGGTGCTCGATCCGAACGTCACCAACCGTCTGGTGGCCTCGACCGTCAACCAGCTCAAGCAGTTTTCGGAGAATGGCGGCACGGTGCTGTTCGGCACCGATGTCGGTTTCACCACGGTGTACGACACCACGCAGGAATTTCAGCTGATGCACTGCGTGTTGTCGGAGCGGCAGGTGCTGGCCTCGCTGACGACCAATCCGGCGCGGTTCTTCAAGGCCGCGAAGAAGGGACGGGTCGAGCAGGGCTTCGACGCCGATCTCGTGGTGCTCGACGGCGATCCGCTCGGTGACGTCGGCAATCTTGCGAAAGTGAGCAGCACGATCCGTGCCGGTCACGTGATCTACCAGAAACCGTGACGAGGGCGGGGAACTCGCATCTCGGGGGCAGCGTTGACGCATGGTGCGTTCACTTGAACCGTTGCTGCCGCGTCACGACATATAGGCTATGAAGCGATCCCTGATTGTTGCCGGCGTTCTGCTCTGGGCCATGGGCGCGGCAAGCGCGCAAATCCTTGCGCCCGGCCGCTCGACGTGGGATCCGCCGGTCCCTCAACCCCCACCGCCGCCGCGGATCGAGGTGCCGGCGATCCCCAGGATGGACGCGCCGACGCAGCCGAGCCTGCGTTCGCGGCCGCGCAGCTCGTTCGGCGACCGCGTCAGCCGGTGCCTCGACGAGGCCGCCGCCGCCGGCCTGAACCAGGCCGAGCGTGCCGCCTATTCGCGATCCTGCGCCAACCACCGGGATTAGGGCAGGGCGTGGTCTGCTAGACAAGCCTTGCTGACGCATGGAAGGAATTGTCGTCGCGCCGGCGCGAGTACGAACAGGCAAGCGGCATCGGCCGGCGGAGCCGCGGCGATCCGGTTCAAGGCTGTCGACCGTGCGAATCTGTCTGGCTATCCAAACGGACCGCTTTGATTTCGTCTCATGATCTTGAGCGTGAGCAGGGCCGCCCCGAGCACGAGAAGCAAGACACCGACGACAGTTGTGCTTGTCGATTCGAATGTCACACCGACTGCTGTCAGCAAGCAGCCTACAACGATAGCAATAAGCCCACCAAGCTTCTTTACCAACAGAAGCTGTCCGTCGCTTGCGCGCGCCACCATGATCAACCTCACTCTGTAAGTGATGCGGTCATTCCACCGTCGCCGCGGGCCGGTGTTGCTTGGACAAGCGGCGGGCTCACATCCGCACACGATGATCGTACTCTCGCGTGCCAATGATGGAAATCGCTCGTTGCTGCCATGATGACTTCTCTTTTGATTCAATTGCGCCGCGGGCGATTGGACAATCTTGCTTACCTAGCCGCGCCGAAACGTCGCATGACTATATCGAATGTGCATCGCGCAACGGCGCTGCGATTCCGCGATACGCAATGCGTTCAGCGCATTTGTCGTAAAGTGTTCTGGACCAACGCAAGCATTGCAAAGGCTGTGGGAGTGGATCGTTGACTCCGTGGTTTTTCGGGCGCCTACTTCTGGTTGCCGACTAGAAGACCTGAAGCAATAAGGTCGAAATGCGGAAGGACAGCCAATGCGGCCGCCTTCGATCGCGGAACAAGCGGAGCGGCCCTACATCTCGACCGGGCACTTGCCCGAACCCGAGATGGTGCAGGAGCTCGTGTCTCAAGCGCATCAGCGCTTCAAGTCGAACAGCGAAGGGACCAATTCGCAGGTTTATCCGGCCCTGGCCAGGGTGCGGAGTGAACTGTTCGGCGTCTGCGTGGCCGGCACCAGCGGACGTGTCTACGGCGCGGGCGATACCGAATACGAATTCTCGATCATGAGTGTATCGAAGCCATTCGTATTCGCATTGGTGTGCGAGGCCATCGGCCCTGAAGAGGCTCGTGCAAAACTGGGCGCGAACGCGACCGGGCTGCCGTTCAATTCACTGGCGGCGATCGAGCATGGAGCCGGGCGCACCAACCCCATGGTGAACGCAGGCGCGATCGCGACCACAAGCCTTGTGCCGGGCTCGAGCGCTGACGAGCAATGGCGGTTCATCCATGACGGTCTCTCGCGCTTCGCGGGCCGCAAGCTTTCGCTCAACGAGGAAGTCTACGCATCGGCATCCAAGACCAATTTTCGCAATCGAAGCATCGCGCGGTTGCTGGAGAGCTACGACCGGATCTATTGCGACGCCAGGCAGGCGACCGATCTCTACACCCGGCAGTGTTCGCTGAATGTGAGCGCCAGGGATCTCGCCGTGATGGGTGCGACGCTGGCCGACGGCGGGGTGAACCCCGTGACCCGGCAGCGGGTGGTCGATGCGGCCGTGTGCCACTATGCGTTGGCGGTCATGGTCACTGCTGGACTGTACGAGACGTCGGGCGACTGGCTGTACGACATCGGTCTGCCCGGCAAAAGCGGCATTGGTGGAGGCATCGTCGCGGTGTCTCCAGGAAAGGGTGGTTTCGGCACTTTCGGGCCGCCACTGGATGCGGCCGGCAACAGCGTGCGAGGGCAGCTCGCCGCGAAGTTCCTGTCGCAAAGACTGGGCATGGATCTGTTCGTGTCCCAACCGGACGAGTGAACAAGAGGCACTGAAGATCGGTCGAGCCGTGGCCCGATCGATCGCAACGTCGGGCAGGTTGGAGGACGCGATGGCAACGCAAGCAATCTCGATCGGCGACATTCATCAGGAAGAGCGCGCATCATGGGTGCCCATGGTCGCGATTGCGTTCGGCCAGATGATCATGTCGTTCAACGTCGCGTCGTTGCCGGTTGCGATGGGGGGAATGGTGGCCAGCTTCGGCGTGCCGCCGACCACGGTCGCGACTGGAATCGTGGCGTACTCGATGCTTGTCGCCGGGTTCGTGATGCTTGGCGCCAAGCTCGCCCAAAGGTTCGGGGCGGTGCAGGTATTTCGCGGTGCCGTCGTGCTTTTCCTGATAGCGCAGATTGCGATGACGTTCAGCCCTACGGCCTCCGTCATGATTTCCGCTCAGGCGCTTTGCGGCGCTGCGGGCGCGGTGATCGTGCCCTCGCTCGTCGCGCTGATTGCCGAGAATTATGCCGGACGCCAGCAGGCGACGGCCCTTGGCGCGTTGGGCTCGGCGCGGGCTGCCGCCGGCGTGCTGGCATTTGTCGTCGGCGGGTTGCTCGGCACCTATATCGGCTGGCGCCCCGCATTTGGAATTCTCATCGTTGCCTCGGCGATCGCTTTCGCTCTGAGTTTCCGCCTGCGGCCGGACCACGGTCGCCCGGATGTCCAGATCGACATGATCGGGGTCGCTCTTGCCGCGAGCGCGATCATCTTCATCAGCTTCGGCTTCAATAATCTGAACAGTTGGGGCGTGATCCTGGCGACCCCTAACGCGCCATTCGACTTGCTGGGCGTCTCGCCGGCACCGGTCCTGATCGTGCTTGGCATAGTGCTCGGGCAGGCATTCCTGATGTGGACGCATCGCCAGCAGGCCGCGGGGAGGACGCCTTTGCTGGCGTTGGAGGTGATCGATTCGCCGGAGGAGAGGTGTGCGGTCTACGCGCTGTTCGCGGTCGTGGCGCTCGAGGCCGCGCTGAACTTCACGGTGCCGCTCTACATCCAGATCGTGCAGGGACGTTCGCCAATCGCGACGGCGATCGCGATGATGCCGTTCAATCTGACCGTCTTTCTCTCGGCGATGCTGATCGTCAATCTCTACGACAAGCTGACGCCCCGCCAGATCGGACGCTTCGGCTTTGGGCTCTGCACCGTTGCGTTGCTGTGGCTCGCGTTCGTCGTGCGCAACGACTGGAGCGAGATTCCCGTTCTCCTTGGCCTCGTGCTGTTCGGTATCGGCCAGGGCTCGCTGGTGACACTGCTGTTCAACGTTCTGGTCACTGCTTCGCCCAAGGCGTTGGCGGGGGATGTCGGGTCTTTGCGCGGAACCACGCAGAATCTGGCGGCTGCCGTTGGCACCGCGGTGGCCGGAGCTCTTCTGGTCGGTCTTTTGAGCACGATCGCGCTCGGCAGGATCGCGGCCAGTCCGGTGCTGACCAAGGAGCTTCAGAGCCAGGTTGATCTCGGCAACATCACTTTCGTCAGCAATGATCGGCTGCGCAGCGTACTCGAAGGCACGAGCGGTACGCCACAGCAGGTCGAGGAAGCCGTCCGGGTCAACACCGAAGCGCGCCTGCGCGCTTTGAAGATCGGGTTGCTGATCATGGCCGGCCTCGCACTGCTTACGGTCATTCCCGCGGGACGGCTGCCGAATTATCGGCCAGGCGAAATACCGGACGACGGAGCGACCGGCGAGGGCGAGCGATCGGCCTGATCGGACGTCGGGCGCCGCGGGGCAAGAAGGTCTCTGCAATAACCAGGTGCCAGATATGGATGAACTCGACCGTCGCATCGTGCTCCGGAGAATGCTTGGCGGCGTCGCAGTCGCTGGTCTCGGAACCGGCTTGCTGATGCAGGCGGCCAAGGCGCTGCCAGTCGCCCCCGAAGATGCCCTCGTCGCGAAGACGGATGATCCGGAGCGGCCGCTTCATATGGTCGTCGCCCGGCCACCACCGCGCCCGCGTCCTCCGCCACCGCGCCGCCGCCGCTGGACCTGTTGGTGGCACAGAGGTCGCCGCCGCTGTGGATGGCGCTGGTGAGGGCAGGCACAAGCTCCGGCGGCGCGAGTGGCGCGGTTGCGCGGCCTGGAATGCGCGACCGTGCCATGGCTGCCAGGGATCAAGGAGGACGACATGGCTACCTATGAGAACAGTCCCACGATGCTCCGCGGCCTGCCTGGCCCGCCTTTATGGGTCTGCGTTCTGCTGGGCCTCGTCATGATCGCCGCGGGCCTTCTGGTGCTGGGAGATGTCGTGCTTTTCACCGTGATCAGCGCCATCTTTATCGGCTGGACGGCCATTGTTGCCGGCGGGTTCGAAATCCTGCACGCCTTCTGGACCAAGGGCTGGGGTGGATTCGTGTGGCAGCTTCTGCTGGGGGTGCTCTACCTTGCCTGCGGAATCGTTCTGCTCAGCCAACCGGTGGCGAGCGCGCTGCTCCTGACCTATGCCCTCGGTCTCATGCTTTTGGTCTCAGGGATTGTGCGCATGCTGGTCGGCATCGGCCATTGGCAGCAGTCCGGCTGGATCATGCTGGCATCCGGGCTGTTTGGCGTTCTGGCCGGCCTCATCATTCTGACGGGATTTCCGGCGACCGGGCTGTGGGTGCTCGGGCTGCTGCTGGGGATCGATCTGCTGTCTCATGGCATCGGATGGCTGACTTACGCTTTACAGCCTGCCGCCAGAGCGGCTCAATAGGCCGTCGATCCTCTAGGGAGCAGCAGAACTCTCATTAATCGTCTGAAATCAAATCGGCTCCTCGCGACATCAATGACGGTCTCGCGCGATGCGCCATCGGCGGAGAGTGGACATGTCAGGTTTGAGGAAGGGCGTGAGAGTTTCGGCGCTGGTTGCGTCGATCGTGATGAGCCTCGTCGCCTTGCTGCCCGCGCAAGCTCAGCAGAATGGCGACGTGCTGTTTCAGAACGTGCGAATTTTCGATGGCAGGAATGGCGCGCTGTCCGGGCCGTCCAATGTGCTGATCCGGAACAACAAGATCGAGAAAATTTCGACTGGGCCGATCGCGGCCGACGCTCAGGTGATTGCCGGCGACGGACGGGTGCTGATGCCCGGGCTGATCGACGCGCACTGGCATGCACTGCTGGTACGCCCGACGCCGGCGGCCGTGATGGCCAGCGACATCGGTTACATCAATCTTCTTGCGGCCGCCGAGGCAACGGCCACCCTCATGCGCGGCTTCACCACCATTCGCGACATGGGCGGGCCGGCCTTTTCCCTCAAGCGCGCGATCGACGAAGGTCTCGTCGCCGGTCCCCGCATCTACCCATCCGGTGCCATGATCACCATCACCGGCGGCCATGGCGACTTCCGGCCGCTGTCCGATCTGCCCAGAACAATCGGCGGCATGCTCAGCCGCATGGAGAGGATAGGCGGCGCCATGGTCGCGGACAGCCCGGATGAAGTTCGCGTGCGCGCGCGCGAGCAACTCATGCAAGGGGCTACGCAGGTCAAGCTCACGGCGGGCGGTGGGGTGGCGTCGCCGTTCAGCCCGCTCGATGTGTCCACGTTCACTGAACCGGAGTTGCGCGCCGCGGTCGAGGCTGCGGAGAACTGGGGTACTTATGCCGTCGTACACGCCTACACGCCGGTCGCGATCCAGCGATCGATCGCAGCGGGGGTCAAGTGTATCGAGCATGGTCATTTGATGGACGACGCGTCGGCCCGCCTGATGGCCGAGAAGGGAATTTGGCTGAGCACCCAGCCCTTCCTCGATATGTCGGGCGCCAGCGCCCTTGGACCTGCGGAGCAGGACAAGATGCGGCAGGTCGTTGCCGGCACCGACAGGGTCTACGGCTTTGCGAAGAAGTACAAGTTGAAGACGGCATTCGGTACCGACGTGTTGTTCTCGAAGGCACTCGCCGACCGGCAAGGCGCCATGCTGTCAGCCCTCACGCGATGGTACACGCCGGCTGAAGCGCTCATCATGGCGACATCGACGAATGCCGAATTGCTCGGTCTGTCCGGGCTTCGAAATCCATATCCAGGCATGCTGGGCGTGGTGGAGGAAGGCGCGTTGGCCGACCTTCTGCTGGTCGATGGCAATCCAATCGACAACATCAAGCTGATAGAGGATCCGGCGAAGAATTTCCTGGTCATCATGAAAGATGGGAAGGTCTACAAGAATCTTCTTGGTGGTGACCGGAACAGGTAGGCGGACATAGTCACAAGGCGGGCCAAGCGGCAGCGTCAAAGCATCGGCTTGTAGCCGATATGGCTGCCGACGTGGCCGGTGGAGCAGCGATCGCCGGAAGGGCAAGGGCAGCTACTACCGCCGAAACTGCGTCAGAAACGTCCGCAAGGAATCGTGCGGGCTCTCGACATCCGAAATCACCCAGCCGTCGGGACCATTGACGACGATGAAGTTGAGCGTGACGGCGCGGCCTTCATTGTCGAATGTCACCGTCACGTCGGCCTTGTCGAACTGCCGGCGCGGGATTGCGATCGAGATCGGGCCGAGCCGCCAGGTCGGGCTCTGCACCAGAAAATCGTAGGGCGCATCGTGCAGCGCGGTCCAGGCACCGCGCAGGGTGGGATCGAAGAATCGGCGAGCCGTTTCCTCGTCGCGCGGCAGGCCGTTGGAATATTCGGCGCTGCCTCGCCCATAATGGGCGTAGACGTTGCGGATCAGGGATTCCGGCGAACGGAACCCGGCACAGGCTGTGGCGGAGGCGAAAACCACCGCAACCAGCGAAAAACCCGCAAGGAATTTGCCGCGTCCCATCAGCTTTATTTGCCGTTGCCCCTGACATATCTTGCAGGGAAATCCCTATGAACGAAAGCTACCCGGCGCGATGCGCGAACTTTTCGACGATGTCCCAGAACAATCTCCGTTCGATCCGCAGGAGGCGGTGCGGCGCCACATCCGCACGCCCCAGCGCAAGCGGTTCTACACCAGCGCCGGCGTCGCCGAGGCCGATGGCGGATTTTCGATCACGCTCGACGGCAAGCCGATCCGCACGCCGTCCGGCAAGCCGATCGCGGTGCCGACGCGGGCCATTGCGGACACGGTGGCGGCGGAATGGAATGCGCAGCGCGAGACCATCGATCCCATGACCATGCCGCTGACGCGGCTTGCCAACAGCGTGATCGAGGGGGTGATCGATCGCATCGACGAGGTCGCCGACGATGCGGCCAAGTTCCTCGGCAGCGACCTCTTGTTCTACCGGGCCGGCCATCCAGAGACGCTGGTGGCGCGCGAGGCCCAGCACTGGGATCCGATCCTGTTCTGGGCCGCCGACGCGCTCGGCGCCCATTTCGTGATGGCCGAGGGGGTGATGCATGTCGGCCAGCCCGAGCCTGCGATCAAGGCGGCGCGGGCGGCGTTCCCGACCGACCCATGGTCGGTCGCGGCGCTCCATGTGGTGACGACGCTGACCGGCTCGGCGCTGCTGGCGCTGGCGCTCGCCCATGGCGTCCGCGACGAGGACCAGGTCTGGGCCGCCGCCCATGTCGACGAGGACTGGAACATCGAGAAATGGGGCGTCGACGAGGAGGTCGCCGTCCGCCGCGCCGCCCGCCAGCTCGATTTCAAGGCCGCCGCCGGCGTGCTCAGGGAGCTCAAGCCGGCCGCCGGTTAACGAGGGGTTTACGGCGCCGGGCTAGCCTGCGGCACGTTCCTCGCGCAGGGCCGAGACCTCCGACATGGCACTCGCCATCAATCCCGTGCTGCCGGTGCTCGCCTCGAAGGAGGCGGACGGCGTTGCGCCGGACCTCAAGCTTGAGGCCGGCAGCGTCGTCAATGCGCAGGTGCTGAAAGTGCTGTCCGCCGATCTGGTGCGGATCGCGATCGCGAGCCTGTCGATCGACGTCCAGACCGAGGTGCCGCTGCAGCAGGGCCAGAACCTGCAGCTCGAAGTGTCGCAGACCAATGACGGCATCCGCCTGCAGCTGGTCGGGCCGGGGCCGGACACCGGCGATGCCGTACGGCTGTCGCCGGCAGCGGCCAACGCCACCGATGCCGCCCAGCCGGTCGCCCCGGCACCGAAGGCTGTATTGACGCCGCTGGAGCGCGTCACCATCACCGCGACGGCGCAGACCGCGGCGGCGGTGCAGGGAAGCCAGGCGCCGCTGTTCGCCAATCTCGCCGCGGTCGCCTCGGCCAATCTGCCGCCGAAGCTGCAGGCCGCGATCGCGCAGGTGCTGGCGCAGCAGACCGGTCTCGACGAGAATTTGAGCGGCGATGCGGTCAAGACCGGCTTGCAGAAATCCGGCCTGCTGTTCGAGGCGACGGTGGCGGCGGGCATTGCGCCCGCGAGCGGCAGCGCGCCCGATCTAAAGGCCGCGCTGATCGTGCTGCGCCAGGCGCTGACCTCGCTTGGTACCGCTGATGCCGGCAGGCCCGCGTCCGCCACACCGCTCCAGCAACCGGCGCAGGCCAGCGCCGCGACGGCGCCGAGCCTCATGCCATCCGGCACGCCAGACCTCGACGTTCAGGAGATCTTGCTGCCGCAGGCCCGCCTGCCGGTCGCCGAGGATGTCACCCGCGGCACCACAGGGTTCGCAGGGGCGCTCGCGGATGCGCTCGATGCCGGCCCGTCCTCCGGCGGCGCGCTCAATCTCATTCAGCAAGCGCTGCACGAACTCGGCAACCCCGCACGGCAAGGCGCCGCGCCGAGGGAGATGCTGCCGGGCGAGGTGCCGGTACGCGACAACACACCGCCACCGCCGTTTCGCGGTGCGCTGCCGTCGGCGCAGGCCGTCGCCGAGCCGTCGATCGCCCCAAACACGCCACTCGCGACCGCCGCGCATCGCCTGCTGGAAAACACCGACGCCGCGCTGGCGCGGCAGACGCTGCTGCAGGTCGCCTCGCTGCCGGACCGCGGCGACGCTACGCGGCCGCAGCTCGACGCCATGCTGCCGCGCTGGAATTTCGAGATCCCGTTCCTGACCCCGCAGGGCACGGCGATGGCGCAGTTCGAGATTTCCCGCGACGGCGGCGGCAATGAGGTCGAAGCCGCCAAGCGGGTGTGGCGCGCGCGCTTCACGCTCGATATCGAGCCGGCCGGCCCGGTGCACGCGCTGGTGTCGCTGAACGGCGAGCGCACCTCGGTGCGGATGTGGGCCGAGCGTCCCTCGACCGCCGCGCAACTGCGCGCCGGCGCTTCCGAGCTGAGCCGGGCGCTGACCAGGGCCGAGCTCACGCCCGGCGACATCGAGATCCGCGACGGCACCCCGCCGCAACCCGCACCCGCCCGCGCCGGCCATTTCCTGGACCGCGCATCATGAGCGAGGCCAACAACCAGCTCGCGGTCGCGCTGCATTACGACCACGCCGGTGCGCCGCGCGTGGTGGCAAAAGGCAAGGGCGCGATCGGCGCCAAGATCATCGAGGTCGCCAAGGCCAACGACATCCCGATCGAGGAGAACGAGGTGTTGGCCGGCGCGCTCTCCAATGTCGAGCTCGGCGACGAGATTCCGGCCGAGCTCTACAAGGCCGTCGCCGAGGTGCTGGTGTTCGTGCTGCGGATGTCGGGCCGGGCGCGCTAGCGGGCGCGTTTTCGAGCGAAGCGGGCACCGGTTCGCGTGAAGAAAACGCGACAGACAAGTGAGTCTTCTTGCCATCCTTTCACCACGATGGCATCCACCATCGTCGTCAATGCGAACCTGCCCAGGACTTGTCGTGATCCATCGCCGCCATGCGCTCGGTCTGCTTGCTGCCGCTACGATCCTGCCATCGCGCAGCTTCGCCAATGTGTCCTACCAGCGCAGCGAGTTTCGCGAGGAGCTGCAAAAGCGGTTCTTCGAGCTCGGCACCGAGGGCACCTTCGTCGGCTACAAGGTCGAGGACTATCTGATCATCGCCAGCGACAAGGTCCGCTCGGGCGAGGGCAGGCTGCCGGCCTCGACCTTCAAGATCCCGAACGCGCTGATCGCGCTCGAGACGGGGGTGGTGCAGGACGCCGACAAGGACCTCTTCAAGTGGGACGGCACAACCCGCAGCATCGAGGCCTGGAACAAGGATCACACGCTGCGCTCCGCGCTCGCGGTGTCGGCCTTTCCGGTGTTCCAGGAGATCGCCCGCCGAATCGGCGAGGAGCGGATGAAGAAATATCTCGAGATCATCGACTACGGCAACCGCGACATCGGCGGCGGCATCGACCAGTTCTGGGTGGCCGGCAATTTGCGGATCGATCCGGTGCAGCAGATCGATTTCCTCGACCGGCTGCGCCGCGGCGTGCTGCCGGTCGACAAGCGCAGCCAGCAGCTGGTGTGCGACATTCTCCCGGTGACGAAAGTCGGCGACGCCGTCATTCGCGCCAAGACCGGCCTCACCGACAAGGAGCACGGCTCGCTCGGCTGGCTGGTCGGCTGGGCCGAGAAGGGCACCGACATCACGGTGTTCGCGATGAACATGGACTGCAAGACGCAGGCGCAGACCGATGCGCGGATGAGCGTCACGCAGCAATGCCTCACCGATATCGTCGCGCTGTGATGACCTGATCTGCGTGTTCATCGCTGGCTGGCGCTACGTAGCTCGACTAGCATCCTCCGATAAAATCAAGCGGAGGAATCATGCATTCAGCAACAGTCTGGCTCTCGTCGCTCACGCTGGCCGCGGCCGGCGGCTGGCTCGCGGCGACGGTGTTCTCGGTGCCGGCCACCAGCAAGGAGCCGCGCTTCCCGCAGCTCACGATGGAGCAGCTCAGCGACCTGCAAAAACCGCTCGGCGAGCAGATCATGAAGGTGTCGAGCGTCGGCATCGGCGGTCCCTACAATCCGATGATCCGGAGCCCGGTGCTCGGCCAGCGGCTCTACGATCTGTTCTATTATCTGCGCTGGCAGACCTCGGTGCCGACACGGCTGAACGAGTTCGCGATCCTGATCATCGGCCGGCAGTGGCGCTCGCAGGTCGAGTGGTTCGCGCACGCGCCGCTCGCCGCCAAGGCCGGCCTGCCACCCGACGTCATCGCGGAGCTCAAGGCCGACAACCGGCCGTCGAAGATGGCCGACGACGAGGCGGTCGTGTACGACTTCGTCACCGAGCTGACCACGACCAAGAAGGTCTCCGACGAGACCTATGCGCGGGCCAAGAAGATTTTCAACGATCAGCAGATCGTCGACCTCACCGCGGTCGCCGGCAATTACGTGATGGTGGCGATGATCCTGGCGATGGCGGAGGAGACCGTGCCGCCTGGCAAGGAGGAGCCGTTCAAGGTTGGTGAGAAGTAGGGGCGGCGCGGACTCCGTTCACCTCGCCCCGCGTGCGGGGAGAGGTCGGAACGCATCGCAGATGCGTTCCGGGTGAGGGGACTCTCCTCAGGCACAGCTATCACCGTGCAAGAGGAAGCAGCCCCTCACCCCAACCCTCTCCCCGTAAGAACGGGAGAGGGAGTAGGGCGCCGTCGCTATTGGCGCCCGATCGCTCGCTGCAAGGTCGGCATCAGCTTCGGGTCGCGGCATTGCGCGACGTTGAAGCGCATGAAGGCGGCGGCCGTCTGCGAGGCGCTGAACACGTTGCCGGGCGCCAGCACGACATTGTCCGTTAGCGCCAGCCGCGCCACGTCGGCGGAGTCGCACCCGTCGGGCAGATGGCACCACAGATAGAAGCCGCCGCGCGGCATCAGCCAGGGTGTGACGCCGATGCGCTGCAGTTTGTCGCCGACGTCGCGGCGGGCGCGGGCAAGGCGCCGGCGCAGCTCCTCAACATGCTTGCGATAGAAACCGCTCGACAGCACGCCGGCGATGATCTCGGTGGCGACCGCGCTCGGGCCGCCGAAACCGGTCGCGACCTGGAGATCGACGAGATCCTCGATCCAGTCCGCCCGCGCGGCGATGAAGCCGCAGCGCACCGATGCCGACAGCGTCTTGGAGAAGCTGCCGATCCGGATCACGCGGCTCAGGCCATCGAGCGCGGCGAGCCGCGCCGAAGGCTCCGGCTCGAAGTCCGCAAAGATGTCGTCCTCGACGATGGTGAGATCATGGGCGGTGGCGGCATTCAGCACGCGGTGCGCGGTCTGCGGCGACAGCGTCGCACCGGTCGGATTATGCAGCGCCGAGTTGGTGACATAGAGCCGCGGCCGCTCGGCGGCCAGTGTCGCCTCGAAGCTTGCGACATCGGGGCCCGATGCCGTGTAGGGCACGCTGACGATGCGAACCTGATGCGCGCGCAGCAGCGCCCGGAAATTGAAATAGCAGGGATCGTCGACCAGCACAGTGTCGCCCGGCCGCAGCAGGAAGCGGCAGACGAGGTCGATCGCCTGCGTGCCGGACGCGGTCAGCAAGAGCTGCTCGGGTGGCACCTCGAGGCCCTCGTCGGCAAACCGCGCCATCAGGATCCGACGCAGCGTGAGCGAGCCGCGTGTCGCGCCATAGTCGGAGAGCACGGCGTCGTCGGCCCGCGCGAGGCCGCGCAGCGCGCGCCGCAGCGCCTCGGTCGGCATCCACTCGGCGGGCAGCCAGCCGCAGCCGGGTTTGAGCGCGCCGGTCTCGGCATCAAGCGATTGCCGCGACACCCAGAACGGATCGACTGCGCGGTCGCGTTGCGGCTGGTCCTTGGCGAGCGCGAGCGGCGGCAGGGCCGTGGACGAGACATAGAAGCCGGAGCCGGGCCGGGCGCGGATCAGGCCCTCGGCCACCAGCCGGTCATAGGCTTCGACGACGGTGGAGGGCGACACGCCCATGGTCGCGGCCAGGCCGCGGATCGAGGGCAGGCGGTCGTCGGCGACCAGCGCGCGGCTCGCCACCTTGGCGCGGATCGCGTTCATCACGTCGGTGGTCCGCGTCGCCTTTGGCGCATCGGATTGCTGTTGCAAGTGTATGCCTACCTTTGCCCATACAGTTTTGCGATATTGTACTGATCTGTAGCTGCCTTGGCGAGCCTCCGCCGGCTATGGTCGGTGCGAGGTGGACTCGGCTTCACCTCGCCCCGCCTGCGGGGAGAGGTCGGAACGCATCGCCAGATGCGTTCCGGGTGAGGGGGAGTCTCCACGGGTTCGGCCGTTACCGAGTATGCGGGGCGGCCCCTCACCCCAACCCTCTAAGAGCGAGCTTCGCTCGTCTCGGCCCCGCAAGAGCGGGGCGAGGGGGCGCAGTTACGTTTTGGGAAGCAAAGTACGATGGACAAGGCTTCGATCGACGGCTGGGGCAGCGGCCTGCTCGGCGTGATTATCTTCAGCGGCTCGCTGCCGGCGACCCGCGTGGCCGTGGCAGAGTTCTCGCCGCTGTTCTTGACTTCGGCGCGGGCGGCGATCGCGGCGCTGCTCGGCGCCGCGCTGCTTGCGGCGCTGCGGCAGCCCTGGCCGCAGCGCAAGGATCTGGTGTCGCTGACCATCGTCGCACTCGGCGTCGTGATCGGCTTTCCGCTGCTCACCGCGCTCGCGCTCCAGCACATCACCTCGGCGCATTCGATCGTGTTCATCGGGCTGCTGCCGCTGTCGACCGCCGTGTTCGGCGTGCTGCGCGGCGGCGAGCGGCCGCAGCCGCTGTTCTGGCTGTTCTCCTGCATCGGCAGCGCGACGGTCGGCGCGTTCGCCTTGTCGAGCGACGGATCGGCGTCGCTGACCGGCGACCTCCTGATGGTCGCCGCCATCATCGTCTGCGGCCTCGGCTATGCCGAGGGCGCGGCGCTGTCGCGGCGGCTCGGCGGCTGGCAGGTGATCTCCTGGGCGCTGGTGCTCTCAGTGCCCGTGGTGCTCGTGATGACGATCATGACGCTGCCGCCGAGCTGGCAGGGCATCGGCGCGCCGGCCTGGCTCGGGCTCGCTTATGTCTCGATCTTCAGCATGCTGGTCGGTTTCGTGTTCTGGTATCGCGGCCTTGCGATCGGCGGCATCGCCAGCGTCGGCCAATTGCAGCTGCTGCAACCGTTCTTCGGCCTCGCGCTGGCCGGCCTGTTGCTGCACGAGCAGGTGCCGTGGTCGATGATCGTGGCGACCATGCTCGTCGTCGTCTGTGTGGTGTTCGCGCGCCGCTTTGCTTGACGTCTGTCTCTCCTCACGGTGAGGAGCGCGGAACGCGCGTCTCGAACCATGAGGCCACAGGCGGGCCTGCATCCTTCGAGACGCCAGCAATCGACGCGCACGCTGTCAATTTGACCGGCCGTGCGTGACGTCAGGAAGCGGGCGCTAGGCGGGCTCCTGCGCTTTCCCGATCCGCCCGAGATGGGTGAAGCCAAAGCCCTTGGAATATTTCAGCCCGTAGCCGAGCGCGCGGTCGATCCCGATATGGGCGAGCCAGATCATCGCGATCGATAGCACCAGCGGCGCCGCGGCGGCAAAGCCCAGCGTCATCAGCGCGACCGGCGCCAGATAGCTGTGGGCGGCGTTGTAGACGATGGCGCCGACCCGCGGGCCGGCGAGATAGGCCGCGAAACTCAAATCCGGCACCAGGAACAGCAGGACATAGACCAGCCACGAGCCCTCCCATTGGGCATAGAGCACGGTCATGCCGAGGAACAGCACGAGGCCCTCCAGCCGGAGCAGGGTGCGCACCCCGCCGGTCGGTGCGCCGGTCTCGACCGTGGCCGTGCTCGTGTCGGTCATCGCCATCTCCCCAGATATCGGAAAATCCTACCGTTTTTGCGCCCGAACCCGTCCACAACCGCCTTTCCGGTTCCGAAATGGCCGTGCTAAGCCATTTCCGAACGAAGCGGACCTCGGCTCGCGCCGGGACGCGGACTGTAGCTAACACGGGCGGAAACAAATGAAAGATATCCTCGATACCCTCGAAGAGCGGCGCGCCGGCGCCAAGCTGGGCGGCGGCGAAAAGCGCATCGAGGCGCAGCACGCCCGCGGCAAGCTGACCGCCCGCGAGCGGATCGAGCTCCTGCTGGACAAGGGCTCGTTCGAGGAATTCGACATGTTCGTCGAGCACCGCTCGATCGAATTCGGCATGGAGAAGACCAGGATCCCCGGCGACGGTGTCGTCACCGGTTGGGGCACGGTCAACGGCCGCAAGACGTTCGTCTTTGCCAAGGATTTTACGGTGTTCGGCGGCTCGCTTTCCGAAACCCACGCGCTGAAAATCACGAAACTGCAGGACATGGCGATGAAGGCGAGGGCGCCGATCATCGGCCTCTATGACGCCGGCGGCGCGCGTATCCAGGAGGGCGTCGCGGCGCTGGCGGGCTATTCCTATGTGTTCCGCCGCAACGTGCAGGCCTCGGGCGTGATCCCGCAGATCTCCGTCATCATGGGCCCCTGCGCCGGCGGCGACGTCTATTCGCCCGCGATGACCGACTTCATCTTCATGGTGAAGAACACCAGCTACATGTTCGTCACCGGCCCCGACGTGGTGAAGACCGTCACCAACGAGGTGGTGACCGCCGAGGAACTCGGCGGCGCCTCGGTGCATGCCACGCGCTCCTCGATCGCCGACGGCGCGTTCGAGAACGACGTCGACGCGCTGCTGCAGATGCGCCGCCTGATCGACTTCCTGCCCTCGAACAACAGCGACGGCGTGCCGGAATGGCCGAGCTTCGACGATATCGGGCGGGTCGACATGTCGCTGGACACGCTGATCCCCGACAATCCGAACAAGCCCTACGACATGAAGGAATTGATCCTCAAGGTCGTCGACGAGGGCGACTTCTTCGAGATCTCGGAGACCTTTGCGAAAAACATCGTCACCGGCTTCGGCCGCATCGCCGGCCGCACCGTCGGCTTCGTCGCCAACCAACCGATGGTGCTGGCGGGCGTGCTTGACAGCGACGCCTCACGCAAGGCCGCGCGCTTCGTTCGGTTCTGCGATGCTTTCAACATCCCGATCGTCACCTTCGTCGACGTGCCGGGCTTCCTGCCGGGCACCGCGCAGGAATATGGCGGCCTGATCAAGCACGGCGCAAAGCTGCTGTTCGCCTATTCGCAGTGCACGGTGCCGCTCGTCACCATCATCACCCGCAAGGCCTATGGCGGCGCCTTCGACGTCATGGCGTCGAAGGAAATCGGCGCCGACATGAACTACGCCTGGCCGACCGCCCAGATCGCTGTGATGGGTGCCAAGGGCGCGGTCGAGATCATCTTCCGCTCTGACATCGGCGACCCCGACAAGATCGCCGCCCGCACCAAGGAGTACGAGGACCGCTTCCTGTCGCCCTTCATCGCCGCCGAACGCGGCTACATCGACGACGTCATCATGCCGCATTCGACCCGCCGCCGCATCGCGCGGGCGCTGGCGATGCTGAAGGACAAGAAGGTGGAGATCCCCGCGAAGAAGCACGACAATCTGCCGTTGTGAGGAGAGCGTAGGGTGGGTTAGCGCAAGCGTAACCCACGACCTTCGCATGCGCGTCTCCCTTTGTTGCTCTTGTTGTCGTCATTCCGGGGCGCGCGTGAGCGCGAACCCGGAATCTCGAGGTTCCAGGGGCGTACGATCCGTGGCGGGTTGCGGCTTCCACCTTCGCTCACTGCGCTACGCGCGCGGACCCGGTCGCGTAACCGGCCCTGCGAACAGAGAGCTGAGCTCAGCCCCATTCCAACCCTTTACGCTGAAAGGGGCGGACAGTCCGTCACGGCAGGCAGGAGAAACTGGTTGAGGATGGCGTTTGAGATGGCATCGTGGTCGAAGGCGTTCACGACGACCACCAGATCGAGCCCGGGCACGATGAAAAGGCGTTGGCCACCGCTGCCGTACGCGGCGATCCAGATCAGGTCGTGACCGTTCAGCAAGGAACGGCCAAGCCACCAGTGATAACCATAGTAGACGACCACGTGCCCTCCGGCGTTAACCCGCGGCTTGGTCGACTCGGCGATCCACGCGGCGGGCAGGACCTGTCTGCCGTTCCAGCGTCCATCATTCGCGACGAGTTCGCCAAGCTTGGCGACGTCGCGCGGCCGTAGCCGCAATCCGGCAAAGGCCGCGAGTTCGGCACTGCCGGTAAAGCTGAGCCACTCGACATCAGTGATGCCGAGCGGTTCGAACAGCTTGTCTCTGGCAAAAGCATCGATCCGTTGGCCGACGCTCTTGGCAAGGGCCGCAGCCAGGAGGCTGGTGGCGCCGCCGCTATAGTTGAACGATACGCCGGGCGGGAGCGCCATCCGCTGTTGCAGAACATAGCGGTAGGGATCTTTCGCTTCGAGCAGATGCCGTTCGTTGTTCGCCTGACTGTTCCAGCCGCGCGCTTCATCCCACCGTAGACCGTGCGACATGGTGAGCAGGTGCCGGAACGTGATGCGAGCGTTCCTCGTCGTACGAAGATCGGCATATTCGGGGAAATAGTCGATAACAGCGGAATCGAGCGGCGGAAATTGTCCCTTGCCGATGGCCAAGCCGATCAGAAGTGAGGTTACGCTCTTCGAGATGGAGCGGATGTCGTGCTTCGTTTCCGGCGAAAATTGAACCGGTGCCGACCACTCCATCCACCGCCGCTCCCGGCCGGCGAAATAGCGCTCGAACACAAGCTTGCCGCGCCGTACGATGACAACGGCGTGAACGTTGCGCTTGGGCCATTGTTTGAGAAACGCGTCGAGTCTGGAGAGGCTTTCGGCATCGAAGCCGACCTCGGCGGGAGCCGCAGCGACCCATCCGTCGTCGAGCGTTGAACAGGCTAACATTTGATTTGAGTCCGAATCGGATGACCAAGAGCTAGCGCGCGCCTGAAGCGTAGCGATTTCTTGCGAAAATGAACACGGCGGGTTACGGCTTCCGCCTGACCCGCCCTACAGGTCCGAACCCGATGACCGAAGACGAGCCGACCGACGAGATCTCCGAGATCGAGGCGCAGATCGAGGAGCTTGCCGAGAGCGCCGAGCGCTCCCGGCGGATCATTCTCGGCTCGAAGGTCGCGATCGCAGGCGGGTTCGCGTTGCTGGCCGTCGCGCTGCTCGAGCTGTTGGGCGCCGGTCAGACCGCGGCACTCGGATCGATCGCACTGGTGCTCGGTGGTATCGTGTCGCTCGGCTCGAATGTCAGCACACTGCGGCAGACCGAGGCTGCGATCAGCACCGCCGAGGCGCGCCGCGCGCGTTTGATCGGCAATATCGACCTGCGCCTGGTTCACGACGCGCCGCTGAAACTGATGTGAGGCGCGGCGGGCGCGCAAAGCGGCGCCGCAAACTCAGTGTCGTCCTGACGAAAGCCAGGACTCATTATCCCAAGTCTCAATTGTTGCGCGACGCTGGGGCGATCCCGTTCATCACCGAAATGCGGTGGTAATGGGTCCCGGCTTTCGCCGGGACGACAGCGGAGGGAGTTACTTCGACGCCAGCGGTACGTAGTCGTATTCGCCGACGCCTTGCAGGATCAGGAACGTCAGCGACGTCGTGCCGGCGTTGGTGACGAGGTGAGGGCGGGTCGGGCGGACGGCGTAGACTTCGCCGACCTTCAGGTTCACTTCCTCCTTGGGCTCCTGCAGGAACAGCCGCATCTGGCCCTCCAGCACATAGAAGGTGTCGGAGATGTTGCTGTGGGTGTGCCACGGCACCTTCTGGGTCGGCGAGAGCTGCAGCTCCATGATGCGGAAGCCGGGGCGGGCGGCGTGCTGGGCGCGGCGCTCGACTTCGTAGAGATGGCTGGCGTCCTTGACCGGTTGTCCTGGCTTCATGGCGGCCTCCCTGTGGTGTTGTCCCGTCGGGCGGGAAGGCGATGATGCTAGTCCCGTTCTGCCGCGCGCGGAACGGCCGGAATGGTCATGGCGGGCGCGCACGGTGCGTAGGGCGGGGCAGGCGCGGCTGTAACCTGCCCCGCAAGATCTCACTTCATCCCCATGCAGTTCGCATAGAATGTGGTCGTCGCCGGCCAGTCGGAAAACATCGCGCGGACGCCGACCTGTCTTGCCAGCACGTCGAGCACGGTCAACGTGTCGCCGTCGCGGTCGATCGCCGCCTTCACCGACTTGTGGTAGAACGCACCGCCTCGGTTGAGCGGCCCGTCGCGCTCCAGCGACCAGCCGATCAGATCGAGGCCGGCGGCCTTCGCTGCCCTGGCGTAAGCCGACGGGACGATCTCGCCCTTGTCGTTCAGCGCCAGCATCGCGAAGATCGGCGGTCCCAGGATCGCGACGCCGGAGGCCTTCAATTCCTGCATCGACGGCTTCCAGGTCTCCGGCCGGTTCGGATCGAGGCCCGCTTTCTCGTAGCGGTCCTCGAGATAGAGCGCCTGGCTGGCAAAGTCGGGTTCGGTCTTCACCCAATAGAGGATGTCCTTAAGGCTGAAGCTCTGTGGGAACACGTCGCTCGGCGGAATGCCGGCGGCCTTGTAGGCGGCGAGCATCTGGGTCGCATATGTCTCCTGGGTGTAGTCGCCGTCGAACGGCATCGCCACCTCCGGCGCCTTCAGCTCCGGCGTGAATTTTGCGCCGAGACTTTTGATCAAGGCGATGCTCTCGTCATGGCTCATCAGCGTGCCGGAATTGGCGTAGAGGTCGGTGCGCCAGCGCGGCGTGCCGTTCTGGTACTCCTCGGGCGTCCTCGCATCCGGATTGAAGCCGTCCATTTTCGCGGTGAGCCGCTTGAATTCGGCGAGCGTGATGTCGCTGGTGCAGCACTTCGCCGAGGCCTTCCTGCCGGCGGCGGGATCGGCCGGGCTGAAGGGTTGCGTGCATTTTGAAGCGAGATCCGGCACCGTCAGGATGTTGGTCGTGGTGTGCAGGTCGCATTGCGAGTGCCGGCACACCAGCTGGCGGTCCCTGGTGAAGGTGACGTCGCATTCGATCACGCCGGCGCCCATCCGTGCGGCGGCGAGATAGGATTCGCGGCTATGCTCGGGAAATTGCAGCGCGGCGCCGCGATGGCCAATCGAAAAATCGGTCTTGTGGAACGGCCCGGTGCATTGGCTGAGCTGCTGCTTCAGGGGCCCGTCCTTCATCTTGTCGACCAGATAGAACGGGCGCGGCCCGAGCTGCGCCTCGCGCGGCAGCGCGATCTCCCCGGCGGCGACGGGCAGCGCGGCGCCGAGGGCGAGCAGGAACGAGAGCAGGGCGGTGCGGTGACGGGCAAGCATGGGTGATCCCCCTGATCAGGCATTGTCAGCAGGCCGACATATCACGGAGCATATGCCGGCCGCCTGTGCGAAATGAAACCATGGAGGAAAACCAATGCCCGCAGCCTATTTCGTCGTCCGCGCCACCGTCACGGACATCGCCCGGCGTGCCGCCTTCGACGCCTGGTATTCGCGCGAGCATCTGCCGGACGCGATGAAATCGTTCGGCGCCGAGCGCGCCTGGCGATGCTGGAGCCTGAGCGATCCCTCGCTGCACCAGGCGACTTATCAGTTCGCCGACGAGAAGGCGCTCGAGCGCGCGGTGAGCAGCGATCACATGAAGCGGTTGGTCGCCGACTTCAACCGTGACTGGCCGGAGGTGACACGCACGCGCGATCTCCTGGTGCTGGCGGAGGAGGCGACGGCGGCATGATGGTTGCGTGACGTCACGACGTCGACAACGCTCGAGTTCCATGAAACGTGAACGCGCGGTTCAGCGAGCGTTCAGCTCGCGAGGCAAAAACTTACTGCTGCAGTTGGTCCAACTCAGCAACAAAGGGAAACGCTCATGGAACGTCGGGATTTTCTGAAGATGGCCTTCGGTGTCGCCGCCGGAGCCGTCACCTTCGCAGCGACGGCGCAGGCGGCGCCGCTCGCGCCGCTTCCCCTCAACCAGGATGCACGCGCACCAGCGGCTGGCGAAGCGCATCCCGCCGTCACAACGGCCGAGGAGGTCGGCCGCATGAAGCCCGAGCAAGTACGCTGGCATTATCGCCATTGGGGTTGGCGTCACCGGCACTGGCACCGCAGGCATTGGGGCTGGCGTCGCCACCATTGGCGCCGTCATCACTGGCGCCGCTGGTGATATCGACTCCATGACGAAAAGAAAAACCCCGCGCCAGGCGGGGTTTTGTTAGTTCGGAATCTGCCGCGATCAGATCGGGCGGCAACGGCCGTAGCGCCAGACGAAGCCGTACGGGCAGGCGCGGACACGCGGCGCCACCACGACGGGGCGCTCGACCACGACCGGCGGGCGCACGACAACGGCGCCCGGCGCGACGACGACGCCGCGATTCCTGACGCAGCCGCCATAGGGGCCACGGTGCCAGCCGGGGCCGCAGCCACCGGCCGCATCAGCGGCGCTGATGCCGGCGAATGCGGTCGTCAGCAGAACTGCTGCAGCAAAAAGATACTTCATGTCTTCTCCTTTTTTATTTTGGGCCGCGCTGCGGCACCGCAACAAGCTTTCGTCTACCGATTCGCCCGGCCGGATCATTGCAGAAGGCGTGCCCGATGTCGCCGACCATAATGTTGCGGCCTGAATGCGACATGAATGTTGCAGCTCACAGCTGCGTCAGCACGCCGCAAGCCGGCTCAGCATCACTTCGAAATATTTCGCGGACGCCGGGCAGCCGCGCGCTGTTGGCGAGCGTACGAGAATACATCGGAAGGCGAGGCAAACGAGACCGGCGGTTCATCGACGCTTGCCCGAAGGCGCACCGCTACTGGTCTGGGCCGAACAGCGCGGCAAATCGCTTCTCGCCGTTGCGCGAAAAATTGACCACGCGGCTGCCCGGTGCAGCGTCGCGCGCGGCCCATTTCAGTTCCGTGAAGCGGTCCATCATGGCAGCGCCCAGCGTGCCGGCGAGATGATGCCGCCGCTCGCTCCAGTCGAGGCAGGCCTTGCACACCGGCCGGCGCGGATGCGTCAGCGCATCGGCGTCGATCTGCAGCTCCTCGGCCATGAAGCGCTTGCCTTCGCCGGTGAGCTCGATCGCCTGCTTGCTCTGGCGGACCAGCTTCTGCCGCTTCATGCTGTCGAGCATCTGAACGCCGAGATCGCCGGCGAGATGGTCGTAGCAGATGCGGGCGCGGCGCAGCGCCGGATCCTTTGGCCCGGTGCGCACCCGCATATGGCCGGCGCGGGCGGCAATGCCCTGCAGGCCTTCCAGCACGTCGGCGACGTCGGGGTCGGAGAGGCGGTAGTAGCGGTGGCGGCCCTGCTTCTCGGGCTCGATCAGCCCGCCGGCCTCGAGCTTGGAGAGATGCGAGCTCGCCGTCTGCGGCGTGATGCCGGCCTCCTGCGCCAGCTCACTCGCGGTCAGCGCCCGGCCGGTCATCAGCGCGGTCAGCATGTTGCAGCGCGCGGGATCGCCGACCAGAGCGGCGATCCGGGAGATGTCGGGTCCTGCTTTCATAGTTCGATGATAGCCGAAGCATCGAGGTCGGACAAGCCGCTATTGTTCAACGGGCCGTCATTGCGAGGATTGCTTCGCTGACGCTCGCAATAACGGAAACATGACTGGAGGCCATCAATGACCGTCACCGTCTTCATCCGCTACCAGCTCGATCCGTTCAAGCGCGCGATGTTCGAGGAGTATTCGCGGAACTGGCTCTCGATCATCCCGCGCTGCGGCGGCGACCTCATCGGCTACTGGATGCCGCATGAGGGAACCAACAACATCGCCTTTGCGCTGATCTCGTTCGACAGCCTTGCCGCCTATGAGGCCTATCGCGCGCGGCTGCGCCAGGACAAGGAGGGAGTGGCGAACTTCAACTTCGCGGAAGAAAACCGCTTCATCCTCGCCGAGGAACGGACATTTCTCCGCAAGGTCGAGGTATAGTAGGGCCACAACAGCAATGTGCGGGAGGCGCCCATGATCGCAGTGATCTTCGAAGTCTGGCCCAAGCCTGAGCAACGGGATCTCTATTTCGACCTCGCCGCCGAGCTGAAGCCGATCCTGCAGGAGATCGACGGCTTCATCTCGGTCGAGCGGTTCGAGAGCATCACCGAGAAGGGCAAGTTCGTGTCGCTGTCATTCTTTCGCGACGAGGCTGCGGTGGAAGCCTGGCGCAACACGATCGAACATCGCCGTACCCAGGCCAAGGGCCGCGCGCGGATCTTCGAGAACTACCGGCTGCGGGTGGCAAGCGTGATCCGTGATTACGGCCTGAACGAACGCGATCAGGCGCCGAAGGACAGCCGCGCGGCGCATGAGCCGCACTAGCGGGCGGATGCGTGGGTGCCTATCTGTGCGCGGCCAATGACTCCAGGGAGCGACCAATGCCACTGCCAACTGCTGACAAACGCGCCGCCTTCAGGAAGCTGCATGAGAGCGGGTGCTTCATCATTCCGAATCCGTTCGATGTCGGCAGCGCCCGCGCCTTGCAGCATCTCGGCTTCAAGGCGCTGGCGTCGACCAGCGCGGGCTTTGCATGGACCATCGCCAAGGCCGACAACCGCGTCACCGTCGATGACGTCTGCGACCACCTGACCGCACTGTGCGCGGCGGTCGATATTCCCGTCAATGCGGATTTCGAGGGCGGCTTCGCGGTCGAGCCCGACAAGGTCGCCGCCAATGTCGCGCGCGGCGTCAAGACCGGCGTCGCCGGGCTTTCCATTGAGGATTCCACCGGAGACGCCGCCAACCCGCTGTTCGAGCACAAGCTTGCGGTGGAGCGCATCAAGGCGGCGCGCAAGGCCATCGATGCCGACAACAGCGGTGTGTTGCTCACCGGCCGCTGTGAGGCATTCCTGTGGGGCAAGAAGGACCTCAATCTGGTGATCGAACGGCTGCAGGCCTATTCGGAAGCAGGAGCGGACGTCCTTTATTCGCCGGGCATCGCGACCAAGGAGGAGATTTCCGCGGTTGTGAAGGCGGTGGCGCCAAAGCCGGTCAATCTGTTGATCGGCGGCGCGTCGGAGCTGACGCTGCAATCGGTCGCCGATCTCGGCGTGCGCCGGATCAGCGTCGGCGGAGCGCTTGCGCGGATGGCCTGGACCGGCGTGATGAAGGCGGCCAAGGAGATGGCCGAGAAGGGCACCTTCACGGAATTCGCCAACGGCTATCCCGGCGGCGAGCTCAACAAGATGTTCAAGTAGACTCACACGCAAAAAAGCAGCGGGCCGCCGGGGCCCGCTGCTTCATCGCTCACGATAGCGAGCGGATTACTTGTTCTTGTCGCCGGTCGAGTCGGCCGGCGCCGCCGAGCGGTCGATTTCCTGTCCAGTCGGCTTGTTGGCCGATGGAGAGGCCGGCTGCGCAGGTGCCGCGCCCGTGGTCGTGCCGGGCTGGCTGTTCGGCTTCGGCGTCACGTCGCGCATGCCCGGAGGCGGCGCGGCCGGATTGGCCGGCTGCTGCTGCGCGGTCTGCGCTGACGGCGTGGTACCCGCCTCATGCACCGAGGTATTGTTCAAGCCGTAGAACAACGCACCGAGCACCACGGCCACCGCGACGGCGAACATCGCGATCTTGGTGGTGCTGGCCGGTCCCTCCTGGAGGTCCGGGTCCGGCTGCAGCTCGTTGTCCAGCCTGTTGAAGCGCGCCTGACGGCGCATTTCGTCCTCGGTCAGGTTGGCGCGATACGGATCGTCAGGTTGATGGGCCATTGCAAAGTTCCTCCGTTAGCACCCTGAAAGCTAAACGCAGAGGACAATGGCTGGCGCGCGAGGATGTTCCGCGCCAATGTTGCAACCTGTTCATGCAGGAACCGCCGATTCCTCGGGTTCCAACCTGTTTCATGAGGCCTTTTCAATGTGGACCATGCCGCCCACCGATTCGGTGCTGCACTTGCTCTCGTTCATTGCGGTTGCGGCGCAGTCGATGACGGCGGCGCTGGCGGCAGGCAGGCGCAGCATGGATTGGGCCGGCGTCTGCATGCTCGGCGCGATCACCGCGCTCGGCGGCGGCACCATCCGCGACGTTCTGCTCGGACATTATCCGCTGCTCTGGGTCGCGCACCCGATCTACCTTGCGGTCGCGGCGGCGGGCGCCTTCGCCACCATCCTGCTGGCGCGGCTCGTGCACCGGCTCAACCTCGCATTCCTGGTGCTCGATGCGATCGGACTTGTGGTGTTCACCATGGCCGGTTGCGACGTGGCCTCACAAGTCGACGTCCCGCTGCCGATCGTGATCGTCGCCGGCATGATCACCGGCTGCGCCGGCGGCGTGCTGCGCGACATCCTCTGCAACGAGGTGCCGTTGTTGTTTCGCAGCGAGCTCTACGCCAGCGTCTCCGTGGTGACGGGACTGTTCTATGTGACCGGCTCCGGGCTGCAGGTGAACACCCAGCTCTGGACCGCGCTGACCTTCGCACTCGGGCTGACGTTCCGCATGCTTGCGATCCGCTACCGATGGGAGATGCCGAAATTCGTGTTCAGCGACGAGGAGCGCTGAACGGCTATTTCGCCGTCCGCGCCTTGGCGACCTCGTCCGCGGTGACGGCCGGCGCCGCGTTACCCCAGGCATTGCGGATGTAGGTCGCAACGTCCGCGACCTCCTGGTCGGTGAGCTTGGGATAGGCCGGCATCGAGCCGCCGTTCGGGGCGCGCGGCGTGGTCACGGTCTGCGCGCCGTCGAGGATGATGCGCAGCGTGCTCGCCGGATTGGCCGATTGCAGATTGGCGTTGCCGGGCAGAGGCGGATAGATCCGCGGCGCGCCGGAGCCGTCGAGCTCATGGCAGGCGATGCAGGCCCCGCGGTAGATGCGTTCGCCATTGCTCATCTGCGCCGGCGAGGGCGGGGTGACCTCCGGCTCCGGCGCGCCGGCAGGCAGGCTCTTCAGATAGACCGCAATCGCGTGCACATCGGCGTCGCGCATCTTCGAAGTCGAATTGAGCACCACCTCGGACATCAGGGGGCCGGCATGGCTGTGCCCGTTGCGGCCGCTCTGCAGATATTCGGCGATGTCAGCGACGCTCCATGATTTCAGCCCGCTGCGCGCGGCGCCATCGAGCCTTGGCGCGAACATGCCTTGCACCGTGCTGCCACTGAGCGCCTGGTCACGCCTGTCGGCGCCGAAGGCGTTCTTGGGCGTGTGGCAGGCGCCGCAATGGGCGAGGGCCTCGACGAGATAGCGTCCGCGATTCCATTCCGCACCCTGGCCCTGGTCCGGCTGGATGATGCCCGGTGTGAAGAACAGTGCGTTCCACGCCCCCATTAGCACGCGGTAGTTCAATGGCCAGCGCAGCTCCGGCGGCGGCGCCTTGTTGCTGACCGGCGCCAGCGTCGCGAGATAGGCACGGATCGCCAGGATGTCGCCGCGGATCAGCTTCGTGAAGTACGGGTAGGGGAAGGCGGGATAATAATGCGCGCCGCTCGGCGCGACGCCCCTCCGCAGCGCGCGCAGGAAATCGTCGTCGCTCCAGCCGCCGATGCCGGTATCGCGGTCGGGGGTGAGGTTCGGCGAGAACACCGCACCGAACGGCGTGTCGATCCGCTTCCCCCCGGCAAAAGGCTTTGCCGGATCGGCCGTGTGGCAGCTGGCGCAGTCGCCGGCGATCGTGAGCGCCTTGCCGCGGGCGATGACGTCGTCGGTCGGCGCGGCGGCGCATTCGCGGGTCGCGAGCGCGCCGCACAACAGCGCTGCAACCAGAATCGCACCCGTCGTTCGAAATCGTCGCCGCATCCGATCACCTTCCGGTCCACAAGACGCGTCACGCCATTTCGCCACGGGCCTGTCCTGCGACAGAAACCGAAACGGCCCTGCAATATTCCCGGCACGAAATTGCGATTTTTGAGCCACGGGCCTGGTCGCCCAGAATTGTGCTGCGCGGGCCGGAAAATCCGACATAGACTGGTTCCAACAAGCTCGGATGACTAGCTAAAAAGCAGTCGTCGCGACCAGCGAAAAGAGGGCTAAATGGGAATCAACCAAGGGCCTATCAGCCTCGACCAGAAATACACCCAGGACACCGGCCACGTTTTCATGACCGGCATCCAGGCGCTGGTCCGCCTGCCGATGGCGCAGATCAGGCGCGACCGCGCCGCGGGCCTCAACACGGCAGGCTTCATCTCCGGCTATCGCGGTTCCCCCCTCGGCGGCTACGACCAGCAGCTGTTCGCCGCCCGCAAGCATCTCGAGCAGTACAACATTAAATTCCAGCCCGGCGTGAACGAGGACCTCGCGGCCACCGCGATCTGGGGCTCGCAGCAGCTCGCCCTGTCGCCGGGCGCCAAATATGATGGCGCGGTCGGCATTTGGTACGGCAAGGGCCCCGGCGTCGACCGCTGCGGCGACGTGTTCCGCCACGGCAATGCGGCCGGCTCCGCCAAGCATGGCGGCGTACTCTGCCTTGCCGGCGACGACCATGGCGCGAAATCCTCCACCGTCCCGCATCAGTCCGACCACGCCTTCATCTCCGCGCTGATGCCCTACCTCTACCCCTCCAGCATCCACGAAATGATCGAGATGGGCCTCCTGGGTATCGCGATGTCGCGCTACTCTGGCTGCTGGGTCGGCATGAAGGTGATCACCGAGACGGTCGAGACGACCGCCGAGATCGACCTCACCGACGAGATGACGCCGTTCATCATTCCGACCGATTTCGAATTGCCGCCGGGCGGCCTCAACATCCGCTGGCCCGACGACCGCTTCGAGCAGGACCGCCGGTTGCAGGACTACAAGGGCTTTGCCGCGATCGCCTTCGCCCGCGCCAACAAGGTCAACCGCATCACGATGGATTCGCCGAACGCGCGCTACGGCATCATGGCCTCGGGCAAGAGCTACGAGGACATCCGCCAGGCGTTGCGCGAGCTCGGCATCACGCCCGAGATCGCCGCCAAGATCGGCATCCGCCTCTACAAGATCGGCATGCCCTGGCCGCTGGAGCCGGAAGGCGTGCGCAACTTCGCCGTCGGCCTCGAGGAGATCTTCATTGTCGAGGAGCGCCGCGAGATCGTCGAGAACCAGGTCAAGCAGGAGCTGTTCAACTGGCGCGACGATGTGCGTCCGCGCATCGTCGGCAAGATGGACGATCACGACAAGCGCTTCCTGACCTTCGCCGCCGAGCTCAGCGTGGCCTCGCTTGCGAGCTCGCTCACCGAACGGCTGCTTCGACTTAATCTCAATCCTGAAATCGCCGAGATGCTGCGCGCCAAGGCCGACTGGTTCAACGGCCGTCAGTCGACGCAGATGCAGGCGACCGCGCCTGTCAGCCGCACGCCGTATTTCTGCTCGGGCTGCCCGCACAACACCTCGACCAAGGTGCCGGAAGGCAGCCGCGCGCTGGCAGGCATCGGCTGCCACTTCATGGCACTGTGGATGAACCGGTCAACCGAGACCTTCACCCATATGGGCGGCGAGGGCGTGCCGTGGGTCGGCATCGCGCCGTTCACCAACGAGAACCACATCTTCGCCAATCTCGGCGACGGCACCTATTTCCACTCCGGCATTCTCGCGATCCGCCAGTCGATCGCTTCCAAGGCCAACATCACCTACAAGATCCTCTACAACGACGCGGTCGCCATGACCGGCGGCCAGCGCCACGACGGCGATCTCTCGCCGCAGCAGATCACCTTCCAGCTCCATGCCGAAGGCATCCGCGAGATCTATCTGGTCTCGGAGAATCCGGACGCCTATCCGGCCGATACGATCGCGCCCGGCGTCAAGCTGTATCACCGCGACGAGCTCGAGAACGTCCAGAAGATGTGCCGCGACACCAAGGGCACGTCGGCGATCGTGTTCGTGCAGACCTGCGCCGCCGAAAAGCGCCGTCGCCGCAAGCGCGGCCTGATGGAGGATCCGCAGCGCCGCGTGCTGATCAATCCCGCGGTCTGCGAAGGCTGCGGCGACTGCTCGGTGCAGTCGAACTGCATCTCGGTCGAGCCGCTGGAGACGGAGCTCGGGCGCAAGCGCACCATCAACCAGTCGACCTGCAACAAGGATTATTCCTGCGTGAAGGGCTTTTGCCCGTCCTTCGTCACGGTCGACGGCGGCAAGCTCAGGCGGCGCGCGCCGCCCGAGCTCGGCAGCATCGATAATCTGCCGGAGCCGGCCTCCAAGCCCGCGCTCGACCGGCCCTACAACATCGCGGTCGGCGGCGTCGGCGGCACCGGCGTGCTGACGATCGGCGCGCTGCTCGGCATGGCCGCCCATATCGAGGGCAAGGCCTCGATGATCCTCGACATGTCAGGTCTCGCGCAAAAGGGCGGCGCGGTGCTGAGCCACGTCCGGCTCTCCGAGCACACCGCCGACGTGACCTGCTCGCGCATCGTGACCGGAACGGCCGATCTGGTGCTTGCGGCCGACGAGGTCGTGGCGGCGTCGAAGGACACCATCACGCTGTGCGATGCGAGCCGCACCGTCGGCATCATCAACAGCCACGTGATCCCGACCGCGGACTTTATCCTGAACCGCGACTTCAACTTCCAGAGCCGCAAGGTCAACAGCGTGCTGGAGACCGAGCTGCGCAAGGACTCCGCGTTCTTCGACTTCACCAAGCCGGCCGAAGCGCTGCTCGGTGACTCCATCGCCACCAACATCATGATGATGGGCTTTGCCTATCAGCGCGGGTTGCTGCCGCTGTCGGCGGAGGCGATTCTGCAGGCGATCGAAGTCAACGGCGTCTCGATCAAGATGAACACCCAGGCGTTCCAGCTCGGGCGCCTGGCCGCCGCCGATCCGGCACGGCTGAGCGGCATGATGAAGGGCGACGACGAAATCGCGCCACCGAAATCGCTGGATGCGATGTCGCTGGACGAGATCATCACCCATCGCATGGCGTTCCTGACCGACTACCAGAATGCACGTCTGGCAAAGCGCTATCGCAAGCTGGTCGACCAGGTGCGCGACGCCGCCACCAAGGGCGGCTATGGCGAGGCGCTGCCGCGCGCGGTCGCGATCAACTACGCAAAGCTGCTCGCCTACAAGGACGAGTATGAGGTGGCGCGGCTGTTCACCGACGGCCGTTTCGAGAAGCAGCTGCGCGATCAGTTTGAGGGCGAGTTCAAGTTCAACTTCAATCTGGCGCCGCCGATCCTCGGCGGCGGGCTCGACGCGCAGGGCCGGCCGAAAAAGCGCGCCTTCGGTTCGTGGATGATGTCGGCCTTCAGGGTGCTGGCGAGATTCCGCTTTCTGCGCGGCACGCCGCTCGACATCTTCGGCTACAACGCCGACCGCAAGCTGGAGCGCGATCTGATCGCGGGCTACGAGAAGGATGTCGCGACGGTGCTCGGCCTGCTGTCGCCGCTCAACCACGACATTGCGGTCGAATTGCTGGCGCTGCCCGATCGCATCCGCGGCTACGGTCCGGTGAAGGACAAGGCGATCAAGGAAGCGAAGGTTCGCTACGCGCAACTCGCCGCCGACCTCGCCAACCCGCCGTCCGCGCCGCGGCAGATGGCGGCGGAGTAGTGTAGCCACACACGCGGTGTCGTCCCGGCGAAAGCCGGGACCCATAACCACCGCACTTTGTCGTAGCGCGACGCTGGGGCCACGGCTCACTCTCACCAACAATCCTGTGGTTATGGGTCCCGGCTTTCGCCGGGACGACACCTGGTGTTTTGGCAGCGCGTACCGTGCCTACGCGCAGTCTCGCCTGACGGAATATTTCCGCGCTTGCCAAGGTCGCGTCGTCGGTTCAGAAAAACGCTCGAGCGAAGAAACGCCAGCGGAGAGCGATTTGACCATCAAGGGCAAGGCCTACATTGCCGGGATCTACGAACATCCCACCCGGCACGCACCCGATAAATCAACAGCACAGCTGCACGCCGAGGTCGCCAAGGGCGCGATCGAGGACGCCGGGCTCACGAAGGACGACATCGACGGCTATTTCTGCGCCGGCGACGCGCCGGGCGGGCTGTGGCCGATGGTCGATTATCTCGGCCTCAACACCAAGAAGCTGCGTCATGTCGACTCCACCGAGACCGGTGGCTGTTCCTATCTGATCCATCTCGGCCACGCCGCCGAGGCGATCGCCGCGGGCAAATGCTCGGTCGGGCTGGTCACGCTGGCGGGCAAACCGCGCACCGGCCCGATGCCGCCGCGCGCCTCGGGCGCCGAGGCCGATTTCGAATCCGCCTACGGGGCTACCACGCACAATGCCTATGGCATGTGTGCCATGCGTCATATGCACGACTACGGCACCACCTCCGAGCAGCTCGCCTGGATCAAGGTCGCGGCCTCGCATCATGCGCAATACAATCCGCATGCGATGCTGAAAGAGGTCGTCACCGTCGAGGACGTGCTGAACTCGCCGATGATCTCCGATCCGCTGCATCGGATGGATTGCTGCGTCGTCACCGACGGCGGCGGCGCGATGATCGTCACGACGCCCGAGATCGCCAAGAGCCTGAAGAAGCCGCTGGTGCGCCTGATCGGCCATGGCGAGGCGATGAAGGGCCCGCGCGGCGGCAAGGATCTCGATCTGACCTACTCCGCCGGCGTGTGGTCCGGTCCGCGTGCCTTCGAGGAAGCGGGCGTGACGCCGAAGGACATCAAATACGCCTCGATCTATGACAGCTTCACCATCACGGTGCTGATGCAGCTAGAGGACCTCGGCTTCTGCAAGAAGGGCGAGGGCGGCAAGTTCGTCGCCGACGGCAATCTGATCTCGGGCGTCGGCAAGCTGCCGTTCAACACCGACGGCGGCGGTCTGTGCAGTAACCATCCCGTCAATCGCGGCGGTATGACGAAAATCCTCGAGGCTGTGCGCCAGTTGCGCGGCGAGGCGCATCCGAAGGTGCAGGTGAAGAACTGCGACCTCGCGATCGCCCACGGCACCGGCGGTCTGCTCGGCGTTCGCCACGCCGCCTCAACCTGCATTCTGGAGCGTGCGTGATGTCTGAAGCGAAGAAGTACAATGCCCCGGTGACCAACCCGGAGACCGCGCCGTTCTGGGAGGCGGCGAAGGCGGGCAAGTTCATGATCAAGCGCTGTAACACCTGCGGCGAGGCGCACTACTTCCCGCGCGCGATCTGCCCGTTCTGCTTCTCGGACAAGACGGTGTGGGAAGAGTCGAGCGGCGAGGCCACGGTCTACACCTACAGCCTGATGCGGAAGTCGCCGACCGGTCCCTATGCGATCGCCTATGTGACGCTGAAGGAAGGTCCGTCGCTGCAGACCAACATCGTCGATTGCGATCTGGAGAAGGTGAAGATCGGCCAGAAGGTGAAGGTGGTGTGGAAGCCGACCGACGGCGCCCCGCTGCCGTTCTTCACGCCGGCCTGATTTTACCCTCTCCCCTTGTGGGAGAGGGTGCCTTCGCTGAAAGCGAAGGCGGGTGAGGGGTCTCTCTCCGCGTAGAGAATCTCTCTGTGGCGCGAACCCCTCACCGAAACGAGTTTGAGACGACTGCCGGTGCTGCCCTCTCCCACAAGGGGAGAGGGCGCAGTAATGGGCACCGTGCCGTTAAGAATACATTCGGGGAGAAAACAACGATGCCGATCGTGTACGAACAGCTGATGGCCCTGAAGAATCTCGGCCAGAAATACAGCTACGCCGACCGCGACGTGATGCTCTATGCCTATGGCATCGGCCTGGGTGCCGATCCGATGGACGAGAAGGAGCTCGCTTTCGTCAATGAGGGCGTGCTGACGCCGCGCCCGCTCAAGGTGGTGCCGACGTTTGCCTCGGTCGCGGCCTGGGGCGCCGGTCCCGGCGAGATGAATCTTAACCGCGTCATGGTGGTCGACGGCGAGCGCGACATCACCTTCCACAAGCCGTTCGCGACCGCCGCGCACATCACGGCCGACTCGACCGTGCTCGACGTGTTCGACAAGGGCAAGGACAAGGGCGCGGTGATCCGCCACCAGACCGTGCTGAAGGACGAGAAGGGCGACAAGCTCGCCACGCTGGTCGCCTCGCGCTTCGCCCGCGGCGATGGCGGCTTCGGCGGCCCGTCCGACGGCCAGCCCGAGCCGCACAAGGTGCCGGAGCGCGCGCCGGACAAGGTGGTCGACATCACGACGCGGCCCGACCAGGCGCTGGTCTATCGGCTGTGCGGCGACCGCAACCCGCTGCACTCCGATCCGGAGTTCGCCAGGAAGGCCGGCTTCCCGCGGCCGATCCTGCACGGCATGTGCACCTACGGCATCACCTGCCGCGGCGTGCTGCAGACCTATGCCGACTACGATCCGTCCGCCTTCAAGCAGCACGTGGCGCGGTTCTCCTCGCCGGTGTTCCCCGGTGAGACCGTGACCATGGAGCTGTGGAAGGACGGCAATGTGGTGTCGTTCGAGGCCAAGGTGAAGTCGCGCGGCGTCACCGTGATCAAGAGCGGCAAGACGGTGCTGGCGTAGCAACGCTCGACGGCCGTCGACTCCCTCGCCCCGCTCTTGCGGGGAGAGGGTGGGGTGAGGGGCTTTCTCCGCAACGGTGGTCTTGCGGACAGACCTGTACCCCTCACCCGGATCGCAAGGGCGATCCGACCTCTCCCCGCCTGCGGGGAGAGGTGAAGAAGAAAGAACAACACGGAGAAACAACCATGGGATTACTCGACGGCAAGGTGGCGCTGATCACGGGCGCCGGCGGCGGGCTTGGTGAAGCCTATGCGAAGCTGTTTGCGCGCGAGGGCGCGGCCGTGGTGGTCAACGATCTCGGCGGCCCGCGCGACGGCTCGGGCTCCGACAAGTCGATGGCCGACAAGGTGGTCGACGCGATCAAGGCCGAGGGCGGCCGCGCCGTCGCCAACGGCGCCGACATCTCGACCTTGGCCGGCGGCCAGTCGGTGTTCGACGACGCCATCAAGCATTTCGGCCGCGCCGACATCCTGGTCAACAATGCCGGCATCCTGCTCGACGAGACCTTCCACAAGGCCAAGGAAGCGAACTGGGACAAGGTGATGAAGGTGCATCTGAAAGGCACCTTCTGCTGCACCCAGCCGGTGTTCAAATGGATGCGTGACAATGGCGGCGGCGTCATCGTCAACACGTCCTCGACCTCGGGCCTGATCGGCAATTTCGGCCAGACCAATTACGGCGCCGCCAAGGGCGGCATCTGGGGCCTCTCCAACGTGCTAGCGATCGAGGGCCGCAAGTACAACATCCGGATCTGGACCCTGGCGCCGGGCGCGCTGACCCGCATGACCGCGGACCTGCCGCGTTACAAAGAGAACCCGGGTGCGGCGCTCGGGCCCGATGGCATCGCGCCGGCCGTGCTCTACATGGTCAGCGATCTGTCGGGCGACCAGACCGGCAAGGTGCTTGGCGTCTCCGGCCCGCGCGGCGTCCGCGAAATGCGGATGATGGAAATGGAGGGCTGGACGCCGCCGTTCACGGGATGGAAGGCGGAGGACATCGTCACCCACGCCAAGGAGATCTTCTTCTCCGAGGAGGAGATCAAGAAGTCGGCGCGGCGGTTCAAGTAAGGATTGGCACCCGCGACCGCGGGACGGCTTCCCGATGCGCAATGGCGCATCGGGAAATGACGCTGTATAGAGGGCGAAACAGACGAGGCACCCATGACCAAACTCACCGCCCAGGCCGCCGGAACCTTTGCGATCGCGCCGACCCCGTTCCACGACGACGGCCGCATCGACGAGGCATCGATCGACCGGCTGACCGATTTCTATACCGATGTCGGCTGCGACGGCGTCACCGTGCTCGGCATCCTGGGCGAGGCGCCGAAGCTCGACGCCGCGGAGGCCGAGCAGGTCGCGCTGCGCTTCGTCAAGCGCGCCAAGAGGCTCCAGGTCATCGTCGGTGTCTCGGCGCCGGGCTTTGCCACGATGCGCTCGCTGGCGAAGAAGTCGATGGATGCGGGCGCCGCCGGCGTCATGATCGCGCCGCCGCCGCATCTGCGTACCGACGACCAGATCATCGGCTATTTCAAGCAGGCGCAGGAAGCGATCGGCGACGATATACCCTGGGTGCTGCAGGACTATCCGCTGACGCTGACCGTCGTGTTCACGCCGGCCGTGATCCGCAAGATCGTGATGGATTCGCCGTCCTGCGTGATGCTCAAGCACGAGGACTGGCCGGGCCTGGAGAAGATTTCGACCTTGCGCAACTTCCAGAAGGACCGCTCGCTGCGGCCGCTGTCGATCCTGGTCGGCAATGGCGGCCTTTTCCTCGATTTCGAGATGGAGCGCGGCGCCGACGGTGCGATGACTGGCTATGCCTTCCCCGAGCTGCTGATCGATGTCGTCAACCTGTCCAAGGCCGGCAAGCGTGATGCCGCGCATGATCTGTTCGACGCGCATCTGCCGCTGATCCGCTACGAGCAGCAGCCCGGCGTCGGTCTGACCGTGCGCAAATACGTGCTGCAGAAGCGCGGCATCATCTCCTCCAGCGCGCAGCGCAAGCCCGGAGCCGTCATCACGCAGCAGGCAAGGGCGGAGGTCGACTATCTCTTGTCCCGTGTGGCGCGCGTCGACCGTCGCGCCAATCTGCAACCGCAATCCAGTGCAGCAGGCTAATCATGACCGAGATCGTTGCCCCGCGCCTTGCGTCGACCGTGCTGCTGCTGCGTGACGGCAGCTCATCGGGCGAAATCGAAGTCTTCATGATGGTCCGCCATCACCAGATCGAGTTCAACTCGGGTGCGCTGGTGTTTCCGGGCGGCAGCGTCGACAAGAACGACAAGGAGATCGCCGCCGATCCCGCGCTCTATTCCGGCGGCGAAGGGCTCGACGGCGACGCGCTCGGCTTCCGCATCGCGGCGATCCGCGAGACCTTCGAGGAGAGCGGCATCCTGCTGGCGCGGCCGCAGGGGTCGAAGGACCTGGTCGATGCGAAGCGCGCGAACGAGATCGCGACCGCGCATCGCGCGCCGCTGAACGAAGGCAAGATCAGCTTCCTCAAGGTGCTGACCGACAACGGCATGGTGCTCGCGCTCGATGAGCTCGTGCCGTATGCGCACTGGATCACGCCGGAGGGCATGCCGAAGCGCTTCGACACCTGGTTCTTCCTGGCCGCCGCGCCGCCCGAGCAGCTCGGCGCCCATGACGGCAAGGAATCGACCGACTCGATCTGGGTGTCGACGCGCGAGGCGCTGGAGGGCGGCGAGACCGGCCGCTTCAAGCTGCCGTTCCCGACCACGCGCAATTTGATCAGGCTCGGCAAGCAGCCGAACGTCGGCGCCGCGCTCGCCGACAGCAAGGGCAAGTCGATTGTCGCCGTAATGCCCGTGATGACCAAGACCGCCACCGGCCGCCAGCTCCGCATCCCCAAGGAAGCGGGCTACGATGGCGAGGTGTTCGACGTCGGGGCGCTGGGGTAGGTCCGTCGTCCTGAGAGACGTCGAGTGCGTGACTCACAGGCAGCGCTATGTCGTCCCGGCGAAGGCCGGGACCCATAACCACCGAACTGCATTGCTGCGCGACGCCGAGGCTGCAGCTTTTTCCAACAACACAACCCTGTGGTAATGGGTCCCGGCCTTCGCCGGGACGACGGGGAAGGAGAGTCGCTTCTCCACATTTCGGCTTATATCGAAATATCATCACCTCGCAGCGATGTAGCTTCCGTCTCAACCATCGAGACGGGATCCCGCCAATGACCACCGCCCCACGACAGCCGAGCATGGCCTTCGAGCTCGCCTTGCTGCTCGCGCTCGCCACCCTGTGGGGCGGCTCCTATACCTTCATCAAGCTTGGTGTCGCGACCATCCCGCCGATCACGCTGATCGCGGCGCGCACCACGATCGCGGGGCTGCTGCTGCTCGTCATCATGCGGATGCGCGGCGTATCGATGCCGGCCGATCGCGCGACCTGGCGCCGCTTCATCTTTCAGGCCTGCCTCAACAGCGTGATCCCGTGGACGCTGATCGCCTGGGGCGAGCGCTTCGTCGATGCCGGGCTCGCCACCATCCTCAATTCGGCCTCGCCGATCTTCACCTTCCTGTTCACCGCCGCGATCACCCGCCATGAGGGGGCGAGCCCGCGCAAGCTGTTCGGGGTGATATCAGGCATGGCCGGCATCTGCCTGATCGTCGGCGTCGATGCGTTCCGCGATCTCGGGCAGGGGATCGTGGCCGAGGTCGCGATCGTCGCCGCCACCATCTGCTACGCCTGTGCCGCGATCTTCAGCCGCGGCTTCAAGGAGCTCGATCCGATGGCGCCGGCAGCGGGTTCGCTGCTCGCGGGCGCCGCGATCCTCGTTCCGCTCAGCCTTGTCGTCGAGCGGCCCTGGACGCTTTCGCCGTCGACGACATCGCTCACCGCATTGCTGGCGCTTGCCGTGTTCTCGACCGCGATCGCGTTCGTGATCTACTTCCACCTGATCCAGACCCTCGGCTCGGTCGGCACCACCGCGCAAGCTTACTTGCGGGTGCCGATCGGGGTGGCGCTCAGCGTCACGGTGCTGGGCGAACGGCTGAGCCCGACGGCGTGGATCGGCCTCGCCTGCGTTGTGATCGGCGTCGCCGCGATGACGATTCCTGCACGAAGGATCGCCACAGCCTGACGTCATCGCCGCGATGACGATTCCCGCGCGAAGGATCGCCACGGCCTGACGTCATCGCCGCGATGACGATTCCTGGGCGCAAGATCGCCACCGCCTGAAGTTTCGCCCGCTGAAACCGACGCCTTGCTGCCGCCGGCCAATGCCTGCATGCTGCCCGCAACGAGATCGCAGGGCGGGAAACGGGACGATGTTGCGGCGGATCAGCCTCATTGCCGGTGCGTGCATGGCGTTGCTGGCGATGGCCGGCACGGTGCGCGCGCAGGACTTCCCGAACCGGCCGATCCGCATCGTCATTCCCTACGCACCGGGCAGCGTGGCCGACGTGTTCGCGCGCATCATGGCGCAGGACATGCAGGAGCAGTGGAAGGGGACGATCGTCGTCGAGGCTAAATCCGGCGCCAATGGCTCGATCGCGGCCGAGGAGGTCGCACGCGCCGCTCCCGACGGCTACACATGGCTATTGGTGACGACCTTCTTCACCGCAAGCCCGGCACTGAACACGCAGCTGCGCTGGGATCCGGTCAGGGACTTCGTGCCGGTCGGGCAGATCTGTCTCGCCCCGAACTTCTTCATCGTGCCGACCTCGCTGCCGGTGAAGACCGTCGCCGACTATGTCGCGCTGGCCAAGGCCAAGCCGGGCACGCTGAACTACAGCCATCCCGGCAAGGGCTCGACCGGCCATCTCGGCTTCGAGCTGTTCAAGCGGCTCGCCGGCATCGACGTCACCGCGATCGGCTATCGCGGCTATCCGCAGATGGTGCCCGATATCGCGAGCGGCCTGATCACCTCGAGCTTCCTGTCGGCCAACCAGGCGCTGGCCCAGGTGCAGTCCGGCAGCATCCGGATCATCGGGACGATCAGCGACGGCCGCTCGAAGTATTTCCCCGACGTGCCGACCATGGCCGAGCAGGGCTTTGCCGAAGCGCAGGTGACGCCATGGTTCGGCTTCGTGGTGCCGGCCGGCACTCCGCAGCCGGTGGTCGAACGCATCAGCGCCGCGCTGGAGACGGCGCTGGCCTCCGCTGAGGTGCGCAAGAAGCTGGATGTCGCCGGTTGCGACGCCCGTAGCGCGCCGCTGAGGCAGTTCGCCGATATCATCAAGGCGGACGTTGCGCTCTGGGCCAGGGTGGTCAAGGAGGCCGGCATCCCGCCGGACTGAGCCGCGCCGCCCTGTGCCGGAATCGGCCACCGGCACCCGCCCGGGGTGACGCCGGTCACACCGCCCGCGGGTTGGGCCGTGCAGCATGTTTCCCCAAAGCCCGTAATTTCCCGTATATTAGGGCGCATTGGACCCCGGCCTTGATGACATGACCGCTGAATTGCCGCCGAATTCGCAAGCGCCGCGTGCGTTCTCCCTCTCCATTGGCCAGCTCACGTTCGGCAGCTTCCTGCTGGTCCTGGCTGTGATCATCATCACATCCACCGCCAGCGTGATCGCGATCCGCCACATCGATACCACCTTCGCCGAGCTGCAGCGGCTGCAGAGTGTCGGCGACATCGCCGAGGATATCGACCGCCGCATGAACGAGCTGCGGCTCGCGGCGCGCGATTTCGTCACCGAGCCGGGCAGCCAGTCGGTCCAGGTCGCGGAGGCGGCCCAGTCGCTGAGCGAGATCCTGAAAAAGACCCGCATCAAGCTGGCGCCCGAGCAGCAGGACATGATCGACGGCGTCACCCAACGGCTGGCGACCTATCGCAACGGCATCGAGCGCATCTCGGCGCTGCTCAGCCGCCGCGCCGAGCTGGTCGCCGGGCTGCCGCCGCTGCGCGACGCCTTCGACAAGGCGGTCGCCGCGAGCAACGATGCGGCGCTGGCCAATGCGCTGTCGCAATCCCAGAGCCGGATTGCCACCGCATTGCTGGCGCACAACACGTCCGCTGCCGAGCAGGCCGCGCAGAGCATGCGGGCGAAGACCATCTCCGATCCCGCGCTGCGCGGCGCCGTCGATAATTATGCCGAGGCGATCATCGCGGTCTCGGTGCGCGAGGGCCAGATCGCCGACATCGACAAGGAGGTGCTCGGCGCCGAAGGCCGGTTGATCCAGAAGGTCACCGAGCTGCTCCGCGAGCTCAGCTCTCGCCGCGGCCACGTGCTGTCGCGCGATTTTGCCCGGACGCTGGCCGAAGCAAAATGGCAGAGCATCGTGCTCGGCACGGCGGGTGTGCTGATCGGCCTGTTCGCGTCGGTGTTGGTGGTTCGCCGCACCGTCCGCCCGCTCGCCAGGATCGCGGGCTCGATCCGCAAGGTCGCCGGCGGCGAGAAGAGCGCGTTCATTCCCGGCGCCGACCTCGACAACGAGATCGGCGACATCGCACGCGCCGCCGAAGTGTTCCGCCAGACCCTGGTCGACGCCGACAGCGCGCGCGAGGCTGCCCTGCGCGCGCTCGCCGAGCAGCGGCTCGCCGAGGAGAGCTACCACAAGCTGTTCGAAGCGTCGGTCGAGGGCATCTACGTCACGACGCCGGGCGGCGCGCTGCTCAACGCCAATCCGGCGCTGGCGCGGATGATGGGCTATGCCACGCCGCAGGACCTGATCAAGGGCATCGACGACATCGCCACTACCGTCTATGTGGATCCGGCGGCGCGCGAGCAGTACCAGCAGCTGATGCAGCGCGACGGCACGGTGCGCGACTACGAGTACCAGGTGCGCGCGAGCGACGGCACCGTGCTGTGGCTGTCCGATTCGGCGACCGTCGTCCGCAACGACGAGGGCGAAGTGATCCGCTACGAGGGCACGGTGCGCGACATCACCGACCAGAAGCGCGCCGAAGACGCGATCGCCGAAGGCCGTCGGCTGTTGCAGATGGTCATCGATACCGTGCCCGCCGTCATCAACGTCAAGGACCGCGACCTGCGCTACGTGCTGATGAACCGCTACATGGCGGGAATCTTCGGCATCGAGCCGCAGGACGCGATCGGCCAGACCACCGGCGAGCTGATGTCGCGCTATGGCGCGGCGAAGACCGATGAGAACGACAAGCGCGTTCTGTCGGCGCGGCGCGAGCTCGGCTTCTATGAAGAGGAGTACAAGGACGTCGCCGGCAACATGCGGCAATGGCTGGTCAACAAGCTGCCGATCCTCGACGCGCAAGGCGAGATCGAGAACATCGTCACGGTCGCGCTCGACATCGGCGAGCGCAAGCGCTCCGAGCAGGAGATGCGCAAGGCGAGGGATTCCGCGGAGGCCGCGTTGCGCAATCTGCGGGAAACCCAGAATTCGCTGATCGAGGCCGAAAAGCTCGCCGCGCTCGGCCGCCTGGTGGCCGGCGTCGCCCATGAGGTCAACAATCCCGTCGGCATCAGCCTGACGGTGGCGTCCGCGCTGGAGCGCAAGACCGCGAATTTCGCCACCCAGGTCGAGCGCGGCGACCTGCGCCGCTCCAGCCTCAACGATTTCCTGAACACGGCGCGCGATGCCTCCTCGCAACTCGTCGCCAATCTCAACCGCGCCGCGGAGCTGATCCAGTCGTTCAAGCAGGTCGCCGCCGACCGCAACTATTCGGACCAGCGCACCTTCGACCTCGGCGATCTCACCGAGCAGGTGGTGATGAGTCTGAGGCCCGGCCTGCGCAAGCACAATCTGACGCTCAATGTCGATTGTGAGCCGAACCTGATCATGAATTCCTATCCGGGACCGTATGGCCAGGTGCTGACCAATCTGTTCCTCAACGCGGTCGCGCATGCGTTCCCGGACGGCAAGGCCGGCGAGGTCGAGATCCAGGTCCACGCCGCCGGCGGCGACAATGTCGAGGTGATCTTCGCCGACAATGGCTGCGGCATGAGCCTCGACGTGCGCCGCCGCGCCTTCGATCCGTTCTTCACGACGCGGCGCGATCAGGGCGGCACCGGGCTCGGCCTGCACATCGTCTACAGCATCGTCACCACGCGGCTCGGCGGCCGGCTCTCGCTGGATTCCGCACCGGGCAACGGCACACGCATCCAGATGATCCTGCCGCGCGTCGCGCCGCTGGAGCAGGCCGCGGAATAGCGCGAAGCGTAGTGGCCAACCACGCGTTTGCTCTCGATCCGTCATCCTGAGGAGCGGCGAAGCCGCGTCTCGAAGGATGCACGGCCCGGCTCGTGGCCGTCGATCCTCAGAGGCTCGCTGTGCTCGCGCCTCCAGCGACAAAGGCGAAGCCTTTGCGCGGGGATGACGGGTCTAATGGTTTCAAACCGCTAATTGATATCCGCGAGCTTGTGCAGCGTGGCGCCGAAGATCAGGCTCGCCTTGCCGACCAGCGCGGTCCCGCTCATGGTGCCGCGGGTGTCGGTGAAGGTGCCGGAGACGCCGATGCCGACGGGCGCGGGCCCGCCGAACAGCGGGTTGTCGGTGTCGCGCGGCGTCGTGTGGCGTTGCACAAGGATTTCGCCCTTGAAGGCATCGCCCTTCACCGTGTAGCTGCCGGTGTAGTAAAGATAGGCGTCGCCGCCCAGTATCTGGCCGTCGCGGAAGAGAATGACGCCGCTGCCCTTGCCGACGCGACCGTCCAGCAGGGTGACGTGAATTGAGTAAAGTCCGTTCTTCATGACGTCCCGATTGCTGGCCGCCACGCCCACGGCAAGCCAGTTGGTTTTTTATGCCAAAGCGAGCAACCTCGTGCAATGCGGCAGGTTGATTCCCGGGTGTCCCGCGTTCGGGTGACCCTCGGTTCCTGCCAGGCAGTGTGACGGCGCAATGACAGCGGACCGTACGCGCGAATCAAAGTGGCCCGCGAAATGCATAGCTCTGGTTGCACTGGCCGGTGAGTGCTGGAGCAAACACATGTCTGACTGGATTGAATCCGGCGGCCATTGGGCACGCCCTCGCAGGCTCAATGGAACTTCGGCCCGTTATGCGGGCCACATGATCGCATCCCTCGTGCTGATAACGCTGGTGTTGGTCGCGGCCATGCGAATCGCGCAGGCGCGCGATCCCGACGGCCGCTACGCCAATTCGCCGCTGAAGGAGTGGTTCGACGGCCTGCGCAGCGGCAAAGGGCCGTGCTGTTCGGATGCCGACGGCACAGCGGTCAGCGATGTCGACTGGGAATCCAAGGACGGGCACTATCGTGTGCGCCTCGACGGGGCGTGGATCGATGTCCCCGACGAGGCCGTGGTCACCGAGCCCAACCGGGTCGGTCGCGCCATGGTCTGGCCGATTCCCAGCTACATGGGCGTGACGATCCGCTGCTTCATGCCCGGCAGCATGACTTAGCGCCGCACGCGTGGCTCAGACGTATTTCTGGTCGCGCTCGAGCAGTTCGATCGAGATGCCCTGCGGGCCACGGATGAAGCAGATCCGCACGCCGGGACGGATCGTGGTCGGCTCCTTGGTGAATTCGACGCCCTTGGCCTTGATCTCGGCCGCGACCGCGTCGATGTCCTTCACCGTGAGCCCGAAATGATCGAGCCCCTGATAGGGCGTCACCGGCGCGGCGTTGACGCCGTCGCCCTGGGTCACCTCCGCAATGAACACCCTGGCGCCGCCGAGCTGGACGTCGATGCGGCCGGGGCCGCGGATGATCTCGCCGCCGAGAATGTCGCGCAGCCAGGTCGCGGTGGCCTCGGGATCGGGACTGCGCAGGTGGACGTGGTCCCAGGTGACGACAGGCATTGCGATCTCCTTGTTGTTGTCGTGCCGCTGTTCGGTGCGCGGCACTCGCTCTCGGGCGGCACAAATCTAGCGAGCGGTTCGCTGGGATACCATCCCTCGTTATGCCTGCCCAAGATTGTCGTCCCGGAATGAAACCATTGCGGCCGTCAGCGATTGTTTTTGCGTGGCCGCTCGACCTGCGGCCGTCCCGGAAGCCGCGCGGTGCGGCTTCCTCTCTGTGTGGGGGCGGCCCGATCAGGCTGCCAGGGTGAGGGCACGACGATGCGGATCGGCTTGGCGTCGTTTCGGAGGTTGGCCGCCGGACGTCTCGGTGAAGGGGGCTTCTACGCCAGCCTGCTGCTGCCGCTGATTGCGCTCGCCGGGATCGCCGCATGGTTCATGCTTCCCGAGCCGAGCGACGCCGGGGACCAGGATGTCTGGCCGGTGTCCTCCATGATCCGCACCGCGCAGAATGCCCCGACCGGCGAGCAACCAGCCCAAATCACAAATCAGACCGCGAGGGATGCGCTTGCCGCACCGGCGGACGAGCCGACCACCGTCGGTGTGGCCATCGCTCCACAGGGGGCAGAGGAGGCCAAGCCGTCCGGGCCCGGCGCTGAAAGGTCGCCGCTGGATAAGCTGCGGATCGCCTCGCAATCGTGGCGGCGCGGCGGGCTGGGTTCGAAGGCGCTGGTCACCCTGACGCTGCGCAATGCCAATGATTTCGCCGTCAAGGATATCGAGATCGCCTGCGCCTTCATCCGCCGGGACGGTCGGCCGCTGACCGAGCGCAAGCGGCTGATCTCCGACACCATCGCCATGAAGAGCCGCAAGACTTACTCGCAAATGTTGGTCGGGTTCGTCAACGTGAACGCAAACAAGGCGAAATGTTCGGTCGTGACGGCGAGCCGCCTCTAATTCCCGGCATCTCGAAAAAGTGACCGCGAATTGACTTGTCGGGTGAACCGTAACGGCCGGACAGGAACTAACTAATAAACCAGCCGTTAGCGAACGACCCGGGAGCGCGGACAGCGTCCGGGTGATCATGCGCAGACGATGAAATCGCCCGCGCGATGACTGATGTCGTCGCGCCGAGATGAACCGCGCCCTGCTGCGCGGGGGGAGCTACCAAAATGCCTGTGGCGCGTTATTTCCTGTTCGTTGGTGGAGTGCTGCTCGCGCTGCTCTTCGTCGTCAATGCCATCGTGCCGCAGGAGGCCGTGGTCGCCGGCCAGAACCAGGGACTGTCGTCGCCGGGCGTCGACAAGACCATGGTGCGCATCAAGTCGACCCAGAAATTGCCCGAGCGGGTGGTGTACGACACCAATTTGCCGACCATTGTTCCGGCGCAGGTCAACGCGGTCGCCGCGGCCATCCCGTCGGCTACGGGCGATGCGTCGGCGCAAGCCCGCGTCCGCAATACGTTCGCCCAGTTCATTCCGCCGGAGAAGGCTGATGCGCAGAAGGTCGCGGCTGAGGCAAAATCGGCTGAACAACCGGCGCAGGCCCAGCCTCAGGCGCCGAAGAAGCGCAAGGTCGCGCGCTACCATGCCCATCCCCAGCCGCCGATGCGGCTGGCACAGCCCGGCATGTATCAGCCCTACCGCGTCGCGCAGCAGCAGCGCATGGGCTTCTTCGGCGGCTTCGGCACCTGGTAAGAAAGGGCTGCCGCAGCCGGCAATCAATCCGCCGCCGCAAACACTTGCGGCGGCTTTTTCATGTCCGCGATCAGGCGGGTGGCCGGATCCGGGACGGCGTCCGAGCGGCGCTCGCTACCTTTAGCGCGGCAGGCGCGGAATCTTGTCCGCGAAGCCGTTGTAGCAGGTCAGCCGCTCGTCCTCTTCCTTCACGAAGCGGCAATCGTTGACGCCCTTGGCCGGGGCAGCCTTCGGCTTCGGCTGCGGCTTGAAAATCTCGTCGTAGCAGATCAGTCGCTCCTTGGTGGCGTCGTCGATGTCCTGACAGGCCTGAAGCTTCTGAGCGACCGATTGAGGCTTGCCGGGCGCGGCAGGCTTCTCGCCCTTCTTGGCGGCCGACTTCTTGCCGACCTGGACCAGCGGCTTGTCGCCGACCATCGGCTGCGAGGTCGCCGCCGCCGGCTTGTCTGCGTCGGCGGGGGCCGGCGTGGTGCCTTGGGCAAGCGCGGCAGCCGGGCAGAAGAGCGCCAGCGCGAGGATGATATGTCTCATGTCGAAAATGTCCGAAATGGCGTGATGACCGGAAGGATGGCGCCGGGGATCGGAAAAGCCCGGCAAGCGCCGAGACTTAACGCAAGTCTTGCCCGAATCCTACCCCCAGAGGTGACCCGCCCGGCACCGATCCACCGGCAAAAGTGAGGGCAATTCGTCGCCGTTCGACCCGCGGGAGAGCGTGAATTGCCTTTGCCCGGCGGGGCGGCTATGACCACGCCATCTGCGCGACTGGCGCTTGGATGGACCACCATCGGGGAGCGCAGAGACTGAACGCCGCGCGCCTGGGCACCGCTTCGAAACGGAGGTGCCATGACGGCGAACATTCTCGATGGGCATGCACATGCCCAAATTGTCATCGACAAGATTGCTGGCGAACTCGACCGGCTGCCCCGCGCGCCGGGGCTTGCGGTCGTGCTGGTCGGCTGCGACCCGGCGAGCCAGATCTATGTGCAGAGCAAGGTCAGGATGGCCGAGCGGCTCGGCCTGCGCGGCGAGGTCGCACGCCTGCCGGATGATGCCAGCGAGTCCGATCTGCTTGCCGGAGTAGAGGCGCTCAATGCGCGCGACGATATCGACGGCATCCTGGTGCAGCTGCCGTTGCCGGCGCATATCGACGCCTTGCGCGTGATGGCGGCGGTCGATCCCGCCAAGGATGTCGACGGCCTGCACGCCCTGAACGCCGGCCGGCTGTTTCATGGCGATGACGCGCTGGTGCCGTGCACGCCGCTCGGCTGTCTCCGGCTGATCAAGTCGGTCCGATCAGACCTCACCGGCGCCCATGCCGTGGTGATCGGCAGCTCCAACATCGTCGGCAAGCCGATGGCCGCGTTGCTGCTGCAGGAGCACGCGACCGTGACGCAGACCCATATCCACACCCGCGGCATCAGCAGGATCTGCCGCGAGGCCGAAATCCTGGTGAGTGCGGTGGGCAAGGCCGGCCTCGTGCGCGGCGACTGGATCAAGCCCCAGGCCATCGTCATCGACGTCGGCACCACGCGCGTCGAGAGGCCGGACGGCGGCTATGCGGTGTGCGGCGACGTCTCGTTCGACGAGGCGGTGCAGGTCGCCGGCGCCATCACGCCGGTGCCGCGCGGCGTCGGCCCGATGACGATCGCCTGCCTGATGGAGAACACGCTGAAGGCGGCAAAGGCGAGGGCGGCGCGGCTGCAATAGCGCGGGATACCTGCGGCGATATGCGAGCGGTGGGTATCGCTCGCGTATCGCGCGCGAAGTTCATGACGTCCGGGGTAATGGAAAGCCCGCACCATTCGTCTATCGTCGCGCGACAGATGGAGGCGCGCGATGCTGTATGCGGAAGATCTCACCGAGGGCCAGACGTTCAAGCTTGGCAGCTACACGATCGGCGAGGCCGAGATCCTGGAGTTCGCCGGCAAATATGATCCGGTGCCAATCCATGCCGATCCCGTCGCGGCTGCGGCAGGCCCGTTCGGCGGACTGATCGCAAGCGGTTTCAACACCATTGCGATCTATCAGCGGCTCGTAGTGGAGGCGATCTGGACCAAGGTGGCGGGGATCGTCGGGCGGAGCTTCGAGATCCGCCTGCCGAGCCCGGTTCGGCCCGGCGCCACGCTCACCGGCCAATCCCAGATCCAGAAGATCACCATCAGGCCGGAGCGGCGCGACGCTGTCGTGATCTTCAAGACGGAGCTGGTCAACGACGAGCAGCGCCCGGTTCTTGTCCTCGTGCTCGACGCGCTGATCCGCATGCGGCCGGCGGAGCAGGGGCCGGCATAGGCGCGGCCTGAGGGGCATCCCGAGGTCATCCGCCTCGGACGGCCGTCAGCGCCTCTACGTGTTCCCCGCACGCGACCTTGTCGTCGCGCAATGTTGCGGCAATTATGACAAGCCGGCGGCAGAACGGCAGCGCATCAATGACGTCATCATCGACGAGGTCGTGCTGCCCGGTATTTGCTTCGTCGATGCGCCGAACGCATTCGACCCAGACGGATGTGCCGCCGTGAAACGCAGCAAGCAGACGAACGGAGAGATCGAAGCCAGGCGGCGCAAGGCCGAGGAATGGCTCCGCATGCAGACCCGACGCGCCGCTGAACGGCAACGGCTTCGCGACTACAAGATTGCGCTGGCGCGCGACGAGGTTGCCGTCGATACGACGCGGCTTGCGCCCTCGAACAGCTATTCGACCCCCGACTTCGTGCTGCGCGGAACCTATCGACCCGAGCCCTTCGTCTGCAAGGACTGCGGTGTTGCCGAGGTCTGGACGCCGTTGCAGCAGAAATGGTGGTACGAGACCGCCAAGGGCGACGTGTTCACCAAGGCGGTGCGCTGCCGGGCCTGCCGCACCAGGGAGCGCGCGCGCAAATCCGCCGCACGCCGCGTGCATCTGGAAGGACTCGCAAGGAAGAAGCCTCCCGTCTCGTAGCGATGGGCGTGACTTCAGGGTCGCACTTCACATCTGATGCGCGGGGAACCGCTGCGCAGGCGGTCAATGCGTCGCGCGTGCGGAACGTTTCGTTGCCTGATTGGTTCGAGACCTTGAAGCCCCCGATGTGGGGTGCGGGCGGGGAGGAACCAGCCAAGGAAACTTGTCAAGGAAACCATCGCGGCCGGAACCAACGAGAAGGAGCAGCGGATGAAACTCAATTCCACGCAAGTCAAGCAGACCATGACGCAACTGAATGCCCAGGTGCTTCCGGACGATCACCCGGCCGTGGCGCAACTGAACAGCGTGTTCGGTGAGCACACATTCTTCGTCGACACCAGCGGGCTCAAGGTGCTTGAACCGGCCCAGACCTCCGACATGCCGGGGCAGACCGGCGAAGTCGTCAGTCTCGCCGAGTGGAGCGATCCGGAGCTGACCTCGCTTCGGCCGCACGAGCCCGAGCCGACCGGCGTGCTCATCGCGCTTGAACCCAGCAAGCACTGAAGCGTTCCAGCGCGAAGTGAATACCGGTTCGCGCAACCAAAACGCCATCAAGCAAGGGGATTGAGAGCATGATCCGATTCAATCGGATCATGCTCTTTGTGCTGCATCGTGCGACACCGCGATCGGCCGTCCTGATGGCGACAGCCCCGACGTCGCATCAAGAGGTGCCGAAAGTCACATGGCAAATCAGCGCCGCCTGCGTATGCATCGGTTTGAGATGGGTATCCAGGCGGTGAGGGGCAGATGGGGATCGTGCGGCGCTGGAGCCCTGACGAGGACGACAAGCTCAGAGAGCTCGCCAGGGCCGGCAAGAACGCTCTCGAGATCAGTAACGAACTGACCCGCAGCGCTTCGGCCGTGCGCCGGCGCGCCGAGGTCCTGTCGGTCCTGATCATGGCAAAGGCGTTTCGCGCGCGCCCCTCGCATGTCGCCACCCATCTCGAGCGGGTCGCGATCGACGCGATCCGCAACCGCCGTCCGTTTCCCGCGGGCGTCGGCCCGAGCACCATTGCCGGAATGATCGAGAAGGGCTGGATCGTCCCGGAGATGGGGCGCAGATACAACGTGACCGATGCCGGCGTGGAGGCGGTGCGGCGGAAGATTCCGAGCGGCTGAAGGGAATGCCGGCTGCACGCCGGGCGCGCCATGCCGAAGCGGCTTACGCATGCGGTGGGGAAGGCGGACCATTCGCGACCGAATGCAAGATTTCGCGCCCGAGACGGACGTCCCATCCGTTCAATCATCGGGGGCGCGACGACCTGCGGCCTCTTTGTGTCCTCGTCAGCCCACCGATCTGATTGCGCCGATGCTCAACGCCCAGCTAGCCCAAGCCGACCGATATCAAGCCGACCGATACCAGCGTTTCGCCGATCTCGCTGTCACCGTCGGTGACGCGATCAATGCGATCGCCGGGTTGAATCCGGCTCAGCGTACAGACGTGGACTTCCTCGAACGCGAATTCATCCCGGCGCTGGGGCTCAATGACGAACTGCTTCATGAGCAGCCGCCGGAGCTGGCGCCGAACTTCGGCAAGGGCCTCCACCTTTGGCAATACCCGAACCAGCTTGCGCCATACCTCGCCTGGCTTGCGCGCAATTCGTCCGGCGTTTCCTCGTACATGGAAATCGGCTGCCGCTGGGGCGGCATGTTCGTCCTGGTTACGGAGTGGCTCAGGAACAGCGGCGCCGACCTCAAGACCGTGATTGCACTCGATCCGATCGCGCCGACGCCCTTTATCTCGACCTATTTCGATCTGCTGCAGCAGCAGGCCGCTATCGAGCCGATCTACATCCAGGATTTTTCGACCTCGCCGCTGGTCGGTGCGCATGTCGACCGGCTGAAGCCGGACTTCGTCTTTATCGATGGCGATCACAGCCTGCGCGGTGCGCTACAGGATCATCTGCTTCCCACGCCCGCATCATCGTGCATCATGACATCCATTCCCAAGCCTGTCCGGATACCACGCTGCTCTGGAAGGCGCTGAAGCAGTTCGAGGCGCCGAGCTTCGATACGTTCGAATTCACCAGCCAGTATCTGTCGATCAATGGCTCATTCCTCGGCATCGGTGCCATGAAGCGGCGCTCGGCCCAGATGTAGGACCGGGAGCCGGGCAATCGCCGCGATCACGAGCTCGCGGGCCGATCGCGGAGGTTCAGCTTGCTCTTGTCGCCGCCGGCCCAGGCCAGGGTCTTCGGGTCCATCACGCGGAACCAGAGCGGCGGGATTGCCGCCAGCCCGAACATGCCGGTGTAGCCGTTCGGTAGCCGCGGGATGTCGTCGAAATCGCGCAGCGACTGGTAGGGGCGCATCGGGTTGGCGTGGTGGTCGGAGTGACGTTGCAGGTGGAACGTCATCAGGTTCGAGACGATGTGGTTGGTATTCCATGAGTGGCGCGGCTCGACCGCCTGGTAGCGGCCGTTCGGCAGCTTCTCGCGCAGCAGCCCGTAATGCTCGACATAGTTGGCCTGGGTCAGCGCGTACCAGCCGAGGAAATGGTGCGCGACGATGAACGGCGCGACCTTCCAGTCGAACAGCGCAATCAGCACGGCGGCGACGACGAGCGTCAGCGCAAAGCCTTGCAGGATCTCGTTGTTGACCGACCAGACCGGCTCGCCGCGCCGGGTCAGCCGTTCGGCCTCGTTGCGCCAGCCACGCTTGAATGCACCCGGCAACTCGCGCGTTGCGAACGCATAGATCGATTCACCGAAGCGCGCGCTGGCGGGGTCCTCGGGGGTTGCGACCCAAGTGTGATGGCCGCGATTGTGCTCGACGCGGAAATGCGCGTAGCCCACCGCGCAGTTGGCGAGCATGCCGAACAGGATGTTGAGCCTGTCCGGCTTGTGGCCGAGCTCGTGCCCGATCAGGAGCGCGCCGCCATTGATGGTGCCGACGCCGAGCAGCAAGGCGACATAGGACCACCACGGCAGATCCTGGGTGCCGAAGAAGGCGATCAGCGCGACGTAGTTGATCCAGGGAAATACCACGGTGATGCGCGCGAGCCGCAGGTAATAGGGATCGGCCTCCATCGCGGCGACCACTTCCGCCGGCGGATTGTGGGTGTCTTCGCCGAACACGACGTCGAGCAACGGGATCAGGATGAAGATGAAGACGAAGGGGATCAGCGTCACCAGCGGATTGTGTGTCCGCAGGAACAGCCAGTAGGACAACAGCGGGATCAGCGGCGGAATGAACGAGAGCATCCAGAGATAGCGTTTGCCGTCCCGGTAGGTGATCGTTTCGCCAGCAGCATTGGTGCCCGTGAAGATCATCGCATTCCCTCCAGCATCTCTTGCGAGGCGGCGTTCGCCATTGTTGGGCCAAGCATGCCGCCAGGCGGGCCTGCGCCGCCAGTTCACAACAGGCCAATTTTGTGGCATTTTGCGCCAAGCTTGTTCGGCCGGACGTTCGCGAGGGGGAGGTCGCCGACGCCATGCACGGATCGGAATCCGATGCCCTTCGCACGCCGGTCTCCGCGGCCTATGCGCGGGCCCTGGTGCGGGCATTTGGCCAGACGCGAGGCGATCGCGACGAGCTGCTGAAGGGCACCGGAATTCGGCTCGAGGCGCTCGACCAGCCCGGCGCTCACATGCCGGTATCCTCGCTGGTGGTGCTGGCGGCCAACATCACCCGCCGGCATGGCGAGCTGTGGCCGTTGTCGGCCGCGGCGGTGTGGTCGACATCGCTGCAAGGCGCGCTCGATGTCGCGACCAGGACGGCGCCGACCATCGCGGATGCGTTGGCGACCGGCGCGCGCTTCGGGTCGACCCGCGCGCCCTTCGTCCGCAACCGGCTGCGCAAGACAGCGCGCGCGATCCAGATCGAAATCTCTCCCGCCGTCGCGATGGACGAAGGGCTGTGGCACGCCGTGGCGCTGGCGGTCAGCCTCAACGTGCACGCCGTGTACGTGCAGCTGCTCGAGGATGCGATCGGTGAGGCGACACTGCAATTTCCCTGGTCGCCGCCTGCGGGCGCGGAGCGGCTGCTCGAGCATTATTCCTGCGCGGTGAAGTTCAACGCCGCCGCCTTCATCTTCGAGGTGCCGAAAGCGCTCGGCGCACGGCCGTCGCCGTTTGCCGATCCGCAATTGCACGCCAAGGCCATTGAAGCGCTCGAGGCGATCGAAAATCCGCAGCCCGACACCGCGGCGCTGGCGGGGATCGTCGAGCGCCTGATCGCGGCGCGCCTGCCGCGGCGCCTCGCCGAGGAGGAGGCCGCGCGCCTCGTCGGCACTTCGCGGCGAACGCTGGTGCGGCGGCTCGCCGAGACCGGCTGCGCCTTCCGCCCGCTGCTCGACGGCGTGCTACGCGAGCGCGCGAGGATCATGCTCGCGGCAGGCACCCAATCGCGCGACCAAATAGCGGCCGCGCTCGGCTATACCGACGCGACGAGCTTCAGCCGGGCGTGCCGGCGGTGGTTCGGAGAGAAGGGCGGGCGGGATTAGGGCGCGGTCGATGGCTCGCGCAAGCCCACAGACCCTGGTGGACGATACGCAGACTTAAGCGATGCCGATCCCGTCAATGCGTATGCAGGGCGTCGTAGGCGTGCGCAAAAAACACAGCGGCGCTGAGGAGCAGCAGCGCGACAATGGTCGCTTCCATCATGACACTTCCCCATTATTGTTTGGGAGAAGTGGTACCGGTCAAATGTTTCCGCCCGGTTTCGTCCGCTGATGAAAATGGTTTCGTGGCAGGATCGCTGCAACAATCGGCTGCCGGATCGAGCTCGCGCGGTGCTCGGATCGCTCGGCATCGATACTGTGACGCCGACCTAAAAGCTACGCCGCCGGGCCCGAAATGGTTTGTCCCGGCGGCGCCCTGTCATTCCCAGCGCTGGGGCCCTGAAATTCCCAGTGTCATTTCCTTAGCAGATCCGCGGAGAGACGGCTGTTGCCGAACTCACACAAGCTTCTAAGAGAGGAGCCGACGCCAGGGCCTACACGTCAGCTCCTCCGAAACGTGACCGTGCTGCGTCCCCAACGGTCCCGTCCCTCTGAGAAGCCTGCGCCGATCTAGTTGCCGATTTGCTAACTGTCCCTCTCGTCGGCAGGGCGGCCGATACCATCACTCCAATTCTGATATCGTTTTTCGGCGAGCCTGGCCGGGAGGTAATCCCTATTGGTGCTATTGGCGGCAGGAACGAGCGGTGGTTTTGGAAGTAGTGTCTTCCGGCTCCCGGCTCTCATACCCCCAATCCGGCTGGGAGCCACAGGGGCGGCCTCGGCGCGCGGCGTCGGGGTCGTTCTCATCTTGCAGCATCGCTTCAGAACAGACGCAACGCGAAAACGCTCACTCAGAACGAAATGAGCGCGGCTTAAATTATTGATCTATCGGTAAAATCGCTGGCGCGCTCGGAGAGATTCGAACTCCCGACCCTCGGAATCGAAATCCGATGCTCTATCCAGCTGAGCTACGAGCGCGTAGCGGGTCGATTATCAGACTTGGGCGGGGAGGGCCAGCAGGCAGGCACGGAGCGCGGCACCCAGCGGTGCCGGCACGTCCCGCCGTCTCCCTTATAGCCGTCAGAAGCAGGGATGCCGGCGGTGGTCCTGGCCGATATAGGCGGCCGCGCTCTGGTAGCACTTGTTGCGCGGGGAGCCGTCGTAATAGGCGAAGCTGCCGGCAGTCGGGCCGGGGCCGTAATTGTGCAGATAGCTGATGTGGTAGGGCAGGCCCCAATGGGCGTGGTGGTGATGCCGGTGGTGGCGCGGATGGGCCGTGAGGTCGGCCGCAGCCGCCGGGGTCAGGGCCATCACGGCCAGAGCGAGGGCGGCGAAAAGCTTGGTCTTGGTCATGGGCGGCCTCCGGTCATTTACGGGAATCGGCATTGTGGGCCGCCCCGGGGTCCATTTAACCCGGAATCGGGGCCAAAAGCTGCGGGAAATCAGCCACAGCGCGCCAAATTTTGCCTTTTTGCGGATGCTTAACGGATTGCCAACACAGTCCGGCCAGAGTCTTGCGGTCAGGTCCGCCCGGGCCCGGCCTTTCCCGCGGTTTCGAACGATCCATGCGCATCACGCCCCTTGTCGCCTTGCTGCTCTCGGTTCTGGCCGCGACGCCCGCGCGGGCGGTGCTGCACATCACGCGCGACCATGGCGGCTATGTCGAGGAGTACAAGGCCAAGTACAAGCAGATCCGCGAGCGCCGCGAGCGCGTCGTGATCGACGGCATCTGCAACTCGGCCTGCACGCTGGTGTTCGGCATCGTGCCGCTGAACAAGATCTGCGTTACGCCGCGGGCCAGCATCGGCTTCCACCAGGCCTATTACGACAAGGCCTTCACCTTCGGCATCAAGGTCACCAGCCTCGAGGGCACCTCCGACCTGATGTCCTACTACCCCGATACGGTGAAGGACTGGATCCGCCGCAATGGCGGGCTCACCACCGAGATGAAGAAGATCAAGAACGGGGTCGATCTCTGGAAGATCGTCGATCCCTGTCCGGAAGAGTGGTAGGCGCGGACGCGCTCGCGCTTCGAACCTCCTTCCTCAGGTCCTTGTTCTAGGTCTTCGGGCTTCAAGTCTTCGGGTTTCAGGTCTTGGGCCTGACGTCGCCATCCGACACCAGCAGCACGGACGCCTTCGACTTGCCGAGCACGGCCGCTGCGATGCTGCCGAAATTCAGGCTGTCGCCCTGGATGCGGTCGACGCCGATCACGACGAGGTCGGCCCGGCTTGACGCGATTTCCTGCAGGATCGCGACCTCAGGTGCGGTGTTGGCACGTAGCCGCGTCGTTACGTTGATGTCGTAGCGCGCCGCGGTCGCCGCGATGTCCTTCAGGATGGCTTCCTCATGCGCCAGCGACATGCTGGGGCTGGTGCGGCGGGCGCCCTTGTCGCGCGTGGTCGAGACGTAGACCACCTGCAGCGGCTCGCTCGAAAGGCGCGCCAGCGCGATCGCGACCTCGGCGCCGCGCCGCGAGACGTTGCTGCCCGAGACCGGCACCAGGATCTTCCGCGCATTCGCCGTCGGCTCCTTCTCGTGCACGCCCTTGGCGGCCGCGATCGCCAGCGGGCCGTCGAAGCCGGAGGTCAGGTCGTCGAGCCGCCGGTCGAAGCCGCCGTCGGGACCGGCGACCGCGTCCATGCCGACCACCAGCAGGTCGAAACCTTTTTTGGCTTCCTCGGCGATCGCCTCCGCCGCCGTCTCCTCGCGGGCGCGGCTGATGACGTCGACATTGCCGCCGCCGTCGGCATCGGCTTCGGCGCTCGCCTTGGCCGCGTTGATGACCGCCGCCTCGGGGCTCTCCTCATCGGCACGGTTCTTCTCCTGCAGCTTGGCATTGGCGCCGACATGCAGCACAGTGATCGGCAGGCCGCGCCCACCGGCAAGCTGGCCGGCGAGATGCGCGGCGAATGTCGCGTTGCTGCTCTCGTCGACCGCGAGCAGCAGCCGCTCGAGATTGGCGACGAAGCCGCGCTGCTCATATTCCTCGCGCTCCAGCCGCTCCTTCTCGTCCTGGCCGAGCGGCAGCCGCGCCAGCGCGCTGCGCAGCATCGGCGGCATCGCCATCGTGGTCAGGATCGCCATGGTCACGATCATCGAGAACATGGTCTGGCTCAGCACCCCCATCGACAGGCCGATGGTGGCGATGATCACCTCGGTCGAGCCGCGCGCATTCATGCCGCTCGCCAGTGCGTAGGATTCCTGCCGCGTCAGCCCGCCCAGCGCGCCGCCGACGAAGGCGCCGCCGAACTTGCCGATGCTCGCAATCAGCACCAGCGCCGCGGTCAGCCCCAGCACCGACGGATCCTTCAGCACCGTGAGGTCGGCGCTGAGGCCGGCAAGCCCGAAGAACACCGGCATGAACAGGCTCGAGATCAGCCCGCGCAGCCGCTCGTCGGTCTGCCGGGTCAGGATCGGGGATTCCCCGACCAGCATGCCGGCGATGAAGGCGCCGAGCACGGTGTGCACGCCGATCAGATGCGTGATCATCGCCATCCCGCTCATCAACAGCAGGATCACGGTGATCACCGCCGCCGAAGAGACCAGATTGTCGTTGGCCCAGCGGATCAGCCGGAACACCAGCCGCCGGCCGATCGTGAAGCTGACCGCGAGGAAGGCGAGGGTGCCGAACTGCGCCTGCGCGACCGAGAGGATGTCGAGGCTGCCGCGCGAGGCAAGGCTGAAGATGACAGCGATGATGATCCAGCCGAGGGTGTCCCCCAGCGGATCACCATGGCATCTCCGATTTCCAATTCCGGCGCGGCTCGGCCGGCTTGCCGCATGCGGTCAACGCCCGGGTTCCGAAAGCGATCCCCTGGGTCAGATTTTGGAACAGAGGCGCCGGCGGTTCGTTTTGCTCAGGATGCGTTCATCCTGGTGATGCGAATGTCTCCATGAGCGAGCCTGACCGCCGGAGCGGCTGTGGCTCAGCTCGCGCGAACGGGAGGCTGCAATGGCAACCAGATCCAATCTTTCGAAGGCTGAACTCGCGCGTAGCGTTGCCGGCGCTACATCGGCATTGGTGCTTAGTGCGCTCGTCCTGTTCGTCGCCGCGCATCACTTGAGCGGCGGGTAGGAAGGCGGCGCGTGCCGCGCTGATCCATCAAAGCAGGAAGGTCCCGATCAGGAGGCCGGCCGCAAATGCCCAAAGCCCGAGGGTGCAGGCCGATATGACCCGGACGAGATTGCGCAGATCCACGTCCTGCCAGCTGCTATGGGACCGATACGTCAATTGCAGGCACCCCCTGCGGTGGCCGCCTTTGCTTCGCTTTTGCTTCCTGGGCCGACAGCCTGTTCCCGATAGGTGCCGAAATGAAGGCAACCGGTGGTGGCACCCGATCACGCATTTGCGAGCCGTCGCCTAACGCGCGATGAGATCGGGTGCCGTCGTCATCGCGTTCTAGCTCATTGTTTGAGCATGATTTTGTTTGAGCATGATTTTTTCGAAAAATCGCTGCGCACTTTCCCGGATCATGCTCGGGCGTGCGGTATTGTCTTGCTGTCTGTGGGGGCGCCCGCGGCCGGTCAGGCGGCCCGGCGCTTGCGGGTACGTGCCGCCTTTTTCGCCGAGCGCGACCGCTCCGCCGCGGGGCGGCTCGCGGCCGCCTTGCCGCCGAGCTTGCCGCCCTTGCGCGACGGGGAATGATCCTCGCGCGTGCCTCGGCCGGAGCCGCTCTTCTTGCCGCCGTGGGTCTCCTTGTTGACGGTCGCCCATGCGCGCCGCTCGGCCTCGCGATCCGGAACACCACGCGTCTCGTAGCCTTCCTCGATATGCTCGGCCTGCCGCTTCTGCTTATCGGTATAGCTCGACTTGTCGCCTCTGGGCATCGCGCTCTCCTGTCTATTTTGATCGGGACGTCTGCCGGACTTCAGCCGTGTCGTCGTTCGTTTCGACAACCTCGAATCTGGACCGGCTGAAGCGGCCCAATCCGCTGAGCTCGTAATAGCCGTCACGTTCGATATCCCTTGTCACCTCGTAGACGCGCCCAAGCGAAAGCGTGTCCCGCTGCAACGTGTTGTCGACGCAGCGAACGTGAAAAATCTTGCCGGTTTCGGCCATGCGCTCATCCTGAATTGTTGGTCTGGTTCGGCGTTACTTATCGCGCAACGTCACGATCGCAACCGGCAACCCTGCCGCGGGCCGATCACGAAATTTCGTTCGGTAACTTCCATTCGGGCGCCGGTTCGAACACTTCGCTGTCGCCGGGAATTCGCTTCATGTGATAGCCGGCCGGCAGCACTTGGCCCGGCGCTTCATCCGCGACCGGAACGTCGAAGATCAGTCCGCAGATCAGTGCATGTTCCCACGCTTGCTTCTCCGTCGGAAAAGCCTTGTCGATCTGTCTGTCGCGATCGAACAGCGCGTAGGGCATCTGGCATCCTCGCTGCATTGGCTTGGCGTAGGCGGCTCGCTTGTCGTTCGCCCGATATGTCGAAAACGTCCGTTGCCGACCGGTGTTCCTAAATTCGCCCGCCAGCCGCGAACGCCGAGCCGCTCCCTTGCATGATATCGCTGAGATATTTCGCCGGTGGCTTGCCGAGCGCCTTCTTGAACATGGTGATGAAGGCTGTGACGGATTCATAACCGAGCTCGGACGAGACCTGCTGAACGCTCGCGCCGGCGGAGAGTTCGCGCAACGCGACGATCAAATGCAGTTGCTGACGCCAGCGTCCGAATGTCAGGCCGGTTTCCCTCAGGATGAGACGCGCGAGACTGCTCTCGCTCAGCGCCACGCGTTCGGCCCATTCGGCGATCGTGCGGCGATCGGCCGGATCGTCGGCGAGCGCTGCCGCGATCCGTCGCAAGCGTGGCTCGGGCGAGATCGGCAGATGCAGCTGCTGCAGCGGCATACGCGGCAATTCGCTCAGCAGCAATTGCGCAACGAGGGTTTCAGTGCCGTGGTCCTGCTGCATACGGTCGGAAAGCGCGATGATCAGCTCTCGCAGCAAGGGTGAGATCGACAATGCGCAGCAGCGGTCGGGCAGGTCGGCGGCACCGGGCTCGATGAAGACGAAGAAGATTCGTGCATTGGCGGTTGCGATATTGGTGTGGCGCGTGCCGCCTGGAAGCCAGACGCCGCAATGCGGCGGCACCATCCACAACCCGTTCGGAACGCGGCACATCACGCCGCCGCCGAGCGCGAAGACGAGCTGTCCCTTCCGGTGCGCATGCTCGGCCGCCTCGACCTTGTTTTCGGTGACGTCGAGGCGCACGGCGATGGCCGCCGCCGCGACGTCATCCGGATCAAGGTCCGGCCAGGGATAGCGAAGTTGAAAGCCCATAACGGAGCTGGAAACCCGTTGAGTGACCGAATTTAGCGATCGATAGAATAGATATGTAAATTCTTCCGACAGCCAAGTCGATAGCTTGGCGCATTCAGATGGGCAGGAGCATGCGATGACGATGATAGCACCGATGCGCACGCTGGGCGGGCAGGGGCTGTTGTTGACGGGGATCCTGCTGATCGCCTCGACGCTCCGCGCGCCCATTACCGGCGTCGCGCCGATGCTCGGCATGATCAGTGAGACCAGCGGGATCAGCGCGGCGGAGGCCGGAATCCTGACGACGCTGCCCTTGCTGGCGTTCGCCGCGATCTCACCGGTTGCAGCTGTGCTCGGGCGCGAATGGGGCATCGAGCGGTCGCTGTTCGGTGCGCTGCTTGTCATCGCGGCCGGGATCGCGCTGCGCTCGTCCGGTCCGGTCTGGGCGCTGTTCGCGGGCACCGCCACCATTGGTGCCGGAATCGCCGTTGGAAATGTGCTGCTGCCGAGCTTGCTCAAGCGGGACTTTCCGACTCGCATCGCCAGCCTGACCGGCGCTTACGCGATCACGTCCGCATTGGCCCAGGCGCTCGCATCGGTCGTGGCAATCCCGCTCGCCCAAATCCCGGGATCGAACTGGCATCTCTCGCTTGCGAGCACGCTGATCTTTCCGTTGGTGGCGCTGATAGCCTGGGCACCCCACCTGGGGGCGCACTCGGCCCCGACGGTCGAGCTGGCCTCGTCGCCGCATCGCGGGCGCATCTGGCACTCGCTGCTCGCCTGGCAGGTGACGGGCTTCCTCGGCCTGACCTCGCTGGTGTTCTACATCATCGTCGGATGGTTGCCCGCCATCCTCGTGCAGGCAAGCTACCCGGCGGCGACGGCGGGTACGCTGCACGGTGTGTTGCAATTGGCGACCGCGCTTCCCGGCCTGATCCTCGGGCCGATGGTCCGGCGCATGAAGGACCAGCGCGGGATTGCGATTGCCGTGTCGCTTGCAACCTGCGTCTCGCTGCTGGGATTGTGGCAGTGTCCGTCGCTCGCAATGCTGTGGGTCGCGCTGTTCGGCTTCGGGGCGGGTGCAGCCTTCATCCTCGGCTTGACATTCGTCAGCCTGCGAACCTCGCATAGCCACCAGGCGGCCGCGCTGTCCGGCATGGCGCAGTGCCTCGGCTACTCGCTCGCCGCTGCGGGTCCGCCGCTCGCCGGACTTGCCCATGATGCGACCGGAGGCTGGGAGGTTGCGCTCGCGTGCTGCGCCGTCGCGACGGTGCTGATGGCAGTCCTGGGCCGATCAGCCGGCCGCGCGGCGACAATCTGATTGTCGTTCGATGCGGAAATATCGCGAGCCAGATCCGGCTCGCAACAAGGCGTGGCGGCGGGCGGTCGGTTGTCTGCGCCGCAGGCGCGCGCTACAGAAGGCGGGAAGCCTCGCAAGCAAGAGCCAAGGGAAAAGTATCGTTGAGGACATCTGCCAGCACGTGCATCGCGATCGGATCGACGCTCTTTGCCTTGGCGTCGAGCGCATTCCTTTTTCTGGTTCCTCCGAGTCCGATCGACAGGAACCTGTTGCGTGGCGCCTTCCGTCTTTACAAGGGATATGCGTATCTCATCCCCGTCAAATACGTGGACGGCACGCTCGAGACTGCCCGATTGTACGAAGACGACCGGCTTCTCGGGCCCGCGAACACCGCCCAGCAAGAGATCATCGACAAGGGTGCCGGCCGCTTCGCATTTTACCGGGACACCTGGAATTACTTCGGCCCGGCCTTGATGTTCTCGACCAGCGACAACACAGACCCGAATACCAACGGCAGGAAGTATCACCTGAGATGACGAGCTGACCTGCGCTGTGTCCGGCTGTCGTCACGTCGTGCGTATCACGCCCAGTTCCTTCGACCGTTGGAGAAGAGCCGGCCGGTAAGGCGGGGAGGGATCGTCGTCGTCAGGGATGGCGCAATGGCCGAACTCCTGCTGGATGCGCTGGATCTCCATGACCCGATCGTTCAACCGCTGCAGATGCTCAAGCGATGTTGCCTTCCAGTAGCGGAAGGTGTCGAGCGTAATCGGCACGAAGGCGGTGCCGAACAGCGTTGGATCGGGCACGATGGTCCGCCCGAGCAGCAGGTAGCGGTCCTGACCGACGATGACGAGGGTGGCATACGGCCGCCCTTCACTTACCCTGAGGCCCTTCAACGAAAGTTCGCACAGCTTGCTGAAATAGGGTTCCTCGCGCCAGCGGTCGGGATCATCGAGGTCGACCTGCACATTCAGCGCGTCGAGCCCGAAATGCGGCACCATGCCCGTGGTCTCGGGAAACCAATCATCATCGAGGTGGCCTTGCAGCCAGGCACAGCTGAATGAGCGGCACTGCCGGGGACGCTCGTGGTAGATCTCGCATCCGCCGCCCGCCAGGATGTGGCTGCAGACCGTATTCACCGGCTTGCTGAGATCGGTCACCTCAAGCACCTTGCAGCAGAGGGTGCATGATCCACATTGCCTGACCGTCGGAGCCACGGGAAAGCCGAGGGCCCACGAGCCCTGCCGTTCGCGGAGGAGCAGCTTCTGCTTCTCCAGCGTGCTCAGTGCACGCTCGACCTTGAGACGCGACAATCTGGTCACGCCGATAATATCTTTCGTCGTCGTCGCGCCGCTCTCGACCGCCCGAACGACGACCAACGCCACTTGATCCATTGTTTTTCTTCTTGTCCGGCTCGTGGCCGGCTCTTCTTGTGCAGTGTTTTTGGCCGCCGGTATTCGGCGACGGTATATTCCAGTGCAATCCGGAACGTGCCGCGACCGACGGCTGCGAGATTCCACCGAAGCGTATCGGTGAGGGCGGCATGTCGCATCCGATAAACGCGCATGGCATCCCTGAGGACAAATCGTCGTGATTGGCAGCGCGTGCGGCCGGCGCTTCGCGTGAGAGGACTGGCGAGGTCGGCGAGCTCGCGAGCCTCTGTCACCGCGGCAAGTCGACCCGACGGGCAACTCAGTGAAAACCTGTCAAACCACTGACCGCGCAACACAGCCAGTGTCGTCCCTGCCTAGTGCGCAATTGCGCACGGGAGCAGGGACCCATAACCACAAATGCTGATTGTTGCGCGATGCTGATACGACGAGTCCCGTTCACAACAACCGCCGCGGAGTATGGGTCCCTGCTTTCGCAGGGACGACGCCAGGAAAGAGCCGTGAGCTCTCATTCTCCTTCCTTCCGGCGTCATGCGCGGGTGATGACACCGCGTGTTGGTCATCTTGAATTGCGACTCATCCCCACTGTCGTGCCTGCTTGCGCCGGGACGAAAGTGTGCTTGCGCAAACGGGCGCGGCACCCCACAAAATTCGCGATTGCTGGTTGCTTCATCTTCAGGCAATGACGGTCTGCAATGAACAAGAGCTTCGAGGAAACTGCCGCTCGTCTGGCGCCGGCGATCTTTGTCGTGCTGTGGAGCACCGGATTCATCGGCACCAAATACGTCATCAACAATGCGGAGCCGCTGACCTATCTGGCGATCCGGATGGCGTTCGTGGTGGTGGTGATGGCGGTCATCGCCGCGATCGCGCGGCCGAACTGGCCGGACCGGACTGGTATTTTCCACAGCGCGGTCGCCGGCATCCTGGTGCACGGCTTCTACCTCGGCGGCACCGCGATTGCGATCGCGCATTCGGTTCCGGCGGGGCTCTCGGCCTTGATCCCGGGCCTGCAGCCGATCCTGACCTCGACCATTGCCAACCGCTGGCTGGGCGAGCGCGTCACGCCGCTGCAATGGGGCGGGCTGGTGCTCGGCCTCGCCGGCGTCGTCTTGATCCTGCACAACCGGCCGATGACGGGCGAGGCGGGGTGGGGCTGGCTCGCCTCCGGCGTCTCGCTGATCAGCATCACCTTGGGCACGCTCTATCAACGGCGCTATTGCAACCGGATCGACTGGCGCGCCGGCAATCTGGTGCAGTACATCGCGGTGACGATCTTCTTCGGTATCGGCGCCTTTGTGTTCGAGACCAATGTGGTGCATTGGACCGGCGAGTTCGTGCTGGCGCTGGCCTGGCTCGTGTTCGCGCTGTCGATCGGTTCGATCGGGCTGTTGTACTGGCTGATCCGTCACCATGCCGCGACCTCGGTCGCGAGCCTTTTCTATCTGGTGCCGGCGGTGACCGCGCTGATGGCCTACGTCCTGTTCGACGAGCGGCTGGATCATGTCGCCATTGCCGGCATGGCCGCCTGCGCCGCGGCGGTGCTGCTGGTCAATCGCCGCGCTTAGTCTTTGCGACGGATCTTCGCGTAAGCTGCAAGCGCGCGTTCGCGCCCCTGCTTGTGATCAACGATCGGCGGCGGGTACGTCTTGCCGAGTTCGATGCCGGCGCTCGCCAGCTCGATCGGTGTCGCTGTCCAGGGCTGATGGATCAGCTCGTTGGAGAGCTGCGCGAGCTCCGGCACCCAGCGCCTGACATAGCCGCCGTCGGGATCGAATTTCTCGCCCTGCAGGACCGGATTGAAGACGCGGAAATAGGGCGCGGCGTCAGCGCCGCAGCCCGCGACCCATTGCCAGTTGGCGGGATTGGAGCCGGCATCGGCATCGACCAGCGTATCCCAGAACCATTGTTCGCCTGTGCGCCAGTCGATCAAGAGGTGCTTGACCAGGAACGAGGCCGCCACCATTCGCACCCGGTTGTGCATCACGCCGCTGTGCCAGAGCTCGCGCATGCCGGCATCGACGATCGGATAGCCGGTGAGTCCGCGTTGCCACGCCTCCAGGGCGAGAGCGCTGCGCCTCCACCGAAAGGCATCGAACAGCTCCTGCAAGTTCCGATCCGCCATATCGGGGACGTCGAACAGCAGATGGCGGCAGAATTCGCGCCAGCCGAGCTCGCTGAGGAACTTGTCGATGTCGCCGGCAAGGCGCGAGTCTTCCGCGGCGGCGAAGCGGGCCGCGTGAAAGACCTGCCGCGGGCTGATCTCGCCGAAGCGCAGATGCGGCGACAGGCGCGAGGTGCCGTCGCGGTCGGGCCGATCGCGGTCGTCGGCGTAACCGCTGATCCCCTCATCGAGGAATCGCTTCAGCCGCGCCTGCGCCGCGGCTTCACCCGGTGTCCAGGTCTCGCGCAGGCCGCCGGCCCAATCCGGCCGTGTCGGTTCGAGACCCCAGTCATCGAGGGCGTCGCTCGCGATGCCGCCGATGGATGTGAGTCTTTTCGGCGCCGGCAACGGCCTTGGCGGATCGCCGAGGCCTTGGACGCGCCGCCAGAACGGCGTGAACACGCGCAAGGCCCGGTTGTCCTTGTTGCGGAGCGCCTTCGGTTCGACGAGCAGATCGCCGCGGAAAATTTGCGAGTCGATGCTGTCACTTGCGAGCGCGGCTTCGACTTCTCTGGCAACGGCCTGATGCGGAGCCTGCGCGATGTCGTTCCAGAATACGGCGCGTGCGCCGATTTCGCGCGCCAACGTGGCGATCACCGACGCGGCCGGTCCGGTGCGCAGCACCAGCGATCCGCCTGCCATGGTGAGGCTCTTGCCAAGTGCGCGCAACGACTGCGCCAGCCACCAGCGCGTCGCACCCCCGAGCCGACGTAAGGCCGGCGGCATCAATGCACGGCTCTCTTCGTCGCGCACATAGAGGCCGACGACCGGCGCGCCGCTTGCCGCCGCCTCATGCAACGCCGGGTGATCCGACAGCCGCAGATCGTCACGAAACCAGACGATGATCGGCTGTGCGCGGGTCACCCGGACGCAGTGAGCCTGCCGCTACTTCGGCTGCGGCACGATGCGGATATAAGGCTTCGGCGCCTTCCAGCCCTGCGGGTAGATCGTCTTGGCTTCGTCGTCGCTGACCGAGCCCGCGATGATCACGTCCTCGCCCTGCTTCCAGTCGGCAGGGGTGGCGACGCGGTGCTTGGCGGTCATCTGCAGCGAGTCGATCGAGCGCAGGATCTCCTGGAAATTCCGGCCGGTGGTCATCGGATAGACCATCACCAGCTTGATCTTCTTGTCCGGTCCGATCACGAACACGTTGCGGACGGTCTGGTTGTCGGCGGCGGTGCGGGTGAGGGGATCGCCCGAGGTCGAGGCCGGCAGCATGTCGTAGAGCTTTGACACGTTGAAATCGGTGTCGCCGATCATCGGATAGTTCGGCGCCGCGCCTTGGGTTTCCTTGATGTCGTCGGACCATTTGGCGTGGCGGTCCACCGGGTCGACCGACAAGCCCATCAGCTTGACGCCGCGCTTGTCGAACTCGGGCTTCAGGCGGGCGAGCGCACCGAGCTCGGTGGTGCAGACCGGGGTGAAGTCCTTGGGATGGGAGAACAAAAGCGCCCAGCTGTTGCCGATCCAGTCATGGAACTTGATCTTTCCTTCGGTGGTCTCGGCTTCGAAGTCGGGGGCGACGGCGCCAATCTGAAGTGCCATGATTTTACCTCATCTCTTTGAAGTTGTAACTGAATTTGTATTTGAGGCTGTCTGTTCCAGTATAGGACGGGATAAGGCTTAAGTGAACGGGTTCTGAAAAAAGGTGAAACATTTCTCCTTGAGGACGGAATTCCAAGCAACTTGTTTTGATCCGGATCCCTGCGGCGAAACATCAGCTGCGGCACAAAGGCTTGGAAATGCCCAGATAATGCCGCTTATCGCAGTCATCACGCCGGCCCTGGCTGCTATAGGACTGAACCGTGACGACGTTTAAAGCGACCAAATAGCAACCATCTAAAAATCTCGGAACGCAAGTTCCGAATCATTAACCACTCGTTTACGCCCGCATGGAAAAGCTGGCCTGAGATAGGAATTGAAAGCTCCCACAATGTCTACCCCAAGTACCAAGACCGCTGAGCCTCTCAGCGGTGCGTTGCATCCGTCCTGCCGCAAGACTGCCGCCCATGCGCTCACCATTGTGCGCGACGGCGTGATCACCGGCGAAGGCCCGACCACCAAGGGCCGCATCCATTTCTCCCGGTCTCTCGATGCCGATGACGCTGCCTGGTGCGCGCGCATCCTGACGGCGGCCGCGGTCGAGCATCAGCCGATCAGCCGGGCCGAGATCGAGGCGCTGTTCGCGATCAACGAGGCCGCCGCCGAGCGCAGCGATGGCGGCCGGTTCGACGATCTGCTCGCCAAGGCGATCGCCCACCATGCCGCCTCCGAGTCCGGCCTGCCGGTGCCGCCGCGCACGGTGGCGCTGTCGCCCGACACCGAGATCGATCGCTGGGCGCCGAGGCAGGGCGCCAAGATGGACACCAAGGTCCTGGAGTGGATCGCGGGCCAGATGCGCGGTCAGCGCCGCACCGGCCGCGCGCTGGCGGCGATGGTGGCGACGCTGGTCGGCGCGACCGCGCTGCCGCTCGCGGCGCAGCTCCCCAACGTGTTCGACATCGGGATGATGTAAGCCATCATCCCGCGTAACTGGAATTCGACGAAAACGGCGGGGATTACTTCCCCGCCGTTTTCTGTTTGCCGCCGGTTTCCTCGAGTCCGAGCGTCCGCCCCGGAAACCCGGCGACGTCGAAATAGCGGGTCGAGAGCACTCGCTGGAATTTCAACACGGTGCGCAGGCCGTTGGCCGACGGCTTCTTCGACATGATGGTGCCCTCGACCATCTTCGGCACGATGCCGTTCGGCAGCGCCTCCGACATCACTCGGCCGATCAGCCCGCCATTGTTCGGCGCGCGCAGGCCGAGCAGCTGGGCGGCGGTCATGCCGACATCGGCGTTGCTGACCGGTAGCGGATCGACATAGCCCGCCTTGAAGTCGGGGCCGATCGCCGCAGTGAAGTTGAAGGTGTCGCCGCGGCTGAAGCTGCCATGCATGCCCTGGCCCTGGCGCAGCACGGTGTCGGCGACCTGCACCGAGCAGTTGGTCGGGATCTCGCAACCGCTCGACCAGGAGCGGAAATTGACCACGATCGACGGGTTCGGTGTCACCGCCTTGCCCTTCAGATTGAGGTTCGACATCGGCAGCGTGCCGGGGAAGGTGCCGAGCTTGTCGTCGACAAACAGGCCGCTGACATAGTCCTGCTCGAGCAGCGCCTTGATGACGCGGTCGGCGAGCTTCTTGTCGCGGTTCGGCAGATAGATCAGGTCCGAGCCGCCATTGGTGGCGATCACGACATCGGGCTTGGCCGGGTCCTGGCCGAGCACGCCGTTGCCGGCCTTCGTGTGGGCGTTGTCGGCGACCTTGGCGTTCTTGTCGTTGGGGTCGAACAGCGGCAGGTCCAGCGCCCTGGCGAGGTCGATCGCCACAAAGCCCATCGGCAGGAAATCCTGCGGCGTGTCGCTATAGGCGATCTTGGCCGAGGGGCTGGTCTTGCTCTCCTTCGAGATCGTCGAGAAGCCGTGGTCGGAGGAGACCATGATGTTGGTGTCGGCGGAAAGCCCGAGCTCGTCGAGCGCCTTGCGCAGCTGGGCGAGGTTGTTGTCGGCATTCCTGATGCCGGCCATCGAGGTCGGGCCGTTGATGCCGGGGGTGATGCTGTTGAGGCTGTCGCCGGTGTTGTGCTGGCTGCCGTCCGGATCGCGCGACCAGAACACCAGCACGAACGGCTTGTTGCGCGCCTTGAACATCGGCAGCACGACCTTGGTCGCGACGTCGGCCATGTAGGCCTGCTGCGTCACGTTGGCGACCGTCGTGCCGGGTGTCTTGGCGTCGCCCGCCTTGGCATTGTCGCCGCGGCTCGGCGTGGCGAGCGGCAGGCCCGCTTTGGTCAGCGCGTCCTTCATCTCGTCGGAGAGCGGCACGCCGGTCTTGCCGCCGGTGGAATCGTCGACCACGATCGTGTTCTTGCCGCGATCGGTGTGGTCGAACAGCAGGGTCGGGCCGACCTTGCCGATGGCGGCGGTGCTGAAACCCTGGCCGCGGGCCATCTTTAGCAGCGTCTCCTCGTTGAGGTAGTCGCCGTTGAAGTGATCGTCGACATCGGCGAGCACCGCGTCGTTCTCGATGAAGGGGACCACGGTGTCGCCCGCCGGCGCCGAGGTGTAGCCGGTATAGATCGTGTTGGAGAAGGTGCCGGTGTCGCCGAGATAATGGCCGGTCGACAGCGCCGAGCTGTTCGCCATCGTGAAGGTCGGGAACAGCGAGTGCGAATTCTTGAAGTTGACGCCCTTGTCGCGGATTTCCGCCATCGCAGGCGCCGTCTGCGGCGTCACGATGCCGCCACGCAGGCCGTCCGGGACGAACAGGATGAGGTTGCGGGGCTTGGCGTTCTGCGCCGAGGCGGCGCCCGCCGAAAGCGCGATTATGCTCGCGGACAGTAAGGTAATGGCACGACGCATATTGCTGTTCCCCCTGATGAAGCCCCGCGGCAGCCCGCCGCAGCCTTCGTTTAGTTTTGCCATATGACAGAAATGTTACAGCGCTTGCTCGGCGCTGTAACGGCCGGATTTTTCCCGCAGGACGCCGGTCAACACACCGTCATTCCGCAGGCTGAATCGCGGTTCTCTCATTGCGCGCAGCGCTGCCGGCATGCCCGTACCGGGCATAGAGCGCCGGCAGCACGGCGAGCGTCAGCAGGGTCGCGCTGATCAGGCCGCCGATCACGACGGTGGCGAGCGGCTTCTGCACCTCAGCACCGGTGCCGGTGGCGAACGCCATCGGCACGAAGCCGAGCGAGGCCACCAAGGCGGTCATCACCACGGGGCGGAAGCGGGTGAGGGCGCCTTGCTCGATGGCTTCCCGCATCGGCACGCCGCGCTCGCGCAACTGCCGGATGAAGCTCAGCATCACGAGCCCGTTCAGCACCGCAACGCCCGACAGCGCGATGAAGCCGACCGCCGCTGAGATCGAGAACGGCATGCCGCGGAGCCAAAGTGCGGCGATGCCGCCGGTGAGCGCCAGGGGCACCGCGCTGAACACCAGCAGGGCATCGCGGGCCGAGCCCATCGCCGCCAGCAGCAACAGGAAGATCATCGCAAAACACGCCGGCACCACGACGGCCAGGCGCTGGCGCGCCGCGGCGAGGTTCTCGGATTGGCCGCCCCAGGTCATCCAATAGCCCGGCGGCAGCTGCACCGATTGCGTGACTCTTGCCTGGGCTTCCTCGACCACCGAGCCGAGATCGCGGCCGCGAACATTGGCTGTCACCACGATGCGGCGCTTGCCGTTCTCGCGGCTGATCTGGTTCGGCCCCTCGGTGAAGGAGAACTGGGCGACGCGGTTGAGCGGCAGGCTCTGCACCGGCGAGCTCGGCGTTGCCTTCGGCAATGCGACCGGCAAATTGCTCAGCGCCTCGAGATCGGAGCGCACGCTCTCCGGCAATCGCACCACGATGTCGAAGCTGCGATCGCCTTCGTACACAACACCGGCATCCTGACCGCCGACCGCGGCACCGATCACGTCCTGCACGGCCGAAACGCTGAGGCCGCGCCGGGCGATCGCCGCCTTGTCGACCTTGATCTCGAGCACGGGCAGGCCGCCGGCCTGTTCGACCTTGACGTCGGTCGCGCCGCGCACGCTGCGCAGCGCCGAGGCAATCTGGTTGGCAGCTTTCTGCATCGGCCCGAACTCGTCACCGAACACCTTGACCGCGATGTCGCCGCGAACGCCGGCGAGCAGCTCGTTGAAGCGCATCTGGATCGGCTGGGTGAACTCATAGACGTTGCCGGGCAGCCGGCCGACCGCCTTCGAGATGTCCTCGATCAGTTGTTCCTTGGTCAGCGATGGGTCCGGCCACTGCTCGCGCGGTTTCAGGATGATGAAGGTGTCGGACGCGTTCGGCGGCATCGGATCGCTCGCCACCTCCGCGGTGCCGGTCTTGGAGAAGACGAACGACACCTGCGGAAAGCGGCTGACGGCCTTCTCGACCGACAGCTGCATCGCCTGCGACTGTGACAGCGCCGTGCTCGGAATCCTGAGCGCGTGCATGGCGATGTTCTTCTCGTCGAGCGAGGGGATGAACTCCTGGCCGAGGCGGAAGAACCCGAACAGGGCGGTCGCGAACAGCACGACCGCCACCGCGATGACCGGCACAGGCGTTGCAACCGCGCGCCGGAGCAGCGGGCTGTAGCAGCGCTTCAGGGCGGCAACGAGCCGGTTTTCCTGCTCCTGCACGCGGCCGGTGATGCCGATCGCGATCAGCGCCGGAACCAATGTCAGCGACAGCACGAAGGCGGCCGCGAGCGCAAGGATCACGGTCAGCGCCATCGGCTCGAACATCTTGCCTTCGACGCCGGTGAAGGTCAGCAGTGGCACATAGACCAAGAGGATGATGGCCTGGCCGTAGAGGCTCGGCTGCACCATTTCCGCCGCGGAGGCCCGCACCGTCGCCAGCCGTTCATCGCGCGTCAGCACGCGGCCGAGCGCATGCTGCTTCTCGGCGAGGTGACGCAGGCTGTTTTCGGTGATGATCACGGCGCCATCGACGATCAGGCCGAAATCCAGCGCGCCAAGGCTCATCAGATTGGCGCTGATCCGGCCTTGCCACATGCCGATCGCGGTCATCAGCATCGCGACCGGGATCACCATCGCCGTGATCAATGCCGCGCGGAAATTGCCGAGCAGCACGAACAGCACGGCGATCACGAGCAATGCGCCTTCGCTGAGGTTGCGCGCCACCGTGCCGATCGTTGCATCGACCAGCTGGGTGCGATCCAGCACCGTCTTGACCTCGATGCCGGCCGGCAAGGACGGCATGATTGTCCGCAGTTTGGCGTCGACCGCGGCCGACACGGTGCGGCTGTTGGCGCCGATCAGCATCAGCGCGGTGCCGACCACGACCTCGCGGCCGTTCTCGCTGGCGCTGCCGGTGCGCGTCTCGCCGCCGATCGAAAGCGTGGCGAGGTCGCGGATCCGTACCGGGACGCCGCCGCGGGTGGTGACGACGACGGCGCCGAGCTCGTCGATGTTCTCGAGCCGGCCGCCGGAGCGCACGACGAAGCCTTCGCCGTTGCGCTCGATATAGCGCGCACCGCGGCTGACATTGTTGGTCTCGATCGCCTTGGCAACGTCGGCGAAGGTGAGACCGAGCGCAATCAGCTTCGCCGCATCGGGATGGACCTGATACTGCTTGAGGTATCCGCCGATCGTATCGACGCCGGCGACACCAGGCACCATCTTGATCTGCGGCTTGATGATCCAGTCCTGCACCGTGCGCAGATACGCGTCCTTCTCGACCTCGCTCTGCAGCATCTGACCGTCCGCCGTCAGGAAGCGGCCGTCGCTTTGCAGGCCCGGCGCGCCGTCGGTCTGCACCTTTTGGCCAGAGTAATGGACGGTCCACATGTAGATTTCGCCAAGGCCGGTCGAGGTCGGGCCGATCCGCGGCTCAATGCCTTGCGGCAGGCGCGCGCGGACTTCGGTCAGGCGCTCGCCGACCTGCTGGCGGGCGAAATAGATGTCGGTGGCCTCGCTGAACACTGCCGTGATCTGCGAGAAGCCGTTACGGGAGAGCGAGCGCGTGCTCTCGAGGCCGGGCGCGCCGGCCAGGGCCGTCTCGATCGGGAAGGTGATCTGCTTCTCGATTTCGGCCGGCGACAGCGCCGGGGCCACGGTGTTGATCTGGACCTGCTTGTTGGTGATGTCGGGCACCGCGTCGATCGGCAGCTTCGTCAATGCAAGGCCGCCGAGGACCATCAGGATCGCCGTCAATGTGACGACCACCCAGCGCCGCCGGATCGCAAGACCAATGATGCGCTCAATCATGGTCGTGCTCCGCCTCGTCCTTCTCGAACTCCGCCTTCAGCGTGAAGGTGTTCTGGACCGCGATGGTCTCGCCGGCCGCGAGGCCGGCAACGATCTCGATATCGTCGTCGTCCTCGCGGCCGGTCCGCACCGATCTCGCCTCGAAGCCGTCGGCATCGCGCACGAACACGGTCGGCGTTCCCTTGATGGTTTGAAGCGCCTTCTTCGAGACGATCACGGTCGACGGCGCGCCTGACAGCGGGACCTCGGCGGTGACAAAGGTACCCGGCTTCCAGCGGTGGTCCTTGTTGGGCATGGTCGCGATCACGCGCGCGTTGCGGGTCTCGCGGTCGAGCAGGGGGCTGACGAAGATCACACCGGCATTGGCTTCATCTTCGGTGCCGATGGCGCGGATTTTCACCGAAACACCTTCGCGGACCGCGCCGATGTCTTCGGGGGAGACCGCGAGATCGACCCAGATGTCGTCGAGATTGACGATGACATAGAGCTCGCTCTCCTGGCCCTCGCGCCCGATCAATCCGCCGAGGTCGACACGCCGCTCGGATACGCGGCCGCTGATCGGCGCGCGCAAGAATTGCGTCCGCAGGCTCTCCGGCGGCTGGTTCGGCAGGTCGGCGATCTCGGCCTCCGAGAGACCAAGCGCGAACAGCTTCTGCCGGGCGCCGTCGAGCTTGATCTGGGCATCGTTCGCGGTCAGCCGCGTGCGCAGGAACTCGTTTTCCGACACGATGCGGGTCTCGACCAGCGTCTTCTGCCGCGCGTAGAGGGTCTGCTGCAAATCGTTGGTGAGCCGTGCGGCGAGGTATTCGCTCTTGGCGTCGGCCACCTCGCGGCTTTCGATCGCGGCGACGATCTCGCCCTTCTCGACGACGTCGCCGAGACGCTTGCGCAGTTCTGTGACCGTCGCAAGCACGCGCACCGAGACCCGGCCGATATGATCCGCATCGGGGATCAGCGATCCCGGCGCGAGGAAATGCCGCTTCAGCATGCCGCCGCTGGCTTGCGCGAACGTGATGCCGGCTTCGCGAACCTGGTCTTCGCTCAGCTCGATATGCCCGGGGGCCTCGTGCCGGGCCTCGGTCTTTGCGTCTGTCGTCGCAGTCTCCTGCGTCGCGGCCGGGAACCTGACCGGCCAGCCGATCCATCCGGCCGCCACAACGACCAGTGCAATGCCGGCGGCCACGCCGGCGAAAAATAGAACAACCCGTTTCATATGCGCCTCTCCGCAGCGCAGGCCGATGGCCCTGCGCTGTCGCGACATCGATCTGTGCGGAAGGGTGCGCGCTGCCGAATGGCAGCAGCGCACGGCCGGTCACGTCGACCGGATCAGGCGCGGGGTGGCTTGAAGGGCGAGCGGCGATCGGCCGAGGCCGGCAGCCCGATGTTGGTGTCGCCGTAGCTGTGCGGCGCATAGGCGATCGGGAACGCGGCCTCCTGCGGAGCCACGGAGGCGACGTGCGTCAGGCAATGGTCGCTGTGAGGCGAGGCGGGATGCGCCGGAGCCTTGCCGCCGGTGTCGTTGATCGACTGCGCGATCGAGAAGCCGGGAGCCGCGTCGGCATCGCCGTCGGAGGTCCAGCCGTGGAAGAACGACAGCACCAGCGCAAGCGAAATCAGTCCCGCAAGCAGGCTGCGCCAGCGGCGCGATCCCGTTGCGTGAGGAGAAGACTGAATCATGGTGCGCGAAGCGTCCATGGGGCCTACTTAGCGCCGTGCCCGCGCGCATTCAAGTTCCGGTCCGCGACAGATTGGCCGCGGATACTATAACGTTACGCGCGGTCTGCGGTTCGGCGCAGCAGCCATCGGCGCGCCGCGACGACCGCCCAGATCGCTTCGACGAGGCCGAACGGCCAGGCGCCCTGCAGGAAACCGTAGGCCGAGCCGAGCGCGCAGGAGACAGCGAAGGCCAGGATGAACCAGGGGCTGCGATCTTCGGCCGCATAGCAGACGAGCATCATGGTCACGGCGAATAACCCGAACAGCGTCAGCGCATCCATTCCGCAGCAGAACTCCTGTTGTAACACTGTTGATATCTGAGCATGCTTGGGATGGAATATCCATCCAGCGTCGCCGCCCTAACCTAAAGGGACTGCACCATGAAGCGCATGCATGTTCACGTCGCCGTCAAGGACATCCCGCAATCGGTCGGCTTCTACTCGGCGCTGTTCGGGGCCGAGCCGACGGTCGTGAAATCAGACTATGCCAAATGGATGCTCGACGATCCCCGCGTCAACTTCGCGATCTCGAGCCGACGCCGCGAACCGGGCCTCGACCATCTCGGCATTCAGGTCGAGAGCGCTGAAGAGCTCGGCGAGGTGTACGGACGGCTGCGCAAGGCCGGCGGCGAGGTCATCGAGCAGGGCCAAACGGTGTGCTGTTATGCCAAGTCCGAGAAGTCGTGGATCGACGATCCCGCGGGGATCGCCTGGGAGACGTTCCACACGACCGGTGAGAGCATCGTCTATGGCGACGGCACCGGCGAGCGGACCGCGCGTGTCGCGCACGAGAAGCAGGAAGACAAACAGAGCGCGTGTTGCGCCCCACAGCCCAAGGCCGCGCCGCCCGAGGCTTCGGCTTGCGGCAGCTCGTGAGTATGGAGCGGCCGAGTGGCCGGCTCTGCGCGAGTCCACGTTGGCCTTAACCGTCCGATAACTGATTTTCCTAACCACCCCTTGGGTTGTGTTCCCGTACAAGGGCATCCACAGGGGCAGGAAAATGTCGGTTGTCTCAACGAGCAGCGTGCCGGAATACCGGCGGCTGTCGATCAAGGGTGTGTTGCGCGCCAGCAGGATGGGCGCGATCCAGTGGCTCGTCTTGAGCGCCGCGCTGCTGGTGCTCGCCATCACGCTTGGCACCGGCTATCTCGCGCTGCAGTTTCGCGAGCGCGCGCTGGAGATGTCCGAGCGCGAGCTCAACAACACTGCGCTGCTGCTGTCGCGGCATTTCGATCAGCAGCTTACAGATCTCCAGCATGTCCACGACGACATCGTGAATTACCTGCGGGCCGAGCAGGTCGAGACCGCCGATCAGTTCGAAAGGAACATGTCACTCCTGAGCGCGCACGAGATGCTGCGCACGCGGCTGGCGGCGCTGCCGCATGTCGGCGGGCTCAATCTGTTCAACGCCAAGGGATGGCTGATCAACTCATCCGAGATGTGGCCGGTGCCCGACATCAGCGTTGCGGACCGGCGCTATTTCCAGGAGTTCACTTCGGGACGGCCAACGTCTCCTGTCATCGTCGAGCCCGCAATGAGCAAGGTGACCGGCAACTGGACCACGATCTTTGCGCGCAAGATCACCGGGCGCAACGGCGAGATCATCGGCTTCGCGAGCCGCGGCGTCGAGCCAAGCCATTTCGAGGATTTCGTCGCCTCGCTGGCGCTGAGCGGCGACACCGTGATTTCGATGATCCACCGCGACGGCACCATCATCGCACGCTATCCGCAGGATGCCGGCGTGATCGGTCGCAACATCATCAATCTGCCGGTGTTTCAGAAGGTCATCAGCTTTGGCGGCAACACCTCGGGACGGTTCGTTGGCGCTTCAGGCGAGGAGAACGTCGGTGCGGTCAGATCGCTGTCGCATTTTCCAATCCTGATCCTCGCTACCACGAAAACATCGAGCGCGCTGGAGGACTGGCGCACTCAGACCAAACTGCAATTTTGCGCAGCCGTGTTGGCGGTACTGATCATCAGCTTCGCGGTCTTCCTGATCGTCCGCCAGCTGCAGCGGCAGCACGATGCGGCAAGCCGCAGGCTGTCCGAGAAGAGCCAGCACCTCGACACCGCCATCAACACCATGACGCAGGGGCTGCTGCTGTTCGACGCCTCGGCGCGGCTCGTGATCTGCAACCAGCAATATATCGACATGTTCGGCCTCTCGCCTGATGTCGCGAGGCCGGGCTGCCATCTGCGCGAGCTGATCCTGCATCGCCAGGCGATCGGCTCGTTTGTCGGCGACGTCGACGAGTACTGCGCCCGCTTCACCAACCCGAGGGGCGATGAGGTTCGGGACTCCGTGATCACGACGCCGGACGGTCGCAGCATCCGCCTGATCTACAAGCGTGCGCCCGACGGCGGCTGGGCCACCACGCTCGAAGACGTCACCGATGGGCGGCGTGCGCAAGCGCGGATCGAGTATCTCGCGCATTACGACGCGCTGACCAATCTGCCGAACCGGACGCTGTTCCAGCGCCACGCGGAGGGGCTGCTGCTCGAGGCCGCCACGCGCGAGTTCGCCATCCATTACATCGATATCGACGAGTTCAAGCGGATCAACGACACGCTAGGCCATCTGATCGGCGATGAGTTTCTCCGGCGCGTCGCCGAGAAGTTGCGCCAGTCGGTCGGGTCGAACGACTTCATCGCGCGGCTCGGCGGCGACGAGTTCGCGATCGTCCAGCACGACATCACCTCGGACGACGACGTCGGCGACCTGGTCGCACGCATCTATCAGTCGCTGCGCACGCCGTTCGACTGCCTCGGCCACCATTTGTCGAGCGACGCCAGCATCGGCATTGCGATCGCCCCGCGCCACGGCTCCGATCTGTTCCGCCTGCTCAAATGTGCCGACCTTGCGATGTACGCCGCCAAGGCGGCGGGCCGCAGGACCCATCGCTTCTTCGATCCGGCGATGGAGGCGCAGGCCAATCTGCGCCGCGCGCTGGAGGCCGATTTGCGTATCGCGCTGGCCGAGGGCGGCTTCGAGCTGCACTACCAGCCGCTGGTCGACCTGCGCAGCGACGAGGTGACCGGCTGCGAGGCGTTGCTGCGCTGGCGGCATCCCGTGCGCGGCATGATCTCGCCGGCGGAGTTCATACCGGTTGCCGAAGAGACCGGGCTGATCGAAGAGATCGGGCAGTGGGTGCTGCGCACCGCCTGCACCGAGGCGGCAGCCTGGCCGGCGCATGTGCGCGTCGCGGTCAACGTCTCGCCGATCCAGTTCAAGTCGGAGACGCTGGCGCTGAAGGTTGCGAATGCACTTGCCGAGAGCGGGCTCGATCCGCGCCGGCTCGAGCTCGAGATCACCGAGGCGGTGCTGATCGCCGACGACGATGCGGCGCTGGTCACGCTCGGCCAGCTCCGCGCGCTCGGTGTCCACATCGCGCTCGACGATTTCGGCACCGGATACTCGTCGCTGCAATATCTGCAACGCTTCCCGTTCGACAAGATCAAGATCGACCGCAGCTTCGTCAAGGAAGTGACCCGCAACAGTGGCTCGGCCTCGATCATCCGCGCCGTGGTTTCGATCGCAGCCGACCGCAACATGATCACCACTGCCGAGGGCGTCGAGACCGATCAGCAGCGCGACACCGTGCAGATGCTCGGCTGCACGCAGATGCAGGGCTACCTGTTCAGCAGGCCGGTTCCTGCGCGGGACCTGCGGACGCTGCTCGCGGCCGATTGCGTCGCCGCCTGAGCGCCTGTCGATCCGGTCCGTCAGGAACAATCGTCGCCGTCTCCGATTGAGAGTGGAAGCTCTTGAGAGGCGAGGCGGTCCATGAAAAGCAAGCTCGTGTCCGATGCGCCCAGCGCGCAGGTTCACGTCGTCGTGCTCGATAGCGGCGAGGAAGCGTTCGGCGCGCTGACGAAGTTTGCCAATGATGCCAAGGTGACGGCGGCATCGCTCACCGCGATCGGCGCGTTCGAGCGGGCAACCGTCGGCTGGTTCGATTTCGCATCCAAGAGCTATCGGAAGATCGAGATCAACGAGCAATGCGAGGTGCTGTGCGCGATCGGCGATATCGCGACCGGCGACGACGGCAAGGCCAGCCTGCATATTCACATCGTGCTCGGACTGTCGGATGGATCGACGCGCGGCGGCCATCTGCTTGCCGGCATCGTTCGGCCGACACTGGAGGTTGTGGTCACCGAAGCCCCTGCCAGGCTTCGCCGGCGGAAGCGGCCCGAGCTCGGCATTGCCCTGATCGATCCAGCCGCGACCGCCTGACGCTTTCCTCCGAAAAGTTCCTAAAAATCGACCTGCCCGAGGCGCGGAACCGAACCCGTGGAACCGCGTTCCCTTGCGGGGCTCGACCGGCAGGCGATCAATGAAAACCGCAGCAACGTCCGCGGCCATGCTGCTGTTTGCCTCGTGCATGGCAAACGCAGAGAGTGGCCTTGCGTCCTATTATCGTGGCATCGGCAGGAGTGGCGAGATGACCTGCGCGCATCGCAAGCGGCCATTCGGCAGCATGATCACCGTCTCGTATCTGGGAAAATCGATCCGGTGCCGCGTCAACGACCGGGGCCCGTTCGTTCGTGGACGGATCATCGATGTGTCGACCACGGCGGCCCGCGCGCTCGGCATCCTTCAGCTCGGCGTCGCCCATGTCGTGATCCAGTAGAGCGCGGCCGGCGGCAGGATCAGGGCCTGGAAGCAGTCGCCCGCTGTTCGGCGATCGCCTTGCGGAGCGTCCGTGACAGCGCCTCGACCGAATAGGGTTTCTGGATCAGCTCGAAGCCGCTGTGCGCGTTCTCGGCGAGCACGTTGCTGTAGCCGCTGGTCAGCACCACCGGCAGTCCAGGAAAGCGATCGCGGATGATTCCGGCGAGCTCGACGCCGTTCATGCCCGGCATGATCACGTCGGAGAACACCAAGTCGGCGGCGAACTCGTTCTCCGAGAGGATCGAGAGCGCGGCATTGGCATTGGCCGCGCGCTTGACCGAATAGCCGAGATCCTCGAGCAGCTCGGTGGAGAACTGGCCGACATCGTCGTTGTCCTCCACCACGAGGACGCGATAGCCGCGGCCGATCGAAGCCTGCTCGGTGCCCGCGCTGGCGGCGACCTTGGCGTCCGCCGGGCGCATCGCGTGCGGCAGATAGATGGTGAAGGTCGCACCGTGCCCGGGCGTAGAGGTGACCTCGATGTCTCCATCGGATTGCTTGACGAAGCCGAAGGCCTGGCTCAATCCGAGACCCGTTCCCTTGCCGACCTCCTTGGTCGTGAAGAATGGCTCGAAGATCGCGTCAAGATTTTCCGGCGAGATGCCGGTGCCGGTGTCCTGGATCGAGACCGTGACGAAATCGCCGCTGCGCGAGGCCTGGGCGCGCAGGGCAGGGATATTCTTGACCTTCCGGACGCCGATCGTCAGCTGGCCTTCGCCGCTCATGGCATCGCGGGCGTTGACCGCGAGATTGAGTAGCGCGGTCTCGAACTGGCCGATGTCGGCGATCGCAAAGCAGTCGGGATCCTCGATCCTGACCTCGATGTGGATCCGCGCGCCGACCAGCGGGCGGATCAGCTGCGTCACGCTGTCGACCTGCGTGCCGACATTGAACACTTCCGGATTGAGCGGTTGCCTGCGCGCAAATGCCAATAGCTGGGCGGTGAGCTTGGAGGCCCGCTCCACGGTCTCGGAGATCGCATCGATATAGCGGCGGCGCCGGTCATCCGGCAGATCGCGGCGGCGCAGGAAGTCGGTCGCGGAGCGGATGATGGTGAGCAGGTTGTTGAAATCGTGCGCGACGCCGCCGGTGAGTTGGCCGACGGCTTCCATCTTCTGCGATTGCCGCAGGGCTTCCTCGCCGCGGCGCCGTTCGGTGATATCGACGGCCTCCGGAACGGCGCCGACGATGGTGCCGTGCTGGTCCTGCAGCGGCCGCATCGCGAAATCGAAATAGCGCTCGCCGATCGGCAGGCGCAGCTGCATCTCGATCTTGACTTCCTCGCCGCGCATCACGGTCGCGAAGGCATTCTGGATCACGCGCGGCATGCCCTCGGTCGCGGCGAACCACGGCGTGTCCCAGAACGGCTTGCCGACGACGTCGGCGGCATCGGTACAGATGCCGGCCAGCGCCGTCTGGTTGGTGTAGAGCAAGCCGCCATCGCGGTTGAGCAGCATCTGGTATTGATGGCTGGTTTCCAGGATCGCGCGCGTCTGCGCTTCACGGGATTCGAGCTGCGCGGTGCGCTCCAGGATGCGCCGCTCAAGCGACTCGTTGAGCTTGCGCAGCTCGATCTCGGCTTCCTTGGCCGCCGTGATGTCGTGGGCGACGCCGATGAAGCCGATGTGCTTGCCGTTCGGGTCCCAGCGCGGCTGCGATTCCGAGCGCAGCCAGCGCCAATCGCCTGCGGCGTTCCGATAGCGGGCCTCGAGCACGAATGGCTTCAGCGAGAGCTCGCCGGTGATCTGCTCCTGCAGGATTTGCGGCAGGTCATCCGGATGCAGCGCCTTGCGCCAGTCGAACACGATCGCTTCCTCGAACGGCAGTCCAAGGAAGTCGAGATAGGCCTGGTTGGCAAAGGAGCGGGTGCGGTCGAGCTTGGTCACCCAGATCGGCACCGGCGCGCTGTCGGCGATCAGGCGGAAGCGCTCTTCGCTCTCGCGCAGGGTCTCCTGTGCCAGCATCTGATCGGTGACGTCGAGATCGGCGCCGACCAGCCGCAGCGCACGGCCGCTGCGGTCGCGCTCGATCTTGGCGACGACGCGGATCCAGCGGCTCTCGCCGTCGTTCGGGCGGATGATGCGGTATTCGGCCGTGTAGTCTTCGCCGCCGGCCTTGAGCACGCCGAACAGGTGCCGGATCGTGCGCTCGCGATCCTCGGGGTGGATGCGCGCGACCCAGTTCTCATAGGTCTCGTTGATCTCTTCGGGCGGCAGCCCATGCACCAGGAGATATTCGGGAGAGCGGCGGTTGCGCACGCCGTCGCGGAAATCGATCTCGAGTCCGCCGACCCGCGCGATGCGCTGGATCCGCGCCAGCTCCGCTTCGCGCTCCTGGAGCTCGCGATGGGCGCGATCGCGTTCGCGCGCGATCTCCTCAAGATGCTGCCGCAGCCGTTCGGCTGCCGCAGCTTCGGGAAGCACATCAGCGGGATCGGATGGGGTCATACGCGCCGGCAACCTCTCGGTGCAGTCTCACACAGGACGCGGCGGCTTTGCCAGCTTGATTTACGGCAATCGTTAGGCTGAGTCATTCCGGGGCGATGCGAAGCGTCGAACCCGGAATCTCGAGATTCCGGGTTCGCTTCGCGCCCCGGAATGACGATGCAATCCACGAGCTCTTCATTTGCTCTTGGGCGGCCGGCAATTATAGGCCCGGCGGAACCCGGCGGCCTGTGCATCTTCCTCGGAGCAGAACCAGCGATCCGGATTGCCGAGGCCCGGGTAACTGCGGCACGCCTGCAGGTGGTAGATGCCGACATTGCCAGTGACGCGGGCCCGCACGGCGTACTTGCCCTTGATGTTGCAGCTGGCCGGCATCGGCAGGTCGTCGGGGAAGAGCACATTGCGGATCTGCGTGTCACGGTCGGCGGGGCAGGCGTTGCCGAGCAGGGCGCCATCCTTCCTGGCCGTACGAAAATCGCGCGGCGCCACGAAGCAGCCCTTCCAGAGCCCGGCGCGATTGTCCTTGGCGGTGGCTTCATCCGGCTTGAATCGGCCAGTGGCCGACCCCTCGACATTGAGAGCATAGCCCTTCTGGACCAGCACCTGGCTGAGGCTGGTCGGGTCGCCCTCGATCTTGCAGACGCCGAGGCGGCGCTTCTTGAAGGTCGGATCGACGCCGATATCGTCGCAATGAATTGGCTTGCCGCCGATCAGCCTGGTCAGCTGGTCGCGCGCCTCGATCCCGCAAGTCCAGGCGTCGGCGTGCTCGTCGATGCAGAGCTGATCGACCGCCGGCGCGTCGATGCCGTCGAGCCGATAGGTCGTGTTGCCGAGCTGAACGGTGCCGGCGTCCTTGATGACCGCCGTGGCCGTGGGGCCTGCGGTTGCAGTCGGGCTGGTGGTTGCAGACAGGAAGGCCAGGAGAAGCGTCGTGGCGACCGGATTTCGAAACCGCATTTTCTCAACTTCAGATCTTTGGCGGGCAGCCGAACTTCTAGCACAAGCCGGTACGATCCAACCAAGGACTGTTCGCGAGCGGGGCGTGCGAACCGTCACATCCCGATCGGCATTCCGTGGCGCAGAACGGCCGGACATTGCCATTGAAGGGATGCGCATGGGCGAGTTTCGTTATCAACGTCCTCCGCCGAAATCATCACCGGCATTTGGAACCTGCAATGCCTCGCGCGCTGGCGGCGGAAGAGAAAGACGGCCCAGGAGGCCGCGCCCGATCAAAGATCCAATTGACTTGATGAGAACAAAATAGGAACATGATGCGCCACCTGAATCCCGGATACCCCATGATGTCTGCACGGCCCGAATCTGACGACGATGACGGGCTGGAAGCCGCTGTCGATCAGGCCATTTCCGCCTGCGGCGGGAATTTGCGCGCCACCATCCGGGCGCTGATCGTGGCCAATGAATTCCTGGAGAACGAGGTCAGCGAGCTGATGAAGGCCGTCGCGAAGGCTCATTCGCGTGGCCGCTTCAAGACCTATTCGGGCTGAAATACCGATCGGGCTACCGCCGAGGACTGACCAGGGACTGGCCGGGCAGTGGGCAGGGTCTGCATTAGACCGTTGCCTCCGGGGCAATTTGCTGTACCAACGGAGTGGTTACGCCCAATCGCCCGTGCCAGATTGCGCGGGGAGGAATCCTGCCAAATGGACAATTCGAAGTCCGAAAAAGCCCAAGCAAGAAGAGCATGTTCAAACGAATCCTGATCGCCAACCGCGGCGAGATCGCCTGCCGGGTCATCAAGACTGCGCGCCGTATGGGGATTGAGACGGTCGCCGTCTATTCCGAGGCCGACCGCGACGCGCTGCATGTCGAGATGGCCGATGAGGCCGTGCTGATCGGACCGCCCGCCGCGGCCGAGAGCTATCTTTTGATCGACAAGATCGTCGAGGCCTGCCGCAAGACCGGCGCGCAGGCGGTGCATCCCGGTTACGGCTTCCTGTCCGAGCGCGAGGCGTTTCCGCGCGCGCTGGAAGCCGCCGGCATCGTCTTCATCGGTCCGAACCCCGGCGCCATCGCCGCGATGGGCGACAAGATCGAATCCAAGAAGGCCGCGGCGAAGGCGAAGGTTTCGACCGTGCCGGGTCATCTCGGGGTCATCGAGGACGACAAGCACGCCGTCCAGATCGCCGACGAGATCGGCTACCCCGTGATGATCAAGGCCTCCGCCGGCGGCGGCGGCAAGGGCATGCGCATCGCGCATTCGAAGGCGGAGGTCGCCGAAGGCTTCAACCTCGCCAAGGCCGAGGCGAAGTCGTCGTTCGGCGACGACCGTGTCTTCATCGAGAAATTCATCGTCGATCCCCGGCACATCGAGATCCAGGTGCTCGGCGACAAGCATGGCAATGTGATCTATCTCGGCGAGCGCGAGTGCTCGATCCAGCGCCGCAACCAGAAGGTCATCGAGGAGGCGCCGTCGCCGCTGCTCGACGAGACCACCCGCCGCAAGATGGGCGAGCAGGCCGTCGCGCTGGCGAAGGCCGTGAACTACGATTCGGCCGGCACCGTGGAATTCGTCGCCGGCCAGGACAAGAGCTTCTACTTCCTGGAGATGAACACCCGCCTGCAGGTCGAGCATCCCGTCACCGAATTGATCACCGGCATCGATCTCGTCGAGCAGATGATCCGCGTCGCCGCCGGCGAGAAGCTCGCGATCGCGCAGAAGGACGTGACGCTGACCGGCTGGGCGGTGGAATCCCGCGTCTATGCCGAGGATCCGTTCCGCAACTTCCTGCCGTCGATCGGGCGCCTGGTGAAATACCGTCCGCCGGCCGAGGCCAGCCATGACGGCATCACGATCCGCAACGACACCGGCGTGCAGGAAGGCGGCGAGATTTCGATCCATTACGATCCGATGATCGCCAAGCTCGTCACCCACGCCCCGTCGCGCGCCGCGGCGATCGAGGCGCAGGCGACCGCGCTCGACGCCTTCTATGTCGACGGCATCCGGCACAACATTCCGTTCCTGTCGGCCTTGATGAACCATCCGCGCTGGCGCGAGGGCCGGCTGTCGACCGGCTTCATTGCGGAAGAGTTCCCCAAGGGATTTTCGGCGCACGCACCCGAGGGCGAGTTCGCGCGGCGGCTGGCTGCGGTCGGCGCCGCCATCGACCACGTGCTGGGCGAGCGCAAGCGGCAGATCTCCGGCCAGATGGGCGGCCGCGTGGTGCTGCGCGAGCGCCGCCGCGCGGTGTGGCTCGACCGCGCCGAGATCGCGCTCGATGTCGCCCGCGAGGGTGACGCCATCGCGGTGCGCTTCATTGCCGCCGACGGGCTCCCTGGCAATCCGCACAATCTGGTGTCGGGCTGGGTGCCGGGCGATCCGGTTTGGCAGGGCACCATCGACGGCAACTTCGTCGCCGTGCAGGTGCGGGCGATCAACAACGGCTTCCGCCTCGCGCATCAGGGTTTTGAGATCCCGGTCTATGTTTTCACCGAGACCGAGGCGACCTCGGCGCGGTTGATGCCGGTGGTCTCGGCCGCCGACACCGGCAAGAAGTTGCTGTGCCCGATGCCTGGTCTCGTGGTGTCGATCGCGGTGACCGAGGGGCAGGAGATCAAGGCCGGCGAGACCCTGGCGGTGGTCGAAGCCATGAAGATGCAGAACGTGCTGCGCGCCGAGCGTGACGGCACGGTCAAGAAGATCCACGCCGCCGCCGGCGCCACGCTCTCGGTCGACGCGCTGATCCTGGAGTTCGCTTAGCACCGTCATTGCGAGCGCCAGCGAAGCAATCCATCTAGCCTCATATGATGAGAGATGGATTGCTTCGTCGCTTTGCTCCTCGCAATGACGTGGATGGAGACACATCATGGCCTTCCGCAAACGCCGCGAAGCCCTGCGATCGATACTCACCGGATCGATCTGCATCCGCCCGGGCTCGGTCTATGACGCGACCTCGATCCGGATTGCGGAGGATCTCGGCTTCGAGCTCGGCATGTTCGGCGGCTCGGTGGCGTCGCTCGCCGTGCTCGGCGATCCCGATATTGCGCTGATCACGCTGACCGAATTCGCCGAGCAGATACGCCGCATGTCGCGTGCGTCGACGCTGCCGGTGCTGGTCGATGCCGACCACGGTTACGGCAACGCGCTCAATGTCCGCCGCACGGTTCAGGAGGTGGAGGCCGCCGGCGCGGCCGGCCTCACCATCGAGGACACGCTGCTGCCGCAGGTGTTCGGCCAGGCCAAGACCCAGCTGATCTCGCTGGAGGAAGGCGTCGGCAAGATGAAGGCGGCGCTTGACGGCCGCAGCGATCCGTCGCTCGTCATCCTGGGCCGGACCGGTGCCGTTTCGATCACCGGTCTCGACGATGCGATCGCACGCGCCAGGGCCTATGAGGCGGTCGGCGTCGATGGCTTGTTCTTCACCGGCATCAAATCGCGTGGCGAGTTGGAGGCGCTCTCGGCCGCGACGACGCTGCCGATCGTGCTCGGCGGCGCGCCGGAGGAGATGACCGCGCTCGACTATCTGGCAAGCCGGCGCGTCAGGATCGCGCTGCAAGGCCACGCGCCATTCGCGGCCGCAACCCAGGCCGTCTACGAGACGCTGAAGGCGCTGCGCGAAGGCACCTCGCCGAAGAACCTCAAGGGTATCGCCTCGTCCGAACTGACCGGCCGCGTCATGCGCGAGGCGGAGACCAAGGCGCGCAGCGGCGAGTTCCTCGGTCTGAAGAAATGAGCGGCGTGATCCGCCACGTCACCATCAGCGGCCGCGTCCAGGGTGTCGGCTATCGCGGCTGGGTCGACGAGCAGGCAAACGCACGCGGCCTCGAAGGCTGGGTCCGCAACCGCCGCGACGGCAGCGTCGAGGCGGTATTCGCCGGTCCCGACGACGTCGTCACTGAAATGATCACGGCATGTGGCCGCGGTCCGTTCTCGGCGCGCGTCGCTGCCGTGCACGCCGCATCTGGCAATTCCGATCTTTTGAACCAGCGCCGGGCAGGGGAGCGGTTCTCGGTCCTGCCCACGATCTGAAGCGCGTCGTTACGCGGCCGCTGAGATCACCAGCGCCTGAATCCGGCCTTCGATCGCGCCGCTGCCGAAGCGGCGCGCAACGGCCGATGCGGCGTGCTCGGTCGCCGCATCAAGGCCGATACCGCCGCGCGCCTCGATCTCGCCGCGCAACGGTGATCCCTGGCAAAAGCCGATCGCAGGATCATGAGGCGCATTGGCCCGGCTTTGCAGCCGAACGTCGTCGATTTCGATCTTGCCGAAGCCCGCGACTGCAAGATCGGCCCGGATCGGGTCGGCCGCGCAGTGGCCATAAGGCGTGCGCGCCAGGAAGCGCGGCGGATCGGCCGGAAAGACCTCCGCCAATGCCCGGGTCACCACGTCAGCAAACTCGTTGTCTTCGATGCGACCCCACATGCTGAACAGGAAACGGCCGCCCGGCTTCAGCACGCGGCGCGCCTCCGAATAACCCTTGGGCTTATCGGGGAAGAACATCGCGCCGAATTGGCAGGCGACGACGTCGAAGCTCGCATTGTCGAACGGCAGGTTCAGTGCATCGGCCTGCCGCCAGGTGATTGCGGTCCCGCTCGGCATCTGTGACTTCGCTCGTTCGAGCATCGGCTCATTCAGGTCGGTCGCCACGATCCTGGTGTCGCTGCCGAGCGCGGACGACAGCGCGCGGGTGACGGCGCCGGTGCCGGCTGCCGTCTCAAGCAGGTCGCGCGGGCCAAGAGCCTTGGCGCGTTGCGCCAGATCGCGTGCGTAGGGTTCGAAAATCATCGGCACGAGGAGCCGGTCGTAAAGCTCTGGAATGGATCCAACGAACTCCTTGTCGGACGCTGGCATGCGCAATCTCCCTTGCGGCCGCGACGCCGGGCAACCCGGCGCACGGCCCATCATCCACGCGGATCAGCTTGGACAAAGAGCTCGGGGGCCACAAAGGAAAACTCCTCACCTCCGATGCACGGCATTCGCCGAGGCGCCGGATAGGTCAGGAGACCTGCCATGTCTCGTGCGCCGTCGTGGACAGCACGGCCAGCCTTGACTTCTGCTCCGAACCGTCTGATATTTCTGTCATGACAGAAATAACCGCCAAGAAAAAACTTCCCGCCGTCGTCGAGCGCTTCATCCTGCATTGGGGCGACATGGGCGACGAATGGGGCGTCAACCGTTCGGTCAGCCAGATCCACGGGTTGCTCTACCTTGCCGAAGCGCCGATGACGGCGGAAGACATCGCCGACACCCTCGGCATGGCGCGCTCCAACGTTTCCAACTCGATCAAGGAGCTGTTGTCCTGGGGATTGATCCGGCGGGTGCCGATCCTTGGCGACCGCCGCGACCACTTCGAGGCCGAGACCGACATCTGGGAGGTCGCGGCCAGGATCGCGGCGGGGCGCAAGGAGCGCGAGATCGATCCCGCGCTTGTAGCGCTGCGCGCCTGCGTCTCCGACGCGGCCGACGATCCCGCGATCAGCCCGCTCGCCAGCAAGCGGCTGAAGGAGATGCTGACATTCACCGAGCTGGTCGACCGTTGGTACACGCAGATGCTGAACGTGCCGCGGCCGCGCCTGGTCGCGTTGATCAAGCTCGGCGAGAAGATCGTGAGTTTCCTGCCCACGGGCAGGGCCAAATAAAGGCGGCGGCGTAACGGGAGCGTGCGATGGCGTCAGCAAGGATATCCGCCTTAAAGACAGCGCCGGCTTCCGATATAAAGCTGCTCGACGACCACCGCTTCCGCGCATTGCTGTCGGACGAGGATTGGGGCCGCCTGCCGGTTGCGATCTGGCGGCGTTTCTCGAAACGGTTCGAGGACGGCAACACCGTCGTCTATGTCGGCGAGGTCGAGGAAGCCGCGTGCAGCCGCATCGGCTGGTGGCTGGCGCAGGCCGCGCGGCTGATCGGCGGACCGTTCCCGACCGGCACCGAAACGCGCGTGCCGATGATCGTCACCGTCACCGAGGACGCGGCAAGCGGCGGCCAGGTCTGGACCCGCATCTGCGCGCGCCGCGACGGCTTCCCGCAGGTGATTCATTCCGCCAAGCGCTTTGCCGGTTCGACCGGGCTCGAGGAATATGTCGGCTTCGGCGTCAGCATGGCGCTGCGGATCGCGGTCGAGCACGAGGCGCTGGTGTTTCGCAGCGTCGGCTATTCGCTGCAACTCGGCCCGTTTCGCCTGCCGCTGCCCGAATGGCTCACGCCGGGCGATCTCACCGTGACCCATTCCGATCTCGGCTGCGGTGACTTCCGCTTCACGCTGGAGATCATCCACCCGCGTTTCGGCAGGCTGATCCGTCAGTCCGCTGTGTTCAGGGAGGCCACGCCATGACGCCGCTGCTTTGGACACTTGTCGCCATCCAGATTGCGATGGGCGCATTCGATACGTTCTATCAACACGAATTCACCGAGCGGCTGGCCTGGCGTCCCTCGCAGCGCCACGAGCTGCAGCTGCACAGCGTGCGCAACATGCTCTATGCGCTGCTGTTCCTCGTGCTCGGCTGGCTGCAAGTGCACGGCATCCTTGCGATCGCGATCATGGCCGTCCTCGTCGTCGAGGTCGTCATCACCTTGATGGATTTCGTCGAGGAGGATCTGAGCCGAAAGCTGCCGCCGAGCGAGCGGATCAATCACACGCTGCTGGCGATCAATTACGGCGCCATCCTCGTGCTGCTGGTGCCGGTCCTGATCGGCTGGGCGATGCTGCCGACCGCCGTCGCGCCGGCCTATGCGGGTCCGTTAAGTCTGTTCGCGACGGCTGCGGCCTTCGGCGTCGCGCTGTTCGGCGCGCGCGACTTTGCCGCGACGAGGCGCCTCGGACGGTTGGCCAGCGTGCCGGCCGCGACGCTGGTCGAGAAATTGCCGGCGCGGCAGACCGTGCTGGTCACCGGCGCTACCGGCTTCATCGGCAGCCGCCTGGTCGCGAGCCTCACCGCATCCGGCCATCAGGTGATTGCGTTGATCCGAAATCCGGCAAAGGCCGACATGCTGCCGCCGCCGGTGACGCTGGTCACGAGCCTCGACCAATTGCCCGCCGACTACGGGATCGACGCCATCGTCAATCTCGCGGGCGAGCCCATCGGCAACGGCCTCTGGACCGAGGCCAAGCGCCGCAAGATCATCGCCTCACGTATCGACATGACGTCTGACGTGATCAAGCTGATCGCGCGCCTCGAACGCAAGCCGTCGGTACTCGTGAGCGGCTCCGCGATCGGCTGGTACGGGCTCTGGCAGGACCAGGTGCTGACGGAGTCGGCGAAATCCCACGCCTGCTTCAGTCACGAATTGTGCGAGGCCTGGGAGAATGCGGCGAAGCCGGCCGCGGATCACGGCGTGCGCGTGGCATATTTGCGCATCGGTCTCGTGGTCGGCATCGATGGCGGCTTCATCACGCGGATGCTGACGCCGTTCGAGTTCGGCCTCGGCGGCCCGCTCGGCTCGGGCAAGCAGTGGATGTCGTGGATCGAACGCGACGACCTCGTGCGCCTGATCGCGCATGTGATTGCGAGACCTGAACTGTCCGGTCCTGTCAACGCGACCGCGCCGATCCCGGTGACCAACATGAAATTCACCGAGGAGCTCGGACGCCGTCTGCACCGGCCGGCGATCTTCCGCGTGCCGGCGGCGCTGCTCCGCGCCGTTGGCGGCGATTTCGCCGACGAGCTCTTGCTCGGCGGCCAGCGCGTGCTGCCGAACAAGGCGCTGAGCAACGGCTTTGTGTTCCGACACGAAACCTTGCGCAGCGCGTTCGATGCGATCCTGTGAGGAGGCCTCGATGTGCAGCACCTGTTCCCGTGCATTCGGAGGTTGGCTTGCGGGCTGTGGCGCGGCGACTGCGGTGATTTCCGCCGTCGGTCAGACCATTGTGATGATGACGTCGCACGGCGATGTCGCGCGGCTGCTCTACGGCATCGTCGTGATGCTGCTTCCGTCGGCCGCGATCTTCGTCATCACTTGTCTGCTCACAGCAATTCCCACGGCGATCGTCGTCTGGTTCACCGAGGAGTTCCATATCCGAGCCGCGGGATTTTTCGCCTGCGCAGGCGCGGCGATCGGTGCGTTGAGCATCACTGTCCTTCTACGATCCCCGGCTGTCTGGACATCCGGACTGGTTTGCCTGTTCGTCGTGGCCGGGTTTGTCGCCGGCCTGACCTACTGGTTCGTCATGTGCGAACTGGCGGCAGGCGAAGACTCGATGTGAACCGCTACGGTGTTCAACCTATGCCGCAGACGCCACGCTCCGAAACGTCGCGGCCAGCGTCCTGAGTGCCGCGAGCTTGGCGGGATCGCTGACTTTCGAATGCAGCATCACCTTCGACGTGCCGAGCCGCGGCAGCTTGTGGGCAGGGCCGATATCGACCAGGCCCGGCGGCGCGATGCGGCGGACGAGGGGCGCGACGGCAAGCCCTGCAAGCGCGGCCGCCACCACCGCGGTGACGCCGCCGCCGACGAAGCTTTCGGTCCAGGCGATGCCGGCCTTGTCAAGCGCGCGCACGGCGAGGGCGCGCACGCCGCAGGGCGGCGCCAGGGTCGCGAGCGGCAGCGCATCGCCGCGCGGCCAGACGAAGCGTTTGGCGGCGAACCAGCCGAATTCGTCCTCGGTCAGCTTCTCGCCGCCGCGCCGGCTGCCTTCCTGGCGCACGATCACGGCGTCGAGCTCGCCGCCATCATAAGCGTCGAGCATTTCGCGCGAGAAGCCGATGGTCACGGAGAGGGCAAGCTGGGAGGCCATCGCGTGCAGCCGCTCCAGCAGCGGCACCAGCTCCGGGCCCGCGGCGTGATCGCTGATCCCGAGCGTGAGTTGCTGCCGCGCTGGTTTCTCGCCGGCCAGCGCGCGATCATGCACCTCGATCAGCGCGCGGGCGTGCTGCAGGAAGGCCGCGCCGTCGGCGGTCAGCCGCACCGCGCGCGGCGAGCGCTCGACCAGCCGCTTGCCCAGCACCGTTTCGAGCCGCTGCAACTTCATGCTGATCGCCGCCTGCGTGGTGCCAAGCGCCTCGGCGGCGCGGGTGAAGCCTTGCAACTCGGCGACGAGGAGGAAGGCCTGCACGGTGTCGATATCGAGCGTGGCGGTCATGATCAAGGATTGTTATCATTGCTATCAATCTAGATAAGATACCAAGATGATGCGCGAAGGTCTAGCTAGAGGAGGCGCAATTGACCCGCGCCAACCGGATTCAAGGAGACCGATCATGCCGCTCATCACCGTCACCTACGCGACCTCGCGCGAGAGGCCGTCGCTGAAGTCCGACATCGCCGCCGCCGTGTCGGACCTGACCGCACGGATTCTGCACAAGGATCCGAAGGTCACCGCTGTTATCGTGAGGTCGGCTGATGCCGGCGACTGGTTCGCAGGCGGCAAGTCGCTCGCCGAGCAGGGGCTTGCGAGCTACTGGCTCGACATCCACGTCACCGAGGGCACCAACACCAAGGACGAGAAGGCGGCCTATCTCGCGGCGCTGTTCAAGCGGATGGGCGAATTGCTCGGGCCGCTGCATACCGAGAGCTACGCCCATGTCGACGAGGTGAAGGGCGACGCCTACGGCTTCGGCGGCCTCACCCAGGAGCGTCGCTACATCGCCGGCAAGCTCGAGGTCGCGCCGCAGAAGGCGGCGTGAAGCCTATGACGTCGCTTCCGGCAGGCGCGCTGCGGTGTCGCCGAACACCTCGGCAAATGCCTGCCGGAGCGCGATGTCGACATCGGCCATCGTGACCGGCAGTCCGAGATCGAGCAGCGAGGTGACGCCATAGCGCGGATCGACCACGCCGCAGGGCACGATGGCCTGGAAGTGCGCAAGATCAGGCTCGACATTGATCGCGATGCCGTGGAAGGAGACCCAGCGGCGCAGCCGCACGCCGATCGCGGCGATCTTGTCCTCATGGCCCGGTCCCTTGTCCGGGCGCCGCACCCAGACCCCGACGCGGTCCTCGCGGCGCTCGCCGCGGACGTTGAAGGCGGCCAGCGTGCGGATGATCCATTCCTCCAGCGAAGCGACATAGGCGCGCACATCGGGCCGGCGCCGCTTGAGGTCGAGCATCACATAGGCGACGCGCTGGCCCGGGCCGTGATAGGTGACCTGGCCGCCGCGGCCGCTCTGGAAGGTCGGAAAGCGCGGCGCGAGCAAATCGTCGGCCTTGCCGCTGGTGCCGGAGGTATAGAGCGGCGGGTGCTCCAGCAGCCATACCAGTTCGGGGGCCGCGCCCGTCGCGATCTTCACTACCCGCTCGTCCATTGCGGCGAGCGAATCGGGGTAGGGCACCGCGCGGTCGGAAATCCGCCATTCGACCGCTTCGCCGCCCGAAGGGCGCGCAAAGGTCGTCAAATCGAGGCTTTGGCGGTCGTTAACCATTAGCTAACCCTAACGTGGTCAGGTGAACCCACAATCTAGTTCCCGTTCGGCGGTTCAGAAGTGCCCACCCTCGATAAAGTCAGCGTTGATCTCATGGTGGTCCTCGGCACCACCACGATGCCGATTCACCAGGTCATGCGGCTGTCCCGCGGCGCCATCATCGAACTGGATGCCACCGAGGCCGACGAGGTCAAGATCCTCGCCAACAACCTGCCGGTGGCCAGCGGCGTGGTCCTGGTCGACCGCAACCGGATTGCGGTCGAGGTCAAGCAGATGCTGCCGAAATCTCCCGGGGTTCGCGGCTAATTCCCGCATTAATCGCCTTGTCCCTGCATCCGTGATTTGTTACATGGCCCCGTCGATCCGGCGGTGCCTTCGGGGTTCCATCCGGTATCCCAAGCGCTCGTGGCGGAATTGGTAGACGCGCTGCCTTGAGGTGGCAGTGGGTAACACCGTGGGGGTTCGAGTCCCTCCGAGCGCACCACACCTCAGCTGATCCTTGAAATCGCTGGACTTTTCGGAGCGTGGCCGCTCGCCGGCTATGCCGGCCCGTGCCTCCGGGGGCAGGTCCGACGAGTGCAGGCGGGTGACGTGGAGGTGCAGGTCGATGCGGTCATGTAACACCGGTCAGGTAGATTCGCGGATGCATGGCCTTACCGGTTTGGTGTTGCCGACCGAAGCCGACCGCTTTCCCCCAATCGCGCGGCTGCAAGCTTGCCTTACCGGAGCGCCTGATGATCTTTGCGAGCTACGTCTACCGTGTGGTCTCCAACTTCGTGTTCCTGGGGCTGGTCTATTTCACGCTGAACCTTCTGGAGAAGTACGAGCAGCGCGCGACGGTCGCAATTCTGGTCCTGGTCTATGCGGCGATGCACGCCTTTTCCGGCCTGCGCTCGTTCTATTTCTTCCAGCGCATCGAGCGCCTGGAGGGTGAGACGCGGCGGCTCGCCGCGGCGGCCGGCGAGGGGCCAAATGCTGTCGCCTCGCGCAGGCAGATCGTCGCCGATGTCACCGTGCTCAGGCATGCCGGCGAGATCAAATCCTATATCGATATCTTCTTCCTGGCGCTGGTGATCCTGCTCTGCGTCGCCAAGATCGTGGCCAGCTAGATCACGTCAATCAGGCACGCGCTTGCCGGCCGCCGCCGCCTCGGCGCGCGGCGTGCGCTTCTTCACATTATTGGCGACGTGGACTGACGCGTTGTCGGCAGCCGGCGGCGCGACATGCAAGGGCGCGCCGTGGCCTCGGCCGTGCGCCGGGGCGGGTCCCTGATGCGCAGCCTGCTTCGGATGCCTGGCCTGGCGCGCGGAGAACGCCTGCGCGCGCGATACGCCAACGCCAATTGTCGCACGCTGCACGAGGCGGCGATTGGCCGCCGATCGGGCTGCGAGCAGGGTCAGGTCGAGCGCTTCGGGAACGCGGAACACGTCGGGCGCCGGGACCGGCATTGTCGGGACGGATGCGAACCGCGCAAGCTGGGGCTGCGGCCACAGCGTGCGGACGGGCATCGCGACCCGGGTGCGCTGTGCGTGGTCGAGGATGTCGGCATCGCGCCAATCCATGTCGGCAAGCACCGGGGCAGGCAGCGTCCGCGTCGCGGTGAAGACGAAGTTCGGAATCCTGGGCCAGCGCGTGGTCGCCACCGTCTCGGTCGGCGGATGCAGGTACCATTGCTGCGGCTGGGTCGGCGTCGCCGGGCGATCGGGCGTTGCGGGCACGACATGAACGATCCGGTAGCCGCGCTCCTTCAGCGTGTTGAGGATGCGCGGCAGCGCCGCAACGGTGCGCGGCTGGATGTCGTGCAGCAGCAGGATGCCCTTGCGCTTGGCTTCGATCCGCTGGATCGCGAGGTCATAGACCCGCTGCGGCGAGATGTGGCGCCAGTCGTCCGCGGGGAAGTCGGCGCTCCAGACCTGAATGCCTTGGGACGCCAGATAGGCCTCCGGGATCTCGGCGCGCATCAGGCCGGGAATCCGGAAGAACGGCGCGAGCTTGCTCTTGTCGCCATTGAGCGCGGCGAGCGTCGAGGCGATGCCGTCGTCGACCTCCTGCCGCACCTTCTCGAGCGGCATCTTGTTCATCGTCAGCGGATGGTTCTGGCTGTGCGTGCCGACGGTATGTCCGGCCGCGATCAGCTTGCGCACGCCCTCCGGATTGAACCGGGCCTGGGAGCCGATGGTGAAGAAGGTCGCCTTGACGCACTGGCTGGCGAGAATGGCCAGCACCTGGTTGCTGTATTTAGGTAGCGGCCCGTCGTCGAAAGTCAGTACCACTTCGTGATCGGCGAGCGGCAAGGTCTCCGGGTACTGCATGGTGCCGATCCGGGGATGCTCCTTGGGATCGACGACGAGGGTCCGCGAGGTGCCGAGTGCGTTGGGGTTAGGGCAGTCTGCGGCGAGGGCGGCGTACGGCGTCATCAAGCCGCAGCCCAGCAGCGCCGCGCGGACCACGGTCCGCGACCGCTTCCGGATCATCACCAAGACGTTTGCAATCATCGAATCTCGGCCGCATTCCAAACGCACTGACGAATCCTTAGGTGCGGCGCCATGAATGCCGCCTTAACGGTCTGTAATCCACCTAGCGTCCCGGGTTCAATGTGTCCGGTCGGACACGGTTTTCAGCGCCGCCGGGACGATGTGGACGACGTGGTATTTATGCTCCTGCAGGTACCTCAAGAAGGCGGGCAGCATCTCGGCTGTCCGCATTTGCGGGTCATGCAGCAGTATAATTCCCTTGCGGTGGCCTTCGAGCCGCCCGGTGAGCAGCTTGAGTTCCTCCTCGGGGGTCATCTTGTTCCAATCGCTGGCCCAGAAATCGGCTCCGAACACCGCGATACCGCGCTTTTCCAGATGGTCCAGCAGGGCGGGTGTCGATTCGAAATAGGGGAACCGGAAGAATGGCGTGCTCGGGACCGTGCTTGCGGTGCCGCGCAGGGCCTTCTGGACCGCTTCGATCCCCCGGTTGATGTTCGCCTCGGCCTGATCCAGCGGGAGCTTGTTGAGATGCGGATGGTCCCAGCTGTGATAGCCGATGCTGTGGCCGAGGCGCGCGATCTTGCGGACCATATCGGGATGATCGGCCGCGTTGCGGCCGACCATGAAGAAGGTTGCCTGCACGCATTCGGCCGCCAGCGCCGTCAGCACCTTGTCGGTGACCCCCGGCGTCGGTCCGTCGTCGAAGGTCAGCACGACCTCGCCATCCCTGAGCGGCAGGGTCTGCGGAAAGCTCTTCAGCCCGACGCGCGGATAGGTCGCGGGGTCGACCTCGAGTACACGTGAGGTGCCGAGCGCGTCCTTGCGCTGGCATTCGGCGGCGTGCGCCGAGCCGAACAGTGCAACAGGCGCGAGCGCGACCAGCGCCGCGAAAGCCTTCCGGAGCGGTCGCGGTGCGCTCGACATCTTTCTCATTGCACTGGGCCCCACCGATTAGGTAATCCGTTCCGCACTCATCCAACCAGTTTTTCCCCTCCTGTCAAACCGGCGAAACACGGCATGGCCGAGAATTTCGACGTTGCCGAACCCGCCGAGGCCGATCCGCTGGCCCGGATGCCGATGCGGGACGAGGAGGGCGAGCTCCGCGGCGAATTCGTCGCGGCGATCACCCGGGCCATCCACGCCGCCGACCGGCCGTTGCTGTGCGAGGTGGTGGCGGAACTGCACGAGGCCGATCTCGGCGACCTGATCGTGGCGCTGGAGCCGGTCGACCGCGTCACCCTGGTCGAGATCACCGGCACCGATTTCGACTTCTCGGCGCTCAACGAGGTCGACGAGACGGTCCGCGAGGAGATCCTCGAGGAACTCGAGCCGGAGACGGTTGCCGAGGGCGTCCGCGAGCTCGAATCCGACGACGCCGTCGAGCTCCTGGAGAGCCTCGACGAGGAGGACCAGGAAGAGATCCTGGAAAAGCTGCCGGCGGCCGAGCGCGAGGACATCGAGCGGAGCCTGCTGTACCCGGAGAATTCCGCCGGCCGGCGGATGCAGACCGAGTTCATCGCGGTGCCGCCGGATTGGAATGTCGGGCAGGCGATCGACTATATGCGCGACACGCCGGATCTGCCGGATCGCTTCTACGAAATATATGTGGTCGATGCCGACAAGCACCTGCTGGGCGCGGTGCCGCTCGACGTGCTGCTGCGCACGCGCCGCCCGGTTCCGATCAAGGACCTGATCGACGAGGACCGCCGCCGGGTCTCCGCGCTGGAGGACCAGGAAGAGGTCGCGCGGATGTTCGGCAAGTACAACCTGGTCGCAGCTCCCGTGGTCGACACCATCGACCGGCTGGTCGGCGTGATCACCATCGACGACGTCGTCGACGTGATCGAGGAGGAGGCAGACGAAGACTTGAAGGCGCTCGGCGGCGTCACCAGCGACGAAGAGCTGTCCGACACGGTGTGGACCATCGCCCGCGGTCGCTTCAACTGGCTCCTAGTCAATCTCGCCACCGCGTTCCTGGCCTCGTCGGTGCTCGGTCTGTTCGAGGGCCAGCTCGAGAAGATGGTGGCGCTTGCGGTGCTGGCGCCGATCGTGGCGAGCCAGGGCGGCAATGCCGCGACCCAGACCATGACGGTCGCGGTGCGCGCGCTCGCCACCCGTGAGCTCGGCCCGTACAACGCGATGCGGGTGGTGCTGCGCGAGACCATGGTCGGGCTCGTCAACGGCATCGCCTTTGCCGTCATCACCGGCGTCGCCGCGGTGGCCTGGTTCAAGATCCCCGGCCTCGGCATCGTGATCGGGCTTGCGATCATCTGCAATCTGGTGGCCGGCGCGCTCGGCGGCATCCTGATCCCAATGGTGCTGGAACGGGTGCGGGCTGACCCCGCGGTCGCCTCCGGCACCTTCGTCACCACCGTCACCGACGTGGTCGGCTTCTTCTCCTTCCTCGGCATCGCCACGCTGTGGTTCGGCCTCAAGTAACGCGCTCGCGGGCAGGGCGGCGCATGGTCCGGGCGCGAGCCGCGCCGGGCCGCTTATCGTTAATCCGAACTTAACGCGCTTCATCGATGATGCCGCTATCTCCAAGGGGCCATCACGGGGGCCATCATGCAGCGGTTGCGGCTCAAGGCGGACGGACGGATCGTCGAATTGCGCGACGGGCAGGAAATCCCGCTCGTGCCCGCACATCCCGACCAGGCAGCGATGCAGCCTGCGGCAGCGCAGCCGGCCGTACGCGATCTGCGCCGCCGGGCCCAGCTCACCCAGCTCGAATTCGCCGCCAAGCTCGGCGTGCCGGTGGAAACCATCCGCAACTGGGAGCAGGGCAAGCGCGCGCCGCGTGGACCCGCCCGCGCGCTGCTCGCCGTGATCGCCCATTCGCCGGAGACGGTGTTCGCCGCGCTGTCGAGCGAGCCGACGGCGGCTTGAGCGGGTAGGGCGCGCTCTATCATCGCTGCAATCTCGGTGTCGTCCCTGCCTAGTGCGCAATTGCGCACGGGAGCAGGGACCCATACTCCGCGGCCCGTGTTGTGAACGGGACTCGTTCGTTCGACCGTCCCGCAACAATGCCGATCTGTGGTTATGGGTCCCTGCTTTCGCAGGGACGACAGCGAGCGTGTTGCGCGAGCTGTGAATCAAGCTTCCGCGTCCTCGCGACATGATCTGCCCGAGCTTGCTTTTTGTTCCGCCCTCTCTTGAACAGAGGGCGCAGGGAAAGCCGGGTGCCGATCGCACCCATGGGCCCCGAGCAAAAGGTAGAAAGCTCGGGGGTAGGACCACAGGTGTAACCGGAAACAACCCGGCTTTCCCTGCGCGATGGGTTACGGCTTATACGTGCTCTCCCCGGCGAGACTGGGCTTTTTTGTCGCCGCCCTCGCAAACGCTTGCGCACTTTGCGAGAGGACACCTGCCGCTAGGGCGTCAGGCCTGCACGATTTCGCCGTCCGCATCATGCGCACTCGTCAGTTGCGCTTGCCGCGTCCACCGCATCTCACCGCAACACTCCTGACGATGCGCAGCGCCCCTCGATCGGGTGAGACGGGTTATTCATACACTGAGTTGCGCTTCGGATAAAGCGAAATATTTTTGCTTCGGAGGCTTGACCTGTCGGGCAACTCAGTGATCGGCAATTTCCGGGCAGTCTTGCCGCGAGCGCCAATCCGCGTGACACGTCTGTCCATATCAGGCGTTCAAGCATCCATCACCCGCAGCACGGCTGTTTGGCTTTCGGTGCGCAGCAGAACTGCTGGTCCTGGAGCCATCGGTCGCGCGGCTTGCAGCTCGACGGACGCGCCGAGAGATAGACGCGGATCGCCGCGTCGCCGGCATCCATGCGTTCGGCGCGATAGATCTGCATCGGCCGAACACCGTCGCTCACCTCGAACGTCAGCCGGGCTTGCGGGTCGAAGCCGACGGCCTCGTCGACCTTGCGGATGATCGCAAGAAATTTTCCGGCCGGCATGTGACCGCGGTTTTCCTCCTCGATGTCCCAGAGCTGAATGAAGGTCTCGCTCCAGCTCTCCGGGTTCGCGCCGCAATCGAGCGCCCTGAACGAACCGGTCTTGACTTCGGTCACGTGGTAGCTGGGGCGGACGTCCCGGCCGTCGTAGCTGAAGATCAGCGGTTTCTCCTTGTGCGCCTCAAGGCCGGAAAGGAGGGCCGCGGATGACAGCTCTTCCACCGGAAGCAGGGCGCCGACGATCGAACGGGTATTGGCAAGCGTGTCCATGGCTGCTATCCGTATTTCAACGATTGTTGAATTGTAGGATTATCGAAAGATGGAGGAGCGTCAAGCCCGAACCGCCTTCGCCGCGTTGTCGCAGGAAACGCGGCTGCGGATCGTGCGGCTGCTGGTCCAGGCGGGTCCCGAGGGGATGGCCGCGGGGGCGATTGCGGAGGCGGTCGAGGTGTCGCCATCCAACGTGTCGTTCCATCTGAAGGACCTCGAGCACGCCGGCATGATCGTGCCGCGCCGCGAGGCGCGCTCGATCATCTACTCGGCGGATTTCACCGGTTTGCGTGACCTCATCGCCTTCCTGATGAAGGATTGCTGCGCGGGCCACCCGGAGATCTGCGCGCCGGTGCTCGCCGCCGCCCAGTGCAAGCCTTCCACCAGCAAGAAGAGAGCGCGTGCGTGATGCGCGATTTCGATCTGCCACGGCGCCTTGTGGCGGAATGTCTCGGCACGTTGCTTCTGGTCGCGACCGTCGTCGGCTCCGGCATCATGGCAGAAACCCTGACCAAGGACGTGGCCCTGGCGCTGCTCGGCAATACGCTGCCGACCGGTGCCATGCTGGTGGTGCTGATCACGATCCTTGGACCGATATCCGGCGCGCATTTCAATCCGGCGGTGACGCTGGTGTTCACGCTCAAGGGCGAGCTCCGCCCGCCGCACGCCGCGCAGTACGTCGCGGCGCAGGTGCTCGGGGGAATCCTGGGTGCGATGGTCGCGCATGCCATGTTCGGCCTGCCGCCCCTGGTGTTCTCCGCCAAGGCGAGGACCGGGTTCCCGCAGTGGTTTGCGGAATTCGTTGCCGCGTTCGGACTGGTCGCAACAATCATCGGTGGCCTGCGGTTTCGCGAGGCCGCTATCCCATGGCTGGTCGGGCTCTACATCACGGCCGCCTACTGGTTCACCGCGTCCACGTCTTTCGCCAACCCGGCCGTTGCCATCGCGCGATCATTCACCGATACGTTTTCCGGTATCCGCGCGCAGGACCTGCCGGGATTTATCGTCGCCGAGATTCTGGGGGCGATGGTCGCGCTGGCGCTGATGACGTGGCTGTTGCGGCAGAGCGAAACGAAGATGGAGGCAATCCGATGACGATCACGATCTACCACAATCCCGATTGCGGGACGTCGCGCAACGCGCTGGCCATGATCCGCCAAAGCGGGGAGGAGCCGGAGATCGTCGAGTATCTCAAGACGCCACCCGCGCGCGACACGCTGATCGCGCTGATCAAGGCCATGGGCATGACGCCCCGCGCGCTGCTCCGCGAGAAAGGCACGCCTTATGCAGCGCTCGACCTTGCCAATCCGAAATGGAGCGACGACGAGTTGATCGATTTCATGATCGCGCATCCGATCCTGATCAATCGGCCGATCGTGGTCTCGCCGAACGGCGTGAAACTGTGCCGGCCGTCCGAGGCTGTGCTTGAACTTCTCGCCACTGACATTGGCCAATTCGTCAAGGAGGACGGAGAAGTGGTCCCGCCCAGGACGCCGGGTGCGCGCGCCGGATGAGCCGCCGTGCAGACAACGTCCTGATTGTTGCGCTCGGGACCACGCAAACCCTTGCCTGGGCGTCGAGCTATTATCTGCCCGCCATCCTCGCGGACCCGATCGCGCGGGACCTCGGCATCTCGACCAACTGGCTGTTCGCCGCGTTCTCGATGGCGCTGGTGATCTCCGGGCTGCTCGGTCCGCGCGTCGGCCGCCAGATCGACCGGATGGGCGGACGCGAAGTGCTCTGCGCGTCCAACCTCATCCTGGCGTCCGGGCTGATCCTGCTCGGGCTGTCGCAGGGCGGCGTGCTGATGGCGGTGAGCTGGCTGTTGCTCGGCGTCGGCATGGGTCTTGGCCTGTATGATGCAGCCTTCGCGGCGCTCGGGCGCATTTACGGCAACGCCGCCCGTCGCTCCATCACCGGCATTACGCTGATCGCGGGCTTTGCCAGCACGATCGGCTGGCCGCTGAGTGCGTGGGGGCTGGCAACCATCGGCTGGCGCTGGACCTGTTTCGGCTGGGCTGCGGCGCACATCCTGATCTGCCTGCCGCTCAACGGCCTCCTGATCCCCAGGCTAAAGCGGGAGCATCGGATCGCGGCCGACACGCCGAAGCCGCACATCGCCATCGACCGCGCGATGGTGTTACTCGCCTTTGCCTTCGCCGCCGCCTGGAGCGTGACGTCGGCGATGGCGGTTCATCTGCCGCGAATTCTGGAGTCGCTCGGTGCGACGCAGGCGCAGGCGATCGCGGCGGGCGCACTGATCGGCCCGGCTCAGGTGGCGGCGCGCATTGTCGAAGCGAGCCTGCTGAAGCGCTTCCACCCGCTCTGGTCGGCGCGCCTGGCCTGCATCACACATCCCTTGGGCGCCTGCGTCATCGGCCTGTTCGGCGGTGGCTTCGCGGGGGTGTTCGCGCTGTTGCACGGTGCCGGAAACGGCATCCTGACCATCGCGCGCGGCACGCTGCCGCTGGCGATATTCGGTCCGAAGGATTACGGCTACCGCCTGGGACTGCTCGGCGCGCCGTCGCGACTGTCTCAAGCCCTCGCGCCCCTCATATTCGGATTCCTGATCTCGCCGCTCGGTGGCTACACGCTTGCGGTCACATCGGCTCTGAGCTTGGCCGCGCTGCTGGCGCTGTTCGCACTCAAGGCCGGGCCGAAGACCCCCTCGCGGTAGCATCACGCCCCTTCATCCGCCGGACCGTGTCGATGAACGCCTTGATGATCGGGGAATGGCCGCGTCCGCTGTGATGCGCGATGCTGTACTGGGTCTTGATGGTGCGGTCGCTGATCTCCAGCGCGCGCAGATTGGGATGCGGCACGAATTCGAAGTCGGCGACGACGCTAATGCCCAGGCCGCGCTCGACCGCCTTCCACACACCCTCGCGGCTCTCGATCTCGAACACCGGTTCGATCCTGATGCCCTCGGCCTGCATCGTCGCCTCGAACGCGCGCCGCGTGGTCGAGCCGCGCTCGCGCAGCACGATGGGCTGGTCGGCCAGCTCGCGCAGCCTGACCGACTTGCGCTTGAACCAGGGATGGTCGCGGTTGACGAACACGATCACGCGGTGCGTGCGGTAGGGGATCATGGTGACGCGCGGATCCTCCGGCACCTCCGCCAGGATCGCGACGTCGGCCTCGAAGTCGACGATGTGGCGGAAGGTGCGTTCGGAATTGCCGAGCAAGGTCGAGATCTGCACCTCCGGATGATCGCGCTTGAACGCCGCGATGATCTCGGTGGCATGAAACGGCCCGACGGTCGCGACCCGCAGATGGCCCTTGGTCGCCTTGCCGTGCGCGGCCAGGAGGTCGTGAGCCTCGTCGCAGAACGTCATGATGCCGCGGGTGATCTCGAACAGCGCGGCGCCGGCCTCGGTGAGCTCGGTATGCCGCGGCTTCCGAATCAAAAGCTCGACGCCGTAGCTCTCCTCCAGCTCCTTGACCTGGATGGTCAATGTCGGCTGGCCGACGTTGAGCACGCGCGAGGCCGCGGTGAAGCCGCCATGGGTGGCGACCGCGTGGAAGGCGCGAAGCTGGCTGAACACTATTGACATAATCAATAGAACGCATCCGTAGAATGAATTTGTCAATAGCAGCCGGCGCCGTACCTTCGCGCCAAACGGAGGACGCGCGGATGGACTGGACTTATTCCAACCCGGTGAGGATCGAATTCGGAGCCGACAGCTTCGACAAGCTGCCGGGGCTGATCGGCAAGCGCGCCTACGCGCTCGTGACCTATGGCGAGCCGATCTTCGACGAGCTCGAGCGGCGGCTGCGCGCCGCGGCGGGACCGTCTGTCTTGACTATTCGCGACGTCGCGCCCAATCCGGACTACCGCCTGCTTACCGAGCAGACCGCGCGCTTTGCCGGGCTCGCGAGGCAGCCCGAGGTGATCGTCGCGCTCGGCGGCGGCTCGGTGATCGACTCCGCCAAGGTGTTCGCGGCCGCCGGCGGCGACTTCGCGACCGTCAAAACCTATCTGGAGACGCAGCAGGGCGCCGAGCGCCTCGCGGCGATCCCGATCATCGCGGTGCCGACCACCGCGGGCACCGGCAGCGAGGTGACCTGCTGGGGCACGGTGTGGGACGAGGCCAACGGCAAGAAATACTCGCTGGCGCGTCCGTCGCTCTATCCGACCCATGCCGTGATCGATCCGCGCCTGATGCTCGGCAAGCCGCAGCTTCTGACCGTCAGCACCGGGCTCGACGCGCTGTCGCATGCGCTGGAGAGCATCTGGAACGTCAACAACAATCCGGTGTCGGCCAACCACGCGGTGGCCGCGGCACGCAGCATCCTCGAGGTGCTGCCGAAGCTCGCCAACGACCTCGGCAATCTCGAGCTGCGCAGCCGCATGGCGCAGGCGGCGCTGTTCGCGGGCCTGGCATTCTCCAACACCAAGACCGCGATCGCGCATTCGCTGTCCTATCCGATTACGCTGCGGCACGGCGTCCAGCACGGCATCGCCTGCTCGTTCTCGCTGCCGATGGTGCTGCGCAGCGTCAAAGGGGCGGGCGGGCTCTGCGAGGACAGCTTGAGGCAGATCTTCGGCGCCGACCTGGCCCGCGCGGCCGACGATCTCGAGGACTGCATGGCGCGGCTCGGCATCTCCTGCAATCCGGCCGCCTACAGGATCGAGCGCGCCGAATGGCACGCGCTGATCGCGGACTCGCTGGAGGGCGAGCGCGGCCGCAACTTCTTAGGGTCGAAGGAACGGTTGATCGAGGCAGCGCAGACGCAGCGGATGCCGAGCGCGGCGAACGCGTGACGACGGCGCAGTGACGAGGAGAGGCATCATGCAAGACAATCGTAAAACCATCACCGTGAACGGGCGCGATTACGAGGCGCCGACGCGGCCAACCGTCGTGATTTGCCTCGACGGTTCGGAGCCCGGCTATATCGAGCGGGCGATCGAGGCCGGCGTCGCGCCGACCTTCGCGCGCTTCATGAAGGAGGGCGCGCACGTCCATGCCGCCAGCGTGATCCCGAGCTTCACCAATCCGAACAACCTCTCGATCATCACCGGACGTCCGCCCGCGGTGCACGGCATCGCCGGCAACTACTTCTACGACACGGCGAACAACGCCGAAGTCATGATGAACGATCCGAAGTTCCTGCGCGCACCGACCATCCTCGCCGGTGTCCACGACGCCGGCTACAAGGTTGCCGCCGTCACCGCCAAGGACAAGCTGCGCACCTTGCTTGCGTACGGTCTGGACTATTCCAGCGGCCGCGCCATCGCCTTCTCGTCCGAGAAGGCCGACCAGGCCACCAGGGCGGCGAACGGCATCGATGATGTGCTCGATTTCGTCGGCCTGCCGCTCCCCGAGGTCTACTCGGCCGATCTGTCGCGCTTCGTGTTCGCGGCCGGCGTCAAGCTGGTCGAGCGTTACCGTCCCGATCTGATGTACCTGTCGACCACCGACTACATCCAGCACAAGGTCGGGCTCGGCACCAAGATCGCCAACGACTTCTACGCGATGATCGACGGCTATCTTGCGAAGCTGGATGCGCTCGGCTGCAACATCGTGGCGACCGCCGACCACGGCATGAACGACAAGTTCCTGCCCGACGGCAAGCCCGACGTGATCTACCTCCAGGACGTCATGGACGACTGGACCGGTACGGGCGCCGCACGCGTGATCCTGCCGATCACCGATCCCTATGTCGCCCATCACGGCTCGCTCGGCTCGTTCGCGACGATCTACACGCCGGAGGGCGCCAACGTCGACACGCTGCTGTCGCGGCTGCGTGCGACCGGCGGCATCGAGGTCGCGCTGACGCGCAAGGAGGCCTGCGCCAGGTTCGAGCTGCCGCCGGACCGGATCGGCGACATCGTCGTGATCTCGACCAGGCACAAGGTGCTGGGCACCAGCGAGTCCCGTCACGATCTCTCGGGCCTGACCGAGCCGCTGCGCTCGCATGGCGGGCTCACCGAGGAGCGGGTGCCGCTGATCGCCAACCGCAGGATCGCGCTGCCCGCCGGTCACGCCCTGCGCAATTTCGACGCCTTCGACGTCGCGCTCAACCGCATCCAGTGACGCATTCGGACCCCAAGGACAGTGCCATGAACATCCAGAGCCCGGCCGTTCGCCATGAGCAGATGCGGATCGCAGGCAGCCTCGTCGACACCGACGAGCATGTCGAGGTTTTCAGTCCCTACACCAACAAGGTGGTGGGCACGGTGCCGGCGGCGCGGCCGGAGCATGTGCGCAGCGCCTTCGCCAGGGCGGCCGCGTTCAAGCCGAAGCTGACGCGCTACGAGCGCCAGCGCATCCTGCTGCGCACCGCCGAGATCCTGGCCGGGCGCAAGGAGGAATTCGCGCGGTTGATCACCGCCGAGTCCGGCCTGTGCTGGAAGGATTCGCTCTACGAGGCCGGGCGCGCCTATGACGTCTATTCCTTTGCCGGCCAGCTCGCGATCAAGGACGACGGCGAGACGTTCTCCTGCGACATCAGCCCGCAGGGCAAGGCGCGCAAGATCTTCACGACGCGCACCCCGCTGCTCGGCGCGATCTCGGCGATCACGCCGTTCAACCATCCGCTCAACATGGTGAGCCACAAGATCGCGCCGGCGATCGCGACCAACAACCGCGTGGTGCTGAAGCCGACCGAGCTGACGCCGCTGACCGCGCTCGCGCTCGCCGACGTGCTCTACGAGGCCGGGCTGCCGCCGGAGATGCTGTCGGTGGTGACCGGCAACCCGCATTCGATGGGCGATGCGATGATCACCGATCCGGACGCCGATCTCGTCACCTTCACCGGCTCGGTCAGGGTCGGCAAGCACATCGCCAATAAAGCGGGCTACAAGCGGCTGGTGCTCGAGCTCGGCGGCAACGATCCGCTGATCGTGATGGAGGACGCCGACCTCGAGAAGGCGGCCGAGTTCGCGGTGACCGGCGCCACCAAGAATTCCGGCCAGCGCTGCACGGCCGTGAAACGTATCCTCTGCGTCGAGGCGGTCGCCGACGATTTCGCCGCGCTGGTGCTGACGAAGGCACGCAAGCTGAAATGCGGCGACCCGATGGACCCGACGGTCGACGTCGGCACCGTGATCCATGAGGGCGCGGCGAAGGAATTCGAGCGCCGCGTCAATGCCGCCGTCGCCGACGGCGCCGAGCTGCTGCACGGCAACGCTCGCGACGGCGCGCTCTATCCGCCGACCGTGGTCGACCGGATTCCCTACACCAGCGAGCTGGTGATGCAGGAGACGTTCGGGCCTGTGATCCCGATCATCCGCGTGCCCAACGACATCGACAGCGTGATCCGGATCTCGAACGCGACCGCGTTCGGGCTGTCATCCGGCGTCTGCACCAACCGGCTCGACTACATCACGCGGTTCGTCAATGAGCTCGACGTCGGCACCGTCAACGTCTGGGAAGTGCCGGGCTACCGGATCGAGATGTCGCCGTTCGGCGGGATCAAGGATTCCGGCCTTGGCTACAAGGAAGGCGTGCAGGAGGCGATCAAGAGCTTCACCAACGTCAAGACCTATTCGCTGCCCTGGCCGGTCTAGAGCAGCGCGTTCGACGAGGGCCGCACGCGGACAACAAGAACAACGCGGCGGCCGACTGCGATCAACCAAACAAAGGGGAGGCCTCAATGTCGATCACGTTCAGTCCGTCGGGCGTCGGCTCGGTCGGAGTCCAGAATCCGGAGCTTGCGACATCGTTCCGCCGCGCGCAGTGGCGGATGCTGTTCGCGGCGATGTTCTGCTATCTGTTCTTCTACACCGGGCGGCAAACCTTCGGCTTCGCCATTCCCGGCATCCAGGCCGAGTTCGGCGTCACCAAGGAGGCGCTGGGCTGGGCCAGCGCGGCGCTGCTCTGGTGTTACGCGGTCGGGCAGGCCATCAACGGCAATCTCGGCGACAAGTTCGGCGGCCGCCGCGTGATGAGCGCCGGCGCGATCCTCTCCTTCATCATGAATTGGGCCACCAGCCTGTCGACCGGGATCGTCAGCCTCACCGCGTTCTGGGGCATCAACGGCTATTTCCAGTCGATGGGATGGGCGCCGGGCAGCCGGCTGCTGTCGAACTGGTGGGGCCGCCACGAGCGCGGCACGGTCTACGGACTCTATACATTCGCGGCCGGTCTCGCCTCGGTGCTGTCGTTCGTCACCTCGCTGGTCGTGGTCGGCTACTTCCAGCTCGACTGGCGCTGGATCTTCCGTATCCCGGTCGTGCTGCTGCTGCTCGGCGGCATCGCGTTCTATCTGATCGCGCGCGAGAAGCCCGAGGACATGGGCTTTGCCTCGCCGCATGACGAGGCCGACGATTTCACCTCTGCGGAAACTGCGGTCAGCGCCAATGAGGGCTCGCTGGCGCGCTACAAAGCGGTGCTGTCGAACTGGCGCCTTTTGGTCGCCGGCGTCGCGATCGGCTTCCAGAACGCGGCGCGTTACGGCCTCTTGGTGTGGGTGCCGGTGCACTTCCTCGGCAGCAATTGGGCCAAGGCCGGCGCCGCCTCGGTGATCGATCCGCGCTGGATCAGCATCGCGCTGCCGGTCGGCATGGCGGTCGGCGCGTTCAGCAATGGCTGGGTCTCGGACAAGGTGTTCGGCTCGCGCCGCTACCTCGCCATTGTGCTCTACATGGCGCTCGCCGCGGTCACCTCGCTGTGCATGTACGCGATCCCGACCTCGGACGCCGTTCTCGGGATGACCGTGCTGTTCCTGTGCGGCTTCTTCACCTACGGCCCGCAATCCTCGTTCTGGGCGCTGTGCCCGGATCTGGTCGGCCACAAACGGGCAGGGACCGCGACCGGGGTGATGAACTTCTTCGCCTATCTGTTCGCAGGTCTCGGCGAGCCGATGATCGGCCACTTCATGGACAAGCATAACCAGACGTCGCTGGTGTTCCTGGTGGTCGCTGTCTGCGCGACCTCCAGCGCGGTGGTGGCGGCCTTCATCCGTCGCTAGCTCACTCACTGCGTCCCGGGCAACGGCCCCGGGGCGCCGCTGTCCGTGCCTCCGTAGATGGGGTAACGGGCCGGCCGCCCGCTCGCTACGGCGCAATTTGGAAGCGCGCTCGCGAGCGGCCTGTTGGTTGGAAGGCGGTCGTCCCTCAAACTGATGGTGTTCAACGGAGTCGGGCAAGCCCGCTCCAGGCATCATTAAGGGACGACCATGTACCACTATGCAGGAATTGACGTGTCTTTGGAATGCTCGAGCGTTTGCCTTGTCGATGGGACAGGCAAGATTTTGCGCGAGACGAAGGTTGCGAGCGAGCCGGCGGCGCTGATCGCCTGGTTCCGGTCGCTGGGTCTGGTACTGGAACGGATCGGGCTGGAGGCAGGCCCCTTGTCGCAATGGCTGTATGCGGGTCTGCGAGACGCAGGGCTTGCGGTCGAGCTGCTGGAAACGCGGCACGTTCGCGAAGCCTTCAAGTCGATGCCGGTGAAGACGGACCGCAACGATGCCCGCCGGATCGCGCAGTTGATGCGGCTCGGCTGGTTCCGGCCGGTGCACTGCAAGTCGGTCGCGGCGCAGGAGACCCGCGCCATCCTGACGGCGCGCAAGCTGCTGCAATCCAAGCTTCGCGATGTCGAGAACAGCCTGCGCGGCATACTTCGCGGTTTTGGCCTGAAGGTCGGTGCGACCACCGAGCGCACGTTCGCCGGACGCATCCGCGAGCTCGTGACCGGCCATCCCGGACTGGAGTTGGTCGCGGCGGCGCTGCTCCAAGCCCATGCGGTGCTGCTGCGGGAGTTCAAGAGCCTGGACAAGCACACCCAGAAGCTCGCCAGGACGCATCCATCCGCCAAGCTCCTGATGACAACGCCGTCCGTTGGTCCGATCGTGGCGCTCACCTATGCCGCGGCGATCGACGACCCGAAGCGCTTCCGCTCCTCGAAGGCCACGGGAGCCCACTTTGGGCTCACCCCGAAGAAGTACCAGTCCGGTGAGACCGACTACACCGGCCGCATCAGCAAGATCGGGGATGCCTCCGTGCGCGAGGCACTCTACCAGGCAGCTCACGTCATGCTGACCAAGCCGGTCAAGAATTGCTCGGCATTGAAGAGCTGGGCGATGCGGATCGCCCGGCGCGCAGGCATGCGCAAGGCCAAGGTAGCGCTGGCTCGCAAGCTCGCCGTGATCCTGCATCGCATGCTCGCCGACACCAAACCGTTCAACCCGATGACCAAGGCCATCTAGCCAGGAGCAGCAATCGGTTCCGGGCGGGCCACGACACCAGGCTCTCCCCGAGCGAAGTCCCTCCGCTGGGACGATGGATCCGGTCAGGCCGCCATCCGGGAAGTGGCTCACGACCACGCAATCCGTAGATTGGCCGGCCGGCTCCTCAATGCACCCCATCAGGCGACGGCCTTCGCGCCGATCCCGTACAGAAGCAAGTGCCCGGCGAGTGGATGACGCGAAAAGGGATTGACTAACCAAGGCCCGTTACAGAAGCCCGGATGAAGCGAAGCGCAATCCGGGGCTGGTTTTGTCCCCGCATGTCGCTTCGCTCATGCGGGCTACGCTCGTTTTTGCAGTGAGCAGAGCACCGAGGCGGGCGATTTGTTGCAGCGGCGACGCCGGGCCAATTCCCTGCAATCGCCTGCCTCGCGCGGCTGACCTGACGCCCAATTCCTGATCATCGGCTGCTCAATTGAAGCACAAGATTGATAAAATATCGATTTATATCAATAAGATAAACTAAATTGTATGCAGAATACAAAATGTGCTTGTCCCGTTTGCCGCCTTGAAGCAGACTTCACGCAGGGCAGGAGAGGCCAGCGACCGTCAAGGACGAGGGGCGCGGCAGGGCAAAACAATCTGTCGGGAGGAGCAAGCAATGAGCGATCAGGTGTCCACCATCGCAATGGCAGATACGGCAAAGCCTTCAGGCGTGCGCTGGAAGATTTTCCTGCTGATGCTGTTCCTGATCTCGATCAACTATATCGATCGCGCCTCGCTCTCGGTCGCGATGCCGGTCATCGCCAAGGAGTTCGATATCGATCCGGCGATGCAGGGCCTGATCCTGAGCTCGTTCTTCTGGACCTATGCGCTGATGCAGGTGCCGGGCGGCATGCTCGCCGATCGCTTCAAGCCGCGCATCGTGATCGCGCTCGCGACGCTGTTCTGGGGCTTCTTCCAGGCGCTGGCGGCGCTGTCGACCAGCTGGATGCTGCTGCTGCTGACCCGGCTCGGGCTCGGCGCGTCGGAAGCGCCGATCTATCCGGCCGGCGGCAAGCTCAACGCGATCTGGATGACGCAGACCGAGCGCGGCCGCGGCGCCACCTTGCTGGACGGCGGCGCACCGCTTGGTGCGGCGCTCGGCTCGATCGTGATCGCCTGGTTGATGGCGGCGTTCAGCTCCTGGCGCGTCGCCTTCGTCATCGCCGGCGTCGGCACCATGCTGTGCGGGCTGTGGGCCTGGTACTACATCCGCAACGTGCCGCGCGAGCATCCGTCGGTCAATGAAGCCGAGGCGCGCTATCTCGAGGAGGCGCACGCGATCGAGGATGCGGCGACGCCGCCGTCTTCGGGCGCAAGCTGGATGGCGTACTTCCGGTTTCGCTCGGTGTGGTGCATGTGCCTCGGCTGGATGTTCTTCAACACCACGTTCTACGGGCTGCTGACCTGGATGCCGACCTACCTGTTCAAGGTGCACGGCTTCGACATCAAGGCGCTGGGCGGCGCGTCCTTCATCATCTTCTTCGCAGGCTTCGTCGGCGAACTGGTCGGCGGCTGGATCGGCGATAACTGGCGGGAGCGGGGAGGGTCGCCCAACACCGTGTTCCGCACGCTGTTCGGCATCGCGGCGATCATGGCGACGGTGTCGATCTTCCTCGTCGCCTACGTCACCAACGCGGTTGCGGTCGTGGTGCTGCTGTCGACGACGCTGTTCTTCCTGCGCTGGTGCGGCATGTACTGGGCGATTCCGTCGGCGCTGGCGGGCCGCGGCAAGTCCGGCTTCCTCGGCGGCTGCATGAATCTCGGCGGCAACATCGCCGGCATCACGACGCCGCTGATCGTCGGCTTCATCGTGCAGGCCACCGGCTCCTATTTCCTGGCCCTGATGTATTTCGCCGCCGCGGGCATTGCGCTGTTGATCTGCTCGACCCTGATCGATTACAGCCGCAAGCTCCCGGTCTAAAACGGATGCGGCCGAATCCGCCAAGGATTCGGCCGCTTGATGAGGCTCACCAATGACACGTCCCGTCCGGCTCGGCATGCTGACGCCGTCGTCGAATACCGCGCTCGAGCCGATCACCTGCGCGATGCTATCGGGCGTCGACGACGTCTCGGCGCATTTCTCGCGCTTCAAGGTGACCGAGATCGCGCTGTCGGAGCAGGCGCTGCGCCAGTTCGACGCCAGCGAGATTCTTCGCGCGGCCGAGCTGCTGGCGCATGCCAAGGTCGACGTCATCGCCTGGAATGGCACCTCGGCAAGCTGGCTCGGTTTCGACCGCGACGAGAGCCTGTGCGAAGAGATCACGGCGGCAACGGGTATCAAGGCCTGTACCACGGTGCTGGCCTATCGCGACGTGTTGCGGCGGATCGGCGCCAGCCGCATCGGGCTGGTGACGCCGTATCGCAAGGACGTGCAGGAGCGGATCGTCGCCAACTGGAATTCGCAGGGGCTGCACTGTTTTGCCGAGCGGCATCTGTCGCTGCAGGACAATTTCTCCTTTGCCGAGGTCAGCGAGGCCGAGGTCGCGCGGCTGATCGAGGAGGTGGTGCGCGAGGGCTGCGATGCCGCCGTCGTGCTCTGTACCAACATGCGCGGCGCCGGCGCGGCCGAGCGGCTGGAGCGCGGATTTGGCGTCCCGGTGCTGGATTCGATTGCGGTGACACTGTGGGCATGCCTTGCCGCGGCCGGCTGCGATCCGTCGCGCGTGCAGGGCTGGGGCAGCCTGTTCTCGAACCCCGATCTGCGCGCGGCCGCCGCGATCCACGTGGGAGGGCGCGATCTCCAATCATGACAGTGAAGGCAAGCGGTGACTGAACCCAAGGCGACCAGACGTAACAAGGAACCCAAGCGCGCGATGACCGCGCTGCAACGGCGCCGTCTGCGCGTGCCGCGGGTTGGGCTGCACGAGCAGGCGGCGACGCGGCTGCGCACCATGATCGTGCGCGGCGAGCTGGCGCCGGGGCAATCGCTGGGGGAGGCGGACCTCTCCGACGCGCTCGGCGTCTCGCGCACGCCGCTGCGCGAGGCGCTGAAGCAATTGGCGAGCGAGGGCCTGGTCGAGCTGCGGCTCAACCACAGCGCCGTGGTGGCGCCGTTCCGCCGTGCCGAACTCGCCGAACTGTTCGAGGCCGTCAGCGGCATCGAACGCTGCGCCGCCGAGCTCGCCGCGCTGCGCATGGAGCCGGACGACTTCGAACGGCTCGCGGCGCTGCAGGACAAGATCGAATGGCATCACGGCCGCGGCGAGCTGCGCGATTATTTTCAAGTTAATCAGCAGATCCATTCGGCGATCGTCGGCTTCGCCCGCAATGCCGTGTTGAAGGCGACGCACGAGGCGCTGCTGGCGCGGGCCGAGCGGGCGCGCTTCTTCGCGCTGTCGGTGCTCGGCCGCTGGGATGAATCGGTGGAAGAGCATCAGGAGATTTTGTCGGCGCTGAAGGCGCGTGATGCGGCCCGGGCCGGGCAGATACTGGCCCACCACGTGCGCCGCACCGGCGAGATCGTCGCCGAGACGCTGGATGCCAAGGCAATGAACGACAAGGCGGACGACGCCGCGGCACCGGAGGCACCGGCAAGGCCACGCGGCCGCAAGACGAGGGACGTTGCGCCATGAAGATCCTGCTGCTCAATCCCAACACGACGGCTGATGTGACGGATCTGCTCCATGCCGCCGGCAGCAAGGCGGCGTCGGCCGGCACCGAGCTCGTGCCGCTCACCGCCGCGCGCGGCGTGCCTTATATCGCCACCCGCGCCGAGGCCCAGATCGGTGGTGCGATCGCGCTGGAGATGCTGGCCGAAGCCGGCCCCGGCGTCGATGCCGCTGTCATCGCGGCGTTCGGCGATCCCGGCCTGTTCGGCGCGCGTGAGCTGTTCGCCTTCCCCGTCGTGGGATTGGCCGAAGCTGCGATGCTCACGGCCTGCATGCTCGGCCGCCGGTTTGGTATCGTCACCTTCGCCGGCGCGCTGGCGCCCTGGTACGAGGAATGCGTCGCCATGCACGGGCTGAGCTCGCGCTGCGCCGGCATTCGCACGCTTGACGGTCATTTCCAGTCGATCTCGGAGGTGCAGGCCGAGAAGGAGGAGCTGCTGGTCGCGCTCGCCAACCGTGCGGTCGATCAGGACAACGCCGACGTCGTCATTCTGTCGGGCGCACCGCTTGCCGGACTCGCGGCAAAAGTCCGCGACCGCATTCCGGTGCCGGTGGTCGATCCGGTCGCGGCGGCGGTGCGGCAGGCGGAGACGCTCGCCGTGCTCAAGCCGCGCAAGGCGGTGGCCGGCACCTTCCGCCGTCCCGATCCGAAGCCGACGCGCGGGCTGGCCGAGCCACTCGCCGCAATCATCGAACACCGCTCACCGAAGGAGGGAACAAACTGATGTCCTTCGACACCATTATCCGCGGCGGCATCGTGGTGACCGCGGCCGACACCTTCGCCTGCGACGTCGGTATCCGCGGCGGCAAGATCACGGCGCTCGGCCATGATCTCGGCGATGCAGCCACGATCATCGACGCCACCGACCGCCTGGTGCTGCCCGGCGGCATCGACAGCCATGTCCACTTCGCCCAGCCGTCCGGCGACGGCATCGTAATGGCCGACGGTTTTGCCAGCGGCACGCGATCGGCGGCCTTCGGCGGCAACACCACCGTGCTGCCGTTCTGTCTGCAGGAGAAGGGCCAGACCCTGCGCGAGGCGCTGAAGCATTACCATTCGCTGGCCGAAGGCGAGTGCCATGTCGACGTCGCCTTCCATCTCATCCTCACCGATCCGACCGAGCATGTGCTGGGCCAGGAGCTGCCGGCCCTGGTCGAGGACGGCTACACCTCGCTCAAGGTCTTCATGACTTATGAGGGCCTCGCGCTGTCGGACCGGGAGTTGCTCGAGACCATGTCGGTCGCGCGCGAGACCGGCGCCATGCTGATGGTGCATGCGGAGAATTTCGACGCCATCCGCTTCCTGACCGACCAGCTCGAACGGACCGGTAACACCGCGCCGCGCTTCCATGCGACCTCGCGGCCGATCCCGGTCGAGCGCGAGGCCACCCATCGCGCGATCTCGCTGTCCGAGCTCGTCGACGTGCCGATCATGATCGTGCATGTCTCGAACCGCGAGGCGATGGACGAAATCCGGCGCGCGCAGCAAAGGGGCTTGCGGGTCATGGGCGAGACCTGTCCGCAATACCTCATGCTGACCGAAAAGGATCTCGATCAGCTCAACATGGAAGGCGTAAAATACGTCTGCTCGCCCCCGCCGCGCGACGTCGCCAGCCAGCAGGCCTGCTGGGAAGGTCTGCAGCAGAAGGTGTTTTCGGTGTTTTCGTCGGACCATTGTCCGTTCCGTTACGACGACCCGCAGGGCAAGCTTGCGCCGAAGGGACGTACCAGCTTCCGCTGGGTGCCAAACGGAATCCCGGGCGTGGCGACGCGGCTGCCGATCCTGTTCTCCGAAGGCGTGGTGAAGGGGCGGATCGACCTCAACAGCTTCGTCGCCTTCAGCGCCACCAACCATGCCAAGATCTACGGCCTCTATCCGCGCAAGGGTACGATCGCGGTCGGCTCGGATGCCGACATCGCGCTGTGGGACCCGAAGCGCAAGGTGACGATCCGTCACGAGTTGATCCACGACGGCGCGGACTACACGCCCTATGAGGGGCTCGAGGTCACGGGCTGGCCGGTGCTGACCATGGTGCGCGGCAAGGTCGTCGTCGATAACGGTACGCTCATTGGCGGCAAGGACCACGGCACCTATCTGCCCCGCGCCAAGCCGCCGAAGGCCATTCCGTAACGCGACCAAATCCGTAACAAGCAAAGAGAGAAGGCAGGAGATCAACATGCCCTATGCTGTGACAGACGACGGAGTGCGGCTCTATTTCGAGGAGACCGGATCGGGGCATCCGGTGATCCTGGTTCACGAGTTCGCCGGCGACTTGCGCAGCTACGAGCCGCAGATGCGGCACTTCGGCAAGCGCTTCCGGACCATCGCCTACAATGCGCGCGGCTTTCCGCCGTCGGATGTGCCGGAGCAGGTCTCGTCCTATTCGCAGGCGCGCGCCGCCGACGATATCCTGGCGGTGCTCGATCATATCGGCGCGCCGAAGGCGCATATCGTCGGTCTGTCGATGGGCGGCTTTGCGACGCTGCATTTCGGATTACGTCACCCTGATCGGGCGCTGTCGCTATGCATCGGTGGCTGCGGCTACGGCGCCGAGCTCGATAAGCGCGAGACGTTTCGCGCCGAGGCCGACGTGATCGCGGGCATGATCCGCAAGGAGGGCATGCCGACCTTCGCCGAGCGCTACGCCTACGGGCCGACCCGCGTGCAGTACGAGAACAAGGACCCGCGCGGCCATGCCGAGTTCAAGGCCATGCTGGCCGAGCATTCGGCGGTGGGATCGGCCAACACCCAGCAGGGCATACAGAAGGAGCGCCCTTCGCTCTACACGCTGGTCGACGAGATGAAGCGGATCAAGGTGCCGACGCTGATCATCACCGGCGACGAGGATTGGCCTTGCCTGCTGCCGGGCATCCTGATGAAGCAGAGCATCCCGTCTGCCGCGCTCGCGGTGATGCCGAACTGCGGCCACGCCATCAACATCGAGGAGCCCGACGAATACAACCGGATCGTCGGCGAATTCCTGGCGCAGGTCGAGAGCGGCCGCTGGCCGCAGCGCGATCCGCGCGCGGTCAGTGCTTCGATCACGGGAATGAAGGGGTAGGCTTCACGCCGAGTTGAATCGCGGCCTTCATCCGCCACCAGACCAAGCATCCGCGCTTTTCGGGACACATCCCCGGAAGGCGCGGATTTTTTTCGGGCGTGAGCAAGCCGCGACAGCCGGCGGTGCACAACCTGTTCGCATGATTGCTGGCTGCTGCAGTCATCTCCAACGCGATCCGTTCAATTCCATGTCTTGTGACCGAAACCGCGTCCACAGATAGCCGATCGCGTGAGACGGAAGAGGAGGGCGTCTGTCATGCGCGCAAAGATTGGTCCCCCGATATCTGCAACCGATGCGGACATGAGCGCGCATCATCGTTCGTCGCATTCATTCGACCGACACAGCGCTGTCATCGGTGGTGGATAACTTGTCGCAGGTCGACGTCATAAATCCTTAAAAATAAAAAGGGGCACTACGGTGAAAGCCAAATTTCTTTCGACGGTCGGAGTCTGTCTGGTTGCTGCCGCTGCGGTGATGTGCAGCGCCGCCGCTCAGGACGACAACAAGGGCAATAACGGCCACGATCATCATCCGCACGACATCCACACCCAAACGCCGATCAAGCATCTCGTCGTCATCTTCAACGAGAACCGCTCGTTCGATCACTACTTCGCAACCTACCCGGTTGCGACCAACCCGACCGGCTCGATTCCGTTCACGGCGAAGCCGCATACGCCGAAGGTCAACAATCTCGCCAGCGCCAATCTGTTGACCAATAACCCGAACACCAATCCGGCCAACGGCACCGGCGCAACCAATCCGTTCCGCCTCGACCGCACCCAGGCCAACACCAAGTCGCAGAACCACGCCTACACGCCCGAGCAGCAGGCAGTCGACAACGGCAAGGAAGACCTGTTTCCGAAATTCACCGGTCGCGGCACCGCCGGCGGCGTCGGCGCGTTCGGCACCAACGGGCAGGTGATGGGCTATTTCGACGGCAACACCGTCACCGCGTTCTGGAATTATGCCCAGAACTTCGCGATGAGCGACAATAGCTGGACCGACACCTTTGGTCCGTCGACGCCCGGCGCGCTCGAGGTGATCTCCGGCCAGACCAACGGCGCGCAGAACATCGTCGGCTCGTCATCTTCGATCGCCGACGGCCAGGGCGGCCTGACGCTGATCGGTGATACCGACCCTGCCTACGATGCCTGCTCTAGCACGACCAGCCAGGTCCTGATGACCAGCAAGAACATCGGCGACCTGCTCAATGCCGAGCAGATTAGCTGGGGCAGCTTCATGGGCGGCTTCGACCTGACGCTCAAGAACAGCAACGGCACCACCAACTGCGGCCGCAGCACGTTCTCGAGCAACGTCAACGGCACCGTCGTGGACTACATCCCGCACCACGCCTGGTTCCAGTACTACAAGTCGACCGCCAACCCGAGCCATGCGCGGCCGAGCTCGGTGAATGCGGTCGGACACACCTATGTGCCCGGCAGCAAGACGCTCGATCCGGCCAATCACGCCTACGATCTCGAGGACTTCTATGCTTCGGTGAAGGCCGGCAACTTCCCGGCCGTCTCCTACATCAAGATGCCGGCCTATCAGGACGGTCATCCCGGCAACTCCGATCCGCTCGATGAGCAGGCCGGCAATGTCGAGCTGATCAACTTCCTGCAGAAGCAGAAGGAGTGGGGCGAGACCGCCGTCATCATCACCTATGACGACTCCGACGGCTGGTACGACCACCAGTACCTTGCACCGATCAGCGCCTCGTATGATCCCACCGCCGACCAGGTCAACGGTCCCGGCCAGTGCGGTCGCGGTATCGGCAGGCAGACGCCGCCGAACGGCCTCAACGGCCAGCCGGTAAACGGCCGCTGCGGTCCCGGTACGCGTGTCCCGTTCCTGGTGATCTCGCCCTTCGCCAAGCGGAATTACGTCAGCCACACCCGCATCTCGCAGGCCTCCGTCGTTCGCTTCATCGAGGACAACTGGCTGCACGGCCAGCGTCTCGGCGGCGGCTCGTTCGACGACAACGTCGAATCGATCGCCGACATGTTCGACTTCGAGCGCGGCCACGGCCAGGACCACGAGTACCGGCAGGACACGCTGTTTCTCGATCCGACCGCCGGCACCGTCATCGTCAGCGCGCCGGACGATCACCATCACCACTAACGCCCTTCGGTTCTGATCCAATCAGAACCGAAGCTCTGCCCTGACGCGTTCTGCTCGCGCGAACTGGTCTCCAGTTCGCGCGAAAACGCTTAACGACACTGGATCTGATATGAATGGCCGCACCTTGTGGCTTCTCGGCGCCGGCCTGCTGTGCATGGCCGGCGCCGTTGCGGCCGTCGAGACGCAGGGACTTCCGGGGACCAATCCGAACCCGGTGCAGCTCAGGCGTCCGCCTGTTGCTCCGCTGTCCGCCATGGCGCAGCTCGGCCAGAAGATTTTTTTCGACGCGTCGCTGTCCTCGTCGGGCGCATTGTCATGCGCGTCCTGTCACAGTCCGGACCACGCCTACGGGCCACCCAATGATGGGCCGGTGATGCTCGGCGGGCCCGCGCAATCCCGGCAAGGGACACGCGCCGTGCCGGGCCTGACCTATCTCGAGCGGCAGCCGAATTTCAGCATCGGGCCGGAAAAGGACGAAGACGACAATGTCGTCGACTTCGCGCAACTGGCCGCGCTCGGCCAGCAGGCTCCGCGCGCCAAGAAGGTCGCGACCGGGACTGCCGCGTCGGCGGTCAACATCGTGCCGCAGGGCGGACTGTTCTGGGACGGCCGCGCCGATACGCTGCAGGACCAGGCGATCTTCCCGCTGCTTGATCCCAACGAGATGGACGGCGGCAGCATCGAAATCGTGGCGCAGAAGCTGCGCCAGGCGAGCTACGCGCCGCGCTTCGCCGAGCTGTTCGGCGCCGGTGTCTTCGACAATACGCGGCTGCTGGTCGCGGAGGCGATGTTTGCCGTCGCGCGCTATCAGGTTGAGGAGCCGAGCTTCCATCCCTACACCAGCAAGTTCGACTACTGGCTGGAGGGCAGGGCGCGATTGAACGAGAGCGAATTGCGCGGCCTGCAATTGTTCAACGATCCGGACAAGGCCAATTGCGGCGGCTGCCATACGTCGCAGCCGACCCGGGACGGTCTGCCGCCGCTGTTCACCGATCACCAATATGAGGCGCTCGGTGCGCCGCGCAACGCCGCGCTCGCCGGCAACCGCGATCCCGACCATTTCGATCTCGGGGTCTGCGGTCCGTACCGCACCGACATTGCCGAGCAGACGCAATATTGCGGGATGTTTCTGACGCCGACCTTGCGCAACGCGGCAACGCGTCGCGTGTTCTTCCACAACGGCGTCTTCACCAGCCTCGAGCAGGTGCTCGACTTCTATAACTTCCGCGATACCAATCCGGAGAAGGTCTTTCCGCGCGGCGCCGACGGCACGGTGCGCAAGTACGATGACCTGCCGGAAAAATATCACGGCAATGTCGACGTCAGCGATCCGCCGTTCGAGCGCCATCTCGGCGACACGCCGGCGATGACGGCGCAGGACGAGGCCGACATTATCGCCTTCCTGAAGACGCTAACCGACGGCTACCAGCCGGAGCGGTGAGACGTCGCGACGTTCCATCGCGGAACCGAACCGCGAGTTGGCAGGGCTTCGTCATGCGCGCATAATGGGCGCATGAATGTCGTCGAAGGCAACGGTGCCAGAATCCCGGCAATCGGGCTCGGCACATGGGAGCTGCGCGGGCGGACCTGCGCACGCATCGTCGAGCAGGCGTTGCGGCTCGGCTATCGCCACATCGACACCGCCCAGATCTATGACAATGAGCGCGAAGTCGGCGAGGGGCTGCGTGCCTCCGGCATCAAGCGCGACGACGTGTTCGTCACCACCAAGGTCTGGACCACGCATTTCATGGCCAAGGATCTCGAGCGGTCGGCGAAGGAGAGCCTGGCGCGGCTGCGCCTGACCGAGGTCGATCTGTTGCTGCTGCACTGGCCCAATGCACAGGTGCCGCTTGCCGAGACGCTCGGCGCGCTGGCGCGGGTCAGGCAGGCGGGCCTGGCGCGGCATATCGGCGTCTCCAACTTCAAAGTGGCGCTGATCAAGGAGGCGGTGGCGGCATGTCCCGAACCGCTCGCCTGCGACCAGGTCGAGTACCATCCTTATCTCGACCAGGCCGATGTGATCGAGGCCTGTCGACGCCGCGGCATGGCGTTCGTTGCCTACAGCCCGATCGCAAAAGGGCGGGTCAAGGGCGACCGCGCGCTCGCGCGGATCGGCGACCGCTATCGCAAGAGCGCTGCCCAGGTCTGCCTGCGCTGGCTGGTGCAGCAGAATGTCTCCGCGATCCCGCGCACCTCGAAGCTCGAACGCCTTCAGGAGAACATCGACATCTTCGATTTCGAGCTGTCCGTTGACGACATGCGCGAGATCTCGGCGATCGGGAGCGCTGACGCACGGTGACGGGCCCCGCGACGCATGGGCTCTTTGCCTGAGCATCAAGTCTTGGAAAGCATCAAGTTTTGGAAAAATGGCTGGGTCCTGATCCGGATCATGCTAATGCGCCGCTGGCCGATTGCAGCTTTGGACCGAATGGGGATTGAGGCAGGCGGGTTCCGGCCGGTATTGTGGCCGGGCGGGAAGAGACGTCACTGATGTGATCGAGTGGGATGAAGTTTCGGCCAAACGCGGATCTGATGGCGTCGGTGTTCGTGCACCTGATGCTGCTCGCGCTGATTTTCCTTTATTCGGAGGTCCATCAATTCGATCCCGTCGCCGCTGACACGGTGCCGGTCGAGATCGTGACGCCGCAGGAGGTCGCCAAGTCCGAGGTCGAGACCAAGCCCGAACCGGCACCGAGCCCGTCGCCAACGCCCGAGTTGCAGTTGCCGTCGCTCGATAAGCCGGTGGATTCGGCCAAGCCCGAACCATCGGCACAGGCGCCCGCGCCGCAGCAGAACGCGCAACAGCAACCGCCGCAGAAGCAGGCGACGCCGCCGGCGCCCAAGCCCAGCCCGGCGCCGCAACGTGCCGCGGCCGAGCCGCCGCCCGCGCCGGCACAGCAAACGCCACCGATGCCCCAGCCAACGGCGCAGCAACAGGCGGCAGCGTCGCCGCCTGCCTATGCGCAGCCCGAGCCCGATCTTTCGGTCAAATACAACGTCATGCTCGGCCTGCCGCCGGATATCTCCGTGAAACCGCCAGCCAGCGCGCCGTCCGGCCTCGGACCCGGCAAGGACAATTTCGACGCGGCCGCCACCGAGCAGGCCGATGTCGGCTCGAGCGTGGTTGCCGAATTCCGCCGTCATCTGAAGACCTGCCTGAAGCTCCCGCCGACGCTGAGCGCGGGCGACGACGTGAAGATCAAGCTCAGGGTGTTCATGAAGCCTGACGGCAAGCTCGCCGCGTCACCCTTGCTGATCGAAGCCACCGCCTCGGAAAAGGGGCCGCTGTTGCTGAAGAGCGCGACCGATGCGCTGCAGGCCTGCCAGCCCTATGCGATGCTGCCGCGGGATCGCTACGGCGAATGGAAGGTGCTCGACCTCGATTTCAGCCCGCGCGATTTCGCGTCGTAGACCAGGGACGAGCGGCGCACTCGGCCTCGCCCCGCGTGCGGGGAGAGGCCGGATTGCATCGCCAGATGCAATCCGGGTGAGGGGGAGTCTCCGCGAACGCGTCTCTCTCCGTCGATGCGGAAACAGCCCCTCACCCCAACCCTCTCCCCGTAAGAACGGGGAGAGGGAGCGCAGCACGGCCTCGACCGTCGCGTCAGCTTCCCATCGCCTGCCAGGCATTCGAGGCGAACTGCCGGCGCCAGATCACGATCACGACCGCGGCTGTCGTGACGAACAGCACCCAGGGGCTGACGAACCAGCCGAGATAGCCGAGCGCGAAGAAAAACGCGCGCTGGCCGCGGTTGAAGTGCCGGCCTGCGGTCTCGAACAGCCGCGTGGTGCGGATCACATGGGCCTCGGCCTCCGGCGTGTCGCGCTGGTCGGCCGGCGGCATCGCGCCGAACAGGATCGCCACATAGTTGAACAGGCGATAGGCCCAGGCGAATTTGAAGAAGGTGTAGATGAAGATCAGGATCAGCCCGATGCACTTGACCTCCCACAAAGCGGGCGAGGGCGTGAGGTTGACCGGCAGGGCGCCGAGCACGGCGAGCGCGTCATTGGTGGCGCGCAATAGCGCCAGCCCGCCGCCGATCGCGATCAGACTGGTGGAGGCAAAGAACGCGGTGCCGTTCTGCAAGCTGGCCATGATCTGCATGTCGACCATCCGTGCGTCGCGGTTGAGCAGATTCCGCACCCAGATCTCGCGATAGACATGCATCCGCGCCGATAGGCTGTCGCGCCCATACGCGGTGTGCTCCAGCGTGATGGCGTAGACCAGCCATTCCAGCGCAAAGAAGCCGACGGCCAGGATGTCGGTCCAATAGCCGGTCATGTTGCCTTCCTTCGTGAGCGCGCGGCTGACTGTCCGCGCCGGGCCGCATCCGCGTCATGTACAGGTTGAACGCGTGCAATGCACTATGGCAAACTACCGAGGCAACAGGATTCCCGGACATGCTCAAGCTCGTCATCGGCAACAAGAACTATTCGTCATGGTCGATGCGGCCCTGGCTGGCGTTGCGCGCCAACAACATCCCGTTCGAAGAGGTCTTCATTCCGCTCTACACGGACCAGGCCGACAAGGACCGCATCCTATCTTTCAGCAAGGCTGGCAAGGTGCCGACGCTGATCGATGGCGACGTCACGGTGTGGGATTCGCTGGCGATCATCGAATATCTCGCCGAGAGATTTCCCGAGGCGAAGCTCTGGCCTGCGGATCGTGCCGCGCGCGCGCATGCCCGCGCGATCTCGGCGGAGATGCATTCCGGTTTCATGCCGCTGCGCAACGAATGCGGCATGAATCTGCACCGGCCGATCCGCGCTGTCGCGCTGTCGGATGATGCGCGCGCCAACGTGGCGCGGATCCAGGATATCTGGGCCGAGTGCCATGCGCGCTACGGCAAGCAGGGTCCGTTCCTGTTCGGCGCATTCTCTGCCGCCGATGCGATGTACGCGCCCGTGGTGCATCGCTTCCGCACCTACGCGATCCCGGTGAAGGCCGAGGCGCAGCACTATGTCGATGCCATGATGCAGCTTCCGGCATTCCAGGAATGGACCCGCGACGGCGTTGCCGAGACGCTGCGGATCGCCCGATTCGAGGATGTCTGACGGTTGCTGCGCTTCCGAATTGTGACAGCGGTCGCAAAGATCGCGGCTTGACGCCGCGGGGCCGAAGGCGTCGAATCCGGAAAGGCTGGTTTTGCAAGTCGTGAAAGGACTTAGACCATGGGCATTCTCGATTCCCTGGAGAATTCGCCGGAGCTGAAAGGCATGCTTGGCCAGCTTGGCGCGGCGGTGATCCCCGTCGTGCTCGGCGAGGTCCTGGGCAATGGCGGGCAGGGCGGCTTGTCCGCGATCGTCGCCAAGCTCGAGCAGGCCGGGCTTGGCGAGCAGGTCAGATCCTGGATCGGTACCGGTCAGAACCTGCCGATCACCGCTGAGCAGCTCCAGCAGGTGCTCGGCAGCGACACGGTCAAGCAGCTCGCCGCCAGGTTCAACATTCCGGTGGACCAGCTGTCCAAGGTGCTCGCCCAGCAACTTCCGGCTGCGGTCGACGGCGCGAGCCCGGGCGGCAAGCTGCCGCAGACCGCTTGAGCCGGTGGAATCAGGGTTCCAACCGGGCTCGGCGGGCAATTTCCGGCTGGCACGCAAATTGCTGCCTATCGCCCTGAAAAACCTGCAAAATCGCACCTTCGCTATGCCCCAATCTTGCTGGATTTGGGGAGGTGCGATGTGCTAGCTTGCCGCAGGGTTCTCAAAATGCCGGCCTGAGCTATCGGGACTGTCAGCTCAGCCAGCAATCTCTAAGAAAATGGAGAGGGCGTTGAAGCATAAGTACTCGATTGGCGAGACCGTCTATTTCACGGCCAGCAACGTGGCGCGCCCCGCCGCGAGCGGCACCTATCAAGTGATCCGTCTGCTGCCGACCGACGGTGACGATTGCCAATATCGCATCAAGAGCTCGACCGAAGCTTTCGAACGGGTGGCCAAGGAGAGTCAGCTCGCGCTGTCCTGAAGGAGTGTTGTGCGCAAGCCGGCGGCTGGAGCGGGTTCCGCGCCGCCGCCGTCAAAAGGCCCTGTTCGCAGACCCATTGTGCTGAAGGTTGGACGTCGGGGTGGCGGCGTTCGCCGTCGCCGATTGTGCTTACGCTGCGTTGAGGGACATCGCGCATGAACTGGGCTTCCTCGCTGGATCAGATCTGGCGCTCACCGACCTTCCCGATGTGGCTGACGCTGGCCGCTGCGGGGTTCTTTGGGATCGTCGTTCTGGTCACGCTGCTGCGTGCGGAAAAATCCGTCGCCAACGGCGCGCTGACCGTGATCACGCTGCTGTCGATCGCGGTTGCGGTCGCCGCGACGATCCGTGGCTTCGGCTCGGGCGGGCAGGCGGTGCCGGCCGAGACACGGACGGCGCAACTGGCCAGCCAGACGGTGCCGGCGCTGGCCTGCGTCGACGACCTCGCCGGAGACGCCGTTCTCAACGCCTGCGAGAAGGTGCTGTTCGGTTCATCGGATACGGCGGCGGCGGCGGTCAGCTACGCGGCGGCGCAGGTCTCGCGCCTGACCGCGCTGGGCGACCTCGCGACCGCCGAGCGCAATTCGACCACCGAGTTGCAGGCGCTGCGCCGCGCCATCGAGCATGACCGCTACGGCCTGGTCGCCTATGCGCTGATGGCGCGCGACCACTGCACGCCGACCGCGTGCCCCGCGTTCCGCTCGCTCGGCGACAACCATCAGATCATCGCCAACATGAACGAGCGGACCTACGAGAACCTGATCACGCGCTACGCAGGGTCGTGGAACGCGCCGGCCGGCGCCCAGGCATCGGCTGCCTCCGGCCTGGTCGCGGCGCTGCCGCAGTCGTTGCCCACCGGCAAGCCGACCAATGCGGAGTTTCCGAGCTCAGCGAACACGCCGCCGGTCAGCATCATGACGCCCGAGCCGGCAAAGCCGGCCGCCGCCGCACCAGCGCCGGCCGCGCGCGCTGCCGCCGCGCCGCCCGCCGCAGCCCCGAAGCGTCCGCCGGCGGCGAAGCGCCCGGTCCAGATCGCGCCGGCCCCGGCCGCGCCGGCGTCGCCTCCTGCCGCCGCCAGCGCACCGGCGGCTGCGAACGAGCAATGAGCGTGATGACGGCGGCTTGAGCCGCCGTCGTTGCGCCGTTCCGGCTTCGTTTGGCTCGAAAAGCGCTCTAGTCCCGATATCCACCGCCGCGGAGAGCGCTCCCTTTTCAAAGCGCTCGCCGGCCGCTACATCCGGCGCATGCCGCTTCATCTCATCAAGCTCGCCGTCGGTTGCGACTCCGTCAAGGAACTCAAGGGCTGGGTTGCCGAACGGATGGCGACCGCGAAGAAAAAGGGCCTGCCGCTCCGTCACGTCCACATCACGCGGATGACGCCGAAGCGCGAGGAGGAGATCCTTGCCGGCGGCTCGCTCTATTGGGTGATCCGCGGCGAGATCGCCGCGCGCGAGAAGATCATCGCCATCGAGCCGTTCCGCGACAAGGACGGCATCGGACGCTGCCGGCTGGTGATGCAGCCCAAGGTGATCGCGGTCTCGCCGCGGCCGATGCGGCCGTTCCAGGGCTGGCGCTACCTGACCGCAGACTCCGCGCCGGCCGATCTCACCAAGTCGAGCGCCGCCAGCGTGGCATCGATGCCCGAGCCGATGCGCCGCGAGTTGCGCGACCTCGGCTTGCTGTAAGCAATCGGGTTGCTCTGAGCAATCGAACGGCAGTGATCCGGGATCACTGGGTTACGAGATGCAGCCGAGCCCATTCTGAGGCCGGGACCTCGACATAACGGCCACCCGCCCTGTCGGCGGTGACGTCGAACAGTTCATGGCCGATCCCCATCTCGCTGAGATATCTCCGGAACTGATCGGTGAAGATTGTGGTAAGGCTTTCGCGGTGCTCGGCAGAGACGTTGGGTGCGAGCCGGTCGTAGATCTGCATCCTTGCGGTCAGGATGACGCGGTTGCCGGGCGGCAGGTTACGATGCACGCCGCCCGCAAGCATCAATACACATGCAAGCTCGCAGGGCACACCGGAGAGCTTTTCCTTCGCATCCAGCGGGCCGCCAGGCCGCTTCAGTGCAAAGCATTCCTCCTCGGGTTTTCCGTTGCATGCCTCGACCTCGGTTGCCGCCACCGCCGCATCGATGCCGCGACCGCGCAGGATGCGACCGAGGCTGGCAGCGACGGTGAGGTCGGAGCCCGGTTTGACATTGATCACCACCGGCAGCTTGCGTCCGTTCTGCCGGTCGAGGATCGCTAGCAGGCGCTTGTAGGTGTCCCATTGCACCGCGCCTTCGGCCGCGATCCAGTTCGAGCAGCCGGGGCCGCAGGCATCAGGCGCACCATGCGCGACGTAGAAGATCATGGCGCCGGGCGCCGAATTGACGCCGCCGACCGGCGGCCGGGTCTGTGCCTGCGCCCCAGCCGCGGCCAGCAGCGCGATGCCAAGAACAATGCCTTGCCTGAAGTAATGGTTCATTCCGATCGCCCTTGAAAGGCGCGATCATCCATGCGTCGCGAGCGTGGCGCAAGCACCCGGCCGCACAGATGAGGCCGAGCCCTCATTACAGGCTCGCATCCTCTCTGCGCATGAACCGTTTCACACTTTTCCGGTCCGGTCTCAGACCGCGATATTGTCGATCAGGCGCGTGCTGCCGAGCTTTGCCGCCACCAGCATCCGCATCGGGCCGTCCTTCGGCGAGCCGATCGGCGCCAGGGAGGCGGCGTGGCGCACTTCGAGATAATCGAGCACGAAGCCGGCCCTGGTGATCGCCGCGGCGCCGTCAGCCATTGCGGTCGCGGTATCCTCGCCGGCGCGCAGGCGGCCGGCCGTTTGCTTCATCACCCGGTGAAGCTCAGGGGCGGCGCGCCGTTCCTCCGGCGAGAGGTAGACGTTGCGTGACGACATCGCGAGACCGTCGCGCTCGCGCACCGTTTTGGATCCGATCACCTTGACCCCGAGGTCGAGGTCCGCGGCCATCTGGGTGACGACCCGGAGCTGCTGAAAGTCCTTCTCGCCAAAGATCGCGACGTCGGGCCGGACCTGGGTGAACAGCTTGCCGACCACGGTGGCGACGCCGCCGAAGAAATGCGGCCGGAAGCGATCCTCGAGCCCGGCGGTGGCCGGCCCCTCCGGCACGATCCTGGTGGCGAAGCCGTCCGGGTACATCGCCTTCACCTCGGGATGCCAGATCAGGTCGACGCCCTCGGCGGCGAGCTTGGCGACGTCGGCTTTCCAGGTGCGCGGATAGGAGCCGAAATCTTCGGTCGGCGCGAACTGGGTCGGGTTGACGAAGATCGAGACGACGACCCGCTTGGCGCGGCGCTTGGCGAGCCGCACCAGCGACACATGGCCATCATGGAGCGCTCCCATGGTTGGGACCAGCGCGACGGTTGCCTTCTTGACGCGCAGCGTGTCGACGGCGCGACGAAGGGCGGGGACGGTACGGACGACGGTGGGATTTCTCGGCATCTGGTCTCGGCTCGTGGGGCAATCCGGGTGGGAACGAATCTGGGCGGGACGGGTTGGCGTTCGGCAGGTCACGCAGCTTACCAAGTCCGAACCACGATCGGCAAACCGGCCGATAAGCCTTACACGATCTCGAACGTGCGCGGATCAAAGCCGCCGATCGACGCAGCAGTCTTGCTTGATCGATTCATCAGCACGGCCGCAATCGATTTCCTGTCGCAGCGATGCATTTCACTTGACCGCAGCGGCGCTCGCTTTGAAGATCATTGCGGGGATTTGAATCATGTTGGTGCAGGCTCGTCAGGGTCAATCCGGCTCCGCACATGTCATCGTGCTGGGCAACGAGAAGGGTGGATCGGGAAAGTCGACCACCGCCCTGCATATCGCCGTCGCGCTGCTGAAGGCCGGGCAACGCGTCGCCAGCATCGATCTCGACTGCCGCCAGCAGAGCTTCACCCGCTACATCAGCAATCGCCAGGCCTGGGCGCGACGCACCGGGCTCGACCTCGAGCTCCCGGCACACCACTGCATCAAGTACGGCGAGACGATGCAGATCGAGGAGAACGAGAACGCGGAATTCCAGCAGTTCATGGCCGCTGTGAGCGCGGTGGAACGCGCCTGTGATTTCATCGTCATCGATACCCCGGGCGCGGACAGCTACCTGATGCGGCTCGCGCATTCGATGGCCGACACTTTGGTAACCCCGATCAACGACAGCTTCCTCGATTTCGACGTGCTCGGCACCGTCGATCCCGCGACTTACGCGGTGACCGGCGAGAGCCATTATGCGGAGATGGTGCGCGACACCAGACGCAAGCGCCGCCAGCTCGATGGCGCCTCGACCGACTGGATCGTGGTGCGCAACCGGCTCTCGATGCTCGGCTCGCGCAACAAGCAGCTGGTGGCCGACGGCTTGAAACAGCTCTCGCTGCGGCTCGGGTTCCGTGCGGTCGACGGCTTTGCCGAGCGGGTGGTCTATCGCGAATTCTTCCCGCGCGGGCTGACGGCGCTCGACGACATCGACGAGGCGACGCTCGGCACCCGCCCGAGCCTCGGTCACGTCACCGCCCGCGAGGAGGTGATGAGCCTGCTGCGCCAGCTCAAGCTGCCGCTCGACGAGCGCGGCCGCCGCAGGGCCGCCAACCGGGCCGAATGGTTCAGCCAGGTCGACAAGCCGCTGGAAGTCGACGACATCATCGGCGGCTAGACCGCCGGGCACTCCTTCTGGCAGGTTCCAGGGCGTCGGGCGTCCAGGAAGTGACTATCGTCACTTCCTGGCCCGTCCAGAAGCACGGTAGTCTTGCGGGGTTTTCGGCCACTCCGTCGCCAATATGCCGGAACAAAGCTGGCCAGATCCGGTTTTCCCAAAGCCAGCCGCGTTTCCGCTCCTCGTTGGTTGGTCTTGAGGTATTATCGTACCGCAGAGCCATGGCGCCAGAAGCGAATGCACAAAGGTTGTGTGCACCGCACAATGAACGTGCTGCGAAGTCCCAACTTTTAGACTTCCTGTCACGGCGCTGTGACATATATTCTCAAAAGGAGGCCGAAGAGTCTCCGGCCAAGAATAGCCCTGAAAAGGCGGGCACCTCGAGGACGTCATGAAGCGTGGAATTCTCGTTCTGCTTTCTCTCTCCGTGGTGATCACGGCGGCCTATTTCACCGCGAGCAAGTGGGCGATCCGTCATGAAACTCTCATGTTCAAGGACCCGACGCGCGATGAGCGGCCGGTCGCGGTCGACGTTGCCGTGCGCTTCGACAAGGAGATGCAGGCCGACGCTGGCATGATCACGCTGCCGGTTGCGATCCTCAATCATGGCAATACCGTCAAATTCACCGAATATTCCTTCCTCGCGAACGTGTTCGCGGCGCGCGGCTATCTGACCATCAGCATTCAGAACGACCTGCCGTCGGACGGACCGATGGTGACCAAGGTCGGTGAGCTCTATGTCGGCCGCCTGCCGCAGTACCAGCGCGGCATCACCAACATCAAGTTCGCGATCGAGGAGATGAAGAAGCGCAAGCCGAACGCGGACTACAGCAAGCTGACGATGGTCGGCCATTCCAATGGCGGCGATATCGCGATGTATTTCGCCAAGCAATATCCGGACGAGATCAAGAAGGTGGTGACGCTGGACAATCTGCGCGTGCCGTTCATGACCGACGGCAAGTTCAAGATCCTGTCGTTCCGTTCGCATGACTCGCAGTTCAAGCCGGATCCGGGCGTCGTTCCCGATGCCGACGAATGCGAGAAGGCCGGCATCACCGTGGTGAACACCAACTTCCAGCACAACGACATGCGTGACACCGGGCCCGAGAAGGCCAAGGACTCGATCCAGGCCATGCTCGATAAATTCCTCGCCGATACCGACAGCGCTGTCGCGCCGGTCGACACCAGGAATGCGCCGCCGAAGATTCTGGAGCCCGGTCCCGTCTCGCTTTACGTGCCGGTCGAGAAACCTCAGACCTTGACCGATAAGCTCAAGAAGTCGCTCTCGCTGACCAAGACCGAGACGAAGAAGGATCCGTCGGTCACGAATTGACCGGGCGGCTCGCGGTCCAGGCTGGCCTCTCACGTTGACCAATCCACTGCCGCGGCCCACATAGTGTTTGCTGTACGAGGCAAGCGCTGATGGCCGGCAAGACGATCAAACCGACATCCGGAAGCGATGTACGCCCGGCCCATGCGCCTGGCGTGCCGGCATCCAGCGCGAACGACATCGCGGCATTCGTCGCCAAGGCGCGGGCGATGTCGCCGCATCGCGCCGGCGCCCACGGCAGGCTGGTGTTCGCGCTCGACGCCACGATGAGCCGGCAGCCGACATGGGACATGGCGTGCACGCTGCAGGCGGACATGTTCCGCGAGGCCGGCGCGCTCGGCAGTCTCGATATCCGCCTCGTCTATTATCGCGGCTTCAATGAATGCCGTGCGTCGGGCTGGATCTCCGACAGCGCGCAGCTCGCGCGGCTGATGAGCAAGATCGATTGCCAGGGCGGCAACACCCAGATCGGCAAGGTGCTGTCCGAGACGCGTCGCGAAGCGGTCGAGGCAGGGGTGCGCGCCTTGGTGTTCGTCGGCGACGCGATGGAGGAGAGCGCCGACGATCTCTGCGCCAAAGCCGGTGAGCTCGGCCTGCTCAAGGTGCCGGTCTTCATGTTCCAGGAGGGCAGGGATGCGACCGCCGAGCAAACGTTTCGCGAGATCGCGCGACTGACCGGCGGCGCCTGGTGCAGGTTCGATCCCGGCGCGGCCGCCCAGCTCCGCGAATTGCTGCGTGCCGCCGCAGCCTATGCCGCCGGCGGCCGCGAGGCGCTGCTGCAACTGGCGAAGACGACGAGCGGCGCGGCGAAGCTGATCGGCCAGATGAAATAGCGCCGCGTCGCGTCAGGCTCCGCCTGATGCCGGGGAGACGAAGCTTCGCATGCTTTTTGCCGCCGGGCCGCCTATATTCCCGACATGCCAACGCTGATCGCCGGCGTCATCGCCGTTGTCGTCCTTTATTCCGCGCTGCAGATGTTCCGTGCGGCCAATCCCGCCGTGCTTGCGCGCGCGATCAAGATCGGCGGCGGGGTGCTCGCGCTGGCGGTCGCGGCCTTTACCGGCGTGCGGGGCGAACTGGCGGTGGCAATTCCGCTCGGCATTTTCGGCGCCGGACTGCTCGGCTGGTCGCCGTTCGGAAGCACCGGATTTCCCAATCTCGGCGGTATGTTCGGCGGTTCGCGCAGCCAGGGACAAAGCTCGCGGGTTCGCTCGCAATATCTCGATATGACCCTCGATCACGGCAGCGGCGTGCTCAGGGGCCAGATCGTGGCCGGACCGCAGGCCGGCCGCATGCTCGATGAGTTCGACCTGTCGCAGCTATTGGCGATGGTCCCGAGCTTCGACGCCGAGAGCGTCGCGCTACTTGAAAGCTATCTGGACCGCCGCTTTCCCGCCTGGCGTCAGGACGCACAGGGCGACCGGGCACGGGGGCAGGGCCGCGCGGCGTCGGGCGGCAAAATGACGAACGAGGAGGCCTATCAGATCCTTGGCCTGCAGCCGGGAGCGTCGCGCGACGACATCAGCCGGGCTCACCGAACCCTGATGAAGAAACTCCATCCCGACCAGGGGGGCTCGACGTACCTCGCGGCCCGTGTGAACGAGGCCAAGGACACTCTGCTTCGCACGCATCTCTAACTCCGGCTACGCTACCAACGCCACAGCCGAGAGCTGCCTTCCGTTTCTGATTGATGCCCCGTCTGGCCCGCCGCTGTCCGGCGTGGCCGATCGCTCTTTCGGGAAAACTTAACCGTAAAATCTTGACGAGAAGTTTCATGGTTGCGCCGCTCGCGGCCGGCCGGCTGTTTTCGCGGCGGCAAAAGCAAAACGGCCGGCGCTTGCGGCGCCGGCCGTTCGAAATCGGCAGATGCTGACGATCAGTTGCGAACGGTGATGCAGGAGATCTCAGCGCGCTTCAGCGTCTTGCAAGCCGCCTCGGCCTGATCGCGCTCGAGGCCGGCAAAACGGGCGCGATAGAGCTTGCGATTATCCTTGGCGACCACCTCGGTAAACGGGTCCGCCTTGCTGAGCAGGCCGCGGGCCGAGCTGCGCGCCAGGTCGATGCGCTTGTTGGCTTCGCCCTCGGACTCCAGCGCGCCAACCTGGATGATCCAGCCGGTATGCGCGGCGCTCGGCTTTGCTGAGCTGGTCGGCGGAGCGGCCTGCACGTTGCGGGTTGCGGGCTCGATCGACGCAACGGCCTGTGGCGCCGGGGTAGCGGGTGCATGGACGGCCGAGGCCGGTAGCACGCCGAGGATGCCGTTGCCGGTGCCGAAATTGGCCGGCTGCGGCGGCATTTCCGGCCTCGAGGTCTCGGCGGCCCGCGCCATCATCGCATTGGAGGTCTCGGGGACCTCGCCGCGCGAGGGGATCGTGTTGGTGATCGGAGGCGCGGACTGCGCGGGGCCGGCCGCGGCGAGCTTGATCTGGCCGGCCTTGACCTGCACCGTCTTCACCTTGACCGGCTTCATCGGTTCAGCCGAGCCGGGGATCGCGGCGATCGGCTGGGTCTGGATCACGCCTGAGGTCAGCGGCGCCGGCTCGGGCTTGGCCTGCGGCTCCGGCTTGGCCGGAAGCGGCGGCAGCGCGGCGGCGGCCGCCGCCATCAGCGAGGGCTTGCTGGCCGGGCGCGGCGCCTGGATCGCGGCAGCTGCAGCGGCGGGCTCCGATGCCGCGACCGGCGAAGTGTCCGGCGCGCGCGCACTATCCGCGTCGGCGACCTCGACATTGGCGTCGGCCGGATTGCGTTCGGTGATCGCTGCGGCAGTGCGGGTGGTCGCGGCCTTCCCGACGTTCTCGGCGAGCAGGTTGCGCATGATGGCGTCACGCGAGCCGCCGCTGCGGCCGCCAAGCACCACGCCGACCAGGAAGCGATTGCCGCGGCGCATCGAGGTCACGAGGTTGAAGCCGGACGCGCGGGTGTAGCCGGTCTTGATACCGTCAACGCCCTCGACGTTGCCGAGCAGATGGTTGTGGTTGCGGATCGATTGGCCGCGGAAGTTAAACACCGAGGTCGAGAAGTAGCGGTAGTAGCGCGGGAAGCGGTCCTGGATCGCGCGGCCGAGAGTCGATTGATCGCGCGCCGTCGTCACCTGCTCATCGTTGGGCAGGCCGGAGGCGTTGCGATAAACGGTCCGGCTCATGCCGAGCGCACGGGCCTTGCGGGTCATCATCCGGGCGAAATCGTCTTCGCTGCCGCCGATCGCCTCGGCGATCACGACCGCGGCGTCATTGGCCGAGCGGGTGACCAGGCCCTTGATGGCGTCTTCGACCTTGATGGTCGAGCCGGGCCGCAGGCCGAGCTTGGTCGGGTCCTGTTCGGAGGCGTGCTCGGACACCGGCATTTCGGTGTCGAGCTTCATCTTCCCGGAATCGAGGCGCTCGAACAGCAGATAGAGCGTCATGATCTTGGTCAGCGAGGCCGGGTGGCGCAAGCCGTCGGGACTGGTGGCGGTGAGCACCGAACCGGTGTTGCCGTCGACGATGATCGACGCGAATTGCGGGCTGTAGCTCTCGCGCGCTTCCTGGCTGTGGTGGTGACGGGCGTAGTGGCGCCGGTGACGGCGCGCCTCGGCGCTATCACTCGTGATCAGGATCGCCGTCGTGACGGTAACGAGCCCAAGAACGCCAACTCGCAGCGCCCGCGAGGAGGCCAAGGTTGTTCGAAGCATCTACTTCCCCGTCCCAATTTCTATCTAGATCACTGGCTCGTGAGGCGAAATTGTGCCCGGCGGCCATCGATCCTTGCCTGCGCAACAAACCACTTCGGGCAGAACCATCGGCCGAGGTGGCGGCTCAGGTCGCTCTTCTAGCTAAGGTGTTGTTCACAAACAGCTTTCGAGGCTGTCTGTCGGAAGGCGAACAAAGTCCGGGAATCAGGTTAGGCGGACCGAGTTTCCAAAAGATTAAGCAACCGTTGCGTAGTCCCCCGGGGTTTATCGCGAATGCCGGAGATTCGGGGTTGTGGGATTGTGCGATGCACAATATTCGTTGACTCTATTGTGCGATGCGATATGGCTATCGGCGTCAGGGGGCCGGGAGCTTCCCGGCAATGGGAATTTGCGCCTTCAAGTCTGGGAAAAGGAATTCCATCCATGGTCAAGATCGAAGACATTCAGAACTACGGCAAAGAGCATTTCGAGTCGGTCACCGCGTCGGCGAACAACCTGCAGAGCGGCGTTCAGGCCATCGCCACCGCCTATGGCGACTATGCCAAGAAGTCCTTTGAGGACACCAAGTCGTTCGTCGAGAAGCTGTCGGGCGTGAAGTCGCTGGACAAGGCGCTCGAGGCGCAGACCGAGTACCTGCGCTCGTCCTACGAGACCTTCGTTGCGGAATCGCAGAAGATCGCCGGCCTGTACAGCGACTGCGCCAAGCAGACCTTCAAGCCCTATGAGGGTCTGGTCTCCAAGTTCGCGCCCGCCGCTCAGTAAGCGTTGCCGTCCAAGACAAACGAAAAGCCCGGCCGTTTGGCCGGGCTTTTTTGTTGTGCCTCAAGCGGGCGACTATTTGGCCAGCCGCAGCTTGCTGAGGGCCGTTCCGATCGTGTTGAACGTCGTCAGGATCTGGGTCGAGCTGGTGAGCATGAAGAATTTGTCGGGCGTGCTGGCGCAGTTCTTCAGGACGGTCGAGGTCGGATCGGCGGGCGAGTGCGTGTTCACCTGGATCGTGTAGATCGTGTACAGCGGTTGGCCGCTGGAGTCCTTCGCGGCCTGCAGATTCTGGCACAGCAGGGCCTGCCTGGCGTCGATCGGGTTGCCGGAGGCCTGCGTGCGGCCGTCGCCGTATTCGGGCCAGCGGTCCTCGGTGTTCAGACCGTCGGACAAGAGAATGATGACCCGGTTGTAGGTGGTGTTGGAGTCCTCCGCCGGCGTGTTCAACGGGCCGCCCACCAGTAGCGACTGCCATGCCCACGCCAGGCCGACCGCCTGGTTGGTGCCGCCGGTCGGCTGCATCGCGTTGACCGCATTTTTGAGCGCGGTCCAGTTGTAGCTCAACGGAATGATCGGCTCGAGCTGCGGCGAGGAGTTGCTGCTGCAGTAGGAGTAGCCGTTCTCAAAGAGCTCGTTGGCCGGGAAAAGCGTGGTGACGTCGGATGACGCCGGCAGCACGCCGGTCGCATCATTCGGCTGGGTGCGGTCGGCGATGCAGCCCGTCCAGTTGCCGATCGGGTTGGTGGACGCTTGCCGCCAGTCGTTTTTCACGGTGGGGATCTGGTTGGTCGAGGTCCATTGATTGTTGGTCCATCCGACGACGGCGCTGACCCGGGGCTGGCCCTGATTGTCGGCCGTGTCGTTGGGGCCGGGCTGCGTCCAGTCGTGGGTATACAGCTTGCCGGTGCATTGATAGACTCCGCCGGAGGTGCCGCAACTGCAGCCGGAGACATCGTTACCCGACGAATTCTTCGGACAGCTGCACGACGTCGAGCCGCTGCAGAACACGCCGGTGCCGACCTGCGTGCTCACCCAGCAGCCATTGTAGCGCGTGTAGGAGTTCGCATCGACGCTGGGGCAGATGTAGCCTGAATAGGTCCCGCTGGAGGGGATGTAGTTCGCGCTGCCCGTATTTGTCGGGCTCTTCTGGCAGGTGAAGCCGCCGTTGTTGTTGGTCCACGGGCATCGCGCACCGGGTCCGACCGCGTGCCAGTTCATCGGCAGGCTTGCCTGCATGGTGCCGTTGGCGGGCTGCGTGGTCGGGGGATTGAGCCAGTCGGTCCAGTCGATCCAGCTCTGACCGACATTGCTGGTGCCGACATTGACGACCTTCTCGAACGGAATGACGGAGATATAGACGTCACCATTGTTCTTGCTCAGCGCGCTGAGCTGGTCGATCAGCCCGCCGGTTCCGGCCACCGCGTTGCGCAGCGCGGTGATCTTGTTGTCGTCCGACATCGATCCCGTGTTGTCGAGGGCGAGGGCGACGCGCATCTTGACGTTGCCCCAGGTGGTGGTCGTCGAACTCTTGAAACCCAGCGTCGGAAAACCGGCCAGCTGCATGAAATCGGATTTGATGTGGCCGGATCCGCCCAGCAGGATGGTGGCCGCCGCGCTCGAGGTCGGGGTGGTGTAGTTCGCCGTGACGGAAATGCCCTGGCCGTCCTTATTGGTGTAAAGCGCGGTGAAATAGGTCTGCGCCTTGCTCGGGATATCCGCAGCCGTGATGTTGCCCATGGTCAGATCCTTGGACAGCATCAGCGCGGTCGAATCGAGGGCTGCCTGCATCGCGGAGCGGGCGTTGTTGGCGCGGGTATAGTCGATCGCGGCTCCCACGAAAGCGAGGAGCGGCAGCATTGCGAAGGTGAAGATCACCGCGACATTGCCGTTATTTGCCCTGGAAAACCGGCGAGCAACCGCGCAGACGCGATCGGAAATGGCTGAACCAAGCATGGCACTCTCGTCGAAATGGATTGCGGTGGCATCTCGACCGGCGCCGCTAAACAGATGGTGAATCGGGCGCGGGAAACCCGGCAGGGCGGCGCGGGGGAGGCTCAAAAGCCGGGCAAAAGCGCTCGCTATCCTCAATGGCGTCTAAATTGGCCGCCCGACTCCTTTGTCAAATCGGGCAGAAATGATTAACCTTCCGAGGGTTGCCGCGCCCGGAATCGGACCGGTGGGCCGCGCCGGGTCTGCGCTTGCGGCTGGGCCTCGCGAGGCCCATATTCGGGAAGTCGATCCGGCCGCCGGATCGGACCGGGAGCGGCAATCTGGAAAGCATTGCTGGGGGTTCCGCGATCAGTCTTGCGGCAATCGCGACCACCATCCAATTGCCATCCGGTTTCCCGCCATCCGGTTTCCCTTGGGGAATTCGAACGCCTGAGCCATGTTGCGATCCACGTTGACAGTCCCGATTTCCGAGCCGGTTTCGTCGATGCCGGCGGTGGCCGCCGCGCCGGCGCCGAAAATGAACAATGATGACAACCGCAATGGGACGGGCAACGGCCCCTCGACCTCGGTCATCACCAAGGTCAAGCCGAAGACCAAGCGTCCGAACCTGTACCGAGTCCTGATCCTGAACGACGACTACACGCCGATGGAGTTCGTCGTTCACGTGCTGGAACGATTCTTCAACAAGGACGCCGAGGCGGCGACCAAGATCATGCTGCACGTTCATCACCACGGGATCGGCGAGTGCGGCGTTTTTACCTACGAGATCGCCGAGACCAAGGTGACGCAAGTCATGGACTTCGCGCGCAAGCACCAGCATCCACTGCAGTGCGTGATGGAAAAGAAATAGGTCGCTGGAACGACTGACCCGCCGCGAGGCGCGGAACGGGTCTTGCATCGCGGATTTTGATGGTGGTGAACGGCGTTCCCGTACGATCACGGGCGTCGCCGCGCGACGCCCCCATGCCCCGAATTTAGAAGAAAACCATCATCGCGGGACCGGTCTTTCGCCACGATCCGTCGTAACTATATCAAAGGCGATCACGAAGGTTGTTATTGCCTGACCCGGTAATGGCGATCATGATGGCAGGGGGCCATAGAGGACGCGAATGCCAACTTTTTCCCAAAGCCTTGAACAGTCGCTGCACCGTGCATTGGCGATCGCAAACGAGCGTCACCATCAATACGCGACGCTCGAACATCTGCTGCTGTCGCTGATCGATGACTCGGATGCGGCGGCTGTGATGCGGGCCTGCAGCGTCGATCTCGACAAGCTCAGGACCAGCCTCGTTAATTATCTCGAGACCGAATTCGAAAACCTGGTGACTGACGGCGCCGATGACGCGAAGCCGACCGCCGGGTTCCAGCGCGTGATCCAGCGCGCGGTGATTCACGTCCAGTCGTCCGGTCGCGAGGAAGTGACCGGCGCCAACGTCCTGATCGCGATCTTCGCCGAGCGCGAGAGCCACGCCGCGTACTTCCTGCAGGAGCAGGACATGACGCGCTACGACGCCGTCAACTACATCAGCCACGGCATCGCCAAGCGGCCCGGCGTGTCCGAGGCGCGGCCGGTGCGCGGCGTCGACGAGGAAACCGAGACCAAGGGCAACGAGGACGCCAAGAAGAAGGGCGAGGCGCTCGAGACCTATTGCGTCAACCTCAACAAGAAGGCGCGCGACGGCAAGATCGATCCGGTGATCGGCCGCAATGCCGAGATCAATCGTGCGATCCAGGTGCTGTGCCGCCGCCAGAAGAACAACCCGCTGTTCGTCGGCGAAGCCGGCGTCGGCAAGACCGCGATTGCCGAAGGCCTCGCCAAGCGCATCGTCGACAGCGATGTGCCGGAAGTGCTGGCGGCCGCGACCGTGTTCTCGCTCGACATGGGCACGCTGCTTGCGGGCACCCGCTATCGCGGTGATTTCGAGGAGCGGCTCAAGCAGGTCCTGAAGGAGCTGGAGGCGCATCCGAACGCCATCCTGTTCATCGACGAGATCCACACCGTGATCGGCGCCGGCGCCACCTCCGGCGGCGCGATGGATGCGTCCAATCTGCTGAAGCCCGCGCTGGCTTCGGGCACGATCCGCTGCATGGGCTCGACCACCTACAAGGAATACCGTCAGCACTTCGAGAAGGACCGCGCGCTGGTGCGGCGCTTCCAGAAGATCGACGTCAACGAGCCGACGGTGGAAGACGCAATCGCGATCCTCAAGGGCCTGAAGCCCTATTTCGAGGATTACCATCGGCTGAAATACACCAACGAGGCGATCGAGGCGGCGGTGCAGCTGTCGTCGCGCTACATCCACGACCGCAAGCTGCCCGACAAGGCGATCGATGTGATCGACGAGTCCGGCGCGGCGCAGATGCTGGTCGCCGAGAGCAAGCGCAAGAAGACGATCGGCATTAAGGAGATCGAGACCACGATCGCGACCATGGCGCGGATCCCGCCGAAGAGCGTGTCGAAGGACGATGCCGAGGTGCTGAAGCATCTCGAGCAGACCCTGAAGCGCACGGTGTTCGGCCAGGACAAGGCGATCGAGTCGCTGGCGGCGTCGATCAAGCTGGCGCGAGCCGGCCTGCGCGAGCCGGAGAAGCCGATCGGCAGCTACTTGTTCTCGGGTCCGACCGGCGTCGGCAAGACCGAGGTGGCCAAGCAACTGGCGGCGTCGCTCGGTGTCGAGCTGCTGCGCTTCGACATGTCCGAATACATGGAGCGGCACACCGTGTCGCGCCTGATCGGCGCACCTCCCGGCTATGTCGGTTTCGACCAGGGCGGCCTGCTCACCGATGGCGTGGACCAGCATCCGCATTGCGTCGTGCTGCTCGACGAAATCGAGAAGGCGCACCCGGATCTCTACAACGTGCTGCTGCAGATCATGGATCATGGCCGGCTCACCGACCACAACGGCAAGCAGGTCAACTTCCGCAACGTGATCCTGATCATGACCACGAATGCCGGCGCGGCCGATCTTGCGCGGCAGGCCTTCGGCTTCACCCGCTCGAAGCGGGAAGGCGACGATCACGAAGCGATCAATCGCCAGTTCGCGCCGGAGTTCCGCAACCGGCTGGATGCGATCGTCTCGTTCTCGCACCTCAATGCCGAGGTGATCGGCATGGTGGTCGAGAAGTTCGTGCTGCAGCTCGAGGCGCAACTCGCCGACCGCGACGTCACGATCGAGCTGTCCGAGCCTGCAAAGGCCTGGCTGATCGAGCACGGCTATGACGAGCAGATGGGCGCACGTCCGATGGCGCGCATCATCCAGGAGCACATCAAGAAGCCGCTCGCGGATGAGGTGCTGTTCGGTCAGCTCAAGGGCGGCGGACACGTCCGCGTCATCCTGGTCAAGGACGAGGCGACCGCCAAGGACAAGATCGGCTTCGAATATGTCGAGGGCCCGGTCACGCCGAAGCCCGAGAACCTGCCGCCGCGCAAGCGCAAGCCGCCGAAGGGCGGTCCCAACGGCGGCGGAGGCGGCACCAAGGGGCCGGCCTCAAAGGGACCGATGGTCAAGGTCTGAGGCGCGAGCGAACAACCAAACGAAAAGGCCGGCTGAACAGCCGGCCTTTTTGTTTCTGGCGGTGGGAGGCGCGTCTCCGCGCCGTCACTCGCCCTTCAGCCGCTGGCCCTCCTGGACCCGCACCCGGTCGGCGCCGCGGCTGCCGGCCGAGGACAGCCGGAGCGTGCTGAGCACAGCTCCCACGACGGCAAAGCCGACGCCGACCATCAGCGAGATCCGGGTGCCGTCAGCCGGATAGCGAGCCAGCAGCAGCGCCACCAAAGCGGCGCCGATGGTCTGTCCGAGCAGGCGCGCGGTCCCTAACATGCCGCTGGCGCCGCCCGAGCGCTCGCGCGGGGCGGCGGCGATCATGGTGCGGTTGTTCGGGGTCTGGAACAGGCCGAAGCCGGCGCCGGCCAGCGCCATGCGCCAGACCACGTCGATCGGCGTGGCGTTGACCGGCATCAAGGCCAGCGTGCCCAATCCCGTCGCGAACAGCAGCAGGCCGATGCCGCCGAGCAGGCCGGCCGGATAGCGTTCCACCAGCCAGCCCGCGAGCGGGGCGGCGAACGCGACCGCAATCGGCCACGGCGTGATCAACAGGCCGATCTGCACCGCCGAATATCCGAAATGGTTTTCCAGATAGAACGGCATCGCGACAAAGGCCAGCATCTGGCCGCAGAACGAGGCGATCGAGGTGCCGATCGAGAGCGCGAAGATCGGAATCCGCAGCAGGTCGACGGGCAGCAGCGGCGAGGGCAGATGCTGCTGCCGCCGGTACAGCAAATGCGAGGCGACCGCGGCGACCGCGAACTCCAATGCGCAGAGATACAGCGACCCGCCATGGCCGGCGCTGTCGATCGCGCTGATACCGAACCCGAACGCGATGGCGCTCAGCGCGGCGCTCTGCCAGTCGAAGGCGTGAACCGCCGGCCTCGTGCGCGGCAGGAAGCGCCAGCCCAGCGCCAGCGTGACGATGCCGAGCGGGACATTGATGGCGAACAGATACGGCCAGGTCCCGACCGCCAGGATGAACGAGGCGATGGTCGGGCCGACCGCAGCGGAGATCGCGACCACCAGCGCGTTGACGCCGATGCCGCGGCCGAGCAGCGAATGCGGATAGATGAAGCGGACCAGCGCGGTGTTGACGCTGAGGATGCCTGCAGCGCCAAACCCCTGCAGGATGCGGGCGACCGTCAGCAGCGGCAGCGTATACGACAGCGCGCAGAACAGCGAGGCCAGCGTGAACAGCAACAGCCCCGCCAGATAGACGCGGCGATAGCCGATGATTTCGCCGAGTGAGGCCAGCGGCAGCAGCGAGATCGTGATCGCCAATTGATAGCCGTTGACGATCCAGATCGAGAACGCGGGGCTGGCGTTCAGATCCCGGGCAATGGTCGGCAGCGCAACGTTGGCGATCGAGCCGTCGACGACGGCCATCACGAGGCCGAGCGCGATCGTGAGAACGGCCCAATTGCGCTGCGGCTGCGGCAGCCCGTCGGGATGCTCAATGATCGCGGACGACATGTCGTGGAGTGGCTCTCGGTTCCGGCGTTGCGGGGATTACCGCATGCTGGATTAGCCCGGCCTTTGCAACCCCGAATGCCGGATGCCGGCCGCGACGGAAACGAAGACTCCGAGCCGAGGCGGCTCAGCCCTGGCCGAGCAATTCGTTGATGCGTCGCTGCAGCTGCCGCTTCTTGATCTCGCTGTGGCGGACCCGCTCGTCGAGATCGCTGACCGGCGTGTCGGAAGTCATGATCCGGAAGGCGAGGCCGACCTTGTTGGCCTGGCGCCAGATCAGGCGGGCCAGGAACGAGCGGCCCTTGCGTGCGACGCTGAGATTCATCTCTTCGGGCAAGTGCGCGGCATCGCTAAATTCAACGCAGGCACCGCCTTCGCTGATGTTGCGGACGACGCAATCCATCGTCGAGCCGCGTTCATTGATCTCCGCAACCGCACCATAGAACACCTTCTCGCGTACGTTCTGGCGCCGGTCCTGCATGGGAAATCCTCCAAATGAACGGCACGAATGTACCGGTCCGCCGCAGCGAAAAGAAGTGCGCCGGGGGAACCCGTTGCAGTTAGTGTAAATATTTGCATCCGTGATGGCGTGGATTCCCGGCTATTTTGCGCCGCAAGAGACCCTTGGCTTCACGGAGAACGCTTTAGTTCGGCAGCCGGCTTTGCCGCCAGTCGCGCGGCGACAGGCCGTAATGGTCACGGAACACGCGGCCGAAATGCGAGAGATCGTTAAAGCCCCAGGCGAATGCAATCTCGCCGATGTGGCGATGCGCGTGCGCCTGCGAGGCGAGGTCGCGCTTGCAGCGCTCCAGCCGCTGCGCCAGCACGAAGCGCTGGAACGAGGTGTCCTCGTCGGCCAAAAGGCTGTTGACGTAGCGCGGCGAGATGCCGAGCGCGGCGGCGGTCTCGGCGAGGTTGAGCTCGGGGTTCGGCAGATGCGCAAGCACATGCGCCTTCAGCCGGTAGAGCAGCGCGGAGCGGTGGGTCGAGGCGGGCAGCGCGGCGCCGCCGAGCCGCTCGCTCATTGCCATCGCCAGCAGGTCGGCGGCCTGGTCGGCGAGGCGGATCGCGTTGTCAGGATCGAGCTTGTCGGCGATCTCGGAGAGCCCCGCGATGAACTGCCAGGCGAGCCGCTGCACGGGACGATCCGATGTGAACGTGGTCGCAGTTAAGCCCTGGGTGCCGGCGAAGCGCCGGTGCAGGATGGCGCGCGGCACCTGGAAGATGGTCTGCGTGAAGTCGGCGTTGAAGCGCAATTCATAGGGCCGGGTGGTGTCGTAGAATGCGAACTCGCCCGGTTGGATCACGGTCTCGCGGCCGTCCTGCAGCACGGCGCCCGCGCCACTCCGGCCGAGGGCGAACAGAACAAAATCCTCGCTGGCGCGAGCGATCCGCGACGGGGTACGCAGCACCCGTTGCCGGCTCGACGAGACGACCGAGCATTTCACCGCGCCCAGCTGCGCGCTGGTGATGGCGCCGTGGAAGGCGGTGCCGAGGTCGGACTTGCAGTCGAGCTGCACGAACACGTCGCAGACGATGTCCTGCCAGAGCGCAAGGCGCCGATGGGTGGGCGCGTCTTCCGTGGTGAACAGGGCCGGCATGATTTCCTCCCTTCACGAGTGCAAACGCTGGCCACGCAAACAAAGCAAGCTTCATACCGGGGACGGCCGGGGAATCTCCTCCGCAGTCGAATTTTCCTTCCGTCCTGGTCGAACGGCGTGCCCGGTCCCGGGGCAGCATGATGTCAGAGGCCGCCATGGCCGATCAAGCACGAACCGGCCGCAAGCGTCGGCCGCGAGAGGAGGACATCATGGGCATCGAACATCCGAAATACCGCGTTGCGGTGGTGCAGGCCGCACCTGCCTGGCTCGACCTCGACGCCTCCATCGCCAAGTCCATCGCGCTGATCGAGGAGGCCGCCGCCAAAGGGGCGAAGCTGATCGCGTTTCCCGAGGCCTTCATCCCCGGCTATCCCTGGTACATCTGGCTGGACTCGCCGGCCTGGGCGATCGGACGCGGCTTCGTGCAGCGCTATTTCGACAACTCGCTGAGCTACGACAGCCCGCAGGCCGAGAAGCTGCGGCTCGCGGTCAAGAAGGCCGGCATGACCGCGGTGCTCGGCCTGTCCGAGCGCGACGGCGGCAGCCTCTACCTCGCGCAATGGCTGATCGGACCCGACGGCGAGACCATCGCGAAGCGGCGCAAGCTGCGGCCGACCCATGCCGAGCGCACCGTCTATGGCGAAGGCGACGGCAGCGATCTTGCGGTGCATGACCGTCCCGGCATCGGCCGGCTCGGCGCGCTGTGCTGCTGGGAGCATCTGCAGCCGCTGTCGAAATACGCGATGTACGCCCAGAACGAGCAGGTCCATGTCGCGGCCTGGCCGAGCTTCTCGCTGTATGATCCGTTCGCGCCGGCGCTCGGCTGGGAGGTCAACAACGCGGCCTCGCGGGTCTATGCGGTCGAAGGCTCGTGCTTTGTGCTGGCGCCCTGCGCCACGGTCTCGCAGGCGATGGTCGACGAGATGTGCGACCGCGACGACAAGCACGCGCTGCTGCATGTCGGCGGCGGACATGCCGCGATCTACGGGCCGGACGGCAGCTCGATCGCCGAGAAGCTGCCGCCCGAGCAGGAGGGCCTGCTGCTCGCCGATATCGATCTCGGCGCGATCGGGATCGCCAAGAATGCCGCCGATCCAGCCGGGCACTATTCGCGCCCCGATGTCACGCGTCTGCTGTTGAACAAGAAGCCCTCGAAGCGCGTCGAGCATTTCGCGCTTCCGCTCGACAGCCTTGAGGAGATCGACGCGGCCGCGAGCTGAAAGCACGACATCCAACCGGAGGCGACTGCCATGGAATCCGCCATTCCATCTCATTTGCAGACAGTCCGATCGCGTCATCGGCGTGTGCCCGACGATTACGCGCCGCCTTATCCGTCCTTCGTTGCGCGCCACAAGCCCGCGGTCACGCGCGTGATCATGGCCTATTTCGGCGTACAATATCGCGGTGAGCGGAGCGCGGCGGCGACCGACGCGCTGGCATCGATCGCAAAACGCTTTGCCGGCGAGAACGGCCCGACGCATTGGGACCGCGCGCAATATGTCGACCAGGCCGGCTACACCAACGTCGTCTCGGTCGCCTATTGGGACGACGCCGGGCGTTTCGACGCCTGGTTCGACGGCGCGCGCGAGGCCTGGACCGGCAGCGGCGCCGGCGATGGCGTCGGTCGCTTCATCGAGGTGCTGCGGCCGCATGTTGCGCGCTACGAGACGCTGTTCTCGTCGCTGGGCCGTCCGGAGGGCGTCGCGGTGCTTGCCGACGGCATGAGCGGAGAGGTGCAGGAGCACGCCTATTGGGGCGGCATGCGCGACCGTATCCCGCTGTCGCAGACCGACGCGATGACGCCGGGCGGCGAGCCGCGCGTGATCCGCGACGGCGCACGCATCCGTGTGGTCGCGCATGACAATCTCTGCCTGATCCGTTCCGGACAGGATTGGAGCGATACCGAGGCAGCGGAACGCAAGATGTATCTCGACGATGTCGAGCCGGTGCTGCGCGAGGGCATGGATTTCCTGCGCGACGACGGTGTGCCGATCGGCTGCTATGCCAACCGCTACATGCGCGTTGTCGATGCGGAGGGCAGGCCGACCGAAAAGTCTTACGGCCAGAGCTGGTGGAAGAGCCTTGCGGCACTCGAGCGCTGGGCGGAATCGCACCCGACCCATGTCAGGATTTTTGGCGCGGCGATGAAGTATCTCTCGACCTTGGGGCCGAACGCCAAGCTCAGGCTGTATCACGAGGTCACGTTGGCAGGCGCCGACGAGCAGTTCTTCGAATATCTCGGCTGCCATGAACGGACCGGCATGCTCACCGCCGTACAGGTCGCCCGAGCGACGACGCCTTGAGTTGGCTAAGTGCTCGTGTCTAGCGCCGAGCCTTACGCCACGCGCTCGCGCAGGCCCTTGGCGACTTCCTTCTGCGCGTCGAACTCGCGGCGCAGGCGGGCCAGCTCCTCGGCGCTGAGCGCATCGGCGTTGCTGTAGTCGCGCTTCCAGGAAGCATCCTCGCTCCAGCGCAGCGGTGACTGCACGGTGGTCTGCGGACCGGGCGCCTGCTCAAGCACGCGCAGCGCCAGCTCCAGCGTGAACGCCTGCGAGGCGACGTCCTGCGGCTTGCCGGCGGAATTGCCGAGCGGGAAATCGGAGAACAGGAAACGCGGCACCGCGGCATGCTCGACGATATCCTTGGCGCAGCCCATCACGACCGTGGAAATCCCGTTGGCCTCGAGATGCCGCGCCACCAGGCTGACGGTCTGGTGGCAGACCGGGCAGTTCGGCACCAGCACCGCGGCGTCGACCTTGTCGTCACGGCAACGCTTGAGGATTTCGGGCGCGTCGGTCTCGATGGTGACGCGGTGGCTGCGGTTGGTCGGGGCGCCGAAGAAGCGCGGCGCGACGTCGCCGATCGTGCCGGCCGCGGCGAGGCGCTTGAGCTGTGCCAGCGGGAACCAGGTGCCGTTGTCGATCGCCGTGGTGTGGGTGCGGTCATAGGCGATGTGCGAAATCCGCAGATCGTGCTGCTTTGACGTGTCGCCGTCATAGACCGCATAGAACTTGGCCCCGCCGTTGTATTTCGCGCCGGGACCCTGGTCGCCCCGTGCCGGATCGAACGGCGCCGCGGTCGTGATGATGGCGACCCGGGACTGGTTCAGCGGCTTCTTCAGGGGCTGGAACGGGGCGGAGGTGTAATGCGCCCAGCGGTAGGGGGTGGTGTAGCCGATAGCCGCGTAATAATCGCGGGTTCGCTTCATATAGCCGATCGGGGCGTCGTTATCGGGGGCAAAGCCGAGTTGATCGTCGGATGCTGCGGCCATTTTGCGCTCCCTTTTGCGCGCCATCATTTCAGTCCATAGCTAGACCACGAGCTTGCGGTGTCAAGCCGCGCCCGCACGGGAACAGAATTGCCATGCGAACCGGTCGTTGCGCCGCATTGGTCATGCTTGTGCTGCTGGTGCCGCCGGCCCGCGTCGGCGCGGAGGACGCTCCGGCCGCGGCCCCGGCGCCGCCGCCTGGCACCGAGCAGCCGGCAGCGCCGCCCCCGGACAAGCCCGCTGAGCAGCCCGCGGCCGCGCCGGCGGAGCCGCCTGCGCCACCGCCGGGAGAGCAGGCCGCACCATCGGCCGACAAACCTGCCGCGTCCCCGGCGGATACGCCCGCAGCGCCGGCCGAGAAGCCCGCGGCGGCGACCGACAAGCCCGCGGACGATGTGCGCGAGAGCGACACCCGCGAGGCGATGTGCCTGATGATCGAGTCGGCGGCGCGGGCCAACGATCTGCCGCTCGAATTCTTCGCGCGCGTGATCTGGCAGGAGAGCCGCTTCCAGGCCGATGCGGTTGGTCCGATGACCCGCAACGGCCAGCGCGCGCAGGGCATCGCGCAATTCATGCCGGGCACGGCAAACGAGCGCGGGTTGCTCGATCCGTTCAATCCGGTGCAGGCGCTGCCGAAGTCGGCCGAATTCCTCAGCGAGCTGCGCAACCAGTTCGGCAATCTCGGCCTCGCGGCCGCGGCCTACAATGCCGGCCCGCGCCGGATCCAGGATTGGCTCGCCGGCTCCGGCTACATGCCGCAGGAGACGCGCAATTACGTCTCCGCGATCACCGGCTCCAGCGTCGACGACTGGGCCGCTGCCGGGCGCAACGGCAAGATGCCGCAGCGCGCGCCGACCACGAGCTGCCGCGAGCTGATGGCGCTGCTCAAGCGCGCGCCGAATCCGTTCGTCGCTGGGCTCGAGCAGCACATCACGCTGTCGGCCGCCAAGGTCTGGGGCGTCCAGCTCGCCGCCGGCTTCAGCCGCGACAAGGCGCTCGCGATGTATGCCCGCGCCATCAAGCGGCTGTCGAACGTGATCGGCGATCAGGATCCGAGCCTCTTGAGCTCGCGGCTACGCACCCGCGGCAGCGCGACCTTCTACCAGGTGCGCATCGGCGCCGACACGCGCCCCGAGGCCGACGGCCTGTGCAACCGCATCCGCAAGGCGGGCGGGGCTTGCTTCGTGCTGAAGAACAGGGCGTGATTGCGTGGATCGGTAGCCCGGATGAAGCGAAGCGCAATCCGGGACAGCTCTCGCCGGTTGCAAGAGCGGCCCCGGATTTCGCTGGCGCTTCATCCGGGCTACCAAGGCGCATACCCGCCCTGTGCCGTCTCTTGCTTGACCCTGCGTTGTCAGCGCCCTAAGCCGCCGCGATTGCAAACCATCCGGTTCCCCGTGGCGCTTCCTCCGCTCGATTCTCCGCAATGGCACACCTCATTCCGCGCCTTCCTATGGGGCGCGCGGTCGATCGGCGCGACCGTGCTGACCCTGGTGCTGTTTGCGACCTATCTCGGCATCGGCGCGCTGGCGCATGATTCCGGCTTCTCGCTGGGCTGGACCCTGGCGAGCACGGCGTTCGTCTGGGCTGGCCCTGCGCAGATCATCGTGATCACGACACTCGGCTCCGGCGCCACCGTGCTGCAATCGGCGATCGCGGTCACCGTCAGCGCGATCCGCCTGTTTCCGATGGTGGTGTCGGTGTTGCCGATGATGCGGACCGAACAGACCAAGCGCCGGCATCTGATCCTGGTGGCGCATCTCACCGCCGTGACGCTGTGGGTCGAATGCTTCCGCTTCCTGCCGCAGGTGCCGCGCAACCGGCGGATCGCCTTCATCCACGGGCTCGGCTGCGGCCTGGTCACGGTCTGCCTGATCGCCAACACGATCGGCTACATGCTCGCGGCCAACCTCACGCCGCTGTTCGCCGCCGGCATGCTGATGCTGACGCCGCTCGCCTTCCTGTTCTCCACGGCGCGCAACTGCCGCGAGCTCGCCGATGTCATCGCGCTGGTGCTCGGCCTATTGCTGTTCCCGCTGGCGGCGATGCTGAACAGCGGCGTCGACATCCTGGTCAGCGGGGTCGTCGCGGGCACCATTGCCTATGCCGTGCACCGGGCGAGGGCGGGCATCGTCGGGGTGCGCGCATGAGTACCTTCATCGGCGACTGGCACGCGCTGGCGATCCTGTTCGTGGCGGGCGTCATCCCCAACCAGATCTGGCGCATGCTCGGCCTGTGGTTCGGCGGCGGCATCGACGAGAACTCCGAACTCTTGGTCTGGGTGAGGGCGGTCGCCACCGCGATCCTCGCCGGAATCATCGCGCAGATCGTGGTGCAGCCGCCGGGCGCGCTCGCCAGCGTGCCGGACTGGCTGCGCTACGGCGCGGTCGCCGCGGGCTTTGTCGTGTTCATGCTGGCGAGGAAATCGATCTTCGCCGGCGTGATCGCGGGCGAGATCGTCATGATCGCAGGCAAATACTGGCTCGGCTGATTGCGGCGTCCGCATTATCCGCTACTCTCGCTCCCCAAGAACAAGACAACGGGGAAACGGCATGCAGCGGCGCGCATCATCGCTATGCATTGTTGCTCTGACGGCATTGCTGGCGGCGACGCTGCCGGCGCGTGCTGCGGATTATCCAACGCGGCCGATCAAGCTCGTGGTGCCCTATGCCGCGGGCGGGCCGACCGACGTGCTCGGCCGCATCGTCGGCGAATATCTCGGGCGCGATTTCAAACAGGTGGTCGTGGTCGAGAACAAGGCCGGTGCGCAGGGCGCGATCGGCGCCGAGGCCGTGGCGCGCTCCGATCCCGACGGCTACACGCTGTTCGTGACGGCCGCCTCGATCTTCGTGCTCAATCCGATGCTCTACAAGAAGCTGCCCTACGATCCGGCCAGGGATTTTCGCCTGCTGTCCGTCATCACGGACGCGCCGATGATCATGGAGGTGCACCCGTCGGTGCCGGCGAGGACGATCGCGGAGTTCGTCGCTTACGCGAAGAAGAATCCCGGAAAACTCAATTTCGGATCGGCGGGCACCGGCGGCACGGTTCATCTCGCCGGCGAGATGTTCAAGCAGATGGCCGGCGTCGAGATGACCCACGTGCCGTACAAGGGCGCAGGACCCGCGCTGACCGATCTGCTGTCCGGCAACATCCAGCTGATGTTCGACACGCTCGGCACCGCGCTGCCGCCGGTCAAATCGGGCATGCTGCGGCCGCTCGGCGTCAGCTCGACCGAGCGCATCCCCGATTTGCCCGATCTGCCGACGATCGCCGAGAGCGGCTATCCCGATTATGCGGTCAGCGTCTGGTATGGTATCGCAGCGCCGTCGAGGGTGCCTGACGACATCGCCGACAAGATCAAGGCGAGCCTCGACCGGGCCTTGAACGACGAAGCGTTCCGCGCTTCGCTGCTCAAGATCGGTTTCCCGCCGCTCCGCGCGAAGAGCCAGGCCGAGATCGACGAGTTCGTGAATACCGATCGCGCGCGATGGGCGGGCGTGGTCAAGGCGCTGAACATATCGCTGGATTGAGACATGGTACGTGAAATGGAACTGCGCCAGGGCGAGGTGGCCGTCGACATGCCGACGGCGCGCGATGCCGGGCTGGTCTTCATCGGCCGCATCCGCACGCCCTGGACCTCGCGGCTGGCGACGCCCCGGCAGGGGCGCCATGACGGCCCGGTGTGCCGGCTCGAGATTTTCGAGCCCTGGGTCGCCGCGATCAAGGGCGTCGATTTCTATTCAAATCTCGAGGTGCTGTACTGGCTGCACCAGTCGCGCCGCGACATCGTGCTGCAAAGCCCGAAGAACAACGGCAACACCCGCGGCACCTTCTCGCTGCGCTCGCCGGTGCGCCCCAATCCGATCGGCACCGCGATCGTCAAGCTGGTCGGCGTCGAGCGCAACGTCATTTTGGTGCGCGGCCTCGACTGCCTCGACGAAACGCCGCTGATCGACGTCAAGCCCGACCGTTGCGAGTTCACTCCGCTCGCCCCGCCGCAGGCCGGGGACTTCGAGACGGAGTAGAATCTCTCAACCGGTCATTCCGGGGCGATGCGAAGCATCGAACCCGGAATCTCGAGATTCCGGGTTCGCGCTCCGCGCGCCCCGGAATGACAGCGGGGATTACTTCAACGCTGCGATCAGCTTCGCCGCGCTGGCCTCCAGCACCTTGCCGTCTTCCTTGTGGCTCGCGGGCGGCAGCAGCGCGACGCCGTCCTTGCGTGGCATGACGTGCATGTGCAGATGGAAGACGACCTGGCCACCGGCCGGCTCGTTGAATTGCTGCACCGTGATGCCGTCGGCTTCGAACGCCTTCATCGCGGCGGCGGCGATCTTGTGCGAGGCGCGCGCGACATGGGCGTAGTCGTCGGGCTTGATGTCGAGGATGTTGCGGGCAGGGGCCTTCGGGATCACGAGCGTGTGCCCCGGCGAGCGCGGCATGATGTCGAGGAACGCGAACACGTGCTCGTCCTCATAGACCTTGTAGCAGGGCAGCTCGCCGCGCAGGATCTTCGCGAAGATGTTGTTGTTGTCGTAGGCGGCGGGCATGGCGGCGGCTCCTCGATGATGCTGATTTATTGCCTAGCTGGCGGCGGAGACGTCAAGCGTCGTCGTCGACCGTCTTGCGGAACGGGCCGGCCTCGGTGAGCTCGCGGCCGACCTCGGCGACATAGTCGCGCTCGCGCTTGAGGTAATCGGCGATCGCACGGCGCAGCCCGGGATCGGCGATGAAATGCGCCGAATAGGTGGTCTGCGGCAGGTAGCCGCGCGCCAGCTTGTGCTCGCCCTGCGCGCCGGCCTCGACCACCTTGAGCCCGCGCTGAACCGCGAAATCGATCGCCTGGTAGTAGCAGACCTCGAAATGCAGAAACGGGTGGTGCTCGATGGCGCCCCAGTTGCGGCCGAACAGCGTGTCCGAGCCGATGAAGTTGATCGCGCCTGCGATCCAGCGGCCGTTGCGCTTGGCCATCACCAGCAGCACGTCCCGGCTCATGGTCTCGCCGATCAGCGAGAAGAATTCTCGGGTCAGATACGGCCGGCCCCATTTGCGCGAGCCGGTCTCCATGTAGAACTCGAAGAACGCATCCCAGGCGTCCTCGGTGATGTCCGAGCCGGTCAGCCAGTGGATGGTGATCCCGGCGGCGACCGCCTCGCGGCGCTCGCGCTTGATGCCCTTGCGATGGCGGGAGTTCAGCGAACCGAGAAAGTCGTCGAAGGTCTTGTAGCCCTGATTGTGCCAGTGGAACTGCTGGTCGGTCCGCTGCAGGAAACCGTGGGCGCCGAGGAACCTGGCCTCGTCCTCGCGGGCGAACGTCACATGCACGGAGGACGCCTCGGTGGCGTTGCAGAGCGCCCGCAGGCCCCGCGCCAGCGCCGAGCCGATCACCTCGCGGTCGACGCCGTCGCGGATCAACAGCCGCGGCCCGGTCGCGGGCGTGAAGGGGACCGACACCTGAAGCTTCGGGTAATAGCTGCCGCCGGCGCGGTGGTAGGCCTCGGCCCAGCCGCGGTCGAACACGTATTCGCCCTGCGAGTGCGATTTCAGATAGCAGGGCACGACGCCGACGATCCGGCCATCGAGCTTCGCGATCAGATGCCGCGGGCCCCAGCCGGTCCGCGGGCAGGCCGACTTGGAGGCTTCGGCGGCGGCAAAAAAGGCGTGGGAAACGAATGGGTTATAGCTCGAACTTGCGGTGGTCTGGCAATCCTTTGCGGAACCGGGCGAGGCCAGCGTGTCGAGGTGATGGATGCTGTCCGCATCCGCCTTGGGATTGGCGCAGGCGTCCCATTCGGCGGCCGGAATGCCGCCGATGTCGGCTACAGCCTCTAGGGTGATTTCAGAAGACGCCATCGAGAATGAAGACCGGTGCCTCGTTTGAGCGTGATCTTTCCGGAACAGCTGGCTCCACGTCCGGATCATGCCCCGCATTGCGCCATCGCCGATGACGACCAACCCTCGCCAACATCGTGCGTCGCAGCGACGAGTTCAAGACTGCAAGGGCATGTCTCGGACATGTCAGGTTCCCGGCACAAACCCCTCGAAAATCATCTGGTCGGCGTAGCGCGCCGCGCGCTCGCGCTGTTCCACCGTCCGCACGGTCCAGGCCAGCAGCGCACAGCCGAACACGTTGCGGGCGATCCACGGCTCCGGTGCCGGCAGCTGGTTGACCCAATAGGCGACGAAATGCGGCTCGGTCGTAAAGCCGTGCCGCAGGTATAGCATGCTGTCGCGCTGTGCTGGCGTCAGCTTGTCCCAATGGCCGTCGTCATAGGTGCGCTGGGCGGTGATGCCGCGCGGCAGGTTCGGCATGATCTCGCGCAGCGCCAGCACCTGGTCGGGATCGAAGGACATGCCGACCACCGGGCCGGAATAGGACGCCAGCACCTCGGCCATCCGCCGCACCAGCTTGCGGTCGCCGTCGAAATGGCTCTTCACCTCGACCACCAGCGGCACGCGGCCGGCGACCAGCGCGCAGAGATCGCCGAGCGTCATCATCTGCTCGGCGGTGTCCTTGAACTTGACGGCCTTCAGCTCGGCCGCCGTCCTGGTTGCCAGCAGCCCCGCCCCCTCGGTGAGGCGGCCGAGCGCATCGTCGTGATGCACCATGGCCTCGCCGTCGGCGGTGAGCTGGATATCGCACTCGATGGCGAAGTTGCCGGCTACCGCGGCGGTGGCCGCGGCCGGCATGTTCTCGATGATGCCGCGTGCGGCATCGTGCAGGCCGCGATGGGCAACCGGCCGTTTCGTCAGCCAATCAGGAGCGCGCATCGATCAGGCGACTTCGAACACGCCTTCGACTTCGACCGCAGCGTCCGCGGGCAGCGAGGCGACGCCCACGGTGGTACGGGCATGGCGGCCCTTGTCGCCGAACGCCTCGACCATCAGGTCGGAGGCGCCGTTCAGCACCTTCGGCCCGTCAAAGAAGTCGGGCGCCGAATTGATGAATCCGCCGAGCCGCACCACGCGCACGACCTTGTCGAGGTCGCCGAGCGCGGCCTTGATCTGGGCCAGCAGATTGATTGCGCAGCCGCGCGCGGCAGCGGCGCCCTGTTCGAGCGTGACGCCGGCGCCGAGCTTGCCCTTGGCGATCAGCTTGCCCTCGGCGTTGAAGCAGACCTGGCCGGACACGAACAGCAGGTTTCCGCTGCGGACGAAGGGGACATAGTTTGCGACCGGGGAGGTCGGCTCCGGAAGTGTGATGCCCTGTGACGCCAGTTTTTGTTCGACGGTACCCGCCATTTTTGGTCCCCCAATTGGATTGCACGAAGCCTGAAACGCGGTCAGGGCCAAGTTTGTTTCGATTGTTTCGCGCATCGTGCCGCCGGTTGCAAGCGACGGTAAGGTGAGGACAACGCGGCCATGACGTGCCGAATCGCACGGAAAGCTGCCGAAAATGACGGCAATTTCGCTGCATACATTGCCATTTTGTCAGACTTGCCCCAGTTGCGGCGCAATACCACCGTCACTATTGTGGCGAATCCCTGCCTCCTTGAGGAAACCACATGACCCTGCCGTTCCGGACTCCGTCGCGTGCCCTGGTGTTTGCGATCGCCGTTGCCGCAGGATCCGGCCTGGTTCAGGGGCCCGCGGTCGCTGCGGCAAGCGGGCCGTTTCTCGCGCATCAGGCGCTCTACGACCTCAGCCTGGTGAAATCGCGCGGCTCCAACTCGGTCAGCGATGCGCGCGGGCGCATCCTCTACAATTTCTCCGGCAACTCCTGCGAAGGCTACACCTCCGAATTCCGCCAGGTGTCCGAGCTCGACAGCGGCGAGGGCAAGGTGACGCTGTCCGATCTTCGCTCCACGTCCTGGGAGGACGCGTCGGGCAAAAGCTACCGCTTCAAGATCGACACGCGGATGAACGACAGCGAATCGTCGCCGGTCGACGGCATCGCCGAGCGGGTCGGCGATCATATCACCGTGAAGCTGACCCAGCCGGTGAAGAAGACGTTCAATATCGACGGCAAGATCGTGTTCCCGACCGAGCAGATCCAGCACATCATCGCTGCCGCCCGCGACGGCAAGTCGGTGCTCGAGCAGACCGTCTATGACGGCTCCGACAACGGCGAGAAGATCTACAACACGCTGACCGTGATCGGCCGGCCGATCACAGGCGACCGCGCGCCGTCATCGCCCGATCCGTCGACGGCGAGCAATGCGATGAAGGCCATGACGCGCTGGCCGGTGACGGTGAGCTATTACGACAGCGACGCGCGCGCGAAGGACGGCGAGCAGACGCCGGTCTACGCGATGTCGTTCGAGCTGTACGAGAACGGCGTCTCCCGTGCGCTGGTGCTGGACTACAACGATTTCGTGATCTCGGGCGCGCTGGACAAGTTCGACGTCAGGGATTCCAAGCCCTGCAAGTGAGGGCTGGCTATCGCCACCCACTCAGCGTCGTCCCGGGCAAGCGAAGCGGGACCCATCACCACAGGGGTGAGTTGTTGAAGGGGGCTGTGGCCCCAGCGTCGCACAACAATCACCTTCGGTGGATGGGTCCCGGCTTTCGTCGGGACGACGGCGGAGCAAGCCCGAGCACTCCACGACACCGCACTGGCCGGAACCGTCCGACACGAGTACGCTTCCCAAAACGCACGTGTCAGGGAGGCACCTCATGAGCGAGCTCAACCACCTTCGCCCCAGCGGCCTGCATCACAATCCGGCTTACTCCCACGTCGTCGTCGCCTCCGGCGCGCGCACGATCTACATTTCGGGACAGGTCTCCGTCGACGAGGAGGGCCGCGTGGTCGGCGCCGGCGATCTCGCCGCGCAGACGACGCAGGTGATGCAGAACCTCGGCATGGCGCTGAAGGCCGCCGGAGCCAGCTATTCCAATATCGTGAAGATCACGACCTTCGTCGTCGGCTACAAGCCGGAGCTCCGTCCCATCATCGGCAAGGCACGTTCGGCGTTCTTTGAGGGCATGGAGCCGCCGGCCTCTACGCTGGTCGGCGTCACCGCGCTCGCGGCGCCGGAATGGCTGATTGAGATCGAGGCGGTTGCGGTCGCGGATTGAGAAGGGCATCGTGACGCTGAGTACCGTCACCCTGAGGAGCGCGCATCGCGCGCGTCTCGAAGGGCGACGGCCCGAGGCTTTCCGGTCATCCTTCAAGGCTCGCTCCGCTCGCGCCTCCAGCGACAAAGGCGAGGCCTTTGCGCGGGGATGACGTCAACGATGAATTACTCCCCCTCGCTCTTCTGCGGCCCCTCATAGGCAATGCCCCTGATCACGGCGGCATTGCCGAATTTCCTGCGCAGATTGTCCATCGCGCGTTCGGCGTGCGCCGAGCGGCGGTCGAGCATGTCGGAATCGTTGGCCTGCGCGCCCGGGCGCAGCGCGCTGACGCCGGTGCCCATCAGGCGGAAGGCGGTGCCGTCGACTTCCTTCGCGAGCATCTCGCGCGACACCGCAAAGATCTTGGCGGCAAGCTGGGTCGGGGTCTGGATCGATTGCGAACGGGTACGCTGGCGGAAGTCCGCGGTCTTCAGCTTCAGCGTGATGGTACAGCCCGAGAGCTCGCTGGTCTTCAGCCGCGCCGAGACTTTCTCGGACAGTTTCCAGAGCAGTCTTTCCAGCGTTGCGAAGTCGCGGATGTCGGTCTCGAAGGTGGTCTCGCTCGAGATCGTCTTGGCGCCGCGATCGGCCACCACGCTGCGGTCGTCGATGCCGCGCGCGAGCCGCCACAGCCGGCGGCCTTCGCTCGCGAACTGCTTCATCAATTCGTTCTCGTCGGCGCGCTGCAGGTCGGCGATGATGCGGAAGCCGCGCTGCACCAGCTTCTCCTGGGTCGCAGGGCCGACGCCGTAGATGAAGCCGACCGGTTTGCTGGCGAGCATCTCGCGCGCCTCGTCCTGGTCGAGCGCGGCAAAGCCCCTCGGCTTGTCGAGGTCGGAGGCGATCTTGGCGAGGAACTTGTTGCAGGACAGCCCGACCGACACCGTGATGCCGATGTCGCGCTCGACATCGCGGGCGAATTTGGCGAGCACCTTGGCCGGGATCATGCCGTGGACGCGCTGCGTGCCGGCGAGATCGAGGAAGGCTTCGTCGATCGACAGCGGCTCGACCAGCGGCGTCAGCGCCTGCATCGCCTGCCGCACCTCGCGCCCGACCCGGACATACTTCGCCATGTCCGGCGAAATTACGGTCGCATCCGGGCAGAGTTCCAGCGCCTTGAACATCGGCATCGCCGAGCGGACGCCATAGGTGCGGGCGATGTAACAGGCGGCCGACACGACGCCGCGCTTGCCGCCGCCGATGATGACCGGGCGGTCGGCGATCTCGGGATTGTCGCGCTTCTCGACGGTGGCATAGAACGCGTCGCAGTCGATGTGCGCCAGCGCCAGCGCGGGCAGGGCGCGATGACGCACCAGCCGCGGCGAGCCGCAATGGCTGCATCGCTTCACCTTGATATCGAGGTCGCCGAGGCAGTCTCGGCAGAAACTGAGGGGGCCGTCGGAAGCTGCCGCTGCCGTCGTCACGGCACGTCGCGCTCCCATTTCGGGTCGCCCAGCGCCTGATGGGCGGCGGCGATATTGGTCGGGTGCAGTTCCGAGGCCCTGGCAAACGCCTTCACGGTGGCGTCGTCGCGCATCACGAAATCGAGCACGCTCGCAAGAAATTGAGGGTTGGACGCGGCGTTCCGCAGCGTCTCTGGACCGATTCCGGTTTCAGCCAGGAACAGGCCCAGCCGCTCGGGATCGCCGGCAATGAAGCCGAGCGCCTGAATCGCAACGATTTCAGCAACTTCCCGGGGGTTGTGAACAGGCTTTTTCAACGCGCCGGTTTGCCTTTCCGTTAACTTATGGTCTCTATTGAGAGGCCCATCATGCCCGAGTCTTCCTCATGTGTTCAAGCAACGGAAACCACGCTGCGGAAGTTGGACTTCGGGTTAACGGGTTAGAGCGATTCTGGCGCTAGTTTGAATTCACATTTTCGACGCGCCCCGAGCGCGGTGCGTGAGGTACCGCAGCCGGGCCCGTCTCCTGGGTTTGGGAGGGACGGGATGGCCAAAACCGTCCTGATCGTGGAGGACAACGAGCTCAACATGAAGCTCTTTCGCGATCTGTTGGAAGCGCACGGCTATCAGACTTCGGGCACCAGCAATGGCTTCGAAGCGCTCGACCTTGTCCGCAAGCTGCGCCCCGACCTCATCCTGATGGACATCCAGCTACCCCAGGTTTCCGGCCTGGAGGTCACGCGCTGGATCAAGGACGATCCCGATCTGCGCGCAATTCCGGTGGTCGCGGTCACCGCCTTCGCCATGAAGGGCGACGAAGAACGTATCCGCGAGGGCGGCTGCGAAGCCTATTTGTCCAAGCCGATCTCGGTCGGCAAATTTATTGAGACTGTCCGACGCTTTATCGGATAGGGGAGTTGTGGTGCAATGTCCGCGCGTATCCTCGTGGTCGATGACGTTCCGGCGAACGTCAAGTTGTTGGAAGCCCGTCTGTCAGCCGAATATTTCGATGTGTTGACTGCCTCCAACGGGACCGAGGCACTGGAAATTTGCGCACGCGCCGAATGCGACATCATCCTGCTCGATGTCATGATGCCCGACATGGACGGCTTCGAGGTCTGCCGCCGGCTGAAGTCGAATCCGGCGACCCATTTCATTCCGGTCGTCATCGTCACCGCGCTCGACAGCCCGGCCGATCGCGTGCGCGGCCTTGAAGCCGGCGCCGATGACTTCCTGACCAAGCCGGTGTCCGACGTCGTGCTGATCGCGCGCGTCCGCTCGCTGACGCGGCTGAAAATGATGACCGACGAATTGCGCATGCGCGCCATCACCTCGCTTGAGATCGGCATGCAGGCGCCCGAGCGCAGCGCGATCGCCGACAAGGGCACCGGCGGCCGCATTCTCCTCGTCGACGACCGGCCGTCGTCCTACGAGAAGCTGGCGCCGATCCTCTCGGCCGAGCATACCGTCGACGTCGAGATCAATCCGTCGGAAGCCTTGTTCCACGCCGCCGAGGGCAATTACGACTTGCTGATCGTGTCGCTCAGCCTCGACAATTACGACGGCCTGCGGCTGTGCAGCCAGGCCCGCTCGCTGGAGCGCACGCGCCAGGTCCCGATCCTCGCCATCTCGGATGCCGACAACAACACGCGGCTGATGCGCGGGCTCGAGATCGGCGTCAACGACTATCTGCTGCGTCCGGTCGACAAGAACGAGCTCTTGGCGCGTGCGCGCACGCAGATCCGCCGCCGCCGCTACACCGATCATCTGCGCGACAATGTGCAGAACTCGATCGAGATGGCGATCACGGATGCGCTGACCGGTCTCAACAACCGGCGCTACATGGAAAGCCACCTCGCGACGCTGGCGGAGCAGGCCTCGATCCGCGGCAAGCCGCTGGCGCTGATGATCCTCGACATCGACTACTTCAAGGCGATCAACGACACCTACGGCCACGATGCCGGCGATGATGTGCTGCGCGAATTCGCCGTCCGTATCCGCAAGTCTATCCGCGGCATCGATCTTGCCTGCCGCTATGGCGGCGAGGAGTTCGTGATCGTGATGCCCGAGACCGACTTGCATGTCGCCGGGATGGTCGCCGAGCGGCTGCGCCGCTCGATCGCGGGCGAGCCCTTCACCGTCGACAAGGGCGGCAAGCGGATCACCGTCACGATCTCGATCGGTCTCACCACGCTGGAGCGCAAGGGCGAGCAGGTCACCGATGTGCTCAAGCGCGCCGACACCGCGCTCTATCGCGCCAAGCACGACGGCCGCAACCGCGTGGTGTCTGCGGCAGCGTAGCGCGATCTCGCAGCCCGGATGCAGCGAAGCGCAATCCGGGGTATCGCGCCGCTTGCACCAGCTTCCCGGATTTCGCTGCGCTCCATCCGGGCTACGAAGTGCCCTTAGCGGCCGCGTCTCACCGCGTCATAGGCCATCCGCTTGAACTCGAACGAGAACGGATGGACGAACGCCATCTGGCGCTGCGCCATCATGACGCCGGCGATGCCCGTTTTGGGCGAAATCCACCACTGCGTGCCTGCGACACCGCCCCAATAGAGTTCGCCGGCGGCGTCGGGATGATCGATCGAGGAGGGGTTGAGGATCAGTCCGCCGGTAAGACCATAGGTCTTGCCGGGCTGCTCGCCCATCATCGCGAAGCGGATCCATTGGCCCGGCGTGAGCTGGTTGGTCATCGCCTCTGCGATCGTCTCCGGCTTCAGCAGCGTCGGCCCGCCGGGCAAGAGGCTGCGGATCAGCGCGACCATGTCATGCAGCGTCGAGACGAGGCCGCCGCCGCCATTGAAGCGCGGCACCGGGCGCAGATAGGCGCCAGGATAGGGCGCGTTGTCGGTGCGCGTCAGCCCGGGCTTCATCGGGTCCATCAGATCGGCGCCGGCGTAATAGGCGACGAGCCGGTTGTGATCCTTCTCCGGAACATGGAAGCCGGTGTCGACCATGCCGAGCGGATCGAGGATGCGCGCCTTGATGAACTTGTCGAACGGCTGGCCGCTCACCACCTCGACCAGCCGTGCATGGCAACGGAATATTCCCACGACGAGCCGGGATGGAACACCAGCGGCAGATCGGACAGACCGTCGACCATGTCGGCGAGCGTCGTCATCGGATTGAGGATCTTGCGCTCGTTGTAGGCCTTGAAGATCGGTGTGCCCGGATCGAACAGGCCGTAGCTGAGGCCGGCCGAGTGGCTCAGCAGATGGCGAATGGTGATCGACCGCTGCGCCGGTTCGGTGTCGTCGATCGACGTCGCGCCCGGCCGCAGCACCTTGCGGTTTCTGAGTTGCGGGATGAAGGTCTCGATCGGATCGTCGAGCCGGAAGCGGCCTTCCTCGACCAGCAGCAGCGCCGCGCAGGAGGTGATCAGCTTGGTGTTGGAGAAGACGCGGAAGATGTGATCGGTGCGCAACGGAATCTGCGCTTCCTTGTCGGCCCATCCGACGCAGCCCGTGTCAGCGATGTCGCGCCCGACCAGAACCGTCCAGGAGATGCCGGACAGGAGATCGTTGTCGATGTAGCGCTGCATGGCCGCGCGCGCCGGCGCGAAATCATAGCCGGTGGCCGTCACCTTCAGATCTTCCATGGTCGTTTCCCCTGTTGTGCCGCAAGTCTTCTAAGTAGCAGGTCTTCGCGCGGTCGCTGCCAATCTCGCCGGACGGAATATCCAGCCGGGAATGCCGTGGCCTGCGGTCGGTGTTAACAACCAAACCTGACTTCCGCACGCAACCGGATTTATCCGGCGCGTTTCTTGCCGGCGGGGGCGGGGCTGCCGACCTTGACGCCTGCATTTGCCAGCAACACGCGCGCGGCTTCCTTGGCCGCGTGCGCCATCGCCGGATCGTCGCGCACCAGATCCTGCGCGATCGAGCCATCGACCAGCAGCGTGAGCTGGGTCGCAAGTCCCTCGGCATCGGCGACGCCGAGCCGCCGCAGCAGATCGCGAAACCAGAGCCGGCGGCTTTCCTTGAAGGCGATTGCGATGTTCCTGAAGGTGCGATCCTCGTCCTCCGGCCCGAGCTCGGCCACCGCGTTCACGAACGGGCAGCCGCGAAAGTCCTTCGCCGAGAAGCGCCGCTCCAGCGAATCGAAGGTTGCGAGAATCTGCTCGGCCGGCGGCTTGTCGGAGGGACGCGGCTGCACGAAGCGGCGTTGCAGATAGGCTTCTATCAGCGCGTCCTTCGACGGGAAGTGGTTGTAGAGCGTGCGCTTGCTGATGCCGATCTCGGCCGCGATGGTGTCGACGCCGATGGCGCGAATGCCTTGCAGGTAGAACAGTCTGTCAGCGGTCTCGAGGATCCGCTCCTTCATGGTCTGTTTGGGAGGCGGGGAAGCCATGCGCCAGCCGTGATCCTCTTCGCTTGACAGTCGGCCCCCTGTATAGCCTAAGTGCACAGGTCTGTGTAACCAAAACATGCATGAATCGCAGGCCATGGCACGCGTGCCGTGCCGTTATGGGAGAATAAGAACAATGCCCCTGTTGCAGGTCCTGCGTCCCACCCTTCCCATCCTGATCGGCGCCTCCATCATGCTCACGCTGAGCATGGGGCTGCGGCAGAGCCTCGGCATCTTCATGCAGCCGCTGACGCACGACATCGGCATCTCGATATCCCACTTCACGCTGGCGCTCGCGGTGCAGAACCTCGCCTGGGGTTTTCTGCAGCCGGTCGCCGGCGCGATGACGGTGCGTTACGGCTTTCGCCCGATCATGGTGGTCGGCGCGCTGGCCTACATCGCGGGCCTCGTGCTGATGACGACGGCGCATGGGCTCGTTGCCATCATGATCGGCGCCGGTGTCCTGATCGGCCTTTCGCTCGCCTGCACCGCGAATGCGATCGCAATGTCGGTCTCGGCGCGCGCGGTGCCGGAGACGGTACGCTCGACAGTGCTCGGCATGGTCTCCGCCGCGGGCTCGCTCGGCGCGCTGCTGTCGGCGCCGATCGGCCAGATGCTCAATGAGGGTTTCGGTTGGCGCGTCGGACTTGCCGGCTTTGTCATTCTCTCGATCTTCATGATCCCGGCGGCGTTGTACGCCGGGCGCGTCGACAAGATTCCGTTGCCGAAGCCCGCTGGCGACGACATCGGCAACGCCACCGCGGCGACGGCGGCGAAGACCGCGTTCGGCAACGCAGCCTTCGTGGTGATGACCTGCGCCTACATGGTCTGCGGCATGCAGCTCGTCTTCCTCACCACGCATCTGCCGTCGTATCTCGCGATCTGCGGGCTCGATCCGATGCTGAGCGCGCAGACGCTCGGCATGATCGGCGGCTTCAACGTGCTGGGCTCGCTGTTCTTCGGCTGGGCCGGCCAGCGCTGGAACAAGCTGGCGCTGCTCGGCGCGATCTACATCCTGCGCTCGCTGGCGCTCGCCTGGTACTTCATGCTGCCGGCAACGCCCGGCTCGACGCTGCTGTTCGGCGCGATCATGGGCTTTCTTTGGATGGGCGTCGGTCCGCTGGTCGCGGGCGCGGTGGCCGAGATGTTCGGCTTGCGCTGGCAGGCGATGATCCAGGGCCTCGCCTTCATGAGCCACCAGGTCGGCAGCTTCCTCGGCGCTTACGGAGGAGGGCTGATCTACGACTCGCTCGGCTCCTACACCATGGCCTGGCGCATCGGCGTCGCGCTGGGTCTTGCCGGCGGCATCATCCAGCTCGCCTTCGCGTTGATCAGGCCGGCGCAACCACCACTGCTCAAGGCCGCTTAGCTTTCAGAATTCCTGCGAAGGCTGCTCCTTGCGAGGGCAGTCGCCAGGTGCTGCCTAGTTTTTGACCGGCCACTTGCCGCAAGAGCGTGCAATGAAGCGCGATGCTGTTCCGGCCGCGGATCGAAGCGATAGCGTTTTCAAAGTGTTACGCGGCGCGCAGTGGTGGCACGAATCTTGTTTCAATATGGCTAGAAATCGTGCCGGAAACCCTCGCTGAGGGTTCCGGCCTGGAGACTTTGGGAAGGGCTGGCCGCGATGGGGCTAGTCGCCGTCATTCTCCAGCCATCCGCGCACCACGGCCTTTGCCGCGCCGCCGAGCAGGAGGCCCTTGTGCCCTGCGTCGGGCCTGATGCCGCTGCGACTTCGCTGCATCCCGCCACCCGCACCGCGGCACTTCGAGACATCCCGATAGCCGGACGCGCGCTGTCCTTCGGCGCTCACGCTGCGAACGCGCCGCGCCCATTCCGAACGCCAGCATTTCTCTTGTGATGGGAGGTCGATGATGGAGTCTGCGACACACACGCGCCAAAAGCTCGTGAGAATCGTGGTTGCCTTGTTGGGCGTGGCGTTCCTTTGCCTGCTGTTCAACGATCTCGCGCTGGCCGAGGATGCGGCGGCGCCGCCTGCCTGTGGCGGCAAGATTCTCGAGAAGTGCACGCCGAATTCCGGCGACACCGCCTGGATGCTCACGTCAGTCGCGCTCGTCCTGATGATGACGATCCCGGGGCTCGGCCTGTTCTATGGCGGCATGGTGCGCAAGAAGAATGTCGGCGATACCGTGATGACCAGCTTCGCGGTCACCTGCCTGGTCACGATCCTGTTTGCCGTCCTTACCTACAGTCTGGCGTTTCGTGCCGGCACGCCGTTCATCGGCGGCCTCGATCGCCTGTTCCTCAAGGACATCCTGAGCGACATCGGCAAGGGAGGCATCGGCAATCCCAATCCGCTCGCTGCGACGATCCCCGAGTCCGTTTACATCTGCTTCCAGATGACGTTCGCCATCATCACGCCGGCGCTGATTGCCGGCGCGTTTGCCGAGCGGATGAAGTTCTCCGCGATGCTCTGGTTCATCGGGCTGTGGGCGATCTTCGTCTATGCGCCGATCGCGCACTGGGTCTGGGGCCCTGACGGCATATTCTCGGCCGGCAACGACGCTGCGTATGTCAAGGTTCTCGATTTCGCCGGCGGCACCGTTGTGCACATCAACGCCGGCGTCGCGGGCCTGATGTGCGCCATCATGCTCGGCAAGCGCGTCGAGACGGGGCCGGCGCACAATATGGTGCTGACCTTCATTGGCGCCTCGCTGTTGTGGGTCGGCTGGTTCGGGTTCAACGCCGGCTCCGCTGTCACGGCCGGAATGCAGGCGGGCATGGCCATGCTGGTGACTCAGATCGCCACGGCGGTGGCGGGCTTCACCTGGATGCTGGTGGAATGGGCGTTGAAGGGCAAGCCGACCGTCGTCGGAATCTGCTCGGGTGCCGTGGCGGGCCTCGTCGCGATCACGCCGGCCTCCGGTTTCGTCGGGCCGGTCGGCGCTTTCGCGATCGGCATCGCCGCCGGCGTCTGCTGCTACTGGGGATGCACCGGCTTGAAGCGCATGTTCAGCTACGATGATGCGCTGGACTGCTTCGGTGTCCATGCCCTTGGCGGCATCGTCGGAGCGCTGCTGACCGGGGTGTTCGCGGTCGAGCAGTATGGTGGAACGGCAGGTGTTCTGGAAGGAAATCCCGGGCAGTTCCTCAATCAATGCATCGGCGTCGCGACGGTTTTCGTGTATGATGCCGTGGTGAGCCTGATCATCCTGTTCGTGATCAATCTCTTCGTCGGCCTTCGAGTGACGCGGGACATCGAGCGCGAAGGGTTGGATCTGGCACTGCACGGCGAGGTCGTGCAGTAGACTTTGGCGGCATTCCGCGCAGCCGGTGATCTTCGCCGGCTGGCGCGGATCTAAGCTGTTCGAGGTGATCCGATGAACTGGTTCTATTGGAACACAGCGTGGTCGCTGTTCTTCAGCCTCGTTTGGTTCATGACGATCACACACAATCCGGATGCAGAGATCGCGGACGCGCATCTGCGCGATGAGGCGTTCAAAGGTTAGCTCCGATAATAGCGCCACATCCTGAGGAACGTCCGGTGGATCTCGTCGGGCGTCCGGTCGAATGGCTCCAGATTGACGCGGACCACGCCACGATGGTCCATGCGCCAGGGCAGGCGCATCAGCAGCCGGTAGGCCGGCCGCTTGCGCCAATCGGCGACCAGCGCGCTGCCGAGCGGCCCGCTGAGTGCGATCTGCAATTCGTGAACCGTCATCGCGCGCTCGGCGATCTCGACGAGGTCGATGCGCGTGATAGCGCGCCAGCGGATCAGCCCGAAGGCCTGGATGAAGATGCCGTACTGGTTGGCCCCGATCGTCGGACGACCGGCCTCCAGCAGGGGGATGTTGTAATAAGTGAAGCCGCCCGCTGCCGCCGCCGGCGCCAGCCAATAGATCGCGCCCGTGATCCAGGTCGCGGTCAGAAAGATCGCGGCGAGGGCTGCCGTGACATAGACCGGAAAGTAGATGTCCTCGCGGCCGTAAGCGACCGAGTAGCCGCCGACGTTTCCCTCGTCCAAGGTTGCGATCATCTGAGCCCTGCGCCCGGGACTGGTCCGGGAATCATGAGGGATGACGCAAGCCTAGAAAGCAAAAACGGGGCCGCGAGGGCCCCGTTTGAAACGTCGGAAGCTGCAGATCTTACTTGATCTTGGCTTCCTTGAACTCGACGTGCTTGCGCGCGACCGGATCGTACTTCTTCTTGACCAGCTTGTCCGTCATGGTGCGCGAATTCTTCTTGGCAACGTAATAGAAGCCGGTGTCGGCCGTCGACACGAGCTTGACCTTGATGGTGACCGCCTTGGCCATGTGCAAAACCTCGAAAATCGGGGGAATTCGGGAGCCGGCCAAATCGGCCCGCGTTTGGCCGGGAAACTAGCCAGAAACAGCCCAAAGTCAAGGATTTCTGAGCCAAGATCACCCCGATTCCGGGCCTAATTACCCCTCGAAGAACTGATTTTTCGGCCGCGGCAGGCCCAAATTCTCGCGCAAGGTCCGCCCCTCATACTCTGTGCGGAAAATCCCGCGCTTTTGCAGTTCCGGCACCACCTTATCGACGAACTCGAACAGGCCCTGCGGCAGATAGGGGAACATGATGTTGAAGCCGTCGCTGCCCCGGCCGGTCAGCCATTCCTCCATCTGGTCGGCGATGGTCTGCGGCGTGCCGACGAAGGCGAGCCCGCCATAGCCGCCGACGCGCTGCGCGAGCTGGCGCACGGTGAGCTTGTCGCGCGCCGCGACATCGACGAGGCGCTGCCGGCCGCTTTTGCTTGCATTGGTTTCGGGGATCGGCGGCAACTGTCCGTCGGGATCGAAGCCGGACGCATCGGTGCCGAGGATAACCGACAGCGAGGCGATCGCGCTGTCGTAATGCACGCGGCTGTCGAGCAGCGCGCGCTTCTCTTTTGCTTCTTCGACGCTGTCACCGACCACGACGAAGGCGCCTGGCAGAATCTTCAGATGCTCGGGATCGCGGCCGATCTTCTCCATGCGGCCCTTGATGTCGGCATAGAGCTTCTGTCCGTCGGCCAGGCTGCCGCCGCCGGTGAACACGGCTTCCGCGGTCTCGGCCGCAAGCTGCCTGCCGTCATCGGAAGCGCCGGCCTGCACGATGACAGGCCAGCCCTGCACGGGGCGGGCGATGTTCAGCGGACCGCGGACCGAGAGATATTTGCCCTTATGATTGAGCACATGCATCTTGTCGGGATCGACGAACAGTCCGGACTCGACGTCGCGCACGAACGCGTCATCGGCGAAGGAATCCCACAGGCCGGTGACGACATCGTAGAACTCGCGGGCGCGCTTGTAGCGCTCGGCGTGCTCCATATGGTCGTCGAGCCCGAAATTCAGCGCCGCGTCCGGATTGGACGTGGTGACGATATTCCAGCCGGCGCGGCCGCCCGAGATGTGGTCGAGCGAGGCGAAGCGCCGCGCGACGTGATAGGGCTCGTCGAAGGTGGTCGAACCGGTCGCGATCAGGCCGATATTCTCCGTCACGGCGGCGAGCGCCGATAGCAGCGTGAACGGCTCGAACGAGGTCACGGTGTGGCTGCGCTTCAGCGCGTTGATCGGCATGTTCAGCACGGCAAGATGGTCGGCCATGAAGAAGGCGTCGAATTTGCCGGCCTCGAGCTTACGGATCAGCGTCTTGATGTGGTCGAAGTTGAAATTGGCGTCGGGCCAGGCCCCGGGATAGCGCCAGGCACCGGTGTGAATGCTGATCGGCCGCATGAACGCGCCGAGCTTGAGTTGACGCTTCGCCATTGCCCCGTTCCGTCCTTGATGTCGTTAGCGGAACAGATAGGGAGGCGTTTCGCGGCGCGCCATCGGGAAGATTATTTTGTTTTTGGCCGCTCTCTCGACAGTGTCATTCCGGGGCATCGCGCAGCGATGAACCCGGAATCTCGCGCCGCAATCTCGAGATTCCGGGTTCGATGCTGCGCATCGCCTCGGAATGACGAGGATCATACTACGCCCCCAGCACGTCCTTCTGCATCTTGCCGCCGTAGAAATGGAAGAACGGCACCGGCGCGTCGTGGCGGAGCGGGCCGGTGGCGAGACGGCGGTCGAGCTCGGCGAGCACGTTCTTGGTCATGGCATGCGCGTCGGCGAGCGGCTCGGAGCCGATCTCGACCCAGACCAGCTCGACCAGCTCGGCATCGGCATGCACCACGCCCTCGACACGATGCGCGATGGTCGACGCGTCGGCAGTGAAGAAGCGCGTGTCGAAGCGGCGGACGCGGCCGGGCGGGGTGATCGCGCGCGCGATCAGGAACAGGCCGGACGGATCGGGCAAGAGACCAGCGTCGGCGAACGGTGCCCAGGGCCCGTCGAGCTTGTGCGGCTTCTCGACCTTGCGGCCGAGGCAGAGCCCGGTCTCTTCGCACGCCTCGCGGATCGCGGCGTTGGCAAGCGCACGCGCGCGGCCGGGCGTGATCTTCGGGCTGCCCTTCAACAGATTGGCTTCGAGCTCCGGCGTGATCGGCGCTGCGACCGGCACGCGGTTGTCGGCCTTGTCGACGCGGCCGCCGGGGAAAACGAATTTGCCGGGCATGAACACGACCTTGTCGTGACGCTTGCCGACCAGCACCTTCGGCTTGGCGCCGGAGCGATCGATCAGGATCAGCGTCGCCGCATCCTTCGGCCGGAAATACGCATGATGGTCGGCTTCTTTTTCGCCCTGGTGGACGACAGCGGCGGGCGCGGCAGCTTCAGTCATTTCATCCCTTTCATTTCTTCTTGCGGCCCGGTTTAGCTAGACCGGCGGGATGTCGCTAGGGGGATTCTCGTCAAAGCCATGCATGCGCAGGGCCCATTGCAAGCCGATCACGGCTCCCTTCACCGGCTGCAACAGCGCCAGCGATGCGAACAGCGTGAACGGCAGATAGATCGCAAGTTGCAGCCACACCGGCGGCGAATAATTGGTCTCGATCCACAGCGCCATCGGTACCACGATATGGCCGACGATAACGATGACGAGATAGGCAGGCAGATCGTCCGCGCGATGCGGCGTGAAGTCGAGGTCGCAGACCGGGCAATGGCCGTCGCATTTGAGAAACTTGCGGAACAGTCTGCCTTTTCCGCAGCGCGGACAGCGGCAGCGGAACCCGCGCTTCATCGCGCTCCACACGTCGCGCTTCTCGGGCTCGGCCGCCTCGCGAGTCCAGACCACTGTCGGTGGTGTCACTTCCATGACTTGCCTCGCTTCGATTTGCCGGACTTCTGCTGCGCCGGCTTGCGATCCTTCTTGCGCGATTTCCGCTCCTTGTGCGCCTTCTTGCCTGATCGTTTCGGTCCCTTGTCAAATCCGGCGGCACGGCGCTCGGCCCTTACGCTGTCGCGTTTTCTGCCGCGCGGAATTGCCTGACCATCGGATAATAACTCAAATCGCAGCGCGCCGGCTATCGGCGCGGCTTCCACCAGACGCACATCGACGACGTCGCCGAGGCGATACATGGTGCCGCTGCGCGTGCCGATGAGCGCGTGGCGAGTTTCGTCGTAGTTGAAATATTCGCTGCCGATGGTGCGGATCGGGATCAGACCGTCGGCGCCGGTGTCGTCGAGCTTCACGAACAGGCCGGATCGCGTCACGCCGGAAATGCGGCCCTGGAACGAGGCGCCGACCTTATCGGCAAGGAAATGCGCGATCAGGCGGTCGGTGGTCTCACGCTCCGCCTTCATCGCGCGGCGCTCGGTGACGGAAATCTGCGCGGCGATCTCGGCGAGCGTCTCCACGGTTTCATCGGTCGGCAACGCGCCTTCGCCAAGCCCGAGCGCGCGGATCAGCGCGCGATGCACGATCAGATCGGCATAGCGGCGGATCGGCGAGGTGAAGTGCGCGTAGCGGCGCAGGTTCAAGCCGAAATGGCCGTAGTTCTCGGCGGAGTATTCCGCCTGCGCCTGCGAACGCAGCACCACCTCGTTGACCAGCGGCTCGTAGTCCTCGCCGGCAACCTGCGCCAGCACGCGGTTGAATTGCGTGGGACGCAGCGCGCCCTGCTTGGTGAAGGGCAGGTCGAGCGTCTTCAGGAATTCCTGCAGGTTGTGCACCTTCTCCTGGCTCGGCTCGTCGTGCACGCGGTAGATCAGCGGCAGCGCCTTCTTCTCCAGCATCTCGGCCGCGGCGACGTTGGCGAGGATCATGAACTCCTCGATCAGCCGGTGCGCGTCGAGCCGCTGCGGCACGATCACGCGATCGACGGTGCCGTCGGCTTTCAGCAGGATCTTGCGCTCGGGCAGATCGAGATCGAGCGGGTCGCGCTCGTTGCGTGCAAGCTTGACCAGCTCGTAGGCCGACCACAGCGGCTTCAGGATCGGATCGAGGATAGGGCCCGTCGTGTCATCGGGCCTGCCGTCGATCGCGGCCTGCGCCTGCGCATAATGTAGCTTCGCAGCCGAGCGCATCAGCACGCGGTGGAAGGTATGCGAGCGCTTGCGGCCGTCGGCGCCGATCACCATGCGCACCGCGAGCGCGCCGCGCGGCTCGCCCGGCACCAGCGAGCAGAGATCGTTGGAGATCCGCTCGGGCAGCATCGGCACGACGCGATCAGGGAAATACACCGAGTTGCCGCGCTGCAGCGCGTCGCGGTCGAGCGCCGAGCCGGGCCGCACATAGAAGGCGACGTCGGCGATCGCGACATGGACGATGAAGCCGCCCTTGTTGTTCGGATCGGGATCGACTTCCGCATGCACCGCGTCGTCGTGATCCTTGGCATCCAGCGGATCGATGGTGACGAGCGGCACGTCACGCCAGTCCTCGCGGCCCTGCAAGGTTGCGGGCTTGGCGTCTTCAGCTTCGCGCAGCGCAGAAGTGGAGAACACCTGCGGGATATCGTGGGTGTTGATCGCGATCAAGCTGATCGCCTTCTCACTGGCGATCGAACCGAGCCGCTCCTTGACGCGGGCGGAGGCGAGGCCGTAGCCGCGGGTGCGGATCAGGTCGACGCTGATGAGATCGCCGTCTTCGGCGCCGCCGCTGTCGGCCTTGGCGATGTTGAGCTCGCGGCCGGCCTGCTTCTTGTCGACCGGGATCAGGCGCCCGCCGCCATCGGGATTGCGACGGAAGATGCCGAGGATCCGGGTGCGCCCGTGATCGATCACCTTGATGACGCGGCCGCGATAGGGTGTGCCGTCTTGCTCGTCCGTGACTTCGACGCGCAGCAGCGCGCGGTCGCCGACGCCGGCGGTGGTGCCGGGCTTCGGCCGCCGCGGCGTCTCGATACGGATTTTCGGGGCGGTGCCGTTCTCGTCCGAGTCCCACTCGGCAGGCGTGGCGATCAGCTCGCCGTCGCTGTCGCGGCTGGTGATGTCGGCGAGCAGGGTCGGTGGCAGCGCCGCCGGCTCGTGGATCTTGCGGCCGCGCTTGGCAATCGTGCCGTCGTCGGCGAGCTCACGGAGGATCCGCTTCAGCTCGACGCGGTCGGCGTTCTTCAGGCCGAACTCGCGCGCGATCTCGCGGGTGCCGACCTTGCCTGGATTGGCGCGGATGAAGGCGACGATGGCGTCCCGGCCCGGAAAGCCATGGTCGGGTTTTCGTTTCACTTATCCTCGTGCCTTGCCGGCGCTTTTCTTCGCGGGCGCTTTCGCTGGTGCCGATGATTTTGCAGGCGACGTCTTGGCACCGGAGGCGACCGGCGCGCGCGCCTTGCTGGTCGCATCCGTTTTCGGCTTCGCCGCGGCTTTCTTCGACGCAGCCTTCTTGGCGGGCTTGGCCTCGCCGTCGCCGTCAGTCTCGGTCGCCTCGGACTTGGCTTTCTTCGCCTTGGCGGGCTTTTCCGCCTTGGCCTTCTTGGCCTTTTTGCCGCCGCCCTTGGCCGCGCGCTCGTCGATCAGCGCGATCGCTTCGGCGAGCGTGATCTGGTCGGGGGTGCGGTCGCTCGGGATCGTCGCGTTGACGCCGCCCGCCGCGACATAGGCGCCGTAGCGGCCGTTCTTCAGCGCGACCGCGCCGAGCGTCGGATGATCGCCGAGCGGCTTGCCGGGATCGGCACCGAAGCGGCGGCCGCTCGGGCCCTTCGCGATCTTCTCCGCGATCAGCGTGACGGCGCGGTTCAACCCGATATCAAAGACCTCGTCGCCGGCCTCGAGGCTCGCATAAGTCTTCTCGTGCTTGACGAACGGCCCGAACCGGCCGAGGCTGGCGGTGATCGGCTGCCCGGTTTCCGGATGCTTGCCTATCTCGCGCGGCAGCGACAGCAGTTTCAGTGCCAGTTCGAGATCGACATCGGCCGGTGAGGTGCCCTTTGGAATGCCCGCGCGCTTCGGCTTCTCGCCTTCGGCGTAATCCTTCTGCTCGCCGAGCTGGATGTAGGGGCCGAAGCGGCCGGCCTTCACCGTGACATCGAAGCCGGTGTCGGGATCGGTGCCGAGCACGCGGTCGGCGCTCTCGGCGCTGTCGGCCGCGAGCGGACGGGTGTAGCGGCATTCCGGATAATTCGAGCAGCCGACGAAGGCGCCGAACTTGCCGGCCTTGAGGTTGAGCCGGCCGGTGCCGCAGGTCGGGCATTGCCTGACGTCGCCGCCATCCGCGCGCGGCGGATAGATATGCGGGCCGAGCATCTCGTCGAGCGCGTCGAGCACCTCGGCGACGCGCAGGTCCTTGATGTCGTTGACCGCGCCGATGAAGCCGCGCCAGAAGTCCTGCAGCACCTGCTGCCAGGCGATCTCATTGTTGGAGATGCGGTCGAGCTGCTCCTCGAGATCGGCGGTGAAGTCGTATTCGACGTAGCGCGAGAAGAAGTTCTCCAGGAACGCGACCACGACGCGGCCCTTGTCTTCGCCGTGCAGCCGCTTCTTCTCGAGCTTGACGTAGCCGCGGTCCTTCAGGACCTGCAGGATCGAGGCGTAGGTCGAGGGGCGGCCGATGCCGAGCTCCTCCATCCGCTTCACCAATGATGCTTCCGAGAAGCGCGGCGGCGGCTCGGTGAAATGCTGGGTGACGGCAAGGCTCTGGCGCTTCACGGCCTCGCCCTCGCTCATCGCGGGCAGGCGGCGCGAATCCTCGTCCTCCTCGTCGTCGCGGCTTTCCTGATAGAGCGCGAGGAAGCCGTCGAACTTGATGACCTGGCCGGAGGCGCGCAATTCCAGCACGCGTGAGCCGGCCTTGGCCTCGATGTCGACGGTGGTGCGCTCGAGTTCCGCCGACTCCATCTGGCTCGCAATGGTGCGCTTCCAGATCAATTCATAAAGCCGCGCCTGATCGGCATCGAGCCGTCGGCCGATGGTGGCCGGGCGACGCGACAGATCGGTCGGGCGGATCGCTTCGTGCGCTTCCTGCGCGTTCTTGGCCTTGGCCTGGTACTGGCGCGGGGCGTCCGGCACGTAGGCGTTGCCATAGTCCTCGCCGATCACCTTGCGCGCCTGCGTGATCGCTTCGGGTGCGATCTGCACGCCGTCGGTTCGCATATAGGTGATGAGGCCGGTGGTCTCGCCGCCGATGTCGATGCCCTCATAGAGCCGCTGCGCGATGCGCATGGTGTGCGCCGGCGCGAAACCGAGCTTGCGGCTAGCTTCCTGCTGCAGGGTCGAGGTGGTGAAAGGCGCCTGCGGATTGCGCCGCGCCGGCTTGGCCTCGACGGTCGCAACCTTGAACAGGGCCGCCTCGATCGCCTTCTTGAAATCCTCGGCTTCCGCGCCGGAGCCAATGTCGAGCCGTGCGATCTTCTTGCCGTCGGCGCCGACCAGCCGCGCCTCGAAGGCGTCGCCGCGCGGCGTCAGCAACGTCGCGACCAGCGACCAGTACTCCTTCGGAACGAACTTCTCGATCTCGAGCTCGCGGTCGCAGACCAGCCGCAGCGCGACCGACTGCACGCGGCCGGCGGAGCGGGCGCCGGGCAGCTTGCGCCACAGCACGGGGGAGAGGGTGAAGCCGACCAGATAGTCCAGCGCACGGCGCGCCATATAGGCGTCGACCAGCGCGCCGTCGATCTGGCGCGGCGCCTTCATCGCCTCGGAGACGGCTTGCTTGGTGATGGCGTTGAACACCACGCGCTCGACCTTCTGGTCCTTCAGCGCGCGCTTCTCCTTCATCACCTCCAGCACGTGCCAGGAGATCGCCTCGCCCTCGCGATCGGGGTCGGTTGCGAGGATCAGACGGTCGGCACCCTTGAGCGCCTTGGCGATGTCGTTGAGCCGGCTCGCGGCCTTGGCATCGACCTCCCAGATCATCTGGAAATTGGCGTCGGGATCGACGGAACCATTCTTGGCCGGGAGGTCGCGAACATGGCCGAACGACGCCAGGACCTCGTAGGAGGACCCCAGATATTTGTTGATCGTCTTGGCCTTGGCCGGCGACTCCACAATGACGATATTCATGTCATTCCAATAGCTTACGGGAAAACTTGAAGGTGGGTTCCGCTAGACTCGCGGCCCGCCGTGTCGGGGCGAACATGGGTGCTGGGGCGGTCCCTGTCAAATCGCCAGATATTGAGGGGAGGCGCCAAGCTGTGGAGTTTCTATCCCAAGGGTTGCAAAATGCGTCCTAGAGTTGCGGTCGGCAAGGGCTTATCTCTTTATATATAACGTAGGAATCGGATTAGGCCTTTTGAGCAGCACAGGAGGCGGCCGGAAGCGCAAGGCGTCCGGCGGGCGGCGACCGGCGGGCGACGAGACGGCTGGGGAAGGCGGCCCCGACGACGCCCTGGTCCTGATCGCAGGCGCCGCGACCTAACTCGCCAAACTCGCCCGGCGCGATCGATCGCGACAAAGGCATAACTGGTGCGGCGTTGCAGCGCGGGCAGATACTTCACGTCGATATGAATGAAGCCGATGCTGGCGCTTTCGAAGACGCCGGCCCTGGGCTTGTCAGGCTTGGCAAGCCGGCTGATGCCGTTGCGCTGCAGGCAGCGGTGGATCGCGCTGCGGGACAGCTTGGCATTGATGCACCGCTGCATCACCTCGACGATATCGTCCAGCGGCAGCTGCAGCGATGTCCGCAGCTCACACACTGCCCGTTCCTCAAGGGCGGACAGGCTGGTCGTGAGGTGCTTCGGCCGATGCGAGCGATCCTCGACCGTGCTGCGACCGCGCCAGCGATAGATTGTGGTCTCGCTGACCCCCAGCTCGGCCGCCAATTGGGCGACCGACTTCCTGCTGCGCTGGATGTAGGCACGCGTCTTCGGTGTCGTCGTGGCGTTCGCATGCAGGCTCAGTTCCATGACGCGAAGCGCTCCATGATAAAAGCCACGCCTCGTTCTACACCGATTCCATCCAACCAATCAGCAGGGACCAAACACGAAAGCAGGGACGACACCCAATATGGGTCGTCGTATGTGAGTCATACATCCGCATCCTCGCGACGCGAGGCGCATTCGGATAAAGCGAAATATTTTCGCGGGCGAGGATTGACAAGTTTTTGGTGAGTTGCCCGTCGTGTCGTACCAGCAACACCCGTCCTACGCACTCACGAGGCGCCGCGCGCGCTTCGCTGCAGGCCGCGGCTTCAGCGTCGTATCCGCGGCACCCAGCACGCGTCCATCCTGCGAATAGAGCGCGAGCTTCTTCACCGGCTTGCCCTTGTCGCGGTCGACCAGGATGGTCGCGATCTCGTCCGGATGCTCGTCGAATTCCTCGGTCCATTGCCGCAACGCGACCAGGATCGGAAAGATGCCGTGGCCCTTCGGCGTCAGGACATATTCCTGATAGGCGCTGCCGTCGGAGGCGGGGACCGTCTTCAGGATGCCGCGTTCGACCAGCGTGCGCAGCCGTGTGGCAAGGATGTTTTTGGCAAGCCCGAGGCTCGCCTGGAATTCGCCGAAGCGGCGCCGGCCGAGGCTGGCGTCGCGGATGATCAGGAGCGACCACCAGTCGCCGAACACGTCGAGCGCGCGTGCGACGGGACAGCTGTCGCCTGCAAGGCTGGTTCGTTTCACCGGCTGTCTCCAGGAGTTTGGGCCATCACGACCTTGTGTGGTTGCAATATTAAACCGTATGCCTTAGCTAGGCAAAGAAGTTTAATAATGCAACCAACTGGAGGCGGAAATGAGACTGGCGAACAAGACGGCGTTGATCACCGGCGGCAACAGCGGCATCGGGCTCGCGACAGCGAAGCTGTTCGTGGCGGAGGGCGCCAAGGTCGTCATCACCGGGCGCAACAAGGAGACGCTTGCGGCGGCATCCAGGGAGCTCGGGCCGAACGCGCTCGCAGTGGTGGCTGATGCCACCGACGTCGCGGCGCTGGAAGCCGCGGTGAAGCAGGGCGCCGAGAAGTTCGGCAAGTATGACGTTCTGTTCGCCAATGCCGGCATTCCCGGCCAGACGCCGGTGGGCGGCACCACGCTGGCCGCATTCGAGAATGTGATCCGGACCAATCTCACCGGCGTGTTCTTCACGGTGCAGGCGGTCGCGCCGTACCTCAACGACGGCGCATCGATCATTCTCAACGGCTCGGTGATCTCCGTGCTCGGCAATCCCGGCTACTCGGCCTATGCCGCGAGCAAGGCCGGCGTGCGCGCGATGGCGCGGGTGATGGCGTCAGAATTCTCGCCGCGCAACATCCGCGTCAACGTGGTGGCGCCGGGCGCGGTGCGCACGCCGATCTGGGGCGCGGCGATCGCGACGCCCGAGGCCGAGAAGATCTTCGAGCAGCGGATCGGCAAGACCACGCCGCTCGGGCGGATCGGCGAGCCCGATCACATTTCAAAGACCGTGCTGTTCCTGGCGTCCGACGACGCCGCGCATGTGCAGGGGCAGGAGCTGTTCATCGATGGCGGTGCAACGGCATCACCGGCGGGCGCGCCGATCTATCGCGGATAGAGCCTTTCCGTTCCGATTAAATCGGGCCGGGGCTCTGGTTTTATTCTGACGCGTTTTCTTCACGCGAACCGGTATCCACTTCGCTCGAAAACGCTCTGGTTTGTTTCTCATTGTATCGAACGGCCGGTGTGAAGCGTTTCATACCGGCCGGTTTGGCTTGCGACTATCATCGCGCGCATTGAACCTTTGACGTACTGCCCGGACTCCTGATTGGGCGGGGAGTTTTTCACCACGGAATCATTTGGAGTGCCGCCATGCCGAAAGCAGCCCGCATTTCGACGTCGATCCCGGTTTCGCCCGCATCCGAAAGTTCAGATACGACGCAGTTTGTGACGGTCGCGCTGTTCTCCGGCATCGGCCTGTTGATTTCGCTGGTCGCCGTCATCCTCGGCATACAGGGCGTCTGGTTCTGAGTTCGTCCACCTGAACGGCCTGCCGCCGCCAGGCGACGGCAGGCACTTTGAATCACATCAGGCTGCGTTCAGGCTGCCGGCGGCCTGCAGCGCGCCCGCAACCGCCTTTTCGCGATGCTCGGGGCCAACCTGGATGCCGTCGGCGGGGATGAACTCAACATTCCTGACGCCGATGAAGCCGAACACGCCGCGCAGGTAGGTCTCGAGGTGCTCGAGCGCGGCCATCGGCGTGTCGGCGCCGTAATAGCCGCCGCGCGAGATCGCGATGATGACGCGCTTGTTGCCGGCCAATCCCTCGACGCCGCCGGTGCCATACTTGAAGGTCTTGCCCGCGACCAGGATGCGGTCGATCCAGGCCTTGAGCTGGCTCGGAATCGTGAAATTGTACATTGGCGCGCCGATCACGACGATGTCGGCGGCGAGGAACTCGTCCAGCACCGCTTGGCCGGTCGCGATGTCGTCGCGCACCGACGGATCCGGCGCCGCGCCTTGGCTGGCGGCGAGGTGCAGGCCGGAGAGGTGGGCGAGCGGGGTCTGGCTGAGGTCGCGGTAGCTGACGACGAGGCCCGGATTGGCCTGGCGCAGCCGCTCGACGGCAGCGGCCGAGACCTGGCGGCTGACGGAGTGGGGGCCGAGGACCGAGGAATCGATGTGCAGAAGTTTCATGGCTGGGGTCACCTTTGGTATAGGTTTGTAACTGGCGCTATATGAGTGACCGCCCTAAATCTCCGCAAGAACGCACATTTTTGAAACCCGAGCACACCAATGGAACCCGAGCACATCGATGTAACCGCCGAAACCGGCCTGCCGCGTGGCCCCGGGACGCATCAGGACTGCCGCGGCGTGGCCTCGGTGCTGTCGCGGGTCGGCGACAAATGGAGCGTGCTGGTCATCATGCTGCTGCGCGATGGACCGCGCCGCTTCAACGAGCTGAGGAGGATGATCAACGGCATCTCGCAGCGCATGCTGACCTTGACGCTGCGCGGCCTGGAGCGCGATGGCCTGGTGACGCGCACGGTGTTTCCGACCATTCCGCCGCGGGTCGACTACGAGCTGACCGATCTCGGGCGCGGACTGGCGGTGCCTGTGATGGCGCTCGGCGAATGGGCGTTCGCGCATCTGCCAGAAATCGAGGGCGCGCGGAACGATTTCGACGCGCGGAATGGCGAAGGCTGAGTTCGGAGCCTTCGCGTTCGGACAAGCAAAACCGTCATCCTGAGAGCCTGCGTAGCAGGCGTCTCGAAGGATGCACGGCCACCAGTCGGGCCGTCGATCCTTCGAGACGCGCTGCGCGCTCCTCAGGATGACGGACAGGCGTTTGCGCGAGCGAGATATTCAGCTCGTCAAATCATCGACACCAGCCCGCCGCCGTGGCGTTCGAGCCTGCCGGCGAGCTCGAGCTCGAGCAGCACGGCGCGGACAACGGCCGGCGACACGTCGGCCATCCGGATCAGATCGTCGAGGCTGATCGGGCTCGGTCCGAGCAGGTCGATGATGCGGGCGCGATCGCCGCTATCAGTGGCAAAGTCCAGCGGCTCGTCGTCCTCGCGCGCGCCAAGCATCACCGGCCGCTCCATGATCGGCGTCACCGCGCTGATGACGTCGGCGGCTTCGGTGACCAAGGTGGCGCCTTGCTTGATCAGGTCGTTGGCGCCGGCGGCGCGCGGATCGATCGGCGAACCCGGCACGGCGAACACCTCGCGGCCCTGTTCGGCCGCCATCCGCGCCGTGATCAGCGAGCCCGAGCGATGCGCGGCCTCGACGATCACGACGCCGAGCGAGGCGCCCGAGATCAAACGGTTGCGACGGGGAAAGTCGCGCGCCCGCGGCACATGGCCGAGCGGCATCTCCGAGATCGCCGCGCCGCGCTCGAGCAGGGCGGCCAGCAGATCCTCGTGCTCCGGCGGATAGATCCTGTCGTGGCCGCCGGCGAGCACGGCGACCGTGCCGCTGGCAACGGTGGCGCGGTGCGCTGCCTGATCGATGCCGCGGGCGAGGCCCGAGATCACGACAAAGCCGGCATCGCCAAGATCGCGCGCCAGGGTGCCTGCAAATTTCAACCCGGCGCCGGAGGCATTGCGGGAGCCGACGATCGCGATCATCGGCCGCGTCAGGGTATCGCGCGCGCCGCGCACGGCAAGCAGCGGCGGCGCGTCGTCGATAGTGGCAAGCCGCGCCGGATAGTGCGCTTCCTCCGGCGCGACGAGATCGATGCCGAATTTGCGGCAGGCCGCGAGCTCGGCGGCGGCGTCGGCCTCGCTGCAGATCCGCCCGGGGCCGGAGGCGCCGCCGCGGCGCGCGAGGTCAGGCAGGCGCTCCAGCGCGTGCGCCGCATCGCCAAAATGGCGGAGCAGCGATGCAAAGGTGCGCGGGCCGACATTGTCGGAGCGGATCAGCCGCAGGCGGTTGAGCCGTTCGGTGTCGGTGAGTTTTGGAGGGCTGGGCGAGCGGTCATGCATACGGGGCCCAGCTTCGCCCAACCTGAGATTGTGATCAACTGCGACATTGGCGCAGCCGCGCGCGACGCGCTAAAAGCGCTTGGCAAGAAGCCGCCAAAAACCGTCAAGAAACAGGAAGTCCGCCGATGATTTCGCTTGCCGATCTCCAACGCCGCATCGCCTCCGGCGAATTGTCCACCGATGTCGCCATCACGCAGACGCGGGACGCCATCGCGGCGCAGGACAAGACTATCGGCGCCTTCGTCCGCCTCGACGAGACGGCGCGTGGGCAACAGGCCGGGCCGTTGCGTGGAATTGCAGTCGGCATCAAGGACATCATCGATACCGCTGACCTCCCGACCGAGATGGGCGCCGCGATCTATCGCGGGCATCGGCCGCGCGCCGACGCTCCGGTCGTGATGGCGCTGAAGCAGGCCGGCGCCACCATCATCGGCAAGACCACGACGACGGCATTCGCGGCGAACGATCCGACCGCAACGCTCAATCCGCACAATCACGCGCACACGCCGGGCGGCTCGTCGTCGGGCTCGGCCGCCGCGGTCGCCGCCGGGATGATCCCGCTCGCGCTCGGCACGCAGACCGGCGGCTCGGTGATCCGGCCGGCCTCGTTCTGCGGCGTCGCCGCGATCAAGCCGAGCTACCGGCTGCTGCCGACCGTCGGCGTGAAATGCTTCTCCTGGACGCTCGATACCGTCGGGCTGTTCGGCGCCGGCGTGCGCGACGTCGCGCTGGGGCTCGCTGCGATGACGAAGCGGCCCGAGCTGGTGGTGCCGTCGAAGGTTTCCGCGCCGCGCATCGGCGTCGTCACGCAGGCCTTCGCCGGCGCGCCTGAACCTTCCGGCGCGGAGGCGTTGCAGAAGGCCGCGCGTGCGGCGGAGCAGGCCGGTGCGACCGTGCGCGAACTCGCGATGCCCGAGGTCGTCGCGGAGGCGTGGCGGATTCATCCGGTGGTGCAGGAGTTCGAGGCGCATCAGTCGTTCGCCTGGGAATACGGCCAGAACTACGATGCGATGCCGCCGCTGCTGCGCGGCCGGCTCGACGAGAGCAAGGGTGGCACGCCGGCCGAATACGACGCGGCGATAGACGTCACGCTGCGCGCACGGCTGGCGCTGGCCACGATCCTCACCGAGGTCGACGTGCTGCTGACGCTGTCGGCACCGGGCGCGGCACCCGAGGGTTTGGCGTCGACCGGCGATCCCCGTTACAACCGGCTCTGGACCTTGATGGGCGTGCCCTGCGTCAACGTGTCGACACTGACCGCCGAGGGCGGATTGCCGGTCGGCGTCACCGTGATCGCGGGGTTTGGCGATGATGCCAAAGCGCTGGCGGCCGCGAGCTTTGTCGAGGACGCGCTGAAGCGGTAGGCCTAGTCATTCCGGGGCGATGCGCCGCATCGAACCCGGAATCTCGCCCCACAACTTCTGGATTCCCCGGTGCGCAATTGCGCACCTGAGGTTCATCGTGCGCGATGCCCCGGAATGACATACGTCACTTCCGCTCGCCGATCTTGCCCTCGGTACCGGCCTGCAGGCGCTGGATGTTCTCGCGGTGCATGTAGAACAGCAGCAGCGTCAGCACGGCGAACAGCGAGGCGAGCGCGTTATGGCCGAACCACCACAGGAACAGCGGCGTCACGAACGCGGCGATCAGCGCCGACAGCGACGAGTAGCGCGTGGTGTAGGCGGTGCCGAGCCAGATCACGGCGAAGATCAGCGCCGCCGGCCAGAACAGGCCGAGCAGCACGCCGAGATAGGTCGCGACACCCTTGCCGCCGCGAAACTTGAGCCAGACCGGGAAGAGGTGGCCGAGGAAAGCCCCCAGCGCCGCCAGCATCGCCGCGTTCGGGCCGTCGATGGTGCCGGCGATGATGACGGCGACGGTGCCCTTCAACATGTCGCCGAGCAGCGTCGCCGCGGCGAGGCCCTTGCGGCCGGTGCGCAGCACATTGGTGGCGCCGATATTGCCCGAGCCGACCGTGCGCAGATCCTGCGTGCCGGCCATCCTGGTCAGCACCATGCCGAACGGGATCGAGCCCAGCAGGTAGCCGATCAGGAAGGCGAGCGGCAGCAGCCCATCAGCAGACATCGCAGTGGTTCCCTGGAGCGGTCCGGCCCGAACGGGGCAGTGCCGTCAATGAAATATTAACCATAAATCCGCACCATGGCCTTGGTAATGAGGGAGCTTATCATGGCTTCTGTTCGCAGGCGGCTGGAGCAGTTTTTCTTTGTCGTTTACGTCGCGGCCATCGTCGTTGGCACAACGATGGAAGCGATGTCGCAACTCGCGTCGCGCTAAGTTCCACCCCAGTTTCAGACGTGCTCGTAAACGGTCCGTCCGCCGACGATCGTCCGCGTCACGCGGCCCGAGAAGCGGGCGTCGTCGAACGGCGTGTTCTTGCACAGTGATTTGAGATCGTCGCGGTCGAGGACCCAGGGCGTGTCGGCGTCGATCACGATGACGTCGGCCGGCGCGCCCGCGCGCAGCGTGCCGCCGGCCAGGCCGAGCAGCTCCGCCGGCCGTGTCGACATCGCCCGGATCAGCGTCTTGAAGTCCATCTCGCCATTGTGGATCAGCCGCAGCGCCGCCGGCAGCATGGTCTGCAGGCCGACTGCGCCGCTCGCCGCTTCCGCGAACGGCAGCCGCTTGACCTCGACGTCCTGCGGATTGTGGTCGCTCATCACGACGTCGATCAGCCCGGAGGCCAGCGCCGCGACCAGCGCCTTGCGGTCCTCCTCGGTGCGCAGCGGCGGGGCCAGCTTGAGGAAGGTGCGGTAGGGGCCGATGTCGTTCTCGTTCAGCGTCACGTGATTGATCGAGACCGAGGCCGAGACATTGTGGCCGGCGTCGCGGGCGCGCTTGAGGATCTCCAGCGACTCGATCGAGGTCAGCGAGGCTGCGTGATAGCGCCCGCCGGTCAAGCCTGCGAGCCGCATGTCGCGTTCGAGCATGATCGACTCGGCCGCGGTGGGAATGCCGGCGAGGCCGAGCCTTGTGGCGAATTCGCCCTCGTTCATCACGCCTTCGCCCACCAGATTCGGATCCTCGGTGTGATGCACGATCAGCGCGTCGAAATCGCGGGCATAGGTCAGCGCGCGCCGCATCACCTGGGCGTTGGTGACGCTGCGGTCGCCGTCGGTGAAGGCGACGGCGCCGGCGGCCTTGAGCAGGCCGATCTCGGTCATCTCCTGGCCCTGCATGCCCTTGGTCAGCGCCGCCATCGGATGGATGTTGACGATCGCGGTGTCGCGGGCCCGGCGCAGCACGAAGTCGACGGTCGCCGAATTGTCGATCACCGGCGAGGTGTCGGGCTGGCAGATGATGGTGGTGATGCCGCCGGCCGCGGCGGCCTGGCTGGCGGAGGCGAAAGTCTCGCGATGGCTGGCGCCGGGCTCGCCGACAAAGGCGCGCATGTCGATCAGGCCGGGGGCCACGATCTTGCCGGCGCAATTGACGATGTCGGTGCCTTCGGGGACGCCGGCGGCGCCGATGCCGCGCTTGGCGTCACGGATCACGCCGTCGGCAATCAGGACATCGCCCGGACCGTCGAAATCGCGCGACGGATCGATGACGCGGGCGTTGGCGAGCAGGATGGGGCGGCGGTCGGTCAGCATCGGTCTCACGCGTTCGGCAGGTTGCGGGCGAGCGCTTCCAGCACCGCCATGCGCACTGCCACACCCATTTCAACTTGTTCACGGATCAGCGACTGCGCGCCGTCGGCGACGAAGGTGTCGATCTCGACACCGCGGTTCATCGGGCCGGGATGCATCACCAGCGCATCCGGCTTGGCATAGCCGAGCTTCTTCTGGTCGAGGCCGAAATAGTGGAAATACTCGCCCGACGACGGCACGAAGGAGCCGTTCATGCGCTCACGCTGCAGCCGCAGCATCATCACGATGTCGGCGCCGTTCAGCCCCTCGCGCATGTCGCGCGCGACCTCGACGCCCATCCGCTCGATGCCGGGCGGCAGCAGCGTGGAGGGGGCCACCACGCGGACGCGCGCGCCCATCGTGTTGAGCAGGAAGATGTTGGAGCGCGCCACGCGCGAATGCAGCACGTCGCCGCAGATCGCGATCGTCAGCCCCTCGAGCCGGCCCTTGTTGCGGCGGATCGTCAGGGCGTCGAGCAGCGCCTGGGTCGGGTGCTCGTGGCTGCCGTCGCCGGCGTTGATCACGGAACCGTCAACCTTGCGCGCCAGAAGCTCGACCGCGCCGGAGGCGTGGTGGCGTACCACGAGAATGTCCGGGTGCATCGCGTTCAGTGTCACCGCGGTGTCCATCAGGGTCTCGCCCTTGCGGGTCGACATCGATGACACCGACATGTTCATGACGTCGGCGCCCAGGCGTTTTCCGGCGATCTCGAACGAGGACTGGGTCCGGGTCGAGGCCTCGAAGAACAGATTGACCTGGGTACGGCCGCGCAGGCTGGCGCGCTTCTTGTCGACCTGGCGGTTGAGCTCGACATACTCCTCGGAGAGGTCGAGCAGGCCCGTGATGTCGTCAGCGGAAAGGCCCTCGATGCCCAGCAGATGCCGGTGACCGAGGACAAAAGTCGATTTCAATGATGGGGTCATTAAAGCGAGAGCTATAGGCGCGGATGGCCGGTGGGGCAAGCGCGAAGAGGGCTCGCGGGAGTTTTCCCCGAGTAAGATATCGCCGCCTTCCCGGCGGTCCTGCCGGGGCTCGCCGCGGGACATCCGCGCCTTGCTTTTGCGGGGGTTTCCGGAACAAGACGTGGATGGCGGGGCACAGGCGGAGCGGCAGCGACGCCGTCCTCCTGACGGGCTATACCCGGCCGTGACGCCGGAGCGAGACCTCGTGAAAATTGTCGTGATCGCATGGATGGCCATCGCATTGATCCCGGGGGCGATCTCGCCTGCCTTCGCTCAGAACTTGCCCGGCGACTTCGCGTTCCTTCGCGACATCGATCCGACCATCATCCAGGACATCCGCTACGCCGGCGCGAACAATTTCATGGGCCGGCCGCTCGCGGGCTATGGCGCGGCGGAATGCGTGGTGAAGCGGGAGGTCGGGCTTCGGCTCAAGGCCGTGCAGCAGGAACTGGCCCGGCAAAGACTGTCGCTGAAGATGTTCGATTGCTACCGGCCGGCTCGCGCCGTCGCCGACATGGTGGCATGGTCGAAGAACGGCACCGAGACCGCCGCCGAGCGGCGCTACAACCCGGCCTTTTCGAAGACGGACCTGTTCCGCCTCGGCTACATCGCCACCCATTCGGGCCATTCGACCGGGGCCGCGGTCGATCTCACGCTGGTCGATCTTGGCGCCGACAATTCGCGCAAGTTCGATCCGGCCAGGGACTATGCCGACTGCACCGCGCCGGCCGCCGCGCGCGCCCCCGAGGGCAGCGTCGACATGGGCACCGGCTACGACTGTTCCGACGTCAAGGCCCACACCGCGACGAGCTCGATCACGCCGGCGCAGAGACGCTGGCGCGCCATGCTGGTCGCGGCGATGGCCCGGCAAGGGTTCGCGAACTATGCCAAGGAATGGTGGCACTTTTCGCTGCCGGGGGCAGGCGGGCCGGCCTACGACTTCCCGATCGTCCGGGCGCGGTAGCGCGTTTTCGAGCGAAGTGGACTCCGGTTCGCGTTGAAGAAAACGCGTCGGAACAAAGACTGGAGCTTCGATTCCGATCAATCAGAACCGAAGCTCCAGCGCAGGATTTTCCTCAAATCCGAAGCATTTTCGCAAGACGACGCTTGCCATCGCAAAAGTAGCTGAGCGACCTTTCAACACTCCTTAATTGTGGCCGTATGAAGTGCCGGCAACACGGGAGCATGCAGCATGCGTTTCGCAGCCATTGCAATTGTTGTCGTCGGCGTCGCCGGCGTCTTGATCTATGATCGACACGACAAGAGCGCGAATTATCAGCGCGTCGATGCCCGCATCAGCGGCGTCAGCGAGCAATGCTATCTGGAAAAGGTCGAGCGCGGGGTCATCACCAAGACGACATCGACCTCCGATCTGACCCGCTGCGAGATTGCCGAGCTGCTGCGCAAGGAGCATCCCAAGTGGCAGGGCTATGACGTGAAGCACAAGATCGAGGTGAAGGTCGTCTATGTCTCGCCGGTCGACGGAGCCACCCACCAGTCGAGCCTGCAGATGTCCTATTTCCCCAATGGCAAGCCGCTGCGCGCCGGGGACGTGTTTCCTGTCCTCGCCTCCAAGACCAAGGCGGACAAGACGCGTTCGATCTGACCGACGCGGTTCGACAGGACGGAAGCACAACCATGCGCCTTGGCCTCTACGCTATGATCGCTGTCGCCGTCGCGAGCTTCTATGTCTATAGCGAGCTCGACAAGCGGCTGAACTTCCGGCCGATCGACGCGCGCGTCAGCAGCGTCAAGGAACAATGCTACATGGAGAAGACCGAGGGGTCGCGGAGCTCGACCTCCGATCTGTTGCCGTGCGAGCTTACCGAGCTGCTGGCACGCCATCATCCGAAATGGCAGGGCGCCGACATCAAGCACAAGATCGAGATCCGGTTTGCCTACATCTCGCCGGTGGACGGCGCCGCGCATGAGTCCAACCTGCAGTTGGCGGCCTATCCCGATAACCGGCAATTGAGCAGCGGCGACATTTTTCCTGTCCAGGCTTCCAGGAAGGAGGCGAACCGGACCCGCGTCAATGACTGGGTCGACCGCTGGCTCGGCCGCCATGCGCCCAAGCATGGCAGCATCTGAACGCGATGAGCTTGGGCGCAGGCTGGTCCTACGCGCCGATAAACCCGCGGCGCAGCAATCCGCCCAGCACACCGCGAAGACTGGCGACGGCGGCGATGTTGCCGTGCGACGCGCTGAACAGCCACACCACCAGACGCTGATACTGTTCGGCGCTCGGCTCAAGCCGCGCCAGCACGGTTTGGCGGGATCGCGAGACCATGGAAATGTCGGTCCACCCCAGCTCCTCCAGGTGAATTCTGTAGCGCCAGCCGGCAAGCTCAAGCCCCTCGCCCGACCGACCCGAGAGCCGCACCGAGTCCGGTGATATCGCGAGCAGGCGGCACGACAGGATTTTTCCTTCGCCGAAGAGCCAGACCAGTTCGTCCGTCTCGAACATGTGACCGGAGCGAGGCAGCTCGAAGCAGACCAGGAACGCGATGAAGGCGATCAGCATCGCGATCGCCGCCCACAGCATGTTGAAGAAATCGAGCGAGGAAATCTCGCTGGCGCCGTACGGGGAGACGTACGCCCACACGATGCTTGCGGCGGAGCTTGCCGCGATCAATCCGAAAATGGCGGCGAGTTTCCAGTGGATGCGCGGCGCCGATCGATCACCTCCCTTGTCGGTGATCTTGAAGGGACGTCCGAACGGCTTGACGATAGCGCTGAGCAGCGTTGCGGTCACCGCAAAGCAGGTGACGGCGTGGGTGGCCTCCATGAACAAGGGCAGCGTCCGCGCGCGCGATATCCAGCTCATGTAGATAATCTGTCCGAGCAGCGCCGGCATGCCATAGCGCAGGAAGGAATGATAATCGGCTTCGAACGCGGGCAGCCCGCCGAACCAATAGATCGTCGGTGCGATCAATAGCAGCACCATGAAGGGTTTGGAGAGCCAGTTCAGCACGCCGTGCACATAGTGCCAGCGCTCGGTGAAGCTGAAGCCGCGGCCGAACAGCGGTCCGTTGCGCAGCAGGGCAACCTGTATGGTGCCAAGGCACCAGCGAGCGCGCTGAGTGACATATTCCGGGATGCCTTCGGCCGAAAGTCCGAAACTGAGCGGCTCGTTCAGCCAGACCGTGCGATAGCCGCGCGCCAGCATGGTGTAAGTGAGGTTGATATCCTCCGAGATCGCCTGTTCGGGAAAGCCGCCGATCTCGTCGAGCCGGTCGCGGCGAACGACGAAGGAGGTGCCGACGCAGAACGCGCAGCCCCACGCATCCTTGGCGGGTTGAAAGACGTCGAAGAAGAAGCGTTGATCGTCGACCCAGCTCTTCTCAGCCAGGAGATTATGCTGGATCGGATCGGCGTTGTAGTAAAACTGCGGGGTCTGCACGATCGCAACCTCCGGATCGGACAGCAGCAGGCCGACCGTGCGTTTCAAGAAGTCACGCCGCGGCGCGAAATCCGCATCGAGCACCAGAATGACCGGCGCGGCGGTCGCACGGCCAGCCGCGGCCAACCCGTTGTTGAGGTTGCCGGCCTTGGCACCCCTGTTGTCAGGCCGCGTCAGATGGCGTGCGCCGACCCGCTCGCAATAGTCCCGCAGCCAGTCGCGTCGCGTGTCATCGAGAACCCACACCGTCACATTGGCATAGTCGAGCGCCAGCGCGCCCAGGATCGAGCGCTGGAGGATTTCGAGCGGCTCGTCATAGGTGCAGATGAAGACGTCGACGGCGGGATCGCGATTGTCCGCGGCCAAAAGCTGCTGGGCGGCGTCGGCCTGCGCGGTGCGGTCGGTGCTGCGGAACAGGATGACGATCGAGATCAGCGTGTAGAGGATCGCGAGCAACTCGAACGCAATGAAGAGCCGCGGCCAAAGACTTTGCGCCGATAACTCGAACGGCGGCAGCGTATCGCTCCATCGCCACAGCGCATACATGACGAGAAGGGCCGCCGTGGTCGTCCCGAACAGCGTACGGTGGCTGGCATGCGACGGCTCCAACAGCCGAGCCATGACCAGAAGCCCGAGCAAAATGCCGACGTCGATGGTCAGGACTGACACGATATCCGCGGCGGATGGGAACATTAGCGTATCCTTTTGCCGGTGAACGGATTCCAGCCGGTTTCGGCCAGCGCGGCCCACGCCGTCGCGCCGAGATGCGGGCGGCGGTAGTAGAAAAAGTCGGGATCGCCGCCGCTGGTCGGATCGATCGATAATCCCGTCGTCAGCCGCGCCGGCCGTGACGCATTGAGCAGGCCGGACGACGTCTGGTCCGCCTTCAGGTCTGCCAGCAGTCGATCGCTCTCGTGTAGGTCGCCGCTGATCCGGTAGGCCAAGGCCGCCTGCGCGGTGCCCTCCACCCAGAGGCCGTCGCGATCGCCGTTGAAATCGAAACCGCCGTCGACCCCGAGCCGCGCTTTTGCGAAGCCGAGCGCGCTCTTCCATGCTGCGGGCGATTCAGGCATCGCCATCCACGGCCAAAGCTGCGCGTCGAGCGCGAGCAGGCCCTCGTCCGCGAGGCTGCCGTCAGGCTTCGTCCCAAGCAGGAAGTGATCGCCGCGAAAGGCGCGATCGAGCAGCCGCCGCGCCTGTCCTGCCGCGCTGTCGTATTTCCGTTCGCCAGTCAGGCGGAACAGCCAGCGAGCGGCGGCGTGAACGTCGGCGTTGTGCTCGGTCGACATCCAGGTGAGCCTGACCTGCTTCGGATCGTAGCCGTGAAAGCCGCCGTAAAAGCCATTTTCGGAAGCGGTTGCGCCGATCATCCAATCGACCAGGCGCTCCGCGTCGGCGAGATATCGAGGATCGTGGGTTGCCTGATGCAGCGTCAGCAGTGCCAAGGCAGCCCAGGCGACGTTTCCGGTCGAGGTGCCGTCCTGCGCCGGATCCTCCGCCCAGACCCTGGCATGTCCGTCCCACCAGCCCGGTAGATCGGGAATAGGCTGGTTCACCGCGCCGGCACGATAGGCATTGCGCACACGGCCGTCATCGAAGCTCCGGTCGTTGCCTGCGGCGCGGCTGAGCGCGTTGCTGATTGGCCTTGCATCCGACACGTTGCCGCAGGCAACAAGCGCAATGACGGCGAGCGCATTGTCGTAGACGAACGCCGTCGTGGCGAGACCCGCGGGAAGGGCCGCTTCATCCTCGCCGGACTCATAGCTGCGGACGAAGACCGCGTCGGCCGCGCTGCTGTGCGGCGCGACCGCCTTTTTCAGCCCGGCGCAGAACGTGCTTGCGGTTTGCGCCGTGTGGCCTGCCGCCGGCGCGCCCACGATCGCCGCGCACAGCATCATCGCGATGGCCGATTTCATTGCGATACGAGGGCACGAGTTCCGGGTGGTGGTTCGTTGTCGTCGGCCTTCGGCTGCGGCGGCTCCGAGGCATGGAAAGCGTCATGCAGACGAGCGATACCGGCGCGCCGGGCATCCGCATCCGGCGGCGTCTTCTGCGCGGTATCGGCGGTGCCTGCGTCGCCGCCGATCCACGACGCAACGTAGTGGCCGAGCCGGTGCCAAGTGACCGACATCGAGGGGACCACACCATTCTCGCGCGTCACCGTCACCCATTGGCCGACCGGACAGGCGGACGCGTCGGCGGTCCCCGTTTGCTGCACCGGTCCGCCGTCGCCTGCCTGGTCCGGCGTGATGATGGCGTAGAGTTCGCGCCGCTCGGTTTGCGGGAACGGAACGGCAAAGCGCTCATCGGCTTTGTCGCTGGTCTTCGGTACGACCGCAGTGACGACGCCGGACCGCAACGAACTCCCGTCGATGCGAACGCGGGTGCCGGGCATCATGCTCTGGCCCTGCCGGTAGGAAAAGATGGCGACGACAAAGCGCTTGTCGCAGTCGATGACGGAGCTGATAGTATCACCGGCGCTGACATGCCGCCCCATCGCGGCGCCGACGCTCGAGACCTTGCCCTGGCCGCGCGCGACGACATCGGCATCCGCCAGCGTCGCCAGCCTGCGCGTTTCGGCGTCGATCAGGTGCTCGAGATCGGCAAGCACTGCGGCTTGCTGCTTTTGCTCGATTTTCATCCGCGTGGCGTCGAGATCGATGTCCCTGCGCTTCTGGGCCAGATTGTTGAGAGCAACCAGTTCCTCGCCGACATAGATACCCCTGCTCAGGGCGTTGAGCTGTGCCATCTTCTGATTCAGCTTGGCGGCCTCTGCGTCCGCACCATGTATGGTCGCGGCATATTGCTGAGTTGTCGGCCGGAGCATGTCGTTACTCGCGGCATTGCGTGTCACCATATTGGTCTGGCGGTCGACCAGGGCCTTCTTTTCACCGCTCGCGGCGTTGGATTGAGCAACACGGGCGCGAAGCTCCTCGATCCGCGACTGTAACTGACCCTTGAGCTGGCTGGTCTGATCAGCAATCTCGCCATCGAGGGACGAAACATAGTTGAAGTCCGATTCGTGCTTTGCGCGCGTCGCATCGAGCTTCTGCCGTGCGTCGGACGCCTTTTCCTGCAACGCGATCAGCGTCCCGCGATCGATCCTTGGATTGCTGATCCGCGCCAGCGTTTCGCCATCGCGGACGTCCCGGCCCGGAAGCACCGTCAACAGGCCGACTTCGCCGCTGATCGGCGCGGTCAAAAGCGTAACGGGGGCGTTGACCACGGCACGATCGGATTGATCCGCAACGATCGGCGGCGTCACCGCGGTGAGCATCAGGACAGAGAGCAATCCGGCGACGCCGATGGCGGATATTCTCAGTATTCCGGGATGTTTCCGCACAGTACCGCGCGTTTCAGATCTATCAATCATCAGTTCTCTCTCGGTTGGGAGGGCCTAAAAGAGCGCGTCTTGGTGATTGGTTGCCTGTTTTTCCCTGCGCATGGCTAGGACTGCAACAACGCAGAGCGCATTTGGTTGCTGCAGAAACCGAGCGGAAAACCTGCAGCAGGAGCGGCGGACGCACGGAGGAACGGGTGAACGGCAGCCCGGATCGCCGGTTCCGGCCGTACGGCGGCGGCTGATGATAGCGGACAGCCCAAGGGGCGTCCGTTGATGGGCCCTGCTGCGATATCGCCCCGCGATCGGAGCGGACATCGGCTGCGCGGACCCCGATAACCCCCGATTCACCAGCACGCGGCCGAATGCGCATTTTTCGCTGCCCCGCGTCGGCTCGCAGGCTTATGATCCTCCGATTCCATCGCGCCGCGGCTGGCCCGTGATCCCGGCCGGAAGAGGCCGGTTGTCCCGGCCGCATGCGTGCAGACCAGTTGCCGAGGAGACCATGACGCAGGCTCCGTTTGCCACCCACGACGTCTTCAACCAGTCGCCGCCGTTCGAAAATGTCGACCTGTTCACGGCGGATGTGCCGCTCGCCGCGGCAGTCGCTGCCAATGGCGGGGCGGCGGCAACGGCGGAGCTGTCGGATTTTGGCAAGCATTGGGGCTCGGACGCGATGGCGGAGCGCGGCCGCATCGCTAACGAGAACACGCCGAAGCTGCGCTTGTTCGATGCCAGGGGCAATCGCCGCGACGAGGTCGAGTTTCATCCGGCCTATCACGAGCTGATGGCGCACTCCGCGCATGCAGGCGTGCACAACTCGACCTGGAGCGCCGACGGCAAGCCGGCCGGCGGAGCGGCCGAGGTGGTGCGTGCGGCAAAGTTCTACATCGCTTCCCAGGTCGAGACCGGCCATCTCTGCCCGATCACGATGACGCGCGCCTCGGTCGCGGCGCTGGCCTCGCAGCCGGACATTCTGGCGAAGACGATGCCGGTGATCGGAACGCGCGCCTACGATCCCACCTTTGCGCCGTGGTGGACCAAGCGCGGCATGACCCTCGGCATGGGCATGACGGAAAAGCAGGGCGGCACGGATGTGCGCGCCAACATGACGCGCGCCGAGCGCGACGGCGGGGCCTGGCGCATCACCGGGCACAAATGGTTCATGTCGGCGCCGATGTGCGACGCCTTCCTGGTGCTGGCGCAGACCATGAATGGGCTGAGCTGCTTCTTCATGCCGCGCTTTGCGTCCGACGGCACGGTCAACGCGATCCACTTCCAGCGCCTGAAGGACAAGCTCGGCAACCGCTCCAATGCCTCGTCGGAGGTCGAATTCCACGGCGCTTATGCCGAGCTGATCGGCGAGGAGGGCAAGGGCATCCGCACCATCATCCAGATGGTGCAGCTGACGCGGCAGGATTGCGCGATCGCATCCGCCGGGCTGATGCGCTCGGGGCTGGCGCATGCGCTCCATCACGCGCGGCACCGCAGCGTGTTCCAGAAGCATCTCGCCGACCAGCCGCTGATGCAGGCGGTGCTGTCGGACATGGCGCTGCATGTCGAGGCGTCGATCGCGCTGGTGATGCGGCTCTGCCGTGCCTTCGATCACGCGCCGGCCGATGCGGGCGAGGCCGCCTATATGCGGCTGCTGACGCCGGCGATCAAATACTGGACCTGCAAGAGCGCGCCCGGCTTCCTCTATGAGGCGATGGAGTGCCTCGGCGGCAATGGCTATGTCGAGGAAGGCATTTTGGCGCGCCATTACCGGGAGTCGCCGGTCAACGCGATCTGGGAGGGGTCCGGCAACGTGATGTGCCTCGACGTGCTGCGCGCGCTCGGCCGCGAGGCCGATGCCGCGCTCGCGGTGCTGCGCGCGCTCGCCAAGGAGACCAGGGGCCTGCCCGGCGCCGCTGAGGCTGTTGCCTCGATCGGGCAGTCGTTCCGGCGGCCGGACAGCGAGCGCGTCGCGCGGCTTGCGGTCGAGCAGCTGGCGCTCCTGGCGGCAACCGCGGCGCTCAACCAGGTCTCGCCGAAAAACGCCGAACTGTTCGCGGTGACACGGCTTGCCGAACGCCACGCCGGCATGTACGGCGCGGTGGACTTATCCGATGCCGATCAGCGCGCGCTGCTGGCGCGGGCGCTGCCATGACCACATTGACCACCGTCATGCCCGACCTTGTGCCGGGCATCCACGTCTTTGCTTCGACAGGGCAAGGAAAGACGTGGATGGCCGGGACAAGCCCGGCCATGACGAATTGATAGAGCCGAGGTTCGCTGATGGATTCTCTCACGCCGCAAGACGCGACTGCCGCGATCGAACCGCCGCCGCTCCCCCCGCGGGTCTGGAAATTCTGGGGCACCGCGCTGTGGGGCCTGTTGATCTTCGCCGCGATGTTCGTCGGCCAGGTCACGGTCATCGTCTGGCGCATCGTCGCGCAGGGCGGCGAGGTGTCGACGGCCGGCATCACTCATGTGGTCGCCGACGGCCTGACGATCTCGCTCTCGGTCCTCGCCGGCCTGCCGATGGTGCTGCTGGTGCTGTGGTTCGCGATCCGCCGGACCCGGATCCCGTTCGCCGATTACCTCGGGCTGCGCGGGACGTCGTGGAAGAACGTGATCATCGGCATCGTCGCGCTCGTCGTGCTGGTCGGAGCCTGGGACATGGTGTCCCGCGCCGCCGGCCGCGAGGTGTCGCCGGGCTTCATGGGCGACGTGCTGAAATCGGCGCAGGAGCACAGTGCACTGTGGCTCCTGGTGATCGCCTTCGCCGTGGCCGCGCCGCTCTGGGAGGAACTGTTCGCACGCGGCTGGCTCTACCGCGGCTGGTCGGAATCCGCGCTCGGACCCTATGGCGCGATCCTGCTGTCGTCGATCGTCTGGACGGTGATGCACCTGCAGTACGACTGGTTCTTCCTCTGCCAGGTGCTGACGATCGGCCTCCTGTTCGGCTATTTGCGCTTCCGCACCGGCTCGACCTGGCTGACCATCCTGCTGCACGGGCTGAACAATTTTGCGGCGACGATCCAGACCTGGTGGCTGGCTGGCTGAGAGTTCCCTATGCTAGGTTGAAGCTAGGCCCACCTTCGCTGCAACGTTGTTGCAGAAGAATCCCATATGTCGAACTTCGAGAATGCCAACGCGCCGGTCCCGGCTTCGGCGAAATCGCCGCGGGTATGGGATTTCCTGGAGACGACGCTTGTTGGCCTTCTCGCCTACGGCGCGTTTCTTCTGACGGGAGGGCTCGGTGTTCTTGTCCTTATGCACGCGCAGTATGGGACAATCCCGATTGCTCAGGTCGGGCTCGAGGGACGCTGGCAGGGTGCAGGTCTGGTGCTCGGAAGTCCAGCCGCTGTTGCGGTGCTTTGGGTCGCCGTCCGCAAGCTCGATCGGGGCTTTTCCGAGTACCTTGCGCTCAATTGGCCCAGTTCAAGAGAGCTTTTTCTCGCATTGGCCATCGCGGCAGTTCTGCTGATTGTGGAGAGCTGTTTTCTAGCTTTCGTAGGAGCAGACACGAGTTGGGCTGCTCCCAATCTGAACGTGCAGGGGCGGGTTGGCTTGCTCACCTTCCTGATCGGCTGCTGCTTGGCCGCGCCGATCATGGAGGAGTTTGTCTTCCGCGGCTTTTTGTTTCGAGGATGGTCGCAGTCCTTCCTCGGACCAGTCGGTGCCATCGTCTTGACATCACTGGTTTGGGCTCTCAACCACACGCAGTACGATTGGTCCTATCGTTTTTGTCTATTCATTTTCGGCCTCGCTCTGGGCTACTTTCGTTGGCGCAGTAATTCGACCTGGCTGACTGTGATCGTTCACTCGGCCTTGAACATAGTCAGCTGCTTCATGATAGGCCCTTACGCTTAACGCCCCATCGCGACGACACGATCGGCATCGTGATGGCCGCCGGAGCCGTCTGTAGCGCGATGATCCGGAACAAGCAGTGGCGCATCGCCGCCCATTGGAAGGCTGACGAAGGGGATGCCAGCATCCCGTCCGAGTGCTATGATCTAGATCAATGAATGAGCGCGGGCCGGACTGAAACCAGGCAGCGGCGGCTGCCGTCGTGCGAGCTCTTCTCATGGCTATCTTGATCCGAGCACTCCTGGCCGGCGTCGTCGCGCTGGCGTCTCTCGGCGCCATCACGCAGCAGGTGCGCGACCAGGGCGTTACCGACACCGAAATCCGCATCGGCAATGTCATGCCGTATAGCGGCGCGCTGGAGATTTTCGGCCAGATCGGCAAGGCGGAAGCCGCCTATTTCGAGATGATCAACGAACGCGGCGGCATCAATGGCCGCAAGATCCGCTTCATGTCCTATGACGATCTGTCGGATCCCTCCAACGCCATGGATCTCACGCGAATTCTGGTCGAGACCGACAATGTGCTCTTGATGTTCGGTTCGTTCGGCACGCCGGGGAATCTCGCGGTGCGGAAGTATCTCAACGAACGCAAGATCCCCCAGCTTTTCGTTGCTTCCGGCGATCACGAGCTCAGTGAGCCGGCCTCCTATCCGTGGACCATGGGCTGGCAGCCTTCGTATCGCGAGGAGGGACGCATCTACGCGAACTACATCCAGGCTTTCTATCCCGGCAAGAAAATCGTGGCGCTTTGGGAGAATGACCAGTTCGGGCGCGAATTGTTCAAGGGACTGGTGCAAGGGCTGGGCGACGTCGCCCACAACATCAGGGTCGACATCGCCTATGATGTCGACGATCAGCACCTGGACGGCCACGTCTCGATCCTGAAGCAATCGGGTGCCGAGGTCTTTGTGTTTGCCGGAGTGCCGGAAAATGCCGCCAAGGTGATCCGCGCGGCGGCTGACCACGGCTGGCGGCCGGTGTTCGTCGTGAACCAGATGGCGTCATCGATCGAGACGGTGCTCAAGCGGGCCGGCACGGAGAATGCGACCGGCGTCATCACCGCCGCGTTCCTGAAGGATGCGAGCGATCCGGCCTGGAGAGCGGAGCAGGGCGCCTGGTACAGCTTCCTGGACAAGTACACCAAAGCCGGCGGCAAGGATGACGCGGCCGCAGTCTACGGCTATGCCGCCGCCGAAACGATGGTCGAGGTGCTCAGGCAATGCGGCAACGACCTGTCGCGCGAGAACGTCATGAAGCAGGCTGCGGCGCTCAGGGATTATCAGGCGTCCGCCTTGCTCCCCGGCATCAAGATCAACACCGCTCAGTTCCGACCGGTCGAGCAATTGCGGTTGCTTCAGTTCGATGGCCGTAGCTGGCAGCCGATCGGGGATGTGCTCGATACGGCGTTCGCCGGTTCGACCGGGAAATAGCGGCGATCAACATAAGCCTACGAGCCGCGCGCAATTGTTGCGGGCCTTCGCTCTTGCTGAAGCGCAAGGGCGAGTTGTGGTGCTACGTCGCTGGGACCGGCGGGCCGGTCTATTGCGGGAGGGCGCGCGCCGCTCGGCGCCGACGGGGCCTCGAAAGAGACGCAACTTCGAAAGTAATGACTTGTTGCGCGAATGGCACAGGAGGCCGCGGCCAAATCAGGTACATTGATACTGTATTGAAAGACTTTTCATCACCCGGAGCATTGCGTTGGCGTCAGACGCAGTCAGTCTGGCTGATACAACAAGCGTAGCGGACGGGGCGGCTGCTACAGCGCCGTTTCGCGTAAAGATCGTGACGCGCGACGAAATCGCCGGTTGTCCCGCTTGGGAGGCCAGTTTCGCCGACCTGCGCAAGGATCACCGCTACTACGAGATACTGGAGGATACGCTCCGTGAGCGTGTCGAGTACCGGTACTTCGCGATCATCGACCGGGCAGGCTGTCTCCATGCCGTCCAGCCGTTTTTTCTTCTCGACCAGGACGTTCTCGAAGGACTTGGAGCGCAATGGCAGCCGCTGCTGGCGCGCATCCGAGGGTTCGTTCCCGGGTTTCTCAAAATGCGAACCCTGATGGTCGGATGCTTCGCCGGTGAAGGGCATCTTGCCGGATCAAGCACGGTGCCGTCCGGCAAGATCGCCGAGATTCTTTGCGGCGAAATCGTCACGCTCGCCCGATCGTGCGGGGCGCAACTCATCGTCCTGAAGGAATTTCCTGCGCGCTACCGGCCGGTGCTGGATTGCTTTGTCGGGCGCGGCTTCGCCCGTGCGCCGAGCATGCCGATGACGGCGCTCAATATCGAGCACGACGACTTCGATGCCTACATGCAAAATGCGCTGCCGCGATCGGCACGCTGGCAGCTCCGCAAGAAATTCAAGGCAACCGACGGTGAAACCATAGCTCTTACCGTCACCGACGACGCAAGGGATGCCGTCGACGAGATCTATCCGCTCTACCTGCAGGTCTTCGATCGCTCGAAATTCCGTTTCGAGAAACTGACAGCCGACTATCTCCGCCGGCTCGGCAGTGACATGAAGGACAAGGTCCGCTTCTTCATCTGGCGCCGTGGCGGGAAGGTGATCGCCTTCAGCCTTTGCATGGTCGAAGGCGACAGTCTGTTCTGGGAGTATGTCGGACTCGACTATGCTGTCGCACTCGACCTTCATCTTTATTACTACACCATTCGCGACATGATGAATTGGGCGATCGCCAACGGTTACAGGTGGCTCCGAAGCACGGGTCTCAGCTACGAACCGAAATTCCGGATGCGGCATGATCTCGATCCGCTCGACCTCTATGTGCGGCTTCGCTCTCCGCTTCCGAACGCGATCTTCAGGCTCCTGTTGCCCTGGATCGTACCGGCCCGCTATGACAAGATCTTGCGCAAATTCGCGAACTATCGCGAAGTCTGGTAGCGACCGATTGCGCGGCGATATTCAAGGCCGATCGGGTACGCCTTCTAAAGCCCCACCGCGGCAATCACGATCGGCATCGTGATCGCGGCCAGAATTGTCTGCAGCGTGATGATCTGGGCGAGTAGCGGCGCGTCGCCGCCCATCTGGCGCGCCAGCACATAGGCTGACGGCGAGGTCGGCACCGCGGCGCAGGCCGCGACGATGGCGAGATTGGAGCCGGTGACGCCGAACCACATCGCGAGCGCGACCGTCAGCACCGGCATCAGCACGAGTTTGAGCACCAATGCCGCGCTGGCAGCGAGGCTGGGCCGGAAGATGCCTTCCAGATGCAGCCCGGCCCCGGTGACGAGCAGGCCGATCGCCAGCGACGAGCCGCCGAGCGCGTCGGCGACGTCATACCAGATCTGTGGCAGCGGGATGTGCGCGACATTGATGACGAGCCCGATGACGCAGGCCCAGATCAGCGGGTTCTGCACGACAGTCATCACGATGGCGCCGGTCGAACGCTTCTCGGACGTGGCATATTTCGCCAGCACGGCGACGCTGAACACATTGACCAGCGGGATGATCGCGACCATCGCGACCGAAGCCAGGGCAAGGCCTGTGCTGCCATAGAGATTGCGCGACACCGAAAGCGCGACATAGGTCTGCCAACGGGTCGCGCCCTGGAAGATCGAGGTGAAGGCGGGGCCGTCGACGCCAGCGCGCGCCAGCGGGCCGCGCAGCGCGAGGCAGAATAGCGACATCACCAGCGCCGCGAGCAGCAGCGCGCCGCCGACGCCCGCGACCGGCACCGTGGTCAGGTCGGCCTTCACCAGGGTCTGCACCAGGAGCACCGGGAACAGCACGTAATAGGTCAGCCGCTCCAGCCCGTGCCATTGCGTATCGAGCGGCATCAGCGTGCGCTTGAGGACGAAGCCGAGCACGATCAAGAGGAACACCGGCAGCAGCGCCGCGATCACCACGGCCATGATCAGCGCTCCCCGCGCAGCTTCGCGAGCCGGTCCAGCGCACCCTGCAGGATGAAGATCGCGGCGTGCTCGTCGATCACCTCGGCGCGGCGGGCGCGGCTGACGTCCATCCCGATCAGCTCGCGCTCGACCGCCGCAGTCGAGAGCCGCTCGTCCCACAGCCCGATCGCAAGGGGGGTGAGGCCGGCGAAGTTGCGGGCGAATGCCCGGGTCGATTGCGCGCGCGGCCCCTCGCTGCCGTCCATGTTGATCGGCAGCCCGAGCACGAAGCCTGCGGCGTTGCGCTCGGCCGCGATCGCGAGCAGCCGTGCCGCATCGACCTTGAACTGCTTGCGCTGGATGGTCTCGACGCCGGTCGCCAGCCGCCGGTCCGGATCGGAGACGGCAACGCCGATGGTCTTGGTCCCGAGGTCGAGGCCGACAAGCGCGCCGCGGTCGGGCCAATGCGGTGCGGCTTCGATCAGGGGAAGGATAAGGGCGGGCATGGCCTTGCGCTTAGCACGCAGTCGCGCGCCGAGGCAAAGCCCGGCGGAGGGCGGGCGTCCATGCGAAAATGCCGATCAGGCGGCGATCACCCGATCGTCGCCGGGAAGGCACGCGGCCAGTCCCTGTAGCGCGCTGTACTGATGCGCGGTGCGGCGCTGGATGAACAGCGTCTCGACACGCGCGTGCTGTGGCTCGAGCTTGTGGATATGGATGTCGCGCTGGACGTGGTCGCGCGCGACGACGGCGCGCGGCAACAGCGTCACGCCCATATCGGCGGCGACGCAGCCGACCATGCCGTCGAGCGTGCCGAACTCGAACCGGACGGCCGACGGCCAGCCGAACTCGGTAAACACCTGTTCGAGACGCTGCCGGTAAGTGCAGCCGGTGCGGAACACCAGCGCGGTCGGGCCCGACTCCGGCGTGCCGGCGCGCAGGGCGGCAAGCGATTTCCAGCGCTGCGCGGTGACGAGCACCAGTTCCTCGGTGAAGGCTGACGTCGCGATGAGTTCGGCATGCTCGATCGGGCCGGCGACGAATGCGCCGTCGAGCGAGCCGTCGAGCACGGCGGCGACGAGATCGGCGGTCGGCGCGGTGCGCAAGGTCAGGCGCACCGCCGGATAACGGCGATGAAACTCGGCGAGTAGCGTCGGCAGCCGCACCGCGGCGGTGGTTTCCATCGAGCCGATCGACAGCGGACCCTTCGGCTCGCCATCGTCGCGCGCGGCGAGCACGGCTTCGCGCGACAGCGCCGCCATGCGCTGCGCATAGGGCAACAGGCGGCGGCCGGCGCCGGTCAGCGACATGCCGCGGCTGTGGCGCTCGAACAGCGCGGTGCCGATCTCGGCCTCCAGCGCCTTGATGCGCTGGGTGACGTTGGACTGCACGGTGTTGAGCTCGTCAGCGGCCTTGGTGATGCCGCCGAGGCGGGCGACCGTGGAAAAGGTGAGCAGGTCGGTCAATTCCATCTGGGACCACCGTTTCAAATCAGAGATGGGAGCGTTCTCTAGTATTCATTTTCACAGAATGTTAGCCCGACCTAGTCTGATTGTCCACAAACCCCGGAGGAACGCCATGTCGATCGACACGCCGCTGACTGCGCTTTTGGGAATCCGACAACCGATCTTGCTCGCACCGATGGATGTGGTCGCGGGCGCGAGGCTCGTGACTGCGGTCAGCGCCGCCGGCGGCCTTGGCATTCTCGGCGGGGGCTATGGCGACCGGCCTTGGCTCGAGCAGGAGACGGCGAAGCTCCGGAAATCGACGACCCCGTTCGGCATCGGCTTCATCACCTGGAGCATGGCGAAGCAGCCGGAGGTGTTGGACGTCGCGCTTGCAGCACAACCGCGCGCGATCATGCTGTCGTTCGGTGATCCGAAGCCGTTCGGACCGCGGATCAAGCAAGCCGGTGCGCGCCTCATTTGCCAGGTGCAGGACGAAGAGATGGCGCAGGACGCACTGGATGCCGGCGCCGACGTCCTCGTCGCGCAGGGGACCGAGGCCGGCGGTCATGGCGCGTCGCGAACCACTCTTGATGTCGTGCCGGCGATCGTTGATCTCGCCGCGGGGCGTGTCCCGGTGGTTGCCGCCGGCGGCATCGCGGACGGCCGCGGTCTTGCCGCCATGCTGATGCTCGGCGCCTCCGGTGTGCTGCTCGGCACACGATTCTACGCGAGCCAGGAAGCCGAGATCGCTGACGAAGCGAAGCGGCGGGTCTGTGCCGCCAAGAGCGGTGAGACGGTGCGTGGCATCGTCTTCGATCTGTCACGCAACAATGTCTGGCCGGCTCCGTTCAACGGGCGCTGTCTCGTCAACGATCATGTCCAGCGCTGGACGGGACGTGAGGTCGAATTGCTCCAGAATGTGAAGAAGGTTGCCGCCGACTATGCGGAGGCCAAGGCGCGCGGCGATTTCGACGTCGCCGCCGTCATCGCGGGCGAAGCGGTTGGGCTGATCCACGACGTTCCGCCGGCGGCCGAGATTGTCGACAGGATCACGTTGGAGGCCGAACAGATTCTGCGTGGACGTCGCAACTCCGTGCTCAACCCTGCGCAGGCGCCGGCTCCTGCCTGAAAAGGCGTGAATCGGAACGCGCATCGCATAAGAGACTTGAATCCGTAGCGATCGGTGATAGTTCCGCTCGCTGGCTTTCGTATCGAACCGACCCTCTCCCTTTTTGCGGAGAGGGTTCAAAACCAACAACAACCAGTTCAAGAGCAAGAAGAATGTGGCCTGATCGACGTCTAACTGATCTCTTCAAAACCGAATTCCCGATCGTACTGGCGCCGATGGCGGGCGTGATGGATGCGGAGCTTGTCATCGCAGCCGCAGAGGGTGGCGCACTCGGCTCATTGCCATGCGCGATGCTATCGGCCGAGAAGACACGCGAGCAGGTCAATATCATCCGTCAGCGCATTTCGGCGCCCGTCAACATGAACTTCTTCTGCCACACGCCGGTCGAGACCGATCGCGCGCATGAAGCGACATGGCGGCAGCTGCTCGCGCCTTACTATCACGAGCTCGGCCTCGATCCGGATGCGCCGATCAACGCGGCGAACCGCGCGCCGTTCGACGCGGCGTTTTGCGCCGTGGTCGAGGAGCTGAAGCCCGAGGTGGTCAGCTTCCATTTCGGCCTGCCGGAGCCGAAGCTGTTGCAGCGGGTGAAGGCGGCCGGTGCGATCGTGATGTCGTCGGCGACCACGGTGAAGGAGGCGATCTGGCTGGAAGAGAACGGCGCCGATGTCGTCATCGCGCAGGGCGCCGACGCCGGCGGCCATCGCGCCATGTTCCTGACCGAGAATATTTCCGAGCAGCCCGGGACGTTCTCGCTGTTGCCGCAGGTGGTCGATGCGGTGAAGGTGCCGGTGGTCGCGGCCGGCGGTATCGCTGACGGGCGCGGGATCGCGGCGGCATTCGCGCTCGGCGCCGCGGCCGTTCAGATCGGCTCGGCCTATCTGCGCTGCCCGGAATCCAAGGTAACCCCGCAGGGCCGTGTCGCGCTGGCGCAAGCGAGCGACGAATCGACCGTCATCACCAATGTGATGACCGGACGCCCGGCGCGCGGCGTCGCCAACCGCGTGATGCGCGAGGTCGGGCCGATCTCGCCGGACGCGCCAGCGTTTCCACACGCCGCGACCGCGCTCGGACCACTGAAGGCGGCTGCCGAGAAACAGGGCAAGGTCGATTTCACCAATCTATGGGCCGGGCAGGCAGTGCGGATGGGCAAGGAGATGCCGGCCGCCGAATTGACCCGCGCGCTCGCCGGCGCCGCGCTGGCGCGGATGGCGGCTCTGTCTCAGGCCTGACGCGCGGCCTCGTTCAGACCAGGCAGGCCACGTAGAGGATCGCGACCCCCAGCGCCGTGCCGATCGACCAGAGGGCGGGGTCCCAGCCCTCCGGGCGGAGGCTGCCGTTGAGCATTGACATGACGCGCTCCGAACTTTTCTGTTTGGTGGAGTAGGCGCCGTGAATGTTTCGGGACGACTTCGCGGTGGCCGCGAACTGGTTTCGTCGTGCGTTTCGCAGCCGGAATGCGTGGCAGGGTGTCTTGCCCGGTCGCCGGATGGGCGCAAAGCCCCGTTGGGCGGGCAAATTCGCGCGGTTGCGGCGCAAAACCGGCCTCTGCTATACGGCAGGCTGACCTTTCAGCCCCGAGGCCCTATATAATGTCCGTAGACGCCACGACCGTCCGCCGCATCGCGCATCTGGCGCGGATCGCGGTCAGCGACGCCGAAGTTCCCCATCTCCAGGGCGAGCTGAACGCGATGCTGGCCTTTGTGGAGCAGCTGTCGGAAGTGAATATCGACGGCGTCGAGCCGATGACCTCGGTGACGCCGATGGAGATGAAGAAGCGCGCCGACGTGGTCAATGACGGCGAGATCGCCGACGTCATTGTCCGCAACGCGCCCGACACCGTGAACGACTTCTTTCTGGTGCCGAAGGTGGTCGAGTAACGCAAGCATCGCGTTTTCGAGCGAAGTGGATACCGGTTCGCGTGAAGAAAACGCGTCAAACAAAAGCGACAAAGCTCAATGTGTCTGCTGTGCGACGATGAGAAGGCCTACAAGGCCTATATGGACTTCCTCGATGCCATGGAGCGCAAGGGGAAGGTCGCCGATCCCAACGCGGCGATGGACGCCGTGCTCGACCATCTCGAGGCGCTTGACGCCGCCCGCGCCAAGGAAAATGCCAAAGCCCGGCATGACGACCCCGCCAACGACAAGACCCTGTCTCCGTTCTTCTGCAGCCCGATCAATAAATGACTGATTTGACATCGCTGACGATCGCCGAGGCCCGTGAGGGCCTGGCGAGCAAGTCTTTCACCGCCCGCGAACTGACCGATGCGCATCTCGCCGCGATCGAAGCCGCGCGCGTGCTCAACGCCTATGTGCTCGAGACGCCCGACCGCGCCCGCGAGATGGCCAAGGCCGCCGACGCGAAAATTGCAAAAGGCGAGGGCGGACCGCTCGCCGGCATCCCGCTCGGCATCAAGGACCTGTTCGCGACCCGCGACATCAGGACCACTGCGTGCTCGAATATCCTCGGCAATTTCATTCCGCCCTACGAGTCGACGGTGACCTCGCAGTTGTGGCGCGACGGTGCAGTGCTGCTCGGCAAACTCAACAATGACGAATTCGCGATGGGCTCGTCGAACGAGACCTCGTGCTTCGGCCCGGTCACCAACCCGTGGCGGCGCGAGGGCTCCAACACCACGCTGGTGCCGGGCGGCTCGTCCGGCGGCTCGGCTTCGGCGGTGGCGGCTGCTCTCTGCATGGGCGCGACCGCGACCGACACCGGCGGCTCGATCCGCCAGCCCGCCGCGTTCACCGCAACCGTCGGCATCAAGCCGACCTATGGCCGCTGCTCGCGCTGGGGCATCGTCGCGTTTGCATCCTCGCTCGACCAGGCCGGCCCGATCGCGCGCTCGACGCGCGATGCCGCGATCCTGATGCGCTCGATGGCGGGGCACGATCCCAAGGACACCACGTCGGTCGACATCGCCGTGCCGGACTACGAGGCCGCGATCGGCAAGTCCGTGAAGGGCATGAAGATCGGCATCCCCAGGGAGTATCGGCTCGACGGCATGCCGGCCGAGATCGAGAAGCTCTGGAGCGAGGGCGCGCAGTGGCTGAAGGCCGCGGGTGCCGAGCTCGTCGAGGTGTCGCTGCCGCACACCAAATACGCACTGCCTGCCTATTACATCGTGGCGCCGGCGGAGGCTTCGTCGAACCTCGCGCGTTACGACGGCGTGCGCTACGGGCTGCGCGAACCGGGCAGGAACATCATCGAGATGTACGAGAACACCCGCGCCGATGGTTTTGGCGACGAGGTGCGCCGCCGCGTGCTGATCGGCACCTATGTGCTGTCGGCCGGTTACTACGATGCCTATTATCTGCGTGCGCAAAAGGTCCGGACGCTGATCAAGAAGGACTTCGAGGACTGCTTCGCCAAGGGTGTCAACGCAATCCTGACGCCGGCGACGCCGTCGGCGGCGTTCGGCATCGGCGAGAAAGGCGGCGCCGATCCGGTCGAGATGTATCTCAACGACATCTTCACGGTGACCGTGAACATGGCGGGCCTGCCGGGCATCGCCGTGCCCGCCGGCAAGGACACGCAAGGTCTGCCGCTCGGCCTGCAGTTGATCGGCCGTCCGTTCGACGAAGAGACGCTGTTCTCGCTCGGCGAGGTGATCGAGCAGGCGGCCGGCCGGTTCACGGCCCCTAGATGGTGGTGAGCGATGGCGGATTTCCGCGCCAGTCTCGCTGACACGGCGCCCGATGCGGCGCTGTCGCCGCCGCTCGCCGCGTTGTGGTGGGCAAAGAAGGGCGATTGGGACCAGGCGCACCGCATCGTGCAGGATGAGGGCGACGCCAATTCGGCCTGGGTGCATGCCCATCTGCATCGCGTCGAAGGCGATCTCGGCAATGCCGGCTACTGGTATCGCCAGGCCGGCCAGCCGGCCGCAAAGGACACGCTCGAGGCCGAGTGGGAGCGGATCGTTGCCGCGCTGCTGGCGCAGCGCGGCTAAAGGACGCCGGTGCCGAGGCACCGCGAGCATTAACCCTGTTTCGGCCGCCATGCCGCCGCCCAGATTGGCCGTGATAGGCTAGTGGAACCGGGCGGGGGCCAGCGGCAAAAGAGAGTATTCGTGCGTGGGTCGGGCATAGGGGGATGGCTGTCAGCAATGCTGGTGGCCGTGGTGGCGGCGGGCCTTGCCGGCTGCGCCTCCGTCTACAATCTGCCCGGCAATGTGCCGCTCGGCGCCGCGCTCGCCGACAACAGCAGCGCTCGCGACATTCCGGCCTACGAAGATGATCTGCTGCTCGCGCTGTCGTTCTCCGGCGGCGGCACCCGCGCGGCGGCGTTTTCCTTCGGCGTGCTGGAGGAGCTTGACCACACGCGTTCGAGTGCGGCGGGCACCAAGACGCTGCTCGACCGCGTCGACTTCGTCTCCGGCGTCTCCGGCGGATCGGTCACCGCCGCCTATTTCGGATTGAAGCGCCGCGCGGCGCTCGACGATTTTCGCCAGCGCTTCCTGCTGCGCAACGCCGAGGAGGGACTGAAGACCCGGATCTCGCTCGGCAATATCGGGCGCGCGCTCGGCGGCGGCGTCAACGACAGCCAGTTCACCGACTGGCTCGATCAGAATTTGTTCGACGGCGCGCGGTTCGACGCACTGGCCGACGATCGCCGGCCGCGGGTCTGGATCAACGCGTCTGATATCTACAACCGCACGCCGTTCGTGTTCGGCAAGACGTCGTTCGATGCCTTGTGCAGCGACATCAGATCGTATCGTGTCGCCGAAGCGGTGGCGGCATCCGCCGCGGTGCCGCTGGCATTCGCCCCGATCGTGCTGCAAACCTATCCCGGCGGTTGCGCCGCGCCACTGCCGGCCTGGCTCGAGCGGGTGCGCAACGATCCGAACGCACAGCCGTTGCTGCGCGCCTATGCCGAGGCCCAGGCGCATTACCGCGACGGCTCGATGCGTTACGTCAAGCTGCTCGATGGCGGCCTCGTCGACAATTACGGCCTGTCGGGGCTGAGCATCGGCTTGCTCGCCGCGCAGCGTCCGTACGAGCCGCTGAACGAGCGGCAGGCAGCCAAGCTGAAGCGCATCCTGTTCCTGGTGGTCGACGCCGGCCGCGGCATCTCCGGCGACTTCGTGCAGACGCTCGAAGGGCCGAGTGGCGTCGAACTGGTGTCCGCGGCCGCCGACACCGCGATCGATGCCAGCGTGCGCTCCAGCTACGCCGCCTTCACGGCGCTTGCCGAGGACTGGTCCGGCAAGCTGAAGCGCTGGCGCTGCGGGTTGTCGGCGGCGGAGCGCAGCCGGCTCGGCGTCGGCGCCGGCTGGAAATGCGGTGACGTCGCGATCTATGTCGAGCGGCTCGGCTTCGACCGCCTCGGACCGGACCGCGCCGGCATCCTGAACGCCATCCCGACGCGGTTGTCGCTGCCGCCGGAGCAGGTCGACCAGCTGATCGCGGGCGGCGCCGACGCGCTGCGCTCGAGCAAGGCCTACCAGCAGTTCCGGCGCGGGCTCTGATCCCGCCGCAGGCGACGGCGGCGGGCCGCAAGAGGACAGGAAGGCGGCTTGACTGGCGCGATTGGTTGCGCGAAGCCCAATCCATCCCAGATATCCTTTATCCGGAAACCGAGATCCATGACCGCATCTGCCGCCCCGCACAAACTGATCAAGAGCGCCACCGGCGATTGGGAGGTCGTGATCGGCATGGAGATCCATGCCCAGGTCACCTCGAACGCGAAGCTGTTCTCCGGCGCATCGACCGCGTTCGGCGGCGATCCCAATTCCCATGTCTCGCTGGTCGATGCCGCGATGCCGGGCATGTTGCCCGTGATCAACGAGGAGTGCGTCCGCCAGGCGGTGCGCACCGGTCTCGGGCTGAATGCGCAGATCAACCTGCGCTCGGTGTTCGACCGCAAGAACTATTTCTATCCGGACTCGCCGCAGGGCTACCAGATCAGCCAGTACAAGTCGCCGATCGTGGGCGAGGGTGAGGTGTCGCTCGAGCTCGACGGCGGCCGCAGCGTCACGATCGGGATCGAGCGGCTGCACCTGGAGCAGGACGCCGGCAAGTTGCTGCACGATCAGTCGCCGACGATGTCCTATGTCGACCTCAACCGTTGCGGCGTTGCGCTGATGGAGATCGTCTCCAAGCCCGACATCCGCGACGCCGAGCAGGCCAAGGCCTACGTCACCAAGCTGCGCTCGATCCTGCGCTACCTCGGCACCTGCGACGGCGACATGGAGAAGGGCAATCTGCGCGCCGACGTCAACGTCTCGGTGCGCCGTTACGGCGAGACCGCGTTCGGCACCCGCTGCGAAATCAAGAACATGAACTCGGTCAACTTCATCGGCCAGGCAATCGAGTACGAGGCGCGGCGTCAGATCGAGATCATCGAGGACGGCGGCTCGATCGACCAGGAAACCCGGCTGTTCGACCCGAACAAGGGCGAGACCCGCTCGATGCGCTCCAAGGAAGAGGCGCACGACTACCGGTACTTCCCCGATCCCGATCTGTTGCCGCTCGAGTTCAGCCAGGCCTTCGTCGACGATCTCAAGGCGCAGCTGCCGGAACTGCCGGACGAGAAGAAGTCCCGTTTTATTACGGGCTTCGGCCTGTCGCCCTATGATGCGAGCGTGTTGGTCGCCGAGCGCGAGAGCGCGGAGTTCTACGAGACGGTGCTGTCGGGTCTTGCCGACAAGGCGCGCGACGGCAAGCTCGCCGCCAACTGGGTGATCAACGAATTGTTCGGTCGTCTCAACAAGGAAGGCGTCGAGATCGCAGCCTCGCCGGTGTCGGCGGAGCAGCTCGCCGCGATCGTCGACCTGATCGGCGAGGGAACGATTTCCGGCAAGATCGCCAAGGACTTGTTCGAGATCGTCTGGCAGGAAGGCGGCGATCCGCGCGCGCTTGTCGAGGCGCGCGGCATGAAGCAGGTCACCGACCTCGGCGCGATCGAGAAGGTGGTCGACGACATCATCGCGGCCAATCCCGACAAGGTCGAGCAAGCGAAGGCGAAGCCGCAATTGGTCGGCTGGTTCGTCGGTCAGGTGATGAAGTCGTCGGGCGGCAAGGCGAACCCGCAGGCGGTCAACGACCTCTTGAAGTCGAAGCTCGGCATCTGAACAACAGGACAATGATGTTGTCCTTGGCGCATGATCCAGCCGGATCATGCTCCCTTGCATGCTCCTTTGCCGTCACCTTCGGTGTCGTCGCGCGCGCGTGAACGTGGCGTGATCCTGCCTCACACCCTCCGTTCGTGGCGCGCCGGCGCCACCGGCGCCGAATCGCAGAAGCCGCGATTCGTTCGCAAATCCGGTTCGGATGACCTCAAACGAGGCAAAAGCCGTCTTTCCCACGAAAATTTTTTCGTTGCCAAAAATTACGACTCGGCGTCGGCGACGTGCCGCTTTTCGTCTTCGCTCGCGACTCAGCGCAACGACGATCTCGCGTCGATCGCTTCAATGCGAATTCAAGAAAAGCCTACAACAGAAGGCATTTCCTGCAACGTTGACAAATGCCGATGTCGGCGGCTGTTGCACTTCTTGCATCGTCGCGTGAATGAAGTGTCGATTTGAACGGCGGCGCGCGCGGTGCGCGTTGCCACCGCTGCGTCAACACTTCCTTAAGCGGGACACTGTTTTTTTCGGTCTGTTGGTGTATTCGGGAAGTAGTGCATATCGATTCCCGAGTGCACGCAGCGAAGTAGAGCCATCTCACATACTGGAGGGCAACATGGCTAAGAAGGCAAAGAAGGCGAAGAAGGCGAAGAAGGCGAAGAGCGCAGTGAAGAAGACTGCGAAGAAGACCCGCAAGGTCGCCAAGAAGAAGTAAGCCTCTCGCCTCGAGAGGATTGTCGGCGGCTTGACGCCGGCACGTCGCGAGAGCCAGCGGACGGACTGCTGAGAGGCACATCCCACCCCCAAGGCTCTGGCTGACGAAAGAGGGTGTCGGCGAGACATCAGGTCAAACGGCTGGATCGAATTTCGGAGAGGGCAACCTTCCCAAAACCGGTCCGGCAGAAGAAACAGAGATTTCTTCGTTCGGTGCGGAGCCCGCTTGGTTCCGCAATTTCACCGGCGAGAATGCCGAGCTGAAATCTGGTCCTGACGTGTTCGCCGACCCCCTCGTTCCGGCGGCCCGCGCAGTCCGCGCCCGGCAGCCACTTTCCCCATCCATCCCCGTTCCGGATCGACGCTGGGCCTGACGGCCTCGCGTTGCTTTTGTCTGTGCACCCGACCGCACGCCGCTCCGCGGCTCGTCCATGGTCGCGCCGCCCCTCCGTCAATTTCGAAACTGATTGCCTGGTGGGACCCGCCGGCGCCGCGGCCAATGTCCGCCATGGTTATCGTTGTCCCAAACACCAGGGTAAACCGGCGTTCACGAATGCAAGGAAGTGCCTGCGGCACAGGCACTTCTGCGATTCCTCGATGCGCCCTCGGCGACGCCGATTTACATCCCGTTCATCGCGATACTTAAACCGCTCTTCAAATTTGATGGGCCATGATCATCCCAACAAGCCGGCAAACGGCACGCGGTGATCCCGAGGATCAGCGCGGGGCATGATCAAGAGATCAGCCCGGGCATGATCAAAGATCAGCCAGGGAATGACAGGGTAGTTTCAACAGTGGACGGGGGCCGCGCTCGGGGGAGGGCGGCCAGCAACAAAAAGGGGAATGAGAATGTTTCAGGGGGTCATCGATCAGGAAAGCGCTGTCCCGGTTGCCGCAACGGCGATCCAGGACGTGCTGTTCGAACGTGGTATGTATTGGGCGAGCGGCCGCTCCGGTGTGGTCAACCTCGTCGCGGCGCACAAATGGTTCAACCTGGCGGCGCTCAAGGGACGTACTGACGCGATCGCGCACCGCCGCGAAGTCGCCGAGCAGATGTCCGATGTCGAGATCGCGGTCGCCCAGCGTGAAGCCCGCGCCTGGATGACGACGCACTAAGCCAACCGATATCGATGGAGCCTCGGCTCCCTCGCTCCACCTAGAACCAGTATCGCGCCGCGTAGACCACCGTCATCAGCGCTCCGGCCACGATGACGAACTGCCGGACGATGTGGCCGGGAAGGATCCGGATCAGGAAACCGCCGGCATAGCCGCCGACCATGGCGCCGAGCAGCATCGCCAGGGTCTCCGGCCATCGCACTGCTCCCTGCAAGACAAAGATCAATGTGGCAGCGAGCGACACGCAGGTCGCGAGCAGGTTCTTCAACGCCTTGATCGCCCTGATGTCGCCGGGCTCGGTGATCGACAGCACCGCGGTCAGGATGACGCCGAGACCGGCGCCGAAGAAGCCTCCATAGATGCACGACAATCCCAGGACAGCACCGCTCGCGCTGGTCGAGGGCAAGGCCGCGGCCTTGTGGCGCTCGACGGTCCATCCCTGGATCTGCGGCGCGAAGCCGAACAACAGCGTTGCAAATGCGATCAAGGCCGGCACCGGCAGCAGAAACAGCCGCTCGGGAAGCAGCGACAGCACGCCGGCGCCGACCGCGCCGCCCACCGTGGCGATCACGACGAAGCTGATCGTGCGCCGCGTCGGCGGCGGCAGCTTGCCGCGATCGGCGAGCGCCGCGATCAAATGCCCCGGCGAGATCGCCACCGCATTCGACGCGTTGGCGATGACGGCCGGCAGGCCCGCAGCGAGCATCGCCGGAAAGGTGATGAGTGTGGCGCCGCCCGCCAGTGCATTGATGATCCCTCCGGCGACCCCGGCCGCCAGCAGCAGAAGACTTGTCTGGGTATCCATCCTTCACCCTCTTGAGGGTGAGCAGGCTAGCGGGCGGCGCGCCAATCGGTCTGGAACGTCTGTGACGTCACTTCAGCCGCGCCAGTAGACGCCCGGCGTCGTGCCAAAGGTGCGGCGGAACAGCCGGGTGAGGTGGCTCTGGTCAGAAAAGCCCGCATCGGCCGCGATTGCTGCGATTGGGGCGCCGGCGCGCAGCAATTGCCGGGCAAGATTGAGCCGGGCCAGCAGACGGAAGGTATGCGGCGGGATGCCGAGCTCGCGGCTGACCATGCGGCTGAAGCCTTCGCGGCTTCGCCCGAAGCCGGCGGCAATCGCTCCGATCGGCGCGACGCTCTCGGTCAGCGTGATGCCGAGCTTCGTCTTGTCGGTGCACCCGGCGGGGTGGGACGGCGCGCACGACAGGATGTCGTCGGCGATCTCGCTGACGTGCCCAGGCGAGATCTCGTCGACGTTCCGCCAACGCTGCCCGAAACGGATGATCCGCACCGATGAGCAGACGCGGCCGGCAGGAACGTAGGCGTTCAGGCAGACCGTTTCCTCGTCCGACATCGTCATCGGCGCATGCAGCATTCCGGCCGGAATCAGCGCGGCATGGCCGGCGGGCACGGTGACGGTCGCGCCGCCGATGCGAAAGGCGCGCGACCCTGACAGCACCAGCACGATCTGGTTCTCGTCATGGAAGTGCGGCTTGAGGCCAAGCGAGCCGGCGCCGCGCCACGATGCCAGCTCAACGATGTCTTCCCTGTCGGCTCGCCGATAAGTCCAGGCATTGGTCATGGCGAGGCGAGCGATCACGGAGGTCTCGAAACGATGGGGCGGTGATCTCCGAGCGTAGCACGGGGGTCACCGACCGTCATGAGGGCCTCACGCCTGCTCAACCGAGGCGATCGGCGAGGCCGTTCGCATGGTCGCCATTGCAATGAGGGCGGCGACGAGGTTGGCGGCCGCGCTGATCGCCACCGGAATGAAGTAGCTGTGGCTGATGTCGTAGGCGAAGCCGGCGGCGCTCGGGCCCAGCAGCGTGCCAACCGCGACGCTGGTGTAGAGGATGCCGATGATGCCGCCGACATTGCGGCCGCCGAAATGGTCGGTGACGACAGCGGGCAGGATCGCGACCCAGCCGCCATAGAACAGGCCGAACAGCAGCGCGAAGGCCGTGAGCGACCAGAAGGTGCCGGCGATCGCCCAGATTGCCAGCGAGACGGCCATGCCGAGATACATCGCGACCAGGAATGCATCGCGGCCGACCCGGTCGGCGATGCCGCCGAGGAGGAACCGGCCGGCCGTGCTTCCGACCCCGATCATCCCGAGCAGCAGCACGGCAAGCGTCGGCGCCACCCGATGATCGACTGCAAAGGGCACGAGGTGAACGAAGGGCACGAATACGCCGAACGCGCTGATCAGGCAGGCGGCATAGAGCCCGGCGAAGCGCGCGCTCCGTACCGCAGCGCGGATCGAGACGCCCTGGCGGAGCGGCGCGCCCGATACCGTCTCGAGCGGATCGCCGTCCGGTCCGGTGCCGTAGCGGCGCGGATCGTCCGCGATCAGCAGCGATGCACCGATCCCGGCGACGGCGGCGACAACGCCCAGCACGACATAGGCATCGCGCCAGCCGAGGCTCGTGATCAGCCAGGTCGCGAGCGGCGGCATCACCAGTGTGCCGACGCCGATCCCGCTGACGGCGAGGCCCGACGCAAAACCGCGCCGCCTGACGAACCAGCGTTGCACCGCGCCCAAGGTCGGGACGTAAGCGCAACCGACGCCGGCGCCGATCCCGATGCTGTAGGCGGCATAGACCTGGAGGATGGTCTGGGCCTGTCCCGCCAGCACCATGCCGAGACCGACCAGCGCCATTCCGAGGCCAGCGAGCCCGCGTGCGCCCCAGCGATCGGCAAGCGGACCGGAGATCATCCCCAGGCCGAAATACAGGAAGCCAGCGAAGGAGAACACCAGCGACACCGAGCCGCGCGAGGCGCCGAACTCCCGCTGCAGGGACTCGACGAAGGACGAGAATGTGTAGGCGCTGCCGAAGCCGATCAGCGTCACGACGAAGGCCGCTGCGACGACGTACCAGCCGTAGAACGGCTTGGCGCGTTGATAACCGGCGTGCATGACGGCATTCCTCATGATCGTTCTCCCTGTGCCGCATGACCACCGGCCTTGCTCGGCGGGTAGAGCAGCATCTGTGTGCAGCGAAACAGCGCGATGGTCTTGCCCGTCGCCTCGGTGCGGATCTCGGCGTCCCACACCTGGGTGGTGCGCCCGGCGTGAACGAGGCGCGCCTCGCAGCTCATGCCGCCTTCGCGCGCGGCGCCGATGAAGTTGGTCTTCAACTCTCCGGTGGCGAAGCCGATGGCGCCGTCCGGCAACGACGCGAGGCAGCCGAACCCGCATGCGGTATCGGCCAATGCGACGATGCTTGCGCCGTGCAGCAGCCCGTGCGGCGAGAAGTGTTTTGCGGCAATCTCGAAGCGGCCGCGGATGTGGCCGCGTCCGGCTTCGAGCCACTGAAAGTCCAGCAGGCCGGGCAGGCTGCCGGCTTGCGACGCGTTGATGCGCTCGACGAGCGGGCCGGTCTGGCCGCCGGCAGCGATCTCGCGGAGGCCGAGCTTGCTTGCGACCTCAGTCATGGCTTGGCTCCATCAAGAAAACGGAGCCGTCGGGAGCGGCAAAGAAGGTTAGAAAATCTAAGTTCCATGATTTCGACTTTCTCTGCGTTGACGCGGCTTTCAGCATCGGATTAAGCTGATAAGGCGCCCGGGACGCCGAGTTAGCAAACCAGATTTGCTGGGCAATTCAGATTAGAAAATCTAAATCATGGAAAGCCGGCTTCCACCCCTGAACGCGCTCAAGGCGTTTGAATCCGCTGCTCGCCATCTCTCGGTGAAGCTCGCGGCCGAGGAGCTATGCGTGACGCCGGGCGCGGTCAGTCAGATGCTCAAGACGCTCGAAGCCGATCTCGGCGTGAAGCTGTTCAAGCGGGTTCCGCGCGGCATCTATCTCACCGACGCCGGCCGCGACTATCTGCCGTCGATCCGCAATGCGTTTCGCCAGATCGCGGATGCCTCGCGCCGCGTCGCGGCATCGGTCGATGTCGGTACGCTCACGGTGAGCGTCACGCCGTTCTTTGCGTCGGCCTGGCTGGTGCCCCGCATGGCCTCGTTCCAGGATGCGCATCCCGAGATCGATCTGCAGATCGTCACCAGCAACACAGTGGTCGATTTCTCGCGCAGCGGCGTTGACGTCGCGGTGCGCCACGGCCTTGGCCGCTATCCGGGGCTGCGCAGCGACCGCGTCGTCACCGTGGAGATGGTGGCGGTGGCATCGCCGTCGCTGGTTGAGCGACTTGGCCGGCCGGCATCTCCGGGCGAACTCGCGGGCTGGCCGCAGGTGCATGACGCCGATCGCAAGGGGTGGAGCCTGTGGTTTCAGGCCAACGGCATCGCGGAGGTTCGCACACCGCACGGACCCTCGTTCGATGACAGCGGCCTTCTGCTGAAGGCCGTGCTGACGGGGCAGGGCGCGGGCCTGCTGCCGGCCGCGATGGTCGCAAATGAGATCGCGAGCGGCGAACTGGTCCAGCTGCTCGAGACCGCGCATCTGGAGGAGTTCGCCTACTATCTCGTCTGTCCCGACAACCGGCAGTCGCTTCCGAAGATCGCGGCGTTCAGGGAATGGATCCTGGGACCGGAGGCTCAGTCGGCGGCGGAGCACTAAAGCGCGACGAGATTATGCCAGGTCGAGCAACGGACTCTGCTTCACCTCGGCCCGTGTGCGGGGAGAGGTCGGATCGCATGGAGCGAAGCGCAATGTGATCCGGGTGAGGGGGAATCTCCACAAGTCTAACTCGAAGTTGTTTTGCGGATGCAGCCCCTCACCCCAACCCTCTCCCCGTAAGAACGGGGAGACGGAGCACAGCGGCAGTGGACGGCTCACCGATAGAACGCGTTGGGCGGCACGCCAAAATGCTTGCGGAACATCGCGGTGAAGGCGCTCTGGCTGGCATAGCCGGCATCGAGCGCGACATCGACCACGCGGGCGCCGCGCGCGAGGCGTTCGAGCGCGAACAGCAGGCGGGCCTGCTGACGCCATTCGCCGAACGTCATGCCGGTTTCCCGGGCGAACAGACGATGGATGGTCTTCGACGTCAGCTTCAGCCGGCGCGCCCATTGCTCCGCCGTGGAGCCATCGTTCGGGTGGGCCACCAGCGCAGCGCAGATCCGCGCGAGCCTTTCGTCGCGCGGCATCGGCAGGTGCAGCGGCAGCACATCGACTTCGCGCAGCTGGTCGAGCAGCACGCGCATCAGGCGCTCGTCGGAGGTCGCGGGCGCATAGTCCAGCGGGACGCGCATCGCGGCGACGAACAATTCGCGCAGCAGCGGCGAGACCGCGAACACGCAGCTGGCCCGCGGCAGATTGGGAGCCGCGTCGGCGTCCACGAACACGGTGCGGATCTTGACCGCGCCGCACATCCGGACCTCGTGCGCGAGATCGGCCACCAGCCACACCGCACGGTTGGGCGGCACCACCCAAGTGCCTTCAGCGCAGCGAACGACCATCACGCCTTCGATCGCATAGAGCAGCTGGCCGCGCGGATGCGCGTGCAGGCCGGTCGACGCGCCGCTCGGATAGTCGATCTCCATCGCCGCCATCGGCCGCGCCGTGGCGTGATAGTCGAGGTGCCGTGTGGTCAGCTCGTCCAACACGTCTTCATCTCGCATGTCCCAATCTCACTAGGTGAGGTCATTCTAGCGTGAGACGGACGTTAGCGCGACAGGTAGTTGCTGGAGCGTCCTTCACCAACGCGCTGCCGGGTCATGTTCAAGCAGAAAGTCGCACTTCTCTATCCCTTCGTTGCCATCGTGCTGTGGGCGGGCAACGTCATCGTCTCTCGCCTCTCGGCGCACACGATCGGTCCGCAGGCGATCACCTTCTATCGCCTGCTGGTCGCGATGCTCTTGATGTCTCCGTTTGTGGCGCGCGGCGCCTGGCGCAATCGCCGTGCGATCTGGCCGCATCTCGGTCCACTCGCGATCCTCGGCTTCCTTGCGATGTGCCTGTTCCAGAGCCTGTCGTATCTGGCGGCCGAAACCGCCACCGCGACCAACATGGCTGTCTTCACCGCGCTGACGCCGCTGTTGACGGTCGCCCTCAGTGCCGCGCTGCTCGGCGAACCGCCGACGCTTGGCATGATCTGGGGCGCACCGCTGTCATTTGCGGGCCTCGTCTACCTCGTCAGCGGCGGCGACTTGTCGTCGCTGTTGCAGAACGGCGTGCATGCGGGCGACGCGCTGATGCTGCTGGCCGCGATCGCCTATGCGCTGTACGGCGTGCTGCTGAAACGCTGGAATCTGCCGATCACTGGATGGCAATCCACCTACATGCAGGCGCTGTGCGCGCTGGCCGTGATGTTTCCCGCGTTCCTCGCGACGCCGGCGCCGCTGCGTCAGGTCAACGCCGAGACTTTGCCGCTGATCGTGTATGCCGGTGCGCTCGCGTCGGTGGTGCTGCCGTTCCTCTGGATCCGCGGCGTCGCGCAGCTCGGCCCGAACCGCTGCGCGATCTTCATGAATCTCTTGCCGGTGCTGACCGCTGTGGCCGCGATCGTGATGCTCGGCGAGCCGGTCAGGCCATTCCACGTCGTCGGCGGCGGCCTCGCGCTGCTCGGTGTCGCCTGCGCGCAGGCCTTGCCGCGGCCGCTAAAGACCGCGATCGGTGCGCGATAACGAAGTGACGGATCGCCGATCTCGCTGTTTTGATCGCATGTGAGAAGCCAGGGCAGAATACAGCGCTACGCTCGGCGATCACCTGTTCGGTGAAACGGAGTGATCGCGATGCGTGTTGTCTTGCGTGTTTGCTTGCCTATTTCCTTGGCCTTGGCGTTGCCGCTTGCGATGCTGTGGAGCTCGGTTGCCGGCGCCGCAACGCCGCATCATCGTCGCGTGCGACAGCACCTCATCATCCGTCCAAGTGAACAGGTCGTGTCTCCGGACCGGTACGTATATCCGGGCTTTGGCCCGATCCCGCCCGGCGAGAACCGAAACCTCGATCCATCCACCCGCGGCAGCGGCTGACGTCGTCGCCGCCGCACTGATGCTTCATCGCATCGATCGCTCTGCCCGCGTGCAAGGAGCTGGTCAAAGACCGAGCTATGCTGCGTCGGTCACCAGCTTGTGCTGAGATCTCTCGGCGACGCGCTTTTCGAGCGTGGCAATCGTTCCCTTGAGATTGGCGTGCCGCTCATTGAGCGACCTTGCCAAAATCGGATACCTCGCGTCCGATCGGTCATAAATTCCCACGCGCGCTTCTTCGGTCGCGATGTCGGCTTCGATCTGCCGGCAGGCCAGGACGAGATCGGACAGCATCTTGCTGACCGTCGACTCGCGTCCGCCACGTCCGCCAGCTGTCTCAAAACGATGATGCATGTTCATTTGCGTGCTCCGAATGTCTGAGTTCGGCACACCGAGAACAGCTGGCGCCGAACTATTCACGGATACATCGCAAGTTCCCTGCCAGTCGGGGGTCCGTAAGAATACTGTCGGGGCGGTGCGGCGCGGCGTGTGCCGCCGGCTGGCGACAGTCTGATGGCTCGGACTAGTCTCGCCGCCACGCCGGAACGCAAGCACCCAGCGTGATGCGCTTGTAGTCTCGCGCGGCGTCCTGATCTCCCGCCTGTTCGGCAAACCTGACCGCTGCTTCCATGTCTTGAGCGGCGGACGCGCTGTCGCAGAATTGGCTGCGAATTTCAGCCCGGTATCGATATGCCCTGTAGTTCATCGGGTTGTACTGAAGCGCAAGGTTGTAGCTGCTTTGCTCCTCAGTGGCGCCTCGGCGCGCTTCATCCGACTGACTGCCGAAATTGGTTTGGCGATTGAGCGCCTGGAGTGTCCCGAGCTCCGTGTAACGCAGAGACATCGCACCGAGACTGGCAGGAAGTGCGTCACCCGACGAAGAAGGTTGCCTCGCCGAGGTACGTTCAATTTCGATCTTCTTGTACTTGATTGCGTTGCCGTAGTCCCGCAAGCCTTGGAAGGTGCTCGATATTTCGCCGGTGATCGACGCAAGATAAGCGGTCGAGAGGCGTCGATCGCTCAGCAGGTTGAGACACGCCCGTATCTTTGCCTGCGCAGGCAAGACGTCGCGGCATTCCTTGTCAACCACACGCCACTCGTCCCGCGAATGCAGCGTCGGCGCCGTCTGCGCAGCAGGCAGAAGGAGAACCAGCGCGAAACAGATCGCTGACCTGAGACCGCGACTTGGGCCATCCATCTATTTCTTCGCCTTCAGCTCGAGCTCGACCGGCCGACGGATTCTTCGCGCGGGCGCCTTGATCATTTGATGCCAAATAATCAAGCCGAGGGAAAGCTGACGCGGTTCATGGATGGGCCTAAAAGTGGGGCCGTTCGTGACTGGGAAAGACCGAACGGCCCCAGCCGGCCCGTAGTGCCAAAATGGAAGAAATAGGCCGGCGCTCCAGTTACGGAGTCGCCGGACAAATGGTTTCACCAGAGCCAATTGACGTCGCTACCGTACGTCCCCAATGCGGCTGCTTGCTATGAACGGGCGGGGTCGGCTTGACGGCAGGTCGTCAGGACAAACGCTGCCTTGCTACATTGCCACTCGCTGCCAAGCGCAGCGCTCGAGACCGGCCGCGGGGCAGCAGCGATCGCCAGCACAACAACCATGCAAGCCAGCGAAGTTGCGACCACGAGCCTGCCTGCCTTGGATGAGAAGCGCTGCCGTAACCAGGGACCCAAGTCGGCGGATCGGCGAAGCTGGGCGTTACGCAGAACCTGGTCGGTATCCTGGAAGTGGATGCCACTGTCTTGCTGCATGGCTTTACCCCGGAAATGTTCAGGTGAAATAAACAATGCGGGGATGGTGGGCGCGGTTTGTTGCGTGCTCGCTTCGCGGAGCCGGGAATGATGTTTCATTCACGCGGAGGTGACAACCGGTCCAGGCCAGGGGCCGATGCCGGCATTCCTCCAGGACGACCCTCTTAGGACCGCCGCTCAAGAGTGAGTAAAGGGCTGCTTTTTCTGCGGCTTATGGACAATACCGGGCGAACAAGAGAACTGGAAAATACTTTCGAAGTCACAGTCAGCGGTCGCACGCCAATACCGTTTTGGATGTGGGCGATTGCCTCGGCGGTCCCCCATTTCGGATGGAGCAACGGCGAAGGCGCCATCAAAGGTGCGGCGCTCGCCGTGTTGTTCGCTGGCCTGCTCGATAGGCCGCTTCCGGATCGTCTGCCCGGCTGGGCAACCGACTGGATCTGATCGAATCCCCAAAAAGTACGCCGCCGGTCTCAAAAATACACGCCCGGCGGCGTTTCCTTCCTGAACTGGGACACTGAAATCCCCAGCACGGTCCAGAGTGCAGGCACTATGCCATCGCGGTTCGCGCCGGGGCAGCTAAGTACCCATGTCGCGTCGCTGGATTGCTTGACCTAGATCAAACCCCACGACCGAAAAACAGCCTCGCATGCGCTCCTCCTGTAATTTCAATGGAGGGTAGCATGGCAGTAGTCGTGCAGTACGTGGTCAAGCCGAATCCAGGCGGTGACCTCGCAGGAATACTCGAATTGGCAAAGGAGAGTGCCGCGCTTTGGCGCAAGCATGGTGGCAAACCAAGGTTCTGGTCTGTCGCCGTCGGTGAAGCCGGCAATTTCGTTTTCTCAGTAAATTTTGAGACGTTTTCGGCTTATGGCGCGGCGGTTGACAAGCTGAACGCCGATCCAGCTTTCCAGACCTGGCAAGCGAAGAGATTGAAAGCGGGCTTGACCACTCTTGTGCGCGCGAACATGGCAATCGAGATTGAACTTTAAGGGAGCGCCGTGCAGCACGCCAAAAGTACGCCGCCGGGCTCGAAATGGCATTGTCCCGGCGGCGTTTCTTTATCCAGCCTTGGTCATATTTGCAGTAACGGTCGAACTGATCGCCGTCTCAAGTTTCGGAAAATCGGCGCGATTCTGAGAGATGAATTTGACCATGCTCTCGCACGAGGTTGTCACCATGTCTTAGGCACGACCTGTTACCCATGTCTCCGGGCTGGACAATAGTTGGCTGGCGGAGACGGAGGGATTCGAACCCTCGATAGGCCTTTACAAGCCTATAACGGTTTAGCAAACCGCCGCCTTCAGCCACTCGGCCACGTCTCCAATGGCGCCGATATGCCCGAGAGGGCGCTGAGCCGCAAGCGGCAGATTCAGATTGCGCCAAGGTGATTTGAGGGCAGCTCGGCCGCCGGCCGTCCCCAAGCCTTTATAAACCGCGCCGATCGGCTCGTATCGGAGCGCGCGGTTGCTTAAAATGCAAGATATAACAATAGATTAGCTGGATCTTTGGTCGAGGCTGGAAGCTGCGGTCGCCCAGCCTGTTGAAAACCGGTTGCGCCGGCTCATTCCACGCTGGCGCCGCGTCGCAAATCGGCCTCGATCTGCAATTTGGTGCCGCCGCCGAACCGGGCGCGATAGACCTGCAGGTTTTCCATGATCCGCTGGACGTAGTTCCGCGTCTCCGAGAACGGAATCAGCTCGACCCAGTCGACCGCGTCGACCTTGGGATCGCGCGGATCGCCATAGCGCTCGATCCACTTCCGCACGCTGCCGCGGCCGGCATTGTAGGCGGCGAAGGTCAGGATGTAGGAGCCGCGATAGTCCTCGAGCAGGCCGCCGAGCTCGGCGGCGCCGAGCATCGCGTTGTAGACCGGATCGGTCTTCATCCGGTTGAGGTCGAAGCCGATGCCGGCGCGCTTGCAGACGTAACGTCCGGCGTCCGGCGTCACCTGCATCAGGCCGTAGGCCTGGGCCGGTGACACCACCGCAGGATTGAACGCGCTCTCCTGGCGCGCGATCGCGTAGACGACGCTTTGCTCGACCTCCGGCCCGACCTGGCGGAACGAGGGGATGCCGTTGACCGGATAGGCGTAATGGTCGAACGGCAGTCCGCGGTTGAGCGCGGCCTTGCCCATCAGCAGCATCCCGCGGGCATCGCCGTGGCGCGCGGTGAGCTCGCCGAGGCCGGCAAGGGCTTCCGGATCGCCATTGTCGCCCATGTCGCCGAAGATCGGGATCGCGAGCTCGCGCGCGTCGATTTCGTAGAGCAGCGCCACCGCGCGTACGATCTCCAGCCGCTCGGCGCCGCGGCCGCGCGGCGCGCTGTTCAGCTCGATCTGCGGCAGGCCGAGCTTGGCGCGCGCGAGCTGGCCGTAATAGCTGGTGGACTGCTCGGCCGCGCGTCCGTAGGCGGCGCGCGCCTCCTGGCCGCGGCCGGCGGCTTCCGCGGCGCGGCCCTGCCAATAGCCGGCACGCGCCAGCGCGGTCGGATTAACGCTGCCGACGCCGATCCGCGCGAAATGCTGGGCGGCGAGGGCGGGATCGTTGAGGAAGCGCAGCGCGATCCAGCCCGAGGTGAATTCCTGCTCGGTCTTGTAGATGTCGCGGGCCGGCAGCGCCGCGTCGCGCGCGATCAGATAGGCGGTACGAAACTCGTTGGTGTCGATCATCTTGCGCGCCAGCAGCCGGCGCTCGATCCACCATTCGTCGACATTGTACAGGCGGGAAGCTTCCTTCGGTGCGCTCAGCATCAGCCGCGCGGCCTCGGAGAATTTCTCCTCGCGGCGGAGCAACTGGATCCTGGCGAACAAGTAGCCGGTGTCGCCGGAGAGTTCGCTCGGCACGGCTTCCAGCAGCGCGCGCAGGTTCGAACCCTTGCGGGTGGCGGCGATGCGTGCCTTCGCGAGCGCCACGTAGCCGGAGCCAAGGCGTTTGGCTTCGCGCATGCCGGCGGCCTCGTTGTCGGTGCCGTACAGCATGGTGTCCATGCGTGCCTTGTGGTCGCCGGCAGTCAGGAAGGAGCCGAACAGCTCGAGCGCGGTGTTTTCGGTGTCCTCGCTCATCCCGTCGTTGCGCCAGGCCTCGCGGACCAGGCGCTCGGCATTGCCGCGGTCGCCGCGTCCGATCATCACCTTGGCGAGCGCGAGCCGGCCCTTGGCCGAGACCGGCGATTCATTCTGGAACCAGGCCCAGACCGCGGAGTCGTCGCGGCGGTCGTCCCACAACGAGGCCTCGATGCGACGACGCAGGAAGGTCTGCGACGGCCAGCTCGGATTGGCATCGAGGAAGGCGCGGTAGCGCTCGACCGAGGCGCCGTTGTCCTCGCTGCGCAGGATCAGCCATTCGGCAAGCTTGCGCGCGACCGGATCTGAGATCGAGGCCTCGGCCTCGGTGGCGTCCGCCGGCTTGCGCTTGCGCAGCAGCTCGACGACGCTTGCAAGCGCTTCCTTGTCCGACTGCGACGTCGAGGATGTCGCGGCCACGGCCGCAGGCAGCACCGGCTTGCGCGCGATCGGCGCGGCATGCTGGCGGGTTGCCGGAACCAGTGCGGGCGCGGGCACCGACCTGTTCGATACAGTTCCCGTTGCAGCCGGAGCGGCGGGCTTGGCCGCGGTGGTCTTGGATGTGTTGGTCTTGGACGTGGTGCCCTTGGATTCCGTGGGCTTCGGAGCCGTTGCCTTGTGAGCTTCGGTCTTGGCGGGAGCGGCCTTGGCTCCGTCTGTCTTGACCGCGCCGGACTTGGACGACGTTGTCTTGTGAGCCTCGGTCTTGTGAGTGTCAGTCTTTTCAGCGTTGGTCTTGGCAGCGTCAGTCTTGGCGGCGCCGGGTTTGATTGCCGCTGGCTTTGAAGCCGCCGCCTTCGGAGCCGTGGACTTCGGCGTGGTCTTGGAGGCGGCGCCCTTGGAAGCCGCGTCTTGGGCAGCCGGCTTCGCGGTTGGAGCATCCTCGGCGGCCCAGGCATCGGCCGTGATGGCAGCAAGGCCGACAACGAGCGCCAGGCTCGTCGCCAGCGCCGTCGACCGCAATGTGCCTGCACGAACGGAACGGATCACAGAAGTCCTCTGCGGCCCCGAATCATCTGGTCGTTTGGGCCATGGGTTCTTATTTGATTGAAAACGTACACAAAATACTAAGAAGCCTGCCGGTGCGGCTGTTTGCGCCAGCACAACGGCAAAATCGCGGCTGGAAACGATTTCGCGCGCCGCAGATTACCGCTGGGAATAGGTACGGTACGGCCCTTTCGCCTGTCCGCCAGACCCGATATGAATTGCCTTTCATGGCGTTTCGCAACAACCGGGTGCCGGTCGCACGGACGTGAAGCGCGCCAACAACGAAGGTCCGTCGACCTAGCCTTTAGCCTGAAGCGTTTGGAGGAAGTCCATGGCAGCCAAGACAAAATTCCGGGGATCATTCACTGCCTTGGTGACGCCCTTCAAAAACGGCTCGGTGGACGAAGCCGCCTTCCGCGGCCTTGTGAACTGGCAGATCGCCGAGGGCACCCACGGCCTGGTGCCGGTCGGCACCACCGGCGAGAGCCCGACGCTGAGCCACGACGAGCATAAGCGGGTGGTCGAGTGGTGCATCGAGGAGGCCAAGGGCCGGGTGCCCGTGATCGCCGGCGCCGGCTCGAATTCGACCAAGGAGGCGATCGAGCTCGCCGAGCACGCCGAGAAGGCCGGCGCCACCGCGGTGCTGGTCGTGACGCCGTACTACAACAAGCCGACGCAGGAAGGCATGTATCAGCACTTCAAGGCGATCAACGATGCGATCGGCATTCCGATCATCATCTACAACATCCCGCCGCGCTCGGTGATCGACATGTCGGTCGACACCATGAAGCGGCTGTTCGAGCTGAAGAACATCGCCGGCGTCAAGGACGCCACCGCGAGCATGGTGCGGGTCTCGCAGCAGCGCGCCGCGATGGGCGAGGATTTCAACCAGCTCTCCGGCGAGGACGCCACCATCATCGGCTACATGGCCCATGGCGGCCATGGCTGCATCTCGGTGACCTCGAACGTCGCGCCGCGGCTGTGCTCGGAGTTCCAGGCCGCCTGGCAGAAGGGCGACGTCACCACGGCACTGAAGATCCATGACAAGCTGATGCCGTTGCACACCAACCTGTTCATCGAGAGCAATCCGGCGCCGGTGAAGTACGCGATGTCGCTGCTCGGCAAGCTCGACGAGAAGCTGCGCCTGCCGATGGTGCCGGTCACCGAAGCGACCCGCCAGGCGGTCCGCAGCGCCATGGTCCATGCCGGCCTGATCAACTGAGCCGGACCGCGACCGCCGTGAACAGTGCCGTGCGCAATGTCGAGCAGAAGGGGATGGGCATGCTGAAGGAATTCCGCGAATTCGCCATGAAGGGCAATGTCGTCGACCTCGCCGTCGCCGTCATCATCGGTGCAGCCTTCGGCGCGATCGTCACCTCGCTGGTCGGCGACATCATCATGCCGATCATCGGCGCGATCACGGGCGGACTCGACTTCTCCAACTATTTCACCGGACTTTCCAAGGCCGTGAACGCGACCAACCTCGCCGACGCCAAGAAGCAGGGCGCGGTGCTGGCCTGGGGCAGCTTCCTGACGCTGACGCTCAATTTCCTGATCGTCGCTTTCGTGCTGTTCATGGTCGTCCGCTTCATGAATCAGTTCAAACGCAAGGATGAGGCCAAGCCCGCCGAACCGCCGAAGCCGTCCGACGAAGTCGTGCTACTGACGGAAATCCGCGACCTCCTCAAGAAGAGCTAAAGTGGCCGAGAAGAACGAACGCCCGATCAAGGTTGTTGCCGAAAACCGAAAGGCCCGCTTCAACTACGCAATCGAGGACACGATCGAGGCCGGCATTTCGCTGACCGGCACCGAGGTGAAATCAATCCGCAACGGCAAGAGCACGATCGCGGAATCCTATGCGGATTCCAAGAACGGCGAGATCTGGCTGATCAACGCCAATATTCCTGAATATCTGCAGGCCAACCGCTTCAACCACGAGCCGAAGCGGCCGCGGAAGCTGCTGCTGCATCGCAAGCAGATCAACAAGCTGCTCGGAGCGGTCGACCGCGAGGGCATGACGCTCATTCCGCTGAAGCTGTATTTCAACGAGCGCGGCCGTGCCAAACTGCTGCTTGCGGTCGCCAAGGGCAAGAAGCTGCACGACAAGCGCGAGACCGAGAAGAAGCGCGACTGGAGCCGCGAGAAGGGCCGCCTGATGCGGGCGCGGGGATAGCGTTCAAGTCGTCATTGCGAGGAGCGAAGCGACGAAGCAATCCATCTGTCCAGTGCGCGTCTCTATGGATTGCTTCGCTTCGCTCGCAATGACGACCGAGGGAGATTTGGGTCATGAGCCAATCGAGCCTTACTGACGTCGACTGGAGCAAGATTCCGGCGCCGACGGATGACGGCGGCGCGGGGCATCTGACCGGCATGACGATCCCGCCGGTCAGGCTGCGTGCCACCGACGACACCGCGGTGGCGCTGTCGGCGCTCAAGGGCCGCACCGTGGTGTTCGCCTATCCGCGAACCGGCGAGCCCGGCAAGATCGGGCTGGTCGACGATTGGGATATGATCCCCGGCGCCCGCGGCTGCACCCCGCAGACCTGCGCATTCCGCGACCTGTTCGCCGAGCTGAAGGCGGCCGGTGCCGCCCAGGTGTTCGGGCTGTCGACGCAAAGCAACGCTTACCAGACCGAGATGGCCTCGCGCCTGCATCTGCCGTTCCCGGTGCTGTCCGACGAAGCGCTGGAACTGACGCACACGTTGAAGTTGCCGACGATGTCGGTGGCGGGCCTGACGCTGATCAAGCGGCTCGCGCTGGTGATCGACGACGCGCGCATCACGCATGTGTTCTATCCGGTGTTCCCGCCCGACCGGAACGCCGGAGATGTGCTGGAATGGCTGAAGGCCAATCCGCGGTCGGACTAGCTAGACTAGAGCAATACGAAGTTATGGGGCCGTCGCAGGTCGCGCTGCCAGAATATCGAAAACAACCCCATGCAAAGTAGCCGGCGGCGGCCGGCGTTCACCCAGGCAACTTGACACGTCGGGCAATTCAGGGGTATTTTCTATTATTCCGAAGTCGCGCGAGCGTCCAGCATTTGCATGCTTTGGATAGCGGTTCGCAAAGCGGATACCGGAAGGGGCGCTAGCCGAGCTCCTTGCGCACGGTCGCGAAGACCTTGCGGAACATATCGGTCGTCAACACGCCCGTGTTCGTGTTGTAGCGCGAGCAGTGGTAGCTGTCGTAGAGCTTGAATTTGCCCGCACTATGCACGGCACCGTGCACAAAGGGCGCGGCAGCCAAACGAACATCCAGTGCCTTGAGAGTCGATTCGTGGGCGATTCGCCCGAGCAGCACGATCGCGCGCAGCTTCGGCATCGCGGCGATGGTGGCGCGGAGGAATTGCCGGCAGGTGTTGATCTCGGCCGGCAGCGGCTTGTTCTGCGGCGGCACGCAGCGCACCGCATTGCTGATCCGGGCGTCGACCAGCTTCAGGCCGTCGTCCGGCCGCGCCTGATAGACGCCGCTGGCAAAACCATATTCGAGCAAGGTCGCGTAGAGCAGATCACCGGCGTAGTCGCCGGTGAAGGGACGGCCGGTGCGGTTGGCGCCCTGCAGGCCCGGCGCGAGCCCCACGATCAACAACCGCGCATTCGGATCGCCGAACGATTCCACCGGCGAGTTGAACCAGTCCGGATGCAGTGCGCGCGCCTGCGCGCGGAAGTCGGCCAGCCTGACACAAAGCTGACAGTTGCTGTCGGGGCGCGTAGCAGCAGCGACGAGATTACTCGTCGAAATCGTCATCGGCTCCCCGTGGGGCCATGGTGGTCGCGCGCTGCAGGAATTGCGGGGAGTGGTGGCGCGGTTCGCGCGGGGCCGGGCGTTCGGACGGATCACGGCCAAGCTTGGATTGCAACTCGACGAGGTCGGTGAAGACGTCGGCCTGGCGGCGCAGCTCGTCAGCGATCATCGGCGGCTGGCTGGCGATGGTGGAGATGACCGTGACGCGAACGCCGCGGCGCTGCACTGCTTCCACCAGCGAACGGAAGTCGCCATCGCCGGAAAACAGAATCATCTGGTCGATGTGCTCGGCGAGTTCCATGGCATCGACGGCGAGCTCGATGTCCATGTTGCCCTTCACCTTGCGGCGGCCGCTGGCGTCGATGAATTCCTTGGTCGCCTTGGTGACGACGGTGTAGCCGTTGTAATCGAGCCAGTCGATCAACGGGCGGATCGACGAATACTCCTGATCCTCGATGATCGCCGTGTAGTAGAACGCACGGAGCAGGGTGCCGCGACTCTGGAACTCCTTGAGGAGGCGCTTGTAGTCGATGTCGAAGCCCAGCGTCTTTGCGGTGGCGTAAAGATTCGCTCCGTCGATGAAGAGCGCGATCTTGTTGGAAACAGGTGACGACATCAAAGTGTTCTCGCGTGGTTGTTAGTGTTCTTAGCGCGGCGGTGATCAACCGCGCGCAATTTCCGGCGTTGCTGCCTAAAGTTCTGTGAATCTTTCCCCACGACAGTCACCACCGCAATTATGGTGAGGCGAGGGCAAAAAGCCTAGATCCTTGACATTGCAATGAAGAGATTTACTCGCCTGGGACAGCAACCTGGCCATGTCGTCAGACGCTCCGGCCCTTCTGGCCCCCGTCAGACCGGGTTATCAGAGCCTGTTCGGAAGGCAAATCACAAATTTTACCTTGCGAAACCGGGGCTAGGCCTATAACTAACCCTCATAACCTACATGTTCGGTCCCTTTTACCACGGAGCGCCTCGGGATGGCTCGCGTCACCGTCGAAGATTGCATTGACAAGGTCGACAATCGTTTCGACCTCGTCCTGTTGGCCGCGCATCGCGCCCGGATGATCTCCTCGGGGTCGCAACTCACGGTTGATCGCGACAACGACAAGAATCCGGTCGTCTCGCTGCGCGAGATTGCCGATTCGACGATCTCGCCGGAAGACCTGAAAGAGGAACTCGTTCACTCCCTGCAGAAGTTCGTCGAGGTCGACGAGCCCGAGCCCGACACCGTGCCGCTGATCGGTTCCGCCGGTGCCAGCGTCGACGCCGACGACACCGAGGTGGCGGTCGAGCGGATGACCGAGGAAGAGCTGCTGAAGGGCCTCGAGGGTCTGGCGCCCCCGGAGGAGCAGCCCGAGGAAGACGAGTAAGCTCGCCGTCGTTTCGAACAGATTTGCCGAAGGCCCGGACATTGCTCCGGGCCTTTGCTTTTGTTGACAATTTTGCTGTTACGGTGCGTCCTACGCGGACGCGGGAAATTGAATGGTTCCAGGGCCCGCGCGGGGTGCTGCTTCATTGGAAAGCGCACTAGATTGAGGAAAGGTGGGACGTTCCGGTCCCGCGCGAGAGGCAGCGAGTTCATGGCGTATCGACGCCGCAGTTCCATCCAGATGCAAGCTGCAACCGAAACGGTCGCGGTGGCGCCGACGTCGTCCACGGCGGAGAGGCCGGCCAAGCCGCGGACGCGAATGATGCGACAATATGACCTTGTCGAGCGCGTCCGCTCCTACAACCCCGACACCAACGAAGACCTGCTCAACCGCGCCTATGTCTACGCCATGAAGGCGCACGGCACGCAGACCCGTGCTTCCGGCGATCCCTATTTCTCGCATCCGCTCGAGGTCGCCGCGATCCTCACCAACCTCAAGCTCGACGACGCCACGATCGTGGCGGCGCTGCTGCACGACACGATCGAGGATACCGAGGCGACGCGGGCCGAGATCGACAATGTGTTCGGCCACGAGATCGGCGTGCTGGTCGAAGGCCTGACCAAGCTGAAGCGGCTGGAACTGGTGTCGCGCGAGGCCAAGCAGGCCGAGAATTTGCGCAAGCTGCTGCTTGCGATCGCCGACGACGTCCGCGTGCTGCTGATCAAGCTCGCCGACCGGCTGCACAACATGCGCACGCTGGAATTCGTGCCGCCGGCCTCGCGCCGCCGCATCGCCGAGGAGACGCTGGATATCTATGCGCCGCTGGCCGGTCGCATGGGTATGCACGAGATGCGCGAGGAACTCGAGGACCTTTCGTTCTTCGTGCTCGATCCAGAGGCCTATGCGGTGGTCAAGCAGCGGCTCGACTCGCTGGCCGAGCGCAACCGCAATTTGATCGGCGAGATCGAAACCCAGCTCTCCAAGAACCTGCAGAAGAACGGCATCACCGCGCGGGTATTCGGCCGCCGCAAGCAGCCGTTTTCGATCTGGACCAAGATGGAGCGCAAGTCGGTCGGCTTCGAGCAGCTGTCCGATATCTACGGCTTCCGCATCATCCTCGACGATGTCGGCGCCTGCTACCGCGCGCTCGGCATCGTCCACACCACCTGGCCGGTGGTGCCGGGCCGCTTCAAGGACTACATCTCGACCCCGAAGCAGAACGACTACCGCTCGATCCACACCACGGTGATCGGGCCGGGCAAGCAGCGCGTCGAGCTGCAGATCCGCACCGAGGACATGAACCAGATCGCCGAGTTCGGTATCGCCGCGCATGCCTTCTACAAGGAGGGCGCGGGCTCGCCGCACGAGCGGCTGAAGCACGAGTCCAACGCCTTCGCCTGGCTGCGCCACACCATCGGCATCCTCTCGGAAAGCGCCAATCCGGAAGAATTCCTCGAGCACACCAAGCTCGAGCTGTTCCACGACCAGGTGTTCTGCTTCACGCCGAAGGGCAAGCTGATCGCGCTGCCGCGCAACGCCAACGTGATCGATTTCGCCTATGCCGTTCACACCGGTGTCGGCAACAGCGCGGTCGGCTGCAAGATCAACGGCAAGTTCGCGCCGCTGTCCTCCGAGCTGCAGAACGGCGACGAGGTCGAGGTGCTGACCTCGAAGGCACAGTCGGCGCCGCCGTCGGCCTGGGAGGCGCTCGCCCGCACCGGCAAGGCGCGGGCTGCGATCCGCCGTGCCACCCGCGACGCGGTGCGCGACCAGTATGCCGGCCTCGGCCGCCGCATCGTCGACCGCCTGTTTGCCCGTGCCAAGATCGAATACGCCGACGACAAGCTGAAGGGTGCGTTGCCGCGGCTCGCGCGCGGCTCGATCGAGGACGTAATGGCTTCGGTCGGGCGCGGCGAGATCAAGGCCTCCGACGTCGCACGCGCGATGTATCCCGATTACAAGGAAGAGCGGCTGGTGCGCTACGGTGCCAAGAAGGGTCTCGCCGCCAAGCTGAAGACGCAGAACCCGCCGCACCCGGCGCGCGCAACCTCGGTGATCCCGGTGCGCGGCATCAATTCCGACCTGCCGGTGAAGTTCGCGCCGAACGGCGGTGCGGTGCCGGGCGACCGGATCGTCGGCATCGTCACGCCGGGCGAGGGGATCACGATCTATCCGATCCAGTCGCCGGCGCTGAAAGATTTCGAGGAGGAGCCGGAGCGCTGGCTCGACGTGCGCTGGGATATCGACGAGACCATGCCGCAGCGCTTCCCGGCCCGTATCCTGGTCCACAATGTCAACGAGCCCGGCAGCCTCGCCCAGATCGCGACCGTGATCGCCGAGCACGACGGCAATATCGACAACATCCACATGTCGCGCCAATCGCCCGATTTCACGGAGCTGACCATCGATCTTGAGGTCTATGACCTCAAGCATCTCAGCGCTATCATCGCCCAGTTGCGCGCCAAGGCCGTCGTCGCTCGGGTCGAGCGCGTCAATGGGTAACGTCTCGTCGTTGCCGGGCTTGACCCGGCAACCCATCTTTCCAAAAGGATGGATGCGCGGGTCAAGCCCGCACATGACGGGCTAGATTGCAGGTCAAAGAGATGTCCAAAACTCCGCCGCTGCGTCTCGGTATCAATGTTGATCACGTCGCCACCCTTCGCAACGCCCGGGGCGGAGCGCGGCCCGATCCGGTGCGGCTGGCGCTTGCCGCGATCGCGGCCGGCGCCGACGGCATCACCGCGCATTTGCGCGAGGATCGCCGCCACATCCGCGATGAGGACATGGCGCGGCTCAAGGCCGAGATCTCCAAGCCGCTGAATTTCGAGATGGCGGCGACCGACGACATGCTGCGGATCTCGCTCGCCACCAAGCCGCACGCGGTTTGCCTGGTGCCGGAACGGCGCCAGGAGCTCACCACCGAAGGCGGCCTCGACGTGGTCGGCCAGCACAACGCACTGGCGCCGTTCATCGCGCGGCTGGGTGACGCCGGCATCCGCGTCTCGCTGTTCATTGCCGCCGATCCCAGGCAGATCGAGATGGCCGCGAAGCTGAAGGCGCCCGTGATCGAGATCCACACCGGCGGCTGGTGCGACGCTGTGGTCGACGGCCACCAGGACAAGGCGGAGGCCGAATGGAAGCGCATCGTCGCCGGTGCCAGGCTGGCGCAGGCGGCCGGGCTCGAGGTCCATGCCGGCCACGGGCTCGACTATGATACCGCGGAGACGATTTCCGCGCTGCCCGAAATCCGGGAGTTGAACATCGGTTATTTCATGATGGGCGAGGCACTGTTCGTCGGCATCGCCGGGACGGTGCGTGAGATGCGTGCGGCGATGGACCGCGGCCGCGCCAGGGCGCAGGGTGGCGTCAGCGCATGATCATCGGCATCGGCTCCGACCTGATCGACATCACCCGGGTGGCCAAGGTGATCGAGCGCCATGGCGAGCGATTCCTCGATCGCATCTTCACCGACGCCGAGCGCGCCAAGGCGATGCGCCGTGCCAACAACGAGAAGATGGTGGTCGCAACCTACGCCAAGCGCTTTGCCGCCAAGGAAGCTTGCTCCAAGGCGCTCGGCACCGGTATCCGGCGCGGGGTGTGGTGGAAGGACATGGGCGTCGTGAACCTGCCGGGCGGGCGGCCGTCGATGCGGCTGACCGGCGGGGCGCTGGCCCGGCTGCAGGAACTGACGCCCGAGGGCATGCAGGCGCAGATCGACCTTTCGATCACCGACGATTGGCCGTTGGCCCAGGCCTTCGTCATAATTTCGGCGGTTGCCCCCGCCAGATGATCCCGCGGTGCCGGATTCTGCCGGAAAACTTCAGCAAACTAAAAAATCATTGATATTTCAATGAATTGCGAAGTTTTGAGGCGGCGATTGATTGCGCCCCTGCGAACAACCGTCTAAAACGCCGCAGGGTTATATCGAGCGAGACGCTGATTCCGGGTTTAGGCCGGAATTTGCCCTCAAGATCAGAATCAAGGCCATTTTCCTCACGCGAAGGCCGAACGCTTCGCGCGAAGAGAACGTTCTGCCACCGCGTGGACATCAGTCCACGGGAATTGAGAAAGCAATGAGCGTGACCACCGGGACCAAATCTGAAAGCGGCTTGGGCGAGACCATCCGCGTCGTCATCCATGCTCTTCTGATCGCGCTCGTCATCCGCACCTTCCTGTTCCAGCCGTTCAACATCCCCTCCGGGTCGATGAAGGCGACGCTCCTGGTCGGCGACTACCTGTTCGTCTCGAAATATTCCTATGGCTACAGCCACTATTCGATCCCGTTCTCGCCGAACATTTTCTCGGGCCGCATCTTCGGCTCGGAGCCGAACCGCGGCGACATCGTGGTGTTTCGCCTGCCGCGGGATGACTCCACCGACTACATCAAGCGCGTCATCGGGCTGCCCGGCGACCGCATCGAGGTGAAGAGCGGGCTGCTCTACATCAACGATGAGCCGATCAAGCGGGAGCGGCTGAGCGATTTCGTCGGCGAGGATCCCTGCGGCTCGGCGGATGCGACCGCCCGCGTCAAGCGCTGGAAGGAGACGCTGCCGAACGGCGTCAGCTATGAGACGCTGGACTGCACCGACAACAGCTACATGGACAACACCATCGTCTACACCGTTCCGCCCGGGCATTTCTTCATGATGGGCGACAACCGCGACAACTCCACCGACAGCCGCTTCCTGTCGCAGGTCGGCTACGTGCCGTTCGAGAACATCATCGGGCGAGCCCAGATGATCTTCTTCTCGATCGCCGAGGGCGAGCAGGCCTGGATGATCTGGCGCTGGCCGCTTGCCGTGCGGTGGAATCGCCTATTCTCTATCGTGCGATGAACGACGATACCGCATCCATCAACGATCCAGCGCCGATCGGCGAGCCGAGCCAGACGCCTGCCGCCGACGGCACAGCCGCGCCGAAGAAGCGGCGCAGCAAGGCGGCCAAGGCCGCTGAGGAGAAGGCCGCGATCGCCGGCACCGAGGCGCGGATCGGGTACACGTTCCAGGATCCCGCGCTGCTGACCACCGCGTTCACCCACGTCTCCGCGCTGAAGCCCGCCACCCGCAACCGCGCCGACAGCTACCAGCGGCTGGAGTTCCTCGGCGACCACGTGCTCGGGCTGATCGTGTCGGACATGCTGTTCCGGTCGTTCCCCAAGGCCGACGAGGGCGAATTGTCGAAGCGGCTCGCCGACCTCGTGCGCAAGGAGAGCTGCGCCGACGTCGCCAAGGCGCTCGGGCTGCTCGAGGACATCAAGCTCGGCATGGTGAAGGCGGTCGAGGGCGCCCGGCTGCGCAAGTCCGTGCTCGGCGATATCTGCGAAGCGGTGATCGGGGCGATCTTCCTCGACGGCGGCTACGAGGCTGCGCGCCAGTTCGTCGAGCGCAACTGGACCGAACGGATGCACAAGCTGCGCCGGCCGCTGCGCGATCCCAAGACCGTGTTGCAGGAATGGGCCCAGGGCAAGGGGCTGCCGACGCCGGTCTATCGCGAGGTCGAACGCACCGGTCCGCATCACGATCCACAATTCCGCGTTGCGGTCGACCTGCCGGGCCTGGCCTCCGCCGAGGGCCTCGGTGGCAACAAGCGCGCGGCCGAGAAGGCGGCGGCATCCGCGATGATCGAGCGCGAAGGCGTCGGCACCAATGACTGACGAGGCCAAAGGGCAAGGGGACGCGACGCGCTGTGGCTTCGTCGCGCTGATCGGTGCGCCCAATGTCGGCAAGTCGACGCTGGTCAACGCGCTGGTGGGCTCCAAGGTCACGATCGTCTCGCGCAAGGTGCAGACCACGCGCGCGCTGATCCGCGGCATCGTGATCGAAGGCAACGCGCAGATCATCCTGGTCGACACGCCCGGCATCTTCGCGCCGCGGCGCCGGCTTGACCGCGCCATGGTATCGACCGCCTGGAGCGGCGCGCACGACGCCGATCTCGTCTGCGTGCTGCTCGATGCGAAGTCGGGCCTCGACGAAGAGGCCAACGCGATCCTGGCCAAGCTCGAAACCGTCGCGCATCCGAAGATCCTGGTGCTGAACAAGGTCGATCTCGTGCAGCGCGAAAAGCTGCTGGCGCTGGCGCAGGCCGCCAACGAGCGGATGCGCTTCGAGCACACCTTCATGATTTCGGCGCTATCCGGCGACGGCGTTGCCGATTTGCGCCAGACGCTCGCCAAGCTGGTGCCGGCGGGGCCGTTCCTCTATCCCGAGGACCAGATGTCGGATGCGCCGATGCGGCATCTGGCGGCCGAGATCACGCGCGAGAAGATCTACAGCCATCTGCATCAGGAACTGCCGTACCAGTCGACGGTCGAGACCGACAGCTGGACCGACCGCAAGGACAAGTCGATCCGCATCGAGCAGACGATTTTTGTCGAGCGCGAGAGCCAGCGCAAGATCGTGCTCGGCAAGGGCGGCGCCACCATCAAGTCGATCGGCGCGCAGGCGCGTGCCGAGATCGCCGAGATCATGGGCGTCCCCGTGCATCTGTTCCTGTTCGTCAAGGTGCGCGAGAACTGGGGTGACGATCCCGACCGCTACAAGGAAATGGGACTGGAATTCCCCAAGGAATAAGAGTCGACGCTTGCATGAACGTGCCCAGAAATGTGCTGTGGTTTGAGGTTCTGCTCTATATGTCGCTGACGCTGGATGCGCTGTCGGTGGCGTTCCAGGACCGCACGCCGACCGTCCTGAAGACCGAGCAGGTGATCATGGGCGAGACCCTGACGGCCGGCTGCATGATCCTGCTCCTGATGTATTTCGTCCGGCTTGCCGCGCAGCACCGCAAGAACTGGCCGCGCTGGGCGCTGCTCGCGGTGCTTGTCTTGTCGGTGATGTCCCTGGTGCAGGTCATCGGCGCAAGGGGCGTGGATATCGACAGCGCCATCGAGGTGGTGTCATGCATCCTGACCACGGCCGGGCTGTATTATTCCTTCACCGGCGACGCGCGGGGCTGGTTCAACGCGTAGCGAATGACGCGTGCGGAAAGCTGCGTTCATCCGCGGAATCCTGCTAGACTCCGCACATGGAATGGACCGACGAAGGCATCGTGCTGGGCGTGCGGCGGCATGGCGAATCCTCCGCCATCGTCGAGCTGTTGACGCGCGAGCACGGCCGCCATCTCGGCCTGGTGCGCGGCGGCGCCAGCTCGCGGATGCGGCCGCTGCTGCAGCCCGGCAACAGCGTCACCGCGGTGTGGCGGGCGCGGCTCGACGAGCATCTCGGCATGTATGCGCTGGAAGGCACGCGGCTGCGCGCTGCGACGCTGCTCGGCTCGTCGCATGCGGTCTATGGTGTCACGCATCTGGCGGCGCTGGCCCGGCTACTGCCCGAGCGCGATCCGCATGAGGACATCTACGAGATGCTGGAGGGGACGCTCGACGATTTCGAGGACGCAGGCGTTGCCGCCGTGCATCTGATCCGGTTCGAGCTCGCGATGCTGACCGAGCTCGGCTTCGGGCTCGACCTGGAAAACTGCGCAGCCACCGGGGAGACCACCGACCTGATCTACGTGTCGCCGAAATCCGGCGGCGCGGTGTCGCGCGCCGCCGGCGAGCCATGGCGCGACCGGCTGTTGCCGCTGCCGGCGTTCCTGCGCGAAGGCGAGGGCGGCGCCAACAGCTGGTCGGACCAGGACCTGCTCGACGGCTTCCAGATCACCGGCCTGTTCCTGCTCCGCCACGTGCTGGAGCCCCGCGGCCAGGGCCATTCCGACGCCCGCGACGGATTTATCAACGCCGTGACGCGGCGGCGGGGCCGGAGCGCGGTTCCGTAAGGCCGATTCGGGCCTTAAATTCCCGCTGATTCGCGGCTTGCCCGATTCAGCGCTAAGGTTTAACGCCTCCCCATGGGAAAACGACAGATACCGCCGGAAGAGCCGGCCGAAATTCACGAGGTGCCGCTGCGTGATGCGCTCGAGGAGCGCTATCTCGCCTATGCGCTCTCGACCATCATGCATCGCGCGCTGCCGGACGCCCGCGACGGGTTGAAGCCGGTGCATCGGCGCATCCTCTACGGCATGGACCTGCTCGGGCTCGACCCGCGCGCCGCGTTCAAGAAGTCGGCCAAGATCGTCGGCGACGTGATGGGCTCGTTCCATCCTCACGGCGACCAGGCGATCTACGACGCCATGGTGCGCCTGGCGCAGGATTTCTCCTCGCGCTACCCGCTGGTCGACGGCCAGGGCAATTTCGGCAATATCGACGGCGACAACCCGGCCGCCTACCGCTACACCGAAGCGCGCATGACCGAGGTCGCGCGCCTCTTGCTCGAAGGCATCGACGAGGACGGCGTCGAGTTTCGTCTCAACTATGACGGCCAGTCGAAAGAGCCGGTGGTGCTGCCGGGCGGCTTCCCGAACCTGCTCGCCAACGGCGCGCAGGGCATCGCGGTCGGCATGGCGACCTCGATTCCGCCGCACAACGCCGCCGAGCTCTGCGACGCCGCGCTGCATCTGATCGAGAAGCCCGACGCCAAGTCGAAGGCGCTGCTGAAATGGGTCAAGGGCCCGGACTTCCCGACCGGCGGCATCGTGGTCGATTCCAAGGAAGCGATCGTCGAGGCCTACACCACGGGGCGCGGCTCGTTCCGCACCCGTTCGCGCTGGACCCAGGAGGAAGGCGCCCGCGGCACCTGGGTGGTCGTCGTCACCGAGATCCCGTGGCTGGTGCAGAAGTCGCGGATCGTCGAGAAGATCGCCGAGCTCATCAACGAGAAGAAGCTGCCACTGGTCGCCGACGTCCGCGACGAGTCGGCCGAGGACGTCCGGCTCGTGATCGAGCCGAAATCGCGCACCGTCGATCCGGCGCTGATGATGGAGTCGCTGTTCCGGCTGACCGAGCTGGAAAGCAAGATCTCGCTGAACCTCAACGTGCTGATCAAGGGCCGCATCCCCAAGGTGGTCGGCCTTGCCGAGTGCCTGCGTGAATGGCTCGACCACCTGCGCGACGTGCTGGTCCGGCGGACCAAATTCCGCAAGACCCAGATCGAGCACCGCCTGGAAGTGCTGGGCGGCCACCTCGTCGCCTATCTGAACCTCGACAAGGTGATCAAGATCATCCGGACCGAGGACGAGCCGAAGCCGGTCTTGATGAAGACCTTCAAGCTCACGGAGATCCAGGCCGATGCCATCCTCAACATGCGCCTGCGCAATCTGCGCCGCCTGGAGGAGATGGAGATCCGCACCGAGGACAAAGATCTTCGCAAGGAGCTGAAGGGCATCGAGGGCCTGCTCGGTTCCGAGACGGAGCAATGGGCCAAGGTCAGCGATCAGGTGCGCAAGGTCCGCGATATCTTCGGGCCGAAGACGCCGCTCGGCAAGCGCCGCACCACCTTCGCCGATGCGCCCGAGCATGACCTCGCCGCGATCGAGGAAGCGCTGGTCGAGCGCGAGCCGTGCACCGTCGTGATCTCAGAGAAGGGCTGGGTACGGACGCTGAAGGGCCATGTCGAGGACCTCTCGGGGCTTGCCTTCAAGACCGACGACAAGCTCGAGCACTCGTTCTTTGCCGAGACCACCTCGAAGCTGTTGCTGTTCGCGACCAACGGCAAGTTCTACTCGCTCGACGTGGCAAAGCTGCCGGGCGGCCGCGGCCATGGCGAGCCGATCCGCATGTTCATCGACCTCGAGCAGGACGCCGCGATCATCTCGCTGTTCGTCAACAAGGGCGAGCGCAAGTTCCTGATCGCGAGCAGCGAGGGGCAGGGTTTTGTCGTCAAGGAAGAGGACTGCGTCGGCAACACCCGCAAGGGCAAGCAGGTGCTCAATGTCGAGATGCCGAACGAGGCCCGCGCGATCACGACCGTGAACGGCGACACCGTTGCGGTGATCGGCACCAACCACAAGATGGTGCTGTTCGGCCTCGACCAGGTGCCGGAGATGGCGCGCGGCCGCGGCGTGCGCCTGCAGAAATACACCAGCGCGTCGCTGTCTGACGTTGCGGTGTTCGACGCCAAGGCCGGCTTGAGCTGGAAGGATTCCGCCGGCCGCGAGCACAGCATGACCATGAAGGAACTGGCCGACTGGCGCGGCAACCGCGCCGACGCCGGCCGGCTCGCCCACGGCCTGCCGAAGTCGAATAAGTTCAATCGCGGCGTGGAGTAACGGTGTTGTAGCCCGGATGAAGCGAAGCGAAATCCGGGAGCTCGCGCCGGATCACCAGTGATCCCGGATTGCGCTGCGCTCCATCCGGGCTACGGGGGCTCAGTGCGCGGTGTGATAGTATCCACATTTCACCGCGCTATAACCGTCGCCGACGACATCGGGCGACGGTTGCCATGGCGCACAATCACGACCACGACCACAGCGGTCATTCTCACGGACATGCCGGGCATTCCCATGCCGGGCACAGCCACGCGCCCGACAGTTTCGGCACGGCCTTTGCGGTCGGCGCGTCGCTGAACACCGCTTTCGTCGTCGCGGAGCTGATCTTCGGCTATTCCGCCAACTCGTTGGCGCTGGTCTCCGACGCGGTTCACAATCTCTCCGACGTCATCGCGCTGCTGTTGGCCTGGGGCGGGGCATGGCTCGCCGGCAGGCGGCCGACCGATACTCACACCTATGGCTACCGTCGCGCCTCGATCCTGGCGGCGCTGTTCAATGCCGGGTTGCTCCTGATCGCGGTCGGCGGCATCGCGGTCGAGGCGATCAATCGCTTGCGCGAGCCGGCGGAGGTCGCAAGCTGGACCGTGGTCTGGGTCGCGGCGCTCGGCATCCTGATCAATGGCGGCACCGCGCTGCTGTTCATGCGCGGCCGCGACAGCGACCTCAATGTCCGCGGCGCCTATCTGCACATGGCGGCGGATGCCGGTGTCTCGCTCGGCGTCGTGATCGCCGCGCTCCTGATCATGGCGACCGGCTGGCAGTGGCTCGATCCGGCGATCAGCCTGGTGATCGCCGTGATGGTGCTGCTGAGTGGCTGGGAGCTCGCCCACGACAGCGTCAACCTCGCGCTCGACGCGGTGCCGAGGGGGATCGATCTCAAGCAGGTGCGGGATTATCTCATCGCGCTCGAAGGCGTCACCGAGGTGCACGACCTGCACATCTGGGCGATGAGCACCAGCGAGACCGCGCTGACCGCGCATCTGGTGCGGCCCGGCGGACACGACGATGTCTTCCTGCATCACGTCTGCGCCGAGCTCTCGGAGCGGTTCAGCATCCACCACGCGACACTGCAGGTCGAGATCAGCAGCGAGACCTGCCGGCTGGCGCCGGCGGAAATGGTCTAGCCGACGCGGCCGCCACGCACTCGCATTCAATTGATCGATCGACCCATGTCCACGGCTTCCACGGGCGGCGACGACACGGCACATTGCGACCGCGCGAATGGCTGGCGTAATCAACGGAGGGCGACGTGAAGAAGGCAATCGGTCTTGCAATGTTGTTCTTCGCCGTGGGCGCGCTGCCGCATGCGCATGCCGAGCCGGCGAAAGCAGGCGTCGAGAAGCTCTACATCCTCAACTGCGGTGAAGGCGTTGCAGGTGACATTTCACGCTGGTCGCCCGGCGTCAACGAAGGCAAGTCGATGGACTTCGTCGACAATTGCTACCTGATCAAGCATGCCCAGGGCTGGTTCCTGTGGGACACCGGGATTCCCGACGCGGTGGCGGCGATGCCGGACGGCCTTGCGCCGGCTGCTCCGAAGGCGATCACCTGGCGGCGGCCGAAGACGCTCGCCGCGCAGCTCGACCAGCTCGGCGTCAAGCCGACGGACATCAAGGCGATCGCCGTGTCGCACACCCATCCCGATCACATCGGCAATGTCGAGCTGTTCCCGGCGGCGATGCTGTATGTGCAGAAGGCGGAATATGAATGGCCCGGCACCAACAACGCGCCGCGCTTCAAGCCCGAGCATCCCGTGACGAAGCTGGAAGGCGACCGCGACGTATTCGGCGACGGCAGCGTCACCATCCTGTCGACGCCGGGCCATACGCCCGGCCACCAGTCGCTGCTGGTGAAGCTGCCGAACACAGGTGCGATCGTGCTGACCGGCGATGCCGTTCACTTCAGGGATAATTGGGACAATCGGCGCGCGCCGAGCATGAACGCCAGCAAGGAGCAGACGCTGGCCTCGATGCAGAAGATCGCCGATACGCTGACGAAAGAGAAGGCGCAGCTCTGGATCAACCACGACAAGGCGCAGCGCGACGGGCTGAAGCTGTCGCCGGAATTCTACGACTGAGCCGCCGTGGCGGTGTTCGCTTTCGACCAGTTTCGAAAAATCTGCGCGGTCTCCTCGTCCATCGGAAAGAAGCTCTCGATGCGCAGCTCCTGCAGCGTGACGTCCTGCGGCGTCCCCAGCGTCGCGATCGTGGTGAACAGCTGCAGGCTGACGTCGCCCTTGCGGAACAGCATCGGCAGCACCGGTCCGGATGCGGGACTTGCCGGCGCGGCCAACGCGGCCTCGACACCGTCATAGGCCAGCAGGCGCTTGAGCAATTCCGCCGTCGCAGTGGTGCCGTCGGCGGCGGCATCGGCCTCGACGCTGCGGACGAAGTAGCCGGCAACCTCGGTCCAGTTGGTGAGATAGGGGCGCAACACACCGGGCGCGACCAGCGCATCGGCGAGGTTGACCGCCGTGCCTGGCGCCAGCGGCCCGACCAGGAATTCCACCAGTTGGCTTGCGCCTGCATTGGCGAGCAGCAGATTCCAGTGCCGGTCGACCACGACCGCCGGGAAGGGCTCCTGCTGTGCCAGGATGAAATCGAGCGCGTAGCGGATCTGGGCGAGCTCCGGCGCGGCGAGGTCGGTTTGCCGCCAGACCGGCGCGAAGCCGGCCGCCACCAAGAGCGCGTTCTGCTGGCGCAACGGCACGTCGAGCGCCGCGGCAAGCCGGATCACCATGTCGCGGCTCGGCGCGGCGCGGCCGAGCTCGAGAAAGCTGAGATGCCGCTGGGAGATATCCGCGCGCCCGGCGAGCTCGAGTTGCGAGTGCCCCTTGCGCTGCCGCCACCAGCGCAGGCTGGCCGAAAAATCGCGCTGCTGCGACATGAATACCTGTGAAGTAGTTGCCGGAATGATCTCGCCGGGCAAGATGCCACAAGCGAACCGAAAACGCATGGGGATCGGGATGGGCGAATGGATCGGCGTTGCGATTGCACTGGTCTCGAGCTGCCTCGGCGGCACCGCCGCGGCGATCACCCGTTACCTGGCGGGCAATGCCGACCCGATCACGCTGGCGATCCTGCGCTGGGTGATCGGCTTTCTCTGTGTGCTGCCCGCCGCGGTCCTGCTCGGGGCGAAGTGGCCGCGGCGTGACGACTTGCCGGCGGTCGCGGCGCTCGGCGTCGCCTTCTTCGGCGTGTTCTTCGTGCTTTATAATCTCGCGATGTCCTACACGACGGCGGCGCGCGCCAGCCTGGCGCTGGCGACCTTGCCGCTCTCGACGATGGTGGTCGGCGCCTTGCTCGGCTTCGAGCCGCTGACGATGCGCAAATCGATCGGGGTCTCGATCGCGGTGCTCGGCGCGGCGGCGGCGCTGGCATCCGGGCTGGCGGCGGCGCCAGTGGGCGCATGGCGCGGCGAACTGAGCATGGCCGCCGCAGTGCTCTGCATGGCCTTCTACAACGTGCTGTCGCGGCCGTTCATCCGCCGCTCCAGCGCGCTCGGCTTCCTTGCCGTCGGCATGGGCGCCGGCGCGGCCGCGCTGGTGGCGGTGGGATCGTTCACCGGCAGCCTGGCGACGCTGCGCGAGTTCGGCACGTCGCAATGGATCGCGGGGCTCTATCTCGGCATAGCCGGCGGCGCGCTGGCTTTCATCCTGTGGGTGCTGGCGCTCGAGCGGGCCTCGCCGACCCGCGTCGCCAACACCATGACGGTCAATCCGATCGCCGCCGCGCTGCTTGCGAAGCAATTGGTCGGCGAGCCGATCACGGCCAATCTGGTCGTCGGCCTGATCGCGGTCTTCGCCGGGATCTGGATCGCGACGTCGGAAACCAAATCGGTCTGATCAGCCGCGCGGCGCGGCAGGCGCGGCCGCCGGCGGGGCAGGCGAGTGCGTCGGCTTCAGCGTGCCGGCGTAGAACGACAGGACGAACACCAGGATAAGGCCGACAAGATAGACCCCATAGGATTGCGGCGGGGTGATCGCCCATTGCATGAGGCGTCGGATCGGGTTTGGCGGGCCAGCGTCGTTGTCCATGCGCTGTTGTGCGCGAAGGCCCGGACAAAAGGAAGCGGAATCGGCGCCATTCGGCGGCCGTGTTCCGCGCGAAATGGTGAGGCGGGCGGCCTTGCAATGCCGCATTGGCGTTCGCATCTGTCACGCGACGACCAACCCTTCCTCCCGCACCAATTGCCCGGCATAATCCAGCTTATGGAACTGACGCCCCGTTTGCGCCTCATGAATTGGCTGGTCCGCCAGGGTTTGACGGGCCTGCCGGAAAACGACCTGCTGCGCGGTTTCTGCGAGCGCTGCCGGGCCGCGGGCATGCCGCTGTCGCGGGCGATCGTCTTCATCGATACGCTGCATCCGATCTTCGAGGGACGCGGTTTCCGCTGGAACGACGGCGAGAGCAACGAGGCCGACATCTTCGAATACGGCTCGACCAGCACCGGCGAGGCCAGCCAGACCTGGCGGCGGTCGGCCTTCTATCACATGCTCGAAAACGGCCATGACGAGATAGTGATCGATCTCGCCGACACCTCGCACGATTTCTCGATGATCGGCGAGCTGGCGGAGAAGGGCCACAAGCATTTCGCCGCCTTCGTGCATCGCTTCGGCGAGGCCGGCACGATCGGCGAGATGGACTGCTTCTACTCCTACTACACCACCCGCCGCTCGGACGGGTTCGACGAGAACCATATGGCGGCGCTGCGCGACCTGGTGCCGGTGCTCGGGCTCGCGATCAAATCGGCTGCCCAGGTCGAGATCGCCCGCACGCTGGGGCGGGTCTATCTCGGCCGGGACACCGCGGAGCAGGTGCTGCGTGGACGCATGCAGCGCGGCATCACCGAGAAGATCAAGGCCGTGCTGTGGTACTCCGACGTGCGCGGCTCGACCGCGATCAGCGAGCGGATCGGCCCGGACGAGATCATTCCGTTCCTCAACGATTATGCGCAGGCCTCGATCGATGCGATCCACGACGCAGGCGGCGAGGTGCTGAAGCTGATCGGCGACGGCGTGCTGGCGATGTTCACCGGCGAGAACGTGGCAGGCGCCAAGCGGGCCGCGCTGCGGGCCGAGCACAGATTCCGGCATAACATCCGCGTGCTGAACGACCGCCGCGAGAACGAGGGCCGGCCGACCACCACGGCCTATGTCGGGCTCCATGTCGGCCAGGTCTTCTACGGCAATATCGGCAGCGAGGACCGGCTGGATTTCACGGTGGTCGGACCGGCCGTCAACGAGGTCAGCCGGATCGCCTCGATGTGCGCCTCGGTCGATCGGGAGCTGTTGACCTCGACCGATTTCCGCACCGGGCTCGACGCCGCCGGCCGCAACTATCTGGTCTCCACCGGCCGCTTCGTGCTGCGCGGCATCGGCCATGCGCAGGATCTCTACACGCTGGATCCGGCGATTGCCGCCGACGAGGTCGTCGGCGGCAAATACGAGCGGTACTTGGCGAGCTAGGGTCTCTCCACCGTCGTTGCGAGCGCAGCGAAGCAATCCATTCCTCCACAGGTGGCGACATGGATTGCTTCGCTGCGCTCGCAATGACGGCTGAGAAGACCCGGGATCAGCACCGCGCGGGTTCGCCGACCATGTCGGGCTGCCGCGTCAGCGCCACCGCGGGCGACATCAGGATCACCAGCGCCTGGGCGGCGAAGATCGCGGCCGCGAGATAGAGGCAGGCTTCGGCGCCGTAGAGGCCGCCGACGATGGCGCCGAGCGCGGAGCCGAGCGGGCGCGCGCCGTAACTCATGATGTTGATCGCCGAGACGCGCCCGAGCAGCGAGGGCGGCGTCACCGACTGCCGCAGCGTGGTGGTCGAGATCACCCACAGGATCGGCCCGACGCCGAGCAGGAAGAAGCTGAGGCCGGCGAGCAGCGGCGTCGCAAACCAGGTCGTCAGCGCCATCACGGCCGCGGCGACGAAGCCGGTAACCGGGCCGAGCCCGATCACGGTGCCGAACGCCAGCCGCTTCATCACGCGGGTCGCGAACAGCGCACCGACCACCATGCCGACGCCGTACATCGCAAGCGTGGTGCCGACGCCGGTGGCGCTGAGCCCGAGATGGCGCACCGCATAGGGCACGAACACGGCGAGCAGCAGGAACGACGCGGTGTTGAAGATGAACTGGGTGATGAACACCGGCCGCAGCAAGGCGTGGTGCATTACGAAGGCGGCGCCTTCCTTGATGTCCTGCAACGGATGGCGCCGCGGGGCAGGCTGCCGCGCCGGCTCGTAGATGCCGGCGAGCAGCACGACCGCGATGGCCGACAATGCCGCGGCGAAGCCGAATGCGGGCGCGGCACCGACCCAGCCGACCAGCACGCCGCCGAGCGCGGGGCCGCTGGCGAACGCGACGGTACGCGCGAGCTCGATGCGGGCGTTCGCCGCCGGCAATTGCTGTGACGTCACCAGCGAGGGGACCAGCGCCGGCGCAGCGACGCTATAGGCGACCGTGCCGCAGACCGCGATGAAGCCGAGCAAAGCGAGCAGCGGCAGCGTCATCGCGCCCAGCCACAGCAACAGCAGGATCGCGGCAAGCGCGGCCGCGCGCAGCGCTTCGGAGCCCGCCATCACCCAGCGCCGCGACACGCGGTCGGCGAGCAGGCCGGCGGGAATCGCAAACAGGATGAAGGGCAGCGTCAGTGCGGTCTGCAACAGGCCGGTCTGGCCTTCGCCGACGCCGAGCAGCAGCACGGCGACGATGGGCGCAGCCGCAAGCGCAACCTGTTCGGCGGATTGCGCGGCGAGATTGGACCAGGCCAGGCGGTTGAAGGTGGCTGGCAGGCGAGGCGTATCGGCGGACATGACGGAATCCTTGATCATTCGACTGCCCGGTAGTGTGTGGTTGGAAGAGGCCCGATCCCACCCGTTTCCCGATAACGCCAAAAGCAGAAGCCCGCCGAAGGGGATCGGCGGGCTCTTCCAGAGTCAGACTTGGCTGAAAGCTGTCACTGCGGTTTGGGAGCAGGCGCCAGTTGGCCCGTAATGGTGCCGACCAGCGCGGTTGGCGCGCTTTCGATGCCCACCGTCGGTGTTTCGGTGACCTCGGCCTTGCGCTGCGCCAGCGCGCTGGTCAGGCTGGTGAGTGCGTCGGAGCCGGCGGGGAAGCCGGCCTCCGAGAGGATCTTGTCGATCATCGGCTTGAATGCGGAGACCGACAGCAGCTGCGCGGCGAGCCCGTCGCCGAGCCCGAGGCCGCCATTGCCGTTGGCGTGGCCGTTGGCGCCGCCGCGACCGAGCATGCTGCCGGTGTCGAAGATCCGGATGTCGGAAATCTTCTCGATCGGCTTCACCGCCTCGGCGAGCGCGCTCGGGATCACGTTGATCCGCGCGAGGTTGAGATCGTAGGCGATCATGTCGGCGCTCAGCTTGTTGCGCGCCTCCGCCTTCATCGTCGCGACCTCGGCTTCGGCCTGGCCGAGCGCCTTGACGCCGGCAGCGCGGGTGGTGGCAGCCGCCGCATCGGCCTTGGCGAGCACGTTGGTGGCTTCCGCCTTGTTGGCGGCGGCCTGGCGTTCCGCCTCGGCCATCACCGTGATCGGCATCGCGTCAGTCTCGGCCGCCTTGCGCGCCGCGATCACGTTGATGATCTTGTCGCGCTCGGCGATCTCGGTGGCGCGGGCGGTGGTGACCTTTTCCTCGGCGGCGATCGCAACGGCACGCGCGGTCTCGGCGATGGTCTGGGCCTCCGACTGCTCCTTGCTCTTGGCCGCGACCGCGATCGCGCTTTCCTGCGCGACGATCTGAAGGTCGCGCTCCATCTCGGTGTTGCGGCGCTTGACCGCGAGATCGGCCTCGATCTTGCGCGTGTCGCGGGCCTGGTTGGCCTCGGTCTGCTTGTTGGCGACCGCGAGCTCCTGCTGGATGCGGTATTCGGCCTCGTTCTGCAGCGCGGTCTGTTCGACCTGCGCCGTCTGCGCGCGCATCGCGGCGGTCTTGTTGGCGATGTCGCGCTGCTGGGCGAGCTCGGCCTCGCGCTTGGTGCTTTCGATCGTCAGCGTGGTCTGCCGCGCCACCAGATCCTGCTGGGCGATGTTGACCTCGGTGGTGCGGACGATCTGGTTGCGCTCCTGCTCACGCTCCTTGGTGATCTTGGTCAGCGTGGTGAGACCATGCGCATCGAAGAAATTGCTCGGGTTGAAGTGCTTGATGTCGCTCTGGTCGAGCTTCGTCAGCGACACCGATTCAAGCTCGAGACCGTTGTTCTGGATGTCGGCGCCGACCGCGTCCTGCACCGCCTTGACGAAGGTGGCGCGCTGCTCCTGCAATTCCTCGAGGTTCATGGTCGCGGCGACCGAGCGCAGGCCGTCGACGAACTTGGCCTCGACCAGCTCGCGCAGCTCGGCCGCGTCATTGGTGCGGTTGCCGAGGGTCTGCGCCGCGAGCGCGATCGACGACGCGTCGGGTTTGACGCGCAGATAGAACTCGGCGCCGATATCGACGCGCATGCGGTCCTTGGTGATCAGCGAGTCCGGGCCGCCGCGCGCGACCTCGAGCCGTAGCGTTTTCAAGTTCACCGCGGCGGTGGAGTGGAAGATCGGCAGCACGAGCGAGCCGCCGTCGAGCACCACCTTCTGGCCGCCGAGGCCGGTGCGGACATAGGCCTCATCGCGCGTCGAGCGCTTGTAGAGCTTTGCGAACAGGAGACCGATAACGAGGATGACGATGACGCCAATAACGACGGGTACAGCAAGTTCCCACATGTGTTATGCCCTGTTGGAAGATCGTTGTTGTTCGACGAGGTCGGCTGGAGCGGCAATCGCGATGAAGCCCTTGGCATCGCGATCGACCAGCAGCACGCTGGCGCCGACCGGCAATGCCTCGGACTCCGCGCTGGCACGCGCCGACACGGTGTGCCAGTTGCCGAAGACATCCTTGAGACGGACCCGGCCGGGCAGGCCCTGATCGAGCGGGCCGACCGACACGGTTGCGACCTTGCCGACAAAGTCGCTGTCGTTGACCGCATAGCTCTCGTCGCGCGGAATGACGCGGGCGAGGCCGCGGCTGGTATTTCTGATCACGGGGATGCTGCCTGCGGCAGCAACCACCGCGGCAAGCGAGACCGGGATGGCGGTGCCTGCGGCATGCGCCAGTCCCTGAAGCAGGAAGCCTCCGATCGAGAAGATGCCGAGGATCAGGATGATCAGGATCAGGAGGGGAAGCCGTCCGGCGTTGATCCAGAGAAACAGGCCACTGAGAGCATTGTGGCTCTCGGCCTCGACCGCGAAATCCTTGCCGATCAATTCGCTGATCGAAAGTCCGATCATGGTGCTGAGCAGTTCGATACCGCCAAGTGCCACCATGATCGCGGCCGCGACCGCGAAGGGCCGCACGTCGGGGGCGAGCAGAATGTCGCCAACTGCACTCATTTTTCTGACTTGATCCTTTCAAGCCGCGCCGCGATTTCCTTTTCGCGATGCAGGCGATCGAGTTCGTCAAGCTCCTTGTCGCCGAGCACGCTGGAGGCGGGAACACCGGTGACCCGGGCGATCGCCGCCATGGCGCGCTCAGCACTCCATGTATTGGTCGTCGATGGGCCCCGGCTGGTTTCGTCCTGGGCCTCGCGGATCAGGCTTTGTTCGAGATCGGCCAAGCGCGTCTCCGCCTCGCGGCGCGCGCCGAGCATGGCCTGCAGCGCCTTGGTCTGCTCGTCGATTTCGAGTTCGATGAAATCCATCGCGCGTTCCAGCGCGATCACCTGCGACTCCAGATCAATTTGCCGTGCAACGCCGGCGCGCGCGAGATCCTCGCGATTTTCCGCAAGTGCGAGACGAATCTTTTCGTTCAGATTGGTCGTTTCGGTATCCAGTTCTTCGCGCCGCTTCTTCAGGCGGAATTCTTCGGCGCGCGACTTGCCGAGCGCGTAGCGCGCTTCGTCGGCGCCGGCGTCGATCTCGCGGATCGCCTGTTTGACCAGCGCGACCTTGTTGTTGTTCTCGACATTGTCGATGGTCTGGCTCGCGATGGCGGCAAGAAGCCGGCCCATGCGCGCAAGGATGCCTTCGTGAAGCATGGTCTTCTCCTCCGGTTGTGCTGATTTCGATTTGACGGCGATGTGGATTTCGTAGCCGCGTCCATCCGAGATCAAATGCGCCGGGAAGGGGCTTTCCCAGCCTGAGACATATCCCGGCACATCGAACGGCACCAAGACGCGTCCGCTAACAGTGCTAATGGTCAGTGAAGTTGGGCCCTTGATCGCAAACAACTTGTCGTCGAGCGGTATCCGGCGGACGGCGGCGCCTGCGATGTAATTGGCACGGTCGCGCAGGCCGAGCGTCACCAGCCGTGCGGGGAGGCCGGTCTCCTTGCGGATCTTCTCGTAGGCCTGGGCGTGCAGCGAGACGAGGTTGGCGCCGACGGGGGCGACCTCGGCGAGGATCGCCATCATCCGGTCATAGGCCGCAAAGGTCGCCTCGATCGCCTCGATGCCTGAAGGGTCAGGGGCGAGGGCGTAACGCAGGGTTGCGGTGGGCGTCTCGACGGGCAGCTTAATCATGCATCTAACGTAAAGCGCTTCCTTAGTGCTTTACAAGGAGGGCGGTGGTATCATTTTCGTGAGCCTAGATGCAGTTGCAAATGAGTTGCAATAACGGGACAGATCGGCCATCCTTGTCGGATGGATGCTCGGACCCCTGAACTGTCTTCCGTTTCGGTTCCCAATGCCGTGCCAAGTGGCTGGCGGGGCGATGCCGGACATGTGCGCAGCCTGCCTGAGGTGAACGCGACCGTCGCGGTGCCGTCAGGCGGCCTGTGGTGGCGGCGGCTGCTGGCCTTCGCCGGGCCGGGCTATCTGGTTTCGGTCGGCTATATGGACCCCGGCAACTGGGCCACCGACCTCGCGGGCGGATCGAAGTTTGGCTACACGTTGCTGTCGGTCATCCTGCTCTCCAACCTGATGGCGATCCTGCTGCAGGCGCTTGCCGCGCGGCTTGGCATCGCCACCGACCGCGACCTGGCGCAGGCCTGCCGCGCGACCTACTCGCGCCCGGTGAATTTGCTGCTGTGGCTCGCCTGCGAGGCCGCGATCATCGCCTGCGACCTCGCCGAGGTGATCGGCACCGCGATCGCGCTCAAGCTGCTGTTCGGCATTCCCCTGATCGGCGGCGCGCTGCTGGCGGCGCTGGATGCGTTCCTGCTGCTGCTCCTGATGAATCGCGGCTTCCGCTTCCTCGAGGCCTTCGTCATCGCGCTCTTGATCGTCATCGCGGTCTGCTTCGTCGTCCAGATCGCGGCCGCCGCGCCGCCGGTGGCCGCCGTGCTCGGCGGCTTCATCCCGTCGCGCGAGATCGTCACCAATCCGGAGATGCTGTACATCGCGATCGGCATCATCGGCGCCACCGTGATGCCGCATAATCTCTATCTGCACTCCTCGATCGTGCAGACCCGCGCCTACCCGCGCACCGAGGAGGGACGGCGCGACGCGATCAAATGGGCGACCACCGATTCCACCATCGCGCTGATGCTGGCGCTGTTCGTCAATGCCGCGATCCTGGTGCTGGCGGCCGCGACCTTTCACAAGAGCGGCCATTCCGATGTCGCCGAGATCGACCAGGCGTTCGAACTGCTGTCGCCGCTGCTCGGCCTCGGCATCGCCTCGACGCTGTTTGCCGTGGCGCTGCTCGCCTCCGGCCTCAACTCGACGGTGACGGCGACGCTGGCCGGCCAGATCGTGATGCAGGGCTTCCTCGACCTCAAGCTGCCCGACTGGCTGCAGCGGCTGGTGACCCGCGGCATCGCGATCGTCCCTGTCATCGTGGTCGCCGCGCTCTATGGCGAGAGCGGCACGGCGCAGCTGCTGGTGTTCAGCCAGGTCGTGCTGTCGATGCAGCTGCCGTTCGCGGTGATCCCGCTGGTGCGGTTCGTGTCCGACAAACGCAAGATGGGCGCGTTCGCGATCTCACGCCCCGTCGCGGTGGCGGCGTGGATCGTCGCAGGGTTGATCGTGATCCTGAACGTGAAGCTGCTGATCGATACGTTCTTCGGCAGCTAGTCCTGCGGCTCGGCGAGCACCTCGCCTGATGCGTCGACGCGCAGCCAGCCCGACGGCGCGAGCCGCTGCTGCGGCAGGAAGCGGCCCTTGTAGTCCATCTTCTTGGAGCCCTCGATCCAGTACCCGAGATAGACGTAAGGAAGGCCCTGCCGGCGGGCGCGGGCGATGTGGTCGAGGATCATGAAGGTACCGAGCGAGCGGGCCTCCAGCCCGGGCTCGAAGAACGAATAAACCATCGACAGCCCGTCGCTGAGCACGTCGGTCAGCGCCACCGCCATCAGCTCGTCGCCGCGGCCGGTGATGGCGCTGTCGCCATTGCGCTTGCGGTACTCGATGATCCGGGTCTCGACATGGCTGTCCTCGACCATCATGGCGTAGTCGAGCACGGTCATGTCGGCCATCCCGCCATTGCGGTGGCGGCGGTCGAGATAGGCGCGGAAGACCGAATATTGCTCCGAGGTCGGCACCGCGGTGCGCTGCTCGCCGATGATGTCGGCGTTGCGGGCCAGCACCTTGCGGAAGTTGCGGGAGGGGCGGAATTCGTTGGCGATCACCCGGACCGAGACGCAGGCCCGGCACTGGTCGCAGGCTGGGCGGTAGGCGATCGACTGGCTGCGGCGGAAGCCGCCATGGGTCAGCAAGTCGTTGAGATCGCCCGCTTTGTCGCCGACCAGGTGCGTGAAAACCTTCCGCTCATGTCGGCCCGGCAAATACGGGCAAGGCGAGGGCGCCGTCAAATAGAACTGGGGAGTATCACGCGAATGCTGGGTCACGTCAGATCGTCGGGCTCCACAAACAATACAGGCAGCCGAGTGAGCATCGCCCCCCTGAGGCTAACGGTCAATTGGTTTAGGCGGGCCTAATAGGAGGTCCGCGCGGCCGGGGCGACGGGGGTCCGGACCGAGCTGTTGATAATGACGGTTCCGAGGACGATGTCGTGCAGCAGCCGGCGGCGGCCGTTGAGCAGCCCGATCAGGAGCACTAGCGGCGACAGGAACGAGATCGTCACCCAGAACAGCACCGCATGGGTGGCGCCGAGCACGAAATAGCCGCGCGCACCGTACCAGGTCCGCAGTTCCAGATCCATCATGCGCATGCCGATGGTGGCCGAGTGCTGCCCGCCGATCGAGGCGCCGTAGTAGACGATCGCCCAGACGATCGAGGCCGGCGAGACCAGCCAGAACAGCGCCCAGCCGAGACCGAGCGTGACGAGGCCGAACACCGCGATGAAAATCACCGCCAGGATCACCGGCACCGACAGCACGAACAGGTCGATCAGGAACGCAAAGACACGTCGCGTCAGCACGCCGCGGAACAGGTCCGGCTGCATCATTGGGTCGAACGCATGCGGAGGAACGCCGCCGTCGTTGCGCCAGGCCTCGTTGCGCCAGGTGCCGCCGTCATTGCCGTAAGACATGACCAACCTCCGATGAAAGTCCCGCGCAGGACATGGGAACAGGAGGCGCATTCGCCAAGCCTGCGCGAACATTAACTAGCCGAAATAATCCGGCGATTCGGGGGCTGGATTGAGCGGTTCTACCTTCACGCCGTCATTGCGAGCGGAGCGAAGCGATCCACTTGTCGCAATAACGGGCGGCGGCCGTCAGCTCTCCGCCTTGATCTTTTCGGCGGCCTTCGGCGCGAAATAGGTGAGGATGCCGTCGGCGCCGGCGCGCTTGAAGCCGACCAGGCTCTCCATCATCGCGCGCTCGCCGTCGATCCAGCCATTGGCGGCGGCGCCCGCGATCATCGCGTACTCGCCGGACACCTGGTACACGAAGGTCGGCATCGCGAAATGGTCCTTCACGCGGCGGACGATGTCGAGATAGGGCATGCCCGGCTTCACCATCACCATGTCGGCGCCCTCGGCGATGTCGAGCTCGACCTCGCGCAGCGCCTCGTCGGAATTGGCGCTGTCCATCTGGTAGGTGCGCTTGTCGCCGGTCAGCGTCTTGGCCGAGCCGATCGCGTCGCGGAACGGGCCGTAGAAGGCGGAGGCGTATTTCGCCGCATAGGACATGATCTGCACGTCGCCGAAGCCGTTGTCGTCGAGCGCCTCGCGGATCGCGCCGATCCGGCCGTCCATCATGTCCGACGGCGCGATCACGTCGCAGCCGGCCTCGGCCTGGGTCAGCGCCTGCTTCACCAGCACCGCGACTGTCTCGTCGTTGAGGATCCTGCCGTCCTCGATCAGCCCGTCATGGCCATGGCTGGTGAAGGGATCGAGCGCGACGTCGCAGAGCACGCCGATGTCGGGAAACTCCTTCTTGATCGCGCGCACCGCCTGGCAGACCAGATTGTCGGGGTTGAGCGCCTCCGAGCCCTGCTCGTCGCGCAGCGACGGCTCGGTGAACGGGAAAAGCGCGATGCAGGGAATGTTGAGCCTTGCCGCGCGCTCGGCGTCGCGGACGATCTGGTCGACGGTGAGCCGGTCGACGCCGGGCATCGAGGCCACCGGCGTGCGGGTGTTGTGGCCATCGACCACGAACATCGGCCAGATCAGGTCATTGCTGGTCAGCACGTTCTCGCGCACCAGGCGTCGGGCCCATTCCGACTTGCGGTTGCGCCGCATCCGGATCGTGAGGTCGAGCGAGGGGGAGGCGAGGGCATCGCTCTGCCGCCGGGGCGCATCACGCAGTTCAATCGGGCGCCCGAATTTGATCGCCATGTCTTCTTCTCCTCGACGGACGGCATTCTGGACCTGATAAGGTCTGGACCTGATATAAGTCCGTTTCTAGCACCTGTCAGGGCCGCCGTCATTGCGCCGCTATTGCATCCGTGGCGCCCTTGATTTGCCGCAACGGCAATTGATTTTGCGTCCCCGGCGGGCCAAGACTGCGCCCATGAACCCCATTTTGCAGCCGCTATGCGGCGATTCGGATGTCTGACACCTCTGCACGCGATCAGGCGCGGGACAATGCCATCTCGGTGAGCGCGATCTCGTCCGACCGGATCGAGCCGGACGACAATGCGTGGACGCGGCGCCTCGTCATCTTCCTGCGCATCATGGCCGTCGTCTCGGTCGCCAAGGGCCTCTATCACTGGGCCCAGGTGACCGGCTTCGTCGGCGGCGAGGAGGAGGCCTTCGAGAACCAGTCGATGGCCTGGCAGACCGCCACGATCTATTTCGCCGTCATCGAGCTCGTCGCCGCCGTCGGGCTCTGGCTCGCGACGCCCTGGGGCGCCGTGGTGTGGCTGACCACCGTGGTGTCGATGGCGGTCATCGAGCTGATGTTTCCCGGCATCTATGGCGGCAGTCTCACCGTGGTCGGGCTCGAGGCGCTGATGCTCGCCGCCTATCTCGCGCTGGCCTGGATGTCGGCGCGCGAACGCCCGCCATAGGCCGGCGTGCAGCGATGGCCTGATGCACTGTTGCCCCGTGGCGACAGCGCCACGAATAGCCGGCCGCGGCCGGCAATATTTGCCAGCCGTGCGCGCAACGAGAAGACAGCTCTGCTGGTTCTGATAGGTGGGTGCCGACAGATCGCATCCGTTTGAGACACTCCCTTGCGGGACCGTCTCTACGGGACCTGCCGTCGGGGCCCATTTCACCGGACCTCGGCGCGTGTGCCGGCCGGCTTTGCGCGGGCCGACGGCGGAACCGGTCTGGCCCCCACAACAGATCGGCACCGCTGCGCGCATCGCGTGCACGTCCCGCCGCTGCACTCCGATAAAATTTTCAAAGAATTTTCCGGTAACCGATCGGTCACCGTAAAGGGTTCCCTCATACCCGTTACGCCACCGTTTCGAATTCAGACGATGCTGTTTCCGAATGTGACAGGGCAGGCAGACGAAGCGTGAACAAGGGTCCGCCACCGTCAATGAAAAGTTGCGAAAAGCCTTTGATCCATGGGCTTAATCCACGATTCACTGTCTTAAATTCATGATCTCTTTATTCTCTTATTTAAGCGGATATTCAAACGGCCCCCTTACGTTGGACCTATCAGGCGGGACACAAGTTTCGTCGAATAAAGTCGATAAAAACGACAAACAGGGGAAGTGTCATGATGAAAGCCGTTGCGACAACGGCGGCGGATGCCGCTGATCGCGCTACCGGTCAAGCTCCGGTGCAGCCGCTCTATCTCGAAGCCCTGACTTTGGTGGAGCGGCTGCATCGCCGGCTCCTCGACGTCATCAAGGACGAATTCGATCGTCGTGGCCGCGCCGACATCAACTCGGTGCAGGCGCTGCTCCTGTACAACATCGGCGACAAGGAGTTGACCGCCGGCGAGCTGCGCACCCGCGGCTACTATCTCGGCTCCAACGTCTCCTACAATCTGAAGAAGCTCGTCGAGCTCGGCTTCCTCGATCATCAGCGCTCGCGCGTCGATCGCCGCTCGGTCCGCATCCGGCTGACCCCGCAGGGCCAGGAGGTCCGCAAGATCGTCGACGCACTCTATCAGAAGCACGTCAAGACGGTGGAGCAGGTCGGCGGCATCTCGAACGAGGAGTTCGCGAGCCTCAACAAGTCGCTGCATCGCCTCGAGCGGTTCTGGACCGACCAGATCCTGTATCGCCTCTGAGCCTTCCCGTTTTCGCCTGATGGCCAAGCCGGCCGCGCGAGAAGACCGGCAGCCTTCCTTCAGTCCAGCCTTGCTCCGGTCCAACCTTGCTCCAGTCAACGCATCGGTCATGCCCGGCCGATGCGTTTTTCATGCTGCACCTGCGAAAATAAATGGGCCCCGGCGAGGAACCAAGGCGTTCCCTGCGGCTTATCCGTTAGCCAACGGAGAGGCAGGGATATGTTGCTCGAACGCGGGATTGAGGTGCTGAATGTCGAGGTCGTCGGTGACGCCTACGCGATCGCCTCGAACTATCTGCGCAAATCCGGCGCCATCGCCGACAATTTCGCCACCAATGAGCGCCTGCTCGGCATCATCGTGAAGCTGTTCCAGCGCGGTGAGATGAACCGCCTCCGCCTCGCCAACAAGGCGATCGCGAAGTTCGAGGCCGAGACGCTGGTGGTCGCCTGAGCGTCAACCCGGAGACTTCAATGGAAGCCGCTATCGATCGGATCATGCAGACGTATGATCTGCTGCTCAACCGCACGCCCGCTGCGAGCGACGAAGCGCGGGCGAAGGTGACAGAGTACGTGCAGACGCTGTTCGACGCCGGCGAGCGCGATCCGCATCGGTTGACGGTGTGCGGGCTGACCTATCTGCGCCAGCTCGACGGTAGTACCGACCACGTGAAGGCCGGCTATACCGGGCTGTAGCGGCGCGCCTGGCTTCGCGGTCTGATTCCGCGTCGTCGGCAAGGCTTCCTCGGCGGCGATTTGCTTTGCTCGCAACGACGCGATGACGGTGCAGGTTCCTCGCGCACGATCGTCGTCCTGAAAGCAGGACCTATAACCACCGCATTTGGCGATGAGCGGGATCGCGGCCCCAGCATCGCGCAACAATAGTGATTTGGGGTAATGGGTCCTGGCTTTCGCCAGGACGACACTGAGTTTGTCGTAACTCAAAACTGAAATGGAGCAACCGAAACCGCCAACTTTCCGTCGCTCGATTTCTGCACGGTGAATTCGACTTCCTTGGAAGCCTTGATGTCGCCCACGGAAACCGAGATGCCGCCGCTGCATTGCAATGTTCGCTTGTCCTCACTTGCCGAGGTCGTGACGATCTTTTCACCGAGGAGGTATTGTGGATTTGCGTTTTCCGCAGTGGGCTTCGCCGTCGATTCCCTGGCGGCGAAATTGACAAGCGGATTGCGGTGATCGTTGGAGATGGTCTGGAGCACGGCCTTCCGGGTTTCGATTGAATCGCACTCGAGTTGATCGCCGCAACCACCCAGAACTACCAGAACCGGAAACCCTAAAAACCAAAGCAGTCGTGACGGCATGCCGATTGACTTTGTGTGGGATGGATGGTTTCCAACAACCGACCCAACGGAGCATGGTTCCTGCGCTCGCGCTCGGCGCGGCCGCTCCGGCTGCGGCTTGCGATCTTGCTAACCGGCCGGCCACTATCGAAGGGAACGCTAATCTTGCCGCTCCGTTGGTCCTCGATTGCTTGCGAGGACCCGATCATGCGCGCAACCGTCCTGTTCGCTGTCCTGGAGCTCGTCCTGGCGTTCGGCGTTGCAGGACTGGCAAGTGTGAGCCCAGCCAGCGCCCGGGATTATCGCTGGTGCGTGCAGGGGCGCGGCGTCGGCTATCCCGGCGATTGCATGTACCAAACCCGCGCCCAGTGTCTCGCGTCAGCTTCCGGAAGGAACGTGACCTGCGGGATCAATCCTCGTGCCGCATATGGGCAGCAGCGGCGGGGATATCGCGACCGCTATTGATTGTCGCGCCGATGGCGCGCGCGAGGCGGTTGGGGAAGGGCGCACCCTAAGGGTGATGCGGTTAGCCGGGGCCGCTTTTTGAGCCTGCCGTTTTGAAACCTCTCCTGCCCTATGGAATCTCTCCTGCCCTATGGATAGGTGTGGCCTTTCTGAGCAACGCGCACAGCCAGTGGCGTGCGGGGAAGATCCCCAAACTCGGACGAGTCGTAGTCTCGGCCTTCAGGTGTCACGATGTGGATGTCGTAACACTGCGACCGTGAAAGCTCTTTTGCCTTGCGTAGAGCTGCTTCGGCCGTGCCACGACGGTGCACGATCTCTCCAAACTTGCACCTAGCTTTTACGGTGAAGCTCATCTTTCTTCTTTTTCTTGTTTCGTTTGACGACCTCGGCCTGAGCCCGGAACGCTTGGGCGAGGCTCTTCATTTGCTCGGCCGCGAATTCGTCAGCCGTCCGCACCGCCGCCTGCTCGGCGGTCTTGGCCTGTTTCTTCAGGTCCTTGGCCATGCCCATGCCCTGTAACGTCCATGCCGTTTCGCCAGTTCCATCCGTCTGATCTCATTGACGCGAAGCTGGCAGGAACTTTTTAGGCTTCCCGGGCTTTTTGATTTTGCTTTTGGGGCAGCCAAACGTCAGCGTTGGAGAGAGGAGCCATGAAGCGACGACGCCGGGTTAGGCAGATTTTCCCTCTTGAAAAACGCCTCGCCCAAGAAGCCGAACGGCTACGTCAACGGGCCAAGAACCTTCCTCCCTGTCGAGAGCGAGAGACCCTGTTGAGGCAGGCGCGGCATGACGAAACCACCGCCAATTTGGCGGCGTGGCTACTGTCTCAAGGTCCGCGGGCACCCATCTAGGAGGACGCTCAATGCATACAAACCACCACCATATCGACGGTGTGGAGATTGCCTTTGTCAGCGCTGCGACCGTGTCGCTTGTGGCTCTCATCGCCTCCATGGCCTGGCTTTTGCTAGGGTGAAATTCCGAACCAGGGCTCCGATCCGAGACCTTCGATCGGGATCGTTAGGCGGAACCCATGGAATGAAAGATCTTCACCAGCGTTACCAATGAGCCAAAGACTGCGCCGGTCACAGCGAGGAAGACAGCGAAATAGTAGATCAGATACATAAGGCAACGTCTCCCGGATGCGTACCAAGCCTCCGGATAACGGACGCGTCCTTTGATGGTTCGAAGGCACGCGGGTGGCTTTGCGGCCTTCGCGCGAGGCGAGCGGCGGGCATCACGAGCGGATTTGTCTCCCGCCGCCATGAATCGCTCACGCCGCGCGTGACGACCGATCGGAATCGTCGAGCAACCGGCCTAGTATCCGGCGTTCTTCCTCGATCCTCCGTCGATAGCGTTCGCGCTCTTGTTCCGAGGTCGCGCTATCCAGCAGGAATTGATAGTGACCGATGACTTTTTCGCTGCCTCTTATGAGCAGTTGTTGCAGCCCATTCATGGCGTGATCTCCTCGCAAGCTGCGCGATCGAACGAGGAGGGAAGGGATGGAATGTCGGCCGCGAGGCCTTGCATTGCCGTGGTTTCTTCGGACAGCCGTCTTTCGATGAATTCGCGCTCGAGGTCGGAGAGCTGGGTCTGCAGCAATCGCTGATACCGATGAATATTGTTGCGATGAGCGCGCAACTGTTCAAGCCGGTGGTCGAACAGTTCTGAGCTCCCGCGCCTTGCCTGTCCAAATCTTGACCGCCAGCGTCCCTCGAGGCGGTCGATGACCTGCTTCGGTAGCCTGATGTCTGTCATCTCGCGCTCCTATGCAGCCAGGCAGCGGTCGACGGAGCGCAGGCGGGCAGGCCGGCCGCCTGGCGGATGGTGCGGATCGCTGTCGAGCGCGCGAAGCGCTTCGAGGATGTCGCTGACAGGAACGGGCGCTTTGAGCCCCTTGGGTGCGCGCAAAGCGGGATTGGACGCTACAGCGCTGGCGTCCGAGGCCCAGGATGCCAGGAGAGCGCGTTTCTCGGCCAGGCTCAGGCGAGAATCCCGCACCACATCGTGCGGGACCTCATATTGGTGGTGATCGCCAATCGGCAGATGAAAGCCAATAACGTTATGAGCAGGCGCGGTCGTCGGCCGCATGGATACCTCCGTTCGAAAGACGAGTTGCTGAGAAGAGTGAGAAGACGAAGCCGCGACCTGTTCGTCGGACGCGGCTTCGCCGGTTCAATCAGGCGGCGACGTTTTCGAGCTGTCGGGGCGCCGTGTTCGATGCCGCGTTGATCGCGATGCGTCGCGGCTTCATCGCCTCCGGCACTTCGCGCGCCAGCTCGATCCTGAGAAGCCCGTTGTCGAACGCCGCGCTCTTGACCTCGACGTAGTCGGCCAGGCTGAACTGGCGCTTGAATCTGCGCGTCGAGATGCCCTGATAGATGTATTCGCGCTCGGCCTTCTCGACCTTGACGCCTTCGACAGTCAGAACGTTCTGCTCTGCCGTGACGGAAATCTCATCCGGCGCAAAACCGGCGATCGCGAGCACGATCTGATAGCTGTCTTCGGATAGCCGTTCGATGTTGTAGGGCGGGTAGTGATCTTCGCCGGCCCGGTGGGCTGCTTCGGCAAGATCAAAGAGCCGGTCGAATCCGATGGTCGACCGGAACAGGGGAGAGAAGTCGTATGTGCGCATAGCCAAATCCTCCATAGAGCAAGATGGATATGAACGGCACCGGACACGACCGGTGCCCGTCTCGCCTGGCCCCGAGGGGCGACCAGGCCCCAGCCTCCGCGTTGGGGGCTGGCGCGAAAGAAAATAAAAACCGGAGATATCGTGTCAAGAACCCGGCCGAAAAATTTTTGCGGTTGATTCTCCGCGTCAGAACCGCGGCTGAAGCGGCGGCGGATCAGCGCCGCTCGAGGGAGGCCTGTTGCAGACAAGACATGCCGGTGGAAAATTAGGTCGCCGATTTACATAGGCTAATGCCGGAACCGCGGGGGCGTTGATCGATTGGACTGCCTGGCTCCAACAGCTCGGCCCCGGATCAGGCAACCGGCCCCAGCACCGGCCTCCAGGCCCCCAAAGGTGCTGGGGCCGTTTCGTTGCGCGACCCTGGTCCGTTCCGGCGAGCTTGGATAGGGCCGCCATCACTTGCGTGAATAGCGCCCCGTCTGCTCTGAGCGAGCAGACGGGGCGTCGATGCTACTTATTCTCCGGCTTCCAAGTCGTGCTGGCGCGATCGTATTTGAAACCAGGTGCGGCCTTCAGGCTGTCCTTGGTCTCGTCGAGCGTAAGCCACCACTTGTCGTCTTTCTTTTGAGACTTGACGGCCGTGAACGGCACGATCACGTCCTTTTCGCCGGCGCCGAGGAAGCCGCCGACACCGACGACGAGACCGGTCACCTTGCCGGACTTGTCGACAAGCACGTCGTCGATCGTCCCGATCTTGGATTCCTTCGGGTCGTAGACATTCTGCTTGTAGTAGTTGGTGATGGTCGAACTGTCCGCCGGCGCGGCGGGCATGGTGGTTGCTGCATGCGCGGCGGTAGCGAACGCCGCAGCCATGATGCAGCCGATAGCCAACTTCTTCATAAGAGGTCTCCTTGCTTCAGTGCATATGGCCGATCAGGTAGATGCCGCCGCCGATGACGATGATCGCCGGCACGGCCCAAAGAATGATGACTGGCATGCGATCGCCTCCTAGTCCGAGGTACAGACCTTGACGCTCTTCATGCCGGTCTCGGCCTCGGAGCGCGTCTTGTAGACAGTGCCTGACGGGCTGACGACGGTGGTCGTCGTGTCGACGGGCTTCTTGTCGACGATCGTGCACTTCTTCGTCTTCACATCCTGGACGACGTAGAATTCATCCGCTGCGAATGCCGGCGAGACGAAAGCGGCAAGCAAAGATGCCGCGACAATGGTCTTAAACTTCATGTTCTCTCCTCCAATAGCCGTACCAATCGGCGGAGTTGGAACGGGAGAAAATGGCGAAGGTTCCTAGAACCGAACTTGCGTTGGCGAGCCGTGCCGAATCAAAGCAAGCGAAAAATGACCGGAGATGGTGCGGCGATTTGCAGCACTGGCTAGCTGCGCCCTCCGGCTTGCCGAAGGCTGTGGCGAATGGTCGCTAGGGACACGCAGACGCGAGATCGGCGAGCGATTCCTGACCCGAAGGGACCGCGCTGTCCGAGTGGCGATGCGATCACGTGACCGGATGCAGCCGGCGATCCGCAGGCTGCTTTCCGAAAATTCAGGAGGAAGCCCCATGATCTCGTCCCACATGCGCCTGTTCGGCGCGGTCGTCGCGCTGTTGCTCGGGGCGAGCGGTCCGGCGCCCGCGCAGCAGCTCGAGCTCAAGCTGATGGCGCCGGCGGCGCCGGGCGGCGGCTGGGATCAGACCGCGCGTTCGATGCAGCAGGCGCTGGTCGCGGCCGGCATCGCGCGCAGCGTCCAGGTCACCAACGTTCCTGGCGCCGGCGGCAGCGTCGGCATCGCGCAGTTCGTCAACGGCGCCAAGGGCGACAGCAACCAGATGATGGTGAACGGCTTCGTCATGGTGGGCGCACTCGCCATGAACAAGTCGCCGGTGACGCTGGATCAGGTGACGCCGATTGCGCGCCTCACCGAGGAGACCCAGGTCATCGTGGTGCCGGCGAACTCGCCGATCAAGACGGCGCAGGATCTTGCCGCCGCGGTGAAGGCCGATATCGCCAAGGTGACCTTTGCCGGCGGCTCGGCCGGCGGTGTCGACCATGTGATGGCGGCGCTGTTCGCGGGCACGGTCGGCGCCGACGCCAAGAAGATCAACTACATTCCGTTCTCGGGCGGCGGCGAGTCGCTTGCAGCCATTCTCGGCGGCAAGGTCACGGCCGGCATTTCCGGCCTCAGCGAATATGAAGGCCAGATCAAGGCCGGCAAGTTGCGCGCGCTCGGCGTGACGTCGGCGCAGCGTCTGCCCGGCGTCGACATCCCGACCTTCAAGGAGCAGGGCATCGATCTCGTGCTGGCCAATTGGCGCTCGGTGGTCGCTCCGCCCGGCATCACGCCGGAGCAGCGCAAGGTGCTGAGCGATGCGGTCGAGAAGATGGTGAAGTCCGATTCCTGGAAGGAGATCCTGAAGCAGAAGGGCTGGGATGACGCCTATCTCGGCGGCGACGCCTTCGCGGATTTCCTGAAGAAGGAGATCACGCGCGTGACCGAGGTGCTGAAGTCCGTCGGCCTCGTGAAGTCATGACGCCGGACGCGGCGTCTGAAAACCTCCGGCCGGCGCCGGCGCGCCGCGTCGACCGCGCCGGCGTGGTCATCGCGGCCGCGCTTGCCGGGCTTGCTGCGGTGCTGGTGTGGGACGCCAGCAAGCTGCCGTCGACCACGATGTACGGCATGGGGCCGGAGGCGATGCCGGTCGTCATCGCGATCGGCCTTGTCATCCTCGCGGTCGGCAATCTGATCGACGCGCTGCGCGGCAAGCTGCCGCCGCGCGAGAGCATGGATCCGAAACCGGTGTGGCTGATCATCGGGGGCCTGGCGCTCCTGATCGCCATCATCGGCTTTGGCGGCGGCTTCATCCTCGCCACCTCGGCGCTGTTCGTCACCACGTCGGCGGCGTTCGGCCGCCGCGCCGTCCTGGCCGACACCGCCATCGCGCTCGTGATCACGACGCTGATTTATCTCGCGTTCGACAAGCTGTTGACGCTGAGCCTTCCCGCCGGCCCGCTGGAGCGACTGCTGTGATGGACACTTTCGCCGCGCTGGCGCACGGCATGGCGGTCGCCATGCAGCCGATGAACCTGCTCTACGCCCTGATCGGCGTGTTCCTGGGCACCGCGGTCGGCGTGTTGCCGGGCATCGGACCGGCGCTGACGGTCGCGCTGCTGCTGCCGGTGACCTACAAGCTCGATCCCGGCGGCTCGCTGATCATGTTCGCCGGCATCTATTATGGCGGCATGTATGGCGGATCGACCACCGCGATCCTGATCAATACGCCGGGCGAGAGCGCGTCGATGGCGACCGCGCTCGAGGGCAACAAGATGGCCAAGGCCGGCCGCGGCGGCCCGGCGCTGGCGACCTCGGCGATCGGCTCGTTCGTGGCCGGCACCATCGCCACCATCGGCCTCGCATTCCTCGCGCCATGGCTGGTCGATTTCGCCGTGCGCTTCGGGCCGGAGGATTACTTCGCGCTGATGTGCGTCGCCTTCGTCACGGTGTCGGCGACCTTCGGCGACTCGCCGGTCCGCGGCCTCACCAGCCTGTTCATCGGCCTCACGCTCGGGCTGGTCGGCATCGACAAGCTGACCGGTCAGGCGCGGCTTGCCTTCGGCATCCCCGAACTGCTCGACGGCGTCGAGGTGACGACGCTCGCGGTCGGCCTGTTCGCGGTCGGCGAGGCGCTCTATGTCGCCTCGCGCCGGCATCACGCCGAGGAGAAGCTCGAGCCGGTGCGCGGCTCGCTGTGGATGACGCGGGAGGACTGGCGGCGGTCGTGGAAGCCGTGGCTGCGTGGCACGCTGTTCGGTTTTCCGATCGGGGCGCTGCCGGCCGGCGGGGCGGAGATCCCGACATTCCTGTCCTATTCCACCGAGCGGCGGCTGACCAAACATCCGGAGGAGTTCGGCAAGGGCGCGATCGAAGGCGTCGCAGGGCCGGAAGCGGCGAACAACGCGTCCGCCGCCGGCACGCTGGTGCCACTTTTGACGCTCGGGCTGCCGACCTCGGCAACGGCTGCAATGATGCTGGCGGGCTTCCAGCAATACGGCCTCAACCCGGGGCCGCTGTTGTTCGCGGAGCGGCCCGACCTGGTGTGGGGCCTGATCGCGAGCCTGTTCATCGCCAACGGCATGCTGCTGGTGCTCAATCTGCCGCTGGTCGGCCTTTGGGTGCGGCTGCTGGCGATCCCGCAGCCCTGGCTCTATGCCGGCATCCTGGTGTTCGCCACCATGGGCACGATCGCGGCGAAGCCGTCGGTCGTCGAGCTGTCGATGCTGGCGGCGTTCGGCGTCATGGGCTTTCTGATGCGCCGGTTCGACTTCCCGATCGCGCCCGTCGTGATCGGGCTGATCCTCGGGCCGATCGCCGAAAGCCAGTTGCGCCGCGCGCTGGCGATCAGCCTCGGCGATCCCATGGTGCTGCTGCAAAGCCCGATGTCGGCGACGCTGCTCGGCATCGCGCTGATCGCGCTGCTGGCGCCGTTCGTGCTCAAGGGATTGGGGCGATTCAAGGCGAACGAGGATTAGGACGCGACCAGACCGTAAAAGGCCCGCTCCGGGGCTCGCATTTCGGAGCGGGCCAGTCTGGGCACGGCAAATATCGCCGCGACGCAAAACCTAGCGTGACAAGCTGACACCACCCTGACGACAGCGAAAAAAGAGAGGCGGCCGAATGCCGCCTCTCGGTCACATGATTTTCCGTGAACTGAAAGTTCAGCTCACCATTTGTAGGCGAAGCTCGCCGTGATGCGGCGGCGATCGCCGTAGTAGCAGGAGCTGATGGTCGCGCAGCTCGCGACATAAATCTTGTCAGTGACGTTCACGACGTTGAGCGCCGCGCGCCAGTTGTTGTCCCATTCGTAATGCAAGGCGAGATCGCCCAGCACGACCCCCGGGACGCGTGCGGTGTTCGCGGTGTCGGCAAAGGACGAGCCGACATAGCGCACGCCGCCGCCGAAGCCGAAGCCCGTGAGCGGCCCGTCGCGGAAGGTGTAGTCGGTCCACGCCGATGCGAGCTGACGCGGCGCGTTGGTCGGCACGGTGCCGATCAGCGCGGGATTGAGGTCCTTGCTGACGAACAGCTCGTAATTGGTGTAGCTCGCCACCAGCTTGAAATCGCGCGTGATGTTCGCGACCGCCTCGAGCTCGACGCCGCGCGAGGTGACTTCGCCGTTCTGGGTCTGGAACAGCGGATTGTTCGGATCTGTTGTCAGCGCGTTCTTGCGCTTGAGGTCGAAATACGCGACGCCGAACCGTGCGTTGAGCCCGACCGGCTCGTACTTGACGCCGACCTCGGTCTGCTCGGAGGTTTCCGGCAGCAGCAATTGGCCGGACGCGGTGGTGCCGATGACCGGGTTGTAGCCCGTCATGTAGGAGACGTAGGGCGCAACGCCGCTGTCGAAATTGTAGATCGCGCCTACACGGCCGGAGAACTTGCTGTCGTCGCGGCCCTGGGAGGCGCCGATCCGGTTGTTGTTGGTGAGATCGACCCAATCCTGGCGGCCGGACAGCACCACAGTCAGGCGGTCGAGCTTGACCTGATCCTGCAGGTAGAGCCCGGCCATGCCCTGGGCGAGATAGCCGTTCTGATAGAGCGGGCCGCTATACGGCAGGTTGGTGCCATAAACCGGATTGAGCACGTTGAGATTGGTGCCCATGCCAAAACCCTGGCGGTCGTCGATGCCGTAATATTTCAGATCGACGCCGACCAGCGCGGTGTGCTGCAGCGCGCCGGTGGCGAAGCGGTATTCGAGCTGATTGTCGAGGTTGAGCTGGGTGGCGATGCCGCGGGTGTAGAAATTGCCGCGGGTGATGTCGGCGGCGGCCGGCGTCGTCGCATAGCCGAGCCCGTAGAGGCCGGCATAATAGACGTCGACATGCGCCATGCGCGCGTTCTGGCGGAAATCGACGCTGTCGGTCACGCTCTTCTGGAACTGGTAGCCGACCATCTGCTGGTCGCGGCGGAACTGGTCGGCGCTGGGATCGCCGACAAACAGGCTGGTCGGAATCCGGCCGAACGGCGCGTTGGTGACGGTGCCGACATAGGGCAGGAAGTTCAGCGCGCGGGTGTTGCTGTGCGAGGCCATGCCGAACACGGTGAGGCTGGTGTCGGCATCGGGCCGCCAGGTCACCGACGGGGCGAAGAAGAAATTGTTGTCGTAGACATAGTCGGTCTGGGTGCCGCCGCCCTGGGCCTGGCCGACGAGGCGGTACTGCACCTGGCCGTTGCCGGGCTGCGCCGTCGCGCCGCCGATGTCGAACTGGGTATAGGCGTTGCCGAAATTATTGACGCCGGTCTCGATGTAGCGAACGGGCTCGGCCTGCGGCAGCTTGCTCACCGCGTTGACGAGGCCGCCCGGCGCCGAGCCGCCATACAGGATGCCGGACGGACCGCGCAGCACCTCGACGCGCTCGAGATTGAAGGGCTGCAGCTTCCAGCTCGCATAGGAGGTGTAGAACAGCTGCAGGCCGTCGAGGAACAGCGACTCGTTCTGCGCCGGGAAGCCGCGGATCATGAACCAGTCGTTGCGGAAATCGGTGCCATAGGTGCCGCCGATGACGCCCGGCGTGTAGCGCAGCACCTCGTCGAACTTGCTGACGATCTTCTGGTCGCGGATCTGCTCGGCGCTGATGACCGACACCGATTGCGGCGTCTGGATGATCGGCGTGCTGGTCTTGGTGCCGCTGGCGCTCAGCCGCGCCAGATAGCCGGTGACCGGGCCGTTGGCGCGTTCGTGCCCGCCGCTGGCGCCCGCGGGCTGCTGAGCGGTCTGTGGCTGCGCGCCCACCGGGGCGGCCGTCGCGCGGCGCGAGGCGCTGCGTGCGCGCGTGGACCGTTGCGAAGGCTGCTGCGATCGCGCCGCTTGCCGCTGCGGCGCCTCGACTGTCACGGACGGCAATTGCGTCTGGGCGAAGACATCGTCCGCACCAACAACCGAAAACACAACGACAGCCGAAGCAGCAAACCGCTGCGGCCGAATCCACCTGCACGACATTTATTCCACGCTCCGTAAAAAAAATCTTGAGCGAGTCGTTATCACGGTGATTTTCGCGAGCAGCCTGCACGGGGTTAGAAGCTGTCGAAGTTGCACGCAAAGCTTGGCTGTGTGACCGGGAGACAACGGCGTATGACGCGCAATTGCACGCATCGCGTGAGAGCCTTGAATCGATCCGGTGTTGAACGATTCAAAAATCGAACGATTCAAAAATTGGCTCGTCATCTCGTGGGTCGATGCATCGCGATCGCGCGCGACATGATCAAGCGAGTCCGATGTCGCGCGGTTGCGCGAGCAACGCGTTGAAACCTCGAGGCGATAGTTGTCTCGTCCGCGGTCCCCGCGCGGTCGGGAAGGGGAGTGAGTTCCACTCGGCGGCTGCCACAGCCCTGCTGGCCGCGCGGCGGGAACCGGGTGGCGGGGGCGGCCGTCCGGCCGGCTGGCAATCCCCGCCATCCCCACCATATCTGGCATAATTGACCGGCAGGGACCGCAACCGCTTGGCCATTTTGGGGCGATGTGATAACGCTCTGAAACCAGCTTCGACCGCCACTCGTGACCGTCCGCATCCTGCCTAAAGGCTTGCGGCGGTGGAGATATTTCGCCGATGACCTCGTCCAGCAAGACCGCTTCCGCGCCCGATTCCTTCTTCACCGCAACCCTCGCCCAGGCCGATCCCGAGATCGCCGCCGCGATCAAGGGCGAGCTCGGCCGGCAGCGTCATGAGATCGAGCTGATCGCCTCGGAAAACATCGTCAGCCGCGCCGTGCTAGAGGCGCAGGGCTCGGTGATGACTAACAAATATGCGGAGGGTTATCCGGGCGCGCGCTACTACGGCGGTTGCGAGTGGGTCGACGTCGCCGAGACGCTGGCGATCGAGCGCGCCAAGAAGCTGTTCGGCGCCGGCTTCGCCAACGTCCAGCCGAACTCCGGCAGCCAGATGAATCAGGCGGCGTTTCTGGCGCTGCTGCAACCAGGCGACACCTTCATGGGCCTCGACCTCGCGGCCGGCGGCCATCTCACCCATGGTTCGCCGGTCAACATGTCAGGCAAGTGGTTCAAGGCCGCGCACTACACCGTGCGCCGCGAGGACCAGATCATCGACATGGACGAGGTGCAGAAGCTGGCCGAGCAGGTCAAGCCGAAGCTGATCATCGCGGGCGGCTCGGCCTATTCGCGCGCCTGGGACTTCAAGCGCTTCCGCGAGATCGCGGATTCCGTCGGCGCGTATCTGCTGGTCGACATGGCGCATTTCGCGGGCCTCGTCGCCGGCGGCGTGCATGCCTCGCCGGTGCCGCACGCCCACGTCACCACTACGACGACGCACAAGTCGTTGCGCGGCCCGCGCGGCGGCCTGATCCTCACCAATGACGAGACGCTGGCCAAGAAGCTGAACTCGGCGATCTTCCCGGGCCTGCAGGGCGGTCCGCTGATGCACGTCATCGCCGCCAAGGCGGTGGCGTTCGCAGAAGCGCTGCGGCCGGACTTCAAGGTCTACGCCAAGAACGTGGTCGAGAACGCCAAGGCGCTGGCGGAGACGCTGCGCGGCCATGGCCTCGACATCGTCTCGGGCGGCACCGACAACCATCTGATGCTGGTCGACCTCAGGCCGAAGGGCCTGAAGGGCAACATCTCCGAGAAGGCGCTGGTGCGCGCCGCCATCACCTGCAACAAGAACGGTATCCCGTTCGATCCCGAAAAGCCGTTCGTCACCTCCGGCCTGCGGCTCGGTACGCCGGCGGCGACCACGCGCGGCTTCGGCGTCGCCGAGTTCAAGCAGGTCGGCGGCATGATCGCGGAAGTGCTGAACGCGCTGGCGCAGTCGCCGGACGGCAAGGCGCCGCTGGTCGAGGCCGCGATCAAGGAGCGCGTCAAGGCGCTGACCGATCGCTTCCCGATCTATCAGTAAAAGGTCGTTGCTAGAGGTCCCGTCGGATGCGCTGCCCGAGCTGCAATTCTCTCGACACGCAGGTCAAGGACTCGCGTCCGACCGAGGACTCCGCGGTCATTCGCAGGCGTCGCGTCTGCATGGCCTGCAACTTCCGCTTCACGACCTTCGAGCGGGTGCAGCTGCGCGAACTGACCGTCATCAAGCGCAACGGCCGCCGCGTGCCGTTCGACCGCGACAAGCTGGTGCGCTCGCTGCAGATCTCCTTGCGCAAGCGCCCGGTGGAATCCGAGCGGGTGGAGAAGATGGTGTCCACCATCGTGCGCGAGCTCGAAAGCGGCGGCGAGGCCGAGGTCTCCTCTGAGGCGATCGGCGAGATCGTGATGGAGCATCTGCGCCAGCTCGACGACGTCGCCTATGTGCGCTTCGCCTCGGTCTACCGCAATTTCCGCGAGGCCAAGGACTTCGAGGCCGTGCTCGACGAATTGACCGGCGAAGAGGACCCGCGGCTCGCGACGCTACGCAAATGATCTTCCGCATTCTGGAAGACCAGTTCGCGCAGAAGGCCAAAGAGGCCAAGGAAGCGGCAAAGGCGGCCGATCTGCGCTTCATGCAGCTGGCGCTGGCGCTTGGCCGGCGCGGGCTCGGGCGCACCTGGCCCAATCCGGCGGTCGGCGCCGTCATCATCAAGGACGGCGTGATCGTCGGCCGCGGCTGGACGCAAGCAGGCGGCCGGCCGCATGCCGAGGTCGAGGCACTCAGGCGCGCCGGCGATGCCGCGCGCGGCGCCACGCTCTACGTGACGCTCGAACCCTGCTCGCATTTCGGCCGCTCGCCGCCTTGTGCGGACGCCGTGGTGGCGGCCGGGCTCGCCCGCGTCGTCTCGGCGATCGAGGATCCCAATCCGGAAGTCGCGGGGCAGGGGCACGCCAGGCTGCGTGCCGCAGGCATCGCGGTCGATGTCGGGCTGTGCGCGGAAGAGGCCGCGCGCGACCATGCCGGGCACTTCCGCCGTATCCGCGACAAGCGCCCGCATGTGATCCTCAAGCTCGCGGTGTCCGCCGACGACAAGATCGCTGCCAGCGGCCATAAGCCGGTTACGATCACCGGAGAGGCCGCGCGGACCCGGGTGCATCTGCTGCGCGCGCAGAGCGATGCGATCCTGGTCGGCATCGGCACGGTCAAGGCCGACGATCCGCTCTTGACCTGCCGGTTACCGGGGATGGCGGCGCGCTCGCCAGTGCGCCTGGTGCTGGACCGCGCGCTGCGGATTTCTGGCGACAGCCGCCTGGTGCATTCGGCGCGCGAGACGCCGCTCTGGGTGATGACCTCCGACATGGCGGAGGCGCCTGCCGCGGTGAAGCTCGGCGCCGCCGGCGCGCAGGTGATCCGCATCGCCGCCAGCGCGCCTGATGGTCTCGATCTGCCGTCCGTCCTGCATGCGCTGGCGGAGAGGGGGATTTCGCGGCTGCTGGTCGAGGGCGGATCGCGCGTGGCAAATTCTTTCGTGGCAGCCGGCCTTGTCGACGAGATCTGGCTGTTGCGCGGACCCGATGCGATCGGTGCCGGTGGTGTTCCCGCGCTGGACGCAATGCCGCTCGACGCAATCACGCAGTCGCCCGCCTTCCGGCTTCGTGCTAGCGAAGCCTTGGCCAAAGATGTTTTGACTATCTACGATCGATCCTAAGTCGTCATGCCCGGGCTTGACCCGGGCATCCACGTCTTGGTCGCCAGCAGTGAAGTAAGTCGTGGATGGCCGGGTGAAGCCCGGCCATGACGAAGAGTAAGAGGTTTGTTGTGTTCACGGGAATTGTCACCGATATCGGTGAGATCACCAGCCTGAAGCAGGTGGCGCAGGGGCAACTGCATCGCATGCGGATTGCCTGCGACTACGACCAGACCACGATCGCCAACGGCGCCTCGATCGCCTGCAACGGCGTCTGCCTCACCGTCGTCGCCTCCGGCACCGCCGATGGCAAGACCTGGTTCGATGTCGATGCGGCGGCCGAGACGCTCGGCATGACCACCGCCAAGCATTGGGCGCAGGGCGGCCGGCTCAATCTCGAGCGCGCGCTCAAGATCGGCGACGAACTCGGCGGTCACATCGTGGCCGGGCATGCCGATGGCATCGCCACCATCGTCAAGCGCGACGACCTGCCCGACATGGCGCGCTTCGAGCTGCGAACCAGCCGCGAACTGGCGCGTTTCATCGCGGCGAAGGGATCGGTCACGCTGGACGGCGTGTCGCTGACCGTGAATACGGTCGGCGACGTCAGCTTTTCGGTGCTGATCATCCCGCACACGCTTTCCGTGACGACCCTGAGCGCCTGGAAGGCCGGCAGCGAGGTCAATATCGAGGTCGATCTGATGGCCCGCTACGCGGCGCGGCTGTCGGAGATGAAATGACGGCATAGCCGTCAAGCGGCAGTCATTCCGGGGCGATGCGAAGCATCGAACCCGGAATCTCGAGATTCCCCGGTGCACTATTGTGCACCTGCGGTCTGGTCCTTCGGACCATCCCGGAATGACAGTGCCTGAGGCATTCGTGCTTGGCTTCAGTCGTCGGGGCGACTACAAACTCGCGAAACGTTGACATCCAACGTTATCGGTAAATGTCAACAATATGAAATGGATACGTAGATGGCTGACGCGCGGCGCGCACCCCTGAAGGACCAGACCGACATTACCGGCGCACGCGTGCTGATCGTCGAGGCGCGGTTCTATGACGACATCCAGGACGCGCTGCTGGAAGGCGCGTTGGCCGAGATCAAGGCCGCGGGTGCGACGCACGACGTGATCACGGTGCCGGGCGCGCTGGAGATTCCGGCGGCGATTGCGATCGCGATCGATGCGGCTGAAGCGAACGGCAAGCCGTATGACGCGGCGATCGCGCTCGGCTGCGTGGTGCGCGGCGACACCATCCATTTCGAGATCGTCTCGCAGGAGTCCTCGCGCGGATTGATGGATTTGGCCATCAGCCGGAAATTCCCGCTCGGCAACGGCATCCTCACCGTCAACACCGAGGCGCAGGCCTGGGCGCGGGCGCGCGCCAGCGAACTCAACAAGGGCGGCGACGCGGCGCGTGCGGCGCTGGCGATGCTGCGGATCAAACGCCGCCTGGCAAAGGCCTGACCATGGCAGACAACAAGAAGCCCGCGAAAGCCCCCGACAGAAAAGCCAACCGCCGCGGCGCGGCACGGCTCGCGGCGGTGCAGGCGCTCTATCAGATGGACATCGGCGGCGCCGGCATCAACGACATCTTCGCCGAGTTCGAGAGCCACTGGCTCGGCAACGAGGTCGAGGGCGAGAAATATTTGCCGGCGGAAGCCGCGTTCTTCCGCGACGTGGTCTCCGGCGTGGTGCGCGACCAGGCCCGGCTCGATCCTTTGATCGACGAGGCACTGTCGAAGGGCTGGCCGCTGAAGCGGATCGACGCCATCCTGCGCGCGGTGCTGCGGGCAGGCTCCTACGAGCTCGAGCACCGCAAAGACGTGCCGGGCCGCGTGGTGGTCTCCGAATATGTCGACGTCGCGCATGCCTTCGTTGAGAAGGACGAAACCGGCATGGTCAACGCCGTGCTCGACCAGATCGCGCGCCAGTTCCGCGGCGACGAGTTTGTGCGGAGCTAGGTGCCGCGATGCCGCCCACCTCCGTAGCCGTCACCCTGAGGTGCCGTAGCGAAGCGGAGGCCTCGAAGGGCGACGGCGTGGCGCTACGGTCGCATCGGGGCCGTGCATCCTTCGAGGCTCGCTTTGCTCGCACCTCAGGATGACGGGTTGATGACCCAAGCAAGCAAACATACCTCCGGCGAAGACTCCCTGATCGCGCGCTATTTCAAGCCGCTCGCGACCGATCCGGGTGCGTTCGGGCTCGACGATGACGCCGCCGCGCTGAGGGCGGCCGGCGAGGACATCGTGGTCACCACGGACGCCATCGTCGAGGGCGTGCATTTCCTCGGCGATGATCCGCCCGACACGCTGGCGCGCAAGGCGCTGCGGGTGAACCTCTCCGACATCGCCGCCAAGGGCGCGGTGCCGGCGGGCTTCGTGCTGACGCTGGCGCTGCGCGGCGCCGAGGAGGCCTGGCTGAAGCCGTTTGCCCGGGCGCTCGGCGAGGACGCCGCGCATTTCGGCTGCCCGCTGCTCGGCGGCGACACGGTCTCGACACCGGGGCCGCTGATGATCTCGATCACTGCGTTCGGCCGGGTGCCGCAGGGCACGATGGTGCATCGCGCGGGAGCACAGGCGGGCGACTGTGTGTTCGTCACCGGCACGATCGGAGACGCCGCGCTCGGCCTCGATGTGCTCCGGGGTGGCCCGGTCGCCGCGGCTCTGGCGGACGATGTCGTCGGGCGGGATTTTCTTGCCGCCCGTTACCGTGTTCCGCAGCCGCGCAACGCCTTGGCCACGGCCGTCCGCACCCACGCCAGCGCCGCGATGGATGTGTCCGACGGTCTTGCCGGCGATCTGACCAAGCTTTGCGCAGCCAGTGGTGTGGCGGGCGTGATCAACGTGCCGAGCATCCCGTTGTCGTCCGCGGCCGCAGGGCTGCTCGCGCGCCGGGCGATCGGTATCGAGACCTTGGTGGCCGGCGGTGATGATTACGAGCTCTTGTGCGCGGTCCCGAGCGATCATGTCGACGCGTTTCTGCGCGACGCACGGCAGGCCAAGGTCGCGGTGACCGCAATCGGCGGCCTGATCGCAGGCTTGTCGCCACCAAGCTTCCTCGACGGGCAGGGGCGGGAACTGAAGCTGAGGCGGCTGTCCTACAGCCATTTCTAGAGCGTTTTCGAGCGAAGCGGGCACCGGTTCGCGTTAAGAAAACGCGTCGGAACGGAAGCAGCTCTGGACTTCCCGCGCCTGATCGCGCCGATTTTCCTTCTAAATAGCTGCCGATATCGGCGTTTTCGGCCACGGGTGGCGTTGCACAGCGGTAACGATTTTGGCAAGGTCGCGCCCGATTTGAGGCAATCCGTTTTTGGGGAGGATTGTCCTCGCAAAATAAGCGCCTGCCGCCCCCTAGCGGCACAAGAAGGCGCGGGGGTTACATCAAGGATCTGAGGCAACATGACAGCTTTATGGTTGATTGTGCTCTGCGGGGCGCTTTCCATCGTCTACGCGATCTGGGCGACGCAGTCGGTCTTGAACGCGGATGCGGGTAATCCGCGCATGCAGGAAATCGCGGCCGCGGTGCGCGAGGGCGCACAGGCCTATCTGCGGCGGCAGTACACCACGATCGGCATGGTCGGTATCGTGATCTTCGTGGTGCTGGCCTACTTCCTGGGCCTGCCGGTGGCGATCGGCTTTGCGATCGGCGCCATCCTGTCGGGGGCTGCCGGCTTCATCGGCATGAACGTCTCGGTGCGCGCCAACGTCCGCACCGCGCAGGCGGCAACCACCTCGCTCGCCGGCGGCCTCGAACTCGCCTTCAAGGCGGGCGCGATCACCGGCATGCTGGTTGCGGGGCTCGCGCTGCTCGGCGTCACCATCTATTTCATGATCCTGGTCAAGTTCATGGGTCTGGAAGCGGGCAGCCGCACCGTGGTCGACGCCATGGTGGCGCTCGGCTTCGGCGCCTCGCTGATCTCGATCTTCGCCCGTCTCGGCGGCGGCATCTTCACCAAGGGTGCGGACGTCGGCGGCGACCTCGTCGGCAAGGTCGAGGCCGGTATCCCCGAGGACGATCCGCGTAACCCGGCCACCATCGCCGACAATGTCGGCGACAATGTCGGCGACTGCGCCGGCATGGCGGCGGACCTGTTCGAGACCTATGCGGTGACCGCGGTCGCCACCATGGTGCTCGCGGCGATCTTCTTCGCCAAGACGCCGATCCTGGTGAACATGATGACGCTGCCGCTCGCGATCGGCGGCATCTGCATCATCACCTCGATCATCGGCACCTTCTTCGTCAAGCTCGGTGCCAGCCAGTCCATCATGGGCGCCCTCTACAAGGGCCTGATCGCCACCGGCATCCTGTCGCTGGTCGGCGTCGCGCTCGTGATCAATTGGCTGGTCGGCTTCGGCAAGCTCGACGGCGTCGACTATACCGGCATGGCGCTGTTCTGGTGTGGCGTGGTCGGTCTCGTCGTCACCGGCCTGATCATCTGGATCACCGAATACTACACCGGCACCGACTATCGCCCGGTGAAGTCGATCGCCTCGGCCTCGGTCACCGGTCACGGCACCAACGTGATCCAGGGCCTCGCGGTCTCGATGGAAGCGACCGCGCTGCCCGCGATCGTGATCATCGCCGGCATCCTCGTCACCTACAGCCTTGCCGGCCTGTTCGGCATCGCGATCGCGACCGCCACCATGCTGGCGCTGGCCGGCATGATCGTCGCGCTCGACGCCTTCGGCCCGGTTACCGACAACGCCGGCGGCATCGCCGAGATGGCGGGGCTGCCGAAGGAGGTGCGCAAGTCGACCGACGCGCTCGACGCGGTCGGCAACACCACCAAGGCGGTGACCAAAGGCTACGCGATCGGCTCCGCCGGTCTCGGTGCGCTGGTGCTGTTTGCGGCCTATAATCAGGACCTCAAATTCTTCATCAGCGACTCCAATGCCCATGCCTACTTCAAGGGCGTCAACCCGGACTTCTCCCTGAACAATCCTTACGTCGTGGTCGGCCTGCTGTTCGGCGGCCTGCTGCCATATCTGTTCGGTGCGATGGGTATGACCGCGGTCGGTCGCGCCGCCGGCGCGATCGTCGAGGAAGTGCGCCGTCAGTTCCGCGAGAAGCCCGGCATCATGCAGGGTACCGACAAGCCGGACTACGGCAAGGCGGTCGACCTGCTGACCCGGGCGGCGATCAAGGAGATGATCATCCCGTCGCTGCTTCCGGTTCTGTCGCCGATCGTGGTCTACTTCCTGATCTACGCGATCGCGGGCGGTGGCGCAGCCGGTAAGTCGGCCGCTTTCTCCGCGGTCGGCGCCATGTTGCTCGGCGTCATCGTCACCGGCCTGTTCGTCGCGATCTCGATGACCTCGGGCGGCGGCGCGTGGGACAACGCAAAGAAGTACATCGAGGACGGCCACTACGGCGGCAAGGGCTCTGACGCCCACAAGTCCGCGGTGACCGGCGATACCGTCGGCGATCCCTACAAGGATACGGCGGGCCCGGCGGTGAACCCGATGATCAAGATCACCAACATCGTGGCGCTGCTGCTGCTGGCGATCCTGGCGCACTGAGCGGCGGACACGACTGAAACGAGGCCCCGCGGTGAAAGCCGCGGGGTTTTATTTTTGAACCAGACGCGAACAACACGGAGATCAATCGATGTCGCTCTCATCCGCACGGAACTACGCGCTCCGCGCCTCCAAATCGCAGGATCAGAAGGAGGCCATCGAGCTGCTCTCGAAGGCGATCATGGAACTGGCGATGTCGATTGAAGCGACCGACGCCAAGGTCAAGAAGATCAACAAGTCTTCGTAGCGTTGGCCGCAACGTGCTCAGGAAACGTCGTGACGGCGGCTGTTACTTGACCTCCATCTGCAACCCTTCCTTCTCGATGATCGCCGCGAACTTCTTCGTCTCGGCATCGACGAAATCGGAGAATTGCTGGGGCGTGCCGTAGTCGGCGCGCGCGCCCATGCCGGCGATGTTCTTCTTGACGTCGTCGCGCTCCAGCATCGCCTTGACTTGGCGGTTCAACTCGTCGAGCACCGGGGCGGGCGCGGTCTTCGGCAGGAACACGCCGAACCAGGACGAGACGTCGAACTTTGCCAGTTCCGGCGCGCCCTCGCGCATCGTCGGCAGGTTCGGTGCGGAATCGCTACGCTCCGGCGTGGTGACACAGAGGCCGTTGAGCTTGCCGTCCTGCACCTGCGGCAGCGACGGATAGAGATTGTCGAACAGGATCTGGATGTCGCCGGCGAGCCCGGCCTGCAATGCGGGACCGGCGCCGCGGAACGGCACGTGCGTCATCTTCAACCCGGTGAGTTGCAGGAACCAGGCGCCGGTGAGGTGAGGGCTCTGTCCGGTACCGGACGAGCCGTAGGTGAGCTTGTCCGGATTCTTCTTCAGAAAGGCGATCAATTCGGGGATCGACTTGAGGCCGGTCGACGGATGCGCCGACACGATGTTCGGGATCCGGATCATGTTGGAGACCGGCTGCAACTGGTCGGCCTTGTAGGTCAGGTTGCGGAAGATGCTGTAGGCGATCGCGTTGGGGCCGGGATTGCCGATCAGGATGGTGTGGCCGTCGCCCTTGGCGCGCGCGACCTCGGATGTGCCGATGGTGCCGCCGGCACCGGAGCGATTCTCGACCACCACCGACTGGCCCCAGAGCGGCTGCAAATGCGCCGCGAGCAGCCGCCCCATCACGTCGGTCGAGCCGCCGGCCGCCGCCGGCACGACGATGCGGACGGTCTCGGTCGGCCGCCAGTCACCGGCGCCGAGGCTCGCGCGCGGCAGGATCGCCGCGGCCGTCAATGCGGCCGTGCCCGACAATACCGTACGACGGGAAAATCTCTTGGCTGTCATGCGTTTACCCCCTGCTCAGGCTCTTGTTTGCGAGCAAACTAGGGGACCGCTTGCCCCTCGGGCAAGCGACAACTTGGCGCAGCGGCTTATGCTCTGGACTCCGGTTTGACGCGTTGTCTCACGCGAACCGGAGCCCCCCACTTCGCTCGAAAACGCTCTAGTTGAAGCTCAGCAGCTTGAAGAGCGGTGTCAGGTAGGACATTTCCTGGCCCGACGTCGGCGTGGACCGGCTGACGAAGTCGAAGATCTTGCCGTCCTTCAGGCCGTAATTGGCCAGTCGGCGCACCTGCCGGTTCTTGTCGAAATAGACCGCGATCACGCGCTGGTCGATCACCCGCTGATTCATGAAGGCGACCGGGCGGGAGGTCCGTTGCGAGATGTAATAAAACACCTCGCCGTCCAGCGTTGCGACCGTCGAGGGCGTGCCGAGCACGATGAGCACCTGGTCCTGGCTCGCGCCGATCGGGATCTGCTCGAGCGCCCCCTCCGGCAGGATGTAGCCCTTCTGGAATTGTTCCCCGGCGCAGCCGCCGAGTGCGGCGCAGACGAGGCCAATCGCCGCGACGGCGCGGAGACGCGAAAAGAACCCGCGCGCGGAAGCGGCGCGAGACTGTCGTGAAAGAGTGTGGTTCATCGGCGGAACTGATCCGTCCCCTTGCATCGGCCGAGGCATTGACGTACCGGGCAGCTCAATGGATTGCAATCATGCCGAGCTCCAATGGGCGACCTCTCAACAGGCGACCCTTTGGGGACCGGCAGCCGGAACCCGTCATGCTTTGGCCGTTCAATCACTTCAGAAGACCCCGGGTGCCCGCGCGCAGCACCATTGAGACCATCTATGGCATGATCGTGACGCAGGCGCGAGAACCGTTGTTTTACCGTGACTTGGGCGTTCCGGACACGGTTAACGGCCGTTTTGACCTGCTTCTCATGCATCTGTGGCTGGTGCTGCGGCGACTGAAATCCGTCGAGGGCGGCGTCGCGCTGTCCCAGGCCCTGTTTGATCATTTCTGCATCGATATGGACGACAATCTGCGCGAAATGGGCGTCGGCGACCTCACGGTGCCGAAGCGCATGCAGGCGTTCGGTGAAGCCTTCTACGGCCGCACCGCGGCCTATGATCTGGCGCTGACCGACAGCGAGGCGGCCTTGGCCGAGTCGTTCTGCAAGAACATCCTCAACGGTCAGAACATCGACAAGGCCCGCGAGCTCGCCGCCTATGCCAGGGAGGCGATCGAAGAGATGGCGCGCGCCGATCTCGCGGCGTTGGCCAAGGGCGCGTGGCGCTTTCCGGTACCACAGCCTGCGGGGACGGCGGCATGAGCGGCGGCGGCACAGGGCAGCCCGATGCACGGCGCGACCGCGACCCCTGGCGGGTCCTGGTCAACATCGCGCAGATTCCGGAGACCGGCCTGCATCGCGAGATCGCGGCCGACGAGGCGGCGCGCAAGGCGATGGCCGAAGTTGCCGAGTTGCGGGAAGTCGTCTCCGCGCGTGCAGAGTTCGACCTGCAGCCCAAGCGCGACGGCAGCTACCACGTCACCGGCAGAGTTAAGGCCAGGATCGGGCAGACCTGCGTGGTGACGCTCGATCCGATCGAGAACGAGATCGATGAGCCGATCGATGTGGTGTTCGCGCCGCCCGAGCAGATCCCGCAAATGGCCGACCTGGTCGACGACGCCGACGACAGCGATGAGGAAACGCCGGACCCGCCGGAGCCGATCGTCGGCGGCTTCATCGATATCGGCCGGCTTGCCACCGATGCGCTGTTTCTCGGCATAGACCCGTATCCGCGCAAGGTGGATGCGGTCTTTGAACAGAAGGCTGAAGCGCCTGACCCGGAAAATCATCCTTTCGCGGCGCTGAAGGCGCTGACGGAAAAGCCGGACGGCAAGAAGCCCAAGGGAAGTTGAGGGCGCCTGGCGCCACATTTGCGGGGATGGCTTGCCTGCAAGCTTGCGCGAGCGGTGTTCCTAGTTACTTCAAATACGTGTCACAATACATTGAAATACAATGTATTTCTGGTATGCTCCGATGTGTTGCGTGACGGTTCGGCAGCTGCCTCATTTGCGGTCAAGAGGTTGTGTCGGACCGAGGACACGCTATTGTCGCGTCCCGGCCGGGACGCGAGTTGGTGTTTCGCCGCGCGCCGTTGACGGCGGTGACTTCAAGCTCGCGGTCTTCGTCTGAAGGCTGCGGGAAAGCAGGCTTCCGGGACGTTCATGCCTCAAAAGGTTCGAATAGCGCTTGACGCCATGGGGGGCGATGTCGGCGCTTCCGTCGTCATTCCCGGCGCCGCGATCTCGTTAAGCCGTCATCCCGACAGCGAATTCCTGCTGGTCGGGGACCGGGCCCAGATCGAGCCGGAGCTCGCCAAGCATCCGGCACTGAAGGCGGTATCGAAAGTGATCCATACCGACGTCGCCGTGAAGAACGATGAGAAGCCGAGCCAGGCGCTGCGGCGGACCCGAAGGGCGTCCTCGATGTGGCTCGCGATCGACGCCGTGAAGCATGGCGAGGCCGACGTTGCGGTCTCCGCCGGCAACAGCGGCGCGCTGATGGCGATGGGCAGCCTCAATCTGCGGACGCTCCCCGGTGTCGACCGCCCGGCGCTTGCGGCGGTGTGGCCGACGCTGCGCGGCGACTCTGTCGTGCTCGACCTCGGCGCCACGATCGGCGGCGACGCCCGCCATCTGGCGACGCTGGCGGTGATGGGCAGCGCCATGGCGAGCGTGCTGTTCAACCTCGAACGGCCGACCGTCGGCCTGCTCAACATCGGGTCCGAGGAGATGAAGGGGCACGGGGAAATCCGCGAGGCGGCGGAGATGCTGCGTGCGATGAACTCGACTCAGTTCAACTATATCGGCTTCGTCGAGGGCGACGCGATCGGCAAGGGCCTCGCCGACGTCATCGTGTCGGAAGGTTTCAGCGGCAACATTGCGCTCAAGGCCGCCGAAGGAACCGCGCGCCAGATGTTCACGCTGCTGCGCGAGGCCATGTCATCTAGCTGGCTAGCGCGGATCGGCTATTTGCTGGCCCGCGGCGCGTTCCAGAAGCTGCGCGACAAGCTCGATCCCAACAAGTCGAATGGCGGCCTGCTGCTCGGCCTGAAGGGCGTCGTGGTCAAGAGCCATGGCGGCACCAACGCGGAAGGCTTTGCCTATGCGGTGGATGTTGGCTATGAGATGGCCCACTTCGATCTCCTCACCAAGATCAATCAGATGCTTAATCGCGACGGCAGTGCGCTGGTGCAGGCGCAGACCGCGCAGGAGGCTGTCTCGTGACTGCTATACGTTCGGTAGTGCTCGGCTGCGGCTCATATTTGCCGGAGCGGGTTTTGACCAATGCCGAACTGGCCACCCGGATCGACACGTCGGATGACTGGATCGTGCAGCGCACCGGCATCAGCGAGCGCCACATCGCGGCCGACGACGAATTCACCTCGCATCTGGCGATCAAGGCGGCGCAGGCCGCGCTCGCCCACGCGCAAGTCGATGCGCAGTCGATCGACCTGATCGTGCTCGCGACCTCGACGCCCGACAACACCTTTCCCGCCACCGCGGTCGCCGTCCAGCACGGGCTCGGCATCAACCATGGCGTCGCCTTCGACCTGCAGGCGGTCTGCTCCGGCTTCGTCTTCGCGCTGGCCACCGCCGATAATTTCCTGCGCGCCGGCACCCACAAGCGGGCGCTGGTGATCGGTGCCGAGACCTTCTCACGCATCCTCGACTGGAACGACCGCGGCACCTGCGTGCTGTTCGGCGACGGCGCCGGCGCGGTCGTGCTGGAGGCGCAGCAGCATTCCGGCACCACCAGCGACCCCGGCGTGTTGACGACGCATCTGCGCTCCGACGGCCGCCACAAGGCGAAGCTGTTCGTCGATGGCGGGCCCGGCTCGACCAGGACGGTCGGGTATCTCCGGATGGAGGGCCGCGAGGTGTTCAAGCACGCCGTCGGCATGATCACCGACGTGATCGTCGACGCCTTCAACGCCACCGGCTTTACCGCCGAGGACATCACCTGGTTCATCCCGCACCAGGCCAACAAGCGAATCATCGATGCGTCGGCGCACAAGCTCCATATTGCGCCGCAGAAGGTGGTCCTGACGGTCGACAAGCACGGCAACACGTCGGCGGCCTCGATCCCGCTCGCGCTGTCGGTCGCCGTGAAGGACGGGCGCGTCAAGAAGGGCGATCTGGTGCTGTTCGAGGCGATGGGCGGCGGCTTCACCTGGGGCTCGGCGCTCGTGCGCTGGTAGCGTATCGCCAAACAGTATCGACAGGTTGCCGGTATCTTTCCTGCGCCTGGGCGCTGGTCGCTGTTGACCATTGCGCGCTAAGCTTTTAATTTCAGTCAAGAAATTGTTCGCCGAGAGTGCGGGGCAGGCGATGACCACGGGAACCGGAAAAACAGTTACGCGCGTCGATTTGTGTGAGGCGGTCTACCAAAAGGTGGGTCTGTCGCGCACGGAATCGTCGGCATTTGTCGAGTTGGTGCTGAAGGAGATCACCGATTGCCTGGAAAAGGGCGAGACGGTGAAGCTGTCCTCGTTCGGCTCCTTCATGGTGCGCAAGAAGGGCCAGCGTATCGGCCGTAATCCGAAGACCGGCACCGAGGTGCCGATTTCGCCGCGGCGGGTGATGGTGTTCAAGCCGTCGGCGATCCTGAAGCAGCGGATCAATGGCCATGTCGTCACCAATGGCGACGGCAGCAAGGCCGACTAGAGCGTTTTCAAGCGAAGTGGATACCCGGTTCGCGTGAAGAAAGCGCGGCAAACCTAGAATCCGGAGCCCCGTTCCGATTCAATCGGAACGGAAAGGCTCCAGGCATTGAGCTCAAAGGAGCGGGCATTTGGACAAGGCGCCGGATGCGTTCCGTACCATCAGCGAGGTCGCTGATGAACTCGATATTCCCCAGCATGTGCTGAGATTCTGGGAAACGCGCTTCGCGCAGATCAAGCCGATGAAGCGCAGCGGCGGACGCCGCTATTATCGCCCCGACGACGTCGACCTGCTCAAGGGCATCCGCCGGCTGCTGTACGGCGAGGGCTACACCATCCGCGGTGTGCAGCGGATCCTGAAGGAGCACGGCATCAAATCGGTGCAGGGCATCGCCGACCAGACCGCGGCGGTCTCGTTCGGCGCGGTCGAGGAAGCCGTCGGCAACAGCATGGCCGAGCCCGACGACCTCGAGAGCAGCGACGGCCTCGATTTCGACGGCGAGGAGGGTGATGGCGACGAGAAGGGGATCGACTACCGATTCGTCGATCCCGACGAGGATCCGATCCTGTCGACCTACAAGGCGCACGCCCAGCCGGGCAAGGCGCCCGCCGCGCTGCCGGTTCGTCCCTCCGTTCCGTCAGTCGATCGGGAGCGGCTCGAACGCGTGCTGCAGGAGCTGGTCGCCTGCCGACAGATGATCGACGCGGCGATGAAGGACGGCTGAGGCAAGGAAGCCTGCCGAGGAAACCTGCCAAGGGAACCGGCCTCGGAATACAGTCTTTGAGAGCCTGCCCCGCCTTGCGCGAACGCAGGATCGCAGCTAATGGAACGGCATCGGAGCGTGGCGCAGCCCGGTTAGCGCACTAGTCTGGGAGACTAGGGGTCGGAGGTTCAAATCCTCTCGCTCCGACCATTTTTCTCAAAATTCGTTCGGTGTGGCTTGAAGCGGGCGCGCATCGCTCGCCGTCGGCTTGCGATTGGTTGCCAATGCTGTTCGCCAGTCGCGGAAAGCTGTGCGCGGAAGCCAACACGCTGTCGTTAATATCGAGCAAACGCTCGTTGAAGAGGCAGCACCAAGCCGATCGCATCGGCGGCTGTCGTTGTCGATGAACAATCGTTCATGGAACGCCACTGATTTCAGGCGGTTAGTCGCGGGGCGCATTTTGGAGGACAAAATGAAGCACGCAATCATCGTCCTTTCCGCGGCATGCCTGATGGCTTCCACCCCGGTTGCTTTTGCACAGGGCGTTTCGAGCAAATCACCTGGACACGAGATGCAAAAGAAGGGCTCCAAGAAAGGAAGTCACGGCGCTTCGGGCTATGCACCCGGGCACGAGATGCAGGCACGAGGATCGAAAGCCGGGAGCCCAGGGGCCTCTGGCTACGCCCCTGGTCAGACGACGGGGTCGGGCAGCGGGATGACCGGAGGCAGCTCGACCAGGTCCAGATAGTTACACTGTAAGTTTTTCGGGGCCCCGGCCGTCAGCGCCGGGGCTCCTTTTCCATAGCCCGTTCACGGATCGACCGCGGCTTGGCCCGTTTCATGCTTTCCATTGAGGGGCAAATGGGGGGCCAACATGATTGCTGAACACTTTCTGGTCTGGGCTGCGCTGCTGAGCGTTCTCGCCTTCCTGGCGTTCCAGTCGCCGGGGCGCGGACACCGATAAGTCTCCGCTTCCAACGCTTCGCGAGGTGAGCGGCGCGATCGTGCCGGTTGCCAGTCGTCCCGTCTGCTGCAGAGCCGGTCGCCTCAGGCCTCGGCCTCCATCGCAACAATCAGGCAGGCCTTTTCCAGGCGGTTGGTAAGCATCGAAAGCTTGGCCGTGAACTCGGCCAGCTCAGCCTCGCTGAACTCCTCGAACACGGTTTTCTTGAACGCCTTGTGCTGTTCGGCGAGGCCTGCGAGGTGCCTTTTGGTCTTGTCGGTCAGCGACAGCCGCACCACGCGCGCATCGGCCGGGGAGGGCGCGCGCCGCAGCAGCTCCTTCTGCTCGAGCAGCTTGGACTGCGTGGTCACGAACGACGGATCGACGTGCAGCAGCTTCGACACCACGTTGATCGGCACGCCGTCATCCTTGTCGAGATCCGAGATCGCGATGAGAATCATCCATTGCGGACCGCTGACGCCAAGCGACTTGCCCCAGAACTGACGGACGCGCTCCAGATGCGAGTTGATGGCCGAAATCTCGAGCGTGAACCGCTTGATGATGTCGAGATGTTCGATGGCGCGCTGGCGCGTCGAATCCTTCCTTGTCACTGACACAGCTTCCTCTTCCCTCGGGCGCCGACTCAGCTTTGTGCTGATTTATTTCTTGTTTTCCGCGCTGCAGTAGGTTTTTTCCCGCAAGCCGCCAACGAACGCAAGTGAACGTAAAGTAATTATGATGGTCGTGTGACGGTTGGACTATTTGGGATGTGACAAGTTTTCTCAGGTAGGCAAAGGGCTTACAGGCAGCGTTGCCGGCGAGACACAGTGTGGCCGCATTCGCATTCCTGACTTTATAAACTATTTTGATTGGCGAACTCGCCAATGCATATTGAACCCGGCGGTAGGGGAATCTCGATCGTCCCGTTGCGGTGATCGTTCAAGTCCGTCGCACACCACAGATTGATCTGAGGGTGCGGGGTTTGGGGAAAACGGTCTTGGACAATGCGGGAGGATCACGGGGCGCTCGCGGCCTCGGACTCTCCGCATATGAGCAACTTGGAGGTTTAATATGAATTTGAAGAGCCTTATCCTGGGCTCGACGGCTGCGCTGGTCGCGGTCGGCGGGGCACAGGCGGCCGATCTTCCCGTCAAGGCCAAAGCGGTCGAGTACGTGAAGGTTTGCTCGCTTTACGGTCCGGGCTTCTACTACATCCCCGGCACCGACACCTGCATCAAGCTGGGCGGCTATGTGCGTGCTGACGTCGTGGTGAACGGCAACAGCGTGTACGGCGCGAACTACAACGGCGCCAGCGGTGCCAACAACCGTTTCACGAACGGCTACACCTGGCGTTCGCGTGAAGACTTCAACATCGATACGCGCACCGCGACCGAATACGGCGTGGTCCGCACCTATTTCGATGCGGTGTTCACCTGGACCTCCGACACCTATGCCGGCCAGGGCAACGGCTCGACCGTGTACTCGGCGATCGGCTCGTCTTCTGCGCCGAACAACGCAGGTTCGGGCAACGTGGCTGCCGGTACGGTCGGCGTCTACTACGCCTTCATCCAGTTCGCCGGCTTCACGATGGGTAAGGCGGTTTCGCAGTTCGCTGCCCCCTGGAACGGTTATCCGGGCAACAACTACGACGCACTCGTCGGTGGCGTGAACACCACCAACGGCATCAACCAGTTCACCTACACCGCGCAGTTCGGCAACGGCGTGTCGCTGGCTCTGTCGGCGCAGGACCAGGTTGCCTACATGCAGGCTGGCGTGAACAACCTCGGCGTCGGTGGTGCCTACGGCTCCAGCGACTACGCCGGCACGATCGCTCCGGACTTCGTCGCTTCGCTCAAGGTCGACCAGGCTTGGGGTATCTTCCAGGCGTCGGTCGCCGCGCATGACAACCACGCTGCCTACTATGGCGGCACCGAGTTGACCGGTCATCCCGACGACAAGTGGGGTTGGGCTGGTGCGTTGGCCCTGTCGATCAAGAACATCCCGACCGGACCCGGTGACACCATCAACATCCAGGGCGTCTACACCGACGGTGCGACCCGTTACAACATCCAGGAACTGGCCAGCCAGGCCGGCGCGATCGCCATCTTCGGCGGTTCGAGCCTGCCGGGCGTCTATGGCAGCGTTGGCTTCGGTACGGCACCCGACACGGTGTTCGGCCCCGGCGGTCAGCAGCAGTCCATCAAGACCTGGGGTATGCGCGGTGCGTACACCCACAACTGGGATCCCTACTGGAACACCAGCTTGTATGGTGCGTTCGCCGCTGTTTCGTACAACGACGCGGCTAAGTCGCTCATCTGCGGCGTTGGTGGCGTCGGTGGTTCGTTCCGTGCCGCATTCGCTGGCGGCGCTGGCGTGACCGCCTGCAACCCCGACTACAACATCGCGCAGATCGGCGTGATCACCCGTTGGACCCCGGTCAAGAACCTGACCTTCTCGGCCGACGTGACCTACTCGCACCTCGATCAGAAGTATGCCGGTATCATCACGACGTCGTCGACTGCTATCGGCAAGCCGACCGCGACCTACGAGCTGAAGGATCAGGACACTGTCCAGATGCTCTTCCGCGCTCAGCGCAACTGGTAATTCCGGTTGATCTGATCACGATCCAACAGAACCCCGGCAGGGAACTGCCGGGGTTTTTCTTTGCGAAAGATTCTAAGGAGAGCTGCGCTGCGTCAATTCGGTCCACGCGAACGACGAAGACGAGCCATGCGATTCATTCGCCGCAGACTTATTTACTTACCTGATCTACTAAACTATATACGCCACGGCCAACACATTGAATGATGGCTCTTAGCTAGCTGCTAAGCCTCCCAAACCTCCGGCAATGCCCTGCCGGAGGTTTTTGATTCAAGGCCCAGCCGGCGGCGACGATGGTGGCGCGGGTTGCCGTCGCCTTGCCGATTCGATGCCGTCAAGATTTGACGGAATCGATCCGCAGTGCATTCTCGCCATTGATGGGACGCTTCAAGAACAGCCGCCTGGCGCGCATGAGCAGCGGCCACTATTGCCTGATCCGGGATCTCGGGCTGGTGAAGGGCGGCAAGGGATTGCGGCACCATGAGGTAATCATCGATTTCTCCTGGCGCGGCCTGCTCAAGCTGGCCCTGAGCGCGGGTGCCGGCGTCCTGCGGCGGCGCGCGTCCGTGCGCATCGAGACAGCCGAATAGCACGGGGCCGCGTCATGACGCGGCTTGGCCTGCGGCCAGGATGCGCGCGATCATCGCGTGAGTCTCACGCTTCGTGAACAAGCATTCGAATTCGAGCGACGTGATCGCAGCATTGTCAGAGCTTCGCCCATAACGATCGCACGCTGTGCCACGCCGCGCGCTGCGCTGTGCGCCGATTGCGATCAACGTAGTTCATCTGTGCAAGGTGCTGTCGCGCTGCTTCGCTGGTTTTACCTCGGCAGCTGCGGCCGCGGTGGAAATTTCGGCCGCGATCGCCATCAGCGTTGTCGCGACCAATCTGTTCAGGATGTGCACGATCATGGTCTCCGATTGTCGATGTCGGATTGTTCGCAACGCGGAATGATTTCGTTACGCGGCCACCGTCTCAACCCGCAGCAGGCGGCTCACTTGCGCGTGAGGCGGCGCCGTTGCTGGGCGACAATTCGGTGATGTAAGGTGCCGCAGCCAAGCGGTTGGGGCTGCGATCCGCGCTCCGGCCGAAACAAAGAAGAACAGGGCAAGAAAAATAAGGGAAGGAACGGATCTCACATGAAGGATTTCGCCGGAAAGATTGCCGTCATCACCGGTGGCGGCACGGGCATGGGGCGCGAGCTGGCACGGCAGCTCGTTGCCGAGGGCTGCAATGTCGCGATGTGCGACGTCTCGGCCGAGGCGATGGCCGAGACCAAGCGGCTCTGCGAGGTCGAGAAGCTGCCGCAGGGCCTGCGCATCACGACGCACGTTGCCGACGTCTCGATCGAGGATCACTACAAGCGCTTCCGCGACGAGCTGATCGAGCAGCAGGCGACCGACAAGATCCACCTGCTGTTCAACAACGCCGGAATCGGTGGCGGCGGCAGCCTGTTCTCCAACACGCGCGAGCAGTGGGAGCGCACCTTCAACATCTGCTGGGGCGGCGTCTATCTCGGCGTCCGCACCTTCCTGCCGCTGTTGGTGAAGGCCGACGAGGCGCACATCGTCAACACCTCGAGCGTCAACGGCTTCTGGGCCTCGGTCGGCATGGGCGTGTCGCACACCGCCTACAGCGCGGCGAAATTTGCCGTGAAGGGATTCACCGAGGCGATGATCAATGATCTCCGGCTCAACGCGCCGCATGTGAAGTGCTCGGTCGTGATGCCCGGTCACATCGGCACCTCGATCGTGTCGAACTCGCGCAAGGTGCAGAACGGCTCCGACCAGCTCAACGCCGACGAGCTCAAGCAGGCCCGTCAGCGTCTGCAGGGGCAGGGGATCGATGTCGCCAAGATGTCGGACGCCGACATCCAGCAGCTCGCGCTCGACCGTGCCCGCATCTTCCACGATGAAGCGCCGACCTCGGCGGCGGCCGCCGCCAAGGTCATCCTCGACGGTGTGAAGGCCGAACGCTGGCGCATCCTGGTCGGCGACGACGCGCATCTTCTCGACGAGCGCGTGCGCAAGGCGCCGGAACAGGCCTACTCGCCGGCGTTTTATCAGGACCTCGTGGCAGCGACCGGGTGGAAGGTCGGCTGAACGGCCGTCCCGCATCGCGTGCGGGACGGATTCACTCAAGCGCTATCCGCGCATCGCGCGTTGGCGCGATCCCGCTTGATAGGCGAGGCGGTAATGCCCTGAGCAATAGGGCATGCCGCCGAGCGGTGTGTTGCCGCAGAAGCAGAAATCATCGGCGCCTGGGGTGCTGATCGGCCAGCGGCAGCGCTGCTCGCTCAGCTCGAGCAGCGAGCAGCTGTTGGCGCTGACGATCGGGGCGTCGTCGGGCTCCTGCTCGTAGACCGCCTGGAGCAACCGGAGCTGCTGCTTGGCAGTCGCCCGTTGCGCGGCGTGGGCGGCGGATTTCTTGCGCCGCGCCCGACGTTCGTCCGGCGTCGTGCGTGTGAGGTTCAGCCGCGACAGCTTGCCGATCACCGCATTGCGGCTGACGCCGATATTGACGGCGATGTCGCGGCAGGAGAGGCCGGCTTCAAAGTAGATCTTGAGTTGGTCGACGCGCTCCGGCGTCCAGGTCTCTTGGATGGCAATCATCTGACGGTTCCACGTTCTGTGTTGAACCGCCGCGCCGGCACACGCGCCCTTAGTTCTTGAGCATGATCTGTTCGGAAAACCGGTTTCCACTTTTCCGGATCATGCTCTCAGGGCGTGCGGCCGTTGTCGCGGATTGCAAGCAACCCGTCCTTGATGGCGAGCCGAATGCCTTCCTCGATCAATGTCCGTGCGACGCCCGGGACGCTCGTGCCGTGGGTGCCCTGTCTCACCAGCTTCTCGAGGTATCCGATGGTCGAGAGCGCCAGCGTGACCGGGACGCGGTCGGTTTCGGCCTTTTCCGTAGCCATGGTGAAACGCTTAACCCCGAACGCCTGTACTGAAAAGTATCTATTTAGAGTCTATTTAGGAATGAGGCGGTTCGTCAAGCCGTGGGCGGCAAGAAACAGCCAGCCGCGTCCAAGCGCGCTGGAAGCGAGTTCCAGCGCGCGGGTGTCATCGAATTATTGAGGTAGATGAAGGTGTTAGGGCCGTAACTCGACCTTGACCGGGAACTTCTTGAGAAGCCGCTCAGCCTTCTCGGCCTTGTCCGGAGGCGCGCTCACCCTCAGGTACAGTCCGCGCGACGGGTCGGTGATCGCGTCGACAGTGACCTCGCCGGACAATCCTTCCAGCGCCAGCAACTCGCGCGCGGCCTCGCCGGCGGCGATCTCGCGCAGCTTCGGCTTGAAGATCTTGCCGACCGGAGTCACCGGCATCTCCGGAATCACCGACACCACGCGCGGGCGCGCCGGCGGCTCCAGGATGTTGTCCTGCACGAAGGCGGCGAGCGCGTTCGGATCGATATGGGTGCCGGGCTGCGCCGAGACGAACAGCATCGGCACTTCGCCGGCGTAGGTGTCGGGACGTCCGACGGCCGCGGCAAGCGCCACGCCCGGAAACGCCAGCGCGGCGTCCTCGATCGCGCGCGGATCGATGTTGTGGCCGCCGCGGATGATGACGTCCTTGGCGCGGCCCATGATGTAGACGAAGCCGTCGGCATCGATCCGGCAGATGTCGCCGGTGCGCAGCCAACCGTCGCGGAACGCCTCCTCGGTCTGCTTCTTGTCGACATAGCCGGCGAACACCTGCGGGCCCCTGGTCAGCAGTTCGCCGACCGGCGAAGGCCACGGTCCCGTGTGGAGCTTGCCGCCGTCGAGGATCGCGAGTTCGACCAGCGGATTGCGGGTGCCGACGCTCTCGGCGCGCGGCTTCACACCGTGCACATCGTGAGTGATGGCACCGGCGAGCTCGGTCATGCCGTAGAGCTGCTGGATGCAGGGGCCGCCCCAGGTCGCAAGATAACGCCGCTCGATCTCCGGCGGGCAGATCGAGGCGCCGGTGGCGGTGACGCGCAGGGTCGAGATGTCGCTGTCCGCGACCGGGATATCGGCGAGGGCGCCAAGTATCGTCGGCACGTTGCCGGCGATGTTGATGCGGTACTGCTCGATGATCTGCCAGAAGTGCCGGACCAGCGCCGGATCGCGCGCGCCGGCGGGACCGGGGATGACCATCGTCGTGCCGGCCGCCAGGGAATTGGCCGTGGTGCAGAAAAGGCCGCCGACATGGAACAGCGGCATCGTGATCATCGCGCGCTCGCCGCGATGGAAATCGAGCGCCATCCGCGAGGATACGGTGGAGGCGACCATCGCGCGGTTGGTGAGCCGCGCCACCTTGGGATGGCCGGTGGTGCCGCCGGTCGGGAGCATCACGGCGACGCGGTCGGCCTCGCTCATGTCCTTGGACTTGCCGTAGTCGTCGCGCCAGGCGGGATCAGGCCGCAGCACCTCACCGTCGAAGGCGATGCTGCCGTCGAGCGGCACGATCACAATGTGCTTCAGGGAAGGTACCTCGCGCTGCAGGCCCTCGACCCTCTCATAGAGCCCGCCTGGCATGCCCGGCGGCGGCGCCAGCAACAGCTTCGCGTGGATCGCATTGAGCTGGGCGACGATCGCTTCGCGCGTGAACAGCAAATTGAGCGGCTCGGCGACGCCGCAGGCGGCTGCGCCGAAGATCGCGACGACGGTCGCGGGGCACGCCGGGAGCAGGACAGCCACCGCGTCGTCCTTGCCGATGCCGTGCTTACGGAAATAGGTTTCAGCGGCCTTGATGCAGCCCATCAAGTGATCGTTCGAGATCACGACCGGGTTGGGATCGAGCGGCGAGCGCAGATAGATCGCGGCTTCAGCGTCCGGAGCGCCCTGCGGGCCGCGGGCAATGAGGTCGAGGATGCGCGGGCATGCCGCGAGCGTCTCCTGCATTTCCCTGTCGCGCGCAGCCTCGTCGGCCGGCGAAAGCCTGTCCTTCAGCATATCCGTCCCCGTCCATTCTTGTTCGTTGGGACGGGGATTGTATCGAGCCGTGCTCGCGGAACACAAGTGCGGCCATAGCACTCAGTCATTCCGGGGCGGCTCGCCGAGCCGAACCTCAGGTGCGCGAATTGCGCACCGGGGAGTCTCGAGATTCCGGGTCTGGTCCTTCGGACCATCCCGGAATGACGATCTCAGCCGTGGACCACGGATTTGGCGATCATGCAGTGGATGCCCTTGGAGCCGTTGACCGTCTGCGTCACGCGCAGGTCGGCGGCAAGGCTGCACAGCGTGTAGGCATCCTCACGCGACAGGTTGCGCTTCTCGCCGAGCAGCACGATCATGTCGCGCAGCGCCCGCACCACGCACTGGTCGAGATCGGGATCCATCGCCATGGTCATGTAATGATCCGCGGTCTCTGCGCGCGGATAGGCGAGCTTGATATCCTTGCGCAATGTGAGGCGGAAGCGGCCAGTCAGCGCGGTCTCGATCGCGGTGACGCAGACCTCGCCGTCGCCCTGCACGCCATGGCCGTCGCCGCAGGAGAACAGCGCGCCCGGAACGAACACCGGCAGATAGAGCTTGGCGCCGGCGCCGAGCTCCTTGTTGTCGAGATTGCCGCCCATCGCGCGCGGGATCAGCGAGGAGATCCGGCCCCAGGCCGGCGGCGGCGACACGCCCATCACGCCGAAGAACGGCTTGAGCGGCAGATCGAGCCCCCAGGGCATACGGCCGACCATGCGCCCGCGATCGAGCGGGATGTTGAGGACGCGTGTTTCGTGGAAATCGTCGGGCAGGGTGCCGGACAATGGCTTGATCAGATTGTAACCCCAGTCCTGTCGCAGCTGAACGTCGAGAATATCGACCTCGAGCACGTCGCCGGGTTCGGCGCCGGCAACCGCGATCGGGCCGGTCAGAATATGTCCGGGTACCATCCGCTCGCACTTCGCATGGATCTCGTCGAGCTCCGGCGGAACGTAGAATTTGCCGCGGTCGGGCACCACGTCCGGGCCGCCGCTGACGGTCTCGATCGTGATCTCGTCGCCGCTCGCAACGGTCAGAACCGGTTTCAGCTTGGCTTCAAAGAAGCCCCAATGGCAGGTTTCAGGGCTCGACTTCAGATGATGATGGGTCATGTGACGGCTTTTGATTGGTTTCCCAGCAGCGTATGACGCTGTAGCAGAACTTCGCAGGGGCTTCTCTTGTTTTTTGTGCTCTCCAAGACGCTCGGCATCATGCTGTTGCCGATCAACTTCCTGATCGGTATCGGCGTGATCGGCACCGTGCTGCTGTTGACGCGGTTTGCGCGCCTCGGCCGCAGGTTGATGGTGGCCGCGCTGCTGCTGCTCGCGATCTGCGGCTTCTCGCCGCTCGGCAATGTCCTGATCTCCACATTGGAGCAGCGCTTCCCGCCATGGGATGCCTCGCGCGGCGCGCCGGACGGCATCATCGTGCTCGGCGGCTCGATCGATGCCGATCTGTCGGTTGCGCATGGCACGCCGGTGGTGCGCAGCGCGGCCGATCGCGTCATCGCGGCGGCGGCGCTCGCGCGCAGATATCCGAACGCGCGCCTCGTGTTCACCGGCGGCAGCGCGAACCTGATCTCGAACGATGCGCGCGAAGCCGACTATGCCGCCGAGATGTTCGAGGGGCTCGGCATTGCCAGATCGCGATTGATCATCGAGCGCCGCTCGCGCAACACGGTGGAGAACGCCGAATTCTCCAGGGCGTTGGTCGATCCCAAGCCGGGCGAGCGTTGGCTGCTTGTCACCTCGGCCTACCATATGCCGCGCTCGGTCGGGCTGTTCCGCAAGGCGGGATTCAATGTCGAGGCCTATCCGGTCGATTGGCGCGTCGGCGATGTCTTCAGCTTCGCGACGCTTGCGATCGAGGGCCTGTCACGCACCGATCTCGGCACGCGGGAGTGGGTCGGGCTTCTGGCCTATCATCTGGCCGGCAAGACCGACGATTTGTTGCCGGGACCGGCTGCACGTTGAGGCGTAGGCACTTGTCGCCTCCAACGGCCAATCCTAACATCAAATCAACAGGCGGCGCCAAGCCGCCGATCACGGGAGTTTTCGCCATGCAACAGCAGACACCGCCGGAACAGTTCGACCTCGGCGCAATCGTCGCCGACCTGAACAACCTGCTGCGGCTGAAGACCACGGTCATCGGCATCAAGATGTTCGCGCGGGTCGAGGAGATGGAGGCGATCCCGAAGATCCGCCGTCCATCGGCGGTCCACACCACGGACCAGATCGTCAGCATGGCCTCGCGGATCGGCTGGACCGTCGGCATTACCGGCGACGATCTGGTCGGCGCGCAATGCCGCGCCGTGATCGGGCTCGCGCCGCAGGACGAGAAGTGGCTTGCCGGCGAGAACTATGTCGGCGTCTGGCATGGCACCGCCGAAGACGCGCGCAAGCGCCAGGAGGCGCTCGACGTGGTGCCTTGCGGCCAGTACAAGGCGATGGCGGTGAGCCCGCTGACCAGCGGACGGCTCAACCCGCCCGACATCTGCCTCGTCTATGCGACGCCGGGACAGATGATCATCCTGATCAACGGGCTGCAGTACACCGGCTACAAGAAGTTCGAGTGGGGCGTGGTCGGCGAAACCGCCTGCGCGGATTCGTGGGGGCGGGCGCTGAAGACGGGCGAGCCGAGCCTGTCGCTGCCATGCTTCGCCGAGCGCCGCTATGGCGGCGTGCCCGACGAGGAGATGCTGATGGCGCTGCCGCCGGCCTATCTGGTGAAGGCGATCGCCGGCATGAAGCAGCTCGCCAAGAACGGTTTGCGCTACCCGATCGCGCCCTATGGCATCCAGGCCGACGTGCGCGCCGGCATGGGCGTCTCGTACAAGAAATAGCGCATTGCGTTGCCGCGCCCGCGATGACAAAAGGGCGCCCATTCGCTGCGCAGGGAGCCTGATCCATGTCCTCGTCGAAACTCGACATCGTCGTCTATGGTGCGACCGGCTTCACCGGCCAGCTTGTCGCCGAATATCTCGCGGCGCATTATCGCAACAGTAGCCTGACATGGGCGATGGCCGGGCGCAGCAAGGACAAGCTCGCCTCGGTACGCGACGCGATCGGCGCGCCCGCCGACACGCCGCTGATCGTCGCCGATGCCGGCGATGCCGCCTCGCTGAAGGCGATGCTAGCGCAAACCAGGTCTGTCATCTCGACGGTCGGACCGTATCAGCTCTATGGCAACGAGCTGATCGCGGCCTGCGTGGAAAGCGGCACCGACTATTTCGATCTCTGCGGCGAGCCGATCTGGATGCGGCAGATGATCGACAAATACGAAGCCGCCGCGAAGGCCAGCGGCGCGCGCATCGTGTTCTCCTGCGGTTTCGACTCGGTGCCGTTCGAACTGGGCGCGTTCTTCGTGCAGGAGGAAGCGAGGCGCGTGTTCGGCGCGCCGGCGCCGCGCATCAAGGGCCGCGTGCGCGACATGCGCGGCACGCTGTCCGGCGGCACCGCGGCGAGCGCCAAGGCGACCTTCGATGCGGTCGCCAAGGACCTCAGCCTGGTTGCGATCCTCAACAACCCTTTCGCGCTGACGCCGGGCTTCGAGGGTCCGAAGCAGCCGCGCGGCAGCAAGCCGGCCTATGAGGAGGATTTGCACTCCTGGACTGCGCCGTTCATGATGGCGCTGATCAACACGCGCAACGTGCACCGCTCCAACATGCTGATGGGCTTTCCCTACGGACGGGACTTCGTCTACGACGAGATGGTCCTGACTGGCCCGGGCGAGAAGGGCGAGGCCAACGCCAAGAAGGTGATGGCGTTGAATTCCGAGAAGACCGGCCCAAGCGCGCCGAAGCCGGGCGAGGGGCCGTCAAAGGAGGAGCGCGAGAACGGCCGCTACGATCTGCTTTATCTCGCGGTCGCGCCCGACGGCCGCATGGTCCGCGCCGGCATCAAGGGCGATCGCGATCCCGGCTACGGCTCGACCTCGAAGATGATCTCGGAATGCGCGATCTGCCTGCTGCGCGATACACCCGACGTCGCCGCCGGCTTCTGGACGCCGGGAGCGGCGATGCAGCACAAGCTGATCAAGCGCCTGATCGATCACGCCGGGCTGACCTTCGAGGTCGAGAAGTAGCTTCGCTTACCTCGCCCCGCTTGCGGGGAGAGGTCGGATCGCATCGTCAGATGCGATCCGGGTGAGGGGGTACAGGTCCGTCCGATCGCATTGCTCGTGGAGAGAGCCCCTCACCCCAACCCTCTAAGAGCGAGCTTCGCTCGTCTCGACCCCGTGAAGGACGGGGAGAGGGAGAGGCGCTACGCCGCCGCGCGCGGATTATAAGCGTACATGAAGTCCATGCCCTTGGACGACACCGGCAGCAGCAGCTTCAACATGTGATCGCGGAGCCAGGCGCCGGTCGGGCTGAACTCGCGCTTGCTGTTGCCGTTGCGCCGGGCGATCGCCACGATCTTCTCGGCGCGCGGGCGCCGCTCGTGCTCGAAAGCCTGGAACGTCATGCCGAGCTCCTGGCCGTCGCGCATCAGGATGCCGAGCCGCAGCGCGTCTTCCAGCGCCAGCGATGCGCCCTGGCCGGCATGCGGGCTCGTCGCGTGCGCGGCGTCGCCGATCAACAGCGTGCGCTTGCGCGACCAAGTCGGCAGCGTCGCGACGTCGAGCGTGTCGGTCACCACGATATTCTGGGCGGCTTCGATGATCTCGGGGATCGGCGCGTGCCAGCCGGCGTGGAAATCGCGCAGATGCTGCCTGATTGCGTCCTGGCTCCGCAGGCGGTAGGCCGCCGCGGTCATGCCGTGCGACGGCTGCGTGCTCCACCACATCGCGCCCGTGTCCGGATCGGGGCTGCACATCCCATAGCCGAAGAAGCCGCTCTGCCCGAACGTGGTCGCCACCCTCTGGCCGATCGGCAGCTTCTCGATCACCGCGCGGGGCACGAATCCGCCGAAGCCGATCAGCCCGGTGTCGAACGGCGTTGGGCCGTCAGGGATCACGTGGCGCCGCACCGCAGAGTGCACGCCGTCGGCACCGATCACGAAATCGCCCTCGGCGGTGGTGCCGTCGTTGAAATAGGCGATCACGGGCTGGTCGCCGCGGTCTTCGATCTTCACAAGTTTCTTCTCGAAGAACACCGAGACGTTGGAGGCCCAGGCCTTGTCGATCAGCGTCTCGTTCAACGTCGCGCGGCACATGTTCACCGCGGGCTGGCCGAAGCGCTGCTGCATGTTCTGGTTGAGCGAGCCGAGCTTCTTGCCGCCCTGCGAATAGAAGTCGAAGGACTCCGCGATCGAGCCGTTGCGGATCAGTTCGTCGGCGAGGCCGAGCTCGGCCAGCACATGCATGCCGTTCGGCGCGATCTGAAGCCCGCCGCCGATCCCGGTGGAGTAGGGCCAGGCTTCATAGAGCTCGGTCTCGATGCCGGCGCGGGTCAGGAACATCGCGGTGACAGGACCTGCGATGCCGGCGCCGATGATCAGAGCTTTACGGGGACGTGAGGTCATGCCTTGCTCCATGCATCCGTGTGGGATAGGAAAGGTCAGTTGCTAATTATCTTAGTATATAAGATATTAGGCGAGTAAGATATAGGAGCCGATTTGTCAAGCACGACGTCGCGCGAAACGCTGATGCAGGAACTCGAGGAGGCGATGCGCCGGTCATCCGCGCAGGGCGTGATGTACGGCCAAGCAGTTGCAAACATGGCCGGAATCTCCAATTCCGACATGGAATGCATGGATATCCTGCATCTGGAGGGGCGGGTGACCGCGGGGCGTCTCGCCGAGGTCACCGGGCTGACCACCGGCGCGATCACCGGCGTGGTCGATCGTCTGGAGAAAGCGGGTTACGTGCGCCGCGAGCGGGACGAGAGCGACCGCCGCAAGGTCTTCATCTCGGTGGTGGAGGAAAAAGCGGCGGAGATCGGCAAGTTCTACGTGCCGATGCAGGAGGCGATGCTCAAGCTGTGGAGCAGCTACACCGACGACGAGCTGCGCTTGCTGCTGCGTTTCGCCAATGACGGCTACAAGGGCGTGCTGGAAGCGACCGGAGCATTGAAGGCGGTGATCGACATGCCGCCGGAGCAGCGCGCCAGCCTCAAGATGCCGCCGAAGACTCGTCGATGATCCGTGCCGACGTCGCGCGGTAGTGCTCGGCTGCCGCATACATGCCCCACATCGTGCCCAGCATCATCCAGAAGTGCCGCCAGTGGTCGGTATCGATGATGAAGCTCTCGCCGACGAAGCCGAGGAACGCCGAGAAGACCGCGAGATAGCCGCGCTGCCACGGCACCCGCATGTAGATGTAGCGGAAGCCGATGATCGCGGTGACGAACACCAGCGCCGGATAGCAGATCCCCGAGATCCAGCCGCCCGACATGAAGGCGTTGAGATAGGAATTGTGGGTGTCCTCGGGGAAGTAGGTGTGGAATTGCAGCGGCCCGATGCCGAACGGCAGCTCCAGCGCCATCTGGGCGCCGAGGATGTGGCGGCCGAACCGGCCGAAGCGGCCTTCGTCATAGCTCTGGTCGAAGCTCGCGCGCTGCTTGAACATGTCGGCGACCGAGCCGATCGAGAGCAGCACCGCGATCAGCGCCACGGCCAGGATCGCGGCGATCAAGGTCATCACGATGATGCGCGAGCGCTGCGCCTGCGAGCGGCTGGTGAACACCATCAGCGCCAGCATGAAGGCCGCGGTGATCACGAGGCCGCCCCAGGCGGCGCGCGAGAACGACAGCAGGATCGCGAGCGAGATGATGCCGAAGGCGATGGCGTTGCGGAGCGCCTTGCCGAAGCGGTCGGAGACCACGCTCTGCAGTGTGAACAGCGCCGGCAGGATCAGGAAGGCGCCGAGCACGTTCGGGTCCTTGAAGGTTCCGCGGGCGCGGTCATACAGCGTCAGCAGGTCGTAGCCGCCGGGCACCAGACGGAAGTAGCCGGCGATGCCGGCGAGCGAAGCGATCATCGCGCCGACGATCAGGCCGCGGCGCAGCATGTCGAGGCGGGCTTCGGTATCCTCCGACATCACCATCGCGAAGAAGATGACGGTGATGGCCATGTACCAGGAGGTCAGGATCCAGTTCACCACCTCCGGCTTGTCGAGGAACGGCACCGCACCGATGCTGTAGCCGACATTGAGCACGATCAATGTGAACAGCAGCGGCATGAACACGAGCCGCATGCGCAGGCCCGTGGCGAAGAACAGCACGCAGGCAGTCAGCGTGACGAGCTCATACGGGCTCGGCTCGATGAACACGATGGCGCCGGACGCGCCGGCCAGCCACACCAGCGCCCGCTGCAGCGCCAGCACGCCCGTTGGTGCTGATGTCAGCGAATGGGTCGTCCCGGCTGTCGCCGCATAGGCCATCGGATACTCACGCAACGCAACGGACACAGAACCTGACACCCGTTATTGCGAGGAGCGTCAGCGACGACGCAATCCACCTATCCCCTAGCGGCAGCGTGGATTGCTTCGCTGCGCTCGCAATGACGTGCGGTTTGAACCCGCCTCGATCAGTACGCGTTCTCGCTTTTCGTTAGCAGCGAGAACGGGGTCTTGAGCAGGATGTAGAGGTCGAACAGCACCGACCAGTTCTCGATGTAATAGAGGTCGTATTCGACGCGCTTCTGGATCTTCTCGTCAGTGTCGACCTCGCCGCGCCAGCCGTTGATCTGCGCCCAGCCGGTGATGCCGGGCTTGACGCGGTGGCGGGCGAAGTAGCCGTCGACCGCCTCGTCGAACAGGCGGTTCTCCAGCTTGCTCTGCACGGCGTGCGGGCGCGGGCCGACCAGCGAGAGATTGCCCTTCAGCACAACGTTGAACAGTTGCGGCAATTCGTCGAGCGAGGTTTTGCGGATGAAGCGGCCGACGCGGGTCACGCGCGGATCGTTCTTGGTCACCACCTTGGAGGCGGTGGGGTCGGCCTGATGGTGGTAGAGCGAGCGGAATTTGTAGACGTCGATCCGCTCATTGTTGAAGCCGAAGCGCTTCTGGCGGAACAGCACCGGGCCGGGGCTGTCGAGTTTCACCGCGAGCGCCACCAGTCCCAACACCGGCAGCGCCGCAACCAAGGCCAGACCGCCGACCACGCGGTCGAACAGCCATTTCAGCACCAGATCCCAGTCGGTGATCGGCGCCTCGAACATATCGAGCGTCGGCACCTTGCCGATATAGGAATAGGAACGGGGGTGGAAGCGCAGCTTGTTGGTATGGGCCGACAGGCGGATGTCGACCGGCAGCACCCACAGCTTCTTCAGCATTTCCAGGATGCGGGTCTCCGCCGAGATCGGCAGCGCGAACAGCACGAGGTCGACGCGGGTGCGGCGGGCGAATTCGACGATGTCATCGATCTTGCCGAGTTTCGGTGCGCCGGCGCAGGTGTTGGTGGCGCGATCGTCATTGCGGTCGTCGAACACGCCGAGCAGATGGATGTCGGAATCATCCTCGGCGTTCAGCGCCTCGATCAGCTGCTCGCCATTGTGGTCTGCTCCGACGATGATGGTGCGGCGGTCGAGCCGGCCGTCATGCGCCCAGGCGCGCACCATCGATCGCAGCAGCAGCCGTTCGGCGATCAGCACCGCAAGGCCGACGCAGAAGAACGACGACAGCCAGACCCGCGAGACCTCGCCGCCGAGCTTGACCAGGAAGGAGATGCCGATGAACAGCAGGAACACGACGGCCCACGACGAGATCATGCGCGTCATCTGGCGAAGCTGGCCGCGGAAGATCTGCACCTGGTAGATATCGGCGGCCTGGAAGCAGACCACGGCGGCAGCCGACATGCCGAGGATCGATGCGATGTACCCCCAGTGAATACTGCCGCCGGCGAGCGGCCTGACATAGGCGAGATAGAGCCCGACGCCGACCAGGCTGAGCAGCACGAAGTCGGCGAGGCGAACCACGCCGGCGATCACAACCGGCGAGTAGGCGCCGCGAACCTTCTGGTTGGTAACGGCGAGCGCGGCCGGCGAGAGGCGCCGGCGCCGTTCGATCTGCGGCTGAGCGGCCGTCGCAGACGCAGCGGCATCCAGCATCGAGCGTGCGTTAAACGGTTCCACGAGTCCACGTCCATTCCTGCGCATGCAGATGGGCATCCGCGCGCAGCACGAAAATTCCCCCGGACGTGACTTAAGGGGACAAATCGGAAGAAACGGTTACGTGTGCAAGAAGTGGTTAACGTTTGGCAAAGGCGTCGCGATAGCCGGCCAGTACACCCTCGACCATCGCGCTTTGCGAGAAATGTTCCGAAATCCGCTCGCGCAATCGCTCGGCGCGCGCCGCGGTCGCGGCGGGATCGTCGAGCGCGGCCTTGATCGCGTCGGCCATCGCTCCAGCATTGCTCGGCGCGAACAGGGCGTCGGTGTGGGTATCGAAGATCTCCGGGATGCCGCCGACATCGGCGGCGATCATCGGAACGCCGGCCGCGCCCGCCTCGATCACTACATAGGGCATCGAATCGCCGCGCGAGGGCACCACGAGCAGGCTGCCCTTCGAAAAGCCATAGCGCGCCTTGACGTGACCGATGAAGCGGACGGCCTCGCCGAGCGACAGCCGCGTCACCTGCTCCTTGAGGCGCTCGAATTCCTCGCCGTCGCCGCCGAGCGTCAACGTCACCGGCTTGCCCTCGGCGCGCAGCTTCGCCACCGCGTCGATCAGCAGATCGGCGCCCTTGATGCGCCGGAACTCGCCGACATAGGCCACGTCGGTGGCATCGTCGGCGCGGGGGACCGGTTCGAACTCCTCCGCGGTGACGCCGTTGAACACGCAGCGCACGAGGCCTGCCGGCTTGCCGACGGTGCGCTGATAGGTGTCGCGGGCAAACGCGCTCTCGAACAGGAACAGGTCGGTGCTGTTCATCAGGGTGCGCTCGAGCTGGCTGTAGAAGCGGCCCTTCCAGGTGTCGAGCGGGTAGTGCAGCGAGCCGCCATGCGGCGTGTAGACCCGGATCACCTTGCCCGACCGCCGCCGCAGCCGGACATAGGCGCCGGCCTTGGCGCCATGCCCGTGGACGACATCGGGTTTCAGCTTCCGGATCAGGCTGGCGATGTGGGCCCAGACCATGAAGTCGGCGAAGCGCGGCTCACGGCGTATCGCGACGCGGTGGACGCCGAGCTTGAGCCGCGGCTCGATCTCGGCAAGCGCCGCGTCGGCCCGCGCGCCGCCGGTCAAACTGTCGGCGACGATGCCGACATGATGGCTGCGTTCGATCTGGCCGTTGGCGACGTCGAGGATGTGACGAATGATGCCGCCGACCGGGGCACGCACCACGTGCAGGATGCGGAGGGGCGGTTGCTGATTTTGATCCTGCGCCATCGATCAGAACCAGCGCTCGCCGACGAACACGGTGTCGCCGGGGCCGATCGGCGTGCCCAGGGGAGCGACGAAGCGGCCGGCGCCGGATGCATTGGTGTGGGTGACGGTAACCTCGTCGCGCCTGGCGCGCGGCGAGAAGCCGCCGGCGATCGCGATCGCGCTTTCGACCGTCATGTTGGGCACATAGGGATATTGGCCGGGGGCCTGGACTTCGCCGAGGATGAAGAACGGCCGGTAGGCCTCGATCTCGACTGCGACCGACGGCTCGCGGATGAAGCCGTTGCGCAGCCGCGCGGTGATCTCGGCGGCAAGCCCGGCGGGCGTCCGGCCGCGCGCCGGCACCGAGCCGAACAGCGGCATGGTGATCGCGCCCGCGGCGTCGATCGCATAGGCGTTGGTCAGCCCTTCCTGGCCATAGACCACAACGCGGAGCTTGTCGCCGGGGCCGAGATTATAGCCCTCGCGCGTCGGTGCGGGATCGGCATAGGCCACGGGCGCAGCATACGCCATCGGTTCGAGACCAGGGTCACCGGCAAGCGGCGACGCTCGGACCATGCAGCCCGACAGCGCGAGCGCAGCGACCAGACAAATAAGGGGAGCGCGCAGATCGCGCATGCAAGGAATCCCGCGACAATATCGGCTCCGATTAACGGCACCCATGGTTAACAAAGAATGACGGGGCGGGTGGTGGCGGCCATGCCCGTCAACCCCACCGATTAACCCAGCGGCAACCTTAATGGACTGTAATCGCCCCATTGAGAGGGAGTCGCGGTGTCCGCGGGGGTTCGTTATGCGTTTTGCATTCTGGCGTAGAGGCAAGGATAAGGCCGTCGTGCAACGGGCGTTGCCGAAGTCTGCGCCCGTTGCCGACGAAGCTGTCGTGAAGCCGGCTGCGCCCAAGCCTGATCCCGACAAGCCTGCTCCTGACAAGCCGGCCCGTCCGGCGGAGGCGGCCGATCTTGATCTGCACGTGCTCGGCCGCGCGCTGGCGCGCAAGCGCGGCTGGATCATCGTGCCGACGGTGCTGGTGTTCGCGTTGTCGCTTGCCGCGGTCAACGTCGTGACGCCGCGCTACAAGTCGGAAGCGCGAATCCTGATCGACAATCGCGAGAACGCCTTCCTGCGTCCGAACGGCGAGCGCGACCTGGAGCGCACCTCGCTCGACGCCGAGGCGGTGACGAGCCAGGTGCAGCTGTTGCTGTCGCGCGATCTCGCGCGCGACATCATCAAGAAGAACAAGCTGGCCGAACGTCCGGAGTTCGATCCGGTGCTGCGGGGCTTTTCGCCGCTGAAGTCGCTGCTGGCGCTGTTCGGCATCGGCCGTGACCCGTTCAGCCTGACGCCGGAAGAGCGGGTGCTTGATTCCTATTACGAGCGCTTCCAGGCTTTTGCGGTCGACAAGTCGCGCGTCATGGTAATCGAGTTCCAGTCCGAGGATCCCGAGCTTGCGGCGCGCGTCGCCAACTCGATCGCGGACGGCTATCTCGTGCTGCAGCAGGCCGCGCGGCAGGACCAGGCCAAATCCGCCAGCACATGGCTGCTCGGCGAGATCGACAAGCTGCGCACCAAGGTCGCGGAGGCGGATTCGCGCGTCGAGGAATTCCGCTCGAAGTCGAGCCTGTTCGTCGGCACCAACAACATCCCGCTGTCGAACCAGCAGATGGGTGAGCTGAACACGCAGCTCAACAATGCCCGCGCGCTGAAGGCGGATGCCGAGACCAAGGCACGGCTGATCCGGGAGATGCTTCAGGGCGGCAAGCCGATCGAGGCGTCGGAGGTGCTCAATTCCGAGCTGATCCGCCGGCTGGCCGAACAGCGCGGCACGCTGCGCGCGCAGCTTGCCGAGCAGTCGTCGACGCTGCTCGACAACCATCCGCGCATCAAGGAATTGAAGGCGCAGATCGCCGATCTCGACCGGCAATTGCGCGAAGAAGCCGGCAAGGTTTCGCGCTCGCTGGACAATGACGCCCGCGTCGCCGATGGCCGAGTCATGGCGTTGCAGGCGAGCCTGGACCAGTCGAAGAGGCAGGCGTCGTCTAGCAATAGCCAGGACGTGCAACTGCGCGGGCTGGAGCGCGAAGCCAAGGCGCAGCGCGACCTGCTGGAGGCCTATCTCGCCAAGTACCGCGAGGCGACGGCGCGCGAGAACATCGAGGCCGCGCCGACCGACGGTCGCATCATCTCGCGCGCCTCGGTTTCGAATACGCCGGCCTATCCGAAGAAGCTGCCGATCGTGCTGATCGCGACGCTGGCGACGCTGCTGCTGTCATCCGGCATCATCATCACCGGCGAGCTGCTGCGCATCTCCGCGCCCGGTGCGGTTGGCCGCGCCTTCGCGCCGGCGGCTGCCGTGATCAGGCGCCGCGAGCCGGTCATGGATGCCGCAACCGTGGACCAGCCCGCGCCGGCGCTGCCCCCTGAACCCGCGCTCGCATCGCCGGTCGCGCCGAAGCCGGCCGTGGAGCCCGAACTGCCGCTGGAGCCTGCGGCTGCCTATGAACCTCCGCCGCAGCCTGAGTCCGCCCAGACTGCCGACGAGATCGATGAGCTCGCCGAGCGCCTTGTCGCCGCCGGTCCCGCCGCCCACAAGGTCACCGTGCTCGGCCCGGCCGCGGCTGATAGCGTTACGTTGACCGCCCTGACGCTGGCGCGTCTGATGGCGCGCCAGGCCAAGGTTGTCGTCGTCGATCTCGTCGCGTCCTCGCCGGTGCTGACGTCGGCGACCGTCGATCCGGCGGCGCCCGGCCTTGCCGAGCTGATGCAGGGCGAGGCGACCTTCGCGCAGATCATCACCAAGGACCGGCAGTCGCGTGTTCAGATCGTCAGCGCCGGGCGTCCGGGCTTCGATCGCTCGCATCTGCAATCGCCGCGGCTCGCCCTTGCGATCGATGCGCTGCTCAGGGTCTACGACCACGTGCTGCTCGACGCCGGTTCGGCCCTCGACCTGCCGGCCGAACTGCTGACCGCGAAGGCACAGGCGGTCGTCGTGCCCGACGCCACCATGGCGCAGGATGCTCGCCACTCGATGGTCGAGCAACTCAGGGCGGTCGGCTTCGCCGAAGTGACGATGCTGAGCAAGCCCTGCGCGGCGTCGGAAGCGGCTGTGAGGGGCCCGCGGGTGGTGGCTGCCTGAGCGCCACCGTCAGCCCGTCGGGGTAAATCCGGTCGCCCGCACGATCCCTTTCCAGCGATCGGATTCGGTGGCGAGCAGTTGCGCAAAGTCATTCATCGCGATTGCGTCGACGTCGACCGACAGTTTGGCCATGCCGGACTTGACCTCGTCGCTGCGCAATGACGCCTGGATCGCGCCGTTGAGTTGCGCGACGATTGCCGCGGGCGTCTTCGCCGGCAGGAAGATGCCGAACCAGGTCACGTCCTGAAGCCCGGGGTAACCGGCTTCCGCCACCGTCGGCACATCGGGGAGGGATTTGAGACGGCTGGGACCGGTCGTCGCCAGAGCGCGAAGCTGTCCGGACTGGACCTGACCCAGCAGGCTGTCGATCGGCATCACCGCCGACGCGATCTCGCCCTTCAGGAGATCCTGGACCGCCCCTCTGCCTTGATAGGGCACGTGGAGATAGTCGAAGCCCGCGGTTCGGCCGAGCATCGCACCGATGAAATGCAGGGTGGTGCCAACGCCCGGCGTGCCGTAGGTCGCCTGTGTCGGGTTGGCGCGGCACCAGGCGACGAAGTCGGCGAGGCTCCTGACATCGTTCGGGACTTTCGGGCCGATCGCCAGCAGCGTCGCGAATGAGCCGACGGTCGATACCGGCGTGAAGTCCTGCGGTGTGTATGCGAGCGAATTGTAGGTGTGTGGAAACAGCGCGATGAACCCAAGCGGCGCGAGCAGCATGACCGATCCATCGGCCTCGGCGTTCTTTACCGCCTCGATCGCAATCCGGCCGCTCGCGCCGGGCCGGGTCTCAACGACGATGGAGTCGGCATAGTCCTTCATCTGCCCGGCAACGAGCCTTGCGACGGCGTCGGGCAATCCGGGCGTGTAGCCGGTCAGGATATGGGCGGTCTTCAGGCGGGGCTGCGCGCCGACTGGCCGGACCAGGCCTGCGGCGGCGAGCGCGGCACCGGCCGCTGACGCGGTCAGGACGTCGCGACGGGTCAACATGCATGCCTCCATGGTCGTCGAGCCGCGCCGTTCGGGGCGCGACGATCTGCGTCATCGCACGCGGAGGATGCGTGAGGCGGGGATAAACGTCCAATGCTAGTGTCTGAGGCGTCCATAACCGTTTTGGTAAGGATCGCTGATGCAGGACATCGAGCGTGCCCGACGCCGGATCAAGCTGCGCGACCTGCACATCCTGCTCGTTATCGCGCAGCGCGGCAGCATGGCGAAGGCTGCCGCGGAGCTCGCGGTGTCGCAGCCGGCGATATCGCGGGCGGTCAGCGACATGGAGCACGCGCTCGGACTTCGGCTGTTCGATCGTTGCCGTAACGGCATCGAACTGACGGCCTATGGCCATGCTCTGGTTCGACGCGGGGTCTCGATCTTCGACGAGCTTACCCAGGGCTTGCAGGAGCTCGAGTTTCTGGCCGATCCGAGCATTGGAGAGTTGCGCATCGGCAGCACGGAGAGCATCGCAGCGGGCTTGCTTCCGGTGGCGATCGACCGCTTCACGCGGCAGCATCCCGGCATCCGCATCAATGTCGCGCAGACCGTTCTCAGCGATCTGCGCTACCGCGAACTGCGCGAGCGCAACATCGATCTGCTGCTTGGATGGACGCCGACGCCGTTTGACGAGACGGACCTGGCCGTCGAGCCCTTGCTCGATGATCGGCGCGTCGTGGTCGCGGGAAGGCGAAGCAAATGGGCGCGCGCATCCAGGCTCGAATTGGCTGACCTCGCTGACGAGCGCTGGGTGTTGCCTCCGCCGGACACCTTTCCGGGCGCCGCGGTGGCGGAGATATTTCGCGAATTCGGAATGCAGACACCGAGCGCGCCGATCACGACGCTGTCGCTTCATTTGTGCTGCCGGCTCGCCGCGACCGGCCGCTTCATCACCATGCTGCCGGGCTCGGTCGCGCGGTTTGCCGGCGGCGATCTCGGCCTGAAGGTTCTTCCGGTTCAGCTTCCGCGGGCGGCCGCCGTCTCGGCCGCGATCGTCACGTTGAAAGGCCGCACCTTGGGTCCGACCGCCGAGATCTTCATCGCCTGTATCCGCGAGGTTGCCAAGGCGGCCGCAAGCAAGGCGGCCGCCGGCAAATGACGGGCATTGCAGGCGCCGTTCCGCGCAGGCGGGTTTAGTGCGCCATCATCGGCGCGCGCGCGGTTCGCTCGAGCACCGGATCGATCCGCAGCCTGATCGTGACCAGCGCGCCGATCAGTCCCATCACGGCGAGCAGCAGTAGCCCTGCGGTAAAGCTGCCGGTCAGGTCCTTCAGATAGCCGACGGCGAATGGGCCGGCGAAGCCCGACAGGTTGCCGAGCGAGTTGATCGCGGCAATGCCTGCCGCCGCCGAGGCGCCCGTCAGGATGCCGGCCGGCATCGGCCAGAACATCGGCGGCACCGCCGACACGCCGATCTGCGCAAGGCAGAGCAGGGCGACGATCAGCACCGGATTCGACATCAGCCCGGCAAGGCCGATGCCGACGGCGGCGAGCGTCAGCGCGCCGGCGACATGGTATCGCCGCTCGCCGGTCTTGTCGGAATGGCGGCCGAGCAGCACCATGCCGACCGCGCCGAACACGAAGGGCAGGGCCGCGATCAAGCCGGTCTGGGTGTCGGTGACGCCAAACGCCTTGATGATGGTGGGCAGGAAGAATGCGACGCCGTAGCTTGCCGCGTTGAGGCAGAAATACACGAAGGCGCAGGCAAGGACCCGCGAGTCGGTGAGCGACTGCAGGACGGAAATATGCTCCACGGCCTCGGTTTGCTGCCGCTCGCGCTCAAGCGTGGTCTGGATCCACTTGACCTCGTCGGGCTGCAGCCAGCTTGCCTGGCGCGGAAAGTCCGGCAGGAAGGTCAGGACAGCGAAACCGACCAGGACCGACGGCAGTGCCTCGCAGACGAACAGCCACTGCCATCCGGTCAGGCCGGCGCCCGACAGGTTGAGCAGCAATCCCGAGATCGGCGCCCCGATGATGCTCGAGATCGGGATCGCCAGCATGAACAGGCTGATGACGCGCGCACGGTACACCGACGGGAACCAGAGCGTCAGGTAGAAGATGATGCCGGGGAAGAAGCCGGCTTCGCAGGCGCCGAGCAGGAGGCGCAGGAAGTAGAAGATCCATTCGCTCGACAGGGCGCTCGCCGCGGACATCTGCGGGATGAAGGCAAATGCGGCCGAGACGATGCCCCAGCTGATCATGATGCGGGCGATCCACCGCCGCGCACCGAACCGCTCCAGCAGGATGTTGGAGGGCACCTCGAAGAAGAAGTAGCCGATGAAGAACAGACCGGCGCCGAGCCCGTAGGCGGCCTCGCTGAGGCCGAGCGCCGCGTTCATATGCAGCTTGGCGAAGCCGACATTGACGCGATCGAGATAGGCCACGAAGTAACACAGGATGAGGAACGGAATCAGCCGCCGCATCATCTTTCCGATCGCGCGCTTCTCGACATCGTCGCTCATCGTTCCCATCCCTTCCTGTTGTTCGATTCGGCAGACGATCACTGCGCTGTTCGGGGCGGCCTGGCGCACCCGCAGCGGTTCGTCGCGTTGCTCTTGCAAGTCTTCTTCATTGTTGTGTAATCGACTGCCGCGTGACTAATGGCATTTGGGAATGGAGCCACGGCGAAACTGTCATGATGCACCGCGGTATAAACGCGGGAACCCTGGAGCGTTTTCCGGCGAAGTGGCTGCCGGCTCGCGTCAAGAAAACGCCTCAAAGCAGAATCTGGAGCCCCGTTCCGGTTTAGTCGGAGCGGAAGAGGCTCTTTCCGGGCAGGATGGTGGCGGGCCGTGATCAGTAATCTGAAACTGCGCCAGCTGCGCCTGCTGGTCGCTCTCGACAATGAGCGCAAGTTGCAGCTCGCCGCCGAGCGGTTGAACATCACCCAATCAGCGGCATCGAAGATGCTTGCCGAAATCGAGGCGCTGGCGCGGGTTCCCTTGTTCGAGCGCACGGCGCGCGGCGTCGAACCGACGGCCTATGGATCGATCCTGATCCGTGGCGGCAAGAGCGTGCTGGCCGATCTCGACCAGGTCACCGACGAGTTCGCGGGCTACAAATCCGGTGAGCTCGGCACCGTCTCCGTTGGAACAGTCGCCAAGCCGAGCATCGACCTCGTCGTCGACGTGATCCAGTATCTCGGCGAAAAGCTGAATCGGGTGAACATCTCGCTCGATGTCAGCACCAGCCCGCCATTGATCACGCGACTGCTGGCGCTCGAGTTCGATTTCGTCGTCGCCAGGATTCCCGCCGGCATCGATCCCCGGCAATTCGACTATTACGAGATCGGCGCGGAGGAGGCGGTGCTGCTCGTTCGCGCGGAGCATCCGTTGGCCGGCCGCGAGACGGTCGAGCTGGAGGACATGGTCGACCAGCAATGGATCTGCCAGCCGCGCGAATCTTTCATGCGCCAGGCGCTCGAGAGGCTGTTCATGAGCCGCGGCGTGACGCCGCCGCGCCGGGTCATCAACACCGAGTCGTTTTTCGCCTCGGTCGGAATTGCGGCGGGCATCGACGCGATCGTGCCGGTCCCCATGCTGGTGTTCGATCTGGTCGATCCGCAGCGGTTCAAGGTGCTGCGCCTGCGCGACAGGCTGTTGTTGGAGAATTACGGCCTGATCAAGTTGCGCAAGCGTGCGCTGTCACCCGCTGCGGCACTCTTGTTCGACGCGATGAAACGGCTCGGCGTACCGAATGGCGGCGCAGAGCAGGGCGACGCGGCGAGCTGAATACTCAGCGGAACATGCTGCGCAGGTTCTGGGCAATCTCGAACAGCGCCGGATTCTGCTTGACGGCGCGCTTGGCGCGATTGATGGCCGACAGCGCACTGGCCGCCGGCTTGCCGCGCAAGCTGAGCGGAATGAAGCTGTCGACGACGGCTTCATCGTCCTTGCAGAACAGCCGCTTGTACTCGTCCGAGCCGATGCCGAGATCCAGAGCGCGGTAGTTCAGGCCGGCATGGCGATCGATGATGTCGCGCATCAGGATCAGGCCGGGGCTGAACTTGGAATTGGCCGACATCGTGTAGGTGTTGAACATCATCGAGAAGCGATGACCGTCGGACACGCCGGCGAAGATCGCGATCACTTCCTCGTCGCACTCCAGCGCGTGGATGTCGATCGCATAGCCGTTGCCGTCGGCGCGCGGCGCGAGGCAGGCGGCACGAATGAACTGCTCGATGCCCGGCTCGGCGAACACGTTCGGCAGCTTCTGCTCGGCCATTCGCTGCGGCTTGACGCGGAAGAACCAGTCGAGCAGGCGGCAGACATCGGCGCTCTCGCTCGCGACGTAATAGCGGTAGCCGGGCAGCGCCTGCAGCTTGCGCTCCTTGCCCTTGAGGCGGCGGCGGAACGAGTTGCTGATCAGCGCCGCCGGTGCCGCGCCGGGCTCGATCGCCAGCACCGGGCAGTCGTTGACCGAAGCCTGATGCGGCAGCAGCGCCAGCGGATTCGGCAGATCCCGCCAGCGCAGCGGCTGCTGGCAGAGCGCGAGCGCATCGGCGCGGGAGCGTTCGGCGATCGATCGGATCAGGGCCGCGATGTCGGCTTCCGTCGCATCGGCGGCGAAATCCTTCGCGCACAGCGCCATGTTGAAGGTCGCATGCCTGCCGCCCATGAAGCTCGCGCAGTTCGCGCCGAGGCGGGATTCGATTGCGAGCGGCAGCAGCAGCAGCGGCCGGCGTTCGCTGTCATGAGCGACGACGATGAAGGGCCGCAGGCCCTCGCGCTCGCCGACCTGGCGTTGCCAGCTGGCGAGGAAATCGAACCGCTGATAGGGCGTGTAGCTGTGCTGCGACGTCTCGAAGCCGCGCCAGGTCGCTTCGGCCGCGGTGAGATCATGAAAGATGTCGACGCCGGCGACGCGGATCGCGTTCGGCCACGCCCGCGTCTCAGCCGTCTGGCCTTCGATTGCCGCCGCCATGGTCATCTCGGAACCCGAAATTTTAGGGTATTAATTTACAGTTCTCGGCTGGGGCCGACCTTCGCAGGGAAATGTCAACAAAGAGTAAGAACAATGCCGCGGCGGTGTGCGGGAACCGCCTGACAAGGACGGGGATCTTGGCGCCGGACAGCGGGATTTTACGACGGGCCCGAATGGAGCTCGCGTATTTCAGTGGCGCCTTCAAGCTGCGGGAACGCGAGAGCGGCGGCGCCGGGGTGATCCTGCGCTTCGCCCGCGTTCGTCCCGCGCGACGCGGCCGGTTTCAGCCGCTGAAGTCTCAGGAGATCACCCCGGCTTTCCTCGATCGCACGATCCGAGCGCTGAAGCGCTGGCGGTATGACATCGTCGGGATCGACGAGGCTTGCCGCCGCGCGGTGACCTTGCCGGTGCGCCGGCGTTTTGCCTGCCTGACCATTGACGGCGCCAGCAAGGACATCGTCACCCATGCTTGGCCGGTGCTCGCCAGGCACGGCGTTCCCTTCGCGCTGTATCTGCCGACGGCCTTTCCCGATGGCGTCGGCGTGGCGTGGTGGCTGGTGCTGGAGGAAATCATCGCGCGCGAAAACCGCATCAGCATGATGATCGACGGCCGGGAGCGGCACTTCGCGATTTCAAATCTCTCGGACAAATACGAGCTGTTCGATTTCCTGTCCGGCTGGCTGCGCAAGCTGCCGCCGTCGGACCTGTCCTACGCGCTGAACGATCTCGCCAGGCGCTATTCGGCCGACGCAGCCCAATTGTCACGCAATGCGTCACTCGACTGGCAGGATCTGGCGAAGCTTGCCGCCGATCCGAACGTGACGTTCGGCAGCGCGACCGTGAACTATCCGGCGCTGTCGAGCCTCAGGGATGCCGACGCGCAGCGCGAGATGGCGATGGGCAAGGCGGTGGCCGAGAGCGCGCTTGGGCGGCAGGTCAGACATTTCGCATTCCCGTTCGGGGACCGCGATGCGTTCGGCCGTCCGCATGTCGTGATGGCCGAAGAGGCCGGCTTTGCCAGCGCGGTGTCAACCATACCAGGGGTCGTCGAGGCGCAGGGGCGCACCAACCTTCACGCGCTGCCGCGCATCGCATGGGACGGCCGCGTGCGCTCGCTGCGGATGATGCGGGTGCTGCTGTCGGGCGTGATGTTCGCGCCGGTGCGGCCGACGCGTAGCGCGCGCGACCAGGACGTTACTTAGGCGCGATCGGGCCGCGACATCCAGGCGACGATCGGCATCGCCGGCAGCACCCAGCCGAGGCCAGCGACGACGTAGAAGATCGCCTGCAGCAGCCCCGAATTGGCAAGCCAAGGCGTCTGCGCGACCGTCATGCCAAGCAGCGACCACACCACCACCAGGATCAGCAGGAAGATGGTTCCGAGCAATTTGCGGGTGCGTATGGCCATGGCGGATATGTACGACTCGTGATCCAGGGCGTTTTCGTGCGAAGCGGGCACCGGTTCGCGCAAAGAAAACGCGTCAAAACAACATTCTGGAGCTTCCTTCCGACTTGATCGGAACGAGGCTCCGGGCGGCGCTTGCGCCGCTGGCGCGGCGGACTATAAGGGGCCCGAAAATCCAATCAAGTCAGGGCGAAATGGCCGGTATTTCCGCAAAGACATCGCAGCTCCGCGCCGTCAGGGTATGGCTGGTCGCGGTGGCCGCCCTGATCGCCCTGATGGTCTTGGTCGGCGGCGCCACGCGGCTGACCGAGTCCGGCCTGTCGATTGTCGAATGGAAGCCGGTGACCGGTACGCTGCCGCCGCTGACCGAGGCGCAGTGGACCCAGGCCTTCGAGGGCTATAAGAGGATCCCGCAATATCGCGAGCTCAACGCCGGGATGACGCTCGAGCAATTCAAGACGATATTCTGGTGGGAGTGGAGCCACCGGCTGCTTGGCCGCGTGATCGGCGCGGCCTATCTGCTGCCGTTCCTGTATTTCCTGTGGCGCGGCGCGGTGAGCGGCGAACTCGGCCGGCGATTGTGGGTGATTTTCGGCCTCGGCGCGCTGCAGGGCGGCGTCGGCTGGTGGATGGTCGCGTCCGGCCTCTCGGAACGCATCGAGGTATCGCAGTATCGGCTGGCGACGCATCTGGTGCTGGCGCTCCTGATCTTCGCGGCGATCGTCTGGACGCTGCGGCGCCTGACCGACCGCCCAAGCGTGATCGCGCCGCTCAGGCTGAAGATCACGAGCGCGGTGCTGCTCGTGCTGACCTTCGTGCAGCTCTATTTCGGCGCGCTGGTCGCGGGGCTGCGCGCGGGCAGGGTTTATAATACCTGGCCCGACATCGACGGCGGCTTCATTCCGTCGGCTGACCGGCTTTGGTTCGAGACACCGTGGTGGCGCAATCTGTTCGACAACACGCTGACGGTGCAGTTCGAACATCGCATGACCGCCTATCTGCTGTTCGCGCTGGCGATCGCACATGCGATCGATGCCATGCGCGCGCGCGCCGGCGGCGCGGTGATCGCGGGGGCCTGGTGGCTGGTGGCTGCGATCACGCTGCAGGCGACGCTCGGCATTCTGACGCTGCTGCATCGGGTGCCGATCGATCTGGCGCTGACGCACCAGGCCGTCGCCATCGTCGTGCTGACACTAGCGGTGCTGCAGGCCGAGCGCTTCGCCGCGCGCCGGACCGAGCGGGATCAGCCGACCCTCGTTGCGGTCGGCCAGCCCGGTTGATCGATCAACCTCTTTGATCGATCAGGACAGATAGTCGAGCCCGATATCGAGCGCGGCCGAGCTGTGGGTCACCCAGCCGACCGAGATCAGGTCGACGCCGGTTGCGGCAATCGCTGCGGCCGTCGCCGCGGTGATGCGGCCGGAGGCTTCGGTGATCGCCTTGCCGCGCGCCATGTCGACCGCCTGGCTGAGCTGCTCGGTCGTCATGTTGTCGAGCAGCACCGCGTCGACGCCGAGCGTCAGCGCCTCTTCGAGCTGCGACAGCGTGTCGACCTCGACCTCGATCTTGACGAGATGGCCGGCATTGGCCTTGGCGCGCTCGATCGCGGTGCGGATGCCGCCGGCGAGCGCGATGTGGTTGTCCTTGATGAGCACGGCATCGTCGAGGCCGAAGCGATGATTGCCGCCGCCGCCGGCGCGCACCGCATATTTCTCCAGCGCACGCAGTCCCGGCGTGGTCTTGCGGGTGCAGACGATCTGCGCGCGGGTGCCCGCCACGGCCTTGACCAGCGTAGCCGTTGCGGTGGCGACACCGCTCAGATGGCAGAGGAAGTTGAGCGCGGTCCGCTCGGCGGTGAGCAGGCTGCGGGCCGGGCCGTCGATGATCGCGATGACCTGGTCGGGTTCGACCGCGCTGCCGTCGGGCCGTTCGGCGCGCAGCGTGATGGCCGGCGACACCGTCTGGAAGGCTGACCGCGCGACATCGAGCCCGGCGATCACGCCGGGCTGCCGCGCCCGCATCACCAGCCGCGCCTGCTGGCCGGCCAGCACGATGGCGTCTGCGGTGATATCGCCGGCGCGGCCGAGATCCTCGCGCAAGGCGGTCTGCACGATCGGCTCATAGATCAGCGGCAGCAGGGGGGTGAGGGTCATGACAGGGCACTCCTGGCAAATGGCGTGGATTCGACGATGTCGCGCGCGGCGGCGAGTGCATCGGCGCGGGTAAGGGACGACGGAACGGCCGACGCAGCAATGTGCGGGAAATCGCTGCGGAAGTGGCCGCCGCGGCTTTCCTCACGCCGGATGGCGGCAACCGCGACCATCAATCCGACCAATGCTGCGTCGGACGCCGCACTGTGACCGCATGCGAGTGGATAGAGGCTGCGGATCGCGCGGGCGATCCCGTCGCGGTCGCGCAGGACGCCGAGGCCCTGGGTGAGGATCGGTCGCACGGCGGAGGGATCGGAAGCCTGTGGCATCGCGTCGTCGCGCAGCATGGCGCGCGGGCCCGCACTCACGCTTTCGATGCTCTCGGCGACCCAGCGCGCGCAGACGATCGCTTCCATCAGCGAATTGCTGGCGAGCCGGTTGGCGCCGTGCAACCCGGTGCGCGCGGCCTCGCCGCAGGCCCACAGGCCCTGCACCGTGCTGCGGCCAAAACCGTCAACCGCGATGCCGCCCATGTGGTAGTGAACCGCCGGCCGGATCGGGATCGGATCATGGGCGGGATCGATGCCGGCCATCTTGCAGAACGCGCTGATCACGGGATAGCGCTGAGCAAACTCCGCGCCCGGATGTTGGCGCGCGTCGAGGAAGGTGCGATGCCCCGCGGCGCGGTGGCGCCAGACGGCGCGCGCGACGATGTCGCGTGGCGCGAGCTCGGCGCCGGGCTGATCGGCCATGAAGCGCTCGCCGGTCTCGTCGATCAACACCGCGCCATCGCCACGGATCGCCTCGGTCAGCAGCGGCATCGGGCGCGACGGCCCGTCGAACGCGGTCGGATGAAACTGGACGAACTCGATGTCCGACAGTTTCGCGCCGGCCTGTGCGGCAAGTGCGAGCCCCTGGCCGAAACACCCGCCGGGATTGGTGCTGTCGGCGAACAGCCCACCGATGCCGCCGGTCGCGATCACCACGCGATTGGTCGTGATCGTCAGCGCGCCGCTTGCGTTGGCTGCAAGCACGCCCCTGACCGCATTGTCCTCGACCAGCAGCCGGCGCGCCTCGACGCCCTCCAGCAGCGTGATCGATGGTGTGCGCCGGACCGCCGCGATCAGCGCGCGCATGATCTCGCGTCCGGTACCGTCGCCGGTGGCGTGCACGATGCGGTTGCGGCGGTGTGCGGCCTCGAGCCCGAGGCGCCAGCTGCCGTCGGCGTGCCGGTCGAAGGCGACGCCGAGCCTCGCCAGCTGCTCGACGGCGGCGGGCGCGGCGTGGACGATCCGGCTCGCGGCGGCCGCGTCGCAAAGGCCGGCGCCGGCCGCGAGCGTATCGGCGAGATGCAGGGCAGGGCTGTCATCTGCGCCGACCGGCGCCGCAAGGCCGCCCTGAGCCCACATGCTGGAAGCTTCCGCGCCGAGCGGCGACTTCGACAGCAGCACGACCGGCTCGGGGGCGAGCTGAAGCGCGGTCATCAGCCCGGCGGCACCGCCGCCGATGATCACCGGGCGGCCGTTGAGATCGGAGATATCGGTGCTCATATCGCCAGCATCCTTTCGACGCTCTTGCGCGCGCGATCAGCGATCGCGGAGTCGATGGTGACCTCGTGCTGGTTGGTCTCCAGCGCGTGACGGATGTTCTTCAGCGTGATCCGCTTCATGTGCGGACAGAGATTGCAGGGGCGGACGAAGTCGACACCGGGATTTAGCGCGGCGATGTTGTCGCTCATCGAGCATTCCGTCAGCAGCACGACGCGCGGCGGACGTTTGGTCTCGACGAACGACTGCATCGCAGCCGTCGACCCGGCAAAGTCCGCTTCGGCGACCACCTCGGGCGGGCATTCCGGATGCGCCAGGATGGTGACATCGGGATGATCCTCGCGCAGCTGACGCACGTCATCGGCGGTGAACAACTCGTGCACCTCGCAGTGGCCCTTCCAGGCGATGATCTTCTTGCTGGTCTGCTTGGCGATGTTCTGCGCCAGATATTCATCCGGGAGCATGATGACGCGCTCGGCGCCGAGCGATTCAACCACCTTCAGCGCATTGCCCGACGTGCAGCAGATGTCGGACTCGGCCTTCACCGCGGTCGAGGTGTTGACATAGGCGACGACCGGTGCGTCCGGGTAGCGCGCGCGCATCAGCCGCACGTCCTGCGCGGTGATGGAATCCGCCAGCGAGCAACCGGCCTTGAGGTCGGGGATCAGCACGGTCTTGGCCGGATTGAGCAGCTTCGCGGTCTCGGCCATGAAATGCACGCCCGCGAGCACGATGACATCGGCATCGACCTTGGTTGCTTCGCGCGCGAGCAACAGACTGTCGCCGACGATATCGGCGACGCCGTGGAAGATCTCCGGCGTCTGGTAATTATGCGCCAGCACCACCGCGTTGCGGCGGCGTTTCAGCGCGAGGATCGCATCGACGTCCTCGGCGAATGTGGCCCATTCGAACGGCGGGATGACGCGCTTGACGCGCTCATAGAGCGGCGCGGTGCGGGTGAGCAGATCGGTATCGAGTGCAACCATTTATACTCTCCGTGAGCATAAGATGGCTTATACTTATCCTGAGCATAAGGCGTGTCAAGTGCGCGAAAGCGGGAGCTTGGTGCCGGCGACGGCCCGCTCGGCCAGCACGGCATGGCGGAAGCGGAACAGCTTGGCCGGCCGGCCGACGGTATCGGCGGCCATTGCGCCAGTCTCTTCAACGAGTTCCTGCTGCTCGATCAGCCGGCGGAAGTTCTGCTTGTGGACCAGCCGGCCTGCGAGAGCCTCAACACTGCGTTGCAGTTGCAGCAGAGTGAACTCGGCCGGCATCAGCTCGAATACCACCGGACGGTATTTGATCTTGGCGCGCAGCCGCGCGATCCCGGTCGCGAGAATGCGGCGATGATCCGCCGTCATCGGCTTGCCCGGCACGACCGGCGCCTCGCGGCCATGCGCGCGCCCGGCTTCCGGGATCAGCGAAGCCTCATAGAGCAGCTCATAGCGTTGCAGCACCAGCTCTTCGTTCCAGTCGCGATCGTCGAGACCGAAGGTGATGGCGCAACGCTGCCAGCGCTCGCGCTGCAGCGTCGGTGACGGCGCCGCCTTCGCCCACGTTTTCAGCTTCGGCGCGATCGTCTTCGCCAGGAAGGCCGGCGCGCCGGCGCGATGATCCTCCCAGGGGAAGTAGTCGTACCAGCCGGACCAGTGCGCCTCGAAGCCTTCGCCGACCCGATCCTCGCGGGTCAGGCCGAGATAGCTGATCGAGACGCTGTGCGGCCCCTTGGCATCGCCGGAGCGGCCGCGGTCGGCAAAGGTGTAGAGCTGCTCGACATAGCCGAGCGGGTGGCCGGTCTGCGCTTCGACCCAGGCCCGCAGCGCGGTCTGCAGCGAGCGATGGGTGAACTCGAACGGGCCGCTCGGCAGCTCGGAGCCGCCGGCGATGGTCATGATCTTGGGCGTGCCCTCGGTGACGGCGACCAGCACCGCGACGAGATCGGCGGTCACCGCGTTCCCCGAAGCCGGTGCGCTGGATTTCTGCGGCGATCTGGCCACCCGATCGGTCCGCGCTAGCAGTAGCCGTAGACGCCACAGGCGTAGGGCAGGCGGTCCCAATAGGTCACATAGGCACCGCCGTAGTACGGGCCGAAATAGTTGTAGGAGTGCCAGTTGCCGTAATAGCCGGGCAGCGACGATGACCCCGGCAGCAGCGGCTCGCCGGGCACGAACGGGATATACGGCTCGGAATTGAGCGGGATCACCACGGGCTGCTCGACGATCACGAGCTGGCGTCCGCGCCGCACATAGGTCGGCGATGTGATCGTGGTGCGGTAGGCGTAATGCCGGTGCGGCAGGCCCGCCGGCAGCTGGCGCGCGGCCTTGACGGTCGCGCTCTTGGCGACGGCCGGGCCGTCGGCGGCGTCAGCAGGCGGGATCGCAAACAATGCGATCGCGAGCGGCAATGTCCAGCGCAGCATCAATGGTCTCCCGAATCATCCGGAGCCTATCACTGCCACTTTAAGCCGGATTGAACGTTAACGAGAGGCCCGTCGGTATTAAGCGTTAACGGGAGGCCCGCCGCCTTGGGCAAGCTGCCGGAGCGATGCGGCGCACCGCTCCGGAACAAGTGCGGGATCAGGCGCGCAGGGCCTGGTCGAGGTCGGCGATCAGGTCTTCCTTGTCCTCGATGCCGATCGAAAGCCGCACCACCTCGGGCGCCGCGCCCGACCTCACCTTGGCGGCGTCGTCGAGCTGGCTGTGGGTGGTGGAGGCCGGATGGATCACCAGCGAGCGGGTGTCGCCGACATTGGCGAGATGCGAGAACAGCTGCAGGTTCGACACCAGATTGACGCCGGCGTCATAGCCGCCCTTAAGGCTAAACGTGAACACCGCCCCGGCTCCCTTCGGCGCATATTTGCGCTGCAAGGCGTTGTACCTGTCGCCGGGCAGGCCGGCATAGTTCACCGCCGACACGGCGGGGTGGGTGGAGAGGAATTCCGCCACCGCCTTGGCGTTGTCGCAGTGCTTCTGCATGCGCAGCGGCAGCGTCTCGATGCCGGTCAGGATCATGAAGGCGTTGAACGGCGACAGCGCGGGGCCGAGGTCGCGCAGGCCGAGCACGCGGCAGGCGATCGCGAAGGCGAAGTTGCCGAAGGTCTCCTGGATCCGGATGCCGTGATATTCCGGGCGCGGCTCGCTCAGCATCGGATATTTGTTGTCCTTCGACCAGTCGAAGGTGCCGGCATCGACGATGATGCCGCCGAGTGAGTTGCCGTGACCGCCGAGGAACTTGGTCAGGGAGTGCACGACGATGTCGGCGCCGTGGTCGATCGGCTTGATCAGATAGGGCGAGGCCAGCGTGTTGTCGACGATCAGCGGCACGCCGGCCTTGCGCGCAACGGCCGCGATCGCCTCGATATCGGTGATGCTGCCGGCCGGGTTGGCGATCGACTCGATGAAGATCGCCTTGGTGTGCGGCGTCACCGCGCGCTCGAAGCTTTCGATCTCATCTGGGTCGGCCCAGGCCACGTTCCAGCCGAACGCCTTGAAGGCGTGCGTGAACTGGTTGATCGAGCCGCCATAGAGCTTGCGTGCCGCGATGATCTCATCGCCGGGCTTCAACAGCTGCTGCAGCACGACGACCTGCGCCGCGTGACCGGAAGCGACGGCGAGCGCCGCGGTGCCGCCTTCGAGGGCTGCGACACGTTCCTCGAGCACGGCATTGGTCGGGTTGCCGATGCGGGTATAGATGTTGCCGAAAGCCTGCAGGCCGAACAGCGAGGCCGCGTGGTCGGCATCGTTGAAGACGAATGACGTGGTCTGGTAGATCGGTGTCGCCCGCGCGCCGGTGGTGGGATCAGGCTGCGCGCCGGCGTGCACGGCGAGGGTGGAAAATCCCGGAAGGCGATCGGTCATTCTTTAGTATCCTGTTGTGGCCTGGTCGAAACGCGCGGCATGCTGATGGCGACGGCGCCCGCCGTCAAGCGAGTTGGGCGCATCGCCAGTTTTTGGAGGGGCATCCCGCGCTATACCGGATGATCGCAGCGATTATTCCGCCGCGATGTCAGGTCGTCTCGGTCTTGTTCTTTGCCGCGCGGTCGGACGCCGCGGTCTGTCCGCCGCCGAAGCTCGTGCGATTGAGCGACAGCCGCATGCCCTGCGTCGGGATCGGCGCACGCTTGGAACTCAGCGTGCGCGAGTTGACGCCCATCCACGAGATCTCCGACGACAGCCGGCCATACTCGATCTTCGGGCAGCGGTTCATCACCACTTTGAGGCCCGCGGCTTCCGCCTTCTCGGCCGCGGCGTCGTCGCGTGCGCCAAGCTGCATCCAGATCACCTTCGGCGGCGTTGACAATTTCAGCGCCTCCTCGACCACGGGCATGATGTGGCTTGAATTGCGGAAGATGTCGATCATGTCGATCGGCCGATCGATGTCCGCAAGCGAGGCGATGAACGGCTTGCCCATCAGCGTCTTGCCGACATGGCCGGGGTTGACCGGGATCATGTCGTAGCCGCGCTGCGCCAGATATTTGAACGCGAAATAGCTCGGCCGCACATTGACCGGCGAGGCGCCGACCATCGCGATGGTCTTGACGTTGTTCAGAATGCTGCGGATGTAATTGTCGTCGTAGGCGTCGTGATTCATTTTTCTTCCGGGTTTGTCATTCCGGGGCTCGCGCAGCGAGAACCCGGAATCTCGAGATTCCGGGTCTGGTGCTAATGCACCATCCCGGAATGACGACCTCAGGTCGTCACTTGTCCTGCCACTTCGGATCGCGCTTCTCGATGAAGGCACCGATGCCTTCCTCGGCGTCGCGCGCCATCATGTTTTCGGTCATCACCTCGGCGGCGAAGCGATAGGCATCGGCGAGGTTCATCTCGGCCTGGCGATAGAACGCTTCCTTGCCGAGCTTGACGGTGTAGGCCGATTTCAGCGCGACCTTCTCGGCCAGCGCGATCGCGGCGTCGCGTTCGGTGCCAGCGGATACCACGCGGTTGACGAGGCCGATGCTCTGCGCCGTTGCCGCCGAGACCGGCTCTCCGGTCAGCAGCATCTCCATGGCCTGTTTGCGCGGCACGTTGCGCGACAGCGCCACCATCGGCGTCGAGCAGAACAGCCCGATGTCGACGCCCGGCGTCGCGAACGCCGCCGCTTCGGAGGCGACCGCGAGGTCGCAACTTGCGACGAGCTGGCAGCCGGCCGCGGTGGCGATGCCCTGGATGGATGCGACCACCGGCTTCGGCAGGCGCACGATGGCCTGCATCATCGCGCTGCAGGCGTTCATGATTTGCGCGAAATAGGCGCGGCCGCGGTCGGCATCGCTACGGCGCGCGGTAAGCTCCTTGAGGTCGTGGCCGGCGCAGAACGCCGGGCCTTTGGCGGCGAGCACGACGGCGCGGATGCGCTTGTCGCCGCCGACATCGTTCAGGGCGGCGTGCAGCTCGGCGATCAGGCCCTCGGAGAGGCTGTTGCGCGCTCCGGGGCGATTGAGCGTCAGTAGCGCGATACTGCCGACGGTCTCGCGCAGCAGGATCGGCTGGTGTTGCGGCGCTTCGGCGCGGGCGGCTTGGGCGGACATGCTGAAATTCCACTTTGGTCTCTGTGACAACTTAATGTAACAGGCAGGCTGAAGCGAGGGCAGGGACGGCATGGCGACTGCGAAAATGAGCGTGGCTGACGTGGAGGAGTTCCTGCGGAGGGAATTCCCGCAGGCGTTCGTCTACGACGATGTCCGGATCGAAAGCGCCGACGGCGAGACGGCCCTGCTGCGCCAGCGCTTCAGCGAGCGCATGCTGCGGCCTGGCGGTACGGTGTCCGGGCCGACCCTGATGGGCCTGGCGGATTTCGCGATGTACGTGGTGCTGCTGTCGGCGATCGGGCCGGTTGGCCTTGCCGTGACCACCAACCTCAACATCAACTTCCTGCGCAAGGGTCAGCCGGGGCAGGACGTACTTGCGGTGGCGAGGCTGCTCAAGCTCGGCAAGCGGCTCGCGGTCGGCGAGGTCAACCTGCTGTCCGGCTCGTCTCCCGATCCCATCGCCCATGTCACGGCGACCTATTCCATTCCAAATCAATAGGCTTTTCTACGGTATTATTGCACCATAATTGCAAGCCATTGTTTTTTCTGATGTAATTTGAGCGCGTGGGCGTTGACGCGCGATCGCGGCTTCTCTAGAAAGCTGCCAGTTCGGCGCATACGGCGCCGATTTCTTTTTCACGGATTTCACACATGAGCACGTTCTCGGCCAAGCCCGCCGAAGTGACGAAGAAGTGGGTCGTGATCGACGCCAAGGGTCTGGTCGTCGGTCGTCTCGCCACGCTCGTCGCGATGCGCCTGCGCGGCAAACACCTGCCCACCTACACCCCGCATGTCGATTGCGGCGACAACGTCATCATCGTCAACGCCGCGCATGTGGTGCTGACCGGTCGCAAGCGCGACCAGAAGACCTACTACAAGCACACCGGCTTCATCGGTGGCATCAAGGAGCGCACCGCGAAGCAGATCCTCGAGGGTCGCTTCCCCGAGCGCGTCGTCGAGAAGGCGATCGAGCGCATGATCCCGCGTGGTCCGCTCGGCCGCATGCAGATGGGCAATCTGCGCGTCTATCCGGGTGCCGATCATCCGCATGAAGCGCAGAGCCCCGAGAAGGTCGATATCGCTTCCCTGAATCGCAAGAACACGAGGGCCGCATAATGTCCGATACGTTGCAGTCCCTCGACCAGCTCTCGCAGGTCAAGCCGGCCGCTCCCGACGCGCCGAAATACGTCAAGAAGGTCGACAAGTACAACCGCGCTTACGCCACCGGCAAGCGCAAGGACGCGGTCGCCCGCGTCTGGGTCAAGCCGGGCTCCGGCAAGATCTCGGTCAACACCCGCGAGTTCGAGGTCTACTTCGCCCGCCCTGTGCTGCGCATGATGATCCAGCAGCCGCTGGTCGCTGCCGCCCGTAACGGCCAGTATGACGTGATCTGCACCGTCGCCGGCGGCGGTCTCTCCGGCCAGGCCGGTGCTGTCCGCCACGGCATCTCGAAGGCGCTCACCAACTTCGAGCCCGAGCTGCGCGGCGTCCTCAAGAAGGGCGGCTTCCTGACCCGCGACAGCCGCTCGGTCGAGCGCAAGAAGTACGGCAAGGCGAAGGCCCGCAAGTCCTTCCAGTTCTCGAAGCGCTAATTCGAGTTCTAAAATTCGCGGCAATTGCCGCGGGCATCGAGTTGCAGAGGGCGCCGCGAGGCGCCCTTTTTGCTGCGTCCGACCGGCGATGCTTCTGCGCGAATTAGCGCAGTTTTTCATGAAAACTTGCGTGTGCGTGCAAACGAAATTGGAACTCGCACCTTCTAGCTTGCGGGCTCGCAATGGCGCTGCATCACCGTATTTATTTGCGCCTGCGAACGTTGCATCACACCGGGCTGGGGTGAGTTTATGTCGTTCGATCCATCGACACTTTATTTGTTCGCCACCATGGTCGCGGGCATGCTCGGCGCCATGCTGTGGTTGTTCGGCAGGCAGGAGAACATTTCCGCGCTGAAATGGTGGGGCACCGCCTATCTGCTCGGCGCGGCCTCGGTCGCGGTCTGGACGGTCGGCAGTTCGACGCTCGATCCGATGGTTCTGCTGGGCCTCAATGCGATCGGCTTCGCCGCCTGCGGCCTGGTCTGGAATGCCGCGCGCATTTTCCACGGCCGCAAGGCCAATTTGCTGGGCCTCGTGCTCGGCCCGATCGCATGGATCGGGGCGGTGACGACGGTTGAGGATCCCGCGATGCGCCTGACGATCGGTGCCGGGATCGTCGCGATCTACGCCGCGCTGACCGCATCAGAACTGTGGAGCGAGCGCCGCCGCGCGATGCAACGGCGCTGGCTTGCGATCGTCATCCCGGTCGCGCACGGTTGCGTCCTGATGCTGCCGATCCTGGTCGGCGACCTGCTGCGATTGAACGGCCAGAATTTCGTCTCCAGCTTTTGGGTCACGCTGTTTTCGATCGAACTCGTGCTGTACGCGATCGGCACGGTGTTCGTGATCTTCATGATGGTGTCGGACCGCGCGGTGGCCGTGCACAAGACGGCCGCGTCGATCGACCCCCTGAGCGGCATGCTCAACCGCCGCGGCTTCACCGAGGCCTGCGCGCGGGTGATCGAGCGCGAGTCCATTGCCGGCCGGCCGGTCACCGTGATGATCTTCGACATCGATCACTTCAAGTCAATCAACGACCGCTTCGGCCATCCCGCGGGTGACGAGATCCTGAAGCTGTTCTCCGCTGTCGTGGTCAACAGCCTCAGGATCAGCGATCTGTCGGGCCGGATCGGCGGCGAGGAATTCGCGGCGCTGCTGCCGTGCTCGCTGGAGGAGGGTGTGCTGGTCGCCGAGCGCGTGCGCGAAGCCTTCGAGAACAGCAACATCACCTGCGAGGAAGGCGCGGTCGACACCACGGTCAGCATCGGCGTCGCAGGCGGTCCCGCCGGCACCGAGCTCGAGGTGCTGTTGGCCTCGGCCGACACCGCGCTCTACCAGGCCAAGCGCGGCGGCCGCAACCGCGTCGAGGCAGCGGAGGAATTGCCGCTCTCGCTGGAGAACTGGCGGCGCAAGACCGCGGGCCTGCCGGCTTCGGCGCGGCAAAAGCCGGCGAGCGTCCGGGCATGAGTGCGGTAACGAGTGGTTAACCATTCGATCCCATGCTTTCGGGCATGGAGTCGATCCGCACCCGCAATCCGCAGTCAGCCCTGATGTCGCTCGAAGCCGACGCGGTTTCGGCGCGCAGCGGTTTCGCCTGCCTGTTCTCGGACTCGCATGAATACGAGACCGCGCTGATCGCCGAACGGCGCGCGCAGGGGCGATACCAGCCGCCGAAGAGTCGCTGGCCGATGGTGATGCTGGCCGGCGTGATGCTGATGGTCGCGGGAACGGTGCTGCTGCTCTCCTGACGTGCGGTCACGCGGCCCGCGCCGGATCCTCCGTCTTGAAGTGGTCGATCATCACCTTGGCGATCGCCATCAGCGGCAGCGCCAGCGCCAGCCCCCAGATGCCGAACACGACGCCGAGCAGGATCTGGAACGCGAACAGCGTGGCCGGCGGGATGTCGAGCGCCTGGCGCTGGATGATCGGCGTCAGCACGTAGCTTTCCAGCGCGTGGACGCCGAGGAACAGGATGAAGGCCGACAGCGCCGCGATCCATCCGGTCGCAAGGCTCGCGAGCACCACGATCAGCCCGCCGAGGATCGCGCCGACCGTCGGAATGAAGGCGAGCAGGCCGGCCTGGATGCCGAGGATGAACGAGCTCGGAATGCCGATGATGGCAAGCCCGATCCAGGTGACGAGGAATACCGCCGTCATCGTGATGATCTGCGCGATCAGCCAGCGCTCTAGTGTCTCGCCGATGTGGTCGACGATGATGGTCGCCTGCGCGCGGTACTTGACCGGCGCGATGAACAACAGCCCGGCGCGGTAGATGCTTGGCTGGGCCGCGAAGGCGAGCCCGAGAAACAGCACGATGAAGAAGTTGCCGACGACGCTGACGGTGCCGAGTAGCACCTTCAGCGTCTGGCTGATGATGGCGCCGCCGCTTGAGGCCAGCGCGCCGGCGCCGGGGATGCCATGGGACTGCGACGATGGGGGCGTCGTTGTCGTCGTCGTCACGGCGGTGCCTTCGCCCTTTGCCTCGCCCGCGGCATTGGTGAAATCGAGATAGCTGGTGTCGACCCCGTGCTGTTCGAGGAAGTCCTTGACGCTGCCGAGCTGCGATTTGATCGTGTTGCTCAGCACCGTGGCCTGCTGCGCGATCGTGGTGCCGCCGAGGAACACGATGCCCGACAGCAGCCCGGCCATCGCCAGGCAGACGATCGCAAGCCGCAACGCGTGGGGCAGCTTGGTCAGCCGGCCGAGCAGGGTGGTCATGGCATTGAGGGCGACCCCGAGCAGCATGCCGGCGAACAGCAGGAACAAGGTCGCGGCAAAATGCCAGGCGAAGGTCAGCAGGGCAGCGAACAGCACCACGCCGATGCCGCCGACGGCGATCGCCCATGCCAAGTCGTTGCGGGCCTGCAGGCGATTGTCAGCCGAGTCTGTCACGGGTGATTCCCCCTTCGCGACGGTGTTTCGAGCAGTCTTTGGCGAAAACCCCGCCGGGATCAAGCTGGCGGGGCCGTGCCGGTTCGCCGCTGACGGGGTGCGGGGCCGGGCGCGATCGGTGGGCATCTGGCCGGCTTTGGGTCGCGAGGGGCGCGAATCTGTGCAGGACTGCAAGCCCCCCTGTGCAGATATAGATAGTTGATCCGGCGGGAACTCGAAGGCATGATCGTCTCCGCAACGTCGCAAACTTAGAAGAATCATTGCGCGAGACTTCAATAATGAGACGGCCCGTGGTCGGCGTGATCGGAAACGCCCATCGCATCGAAAATCGTTTCACAGTCCAGATGGTCGGGGAGCGCAACCTTCGCGCGGTTGCCGAGGTGTCGGGCGCGGTGCCGCTGATGTTCGCCGGCAGCCCCGAAATCACCGAGGTCAGTGCCTTGCTCGACGTGGTCGACGGCGTGGTGCTGACCGGGGCCCGCGCCAATGTTCATCCGACCCGCTTCAATACCGAACCTTGCGCCGCCCACGAGCCCTACGACATCCACCGCGACGACGTTGCGCTGGCGCTGTCGGAAGCCTGCGTCGCGCGCGGCGTGCCGATCTTCGGCATCTGCCGCGGCCTGCAGGAGATGAACGTCGCCTTCGGCGGCTCGCTGCATCCGGAGATCCGCGAGATTCCGGGCCGCATGAACCACCGGATGCCGCGGCTGGAGAACGGCGAGATCCATCCTGACCCGACCGTTGTGTTCGCCGACCGTCATGACGTCGCGCTGACACCGGGCGGCGCGTTCGCAAAAATCCTCGGCCGGGAGACCATTCGAGTCAATTCGCTGCACGGCCAGGGCATCCTCGAGCCCGGCAAGCGCGTCGTGATCGAGGGCATCGCCGAGGACGGCACCATCGAGGCGATCCGCATCGCCGATGCGCCGGGTTTTGCGCTGGGTGTGCAGTGGCACGCCGAATACGATCCGCAGCGCAATCCGATCAACCGCGCCCTGTTCGAAGCCTTCGGCGACGCGCTGCGCGAACGGCGGCGGGCGGCGTAGGACGGTTTCACCGCCACCGTCCCTGCGCGTTAATCACGACGTCGTCTCCGAAAAACGCGCCGTCGTCCCTACGAAAGCAGGGATGCTCCGCAGCGGTTGTTGTGGAGGGGGACTCGTCGTTGCGGCACTGCTCAACAAGGACCGTCGGTGGTTATGGGTCCCTGCCTTCGCAGGGACGACACCAAAGGTGCGGCGTCGCCTGTCCGTCGGGTCGGTTTGTCGAACCTCGGTTCGGGAAGCCATGAAAGACGCGGGGCTTTCCTTGGCCAATCGATGGGAGCCGAGCGGCAGGCGAGTAGATCGTTCCTAGAACTCAGGACGTCACGAAAGCAAAGTGTGTTGTCCCCGCAACGTCACAAGAGTTCCGTTGAGCATCGCACCTGTTGGGACTTCACTGTGTGGCAAATTCCCCGTTTAATAAAGGCGGACCTGAGGCAAAGATTTTACCACCAAGACGTTCATTTAAGATCAGGTTCAAGAGGCCGCTGACCAGCGCCAGCGGCCTCTTCGTGTTGCTTCATTGATCGCAAAGTGCAGGTATCGGCCGTTGCCGCGTCGACGGCACGCAGGAAGCAGCACGTCACGGCATTAGCGCACTGACCATGGCCATGCCGGCGGTTGCGGTTTGCTGGTGGCGTGCGGCCGCGTCGGGGTTGGCGCCGGTTTGCGCGCCTGGGCAACATCGGTCGACGGCCGCGGACGCGGCAGTGGTATTTCCGGGGCTACCGTTGGCTGTTCGGGGCTTACCTTTGGCTGTTCGGGGCTTACCTTTGGCTGTTCGGGGCTCACCTTCGGCTCTGCGGCGTTCGCAATGACACCGGCCAGCTGGTCCTGGCTTGCGTTGAGCCGCTCGGTGACCGTCTCGCTCTCGCGCGCCATCTGATCCTGGGTCGCCTTGATCTGGTCGATGATATCTTTGCTGCGTGCCATTTCTGCTTGGCTCGCCTCGAGTTGGCTTGCGACATTTTTATGGTCGCGGACCAATTGTTCTTGCCTCACCTCAAGCTGTTCGACCGCCTGCCTCAAGGCCGCGAGATCGCGCGCCATCGGTTGAAGCTGCTGCGCCAAGTCGGAAGAAAGTGCGGCGGCAGTCGGCGCAACGTCTTTCGGCGCGGCGTCTTTCGGCGGGGTTTGCGCAGGAGGTGAGGAGTGGCCAGGGGAGGCCACCATCGCCGTATCGCTGGGTGACGACCACCACCAAGCAGCGCCACCTATGCATGCTGCCAGCACGGAACCGACAATGGCCAGGTGGCGCCAATCCGCCAATCGATGAACCGCTTCTAGCGGCGCGTGAAACGCTTTCTTGCCGGTCGGCGGGCCGGAAGGGCTGACTCCTGCTTCGCGCGCGAGGTTCGAAAGCTGCTCTTCCAAGCTCACGAGCCGCCCTTCCGCGACCCTGTCCTTCAGCATGGAATCCATTTTGTGCTCCGTAGCAAATGCAAAGTCACCCGCCTTGAGAGCAGATCCGCTCTTCGGCGCGCTAACATTCAACGGGACCCAGATCGGTATTTGCAGCTTAAGCCTACGAGGGATGAGGATGCGGCCTGCACATCACATCGTCTCTCTTTTGTAAGCTCATCCTTCCTGAACTGTCCCGACGATTTTGGCCGAGATATTGTTCGTCCGCAATCGGGAACACCGCTTGCCACGGGGCGCTCGAGCTCGTGGATCGAGGTCCTGCTCGGCCGCCTCACGATGCGTCTCGCAGCCGAGGCACGTTACTTCGAGGTGTCGTAAGTCGGCGTTGAGAGCGTCGCCAAGCGCCGGCGAGGGCTGGGCTGGACCCAGAAACGTGGGAGTGGTCCATGTTTGGCGAGCGACCATGTCGGCATCCCGCCTGGCGCGTTCGGCCGACGGCTGACCACGGCGCCAAACATGCACTCCGGGGCCCTCCTGCAAATTCTCGGTATGTTGAGTTGTGCTGCCGGCGAGATGTACCGCTGGTCGACAGGTCGCAGCTATTCTTCCGGTATTGCGCGTGCGCCGGAATCGGCCTTCCTCCGTACTAATACGGATACGAAAGTGGCGGATTGCGGCGCCGGACTCGGCTAAGCAACAGGGATATTTGCTCCGGCGCCGACGACCCTTTCCGAATACTGCTTTTCCTTTTCCATTTTCGGGTGCAGCCGACACGAGGGGTTGGTCGGGATGAATTTGTCGGGCCGTCTGGCGATGGGGATGTTGTTTCCCGTCGCCGCGCTCCTGCTCGCGCTGGGCTTCATCCATGGCGTAACCTGGCCGGGCGTTCTGCTCGCGGGTGGCGCGGTTGCGGTGGTATTGATGACGGCTGAGGTGATTGCGAGATCGCTGTCCAGGACGCCCGCCCAGCCGGTGCGGGCGGCGGAGGCGTTGTCGCGCGGCCAGCAGGTCTCGCTCGGCTCAAGCGATGACGGCGAGACCGCTCAGCTCGCGGCGACGCTTGCCGAATTGTCGGCGCAGCTGGGCAGCAGGCAGCACCTGCTGGAGAAGACCGTCGAGAGCATCCGCGATCCGGTGGTGGTCGCCGACGAGCACGGGATGATCGTGATCGTCAACGCCGCGGCGCGACGGCTGTACAGTGTCGAACCCGGTTTTGATACCCTGACCGGCGTTCGCACCTTCCAGAACTATTATGCCGACGGCACCACCGTGATGCCGATCCCGGACACGCCGATGGCGCGTGCGCTGCGCGGCGATGACGTCGACGATTTCGAGCTGATCGTCAAACCGCAACCGCCGCAACCGGCCGTCTTCCTTGTCGTCAACGCGCGGCCGCTGCGCGACGATACCGGCAATCTGCGGGGCGCGGTCGCCGTACTGCACGACGTCACCGCGCAGCGTCGGGCATACCAGGCGCTGGTCGAGAGCGAGCAGATGGCGCAAGCCATCGTCAGGACCGCGCTCGACGCCTTCGTCCAGACCGACCAGGACGGCGTCATTCTCGACTGGAGCCCGCAGGCCGAGGTGCTGACCGGCTGGACGCGCTCCGAGGCGGTTGGTTATCGGGTGGTCGAACTGGTGTTTCCGGAGGAGCTGCGCCTCGCGCACCGGCAGCGGATCACCCGCTTCCTGCAGGAGACCGCGGCCGGCGGCATGGGCATGCGCTATGAAACGGCGTGCCTGCACCGCGACGGTCACCGGTTCTATGTCGAGGTGTCCCTCAACGCGCTGCGCCGCGGTGACGGCTGGATCATCAATTCCTTTGTCAGGGACGTCAGCCAGCGCCGGATCGCCGAGGAGCAGTTGATCCAGGCGCAGAAGTCGGAATCGCTGGGGCGGCTGACCGGCGGCATCGCGCACGACTTCAACAACATGCTGACCGTGATCACCGGCACGATCGAGATCCTCGCCGACGGCGTCAAGGACAACCCGCAACTCGCCGCAATCGCCAAGCTGATCAGCGATGCCGCCGATCGCGGCGCGCAGCTCACCTCGAGCCTCCTGGCATTCGCGCGCAAGCAACCGCTGCAGCCCGGCGAGACCGACGTCAACGACCTGGTCGGCGAGGTGGCCCGGCTGCTGTCGCAGACGCTCGGCTCGCAGACCGAGATCAGGACGGAGCTCAGCCGCGACGCCTGGCTCGCCTTCGTCGACCGCAGCCAGCTTGGTGCTGCGCTGGTCAATCTCGCCATCAATGCGCGCGATGCCATGCCTGACGGCGGCACGCTGAGCTTTGCGACCCGCAACATCCAGCTCGGGATTCCCGACGCCGTGGCGTGCGGCGTCGAGCGCGCCGGCGATCATCTCGTGATCGAGGTGACCGATACCGGCACCGGCATTTCGCCGACGCATCTGGAGAAGATCTTCGATCCGTTCTTTTCCACCAAGGAGGTCGGGCAGGGCGCCGGGCTCGGGCTCAGCATGGTGTTCGGCTTCGTCAAACAAAGCGGCGGCGGGATCGAGGTCAAGAGCGAGCAGGGGCGCGGCACCATCTTCAGGATCTATCTGCCGAAGGCCGACGGCACCGCACAGCGTGCGGCGGAGAAGGACGATCTGCCCGTCAGGGGCGGCGACGAGACGATCCTGTGCGTGGAGGACGACCCTACGATCCGAGACTATGTCACGGGCCAGCTCGAAAGCCTCGGCTACAACGTGCTGGTCGCTGCGAACGCGGACGCCGCGCTCGAGATCGTCAAACGCGGCACCGCGTTCGACCTTCTGTTCACCGATATCGTGATGCCCGGCAGCATGAACGGCCGGCAATTGGCGGAGACGCTGATGGCCGGGCGCCCGGCACTGCGGGTGCTGTTCACCTCGGGTTACAGCGACGGCGTGCTGCCCGCACAGCAGGGGCGTGGCGGTCACGGCATTCCGCTGCTGACCAAGCCCTATCGGCGCGGCGAGCTGGCGCGGATGCTGCGGCGCTGCCTTGATCTTCAGGTCGACTTTCAGGGCGATCCGGTTCCGCAGCCTTATTCCGTGCAGCCCGATCTCGAACGCTTCCTGCGCGAGAATCCGCCCGCGAAGACGTAGCCGCGGCGTGACTTGGATGCCAACGGGTCCGCAAGCGCGGCCCGATGATAAACTGCGCGAAACCCATCATCCCTGATGCGGCCGCTATTTGATGGGTTTCGCTTCGCTCTACCCATCCTACGCGCTAAGCTCCCGCGACAAAGGCGCGGCCGGTCAACGGCCCGATTTCAGGGAGTATGGAATGCAGGACCGCAAATGGTCGAGGCGCGACTGGCTCAAGGTGACGGCGGCCACCGCCGCTGGCATGGTATTCGCGGAGCCGCTGCGCGCGGCGGCGCCGCCGGCGGAAGCCGTGACGCCGGAGCTGATCGCAGCCGCCAAGAAGGAAGGCAAGATCTCGTTCTACAGCGCGCTGGAGCTGAACACGGCCGAGCGTCTCGCGCGTGACTTCGAGCAGAAATATCCCGGGATCAGCGTCCGCGTCGAGCGCTCGGGCGCGGAACGCATCTTCCAGCGCATCGCACAGGAGCAGGGCAGCGGCATCAACGCCGTCGACGTCGCCAATTCCACAGATCCCGCGCATTACCTCGACTGGAAGAAGAACGACTGGCTCGCGGCCTATGTGCCGGAGGACGTCGCCAGGCATTTTCCGGCCGACCAGATCGATCCCGACGGCACCTCGGCGACATCCTGCGCCTGGTTCGAGGTAATCGGCTACAACACCGAGCAGGTGAAGCGCGAGGAGGCGCCGAAGAGCTACGCCGACCTGCTCGATCCCAAGTGGCGCGGCAAAATCGTCAAGGGCCACCCGAGCTATTCCGGCGCGATCATGACCGCGACCTTCGTGCTGGCACGCGACCTCGGCTGGCCGTATCTGGAGAAGCTGTCGCAGCAGCGCGTGATGCAGGTGCAGTCGGCGGCCGATCCGCCGAAGAAGATTCTGCTCGGCGAGCGCGCGGTGATGGCCGACGGTAACGACTACAACCTCGTGCTGGCCAAGGATCAGGGCAAGCCGGTCGAGGTGGTCTATCCGGCCGAGGGCGCGCCGCTGATCATCGTCCCGAGCGGCATCTTCAAGAACGCGCCGAACCCGAATGCGGCGCGGCTGTTCCAGAGCTACTTCTTCAGCGCCGAGACGCAGCAGATGCTGGCCGACGAATTCGCGCACCGCTCGTTCCACGCCAAGGTGAAGGAGAAGGCCGGTCACGTGCCGCTCGACAAACTGAAAATGCTCAAGGCCGATCCGGCCCAGGTGCAGGTGCAGTCGGAGGAGATCAAGGCGAGGTACGCGAAGCTGTTCCGGGTGTAGGTCAAGCTCCGTAGGATGGGTAGAGCGAAGCGAAACCCATCGCTTGTGCAGGGGGCGAGATGATGGGTTTCGCTGCGCTCTACCCATCCTACAGATCCAAGGCTACTAGCGTCATTGCGAGCGAAGCGAAGCAATCCATCTTTCCGGATACGCGGAGAGGTGGATTGCTTCGCCGCTTCAGCGCAAAATTGCTTTGCAACTTTGTCGCGAACTCCTCGCAATGACGCGGATAACGCTCGGACCGCCGGGCGGCGCAGTGAGGGGCTGCGGTCGGCTAACCTCCCACTTCCGCGCTGAGCATCGGCCCGAACAGCTCCCATCGCTCGCCCTTGAGTCGTCTGAGCTGCATCTGCTTGATCGGCGCGAAATCGATCGGGCTGGTGTTCATTGTGATGCCGGGCAGCAAGTTGGTGGTGCGGAAGGCCTTCAGGTTGGCGGCCTGCTTCATGACGTTGGCGCGCGTGAGATCGTCGCCGCACTGCTTAAGCACCTGAACCAGCGTCTGAGCCGCATTGTACCCTGTCATAATCAGGCTGTCGGCCCGATTGCCTTCGGGGAAATATTTGGAGAGATACTCGTCGAACGCCTTCATGCCGGGATCGTCCTTCCATTGCGGATCGAGCGGATCCATCAGGTAGGCCACCGAAATGATGCCTTGTGCGTTCTCGAAGCCGGCAGGCTGGATCACGGCGCCGAGCGAGGAACCTACCGAGTTGAGGATGTGCAGCGGTTTCCAGCCGATCTCGGCCGCCTTCTTGATGGCCTGCGCCGCGAATTTCGGTGTGGCGATGTCGACGAATACGTCGGCATTCATCGATTTCATCTTGACGATGTGCGTGTCGATCGTCGGCTCGGCCACCTCATACGCATCCTCGATTACGATCATCGACGCCGCCTTGTCGCCGAGGCCGTCCTTCAGGCCCTTGAGATAGTCCTTTCCATAATCGTCGTTCTGGTAGAGGACCGCGATCCTGCCGCCCGGCTTTTCCTTCAGGATGTGCTTGGCGTAGATCCGTCCCTCGCTCTGATAGCTGGGCTGCCAGCCCATGGTCCATGGGAAGTTTTGCGGATCGTTCCACTTGGTGGCACCGGTCTGAATGAACAGCTGCGGCACCTTCTTCACGTTCATGTATTTCTGAATCGCGCCGTTGGATGCCGTGCCGAGAGAGGCGAAGATCAGCAAGACCTCGTCGCCTTCGACCAGCTTGCGCGCCTGCTCGACCGTCTTCGGCGGACTGTAGCTGTCGTCATAGGAGATGAAGTTGATCTTGCGGCCATTGATGCCGCCCTCGGCGTTGATCTTGCGGAAATAGGCCGCCTGGGCCCGGCCGCTGGTGCCGTAGGCGGATGCCGGCCCGCTATACGGCATGATGTTGCCGATCTTGATTTCGGTATCGGTTACGCCGGTGTCGTATTTCTTCTGGGCGAATGCGCTGCCAGCACAGACAGCGAGAATGGTGATGGCGGTCGAAAGCGCCGCCATTCGTCGAGCGACGAAAGACATCTCGTTTCTCCCCATGCAGAAAAATGAATGTGTGTTTTATCGGAGGCCGCTTTCGGGTCCTTGCCGGCAGTGAACACCCGAGCCCAGGCGTTGTCGATCCCGGAAACACAACCTTGTGTGCGGTTCGCATCACGTCATCAGGTTCGTCAGCGTTGCTGACCGTAGTCTTCCGGGGCTTCCCGCGATCAGGCCGCGCGCATCGATCGTTGCGCGCGATAGGCCTGCGGCGATGTCAGCGTGAGCTTGCGGAAGGCCTTTCGAAAGCTGCTCTCGTCCTCATAGCCGGTGGCGCGGGCGATCGCCTTGATCGGCTGCGCCGTTGTTTCCAATAGCGTGCGGGCGTGCTCGACGCGGCGGCGCATGATGAAGGCCTGCGGCGGCTCGTGGGTCAGTTCGCGGAAGCGGCGGTTCAGTGTGCGTTCGCTGAGGCCGAGCGCATGCGCGAGGCCGCGCACCGTGTTCGGGGTCTTGCCGGTGCGGCGCACTAGCATGTCCGCCTTGATCAGCAGCGGGTCCTGGCCGAGCATGTAGCCGAGCGGCATGAAGATCGCCTGGGTGCGCTGCGCGGTGTCGATCACCGCATAGTCGGCGCAAACCTTTGCGACCTCCGCGCCTTCGACGAGCTCGATCAGCCGCAGCAACAGATCGACCCACGACATCGGGCCAGCGGCGCAGACCAGGCGATCGGCCTGCGTGATCACGGCATCACCGGCGAGATCAACCTTGGGATGGCGGCGACGCAGCTCGCACTGCAGCCACCACGTGATGGTGGCGCGGCGACCGTCGAGCAGGCCGGCATTGGCGAGCAGCAGCACGCCGCTGCAGAATGCGCCGATCAGCCGGCCGCTGGCATGCTGCTGGCGCAGCCAGGCGCCGGCACGGTCATATTGCGGTTGCAGGCGCTCGGCGGTGAGATGATCGACCAGGCTGCCCGGCACGATGATCGCGTCGCACGCCGTCCGCCTGCCCACCGTACCATCGACGGCGAGCAACTTGCCGCCGCCGGCGCGCACCGCCTTGCCGTCGAGCGAGAGCGTCTGCCAGCTGAAGCGCGCCTTGCCGCCGCGCAGCTGCATCACGTGGTTGGCGAGGGTGAGGATGTCGGCGATGCCGGCGACCGCCGATTGCATGCAGCCTTCCAGCGCGAGGATCGCAAGCTTCATGGGACCTCCGGAATTTGCCGTCATGCTAGCCGATCAGCGCGATCGGGCGGTGGCAGATATTGCCCGATCTCTGTCCGATCGGCCACCGCCTGATTTGACCGTGCCGGTCCATCTTCGCTGCGTTGTCACACCCTCAGCAATGGAGAGAGACCATGCCTTACGTCACCATTTCCACCGTCCGCGGCATCTTCGATGTCGCGCAGAAGCAGGCGCTGCTGGAGCGCGTCACCGACCTCATGGTCGAGATCGAGGCGCAGGGTAACCCGGACTTCCGCCGCAACGTCTGGGTCAAGATCGAGGAGGGCGAGCCGGCGAGCTGGTCGCTCGGCGGCATGATTCCGACGCCGGACATGATCGCCGGCACCTTCGGCGCGCTCGACGCCGACGGACGGCGGCTCGCCAAGGCGAAGGTGTAACTGCCCTGCGTAGGATGGGTAGAGCGAAGCGAAACCCATCATCTCAAGGCTTGCACCGGTGCGATGGGTTTCGCTGCGCTCTACCCATCCTACGCACCGTTCTCACCCAAAACAAAAGGCGCTTCCGGTGGAAGCGCCTTTCGCATGTCGTCGGTGCCGCAAGATTTACAGCGAGTAGTACATCTCGAATTCCACCGGGTGCGGGGTCATTTCGAAACGCGCGACCTCGGTCATCTTCAGCTCGATATAGGCGTCGATGAAGTCGTCGTCGAACACGCCGCCGTTCTTGAGGAACGCGCGGTCCTTGTCGAGGCTCTCGAGCGCCTCGCGGAGCGAGCCGCAGACGGTCGGGATCTGCTTCAGCTCTTCCTTCGGCAGATCGTAGAGGTCCTTGTCCATCGCCGGACCCGGATCGATCTTGTTCTTGATGCCGTCAAGACCGGCCATCAGCATCGCGGCGAAGCCGAGATAGGGGTTGGCCATCGGGTCGGGGAAACGCACCTCGACGCGCTTGGCCTTCGGGTTCGCGGTGTAGGGGATGCGGCAGGCCGCCGAGCGGTTGCGCGCGGAATAGGCGAGCAGCACGGGGGCTTCATAGCCCGGCACCAGACGCTTGTAGGAGTTGGTCGACGGGTTGGTGAAGGCGTTGATCGCCTTGGCGTGCTTGATGACGCCGCCGATGTAGTGCAGGCAGGTCTCCGACAGGTCGGCGTATTTGTTGCCGGCGAAGGTCGGCTTGCCGTCCTTCCAGATGGACTGATGCACGTGCATGCCCGAGCCGTTGTCGCCGTAGACCGGCTTTGGCATGAAGGTGGCGGTCTTGCCGTAGATGTGGGCGACCTGGTGGATGCAGTACTTGTAGATCTGCATATGGTCGGCCATCAGCGTCAGCGTGTCGAACTTCATGCCGAGCTCGTGCTGGGCCGAGGCCACCTCGTGGTGATGCTTTTCGACCTTGACGCCCATCTTGGCCATCGCGCCGAGCATCTCGGAGCGCATGTCCTGCACCGAGTCCTGCGGCGGCACCGGGAAGTAGCCGGCCTTGGTGCGGATGCGGTGGCCGAGGTTGCCGCCCTCATATTCGGTCGCCGAGTTGATCGGCAGCTCGGAGGAGTCGAGGCGGAAGCCGGTGTTGTAGGGCTCGGCCGAATAGCGCACGTCGTCGAACACGAAGAACTCGGCCTCGGGGCCGACGAACACGGTGTCGCCCACGCCCATCGACTTCACCATCGCCTCGGCCTTCTTGGCGATGCCGCGGGGGTCGCGGTTGTAGGGCTCGCCGGTGGTCGGCTCGAGCACGTCGCAGGTGATGACCATGGTGGTCTCGGCGAAGAACGGGTCGATCGTCGCGGTGACCGGGTCGGGCATCAGGCACATGTCGGATTCATTGATCGCCTTCCAGCCGGCGATCGACGAGCCGTCGAACATCGTTCCCTCGGCGAAGATGTCATCGTCGATCATGCTGACGTCGAAGGTGACGTGCTGCCACTTGCCGCGCGGATCGGTGAAGCGCAGGTCGACGTATTTGACGTCGTTGTCCTTGATCGATTTCAGGACGTCTTTGGCGGTCTTCATGAATACCCCTTATGGATGTGCGGGTCGGTTTCCAGCGGAGAGCGACGTTATTCCCGCTTTTGGCGAGTTCGTGTGACTACACAAACGAAATCAGGCTGCCGAAGCAGCCTTTTTTCTCTTTTGCCGTCGGAAAATCCGGATAGCACCGCCCTTAAATAGCGTCCAGCCCGGATTCGCCGGTCCGGATGCGGATGGCTTCCTCGATGTTGGAGACGAAGATCTTGCCGTCGCCGATCCGGCCAGTCTGCGCCGCGCGGCGGATCGCGTCGATCGCCTTCTCGACCAGGTCGTCGCCGATCACGATCTCGATCTTCACCTTGGGCAGGAAGTCGACGATGTATTCCGCACCGCGATAGAGTTCGGCATGGCCCTTCTGGCGGCCAAATCCCTTGGCCTCGGTGACGGTGATGCCTTGCAGTCCGACTTCCTGGAGCGCTTCTTTCACCTCGTCGAGCTTGAAGGGCTTGATGATGGCTTCAATCTTCTTCACTGAGCGCCTCCCGGGCATTGCAGATTGCAGGGTCGAGTTCGATGCGCGTGGGGCGCAGTCTGGTTGGTCTTAAGGCTTCCGGCCGGTGGCCGGAAACACGCGCAATGGTCCGCATGAAGCGGCCTTGCGCGCGGCTTCCTCAAAAGCAGGGTCTATGCCAAGTTGTTAAGGTCCCCGATTTCAGAATGTTATCAGCCTTTTAACAGGCAATCGGCTGATATCGAACCACATGGGCTATGATATCCAAGCCTAACAAATAGGCAAATAGATCAATCCGTATGCAGTCGGCCAGTAGAAACCCCGCGAACGTCACAGGAATTGCCTCTCGAAAAGGCGAAGCGATTGAGGATTCGGCATGGACGTTCTGACCACGACCGAGATGGAGCGCGCTGACCGGCTGACCATCGCAGCCGGAACGCCGGGCTTCGCGCTGATGATGAGCGCGGGCCAGGCCGTCGCGGAAGCCGCGATGGACCTGGTCGAGGAGGGGCCGATCGTGGTGGTCGCCGGCCGCGGCAACAATGGCGGCGACGGCTTTGTCGCTGCCGCCGAGCTTGCCGCGCGCGGCCGCGAGGTCTCGGTGATCCTGCTCTGCGAGCGCGACAGCCTGCAGGGCGACGCGGCGCTGGCGGCGAAGGGCTGGAAATATCCGGTGCTGCCGTTCAACCCGCAGGCGCTCGGCAAGCCGGCGCTGATCGTCGACGCGCTGTTCGGTGCCGGCCTCAACCGGCCGGTAAAGGGCGATCCGCTGGAGATGATCGCGGCGATCAATGCCAACGGTACGCCGGTGCTGGCGGTCGACCTGCCGAGCGGCATCAACGGCACATCGGGCGCGGTGATGGGAGCGGCCGTGCAGGCCACCGAGACCGTCACCTTCTTCCGCAAGAAGCCCGCGCATCTGTTGCTGCCGGGCCGGATGTATTGCGGCCGGGTGCGCGTCGCCGACATCGGTATCGCCGCGCAGGTGCTCGACGAGATCAAGCCGCTGACCGCGGAGAATGCGCCGGAGGCCTGGCGATGGTCGTTTCCGGTACCGCGGATCGACGGCCACAAATACGCGCGGGGGCACGCCGTCGTGGTGTCGGGCGATCTCGCCTCGACCGGGGCGGCACGGCTCGCCGCGCGCGCCGTGCTGCGCGCCGGCGCCGGCCTCGTGACGCTGGCCTCGCCGCGTGATGCGCTTGCCGTCAACGCTGCGGCGCTGACCGCGGTGATGGTGCGCGCGGTCGACAACCCGATCCAGTTCGCCGAGCTGCTTGGCGACAAGCGCCTCAATGCCTGCGTAATCGGTCCGGGCGCCGGGGTCAGCGCGCGGACCCGTGACTTCGTCCACACCGCGCTGTCGGCGCAGCGGCATCTGGTGCTCGACGCCGACGCGCTGACCAGCTTTGCCGGCGCGCCGGACCGGCTGTTCGAGGCGATCAAGGCTAGCGCCGGTCAGCAGGTGGTGCTGACGCCGCATGAGGGCGAGTTTCCGCGGCTGTTCAGCGATATTTCCAACAAGCATCCCGGCCGCTCCAAGCTCGAGCGCGTGCGCGCGGCGGCCGAGCGCTCCGGCGCGGTGGTGCTGCTGAAAGGCGCCGACACGGTGATCGCGTCTCCCGACGGCCGCGCCACCGTCGCCGCCAATGCGCCGCCGTGGCTCGCCACCGCCGGCGCCGGCGACGTGCTGTCGGGCATCATCGCGGGTTTCCTGGCGCAGGGCGCCGCGGCCTTCGAGGCCGCCAGCATCGGCGCCTGGATGCACGGCGAGAGCGCGAGCGAGGCGGGCCCCGGCCTGATCGCCGAAGATCTCACCGAAGTGCTGCCCGCCGTGTTCCGCCGCCTCTATGACGAGTTCGGGATTGAGTATTAGGCGGCTGGTGCTGGCCGACATGGATGTCGCCGCGCGCGCGCATCGCGCGGCATTCGATCAGGCGCTGCCGTGGCTCGCCGGCCTGCACACGCCCGACGGCATTGATCGGATGATCTGAACAACTGGTTAGATATTTGCGTTTCTGCGATCGGTCGAGCTGGCCTATACGATTCAAAACCGTCGCCTCTCGCCCGGAACAGCCAGATGAACGCACCGACCAGCCTGCTTTCGACCGCTTCACGGACCGCCGCCGCTCCGGCTCACGGGAGCGTCGACCCCGCGTCCTATCGCGCGGCGATGCGCCACCACGCCGGCGCGGTGACGATCCTGTCGGCGGGCGGGCCGGGCGACAGAACGGGGATGACGGCGACGTCGGTCTGTTCGCTGTCGGACGCGCCGCCGCGGCTGATCGCCTGCGTCAACCGCTCGGCGAGCGCGCATGGCCTGATCCGGCGCACCGCTGCGTTCGGCGTCAACATGCTGCACGCCGACCAGGCCGAGCTGGCTAATGTGTTCGCCGGCCGCCGCGGCATCGAGCGGGACGATCGGTTTTCCGACGCCGACGGCTGGCTGTCGCTTGCCACGGGCGCGCCGATCCTTAAGGATGCGCTGATCGGGCTCGACTGCGAGCTGATCGACGAGCATGCGCACGACACGCATTCGATCTTCGTCGGCGCGGTCCGCGCGATGCATCTGCGTGAGGGGGAGACGCCGCTGATCTATTTTGGTGGCGCGTTCTGCGGGTTGGCCCGGCGGACCTAAGGGCGCGGCTTGAGGAATTTGTGAATCACTGATGTCAGCGCGCCGGCGGCCGGCGAGAACGATTGTCCGCGCAACGAGACGATGCAGACGGTGCGCTCCAGCGTCGGATTGACGATCGGTAGCGCCTGCATCGTCTTCCTGACCGGCCGCGGCAAGGCGACCTTCGGCAGGATGCCGACGCCGAGACCGGCGCCGGCCAGCGCGGCCAGCGTGTAGCTGTGCTCGACCTCGAACTTGATCTTCATCTGCAGATTGCGCGTGGCGAGCGCGCGCTCCAGCATCGAGCGCAGCGCCGCCGATTTTGAGTTCAGCAGGATCGGATAGGCGGACAGTTCGGTGAGGTCGACCGCGCTGCGCTTGCGAAACGGAAACGCTCTTGTCGCCAGCGCATAGATCGGGTCGTTGAACAGCGGCGCGAACTGAAACTCGGTCGAGCCGTCCATCTCCGGCCCGATGCCGAAATCCGCCTCGCGCCGGCGCAGGCAGTCCAGCATGTCCTCGGCCGCAAGCTCGCGCAGATTGATGTTGATGCCGGGATAGCTCGCCTGGAAGGCGTGCAGCGCCTGCGGCAGGATGGTCGCGGCAATGGTCGGGACGCAGGCCAGCGACAGCGTGCCGCGCTGGATGTCGATGACCTCACGGATCTCGCGCAGGCCGTTCTCCCATTCGCCGAGCGCGCGCCGCGCATGCGTCAGCAGTTGCAGTCCCTCCGCGGTCAGCTCGACGCGTCGCGTCGTGCGATGAAACAGCGCGGCGCCGACCTGATCCTCCAGCAGCTTGATCTGCATGCTGACCGCGGATTGCGAGCGGTTGAGCTGCTCGGAGGCCTGGCGAAAGCTCTTGTTCTCCGCGACCGCGATGAACATGTGCAGCAGCTTGAAATTGATCTGCGACATCGTTTTGCCCTGCAGACGATTGTCCCGGAGAACTGAACAGTTCTTAAGATAATCTCGTTAGAAAGATCAGTGTCGGACATCTAGCATGATTGTTGTTGGCCGCGGGAGACGATCCTGCGGCGCGATGCAGAAAAGATGCTCCAATGTCCTTCACCGTCACCAAGCCGCGCACGCGCCGCGTCCAGCGTTCCGAACTCGCGGTTCCCGCGACCTCGACCCATTTCTTCGAACGCGCAGCGAGTAGCGCGGCCGATTTCATCTTCCTGGATCTGGAGGACGCGGTTGCGCCGCCGCGAAAGCCCGAGGCGCGCGAGATCGCGATCGAGGCGCTGAACCGGATCGACTGGGGCAACAAGACGCTGGCGGTGCGCATCAATGGCCTCGATACCGAATGGGCGCATCGCGACATCATCGAGATCGTCAGCCGCGCGCCGCGCCTCGACCTCGTCATGGTGCCGAAGGTCGGCACCGCGTTCGACGTCCGTTTCGTCGACGCGCTGCTGGCGGGGCTCGAGCGCGAGTTCCCGCGCGCAAGGCCGCTGGGCATCGAGATCCTGATCGAGACCACGCTTGGACTCGCCAATGTCGAGGACATCGTGCAGGCGTCGGAACGGCTGGAAGCGGTCATCTTCGGCATCGGCGATTACTCGATCGACCTGCGTACCTGCGGCGAGATCATCGGCGCCTCCGATCCGCGCTATGCCGTGCTCACCGATGCGGACGAGGGCGGCGCGCGCCGGATGCACTGGAACGACCAGTGGCACTTCGCGCTCGCCCGCATCGCCAATGCCTGCCGCGCCCACGGCCTGCGTGCCATCGACGGCCCCTATGCCAATTTCGGCGATGCCGCAGGCTTTCGCGCCAGTGCGGCGCGGGCGGCCGCGCTCGGCTTCGAGGGCAAATGGGCGATCCATCCCTCGCAGCTCGAAACCGCCAACGAGGTGTTCTCGCCGACCGCACGCGAGATCGGCTGGGCGCGCGAGATCACGGCCAAGATCCAGTCCGCCAGCGCCGGCGGCGACGGTGCCTTCGGGCAGGACGGCGTGTTGATCGATCTTGCGGTGCTCAAGCGCGCGCAGGCGATCATCGACCGCCATGACGCAATTCAGGCGGCGGGCAGGCAAGGAGCGCGCGATGTCGCATGAGCCACCGCTGTCCGGAATTCGCGTGCTCGACATCGCGACCTTCGTGGCGGCGCCGTTCTGCGGGACAGTGCTGTCCGATTTCGGCGCCGAGGTGATCAAGATCGAGCAGCCGGGCACGGGCGATCCCTTGCGCCGGTTCGGCACCCCGAGCGACTGCGGCGACACCTATGTCTGGCTCAGCGAGGCCCGCAACAAGAAGTCGGTGACGCTCGATCTGCGCAGCGAGCGGGGCGCGGCGCTGTTTCGCGAGCTGGTCCGCCAATCCGACGTGGTGCTGGAGAACTTCCGGCCGGGCACGCTGGAGAAATGGGGGCTCGGCTTCGAGGCATTGCGCGAGATCAACCCAAAACTCGTGATGCTGCGCATCAGCGCCTATGGGCAGGACGGCCCCTTGCGTGACAAGCCGGGCTTTGCCCGGATCGCGCACGGCTTCAGCGGGCTCGCTTATCTTGCCGGCGAGGCGGGACGGGCGCCGGTGATGCCGGGATCGACCTCGCTCGCCGATTACATTTCCGGGCTATGGGGCGCGCTCGGCGTGCTGCTGGCGCTGCGCCATGCCGAAGCCACCGGACACGGGCAGGTGGTCGATATCGGGCTCTATGAATCGGTGTTTCGGCTGCTCGACGAGATGGCGACTGTGTTCGCCAAGACCGGCTTCGTCCGCGAACGCCTCGGTGCCGATACCGTCAATGTCGTGCCGCACAGCCATTACCAGACCGCCGACGGCAAATGGGTGGCGCTGGCCTGTTCGAGTGACAAGATGTTCGAGCGCCTGGCGCAGGCGATGCGGCGGCCGGATCTCGCGACCGACCCGCGCTATGCGGCCATGGCCGGCCGCCTGGCGCGGCGCGAGGAGGTCAACGGGATGGTCGCCGACTGGATCGGCTCCATGCCGCTGGAGACGGCGCTTGCCGAATGCGAGCGCTACGACGTGCCCTGCGGGCCGATCTACAGCATCAGTGACATCTTCGCCGACCCGCAATACCGCGCCCGCGGCAACATCGCTGAGGTGCCCTCGCGCGCCGGGCCGATTGCGGTGCCGAGCGCGATCCCAAAAATGTCGCGCACGCCGCCGCAGTTCAAGCATGCCGGCGTCGCGCTCGGCGCGCACACCGACGAAGTCCTGACCTCACTTGCCGGCGCAACCGCGGCGGCGCTCGCCGCGCTGCGCAGCGACGGGGTGATCTGACATGCCCCAATTCTCCCGCGGCCACGAAGGAACCACGCCATGACCAGGCAGATGAAATTGATCGGCTTCCTGCAGGCCCAGAATTGCTCGAACTATCCCGCCTCCTGGCGCCATCCCGACTCGAAGCCGAACTGGTTCTCGCGCGACTATTACCAGGAGATCGGGCGCACGCTGGAGCACGGCAAGTTCCATCTCGCCTTCTTCGACGACCGGCTCGCGATCCCCGATCGCTTCGGCGACGATTTCCGCGAGACCATCCGCCACGGCGTGCGCGCGGCGAAGCTCGATCCGGTCTCGGTTGCGCTCACGATGGGATTGGCGACCGAGCGGCTTGGCATCGGCGTGACCTATTCGACCACCTATTACGAGCCGTTCCACGTCGCGCGGGTGTTCGCGACGATGGACCTGCTGCTAAACGGCCGCGCCGCCTGGAACGTGGTGACCTCGCTGAACGACTCCGAGGCGGCGAATTTCGGCGCCTCGCAGCATCTCAGCCACGATTTGCGCTACGACCGCGCGGACGAGTTCATGGAGGTCGTGCTCGGCCACTGGAACAGCTGGGAGGACGGCGCGGTCAGCTTCGACCGCGAGAGCGGGCTGTTCGCCGACCCGGCCAAGGTGCACCGGCTCGACCATCACGGGCAGTTCTTCCGCTCGCGCGGCCCGTTCACGGTGCCGCGCTCGCCGCAGGGCCATCCGGTGATCATTCAGGCCGGCCAGAGCGGCCGCGGCAAGACCTTCGCGGCGCGCTGGGGCGAATTGATCTTCGTGATCTATCCCAATCTCGACATCGCGAAGAAGCAGTATGCCGACTTGAAGGGGACGCTCGCCAAGACGGGCAGGGACATCAGCATCGCGCCGGCGGTCTATCCGGTCGTCGCCGAGACCCAGGCCGAGGCCGAGGACAAGTTCGCGGCGATCAACCGGCTCGCCAAGCCGATCGATGCGCTGACGCTGTTGTCGGAGGTGTTGAACTACGATTTCGCGGCCAAGCCGATGGACGAGCCGTTCACGTCGGATGAGCTGGCCTCGATCAGCGGGCTGCAAGCAATCCGCGACCGCGTGATGAATCTCAGCGGCAAGCCCAATCCGACACCGCGGGACTTCGTGCAGTTCAGCGGGCGCGGGACGCTCGCTGAACTACCGACCTTCGTCGGCTCGCCCAAGGCGGTCGCCGATCAGATGGAGCGCTGGTTCTGCGAAGGCGGCTGCGACGGCTTTGTCGTCGCCGCCACCCATGTGCCCGGAACCTACCAGGACTTCGTGCGCCTCGTCGTGCCCGAGCTGCAACGGCGCGGCCTGTTCCAGCGCGAGTATCAGGGCGACACGTTGCGCGAGAACCTCGGCCTGCCGCGGCCGCAAGCCATGCATGCGAGCGCAGACGAGGAGGCGCGCGTCTCGACCGGATAGCGCGGGCACAAAAATCGGCGCGGACAACGATCAAAACAAAATCAAAATCAGGGAGGCTGAAGTGACCAAGGGCGTTAACGCGGGGGGCCGGCTCGACAGATTGCCGATCTCAAGGTTTCACTACCGGATCTTCGCGCTGATCGGAGCCGGGCTGTTCGTCGACGGCTTCGAGATCTTCCTCGCCGGCAGCATTCTCGGCGCACTGGTTCAGTCCGGCTATTCGGACCTCGCGCAGAATGCGCGCTTCATCTCGGCGACCTTTGTAGGGATGCTGATCGGTGCCTGGCTGGCGGGCGTCGCCGGCGACCGCTTCGGCCGCAAGTTCGCCTATCAGGCCAACCTCCTGATCTTCGGCCTCAGCGCGCTGGCGGCAACGCTCGCGCCGTCGATGAGCTGGCTGATCGGGGCCCGCTTCGTGATGGGCCTCGGGCTCGGCGCCGAGATCGTCGTCGGCTATGTCGTGCTCAGCGAATTCATCCCGCCGCAGCAGCGCGGCCGCTGGGGCGCGGCGCTCGCGACCTGCACCAATGGTGCGCTGTTCGTCGCGACGCTGGTCGGCTGGGTCGTCATTCCGCACCTCGGCTGGCGCTGGATGTTTGCGCTGTGCGGCATTGGCGCGATGATCGTCTGGTTCCTGCGGCGCTCGCTGCCGGAATCGCCACGTTGGCTCGAGACGCAGGGCAAGAGCGCCGAGGCGGAGGCGGTGCTGGCGGCGATCGAGCAGGAGGTCGGCAAGGGTAGGACCCTGCCGACCCCGGCCTATCAGCCGGCGCCGGTACAGCCGGACGTTCGCTTTACGCGCCTGTTCTCGCGCGCACTGATCGCGCGGACCATCGTCGGCTGCCTGATCCTGATCGGGCTCAACACCGCGGTCTACGGCTTCATCGCCTGGATCCCGACCTTCTTCGTCAAGCAGGGCATCAACCTGTCGTCATCGCTCGGCTACACCATGCTGATGACGCTCGGCAGCCCGCTCGGCACGCTGTCGGGCATGTGGATCGGCGAGAAGATCGACCGCAAGCCGTCGCTGATCGTGCTGTCGCTCGCCGCGGCCGGGCTCGGGCTGATCTATCCGATGTTCATCAACCCGGTCGCCTTCGTCGTGATCGGCTTCCTGCTCGTGTTCACGGTGGCGGTGATGCTGGCGCTGGCCTGGGGGCTTTACATCCCCGAACTGTTCCCGACCGAGCTCAGGATGCGCGGATCCGGCATCTGCAACACCGCCGGTCGCCTGATGTCGATCGTGACGCCGTTCATCGTGGTCGAGCTGTTCATCAGGTTCGGCGTCACCGGCGTCGTCTCTGTGGTGGCCGGGCTCCTGGTGGTGCAGGCGATCGCGGTTGCGGTGCTCGGCATCGAGACCCGCAAGCGTCCGCTGGAGGCATTGCGGCCGGAGGCGATGGACAGCGAAGCGTCATCGGCGCAGGCGCGCGGCAAGCTGCAACCGAGCCCCGGCGGGATTGCCGGAGGCGGGGAGTAGGCGTCGGGCCAAAGGCCCCGGTCGAAAACGGCCGCGTTACAGCGCCCGCACTGTGCTCAGATGCGGGCGCTCGACGCTGACCTCAGGTCGATTTCATTCCGCTGCTGAAATCAGCGCGGTTTGGCTCACCCGCGTCTCGCCCTTGAGATTGTCGACGGTGACGTGTGTGTCGTACCAGGTCAGCCGCGGCCGGACTCCGAACCGTCCGGTGAGCTCGACGATCTTGGCCTCGGTAAACCATGCCTCGGCCGCCTCTCGGCTCTCCCAGAGATAGACGCCGCCGGTACCGGCCTCTCCATTGAGATAGTCTTTGCGGATCAGCCCCTTTGTTGCGAGCTTTCGGTAAATGGGGGCGGTGCCCATGCCACCCCTGATGGCCTGTTCTTCAGTTCGTTTCGGAAGGTCGAATTGAACGACGACGATACACTGTGCCATCCCTGTTCTCCGATCTGAGCCACATGGTGCCAGATTCGCTCGGCGGCACGCCGATCAACTCCGACACTACAGGATTTATCCGACGCTTGTCCCGAATTGACGGGTTCCGTTTCGCGATTTCGATGCGAATTGATGTGATCGCCATGGGCTCGACGACATCAGGCCGTTGGGTAGGCCAGAAGGTGGGCGGGGCGCTGCTGTTGACCTCATGTCGCGTTTTAACGAGACTGTTGCTGGACGCCCCGCGATGGCGGGGCTAGGGCCCTCAACATTCTCTCGGATCCTCCAGAAACCTCTCGTGAGTGGCAGGCAGAACAATTTCCTCGCTCAGGCGCTGCAACAAGGCGCCTTGGCGTTGCGGGCGCAGCAGTTTGCTCAGGCCGAGCAGATTGCGACGAACCTCCTGAAATCAAACCGCACGGACAGACACGCCGCGCTTCTTCTGGCGCATGCCCTGATGGGGCAGAACCGGGGCGGCGAGGCGATCGCAACGCTCGAGCGGGTTGCGCGTCGCACCGACGATGGAGAGGTCGAGACTTTGCTCGGCGCGCTGATGTGCGGCGCGGGCCGCGTCGCCGACGGCATCGCGCAGCTTCGGCGCACGGCGGCACGCCGCCCGCCATATTTTCCGTCCTTTCAGGAACTCGCCGGGCAGCTTGCCAAGGCCGGTCAACACGACGAAGCGATCAGCACGATCGAGGCCGGTCTCGCGCTGGCCCCTGAGAGCGCCGACCTGAAGCTCGCTCTCGGGCGCCTGTTGCAGGAGACCAATGACGTCGCGCGGGCTGCAAGCGTCCTGACGGCGGCACGTGATGCTGCGCCGGGACGCCCCGACATTCTCAACCAGCTCGGGCGGGTCCTGATCCTCCGTGGCGACTACGCCGCAGCCGCGGATGCGTTCCGCCGCGTGCTCGCGCAATACCCGGATGATCGCTCAACCCGCGCCCACCTCGCCACCTGCCTTTTCGAGCAGGGGGAGCGCGATGCTGCCGAGGCAGCGCTGCGCTCGGTGATGCGCGGTCAGCCCCAGCTGTTTGGACGCGCGGCATTCGTCATGGCCTCGGGATCTCATGGCCGCTTCTTCTTCTCCCAGAGCGCCGCTGCGAAGTTCCTCGGCGGGGACTGAGATTGCGCGCGGCGGACGGCATTCCGCCATGCCTTACGCCCTGAAGTTTCTCCGGTAGAGGTTCGGCTGCCGTCTGAGCTCGGTGCGGAGTTCGCCGACCCGCTTGGCGTCTTCCGCGGTGAACGGCGATGCCTGCGCGGTCCAGTCGTCTCGCTTGACGGGAATACATTGCGCGATCGGAGTCCCCTTGGGGAGGACGCCTCTGAAATTCCTGTCGTGCCAGTACGCCGGAAAGTGCACCCAATTGTCGGCATAGAGGTCGGAATTGACCAGGCCGCTGAGTGTGGTGAATGGCAGATCGAAGCGGTTGACGGGATGGGTGAAGTAGATCGCGTAGCCTTCCGGGGCTTCGACGGTCCACAAATTGTGGAATTTGAGAAAGAAGCGGCCCTCTTCAAACAGCGGAGTGCCGGTGACCTGACCCGGGTCGTGGAAGCCGATCGGTGAGCGTGGGAATTCCGGCGTGCCTCCCGGCGGCAGGTCCTGGTCCCAGGTGATTTCGCCGTCCTCGACTTTGAGATCGCAAACCAGCGGCAGCAAGAACCCGCAGGTCATCGCATCCACGAACGGCGGGCAGCGCTTGATGGTGTCCTCGTCGTGCAGGTTGATCGAGGAGAAGGCCGTTGCCGGCATCGCCCTGAGCCAGTCGGGAACGCCCTGCGCCGCCGGTATGGGGGCCGGTATCAGTCCGTCAAGCTCCGTCGGGCAACGGAATTTGAGCGTCAGCTTGCTATTGGTCGACATTGGGCGCTCCGATTTCGGATCGACCTACATGAATGCGTCGCAAAGGTGAAGCGTGCGCTCACCGGCCAGGATCGCCGCTAGCTGACGAGATACTTCGCGACCGCCGGCTCGTTCCATTCGATGCCGAGCCCGGGGCCCTTGGCGGTCACCGCGCCGTCGACGATTTCGGCGGGCCTTGTGAGGATCGCGCCGGCGAAGTCGAGGAACTCGAGCCAGTGCGCGGTCGGCGTCACCGCGAGCAGATGCGCGCTGACTTCCGCGAACAGATGGCTCGACATCGGGATCGAGGCGGCGTCGGCTTGTCCCGCGACTTGCATCCAGCCGGTGACGCCGCCGACCTTCATCACGTCGGGCATGATGAAGTCGGATGCGCCGGCCGCGATCGCTTCGGCAAAGCCGCGCGGAAACCACCAGTTCTCGCCGGCCTGGATCGGCGTCGGCGAGGTCTCGCGGACTTTTGCGTGGCCGGACAGGCTCTCCTGCGGCACCGGCTCCTCGATCCAGTGCAAATCGTAGGGCGCAAGGCGGGCGATGCGGCGGGTCGCCTCCGCCGGATCGAGCGACTGGTTGAAGTCGATCATCAACGCGATGTCGGGGCCGAGCAGGGCGCGCACGTCCTTCACGACGCGCTCGTCATTGGCGGCATCACCGTCGCCGCCTTTGATTTTTATACCGCGAAAACCCTGGTCGAGCGAGCAGCGCAGCGCGCGCTCATCGGCGACGGGATCGACCACGCCGTAGCTGTCATAGGCCTTGATCGGCTTCGCCGAGCCGCCAAGCAGTTCGACCAGCGGCCGGCCGGCGAGCTGGCCGAGCACATCCCAATAGGCCATGTCGAGTCCGGATACCGCCATGCCGACCAGGCCCTGCCAGCCGAGCAGCCGAAACTTGGCGTCCATTGCCTTGATCAGGTCGAACGGCGCGACCGGCTTGCCGATGAGCTCGCGGCCGATCTCCTCGATCAGATAGGCAAGAGGTTTAAGCGTGAGCTTGCTGTAGGCGAAGATGTAGGTGCGGCCGGTAACGCCTTGGTCAGTCTCGACATCGATCAGAACCAGCGGGCCGGAATCTATCACGCCGAAGGCGTTCTTCACAGGGCGCTTGAGCGGCACCACGACGCTTCGCGCCTTGACTGCGCGGATCGCTGCAACTGTCTGGCTCATGGACGTTTCCTCTTCTTGTTATTGGACACTGTACCATCGGACGAGCCGCGGCGCGGCCCAGTCGGTCGCGACCTGCTCGATCAGGTAGCGGCCCGGATATTCGGCGAGGAAGGCGATGCGCTGGGTCTGGCCCGGCTCGATCGCGAGCGTGTCGAGCCAGAACGGCTTCCAGCCGTCGTCGAGCCGGTCGAGCAGACGGAAGTGATGGCCGTGCAGATGAAAGACGCTGGCGATCGGGCCGCGGTTGGTCAGCGCCAGCACCACCGGCCGGCCGGCTTTGGCCTGAAAGGCCGGCGCGGCCGATGGCTTGAAGTCCGCCGGGCGGAACCATTCGGTCGGCGTACCGAGAGTTAGCTCGAACCTTGCGGCGCTCTTGAGATCGAGCTGGGCGGGCATGTCGTTGCCGGGCAGCGGTGGAGCCGGCGGGAACGGCGCCGGGCGGACCGGCGGATCGTTCGAGACGGCCAGCTTGCCGACCGGGCGGGCCTGCTTGCCATCGTGCAGCAGGATCGGAAAGCTGGTTCCGGCCGGTCCGGCCGCGTCGACGAAGACATCGGTACGGCCGCCGGGAGCCAGTACCAGCGCACCGTTGCGGGCCGGAAACGGTTCGGCCGGCTGGCCGTCGATGGCCATCACACGGACATCGAGGTTCTCCAGCTTGATCGCCAGCACGCTGCGTTGGCTGCCGTTGATGAAGCGGAGTCTGAGGCGGGCATTGGCCGGTGCCGAGATGTCGTATGAGGTTTTGCCGTTAATCGTATGAATTTGCGTCGAATCTTTTGGATCATTGCCGGCCGGGATTGCGCTTCCGTCCGGTCGCAGGCGCCACTCCTCGATCAGCAAGACCTCGTCGCGATCGACCGCGACCGGCGAGGTGCCGGTCACGATCAGCGGCCGCGGCCGTGCCGGCGCCGTGCCGCCATCGCCGAGCAACGGCTCGCACAGAAAGGTGCCGGCATGCCGAAGCGGCAGCTGGAAGCTATCCTTTGCCCCGGCGGCAAGCAGCGCCCGGGAGGCCAGTGGCTCCGCCGCCGCGACGCCGTCGAGCCCGCGGCAATCCAGCGCGGCCGCGACCGGCAGATCATTGCCAAAGGTGACGTCGAGGACCTCGCCGCGCTTGAAGCGGAGGTCGCCGCTGCCGAGCGACCAGACCGGTGTCTCCGGTCCGCCAGGACCCGGTCCGTCCGGACGAAGCGAGATGCGGTCAGGTTTGGCCTGGAGCGCGACCGCGGTCCGGCCCTGCGCCGCGCCGGTGGCCGGCAGAGCGGGGCAAAGCGCCGCGGCGCCGAGGGCGGCGATCAGGTTGCGCCGGGTGAGTGAAAATTCGGGACTTGCGGGAGGACTTGCCATCCGGCCGATGCGGACCATTTTCAAGTGTACCTGTCCAGTCGCGATCGGTCGCAGGGCGGGCTCAACAGCGGCCATTTTTTTGCTGCGAACCGGTGGGCGCATGTTATAAGCCCGGCCGCCCGCGGCATCGCGGCCGGACTGGGATGCTTTTCGCGCGGGCGTGGCGGAACTGGTAGACGCGCTGGATTTAGGTTCCAGTGACGAAAGTTGTGGGGGTTCGAGTCCCTCCGCCCGCACCAAGCGCTTACAGCGTTTGCATGACGAATTCTTGGAGAACCTTTGGCCCCGATGGGGTGAGGGTTCGCCGAACCCACAGACGTTAGGCCGCAAGGCCCATCGTCGAACAGATTGAACACTGCCACGGCCGCTCGGGCCGCGGCAAAAGCGGAAGAAGATTGATACCATGCAGGTCACCGAGACCCTCAACGAGGGATTGAAGCACGAATTCAAGATCAGCGTCCCGGCATCCGATCTCGATGCCAAGGCGGACGCCAAGCTGGTCGACCTCAAGGACAAGGTCCGTCTCAACGGCTTCCGTCCCGGCAAGGTGCCGGTGGCGCATCTCAAGAAGATCTACGGCCGCTCGGTGATGGCCGAGACCATCGACCAGACCATCAGCGACACCAACCGGCAGATCTTCGAGGATCGCGGCTTCCGTCTCGCCGGCGAGCCGAAGATCACGATGCCGACCGAGAAGGACCAGGTCGAGGAATTGCTGTCGGGCAAGACCGACCTGACCTACACCGTCGCGATCGAGGTCGTGCCGCCGATCCAGCTCGCCGATTTCAAGTCGTTCTCGGTCGAGAAGCCGGTGGTCGACGTCTCCGACGCCGATGTCGACGATGCCATCAAGCGGATCGCGGAAGGCAGCCGCCCGTACAATGCCAAGACCGAGGGCGTGGCGGAGAAGGGCGACCGCGTCACCATCAGCTTCAAGGGCACCATCAACGGTGAAGCCTTCGACGGCGGCACCGGCGAGGGCATCCAGGTCGTGATCGGCGCCGGCCAGTTCATCCCGGGCTTCGAGGAGCAGCTGATCGGCATCGGCACCAATGAGACCCGCACGCTGAAGGTCTCGTTCCCGAAGAACTATCTGAACGAGAAGCTCGCCGGCCAGCCGGCCGAGTTCGAGACCACCGCGACGCTGATCGAGGCGCCCGGTGAGACCACGATCGACGACGAGTTCGCCAAGACGCTGGGCCTGGAGTCGCTCGACAAGCTGAAGGAGGCCGCCCGCGAGCGCCTGACGGCCGAGTTCGCCGGCGCCACCCGCCAGAAGGTCAAGCGCGCGCTGCTCGACCGGCTCGACGACAGCCACAAATTCGAGGCGCCGCCGTCGCTTGTCGCCGAAGAGTTCAATCTGATGTGGAACTCGATCAAGGCGGAGATGGACTCGTCCGGCAAGACCTTCGCCGACGAGAACACCACTGAGGAAGCGGCAAAGGAGGAGTACCACAAGATCGCCGACCGCCGCGTCCGCCTCGGCCTCGTGCTGTCGGAGATCGGCGAGAAGAACAAGATCACCGTGACCGACGACGAGGTGTCGCGCGCCGTGATCGAGCGTGCGCGCCAGATGCCCGGCCGCGAAAAGGAAGTCTGGGACTACTACCGCAGCAACGCCCAGGCGCTGGCCCAGCTTCGCGCCCCGATCTACGAGGACAAGGTCGTCGACTTCGTCCTAGAGCTCGCCAGTGTGACCGAGAAGAAGGTCACCAAGGAGGAGCTGTTCAAGGATGAAGACGCCGAGAAAACTGCCGCTTAATTTCGGCACCTCGCGTTAATGATGAACCGCGAAAGCGCGCCTCGCGACGGGTCCCGTCGCTAGGCGCGAAGACGCGAATCAGCTTGAACTTCTGCGACCTGCCCAGGTGGCTAGTGCGGCGAGTTGACGGCCTTGTCGGCCGGAAATTGGCCCATATCTGGGTTAAGCCTTGAGGCAGTAGTCTTGAGCCAAGTAGTCTTGAGCAAAGTTCTGCATCACCCCTAACCCTTGGGTTCTTTCATGCGCGATCCCGTTGAAACCTACATGAACCTCGTGCCGATGGTCGTCGAGCAGACCAATCGCGGCGAACGCGCCTACGACATTTTCTCGCGCCTGCTGAAAGAGCGCATCATCTTCGTCACCGGTCCGGTGGAAGACGGCATGTCGACGCTGATCGTCGCGCAGTTGCTGTTCCTCGAGGCCGAGAATCCGAAGAAGGAAATCTCGATGTACATCAACTCGCCGGGTGGCGTCGTGACGTCGGGTCTTGCGATCTACGACACGATGCAGTTCATCCGTCCGCCGGTATCGACGCTGTGCACCGGGCAGGCGGCCTCGATGGGCTCGCTGCTGCTGGCTGCGGGCGAGAAGGACATGCGCTTCACGCTGCCGAATTCCCGCATCATGGTGCACCAACCCTCCGGCGGCTTCCAGGGTCAGGCCACCGACATCATGCTGCACGCGCAGGAGATCCTGAATCTCAAGAAGCGCCTCAACGAAATCTACGTGAAGCATACCGGTCAGACCTACAAGGCGATCGAGGACGCGCTGGAGCGCGACAAGTTCCTCACCGCCGAGGACGCCAAGGCGTTCGGCCTCGTCGACAAGGTCATCGACAAGCGTCCGGACGATCCGGCCGCCGCGAAGGCGGCCTGATCTGGGCAGGCATCTCGAGGCGTCGGTGTGATCTCCACATTGACGCCTCACATAACCGGCAAAAGCAGGGTGCTGGACCCGCCGGCGGGTGCATGCGCACAGCGGAAAGTTCCGCTTTCGTGCTCATATACCGACGTGGTAATCCCGCAACGTTCCGTGGATTTCGACGCGTATTCCACGTGCGATCGTTGAAAATCACGGTATTGTCACGGTCTTGAGCCGGCCATCCGATTAGCGAATTCTTGATAGTCGGGTGCCAGCATGGTTGGCTGTGATGCATCGGCTATGATCGCGGAGATTCGAATAAACCGTGATCCACACGGTCAGTATTGCGTAAGGGTCTTTTTTGGTACGGAATTTGCTCTATCTACCCAACAGCCCGGTTGTGTGCCGGATTGGGTCGATCTGGCAAACAAGATCGAACGGCGGACGGAGATAATGAATGAGTAAGGTCGGCACGAGCGACGCCAAGAACACGCTATATTGCTCGTTCTGCGGCAAGAGCCAGCATGAAGTTCGCAAGCTGATTGCCGGACCGACTGTCTTCATTTGCGACGAGTGTGTCGAACTGTGCATGGACATCATTCGCGAGGAGAACAAGTCCTCGCTGGTGAAGTCGCGCGACGGCATCCCGACGCCGAAGGAAATCTGCAAGGTCCTGGACGACTACGTGATCGGCCAGAGCCATGCCAAGAAGGTGCTGTCGGTCGCCGTCCACAACCACTACAAGCGGCTCAACCATCAGACCAAGCACAACGACGTCGAACTGGCGAAGTCGAACATTTTGCTGATCGGTCCGACCGGTTCGGGCAAGACGCTGCTCGCGCAGACGCTGGCCCGCATCCTCGACGTGCCCTTCACCATGGCTGACGCGACGACGCTGACTGAAGCCGGCTATGTCGGCGAGGACGTCGAGAACATCATCCTGAAGCTGCTGCAGGCCGCCGACTACAACGTCGAGCGTGCGCAGCGCGGCATCGTCTATATCGACGAAATCGACAAGATCAGCCGCAAATCGGACAACCCCTCGATCACCCGCGATGTGTCGGGCGAGGGCGTCCAGCAGGCGCTGCTGAAGATCATGGAAGGCACTGTGGCTTCGGTCCCGCCGCAGGGCGGCCGCAAGCATCCGCAGCAGGAGTTCCTGCAGGTAGATACCACCAATATCCTGTTCATCTGCGGCGGTGCGTTCTCGGGCCTCGAGAAGATCATCTCCGCGCGCGGCCGCTCGACCTCGATCGGCTTCGCGGCGCAGGTGCTCGCGCCGGAGGACCGCCGCACCGGCGAGATCTTCCGTCACGTCGAGCCGGAAGATCTGCTGAAGTACGGCCTGATCCCGGAATTCGTCGGCCGTCTGCCCGTCGTTGCGACGCTGGAGGACCTCGACGAGACCTCGCTGAAGAAGATCCTGACCGATCCGAAGAACGCGCTGGTGAAGCAGTACCAGCGGCTGTTCGAGATGGAGAACATCGAGCTGACCTTCGCCGACGAGGCGCTTGGCGCGGTCGCCCGCAAGGCGATCGAGCGCAAGACCGGCGCGCGCGGCCTGCGGTCGATCCTGGAGAGCATCCTGCTCGAAACCATGTTCGATCTCCCGGGCCTGGAAGGCGTCGAGGAAGTCGTGATCTCGCGCGAGGTCGTCGAGGGAACGGCGCGTCCACTCTACATCTACGCGGATCGTTCCGACCGCGCCGTCGAGAGCAGCGCGAGCGCCTAAACGGCGCTCGTCCCGACCCGCCAAAAATGCACGGCTGCCGGACGCTCCGGCGGCCGCCGTGGCGCAGCAGCGGCGCCCTTACGGCGTGGCAGCAAATGCTTGTTTAGCCTATATTTCCCGACACTTCTGAGACTTGACACCCCCCCGCCTGATAGCCACCTAATGCTATCGGTGAGGGATCTCATCCGTTGAGATTCGTCGCTTCACGATGCGGAATAAGCGGCTGCCGACGGCATTCTCATTCCGCATCACCAAGGCACCTTGTGGCGGTTGCGCAAGCAGGCGGACTGCGTGCAAGGGGGCACAACAAAAGGATTAGGCCATGACGACCTCAAAACCCCGGCCAACGATCGTCCACGGCGAAAGCCACTCCTATCCGGTGCTGCCGCTCCGCGACATCGTCGTCTTCCCGCACATGATCGTGCCGCTCTTCGTCGGCCGCGAGAAATCGATCCGCGCGCTCGAAGAGGTGATGAAGAACGACGCGCTGATCATGCTCGCGACGCAGAAGAACGCGTCCGATGACGATCCGGCACCCGATTCAATTTACGAGACCGGTACGCTCGCCAGCGTCCTGCAGCTCCTGAAACTGCCCGACGGCACCGTCAAGGTGCTGGTCGAGGGCCTCGAGCGCGCGCGCGTCGAGAAGTATTCCGACCGCAGCGAATATTATGAGGCGACCGCGGTCGCGCTCGCCGACACTGACGCCAACTCGGTCGAAGCCGAGGCGCTGGCGCGGTCGGTCGTGTCCGACTTCGAAAGCTATGTGAAGCTGAACAAGAAGATCTCCGCCGAAGTCGTCGGCGTGGTTCAGGCGATCACCGATTTCGCCAAGCTCGGCGATACCGTTGCCTCGCATCTCGCGGTCAAGATTGCCGATCGGCAAGCGATCCTGGAGACGTTGTCCGTCACGCAGCGCCTGGAGAAGGTGCTGGGCCTGATGGAGAGCGAGATCTCGGTGTTGCAGGTCGAGAAGCGCATCCGCTCGCGCGTCAAGCGCCAGATGGAGAAGACCCAGCGCGAGTATTACCTGAACGAGCAGATGAAGGCGATCCAGAAGGAGCTCGGCGACGACGAAGGTCGCGACGAGCTGGCCGATCTGGAGGAGAAGATCTCCAAGACCAAGCTGTCCAAGGAAGCGCGCGAGAAGGCCCAGCACGAGCTGAAGAAGCTGCGCCAGATGTCGCCGATGTCCGCGGAAGCGACCGTCGTGCGCAACTATCTGGATTGGCTGCTGTCGATCCCGTGGGGCAAGAAGTCCAAGGTCAAGAAGGACCTCGAGGCCGCGCAGGCGGTGCTGGACTCCGATCACTACGGACTAGAGAAGGTCAAGGACCGTATCGTCGAGTATCTCGCGGTGCAGTCGCGCGCCAACAAGCTGACCGGACCGATCCTGTGCCTGGTCGGGCCTCCCGGCGTCGGCAAGACCTCGCTCGGCAAGTCGATCGCGAAGGCCACGGGGCGCGAATTCGTGCGCGTGTCGCTCGGCGGCGTGCGTGACGAGGCCGAGATCCGCGGTCACCGCCGCACCTATATCGGCTCGATGCCCGGCAAGATCATCCAGTCGATGCGCAAGGCGAAGACCTCGAACCCGCTGTTCCTGCTGGACGAGATCGACAAGATGGGCGCCGATTTCCGCGGCGATCCGTCGTCGGCGCTGCTTGAGGTCTTGGACCCCGAGCAGAACTCGACCTTCAACGACCACTACCTGGAGGTCGACTACGACCTGTCCAACGTGATGTTCATCACGACCGCGAATACGCTGAATATTCCCGGCCCGCTGATGGACCGCATGGAGATCATCCGGATCGCCGGCTACACGGAGAACGAGAAGGTCGAGATCGCGCGCAAGCATCTGATCCCGAGCGCGCTCTCCAAGCACGGTCTGGACTCCAAGGAATGGTCGATCGACGACGCGGCCTTGCTCTTGATGATCCGCCGCTACACCCGCGAAGCGGGCGTGCGTAACCTGGAGCGTGAGCTCTCCACACTCGCCCGCAAGGCGGTGAAGGAGCTGATGATCTCCAAGAAGAAGTCGGTGAAGGTCACCGAGGCGAACATCGAAGAGTTCCTCGGCGTTCCGAAGTATCGCTTCGGCGAGATCGACGACGAGGATCAGGTCGGTATCGTCACCGGTCTGGCCTGGACCGATGTCGGCGGCGAGTTGCTCACCATTGAAGGCGTCATGATGCCCGGCAAGGGCAAGATGACCGTCACGGGCAATCTGCGCGATGTGATGAAGGAGTCGATCTCGGCGGCGGCGTCCTACGTCCGCTCGCGTGCGATCGTCTACGGCATCGAACCGCCGATGTTCGACCGCCGCGACATCCACGTTCACGTGCCGGAGGGCGCGACGCCGAAGGACGGTCCGTCTGCCGGCGTTGCGATGGCCACCGCGATCATCTCGGTCATGACCGGCATTCCGGTCCGCCACGATGTCGCGATGACCGGCGAGATCACGCTGCGTGGTCGCGTGCTGCCGATCGGCGGTCTGAAGGAGAAGCTCCTGGCCGCCGCCCGCGGCGGCATCAAGACGGTGCTGATCCCGGAGGACAACGCCAAGGATCTCACGGAGATTTCCGATGCGATCAAGGGCGGCATGGACATCATTCCGGTCTCGCGGCTGGATGAGGTCGTCGCCAAGGCGCTGGTCCGCGTGCCCGCGCCGATCGTCTGGGAAGAGGAGACGAGCAAGGTCGACGTCAAGCCCGATGCTTCCGATGAAGCGTCCGGCGGCCTGACGGCGCACTGAGCGAGCTCAGATCGACATAAGAAAACGGCGCCTTTGGGCGCCGTTTTTGTTTTCGCTGTTCGCGATCAGGTCGGGAAGGCTGCGGCTCTGTCCGCGGCGGCAAAGTGCGCCATCTGATCGGCATGCGCTTTTGCGAAAGCCGGCCGGGCCGTGGCGCGCGCGACGTAGTCGCGACACGCGGGATATTCCGCCAGTCCGTCGAAGCGGTCGACCAGGCGCAGCACATCCGCCATGAGAATGTCGGCGACGGAGAATGGCCCGGCCAGCCATTTGCGGCCCGCGAGCACCGGCTCCATGTACCTGAGCCGGGATTGCAGGAAGCCGTCGAAGCGTGTCCATGCCGACGTGCCGCCGCTCTCGCCCGAGAATACCAGGAGCGACCAGGGCAGGCTCGCCATCTCGACCGAGTTGAGCGCTGCGAACAGCCATTTCAAAGCCTCGTTGCGTTGGTGCGGATCGGTCGGCAGCAGCGCGTCGCTGCGCTCGCCGAGATGCAGCAGGATCGCGCCGCTCTCGAAGATCGAGATGTCGCCGTCGGTCAGCCACGGCACCTGGCCGAACGGCTGGTGCGCGAAGTGCTCGGCGCTCCGATCGCGAAATGGCACGCTCGCAACGCGATACGGCAAGCGCGCCTCTTCCAGTGCCCAGCGCACCCGGAGGTCGCGCACAAATCCCCGCGGCATCTCCGGAACCCAATCGAAGGTGGTAAGCGTCAGGTCGGCCATTGGGGATCTCCATTTGCTGGCTTCACAGCAAAGAACGAACCAATGGCGCGCATTCCGACACCCCGACGGGCTTTTTCGTCGTTGCGGTACGGAACGATCGAGTTGCCGGCGTGGGTACGCCGGCGCCGGAACTAGTCTTTCCTCTCGACGACGAAATTGCCGATCGCGCCGAGTGCCATCAGCACGCTGGTGCCGAGGAACACCGCGGGCATGCCGATATGGCCGCCGATGAAGCCGCCGGCGAGCGGGCCGATCACCTGGCCGGCATATTGCGCCGAGATAGAATAGCCGAGCATGCTGCCGGTGACCGCATCAGGCACGTTGTGCCGGATCACGCTCGCGATGCAGGGCAGGAGGCCGCCGAGCGCGAGCCCCATCAGGAAGCGCAGCAGGATCAACTGCCAGCCGCTGACCACGAAGGCCTGCGGGATCAACAGCAGCGCGGAGACAGCAAGGCAGATGGTGATGATCCGCCAGTGGCCGACCCGATCGGCCAGCTTGCCGAGATGCGAGGACGACAAGAGGCTGCCGAAGGCCGCCGCCGACATCACGAGGCCGGCGACGAACGTCACCTGCGGTGCTTCGACCAGTTGCGCGACATAGACCGTGATGATCGGCTCGATCGACATGTTGGCGACCATCAGCAGCAGGCCGGTTCCCCACATCGCGACGACAGGGCGCTTGTCCGGGACCAGCGACCAGCCGCCACGCGCCTTGCCGCCTTTCGCGGTCTTCGGGCGTGCTTCCTCGCGGATCAAAAAGGTCGTGCCGAGGAAGGTGAAGAAGATGACGCCGCCGATCAGGAAGAAGGTCGCGCGGATGCCGATCAGCCCCGGCAGCACGCCGCCGATCAAGGGACCGACCAGGCTGCCGGCCATGATGCCGGCCGACAGCACGCCGATCGCCCAGCCGGATCGCGCTTTCGGCGTCTGCGCCGCGACCAGCACGGTCGAACCCGACGCGTAGCCGCCGAGCAGGCCGGTCAGCAGCCGCAGGCCGACCAGCTCATAGACGTTGTGCGCCATGCCGATCAGCGACATCGCGATCGCCATGCCGAGGCTGGCGCGGATCAGCATCAGCTTGCGGCCGTAGCGATCGGCGAGCCGTCCCCACAGCGGCGCCGTCAGCGCCGCGCTGAAGAAGGTCGCGCCATAGGCGACGCCCGACCATTGCACGATCGCGGCATGATCGGTCACGCCGAGCTGCTCGACATAGAGCGGCAGGAACGGCAGCAGCAGCGTCATCCCCACGATTGTCGTGAAGGAGCCGAACACGCAGACGATCAAATTGCGTTTCCAGGGGCCCGCGTCGAGCAGGGCTTCGCGATCGACTTCGATGTTCATGTCAGCGCAGCCCGATCACGGCGAAGCCGCGCGCCCGCAGGCCGCGGCGATCCTCGTTCAGCGAACGCAGCAGGCGATCACGGGTATCGGTGATGTGGTCGGCGGCCTCGCGCGCGGCGGCCTCCGGATCGTTGGCCTTGATGAAGCCGAGGATGCGCCGGTGCTCGCGCCAGGCCTGCTCGCGCGACGGCTCGGTCCACACTTCCAGCCAGCGCGCCCGCGACAGCCTCGTCATGGCGCCGGCGATCGCCTTGACGATGAAGGGGTTGCCGGAGAGCCGCGCGATCTCGACATGGAAATCGGTGCCGACCCGATGCCATTCCTCGCGCGGCGCGCCGGACTGGCAGGCATCCAGCATCTCCTCGACGCCGGCGATATCGGCTGCGCTCGCCCGCGCGCAGGCGAGGCGCACCGCCGTCGTCTCCAGCGGAATCCGGAACTCGGCCAGCGCCTCCAGCTCACCGAGGTCGATCGGTGCGACGATCCAGTTGCGGCCGTCGCGGCGCACCAGCTCTTCGCCTTCGAGCCGGACCAGCGCGGCACGGATCGGCGTGCGCGATCCCTCGAACCGGCTCTCCAGCCAGCGCTCGGTCAGTCGCTCGCCGGGGCCCAGGTCGAGCGACAGGATCATCTCCCGGAGCTGGTCATGGATCTGAAGCATCTGCGACATGGCGCCGTCCTTTGGCCGCCTTAGCGGGTACAGAATCTCGGTCTGGCGGGTTTGGTATCCCGATTTGGTATCCCAAACAAGGTGGGTACGGGATACCGGCGTTGCTCCGCAAGGGAAGTGGGCCGAGAGCCAGGCCCCCTGGACGATGGAACCGCGCCCACGGCGGTTGCTTTGTTTGACGGAATTGGAGAGCGCCATATGCGTATCGACGGGCAATGCCATTGCGGGGCTATCACCTATCAGGCCGAGATCGACCCGGAACGGGTCTCGATCTGCCATTGCACGGACTGCCAGGCGCTGACCGGCTCGCCCTACCGCGTCACGGTGATCTGCGACGCCGAACAGGTGCGGCTGACCGGAGGTGCGCCGAAGGTCTACGGCAAGCGGGGCGATAACGGCCGAATCCGCTTCCAGCACTTTTGCGGCGATTGCGGTTCGCCGCTGTTTACGAGTGGCGAGGACGGCGGGCCCGACGACTGGGGCATCCGCTGGGGCAGCATTCGCCAGCGCGGCCAATTGACCCCGCGACGCCAGGTCTGGTGCCGCTCCGCTGCGCCATGGATCAATGATCTCAAGGAATTGCCAGCGCACCCCAAGGACTGGAGCTGACGGATTGAGGTGTTGCGGCCTTGCGCCTCGGGGGCAGGCGAGGCTAAAGAGGCGCGCAGGTAAGGGCGGCTAGCTCAGCTGGTTAGAGCATCTCGTTTACACCGAGAGGGTCGGGAGTTCGAATCTCTCGCCGCCTACCAGCCTTCGCACCTCACGGGCTACGGCTGGGCAAGCCAGCCTGTGAGCACGAATTCATCCGCTTGTTCGGTTCGCAGGGCGAAGGCTGTCGCACCGAAGCTCGAAGAGCGCAGGCGGACCGGCTGCCTGAATGTGCGGGCGTGCTTCCCCGTTTTGGATCCAGCCCTATGGCTGAAGCATCCTGATGGTCGCGATCGGCCACTTCCCGATGTGGCCCTTGATCGAGATGCGCAACCCATGAGATTCGTCGAGAAACACGCCCTCGACGGTCCCTGCGGTTCCATCGGTGAGAACCGCGGCTCGTCCGACCAGCTCGGCCTCCGCTTGCACATGCTCGCGCAGGATGACGGTGGCGCGGTGTTTCACGAGCTGCAAAGCGGCCTCTGGTTGATGAGCCCTACGGAGTAAGGCCATTGCATCGCTCTCGGTGAACGCGCGGAGAGGGCGCGATCCCGGCCGTGGAGTAGTCTCATGGGGATGGCCGGGACCGCGCTTGCTCCGCGCTGGCGTGCCGAATGTCATTCGATCCCCGATGGTGCGAAAGGTGCCGAAAGTCACGCGCTCCGATTTGATGCCGACGCTGCAGCGATGCTATTCTGTCCGCCTAACCGGGAACTTGATGCATGCGCAAACTCGCCGCGATTTTTCTTCTCACCATGATTGCCGGACCCGCATTCGCACAGTCGGATCACGTTCAGCGCTATCGCGAAGAGGTCGAGAAGTCGCCGGCCGATGCGGCCAACGAGGCGCGCCAGCAGCGCGCCTATCAGCGGGCGCTCAGTGGTGTGCCGGATCAGAAGCCGACCGATCCCTGGGGCATCGCGCGCAGCGACGGGCAGGGCGCGCCCAAGGCGAATGCCGCGAAGCCGAAACCGGCCAAGCCCACGAGCGCAGCCGCCAAATAGAGCTCCGAGCGCGGATCAGGTCGATGAAATACTACGTCTGCAAATTGACCGGACCGCGCCCGACCTTTCCTCAGGATATGGCGCCGCAGGAAGCCGCCATCATGCAGGCGCACGTCGCCTATTGCGGCGAACTGCTGCAGGCCGGCAAGGCGCTGGTGTTCGGACCGGTCGCCGATCCCGCCGGGGTCTGGGGACTCGGCGTGCTGCAATTGCCTGACGATGCCGATCCGCAGGAGATCGTCGCCAACGATCCCGTCACCAAGGCCGATGCCGGATTCACCTATCAGCTGATGCCGATGCTGCGCGCCGCGACGCGCGAGACTTGCTAGGGCATGATCCGGAAAAGTGCGAAGCGGTATTCCGAAAAGGATCATGCCCAAGCATGAGACGACAGAAGCTTCCTAACGAGGTTTGGATCGCATGAACGCTGGCCATCCGCAGAACGCCGACCAGATTGCTTATTGGAACGGGCCGGGCGGTCAGCGCTGGGCCACACGGCAGGCCGCGCAGGATATCGTGCTGCAGCCGGTGCTCGACCTCCTGATCGATCGTGCCGCGCCGAAAGCCGGCGAACGCGTCGTCGATGTCGGCTGTGGCAGCGGCGCCTCGAGCTTCGCGCTGGCGGCCAAGGTCGCGCCCACAGGTCACGTGCTCGGCGTCGATGTCTCGGAGCCGATGCTGACGCGGGCGCGGCAGAGCGCGCCGCAGGGTTTGCCGGTGGAGTTCGCGCTGGCCGACGCGACCATCTATCCGTTTGTCAGCGAGAGCTTCGATCTGTTGGCCTCGCGCTTTGGCGTGATGTTCTTTGCCGATCCCGTGACGTCGTTCGCCAATCTGCGCAAGGCGATGAAGCCGACCGGCCGTCTCGCCTTCGTCTGCTGGCAGGAGCCGCGCGAAAATCCGTTCTTCATGACGCCGCTTGCTGCCGTCTACAAGCACGTGCCGAAACTGCCGCCGCTAGGGCCCGAGGATCCCGGCCCGTTCGCGTTCGCCTCCGAGGCCCGGGTGAAGCGGATCCTGGGCGAAGCCGGCTTCTCCGGCATTGCCATGGAGCCGTGCCGGGTTGAGCTTGATGTCGCGACCGGGCGCGGCATCGATGCCGCGATACAGGGCGCGCTCGAGATCGGGCCGGCCAGCCGCGCGCTGGAAGGGCACCCTGATGAGGTGCGCGCTGCGGCGATCGCCTCGATGCGCGAGGCGCTGGCGCCTTTCTTGAAGGGCGATGCGGTGCTGCTGCCCGGCGCGATCTGGATCGTGACCGCGCGGGCATAGAACTCTCGGGACCAAGCACTCCGTCATTGTGCGCGCGAGCAAGCAATCCATCGCGCCGCATATGTGCCAGCATGGATTGCTTCGTCGCTTCAGCGCAAAATTGCTTCGCAATTTTGTCGCCGAGCTCCTCGCAATGACGGAAGAAAAAGGAGCTGCGACTCCTACGCTCGCTCTTCCCAGATCATCGCCAGGTGCACGATGGTCTGCACGGCTTTCTCCATGTCCTGCCGGCTGACCCATTCGAGCCGCGAATGGAACGCGTGCTCTCCGGCGAAGATGTTCGGGCAGGGCAGTCCCATGAAGGACAGCCGCGAGCCGTCAGTGCCGCCGCGGATCGAGGTCTTCACCGGCGTGAGACCGGCGCGCTCGATCGCCTCGATCGCATAGGCCACGATCTGCGGGTGGCGATCGATCACATCCTTCATGTTGCGGTACTGCTGCTTGACCTCCATGCGGTAGGTCGAGCGCGGATAGCCCTTCATGATGTCCTTCACGATGTCTTCCAGCAGCGATTCCTTCTGCTTCAGGCCGGCCTCGGTGAAATCGCGCACGATGAAGTCGATCCGCGCGTTCTCCAGCGCGCCGGAGATCGCGACCGGATGCAGGAAGCCTTCCTTGCCCTCGGTGGTCTCGGGCGAGCAGGTGTCCTTCGGCAGGCGATCGACGATCGCGGCGGCGATCTTGATCGCGTGCTCCATCTTGCCCTTGGCGAATCCCGGATGGGTCGCGACGCCTTCGATGATGATGCTGGCGCCGTCGGCCGAGAAGGTCTCGTCCTCGATATGGCCGGCGGTCTCGCCGTCCATGGTGTAACCGAAATCGGCCCCCAGCTTCTTGATGTCGACCTTGTCGACGCCGCGGCCGATCTCCTCGTCCGGCGTGAACAGGATCTTGATGGTGCCGTGCTTGACCTGCGGATTGGTGATCAGGAAATGCGCGGCATCCATGATCTCGGCAAGGCCCGCCTTGTTGTCGGCGCCGAGCAGGGTGGTGCCGTCGGTGGTGATGATGTCGTTGCCGATCTGGTCGGCTAGCGCTTGGTGCTCGGCGGGGCGGATCACCTGCGAGGCATCGGCGGGAAGCACGATGTCGCCGCCGCGGTAGTTCTTCACGACCTGCGGCTTGACGTTCTTGCCGGTGCAGTCGGGAGAGGTGTCCATGTGCGAGCAGAAGCAGATCACCGGCACTGTCTTGTCGGTGTTGGCCGGGATCGTCGCATAGACGTATCCGTGCGGATCAAGATGCGCGTCGGATATCCCCATCGCCTGCAGCTCGGCGACCAGCAGGCGCCCGAGATTCTTCTGCTTCTCGGTGGAAGGCGTGGTGGGTGAATCCGGATCGGACTGGGTGTCGATCACGACATAGCGCAGGAAGCGCTCGGTGACGGTGTGCTTGAAGTCGAGAGCCGGTGCCAGCATGAAAACCGCGCAAAAAACTGGAGAAAGGAACAATGCGCTTTGGCGAAGTTGGTTCGCGCGAGCAAACCGCGTCAAGGCGAGTTTCGAAGGACACTCCTATAACAGAAAAGCGCCACCCCGGGGCCGCGTCACGAGCCGGAATGGCGCTTTGCCTTAACGGAGAGAGTAGGCGCTAGACGGCTTCCTTCAGCTCCTTGGCGGCGCGGAAGGCGACCTTCTTGCTGGCCTTGATGTGGATCTGTTCGCCGGTCGCCGGGTTGCGGCCCATGCGGGCGGCGCGCTTGCGGACCTGGAGGATGCCGAGGCCGACGATCCTGATGCGCTCGCCCTTCTTGAGGTGCTTGGTGATCCTGGTGACCATATCGGTCAGGATCGCCTCGGCCTGTTTCTTGGACAGCTCCTGCTCTTCGGCGATGGCCGCCGCCAAATGCTTCAGCGTGATCGTCGCCGGTGTCGCTGCTTTCTTCGCCATGTCTGGCCCTCCTCGTTGCTGAATGGCTGGATTGCTGCTTTTCACGCGAATGGCGCGCCGTTCGCGTCGGGAAAATGCGTCCGGACAAGTCCTGAAAACCGCCGGTTCCGGGAACGGCAGCGCCGGGCCGGCCACAGGAAACCCAGACGTATCAGGCCTTATTTGATTCGGGGCTTCGCTGACTACGCCGTTTCCCCTGAAAACAGGCGACAACCCGCGTATGTGCCGCGAAAATGCCGATGCTGTGCAGGGATCCGCAACCTCCTTGACTAACCGGATGCGGGCCTTTATGCCCTCGGTCCTGCGCGGATCAATCCGACGATCGGCATCCGCGGGAGTAGCTCAGTTGGTTAGAGCGCCGCCCTGTCACGGCGGAGGCCGCGGGTTCGAGTCCCGTCTCTCGCGCCATTTATTTCAATGACTTAGCAGCGTGTTTGGCCCGAAACCATTGGTCCCTCTGGACCGGTGCCATAACGAGTTGCCTGCCCTCCTGTTCACTGCACCTGGCGAACTGCCGCGACAGCTCAGGACGCCGCGAGGCCGACAACGCTGACGGGTTGAGCGGCCTGCTCGAGCCTGACCGATAATGCCACGCGCTGTTCGGGCGTCAGCCACCACAGCAGGAACAGCAGTGCTATCCCGTTCGACAGCAGGCCTGTCGTGAGCGGCACGTTCATGATCGCCTGAACTGCGATGCCGGACGAAACCGCGATGAAGCGCGGCGACAGGTGCTTTGAGACCATCGATCCCACCGACAGGATCAGGCCGCAGACGAAAGCCGACACCGGGGCGAGCGCAAGACCGACCGATGCGATGCCCTCGGTGGCGAGGAAGGACGCGTTGAAATTGCCGTCCTGATAAATCGCTCCGAGGGTCGGGCCGAGCTCGCCGTACGGGCAGGCGGTTATGTATCGCAGGACGGTGATCTGGCAGAACCGGGTGAGTTCGCGGTGCGCAAAGAAGTCGGCGTATTGATCGAGCGCGAGTGACGGGATCGCGACGAAGCGCAGATTGATGGTGCTGAACACGATGTAGGTCTTGTCGGACACGAGGACGGCGAAAGCCAAAAGGCCGACGATCATCGGGATCAGAAATGCGAGCACCGTGGCCAGCCGCGGGTCGAACCGGCCGTACAGCCAGAACAGAAACGGCAGCCAGATCGGCAACAGAAGGACGGTCTTGTTGTTGACGACGGGATAGAAGCAAAGCGCAAGCAGCAGCACCCCGGCCGCCGGCATCCACCGGCTGCGCGATGCGAAATGCGCGAACAAATAGGGCAGGACCGCGCCGGTCATGATTCCGGTGAGATAGTTCAACAGCGCCGGGCGCACGACGGCGGTGCGGGCTGCGCCATAGGGATTGCCAAGATTGGCCCCGTAGGAGATGTCGGCCACCAGCACGGCGAAGCACGACGCCAGCAGCAGAATCGCGATGCGCTTGACGGCCGCCTCGGACAAATCGGGCCGCCAAACCGGGATATTCTGTAACATCAGAGGGATCATCGCTGCGGCCAGCGCGGCGATCATGGCCCAGCGGGCGATGGCGTGCGGATAGTCGAAGGCGCTGAAGAAGCTGAGCCAGACGAAGCCGAACACGGCTGACAGCAGCGAGAAGCCGACCAGATAACCGAAGCTGAATCGTGCCGCGACGAACGCCGGGACGAACGCGACCATGATGGTGATGCCGAGGACGGCCTGCGCGGTGATGCCGGATCGCCAGACATGCATCGCCGGGAATGCGTGCCCACAGGCGATCATCGAGGCGACGCTGAGGACGAAGAACCCGGGGATCGTGACCCCGACAACCAGGTCACCGCGCGTCAATGTCATCGGTCCGTCCGAATCCGAAAGCTGCCAGGCAGCTAGCCGGTCGGCCCTGGACGAAGCAAGTTAAGCAATATCTCGGTCTGTGTTGTTATGTTTCTGCCTGGCCATTCGTCTCCGCGATGCCCTACGAATTCACACAACGGCAACGCCCTGCCTTGATCAGGCAAAGAATGCGGCGACCGCGTTGAGGTCGGATTGTCCCGGTGCATCGCCGCGCAAATTGGCGTCGATGATGCGGCGGCAGGCGTCAACCGTGTGGGTGTCGCCCAATTCGTTGGCGGCCTCGAGGATCGACCAGACCGTGTCCAAGGGAACGTCGCTCTGCGTGGTCGCCTTCGGGTCTGACAGCATTGGCGGGGCCGCGGTTAGAATTCGAACAGGTCACGGCCGCGCCGCGCCAAATTGTGCAGGTCCGCCACCGTGCCGCGCACCGCGTTGCAGCGGCGGCATTCGATGATGGTGTCGCCGGATGCATGCGCCGGATCGGCGACCTTGATCGCCAGGCTGCCGCAATCCGTGCAGATGATCTTGAAGCCGGTTGAAATTACTTGCTGCTGCAAATTCATTGTGGCCTGCGCCTTTGTTGACGCCGACCTTAGCCGGGCAACTTTTAAGACTGGGGTCGCGGAGCGGATTGCAATCGAACAACCGCGTTAGGGCGCGGTTAAGATTTCGCTGCGGTCGCGCGGCCCTGCAAATGCAGCGTCGGCCTGCCGAGCCCGGCCGCGGCGGCGCGCACGGCATCGCGGGCATTGACGGTGATGATGCCGGCGGCGTGGGCCCAGACCGCGAGGTCGGAGGCGCTGTCGCCGGCGTAGATGAAGCCCCCGGGAAATGTCCTTTGCAACAGGTCGGCCTTGTTGGCGCCCTTGAGATTATGTTCGCCGTCGGAGGCAAGCACCTGGTCGATCCAAGGCAGACGCGACGCCAGCTTCTGAGCGAGCAGCGCGTCGGCCGCGGTTGCCAGCACGATGCGGCGGCCGGCCGCGTTCTCGCGCTCGGCCAATGCGACGACGTCCTGGTGCAGTTCGATCCGGCTCCAGTCGATGCGCTGGCGCTGTGCGAGCCGGCGCTTCAGCGCCGCGCGGCCGCGCGTCAGCCAGGCGGCGCATGACACGACGATCAGCGGATTGCGGCGCAGGATCGAGACGAAGCTCAGATAGAGCAGGTCGCCCGTGATCAGCGTGCCGTCGAGGTCGAGCACCAGCGGCAGCGATGCCGGGAGGCCGAGCAAAGGGGGCGACCCGTCGGTGCGGGAAGCATGCTGCGGCTTCGCAATGTTGTCGCCGGCGAGGCGAGGTTCAGTCATTCGCGGCGCTCAGCCGGGTTGCGACCTTGCACACGTCGATCGCGCGCACTCCGGTCTCGGTGGTCCACAATCGCCGTAGCCGAACCTGCTCGCAAAGGCCACACCGTCCTGGTCCGAGCTTGAGACGATCAGGACCAACAAGAAAGGCCGCCCAGGGGCGGCCGTTGTGTCTGCCGAGGCTTGAAAGCGTCTTAGCGGACCGTGGAGGTGCCCGACGAGGTGATCGCCACCGGCTTGCCAGCCTTGATGACCTGCGTGGACTGGGCAGTCTGGGTGAAATCCGCGTTGTTCCGGGCCGAAATGCCGAGCGCCGCGATCCCGATCCCCGCAATAAGGGCAACCACCACAATCTTGAGATGGGTCGCGCGGTCAGCTGAATGGATCGAGTGGTTCATGGTCGCCTCCGGGCGTCTGTGCGCCGTCTATGGCAGGTACTGGTAAGGCCCATCTGTTTCCGGATCGTTTCGTGAGTTCCGGGAAATGGTTTCGTGCCACGGGCGGATTGGTTTCACCGTGCCTTGCGTCACACTGCCGGCCGGCTAAAACTGCCCCAGGCGCGGAAATGCGCTTGGGAGAAAAACAATAATGAAAACAATGAGACTAACCCGGCGCCGGGTCCTTGGAACCGGCTCCGCGGCACTCGCCGCCACGATGTTTGGTAAGCGCGCCGTTGCGGCGGCCGAGTTCGACTTCAAGCTCGGCGTCAACACTCCGGAAACCCATCCGCTAACAATCCGCCTGACTGAGGCCGCCAAGGCGGTCGGCGCGCAGTCGTCCGGCCGGGTCAACATCACGGTGTTCGCCAACAGCCAGCTCGGAGGCGATCCGGAGATGCTGTCGCAGGTCCGCGCCGGCGGGATCGAGCTGCTGGCCGCGCCCAGCATGACGCTGTCGACGCTGGTGCCGCTATCGGGGCTGCCCAGCATCGGTTTCGCCTTTCAGACCTACGACCAGGTCTGGGCGGCGATGGACGGCGGCGTCGGCGACCTCGTGCGCGAGGCGATCACGAAGACCGGCGTCGTGCCGCTGAAGAAGGTCTGGGACAACGGCTTCCGTCAGATCACCTCGTCGTCGAGCCGGCAGCTCAACAGCGTCGACGATCTCAAGGGTTTCAAGATCCGCGTGCCGGTGACGGCATTGCTGACGTCGCTGTTCTCAGGGCTTGGCGCGCTGCCGTCGAGCATCTCCTACAGCGAACTCTATTCGGCGCTGCAGACCCACATCGTCGAAGGGCAGGAGAACCCGCTGGCGCAGGTCTCGACCGGCAAGCTCTACGAGGTGCAGAAATTCTGCGCGCTCTCGAACCATTGCTGGAGCGGTTACTGGATCCTCGGCAACCGCCGCGCGATGGCGGCCCTGCCGCCCGATCTGCTCGAGCTCATCAATGCCGCGTTCGACGCCGCGGCGGTGAAGGAGCGCACCGATCTGGTCGAGATGGACCGCTCGCTGCAGGCCGAGCTGACCGAGAAGGGCATGACCTTCAACAAGCCCGATCCCGTGCAGTTCAGGGCCGCGTTGGTGAAGGCCGGCTTCTACACGCAGTGGCAGAAGACCTACGGCGCGGACGCCTGGGCGGCGCTGGAGAAATACACCGGCAAGCTGACGTGAGCGCAGCCTGACATCACGCGCCGGCTCGGCTGAGACGGGTGCTAGCTCGCGCGCGCGATGTCGGCGCGGATCGCGCGTGCCGCCAACACGAACAGCAGGGCACCGAGCGTCGTCGTGAGCGCGGCCGACAGCAGCGAGTAGCGAACCGCATCGACGCCGTAGGTGCCTTTCAGCGCGTCATTGATCATGCCGACGGCGAGGGGGCCGACGCCCTGGCCGAAGCAGGTCGCGGTCAGCAGCACGATCGCCGAGGCCAGCGCGCGCATGCTGGGTTTTGCCACCGTCTGCGCAATCGCGAAGATCGGGCCGAGATGAAAGCCGACCATGAACGAGGTCAGCGCCAGCGTCGCGACCATCAGCGTGAAGCTTTGCGTCAGCATGCACAGCGCGAACACCGGGCCGGCGAGACCGGACATGATCGCGGGCGCCCACAGCTTCCAGCGGTCGTCGCGACGGCCGATCTGCGCCACCACGAGGCCACCGATCAGCGTGCCCGCCATGCCGGCGAGACCCTTGAAGGTGCCGGCATAGGTGCCGATCTCGGCGCTGGTGAGGTGATGGATCCGCGCCAGGAACGGCGGGATCCACACCGCGGTGGCGTAGTTGGTGTAGGTCATCAGACAAGAGCCGATCAGCACGATGACGAAGCTCGGCTGCGATACCAGGAAACGCAGCGTCGGCCCCAGCGGCTCGGCCTTGAAGGTCTCGGCCATCGCGCCGTGCTTCGGCTCGGCGATCGTCAGCCACAAGACGGCGGCGAGCGCGATGCCGGGCAGGCCGGCGGTGAAGAACGCCATCCGCCAGCCATAGTGCTGGTTGACATAGCCGCCGATGAAATAGCCGAGGAAGACGCCGAGATAGGTGCCGATCGCGTAGATGCCGAGCGCGCGCGGTCGTTCGTTCTTGTCGAAGAGATCGGCGATCATCGATTGCGAGGCCGGCGTGCCCGCCGACCCCCGATGCCGACGCCGACCCGGGCCAATGCCAGCGTCGTGACGCTGGAGGCGAGGCCGCAGAGATAGGTCATCGCGCTCCAGAACGCGAAGGCGACCGCGACGATGTTGCGGCGGTTGAGGCGATCGGCCATCCGCGCGATCGGAATGCCGAGCAGCGAATAGAACAGCACGAAACCGAACCCGGCGAGCAGGCCCATCGTGGTGTCGCTGAGCGTGAACTCCTTCTTGATCGGTTCGATCAGCACGTTGAAGATGGTGCGGTCGAGGAAGTTGAGGGCGTAGATGATCGTGAGCAAGGCGAGGACGTAGTAGCGGCGCGCCGAGGGCGCGGCCGCAGCTTGCGTTGGCGCGGCCGCCTGCGGTGCGACATCGACCATCACTTCCTCCCCCGATCTTCTTTGTTGTTGTTGCTTGCGCGCGGGCCTTACGCCTCGCGGATGTAATTCCCTGCCTCGAATTCGACCGGCCTCGTGTCGGCGTCGAACGACACCCCGATCGGGTCGCGGCCGGTGGCCATGGCCTCGAGCTGGTCAGCGAGCATCCGGCGGATCATCAGGATGCCGCGGTCGCTCTGGCCAAAATGCTCTTCGGAATGGATCGTCACCGCTCCCTGGCCGACCTGGGCCTCGTAGTCGCCGGGAAATTGCTGGTGCTCGGCCTCGGTCATGTCCCACCAGAACTTGCCGTTGAACTTCGAGCGCATCCGCCCGATATCGCCCGCGTTCTTGACCCGGCCGGCGACGTAGATGCGGAACGAGGTGTCGTCGATCGGCAAGGTCCAGCCGATCGATTCGACGCGCGCGAACTGCGCGACGCGCGGATTGGGCACGACGCGGAGTGTGGGGAGGGCGGCCTCGGTGACGCGATAGAACACCTTGCCGTCGTCCTGCCTGCGGATCGAACGCACCGTGATGCCGCGCGGCGACATCTCGAACTTCACGTCGAGCATCGAGGCCATCATGTTGGTGAACTGCGGCCCTGAGAACGAGCCGTGCAGCACCGGCACATGGTAGGGGTCGGCGACGTTCTCGAAATGCTGCAGCCAGTTGCAGGGGATCACGGCAGGGCCGCCGCCGCCGATCGAGGAATCGTCGGCCTCGACGAACTCGCCGTCGTCCATGTTTTCCAGGCACTCGTAGCGCGGCAGCACCGGCCTTTTCCCGGCCGGCCCCATATAGGCGAAGATCAGGCCGTAGCGTTCCTGCACCGGATACCAGGGCTGGCGCACCTTGTCCTTGAACAGGCCGCCGTCGGGCTCGCAGGGGTGTTCGAGGCAGCGGCCCTCGGTGTCGAATTTCCAGCCGTGATAGCAGCAGCGGATACCGTCTTCCTCGACCTTGCCGTAATAGAGCGTGGTGCCGCGGTGGCAGCAGCGCGCATGTAGCAGGCCGGCCCGGCCATGCCGGTCGCGGAACAGGATCAGGTCTTCGCCAAGTGCGCGGACTTTTCTGGGGATATCGGAGGCGTCACCGGTGAGGCCGACCGGCTGCCAATACCGGCGCAACAGCTCGCCCATCGGCGTGCCGCGGCCGACCGAGGTGAGCTCGGTCCGGGTGCTCGACGGCTTCATCGCATAGGCCGTGCCGAGATCGCGGTCCCGCTGGGTGATCGTCATGTTGTCCTCCCCGCCGCTGGTCGGGCGCCGGCGGCTGATCTATCGTTGACTAAGTCAACGATAGATAGATGACAATGTCAACGATATCGTTGAGCTTGGCAGCGCGCGGCTTTGTTGGCAGAGGTTGGTGATGACCGAGAAGCTCAGGACTGAGAGGGCCTTGCCGCCGGAGGCCGTTGTCGATTCCGAACTGGCGCCGATCACCGCGATGATGTCGTCGCGGCTGATGGTGCTGGCGAACCTGCTCAGGCGCGGCGCGATGCTGCGCTACAAGCGCCTGACCGGCCTGTCCTCGGTCGAGTTCGGGCTGGTCGCCTCGCTCGGCCGGCGGCCGCCGATGAGTGTGGTGCGGCTCGCCGAGGCCGTCGGCATGGACAAGGGGCAGATCAGCCGGGCGCTCGCCGAGCTCGTGGCGCGCAAGCTGGTGGCGAAGGCGGCCAATCCGCGCGACAACCGGGAGACCCTGGTCTCTCTCACCAAGGCCGGCCTGGCAGCCCATGATGCCATCGTGGCCGGCGCGCAGGAGCGAAACCGGCACCTGCTGGAACAGCTTGCGCCGGGGGATCTTGAGCTGCTGCTCGGACACATCGATCGGCTCACCCTGACCGCCGCCGAGATGCTCGCTGCCGAGCGGGGGCTGGGCTGATATGGGGAGAGCGCAGGGCACCGGATGGCCGCCGCGGCGTTGCCCATGGAGGCAAGCGCATCCGCCTGATGAGGCCAAGAGCCCGCGGGAAGGACGGTAAAAGCGTCAAAATAGCTTGTCTTGCGCCCCCTGTTGCGCTGCGCTAAAGCCTCAAGAACAATTCCAATCAACGAATCTGCGGCATGTCCGAAACCGCAGCAAGAAGGCCTCGCCGATGACCGGCATCCTGCAGAATTATCTCCCGCTTGTGGTCTTTATCGGAGTCGCGAGCCTGATCGGTCTGGCACTCCTGATCGCGCCGTTCCTGGTCGCGTTCCAATCGCCGGACCCGGAAAAGCTGTCCGCCTATGAATGCGGATTCAACGCTTTTGACGACGCCCGCATGAAGTTCGACGTCCGGTTCTATCTGGTGGCGATCCTCTTCATCATCTTCGACCTCGAAGTGGCGTTCCTGTTCCCCTGGGCCGTGGCGTTCGGAAAGCTCGGCGCCACCGGGTTCTGGTCGATGATGGTGTTCCTGGCCGTGCTGACGGTCGGGTTTGCGTATGAATGGAAGAAAGGCGCGCTCGAATGGGATTGAGCCCCACCGCCGCAACCTCCCAGCCGGCGATTGCCAAATCTGAGATCGCCATGGCTCCGAGGGGTATCCTTGATCCGTCGACCGGTAAGCCGGTCGGCGCCAATGATCCGTTTTTCCTCGAGGTCAATCACGAGCTGTCCGACAAGGGCTTCTTCGTCGCTGCAGCCGATGACCTCATCACCTGGGCGCGCACCGGCTCCCTGATGTGGATGACCTTCGGTCTCGCCTGCTGTGCGGTCGAGATGATGCAGGTCTCGATGCCGCGCTATGACGTCGAACGCTTCGGCTTCGCACCGCGCGCCTCGCCGCGGCAGTCCGACGTGATGATCGTTGCGGGCACCCTGACCAACAAGATGGCGCCCGCGCTGCGCAAGGTCTACGACCAGATGCCGGAGCCGCGCTACGTGATCTCGATGGGCTCCTGCGCCAATGGCGGCGGCTACTATCACTACTCCTATTCGGTGGTGCGTGGCTGCGATCGCATCGTGCCGATCGACATCTACGTGCCCGGCTGCCCGCCCACGGCGGAAGCGCTGCTCTACGGTGTGCTGCTGCTGCAGAAGAAGATCCGCCGTATCGGCACTATTGAACGCTAAGGTTTCAGGTATGGACGACGGCAAGCTCGACGCCCTTGGGCAGACGATCGTGAGCGCGCTTCCGGGCGCGGCCACGGCGCACTCGGTCGCGTTCAATCAGCTCACTATCGACGTCGAGATTGGCAGAATCGTGGAGGTCGCCAGGTTTCTGCGTGACGATCCCGGCTGCCGTTTCGTCAACGTCACCGACGTGACCGCGGTCGACTATCCGAGCCGCGAGAAGCGCTTCGACGTCGTCTACCATCTGCTGTCGCCGACGCTGAACGCGCGCGTCCGTTTGCGCGGGCAGGCCGACGAGACCACGCAGGTGCCGTCGATCATCGGCGTCTTCCCGGGCGCCGACTGGTTCGAGCGCGAGACCTACGACCTCTATGGCGTGATCTTCACCGGCCATCCCGACATGCGCCGCCTGCTGACGGACTACGGCTTCGACGGCCATCCGCTGCGCAAGGATTTCCCGCTCACCGGCTTCGTCGAGGTCCGCTACGACGACCAGGAGAAGCGGGTGCTGTACGAGCCGGTCAGGCTCAACCAGGAATTCCGCAAGTTCGATTTCCTTTCGCCCTGGGAAGGCGCGGACTATCCGCTGCCCGGCGATGAGAAGGCCAAGGCGGAGCCGAAGCCATGAATGAACAGCCGCAAAACCTTCGTAACTTCACCATCAACTTTGGGCCGCAGCATCCGGCGGCGCACGGCGTGCTGCGCCTCGTGCTGGAGCTCGACGGCGAAGTCGTCGAACGCGTCGATCCGCATATCGGCCTGCTTCACCGCGGCACCGAGAAGCTGATCGAGCACAAGACCTATCTGCAGGCGATTCCCTATTTCGACCGGCTCGACTATGTCGCGCCGATGAACCAGGAGCATGCGTTCTGCCTCGCGGCGGAAAAGCTGCTCGGCATTACGGTGCCGCGCCGCGGCCAGTTGATCCGCGTGCTCTATTGCGAGATCGGCCGCATCCTGTCGCATCTGCTCAACGTCACCACCCAGGCGATGGACGTCGGCGCGCTGACCCCGCCGCTGTGGGGCTTCGAAGAGCGCGAGAAGCTGATGGTGTTCTATGAGCGCGCCTCGGGCTCGCGCATGCACGCGGCGTTCTTCCGCGTCGGCGGCGTGCATCAGGACCTGCCGCCGAAGCTGATCGACGACATCGAGGCGTGGTGCGATCCGTTCCTCAAGGTCGTCGACGACCTCGATCGGCTGCTCACCGGCAACCGCATCTTCAAGCAGCGCAACGTCGATATCGGCGTGGTGCCGCTCAAGGAAGCCTGGGAGTGGGGCTTCTCCGGCGTGATGGTGCGCGGCTCGGGCGCGGCCTGGGACCTGCGCAAGTCGCAGCCCTACGAGTGCTACGCCGAGATGGATTTCGACATTCCGATCGGAAAGAACGGCGACTGCTACGACCGCTATCTGATCCGCATGGAAGAGATGCGCCAGTCGGTGCGCATCATGAAGCAGTGCATCCAGAAGCTCAAGGCACCCGACGGGCAGGGCCCGGTCGTGGTCGAGGACAACAAGATCGCGCCGCCGCGCCGCGGTGAGATGAAGCGCTCGATGGAAGCGCTGATCCATCACTTCAAGCTCTACACCGAAGGCGTGCACGTGCCGGCCGGCGAAATCTATGCCGCGGTCGAGGCGCCGAAGGGCGAGTTCGGCGTCTACCTCGTCGCCGACGGCTCCAACAAGCCCTACAAGTGCAAGATCCGCGCGCCGGGCTTCGCCCATCTGCAGGCGATGGATCACATCTGCAGGGGCCATCTGCTGGCCGACGTTTCCGCCATCCTGGGCTCGCTGGACATCGTGTTCGGCGAAGTCGACCGGTGACGATGTCCGCATCCGAACCGCGCGCAATGAGAGTTTGATCGATGTCCGTCCGCCGCCTTGCCCCGAAGGAATTGCAGCCCGCGAGCTTCACGTTCACGGACGAGAATCTTGCCTGGGCCAAGAAGCAGATCGAGAAATATCCGCCGGGACGGCAGGCTTCGGCCGCGATCGCGATCCTGTGGCGCGTGCAGGAGCAGCATGACGGCTGGGTCTCGGAAGCCGCGATCCGCGCTGTCGCCGACCTGCTCGAGATGCCGCATATCCGCATGCTCGAGATCGCGACGTTCTACACCATGTTCCAGCTCTCGCCGGTCGGCAAGAAGGCGCATGTGCAGGTGTGCGGCACCACGCCGTGCCGGCTGCGCGGCGCCGCCGACCTGATCGAGGTCTGCCAGCACCGCATCCATCACGATCCCTTCCAGCTGTCGAAGGACGGCAACTTCTCCTGGGAAGAAGTCGAGTGCTTAGGGGCCTGCGTGAACGCGCCGATGGTGCTGATCTGGAAGGACACCTATGAGGACCTGACCAAGGAAAGCTTCGGCAAGGTCCTCGACGGCTTTGCCGCCGGCAATCCGCCGAAGCCGGGCCCGCAGGTCGACCGTCAGTTCTCGGCGCCCGCGGGCGGGCCGACGACGCTGAAGGAAACCACCTGATGCGGAGCTTTCAGGTGCTAGCAGATGAGACGGGAAGGGGCGCTGCGATGAAGGCTTGGCGCACGATCGCCCTGCATACCGTTGTCGCGGCGGGCTTCATGTTCCTGCTGCAACGCTACGGCCTGAGCGCCACGCTGGAATCCAGCCTGTTGTGGGCCATCGTGTTCGGCGGCTGCGCTGCCGGGCTCGCTTATTCGCAAGCCAATCGGTGATGTTCGGAAAGTTTTGAGCATGCTCGACGACAAGGACCGCATCTTCAAGAACCTCTACGGCCTGCATGATTGGGGCCTCGAGGGCGCGCGCCGCAGAGGCGCCTGGGATGGCACCAAAGGGATCATCGACAAGGGGCGCGACTGGATCATCAACGAGATGAAGGCGTCGGGTCTGCGTGGCCGCGGCGGCGCCGGCTTCCCGACCGGCATGAAGTGGTCCTTCATGCCGAAGGAATCCAAGGACGGCCGTCCGAGCTATCTCGTCGTCAACGCCGATGAGTCGGAGCCCGGCACCTGCAAGGACCGCGAGATCATGCGGCACGATCCGCATCTTTTGGTCGAGGGCTGCCTGCTCGCGAGCTTCGCGATGGGCGCGCATGCCTGCTACGTCTATATCCGCGGCGAGTTCATCCGCGAACGCGAGCGGCTGCAGGCGGCGATCGACCAGGCCTATGAGGCCAAGCTGGTCGGCAAGGACAATATCAACGGCTGGCCGTTCGACATCTATGTCGCGCACGGCGCCGGCGCCTATATCTGCGGCGAGGAGACCGCGCTGCTCGAGAGCCTCGAGGGCAAGAAGGGCCAGCCGCGGCTGAAGCCGCCGTTCCCGGCCAATGTCGGCCTCTATGGCTGCCCGACCACCGTCAACAACGTCGAGTCGATCGCGGTCGCGCCGGACATCCTGCGCCGCGGCGCCGCCTGGTTCGCCGGCATCGGCCGGCCGAACAATGTCGGCACCAAGCTGTTCTGCATCTCCGGCCACGTCGAACGGCCCTGCAACGTCGAAGAGGCGATGGGGATTCCGTTCCGCGAGCTGATCGAGAAGCATTGCGGCGGCATCCGCGGCGGCTGGGGCAATCTGAAGGCCGTGATCCCCGGCGGTTCGTCGGTGCGCATGGTGCCGGCCGAGCAGATCATCGACACGCCGATGGATTTCGACAGCCTGAGCAAGCTGCGCTCGGGCCTCGGCACCGCGGCGGTGATCGTGATGGACAAGTCGACCGACCTGATCCGGGCGATCGCGCGCATCTCCTATTTCTACAAGCATGAGAGCTGCGGCCAGTGCACGCCGTGCCGCGAGGGCACGGGGTGGATGTGGCGCGTCCTGACCCGGATGGCCGACGGCCGTGCCCACAAGCGCGAGATCGACATGCTGCTCGAGGTCACCAAGCAGGTCGAGGGCCACACTATCTGCGCGCTCGGCGACGCCGCCGCCTGGCCGATCCAGGGCCTGATCGCGCATTTCCGTCACGAGATCGAAGAGCGCATCGACCAATATTCGCACAAGGCCGATCTCGACGATCAGGGCATTCGCGATCCCATGCACATGGTAGCCGCGGAGTAATGTTGGTGATGACGCAACAGGCCGCATGGTGGCAGAAGTACGGGACGCTTGCGCAGATGGCGCAGGCGACCGTGGCGCTGCTCGGCTTTGTTGCAATCCTGCTGCAGATCAACGAAATCCGTACCTCGAACCGTGCTTCCAGCGCGCGTTCAGCGTTTCTCGGCTACACCGATCTCGCATTCCAGAATCCGAAATTCGCTCAGCCGGACTACGAGACCATCAAGGCCGCCGGTCGCGAAGAGCGGTCCCAATATGAGAGTTTTGTCTCGTATTTCCTCTATGCCTGCGAGGAGACCTTTGCCGCCTTCGCGGATAAGCGCGAATGGCAGGCATCGTGTGACTACGACCTGAAACCGCATCTGCCGTTCCTCTGCGAGAAGAACCAGGCGCAGCCTGCCTATCTCGCGACCTACGGCGCCGACACCCAGCAATGGGTGAAGACCTCATTGAAAACCGCGAGCGTCGCACCGCCCGACTGCAAGCTCGGAAAGACTTGAGACAGACATGAGCAAGATCATCGTCGATGGCAAAGAGATCGATGTGCCGCCGGAGTACACGCTGCTGCAGGCATGCGAGGCGGCCGGCGCAGAGATTCCGCGCTTCTGCTATCACGAGCGGCTGTCGATCGCCGGCAATTGCCGGATGTGCCTGGTCGAGGTGAAGGGCGGCCCGAAGCCGGTCGCGAGCTGCGCCTGGGCCGTGCGCGACTGCCGGCCGGGCCCGAAGGGCGAGCCGCCGGAAATCTCGACCCGTTCGCCGATGGTGAAGAAGGCGCGCGAAGGCGTGATGGAGTTCCTGCTGATCAACCATCCGCTGGACTGCCCGATCTGCGACCAGGGCGGCGAGTGCGATCTGCAGGACCAGGCGATGGGCTACGGCGTCGACACCAGCCGTTTCGCCGAGAACAAGCGCGCGGTCGAGGACAAGTATCTCGGCGCGCTGGTCAAGACCTCGATGAACCGCTGCATCCAGTGCACGCGCTGCGTCCGCTTCTCCGCCGAAGTCTGCGGCGCGCCGGAAATGGGCGCGACTGGCCGCGGCGAGGACATGGAGATCACCACCTATCTCGAGCAGGCGCTGAGCTCGGAGCTGCAGGGCAACCTGGTCGATATCTGCCCGGTCGGCGCGCTGACCTCGAAGCCCTACGCCTTCGCGGCGCGGCCCTGGGAGCTCGGCAAGACCCAGTCGGTCGACGTCATGGACGGCGTGGGATCTGCGATCCGCGTCGACACCCGCGGCCGCGAGGTGATGCGCATCCTGCCGCGCATCAACGAGGCGGTGAACGAGGAGTGGATCTCCGACAAGACCCGCCACATCGTCGACGGCCTGCGTACGCAGCGCCTCGACCGGCCCTATGTGCGCGAGAACGGCCAGCTCCGGCCGGCGACCTGGCAGGAAGCCTTCGCCGCCATCGCCGCCAAGGCCAGCCGCAGCGACGGCAAGCGGATCGGCGCGATCGCCGGCGATCTGGCCGCGGTCGACGAAATGTATGCGCTGAAGGAAATGCTCGCGAAGTTCGGCTCGGTCAATCTCGCCGTGCAGGGCGGCGATGCGTTCGACGCCAAGGCCGGCCGCGGCTCCTACATCTTCAATCCGACCATTGCCGGCATCGACCAGGCCGACGCGATCCTGATCATCGGCTCGCATCCGCGCAAGGAAGCCGCGGTGCTGAACGCGCGGATCCGCAAGCGCTGGCGCACCGGCGGGCTCAAGGTCGGCATGATCGGCGCCAAGGCCGATTTCACCTATGACCATGAGTATCTCGGTGCGGGTACTGACACGCTGGCCGATCTCGTGGCGGGCAAGCACTCCTTTGCCGACGTGCTGAAGAATGCGCAGCACCCGATCATCCTGGTCGGCGCCGGCGCCTACACCAGGCATGACGGCGCTGCGGTGCTGGCGCAGGCCGCCAAGCTCGCCGTTAATGTCGGCGCGCTGAAGGACGGCTGGAACGGCTTTGCCGTGTTGCAGGATACCGCCTCGCGCGCCGGCGCACTCGATATCGGCTTCTCGCCGGTGGCCGGTGGCCTGACCGCGGCGCAGATGACGACCTTCGGCACGCTCGACGTGCTGTTCCTGCTCGGCGCCGACGAGATCAAGGTGCCGGACGGCACCTTCGTGGTCTATATCGGCACCCATGGCGACCAGGGCGCGCATCGCGCCGACGTCATCCTGCCGGGCGCGGCCTATACCGAGAAGTCCGGCATCTACGTCAACACCGAAGGCCGGGCGCAGATCGCCAACCGCGCCGCATTCCCGCCGGGCGAGGCCCGCGAGGACTGGGCGATCATCCGCGCGCTGTCCGACGTGCTCGGCAAGAAGCTGCCGTTCGATTCGCTGCAGGCGCTGCGTCAGGCTATGTTCAAGGCCTACCCGCATCTGATGCGGCTCGACCAGATCGAGGCCGGCAAGCCCGACGACGTCAAGGCGCTGGCAGGCAAGGGCGGCAGCGTCGACAAGGCGGCATTCAAGCCGACCGTCGAGGACTTCTATCTGACCAACCCGATCGCGCGGGCCTCTGCCGTGATGGCGGAGTGCTCGCGGCTGGCGTCGGGCCGAATGCTGACGGCAGCGGAGTGAGCGTGACCTGATGGCTGAATTCTTCGCAAGCTCGTTCTGGACCGGCTTCCTCTGGCCGCTGATCATCATGGTCGCGGAGAGCCTGTTGCTGCTGGTCGTACTCCTGATCGCGATCGCCTACATCCTGCTCGCCGACCGCAAGATCTGGGCGGCGGTGCAGATCCGCCGCGGCCCCAACGTGGTCGGGCCGTTCGGATTGCTGCAATCCTTCGCCGACCTCCTGAAATTCGTGCTGAAGGAGCCGGTGATTCCGTCCGGCTCCAACAAGGGCGTGTTCCTGCTGGCGCCGCTGGTGTCGTGCATCCTGGCGCTGGCCGCCTGGGCGGTGATCCCGTTCGATCTCGGCTGGGTGATCTCCGACATCAATGTCGGCGTTCTCTACATCTTCGCGATCTCGTCGCTGTCGATCTACGGCATCATCATGGCCGGCTGGTCGTCGAACTCGAAGTATCCGTTCCTGGCCGCCCTGCGCTCGGCGGCGCAGATGGTGTCCTACGAGGTCTCGATCGGCTTCGTCATCATCACCGTGCTGCTCTGCGTCGGCTCGCTGAACCTATCGGCTGTGGTCGAGGCGCAGAACACCCGCGGGCTTGCGCACCTGATCGGCCTGCCGCAGCTCACCATCCTGAACTGGTATGTGTGGCCGCTGTTCCCGATGTTCGTGGTGTTCTACGTCTCGGCGCTCGCGGAAACCAATCGTCCGCCGTTCGACCTGGTCGAAGCCGAGTCCGAGCTGGTCGCCGGCTTCATGACCGAATACGGCTCGACCCCGTATCTTTTGTTCATGCTCGGCGAGTATGTCGCGATCACCACGATGTGCGCGCTGGCGTCGATCCTGTTCCTGGGCGGCTGGCTGCCGCCGGTCAATCTGCCGCCGTTCACCTGGATTCCGGGCATCGTCTGGTTCGCCCTGAAGGTGTTCTTCATGTTCTTCATGTTCGCGATGGCGAAGGCGATCGTGCCGCGCTACCGCTACGATCAACTGATGCGGCTCGGCTGGAAGGTGTTCCTGCCGCTGTCGCTGGCGATGGTGGTGATCGTGGCCGGCGTGCTGCAGTTCGCCGGCATCGCGCCGAAGTGAGGCCGTCATGAGTGTCAATGTCAACGCAACAGCCCGCTCGCTTCTGCTGTCGGAATTCGTCTCGGCGTTCTTCCTGGCGATGCGCTATTTCTTCCAGCCGAAGCCGACGCTGAACTATCCCTTCGAGAAGGGCCCGATCTCGCCGCGCTTCCGCGGCGAGCACGCGCTGCGCCGCTATCCGAACGGCGAGGAACGCTGCATCGCCTGCAAGCTGTGCGAGGCGATCTGCCCGGCGCAGGCGATCACGATCGAGGCCGGCCCGCGCCGCAACGACGGCACCCGCCGCACGGTGCGTTACGACATCGACATGGTGAAGTGCATCTATTGCGGCCTGTGCCAGGAGGCATGCCCGGTGGACGCCATCGTCGAGGGACCGAATTTCGAATTCGCGACCGAGACCCGCGAGGAACTGTACTATGACAAGGCCAAGCTGCTCGCCAATGGCGACCGCTGGGAGCGCGAGATCGCGAAGTCGATCGCGCTCGACGCGCCATACCGGTGAGGTGAGGGCATGATCCTTCCGGCGCTGTTCTTCTACCTGTTTGCTGCGGCCTGCGTGGCCTCGGCGGTCATGGTGATTGTCTCGCGCAATCCCGTGCACTCCGTGCTGTTCCTGATCCTGGCCTTCGTCAACGCGGCCGGGCTGTTCATCCTGATGGGCGCCGAGTTCCTCGGGATGATGCTGATCGTGGTCTATGTCGGCGCGGTCGCGGTGCTGTTCCTGTTCGTGATCATGATGCTCGACGTCGACTTCGTCGAGCTACGCGAGGGCTTCATCCAGTATCTGCCGATTGGCATCGTGATCGGCGGCATCTTCATGTTCGAGCTGCTGCTCGTCGTCGGCGCCTGGGTGATCAACCCGGCCGTGACCAAGACGATCACCGCGGCGATCCCGACCAATGTCAGCAACACCGAGGCGCTCGGCCTCGTGCTCTATACGAAGTACATCCATTACTTCCAGCTCGCCGGCATGGTGCTGCTGGTCGCGATGATCGGCGCCATCGTGCTGACGCTGCGCCACAAGGCCAAGGTCAAGCGGCAGAACATCAACGTGCAGAACGCGCGCACGCCCGAGATGGCGATGGCGATGCGCAAGGTGGCGTCGGGGCAGGGCCTGCAGGATGCCGACGCGGCGGAGTGGGTGAAATGACGATCGGGCTCGGACACTATCTCGCGGTCGCCGCGATCCTGTTCACGCTCGGGATCCTCGGCATCTTCCTCAACCGCAAGAACATCATCGTCATCCTGATGTCGATCGAGCTGATCCTGCTGTCGGTTAACATCAACCTGGTGGCGTTCTCGACCTTCCTCGGCGACATCGTCGGCCAGGTGTTCGCGCTCTTGGTGCTGACGGTGGCCGCCGCCGAGGCTGCGATCGGTCTCGCCGTGCTGGTGGTGTATTTCCGCAACCGCGGTTCGATCGCGGTTGAAGACGTCAATCTGATGAAGGGCTAGGCGCAGTTATGGTTCAGGCAATCGTATTCCTGCCTCTGCTGGGCGCCATCCTCGCAGGCATTATCTCGCTGGTCGGTGCCCATGCGCGCTGCCCGAGCGGCGATACCGTCGACCATCACGACGATGCGCATGGCGACGCCCATGCCTCCGCGGCCCATGACGATCACGGCCATGATGACCATGGCCATGACGATCACCATGTCTCCGAGCCGGCGGCCGCCGGCTCGCGCCTTGCCGAGCTGATCACCACGGGCCTCTTGTTCGTGTCGGCGGCGCTGTCGTGGTTCACGCTGGTCGATGTCGGCTTCATGCACCATGACGCGCGCGTCGTGCTGCTGCCCTGGATCAACTCGGGCGATCTGCAGGTGGCCTGGACGCTGCGGGTCGACACCCTGACCGCGGTGATGCTGGTCGTGGTCAACACGGTGTCCGCGCTCGTCCACCTCTATTCCATCGGCTACATGGACGAGGATCCGAACCGGCCGCGCTTCTTCGGCTATCTCTCGCTGTTCACCTTCGCGATGTTGATGCTGGTGACGTCGGACAACCTCGTTCAGCTGTTCTTCGGCTGGGAGGGCGTCGGCCTCGCGAGCTACTTGCTGATCGGGTTCTGGTACCAGAAGCCGTCGGCCAATGCCGCGGCGATCAAGGCCTTCGTGGTCAACCGCGTCGGCGACTTCGGCTTCGCGCTCGGCATCTTCGCGATCTACGCGCTGGTCGGCTCGACCGATTTCGAGACCATCTTCCATGCCGCGCCCGGTCTGACCGGCAAGACCATCAACTTCTTCGGCTGGCAGGCCGACGCGCTGACCTTGACCTGCCTGTTGCTGTTCATGGGCGCGATGGGCAAGTCGGCCCAGTTCCTGCTGCACACCTGGTTGCCGGACGCGATGGAAGGTCCGACCCCGGTGTCGGCACTGATCCATGCCGCGACCATGGTCACCGCCGGCGTGTTCATGGTGGCGCGGCTGTCGCCGCTGTTCGAGCTGTCGCCGACCGCGCAGGCGGTGGTGATGTTCTTCGGCGCGACCACGGCGTTCTTCGCCGCCACGATCGGCCTCGTGCAGAACGACATCAAGCGCATCGTCGCGTATTCGACCTGTTCGCAGCTCGGCTACATGTTCGTGGCGATGGGAGCGGGGGCCTATTCGGTCGGCATGTTCCACCTGTTCACGCACGCCTTCTTCAAGGCGCTGCTGTTCTTAGGGTCAGGCTCGGTGATCTACGCGATGCATCACGAGCAGGACATCCGCAACATGGGCGGCCTGTGGCGCAAGATCCCGTACACCTTCGCGGTGATGTGCATTGGCACCCTGGCGCTGACCGGCTTCCCGCTGTTCGCCGGCTACTTCTCCAAGGACGCGATCATCGAGGCGGCCTATGCGGCGCATAATCCGTTCGCGACCTACGCCTATCTCTTGACCATCGTGGCCGCCGGCCTGACCTCGTTCTACTCCTGGCGCCTGATCTTCAAGACGTTCTTCGGCGAGCCGCACGACCAGAAGCACTACGACGCGGCGCATGAGAGCCCGGTGTGGATGCTGGTGCCGATCGGCGTGCTCGCCGCCGGCTCGATCCTGGCGGGCCTGCCGTTCAAGGAGCTGTTCGTCAACCCGCACGGCGTGGAAGAGTTCTTCCGCGAGTCCGTGAAGATGAACCCGCACATCCTCGAGGACATGGAGCACATGCCGGGCTGGCTTGCGCCGCTGCCCACCGTGATGATGGCGCTCGGCCTGTTCATCTCGTATCTGTTCTACATCCGCAGGCCGTACCTACCGGTCGAGCTCGCGCAGCAGCAGCCGATGCTGTACCAGTTCCTGCTCAACAAATGGTACTTCGACGAGCTGTACGACTGGATCTTCGTGCGCCCGGCGAAGTGGCTCGGCTACACGCTGTGGAAGAAGGGCGACGGCTTCATCATCGACGGCTTCGGTCCCGATGGCGTCTCCGCCCGCGTGCTCGACGTCACCCGCAACGTCGTGAAATTGCAGACCGGCTACCTCTATCACTACGCATTCGCGATGCTGATCGGGGCCGCCGGATTGATCACCTGGTTCATGTTCGGCTTGGGAGGCCAGTAGATGACAACCTGGCCCATCCTTTCGGTCACGACCTTCCTGCCGGCGGTCGGTGCGATCCTGGTCTATCTGCTGGCGCGGGGCGGTGACGAGACCGCGAGCCGCACGGCGCGCTGGATCGCGCTGTGGACCACGCTGATCACCTTCGCGATCTCGCTGATCCTGGTGGCGCGCTTCGATCCGGCCTCGACCGACTTCCAGTTCGTCGAGAAGGCGTCCTGGCTCGCCACCGGCATCACCTATCACATGGGCGTCGACGGCATCTCGCTGCCGCTGATCATCCTGACTACCGCGATCATGCCGCTCTGCATCATCGCGAGCTGGAAGTCGGTGACGCAGCGCGTCGGCGAATACATGATGGCGTTCTTGATCCTGGAAACGCTGATGGTCGGCACCTTCTCGGCGCTCGACCTCGTGCTGTTCTATTTGTTCTTCGAGGGCGGCCTGATCCCGATGTTCCTGATCATCGGCGTCTGGGGCGGCCCGCGCCGGGTCTATGCGTCGTTCAAGTTCTTCCTCTACACCTTCCTCGGCTCGGTCCTGATGCTGCTCGCCATCATGGCGCTGTACTGGAACGCCGGGACGACCGACATCCCGACCCTGATGCACACCGTGGTGCCGCGGTCGATGCAGACCTGGGCGTGGCTGGCCTTCTTCGCCTCGTTCGCGGTGAAGATGCCGATGTGGCCGGTGCACACATGGCTGCCGGACGCGCACGTCGAGGCGCCGACGGCGGGCTCGGTGATCCTGGCCGCGATCCTCCTGAAGATGGGCGGCTACGGCTTCCTGCGCTTCTCGCTGCCGATGTTCCCGCTGGCCTCGCACGACTTCGCGCCGTTCGTGTTCGTGCTATCCGTCATTGCCATCATCTACACCTCGCTGGTGGCGATGATGCAGGAGGACATGAAGAAGCTGATCGCGTATTCGTCCGTCGCGCATATGGGCTTCGTCACCATGGGCATCTTCGCGGTGACGACGCAGGGCGTCGCCGGCGGCATGTTCCAGATGGTCTCGCACGGCATCGTCTCCGGCGCGCTGTTCCTTTGCGTCGGCGTCGTCTACGACCGCATGCACACCCGCGAGATCGCGGCCTATGGCGGTCTCGTCAACCGGATGCCGCTCTACGCGCTGACCTTCATGGTCTTCACCATGGCCAATGTCGGTCTGCCGGGCACCAGCGGATTCGTCGGCGAGTTCATGACGCTGCTCGGCACCTTCAAGATCTCGCTGCCGACGGCGTTCTTCGCCACCACCGGCGTGATCCTGTCGGCCTGCTACGCGCTCTGGCTCTACCGCAAGGTGGTGTTCGGGGCGCTGGTCAAGCCGTCGCTGATGTCGATCAAGGATCTCACCTTCCGCGAATGCGTGACGCTGTTCCCGCTGATCGCACTGACCATCCTGTTCGGCGTCTATCCGAAGCCGGTGCTCGACATGTCGGCGGCCTCGGTGCAGCAGCTCGTCAACAATTACCAAACCGCCGTGACTGCCGTGAAGGCAGCCGCGCTGACCGTCCAGTAAGGCCCTCGTCATGAGCTTTTCCAGTGCAGGTTATCAGTTGCAGCCGGTGCTCCCGGAGCTGGTGCTCGCGGTCGGCGCCATGGTGCTGTTGATGATCGGAGCCTATCGCGGGCAGGGGACGACGCGGCTCGTCACGGCGCTGGCGATCTGTCTCCTGGTGCTGACCGGCGTGCTGGAGCTCTGGTTGCCGGCCGGCAAGCTCGTGACCTTCGGCGGCAGCTTCATCGTCGATGATTTCGCGCGCTTCCTGAAGGTCCTCGCGCTGATCGCCTCGGCGGCAACCCTGATCCTGTCGACGGAGTACCTGTCACAGCCGTCGAGCCGCAACTTCGAGTTCTCGATCCTGGTGCTGCTGTCGACGCTCGGCATGATGGTGCTGATCTCGGCCGGCGACCTGATCTCGCTCTATCTCGGCCTCGAGCTGATGAGCCTTGCGCTCTACGTCGTCGCCGCCAGCCAGCGCGACAACGCCAAGTCGAGCGAGGCGGGCCTGAAGTATTTCGTGCTCGGGGCGCTGTCGTCGGGCATGCTGCTCTACGGCGCCTCGCTGATCTACGGCTTCACCGGCACCGTCAGCTTCGCCGGCATCGCGGCCGCCGCGACGACCGGCAGCATCGGCATCGTGTTCGGCCTGGTGTTCCTGCTCGCCGGCCTCTGCTTCAAGGTGTCGGCGGTGCCGTTCCACATGTGGACGCCCGACGTCTATGAGGGCGCGCCGACGCCGGTGACGGCGTTCTTCGCGTCCGCCCCGAAGGTCGCGGCGCTCGCGGTGTTCACCCGCGCGACGCTGACCGCGTTCCCGGGCATCGTCACCCAGTGGCAGCAGATCCTGGTGTTCGTGGCGATCGCCTCGATGGCGCTGGGCTCATTCGCGGCGATCGGCCAGACCAACATCAAGCGGCTGATGGCCTATTCCTCGATCGGCCATATGGGCTTTGCGCTGGTCGGCCTCGCCTCCGGCACGGTCGAGGGCGCCCAGGGCGTCCTGATCTACATCACGATCTACGTCGCGATGACGCTCGGTTCCTTCAGCATCATCCTGGCGATGAAGCGCAACGGCCAGGCGCTGGAGCAGATCAGCGATTTCGCCGGGCTGTCCCGCACCAACCCGTTGCTCGCCTTCATCTTCGCGATGCTGCTGTTCTCGCTGGCCGGCGTGCCGCCGCTCGCCGGGTTCTTCGGCAAATGGTACGTGTTCGTCGCCGCGATCAAGGCCAATCTGTTCACGCTCGCCGTGATCGGCGTGCTGACCAGCGTGGTGGGTGCGTTCTACTATCTGTCGATCGTCAAGGTGATGTATTTCGACCAGCCGCTCGGCAAGCTCGACCCGGTCCGCGTCGAGCTGCGCACCGTGCTGGCGGTCGCCGGCATCTTCAATATCTTCTACTTCGCCTATCCGGGCCCGCTGGTGAGTGTGGCCACGGCGGCGGCAAAATCGCTATTTTGACGCGTGCGGTTCCGAAATCGGGATGGCTTTCGGAACCAATCATGCGCATAACGCTGACATGACCTTCACGCTCGGGCCCCGGGCCATAGCGGCGGGCTATCGGCTCGCCGCCTTCGATCAGATCGGCTCGACCAATGCCGAGGCGATGCTGCGCGCCCGCGGCGGCGAGCGGGGGCCGATGTGGTTCGTGACGCCCGAACAGACCGCGGGCCGCGGGCGGCGGCAGCGGGTCTGGGTCGCGCCGCGCGGCAATCTCGCCAGCACGATCCTCGAGGTGACGGACGTCCAGCCGGCAGTCGCCGCTACCCTCGGCTTCGCCGCCGGGCTGTCGCTCGAAGCTGCGCTGCGGAAGGTCAGCATCGAGGCGGCGCTGCGGCTCGGGCCGGACAGCCCGAAGTTCACCCTGAAATGGCCGAACGACGTGCTGGCCAACGGCAGGAAGCTCTCGGGCATCCTGCTTGAGGCCGAAGCCATCGGGAGCCGGCTGGCGGTCGTCGTCGGCATCGGCACCAATGTCGTCGCAGCACCAGAGGGGACGCCGACGCCGGCCGTATCGCTCGCGGCGCTCGGCATCCAGATCGGGGCGGAGGAGCTGTTTGCCGCGCTGTCGGACGCCTGGGTCGAGTTTCGCGGCATCTGGGACGACGGCCGCGGCTTCCCCGAGATCCGCAGGCTGTGGCTGGAGCGCGCGGCCGGGCTCGGCGAGAAGGTCGCGGTCCAGACCGGCTCGGCGACCCTTGAGGGCACGTTCGACACCATCGATGATACCGGCTGCCTGATCGTCCGCACTGCTGATGGCGAGCGCCTGCCCGTGACCGCCGGCGAGGTCTATTTCGGCACCGCAGCCTCGGTGAGGGCGAACTGATGGCGCGTCCGGACGAGCTCACCTTTGCGCCGCTCGGCGGCGTCGGCGAGATCGGCATGAACCTGTCGATCTACGGCCTCGGCAACCGCCACCAGCGGTCCTTCCTCGCGGTCGATCTCGGCGTCTCCTTCGGCGACGAGGAGCATCTGCCGGGCATCGACCTGATCATGCCCGACGTCCGCTTCCTCGAGAAGGAGCGCAACAATCTGGTGGGCCTCGTGCTGACGCACGCCCATGAGGATCATTTCGGTGCCATTATCGATCTTTGGCCGAAGCTCGGCTGCAAGATCTACGCGACGCAATTCAGCGCGGCGCTGTTCGAGGCCAAATGCGCCGCCGAGCGCAACCCGCCAAAAATCCCGGTCACGGTGATCCCGTCGGGCGGGCGAGTCGATATCGGTCCGTTCAATGTCGAGTTCATCCCGGTCGCGCATTCGATTCCGGAATCGCACGCGCTGGCGATCAAGACCGATCTCGGCACCGTGCTGCATACCGGCGACTGGAAGATCGATCCGACCCCGATCATCGGCCAGCCGACCGACGAGCGGCGGCTGCGCGAGCTCGGCGATGAAGGCGTGCTGGCGCTGGTCGGCGATTCCACCAATGCGGTGCGCGACGGGCGCTCGCCGTCGGAGACCGAGGTCGCCGCCACAATCAAGAAGCTGGTCAAGGCGGCCAAGGGCCGGGTCGCGGTCACGACCTTCGCCTCCAATGTCGCCCGGGTGCGGGCGGTGGCGGACGCCGCCAACGCCGCCGACCGCGAGGTCGTCGTGGTCGGCCGTGCCATGGAGCGCGTGGTGCAGGTGGCGCGCGAATGCGGCTATCTCGATGGCTCGCATAAATTCCGCAGCGCCGACTATTACGGCCATTTCCCGGCCGACAAGGTGCTGGCGCTGTGCACCGGCAGCCAGGGCGAGCCGCGTGCGGCGCTGGCGCGGATCGCCAATGACGACCATCCGCAGGTCACCCTGAACAAGGGCGACACCGTGATCTTCTCCTCCCGCACCATTCCCGGCAACGAGAAGGCGGTCGGCTCGATCATCAACAACCTCGTCATGCAGGGCGTCGAGATCATCACCGACCGCGAGCATCTGGTGCACGTCTCCGGCCACCCGCGCCGCGACGAGCTGCGCGACATGATCTCCTGGGTGCGGCCGCAACTGCTGATCCCCGTCCATGGCGAGGCGCTGCATCTCGCCGAACACGCCAAGCTGGCGCGCGCCGCCGGCGTGCCCAAGGTCCTGACCTGCCGCAACGGCGACCTCGTCAAGCTCGGGCCCGGCGAGCCCGGCATCATCGGCGAGGTGCCGGCGGGGCGGCTCTACAAGGACGGAACCATCCTGGAGGACGCCAAGTCGCGCGCTGTGGTGGAGCGGCGGCGGATGGGCTTTGCCGGCTGCGCCTTCGTCGCCATCGCCATGACCGAGCAGGGCGAGCTCGTCGACGATCCCGAGGTTGATCTGGTCGGCATGCCGGAGAACAATGCGGCGGGCGGACTGCTCGACGACATCGTGTTCGATGTGGTGGTATCGACGATCGAGGGCCTGCCGAAGCCGCGGCGGCGCGATCCGGACGCGCTGGGGGAATCGGTGCGGCGCGCGGTGCGGGCGGCGCTGAACGAGCAATGGGGCAAGAAGCCGATCTGCGTCGTGCACGTTCTGACGGTTTGAGCCTAAGCATGATCCGGAAGAGTGCAAAGCGATTTTCCGAAAAGATCATGCTCAACTAAAGGGAGAGAGAGATGCTGGGCCGGCTCAATCACGTCGCGATCGCGGTCAAGGACGCCAAGCAGGCCGCGAAGATCTACGGCACTGCCTTCAATGCCGAGATTTCCGATGCGGTGCCGCTGCCGGAACACGGCGTGATTACCGTGTTCGTGACGCTGCCGAACACCAAGATCGAGTTCATCGAGCCGCTGGGCGAGACCTCGCCGATCGCGAAATTCGTCGAGCGCAATGCCGACGGCGGCATCCACCATGTCTGCTACGACGTGCCCGACATCATCGCGGCCCGTGACCGCATGATCGCCGAGGGTGCGCGGGTGCTGGGCGACGGCCAGCCGAAGATCGGCGCGCATGGCAAGCCGGTGCTGTTCTTCCACCCGAAGGACTTTTCCGGCGCCCTGGTCGAGATCGAACAGGCCTGAGGCCGCATGGCTTACCAGATCTCCACCGGACTTGCGATCTACTTCGTGCTTTGGTGGCTCGTGCTGTTCCTGACGCTGCCGTTCGGCGTGCGCAGCCAGCACGAGGACAATGTCGGCGCGCCCGGCACCGACCCCGGCGCGCCGATCCTAGCGCGGATGGGCCGCAAGCTGCTGTGGACCACGCTGATTTCCGCCGTGATCTTCGCGATCGCGATGTGGGCCTATCATTCCGGCTATCTCTCGATCGAGCGGCTGTCGAAGCTGATGGGAATGCCGTTCTGATACGCAGAAGTAGCCCGCATGAGCGAAGCGACATGCGGGATCACTTTCCCGGGTATCGCGGAGCCTGTCATCGGGCGCGCGTTCGCGCGACCCGTTGGCTCACCCGGGCTACGTACCGATGGGGATGCTGTTTTAGAAACTGATGCCAATGGAGTGGGGATCAACCTCGCCCTGGCAATGCGGAGGAGGCGACCACGATGAACCTGCAGTCCCAGCCGGGCTCCGGGCCGAGCGCATATCGAATCCTGCGGGAAGCCGATCTGCGGGATTATCTCGCGGGGCTGCCCGCCATCGTCGCGCAGCTCGGCGGCGCGCCGGCGGACTGGTCGATCAGCGAGGTCGGCGACGGCAATCTCAATCTCGTCTTCATCGTCAAGGGCGGAAGCGGCGGCCTCGCGGTCAAGCAGGCGCTGCCGTATGTGCGCCTCGTCGGCGAGAGCTGGCCGCTGCCGCTGTCGCGGGCGCATTACGAGCACATGGCGCTGGTGCATCAGGCGCGGCTGGCGCCGATGCTCGTGCCGGCGGTGCTGCATCATGATGCGCCGCTCGCGCTCACCGCGATGGAGCTACTCGAGCCGCACATCATCATGCGCAAGGGCCTGATCGAGGCCACGTGGTACCCGCGCTTTGTCGAGGATATCTCAACCTTCCTGGCGCAAACGCTGTTCTTCACGTCCGACCTTGCGTTGTCGGCCGCGGAGAAGAAGCAGGGCATCGCCGATTTCGCCGGCAACCACGCGCTCTGCAAGATCACAGAAGACCTGATCTTCACCGATCCCTACCGCATCGCCGAGCAGAACCGCTGGACCGCGCCGTATCTCGACGCCACGGCGGCGGCGTTCCGCGAGGACCTCGACCTGCATGTCGCGATCTCCAGGCTGAAGCTGAAATTCATGGCGAGCCCGCAGGCGCTGCTGCACGGCGATCTGCATACCGGCTCGATCATGGTTACAGACAGCGAGACCAGGGTAATCGATCCCGAGTTCGCCTTCTACGGCCCGATGGGCTTCGACATCGGCGCCGTCATCGGCAACCTCCTGATGGCCTATCTGGCCTCCGCCGGCCACGAGCGCACGCCGGGCGAGCGCGCCTCGTTCGAGGCCTGGCTACTCGCGACCATGGAGGGCGTCTGGAGCGAGTTTTCCCGAAAGTTCCTGGCGCTGTGGCGCAGCGAGGCGAACGGCGACGGCTATCCGGTGTCGCTGTTTACCGGCGAGGCAGGTGCCGCGCGGTTGGAGGCAGAACGGCAGGCGTACATGGCGCGGCTGTTCGAGGACACCGTCGGCTTCGCCGCGGCCAAGACCATCCGGCGCATCCTTGGTCTCGCGCACAACATCGACTTCGAGTGGATCGCCGACGAGAAGCAGCGCGCGATCTGCGAGGCGCGGGCCCTCAAGCTCGCCCGCAATATGATGCTGGGGGCGCCGTCCTACACGACGATCGGCGCGGTCACCTACGCCGCCCGCGAGCTGCGCCACTGGCAGCCGGATTTTGCGAGGTAGCCGGGAAGCGTAGGATGGGTGGAGCGAAGCGGTACCCATCATTCTGACAGCGCGATAAGAGTTGATGGGTTTCGCTTCGCTCTACTCGTCCTACGCAGCGCGGCTTTCCCTGCGCCCTCTTCAACGCGAGGGCGGAACGAACAGCAAGCTCGGACAAATCATGTCGCGAGAATGCGGATGTTTGACTCACAAGCGATACACACTCGGCGTCGTCCCGGCGAAGGCCGGGACCCATAACCACCAACGATCATTGTTGAGCGACGCTGGAATGACGAGTTCCTTCAACAATACCCGCCGCGGCGTATGGGTCCGTGCTTTCGCAGGGACGACGAATGGAGAGAGCTGTGTGCTCAGCTCCCTTCATCCTTAATCCGCCGCCTGTTCCCGCAGCCGCTGCGCGTACACGTTGATGATCAGCGCCGCGAGCAGGATCAACCCGCGGATCAGGATCTTCAGGAAGCTGTCGATATTGACGTGGTCGAGGCCGTTGTTGAGAACGCCGAGCACGAACAGGCCGACGATGGTGTTGCCGATGCCGCCGCGGCCGCCGAACAGGCTGGTGCCGCCGACCACCACGGCCGCGATCGAATCCAGCAGATAGGTATCGAACTCGTTCTGCTGGGCGCTGCCGAAATGGGCGACGCCGAGCATGCCGCCGATCCCCGAGCACACCGCCGAGATCACCATCACACTGCCGAGGATGAGCTTGACGTTGAGGCCGGCAAATTCCGCGGCCTCGCGGTTGCCGCCGACCATGTAGACGTAGCGGCCGAACCGTGTGTAGGTCAGCACCAGGTGGCCGCCGAGCAGCATCACCGCGGCGACGATCACAATCCAGGGGATGCCGCCGATCGAGCCGGAGCCGAGCGTCGTGATCAGGTCCGGCACCTTGTAGGCGATCTGGCCGCGCACCAGCAGCGCCGAGACGCCGGCCGCAATCTGCATCATGGCGAGCGTCATGATGAAGGAGGGGATGCCGATCATGGTCAACCCCAGCGCGTTGACGAGGCCGAGCAGCGCGCACAGCGCCAGCGCCAGCAGGATCGCGACGATGCCCGGCATCGGGACATTGGCGATGTTGACGTAGGATTCCTGCAGCGTGAAGTACGCCACCGCAATGCCGGTGACGTTGGCGATGCTGGCGATCGACAGGTCGATCTCGGCGCACAGGATCACGAAGGTGAGGCCGACGGCGATGATGCCGGTGACCGACACTTGCGTGAGGATGTTGCCGACATTGTCGATGGTGGCAAACGACGGGCTCGCGATCGCGAAGAAGGCGCTGAGGAAGATCAGCGTCAGGAACGGCGCAATGTTGCGCATCTGCGAGCGCACGAAGGGCGCCAGCCCGCGCGACCGCTGGTGATCCGCTCGCGCCGTGGCGCCGTCACTGCTTGCCATCATGTCTCTCCATCAAGCGCGATGAGGTGGTCATCGCGCTTTCTCTGTTTGTTTGAGCATCGGAAAACCGCTTCGCACTTTTCCGGATCATGCTCTAGGCCGCCTCCAGCAGCCGGTCCTTGCTGACCGCTTCGCCCGCGAATTCGCGCACCACCGCGCCGCGCTTCAGCACCAGGATCCGGTCGGCCAGCGACAGCACCGTCTCCGGCTCGGTCGACAGCACGATGATCGCCAGCCCCTTGGCGCGGAGATCGCGCACGATGTTGATCACGTCGTTCTTGGCGCCGACATCCATGCCGCGGGTCGGCTCGCACAGCACCAGGACGCGCGGCGGATAGGCTAGCCATTTCGCCAGCGCCACCTTCTGCTGATTGCCGCCGGACAGCATGCCGAGATCGAGGCCGACCACCGGCGGCCGGATCTGCAGTTGCTCGACCTGGCGCTGGGCGATCGCACGCTCGCGCACCGGCTTGAGCAGCAGCGCCGAGATCCGTTCGAGGATGCTGATCGAGATGTTCTTGTAGACCGGTTCCTGGTGGAACAGCATGGCGCGCCGGCTTTCCGGCACCAGGGCGACGCCGGCCCGTCGCGCCGCCGCGGTGCTGCGAAACGTCTTCGTGGCGCCGTCGACCGCAAGCGTTCCGCCGTCGGGTCGCAGCTTGCCGAACAGGATGCGCGACAGCTCCAGCTGCCCGCAGCCCATGAAGCCGTAGATACCGAGCACTTCGCCGGAGCGGGCCTCGAACGAGACGTCCCGCAGGCTGCGGCGCAGCGAGAGCTGATCCACCTTCAGCACCGCCGCGCCTCCGCTCGATTGCGGGAGCATCATGTCATCGGTGTAGCTGTGTTCCAGCGCCTCGCCGCCGCGGCCGATCATGGCCTCGATCAGGGCGCCCTTGGTGGTGTCCGCGGACGCGGTCTCCGCGATCTTCCGCCCGTTGCGGAACACCGTCACCACGTCGGAGACCCGCAAAATGTCCTCGATGAAGTGCGAGATGAAGACGATGCTGGTGCCTTCGTCGCGCAGCCTGTGCAGCGTCGCAAAGAGGCGTTCGACCTCGGGCGGAGAGAGGGCGGAGGTCGGCTCGTCCAGGATGATGATGCGTGCGCCGGAAAACAGCACGCGAGCGATCTCGATCAGCTGCTGCAGGCCGATCGGCAAATCGCCGAGCCGCGTCATCGGGTTGACGTCGATGCCAAACCGGGCCAGCTGCTCGCCGGCCTCGCGCGCCATCCGCCGCCATTGCACGAAGCCGAGGCGGTTGGTCGGCTGGTTGCCGAGGAACACATTCTCAGCGACCGTGAGATCAGGCGCGACGCTGAGCTCCTGATGCACCATGCCGATGCCGGCGGCGTGCGCGTCACGGGTGGAGCGGAAGCGGGTCTCCTTGCCGTCCAGCATGAAGCGGCCGGAGAACTCCGGATGCACGCCGGCGATGATCTTCATCAGCGTACTTTTTCCGGCGCCGTTCTCGCCGACGAGACCATGGATCTCGCCGGCGTGCAGCGCGAAGTCGATCCCACGAAGGGCTTCGACGCCGCCGAAGGCCTTCGTGATCTGGTGCAATTCGAGGATCGCCGAGCGTCCCTGCGTCATGAGGCCCGCTCAGATCAGGAAATGATCCTCCATCCATTGCATGCCGGCGGCGTTGGCCTTGGTCACGACGGGACCGTCGGTCACGACATTCTTCGGAATGCCCTGGCCGCTCTTTTCGCCGCCGACCACGGCGGCGACGCCCGCGACGATCGCGCCGCCATGGATGCGGCAGGACGGATTGCGGACGGTCGCGAACATGCGGCCTTCGCTGACCGCCTGAATCGCCGGCGGCATGGCGTCGACACCGCCAATCAGGATGTTGGTGCGGTTGCGCGCCTTCATGATGTTGTAGGCGGCGAGCGCCATGTCGTCATTGTGGAAGAAGGCGGCGTCGATCTGCGAGTATTTGGTCAGATAGGTTTCCCAGAGCCGGGCGGTCTTCGAGACGTCCCAGTCGGCGGGCTGGGTATCCAGCACCTCGATGTTCGGGAACTGCTTGATGACCGAGTTGAAGCCCTTGGCGCGGCCCTGCGCGCCGGTATGGCCGAGCGCGCCCTGGGTCATGATGACCTTGCCCTTGCCGCCGATCGCGTTGCACAGCGCCTGCGTTACGGAGGCGCCCATGAACTCGTTGTCAGGTGCGAGGAACGAGTGGACGTTAATTTGATCGAGAGGAGCAATAAGCGTGTCCATGTCGATCACGGGGGTCCCGGCGTCGATCATCTTCTGCACCGGCTGGGTCAGCGTGCCGATGCCGAACGCCTGGATCGCGACGAAGTCCCATTTCTGCGACGCCATGTTGTCGATCGCGGCGCGCTGCTTGACGGCATCGAGCTGGCCGTCGAACCAGGTCACCTCGACGTTGAACAGCTTGCCCCAGAACTCGGCGGCCTGCTTGCCTTGCGCGCACCACGTCGCCTGCAGTCCGGCATTGGAGAACGCCGCCTTCAGCGGCTTTTCCGAGCGTCCCGTTTCGGCGGCGAGCGCCGACGTCGTCATGCCCATTCCGCCGAACAGGCCGGCCGCAGCTCCACCTGCCGCCGCCATCTGCAGAAGGTCGCGCCGCGTCGTCGACGCCTTGTCCATCCCCTTGTCGGTCCCTGGCATTGCTTGCTCCCTCTTCGTTTTTCTGACCGTCGGCGTCAGTTGCACGCGCCGCGGATAAAGCGAGTGTGTCACAATCGGAACGGTGACGCTACGGCCTCTCGTCCACGAGATGTTTCTGCTGCAGCACGATGGCTTCGATGTCGCCGAGCAGCTTGTGCCACGCAGCATCGATCTCCGCAGACCATTGCTCGCCGAGAATGTCGCGCAGCGTATCGGCGATCACCGCGAAGAACGCGACGAACAGTTCGCGCGGCGTGCCGTAGGCGTCGTGCGAGAACACTTCCGATTCGATCAGGCGAAAATGTCCGCGGCGCTCGCCCGCGAAATCGAGGATGGCTTCGATCGTCAGCTGCAGCATCGAGCCTTTCACCGGCTCGCTGCCTTCGGTGCGAAACATCGCCTGCGTCTCGGGATGTTCGCGAAACAGGCGGCGATAGACTGACGGTGTCAGATCATCGCAAGCCGCTGCTGCGAGTTCAAAGCTGCGTTCGATCGGATTCAATGATGGAGCCATAGCGGATTGCGATCATCACATAAAAAAAGAGCAGGGCTCAAAGCCCTGCTCCAAAAATTGTGTCGACCCTATTTGCCCCAAAAATTCGATTTGATCTTGATTGATGGGGTGACGCTGCTTGTGCGCGTCGGGCTCCTCCCGAGACTTGGACCACCAGGACACACCTCGCGGCTGGCCTGAGCCCGAATTGGTAGACTATCTTTCCAGGCTTGTCATCATTTTCGGCAACGATTGTTCAATTTTCGAGCAATTTGCGAAATGATTGGGATGGCGCCACCGGCGGTTGTGACGGGAGATATAAAACACGTGGCAGGGTAAGGGGATACGACTGATTTCGGAGTTGCCGTGACGCAAGTGCCACGCTCGGTTATTTCCGTCGGCTGGAAGAAACCGGACGCATCGGCGATCTCGACTTCCGGCGCCCATGGTGGTTAGTTCCGTGGCGGATGGATTTGCGATGCGCCGGCGGCTGAAGAATTTTCTGCCCATCGTCTTGGTTGCCCTGCTGGTGCAGATTCTTGCACCGATCGGGGCCTGCTGGGCGGCGAGCCTTGCCGCGTCCGATCCGCTCGCGGCCGCCACCATCTGCCACGGCGATGCCGGCTCCGGAGCGGGGCAGGGTGACCAGACCAGTCACGACGCCCATGACGGCTGCTGCTCGGCCTGCAGCGTGCTGCAGACCGGTGCGCCGGTTGATAGCCCGCAAGTTGTGGCCCAGGCCGTCGAACGCCTGCCGAACCCGATCGCCTGGCTTGATTTCGCCTCCGAGCTCGATCGTTCGCGCGCCGGCCTCTCGGCGCAAGCCCGCGCGCCGCCGCTGTTTTCCTGACGACCTTGTCGCTGCCGGTGCGTCCCGCGCCAGCAAGTGCCCTTGAGCAAGCCGGCCAGAGCGCCGGTGTCAGGATTCATCCATGTTTCGCTATCATCCGCTGGAGGCGGCAAGCGTGCTCGCGCTGGGCGCGACGCTTTGCGCATTGCCGTCCGCTGCCGAAGCCCAGGCGCCCAGCACAGAGCTACCCTCCGTCACCGTCGAGGCGCCCCGGACGGCGGTGCGCGCCAAGCCGGCGGCGCAGAAGCCGCGCGTTCGTGCCGCGTCCGTGCGGCGGCCGCCGAAGCCGGCGACAGCGCCAGCCGTGACGGCGGCCCCAGCGGACGGCGCGAGGCCGGGGGAGACGCTTGCCGCGACCCGCGACGGTTTGAACCGGGCGCCGACAGGCCAAACGCAGACGACCATCGACCGCAGCCAGTTCGACAACCGACCGGCGTTCTCCGTCGCCGATGTGCTGCGCGACAGTCCGGGCATCTCGATCAAGCAGGGCAACGGCCCGCGTGATTTCGGCATCTCGATCCGCGGGTCGAATGCGCGGAACGGCTTCGGCATCCGCAACCTCGTCATCTTCGACGACGGTTTCCCGGTGACCCAGCCGGACGGCCTGTCGCGCAGCGACCTGATCGATCCGCATGCCTATGGCGCCATCGACGTGGTCCGCGGGCCGTCATCGGCGCTCTACGGCAATTATGCGACCGGCGGCGCGCTGAATTTCAGGACCCGGCCGGGCGGCAAGATCGACGGCGTCGAGTATGGCGTCGACGGCGGCAGCTTCGGTTACCTCAACAACTATCTCGCGGCGGGCAAGAAGGTCGGCAATTTCGAGGCCTCGCTGTTCGCGAGCGACGCGCGCGGCGACGGCTACATCGGCAACAGCTGGTTCAACACACAGACCGTTAATTTCCTCGGCACGCTGCAGGTCACGCCGGACGACCGCTTCACGGTGAAGCTGATCAACAACGACCTGACGACGCGCCTGCCGATCCGCTCCTCGCTCAACCAGTTCTACCAGAACCCGTTCCAGCAGGGCTGCACGACCGGCGCGACGGCCGCGCCGGGATGCGCCACCGTGACGTTGTTCAACAACGGATTCAACGCGGCGGCCGGGACCGACAGGGAGACCGCGGTTCAGGCCGGTCTCGGGCGCGACGACCGCCGTACCATCGTCGGCGGCCGCTGGGAGCACGACTTCGACAACCAGACCACCTGGCGCAACCAGTTCGTCTTCGACGACCGCAATATCAATCAACCGACGGGATCGACGAGCGCGATCGGCGACTTCCCGTCCTACAACTACATGAGCGACGTCGTCAGACGCGGCGATATTTTTGGGCTGGATTCGACGACCTATTTCGGCGGCTTCTACAATACGCTCACCGCGTCGAGCGACACGCGCAATGTAATGCCGGGCGGAAATGCGACGCTCGGAAGCCTGTCGAGCAATTTGTTCAGCACGACGACAAATTACGGTGTTCGCGCACGCGAGGAATTGAAGCTCACGTCTGCGCTGACGGCCGTTGCCGGCATTGGCTGGGAGGCCACCAGTCTGACGGGCCGGAACACCGCCTACAGCTACGCCGGCGCGGCCGGAACCACGACCACGGCGATCACGACGGCGGACCGGCAATTCCAGAATACCGCGCCCGAGCTCGCATTGCTGTACCGGCTGAGCAGCGAGTGGCAAGTCCGTGGACGAGTGGCAACCGGATACGGCACGCCGCAGGTCAGCAATTTGTTCGTCCTGCCGAGTGGCGCCTCGGGCAACAACACCCAGCTGCGGACGCAAAAGAATCTCGGTTACGATGTCGGTGCCGACTGGACACCGAACAACGCGCTCAAGCTCAGCGTCACGGGCTTCTACGAGTTCTTCAAGGACGAGCTCGTTTCTCAGGCCACGCCGCTTGCGGGCATCTCCTACACGTTCAACGCGCCGCGATCGGAGCATCGCGGCGTCGAGCTGGCCGCCGACTGGAAATTCCTGCCGGGCTGGCGGTTCTCGGCGGCCTACACTTATCTCGACGAGGTCTACACGGAATACGTCGAGAACATCACGAACGGCGCGGTGTTCAGCTTCAATCGCGCCGGCAACAAGATTCCCGGCATTTCGCCGAACGAGCTCACGGCGCGGTTGGGCTACGACCAGCTGTCGGGTCAGTTTCAGGGATTTGGCGGGTTCGTCGAAGTGCAGTGGAAGGACAGCTTCTACATGGACAACGCCAACCTCTTGAAGGCGCCGGGCTATGAGCTGGTCAACCTCAATCTGCACTACAAGACCGATCTCGTCTCCGATTATTTCAAGGCGCTGAACCTCTACATCGAGGTGAGGAACGTCTTCGACCGGACGTACGTGGCGTCGGCGAACAACATCTCAAATTCGGTGACCGCGGCAGGCATTCAAAATCCCGCGAGCGTACTAGCGAACTCGACCAACTCGATCTATGCCGGATCGCCGCGCGCCGTCGTGGCGGGCATGAAGATTGCGTTCAAATGAGGAGCGCATCGATGACCTATCGCAAACCGGTCGCCCTGACGCTGCTTGCATCGCTCATGCTCGCGGCCTTGCCGAGCCTTGCCGTCGCACAGATGAGCCATCAGCACGCCTCCGAAGCGGCCTGCGAAGAGACGGCCCTGCGCTGCGCGACCAAGGTCACGCCCGCCTTTGGGCGGGATGGGACATTGTGGCTGGTGTGGATGGCCGGCGGCCAGATCTCCGTCGCGAGCTCAAAAGACCAGGGCAAGAGCTTTTCCACACCGGTGCAGGTCACACGGGAGCGGCTCAGTCTCGATTGGGGACCGGATGCGCGGCCGAAGCTTGCGATCGATGCCAAGGGCAACATCGCTGTGGCCTTCTCGATCTTCCGCGATCAGAATTTCAACGGCCAGGTGCTGACCACGCGATCGACCGATGGCGGGCGCAGCTTCGATGCGCCGAAGCCGATCACCACGAACAATGAGAGCCAACGGTTCGAGGCGATCGGTTTCGATCCTGCGGGGGCGATGTTTGCCGCGTGGCTCGACAAGCGCAACCGCGTGCCGGCGCAGCAGCGCGGCCAGAAATATGACGGTGCCGGATTGTTTTTCGCGTCATCGGGAGATGGCGGAGCAACCTATTCCGACGCGCGGCTCGTCGCCGACAACACCTGCGAGTGCTGCCGCCTCGCGCTGGCGTTCGATGGTGCGGGCCATCCTGTGGTCGTGTTCCGGAACATCTTTGAAGGCGGCGTGCGCGACCATGCGGTCGTGACGTTCTCCGATCTGGCTACGCCCGGCGAGATCCATCTGGTGAGCCGCGACGACTGGCAGATCGCGGCCTGTCCGCATCACGGTCCGAGCCTGACGATATCGCGCGAAGGAACCTACCATGTGACGTGGTACACCAACGGCAAGGCGCGCAAGGGATTGTTCTATGCGCGCTCGCACGACGGCGGCAAAACCTTCTCCGATCCGCTTCCGGTCGGTCAGCCGAACCGCAGCCCGTCACGGCCGCAGATTATCGCGGGGCCGCAGGGGCTTGTCATGGCCTGGAAGGAATTCGACGGGCAGAAGACGACAATCGATCTCATGACATCGCACGACGATGGAGCGACATGGTCGAAGCCAACGGTGATCGCGGATACCGCCGACAGTTCCGACCATCCGCTGCTCGTCTCGAACAGCCGGCAGACCTATCTGTCGTGGATGACGAAGGCCGACGGCTACCATTTTCAAGCGATCGAGGGCGAACCATGAAGCGTTATCTGCTCGCGGCGCTGGTCCTGCTCGCAACGCTGCCGACTGCACTGGCGGCGGGAGAGGGCGCGCCAAGGCCGTTTGAACGCGGCAGCTGGCAAAAGCTGCTGCATGCGCATGCCGGTCGTCCGACCCTGGTGCATTTCTGGGGAGTGACCTGCGGACCATGCAAGGTCGAGCTGCCGGAGCTTGGCCAGTTCATGAAGGATCATCCCGGAATCGATATCGTCACGATCAGCGCGGATCTGGTTCCCAACCTTCCGGAAGCGACGCGATCGATGCTGGATCGCGCCGGCCTCGGCGCGGCCGAAAACTGGATCTTCGACGACGGCTTTGCCGAGCGGTTGAGATTTGAGATCGATCCGGCCTGGCAAGGCGATATCCCGCGAACCATGCTGATTTCCCGGGATGGAACGATCACGACGATCGAAGGGGCGGCCGAAATCGCCGATCTGAACAAATGGTCCAGCGCCCAGTCGGCAGCAACCCGATGACACTTGAATTACAACTTGAAAGGAAATCCGTCGCCATGAAGACGCTCCCCCGCATCCTTGCCCTCGCAGGGCTGACCGCTGCACTCGTCTCGACGTCCGCGCGCGCCGAGGACGTCAAGGCCGGCGACCTCGTGATCACGCAGGCCTGGACGCGCGCAACGCCGAACGGCGCCAAGATCGGCGGCGGCTACCTGACGATCGAGAACAAGGGGACGACGCCCGACCGGCTGGTGTCAGGCACCGGCGATGTTGCCGGCAAGATCGAAGTCCACGAGATGTCGATGGACAATGGCGTGATGAAGATGCGTGCGCTCGACAAAGGCCTCACCATCGAGCCCGGCAAGACCGTGAAGCTCGCGCCGGGCGGCTATCACCTGATGATGTTCGATCTGAAGAATCCGCTGAAGCAGGGCGACAAGGTGCCGGTCACGCTCGAGTTCGAAAAGGCCGGCAAGGTCTCGGTCTCGCTGGACGTGCAGGCCGTCGGCGCGCAGGGGCCGGGCGGCGGTCATTCCGGCCATGGCGACCATTCCGGTCACATGGACATGAAGAAGATGTGAGGCAGCCATGCGATCACAGACGCTCCTCATTGCCACGGCGGCGCTGCTCGCAGCGCAGCCGGCGATCGCGCATATCACACTCGAAGGAAAGCAGGCGGCGGTCGGATCGTATTACAAGGCGGTGTTCGCCGTGCCGCATGGCTGCGCGGGCTCGGCGACAATCAAGATCCGGGTGCAGATTCCGGAGGGCGTGATCGGAGTTAAGCCGATGCCGAAGGCGGGCTGGACTCTCGATGCGGTCACCGGCAAATACGCCGCCCAATACGACTATCACGGCGCCAAGCTTTCCGAGGGCGTCAAGGAAGTCGCCTGGAGCGGTGGCAAGCTTGCGGACCAGAACTACGACGAGTTCGTGATGCAGACGTTTCTCACCGATACCTTGAAGCCCAACACCACGTTGTACTTTCCGGTCGTGCAGGAGTGCGAGCAGGGCGTCAGCCGCTGGATCGATACCCCAGCCGACGGGCAGGGCGGCGGGCACGACCATGGCAGCAAGACACCGGCTCCCGGCGTCAAGCTGCTGCCGAAGTCGTAAGCGATGCGGCTGGTCGCAAACCTCGCAGCGCTGCTCGTGGCGCTGTGTCTTGCGACCTCAGCCCATGCGCATGCCGTCCTGATCGGCGCCGAACCGGCCGACGGCAGCGTGGTGGCTGAAGCACCCAGGACGGTGGTGCTCCGCTTCAACGAAGCGGTGGCGCCGACGGCGGTCAGCCTGCTCGACGCCGCGGGCAAGCCGCGCGACGTCGCGTTCCGCGCCGTCGACCAGTCGGTGATGGTGACGCTGCCGGCGGGCCTGCCACAGGGCACGCAGGTGGTCAGCTATCGCGTGGTGTCGCAGGATGGCCATCCGGTCGCGGGCTCGCTGCTGTTTTCGATCGGCGTCGTCACCGGCTCGGCGGCGCCGTCAAGCGACGGCGTGCTCGATGTGTTGATCTGGCTGGCGCGGCTCGGGCTCTATCTGGGCCTGTTTGCCGGCGTCGGCGGCGTGTTCTTTGCGGCCTGGATCGGGCAGGGCCCGGCCGGCGAACGGCTGATCATGTGGTCGCTGAAGATCGGCCTTGTCAGCGCGATCGCGTCGCTTGGACTGCAGGGCGTCGACCTCTTGAACCTGCCGCTGTCGGGCATCGTGACGTGGGCGGCGTGGGCCAGCGCCGCCGGCACCAGCTTGTTTCCCGCGCTGCTGCTCGCGATCGCTGCGATGCTGATCGCGGCGATTGCCTGGCGCAGTCCGTCGTTCGGTGCAGCCTTCACCCGCACCGCGATCGCAATGATCTGTGTCGGGCTGTCGTTTGCGGTCAGCGGCCACGCCGCCACCGCTTCGCCGCAATGGCTGACGCGAGCCGCGCTGTTCATCCATGGCGTGGGCGTGGCGTTCTGGATGGGCGCGCTCGCGCCGCTGGCGGTGCTTGCCTGGCAGCGCAAGGATTCGCTGCTGCGGGTGCTGCGGCATTTTTCGACGATCGCGGTGCCGGTCGTCGCGTTGATCGCCTTGTCGGGCCTGGCGCTCGCGATCGTCCAGCTCGACAGTTTTCACGCGCTGATCGACACCGGGTACGGCAACATCCTGGTTGCGAAACTGGTGCTGGTGGTGTTGTTGCTCGGGCTCGCTGCGCTGAACCGGTTGGTGTTCACGCCGGCCATCGCGCGCGAGTTTCATCGGACACGGCCGCTGCAGCGCTCGATCGCGCTGGAATTCGTGCTGATGATCGCCATTCTCGGCCTCGTTGCACTCTGGCGCTTCACGCCGCCGCCGCGCGTGCTGGCGATGTCGGCCGATGTTCCGCTCGCGGTCCACATTCACACCGATGCCGCGATGTTCCAGGTGCTGATCGCGCCGGGCAAGGTCGGGCAAAATAACTTCGTGCTGCAGCTGATGAACGGCGATGCCAGCCCGTTCACGGCCAAGGAGGCGACGCTGACGCTGAGCTTGCCCGAGCGCGGCATCGAACCGATGGAACGCGCCGCCGCGCGCGGTGCCGATGGCTATTGGCACGTGCGCAAGGTGCCGCTGCCGGTGCCGGGCCGCTGGCACATGCAGATCGACGCCCTGGTGACCGATTTCAAGAAAGTGACACTGGAAGACGATTTCGAGGTCAGGTAAAGCCGCGGTCGGCGCGCTCGGTGCTTCGACGGCACGAATTCGTTCAAATGGCCGAAAATCGCCTGATTTGAAGGGTTTTTCTTATTTGGCGGCCTTGTGTTTTCACAGCCGATCCGGTTTCACTGCAGCTCTTCCCAGGCTTTCCTGATTCCCGAGTAACGCCATGCGATTGTCGCGGTTTTTCCTGCCCATCCTGAAAGAAAACCCGAAAGAGGCGGAGATCGTCTCGCATCGGCTGATGCTGCGCGCGGGCATGATGCGGCAGGAGGCTGCCGGCATTTATGCCTGGCTGCCGCTCGGCTTCCGGGTGCTGAAGAAGATCGAGCAGATCGTTCGCGAGGAACAGGACCGCGCCGGCGCGCTCGAGCTCTTGATGCCGACGCTGCAGCTCGCCGATCTCTGGCGCGAAAGCGGCCGCTACGACGCCTATGGCCCGGAGATGCTGCGCATCCTCGATCGTCACAAGCGCGAGCTGTTGTACGGGCCGACCAACGAGGAAATGATCACGGAGATTTTCCGCTCCTACATCAAGTCCTACAAGAACCTGCCGCTCAACCTCTACCACATCCAGTGGAAATTCCGCGACGAGCAGCGTCCGCGCTTCGGCGTGATGCGCGGCCGCGAGTTCCTGATGAAGGACGCCTATTCGTTCGACCTCGACGAGGCCGGCGCGCGGCGCTCCTACAACAAGATGTTCGTGGCCTATTTGCGCACCTTTGCGCGGATGGGCCTCAAGGCGATCCCGATGCGGGCCGAGACCGGCCCGATCGGCGGCGACCTCAGCCACGAATTCATCGTGCTCGCGGAGACCGGCGAGTCCGGCGTCTACATCAACCGCGATGTGCTGGACCTGCCGGTGCCGGGCGCGGACGTCGATTATGACGGTGATCTGACGCCGATCATCAAGCAGTGGACTTCGGTCTACGCCGCGACCGAGGACGTCCACGAGGCTGCGCGCTTCGAACAGGAAGTGCCTGAGGCAAAGCGGCTGAACACGCGCGGCATCGAGGTCGGCCAGATCTTCTATTTCGGCACCAAATATTCCGAGACCATGAAGGCGATGGTGGCCGGTCCCGACGGCGTCGACGTGCCGATCCATGGCGGCTCCTACGGCGTCGGCGTGTCGCGTCTGGTCGGCGCGATCATCGAAGCGTGTCACGATGACGCCGGCATCAAATGGCCCGAGGCCGTCGCGCCGTTCCGCGCCGCGATCCTCAATCTCAAGCAGGGCGATGCCGCGGTCGATGGCGCCTGCGAGCAGCTTTATCGCGAGCTCTCGGCGAAGGGCGTCGACGTGCTCTACGACGACACCGACCAGCGTGCCGGCGCCAAGTTCGCCGCGGCCGATCTGATCGGCATCCCGTGGCAGATTCTGGTCGGACCCAAGGGGCTTGCGGACGGCAAGGTCGAAGTGAAGCGTCGCAGCGACGGCTCACGCGACAACATGAGCCCCGCCGACGTGGTCGCGAAGCTCGCGGGTTAAAGTTTATTCACGCCGCGCTGATCGGCGGGGTAATCCGGCCACATTTGGCCCGAATCATGGGATTATCGACAGATGGATGAGACCATGAGCGAGCCAGTCCGTACCCCGCCCTTTGCGCCATTCGAATGGCTGCTGTCCGGACGCTATCTGCGCGCGCGCCGCAAGGAAGGCTTCATTTCGGTCATCGCCGGCTTTTCGTTCCTCGGCATCATGCTCGGCGTCGCCACGCTGATCGTGGTGATGGCGGTCATGAACGGCTTCCGCAAGGAGTTGCTGGACAAGATCCTCGGCCTCAACGGACATATTCTGGTGCAGCCGCTGGAATCGCCGCTGACCGACTGGAAGGATGTCGCCGACCGCATCAGCCAGGTGCAGGGCATTCGCCTCGCCGCGCCGGTGGTGGACGGGCAGGGGCTCGGTTCATCGCCGTTCAACGCCGCCGGCGTTTTCATCCGCGGCATCCGCGCCGACGATCTCAACAACCTCACCTCGATCGCCAAGAACATCAAACAAGGCTCGCTCGAGGGCTTTGATGAGGGGCAGGGCGTCGCGATCGGTCGCCGCCTCGCCGACCAGCTTTCGCTGCATGCCGGCGACATGATCACGCTGGTTTCGCCGAAGGGCGCGGTGACGCCGATGGGCACCACGCCGCGCATCAAGCCCTACAAGATCACTGCGGTGTTCGAGATCGGCATGTCGGAATATGATTCGACCTTCGTGTTCATGCCGCTGACCGAGGCGCAGGCCTATTTCAACCGCAACAACGACGTGTCCTCGATCGAGGTGTTCACCACCAATCCGGACAAGATCGAGACCTATCGCAAGCTGGTGACCGAGGCGGCCGGCCGGCCGGTCTTCCTGGTCGACTGGCGGCAGCGCAATTCGACCTTCTTCAACGCGCTTCAGGTCGAACGCAACGTGATGTTCCTGATCCTCACCATGATCGTGCTGGTCGCGGCGCTCAACATCGTCTCGGGACTGATCATGCTGGTGAAGGACAAGGGCCAGGACATCGCGATTCTGCGGACCATGGGCGCCTCGCAGGGCTCGATCATGCGGATATTCCTGATCACCGGCGCATCGATCGGCGTCGTCGGCACGCTGGTCGGTCTGCTGGTCGGCTTGCTGATCTGCTTCAACATCGAAACCATCAGGCAATTCCTGTCGTGGCTCACCAACACGGAATTGTTCGATCCGACGCTGTATTTCCTGTCGAAGCTGCCTGCTGAAATCGATTTTGGCGAGACGCTCGCCGTCGTGATCATGGCGCTGACGCTGTCCTTCCTTGCGACGCTCTACCCGTCGTGGCGCGCCGCGCGCCTCGATCCGGTCGACGCGCTCCGGTACGAATAAGGAGCGCACATGGCGGAGGGGGCGGAAGACACACCGGTCGTCTATCTTCATGACATCAAGCGGGAATACCGGCAGGGCGAAGCGACGCTGACCGTCCTGAACGGCGCCAATCTCGCGCTGTGGCCCGGTCAATCGGTGGCGCTGGTGGCGCCGTCGGGATCCGGCAAGTCGACATTGCTGCACATCGCGGGCCTGCTGGAGACCCCCGATGACGGCGAAGTCTATGTCGCGGGCACGCCGACCTCGCAGATGTCCGACGTCGACCGCACCCAGATTCGCCGTTCCGATATCGGCTTCGTCTATCAATCGCACCGGTTGCTGCCGGAGTTCTCGGCGCTCGAGAACGTCATGCTGCCGCAGATGATTCGCGGCCTCAAACGCTCCGAAACCGTGAAACGGTCGACCGAGATTCTCTCCTATCTCGGGCTCGGCGATCGCATCACCCATCGCCCAGCCGAGCTCTCGGGCGGCGAGCAGCAGCGTGTCGCGATCGCGCGCGCGGTTGCCAACGCGCCCCGGGTACTGTTCGCGGACGAGCCGACCGGCAATCTCGATCCCGGCACGGCCGACCACGTCTTCAACGCGCTGATGCAACTCGTGAAGGCGACCCGGGTCGCGATGCTGATCGCGACTCACAATCTGGATCTCGCCGCGCGAATGGATCGCCGGGTGTCGCTGTCGAACGGACAGGTTGTCGAGCTCGAATAGTGCGCCGTCGCGTGAACTGGCTAGCGGTGCGCGTGAAGAAGCCGCGCTAAGACGAGAGAATCCGGAGCCTTTTCCCGTGTCGCTTCGATCGGAACGAAATACTTCTGGCTCTCAATAAGCGGGGCGAGGCCGTCTGCCTGATGCTCTCGGCTGCCTGTCGATCGGCGGCCCGGCATAGTAGGGGTTGTTGATGCAGATCGCCGCGAGGCCGGACGCCGAAGCCTGGCACTGCGCGATCGACGTGTAGCCGCAGTCGGTATCCTCACCGCCCCATCGGTAGTTGGTTTTGCAGACCGCCGAGGTCGAATCGTATTTCTGGGCGCTGGCCGGCGCGGCTGCCAAGGCCAGGAGTGTCGGCAAGAGTGCCAGAATCAGACTGCGCATCAGAAATCTCCTCGTCGGCGCCGGCAATGCTGATGCCGAGCGCGCGCGAATAGGCACCTGTGCGCAGCGCCGGATCAACTCACATTCCCGCGCCGGGGTTGCCGGACCGAGCGTATCAGTGGATGAACAGGTCGAAGAAATTGCCCTCACGGCGGTCCCGCGGGGACACGTGAAGATACGAGCGCGGGTCGTTGTCGCCGGCATAATAGGGGTTGGCGATGCAGTTCTGCCCGATGCCCGAAGCGGTGGCCAGGCACGCCTCATACGACGGATAGGAGCAGTTGCTCAGGCCGGGATAGCGGTCGCCTTGAATGCAGAACGGGTAACGCACGCCGACGGCATGCGCGGGCGCAGTCCCCAGCGTTGCGAATGCGGCCACAGACGCCGCAGCAGCAAGAATCATCGTGCGCATGTGCATTCCTTTTGCTGCGAAGATGCGACCTTGGCGACGATCCAAATCGGACAAGCCGGTTCCGGTCAACGATCATGCGCGCAGCTATGCACGCAGATCCGAATTGTGAAGTTTGTGCGGCAACTATGTGGCAAAAATTCCAGGAAGCGCCCGTAATACAGTATTAACTTCAAATTTGAGGGAAGTCGTTTGGCCCTGCCTGTTGCCGCGAAGTTACAGCAATTCCGCCGGGGGCTGCTATGACGGTGTCTCGCGGCCTTGGGGGCCTGTAGAAAAAGTTGGAACGGGAAAATGAAAAAGATTTTGCTTGTCACCGCCAGCATGCTCGCGCTCAGCGCGACTGCTGCTTCCGCGGCTGACCTCGCGGCTCGCCCTTACACCAAGGCTCCGCCGCCCATGGTTGCCGCTGTTTATGATTGGACTGGCTTCTACATTGGTATCAACGGTGGTTGGGGCCAGAGCCACGACAACCGTTCGGTCGACGGCTTCGGCGGCGTCGGAAGCTTCGACGCCAACGGCGGCACCGTCGGTGGCCAGATCGGCTACCGCTGGCAGGCCGGCGGCTGGGTGTTCGGTCTGGAAGCTCAGGGCAACTGGGCTGACTTCTCCGGCAGCACCGGCAACCTGGTCGTCCCGGGCGGCATCGTTCGCTCGAAGACCGATGCGTTCGGCCTGTTCACCGGTCAGATCGGCTACGCCTGGAATAACGTCCTGCTGTACGCCAAGGGCGGTGCTGCGGTCACCGATCGCAACTTCCAGTTCCTCAACGCGGCCGGCAATCTGGCGTCCGAGACCGGCTTCGACACCCGTTGGAGCCCGACGGTCGGTGTTGGCCTCGAATTCGCCTTCTCGCAGGGCTGGTCGCTCGGCGTCGAGTACAACCACATCTTCGAAGACACCCATGGCGCGACCTTCGTGACCCCGGCTGGTGTTGCCGTGACCGGCTTCCACACCGGTGGCGACACCGACATGGTCCTCGGCCGTCTGAACTACAAGTTCGGTGGCCCGGTCATCGCGAAGTACTGATCGCTCGCTTAATTCAAGCGGCATCGAAAACCCCGGGCTTCGGCCCGGGGTTTTTTGTTGGCCTGGCGGCGCCGCCGATCGGCCAGGAGCAGGGGACAGGCTTTGCCGTCCGCTCCGGGATTCGGGTCGGGTTTGATTGGGCGGGGCTTTCCAACCGAACAGTTAACGCCGCATATTCGCGGCATGACGGACCTGCAGCTGACTTCCCAACTGACGTGCCCGTCCTGCGGCCATGTCTCCATCGAGACGATGCCGACCGACGCCTGCCGGTTCTTCTATGATTGCAAGGGCTGCGGCACTCGCCTGAAACCGAAAGCAGGAGATTGCTGCGTTTTTTGCTCATACGGAACGGTCCCTTGCCCTCCCAGGCAGGCTGGGAATTGCTGCGGTAACTAGCTCCCCGGAGGCTCAAGACGAGTTCGCCATCCGGATCACTGTCGGCGGCGAGACGTCGGCCGCTCAGGAATTAACCACAGGGGTCACTTCTCGAACTGGGTCGCCGGCATTGCTTGACTCCTAGAACAAAAAAGGAACAATGTTCTGCATACGTTCCGGTTCAGGGAGAGCGGCCATGTTGAAGATTTTCGTGCAAGAAGCTGCAGCGCTGGCATCGATCACGCTGTTCGTCGGGATGATCGCGGTGTGGGCCCAGCTGATCACCCAATTCTGAAAATGCGCCCGCGGGGACAGGGGCATCGCCGGCGGCATGGTCTGCCCCTGGGGAAAAGCAGGAGGACTTGCCGCCACGCCGCGTTCGGCGTGGACTTGGCAGGGGTCAGGCCCCACCATGGGATTGCGAGTCGGGTCTGACACTTTCGAGTTCCGGCCCTGGCGCTCGCTCCATCCCTGACGCAAGAGCTTCCGTAAGCAGTCATGCCGAATGCCGGATTCGTTCACCTTCACGTTCATTCCGCCTATTCGCTGCTGAAGGGCTCGATCAAGATCGCCAAGCTGGGCGAGCTCGCGAAGGCCGACCGCCAGCCGGCGCTGGCGCTGACCGATACCGACAACATGTTCGGCGCGCTGGAATTCTCCGACAAGATGGCCGGCTACGGCATCCAGCCGATCGTCGGCTGCGAGCTGGCGGTGGATTTCGGCGACGTCGATCCGAATACGCGCAGCATCCTTGCGACGACGGGCCCGGCGCGAATCGTGCTGCTGGCGGCGCGCGAGCGCGGCTACCGCAGCCTGATGCGGCTGAACTCGCGGGCGTTCCTGGAGACGCCGGTCAACCAGACCCCGCACATCAAGTTCGATTGGCTCACCGACGACGCCGAAGACCTGATCGCGCTGACCGGCGGCCCGGACGGGCCGATCGCGCTGGCGCTGCGGGCAGAACAGGCGGCGCTGGCGACCACCCGCTGCGAGCGCCTCGCCAGTCTGTTCGGCGATCGCCTCTACATCGAATTGCAGCGCCACGGGGCCGACAAGGAACGCCGCACCGAGGGCGGCCTGATCGATCTCGCCTACAGCAAGGGCCTGCCGCTGGTCGCGACCAACGAGCCGTATTTCGCCAGCAATGACGACTACGAATCGCATGACGCGCTGCTCTGCATCGCCGGCGGCCATCTGATTGCCGAGACCAACCGCGAGCAACTGACCCCGGATCACCGCTTCAAGACCCGCGCGGAAATGGCGGTGCTGTTCGCCGACATCCCGGAGGCGCTGGCCTCGACGGTGGAGATCGCCGAGCGCTGCTCGTTCCGGCCGAAGACCCGCAAGCCGATCCTGCCGTTCTTCACGGTGGGTGCCGCCGCCAGCGCCGATGCCGCCGCCGACGAGGCCGCCGAGTTGAAGCGCCAGGCCGAGGAGGGGCTCGCGAATCGCCTGCGGGTGCACGGTCTCTCGCCGGGAATGACCGAAGAGGACTACAGCAAGCGGCTTGCCTTCGAGCTCGACGTCATCACCCGCATGAAATACGCGGGCTACTTCCTGATCGTCTCCGACTTCATCAAATGGGCGAAGGCGCAGGGCATTCCGGTCGGGCCGGGCCGCGGCTCCGGCGCCGGCTCGCTGGTCGCCTGGGTGCTGACCATCACCGACCTCGATCCGATGCGGTTTGCGCTGCTGTTCGAGCGCTTCCTCAATCCCGAACGCGTCTCGATGCCGGACTTCGACATCGACTTCTGCCAGGACCGCCGCGGCGAGGTGATCCAGTACGTGCAGGAGCGCTACGGCCGCGACCAGGTGGCGCAGATCATCACCTTCGGTACGCTGCAGGCGCGCGGCGTGCTGCGCGACGTCGGGCGCGTGCTGCAGATGCCCTATGGGCAGGTGGACAAGCTGACCAAGCTGGTGCCGCAGAATCCCGCAGCGCCGGTGACGCTGGCGCAGGCGATCGAGGGCGAGCCGAAGCTGCAGGCGTTCCGCGACGAGGATCCGGTGGTCGCGCGTGCGTTCGACATCGCGCAGCGTCTCGAAGGCCTGACGCGCCATGCCTCGACGCATGCCGCCGGCATCGTGATCGGCGACCGGCCGCTGAGCGAGCTGGTGCCGCTCTACCGCGATCCGAAATCCGACATGCCGGTCACCCAGTTCAACATGAAATGGGTCGAGCCGGCGGGCCTCGTGAAATTCGACTTCCTCGGCCTGAAGACGCTGACCGTGCTGGACGTCGCGGTGAAGCTGCTCAAGCAGCGCAACGTCCATGTCGATCTCGCGACGCTGCCGATCGACGATGCGCCGAGCTATCAGATGCTGGCGCGGGGCGATGTCGTCGGCGTGTTCCAGGTGGAAAGCCAGGGCATGCGGCGCGCGCTGATCGACATGCGGCCGGACCGCTTCGAGGACATCATCGCGCTGGTGGCGCTGTATCGCCCGGGCCCGATGGCGAACATCCCGACCTATTGCGCGCGCAAGCACGGCGACGAGGAATCGGAATATCTGCATCCGATCCTGGAGCCGATCCTGAAGGAGACCTTCGGCGTCATCATCTATCAGGAACAGGTGATGCAGATCGCGCAGCAGATGGCGGGCTACTCGCTCGGCCAGGCCGACCTGCTGCGCCGCGCGATGGGCAAGAAGATCCGCGCCGAGATGGACAAGCAGCGCGACATCTTCGTCGACGGTGCGATGAAGAACGGCGTGGCGAAGGGCCAGGCCGAGACGATCTTCGAGCTGCTCGCCAAGTTCGCCGACTACGGCTTCAACAAGAGCCACGCGGCGGCCTATGCGCTGGTGTCGTACCACACCGCCTATATGAAGGCGCACTACCCGGTCGAGTTTTTGGCGGCGTCGATGACGCTCGAACTCAACAACACCGACAAGCTGTCCGAATTCCGCTCCGAGGCGCAGCGGCTCGGCATCAAGGTCGAGGCGCCCAACATCAATCGCTCCGGCGCGACCTTCGAGGTCAGCGACAACACGATCTACTACGCGCTGGCGGCGCTGAAGGGCGTCGGCATCCAGGCGGTCGAGCAGATCATCGAGGAGCGCAACAAGAAGGGCGCCTTCACCTCGCTCGCCGATTTCGCCGCGCGGGTGAGCCCGCGCGCCGTCAACAAGCGGATCATCGAGAGCCTTGCGGCGGCCGGCGCCTTCGACACGCTGGAGCCGAACCGCGCGCGCGTCTTCGCCGGCGCCGATGCGATCCTCGCCGCCTGCCAGCGCAGCCATGAGGCGGCGACCTCGGGCCAGAACGACATGTTCGGCGGCGCGGCGGATGCGCCGAGCATCATGCTGCCGCAGATCGAGCCGTGGCTGCCCGCCGACCGGCTGCGGCGCGAATACGACGCCATCGGCTTTTTCCTGTCGGGCCATCCGCTCGACGACTACGCCACCGCGCTGAAGCGGCTGCGCGTGCAGTCCTGGGCGGAGTTCTCGCGCGCGGTGAAGACCGGCGCCACCGCCGGCAAGGTCGCGGCAACCGTCGTGTCCCGCATGGAGCGCCGCACCAAGACCGGCAACAAGATGGGCATCATGGGCCTGTCGGACCCGACCGGCCATTTCGAAGCGGTGCTCTTCTCGGAAGGCCTTGCGCAATACCGCGACGTGCTCGAACCGGGAGCGGCCGTGCTGTTGCAGCTCGGCGCCGAGCTGCAGGGCGAGGACGTGCGGGCGAGGGTGCTGCACGCCGAGCCGCTGGATCACGCCGCGGCCAAGACGCAGAAGGGCCTGCGGATCTTCGTGCGCGACACCAAGCCGCTGGAGTCGATCGCCCGCCGGCTCAACATGCCGGAAGCCGCGCCTGCCCCGGGCGGCGCCGCAAAGGCACCGGCCGTGAAGCCGGCCGCCGCGCCGCCACCGGCGGCGGGGGCCGATGGCGACGTCTCGCTGGTGATGATGCTGGACCTCGAAACCGAGGTGGAGATGAAGCTGCCCGGCCGCTACAAGGTCTCGCCGCAGATCGCCGGCGCGATCAAGGCGGTGGCGGGCGTGGTCGACGTGCAGACCCTGTAAACTGGGGACTCCGGACGCCAAACAGGGCCGTTTCGGCACGAATTGGGCCCGGCCGGCCGGTGTAACCGGCCGTATTTCCTTGCTTCTGGCGCAAATCGCGCTATATAGCGCGCCATCTCACACGGAAACATGGCTCTCAAGGCCGTCCGGTGGCAACCGGGCCATTCAGGCGCGTTTGCTCACACGTTTCCGGAGGAACCAACCGGAGAATTATCACTATGTCGCTACCCGATTTTTCTATGCGTCAGTTGCTTGAAGCTGGCGTTCACTTTGGCCACCAGGCCCACCGCTGGAATCCGAAGATGCAGGATTACATCTTCGGCGCCCGCAACAACATCCACATCATCGACCTCGCGCAGACCGTGCCGATGCTGCACCGTGCCCTGCAGGCGGTCAGCGATACCGTCGCCAAGGGCGGCCGCATCCTGTTCGTCGGCACCAAGCGCTCGGCCCAGGACGGCGTTGCCGACGCTGCCAAGCGTTCGGCGCAGTACTTCGTCAACTCGCGCTGGCTCGGCGGCACGCTGACCAACTGGAAGACGATCTCGGCCTCGATCAAGCGCCTGCGTCATCTCGACGACGTGCTGTCGTCGGGCGAAGCCAACTCCTACACCAAGAAGGAGCGGCTGACGCTGCAGCGCGAGCGCGACAAGCTCGACCGTTCGCTCGGCGGCATCAAGGACATGGGCGGCCTTCCCGACATGATCTTCGTGATCGACACCAACAAGGAAGACATCGCGATCCAGGAAGCCCAGCGGCTCAACATCCCGGTCGCGGCGATCGTCGACACCAATTCGGACCCGAAGGGCATCACCTATGTGGTGCCGGGCAATGACGACGCCGGCCGCGCGATCTCGCTGTATTGCGATCTCGTGGCGCGCGCCGCCATCGATGGCATCTCGCGCGCTCAGGGTGATTCCGGAATCGACATCGGTGCGTCGGCGACGCCCGTGCAGGAAGACCTTCCGGCGGCTGCGCCGTCCGGCTTCCAGGGCCTCGCCGGCCCGCGCGGCACCGCCGACAACCTCAAGAAGCTCACCGGCGTGTCCGGTGCGATCGAGAAGAAGCTCAACGACCTCGGCATCTTCCACTACTGGCAGCTCGCCGAGCTCGACCACGACACCGCGCACAAGATCGGCGAAGAAGTCGGTCTGCCGAGCCGTGCCGACGCCTGGGTCGCCCAGGCCAAGACGCTCGCCGAAGCGGAATAAAGGCTACGCGGCGTGGCCGGGTCTCGCCCGGCCGCCGCTTCTATTCCACGAACAACGATCTCCCTGTCGCAGATAGCGGCGCCATCGGGCGCCGCGGTTTCTGTACAGGCAAGAAGGACATTGAACGATGGCAACGATCACAGCAGCGATGGTCAAGGAGCTCCGCGAGTCGACTGGCGCGGGCATGATGGATTGCAAGGCGGCGCTGACCGAGAACAACGGCGACATGCAGGAAGCGCAGGACTGGCTGCGCAAGAAGGGCCTCTCCAAGGCCGCCAAGAAGGCCGGCCGCGTCGCGGCCGAGGGCCTGATCGGCGCGCTGACCTCCGGCACCAAGGGCGTGCTGGTCGAGGTCAACTCGGAGACCGACTTCGTTGCGCGCAATGAGCAGTTCCAGGGCCTCGTCAAGATGATCGCCCAGGTCGCGCTGCACAACGGCGCCGACGTCGAGAAGATCAAGGCGGCCAAGGTCGGCGACGTCACCGTCGAGACCGCGATCTCCGACGCGATCGCGACCATCGGTGAGAACATGACGCTGCGCCGCGCCGCTTCGCTCGAGGTGAGCAAGGGCGTGGTGTCGAGCTATGTCCACAACGCGGTTGTCGAGGGCGCCGGCAAGATCGGCGTGATCGTGGCGCTGGAGTCCGCCGGCAAGACCGACGAGCTCGCGGTGCTCGGCCGCCAGCTCGCCATGCACGTCGCGGCGGCCAAGCCGCTGGCGCTCGACCCGGCCGGGCTCGATCCGGAGACCGTCAAGCGCGAGAAGGACGTGCTGGCCGACAAGTACCGCCAGCAGGGCAAGCCGGAGAACGTCATCGAGAAGATCGTCGATTCCGGCCTGAAGACCTACTACAAGGAGGTCTGCCTGCTCGATCAGGCCTTCATCCACGATAGCGGCAAGTCGGTTGCCCAGGCGGTGAAGGAAGCTGAGGGTAAGGTCGGCGGGCCGATCAAAATCGCTGGCTTTGTGAACTATGCTCTCGGTGAGGGAATCGAGAAGCAGGAAAGCGACTTCGCCGCCGAAGTCGCGGCCGCCAGCGGCAAGAAGTAACCGCTGACACCAGGGCGTCCGGCGCTCTGCGCCGGAAGCCTGCCTGCGCGGGATAAGAAAGCGATTGCATCATGGCTGAGCCGATCTATCGTCGCGTGGTGATCAAGCTGTCCGGCGAATATCTGGCCGGCTCCCACGGGTTCGGTATCGATCAACCGACGGTCGATCGCATCGCCGACGACCTGATCGCAGCCCGCAAGCTCGGTATCGAGGTCGCCGTCGTGATCGGCGGCGGCAACATCGTCCGTGGCGTCGAGGTGTCCTCGCGCGGTGTCTCCCGGCCGACCGGCGACACCATGGGTATGCTTGCCACCATGATGAACTGCCTCGCGCTGGAGGCGGCGATCGAGCGCAAGGGAACCCCGGCGCGGACCTTGTCGGCATTCGTGATGCCGGAGATTTCCGAGCTGTTCACCCGTAGTGCAACGCACAAATATCTCGCCGAGGGACGCATCGTCCTGCTCGGCGGCGGAACCGGCAACCCGTTCTTCACGACCGACACCACCGCCGTGCTCCGCGCGGCCGAAATCGGTGCGCAGGCGGTGCTGAAGGCCACCAATGTCGACGGCGTCTACAGCGCCGATCCGAAGAAGGACCCCAAAGCCAAGCGCTTCGACCGCCTAACCCATTCGCAGGCGATCGAGGGCGGCTACAAGGTCATGGACGCGACCGCTTTCGCACTTGCCCGCGAGACGTCGCTGCCTATCATCGTGTTCTCTATCGCGGAGCCCGGTTCGATCGGTACGATTCTGCGCGGTACCGGACACGGCACCGTCGTCGCCGGCTGATTGCCGCGCCTCCGGGTCCAGATTTTGGACCCGAGGGCGTCGACAGCCGGTTTCTAGTGAAAGGGAGAAACGTCATGGCCGCAGCTGGTTTTGACATCAACGACGTGAAGCGCCGCATGCAGGGCGCCACGCAATCGCTCAAGCACGAGCTCGGCGGCCTGCGCACCGGCCGTGCCGCGGCCTCTATGTTGGAGCCGGTCCAGGTCGAGGCTTACGGCTCGCATATGCCGCTCAACCAGGTTGCCACCATCAGCGTGCCCGAGCCGCGCCTGCTCTCGGTGCAGGTCTGGGACAAGACGATGGTCAAGGCCGTGGAGAAGGCAATCGTCGACTCCAACCTCGGCCTGTCGCCGGCGACCGAAGGACAGGTGCTGCGCTTGCGGATTCCCGAACTCAATGAGGAGCGCCGCAAGGAGCTCGTCAAGGTCGCGCACAAATACGCGGAAGCGGCCAAGGTCGCGGTACGCCACGTGCGCCGCGACGGCCTCGACGTGATCAAGAAGCTCGAGAAGAATCACGAGATCTCCGAGGACGATCAGGAGCGCCTGTCGAACGAGGTGCAGAAGGCGACCGACGGCGTGATCGCCGAAGTCGATCAGCTGCTTGCCGCCAAGGAAAAGGAAATCCTGACGGTCTGAAGGCGCTACGGGAACGAGCCGATGTCGAACGCCGCCGCCCCAGCAGCTGACGGACCGGATCGCTCCGGCAGTCCGTTGCATGTGGCCATCATCATGGACGGCAACGGGCGCTGGGCCGCTTCGCGCGGCTTGCCGCGCGTCGAGGGCCATCGCCGCGGCGTCGAAGCGCTGCGCCGCGTGGTGCGTGCGGCCCATGAACTCGGCATCGTCTATCTCACCATTTTTTCTTTCAGCTCGGAAAACTGGTCGCGGCCCGCGAGCGAGATCGGCGATCTGTTCGGCCTGTTGCGCCGCTTCATCCGCAACGATCTGGCGACGCTGCATCGTGACGGGGTGCGGGTGCGCGTGATCGGCGAGCGTGACGGGCTTGACGCCGACATCTGCGCGCTGCTCAACGAGGCAGAGGAGCTGACGAAGAACAACGTCAAGCTCAGCCTTGTGGTCGCCTTCAACTATGGTTCGCGGGCGGAGATCGCCGCCGCGGCGCGGCGCCTTGCGCGCGAGGTCGCCGAAGGCAAGCGCGACGCCAACTCCATCGATGCCGACACGCTCGGGCAATATCTCGATGCGCCCGACATTCCGGATCCGGATCTGATTATCCGCACCAGCGGCGAGCAGCGTCTGTCCAACTTCCTGATGTGGCAGGCCGCCTATAGCGAACTCGTGTTCGTGCCGATTCACTGGCCGGATTTCGACAAGGCGGCGCTCGAAGGCGCGATTGCGGAATACGGCAAGCGCGAGCGCCGGTTCGGCGGGCTCGCTGCGAAAACCGGATCGTGACCGAGGGCGAGGCCGCGCCGGCGGCAGCAAACGAGCAGGGGTCGCGCAATCTCGCGATGCGCGTGATTGCGGCGCTGGTGCTGGCGCCGGTTGCGATCGCGCTGGCCTATATGGGCGGCGTCGCCTGGTCGCTCCTCGTGACATTGGCGGCGGCCGGATTGTTCGCGGAATGGCTTGTTGTCACCGGACTCGGACGCGAGCTCCGTGTCGTGGTGCCCGGCGTGGTCGCGTTGCTGCTCGCCGGACTATGCCTGATGGCCGGCCGTATCGATGCGGCCCTGATCGTGCTCGCCGCCGGTGCGGTTGTTGTGGCACTGACGTCCGGCGCGCGGCGCAACTGGGCCATTGCGGGACTGCTCTATGCGGCAGGGGCCGAGATCGCATCGGTCCTGCTGCGCCTCGACACGGCGAAGGGCTTTGCCGCGCTGATGTTCGTGTTGCTGATCGTGTGGGTCACCGATATCGGCGGCTACTTCGCGGGCCGCAGTATCGGCGGGCCGAAGCTCTGGGTGCGGGTCAGCCCGAAGAAGACATGGGCGGGCGCGGTTGGCGGCTTCGGGGCGAGCCTGCTGGTCGCGGCCGGCTTTGCCGCCTTTGAGATCGGCTCGACCGGTCCGCTCTTGATGCTCGGCGCCGTGTTGTCGGTGGTCTCGCAACTTGGCGATCTCTTCGAATCCGCGGTGAAGCGGCGGTTCGGCGTAAAGGATTCGAGTCACATCATTCCCGGTCATGGCGGCCTCCTGGACCGCCTGGACGGATTTGTTGCGGCCGTCATTGTGGCGGCGATTTTCGGCTTTCTCCGTGGTGGCGCCGATGGCGTCGGGCGCGGTCTTATGGTTTGGTGATGAGATGAGCGCAGTTCCGTTGCGTAACAACAAGGCCGCGGCGGCATCCGCCCTGCGGACTGTAACCGTCCTCGGTGCCACCGGCTCGATCGGCGACAGCACGATGGATCTGCTGCGCGGCGCGCGCGACCGCTACCGGGTCGAGGCGCTGACCGCGAACAGCAATGTCGAGGGCCTCGCCAAGCTGGCCAAGGAATTCGGCGCGCGGTTCGCCGCCATTGCCGATCCGGCGAAGCTTTCGGAGCTGAAGGACGCGCTGGCCGGAACCCGGACCGAATGCGGGGCCGGGGAGAGCGCGATCACCGAAGCGGCCGCGCGGCCGGCCGATTGGGTGATGGCGGCGGTCAGCGGCGCGGCCGGGCTGAAGCCCGCACTTGCCGCGGTCGATCGTGGCGCCACCGTCGCGCTGGCCAACAAGGAATGTTTGGTCTGCGCCGGCGATATCTTCATGGAGCGGGCGAGGAAGGCCGGCGCCTGCATCCTGCCGGCGGACTCCGAGCACAATGCGCTATTCCAGGCGCTGGCTTCCGGCAACCGCGAGGAACTGACGCGGGTGATCATCACCGCGTCCGGCGGCCCGTTCCGTACCTGGGCGCCCGCCGACATCGAGCAGGCGACGCTGGAACAGGCGCTGAAGCATCCGAATTGGAGCATGGGGCAGAAGATCACGATCGATTCCGCCTCGATGATGAACAAGGGTCTCGAGGTGATCGAGGCGTCCTATCTGTTCGCTTTGACGCCCGACGAAATCGACGTGCTGGTGCACCCGCAGTCGATCATCCACGGCATGGTCGAGTTCTCCGATCGCTCGGTGGTCGCCCAACTCGGCACGCCCGATATGCGGATCCCGATCGCGCATTGCCTCGGCTGGCCCGACCGCGTCGTCGGCCCGTCCGCCAAGCTCGACCTCGCCAAGATCGGACAGCTCACCTTTGAGGCGCCGGATTTTGAGCGCTTCCCGGGGCTGCGGCTGGCCTACGAGGCGTTGCGGATGGGGCACGGCACGACGACGGTCTACAACGCTGCGAACGAGATCGCGGTCGCCGCGTTTATCGCCGGCAAGATCAAGTTCGGCGCGATCGCCCGGCTGGTCGAGGCGACGATGAACGATTGGATCAAGTCAGGGAACCAGCCACCACTGCACTCGGCGGATGATGCGATTTCCGTTGACCATATCGCGCGAAATAAAGCTGCCGCCCTATTGCCTCAAATTGCCTTAAAGGCAACCTAGAGGGTTGGGGACGGAGCCTTTGGCTCTTGTCGAGGGAAAATCGAATGCCCGAGTATTTTATTCATAGTATCAATGCGTTGAGTCATGGGCTTCTCGGTACCATCGTTCCCTTCCTCTTCGTCCTGACCATCGTCGTCTTCTTCCATGAGCTCGGCCACTTCCTGGTCGCGCGCTGGGCCGGCGTGAAGGTGTTGACGTTCTCGCTGGGCTTCGGCCCGGAGCTCGCCGGCTTCAACGACCGGCATGGCACGCGCTGGAAGATCTCGGCGATTCCGCTCGGCGGTTACGTCAAATTCTTCGGCGACGACAGCGAGGCTTCGACGCCGTCCACCGAGACGCTCGCCGCCATGACGGCGGAAGAGCGTGAAGGCAGCTTCCATCACAAATCGGTCGGAAAGCGCACCGCCATCGTTGCGGCCGGCCCGGTGGCGAACTTCATTCTCGGCGCCCTGATTTTCGCGGGCATGGCGCTCTACTACGGCAAGCCGAGCACGATTGCCCGGGTCGACGGCCTAGTGGCCGAAAGCGTCGCCGCGAACGCCGGCTTCAAGGTCGGCGATGTCGTCGTGGATATCGACGGCAGCGCGATCCAGAGCTTCGCCGACATGCAGCGGATTGTAGCTTCGAATGCTGGTTCAGAGCTTGGATTCAAGGTGAAGCGCGATGGTGCGATTGTCGCGCTCAAGGCGACGCCGGCGCTCCGGGAGGTCAAGGACCCCTTCGGCAATGCCCACCGAATCGGCGTGCTCGGAATCGAGCACAAGGCTCAGGTCGGCGAAGCGACCAGCGCCTCGGTCGGCGTGCTGGAGGCCCTCAAGATCGGCGTCGAGCAGGTTTGGTACATCATTTCCAGCACGTTCAAGTTCCTGGGGTCGCTGTTCGTTGGAACCGGCAATCCGGCCGAGGTGAGCGGCGTCATTGGAATCGCGAAGCTGTCGGGGCAGGCCGCGAGCGCCGGGTTCCAGTTCGTGATCAACCTTTGCGCCATCCTGTCGGTCTCGATCGGCCTGCTGAACCTGTTTCCGATCCCGCTTTTGGATGGCGGACACCTGCTTTTCTACAGCGCGGAGGCGCTGCGGGGACGCCCGCTCTCGGAGCGGACGCAGGAGGTGGGTTTCCGAATCGGGCTGGGTCTGGTCCTGATGCTGATGGTGTTTGCGACGTATAACGACATCCTCAGGATCGCCGGGTCCTGAAACGGGCTTTTTTGTGGCGTTGCCAATGGGCAACGTCTTGGAACGAAAATGGAAATGTTCAGCTCTAGTAAGTTTGCCCCCTTGGCAAATTTGGTTACAAGCTGAGCGGCAGGTTGGGAATCTGTCGGGTCGTTGGGGAACGATCTGGCATCGTTAAGATAAGGGCGCATTGCGCATGATGTTTGGAATGCGAGTGAGGGGGGGGCTGTTCGCCGCCTTGGTCATGTTCGCCGCGCCGGTGGTTGCCACCTTGGCGACCGTAGCTGTGTCTGTGCCTGCGTCGGCGCAGACCGTCGATTCGATCACGGTGGAGGGGAACCGCCGTGTCGAGCTTGAAACCATCCGCTCCTACTTCCATCCCGGACCGGGCGGTCGGCTGGCCCAGGCCCAGATCGACGACGGTCTGAAGGCGCTGATCGAGACCGGCCTGTTTCAGGACGTCCATATCGACCAACGGGGCGGGCGCCTCGTCGTGGTCGTGGTCGAGAACCCGGTGATCGGCCGCGTTGCCTTCGAGGGCAACAAGAAGATCAAGGACGAGCAGCTCACCGCTGAAGTTCAGTCCAAGCCGCGCGGCACGTTCTCGCGCCCGATGGTCCAGTCGGACGCCCTGCGCATCGCCGAAATCTACCGTCGGTCCGGCCGCTATGACGTGCGGGTCAATCCGCAGATCATCGAGCAGCCGAACAACCGCGTCGACCTGATCTTCGAGGTCAATGAAGGCGTGAAGACCGGCGTCCGGTCGATCGAGTTCATCGGCAACAGCGCCTATTCGGCGTCCCGTCTGCGCGACGTCATCAAGACCCGCGAATCGAACATCCTGAGCTTCCTCGGCGGCAACGACGTCTACGATCCCGACCGGGTCGAGGCCGATCGCGACCTGCTGCGTCGCTTCTATCTCAAGAACGGCTATGCCGACGTCCAGGTCGTGGCCGCGCTGACCGAATACGATCCCGAGAAGAAGGGCTTCCTGGTTACCTTCAAGATCGAGGAAGGCCAGCAGTACCGCGTCGCGTCGGTCAACTATACGTCGTCGATCGCAACGCTCGACCCGAACGCGCTGCGCACCTACTCGCGCGTCAATGTCGGCTCGCTCTACAACGCCGAGGCGCTGGAGAAGTCGGTCGAGGAGATGCAGATCGAGGCATCGCGCCGCGGCTACGCATTCGCGGTGGTCCGGCCGCGCGGTGATCGCAACTTCGACAATCACACGGTGTCGATCACCTTCGCGATCGACGAAGGTCCGCGCACCTATATCGAGCGCATCAACATCCGCGGCAACAGCCGTACCCGCGACTACGTGATCCGCCGCGAGTTCGATATCTCGGAAGGCGACGCCTACAACCGTGCGCTGGTCGACCGCGCCGAGCGCCGGCTGAAGAACCTCGACTTCTTCAAGACGGTGAAGATCACCACCGAGCCGGGCTCCTCCAGCGATCGCGTCATCCTGATCGTCGATCTCGAGGAGAAATCGACCGGCGACTTCTCGGTGTCGGGCGGCTACTCGACCACCGACGGCGCGCTGGCCGAAGTCAGCGTCTCCGAACGCAACCTGCTCGGCCGCGGCCTGTACGCGAAGGCGTCGGTGACCTACGGCCAGTATGCCCGCGGCTACTCGCTGTCGTTCGTCGAGCCCTATCTGCTCGACTACCGCGTCGCGCTCGGCCTCGACCTCTATCAGCGCCAGCAGCTGTCCAACAGCTACATCGCCTACGGCACCAAGACGCTGGGCTTCAGCCCGCGGCTCGGCTTCAGCCTGCGGGAAGATCTGTCGCTGCAGCTGCGCTACTCGATCTACCAGCAGGAAATCACCCTGCCGTCGACGCTGAACAACTGTAACAACGTGCCGACCCTGCCGGATGGAACGCCCAACCCCGCGTTCAATCCGAGCCCGGCCTATGCGAACCTGAACGGGATCAGCCTGGTGTCGACCAATGGTCTCGGCTGCTTCTTTGACGGCGAAGCCTCGCTGCCGGTCCGCAAGGAGCTGGCGGGCGGCAAGACCCTCACATCGGCGCTGGGTTACACGCTCAACTACAACACGCTCGACAACAACAAGAACCCGACCGACGGTCTGATCGTCGACTTCAAGCAGGACTTCGCCGGTGTTGGCGGTGACGTCAGCTACATCAAGACCGCGATCGACGCGAAGTACTACACCCCGCTGGTCTCCGACATCGTCGGCGTGATCCACGCCCAGGGCGGCATCCTGAACAAGCTCGGGACCTCGGATCTGCGCATGCTCGATCACTTCCAGATGGGCCCGAACCTGGTGCGCGGCTTCGCGCCGAACGGTATCGGTCCGCGTGACATCAACCCGTACGGCACCATGGATGCCATCGGCGGCACCAAGTACTGGGGCGTGTCGGCGGAACTGCAGATGCCGTTCTGGTTCCTGCCGAAGGAAGTCGGGCTCAAGGGCGCGGTCTATGCCGACGCCGGCGGGCTGTACGACTACCAGGGCCCGACCTCGTGGGCGGCGACCGGCGAAGTCAACGTGCCTGGCTGTGTCAGGCCGACGAACAATCCGCCGTCTCCGGGTACGTGCCTTGGCCTGAGCTACGACGACAGCAAGGTTGTCCGCACCTCGGTCGGTGTCGGCCTGATCTGGCAGTCACCGTTCGGCCCGCTGCGCTTCGACTACGCGGTGCCGCTGACCAAGGGTGCGTTTGACCGCACGCAAGAATTCCGGTTTGGCGGCGGTACGACGTTCTAAGACCGATTGCCAACCGGACTGCGACGGATGGAATGGCGCAGCCGATCTTCTACAAGAGTCCTCCTTCGTCATCGCTGGCTGAAATAGCCGCGCTGACGAAGGCGCAACTGGTCGACCCCGAAAGGGGCGCGCTTCAGATCAGGGGGCTGGCCTCGCTCGACGAGGCCGGTCCGATGCATCTCGCCTTTTTCGACAATCTGAAATACGCCGACCAGCTTGCCGCGACCAAGGCCGGGGCGTGTCTGGTCAGCCCGCGCTTCGAGGCGCAGGTGCCGAAGGGCACGGCCGTGCTGCGGGCGGCGAAGCCGTTCCAGGTGTTCGTCGAGCTCGCCCGCGAATGGCACGCCGATGCCCTGCGGCCGCAATCCTGGTTCGACACCGAGGGGATCGCGCCGTCGGCGATCATCGATCCCACCGCGCGCCTCGAGGACGGCGTCATCGTCGATCCGCTGGTCGTGATCGGCCCGCGGGTCGAGATCGGCTCGGGCACCATCATCGGCGCCGGCGCGGTGATCGGGGCCGATGTCAAGATCGGCCGCGACTGCAATGTCGGCGCCAAGACCACCATTCAGTTCGCGCTGATCGGCAACAACGTCCTGATCCATCCCGGCTGCAATATCGGCCAGGACGGCTACGGCTTCATCTTCTTCGGGCCGGCCGGCCATGTGAAGGTGCCGCAGACCGGCCGCGTGGTGATCCAGAACAATGTCGAGGTCGGCGCCGCCTCGACCATCGACCGCGGTTCCCTGCGCGACACCGTGATCGGCGAGGGCACCAAAATCGACAATCAGGTCCAGATCGGCCACAATGTGACGATCGGCCGGCACTGCCTGCTGGCGGCCCAGATCGGGCTCGCCGGCAGCCTGACCATCGGCGACAATGTCGCGCTCGGCGCCAAGGTGGGCATCAACAACCACCTCAAGATCGGCGACGGCGCCCAGGTGACGGCGATGAGCGCGGTCAAGGACGATATCCCGGCCAACGGTCGGTGGGGCGGGCATTTCGCCAAGCCGACCAAGCAGTGGTTCAGGGAAATTATCGCAGTGGAGCGTCTGGTGCGCGACAACGAAGCCAAAGGTGAGGGGCAGGAGTGATGGAGGAGGCACCGGTCAAATTCGAGCTGGTGGATATCAACGATATCCTGAAGACGCTTCCGCATCGCTTTCCGATGTTGCTGATCGACCGGGTGATCAAGATCCGCACCGACTACAGCGGCATCGGCATCAAGAACGTCACCTTCAACGAGCCGCCGTTCCAGGGTCACTTCCCGGATCGCCCGGTCTACCCCGGCGTGATGATGATCGAGGCGATGGCCCAGACCGCCGGCGTCATCGGCATCAAGTCGGTCGAGGGCACCGAGAAGCCGCGCGCGGTGTATTTCCTCACCATCGACAAGTGCAAGTTCCGGAAGCCGGTGATGCCCGGCGACACCATCGAGTATCACATGCGCTCGCTCGGCCGGCGCAAGACGATGTGGTGGTTTCACGGCGATGCCAAGGTCAACGGTCAGGTCGTCGCCGAAGCCGATGTCGGTGCGATGCTGACGGATTAGGCCGCGCCGGTCTCACGACGTGGTGCAGGTGTAGCGGCCGTCCGCGCCCGCGATCCGCAGGACGCGATTGAGGAAGATGCCCATCGACGGTGCGTTCATCAGCGCGTCGTAGGTTTCGGCAGGGACGCCGCAATAATGCTGGTAGCTGCCTCTGACCGCCACCAGCAGCGCGCGTTGATCCGTGCTGTAGCAGACCCGCTGGACGATCGTGCTGCGGTTGATGTCGTGGCATTCGAAGCTCGAGAGATCGACCGCCGTGCTGTTGCCGAGATCGACCGTCTCCGGGCCGATTGGCGCAGAGAGCAGGCTGAGGATCAGCGCGGCGGCCCGGACCATGGTTCGGTTGCGACCTTCTCTTGCAACAGGCCGTCATCATACGTCACTGGACAGGGCGGGCAAAGTCGCGCTAACGACCGCCCCAATCGATAGGCTGGCGCCTCGATAGCACCTTGGCGCCATTAACGAATTCCGGACCGAAATTTCATGAGCATGATCGACCCGACTGCGCGGATTGCCGATGGCGCTGTGATCGGGGCCGGCACCGAGATCGGTCCGTACTGCATCGTCGGCCCCAACGTCGTGCTCGGTGAGAACTGCAAGCTGATCGCGCATGTCACGATCAGCGGGCATACCAGGATCGGCGCCGGCTGCATCATCTCGCCGTTCGCAGCGCTCGGCGGGCCGCCGCAGGATCTCAGCTATCGCGGCGAGCCGACCCGCCTCGAAGTCGGCGAAGCCTGCACGATCCGCGAGGGCGTGACGATGAATGTCGGCACGGTCAAGGGCGGCGGGCTCACGCGCGTCGGCGATCGCGGCTTCTTCATGAACAACAGCCATGTCGGCCATGACTGCATGGTCGGCAATGGCGTGATCTTCGCGACGTCGGCGACGCTCGGCGGCCACTGCGAGATCGGCGACTTCGTCTATATCGGCGGCCTGTCGGCTGTGCACCAGTTCACCCGCGTCGGCTCGCAGGTGATGATCGGCGGCGTCTGCGGCGTGCGCGGCGACATCATCCCGTTCGGCCTCGCCAACGGTCAGTACGCGGTTCTCGAAGGACTCAACATCATCGGCATGCGGCGCCGCCAGTTCACCAAGGCGCGGCTGGCGACGGTGCGCGCGTTCTATCAAAAGCTGTTCCACGGTCCCGGCATCTTCGCCGAGCGGCTCGCTTCGGTGCAGCCGCTGGCGGGCGAGGATCCGGCGATTGCGGAAATCCTGGCCTTCATCGAGGGCGGCAAGCTGCGCCCGCTCTGCCTTCCCGCCGATACCAATTGAGCAGGGGATGGCCGCCAGCATGACGTCAGCGGCTCCCTCGCTTTCCTCGCCGGTCGGCGTCATCGCCGGCGGCGGCGCCATGCCGTTCGCGGTCGCCGACTCCCTGGTTGCGCGCGGCATCACGCCAGTGCTGTTCGCGCTGCGCGGCGCCTGCGATCCGGCGCGCGCGCAGCGGTTTCGTCACCGCTGGATCTCGGTCGGCCAGCTCGGGCGGGCGACCCGGCTGTTCCGCGACGAAGGCTGCCGCGATCTGATCTTCATCGGCACCCTGGTGCGGCCCGCGCTGTCGGAGATCCGGCTCGACTGGGGCACGCTGCGCCTGCTCGGCCACGTCGTGCGCGCATTTCGCGGCGGCGACGATCATTTGCTGTCGAGCGTTGGCCGCATCCTCGAGCAGCAGGGCTTCCGCATGGTCGGGATCAAGGATGTCGCGCCCGATCTCTTGATGCCGGAGGGTGCCGTGACGCTCGCGGCGCCCGACGGCACGGCACTCGCCGACATCGCGCGCGGACGTGGTGTGCTCGACGCGCTCGGCCCGTTCGACATCGGTCAGGCGGCCGTGGTGATCGACGGTCATGTGGTGGCGGTCGAGGATATCGAGGGCACCGACGGGCTGCTCGCGCGCGTCGCGCGGCTGCGCGCCGAGGGCCGCATTCGCGCCAAGGCCGGCCGCGGCGTGCTGGTGAAGGCGCCGAAGAGCCGGCAGGATCTGCGCTTTGATCTGCCGACCATCGGCCCGCGGACGGTCGAGGGCGCGGCAGCAGCCGGTATCGCCGGCATCGCCGTGATCGCCGGCAATACGCTGGCCGCCGAGCCGCAGGCCCTGGTCGAGGCCGCCGACGCCAAGGGGCTGTTTGTCATCGGGCTGGCGGGCTGATGCAGGAGCGCAGCCCCAGCACCACTCGCAAGATCTTCCTCATCGCGACCGAGGAATCCGGCGACCGCCTCGGCGCGGCACTGATGCAGGTGCTGCGCCAGCGGCTCGGCGATGCCGTGCAGTTTTCCGGCGTCGGCGGCCGGGCGATGACTGCTCAGGGAATCGTCCCGCTGTTTCCGATCGAAGAGCTCTCGATCATGGGCTTTGCCGCCGTCGTGAAGCAATTGCCGAGAATCCTGCGATTGATCCGGCGCACCGCCGATGCCGTGTTCGCCGACGCGCCTGACATGCTCGTCATCATCGACAGCCCCGATTTCACCCACCGCGTCGCCCGTCGTGTCCGCGCCCGCAATCCGAACATTCCGATCGTCGACTACGTGTCGCCGTCGGTCTGGGCCTGGCGGCCGGGCAGGGCGCGCGCGATGCGGGGCTATGTCGACCACGTGCTCGCGCTGCTGCCGTTCGAGCCGGAGGAATATCGCAAGCTGCAGGGACCGCCGTGCAGCTATGTCGGCCACCCCCTGACCGAGCAGCTCGCCACGCTGCGCCCGAACGAGGACGAGCAGAAGCGGCGCGATGCGCAGCCTCCGGTGCTGCTGGTATTGCCCGGAAGCCGGCGCAGCGAGATCAGGCATCATCTGGCGCTGTTCGGCGCGGCGCTCGGCCAGCTCAACAAGCAAACGCCGTTCGAGCTCGTGCTTCCCACCATGCCGCATCTCGAGGCGATGGTGCGCGAGGGCGTCGCGTCGTGGCCGGTGGTGCCGCGGCTCGCGATCGGCGAGACCGAGAAGCGCGCCGCGTTCCGTGTCGCCCGCGCTGCGCTCGCGAAGTCGGGCACGGTGACGCTGGAGCTCGCGCTGTCAGGGATTCCCATGGTGACGGCCTATCGCGTCGGCGCCGCCGAGGCGTTCATCCTGCGCCGCGCGATCCGGGTGTCCTCGGTGATCCTCGCCAATCTCGTGATCGGCAGCGATATCATTCCCGAGTTCCTGCAGGAGGACTGCACGCCGGACAAGCTCGCGGCGGCGCTGGGCGACGTGCTTGCGGATTCGCCCGATCGTCTGCGGCAGCTCGTGGGGTTCGCGACGATGGACGGGAAGATGTCGACCGGCGACCAGCCGCCGAGCGTCCGCGCCGCCGACATCGTGCTGGCGGAAATGGGCCGCCGTTCGGCCTAGCCAATCGATCGTGTCCTCGTTCAGTTCAGTGGCGACATCCCGCCGCAAGGATCTCGCTTGCGCTGAATATTTAGACCGTCCTAATATTAGCAATAGCTAATATTAGGACGGAGCATGCCATGAAGATCGACCCGGTCGCCTATCTCGGAGCCGTCATTCGCGAAGTCGCCTTCCGGGAACGCGACGGCAAGCCGGCCCGGGCGGTGATCGCGACCCGCAGCTACGACACCGACATTGCCGATCTCTGGGATGTGCTGACCAACCCCGAACGCATTCCGCGCTGGTTCCTGCCGATCTCGGGTGACCTGAGGCTTGGCGGCCGCTATCAGTTCCAGGGCCATGCGGGCGGCGAGATCACGACGTGTGAGCCACCGCGCCGGCTTGCCGTCACGTGGGAGTCCATGGGCACGGTCAGCTGGGTTAGCGTCACGCTGGCCGAGAATGGCCCGGACGCCACGCGCCTGGAATTGGAACACCTCTCGGTGATCGAGGGCGACTTCTGGGACCGCTACGGGGCCGGTGCGGTCGGCGTCGGCTGGGATCTCGCGCTCCTAGGGCTCGCGCTCTATCTGGCCATGCCGCCCGGCGAGGAATTCGACCGCGCCGCCGCGTCCGCCTGGCCAGCCACCGGCGACGGCAAGGAATTCATCCGCCGCGCCAGCGAGGACTGGTGCAGGGCCTCGATCGCGGCGGGCACCGAGGAGGCTGCGGCGCGCAGATCGGCCGCAAACACCACGGCGGCCTATTGCGGCGAGCCGGAGCCGGGGAGCGGAGGCTAGAGCATGATCCGGAAAAGTGTGAAGCGGTTTTCCCTCGCGACAAACGCGAAGCGTTTGCGCGGAGATCATGCTCAAACGAAGAGCTAAAGCGGGATGACGATGCAGTCTCATCGCGCTTTAGCGACCTTGCACGCCTTCGACATCCTCGGCGATCCCGTCCGCCGGCGCATCCTGGAACTGCTTGCGACCGGCGAGCACAGTTCGGGCGACGTCGTTGCGGTCGTGCAGCGCGAGTTCGGCATCACCCAGTCGGCGGTGTCGCAGCAGCTGCGGATCTTGCGGGACGCCGGTTTCGCGTCGGTGCGTGCCGAGGGCACGCGCCGCATCTATGCGGTCGAGTCGGCGCGGCTGCGCGAGGTCGACGACTGGCTCGACCGGTTCAGGGCGTTCTGGCTGCCGCGCCTTGACGCGATCGCGACCGAAGTCGCGCGGGGCAAACGAAAACGGCGCCATCAGGAATGATGGCGCCGTCCCGGATTCGCTTCAGCGATGCAGCTTACTTGCGCCTGTCGATCTGCACATAGTCGCGGCGTGCGACGCCGGTGTAGAGCTGGCGCGGACGGCCGATCTTCTGCTGCGGGTCCTCGATCATCTCGCTCCACTGGCTGATCCAGCCGACGGTGCGGGCGACCGCGAACAACACGGTGAACATCGAGACCGGGAAGCCCATCGCCTTCAGCGTGATGCCCGAATAGAAGTCGACGTTCGGGTAGAGCTTGCGATCGATGAAGTAGGGATCGCTGAGCGCGATCTTCTCGAGCTCCATCGCGACCTTGAGCATCGGATCGTCGCCGTGGCCGGTCTCCTTCAGCACCGCGTGACACATCTTCTGCATGATCTTGGCGCGCGGATCGTAGTTCTTGTAGACGCGGTGGCCGAAGCCCATCAGGCGAACTTCGCTGTTCTTGTCCTTCACCTTGGCGATGAAGTCCGGAATGTTTTCGACCTTGCCGATGCCGTAGAGCATGTTGAGCGCGGCCTCGTTGGCGCCGCCATGCGCCGGGCCCCACAGGCAGGCGATGCCTGCCGCGATGCAGGCGAACGGGTTGGCGCCCGACGAGCCGGCGATGCGTACCGTCGAGGTCGAGGCGTTCTGCTCGTGGTCGGCGTGCAGGATGAAGATCTTGTCGAGCGCGTCGGCGAGCACCGGGTTGATCTTGTAGTCCTCGCAGGGCACCGCGAAGCACATGTTGAGGAAGTTCTCGGCAAACGAGAGCGAGTTCTTCGGATACACGAAGGGCTGGCCGACCGTGTACTTGTAGGCCATCGCCGCCAGCGTCGGCACCTTCGCGATCATCCGCATCGAGGCGATCATGCGCTGACGCGGATCGTTGATGTCGGTGGAGTCGTGATAGAACGCGGCGAGCGCGCCGACGGCGGCGACCATGATCGCCATCGGATGAGCGTCGCGGCGGAAGCCCTGGAAGAACCGCGCCATCTGCTCATGCACCATCGTGTGATGGATCACGCGATGGTCGAAGTCCTTCTTCTGCGCCGGGGTCGGAAGATCCCCGTACAGCAGCAGGTAGCAGGTCTCGAGGAAGTCGCCGTGCTCGGCGAGCTGCTCTATCGGATAGCCACGGTACTCGAGCACGCCGGCGTCGCCGTCGATGTAGGTGATCTTCGACTGGCAGCTGCCGGTCGAGGTGAAGCCGGGGTCGTAGGTGAACACCCCGGCCTGGCCGTAGAGCTTGGCGATGTCGATGACATCAGGCCCAACCGTGCCGCTCAGGATCGGGAAATCGTAGTTCTTGTTGCCGATGGTGAGTGTGGCTGTCTTGCTGGATTTTGCGTCCATCGTGATATCCCCGATGAATTCGTTGCGAAAACCGACCTTGCCCAGTCGCTAAATTGCGGCCCATGGCGGGGCGGAACGGCTTGTGGAGAAAGCGTCCGGAATTGGGTAGCTCATTGCCATGTGCGCTGCAAGATGGACCCTGGAGGGGGTCCATGCAGGATCACGCCGCCTGATCGGCGAGACGGGCAAGGCACTCCTGGCGTCCCAGCACGGCCAGCACGTCGAATATGCCCGGCGACGTCGTGCGTCCCGTCAGTGCCACCCGAAGCGGCTGGGCGACGGCGCCGAGTTTCAGGTTGTTCTGCTCGGCGAAATTCCGCATCGCGGTCTCGGTGGTTTCCGCTGTCCAGTCGTTGACGGCTTCCAGCGCGGTGCGCAGGCGGCCGATCATCGCACGCGTTTCCGGCGTCAGCAGCGCCACAGCTTTCGGATCGAGCGCGAGCGGACGATCGGCGAAGATGAAGTAGGCGCCCGAGATCAGCTCGATCAGCGTCTTGGCGCGCTCCTTCAGGCTCGGCATCGCCCGCAGCAATTGCGCGCGGGTGGTGTCGTTGAGCTTGGCCTTCAGCGCGGCGCCCTCGGGAACATAATCCAACACGCTCTCGAACTGGGTCACGAGGGATTGATCGTCGCTCTGCCGGATATAGTGACCGTTGAGGTTCTCCAGCTTGGCGAAATCGAACCGTGCCGCAGAACGGCCGATGCCCGAGAGGTCGAACGCGTCGATCATCTCCTGGGTCGAGAAGATCTCCTGATCGCCATGGCTCCAGCCGAGCCGGACGAGGTAGTTGCGCAAGGCGGCCGGCAGGTAGCCGAGCGCGCGGTAGGCGTCGACGCCGAGCGCGCCATGGCGCTTCGACAGTTTCGAGCCGTCGGGACCGTGGATCAGCGGAATGTGGGACATGCTCGGCAGTTCCCACTCCAGCGCGTCGTAGATCTGCTTCTGACGCGCGGCGTTGATCAGGTGGTCGTCGCCACGGATGATGTGAGTGACGCCCATATCGTGGTCGTCGACCACGACCGCGAGCATGTAGGTCGGGGTGCCGTCGCCGCGCAGCAGGACGAGGTCGTCGAGGTTCTCGTTCTGCCAGACCACGCGGCCCTGCACCTGGTCCTCGATCACGGTTTCGCCGGTCTGCGGCGCCTTGAGGCGGATGGTCGGCTTGATGCCGTCGGGCGCCGTGGCCGGATCGCGGTCGCGCCACATGCCGTCATAGAGGCGGGTGCGGCCCTCGGCGCGCGCCTTCTCGCGCATCGCGGTGAGCTCTTCCGGCGAGGCATAGCAGTAATAGGCGCGCCCGGCGGCGAGCAGGCTCTCGGCGACCTCGCGATGGCGGGCAGCGCGGCTGAACTGGTAGATGACCTCGCCGTCCCAATCGAGCTCGAGCCACTTCAGGCCGTCCAGGATGGCGTCGATCGCCTCCTTGGTCGAGCGCTCACGGTCGGTGTCCTCGATCCGGAGCAGCATCTTGCCGCCGAGCTTCCTGGCATAGAGCCAGTTGAACAGCGCGGTGCGGGCACCTCCGATATGGAGGAAGCCGGTCGGTGAGGGGGCGAAGCGGGTAACGACGGGTTTGGTCATGATCGAGCGAGACGTATGCTGAGACGGCGGTGGTGTATATCAGGAACCGGACATAACTAAACCCCCGGCTGACCTTTTGCCCACCAAACCAGGCCTCAAACCAGACTTGAAACCAGGCTTGGCCGGACGGCACGAATTTGGCAGAAGGTTGAGCTGACTCCTCCAGGGAACCCTTTGATGACGACTGACACGACGGCAGAGGCAGGGCGCGACTTCATCCGCGACATCGTCCAGGCCGATCTCTCCTCCCACAAGCACAACCGGATCGTGACCCGTTTCCCGCCGGAGCCGAACGGCTACCTGCATATCGGCCACGCCAAGTCGATTGCCCTGAATTTCGGCATCGCGCAGGAGTTCGGCGGCCAGTGCAATTTGCGCTTCGACGACACCAATCCGACCAAGGAGGAGCAGGAGTACATCGACTCCATCCAGGCCGACGTCCATTGGCTCGGCTACGACTGGGGAGCCAACCTGTTCTATGCGTCGGACTATTTCGAGCGCCTGTACGATTGGGCCGAGGGCCTGATCAAGGCCGGCTATGCCTATGTCGACGATCAGTCCCAGGAGGAGATCCGCACTTCCCGCGGCACGCTGACCGAGCCCGGCAAGAACTCGCCGTTCCGCGACCGCTCGGTCGAGGAGAACCTCGACCTGTTCCGCCGCATGAAGGCCGGGGAGTTCTCGAATGGCGCCCGCGTGCTGCGCGCCAAGATCGACATGGCCGCGGGCAACATCAACCTGCGCGACCCGGTGCTCTACCGCATCTTGCACGCCCATCATCCGCGCACCGGCGACAAATGGTCGATCTATCCGAGCTACGATTACGCGCACGGCCAGTCGGACGCGATCGAGGGCATCACCCATTCGATCTGTACGCTGGAGTTCGAGGATCACCGCCCGCTCTATGAGTGGCTGCTCGACAAGCTGCCGGTGCCTTCGAAGCCGCGCCAGTACGAAATGGCACGGCTCAACCTGACCTATACGCTGCTGTCCAAGCGCGTGCTGACCCAGCTCGTCCGTGACGGCCATGTCTCGGGCTGGGACGATCCGCGCATGCCGACCATTGCCGGCTTGAAGCGGCGCGGCGTGCCGCCGGCCGCTGTGCGCGAATTCATCAAGCGCATCGGCGTCGCCAAGGCCAACAGCGTGGTCGATGTCGGGATGCTCGAATTCTGCATCCGCGAGGAGCTGAACCGCACGGCGCTGCGCCGGATGGCGGTGCTGCGGCCGCTCAAGGTGGTGATCGAGAATTATCCGGAAGGGCAGGTCGAGGAGATCGAGGCGATCAACCATCCCGACAATCCGGAAGCCGGCACCCGCAAGATCGCGTTCGGCCGCGAGCTCTATATCGAGCGCGACGACTTCATGGAGAATCCGCCGAAGAAGTTCTACCGCCTCTCGCCCGGCAACGAGGTGCGGCTGCGCTATGCCTACTTCATCAAATGCACCGGCGTGGTGAAGAACGACGCCGGCGAGATCGTCGAACTCCGCGCGACCTACGATCCCCTAACCAAGGGCGGCAACGCGCCCGACGGCCGCAAGGTCAAGGCGACGATGCACTGGTTGCCGGCGGCGCAGTCGAAGCCGGCGGAGGTCCGTATCTACAACCAGCTGTTCGCCAATCCGAGCCCGAACGCGGCCGATTTCGCCGCCGACCTCAATCCGCAGTCGCTCGAAGTGCTGAAGGATGCGCGCGTCGAGCCGGCGATCGCCGAGAGTAATTCGCCCGATCCGGTGCAGTTCGAGCGGCAGGGCTATTTCGTGCGCGATGCGGATTCGACGCCGGACCGGCTGGTGTTCAACCGCACCATCGGCCTGCGCGACACCTTCGCCAAGGAAGTCGGCGGCAAGGGCTAGCCGAGAGGAAGCGCGTCCCGAGCGGACAAGCGGACGGGGGATCGATGCCTGATGAATCCGACGAGATCGTCTCCGCCATCATCGCCAGATGGTCGGCGGGTTTCAGCAGGCTCGATGCGAATGCGTTAAGCGCGCTCTATTCGAAGAGCGCGTTCTTCTTCGGCTCGAACCCGACGCTGTATCGCGGCCGCGACGGCGTCAAAGCCTACTTTGACGGTCTGCCGCGCTGGCGCGCGCCGCGCGTTCAATTCAGCGATGTCAGGGCAGAGCGGGTCAACGCCGATCTCGTCAACATGGCGGGCATCGCGTCATTCTTCCTCGACGGCGATGCGCCCTCGCTCGCCGTCAAGATCACCTGGGTGATCGCGCGCGAGGACGGCGACTGGAAGATCGTCTGCCACCACGTCTCGTCGCAGACGCCGCTGATCTAGGCTCAGCGCTGGAGCTGACGCAAAAAGTCGAGGGCCGGCGGGCCCTCGTAGTCAGGGAGAGTGCGCGGGGCCGGGCGCCTCGCGGCTGCACCCAACTCGCAGGCTATCCGGATCGCGCTGCATTGCGAGGAGGGACCAAGGTCGTAGGCTGCGGAGCGCGGCTTCCGGGCGCCCGGACGGTCGTCGGCTTGCGGATCAGCAGCGGCAACACATCGCAGGTCGGACAGATGCTTTTTTGCCCGCGCCGCACCATGTCTTCGGAAGAAGGAGGTGAGGATCATGCGCATTCAACACTGGCAGGATGCTGCCAGCCTGTTGGTAGGCGCCTGGCTGGTCGCATCGCCGTTTGCACTGGGCTTTTCCGGGGCAGCTCTCTGGATCTCCATCGCGCTCGGATTGGGCGTCGTGCTGTTCGCCCTGGAGGCATTCATCATTCCGTCCTATCTGGAGGAATGGGGCGAGATGCTGATGGGGTTGGCTCTGGTGGTGGCACCCTGGACGTTCGGCTACCAGCAGGGATCGGTCACGACGAGCAGCGTGCTCGCCGGCGTCGCGGTGATCGTGCTCGCGTGCTGGGAGCTGACGATGGATCGTGATTTCGCCACCTGGTGGCACGATCGCTGGCATCACCGAGCTGGCTGAGAGGAAGCTGACTGAGACGTTGGCCTGACCGCCAACCAAAGGCGGCCGGAGCGGGGATTTGCGTGGCGCGGGATCCCCTCTGCCGCCCGATGCAGGTTCTGCAGAGACATCTCGCCAGAGACGGCGGGTGTGGGACGATTCAGAAGCGTCGTCCCGCACTCGCTGGACGGCGGCCATGGCGCCTGCTGCAGGGTGAGAGCGCTTTCGAGCGACGTGGATAGCGGCTCGCGTAAGGAAAACGCATCGAGACAAGATTCTAGAGTCCCGTTCCGATCCCGTCGGAACGGAGCTGTAGTCGCCCGTCAGCAAGGTGACTCCGTCACGATGCGGCTTTCGCCTCGATCTGCTCCCAAATTCTGGTCTTGCGTGTCTCGGGCATGATGAAAACGGCGATCACGAAGCACACCGCGGGAACGACAATCGGGTAGATCAGCGCATAGCCGATGCTGCCGGTCGCCGCGAAGGCGGCTGATGTGATGAACGGCACCAATCCGCCGCCCCAACCATTGCCGATATGATACGGCACCGAGACCGAGGTGTACCTGATCCTGGCCGGGAAAAACTCCGCCAGGAACGCGCCGACCGGCCCGTACACCATCCCGACATAGCAGACGAGGATGAAGATGATGAAGACGGCGACCGGATAGTTGATGTGTCCCGGCTGCGTGACCATGCCGAGCCACAGATACAGCGGATAGTAGGTGATCGCGGCAAGCAGCATTCCTCCGAGGATCACGGACTTGCGGCCGATCTGATCCGACAGCCAACCAAAGAAGATCAGGCTCGGCGTTGCGATCAACAATGCGGCTCCCACGATGTAGGCCGAGGTAACCGCATCGACCTTGGAGACCTGCTGCAGGAAGTACAGTGCCCAGAATTGACCACTGTACCAGACCACGCCCTGTCCAATCAGGACGACGATAGCGATCAGGATGTACTTGATGTTGGCGCTGAGGAAGGCTTCCCGCCAGGGATTCCTGGTCATCTGTCCCTGTGCCTTGATCTCCTGGAAAATCGGCGTCTCCTGGAGCTGCAGGCGGATGTAGATGGCGATGGCCACCAGCACGAACGAGACCAGGAACGGTACGCGCCACGCCCATTCGTCAAAGGCCTGATTGCCGGCCCAGGTTCGGGTCAGAACGATCACCGCCAGCGACACCACGATCCCGAGCGTCGGCGAGGTTTGTAGCCAGCCCGTGTAGTAGCCGCGGCTGTCGTCCGGAACATGCTCGGCGACGTAGGTGATGGCGCCGCCATATTCGCCGCCCAGGCAGAGACCCTGGATCATCCGCAAGCCGAACAGAACGAATGCGGCCGTCAGGCCGATCGACTGATAAGTTGGGATCAGTCCGATCGCTCCCGTTCCCAGGCCCATTCCGCTCAGCGTAATGAGGAATGTATATTTGCGGCCGACCCGATCGCCCATCCATCCGAACAGGAAGGCCCCCAGCGGGCGGATCAGGAATCCCGCAGTGAACAGCGCGATCGTGCTCAGCAGGGCTGCGACGGGGTGGGATTGCTCAAAGAACTTGACCGAAAGAACGGCGGCCAGGCTGCCAAAAATATAAAAGTCGTACCATTCAATGATGTTTCCCACTGACGCAGCGACAATCACGCGGCGAAAATCGCTTGGTACTTGAATTGCCATGTGCTGCTCCTCTCAAATGCAAACGCTACTCCTCGCGTTTTTCAGCGATCTATCCGCTCGCGGAGTGCGCGTGGTGCACGGCGTTACAGGCGAGATTTGCGCGTTCGTCCGCAACGCCTGATCTCAGGGGAGTTGTGGCCACCTGAGAGGAGCTCCAGCGGCCTTCAAGTGCCGCGAGCCGTCACTGCCTCATCTCCGTCTCTTCGGGAGCGGAGGCATCAGGACAGTCTATTCCTAATGTGATCGGTATCTTAGTGAGACTTTCGGCTCGATCGATTTGACGCAGGCGGCAGCCGTGGCCCGGCGCGAGCTAGGCAAGGCGCAGGACGATCCAGATACCCGGGCGTTCCCGGTCCGTATTCTGCATCCGTTCCGCTAGTCGGGTGACGGGGCGATCCGCTAGCCTGCCGCCCGGCAGGGATCGCAAGCGGAATGGCGGAGCAGGGCACGACGCCGGGCGGCAAACGCGGCTACGCGGGGACGTGGCCGCCGCGCACGGCTGCGCCGGTCGGCGGCTTTCTCCCGGCGCGCGCCGGCATCTGGAAGCCTCTCGTCGAGACATTGCGGCAATGGGCGCGCGCCGAGGCCGGCGCTGGCCGCCTGTTGCCCTGGGTGCCGGTGGCGTTCGGCACCGGCATCGCGTTCTATTTCGCGGCCGAGCACGAGCCGGTGCTGTCGGTCGCGGCCACCGTCGCAATCCTGCTCTGCCTGCTGGCGCTGCTGCTGCGGCGGCGCAGCGTGTTTCCCGTCATCGCGCTGCTGGCCGCGGTGGCCGCGGGCTTTGCGACGGCGACCTGGAAGACGGCGCGCGTCGCTCACACGGTGCTGGCGCGGCCGATGTTCTCGGTGGCGCTGACCGGCTTCGTCGAGACGCGCGACATCCGCGAGAAGACCGATCGTTTCGTGCTGCGTGTGGTTTCGATGGAGAGCCCGCGCGACATGACGAAGCTCGATCGGGTCCGGCTCTCGGTGAAGAAGGGCACCGCGCCCGATGTCGGCAGCTTCGTTGAATTGAAGGCACGGCTGATGCCGCCGCTCGGGCCGCAGCGCCCGGGCTCCTATGATTTCGGCCGCGACCTGTATTTCCAGGGCATCGGCGCCTCCGGCTTCGTGATGGGCGCGGTCAAGACCAGGGAGCCGCCTGCGACCGGCGGCTTTGCGCTGCGCTACGCCGCCTTCATGCAGGGCCTGCGCGACGCCATCGACGCGCGGATTCGCACCACGCTCGACGGCGACCAGCGCGCGATCGCAACCGCCTTGCTCACCGGCCGGCGCGATGCGATCTCGACGCCGGTCAACGATGCGATGTTCATCTCGGGGCTCGGCCATGTGCTGTCGATCTCCGGCTACCACATGGCCGTGGTCGCCGGCGTCGTGTTCTTCGCGGTGCGCGCGCTGCTCGCGCTGTTTCCGGCGCTGACGGCGGCGCATCCGATCAAGAAATGGGCGGCGGCGGCCGCGCTGGTCGCCGCGGCGTTCTATCTGTTGCTGTCGGGCGCCGAGGTCGCGACGCAGCGGTCGTTCTTCATGACCGCCGTGGTGCTGCTCGCCGTGATCGTCGACCGCCGCGCGATCACCTTCCGGACGCTGGCGGTGGCGGCGCTGATCGTGCTCGCGATCGCGCCGGAGGCGCTGGTGCATCCCAGTTTCCAGATGTCGTTTGCGGCAACGCTCGGGCTGGTGGCGCTGGTGCAGATCGGGCTGCCGAACCTGCTGGCGTCGCCCGACCATTCGACGACCGCGCGCGTCGCGCTGTGGGGCGGCCGGGAGCTCACGATGCTGATACTGGCCTCGCTGGTGGCGGGGCTGGCGACGACGCCCTATGCCGCGTTCCATTTCCACCGCGTGACGCCCTACGGGCTGCTCGCCAACCTCGCGGCGATGCCGGTGGTCTCGGCGGTCGTGATGCCGGCCGGCCTGCTGGGGCTCGTCGCCATGCCGTTCGGCTTCGACGGCGTGTTCTGGGCGATCATGGGTCTTGGCATCGACTGGATGATCCTGGTGACGCAATGGGTCGCCGCACTCCCGGGCGCGGTCGGCCGCATGGCGGCGTTCGGCATCGGGCCGCTGATCGCAGCGAGCGCCGGCATCATCCTGCTCGGGCTGCTGCGCACGCCGCTGCGCTGGTCAGGTGCGGTGCTGCTGCTGGTGGCCTCGGTCTGGGCGCTCAGGGTGCCGCAGCCGGACGTGCTGATCTCGGGCGACGGCCGCAATGTCGCGGTGGCGGTGATGGACGGCTGCATCTGATGCACAGCGCCAAGGATGCATTTTTGGTCAAGGAGTGGCTGGCGGCGGACGCCGACGCGCGCACCGCCACCGATGCGTCGCTCGGCGAGGGCGTCTCGTGCGATGCCGGCGGCTGCGTGACCCAGGGACCAAGCGGCACCTTCGTCGCGCTGGCGACCCGGTCGGAGGCGCTGGCGGACGACTGCGAGCGCGCAGCCCTGATCGTGACGGCGCGGCGGGCGCCGCAGGGCTGCGCGGCATCGGTGATCGATGCCGAGCGGCTGCGCCGCCACGGCGCGCTGGTGCTGCGGCGGAGCAGGGACGGCTACGTCGTCGATGCGGTCAAGCCCGGCGGGATCGACCGGCCGTGGTCGCCGGCGGTTTCCGGCGACGGCGAGAGCGAGACGACGCTACGCGCCCCCGCGCCGCGGCCTGCGGTGGATGCGACGCCGGCCGAGACCGATCTGCAGGGCGATGATTAGCCGTGGTCCGGCAAGGGCGCGCTTGGCAGCTCGAACAGGCCGAGATGGTATTCGTCGGAGTCGGGGCCGGCGTCGGGCTTCTTGACGAGAGTGAAGGAAGCCTCGGGAAATTGCTCCCAGACTTTCAGGTCGTCGGCCGTTACCGTCAGCCAACCGAACCGGAACATGTAGCGGCCCGGTTCCGTGACGCGTCCAGCCTTTTGCCATGTGACCTTATCGACCACCGCGCACGTCCTCCGTACCCGATGATGCGCCAAGGTGCCGGCCGACGCAAATCTCCTTCTGCGCCCCGGAAGCGGGAGTCCGGGGTCGCCCGAAATTGCTTAGGTCATCCGCCGCCGAACAGCTCATTCCGCGGCGACGATGCGCTCAACCCAAAAACAGCGTTGCGAATGCGGAGGGCCGCCGCTCCACAACCTTCGGCTTCTGCTCGACCGGCGGATGCAGCGCCGGCAATTGCAGCACGCTGACGCGCTGTCCCTCGACCAGCTGGGTCACCAGCACATGGCTGCCGTCGGGGAATTCGACCGCGTCATGATGCCGATCGGGCACGTCGGGCTCGACTTCGTTGAACACGCCGACGCGATAGTTCAGCGTCTTGGTCCAGATCCAGCGGCTGTCGTAGCGAACGTTCTCGGCGAAAGCGAGCTCGGTGCCCGGCAGCATGCAGACCGCGACAGTGGGGTCATTCTCCGAAGCAAAGCCGCGGGTCGACGTGCCGCGGAACGTCGTCGTGATCAGCGTCTCTCCGACAATGGCGGGGCGCGATGCCACGGCGTGCAGACTATAGTCACACATCGGATGGCTCCTCATTTCGAGGTAGCGACCCGTGCCTCTCCTTGAGGCATTAGGGCCTCTACCAGAGTGGACGATAGCGAACGAGCGTCTGCTCGTTTCTGGGCGATTGTACGACTGGTCCGAGATCGCTCCGATCACAAACACGCGACGCTGCGCGAGAGGTATCGGAGCGCATCGGGCAGGCCGTACGCTACACTATCATGCAAGGAACGATCCGACGTGTTGCTCGTTCCCGGCCGCCGCAAGTATTTGCAATTCAGTATTTGCGATAAAGGCCGATCAGCTTGCCCTGGATGCGGACCCGGTTCGGCGGCAGGATGCGCACTTCATAGGCGGTGTTGGCCGGCTCGAGCGCGATCGATGCGCCGCGGCGGCGGAAGCGCTTCAGGGTGGCTTCCTCCTCGTCGATCAGCGCCACCACGATGTCGCCGGTATTGGCGACGTCGTTGCGCTGGATCAGCGCCATGTCGCCGTCGAGGATGCCGGCATCGACCATCGAGTCGCCGCGCACCTCGAGCGCATAGTGCTCGCCGGCACCGAGCATGTCGGGCGGCACGCTGATGGTGTGGCTGCGGGTCTGCAGCGCCTCGATCGGCGTACCGGCGGCGATCCGGCCCATCACGGGGACCGCGACCGGACGGTTGCCGTCGTCCTCGGCAATCGGCGGCGTGCTGGCGCGCCGGCCGAGGGTGCCTTCGATGACGCTGGGCGTGAAGCCGCGGCGGCCGTTGCCGCCGCCGGCCGAGAGTTCGGGCAGCTTGATGACCTCGATGGCGCGGGCGCGGTTCGGCAGGCGGCGGATGAAGCCGCGCTCCTCCAGCGCAGTGATCAGGCGGTGGATACCGGACTTCGAGCGCAGGTCGAGCGCATCCTTCATCTCGTCGAAGGAGGGCGGTACGCCGGCCTCTTTCAGACGTTCATTGATGAAACGCAGTAGTTCGTACTGTTTGCGCGTGAGCATCTCGAGTATTCCCCCGGTTGATAGCGTCGTTCGATTCCGAGACTCTTCTGGTGGGGCCTGCAGGCCGGGCCTGACCTCAGGAGCATGTGCTCAATGCACCTGCTTCCATGCAGCTTCCCGAATGTAGACACCAGTACTCGAAACAAATCATGAACGGACACTATATGTTCGATATGTGTTCCGCAACCACTTAATTTCCGGTGAACGTGTCGGGCAACGCACAATCGGCGGGGCGCGAAAACCCTATTCGGGCAGTGTCAGAATCTCGCATTCGCTGCCCTTGACGGCAGCTGCCGCAAACGGCGGACGCACGAGAAGTGCCCGTGCCGCAGCGAGATTCCCGAGCAGCGACGAGTCCTGCTGCGTCACCGGCGTTGCGATCAGCCTGCCGTCCTCGCGCGCTTCGAGCCGCGCACGCAGATAGTCCTCGCGCTGGTCGTTGGCAGCGAGGTCGCGGCCGAGCAGGGCGCTCGCGCGGCGATGACGAATCACTTTCCGGCCGCTCAGCGCCCGAATCAACGGCACCAGGAACAGGAAGGCGCAGACATAGGACGACACCGGATTGCCCGGCAGGCCGATCACCCGCATCGCGCCGAGCCGGCCATGCATCATCGGCTTGCCGGGCCGCATCGCAATCCGCCAGAACGCCATCTCGACCCCCTCGGCTTCCAGCGACCGCTTGACGAGATCGTGGTCGCCGACCGAGGCGCCGCCTGTCGTGATCAGGACATCGGCACCGGCCTCGCGCGCCCGGCGGATGCCCGCCGTGGTCGCCTCCACCGTGTCGGCGGCAACGCCGAGGTCGACGGTCTCGGCGCCTTCGGCGCGCGCCAGCGCCCGCAGCGCGTAGCCGTTGGAATAGACGATCTGGCCGGGACCGGGCTGCGAGCCCGGCATCACCAGCTCGTCGCCGGTCGCCAGCACCGCGACCTTCGGGCGGCGGCGCACCGCAAGTTCCGGATAGTTCATGGCGGCCGCCAGCGACAGCGCGCGGTCGGACAGGCGGCTGCCGCCGGCGAGCAGCACCTCGCCCTCACGGAAGTCGACCCCAGCCGGGCGGATGTGCCGCCCGACGCTGGCGGCCTCCGTGATCGTGATGTGGTCGCCGTCGACGGCGGTGTCCTCCTGGATGATCACCGCGTCGGCGCCATTGGGGATCACGCCGCCGGTGAAGATCCGCACCGCCTCGCCGGCGCCGACCGTCCGCTCGAACGGCCGGCCGGCGGCGACTTCGCCGATCACCTTGAGCCGGGCCTTTAGATCAGCCGCATCGGCGGCGCGCACCGCATAGCCGTCCATCGCCGACATCGGCTGCGGCGGCTGGGTGCGGAGCGCCGCGAGATCGTGCGCAAGCGTGCGGTGGTAGGCGGCATCGAGCGCGACCATCTCCTCCGGCAGCGGTTCGGCGCCGGCGAGGACGGCGGACAGGGCATCGGCAACCGGCATCAGGGCCACGCTCAGAGTTCCTCAATTCCTAATCTTCAAATTCCAAGTGCGGTCAAAGCCCTTGCCACGTCATCCGTCGATGTCACGTGGATAGCATAAAGGCCGCGGGCCCGCGCACCTTCGATATTGGCGGCCAGGTCGTCGAAAAACAGGATCCGCGACGCCGGCACGCCGATGGCTTTTACCACATGATCATAGGCCTCGGCGTCGGGTTTGCGGAAGCCGATGCTCGAGGACAGGAAGACGTTGCGGAAATGGCTGAGCAGGTCGGCGTGGGTGACCGAGAAATGCGCGACATGGGCCGGATTGGTGTTGGAGAAGGCGTAGAGCGGCATCCGCTTGGCGGCCGCCGCGAGCAGCGGGGCGATGCCCGGCATCTCGCCGGTGAAGATCGCGTTCCAGCCTTCGAGGAACTGGGCGTCCGTGATGTTGATGCCGAGCGTCCGGCGCAGATTCTCGAAGAAAGCCGCGTCGTCGATCCGGCCGATCTCATGATGCTTGAAACTGTCGTCGACGACAAAGCGCGTGGCGAGCTCGGCGGGCGCACACCCGGCATGCTGCGCCCAGTGCGCCATCACCTTGTCAAAGTTGATGTCGAGCACGACGCGGCCGATATCGAACAGCAGCACGTCGACGGAGTTGGGAGTGAATTGCGAGGTCATTGCATGAAACCGTGTACGAGAATTGCGGGCAGGCGGCAATGTCCTCGATTTCAGTGACCGGTGTGTGGATTGTACGTGGCGTTGCATTCATCGCGAGACTGTTCCCGCGCACACCACCGTCGTCCCGGCGAAGGCCGGGACCCACAACCACCGCATTTGATCAGGAACGGGATCGTGGCCCCAGCGTCGCACAACAATTGAGATTTGGGGTAATGGCTCCCGGCCTTCGCCGGGACGACGGCGGGTGTCGTCGCTTGTGCTTCAAACATCCATATTCTCGCGACATGATCTGTCCGAGCCTTGGTCTTTTCACCCTATATTTTTGCTACGGGGCTTGGCTTGCCGCGTCGGGCAACTCAGTGGCACGCACGCACTAGCTTTCAGCGCACCAAGCGACTTGATGCTTGCCGGCGGCTTGACGCCCGCCGGGCGTAGCTCTCACAGCCTGGATAGCGCCAGGCCGAGGTAACCGATCAGCGCACCGGTGCTGAGAATGATGACGACGAGCGCCTGTTCCGAGCGTGCTTGCAAGGTTTTCCGGGTCACGGCGTTGGACGCTCCGTCTTCGAGGTCATGCGGTCCAACGAACAGCATCAATTTCCGTTCCGGTCCTTCCCCCGGGAACCTTCACGACCTGCCGAGCTACGCGACGAATGCGGAACAGGAACGCGGCTCGGCTGCCTATGAGGGCGGCGCGATCCCCGGAACGGGGAAGGCGCGGCACATCTCGACGCTGTTCGACCTCAGTCGCTTGACGACCGCTGCATCTCCCTTCGACCGGAGGGATTCCGCAATGAGTTCGGCGATGAGGCGCATTTCGGGCTCGCCCATGCCGCGCGTGGTCGCCGCCGGCGTCCCGAGGCGAATGCCGCTCGGCTTGAGCGGCGGACGCGGATCGTCGGGAATGATCTGCTTGTTTGCGGTGATCCCGACGGCGTCGAGGATGTTCTCGGCCGCGCCGCCGTCCACGCCGACGCTGGCCACCGTATCCACAACCATCATGTGATTATCGGTTCCGCCGGTGATCAACGTCATGCCACGTTCCATCAACGCTTCGGCCAGGACCTTCGCGTTGCGCATGACCAGTCTTGCATAGGCCTGAAAATCGGACGTCGATGCCTTCTTCAGCGTGACCGCGGTTCCGGCCACAACGTTCATGTGCGGACCTCCCTGCAGCCCCGGGAACACCGACGCGTCGATCTTGCCGGCGAACTCCCGGCGACAGAGAACGATGCCGCCGCGCGGCCCGCGAAGCGTCTTGTGCGATGTCGTCGTCATCACGTCGAAACCCGCATCGAGCGGATTGCGCAAGGCATTGCCGGCGATCAGGCCGCCGTAATGGCTGACGTCGGCCATGGTCAGTGCACCCACCTCATCGGCGATGCTCTTGAAGGACGCATAATCCAGATCGCGCGGATAAGAGCTGTAGCCGCACAGCACCAGCTTCGGGCGGACGTGCCGGGCCATGGCGCGGAGCTCATCGAAATCGATGGCGCCGCCGTTTGACGGCTGCGTCTTGTAGCGGGCGAAGTTGAAGAGCCGCCCCATGTGCGACACCGGCGCGCCATGAGTGAGATGGCCGCCGTGTGACAGGTCCATCGCCAATATCGTATCGCCGGGCTGCAGCAGGCCGAGATACACGGCCTGGTTCATTGGCGACCCGGACAGAGGCTGAACGTTGGCATGTTCGGCGCGAAACAGCGCGCAAGCGCGCTGGCGGGCAAGGTTCTCTATCTGGTCGGTAAATTCCTGGCCGCCGTAATAGCGGCGTCCCGGATAACCTTCGGAATACTTGTTGGTGAACACCGATCCCAGCAGCTCGAGCACCTCGGGGTAGGTGTAGTTCTCCGATGGAATCAGCTCGACGCCGTCTTGCTGGCGGCGCTCTTCGCCCTCGAGCGCAAGGGCAACTTCCGAATCGTTGAGATGGAGTTCATTGCGGAATGACGGCATGGTGCGGGCTCCCTAAGACGCTGGATCATCAGCTGAACGGGTTGCCCAGGCGAACGGCGTTGGAACCCTTCGCGCTTCACCGTGGTCAATTCCACGTAAGCTCGCCAGTCGCGCGAGGGGCGAATGAGCCTGCGAAGCTCATCGCGAGCAGAAGGCTATCCAATCCCCGGCGGGCTCGCAAGGGTTGGTTGCTGGCGCCGCCGCGGGCCCAGCGTTGGGCGAGATCGAACATCTGGCGACAGCCACGGCAATGGCGACCAAACCGAGGGACGTCCGGCTTACCCAATGAACCGATGTCCCGATGATCAATGCCGTCTTCGGCTGAGGGCCAATAAGGTGCATGACCATCCGTCACTTGCGGGCCGTCAGGCTTGCGGGGTGGCTGACCGTGTGGCTGTGGCACCCGCGAATCTATTCCTTGACGAAGATATGAGACTTTATCTTCCACTGCCCGTCGGGTTGGCGTTCAAGCAGTCTCACGGTGCTGCCAGAAATTGGCGCCGCCTTCTCATTTATTACTAGCGTGGCCGTGAAATGCGAGGTGGTGTAGGCGTAGTTTCCCATGGGCAACACATCGAGCAACTCAACCTTGTGATCTCTGACGCTTCTTCCCCGCCCGGCAAAGAAATTACGGATTGCCAAAGGGCCGGTGACTGGCTGCGCACCAGGCGGCATCAATCTGGCGTCAGCGGCATACAACGGTAACAGGGCATCGAAGTCTGCGTTGTTGATGGCGGCATCCCATTTGGCAGCCGCCGAGGAAAGTTCGTCGGCAGGTGGGGCTGCCCCTGCGGGACTGACGCAAGTACAAGTAAAGATCAACAACAGGGTGCATGAAGGAAGAGAAGGGCGGCTCATCTTTGCCTCCTTTAGCTGAGATGCTTAGCGCGGGAGCGCATTCGCAAACGCTATAGCCGAGGCAAGCAGAACCACTAGTCCAGAAAGTGGACTGGATATCCTCAACTGGCTGAGACTCGATCTGCGGCCGCCGGCGCCTCATCGGCATATTTGCTGCGTGGGAACCAAGTCCGCATGCTGTTCACAAGATGCCTGGGACCGTCGATCTCGATTTTGCCGAGCTCACACGCCCGTAGCAGCGGCATCTCTTCTACGAAAATCTGCACGAGCGTCAGCAGACTCGCATAGAGGCTGATATCGACCTTGAAGCCGGGGTCATCCCAGCAAAGATCGGCTTCCTCCTTCTTCACAACAAACCACCAGCGCTTTGGCCGAGCGTCCGCAATCTCGATGTACAGAACGAAGTCGCATGGAATGTGCCTTAGATCGAACGAACGGCGCATATTCCACATGAGCCGGCCCGCGTGAAGTTCGTTGGGTGTGAGCTGGCTGCGAGCCCATTTGTGGCCCCAATAGCCCATTGCATCGATAATTGGCCTGGCTTCCCTGGCTGCCTGGGTTGGATGGTACTCCCAATGCCCGTTATCGCCTGATCTGCGTGAGATTAGCCCGGCTTCTTCTAGCGTTTGCAAGCGCTTGGAGAGGAGGGTCGGCGACATCTGCGGGATGCCGCGGCGAAGCTGGTTGAAGTGGTGGGACCCCAGCAACAGTTCGCGGAGCAGGAGCGGGGTCCACCGCTCCGTGAGAATTTCCGCAGCTTTGGCTACGGGGCAAAATGATCCATAGCCTTTCATGACGAGAACTTTAGCATCACGAGGGCCACCAAGGTAGTCCAGGTTCTGAACTATGTCCCAGACGAGCCAGCATCGAGGCTGTCCTGGAGGTCTGTTACGCGATTTTCTCGAGACTCGGCCATTCGACGATGCCGGCTCGATGTTCGGTTTGCCCGGAGGCAGATGCGGCTCGATTTGCCAGTACGCGGCCTGGCTGGTGCCACCGCGGGCTCAGCGTTCGCCGAGATCGATCTGCGTGAGGATGCCTTGCCGCAGCGCGAGGCGGACCAACTCGATATCGGTGCCGACGCCGAGCTTGTCCTTGATCAGGGAATGGAGGTTCGCGACCGTCTTGGGACTGAGGTGCAGCGCCTCGGCGATCTCCTCGGTGGTGTTTTCCGCGAGCAGCATGCGCAGCACCTCGAATTCCCGCGCGGTCAGGAGGTCGGCCGCCTTGGTCTCGCCGGCAAGGTGGCTGAGCGCGAGCTCGTGGTCGATATCCGGGCTGATCGCGATCTTGCCCGACAGCGCATCCATCACGGCGTGCACCAGCGTCTCCGGCGGGCTGGTCTTGGTGACATAGCCGCTCGCGCCGGCGCGGATCGCCTGCACGGCAAAGGCCGCGCTCTGGTGCATGGTGAACACCAGGATTTTTGCGCGCCTGTCCCACTGCCGGAGGCGGCGGATGGCCTCGATGCCGCCGATGCCGGGCATCGACAGGTCCATGATGACGAGGTCGGGCCCGGTGTCCTTGTAGAGGCGGTAGGCCTCGACGCCGTCGGAGGCTTCGGCGACGACGCAGAGGCCCGGCTGCTTCTGCAGCATCGCCCGGTAGCCCTCCCGGACGACGGCGTGGTCGTCGACCAGCATGATGGTGCGCGCCGCGTGGCTCATGCCGCGCGCTCCACCGGTGCGGCCTCTCGGCTGGCCGCGACGGGAACGATGACGCGGAGCGAGGAGCCGCTGGGCTGTCCGGTCTCGAAGCTGAGCCGCCCGCCCAGCGCGGCGACCCGCTCGCGCATGCCGAGCAGGCCGAGGCCGGACCTGAGCTGGGGATCGCCTTGCGGATCGCCGGGCTGGCCGTCATCGTCGATCGCGAGCACGATCGCGCTGTCGCCGCCGCCAGGCGGCGCCTCGCGCATCTCAAGCCGCAGCATGACGCGCGTGGCGCCGGCATGCTTGGCGGCGTTGGTGAGCGCCTCCTGCACGATGCGGTAGAGATTGGCGCTGACGGAGGCGACCAGGCGCTCGAACGATCCCGATATGGTGATCTCGAACCGTGGCTGTCCGCGGCTGCGGCCGTTCCAGCCGGCGACCAGGCCCTCGAGGCTGGCCGCAAGTCCGAGTTCGTCGACATCGGGCGGGCGGAGCCGGAAGAGGGCGCCGCGCAACGTCTCCATCATGTCGGTCGCGGTCCGCGCGATGCCGTCGCATTCGGCGAGCAAAGGCGGGCAATCCGCGGCCGCGGTTTGGCGCGCCGAGGCGGCGAGCGCACGGATTGCGGCCAGCGACTGCCCGAACTCGTCATGCAGCTCACGCGCGAGGTGCCGGCGCTCCTCGTCCTGCACCAGGATCAGTTTCTGCGTCAGCGCGTTGCGGTCGGAGAGCGCGGCGGCGAGGCGCTCGGCGAGCTGGTTGAAGACATCGCCGATCGCCGACAGTTCGGCGAGATCGAACGGCGGCAGGCGCGCGGCGAGGTCGCCTGCGGCGATCCGCTCGAGCCCGTCGCGGATCTGCCGCGTCGGACGCAGCGCGCGCGCCAGCGCCGCATAGACCAAAGCGCAGAGCAACGGCAGCGCGATCATGAAAACCGCCATCAGCCGGCCGGCATCGTGCCAGGCCTCGGCGGTCGGCACCGCCGGATCGATCCAGGCCACCGCTTCGCCGACGGCAATGCCGCGCGAAACCACCTGCTGCACCGCCTCGCGTCCGGGATCGAACAGGCGGCGATAGAGCGCCGCGAAGGCCAGCGGCGGCGCGGCCGTGTCAGTCTGCGCGCCGCCGCAGAAGCGTTGGCTGATCTCGCCGCTATTGCTGCGAAAGGCGATGCACAGTCCCGGCGTCATGACCGTCGCGGCAACGCTGTCGAGATCGGGAAAGTCGGAACGCGCATTGTTCAGCCACTGGATCTTGCTCTGCTGCAGCTCCAGCGTCTTGGCGGCGACATCGGCAACGGCCGCGATCCGCCCGCGCACCGAGCGGTCGGCCTCGATCAGGAAATAGCCGGAGATGACGGCAAAGCAGAGCGTTGAGACGATAGCCACGCGCAACGTCAGCCGCAGTTTCAGATCGCTTCCGGACCAATTCCACATTGGCGTATCCTCAAGATCGAAGGCGGGCTTCGGCGCGCGATCGCGGGCAGGGTCGTCACGCACATTAAACGGCAGAACGGAGGCGCCGAGAAGCGCCGGCTTGGGCGTTCTTTGGGCGCGGACCATCGTCGTGAAATTTTCCCGGCGCCGGGCGGGAGGCACTCCGCTGCGGCGCGGCGGCCAGTTGGCCCAGGATGCGACCGACCCGCCCGCGCCAGCACCCGAAAGGCCCAGACCATGCGACAATCCCGTCTTGTCTTGCACGCCCTCGCGTTGACCGGCCTTCTGGCCGGACCTTGTCAGTTGCGCGCCGAAACGGGCACGGTGCCAGCATCTCAGCTTGGCGTCAGCATCGATGATTTCAGTTATGTCGACACCTCGGGCGAGGTCCTCGATCAGACTGCCGTGCACCAGAAGCGGCTCGACGTGTTCATGCGCGCGCTGCGCGTCGACGTCGCCGCGGAGCCGCGCTATCGCCTGGTGCCAGCAGCGGCGTCCGCAGGCGAGGCCCGGATCAAGGTGGTCGGCGGCGTGCAGAAGATGAGCACGCTGGTGCAGTGGGCCAAGGTGGCGGTCATCGATGTTGAAGGGAGCCGCGTGCTGTACGAAAAGCTCTACACGTTTCGCGGCGACAATGACGAGGCATGGGACCATGCACGGGTGTTCGTGTCGCGCGAGGTGCGCAGCGTCCTCGCGGGCGTGTTGCCGCCGACGCAGACCGCCACGGCTGCGCCGATCGGACTTGCGGTGTTCGAATTCGAGCTTGAGGACACCTCCGCGGCGCCGGCATCCGGCCTTGCCGACGCCGATGCGGCCTACCTCGCCGATGTGACCAAGGGCGTGCGTGACCGGCTTGCGCAGTCGGGCCGCTACCGCCTGGTCGACACCGGCGGCGCGACCGCCGAGCCCGTCAAGGCGCGCGCGCTGCGCGACTGCGACGGTTGCGAGGCGGCGATCGCGCAACAGCTCGGCGCCGATCAATCGCTGATCGGCGTGATCAGGCGGGTCAGCCGGACCGAATACACGATCGGCTTCCAGCTGCGCGACGCCCGCAGCGGCGCGGTCGTCTCACGCGGCGACAGCGGCCTGCGGATGGGCGCCGATTATTCCTGGACCCGTGGCGCGGTCCGCCTGGTCGGCGATCGCCTGCTCGAAGGTGGGGCGCAGCGCTAGGGATGCTTCGCGGCTGCGGCTGCAACTCTGGCAGGCGGACCATAGCAAAGTGCGATAGCTGCTAGACACACCGTCATCTGGCTCCGGGCTCATGCGTGCGCTATCACCGCCGCCTGATCACCGCACAGGAGCCGCCGATGCGTTTGCCCGCCATCCTCTTCGCACTCACGCTCGCCGCAAGCCCCGCGGCGGCCGAGGAGCTGTCGGGCACGCTGCAGAAGATCAAGGAGACGAAGAAGGTCACGCTCGGCTTTCAGGAGGCTTCCGTTCCCTTCAGCTATCTCGACGACAATCAGCGGCCGATCGGCTTTGCGCTCGACATCTGCCTGAAGATCGTCGATGCCGTGAAGAAGGAGCTCGGCGTATCCGACATCGCCGTCGACTACCTCCCGGTGACCTCGTCGAACCGCATTCCCCTGATGGTCAACGGCACGATCGATTTGCATTGCTCGGCGACCACCAACAGCGCGGACCGCCAGAAACAGGTGACCTTCACCAACACGCATTTCCTCAGCGCGACACGGTTTGCCGCCAAGAAATCCGCAGGGATCAACACGATCGACGATCTCAAGGGCAAGTCCGTCACCGCCGTTGCGGGCTCGGTGAACCTCACGCAGCTCATCAAGGTCAACACCGAACGCAAGCTCGGCATCAACGTTCTCCCGGCCAAGGACCAGGCCGAGGCGTTCCTGATGCTGGAGACCGATCGCGCCCAGGCCTACGCGCTCGACGACGTCCAGCTTGCGGTTGCGATCGCGCGATCGAAGCAGCCTTCGCTCTACATGATCAGCGAGGAGGCGTTCTCGAAGGCAGAGCCGTTCGGCATCATGCTGCGCAGGGAGGACACCCCGTTCAAGGCGCTCGCCGACCGCGCCACGGCGGAGCTCTACAAGAGCCCCGAGATCGAGGTCATGTACAGGAAGTGGCTGGAAGCGCCGACCCCGCCGAAAGGTATCAATTACAACGTCCCGATGTCGCCGGCGCTGCGCCACGCGTTCGCCCATCCGAGTTCGAGCTTCGATCCCGACGTGTACGAGGTCGGCAAGTAGCGTCACTTGCGGGTGTGCCAGCGCAAATCGATTGTGGTTCTCGGAAGCCGCTGCGCTCACCCCCGCGCCGAGCGGCAGTCCGGGTGCACCTCCAATGATTTACGGCCCCAGCGTGACGGCTGGGGCCGCAGGAGGTGGTGTGTGCCTCTGGGGCAATGAATCAGAGGACAACCACCGAACCGCACATCGATGACAATGTTCCAACAGGCTGCGGCCGGCCGTGCCATGCTGCCACTGAGAAGCTTGCAGACCGCGCCAGGACCGTACCATCATGACGTCGGCCGGCCCGAATCGAATGCGGGCCTGGTGGACGTCTCCAGCGTCGGCCTTCGGCCCCAAAGGGTGCCGGGGTCACATTTCTGCTTGCAGCTGATTTTTTTCGCTATGCCGATTGTTCTGCGGAGCCGACATTGAACCACGACGCATTGGCCAAGCTCACCGTCACCATCATTGTCCTGGTCGCGTTGCTGGTATGGCGCGTTGCCGACCAGAAGAAATCGATTGAATGCGGCGCAAATTGCCCGACCGATCTCTCCGCGAGCCGGAAGGCCGCTCAATAGATCGAAGCACCTTCGATCAACGGCGCGGGTCGAACCGGCGCCGATCAAGCCAAGCGAGCTTTGTCGGCGCCATTCCGGTTCACGGCCGCCTGGTCAGCATGGCGCGCGGCCTAGCGCTTTGCGGGTGGGCCGCTCTTGTTGCCTGGTTGTCCCTTGATGTTCGACGAATCCTGTTCCTGGACATGCAGGTTCTGCGAGTTCGAGCCGACCGTGCCTTGCTTGGCGGGCGGCCCGCTCTTGTTGCCCGGCGCGCCGGCGATTCCGGTTCCGGAACTTTGACCGCTCGGAGACGTCGTGGCGTTTGGGGAACCGGCGGCCGTGTCGGGGCGCCCCGGAGGCGTTGCGGCCGCGCCGGGCCTGTCCTGATCGCCGACATAGCCGGATTCACCGGAGTTGCGGGTCTTGGCACCCTTGTCGGCCTCGTTTTGCAGGTTCTGGGCAACCGCGTGTTGCGCCAGTATCGGGCCGGTTGCCATGGCACCGGCGATGAGCAGTGCGATTGTGCGGGTCCTCATGAGTGTCCCTCCTCTGGGTTGCCGGGGACAACACGTATCGCGATCATCATTTCCTATGCGCGCGAAAAATCGCCGCGAGGGAACAGGCATGGCGAGCGTGCCGCGGCCCGCTACAGCGCTGCCATGCCGCGATCCGTTTGAGCGGCCAATTGCGGCCGCCGGCGCGCCTCTATCGGCCATCGCGCGGTGCGTATATCGTCCGCGCCAAACACAAGATCGTCCCGCGCGCCGGGTAACGACGCATAATGAGGAAGCGATGTCCGACATGCTGCTGTTTTCGCCAATGACGATCCGCGGCGTCACGCTGAAGAACCGCATCGTGGTGCCGCCGATGCACCAATATTCCGCCGAGAAGGGCTTTCCGACCGACTGGCATCTGATGAATGCCGGCAAGTTCGCCGCCGGCGGCGCCGGTCTCGTGATCGTCGAATCGACCAAGGTCGAGCGGCGCGGCTGCGGCACGATCGGCGATCTCGGCATCTGGGACGACAAGTTCATCGCGCCGCTCAGCCGCCTCGTCGGCTTCATCAAGCAGCAGAACGCGGTCGCCGGCATCCAACTCGGCCATTCCGGCCGCAAGGCGCGCGCGAGCCGGCCCTGGGAGGGCGATCGCCCGCTCGAGCGCACCGCCGAGATCGAGGACTGGGATGCCTGGACGCCGGTGGCGCCGAGCGCGATTGCCCATAGCGAGCGCTGGCCGGTGCCGCGCGCGCTGGACACGCATGAGGTGAAGGATCTCGTCGCAGCCTGGGGGCAGGCGGCACGGCGCGCCCATGCGGCAGGGTTCGAGGTGCTGGAACTGCACGGCGCCCATGGCTATCTCGTGCACGAATTCCTCTCCGGGCGCTCCAACCAGCGCAGCGACGAATATGGCGGCTCGGAAGCCAACCGGATGCGCTTCCTGATCGAGGTCACCGAGGCGGTGCGGGCGCACTGGCCGGATCACAAGCCGCTGTTCGTGCGGCTGTCGGTCGAGGACAACGCCGGCTGGGGCCCGGAGCAGAGCGCGCGGCTCGCCAGGATCCTGAAAGCGAAGGGGGTCGACGTGATCGATTGCTCATCGGGCGGAATCAGCGAGATGGCGCCGATCCTGGGCAAGGAGATCAAATACAACTATCAGGTGCCGCTCGCGGAATATGTCCGCGCCCATGCCGATATCATGACCATGGCGGTCGGCCTGATCATCCACGGAGACCAGGCCGAACAAATCCTGCGTGATAAACAAGCAGATTTGATCGCGGTCGGCCGGGAAATCCTCAATAACCCGAACTGGCCGATGGACGCCGCGCTCAAGCTCGGCGTCGAGGGGCCGTTCCGCAATGTTCCTCCGCAGTTCGGCTACTGGCTGGGCACGCGGGCCAAGCGCGGATTCGGCACCCAGCCGTCGACCTGGCAGAACGGGTTGCGGGAGACTGGGCCAAAGGCCGACGAAAGGCTGACAGGGGGCTGACAAGAGGCCGATCCGGGCACCGTGACAGGACCGTAATGGTCCGGTGACAAGGCGGCCTTGATCCGACCAAAAAGCCGTTGTGTGGTGCCCCGCGTCGGGGTGGGGCCGAATGTTGCGAAACGTTGCCGGCCGTTAGCGAAGGGATCACGGATAATGCGCAAACATGTTGGCTTCTTGCTCGGGACGGTCGCGGGCGCGTGTCTCACCCTGCTCGTGGCCTCGCCGCAGGGCGCGCATCTGTTCGCCGTCGCCAACGCCGCCGCGCATTCCGACAACAGCAACACCTATTCGCAGCTCAATCTGTTCGGCGAGGTGTTCGAGAAGGTCAAGACCGACTACGTCGAGAAGCCCGAGGACGCCAAGCTCGTCGAGGGCGCGATCAACGGCATGATCTCCTCGCTCGATCCGCACTCCCGCTACATGAACGAGAAGGGCTGGGCGGAGATGCAGGAGACCACGCATGGCGAGTTCGGCGGGCTCGGCATCGAGGTCACCATGGAGGACGGCTTCGTCAAGGTGGTGGCGCCGATCGACGACACGCCGGCCTCGCGCGCCGGCATCATGTCGGGCGACGTGATCACGTCGATCGACGACGACCAGATCCAGGGCATGACGCTCGACCAGGCCGTCAACAAGATGAAGGGCGCGCCCAACAGCTCGATCCGGCTGAAGATCATCCGCAAGGATGCCGACAAGCCGATCGAGGTCTCGATTATGCGCGAGATCATCCGCGTCCGCCCGGTGAAGTATCACGTCGAGGGCGGCGACATCGGCTATATCAGGATCACCTCGTTCAACGAGCAGACCACCGAGGGTCTGCGCAAGGCGATCGGCGATATCCAGAAGCAGATCCCGCAGGACAAGCTCACAGGCTACATCGTCGACCTCCGCAACAATCCCGGCGGCCTGCTCGACCAGGCGGTCTCGGTGACCTCGACCTTGATGCAGCGCGGCGAGGTGGTCTCGACCCGCGGCCGCAATCCCGAGGAAACCCAGCGCTTCACCGCGCATGGCGGCGACATGACCAAGGGCAAGCCGCTCGTCGTCTTGATCAACGGCGGTTCGGCCTCGGCCTCCGAGATCGTCGCCGGCGCGCTGCATGACCACAAGCGCGCGACCCTGATCGGCACCCGCTCGTTCGGCAAGGGCTCGGTGCAGACCATCATTCCGCTCGGCACCGGCAATGGCGCGCTGGCGCTGACCACGGCGCGCTATTTCACGCCGTCGGGCCATTCGATCCAGGCACTCGGCATCAAGCCCGACATCGAGGTGCTGCAGGACGTGCCGGACGAATTCAAGACCCGCTCGGAGATCAAGGGCGAGGCCTCGATGCGCGGCCATCTCTCCGCCGAGGGCGCCGAGCAGACCGGCTCGCAATCCTACGTCCCGCCGGACGAGAAGAACGACAAGGCGCTGGCCGCGGCGTTCAACCAGCTGCGCGGCGTCACCGTCAACGCCGATGCCAAGAACGCCGACACCAAGGCCGCGCAGAAGCGGCCGGTGCCGAACTAGAACCTGTAGCCCGGATGGCTCCATCCGGGCTACGCAGCTGCCAAAATATCGAAAACAACCCCATGCAAAGGAGCCGGTGGGGGCTGGCGCTCGACCAGGCAATTTGACACGTCGGGCAATTACAGGGTATATTTCCAAAATTCCGAAATCGTGCGGGCGCGCCCCTCGGGCTCCGACTTCCGAGCAGCCTTACGCCGCGCCGACCGGCTTGCGTCGCCGCGCCGTGCTCGCGCCCGCGGCGGGGCCGCGGCGATGCCCGGCCAGCAGCTCGCGGATCTGGGCGGCGGGCTTTGGCGGGCTGAACAGATAGCCCTGCATTTCCGAGCAGCCGAGCTCGCGCAGCAATTGCTGCTGCTGCGCGGTCTCGACGCCTTCCGCCGTCGTCGTCATGCTGCGCTCGGCGGCGATGTTGACGACGGCCTCGACGATGCCGGCCGAGCCTTGCGGATCGGCGATGTCGGTGACGAAGCAGCGGTCGATCTTGATCTTGTCGAACGGGAATCGCTTCAGGTAGCTCAGCGACGAATAGCCGGTGCCGAAATCGTCGAGCGCGATCCTGATCCCGATGGCGCGCAGCTGGTGCAGCGCGGCCAACGCGCTCTCGTCGTCGCGGATCAGCACCGCCTCGGTGATCTCGAGCTCGAGCCGGCTCGCTGACAGCCCCGACGATGCAAGCGCCGCGATCACCTTGAGCGCCAGCGTGCCGCTGCGGAACTGCACCGGCGAGACGTTGACGGCGAGCCTGACGTGGTCGGGCCAGTTCACGGCTTCCTTGCAGGCCGTCATCAGCACCCACTCGCCGAGCTGGTTGATCAGGCCGGTCTCTTCCGCAATCGGCACGAATTCGGCCGGCGAGATCATGCCGCGCTGTGGATGACGCCAGCGCACCAGCGCCTCGCAGCCGGTGATCTCGTTGCTGCGCAGGTCGACGCAGGGCTGGTAATGCACTTCGAGCCCGCTGCCTGCGGCGATCGTCTGCCGCAACTCCATCTCGAGCTCGCGGCGGGCGCGGGCGTCGGCATCCATCGCCGGCTCGAAGAAGCGGAAGACGCGCCGGCCGGCCGACTTCGCCGCATACATCGCAAGATCGGCGTTCTTCATGATCTGGTCGAGATCGGTGCCGTCCTTCGGCGCCAGTGCGATGCCGATGCTGGCGTCGGTCGTGACCTGGTGGCCGAGGCATTGATAGGGCGCGCGGATCACCTCGTAGATGCGCGCGACGAGGTCGGCGACCTCGGCCTCGCTCTTCACCCCGGTCTGCACGATCGCGAACTCGTCGCCGCCGAGGCGAGCGACGAAATCGCCGTCGCCGATCACGCCGCTCAGCGTCCGCGCCACGGACTTGAGAAGCTCGTCGCCGACCATGTGGCCGAGCGAGTCGTTGACGCCCTTGAATTCGTCGATGTCGATATAGAGCACCGCAAGCTGGCTGTCGGGCGTGACATGCGGCAGCTCGCGCCTGATCTCCTCGTGGAACAGCGCGCGGTTCGGCAGGTCGGTGAGCGCATCGTAGTGGGCGAGATGCGTGATGCGCTCCTCGGCGCGGCGGCGCTCGGTGACGTCCTCATGGGTCGCAAGCCAGCCGCCGTCGGCCAGCGGCTCGTTGACGACCTGGATCGAGCGCCCGTCGGGCGTCGTGATCACCATGGTGTTGCGGATGCCGACGTCGCGCAGCACGAGATTGACGTAGCGCTCGACGTCGCCCTGGAACGAGCCGGTCCGGTGACGATGCACGATGACGTCGCGGAAGCTGCAGCCGGGCTTGATGATGTCGGCCGACAACCCGTACATCTCGATATAGCGCCTGTTGCAGATCACCAGGCACTGCGCGGCGTCGAACAGCAACAGGCCCTGCGTCATGTTGTTGACGGCGGTGTCGAGCCGCAGCTTCTCCAGCGTCAGGCGCTGCTGCTGGGCGCGATGCTGCTGCACCAGCTTGCGCACCACCAGCGTCAGCAGGATCGCGATCGCCAGCACCGAGATGCTGGTCACCGCGATCAGGATGCCGATCTGCTCGCGCCAGTTGGCGAGCGCCGCCTCGGTGGTGCTCGTCGCGACGACGACGATCGGGAATTTGGTCAGTGCCCGCGACGACACCAGGCGGTCCTTGCCGTCGACCGGGCTGGCGAGCCGCGTCGTGCTCTGCGGCAGCTCGAAAACCTGCTGCTGATTGACCGGACCGTTGCGGAAATTCCTCCCGATCAGCTCTTCGACATGGGGATAGCGTGCCAGCAGCGTGCCGTCGCGATGATGCATCGAGATCGCGGCGCCGTCGCCGAGCGCCACGGTGGAGAAGAACTTCTCGAAGGCCGCCGGCTCGATGCCGCGGCCGACCACGCCGAGGAATTCGCCGTGCGGACCGGTGACCTTGCGGACGATAACGGTGGTCCAGTTTCCGGTGATGCGGCTCACCACCGGCGCGACCTGCATGTCGGGCGAATAGGGGCTCGACTTGAAGATCTGGAAGTAGGGGCGGTCGGCAATGCTTGCCTGCGGCAGCGGCCAGGCGCCCGAGCTGTTGATCAGAACGCCGTCGGCGTCGAACACGTTGAGGCTGCCGACATTGGACAGCGCGTCCATCTTGGATTTGAGCATCGCATGGATGTCGGCGGCCGACATCCGGCGCCTGTAGTTCTCCGGCGTCGCGATTGCATTGTCGCGCATGAACGTGATCAGGTCGCGCTGGACGACTTCGAGATCGTCGAGCTGCTGGTCGAAATGCCGCGCCAGCAGCAGTACGGTGTTCTCGAGCTCACGCTCGCTGTTGTGCAGGGCGCGATCGCGGAAATTCTCCGCCATCAGCGTAGCGCCGATCGCGATCGCGGCCATCAGCACGGCGCCGCCAAGGATCAGCCAGCGGATCGGACCGCTGCCGATCACCGATTTGATGTTGAACGTGGCGCCGCCGTTTGGAGTCATTTGCCGCAATCGCTTCCAGGTGTTTCACCCGGAAGTAGGTCTCGTGCACCCCCGGCCCGCGAAAGTCGTATCCAATCGAAATGGAGCGCGGGTTAGCGAGATTGGTTAATGAAACCTTGCGGGCATTGGCGACAGGCCGTCGCGTGCGTACCGGCGATCACGCGCCGGCGCGATAGTGCCCCGATTTGCCGCCGATCTTCTCGACGAGGTGGATGCCCTCGATGCGGATGCCGCGGTCGACCGCCTTGACCATGTCGTAGATCGTCAGGCATGCGACCGAGACTGCGGTCAGCGCCTCCATCTCGACGCCGGTCGGCCCCGTCACCTTGACGCTGGCGCGGACGATGCAGCCGGGCAGCTTGCGGTCGGGTGTGATGTCGATCGTGACCTTGGTCAGCGCCAGCGGATGGCAGAGCGGGATCAATTCCGAGGTCCGCTTCGCCGCCATGATGCCGGCGATCCGCGCCGTCGCCAGCACGTCGCCCTTCTTGGCCTGGCCGGTTTCGATCAGCGCCAGCGTCGCCTTGCTCATCACGACGCGGCCTTCGGCGACCGCGGTCCGCTCGGTCGCGGGCTTGGCCGAGACGTCGACCATCCGAGCCTCGCCCTTGGCGTCGATATGGGTGAGGGCGGTGCCGGAGCCGGAAGGCTCGGCCTTGGTCTTGCCCTTGCTGTTCCGCGCCATTGCGTCAGCGCGTTGCGGTGGCGCGCGGGGCGGCCTGCCGCGTCAGCAAGGCGCGGGTCGCCGCGGTGACGTCCTGCTGGCGCATCAGGCTTTCACCGACCAGGAAGGTCGACATCCCGACCCGTTCGAGCCGGGCGAGATCGCCAGGCGTGAAGATGCCGCTCTCGCCGACCATCAGGCGGTCGGGCGGGATCAGCGGTGCCAGCGCCTCGCTGGTCGCGAGCGTGGTCTCGAAGGTGCGCAGATTGCGGTTGTTGACGCCGATCATCGGCGAGCGAAGTTTCAAGGCACGGTCAAGCTCGGTGCGGTCGTGAATCTCGACCAGTACGTCCATGCCGTAGCCGAGCGCGGCGTCCTCGATCTCCCTAGCCGCCGCGTCGTCGAGCGCGGCCATGATGATCAGGATGCAGTCGGCGCCATGGGCGCGCGCCTCCGCCACCTGGTAGGTGTCGAACATGAAATCCTTGCGCAGCACCGGCAGGCTGGTCGCCGCGCGGGCCGCAACCATGAAGTCGAGATGGCCCTGGAACGAGGGCGCGTCGGTCAGCACCGACAGGCACGCCGCGCCGCCGGCCTCGTAGGCCTTTGCGAGCACGGGCGGATCGAAGTCGGCCCGGATCAAGCCCTTCGAGGGCGAGGCCTTCTTCACTTCCGCGATCAGCGCGTAGTCGCCGCGCGCATGCTTGTCCTTGAGGGCGCGGACGAAGCCGCGCGGGGCCGAGGCCGATCTGGCCTGCGCCTCGACCTCGGCGAGCGGATGGGCGCGCTTCGCGGCTGATATCTCCTCGCGCTTGTAAGCCTCGATCTTGGTCAGGATATCGGACATGTTTCGCGCTCTCAGCCGTTCGAAACCGCGACCAGATGCTTCAGCCGCGCGGCGGCAGCGCCGCTGTCGAGCGACTGGGCACCGATCGCGACGCCTTCCTTGAGGTCCTTGGCGCGGCCGGCCACGATCAGCGCGGCGGCGGCGTTGAGCAGGGCGACGTCGCGATAGGCGCTCGGCTTGCCCTGCAGCACGCTGGAGAGCGCGATCGCGTTGGCATCGGCGTCACCGCCCTTCAGCGCCTCGCCGCCGACGCGGCCAAGGCCGGCATCCTCGGGCGTGACCTCTGATGTCGTGATCTCGCCGTTCTCGAGCGTCGCAACGAAGGTCGGGCCGGTGAGGGTGATCTCGTCGAGGCCATCGGAGCCGTGCACGACCCAGACCTTGTCGGAGCCGAGGTTCTTCAGCACCTGCGCCAGCGGCTGCACCCATTGCCGCGAGAACACGCCGACCATCTGCCGCTTGACGCCGGCGGGATTCGATAGCGGGCCGAGCAGGTTGAAGATGGTGCGGGTGGCGAGTTCGACCCGGGTCGGACCGACATTCTTCATCGCCGGATGATGCGCGGGCGCGAACATGAAGCCGATGCCGGCTTCCTTGACGCAGCGCCCGACCTGTTCGGGCGTCAAATCGAGCTTGACGCCGAGCGAGGCCAGCACGTCGGCGGCGCCCGAGCGCGACGACAATGCGCGGTTGCCGTGCTTCGCCACGGGCACGCCGGCGCCGGCCACGATGAAGGCCGCGCAGGTCGAGACGTTGACCGAGCCGGAGCCGTCGCCGCCGGTGCCGACGATGTCGACGGCCTCCGCCGGCGCCGTGACCGGCAGCATCTTGCCGCGCATCGCCGTGACGGCGCCGGTGATCTCCTCGACGGTCTCGCCGCGCACCCGCAGTGCCATCAATAGCCCGCCCATCTGCGAGGGCGTGGCTTCGCCCGACATCATGCTGTCGAAGGCGGACGCCGCCTCTTCACGCGTCAGCGTAGCGCCGGTGGCGACTTTTCCGATGATCGATTTCAGGTCGTCCATTCGCTGGCTCAGGGTCTGTTGTTGGAGCTTGATCGCCGCGCAGCGCGTCGTCGCGCTGTCCCGATCATGCTCAATTATTTGCGCCTGTCACCTGTGCGAAGGCTGCCTGGTTGATGGTCACACCGATATCGGACTCGATCTTCGTGACATATTGCGCGACCTGCTCGTCGCTCAGCGACCGCCGCAGCGCCTCGGTGAGCTGCTTGGCCGCGTCGGACGCGAAGTCGACCGGCGGCACCGTCACGTTGGTGACGCGGAAGACCACCCACTGGCTGCCGCCGGCGACGGAGGTCTCTCCGTCGCCGTCCTTGGCGGTCCGGAATGCCGCCGCAATCACGCCGGCCGGCACGGCAGGCAGCGAGGCCTCGCGGTTCAAATTCGCCGCGGTTTCGACCTTGACGCCGGCAGCGGCGGCTTCGTCGGCGAGCTTGGCGCCGCTGTCGAGCTTCTGGACGATCTCGGTCGCCTTGGCGCGCAGCTTGGTGGAGATCTGGTCTTCGCGCCACTTGGCCTCGACCTGATCGCGAACCTCGTCGAGGCTGCGCTCGCGCGACGGCGTGATGCCGAGCACGTCGTACCAGACATAGCCGCCGTTGAACTGGATCGGGTCGTTGTCGACGCCAACGTCGCTGTTGAAGGCCTGCGACACCACGTCGAGGCCGCGCGGGATGTTGGTCGCGACCTGGCCGTTCGGCAGCCGTCCGGAGCGATCGACCGCGTCGATGGTGACGGGCGTCAGCTTCAGCTTCTGCGCGGCTTCGACGACGCTGGCGCCGCCGCCGCGCTCGTCTTCCATCTTGTCGCGCAGGTCAGCGACCTTGGTGCGGGCGCGCTCAGAGGCGATCTCGTTCTTCACCTGCTGGGCGAGGCTCTCATAGCTCGGGGTCACGCCGGGCTCGACCTTGCCGACCTTGACCAGCGCGACGCCGAAGCGGCCCTGCACCGGCTGGCTGACTTCGCCGGCGGCCAGGGAGAAGGCGGCATCGGCGACGGCCGGATCGAGGATCGCCGACTTCGCGACCAGGCCGAGATTCACGTCGGCCAGATTGAGGTTGCGCTCCTTGGCGATGTCGTCGAACGACGTGCCCGACGCGATCCGCCCGCGCGCGGCCTGCGCCTCGCCAGCGTCCGGAAACACGATCTGCGAGACCTCGCGCTTCTCCGGCGTGCTGAGCCGGTCCTTGCGCTCCTCGAAGATCTTCCTGGCGTCCTCGTCCGACACCGTTTCCCACTTGCCGATTTCCTCGGGCGTGATGGCGACGAAGGAGATCTTGCGGTATTCGGGCGCGCGGAACTGGGCCTTGTGGTCCTCGAAATAGGCGGCGAGCGCCTCGGGCGAGGGCGGATCGATGGTTCCGGCCTGCGCTGCGCCGAGCGTGATATAGTCGATCGAACGCTGCTCGTTCTGGAACCGGGTCAGCGCCTCGACCAGCGATTTCGACGGCTCGATCCCGGACGAGATGGTGCCGGCGATCTGGCGCCTGAGGCCAACGCGGCGCTGCTCGGCGATGTAGCGACCTTCGGTATAGCCATAGTTGCGGATCACGGCCTGGAAGCGCTGCGGGTCGAACTGGTTGTTGAGGCCCTTGAAGTTCGGATCGTTGTAGATCGCGCGCAGCACCTCGGCGTCGGACACGTTGAGGCCCATGCGGCGCGCTTCCTCGTCCATTGCGGCTTCCGCAAGCGTCTGCTGCAGCACCTGGCGGTCGATGCCGAAGGCGCGCGCCTGGTCCGGCGTCAGCGGGCGGCCGAACTGACGGCCAAGCTGCTGCAGGCGGTCGGTATAGATCTGGCGGAACTGCTCGGCCGAAATCTCGGTCCCGCCCACCTTGGCGAAGGTCGACTGGCCAAACCCCTTGAAAATGTCGGCAATGCCCCAAATTCCGAAACTGACGATCAAAACGCCCATCACCACGGCCATAATCGTCTTGCCGAGCCAGTTTGATGAGGCTTTCCGCATTCCTCGAAGCATGGGTCCAACTTGTTTTACAGGAGGGGAACCGGGTCGTGCCCAATGGGGAGCCGAAAGTCGAGGCTTTTGTCCCGCAGCAGGGCGTCACCGGGTTGAAAACCCATCATAAAGTGGCCGAAGCGCCCCCGCAACCTTGGCCGCGCGGGCGGAAGCGTCGCACGGTGTGCGCGAAGCCGAGCTCTGGAAGTCGCCGCCCGGCTCTGGTAGCGCAGGGACACGCTTGAATGATGGGAAATCCGACATGACCGACGCCATCCGGCCGCTGATCGCCGGCAACTGGAAAATGAACGGCCTGAAATCCTCTTTTGCCGAGTTCGACGCGATGCTGGCGGGCGCCGGCGATGTCGCCGGGAAGGCTGATCTCCTGGTCTGTCCGCCCGCGACATTGGTCGGGGCGTTCGCTGACAAGGCGCGCGGCTCGAAGGTCGCGGTCGGCGCCCAGGATTGCCATCCCAAGGCATCGGGCGCCCACACCGGCGATCTCTCGGCGGAGATGTTCAAAGATCTCGGCGCGGTCGCGATCATCGTCGGCCATTCCGAGCGGCGCGCCGACCACGGCGAGACCGATGCCTTGATTCGGCAGAAGGCGGAGGCCGTGTGGCGCGCCGGGCTGACCGCGATCGTCTGCATCGGCGAGACACGCGAGCAGCGCGACGCCGGCAAGACGCTCGATGTCTGCGGCACCCAGCTTGCGGGCTCGCTGCCCGACGGCTCTACCGCGGCCAATCTGGTGGTGGCCTATGAGCCGGTCTGGGCGATCGGCACCGGCCTGACCCCGACCGCCAAGGATGTCGAGGAAGTTCACAGGTTTATCCGAGGTCAGCTCACCGATCGCTTCAAGGGCGAGGGAAACAGGATCAGGATCCTCTACGGCGGCTCGGTCAAGCCGTCGAACGCGGCCGAACTGATGGCCGTCGCCAATGTCAACGGCGCCCTGGTCGGCGGCGCCAGCCTGAAGGCGTCGGACTTTTTGGCGATCGCTGCGGGGTGTTAGGGCTGCCCCTTTCGCACCGAGCTCTCACACCGTCATCCTGAGAGTCTGACTCATAAATCACCCAACCTTAGCTGCAGCCGCGAGTCTGCGGGTCAGGAGCCTGATGTGTGCAATCAGCAGCCAGGCAGCTTCGGTTGCCGCCGTCGCCTCGAAGTCCTTGGCGAGGCGGCGGCATCTGCCGAACCAAGCGAATGTGCGTTCAACCACCCACCGCCTCGGCAGAAGCTGGAAGCCTTTGACGCCTTGAGGCCGCTCGACGATCTCGACAGTCCATGGACCGCAGTCTGAGAGCGCGTCGAGGAGTTGATTTCCGCGGTAGATCCGGTCGGCAAAGACGTGGCGCAGCCGGGGGAAGTTCATCCGCACGTTCTTCAGCAGCGGTACGGCGCCATGGCAGTCCTGAACGTTGGCCGGATGAACATGAACCCCAAGGAGGAGGCCATTGGTATCCGTCACGATATGCCGCTTGCGGCCGTAGATGCGCTTGCCTGCATCGTAGCCGCGCGGTCCGCCAGCTTGCGTGGTTGGCGCACTTTGACTGTCGATCACGGCTGCCGTCGGCTTCGGTGTCCGTCCAAGCTTTTTTCGCGCCCGTCGGACAAGCACGCTGACAATCCTCTGCCACCGGCCTGTATCCCGCCATCTATAAAAATAGCCCTGCACCGTCGAATAGGGCGGGAACTCCTGCGGCAACGCCCGCCACTGGCAGCCGGTCGAAACGATATAGAGGATCGCTTCGATCACACGACGCAGCTCCGTCTTACGCGGCCGGCCGCGCCGGTTCGCTCGCGGCAACAGGCGTCTGATCACCGCCCACTCCGCATCGGTCATATCGCTTGCATAACGCAGATCGTCCCGCCGATATTGCTCCCGAGTGATCTTGGTCCAGGGCATCGTGCTCTCCCTCGAATCTTTGCAAATCCGATGGAATCACACCCCACTGAGATCACTCACCCATTTTTCAGTCAGGCTCTGAGGAGGCCGCAACGCGGCCGTCTCGAAGGATCGACGGCCCAGCTGGTGGCCGTCGCCCCCTCGAGACGCGCGGAGCCTGTCATCGGGCCGCGCTTTGCGCGGACCCGTTGGCGCTCCTCAGGGTGACGGGATTGGCAGTGTTGCGCAGACAGTTGCCATCGGCATCTCTGCTTGGCTACGGATTCAGGCCGCCGCCGCGCCGATCCGCTTCCAGTAGATCATCGTGCCGGTGAGGCCGCCATGCGGCTTCAGCGCGTAGTCCGGGATGATGCCGGTGAGCTGAAATCCCAGTCTTTCATAGAGTGGCGCAGCGCCATCCTCTGCGGCGGTGTCGAGCACCAGCAGCGTGCGGCCGTGCGCGATCGCAAGCTGCTCGGCCGTGCGCATCAATTCCGTCGCGACGCCGCGATGGCGATGGGCGACGCGTGTCATCATCTTTGCAATTTCCGCCCGATGCGGCTGGTTGGGCGGCAGGTTGAGCAGAAGCGTCACGGTGCCGATCAGATCATTGCCGGTGAATGCGCCGAGCACGATGCGCTCGCCGCGCGCGGCGGCGCCGAGCGAGTCCTGCCAGAATGCATCGGCGTCGTCCGGCGACAGCGGATGCATGAAGCTCACCGAGCCGCCGCCGGCGACGGTCTCGACCAGCAGCTCGCTGAGCGCGCTGCGAATCCCGGGCGCATCCTCGAGCGGCTTGATGGCAAACTGCGGCATGCATCAGCTCCGGGCCAGGGCGACCACATAGGTGCAGGAGGCGTTGGTCTCGTTGGCGAATGTCGTCTCTGCCGGCGGGCCAAAACCGAGGCAATCGCCGGCGGCGAGCAAATGGCGCGCGCCGCCTTCGGTGATGACGAGGCTGCCGCTGAGCACCCAGACCAGTTGGCGGATATGCGCGTAGGAGGAGGCGGGCAGGGTCACGGTCTGCTTCGGCGGCAGCTCGACCCGCACCAGTTCGACCGGATGGTCGGGACGGCTGAACACCTGGCGGCGCAGATAGCCGGTTTCCGGATCGCGCCAGGCCGGTTGCGCGGCGGCTCGCGACAGCCGTTCGCCCTGGCCTTCGGCGCGCAACATCAGGCCGGCCAGGGTGAGATCGAAAGCCGAGGCGAGGCGCACCAGCACGACCGCAGTGGGGCTGACCTCGGCGCGCTCGATCTTGCTGATCGTGGCCTTCGAGACGCCAGCGCGTTCGGCGAGGTCGGCCAGCGACCAGCCCCGGCCATCGCGCTCGAGCCTGATCCGCTGCGCCAGGCGTTGGCTCAGATCTTCTACTAAAGTATCCATTTGTCTACTATAGTAGAAATTGCCGGTTCCCGGCAAGGCCCGGCCGGGCCGCCATCGGCGCCGCTTGTGATCGTCGACAGTGCGACTATCTCGGGGGTGACAATGCCCGGTGCAATCGTGTAACAGGGCGCGACTTCACGAAAACCGTAAAGCCGATAGCGCCGTTTGTCTGGCCGCTTGGCGGCTTGTGACGAAGGCTTGCGATGCAGACTGTCGTTATCATTGTCCACCTCATGATTGTCGCCGTCATGATCGGCGCCGTGCTGTTGCAGAAATCCGAAGGCGGTGGCCTTGGCATGGGTGGCGGCGCCGGCTTCATGTCGAGCCGCGGCACCGCCAATTTGCTGACGCGGACTACGGCGATCCTCGCGGTGGGCTTCTTCATCACCAGCCTGTTCCTGTCCTGGTACGCAGGCTACGACCGCAAGCCGAGCTCGATCGTCGGCACCGGCGCGCCGGCGCAGACGCAGCCGGCCGGCGGCACGCCGATGAACGCGCCGACCTCGGGCGGCATCCTCGATTCGCTGAAGAAGGCCGACGAGCAGCAGGGGCAGCAGGCCCCGAGCGGCCCGCAGGCGCCACGGTCGCAATAAAGCGGGGTGGCCATGCAGGATGCCCCGCTGGTATCCTGCATCAGAAACCCCCATCAATGCTCTGAAATCGCTTCCAATTTGATGCAACCCACAGCCCGGCGAATTGTTTGCCGGGAACAGCCGATTCGTTTTGCGAATCGCCGGAGTCGGATTAAAGGTAAAGTCCCATGGCGCGGTACATATTCATCACCGGCGGCGTGGTCTCCTCGCTCGGCAAGGGTCTGGCTTCAGCGGCGCTCGGCGCTCTGCTGCAGGCCAGGGGCTACAAAGTCCGCCTTCGCAAGCTCGATCCCTATCTCAACCTCGATCCCGGAACGATGTCGCCGTATCAGCACGGCGAAGTGTTCGTGACCGACGACGGCGCCGAGACCGATCTCGATCTCGGCCATTACGAGCGCTTCACCGGTCGTCCGGCCACCAAGGCCGACAACATCACGACCGGGCGAATCTACCAGGACATCATCACCAAGGAGCGCCGCGGCGATTATCTCGGCGCCACTATCCAGGTGGTTCCGCACGTCACCAATGCGATCAAGGAATTCGTGCTGTCGGGTAACGACGAGTTCGATTTCGTGCTGGTCGAGATCGGCGGTACCGTCGGCGACATCGAGGGCCTGCCATTCTTCGAGGCGATCCGCCAGCTCAAGAACGAGCTGCCGCGCGATCACGCGGTCTACATTCACCTGACGCTTCTGCCGTACATTCCAAGTGCCGGCGAACTCAAGACAAAGCCGACGCAGCACTCGGTGAAGGAGCTGCGCTCGATCGGCATCCAGCCGGACATCCTGCTGTGCCGCACCGACCGCGAGATTCCCAAGGAGGAGCGGCGCAAGCTCGGCCTGTTCTGCAACGTGCGCGAGAGCGCCGTGATCGAGGCGCGCGACGTCGACAACATCTACGCCGTGCCGGAGGCCTATCACGCCGCCGGCCTCGACGACGAGGTGCTGGCCGCGTTCGGCATCACCGCGAAGATTCCGCCGGCGCTGCAGAGCTGGCACGTCATCAACGAACGCGTCCGCAATCCGGAAGGTGCGGTGACGATCGCCATCGTCGGCAAATACACCGGCATGAAGGACGCCTACAAATCGCTGATCGAGGCGCTGTCGCACGGTGGCATCGCCAACAAGGTGAAGGTCAATCTCGATTGGATCGAGAGCGAGGTGTTCGAGAACGAGGACCCGGCGCCGTTCCTCGAGCACGTCAACGGCATCCTGGTGCCCGGCGGCTTCGGCCAGCGCGGCGCCGAGGGCAAGATCCGCGCGGCGCAGTTCGCGCGCGAGCGTGACGTGCCGTATTTCGGCATCTGCTTCGGCATGCAGATGGCGGTGATCGAGGCGGCGCGCAATCTGGTCGGCATCGAGGACGCCAACTCGACCGAGTTCGGCCCGACCAAGGAGCCGCTGGTCGGCCTGATGACCGAATGGCTGCGCGGCAACGAGCTCGAGAAGCGCTCGCAGAGCGGCGATCTCGGCGGCACGATGCGGCTCGGGGCCTATCCCGCGGCGCTCAACCGCGGCAGCCGCGTCTCGCAGGTCTATGGCGGCGCGACCGAGATCTCCGAGCGGCACCGCCATCGCTACGAGGTCAACACCGCCTACAAGGACCGCCTCGAGCAGCACGGCCTGCGCTTCTCCGGCATGTCGCCCGACGGCGTACTGCCGGAGATCGTGGAGTACGAGGACCATCCCTGGTTCATCGGCGTCCAGTTCCATCCCGAGCTGAAATCGCGGCCCTTTGAACCGCATCCCCTCTTCGCGTCGTTCATCGAGGCGGCAGCCAAGCAGAGCCGGCTGGTTTAACTGAGCGGCCGTCAGCTGCGCCGCTACACGGCGCAGTCCTCGCTGGTCCGGCGTTCTTTCTTGATCGGTGAAACGTTTGCACCAGCCGCCGGCGTGCCGTCGCGCGTCATCAGCTTGTATTGCGGGCGTCGCGTCAGCCGGTAGACCGCGGCCGGCGGCACGTTGAGGATGGCGCGATCGACCAGCGTGGCGCGCAGGCCGAGCCGGTCGAGGATCGGCCGCGGCACCGGACAGCGCATGCCGTAGGTGAATTGATAGAACGCGCCGCCGGGACGTAGATAGCTGAACGCGCCGCCGACGATCGAGATGACCTTGCGCGGGGACATGTTGAGCAGCGGCAGTCCGCTGACGACGGCGCCGACCGGCGCGCCATCGTAGAGCCGCTCCGAGGCGAGGCGCGCCGCGTCCATCCACAGCACGCGCGCGCCGGGAAAGCGCAGCTGCAACAGCCGCATGAAATCCGAGCCGTATTCGATCAGCGTAAGATCCTGCTGGCGCACGCCGCGCTTCAACAGCTGATAGGTGAACGCGCCCGTGCCCGGACCGAGCTCGAGCACCGGGCCGGTGTCGGCGCTGATGTCGCGCGTGATCAGTTCGGCGAGCGCGGCGCCTGACGGCGCGATGGCGCCGACGCGGCCGGGGGCCGCCATCCACGCCGTGAAGAAAGACAGCAGATCATGTGACATTGGGATTCCCAGCAAAGTGTCGCGGCGCTTCGACTCAGATGCGAAGCGTGATGCCTTGTTTGCGGGAGCTGCATTGCGACAACATTGCGCGAGAGCCCCGTTCCGATTGAATCGGAACGGGGCTCTCGACCCTAGCTTTGACGCGTTTCCTTCACGCGAACCGGTGCCCATCCCGCATCGAGTGCGGGACAGGCTTCGCTCGAAAACGCTTTGGCATCACGACGCGAACGGCGCCGGCGGTAACGTGAGGCGGAAGCACGCGCCGCCCTTCGGGCCATCGAGCACGGAGACGTGACCGCCGTGCAGCCTTGCGATCTCGCGCACCATGTTGAGGCCGAGGCCGGCGCCGCGATCGAGCGGCGCGAGCCGATAGAACGGGTCGAAGATCCGCGTGCGCTGGTCCTGGGGAATGCCGTCGCCTTCATCCGATACGTCGATCGTCGCGGCGCTGCCGACATGGATGGTGATGGTGCCGCGGCGGCCGCCATGCTGGATGGCGTTCTGCACCAGATTGGTGAGCGCGCGCTCCAGCGCGGCGCGATCGCCCAAGGTCTCGACCCGATCGGTTGCGGTATCGAGCGACAGCTCGTAGCCGGCCGCGATCGCAAGCGGCGCAAGGTCGGCCGCGACATTGCGTGCGACCGCGACGAGATCGACGCGGACGAACGGATTGCGGCACTGGTCGAAGCGCTGGATGTCGAGCAGTTGCTCGGCCAATGTCGCAAGCCGCGCCGAATCCTCGAGCAGGCGGGTTTTCTCCGGGCCTGGCGGCAGCGACTCCAGCCGCGTGTTGAGGATCGCGATCGGCGTGCGCAATTCATGCGCCGCGTCGGCGACGAAGCGCTGATGCCGGGAGTAGCCGTCGTCGAGTCGCTTCAGCGCATCGTTGATGGCGGTCACCAGCGGCGCCACCTCGAGCGGCAGATGGTCCGCCGACAGCCGGCTGCCGCGCTGGCGGAAATCGATCCGGCGCGCTTCGTCGGCGGTGGTATCGAGACCGGCGAAGGCGCGCTTCACCACCATCGGCGTCGCGATGAAGGTGGCGCATGCCATCAGGAACAGGCCGGGCAGGGCAATGGCGAGGAACGCCAGCGTCGTGGCGAGCGCGGTCTTGACGCTCGACATTGGCCCTTGCGTCGCTGTGAGCACCTGCACGGGGCCGGCGTCGGAATTGACGCGCTTCAGCCGCGCCGGCGGCTTGCGCGGATCATCCTCGAACATCTGCCAGCCGAGCCGCGCCTGGCTGATCTGGTCGAGCGCGTCGCCGATCCTGGCGAATTCCGGCGGCACCGCGCCTTCCGTCAGCGAACGGCCTTGCCGGTCGCGCACCAGGAACCAGAGGTCCGGCGTGTCGTCACGAAGCTTTTGCAGTTCGGCCGTCGGGCGCAAAATCAACTCGCCCTTGCCGTCGCGTGCGACCGCGCCCTGCACGATGGAAATCACATGATCCTCATCGCGCGGAACGATCAGGAAGCCGGTGGCACACAACGCGCTGATCAGGCAAACGATCAGCATGGCAAGCAGCAGCGCCTGGAGCGTCACCAGCCGCCAGCTCAGTTGCGAGCGCAGGCAATAGTGCTCGGCCTGTTCGCTCATGACGTTTGCTTCAAGAGATAGCCGACGCCGCGGATGCTGTGGATCTCGACACCGGCGTTGGCGTCGGCAAGCTTGCGCCTGAGACGCGAGACGTGCGCATCGAGTGCGTTGGACTGGATCTCGTCCTCGAAATTGTAGACGGCTTCCTCCAGCGTCGCGCGCAGCACGGTGCGGCCCATGCGGCGCAGCAGCGTCTCCAGCACCAGCAGCTCGCGCCGCGGCAGCTCGAGCGGACGGCCGTCGACACTGGCCTCGCGATGGCCGCAATCGAACGCCACGCGGCCGGCCCTGATGATCTCGAGCTGCAGGCCGGCGGGGCGGCGCAGCACGGCGCGCAGCCGCGCCATCAGCTCCTCGACCGCGAACGGCTTGGCCAGATAGTCGTCGGCGCCGCGGTCGAGGCCAGTGATGCGGTCGGTGAGATCGCCGCGCGCGGTCAGCACGATGATCGGCACGCCGTCGGCCTTGGCGCGCAGCTTCGGGATCAGCGTGAGGCCGTCGCCGTCCGGAAGCTGGCGGTCGAGCAGGACCGCGCCATGCACGTCGGCACAGATCGCTTCCTCGGCCTCGGCAAGGTTCGGCACGTGGTCGACCACCATGTCGTAGCCCTTCAGCGCCTGCGACAGCGCCGCCGCCATTTCGGCCTCGTCCTCAACCAGCAGTATCCGCATGTCCTTGTGGTCCAACTCCTGAAGGCAGGTTTTAGGGCAAGTAACATTGCAACAACATTGCGGAAATGGCCGCCCGTCGCGAGCAGGGGTGCCATGTTGTCACCCCCTCAAGACAGTCCGGAAGGCGCTGGCTATAACCGCCCGCACACCAATCTGGGAGGACTGCCAATGATCTACGAGACCCGCGTCTATCGCTGCCTGCCGGGACGGCTGCCGGCGCTGCTCAAGCGCTTCGAGACCATCACGCTGAAGCTCTGGGACAAGCATGGCATCAGGCAGGCCGGCTTCTTCACGACGCTGGTCGGGGAATCCAACCAGGAGCTGACCTATCTGCTGGCCTGGGAATCGCTCGCCGAGCGCGAGAAGAAGTGGACCGCGTTCCAGACCGATCCGGAGTGGATCACCGCGCGCGCCAAGACCGAGGAGGACGGCCAGATCGTCCTCAACATCGTCAACCAGCTTCTGGTGCCGACGGCGTTTTCGTCGGTCAAATGACGCCCGCTGCGGCCATGTTCCCGTCATTGCGAGCGAAGCGAAGCAATCCATTCGTACTGCATATGCGGAGCGATGGATTGCTTCGCAATTTTGTCGCGAGCTCCTCGCAATGACGGGAAGGCATCTTTTCTCGGTCCCTTGGGGAGGGAAAGTTGTAGCGACGCTATTGCGGGCAGCCCGAGGTCTGATCGCCCTGGGTCACCATCGGCTTGCCGTTGATGAAGACGCCGTGGCTGCCGGAGGTCGTCTTGCCGCCGCAATGCGTGCGATCGCCCATGACCACCGCCGGCTTGCCGTTGATCAGGACGTTGGGCACGCCCTCGACGAGCGGGCCGCCATTGCTGGTGGTATCGCCGTTGCGCGCCGCCGGCTTGCCATTGACGGTGACGCCGGTGGCTCCGCTGGTGACGACCCCGGGCTGGGTGCTGGTCTGGCCATAGGCGAGGCCCGACATCGCCGACAGGGCGGCGACGGCTCCGATCATCAGCGGGATGCGCATGGCTTCCTCATGGGAATCTGTTCCGCGCCAGTTTATAGGCGCTGTTTGGGCGGGATTGTGTTAGCACGGCGCACCCACGGCGTCAGCGCAACCCCCTCATCGTGCGGGATGGCTTGATCCGTCCCGCGCGGGACTGCATGGTCGCCGGCAAAAGGATGCAGCATTTTGACCAATCAGGTTTCCGCGCAAGCCGCCGCGCCGATCGTTGCCGTCGGATCGGCCAAATTCGGCAATGCCTTGCCGATTTCGATCATCGCCGGTCCGTGCCAGCTCGAGAGCCGCGCGCATGCGCTTGAGGTGGCGTCCGCGCTGAAGGAGATCGCGGTCCGGCTCAAGGTCGGTCTGGTGTACAAGACCTCGTTCGACAAGGCGAACCGCACCAGCGCGACCGCGGCGCGCGGCATCGGATTGGCGCAGGCGCTGCCGATCTTCGCCGAGATCCGGTCTTCGCTCGGGCTGCCGGTGCTGACCGACGTGCATGAGGCGACCCAGTGCGCCGACGTGGCGCAGGCGGTCGACGTGCTGCAGATTCCGGCCTTCCTGTGCCGGCAGACCGATCTGTTGCTGGCTGCGGCCGCGACCGGCAAGGTCGTCAATGTCAAGAAGGGCCAGTTCCTGGCACCGTGGGACATGGCCAATGTGGTCAGCAAGATCACCGGCGCCGGCAACGCCAACGTGCTGGTCACCGAGCGCGGTGCATCGTTCGGCTACAACACGCTGGTCTCGGACATGCGCGCGCTGCCGATCTTGTCGCGCACCACCGGCGCGCCTGTGATCTTCGACGCCACCCATTCGGTGCAGCAGCCGGGCGGCAAGGGCACCTCGTCGGGCGGTGAGCGTGAATTCGTGCCGGTGCTGGCGCGCGCCGCGGTCGCGGTCGGCGTCGCCGGCGTGTTCATCGAGACCCATCCCGATCCGGATCACGCGCCGTCGGACGGCCCCAACATGGTGCCGCTCCGCGACTTCGAGTCCCTCGTCAAGCGGCTGATGCAGTTCGACGCGCTGGCGAAGACGGCGGCCTGACCGGCGGACAACGACATGACCGCAACCAGCGGCATGCCGCCGGCCCTTAACGTGATCACGCTGGCGACCTTCGCGGCGAGCCTGTCGGTGCGCGCGCTGGATCCGGTTCTGCCGCATGTCGCTGAGGATTTCGGCGTCAGCATCGCGACCGCGGCGAGCTTTGCCGCGGTGTTCGCCTTCACCTTTGCCGCGGTCCAGCCGGCGATCGGCGCCGCTGCCGATCTGTTCGGCAAGGCGCGGCTGATGACGATCTGCCTCGGACTGCTCGGCGTCGCCAACATCCTCGGTGCGCTCTCGACCTCGTTTCCGATGCTGTTCGTGACCCGCATCCTCGCCGGCATCGGCTCGGGCGGCGTGTTTCCGGTGGCGCTGTCGCTGACCAGCGATCTGGTTGGCCCGGACAAGCGGCAGCTCGCGATCGGACGAACGCTGGCGGGCTCGATGACCGGCAATTTGCTCGGTGCGACGGCATCCGGCCTGATCGGCGACTTCCTCGGCTGGCGCGGCGTGCTCGCGGTGCTCGGCGGCCTCGTGATTATCGTCGCGCTGGCGGTTGCAGCCGGCTTCCGCGGCGCTGCGCTGAACCGTCCGCCGCGCACCAGCCTGAAGGCGCTGCGCCACGGCTATCGCACCATCTTCACCAATCCGAACGCCCGCATCTGCTATTCGGCAGTCTTCATCGAAGGCTGCTGCGTGCTCGGGCTGTTTCCCTTCATCGCCTCGTTCCTGTTCGAGCTCGGCGAGACCTCGCTGTCGATCGCCGGCATCGTGATCGCGGGATTTGCGATCGGCGGATTGCTCTACACGCTGACGGTGTCGCGCCTGCTGCCGTGGATCGGGGTGAGGGGCATGATGGTCGTCGGCGCGACGCTGGTTGCGATTCAACTGGTCGGCGTCGCGTTCGGGCCGCACTGGAAGCTGCAGATGGCGGGCCTCCTGGTGATGGGCCTCGGCTTCTACATGATCCACGGCTGCCTGCAGGTGTTCGCCAGCGAGCTGTCGGTCGAGGCGCGCGCCACCGCGCTGTCGCTGCACTCGTTCTTCTTTTTCATGGGCCAGACCGTCGGCCCGATCGCCTATGGCTTCGGCCTGCAACACGTCGGCAAGACCGCGACGTTGGTGTCAGCTGCCGCCGTGATGGTCGTGCTCGGCTTTATCTGCGCGCGGTTTCTGCGGCAGACCAGGCCCGCCGATGCGCAGACAACCTAGGCGTCCACGGGCCCACCGGCGGTGGCAGACACAACATGCAGGGAAGCGGGGTGCAGCGTCAGGATGACGCATTCGCAGCAGCGTTCGGACGACCGCGCATGGCATGAGGATTGCTTATTTCTCGCCATTTGAGGTGAGAGCGTGGACGTCCAGACTGGCTGGCCTATTCGAGGGAATGCGGACGTCAGGACAACGGGATATGGCACCGAGCCTCCACTTCAGCGTTTTCTGGCCTCCTGCCACCAAGAATTCAAATCGGACAATTCCGGCGCGCTCGCCGACTACATTCCGGAGCTGAAACGGGCCAACCCGGCGCATTTCGGCATCAGCCTCGTCACCATCGATGGCCATGTCTACGAAGTCGGCGACAGCGCCGCTCCTTTCACCATCCAGTCCGTTTCGAAGGCGTTCGTGTTTGCGCTGGCCCTCGATCTCGTCGGCGAAGCGCGCGTCGCGTCGGCGATCGGCGTCGAGCCGAGCGGTGAGGCATTCAACTCGATCCGGCTGACCAACGACAACAAGCCGTTCAATCCGATGGTCAACGCCGGCGCGATTGCCTGCTCCGGGCTGATCCACGAGGTCGATGGCCGCGCCGCATTCGAGCGCATCCGGGACAAGCTCGGCCAGTTTGCCGGCCGCGAACTCGACGTCGACGACGCGGTCCATGCGTCGGAGACGGCGACCGGCAACCGCAATCGCGCGATCGCCTGGCTGCTGCGCAACTACCTCGTGCTACAGGACGGCGTCGATGCCGTGCTCGATATCTATTTCCGGCAATGCGCAATTCTCGTCACCGCGCGCGACCTCGCGGTGATGGCCGCAACGCTCGCCAATCGCGGCGTCAATCCGGTCACCGGCGTCCAGGTGGTGACGCCGCATGTCGTCGCGCGCACGCTGTCGGTGATGACGAGCTCGGGCATGTACGACTATGCCGGCGAGTGGATCTATCGCGTCGGAATGCCCGCCAAGAGTGGGGTCGGCGGCGGCATCGTCGCAGCGCTCCCGTCGCAATTGGGGCTCGGCACCTTTTCGCCGCTGCTCGATGGGCACTTCAACAGTGTGCGAGGCCTGAAGGTTTGCGAGGCGCTGTCGGCGCGATTTGATCTGCATATGCTCAACCGCAGCGGCGACGTCCGCACCTGCATCATCGCCGACTACGACATCTTCGGCATCACCTCCCGCCGCAGCCGCCAGCCGCACGAACAGCAGATCCTCGATGACCGCCACAGCGACACCCGCGTCATCGAGCTGGTGGGGGCGCTCAACTTCGCGTCGATCGACTACGTCACTCGCCGGCTGTCCAGCGAGCCGCCCGGCGCGCCGCTGCTGATCCTAGATTTCCACCGCGTGCCCGACATCACGGCAGCCGGCGCCCAGCTGCTGGCTGAGAAAATCGCCACGCTCGGAAATTCCGGTGTGACGACGATCATCTCCGGTGTCGAGACGACGTCGCCGGTCTGGGCCACGATCCGCGCGCAGATCGAAGAGCCGAAGCGGTTGCGGCATTTTCCGCTGCTCGACGACGCCGTTGAATGGGCCGAGGATCAACTGATCTACCGCTATGGCGGCTTCACCGAGACCAAGGAGACCGCCCATCTCGGCGAGCAGGCGCTGTTGGCCGATCTCGCGCCCGAGGAGATCGCTGCGCTCGCCGAACTCTCGACGCCGCGCCGCTACGACGCCGGCCAGCGCATCGTCGTGGCCGGCGAGCCGGCCAATTCGTTGTTCTTCCTGCAAAGCGGGATGGTGAGCGTGAAGCTGCCGAGCGGCGTGCGGCTTGCCTCGCTCGGGCCGGGGATGGAGTTCGGCGAGATGGCGATCATCGAGAGCCACCGCAGCGCCGACGTCTGGGCGGACACGCCGGTCAAATGTCTCGAGCTACCGATCGACAGCTTTGCCGACTATCGTCAACTCCACCCGCAGATTTCGATGAAGATCATGCGCAATCTTTCCGCACTGCTGGCGCGCCGCCTCATCCTCGCCAATGCCAAGGTCGATCTGCTGAGCGCCTATTGAGACGCCGGATCAGCCCCGGCCTCGATAGGGCGCGACGCCCTGATCGGGAACCCAGATGCCCTTCGGCAGCCGGCCGGTCTGGAAGAACACGTCGATCGGAATGCCGCCGCGCGGATACCAGTAACCGCCGATCCGCAGCCATTTCGGCTTGATTTCCCCGACGATGCGCTTCCCGATCATGACGGTGCAATCCTCGTGGAAGGCGCCGTGATTGCGGAAGCTCGCCGCATAGAGTTTCAGCGACTTAGATTCCAGGAGCCACCGGCCCGGCACATAGTCGAGCACCAGATGGGCGAAGTCCGGCTGGCCGGTGATCGGGCAGACCGAGGTGAATTCCGGGATAGCGAAGCGCACCAGATAATCCGTGCCGGCCTGCGGATTGGGGACGCGGTCGAGCACCGCCTTGTCCGGGCTATCCGGCCACGCGACGGCACGGCCGAGTTGCAGGGTTTTCTTCGCCATGGGCCTCATCCTTGTGGGAGCGGCCGAAATGAACGGAAGCGGGCGGTTCGTCAACCGTCCGCGTGCGGGGGCAGGGTGCTACGCGGGCGCGGCAGTCTGGATCAGGACCAAGCGGTCTTGGCCGGATTCACAGCCCCAGACCTCGCCGGGCCGGCCATCGAGTTGCCGGACATTCGCGCCGGCGCGGTCGCTCGGAAAGGCGTTGAAGGTCGCGCCCACCGGATCGAAGCGCATGATCGCGTTGGCCGAGAAATCGGTGAGCCAGACCTTGTCCTTGTCGTCGACATAGACGGCATAGGTCCGTGGATTGCTGCCGGGCAGCTTCCAGGCCCTCCACGTCCCGTCGGCGGGATCGTGCACCGACACGTTGCCGCTGTTCCATTCGCTGACCCAGATCCGCCCCCGCGAATCCGACCACACCCGTCGCGCGCCCTGTTTCGGCGTCGGCGGTTGGACCACGCTGGCGTTGCCGGTCGCAGGGTCAATCCGTGCGATATAGCTGCCGGCAAGCGAGGCGTACCAGATGTCGCCGTTTGGGGTCACGGTGATGCCGTAGGGGCCGACGCCGCGCGGTGCCTCGAACACCTTCATCTCACCGGATTTCGGATCGAGCCGGCCGTAGAAGCCGGACTGGCCGGTGAACCAGTAGACGCCGCGCTTGTCGAACACGCCGGTATTGAGATTGGCGTCAGCGGCTTTCTCGGGCAGGCGGAACAGCGTCACCTTGTGGTCGCCGGGGTCGACGCGGGCGATCGCATTCTGCCCGCCCTCGGTTACCCATGGCGCGCCGTCGGGGCCGATCGTGACGCCGTGCGGGGCCGCACCCCTGCCGAGGCTGACCAGCTTGAACGCACTGTCGCGCGGATTGAGCCGGCCCAGCGCACCGCTGCGCTGGCCCGTGAACCAGACGGTGCCATCGGGCGCCGGCGTGACATCGTGCAGGCCGGTCCCGGCGTCGACGTTGAAATATTTCACCCGGAACGGCGTCTGGGCATCCTGCGCCTGCGCTCTCGTGGTCAAAATCGCGGCAGTGGTGGAGGCGAGAAACTGGCGACGGTTCATTGCGTTATCCCGGCTTCGTGAAACAATGGGCCAGCACGCGAAGGTAATCCCCGACAGCATAAACCCACCACATTGCACCGTCAGACGGGCCGGGCGGGCGGGCCGTTCACATTTGCTTGCGCGCCGTGTATGACGCGGCGCATCAGCCAACCCCATATCGAGAAAGAGCACGTCATGACTGACATCGTCGACATCATCGGCCGCGAAATCCTTGATAGCCGCGGCAACCCCACGGTCGAGGTCGATGTGGTGCTGGAGGATGGGTCAATCGGTCGCGCGGCGGTGCCGTCGGGCGCCTCCACCGGCGCGCATGAGGCGGTGGAACTGCGCGACGGCAACAAGGCGCGCTATCTCGGCAAGGGCGTCGAGAAGGCGGTCGCCGCCATCAACGGTGAGATCTTCGAGGCGCTCAGCGACCAGGCGGTCGAGGAGCAGGTCGCGATCGACCAGATCATGATCGAGCTCGACGGGACGCCGAACAAGAGCCGGCTCGGGGCCAACGCCATCCTCGGCGTCTCGCTGGCCTGCGCCAAGGCCGCCGCCGAATCCTTCGACATGCCGCTGTATCGTTATGTCGGCGGCACCTCGGCGCGGACGCTGCCGGTGCCGATGATGAACATCATCAATGGCGGCGTGCATGCCGACAACCCGATCGACTTCCAGGAGTTCATGATCCTGCCGGTCGGCGCCACGTCGTTCGCCGAGGCGCTACGTTGCGGTTCGGAAATTTTCCACACGCTGCGCGGCGAACTGAAGAAGGCCGGCCACAACACCAATGTCGGCGACGAGGGCGGCTTCGCGCCGAACCTGCCGTCGGCCGACGCCGCGCTCGAGTTCGTCATGAACGCGATCGGCAAGGCCGGCTACAAGGCGGGCGACGACGTCGTGCTCGGCCTCGACTGCGCCTCGACCGAATTCTTCAAGGAAGGCTCCTACGTCTATGGCGGCGAGAACAAGACCCGCTCGCGCTCCGAGCAGGTGAAGTATCTCGCCGATCTCGTCGGCCGCTATCCGATCGTCACCATCGAGGACGGCATGTCGGAGGACGACATGGACGGCTGGAAGGAACTGACGGATGCGATCGGCAAGAAGTGCCAGCTGGTCGGCGACGATCTATTCGTCACCAACGTCACCCGGCTTGCCGACGGCATCAAGAACGGCCGCGCCAATTCGATCCTGGTCAAGGTCAACCAAATCGGCACGCTGACCGAGACGCTTGCGGCGATCGAGATGGCCTACAAGGCCGGCTACACCGCCGTGATGTCGCATCGCTCCGGCGAGACCGAGGACTCCACGATCGCCGATCTTGCGGTCGCCACCAATTGCGGGCAGATCAAGACCGGCTCGCTGGCGCGCTCCGACCGTACCGCCAAGTACAACCAGCTGCTGCGCATCGAGCAACAGCTCGGCACCCAGGCGAAATACGCGGGCAGGGCGGCCTTGAAGGCGCTGGCGTAGCGCCCCAGCTTGAACGGGATCCAACAAAACGCAAAGGGAGGTCGGGATGAGCGACGGCAAGAGCGGTCTGCAGCTGCGTTCGCTGCTCAAGAAGAATGGCGAGCTCGAGATATCGCTGGTCAATGTCCCGACCCCCGAGCCCGGCCCCGACGAGGTCGTGGTCCGGGTCGAGGCGACCCCGATCAATCCGTCCGATCTCGGTCTGTTGATCGGCCCGGCCGACATGTCGGCCGCCAAGGTCTCCGGCAGCAAGGAATTGCCTGTGGTGACTGCGCGCGTGCCGGAAGCCGCATTGCCGGGCCTCGCGGCACGGCTCGATGAGTCCATGCCGGTCGGCAATGAAGGTGCCGGCGTCGTGATCAGGACCGGTTCATCGGATGCGGCGAAAGCGCTGATGGGCCGCACGGTCGCGATGATCGGTGGCGCGATGTATGCGCAATACCGCACGCTGCGCGTCAACGAATGCCTGCCGCTGCCCGACGGCACCACGCCGGCGGAAGGCGCGTCCTGCTTCGTCAATCCGCTGACCGCGCTCGGCATGACCGAGACGATGCGGCGCGAGGGGCACAAGGCGCTGGTGCACACCGCGGCAGCGTCCAATCTCGGCCAGATGCTCAACAAGATCTGTCTCAAGGACGGCATCGGCCTCGTCAACATCGTGCGCAACAAGGAGCAGGCCGACATCCTGCACAAGATCGGCGCCAAACATGTCGTCGATTCCTCCGCGCCCGATTTCATGGACAAGCTCACCGGCGCGCTGGTCGAAACCGGCGCCACCATCGCCTTCGATGCGATCGGCGGCGGCAAGCTCGCGGGCCAGATCCTGGTCGCGATGGAGACCGCGATCAACAAGACCGCCAAGGCCTACAGCCGCTACGGCTCGAATGTGCACAAGCAGGTCTATGTCTATGGCAGCCTCGACACCCGCTCGATCGAATTGCCGCGCGGCTTCGGCATGGCCTGGGGCGTCGGCGGCTGGCTGCTGTTCCCGTTCCTGATGAAGATCGGTCCGGAGGCCGGCAACAAGCTGCGCCAGCGCGTGGTGGCCGAACTGAAGACGACTTTCGCCAGTCACTACACCAAGGTGGTCTCGTTGCAGGAGACCCTGCAGCTCAACAACATCGCCGTCTACAACAAGCGCTCGACCGGCGAGAAATTCCTGATCAACCCGAACAAGGGCTGAGGATCGAAACGCAGGGGCCGTTCCGATGGGGGCGGCCTTTTTGCTTTGCATAGACCAATTCCGCGAAACGCTGCGTTTCCGGAATTGGACGATCCATGCACTTGCATCTTTCTTGGTGCGCCGGTAGGTGAGGGGCACCAGTTTCACGCGCAATCCGAGGGGAATTTGCTATGGCCTATAACATCGTCACCATCGTCGGCAGCATCCGCAAACAGAGCTTCTCGCTCAAGATCGCCAATGCGCTGGCCAAGCTTGCACCGGCGTCGCTGAAGCTCGATGTGACGACGCTTCAGGAAATTTCCTTCTTCAACCAGGACCTCGAGGCTGCGCCGCCGGCGGACTGGCTCGCCTTCCGCGAGAAGCTGCAGAAGTCGAACGGCGTGCTGTTCGTGACCCCCGAATACAACCGCTCGATCCCGGGCGTGCTGAAGAACGCCATCGACGTCGCCTCGCGGCCCTACGGCAAGAGCTCGTTCATCGGCAAGCCGATCGGCATCGTCGGCAATTCGCCCGGACCGCTCGGCGGCGTCAGCGCGGTGAAGCACCTGCAGAACATCCTGCCCGGCATTTCCGGCCCGATCCTCGGTCAGCCGGAAGCTTATCTCAACGGCGTCGGCGATGCCTTCGACGACAACGGCGAACTGACCAAGGAGTCGCTCAAGGGCGTGCTGCAGCAGTATCTCGACGCCTTCGCGGCCTTTATCGAAAAGCAGAACCGCTGAACAAGAGGCCCGTTCCGATTGAATCGGAACGGGCCTCTGAACTTGTTTTGACGCGTTTTCTTCCCGCGAGCCGGTACCCACTTCGCTCGAAAACGCTCTGGTTCAGCGTTCGTTAACCCCATGGCCGCATGCTCGCGGCCATGGTTTCCCGCACACGCCTCAAATCGATTCTGACCGGGCTCGCCCTCTATACGCTGGCGGCGCTGATGGTCGGCTATTTCGGCGTCAACGCCTACACCGGCAAATACGGCTTGAACGCGCGGCAGGAGCTCGATCAGGAGATCATCGCGCTGACCTCCGAGCTGGCGCGGCTGAAGAAGGAGCGGGCCGAGGGCGAGCAGCGGGTGTCGCTGCTGCGGTCGGACCGGGTCGATCCCGACATGCTGGACGAGCGTGCGCGCTTCCAGCTCGACTACGCCAATCCGCGTGACCTCGTTCGGATCAACAAGTAACTGACGACGCGTTCTCAAATTTCAAAATCATTCGCGCGCTATCACAAAAATGTCGCGCTGCGCTGCAGTGCGGCATAGCAAAATTCCATCGGGCGAACGCAATCCTTCCAAGGCGATTTGAGTTGGGTTAGAGAGGGTTCTCCGACTTCTCTCACCCGGAATTGCCATGGCCGCACCCAAGAAAAGCGTCGCAAAAGAATCAGGGCAGGAGAAGGCCGGCTCTCCCCCCGAATTCACCAAGGAGCAGGAGCTCAAGGCACTGCGGGACATGCTCCTGATCCGGCGCTTCGAGGAGAAGGCCGGTCAACTCTACGGCATGGGTGCGATCGGCGGTTTCTGCCATCTCTATATCGGCCAGGAAGCGGTCGTGGTCGGCATGCAGATGGCGCTGAAGCCGGGCGACGAGGTCATAACCGGCTACCGGGACCACGGCCACATGCTGGCCTGCGACATGGAAGCCAAGGGCGTGATGGCCGAATTGACCGGACGCCGCGGCGGCTATTCCCGCGGCAAGGGCGGCTCCATGCACATGTTCAGCAAGGAGAAGCACTTTTATGGCGGTCACGGAATCGTGGGCGCGCAGGTCTCGCTCGGCACCGGCCTTGCGTTCGCCAACCGCTATCGCGGCAACGATAACGTCAGCGTGACCTATTTCGGCGACGGCGCGGCCAACCAGGGCCAGGTCTACGAGAGCTTCAACATGGCGGAGCTGTGGAAGCTGCCGGTGATCTACGTGATCGAAAACAATCGCTATGCGATGGGCACCTCGGTGTCGCGCGCATCGGCCCAGCAGGACTTCTCCAAGCGCGGCGCCTCCTTCAACATTCCGGGCAAGCAGGTCGACGGCATGGACGTGCGCGCCGTCAAGGCCGCCGCCGATGAGGCCGTGGCCTGGTGCCGCGGCGGCAACGGTCCGATGATTCTCGAGATGCAGACCTACCGCTACCGCGGCCACTCGATGTCCGATCCGGCCAAGTACCGCACGCGCGAGGAGGTCGAGAAGGTGCGTCACGACCAGGACCCGATCGAGCAGGTGCGCAACCGCTTGCTGGCCTCGGGCGCCAGCGAGCAGGACCTGAAGGCGATCGACGCCCAGGTGCGCGAGATCGTCAACGAGGCCGCCGACTTCGCGCAGCACGATCCGGAGCCGGATCCGGCCGAGCTCTACACCGACATCTACCGCTGACCCCACCCGCGCAGACGAATTTCAAGACCGATTTCGGGAGCCGATATGCCCATTCAAGTGCTGATGCCTGCGCTGTCGCCCACCATGGAGAAGGGCAACCTCGCCAAATGGCTGAAAAAGGAAGGCGAGACCATCAAGTCCGGTGACGTCATCGCCGAGATCGAGACCGACAAGGCGACGATGGAGGTCGAGGCAACCGACGAGGGCACGCTCGGCAAGATCCTGATTCCGGAAGGCACCGCGGACGTTGCGGTGAACACGCCGATCGCCACCATTCTCGTCGACGGCGAAAGCGCCGCCGACCTCGCCAAGGCGCCGGCGGCTCCAGCGCCGCAGCCGAAGGCCGCCGAAGCCGCGCCTGCCGAAGCCAAGGCGGAAACGCCGCAGCCCGCGGCGAAGGCACCAGCCGCGCCCGCGACCGAGTCACTGCCTGATCCGGAAATCCCTGCGGGGACCGAGATGGTCACGCAGACCATTCGCGAGGCGCTGCGCGATGCGATGGCCGAGGAGATGCGCCGCGACGGCGATGTCTTCATCATGGGCGAGGAGGTCGCGGAATATCAGGGCGCCTACAAGGTGACGCAGGGCCTGTTGCAGGAATTCGGCGCCCGCCGCGTGATCGACACGCCGATCACCGAGCACGGCTTTGCCGGCGTCGGCGTCGGCGCGGCGATGGCGGGCCTGAAGCCGATCGTCGAGTTCATGACCTTCAACTTCGCCATGCAGGCGATCGACCAGATCATCAACTCCGCCGCCAAGACGCTCTATATGTCCGGCGGCCAGATGGGATGCTCGATCGTGTTCCGCGGCCCGAACGGCGCCGCCGCGCGTGTCGCCGCGCAGCACAGCCAGGACTACGCGGCGTGGTACTCGCAGATCCCGGGCCTCAAGGTGATCGCGCCGTATTCGGCCGCCGATTACAAGGGCCTGCTCAAGGCCGCGATCCGCGATCCCAATCCGGTGATCTTCCTCGAGAACGAGGTGCTGTACGGCCACACCGGCGAGGTGCCGAAGCTGGCTGATTTCGTGGTGCCGATCGGCAAGGCGCGGATTGCCCGCGCCGGCAAGGACGTCACCATCGTCTCCTGGGCGATGGGCATGTCCTATGCGCTGAAGGCTGCCGACGAGCTCGCCAAGGAAGGTATCGAGGCCGAGGTCGTCGATCTCCGCACCATCCGTCCGATGGACACCGAGACCATCATCAACTCGGTGAAGAAGACCGGCCGCGCGGTGACGGTCGAGGAGGGCTGGCAGCAGAGCGGCGTCGGCTCTGAGGTCGCCGCGCGCATCATGGAGCACGCCTTCGACTATCTCGACGCGCCGGTGGCGCGCGTCTCCGGCAAGGACGTGCCGATGCCCTATGCCGCCAACCTCGAAAAGCTCGCTCTGCCCTCCGTCGCCGAGGTGGTCGCCGCCGCCAAGGCCGTATCCTACCGGTAACGCCGATGGCCGGTCCCAAGGAGCAGCCGCTGCCGCCTGACGTGATGGGCCGCGACGACGCCATCGAGGTGCTGCGCGCCTTCGTCGTCGATGGCGGCCTGTCGATCGCGTTCCAGCGCGCTTTCGAGGAGCCGGACATGTGGGGGCTCATGCTGGTCGACATCGCCCGCCACGCGGCGCGCGCCTATGCGCGCGAGAGCGAATACACCGAGGACGAGGCGCTCGCGCGCATCGTCGAGATGTTCGAAGCCGAAATCGCCCGGCCGACCGACATGGGCCAAACCAAACCGCGGTCGCAACAAGGTCACTGACAATGCCGATCAATATTCTCATGCCCGCGCTGTCGCCGACGATGGAAAAGGGCAACCTCGCCAAGTGGCTCAAGAAAGAGGGCGACAAGGTCAAGTCCGGCGACGTGATCGCGGAGATCGAGACCGACAAGGCGACGATGGAAGTCGAGGCGGTCGACGAAGGCACGATCGCCAGGATCCTGGTGCCCGAGGGCACCCAGGACGTGCCGGTCAACGACGTCATCGCGGTCATGGCCGGCGACGGCGAGGATGTGAAGGCGGCGGCCAGCGCCGGAGCGGGCGCCGCACCTGTCGCGAAACCCGCCGAGGCGCCGAAGCCCGCCGCGCAGGCCGCGCCGGCGGCGGCTCCCGCACCGGCGGCGGCGCCTGCGCCGAAGCCGGCCGCAGCGCCAGCGCCGGCAGCGGCGCCTCAGGCTGCTGCACCGGCCGCGCAGGCTAACGGCCACGCCCGGGTGTTCTCATCGCCGCTGGCGCGCCGGCTGGCAAAGGAAGCCGGCATCGATCTCGCCCGCATCACCGGCACCGGCCCGCATGGCCGGGTCATCGCGCGCGACGTCGACGAGGCCAAGTCCGGCAAGGGCCTGAAGGCGCCGGCGGCAGCGCCCGCCGCGGGACCGAGCATCGCGCCGTCAATGTCGGACAAGCAGATCCTCGCGCTGTTCGAGCCGGGCTCCTACGAGGTGGTGCCGCATGACGGCATGCGCCGCACCATCGCGCAGCGTCTCACCGCCTCGGTGCAGAACGTCCCGCACTTCTACCTCACCATCGACTGCGACATCGGCAAGCTGCTCGCCGCGCGCGAGGAGATCAACGCCGCAGCGCCGAAGGACAAGGAGAAGAAGCCGCTCTACAAGATCTCGGTCAACGACTTCGTCATCAAGGCGATGGCGGTCGCGCTGCAGAAGATTCCGAACTGCAACGTCAGCTGGACCGAAGGCGGCATGCTCAAGCACAAGCATTCCGACGTCGGCGTCGCGGTGGCGATGCCGGGCGGCCTGATCACGCCGATCATCCGCAAGGCCGAGACCAAGACACTTTCGACCATCTCCAACGAGATGAAGGATTTCGCCGCCCGCGCCCGCGCCCGCAAGCTGAAGCCGGAGGAATATCAGGGCGGCACCACCGCGGTCTCCAACCTCGGCATGTACGGCATCAACCACTTCACCGCCGTGATCAACCCGCCGCATGCCTCGATCCTCGCGGTTGGCACCTCGGAGGAACGTCCGGTGGTGCGCGGTGGCAAGATCGAGATCGCGCACATGATGAGCGTGACGTTGTCGTGCGATCACCGTGCGATCGACGGCGCGCTGGGCGCCGAGCTGATCGGTGCCTTCAAGCAGCTGATCGAAAACCCTGTGATGATGATGGTGTGACGGGCATCCGCCATGTACGCGATCGTCGGTCCGTACGTCCTGCTCGCCGCTATCGCCGTCGCGTTGCTCGTCGCGGTCAACCGCGACCTGATATCGACGATCCAGTTCAGGATCATGATGATCGGCGCCGCGGTGCTGGCGCTGGCGTGGTCCGTGTTCCTCGGTGCGGTATGGCGGGAGTACGGATGAATGGCCAGCATGGCTCGCACGCGCTGGCCCTGGATCTCGCTGTTGCTGTCGGCCGCACTGGTGCTCAATCCGGTCGGATTGGATTTTCTACACTCCGCGTTCTTCGCCGGCGAGCAGCTGGCGCGGAACATCGCCCAGCCGATCGTGCTGACGGCCCTGGCCATCATGGCCCTGGTGATCGGACTCGAATGGCTGGTCAGGTCATTGATCGCAAGAAGCCGCGCCCGCGGCGTCACACGTTGAGTTGAACGGGAGCCGCCATGGCCGACACATCCTTTGACGTCATCATCATCGGCTCCGGCCCCGGCGGCTACGTGACCGCGATTCGTGCCGCGCAGCTCGGTTTCAAGACCGCGATCGTCGAGAAATCCTATCTCGGCGGCATCTGCCTGAACTGGGGCTGCATTCCGACCAAAGCGCTGCTGCGCTCCGCCGAGATCTATCACTACATGCAGCACGCCAAGGATTACGGGTTGTCGGCCGACAATGTCTCGTTCGATCCGAAGGCGGTGGTGCAGCGCTCGCGCGGCGTCTCGAAGCGCCTCAATGACGGCGTCGGCTTCCTGATGAAGAAGAACAAGGTCACGGTGATCTGGGGCGACGCCACGATCGATGCCCCCGGCAAGATCACGGTGAAGAAGTCGGCGGTCGAGGCGCCGAAGGGCGCCAGCGGCGAGGGCACCTATCAGGCCAAGCACATCATCGTGGCGACCGGCGCGCGGCCGCGCGTGCTGCCCGGGCTCGAGCCCGACAAGAAGCTGATCTGGACCTATTTCGAGGCGATGGTGCCGGAGCGGATGCCCAAATCGCTGCTGGTGGTCGGCTCCGGCGCGATCGGCATCGAGTTCGCCTCGTTCTTCCACACCATGGGCGCCGACGTCACTGTGGTCGAGGTGCTGCCGCAGATTCTCCCGGTCGAGGATGCGGAAATCGCAGGGCTCGCCCGCAAGCGGTTTGAGAAGATGGGGATCAAGATACTCACCTCGACCAAGGTGACAAAGCTCGAGAAGAAGGCCGACAGCGTGGTTGCGACCATCGACGACGGCAAGGAGAAGCCGCAAGCGGTGGAGTTCGAGCGCGTGATTTCGGCGGTCGGCGTGGTCGGCAATATCGAGAATCTCGGGCTGGAGAAGCTTGGCGTCAAAACCGATCGCGGCTGCATCGTGATCGACGGCCTCGGCAAGACCAACGTTCCCGGCATCTATGCGATCGGCGACGTCGCGGGACCGCCGATGCTCGCGCACAAGGCCGAGCATGAGGGCGTGATCTGCATCGAGGCGATCAAGGGTCTGCATCCGCATCCGATGGACAAGCTGATGATCCCGGGCTGCACCTACTGCAACCCGCAGGTCGCCTCCGTCGGCCTCACCGAGGCCAAGGCCAAGGAAGACGGCCGCGAGATCCGGGTCGGCCGCTTCCCGTTCGTCGGCAACGGCAAGGCGATCGCGCTCGGCGAGGACCAGGGCCTCGTCAAGGTGATCTTCGACAAGAAGACCGGCCAGCTGCTCGGCGCCCACATGATCGGCGCCGAGGTCACCGAGCTGATCCAGGGCTACGTCGTGGCGATGAATCTGGAGACCACGGAAGAGGAACTGATGCACACCGTGTTCCCGCATCCGACCTTGTCGGAAATGATGAAGGAAGCGGTGCTCGACGCCTATGGGCGCGTGCTGAATATTTGAGGCTGCGAACGGCGGCCACGGTCCCGTCATCCTGAGGAGCGCGGAGCGCGTCTCGAAGGATGCACGGCCCGGAGCGAGCAGCGGGGCTCGTCGCCCTTCGAGACGGCCGCTGCGCGGCCTCCTCAGGGTGACGGGCCAAACACCGGTCAAAACGAACAGCAAGAAAGAACAGAGCCAGTGAAAGACAACGACAACCTCACCATCGAACGCCCGACTTTCGTCACCCATCTCGAATGCGCGATGGAGGGCGATCATTATCCCGCCGACCAGGTGCACAACCTCTCCAAGGCCGGCAAGCCGCTGCTGGTGCGCTATGACCTTGCCGGGGTGAAGAAGGCGCTGACGAAGGACGCCCTGGCGCAGCGTCCCGCCGATTTGTGGCGCTACCGCGAGCTGCTGCCGGTGCGCAAATGCAAAGATATCGTCAGCCTCGGCGAGGTCACGACGCCGCTGATCCGGCTGCCGCGGCTCGGCGCCAAGCTTGGCGGCGGCGAGATCATTGTGAAAGATGAAGGCCGGCTGCCGACCGGCTCGTTCAAGGCACGCGGCCTGGTGATGGCGGTGTCGATGGGCAAGGCGCTCGGCATCAAGCACATGGCGATGCCGACCAACGGCAATGCCGGCGCGGCGCTGGCGGCCTATGCGACCTCCTGCGGCATCAAGACCACGATCTTCTGCCCGGCCGATACGCCGGAGGTGAATGTCAGCGAGATCGAGCTGCAGGGCGCCACCGTCTATCGCGTCAACGGCTATATCGATGACTGCGGCAAGATCGTCGGCGAGGGCAAGGCGAAGGTCGGCTGGTTCGATACCTCGACCCTGAAGGAGCCGTACCGGATCGAGGGCAAGAAGACGATGGGGCTTGAACTTGCCGAGCAGCTCGGCTGGGACGTGCCCGACGTGATCTTCTACCCGACCGGCGGCGGCACCGGCCTGATCGGCATGTGGAAGGCGTTCGACGAGCTCGAGAAGATCGGCTTCATCGGAAGCAAGCGCCCGCGCATGGTCGCGGTGCAGGCCTCCGGCTGCGCGCCGATGGTGCGGGCCTATGAGGCCGGCACCGAGCACGCCGCGCGCTGGGAGGACGCCCACACCATCGCCTCGGGCATCCGCGTGCCGCAGGCGATCGGCGACTTCCTCATCCTGCGCGCGGTGCGCGAGAGCAAGGGCTTTGCGATCGCCGTCGATGACGACAAGATCAGCGCCGCCCTCAATGAGGTCGCGCGCGAGGAGGGGCTGTTGCTGTGCCCCGAGGGCGCCGCGACCTACGCCGCCTACAAGGAGAGCCTCGCCGACGGCCGTGTCAGCAAGACCGACCGCGTGATGCTGTTCAACTGCGCCAGCGGCCTGAAATACCCGCTGCCGCCGATCACCCGCACGCTCGACCGGCACAAGCCGATCGACTTCTCGCAGTTCTGACGCCTCATCCGAAGGGCCATCTTGTCGAGAGGTGGCCCTTCAAAAATAATTGGAAACAAGAAAATTGAGGGAGAGCGTGATGCGGAAGCTGGTTCTGGCCGTGTTGGCGATGTTGGCGTTAACGGGGACCGTTTCCGCGGAAACCTATCCGACGCACCCGATCACCATCGTGGTGCCGTTTGCCGCCGGCGGTCCTTCGGATGCGATGGCGCGCATCCTCGGCGAACGAATGAAGCAGTCGCTCGGTGAGGTGCTGCTGATCGAGAACGTGACTGGAGCGGGCGGCTCGATCGGCGTTGGCCGCGCGGTGCGCTCGGCGCCCGACGGCTATACCATCTCGTTCGGCCATCTCGGCACCCATGTCGCCAACGGCGCGATCTACAAGCTCGGCTACGACCTCGTCACCGATCTCGAGCCGGTGGTGCTGCTGCCGAGCAACCCGATGATCATCGTCAGCAAGAACGCCGTGCCGGCGAAATCGCTGAAGGAATTGCTGGAGTGGCTGAAGTCGCGGCCGGCGCCGCCGACCGCGGGCACCGCCGGCGCCGGCAGCGGCAGCCATATCGCCGGGCTCTATTTCGAGAACGTTTCCGGCATCAAACTGCAATATGTACCGTATCGCGGCACCGGCCCGGCGCTGAACGACCTCGTCGCCGGTCAGATCGACATCATCGTCGACCAGACCTCGAACTCGATCAATCAGGTCCGCGCCGGCAATATCCGCGCCTATGCGGTCACCGATTCCAAGCGGGTCGCGAATGCGCCTGACGTTCCGACGGTCGACGAGGCCGGCCTGCCGGGCTTCCACATGACGCTGTGGTCCGGCCTCTGGGTGCCGAAGGGTACCCCGAAGGAGATCGTGGCCAAGCTCAACGCCGCTGCGGTCGAGGCGATGGCCGATCCGGCCGTGCAGAAGCAGCTCGAGAATTTGGGCTTGCAGATGCCGCCGAAGGATCAGCTCACGCCGGATGCGCTCGGTGCCTGGCAGAAGGCGGAAATCGCCAAATGGTGGCCGATGATCAAGGCCGCCAACGTGAAGGTGGATTGAAACTTGTCATCCCGGCCGCGCGCAATTGCGCGCTAGGCCGGGACGACGTTATTGCGACGGCATTGCCTCAGCCGGCGCCGCGTTGCTCTCCTGCGTTACGACGCGTTCGCCGTTCTTGGCCACTGCCGTGTCGGCATCCTCGAACCGCGCCTGGTAGACCGCGAAATTTTCCATCACGCGCTGCACGTAGTTGCGCGTCTCGGAGATCGGGATCCGCTCCACCCAGTCGACTGGATCGACCTTGGGATCGCGCGGGTCGCCGTAGGCCTTGATCCAGTCGCGGACGCGGCCGCGGCCGGCGTTGTAGCCGGCAAAGGTCATGATGTGGCAGTTGCGATATTCCGACAGCAACGCGCTGAGCTCGGCTGCGCCCATCTGGGTGTTGTAGACCGGATCGGACACCATCCGGCTCCAGTCATAGCTGACGCCGAAGCGCTTGGCGGTGTCACGACCGGCCTCCGGCGTCACCTGCATCAGGCCGACGGCGTTGGCCGCCGACTTGTCGCGCTGGTCGAACGCGCTTTCGGTACGCGCGATCGAGTAGGTCATGCTGCGCCCGATATCGGGCGCGATCGGCGTGTGCTTGGGAATACCGATCACCGGGAAGGCGTAGTGGTCGAAGGCAAAGCCGCGCGCGAGCGCGATCTTGCCGATCTGCAGCATGGCCCGGGCATCGTTGCGGCGGCCGGTGAGCTCGCCGAGCGCCTCGAGCATCCCGACATCGGTGCTTTCCTCGGCGAGGTCGGCGGCGAAATAGAGCACGATGTCGGGCTCGCCGATCGCATAGAGCATATCGGCGGCGCGGACCCGCTCGTCGGCAGCTATGCTGCCGGCGCTGGCGGCCGGCGAGGGCGCGCGCAGCTCGACGCTACCATCACGGCCGAGCTTGGCCAGCGCGAGCTGACCGTAATAGGCCGTCGGGTAGCGCGCGGCGGCCTGGTAGTCGGCCCGCATCGCCGCGGAATTGCCGAGTGCCTCTGCGGTGCGGCCACGCCAATAGGCGGCGCGCGCCAGCACGGTCGGGTTGGTCTGGCCCTCGTCGATATGCGCGAAGTGCGCCGCGGCGGTCTTGGCGTCGTTGAGATAACGCAGCGCGATCCAGCCGCGCATGAAGTGCATGTCGGAGCGGTAATAAGGATTGTCCGGCGCCGCCGCGGGCCGGATCACGTCATAGGCCGCCTGGTACTCGCCCTGGTCGAGCAGCTTGCGGGAGAGGATGCGGCGCTCGCGCCACCACTGGTCGGTGTCCTGCTGCGCCATCGTCTCGGGCTCAGCCGCGATCGTCACGCGCGCGGCTTCGTCGACCTTGTTCTTCGCAAGCAGCCACTGAATTCGGCACAGCGTGTAACCGAGATCGCGGCGGGCATCGGCCGGCACATCGTTGAGCGTGTCCTCTGCCTTGCTGGATCGTCCGCGGACCGCGCTGCAGGCTTTCACGATCGCCAGATCGTCGCTGCCGAGCCGCTGCGCCGCGCGCCTCGCGCCGGCGAGATCCTTGGCGCCGATCAGCTTGTCCATGCGCGCGCGATGGTCGTCGCGCGTCAGCAGGTCCTTGAACGCATCATAGGCGTCGCTCTCGGAGCGATCGGACAGCTCCTCCGAGCGCCAGGCGTCGCGCACCAGCCGGGTGGCGCCGTCGCGGTCGCCTTCGGCCAGCAGCGTGCGGGCGAGCGCGAACTTGCCCTTGGCGCTGATCGGCTGATCGAGGGTGAAGCCGTGCACCGTGGCCGGATCGCTGCGCTCCTGCCAGATCCGCGCTTCGGCGCGCTTGCGCAACAGCGTGACGCTAGGCCAATCCGGATTGGCCGTCACGAATGCCGCATAACGGCTGAACGGCGCGCTCGATTCCGAGTGGCGCAGCAGATACCACTCGACGAGTTTTCGCCCGACCGGGTCGGTGATCCTGGCCTGGATGTCGGTCGCATCGCTGGTCTTGCCTCTGCGCGCGGCGAGGATCGCATCCCTGATCGTGGCGAGATCGCCCGACAATTGCGGCCCTGCGGGCTTCTCCGGCTCGGGCGCCTTCTCAGCGGATTTGGAAGGATCGGATTTGGCCTTCGCGGATTTACGTTTGTCGGCGCCATGTCTGGCGTGCCGCCGCTTGCCGGAGGTGCTCTCGCGCGCGGCCTTGCCGCCATGCGCCTTCTTGTCCCCGTGGCCGCTCTTGGCCTGGTGCTGGTGATGCGGCTTGGCGGTCGCCTGGACCGGAAGCAGCGCGAGCGCGGCGGCGGTGGCGAAGCACGCCAGCGGACGTAGGCAACGGTTCATTCCCTGGTCCCCCCTGAGAAACCATGAGGCACAACAGAACGCGTCATACGGCGTCACAACCGCCGCAGATTATCACTACCCTCGATTCTCGAGTCTTAATGCAGCTGCAACTCAACAGGGAAAACGCGGCGAAATATGGAATATGGCGTGTGGAACCCGCTGGAACCGGGATTATTACGGGTGAAAACGGACAGGCAGCACCGTGCTTTGACCGGTTCCGCCTGAGTTGTATCGTCGTAGCGAGCGCACGTGGGGGCCGACGATGTCACTGCAACATCACTTTTCTCGAACCGGTGCATCATGACGGCGCGCCTCAGAACGATCCTCGACGGCGGCCGCTATTTCGAAGGCCCGCGCTGGCATCGCGGGCGGCTCTGGTTCGTCGATTGCATGGCGCGGGCGCTTCTGAGCATCAGCTCGTCGGGCGAGTTGCAGGAGCATGCTGCGCTGACCGACGACACGCCGTGTGGTCTCGGCGTGCTGCCTGATGGCGACATCGTCGTGCTGACGATGTTCAGGAAGCGGCTGCTGCGGTTTTCCGATGGAGCGCTGTCGCTCTATGCCGATCTCTCCGAAGTCGCGACCGGCACGATCGACGACATGATCATCGACGGGCAGGGACGCGCCTATGTCGGCGATCTCGGCTTCAACCTGCCGCCGCCGGAGCGCCGCGGTGCGGTCGGCCGGATCATCCTCGTGACGGCCGATGGCAGTGCGCGCGTCGTTGCTGAAGGCTTGCGGTTTCCCAACGGCATTGCCGTCTCCTCCGACCATCGCCGACTCGTCGTTGCCGAAATGGATGGCGCCGGTCTCGCCGAATACGACATCGCGCCGGACGGCGGCCTGAGCCTGCGCGGGCGGTTCGGCAGCATCAACGATCCCGACGGCATCTGCCTCGATGCCGACGGGGCGACCTGGGTCGCGTCTTTCACGGAAGATGCTTTTGTCCGGATCGATCGCACCGGTGTGGAGCGCGAGCGCATCACGGTGTCTGGCCGCCGCGCACTTGCCTGCGCGCTCGGTGGCGCGGACCGCAGGACGCTGTTCTGCCTGAGCGCGGAGACGTCCTACGAGGAGCTCCGCAAGGGCACGTCCACATCGCGGATCGATGTGATCGAGGTCGACACGCCGGGTGATGGCTATCCGTGAGCCCTGGCCGCAGGCAAGTCTCACCTCTTCTTTTTCTTCTCTTTCTTCTTCAGGATATCGGCCTGGCTCCTGAAAGCACGGGCGAGGGAGCGCATCTGGTTGGCGACAAGTGCGTCGGCCGTCGTCAACGCAACCCGCTCCGCGGTCTGCGCCTGCCTGCGAATTGCCTTGGCCATTTTCATGAAGGAACCAATCGCGCCGCGTCGCTCTGGTTCCTGCACGCGCGACGGCGGCTTGAAGCCCATCTCGCGGCCTTGAGTTTTGTTCTTGTTTCGTTCATATTAGCGCGCTCCGGGGGAGTGCTGCCATGGACGCCGAGCGAGACCGCGAAATCATCAGGCTGTGGAACGAGCTCCGCCGGCTGCAGCGCGAGGGACGTCCGACGGCGTTGCTGGTCCGCCGGATCGAGAAGGCGCTCGCGGAACGCGAGCAGGAGGCCGCCTGAAACTACGGTCTGCCGCGTTCCTCTGCGCGACAACGGTCTAGCGCCCGCCGTCCGGCCCCATGATCAGATTCGGCAGCCAGGTCGAGATCTCCGGAAAGAAGCAGAGCAACAGCACTGCGAACATCATCAGCAGCACGAATGGCAACGTGCCCCAGATCACCTCGCTCAAGGGGATGTCGGGCGCGACGTTGCGGATCACGAAGATGTTGAGGCCGACCGGCGGATGGATCAGGCCCATCTCCATCACGATGGTCATGACGACGCCGAACCAGATGATGTCGAACTCGGCCGCGCGCAGCGGCGGCAGGATGATCGGCGCGGTCATCAGGATGATCGAGACCGGCGGCAGGAAGAAGCCGAGCACGATCACCATCACGAGGATCGCAAACAAGAGCTCCCAGCGCGGCAAGTGCATGGCGACGATCGCCTCCGCCGCCGACTGCGAGATGTGCAGGTAGCTCATCACATAGGAATAGAGCAGTGACATGCCGATGATCAGCATCAGCATGGTGGACTCGCGGATGGTCGATTTCAGGATCGGCGACAGGTCGTTGGGTGTCCACACGCTGTAGATCACGGCGATCAGCCCGAGCGCCAGGAGGCCGCCGAGGCCGGCGGTTTCCGATGGCGTGGCGTAGCCGCCATAGAGCGCAATCATCACGCCGGTCAGCAGCAGCACGAACGGGATCACGCGCGGCAGCGCACTGAAGCGCTCGGCCATGGTGAATTCGTCATGCTGCAGGATCGCCGCGTCCTTGCCGGTCGCGTCATAGACGGCGCGGGCCATGGCGTATTCCTTGCGGAAGCGGAACACCGCGTAGAAACCGAACAGCGTCACCAGCAGCAGGCCGGGGCCGATGCCGGCGAGAAACAGCCGTCCCAGCGATTTCTCGGCTGCGACGGCGAACAGGATCATCGTGATCGAGGGCGGCAGCAGGATGCCGAGCGTGCCGCCGGCGGCGATGATGCCCGCGGCAAAGCCGCCGGAATAGCCGCGCTTGCGCATCTCCGGGATGCCGGCCGAACCGATCGCCGAGCAGGTCGCCGGCGAGGAGCCGGCCATCGCCGCGAACAGGGCGCAGGCGAATACGTTGGCGACGCCGAGGCCGCCGGGCACGCGGTGCAGCCAGGCGTGCAGCGCCGAATAGAGGTCCTGGCCGGCTCGCGATTTGCCGATCGCCGCGCCCTTCAGGATGAACAGCGGGATCGACAGCAGCGTGATCGAGGCCATCTCCTCGTAGACGTTCTGCGTCACCGTATCGAGCGAGGCCGCCGGCATGAAGATCGCCATGAACACGACCGCGACCGCACCGAGCGCGAACGCGATCGGCATGCCGGAGAACATCGCAAACAGGGTGGCAAGTCCGTAGGAGATACCAATACCAAACACGGTCATCGGCGCGCGCCACCCGTCAGCGGAATGATGATTTGCAGGAGGATCTGCACGCAGAGCAGCGTCATGCCCAGCGCCATCAGCACGTAGGGGATGGCGAGCGGCGGCGACCACATCGAGTTGGACACCTGGCCGTCGACATAGGCTTCATGCGCCAGGGTCCAGGATTTCCAGGCGAAGAAGGCGCAGAACGCGAAGCTCGCGACGTCGACCAGCCACAGCCGGATGGCGTTGGCGCGCGCCGAGAGCAGCCCGACGAACGCCTCGATGCTGACATGGCCGCGCTGGCTCTGCACATAGGCCGAGGTCATGAAGGTGGCGCCGACCAGGAGGAAGACGGCCGCCTCGTCCTGCCAGTAGTTCGGGCTGTGGAACAGGGCGCGGCCGAGCACGCTGTAGCTCAGGATCACGCAGGCCGCGACCAGGGCGAGCGCGGCGAACACCACGATGATGTTGTTGCAGATGGACAGCGCGCGCCCAAGCACGGCCACGGGCGTGTTGCCCGCGGCGATGCTTGCGGTTTCGGCCTGATCCGCGACCGGACCATGGATCATGCGGCGACGTCGCTAGCGAGCTTCAGCAGGTTGGCGGCGGTGGCGGTCTTGGCGCCATAGTCCTTCCACGCGGTATCGCGCGCGATGTCGCGCCACTTGCCGACAATGGTTGCATCGAGCGCGCTGACCTTGGCGCCGGCCTTCTCATAGACCTTGGCGACTTCGGTATCGTCGTCCTGCGCCCCCTTGCGGCCAAACGCCTCGAGCTCGGTGCCGACGGCAAGGATGATGTCCTGCTGGTTTTTCGGCAGCTTGTCGAAGATTGCCTTCGACATCATCAACGGCTCCAGCATGAACCAGTAGGAGGCGCCGGCGCCGGAGGTCAGCGATTTCGCGACCTCCTCGAGGCGGAACGAGATCAGGCTGGTGGAGGAGGTGATGCCGGCGTCGCAGGCGCCGGTCTGCATCGCGGCGTAGAGCTCGTTCGACGGCACCGACAGCACGGCGGCGCCGGCGGTCTGCAGCACCATGTCCATCTCGCGCGAGCCGCCGCGCACCTTGAGGCCCTTGGCATCTTCAGGCGCCACGATCGCCTTGGAGCGGCTGGCGACGCCGCCGGCCTGCCAGACCCAGGAGATCAGTAGAATGCCCTTGTCGGCGAGGAAGTCGCTCAAGGCCTTGCCGACCGGCTCCTTCTTCCAGCGCAGGCCCTGGTCGTAGGTGGTGACGAGGCCCGGCATCAGGCCGATATTGGTCTCCGGCAATTCGCCGCCGGCATAAGGCATCGGATACAGGCTGAGATCGAGCGCGCCCTTGCGCATCGCCGAGAACTGCGCGTTGGTCTTGATCAGCGACGAGTTCGGGTAGACCTCGGCGGTCAAATCGCCGCCCGAGCGCTTGGCGACCTCGGCCGCGAACATCCTGCACAGCCGGTCGCGGAAGTCGCCCTTGTCGATGGTGCCGCCGGGGAACTGGTGGGAGATCTTCAGCGTGGTCGCGGCATGCGCGGTCCCGATGCCCATCCGCAGGACGGAGGGTGCGGCGAGGGCGGAAGCGAGGACGTGGCGGCGTGTGAGCATTGTTCTCCCCTGAGAGCTTCTTGAGTGGCTGTTAGGCCGGCGCGGAGCTTTAGCTTAGCCGGTCTTCGCGTGAATATTCTCTAGTCTGATAGTTCGAGGCGCCCTGATAGTGCGAGCCGATACGCGGCTGCAAGTCCTGACGTTCTAGTCCTGACATTCAAGTCCTGACGTTCAAGCCTTGCCGTTGTTGCGGTGCACACTGATGCGCGGTGACGCCGCTTCGTCACGCAACCGTCGCGCGACCAGCCGCCGGGCGACCGCAGCCGTGCTGCTTCAAGAATTCGTTATTGGAGGTAACGACGGCCGGCGCAAGTGCGTCGAGTAGAGAGCGGCAAGTCGTCGCGCTCACATTCGACCACACAAGGGATCATCACCAATGACCACCAAGACCCGCCTCGGCCTTTCCGCCGCGCTGCTCTCGTTCAGCCTGGCGCTGGCGCCCGCCGCCTTCGCTCAGGACAAGATGGGCAAGGATGACGCGATGAAGAAGGAAGACACGATGTCCAAGGATGCCATGAAGAAGGACGGTGGCATGATGAAGAAGGACGACGCCATGAAGAAGGACGGCGGCGAGATGATGAAGAAAGACGACGGCATGAAGAAGAACTGACTGCCGTCATCGCCCGCTGTCCGCAGGCCCGCCGCTGGCGGGCCTGGTTGCGCCTTAGCGCTTCTTCTTGCCGCGCTCCTTGCGTGCCGCGTAGCGGGCATCGCGCTTGGCCTTCTGCTCGGCGAGCAGCGCCTCCTCGCGGGCGGCTTCCTCTTCCTTCTCGCGCGCAATGCGGGCGGCCTCGGCGGCGGCGGCCTCTTCCTCGCGGCGCTTCTGCTCGGCCTTTTCGGCCTCGCGGGCTTCCTTGGCCTTGGTGCGGCGTTCGGCAATCGCCGCGCGCTCCTCGGCACGTGCCTTCACAGCGGGATCGTCAGCTCCCGGCTGGGCGCGAAACTTGTTGAGGAGGTTTTGCCGCGCCTGCAGGGCCGCTTTCTGGCGGTCGGCAAAACCCGGTTCCTTGAAGCCACTCATAGAGGAAGCCTTGCTGCTTTCTGTTCGGGTGATGGATGGGGTTGGTTCGGCGTTTCAATAAGTGAGTGGCGACGAAATTGCCAGTGGTGAACGGAGGGCTGTGGAGCAAGGGAGATATGAGCCAGCGTCAAGCGGCCATCGTTCGCCCCGCGGACGCGTGGTGAGTGGCTGGTCACCAAGGGCTGTTGAACAAGGGCCGTTGAAAAGTTCAGCCGCGCTGGAGGTGCTCGCGTCGTCCGTTACCCAGGACCTTGGCGACCGTCTCGGCGGTCATCGCGCTCCGGTCCGAGGCGCGTTGGGCTTCCAGCCTATCGCGCGCCCTTTCGACGATCAGTAGGCTGATCAGCCGCTGCCTGCTGCTCTCATCGACAGCCTCCGAGAGCAACTGCCTGTAACGCTGATAGTCGTACGTCGTCGCTTCTTGTTCGCTCATCGGCACGCCCCGCACACGCGCTCCACTTCAGCGAGTAGTCTTTCGCGAGTCGCCCCTGGCGCGCAACGGAATTGCGGTGCCGACAGCCGCGGCCGTGCATTTCGTTGTGCGACTGTTGCAGAATTGATCGCACGCAACCATGCAAAGGGTCATGATGCGGACCGTGGCAACCGGGAACCGAAGCGGGCATGAGCGAATCCGACGACGGAGGCAGCAGAAGGGGCGCGCTGATCGGACTGCTGGTCGCAGCGGTCATGCTCGCGGTCGGCCTCTGGCTCGCGCATGACCTGACGGCGGCGAGCAAGATGCAGGACTGCCTGATGTCGGGCCGGACCAACTGTAATGTGATCGAGCCGGCGCGCTAACCCCGTCTTGCGGCAGTGCAATATCGATCCCACATCAATCCCAAAGACTCGGGCTGAACTGTTTGATCCCGGTTGTGATTCCGATCACACGTGGACAGGCGGCTGCCTCGTCTCCTGGAGATCGGCGGGAACCAAGGCCATGATGTCCAAGCTGTGGTCCGGAAAGGGCGCGGCGCTGGCTGCCGCAGGCGCGGCGGGTGCCGTTTTGGTGGCGTATCTATCCCTGACACTGGCGTCGCCCGAGCCGGTGTCCAATGCGGCGCTCGGACCGGAATGGCAATGCAGCCGGGTTGCTTTCGTGCTGACCACCTGCACAAGGGGGACCGAGGCGGAACGCGAGGCTGAGGCCAAGCCGGAAGGCGAGGTCAAGGCGATCCCGGTGCGGGCGAAGGACGATTGTCCGCCAGAACTCTAGCGGCCGTATTTCAAGTCATTTCTTGGTGGTACTGCGCGGCTTGATCGACAGGCCGAGGCGCATCGCCATCTTCTTGATCCGCTCCGGCGAGCGGCCGGTCGCCTTCACGACCTCCTCCAGCGACTTCGAGGAGCGTGCCAGTTCCATCAGTCGTCGGTCCTCCTTGAACGACCACCGCGGCTTTCGGGCCATCTTGTTGGTTTCCTTGTGCATTGCTGGGCAACAAAGCCGCCAGGCGGGGTCGCCTGACGGCCTTGCCGGTGTGGGCCCGGACCTTGGGGAAATGTCCGGTGGATAAGCAATACTGCTTCCGAATAAGGCCGCAATTGAAACCGGAATTTAACCTAACCCATCAAGGTTACTTGCAACATTACTCGGATACGGCGTGGCAGGAGGCCTTATGCGCAAGGTCGCCATTTTGAGTGCCGCAGCATTTTTACTGTCCGGTTGCTGGTCCGACCCGGAGGTTACGGGATCGACCAACAGCTGTGCGGCCAATCTTTACAGTCAGTACAATCCCAAGGTCATGGATCAGTGCGTCAACGCCTGCATCAAATGTGACCGCGGCAACGTTACGACCTGCACGACCTCCTGCACGCTGAAGGGCGCGCGGTAATCGATCCGCGCGTCCGATGCCAGCGAGGCCTCGTGGCGTCACGCCACCGAGCCGCCTTGCGTGGCGCGATGATCGCCTTTATCGCGTCTGGCAGCGGCGCCGTCGGCGCGCGGGACACTGAGAGCGTGGAACAGGGCGCGATGAGCGGGCTTTCCTATGTCGCGGTCGACTGGGGCACCAGCAGCTTCCGGCTCTGGCTGACGGGCGCCGGTGGCAAGGTGCTCGGTGAGCGCCGCAGCGATGAAGGCATGACCGCGGCAGCCAGGACCGGCTTTGCGGCCGTGCTGCAATCGCATCTCGATGCGCTGGGTGTGCCGGCCGACCTGCCGGTCGTGATCTGCGGCATGGCGGGCGCGCGGCAGGGCTGGGTCGAGGCCGGCTATATCGATACGCCGGCGCATCTGTCGGACATCCTCAAGGGCGCTGTCGTGGTCAGCGGGCAGACGCGCGAGATCCGTATCCTGCCCGGGATCGCGCAGCGTGATGCCGCCGCGCCGGACGTCATGCGCGGCGAGGAGACCCAGCTGCTGGGGGCGCTCGGCTTGAATGCGCCGGGCGAGGCGCTCGTCTGCATGCCGGGAACGCATTCCAAATGGGTGAGGGTCCGCGGCGGAACGGTCGAACGCTTTGCGACCTTCATGACCGGAGAGCTGTTCAGCGCGGTCGCGCGCGACACCATCCTGTCGCACGCCGTCGCCGGCGCCGAGGAAGCGGTTGACGGCGATGCGTTCCGCGCGGCGGTCGCGGCGGCATTCGCGGCGCCGGCGCTAGCGGCCAATCTGCTGTTTCGCGTGCGATCGCGGCAGCTGCTGTTCGGCGGCAACGCACAGGCCGCGCGCGAGACGATCTCGGGCACGTTGATCGGCGTCGAACTCGCGGCGGGCCTTGCGGAGCGGGAGCAGGGAGCGCCGGTTACGCTGGTTGCCTCGGGCCGGTTGCAGCGGCTCTATCAGATGGCGCTCGAAGCCCTTTCGATTCCGCTCAATGTCATGGATGCGGAGGAGGCGGTTCGCCGTGGCCTCGCCGGCGCAGCGGCGGCGATCTGGAAGAAGTGAGGGATCAACGCATGAGTATTCCGTTTCCGCCGATGAAGCGGCCGCTGGTCGCGATCCTGCGCGGCGTCAAGCCGGACGAGGTGCTGGGCATCGTCGGCGCGTTGCTCGACGCCGGCATGACCGCGATCGAGATTCCGCTGAACTCGCCAGAGCCGTTCCGCTCGATCGAGATCGCGGCGAAGCGCGCGCCGGCCGATGTTCTGATCGGCGCGGGCACGGTGCTGACTGCAGCCGACGTCGATCGCCTGCACGACGTCGGCGGCCGCCTCATGGTGTCGCCGAATGTCGATGTCGAGGTGCTGGCGCGTGCAAGGGACCACGCGATGATCACGATGCCCGGCGTGTTCTCGCCGACGGAAGCGCTGCTCGCCGCGCGCGCGGGGGCATCTAGCCTGAAATTCTTTCCGGCCAGCGTGCTCGGCGCCGCCGGCATCACCGCGATCCGCGCCGTGCTGCCGCCGGATGTGACGATCGCCGCGGTCGGCGGCGTCTCGGACCAGAATTTCGCCGAGTATGTGAAGGCAGGCATTCGCGCCTTCGGTCTCGGCAGCAGCCTTTACAAGCCGGGCATGACGGCCGCGGATATTGCGGTCAGGGCACGAGTGACGATCGAGGCGTACGACAAGGCCGTGCAGGGTACCGGTTAGGCTCGGTGCAAGCGCGCTAATCGTCCCGCCTGCCGCCGTCGATCACCCTGAACAGCGGGGCCGCCTCGCGGGGATTCTCAAGCAGTTCTTCGACCATGGCGATCGCGGCCGCGACGTATTTCCCGGTCGCGGCGTCCAGCGGCCGTTCGGCTTCGTCCGAGAGTGCAAGCATTGCGCCTTCGAGCAGCTTGCGGGTGCGGACGGCGGACTCGTCGCCGGCGGTGAGGGCGGCGCGCGCGATCGATCGCAGCACGAACAATTCGCCCTCCAGCCGCAGCAGGCGGTCGTTCAGCTTGCTCAGGACGGTGTTCAGGTTCCGCATGACGCGCTCTCCGGGCATTGGACCCGTCTTCCATACACGGTCATTCCTGACGAAATTCTTGTGGCGACCACGCACCATTTGGTTGGTTGAATGGCGTCCCGGATCTCCTCATGTTCCCGGCGGCCCGGGCATTGCCATTTGACGAAGGCGTCGATGGCCCTAATAGAATGGCCGCGGTCCGGCGCCGCCCGGGAGGCGCGTCAGCTTCACCCATCGCTACGAGGGAATAGATATGAGGATTGTCGTCGAAACGACCGTTGCCGCGCCGATCGCGGATGTCTGGCGCGCCTATACGACGCCCGACGACATCAAGCAGTGGAACGCGGCTTCCGACGATTGGCACACGACCGCCGCGACCGTCGACCTGCGCACCGGCGGCGCCTTCTCGTCACGGATGGAAGCCAAGGACGGCAGCATGGGGTTCGATTTGGCCGGCACCTACACCAGGGTCGAGGAGCCCCGGCTGCTCGAATATTCGTTCGGCGATCGCAGCGCGCAGGTCGCATTCACGCCGGAGACCGGCGGCGTCAAGGTGCAGGTCAGCTTCGACAGCGAGGATACCCACTCGGTCGAGCAGCAGCGCGACGGTTGGCAGGCGATCCTGGATAACTTCAAGCGCTACGTCGACGCCAAGCGGCGGTCCTGATCCGGCGATCGGAGGGCGGCGTGACGCTGAAGCGACCCCGCGCGGCGATGCCGGCGAGCATTCGCCGCGAGCTCGATGCTGCCGGACTGATGCAGGCGTTCAAGACGCGCCCGCCGTATCAGCGCAACGACTATCTGCACTGGATCGGCCGCAGCGTGCGAACTGCAACACAGCGCAAGCGGATCGACCAGATGCTGGCGGAATTGAAGGCCGGTGGGGTGTATATGGGAATGGCGCATCGGCCGAGCAAACCAAAGTGAGACTCTCGCGGCGTGACCGCTGCGCGCTGTGCGTTCGCATCGCTCGCGTGATGTTTTGGTCGTGCGAATCCTCATCGAACAAAAAGGACGATCTGGGAATCGTCCATCGCGGTCCTGAAAAATATCGACGACCGATGCGCGCACTCTCAATCCTCTAGAGAAACATTCTTGGATTAAAAAAATTGCGAAGCGCGCTGCCGGAGCTCACGGCAAGTGGAACCTGCAATCGCACGAACGGAAAGCGATCAGTCCCTCAATCGCCGCCGGAACTTTGTTCACGCACGGAGAACTACGGAATCGTTTCGTGCGCTGAATGATAAGACGCGAGTGATTTCACGGCACACGGCGAACATCGAAAAAGAAAGGCCTCAGCGCGTGGGCCACGCTGAGGCCAAGTAGACACTTTGGTCGTGAGGCACCGTCGCCGGCGCCTCGATGCCTAACCTATCTTTGTTTCTGTGTTTCCAAATGGCCCATTTGGGCCATGCCGCGTGATAGCCAATTTGGGACATGCGCCGCTGGCACAAAGTGTGCAGACTTGGAGCTGTCAGGATTTTGCATCACCTTCCTGGGGCTAGGGCCAGCGCCGTCCGCATCTATTTCAAGCGGACGGCGTTGTGCATTCCGGCGGCCGCGCCGGCCATCGCCTGGCTGCGCTCAGGGTCAGCGGTCCACCGGCCGAATCTCGAGGTTCTCGATTTTCAGGGGCGGCGTTGAGGGGACGTTCCGCTCGTTCAACGGATGCAGCGTGATCGGCGTATTCGTGCCGCCGGCGAGAACGTTGACGCCGGCGCCGTCGGCATGGGCGTAGCCGCCGGCGAGATCGTCGCTTCCAAGCCACGGCACGGGCGCCATCACCTTCCAGGTCATGGCGACTTCTTGATCTCCGATCAAAACGCCGAGGTTGCGGATGGCCGCGACATAACGACTGTCCGGCGTGCTATCGACGTGCAGCACGCAATTGAGGTTGGTCACCGGACCCACCACGAACCCGGTATCGGGTCCGCCACGACACTCAAGCGTTCCGGCCTGCACCTGCTGCGCATTGGCGGCTGCGAGCGGCGCAGCGAGAACCGCCGCACCACACAGAGCAGAGGCGATCGGACGGCTTGTCACACGCATGGTGCTGGATAACGCGGATCGGCGCGCAATCGGCCCATGACCCCGCGTGCGGCCTTCGCTTGTGGTTAAGAGAGCCTTAGAGATTGGTTTGATTGCTGCCGACGGTCGACGTTCGCGAGCGACCGGCCAGGAGGACGACGATCAACCAGCGGCGATCCTTTTCATCGCCGTGCCGGCTGACACCTTGATGGCGGAGCGATCGACGTCGAACGAGCGTGCTTGATTTCCAGGCAGGAGAGGCCGCGGGCGAAGCAAGGGAATGGTCCCGGCACTGACGCCGGACCGTTCGGATCATGGCGGTGAGCCCGTCCCGAAAAATTACGCCGCCGGGCTCGAAATGCATTGTCCCGGCGGCGCCTGTTCCAATCTGGGCCCGCAATCCCAGTCATGTTTGTGTCTGCAAAACCGGCGCCAAGGTTCGAGCGCCCCCGTAATCATACGGGGACTGGGCGTCCCGCGATGGATTGGTGTTGGCTGCTTGTGCGCTGGCAAAGGTCCGATTGTCTGGGGTGATCCAAGCCGCGGCGGCTAATCGCCACCGATGCTCCGCCCGGTCAGATATGATGCTCGAGCTTGCGCATCTCCTGCAGGCGAGACAGGCAGAAATCCCGATACAATTCGTTGATGAAATCCCACATGACCTAATCCCCTTGGTCCAATGCCGGGACGCTACGCCGGGTTTGTTTCCGGCCGGCTTCGCGGCTTGCGAAAAATGGTTTCATTGAGGGGGAGTAGGGTGGCGATCCCGGCAGGATTCGAACCTGCAACCCGCGGAGTAGAAATCCGCTACTCTATCCAGTTGAGCTACGGGACCGTGGCGGCCTTGTAGCACCGCCAATATGAAAAATCCGCCTTTCCGCCAAGTCCGTCCGAACCGATTTTTGTGGTCGAACGACAAAGGCGAGCAGGGCGCCCGCCCTGCGTTGGCCTGTCCAGCCTGCCGAGCCGCACGACGCTGCCGCCGGGGTGGTCAAAGGAATGTCGGCAATGCGATCTGCGACGTTTTCGTCCGTTCATGTCCGCGCCTTCACTCCGTCACCTTTTCGCGCACTTTTGGCCCCAACGCGGCGTTCGACCGCGGGGCGTTCAGGAGCTCCATCATGATCGGATTGGTTCGTGCCGCCACGATATGCGCCACGCTGCTGCTCGCCCTGGTGGGCGCCCAGGCCGCGGACAAGGCCTTCAAGCGCGACGATCTCGCCGATTCCGCGATCAAGCTGGAAGCCCAGATCAAGAGCGAGGCCGGCGCGGTCAACAAATCGGCCGCGACCCTGCGCACTGACGCCGACGCCGCCTTCAAGCGCAATGATTTCCGCGGCGGGCTGCAAATCCTCGGCCAGATCGCGGCGACCACGCCCGAGGACGGCGCCAACTGGCTGCGGCTCGCCAGGACGATCTTCCAGATCCGCTCGGCGAGCTCCAGCGAACAGACGTTCCTGATGGAGCGCGCCTCCACTGCCGCCTACATCGCCTATCAGCGCGCCGGCAATGCGGGCGAGGAGGCGGACGCGCTGGCCGTGCTCGGCAAAGCGCTTGCCGAGCGCAAGCTGTGGCGCCCGGCGCTGGACAGCTTGCGGCTGTCGCTCGACATGCGCGAGGTCGCCGATGTCCGCGGCCAGTATGAGAAGATGCGCGACGAGCACGGTTTCCGGCTGCTCGATTATGCCGTCGATTCCGACGCGGCCTCGCCGCGGGCCTGCTTCCAGTTCTCGGAGGAACTCGCCAAGCGCGTCGACTTCGCGCCGTATCTCGCGCTCGCCGGCACCGACAAGCCGGCCTTGTCGGCGGAGGGCCAGCAGCTCTGCGTCGACGGGCTCAAGCACGGCGAGCGCTACAACATCAATCTGCGCGCCGGCCTGCCGTCGACCGTCAAGGAGACCCTGCCGAAATCAGCCGAGTTCAACCTCTATGTCCGCGACCGCAAGCCGTTCGTGCGGTTCACCGGGCGGGCCTATGTGCTGCCGCGGACCGGACAGCGCGGTATCCCGGTGGTCAGCGTCAACACGCCGGCGGTCAAGGTCGACGTCTTCCGGATCGGCGACCGCAACCTGATCAACACGGTGATCGACAGCGACTTCCAGAGCACGCTGAGCCGCTATCAGCTCTCCGATCTCGGCGACCAGCGCGGCGTCAAGGTGTGGTCCGGCGAGCTTGCGACAGCGACCACGCTGAACCAGGACGTCGTCACGGCGTTTCCGGTCGACCAGGCGCTCGGCGACCTGCAACCCGGTGTCTATGTCATGACCGCCGCGGCCAAGGGGCCGGGCACCGACGACGACGGCACGCTGGCGACGCAATGGTTCATCGTCTCGGACATGGGCCTGTCGGCCTTTTCCGGCAATGACGGTATCCACGTCTTCGTCAACTCGCTGGCTTCGACCGAACCGGTCGCCAACGCCGACGTGAAGCTGGTTGCCCGCAACAATGAGATCCTGGCCACGCGCAAGACCGATGCCGCAGGCCACGTGCTGTTCGAGCAAGGCCTGGCCCGCGGCGAGGGCGGGTTGTCGCCGGCGCTGCTGACGGTCATGGGCGAGAAGGCCGACTACGCCTTCCTGAGCCTGAAAACCAATGCGTTCGACCTCACCGACCGCGGCGTCGCGGGCCGGGCGATCCCGGCCGGCGCGGACGCCTTCGTCTACGCCGAGCGTGGCGTCTACCGCTCCAGCGAGACCGTCTATCTGACCGCGCTGTTGCGCGACGGGCAGGGCAATGCCCTGACCGGGACGCCGCTGACCATGGTGATCGAGCGCCCCGACGGCGTCGAATTCCGCCGCGCCGTGCTGCCCGACCAGGGCGCCGGCGGCCGGATGCTGGCGGTGGCGTTGAACTCTGCGGTGCCGACCGGCACCTGGCGCGCCCGCGTCTTTACCGATCCGAAAGGCTCGTCGGTCGGCGAGGCCACCTTCATGGTCGAGGATTACATTCCCGAACGGGTCGAATTCGATCTGACCAGCAAGGAGAAGGTGATCAAAGCTGAAGTTCCAGTGGAGCTTCAGGTCTCCGGCCATTTCCTCTACGGCGCGCCGGCCTCGGGCCTGCAGCTCGAGGGCGACATGCTGGTAGCGCCCGCGGCGAACGGCCGGCCCGGTTATGCCGGCTATCAGTTCGGCGTCGACGACGAGCAGACCGCGAGCAACGAGCGGACCCCGATCGAGGACCTGCCGGAGGCCGATGCCAACGGCGCGGCGACCTTTCCGGTGAAGCTCGAGAAGGTGCCGACCTCGACGCGGCCACAGGAGGCCCAGATCTACATCCGCATGGCGGAGACCGGCGGCCGCTCGGTGGAACGCAAGATCGTGCTGCCGGTGGCCCCTGGCGCCTCGCTGATCGGCGTCAAGCCGCTGTTCGGCGACAAGAGCGTGGCCGAGGGCGACAAGGCCGAGTTCGATGTCGTGTTCGTCGCGCCCGACGGCAAGCAGCTGCCGCGCAACGGGCTGCGCTACGAGCTGTTGAAGCTGGAGTCGCGTTACCAGTGGTACCGGCAGAATTCGTCCTGGCAGTATGAGCCGGTCAAGTCGACCCGCCGCGTCGCCGATGGCGACGTCAACCTCGCGGCCGACAAGCCGATGCGCCTGGCCTTCCAGCCGCAGCCCGGCCGCTACCGGCTCGACGTGAAATCGACCGACGCCGACGGCCCCGTCACCTCGGTGCAGTTCGACGTCGGCTGGTATTCCGACGGCAGCGCCGACACGCCCGATCTATTGGAAACCTCGATCGACAAGCCGGAATATGCCTCGGGCGACACGATGACCGTGTCGGTCAATGCGCGCACGTCAGGCAAGCTGACGGTCTATGTGCTTGGCGACCGCCTGCTGACCGCCCAAAGCGTCGACGTCACGGAGGGCACCCGGCAGGTCAAGCTCCCCGTCGGCAAGGACTGGGGCACCGGCGCGTATGTCATGACGACGTTGCGCCGTCCGCTCGATGCCGCCGCCGGGCGCATGCCCGGCCGCGCGATCGGACTGAAATGGTTCGGCATCGACAAGAAAGCGCGCACGCTTGCCGTCGAACTGTCGCCGCCCGCGTTGGTGCGGCCGGGCTCGACACTGAAGATCCCGGTCAAGCTCGGCGGGCTCAATCCCGGCGAGGACGCCAAGGTGGTGCTGGCCGCGGTCGATGTCGGCATTCTCAATTTGACCAATTACAAGCCGCCGGCGCCGGACGACTACTATCTCGGCCAGCGCCGTCTGACCGCCGAGATCCGCGACCTCTACGGCCAGCTGATCGACGGCATGCAAGGTACCCGCGGCCAGATCCGCAGCGGCGGCGACTCTGCCGGCGCCGAGCTGCAGGGCTCGCCGCCAACGCAGAAGCCGCTCGCGCTCTATTCCGGCATCCTCACGGTCGGGCCTGACGGGACGGCCGAGGTGAGCTTTGATATCCCGGAATTTGCCGGCACCGCGCGGGTGATGGCGGTGGCGTGGAGCGCAACCAAGGTCGGCCGCGCCAATGTCGACGTGATCGTGCGCGATCCCGTGGTGGTGACCGCGACCTTGCCGCGCTTCCTGCTGACCGGTGACAAGGGCACCATCAGCATGGATATCGACAATGTCGAAGGTGCGGCCGGCAACTATGCCATCAGCGTCAAGGCGAGCGGCCCGATCAAGGCTTCCGGCAATTCGACCACGACGGTGAAGCTTGCCGCCAAGCAGCGCTCCTCGCTGTCGCTGGGCCTCGAGGCCGGCGGCGCCGGACGTGCCGAGTTCGACGTCGACATCTCCGGGCCGAACGGGCTGACGCTGGCGCGGCATTATGCGCTCGACGTCAAGCCGGCGACCCAGGTTCTGGCGCGCCGTTCGATCCGCACGCTGGCGAAGGGCGAAAGCCTGACGCTGACCTCGGACATGTTCTCCGATCTTGTGCCGGGTACCGGCAGCGTTTCGGTCTCGGCGAGCCTGTCGACCGCGCTCGATGCCGCGAGCATTCTGAAGGCGCTCGACCGCTACCCGTATGGCTGCTCCGAGCAGATCACGAGCCGCGCGTTGCCGTTGCTCTATGTCAATGATCTCGCCGCCGGTGCCCATCTTGCGATGGACACCGCGGTCGACCAGCGCATCCGCGACGCGATCGAGCGGCTCCTCGCTCGACAGGGGTCCAACGGCTCGTTTGGCCTGTGGTCGGCGGGCGGCGACGACGCCTGGCTCGATGCCTACGTCACAGACTTCCTGACCCGGGCCCGCGAAAAGGGCTTTGCGGTGCCGGACGTGCTGTTCAAGAACGCGCTCGACCGCGTCAGGAACTCGGTGGTCAATGCCAACGAGCCGGAGAAGGACGGCGGCCGCGATCTGGCCTACGGCCTCTATGTGCTCGCGCGCAACGGCGCGGCGCCGATCGGTGATCTGCGCTATCTCGCCGACACCAAGCTGAACAATCTGGCGACCCCGATCTCCAAGGCCCAGCTTGCGGCGGCGCTGGCGCTGGTCGGCGACAAGGCGAGGGCCGAGCGGGTCTATGGTGCCGCGCTCGATGCGCTGAACCCGAAACCCGTGATCGAGTTCGGCCGGGTCGACTACGGCTCGGCGCTGCGCGATGCTGCTGCGCTGGTCTCGCTCGCTGGCGAAGGCAATGCACCGCGCACCACGCTGACCCAAGCCGTGCTGCGGGTCGAGGCGGCGCGGGGACTGTCGCCCTACACCTCGACGCAGGAAAATGCGTGGATGGTGCTGGCGGCGCGGGCGCTCGCCAAGGAGACGCTGGCGCTCGACATCAACGGCCAGCCGGTCAAGACCGCGGTCTATCGCAGCTACAAGGCCGAGGAGATGACCGGCCAGCCGCTCAGGATCACCAATACCGGCGATGCGCCGGTGCAGGCGGTGATCTCGGTGTCGGGCTCGCCGGTCACGCCGGAGCCGGCGGCCTCCAACGGCTTCAAGATCGAGCGCAGCTATTTCACGCTCGACGGCAAGCCGGCCGATGTCACCAAGGCGAAACAGAATGACCGCTTCGCGGTTGTCCTGAAGGTGACGGAAGCCAAACCGGAGTTCGGTCACATCATGGTGGCCGACTATCTGCCGGCCGGGCTCGAGATCGACAACCCGAACTTGGTGTCATCGGGGGATTCCGGCACGCTCGCGTGGATCGAGGACGGCGTCGAGCCGAAGAACACCGAGTTCCGCGATGACCGCTTCACGGCGGCGATCGATCGGGGCGCCAACGACAAAGCGGTGTTTACGGTCGCCTATGTCGTGCGCGCGGTGTCGCCGGGCAAATATGTGCTGCCGCAGGCCTATGTCGAGGACATGTACAATCCCTCGCGCTATGGCCGCAGCGGAACCGGTGCGGTTGAGGTGAAGCCGGCGAAATGAACAAGGACGCGCGGCGCAAACTCTTCTCGTCATGGCCGGGCTTGACCCGGCCATTCATAGGCGCGTCCATGCGAACGAAGGATGTGGATGCCCGGGTCAAGCCCGGGCATGACAAGCGCAGCGGGCGGCTGGCGCTCCGCGTCGCGGCCGCAATGGCCGTCGTCCTTATTGCGATCACCGGCGCCTTCGCCGCCTGGATCGTTTCGCTCGGGCCGTTGCCGCTCGACAAGGCGCAGCAGGTCTCGACCACGGTGATCGATCGCAACGGCAAGCTGCTCCGCGCCTATGCGATGACGGACGGGCGCTGGCGGCTGCCGGTCGATGCGAAGACGTCAGTCGATCCCACCTATCTGAAGCTCTTGTTCGCCTATGAGGACAAGCGCTTCTATGAGCATCACGGCATCGATCCGCTGGCGCTGTCGCGCGCCGCATTCCAGCTTCTCACCAGCGGTCATATCGTCTCGGGCGGTTCGACGATCACGATGCAGCTGGCGCGGCTGATCGAGCCGCGCCACCAGCGCTCGGTCTACGCAAAGCTGCGGCAGATGGTGCGGGCGGTCGAACTGGAGCGGCAGCTCTCGAAGGACCAGATCCTCGATCTCTATCTTGCGCTGGCGCCGTTCGGCGGCAATCTCGAGGGCATCCGTGCCGCCTCGATTGCCTATTTCGGCAAGGAGCCGAAGCGGCTGTCGCTCGCCGAAGCCGCGCTGCTGGTGGCGCTGCCGCAATCGCCGGAGCGGCGGCGGCTCGATCGTTACCCGGACGCCGCCCACGCCGCCCGCGACCGCGTGCTCGAGCGCATGGTCGAGGATGGCGTGGTGTCCAAGGACGATGCCGCGCAGGCCACTGCGACGGCGGTGCCGAAGATGCGCAAGCAGATTCCGATCCTGGCGCCGCATTCGTCCGATCAGGCGATCGCGACGATGAAGGATGCGCCCGTCATCAAGCTGACGCTCGACGCCGCGCTACAACGGAACCTGGAGGCGCTGGCGCGCGACCGCGCCATCGCGCAGGGGCCTGACGTCTCGGTTGCGATCGTCGTGGTCGACAATGAGACGGGCGACGTGCTCGCGCGCGTCGGCTCGGCGGATTATTTCGATGAGCGGCGGGCCGGGCAGGTCGACATGACGCGCGCGGTGCGCTCGCCGGGCTCGACCTTGAAGCCGTTCATCTATGGCCTTGCCTTCGAGGATGGCTTTGTCCATCCCGACAGCCTGATCGAGGACCGGCCGATCCGCTTCGGCACCTACGCGCCGGAAAATTTCGACATGACGTTCCAGGGCACGGTGCCGATCCGCAAGGCGCTGCAATTGTCGCTCAACGTGCCGGCGATCGCGCTGCTCGACCGGGTCGGTGCCAGCCGGCTGTCGTCGCGGCTGAAGCAGGCCGGCACCAGTCTCGTGCTGCCGAAGGACGAGGCGCCGGGCCTTGCGATGGGTCTTGGCGGTGTCGGCATCACGTTGCAGGATCTCGCTCAGCTCTATTCCGGCCTGGCACGGCTCGGCGCGACTAAACCGTTGCGCGAGATCATGCAGGAGAATGACAGCCGCGACACGATGCGGCTGATGGATCAGGCTGCGGCCTGGCAGGTCGGCAACGTCCTGCTCGGCACGCCGCCGCCGGAGAACGGCGTGCACAACCGGATCGCGTTCAAGACCGGCACCAGCTATGGCTATCGCGATGCCTGGTCGGTCGGCTTCGACGGCCGCGTCACGATCGGCGTCTGGGTCGGCCGTCCCGACGGCGCGCCGGTGCCGGGTCTGGTGGGCCGCACCGCCGCGGCGCCGATCCTGTTCGACGCCTTTGCACGCACCGGCAAAATCCCGGCGGCATTGCCGAAGCCGCCACTCGGCGTGCTGGTCGCATCCAACGCGAAACTGCCGCCGCCGCTGCGCCGCTTCCGGCCGCTCGGCGAACTGGTCCGTAGCGGCAACGACCAGGCTCCGCACATCCAGTTTCCGCTGAACGGCTCGCGCATCGATGTCGATCAATCCGAGGGCGGCCGCAATGCCGCGCTGCCGGTCAAGGTTGCCGGCGGGGTGCTGCCGCTGACGGTGCTCGTGAATGGTGTCTCAGCCGGGGACATCGACAGCCGGCGCCAGCGCCTGATCGAGCCGCCCGGGCCGGGCTTTGCGCGGCTCACCGTGATCGACGCCACGGGGGCCGCGGATACCGTTGTGATCCGCGTGCAATGATCGCACGGGAAAGCGGAGCGGCACGGCCGGAAAGCGGAACAGCACGGTTGTTTGCGCTGCGGTTTCATCGTATGCGAAACCCATGGTGGATGGCCTCCAACCCCGGCGCTTCGGAGCAGGGCAACAGTCTGTAAAACCTGCGCATTCGAGCCGCAGGCTGTTCATGGCGTTCGAGTTCGCAACGGCCAGCCAATGGCGTTCGATCCTGTTCCTGACGCTGACCTGCCTCGTGCTGTTCCTGCCGGGCTTCTTCACCATCCCGCCGATCGACCGTGACGAGGTCCGCTTTGCCCAGGCGACCAAGCAGATGGTCGAGAGTGGCGATTTCGTCGACATCCGCTTCCAGGACGACGTCCGTTACAAGAAACCGGTTGGCATCTACTGGATGCAGGCGGCTGCGCTGAAGACCGTCTCCGCGCTCGGGGTGCCGCGCGCCCAGGTCCGCATCTGGGTGTACCGCCTGCCGTCCCTGATCGGCGCCATCGGCGCCGTTTTGCTGACCTATTGGACGGCGCTGGCCTTCGTGACGCGGCAGGGGGCGGTGCTGGCCGCCCTGATGATGGCAAGCTGCGTGCTGCTCGGGGTCGAAGCGCGGCTCGCCAAGACCGACGCGATGCTGCTGCTGACCGTCACCGCGGCGATGGGCGCGATGGCGCGAGTCTATCTGTCGTGGCAGCGCGGCGAGGATCCCGCACACCCTTCATGGGGTCCGCCCGCGGTCTTCTGGACGGCACTGGCGGTCGGCATCCTGCTCAAGGGGCCGCTGATCCTGATGTTCGTCGGCCTTGCGATGGCGGGGCTTGCGATTCTCGATCGATCGGCGGCCTGGTTCTGGCGCATGCGCCCGGTCTGGGGGCTGATGTGGACCCTCGTGCTGGTGCTGCCGTGGTTCGTGCTGATCTTCCTGCGCGCCGGCGAGACCTTCTTTGCCGACTCGGTCGGCGGCGACATGCTGAGCAAGCTCGGTGCGCAGGAATCCCATGGCGCGCCGCCTGGACTCTATCTGCTGCTGTTCTGGATCACGTTCTGGCCCGGTGCGCCGCTCGCCGGCATGGCGGCGCCTGCGGTTTGGCGGGCGCGGCGCGAGCCCGGTGCGCAGTTCCTGCTGGCCTGGCTGATCCCGTCCTGGATCGTGTTCGAGGCCGTGCTGACCAAGCTGCCGCATTACGTGCTGCCGCTCTATCCGGCGATCGCGATCCTGACCGTCGGCGCGCTGGAGCGGCGCGTGCTGTCGCGCTCGCCGTGGCTGTTGCGGGGCGCCGCCTGGTGGTTCGCGATCCCCGCCTTCGGCGCGGTGCTGGTGATCGTCGGCGCCATCAAGGCGATCCATCAGCCGGTGTTTCCGGCCTGGCCGTTGTTCGCCGTTGCGATGGTGTTCGGCCTGATCGCGTGGTGGTTGTTCGAGGACAGCCGCGCCGAGCGCTCGCTGCTCAATGCGGTGATTGCCGCGGCGCTGATGGCAGCCGGCACCTATGGTGTGGTGCTGCCGCGGCTTACCACCGTATTTCCGAGCCAGGAGGTCGCACGCGCCTTGCGCAACGTGACCTGCGTCGGCCCGAAGGCGGCAGCCGCCGGCTTCCACGAGCCGAGCCTCGTGTTCATGACCGATACCTCGACGCTGCTCACCGACGGATCGGGCGCCGCGGATTTCCTCGGGCAGGGCTCCTGCCGCTTCGCGCTGGTCGAACAGCGCTCGGAGCGCGCCTTCGTGCAGCGCGCCGAGGCGATCGGCCTGCGCTACAACGCGCCGGTGCGCGTCGAGGGCTACAACATCTCGCAGGGCAAGGCGGTCTCGATCGCGATCTTCCGTTCCGAAGGGACGGAATGACATGCCGGCGCTTCCAGCCACCCCGGAATCCGCCAACTATTTCGGACGATTGCTGACATTGGTTTGGCTGTCCTTTGCCCAGCTCGTGCGGGCACCGTCGCATTCGCGCCGTGCCGAGGCAGCTCGCCGCTCCGCGCGCCACGGACTTTTGCTCGTCGTCATCGTCGGCGCCGTGATCATCACGCTGATGTATGCGTTCGATGTCACCGAGATCAGTCTGATGCCGCCACGCGGCACGCCGGGTCTGTGGTGGGTGAAGACGCTCACCGATTTCGGCAAGGACGAGTATGTGCTGTGCGCGCTTGGCCTGCTGCTGATCGTGGTCGCGCTGGCGGCGCCTGCGCTGCGCGGCGTGCCGCGCGCCACCTTGCTTGGCTTCGGGACAAGGCTGCAATACCTGTTTCTGTCGGTCGTGCTCTCGGTCGCTGTCGGCGAATTGATCAAGTGGATCGTCGGCCGCGGGCGGCCCTTTGTCGGCGGCAAGGCCAATGCCTTCAACTTCCAGCATTTCGCCGGTACCGAGGCCTATTCGAGCTTTCCGTCGGGACATTCGATCACGGCGTTCGCGCTTGCCTTTGCGGTGTCCGCGGTGTGGCCGGGCGCGCGGTTCGCGATGCTGGTCTACGCGCTGGTCATCGCCGCGACCCGGCTCGTGCTGCTGGCGCATCATCCGAGCGACGTGGTGGCCGGCGCGCTGGTCGGGGTGATCGGCGCAATGGTCGTGCGCTACTGGTTCGCCGCCCGCCGCCTTGGTTTTGCCATTCATCGCGACGGCACTGTGGTGGCGCTGTCAGGACCGTCGGACGGGCGTCTCAAAAGGGTTGCGAGGAGCGCCTTCGCCCCATAAAAGCGGTCGCCCGACGGCCGGATCGGGCTGGTTCCATCGCCGACAACACCAACCACGAGTGCCGATTTGCCTGCTCCCGACCAGATGCCGGTCGCCGTTTCCATCGTCGTGCCCGTGCGCAACGAGGCGGACAATATCGCGCCGTTGATCGCCGAGATCGCGGCCGCGCTCGACGGACGCTGGGCCTACGAGATCGTCTACGTCAATGACGGCTCGACCGATGCCACTGGCGAGCGGCTGAGCGCGGTCATGGCCGGGCGGCGCAATCTCCGGCAGCTCCGCCACGCAACCTCGTCGGGCCAGTCGGCGGCCGTGCGCAGCGGCGTGCGCGCCGCGCGCGGCGCGATCGTGGCGACGCTCGACGGTGACGGGCAGAACAATCCCGCCTTCCTGCCGGACCTGATCGCGGCGGTCGAAAGCGGCAACGGTCGCGTCGGCCTCGCCGCGGGCCAGCGCGTCGGGCGCAAGGACACCGGCTTCAAGAAGCTGCAATCGCGCATCGCCAACACGGTGCGCGGCATCATCCTGCGCGACGGCACCCGCGACACCGGATGCGGCCTGAAGGCGTTTCCGCGCGAGGTGTTTCTGGCGATGCCTTACTTCGACGGGCTGCATCGTTTTCTTCCGGCACTGGTCCGCCGCGAGGGGCTGGCGATTGCCTATGTCGACGTCGTCGACCGGCCGCGCCATTCCGGCGTGTCGAACTATGGATTTTTCGACCGGCTCTGGATCGGGATCATGGATCTCGCCGGCGTGTGGTGGCTGATCCGCCGCAAGAAGCCGACGCCGGTCGTCACTGAAGTGGTCGCTGAAGTGCCCGATGTCGCTGGCGTGCCAGGCGTGACCGAGGTGAAGTGATGCTGATTCAGTACGGTCAGGCGCTGAGCGCCTATCTCTACGACGTGTTCATCGCCAAGTTCGACTTCTGGCTGGCGTTCGGCCTGATCGCGCAACTGTTCTTCACCGCGCGCTTCCTCGTGCAGTGGATTTCCAGCGAACGCGCCGGCCAGAGCGTGGTGCCGATGGCGTTCTGGTTCTTTTCGATGGGTGGCGGCCTGATGACACTGATCTATGGGCTTGCCAAGCGCGAGCCCGTCATCATCATCGGGCAGGGTCTCGCCACGCTGATCTACATCCGCAACATCATGCTGATCGTGAAGAACCGCGGCCGCGGGTCGAAGACAGTCGATAGCTGATTGCCGTCATCGCCGGAGCGGCGAGCAGTATGCCGGGCCTTGTTCGGGAATCTCGATAGATTCCAGCATCGGGCTCAGCCCGGGATCAATTGCGACCGAATCTGAACCAAGGTCAAACATTCGCCCCAAGCGGCATGGCATCTACGGCTTGCCGTGGGCGTGGCGGCATCTCGAGACCGTGCCCCAGGGGATGAGGGGCGTTGATGACCAGCCGTGACGAAGCGACGAAAGCGGGTGGTTATCTATCGAGCGTCCGCGATATTCCGTCGCTTGACGAGCCACCGCTGACCGGCGAGCGCAAATTGCCTGACCGGCGCGCCGTCAGCCTCCGTTGGATGGCGGGGACGATTCTGATCGGATCCGCCGCCGTCGCTCTTCTTGCCGGCGCGCTTCGCGGGGCGTTTGGCGATCACGCGCGATTCGCAGCCGCGCCGGTCGTGTCACTTCCGCGCTTCGCAGGGCAGGTAGTTGACGAGGCGCGACGCGGCGATCGTCTCGACCGGAGGCTCGGCCCGCAGGGCAATTCCGCTGCGCTCAAGATTGAGCAGCTGAGCGATGCCGGCGCGGTCCGTCGATTTACCCGCGTGTCAGCGCGGCTCGCGGAGATCGATCTCGAGCCACACCAGGAAGCGCGGGGAGACGAAAAGGACGACGCGCGAGCGGGCTCGCAACGCGACCTGCTGTCGGAGCTGCCAGCCATCATACGGACAGGTCCAGCGCGGCGCCCACTGCCGGGCGGCACCAGCGCCTATGCTGACGGTGAAGACGTGCCGCGTCCGCCGGCTCCGATCGGCGAGGCTGTCAACGTCACCAACCTTCCGAAGTCGCCTACGTCGTCGCGTCACCGCCGACATGTCATTATCGCGAGAAGCGGCGACACGCTGGCCGCCATTCTGCGGGCGCTGGCGGCGGCCGCGGAGGACGCGCCGGCGATCCTGGCCGCTTTCCCGTCGCCTGGCGCTCTGGAGACGCTGTCCGGTGGCGAGAAAATCACGGTCATCGAACAAGGCGAAGACGCCGGTTCGCCGCGCGGCCATGTCGCGAAGGTGTCGATCGAACGCGCCGGCTCCGATGTGTCCGCCGTCGGTCGCACCGATGGCGGCCAATACCAGCCGATCGCGCCCGAACAGCCCGACATCGCCGCGCGCAGCGAGAGCCCGCTGCGTGAGTCGATCGATACGCATTCCGTTCCGGGCGAAACACTGCGTGACGGCCTTGACGCGCTTGCGCGCTCCAACCACGTCGACCAGGGGATCGTTGCTGAACTGATGCGGCTCTGTGGCCGCGATTTCGATCTCGACGAGCCGCTCGGCGACGCCGATGTGGCCGAGATCATCTACGCGCCGAACGACATCGGTCAGCCGGAGTTGGTCTTCATCGATTTGACGGCGGGCGGACAGTCCCGCCGGTACTATCGCTTCACGGCGCCGGACGATGGCAGCTCCGATTTCTATGATGAGACCGGCCAGTCCATCACCAAATTCCTGTTGCGCAAGCCGGTCGTGACCGGCCGCCTTGGCGACGGCTTTGGTTGGCGGATTCATCCGATCCTTGGCGACCGCCGTTTCCATGAGGGCGTCGATTATGCGGCGCCCTATGGGTCGCCCATCGCGGCCGCGGGCGCCGGCGTCGTCGAGACCGAAGGGTACGAACGCGGGTACGGGAAATATATCCGCGTGCGGCACGACCGCGGTTATGAGACGACCTATGCCCACGTCGCAAGCTTCCCGCCCGGGCTGAAGATCGGAGACCGCGTTCGTCAGGGCGAGACGATCGCCTTTGTCGGATCGACCGGGCTCTCGACGGGACCGCACCTCTATTACGAGGTACGGATCAACGGCCGCAACGTCGATCCGCTTCGGATGAAGCTGTCGGGCGGCCGGCTGCTGCAAGGCGATCTGCTCGGGGCTTTCGATCGCCAGCGTGACAGCATCGACCAACTCGCTGCCATCTCCGCGCTTCCGCCGCGGCGTTTCGGCTCCGAACATCGGCCGCCGACATAGCGAGCGCAGATCGCATCACGCCATGCCGGCGCGGCGGGCCTTGCCGGGGTCAGGAGCCCGGAGAGCTCGAAGGCACGGGCGCCGCAACGTCGGTCGCTTCCATGGTGGTGCTCTCGCGATCGGCGGCGGTCTCGCCGGCGGCGTCGAGCACGGGATAGGCGACCGAGCAGATGTGCGAATGGATGCGGCGAAGGTCGCGCAGCACGTCGAGATGCAGCGAAGTGGTCTCGATGGTTTCGGGCCGGCCTTCGCGCAGGCGCTCCAGATGGCGCTCGACGGCGGCCAATTCGGCCGCGCGCAGCGCCGCCTTCTCGGTGAGCAGCTTGCGCGCCTCGTTGGCATCGCCCGACATGAACACGCCGAACGCGATCCGCAGCGAGTCGATCGTGCGCTTGTGGAACGCCGACAATTCCTCCGCGCCTTCGGTGGAGAATTGCAGGCGATGCTTGATCTTCTTGGTCGCGAGCTCGCTCAGGTTCTTGTCGATGATGTCGCCGATATGCTCGAGATTGATCGCGAACGCGACGATCTCCATCGCGCGCTGGCCCTCGCGCTCGTCCAGGCTGCCGCGGGTGAGTTTCGTGACGTAAAGCTTGATCGCCTCGTTCAGCCGGTCGACGGTGTTGTCCATCTTCGACACCTGGTCAACCAGGGCGCGATCGTTGGTCAGCATCGCCGCCATCACCTTGCGCAGCATGGCCTCGGTGTGATCGCCCATATGCAGCACCTCGCGCGCCGCATCGGCCAGCGCCAGTGAAGGCGTCTCCAGCGCACTTTCGTCGAGATAGCGCGGCCGTGATGGATCGGTCTCCTGCGCTCGCTTCGGCAGCAGACGCTCGAGCAGCCGCGCCATGTGGTCGAGCACGCCGATGAACAGCAGCGCGGTCGCAACGTTGAAGGCGATGTGGAACAGCGCAGTCGCCTTGGCGAGATCGGGTTGCCAGGCGTAGATGATCTCGGTGATCGGGCGCAGGAACGGCGCCACCAGCAGGATGCCGACGACGCGGTTGACGAGATTGCCGACCGGCAGCCGGTAGCTCGCCGGATTGTCGCGCCGCGCGCCCTCCAGTAGCGGATTGATGGCACTGCCGAGGTTGGCGCCGAGCACCAGCGCAAATGCGGCATAGGGCGAGATGAACTGGGAAAAGGCCAGCGACATCACCAGCAGCACGCTGGCGACACTGGAATGGACCAGCCAGGTGACGACGGCGCCGATCAGGATGCAGAGCACGGGATCGCCGGTGATCGCGCCCAGGAACACGCGCACGCCCGGAGCATTCTCGGCGGGCGCCATCGTATCGAGCAGGATGTGCAGCGCCAGAAGCATCAGGCCGAGGCCGATCGAGACGCGGCCGAGATCCTTGATCCGGGAGCGCGGCCCGCTGCGGAACGCAACGAGGCCGACGATGAACAGGACCGGCGCGGTGGCGGCGACGTTGAACGACAGCACCTGCACGATCAGCGTGGTGCCGATATTGGCGCCGAGCATGATCGCGAGCGCCGGCACCAGGCTGACGATCTCTTCGGCGGCGAAGGAACTGGTGATCAGGGCAGTCGCGGTCGAACTCTGGAGCAGGGCGGTCAGGCCGAGGCCGGCGCCAAGGGCGGTAAAGCGATTGCGCAGCGCCCGGGCGAGCAGCAGCCGCAAATCCGGTCCGAAGGCGCGCAGAATCCCGCTATGGACCATGTGCAGGCCCCACAGCAGGAGCGCCACGCCCCCCATCAGATCGAGCAGAACAATGCTTCCCATGCTTCCTGGCATCCCGGCGAATTCGAGTCGAATGAACATAGGTATCGTCTATCGACTGGCGATCAACCCCTTTTTGTTCTCATGCGACCACGGCGGGAGCGACGCACGCTATCGAGTGAGGCGGCCTATCGGGTAGACGTCATTCGACCTGCAGCACATATCATTCAACTATTCAATCGTTGATTGATCAAAGCTCGTGTCTCCCGGCGAGGGCGCCCCCGGTAAACGAATCTCGAACGCGACCGCTCAATTGCGATGGGTTCCGCTAGGCAGTTTCCAATCTTTCCCAGCTATGACGATAGGCCAGGAAGTTGCCCAGAAAGGCTTGGGGATCAGAATGTTTATGAATCGCCGCAAGAGCGAACGCCGCCCGTGCCGGAGCGTCGCCAAAATTCAGCTGGGCACAGGGTCGCTGCCACGCGACTGCATGATCACCGATATTTCAGCCGGCGGCGTCAAGGTGATCGCCGAATATCTGGAGATCCCGCCGGAATTCACCATCATCCTGTCGACCGGCAGTCCGCGTCAGTGCCGGCTGGCCTGGCAAATCGGGCACGAGTTCGGCGCCCAGTTCGTCGACTGAAGTCGACTGAAGCTGCCATTTGGCTGCTTTCTCGCCAGGCGTCCGGCACCGCATCTGGGCCGGATGACGGCGACATGATGGCATCCTTAACCGGACCTTAGGGTTAAGCTGTGAGCATCCCGGAACCTTCGCCGTTCCGAGTCTCGCTTTATGTTTGAGAAATTCCCCCGACCCTCAGGCCGCGTGCGCCGTCTCGCGGGCACGGTATCTGCCGCGATCCTGCTGATCGGGTTGTCTGCCTGTCAAACCTCCGGCCCGTCTGACATCACCGGCTCATTGGGAGACACGGCGGAGGCCACGCCGGCCCCGGCCGATCCGCGGCGCGACATCGCGACCTACCACGAGCGCGTCCGCGCCAACCCGAAAGACACCGACGCCGCGCTGAAATACGCCCGGGCGCTGCGCGCCACCGGCCAGCGGGCCCAGGCGGTCGCCGTCATGGAGCAGGCGGTGCTGGCGCAGCCCAGCAACAAGGCGCTGCTCGCGGGTTACGGACGGGCGCTCGCCGACAACGGCAATTTCCAGCAGGCATTCGACGTGCTCGGGCGCGCGCATACGCCGGAAGATCCGGACTGGCGCATCCTGTCGGCGCAGGGCGCCGTGCTCGACCAACTCGATCGCCACGACGAGGCGCGGCAGTATTATGCGAGTGCGCTGAAGATCGTGCCTGACGATCCGTCAGTGCTCTCCAATATCGGGCTGTCCTATCTGCTGTCGAAGGACCTGCCGAAGGCCGAGGAGACGCTGCGCCGCGCGCGGGAGCGCGCCCCCGGCGACATGCGGGTGCGAACCAATCTCGCCGTCGTGGTTGGCTTGCAGGGCCGCCAGTCCGAGGCGGAAACCATCATGAAGGCCGATTTGCCGGCGGAGCAGGGCTCAGCCAACGTCGCCGCGCTGAAGCGACTGTTGGCGCGCAGGGATGCGAGCCGCACCGACGCCGAGAAGATCCCGGTCGCAGCCAGTCGCCGCGACTAGAGCGCTAGCGGGACGCTAGCCGGCGGCCCGGCGCCCGTCATTTCGGCGCGACTGCAGCTTCCTGAGGATGGGCGACAGGAACGACTCGCGGGCTTCGGCGAGATCGGGACGGCCGGTGAGGCGTTGCGCAATCTGCAGGAAAGTCCTTGTGGTGCGGTGACGCGCGGAGACTTCCGCGATCATCTGGCCGTTGTTGGCGGCTTCACCGAACAGCCTGCAGTCGAACGGGATCGCCGCGATCGGCTGGCTCTCGATGGTCTTGGCGAAATCCTTGACCTCGATCTCGGGGCGCTTCGACATGCCGACCTGGTTCAGGCAGTAGAGCGGCGGACGGTCGTTCGGACGCGCGGTCCTCAACAGGTTCATCATGTTCTTGGTGTTGCGCATGTTGGCGAGGTCGGGCTCGGCCACGATCAGGATATCGTCGGCACCGACCAGCACGCGTTTGGTCCAGGCGGTCCATTGATGCGGCACGTCGAGCACGATGCAGGACGTTGTCATGCGCATCGTATCGAAGATGGCATCGAACGCCTCGGCGCCGAAATCGTAGACCTGGTCGAGGGTGGCCGGCGCCGCCAGCAGGCTGAGATGATCGCCGCACTTTGCGAGCAGGCGTTCCATGAAGGCAGAGTCCGGACGCTCGGGCGAGAACACGGCGTTGGCGATGCCCTGCACCGGGTCCTGATTGTAGTCCAGCCCGGCGGTACCGAAGGCGAGGTCGAGATCGACGACGACCGAATCCAGCCCGAGGTCGCGTGCGATGGTCCAGGCGACATTGTGGGCAATGGTCGAGGCGCCGACGCCGCCCTTGGCGCCCGCGACCGCGATCAGGCGGCCGACCGAGACCGCTTCGGAGGCCGAGAACAGGCTGCAGATCGAGCGCACGATGTCGAGCACCTTGACCGGCCCGATGACGTAGTCGTTGACGCCGCGCCGGACCAGTTCGCGATACGGCGCAGTCTCGCCGGCCGTGCCGAGCACCACGACGCGGGTGCCGGGATCGCAGACCGTGGCGAGCTCGTCGAGACCGGCCAGGAAATCATGATCCGGCTCGGTCTCGAGCATGATGACGTTGGGCGTCGGCGCCTTGTGGTAGGCGTCGATCGCCGCGGCGATGCCGCCCATATGGACCGAGAGATGAGCCTTGGCTAGCCGGCGGTCGTCGGCAGCCGCGCGTGCGTTCGCGGCGGTCGCGACGCTGGCGCAGAAGGCCTGCACGGAAATCCGCGGCGCCGGCGCGATGTAATCGTTGGCGTGCTGCGGCTCGTCTTGTTGTTCGGTCATTTCGCGGCGTCGCTCAGCTTGGCTTTCTCGGCTTCGGGGTAGGCGGTCGCGGTCGACTCACCCTTGCGGTATTTATCGAACGCGATCGTACGGCGCGGCGTATAGGCTGCGGTCTCGGTTCGCGGCTGTTCGAGGTCGGACGGATTGGCGACCATCGCGGCAAGGTTACGCTGCGTGGCGCAGCCGAAATTGTCGTACTGCTTGTTCTGGTTGTAGTTCGGATTGTAGATCGAGGGACCGAGGTCGCTCGGCCACACTCCGCAGGGACCGGCGACGGCGGCCATCTTCGGATAGCTCAGCCGAATGGTCGGAAGCGCGCGCGGATCATCGAGATGGTAGGAGCGCTTGGTGATGGCATGGGCGGGTACGCCCATCGACGCCAGCAGGCCGCGGATCTCCTGATACACCGCCTGTGCCGAGCGCGAGTTCGAGCTGTCGGCCGGCACGTCGATCGCAATCGCGCCGGTGCCTTCGCGGCGCCAGGTGCGCGCCAGCCCCATGACGTCGTCGCGCTGCGCTTCGGTGAGGTTGCCGCGGGCGCGGCCGACGAAGACGACGATCGACTGTTCGCCCTCGGTCACCGCGATCGGATGCCGCTGCCGGTAGTCGTCGCCCACGGTGCCGGTGGCAAGATTGTCGCCCGTCAGATTGCAGCCGCCGAGCGCGATCGCGCTGACGACGACGGCGCCCAACAGCGACAGCGTCCTGGCACGACCGGCTTGTGTGTTGCGTGTCATCATAGGATCCCCCAACCCCTTCAGGTCCGCGCCTCAGTCGATGATGAAGCCGAAATTGACCGGCGTGGCGCCGATCGGCTCGCTGCGGGCGGCGACGCCGTAGATGCGATTGACGCGCGCCAGCAGTGCCGACTGCGCGTCGGAAGCCGGGGCAAATCCGTCGTCGGGACGGGACAGCTCCTTCTGCGCAACGGCGCGCACCACGTAGGGCGTCACGATGACCATGAGCTCGGTCTCGTTGTTGACGAAGTCCTGGCTCCGGAAGAGCTGGCCGAGGATCGGGATCTGATCGACGCCGGGCATGCCGTTGATGGCCTGCTTGGTCTGCTCCTGGATCAAACCGGCCATCGCGATCGAGCCGCCGGAGGGCACCTCCAGCGTGGTGTCGGCGCGGCGGGTCTTGATCGAGGGAATGGTCGTGCCGTTCTGGCCGCCGGTCAGGGCGTTCTCCATCGAGACTTCGGAGACCTCGGTCATCACCTTCAGGCTGATCCGTCCCTCGGTCAGCACCACCGGCGTGAAGTTGAGCGAGATGCCGAACTTCTTGAAGCTGACGGTCTGCACGCAATTGCCGATCGTGCCCGACGTCGTCGTCTGGCAGGTGACGCCGGTCGGAATCGGAAACTCGCCGCCCGAGATGAAGGTCGCCGACTCGCCGGAGATCGCGGTGAGGTTGGGCTCGGCCAGCGTCTTGACCACGCCCGCGCTCTCCATCGCGCGCAGCGTCGCCGTGACGGTCGGCACGCCGAGCTTGTTCAGGGCTGCGCCCGTCAGCCCGTTGTTGGGGGCGAGCGCACCGTTATTGGCGGTGAAGGCGTTGGCGTTGTTGAAGACCACCGCGGCGGTGCCGTAGTTCATGTTGGCGCTGAGGTCGACGCCGAGCTGCTTGACGACGTCCCGGCGGACTTCGGCGACGGTGACTTTCAGCATCACCTGGTCGCGGCCGCGGACCACGATGGAATTGACGACCTTGTCGGCGCTGCCGACCAGTTTGGCGGCGATGTCGCCGGCCTGCTGGGCCTCGACCGGGCTTGCCACCGTGCCGGTCAGGACGACGCTGTCGCCGACGCCCTCGATCTGGACGCCGGGCAGCATCTGCTTCAGCGCGGCGCGCATTCCGTTAAGGTCGCGCTTGATCGCGATGTCGTAGGAGGCGACCTGGTTGCCGTCGGCGTCGAAGAACACCACGTTGGTCTGGCCGACTGCCGCGCCGATGATATAGGCGCGCTGCGCCGAGCGGATCACGGCGTTGGCGATCTTGGGATCGGCGACCAGAACGTCCTTGGCCTCGCGCGGCAGATCGACCACGACCGACTTGCCAACGCCGAGCGAGACGGAGCGCGTCTTGGCGGCGATGCTGCTCGTCACCGCGACATCCGCGTTCTTGTCGGGATCGGTCGCGCTGGCAAGGGCAGGGATCAGCATCAGCGCAGTGATCGCCGACAATGACAGCGCGCGGACCAGCGTGGCCGACGTCGCCATTTGTTTCGCACCCGTCGTCATATCGAAGCCCCCATCACTTCTGTGTCGTCAGAGAGCTCGGGATGCCGAAGCGCACCACCTTGATGCTCTCGCCCCGCTTCGGGGCATGGTCTCTGGTCTCGTCGGTCTGCTCGTTGACGTCGGCGATGCTGCGCAGCGCCAGCGCCAGCGTTCCGCTCTGCCGGGCGCGCGCCAGCGTCTCGGCCTGTTCGGGCTTGAGCTCGAGGGTCACGGTCTTGCCGACGAGGGAGTTGTTGCCGTCCTTCTCCTTCGGCGCCTGGTCGATCGCCAGCACGCGGACGTTGGACAGCAGGATTTCAGTGGTGACGATATCGCGGCCGCCTTGCTGATCGGGATTCTTGTCGCGACGCGACAGGATCACATCGACGCGGTCGTTCGGCAGAATGAAGCCGCCGGCGCCCGTCTCCGGCGAGATTTCGGTGGAAATCGCGCGCATGCCGGAGGGCAGGATCGCGGCCATGAAGCCGCTTCCGTTGGCCTTGACCAGCTTTTGCTCGCGGATCGGTTCGCCGACGATGAAGGGCGCGCGTGCGATCGAACCGATGATGTCGTTCATGGCATTGGCGTTGGCGTCGTGACGGATGAACGCGCTGCTTGCAGTTTCGGCCGGCCAGCGCTGCCACTGGATGTCTTCGGCCTTGACCGATTGACCGAGCCCGATGTCGGACTTAGCGACCAGCACTTCGACGGTCGGCAGTTGCGCGACGGGCGGCGCGACCGGCGCCGGTTTGCGATCGCCAACGCTCGCGAGATACATGGCCGCGAGGCCTGCGACGCCGGCGATGCCGAGGACCACGATGCGTGCCGTTTTCATGCGATTGTCTGAATGCCCTTCACACAGGGCAATCGCGTCCTTGCGGCACTGACAGCCCTTCCCGAGGCATCACTACGGCCGCAAAAGTATAAGGGAACTTGATGGAAGGTCCGGACAATTAAGGGATTGGTGGGGATGGTGAACGGCGAGTTATCGGCGCCGTTGCATCTCCGCAGAATCCCGGAGATCGCGCGTGCTTAAGGCGTACGACGTTGGTCGCAACGCGGCGTCAGCGCCGGTGGAGCGTGGTTAATGTCGTCTAACGTGGCAGGGCGCGAGGATCAGAGCGCGGCCTTCAACGCCGCAAATCCACGGTCGAGATCGGCCTTGAGGTCGTCGAGATTCTCGAGCCCGATATGCAGCCGCAGCGTCGGCCCGCCCGGCGACCATTTGGTCGCGGTGCGATAGTCGCTGCAGTCGAACGGGATGGCGAGGCTTTCGAAGCCGCCCCAGGAAAAGCCCATGCCGAACAAAGTGAGCGCGTTCAGCATTGCATCGACCGCGGTCTGTGGCACCGGCTTCAGCACGATGCTGAACAGCCCGGAGGCGCCGGTGAAGTCGCGTTTCCAGATCGCGTGCCCGGGATCGGTGTCGAGGGCAGGGTGCAGCAGGCGATCGACCTCGGGCCGCGCGCCGAGCCAGCGCGCGATCTCGAGTCCGGAGCGGTGGTGCTGCGCAAGCCGCACCGATAGCGTGCGAACCCCGCGCAGCGCGAGATAGACGTCGTCGGGGCCGGCGCAGACGCCGAGCAGGCGGATCGCCTCCTGGATCAGCGGCCAGGCTTTCGCATTGGCTGCGATGGTGCCGAACATGATGTCGGAGTGGCCGCCGATATATTTGGTGCCGGCCTGCATGCTGATGTCGACGCCCTGTTCGAGCGAGCGGTGATAGAGCGGCGTCGCCCAGGTGTTGTCGTCGATCATGAGCGCGCCGCGGGCGTGCGCCACGGCCGATATCGCCCGCACGTCCGGCATCTCGAACGTCTGCGAGCCGGGCGCTTCGATCAGCACCGCGCGGGTGTTCGGCTTGAACAGCGTCTCGATGCCGGCGCCGATCAGCGGATCGAAATAGCTGGTCTCGATGCCGTAGCGCTTGAGCATGTTGTCGCAGAAATTGCGGGTCGGCCGATAGGCATTGTCGCACACCAGGAGGTGATCGCCGGTCTTGAGCACGGCGAGCAGCGTGGTGCTGATCGCCGCCAGTCCCGACGGGGCAAGGCCGACGCCGGCGCATTGCGGGCCTTCCAGCGCCATCAGCACGTCCTGCAGCGCCCGCGTGGTCGGGCTGCCGTGGCGGCCGTAGGTAAATTCGGCGCGATGGGCGTGGAGGTCCTCCGCGGTCGGATAGAGCACGGTCGAGCCGTGAAACACCGGCGGATTGACAAAGCCCTTCTGGGCCTCGGTGTCGCGGCCGGCCGTGACCAGGCGGGTGGCGGCCTGTTGCGGGTGGGAGGGCGTGGAGCCGTCGGAGGAGGTCATGGAGCGCTGCCGTTAAACTTTAGACTTTTTGCCGCAGCCGTACCGCGCCGGGAAGGCGGGGCCGGGCCGGGAGGTGTTACTAACAAGAGGTAGAAGACATGCGTCAACCCCTTGACCCGGCTCGTCAGTCGCTATGTGATGCGGCGCAACTACCAGTCGCCGCACGTTGAGGGGCCTGCCGCGACCTACGATCCGTTGCCTGACCGGTTTGCAGGTCAAACTGCCGGTCAAATCGGCATTTTTGCTGCAAGGGATCATTGGGATGGCCCGTGAACGCGAGGCGATCACAATGCAAACGTCCACCGGACGACCCTGAAAGGCCCCGCCCATGAAACGCGTATCCCTGGCTGTCACCCTCGCCGCTGCCGCCGCCCTGTCGGTCCAGGCCGCCTCGGCGCAAACCCTCAAGACGGTCAAGGACCGAGGCCAGCTGTCCTGCGGCGTCAGCGGCGGCCTGCCGGGCTTCTCGTCGCCGGACGACAAGGGGAACTGGACCGGCATCGACGTCGACATCTGCCGTGGCATCGCGGCGGCGATCTTCGACGATCCGTCCAAGGTCAAGTTCGTGCCGCTGTCGGCCAAGGACCGCTTCACCGCGCTGCAGTCGGGCGAGATCGATGTGCTGTCGCGCAACACCACCTGGACGCTGTCGCGCGATACTTCGCTCGGCGCCAACTTCACCGGCGTGACCTATTATGACGGGCAGGGCTTTCTGGTGAAGAAGTCGCTGAAGGTAAACTCGGCGCTGGAGCTGAACAGCGCGTCGGTCTGCGTGCAGACCGGCACCACGACCGAGCAGAACCTCGCCGACTACTTCAAGGGTAACAACATGAAGTACGAGGTGATCGCGTTCGCCGGTGCCGACGAGACCGTGAAGGCCTACGAGACCGGCCGCTGCGACGTGTTCACCTCCGACGTGTCCCAGCTCTATGCGCAGCGGCTGAAGCTCGCCAACCCGGCCGACCACGTCGTGCTTCCCGAGATCATCTCCAAGGAGCCGCTCGGCCCGATGGTTCGCCATGGCGACGACCAGTGGTTCGACATCGTGAAGTGGGCGCTGTTCGCCCAGATCAATGCCGAGGAACTCGGTGTCACCCAGAAGAACGTCGACGAGATGGCCAAGTCGGACAAGCCCGACCTCAAGCGCGCCTTCGGCACCGACGGCAATCTCGGTGAGCAGCTCGGCCTGACCAAGGACTGGTTCTCCCGCATCATCAAGGCCGTCGGCAATTACGGCGAGATGTACGATCGCAACGTCGGCGTCGGATCGAAGCTGCAGATCGCACGCGGGCTCAACAATCTCTGGAACAAGGGCGGCATCCAGTACGCGCCTCCGATCCGCTGATCGGCGACGAGGCGGCTGCGGCGATGACGACCGAGCCCCGAAAACCACCGCCTCAGTTCATCTTCCGCCTGAAGCGCGCGCTCGGCGGCCAGTCCGGCTGGACTGGCCTTGCCGTGCAGATCGTGTTCGCGGCGGTGTTGGCCTGGGTCGCCTATGAGATCGTGGCCAATGCCCGCGCCAACCTGGAGTCGCAGCGCATTGCCTCCGGGTTCGGGTTTCTCAAAAACAATGCGGGCTTTGATGTCAGCCTGAACCTGATCCCGTATTCGGGGTCGGACACCTATACGCGGGTGTTCTTCGTCGGCCTGCTCAACACGCTGCTGGTTGCGGGCATTGGCATCGTCTTCGCCACCATCATCGGCTTCATCATTGCGCTGTGCCGGCTGTCGCCGAACTGGCTGTTGGCGCGGCTCGGCGAGATCTATGTCGAGATCGTCCGCAATCTGCCGCTGCTGTTCCAGCTGTTATTCTGGTACCTCGCGGTGCTGGCGGCGCTGCCGGGGCCGCGCCAGAGCATCTCGCTGTTCAACGCCTTCTTCCTCTCCAATCGCGGGCTGGTGATCCCGCGGCCGATCGGCGAGCCCGGGCTCGATCCGCTTCTGATCGCGCTCGCGATTGGCGTCGCAGGCGCGCTGGCGCTGCGCGGCTATGCGAGGCGGGCGCTGTTTCAACGCGGGCAGGCGATCCGGATCTGGCCCTATGTACTCGGCCTGCTGGCTGGCTTGCCACTGGTGACGATGCTGGTGTTCGGGCTGCCGGTGACCTTCGAGCTGCCGCAACTCAAGGGCTTCAACTTCGCCGGCGGCGCGCGGGTGATTCCGGAGCTGGTTGCGCTGGTGGTCGCGCTGTCGACCTATACGGCGGCCTTCATCGCCGAGATCGTCCGCGCCGGCATTCTGTCGGTCCATAAGGGACAGATGGAAGCCGGCTCGTCGCTCGGCCTGTCGCGCGGCACCACCTTGCGGCTGATCGTCGTGCCGCAGGCGATGCGCGTCATCGTTCCGCCGCTGACCAACCAGTACCTCAACCTGACCAAGAATTCGTCGCTGGCGGTCGCGATCGGCTATCCCGACCTGGTCTCGGTATTTGCCGGAACGACGCTGAGCCAGACCGGCCAGGCGATCGAGATCATCGCCATCACCATGGGCGTGTACCTGCTGATCTCGCTGGTCACCAGCGCGATCATGAGCGTCTATGGCTGGCGCATCAACCGGAGCCTTGGGGCATGACCGACGCCACCGCGTCATCCTTCGTCCGGCAGGACCTGGTGCCTGAACGCCGGGCGCCGGTGAAGACCACCGGCCTCGTCGGTTTCATCCGCACGCGGCTGTTGAATTCGCCGACCAACATCCTGCTGACGATCCTGGCGCTGGGGCTGCTCTGGTACACGATCGTTCCCGCGTTCAAGTTCCTGCTGGTCGATGCGGTCTGGAGCGGCAAGGACCGCAATGCGTGTCTCGCCGAGACCGCCGGCCGTCAGGTCGGCGCCTGCTGGCCCTACATCCAGGCCAAGCTCACCCAGCTGATCTACGGCTTCTATCCGGAAGCCGAACGCTGGCGCGTCAACCTGACCTTCGTCCTTGCGGCCGTCCTGTTGCTGCCACTCCTTATTCCGCGCCTGCCGGCGAAGGGCCTGAATGCGAGTCTGTTCTTCTTCGCGTTCCCGGCGATCGCCTTCTTCCTGCTGCGCGGCGGCGGACTATCTGGTTTCGGCGTCAGCTGGGTGGCGAGCCTGTTGCAGCTGTTCGACGACAGCATCGTCAATGCCGGTCAGGTGCTGGTCAATCTCAGCCGGAGTTCGGCGATCGGGCCGCTGCTGTGGGCCGTCGGCAACATCATCGTGCTCGCCGGCAGCCTGATCGGCTGGCTGATCTTTCCGTTGACCTGGCTGCGCGAGCAGCTCCAGTTGTCGAGCCAGCCGCTGTGGTTCGACTTCCTGCTGACCACGGCGATCGTCTCGCTGATCCTGTTTTTCCTCGGCGGCGGCATGCGAACCGGACAACGGGCGCTGCTCGGGAGCCTGGCGAGCTTCGCCGGCATCGCGATCGTGATCAAGCTGATGGGGCTCGACCGCGGCGGACTGCCTATCGTCGATACCAGGCTGTGGGGCGGCCTCCTGGTGACGCTGGTGGTGTCGGTCACCGGCATCGTCACCTCGATGCCGATCGGGATCGCGCTGGCGCTGGGCCGCCGCTCGACCATTCCGCTGATCCGGATATTCTCGATCGCCTTCATCGAGTTCTGGCGCGGCGTGCCGCTGATCACCGTGCTGTTCTTCGCAACCTACATGCTGCCGCTGTTCCTGCCGGGCAACTTCAACGTCGACGGGCTGGTCCGCGCGCTGATCGGCATTGCGCTGTTTGCCGGCGCCTATCAGGCCGAGGTGGTGCGCGGCGGCCTCGCCGCAATCCCGCGCGGGCAGGGCGAGGCGGCGAGCGCGCTCGGCCTGTCCTGGTGGAAGACCACGTCGCTGATCGTGATGCCGCAGGCGCTGCGCCACGTCATTCCGGGTCTCGTCAACAGCTTCATCGCCCTGTTCAAGGACACCTCGCTGGTTTCGATCGTCGCACTGTTCGACCTCTTGGGATCGTTGCACGCGACGTTCTCCGATCCGACCTGGTCGACGCCGACCACGGCCTTTACCGGCTTCGCCTTCGCTGGAATGATCTACTTCGTGTTCTGCTTTGGAATGTCGCGCTACTCGCTGTTCGTCGAAAACCGGCTCAACGCTCACCGCCGCCACTGAACAAGGTCACCATGTCCACAACCCCGATCGTCAACATTTCCACTCTCAACAAATGGTACGGCGACTTCCACGTGCTGCGCGACATCAACCTGGAGGTCGGCAAGGGCGAGCGCATCGTGATCTGCGGCCCATCCGGTTCGGGCAAGTCGACCCTGATCCGCTGCATCAACGCGCTGGAGGAATTCCAGGAGGGCGAGATCGTGGTCGACGGCATCGACCTCGGCCCGAACCTTCGCCGTGTCGACGAAGTCCGCCGCGAGGTCGGCATGGTTTTCCAGAGCTTCAACCTGTTCCCGCATCTCACCGTGCTCGACAATTGCACGCTGGCGCCGATCTGGGTGCGCAACATCCCGAAGAAGGATGCCGAGGCCACCGCGATGAAGTTCCTCGAGCGGGTCAAGATCCCGCATCAGGCCAACAAGTTTCCCGGCCAGATGTCGGGCGGTCAGCAGCAGCGCGTTGCGATCGCCCGCGCGCTGACCATGAACCCGAAGGTGATGCTGTTCGACGAGCCGACCTCGGCGCTCGACCCGGAGATGGTCAAGGAAGTGCTCGACACCATGGTCGATCTTGCCAAGGAGGGCATGACCATGCTGGTCGTGACCCACGAAATGGGCTTTGCCCGCGAGGTCGCCAACCGCGTCGTGTTCATGGACGCGGGCCAGATCATCGAATCGAACACGCCGCAGGAATTCTTCGCCAACCCGCAGCACGCGCGGTCGAAGCTGTTCCTGAGCCAGATTCTGCGGTGATTTCTGCCGTCATTGCGAGCCACCCGGTCGGCGCAAAGCGCCGCCGGATGACAGGCTCCGCGAAGCAATCCAATCCTCCGCATCGGAAGCATGGATTGCTTCGTCGCAATAGCTCCTCGCAATGACGTCTGCGGGGACGCATTCGCTCCCTAGACCAGCGGCAGCTCGATCTTGCTGCGCTTTTCCAGCCATTCCGGGACCGGCAGGTTCTTCGAGCGCATGAAGGCCGGGTTGAACAGCTTGGACTGATAGCGGTTGCCGGAGTCGCAGAGGATGGTGACGATGGTCTTGCCGGGGCCGAGCTGCTTGGCGAGCTGGATCGCGCCCGCGATGTTGACGCCGGTCGAGCCGCCGAGGCACAGGCCTTCGTGCTCCAAAAGCTCATAGATGATGGTCACGGCTTCCTCGTCGGAGATCAGGAACGCGGTGTCGACCTTCGCCGTCTCGACCACCGGCGTGACGCGTCCGAGCCCGATGCCTTCCGTGATCGAATCGCCCGGCGTCGATTTGACCTGCCCATTCTTGAACAGTTCGTACATCCCGAAGCCGTGCGGATCGGCACAGGCGGTGACGACGGCCGGGTTCTTTTCCTTCAGGTAGCGGCTGATGCCGGCAAGCGTGCCGCCGGTGCCGACCGAGCAGATGAAGCCGTCGACCTTGCCGTCGGTCTGCTGCCAGATTTCCGGTCCGGTCGAGTCGTAATGCGCCTTGGGATTGTCGAGGTTGTTCCACTGGTCGGCAAACAGCACGCCGTTCGGTTCGGTCTTGCGCAGCTGCTCCGCGAGACGCCTGCCGAGATGCTGATAGTTGTTCGGATTGGCGAAAGGCAGCGCCGGCGCCTCGACCAGCTCGGCACCGCACAGCCGCAGCATGTCCTTCTTTTCCTGGCTCTGCGTCTCCGGAATGACGATCAGGGTGCGGTAGCCGCGCGCACTCGCCACGACAGCAAGCCCGATCCCGGTATTGCCCGCGGTCGACTCGACCACGAGGCCGCCGGGCTTCAGCGTGCCGCGCCTCTCGGCCTCCAGGATCATCCATTTGCCGGCACGATCCTTCACCGACTGGCCCGGGTTCATGAATTCGGCCTTGCCGAGAATGGTGCAGCCGGTCAGTTCGGACGCGCGTTTCAGCTTGATGAGCGGGGTGTTGCCAATCGCTTCGATGACGTCTTTGTTGAATATCATGTCGGGGAATTTCTTTGCCGGGCTGGGTCTTGCTTGGCGAACCTAGTGTGCTGATCGAAAAAGGGAAGGGCTTTTGCACTGCGGCAAAAGACGGGTTCAACACGCTTGACCTCGCACGCGCGGATGTCTCGAGCTTGGGGAGAACGCCGTTTTGCGGCGGTCGGGTCGGCCAGCAGAATCATCCTGTGGTCCGCGGTTTTGCATGAGTTGCGCGCTCTCGGCCAATCAAGACCTGACGGCGCGGTGCGCAGTGGCGCGAGTCTGGCGCCGCGCCGGCACATCTTGCGGATTCAATGCAACAGGAGCCGAGAAATCCCCATGAAATCTTTGTAAGAATCGTGACTTCCGGCACCGGGCCGAAAAGCGCGGAAATGCCGTAAAAAATAGGGAAAAGTCGGCATTCAAGGTAGCCACGAATCGCTTGCGATGCGACGCCGCGCAATTGTGACGGGGCTGTCCGCCCCATGGTCCCAAGGGTAGGATGGGACAGGCAGGTTCCATTTGAAGCATACCCCCGTGAACGTCACCCAGACCATCGCTGAACGCGTCATTCGTGCGCCACGGGCGAAGTCTGGCTTCGGCGGAGAACGGGTGTGACCCAGCCCATGTCCGTGATGGTGCCTGGAGGCCGGTTCGGCCTCGCCGCCCGCGTGCGCCGGCTCGCGGCACGTTCGCTCGTTGCGCTCGGCCTGGTCGTTGGTTCTGCCGGCTGCATTCTGACCCAGGACATCCCGGATCCTGCGCTCGACGTGCCGCAGGGCTACAAGGCCGTGCGTCTCGGCCGGCCGGGCGACGCGCTTCCGACGCTCGATTGGTGGCGGGGCTTCCGCTCCAAGGAGCTGACGCAGCTGATGGAGGAGGCGCAGACCGTCAACCTCGACATCGCCGCTGCGGTTGCGCGCTTCCGCCAGGCCGACGCGCTGGCGCGGCAGGCCGGCGCGGCGCTGCTGCCGACCCTCAATCTCAACGGATCGGAAACCTACTCGCGCACCTCCGGCTCCAGCGCCAGCGGCCTCACCAATGGCGGGCGCGAGGTGGTGAACTACAACGCCTCGCTGAGCGCCAGCTATCAGCTCGACTTCTGGGGCCAGAACCGCGACGCCGCGCAGGCGGCGGAGGAGACCGCCGTTGCCAACCGGTTCGACCGCGAGGTGGTGGCGCTGACCACGCTGGCGAGCGTCGCCAATGCTTATTTCACCGTGCTCGCGACGCAGGACCGGCTGCGCACCGCGCAGCGCAACATCGCCAGCGCCGAGCGCATCCTCAATGCGATCAAGGAGCGCTTCAAGGCCGGCACCGGCTCCGATCTCGACGTCGCGCAGCAGGAGACTGTGCTCGCCAACCAGCGCGCGCTAGTGCCGCCGCTGCGGCAGACGCTCGACCAGAGCATCAATGCGCTCGCGGTGCTGGTGTCGCGACCGCCGGAAAGCGTGCGCGTCTCCGGCGGCTCGCTCAACGCCGTTGCGATCCCGCGCGTTACGCCGGGCCTGCCGTCTGAATTGCTGACCCAGCGTCCCGACATCCGCCGGCAGGAGGCGCAGCTTGCATCCGCCACCGCCAATGTCGGCAGCGCGCGGGCGCAGTTCTTCCCGAGCATCCAGCTGACCGGGACGGGCGGCTACCAGAGCCAGGCGCTGGTCTCGCTGTTCCAGCCGCATGCCGCCTTCTTCAACCTGGTCGGCAGCATGACCCAGCCGATCTTCGACGGCGGCCGGATCCTCGGCAATTTCGAATACACCAAGGCCAAGCAGGACGAGTTGCTGCAGACCTACCGCAAGACGGTGGTGCAGTCGTTCACCGACGTCGACAATGCGCTGGTCGCGATCCGCGAGACCACGCGCCGGCTGCAGCTGCAGCGCGACGTGCTGTCGTCGTCGCGGCGCGCCTTCGAGCTCGCCGAGCAGCAGCTCAAGGCCGGCACCGCCGATATCGTAACTGTGCTAAACACGCAGCTGACCCTGTTCCAGGCGGAAGATGCCTATTCGCAGGCCCAACTGGCCCGGCTATTGGCGATCGTGAGCCTATATCAAGCATTAGGGGGCGGCTGGGAACCGAAGATGGAAAGACCGGTCGATGCTCTTTAAGCCCGACTCGACGGACGACGAGAAACGCACGGCGCCGCGCAAGCGGAGCCTTCTCTCGCGCGTGCTGGGGCGCATGGTGTCCTTGCTCATCACGCTCGTGATCCTCGGCGGGCTCGGCTATCTCGGCTGGCTCGCCTTCCAGCCCAAGCAAAATGGCGGCGGCGGGCGCGGCGCGGGCGGGCGGCCTGACCTGCCGGTGCCGGTGCTGGCGGCCACGCCGCAGGTGCATGACGTGCCGGTCTATCTCGACGGCGTCGGTTCGGTGAGGGCGCTGAATACCGTGACCGTGCGCTCGCAGGTCGACGGCAAGCTGCTCAAGGTGAATTTCGTCGAGGGCCAGGACGTCAAGAAGGACGACGTTCTGGGCGAGATCGATCCGGCGATCTATCAGGCGCAATACGACCAGGCGGTGGCCACGAAGGCCAAGGACGAAGCGCTGCTCGCCAATCAGAAGATCGATCTTGCCCGCTATGAGCAGCTCGCTGCCACCAACGCGGGCTCGAAGCAGCAGGCCGATACGCAGCGAGCGCTGGTCGCGCAGCAGCAGGCCATCATCAAGGCCGACCAGGCCCAGATCGACAATGCGCGCGCCACGCTCGGCTATACCAAGATCGTCGCGCCGATCGCGGGGCGCGCCGGCCTTCGCCAGGTCGACCAGGGCAACATCATCCACGCCGCCGATACCACGGGGCTCGTCATCCTGACCCAGCTGCAGCCGATCGCAGTATGGTTCAGCCTGCCGCAGCAGCAGATCATGCGGGTCAACGCCGCGGCCGCGAAGGGCCAACTCGCGGTCGACGTGTTCGGCAATGACGGCGTCACCGTGATCGATACCGGCAAGCTGACCGGCATCGACAACCAGGTCGATCCGACCACCGGCACGCTGAAGCTGAAGGCGGAATTCCCCAATGCCAGCTACCAGCTCTGGCCCGGCCAGTTCGTCAATGTCCGCCTCAAGGTCGAGACCCTGCCGCAGGCGATCGTGGTGCCGACCTCCGCGGTGCAGCGCGGTCCCGCCGGCACGTTCAGCTACGTGATCGGTGAGGGCGATATCGTCACCGCCAAGCCGGTCACGGTCACGCAGCAGAACGAGCATGACGCCGTGATCGCCAGCGGCCTGACCACGTCGGACCGCGTCGTGACGACCGGCTTTGCCAATCTCGCCGATGGCGCGAAGGTCGTGGTCGGCAAGGACGACGGGCCGCCGGCCGCCGATCTCGCGCCGCGCAAGCGCAGCCGCAACCCTGACGGCAAGCGCGGGGCGCAAGGCGAAGGTCAAGGCAAGGACGGTAAGAAAGACTGGCAGGGCAAGGACGGCGAGCATCGCGGCCGGCACGAGCATAGCGAAGGCGATCAGAAGGGGCAGACCGGACCGGCGCCCGCGCCAGCAGCAGGGGGCGAACAGTCGGGCGGCGCGCCGAAGGCGCAGCCATGACCGGCATCCTGACTTCGTAATGTCCGATCTAACAGCGAGCACGCAGCCATGAGCGTCTCCGAACCGTTCATCCGCCGGCCGATCGCCACCTCGCTGCTCGGCATCGCCCTGATGATCGGCGGTGCGCTCGGCTATTGGGCGCTGCCGGTCTCGGCGCTGCCGCAGGTCGACTTCCCGACCGTGCAGGTGACGACGCAACTGCCCGGCGCCAGCCCCGACGTGGTGGCCTCGCTGATCACGGCGCCGCTGGAGCGGCAGCTCGGGCAGATCCCGTCGCTGTCGTCGATGAACTCGACGAGCTCGTTCGGCGTCAGCCAGATCTCGTTGCAGTTCGACCTCAACCGCGACATCGACGGCGCCACGCAGGATGTGCAGGCCGCGATCAATGCGGCCGCCGGCATATTGCCGAAGACGCTGCCGTATCCGCCTGTCTACGCCAAGGTGAACCCGGCGGACGCGCCGGTGATGACGCTGGCGCTGACCTCGGAGACGATCTCGCTGCGGGCGATGAGCGATCTCGCCGACACCATCCTGGGTCAACGGCTGAGTCAGATTTCCGGCGTCGGCCGGGTCTCGATCCTCGGTGGATTGAAGCCGGCGGTGCGCGTGCAGGCCGATCTGGCCCGGCTCGCGGCCTACGGCATCGCGATGGAGGATCTCCGCAACGCGATCGCCGGTGCCAACGTGTCGGGGCCGAAGGGATCGCTCGACGGTGCCCAGCAGTCCTACACCATCGCCGCCAACGATCAGATCGCCGCCGCCGACGCCTACCGGCCGATCATCATCGCCTATCGCAACGGCTCGCCGGTCACGATCGGCGACGTCGCCCAGATCGTCGATGGCCTGGAGAACGACCGCACCGGCGGCTGGTACCAGGGCACGCCGGCCGTCATCATCGACATCCAGCGCCAGCCGGGCGCCAATGTCATCGACGTCGTCAAGCAGATCCGCGCCGAAATCCCGCGGCTGCAGCGCGCGGTCCCGGCCGGCGTCAAGCTGACCATCGTCTCCGACCGTACCGTGACGATCCGCGCCTCGGTGCGCGACGTGCAGTTCACGCTGATCCTGAGCGTCGTGCTTGTGACGCTGGTGGTGCTCCTGTTCCTGCGGTCGCTGCGCGCGACCCTGATCGCCGGCGTTGCGCTGCCGCTGTCGCTGATCACGAGCTTCGGCATCATGTATTTCGCGGGCTTCAGCCTCGACAATCTGTCGCTGATGGCGCTGACCATCGGAACCGGATTCGTGGTCGACGACGCCATCGTCATGATCGAGAACATCGTCCGCCACATGGAAGACGGCGAAACGGTGATGGAGGCCTCGCTGAAGGGGGCCAGCGAGATCGGCTTCACCGTGATCTCGCTGACGGTGTCGCTGATCGCGGTGTTCATCCCGCTGCTGTTCATGTCCGGCCTGGTTGGCCGCATGTTCCGCGAATTCGCGCTCACCTTGACGATCGCGGTCGTGACCTCGGCGATCGTCTCGCTGACATTGACGCCGATGATGTGCTCGCGGCTGCTCAAGAACATCCATGAGGAGATGGCGGTCCCGGGCCTCGCCGCGGTCAGCCGTTTCATCGACCGCATGGTGGAGTTCTACCATCGGACGCTGCTCTGGGTGCTGCGGCGCCAGCGCGCGACGCTGCTGGTGACGTTCGCGACCATCGCACTGACGCTGATCATGTATGTGCTGGCGCCGAAGGGTTTTCTGCCGCTGCAGGACACCTCATCGATCACGGCGGTGACCGAGGCCGGACCCGACGTCTCGTTCGCCGAGATGCAGCGGCGGCAGAGCGCGGTCTCAAACATCATCAAGGCCGATCCTGATGTGGTCGGCGTTGTCTCGGTGATCGGTTCGGGCTCGGTCAATCCGACCACCAATGTCGGCCGTCTGGTGATGACGCTGAAGCCGCTCGACCAGCGGCGCGAGGGCGTCGTCAAGGTGATCGAGCGGCTGAAGGAGAAGATCGCGACGGTGCCCGGCATGACGGTGTACTTCCAGCCGGTGCAGGATGTGCAGATCTCGACCCAGTCGAGCCGCTCGCAATACCAGTACACGCTGACCGCGACCGACGCCGCCGAGGTCTCGCAATGGGCGCAAAAGCTCGTCGCCGAGATGCGGCGCGACCCGATCTTCCGCGATGTCTCCTCGGAGGCGCAGGAGGGCGGCCTGCGCGCGGCGCTCGACGTCAATCGCCAGCGTGCCGGCCAGCTCGGCGTCAGTCTGCAGGGCGTCACCGACACGCTGAACGATGCCTTCGCGCAGCGGCAGATATCGACGATCTACGGCCAGGCCAACCAGTACCGCGTCGTGCTCGAAGCGCTGCCGATGTATCAGCGCGACCCGTCGATTCTCGACAAGCTCTATCTGCCCGGCGCCAACGGCGCGCAGGTGCCGCTGTCGGCGGTGGCGACGCTGGTCCGGACCACGGCGCCGCTCGCGATCTCGCACCAGGCGCAATTCCCGTCGGTCTCGCTCAGCTTCAACCTGGCGCCGGGCGAGGCGCTGGGCGACGCGGTCGCGGCCGTGAAGGCGATCGAGAGCAGGATCGGAATGCCCCGCAGCATCGTCGGGATCTATTCCGGCGACGCCGCCGAATTCTCGCGCTCGCTCGCCGGCCAGCCCTGGCTGATCCTGGCGGCGATCATCACGATCTACATCGTGCTCGGCGTGCTCTATGAGAGCTATATCCATCCGATCACCATCCTCTCGACGCTGCCCTCGGCCGGCGTCGGCGCCATCCTCGCCTTGATGCTGTGCGGGCAGGACCTCTCGGTGATCGGCCTGATCGGCATCATCCTGTTGATGGGTATCGTCAAGAAGAACGCGATCATGATGATCGACTTCGCGCTGGAGGCCGAGCGTCACCAGGGCATGTCGTCCTATGACGCCATCGTGCAGGCCTGCCTGCTGCGCTTCCGCCCGATCATGATGACGACGCTGGCGGCGCTGTTCGGCGCGCTGCCGCTCGCGATCGAAAGCGGCACCGGCGCGGAACTGCGCTTCCCGCTCGGTATCTCGATCATCGGCGGCCTGCTGTTGAGCCAGCTGCTGACGCTCTACACCACGCCGGTGATCTATCTGGCGCTCGACCGCCTCAACCGCCGGATCGAGCGGGCCGTGCCGGAGCCGGGTCCCAGCGGCCCGCCGATAGCGGGCGCCACCGAGGGCATGCAGTGATCTCGATCTCGGAGCCCTTCATCCGTAGGCCGGTGGGCACCACACTGCTTGCGATCGGGCTGTTCCTGGTCGGGATCGTCGCCTACCAGTTCCTGCCGGTGTCGTCGGTTCCGAATGTCGATTTCCCGACCATTCGGGTGTCGGCGTCCAGGCCAGGGGCCGATCCCTCCGTAATGGCCGCGACCGTCGCCGCACCGTTGGAGCGCAAGCTCGGCACCATTTCGGGCGTCGACCAGATCACCTCGACGAGCTCACTCGGCACCACCAGCATCCAGGTGCAGTTCTCGATCGGCCGCAATATCGACCGCGCCGCGCGCGACGTGCAGGCCGCGATCAACGCCTCGCTCGCCGATCTGCCGAGCGACCTGCCGTCGCTGCCCAGGTTCCGCAAGGCCAACCCGGCCGCGTCGCCGGTATTCGTGCTGGCGCTGACCTCGAAGACGATCTCGACTAGCGCGATGTACGACGTCGCCGACACGGTGCTGGCGCAGCGCATCTCGCAGGTGCCGGGAGTGGGCGAGGTGACCGTCAGCGGGGCCGACCAGCCAGCGGTGCGCATCGCGCTCAACCCGGTGTCCCTGGCGAACGCCGGGATCGCGACCGACGACGTCCGGCTCGCGATCATCAATGCCAACCCGCTGGGGCCGGTCGGCATCTTCAATGGCGGCCGGCTGAGCGAGACGCTCTCGATCAACAAGCAGATGCGCACCGCCGCCGAATTCCGCGACATTGTCATCAAAAGCTCGAACGGCAATTACGTCCGCCTCGCCGACGTCGCCGAGGTCGAGGATTCCGTGCGCAACTCGCGCTCGATCGCCTGGTTCAACAAGCAGCCGGCGGTGCTGATCCAGATCACCAAGCAGGGCGACGCCAACGTCATCGACACCGTCGACGGCGTTCGCAGGATGCTGCCGGAACTGAAGAAATGGATTCCGGCGGGCGTCGAGATCTCCACCCTGGTCGATCGCACCGGAACGATCCGCGCCAGCGTCGAGGACATGCAGTTCACGCTGCTGGCGACCGCAGTGCTTGTGATGATCGTGGTGTTCGTGTTCCTGCGCCGGGTGGTGCCGACGATCGCCGCCGGCGTGTCGGTGCCGCTGGCGCTGGCGGGCACCTGCGCCGGGATGTGGCTCGCCGGCTTCTCGATCGACAATCTGTCGCTGATGGCGCTGGCGATCTCCGTCGGCTTCGTGGTCGACGACGCCATCGTGATGATCGAGAACATGTACCGCAATCTCGAGCAGGGCATGGCGCCGTATCCGGCCGCGGTCGAAGGCGCCAAGCAGATCGGCTTCACGGTGCTGTCGATCTCGCTGTCGCTGATCGCGGCCTTCACGCCGCTGATCTTCATGGATGGCATCGTCGGGCGCCTGCTGCGCGAATTCTCGCTGACGCTGGTGTTCGCGATCGCGGTTTCGACCGTGGTGTCGCTGACCATCACACCGATGATCTGCGCGCATTACATCAGGGAGGCGACCTCCGATCATGCCACCTGGTACGATCGCGTCATCGAGGGCACGCTGTCCCGTGTCGTGGCGTTCTACGCAGCGACGCTGCGAATCGTGCTCGGCTATCCCTTCCTGACCCTGGTGGTGTTCTTCGCCACCGTCGCGCTGACGGTGACGCTCTACATCAAGACGCCGAAGGGCTATTTTCCGACCGACGACAGCGGCTTCGTGATCGGCTCGACGCGGGCGTCGGCGGATATCTCGTTCCAGGCGATGCTTCAGCTGCAGCAGCGGCTCGCCGACATCGTGATGGCCGACCCCGCTGTCGCCGGCATCGGCTCGTCAGTCGGTTCCGGCGGCGGCCCGGGCGGCGCCACCTCCAACCGCGGCATCATGTACATCAGCCTGAAGCCGCCGGAGGAGCGGGGAGGCCTGTCGACCGCGCAGGTGATCGACCGGCTGCGCCGCAACCTGTTCATGGTGCCGGGCATCCGCCTGTTCATGTTCGCCGCACAGGACATTCGCACCGGCGGCCGGCAGAGCGATTCAGACTACCAGTACACGCTCGCCTCGACCGATCTCGAGCTGCTGCAGAAATGGGCGCCGATCATCGCCAAGCGCATGGAAACGGTGGAGGGCATCACGGACGTCTCCTCCGACCGCGATCCCGGCGGGCTACAGCTCAACCTCGTGATCAACCGCAAGACCGCCTCCAGCCTCGGCGTCCGCGTGCAGGACATCGACAATGCGCTCAACAACGCCTTCTCGCAGCGGCAGATCTCGTACATCTACACCCAGCGCAACCAGTACATGGTAGTGCTCGAGATCGATCCGAAATTCCAGAGCGATCCGTCGAACCTCGAGCGCATCTACGTTGCCGGCGCCAACGACGTGCAGGTGCCGCTGTCGGCGCTGGTGCACTACCAGCGTGGATTGTCGGCGCTCGCGGTCTATCACTCCGGCGGCTTCCCCTCGACCACGGTGTCGTTCAACCTGCTGCCGGACGTGCCGCTGGAGGTGGCGACGACGAACATCCAGCAGGCGGTCGACGAGCTGCACATGCCCGAGGGCATTCGCGGCAGCTTCGACGGCAATGCCGGCGACTTCAACAAGACCAGCGGGCGGCAGCCGCTCCTGATCCTCGGCGCGCTGGTCGCGATGTATATCGTGCTCGGCGTGCTCTATGAGAGCCTGGCGCATCCGATCACGATCATCTCGACCCTGCCTTCGGCCGGGCTCGGCGCCTTGCTCGCCTTGCAGGTGACCAACACGCCGCTGACGGTGATCGCCTTCGTCGGCATCATCCTGTTGATCGGCATCGTCAAGAAGAACGGCATCATGATGGTCGATTTCGCGCTCGAGGCCGAGCGGCATCAGGGCCTGTCGTCGCGGGACGCGATCTTCGAGGCCTGCCGCGCGCGCTTCCGTCCCATCCTGATGACGACGATGGCCGCGCTGTTCGCCGGCATTCCGCTGGTCATTGCGACCGGCCCGGGCACCGAGCTGCGCCGGCCGCTCGGCATCACCATCATCGGCGGCCTGTTCGTGTCGCAGATCCTGACGCTCTACACGACACCGGTGATCTATCTCTTGATCGACCGGCTGCGCCAGCGCCGCGAGCCGTCAGGCGTGCACGCACCCGCGGAATAGTTTGAATTGCACGATTGCAAGCGTATAGCGGAGCGATGTCCGAACCGACCGAAGCAAAAACCGATATTGTCGCCGAGATCGAGGAGTGCGCGCATTGCGGCAAGCCGTTGCCGCTGTGCATCTGCGACAGCGTCACGCCGATCGAGAGCCGCATCCAGCTCCTGATCCTGATCCATCCGCAGGAGCAGGACAGGGCGCTCGGCACCGCGCGACTGTTGGCACAGCATTTCGAAAACGCCGTGGTGCGGATCGGGCTGTCCTGGCCGAGCCTGGCCAAGGCGCTCGGCCGGCCGGTACCCGATCCGTCACGCTGGGCGGCGCTCTATCTCGGCTCCGCCAAGGTCGAAGACCTCGAGACCGATGCCGAGATCGTTGCGATCAACCGCAAGGGCGAGCTCGAGCCGCATCAGCGCGCCATCCTCTCCGACATCGAGGGCATCGTGCTGCTCGACGGCACCTGGAGCCAGGCCAAGGCGCTGTGGTGGCGCAATGCCTGGATGCTGAAGTGTCAGCGGGTGATTCTCGGGCCGAAACGGCCCTCGCTCTACGGCAGACTGCGGCGGGAACCGCGCCGCGACGGCCTGTCCACCATTGAGGCGGCCGCGATCCTGCTGGCGGGGCTGGAGAAGCGGCCGGACATTGCCGCAACGTTGTCAGGCAGTTTCGAGCGGATGCTGGCGAGGTTCCGCGAAGTGCAGGCCAAATTGCCGGAATTGGCGCCAAAACCGAAGAAGCGGGATTTCCGGAGGCGCCGGCGCTAGAGCCTGATCCGGAAAAGCGCGAAGCGGTCTTCCGAAAGGATATTGCTCAAACAAGGGGCACCTTACCTTCCGGCTCGGTTGCCTATCGGAGAGAGGCCGTATATGAAGTCCGCCGCAAGGGGCCACGTGGCGGAGTGGTTACGCAACGGTCTGCAAAACCGTGTACACCAGTTCAATTCTGGTCGTGGCCTCCACTCATCTCATCAATGGCTTGCAGCCAGTCAATGAGAAGCCGCATTAACTCGCGGCGTACCAACCTTCAGGAAACGGAATCAGCGGCCACGGCGCCTGGTTGTCATTGGCCGCGCGCGGTGGCGGCTGAATGCGGGGCGAGGGCTGAGCCACGAGATCCTCCTGAGCAATGGGCGCGATCGCCGTTCGCACGGCGTCCAGCAGCAGATCAAATTCGACTTCGCTCATCGCGCTCTCCGAGGTTCGAGAGCGCCATGGTCGCAAAACTGTCTTCGGTCCGGATTGAGCGATTCGTTCGAATTTTATGAAAAGAACGATGGCGCCCGCTTTGGTTAATGAATCGTTGGTGGCTCCTTCGGGAACCTAGGTCGGCGTGGCCGCACCTCATGTGAGACAGATCACATCTTGCGAAAAACTCTGCCCGGAATTCCCGGCAATACTCATAGCCGTCAAATATCGCAGGAATTTTAGGGAGTCGTGACAATGAGGGCGTGCGTCGCGGGATACTCGTTGATCGCATGCCACCTCGATCCTCGGCTCTTGCTGACACGGTTTCACCAGTGGGCAGTGTCAGGCGCTGCGGGCAGCTCCGAACAGAGCAAATCGCCTTCGCCCGCTGTCTATCGCCTCGGGCCGGAGGAAATTCCCGACGTCCGCGCCCGTTACGTTAGCCCGGTGAGGTCGTGCGGCAGCATGGTCTTGAACTGCGTCAGCGCTTGCCGCGCCTTCCTCGGTGGCAGCGTGATCGCGTGACGGACGGCGGCTGCGATCAGTGTCATGGTCAGGGCGGAAAAGGTGGCGAGGGCGGCAGTCGGCATGTCGGGCGCAATCCGCCTGACCGCGTCGGACAACAGGCCGGAGAGCACGGCCATGTCGTCCGCATCGAGCTTCTGCAGGGCGCGGTCGGCTTGCGTCGCCTGCCAGATGTCGCGCATGACAGGCTCGCGCATGAACATCTCGTAGTAGCTGTCGACGATCCTGCACAGCGCCGGGTGCAGGTCGCGCGCGGTCGTCACCGCGGCCAGATCGCGCCTGACGCAATCGCGCCCGACCGCGTTATGGCGTTCGGCCAGGGTGCCGATGATCGCGGCCTTGTCCGGGAAATATTGATAGAGCGAGCCGAATGCGACGCCGCTGCGCGCGACGACATCGCTCATGCGGAAAGCCTCGCTGCCCTTTTCCGCCATGATCTCGGTCGCACAGGCGAGGATGCGCTCGAAGCGCTCGCGGCTGCGCTGCTGGGTCGGGGCAAGCCGCGCCAGCCCGGGCAGGGGGACTTCCACGGATGCGGCCTTTCGTCTCGACATCTTTCGCTTCCCTGCGATCGGGGTTGACGGCTCTAATACGAGAGTTTATCGCATTTCAAAAATACGAGTATATCTCGCATTTGGAGGCGGAACGATGCGCCAGATCCTAACCTCGGCCTTGCTGTGGTTTTCCGCGCTCGGCTGCGGCCTGCTCGCCGGGCTCTATTTTGCGTTCTCGGCTTTTGTCATGACCGCGCTCGGCCGCATCGATCAGGCCGCCGGCATCTCGGCGATGAACGCGATCAATGTCGATATTGTCCGTTCGCCGTTCATGCCGGTGTTCCTCGGCACCACGCTGTCCTGCGCCGTGCTCGTCTTGCTCGGCGGGCTCAGATGGCAGGAGCCGGGCGCGATTGCGATGATTTGCGGCGGCGGCCTCTACGTGGTCGGCATGTTCGTCGTGACCGTCGTCTTCAATGTGCCGCTGAACGATCAGCTTGCGGCCTCTGATCCTGCGGGCAGGTCGGCGGCATCGGTCTGGGCGCGCTATCTGACCGACTGGACCTTCTGGAACCACGTGCGGACCATCGCCTCGCTGGCCGCGACCGCGCTGTTCATCGTTGCCATCGCCGGGCGGTAGCCAACCCCGTTTGCGCGAGGAGCTGGGCCGTCGCGCCCCTGACAGAATCACGGGCGCGGTGCGACCGCCGCGCTGGCGGTGTTTCCAGGCGCCCGCGGGAGCGCGGCCGGGCCGGCGGGCTGGGCATGTCGCACACCGGGCGACAGGTAAGCCCTTGTATCGCAGAGGCTTACCGTGCGCGCTAAAGTTTCGCCGGAGGCGCGATTTGGTTCTTTGCAAGGCCGAAAGGCTTTGTTATACGCTGCCCGCTCGCGAACAGATGTTCGCCTATTCCTCGGTAGCTCAGCGGTAGAGCATTCGACTGTTAATCGAATGGTCGCTGGTTCGAATCCAGCCCGGGGAGCCAGTTTGGTCTGGCCCCATCGATCCCCCAAATCGCCATCACAAGCCCGTGGTCCGCAGCGGACAGGCCGAAAACGTCGTCAAATCGACTCAATAGCCGTCGACACTTGCTCCCGCCGGGTCTTGAGAGGTGATTTTGATGGCCATTAACCTGATCGACCTGTCGATGCCGCAGCCGACGCTCGTTCCGAGCGATGCCCCCGACATCAGTGACGACGAGTGCGTCCGCCGGCTCGCGAGGGCCGTCGAGGAGCATGATTCCGAGCATCTCGATGAAGTGGCCCGCCTGATCGGCCGGCTCGCCGTCACGATCGAATAGACTGCGCCTTGGAGCGCGTTTTGGGAGCGCGTTTCGCCCGCCAGCGGCGTGTTGCGTTTTGGCGGAGCTTGTTCCAAAAGATGGCCCTGTTCTAGCTTCTCCAGCGGCAATGCCGCGACTTGCAGGGTCTCCGCCAATGACCGGTTTTTCGACCGCGCGCCAGTATATGGTCGATGGTCAGGTGCGTCCGAGCGACGTGACCGATGATCGTATTCTCGATGCCATGCTGACCGTGCCGCGCGAGGTCTTCGTGCCGGCCAGCAAGCAGGCGCTGGCCTATCTCGACCTCGACCTCGATGTCGCCGAGGGCGGTGCGACGAGGCGCTGTCTGATCACGCCGGCGCTGCTCGCCCGGATGCTCCAGGCCGCCGAGATCAAGGCCACCGACCGCGTCCTCGTGGTCGGCTGCGCGACCGGCTACGCCGCCGCCGTCGTGGCGCGCTTTGCCGCAGAGGTCAGCGCGACCGAAAGCGATCCGGCCCTTGCCGCAAAGGCGACCACGGCGTTCGCCGAACTCGGGATCCAGAATATCACGGTCAAAGCGGCCGCGTCCGCCGATGGCGATGCCGCGGGCGCCCCGTTTGACGTCATTATCCTCAATGGTGCGACGGAAATCGTCCCGACCGGGCTGTTCGGCCAACTCAAGGAGGGGGGCCGGCTGGTCGGGGTGTTCGGCCTGTTGCCGCCGCCGCGCGCCACCCTGGTGACGCACTCCCACGGGGATTTCGGCCATCGCGAGCTGTTCGACGCCTCGGCCCCCGTTTTACCCGGATTCGAGCGAGTTCCCGCCTTCGTCTTCTGACCCTCTCCTGCGGCGCACGGGCTGATAAAATCCCGTTCCGAATCAGAAGTGTGGCCCGTTTGCCCCATGTGAAGAGTTTCGACCGTGTTCCGTTGCGGGGTAGTTCCGTTGGCCCTAGCTGCGGACTAAGGTGAGGCGGGACTCACTTCGACTGAAGCGACCGCCGGACTGATTTGCGTGTGGGAGACGGCGACTACAATGATTGGATTTCCGGGGATGCGTGGGGTGAAGGTTGTCACCGCGGCTGCGACTGCCGTCCTTCTGTTGGCGGAGATGGGCCCTGTGCCCGCACTCGCCGATACAATCGAGGCCGCGCTGGTGCGGTCCTACCAAAACAATCCCCAGCTGAACGCGCAACGCGCGCAGGTGCGGTCAACTGACGAGAACGTTCCGCAGGCACTGTCGGGCTACCGCCCGAAAGTCGCGCTAACGGCAAGCGCGGGGTACCAATACACCGATACGCTGACGACACAGGGCGGCGACGCGAACAATCTTGTCCGCACCCAAATCCATGGCGCCAACGCCCCACGCAGCGCAGGCCTCACGGTCAACCAATCGCTGTTCAACGCGCAGACCGCGCCCAGGGTGCGCGCGGCGGAAAGCCAGGTCTCGGCGGCGCGCGAGGGCCTGCGTGTGCTCGAGCAAACCGTGATCCTGAGCGCGGCCACGATCTACATGGACTATCTCCGCGACTCCGCCATCGTCGAGGTTCAGCGCAGCAACACGCGCGTGCTGGAACAGACGCTGAAGCAGACCCAGGATCGCTTCAATGTCGGCGAAGTGACGCGCACCGACGTCGCGCAATCCGAAGCGCAGCTTGCGGCAGGCAAAACCCAGCAGCTCACCGCCGAATCGAACCTGACGACGACGCGATCGAATTTCCGCCGCATCATCGGCAACGAGCCACAGAATCTCGCGCCGGGCTCGCCGGTCGACCGCTTCCTGCCGACGACGCTTGCGGCCGCCGTCGATCTCAGCCTGACCCAGAATCCGAACGTCACCTCGGCGATGTACGGCGTCGACGTCAACTTCCTGCAGGTCAAGGTCAGCGAGGGTGCGCTGTTCCCGTCGGTCAACCTGCAAACGTCGGTGCAGCAGCAATACGAACAGACCCTGATCAGCCAGCGCGCATTCAGCGCGGGAACGGCGGTCCAGCTGTCGGTGCCGCTCTACCAGGGCGGTGCGGAATATTCGCTGATCCGCCAGTCCAAGGAATCGCTGGCGCAGCAGCGCCTCGTGCTCGAACAGACCCGCGATCAGGCGCGCGCCAACGTCGTCACCGCGTGGGGCCAGCTGGTCGCCGGCAAGTCGCAGGTGGCATCGGCACAGGCGCAGGTGACCGCGTCGGAGATCGCCCTGAACGGCGTGCGCGAAGAGGCCAAGGCCGGTCAACGCACCACGCTTGACGTGCTCAACGCGCAGCAGGCGCTCGTCAACGCGCGCAACGCGCTGGTCACCGCGCAGCACGACCGCGTCGTCGCGTCCTATAACGTGCTGAGCGCGGTTGGCCGCTTGTCGCCGCAGGTGCTCGGGCTTTCGACCAACGTCTACGATCCGAGCGTGCATTACCAGCAGGTTCGTGACAACTGGGCCGGCGTACGCACGCCCGACGGCCGCTAAACACCTTCGCATCGTCATCGCTTGTCGCGTCATGTTTGTGGTTCTGAGTTAATCAGGACCACAAACAGGCGCGATTGCTTGCATTCGATAATTGGCCTGACATACCGTTTTGTCGGGCAGCAAGGCGATTCGCGGCGCGCCGGCGTAGCGTGATGACAGGTGCGACGCCCCCTGTGATCACGCTGCATTGGGCGACACGAAGCTTGCACAAAGCCTCGGGCGGGCTTGATCTGGGGACAAGTCGGGCGGGAGCAATGAAAATCTCTGCCCGCATCATCGGAACCGGCGAATCCTCTCGGGCTTGATGTAAATTCGTTTCGATGTGGAGTCGGAGATGACGCAACCTGCGAAGGTCCAAGAGCCCTCGATGGAGGAGATCCTGGCGTCGATCCGTCGCATCATTGCCGACGACGAGGCGAAGCCGGCCGCGGCCGAGAAGCCTGCGGCCGCCGCTGCAGCCCCGGCGCCGAAGGTCGAGCCAGCACCAGCAGCCAAGCCCGCGATGAAGAGCCCGCCGTCCGCAGCGCCACCGGCCGCGAAGGCCGCCGCGCCGGCGCCGAAATCACCGCCGCCTGCGCCGGCACCGGCGGCCAGCAACAGTCAGGACGACATCGACTCGCTGCTCGCCAGCCTCGATGAGGCGACGCCCGCAGCCGAGATCAGGCCGTCGCCGCAGCCCGCGGCCCAGCCCGAAGCCGACGTGTTCGAACTCACCGACGAGATGGCGCTGCCGGACCCGGCCGCCGCGCCGTCGTTCCGCAAGGTCGAGCCGCAGGACGACCTCGAGTTCACGGAAGCGCGGAGCCGGGCGCCGGAACCGGCCCGGGAGCCGCCGGCGATCGAGACCGCGCCCATGCAGCAGATCATCTCGGGAACCACGATGCGGGCCGTCGAGTCGGCCTTCAACTCTTTGGCCAACACCGTGCTGAGCAACAATGCGCGGACGCTCGAGGATCTGGTCAAGGAGATGCTGCGGCCGATGCTGAAGTCCTGGCTGGACGACAATCTGCCCGGGCTGGTCGAGCGGATCGTCAAGGCCGAGATCGAGCGGGTATCCCGCGGGCGCTAGCTGCGCGCGGCGTTAGCAGCGCAGCTGGCGCGAGGCTGGCTCCCGCCGTTGGGCCTGGCGGCCCTCAATCAGCTCCCCAAATGCCCTAAACGTCGATTTGACGTACCGGTCCGGTTGACTTGGTGCGCTCCGGCGGCTTTCTAACGCTTTCCATGGTCCACAGCGCATTGTCATGATCGAGAAAAACTACCAGCCCGCCGATATCGAGCACCGGATGGCCCGGATCTGGGAGGAGAGCGGTGCGTTCAAGGCCGGCCGGCCTGAACGCAAGGACGCCGCGCCCTTCACCATCGTGATCCCGCCGCCGAACGTGACCGGCTCGCTGCACATGGGCCACGCGCTCAACAACACGCTGCAGGACATCCTGTGCCGCTTCGAGCGGATGCGCGGCCGCGACGTGCTGTGGCAGCCCGGCACCGATCACGCCGGCATCGCCACCCAAATGGTGGTCGAGCGGCAGCTGATGGAACGGCAGGAGCCGGGCCGGCGCGACATGGGCCGCGCCAAGTTCCTCGAGCGGGTCTGGCAGTGGAAGGCCGAGAGCGGCGGCACAATCGTCAACCAGCTCAAGCGCCTCGGGGCGTCCTGCGACTGGTCGCGCGAGCGCTTCACCATGGACGAGGGCCTGTCGAGCGCCGTCGTCAAGGTGTTCGTCGAGCTGCACCGCGATGGCCTGATCTACAAGGACAAGCGCCTGGTCAATTGGGACCCGAAGCTGCTCACCGCGATCTCCGATCTCGAAGTGCAGCAGGTCGAGGTCAGGGGCCATCTCTGGTACCTGCGCTACCCGATCGAGGGCCGCAGCTTCAGCCCCGAGGATCCGAAATCGTTCATCGTGGTCGCGACGACGCGCCCCGAGACGATGCTCGGCGACACCGCGGTCGCGGTGCATCCGGACGACGAGCGCTACGCCGATCTGGTCGGCCAGCACGTCATCCTGCCGCTGGTCGGCCGCAGGATTCCGATCGTCGCCGACGACTATTCCGATCCGGAGAAGGGCTCGGGCGCGGTCAAGGTGACGCCTGCGCACGACTTCAACGACTTCGAGATCGGCAAGCGTCACGGCCTGCCGCAGATCAGCGTGCTCGACCAGGAAGGCAGCCTCAGCCTGGTGGGCAACGAGGATTATCTGCGCGGCCTGCCTGTCGGCGCCGACGAGTTCGCCGCCGAGTTTGACAAGATCGAGCGCTTCGCGGCGCGCAAGAAGATCGTCGCAAGGCTGGAGGAGTTCGGCTTCCTCGAGCGGATCGAGCCCAACACCCACATGGTGCCGCATGGCGACCGCTCCGGTGTCGTGATCGAGCCGTATCTGACCGACCAGTGGTATGTCGACGCCAAGACGCTGGCGCAGCCGGCGATCGCGGCGGTGCGCTCCGGCGAAACCACGTTCGTGCCGAAGAACTGGGAAAAGACCTATTTCGAGTGGATGGAGAACATCCAGCCCTGGTGCATCTCGCGCCAGCTCTGGTGGGGCCATCAGATCCCGGCGTGGTACGGACCCGACGGCAAGGTGTTCGTCGCCGAGACCGAGGAAGAGGCGGTCGGCCACGCGCTCGGCTATTACGTCGAGCAGGAAGTCATCACGCCGGAGCAGGGCCACGACATGGCGGTCGACCCCGCCAAGCGCGAGGGCTTCATCACGCGTGACGAGGACGTGCTCGACACCTGGTTCTCGTCGGCCCTGTGGCCGTTCTCGACGCTGGGCTGGCCGGACGACACGCCGGAGGTCGCGCGCTACTACCCGACCAATACGCTGGTTACCGGCTTCGACATCATCTTCTTCTGGGTCGCCCGCATGATGATGATGGGCCTCCATTTCATGAAGGAGGCGCCGTTCTCGACCGTCTACATCCACCGCCTCGTCCGCGACGAGAAGGGCGCCAAGATGTCGAAGTCGAAGGGCAACGTCATCGACCCGCTCGGCGTGATCGACGAATACGGCGCCGACGCGCTGCGCTTCGCGCTGACCCGCGAGGCGGCGCAAGGCCATGACATCCGCCTGTCGCCGCATCTGGTCGAGACCAACCGCAATTTCGCGACCAAGTTCTGGAACGCCTGCCGGTTCGCCGAGATGAACGAGTGCGTCAAGCCGGACGGTTTCGATCCGAAGGGCGCAAAGGAGACGTTGAACCGCTGGATCGCGCACGAAACCTCGCGCGTCACCCGCGAGGTCACCGAGACGATCGAGGATCATCGCTTCAACGATGCCGCGGGCGCGATCTACCGCTTCGTCTGGAACGTGTTCTGCGACTGGTATCTTGAGCTCGCGAAACCCGTGCTGATGGGCGAGGAGGGCGCGGCCAAGGCCGAGACCCGCGCCATGGTCGCCTGGACCCGCGACGAGATCCTCAAGCTGCTGCATCCGTTCATGCCCTTCATCACCGAGGAGCTGTGGGCGGTGACCGCAAAGCGCGACGGCCTGTTGGTGCTGGCGTCCTGGCCGCGCAAGTCGGGCGTGACCGGCGAGCAGCTGGCCGCGATCGCGACCGCCGGTCCGGTGGTCGATCCGATCATTCCGCCGGTGATTGCCGCGCTCGACGCCGACGAGTTCAGCGATCCTGCGGCCGAGGCCGAGATCGGCTGGGTGGTCGATCTCGTCACTGCGATGCGGTCGGTGAAGGCGGAAATGAACATCCCGCCGTCGACACTGACGCCGCTGGTGATCGCGGGCGCCTCCGACGAGACGCGGGACCGCGCGCGGCGCTGGAACGACACCATCAAGCGGCTCGCACGATTGTCGGATATCTCGTTTGCCGATCACCCGCCGGAAGGCGCGGTACAGCTCCTTGTCCGCGGCGAGGCGGTCGCGCTGCCCCTGAAGGGCGTGATCGATCTCGCGGCTGAACGCACGCGGCTGGAGAAGGAGCTCGGCAAGGCCGACGCCGACATCAAGCGGGTCGATGCCAAGCTCGCCAACGACAAGTTCGTCGCCAACGCGCCGGAAGAGCTCGTCGAGGAAGAGAAGGAAAAGCGCGCGGCAGCAGCGGAGCGCCGCGCCAAGATTCTCGAGGCGATCGAGCGGTTGAAGAAGGCGTCATAGCTGATAACGCCGTGGCGATCAAAACCGCTTGCTGAGGAATTTTGATCCCTTCAGCCCGTAGCGCCAGGGCAGGTCGACGGCCTTGGTGATGCCGATCCGCACCCCGGTGATGATTTCGGGTGCTTCGGTCCGCGCATGGAGCGCGATCGGGGCGCGGTCGAGCGGCAATTCGCTGTGCGCGATGGTGATGCCGAGCGCCTCGCAGAGCTTGCCGGGCCCCGAGCACAGCGCGCGCTCGTCCTCCAGCCCGCGCCGCCTGCGCATCGCCGCGAGCCCATGGGTCGGCTCGATCGCGCGGATCAGCACGGCGCTGGCCGAGCCCGCTTCCTCGCAGACGAAGTTGACGCACCAATGGATGCCGTAGGAGCGGTAGACGTAGGAGAAGCCCGGCGGGCCGAACATCACCTGGTTGCGCGGGGTCGGCCCGCGGTAGGAATGCGCCGCCGGGTCGGTGTGATGATAGGCCTCGACCTCGGTGATGATGCCGCCGGCGCCGCCGACCAGGAAGGTCGCGCCGATCAGGTCGGGGGCGACCTCGTGGACGCTGCGATCGAAGAAGGAGCGTTTCAGCGCCTTGCCGAGGCGCGGCGCGGTCGCGCTGATGGATCGGGGTTTTTGAGCCATTTTGAGGTAGGAATCGGCATGGAACGGGTCGCAAGACTGCCAATATATGGGCAGGTCTGCTAGGGTCGCGGGGCGGGTTGCGAGCTGCGTCAACACCGATTAGCTAAGCCCTTGGTTCGGAGCATTGATCTGCCTGGATCATGCTCCCGCGACTTGCAGGCATCCATGGTCACCATCGTCGACACCATCTCCACCACTCAGCTCCGCCCACGGCACCCCGAAAAGGTGAACCGGCCGGATGCCGTGTCGCCGCCGAAGCCGGACTGGATCCGGGTTCGTGCGCCGAATACGCGCGGCTATGCAGATACGCGCCGGATCGTGAAGGAGAATGGCCTCGTCACGGTGTGCGAGGAGGCGGGCTGCCCCAATATCGGTGAGTGCTGGGACAAGAAGCACGCCACCTTCATGATCATGGGCGACACCTGCACGCGCGCCTGCGCGTTCTGCAACGTCAAGACCGGCATGCCCGGCGCGCTCGAGGCGAGCGAGCCGGAATACGTCGCGGAGGCCACCGCCAAGCTCGGGCTCAGTCATGTCGTGGTCACCTCGGTCGACCGCGACGATCTCGCCGACGGCGGTGCCGAGCATTTTGCCGAGACCATCCGCGCCATCCGCGCGCGCTGCCCGAGCACCACGATCGAGATCCTGACACCGGACTTCCTGCGCAAGGACGGCGCGCTGGAGCGCGTGGTCGTGGCCAAGCCCGACGTCTTCAACCACAATCTGGAAACCGTGCCGTCGCGCTATCTGACGGTCCGTCCCGGCGCCCGTTATTTCCATTCCATCCGGCTGCTGCAGCGGGTCAAGGAGATGGATCCGACCATCTTCACCAAATCAGGCATCATGGTCGGACTCGGCGAGGAGCGGCACGAGGTGCTGCAGGTGATGGACGATCTGCGCTCGGCCGACGTCGATTTCCTGACCATCGGCCAGTATTTGCAGCCGACCCGCAAGCATCACGCCGTGATGCGCTACGTGACGCCGGACGAGTTCGCAGGCTACGAGCGCGTCGCCTATACCAAGGGCTTTTTGATGGTGTCGGCGAGCCCGTTGACGCGCTCGTCGCATCACGCCGGCGAGGATTTCGCCAAACTGCAGGCGGCGCGCACGGCCCGCGGCCGCTAGATTTTTGCAAACGGCGGTAGGCCGGCGCCGTCACGCGCCGTTGCTTGATCGGGCCTTGACCGAACCTTGGCCGAATCTTGGACTGGACCAATGCAGCGCGTTCTGGTGATGGGATCGTCGGGATCCGGCAAGTCGACCTTTGCGCGGCGGCTGTCCGCCATGACAGGGATTCCGACCGTGTCGATCGATGCGCTGTTCTGGAAGCCGGGCTGGGTCGAGTCGGGCAGGGACGAATTCGAGCGCCGCGTGACCGAAGCAGCCCAGGAGCCGCGCTGGATCATGGATGGGAACTACATGAGGCATGGTGCAGGGGAATTGCGCCGGGAGCTCTCCGACACGATCATCTGGTTCGACCTGCCGCGGTCGACCTGTATGCTCGGTATCTTCAGGCGGATAGCCGGGAGCTATGGCGAGGTCCGCCCGGAGATGGCGGAAGGCTGCCCTGAGAAGATCGATCTCGAATTCTTCCGCTACGTCTGGACCTATCGCCGGCAGCAGCGGCCGAAGCTGATCGAGTATTTTGCCGGCTTGCGGCCCGATCAATCGCTGGTCTGTTTCACCGATCGGGCGCAGGCGGATGATTATCTGAAGCGCCTCGCACTCGGGCAAAACCGTGCGAGTATCCACTGATGCCACGATTCTCAAGCAAGCGGCGGGTCCGGCACACCGCACCTCAAATGTTCGATCTGGTCGCCGACGTCGAGCGCTATCCCGAATTCGTGCCGCTATGCCAGTCGCTCAAGATCCGCCAGCGCACGCCCAAGGACGACGGCACCGAGGTCGTGGTGGCGGACATGACGGTGTCCTTCAAGCTGGTGCGGGAAACCTTCACCAGCAAGGTGACGCTCGACCGGGCCAATCTGAATATCCTGGTCGAATATCTGCGCGGCCCGTTCAGCAATCTGGAGAACCGCTGGAGTTTTGAGCCGAAGTCGGAAACCGAATGCGATGTCGGCTTCTTCCTGAACTACGAATTCAAGAGCCGGATGCTGGCGATGCTGATGGGCTCGATGTTCGACGCCGCATTCTCACGCTTTGCCGCGGCGTTCGAGAAGCGCGCGGATCAGGTCTACGGCAAGCCGCAGCTGTCGACGTAGCGAAGCCGTCTCGTCTACATCTCTGGAACGCAAATGCCCGGCACGAGGCCGGGCACGACGGATGGTGCGGGAGAGCGTTCGCCGACTTACGGGCAGGATCGCCGCACGCCGCCGGATGCGATGTAGGTGCCCGAAGCGGGGTCGTAGGTACGGAAACGCTGGGAGCAATAGGCGTCGTTGTTGGCCTTGGCCTGGCTCGCCGCGATCGCGCCGCCGATGATCGCGCCGGCCGCCAGCCCGCCGATGATCGCCGCGCCGTTACTGCCGCCATCGCGATAGTAACCACCGCGGTAGCCGTATCCGCCGCGATAGCCGTAACGCGGACCACCGTGCCAGTGACGATACTGCACATGCTCGACGGAGGTAGGCTGATCCTGCAATTGCGCGGGAGCGAGTGGTGCGGCGGACGAAGGCACAACAGTCGACAGCGTCATGGCGCCAGCGCTGATGGCGGCCACGACAAAAGTTCCCAACTTCATCATTTTCTCCTTGTTGTGGGATTTTGCTGTTGGACGAACAATCGAAACAGCAGAGTTGGAACAACATAAAGCGGCGAAGCCGCGTCAAAGTTCCATTTCAGGTAAGCGTCACCGGGCCGCAGTTGACACAAGCCAGTGTAAGGTGGGCCGTGGCGCGACTTGACTTTGCGTTGGGCCTATCCGCGCGGCGGCCGGCGGCGTTTCGCAGCGTGGCTCCGCGGCGACCGGGCCACCCTTGGCCGCAACCGGCTGGCCGCCTCGCGACGCGGCTTGGCGGCCTGCGGCGGGCGCGCAAGCTCCATCAGCATGCGCAATGCTTCGACCACGGAGCGCTGCCGCACCGTGCTGCGGCCGATCGCGCCAAATCGCTGCTCACGATGAATGATGCGGCCGTCGCGCGCGGCGACGGCGAAATGCACTAGGCCGACCGGCTTGCCCGGTGTCGCACCGCCCGGGCCCGCGATGCCGGTGATCGAGACCGCAAGGTCGACGCCGGCCTTTTCCAGCGCGCCGATCGCCATCGCAGTCGCGGTTTCCTTGCTCACCGCGCCGAACGTTTCGAGCGTGGCCGCCTTGACGCCGAGCATGACCCGCTTGGCCTCGTTCGAATAGGTCACGAAGCCGCGGTCGATCACGTCGGAAGAGCCGGGGATGTCGGTGAGCGCACCCGCGACCAGGCCGCCGGTGCAGGATTCGGCGGTCGCGATGGTCAGCTTGCGCATCCGGCACAGGTCGAGCAGCGAGCGGGAGAGGGCACGAGCGTCGCTGCCGCCCATGTCAGGCACTCCGGCCTTTATCGTCCCAGCCTTTATCGTCCCAAGGGAGACGGACCGTGGCGCTCGCGGTTGCCGCGATGCCTTCCTCGCGGCCGGTGAAGCCGAGCCGCTCGCTGGTGGTGGCCTTGACCGCCACGCGCGAGACGTGGACGCCGGAGATCTCCGCGATCTTCGCCCGCATGGTGTCGCGCAACGGCCCGATCTTCGGCCGCTCGCAGATCAGCGTCACCTCGAGATTGGCAATCCGTCCGCCACGCGCGGTGACGCGCTCGACCGCGTATTTCAGGAACTGGTCGGAGGAGGCGCCTTTCCACTTGGCCTCGCTCGGCGGGAAATGCGAGCCGATATCGCCGTCGGCCAGCGCGCCGAGGATCGCGTCGACCAGCGCATGCAGCCCGACATCGCCGTCGGAATGGGCCAGGAATCCCTTCGTGTGCGGCACGCGCACGCCGCAGATCATGACATGGTCACCGTCGCCAAAGGCATGCACGTCGTAGCCGGTGCCGGTTCTGATGTCGCCGAGCTGGCTTGCGAGCCGCGCTTCCTCGCGCACGAAGTCCTCGGGTGTGGTGAGTTTCATGTTGGCAGCATCACCTTCAAACGTCGCAACCGTCAATCCCGCCCACTCGGCAAGCGCCGCATCGTCGGTGAAATCGGAGCGGCCATCGCGCGCTGCGCGACGATGCGCCTCCAATATTACGTCGAAACGAAAAGCCTGTGGCGTCTGCGCGATCCGCAGGCGCGCGCGCTCCGGCGTCGCCTCGACGTCGCCGGCATCGCCGGTGAGCTTGATGGTGTCGGTGACGGGAATCACGGGGATCGCAGCGCCGGTCCGGCCGGCTGCGGCGATCGCGCGCGAGATCACGGCTGCAGTGACGAAGGGGCGCGCGGCATCGTGGATCAGCACGATATCCGGCTTTTCGCTTGCGAGCGCCTCGAGCCCGGCATGGACCGAGGCCTGCCGGGTCGCGCCGCCCGGCGTCGGCGGCCGATGGCGGAGGCCTGCGACTGCTTCATCGAACAGCGCGGTGTCGTCAGGATTGACCACAGGCTGCACCGCAAACACGTCCGGATGTCCGGAGAACGCCTCCATGGCGCGGTAGATCACCGTCTGTCCGCCGATCGTCCGGTATTGCTTCGGCCCGCCTGCGCCGGCGCGCAGTCCACGGCCGGCTGCGACAAGGATGGCTGCGGTACGCTCAGGCTTCGGCATTTTGAACCAGTGACAGACGAATCGGGGATGAGGGGGACGGCGAGGATCGCCGCGCACAGCCCTTAGCATGACCGCTGCGCAAAAACAGAGCGTTTGCCGATGACTGTGGGAAAAGCAGATTTTGTTGCAGTGCACCTGCACTGATGATAGGAATGTCTAAACCGTAGGCATGAGCCTTGACTGCACAAGAATTGTGCGCAGAATAGGCGACGTCAGCTGCAATGGCGTGGCTGACAGAACGACGAGACGGCTGTGACCGGCGTGCAAAGTACTCCTCGTAACCCATTGAAGATCGGCGATATTGCTGTCGCCAACCGGGTTCTCCTCGCGCCCATGTCCGGCATTACCGATGCGCCCTTCCGGCGACTCGCTGCCACTTTGGGCGCCGGCCTGGTGGTCTCCGAGATGACCGCCAGCAACGATCTGGTGAACGGCAAGCCGATGTCGAAGCTGCGTTGCGAGGCAGCCGGGGTCGGACCGCATGTGGTCCAGCTCGCGGGCTGCGAGACCCACTGGATGGCGGAGGGCGCACGGATCGCCGAAGGCGCCGGCGCCGACGTCATCGACATCAACATGGGCTGTCCGGCACGCCACGTGACCGGGGGCCAGTCCGGCTCGGCCCTGATGCGCGACCTCGACCACGCGGTCACGCTGATCGAGGCGACGCTGTCGGCGGTCAGGGTGCCGGTCACGCTGAAGATGCGGCTCGGCTGGGATGACCGCTCGCTCAATGCACCGGAACTGGCGCGCCGCGCCGAGGCCGCCGGCGTGCAGATGATCACCGTGCATGGCCGGACCCGCTGCCAGTTCTACAAGGGCGAGGCGAACTGGAACGCGGTGCGCGCGGTCAAGGACGCCGTCACCGTCCCGGTCGTGGTCAACGGCGATATCACCTCGTTCGACAAGGCTGTCAGTGCGCTCGAGATGTCGGGCGCCGACGCCGTCATGATCGGCCGCGGCGCGCAGGGGCAGCCCTGGCTGCCGGGACAGATCGGCCGTCGCCTCGAGACCGGGATCGCCGAGGCCGCGCCGTCGCTCGCCGAGCAGCTCAAGCACGTTCGCGCGCTCTATGACGAGGTTTGCAGCCACTATGGCCTGCGCATCGGGCTCAAGCATGCACGCAAGCATCTGGGCTGGGCGCTGGAGGCTGCTGCGGCCTATAGCTGCGCGCCGGCCGCGACCTTGAAGACCTGGCGGCAGGCGATCCTGACCGCGGAAGAGCCGTCCAGCGTGCATCGCTCGCTCGCCGACGCCTACGACGATTTTGCCTGGAGTGCTGCCGCATGACGTCAGCCATGGAATTCCGCCGGCCGGTGCCGACTGACGGGGAGGCCATCCTCAATGCGCTGCCCAATCCGGTGCTGCTGGTCGCACCCGACGGGCGGATCGTCGACGCCAATATCGCAGCCGAATCTTTCTTCGAGATCTCGACCCAGTTCCTGCGCCGGCAGTCGCTGAAGGAACTGGTGCCGTTCGGCAGCCCGCTGCTGGCGCTGATCGAGCAGGTGCGGACGAGCGGCTCGCCGGTCAACGAATACAAGGTCGATCTCGGCACGCCGCGGATCGGCGGCGATCGCCAGGTCGATCTGCACGTCGCGCCGCTGACCGAGCGGCCCGGGCATATCGTGGTGATGCTCCAGGAGCGCACCATCGCCGACAAGATGGATCGGCAGCTCACCCATCGCAGCGCGGCGCGCTCGGTGATCGCGCTGGCGGCGATGCTCGCCCACGAGATCAAGAACCCGCTGTCCGGCATCCGTGGCGCGGCGCAGCTTTTGGAGCAGCAGGCCTCCTCCGAGGACCGGCTCTTGACGCGGTTGATCTGCGACGAGGCGGACCGCATCGTGACGCTGGTCGACCGCATGGAAGTGTTCGGCGACGACCGCCCGGTGGCGCGCGGTCCGGTCAACATCCATTCCGTGCTCGATCATGTGAAGCGCCTGGCGCAGTCCGGCTTTGCCCGCAATGTCCGCTTCATCGAGGACTACGATCCGTCGTTGCCGCCGGTGCTGGCCAACCAGGACCAGCTGATCCAGGTGTTCCTCAACCTCGTGAAGAACGCGGCCGAAGCGGTGGCCGATCTCGGCACCGATGCCGAGATCCAGCTCACCACTGCGTTCCGGCCAGGCGTGCGGCTGTCGCTGCCCGGCAAGAAATCGCGGGTCTCGCTGCCGCTGGAATTCTGCGTCAAGGACAACGGCTCTGGCGTGCCGGAAGACCTGCTGCCGAACCTGTTCGATCCCTTCGTCACCACCAAGCAGACCGGCAGCGGGCTCGGCCTCGCGCTGGTCGCCAAGATCGTCGGCGATCACGGCGGCATCATCGAATGCGAGTCGCAGCCGCGCAAAACCACTTTCCGCGTGCTGATGCCGATGTACAGCGCCGCCAAGCAACTCGACCAAAGCAACCGCGATGACGTTCCGGGTACGTCCTCGCCTGCCTCTCAGGATGCACGATGAGGAACACCAATGCCTGCAGGTAGCATACTTGTCGCCGACGACGACACCGCCATCCGGACCGTCCTGAACCAGGCGCTGTCGCGCGCCGGCTATGAGGTTCGCCTCACCGGCAACGCCGCCACGCTGTGGCGCTGGGTCAGCCAAGGCGAGGGCGATCTCGTCATCACCGACGTCGTGATGCCCGACGAGAACGCATTCGATCTCTTGCCGCGGATCAAGAAGATGCGGCCGAATTTGCCGGTCATCGTGATGAGCGCGCAGAACACGTTCATGACCGCGATCCGCGCCTCCGAGCGCGGCGCCTACGAATATCTGCCGAAGCCGTTCGACCTGAAGGAGCTGATCACCATCGTCGGCCGCGCGCTGGCCGAGCCGAAGGAGCGGGTCTCCAGTCCCGCCGACGACGGCGAGTTCGACTCGATCCCGCTGGTCGGCCGCTCGCCGGCGATGCAGGAAATCTACCGCGTGCTGGCGAGGTTGATGCAGACCGACCTCACCGTGATGATCTCGGGCGAATCCGGCACCGGCAAGGAGCTGGTCGCGCGCGCGCTGCACGACTACGGGCGGCGCCGCAACGGCCCGTTCGTCGCGGTCAACATGGCGGCGATCCCGCGCGACCTGATCGAATCGGAGCTGTTCGGCCATGAGCGCGGCGCATTCACCGGCGCCAACACCCGCGCCTCCGGCCGCTTCGAGCAGGCCGAGGGCGGCACGCTGTTCCTCGACGAGATCGGCGACATGCCGATGGAGGCGCAGACCCGGCTGCTCCGCGTGCTGCAGCAGGGCGAGTACACCACGGTCGGCGGCCGCACCCCGATCAAGACCGACGTCCGCATCGTCGCCGCCTCCAACAAGGACCTGCGCATCCTGATCCAGCAGGGCCTGTTCCGCGAGGACCTGTTCTTCCGCCTCAACGTGGTGCCGCTGCGGCTGCCGCCGCTGCGCGAGCGCATCGAGGATCTGCCCGACCTGATCCGGCACTTCTTCTCGCTCGCCGAGAAGGACGGCCTGCCGCCGAAGAAGCTCGACGCCCAGGCGTTGGAGCGGCTCAAGCAGCACCGCTGGCCGGGCAACGTCCGCGAGCTGGAAAACCTCGCCCGGCGGCTCGCCGCGCTCTATCCGCAGGACGTCATCACGTCTTCCGTCATCGACGGCGAGCTGGCGCCGCCGGCGGTCACCTCGGGCAGCACGGCGACCGTCGGCGTCGACAATCTCGGCGGCGCGGTCGAGGCCTATCTGTCCTCGCACTTCTCCGGCTTCCCGAACGGCGTGCCGCCGCCGGGCCTCTACCACCGTATCCTCAAGGAGATCGAGATCCCGCTGCTGACCGCCGCGCTGGCGGCGACTCGCGGCAACCAGATCCGGGCCGCCGACCTGCTCGGGTTGAACCGCAATACGCTGCGCAAGAAGATCCGCGACCTCGACATCCAAGTCTACCGGAGCGGCGGCTAGGGCTGCCAGGGCGGGGCGCGAGCCTCGCTTCAAGCTCGCTACCGTTATTGAGTAGTCACAAATGGTTTTGGGGACACGGCGCCGCACCAGGGGTTTGCGCCGCGGAAATGTCGCAATTCGGCAACATTGTGATATGATTGCATCAGTTCGCAATTCCCGCGGGCGATCGCTCTCAGCTCAATTGCCGGTATGACCAGCGCAGAGACCACCGCTTCAACATTACGCGCCCCGTCGGCCGAGCCCAATGCAGAGGCGCGGGGCTTCCCGCTGCGGCGCTGGCTGGCGCCGTTTGCCGTGGCCATCGCGCTGCTGTCCGCCTTCCTGACCTTCGTGGTGCTGACCGGGCTGACCCCGATCGAGCCCACGTCCGAGGTGGTCCGCTCCTTCCTGATGATCAATGCCGGCACCATCCTGCTGCTGGTCGGCATCATCGTCCGGGAAGTCTGGCAGATGGTGCAGGCGAGGCGGCGCGGCCGGGCCGCGGCGCGGCTGCATGTGCAGATTGTCGGCCTGTTCTCGGTGATCGCGGTGCTGCCCGCCGTGCTGGTGTCGATCGTCGCCAACGTCACCATCGAGCGCGGCCTCGACCGGCTGTTCTCGGGTCCCACCAAGCAGGTGATCCAGAATTCGCTGACCATCGCCAGTGCCTACATGCAGGAGCACGCCCAGCTCATCAACGGCGACACGCTGGCGATGGCCAATGACCTCGCCCATGCCCGGCCGCTCTACGACCAGGATCGCATGACGTTCCTGCAGCTGATGACGGCCGGCGCCGAGTCGCGCAATCTTCCGGTCGCGGTGCTGATGGACAAGGACGGCAAGATCGTCGCCAGCGCCGAGACCGGCGTTCGCCTGAACTACGAGGCGCCGCCGCCCGACATCCTGAAGGACATCAACGAGACCGAGCCGAAGATCTCGGTCTTTCCGGAAAACTACGTCGCCTCCGTGGTCCGCCTGCGGGCCTATGACGACATGTTCCTGTATGTGGCGCGGCTGCTCGATCCGGCGGTGGTTGCCCAGCTCAAGCAGACCCAGACCAGCGCGGCCGAATATGCCCAGCTCGAGACCCGCAGGCTCGGCATCCAGGTCGCGTTCGCGCTGATGTTCGCGGTGATCGCGCTGACCATCCTGATGGCCTCGGTGCTGATCGGGCTGAACTTCGCCAACGGGCTGGTGTCGCCGATCCGCCAGCTGATGGGCGCGGCGAGCGAGGTCTCGACCGGCAATCTCAATGTCCAGGTGCCGGTCAACAAGTCGGAAAGCGACCTCGCGCTGCTCGGCGAAATCTTCAACAAGATGACCCAGGAGCTGCGCACCCAGCGCAACGAGCTGGTCGACGCCAGCGAGACCATCGACAGCCGCCGCCGCTTCATCGAAGCGGTGCTGTCGTCGGCCTCTGCCGGCATCATCGGGGTCGACGCCTCAGGCACCATCGGCGTCCTCAACCGCTCGGCGGAGAAGCTGATCGGGCACGCCGAATCGGAGACGCTCGGCCATCCGCTCTCGGACGTACTGCCCGAGCTCGACGAGATGATGAAAACCGCGCGCGAGGGAACGCAGCGCCTGGTGCAGGGGCAGGTCACGATCCTGCGCGACGGCCATGAGCGCAATCTGTCGGTCCGCGTCTCGGCCGAGCAGACCAGCCAGTCGCGCGACAGCTACATCATCACACTCGACGACATCACCGAGCTGGTGTCGGCGCAGCGCACCTCGGCCTGGGGCGACGTCGCCCGCCGCATCGCCCACGAGATCAAGAACCCGCTGACCCCGATCCAGCTCTCCGCCGAGCGCATCCGCCGCAAGTTCGGCAAGACCATCACCGAGGAGAAGGACAAGTCGATCTTCGAGCAGTGCACCGATACCATCGTGCGCCAGGTCGACGACATCAGGCGGATGGTCGACGAGTTCTCGCGCTTTGCGCGGATGCCGAAGCCGGTGATGGAAGGGGAGGACGTCGCCGACGTGGTGCGCCAGGCGGTGTTCCTGATGAAGGTCGCGCATCCCGATCTCGACATCGAGGCCGACATCAAGCAGTCGCCGCTGCCCGCGCAGTTCGACCGCCGGCTGATCTCGCAGGCGCTGACCAACATCATCAAGAACGCCACCGAGGCGATCGAGCAGGTGCCGCGCGAGGAACTCGGCAAGGGCCGCATCGACGTCGTGGCGCAGCGCGAGAACGACGACATCCTGATCGACGTGGTCGACAACGGCATCGGCCTGCCCAAGGTCGCCCGCGCGCGCCTGCTCGAGCCCTATGTCACGACCCGGGCGAAGGGCACCGGCCTCGGCCTGGCGATCGTCGGCCGCGTTCTGGAGGACCATGGCGGCCGCATCGAGCTCAAGGATGCCTCCGATTTCCGCGACGGCCAGCGCGGTGCCTGGATGCGGCTGCGCTTTGCCGTCACGGGACACGCGGCCAAGCCGGAGAACAAGCCCGAAAGCAAGGACCAAAAACCGGACGTCAAACCGGACAAGGCCGAACCGGAAAGTGAAAAAAATCCGCCGGAGGAGCCGACCAACGGCCCGGCGCAAGCGACCAACAATGAACCAAAAATCCAAGAACCGACCCAAGAACCAATCCAAGAACCTATCCGAGATCCCGCTGATCAGGGGCCAAACAATCAAGAGCCAAATGCGCAAAAGCCAAAATTCAAAGCCGCGACGAGCGACTGACAAGGCAGGTGTAACCCATGGCAAGTGACATTCTGATTGTCGACGACGAAGCTGACATTCGCGACCTCGTTGCGGGTATTCTGGACGATGAGGGCTTTTCCACGCGCACCGCGCGCGACAGCGACTCGGCGCTCGCCGAGATCGCCAATCGCCGGCCCAATCTGGTCTTCCTCGACATCTGGCTGCAGGGCTCCAAGCTCGACGGCCTGCAGCTGCTCGAGCAGATCAAGAAGGACAATGCCGATCTGCCCGTCGTGATGATCTCGGGCCACGGCAACATCGAGACCGCGGTCGCCGCGATCAAGCGCGGTGCCTACGACTTCATCGAGAAGCCGTTCAAGTCGGACCGGCTGATCCTGGTCGCGACCCGGGCGCTGGAAACCTCGCGGCTCAAGCGCGAGGTGAAGGAGCTCAAGCAGCTGGCTCCGGCGGCGAGCGTCCTGACCGGCCGCTCGGCCTGCATGAACCAGCTGCGCCAGACCATCGACCGCGCCGCCAAGGCCAACAGCCGCATCCTGATCGTCGGTCCCTCCGGCGCCGGCAAGGAGCTTGCCGCGCGCACGCTGCACCATGCCTCCGGGCGCGCCGAGGGGCCGTTCGTGGTGATCAATGCGGCCGCGATCACGCCGGAGCGCATGGAGATCGAGCTGTTCGGCATCGAGGGATCGAACGGCGAGCAGCAGCGCAAGGCCGGCGCGCTCGAGGAGGCGCATGGCGGCACGCTGTTCATCGACGAGATCGCGGACATGCCGCGCGAGACCCAGAACAAGATTCTGCGCGTGCTGGTCGATCAGACCTTCCAGCGCCAGGGCGGCACCGGCAAAGTCCATGTCGACGTCCGCATCATCTCCTCGACCGCGCGCAATCTCGAGGAGGAGATCGCCGCAGGCCGCTTCCGCGAGGACCTCTATCATCGCCTCTCGGTGGTGCCGATCCGGGTGCCGCCGCTGTCGGAGCGACGCGAGGACATCCCCGAGCTGATCGACTATTTCATGGACCAGATCTCGGCCGCCACCGGCCTGCCGAAGCGGCAGATCGGGCAGGACGCGATGGCGGTCCTGCAGTCGCACGTCTGGCCGGGCAACGTCCGCCAGCTCCGCAACAATGTCGAGCGCGTGATGATCTTGGCCGGCGGCGGTCCGGAGGCGATCATCACCGCCGACATGCTGCCGCAGGACGTCGGCTCGATGGTGCCGGCGATGCCGACCTCCAACAATGGCGAGCACATCATGGGCCTGCCGTTGCGCGAGGCGCGCGAGGTGTTCGAGCGCGACTATCTGATCGCCCAGATCAGCCGCTTCTCCGGCAATATCTCGCGCACCGCGGAGTTCGTCGGCATGGAGCGCTCGGCGCTGCATCGCAAGCTGAAGGCGCTCGGGGTCGGCTGACCCCGGCGCGGCAGGCCGGCAGTCCGCTGGCGGCTCGAAGCGAAGCCCCGGCGGTCACCCGCCGGGGAGCCGACAGGCGGCTCTCGGGGCGGTTTGGATCAATCGGCGGGGCGAGGGCGGGGCCGGTACAACCGGGGATTTATCCACTCTCCACGAGAATATTCGTCTCTTTCCTCGCACTTTCTTAGAATTGCCACCGTGTTCCTACCGACTGCACCGCGAACTGGCTTGCCTAAAAACCGCGCGTAGCCTCTAATCCTACCGCTATGCCTGCCGGAGGGGGATCTCGTGGCAGGTGGGCAGCCGGAGGAGGCTCCGTCAGAGAGCAACAACCGGTTCAATAAAAAGAAGCACAAGCTTGCGGGACAAAAACAATGGCGGCAGACCGCGCACAAAATCTACAAGACACCTTCCTTAATCACGTTCGTAAAACCAAGACGCCACTGACGATATTTCTGGTCAACGGAGTAAAGCTGCAGGGCATTGTCACATGGTTCGACAATTTCTGCTTGCTGCTGCGGCGCGATGGTCACTCGCAGCTGGTCTACAAGCACGCGATCTCGACCATCATGCCCGGAGCTCCGATTCAGTTGTTCGAAGGTGGTGAGGACGCACCGGCTTGAGAGTGAACTGATTGGAACCCTTCAATCGTGAAGGGGGCGCCGACCGTGCCCGGTCGGCGGGGGACGGCAGCACCGGGCGGGTGATCGTCATCGGCCCGTACCTGCGCACGCGCCGTGGCGACGGCGATGCGCAAACGGATTCCTCTGTCCGCGACTATGAAGCGCGGATCGAGGAAGCCGCCGGCCTCGCCGGTGCGATCGACCTCACGGTGGTGGACTCCGTGATCGCGCCGATCAGCCAGATCCGGCCCGCGACTTACCTCGGCAAGGGCAAGGTCGAGGAGATCAACGGGCTCGTCGCCAGCAACCAGGTCGAGCTCGTGGTGATGGATTGCGCGCTGTCGCCGATCCAGCAGCGCAATCTCGAGAAGGCCTGGAGCACCAAGGTGCTCGACCGCACCGGCCTGATCCTGGAAATCTTCGGCCGCCGCGCCAAGACCAAGGAAGGCGCGCTGCAGGTCGAGCTCGCCCATCTCAACTATCAGCGCAGCCGTCTGGTGCGGTCCTGGACCCATCTCGAGCGCCAGCGTGGCGGCTTCGGCTTCATGGGTGGCCCCGGCGAAACCCAGATCGAGGCCGACCGCCGCCTGATCAGCGAGCGCATCACCAAGCTCGAAGGCGAGTTGAAGAAGGTGCAGGCGACGCGGCGGCTGCATCGCGCTGGCCGCCAGCGCGTGCCGTATCGCGTGGTGGCGCTGGTCGGCTACACCAATGCCGGCAAATCGACGCTGTTCAACCGCCTGACCCGCGCCGACGTGCAGGCCGCGGACATGCTGTTTGCGACGCTCGACCCGACCCTGCGCGCGCTCAACCTGCCGCATGGCGGCAAGGCGATGCTGTCGGACACGGTCGGCTTCATCTCCAATTTGCCGACCCAGCTGGTGGCCGCGTTCCGCGCCACGCTGGAAGAGGTGCTGGAAGCCGACATCATCCTGCATGTCCGCGACATCTCCCATGAGGACGCGGAGGCGCAGGAGCGCGACGTCGAGGCGGTGTTGCGCCAGCTCGGCATCGATCCCGATGCCGACGGTGGCCAGCGCATCATCGAGGTCTGGAACAAGATCGACCGCTTCGATCCCGAGGAGCGGGACAATTTGCGCAATATCGCCGCGCGCCGCCCGCCGGAGCGGCCATGCTTCCTGGTTTCGGCCGCAACAGGCGAGGGGATCGATGCGCTGCTCGCCGCGATCGAGGATCGCCTCGCGGCCAAGCGCTCGACGCTCAATCTTTCGATCGACGCCTCCGATGGCGCCGGCATCAGCTGGCTGCACCGCAATGCCGAGGTTCTGAACAAGGAGCTGCATGGCGAGCGCTTCGACATGACGGTGCGCGTCGACGAGACCAAGCGCGACATCGTGATGAGCCGGTTCGCCGCCGTCCCCTACGAGGCGTAAGCCCTCGAATACGGGCCGTGCAATCTTCCGAAATATAACGATGCCGTGACGTTGCGGGCGCTGATGCGCCTGCGACGCGGCGTCGCACTTTCTGTTTGAAATCCGCGCCGCCTTGGTTCATTGCGCTGCAGAACGCAAAGCCGAGGCGGATCGATGCAGGACACCAGCGAAACCATCACGAAAGAGACGCTCGCCGGCCAGAGCGGTGATCTTGCCCAGGAGCGGGCGCCCGAAATCGTCGAGGCGCTCAATGCCCGGGAGCCCGCGGATGCCGCGAAGCTGCTGCGATCGCTGCCGGCCGAGAAGGCGATCGAGGTGCTTGACCTGCCCGGACTCGACAACACCTGCGAGATCCTGGCCGAGCTGCCGAAGGATACCGCGGTCTCGCTGCTGTCGGGCGTCTCCGACGACCGTGCCGCCGATATCTTCAAGGAGCTGGTCGAGCCGCTGCGCACCACGCTGCTGAACGGGCTCAATCCGGAGACCCGCAACGTCATCTCGGGGCTATTGGCCTATCCCGAGCGCAGCGCCGGCAGCATCATGACGACCGAGTTCGTCAGCGTGCCCTCGAGCTGGACCATCGCCGAGGTCCTGCATCACATCCGGATGGTCGAGCGCACCCGCGAGACCGTCTACTCGATCTTCGTGATCGACCCGGTCAAGAAGACGCTGATCCAGGCCGTGCCGCTGCGCCGCCTGATCTCGGGCGATCCGCACGCCAATGTGCTGACCGCGGCGCCGGCGCGGAAGCCGCTGATGATCTCGCCGGAGGCCGACCGCATGGAGGCGGCGCGGCTGATCTCGCGCTACGACCTGCTCGCCGTCGCCGTCGTCGACGGCCCCGGCCATATCCTCGGCATCGTCACGGTCGACGACGTCATCGACGCCATCGTCGAGGAATCGACCGAGGACGCCCAGAAGTTCGGCGGCATGGAAGCGATCGACGAGCCGTATTTGCGGATCGGTTTCGGCGAGATGATCAAGAAGCGCGCCGGCTGGCTGTGCGCACTGTTCCTGTCGGAAATGCTGACCGCGACCGCAATGCAGTCGTACCAGAGTGAGCTCGAGAAGGCGATCGTCCTGACGCTCTTCATCCCGTTGATCATGAGCTCGGGCGGCAATTCCGGCTCCCAGGCAACCTCGCTGTTGATCCGTTCGCTGGCACTGCACGAGGTGCGGCTGCGCGACTGGTGGCGTGTCGCCGTGCGGGAATTGCCGACAGGCATCGTGCTCGGCGCCATTCTCGGCCTGATCGGCGTCGTCAGGATCACGCTCTGGCAGACGCTCGGCCTGTTCGACTACGGCCCGCATTGGGTGCTCGTCGCAGCGACCGTCGGCACCGCACTGATCGGCATCGTCACCTTCGGATCGCTGTGCGGCTCGATGCTGCCCTTCATCCTCAAGCGCATCGGCTTCGACCCGGCCAGCGCGTCGGCACCGTTCGTCGCGACACTGGTCGACGTCACCGGTCTCGTGATCTACTTCGGCGTTGCCGCGGTGATCCTGCGCGGGACGCTGTTGTAGGCTGAGCCTGCGCCTTCAACCTCGGTGTCGTCTCTGCGAAAGCAGGGACCCATGACCACCGGCCATCGCTGTTGAGTGCAGCGGAAGTTCTGCATCTTGCTCGCCTCGCTGAATCTCTGGCGATGCGTGGGATTGATACCGTCGACTATCCGTTAGATCACGCGGTATGGGTCCCGGCGTTCGCCGGGACGACGGCGGTTTTGGCTTCATTCCACAACGCGTCCATCTCCTCAAGCGATGCCCCCTCCAGCGAACGCCCCTGCGCCGCCAGCGCCTTCTCGATATAGGCAAAGCGCCGCTCGAACTTGGCGTTGGTCGCACGCAGCGCCGCTTCCGGATCGGCGTCGACGTGGCGGGCGAGGTTGACCAGCGCGAACATCAGGTCGCCGGTTTCCTCCGCGATCTCCGCCCTGTCGTTGCGGTCGAGCGCGGCCTCGATCTCGTCGGCCTCCTCGCGGATCTTGGCGAGCACCGCGCGCGGGTCGTTCCAGTCGAAGCCGACGGTGGACGCCTTGCGCTGCAGCTCCATCGCGCGCGTCAGGGCAGGCAGGCCCGCCTTCACGCTCGCCAGCAGCGATTTGTGCGCAGTCTCTTCGGGCGGCCGCCGCGCGGCGCGCTCGGCCTTCTCCTCGGCCTTGATCCGTTCCCAGGCGCTCTTGACGCCGGCCGGCTGGATATTGCCGTCCTTGTCGGCGAAGACGTGCGGATGACGGCGGATCATCTTCCTGGTGATCGCCTCGACCACATCGCCGAACGCGAACGCGTTCTGCTCCTCGGCCATCCTGGCGTGGTAGACCACCTGCAACAGCAGGTCGCCGAGCTCCTCGCGCAAATCGTCGAGATCGCCGCGCGTGATCGCATCCGCAACCTCATAGGCCTCCTCGATCGTGTAGGGCGCGATGGTCTCGAAATTCTGCACGAGGTCCCAGGGGCAGCCGGTCACCGGCGTGCGCAGCGCAGCCATGATCTCGATCAGGCGGGAAATGTCGCGGGATGGGGTCATGGGGCACCGGCATCAAAGAGGTATTGGCTTTATGCCAATACACCCCTCCCGATCCCAGCAAAACACGCCGGAATCGCGACGCTGTCCACGGATTGGCCACGGCGCCGTCAGGTGCTAAATCGCGTTCCATGACCGATCAGAATGCTTCCGACACCGCGCTGGTGCTGTTTTCCGGCGGCCAGGATTCCACCACGTGCCTTGCCTGGGCCTTGTCGCGCTTTGCCCGCGTCGAGATGCTCGGCTTCACCTACGGCCAGCGCCACGCGATCGAGCTCGATTGCCGGGACCAGCTGCTGGCCGGGATCAAACGGGTCCGGCCGGAATGGTCTGCGAAACTCGGCGACAGCCACACGCTTGATATCCCGACGCTGTCCGAGATTTCCGACACCGCGCTGACCCGCGACGTCGCGATCGAAATGGGCGCGGACGGCTTGCCGAACACCTTCGTGCCCGGCCGCAACCTCGTGTTCCTCACCTTCGCTGGGGCGCTGGCCTATCGGCGGGGGATCCGCCACATCATCGGCGGCATGTGCGAGACCGACTATTCCGGCTACCCGGATTGCCGCGACGAGACCATCAAGGCATTGCAGTCCGCGCTCAATCTCGGCATGGCCAGGGATTTCGAGCTGCACACGCCGCTGATGTGGCTCGACAAGGCCGCGACCTGGCGGCTCGCGCACGAGCTCGGCGGAGCAGGGCTGGTCGACCTGATCCGCGAGCACTCGCACACCTGCTATCTCGGCGAACGCGGCGCGCAGCACGATTGGGGCTATGGCTGCGGCGAATGCCCGGCCTGCAGCCTGCGGGCCAAGGGCTGGCGGGAGTACGTCGCGCAGGGTGGCCCGTAACCGTGGACTGATGGCCCCGCAGGGGCGCACGGCCAAAATATCGAAAACAACCCCATGCAAAGGAGTCGGCGGCTGCCGGCGTTCGACACGGCAACTTGACACGTCGGGCAACTCAGCGGTATTCTTCTATTATCCAGAAATCGTCCCAGGCCCGGCTCGACCGGGCGATCCGGTATGCTGCGGCTTCTCGGCTCCAGCACTCCCGTCTCTGGAATCCGTGCGCGCGGTTCTCTCCCCGTCGTCGTCCCGGCGAAGGCCGGGACCCATACGCCGCGGCAGGCGTTGTGGGTTGGACTCGTCGTTCCAGCATCGCGTAACAATTTGCATTTGGGGTTATGGGTCCCGGCCTTCGCCGGGACGACGATGAGGATGAGTTCGCGATTCAAGGCGACCCACCACGCGATGACATCACCCGCGCATGCGCATGTAGGTAATCATGGCATTCGAGGCTACTCGAAATCCGCGGCCGTCAGCACGATCGGCTGGCCGTGCGGGGTGCGGTCGGCGGCGTGGTCCCAGGCGTCGCGGTAGCGGTGCAGTGTCTCATGCGTCGTGACGCCCTTGGCGGCGACGAGATGTTCGAGCGTCGCGAGCCAGTGCTGGTAATAGGTCTCGCCGGTGTCGGGATCGCCGGCGGCCTGCGCGCGCTTGATCTGGTCGGCAAGCGCCGCAGCCCATTCGGGCCAGGTGAACACGCCGCGGTCATGCAGCGTCAAGGCCATGGCGAACGCCTGCGCCTCCCACGGTGCACGGAACACCGGGCCGTCCTGGTCGCGGGGAATGCTGGACACTGCGCCGGTGGCGCGCGCGGCGGCACCTGCATCCATCACACGGCCTCCAGATACGGCTCGAACGCGTCGATCGAGACCTTGATGGTCGGATCGGAGTCCGGTCCCCACAGCTCGCGTCCGTCGAACACGACGGTGTACAGCCATTGCGGATGCTCGCCGGCGTCGTTGGCCACCGTATCGGGAAATACGTGACAGCCATGATCGCGCTCGACCACCCCGACGTGACCGCGCACGTAGCGCGGCAACCGTGTGTGCGTGGCGGGATGGATGTTCTTCGCCCGCACCCGATCGCCGGCCTTGAATTTCGCAGGCCCCGGCGCGGCGCGGCCGAACTTGCCGCGTACCATGATGCGCTCGATGTCGACCACCGAGAACTTGCCGTGCTTGAGCGCTTTCGCCGGCGCGACGGAATGCCCGGCGGCGACGTCGTCCTTGGAGATATAGCCCTTGTCGAGCAGCAGGGCTTCCAGCCCGAGCAGCCATTTCCTGTAGTAGGAGCTCGACAGATAGACCTGCGGGGGCAGGGTCTCGCGATAGAAGCGCGAGGCGTCGATGTTGAAGGCGCCGGCTGCGCCCATCGCGCGGACCATGGCGAGCACCCGGGATTCCCATTCCTCATGGAACATCGGCTCGTTCGGCTCGGGCTCGACCTTGCCGAACCCGTCCATGCCGCCCATGTCGTGGACGCCGTTCATGACGGCGCCCCCGGTTTCTTGGGAAAGCCGGTGCCGATCATGGAATCGCGCGTCACCAGCTCGGCGAGCTGGTCTTCGCTCCAGCCCTCGGTGCCTTCGGGCCGCATCGGCAGCACCAGGAAGCGCGTCTCCGCGGTCGAATCCCAGACCCGGATTTCCGTCTCCTTCGGCAGGCTGACGCCGAAATCGGCGAGCACGCCGCGCGGATCCTTGACCGCGCGCGAGCGATACGGCGAGGCCTTGTACCAGACCGGCGGCAGCCCGAGCATTTCCCAAGGATAACAGGAGCACAATGTGCAGACGACCATGTTGTGGCGGCCGGGTGTATTCTCGATCGCGACCAGATGGTCGCCGACCCGGCTGACATGGCCGAGGGTGCCGACCGCCTTGCTGGCGTCCTCGAGCAGCGCCTTCTTGAAGGCGGGATCGGTCCAGGCCTTGGCGACGACCCGGGCGCCGTTATGCGGGCCGATCTTGGTCTCATAGGCCTGCACGATGGCGTCGAGCGCGGCAGCCTCGACATAGCCCTTCTCGGTCAGGATCGATTCCAGCGCACGGACGCGCAGTTCGGTCTCCGACAGTTCGGAATGGTCGTGATCGTGGTGGTGATGATCATGTTCGCTCATGCCCACAGAATAGGCGAAACCGTCGTGCTATGTCGAGGCAGGCAGTACACAAGAATGCGAGCGGGGAGGTATGCGTGGTTGACTATGTGACGATCGAGAAGGGCCTCGGGCCGGACGGCCGCATCGCCGTGGTGCGGTTCGATCGCGGCGACGGTATCAACGCGCTGTCGCCGGAGGCGCTGCGGCAGCTGACTGACGCGGCGCGCAGTTTCGAGGACGATGGCGAGACCTCGGTGGTGGTGCTGACCGGCGGCGCCAAATCGTTCAGCGCCGGCTTCGACCTCAAGGATGCCGAAGGGCGTTCGCGCCAGACCATGGACATGGGCACGCTGCGCCGGCACCTGAAGCTCGGGCCGCGGCTGACGCGCGCCTGGCAGGACATGGAGCAGGTCACGATCGGCGCGATCGAGGGCTTTTGCGTCGGCGGCGGCGTGGCACTCGCGGTCGCGCTGGATTTCCGCGTCATGGCGCGCGACGCGCATATGCGGGTGCCGGAAATAGCGCTCGGCATGAACATGAGCTGGCAGAGCGTGCCGCGCATGCTGCATCTGATGGGACCGGCGCGCACCAAGCAGGCTGTGATCCTGGCCGACGACCGGATCTCGGCCGAGGAGGCCTATGAATGGGGCCTGGTGGAGCAGGTGACCGATCCTGGAAAGTCATATGACGTAGCGATGGCGCTCGCGGCCAAGGTCGCCGCCCAGCCGCCGATCTCGGTCGCGATGACCAAGCTGACGGTCAACCGGCTCGCACATGCGCTCGACGATCTCGCGAGCCACATGGACCTCGACCAGTTCGCGCTCGCGAGCCTGACCGAGGATCACAAGGAAGGCGTTGCGGCCTTCCTCGGACGGCGGAAGCCGCACTTCAAGGGGCGCTGACGCGTGTCGTTCAAGAGCCTTTCCAAGCTTCGGATCCAGGCTTCGGAATGGCGAAGGCCCTGACGCCGGGCCGATGCGTCAGGGCCTTTGCGGTGCGGAGACGACCCCAGCACCTTTGCGGGCCCTGGGGCCGACGCTGGGGTCATCCGCCTGCACCGTTGTCGAGACCGAGCAGGCAGCGCGTACCATGCGCCCATCACCGGTATCCGCATTTGCCTATGTGAATCGCGATCGTCGTCCTCTCGGACCGCCGGGCTTACTTTCGCCGCCGCGCTCTGGTGCGGGCTGCTTTCTTTGCTGCGGCCGAACGAACGGCCGATCCCTTGGTTTTTGCCGCCTTGCGCGCCGCGGCCGAGCGGGCCGATGCAGAACGCCGCGAGGCCGCGCGCCGCGTTTGTTTCGACAGCGCCGTGTGCGACGCCGCGCTGCGCGATTCCCGTTTCAGGACGTTGGACACCGCTCGCGAGACGCGCGGCCTGCGTCTGGTCTTTCGTTTGCCCTGGCCCGCCTCATAGGCGTACTCCGCGCTCTTGCGGGTGGTCGCCTTGGCCGCGCCTTTCTTGGGTGGACGGAGCGGAACGCCCGCGCGCCTCGCCTTCGACAGGCCGATTGCAATGGCCTGTTTGGAAGATCGCGCGCCGTGCTTGCCGCGGCGAACCTTGCGAATTTCCTCGTGCACGAACTCGCCCGCCTGGGTGGTCGTCGACCTTCCCGCGCGCCGGTCCTGTCTGGCCTTTTGCATCGTCTTTCGTTCCGGCATCATCGTTCTCCCGTTGCCGATTTCGGTTTCCGGGACATCAACGTCCGGCTCAAGCAAACGGTCCTTCAAGCATCGATTTAGCCACGGCCGCAGGAGCGCCTCTCGTCGATCCTAGGTTCCCGGGATCAAGGCTGCGCAGTGGCGAGCGATCATTGCTTCCTCGTTTGTCGCCATGACGAGCACGTCCACCGAACTGTTCTCGCCAGCAATGTGCAGCTCTGCCGCGGCGTTGGCGGATGGATCGAGCTGGACACCCAGCCATCGCAGGCGTTCGCAGACCTGGCTGCGAACCTCGCCCGCGTGCTCGCCGATACCGCCGGTGAACACCAGGCATTCCAGTCCGCCCAGCGTGCCAGCCATCGCGGCGACCTGTTGCGCGATGCGGAACGTGAAGAGATCAACCGCTTCCTTCGCGGCGGGCTCCTGGCTTGCGAGCAGGACACGCATGTCGGAGGAGATGCCCGAAACGCCGAGCAGCCCCGATTGGTGATAAAGCAACTGCTCAAGGTCGTCGACCGACATGCCGTTCTGCTGCTGGAGGTAAAGCAGAACGCCCGGATCGATCGTGCCGCAACGGGTCCCCATGACCAGGCCGTCGAGCGGCGTCAGACCCATCGTGGTGTCGATGCTCCGGCCGTTGCGCATGGCGCACAGGCTCGCGCCATTGCCGAGATGCGCCACCACGGTGCGCTTTGCGGAAAACTCCGGCGAGATGTCGGCAAGGCGGCCTGCGACATATTCAAAGGAGAGCCCATGAAAGCCGTAGCGCCGAATGCCGGCGCGTTCGAGATGTCTCGGGATCGCAAACCGATTGACGGGCGGCGCGAGGTCATGATGGAACGACGTGTCGAAGCATGCGACCTGCATCAGTTCCGGTCGGATCGCGCTGATTGCCCGGATTGGCGTCAGGCACCGAGGCTGATGCAGCGGCGCCAGCGGGGTGAGGGCGTCGAGGACGGCAAGCACCGTCCGATTGACTTCGACCGGTCGCGAAAATTCGCGGCCGCCATGTACGACGCGATGCCCGACGGCACGCAGCCGCTGGCTGAGATGATGTTCGATCCGTGCCAGGACGTCGGCGAGCAGCCGATCGGGCGGCGCATCTGGTTCGGCTTGCTCCAACGCGAACGACGCGCGGCCGGCCGGATCGGTGAAGACCAATCGCGAGGCGCCCTCGTGCTCATCGATCTGCGCCTTGCAGAGCAGCTTGGGATCGGCATGCGAAGCATCGAAAACGCCGAACTTGATGCTCGACGAGCCGGAGTTGACGACCAGAACCGCATTGGAGGTCGGCATGGCTCAACCGCCGGATTTGGCAGGGGTGGCGCCGCCGGTGCCGTTCGGCCAGACCCAGTCTCGAACCTCCGGCATGTCCTCGCCATGCTCGCGCACATATCGCGCATGCGCGATCAGGGCATCCCGGTATCCTTGCTTGATCTGTGCGGCCTTGGTGGCGAGCCCCGGCACGCGCTCGATCACCTCGATCGCGAGATGATAGCGGTCGAGCCCATTGAGAACGACCATATCGAAAGGTGTGGTCGTCGTGCCTTCCTCGACAAAGCCGCGCACGTGCATGTTGTCGTGATTGGCCCGGCCATAGGTGAGCCGGTGGATGAGATACGGGTAGCCGTGGTAGGCAAAGATGACGGGGCGATCGCGCGTGAACAGGCTGTCGAAGTCGCGATCGCTGAGGCCATGAGGGTGCTGTTGCATCGGCTGCAGCGTCATCAGGTCGACGACGTTGACCACGCGGATCTTGAGGTCGGGGAGGGCCTTGTGCAGCAGATCAACGGCGGCAAGCGTCTCCAGCGTCGGAACGTCACCCGCGCAAGCCATCACGACATCGGGCTCGCTTGTGGCATCCCCGGTTCCGGCCCACGTCCAGATGCCAATGCCAGCGTCGCAATGGGTGGCGGCGTCCTGCATCGAAAGCCATTGCGCGGACGGTTGTTTGCCGGCGACAATGACATTGATCCGACCGTAGGTCCGCAGGCAGTGATCGGCGACCCATAGCAGCGTGTTGGCGTCGGGCGGGAAATAGACACGGACGATGTCGGCCTTCTTGTTGGTGACCAGATCGACAAAGCCGGGATCCTGGTGGCTGAAACCGTTGTGATCCTGGCGCCAGACATGCGACGTCAGCAGGTAATTGAGCGAGGCGATCGGACGCCGCCACGCTAATTGGCGCGAGACCTTCAGCCATTTGGCATGCTGGTTGAACATTGAATCCACGATGTGGATGAACGCTTCATAGCAGGAGAAGAAGCCATGGCGTCCGGTCAATAGATAGCCCTCCAGCCAGCCCTGGCAGAGATGCTCGCTGAGGACTTCCATGACACGGCCGTCTTGAGCGAGATGGACATCATACGGCTCGGTCGGCTCCATCCAGACCCGGTCTGTGGCTTCGAATACGGCATCCAGCCGGTTCGAGGCGGTTTCGTCAGGCCCCATGATGCGGAAATTGCCGGTATCGGCATTCAGCTTGAGGACATCGCGCAGGTATTTTCCGAGCTCGTGGGTCGCTGCGGCGACCGTCTGACCCGGATGCTTCACGTCGACGGCAAATGCGCGGTAATCCGGCAGCCGGAGCTCGCGTTTCAGAAGGCCGCCATTGGCGTGCGGATTGGCGCCCATCCGGCGGTTCGCGGTCGGGGCGAGGGCCTGGAGCTCCGGGATCAGCGCACCATCCTTGTCGAACAGTTGCTCTGGATGATAGCTGCGCATCCAGTCTTCAAGCAGCCTGAGATGCGCGGGGTTGTCGCGGACTTGCGCGATCGGCACCTGGTGCGCGCGCCAAAAGCCCTCGACTTTCAGCCCGTCGACCTCCTTCGGACCGGTCCAGCCCTTCGGACTGCGCAGCACGATCATCGGCCAGCGCGGCCGCTCCGATCGTTTGCCGCCGCGCGCCTCGGTCTGGATCTTGTGAATGGCTGCAAGCGCCTCATCGAGGGCAGCGGCCATGGCGCGATGCATCGGCATCGGATCGTCGCCCTCGACGAAAAGCGGCTCATGTCCGTAGCCGCGAAACAGGCTGCGGATTTCATCGTCGCCCATCCGCCCGAGCACCGTCGGATTGGCGATCTTGTAGCCGTTGAGATGCAGGATCGGCAGCACCGCGCCGTCGCGCGCGGGATTCAGGAACTTGTTCGAGTGCCACGATGCAGCCAGCGGACCGGTTTCCGCCTCGCCATCGCCGACGACGCAGGCCACGATCAGATCCGGATTGTCGAACGCCGCGCCATAGGCGTGGACCAGCGAATAGCCGAGCTCGCCACCCTCATGAATGGAGCCGGGCGTTTCCGGTGCTGCGTGGCTTGGGATACCGCCGGGGAAGGAAAACTGCCGGAACAGTTTGCGCAGACCGTCCGTGTCTCGGCCGACATCGGGATAGATCTCGCTATAGGTGCCTTCGAGATATGTGTTCGCCACCATGCCCGGACCGCCGTGTCCCGGACCGCAAATGTAGATGACGTTGAGATCGAGCGCGCGAATGACCCGGTTGAGATGGGCATAGACGAAGTTCAAGCCCGGCGTGGTGCCCCAATGCCCGAGCAGGCGGGGCTTGATGTGTTCCTTGCGCAACGGCTCGCCGAGCAGCGGATTGTCGAGAAGATAGATCTGGCCGACCGAAAGGTAATTGGCGGCGCGCCAGTAGCGGTCGAGCAGGTCGAGATTGCCGGCGGTCGTTCTTTGTTCGATGGTTGCTTTCATGGAGCCAACTCCTCCCCAAAACTATCACAACAGCTACAGGTTGATCCGCCGGTGATGATCGTGCTCGACTGATGGCGGGGCCGGGCGGGACGTCGGGCAGCGATAGCGGCGGCGGTTCTTGGCTGCGGTTCTTGGCTGATGCATTGCGTTCGCCGGCTCCAACCGCAGGCGCCGACCCTCGTTCCTTCGTTTGCCGCCTTGGAGCCGCGCACCCGCACACCCTAGCGGTGACGGCGACTGGTTTGTTCTTCGGCATCGGCAAACGAGCCATCTCCGGGCGGGATCACCGGTCTCTCATATGTAAATGCCGGAACCAGGCAGAGAGATGACAAGCGGCAGCGACTGATGTTTCGACCGCGATTCGATATCCGCCATAGTCAGCCGAAGGTGCAGTTGATGAATCTCATCGACCGCTACTTTTTCGCCGCAACGATCACTGTGACAATTGTACTCTGGCTATACCTCGGGTTGCTGGTGGCCGGTAGCTGACGGCGCGCGCCTGGAAAATCGGGACCACCCTCCGCCTTGAATTCCCGCTCTTTGAAATGGGCCATGACCGCTGTCCTAACGGTGGGCGGAACGACGCGCCTGGGAAACCCAACCGGCGGGAGAACGTTAACGCCTCGATCATCCGCGAAGATCAACTGGCAGAGGTACTGCTATGCGTACGATCTTGATCGTGGAGGACGAGTATTTCATTGCCGATGACTGTGCCACGCTGGCACGACAGGCCGGCTATCACGTCGTCGGCCCGTTCGCTTCGATCGACGAAGCCCGCCCGCACGCGTCCGGAGCGTCCGGCGCGCTGATCGACATCAACGTCAATGGAACCTCGTCCTACAAGTTGATCGATACCCTGCTTGCGATGGGAACACCGGTCACCCTGTATACCGGCTACGACCCCAGCACGCTGCCCGAGAAGTATGGGCACCTCCCCGTGGTAACCAAGCCGCGCGGGTGTGCGGAGGCTCTCGGGATCTTGTGCAAGCAGATGAGCGTCGCCGAATAGCCGGCGAGCTCAACGCAGATCGGTGCACGCGCCGCGGGCTGGCCGCGTCCGATCCGGCAGGACGCCGTCGGAACTGTTTTGCTGAGTTGCCCGTCGGCGCCTGTCGCTTGGCCGAATGGCCATCTCCGGCGCCTCGGGCTTCCGGCACAGCACTTTGTTGGCAACTTTCCCGGTCGAGGTTTGTTGTCTCCTCATCACCGGCCAAGGCTCTGCCCGTAGGCGTCGGTGGCTGAGAGACCGATTGTGCTCCCGCCTGCATAACAGGGAGTACGTCATGCCCATCGAGCGGCAAATCTATCGTCTTTCCAATTACCGTGATCTCGACGATACCGAGCGGATGATCCGGGTCGTCGAGCACGCGCGCAAGCTCCTCGCCGAAAGCCGCGCCAGCACGTTTCTGGGCCGCAAGACGCAGGAACCCTTCCCGCAGGCGGAAAGCCAATATGGAATCCTGAATCCTGACCTGTGTTGAGCTTTCGCACCTTGCGGAGGCGGAACCATGGGGTGATTACCGTGTTACCCCCACCAGGGAGCAGGCCATGAAGCGGCGCATCGACGCCGGCGACGACCGCGGTCGAACAATCTTCGATGTCTCATGAGATACGTTTGTCGCACTGCCTCGGAGCAAACCCGCTTCGGACTTATCACATGACAGGGCGGCGGCAGCGATCGGATGACATGTTTCGTCGATGATCGATCCCCTGTTCGCCCGCGCTCAGCTTGCCATCGAAGAAAGTCTCACTTTGCGCGCACAGAAGCGATCGCTCGCGGATCAGCGAGACGATCAGCTCGCCGAGTTGCGGCAATCGGTGCGTAATTCCGCGAGCACGCGCATGGAGATCAAAGCCCACCGCGACAACGATACGTAAGGCTTTCGCTGGTGCGGGCGGGCACCTGCAATATCCCGACCGGCCGGTGGGTCGACTAGCGGGCGTCGACTAGCGGGCCTTGATGAAGCGTTCGAGATGCATGGAGAATTCGTAGCTCAGCGCCAATCGTCGCCAGGACCTGGCCAGCAACTCGTAATCCTTGCGCGTCCTTTCGACGCCGGACGTCGAGGCCAGACGGTCGGCCTCGTCGGCCAGTTGCCGGCATTCCGCGATCCGATCCGTTGAATCGTGCAGTGTCGTTGTCCTTCCTGAAAACGATGGGAGGATGCATCACGCCGCCGGTTCACCGGAGATCGCGGACCGAGACAATCAGACAATATGAGCGTCACCCGGCCTCAAGGTCCTGAGCTGCGCGACGACGAGGCGCAACTCGTTTGCCAATTGGGCGTTACGGATGCGGGTTTCCGTGACGGTCGAGAGGTCGGCGATCAGCGCGCTCTCTGCGGCCGTCTGCTCCAGCAGCTCGATACGTCTTTCGATCTCGGTCATTACGCACCCCCCGTCCGATATCGTGACCGGGGTATCGTGAGGCCCTCTGCAGACCTCCGCACTAACATTTGCAAATGCTCGAGCGGATTATTCGTGTCCGGCAGCATCATTGCCACGCAGGATCATGCCGGCGAGCCCGTGCGCCATGGCGCGATGATCGAACGGCTTCTCCCACAATGGAACGTCCGCGAATTCGCTGCTCAGCACGATCTTGTCGTATCCCGAGGTGAACACCATCGGCACGCCGCGCGCCTGCAGCTCGCGCGCGACCGGATAGATCATCTGCTTGCGGATGTTTACATCGAGCACCGCTCCATCGATCACGCCGCCGTCTTGAAGGATACGAAGCGCATCGTCGATGTCACCGGCCGGCCCGGCGATATCGGCACCGAGCGCACGCAGCGCGCTGCGCATGTCGTCGGCAAGGAAATATTCGTCTTCGACAATCAGGACGCGCCGTCCGGTCAGGAGAGGGCGTTCGCGCAAAGGTGCAAATTCAGACATGTCGATTCGGGCCGTACCCGGTGTGATGTCGTCGCAAAATTGGAACATAAGCCGAATGCTCGCCTTGTTGTAAACAATATTGGAAAAGGCAGGTTCCATGTCCAATCGGGACATCATCGTCATCGGCGGTTCGGCTGGGGCGACTGCACCGTTGAAGCAGATTCTGGGGCGCCTGCCGGTGGATCTGCCGGCCGCGGTCTTCATCGTATTGCACATACCGTCTCACGGCATCGGCATTCTCTCCACGGTCGCGAGCGCAGCTGGCAAGCTGCCGGTCCGGCAGGCGGAAAGCGGCATGGTCATCGAAAATGGTCACGTCTATCTGGCGGCGCCGGACCACCATCTGCTGATCCAGAACGGCCACCTGATGCTCGGCCGCGGGCCACGCGAAAATCTGGTCCGGCCGGCGATCGACGCGCTGTTTCGCTCGGCCGCACTGCACTATGGACCGCGGGTGATCGGCGTTGTGCTCAGCGGCCTGCTGTCCGACGGCGCGGCGGGCCTGAACGCGATCAAGCGCTGCGGCGGGGTCGCGCTGGTTCAGGAGCCCCAGGACGCTATTTCCGATGAAATGCCGCTCAGGGCATTGGAAGCGACCACGGTTGACCTCTGTATCCCGGGTGCACGGCTTGGCGATGTGCTGTCCGATCTGGTCCGGGAGCGGCCCGGCGCGATCCTGCCGATTCCGCCGGAGATCGTGCTGGAGGTGAAAATTGCGGCGGGCGAGCGCGTCGGCAGCGATACGCTGGTCGAGATTGCCGATCCCGCGCCGCTCACCTGTCCGGGGTGCGGCGGCGTCCTTTCCGAGCTCAAGGTCGGGCACCCGCTGCGATTCCGCTGTCAGGTCGGTCACGCCTATACGGCCGACGCGCTTGCCAAGGAGCAGGAGGGCCGGGTTGACGAGGCGCTTCGGGTCGCACTCCGCATCATCGAGGAGCGCGCCGAACTGGTGCACCGGATGGCCGAGGACGGCCGCCAGAGCGGTCGCCCGGCGGTCGCGCAAATGTATGACGCGCGCGCCGCTGAATATCGCGAATACGCCGATATGATCCGGCGAGTCATGCTACAATCGCTCGATCCGAAGCGACCGGTGCGGAAGGAACCGTGATGGCCAGCGCTGAGCATGCGAACTGGGCCGAACAGCTGCGGTCCGAACGTGCGCTGCTGGTCAAGGCGGACGTCGATATCGAGGAGGGCTGGAGGCGGCTGCGCGGCCAGCAGGATCTGCTGGATTGGCTGCAACGGGCCGGTCACGACACTGTGCAAGCCGAGCGGCTGGTCGGCTTGCTCAAGCAGACCTTGATCGAGTGGGAGCGGCATCGAACCCTGATCGTGCAGCGGGTCGCATATCTCGAGGAGCGGGTGACATCGCACTAGCGCCCGGGAGGAGGATCGGGGATGCGCCTCTGCGCCCTGAACTCCGCTCCAAATTCGAACATGTGGTCAAACTGCTGCAGGACGCGCTGGCGCCAGAGGTCGTTCTCGTCGATGAGGCGATGGGCTTCTGCAGTCGCCCGTTCCGCACGCCTGATCAGGGCTGTGAGCTCTCCGGATCCATCTATCGTCGGGTCGCCTTCCATCACCTAACTATGACCCTTCCGGTTTTGGAGGGCAATCGATCCCGGAGTCGAGGTTCCCGGGAGGTTGGAGAATTCCTACCTATCCCGTTGGGATAGGACTAAACTCTGCTATCAAAAGACGCGGGCGAGACGCCAGCAGGAGAATGAGAGCCGCTGCAATCATGGATGATGTTGGCCAATCCCAGAGCGGAGACGAAGAGCGCCAGTCCAAGGCGCCGCTGATCATAGGTGTGGGCGCGTCCGCCGGCACCCTCGACAGCATCGAGCGGTTCTTCTCGAAGCTGAGGCTCAATCCGGACCAGGCCGTCGTGCTCGTGTTGCAGTACCGGGATGCCATCGAGGACACCCGGTTGCGCGAAGCGTTGCAGCGATCGGAAGGCGCCCGGCTGTCCGAGATCAGCGACGGACAGCTCGTCGAGGGTGGCACGATCCATCTGTGTCCGTCCGACATGATCACCACCGTTCATGGCGACCGTTTCGCGGTCCGGCGCGCCGAGCAGGCGCGCGCCGAGCGGGCCACCATCGACAGTTTCCTGGTGTCGCTGGCGGAGGAGCGCGCCGAGGAATCGATCGGCGTGGTGCTGGCCGGCACCGGTGGCGACGGCACGCTCGGGGTCGCGACCCTGAAGGATCATGGCGGCCTGGCGATCGCCGAGCGCATCGGGGATGGCGAACCCGATCCGCACGCCGAAGGCAATTCGGCCGTCGCGATCGCGGATTTTGTGCTGCCGCCCGAGGCCATTCCCGAGCATATCGACGTCTATGCCCGCCACCTGCGCCGGCTCGAGGAGAAGCAGGGGTTCGACGAGGTGCTGGCCGCGGCGGCAACCTCGCTTGCGCGCATTGCGGATATCCTTCGCAACAAGACCGGCAACGATTTCCACGGCTACAAGCAGAACACCTTCCTGCGCCGCGTCCAGCGCCGCATGCAGGTGGTGCAGATCGACGATATCTCCGCCTATGTCGATTTCTTGAGAAACGACAAGGACGAGGCGCAACATCTGTTCAACGACCTTCTGATCGGCGTCACGGAATTCTTCCGCGACAAGAAGGAGTTCGATGTCCTGGAAACCCAGATCATCCCGAAGATATTCGAAGGGAAGGGTGCCGGCCAGCAGGTGCGTGTCTGGGTGCTTGGCTGCGCGACCGGCGAAGAGGCCTATTCGATCGGTATCCTGCTGCGCGAGCATATGGCCGGTCTCGACTCGGTGCCGCAGGTGCAGATCTTCGCGACTGACATCGACGGGCGCGCGCTCGCCGCCGCGCGCGTCGGGCGCTATCGCACCAGCATCGAGAACGATATGACGCCGGAACGGCTGGCGCGCTGGTTCGTGCGCGAAGGCGACACCTACTGCGTCGTCAAGGAGCTGCGCGAGATGTGCATTTTCTCGCAGCACAACGTCATCAAGGACGCGCCGTTCTCCAAGCTCGATCTGATCTCGTGCCGCAACCTCCTGATCTATCTCAATGCCGAGCTGCAGAACCGCGTCATCCCGCTGTTCCATTTTGCGCTCCTGCCGGACCGGTACCTGTTTCTCGGCAATTCCGAGAACGTCACGCGGCATCCGAAGCTGTTCGCGCCGGTCGACCGGCGCGCACGCATCTTCAAGAAGCTCGAGACCGGGACGCGGCTGCCGCCGGAATTCCCGATCACGACGGCGGCCGGGCGAGCCGCGATCGACATACCACCGGTCCGCTCCATCGGCCCCGATGTCGGCCTCGAGCGCCGCGCCCAGCGCATCGCCGAGCGCTATGCGCCGGCCTATGTGATCACCGACGACCACTTTCACATCCTGCATTTCTCCGGCCGCACCGGCCGCTATATCGAGCCCACCGCGGGCACGGCGACGCTCGATCTGCTGCAGCTCGTGCATCGCGATCTCAGGCTGGAGCTGCGCACGACACTCAGCCGTGCCGCGGAAACCAACGAGGCCGCGCATGCCGAGCAGGTGCAACTCGGCGTCAACGGGCATCGCGTGCTGGTCGACATCACGGCCGAACCAATTCTCGACGGCCCTGCGGGTCACCGCAATTTCGTCGTGCTGTTCAAGGATGGGCCGATCCGCCCTGTGGATCGCGCCGAAACCAATCCCAACGTTCTGGTCAGGACCGAGCATGTCGAGCGGCTGGAGAGCGAGCTGCGCGCCACCCGCGAGCGGTTGCAGGCCACGATCGAGGAGCTCGAAAGCACCAATGAGGAACTGAAATCCTCCAACGAGGAGTATCAATCGCTCAATGAGGAACTGCAATCCGCCAACGAGGAACTGGAGACCTCGCGCGAGGAATTGCAGTCGGTCAATGAGGAGCTGACCACCGTCAACGGCGAGCTGGCGCACCGCGTGCAGGAATTGACCCGCGCTACCAGCGACCTGAAGAATTTCCTCGAGAGCACGCAGATCGCGACCGTGTTCCTGGACAACGATCTGAAGGTGATGAACTTTACGCCGGCGATCACGCATTTGCTGCATCTGGTCGAGACCGATGTCGGCCGCCCGATCGCGCATATCAAGGCGCGTATCCCGATCGAGGAGCTCTACGACGATGTGCGGCGCGTGCTGCGGACGCTGGCCAGCGCCGAGCGCGAGCTGACCGCGCCCGACAGCGGCACGCGCTATATCGTGCGCATCCTGCCGTACCGCAGCATCGACAATTTCATCGCCGGCGTCGTGATCACCTTCATCGACGTCACCGCGATCACGCGGGCCGAGGAGCGGCAGCGGCTGCTGCTTGCCGAGCTGCAGCATCGCGTGCGCAACACGCTCGGCGTGGTCCGTTCGATCGCGCGCCGCTCGGCCGAGACCAGCGCGAACGTCGAGGACTACGCATCGCATCTCGACGGCCGGCTCAACGCCTTCGCGCGGACTCAGTCGCTCGTGACCCGCGATCCGGAAGGCGGCGTCGACCTCGAATATCTCGTGGTCGAGGAATTGCTTGCGTACAACGCGAAGGAAGGCGAGCAACTGAAGGTCGCAGGTCCCAGGATCCGGCTCCAGCCCAAGGCCGCGGAGACCTTCGCGCTGGCACTCCACGAGCTCGCAACCAATGCCTTGAAGTATGGCGCGCTGAGCGATACGGCCGGGCGCATCGACGTCTCATGGCGCATCGATGATGCGGCCGATCCGCGGCAACTGCTGTTCGACTGGCGCGAGCGCAACGGGCCCGCGGTGGCGCCGCCGCGCCGCAGGGGATTTGGATCCGATCTCCTGGAGCGGACGCTGGCGTTCGAGTTCAAGGGCAAGAGCACGCTCGAGTTCAATCCGTCGGGACTGCACTGCACGATCGCCATACCGATGAACCCGCAAGCCATCCATACGCCGAGCATGGGGAGCTAGATGCATCCCCCGATCCTCGAGGGAAATCTGGCGCTGCCGGTGATCCGGCGGCTCAATGCCCTGCGGCAATTGTCCGAACGCGGGATCGCGTTGCTGCAACAGGCGATCCAGGAAGGGCTGCACCGCGCCCGCCCGGGCGAAGACCTCGCCACCGAGGGCGATCCGGTCGAGAGCGTCAGGATCATCCTGTCGGGCTGGCTCTGCCGCTACAAGACGCTGCCGGACGGCCGCCGCCAGATCGTCAATTTCATCCTGCCGGGCGACAGCTGCGATGCCTGCGTTTATCTGCTGTCGGTGATGGATCATTCGATCGGCGCATTGACCCCGGTCACCTACGCCGACATCAAGCGCCCGGCGTTCGAGCAGTTGCTGGCGGGCGACCGTTCGCTGGAGGAAGCGCTGTGGTGCGAAACCATGGTGAACAGCGCGATCCAGCGGGAATGGACGGTCAATATCGGGCGGCGCGTGGCGCTGGAGCGGGTCGCGCATCTGTTGTGCGAACTCTATGAGCGCCTGCTGCCGGTTGGAATGATCGACGGCGATTCCTGCCTGTTCCCGGTCACGCAGATGGATCTCGCAGATGCCACCGGCCTGTCGGTGGTCCACGTCAACAGGACGCTGCAGGAGCTGCGCGGCTCCGGCCTGATCGTGCTGCGCGACCGCATGCTGACGATCAACGACCTGAAGCTGCTCAAGGACACGGCGCTGTTTTCGGCCGACTATCTGCACACCAAGCGGCGCGGCTGAGACGCGGCAAGGCGGCTCTATGCTGCTCTCCCTGAAATCGCGACGGATGCCGGTGCGGCGGGCGCGCGAGGCGCCGCAGGCGTTCGCTGATGCGATCCTTGAAATGTCGCAGCGGGACTGACGCGGAGGCGCGTCATTTTGCAGAGCGCACTGACGATCTGAACATGACAGTGATTTGTCGCGACGAAGACAGCGCGACGGTCGGCCGCGCAAGATTTGGATACGGCTGTTAACATACTTGAACTCCTCTCGCGCGGTGTCGCGCTACGATGCAGTTCGATCCACGAGGGCAGGGAGGCAATCATGCTCGATGGAGAGACGGCCGCAGTGCTTCGCGCGGTGCTCGACGAGGTCTGCGGAGGCGTGCCGCGTTCGGATACGACAAAGCGGACCAACGTCGCCTCTGGATTGCTGCAGGCCATTCGCGAGGGACGCTCGTCAATCGATGAGCTGCGCATCGCAGGCCAGGCCGCGTTGCGCACCGCCCCGAGCATGTGGCGCTAGGCGGTCTGATCGGGCAATCGCAGCGGCACGATTGTGCGTCGCACATTTGCAGACGTTAGTGCCGGAACTGACTTCGACGCGCATGCTCTCGCGAGCTGACGCGCCGACCGGCCGTCAGCGCAACCAGGAGAACCCCGCTACGACCCCAGCTCTCCATCCCTGAGCTGGGGTCACTTGTGTCGAACAGGGAGTGGAGCCACAGCGATCGAGTAGAGCGTCGAGGGCTCCTCGATCTCGTCCTCCGGTCACGTCCAGCCGCCATGATGGTGAAGGAACGTTCAGGAAAGTTCCGATCCTGTTCCTGCAACATGCGCGGACGCCAGTCGTTATCACGGCGTACTAGAAAGGAGGATGCCATGACGAAGCTTACTTACGCTCTTGCCGCGGTTGCGGCACTCTCGATAGCGGCACCGACCGTTGCGAGCGCGCAGGGTGTGGGCATCTATGTCGGCCGCGACCACGGCTACTACGGCGATCGATATTATGGTGGTCCGCGCGTCGACGTATACCGGCATGACCGGGGCTGGCACCACGGCTGGTACAACCATCATCGCGACTACTACCGCGACCGCGGCTTCGTGATCCGTGGTCATGACTGGGACGACGACTAACGGTGTTGCTCGCACGTCGCGATCAGCAGATCGCGACGACCAATGAGGGCCTCGCATCGGCGGGGCCCTTTTTATTGGCCTGCCGCATCGCGCCGGTTCGTCCGCGTAGGAACCTTGGCTTCTCCACCAGATTGTCAGGACGGGAAGGACGAAGGAGGTTTTCATGAACCAGTTGATTTATCTGGTCGGACTGATCGTGGTCATTTTGGCGATATTGTCGTTCTTCGGGCTGCGGTAGGCGCGTCATGGATAACGAGCGAGGGCTTGCCGTGTCCGCCGCCAACAGGACCGGGCTTCGGCTGCAATGGAGTCCGGTCATCGCCGGCGCGCTGGCTGCGGCGGCGCTGTCGGTGATCCTGATCGGCTTCGGCGCGGCGGTCGGGTTGGGTGTCAGTTCAAGCTCGCCGTCATGGCGCGACGCATCAGCCGCGCTCGCGTTGCTGTCGGGGCTGTATCTGATCCTGCAGGCATTGGTGAGCTTCGGCGTCGGCGGCTACATCGCCGGCCGGGCCCAGCGCGTGATCGGCGCGACGCCATCCGACGAGATCGACAGCCGCGACGGGCTTCACGGCCTGACCGCCTGGGCGCTCGCCGTCATCCTCGGTGCTACGATCGTCGCGCTGGTTGGCCTGTCAACCGCGCGTCCGGTGGTTCAGAACCGGCCATCTGCGACGGCCGCGGAGCCGCTGCTGAGCGCCGAGCTCGACCGCCTGTACCGGTCAGTGCGGCGTCCGGCCAATCTCGATATCGGCTATGAGCGGGCAGAGGCCGGTCGCATCCTGCTGACGAGCTCCAGCCGCAGTGGCGTCAGCTCCGACGATCGCAGCTATCTGATCCAGCAGGTGGCGGCCGCGACCGGTCTGCCTGCTGCGGAGGCGGAGAAGCGCGTCGACAGCGTGATGGGCGATGCCAGGACCGCCATCCAGCGGTCGCGGCGCAGCGCGGTGATTTTGGCGTTCTCGGTTGCAGCGGCGCTGCTGTTCGGTGCGGTCGCCGCGTGGGCCGCGGCCGGCGCGGGCGGCCGTCACCGCGACGGCGCCGCGCCGGAGTGGATGGGCGGTAGGCCGACGACGGCCGTGCCGATTGTCTGATGCAGTTGTGAATGTCCTTCAAGGGAGACGATGATGGCAACGATCTTGGTGATGGATCACTCCGGCGACACGCGGCAGCAGTTCGACCCCGACAACAGTGAGCAGCTGGCCTGGGCGAATGCTCGCTTCACCCAGCTCACGTCGGATGGCTACACCGCCGCAATCCGGCAAGCGACCGGAGAGGCGAAGTTGGTCCGCGCGCTCGATCCGACCGCCGAGGAAACCCTGTTCTATCCGAGGCTGGTCGGCGGCTGACGCCATGCTCGCCCGTCTGCGCGAGATGTCCCTGCGGTCCGTGCTCCGGCGCGCCGCCAGCACGCTGGGTGCGACGCTGGCCGCGATCTGGGATCGCTGGCAGGCCTATGAGCGAATTGAGGCGCGCGGACTTGCGCTGCTGTCCGCGTGGCTGTCACCCGAGCAGCGGGCGCAGTTCGAAAAGTACAAGCGCTTCGACGTCATCGGCTCGGAGTCCGGCAAGCGATACCGGATTTGCTACGGCACCTCGACCAACGTCTATGAGATGGACGGCGGTGACCGCATCGTGCTGGGCTGGTGCTTCCGGCCCGTCGGCGCGCTGGCGGCGGGCGACGTGATGCTGGCCCAGAAGATCGCGCTCGAAACCGACGAGCGCGGGACGCTCTTGGTCGCGAAGCCATTCCCGAGCTCCATGCCACCACGCACAAATCTTCCTTCGGTCAGTTAGCGCTCGGTCCGCGCTGTCCCGCATGGCGCGAACTGTTGCGCGTTGCCGGGGGAGGAACGTCGATCTTCCCGCCGGGTTGTCGGATGCCGACTTGCAATGGACCTCGTCATGCGCGTCAACACGTCATCTTCGCTGAGCCTGATCTTCCGCTCCTACCTTGCGGACTTGCGACAATGGATGACGCGCCTCGTGACCGGCTACGCGTTTGCATGCAGCTTCATGCTGGCGGGTGCGGTCTCGCTTCTGATCGGGATTGGGATCGGGGTTGGCGCGGCTTTCCACGCCCTTGAAGTGCATTACGGCATCTGGATCGCATATGCCGCGATCGGGGGCGCCTTTGTCCTCCTCGGGATCCTGGGGCTGATCATGGGCCGCGTGCTGCTCGCGCGTCCTGTGCCGGCCGTGCCGCGCCCGGGCCGACAGGCCGACATGCTCAAGCGGGTGATCGCAGTGCCCGTCGCCGCGCGGCTGATCGCCACCACGCGGTCGGGAGCAGGGGCGAGCGTAGATCCCACCACCCGCGCACTGGCCGCCGGGGCTGCAATCATGCTTGTCGGCTGGTTTGCTGCATCGCGCGCCCGGCGTCAGCGCGACGCGATCCAGGACTAGCGATGGCTACGCTGCGCAATTGGCCGAACGACCTGATGCTCGCCGGTGCAACGGCACTGGCGACGTTGGCGATCGCTCGCCAGCTGTCCCGATCGGAGCAGCCGTCCGCTCGGGAGCAGGGCGTCGAACCCGCGCTGGCCGAAACGCAAGATCGTGGACGGCTCGCCGACACGCCGCTCGAGATTCCGACTGCCGGCTGGAAGGACATTCTGCTGCGCACCTATCAGCAGATCGAAGAGGACCGTCTGCTGGCAACCGCGGCCGGCGTCGTGTTCTATGGCCTGCTCGCGATCTTCCCGGCGATCACCGCGCTGGTCTCGAGCTACGGCCTGTTCGCCGATCCGTCCACGATCTCATCGAACCTGCAGAGTCTGGCGCTGATGCTGCCGGAAGGCTCGTTTGCGATCGTCCAGGACCAGATCGCGCGCGTGCTCGCGAAGGGGACCTCGACGCTCGGCCTGACCTTTGCCGCCGGCCTGCTGATCGCGATCTGGAGCGCCAATGCCGGCATGAAGGCGATCTTCGATGCGCTCAACGTCGTCTATGACGAGAAGGAAAAGCGCAGCTTCGTCAAACTGAATCTGATGTCCCTCTCGTTCACGATCGCCGGGCTGATTTCCATCATGCTGATGGTCGGAGCGGTGGTCGTCGTCCCGCTTCTGCTACAGCAGGTCGGACTGGGCACGACGGCCGAGCTCGTCATCCGGTTCGGACGGTGGCCGATCCTGGTGCTCCTGCTCCTCACCGCGCTCGCGGTGCTGTACCGCTATGGTCCGAGCCGAACCAGGCCGCGCTGGCAGTGGCTCAGCGTCGGCGCCGTCGCAGCGGCCGTGCTGTGGCTGGCCGGTTCGGTGCTGCTCTCCTGGTATCTGGCGAACTTCGGCGATTACAACGCGACCTATGGCTCGCTGGGGGCGGCCATCGGTCTGATGACGTGGATGTGGATGTCCGCCATCATCGTGCTGTGCGGGGCAGAGCTGAATTCAGAGATCGAGCATCAGACCAAGCTCGATTCGACCGAGGGCCGCCGCAAGCCGCTCGGAGCGCGTGGCGCAACCATGGCCGACACGGTCGGCAGGGCGTCTTAGCCGGCGCAGACCCCGCAGCAGCGCACCCGGCAATGAGCATAGGAACCAACGGCATGACCCGCGCTTATGCCAAAATGGTTGAGATCAACGTGCTGGAAAAACCGATCGAGCGGATCAAGCAAACCTGCGAGCTGATGGGCATCGCGGACAGGTTCGACCGCGCGCTTCCCGAACTCGAGACCTTCCTCGAAGCCGAGATCGCGCAGGGCGAAGTCCGCGAGTCGAAGCTGACCCTTGATGGACTCTGCTACCTGCGCCAGCTGCTGGCGCAGGCGTGAGGTATCGACATGGCATTCTCTGAGGAAATGAACCGGTGCGTCGAGACCTGTCTGTCCTGCTACAGGACCTGCCTGGGCACGGCCATGAACCATTGTCTCGTCACCGGCGGCAAGCATGTCGAGCCGGCGCATTTCCGATTGATGATGGCTTGTGCGGAAATGTGCCGGACGGCGGCCCATTTCATGCTGATCAACACCCCGCACCACAAGCACACCTGCCGGGAATGCGCGGAGATCTGTGGTGAATGCGCTGAGGATTGCGAGCGCGTCGGCGGCATGGACGAATGCGTGGCGATGTGCCGTGCCTGCGCGGAATCCTGCCGCAAGATGGCGGCCTGACGGCGCGAGTTCCCCGTTCGGTCAGTCGGAGCTGACGTAGTGGGCGCGCCAGAGCAGCGCGGTGACGATCAGGGCGATGACCCCGGCGGCAATCACGATCCAAGGTACATAGTCGGCCATTGGCACACCTGACGCTCCGCTTCGCGAACCGGGCCTTTGCGAGCCAGCCGCGAAGCGGAGCCATGTAAGTCTAGAGTTGCGCGTGTTGGGTGGTCGGGCGTGAGATCTGGCTGAGCGCCATGCCCGTACCATCGCTGGCCTGGATCAGGGCGATATCCCCGAGGGCGATGATTCCGACCAGGCGCTTGTCCCGGCTCAGCACCGGCAGGCGCCGAACCTGGATCGCACCCATGTTCTGCGCGATGTCGTCGAGCTCCTGATCCTCGAAACAATACTTCACCTCGGCCGTCATGACGTCGCCGACCCGCGAGTCGGGGCCGCGACCCATTCCGATGCCGCGAAGCGCGATGTCGCGGTCCGTGATCATGCCGACCAGGCGCTCGCTATCGGTAACCGGCAGCAGGCCAACGCCAAGCGCTGCCATCGCTTCTGCAGCATCGCGGAGCGTATCGTCGGGGGTGCACAGCTGGACGTCAGGTGTCATCGCGTCGCAAACCTTCATGATAGCCTCTCCATTTGGCTGGTTGCGTCAACGGCCTAACGATGCCGCCCGGAACGGCGTTCCTAACAAGGCGAGGCGGATGGCAATGTTGGTCCAGGTCGGATGAAGCGGCATGTCCCGGCCTGTGCCTAGGCTACGCCGGGATAGGTCGCCGACTTCAGCAGGCGTGCAAGATGTGCCGCGTTGGCCGCAAGCATGGCGGTGGTCTGCACAGTCTTGTCGTAGGGCTTTTTGAGGTCCTTGTAGTGGGTCGGGGAGGGATCCTTGCCCCGCTTCAGCGTGTAGTTCAGCGCAATGGCTTTCAACGATCGGATGGCATCGCGTCGGCTCGTCTCTTTGGCAGCCATGCAGGCTGGAACCGTTCGTTCCTATTGCGAACGCCGCCGAGGAACGGTGGCGCCGAGCAGCGCGCAAAGCCGTTTGGCATCCGCCGGCGCTGCGCTCTTCTGGTCGTTGTCGAAATAGACATAGATGTCGCATCCCTGCCGCTTCCAGCCGCGGATGCGTTTGGCCCAGTCGGAAAGCTCGGCCGGCTTGTAGTGCCCGCGATATCGGCCGCCCGGGCCGTGGCCGCGGACGTAGACGAAATCCGCGGTCCGTTTCCACGGCGCCGGCGCGTCGTGGTGATCGGAGATGCAGAGCGCGATATTGCGATCCGCCAGCAGCTTCAGGATATGCGGCTCGTACCAGCTGGAGTGGCGGAATTCGAACGCATAGCGCCGCCGCCGCTTCAACAGCTTCAGGAACGAGGCTAGCCGATCGGCATCGATCGTGAAGTTCGGCGGCAGCTGAAACAGGACCGGGCCGGCCTTGTTGCGCAGCAACGACAGACGCTCTTCCAGCAATTGGAGACTGTTGACCGAGTTCGCAGAGAGGCGCTTCCAGTGCGTGATGAATTTCGACGCCTTCCAGGCGAAGACGAAATCCGCATCGGTCGCATCGCGCCAGCCTGTCACCGCCTGTTCGGTCGGCGTGCGGTAGAAGACGCCGTTCAGCTCAGTCGTCGGAAACTGCGTCGCGTAGTAGTCGAGTTGCCGCTTGAGCGGCAAGCCCCTGGGAAAGAACGGACCGCGCCAGGACGAATAGTGCCAGCCGGAGGTGCCAATCAATACGCGCGCCATGCGATGGTCCAAGCGGTGGATCAAGCCTTCGCTTTAAGGCTTGGTGATCCCGTCGCGCTCGGCAAGGTCGGCTTCCCAGCCGAACACCGAGCGGCCGTCGAGCGCAGGAGAACGGGCCCGCTCGTTCGCGACAAACGCCTCGAAGGAGGGGCCGGCGGCGGTTCGTTCCAATCTGCGGGCCTGATCGTCGAGCCGCTTCAGGGCCTGCATCTCCTCATCGCGGCCGAGCTTTGCCTGCTGCACGGCCGACTTCAGCACGCGGATGGTCTCGTCATAGACCTTGATCGGCACCGGGAAGGGATGACGGTCCTTGCCGCCATGGGCGAGCGAGAAGCGCGCCGGGTCGCGGAAGCGATAGGGCGTCCCGTGAACGACCTCGGCGACCATCGCGAGCGACTGCACCGTGCGGGCGCCGACGCCGGGCGTCAGCAGCAGCTCGGGAAAATCCAGCGGCCCGCGATCGGCAGCCGCGGCCAAGGTGCCGTGCAGGCGGCGCACGAACACGTCGCTCGAGCGCACGTCGTGATGCGCGGGCATGATCAGGTGCAGGAGATCCGGTTGCGCGGTCGCGCTCTGCGTCAGCTCGGCATATTCGCGCGTGATGCCGTCCGGCCCAAGCGCAGCGAGCAGATCGAGCTGCGCCTGGCGTGAGCTTTCGGCGCGGTGATCGGTGAGATTGACGATCTCGCCCTGCGCCGGGCCGTCGATCGCGCTGTGCGGCTCGTCGACGAAGCTGCGCAGGCCCTCGGAGTGCCAGTGATAGCGGCGGGCCTGCCGCTTGTCGCCGTTCATGCCTTGCTGGACGACGGTCCATTTGCCGTCGTCGGTGACGAAGAAGCCATGCAGGTAGATCTCGAATCCGTCCTGCACCGCGGCGCTGTCGACCTTGGCCACCAGCCGGCTCGCGCGGGTCAGGGCGGCACCGTCGAATCCGACGCGGTCGCCGAGGGCGGACAGTTCATCGGGCGTGCGGCGCGAATGCTTGCCGCGCCCGCCGCAGACATGGATTCCGAGCTCGCCTTGCAGCGGCGCCAGACCTCGCTTCAGCGCACCGATGACGCTGGTGGTGATGCCGGACGAGTGCCAGTCCATGCCCATCACGGCGCCGAACGACTGGAACCAGAATGGATGCGACAGTCGCTGCAAAAAGGCATCGCGGCCGTAATGGTGGACGACGGCCTGGGTGATGATGCCACCCAGCGTCGCCATGCGCGCCGCCAGCCATGGCGGCACGCGGCCGCCATGGAGCGGAAGATCGGCGCTGCCGGTGCGTCGGGCCATCGGGCTCCCAGATGCTGAATCGGCGTCCAATCTACCAGCAAATGCGAGCATGTGTACAAAGCGGACGTCGCTTCATCGCGCGTCTCGTCAGGCGGCTTCGGCGTTGATGCCGCTGACGGCAAGCTTGGTGAGCGCTTCATCCGTCTTCTTTTCCTCGGCCAGGGTCTGGTCGATGAGCTTGACCGCATCCTTCATGCTGAGCCGGTTGGCCCAAGCCTTCAAGGTGCCGTAGCGGGCGATCTCGTAATGTTCGACCGCCTGGGCTGCCGAGAGCAGGCCGGCGTCGAGCGCCGGCGTGTCGGCATACTCCTCCATGATCTCCTTACCCTCGTCGATGATCCCCTCGATGGCGTCGCACTTCTTGCCGCGCGCCGGCTTGCCCATCAGGTCGAAGATCTGCTCGAGCCGCTCGATCTGTCCTTCGGTCTCGTCATGATGCTTCTCGAACGCCGCACGCAGATCGTCGGACTCGGCGGCCTTGGCCATCCGCGGCAACGCCTTCAGTATCTGCTTTTCCGCGTAATAAATGTCCTTGAGGGTATCGAGGAAGAGGGCGCTGAGATCCTTGTCCGGCATTGGTCGCTCCGTGTGTTGGGTGAATAGTCCGGAGTGCCAACACGAGTGCGGAAAGCAAGTTCCTATCCTTGATCGATGCGTGGCAAAGCGCCTCGTCGGCCGTCGCACATTCGAGCGGGTCACGATGGAGCTTGGTCGGATTGCGAAGTCTGGATTGCGAAGTCTTGCCGCAACGTGCCTTCGGAACGAAGCCTCGGCCGGCCCGTTGGTCGGTCTCATCGTTCAAGGGAGAACCGCAATGGATTGGAATCGTGTCGAAGGCAACTGGAAGCAGGTCAAGGGCAAGGTCAAGGAGCAGTGGGGCAAGCTCACCGATGACGATCTCGATGTGATCGACGGCAAGCAGGACCAGCTCGAGGGCCGTCTGCAGCAGCGCTACGGCTATGCCAAGGATCAAGCCGCCAAGGAAGTGAACGACTGGTACGGCCGCCAGAAATGGTGAACGGGACCGCGTTCCGGGCCCCGCTTCGGCGGGGCCTTTCGCGGCCTGGGCGGCTGAGCTTGCGTGTGACGGCATCCGGTCGGCGCGCGCAGGAGTGAGCGATGGGACAGCTTTTGAGCCCGCCAGGTCCGCGCGCGGCGCACCTTTGCATCGATATGCAGCGGCTGTTCGAGCCCGGAGCGCCCTGGGCGACGCCCTGGATGGACCGCGTGCTGCCGCGCATCATCGAGCTGGCGCGGCATGCGCCTGAACGTACCGTGTTCACCCGCTTCATTCCGCCGCGCTCGAAGCACGACGCGCGAGGGATTTGGCGGGCTTATTATGAGAAATGGGAATGCGTGACCCGCGAGCGGCTCGATCCGGAGTTGATCGAGCTCGTGCCGGCGCTCGCCGCCTGTGTGCCGCCGGCCGCCATCATCGACCGGCCGATCTACAACGCGTTCGGCAACGGGCGCCTGCAAGCTCATCTGGATGCGCATGGGATCGATACGGTGATCGTGTCGGGCGGCGAGACCGACGTGTGCGTGCTCGCCACCGTGCTGGCCGCGATCGATATCGGCTACCGGGTGATCGTGGCCGAGGACGCCCTGTGCAGCTCTTCCGATCAAAGCCATGACGCGCTGCTGCAGCTCTATGCCGAACGCTTCAGCATCCAGATCGAGGTGGCATCCACGGCCGATATCCTCCGGATGTGGACCCTCGACGACTGAAGCGACAACGGGCCGAAACGAGGTACCGGTAGCAGGGCAATCGGAGCAGGGGTGGCAATACCTGCTTCCTGGGGCTGAGCTGACGCTGGCGATGCGTAACTGCGAGGCAGGCGTGCCTGGCTGATACGGCTCATCGCTCAACCGCTGGAAGGTAGGACTGGGCCGTCGATCTGTCAGACGGAGCCAAGGTTCCTGATTCTCGGCGTCGCGGCGAAGGTGAGCGGAGCAACGGGATAGCTGCCGGCGATCGTGGCTGGGCCCGCATCCGTAATTCGCATAAGGTATATTATGGAATATTTATATCTACAATTAGATCAGATATTTAGTGGGAAATCTTCGCACTGGTCCGCAAGTTGGCGCGCGTGGCGGTGTGTCCCGAACTGTCGCCTAGCCGGTGCTGGTGCCGCAGCGATGCACGCGCGCGCATCTCGTCTGAAAGCCGATATTGCCGCCGCGTACGGACGCTGCAATAAGCCCCAGCTGTGCAGAGATCGCTGGTGACCCCGCGGCATCAGGTCCGTATAGGATGGCATCTCAGAACAACAACAAGCCTCTTGAGGGAGCAACCAATGAGTTTTTCACGACGCACGCTGCTGAAGGTTTCCGCCGCTTCCGCCGTCCTCGGCGGGATCGGCGCGCCCTATGTCGCGCGCGCCCAGTCGGCCGAGTTCTCTTACAAGTTCGCCAACAACCTGCCGGAGTCGCATCCGTTCGTGGCGCGCGCCCGGGAGATGGCCGCGGCGATCAAGACCGAGACCAACGGCCGTTTCGACCTGCAGGTGTTCCCGAACAGCCAGCTCGGTTCCGATACCGACATGCTGAGCCAGGTGCGCTCCGGCGGCGTCGAGTTCTTCACGCTGTCCGGCCTGATCCTGGCAACCCTGGTGCCGGCCGCCTCGATCAACGGCATCGGCTTCGCATTCCCGGACTATCCCACGGTCTGGAAGGCCATGGACGGCGAGCTCGGCGCCTATGTGCGCGGCGAGATCAACAAGGCCGGCCTCGAGGTCATGGAGAAGATCTGGGACAACGGCTTCCGGCAGACCACATCGTCGACCAAGCCGATCACCGGTCCCGACGACCTCAAGGGCTTCAAGATCCGCGTGCCGGTGTCGCCGCTGTGGACCTCGATGTTCAAGGCGTTCGATGCATCGCCCGCCTCGATCAATTTCAGCGAGGTCTATTCGGCGCTGCAGACCAAGATCGTCGAAGGCCAGGAAAACCCGCTGGCGTTGATCTCGGCGGCGAAGCTCTACGAGGTGCAGAAATACTGCTCGATGACCAACCACATGTGGGACGGCTTCTGGTTCCTGATGAACCGCCGGGCCTGGGCGGCGCTGCCGGACGATATCAAGACCATCGTCGCCAAGAACGTCAACGCGGCGGCCGTCAAGGAGCGTGAGGACACCGAGAAGCTGAACGCCACCGTGAAGCAGGAGCTCACGGGCAAGGGGCTCGTGTTCAACCAGCCCGAGGTCGGGCCGTTCCGCGACAAGCTCCGCGCCGCCGGCTTCTACGCCGAGTGGAAGGGCAAGTACGGCGAGAAGGCCTGGGATCTGCTCGAGAAGTCCGTCGGCAAACTGTCCTGATCGATCAAATCAAGCGGGAGGTTTGCCATGGCTCATGTCGAGATGACGCCGGCCGTGGCCGGCGAGGCGGCGTCGCAGCCCCCTCGCCGCCGCTCCGTTCTCGGTTCCATCGACGCGGCGCTCGGAATGCTGGTGGAAATCCCGGCGGCGATCCTTGTCGTCGCCGAGGTCGTGATCCTGTTCGCCGGCGTGGTGTCGCGCTACGTGCTCCATGCGCCGCTGATCTGGTCCGACGAACTGGCGTCGATCCTGTTCCTGTGGCTCGCGATGCTGGGATCGGCGGTTGCGTTCCGCCGCGGCGAGCACATGCGGATGACGGCGCTGGTCGCAAGCGCGGGACCGCGGCTCTGGGCCTATCTCGATGTGATCGCGACCTGCGCCGCGCTGGCGTTCCTGATCCTGATCGTGCGGCCGGCCTATGAATATGCCTACGAGGAAAGCTTCATCACCACGCCGGCGCTGCAGATATCCAACACCTGGCGCGCGGCGGCGCTGCCGGTCGGCACCTGCCTGATGGCGCTGTTCGCGCTGCTGCGGCTGGCGCGGGTCGGCGATTTCAGGACCTTCCTGCTGGCCGCGCTGACCGTAGCTGCGCTGATCGGGCTGTTCTGGCTGGCACAGCCGATGCTGCGGCCGCTCGGCAATCTCAACCTGATCATCTTCTTCGTCGGCGTGGTCGGCTTCTGCGTGTTCGCCGGCGTGCCGATCGGCTTTGCCTTCGGCATGGCGATCTTCGGCTATCTGGCGCTGACGACCCGAACGCCGCTGATGGTGCTGGTCGGCCGGATGGATGAGGGCATGAGCCATTTGATCCTGCTGTCGGTGCCGCTGTTCGTCTTCCTCGGTCTCCTGATCGAGATGACCGGCATGGCGCGGGCCATGGTGGCGTTCCTGGCGAGCCTGCTCGGCCATGTCCGCGGCGGCCTGCATTACGTGCTGGTCGGCGCCATGTATCTGGTCTCCGGCATCTCCGGATCGAAGGCGGCCGACATGGCCGCGGTCGCGCCCGTGCTGTTCCCGGAAATGAAGCAGCGCGGCGCCAAGCCGGGTGATCTGGTCGCCCTGCTCGCCGCCACCGGCGCGCAGACCGAAACCATTCCGCCGAGCCTCGTGCTGATCACGATCGGCTCGGTGACCGGCGTCTCGATCTCGGCGCTGTTCACCGGCGGCCTGCTGCCCGGCGTGGTGCTGGCGATCACGCTGTCGGGGCTGGTGTGGTGGCGCTACCGCGGCGAAGACCGCAGCCACGTCCAGCGCGCCACCGGCAGCGAGATCGGCAAGGCGTTCGTGTTCGCCCTGCCCGCATTGGCCCTGCCCTTCGTGATCCGCTACGCCGTGGTCGAAGGCATCGCCACCGCCACCGAAGTCTCGACCATCGGCATCGTCTACGCCTTCGTCATCGGCCTCTTGATCTACCGCCAGTTCAACTGGCGACGTCTGTTGCCGATGCTGATCGACACGGCATGCCTGTCGGGGGCGATCCTGTTCATCATCGGTACCGCGACCGGCATGGCCTGGGGCCTGACCCAGTCCGGCTTCTCGCGGGCGCTGGCGGCGGCGATGACCGGGCTGCCGGGCGGTTCAGCGACCTTCATTGCGGTCTCGATCCTGGCCTTCGTGATCCTCGGCAGCGTGCTCGAGGGCATCCCGGCGATCGTGCTGTTCGGGCCGCTGCTGTTTCCGATTGCGCACCAGGTCGGCGTCCACGAGGTGCACTACGCCATGATCATCATCCTGGCGATGGGCATCGGGCTGTTCGCGCCGCCGTTCGGGGTCGGCTATTATGCCGCCTGCGCCATCGGGCGCGTCGATCCGGCCGAGGGTATCCGGCCGATCTGGGGTTACATGCTGGCGCTGTTGATCGGCCTGATCATCGTCGCCATCTTCCCCTGGATATCGATCGGTTTCCTGTAAAGCACCTTGCGGATGGGATAGAGCCATGAGTGCAGCTCAGAACCAGTACTCGATCGGGTTGGACAAGACGCCGGCCAACTACGTGCCGCTCTCGCCGCTGAGCTTCCTGGCGCGCTCGGCCGCCGTCTATCCCGACCATCTCAGCGCGGTCTATGAGGGCCGCAGCTTCACCTGGAAAGAGACCTACGAGCGCTGCAGGCGCTTTGCGTCCTATCTCGCGGGCCGTGGCATCGGCCATGGCGACACGGTCGCGGCGATGCTGCCGAACATCCCGGCGATGAACGAATTGCACTTCGCGGTGCCGATGACCGGCGCGGTGCTCAACGCGCTCAACATCCGCCTCGACGCGGCATCGATCGCGTTCCAGCTCGAGCATGGCGGCGCAAAGATCATTCTGGTCGATCCCGAATTCTCCGGCGTGATCGCGGAGGCCCTGACCCTGATGAAGGGCGCAAAGCCGTTCGTGATCGACGTCGATGACGCGGCCTTTGGCGGCGGCAAGCGGATCGGCGAGATCGAGTATGAGGCTGCCGTCGCGGCGGGCGATCCCGGCTTCGTGGAACGGCCGCCGGCCGACGAATGGGACGCGATCGCGCTGAGCTATACGTCGGGCACGACGGGCAATCCCAAGGGCGTCGTGACGCATCACCGCGGCGCCTATCTCAACGCCGTCAGCAACATCCTCGCCGGCAATCTCGGTCAGCATCCGGTCTATCTCTGGACGCTGCCGATGTTTCATTGCAACGGCTGGTGCTTCCCCTGGACGATCGCGGCGGCCGCCGGCGTCAATGTCTGCCTGCGCAAGGTCGACCCGGCCAAGATCTTCGAACTGATCCCGAGGCACGGCGTCACCCACATGTGCGGCGCGCCGATCGTCTACAACACGCTGATCAACGCGCCCGATGCGCCAAAGGGTGGCAAGGCAAAGCCCGTCTCCGGCCTGATCGCCGGCGCGGCGCCGCCGGTTGCGGTGCTCGAGGGTGGCGAGCGCATCGGCATCAAGCTGACCCACGTCTACGGGCTGACCGAGGTCTATGGCCCCGCCTCCGTCTGCGCCGAGCAGCCGGGCTGGGACGAGCTGTCGGCTGATGCGCGCGCGCAGCTGAAGCGGCGCCAGGGCGTGTCCTATCCGCTGCAGGAAGGCGTCACGGTGCTCGATCCCGAGACCATGCGCGAGGTGCCGCGCGACGGCGAGACCATCGGCGAGGTCATGTTCCGCGGCAACATCGTGATGAAGGGTTACCTGAAGAACGCGACGGCGACGCAGGAAGCCTTTGCCGGCGGCTGGTTTCACACCGGCGATCTCGGCGTGCTCGACGAGCACGGCTATGTCATCATCAAGGACCGCTCCAAGGACATCATCATCTCCGGCGGCGAGAACGTCTCCTCCGTCGAGGTCGAGGACATCCTCTACAAGCACCCGGCCGTGCTGTTTGCGGCAGTCGTGGCCAAGCCCGACCCGAAATGGGGTGAAGTGCCCTGCGCCTTCATCGAGCTGAAGGACGGCGCCAAGGCGACCGAGGCCGAGATCATCGCCTATTGCCGCGAGCACATGTCGGGTTTCAAGACGCCGAAATCCGTGGTGTTCGGCGTGATCCCGAAGACCTCGACCGGCAAGATCCAGAAATTCCTGCTGCGCAACCAGGTCGGATCGGCCAAGGCGATCTCGGCCTGAGCCTTCAGCCTGCCCGGTCGAGCGTTAGCCGCATGCCGTCATGGGCCGGGATGACGTCGGCCGGCAAACTCTGCCGCAGCACCTCGTAGTCGAGGTCGGAATGCATGTTGGTGATGACCGCGCGCTTCGGCTTGAAGCGCTCGATCCACGACAGCGCGTCCGCAACGCTGAAATGGCTGGGATGCTGCGCATAGCGCAAGCCGTCGACGATCCAGAGATCGAGACCTTCGAGCGCCGGCCAGCTTTCCTGGGGGATGTCGTGCAGATCGGGCGTGTAGGCGGCGCCGCCGATGCGGTAGCCGAGCGCCGGGATCTTGCCATGATGCACCAGGAAGGCCGCGAGCTTCAGCGGACCGCCCTTCCCCTGGACCGTATGGCTCTCGCCGGCCTCGATCGAATGCCGCGTCAGGATCGGCGGATAGTCGCTGCCTTCCGGCGAGATGAAGCAATAGGAGAACCGCGCCATCATGTCCTTGGCGGTCGACTGGTTGAAGTAGACCGGGATGCGGCGGCGCTGATGCAGCACGACCGAGCGCAAATCGTCGATGCCGTGGGTCTGGTCGGCATGCTCATGCGTCAGGAACACCGCGTCGATGTGCTCGACATTGCTGTCGATCAGCTGCTCGCGCAGATCGGGCGAAGTGTCGATCACGACCCGCGTGGTGCCGTGCTCCATGGTGCGCTCGGCCATGATCGAGCAGCGGCGGCGGCGGTTCTTGGGATTGCTGGGGTCGCAGGCGCCCCAGCCGAGTGCCGGGCGCGGCACGCCGGCGGACGAGCCGCAGCCCAGAATGGTCAGTGTCAGCGTCATGCAGCAACCTTCGGCGCCGGCACCTTGGAGAACAGCCGGAAAAAGTTTTCGGTGGTCTGCCGCGAGATCTCCTCCAGGGAGACGCCGCGGGTTTCCGCGAGCACCCTTGCGACCTCGACGACATAGGAAGGCTCGTTGCGCTTGCCGCGGAATTTGCCGGGCGCAAGATATGGCGCGTCGGTCTCGACCATGATGCGGTCGGCCGGCAGCTCGGCTGCCAGGGCCCGCAGCGCGTCGGACTTCTTGAAGGTCAGGATGCCCGTGAACGAGATCGACAGCCCAAGCGCGATCGCCTTCATCGCGAGTTCGCGCCCGCCGGTGTAGCAATGCAGAACCGCCTTGAACGGGCCCTTCGCGACCTCGTCCTCCAGGATGCGGCCGCAATCCTCATCGGCCTCCCTGGTATGGATGACGAGCGGCAGGCCGGTCTCGCGCGCCGCGGCGATGTGCGCGCGAAAGCCGCGCTCCTGCGCCTCGCGCGACCCGTGCTCGTAGAAATAGTCGAGCCCCGCCTCGCCGAGCGCCACGACCTTCGGATGCTTCGTCAGCTCGATCAGTTCGCTGGCCGGGATGCCGTCCTCTTCATCGGCATGATGCGGATGGGTGCCGACCGAGCAGTAGACCTCGGGAAAGCGCTCCGTGATCGCGAGCAGACCGCCGAGCCGTCTCACCCGGGTCGAGATCGTGACCATGCGGCCAATGCCGGCCGCCTCGGCGCGCCCGACGATCCCGTCGAGATCGTCGGCGAAATCAGGGAAATCGAGATGGCAATGACTGTCGACCAGCATGAATTTCGAACCGCTCACTCGGTCTTCGGTTCCACATAGCGCGGGAAGACGCCGACAGGCGCCGGCAAAACCGTACCCGGCTTGATCCGTTCGGCGACCGCGGCAAAGCTGCGGGCGTCAGCAGCGATACCGAGGCTGTCGAGCATCTTGCCGCAGGACTCCGGCATCACGGCCTGCGCCATGATCGCGATCTGGCGCACGACTTCGGCGGTGACATACAGCACCGTCTTCTGGCGCGCGGGATCAGTCTTCGCCAGCGCCCACGGCGCCTCTCCGGCAAAATAGCGGTTGGCCTCGGCGACCACGGCCCAGACCGTGTTGAGCCATTGATGGATCTGCTGCGTCGCCATCGCGGTCCGCGACGTCTCCAGCATGGCGTCGGCCTGCGCCAGAATCGCCTTGTCGTTGTCGCTGAATTCGCCGGGCTCCGGCAGCACGCCGCCGAGTTGTTTGGCGATCATCGACAGCGAGCGCTGCGCCAGATTGCCGAAATCATTGGCGAGGTCGGCGTTGATACGCGCGACGATGGCCTCGTGGTTGTAGTTGCCGTCCTGGCCGAACGGCACTTCGCGCAGAAAGAAGTAGCGCATCTGGTCGACGCCGTACTGCTCGGCGAGATTGAAGGGGTCGACCACGTTGCCGACCGACTTCGACATCTTCTCGCCCCTGTTGAACAGGAAGCCGTGTGCATAGACCCGCTTCTGCACGGGAATGCCTGCCGACATCAGGAAGGCCGGCCAGTACACGGCGTGGAAGCGGATTATGTCCTTGCCGATGATGTGCACGTCGGCCGGCCAGTAGCGCCAATGCTTGTCGTTCTCATCGGGATAGCCGACGCCGGTGATGTAGTTGGTCAGCGCGTCGACCCAGACATACATCACGTGCTCGGGATCGTCCGGGACCTTGACGCCCCAGTCGAACGTGGTGCGCGAGATCGAGAGGTCCTTGAGCCCGCCGCGCACGAAACTCATCACCTCGTTGCGGCGCGAATCCGGGCCGATGAAATCGGGCTGACTCTCATAAAGGTGCAGCAGCTTGTCCTGGTAGGCCGACAGCTTGAAGAAATAGCTCTTCTCCTCGACCCATTCGACCGGCGTGCCCTGCGGGCCGCGGCGGACATTGTCCTCGCCGACGACGGTCTCTTCCTCGGCGTAATAGGCCTCGTCGCGCACCGAGTACCAGCCGGCATAGGTGTCGATATAGATGTCGCCATTGTCCTGCATGCGGCGCCAGATCTCTTGCACCGACTTGTGGTGAGCAGGCTCCGAGGTGCGGATGAAGCGGTCGAACGAGACGTTGAGCCGCTCGTCCATCTCCTTGAACCGCGCGGCGTTGCGGGTCGCGAGATCGAACGGCGTCATGCCCTCGCCGGCCGCGGTCTGGATCATCTTCTGTCCGTGCTCGTCGGTGCCGGTCAGGAAGAATACGTCCTTGCCGTCGAGCCGCTGGAAGCGCGCCAATGCGTCGGTCGCGATCGCCTCATAGGCGTGGCCGATATGCGGCTGCCCGTTCGGATAGGCGATCGCGGTCGTGATGTAGAAGACGTTGCCGCGGTCCGCGGCGGGCACCGGAACGGAAGCGGCCGCAGGAGCCACCGCCGCGGGTTTGGGCTGCTTCGGCGCGCGAACCTTTGCCGGTCTCGGCGCCTTCTCGGTAACGGGAGCCATCGGCAGAGCGGGCTTCTTTGCCGCCGGTGCGGCGGCTGCGGCTGCTTTCTTCGGCGCAGCCTTGGTGGCCTTCGCAGCAGCCTTCTTGGCCGTGCTCTTGGCCGTCTGCTTCGCAGCCTTCTTGACGGCCTTTTTGACGACCTTCTTTGCCGCCGATTTCCTGGCGCCCTTGGCTCCGGTCTTGGATTTGGACTTGGCGGCCTTCTTCGCTTTCTTGGCGACACGCCCGGCCTTCTTGGCTGCGCGCGCCTTCGCCGTTGCTTTGCTGGTCGCGCGAGCGGGCGATGCCTTCTTCGTCTTCTTGGCTTTTTTTGACGATTTCTTCTTAGCGGTCGCCACCACGGAATCCTTTGCAGATCGAAACGAGATTGTCGGGAGTGTTGTCAGACGGATGTGTTTTCAGCAGATGCGTTTAAGACGCGGTGTCTATCGGGTCGCATCCGCGAGCATCGAAAACACCGAGAAAACCAGCGGCTTGCGCTCCAGATTGTAGGCTTCGGTATCGCGCGCGGCGCGGACGATCTTTTCCCATACCTCCGCCAGCCGTGCAAGGCGCGGCAGATTGGCATTGGCATCGCCCGTGCGCATGCGCTCGCTCATCCAGCGATCGATGCCGTCGATGAAGGCGGCGAGCGCGACGCGGTCGCTGGTGCCGAGCGCTTCGCCCAGCGCATGCAGCTCACGCGGATCGACACTCGGAAGCGTCGCGAGCAGCGCGGCCGTGCGTTGCTGCAGTTTCAGCGCATCGCCGCCGAGCAGCGACAGCGCCCGCCCGACGCTGCCTTCGGATGCTGCGGCGGCTTCCGCCAGCGCGGGATCGTCGGCTTCGATATCGGTTGCAGCCGCGGCCGCGCGCACCACATCGTCCGTCTCCAGCGGCCGCAGCAGCAACTTGCGGCAGCGGGACAGAATGGTCGGCAGCACCCGTGACGGTGCGTGGCTGACCAGGAGGAACAGCGATTGCTGGGGCGGCTCCTCGAGAATCTTCAGCAGCGCGTTCGCGGCGTTGGGATTGAGCTCGTCGACGGTGTCGACGATGCAGACGCGCCAGCCGTCGACCGCAGCGGTCGAGCCGAAGAACGAGATGGTCTCGCGCGTCTCGTCGACCGTGATGACGGTGCGCATCACGCCGCGATCGTTGAGGCCGCGCTCGAGCACAAGGAGCCCGCCATGAGCGCCTGCCGCGACCTGCCGCGCCACGGGGTCGGCCGGATCGACCCGCAGCGTCGGCGCCTGCTGCACCTGGGACGATTTCGGATTGCGAAACGCCAGCACGAACCGCGCCATGCGGTAGGCCAGCGTCGCCTTGCCGATGCCCTGCGCCCCGCCGATCAGCCAGGCGTGCGGAATTCGCCCGCTGCGATAGGCATCGAGCAGCGCGGTCTCCGCCTCGCGATGCCCAAACAAATCCGGCGTTTCGCGCGGATGGCGGGCGGCGCTCTCCTGTTCGACCTTGCGCGCGCTCATGCGATGCTGTTCGCCACAAGCGTTGCGCGCAGATGTTCGCGCAGCGCGGCCCATATCCTGGCCGTGACCGTGTCCGGATCGGCCGTAGCGTCGATCAGGACGCAGCGCTCCGGATCTTCGGCCGCGATCCGGCGGTACGCGTCACGCAAATCCTGATGGAACTTGATGCCTTCGGCTTCGAAGCGATCGGCGGTGGCGTCGCCGCGGCGCGCAGCGGCGCGTTGCAGTCCGACCTCGACCGGCACATCGAGGATGAAGGTCAGATCGGGCTTGAGATCACCGATGGTCACGCGCTGCATGGCGTTGACCAGTTCGGGCGACACCTGCCCGAGCTGGCCCTGATAGGCACGCGTGGAATCGAAGAAGCGATCGCACAGCACCCAGATGCCCTGGTTGAGCGCCGGCAGGATCACGGTGCGGACATGGTCGTCGCGCGCGGCGGCGAACAGCAGCGTCTCGGCCTCCGGCCCGAGCAGCTTGCCCATCCCCGACAGCACGAGGTGACGGATGATCTCCGCCCCCGGCGAGCCGCCGGGCTCGCGGGTCACGATCGCGCGCAGCTTGGCGGCATCGAGCCGTTCGGCAAGCTTGCGGATCTGGGTCGATTTGCCCGACCCCTCGCCGCCCTCAAAGGTGATGAAGCGACCGCGCAAGCTCGGCCGTTGGACTGCTGCTTCCGCCATGTCAGAGCTTCTCGACCCCTGCGCGGAACATGCCGATGACCAACTCCTGAGCGCCGTCGAGCGCGCGACGCATCGTTGATCCGGTGCCGACCGCGTCCGCTGCGAAGACCGGAGCTTCCATTGCGACATTGGCGCCGCGCCACACCCGCACCACCCCGATCTTCTGGCCGGCGGTGATCGGCGCCTTGACCGGGCCGCTATAGATGATGCGCGCGAGCAGCTTGTCGTTGCCGTTCTTCGACACCATCACCTTGATCGGATCGGGGCTGACGAGCTTGACCGAGCGGCTCTCGCCGCCGAACACCCGTGCGTAGCCGACCGGCTGGTTGGCCGCGATCAGGGTCCGGGTCTCGAAGCTGCGGAACCCCCATTCCAGCATCTTCTTGGCTTCGGTCGCGCGGTCCTCGGAATCCTCGAGGCCATTGACCACGACGATCAGCCGCGTGTCGTTCTGCACCGCCGAGCCGACCATGCCGTAGCCGCCTTCCTTGGTGTAGCCGGTCTTCAGGCCGTCGGCACCGGGCAACGCGTTCAGCAGCGGATTGCGGTTCTGCTGGCGGATCTTGTTCCAGGTGAATTCCTTCTCGCCGAACAGCTTGTACCGGTCCGGGTAGGTCAGGATGATGTGGCGCGCCAGCGTTGCGAGCTCCCGCACCGTCATCTTGTTGGCCGGGTCGGGCAGCCCGTTGGAATTGCCGAAGGTCGACTTGGTCATGCCGAGCTCGCGGGCGCGCTTGGTCATGAATTCGGTCGCAAAGCTATGCTCGTTGCCGGCAATGCCTTCGGCGAGCGCGATGCAGGCATCATTGCCGCTCGGGATGATCGCGCCATGCAGGAGATCGTCGACCGAGACCTTGCTGTTGATTGCCGCGAACATCGTCGAGGTGCCGGACGGCGCCCCGCCCCGCCGCCAGGCGTTCTCGCTGATCCGGTACTCGTCCGTGAGCTTGATGTCGCCCTTCTTGATGGCGTTGAACACCACCTCGGCCGTCATCAGCTTCATCATGCTGGAGGGCGCGCGGAGCTCGTCGGCGTTCTTCTCGAACAGCACGCTGCCGCTTGAGGCCTCCACCAGGATCGCGGTCGGCGCATCGCCGTCGAACCCGCCCTCTTCCTTCTTGGCGCCCTGGACGCTGTTGTTGGCGGCATAGACCATTCCGCCGAAACCGATCGCCAGCGCGACTGCGGCCAGGCCGCGCCAGCAACGCCCGGCGCGAGCTGACAACGTGCGGGGAACTGCGGTCTGGGCTGCCATCGGCGATGTCCTGAGAGACTGCGTTCTAACAGCTGGAAGTATCGCAAACAACTGAGGTTTCTGCGCTTGTGCACGGCCGGCCGGATTGCCGGTTGCGTTGAACGTCCCTATCCTTGGAACCAGCTAACGTCAGCAGAACCGGCAAACAAGGCGGAAACGCGAATGTCATCCTCCCGCACCATCTCCGCCAACGGCATCGACATGTTCGTGCGCGAGGCCGGGCAAGGCCCGCTGGTCGTGCTCTGCCATGGCTGGCCGGAACTGTCCTATTCATGGCGGCACCAGCTCGCGGCGCTGGCCGCGGCAGGCTTTCGGGTCGTCGCGCCTGACATGCGCGGCTTCGGCCGCACCGGCGCGCCGGCCGAGGTCGGCGCCTACACGATCTTCGATACGGTCGGAGACATGGTGGCGCTGGTTGCCGCGCTCGGCGAGACACGCGCGATGATCGTCGGCCATGACTGGGGCGCGCCGGTGGCCTGGCACGCGGCCCTGTTCCGTCCCGACATCTTCACGAAAGTCGCCGGCCTCAGCGTGCCGCCGCCGTTCCGCGGCCGCGGTCGCCCGCTCGAGACCCTGCGCGACAGCGGCATCACCAATTTCTATTGGCAGTACTTCCAGCCGCCCGGCGTGGCCGAGGCCGAGTTCGAGCGCGACATCGCCCACACCATGCGCCTGGTGCTCGGGCGTGGCGTCTCCGATCCAAGCTCGATGTTCGTCGACGAGGCCAAGGGCTTCCTCGGCAAGCTGCCGGCCGGAATGCCATTGCCGGCCTGGCTGACCGAGGCCGACATTGCCGAATTCGCCGAAGGCTATCGGCACTCCGGCTTCCGCGGCGGCCTCAACTGGTACCGCAATCTCGACCGCAACTGGGAGCTGACCGCGCCCTGGCAGGACGCGCAGATCAATCAGCCGTCGCTGTTCATCGCCGGCTCGAATGATTCGGTGATCACCGGGCTGATCGGCGCCAAGCGGGTCGCGGACATGGAGCGCGTGCTGCCGAACCTCAAGCAGAAGCTGATCATCGAGGGCGCCGGCCACTGGATCCAGCAGGAGCGTCCCGACGAGGTCAACGCGGCGCTGATCGCGTTTCTGAAGTGATCAGGCCAACAGCCTGATCTGTAAACGCATGGCTCAGTAGAGCCCGCGCCCGCTCAGGACTTCGGCCGGTCCGCGCGCGTCGATCGGGACATAGGCGGCCGCCGGGCTCGGGCTTGCGGCGTAGCGCGCGTCGCCCTCATAGGAGACTTCGCGCGGATTGTTCAGGGCGCGGCGGTGTGACCGGCTCGAGGCCGACATTTCCGAGGTGGCGCTCACCGAGGCGTAGTCGGCCTGGGTGTTGCCGAGGCTGTAGGGCCGCCCCTCAGGCAACGGAACGTCGCCACGGACCCGGCCCGAGGAGGACGACATCTCCGGCACGAACGGCCGTGCGGAGGCGACGCGGACCATCGACGGGGACGGCGCTGGAGTACCGGTGCGCAGGGTCGCCATCAGCTGGCGGTCGTCGGACCCCTCGAGCGGCGCCCGGCCGACATATTCGACGCGAACGCGCGCCACGCCATTGCCTTTGAATTCAAGCAGTTCTGCGGCTTTGTTCGAGACGTCTATGAGGCGATTGCCGTGGTACGGGCCGCGGTCATTGACCCGGACGACGAGCGATCGGCCATTACTCAGATTGGTGACGCGGGCGTAGCTCGGCATCGGCAACGTCGGATGGGCGGCGGTGAGCGAGCCCATGTCGAACACCTCGCCATTGGCGGTCAGGCGGCCATGGAAATCGTCGCCGTACCAGGACGCCATGCCCTCGGCGCGGTAGTTCTCGTTCTCCTCCGGCACATAGGTGCGGCCGGCGACAACATACGGCTTGCCGATGCGATAGGTGCCGCCGCCTTTCGGCACGGGATCACCCAGCGCCACCACGCGCGGGCTCGACGACACCCCGTATTTGGGGTCGACCCGGTTGGCGAACTTGTTCGAGGAGGCACAATTGGCGAGGACGAGGCACGTCGCCACCGCAACGGCGCCGCGCGCCGTCCGGATCATCGAATCTGGCCGTCTAATCCCCATCTGCCCCAAGTACCATTCTGCCGGACGTGCGCCTACTCCGAGGCGTCGAAGTCGTTTGCCGTCGCTGTGCGGCCCACCTCCGCACCAGAGCGTGACGATATCGCAACCGGAACACGGCGGAAATGGGGAGAGCCGGCGGGCGGTGGCGTCTTGGTGAATGGTCTGTTGCGCCGCCTCCGTCGTTCTACTGACCTTCGCCCCTGCCAAACGCCCTCGCCTGTCCCGCGATCAGACACACTGTTGCAGCAAATCATCAGTCCGGGCGCATCTTGGATTCCAACAATTGAATCTTTTTGACTGTGCAAGCCTGCAATCGTTCTCTCCTCCGTGTGGGGCGCAAAGGAAGTTTGCGATGATCGAGACGGTTACAGCGGTGATGGGCTTGGTGAGTGCGGCGATCTTCTTGGCGCACGCCGTGGAAGGCTATCGGTACCGGGCCTGACAGTCCGTTGAAGGCGGAAAGACGCGTCACCTCTTTCCAGGAGTGAATGTGTTCGGAAAGCTTTAATCAATTCGGATGAGCATCGATTGAAGGCAGGTGTATCATGCGTAATCACGATTTGGTCTCCGACGGGTTTCTGACCCTGACCGCAGCAAGCCTCGTGCTGCTGTGCTCGAGCCTGCTGGCGTTCGCTTTCGGCTGAACGTTTTTGAGATTCTACCGGCGCCCGTTCGACGGGCATCGGTTACCCCTACTCATTCCCCGCCAAACGGGTTGCGGCAGACGCGCTGTCTTCTCCCCGCCCCACTCGTGACGCATCCTCGCCGTTTCCCGAAGAGGATGTACGGATGACCGGCAGTGTCAGGGAGGGAACGTCCGCCCTTCTCGTCAGCACAGATGGCCGGCTGCTGATGCAACTGCGCGACGACCTCCCGCATGTTACCGATCGCGGAAAGATCAGCCTGTTTGGCGGACGGCGGGAGGGCGCCGAGACCTTCCTCGAATGCGTCGTTCGCGAGATCCACGAGGAGATCGGCTACTACCTGCCGCCCGAGCGTTTCGAGTTGATCGGCCGCTATTCCGGTCCCGATCATGCAACGCCAAACGGCACGCTTCGCGGCGAGGTGTTCCTTGCGCGCGATGTGCCCATCGACCAATTGACGGTGACCGAAGGCCGCATCGAGATCGTCGCCATCGACGATCTCGAACGCATCAGCGACATGCTCGCGCGCCCGGCTACGTTTGCGCTGGAGATCTTTCTGAAGCGCAAACCGATGACTTAAGCGCCGAAACCAGTGCGCGGATGTGATCGTCGATCATGGCCAACGCGACTGACGGATGAGCAAAGTCGATATCGTCAACGTGCCAGTAAGTCACCCTGTCGGCGACCTCCGGGAACCGGCGCTCGATCAGCGGACGGTGCTCGGCCTCCTTGAGCGCGATCACGAGGTCGGCGTCGTCGAAGTCGGCCAATGAACAGGGCTGCGGAAACCGCGTTGCGCCTTCCGGAACGATGCCGCTCGCGCGGAGACGATCGTCGGTGAAGACTGACATCGGCCCGACATTGTCGGGCGATCCCCGCTCGGCCGCGCCTCTGGAGGATGCGCGCCACGCCAGTTGTTCGGCTCTTGCAAGATGATTGAACAGTTCCTCTGCGTATCGACTGCGATAGTAGTTGCCGGTGCAGAGAAAGAGGACACGCTTCATGGGCCTCATCATGGCCAAGGTGGGCCCTCGCGGTCAACGGCGTTGCAAGCGTGGGCCCTTTGAGTTCACGGACCGGCGAATGACGGGCCCACCCGGGTTTCGCTGCCAAGTTCGCGTTGCGTTCGGCGCCGCCCTACGCTAAGGGCCTGATCCTTGATCCGGAAGGGTGGCCGAGTGGTTTAAGGCACCGGTCTTGAAAACCGGCGTGCCCGCAAGGGTACCGTGGGTTCGAATCCCACCCCTTCCGCCACCGCTTTCAATTGGGCGCTGTCCAGCCGGGCTCAGAGCTGAGACCAAAGCGGCAGCGATAGCCAACCACCAAATGGCCGCAACGGAGGTAACGGGTTGCGCGTCGCCGTATCCAGCCACCTCCCGCAGGACGTGATCCGCAGAAAGTGATCGCTTCGGCGTTGTGCGGTTGTTTCCGAATATTGCTCGGGCTGGAGCCGTGATGATAGCTCTGAGGAGCAATGCGTCGCGCACTACCTTGGGTTTTGGCCGTTACTTTTCTGATTGGTTTTGTCGCTTCCTTTGCGGAGCTGCAGAGGATGCGCAACCGTTTCGGCGAAGTGTCTCAGCACGCCTTTCACGATCATGCCGCGGTGCGCGAATTCATGATACGCGCTGCGCTCGCCGACGCGCCGGCGCCGATCGTCGTGCTTGGCGACAGCATCACCGAAATGGCTCCGCTGCCCCGGCAGCTCTGCGGACGTCCGGTCATCAATGCCGGTGTTGGCGGTCAGACCATCGCGGAGGCAAAGCAGCTCGCCGGGCGCGTGCTGCAGGACCAGGGCGCATTCTTGCTCGTGCTCGCGGTCGGCGCCAACGACGCCGGATCGCCAACGGCGCAACGCGACTTCGCCAACCTCATCGAGACCGTCAAGTCGCTCTCGACGCGGCCATTGGTGACCATCGCCGTCGCAGCTGACGAATCGACCAACCGGGCGATCGAAGCCGCCGCAGTTGCGCGTGGTGTTCGGTTTATCGACCCGCATCTGCCGCCGGGCGCGAAGATGGCCGACGGCATTCACTTCACCGCGGCCGCCTACAAGGCCTGGGTGCCGGCACTTGAGGCTGCGATCTCGGCGGAATGCACGATGTGACGCGTAGTCACGTCTGCCGCATGAACTCCGCAATCAGGCCGGCGATTTCCCCAGGCGCATCCTCGAAGCAGTAATGCCCGACGCCGGCAAGGCGTCTGACCGGCGCCGTCGGGAAGATTGCGGAAAACAGCGGCAGGAAATGCTCCGCGCGCAGCGTGCGGTCCGCCTCGCCCCAGATCGCGAGCGCAGGCTTGCTGCGGATCAAGCGGTGGGCGGCGGGATCGGGCGTCTGGAATTGATGCGCGCCGGTCGCAAAGCCCTTGGCCCAGCCGATCGCACCGAGGCAGTCCGCCGGACGGGCGAAGTGCGCGCCGTAGGCGGCGAGCCAGGCGTCCGTGATGACGGCGTTGTTCTCGAATCCGTTGAGCTTCAGCGTGCTCAAAATGTTGAAGCCGAGCTGTCCGAGAACCGGCTCAAGGTCGCCGCTCGCCTCGGCCTTTGCGATCCATTGAAACCACGGCGAGACCTGCGCGTTGGCGGCGACGCGATCGAACAGATCGCTCTGCCCGAACGGCGTTGGCCCGTTGGCGGAGACGATGCGGCGAATCCGGCCCGGATGCCGGGCCGCCAGCCCCATGCCGACCGGGCCGCCGAAATCATGCATGACCAGCGTGATGTCGGTGAGATCGAGCGCGCGGACCAGCGCTTCGAGATTGTCGACATGGTCCTGAAGCCAATAGCTGCGATGCGCCGGCGTCGCGCTCTTGCCAAAACCCATGTGATCCGGAACGACCACCCGGTGCGTCGCACTGAGGCTCGGCACGAGGTGGCGGAACAGATAGCCCCAGCTTGGTTCGCCGTGCAGGCAAAGCAGCACCTCGCCGTCCCGCGGACCTTCGTCGACATAATGCATCTGAAAGCCCGGCGCCGCGCTGAAATGCGGTGCGAAAGGAAAAGTGCCGTCGAACGCGGCGTCGGCTTGGATCATGGCGCACCTCAGGAGGTTTTAATTTGCAACCATCGTGTATCGCTTGAGGTTTTATTTTGCAACCAATATATCGAACCCACGATCGGGTGGTTTTCCGGCCGCGGCTCTGAGCGCCGATCATCCCCCAGGGAATGAGTGTTGAGGATCACGATGGCCAAGCGAGTGAGCCACAGGGACTCGATGTGCGGCGTTGCCCGGCCGCTGGATGCGATCGGCGACTGGTGGTCGCTGCTGATTGTCCGCGATGCGTTCGACGGGCTGCGCCGCTTCGGCGAATTTCAGAAGAGCCTCGGGCTTGCCAAGAACATCCTCTCGGCGCGGCTCCGCAATCTTCTGGCGCACGGCATCATGGAGACGGTGCCCGCAAGCGACGGCAGCCCCTACCAGGAATATGTGCTGACCGAAAAGGGACGCGGCCTCTTCCCGCTCCTCGTGGCGCTCCGGCAGTGGGGTGAGGATTTCTTCTTTGAGCCCGATGAGGCGCATGTGCTGCTGGTCGACCGCAAGAACGGGCTGCCGGTGCGACGGCTCGAATTGCGCGCGCAAGATGGACGCGTCGTTGGCGCGGAGGACACGATGGTGCGGCTGCCGCCGGCTTCACCTGAGTGAGTGAAGCAAGCGTGTCGCGCGCGCCGTCAACGGCAACCGGATGTTAACTCTCCGTGCCGCAGCATCCGCGCGTGGAGGTTCGACCAATGCAGACATTCCGGATTTCGCTGAGCGATGGGACGCGGCAATTCCACACCGCGATTCAGGCGCCGGACCCCGCTTCCGCGCGCATCAAGGCCGCCTATTTCTTCGATATCTCGAAGTGGCGGATTTTGAGCGTGTCGCTGAGTGGAGCCAGCGCCGCGGCGGCGTAGTCGCTGCGCGCCCTACGCCATCCGGTCGAGTTCGGCGGCGGCGAGCTGTGCAATCGTAAGGTCGATTTCGGCGAGCGGATCGTCATCCCCCAGAAACCATGCGGCCGACAAGCCGGTCCAGGCTACGATCCATGACAGCAGGCGCCGGCGATCCAGCCGCGCGGCTTCAACGACGATGTCGAGTCGCCGCGCAAAGCGTCCGGGTTCGGTCGCGACCGGCCGTGTCGGATCCGCAAGATCCGGATTGGTGAAGATGTTGGCGAAGTCGAAGCCGCGCTCGCCGACGAGATGCTTCGGATCGATCGCAAGCCAGCCGCGCGCGCCGAAGTCGAGCACGTTGTCATGGTGCAGGTCGCCATGCAGGACCACGATCTCGCGCTGACTGCCCAGCAGAGCTTCGGCAACTTCCGCCGATCGGTTCAGAATGCCGCCATGCGCCCTCGCCGCGGGCCACAACTCACGAAACCAGTGCGTCAGCGGCGTCAGATCCGGCCGCGGCTTCGCTCGCTCGGCGTGAAGCCGATCAGCCGTTGCGCAGAGAATCCTGCAGGCCTCGTCGTCCCGGCCGGTTCGCGCCATTTCGCTGAGCGAAGCCGATCCCGTCGCCCTCTCGAGCAGAAGGGCGTCGCCGTCACGGGCAAGAACCCGCGCCGCACCTTCGCCGTCCCACCACTCCATCACGATGGCACCGAGGCGCTCGTCCGGCTCGTGCGAGAGCTTGAGCATGGCCGGCTCCCCATGCCGGCGCACCGGCAGCAACCGTGCGGCGCGCGTCACGATCGGGTCGCCGTCGGGGACAAGGCTCCAGGCCGAGAGATAGGGAGCGAACATTTGGGTGGACTGACCGGGGACGAAGAAGCGAGCCTCGTGGTTCTAATCATTGCTTCCGCGTGCTGCCACGCCGGTTCCCTGCGGCGCATCGTGGCAGGGCCACGCGAACCGGTTCCCGCTGCCCTGGCCATGTTGGCTGATGACAGCCCCCACCCATCTCGCGCTACAATGTCGCAGCCGGTGCTACGGAGGGTGTGGCGATGCCGCGAAAGGGAATTACCGGACACGACGAATGGGTGGTCACGGAGGCCCTGGCCACAGCGCTGGTGGCGCTCGAACAGCTGCCGACAAAGCATCAGCCGCGCGCGCATATGGAGGATGTCCGAAAAATTCTGACCGCCAGATGTGAGGCCGGCGCCGTCACGCTGCATCTTGCGCAGGCCAAGTGCCGGTTGTTTCCCGACACCGATCCCCTGACCATCTACGAGGAGTATGGCCTCAAGGACGGACTCGGCTAGCGCGCGCCGTCTGGAGCATTAGTCGCGGCTGACGCGCCAGATCGTGCCGTTGCCGTCTTCGGAGACCAGCAGTGCGCCGTCGCGAGCGACCGTCACACCGACCGGACGGCCCCAGACCTCATTGTCGCCGATCACAAAGCCGGTGACGAAATCCTCGTACTCGCCGGTCGGCACGCCGTCCTTCAGCCTGATGCGAATGACCTTGTAGCCGGTCCGCTTCGACCGATTCCACGAGCCGTGTTCGGCGGCAAAGGCATCGCCGCGATACTCCGGCGGAAAGCTGCTGCCGGTGTAGAAGGTCAGGCCAAGCGACGCCGAGTGGGCCTGCAACAGCACGTCGGGGACCGTCACCTTGTCCTTCAGGTCGGGCCGCGCGCCGGCATGCGCGGGGTCTTCGTTGCCGCCGATGTAGTACCAGGGCCAGCCGTAGAACGCGCCTTCGCGGACCCGTGTCACATAGTCGGGCACAAGATTGTCGCCGCGGCCATCGCGCTCGTTGGTCGAGCACCACGGCGTGCCGCTTCCGGGCTGGATCGCAAGTCCGACGCAGTTGCGGATCCCCGTGGCAAACAGCTTCTGGTTCTTGCCATCAGGATCGAAGGCGAGCACGGCGGCGCGATCGGTCTCGTCGCCCCATGCCGCGCCGAGCGCATGGTCGCGGCTCCAGGCCTCGATGCCCTTCGGCGGGCGACCCAGCCCCTCGCCTGCGTTGCCGGCGGAGCCGACAGACACCAGCATCCGCTTGTCGTCCGTCGTGAACACGATATCACGCGTGGAATGGCCGTAGCCGGGCGGCAGCCGGGCGACGATCGTCTCGGGTTTTCCCGACGCCTTGAGATCGCCGTTACGGTAGGCAAAGCGCACGACGCTGTCGGTGTTGGCGACATAGAGCCATTGCGGATTGTCACCGCTCGGAAAGAACGCGATGCCGAACGGCTGGTTCAGGCCGGTTGCGTAGACTTCATTGGTCGCAGGCCTGGTGGCGCCCTCGGCGCTGCGCAGGATACGAATGCGGCCGGAGCCCGTTTCCACCACGTAGATATCGCCATTGGGCGCGGTCCGGATGATCCGCGGACCGCTGAGCCCGCTCGCAAACAGTTCGACCTTGAACCCTGCCGGCACCTGCGGCGCGGCCGACGCAGGTCTCGGCATGACGCGCGGAAACTTGCTGCTCGACGCCGTTGCCCCGGGCTTGGGTAAGTCCTGCGGCGTGATCAGGCGCACCGTGCCCGGCTTGTCGCGTTGCCAGTCGCCGAAGGCTTCCGCGCCTTTCAGCACGGGCTCGGCGCCCGACCGCGTGATGCTGATCGCCGCGAGGAAGACGACCGACAGACCCGCACCGACAAGACTCGTCCTGGGCATATGCTCCTCGCGCGATTTCCCTTCGGCCACGCCGTTCATAGCGTGGTTCGGCCGCTCCCGCGTTCACAATGTCGTCTGCTCTAATGTCCCTTGGGTGGCGCCGTCAGATCGACCGGTTTGATGATCAGCGCCAGCGGGATCATCACGAGGCCGATGATCGAGAGCATCCAGAACACGTCGATATAGGCGAGCAGGTCGACCTGCCGCTGCAAGGTCTGGCCGACCCAGGCGACCGCCTGGGACGCGGCGTCCGATGCGTTCGACCCCTGTGCCTCAAAGAAGCGCGTCATCGTGTCGATGGTCTGCTGATACCCGATGTCGGACGGCGCGGCATGTTCGACCAGCCGGCTCTGGTGGAATTGCTGGCGTTGCGCCAGCGCGGTCTGGGCGAGTGCGACGCCCATCGACCCGCCGATGTTGCGCGCGACGTTGATCAGCGCCGAGGCTTGGTTGGTCTTGTCCGGCGGCACGCCGTCATATGAGGCCGTCGTGACGGGGAGAAACAGGAACGGAAGCCCGGCGGAGAGAAAGATGCGTGAGAGCGCAGCATAGCCATAGGTGATGTCGCCGTTCAGTCCCGTCAGATGCCACATCGAGAATGCGACGATGCAGCCGCCGATCGCGATCAGATATTTCGGCTGGACGCGGCTGACCAGATGGCCGACCACCGGCATCAAGATCAGGGTGACGACGCCGCCGGGCGACAGTGCGAGCCCGGCAAGCAGCGCAGTATAGTTCAGCTCGGTCTGCAACAGCTGCGGCAGGAGCTGCGTCGACGAGATCAGCACCGCGCCGGTGCACAGCATCACCAGGAAGCACGATCCGAACTGGCGACGTCCCAGCAGGCGGAGATCGACGATCGGGTCCTTGCGCGTCAGCTCCCAGGGGATCAGCGCGATCAGGCAAATCGCAGAGGCCAGCGCGAAGCCGACGATCATGTTGGACCCGAACCAGTCCTTGCGCTGGCCTTCGTCGAGCACGAATTCGAGCGAACCGAGCCCGATCGCGACCAGTACGAAGCCGATGTAGTCGACGCGCAGGCCGTCCTTGAGGAGCTCCTTGCGCTCCTGCTCGGCGCCGAACGGCTCCTTGACCAGCGTCCCGACCAGGAACAGCGAGAGCAAGCCCATCGGCACGTTGATCAGAAAGATCCAGTGCCAGCTATAGGTATCGGTGATCCAGCCGCCGAGCGTTGGCCCGACCACGGGAGCAACCACCACCGCGACGCCGTAGATCGCGAACGCCTGGCCACGCTTGGCCGGCGGAAAGGAGTCGGCGAGGATCGCCTGCTCGCTCGTCGCCATCCCGCCGCCGCCAAGGCCCTGGATGATCCGGAACAGAACCAGCGCCTCTAGGCTCCAGGCAAGCCCGCACAGCAGGGACGCGAACGCGAAGGTGCCGACGCAGATCATGTAGAAGCGCTTGCGGCCGATCACGGTCGAGAGCCAGCCCGAGATCGACAGCACGATCGCGTTGGCGACCAGATAGCTGGTGATCACATAGGTGCTCTCGTCGATGCCGACGGCCAGGCCGCCCGCGATATGGCGCAAGGCCACGTTCGCGATCGTGGTGTCCAGCACCTCCATGAATGTCGCGATCGAGACGACGAAGGCAATCAGATAAGGATTATGTCCGCCGGCAGCCGAACGCTCCGGCGACCAGGCCGCGCCGCCGCCTGCCGCAACGTCGCTCATCGCACCCTGGTCCAGGGCACGACCGACATGCCCGGCCCGATCGGAACGTCATTCGGCCAATTGTCGATCACGATCTTCACGGGAACGCGCTGCACGACCTTGACGAAATTGCCGGTCGCGTTCTCCGCCGGCAGCAGGCTGAACGCAGTGCCCGAGCCCGGCTGAACCGAAGCCACGCGGCCAGTGAGCTTGCGCCCCGGATACGCATCGATCCTGATCTCGACCGGCTGGCCCGGGCGCATGTCCGTCAGCTGCGTTTCCTTGTAGTTGGCGGTGATCCAGACCTCGTCAGGAACGAACATCATGACGCTCTGGGCCGGCGCCACATAAGTGCCGACCGCGCCGCTCAGCTTGACGACGCGTCCGGATTGCGCTGCGACGATGCGGGTATATTGCAGGTTCAATTTGGCCTGATCGAGCTGGGCCTGCGCCTGCTCCAGCGATGCCTTGCTGCTCTTGAGCTGAGCCTCAAGCGTCTTGACGCCGAGCTCTGCGGCAGTCACTGCCGTTCTGGCGCGGCTGGCATTGGCCTGCTGGGCGTCGAGATCCGAGCGGGTCTGCTGCTGCCGCTGCACCGTGCCCGCGCCCTTTTCGACGAGGTTCTGGGCGCGCTCCGCCTCCTCCCGCGCGAACTTCAATTGCGCCTCGGCCTGTTGCTGCTGCGCCTTGGCTTCCTTGATCTGCTCCTGCTGGCTGTCGATCTGGGCCTCGACATTGGCGATATTGGCCTCTGCGACCGCGACCTGTGCGCTGGCCTGATCGACTGATATCTTGTAGTCGCGCTCGTCGATCCTCGCGAGGAGATCGCCGGCATTGACGTGCTGGTTGTCGGTGACGGGGACCTCGACGACATAGCCGCCGACCTTCGCCGCCACCGCAAAGCTGCGTGCGGCCACGAACGCGTCATCGGTCGATTCATAGTGACGCACGTTGAGCCAATAGCTCACGCCACCGATGATCGCGAGCAGGAGCAGACAGGCGCCGACTGTGGCAAGCAGCCAGTGCTCGCGCAGCCGGTCGCGCATCGATGGCTTGCGCTCGGTTTCCTGCTGTGGCGCGGATCCGCGGTCGGGTCGCGATCCTTGCTCGGGGTTGCGCTCGGGCTGCCGCGGCTTCTCCCCGGACGGCCCGCGCTCTCGGGTTTGGGCATCCAAGGCAGCACCTCAAGCCACGAATGGAGCGATCAAGCCCCGTTAACCGCAGCGTCCGGCGCTTGGTTCCTGTTCGATGGGAGGCGCTACACGGCCCTGGAACTGACCATGGGCTGGCGCTGCTCGGCCGTCGACAAATCGCGGTAGGCCGCGGGCTCTCCGGCCAGCGCCTTGAGCGGAACCGTGAGCCGGCACACCAGGCCCTCGGTGCGCCAATCGAAGTCGGCGCGGCCGCCGAGCTGGGTCTCGATGCTGGCGATGACGCTTCTCGTGCCGAAACCTCTCTGCTTCGGCTTGGTCACGGGAGGTCCGCCGGATTCCACCCAGGCCAGGATCAGCGTTTCGTCGTGCAGTTCCCAGGTGATCGCAAGCCGGCCCGACAGCACCGACAGGCTACCGTATTTGGCGGAGTTGGTGACGAGCTCATGCAGCGCCAGCGCCAAGGTCTGCGCGGTCGCGGGCTGCAACTGCACCTCTTCGCCATCGATCTGGATCTGTCCGGCTTCCGAATACGGCGCGATCTCCTCGGCGACCAGCCGCCGGATTTCGGCGCCCTGCCAGCTCGACAGCGACAGCACGGTGTGAACGCGTGCCAGCGCCGTGATGCGGCCCTCGACCGCCCGCACATAGGCGGTCACGTTCTGCGCGCGCGTAAGCCGCACGATCGATTGTGCCAGCGCGAGCGCGTTCTTGGCGCGATGGTCCACCTCGCGGGTCAACAGGCTCTGCCGCTCCTCGGCCTTCTTGCGATCGGTGATGTCGACGGTGACGCCGCTCACCCGTACCACCTTGCCGTTGCGGTCGCTGGTGGCCGCGGCTGTACCGACGCACCAGCGCACTTCGCCGTCCGGCCGCATGACGCGGAATTCGGTTTCATAGGACGTCTGGCCCTTGCCGAAGCCGGTCCAGGCTTGCCGGAGGTGCTCGACATCGTCGGGATGAAACAGCGCTTGTATATTGTCGGAGGTGAGCTTGAAGGATTTCGGGTCGACGCCGAAGATCTTGTATTGCCCCTCGTCCCACATCCAGTCGCCGTTGACCCAATCCCAGTCCCACGAGCCCATCTTGCCGGCCGCAATCGCCATGCTGCGGCGTGCCTCGCTTTCGACCAGTCGCGTGGTCGACTGCTCGAGCTCGGCGGTGCGTGCGCGCACGCGGTCCTCGAGCTCCGCGTTGAGGCGTTCGAGCTGTCGTGTCTTGCGGTAGAGCTCGGCGAACACGCGGATCTTTGCCCGCAGCACCTCGGGCACGACGGGCACCGGCACGTAATCGACCGCGCCCATCTCGTAGCCGCGGAGCCGGTCGATATCGCTGACCTGGATTGCCGAGATGAAGATCATCGCGGTCTTCTGGAAGCGCGGATGGTCGCGGATCATCGCCGCGAGCTCGAAGCCGTCGAGCTCTGGCATGCAGACGTCGACCAGGATGACCGCGACTTCGTTCTTGAGCAGGAACTCCAGCGCCTCGCGGCCCGACGACGCGGCGACCAGTGTCTCGCCGAGCTCCTTCAGGATGACCTCATAGGCCAGCAGCTTCGCCGGCTGGTCATCGACCAGAAGGATGTTTACCTTTTCGTGGTCCATCATGTTCGATCGCCGATCAGCGGTGCAGCCACATGCGGATCGCCAGCAGCAGTTGCTCGGTGTTCACGGGTTTCGCCAGATAGTCGGACGCGCCTGCCTCCAGGCATTTCTCTCGATCGCCTTTCATCGCCTTCGCGGTCAGCGCGATGATCGGCAGCCGCGCGAAGGCGGAGTTTTGCCGGATGGCGCCGATGGTCTGGTAACCGTCCATCTGCGGCATCATGATGTCCATCAGCACGATCGCAATCTTGGGATTGGATTCGACCAGCGAGATGGCCTCGTGACCGGTTGTCGCAGTCAACACCTTCATACCTCGCCGCTCCAACACGCTCGAGAGCGCGAAGATGTTGCGGGCATCGTCGTCGACCAGCAGTGCGGTCTTGCCAATAAGATCCTCATCGGAACTATTGAGCTTCTCCAGCATCCTCTGTTTTTCGACGGGCAATTCCGTGATCACACGGTGCAGGAACAGTGACGTTTCGTCGAGCAGACGCTCCGGCGATTCCACGCCCTTGACGACGATGCTGCGCGCCATCGTATGCAGTTCCGCGTCTTCTTCCGCTGAAAGTTCCCGGCCCGTAAACACGACGACGGGTATATTGGACAGCGTCTCGTCCTTGCGGATCTGATCCAGCACTTCGAAACCGCTCATGTCGGGCAGGCGCAGGTCGAGCACGACGCAGTCGCACGGATTTTCGCGCATCGTCGAGAGCGCCCCTGCCCCGGTGCCGGTGGTCACGATCTCGATATCCTCGTGCCCGAGCAGTTCGGTGATGCTGAGCTGCTCCGCCGCATTGTCCTCCACGATCAGCAGGCGCTTGCGGCGTGGTCTGGCGTATTCCTTGATCTGCGACAGCGCAGCGCTGACGCCTTCCGTCGTCGTCGGCTTGTTGACGAAGGAGAACGCGCCGCGCGCCAGCGCGTGCTGCCGGTCCTCGTCGAGCGTGATGATCTGAACCGGAATGTGACGGGTCAGCGGATTGTGCTTGAGCTGGCTCAGCACCGTCCAGCCGAGCATGTCGGGCAGGAAGACGTCGAGCGACACCGCGCTCGGCTGGAACTGCTTGGCCAGATCCAGCGCTTCGGCGCCGCGGCTTGCGACCAGCACCTTGAAGCCCTTGTCGCGCGCCAGATCGATCAGCACCCGCGCGTAATGCGGATCGTCCTCGACGATCAGCAGGATGGTGTCGCCGGGCTCGAGATCGAGCCGGTCGTCCGGAAGCTGCTCGATCACACGCTCCTGCGCGCCCGAAGCCTGCAGTGCCGGCGCCGGCGCGTGCGGCATCGCGATCGGCTGAGCCTGCGGGCGCAGTGCCACCGAGGGTCCGGCATATTTCAGCGGCAGATAGAGCGTGAAGGTCGAGCCCTTGCCCGTCGCACTGCGCAGATGGATCTCGCCGCCGAGCAGACCCGCGAGCTCACGGCTGATCGCCAGTCCAAGACCGGTGCCGCCATATTTGCGGCTGGTGCCGGCGTCGGCTTGCTGGAACGCCTCGAAGATCAGCTTCTGCTTGTCCTGTGGAATGCCGATGCCGGTATCCGACACCTCGAACGCAACGACCGCAGGCGCCGCGTTGAGGATCGGATGCTCCACACTCCAGCCGCCGAGCGCGGCCGACACGGTCAGGCTGACGCCGCCTTCCGCGGTGAACTTGAACGCATTCGACAACAGGTTCTTGAGCACCTGCTGCAGCCGCTTGGAGTCGGTCACCATGCTGCGCGCAAGATTGGCGTCGACATCGATGCTGAACGAGAGATGCCGGTTCTCCGCCTCGTGCCGGAACGGCCGTCCGACGGTCTCGAGCAGGCTCGATGTCAAAATCTCCTCGGCGTCGACCGTCACCGTGCCGGACTCGATCTTGGAGAGATCGAGGATGTCGCTGATCAGGTTCAACAGGTCGGTGCCGGCGCCGTGAATGGTGCGGGCAAACTCGACCTGCTTGCCGGTCAGATTGCCGTCGGGATTTTCGGTGAGCTGCTGGCCCAGGATCAGGATCGAGTTCAGCGGGGTCCGCAACTCGTGCGACATGTTGGCGAGGAATTCGGATTTGTACTTCGAAGTCAACGACAGCTCGGTCGCCTTTTCTTCCAGCGCGCGCCGCGCCTGCTCGATTTCCTGGTTCTTGCGCTCGACGTCGACATTGCGTTCGGCCAGCTGCTGGGCCTTCTGCTCCAGCTGATCGTTGGTCTGCTGCAATTCCTTCTGCTGGGTCTGCAACTCGCCGGCGAGCTGTTGCGACTGCTTGAGCAGCGCCTCGGTCTGCATCGTCGCCTCGATGCTGTTGAGCACGATGCCGATACTGTCGGTCAACTGTTCGAGGAAGGTGATCTGCGAGGTCGTGAACGAGGAGATCGAGGACAGCTCGATCACCGCCTTGACCTGGTTCTCAAACTGCACCGGAAACACGACGAGGTTCTTCGGCATGATCCGCATCAAGGCCGAATTGATCGGCACCGCATCGCCGGGAATTTCGGAGACGAGACGCTGGCGCTTGTCGAGCGCGCATTGGCCGATCAATCCCTCGCCGAACTGGACGATCTGCGGATGCGGATTGCTGCTGTCGCTGGCATAGGCCGACAACAGGCGCAACTGCGCATTCTCGGGATTGTCGACCTGGTAGATCACGCCCATATGCGCGTTGATCAGCGGCGCAAGCTCGGTCAGCAGCAGCCGGCCGACGGTCGCAAGATCGCGCTGGCCCTGCAGCATGTTGGTGAAGCGCGCCAGATTGGTCTTCAGCCAGTCCTGTTCGGTGTTGCGCTCCGTGGTGAGACGGAGGTTCCCGATCATCGTGTTGATGTTGTCCTTGAGCTCGGCGACCTCGCCGCGGACGTCGACCTGGATCGAGCGCGTCAGGTCGCCCTTGGTCACGGCGGTCGCCACTTCCGCGATCGCGCGCACCTGCGAGGTCAGGTTGGCCGCGAGTAGGTTGACGTTGCCGGTGAGATCCTTCCAGGTGCCGGCCGCGCCGGGCACGTTGGCCTGACCGCCGAGCCGTCCCTCGACGCCGACCTCGCGCGCCACGCTGGTGACCTGTTCGGCGAAGGTCGCAAGCGTCTCGGTCATGTTGTTGATGGTGTCGGCGAGCGCGGCCACCTCGCCCTTCGACTTCACCGTCAGGTTCTGCTTCAGGTCGCCGTTGGCGACCGCGGTCACCACCTTGACGATGCCGCGCACCTGCTCGGTCAGGTTGACCGCCATGACGTTCACGGTGTCGGTGAGGTCCTTCCAGGTGCCGGCAACGCCGCGCACCTCGGCCTGGCCGCCGAGCTTGCCCTCGGTGCCGACCTCGCGCGCCACGCGCGTCACCTCGCCGGCGAAGGCGTTGAGCTGGTCGACCATGGTGTTGATGGTGTTCTTGAGCTCGAGGATTTCGCCCTTCACGTCGACCGTGATCTTGCGCGACAGGTCGCCGCGCGCCACCGCGGTGGTGACTTCGGCGATGTTGCGCACCTGGGTGGTCAGGTTCGCCGCCAGCAGGTTGACGTTGTCGGTGAGGTCCTTCCAGGTGCCGCCGACGCCGGGCACCACGGCCTGGCCACCGAGCCGTCCCTCGGTGCCGACCTCGCGCGCCACGCGCGTCACTTCGGCGGCGAACGAGCGCAGCTGCTCGACCATCGTGTTCAGGGTGTCCTTGAGCAGCAGGATCTCGCCGCGCACGTCCACGGTGATCTTCTTCGACAGGTCGCCGCCGGCGATCGCGCTCGCGACCTCGGCGATGTTGCGGACCTGCGCGGTCAGGTTCGACGCCATGAAGTTGACGTTGTCGGTCAAATCCTTCCAGGTGCCGGCGACGCCGGGCACTTCGGCCTGGCCGCCGAGCTTGCCCTCGGTGCCGACCTCGCGCGCCACACGCGTCACCTCGCCCGCAAACGCATTGAGCTGGTCCACCATCGTGTTGATGGTGTTCTTGAGCTCGAGGATTTCGCCCTTCACGTCGACGGTGATCTTGCGCGATAAGTCACCGCGCGCCACGGCGGTCGTCACCTCGGCGATGTTGCGGACCTGCGCGGTCAGGTTGCCGGCCATCGAGTTGACGTTGTCGGTCAAGTCTTTCCAGGTGCCGGCGACGCCGGGCACGTTGGCCTGGCCGCCGAGGCTGCCGTCGGTGCCGACCTCGCGCGCCACGCGCGTCACCTCGCCCGCGAAGCGGTTGAGCTGGTCGACCATCGTGTTCAGCGTTTGCTTCAGCTGAAGGATCTCGCCGCGCACGTCGACGGTGATCTTGCGCGACAGGTCGCCGCCGGCGATCGCGGTCGCGACCTCGGCGATGTTACGAACCTGCGCCGTGAGATTGCCGGCCATCGAGTTGACGCTGTCCGTCAGGTCCTTCCAGGTGCCGGCGACGCCGGGCACCTCGGCCTGGCCGCCGAGCTTGCCGTCGGTACCGACCTCGCGCGCCACGCGAGTCACCTCACCGGCGAAGGCGTTGAGCTGGTCCACCATCGTGTTCAGCGTTTCCTTCAGCTGAAGGATTTCGCCCGACACGTTCACCGTGATCTTCTTCGACAGGTCGCCCTTCGCCACCGCGGTCGCGACCTCAGCGATGTTGCGGACCTGCGCGGTCAGGTTCGAGGCCATCGAGTTGACGCTGTCGGTGAGATCCTTCCAGGTGCCGGCGACGCCGCGCACCTCGGCCTGGCCGCCGAGCTTGCCTTCGGTGCCGACCTCGCGCGCCACGCGCGTCACTTCGCCGGCGAAGGCGTTGAGCTGATCGACCATCGTGTTGATGGTGTCCTTCAGCTCGAGGATTTCCCCGCGCACGTCCACCGTGATTTTCTTCGAGAGGTCGCCGCCAGCGACCGCGGTCGTCACGGCGGCGATGTTGCGCACCTGCGCGGTCAGGTTCGACGCCATGAAGTTGACGTTGTCGGTCAGATCCTTCCAGGTGCCGGCGACGCCGAGCACGTTGGCCTGGCCGCCGAGCTTGCCTTCGGTGCCGACCTCGCGCGCCACGCGCGTCACTTCCGACGCGAACGCGTTGAGCTGGTCGACCATGGTGTTCAACGTTTCCTTCAGCTGAAGGATCTCGCCCGACACGTTGACCGTGATCTTCTTCGAGAGGTCGCCGCCGGCGATCGCGGTCGCGACGTCGGCGATGTTGCGGACCTGCGCAGTCAGGTTCGACGCCATGAAGTTGACGTTGTCGGTCAGGTCCTTCCAGGTGCCGGCAACGCCGGGCACCTGGGCCTGGCCGCCGAGCTTGCCCTCGGTGCCGACCTCGCGCGCCACACGCGTCACTTCCGACGCGAACGAGTTGAGCTGGTCCACCATCGTGTTGATGGTGTCCTTCAGCTCCAAAATCTCGCCGCTGACGTCGACCGTGATCTTGCGCGACAGGTCGCCGCGCGCCACGGCCGTGGTCACGTTGGCGATGTTGCGTACCTGGGCGGTCAGGTTGCCGCACATCGCGTTCACCGAGTCGGTGAGGTCCTTCCAGGTACCGGCGACGCCGGGCACGATCGCCTGGCCGCCGAGCTTGCCGTCGGTGCCGACCTCGCGCGCCACGCGCGTCACTTCGGAGGCGAACGAACGCAGCTGATCGACCATCGTATTGATGGCTTCCTTCAGCTGCAGGATCTCGCCGCGAACGTCGACCGTGATCTTCTTGGACAGGTCGCCGTTGGCGACCGCGATCGTCACCTCGGCGATGTTGCGGACCTGGCCGGTCAAATTGTTGGCCATCGAGTTGACGCTCTCGGTCAGGTCCTTCCAGACGCCGGTCACTTCCGGCACCTGGGCCTGGCCGCCGAGCTTGCCCTCGGTGCCGACTTCGCGCGCCACGCGCGTGACCTCCGAGGTGAACACCGAGAGCTGCTTGATCATCGTGTTGACGATGTTCGCCGACTGCAGGAATTCGCCGCGCAACGGCCGGCCCTCGACGTCGAGCTGCACGGTCTGCAGCAGGTCGCCTTGCGCCACCGCAGCGACCGCGCGGGTGACCTCGCGCGTCGGCCACAGCAGATCATCGATCAGCGTGTTGACCGAACTCTCCATATCGGCCCAGGCGCCGCTGGCGAGGCCGAAATTGACGCGCTGGCGGGTCTGTCCCTCGCGGCCGACGACCTGGCCGACGCGCGCCAATTGCTGCGCCATGCGCTCGTTGGCGGCTGCGATTTCGTTGAAGGCGTCCGCGATCTTGCCGTCGATGCCGAGATAGTCGCCACGCATCCGGACCGAGAAATCGCCGGCGCGCATCGCCTGCAGCGACTGCAGCAGGTCATGCGAAGAATCGAGGCTTCCGTTTGATTGCTGGCTGCGGCGCGTATCAGCACGGGGACGAGGCGACGAACCGAGATCGGTCATGTAATTTCCCCTACGCGCTGGCTGCGAATCCAGAGACTCGGAAAAGCCAGTGTGACCATCAGAATGACTGCCCTTGATCTATTCAAGCGGGAAAACGCCAAAACCGCAATTTGTGACGCAAACCGAGTACCTTAATCGCGATTGGAACCAAAAGTTCCGACCGTTGGCCGAACTTTTCCGAAGAACGACGGAGCCGGCCCTGATCGCCCGGTCCTCGTGCTCGCATGGAACATTGACCATCCCTGCGCGTTTCGGGCGGGGGCAGGATCGGTGATGGTTAAGAAATCAGAACAACTCAAACGGGGCATCGTCGAGAGCCGGCACGATCGTCGGCCGGTGGCTGGCGGCGTGGTCGACTACGCCATTTGCACGCTCGGCCCCGATGGCCGGGTCATCAACTGGAACAAGGGCGCCGAGCGCATCACGGGCTATCCGGCCAAGGCGATCCTCGGCAAGCACTTCTCGGTCTTCTATCCTGCCGAAGACCGCGCATCCGGCGTTCCGGCGAGAGCGCTGCAGATGGCGCGGAAGGAGAAGCACTCAGCGGCCGAAGGCTGGTCCGTCCGCAAGGACGGGTCGCAATTCTACGCCGCTGTGGTCATCGATCCGATCTACGAGAAGCGCAAGCTCGTCGGCTACACAATGGTCACCCGCGACATCACCGAGCGGCATCAGGCGCGCGCGGATCTCGAGGCCAGCGAAAGCCAGTTCCGCCTGCTGGTGAGCAATGTCACCGACTATGCGCTCTATATGCTGACGCCGGCCGGCATCGTCGCCAATTGGAACGCCGGCGGCGAGCGCATCAAGGGCTATTCGCCCGGCGAAATCATCGGCCAGCACTTCTCGCGGTTCTATACGCCGGCCGACCAGGCTGCCGGCAAGCCCGCCCATGCGCTCAAGATCGCGGAAGAGACCGGGCATTACGTGGAGGAAGGCTGGCGGGTCCGCAAGGACGGTTCGTTCTTCCGGGCGAGCGTCGTGATCGATCCGATCCGCGATACCGACGGCAGCCTGGTCGGCTTCGCCAAGATCACCCGGGATATTTCCGAGCGGCGCGACGCGCATCAGAAGCTCGAACAGGTGCAGCGCCAGCTTGCGGAATCGCAAAAGATGGATGCGCTCGGCCAACTGACCGGCGGCGTCGCGCACGACTTCAACAACCTGCTGATGATCATCTCCGGCAATCTGCACCGGATCAAGCGCGAGGTGATGAGCGAACGGGGGACGCTTGCACTCGGCGCGATCGAAACCGCATCCGAGCGTGCCGCGTCCCTGACCAGGCAGCTCCTCACCTTCGCGCGTCGGCAGAGTGTCAATCCGCAGACCATCAACGTCGCTGACAGGATCACCGCGGTGCGAGAGGTTTTGACCAGCGCGCTCGGCGGCGCGATCAAGCTGAACATGGAGATCGGACCGGATCTCTGGCCGATCTTCGTCGATCCGACGGAATTTGAGACCGCGCTGATCAACCTCGTGGTCAATGCCCGGGATGCGATGACCGGCGGCGGCACGCTGACCGTCGCGGCGCGCAATGTCCCGGAAGCCGCCCAGGTGGTCGTCAGCATTACCGACACCGGCGAAGGCATTCCAGACGATGTCATGAACAAGGTCTTTGATCCCTTCTTCACCACCAAGCCGGTCGGCAAAGGGACCGGCCTGGGGCTGTCCCAGGTTCACGGTTTCGCGCACCAGGCGGATGGCCGGGTCGAGATTACAAGCGCGCTCGGCAAGGGCACGACGGTCAGCATCTATCTCCCGCGCGGGACTGCGGCCGCAAAGCGCACGGCTACGGGGCACAGCACGCCCGGCTTGGCCACGATCCTGCTGATCGAGGACAATCCTGCCGTCGCCGATGCGAGCACGGGCCTGCTCGAACAGCTCGGCTACACCGTGCGCTGGGCCTCGAACGCGGAGGCCGCCTTGTCGGAAATCGACGCCAACGGGATCGATGTGGTGTTCAGCGACATCGTCATGCCCGGCAGGATCGATGGACTGAAGCTGGCGCGCACGATCCGGGACAGAAAGCCCGAGCTGCCGATCCTGCTGACGACAGGCTACAGCGCGAGCGCACGCGACGTGAGGTCCGACTTTCCGGTGTTACGCAAGCCGTACCACATCCACGACCTCAGCCGCGAACTCGCAAAGTTGACGGGGCACGGCGTCGGCAGCGCGACGAGCGGGCCATCCGGCAACGCTTCGAGCGAGTTCGATGCCACCGCGCATGACGTCGTGGCAAGACCAAAGGCGAAAGCCCGCTCCTAGTGTGCTGAATGCGAAGTTCGTGCGATTTCGCGGCAGCCACTTTCACGAACTTCGCATTCATAAAGCACACTAGAATCATAAGTTTGCCAGTGTCCTTATCGAATCCGAAGTTCGCTCCGAAGATGCGGCAAATGATGCGAACTTCGGATTCGGGACACTAGTTCAAAATCGAAAGGCTAGCGTTCCGCCGGCCAGCTTCGCCGCACCAATTGCACCCGCTCGATGCGGCTGCATTGCTCGCAGCGGTACTGAAGAATATCCCTGCCCTCGCTGCCCGGATGGCTGCTCTCGAGCCGCATCGTCCTGATGCAGCTGATGCAGGAGATCAGCGTCAGCAGTGGACTGCGATCGTCATTCATCGATGCCCGCGGTGGCGCGGTCGGATCGGCGATCATGGCGCTGGGCGATGCTATGGTATTGGCTCTCACCACAAGAAAATGCAGATCCTGCGGTCCCAGTTCCTTCCTTGAAACCTGATTTGGGCCTGAGCCGGTGTTCGAGGCTCCCTACTTTGGACAAACCCCCGGATCACACCCGGGCGTTGCTGTGACCGGGCGCAGGCTTCGCCTTGTCCTTGTCCACCTTGACCTTCGTGCCGGCGCGGTCCTCGAAGCTCCGGCTCAGCCGCTCCCGGACCGTAGGGAGACGCTCGCCGCCGCCGGCGGCTTTCCACCGGCCGACCAGTTGGGCCACTTCGGCTCGCATCGCCATCAGCCGGTACGATGCTTCACTGCAATCGAGGTCGCGGTTGACCTGATCCCGGATCGACGCCTCGATCAGGCTCATCTCAGCTCGCAACGTGCTGATCTTGCGCCGAATTTCATTGATCTTATTGTCCATGTCTTGTTAGAACAAAAATAGAACATATTGTCAAGTCACGATCCAGCAAGCGAGGCAAGCAATGAGCGTGGCAGCGGTAAGATATGGTGGGGTCGCGGAGCGGCTTGGTGGGCTGATGACCCGTGCCCAGGCGCTGCGGTTGAGGAGCCTTGCCGAGGAGGCCTATCAGCCGAACCAGTACGCACGCGACCTGACGTCCGAGGAAGCCGAACGGCGGATCGACGCGCTGAAGGCGGAGATCGCGCTGGCGGATTCGTTCTGACCGTCCGCGCCAGCCAGGCCGGACGTCCCCTTAAGGCTTTGATATAGCGGCGCAGCTAGGTCTGTTCCTGTTATTGCTGCTTTGTCTTATTGCTGCTTGGTCCTGGGGGAGCCTGACGTGCTGGAGTTGGAGAAGCGGTCGCCGCTTGCGTTCCCGATTACGCTGAAGGACGGGCGAACGCTGGCGACGGTCGGCGACGCCGCGGACTACCTGTCCGCGCTAAACCTGGATCAGCGCGAGCGCGGCTACTGGAAGACGGCGATCATGATGTTCAACAACGCCATGCGCGAGCCGAGCTATCTGAAGATCGCAACCATGAACCTCCGGTCCGCGCTCGTGTATGACCGCCTGGTCGATGACGTTGGCCCGTGATTGTGGTGCCGCGGCTACAGCCGAATCGGCGGTGGTTGCGTAAGGCGCTGTTCGTTATGGCCGCAAACAAGGTAACGGCGGTACACGCGACGGCCGGGTGCGCAATGCGCTTCAGCCGCACTCTCGGGCCGCCTTGGAGGGCCAATGGAACACCAAGGAGGCTCATTTTCTTTTCAAAGCAGTTTCGCGCGGACGAACAGCATCCGCAACGCGTTGGTCGCTTGCACCGTCAGCATGGCGTTACCGGCCGCTCTCTCGAGCGCAACCAATGCCTCGTCATGCAGCGAGCGGAACTCCATCCATTCGACGGCGCTGAGATTGCTGATGAAGCTATAGGCCTGGCCGACGGTCGCGAGCGTCACCGTCTCGCCGTTCAGCCGCACCTTGAACGTCGCCTTCAGCGGCGTGTCGGATTTGGATACGTCACCCATGGCGGGGTTGTGCGCCGCGCCGCGTTAATGTCAATCTAATTTCTCTCCGTCCGCCTCGGCGCGCCGGCCCCAATGAATCGCAATGTCTGTTAGCGTTTCGTGGGGGTGATTCGTGACTGATCTTGCCAACACAGCCTATCTCGATGCGCTCAATGCCGAGCAGCGCCGCGCTGTCGAGCACGGGGTCGGCAAGGATTGCATCGTCGGCGCGCCGCTGTTGGTGATCGCGGGCGCGGGGTCCGGCAAGACCAACACCCTCGCCCATCGCGTCGCGCATCTGATCGTCGCTGGCGCCGATCCGCGCCGCATCCTGTTGATGACCTTTTCGCGGCGCGCCGCCGCCGAGATGGCCGGCCGCGTCGAGCGCATTGCGCGCCGCGTGCTCGGCGATCGCGCCTCGGTCATGACCGACGCGCTGAGTTGGGCCGGCACGTTCCACGGCATCGGCGCGCGGCTGCTGCGCGAATTCGCCGAGCGTATCGGCCTCGACCCGGCCTTCACGATCCATGACCGCGAGGATTCCGCCGACCTGATCAATCTGGTCCGCCACGATCTCGGGTTCTCCCGCACCGAAAGCCGGTTCCCCACCAAGGGCACCTGCGTTGCGATCTATTCGCGCTGCGTGAACGCGGAGATGCCGATCGAGGCCGTGCTCGGCCAGTTCTTCCCGTGGTGCTCCGGTTGGGCCAGTGAATTGAAACAGCTGTTCGGGGCCTATGTCGAAGCCAAGCAGCGGCAGAACGTGCTCGATTACGACGACCTCCTGCTCTACTGGGCGCAGATGGTGACGGACAGCGCGCTGGCCGAGGAGATCGGCGGCCGTTTCGACCATGTGATGGTCGACGAATATCAGGACACCAACCGCCTGCAGTCCTCCATCCTGCTCGCGCTCAAGCCCGCGGGCCGCGGGCTCACCGTGGTCGGCGACGACGCGCAGTCGATCTATTCGTTCCGCGCCGCCACCGTGCGCAACATCCTTGACTTCCCGGCCCAGTTCAGCCCGGCCGCCGAGATCGTCACGCTCGATCGCAACTATCGCTCGACGCAACCGATCCTGTCGGCCGCCAATGGCGTGATCTCGCTCGCCAAGGAACGCTTCACCAAGAACCTGTGGACCGACCGGACCTCGACCCGCAAGCCGCTGCTCGTCACGATCCGCGACGAGGCCGATCAGGCCCGTTACATCGTCGAGCAGGTGCTGGCCAATCGCGAGGAAGGCACCCTGTTGAAGCACCAGGCGGTGCTGTTCCGCACCTCCTCGCACAGCGGACCACTGGAGGTCGAACTGGCCCGCCGCAACATTCCGTTCGCGAAATTCGGCGGCCTCAAATTCCTCGACGCCGCGCATGTCAAGGACATGCTGGCGCTGCTGCGCTTCGCCGCCAATCCGCGCGACCGGGTTGCAGGTTTTCGCATCCTGCATCTGTTGCCCGGCGTCGGACCGGCCTCGGCGCAGCGGGTGCTCGACCGCATGACCGAGGCCGCCGATCCGATTGCTGCGCTCGTCGCGCTGCCCGCTCCGCCCCGCGCCGGTGCGGACTGGCGGCTGTTCGTGGAGGCCATCGAGAACCTTCGCTACTCGGAATGGCCCGTCGATATCGAACGCGCCCGCCTCTGGTACGAACCGCATCTCGATCGCATCCACGAGGACAGCGAGGTACGCCGCGCCGATCTCATTCAGCTCGAGCAGATCGCCGCCGGCTACCCGTCACGCGAACGTTTTCTCACCGAGCTTACGCTCGATCCACCCGATGCGACCAGCGACCAGGCTGGCGTGCCGTTGCTCGATGAGGATTATCTGATCCTGTCGACGGTCCATTCCGCCAAGGGCCAGGAATGGAAATCCGTCTATGTGCTCAATGTCGTCGACGGCTGCATGCCCTCCGACCTCGGCGCCGGCACGTCGGCCGAACTCGAGGAGGAGCGCCGCCTGCTCTACGTCGCGATGACCCGCGCCAAGGACGATCTGCATCTGCTGGTGCCGCAGCGCTTCTTCGTTCACGGCCAGGCCGCCAAGGGCGACCGCCACATGTATGCCTCGCGCACCCGCTTCATCCCGGAACGACTGCTGCCGATGTTCGAGCGGACCACCTGGCCGCGCGCCGCGGCCGCGCAGGCCTCCGCGGCCAACCGCGCGCCGCCGATCGACATCGGCGCCCGGATGCGCGGCATGTGGCGCTGACGCCGGTTCGAAGATTTTCATACGGGCTGGAACCAAGCCGCCGACCTTGCGTTGAGGCGGCGTTCGTAATCGGCAAACGACCATCCCCGACGGCTTCGGCGCGCAGTTGCACGCTGGAGCCGTCTTTTTTGCGCCGCGTCAATTCACGCGAAAGCCAATTCACGCAGGAAATAATGTGACGGGCTGGTCGAAGCCCTTCAGGGTGTAATCGGCACCGGCTGCCGTGATCATGTCGCGGGTTCGATCCCGCACGGCCGTCGTCACAAGGATCTCGCCTGACCTGGCGGCCGCCTGCGCGCGTGCCGCGCGATTGACCACCGTGCCGACTGCCGTCAGGTCGCGGTGGGCCTGGCCGAACTCACCGAAATTGGTGTCACCGCTATCCAATCCGATTCCGATTCCGATGCCGATCTCGATGTCGCCGGCGCCGATCGCCCGCACCAGCGCATCGTGCCTGTCGCGAAAACTGCGCTGGATCTGGCGCGCCGCGAGCAAGGCCTGCACGGAGATCGTCGCGCCGCACCGGGAAATTGAAGATCGCGAACACGGCATCGCCGATGGTCTTGTTGAGGATGCCGTCATAGCGCCAGATCGCGGCGGCGCAGTCGTCGTAGAACGCGTCGAGCAGCGAGGTCAGCCCGTCCTGCGCGATGGTCTGCGTCAGTGTGGTGTAGCCGCGCAGATCGGCGAACAGGATGGTGGCGTCGATGGTCACGGCGCGCGCCTTCATGATCTTCGAGAAGGCCATCTCGCAGAGCGTGCATGTGTTCGGGTTCATGCGGCTCGGCCGGGCGCCGAACAGACGCAACGGCGCCGCCAATGGACCGCGCAACGGGATCGGCATATGCAGGTTCTGCCAGCAGCCAAGGCAGATCGTTGCAGGTTCCGGAGTCATCGGCGGATCACCTGCTGTTCCAGCAACGAAACCCGACCGCCTTGGCACGCAGGTTCATGGGCGTCCCCAATCGAGATAGCCGCGCTCAGGCGGTTGCCACGAAACTCACTCCAATTCGCGACTTCTTACTCCAGATCACCTGGCACTCGTAGACGACCGAGGCGTCGCGGGCCATCACCAGGCGGAATCGGTGCGGGACGAAGGCCGTATTCTCGACCTCGATGGCCGCCCCCTCCGGCGAGATGTTCACGATCGTGCAATGCATGACCGAACCGCCCGACGAGACATAGCCGGGTTCATTGACCTCGGTTCGCGGATGCTTGCGCTTTTCGTCCACCCGGCTGCTCCCCGCTTCCTCCACGCAAACGTGGGCGATCGGCATTGCAGAAGTCAACGGCTCCGGCGGCTCACATCGGGCTTTCGCACCACCATTTGTGCGCAGCTATACGCCGAACCGCTTATCGCGCGAATGCAGATGAGCCCCGCGTCGGCGCGGGCTTGTCGTTCGCGCTGGCACGAGGATAGCCTCATCCTATGGGCGATGCGCTGGCGCGACGCACGCTCCGGGGAACAATGAACAGGCGCCATGGGGAGACGCGCCATGTTCGAGATTCTCGATCGCCGGACGACTCTGACCGGCAACCAGATCAAGATCCTTGCGGCGGCCATCATCGGCGATGCGCTGGAATTCTTCGACTACTTCCTGATCGGCTTCGTGCTCGCGTTCCTGATCGGACCGTGGAAGCTCACCTTCGGCCAGTCGGCCACCGTGCTGATGAGTTCCGGCATCGGCGCCATCCTCGGCGCCTACCTCTGGGGCTGGCTCGCCGACCGGGTCGGGCGGCGTATCGTCTTCATCGGCACGGTGCTGAACTTCTCGATTGCGACCGGCCTGCTCTATTTCACACCGGATAATGGCTGGGTCTATCTGGCGATCCTGCGCTTCTTCGTCGGCACCGGCGTCGGCGGTCTTTATTGTGTCGACCTGCCGCTGGTGCAGGAGTTCATGCCCTCGCACAAGCGCGGCTGGGTCGGCGGCCTCGTCACCTGCGTGATCCCGCTCGGCGTCGGCCTCGGCGCGGTGCTCGGAGCCGTCATGGGAACCGATCAGTGGCGGCTGTTGTTTGCGATCGGCGTGCTGCCGTCGGTCCTGGTGCTGCTGGTTCGGATCTGGGTTCCGGAGTCGCCGCGCTGGCTGTGCCGGCAAGGACGCTATGACGAAGCCCGCAAGTCGCTCGCCTGGGCGCTGCAGGTGCCGCCGTCGGAGCTGCCGCTGCCGAGCGCGGCCGACGCCGGTCCGATCGTCACGACGAGCTGGTTCGATCTGTTCAAATATCCGCGCAGCCTGATCGTCTCCTGGCTCGGCAATGCCGGCGCGCAAACCGGCGTCTACGGCATCACGCTATGGGCGCCCGCACTGTTCGTGCTGCTGCTGAAGGTGACGCCGCAGGAAGCCGCCAAGATGATGATCCTGCTCAGCATCACCGGCTTCCTCGGCCGCATCTCGTTCTCCTGGTTCTCGGAGCTGCTCGGACGGCGTGTTGCCGGCGGCCTGCTCGGCTTCGGCGCCGGCGCGCTGACGATCATTGCCGGCTACCACTACGATGCGACTTTGTTCGGCATGTCGGCGTTCTGGCTGCTGCTGGCCGCCGCCTTCTTCTTCTCCGACGGCGGCTTTGCGATCGTCGGTCCCTACGCGGCGGAAGTCTGGCCGTCGCATCTGCGTACCACGGGGATGGGGTCGGCCTATGGCTTCGGCGGCATCGGCAAGATCATCGGGCCGGTCGGGCTTGCGCTGATCGTCGGTTCGAACAACTACCTCAAGCCCGACGTGCCACTGACCCAGATCCCGACCGCCTTTGTCTATCTCGGCTGCTGGTTCCTGATGGCGGGGGCCGTCTATTTGTTCTTCGGGCTCGAGACCCGGGGCAAGTCGATCGAGCAGATCGACAAGGAGCTCAATGCGACGGCCGACGTCGCGGCCTCCGCAACGATCCGGCGCGCCTGAGGGAGGCCGAACATGAATGTGACTGCTGCGGACCTTATCGGTGATCGCGACGTGATTGCCCGCGCCGAGGCGATCAGGGACACGGTGGCGGCCGCCTCCAACGATATCGAAACGACGCGCCGCCTGCCGCCCGACTTGCTCGACCGGCTGCATGAGGCGCGGCTGTTCCGCCTGCTGCTGCCGCGTTCAACCAACGGGATCGAAACCGACCCGGTCACCTTCTTCCATGCCATCGAGACCATCGCCAAGGCGGATGCCTCGACGGCGTGGTGCCTGAGCCAGGCCGGCGGCTGCGCGATGTCGGCGGCCTATCTCGACCTGCCGGTCGCGCAGGAAGTGTTTGCCGACCCGCGTGCCGTGCTGGCCTGGGGCCCCGGCCCGAGGGTCAAGGCCATCGAGTGCGAGGGCGGCTACCGCGTCACCGGGGTCTGGTCGTTTGCCTCGGGCGGGCGGCACGCCACCTGGCTCGGTTCGCACTGCCCGGTCTATGCCGCGGACGGCTCGCCGCGCCGGGATGCCAATGGCGAGCAGGTCGAGCGCACCATGCTGGTGCGGACCGAAGACGTCGCATGGACCGACATCTGGAACACGGTCGGATTGCGCGGTACCGCCAGCGACCAGTTCGCGCTCGACGATTTCTTCGTCCGCGCGGACCATTCGATCACCCGCGAATTCGACCGCGAGTGTCGCGAGGATGGCCCGCTGTACCGGATGAGCAACCATACTTGCTACCAGATCGGCTTTGCCGGAGTCGCCTGCGGCATTGCCCGCAGTGCGCTCGACAATTTCGTCGACGTCGCCCGCAACAAGGTGCCGCGCGGCATGAAGAAGACACTGCGGGACAATGCGGTGGTGCAGTCCGGCCTCGCCCAAGCCGAGGTCAATCTGCGCGCCGCCCGCGCCTTCCTGCTGCAGTCGATGGCCGACATCTGGAAGGATCTGGTTGCCGGCCACAGCATCACGGTGGCACAGCGCATGACGATCCGGATGGCGGCCACCCATGCCATCCACAAGGCGCGGGAGGCCGTCGATTTCGCCTACAACACCGCCGGCGCCACCGCGATCTTCGACGGCCATCCGCTGGAGCGGCGCTTCCGCGACATCCACACCGTGACGCAGCAATTGCAGGGCCGCTTCAGTCATTTCGAGACGGTCGGCGCCTGGATGCTGGGCGTCGATGCCGACCTCAGCTTCGTTTAACCCGATTTCTCAAGGAGAAGAACCATGCCATTGGGTGGACTACAGCATTACACCATCGAGCCGCAGGATCTGGAGAAGACCAAGGCGTTCTATTGCGATGTGCTCGGGCTTGAGAACGGCGAACGGCCGCCGCTCGATTTCCCCGGCTACTGGCTCTATTCCGGCGGTCAGGCCACCGTCCATCTGATGGGCACCCGCAAGCCCCGCGACGGCATCGTGGTGCGCGGCACCGAGAAGAAATATGAGGACACCGGCCGCCTCGACCATATCGCCTTTGCCGCCAGCGACGTCGAAGCCGTGCGCAAGCGCCTGCAGTCGAAGAACGTCACCTTCCGTGAGCAGATCGTGCCGCGCACCGGCGACACCCAGATCTTCCTCTACGATCCGGACGGCGTCGGTGTGGAGCTGAACTTCCCGAAGAGCTAAGCGCCAGCGTTTTGCGGATCGCTGATTGCCGGGCAGAGCCGTCCGAAGGACATCGTCGCTTTGCCGCGCCGATGTCCCGGTCATTGACGGCTCAATCCGCGCTGGCCTCGGGCGCTGTGGATGGTTCCCGACAAGGCCCTGACTCGGCCATCACTCGGGCGTGATCCGGTCCGTTTTTCTTCAACATTGAATGACGAATTAACCGGGCCGCGCCGCTGCGGCAGAATAGCCGGGTGCTGCGCCTTTAACCTACCCCAGGGCTTGGTGGCCCGGCTATTCGTCCCCACTTGGCCGGCGAGATTTCCTCAGTCGAGCCCGCGTTCGTGGCTCAGGCGGACCATTTCGTTGATGAAGATTTGTTTCTGCTTGTCGTCGAGGCTGGCAAACAGCGGCTCGGCGGCGTCGGCGACGCCGCGCTGATCGACCGCCCGGTCATTGAGGAACTGGGCCTCGTTGCGCATCTGCTCGATGATGTCATCCGGCGGATCGCGCTGCGCCCGCGCGATGCGCAGGTTGAGTCGGTCGGCGCCGTTGTGGCCGAGATAGTGCATCGCACTGTTGAAGCCGGCCCAATTCTTCTCCTGCTCCGGCGTCAGGTTGAGCTCCTTCTTGATCCGTTCGATGTTGGCGTCGCTGTTGGCGACGATCTGTTCGGCCGTCAGCTGCGGCGCGCCGGCCTGGGTCAGCACGGTCGGCGCTTGCTTCGCGCCCTTGTCCTTTGCGGCGGCCTTGGCCGACTTGGGGGCCTTGGCGCCGGCCGCCGCGCCCTGTGCGTTCTTGCCGCTGCCGGCATTGGGGTTGTTGCCATTGTTGCCGGTCAACACCCCGGTCACGCCGGTCACCACCCCGACAACGCCGCCGATGGCTCCGCCGAGAACGCCGCCGACCGGCCCGGCAGCCTTGTTGCCCTCGCGCGCCCCCTTTTCGACGCCCTGCACGATCTGCGCATCGACCATATGAGGCACTGCGAGCAACGTGACGGTGGCGGCCCCAACCGCGGCGCACAATCTCCATTGTGCGCGCAGCTTCGCTACCGGGATGAGCATGATCGGGTCTCCGTGATCGGTGGTGGATTGCGGAATTGATGCGGGAGTAGGTTCGACAAATCCGGACTTTAGCGTTTCCGGCTTCAGCAAGTCTATCGGCCGCGCCGGGCATCAACATGGCGGAACAGAGTTCGCTGAGGCTTGACCGGAAAGCTGCGGCTCAACCGCGCACCGTCTGCGACCTTGTCTGCGTCGCCGCCCGCGTGCGTCGCAGCATGATCGCAAGACGCACGGCAAACCGCCGGCAACTGCAGTGATGCGAACGGCACTGCCTGCTATTTGACCACAACGTTAGTTCTAGTTGGCATCAGCATCTCGTTTCTCGACAGATGCCGGCAATTCTGTTCTGATCGGTTTCAACGCAATCCCGCGACGTCGCGCAAACGCGACGCACAAAAAAGAACAACGGGATTCAAAAAGTCTTTTGTCCGTCGGCTACCAGGGAGGGAATGCCATGTCACGGAAGAAGCTCTCGCGCCGAGAATTCGTCGCAGCGACAGCGCTGTCATCGGCCGCGCTGATTACAGCCCCCTACGTGCGTGGCGCCTACGCAGCCGGAAAGCTCTCGATGGGCTTCTGGGATCACTGGGTGCCCGGCGCGAACAGTGCGTCCACCGAGCTGGTCAATGAATGGGCTGCCAAGGAGAAGGTCGAGGTTCAGATCGACTACATCACCAGCCAGGGCAACAAGAACATCGTCACCATCGCCGCCGAGGCGCAGGCGAAATCCGGTCACGATATTTTCCAGATGCCGACATGGTGGCCGCAGGCCAACGCCGAGTTGCTCGAGCCGGTCAACGACATCATGGATCCGCTCCTCAAGCTGAACGGCGATGTCAACGGCACGGTGAAATATCTCGGCCAGGCCGGCGGCAAATGGCTCGGCGTTCCCGCCAGCGTCGGCAGCCAGATCAAGGGTCCTTGCTCGCGCATCGACCTGATGAAGAAACACGCCAACATCGACGTGCAGGAGATGTATCCGGTCGGAAGCGAGCCGAAAGCCGATAACTGGACCCTCGATACGTTCCTCAAGGCGGCTGAAGCCTGCCACAAGGCCGGATTCCCGTTCGGTATCGGCCTTGGCGAAACCAGCGACAGCGTCGACACCGCCGGCGCGATCTTCCAGTCGTTCGGCGCGCAGCTGGTCGATGCCAAGGGCAATCTCACCGTCAAGACCGACGCGGTGCGCCAGGCCCTCGACTACTACAAGAAGCTGCTCGCCTTCCTGCCGCCCGATGTGGCGGCATGGGACGACGCGTCCAACAACAAGTGGCTGGTCGCCGGCAAGGGCGCGATGATCCTGAATCCGCCGAGCGCGTGGGCGGTCGCCAAGCGCGATGCTCCGCAAGTCGCCGAGCAGTGCTGGACGCACGGGTTCCCGGCCGGGCCGAAGGGACGCTTCGCGCCCTATCTGCCGTTCTTCTGGTCGATCTGGTCGTTCTCGAAGAACAAGGAGGCGGCCAAGAGCCTGCTGACGCACCTGTCGCAACCTGCATCGATCGAGAAAATGGTGGTCGCCAGCGGTGGCTATGACCTGCCGGCCTACGAAAAGCTCACGACCTTGAAGGTCTGGGCGGAGCAAGCGCCGCCAAAGGGGACGCTCTACCACTATCCGAACCCCTATAAGCACCAGACGCTGTCGATTGCGGCCTCGCCCGCGCCGCCCAAGATCGCGCAGCAGATCTACTTCCAGGCCACGCTGACCAAGATGTGCCTGCGGTACTACCAGGGTGAAAGCATGGAAAAGACACTCGCCTGGGCCGAGGGCGAGTGCGAAGGCTTCATGCGAAGCTGACGACAAGCGAGGTCTCGCGCGACCACCCGTAATGTTGGCCGCGCGAGGTCCCGTCTTCACATCCCAGCCGCCGGACTGGCGAGCTGTGCAACCAACCCGCGCGAGGGACCTGCGTTATGGTTGACGTCGCATTCCAATCCAACCGCGCAGCCGCTGCCCAGACGGGACGAAGGCGCGCCGGCCTGCGCAACGCGCTGCGGCGCAAGTCGATGGCCGCGTTCCTGATGACATTGCCGCTGATCCTCCTGATCGCGATCCTGGTGCTCTACCCGGCCCTCTACTCCTTGCACCTCGCGACGCTGAACAAGGCGATGACGAAGTTCGTCGGGTTCGGCAATTTCGAGTTCCTGTTCAAGCGCGACACCTTCTGGCTGGTGGTCAAGCAATCCTGCATTTTCGCGATCTCGGCGGTGATCTTCAAAGCCCTGATCGGCTTCATCGTCGCGCATTTCGTGCACAACGTACCCGCCAACAAGCAGCGCAAGTGGCGCGGCATGCTGCTGGTGCCATGGGTGATCCCGCCGGCGATGAGCACGCTGGCGTGGCTCTGGCTGTTCGACCCCTCCTACAGCGCCTTCAACTACACGCTTTCCTTCTTCGGCATCGGGCCGATCCCGTGGACCGGCGATGCGATGTGGGCGCGCTTCTCGGTGATCCTCGTCAACGTCTGGTACGGCGCGCCATTCTTCATGATCATGTATCTGGCGGCGTTGAAATCGGTACCCGACCAGCTTTATGAGGCGGCCGCTATCGACGGCGCCAATTGGTGGCAGCGCATCTGGTACGTTACGCTGCCGATGATGCGCAACATCATCGCGATCACGACGCTGTTCTCGCTGATCGTGACCTTCGCCAATTTCGACATCGTGCGCATCCTGACCGCGGGCGGGCCGCTCGACCACACCCATATCTTCGCCACCTGGGCGTTCCGCGTCGGCATCGAGGGCAGTGATGTGCCGCTCGGCGCCAGCGTTTCGCTGTTCATGGTGCCGATCCTCGCGGTCGCGGCGATCTTCATCCTGCGCGACATCACCAAACGCGGGAACGAAGCCTGATGAGCTCGCTGACGATCGACAAGTCCGGACCGACCCGCAAGGTCAAGTACGGCAGCATGAGCCGCGACCGCGCCTGGGCGCTACGCTGGTCCTATTTCTTCCTGGTGCTGTTTGCGATCTTCTCGCTGACGCCGCCGATCTACATGCTGATCACCTCGCTGAAGAGCAGCGCCGAGATCTCGGCCGCGACCAATCCGTGGTGGGTCTATCATCCGACACTCAGCAACTACATCGAGCTGCTGACCTCGAACCAGTTCCTGCGCTTCTTCTGGAACTCGGCCTGGGTCTCGATCATCGTGGTCACCATCACGATGCTGATCAGCGTGCCGGCGGCCTTTGCGCTGGCGCGGATGAAATTCTGGGGTTCGGCGACGCTCGCGACCGGCGTGTTCCTCACCTATCTCATTCCGGACAGCCTGCTGTTCATTCCGCTGTTCAAGATGTTCGCCGTGTTCGGCGACTGGACCGGCATCCAGCTGGTCAATCGCTGGTACGTGCTGCTGTTCATCTACCCGACGCTGACGGTGCCGTTCTGCACCTGGATCATGATCGGCTATTTCGCCTCGATCCCGAAGGAGCTCGACGAGGCGGCGATTATCGACGGCGCGAGCTGGTTCCAGACGCTGACCCGGATCTTCATCCCGGTCGCGCTGCCCGGCCTGATCGCGGCCACGATCTTCGCCTTCACCGTCTCCTGGGCTCAGTTCCTCTATCCGCTGGTGTTCACGACATCGACCGATCAGCTGGTGCTGCCGGTCGGCATCATCACGACCCTGATCAAGGGTGACGTCTTCAACTGGGGACAGATCATGACCGGCGCCCTGCTCGGCGCCGCGCCGCCGCTGATCATCTATGCCTTCCTGATGGACTACTACATTGCTGGCCTGACCGCCGGTGCGACAAAGGGTTGAACTTATGGCTGATGTCAGTTTGCGGAAGGTTGTGAAGCGTTACGATGAGGTCGAGGCGGTGCGCGGCATCGACCTTGATATCGCCGACCATGAGTTCGTGGTGCTGGTCGGGCCAAGCGGCTGCGGCAAGTCGACGACGCTGCGGATGATCGCCGGCCTCGAGGACATTTCCGACGGCGACATCATGATCGGCGGCGACGTCGTCAACGACGTGCCGCCGAAGGACCGCGACATCGCGATGGTGTTCCAGAACTATGCGCTCTATCCGCATATGACCGTTGCCGAGAACATGTCGTTCGGCCTGCGGCTGAAGCACTATCCCAAGGCCGAGATCAAGAGCCGGGTCACCGAGGCAGCCCGCATGCTCGACATCACCGACCTGATCGACCGCAAGCCGAAGCAGCTCTCCGGCGGCCAGCGCCAGCGCGTCGCGATGGGGCGGGCGATCGTGCGCAATCCGAAGGTGTTCCTGTTTGACGAGCCGCTGTCCAACCTCGACGCCAAGCTGCGCGTGCAGATGCGGATCGAGATCAAGAAGGTGCATCAGAAGGTCCGCACCACGACGGTCTACGTCACCCACGACCAGGTCGAGGCGATGACGCTTGCCGACCGCGTCGTGGTGATGAATCACGGCAGGATCGAGCAGATCGGCACGCCCAACGAGCTCTACCACAAGCCGGCGACCCGGTTCGTCGCAAGCTTCATCGGCTCGCCCGCGATGAATTTCGTGCCCTGTCGGCTCGAGGACACCGGCGGCAAGCTCAACGTGCGGCTGACCGATCGCCTCGCTTTCACGCTGCCGCCGGCACGCGCCGCCCGCTACCAGGCTCTCTCCCGCACCGACAAGCTGTTGCTGGGCATCCGGCCCGAGCACGTCATGGAGGCGCGGCCGCATGCCGAACCGGGCATCGAGCCGTTCGACGCGACGCTCGACGTCACCGAGCCGATGGGGATGGAGACCCTGGTCTATTTCACGCTGGAGGGCACCCAGGTCTGCGGCCGGGTCAATCCCAATGCCGGTGCGCAGGATGGCAGCCCGCTCCGATTGGCTGTGGACCTCAACAATATGCATTTGCTAAACGAGGTGACCGGCGTCGTCCTTTGACGGCGCACAAGAAACCTCAAGGGCAGGAAATGGCCACCAACAAGAAGAAGATTTTCGTCACCCAGACTTTGTCACCGGGGGCACGGGTGCTCCTCAACGAGCGGGACGACGTAGAACTCATCGAATTTCCCAACCTGATCTCCGCCAAGGACTTTCAGACCATGCTCGAGCAGCATGCGCCGGTCCATGGCGTGGCGCTGGGCGCAACCCGCTTCGGCGAGGCGGAGCTGGAGGCGTCCAAGGGCATGATGGTGGTGACCCGGATCGGTGTCGGCTATGACGCCGTCGACGTTCCGGCGCTGTCGCGCCGCAAGGTGCCGCTGATGGTCGCAGGCACGGCGAACTCGCCGTCGGTCGCCGAACAAGCTGTGTTCATGATGCTGACGCTGGCCAAGCGCGCGCAGGAAATGCACACGATGGTCAAGGACGGCACCTGGGCGAGCCGGCTCGGCGTGCTGCCGTTCGATCTCTACGGCAAGACCGTCCTGATCGTTGGCTTCGGCCGCATCGGCACCCGCACCGCCAAGCGCTGCCTCGCCATGGAAATGAACGTGCTGGTCTACGATCCCTACAAGCCCGCCAGCGAGATCACGGCTGCCGGCTGCGAGGCCGTGTCGAACCTCGAAGCGGCGCTGCCGCGGGCGGACTTCGTCACGATCCATTGCCCGAAGAATCCCGAAACCGTCGGGCTGTTTAACGCCGCGCGGATCAGGTTGATGAAGCCGACCGCCTATCTCATCAACACCGCCCGCGGCGGCATCGTCGACGAGACGGCGCTGCACGACGCGCTGGTGTCAGGCAAGCTCGCCGGTGCCGGCCTCGACGTGTTCGAGGTCGAGCCGCCGCCGGTCGGCCAGCCCCTGCACGCTTTGCCCAACGTGATCATGGCGCCGCACGTCGCGGGCGTCACGGTCGAGGCCGTCGATCGCATGAGCGAGCAGACCGCACGCAATATCCTGAGCGTGCTGGATGGCAATCCGCTGCGCCAGAATGTGATCAACCAGGACGTCCTCGGCTGAGCTTTCAGCCTTCCTCGTTTGCGCCGCGGCCGATCCGAAACGATCGGCCCGGCGATGCGGAGTACCCACATGGCCTTCAAGGAATTCGGCAACTACGATGCGGTCGGTCTCGCCGAACTCGTCCGCAACAAGGACGTGACGCCGAAGGAGCTGCTCGACGAGGCGATCGCGCGCACCGCCGCCGTCGATCCGAAGATCAACGCGGTCGTCGTCAAGCATTACGACTATGCCGAGCGCCAGATCGCCAGAGGGCTGGCTGACGGTCCCTTCACCGGCGTGCCGTTCCTGCTGAAGGACCTCGATCTGCTCGAAGGCACCCGCACCACGTCGGGCGCCAGCCTGCTGAAGGACTTCGTCGCCGATCACAACGGCACCCTGGCCCAGCGTTTCCTCGATGCCGGGCTTGCGATCTTCGGCAAGAGCTCGAGCCCGGAATTCGGGCTGATGCCGACGACGGAATCCCGCCTGTTCGGCCCGACCCGCAATCCCTGGAATCTCGACCATTCCTCCGGCGGCTCGTCCGGCGGCGCTGGGGCTGCGGTCGCGGCCCGCATCCTGCCCGTCGCGCATGCCAGCGACGGCGGCGGGTCGATCCGGATCCCCGCCTCCGCTTCCGGGGTGTTCGGCATGAAGCCGACGCGCGCCCGCAATCCGGTGGGTCCCGATCGCGGCGAAGGCTGGGGCGGCTTCTCCGTCGGCCATGTGCTGAGCATCAGCGTCCGCGACAGCGCGGTGATGATGGATGCGATCCACGGTCCGGAGCCGTCGAGCCTCTACGTGGCGCCGCCGCCGGAGCGACCGTTCTCGCAGGAAGTCGGCCGCGATCTCGGCCATTTGCGCATCAGCTTCACCGACAAGTCGCCCTACGGCGATGCGATCGATCCCGAGATCGCTGCGGCGGTGCGCGACATAGCCAAGCTGCTGGCGGGCCTCGGCCATCACGTCGAGGAACGTGCGCCGCCGCTTGCGGCCGATCCCGCCGCAGTCATGACGACCATCGTCGGCGGCAACACGGCGCTGACGATCCGTCTGCTCGAGCAGCGCGTCGGGCGCACCCTGACGTCGGACGATGTCGAGCGGCTCACGCTCGCCAGCGCCCAGAATGCGACCAAGATGAACCCGGCCGACTACGTGGCCGCGCAGCTTGCGGCGTTCCAGATCTCGCGCGCGCTTGCGACCTTCTTCGAAGGTTGCGACATCTTCCTCAGCCCGACGCTGTGCGCGCCGCCGCTCCGCCTCGGCGAGCTGAACACGATGTCCGAGGACCTCGGCCACATCGCGCCGGTGCTGCGCCGCTACATGCCGGGCACCTCGATGTTCAACATGTCCGGACAGCCGGCGATGTCGGTGCCGCTGGCTTGGAACAAGGCCGGTCTGCCACTCGGCATGATGTTCGCGGCCAAGCTCGGCGAGGAAGGACTGCTGTTCCGCCTGGCCGGCCAGCTCGAACAGGTCCGCCCCTGGAAGGACCGGCGTCCGCCGGTTTGCGCGTAGGCCCCACCGAAGCGCCCGGGCTGACAAAGGCCAGTCAGATCAGGTAGATAGGAATGGCGTCGGCGCGATTCCGCCAACGCCGAGCCTGGGAGACCGAACCGTGAGTGACCCGACCGACAATGCGCTCGCCGCAATCGCGAGCATCCTCGATCAGACGACGACACCTCCCGAGAAGGCCAAATCGTCCGACAAGACGGCGGATAAGGAAGCCGAGCCCGCCAAGGAGCCTCCGGTCTCCATCGCGATGCCGCCGCCCCTTCCGTCGTCAGTCGAAGTCGTATCAGTCGAGACCGTGTCCATCACGACCGTGTCCGTCGAGGCCGCGCCCGCCGAGTCGTCGGCGGGCGAGCCGCCGCCGGTCGAGGCGTCCGAACCGGTCGAACAGCCCGAGGCAAGTAAAGCTGAAGCAAGTGAACCGGAGCCAACCGAACCGGAGCCGAGCCAGCCGGAAGCGGAGCCGGAGTCGATCCAGCCGCCGCCCCAACCGATCGAGGCCAATGGCTATTCCAAGTCCGGCCCAGGACCAATGGCCGCGCTGCGCTTCCGCTGGACGGTGCGCCAGGACGGCGCCCAATATTATGTCGACGAGACCGTCGGCGAGGCATCGACCCCGCTCGTCAACGGCCCGATGGAGCGGGACGCCGCGATCAAATTCGTCGACGATCGCGAGGCCCAAGCGCGGCGGCGCTTCGAGCATTTCAAGCACGAGATGCTCAGCCGCACTGCAAGCGTCGTTCAGGCGAGCAAGGACAGCAACGAGGCCTGAGACGCGATACGTGCCCTTCGGGCATCGCAATCAAATGCGGATGGAGAAGACCTCGATGTTTCGCGCGCTGGCCGGCCTCGCTCTCGCTTTGCTCCTGTCCGCCGCGCACGCGCAGCAGGCGCCGTCCCGGCTCGATGAGATCGTCAAGCGCGGCATCCTGCGCGTCGGCATGACCGGCGACTATTTGCCCTTCACCTATCTCGACAAGGAGACCAAGGCCTTCCGCGGCTTCGATGTCGACATGGCGCAGTCACTCGGCAAGGCGCTCGGCGTCAAGGTCGAGTTCGTGCCGACATCGTGGCCGCAGATGACCAGGGATTTCGAGGCCGACGATTTCGACATCGCGATGGGCGGCGTCTCCATCACCTTCGATCGGCAGAAGAAGGGTCTGTTCTCGACGCCGATCATGCGCGAAGGCAAGACGCCGATCGCGCGCTGCGCCGACAAGGGCAAGTTTGAGACGATCGCCGAGATCGACAAACCCGGCACCCGAGTCATCGTCAATCCCGGCGGCACCAACGAGCGCTTCGCGCGCGCCCACGTGAAAGCCGCCGAGATCCGCGTCTTCAACGACAACACCAAAATCTTCGACGAGATCGCCAAGGGCGACGCCGACCTGATGATGACCGATGCGTCCGAGACGCGCTATCAACAGAAACTGCATCCCGGCGTGCTGTGCGCCGTGCATCCCGACAAGCCGTTCGACTTCGCGGAAAAGGCCTATTGGATGCAGCGCGACGTCGCCTTGAAAGCGTTCGTCGACCAATGGCTTCACATCGCGCGCGAAGATGGCAGCTACGCGAAGATCTACGCTGCATGGTTCGAATAGCCCGCGCCACGCTCAAAATTTGAAGCGCACGGCCTGAAACCAGACCGCAATCCAGCGATTTGAACCTAGGCCGCGAGGATACGACTCATGTTCTGACCGTGATCTAGGACACGTTCAGCGAGGTGGTCACCGGATAGCCTTGCGAACAGGTTCCCTGCACCGGAGGTCGGGATGAGAAAACTACTGGCGATCGCCACGTTCGTACTGGCGAGCACGGCCGCAGCGCAGGCGCAGTACACATTCGATTACGGCGGCCGCACGATTCGAATCGATCCCGATCGCGGCACGGTTTCGATCCCCGGCGTCTACGACAATACTCCCCGCCGCACCAAACGCGCCAAAAGCGAGGACACCGAGCAGAAGCGCAAGGTTCCGAAGGAAGCCAACACGGACGCCAAGTCGGACACTAAGACGGACGCTAAGACGAATTCCCAGGCCGCGCCGCCCAGCGCGCCAGCAGCGACTGCTCCGCCCGCCGTCGATCAGGCCGCCGTCCCGCCGGCGCCTGCCGCAACGGCAGAGCCGCCCAGCACGGGCGTTGCGCCCACGCCGCCTTCAGCTACAGCCGCGACCACACCGCCGCCGCCCGCGGCGCCAGCCGTCCAGCAAACTGCGCCGGCTGCAAAGCCCACCACCGCTCCAACGGTCGGCGCCGCCTCGCCGAGCGCTCCGGTGCCCAAGCCGCTCGCCAATCCCGTGCAAGCAGCGAACTCGCCGCTCGGCGTCTGGCTCACCGAAGAGAAGGAAGGCAAAATCCGCATCGAGCAATGCGGTGGCAATCTCTGCGGGTACGCCGTCGACAAGAAATCGAACGCCAACGGCGAACAGGTGCTGGTCAACATGAAGGCGGGCAAGGACAAGTGGAGCGGCCGCATCTTCGATCCGAACAGCGGCAGCACCTACGATTCCACCATCGCGATGAGGAGCCCGGACACGCTACGCGTCCAGGGCTGTGCGTTCGGCGGCATGTTCTGCGGCGGCCAGACCTGGACGCGGGTGAATTGATTGCCTGCAAATCGTAGCCCGGATGGAGCGAAGCTTAATCCGGGATTTTCACCATGGGAGAGACTGCCCCGGATTGCGCTTCGCTCCATCCGGGCTTCTGTAACGGGCCTTGGTTAGTCAATCCCTTTTCGCGTCATCCACTCGCCGGGCACTTGCTTCTGTACGGGATCGGCGCGAAGGCCGTCGCCTGATGGGGTGCATTGAGGAGCCGGCCGGCCAATCTACGGATTGCGTGGTCGTGAGCCACTTCCCGGATGGCGGCCTGACCGGATCCATCGTCCCAGCGGAGGGACTTCGCTCGGGGAGAGCCTGGTGTCGTGGCCCGCCCGGAACCGATTGCTGCTCCTGGCTAGATGGCCTTGGTCATCGGGTTGAACGGTTTGGTGTCGGCGAGCATGCGATGCAGGATCACGGCGAGCTTGCGAGCCAGCGCTACCTTGGCCTTGCGCATGCCTGCGCGCCGGGCGATCCGCATCGCCCAGCTCTTCAATGCCGAGCAATTCTTGACCGGCTTGGTCAGCATGACGTGAGCTGCCTGGTAGAGTGCCTCGCGCACGGAGGCATCCCCGATCTTGCTGATGCGGCCGGTGTAGTCGGTCTCACCGGACTGGTACTTCTTCGGGGTGAGCCCAAAGTGGGCTCCCGTGGCCTTCGAGGAGCGGAAGCGCTTCGGGTCGTCGATCGCCGCGGCATAGGTGAGCGCCACGATCGGACCAACGGACGGCGTTGTCATCAGGAGCTTGGCGGATGGATGCGTCCTGGCGAGCTTCTGGGTGTGCTTGTCCAGGCTCTTGAACTCCCGCAGCAGCACCGCATGGGCTTGGAGCAGCGCCGCCGCGACCAACTCCAGTCCGGGATGGCCGGTCACGAGCTCGCGGATGCGTCCGGCGAACGTGCGCTCGGTGGTCGCACCGACCTTCAGGCCAAAACCGCGAAGTATGCCGCGCAGGCTGTTCTCGACATCGCGAAGCTTGGATTGCAGCAGCTTGCGCGCCGTCAGGATGGCGCGGGTCTCCTGCGCCGCGACCGACTTGCAGTGCACCGGCCGGAACCAGCCGAGCCGCATCAACTGCGCGATCCGGCGGGCATCGTTGCGGTCCGTCTTCACCGGCATCGACTTGAAGGCTTCGCGAACGTGCCGCGTTTCCAGCAGCTCGACCGCAAGCCCTGCGTCTCGCAGACCCGCATACAGCCATTGCGACAAGGGGCCTGCCTCCAGCCCGATCCGTTCCAGTACCAGACCCAGCGACCGGAACCAGGCGATCAGCGCCGCCGGCTCGCTCGCAACCTTCGTCTCGCGCAAAATCTTGCCTGTCCCATCGACAAGGCAAACGCTCGAGCATTCCAAAGACACGTCATTCCTGCATAGTGGTACATGGTCGTCCCTTAATGATGCTTGGAGCGGGCTTGCCCGACTCCGTTGAACACCATCAGTTTGAGGGACGACCGCCTTCCAACCAACAGGCCGCTCGCGAGCGCGCTTCCAAATTGCGCCGTAGCGAGCGGGCGGCCGGCCCGTCACCCCATCTACGGTCTCATAAAATCAAAAGCCCCACCTGATAGCGGGGCTTTCATCTTGCGAACTGCTACGACGCTTCAGCCGACCTTGCCGCTGTATTCCTCGTCGGTGACGTGCTCCATCCAAGTCGAATAGACGCCATCGAGCGCCTCCTGCATGGCGATGTGGGTCATGCTGTTGTCCGGCGAGGCCCCGTGCCAGTGCTTCTCGTTCGGCGGAATCCAGACGACGTCGCCAGGGCGGATCTCCCTGATCGGGCCGCCCTTGGCCTGCACGCGCCCGATGCCGGAGATCACATACAGCGTCTGTCCGAGCGGATGGGTGTGCCAGGCGGTGCGTGCGCCGGGCTCGAACGACACGCGCGAGGCGTTCAGCCGCGCCGGCGCGGGCGCCATGTTGATCGGGTCCTGTAACACCGTGCCGGTAAAATTCTCCTTCGGCGCGCGGCGGGTCGGCCGCGAGCCGGAAACGTGGATGTCCATGGGGTTACCTCCCTTTCTTGACGTTATTTCTTGGTCGCGGCGTAGCGCGCCTTGGTCTCGGCATTCATCGGATACAGGCCGGGCAGCTGGGCGCCATTGTTCACCTCGTTGACGATCCACGCTTCCATCCGTTCCTGCTCCGGCCCCTCGGCCAGCACGTGATCGAGGAACGCCTGCGGGATCAGCACCGCGCCATCCTGGTCGGCCACCACCACGTCGTTCGGGAATACGGCAACGCCGCCACAGCCGATCGGTTCGCCCCAGCCGACGAAGGTCAGACCTGCAACCGACGGCGGAGCCGCGTAGCCGTCGCACCACACCGGCAGGCCGGTGCCGAGCACGCCCTCGACGTCGCGCACCACGCCATCGGTGATCAGCGCCGTCACCCCGCGCTTGGCCATGCGGGCGCAGAGGATGTCGCCGAAAATGCCGGCATCGGTGATGCCCATGGCATCGACCACGGCAATGCAGCCCGCCGGCATCGCCTCGATCGCGGTGCGGGTCGAGATCGGCGACGACCAGGATTCCGGCGTCGCCAGATCCTCACGGGCCGGCACGAAACGCAGCGTGAAGGCCGGTCCGACCAGCCGCTTCTGCCCTGGCTTCAGCGGCTTGGTGCCGCGCATCCAGATGTTGCGCAGGCCCTTCTTGAGCAGGACGGTGGTGATGGTGGCGGTGGACACGTGCGACAGCGTCGCGATCGCTTCGGCGGACAGTGACATCTGGAAAGCTTGCTCCGATGGGAGGAAAAGACCGGCGCATGTTGCCGGGCAAAGGCCTTGCGTCAAGGGCTGCGCGAAAAAGCTGCGATCATCCAGATTTATCACTGGCATGCCGATTAATTTATTGAAGTTGCTGCATCATTTTGCACGAAGCGAATTCCGTTTTATCTCGAAACACGCTAGCTTGATGGTTGACGAACAGCGCTTCACCCAATGGCCGACCCCTTAAGTCCTCCCCGCCTTTTGCCGAGTGGCGACAGCGCCATCACGGTGGAATTCAGCCGCACCATCGACGACGCCGCCAACCGGCGGGTGCTGGCGCTCGACCGCGTCATCGCTGCCGAGCCGATTGCCGGCATCACCGAGACCGTGCCGACCTACCGGTCGCTGCTGGTGCATTACGACCCCGTGCAGATTACTTTCGATGCGCTGGGCGAGCAGCTGCTGGCACGCGCCGCCAAGGCGCCGCCGACCGAGACCGGAACGCGGCGCTGGCGCATCCCGGTGACCTATGGCGGCGAGCACGGCATCGATCTCGAGGACGTCGCGAAGGCGCTCAAAACCACGCCCGACCAGATCGTGGCGCGCCATGTCGCCGGCGACTATCGCGTCGCCATGATCGGCTTCACGCCGGGCTGGTCCTATCTCAGCGGACTGGAGAAGTTCCTGCACATGCCCCGGCGCAAAGATCCGCGGCTCCTGACCCCGGCCGGCACCATTTCGATCGGCGGCATCCAGACCGGCGTGCAGTGCCTGGCCGGCCCGAGCGGCTGGCACCTGCTCGGCCGCACCCCGGTGCGAACCTACCAGTTGCATCGCGATCCGACCTTCCTGCTGGAGCCGGGCGACGCCATCACCTTCACGGCGGTGGACGCCAAGACCTTTGCCGAACAGGACCGCGCCGCCGAGGCCGGCGAGTTCGTCGCCGAACTGGTGACGCCATGAGCAAGCTCGTCGTCAGCTCGATCGGCCCGGCGAGCTCGGTGCAGGACGCTGGTCGTCCGGGCTCGCAGCGCTACGGTCTCGTGCCGAGCGGCGCGATGGACCGGCTTTCGCTGGCGGCCGCCAACACGCTGGTCGGCAACGACCTGTTCGCCGCCGCGGTCGAGATCGGCCCGTTCGGCGCCAGCTTCACCGCGCGCGGGGGCGCGGTGCGCGTCGCCCTCGCCGGCGCGTCGCGCAATGCGGATATCGGCGGCCGGCCGGTCGCGTTCGACAGCTCGGCGACGCTTGCCGAAGGTGAGACGCTCACTCTCGGCTTCGCGCGCGGCGGCTCGTTCAGCTATCTCGCGATCGAGCACGGCATCGAAGGCGAGCCGATGTTCGGCAGCCTCGCCGTCAACGCCCGCGCCGGGCTCGGCAGCCCCTACCCGCGGCCGCTGCAAAGCGGCGACGAGTTGACGACGCAGGCTGCAAGCGGCGCGCCCGAGCGCCGCATCGAATTGCCGGCCGCGACCGATGCGCCGATCCGCATCCTGTTCGGCCCGCAGGACGACGAGTTCGCCGAGGACCACAAGGAGCTGTTGGTCGACAGCGAGTGGAAGATCTCGGCGACCAGCGACCGCATGGGCTATCGCCTCGAAGGTCCCGCCATCAAGCATCTCGACGGCCACAACATCGTCTCCGACGGCACCGTGAACGGCAGCATCCAGGTGCCCGGCAACGGGCAGCCGATCGTGCTGATGCCGGACCGCGGCACCAGCGGCGGCTATCCGAAGATCGCAACCGTGATCACGGCCGATTTCGGCCGCTTCGCGCAGATCTCGGCCGGCCGGCCGTTCCGCTTCAAGGCGGTGACGATGGCTGAAGCGCAGGCCGAGGCGATCAAGTTCCACGAGCTGCTGCGTTCCCTGCCCGACCGCCTCCGCGGCATTGAGGATTTTGGTCTCAACATCGAAGCGCTGCGGGATGCGAATGTCGCGGGTCAGGCCGTCAACGCCGTCGATGTGTCGACCTGGCAAGTTGCGCTACCCTGAATCTGTACAACAACAGACGGATCGATCGTCATGACTTCAACTATCGACCTCAATTGCGATCTCGGCGAAAGCTTTGGCCCCTGGGAAATGGGCAATGATGCCGCGATGATCGAGCTTGCGACCTCGGTCAACGTCGCCTGCGGCTTTCATGCCGGCGACGCCGACATCATGCGCAAGACGGTCGAGCTGGCGAAAGCGCGCGGCGTCAGCGTCGGCGCCCATCCCGGCTATCGCGACCTGCACGGCTTCGGCCGCCGCCCGATGCCGGGACTGACGTCCTCGGAGATCGAGAACCTGATCGCCTATCAGATCGGCGCCCTGCAGGCGATCGCGACCGCGGCCGGCCACAAGGTCACCCACGTGAAGGCGCATGGCGCGATTTCCAACGTCGCTTGCGAGGACGACATGACGGCACGAGCGATCGCCAATGCGATCAAGGCAGTCGATCCCAATCTCATCTTCGTGGTGCTCGCCAACTCGAAGCTGGTGCGCGCAGGTGAAGCGGCGAATCTGCGGATGGCGCATGAGGTGTTCGCCGACCGCGCCTATGAGGACGACGGCAACCTGGTGTCGCGCAAGAAGCCCGGCGCGGTGCTGCACGATCCCAAGGCGATTGCCGATCGTGTGGTGCGGATGGTGCAGGACGGCGCGGTCGTCTCGGTCACCGGCAAGGTGATCAAGATGCAGACCGATACCGTCTGCATCCATGGCGACACGCGTGGCGCCGTCGAGATTGCGCGCGGCCTGCGCGAGGCGCTGAAGCAGGCGGGCATCACCGTTGCGCCGTTCAAGACCGCGCACTAAGCCGCGAACATCGATCAAAAAAGGGCCGGCCGCCGTGCCGGCCCTTTCGATTCCGTTAAGAGTCTTCTTAAACCCAAACTTGCCGTTTGATTGTTAGGTGCAGCTTCCGAGCCTTTGATTGTCCTCTTAGGAAATTGGGTACGAAAGCATGTTCCGCACCAGCCTCTCCCTCACCATTGCCGCGGTTGCCACCGCCGCCTTCACCAGCGCGGCATCCGCCGGCTGCTACAGCTGCTATACGCCGCCGCCGCAGCCGTGCACGACCTGCTATCAGGTGCAGAGCGTGCCGCCGCAGTATCGCACGGTGCAGGAGACCGTCATGGTGGCGCCGGGCCGCGTCGTCGCGCATCGCACGCCGGCACAGTATCGCACCGTGATGGTGCCGAGGACGGTGATGGTCGCGCCCGAAGGCGTCGCCTATGAGCGCATTCCGCCGCAATACGCCACCCAGGAGCGCGTGCAGATGGTCTCGCCGGGCTATTCCTACTACGCGCCGGTTCAGCAGACCTGCAGCACCTGCGGTGGCGGCTACGGCTACGGATATGGTCGCGGTTACGGCTACTGAGCTGTCAGCATCCAGCCAACACAAAGCCGCCGCCTGAGGACATCAGACGGCGGCTTTTGAATTTTCCGAAGGACTCAGAACGGGTGGACGGACAGCGTGCCGAACACGATGGCCGCGATCACCGCAAAGGCGCTGTACAGCGCCGCCGTGTGAATTCCGGTCCCGGACTTCCGTGAAATGTTACGCGCGTAAAGGTGCAGGCGGGCCTCCGCCGATAGCTCGCGCATGGTCGATCTCCAACGCCCCATTGTCGGACATATGGAATATCGTTCGCGCCCGGATTCAAGCGGGCGGCAAAAATAGCGACGCCGCCGCCTTCGGGAACTCGGTTCCGAGAGGAATATTCCTTCCCGCGCGCTCGGCCGAGAATCCTATTCGCCGCAATTCGAGGCGTCGGGAACCCGCGCCAGTCCCGCGATAACCGAAAATCTCGAAAACAACCCCATGCAAAGTAGCCGGAGGTCGATAGCCGAGGCGCTGCCGCCGCCGCGCCTGTTGCCCATCCCTGTCTGTCCCAGCAACACGACGCACCGGTCGTGCACGTGCCGCCGGAAGCGGCCGCTGCGGCGCGCTCAGGCCTTCCAGCGCCCGATCTTGAACGCCGCCAGATGGCCCGGAACGTCGCTCGGGTCGAAAGGCGGGCCGGCGAACGCCCCGATGGCGCTGGAGGCGCCGGCCGGGCGACCCGATGCCGCGTCGTAGAGATCGGGCCTGAACACGGCCATGGCGGTCTTCAGCGCTTCCGGCCGGTATGGCGCCTGGCCCCAGCGAACCATCTGCGCATAGAGCCAGGCCGCCTGCCCCGGATCAGGCCGCGCCGCCGCCTCGCGCCCGACCAGCAAATAGCGATTGCTCTCGCGCATGGTGCCGTCGGGCGAAATCTTCAGGTGGCCATCGAGCGTGCGCTGGATGACGCTGGCATCGACGCCGATCCGCTCGGGCTGCGCCAGGATGCGCGCGACCTCGGACCGGTTCTCGGGCCGCTCGATGAACTCCACGGCGCGCAGATGTGCACGCACCAGCGCCGCCACGATGTCGGGATGCTTCTCCGACCAGCTCTGCCGCACCGCCAGCACCTTTTCCACCGCGCTGAGCAGGATGTCGGAGACGAAGTGCAGGATGTGGCCGATGCCGAGATCGACCGCGATCGAATTCCAGGGTGCGCCGACGCAGAACGCGTCGACATGACCGTTGGCGAGACTGTCGACCATGTAAGGCGGCGGCAGCACCACGAGCTGGACATCCTCGTCGGGATCGACGCCGCCGGCGGCCATCCAGAACCGCAACTGGTAATTGTGGGTCGAGAACGGGAAGGTCATGCCGAAGGTCAGCGGCTCCGCCCCGCTCTTCCGCCGCTTGGCCACCACGCGGGCGAGCGCCTGTGCGGTTGCCATCGGATCGAAGCGGTCGCCGTCGATCTCTTCCATCAGCGCGGCGTGCAGCGCCGGCGATACGGTGATGGCATTGCCGTTGAGCCCGAGGTTGAAGGGCGCCGCGATCGGCACCTTGACGTGACCGAGCCCGAGGCTCGAAGCGATCGCCACCGGCGCCAACAGATGAGCGGCATCGAACAGGCCGATATTGAGCTTGTCGCGGACGTTCGACCACGACACTTCCCGCACCAGCGTGACGTCGAGGCCTTCGGCCGCCGCGAATCCCTTGTCGACCGCAACGATCAGCGCGGCAGCGTCGACCAGCGGAATGAACCCGATGCGCAATGGTGTGGTCATTTCAACAGCTCCGACGCCGTCAGGATCGATTGCGCGATCTCTCCGATTTTCTTTTTCTCGCGCATCGCGGTCGAGCGCATCAGCACGTAGGCCTCCTCCTCGGTCAGTCCCTTCACCTTCATCAGGATGCCCTTGGCGCGATCGATCACCTTGCGCTCCTCCAGCGCGTGCTTGGTGCGGTCGAGCTCGTCCTGCAATTTGGCGAAGGCATTGAAGCGGGAGACGCACAGATCGAGGATCGGCTTCATCCGCTCCTTCTTGAGACCGTCGACGATGTAGGCGGAGACGCCCGCCTCGACCGAGGCCTGGATCGAGGCGGCGTCGCTCTGGTCGACGAACATCGCGATCGGCCGGCGGACGGCGCGGCTGACCTGGAACATTTGTTCCAGCACGTCGCGACTGGGGTTCTCGAGGTCGATGACGATGATCTCGGGGTCGAGCGCATAGATTCGCGAGAGCAGGCTCTGCATCTCGCTGATATGCACGACATCCGTATACCCGGCCTCCCGCAGTCCCTCTTCCAGGATGGCCGCTCGGATCGGGCTCTCGTCGACTATGACGATCTTGGGAGACGATTCAGCGCTCATCGACAACTCTTAAGGCCCGGCAGATGCATCCATATCATGCCGGAAGCGCCGGGAAAGGGTTGTAATTCTCGGCAATTGGGACTAGCTCCTGCCCATTCATCAGGCAGATCAGAGATATGCAAGAGGCCGCCGCGCCGAAAGTGAGCTTTGTGTCCTTGGGGTGCCCCAAGGCGCTGGTCGATTCCGAGCGCATCATCACCCGGCTGCGCGCGGAAGGCTATGAGCTGGCGCGCAAGCATGACGGCGCCGACATCGTCATCGTCAACACCTGCGGCTTCCTCGACAGCGCCAAGCAGGAATCGCTCGCCGCGATCGGCGAGGCCATGGCCGAGAACGGCAAGGTCATCGTCACCGGCTGCATGGGTGCCGAACCGGAGCAGATCGAGAGCGCCTATCCCGGCGTGCTCTCGATCACGGGGCCGCAGCAATATGAGAGCGTGCTGGACGCCGTGCATCGGGCGCTGCCGCCGGCGCACAACCCGCATATCGACCTGGTGCCGCCTCAGGGCGTCAAGCTGACGCCGCGGCACTACGCGTATTTGAAGATATCCGAAGGCTGCAACAACCGCTGCAGCTTCTGCATCATCCCGAAGCTGCGCGGCGATCTGGTGTCGCGGCCGGCCAATGACGTGCTGCGCGAGGCCGAGAAGCTGGTGAAGGCCGGCGTCAAGGAATTGCTCGTCATCTCGCAGGACACCTCGGCTTATGGCGTCGACCTGAAATACGCCGAGAGCCCGTGGCAGGACCGCAGCGTCCGCGCAAAATTCTTCGATCTCGCCAAGGAGCTCGGTGAGCTCGGCGCCTGGGTGCGGCTGCAATATGTCTACCCCTACCCGCATGTCGACGAGGTCATCGGCCTGATGACCGAGGGCAAGGTGCTGCCCTATCTCGACATCCCGTTCCAGCATGCGAGCCCTGACGTGCTGCGCGCGATGAAGCGCCCGGCTGCGCAGGAGAAGACGTTGGCGCGGATCCAGAAGTGGCGCGAGCAGAGCCCCGAGCTGACGCTGCGCTCGACCTTCATCGTCGGTTTCCCCGGCGAGACCGATTCCGATTTCGCCTATCTGCTCGACTGGCTCGATGAAGCGGAAATCGATCGCCTCGGCTGCTTCAAATACGAGCCGGTTGCCGGTGCCGCGTCGAACGCGATTGGCAATGCCGTACCCGACGAGATCAAGCAGGAGCGCTGGAATGCGCTGATGGCGCGGCAGCAGAAGATCTCCGCGAGGCGCCTCAAGCGCAAGGTCGGCACCCGCCAGCAGGTCATCATCGACGAGGTTGGCCCCACGGTGGCGAAGGGCCGGTCAAAGGCCGATGCGCCCGAGATCGACGGCGCCGTCTACCTCACCAGCCGCCGCCCGCTGAAGGTCGGCGAGATCGTGACCGCCAAGATCGAGCGCTCCGACCAGTACGACCTGCACGGCAGCGTCGCCGGATTCTAGCTCCAGTCCGCTCCTTCGAGACCACCCCGGATACCAAACGGCGTCCGTTGCTAGACGGAACTCAAGCGTCGCCGACAAATTGTTGGTCCAGGAGGAATACGATGAGCCGAGCAGATCTTTTGAGGCAGGCCGAGAACGCGGAGCGCCACGCTGACCAAGCCACCGATGAGGAAATCAAGAGCGCGCTAAAGAAGGCCGCCGATGATTATCGGCGCGAGGCCGCGCAGGAGACTGCTATCGCGACAATCGCGTCAGAAGCTGCCGAGCGCGGCTGAAACATCACGGAAGATAGTTGTGCTGAGTACGAGGATCTGGAAGATCACGACGAGAATGCAAAGCAACTGATAAAATGGAACGGACGGTTCGATCGGCTTTGCCCAACGCACCCAAGCAAAGGTCTCTCGCCCCCTAGCGACAGCTTCATCAGTCATGCTCATTGCCTGCCTGGCTCCCCACAATGGCATCAAGACAAGCCAAACTAGGAAAATCGGGCAAACGAAGAGGTAGGATATAGCGTTCTCAGGCTCAAGCGGCTTACCGAACCTATCGAGCCCATGACGGATGATTTCCGAGGGAATTGGAAACTTGAGGTAGATGTACAAGGTCACGCTTATACCCACGAAGGCAAGCAATGCATTGATGATTGCCGTGCGCTTCATGAGTTGCCGAAGGACACCGGCCAACTCGTCGGGCACCCGAGGACGGGCTTGCGCATTTTGAGACATTCAGGTCGAAACCTTCGAGCTTCTGCGAACAAGGCTAGAACAGCACGCGGGCCGGTAGCAACTGCGCGGGGTTTCCGCTCCGTAGGAACGCCGCTTCTTTCCGTTCGTTAACGGAACATCACCGCACGGCTAGTGGCAACTATCGGTGATGAGATCGCCCGGTTTAGCGCTCCGGCCCAACACCAGCAGGGAGCAACGCCATGACCAGCAAGCGGCGTCGTTTCAAGCAAACCCAATCACTGCAAGAACGCCTAGCCGACGAGGCCGTGCGCTCGCAGGCCAAGGCACTCTCTCCGTCTGCAAAAAAGAAGCCCTGCTCAGGAGAGCCCGGCAAGGCGAGACCCCAGCCAATCTGACGGAGTGGCTGACGACCCCAGGTTCACGAGCGCCGATCTAGGCCGCGCCATGATCAACCAGCCCCAATTCGATTCCTATTCGACGGCTGCGCGCGTCTGTCTAGGAGTTGCGGTCTTTAGCGCCACGATGCTCGCTGCACCGATGACGAGCATTCTTATGTAATAGGGCCTCTCAGTTGGCCGGTCTGCAGCGAGGCTGACGTATTACCCCTATTCGCGCAGTAGAAAGGGCCCCAGCTGCGAAAGCTGAGGCCAGTGTTCAGCTGGGCGTCTCAGTGCCGGTAGCGGTGCGGCACCGAACAGGGCGAACAATGCGGCCGCAAGCGCTTCGTTCCTACTCATAAAAAAGGCCCCTGCATCCGGATCATGCAGGGGCCAAGCTGGATCGCCGCACCGCTGTTCACCGAGAAGCAACGGTCGTCGTCCTAGGGCAGAAAAAACACGAAATGAAAATCACGCGCCCTCTTGCCCGGATCATCCCAACGACATCCAGTTCCGGAAATAACTCGTGTGAATCTCGGCGAGACAAATTGCCGCTTTTTCCTGTCCCAAGCGACGGTCCCAATAGAGATGGTCGCGAATGTGCCCCGGGTCTTCGGGGGCAAGACCCGGGGCACGTTCATTCGTCTAATGCCGCTCTGCCGAGGAGCGGCGCATTGCTAACGACGCGTCGAAGGTACCGTTCCTAACGTCTTCCTTATCGCCGACCCGAGCCGGCGCTCAACTCGCTTGCGGCTATTGCCGACCTTCTTGACGGCCTTCTTCACCGATGCTGCCGACTTCCGGGTTTTCCTCGCCTCATAGCTCACCTCGTAATCCTGCCCGCCGGCGACGCGCGCACGGTCCTGCTTGCGACCGCGCGCGGTCTGCTTCCGCGCTATGCCCGTCGAATGAGGCGCTGTCCGCGCTTGACACCACCGCCCCTCTCGCTGTATGGGCCTGCGCCATGAAGCTGAACCGGACCCACCGCCGCGCCATCTGCCGTCGTCGCACCCGCGACGATGCTGGGCTGCGCCGTGTCCGACGCCATCGCTGATCCTATAAATCAGCCGAGGTTTTCGAGAAGGCCGCGCCCCCAAGCGCGGCCTTCTCGCTTTTCGGCCTGACCTTTCCCAACACCGACCCCAGAGGAGATCGACATGACCAACGCTACCCATCCGTTCGATGCGCTGATGGACATCACCGCTCGCCCCGAGGTCGTGTTCGTACGCGGCGCCGGCTCGTATTTGTGGGACAGCAACCGCAACCGCTATCTCGATTTCGTGCAGGGCTGGGCCGTCAATCCCCTCGGCCACTCCCCGGTCATCGTGGCCGACGCGCTGGCGGCGCAGGCGAGACGGCTGCTGACGCCGAGCCCGGCGTTCTACAACGAGCAGAGCCTGAAACTGGCAAAGCTGCTGGTCGACAACAGCTGCTTCGACCAGGTGTTCTTTGCGAACTCAGGCGCGGAGGCCAATGAGGGTGCGATCAAGCTCGCGCGCAAATATGGCACGAAGTACAAGAACGGCGCGCATGAGATCATCACCTTCGAAGGCGGCTTCCACGGCCGCACGCTCGCGACCATGTCGGCCTCGGGCAAGAAGGCGTTCGAGCCCCTGTTCGAGCCGAAGGTCTCGGGCTTCCGCAAAGCCAGACTGAACGACATCGAGTCGGTGCGAAAGCTGATCACGTCGTCGACGGTCGCGGTCATGCTGGAGCCGATCCAGGGCGAGGCCGGCGTCTGGCCCGCGACGGATGAGTTCTTGCAGGAGTTGCGGGCGCTGACCCAGCAGCGCGGCCTGCTGCTCATTGTCGACGAGATCCAGACCGGCATCGGCCGGACCGGAAAGCTGTTCGGCTATCAGCACGCCGGGATCGAGCCCGACATCATGACGCTCGGCAAGGGCATCGGCGGCGGCGTGCCGCTCGCGGCCCTGCTCGCGACCGAGCATGCCTCGTGCTTCGATCACGGCGATCAGGGCGGCACCTTCAACGGCAATCCGCTGATGTGCGCCGCGGGGCTTGTCGTGCTCGATCAGATCGGAAAGCCCGATTTCCTGAAATCGGTCGTCGATGCCGGCCTTTTGCTCGAGCGCGAATTGCAGCGGCTGTCGTCGCGGCACGGTCTCGGCGAGATCAGGGGCCGCGGCCTCCTGCTGGCGCTCGACCTCAAGATGCCGATCGGTGCCGCCGTGGTTGCCGAGGCGTTCGCGGCCGGCGTGCTGATCAACTCGCCGCAGCCGGACACGCTGCGCTTCATGCCGGCGCTGAACGTGACGCGGGAGGAGATTTCCCTTGTCATCGACTGCCTGGATACGGTGCTGACCAAGGTCGGCGCGGCGCGGCGGGTGGCGTAGGATCCTCCCCGCTCGTCATTGCGAGAAGCGAAGCGACGAAGCAATCCACCTTCCCGGGTGGAGAGGTGGATTGCTTCGCGGAGCCTGTCATCCGGCGGCGCTTTGCGCCGACCGGGTGGCTCGCAATGACGGCGAGAATTACGGCCGCAGGATCGCTGCGCCCGTCGTCGCCCGGCTCTCCAGGTCGATATGCGCCTTGGCCGCATCCTTCAGCGCATAGGCGTGGTTGATCGGCACATGCAGCTTGCCGTTGATCACGGCGGCGAACAGCGTGTCGGCGCCTTCGAGCAATTCCTTGCGGGTGCCGACATAGTCGTTGAGCTTGGGCCGCGTCGCGAACAGCGAGCCGTGGTTGTTGAGCTCGGCGAGCGGGAACGGCGGTACCGGGCCCGACGCGTTGCCGAAGGAGACGAACAGACCGCGTGGCCTGAGGCAGGACAGCGATCCCGGGAACGTGGTCTTGCCGACGCCGTCATAGACGACGTCGCAGAGCTCGCCGCGGCTGATCTGCTTGACGCGTTCGACGAAGTTCTCCTCGTTATAGAGGATGACGTGATCGCAGCCATTGGCGAGCGCGAGATCGGCCTTCGCCTTCGAGCCGACGGTACCGATGACATGCGCGCCGAGCGCCCGCGCCCATTGGCAGGCCAGCAGCCCGATGCCGCCCGCCGCGGCGTGGATCAGCACGCGATGGCCGTGCTCGACCTTGAAGGTCTTGTGCAGGAGATACCAGACCGTGAGGCCCTTCAGCATCAGCACGGCGCCCTGCTCGTAGGTGATATGGTCGGGCAGCTTGACGAGCTTGTCGGCCGGGATGACGCGCTCGGACGCGTAGCCGCCGAGATTGTAGTAGTAGGCGACGCGATCGCCGGGGTGGAAATTGGTCACGCCCGGACCCACGGCCAACACCTCGCCTGCAGCCTCATTGCCGGCAATGAACGGCAGGCCGGGCGCCTTGTAGAGGCCGGTGCGGAAATAGACGTCGATGAAGTTCAGACCGACCGCATGCTGGCGGATCCGGACCTCGCCCGTCCCCGGCGCGCCCACCTCGACGTCCTCGTAGGTCAGGACTTCCGGGCCTCCCACCTGGTGCACGCGCACAGCCTTGGTCATGTCGTCGCTCCCCTCAATATCAGCGTCAAGCGAGCGAATGCCATCGCGGCCGGCTTGTCAACCAAGCGGGCCGGAACCGGCTACGCCACGTTCCGGAAAAGTGGGAAGCGGCTTTCCCTCGCGACAAACGCGCTGCGTTTGCGCGGAGATCATGCCCATCAGCGCGCCGGCTTCCTGCGGTTGCGCTTGGCCATGACGTTGAACGCCTCGACCGCGGCCGAGAAGGCAATCGCGAAATAGATGTAGCCGCGCGGAATGTGGAATTTGAAGCCGTCGGCCACCAGCGCCACGCCGATCAGCACCAGGAAGGCCAGCGCCAGCATCTTGGTGGTCGGATGCTCCGCGACAAACCGCGCCACCGGTCCCGACGAGATGTACATGATGACGCAGGCGATCACGACCGCCGCGATCATGATCTCGATGTCCTGCGCCATGCCGATCGCGGTGATGATCGAATCCAGCGAGAACACCAGGTCGATAATGATGATCTGCACGATCACCCAGAAGAACGCGCTGGCGCTCGGCCTGTCGCCGGCTTCCGCCTCGCGCGCCTCGACCTCGCCGTGGATCTCATGGGTCGCTTTCGCGATCAGGAACAGGCCGCCGCCGATCAGGATGATGTCGCGCCACGACAGCGCGACGTCGCTGACTGATATCACCGGTTGGGTCAGCCCGATCAGCCAGACCAGGATCGAGAGCAGCAGAATGCGGAACACCAGCGCCAGCAGCAGGCCGATCTGCCGCGCGCGCTTGGCCTGCGCCGGCGGGATCCGCGACACGATCACCGACAGGAAAATCACGTTGTCGATGCCGAGCACGATCTCGAGCGCAGTCAGGGTCAACAGCGCCGCCCAGGCTTCCGGGCTGGTGATCAGTTGCATCATGCTCTGAAGGCTTTCATCCGGCGGATCACGGTATCGCTGCCGATGATGTAGACGGCGATGGCGCAGAGACCGAAGGTGATCGGGGCTCCGACCACGAAATCGTTGGCGAGCGTGTACATGCCGAGCAGCGCCCATGCGCCGAGCAGCCACAGCGTCAGCCAGCGCAGCCGCACCACACGCAGCGGATGCAGCACGTGGAACGGCGCGAAGGTCAGCACGATCAGGAGCGCGACCACGATCGTCGACAGCACGGGCGGCAGATGCAGCAGGAACAGGTAGAACGCCGCCGCATTCCACAGCGCCGGGAAGCCGCGGAAATGGTTGTCATCGGCCTTCATGCGGCGGTCGGCGAAATACAGCGCGCTGGAGACCACGATGCCGATGCCGAGGATCGGCGCCGCCAGCGGCAGCAGCATGCCGCTCGCGGTGATCGCATAGGCCGGCACGAACACATAGGTGACGAAATCAACCACCAGGTCGAGCACCTCGCCCGACCAGTTCGGCTGCAGCCGCACCACGTCGAGCCGGCGCGCCAGCGGGCCGTCGATCCCGTCGATGATGAGCGCGACCCCGAGCCAGGCGAACATGTTGGCCCAGTGCTCGCGCACCGCCTCCAGCATCGCCAGCAGCGCGACCCCGGCGCCGAGCGCCGTGAAAATATGAACGGTGAATGCGGCGGTCCGCATCCGTTCTGGCAACGCATCGGGCTGGCTCGAATGCTCCATCGGCCGAGTGCTATCAGGAATCGGACCGGTTTGCATATGCGGTCTTGCGGCGTTCCGCCGCGCAAAGCGTTGGAGACTCTTGGTGGTTACCGATGGCTTGAAAATCGGGCCAAGCATGTCAAATGTCCTGATATGACCGACAGCTCGCTGGATTATGACGTTATCGTAATAGGCGGCGGTCCGGCCGGATTAACGGCTGCGATTGCCCTTGCCGACGCAGGTGCGCGGACTGCGCTGCTGGCGCGCCGCGCGCCCTATGCCGACAACCGGACCACCGCGCTGCTCGGTGCCTCGACCGATATCCTGGATCGGCTCGACGTCTGGCGGCGCTGCAGCGACCGAGCGGCGGCGCTCAAGACCATGCGCCTCGTCGACGACACCGGCCGCCTGATCCGTGCGCCCGAGGTGCGCTTTTCGTCCGATGAGATCGGCCGCGAGCAATTCGGCTTCAACATCGACAACCGCTCGCTGGTCGCGGCGCTCGAGGACCGCGCCGGCGAAATGTCCGCGCTGACGCGGTTCGACGATGAAGCCGCCTCGGTGCGGCCGGACGATGCCGCGGTTACCGTGGTGACGCGGCAGGGCCAGTCGCTTCAGGCCCGGCTCGTGGTCGGTGCCGACGGGCGCAATTCATTGTCCCGCGAGGCCGCCGGCATCGAGGTGACAAGCCGCGAGCTCGGGCAGTCCGCCCTCACCTTCAACGTCACCCACACCCGGCCGCACCACAACATCTCGACCGAGTTCCACACCGAGCACGGCCCCTGCGTGTTCGTGCCGCTCAGCGGCGTCAGAAGCAGCGTGGTCTGGGTCTCGGCGCCCAAGGAGGCCGAGCGGCTGATGGCACTCGGCGACGACGAATTGTCGCTCGCCGCCGAGCGGCAATCGCATTCGATCCTCGGCCGCATCGAGGTCCAGGGCGGCCGTCACGTGTTTCCGCTCGCGATCGAGCGGCCGCGGCAATTCGCCAAGGACCGGATCGCGCTGGTCGGGGAATCCGCCCATGTGCTGCCGCCGATCGGCGCGCAGGGCCTCAATATGGGACTGCGCGATGCCGCCGATATCGCCGAGATCACCGGCCAGGCGATCGGTCGTGGCGAAGATCCCGGCGCGCCCAATGTGCTGTCGCGCTACCAGGCGGCGCGGCGCCCCGATGTCGCCAGCCGGACCTGGGCGATCGACATCGCCAACCGGTCGCTGCTGAGCGATTTCCTCGGCATGCAGACGGCGCGTGCTGCCGGCCTGCATCTGCTCGGCGCATTCGGCCCGTTGCGGCGCCTGGCGATGCGCGAAGGCCTCGCGCCGTCGTGGCGGCGGTGAGCAAAGCGTTTTCGAGCGAAGTGGGTACCGGTTCGCGTTAAGAAAATGCGTCAAATAAGAAGCGCGCCGATCAGGGAAACACCAGCCGTCCGCTCTGGATGAACCACATCACGCTGGTCAGCGTGACCACCGAGGCGAAGGTGCCGATCAGCACCGCGACCGACGCCGGCTCGATCCAGGTGTCGTTCTGCCGCGCGATCACGAACACATTGAGCGCCGGCGGCAGCGAAGCCATCAGCACCGCTGTCGCGGCCCAAGGCTGCGCGAACGGGCCGAACAGCAGCATCAGGCCGAACGCCAGCAGCGGATGGATCAAAAGCTTGATCGCGACCACGCCCGGGACCTCCCACGGCACCCGCTCGAACGGCCGCAGCGCCACCGTGATGCCGAGCACGAACAGCGCTGTCGGCGCGGCGGCGTTTTCCAGGAACTGGATGGTGCGATCGAGCGCGACCGGGATCGGGATGTGAAACGCGGCGACCAGCGCCCCGAACACCGCCGACATGATCAGCGGGTTCTGCACGATCTGTCGCAGCACCACGCCGAGTGCGTGCAGCAGCGAGGGATGGTCGCGGTCGGTGAGCTCGATCAGCAGCGGCACGATCGAGAACAGGAAGATGCTGTCGCAGCAGAAGATCAGCGCCGTCGGCGCCGCCGCCTTGGCACCGAGCACGGCGAGCGCGAGGCCAGGCCCCATATAGCCGATATTGCCGTAGGCGCCCGACAGGCCGGCCAGCGTCGCCTCGCGCAGCGTGAGCCCGCCGATCAGCTTGCCCGCGACCATCGCCAGGAAGAATGCGAGCACGGTTCCGAGCGTGGTGGCGATCAGAAATGGCGGGTTGTTCAGCTGCGCAAACGGCGTCTTGGACATGATCCCGAACAGCAGCGCCGGCAACGAAACGTAAAGCAGGAAGAAATTCATCCAGGCGAGCCCGCTCTCTGGCAAATCCTTGGCCTTGCCGCACGCATAACCGATGAAGATCAAGCCGAAATACGGCAACGCCAGATTGAGGATATCGATCATTCTGAAAGTAGTTTCTCGGCCGGATTTCGGGTCGTTTTTGCAGGGCTGGAATCGGTAAAGCGCGGGTTAATTCGGACCTTAGCCCCTAGCATCGGCCACAATGTTGGTCTATCGACGAGCCATGATCAAAGCGCGCACCGCCAAGTTTCAGATCGGGCAGATCGTCCGTCACCGGGTGTTCTCCTTCCGGGGCGTGATTTTTGATATCGACCCGGAGTTCAACAACACCGAGGAATGGTGGCTGTCGATCCCCGAGGACATGCGGCCCCACAAGGACCAGCCGTTCTACCATTTGCTCGCGGAAAACTCGGAGACCGAGTACGTCGCCTATGTCTCGGAGCAGAACCTCTTGCCCGACGAGTCCGGCGAGCCGATCCGGCATTCGCAGGTGGCGGAGATCTTCATCAAGGATAAATCGGGCGGCTACCGTCCGCGCAATCCCTCGCTGAACTGAGGTCCGGCGGCGCTCCGGCGAATGCCACGGCGTTCGCGCTGCCACGCTCACACCCCCTCGCGCCTGGCCAAGACAACCGCGATCGCCCAGACAACAAATCCCGCCAGCGCCAGCCCCGCGCCGACGAGGCCGGTCGACGTCCAGCCATAGCCGGCTGCGACCGCCATTCCGCCGAGCCACGGACCCAGCGCATTGGCGACGTTGAAGGCGGAGTGGTTGAGCGCCGCGGCGAGGCTCTGTGCCTCGCCCGCGACGTCCATCAGGCGGGTCTGCAACACGGTGGCGAGCGCCCCGCCCAGCCCGATCAGGAACACGTCGGCGGTCAGCGTCCAGAAATTTCCGGCCGCCAACGGATAGAGCGCGAGCGTCGCCGCCGACCACAGCAGGAGCCCGCCCGCGGTTGCCATCAGCGCGCGGTCGGCGAAGCGCGGCACGATGATGTTGCCGGCGGTGAGGCCGGCGCCGAACACGCATAGCGTGACCGGCACCAGCGCGGGCGAGGTGTGGGTCACCGCCAGCATGGTCGAGGCCAGGTAGGTGTAGACCGAGAACAGCCCGCCGAAACCGATGGCGCCGATCGCCAGCGTCAGCCAGACATGCTTGCGCCCGAGTGCCGACAGTTCGCGCAGTGGGCTCGCCTTGCTGTTGGCGGCATCACGCGGGGCGAAGATCAGGACCAGGACCGCGGTCAAGAGCGCGAGGCCGGCGACGATCGCGAAGGCCCAGCGCCAGCCGATCGCCTGCCCGACCCCGTTGGCGAGCGGAACGCCGATCGTGGTCGCGATGGTGAGCCCCAGCAGCACGCGGCCGACAGCCGCCGTGCGCTTGTCTGTCGGGACCAGCGAGGCCGCGACCAGCATGGCGATGCCGAAATAGGCGCCGTGCGGCAGCCCCGCCAGGAAGCGCAGCGCCAGCATGGCGTGATAATCGGGTGCGAGCCCCGAAAGGCCGTTCATCAGCGCGAAGAAACCCATCAGCGCGATCAGCAGCGTCCGCCGCGTCATGCGCGCCGACAACACCGCGATGACCGGCGCACCGACGACGACGCCGAGCGCGTAGGCGCTGATCGCGTGGCCGGCCTGGGGCTCGCTGACGTGCAGGTCGTGGGCGAAGAACGGCAACAGGCTCATGGTCGCGAATTCGGCGATGCCGATTGCGAAGCCGCCCATCGCCAGCGCGAGATGGACGATGCCGGGATGAAACGTTCCGGGGACGTTGTCCTGGCTGACGCGAACGCCAGCATCGACCGAAGCACCGCCGGCCGGCTGCTCCCGAGGCCGGGAGCGCAGTTCCCGCCGCTGCGTGCCGGCTTGCTGGGACATTGCGCGACTTCCATGACTGCGAGCGGCGGCCAGGATTCGCGGAAGAACCACGCGCGCATTCGCGCATCGAAGGCGCCGTTCGCGCTTTCGTCTGGCCTCCCGTATCGGATTTATGATTGTGCTTCGACGCCGGATTGGTCCGGACAAGGCACCAACGATGCGCGCTCATCGCGCGACGCAATCGAAGCACCCTTCGACGACCATCGCACACGATCTGCGCAATCACCAGCGCAGCAGGCTGCCAGCAGCCAGTCTGTTTCGCATGACAAAAAAGGCGCCCTTCCGGGCGCCTTTTAATCGCGATGATCTCGCGTTTTCTCGAACGCGTGATTGAAGTGCTTACTTGGCCGCCGGGTTGGCCGGCGCCGGAGCCTGCGCAGAGCCACCGCCGGCGCCTTCCAGCTTCTTGCGCTGCTCTTCGGCGCGCTTCTGCAACTCTTCCTGCAGCTTCTTCGAGTTTTCCTCGAACACCTTCGGATCGGTCGGCGGGCCGTCATAGGCCTTGGCGAATTCGGTGTTGAGCGGCAGCGGCAGCGTCAGCGGCGCGCCGTTGGAATTGATCGCCTGGACCACGAGGTTCTGGCCCTTCTTCATGTTGGCGATCAGCTCGGGCGTTGCTTCATAGTCGGACATGCAGCCGTTCTGGAAGCAGATCACATAGGGCGCCTGCTGCGGCGGGTTGCCGTCGACGATGATGCGGGTGCCGTGCACGAGCTGCATGCCGAGCGGCAGCGTGACGCGCAGGATCTTCTTCGGCTCGCCTTCCGGCTCGATGATCACGGCGGCGATCACCGGCTGGCCGGACTCGATGCGGCCGTCCTTGCCGGTGAAGCAGACCTGCTTGGCGTTGGCTTCCTGGCCCTTCAGGCAGAACTTGGTCCAGGGGGCGTAGATCAGCTGGATCTGCTGATCCTGCGCCGGCGGCTGGGCGGCCGCATTGGGCGGCTGGCCGGCGGCCGGTGCTTGGGCGGGCGCCTGGGCTGCCGGAGCCTTCGGAGCTGCCTTGGGTGCCGCCTTGGGCGCAGCCTTCGGTGCCGCAGGCGCCGGCGCTGCCGGCTGCTGGGCCCGAGCGGCAGGAACCAGGAGCGCTGCAGAGAATGCCGTCGCCGCCATCAGGGCAACAATTCGCCCATGCGGCCGGACCGGGGCGGCCAAGATACGGAAATTCATTGCGGAAAACCCTTTCTGAACGGAAGCCCGAAACCGCTGCAGGCGCCGACACATAGCCGTTTGGGCGGCTGTCTCCTAGTCAATTGAGGCGGATACGTGACAGGCGTTCCCGCCTTCGAATTGCACGCCTTCAATACAGCGGCGCGCGGAAAGATCAATGCCGACAAGCGGATTTGCGCCCATCTCGCGGCGAGTTTCAGCGGCCTGTGATAAACCTCCGGACGTGACGTTTCGCGAATCAAATCCGGCGCCTCACGCACGTGTTCCCGGGCACACTTGGCGCGCCGCATGGGCCGCCATCTGGCTGGTGTTGGGATTCCTGGGCTTGGGAGTCCTGACGAGCGGGCTGGTCCCTGCGGCCGCCGCCGAGAGCCACGCCATCGCGATGCATGGTGCCCCCGCGCTGCCACCCGACTTTACCCACCTGCCCTATGCCAATCCCGACGCTCCCAAGGGCGGCCGCCTGGTCCAGGGCGTGATCGGCACCTTCGACAGCCTCAATCCCCTGATCATCAGGGGCATCGCCGTGCAGCAGGTCAGGGGCTACGGCTATGAGCGCGGTTATGTCTACGAAAGCCTGATGGCGCGGGGCAATAACGAGCCGTTCACGCTGTACGGCCTGCTCGCGCGCAGCGTCGAGACCGACGACGCCAGAAGCTATGTGACATTCCACATCGATCCACGCGCCCGCTTCTCGGATGGCCGGCCGGTACTGGCCGACGACGTGCTGTTCTCGCTGGCGCTGCTGCGCGACCATGGCCGTCCGATGCACCGCCAGTATTATTCGAAAGTCGCAAAGGCCGAGGCGCTCGACTCGCTCACGGTCCGGTTCGATTTCGGCGGCGTGGCGGACCACGAATTGCCGCTGATCCTCGGCCTGATGCCGATCCTGCCGCGGCACGCCATCGACCCCGAAAAATTCGAGGAAACCACCTTGGCCCCACCGATCGGGTCCGGCCCCTACCGCGTGACGGCGGTCAAGCCCGGCGCCAGCGTCACCTTCACGCGCGACCCCAATTATTGGGGCCGCGACCTGCCCATCAACCGCGGCCTCTGGAACTTCGACGAGATCAGGCTCGATTACTACCGCGAGGCCAACGGCATGTTCGAGGCCTTCAAGCGCGGCCTGTATGATTTCCGGACCGAGACCGAGCCGTTGCGCTGGCACGACGGCTATGACTTCCCGGCGGCGCGCAACGGCGAGGTGATCCGCGACACCATCAAGATCGGCACGCCGCGGCCGTCCGAATTCCTGGTTTTCAACAGCCGGCGGCCGAAATTCGCCGACCTGCGGGTGCGTCAGGCACTGGCGATGCTGTTCGATTTCGAATGGGTCAACCGCAACTATTATTTCGGACTGTTCTCACGCGCCGGCGGTTTTTTCGCCGGATCGGATCTGTCCGCCTATGGCCGCCCCGCCGACGATCGCGAGCTCGAGCTGCTCAAGCCATATCTGTCGCACATCCAGCCCGATATCCTCGACGGCCGCTATCGTCTGCCGGTCACCGACGGGTCGGGGCGCGACCGCGGCCTCCTGCGCACTGCGCTCGCGCTGCTCGCCGAGGCGGGCTACGCGCTCGACGGCACGGTCTTGAAGCAGCGCTCGACAGGGACGCCGCTGCGCATCGAGATCCTGGTGACGACGCGCGAGCATGAGCGGATCGCCCTCGCCTATCAGCGCGACCTGAAGCGGGCCGGCATCGAAGCCGCGGTGCGGGTGGTCGACGCGGTGCAGTTCGAGCAGCGCCGGGTCGGCTATGACTTCGACATGATCCCCATCCGCTGGGACCAGTCGCTGTCGCCGGGCAACGAGCAGTGGTTCTACTGGAGCAGCCAGGCCGCCGATGTGCCGGGCACAAGGAATTACATGGGCGCCAAGGATCCCGCCATCGACGCCATGATCGCGGCGCTGCTCGCGGCGCGCGAGCGGCCGGCCTTCGTCTCGGCGGTGCGGGCGCTGGACCGGGCCCTGATGTCGGGCTTCTACGCTATCCCCCTATTTAACTTGGGAGAGCAATGGATCGCGCGCTGGAATCGGATAGAACGGCCTTCGACCACGGCGTTGACGGGCTACCTGCCGGAAACCTGGTGGCAGAAGCCCGCCGCGCAGTCCAAGTGATTTCCAAGTGATTTGCGACCCGATGCGGCATGACCTGGTCCGATCGAAGCGATGCAACCGACGTTGAACCTGTGAACCAGTCGATCACCTCGCCAACGCTCGATACCTTGTTCAAGCGCATTTTGGCGCGGCAACCCGAGGCGCTGGCGCTGGTCGACCCGCTCAACAAGCAGCGCATCACCGGACAGACCCGCAAGCGCCTGACCTATGCCCAGGCCGACCGCGCGATCTCGGCGATCGCCGCCCACTTCGTGCAGAGCGGATTGCCGGCCAACACGGTGATCGCCGTGCAGCTGCCCGGCACGGTCGAATTCGCCTTGACCGTCCTTGCCGCGCATCGGGTCGGCCTGGTGGTGGTGCCGCTGCCGCTGCTGTGGCGGCAGGCCGAGCTGACGTCCGTGCTCAACCGCACCGCGGCGCGGGCGATCGTCAGCTGCGGCCGGATCGACGGCGTCTCCTATGCCGACATCGCCATGAACGCCGCGGCCGAAGCGTTCTCGATCCGCCATGTCTGCGGCTTCGGGACCGATCTGCCCGAAGGCATGGCGTCGCTCGACCAGGCGATCCTGGAGGACTCCCGGGCCTCGCGCCCGATGATCCAGGACGGCCGCAAGCCGGCGCTGATCTCCTTCGACGTCACCAGCGAAGGTCTTCGTCCGGTGCCGCGGGCGCATTTCGGCCTGATAGCCGGCGGGCTCGCGATGTCGCTGGAGAGCGATCTGCCGCAAGGCGCCACCATCATGTCGGCATTCGCGCCGATGTCGTTCGCCGGCATCTGCGCGTCGCTGGTGACCTGGCTGCTGTCGGGCGGAACGCTGGTGCTGCACCACCCGTTCGACGAGGAAGCGTTCGAGACCCAGTTCAACGATCACACCTGCAACACGCTGATCGCGCCGGCGCAGCTCGTACTGCGGCTCGACGAGCGCGGCCTGTCGGAGCGCCTGCCCAGCCTGCGCACCGTGATTGGCCTCTGGCGTACGCCCGAGCAGGTTGCCTCCAGCGCGCACTGGAGCTCGCGGCGGGTGACCATGACCGACGTCTATCTGTTCGGCGAGGCCGGGCTGTTCGGCGCCCGCCGCACCGCCGAGGACGGATCGCCGGCCGTGATCAAGCCGGGGCCGCACAGTGCGCCGCGCGAAGCGCCCGGCGCATCGGTCGCCGGCGAGATCCTGCTGACGCCGAAGGGCACGCTCGGCCTGCGCGGCCCGATGGTGCCGGTCGCCGCCTATGCGCCGCCGCCTCCGCCCGGCGACAGCCTGATCGCGCCGCCGCCGCGCGATTTCGTCGACACCGAATATGCCGCGCGGGTCGATCGCGCAACCGGGGCCGTCAACATCACCGCGCCGCCGTCGGGGGTGATGACGGTCGGCGGCTACCGCTTCCTCGCCCAGGAGCTGCAGGAATGGTCGCGCCGCCTCGGCCAGGGCGCGCTGCTCACCGCATTGCCGGACCGTCTCAGCGGCCACCGGCTGGCCGGACGGGCACAGGACAATGCGCGCGCCCGCGACGCTCTCACAGAACTTGGGCTTAACCCTTTGATGGTCGAAGCATTTCGCGACCGTGGCGGCGCCGGGTTGAGTTAAAATCTTATCATTGTGTTAGTCTTATCATTGTGTTGACGCCGCATTAAGCCATGCGAACTAGCATCGCAGCCGTTGCTGATCTTAAGCATTGGTTTTCGAGCGTTCGAATGTCCCAGCAAGGTCCGGTCCTCATCGTATCGGCGTCGACAAAGCCGTCGTTTGCCGCAGCCCTCGATGAGACGAAACTCTTCCCGGTCGTGGTCACCGACTGGAACGAGGTCGGACGGGCCATCGAGCAGGTCAAGCCGGCCGCGATCATCGCGGCCGCCGAGGGGGTCGACTTCGTCACCCTGTCGGGCCTCGCCAAGCGCGCCGCCGCCCGTGCGCCGTATCTGCCGCTGATCGCGGTCGATCCCGCGACCACCCTGCCCGACACCGTGATCGCATTCTTCCAGAGCAAGGGTCTGCCGGATCGGCTGGTCGCCCGGCTCAACGCGTCCTTACGCGTTCGCGCGCTGCATTCTACCGTGATGCGCCGCCTGGTGCCGCCGGCACCGATCGCCCTGTCTGACATCGATCCGATCGGAGAGGCCACCGCGCTGTTGATCGGCCGCGGCGGCGCCTACCCGACGCTGTCGGTCGCGCTCGGCGAACGCGCCGGTGTGGTCGGCGCACTGAGCATCGAGGCCGCCGCCAAGCATCTCTCGAGCCGCGACATCGACGGCATCGTGCTGGCGGAAGGCTTCACGCCGCGGGTGATGGATGCGTTCCTGACCGTGCTGACCGAGGATGTCCGCTTCCGCCCGTTGCCGGTGATCGTCGCCTCGGGCGAGCTGACGCCGCGATACGAGCTGCCCAATCTCGAGATCGTCACGGCCGGGCCGACCCGCATCGCCGACATGGCGCTGCCGATGATCCGCCAGCACGCCTTCGAGGCGCGGCTCGGCCGCATGCTGAAGGCGATCGACGCCAAGGGCCTGATCGATGCCCGCACCGGCCTGCTCACCAAGGCCGCGTTCGAGCGCGACTTCGCGACCGCGGTCTACCAGACCGCCGAGCGCGGCGGCGCGCTCTCGGTGGCACGCTTCACCTTCGACAACACGCAGCCGCGCGCGCAGTTCGACGGCGCGCGGATCATCAGCCGGCTGATGCGCCGAGCCGATTTCGGTGCCGTGCATGACGAGCGCTCGCTGGTCGTGGCATTCGCTGGCACCGACCTGCGCAACGCGCAGGCGATCACGCGGCGATTGGCGAGCGTCATGCGCCACACCCAGAACGGCCGCCGCGACGCCCGCGCCGAGCCCGCCGTCAGCGTCGCAACGCTGATGCCGGGCGATTCCGCACTCTCGCTGCTGGGGCGGCTGTTCGGAGCGCCGGAGCGCGCGGCGTCGTAAGGCCCGCGGATTTTAGGGCACGGTCATCGCCGGCGTAGCATGACCGATCAAGCCGCTGCGATTTCAGTCCGGCAACAGCCCCATGCCCGCGGCAAGCAGCACGAGAGCCTCCATGATCATATGGGCGCAGAGCTGGGCGGCCATCCCCTGAACGTCCTGTGGCGGGCTGACCGTGTTGAAATCCATCGCGACGATATTCAAGCCTGAAAGGCTGCGCAGCAATTCGATCCCCTCGCGGGCCGACAGGCCTCCCCAGGCGGGCGTGCAGACGCCGGGAGCAACCGATGGATCGAACACATCCATGTCCCAGCACAGATAGACCGGCCGCGCGCCGACGACCTGGCTGAATTCCGCGACGGTCTGCGCGAAACCGCGCCGCATCAGCTCCTCGATCGTGACGACGCGAAATCCGAGCGACCGCGTATGTTCGAGCACACCCGGGCAATAGGTGAAACCGCGCACGCCGATGTGCCAGGATCGGCCGGCGTTCACCACGCCTTCCTGCGCCGCGTTGGTGAACTGCGTGGCCGCATTGTACCGATCGTCCGGCGTATACGGATATGCATCGGTATGGCTGTCGATATGCAGTGCGACGAGATCCTTGTGATACCGGGCGGCGGCGCGCATCAGCGGAAGCGAGACCGAACCGTCGCCGCCGATCCCGACCGGCACCGCGCCAAGCTCGAGAATCCGGCCAGCGGCAGCCTCGATCTTGACAAAGGCGTCTTCGATGCGTCCCGGCACCAAGGCAACATCGCCGGCATCGACTGCACCCAGCAATGACAGCACATCGACGTCGGCGAGCGACGGATGATAGCGGCGAATGAGCCGCGACTCCCGCCGGACCTCCAGGGGACCTTGCCGGGCGCCGACGCGGAACGGATGCGTGCCGCAATCGAACGGCACGCCGAGCACGGCAGCGCGGCTGCCCGGCCGCGGTAACCCCGCCGGCAATCCCATGAATGTTTCCGGACCCACGAAACCCGCCACGTCGCTCATTCTCTGTTCTCTCTTGTCAGCATGTCGAGGGCGGTCAGCGCGTGCACGCGCGACACCGTCGCCAGTTCGGCGATGTCAGCGTACTCGTCCGGCGCGCCCATGTTGTGAGGTGTCGGTCCATAGACGACCGTCGGGATTCCGGACATGCGAAACCAGCGCGCATCGGAGCCGCCGACGCGCATGTTGATCGCCGGCGCCCTGCCGATGATGTCCGTCGCCGCAGTTGCGCAGCGCGTGACGATCTCGTCACCGGGGCCGGTGTGATTGGGTTCGAAACAGCGCAACACGCGCCATGTGATCCCGGGCAGATCGAGCACCTCTCGCAACAGCGCCAAAACAGCTTCCGACGTGACGCCGACCGGCAGACGCAGGTCGATGGCCGCTCGCGCCTGGCTCGGCACCAGGTTCGGTGACGAACCGCCACTCACCGTTCCGATGTTGACTGTGACGCTCGACAGGACGTCGGCTTCGCCGGCGCCGCACAACGGTTCGGAGACAGGCCTTGCGCGGCGGATGGCATCCGCCACATTGACCGGCATCACAACCGCCAGGCTGCGCAGCTTACTCACTCTGTCCAGCGCTTCGCGCAAGCGATCGATCGCATTGATGCCGAGATGGACATGCGCGCCGTGCGCCGCGTAGCCCTCCGCCTCGATCTCGATCCAGAGGAATCCCTTCTCGCCGAAGCGCAGCACCATCGGCGAACCGGCGTCGCCAATGATCACGGCGTCTCCGCTGGCATGGGAGACCTGGTCGAGCAGGTATTTGGTGCCATACGGACCCATGCTTTCCTCGTCGCCGGCGAGCGTCAGCACCACCTCTCCCGCCCATGCCTCGCGCTGCTCGGCCAGTGCGGCCATCGCGGCCATTGATGCCGCAATGCCGCCCTTCATGTCAGCCGCGCCGCGGCCGTAAAGGCGGCCGCCCACGACCTCTCCGTCGGGATTGACCGACCAACTCATCCGCTCCCCCAACGGATAGGTGTCGAGATGGCCGTTGAACACGATGCGGCGGCCGGGGGCATGGCCTTTGATCCGCGCGACGACGTTGACGATCTCGGCTGTCCCCGGATGCAGCTCAACCGCAACGCCCGGCACATGCGCCCTGAGGAGATCGGCCGCCAGCGCCGCGACGGCGCGTGTGTCGCCGTCCGGATTTGGCGACGCCACTCCGATCAGCCGCATCGCCAGCTCGACGACCTGGCTGGTCCGATCGCTCGAAACCGCGCGGCGAACTCGATCAACGTTGTGCAAGGCGCGCTTCCCATATGCGGATTGAGTGGGTGAGCGGCCAGCAGATCGCGAAATACACCACCGCGATGAAGGTGAATATTTCCAGCGGCCTGAACGTTGACGACGACAACTCCATGCCGCGCCGCGTGACCTCGCCGACCGACACCACGGACGCAAGCGAGGAATATTTGATGAGCTGGACGAAATTGGCGGCCAGCGGCGGCAGCACGCTGCGAATCGCCTGCGGGCCAACGATCCGCACAAAGCTCTGCGCGGGCGTCAGGCCGAGCACCTGCGCCGCCTCGCGGTGCCCGACCGGAACGGTCTGGATGCCCGCCCTGAAGACCTCGGAGATGAACACCGCCGAATAGAGCGAGAGACCGAGGATCGACGCGGCCAGCGCATCGATCCTCACATTGAAGACGATCGGCAGCACGTAATAGACCCATAGCAGCTGCACGAGGATTGGCGTATTGCGGACGATTTCGCCGACCGAAAGCGCGATGATGCGCGCGATGCAGAAGCGGGACATCTGCATGATCGCGATGACGAGCCCCAACAGGGTCGCCACCACGAGCGTGACAATTGAAATGAAAAGGGTCATTTCCATGCCGGAGGCAAGAAAGCCCAGATTGTTCGGGATGACGTCCCAGCGAAAGCTGTAGCTTTGCATCTGATGTCTCAGGGCGCGACGATCGGTCCGAGCTTGTTCTTCTCGGCGGCGGCCTTGAGCCGGCCGTCGAGCTTGATGGTGCGTACGAACAGGTTCACGTAGTTCAGCCAGATCTGGTCACCCTGGTTCATGACGTACGCGTAAGGCGTCACGGACAGGTTTTCCGGCGGCGCCACCGTCGTAGTCCAGTCGAACTGGGCATTCATTTTGATCGAGGCCGGATAATCGGTCATGACGACGTCGACGCGTTGCGCCATCAGCTCAGCCTGGGTCGTGGCGGGAGGTGCGACCGCGACGGTCTTGGCGTTCTTGAAGTAGGACCGCATGAAGTTCTCGACATAGCTGCCGAGCGAGACGCCGGCGTTGACGCCCGGCTTGTCGATATCCGCCCAGGATGTGATCGGGCCGCCTTTGCGCACGACGGCATAGACGCCGCTCGTCAGATACGGGTCCGAGAACGCGACGGCCTGCGCACGCTTCATCGTCGCCCCGACGCCGAACATGCCGAGATCGCATTTGTTGGCCTGCAGGTCGGCGATGAAACTGCCAAAGCTGGTCTCCACATAGTCCAGCTTCACGCCCATGTCCTTGGCGAGTTCCTTGGAGAGATCGATGTCGATCCCCTCGAGCTGTCCGCTATCTGGATTGCGGAACGAAATTGAATAGTACATCGGCCAGATGCAGACCCTGAGTACCCCGCTCTTGGTGATCTCGTAGAGGCGCGACTGCGTCTGCTGGGCAGCCGCCGGCGTCATCGAGAGAAAGAGCGCGCAAACGAAGGCAAGTCGGCGCAGATTTGGCATGAGCTTCAATCTCCTGTCGTGCAGTGATCACTCGTCAAACTGATTGAGAAAGCGCTTGGCGCGCTCGGTTGTCGGCCGTTCGAAAAAGGCGGCCGGCGTGCCGTGCTCAACGATCATCCCCTCGTCCATGAACACGACATGGCTCGCCACGCGGCGGGCGAAGCCCATCTCGTGCGTCACCACGAGCATCGTCATGCCTTCGAGCGCGAGCGTGCGCATGACCTGCAGCACCTCGCGGCGAAGTTCGGGATCGAGAGCCGACGTCGGCTCGTCGAACAGGAGTATCTTCGGCTGCATGGCAAGCGCCCGGGCGATCGCGACGCGTTGTTGCTGGCCTCCGGACAGCCTGGCCGGATAGGCATCGCGCTTCGCCTCCATGCCGACCTTCTGAAGCAGCCGTTCGGCCGTGACGACCGCCTCATCCCGGCTGACCCCGCGCACGCGCATCGGGGCCTCGATGATGTTTCCCAGCACCGTCATGTGCGGCCACAGATTGAACTGCTGGAACACCATTCCGATTTCCGGCCGCACCTTGCGGGCAGCGAGCCGCACATCGGACGATGGCCGGGCCTGCGAGACCGTCGCCCCCTCCATCACGACGCGCCCGTCGGAAGGAGCCTCCAGCAGCGCCATGCATCGCAGAAGGGTCGTCTTGCCTGAGCCGCTTGGACCGATGATGCAGGTCGACTGCCCGGTGCCCAGCGCAAGATCCACGCCGTTCAGAACGGTGTGGGCGCCGAAGCGTTTGACCACCGCTTCGGCGGCCAGGACCGACGCGGCGCACGATGCGTGGCTTGTGTTCATCCCCGCAGACCCTCCAGACGACTTCATCTCGAAACATAAGCAAATATAATGCCAATGCTCGTCACGCTCAGATTGCGGTAACATTATCTGGAATTTCGCCGGCGTGGTGTGCGAAAATTCCTTGTATTATTGGCGTTTCCCTTCATGCTCATACCACGAGCGACATCGAAACGATATATAGATATTGGTTATGGATCGGCGTCTTGTTGAGATTTTTCATGCTGTTATGCAGCATCGATCGGCAACCGAGGCCGCGCGTGCACTCGGGGTATCGCAGCCGGCTGTGAGTGCGGCCTTGAAACGGCTGGAGGCAGATGTCGGGTTTGCGCTGTTTCGCCGGGAGAGCCGCCATATCGTGCCTACGCCGGAGGCGCATCTGTTGCACAATGAAGCGATCCGGGCGCTCGCCGGGTTTGCCGAACTGGAGGACGCCGCTGCCGGAATCTCCGCAGGCAAGCGCGGCGTTCTGACGATCGCGAGTCCGGGACCTGGGATAGTCTGGCTTCCAGGCGTCGTCAGCCGCTTCCAGCGCGAGCGCCCGTCAACAACGATCAGGCTCCTGACCCGAAGCTCCGAGAATGTCCGGAGCCTGGTGTCGGCACGTGCATTCGACTTCGGAGTCGCCGAGCCGCCGTTCGACCGCACCAATGTCGTATTGCGGCGCTACCGAATGTCCCTGGACTGCGTGATGCCTGCAACGCATGCACTGGCTGACCGGAAAGTCGTCACTCCCGATCTTCTCGAGCGACATGATCTGATCATTACCTCGCAGAGCCGATCGACCTATGCCGCGGTATCTCGCGCCTTCGAAGCCAGCGGTACGCCGTTTCATCCGGCGATCGAGTGTGAATTCTTTGCCGTCGCGCTCAACCTCGTCATCGATGGCGCGGGTGTCTGCCTCGTCGACGCGCTCAGCGCGTCCGAAACGCTCAGGCGAACCAGCGGAGCGAGCAAGCTTGTCGTCCGCCCCTTCGCGCCGGCGATCCACTACGAGGTCGGAGTCCTGAAGCCGACGATCGGCGAACTCAGCGTTCTCGCCGAGCAGTTCCTGAAACTGCTCGACGACCACGTTGCGCCCTATTTGATCCGATCCTGAGCCGAGGCCTGCGTCGGACCGCGTGTTAAGCCGCCTTCTTGCTCTCGGCGAGGTTGGCGAGCTGGCGCAGGATCTCGGTGGTGCCGGCGAGCCGCTCTTCCGGAGTATCCCATTCCTGGAAGAACACCACCTTCATGTCGGGCCGCACCTTGGCGGCCTGGCCGTGCTGGCGGATGAAGCTCACCAGCCGCTCCGGATGGGCAAAGCTGTTGTCGCGGAATGCGATCACGGCGCCCTTCGGGCCGGCGTCGACCTTCCCGACATTGGCCCTTCGGCAATAGGCCTTGATCGCCGCGACCTTGAACAGATAGCGCACCTCGTCCGGCAGCACGCCGAAGCGGTCGCGCATTTCGGCGGCGAAGGCGTCGATGTCCTCGTCGGTGTCGAGATCGGCGAGCCGGCGATACAGCGACAGCCGCACGCTGAGGTCGTTGACATAGTCATCGGGGATCAGGACCGGCATGCCGATCGTGATCTGCGGCGACCAGCGGTCGGCGGCCGGCTCGGCGACGCCGGCCTTGAGGTTGACGATCGCCTCCTCCAACATCGACTGGTACAGCTCGAAGCCGACTTCCTTGATGTGGCCGGATTGCTCTTCGCCGAGCAGATTGCCGGCGCCGCGGATGTCGAGGTCGTGCGAGGCGAGCTGGAAGCCGGCGCCCAGCGTCTCCAGCGACTGCAGCACCTTGAGCCGCCGCTCCGCCTGCGCCGTGATCTTCTGCTGTGCCGGCAGCGTGAACAGCGCATAGGCGCGCAGCTTGGAGCGGCCGACGCGGCCACGCAGCTGGTAGAGCTGGGCGAGGCCGAACATGTCGGCGCGGTGCACGATCAACGTATTGGCGTTCGGGATGTCGAGACCGGACTCGACGATCGTGGTCGAGAGCAGGATGTCGTACTTGCCGTCGTAGAACGCGGACATGATGTCCTCGATCACGGTCGGCGGCATCTGGCCGTGGGCGACCGCGACCTTCATCTCCGGCACGTTCTTGTCGAGGAAATCCTTGACGCCGGCGAGGTCTTCGATCCGCGGCACGACATAGAACGCCTGCCCGCCGCGGTAGCGTTCGCGCAGCAGCGCCTCGCGGATCATCAGGGGATCGTGGGGCGCGACGAAGGTGCGCACCGCAAGGCGATCGACCGGCGGCGAAGCAATGATCGAGAGCTCGCGGACGCCGGTCAATGCAAGCTGAAGCGTGCGCGGGATCGGGGTCGCCGACAGCGTCAGCACATGGACCTGGGCGCGCAACTGCTTCAGCCGCTCCTTGTGGCTGACGCCGAAATGCTGCTCCTCGTCCACGATCAACAGGCCGAGGTCCTTGAACTTGATGGTCTTGCCGAGCAGCGCATGGGTGCCAACGACGATGTCGACGTTGCCGTCGGTGAGCCCCTTCTTGACCTGGTTGAGCTCCTTGGTCGACACCAGCCGCGAGGCCTGCGCGACATTGACCGGGAAGCCGCGGAAGCGCTCGGTGAAAGTACGCGAGTGCTGACGCGCCAGCAGCGTGGTCGGCACCACCACCGCGACCTGCCTGCCCTCCAGCGCCACGGCGAACGCCGCGCGCAGAGCCACCTCGGTCTTGCCGAAGCCGACATCGCCGCAGATCAGCCGGTCCATCGGGCGGCCGATCTCGAGGTCCTTCAAGGTCGAGGTGATGGCCCCGAGCTGATCCTCGGTCTCCTCATAGGGGAAGCGCGCACAGAACTCGTCATAGACATGCGGCTGCAGCGGGAATTTCGGCGCCTCGTGCAGCTGCCGCTCGGCCGCGATCTTGATCAATTCGCCCGCGATCTCGCGGATCCGGTTCTTCAGCTTGGCCTTGCGTGCCTGCCAGCCGCCGCCGCCGAGACGGTCGAGCTCGACATTGGCGCTGTCGGAGCCATAGCGCGACAACAGCTCGATGTTCTCGACCGGCAGGAACAGTTTTGTTTCGGCGGCATAATGCAACTCGAGACAGTCATGCGGCGCGCCGGAGACTTCCAGCGTCTGCAGCCCGACGAAGCGGCCGATGCCGTGCTCGACATGGACCACGAGATCGCCGGTTGCAAGGCTCGTCACCTCCGAGATGAAATTGTCGAGCTTGCGGCTCGCCTTGCGCGGCCGCACCAGGCGGTCGCCGAGAATGTCCTGCTCGCTGATGACGGCGAACTCGTCGGTCTCGAAGCCGGATTCCATGCCGAGCACCGCCAGCATGGTTTCGTTGCGCGGCGTCGCCTGCACGATCCGCCAGGTGTTGACGCTGGTCGTGTTCAGGAGCTTGTGGTCGCGCAGCATCGCGCCCATGCGGTCGCGCGAGCCCTCGCTCCACAACGCGATCACCACCTTCTTGCGCTGTGACTGCAGCGCGCCGACATGGCCGACCACGGCCTCGAACACGTTGACATTGCTGTCGGCGCGTTCGGGGGCGAAGTTGCGGCCCTGCCGCGCGCCGGCGTCGAACACGTCGGGCGTGCCTTCGGGCACCGCGAACGGCGTCAGCCGCGCCAGCGGCGCATCGCCGAGCAGCTTGGTCCATTCGGCCTCGGTCAGATAGAGCTGGTCCGGCGGCAGCGGCTTGTAGACCGCGCCGCTGCCCGGATGCTCCAGCGCCTCGCGCCGTGCGTCATAGTAGTCAACGATCTGCGAGAAGCGTTCGCGCGCTGCGTCCTCGCCCTGCGGCTCGATCGCAACCGTCGCCCCGTCGAGATAATCGAACAGCGTGTCCATCCGCTCCTGGAACAGCGGCAGCCAATGCTCCATGCCGGGGTGACGCCGTCCCTCGGAGACGGCTTCATAGAGCTGATCGTCGCGCCCCGGCGCGCCGAACGCGGCGACATAGCCCATGCGGAAACGCCGGATGGTTTCGGTGGTGAGCTGGAATTCCGACACCGGCACGAGATCGAGCCCGCGCATGTCGAGTAGCGTGCGCTGGGTCTCGGCATCGAAGGTGCGGATCGATTCCAGGCTGTCGCCGAAGAAGTCGAAGCGCACCGGCTGGTCGAGGCCGGCCGGAAACAGATCGAGGATGCCGCCGCGCACGGCATATTCGCCGGGCTCGCGCACCGTGGACGAGCGGGTGTAGCCATTGTGCTCGAGCCAGGCCACGACCGAATCCATCGGCACCACATTGCCGGGCGCAACCGACAGCGCTTGCGCTGCGACCTGATCGCGCGCCGGGACCCGCTGCACGGCCGCATTCACCGTGGTGAGCACAATCAGCGGCTTGTCGCTGCCGACCAGCCGCGACAACTTGGCCAAAGCGGTGAGCCGTTGCGCCAAAATGCCGGAATGCGGCGAGACGCGGTCGTAGGGCTGGCAGTCCCAGGCCGGAACCTGCATCACGGCGATATCGGGCGCAAAGAACTCCAGCGCGCGGGCGAGCTGCTGCATCCGCGTGCCGTCACGGCACACCACGGCAAGGCTGACCGCCGGCCGCTTCGGCTGCGCCGCGATCGCGCGCGCCAGGTCGGAGATGACGAGCCCTTCGGCGCCCTCGGCGACGTTGGCGATGGTCAGCACCCGGCCGGGCGCGAGCATCGCGGCCGGTGATTTCATCGGCTGTTTCATGCGCTGGGATCCGCGACCCGGAACGACTTGATGCGGGCAAACAGCGCGGTGGCATATTCGGACGGCAGCACCTTGTCGCCGGTCAGCGCCGCATAGAGGTCGGGATCCGGGACCTCGATCAAATGCTCGAGCTCGCTGAGCTCGTGATCGGACAGCTCGCCAATGGTCGCGTCGGCGAAGCGGCCGAGGATCAGGTCCATCTCCCGGGTGCCGCGGTGCCAGCAGCGAAACAAAAGCCGCTTGCGGCGGTCATCGAGCCCGCTGCTCGATCGTGTCGATCCCGTCATGTCCCAAAATCCATCCAACGCCAAAAGCCCGGACGTGCCGGGCGGGCTTGATATAGCCATGGCGATGGCCGATGTCAGCCCTCATTCGCCGCGTTTTGGGGTTTCCCTGGGCGCATGCCGTCATTGCCGGGCTTGCGCGCCCGTCGAAGTCTTGGCGTAGACGGGACCGGCCGACATCAGCTCCAAAAAAAGACGTGGATGCCCGGCACAAGGCCGGGCATGACGGTGTGAAACGGTCTTGGATTCGTCGATGCGCCCAGCCCTGCTCAATCCGCTGTTTGCCCAGGTCACGACCCTGCAAGGGGTCGGCCCGAAGCAGGACAAGCTGCTGCGCTATCTGCTCGACCGCAGCGAGACGCCGCGGCTGGTTGACCTGCTGCTGCATCTGCCGGCGAGCGTGATCGACCGCCGCGCCCGGCCGAAGATCCGCGACGCCGCGGTCGGAACCATGGTGACGCTCGAGGTCACCGTCGACCGCCATCGCCCGCCGCCGCCGCGCAATTCGCGCGCGCCCTACCTTGTCTATGCCAGCGACGACACCGGCGACGTCGTGCTGACCTTCTTCCGTGCCCAGCCCGGCTATGTCGAGAAGCTGCTGCCGGTCGGCGAGAAGCGCTACGTCTCCGGCACGCTGGCGATGTATGACGGCATCCCGCAGATCGTGCATCCCGATCGCGTCGTCGATGAAGCGGGCTTTGCAAAACTGTCCGGCATCGATCCGGTCTATCCGCTGACCGAGGGGCTTGCGATCGGCTCGCTCCGCCGCGCCATCGCGCAGGCGCTGACCAGGCTGCCCGAGCTGCCGGAGTGGATCAGCCCCGAGGTGCTGCGCCGCTGCAACTTCCCGCCGATCAGGGAGGCGCTGACCCGCGTGCATGTGCCGGTCGAGCTGACCGATATCCTGCCCGACGGTCCGTTCTGGTCACGTCTCGCATTCGACGAGCTGCTGGCCGGCCAGCTCGCGCTCGCCCTGATCCGCGCCACGCTGCGACGCCCCAGCGGTGTGCGCAACGCCGGCGATGGTCATCTGCGCCGGAAGATCATCGATGCCCTGCCCTATGCGCTGACCAGGTCGCAGCAAGAGGCGGTCGCGGCAATCATCGCGGACCTGCAGCAGCCGGTGCGGATGCTGCGCCTCGTGCAGGGCGATGTCGGTTCCGGCAAAACCGTGGTGGCGCTGCTGGCTGCCGCCGCGGTTGCGGAAGCCGGCAAGCAGGCCGCGCTGATGGCGCCGACCGAAATCCTGGCGCGCCAGCACATCAAGACCATCGCACCGCTCGCCGAGAGCGCTGGCCTACGGGTTGCGATCCTCACCGGCCGCGAGAAAGGCAAAGAGCGCCGCGAGCTGCTGGCACAGCTCGAGGCCGGCGAGATCGATCTGTTGGTCGGCACCCACGCACTGATCCAGGACGACGTGATCTACAAGGCGCTGGCGCTTGCCGTGGTCGACGAGCAGCATCGCTTCGGCGTCCGCGAACGGCTCGCGCTGACCTCCAAGGGCGAGGCCGTCGACGTGCTGGTGCTGAGCGCCACCCCGATCCCGCGCACGCTGGTGCTCACATACTTTGGCGACATGGACGTCTCGGAGCTGCGCGAAAAGCCCGCCGGCCGCCAGCCGATCGACACCCGCGCGGTGCCGATGAGCCGGATCGAGGACGTCATGGACGGCGTCGGCCGCGCGCTCGGCGCCGGCAAGCTGGTCTACTGGATCTGCCCGCTGGTCGATGAATCCGAGGCCGAGGGCACCGAGCATCTCACCAACGCGACCGAACGTTTCGAGAGCCTGCAGAAGCGGTTCGGCGATCGCGTCGGTCTCGTGCACGGCCAGATGAAGGGCACCGAGAAGGACCGCGTGATGACGCAATTCGCCGCGCACGAGATCGGCCTCCTGGTCGCGACCACGGTGGTCGAGGTCGGCGTCGACGTGCCCGCGGCGACCATCATGGTGATCGAGAACGCCGAACGTTTCGGGCTTGCGCAGCTGCATCAATTGCGCGGGCGCATTGGCCGCGGCTCGGAGGCCTCGACCTGCCTGCTGCTCTACAAGGAGCCGCTCGGCGAGATGTCGAAGGCGCGGTTGAAAGTGATCCGCGAGACGACGGATGGATTCCGGATCGCCGAGGAGGATCTGAAGCTGCGCGGCGAAGGCGATGTGCTCGGCATCCGCCAGAGCGGCCTGCCCGGCTACCGCATCGCGCGCTCCGAAGTGCACGGCCAGCTCATCACCCAGGCCCGCGACGAGGCGCTGCGGATCATGAAGGACAACCCGAAGCTGAAGGGCGAACGCGGCGAAGCGCTGCGCGTCCTGCTCTACCTCTACGAACGCGACGAAGCCGTGCCGCTGATCGGCGCGGGGTAGCGGCCAGCCCCGTCATTGCGAGCGCTCTACCCAGCGTCATTGCGAGCGCAGCGAAGCAATCCATCGTTCCGCATATGCGGAAGCGTGGATTGCTTCGTCGCTCCGCTCCTCGCAATGACGGTATATACTTGCGGCTGGGGGACATCATGAAACAACCATGCGTCTACATCTTCGCCAACAAGCGTCACGGCACCGTTTACATGGGCGTTACCGCAACGCCCAAGCGTGCGTTTGAGCATCGCGAGGGATTGGTGAAGGGCTTCTCGGCCAAATATGGCTGCAAGATTCTGGTCTGGTACGAATTGCACAAAACCATGTACAACGCGATCACTCGTGAGAAGCAGATCAAGGCCGGCAGCCGCGCGAAGAAGATTGCGCTGATCGAGGCGCTGAATCCAGATTGGAACGACCTCTACGAGACGCTGATCTAGGTGTGCTCATCGCCCCTTCCCGCCGTCATTGCGAGCGTAGCGAAGCAATCCATCGGTCCGCATATGTGGAATCATGGATTGCTTCGTCGCTTCGCTCCTCGCAATGACGAGGATGGAGTTGGGCCTCTTATTCGACCTTGGCCGGCGCGGGCTGAGTTGCCGGCTGCAGCGAGGCCTGGTTGGTCGAAGCCTGGCTCGCAATGCGCGCAGCATTGGCCATGCCGGCGAGCGCCGCGGCGCGCTTCTGATCGGCGGTGCCGCCGGGCTGCACCACGCCGGCGGACATGATCAGCGTCGCGGCATCCTCGGTGCTCATTTCGATCTCGATGATCTTGCTCTTCGGCACGTAAAAGAAGAAGCCGGTGGTTGGGTTCGGCGCGCACGGCAGGAACACCGAGATGTGCTCTTCCGCTCCGGGCAGGCTAGCGGCAAGTTCGGCGCTCGGCGCCTGCGAGATCAGCACGATCGACCACATGCCGGGCGAGGGAAACTCGACGAGGCCGACGCGGCGAAAGCTCGAGCCGTTGCCGGAGAACAGCGTTTCGAACACCTGCTTGAGGCCACGATAGATCGCGCGCACCGCAGGGATGCGGCCAAGCAGCCGTTCGCCGAGATCGACCAGGGTTCGCCCGATCAGATTGGCGGTGAGGAAGCCGAGCAGCGTAAGCGCGATGACCGCGACGATCAGGCCGGAACCCGGCAGCCCGAATGGCAGATAGGTTTCCGGCCGGTAGGCCGTGGGCACGAACGGCCGGACCAGATTGTCGACCCAGTTCACGAACCACCAGGTCAGATACAGGGTGATCGCAACCGGTCCGGCCACCACGAGGCCGGTCAGGAAATAGTTGCGAAACCGCGCCATCAGCCCGCGCGGGGCATCCGGGGGCAATTCACCGGTCGAGGCGGGAGGCACTTGGTTGGAGGTCATTGCGGTTCCAGGGTCGTCGAAGCGGCCGTAGTCCACCACCCAGCTAAGCCATTCTGTCGCATTTTTGAAGGGCCGCGTGAAGCCGCGGCTTGCGACTATTCGACCGTGACCGATTTGGCCAGATTCCGCGGCTGGTCGACATCGGTGCCCATCACGACAGCGGTATGATAGGCGAGCAGCTGCACCGGAACGGCGTAGACCATCGGCGCGAAGGTCGCCCCCATGTCCGGCATCACGATCGTCACCAGCGACTGGATGGTCGCCTCCGCCGCGCCCTTGGCGTCGGTCATCAGGATGATCTTGCCGCCGCGGGCGGCGACCTCCTGCATGTTGGAGACGGTCTTCTCGAACACCTTGTCGTAGGGCGCGATCACCACGACCGGCATGTGCTCGTCGATCAGCGCGATCGGCCCGTGCTTGAGCTCGCCGGCGGCGTAGCCCTCGGCATGGATGTAGGAGATTTCCTTCAGCTTCAGTGCGCCCTCCAGCGCCAGCGGATAGCTGGTGCCGCGGCCGAGATAGAGCACGTCGCGAGACTTCGAGATCTCGCGCGCCAGCTTCTCGATCTGCACTTCAGTGGTCAGCGCTTCCGACATCAGGCGCGGAATCTCGACAAGGCCATGCACCAGCTTGGCCTCGTCGGCATCGGACAGCTCGCCGCGCGCCTTGCCGGCGGCGACCGCGAGCGAGGCCAGCACCATCAGCTGGCAGGTGAACGCCTTGGTCGAAGCGACCCCGATCTCGGGACCGGCGAGCGTCTGCAGCACGGTCTCGCTCTCGCGCGCGATCGTCGAGGTCGGCACGTTGACGACCGAGAGCGTGTGCGCACCCTGCGCCTTGGCGTAGCGCAGCGCCGCCAGCGTGTCGGCGGTCTCGCCCGATTGCGAGATGAAGATCGCAAGATCGCCCTTGCGCAGCGGTGCCTCGCGGTAGCGGAATTCGGAGGCGACATCGAGCTCGACCGGTAGCCGCGCCAGCCGCTCCAGCCAGTATTTCGCGACGAAGCCGGCATAGCTCGCGGTGCCGCAGGCGGTGACCGAGACGCGCTGGATATCCTTGAAGTCGAACGGCAGCTTCACCGGCATGGTGACGCGCTCGGTCGCCATGTCGACATAGCGCGCCAGCGTGTGCCCGACCACTTCGGGCTGCTCGTGGATCTCCTTCGCCATGAAGTGACGGTAGTTCGCCTTGTCGACCAGCGCCGTTGCCGTCGTGTGCTTGATCGCCTCGCGGTGGACGATGGCGTTGTCCTTGTCGAAGATCGTGGCGCCCTTGCGATTCAGCACCACCCAATCGCCGTCCTCGAGATAGCTGATCGTATCGGTGAACGGCCCGAGCGCGATCGCGTCGGACCCGAGAAACATCTCGCCTTCGCCATGGCCGACCGCGAGCGGCGGGCCGTTGCGGGCGCCGATCATCAGGTCATCCTCGCCGGCGAAGATGAAGCCGAGCGCGAACGCGCCGCGCAGCTGCGACAGCACCGCCCTCACCGCATCGATCGGCTTGACGCCGCCCTTCAGCAGATTGTCGACCAGATGCACCACGACCTCGGTGTCGGTCTCGGTCGAGAACGCCGCGCCCTTGGCCTCGAGTTCCTCGCGCAGCTCGCGGAAATTCTCTATGATGCCGTTATGCACCACGGCGACGCGCTCGGTGGCGTGCGGGTGCGCGTTGTTCTCGGTCGGCCGCCCGTGCGTGGCCCAGCGGGTGTGGCCGATGCCGGTATGGCCGCCGAGCGGCTTGGCCTCGAGCCGGGCCTCGAGATTCTTCAGCTTGCCTTCGGCGCGGCGCCGCGCCAGGCCGCCATTCTCCAGCGTGGCGACACCCGCGGAATCATAGCCGCGATATTCGAGCCGCTTGAGCGAATCCACCAATTGCTCCGCGACCGGAGCGCGTCCAAGAATGCCGACGATGCCGCACATGCGGTTCAATGTCCCCAAAAATCGCCGAAAATTTGCCAAAGCGGCGACACGGTCCCTTAACGGGAATCGCCGGCCGCAAGATACTCAATAATTATTGCCGATTGCGACAGTCTTAAACGGCAAGGTTGATGCGAAAGGCTGGTTAATCGGGGCTAACCATTTTGGCAAGAGCGCGTCAGCGCGGATCCGCCGGCGCGGGCCACGGTTTCGCCTCCCAGATCGTGGTCCATTCCTGACCCGCGCCGCACGCAGGCGCGCTGACCTCGACGCGAACCACGACAAAGCTTTCGCGATTGGTCACGTCTAGCCGATAGACATGCCGCAGGTGTGGGCTGGGACACAGGTCCGATCCGGTTTCGGCCTGAAACAAGCCGGCCTCCTCCCTCCATGTGATGAAACCCGGAGTGTCCGTCGTACCGAAGCCGTTCAGCGCGACGTACGGAAATTCCATCGGCTTTGGTCTGCTGACTCGGAAAGATCGAACGCGCGATGCGATCCGGTCACGGAAAGCCGACAGAACATCAGCGCGAGACGGTGCCCGGCCACTTTCATGAAGCGAACCGGCAACTTTTCGATGTCATCACTGTATTTGCAGCCGGATTGCTCGGCCGCAAGCGCGAGCATCCTTGGCACCAAGGCCGGATCGGAAATTTCAAAGTCCGTGCGTCCATTGGCAAGGCTGCTCCATTCGCGAAGCGCCTCGCGTCGTGCATTGATGCTCGCAGTTTCGTCGCCGCGCGCGACCGACACGAGCGGCGGACCGGCCGTGAGAAGACCTCCGAGCAGCACCTTGATCAATCCAGCGATCAGCCGCGCGCTCACGGTTCCCATCCCCGGCCACGCAGCCAGACCTCGCGGCACGTAACCAGCATGCCGAGCAGTCCGTTCTTGAGGAAAAACAGATAGAGCGCGAACAGCAGCACGAAGCTGGGCCGATCGTCGCCCCAGGAAACGAACTCAGGTTGGTCGTGTGTCTTCCGGGACAGCACCGCCAACTGTCCGGTCTCGGCCCATTGGTAGAGTCGTGCGGCGCTGAAGTACGTCACCAGGCTGCAAAAGACGCCAATCAGAACGGTCGCGGCATGTTTGCGCATGCCGTGTTTTGCCTTGTCGCCTCCTAAGAGCGATGAAACCGCAGACGGCAAACGTCGTTAACCGCATCAATATGTCATTAACGCCTTTCGGCGAGGCCAGCCGACGCTGGCGGTAGTCGACGCTCCCGGGACGCCCTAATGCTCCACCCGGTAGAGCCGCCATCGCTCCGGCACGCCTTTGAGCTGGTGCGCGCCGCGGTCCTTGAAGCGGATTTCGGACTTTGACATCAGGTCCTTGACCGCGCTCGAGACCAGCACTTCGCCGGCCCGCGCTTTCGCCGCGACGCGCGCGCCGATGTGAAACGCAAGCCCGATCACCTCCGCGCCACTCACCTTGTATTCGCCCGCGTGCAGTCCGACCCTGATCTCCAGCCCCAGCGTGCGCACGGACTCGCGGATCGCGGTCGCGCAACGGATCCCGGCTGCCGGCGCGCGGAACGTCGCCAGCAACCCGTCGCCCGTGGTCACGACTTCCTTCCCCCGCAAGGCCTTCAGCTCCCTGCGCACAGCGACATAGTAGTGGTTCATCACCGTCGCCCAGCGCGTGTCGCCGAGCCGCGCGGCCTTTTCGGTGGATCGGACGATATCGACATAGAGGATCGTGGCGAGCGCCTGCTTGAGCTGCGAGTCCCGGTCGGTGGTTCGCCGCCGGTTAGCGATATTCCCAGCCAGCGGTTCATAGCGATGGCTGCGTCGCCGCGCGATGGCGGCCTTGGTGTAGTCCTGGGCGCGCTGCACCGTGCGGCAGCGAATGGTTTTTTCCTGCGGTGGAAACGTCCAGTGGACCTTTCGCCTGTCGCCCGCGCCATCAACCTGCACGGCGCCCCATTTCAGGAAAACCGTCGAGCCGGCCCGTCGAATGCACCATGCCTTCGACGTGTATCCGGAAACGTTCGACTGATGGACTCCGATGCGAAGGAATTTTGGCATGAGCGTCCGGCCGATCGAAGGTCGTTTGGCAGCCTACCCAGGGTAAAGCGTAGCCATACATTCCCGCGTTGGCAACGTTGCAGGTTTGCGGTGTCAGTAGCTCGTGATCTGTCGCCTGTTTGTAGCTCGTGAAGTGTCGTGTTTTCGGTGCTCCGGAACAAGGGGGGCGCGATGGGCACGGCATCCATTCACGAGGGTGTACGACGGATGCGGTTTTCAGATTTGCTGGATCGGACGGAGGCGAAGGAACTGACGCAGGAGGCAGCTTCGGAGGTTCTTGGGATCAGTGTTCGGACGTTTCAACGCTGGGCGGAGCGCTATGAGGCGGAGGGCGACGACGGGCTTGTCGACCGCCGGCTGGGGCGTCGTTCGCCACGGCGGGCGCCGGAGGAGGAGCTGGAACGGATGCTTGCGCTGTACCGGGACAAGTACGCGGACTTCACGGTGAAGCACTTCCACGAGCAGATGCAAAAGCGGCACGACTATGTGCTGGGCTATACGGTGACGAAGCTGGCGCTGCACGCGGCGGGGCTGGTGCGGAAGGCTCCGAAGCGTTCGGCGCACCGCAAGAAGCGGCCGCGGCGGCCGCTTCGGGGCATGCTGCTGCACCAGGACGGATCGCGCCACGTTTGGATCGAAGGCCTGCCCGCGAGGGACCTGATCGTCACGATGGACGATGCGACCAGCGAGATCTACTCGATGGTGCTGGTCGAGGAAGAAGGAACGGCCTCGACCTTCCAGGCCTTGCGCGAAGTGATTGGCGAGCATGGCCTGTTCTGCGCGCTCTACACCGACCGCGGCAGCCATTATTTCCTGACCCCAAAAGCTGGCGAGAAGGTCTCGAAGACGCAACAAACCCAGGTGGGACGGGCTTTGTCGCATCTTGGGATCGAGCATATCGCAGCCTATTCGCCGCAGGCGCGCGGGCGCTCCGAGCGGGTGTTCGGCACCTTGCAGGACCGGCTGCCGAAGGAGCTGCGGCTTGCCGGGATCACGACGGTTGAGGCTGCCAACGCGTGGCTGAAGGCGCATTACATCCCCGGGCACAACGCCGCGTTTGCGATCAAGCCCGAACAGGAAGGCACGGCATTCGTGGCCGACCGGCATGAGGCCTGGCGCGAGGCGCTGTGCGTGATCGAGGAGCGAACCGTCGCCAACGACAATACCGTTGCATGGAACGGTCGGCGGCTGCAGTTGCCGCAGAGCCGGCTCAGACCTCACTTCGTCAAGGCCTTGGTGCGGCTCCATGAGTATCCCGATGGCACCGTCAGCGTGTTCCTTGGACCGCATCGATTGGCGAGGTTTGCGCCTGACGGACAGCAGATCAGCCCCGACGCGCTTCAGCCTGGCGGCGTGCTCGGAGCCGTCAAGGACAAGCCCTGGCGGGCGCGCAAGCGCGCGTCCTTGACCGCTCCTGCGCGCGCCGCCGTCGAGAAAGTGCGGGTCGGGGCGGAGAAACGGGCTTCAAGTCGAACAAAGAAACTCACCCACAGGGCTAAAACCGCCACAACAGCCGTGGCATGATCAATCAGGGAAAGCCGTCCCCGCCTTCCGGCTCCCCTGCAAATCAGACACGAAGGCGACAGATCACGAGCTACAAAAACACGACATCTTCACCCGCTACGGACACGTTGCAGGTTTGCGGACTATCGAGAATGCCGGACCGCGATGTCCGCGTCGGGTCCCGCACGCGGACGAAGGATCGTGTGAGGCAGCACCAAGGCTTCGTCAGCTCCGGAGGTCGCGGCCCTGCCCATTCGATGCAGCGTCGGCATCGACCGACAGAATTGCCGCGTCTTGCACGTCCGCTATCGGCTGCTCTGGATCGCGGAATCGAGCCGGGGTCAACCGGCTGCGGTCGACCGTCACGCCGAAGATGTCGAAGCGGTTGTAGTAACCGACCACGTCGTGAAACTGTTTCGGCTCGACGCAGCGATTGAGATCGATCTCCGCGTAGGCGATCCCCTCCTCGTCCTGCAATCCATCGCCGAAGACGCTGCCGGTCGGATCGACGAAGAAGCTCGCCGCACGTGGTGTCTGGTCGATCACGTCGGCGATCGTTCGATCGCGTTCAATGAGGAAGGCGCGCAGTGCCTGGTCCATGTAGCCGGCGGTGACGATCCCGAATACCTTGGCTTCGAAGCAATGGGCGCTGGCCCGGATGCGGTTGGCGGCCACGTTGTCGAAATTGCCGCCGCCTGCCGGGCGCCGGGTGGGCCACATCGGCGGCCAGCTCGAAATGTGCACCTGCTCGCCCTGCGCCATCAGCGCGAAGCGGGCCAATGGGTTGGTATTCTCGCCGCAAATCAACCCGCCGATCCGGCCCTGCCGCGTCTCCGCGACCTTGAGGCCCGCACCATCCCCTGACGACCACACTAGCTTCTCATAGAAGGTCGGAACCAGCTTGCGGTGATGGATGAGAATTTCTCCGGTCTCGCCGATCAGCAGGTTCGAGTTCCACAGCCCCCCGACGCTGACGGCCGAGCGCTCGCTGATGCCGATCGAGACCGTGACGCCGAGGGCGCGCGCCTCGGCGCAAAGCCGCGCCACTTCCGGTCCGTCCGCCAGCACGGATTGCTCCGCCATGCGCACGAACAGATCGTGGTTGTCGATTGGAGGCCACAGCGCAGCCCAGACCGGAAAGGCGGGAATATAGGTTTCGGGAAACGCGATCAGCGCGGCGCCGGCCCTGGCCGCCTCGCGAATGATGGCGATCGCCTTTTCGGTGGTCGCCCAGCTGTCGAGGAAGACGGGCGCGGCGTGGACGGCAGCAGCCTTGAAACGAGGAAGCATGTCGAAAATCCCGGCTAGGACTAGGGGAGCGAAGCGGTATCATCCCTGGCTTGCCGGCGTGCATGGGAATTGTCGCAAGGTCGGTTGCGAAGGATCGGAACCGCCACGCGCTGGAACGGGAATTGCTTTGCTGACAAGGGCCGCAATTTCAACGGCCGCAACCGGGAGGCAGGTGATGTTCGACACGATCAACTGGGACGATCTGCGGGTGTTTCTCTGCGCCGCCCGCGCCGGGAATTTGAGCCAAACGGCAAAGCGGCTGCGGCTCGACCATTCCACCGTCAGCCGGCGCATCGCCCAGATGGAAGCTTCGCTCGGGGTTGCGGTGTTCGAACGCCACCGCACCGGGCTCAAGCTGAACGAAGTCGGCGAGCGGCTGTTGCGCCATGCCGAGCGGGTCGAGAGCGCGGTGATCGCGATCCGCGAGGAGGCCAGCGCCAGCGACACCCAGGAGCTCGTCGGGACCGTGCGGCTCGCCACCATGGAGGGGATCGCCTCGCTCTATCTGGCGCAACGCTTTGCCAAGCTGCGACGCACCGCGCCACAGCTCACCGTCGAACTCGTCACGTCCGCCCAGACGGTCTACGTTCATAAGCGCGAGGCCGATCTGTTCGTGTCCTTCTTCCGGCCGCCCGGTCCGGGCCTGATCTCGGAGCGCATCGGCAAGTTTCGGCTCGGGCTATTCGCGAGCCAGGACTATCTCGACCACCACGGGATGCCCGCAAGCCTGCGCGACCTGCAGGATCATTGGTTCGTGTCCTATATCGAGGACCTGATCCAGGTCGACTCGGTGCGCTGGCTCGCCGATGTCATCGAAGAGCCGAAAATCGCCTTCCACTCCAACAGCATGATCGCGCAGATGAACGCCGCGGCGGGCGGCCTCGGCATCGTGATGCTGCCGAGCTTTGCCACAAGGGACCGGCCCGACCTGATACCGGTGCTGCCCGCTCTCACCGGCACCGTTCGCGAGGTCTGGCTCAACGTCCACAGCGACCTGCAATTCGCCCCGCGCATCCGCGCCGTCCGCGCCTTCCTGAAAAATACCCTGAAGCAGGATCCCGACATGCAGGTCACGCTGGCCGATGTCGTGCCGCAGCCGCGCACAGCAGATTGCAAAAATCCATAATTCCCTTCCGTCAGCCCCCGGCTGAAGCTCGTTCGATTGGCGCAAGCAGAGCGCGCTGAGTTTTTGAGGGAGCCGATATGAACGTGGTTATTCCCGGCAATGCCGATCCGGCGCCGAACGGCGGCGCATTGGCCAAGAAGCAGGCCGAGAAACTGGCCAAGAAGCGGCTGACAGTCGCGCTCGTTCTGAGCGTTGCGATGATCGTGATCTATTTCGGCTTCATGGGGCTTTTCGCGTTCGACAAGCCGCTGCTCGGCACCATTCTGATGCCCGGCCTGTCGCTTTGCATTGTGCTCGGCCCGCTCGTCATCATCTCTTCCTTCGTGCTCTGCCTGGTCTACGTGCTGTGGGCGAACCGGGTGTTCGACGCAGGCGTTCGCGAGCTTCGCTAAGGGGACAGGCAAATGGGCAGCAGCACGCTTTCGATCGGGTTCTTCTTCGCCTTCATGGCGTTGACGCTGGCGATCACCTATTGGGCTGCGCGGCGCACGCGCACCACCGAGCACTTCTTTGCCGCCGGCGGCCAGGTCACGCCGTGGCAGAACGGCTGGGCACTCGCGGGAGACTTCCTGAGCGCCGCGGCCCTGCTCGGAATTGCCGGCATCGTCACCTCGAACGGCTTCGACGGCATGATCTATTCGATCGGGTGGCTGGTCGGCTGGCCGATCATTCTGTTCCTGATCGTCGAGCCATTGCGCAATGTCGGCCGTTTCACCTTCGCCGACGTCGTGGCCTATCGCCTGCGCCAGCGCCCGGTGCGCCTCGCCGGCGCCATCGGTACACTTGCCGTGATCCTGTTCTACCTGATCGCCCAGATGGTCGCGACGGGATCGCTGATCAAGCTGCTGTTCGGCCTGCCCTACACCTGGTCGGTCGTCGTCGTCGGCAGCGTCATGCTGGTCTATGTGCTGTTCGGCGGCATGTTGGCGACGACCTGGGTGCAGGTGGTCAAGGCTGTGCTGCTGATGGGCGGCGGCATCCTGCTCGCCCTCCTCGTGTTGACCCATTTCGACATGAACCCGCTGAAGCTGTTCGCCGCGGCATCCGAGAAATACGGCACCAAGGTGCTGCAGCCGGGATCGAAGGTGGTCTCGGGTCAATGGGATGCCATCTCGCTCGGGCTCGGCCTGATGTTCGGAACCGCCGCGATGCCGCATGTGCTGATGCGGGCCTACACGGTGAAGGATTCCAAAGCCGCACGGCTGTCGATCCTCTATGCCACCGGCCTGATCGGCGTCTTTCATCTCATGGTCTTCATCATCGGCTTCGGCGCCATGGTGCTGGTCGGCGCCGAGGCGGTGGCCAAGGCCGGCGGCGGCGGCAACATGGCAGCGCCCCTGCTCGCACTCACCGTCGGCGGCAACGCGTTCTTCGGCTTCATCTGCGCGGTCGCGTTCGCGACCATGCTTGCCGTCGTCGCGGGGCTGACGCTGTCGGGCGTCGCCACGCTCTGCCACGACGTCTGGACCAATGTGATCAGGAGCGGCACCGCTTCGGAAGCCGAGCAGCTCAAGGTCGCGCGGGTCGCGACGGTTCTGATTTCCATCCTCGCCATCGGCCTGGGCATCGCGTTCGAAGGCCAGAACGTCGCGTTCATGGCGGGACTTGCGTTCTCGATCGCCTGCGCCGCCAACTTCCCTTCGCTCGTGCTCGCCATCACCTGGCGCCGCTTCACGACGCCTGCTGCCGTGGCGAGCATCCTCGTCGGCACACTGAGCTCGCTGGTGCTGATCTATCTGTCCCCGACCATCCAGGTCGACATTCTCGGCAAGCCGCTCGCCGCGGTCGAGCATCAATGGTGGTTCGTGTCGCTGCGCAATCCCGCGATCATCAGCATGCCGCTATCCTTTGCGGTCGCGATCCTGCTGTCGCTGGTGACACGGGAGAAGAACGCAAACCTCGCCTTCGACCAGATGCAGCGGCGCATCCTGCTCGGACCGGTAGAGCCGAACACCGACGAGCCGCGCCAGGCGAAGAATGCGGCATGAACCGGGTCAACCGATCGACGTTGCGATCAGCCCGTTGCGAACCCCGTCACCCGATGCGCATATGTGACTCACAGATCGCGCAACACATACAGTGTCGTCCCGGCGAAAGCCCATAGGCGCTAAGATAGTTTGATCATAGTCTGATAGTGGCGCTTATGTCTGGGTGGCTCGCGTAGATGTCGCCGGAGAGCGTGACTGGCTCTGCAGAGTAGAGCGATTGCGGGCTGTGGAATGATCGCTTGCCGTAGCGAAGCGACGAGCTGGCGCAGCAGACGCCACGTCACTGGGTGGGTCAGGCGGCGTCGGCCAAGCGGGGAGAGTCTTCGAGTTCGTCGACGAGCGGCTCGAGCAATAGAATGATCAGCAGATGAGCGAGGATATGGGGTCTGGCGGACCGCTCGTCGGTTCCGGGAGGTCCCTTCAGGCCAATCAGGCTTTTCAGCCGCTTGAAGCCGAGCTCAATGCGCCATCGCAGCCGATAGAGGGCGAGGATATCTGCAGTCGTGAAGTCCTCTGGCCTGAGTGAGGTCACCAGGATCACCCAATCTGCGGCGTCAAGTGTTTGCCTGGAGAGCTGATGACCTCCCTTTTGTGCAGTCCGGCGCGCCTTGCGTCGCGCAGCCGCAGCAGCTTGCGCCGGCTTCTTCGCGGCAACCAGACGCACTGCGAGCGGCGGCGCACCTGACTTGCGCTTTATCCAAATCGGCCGATCGATCAGGCCACGCGCCGAGGCGTTGCGCAGTTCGGCAGTGAGGTCAACAAGATTACCTTCGGCATCGAGCCAGCGCGCGCTCTTCCAGCCGGCCCGGATCACGAAGTCCGCATCGGCATCGACGAGATGCGCCATGCGCTCCGGTTGCAGATAGGCGCGATCGGCAAGACGGATCTCACCGGCAACCGCCGGTATCCGATCCAGCGTCTCGCCCGCTCGCTGATCGGTCAGTTCGAAGTGACCAAAGCGCTCCTGCGGAAGATCGAACGCGCTATGGATACGCCACACTGCGTTCTTGTTCCTGCCGCTCGTCCCAGCCTTGGGGACCGTCGTGGCGTCAACAATACGGATCAGACGACCGCGGCTCGCCTTCGGCGCCGCGGCGGCAAGCGCCTGCTCGACCAAGATTGCCAGCCAATCTCCGCACTGACGTAAGCGATACAACAGAGCCACGTTGGAGATATCGACAAGCCCAACCGACGTGGCCCATGCCGCCGTCAACCGCAGCCCTTTCTCACCAAGGCAATAAGCCAAGATCAGGCGCAGCAAGTCGACCGCATTGCTGATCTCCCGCGGACGGACAAACGCCTTCGTCTTGCGCGCGCTAATGTTCAGAGCCTCGGCTCCGCCAAGTCGGGCGACAACGCGCGCCCAATCTTTGTTCACAAGCGATTCGTGTGCCATTCCATCTTGGAATCACAAGCGAATCCAAGGCGCAAATCCTATTTTAGCGCCTTTGGGCGAAAGCCGGGACCCATAACCACCGACGGTCATTGCTTCACGATGCTGGAACGACGAGTCCTGTCCCCAACTTCCGCCGCGGAATATGGATCCCGGCTTTCGCCGGGATGACATTTTATGGTCGAGACAGGCTCGCAAATATGTCGCGAGAAGATCACTTCCCCTTCGCCGCCTTCTCCTTCAGCTTCGCCGTTCGGTAGCGCGCGGCGCCGCCTTCGCGGATGGACTGCTCGCTGCGCTCGAGCGCCATCGCATCGTCGGGAACATCCCTGGTGATCACGGAGCCCGAGCCGATATAGGCGCCCTTGCCGATCGTGACCGGCGCGACCAGCGACGTATTGGTGCCGATGAAGGCGCCCTCGCCGATCAGCGTCTTGTGCTTGAGGAAGCCGTCATAGTTGCAGGTGATGGTGCCGGCACCGAGGTTGGAATTGGCACCGACATGGGCGTCGCCGACGTAGGAGAGATGGTTGACCTTGACGCCGGCCTCCAGCCTCGAACCCTTGGTCTCGACGAAATTGCCGATCTTCACGCCGTCGCCGAGCGAGGTGCCGGGCCGCAGCCGCGCGTAGGGTCCGAGCTCCACCTTCTTGCCGATCGTGGCTTGGGTGATGTGCGAGAAGGAATGGATCACGGCGCCGTCGTCGATCGAAACGCCGGGTCCGATCACCACGAACGGCTCGATCGTGACGTCCTTGCCGAATTTGGTGTCAGCGGCGAGATAGACCGTCTCCGGCGCGATCAGGGTCACGCCGGCCTCGAGCGCCTGGTTGCGCAGCCGCGCCTGCATCACGGCCTCGGCCTCGGCGAGCTGCGCCTTGGTGTTGATGCCGCGCACTTCGTCTTCGCTGGTCTCGATCACGACGGCCTCCAGTCCGAGTTCCCTGACAATGCCGACGGCATCGGTCAGATAATATTCGCCCTTGGCATTGGCATTGCCGATCTTCTCGATGATCGCGAGCGCCTTCCTGCCGTCGAACGCCATCACGCCGGCATTGCACAGCGTGATCTTGCGCTCTTCGGCACTGGCATCGGCCTGCTCGCGGATCGCAACCAGCTTGCCGTTCTCGACCACCAGGCGGCCGTAGCCGGTCGGGTCTGCGGCATGGAAGCCGAGCACCGCAAGCGCCGCGCCGTCGCGCAGCGGCGCGCGCATGCGGGCGAAGGTCTCGGCCGAGATCAGCGGCGTGTCGCCGAATGCGATCAAGAGGTCGTCGGCGCTGCGGGCGATCGCCTCGCGCGCCGCCAGCACCGCATGCGCGGTGCCGAGCCGCTCGCGCTGCACGAAGGTCTGTGCGTCGGGCCGCACCCGACGCACCTCGTTGGCGACCGCCTCGTGGTCCGGGCCGATCACGACCGCCAGCTGCGACCCCTCGCCGGAGGCCGCGGCGTTGAGCACGTGCGCCAGCAGCGGCTGCCCGGCCACGGGGTGCAGCACCTTCGGCAGCGACGAGCGCATCCGCGTGCCCTCACCGGCCGCAAGAACCACTGTCAGGCTCGTTCGCGCAGTCATTCGCAATCCTCGATGTCGCGCGCAGTTCGCTGCGCAAAGCTGTCTTCGAGGCCGTCTTTAATTGTTTTCCCCGGCAGAAGAAACCGATTCGCCTCCGTGGCGCTCCGGATTCAAGTTCCCGGTCCATTTCCTGTTAATCTTTGCCTCGTGATTCGGCGGGCCTTGAGGAGGGCCAAGCGGGCTTTGGCCAAAGATCGCGACAATCTGGCGGCGGAATTCGACACCGAGAGCACCACCGGCTTTTTGGCCGAGGAGGATGCTCTGGATCGCCGCATGCTGTGGCGGCTCGGCTCGTGGGGCGTTGCCGCGGTCGGCGCCGTCACCGTCGCGGTGATGGCCAACCAGTCGGCGTTGACGCTGCGGCGCGACCAAGTTGCCGCAGCGGACCTCGCGCGACAGGCCCAGCAGTTGCAGACGCTGGCGAAGGAGAGCCACAACGAGACGCGCCGGCTGGCGTCTGCGATCGATACGCTCAACGGCGACCGCGACCGGCTGTATTCGCGCGTCACCACGCTGGAGCAGGGCCTCGACTCCGTGACCGGCGCGATCGCCAGGCAGCCGCCGGCACCATCGCCCTTGGCAGCGCCCGGTACCTCGCCCGCAACCGCCAGTTCGTCGCCCGCCGCCTCCGCGCCAACCGTTGCCGCCGTCGCAACGATGCCGACGGTCGCATTGGACAAGCCGGCGGCGATCGACAAGCTGCCCACAGCCGGCGACAGCAAGGCGACTGGGCCGATCGAGAAGCCGGTTGCGGCGGCCGAAAAGCCGGCAACGGCCGACAAGAAACCCGCGTCCGCGCCCGCCAAGCCGCAGGCCGCCGCGGAGAAGCCGCCAGCCTCCGACAATTCGCCGCCGAATTCCGCCACGGCCGCATCGATCGCAAGTCCAATGAGCGCCGCCGCGGCCGGCGCCGAGGATGCACCCGCTGCGCCGGTGCCGGTCGCGGACAAGCCGCTTGTCGACAAGCCGGTCCTGGCATCGCTCGATCCTGCGGCGAACAAGGCAACCGAAACCGTCAAGCCGCCGACCGCCAACGATGTCACCGTCGCACCGATCCCTCCGCTGGTGATCACAGCGGATCCGGACGCCGAGGACGATGCGCCGCAGGCACAGATCCACCGCACCGAGTTCGGCGTCGATCTCGGCACGGCCAACTCGGTCAATGGACTGCGCGCGCTGTGGCGCGGCCTGTTGAAGTCGAAGGCCAACGCGCCGCTGGCGGCGCTGCGGCCGATCATCGTGATCAAGGAGAGCAGCAACGGGCTCGGCATACAGTTGCGCCTGGTGGCCGGACCGCTGAACGACGCCGGCACCGCAGCCAGGATCTGCGCGGGCCTCAGCCTGGTGCAGCGGACCTGCGAGACGGCGATCTATGACGGCCAGCGACTGGCCCTCAACGAGCCGGCCGCCGGAGCCAAGCCGGCGCCGTCGCATCGCCGGGCCGTGCCGAAGCGCGCCGTCGCGCCGCCGCAGCAGCAGCAGCAGCAGCCGGTCGCCGAGGACAAGAAGCCGGAGCCGACCACGATCTCCTCGATATTCCGGCGGAACAGCCAATAATCATGTGAGCCAAGGGATTGTGGCCGGATTTTCAACCGATTTCGATGCTCCGACCGAACTTGTCCCGCAACCCGATCCCGACCATAGTGCCGCGATGACAAAACCTCCGTTCCGCCTCTCCCCCTATCAGGTCCAGTTCCTGATGGTCGTGGGCTTCGTCACCGTCGGCTACGCGCTCTACGTGCGCTATCTGGCAATCGAGTTCTCTCCCGTTGCGCTGGCCTGCGACGCCGGCGCGCAGACCATGCTCTGCAAGGCTCGCGCGCTGTCGACCGTACTGTTCAAGAACTCGGTGTTCGGGATCACCGCGCTGGTAATCGCGGTGCTCAACCTGACGCGGCCGTCGATCGTGCTGCTCACCGTCGGCTTGATCGCTGCGGGGCTCGGGATCGTGCTCTACAATGTCGTGCTGTCGGGGCTCGCGATCGGGCTGTTCATCCTGGGTTTTGCGCGGCCCGCGCCCGCCACAGCGTAGCGGCGAGCAAGAGGTACATCACGCAGGTCCAGTCCGACTGCCAGTTGATCGTGCCCTCGTTGTAGATCGTGTAGCCGGCGGCGATCACCAGCAGGCCGGCGAATACGGATTCCGCGAGCGGCCGGATGCCTTCCTTCGGACGGTTGAGCATGGTCAGGAGCGCGAATGGCACCACCGCCATGGTCAGCGAGGCATACGGGAAATCGCGGTAGCGCGGATCGAAGGTAAAGCCGAGCGCGGTTTCGGCAGCAATCACCGTGGTGATGATCAGCACAATTGCCAGCGCCGCGCCGATCACGCCCTTGCCGCGATAGTCGCGCGGCCCGACCAGCTCCAGGAAGGTCGGCAGCGACCGCCCGGCGATCAGCGCGTGAGCCGTCAGCAGCGGCGCGGCAATGCCCGCTGCGAGCAGCACGCCCCAATGCAGCCAGCCGCCGACGCCGTAGCTCTCGTAATACATCTTGTCGCCGGCAATCCCGAGCAGCGCCCCCGCCGTCGTGGCCGAAATGGCGACCGCGATCCAGGCCGACGGCCGCGGCGTCCAGGGCCGGCGGCGCAGCGTCAGCCAGGCCGCGAGGAATGTGGCGACGGACAGCGCCATGCCGCCCGCCATCTGCAGCTTCCAGTCCGGATAGTTCGTGATAGCAACGCCGGGCGGATATTTCACCTGCCGCTTGACCGAATCGAACAGGCCCCAATTGCCGCCGACGGTGCCCTCGAGCTTGCGCTTCCAGGGCTGGTCGTAGGCCTCGATCAGGTTGACCCGAAAGCCCTCGCGCTTGGCGAGGTCGAGGATCTCGGACACCACCCGCGCCTGGTTGGTGCGCGACGGCAATGCGCCCTCCCGCATCCGCCCCTGGCTCGGCCAGCCGGTCTCGCCGATCAGGATCTCCTTGCCCGGGAATGTCACCGCGATCCGCTTGCGGATATCGTCGACATGCGCCGCGGCGTACTTCGCCTTGACCGGGATGTCCTCCCAATACGGCAGGATGTGAATGGTGACGAAATCGACCGCGTCATAAATCTCGCGGTTCTTCACCCAGTATTCCCAGACGTCGGCATAGGTGACGGGAAGATTGCCCGCCGCCGCCTTCACTGCGCGGATGTTGCCGGCAAGATCGGTGGCGGTCATCTCGCCGCGCAGCAGCACCTCGTTGCCGACGATCAGCGAGGTGACGACGCCGGGATACTCCTTGGCGAGCCGCACCGCGATCGCGATCTGCTGCAAATTCTTGAAGCGGTTGCTGCTGAGCCAGATGCCTTGCATCACCTTCAGCCCGACCTTGGCCGCAACGCCGGGGACCTGGTCGAGGCCGTTCTCGATCGAATAGGTGCGCACGCAGTCGGTGACCTTGGCGAGATCGGTCAGATCCTGCTCGATCTGCTCGACTGGAATCTGCGTGGTGGGATCAAGCGGCGTCTGCGCGCCGCGGAACGGCGTATAGGACACGCATTGCAGCTTTGCAGCGGGATCGATCGGCGCGCGCACGAGCGTAATCGGCGTGGCGAGCCACCACCACACGGATGCAATCACGGCGAGCGAGATCAGGAGAAGCGCCAGCGGCGTACGAAGCGAAATCGGTTCCATCCTCCGGGGGACCGTCGAATTAGCCGGTCACAGCCCATCTGCCAAGAGCGGGATTAGGTCAATACCATGGTTGTCCTGCGACAGTTTTGCGCTGGGTCGATAAAGTTGTGAGTTTGCTGGACAAAATACCAAATTCCAGTCATCAGATTTCGCCAGAGTCTCCGCCGCACTGGAGACCTATTTGGACGGCATCACGCGAGCCGTTAGGATGATCCCGCGGGGGCAGGAACATTATCGGGGAATACATGCGTCGACGGCTGCTTGAGTTGAAGAACACTACTTTGCGCCATCTTGCCGTAACGGGCCTTGTCACGGGCCTTGCGCTCCTCATTGGGGCCGGCGGCGCGTTCGCCCAGAGCGGCACGCCGAATCCGCCGGATCAGGCGAAACAGCAGCCTGGACAGCCCGACGCCAACGCAAATGCCGCACGGGAAGCCAACCAGCGCAAGGTCGAGGAGTTCGTCGAGGCCCAGCAGGCCATCAACGGCCCGGCCGGCAACCCGGAATGCGTCTGGCTCGGCCGCCGCGTCGTCCGCTTGATGTGGAACGACGACCTCGATACCGCGTTCCGCCATCTCGACCTCTACGACCGGTTCGGCTGCCCCGGCGGCCACGTCCAGGCGGCGTTCCGCTGCCTGACCCGGTTCGGCGCCCAGATCGACGACAAGGTCCGCGGCAGCCTCGACGGCCGCATCCACGCCTGCTGGATCAATCCGGGCGCGCAGCCCCAGGCCGCGGCCGCCGCCGCTGCTCCCACCCCGGCGCCGGCGACGGCCGGCACCGCCGCACCGGCACCGGCAGCCTCGCCCTCGCCTGCACCGACCCCGTCGGCGTCACCTGCGCCGGCGTCGAAATAGCCATATCCCGCGACCGGGGTCCGGCCGCGATTTTTTCGCGGCTGGAACGGCTTGCGCCCTTAAAACGCCATCGCGGCACACCAGTTGTTAAATCGGATGGCGGAGATATCTTTCCCTCCGCTGTCGTGTTGGTCGAACCCAGGGGACGGGTTCGCTTAGTCCTCAATCTCAGGCCCCGTATGGTTTAACCGCGATGCGCGCCGTCGTCGCCGTCCTGTTGCTTGTCACCGCCGCCCACGCCGCCCTGTGGGGTCTCTTCCAGGAGAAGCAGTCGGCGCCCGATTTCCGTGGCACGCTGCCGAGTCTGTCCTACGCTCCGTTCGAGTCAGGCCACACCGTCGCAGACGTTGCCGCCGACACCGAGAAGGTGCGCACCGACCTGCGAAAACTGTCCACGCTCACCAAAGCGGTCCGCCTCTATTCGTCGACGGAAGGCAACGAGCTGGTGCCGCCGGTCGCCGCCGAGTTCGGCATGAAGGTCACGGTTGGCGCGTGGATCGACAAGGACGCCAACCGCAACAACCGTGAGATCGAAGCCGCGATCAACCTGGCCAAGCGCAACAGCAACGTCATCGGCATTGTAGTCGGCAACGAAACCGTGTTCCGCGGCGAGCAGGTGCCGCTGGAAAACCTCGGCTCGGTTCCGGAGATCGGCGTGCCGCCCGAGGAGTCCGAGAGGATTCTTCGCGAGGAAGCGCAGCGTCTTCACGACGCGGAAATGCAGCCGGATGAAAACGGCAGCAGCGGCTTGAGCAAGCGCGCTGAAGCGATCAAGTGGGCAGTCGCCGAAAACAACGTGCACCGGCTGATCAAGGTGATCCAGCGGGTCAAGAAGTCGGTCAACGTCCCCGTCACGACCGGTGAAATCTGGAACATCTGGCGCGACCATCCGCAGCTCGCCAACTCGTCCGACTTCGTCGCCGCGCACGTGCTGCCCTACTGGGAAAACTTCACCGACAAGCAGGCGGTGGACCAGGCGGTCGACCGCTACAATTTGTTGCGCGACTCCTTCCCCGGCAAACGCATCCTGATTGCCGAATTCGGCTGGCCGAGCCAGGGCTACAATCTGCGCAGCGCCGTTCCCGGCCCGTTCCAGCAGGCCACCGTGCTGCGCAACTTCGTCACCCGCGCCGAAGCCATCGGCATGGACTACAACATCGTCGAGGCGATCGATCAGCCCTGGAAGTTCTTCGAAGGCGGCGTCGGACCCTACTGGGGCATCCTCAATGCCGACCGCGAGCCAAAGTTCGCCTGGACCGGTCCGGTCACCGATCCGAACTACTGGAAGATCGCGCTGGTCGCCGTCCTGGTCGGCCTGTTCATGTCGCTACCGATCCTGCGGCTGGACCAGCCGACCGTGATGCAGGCGCTGCTCTTGTCGGCGGCCGCCAACGGCGTCGGCGCCTGGGTCGCGACCGTGTTCTCGTACTGGACGACGCACTACTTCGTCTGGGGCTCGGCCTTCGCGCTCAGCCTCGGCCTGGTGCTGCTGGTTCCGCTGGTGCTGATCGCGATGGCGCGGATCGAGGAGATCGCGGCGGTGGCGTTCGGCCGCGGCCCGCGCCGGCTGATCGGCAAGAGCGCGCCGCTCGCGCCCGCCACGATCGGCGAGAACGTCAAGTTTCCGAAGGTCTCGATCCACATCCCGGCCTATTTCGAGCCGGTCGAGATGCTGAAGCAGACGCTCGATGCGGTGTCGCGGCTCGACTATCCGAACTTCGAGTGCGTCTGCATCATCAACAACACGCCCGATCCCGACTTCTGGCGGCCGATCCAGGATCACTGCCGGCTGCTCGGCGAGCGCTTCAAGTTCATCAATGCCGAGAAGGTGCAGGGCTTCAAGGCCGGTGCGCTGCGCATCGCGATGGACCGCACCGCGGCGGATGCCGAGATCATCGGCATCATCGATGCCGACTACGTCGTGCATCCGGACTGGCTGAAGGATCTCGTGCCGGCATTCGCCGATCCGCGCGTCGGCCTCGTGCAGGCGCCGCAGGAGCATCGCGACGGCGATCGCTCGCTGATGCACTACATCATGAACGGCGAATATGCCGGGTTCTTCGACATCGGCATGGTCCAGCGCAACGAGTTCAACGCCATCATCGTGCACGGCACGATGTGCCTGATCCGCCGCGCCGCGATGGACAAGGCCGGCGGCTGGTCCTCTGACACGATCTGCGAGGACACCGATCTCGGCCTCTCGATCCAGCAGCAGGGCTGGCTCACGCACTACACCAATGTGCGTTACGGCGAAGGCCTGCTGCCCGACACCTACGAGGCCTTCAAGAAGCAGCGCCATCGCTGGGCCTATGGCGGCTTCCAGATCGTCAAGAAGCACTGGCGGCGCTTCCTGCCCGGCGCCAGCCGGCTGACGCCGGATCAGCGCCGCGAGTTCTCGCTGGGCTGGCTGAACTGGCTCGGCGCCGAAAGCCTCGGCGTCGTGGTTGCGATCCTCAATCTGATCTGGGTGCCGATCGTTGCCTTCGCCGACATCGCGATCCCCGACAAGATTCTGACGCTGCCGATCATCGCCTCCTTCATCGTCTCGCTGGTGCATTTCGTCGCGCTCTACCGGCTGCGCGTGAACATCAAGGCCGGTCAGATGTTAGGGGCCATGATCGCGGCGATGAGCGTGCAGTGGACGGTGTCGCGCGCGGTGGCGCAGGGCCTGATCACCGAGCATCTTGCGTTCGCCCGCACCTCCAAGGGCGGCCTGTCGCGGATGTCGATCGAGTTCCAGGCGTTCTGGGAAGCCGTGATCGGCGTGTTGCTGCTGATCGGCGCCGTCGTGCTTGTCGTCACCAACGGCTACAAGCAGGTGCGCGAGATCTACATCTTCGCCGGCGTCCTGGTGTTGCAGAGCCTGCCATTCCTGGCGGCGGTCTCCATCGCAATCCTGGAGAATTCGCGGATCAACGAGTTCGCATTCTGGCGCAACAGCGCGATCCGCACCGCGGAACTGATCGGGTTGCGCCCGGTCAGCCTGCCCTCGGTCGCCGCCCCGTCGCAGCCGGTCGGCTCGGAAATCCGCCGCGACAACTGAGCCAACTTCAAGAAGCGGCCCTAAGCACAGGCGCCGGAACAGCAAATCCGGCGCGTCGGTGCACAATTGAGCGCCCGTCGGCTATTGACCCGATGGGCCCTGCCCCCTACACAGCGCGGGCTGGAGCACGATCCGGAGCGGTTCACCGCTGGCGTCCGGATCTAATGTTCAGGTGAGTGAGCGCGTAGCTCAGGCGGTAGAGCACGTGACTTTTAATCATGGGGTCGAGGGTTCGAGTCCCTCCGCGCTCACCAAACAAATTCTGTCCAGCCCGGAGACATGGGTAACAGGTCGTACCTAAGACATGGGTGACAGCCTCGTGCCGAACGGGTTGTCGCGGGGTTGCAGGGTTTTCTGCTCCAGGTCGAAGTATCCCAAATCATAGTGCATGAAGCTGACGAGCCAAATGCCGTCGTCGACCTCCTTGATGCCGAGTTTTAGTCCAGCCAGCACGGTGGAGAGGTTGATGCGCTTGCGATGCAGGCAGAGCCGTCCACAGGCGGTGACGAGCACCTCGCGATCGTGGAGTGGTCTCCTGCTTGAGCGTGAGGTGCATGCGCTCGTGACGGCCGTTCTGCTGCGGATGGCCGGGCTTGATGCGTTCGATGGCAATGCCAAGCCGCAGCCACCACACCGAGAGCTTTGAGAGATTGAACAAGGCGTTGGGACTGGCAAACGGCACGCCATTGTCGGAGCGAATGGCGCGCGGCATGCCGCGCTCACGGAACAACCGCTCGAAGGCCGCAATGGCCGGCTCCTCGCGGGTGGAATCGAGCGCTTCGCACAACAGCAGGAAGCGCGAGGCATGGTCGGTGACGGTCAGCGGGTAGCAATAACGGCCATTGCCGAGCTTGAACTCGCCCTTGAAGTCGGCGCACCACAGATCATTGGGTCCGGCCCCCGCGGACAGAGGCGTGCCGCGCGCGCGGTGGCGCGGCACGCCTGCGCGCTTGACCAGGCCATGGCGATCGAGAACCGCATGGATGGTGCTCTTGGCCGGAACCCGGATATCGCCGTCGAGCCGCCGGACCAAGAGCTCACGGATCTTGCGCGCGCCCCAGTGCGGTTTCTCGGCTTTGAGACGAACAATCAGGCCCTCGATTGGCTCGGGGAGCTGATTGGCATAGCGCACCGGTCGCCGCGACCGATCGCATAGCGCCGCCGCGCCCTGTTCCCTGTAGCGATCGAAAATCTTGTAGCCGGTCTTGCGGGACACGCCGAACTCCCGGCAGACGTCCGTCATGGCCTCCCCGTCCAGCAGACGGGCGACAAAGCGAAGGCGCTCTTCCATCACCGAACTCGCTTTCCACGGCATCCACACCTCCCGCAGAACAAAAGCGGAAAGTGTAACCCATGTGTCCGGTACGAAATGTCACCTATGTCTCGGGCCGCTCAGAGCTTCTGCGGAGGGTCGTCGAGGCTCTTCCCACGAGGTTGGATGCGGACGGAACAGCCTACATCAATGCTCTGTTTCCGAATCCTCCGGGAACGAAAATCAGGGATCATTTCGATGCTTGGCTTGAAGGCAATCTCACGGAGTGGGATGTGCTGGATCACACCTGGCCTGTGCCGGGATATCAAGATTTGTTCTCCGAGCAGCCATTCCAAGGTGATATGAGCGCGTGGCGCTTTGGCGTGGTGAGTATGCGTCGATCGCGGATTGGCCGGGGTTGGTGGAAGGAAGTCGCAGGCAATGGCCTGTTTTTTCGAGAGGACGGAAGTTGCAGCGTAATCGCTGATCACGATGCCTACGGGCCACCTGCTGGAATATCGTAGGACACGCGGAACACGGCATCACTCCCGGCAGACGTCCGCCATGGCCTCCTCGTCCAGAAGACAGGCGACAAAGCGACGGCGCTCTTCCATCACCGAACTCGCTTTCCACGGCATCCACACCTCCCGCAGAACAACAGCGGAAAGTGTACCCATGTGTCCGGTACGAGATGTCACCGATGTCTCGGGCCGCTGAAACCATTTGAGCCAAGTAGTCCCCCTCCCAAACATTCGCGAAATTTCCGTGTGGCAGTGACATCGCTCTCGTGGTGTTTGGAAGCCGGCCCGGGCCCTGGCGCCGGCTCTTGTTCTTAATTTTGTGTGAACCAAGCCACAGTTGTTCGGCGTGATCTTTAGTAGGTTTTCGGCGCTGGGGATTTCAGGGCCCAGAGGCTGGAAGAACAGGGCGCCGCCGGGACAACTCATTTCGGGCCCGGCGGCGTAATTTTTCGGGACGGTCAGAACTGCAATCCCAATGCTCGGACCAGACGCATTCGGACGCCAACGGCTCGTTGCTCTCCCTGTCGCAGTCATCACGTTCGGCGTCGCTTGCGTCGAGCCTGCCTGCGGTTCTCCGGACCGGTCGGAGGCGCGTGTATTCCGGCATGAGCCTTGCTCTTTAGGTGGCGCAGGAAATTTCAGTGTCCCGGTTCAGGAACAAGCTGTCGCCGGATGTGTCTTTTGGAGACGAGCAGCTGGATTCATTGGGAGGTATCGTTGAGATACGCAGCGCCCCTACAGTCAAGGTTTGTCGTTCGGAGAGGAAGCACCGACTGGATGGTTTATGATCGAGAGCTCAAGGGACCAGCGCAGTTGAAGAAAGACGGCCACTTCGCCGAGAAGCTGACGAAGGAACAGGCCGAACACATAAAGCAGGCCTTGACGGACGCCCTTGAGCCCGAGCCGTAGGCAGAGCTGGATCGAATACCCCGATCGGTGGCGACACAAACCGCGAACAGATGACATCTGTGTTACCTCGTAAGGTATATGAACAGAGTTGGGCAAAGCGAACGAGGCGCGGCGAAATGGCGGCGCATCGGTGGAGCAATTAGGCCCTTGCGAAATTCAGCTTTGGCCACGGGACGTTCTGAGCGGGCCACGTCGCCGTTGGAAGGGAACGATCGGGGAACAGCTCAAGGCACAACGAAAACCGCCCCCCTCACAAAGTTTACCCCCGCGCCGAGGGGGAGCGCGACGCATGACGGCGCAAGCGCGCCGTTCAGCGCACAATTCGGAGCGAACATTCGGAACGCTGCTGGAGTTCGGCCGTCAAGATAACGGCAGTTCGCCCTGACCGCCTGTCCAGTCGATGATATCGAGCTGCATCCCTCGCTTCAGCATCTCGGCCTCGAGGCTGCCGGCATGCCGTTTCCACTCGGGCGTCGCGCGGACGCGGAATTTTGGCTCTTCGCCGGCTGCCTCGAATTCGTCGTCGGCTCTGAGCGCACCGCGGACGGCTTCGTACATCATCTTCAGGCTGGCGTCGGTGAAGGCGCCGTAGTCCATCGGTCGTCTCCCTTGACACTGTGGGACGCAAAAGGCCGCCACGTAGTCACTCGTGGCGGCCTTCTGCTAGCGGCCCATCCAGATGGCCTGAAACGACGTTGCGTGAGTCGGGTTAATGAAACGTTGTTCGTGCGGCGCGCACTCAGATAGCGATGCGGTCGAAGTCGATGGCTATCCTGCTGTTCGGGAAAGTCCTCGTCGCCTCCGCCAGAATGTCCTCGTCCGGATAGCGGCCGGAGATGTGCGTGAGGACGAGCTGCTTGACCCCGCTCCGCGCTGCGAGCGCGGCGGCTTCGCTGGCCGTCAAATGCCCGTAGTCGCGCGCGATGGCCGCGTCGCGCTCGAGAAACGTCGCTTCGATCACCAGCACGTCGGCGTCCCTGACGTGTTCAGCCAGCCCCTCGGTTGTTTCAGCATCACCGACAATGACGAGCTTCTTTCGCCCCTGGGCCGGGCCAAGCACCTGCTCCGGATCGATGGTGCGACCATCGTCCAGCTTCGCCTGCCGCCCCTCCGCCAGCTCCCGGCGAACCGGCCCATCAGGCACGCGCAGCGCCAGAAGCCGGTCCGGGAGGAGATGCCGGCGTATCGCGCTCTGAAAGGTGAAGGCGAAGCTGTCCGTATCCCGGTGGCGGACGGGAAAGCAATCGACGGTGAATTCGCCGGCGTCGAGGACTCGCCCCTCGCTTAACGGCACCAGATCAAGCGGGATCGGCGCTCTGCCCTCGCCCCACAGGCCTGCCAGCATCCGGACGACGACATCGAGCGTGCCTGGCCCGGCATGAATCGTCATCGCATCCGAACTTTGCCGCAACCGGAGGGTCGAAAACAGCCCGGGGATGCCGAGCACATGATCGAAATGCCCGTGGGTCAGCAGCAGGTGATCAAGCCGTCGAAAGCCGGCGCCGCTCCGCAGCAGCTGGCGCTGCGTTCCCTCGCCGCAATCGACCAGAATACGACTGCCGGCTGCCTCGACGAGAATGCCCGGGTGATTGCGCTCGGGAGACGGCACGCTTGCCGACGTTCCCAGAAAAGTCAGCGAGAACATCGCAGCACCTCGCCTTCCGACTGCCGACGGCGCCACGCCGCCGAGATCGCGCAATCTGATGGCAGCGTCGCCCGATGTGTTCAAGCATCTCGATGCCGACGACGGTGGACCGAAAGGTCCTGAAGCCGGCGGCTTTAGGCGCAGACCGCATCCGCGCCATCGGGATCGGTCGTCGTGACCGGCGCCCTCGTCACGCCCTCAACCGGTCACAGCCTCAAGCATCGAAACAGCTGCGCGAGCGCGGTGTTGGCGGATTGCGCGCGCCGTTCGACGATTTCGGCCGCGGCGGCGTAGTTGCGCGCCAGGATCTGGAGCGCGCGGCGGGCATCCGGCAGCGTGGATTGCTCCGCCATCTCCAGGCACTGATGCTCGAAATATCTGAGCTCCTCAAGTTCGGTCATTCGCGAATCGTCCGATCGGGTCCTTACATTTTCGAACTCAGTGCGCCAGCGCCCTAGTGAAAGTTTGGCAAGTTTGTTGCGGGGGACGCGCAATCTGGTCGGAGTGTTTCTGGACGCATGATTTGATGACCACCGCTCCGTGACCGATGCGAGGGTGAGCCGCGCGGATCGACAAGCGCGTGCAATCGTCTCACAATGCGGCGGGCTCGCTTGGCGAGCCTCGGAACACACGCGGTTGGTGCGGTATCGAATTGGCTTTGTTGGACCGATGAGGAAACGCGATTGGGCTTTCGTGGCGGCCTGTGTGGCAGGCGCGCTGCTGTTCGGCGTCTGGAGTTTCCAGATGGGTATCGCGTATCATCGATCCCAGCACGGCGCGACCGACCTCTCCAGTTCGCACCGGCGGAGCCAGGACGGCGCGTCCGCGCACAGCCCGGCCCGGCCGAAGGCGGATGATGGCGATCAGGCCGGGCAGCCGCGATAGACGCCACGATCGCGTTCGTCACCGCCACATCGCGTCGGACTAGGCCCAAGCCAGGCCTGCCATGCCGGCGGCGCCATCGTCATCTGTCTTCGCATGCGTGAGCCGCCTGCGGCGCGTGCTGTCCTTGGCGCGACGGTGACGAACGCCAAACCTGTGCAGCGCCATCGGCACATGCTGCATCACGCCGCGGACGAGACCGATAGCCTGTCTGACGACCGCCACAACCGTCGCAACCCGGGTAAAGAAGCCGATCAGGAAGATCATCGAGAAAATGTCGATATAGGCCAGCACATCGCCGACCAGCATCAGCTCGGGAGGAAGCGGAATCCGGTGCCAATAGGCGCCGATCACGATCGCAACCGGGATCAGCGCGATCAGCTTCCGCAACGTCAGCCGATCGAGCAAGGCGGCGAGCTCAACGACCAGGATCTGCCACAGCCAATCGCCAAGCGCGGCCGGCTTGTCGATCGTCCAAGTTTGCCACAAACGCTGCCACATCGCCGCTCCGCCTCCCCTTGCGCGCAATACCGGCGCGCTACGGCTTCGACGACGCCTCGCTGCCGCTGCCCTCGTCTGCGGCGCCCTGCGCATCAGCCGGGTCGGCCGATGGAAAGATGCGCTCATAATTCGCACGCGCCTCGCGGATCAGACGCGCACGCTCGCGTTCGGACTTCGAGATGAACCTGATGATCTCGCCCATATTCGCTCCAAGGCAGAAAAAATGATCCGACCGTCAGCTATGCAACCATCGTGCCCGACGGTCGCTTGGCCCGACCTCCTTGCACCGCTCAGCGGAACGCCCGCGGCGCCAACCGCTGCTGGCTGAAGGCAACGCGCGGATTGATGCCGCAATAGGCGTCGCGGCCCGACGCGGATGCCTGGCACTGCTGATAGGTCTGGTAGCCGCAATAGCCGGGATATCCCTCCTGCCGGCCCTGGATGCACCAGGGATACTCGTAGGGATCGGCCGCCGCAGGCGACGCGGAACCGACAATCCAGCTCGTTCCGAGCGCCGCGAACGCCAGAATTGCCCAATTCGTCCTGCGCATGATCGTGTTTCCTTGCTCAATCCGGCTCCCAGCCGCTGATCTAGGTACGGCGGCAGGATCTGCGAGGTTTCCGGGCACCGCCTCAAGAAGCTGTGACGATGGCTCAAAGCCCGGTCGCGCCACGGTGAGGACCGGCTGACCGGTCATCGGCCCCCGCGGCCTCCAGACCCGCTGCCCGCCGGGCCATCCCAGCGCATGTAGTTAACCGGCGCCTAATCGCAGATGCCCGGTTGAAATGTACGACTTAAGCGCGCCGCAAGGCGGCTGCCCTAGTCTCCCGCGCGGCTCAATGGACGACGACACCCGGAGAGGGCTCGTCGCACGGGGGATAATCATGCGCAGCACGCTCATTGCTTCAATGATCCTGTCACTTGCGGCCGGAGCGGCCGTTGCCGGACCACGAATGTCGGGGGCGTCCGAGGCGGCACCAAGCAGCGTCGAGAAATATCGCGGCTACGTCTTCGATCTCTCCGAGAACGCCGACCGCAAGGACGTCACCAGCATCGCCGACATGGTCCGCCGCCAGCTCGACGTCGTGGAAACCGCGGGCTTCAGCCCGAAGGTGTTGCAGTTCTTCCATCGCGTGCCGATCGTTGCGAGCGAGATGGCGTGTCTCGACGAAGGCGCGGCAGCGGCCTGCTATGGCTTGACGCCGCCGGAATGGGACCGCGGCACGACCCGCGACGTCACCATCTGGGATCACGACAAGCAGCAATGGACCAATTCGGATCCGCTCGCGCTTGCGCTCGATTCCGGCATCGGCATCATCAGGATGCGTCCGAACATGATGCGTTACGCGAAGGACCCGGTGCTGCTGCACGAATTCCTTCACGCCTATCACGCGCGGCTGATGCCGAACGGCTTTGAGAACAAGGGCATCAAGGGCTTCCTCAGCCAGGCCAAATCGAAGGAGCTGTTCGCCAAGGAGGCCTATGCGCTGAAGAACCAGCAGGAGTTCTTCGCGGTGACGGCGAGCATCTTCCTGGCCGGCAAGGATTCCGAGCACGAACCCTATACGCGCGCCACGCTGAAGGAGAAGATGCCGGACTACTACAAGTTCCTCGTCGGCCTGTTCGGCGCCGATCCCGATGAAACCGGCGTCACGCCGGTCGCATCGGCCAACTGAGCCCGGTATCCCACAAAAAAACGAGGCCCGGTGTGCCTAGGAGACCGGGCCTCGTTTCTGATGTCCCCCGCCTCGTGGCGGATCAGGTCTTGTCGTTACGCGACCTTGTCCGCGCGATCCATCCCGGATGATTACGGGGTCGGGCGCGCGCCGGCCTCACTTGCTGTAGCTGTAGAACCCCTGCCCGGTCTTGCGGCCGAGATGGCCGGCGTCGACCATCTCCCTCAGCAGCGGCGCCGGCCGGTACTTGGGGTCGTTGAAGCCGGTGTAGAACACCTCCATCACCGACAGCATCGTGTCGAGCCCGATCAGATCGGCGAGCGCGAGCGGGCCGATCGGATGGTTGCAGCCGAGCTTCATGCCGGCATCGATCTCCTCGGCGGTGGCAATGCCTTCCTGCAGCGCGAAGATCGCCTCGTTGATCATCGGGCACAGGATGCGGTTCACCGCAAAGCCGGGGCTGTTCTTCGCCGTGATCGCCACCTTGCCGACTCGCTTGGCGAACGCTTCGGCCTTGGCGACGGTGTCGTCCGAGGTCTGCAGGCCCCGGATCAATTCGAGCAGCGCCATCACCGGCACCGGATTGAAGAAATGCATCCCGATGAAGCGGTCGGGACGATCGGTCGAGGCTGCAAGGCGGGTGATCGAGATCGACGAGGTGTTGGTTGCGACCAGTGCGCTCGGCTTCAGCCCCGCACAGAGATCCTTCAGGATCTTGACCTTCAGCTCCTCGTTCTCAGTCGCGGCTTCGATCACCAGATCGCAGGCGGCGAGCTTGGCCTTGTCGGTGGTCGCATTGATGCGCCCGAGCGTCGCGTCGCGATCGGCCGCGGTCATCTTCTCCTTGGCGACCAGCCGATCGAGACTGCTCCCGACCGTCTTCAGGCCGCGCTGGACCGCCGCGTCGGAGATATCCACCATGGTCACGCCGAGGCCTGCCGCCGCGCAGATCTGCGCGATGCCGTTGCCCATGGTCCCGGCGCCGATAATGCCAACCGTCTCAATCATTGCGTTCGTCCCTCGTCGCTTGCGTGGCCGCGCGGCCGCATCGTCAAAAACGGCGGACCGGAGGGGTCCGCGGATGGCGCATGAATAGCAGTCCGGCCGCACGGCCGATACAGCGGAGGCTGGTATTCCGGTGAGGTCTATTCGGGGCGCGGCGGGACAGGCCGCCGTGGCGGAACAGCGGGCCGCGGCGGCGATAGGGTGCGCGGCGGTTCGGCCGCGCGCGACGGTTCGAGCACGCGGTTAAATCGGACGATCCACCAGGCCAGCCGCCCGTAGCTGCGGCGCAGCGCCGATCCAAATCCCTCGTCGATGTCCTGGTCACGATCCATACCCCTATCAATAACGTGCATCCTTGAAGGAACGGTGAGCGCCATCACGTGCCGCGCCGGCAATCGTTAGGAAGCTGGCAACTATTTCGCGCAAGCCTCGGTTGACGGCGTGGGCGCCGTAATCTCCCGGATTGCGTGCGAGAGACATTGCGCCGCAGCATCGCCATGCCGGTGCGACTCGCATTTTGTTGATCGAATTTTCCGCGGCGCGCCGCGACACAAGGACATTAGACGACGAGGGCTACGCCCATGCTTGCTGAAAAATTCTTTTTGGTGCTCGAGACATTGCTCAACGGCCAGACCCATTCCGACGGAAGCCCCCGCGTGGTGAGCACCGCGCCCCACATCCCGGTCGAGCTTCCGCGCGAAGGCCAGCCGAAACGCAGCCCCCGCTAGGCCGCTTGCTGGCGGCAGGTGGTCGCCAAGGCCGATCTGGAGTCGCCGCGGCCACGTTGCTGCGGAATGCTGATCGCGACGTTTGCCTCCGCCAGTTGGCCCGTCGTGACGCACGAAGCCATTTGGCCGGAGCGGCTCCTCCGCTCGTGATCCAGCTCATACTACACCGCTCCCGCAACGACGTGGTGCCGCCGTGGACGATAAGACCGACAGCAAGACCGATTTCGGAAGCATCGCCGTCGCAATCTGCGTCGCCGCCTACATCGCGATCATGCTGGCTTATCTCGCCCAATACGATCTCGGCCTGACCGCCGCGCAGACGCGCCATCTCTCGATGCTCGCGGCGCTGTCCCTCGCGCTGCCGGTCGCGCTGGATTTGCTGCGCACCGGGCCCGGCGACGCTCGCTGACGCGGGCACGAACAAGCCTGCCGCCTCCGATCTGCCCTGCCGCAAACGCGCCCGCGCAACATAGCGCTAGGTGAAGCGACGCGAATCAGCGTTACTTTGCAACTGATCGCTTCGTGGGATTTGGCGGCATGACCCAGCCCGACGTGTTTGATCAGAAGGTTCTGGATCAGAACATTCGCGAACTGCAGGAATGGCTGCGCAAGGCCTGGCAGCAACTCGCGGACCCCTCGCTCACCGCCTTCTCCCGCCGCGAATTGCGCAACCAGATGAAGCAATGCAACGCCGATTTGCGCGTGCAACTGCAAGCCGCCTCCAAACGAATGCTGATGCAGCCCGCCTCATCGGGCAGGAGGTTCGCCAAGCCGCCGCTGCGGATCCTCGCCTAGGCATGATGCCAGCGCGCCAAAATGCCGCGATCTCCTGCTGCATGCTGGCCATACGCACCCTCTGCTTGTGCAGGGACGTCCGACAAGGCACAGCAAAACCGCTCCGGTATGCCTATATTGGGTCGTGTAGCGGCCAACGCCGCCAATGTTTAGGTACTCCCGTGCTATATCTGGAACTTGCGATCGTGGCGGTCTTGATCGTCGTCAACGGTCTGTTGTCGATGTCGGAGCTCGCGATCGTTTCCTCGCGTCCGGGGCGTCTCGCGGCGCTGGTCGAACGAGGCGTCAGCGGTTCGCGCCGCGCCCTTGCACTGGCCTCCGATCCCGGCAAGTTCCTCTCTACGGTGCAGATCGGCATCACGCTGATCGGCGTGCTGTCGGGCGCCTTCTCGGGCGCAACGCTCGGCCAGCGTTTGACGCAATGGCTGTTTGAGCTCGGCGTGTCCCCAAGTGTCGCCGACGCGGTCGGCGTCGGCCTCGTCGTCGGCGTGATCACCTATGCCTCGCTGATCGTCGGCGAGCTGGTGCCGAAGCAGATCGCATTGCGCGATCCCGAGTCGATCGCGGTCAAGGTCGCTCCGGCCATGACCATGATGGCGCGGCTGTCGCTGCCGCTGGTGTGGCTGCTCGACCGTTCCGGCAAGTTGCTGCTGTGGGTGCTCGGCCATCGCGAGGATGCACAGGACCGCGTCAGCGAGGACGAGATCAAGACGCTGGTGGTGGAGGCCGAGAACGCCGGTGTGCTCGAGCCCGGCGAAAAGGAGATGATCGCCGGCGTGATGCGGCTCGGCGATCTGCCGGTCGGCGCCGTGATGACGCCGCGCCACGAGGTCAGCCTGATCGACCTCGCCGCTCCCGCGGCCGAGATCCTGGCGACGCTGCAAAAGAGCAGTCACTCGCGCTGCGTGGTGTTCGACGGCAACCGCGACCATGCGCTCGGCATCGTGCAGGCCAAGGACGTGCTCGACGTCTACCTCGCGGGCCAGACGCCCGACATCCGCGCGCTGACGCGCGATGCGCCGATCATTCCGGAGACCGTCGACGCCCGCGACGTGGTCGCGATCCTGCGCGACTCCAGAGTGCATATCGGCCTCGTCCACGACGAGTACGGCACCTTCCAGGGCGTCGTCACCAGCGCCGACATCCTCGAGGCCATCGTCGGTGCCTTCCACACCGAGGAAGGACCGGCCGAGCCGGCCTATGTCCGGCGCGCCGACGGCTCCTACCTGATCTCCGGTTGGATGCCGGCGCTGGAATTCAGCGAGCTGCTCGGCATCACGCTGCCATCGCCGCGGCCCTACCAGACCGCGGCCGGCTTCCTGCTGCATGAATTCGGCGCGATCCCCGATGTCGGCGCGAAAACCGCCGCGCAGGGCTGGGAATTCGAGATCGTCGACCTCGACGGCCGGCGCATCGACAAGGTTTTGGCCAGCAAGCAGCCGGCGGCCTGACATTTGCCACCCGGCCGTCCTGTTGATAAGGGGCAAGACAGCGAAACAGGCCGCCGCGGTATGCTATCGGCATAGCGGCGGCCCGAGCAATCCCCGAGTAAACCCCACGGAATAGATCCCGATGCGCATTACCCTTGTCGGTTCCCGCCATTTCGGCGTGACGACCCTGAACATGCTGCGCGAACACCACGTCACGCTGGTCAGGGTGGTCGTCCATGACGGCGAGGACCGGCTGGCGGCAGCGGCCAGGGCGGCCGGCATCGAAGTCGTTGTCCAGGCTGATCCCAAGCTGGTGACGGCCGCCGAGATCGCGCCGGACACCGACCTGATCGTGACCGCCCACAGCCATGCCCGGGTCAGCAGGGAGGCGCTTGCCGCGTCCCGGCTCGGCGGCATCGGATACCACCCGTCGCTGCTGCCGCGCCACCGTGGCATCGCCGCGGTGGAGTGGACCATCAAGGAAGGCGATCCGATCGCCGGCGGCAGCATCTATCACCTCGCCGACCGCATGGACGCCGGCGCGATCGCCGCGCAGGACTGGGTGTTCGTCAAGAAAGGCGAGACCGCCCGCGAGCTCTGGGAGCGCGCGCTGGCGCCGCTCGGTTTGCGTCTGCTCGCCCAGGTCATCGACTATGGCAAGGTCAACGGCTCGCTGCCGGCCAAGGTCCAGGATGAGCAGTTCGCGACCAAGGCGCCGAATCTGAGCCCTGGCAAACACTAACCGAGCTAGAGTACAACAATACCTCGTTCGGAAAAGCCATGCTCGGATTTTCCGTTCCTGATCCGGAACCGAATTCACCATGATGTGTTTGAGTTCACAGGAACATTTGGGGACTCCCGCGACGCAGCAAATTTTGAACACATTGTGACAGGATAAGCCGCGTCATCACACGAAATTACAGGGATTTGATTCATGCGTTCGATCCGCATTCGCGACCTGATTTTGGTCACTTCGGTCGCTTCGGCTGCTGCCCTCACCGCTGCTCCCGTGTCCGCTCAGCAGCCTTATGACGGGCTTTGGAACGTCACCGTCGTCACCAAGACCGGCAGCTGCGAACCGTCGCAGAGCTCGACCGTGACCGTCGCTGAAGGAAAGATCTCGGCACAGGGCGCGGCGATCTCCGGCACCGTCGGCAGCGGGGGACTTGTGCGAGTCTCGATCAATGGTGCATATGCGAACGGACAACTCAGTGGCAACTCCGGATCGGGGAAGTGGAATGGGGCATCAGCTGGCGTACCATGCAGCGGCCGATGGGAAGCATCCCGTCAGTAAGATCACCAGCCTATCAAGTTTCTTTGCCATCGCGCGGCGGCCAGCATTTGCAGCCGCCGCGTTTTTCGTGACCGCACTCGCAAGTACCACGGGCCATGCCCAGTCCGGCCCGTTCGCCGGCATGGCGGGCACCTGGTCGGGCGCCGGCTCGGTCACGCTGGACGACGGCTCCAGCGAGCGCATCCGCTGCCGGGCGACGTATCACGTCGGCGGGCCCCGGATGACCATGAGCCTCACCTGCGCCAGCGACGCTTACAAGTTCAACCTAGCGGCCGATGTGCAGGCCGAAGGCAGCGTGGTCAGCGGCAATTGGAGCGAGTCCAGCCGCAATGTCAGCGGCTCGTTGCAGGGTCGCGGCGGCGGCGGCAACTTCCAGGTCGTTGCCAGCGCTCCCGGCTTCAACGCCGATATCTCGATGCGCACCACCGGCAACAAGCAGGCCGTTACCATCAGGGCTGACAGCCAGTTCCGCGGCGCCAGCATCACGCTGTCGAAGTAATCGATCCGAACTCCAACCTGGAAAGCCCTCGAGTCATCCCCGAGGGCTTTTTGTTTACGCCCCAGCGGTGCTATGCCGCAGGCACGAATGCGGTGACCTCGATCTCGACCTTGGCGCGCTGATCGACCAGCCCGTCGATATAGAGCAAGGTGGACGGCGGGAAATTGCGCCCGAGCGTCTCCTTCCACGCCGCGCCGATACCGGCGCCCGCGGCCTCATATTCGCTGCGGCTGGTCAGGTACCAGGTCAGGCGGACGATGTGCTCGGGGCCAGCACCGGCCTCATTCAACAGCTTGATGATGCGCTTCAACGCGGTGCCGACCTGGGCGGCCATCTCGGGGGCGTAGTCGCCCTTCTCGTCGCCGCCGGTCTGCCCCGCCAGCACGATCCACTTGCCGGGCGCGTCGAACGCGACACCGTGCGAGAAGCCGCGGGGTTTCGACCATTCGGCCGGTTGCAAGACGCGCATGAGCAGATCCTCCTTTTTGGCGTTCGTCATTCCGGGATGGCTCGCAGAGCCAGACCCGGAATCTCGAGATCCCGGGTTCGCCCGTTTCACGTGCGCCCCGGGATGACAGCGTAGTCGATGCTGCTTAGCAGAGATCGCGTGGGTGACGCATCACCGCGCAGACGGAATTGCGCGTTGCAAATTCATGGCAGCTCGCCGATACCGGGCACCCCTCCTCCGCCGTTCCCCGTCATGGATCGCACGCCCTCAAAGACCCGCGCAGCATTGTGGATGTCCGGCTGGCTCGCGCTGATGCTGATCGTGGCGGTGGCCGGCCGCGAGGCGACGCGCGAGGTCAACGTCTTCCAGCTGATGGCCGTGCGCGGCGTGCTCGGCTTCGCGATGCTCTATCCGCTGATCCACATGAATGGCGGGTTTGCGATCGTGAAGACGGCACGGGTGCACGTCCATATCGTGCGCAACCTGATCCATTTCTGCGCGCAGCTCGGCTGGTTCTTTGCGCTGACATTGATCCCGATCGGCCAGGTGGTCGCGATCGAGTTCACGATGCCGATCTGGACCGCGATCCTTGCGGCGAGCTTTCTCGGCGAGCGGATGACGCTGTGGAAGATCGTCGCGATGGTGCTTGGGCTGGTCGGCGTGTTCGTGATCGTGCGGCCGGCGGCCGGCGCGATCAATCCGGGCCAGCTGATCGCGCTCGCCGCGGCGGTCGGCTTCGGCATCTCGGTCGCCGTGGTCAAGTCGCTGACGCGGACCGAGCAGACGCTGACGATCATGTTCTGGATGCTGGTGGTGCAATCGCTCGCGAGCATCGGGCCTGCGGTCTATGTCTGGACCTGGCCGCCGCTCTCGACCTGGGGCTGGCTCGCCGTGATCGCGTTCTGCGGCACGTTCTCGCACTATTGCATGGCACGCGCCCTGCTCCACGCCGACGCCACTGTCGTGATCCCGATGGATTTCGTCCGCGTGCCGCTGACGGCGATCGCCGGCTGGCTGATCTATGCCGAAAGGCTCGATGTCTACACGGTGCTCGGCGCGGCCATGATCCTGGCCGGCAACCTCATGAACCTGAAACCGACCGCAAGGAAGCCGGCGCGCGCGAGGTGACGCTCGCGCCATGCGCGCGCAGCGTCGCCGCGCCCCGCCAGCCAAAGCCCGGGGATCGTCCCAGGCCTCCTGGTTTCGAAAGCGTGTTACTTTCCGGCGGCCTTGCGCAGCGCCGCGTTGATGCGATCCTGCCAGCCGGGGCCGCCCTCCTGGAAATACTCCAGCACGTCCTGATCGATCCGCAGCGTGACCTGCTCACGGACGCCGGGGACAGCGACGGTCTTTGGCACCGCGTCCGCGACCTTGGTGGTGGCGCGCTTGAACGCCGCCTCGGCTTCGCTGCGCGCATCGTTCAGGGTTCGCGGTCGCCTCGGCTGGTCAGCCATATGCTGGATTCCTGTGTCTCAGATTCCTTCAAACAGTACCGTAGAGAGATAGCGCTCCGAGAATGACGGCACAATCGCCAGAATGGTTTTGCCGGCGGTTTCCGGCCGCTTGCCGATCTGCAAGGCGGCAGCGATCGCGGCACCCGACGAGATACCGCCGGGGATGCCTTCGTTGCGCGCCAGCTCGCGCGCGGTCTCGATCGCGGTCGCACTGTTGATCTTGACGATCTCGTCGATCACCGAGCGGTCGAGGATGTCAGGGATGAAGCCCGCGCCGATGCCCTGGATCTTGTGCGGCGTATGCTGGCCACCCGACAGCACCGGGCTCTCTTCCGGCTCCACCGCGACGACACGCAATGATGGCTTGCGCGGCTTCAGCACCTGGCCAACGCCCGTGATGGTGCCGCCGGTGCCAACGCCGGCAACGAAGTAATCGATGTTGCCGCCGGTGTCGTTCCAGATCTCCTCGGCGGTGGTGCGGCGATGGATCTCGGGATTGGCGAGGTTCTTGAATTGCTGCGGCATGACAGCGTTGGGCGTCGTGCGCACCAATTCCTCCGCGGTCGCGATCGAGCCCTTCATGCCCTGCGCGGCCGGGGTCAGCACAATCTCCGCGCCGAGAAAGGCCAGCATCCGCCGCCGCTCGATCGACATCGATTCCGGCATGACGAGCTTGAGCCGATAGCCGCGCGAGGCCGCGACATAGGCAAGCGCAATCCCGGTGTTGCCCGAGGTCGGCTCGATCAGCACGGTGTCGGCGTTGATGATGCCGGCCTTCTCCATCGCCACGATCATCGCCGCGCCGATGCGGTCTTTCACGCTGGCTGCCGGATTGAAGTATTCCAGCTTGGCGAGGATCGTCGCGTTGACGCCAGCCGCCTGCGGCAATCTGCGCAGCCGCACGATCGGCGTAGAGCCGATCGCATCGACGATGGAGTCAAAGACGCGGCCGCGTCCGGGTTGCACTGCACTCGTTGTCGACGGCGCGTCCATCAAGCGGCTCCTGTAGCGGATGTGCTGGGAATATGCGGTCTTGTCTCATTAGAAGCAGCGCACCATGGCACGCAAGTGAGAAACCGCCGCAACGCGAATTCGTTGCATCGCAAAATAGAACCTACGCAAATAACGTAAAACCTACGCATTTGTGTTGCGACAAGGTCAAACAAATGGGTTTATATACTTTCGTCAGGTGCAGCTCAGAACGCAAAGGAGGTCACATGCCAGCTCTCGCTGAAGTTCTGTCGACCACAGCGTCCAGGCCCGATCCGCGCGGCTGCGATTTGCCGACCTGTCCGGTGTGTGCGGACTCCATGGTGGCGGCGGAAGCCTCCGCGTACCTGTTCGACAATTTGATCAGCTATCTCTGGACCTGCGACAACTGCGGTTACGGGTTCGTTACCAAACACGCGGTGAAACCGATCGTGTGCAACTGATCACACAGCTCATCTTGGAGCGATGTCACCGCGCGCCCAACCGGCGCGCGTTTTCGTTCTGAAGTCCTCGAACGTGCCGTTCGCCACCGCATCGCGGATGCCCTGCATCAGCTGCTGGTAGTAGGCGACGTTGATTTCGGACAGCAGCATTGCCCCAAGTGTTTCGCCTGATCGAACCAGGTGATGCAGATAGGCACGCGAATAGCCGCTCGCCGCCGGCCACGGGCTCTCTTCATCGAGCGGGCGCGGATCGTCGACGTGCCGGGCGTTGCGCAAATTGATCTGCCCGAAGCGGGTGAACGCCATGCCGTGGCGTCCGTTCCGTGTCGGCATCACACAGTCGAACATGTCGACGCCGCGCGCTACCGCCTCGAGGATGTCCTCCGGCGTGCCGACGCCCATCAGATAACGCGGCCGATCGACCGGGAGCGCCGGCGCGGTCTCCTCGATCATCGCCAGCATCACCGCCTGCGGCTCGCCGACCGCGAGCCCTCCGATCGCGTAACCGTGAAAGCCGATGTCGGTCAGCCCGCGTGCGCTGGCGTGCCGCAAATCCGGGACGTCGCCGCCCTGTACGATGGCGAACAGCATGTAGCCGTCCGGCGCCGCCTCGAAGGCGCGCTTGGAGCGCTCTGCCCAGCGCAGCGACAGCTGCATCGCGCGCTCGATGTCGGCGCGCTCCGCCGGCAACCGGACGCATTCGTCCATCTGCATGGCGATGTCAGAGCCGAGCAGCCGCTGCACCTCGATCGAGCGCTCCGGCGACAGCTCGACCTTAGTGCCGTCGATATGCGAGCGGAAGGTCACGGCCTTCTCGGTCACCTTGCGCAGCTCCGAAAGCGACATCACCTGGAAGCCGCCGGAATCCGTCAACATCGGGCCGCCCCAGCCGGTGAAGCGCTGCAGGCCGCCAAGCCCGGCAATGCGCTCGGCGCCCGGGCGCAGCATCAGGTGATAGGTGTTGCCGAGCACGATATCGGCGCCCGCATCGCGCACCTCGCGCCAATGCATGCCCTTCATCGCGCCCGCGGTGCCGACCGGCATGAAGGCGGGCGTCCGCACGAGGCCGTGTGGCGTGGTCAGGCGCCCGGTGCGGGCGGCGCCGTCGGTCGCCAGCAGTTCGAAATGATTGGGAAGAGTCATGCGGCTGCTTATTGCGTGTCGCCGGTGCCCGATCAACCCGTCGGATTGCGGCCCTCGCGCGACTTCGTGAACACGGACGACCGGCCGGATGCCGGCCTTGCATCATCAGCCCCGTTAAACAAAACGAAACAGTGTCGTTTTATGACGACAATAGAGCAACCGGCTTCCCGCAGCGACGTCGATCCGCGAACGTGACTGGCAGACATGGTCTTACCCCCTAGCGCCCGGCCCGCCGGCGCCGGCCTTTGGATAACGGCCGCCCGCGCGATCCGGCAAGCGATCCTGCTGTGCGGCCTCGCCTTGGCGCTTTCGGCCTGCAGCTCGCTGCCGCGGATGCCCTACACGGCCGCCGACGCCGCCAATTCGCGGGTGCTCGACCTCGACGGGCTGCGCCGCTATGCCGACGAGCCGGCGTCAAAATTCAAGCTCGAGAAGAGCGACCTCGCCCCGATCAAGACCTACCTCGCCCTCTCCGGCGGCGGCGCCGACGGGGCTTATGGCGTGGGCGTCCTCAACGGCTGGACCGCGGCCGGCAACCGCCCGGCCTTTTCGGTTGTCTCCGGCGTCAGCACCGGCGGACTGATTGCGCCCTTTGCCTTCCTTGGCCCGCGCTACGACGACACGCTGAAGGAGGTCTACACCTCGGGCATCGCGGAAAGCCTGCTGCAGGATCCGAGCCTGATGCGGGTGCTGTTCGGCTCCGGGCTGTTCGGCAACAAGCGGCTGCGCGAACTGGTGGCGCGTTACGTCGGTCAGGACATCCTGAGCGAGGTGGCGCGCGAAAACGCCAAGGGCCGAAAGCTCCTGATCGTCACCACCGATCTCGACACCCAGCGCACGGTGATCTGGGACATGGGGCGAATCGCCGCTGTCGGAACGCCCGAGGCGCTGCAGCTGTTTCGCGACGTGATGGCCGCCTCCGCCAGCATCCCGCTGGTGTTTCCGCCGATCATGATCGACGCCGAAGGCCAGGGCCGCCGGTTCCAGGAGATGCATGTCGACGGCGGCGTGACCGCGCCGGTGCTGACATTGCCGGATGCGCTGCTGTTCCGCGAGCGCGGCTGGCCCCCAACAGCCGCATGAACATCTACATCCTCGTCAACAAGAAGCTCGAGGGCAACTTCGAGCTGGTCTCGAACTCGACGATCGAGGTCGCCTCCCGCAGCATTTCCGCGATCACGCAGGCGCAGACACGCTCCGTGATCCTCTCGACCTATGACTTCGCCCGGCGCAACCGGCTGGGTTTCCATCTGTCCTACATCGAGCGCGGCTATCCGGCGCCGGAAACGCAGGGCTTCGACACCGCCTATATGCGCGCGCTGTACCAGTACGGATACGACAAGGCCGCCGCCGGGCAGGCCTGGACTGCAACGCCCCCTTAAGCGGCCTGCTCCCGGTACCGCGCGAATGGACGAATCCGCACGGCGCGGGTTATAGACCGGACAGACCCGTCCGATGCACAACGAGATGAATGGGCAAATGGGATTGACGGCAACCAAGGCCAAGGTGGCCAAGCGCGGCGTGATCAAGTCACGCGGCGGCCGGCCGACGCGGGACGCTGCGATCGAGCGCGACCAGCGGCTGATCGAGGTCGCCACCCGCCTGTTCCTCGAGCGCGGCTTCGATGCGACGTCGATCGACGCGGTGGCCGAGGCCGCCCGCGTCAGCAAGCCCACCGTCTACGGTCAGTATGGCGACAAGCGCGGCCTGTTCGCCGCGGTGCTCCGCCGCGAGATCGCCCGCTGGCTTGCCCCGCTCGCCGCCGCGGCAGCCGAAGCGCAGGCCGGCGGCAACTGCGACGGTTCGGTCGAGGAACGGCTGACCGAGCTCGGACGCCAGCTATTGGTGCTGAATTGCAGCGCCGACTCCATCGCTTTCAGCCGGATCCTGACCGCGCAGGCAATTAATTTCCCCGAGGTCGCCAAGCTTGCCGTCGACGAGGGCTGGTCGAAAGCGGTGTCCACCACGGCGGATTTCTTCGACCATCTGGTCGATAAAGGCGTTCTCGATCTCGAGGACACCACAATCGCCGCCGAGACATTTCTCAACATGGTGGTCGGCCACACCCACCGGATGGCAACATTCGGAATTCCGATCGACATGAAGACCGCCGAGACCCGGATGGAAGTCTCGATCCGGCTGTTTCTCGCCGGCGCCGTCGGGCCGCAGGACCGGCTTCGCGATGCGGCCAAAGAGGCGATCAAGGAAGCGACGAAGGCGCGCCGCCGCCCGGCCCGCTGACAGTTTTAGGATCGTTGCATCGCCTCACACGTTGTCGTGATGAGCCTTGAAGGAAACAGAACGAAACCGTATTGTTTAGTTGCAATGAGACGCGAAACCCAAGTTCAGCCCCCCAACGGTTTCGTGTCGCCTTGTCACTTCGATCGTCAGGACGGAGCTGCCGCCATCGCTCCGTCTGAACGTTCGGCGGCCGACCTCTGACTAACAAAGGTCGGCCGCACTTTCTCTGCCCGGGCGGCGGTTCGACGCGACGGATGCGACCATGACGACGGGACGATTACACGCACTGCGGCATTGGGTATTCGGCACGCGGCTGCTGGCAACCGCGCTCATTGCCCTGCCCTTCGCGACGCCGGCGCACGCGATCACGAGCTCAACGGCTGCAGCACTTACCCCGCAGGATAACGACACCGCGCTCGATGCGCACACGGTTCGCCGCGAGCTCGACAGCTTCCAGGCGGCCCAGATCTCGCTGCGCAAGGCGATGGCGATTGCGGAGGCGCTGCATTCCGGTTCGATAACCGCCGACATCAGCTTCGACGGCGCGTCGGAGCCTGCGGTCTACCGGGTCAAGACCATGCAGCAGGACCGCATCTGGCGGCACGCCATTGACGCGGCGACCGGCGAAGTGGTGGGTGGCGAGGCCGCCGCGCCGCTGAAGTCGCTCGGCACCGAAGACCGTGACAACCTCGCCGTGCTGAGGGCGCTCCGGCATCGCCTCGCCGACGCCGTGCGGGTGGCCGAGCGCACGACCTCCGGAAAGGCGATCAGCGGTGGCCTGATGCGCGAACGCGGCAAGCTCAATTTCGTTATCGTCGTGCTCGCCGGCAGCGACCTGAAAGAGGTGATCCTCGAACCGCCCGGCGCGCGCAGGCGCTGAGGCCGGCGCGGCACTCGCCAAGTTTTCTCTCGCCAAGTTTTCGCCCAAAAGCCGTTGACGGACGCCGATCTGTCCCGCATAAGTCCGCTCCATGATCACCGCGACCAAACGCACCAGCAAAACCACCAAGCCCTCCGGGGCCTCGGGAGGCGTGCGCGCGTAGTCGGTCGAACCGCATCATCTCTACCCGAAGCCCCGCCTGATGAAGGTCCGGGGCTTTTTTGTTGCCTGAAATACAACTCGAATGGAGGACAATGTGAGTAACGATCCCGTCGTCGCGATTGTCGGCGTCACCGGTGCCGTCGGCGCCGAATTCATCGCCACCATGGACAAGCGCGGCTTCCGCGTCGGCAAGCTGAAGGCGCTGGCGAGCGCCCGCTCGGCCGGCAAGACCATCAGCTTCCGCGGCAAGCCGATCGTGATCGAGGAACTGACCGAGCGCGCCTTCGAGGGCGTCGACATCGCGCTGTTCTCGGCCGGCAGCGGCATCTCCAGGAAGTTCGCGCCGCTTGCGGTGAAGTCCGGCGCCGTCGTGGTCGACAATTCCTCGGCGTTCCGGATGGATCCGAACGTGCCGCTGGTGATCCCCGAGATCAACGCCAACCGCATCCGCGACCACAAGGGCATTATCGCCAACCCGAACTGCGCCGCCATCACCGCGCTGGTGCCGCTGTGGCCGATCCACCAGAAGAACCGCATCAAGCGCGTGATCATCTCGACCTACCAGGCCGCGAGCGGCGCCGGCGCAGCTGCGATGGAGGAGCTCGTCGAGTCCACCCGCGCCAATCTCAACGGACAGGTCTACACCCCGAAGGTGATGCCGCACCCCTACGCCTTCAACCTGTTCAACCACAACACGGCGATCGATCCGGAGACCGGCTACAACGACGAGGAGACCAAGGTCATCAAGGAGACCCACAAGATCTTCGAGGACGAGAAGATCGCGGTCGGCGTTACCTGCGTGCGGGTGCCTGTGCTGCGCGCGCATTGCGAGTCGATCACCTTCGAATGCGAGAAGCCGATCACCGAGGACCAGGTGCGCGCGATGATGGCGCAGGCGCCGGGCGTCAAGGTCGTCGACGATCGCGCCAAGAACTACTTCCCGATGCCGATCGATGCCTCCGGCCAGGACGACGTGCTGGTCGGCCGCATCCGCAAGGATCTCAGCGACCCCAGCGGTCACTCGATCTCGATGTTCGTCGCGGCCGATCAGCTGCTCAAGGGCGCCGCCCTCAACGCGGTGCAGATCGCCGAGCTGCTGCCCGAACGCGCGATGGCGTGAATGCAAGAACCGTCATCCCCGCGCAATGGCGCAGCCATTGTCGCTGGAGGAGCCCGCGCGGCGGGCGTCTCGAAGGATGCATCGGCCCCAGTCGGGCCGTCGCCCTTCGAGGGCCGCTGAAGAAGCGGCCGCCTCAGGGTGACGGTGAAGCAACCGTGCTTGCGGAGCTAGCCTCGCGCGCGAAACAGCAAACACGCATCGCCATACGAATAGAACCGGTAGCCGTCCCTGATCGCATGCGCGTAGGCGCCCTGCATCGTCTCGAGGCCGGAGAAGGCCGAGACCAGCATGAACAGCGTCGAGCGCGGCAGATGGAAGTTGGTCAGCAAAATATCGACCGCGCGGAAGCGGTAGCCCGGCGTGATGAAGATCGAGGTTTCCGCCGCAAACGGCTCGATAGTGCCGTCGGCACTGGCGGCACTTTCCAGCAGGCGCAGCGACGTGGTGCCGATCGCGACGATCCGGCCGCCTTTTGCGCGCGCGGCATTCAAGGCGGAAGCGGTCTCGGCGGTGATGCAGCCCCACTCGGCATGCATCTTGTGCTCCGAGGTCTCCTCGGTCTTCACCGGCAGGAAGGTCCCTGCCCCGACATGCAGCGTCAGGCGGTGCAGCTCGACACCGCGGCTCTTCAGCGCGGCCTCCAAGGCCGGCGTGAAATGCAGCCCCGCCGTGGGCGCTGCGACCGCGCCCTCATTGGCGGCGAACATGGTCTGGTAGTCGCTGACGTCCTTCTCGTCAGGCTTGCGCTTGGAAGCGATGTAGGGTGGCAGCGGCGTGGCGCCGACATCGGCGATCGCCTGGTCGAGCATCGGACCATGGAACGAGAATGACAGCGTCACCTCGCCCTCCTGCCCCTTGGCCTCGACCTCTGCATCGAGATTGCCGAGCAGGCACACCCTGCCCTCATTGCCGAAGCGGATGGTGTCGCCGGGGCTGAGCTTCTTCGCCGGCTTCACCAGCGCCTGCCAGCGTGAGCCGTCGAGCCGCTTGATCAAGGTCGCCTCGATCTTCGGTTCGGTGTCGCGCCCGATGCGGCGGCCCTTGAGTTGCGCCGCGATCACCTTGGTGTCGTTGACGACGATCTGATCACCCGGCTCCAGCCACCGCGGCAGGTCGGCGATCGCGGCGTCGCGCAGCACGCCGCCCGGATGCACCACCAGCATCCGCGCGGCATCGCGCGGGCTCGCGGGGCGAAGCGCGATGCTTTCCGGGGGCAGTTCGAAGTCGAAGAGGTCGGTGCGCATGGCGGTGACTAATACTTCAGCGCCGTCATTCCGGGGCACGCGAAGCGTGAACCCGGAATCTCGAGATTCCGGGTTCGATGCTGCGCATCGCCCCGGAATGACGGAGTGTTTGACTTACGCCGCGTCGGCGGCCATGCGCGCCTTGACGATCTTGTCCGGATCCTTCACCGGCTCGCCGCGCTTGATCTTGTCGACGTTCTCCATGCCCTCGGTGACCTTGCCCCAGACGGTGTACTGGCCGTTGAGGAACGAGGCGTCGTCGAAGCAGATGAAGAACTGGCTGTCGCCGGAATCCGGATTGGCGGCGCGGGCCATCGAGGCGGTGCCGCGGACATGCGGCTCCTTGTTGAATTCGGCCTTCAGCTTCTTGCCGGAGCCGCCCATGCCGGTGCCCTGCGGGCAGCCGGTCTGCGCCATGAAGCCGTCGATCACGCGGTGGAATACGATGCCGTCGTAGAAGCCCTCGCGCACCAGCTCCTTGATCCGCGCGACGTGGCCGGGCGCGAGATCCGGGCGCATCTCGATCGTGACCGGGCCCTGGGTGGTTTCGAGGATCAGAGTATTTTCGGTAGCAGCCATGCTCGCTTCTCCTGGCTTCGGGGTGGATACTTCTTATTCCTGAACGGGATCGCGAATGGGCGGCCGGCGACTGCGCCGCCCAGGCTCTCGGTAAATGGCAACGGCGTGCAGCGTTGCAACGTCTCCATCACCGCGATCCGGTATGCAATCCGGTCGTTGTCGGTCGCCTCCTGCGATTCATAGCTGATCCTGGGATGCCCGAGGATCGCGCCCTCGCGGTTGAAGCTGACAATGACGGTGATGTCGATCGGGCCGGCCTTGTCTGCCGGCGGCGGCCGCCAGCAGCGGTGGATGGCAAGAACAACGTCCTTGATCGTATTGAGTTGCTCCGGCTCGGCCTGCACCGGTGCGGTCAGCGTCAGGCAAACCAGCGGCGCGGCGAACCAGGCGAGTGGTTTGCAGCGCGCCGCCATGCGGATCACTTGATGTCGGATGCGACCTGCACCTTCACCATCTTGTCGGGATCGGTGACGGCTCCACCAGGAGAGCCCGCAGACGCCTTCTTCAGCTTGTCGACCACGTCCATGCCCTGCACCACCTCGCCGATCACGGTGTACTGGCCATTCAGGCTCGGCCCGTCGGCGAACATGATGAAGAACTGCGAATTGGCGCTGTCGACGCTGTCGCCGCGCCGGGCCATGCCGACGATGCCGCGCTTGAACGGGACCTGGGAGAATTCCTGCTTCAGGTTCGGATATTTCGAGCCGCCGGTGCCGTTGAAGTTCTGGCCGTCGCCGGTCTGCGCCATGAAGCCGTCCATTACGCGATGGAACGGCACGTTGTTGTAGAAGCCCTCGCGCGCCAGCTGCTTGATGCGCTCGGCATGCTTGGGCGCGATATCGGTGCGCAGCTTGATGACGATGCGGCCCTTGGTGGTGTCGATCACGATCGCATCGGCCTTGTCGAGATTGGCCGGCAGCGGCTGTGCGACCGCGGGCACGACGCAGAGCAGCGCAGCAACGAATGCAAGAATGCGGATCATGGCAACTCCGGAGCTTTAACGTTGGGGTGTGGCAGGCCGCCGGGATCAGCCGGCGAACTTGGCCTTCAGGCTAGCTGCGACTGATGACGGCACGAATGAAGAGAAGTCGCCGCCCATCTGGGCGATTTGGCGCACCAGTGTGGCGGTGATCGGGCGGACCGCAACCGACGCCGGAACGAACACGGTATGCACCTCGGGCGCCATGGCCTCGTTCATGCCGGCAAGCTGCATCTCGTAATCGAGATCGGTGCCGTCGCGCAGGCCGCGAATCATCAGCGTGGCCTTGGCCGCGCGCGCCGCTGCGACCGTGAGATTGTCATAGGTCGCGCTCTCGAAGGCGCAGCCTGCCTGCTGGGCGATGGGGCCGAACACCTCATGGACCATGGCCAGCCGTTCCTCGGTGGAAAACAGCGGCTTCTTGCCGGGATGGACGCCAATGGCGACGATCAGGCGGTCGCAAAGGAAGACGGCCTGTTTCACCACGTCCAGATGGCCGTTGGTGACGGGATCGAAGGAGCCGGGATAGATCGCGATACGGGACATGGTCCCTCCTAACCCGCCCGGCTCTCCCCGGCAAGCCGCCCGGGTTCCATTGCTCGCTCGGAACAAATTTCCAGTCGTCCAGTGAACGAGTCCTGGGATGCCAGCGTCTACGGGGTGAATGTTTCGTCGGCCGTTGGCGGACGAAACAAAACCGGCCCGCGACGAAACCATTTCCCGCGGTGGCGAAGACACCAGGAAACTTGCGGCCGGTAGACATTGGACAACGAAACGACGGGCCCGGGCGGCCCGATCAACTGGGGACCGTCATGATCAAGGCACTTTCCGCCATCGCTGTTGCCGCGTTCATTGCCGCCGCGCTCACCGTGCTGCCGGGCTTTGCGCCGCAGGTCGAAGCCTCCACCCCGCAGCCGCTGGCCAAGAGCGACCGTCTCGACGTCCACCCGGTCGGCAAGGACTGCTCGCAGCAGGCCTGGCCGAATTTCGAGGCCGCGTGCCTGCGCAGCGCCGGCAACAAGACAGTGGTTCGCGAAGCCCGCCTGGTCACCGCCGACCGTACCCCGTAGCCCGTAGTCGAGCGACGTCCCTCGTCAGCCCGGCGTAAGGTCAGGCCGTCACACAAAACCCAATGGTAATTTGCGACGTCCCGTCGCAGACTATCGTCTAAGGCGCCCGGCCGGATGACCCGGCGCGCGCAAGACACCGGGGGATTGCCGTGACGAGTACGCCCGCCATCGTTTCTTCTGGCCACCCCCCGTCCAGTCCGATCCCGGTTGCCGTCACGCTCGGTGCCCTGGGCGTCGTCTATGGCGACATCGGCACCAGCCCCCTCTATGCCCTGAAGGAAGCCGCCAAGGCCGCCACCCATGGCGGTCCGCTCACCGAGAGCGCGGTGCTCGGCGTGGTCTCGCTGATCCTGTGGGCGCTGATCCTGATCATCTCGATCAAATACGCGATGCTGATCCTGCGCGCCGACAACCGCGGCGAAGGCGGCATCGTCGCGCTCTTGGCGCTACTCTCGGCGCGCAACGCGGCGCCCGGCACCTGGCGCGCCCATCTTCTGGTGGTCGGCCTGATCGGCGCCGCCCTGCTCTATGGCGACGGCGCGATCACGCCGGCCATCTCGGTGCTGTCGGCGATCGAGGGCCTCAAGGTCGACGCGCCCTCGCTGACCCCTGCGGTGGTGCCAATCACCGTCGTGATCCTGATCGGCCTGTTCATGATGCAGAAGCAGGGCACCGGCTTCATCGGGAGGATCTTCGGCCCGGTGATGCTGTTCTGGTTCGCCGTGCTGGCAGCGCTCGGCATTCACGGCATCGTCAAGGCGCCCGGCGTGCTGGTTGCGCTGAGCCCACTCTATGCATTCGATTTTCTGATCCATCAGGATTTTCACGTCAGCTTCGCCATCCTCGGCGCCGCCTTCCTCGCGGTGACCGGCGGTGAGGCGATGTATGCCGACATGGGGCATTTCGGCCGCTTTCCGATCCGGCTCGCCTGGTTCGCCGTCTGCCTGCCCGCTCTGGTGCTGAACTATTTCGGCCAGGCCGCGCTGTTGATCACCGACCCGACCGCGATCGAAAACCCGTTCTTCCAGCTGTCGCCGGACTGGTCGCATTACCCGCTCGTCCTGCTCGCGACCATTGCCACCGTGATCGCCTCGCAGGCCATCATCTCGGGTGTGTTCTCGCTGACCCAGCAATCGATCCAGCTCGGCTTCCTGCCGCGCATGCACATCGAGCACACCACGAGCGATGCCATCGGGCAGATCTACGTGCCGCTGGTGAACTGGCTGCTCGCCGCGGGGACACTCGGCGCGGTGCTCGCCTTCGGCACCTCGGACGCGCTCGCCGGCGCCTACGGCATCGCAGTGTCGCTGTTGATGGCGATCACCACGCTGCTTGCAGCGCTGGTCGCGATCCAGTGGGGCTATTCGCCCATCATCGTGATCGCCGTGAACGGCTTTTTCTTCATCATCGACGCGATCTTCTTTGCGGCGAACTCGACCAAGCTGTTCGAAGGCGGCTGGTTCCCGCTGCTGCTCGCCGCTGCGGTGGCCTTCCTGATGCTGACCTGGCGCGGTGGCGTGAAACTGGTCGAGACGGCGCGCAGCAAGCTGCGTCAGCCGGAAGAAGATCTGATCGAGACCGCGGTCAACAAGTGCCACAGCCGGCTGCCGGGCACCGCCATATTCCTCGCCTCCGCCCCTAACGGCGTGCCGCTTGCCTTGACCCAGTTCGTTAAGCACAACCACGTGCTGCACCAGCGCGTGCTGCTGGTCACCGTACAGATCGAGGAATCCCCCCGCATCCCGGACGAGGATCGCGTTGTGGTTCACGACGTCACCCCGGGCATCATCCGCGTCATCCTGCGTTACGGCTTCATGCAATATCCGACCGTTTACGAAGGGCTAAAGCTCGCCTGTCGTCAGGGCAAACTGCCCGGTCTCCGTCTGACCGATGTGACCTACTACATCGGCCGCGAGACCATCATCCCGCGGGAAGACATTCCGGGCATGTGGGTGTGGCGGGAATCGCTGTTCGCGTTCCTGCAGCGCAACGCCGAACGGTCGGCGGCGTTCTTCGGCGTGCCGACCGGACAGGTCGTGGAATTCGGGACGGAGATCGAGATCTAGTCCCACAGCCCGGATGCGGACATGTCAGACGATCCGCCTCTTCAGCTGAAGCCGCGGCTGGCGATTCCGATCGATCAGGCTCAGGCGATCATCGATCGGATTGCGCCAGGCGCGCGCGTGGCAGGCATCACCGAGCTACGCGGCGGCGAGATCAGCACGATCCTCCAGATCACGCGGGCTGACGCGCCAAGCTGCATCCTCAAGGTCTACCCCGCCCAGCTGCAATGGAAGATGGCGAAGGAGGTCTATGTCCTCGGTCTTCTGCGCGACGCCGGCATTGCCATTCCCCGCATCCTCATAGCCGACGACAGCCGCGCGCTGATCGACTTCAATTTTGTGCTGATGAGCAAGCTCGACGGCGTCGTGCTCGGCAACCGCGAGGCGGCGCCGACGGATCAGGAGCTGTTTTCGATCTACGCCGCCATGGGCACGGCACTCCGCCGTATCAATGGCATCACGCTCGACAGCTTCGGCTATATCGGCCCGCACGGCGTCTGGACGTCGTACCCGACCAACCGCGCCTACATGTCCGCGCAGTTCGCGCGGGCTCCCGATGGCCGCCTCGTCGGCGCCCGCGGGCATAATTCATTCGGGCAATCCCGCCCTCCGAAGCCCCTCGATCAACAGCTGCGCGTTTGGGTACCCGCCCCTGGCGATCATTGCGGAAATTGTAAAGGCGGGATCGAGCTGAAGCAGGAGCGCCGCCGCCTCGCGCGCCTCCGCGTCGCGTCCGAGATGAGCGAACGCGGACGCGAGACAACGGTAGGCCAGCGAATAGGAGGCATTCTGGCGCCGGCATTTATTCGCTGCGGCAATGGCCTCGTCAAAGCGGCGAAGCTCGATGAAGGCCATCCCCATCCCAACAAACGTGATGGGTAGCCGCGGGTCTAACGGGCTCAGGCGGATGGCGCGTTCAAAACTCCGGACCGCTTCATCGGGAAGCCCGGCAACTCTGTAGACGCTGCCTCTGGCGGTCCATGCGCGATATGAATTCGGATTGAGAGCGACCACCCGGTCGGCCAATTCGATCTCACTCTCACAATCGCCGACCATGTACGCCGAGGTGAGGGAAACCCAGGCTAATGTTTCCGCATCACCATCGTCGATGCTCAATGCCAGGCGAAGCAGCCGGACCGCTTCCTTGCGGTCAAATTGAGGATCGACGGCATGCCCCCAAAGGATGTTCTGCATGTGAGCGAGACCTGCCAGAGCGGCGACAAAGCCGAACCGGGGATCAAGCTCCAAAGCACGATGCGCCAGCCTGATCGCCTCGGCCAACCCGTCGGCGGTCATCAGGTAATGCTGCTGCATGGCGCGGAGATAGAAATCATAGGCGGTGAGGTTCTCTGGTCGCCGTGCCGACAGGCCGATTTCGATCTGCAGCAATTTTGGTTGAATGGCCGAGACGACGGCGACGGTCACCTCGTCCTGGAGAGCGAATATGTCCGTCAGGTCACGCTCGAACCTGTCTGCCCAGATGTGCGTTCCGGTAACCGCATCGATCAACTGCCCGGTGATGCGAACCTTCCCCGCGGCCTTGCGCACAGACCCCTCAAGGACATAGCGGACGCCGAGCCTGCGGCCGACCTCCTTGATATCGACCGCCCGGCCCTTGAAGGTAAAACTCGAATTTCGGGCGATCACGAACAGCCATTTGAAGCGCGACAGCGCCGTGATGATTTCCTCGACCATTCCGTCCGCGAAGTATTCCTGCTCGGGGTCGCCGCTCATATTCTCGAACGGCAGCACGGCGATCGACGGCTTGTCAGGGAGCGCCAGAGCTTGCGCGCTGTCGACCGGCGGCTCGGTCGGGGCGCTAGCGGGATGGCCCGCGTTTATCCTCAATCGCCACGCGCGCATCGGCTCAGCAATGTTCTTCAGGTTCTGCGAGCCCATGTCCTCGAACACGGCATCGACCTTGCCGCGGATTTGACGTTGCGCATCGTCCGAGATGCAGATCCCGCCGGGCTCCGCGATCCCTTCAAGGCGGGCGGCGATATTGACGCCGTCTCCAAAGATATCGTTTTCATCGACGATGATGTCGCCGACGTGGATGCCAATGCGGAATTCGATCCGCTTGAGTTGCGGCACCGTGGCATTTCGCTCGGCCATTCCGCGCTGGACCTCAATGGCGCAACGCACCGCATCCACGACACTGCCGAACTCGGCGAGCATGCCGTCGCCCGTGTGCTTGACGACCTTGCCACGGTGTTCGCTGATCTTGGGATCAGCGAGTCCACGCAGACACTCCCTCAGCCGGACGTGTGTCCCTTCCTCGTCCAGGCCGGTCAACCGACTATATCCGGCCACATCAGCCGCCAGGATAGCTGCAAGCCGCCGCTCAACGCGATGATCGGTCACAACGGCCTCCCGAAATCGGTAGATCCGCCGGACCCCATCAAAGCATAGGGCGTTGCCCTTGGGCTAGGGGCGTAAGGCAGGCCGCCGGATTTCGCGGAGCCTGTCAACGGGGCGCGCATGTTGTGCGCGCCCCGTTGGCTGCATTCGGGCTGGGGGTTCTCCGAAACGGCGGCGCTAGCCGCCGTTGCCGTTCTCGCCGTTTTCCTCTTCAGGAATGTGCTCGACCGAGACCACGTGCTCGTCCTCGGCGGTGTCGAACACGATCACGCCCTGGGTCGAGCGGCCGGCGACGCGGATATCGGCCACCGGGCAGCGGATCAGCTGACCCTTGTCGGTGACCAGCATGATCTGGTCGGCGTCCTCGACCGGGAACGACGCCACCAGGTTGCCGTTCCGGTTGTTGACGCTCATCGCGACGATGCCTTTGCCGCCGCGGCCGGTGGTGCGGTACTCGTAGGACGAGGTCCGCTTGCCATAGCCGTTGACGGAGACGGTCAGCACCACCTGCTCGGCCGCCGACAGTTCGGCATAGCGCTCCTGCGACAGCTGGATCGCATTCGCTGTCTCCTCGCCCTCGGCCTCGACCGGCTCCTCGGTCGCGGCCTCGCCGGCCACGGCGCGGCGCATCTTCAAATAGGCCGAGCGCTCGTCCGACGTGGTCTCGACATGGCGCAGGATCGCCAGCGAGATCAGCTTGTCGGCCTCGGGCAGCGCAATGCCGCGCACGCCCATCGAGGTGCGGCCGGTGAAGACGCGCACATCGGTGACCGGGAAACGGATGCACTGGCCGCCGGCGGCGGTCAGCAGCACGTCGTCATGCTCGGTGCAGATCTGGACGTCGACGATCGCCTCGCCTTCCCCGAGCTTCATGGCGATGATGCCGGAACGGCGCACGTCGACGAAGTCGGACAGCTTGTTGCGGCGAACGGTGCCGCCGGTCGTCGCGAACATCACGTCGAGATTGGCCCAGGAGGATTCATCCTCCGGCAGCGGCATGATCGTCGTGATGCGTTCGCCCTGCTCCAGCGGCAGGATGTTGATCAGCGCCTTGCCGCGCGCGTTCGGCGCGGCCATCGGCAGCCGCCAGACCTTCTCCTTGTAGACCTGGCCGCGCGACGAGAAGAACAGCACCGGCGTGTGCGTGGACGCCACGAACAGGCGCGAGACGAAATCCTCGTCGCGGGTCTGCATCCCGGCGCGGCCCTTGCCGCCGCGGCGCTGCGCCCGGTAGGTCGACAGCGGCACGCGCTTGACGTAACCCGCATGCGACACGGTGACGACCATGTCCTCGCGCTGGATCAGGTCCTCGTCCTCGACCTCGCCTTCCTGCTCGATGATCACGGTCTTGCGCGGGGTGGCGAACTGCTGCTTCACCTCGGCCAGTTCGGTCTTGACGATGCCCTGCACGCGGGCGCGCGAGCGCAGGATGTCGAGATAGTCGGCGATCTCGGCCGCGAGCTTGTCGAGCTCTTCGGAAATCTCGTCGCGGCCCAGCGCGGTCAAGCGCTGCAGGCGAAGGTCGAGGATGGCCCTGGCCTGCTCCATCGACAGCCGCAGCGTGCCGTCCTCGTTGATGCGATGCCGGGGATCGTCGATCAGCGTGATCATCGCCTCGACGTCGCGTGCCGGCCAGTCGCGTGACATCAGGGCCTCGCGCGCGGTGTTCGGATCGGGCGAGGTCCGGATGACGCGGATGATCTCATCGATGTTGGCGACCGCGATCGCGAGGCCGACCAGGATGTGGGCGCGGTCGCGCGCCTTGCCGAGCAGGAACTTGGTCCGCCGGGTCACCACCTGCTCGCGGAACGCGACGAAGATGGTGAGCAGGTCCTTCAGATTCATCGTCTGCGGACGGCCGGAATCCAGCGCCAGCATGTTGGCCGGGAAATTGGTCTGCAGCGGTGTGAATCGGTAGAGCTGGTTCAGCACCACGTCGGGCACCGCTTCGCGCTTCAGCTCGATGACGACGCGATAGCCGTCACGATCGGACTCGTCGCGCAGGTCCCCGATGCCCTCGATCTTCTTCTCTTTGACGAGATCGGCGATACGCTCGACCATCGTCGCCTTGTTCACCTGATAGGGAATCTCGGTGATGATGATCGCTTCGCGATCCTTGCGGATGGTGTCGATCGTCACCTTGCCGCGCATCACGATCGAGCCGCGGCCGAGGTGGTAGGCGCTGCGAATGCCCTGACGGCCGAGGATGACGCCGCCGGTCGGGAAGTCCGGTCCGGGAATGATGTCGATCAGTTCGTCGATCGTGAGCGCCGGATTGTCGATCAGCGCCACGCAGGCATCGACGACCTCACCGAGATTGTGCGGCGGGATATTGGTCGCCATGCCGACGGCGATGCCGCCCGCGCCATTGACCAGAAGGTTCGGGAACCGGGCCGGCAGAACCGACGGCTCTTGCTCGGAGTTGTCGTAGTTCGGCTGGAAATCGACCGTTTCCATGTCGATGTCGGCCAGCACGGCGAGCGCCGCCCGGGTCAGCCGCGCTTCGGTATATCGATAGGCGGCCGGCGGATCGCCGTCGACCGAACCGAAATTGCCCTGGCCGTCGATCAGCGGCACGCGCAGTGAGAAATCCTGCGCCATGCGGACCATCGCGTCGTAAATCGACTGGTCGCCATGCGGGTGATATTTACCGATCACGTCGCCGACGACGCGGGCGGATTTGACGTATTTCTTGTCCGGCGTATGTCCCTGCTCATGCATCGAATAGAGGATGCGCCGGTGCACCGGCTTGAGCCCGTCGCGCGCATCGGGCAGCGCACGCGACACGATCACGCTCATCGCGTAATCGAGATAGGACTTCTTCATCTCGTCGAGGATGGAAACGGGACGAATATCTGAGGGTCCCGGCGGCTCGCCGGGCTTGTGGTCGTCGTTATCGGACAAAGGGGAAATCCGGTCGGTTCTGCTGGGGAATCATATAGCCCATCAGGGGCCTGATAACCACCCTTGCGCGGCTCCGGCAAGCCGTTTTTCCGTTCGTTTTTTCATGCACTTACGGGTGGAGCACCGAGGTTCCGGCTGCCTGGTCGGGAAGCGCGTGGCGAATGGCGAATAGCGGATGGAAAAATCCCTATTCGCCACTCGCCAGTGGCAGTTCGCCTCGCCAGTCAGTGGCCGAAAACCACTGCGTGCATGATCCGCCCGGGCATCAAGGTGAACAGTCCGGCGATGAGCAGCGCGCCGAAGAAGATGCCGATCATCGTGAACCTGTGGCGGCGGACATTGTGGCTCCGTGCGGCCGTGACGCCGAGCGCCAGCATGGCGAGCGAGAAGATCGACAGCAGGTGGATCGGGCTCCAGGGACCGACCAGCTGGATCTGATGGATCCAGAACGAGCTTCCGGCGACCACCAGCATCAGGATCACCCAGATCCAGCCCAGGGTCCGGTGCGGCAGCGTGCCCTTGGGGGCGGCGAGCTGGATGGAGCCGAGCACGAAGGCGGCCATCGCGGCAAAGGCGTGGAGCAGGATCGCAGGCGCGGCGTCGAGCAATGGCGCGAGGCTCATGATGGCCGGCCCTCGGGTGAAGCTCGCGGCCAGGCATCAAATGCCGCAGGCCAATGTAAATATCATTTACATCAGGCTGTGTCAAAGTCCAGGGAACCCGCATCCCCTTACGTCGAACCACCGACGTTCTGACAGAGAGTTACCGGGTTATCCTCATATTCCACACGAGGAAATTGCTGGTGCCGATCGCAACGACCGTTCCGGGAAATGATCTTCACGGAACGGCGCCTGACGGAATCGACGGAAGCGCGACCGCTGCTCAGAACGGGATGTCGTCGTCCATGTCGCTGTTGCGGCTGCTGCCACCACCCGCGGCGACGGCGCGGCGCGGCGCCGAGCTGACTGGTCCGGCCGAACCGAAATCGCTGCCGCCATCATCGGAGAAGCTGCTGCCCCCACCGCCACGCCCGTCGAGCATGGTGAGGTTGGAGTTGAAGCCCTGCAGCACGACTTCGGTCGAGTACTTCTCGACGCCGCTCTGGTCGGTCCATTTGCGGGTCTGCAACTGCCCCTCGATGTACACCTTGGCGCCCTTCTTCAGATACTGCTCGGCGACCTTGCAGAGGCCCTCGTTGAAGATCACGACGCGGTGCCACTCGGTCTTTTCCTTGCGCTCGCCGGTGCCCTTGTCGCGCCAGGTTTCCGAGGTGGCGATGGAAAGGTTTGCGATCGGACGGCCGTCCTGCGTCCGCCGGATTTCCGGATCCTTGCCGAGGTTTCCCACCAGGATCACCTTGTTCACGCTTCCTGCCATCGCATCATCTCCACTCAAAAACCGGGCGTCCGGACATTCGGCCGCCACTCTCAACCTTCGCCACTTACGCCGCAGGCGTCGTGGATGACCCTATACGCCGGTGCCGGCTCGTCGCCTTTGCCGTCTCGCGGTTATCCACGGATATCGGGATATAGCACCGGATCCGGCATCGTTCCAGTTTTGTTCGCCACAACCATCCGTAGAAGCGGCGAGTGCCGTCAGAGCGGCAGTCGATCTCGGTGCAGGCCGACGCTCGGCAGCAAGATTTAGAAAAACAACAAACAAATCAGCAGCTTGCCTTATCGATACTTCTCCCGCGAGTGTTGCATTTGGGAGACTGCGTTTTCGGTTGAATCAGCGTATAGCTCCAACCATGGCGCGGGCGCTCGCGTCTGGGATCGTGCTTCGGGACCGTTTGGAAGCCGATCGGGGTGCTGGGGGATTGATAATGAAGAAGTTTTTGCTCGGTACGGTTGCTCTGATTGCGTTTGCTGCGCCTGCCGCGGCTGCCGATCTCGCTGCGCGCCCGTACACCAAGGCGCCGCCGCCCGTGGTTGCCCCGATCTATGACTGGACCGGCTTCTACATCGGCGCCAACGGCGGCTGGGGCTCGAGCCACAATTGCTGGGACCAGCTCCCGGCCGGCATCTTCCTCGCATCAGATGGTTGCCATGATGCAACCGGCGGCGTCGCCGGTGGCCAGATCGGTTATCGCTGGCAGGCTGGCGCCTGGGTGTTCGGCCTCGAAGCGCAGGGCGACTGGGCTGACCTGAAGGGCAGCAACAACAGCGCGATCTTCCCGGGCCTGTTCACCAACCAGTCCAAGATCGACGCGTTCGGCCTGTTCACCGGCCAGATCGGTTACGCCGTCAACAACGTGCTGCTCTACGCCAAGGGCGGCGCGGCGCTGACCGACAACCGCTTCAACACCTACTTCACCCCAACCGGCGTGCTGGTCGGCAGCGCCAGCGACACCCGCTGGGGCGGCACCGTCGGCGCCGGCATCGAAGTCGGCTTCGCGCCGAACTGGACCGCGGGCATCGAATACGACCACCTGTTCATGCAGGACAAGACCTATAACCTGATCGCCCCCAACGGCACGCTGAACAGCACCATCCGCGATCGCCAGGACGTCGACCTCGTTACCGTCCGCGTGAACTACAAGTGGGGTGGTCCGGTCGTCGCGCGCTATTGATCGCGCCAGGCCGATTGATCCAGACGAAAGGCCGGCCTCGCGCCGGCCTTTTTGTTTGCGCCTGTTTGTGCGCCGGCTTTTTCGTTGCGTGTGCACGCGCACCTCACCGGGGCCGTTTTCGGTGCGTTGTGGTTTCGCGGATACACACGTTCCGGCATTTCTCTGTAGAAGCACCAGCACGTCACGCGACACTGCTGTGACGCTCTCTTCAAGATATCTGAAGGGACAACAAGAAAATGGGACTGGGACTTTGAAAATGAGGACTGTTTTGCTGGCCTCGGCCGGCATGTTTGCACTGAGCGCTTTTGCACCGGCAATGGCCGCCGACATGGCGGCACGCGCGCCTTACGTGAAGGCTCCGCCGCCAGCCGCGATCTACAACTGGACCGGCTTCTACGTCGGTGGCTTCGGCGGCTACGCCAGCGAGAACTCCGGCACCCCGAGCATGGAAGGCGGCTTCGGCGGCGGCACCATCGGCTACAACTGGCAAGCCGGCAACATCGTGTACGGCCTCGAGGTCGACGCCGCAGGCGCTGACATCGACGCATCGGTCTCCGCGCTCGGCGTCACCGCCCGCAGCAAGATCGACTCGCTCGGCACCGTGCGCGGCCGCCTCGGCTTCGCCGTCGACAAGGTGCTGTTCTATGGCACCGGCGGTTACGCCTGGGCCAACAACGAGGTCAGCGTCACCGCGCTCGGCGTGACCGCCTCGCAGAGCAACTTTCACTCCGGCTGGACCGTCGGCGCCGGCGTCGAGGCGTTCATCGCGCCGCAGTGGTCGATCAAGGGCGAATACCTGTATCGCAGCCTCGACAGCGAGAACTATTTCGGCGTGCCGTCCGGTACGCTCGAGCTGCACAGCGCCCAGTTCGGCGTCAACTATCACTTCGGCGGCCCGATCGTCGCCAAGTACTAAGCCTGAGCGAATTGCCTGACCGCCATCGGCGGTCAGATCGCACTGGCCGGCCTAGCGCCGGCCTTTTTGCGTAAGCGCGTTTTCGAGCGAAGTGAATTGCGGTTCGCGTCAAGAAAACGCGTCACAGCAGGAATCCAGAGCTCCCGTTCCGATCCCATCGAAGCGGGAAAAGGCTCTAGCGGAACCGGCGCTGCTGACGGCTGCTGCCATCAGGCAAACTATCCGTTGATGGACGCGACTCAGCACTGGAAATTGTCGACCGTTCTTCCTACGTTCCAGTCTTCACACCCCATCGGCGCAAGGTCCCGGCATCACCGGCGATGCGCGCCCAAAAGGCGCCAAGCATGCGCCCGGAACTGTCGCTATGGATGAAGTGCTCAAGGCGAAGCGCCAACAGAACGCCGGCTCCTCATCGCGCGCCATCACGATCCGTGGCGCGCGCGAACACAATCTGAAGAACATCGACGTCGAGATTCCCCGCGACAAGCTCGTGGTGTTCACCGGCCTGTCCGGCTCCGGCAAATCGTCGCTCGCGTTCGACACCATCTATGCCGAGGGCCAGCGCCGCTACGTCGAATCGCTGTCGGCCTATGCGCGCCAGTTCCTCGAGATGATGCAGAAGCCGGATGTCGACCAGATCGACGGCCTGTCGCCGGCGATCTCGATCGAGCAGAAGACCACGTCGAAGAACCCGCGCTCCACCGTCGGCACCGTCACCGAGATCTACGACTACATGCGCCTGCTCTGGGCGCGCGTCGGCGTGCCCTATTCGCCGGCCACCGGCCTGCCGATCGAGAGCCAGATCGTCTCGCAGATGGTCGATCGCGTGCTAGCGCTGCCGGAAGGCACCCGCCTCTATCTGCTGGCGCCGGTCGTGCGCGGTCGCAAGGGCGAGTACAAGAAGGAGCTCGCCGAGTACCTCAAGAAGGGCTTTCAGCGCGTCAAGATCGACGGCACCTTTTACGAACTGTCCGAGGCGCCGGCGCTCGACAAGAAATTCCCGCACGACATCGACGTCGTGGTCGACCGCATCGTGGTGCGTCCCGACCTCGCCCAGCGCCTCGCGGAAAGCTTTGAGACCGCGCTGAAGCTCGCCGAGGGCCTCGCCGTGATTGAATATGCCGACGCGCCGGCGGCGGCCGCCCAGGACGACAAGAAAGAGGACAAGAAGAAAACCGCCAAAATCCACGACAAGAGCGGGCCCGAGCGCATCCTGTTCTCGGAGAAGTTCGCCTGCCCGGTCTCCGGGTTCACGATCCCCGAGATCGAGCCGCGCCTGTTCTCGTTCAACAACCCCTATGGCGCCTGTCCGGCCTGCGGCGGCCTCGGCGTCGAGCAGCATATCGACGCGGACCTGGTCATCCCCGACAAGGAGCTGACCTTGCGCAAGGGCGCGATCGCGCCCTGGGCGAAATCATCCTCGCCCTACTACATCCAGACCCTGACCGCGCTCGGCAAGCACTACAAGTTCACGCTCGACACCAAGTGGAAGGACCTCACCAAGAAGGTCCAGAACGCGCTGCTGCACGGCTCCGGCGACGACGAGATCAAGTTCTCCTATGAGGACGGCGTCCGCTCCTACGACACCAAGAAGCCGTTCGAGGGCGTCATCACCAACATCAACCGCCGCTACCGCGAGACCGAGAGCGAGTGGGCGCGCGAGGAACTCGGCAAGTATTTCTCCGACGTGCCCTGCGAAGGCTGCAACGGCCACCGCCTGAAGCCGGAGGCGCTGTGCGTCAAGATCGGCGGCAAGCACATCGGCGAGATCTCCGAGCTCTCGGTCAAGCGCGCCGGCGAATGGTTCGAGACGGTGCCGGAGGCGCTGAACGCGCAGCAGAACGAGATCGCAACGCGCATCCTGAAAGAGATCCGCGAGCGCCTGACCTTCCTGCTCGACGTCGGCCTGAACTACCTGACGCTGTCGCGCTCCTCCGGCACGCTGTCCGGCGGCGAGAGCCAGCGCATCCGCCTCGCCTCGCAGATCGGCTCGGGCCTCACCGGCGTGCTCTACGTGCTGGACGAGCCGTCGATCGGCCTGCACCAGCGCGACAATGCCCGCCTGCTCGACACCCTGAAGCGGCTGCGCGACCTCGGTAACACCGTGGTCGTGGTCGAGCATGACGAGGACGCCATCCGCCTCGCCGATTATGTGCTCGATATCGGGCCCGGCGCCGGCATGCATGGCGGCCACATCGTCGCCGAAGGCACGCCCGACCAGATCATGCGCAATCCGAAATCGCTGACCGGCAAGTATCTCACCGGCGAGTTGTCGGTGCCTGTGCCCGACCGGCGGCCGCCGAACCACCGGCGCACCATCAAGGTCGTCAACGCCCGCGGCAACAACCTCAAGAACGTCTCGGCCGAAATCCCGCTCGGCCTGTTCACCTGCGTGACCGGCGTCTCCGGCGGCGGCAAGTCGACGCTGTTGATCGACACGCTGTACCGCGCCATCGCCCGCAAGCTGAACAACGCCAGCGAGGGCGCGGCGCCGCACGACCGCATCGAGGGCCTCGAGCACATCGACAAGATCATCGACATCGACCAGTCGCCGATCGGCCGCACGCCGCGTTCCAACCCCGCGACCTATACCGGTGCCTTCACGCCGATCCGCGAATGGTTCGCCGGCCTGCCGGAGGCGAAGGCGCGCGGCTACGAGCCCGGGCGCTTCTCCTTCAACGTCAAGGGCGGCCGCTGCGAGGCCTGCCAGGGCGACGGCGTCATCAAGATCGAGATGCACTTCCTGCCCGACGTCTACGTCACCTGCGACACCTGCAAGGGCAAGCGCTACAACCGCGAGACGCTGGAGGTGCTGTTCAAGGGCAAGAGCATCGCCGACGTGCTCGACATGACGGTCGAGGAAGCCGCCGAATTCTTCAAGGCGGTGCCGCGCGTGCGCGAGACCTTCCAGACCCTGCACCGCGTCGGCCTCGACTACATCCATGTCGGCCAGCAGGCGACGACGCTGTCGGGCGGCGAAGCCCAGCGCGTCAAGCTGGCGAAGGAGCTGTCAAAGCGCGCCACCGGGCGCACGCTCTACATCCTGGACGAGCCGACCACCGGCCTGCACTTCCACGACGTCGCCAAGCTGCTCGAGGTGCTGCACGAGTTGGTCGCCCAGGGCAACACGGTGGTGGTGATCGAGCACAATCTCGAGGTCATCAAGACCGCCGACTGGGTCATCGACCTCGGCCCCGAAGGCGGCGACGGCGGCGGCGAGATCGTCGCCTGGGGCCCGCCCGAGGACATCGTCAAGGCCCCGCGCAGCTACACCGGCAAGTTCCTGGCTCCGGTGCTGAAGAAGGCGAACAGCAAGCCGAGGAAGAGCTCAGCGAGCGAGGCGGCGGAGTGACACAGGCCGGGTGAGCGAGCCGCAAACATTCATCTCGTTCGAAGATGAGGGCGCGTCGTCCCCTGCAGCGGTGCGCGCCAGCATCCTTGAGAATGTGACGAGCAAAGCGGCGCTCTTGGCCACGCTCGCTGCACAGCTCGAATTTCCCGGTTACTTTGGGAGCAATTGGGATGGGTTCGAGGAATGAATCCGCGATCTCTCGTGGTTGCCGCACGGTCCCGTGCTTGTAATGCATGCTGATGTGCGGCTGGTTGGCGACCTGCCGAACGCGATGACCTACGTTGCGATACTGAATGACGCTGCTCGCAAAATGTCAGGATCGAAAGACCATCCGCTTTCGGTTGCATTTCCCCTCAGATATCGCGACCAGGTCATGTGGCTGCTTCGAGCAGACCAGGCCCGTAGCAAGTAGCCTGGATGAGCGAAGCGATATCCGGGGCCTCTCGCGGCCAACAATGACCGGTCCCGCATATCGCTTCGCTCATGCGGGCTACACACTTAGCTCCCACGGCAGGTGGCGATCTGCCAGACGTTGGCCCAGGCATCCCGCACCATCGCGCGTCTGTCGCCATAGGGCGTATCCGCAGGCGGCTCGATCGATTCAGCGCCTGCCGCGATCGCCCGCCGATAGGTCTCGTCCGCGTCTCGAACATAGACGTAGAGAAAGGCCGACATCGCCTCGCGGACGCCTCCGCCGTCGCTGATCAGGATGATCGAGTCTCCGATCCGGATTTCCGTTGGCGCGCCGGAGCGCACTTTGCCCTGCGCATCGAAAACGTCTCGAAGAAATCTGGCCAAGCCAGTGAGGTCGCGGGTGACAATTCGCGGTATGACGGAAGGCCAGCCGGCGGGCTTGAATTGGGGCATGTGCCTGACTTAGTAGCCCGCATGACCGGAGCGATATGCGGGGTCTATCAGCCGAACAAGTTGACCGCTCCCGCATGTCGCTTCGCTCATGCGGGCTACGGTCTCTCAACCGCTCTGCTACACCGCCCAATAGTTCGGGTGCGTGTACGATCGCGAGCGGTCGCCCCAGTCGAATTCGTCGCCGTCGAATTCGGAGGGTCCTGACCGCAGATCATCCAGCGTCACCTCGGCCTCGAAGGCCTGCCGCACAGGATCGAATCGCAGCGCGGTCCATCTGACGGGATAGTGGTGGTGGGTACTCAGCACGCCTCCGGTCTTGATGATGGCATAGGCCACCGTTCCGCTCACCTTGTCGAGCATCAGCCGCTCGATCGACCCGAGCTTGGCGCCATCGCGCCCGAAGACGCAGACATGCTCGACCCGGTCACTGGGCACCAAGGTATGATGCATGGCATCCTCCCTGTGTTCCGCTTATTTGCCCGATAATATATGCCTGCCGCGCTGGTGAGCCAATGGGGCGCGGCTCGGCGACCGGCCGCAGGGGCCGGTTGGCTCTATCCTGCGGCGGCGGACGCTTGCACAATTTCGGAATAATAAAAACGTACCGCTGATTTGCCCGACGCGTCAAGTCGCTTTTCCGAGTCTCGACGGCAGCCTGCTCCTTTGCATGGGGTTGTTTTCGATATTTTGGGACACCCCACGCACCTTCCCCCTACTCCGTCCGTCTGAGGAACGCCCCGAACGCGCGCGGGCCGTCGCCGACCTTGACCTCGCCAATCACCTTCAGCTCGGCGGCGTCGATCATGCTCAGCGTGTTGCTTTCCCAGTTCGCGACCAGGATGCGCTTGCCGTCGGCGGTCGCCTCGATGCCTTCGGGGTAATCGCCGACCGTGATCCGCTTCACGGGCTGCAACGTCGCGAGGTCGAACACGCTGACCTTGCCGTCATACTGGTCGGTGACGAAGCCGCGGCCCTGCGCCAGCGCCACCGCGTAGGGGCGCAGGCCGACATGCACGCGGCCGATCTCGCGCGCGGTCGCGACGTCGATCACCGAGACGTCGTTGGTGCCGACATTGGCGGTGTAGGCACGCTTGCCATCGGCATCGATGGTGACACCAAACGGCCGACTCCCGACCTTCACGATCCCCCTCAGCTCGCGCGAGGCGGTATCGATGATGGAGACGCTGTCATCGTCGCGATCCGCCGACAGCAGCAGCAGCCCATCCGGTGTCACCGCCAGCCCGGACGGCGATGCACCGACCGCGATACTTGCGACGACACGCTGCTCTCTGGCATCGATCACCCGCACCGCGGCGGCGTACCAGTCGGCGACATAGACCATCGCGCCATCGGGCGCGACCGCGATGCCGAGCGGCCCGCCGCCGACATCGACCCGCCCCACGACCTTTCGCGCCGGCGCGTCGACCACCGTGACCGCCTTGGCATCCGGGCTGGTCACATAGGCGAAGCGGCCGTCATTGCTGACGGCAACGCCCGCCGGCTTGCCGCCGATCGCGATGGTCGCGACCGGCTTCGAGGTCGCGAGATCGACCACCGTGAGATCGTCGCTGAGCTGGTTGGTGACGAACGCCTCCTCGGCGCGCGCGGCGCCGAGGCTGGCAAGCAGCGCGACGAGCGCAATCGCGCGCACGGCTAAAGCCCGACGAGATTGGGACAAACCATCATCGCGCTTTAGCTCCTCGTCTTGAGCATGATCTTGTCGGAAAACCGCTTCGCACTTTTCCGGATCATGCTCAGGTCCCGCTCTCGATCTTCTTCTTCAGCGCTTCGAGCCCGGTCTTGTAGAGCCCGCTCACCGCCTTCACCGCGGCCTCGTCGCTCAGCTCCGGCGGCGGGTCGTTGTTGGGAAAGCCGCGATAGAACGCGCCGGCCCATTCCAGCTTCGACTTGCCGTCCGGCGCCGGCGACACCGTCAGCGTCGAGGAATAGTTGGTGACCGGCAGCACCTTCACGTCGACCGCCGTGATCCGGTACGAATAGCTCATCATCTCTGGTTCGTATTTGTAGAGCTCCTCGTCGATGGTAATGCCGGGCGCCAGTGTCAGCCGCCGTGTGGCGCCGATCTCGTTGCCCTTCTCGCCCTCGGTCTTGGCGACACCGGCAAGCCAGCTCATGTCCTGGAAATTGCCGATCACCGCCCACACCTTGGCCTGCGGCGCATCGATCTCGATGGATTCCCGCACCTTCTGGCGGGTCGGCCCATGAGCCCAAACGGCCCCCAACACGGCCAATGCCGCCACCACCACGAAAGTCCGTGCGATCGTCCGCCTCATCCTTGGTCCTCTCCCGATGTCTGTCGGCCCTGCGCCGCCTGGCGCATGCCGCAGTTTATGATTGGAGGTTCTAGACTAGACCGGCAACCTGCTTCTTGCACCAGAGCGAACTCGCACCCGCCGGCTTCCCCGGGAGGCAAGCCTGCCGGGCAGCGGCGTCAGTCCTCGATCGCCGCCTCGACGAACCCCTTGGGGTCGTCGCAGAACTCGCGCATCAGCCGGTAGTGATCGGTGTCCCTCAGGCCCACCGGCTCCAGCGCGTATTTGCTCAGCCGCAGCAGCGTCGCATTCGGATAGGCCATCAGCACCGGCGAATGCGTCGCCATGATCACCTGGCAGTGGCCGGTGCCGTTCATCCGGTGCAACAATTTGAGGAATTCGATCTGCCGCGACGGCGACAGCGCGGATTCCGGCTCGTCGAAGATGAAGATGCCCTGCCGCTGGCAACGCTCGTTGAAGAAGCGCAGGAAGCCCTCGCCGTGGGAATAGGACAGGAAGTTCGGCGGCACGTCTCCGACATCCAGCGCGGCCTCGTCGACGTAGCGCGCCACCGAGAAAAAACTCTCGGCGCGGAAGAACCAGCCATTCGTGATCTTAGGTAGCCAGCTGGCACGCAGCGCCGACGCAAGCGAGCCGCCCATCTTCTCAACGGCATTGCCATGGTCGACCGCGCGATAGCCCTTGCCGCCGCCGGCGTCGTCATAGCCGGCCATCACGGCGATGCCTTCGAGCAGCGTCGATTTGCCGGTGCCGTTCTCGCCGACGATGATCGTGATCGCCTTGTCGAAGCTCAGCTCGAAATCGTCGCGCAGCAGCGGCAGTACGAACGGATAGGCATCGCGGTTCGGAATTCGCGCAGGATCGAGCCAGACCCGCTTCAGATACGGCGCAGGCATGTTGATCGGGCGGTTTCGTCTGGCCATGTGCGCGGATCCGGGGAAACAATGGCGGGCGGCCCAGTTTATGATAAGAGCCCGCAACAATCCTAGATGGCCGGATGCCCCATGCCCAGCAAGTCTTACGCACTCTTCCGCAAGGCGATCCTCAACGAACAGCAAGCGGTCTGCATCTATGACGGCCGGCCGCGCGAACTCTGCCCGCACATCATCGGCCACAACAAGAGCGGTGAAGAGGTCGTGCTGGCCTGGCAGTTCGGCGGCTCGAGCTCGGGCCAACTGCCGCAATGGCGCTGCCTGCGGCTCGCTCACGTCAGCGACATCAGCCTGCGCAACGGCCCTTGGCACGAGGGCGGATCGCATCGCACCGAGCAGACCTGCGTCAGCGAGATCGACCTCGACATCAACATCCATGTCCGCAAGCGGAGGTGAGCGGCCCCTGCGCCCCCTGGTCAAGAGAGGGCGGCGAAGGCGGCAAGCCTCGGACAATTCATGTCGCGAGAATGCGGATATGTGACTCGCAGATCGCGCAACAAATTAGGTGTCGTCCCGGGCAAGCGAAGCGCGACCCGGGACCCATAACCACCGAAGGTCATTGTTGCATAACGCTTGAGCCACAGCTCGCTTCGACAACGAATGTCTGTGGTTATGGGACAGCGGAGGCCGCGGCGCGATATCGGCTCCGGCGAACGCCAGGACGACCGCCGGGAGAAAGCGCCCGCCCCTACGGCTGCTCCGCCTCCGCCAGCACCTCCAGCGCCAGCTCCATCGTCATCAGCACCGGATTGTCGCCGCGCACCAGGCGTCCCTCGGCGATGCCGCCGAGATAGTCGACCAGCGCGATGTCGAGCTCGGCATGCAGCCGGCCATCCGCGTCCGGTGCGATCTCGCCCGCGGTCACCGCGAGCTCGGTCGCGAACGGCACCACGCTGTGGCCGTCGGTGAAGACGGCGCCGATGGTCGAGCCGACGCCGCCATGCAGCCGCGCGCGCAGGATGCCGTGCTGGCGGCAGAAGGCTTCCAGCGCGCAGGCAAAATCCTGGTTCGGCCGCAGCCGCAGCGCGAAGGCATGGCTCGTGGTCCTGGCCCCACGCGGCTCGGCTGCGACCGGACCGAACAGCTTGAAATTGGTTTCGCTGTCCGCCTCGGCCAGGAACGTCGCGCCGTCAATCCCGAACGCGTTCACCTCGAACGGCTCGGCGACAATGGTTTCTTCCGGCAGCATGTGGCCGCCATTGAAACGGCCGTCGGCCTCAGTCCACAGGCCGTGGCAATGAAAGAACGGCGCGCCGTCGCGTTCGCCGAAGGTCAACGCCGCCAGCTTGAGCCGGGTCACGCCGTCGGGACGGAACGTGTCGCTGTAGAACGCAGCGTTGACGCCATCCTTCGACAGCGCCGGCATCACATAGGCGAACGGCCCGAGCGCGCCGCTTTTCGCGCTCAGGACGCCGCTGCAAAAGCCCTCCGCCGCAAAGCCGCGGCGCACGGCTTCGAGCAAGGGAATGCCGGCCTCGAGCACGAATGAAAAGGCGCGGCCGCGCGCCCTGACCCATTGGATGCGCTCTGGATGCGGAGCGCCAGGCTGGGCGATGCTGCGCATCGCCTCACGCGCCCGTCGATTTGGCGATCACTTCGAGCAGCCCGCGCGCCTCGAGCTCGTCGCGGATCAGCCGCTTCGGCACCTTGCCGTAGCCGGACTTCGGCAGCGCCTCCCAGAAGAAGAAGCGTTTCGGCATCTTGTAGCGCGGCACTTTTGGCGCGAGATGGGCGGCAAGCTCCGCCTCCGCGACCGCCTCGGTGCCCTCGCGCGCGACGCAGACGGCGACGCCGACCTCGCCCCAGAAGGGATCGGGCACGCCGAGCACCGCGACCTCGCCGACCGCGGGATGGGTCAAGAGCTTCTCCTCGATCTCGCGCGGATAGATGTTGGAGCCGCCCGAGATGTACATGTCGGAGGCACGGCCGGTGATGTAGACGAAGCCCTCCTCGTCCATGTGGCCGAGGTCGCCGGTGCGGAACCAGCCGTCGCGAAACGCCTTCGCATTGGCCTCGGGGTTGTCGTAGTAGCCCGCGAACACGCCGGGACCGATCACGCAGATCTCGCCGGTCTCGTGCGCCTTCAGCTCGCTGCCATCGTCGCCCTGGATCGAGACCTGCATCCCGGTGCGCTCGAAGCCGCAGGTGCCGATCCGCGCATGCGGCCCGTCCTCGGGATCGTGAAGTCCGGGCGGCAGCACCGTGATGTTGCCGGTGACCTCGCCGAGGCCGAAATACTGCACCAGCACGCCGCCGAGCTTGTTCAGCGCCGCCTTCTGGTCCTCGCGATACATCGGCGCGCCGGCGTAGATGATGTAGCGCAGCGAGGAATGGTCGTGCTGGTCGGCGGCGGGATGCTCGACCATCATCTTCAGGATGGTCGGCACCGTGAACATGTTGCTGACGCGATGCTTGGCGATCAGCCGGAAGGCTTCGGCGATGTCGAACTTCTCCGACGGCAGCAGGATGGTCGGCACGCCGCGCGCGGTCTGCACCAATTGATGTACGCCGGCGCCATGCGATAGCGGCGCCACCACCAGCGAGGCGTCCTCTTCCGTGGTGCCGGGCATCAGGTCAGCGAGATGGTTGGTGATGACGAAGGCCATCTGGCCATGGGTCAAGACCGCGGCCTTGGAGCGGCCGGTGGTGCCGGAGGTGAAGAAGAACCAGCAGGGATCGTCATAGTCGACGGCAACGTTCTCGACCACAGCGCCGGCGTGCTTGGCGATGACATCGCCGAGCGTCGCCTCGCCGAACGTGCCCTCCTCCCCGATCTGCCAGACGAATTCGAGCGCGGGATTGGCGGCCGCCTTGGCATGTTCGGGGAAGTCGGCGTGGCACAGAAACGCCTTGGCGCCGGAGGCCGCCGCGAGATAGGCGACCTCGTCCGGCATCAGGCGGAAATTGGTCGGCACCCAGACCGCGCCGAGCCGGAAGGCGGCGAACATCGACCAGAACATCTCGTCGCAGTTCTTGGAATGCACCAGGATGTGGTCGCCCTTGACGATGCCGCGCGCGGCCAATGCCGCCGCCAGCGCCGAGACGTTCTGGTCGATATGGCGCCAGGACCAGGCCTTCTCGTTCCAGATGAAGCCGGGGCGATCGCCGTGGCGGCGGGCGTTCTGGGTCAGGATGTAGGCGAGGTTCATGACCCGGCGCGATACCCGCGCGATCCCGCCGCGCGGCGCGGCAGCAGCCGTCCCGCTCATTGCCGCCCCGCCGATACGCACAACAGACAGGGCAAGGTCAGGACGATCATCGGGTGTTTCCTCGGTCAGAACCGGGCGTCTTCAAGCGCCGCAAGGGATTGGTACCGCCCGGTTTATCGCCAAGCCGCCGCCTTCGGCAAGGCCCGACGGGCGCGGCCCGATGATACCGCGCGCCGGCGGCGGTCAACCCGTTGTTTTCTGCCCAGCCCGCTACTGCGGGTGCTTGGCGAGTTCCTGCTCGCTCAGGTTCCAGTCCTGCCACAGCTGCAACGCGCCTATAAAGGCGACCAGCGCGCCGAGCAGGATGTGCCAGAACTGCAGCGCGTGGTCCTCGGCGTAACCAAAGACCATGGGCGATGCCATCAGCCAGAGACCGAGCAGGATGCTGGCCACCTCCTCCCAGCGGTGCAGCGCGACATATTCGAGCTGGGCGATGCCGAGCACCAGCATGCCGACGATGAAGCTGTTGAGGACGAGGTGGCTGCGCTCGATATCGACAGCGCCGCTCACCTGCATCGGAAACCAGGGCGAGACCATGATCAGCACGCCGAGCAGCATGCCGAGCCAGTCCTCCCAGGGACGGTGTGTGTTGAAGAAACGATTGTCCGACATGACGAACCTCCTCCGACAAGAGGCATACGTCGGCGGCCGGCTCCGCCACTCCGTACCAGACGACCATCCAGCCGCATCAGGGGCGTATGTCTGTCATCAAACGTAATCGAACTGCATCCATCCGCAAGGCCCGTCCCGCGTATGTGCGACACGGCAGGAGCGATCGTTGCCGGCAAGATGTCACCGCGCTCCGCCGAGCCGCGCCAGCGCTCCCTTGGCGCTCTGCAAATCGGGCTGCAGCTCGAGCGCCTTGCGGAAATCGGCCGCCGCGCCCTTCTTGTCGCCGAGCCGCAGCTTGGCCTGGCCGCGATTATTCCAGGAATAGACGTCGTTCGGATCGTATTGCAGCGCCTTGTCGTAATCGGCGAGCCCGCCCTTGTTGTCCCCTTGAAAGAGACGGATCATGCCGCGGTTGCGCCAGCCGCGCGCATCGGTCGGCGCGATCCTCGCAGCCTCGCCATAGTCGGCGGCGGCGCGATCGAGCTGCTCGGTATCGCGATAGACATTGCCGCGGTTGATGTAGGCGAGCACGTTGGGCTCGAGCTTGATCTCGGTGGTGAAGTCGGCGATCGCATGCGCCGCGTCGCGCTTGCGGTAGTAGACGAACCCGCGATTGCCATAGGCGGTGGCGAGCTGCGGATTGTATTTGATGGCGAGGCTGAGATCGGCCAGCGCGCGGTCGAGATCGCCCTTGTTGAGCCAGGCATCGCCGCGATTGTTGTAGGCCAGCGCAAATGCCGGATCGATGCGGATCGCCTCTTCGTAATCGGCAATCGCATGATCGAGATCGCGCTTGAAGGCGTAGACGCGGCCGCGATTGGTATAGGCGCAGGCGTAGGCGGGATCGAGCTTGATGGCCTCGTTGAGGTCGGCGAGCGCTGCATCGAGCTCGCGCTTCTCGGTCAGCCCATGGCCGCGATTGCAATAGGCCCCGGCCAGCCGCTTGCCGGTCTCGGTCTTGCCGTCGATCACCGTGGTGCAGGCGGCCACGCGGTCGCCGGGCGCCGTCGTCAGGCCGACGCAGGTCTGCCAGCTCGGATCGTCGCCGGCGGCGGCTTGCGGCGGGTCTGGAAGCGTCAACGCGGCGCCGAGCAACACGGCGGTCAGGCAGGCCAAAATGCGCATATCGTCAATCCACAAATGCCAATTTGCGGGTTGGTCGCGGCTTTGCATCGGCGGGTTCACACGCTTACATCAGGGCCTGCGAATCAACCGGGATTTTGCGATGGCCGCCGTCCGCGACAACAGGGACCAAAACCGCTTCGAACTCGACACCGAGGGCGGCCTCGCTTTCGCGAATTACCGGCGGACGCCCGCGGCCGTTATCATCACCCATACCGAGACACCGCGCGCCCTGCGCGGCCGCGGCATCGCATCGGAGCTGGTCAAGGGTGCGCTGGATCTGATCCGCGCCGACGGCCACAAGGTGATCGCCAGCTGCGGTTTCGTGGTGGATTACCTCAACAAGCATCCGGAATACGCGGATCTTGCAGGTTAGAGCCCTGCCCCTCAGACGATCTTGATCGACATGTCGGGCAGGCCCTCGAGCTTGCACAGCAACACGTCGCCCTTGACGACCGGGCCGACGTTCTCCGGCGTACCGGAATAGATGATGTCGCCGGCCTTCAGCTCGAAGGCCTCGGAAAGCTTCGCGATCTGCTCGGCGACGCTCCAGATCATGTTCTTCAGATCCGAGCTCTGCCGCACCGTGCCGTTGACCGCGAGCGATATCGCACCTTGCGTGAAGTGGCCGGTCTTATCAGCCGGATGGATCGGCCCCAGCACTGCGGCATGATCAAAGCTCTTGCCGATCTCCCACGGCTTCTTTTCCGCCGCCATGCCGTTCTGCAAATCGCGCCGCGTCATGTCGAGGCCGAGCGCGTAGCCATAGACGTGATCGAGCGCCTTGTCGGCCGGAATATTGGTGCCGCCGGATTTCAGCGCGGCGACCAGCTCGACCTCGTGGTGATAGTTCTTGGTCAGCGACGGATAGGGATGATCGGCGACCGTGCCGATCGCGACATTCTGGATCGCGTCGGTCGGTTTCTGGAAGAAGAACGGCGGCTCGCGGGTCGGATCGGAGCCGCGCTCGATCGCATGCGCCGCGTAGTTGCGGCCGATGCAGTAGATGCGGCGGACCTGGAACACTTCGCTGGCGCCAACGATCGGGATCGTCACCGCCGGTACCGGAAACATCGCCTTCGACGCGGTCTCGGCATGGGCCGGCGCGGATTGCGCGGCGGCGCCGGCCAGTGCGAGGGCGCCGGTCGCAAGCATCGTCCGGCGATCGAGATCAGTCATGAGCGTTCTCCTTCTTGTTCGCCGATCTATAGATGCTCGCCGATCCATAAAAAAGGCCCGCGCTGGCGCGGGCCCTGGCCGTGTGCGGGATGATGATCCGCTCAGTGCTTGATGTCCGGGGGCAGCTTGCCGCCATTGGCCGCGAGCTTCGTCATCACCTGCTTGTGCAGCCAGATGTTCATGCTGGCGGAATCGCTGGTGTCGCCGGAGTAGCCGAGCTCCTTGGCGAGCTCCTTGCGCGCCGACAGGCTGGAGTCGATGTCGAGCGCCTTCATCAGGTCGACGATCGAGGTGCGCCATTCGAGCTTCTCGCCCTTCGCGGCCACCGCCTTGTCGAGAATGGGGGCGACGTCAACGGACTGCGCGGGCGCTGCGCCGGCCGGCACCGCTGCAGGAGACGACGATGCACTGCCGGATCCACCGGCGGGAGCTGCGCTTGTGGCCGATCCGCCTGCGGGCGCGGCGCTGGCGCTGCTACCGAAGATCGCGCCCATGATTTTTCCGAAAATGCTCATCGTTCGCTCCCAAGACTGTTGAGATGTGAAAGCCAGACGGCGCTGGGACGCCTGACCGCGGTCGCAGTTGAAGTCTATAGCCCCCTCCATAGCTTGCCAATGCGACATTCACTTAAGCGTGAGTGCTTTTGCCACGGTTTGGGAGTAGCCTTGCCGAACAGTTCGCGACACGGCCAGTTCCCTGCTCTGTCTTTCGCGTCTGGCTTGATCGTGATCGCTTCGAGAGGCGGCAGGTTTGTGCCCGCGTGCCGGGCGCCAGATGCGACCGCCCAGAGGGAGACAACGACCATGGCCACGTCATACCAAGGCAATGTCAGTTCGATGACGCAGAGCGGACAAGGCGCCGCGTCTGCGCCGGTCATCCGCACCATCGGCCTGTCCGATTTGCATCATGCGCTGCGTCTCGGCTGGGAAGACTTCAAGGCGGTGCCAAGTCACGCCATCGTCCTCTGCCTGATCTATCCGGTGCTCGGCCTCGTGCTTGCGCGCACCGTGCACGGCTATTCCGTGCTGCCCCTGCTGTTTCCGCTGGCCGCGGGCTTTGCCCTGCTCGGCCCGTTTGCCGCCATCGGCCTCTACGAAATGAGCCGCCGCCGCGAGGACGGCGGGGAAGCATCTGCCTGGGATGCCATGGAGGTATTCCGCTCACCGTCATTCGGCGCGATGCTTGGGGTCGGAACGCTGCTTTTCGCACTGTTCGTGACCTGGATCGCCACCGCCCAGGCCATCTACACGGCGGTGTTCGGCTATGAGACCGCGGCCAACATTCCCGATTTTGCCGCGCGCGTGCTGACCACCCAGCAAGGCTGGTGGCTCATCGTGGTCGGCTGCGGCGTCGGCTTCCTGTTCGCGCTCGTCGCGCTTTGCATCAGCGTGATCGCCTTCCCCATGATGCTCGACCGCCAGGCGACCGCCGGCGAAGCCATGGTGACGTCGATGCGCGCCGTCGCACAGAACCCGGTGCCGATGGCGGCCTGGGGCCTGATCGTCGCGGTGCTGCTGGTGCTGGGCACGATCCCGTTCTTCCTCGGGCTTGCCGTGGTGATCCCGCTGCTCGGTCACGCCACCTGGCATCTCTATCGCGAGGTCATCGTCAAGGATCCGAATGCGCGGCCGGTGATCCCCGAACCGCGCGAGCGCAAGCCTGCCGCGGACTTCCCGGCCAATCTGTTTCCGTGGCGGCGCAGCGATCGCGGCTAAGCGCCGCTAACCCGGATTCGTAAACGTCAAAGCAACCGCCGGCCGATATGTTCGGCCGGCGGTTTGTCGTTCAGGATCGTCAAATGGGTGTGAAACTGGCGTGGCATTTGCAGCGCGGCCTGAGAAAAAGCGGCTCGGTCACGAGCCTTGTTTTGGCCGCTGTTGCCGCGAACATACCCGCCGCCTTGCGCGACCAATCGATGACATCGCAGACTCCGGAGTGAATTGCTTATGACCTCTCGCTCTTGCTTTCGCACGCTCGCCATCGGCGCGTGGCTCCTGACCTCGACGGCATCGGCGCTGGCCGCTCAATGCGGCACGGGCACGTTCGAATCCTGGCTCGACGATTTCAAGAAAGAGGCTGCGACGAAGGGCATTTCGCAGAACGCGATCCAGGCCGGGCTGGCTGGCGTCACGCAGGACAAGGCGATCCTCGCCCGCGACCATTCGCAGCAGGTGTTCAGCCAGACCTTCGAGCAATTCTCGAGCCGCATGGTGCCGCCGCGGCTCAATCGCGGCTCCGACATGATGAAGCGCTACGGCTCGGTGCTGTCGCGAATCGAGGAGGCCTACGGCGTACCGGGCGAAATCCTGGTCGCGATCTGGGGACTGGAGACCGATTTCGGCGTCAACACCGGAAAGTTTCCGACCATACGTTCACTGGCGACGCTCGCCTATGATTGCCGCCGCTCCGACATGTTCAAGGCCGAGTTGATGGATGCCTTGCGCATCGTCGAGCGCGGCGATCTGCCGCCGCAGGAGATGCGCGGCGCCTGGGCCGGCGAGATCGGCCAGACTCAATTCATGCCGTCGTCCTACATCAAGTTCGCGGTCGACTTTGACGGCAACGGCAAGCGCGACCTCCTGCACAACGTGCCCGACGTGCTGGCGTCGACGGCGAACTACCTGAAGAGCTATGGCTGGAAGAAGGGCAAGGGCTGGGAGCCCGGCAGCGAGAATTTTGCGGTGATCCAGCAGTGGAACAAGAGCGAGGTCTACGCCAAGACGATCGGCTACTTCGCCACCCAGCTCGCCAAGGCTCCGTAGCGCTTTCACACCAGCTTGCGTGGCGCAGCGAGCCAAGGACGAGGCCACCCTTCTGCTCTGACTAGATCAAAGCCGGTCCAGCTACGGATGAATCAAAAAGGGCCGACTGCCCCAGGCAATCGGCCCCTATCGCCATGATCAAAACCTACTTCGCCATGCTGGCTTCGGCAGCCTTGCTGAGATGCGCGCCGCAAGCACCCCACTGGTTGTTCAGCATCGCGTCCTGAGCGAGCGAGACTTCCTTCTCCGCCGCGAATTTGACCTCATTGTCAGCCATAGCTTCGACTGCAGCTTCGGTCTTGCCGAGATTGGCACCGCTGCAGCCGAGGCCCGCGTGATGACGATGCGCGGCCTGAGCGGGAGCGACAGCGTAGGCAACGGCAGCCACGGTGGCTGCTGCGATCAATGTCTTAATCATGGGATGATCCATCTGTTGTTCTTGGACAGATCCCAGCGTGATTGCGGAATCTGCGGAACGATTATTCGCTGTTCCCGACACCGTTCAGAATGAACTTCGCGCGATACAAACGTGATGAGCGCTGCGCGCGCATCGCGCATGCGTTGCATAGTGTTTTGATTACATGTCGGTAAGGAAGCGGCGCCGCAATAGCTTTGCTCGACGTGTTCACTTCAATCGAGCTGCACTTCCGATAATCAGCAGCGCGTTCGCGCGGCAGGCGAAAATCTGAGCGGGCGGGAGGGGCCGAACTACCTCCGAGGTCAATGCGACTGATTGACGCTGCGTCCGCCTAGGTGCCAACCCCATCATGCTATGAATATTAAATCATTCATACGGCAATATTTCGCATGCGAATCACGCATGGAACACGCCGCCGTGATCTGGCGTCAGACGCGTGCCATCCCTTGACCGAACGGTCTGTAATTACCATATGATCGGCGTAGTTCAAGTCACTACCATTCTTCTAACTCACTGATCTCAAGAAGATTTTGACGCCGTCGCCCGGCTCTGCGGAACTTTGGTCCACTGGACCTGGCTCGATGCGCCAAACGGTTAACCGGAACTTACCGCCGCTATGCGTTTTGAGCTTAGCTGCATCGCAACATCGGAACTACCGCACTGCACTATATCATCTATATTCACTTCAACGATGAGGCTTTTGAAAAGCTGAATCTGAATTACTAGGAGACTACCATGTTGCTCTCGCTCATCCGCATGATCCAGGCTTTCCGGGATTATCAGCGCAATGTCAGCGAACTGTCCCAGCTCAGCGATCGCGAACTCGCCGATATCGGCCTCGACCGCTCGGACATTCCGCGCGTTGCCGCCGGCACCTACAACGGCTAATCGGCCGCAAGCCATCTGCTAAACGGATAACGCCCGCCTCCACAGCGGGCGTTGTCGTTTGTGGTGCGGTTTCAGATGCATATGAGATCAAAACGCGCTAACGCTGCGCGATGACACCGCATCAATCCCCTTCCCAACCCGTGCACATCGTGGGCGCGGGGCTCGCCGGCTCGGAAGCCGCCTGGCAGGTCGCCAATGCCGGCGTCCGCGCCGTGCTGCACGAAATGCGCCCGCACCGGATGACCGAGGCGCATCGGACCGAAGGCTGCGCCGAACTGGTCTGCTCGAACTCCTTCCGCTCCGACGATGCCGCCAACAACGCGGTCGGGCTGCTGCACGCCGAGATGCGGCGGCTGGGCTCCCTGATCATGCGCTCGGCCGACGCCAACCAGGTGCCCGCCGGCGGGGCGCTGGCGGTCGACCGCGACGGCTTTTCGGCCGCCGTCACCAAGGTGCTCAACGAACATCCGCTGATCGAGATCAGCCGCGAGGAAGTCGCAGGGCTGCCGCCGGCCGACTGGAGCAACGTCATCGTCGCGACCGGCCCCCTCACCTCGGCACCGCTTGCCGACGCCATCAGGCTTCTGACCGACGAGAGCGCGCTGGCATTCTTCGACGCGATCGCGCCGATCGTGCACAAGGATTCCATCGACATGTCGGTGGCCTGGTTTCAGTCGCGCTACGACAAGGTCGGCCCCGGCGGCACCGGCGCCGACTACATCAACTGCCCGATGACGAAGGAGCAGTATGACGCCTTCGTCGCGGCGCTGCTCGACGGCGAGAAGGTCGACTTCAAGGACTGGGAGACCAACACGCCCTATTTCGACGGCTGCCTGCCGGTCGAGGTGATGGCCGAGCGCGGTCACGAGACGCTGCGCCACGGGCCGATGAAGCCGGTGGGATTGACCAATCCGCATAACCCGACGGTCAAGCCGTATGCGATCGTCCAGCTGCGGCAGGACAACAAGCTCGGCACGCTCTACAACATCGTCGGCTTCCAGACCAAGCTGAAGCACGGCGCGCAGCAGCGCGTGTTCCGCACGATCCCCGGCCTCGAGAACGCGGAGTTCGCCCGCCTCGGCGGCCTGCATCGCAACACCTTCCTGAATTCGCCGAAGCTGCTCGACGGTCAGCTGCGTCTGCGCGCGCAGCCGCGGCTGCGCTTCGCCGGGCAGATGACAGGCTGCGAGGGTTACGTCGAGTCGGCCAGCGTCGGCCTGATCGCCGGCCTTTGTGCCGCCGCCGACATGCGCGGTGCCGCGCTGACGCCGCCGCCGGCGACGACCGCGCTCGGCGCGCTGCTCGGCCACATCACCGGTGGCCACATCGAAACGATCGAGGCCGGTTCGCGCTCGTTCCAGCCGATGAACATCAATTTCGGTCTGTTCCCGCCGCTGGCCAGTGCGCCGACCAAGAAGCCGGACGGCTCGCGGCTGCGCGGCAACGAGAAGACCGTCGCCAAAAAGCAGGCGATCAGCGCGCGCGCGCTCGCCGATCTCGACCACTGGATCGCAGAGCATCTGCGCGTTGCGGCAGCGGCCTGACAGTCATGAGCTTGCCGAAAGACGATGACGCCACCCTGTCGGTGCGGTGGAGCCAGGGCGTGCTGCTCAAGCGCGACGTGTTCTCGACCGTCGAGCGCGGCCGCTTCCGCGCCGATGACGGCGAGGTCGACGGCGTGCTGCGCCGGCTCGATCAGGTGCCGTTCTGGTCGTTCGCCCTGGCGCTGCATCTGTTCTCCCGCGAGCGCCGCGCGCTGACCTTGGCGCGCGACCTCGACGTCGGGCCGAAGCTGTTGTGGGCCGGCCGTCGCGCGCTGGTCCGTGGCTTCATCGACGGCGCGGCGCTGCATCTGGCGAAGCCGCACGGCGACGTCGCCTATTTTCGTTCCGCCAAGGCCGCGTTGCGCAAGCTGCATCGCGCCGGCATCTGCCACAACGATCTCGCCAAGGAGCAGAACTGGCTGGTCGGCCGCGATGGCCGCGCCTACCTCACCGACTTCCAGCTTGCCGCCTGCTTCAAGACCCGCAGCCGACTGTTCCGCATCGCCGCCTATGAGGATCTGCGGCATCTGTTGAAGCACAAGCGCAGCTACGCGCCGGAGGCGTTGACGCCGAAAGAGCGCAAGGTGCTCGCAAAGAAGTCCGCGGTCGCCAGCATCTGGCTCAAGACCGGCAAGAAGGTCTATCAGGCGATCACGCGCGGCATCTTCAATTTCACCGACCGCGAAGGCGGCGGCCGGAGGCTGGTCAACGACGCCCCGGTATTGATCGATCTGATCCGCAAGAATCCGCAGGTGCGCGACACCGCGATCGTCGCCTTTGCCGACCGGCGCGTCGGCGTCGGACTCTACGCCTTCGTCGAGGCGGACCAGTCCGCGCTGGAAAAGACGCTGCGCAACGAGCTTACCGCGGCCAGGGGCGTCAAGCCGCCCGAACACATCCAGATCGTGCACGCGCTGCCGCGCGATGCCGCCGGCAAGCCGCGCACCGAAATCCTGCAGCTCGTCGCCATGAACCAGATCGACCTGATCGAACCGATGATGCGCAGCGACGCCGATCGCGAGTTCCTCAAGGACATCCTCGAGCAACGCAAGAATTTGCGCGACCGCTTCAATTTTGAAGTCGCCGAGATGGACCGGCCGGCGGGTTAGAGCGCGCTTGTCGGCGCGTGGCCCTCGACAAACGTGGCGCGAAGCTTCACTCTTTGCGAGGGGTAGCGCGCTCAAGGGACAAGTTTAATGCCACTCACCCGTGGCCGGATCGGGGGATACAATTCCGAACGACTGGCGTTCGGATTCACCATGATGAACGGCGACCAGGAAATCGAATGCCAGATCAGCGACGCCGCACTGGACGAGTTGGCCGGCACGCGTGGAACGGCGAGCATGGCGCGGCAAGCCCAGTTCGTTGCGCTGCGCGACGCGGTCGAACAGATCGCATCCGACATCTATGACAGCGGCCCGATGGTCAAGGGCAGAACGATCCGGATCTTCACCAAGCACATCTCGAAGGAGCAAAGCTAGCGACCGAACTCCTCCGTGCGCGCGGCTCGCCACAACGTCCAGAGTGTGCGCAGGCGTGAAACCGGCTTCGGCAGGAACGGGTCGTAGTCGTCCCTCCTCGCCCGGTTCAGCTCGCGCCTGACATGGGCGAGCGGCAGGAAGATCGGCCTCACGCCGGACGGGACATCCGCAAGCAGCCCGAATGCGGTCTTGAGATGGCCCTGGGCCTCATCCGCAAGCTGATCGATGGCGGCACGGATGTTCGGCGTCACCTTGCCGGCAAACACCTCCTCCTTGCTGCCGCCGTGCTGCTGCAGCAGCTGTAACGGCAGAAACAGCTGATGCCGTGAGGCGTCGCGTCCGAACGAAGCGATGACCTGCGCCATGCCCTGGGCAAGACCCGCATGACGGGCCAGGTGATCAATCGCCTCCGACGGTCGCGCCACCACGCGCGTAGCCTGCGAGAACAGCACTGAGGCCGTGGCGTCGAGATAGCCCTCGAGCGCGGCCAGCGACGGCATCGGGTCGTTGTAGAGATCGAACTGGTGCTCCTCGACCAGCTGCGAGAATGGCGAGACCGGCAGACGGTGATTTCGGATCGTGTGCAGCAGTTCTGCCGCGACCGGATTGCCCTCGACGCCGCCATGGCCCGCACCGGCCAGCATGTCGGTCCACCATTGCAGCCGCATCTCGCCGGGCAGCGGCTGGCTGACCTGCTCGTGCACGCGCGAGACCTCGATGTTGAAGGCATAGATCGCAAGCATCGCCCGCCGTTCCGGACCCGGCAAGAACAGGGTCGACGCGTAGCGTACGAAGTCATGGCTCCGCACCAGATCGGCGCAGAAGGCCGCGCCGTCCTTCGGTGCCTCTGTCGCGCTCATGGCACCGCGATCAGCGCCGCCGCGACGCGACGCCGCTCGCCCAGCATGATGTTGTAGGTGCGGATCGCGGGTCCCGTCTGCATCGGATCGAGCACCACCTGCACGGCCCGCAGGGCCTCGCGCAGGCCCTTTGGCGGGACCCAGACGTCGGTGCCGGTGCCGACGATCAGCGTGTCGATCGCATTGGCGGCCGCGAACACCTTTTGCAGCGAGTATTCGTCGATCTCCTGCGGCCTGGTGACCGGCCAGGCCCAGATCGAGTCAGGCAGGCACAAGAGCGAGCCGCGGTGCGACATATCGGCAAACGCGAAGCCGCCCTTGCCGTAGGCCTCGATCGGCGCCGACCTCGGAAGATGGGGAGCGTCCGAGGAGTTGCTCATGACCGGCTACTTCTTGGCTGCCGCCGTGTCCGGCTTCTTGGCCGGCGCGTCCTGCGCCGCGTCTCCACCCCGCGTGGTGTGAACACCGAGATAGATCAAAATCGGCGCCGCGATAAAGATCGATGTGTAGGTGCCGACCAGCACCACGCCGAACATCATGACCGCGGTGAAGCTGTGGATCGCCTGGCCGCCGAACAGCAGCAGCGCGAGCAAAGCCAGCGTCACGGTGACGTGGGTGATGATCGAGCGCGACAGCGTCGAATTGATCGATTCGTTCAGCAGCTGCGGCATCGGCATCTTCTTGTAGCGCCGCAGCATCTCGCGGATACGGTCGTAGATGACAACGGTATCGTTGAGCGAATAACCGAGAATCGTCAGCAGCGCCGCGATGCTGGTGAGGTCGAAATCGACCTGGGTGATCGACATGAAGCCGATCGTGAGCACGATGTCGTGGACGTTGGCGATCATGGCGCCGAGCGCGAACTGCCATTCGAACCGGAACCAAAGGTAGATCAGGATGCCCATGATCGCGAACATCAGGCCGATCATGCCGTAGGCCAGCAGTTCGCCGGAGACGCGCGGTCCCACCACCTCGACGCGACGGTAATCGACGGATTCGCCGAGCGCGCCGCGCACTTTCGTCACCGCATCCTGCTGCGCCTTGTCGCCGCCGGGCTGCTCGGCGACGCGGATCAGGACTTCCGCCGGACCGCCGAACTGCTGAAGCTGCACCTCGCCGAGGCCAAGGCCGTTCAAGGTGGTGCGCATCGCGGCGATGTCGGCGGTGCCGGATTTCGCCTGCACCTCCAGCAGCGTGCCGCCCTTGAAGTCGATGCCGAAATTCAGGCCGTGGGTGAAGAACAGCGTGATGGCAAGGATCGAGAGCAGCGCCGAGATCGGGAAGCTGATGCGGCGAAAGCGGGTGAAATCGAAATGCGTGTCGTCCGGCACGATGCGCAGCGGCGGCAGCAGGCCGAGCGCCGCGACCACGGTCAGGACGGCGATCAGGATGCCAAGGCCAATGAGAACGGTATGGGTCACAACAGGCCTCTCAGATCGGCACGGTTTGCGGCCGCTTCCACCGCACCCAGCCGGCGACGATCAGGCGCGTCAGGGTAAAGGCGGTGAACACCGTGGTGATGATGCCGATGCCGAGCGTCACGGCAAAGCCGCGGACCGGTCCGGTGCCGATGTAGAACAGCACGGCGGCGGCGATGAAGGTGGTGATGTTGGAGTCGAGGATGGTCGCCAATGCCCGCTTGAAGCCGGCGTCGATCGCCGAGATCGCGTTGCGGCCGCCGCGCAATTCCTCGCGGATGCGCTCGTAGATCAGCACGTTGGAGTCGACCGCGATGCCGACGGTCAGCACGATGCCGGCGATGCCCGGCAACGTCAGCGTGGCGTTGAGCAGCGACAGCAGTCCGAAAATCATGGCGACGTTGATCGCCACCGCGATGTTGGCGAACACGCCGAACAGCCGATAGGTGATCAGCATGAACACGATGACCAGGATCGAGCCGACATAGGCCGCGAGTTCGCCCTTCTCGATCGAGTCCTGCCCGAGGCCGGGACCGACGGTACGCTCTTCGATCACGGTCAGCGGCGCCGGCAGCGCGCCGGCACGCATCAGGATCGCCAGATCGTTGGCCGACTGCACGGTGAAGCTGCCGGAGATCTGGCCCTGTCCGCCGGTGATCGGCTCACGGATCACGGGTGCCGAGATCACCTTGTTGTCGAGCACGATCGCAAACGGCTGGCCGACGTTTTCGGCGGTCGCCTGCGCAAATTTGCGCGCTCCCGACGTATTGAACTTGAAGCTGACGATCGCCTCGCCGGTGCGCTGGTCAAAGCCGGGCTGGGCATCGGAGAGCTCGCCTCCGGAAACCAGAACCTGTTTCTTGACGACATACGGAACCGGCGGCGGTGACGCGCTCATCAAGAGCTCGGAGTCCGGTGGCAGGCGGCCCTGCTGGGCCTGGTCCGGCGACACCGAGCTGTCGACCATGCGGAATTCCATCTTGGCGGTCTTGCCGAGCAGCTCCTTCAGGCGCGTCGGATCCTGCAGGCCCGGCACCTGGACCAGGATGCGGTCGGTGCCCTGACGCTGGATCACCGGCTCGACCGTGCCGAGCTCGTTGACGCGCCGTTCGACGATCTGGATCGATTGCTCGATGGTCTGCCGGATGCGCTCGGTGATCGCGGCCTGCGGGACCCTCAGACGGATCAGGCCGCCGCCGGCATCGGCAACCTCGAGGCTGCGCTGGCCGCTGGAGCCGAGCAGGCCGCCGAGCGGCTGCGACAGCTCGCGGAGCTTCGACAACGCCGTCGCCTGGTCGCCTTCCTTGGAGATGCGGACTTCCACCGCGTCGTTACGCGTGTTGAGGCCGGTGTAGCCGATCTTGGCTTCACGAAGCACCTTCCGGACATCGTCGCGGATCTGGTCGAGCTTCTCCTTCTTCACGTAGTTGGAGTCGACTTCGAGCAGCAGATAGGAGCCGCCCTGCAAATCGAGGCCGAGGACCAGGCGCCGCTGCGCCCAGGCCGGCCAGGTCTTCACCTGCGCTTCGGGGAAGAAATTGGGCACGGCGCACAGGCAGACCACCAGCGCTGTCAGGATAATCCCCAGCGCTCGCCACCGCGTGAAATACAACATCGAGTTGACCCGTCAGATTCCAAAAAGGCGCCGCGGCAATCAGCTCGCGGACGCCTCGTCCTTGGCGTCGCCCTTCGCCGGCTCACCCTTGGTACGCACACCAGAGATCATCTGGCGCATCTGGCGCACGCGAACGCCGTCCGAAATCTCGAACTCGATCTGGTCGTCGTCGACCACCTTGGTCACCTTGCCGACCAGGCCGCCCGAGGTCACCACGGTGTCGCCGCGGCGGATGTTCTTCACGAGGTCCGCATGGTCGCGCACCTTCTTCTGCTGCGGGCGCAGAATCAGGAAGTACATGATGACGAAGATCAGCGCGAATGGCAGCAGCGACATCAACATGCTGTTGGTGTCACCAGTCGCTCCAGCCTGGGCAAACGCAGGAGTAATCAGCATTCGGACGATCCTCGGATAAGACGGGAAAGAACCGGCAGCGGCCTCGGATTCGGGGCGGTATGGCGGTCCGGACAAATTCGCGCGGACTATAGCGGCCGCGGTCCCAATTGCAACGTTAACGGACCTTCATTTAGGGCGCTTGCGGGACCGCCGCCAGCCCGATAAGGCTGCGCCGTCAGGAACTGGACAAATGCCGAAAAAAGCCAAGAAAACGACCAGTAAAACAACCCGCAAAACCACCCCCAAGGCTGCTGCCAAGCGCGCTGAAAACGCCGCGACAAAACGCCCGGTAACGGCGCTCGACGGCGCAGCGGCCGAGCGGATCGCGAACGCCCTGGAGGTCATCGCCAGCCGCCTCGCGGACGCCTCCCCGGCCCTCGATCCGGCCGAGACCTTCGGCGCCGCGGACGCCTTCGTCTGGCATCCGGACGGGCGCCTCGCCCCGGTGCCGCGCGTCAGCCGCGTCGAGATCGGCCTGCTCAAGGGCGTCGATCGGATGCGCGATATCCTGATGGAGAACACCGAGCGCTTCGCCGACGGCCTGCCCGCCAACAATGCGCTGCTCTGGGGCGCCCGCGGCATGGGCAAGTCGTCGCTGGTCAAGGCCACCCATGCCAGCATCAATCTCGACCGCAAGCCGGCCGACCGGCTGAAGCTGATCGAGATCCACCGCGAGGACATCGAGAGCCTGCCCGGCCTGATGGAGCTGCTGCGCAGCTCCTCCTTCCGCTTCATCGTGTTCTGCGATGACCTCTCCTTCGACGGCAACGATGCCTCGTACAAGTCGCTGAAGGCGGTGCTGGAAGGCGGCATCGAGGGGCGCCCCGACAACGTCATCCTCTATGCGACCTCGAACCGGCGGCATCTGCTGGCGCGCGAGATGATCGAGAACGAACGCTCGACCGCGATCAATCCCGGCGAAGCGGTCGAGGAAAAGGTGTCGCTGTCGGACCGCTTCGGCCTCTGGCTCGGCTTCCACCGCTGCAGCCAGGACGAATACCTCGCGATGGTGAGGGGCTATTGTGACCATTACGGCATCAAGATCGCCGAGGACGAACTCGAGCGCGAGGCGCTCGAATGGTCGACCACCCGCGGCTCGCGCTCGGGCCGCGTCGCCTGGCAGTACACGCAGGAACTCGCAGGCCGGCTCGGCGTGCGGCTTAGTGGCAATTAACAGGAAATGGGAGGCATAGCCCTCCCGTCATCGCCTGTGTAGCCCGGATGAAGCGCAGCGCAATCCGGGATCGGTGCACGCCGCGGGTGAGCTCCCGGATTTCGCTTCACTCCATCCGGGCTACGCGGCTGAGCGGCAAGTAATCGTCGCTGCAATCGTCAAAACAAAACGGGGGATGCTTGCGCCTCCCCCGCTGTCTTTGTTGTGAGACTTGGAAGTCCCTTGAAGTCCCGACGCGTAGCTTACGCGCCGTTGAGGAACTGGAGCGGATCGACCGGCGACGATCCCTTGCGGATCTCGAAGTGGAGCTGCGGCGAACCCGCCTCGCCGGACTGGCCCGACTTGGCAATTACCTGACCGCGCTTGATGGTATCGCCGCGCTTCACCAGGATTTCGCTCGCATGGGCGTAGGCTGTGACGTAGCCGTTGGAATGGCGAACCAGCACGAGATTGCCGTAGCCCTTCAGCTCATTGCCCGAATAGGCGACGACGCCGTCTTCGGCCGCTTTCACCGGCGTGCCCTCGGGCACCGCGACGTTGATGCCGTCATTGACCTTGCCGTTGGTCTTCGAGCCGTAGGCGGTGATGACCTTGCCGCGCACCGGCCAGCGGAAGGTCGGCAACGCGCCGGTGGCCTCGCTCGACTTGGTGACGACGGGCGCTTCAGCGGCGGCCGCCGGCTGCTCGACCGTCGCGGTTGGCTGGACCAGCCGCGCGCTCTGCTGCGGCAACGCGGTTGCAACAACCTTCGGGGCCGCGACCGCCGGCGCCGGAGCCACGGCAGCAACCGGCGCGGCGGCAACAGGTTGCGCAACGGGCGCGGGTGCCGCCATCGCCGTCTTGGCGCCGGGCACCACGAGCTTCATGCCGAGGCTCAGCCGGGCCGACTGGTCGAGGTTGTTGGCGCGGGCGAGCTCGGCCACCGGGATGTGGTGCTGACGCGCGATGCTGTGCAGCGTGTCGCCGCGATTGACATAGTGGACGCCGGCGGGCGCGGCTGCCACGGCGACAGGGCGCGCGGCCGGTGCGGCCATTGCCGGCGCCGCGGCCGATGCGGTCGGACGCGGAATGACCAGCTGCTGGCCGGGCGACAGCGCGCGCGGTCCCTTGTAGCCGTTGGCGCGCAGGATCTCGGCGGTCGAGACGTTGTAGCGGCGTGCCAGCACTTCCAGCGTATCGCTGGTGCCGACGATGATGGTGGTGCCGTTGTGCCCGGCAGGGGCTGCGGCGACCGAATGCGGAACGGTGCCGGTGGATTCGATCTGCGGACGCGCGGGCGGCGGCGTGTAGGACGAGACCCCGCGCCCTCCTCCGGAGACGCCGGCATTGCCATTGGCGACCGGATAGGACTGCGGCGCCGCTGCGACCGGCGGCGGCAACGGCTGTGACTGGTATTGCGAATACTGCGGTTGCGTTCGCGGCCGCGCGTATTGCGGCAACTCGCGCGGCGGCGGCGCCTGCTGCACGGTGCCGGTCGGCTGCGGATCAAACGCAAACGGATTTTGCGAGTAGGAGTTTTGCGAGAAGCGCGACGACATATCGGCGCTGCAACCGGCAAAAGCCATGGACATCAGCGTCAGCACCGCAACCTGCGGTACGCGACGCGAGCGAAGCAACTCAACAACCCCAGACATGGTTACTCACTCGTACGCAACAAAAGACTGTTTTGAGTAAACACGTACCGAGTAAATAACCGCTTAACCCTGCGAATAAGGCGTTGGTGCCAAGCAGCAAATCGCCAAATTTACAATTCGCGCGCGATTCCCGGCAACGCCGGCACAAAGCGGACGTCGACCAATTCCTTGCGGTCGAAGCGGTTCTCGGTCCGCACCACGCGGACGAGGGTCTGGATACCCTGATGCGGCCCGACCGGGGCGATCAGGATGCCGCCGGGTTCGAGCCGCTCCAAGAGCTTCTCCGGGATCTGCTCCATCGCCGCGGTGACGATGATGCGGTCGAAGTCGCCTGCCCCAGCCGGAACGTCGAAGCCGTCCCCGAGCAGCACCTCGATATTGTAATAACCCAGCTTTTCGAGGCGCTTGCGGGCGCCGTCGGCCAGCGTCCGGTAGCGCTCGATGGTCAGCACCTGCTTGCACAACCGGGACAGCACGGCCGCCTGATAGCCCGAGCCGGTGCCGATTTCGAGCACGCGATGGTCCTTCTGCAGTTTCAACTGCTCGGTCATGTAGGCCACGACGAAAGGCTGGCTGATGGTCTGCCCACAGGCGATCGCAAGCGCGCTGTCGCGATAGGCCTCGTTACGATCGCGCGGATCGACGAAGACCTCGCGCGGCACCTCCTCCATCGTACGCAGCACCGCCTGATCGCTCACCCCACGCCGCCGCAGGGTCAGCTGAAACATCATTTTCTCGGTCGGATCGGGGTTCACGGCCATGTTCATCAGCGTCTCTGGGCGGCAGCGCGGAATCTTGCCCTCTAGTGTGCTGAATGCGAAGTTCGTGCGATTTCGCGGCAGCCACTTTCACGAACTTCGCATTCATAAAGCACACTAGAATCATAAGTTTGCTAGTGTCCTTATCGAATCCGAAGTTCGCTCCGAAGGTGCGGCAAATGATGCGAACTTCGGATTCGGGACACTAGATGCCATTGAAATCCGAAATACCGCGTTAAGGAAAAATTTCCCGTCGCGTTTTGTTCCCGGCCAGGAACCATCGCCAGATTTGGCATTGGCGCCGGCCCGGCCCCCTCACATATAATTGGCGGCGATGCGCAGTTAACGTCTGGGTGGCGCAGATCAGGGCGCTCGTAGGGCCAACACACCTCGTTGGCTGTTGGGCAAATCTTGCGCAGCAAAGCCCGCCAGCGAGATGCGGAAAACGCTGTGGCGCGCCGGAAAAGGACCAATTCCCGAACGTTTGCATTGCGCGCTGTAATGTTATTTGCGAGCCTGATTCAGGGAAGGGCAAGGATTCCATCATGACAGCGATACGGCCGGCGGGCTGTTCAGTTTTCCTCGTAGAGGACGAGGTCATGATCCGGATGATGGTCGCCGATATGCTGGAGGAACTCGGCCATAGCGTTGCGGCCGAGGCCGGCGAGATCGGCGAAGCGGTCAAGCTTGCGCAATCGACCGAATTCGACCTCGCGATCCTCGACGTCAACGTCAATGGCAAGGTGATCACCCCGGTCGCCGAACTGATCAACGCCCGCAACCGCCCCTTCATCTTCGCGACCGGCTATGGCTCGTCCGGCCTGCCTCCGGAGTATCGCGACCGTCCGGCGCTGCAAAAGCCCTTCCAGCTGGAAACGCTGGCCCAGGTGATCTCCAGCGCGATGAAGGGCGCGCCGGTCTAGCCGCAAGTTGCGCGCGTAGCCCGGATGGAGCGAAGCGTAATCCGGGGACTTCACAATACGGGTTCCGGATTTCGCTTCGCTCCATCCGGGCTACAGATTCCCCGAGGATTACTTCAGCGTATCAATCAGCGTTTCCGAAAATGCTTCATCGGTGCGGTCGAGCCGCAGCGGTGTGACCGAGACGTAGCGCGCCGCAAGCGCGGCGAGATCGGTGCCTTCGGCCGGCGCATCCATCATCGCCGCGCGCTCGAAGCCGATCCAGAAATACGGATTGCCGCGTCCGTCGTGACGGCGATCGATCTTCAGGAACCCCTGATTGCGCTTGCCCTGCCGCGTGATCCGGATGCCCTTCACGTCATCGGGCATGCAGGACGGGAAGTTGACGTTGATCACGGTGTTCCTGGGGACGCCGGCGCCGATCACCTTGCGGATGATGTCGGGCCCGAATTTCAGCGCGGTGTCCCACAGCGGCGCATTGCGCGTCTCAATCGAGAATTCCTGCGACAGCGCGAATGACGGAAAGCCCAGAATGGTGCCTTCGAGCGCGCCGGCGATGGTGCCGGAATAGACCACGTCCTCGGCGACGTTGCGGCCCTTGTTGACGCCGCTCAGCACGAGATCGGGCAGCTTGTCTCCGAGAATGTGGCGCGCGCCCATGATGACGCAATCGGTCGGCGTGCCGCGCACCGCGAAGTGACGCGGGCTGACCTCGCGCAGACGCAGCGGATCGTTGAGCGACAGCGAATGCGAGACGCCGGACTGATCGAGCTCGGGGGCAACGATCCAGACGTCGTCGGACAACGCGCGTGCGATCTGCTCGACGACCTGCAGGCCTGGAGCATGAATGCCGTCATCATTGGTGCAGAGAATTCGCATCCGTCAAAGTGCCTTTTGTTCCGATTCGGCGCGGGTATCGGCTTCTTGAGTTGACTGTCGTCTTAACCGGCTAGGGCCGCGGAGGCAAACCTGGCGATGGCCCGCGCCATCGTGCCGACGTCACGCGCCATGGACGGACAAATCGCGCGCTGCCGGCGATCTTGCGCTCGAACACCGGCCAGGCTGCTCTGGCCGGCCGCCGAACAACCGCGATCACGGGCGTTGGCCGCGGCGCCTCCGGCACTTTGACCCGTGGGGTCTGACGCAGTTCGGCCCCGAGCCCCCGGGACGCGACAGCTTCTGACCTTGGAGGCTCGGGCTTGGCAGGTTCAGGCTTGGCAGGTTCAGGCTTTGCTTCAACCTTGGGAGCTTCAGATTTGAGAGCTTCAACCTTGGGAGCTTCAACCTTGGGCGGCTCAACCCTCCGAGCTTCCGGCCTGGCCGGCTCAAGAGCAATTGGTGCGGTTTGGCGAGGCTCGGGCTCGGGAGGCTTCGGAAGCTCCGACGTGGGGAGCTCGGACTTGATGGGATCGGCCGTGATGGGATCGGCCTTGGCCGGCGCGGTCGTGAGCGACTCAGCCTTCGGAGCTTGTAACGCGCGAGACTCAGCCCTGGACGGTTCGGGGGCGACCGAAGCCGCTTGGGGGAGCTCGGACCGCGCCGGCTCGACCTTCCGAGGCTCAACCCCGAGCGGTTCGGGTTTGAGCGGCACCGGAGCGAGCGCTTCGCCCGGCGCCGTCGCAGCCGATTTCGATTTCAGCCTGGCCAGCAGCTCCTCGATCGAGGGCACCGATGTCGCGTCAAGCGGCGCGCGCGGCGCGGCCGGCGGCGTCGCCCGGACCGGCGGTGGCGGCGACGCAATCGGTGCAGGTGGTGGCGGCAGATCTGCCGGCGCCAATTGGGCGAACTTGCCGCGCGCGATCTCCAGCGCCTTGTCGAAGTCGGGCCTGTCGATCCAGGCCTTCGATTGCACCTCGGTCACGCGCGCGTCCCACAGGCGCGCGGCCTCGATGTCGTAATAGCCCATCTGCTTCTGATTGATCAGCTGCAGACCGTGGCCCGTGACGGCCCATTGTCGACCTAGCCAGTGGATGTCACGGTGCAGCGGCATCGCACTGGCCCTCGCCTCACATGCCGTGCTCGATGACCTTGAGCCCGCCCATATAGGGCTGCAGCACATCGGGCACCGCGATCGAACCATCCTGCTGCTGATAAGTCTCCATGACGGCGATCAAGGCCCGCCCGACCGCCGTGCCGGAGCCATTCAGCGTATGCACGAAGCGCGGCTTGCCGTCGGGGCCGCGATAGCGCGCGTCCATGCGACGGGCCTGGAAATCGCCGCACACCGAGCAGCTCGAAATCTCGCGATAGGCGCCGCCATCGCCCTGCCCCGGCATCCACACTTCGATGTCGTAGGTCTTCTGCGCGGAGAAGCCCATGTCGCCGGCGCACAGCGTCATTACGCGATAATGCAGGTCGAGCTTTTGCAGAACCTGCTCGGCGCAGGACAGCATGCGCTCGAGCTCATCCTTGCCGGCTTCCGGCGTCGTGATCGACACCAGCTCGACCTTTGTGAACTGGTGCTGGCGGATCATGCCGCGCGTATCGCGTCCCGCCGCGCCGGCTTCGGCACGGAAGCAAGGCGTCAGCGCGGTGAGCCGCATCGGCAGCTCCTTCTCGTCGAGGATGGATTCGCGCGCGAGGTTGGTCAGCGAGACTTCGGCGGTCGGGATCAGGCCGAGGCGCTCGCTGCGCAGATCGGCATTCGGCGACGCGAGCAATTCGCCCTTGATCGCCCAGAACTGGTCGTCCTCGAATTTCGGCAGCTGTCCGGTGCCGAACATCACGGCGTCGCGCACCAGCAGCGGCGGATTGATCTCGGTATAGCCATGCTCGCCGGTGTGCAGGTCGAGCATGAATTGCCCAATCGCGCGCTCGAGCCGCGCCAGCCCCTTCTTCAGCACGACGAAACGTGCGCCGGACAGTTTCGCCGCCGCCTCGAAATCCATATAGCCGAGCGCGGTGCCGAGATCGTCATGCAGCTTCGGCGCAAAGCCGTAGTCGCGCGTCTTGCCGTACACATGGTGCTGGACGTTGCCGTGCTCGTCGGTACCGTCGGGCACCTCGTCGAGCGGCAGGTTCGGAATCGACGACAGCTCTTTGGTCAGCTGTTCATCGGCCGTCTTCGCCGCCGCCTCGAGTTCTGGCATCGTGGTCTTCAGCTCGGCAACTTCAGCCATCAGCTTGGCCGCGCGCGCCTCGTCCTTTGCCTTCTTGGCCTCGCCGATCTCCTTCGAGGCCGCATTGCGCCGCGCCTGGGCCTTCTCCGACGCCAGGATCGCCGCCCGCCGCTTCTCGTCAATCGCCAGCAGCGACGGCGACAGGGCCTCTAACCCGCGGCGCTTCAGGCCGGCGTCGAAGGCTGTCGGGTTGTCGCGGATCGCTTTGATGTCGTGCATAAGTCAGTCCTGGCAGGCTATGCGTAAGCAACCAACATTGCGTTGGCAAACTACGGTTTGCAGTTCCACTACCACGACCGTCATCGTCAGCGAAAGCGGGTGATCCAGCATTCCAGAGACGTCGGCGTGTCACCGAGAAGCCGCGGCGTACGGGATACCCCGCTTTCGCGGGGTATGACACCGACTGTGAGGTGAAATCACCCTATTCGGCCGGATTGGTCGCCCCGGACGACGCATTCGAGGTCGCGGCCTTCTTCTCCACGATCCGGACCGCGATAATGGCGCCCTCGTAGAGCGCGAGCAGCGGGATCGCGAGCGAGGCCTGGCTCAGCACGTCGGGCGGCGTCAGCACGGCGGCGATGATGAAGGCGATCACGATGAAGTAGCGCCGCTTCTCCTTCAGCATCTTCGAGGTGACGATGCCGATGCGGCCGAGCAGCGTCAGGATCACCGGCAGCTGGAACGCGATGCCGAAGGCGAAGATCAGCGACATCATCAGCGAAAGATATTCGCCGACCTTGGGCAGCAGCTGGATCTGCGCGGTCTCCGCGCCGCCGGCCTGCTGCATGCCGAGCGAGAACCGCACCAGCATCGGCAGCACAACGAAATAGACGAGCGCCGCGCCCATCACGAAGAACACCGGAGTGGCGATCAAATACGGCAGGAACGCGTTGCGCTCATGCCGGTAGAGACCGGGCGCGACGAATTTGTAGATCTGGGTGGCGACGATCGGAAACGAGATGAAGCCGGCGCCGAACAATGCGAGCTTCAGCTGGGTGATGAAATATTCCAGCAGCGCGGTGTAGATGAACTTCGAATTCTCCGGCCCCGCGATCCAGACGAACGGCCAGACCAGCACGTTGTAGATCTGCTTGGCGAAGAAGAAGCAGATGATGAAGGCCACGCCGAAGCCGAGCAGCGCCTTGATCAGCCGCGAGCGCAGCTCGATCAGGTGATCCATCAAGGGGGCCTTGCTGGCCTCGATGTCTTCGGCGCTCATGACGCCCTCGCGTCCTTGAGCGCGTCGGGCTGTACCGGCGTCACGTCCTGCGGCGCAGGCTCGGCCTTCACCTCATTGGTGATCGCAAGCGGCTCGCTGGCTGCCGCGTGCGCCTCGGCCTCGACGAAGGTTTCCGGCGTCGGCTCGACGGGAGTCGTGGGCGTCACCGGTGTGTCACTTGACGCCACCGGTGCGTCGATTGCGGACGCGACCTGCGCATCGACCGGCTTGTCGATCTGCAGGGCGTCGCTGACGTCCTTCTGCAGCGAGGTCATAATGTTGCCGTTGGTGATGCCGGTTGCGGCCTCCTTGACCTCGTCAAAGCTCTTTTTGAGGTCGGCCATCTCGGCCTCGCGCATGGCTTCCTGGAATTGGCCCTGGAATTCGGAGGCCATCTTGCGGGCCTTGCCCATCCATTGCCCGACCATGCGCAGCACGCCCGGCAGTTCTTTCGGGCCGATGGCGATCAGCGCGACGACCGCGATGACGACCAGTTCACTCCACCCGATATCGAACATGAATTCTTCCGCCTAAGCGCGCCGCCATCGGCCCCATCGCTCCTAACAGGATCTGGGGCTGCCGGCGCCTTTTCTCAATCGGCGTCCATAGCGCGTCTGTGCGACGGCGTCACCGTTTCGCGCAAGAAAAAACGTCGAAATATGCGTCAGTACAAGCGCGTTAGACGGCCTTGCTGCCGACGTCCTGGCGCGCGGCCGACGTCGCCGCATTGTGATCGATCGACTTGGTGGGCTCGGTCTTCTCGGCGACCTTGTCGTCGTCCTGCATGCCCTTCTTGAAGGCCTTGATGCCCTGGGCGACGTCACCCATCAGATCGGAAATCTTGCCGCGTCCGAACAGCAGCAGGACCACTGCGATCACGACGATCCAGTGCCAAATGCTCAACGAACCCATCCTGCAACCCTCCAGAAATGGCCGGCGGACCGGCCTGAACTTTGCCGGAAGGTAGGCCCGCGGGGTGTCAAAAACAAGGACCTCGGCCGCGGCAAATCGCTGTCGCGGCTACGTAATATTGCTAGGCTTAACCGGGAATATTCAGGCCTTCTCGCCCTTGTCCTCGGTGGCGGCGTCATCACCCGCGTGGTCGGCGCGGTCTTCCGGCTCGCCGGTGTCAGGTTCGGCCGCATCCGCGTCAGAGGGAACGTCCGCCTCGACCTCCGCTTGGGCGGTCGTTTCGACCTCAGCAGTCCCGACCTCATCAGTCGTTTCTGCGTCGGCCTTCGGTTCCTCGGCTTCCAGCTCGACGGCCGGCGCCAGCAGCAGTTCCAGCGTATCACCCGGCTCGAGCGGCTCCTCGTCCTCCCGCAGCGTCGCGTCATCCGACGGCGACGGAACGGAAAATCCGGTCGGCAGACGCGAGTCGAGCAGACCCGTGCCCTTCAGCTCCTCGAGCCCCGGCAGGTCGCCGAGCGCTTCCAGGCTGAACTGCGACAGGAACGCGTCGGTGGTTCCGAAGGTGAGCGGACGGCCCGGCGTCTTGCGCCGGCCGCGCGGGCGGATCCAGCCGGTCTCGAGCAGCACATCGATCGTGCCCTTCGACGTGACCACGCCGCGAATCTCTTCGATCTCGGCGCGAGTCACCGGCTGGTGATAGGCGACAATCGCAAGCACCTCGATCGCGGCACGCGACAGCTTTCGGGTTTCGGTGCTTTCGCGCGTCATCAGCCACGACAGATCGCCGGCGGTGCGGAACGTCCACTTGTTGGCGACACGCACCAGGTTGACGCCGCGCGGCGCGTATTCCGCCTGCAGCTGCGCGAGCGCCGCCTTGACGTCGACGCCGTCGGGCATCCGCTTTGCCAGCGTTGCCTGATCGATCGGCTCGGCCGATGCAAACAACAGGGCTTCCAGGAGCCGCAATTCCTCAGGACGCGCCACCGGATCCATAGGAGAAACCTCCTCCTCGGGCTCTTCTCTGCGCACTTCCGCCAAGCTTGCCATGGGCTTGCTCTCCTTCTTCCACTTACTCAACCGACAGGTCCGGCGCTGCCATTGCGGCCTGCGCTTGACGCTTTCGGAAATAGATCGGCGCGAACGCCTGCTTCTGGTTGATCTCCATCTCGCCCTCGCGAACCAGCTCGAGGGCGGCAGCGAAGCTCGATGCGAACACCGTCGCCTTCTGGGTGGGATCGGCGACGTAATTCATCAGATACTCGTCGAGGCAGCTCCAGTCCTCGGCGATGCCGACCAGCCGCTCCAGCGACGCACGCGCTTCGGCCAGCGACCATACGGTACGCTTTTGCAGATGAACCGTCGTCAGCACGCGCGACTGGCGCTGCGTGGCGTAGGCCGACAGCAGGTCGTACAGGGTCGCGGTGAACTTCGGATGCTTGATCTCGGCGATCGATTCCGGATTGCCGCGCGGAAAGATATCGCGCTGGAACTGGGGCCGGTTCATCAGCCGGTTCGCCGCCTCGCGGATCGCCTCCAGCCGGCGCAACCGGTTGGCGAGCGCGGTCGCCATTTCCTCGGCGCTCGGCCCCTCCGCGCTCGGCGGCTCGGGCAGCAGGAGCCGCGACTTCAGGAACGCCAGCCACGCCGCCATCACCAGATAGTCGGCCGCAAGCTCGAGGCGAATCTTGCGGGCAGCCTCGATGAACGAAAGATACTGGTCGGCAAGCGCAAGGATCGAGATCTTCGACAGGTCGACCTTCTGCTGCCGCGCCAGCGTCAACAGCAGGTCGAGCGGGCCCTCATAGCCCTCGACGTCGACCACCAGCGCCGGTTCGCCCTCGGCGAGGTCGGCCGGCCGCCCGGTATCAAACGAAAGAATTTCAGCGGTCATGCCGTCCCTACCCGATCCAACAACGCATCCAGTTCAGCCCGTGCCGCCTGCCGGTCGAGCGGCTCAGGCGGCTTGCGCGCGGCGAGCGTCGCCTTGGCGCGCTCAAGCGCCTTGCCGGTCAGTTCCGGCGTTTCGCGTGCGACCTCGCGCATCTCGTCAATATTGCCGTTGCAGTGCAGAACCATGTCGCAACCGGCGGTGACGATGGCGCGGGTCCGCTCGGCAATCGATCCGGCCAGCGCATTCATCGACACGTCATCACTCATCAACAAACCCTGGAACCCGATCAGGCCGCGAATCACCTGTTCGATGATTGTCGCAGAAGTCGTCGCCGGATGGACGGGGTCCAGCGCGCTAAACACAACATGTGCAGTCATGGCCATCGGCAGGTCCGCAAGCGGCTGGAACGCGGCAAAATCGGTCCGTTCCAGCTCGGCCCTGGCGGTATCAACGGTCGGAAGCCGGAAATGGCTGTCCGCTGTGGCCCGGCCATGGCCGGGAATATGCTTGAGAACCGGCAGTACCCCGCCCTGTTCCAGCCCGTCCGTGACCGCGCGGGCGATTGCCGCGACCTTGCCGGGTTCAGTTCCATAGGCCCGGTTGCCGATCACCGCGTCCGCCCCGGCCACGGGAACATCGGCCAAGGGCAGGCAATCGACGGTGATTCCGAGATCGGTCAGATCGGCCGCAATCAGCCGTGAACTGAGCCGGGCTGCCGCAAGCCCGAGCTTCGGATCGATGTCGTAGAGCGCCCCAAAGCTCGCGCCCGGCGGATAGGCCGGCCAATGCGGCGGGCCGAGCCGCTGCACCCGCCCGCCTTCCTGGTCGATCAGGACCGGAGCATCGGAAACGCCGACTGCGGACCGGAGTTCCTCAACAAGAGCCGCCACTTGGGCAGGACTCTCGATGTTGCGCTTGAACAGGATGAAGCCCCATGGCCGCTCGGCGCGAATGAATTCGCGTTCGGCGTCGTTGAGGATCAGCCCGGATATGCCCGTGATGAATGCGCGGTTCGTCATTCGGCCGATTAGGCCGTATGCAGCTCACGGGTCAAGGAAACGGCCTTTAATTTCTTTGGATGAGGCACTGCGGTCCACCCGCCGACATCAGGCTCTTGCACAGCTGGCTCGCCTCTTCCGAGGACGCGAACGGGCCCGCGAAGGCGCGGTAGTAGACGCCTTTCTCTCCGAGATCGACGCGCTTCACCACCAAGGGCTGCGAACCGAGCACGTTGCGATACTTGCCCTGCAGCGTCCGGTACGACGCCTGGGCGTCCGCCTCGTTCTTCTGCGAGGAGACCTGGACCAGATATCCGCCGCCCCCAACCGGAGCCGCCGAGGTCGAGGCCACCCGGGTCGGAGGTGCGGCCGGAGCCGCCTCAGCCTGGCCGGGAACAAGCGACATTGGCGAGTTGACGCTGGCGTTGGCCGCAGCCGGGTTGCCGCGCGACACCGGAGACTTCGCCGCCGCCGGAGGCTTCGCCGGCACGGTTGCGGTGGCCTGCGTGCCATCGGACGTATCGCCCTTGACCGAAAGCGTGCGGACCTTGCGCGGCTCGTTGTTCGGCAACGTGCCGTTCGCGGTGATCGGCGCCGGCGCCGGCTGTGCCGTCTGCACGCTGGCGGGCGGCGGTGGATTCGCATTGGCGTTCAGCGGCGGAAACACGACGCGCGGTCCGGCGGTCTTCGAATTGACGTCGACCGGCGTCTCTTCGCGCGACACGATCTTCTCGGTGCCGTCGCCCGTCGCCATGCGGTCCGGCGTCTTGGCCGGCGCGTCGGCCTGGGCCGGGATCACCTTGGTCGGCGTGTTGTCAGCCTTGATGATCGGCGGCTCACCGCTGCGGGGCGAACCGACGTAGGTCCGGTAGGCATACGCGCCACCGACACCGAACACGCCGAGCGCCAGCACCGCGGCGACCGTTATCAGGCCGCTGCGCCGCCGGCGGGGCTCGGGTTCTTCCTCGTAGGCCTCCTCATAGGCATAGGGATCGTCCGGATAGGCGGGATCGCGCTGCAGGTCCTGCTCGCCGGCTTCCAGCTGGCCGTAGAGCGCGTCGTCATAGCGCGACGGATCCTGACTCTGACCGCCACTCTGATAGTGCGGCTTCTCGTCAAATGCCTCCGGCTGCCGAGGGGCCTCGACCGGCCGATACTGCGCCACCGGCGCGGGCGCGGGCTGCGCCTGCTGAGCCGCGTAGCGATGCAACGGATGCACCGGCTTCGGCTGGTAGTCCTGCTCGGGCTCTTCGTCTTCGATGTTCTGCACGGGAGGCGGAGCGACAGCCTCCTGCCGCGCGCGCTGCATCCAGGGCGGCGGGCCCGCGGGCGGCGCATCCTCGTCCGCGGCCTGCGGCTCGTACTGTTGCGGCCGCGCGTTGGCGCGCGACTGCAGCGGTCGCGGCGGTGGCTTGTTCGCGCTGCCGAAGGGATCCGTCTGGCCGATCAGCCGTGCCAGTTCGGCAAGCGGATCGCTGTCGGCCTTGGAAGCCGTGTCGGCGGGAAAATGTCGGTCCTGATATCGATCAGCCATTGTGATCATGCATCCCCTTCGGGACAGCGCCAAGATCGCCGGCACAGCCGGTCCGAACGAGTTGGCCCCTGCCAGATGCCCTCACAAATCCCCACTCGTGAGGGCCTAATGCCCCTGCCTACCGCATCTCGGTCGGAGCGTGGACGCCTAGAACAGCTAAGCCCGATGCCAGAACCGAGACGACGCCCTGAACCATTGCCAGTCGCGCCCTCGTGATCTCTGCATCATTATTGATAATGAAGCGTAAATAGGGCAAATCGCGCCCCTTGGTCCAAAGCGCATGAAATTCACTGGCCAAATCATAGAGATAAAAAGCGATTCGGTGCGGCTCATGTGCCACCGCGGCAGCCTCGATTATCCGCGGATAAAGCGCAAGCCGCTTGAGCAGTTCGAGCTCGGCCGGGTCGGTCAGCCGCTCGACCGTAGCATTACGGAGATAGGCCAGCCGGGCCTCATCGGTCTCGGGCAGATCGGGAACCGCTTCCTCCCGCGCGTTGCGGAAGATCGAATGGCCGCGGGCGTGGCCGTACTGGACGTAGAACACCGCGTTGTCTTTTGACTGCTCGATCACCTTGGCGAGGTCGAAATCGAGCACCGCGTCGTTCTTGCGGAACAGCATCATGAATCTGACAGCGTCGGAGCCGACCTCGTCGACCACCTCGCGCAGCGTGACGAATTCGCCGGACCGCTTCGACATCTTCACCGGCTCGCCGTCGCGCAGCAGCTTCACGAGCTGCACGATCTTGACGTCGAGCACAGCCTTGCCCGCGGTCACCGCCTTCACGGCGGCCTGCATGCGCTTGATGTAGCCACCATGATCGGCGCCGAACACGTCGATCAGATTGGTGAAGCCACGCTCGAATTTGTAGCGGTGGTTGGCGATGTCGGATGCGAAGTAGGTGTAGGAGCCGTCCGACTTGATCAGCGGACGATCGACGTCGTCGCCATAGGCGGTGGCGCGGAACAGCGACTGCTCGCGGTCCTCGTAGTCCTCGACCGGCTTGCCCTTCGGGGGCGGCAGGCGGCCCTCGTAGATGTCGCCCTTGGCGCGCAGGAAATCGATGGTCTCGGCGACCTTGTTGTTTCCTGACGTGATAAGCGAGCGCTCGGAGAAGAACACGTCGTGATGGATATTGAGCGCGGCGAGATCGCCCTTGATCATCTCCATCATCATCGCGATGGCCTTGTCGCGCACGATCGGCAGCCACTCGGCTTCGCTCATGTCGAGCAGCTTCTTGCCATATTCCTTGGCGAGTGCCTCGCCGACCGGCACGAGGTAATCGCCGGGATAGAGCCCTTCCGGGATCGCGCCGATGTCCTGGCCCAGCGCCTCGCGGTAGCGCAGGAACGCCGAGCGCGCGAGCACATCGACCTGAGCGCCGGCGTCGTTGATGTAGTATTCGCGGCAGACGTCGAAGCCCGCGAATTGCAGCAGGCTGCACAGCGCGTCGCCGAACACGGCGCCGCGGCAATGGCCGACATGCATCGGTCCGGTCGGGTTGGCCGAGACATATTCGACATTGACCTTCTCGGCCTTGCCGATGTCGCTGCGCCCGTAAGCCGAGCCGGCGGCCAGCACGGCACGCAGCGCGTCCGCCCAGACCTGCGGCTTCAAGGTCAGGTTGATGAAGCCGGGCCCGGCGACATCGACCGAGGCCACCAGCGCATCGGCGCGCAGCCGCTCGGCGATCTTGTCGGCGAGCTCGCGCGGCTTGGCCTTGGCATCCTTGGCGAGCACCATCGCGGCATTGGTCGCCATGTCGCCATGGCTGGCGTCGCGCGGCGGCTCCACCACGACGCGGGACAGATCGATGCCGGCGGGCCAATTGTCCTCGGCTGCGACAGCGGCACAGATCGCATGCACGCGCGTCAGCATGTCGGCAAAAAGGTGTGGTGAAGTAGTGGTGTCGGCCATGGCAGGGCGCTAACGCAAATCCGGGGTCGAGTCAAAAAGCCTTTGGTGCTCGATCAGGGCGAAACGGTCGGTCATCCCGGCAATGAAATTGCCGATCCGCCTGTTCCGAGCGCTTCCGGTCTCCTGCACGCTGCCCTCGATCCATTCCGCCGGCAGGTCTTCAGGCGATTGCTGGTAGCGCTCGAACAGATTGCGGACCACCTCCTCCGCCTCCCCCATCACCAGCATCACCCGCTTGTGGCGATACATCCGCCGGAACAGGAACGCCTTGATCGCCGCCTCCTGCTCCGCCACCTCCGACGGAAACGCGATCAGCGGGGTATTGTGGTGGCGCACGTCGTGCGCCGATTGCGGCTGCGCGGCCGCGAGGCGCCGGCTCGCCTCGTTGAAGACCGCGCTGATGAAGTGTGAGATCAGCTCACGGACCAGTTCGGCGCCGCGCCGGACCTCGTCGAGCCCGGGATAGTGGCGGTCGATCTCGGCGATGATCTCAGCGGTCAGCGGCATCTCCTTGAGGTCGTCGACCGCGAACAGGCCGGCACGCAGGCCGTCATCGATATCGTGCGCGTCATAGGCGATGTCGTCGGCGAAGGCCGCGATCTGCGCCTCGAGCGAGGCATAGCTCCAGAGCTCGAGGTCGTGGCCCTTGTTGTAGTCGGCAATCCCGATCGGGATTCCACTTACCAGGTAGCGGCCGGCGGGTGCGCCACCGCGCTCGGTCAGCGGACCGTTGTGCTTGACGATCCCCTCGAGCGATTCCCAGGTCAGGTTCAGCCCGCCGAATTCGGGGTAGCGATGCTCCAGCGAGGTGACGACCCGCAGCGCCTGCGCATTATGGTCGAAGCCGCCGTCATCCCTGAGGCATTCGTCGAGCGCCCGCTCCCCGGCATGGCCGAACGGCGGATGGCCGAGGTCATGCGCCAGCGCCAGCGTCTCGGTCAGGTCCTCGTCGACCCCGAGCTGGCGGGCCAGCGCCCGGGCGATCTGCGCGACCTCCAGCGAATGGGTCAGCCGCGTGCGGTAGTGATCGCCTTCGTGGAAGACGAAGACCTGCGTCTTGTGCTTGAGGCGGCGGAACGCGGTGGAATGAATCACCCGGTCGCAGTCGCGCCGGAACGGGCTCCGGGTCCGGCTCGGCGGCTCCGCGACCAGCCGGCCGCGGCTGCGATCGGGGTCGCAGGCATAAGGCGCGCGGGGGGCAGCCATTCCGACCGACACTGTATTTTAGTCCTTATCCATTTGATTCCATGGTCCGACGCACTTAACTATGACTGAGGCGGCCGACCAAATGAATTGGGGATGACGCCGGGCCTGATCCGGATCGGATCATGCTCAAATAGGGTTTCGGAGACCGACATGACTGCTGCCATCACCGTCAGCGAACGGGCCGCCCGCCGGATCGGGCAGATCCTCAGCAAGGAAGGCGAAGGCGCCAAGCTGCGCATTTCGGTCGAGGGCGGCGGCTGCTCCGGTTTCCAGTACAAGTTCGACGTCGAGCGCACCCAGGCCGATGACGACCTCGTGATCGAACGCGACAGCGCGGTGGTGCTGATCGATCCCGCCTCGGTCCCGTTCCTCGCGGGCTCGGAGGTCGACTTCGTCGACGACCTGATCGGCGCCTCGTTCCGCGTCGTCAATCCGAACGCCACCGCCTCCTGCGGCTGCGGCACCAGCTTCTCGATCTAACGCTTCGCGATCCCGGGCGGTTTCTCCCGGCGCGCCGGTTTCCGGCTCGCGCCGAATGCTCGGCTATTCCGCCGCGACCACCTGCGGCCGCTCGACGTCGCCGCCCGCCTCGGCTTGCGGGTCGAGCTTGCGGCGCAGCCTGCGGTCGATGCGGTCGAGATAGATGTAGATCACCGGCGTGATGAACAGCGTCAGCAGCTGCGACACGCAGAGGCCGCCGACCACGGCGACGCCGAGCGGTTGACGCAGTTCGGCGCCGGCACCCGCGCCGAGCGCGATCGGCAGCGTGCCGAAGATCGCCGCGAACGTCGTCATCATGATCGGACGGAAGCGCAGCAGTGCCGCCTCGCGGATCGCGTGCTCGGCGCTGAGGCCGACGCGGCGACGCTCCAGCGCGAAGTCGACCATCATGATCGCATTCTTCTTGACGATGCCGACCAGCATCACGATGCCGATCATCGCAATCACAGACAGCTCCATCCCGAACATCATCAGCGTCAGGATCGCGCCGATACCGGCCGACGGCAGGCCGGAGATGATGGTGATCGGGTGGATGAAGCTCTCGTAGAGAATGCCGAGGATCACGAAGGCTGCGAACACCGCGGCGAGGATCAGCACGCCCTGCCCGCGCAGCGAATCCTGGAACACCTGCGCGGTGCCGGAGAAGCCGGTCACAATCGTCGGCGGCAGGTTCGCGGTCTGCTCGAGTTCGGTGATCTTGTCGACCGCGTAGCCGAGTGAGGTGCCCGGCGCGAGGTTGAACGAGATCGTCACCGCCGGCTGCTGGCCCTGGTGGTTGATCTGCAACGGCCCGACCGTCGGCACCAGCCTCGCCACCGCATCCAGCGGAATGGTCTGGTTGTTCGCGGTCTTCATGTAGAGCTTCGAGAGGTCGGACGGATCGACGCGGAACTGCGGCTGCACCTCGAGGATGATCTGGTAGTCGTTCGACGGCATGTAGATGGTGCCGACCTGCCGCGCGCCATAGGCGTTGTAGAGCTGGTTGCGGACCTGATCGACGGTGACGCCGTAGACCGCCGCCTTCTCGCGGTCGATGTCGACCGTCATCTGCGGGTTCTTGATGTACAGGTCGGTGGTAACGTCGAGCAAGCCCGGAATCTTCTCGATCTTGTCGCGCATCTCGGGCGCCAGCCGGTACAGCGCCTCGGTATCGCCGCTCTGCATCACATACTGATACTGGCTCTTGGAGATGCGCCCGCCGATGCTGAGGTTCTGGATGCTCTGGAAGAACGCCTGCATGCCCGGGATCTCGCGCGCCTTCTGCCGCAGACGGCCGATCACCACGGTGGCGTTGTCACGCATCTTCTGCGGCTTCAGCGCGATGAACAGACGGCCGTAATTCGCCGTCGGATTGGGACCGCCGGAGCCGACCGTAGAGTTGATGTACTCTATCGCCGGATCGGTCCGCAGCACCTCGACCAGCGCCTGCTGGCGCACCTTCATCGCCTCGAACGAGGTGTCGGTCGCAGCCTCCGTCACGCCGATCAGAAAGCCGGTGTCCTCCTGCGGGAAGAAGCCCTTCGGCACGATCATGTAGAGGTAGACGGTGCCGCCCAGCGTAGCCAGCGTCACCACCAGCATCAGGGCCTTCTTGGCCAGCACCCAATCCAGCGCCCATTCATAGGCCCGCAGCCAGGCCTCGAACATCGCCTCGAACGCCCGCAGCACGACGTTCGGCCGCTTGGTCGCGTCATGCGCGCGCAGCACACGGGCGCACAGCATCGGCGTCAGGGTCAGCGACACGAAGCCGGAGACGATGATCGCAACCGAGATCGTCACCGCGAATTCGCGGAATACGCGGCCGACGATGCCGCCCATCAGCAGCACCGGGATGAACACGGCGATCAGCGAGAAGGTGATCGAGATGATCGTGAAACCGATCTCGCGGGCACCCTTCAGCGCCGCCTCGAACGGCTTCATGCCGTGCTCGATGTGGCGGACGATGTTCTCCAGCATGACGATGGCGTCGTCGACCACGAAGCCGACCGAGAGCGTCAGCGCCAGCAGCGTCATGTTGTTGATGGAGTAGTCCAGCGCGTACATCGCCGCGCACGTGCCGAACAGCGAGATCGGCACCGCGAGCGCCGGGATGAAGGTGGCAGAGGCCGAGCGGAGGAACAGGAAGATCACGAGGATCACGAGGCCGATCGCGATCAGCAGGGTCTCCTCGACGTCGCTGACCGCCTGGCGGATCGAGACCGAGCGGTCCATCATGACCTGCATGGTCACCGAGGGCGGGATCGCGGCGCGCAGCGCCGGCAGCTTGGCCAGCACGGCGTCGACCACCGCCACGGTGTTGGCGTCGGGCTGCTTCTGGATCGCGAGCACGATCGCCCGCTCGTCGTTCATCCAGGTCGCGATCTTGTCGTTCTCGACGCTGTCATAGACCTTGGCGATCTCGTCGAGCCGGACCGGCGAGCCGTTGCGCCAGGCGACATAGATCTGGCGGTAGTCGGCCGCCTTGTCCATCTGGCCGGAGGCCTGCAGCGCGACGTCCTGCTTGGGGCCATTCAAGGTACCGACCGGCGTCGACGAATTGGCGCGCGACACCGCGGCGCGGATATCCTCCATCGAGACGCCGCGCGCGGCGGCGGCCTCCGGATCGGCCTGAACGCGGATGGCGAATTTCTGCGCGCCGTAGATCAAGACCTGGGCGACGCCCGGCAGCTGCGACAGTGCCTGCCCGATCGTGATGTCGCCGTATTCGTTGACGCTCGACAGCGGCAGCGTCGCCGAGCCGAGCGAGACGAACAGCACCGGGAAGTCCGCCGGGTTCACCTTTCGGAAGCTCGGCGGGATCGTCATCTCGATCGGCAGCCGTCGTTGCGCGATCGTCAACGCGGTCTGCACGTCGAGCGCGGCGGCATCGATGTTGCGGTTGAGGTCGAACTGGATGGTGATGACGCTCGTGCCCTGCGAGGAGTTCGAGGACATCGAGGAGATGCCGGCAATGGTCGAGAGCTGGCGCTCGATGATGCCGGCGACCGAGGCCGCCATGGTGTCGGCGCTGGCGCCGGGCAGGGTCGCGGTCACCGCGATGGTCGGGAAGTCCACCTTGGGCAGCGCCGAGACCGGCAGCAGGCGGAAGCCGAACACGCCGAATGCGATGATCGACGCCGTGATCAGCGTCGTCATGACCGGGCGGCGGATGCAAAGCTCGGAGAGCGTCATCGGTCAGGCTCCGGCCTTGCGCGCCCGCAGTTCAACCCGCGATCCCTCCGAGAGCAGCAGCTGGCCGTCAACGACGACGCTTTCATCGCCCGCCAATCCGTCTGAGATCACCGAGCTGCCCTGGAAGGTGCGATCGACCTTGACCGGCCGAACCTTGGCAACGCCGTCCTTGACGACGAAGACGAAATTGCCGTTCTGGCTGCGCTGCACCGCGACCGTCGGCACCACGACCGCGTCTTCGCTGCGGATGATCAGCTTGGTCTGCACGATGGTGCCGGGCCAGAGCGTCTCGCTCTCGTTGTTCATGATGCCGCGCACGGTCACCATGCCGGTGGTCGCGTCGACGGCGTTCTCCACCATCGCGACCTTGCCGCGCTCGGAGCGCTGGTGGCCGGGAATGGTCGCGATCACCTTTGAATCGCCCTTCCCCATGGCGTCGCGCAGATCGACCAGCGCCCGCTGCGGAATCGCGAAGGTGACGTAGACCGGTGCCATCTGGTTGATGACCGCGAGCGGCTGGGTGTCGGCGGGGCGGACGAAGTTGCCGACCTTGACGTTGGCGGCGCTGATCCGTCCCGCGAATGGTGCGCGGATGACGGTGTAGCTCTTCTGGACGCGGAGGTTCTCCAGCGCGAAGCGGTCGGCCTTGATGGTGCCGATCAGGACGTCGGACTGGGTCTTGGCGTTGTCGAGGTTGACCTGGGTGGTCGCACCCTTGCCGACCAGTTCGGTGTAGCGGCGGAGGTCGCGCTGCGCGCCCTCGAGCTGGGCCTGGTCGCGGGCCAGGACGCCCTCGGCCTGTTCGATCTGCGCGTCGATCTGCCGCGCGTCGAGGGTGAACAGCAGGTCGCCTTCATTGACCCTGGCGCCGTCCTCGAAATGCACCGAGACGATGGTGGTCTCCAGCCGCGACTTCAGCGCCACGCTGGAGATCGGCGTGACCTGTCCAATGGCATCGACATCGACCGGAACCGATTTGCGTTCCGCCTTAGCGAGATCCACGGACACCACGCGCGGCCGCGCCGTCCCTTGCGCGGTGGCGGCGCCGCCACCCATCCATGAAGTGCGGGTCATGTAAGCCGCCCCGGCCGCAATGCCGAGAACAGCGACAGTCAGAACCAAATTGCGTTTTTTCATAAGTTTTGCACGTGCGCCGCCGGCTTCCCTTGAAGGCCGGGTGCGCGTCGTCACTCCCCCATCGGCAATTGTTGCGCCTTGTTTCCTGAGAGGGTTAGCACAGGCGGACCGCCCATGGTATGCCACCTAAGTGAAATAGTGCGGCTTCAATCCGGTGATTTGCATGCGCATCGCCGGACGTTTTGAGTAACCGGGCCGCATCCGTTCTGCTTCATTGAGCTTTCGAATCGCGACCTTATGTCCACCTCCGTCCTTGTCTGCCCCTGGGAAGAAGCTCGCGAACGCTCCCGTGCCATCCGCTACAGCGTCTTCGTCGAGGAACAGCGGGTGCCGGTAGAATTGGAATGGGACGACATGGACGCATCGAGCTGGCATGCGCTGGCGTTCGCCGACGACGGTGCGCCCTTGGCCACGGGCCGGCTGTTGCCGGACGGTCATATCGGCCGCATGGCCGTGCTCAAAGCTGCGCGCGGCACAGGCGTAGGCGCCCGCGTGCTGGACGCGCTGATGGCCAAGGCGGCCGAACTCGGCTATCCGGAACTGATCCTCAACGCGCAGACGCACGCGGAGCCGTTCTACGCACGCGTCGGCTTCGAGCGCATCGGCGCGGAATTCGAGGAGGCCGGCATCCCGCACATCGAGATGCGGAAGCGCCTGGTCTAAGCGGGGCGGCGCTCGGTCACGTGCCCCCACAATGAAGGAAGTCCGATGGCAGTTCGCATCGCTACGTGGAACGTCAACTCGGTCCGGCAACGGATCGAGCTTCTGGTCAGCTGGCTGAAGGAGTGCTCCCCCGACATCGTCTGTCTGCAGGAGATCAAATGCGTCGATGATGCGTTTCCCCGCCTCGAGGTCGAGGCGCTCGGGTACAATGTCGTCACCCACGGCCAGAAGACCTTCAACGGCGTCGCGCTGCTGTCGAAGCTGCCGTTCGACGAAACCAAATCGGGCCTCGCCGGTGACGACGAGGACGCACATGCCCGCTTCCTCGAGGGCGTCGTCACGCTGAAGCAGGGCGTGATCCGGGTCGCGTGCCTTTATCTGCCCAATGGCAACCCCGCCAATACCGACAAATATCCGTACAAGCTCAAGTGGATGTCGCGGCTTCTTGAGTATTCGAAGGAGCGGCTGAAGGCCGAGGAGCCGTTGATCCTGGCCGGCGATTTCAACGTCATCCCGGCCGCGCGCGACGTCTACAATCCCGCCGCCTGGGCCGATGACGCCCTGTTTCGGCCTCAGACCCGCGAGGCCTTCCAGTCGCTGCTCGGCCTCGGCCTGACCGACGCGCTGCGGGCGGTCAATGACGAGCCGGGCCAGTACACTTTCTGGGACTACCAGGCCGGCGCCTGGCAAAAGAACTGGGGCCTGCGCATCGACCACCTGTTGATGTCGGCACAAGCGAGCGACCGGCTGATCGACGTCGGCATCGACAGCTATGTGCGGGCTTGGGAGAAGCCGTCCGACCATGTCCCGGTCTGGGCCGATCTCGATTTCGAGATCGCCTGACCCCGCCGGCCGGCGGGAAGATCAATCCCGGCGGCCCTGCACCCAGTGCTCGAGCATCTGCAGCGCCATCGCGCGATCGTCCTCGGAGGCCTTGGCGATCGCCCGGTTGTAGCTTTCCTTGATCCAGGCCTCATCCGGCGTCGCGCTGTCGCGCGCCAGCGTCAGCCACATCAGGCCGCGGGCCCGCTGCGGCGGCAGGCGGTCGCCGTTGAACAGCATCTGGCCGAGCAGCGCCTGCGCCTGATGCTGGCCCTTCTGGGCGGCAAGCCCGAGCCAGCGCGCGCCGTAGCGGAAGTCGTCCCGCGAGGCGTCCGGCGTCTTCAGGTAGAGCCGGGCAAGGTCGTATTGGGCGTCGGCATTGCCGAAATAGGACGCGGCATAGGAGAACATCTCCCGCGCCCGCTCGGTGTCCGCCTTCACCTTGGAATTGGGAATGCCGCTCAGATAGTAGCGGCCGAGCGCGACGAAGGCGTTGGCCACGATCGAGGCCTGCGGTGCCGACGGCGAATCCTCGGCATGCGCATTGGCGATCCGGCTGAAATATTCGAAGGCGCGCATGTCGTCCTGGATGACGCCGTCGCCCTCGGCGTACATCTTGCCGAGCTTCCACTGCGCGACGGGGTGGCCGCCTTCGGCCTGGTACTGCAGCGTGCTGAACGACGAGGTCGGCGAGGTCGCCGCAGGCGCCACTGGAGTGGCGGCCCGTTTCAGCGCGCCGGCGGTCCCCGGCTGCGGGGAAACCACAGGAAGAACCGTATCTTGTGGGTTGACCGGTGCGCCGTCGAATCCGAATCCGGGGCCCGCCACCGGGATGGCCCCTAACGCAAACGCCAATATCGTACGCCTAAACGTCCGCATAACACTGTTTCTCGTACGCGCCACCCGGATGGGTGACTGCGCCATCCACCGCCGGCCCCACTTGCTCGGCGTACTTCCACAGCGCACCAGATGTATGGTTCGTCGCGCGAGGGGCCCATTTGGTCTTACGATTTGCGAGTTCGGCGTCGCTCAAATTTACGTTAAGGGTGCCGGCGACCGCATCGATCTCGATGATGTCGCCGTCTTGCAACAACCCGATCGGCCCGCCGACGGCCGCTTCAGGTCCAATATGTCCGATGCAGAAGCCACGGGTGGCGCCGGAGAACCGGCCATCGGTGATCAGGGCAATCTTGCCGCCCATCCCCTGCCCGGTCAGTGCCGCCGTGGTCGCCAGCATCTCCCGCATGCCGGGACCGCCCTTCGGCCCCTCATAGCGGATCACGATCACCTCGCCTTCCCTGTAGGTGCGCTTCTGCACCGCCTCGAAGGCGTCTTCCTCGCGGTCGAAGCACCGGGCCGGACCGGTAAACCTCAGGTTGGACATTCCCGCGACCTTCACGATCGCACCCTCCGGAGCGAGATTACCCTTTAGCCCGACAACGCCACCCGTCACGGTGATCGGATTGTCGGCGGGCCGCACCACATCCTGGTGCGGATTCCATTTCACGCTTTTGAGGTTTTCGGCGATCGTTCGGCCAGTGACGGTTAGGCAATTCCCGTGCAGGTGGCCATTGTCGAGCAGCGTCTTCATCAGCAGCGGAATGCCACCTACTTCAAACATGTCTTTGGCAACATAACGGCCGCCCGGCTTCAAATCCGCGACGTAAGGAGTCTTTTTGAAGATTTCGGCAACGTCGAACAAATTGAATTTAATGCCGCACTCATGGGCGATCGCCGGCAGGTGCAGCGCAGCATTGGTCGAACCACCTGAGGCTGCAACCACGGCCGCAGCATTTTCAAGGGCTTCGCGGGTGACGATGTCGCGGGGCCGGATGTTTTTCTCGATCAGCTCCATCACCTTCTCGCCGGCGGCGGCGCAGAAGGAGTCGCGGATCTCGTAGGGCGCCGGAGCCCCGGCGGAATACGGGAGCGCGAGGCCGATCGCCTCGGAGACGGTCGCCATGGTGTTGGCGGTGAACTGGGCGCCGCAGGCGCCGGCCGACGGGCACGCCACCCGCTCGATCTCGTCGAGGTCCTCGTCCGACATGGCGCCGACCGAGTGCTTGCCAACCGCCTCGAACATGTCCTGGACGGTGACCGGCTGGCCGCGGAAGTTGCCGGGCAGGATCGAGCCGCCATAGATGAAGATCGACGGAACGTTGAGGCGGACCATCGCCATCATCATGCCCGGCAGCGACTTGTCGCAGCCGGCGAGCCCGACCAGCGCGTCATAGGAGTGGCCGCGGACCGTCAGTTCGACCGAATCGGCGATGCATTCGCGCGACGGCAGCGACGAGCGCATGCCGTCATGGCCCATTGCGATGCCGTCGGTGACGGTGATGGTGCAGAACTCGCGCGGCGTGCCACCGGCCGAGGCCACGCCCTTCTTCACCGCCTGCGCCTGGCGCATCAGCGAGATGTTGCAGGGAGCGGCTTCATTCCAACATGAAGCAACGCCGACAAAGGGTTGATGAATCTGGGCTGTCGTCAGCCCCATCGCGTAGAGATAGGACCGGTGCGGAGCGCGTTCGGGCCCTTCCGTCACGTGACGGCTGGGCAGCCTGCCCTTGATGTTCGTCTTGGCGTCCATCGCGACCCTGTTCCCGGCGCTCTTTCCTCCATCAACGCCGGAACCCGAAAAAATGTCCCGCCGTCGGAGCGCTGGCTATTCAGCTACGTGAATATCCTTTCATGTCGGGGTGTGGCTAAAAAGCGGCGCGACTACGGACCGGGTGCTTTTAAGGTTAAATGTTCAGGCATCGTTGCAACATCGCAACAATCGTGGCCGCCGCGCAACCATGTATTATCAGTCCTTATAGGGACCTGACGGGGACCCGACCACCTGCAATTTGCCCGGCGGCCAGCTTCGGTGGCGACGGAGGTGACCAGCACTCCGTGCGATTCCTGCCGTGCTCCTTGGCCTGGTAGAGCGCCGCATCGGCAGCCTTCATTAGGGCATCGATCCCCGGCATGCTTGTGAGCGCCTCGGCAACGCCGATGCTCACCGTGAGTGATACCGGCCGATCATCCGCACCCACCGTCAGCGCTTCCGCCCTCTTGCGGATGCGTTCGGCGACGGTTCGGGCGCGCGACAATGTGGTCTCCGGCAGCAGGACGGCGAACTCCTCGCCTCCAACGCGGCCGACGACGTCGGACTTGCGCTTGCCCCGAATGCATATCCCGGCGACAGCCTTGATGGCCTCGTCACCGACCGCATGTCCGAAGCGGTCATTGATGCTCTTGAAGTGATCGATATCGACCATCAGCACGGATACCGAACGATAGTAGCGCTGGAACCGGCTCCACTCCGCATCCAGCGTCGTCAGGAAGTGCCTGCGGTTGAACAATCCGGTGAGCGGATCGGTGGTCGCGAGCACCTCCAGCTGCCGTGCGTTGCGTACGAGATCGGTCACGTCGACGAAGGTCAGCATGCGACCGCCGTTTGCCATCGTCGAGCAATGGATCCTGATATGGCGACCGTCCGGCGTCTGCACGTCGCGCTTGTGATCGCCTGCCTTGATCTCCGCAATCCGCTTCGCAGGAAAGGCCCTGATCTGCTCCGGGGTCGCGCCCGTCGGAGCGGCGCGGCGGTTGCGCGTGAGCAGCGTGATGTATGCCGGATGCCGCGCGACCTCCTCCTCGCTCACCTCCCAGAATTCCCGCATTCGCCGATTGAGGAAGATCGCATTGAGATCGCGGTCGAGCAGGACGACGCCGTCCTCCACAGTCTCGAGCGCGCCGGTCAGCACCTTCAGCTTGTCGGACGCGCGCACGATGTCGGTCACGGGCGTGTAGCTCACCATCCGGCCGCCGTCGGGCAGCGGCGTGCACTGACATCGAACCACGTCGCCATTGCTGCGCCTGAGATCGATCGGGCTCGGGTCCCCGACGTTCACGAGGCGGACGCGCTCGGCAACATAGGCTTCGAGTTGCGCGGCCGGCAGCTCGTAGGCCATCGTCTTGCAGCCGTGATGCATCAGGTCGGTGAAGCTGGGGTTGCGGTCGGCCACCTCGTCCGGAAGCCGCCACATGTTCCGAAACGCGCGGTTGATGAACTGGGCCTTCAGCTCCACGTCCAACAGCAGGATGCCGACGGGTATCTGATCGAGCGCCGCGCGCAGCGCCAGCATGTGCCCGCGCAGAATATCGCCGCTGCGCCGCTCCGGAATGGCGGCCGGCGCAGGAGCGGCAGGCGTGGGCGCCGCAGCGTTGGCCTGCTGCTCTTCAAAAGCCAGGCCGAGCTGGCGGTCCGATTGCCACAGCCGTTTGCATGGCTTCACCTGATTGCTGCCGACGAGCAACAGTTGAATGTGATCGGGAATGCCAACGACACTTTCGAGTTCCACGGTGGCGCCCGTCTCCGTGAGCTGGCGGACCGTGCAGTCGAAGGCCGACCGGCCGAAGTTGAAGACGATCTTTCCGGCCAGAAACGTTCGGCCGCGGGAAGCTGACACCTGTCCGGACATAGCGAGAATCCACCTGGAGCAATTGCGAGCCCCTCACCTCAGCACGTTTGAGTCACCAAGCCATGAACGCTTTCCGGAGGGTTTATCGGGAGCCGAGCCGATGACGCCGGCTGTGTGCGCCGCAAAACGGGTTCCATTCGGTGGAAAGGACTCGCTCGTAGGGTGGAGCGAAGCGATACCCATCATTCGCGCCGCGGATACTGAATTGATGGGCTTCGCTGCGCGCTACCGATCCGATTACGGCTCCGCCGCATCGTCCTCATATCCGAGCGCTTCGATTTGCCTCCGGAATTCCTCGAAACGCTCATGCGCTTCCGCCTTCGCTGTTCGAGCTACGGCGGACAAGTCGCTCCCATCAATCGGTCAAAGTCACTGCCGGGAAGAATTTAGTTCTACCCCATAATTATGCTGTGTTAGACACAGTCCGAGTAGTAGCGTCGCAACTCCCTCAGTAACAGTGTCAGGGAAACGCCCGCCATGTCTGCTCTCCAAGCAAAGCTGGAACGATTTGAGATCCTCGCCGACGAATGCGAGCTGATCGCTAGCAGGACGCTGGATGGGAGCAACCGCGAGCTATACCAGCGGCTGGGCGGGCACTATCGCGAGCTGGCGACCGATATGAGGGCCGTGATCGCGACGATCAATGCTCCTGCGGCGTAAGAAAAAGGGCCGCTCGAAACAACAAGCGGCCCAAGTCTAGGGAGGAAACGCCCTCAAGGAGGGCGGCGATAGCGCGAGGCGCTGTCGCACGCTACGCATATGGGTTGAGAGTCCAGCATCGGGAGCCCAGACTGCGCAAGCCAGAGGCGCGACTATGAGCCTTGAATCTGCGCTTCGCAGCGCATAACTCCCAACGCGACCGCCGACGATTGAGGCGGCTACGATCCCAAATCGCTCCAAGCATCCCACAATTTACGATTTGGCGAGCCGCGTGCGCTTCGCGTTGAGCGCGGACGCAACACGGCTGACCGGCGGACGGCCGAGCAAGCCGGCCATCTCGTTGGTCGCGGCCAGCAGTCTGTCCATATCGATCCCGGTCTTCACGCCCATGCCCTCGAGCATGTAGACGACGTCCTCGGTCGCAACGTTGCCGGTGGCGCCGGGGGCGTAGGGGCAGCCGCCGAGCCCCCCGGCGGCGGCATCGATGACGCGAACACCCTCTTCCATGCCGGCATAGAGATTGGCCAGCGCCTGGCCGTAGGTGTCGTGGAAGTGCATCGCAAGGTTGCCGACCGGCAACTCGGAACCGACCGCACGCAGCATCTGTTTGGCCTTCAGCGGCGTGCCGACGCCGATGGTGTCGCCAAGCGAGATCTCGTAGCAACCGAGATCCCACAGCGTCACCGCGAGGTCGGCGACCGCCTTCGGCTTGATCTCGCCGTCGAACGGACAGCCGAGCACACAGGAGATGTAGCCACGCACCTTGACGCCGTCGGCCTTGGCGCGCGCCAGCACCGGCTTGAAACGCTCGATCGATTCCGCGACCGAGCAATTGATATTGGCGCGCGAGAAGCCTTCGGAGGCCGCCGCGAACACCGAGACCACCGCGGCGCCGGCCGCGCGCGCGGCGTCATAGCCCTTCTCGTTCGGAACCAGCACGTGGAATTCGGCGCCCTTGATGTGGCTGACGCCGCGCAGCACCTGGTCAGAGCTCGCCATCTGCGGGATCGCCTTCGGCGACACGAAGGCGCCGACCTCGACGGTATTGAGCCCGGCCGCCACCAGCGCCTCGACGAAGGCGATGCGCGCCTCGACGCTGACCGGCGTCTTCTCGTTCTGCAGGCCGTCGCGCGGCCCCATCTCGACGAGCTGGATCTGATCGCTCATGATGCGGCCGCAGGTTCGACTTCGGCAAGCTCGACGCCCTCGCCGACGATGTCGCCGACCTTGCATTTGAGCTTCTTCAGCAGCCCGGCATAGGGCGCGCGCAGGGTCTGCTCCATCTTCATCACTTCCAGGGTGAGGATCGGGGCGCCCTTCTCCAGTGTCGCGCCCTCCTCGGCCAGCAGCGCCACCACCGTGCCCGGCAAGGGCGCCACGATCTTGTCCTCGCCGACCTGCTCCTCGCTCTCGCCGCCGAACGGATCGACCCAGTGCAGGTCGAAGCGGCCGTTGCGGGTGCGCAAGTAAAGCTCGTGGCCCTCGATGACCGAGGCTATACTCGACTTGAGGCCGTTGAGCGTCAGGTCGAAGCCGTCATCGCCGGCTGACGAGATGGCGAAGACGAGTTCGCGCCCGCCGACGGAGAGCGTCGACGGTCCGTTGCCATAGTGCAGCGTGATGGTCTGGGCAGGCTCATGGCCCTGCCGGAACGAAAACACCCGCTGACGGCGGCCGACCGGCATCCAGCCGAAGGCCTGCCAGGGCGAGTTGGCCTCGCGTCGCGCCGCCTTCTGCTCGTCGTTGACGATCGCGGCCACCGCCGCGCAAAGCTCGAACTCGCCGGCCGTGCCCGTGCTCGATGTCAGGTTCTTCAGCTCGCGCTCGATGAAGCCGGTGTCGATCGCATTGGCTCGCGTATCCTTGTGCGTCACCAGCGCCGACAGGAACGGGATATTGGTGACGATGCCGCGGACATCGGTCTCCTGCAGTCCGCGATTGAGCTTGTCGATCGCGCCCTCGCGCGTCGGCGCCCAGGCGATCACCTTGGCGAGCATCGCGTCGTAGTACGGCGAGACGTTATCGCCGCTGCGATAGCCGGCATCGATGCGCAGGCCGTCGCCTTCCTGTGGCGTGCGCCAGGTCTTGATGCGGCCGACCGAGGGCATGAAGTTCTTCTGCGGGTTTTCCGCGTAAACGCGCGCCTCGATGGCATGCCCGTTCAGCCTGATCTCGTCCTGCTTCAGCGGCAGCGCCTCGCCGAAAGCGACGCGGAGCTGCCATTCAACGAGATCGACGCCGGTGATCAGCTCGGTGACGGGATGCTCGACCTGCAGGCGGGTGTTCATCTCGATGAAGAACACGTCCTTGCCGTCGGAGACGAACTCGATGGTGCCGGCGCCGATATAGTTGACCGCGCCGGCGGCCTTGCGGGCGGCCTCGCAAACCGTCTCGCGTTGCGCGGCGTTCAGCGTCGGCGACGGCGCCTCCTCGATCACCTTCTGGTGGCGGCGCTGCAGCGTGCATTCGCGCTCCCACAGCGAGAGCAGATTGCCGTGGCTGTCGCCGATGATCTGCACCTCGATGTGGCGCGGGTTCTGCACGTATTTCTCGATCAGCATGCGGTCGTCGCCGAACGCCGCCTTGGCCTCGCGCTTGGCGCTGGTGATCGCGGCCGTGAGCTCAGCCGCCGAATTGACCACACGCATGCCGCGGCCGCCGCCGCCGGCGGACGCCTTCACCAGCACCGGGAAGCCGATCCGGTTGGCGGCCTCCGCCAGCGTCGCCTCGTCCTGGGCCTCGCCGTGATAGCCCGGCACCAAGGGCACGCCGGCCTTCTCCATCAGCGCCTTCGAGCCGGACTTCGAGCCCATCGCCGTCATCATCTCGGCGGTCGGACCGACGAACACCAAACCTGCTTCAAGACAGGCCTGCGCGAACTCGGCATTTTCAGACAGGAAGCCGTAGCCAGGATGCACCGCCTCGGCGCCGGTCTCCTTGGCGGCGGCGATGACGCGCTCGATGTTGAGATAGCTGTCGCGCGCCCGGGCAGGCCCGAGCAGCACGGCCTCGTCGGCGAGCGCGACATGCATCGCGTCGCGGTCGGCCTCGGAATAAACCGCGACGGAGCGCAGCCCCATGGCGCGCGCCGAGCGGATGACGCGGCAGGCGATCTCGCCGCGGTTGGCGATCAGAAGCGTGCGAAAACGCCGGGTGAGTTTTGAGCGGTCCATGATCAGATCCTGGGTCACATCCTGAACAGGCCGAATTTCGTCGGCTCGATCGGCGCATTCGCCGCCGCCGAGAGGCCGAGCCCGAGCACGAGGCGCGTATCGGCGGGATCGATCACGCCGTCATCCCACAGCCGCGCCGTGGCGTAATAGGGATTGCCCTGCTTCTCGTATTGCGCGCGGATCGGCTCGCGGAACTTGTCTTCCTCTTCCGCCGACCAGCTCTCGCCCTTGGCCTCGATGCCGTCGCGCCGCACCTGGCTCAGCACCATCGAGGCCTGCTCGCCGCCCATCACCGAGATGCGCGCGTTCGGCCACAGCCAGAGGAAGCGCGGGCTGTAGGCGCGGCCGCACATGCCGTAATTGCCGGCGCCGTAGGAGCCGCCGATCACGACGGTGAATTTCGGCACCCCGGCGGTGGCGACCGCCGTCACCAGCTTGGCGCCGTCGCGCGCGATGCCGCCGGCCTCGTACTTCTTGCCGACCATGAAGCCGGTGATGTTCTGCAGGAACACCAGCGGAATGCCGCGCTGGCAGCACAGCTCGATGAAATGCGCGCCCTTCAGCGAGCTCTCGCTGAACAGGATGCCGTTGTTGGCGATGATGCCGACCGGATAGCCAAAAATATGGGCGAAGCCGCAGATCAGCGTGGTGCCGTAGAGCTTCTTGAACTCGTCGAATTCGGAGCCGTCGACGATCCGCGCGATGATGTCGTGCACGTCGAACGGTTTTCTGCCGTCGGCGGAGACCACGCCATAGATCTCCTCGGCCGGAAACAGCGGCTCCTGCGCAGGGCGCATGTTGAGCTGTGCCTTCACCGGCTGCTTCAGCGTGCCGACGATGCGGCGCGCGATCCCGATCGCGTGGGCATCGTTCTGGGCGTAGTGATCGGTCACGCCGGACTGCCGGGAGTGGACATCGGCGCCGCCGAGTTCTTCGGCGGTGACGACCTCGCCGGTCGCGGCCTTCACCAGCGGCGGACCACCAAGGAAGATCGTGCCCTGGTTGCGTACGATGATGCTCTCGTCGGACATCGCCGGCACATAGGCGCCGCCCGCGGTGCAGGAGCCCATCACGATCGCGATCTGCGGGATGCCCTGCGACGACATCTGGGCCTGGTTGTAGAAGATGCGGCCGAAATGCCGTTCGTCGGGAAAGATCTCGTCCTGCAGCGGCAGGAAGGCGCCGCCGGAATCCACCATGTAGACGCAGGGCAGATTGTTCTGCCGCGCGATGTCCTGGGCGCGCAGATGCTTCTTCACCGTCATCGGGTAATAGGTGCCGCCCTTGATGGTGGCGTCGTTGGCGACGATGATGCATTCGCGGCCCGCGATGCGCCCGACGCCGGTGATCACGCTGGCCGAATGCACGTCACCGCCATAGAGCCCGTTGGCGGCGAGCGGCGACAGCTCGAGAAATGCGGTGCCGGGGTCGACCAGGAGATCGACGCGATCGCGCGCCAGCATCTTGCCGCGCGAGGTGTGCCGCTTGCGCGAGGTCTCGCCGCCGCCGCCGGCCACCTGGTTGAGCTTGCCGCGGAGCTCCGCGACCAGGCCGCGCATCACCTCGGCGTTGCGGGCAAATTCAGAAGATGTGGGATCGATCGTCGAATGAAGCGGCATCGGTGTTTGCACGTTTCGTTGGAGTATCGGTGGGGTTCAAGGTCAATCATCGTGCCGGGGTGAGCACAACTGCCACCACTGGTGCGGTGACAGCCCCTCACCCCGCCCCTCTCCCCGCAAGCGCGGGCGAGGGAGAAGACATCAGGCTGTCTTGGCGAACAGTTCGCGGCCGATCAGCATGCGGCGGATCTCGCTGGTGCCGGCGCCGATCTCGTAGAGCTTTGCGTCGCGCAGCAAGCGGCCGGTGGGATAATCGTTGATGTAGCCGTTGCCGCCGAGCAGCTGGATCGCATCCAGCGCGCATTGGGTGGCCTTCTCCGCGGCATAGAGGATGGCGCCGGCGGCGTCCTCGCGCGTGGTCTCGCCGCGATCGCAGGCCTTCGCCACCGCGTAAACATAGGCGCGCGAGGCGTTCATCGTGGTGTACATGTCGGCGACCTTGCCCTGCACCAGCTGGAACGAGCCGATCGGCTCGCCGAACTGCTTACGCTCGTGCACGTAGGGCAGCACGACGTCCATGCAGGCCTGCATGATGCCGATCGGCCCGGCCGCCAGCACCGCGCGCTCATAGTCGAGACCACTCATCAGCACGTTGACGCCGCGGCCGACCTCGGAGAGCACGTTCTCCTCCGGCACCTCGCAATCCTCGAACACCAGTTCGCAGGTGTCGGAGCCGCGCATGCCGAGCTTGTCAAGCTTCTGCGCGGTGGAAAATCCCTTCATGCCCTTTTCGATGATGAACGCGGTGATGCCGCGCGGGCCGGCGTTCGGATCGGTCTTGGCGTAGACCACCAGCGTATCGGCGACCGGGCCGTTGGTGATCCACATCTTGTTGCCATTGAGGACGAAGCGGTCGCCCTTCTTGTCGGCGCGCGTCTTCATCGAGACCACGTCCGAGCCCGCCTGCGGCTCCGACATCGCGAGCGAGCCGACATGCTCGCCCGAGATCAGCTTCGGCAGGTATTTGCGCTTCTGTGCCTCGTTGCCGTTGCGGCGGATCTGGTTGACGCAGAGGTTGGAATGCGCGCCGTAGGACAGGCCGACCGAGGCCGACGCCCGCGAGATCTCCTCGACCGCGATGCAGTGCTCGAGATAGCCGAGGCCCGAGCCGCCATACTCCTCCTCGACGGTGATGCCGTGCAGGCCGAGCGCGCCGATCCTGGGCCAGAGGTCGCGCGGAAACTGGTTGCTGCGGTCGATCTCGGCGGCGCGCGGCGCGATCTCGTTGGTCGAGAAATCATGCACCGTCTCGCGGATCGCATCTGCGGTCTCGCCAAGGTCGAAATTGAAGATTGCCGCCTGGTTCGAGGCCATGATCCCTCCCGTGAGATTCATCTTGCAATTAAACGATCATACGTTTTTTTCTTGGCTTCGCAAGCAATCGTGCTATGGTTTGTGCGCGAAATCCGCAGTTCATTGAATTCACTGGGATTTCATGCGATATACATACGGTCGTTCGCTTGTTTCCTGGTCCTCCCTGGCAAGCCAACACCCTCCGAGGCCCCGATGGCACGCACGATCGGCTCACACGGCCCCACCACGCTGGAGGCGATCCGCAAGGCCGGCGTGCGCCTGATCTTCGAGCACGGCTACGAGGCCATGAGCCTGCGCCAGCTCGCCGCCGAGGTCGGCATCCAGGCGGGCTCACTCTACAACCATATCTCAACCAAGCAGGACCTGCTGTTCGATCTGGTGCAGGACCATATCAACGATTTGCTGCGCGAGCTTGACCTTGCGCTCGAGGGCAAGGCCGATCCGGGCGAGAAGCTGCGCGCCTTTGTCGCGTTCCACGTCACCTATCACATGACCCGCAAGCGCGAGGTCTTCATCGCCAATTCCGAGCTGCGCAGCCTCGATGCGAAGAACTACGACGCGGTGGTGGCGCTGCGCGGCGCCTATGAGCAGCGGCTGGCGCAGATCCTCACCGACGGGGTGGCGGACGGCGCGTTCGAGGTGGTCGACATCCAGGTCGCGACCTTCGCGATCCTGGCGCTGCTCACCGGGCTGTGCACCTGGTACCGCCCCGGCGGCCGGCTGACCCGCGACGCCATCATCGCGGCGCATGAGAAGCTGGTGCTGTCGGGCGTGGCGCCGCGGGCTGCGATCGGCCAGGCGAGCCACGGCAGCGACAGCCGGCGCGCCGCCGTGGCGGGCTCGTGACCGTGACCGAGCGCCCACAGCTCGATGACATCGATCTGCGGATCCTGTCCGAGTTGCAGCGGGACGGCCGGATCAGGATCAACGAGCTCGCCGAGCGGGTCGGCATCACTGCCCCGCCTTGCCTGCGCCGGGTTCGCGCCCTGCGCAGCCGCGGCGTGATCCAGGCGATCCGCGCCACGCTGGACGAGCGGCTGCTCGGCTATGAGGTGACGACCTTCGTGCTGATCCAGCTCGACAGCCAGACCCTGAGCGCGATCGAGGCGTTCGAGGCTGATGTGGCGGCCGTGCCGCGCTTCCTGCAATGCTGGCGGATCTCGGGCGATGCCGACTTCATGCTCCGATGCGTCGCGCCCAGCGTCGACGAGATGCGCCAGCAGCTGCTGCAATTCGCCGGCCTGCCCAATGTGCGTAAGATCAGAAGCTTTCCGGTGCTCGGCGTCTCCAAGGACGCGCCGCTGCCGATCCCGGGCGCCCTCGCCGCGCCCGCGGCGAGCTGATCGGGCGCTAGTCTGGACTTAGTGGGTCCAACCTTAGTGGGTCCAAGGCTCCCAGCGGCGGAACGCGAAATTGTCGGCATAGGCGATCTGGCGGTGCGCCGAATCCTTCGGCTCGATCACCTGGTAGGCGATGCCCTTGCGCTCGCAATAGGCGACCGCCTCTTCCTTGGTCTCGAACTGCAGCGTCAGCTGCTGCTTCATGTCGGTGGACGAGGTCCAGCCCATCAAAGGCTCCACGGAGCGCGGCTGCTCCGGCTCGTAGTCCAGTTGCCACTCTTTGGTCTTGGCACGTCCCGATTGCATCGCGTTTTTGGCGGGCTTAAAAATGCGTGCGGTCATGGATGGTCGGCCCCGTGGGATGTGCGACATGGAAGCGATTTGAAGGAAACCGCCGGGATAGTATAGAGACACCTATCAACGATCTGATCGGTGATTCCTCGATCTCGGAGGCAGCCTTCGCCGGACCGGTATAGTCATTCTACCGCGCTGTGACAATCTGGCCTCGGGAGGCTTCCCTTAGCAGTCCCCCGGGCCCGCGGCGCGATCTTCTCGACAAGCATCACCTCGAGGAAACGGCGCGCCATGGAAATCCACGCTACCCTGCCCGAAAAAGGACGTGACCTCCGGCTCGACCTGTTCCGCGGGGTCGCGAACTGGGCGATCTACCTCGATCACATCCCCGACAACGTCGTGAACTGGATCACGACGCGGAATTACGGCTTCAGCGACGCCGCGGACCTGTTCGTCTTCATCTCCGGCTACACCGCCTCCTTCGTCTATGCCCGCATGATGCTGGAGCGCGGCTTCATCGTCGGCGCCACCCGGCTGACCAAGCGGGTCTGGCAGCTCTATGTCGCCCACATCATCCTGTTCGTGATCTACATCGCCTCGATCAGCTATCTGGCGCTGCGCTTCGGCGATTCCGAGATCATCAACGAGTTCAACGTCGCCGGCCTCGTCGACAACGCCACCGAGACGCTGCGCCAGGGCCTGTTCCTGAAATTCAAGCCGGTCAATCTCGACGTGCTGCCGCTCTATATCGTGCTGATGGGCCTGTTCCCCCCGGTGCTGTGGTTCATGCTGCGGCGGCCGAACTGGACCATGGCGGCCTCGCTCGTGCTGTGGCTGGTGTCGCGCCACCAGGGCTGGAACCTGCCGGCCTACCCGGCCGGCAGCTGGTACTTCAATCCGTTCGCCTGGCAGGTGCTGTTCGTGTTCGGCTCATGGTGCGCGATGGGCGGCGCCCGCAACAACATGCGCATCATCAACTCGCGCTACACGCTGTGGTTTTGCATCGCCTATATGATCTTCGCGCTGATCATGACGATGGCCGGGCGCTTCCCGGACTTCGGCGCCATGTTCCCGGACTGGCTCTATTCGGCCTTCAACCCGAACGACAAGACCAACCTCGCGCCGTATCGCTTCCTGCACTTCGTGGTGATCACGGTGCTGGTGATCCGCTTCATCCCGAAGGACTGGGCGGCGCTGGAGTGGAAGGTGTTCGATCCCCTGATCGTCTGCGGCCAGCAGTCGCTGGCGGTGTTCTGCGTCGGCGTGTTCCTGTCCTTTGTCGGACATTTCGAGCTCTCGATGAGCTCGGGCTCGCTGTTCGCGCAGATCTTCGTCAGCATCTCCGGCATCGCGATCATGACGATCGTGGCCTATTACATCTCGTGGTCGAAGCGGCAGGACAAGCCGGTCAAGCCGCCGGCGGCAAAACCCACGGCGCCGGCGAAGGCGGCGTAAGTCCCTTATTTTTGAGCAAGGCCGCGCAAACGCTTCGCGTTTGTCGCGGGGAAAACCGCTTCGCACTTTTCCGGGCCATGCTCTAGAGCATTTTCGGTTCTGATTGAATCAGAACCGAAGCTCTAGATTCTTGTTTTGACGCGTTTTCTTCACGCGAACCGGTGCCCACTTCGCTCGAAAACGCTCTCTAGCCGCCGCGACTGGTATCCTGCGTCGTCGAGGAGACGATGGTGGCGACGTCGCCGAACGTCGTCATCACGGGCGTGACGACCTTGTGCATGGCGGTCTTCGACACCAGCGTGTCATGCATCACGAGGTTGTCGATCCCGGTGGTGAGGAAGCAACTCACCGCGTCCTGCGGCGTCTCGATGATCGGCTCGCCCTTGACGTTGAACGAGGTGTTGATCAGGACCGGCACGCCGGTCAGCGCCTCGAACTCCTTCAGCAGGCGATAGAGCATCGGGTTGGTCTCTTCCCGCACGCTCTGCACCCGCGCCGAACCGTCGACATGCACGATCGCCGGGATCTTGTCGCGCCATTCCGGCCGCACCGGCTTTGCGATCAGCATGTAGGGCGAGTCCTCCTCGCCTTCGAAGATCTCCTTCATGCGCTCGGCCAGCACGATCGGCGCGAACGGCCGGAAGGCCTGGCGGTGCTTGACCCGGCTGTTGAGGATATCCTTCATCTCGGCCCTGCGCGGATCGGCGATCAGGCTGCGGTTGCCGAGCGCGCGCGGACCGAACTCGGAACGGTCCTGAAACCAGCCGATCACGCGCTGGTCGGCGAGCAGCTTTGCGGTGTCGCGGCAGATATTGTCGCTGCGCTTCGCGTCGACCTGGATGCGCACCAGGAAGCTTTGCAGCGCGGCGGCCACCTCGGCGTCGCTGTAGCGCCGCCCGACATAGGCGTGGTCCATCACGAACGAGCGGCGCTGCTTGAGCACCTCGAGCCAGCCGTAATAAGCGCAACCAATCGCGATGCCGTCGTCGCCGGCGGCGGGCTGGATCCAGATGTTTTCGAAACCCGACTCGCGCGCGATGCGCCCGTTGGCCACGCAGTTCAGCGCGACGCCGCCGGCGATGCAGAGATTTTTCGCCCCCGTGGTCTCGCGCAGCCAGCGCGCCCGCGCCAGCAGCACGTTCTCGGTATCGTCCTGCACCCGCCAGGCGATGTCCTCCCAGTGCCGCATCGTCGGGCTCTTGTCCCAGCTGCCGCTGTCGAGCACGAAGGGCTGCTGGTTCTCGGCGCCCCAGAACGGCACGTGCAGCTTGCCGTCCTTCATCTCGAGCAGATGGCCGACCTGCTCATGGCGGCCATAGGGCGCCAGCCCCATCAACTCGCCGCACTTGTTCCAGTCGCCGAACACATAGGTCGAGACCCGGCTGTACAGCGCCCCCAGTCCCGGCATGTTGTAGAACTCGTCCGACAACAGCCCCCGCGCCGGCTCCATCCAGACCTTCTTCAGGCATTCGAGCCTGGCGTCGTCGAACCTGTAGTAGCTCTCGGACTCGCGGGCCAGCGGCGACGCCTCATCTTCGGAGCAGGACTCCATCGCGTCGGCCCGATAATTGCCGACGCCGTCGACGATCATCACGACGCCGTCCTTGAATGGGGACACCGCGAACGCGCTGTAGGCATGCGCGAGGTGGTGCGAGATCGACACCACCTTGTCGGATTTGGAACGAAACAGCGGGTGCTTGATTGCCTCGTTGCGTTCGGCGATCGGCAAGAAGCCCGGCATATCCTGGTGGAGCATCCGCTCCTCCATCTCGGGCACCGGCAGGATGTAGCTGTTGCGCACCACGAGATCGACGTCGTCGAGGGTGATGCCCTCGGCCGACAGGCAGTAGTCGACGACTTCCTTGTAGAAGCCGGAGGCGTGCTTCTCGCGGGTGATGCGCTCCTTGGAGATCGCGTAGGCGATCGCGCCGTCACGCAGCAGGCAGGCGCTGACGTCATGGTCGTAGACGTTGAGACCAAGGACGTAAGTGTGTTGTTTCGGCATGGGCACTCTTTGGAAGGATACAGCAACGCTCAGAGAACAGGATCGTGTCGACTTCAAGTTCTCGCCGGCATTTTCCGAGGTTCTCAAACCTCTGCTTCTGCGATGCACAAATCAAATCGGCGCAACGCAAGATGAACAGAATGAACGGCGGATGAACGACAAGATGAGCGCAGCAACGACAGCATCCTCTGCAGGCGGGACTGTAACTTGACCTTACCTGTTGGTCTCAATAGAGTCGTTAAAGCTCGCAAGAACCTTAGTGAAAATATTGTCTTAGCATGCACGAACCGAATGCCGGTGTCGCGCGTCTAAGCGAGACAGCCAGCATCAGTTCAGATGTTTGGAAGTGGACTGGAGATCTTCAGAATGACTAAACGCTACAATATCCTGACTCGTTGCCTGGCAGCAGTCGCTTTGTTGTTCGTCTATGTCGCAAGCACCTCCGCCATCCTGGTCGGCGCCACTACGTCGTCTGCGCAAGCGCAATGGCGCGGACGCGGCGGCTGGGGCTATCGCGGCGGCGGCTGGGGTCGCGGCCGCGGATGGGGTTATGGTCGCGGCTATGGATACGGACGCGGCTATGGCTACTACGGTGGTGGGCCCCGTTGCTGGTGGACCCCGCGTGGCGTTCGCGTTTGCCGGTGGTAACAACCGCCCGGTCGACACAAGCGATATTAAAGACATGAAATCAGGTGCGTCGTTCCCGACGCACCTGATTTGCTTTTTGGGGTTGGTTCACCTGCCGGGCTTGGCTCAGCTGCGGCACGCAAGAAAGAGCCCGGAGACGCCGGGGCTCTAGTCACGGGAGAGAACGCTTCCGAAATCGGGACGCGAGGACGAGCCGGCGGCCCGATCACCCAATGCATCTACTGCGTGCATTAAAGCAGATTCGGCTGCCTCAGGCTGTAGCCGTGCCGCAACAACCCGCCGTAATGCACAGCCTGTCCACCGGTTCCCGAAGCTGGCCGATCACAACCCCGGCGCGCCTAGCCGTCGAGGATGGCGACCGCCCTCGTCCAGCCCGCCGACGCGCGCTCGATCTTCACCGGGAAGCACGACACCATGAATCCGGTCGACGGCAGCTGCTCGAGATTGTGCAGCTTCTCGATGTGGCAGTAACCGATGTGCCGCCCGGCCTTGTGGCCTTCCCAGATCAGGCTGGCGTCCCTGGTCTCGGCGTATCTCTTCGCGGTGAAGACGAACGGCGCGTCCCAGCTCCAGCCGTCGATGCCGGTCAGCCGCACGCCGCGCTCGAGCAGATACATCGTCGCCTCGTAGCCCATGCCGCAGCCCGAATTGACGTAGTCGGGCTGGCCATATTTCGCGCCCGCGCTGGTGTTGACGACGACGATCTCGAGCGGCGACAGCGTGTGGCCGATGCGCTTCAGCTCGGCTTCGACATCCTTGGCGGTCGCGACATAACCGTCAGGCAGATGGCGGAAGTCGAGCTTCACGCCCGGCTGGAAGCACCACTCCAGCGGCACCTCGTCGATGGTCCAGGATCGCTCGCCGCGGTTCATGGACGGATGGAAATGCCAGGGCGCATCGAGATGCGTGCCGTTGTGGGTGGAGAGCGAGACCTGCTCGACGGCCCAGCCCTGTCCGTCGGGCAGGTCCTCCGCCTTCAGTCCATCGAAGAACTGCAGCATGCGCGGCAGCCCCTGCTGGTGATCGATATACTGGATGGTCGGATGGTTGCCGGGCGGATCGGCCGGAACGTCGTTCTGCAGGGGAACGGAGATATCGATCAGTCTGCGCGCCATGGTGCTTTTCTCGCGGATTGGTCTTGTCGGGCCGAACTACCCTGCCAGCGCGCGCGCGTTATCGGCAAGCCACATCCGCTCGAGATCGCGCAGCTCACGATGTCGTGGCTTGGACTGCGGCAAGGCGGCGCAACGTTGAACCTATCCCCCGCCGGCACGACCCATTGGCACTGGGGATTTCAGGGCCCAGTATTTCGACGGCGCCGTCTGGACGAGCATATTCCGTCCAGGCGGCGTTGTTGCCTCAGGCGAGACAATCTCGGCCGAAGCTTGGTTACCCGTACCGGAACGCTGTTCACGCACAGAGAGCCACAGAAACAATACGTGTGCTCATTTCGCGCGGATTGCTGGTGGTGTTGCCACGCCGATACAGAGATACCCCCGCAACGATGCTAACCAACCTGCATCTGAACCAAGACGGGGTTGCGTCGTGTCGGGATTTGATCACTGGAACGGTGCAAATAGAGCCTACTCGTCCGCCGAAGCGCCACATCTGCGCGATGAGCAGCAGCAGTTCGACCGCTATCACAAATTCGACGACCCCATCTCGCGACCGCCGGAGGGTGGCTCAAGAACCGTGATCCTCGATCGCTACAACCCGCCGGCTCGTTGATCTGGTCAGCGCCCGGGCGGCTGAAGTTGCGAGCAGTGGAGCGCGGGGGCTTCGGTCCCGCGCTTGCTATTTCAGGGTGCCAACTGACCGCGATTTGTGGACCAGGTCAGGCGCGAGTGCCGAGCACGCGCCGACCATAAACATCGCGTCCGCCTCATCTACCGACGGAGCGTCTCTGTTAAGTCTTTGATTGGGATGGTCGGGGCAGCTGGATTCGAACCAACGACCTGCAGTACCCAAAACTGCCGCGCTACCAGGCTGCGCTATACCCCGACATTTCCGAGAAGCCCCGTGGATACACGCTTCAGCCAGCGCCAGCAAGGCACCGGTGCGGGGCTTCGTGCGGCGAATCCGGCATCGGTTTCCGCCCGGAAATCGCGTCGAAACCGGCTGCTAACGGCCGCCGAACAGCGGATGGGCAACCCGGTCGCCGGGCTGGATGCCGTATTTCTGCGCGGTCCCGGCAATCACCTCGAGCACGCCCTTGGCGAGCCCGCGCGACGGAATGATCCGGGTCGAGAGCGGCTCGGTGTTTTCCGCGATCCGCAGGATGCGCCCGTCGGCGCGGATGAAGATCATGTCGAGCGAGATGTAGGTGTTCTTCATCCACATCGACACTTCCTGCTCCGGTGAGAAGTCGAACAGCATGCCTTTGCCGTCCGCGAGCTCCTTCCGGTACATCAGGCCGGTCTCCTTCTCCTGCTCTGTGGTTGCCATTTCGACCGAGAAGACGTGCACGCCCGATTTGGTGACGATCTCGAGCGGCTGGACGCTGGCAGCCTGCGCGGCCGGAGCCAGCAGCGCACCGAACATGATCACGAGGCAGGCCATCAGCCACGAACGATGGCGCCCAACAATGCGAACGAAATTCATCGACAAATACTCACACCGGGGAAGATTTTCCGGCGGACCCTAACCCGACGATTGCGGCAAATGCCAGAGCCGAGAATGCTCGCCGGCGGCTCACGTTTCCGTCAGGGAGGATCAGACCCGGATCAGTGCGAGGACAGCGCCGACGGACCGGTCTCCGGGTGGATCTCGGCGGCCATCATGCCCTTGGAGCCGGGCCCAAACCGCACCAGCACGTACTGGCCGGGGCGCAGTTCGGTCATGCCGAAGCGGCGCAGCGTCTCCATATGCACGAAGATGTCGGGCGTGCCCTCGCCGCAAGTCACGAAGCCGAAGCCGCGCAGCCGGTTGAACCACTTGACCTGCGCGCGCTCGAGCCCGCTTGTTGCCGTCACCGTGACATGGGTGCGCGGCGGCAGCATCTGCGCCGGATGGATTGCCGTCGATTCGTCCATCGAGACGATGCGGAAAGCCTGGTAGCCCTTCGCGCGCTGCACGCATTCGACGACCAGCCGCGCGCCTTCATAGGCGGTCTGATAACCGTCGCGCCGCAGCACGGTCACGTGCAGCAGGATGTCGGGCCAGCCATTGTCGGGGACAATGAAGCCGTATCCCTTCGAGGCGTCGAACCATTTGATGACGCCGGAAACTTCGACGAGGTTGGCCGCTGCGTCGCCGAGGCCTGAGAAAGCATCCATCGCCGGATCGCGTGGCGCGCTTCCATACTCGCCTTGACCAATCCTGCTTTGCCCAACTCCGCCCATCGGCGGTCCGCCGAGCTTCTTGGACTCAAATCCGTCCGACCCCATGACCCCGGACCCCACACATCAAATGCAGATCGCCGTCGTTGCGGCGCACCCTGTACACGCTGCTCTCCATGACCAACTCACTCGGACTGATTTGGACGCGGCGCGAATCTCTCAACCAAAAGATAACACTCCCGCTTGCGGGGCATAGCTAAAAAACGATTCTTGCGGGAACTATGAACAGACTTGCAGAGCCGCGAATCAATCAGGCATCAATTGCCTACGAAAGGACCAAGCGTGTCGCCGATGTCGTGGCGGATCACCAGATCGGCGATGTCGTCCTGATCGGTCGGCTCGTTGTTGATGATCACGAGCCGCGCACCGCTCTCCTTCGCCATCATCGGAAAGCCTGCGGCGGGCCACACCACAAGCGATGATCCGATCGCCAGAAACAGGTCGCAGTGCCGGGAGAGTTCCGCCGCGCGGCGCATCGCATCCTCGGGCATCGATTGCCCGAACGAGATCGTCGCGGTCTTCACCGGATCGCCGCAGTCCGCGCAGTCGGGGGCGCTGCCCGTCTTGTCGAACTGCTGCTTCACCCACGACAGCTCGTAGTCCTTGCCGCAGCCGATGCAGCGGCCATAGGTCGTGTTGCCGTGCAGCTCGATCACGTCGTCGGCCTTGAAGCCCGACGCCTGATGCAGATTGTCGATGTTTTGCGTGATGATGCCGGGAACCTTGCCGGCCCGGTAGAGCGACGCAAGCGCGCGATGCCCACGACCGGGTTTGGCCGCCGCAAACGTCTGTTCCATCGCAAAGCGGCGCCGCCAGGACTCGTCGCGCGCGTCCTGGCTGGCGACGAACTCGTCGAACGGAATTGGTCGGTTGCGGGTCCACAACCCGCCGGGCGAGCGGAAATCGGGAATGCCGCACTCGGTGGAGATGCCCGCCCCGGTGAAGGGCACGATGGACGACGCCTCCGCAATCATGTTGCCGAGCTGCTCGACGCCGCTGCGCAAGTCTTTTGCGATCACTAAAAACAATCCGGTTGGCCGCAGCGACTATAGCACGGCCCGACCGATTGCGAGCTCAACCGTTGCGCGAGCGATCGGCTGCGAGCGGCGTGTCTTGATCGATCGGCTTGCGATCAGCTGCGTCGGCGCCTCCGCTTGGTCGCTCTTCCAGCGCCTCAGCATCATCACATTCCTGCACTGGCTGCTCCGCATTGACGCCCAATTCGCCGACGCCAATGCGCCCGGGACAGGACCACGGCCAGGAGGATGGGCATGACCGATCAGGAAGACCGCGTCGCGCGCGAGCGCGAGGAGATCGTCGCACGCGTTGCCAGCTTCAGGGCGACGCAGCAGAAGTTCGAGCGCGATCGCCAGGAATATTACGACAACACGCTCGGCAATGCCTGGAGTGGATTTCAACGCAAGACCGCTTGACGCAAGACCGCTTGATGTCCTTGCCAGGCGACCGCGTTCATGGTCCGGGCGCCATGAGGCGCAAGTGAGAAAGCCCCGAGCGGCGTGCTCCGGGCTTATGGCTATTGCCAGTGCCGCCGTGCGATGGTTGCCGCAAACGCAGTTCCGGTTCCCTCGAGCGTTTTCCGTTCCGATCGGATCGCTCGAAAACGCGCCAGCCATACGATAGCGCAAAGCTACCATCGGTTAGCGCTGGAACAAAAATACAACCTCAGAGATTAGCTTGGCGGTGAACGAGGTTGGCATCAATGCCGGCATGGATGGAACTGCTGCTTAACGTGATGGGCTTTGCCGGCTTCATCGGCATCGCGATGTATCACAAGCATCCGAATGGGAAGCTGCCCGACTGAGCGTCGGCGGCGCGTCTCGGCTTGCCGCTCCCCCGGCTTGCCGTCTTCAGTTTGCCTTCCGGGCCTCTCCCGCGGTCCGGACCAACCGGTCCGACTTCACCAGCACTTTGCCGCTCTCCGGCTGCGGCCGCAGCCAGAAGCTGATCACGACAAAAGCCGAGCAGAACAGCAGCCCCACCACCATCACGCGCCGGTGGGTCGGTCGATCAGCACTGTGGAACGATGGCATCATGGCTGTCACCCGCAGCCATCCCAATCGCAATCGCAGGTGGAGACAACACGATGCTGCTCTTAACCTAACCAGGTAGGGTTAGCGGTGGCCGGGTAACGCCTCGTCCGGATCTCCCGATCGGCGGCCGCAGCGGGATTCACAGCGATATCCCCTGCTTGTCCGCAGCAAATCCACAACGCCAGCGGGTCCAATTATCCAACGAAATACGCATCTTGCTGCGCGCTTGTCCACAGCCTCGCGCCGCGTGCGCGCATTCAGGCATCGGCGAGCCATTTCAGGGTGGCCCGGAAACCCAGGCTGCGGGTTCCAACCAGCACGGTTCCGAACACCTCAGCCTCGTCGCCGCTGAATGTGCCGGAGAACCCGCTCGTCACTTCCTGTCCGGCGAACAGCGGACGGGTGAACGGGTCCGCGAAGGGCGAATGCTGGTTGGTGCTGAGATGTCCCTTCCAGGTGCCCTCGCCGGCCGTATAGGCCCCGATTGACCAGAAATATGGCCCGCCGCCGATCAAGAGACCGTCGCGCAGGATCAGGATGCCGCTGTCGCGGCCCCTCACGCCGTCGGTCATGTGGATGTGGATCGAATAGAGCCCGTTCTTCATCGATCGCGCCGCCCGGTCCTGGCGGCCCGCAGTATGGCTCCAATCCGGCCGGCGTGCGAGGCCGATACCGCCCGGCCCTCCGAATCGGCGCAAAAAGGCAGCTCCCCGGGCGCTTACAAATCGTTAAGAAACCCCTGACAAGGTTCGATCCTCCGGAGGGAGAGAGCCATGCTCGTATACCCCGTACCTGTCGAAGTGACGCAAGCCAGAGTGCAGCTCGTCGTCGACCAGACGGCGAAGGAGCAGCCGCGCATCATCAATGAGGATGTGCTGGATGTCTTCGCCGCGAAGAACCAGGCCGACCGTGAAGCGGTCGAGACCATCCTCGACATCAAGGTGTGAGAGCGGCAGTAGCCGACAGGAACCTCTCGACTGCGCACGGGTCATCCTGGTGACGCCAGGAGGCACCCATGTGCAAGCTGATCGCGGTCACCGTCTTCACCCTGATATGCGGCGGGGCCTTTGCCCAGGATATTGGTCCAGCGCCGCAGAGCGGCATGGAACGGCCTGAAAACACCAACGGAGCCACTCAGAGCGGCGCGATGGACACCACGGGGATGGATGTGAAGCGGGCCAACAAATCCGAGATGAAGAACACGGCAAAGGGCGCGGCAAAAAGGGACGACGCAAAAAAGTAGGTTCCCACGACGGAACGTCCGGGAAGCTGCGACCTTAAAAAACGACCTTGAAAAAAAGACGCGACCATCAAAAAAAGGAAGGAACGAGTCTCTCGTTCCGCCGTTATTTTGGCGAGCGGTACAACGAGGGAGAAATCCACCGGAAATATCAGCTCAACAAGCCCCGTCAGCTTACTTCGGTAACTGGCGGGGTTTTGTTTTGTGGAGGCGCCCATGTACGCCCTGTTCCGCGGCAAGACTCAGCTCGGAAGATCGTTCGCGACGGAGAAGGAAGTTTGGGAGGCGGCGCTGATCGACGGTCTTGTCGAGGATGTTCCGGTCGCAGACGAACTCGGTGGCCAGATCCTGCCCGCCGGCTATCGCGTCGAGCGGGTCGATGAATACGAGCCGTAGCCCGATTGGAAACCCGGACGTTCCTGACGCCGGTCAGCCAATTGGAGGAACCAGCCGGCCGAAACGACATGCACATCGCGCGTGGTGCCGACAGCTCACCGCCCTGTCGGCTTTGGAAGGCCCCGCGAATCCCCCTCGCGGGGTCTTTCTTTTGAACCTTTCGCGCGCCGCGAAGACATAAAGGGCGCTGGGGGATTTCAGGGCCCAGCATCCGGCGCAGCGCTGTGGGACGAACATACTCCGTCTACGCGGCGCTGTTGCATTTTACAAATTCAACCTTAAGTTTGGTGTCCAACAGTTGACGGCTCACGCCCTGAGAGATCCCCAGTCCGTCAGCTGGGAAAGCCCCGCATCCAGCCTGCGGGGCTTTCTATTTTCCGGACCCAGGAACCTTCCGCGCGCAGCGACATTGTCTGCCCGGTTGCCGGCACGATCTCCCCAAGGCCGGTCGGCATAGACCTCGCGAGCCCACTCGCGGGGTTTTGCGCTTTAGAGGCCGTCCAACCTCGCGCGTCCTTGATTGGCCGTGATCGGCAATCGGTGCGATAGAGGCCGCGCCTCCAAGGCTCGACCACAAGCCCCGTCCCAGAAATTTCGCTGGGCGGGGCTTTCTTGCATCCGCTGCTGCGCAAGCGTGTCGCGGCGCGTCCCGTCCATATCCGGCCGCGTGATCGCGCGGCGCAACCGGAGCCAACGCTCGCGAAGGCGTGAGCATGCAAAGGCGAAATGCGATCGGCAAAACTCGCGCTAACCCCTGCCCCGCGTCGCGTTTTGCTGCTATTCCTTGCCCCGTCTCGCCCGAGCCCAAACAAAATCTCTGAATCTGCAGGAGGATAAGAAAATGCGCTATCTGCACACCATGCTGCGCGTCCGCAATCTTGATGTCGCGATGAAATTCTATCAGGACGCGCTGGGGCTGAAGGAAGTGCGCCGCATCGACAATGAGAAGGGCCGCTTCACGCTGGTGTTTCTCTGCGCAGAGGAAGACCTCCATCTGCTCAAGTCCCTGCCGCAGACCCGCGGCGCGCCGCTTGTCGAGCTGACCTACAATTGGGATGAGGAGAAATACGGCGAGGACCGCCATTTCGGCCATCTCGCCTACGAGGTCGACGACATCTACGCGACCTGCGAGAAGCTGATGAAGATGGGCGTCACCATCAATCGTCCGCCGCGCGACGGCAACATGGCGTTCGTGCGTTCGCCCGACCTGCACTCGATCGAGATCCTGCAAAAGGGCGAGCCGAAAGCCCCGGCCGAGCCGTGGGCATCGATGCCGAACACCGGCCATTGGTAAACACCGCGCCCGCTCCTACGTTCCTGTCGGCGTTTCGCCCTTGCTGAAGCGCCGAACGATCGCGAGGAACGCGACACGATCGTTGACGTTGCTCCCTCACAAGCATGCGAGGAGGCAACGATGGGAAGAGGAATTTTGCTTTGGCTGTTGGGTGTGCCGATCCCGGTGATCATCGTGTTGTGGTTGTTGTTCGGTCACTGACGGCGTCTTGATGCATCGCTATCAACAAGGCTCTGCCGCTATGCGGTGGAGCCTTTTTTTGCTCTCGGTACAATTCACCCCGCGCTTTTCCCCGACGCTTCAGCTATGAACGCGCGCAAAGCACAACAGCGGGAAGAAACGCGTGATGGACGGTAAGCCGCAACTGACGATCTGGGGTCGGGCCAACTCGGTCAACGTGCAGAAGGTGCTCTGGTGTCTCGCCGAGCTCGACCTCCCCTATCAGCGCATCGATGCCGGCATGCAGTTCGGCAAGAACGATCAGCCCGACTATCTCGCGATGAATCCGAATGGCCGCGTCCCGACGCTGGTCGACGGCGACTATGTGCTGTGGGAATCCAATTCGGTGATGCGCTATCTCTGCATGGCCTATGGTCATGGCGCGCCGCTCTATCCGCAAGCGCCGAAGGCGCGCGCCGCCGTCGACCGCTGGCTCGACTGGACGCTGTCGACGCTGCAGCCGGTCGACCGGCCGGTGTTCTGGGGGCTGGTGCGCACGCCGCCGGAGAAGCGCGATATGGTCCAGCTCCAGAAGGACGCCGATGCCGAGGGCGTGGTGTGGCGCGTCGTCGAGGCGCAGCTTGCAAGGCGCCGCTTCATCGAGGGCGATCAGTTCACGATCGCCGACATCGCGCTCGGCGCCTTTGCGCGGCGCTGGCTCGGCGTCGAGGGCGTCACCAAGCCGAAGCTGCCCCATCTCGAACGCTGGTTCGGTGAGATCGCGGGGCGGCCGGCCTTCGTGCGCTTCATCGCGCCGCCGATGTCGTGAGCGCGGGAGGCAAGCCGCTCAACGCCCGCCGCTGGACATCCCGCCACCGACGCTGACGGCGCCACCGAGCTTCACGCAGGTGTCGGAGCCCTCCACCTTGACGAAGCCGGGTCCGTACGATGCGCATGGATTGCTCCGCGTCGCGGATTTCGACGGCAAGGTTTTGCCGGCGTCCGTGGGCATCTGGAAATTGCGGCGGTCGCCCTGCTGCGCGAACGCGGCGGCGGGAAGCAGGACGGCGATGATGGCAATGCAGGTCTTGCGCATCCGGCCTTTTATCCCACGCCGCCGGACGAGGCTAGCTCATGATGCGATCGGGAAGGATCGCAGCATGAGCTAGCTCTTTTCTTGAGCATGATCTGTTCGGAAAACCGGATCCACTTTTCCGGATCATGCTCTACCGCACGAACTTGACGCCGAACGTCCTGCCCTCGCGCCACACCACTTCGCAGGCGCGCCCGGTGCGGGCGTCGCGCGAGAACGCCAGCCGCAGCTTTGCCGGCAGCGTGTTGTTGTCCTGGACCGTGATCTTGGCGCCCGACGAGGACATGTCCTCGACCACGCAGGGCCGCGCGGCAAATCCGCCGTCGAGCGTGATCCAGCCGGATTGGCGCAGCGATTTGCGCGTTTCGCGCTTCCTGGTCCCTGGAGACATCACATCATCCCGAGCCTAGCCGTATCGCCGCTAACTTACCAAAGGGTTGCGAAACAGCTGCGGATTGCAGCGATCCGCCGACCCGTGCACAACGGACGAGACGGCGCGGCGAAAGCGTCCGTCCGAGCACAATGCGTTGAGTTGGCTGGATTTCCGGCTGGCCATGATGGCGCTCCCTAGCGGAATCGAACCGCTCTCTCCACCGTGAAAGGGTGGCGTCCTAACCGATAGACGAAGGGAGCAAAACTCCCGGCAAATCAATACGTTAGACGTGAGATGCGCCGGACTGGCCACGGCCCTCAAGCCGCGACGGGCGAACGTATAGTGGCGATTGGCCGGGCGGGCAAGCGTTCAGAACGCTTTTCCCGGCTTGCAGGTCACAGGGAAGGACATCTGGAGATCACCTGCAGGACAATCCGGCCTCGATCGAGGTCCAGAAGCCGCAATGCGTCGGCACATGCGCATGCGCCCGCGAGCCCCCGACGTGAATCAGGATTGCGGCAGCAAGCGCGACGACGACGACGGGAACAATGAATCTTCGGATCGACATGGGCCTGCGCATCGACCGACATCGTGGCCTAACTAAGGCCTGCGAGCCGGCTGGATGTCCAGGAACAGCGCTCAGCGCCAGCCGCTAGTGATTGCTGGCGACGTCCTGACGATTATTCGGCTGCGCCGCCACAGGCGTCCGCTTGATGCAGGTGCTGCAGATCACGAGCTTGCGCGCCAGCCGGTCGTCGGCATCCGCTTCCGACAGTCGCGCCGGCGATGTCTCCGCCACCGCAGGCGACGCATTCCGCGCATGGCGCCGCGGCTGCGGGAGATTGGGATCCTGTCCGGCACCGTCCCAGGCCAGCGGACCTGTCCCCGGCGGCGGCGTGGTCATGCTGTATTGCTGCGAGACCTGCGCGCAGGCGCCGACAGCGATCGGAAGAAACAGCACAGCGGCCTTGCGAGCCCAGTTCCGGAATGCAGACATGATCACACTCTCACGCTATTCGTACTGCGACCTAAGAGCAGAACCGCTAAGAAATCGTTTGCCCTGATTGTTCCGTCGCATCCAACCGCGTCGGCATCAAGACGGGATTGAGGCGCCAAGGCGCAAATCAAGACGGCAATCCGGAGTCCAATCATGCCAGGCATCAACGGTCGCTTCGACGGCAAGCGCGTGCTCGCCGATCTCAACGCGCTGCGCGCGATCGGCGCCTACAAGACCGGCGTGCACAAGCCGACATTCTCGGAACCGCATCTGCGCTCGCTCGACTGGCTCGCGACGCGTTTGCCCGACGCCAATCTCACCGCAACGATCGACGGCATCGGCAATGTGCTCGGCTCCAGCGCGAAGGCGGGGCCAAAACTGCTCGCCGGCTCGCACCTGGAGAGCCAGAACCATGCGGGCTGGCTCGATGGGCCGCTCGGCGTGATCTACGCGCTCGAGGCGGCGCGCGTCATCAACACCGACCCGGACGCGAACGGCGCGGTCGAGGTCGCCGCGTGGTGCGACGAGGAAGGACATTTCGGCAGTTTCCTCGGCAGCCGGTCGTTTGTCGGCGCGGTGACCGAAGCCGACATCGACGCAGCCCGCGACCGCTCCAGCGATCGCACCATGCGCGATGCATTGCGCGACGCAGGCTTCGCCGGCCGCCCGCGCCTTAATGCCGAGGCCAGCCGCCATATCGGCTATCTCGAAGCGCATATCGAGCAAGGCGACACGCTGGAAAGCAGCGGACTCAAGATCGGCGTCGTCACCTCGATCGTCGGCATCTGGCAGTACCGCATCACGTTCGCCGGCGAGCAGAACCACGCCGGCACCACGCGGATGGCGGTGCGCAGGGACGCCGGCCTCGGGCTGGCGCGGTTCTGCGTCGCGATCGACGACAGCTTCCCTGCCCTGTCGGGACCGCGCACGGTGTGGACCACCGGCCGCATCACGCTGGACCCAGGCGCACCGAGCATCATTCCAGGCGGCGCCGAGATGCTATTCCAGATTCGCGACGACGATCCCGAAGTGATCGGCCGCCTCGAACAACAGCTGCATCGCCTGGCGGCCGAGGCCACCGCTCAGGGCCGTTGCGGTGTGAAGGTTGAGCGCATCCGCACCGGGGTGCCCGCGATGATGACGCCTGCATTCCAGGATGCGATCGAAGCCGCGAGCGCAGCCTGCGCCGGCGGCAAATCGATCCGCATGCCGAGCGGCGCCGGCCATGACGCCCAGGTCCTCGCCACCATCATGCCGGCGGCGATGCTGTTCGTGCCGTCGATCGGCGGCATCAGCCATCACTGGAGCGAGAACACCGACGACGCCGATATCGTCACGGGTGCCGAGGTCTTTGTCGAAACCTGCCGGCGCCTGCTCGCAGGTTAGATCGCCTTCAGGTCGGACCGCCCCGGTTGCCCGACTTCAGCGAAGCCAACGCGTGCGAGTCCTGCACGGTGCTTCTCCTTGCGGTGAAGAAGACGTACAGCAAGCAGATGTCGATCAGGATCGTGCCGGCCATGACGCTGTAGGCCCACGGGCTTTCCATCAGCTTCACTTCGATCAATACGCGCGACAGGCCGAATCCCACGACCCACGCATCAAAGCTCATGCAGATCCGGCGAAACGTCTCGGCGTCCAGCCGCCGGATCAGCCAGGCACCGAGCGGTATGCCGAGGACAACGCAGGGAACGAGCACAAACAGGATGCTCCGGCTCTCGTCGATGAACAGACCGAGCTTGTAATACGCGATTGCAGTAAGGCTGGACTCCGTCACCCGAACCAGTGCGAGACCGGCCCGAAACTCATCTTTGACGAGGCCCTGATTGTTGAAGAGGATCGCCAGCGGCGGGCCCGAAATGGTCGTGACCGAGTACAAGATCCCGAGCATCGTTCCGAAAGGCAAACAGACCAGCCATTTCGACTGGATCGGCCTCCGCCAACCGGCCGCCTGCAGCAGAATGAGCGGCAGAATGATCGAGTAGGTGGCGAACTTGGTCCAGCCGGGCTGAAGCGACGTCAGCGCAAAGGCTCCGACCGCGATGCCGGGCAGCATGCCGATGAGAATAGGCAGCACGCGCCGCCACACGGCCGGAACGCCGCTCAGATTGATGCACAGGACATACAGATTGACGAAGACTTCGACGATGACCACCGCGGGATTGAGGACGCGGTTGGTGTAGAAGACGAGTGCGACCGGCACCGTGAGCGAGGAAAACCCGTAACCAAGCGCGCCATTTACAAACGCCGCAAACAGCGCGATCACGGCAAGAACGATCACAGCAAAATCAATCGAAAGCATCTCTGGCTTTTACCGGATCGGTCGCCTTGCCCACCGCATTATAGCCCAACGACGGGGACGCGGTGCCGAAAGCTGATCGGACCCACAGGCCGCGATCCCGGAATCGTCGGGCTACCAAAGCTCCTGCGCCTGGAACGCCATGGACCTGGCGCTTGGCAGGAACCTGTCCGGGAGCCGCCCTCGGCCCTTAGCTGATCAAGGTCCGCAACGGCACTTTCCAACCCGCTTTCGTAAGGCACCGTGGCATATTGGTCACGAGAACGGCATCAGACCGATTTGCAATCCGCTGAACTTGCTGCCATTTCTTCGGCACGCATCGCTTTGGTGCCATTAAAGGGGCCCGTCCGGCTCATGTTGTTGCTTGAGTCGCTTCCAACCGTCATCGGCGCCGCCGCCATTGCCCCCGCATTGCTGGTGTTGTGGCTGGTCATCGCCGCTGACGAGCGCCCCGGACCGCCGGTTCAGGTGTGGCTCGCCTTCGTGCTCGGCGCGGCCAGCATCTCCCTGCTCGGCTTGGCGCGAATTCCGTTCAATGCGCTGCTTGCCATTCCCGACAATCCCTGGGCGACGCAGGCGGTGCGTGCAGCTTTCGGAGTCGCGGCACCGGAGGAGATCGTCAAGGTGCTCGTCATCGTCGTCATCTCGACGCGGCGCCGCGCCTTCGCCGATCCGATGGATACGGTGGTCTATGGCGCGGCCGCCGGACTTGGATTTGCCGCCTATGAGAACCTCGCCTATCTGGTCCAGCACAAGGACATGTGGCGCGCGCTCGCGGCATTGCGCAGCGTGCTCACGGTGCCGTTCCACGGCGCGCTCGGCATCATCGCCGGCGCCTATCTTGCGATCGCGCGCTCCGGCGGCGCGCTCGGCGCTTACCGGGGTCACCGCGACTGGGCGCGCATGACGAATTGGGCGCTGGTGCTGGTCGCGCCGGTCGCGCTGCACGCGGCGTTCGATTTTCCGCTGCTCGCGCTCCAGCGCATCCCCGATCTCGGCTCGACCACGCGGCTGCTGCTCGGCTCGGCCAGCGTGCTGATCGGCTTCTCCTCGATCGGCTTTGCAATCCGCCTGGTGCGACGCCTCGGCAAGCATCATGCGCCGCGCACCGACGTTGCGCGCGAGCGGCTCAGCCAGCTGCGGCGGATGTGGGCGCTGCTGCTGATCGGCGGCGGCGCCGGCTTTGCCGGCGTCTCCTTCCTGCTCACCTCGCTGCATCATTGGTACGTCAATCCCGAGCGCAATGCGTCGTTCATCCTGGTCCCGATCGGCTTCACCTCGATCCTGATCGGACTGGCGCTGCTCATCGCGACCACCGCCGTCTACTTCCTCGGCCGCAACCGGATGCGGACCGCCTCGGAGGGCTTTCCGTCCGCTCCCGGTCAAAGCTAGCGCCCCGGCCGGCACCGCTCCCCTTGCAAAACAACCTCGGCGGGTTCAGGGAGAGACACAGACCAGGCGCGAGAGGACGATGGGGCACAACTACAAGAATTATCGGCCGGATATCGACGGCCTGCGGGCCGTTGCCGTCTCGTTGGTCGTGCTCGGCCACGCGTTCCCGCAATATGTTCCCGGCGGTTTCGTCGGGGTCGACATCTTCTTCGTCATTTCCGGCTACCTGATCACCGGGATCATCTATAGCGACATTCAGAACGGGAGCTTCAGCCTTGCGACGTTCTATGCGCGTCGCATTCGCAGGATTTTTCCCGCCCTGATCGTCGTCTTGATCGCCGCCTTCATCGCCGGATGGCAACTTCTGATGCCGAGCGAGTTGGTGGCCCTTGGAAAGGAGATTGCGGCAGGCGCGGGTTTCTCGGCAAACCTGCTGTTCTATTCGGAGGGTGGCTATTTCGATGCGGCCGCGCAAACGAAGCCGCTGCTCCATCTCTGGTCGCTCGGCATCGAGGAACAGTTCTATCTTGTCTGGCCTTTGCTGCTGTGGGCGCTGATGCGATGGCGGATCGCCGCCGCCGCTCCCCTTGCCCTGATCTTCATCGCATCGCTTGTCGCAAATATCCTGGTCGTTCGAACCAACCCTGAAGCCGCATTCTACCAGCCGTTCACGCGGGCGTGGGAGCTCGCGGCCGGAGCATTGGTGGCCGTCTGCCTGCCCAACGGATTCTCCGCGGCGCGCGACCTTCTCGGATGGTTCGCGCTCGCGGTGATCGCTGCGGTAACCGCATTCTATTCGCCCTCCATGACCTACCCCGGGATCGCAGCGGTGGCGCCGGTCGCCGCAGCTGCCGCCCTCATCATGTCAGGTCGCAATCGATTTCTCTCGACGCGTACCGCGGTCGCGATCGGGCTGATGAGCTATCCGCTCTACCTCTGGCATTGGCCGATCCTGGTTTTTGCGGCGAGCTTCAAAGGTCGTCCCCTGACTTTGGCCGAGAACGGGCTGGCCGTTGGGGCCAGCTTCATTCTGGCCTGGGCAACCTATCGCTACGTCGAGCGCCCAATCAGGTTCGGGCAGTGGCGGGTGGCGCCGGTCCTTGCGGCATCGATGGTGGCCGTTGCATCGGTGGGAGCATTGGCGATCGTCGACGGCTTTGCCTTTCGGCTTCCGGCGATCGTTCGCGAAGCCGGCGCCATGACCGTATCCAGGGACTTCCTGAGATACGGCGAATGTCATATCTCCGCTTCCGCCGATCCCGCGTTTGATCCGAGTTGCGTTGACGCCAGCAAGCGCCCGCTTGTTTTCGTATGGGGCGATTCGACCGCCGGCATGCTTGCCGCCGGGCTGCGGCAAGTCCAGGGCGATCAATTCGGGTTAGCCCAGCTCACCGTCAATTCCTGCCCGCCACTCTTCACCGCGCAGGCCGAGACCATTCCGTTTTGTGTTCAAACCAATCGCCACATCGTTGCTGCGGTTGCCCGCTCGCACCCCGATGTCGTGCTTCTGCACCTGGCGTGGAGCAAAGAACCCACCGCCGACGATCTCCGCCCGACGATTGTCGCCCTCAGACAGGCCGGCGCCGCCCGTGTCATCCTGGTCGGCCCTGTCCCCGTCTGGACCGACACGGTGCCCCATCTGACGGTGCAATATTTCCTGCGCCATCATACATTGATCCCGGAACGCAGCCACGATGTGCGATCGACCAAGCAGACTGACGACAGGATTGGGCAGCTCGCCGCCGATCTCGGGATCGAATATCTGTCGCCCTATGACGAGCTCTGCAACGCGGACGGATGTCTGACGAGGGTCGGGACCAGCGCAAACGACCTGGTATCGGCCGACTTCCTGCATCTGTCGCCGCGCGCCTCGCGATATCTGGCGGCCAGGCTTGTGCCAAGGATTCTGGCTGTCGAAAACCGCCATGCAGAAAGATGAGCGCACAGCTATTGCCGCCGCAACTGACGGGCTGACCATTTATAACCGGTTAGGATAGACTGCACACGCGCAGATCCGGAGAGCCGCGATGACCCTGTCCAACGACCTCGACAAGCTGCGATCGAAAATGCAGGCCGCGGTGAAGGCGCACTGGAAGGCGTTCCTGTTCGAAGGCATCCTGCTGGTGATCCTCGGCATCGCCGCGATGATCGTGCCGACCTTCGCGAGCCTCGCCGTCACCATCTTCCTCGGCTGGATGTTCCTGATCTCAGGGATCGGCGGGCTGATCGTGACGTTCTGGGCGCGCAACATGCCGGGCTTCTGGTGGTCGCTGATTTCGGCCGCGCTCGCCGTGCTGGCCGGCATGGTGCTGCTCGCCCGTCCGATGCAGGGTGTGCTGACGCTGACCATCGTGGTCGGCGCCTATTTCGTCGCCGAGGGCGTCGCCACCGTCATGTACGCGCTGGAGCACCGCCGCGAATTGTCGGGACGCTGGTCCTGGCTGCTGATCGCCGGCCTGATGGACATCGTGATCGCCTTCTTCATCATCGCGGGCTTGCCGGAATCCGCGGGATGGGCGATCGGCCTCCTCGTCGGCCTCAATCTGATGTTCGGCGGGGCGACCCTGATCGGCATGGCGTTGGCGGCGCGCAACACCTGACGCCGAACCGCGGGGGGCTTGCATTTGGGGGGTGACAGCCCCAAATCCCTGCGCTATAGAGCCGCCCCATGATCACCGTCGCCACCAGCTATTTTTGGTACTTTAGCTACGACAGCTCGCTGGCGGCAGGAGGATCGCGCTCAATCTGAAGAATTGCAGCAAACGTCCAAAACAAGCCGCCAGACCTGGCGGCTTTTTTGTGTGCCGGCAGGTCCCGAAATCCAAAGGAGCCAGCCGTGTTGAGTACGACAGACGATCTTCGCATCAAGGAATTGAAAGAGCTCAGTACGCCCGAGGAGGTGATGCGGGAGGTCCCGCGCACCCTGACGGCGACCCGGGTGGTGATGGGCGCCCGCAACGCCGTCCACGCGATCCTGAACGGCACCGATGACCGCCTGCTGGTCGTCGTCGGCCCCTGCTCCATCCACGATCCCGCGGCGGCCGTCGATTACGCCGAGCGCCTCGCCAGCCTGCGCGAACAGCTCGCCGACCGCCTCGAGATCGTGATGCGGGTCTATTTCGAGAAGCCGCGCACCACCGTCGGCTGGAAGGGGCTGATCAACGATCCCGATCTCGACGGCAGCTTCGACATCAACAAGGGCCTGCGGCTCGCCCGCAACGTGCTGTCGGCGGTGAACAATCTCGGCCTGCCGGCCGGCACCGAATTCCTCGACATGACGACGCCGCAATACATCGCCGATCTGGTTTCCTGGGCCGCGATCGGCGCGCGCACCACCGAGAGCCAGATCCATCGCGAGCTGGCTTCCGGCCTGTCCTGCCCCGTCGGCTTCAAGAACAGCACCGACGGGGGCGTGCGGATCGCGGCGGACGCGGTGAAGTCGGCCTCGCACCCGCATCACTTCATGGCGGTCACCAAGGGCGGCCGTTCAGCGATCGCCGCGACCAGCGGCAACGAAGACTGCCACGTCATCCTGCGTGGCGGCCGGGCGCCGAACTATGATGCCGCGAGCGTCGATGCTGCCGCCGCCGAGCTCGGCCGCGCCGGTGTCGCGGCGCGGCTGATGATCGACACCAGCCACGCCAACAGCAGCAAGAAGCCGGAGAACCAGCCAGCGGTTGCCTCCGACATCGCGCGCCAGGTCGCAGGCGGCGAACAGCGCATCATCGGCGTGATGATCGAGAGCAATCTTGTCGCGGGACGCCAGGACGTCGTGCCAGGCAAGGCGCTGACCTACGGCCAGAGCATCACGGATGGCTGCATCGACCTCGGGACGACGGCTGACGTGTTGAAGCAGCTGGCCGATGCCGTCGACGCAAGGCGCAGCGTGCGGCGTGACGGCCTGCAGGAGCGTTCGGCCTGACGCGGCCGAACGGATTGAGCGTTGCCGGCGGGGCGAATATCGCGCCTCGCCGGTCAGCTGCGTGGGTTAGCAACCGCGGCAGATGCTCTTGATCTTCCTGTCGAGCGCCGCGTCTTCCTTGTTGGCTTGACTGTTCGGATCGCTGATATTCTTCTCGCTGCCAACGTCGCCGCGGCGCGGCTGACGATGTCCGATCGGCGCCTCCGGGACCGTCCCGCCCTTCTGCATGGAGGACGATCCGCCCTGTTGCTGCGCCCAGGCTTGGGAGATGCCAAGCTGGGGCGCTCCGGCCGCAACCATCATCAGAGCCATCAACAAAACTGTCTTCCGCATCTCGCGTCTCCGCTTCTCAACCCTATCGCGCCCGTTCCGGCACCTCGACGGTAGCACAGTTGCGTCGCCCCTGCGCTGCGCAATCCTGTACCTTCCGTATATCGGCCATCGTGCCAAGGAGCCAGATTCCCGCGGCGACCAGCACCACAAAGAAGCCGAACATCACAGCATTTTCGATGCTGCGGTTGCCCTCATCCTCGGGCGGCTCCTGCCGTCCGTCCCCGGCCCCGCTCATCGCCGCCTCAGGATTGCGGCGGGTAAAGATGAACGTCACCACAATAATCGACGATACGGTAGCGCCGTTCCATCGGATCTTCACGTTCGCGGGAAGCCGGCTGCGACAAATAGCTCGGGCCGATCGGCGCCTTGCCGTGGCCGCCGGGGATGTCGAGCACATAATCCGGCTGACAAAGTCCGGACACACGCCCGCGCAACGCCCGCATCAGTTCCTGCCCGGCTTCGATCGTGGTGCGCAAATGCGCTGTGCCGGGCGCAAGGTCGCCGTGATGCAGATAATAGGGCTTGATCCGGCACTCGACGAAGCCGCGCATCAGCGCCTCGAGCGTCGCAGCATCATCATTGACGCCGCGCAGCAGGACGGACTGGCTTACCAAGGGAATGCCGGCGTCTGCAAGGCGCGCGCACGCTGCGCGGGCATTGTTGCTCAGCTCACGCGGATGGTTGGCATGGATCGCAATCCAGGTCGTCGCGCCTTCGACCCGCAGTGCCGCGATCATCTCGGGATTGATACGGCCCGGATCGGCGATCGGAACACGGGTGTGGAGGCGAACGATCTTCACATGATTAATGTCGGCGAGATCGGCCATGATCTCGGTCAGCCTGCGCGGCGACAGCATCAAGGGATCGCCGCCGGTCAGGATGACTTCCCAGATCTCCGGATGGCTGCGGATGTAATCCAGCGCCGCACGGTAGGCGTCATCGGACAAGGCCGAGGCCTTTCCCGGCCCGACCATTTCGCGCCGGAAACAGAACCGGCAATACACCGCGCAGACATGGACGAGCTTGAACAACACCCGATCGGGATAGCGATGCACGATTCCGGCGACCGGCGAATGCGCTTCGTCGCCGATCGGATCGGCGTTCTCGCCCGGCTGCTCGACGAGTTCGTCGGCGCTCGGGATGAACTGCCGCGCGATCGGGTCGGCGGGATCGGCCGGATCAATCAGCGCGGCGAGCTCCGGCGTCACCGCGACCGCGTAGCGCGCAGCAACCCGCTCGAGCCCGGCCAGTGCTGCGACCGGCGCGAGCCCGGCATCGACCAGCTCGCGCGGCTGTCGCAGCGTCGCCGCCAGTTTTGGATCGATCCTGTTCATGTCTCTCCCGCAGGCGGCGTCCAGACCACCTGATCAATTCGTGGCGCGCCGCTCGCGAGCATCACCAGCCGGTCGAAGCCGAGCGCGACGCCGCTGGCCTCCGGCATCTGGCCGACCGCGGCAAGGAAATCGTCATCGAGCGGATAGCGCTCGCCATAACGGCGGGCCTTCTCATCCATCGCTGCGGTGAAACGATGGCGCTGCTCGGCCGCGTCGGTCAGCTCGCCGAAGCCGTTGGCGAGCTCGACGCCGCAGGCATAGACCTCGAAACGCTCGGCGACGCGCTGATCGCCGGCCTTGGTGCGCGCCAGCGCGGCCTCTGGCGACGGATATTCGAACAGCACCGTCAGACGGCCCTGTCCCAGATGAGGCTCGATATGCTCGACCAGCACCTTGCTGAAGATATCGGACCAGGTGTCGTCATCTGCAACCCGCACCCGCGCTGCTGCAGCCGACGCCAGCGCTTCGCGGTCGCCTTCGCCGCCTGAGATCGTCGCCAGGAGATCGATGCCGGCGAAGCGCTCGAAACCTGCCGCGACCGTCAACAACTCCGGCTCCGCAAACGGATCGGCCGTCCTGCCGCGGAATGAAAACCGGCCGATCCCGGTCGCCTGAGCCGCATGGGCGATCACCACGATCGTGTCGGCCATGATGGCGTCATAGCCGGCATTGGCGCGGTACCATTCCAGCATCGTGAATTCGGGCAGATGCAGGTCGCCGCGCTCGCGGTCGCGGAACACCCGCGCGAACTCGTAGATCTTCGGCTCGCCGGCCGCGAGCAGCTTCTTGCAGGCGAACTCCGGCGAGGTGCGCAGATAGCGGGGCGCATGTGAGCCATCGGCCTGCCTGAGCTCGGTGCGAGGAGCGTGCAGATGGGTCTCGTTGCCCGGCGAGATCTGCAGGATCGCGGTCTCGACCTCGGCAAATCGCTGCTCCTCGAACCAGGCGCGCAGCGCTCGCGTGATCGCCGTCCGCGCCTGCAGGAACGGCCTGCGGTCGGCATAGCGCTGCGGCATCCACCAGGGCGACGGCCGGTCATGAGCTGTCATCGCCAGAGCATCCTCACGGATTCAACATCAACGAGCCGCCATCCGCACTCAAGAGTCCCGCGCAACCGATTGATTCCACACAAATTCATAAGCCTACACAGCCCGAGCCTCCGCGGAACGCAGCGAGGCTGATCCCTTCTTGTCGAAAGACGCGCACCTTGTCCATGCGCGCGCGTGGCTGAACCTGAACCACGGCTCGCGCGTCCCATCCGCAGTTTCGCTGAAACGGATGAGCCCATGGCCGAAAAATAGGGCCGATCGGGACGGCCGGGACGGTTGGCAACCTTGCGAATTCGGCCGCAAAAGACTGGCATCTCAGGGACAAATCAGTATGTTGCAGCCCGAAATCGCCGCCATGGCCGAGGGGCTGCCGATCCGGTTGGCGCCCTTAGGCTCTCAAATTCAGGAAAACACCTTTGAAAGTCATCGCCAGTTCCATCCGCAAGGGCAACGTCATCGAGCAGGACGGCAAGCTCTATGTGGTCCTGTCCGCCGAGAACATCCATCCCGGCAAGGGCACCCCGGTCAGCCAGATCGAAATGCGCCGCATCGGCGACGGCGTGAAGGTTTCGGAGCGCTACAAGACCACCGACCAGGTCGAGAAGGCCACCGTCGAGGACCACAACTACAACTACCTCTATGAAGATGGCGACGGCTTCCACTTCATGAACAACGACAACTACGACCAGGTCCAGGTCTCCAAGGAGATCGTCGGCTCGTCCGCGCCGTATCTGCAGGAGAACATGACCGTGAAGCTCTCGATGCACGAGGGCAACCCGGTCGCGATCCAGCTGCCGCAGCGCGTGACGCTGGAAGTGGTCGAGACCGAGCCTGTGACCAAGGGCCAGACCGCCTCCTCGTCCTACAAGCCGGCCATGCTGTCCAACGGCCTGCGCACCGGCGTGCCGCCGCACATCACCACCGGCACGCGCATCGTGGTCATGACCGAAGACGGTTCCTACGTCGAACGCGCCAAGGACTGAGCGCTTGAGGCGCGGTGGGATTTGAAATGAATCGTCACCGCGCCTCAACTTGTTGGTTAAGCATCAACTTTAGCGAAAACCGCTACACACTTTTCCGGAACTTGCTTTAGTCTTACGGGCGATCCGACATGAGCCCGGGGTGTGCAGTGAACAGGAAGGTGGTCAGCTTCGTCAGTTGCTGGCTGGCAGCCCTGCTCTCGCCTCTTCCCGGCGCCCATGCCGACGAATTCCGAACGCCATCGATCTCGGCCATGCGGGTCGAATGGCGCGCCGTGCTCGACCAGCTGCGGCAGGAGATCGGCAGCCGCCCGGCCATCGCCGCCGGCTTCACTTTCGCAGGCCAGCGCCGCGTGCCCGCCACCGATCCGCGGGCGACGCCTGCGCTGGTGCAGTTGAACGCGGTGACAGCGCCGCTGTTTCCCGGCATTGCGCAGAGCCCGATCCCGGTGCTGCTGCCGCTCGACCCCGCAAGCTATCTCGACGCGCGGCAAAACGGTGCGCTGGACAGCCTGTCGATCGCGCGCTACCAGGCCGACTTCCGCGCGGTCGATTTCTTCCATGCCGGTGCATCGGGCTACGATGCCGTGTTCTCGCTCGACCCCGGCGCCGGCGACGGCCTGCCGCCGCGGACATTTGCAAAGCCGGTCGAGGTGCAGATTTCCGGCTCGATCCTGGTTTACGACCTCGCCGACCGGCTCGGCGGCAAGGGCGAGCCGGTCAGGACGCTGGCCGCGCAGTTTCCGGACCTGCGCCGCTTCATTCGCGAGGGCTATGTCCGCTACGCCTTCACCCGCTTCGGAATTCCCTATGTCGTCTCGATCCAGTGCCTCGACAGCGCGCCGCGGCCGAAGCGGCTGGCCTGCCGCGAGGCCTATCCGGTCGCCGAGCGGTTTCTGAGGGCCCTGCGCATTGTCGGCGGCCAGCCGTCACGGCCACGCAGCGACGTCGCCTCCGACATCGCCGAGCGGCCGGCCGCGCAATCCGCCGACTTCACCTACCACCCGAGCGGCGACATCGTCGCGGGCAGCGGCGGCCGCAGGCAACAAGGCGGCCACGCCGACTTCACCGTCTATTCGCAGATCCGCTTTCCGCTCGAGAAGGCGCCGGCCTTCGCCCACTCGCAATCCTTCGCCAAGCGCAAGCCCGGCGCGGCCATCGACACGTATCCCTGGCAAGACAATTTCTGCGAGGCGCGCAGCTTCGAGGTCGGCCAATGCGCCAGCGGCTACGGCCATCAGGGCCAGGACATCCGCCCCGGCGCATGTCCTGTCGACAGCAAAGATGGCTGCGACCCCAAGCAGCAGGCGGTCGTTGCGGTGCGCGACAGTATCGTGATCCGCTCGGCGCAGCAGCAGGCCGCGACGTTGCAGGTCAACACCCGCACCGAGCATGTCCGCTTCCGCTACATGCACATGAACCCGTCAGTGATGGATGCAGACGGCCTGCTCAACGGACGCCGCGTCAGCGAGGGCGAGAAGATCGGCGTGGTCTCGAACTATCTCGACCACCCCAACGGCACATCGCGGCATCTGCATTTCGACGTCCAGCTGTTTACGCGCGACGGCTGGCTGTGGGTCAATCCCTACACCACGCTGGTGTCGGCCTATGAGCGGCTGATCCGTGGCCGCGGCCGCGAGATCGGACCGGAGCCCGGGCTTGCAGCCGCCGTGGCCCATGCCCTGCCCGACGACGTCGTGCATCGCATCGACACCCAGGAAGGCGGCGGCAATTAGAGTGTTGTCGAGCGAAGGGGACACCGGTTCGGGGCGCACTGCCAAAATATCGAAAACAACCCCATGCAAAGTAGCCGGCGGCTGCCGTCGTTCGACACGACAACTTGACACGTCGGGCAAATCAGCGGCATTATTCCATTATTCCGAAATTGTGCAAACGCCCACCGCAGGTTCCATTCGGAATCGCATCGATGCGCGCCATGTCGCGGCGACAATTGCCAGCTTGAATGATCATGATGGAAGCAGCAATCCGCGGGAACCTGTCCCGCTTTGACCGTCGGACGCAAGTCTCTATCAGATGCCCATTCAGGCTGGACCACAACCAAGCATGCTCTCGACCTTCCGCTGGTTCTTTCTTTCGGTGAAAGGCCGCATCAGCCGGCAGGAATTCGGCCTGGGATTTTTCGGTCTCGTGCTGGTCGACATGCTCATCATTCGCATCGGCGTAAGGCTCGACCACGGTCCGCGGTATTATGACAGCAGCCCGCCCGCCGACGACCTGTCCGTCCTGCGCTTGCTGCTCATGTTGTCGTTGTGGCCGTTCGCCGCGATCCTGGTGAAGCGGCTGCACGACCTCAACGTCTCGGGCTGGTGGGCGCTGACGATCCTCGCCGTTCCCCACCTCGCCGCCGCGCTGCACGTCAAATACTGGGTCCCCTATCTGGCGCTCGTCGCAACGCTGAGCGTGCTGCCGGGATCGAAGGGTGACAACCGGTTCGGCCGCGACCCGCTGGCGCGCGCCGGCATCTAGCGCCCTCCGCCGTGGTTGCGATCAGTCGATCTCCATCGCAGCCAACGCCTCCTTGACGCGCCTCTGAGCGTCCGCGGGCAGCGGCAATATCGGACGTGGAGGCTCGGCCGCGCAGACCCCTCTGAGATTGGCAAGTGCGTAGACAACACGCAGACTGGAATATGTCCTGAACAGATCCCAAATCGGCTGCAGACGCGCGTTGAACTCTCGCGCCCGGGCCGCATCGCCGCTCCTCGCGGCGCGAACGATGTCCACGCAGACCTTCGGGAAGATTCCTGCGACAACGCTGTACCAGGTATCTCCGCCCGCCAGCAGCGCCTCGGTGCAATTCCAGTCGGCGCTGTAACCCAACGCAACGCCGTCCGGAACCACAGCCCGCAATTCCCTGAGATGGCCCGCCACGGTCGAAGCATCCAGCGCCGGACTTTTCACCGCGACGATTCCCTCGACCCGGCTCAGACGGCCGATGAGAGCCGGCGTGAATTGAAAATGAGTCGTTCCGGGATTGTCATAGATGCAGATCGGCAACCCGCTCTCGCGGGCCACGGTTTGAAAATGCTCAAAGACCTCGTCATCGGTTAGCGGGGTATAGGAAACCGCCGCCAACAGGCCCGCCGTCGCGCCGGCATCACGCGCATCTTGAGCCAGCCGCACCGCATCGTCGGTGCGCAGTGCGCCGATGCCAACCAGTATTGGTGTGTTGCCGGCCGCCGAGGCGATGGCCGCTTGCACGGCGCGCCGCCGCTCATCACGGCTGAAATAGGGATATGAGCCGGTACTTCCGAGCAGCCCGACCGAATCCACCTTCGCCGCAATCAAGGGGTCGAGCAAGGCGCGGAGCGCGCCTACATCGACCCGCCCATCCCGGCTCGAAGGTGTTATCGGGAAGGCAGAGAGCCCCTTCAGGCTGATCATCGATTTGTCCCTCGTCGGCAACCGTCGCCGCAACGTGTCGTGCAATCAATCGACACGCCCCGTTGCGCGCAAGGTCCAGTTTCACGCGAACTGGGCACCAAACTGGTCCAGTGCGCACGTCTTGCAGAAACGAGCGCCCAACCGATCGCTATTCGAGCATCGTGGTCAGCTGCGCGCCCTCGTCCGCCACGAACACCGCGATCAGTTCCGCCGGCTCCGTCGTGCTCGCATTGGCCGAGACCATGTGGGTCGAGCCCGGCGGCTCGAAGAACGACTGGCCGACCTTGAAGGTCTCGACCGGCCCGTCGCCGAGCTGGGAGCGGATTTCACCCTTGGTGATGTAGGCAGTCACCGAACCGGAATGGCGGTGCGGCGGCGTGAAGCCGCCGGGACCATAGAACACGCGCACCACCGTGACACGCTTGCCCGCCACATTGGGCAGCGCGTGCGAGGTGATGACCTCGACCTTGTCGAGCGGTGACGCCGCATTGGCGCTGGCGCACAGCGGCGCGATCACAGAAGAGATCGCGTCCATCGGGGTCGGCACTGCCTTGCCGATCACGAAGGCGGAGGCCAGTCCCGCGATCACGGCCAGCGCGACCGGCCGCGGCGGCCGCGCGAATGGAAGGGATGGTGTCATTGCCATCGAGGTCATTGCTTTTCTCCCTGTCGGTTGCCGTTTGATCCGCCTCGACGTTACGAAGCCGCCGCGTCCGCACGCTGCCGGCGCGGCGGCGGCGTCCAGCGATAGGCCGCGCCGAACCGGTTCCAGACATTGATCGATGCGATCGCCGAGGTCAGGTAAGTCAGCTCCTGCTCGGAGAATTCGGTGGTGGCCTGCGCATAGACCTCGTCGCTGACGCCGTTCGGCAGGGTCGTCAACGCTTCGGTCCAGGCCAGCGCGGCGCGCTCGCGCGGCGTGAACTGCGGTGCCTCGCGCCACACCACGACGAGATTCAGCTTGTCGGCGGGCACGCCGAGGCTCTCGCCCTGCAGGATGTGATACTGCACGCAGAACGCGCAGCCGTTGATCTGCGAGGCGCGCAGCTTGACGAGTTCGAGCAGCTGCTTGTCGAGGCCGGCCTTCGCCGCGAACTGGCCGAGCGCGCGCACCGCGGCGAAGACGTCGGGCGCGAGCTTCTCGAAGTCGGTGTATTCCTTGCGGGCATGTGACATTGGCCTGGCCTCATGTTATCAGTGTACTGAGATATTATCAGAGCTCTGATATCGTCGGCAAGATGCGGGCATCGGCAAAGGCGGCAGCACGCGACATGGCGGCAATGCGGAAACGAGGCAAATCGGGCACCGCCGAGCGGCGCCCGGTCGGAAAAGCCGCCGGTCGACGGGCCGCAGCGAATGCGGGATCGAGCGCAGGCGACGTCATGTTCGCCCCTTCCGTTCCGGCGCCGGGCGAAGGCAAGCGCGGCGAGCAGGGCTATCTCGCCTATCTGCTGCGTCAGGCCCACGCGGCCTCGCGGCTGTCGATGGAGCGCCAGCTGGGACAGCTCGGCGTCACCTCGCCGCAATTCGTCGTGCTGACGATGCTGAAAGCCTATCCGGGGCTCTCAGGCGCCGATCTGGCTCGCGTCGCGCTGCTGACCCCGCAGACCGTGAGCGTGATCATCCGCAACCTCGAGCGCGACGGCGCGATCGGCAAGACGCCGCACCCCGTCCACGGCCGCGTGTTGCAATGGACCCTGACCGGCCATGGAACCGCGCTGCTGGAGAAATGCCGGCAGATCGCCCAGGCCCAGGAGCGGCGGCTCGCCGCTAGCCTCGACGCGAGGTCGGAGCAAATTGTCCGGCAATGGCTGTCAAAAATCGCCACAGATTTGCAAGACACATAGCTCCTGCGGCGGCGTGGCTTTTGGCTCACCCGATCGGCGCCGCTACACTGGCCCGATGAAACAGCCTGATTCTCCGAAATCCCCTGCCCGCCGCGCCGCCCTTAAGGCCGGGCTCGCGGCCGGCGTGGTGCTCGTCAATCCGCTCGGCGCGCTCGCGGCCGCCCCTCCGGGCTTCGACCAGTGGCGCGACAATTTTCGCGCTCGCGCGCTCGCCAAGGGCATTTCGGAGGCGACCTGGAATCGCTGCATGGGGCGGATCGAGCCCGACATGAGCGTGTTCAGGCAGATGCGCAACCAGCCTGAATTCCACGAGCAGATCTGGCAGTACATCAACCGCCGCGTCTCCGACTGGCGGGTCATTCACGGCAAGGAGGCGCTGAAGAAGAACGAGGCGCTGTTCGGCCGGATCGAACGCGATTTCGGCGTCGAGCGCGGCACGCTGCTCGCGCTGTGGGGCGTCGAGTCGGCCTATGGCGATCCGCTGGTGCAGCAGAACCACATGACGCCGGTGTTTCCCTCGCTGGCGGCGCTCGCCTGGAACGAGCCGCGTCGCAAGGCCTATTGGGAGACCGAGTTGATCAACGCGATGAAGATCGTGCAGCGCGGCTGGAGCACGCCCCAGGAGATGAACGGCTCCTGGGCCGGCGCGATGGGTCATTCGCAGTGGATGCCGGAAGTCTGGCTCAATGTCGGCTTCGACTATGACGGCGACGGCAAGGTCTCGCCGTTCGGCCGGCCCGACGACGCGCTGGGCTCGACCGCGAAATATCTCGTCAACCGCGGCAAGTGGCACCGCGGCGAGCATTGGGGCTACGAGGTCCGCGCGCCCGGCGGCGGCGGCAGCGGCAGCCGCACCTATGCGGCCTGGGCCAGCGCCGGCGTCGTCAGAGCCGACGGCCAGCCGTTTCCGCAGCCGAACGCATCAGCGCAACTGTGGATCCCCGTCTCGGGCGGCCCGGCCTTCCTGCTCGGTCCGAACTTCAATTCGGTGAAGAGCTACAACCCGTCGATGAACTACGCGCTGGCGATCTGCCATCTCGGCGATCGCTGCCTCGGCGGGCCGCCCTTCATCCAACCCTTCCCGGGCTCGGAGCGCGCGCTGACGCTCGCCGAGGTGCAGGAGATGCAGACGCGGCTGACCAAGGCCGGCTTCGACACCGGCGGCACCGACGGCCGCGTCGGCAACGACACCATGAAGGCGATCAAGGATTTTCAAATCAAGACGGGCCTGTTGCCCGCCGATGGTTACGGCGGGCTCAAGGTGCTGGCGCGGTTGCGCCAAGGCGGCTAGCCATCATGCGATCCGCGTAGCCCGGGTGAGCGAAAGCGATACCCGGGGACGCATTTCCCGCATATCGCTCCGCTCATGCGGGCTACGACAGTTCGCTCCTACCGGCTCGCAGGCTGCCGCACGACGCCGCCGGCATTCATGCCGCCGTCGATCACGAGCTCGCTGCCTGTGACGTAACGCGACGCGTCGGAAGCGAGATAGAGCACGCCCTGGGCGATCTCGATGGCCTGGCCGGCGCGGCCCAGCGGTGTGGCGAACCTCGCGCGCTCCTCCGGATCGATCGGCGCGTTCTGGCCGGCGCCGGTCGCGCCGGTCGGGATCTTGCCCCAGATCGGCGTGTCGATGATGCCGGGATGCACCGAGTTGACGCGGATGCCGTCGCCGATCTGCGCGCATTCCATCGCGATCGACTTGGCGAACAGCCGCACCGCGCCCTTCGTCGCGCTGTAGCCGGAGAGCGTCGCCGCGCCGCGCAGGCCGGCCAGCGACGACATCATGATGATGGAGCCGCCGCCATGCTTGCGCATCAGCGGCAGCGAGTGCTTCACCGACAGGAATACGCCATCGATATTGATGGCGGTCTGGCGGCGCCAGTCCGCGAGCGACATCTCGACAATCGAGGGCGCTCCGATGCCGATGCCGGCATTCGAGACCATGATATCGAGGCGGCCATGGCGCTTGCCGATCTCACTGATGATTTCGATCCAGCGCTCCTCGCTGGTGACGTCCTGCGGCAAGAAGGTCACGTTCCGCCCGGCCTTGGTGAGCCGCGCGGCGAGCTCGGGTCCCCTCAACTCATCGATATCGGTCGCAATAACGGTCGCGCCTTCCTGCGCGAGCAATTCAACGATGGCCTCGCCAATGCCCGATGCGCCGCCGGTCACCAGCGCAACCTTGCCTTCAACCTGTCCTGACATGTCCTCTCCCAACGTTTCTTATCGGATCACCGTCGGGCCCTGATCCGGCACCGCGACGTCGAGGACACGGAATTGCACACGTTCGGTGCCTTGCCAACGGTCGACCGCAAGAGAGCCCGCCACGTGCAATTGCTGGCCGCGATTTTGCGTCAAGGCGCTGCCGAGCTTCTGTCCGACGGAACGGAACGCGATACCGTTGACGATGGAGCCGTCGCCTGACTTGAAGCGCAGCCGCAGATGCGCCTGCCCGACTTCGTCGGCATAGACCAGCTGATGCGACGGCAGCGCGATCACCGGTTCCGGATTGGCGCTGCCGAACGGGCCAGCACGATTGAGTGTCGCGGCGAACTCCGGCGTCACCGCGCGCGCGGTCACGGCGCCGTCGATGAACAGCTCGTTCTCGTGCCGCGAATTGGCGACGTCGGCCGCCAGCGCGCTCTCCATGTAAGCGCGGAATTCGGCGAGCTTCTCCTTGCGCAGCGTGACGCCGGCCGCCATCGCGTGCCCGCCGCCCTTCATCAAAAGGCCGTCGTGCACCGCCTGCCGCACCGCCTTCCCGAGATCGACGCCGCCGATCGAGCGGCCCGATCCGGTGCCGATGCCGCCGGGCTCCAGCGCGATCGCGAACGCAGGACGCGCGAACTTCTCCTTCAGCCGCGCCGCCACAAGCCCGACCACGCCGGGATGCCAGCCTTCCGCCGCGGTGACGATGACAGCGCCCTTGTCCTCGAGCCCGAGCGAAGCCAGCGCCTCGGCCTCGGCCTGCGCCTCGGCCGCCTGCTCGATCACGCGCCGTTCGGCATTGAGGCGATCGAGCTCGGCCGCGATCCGCGCAGCTTCCGAGATATCGCCTTCGAGCAATAGTCGCACGCCGAGATCGGCGCGCCCGATCCGGCCGCCGGCATTGATGCGCGGTCCCAGCATGAAGCCGAGATGCCAGGCCTCCGGCGGGCCGTTCAGGCGCGCGACATCCATCAGCGCGGTGTGGCCGACATGGTCGCGGCGACGCATCGCGATCAGGCCCTTGGCGACGAAGGCCCGGTTGAGCCCGATCAGCGGCGCGACGTCGGCAACGGTGCCGAGCGCGACGTGATGCAGCACGCTGAGCAGGTCGGGCTCCGGCATCTCGCCGGTCCAGAAGCCGCGCTGGCGCAGTTCGCGATTCACCGCGACCAAGGTCACCAGCACGAGGCCGACCGCTGCGAGATGGCCGAGCCCCGAGAGATCGTCGGGCCGGTTCGGATTCACCAGTGCGTCGACCTCGGGCAACACATCGCCGGTCTGGTGATGATCGATCACGACGACCGACATCCCGAGCTTCCTGGCTTCCGACAGCGGCTCGATGCTGGTGGTGCCGCAATCGACCGTGACCAGCAGCGTCGCGCCCTTCGCCGCCAGCGCACGCACGGCGTCGACGTTCGGCCCGTAGCCTTCGAAAATGCGGTCGGGAATGTGGATCAGCGGGTCCAGCCCGCAATGGCGCAGATGCCAGGTCAGCAGCGCGGCCGAGGTCGCACCGTCGACATCATAGTCGCCGAAGATCGCAACCTTCTCGCCGCGCACCGCGGCATCCGCGATGCGCTTGGCCGCGTGCTCCATCTCGGTGACCGTGTGAGGATCCGGCATCAGCTTGCGGATGGTCGGGTCGAGGAAGTCGGGAACCTCGTCGATCCCGACGTCGCGCCCCGCCAGCACGCGCGCCAGCATTTCCGGCAATTGATAGCGCTGCACGATCGCGAGCGCCCGCGCCGCCCCGCGCGCATCCAGCCGGTCGCGCCAGAGTTTTCCGGTCAGCGACCGCGTCACGCCGAGGAACGCCTGTGGCGCCTCGACGGGCAGTGCGGATGCGTGCAGCGTCATGAGCCCTTCCGAACAGAGCGTTTTCAAGCGAAGTGGGCACCGGTTCGCGTGAAGAAAACGCGTCAAACAAAAATCCGGAACATCGGTCCTGATCCAATCAGGGCCGATGCGTCCGGCAGGAATCGTAACGCTTCGATGATTTGTGGACCAGTTCTAGCAGCCCATTCGGCTGGCGATTTCCCCGAAATCCTTGGCCACGATGTCCCACTCGCCGGTGGCCTCGAAATCGTACTTCTGCAGCGGACCGTATTCGGTCGGACGCGCCACGAAGGCGGTCTTCAGGCCGAGCTTCTGCGCGTGCTTCAGGTCGTAATTGTGGGCGGCGACCATCATCACCTGCTCCGGCGGCAGGCAGAGCAGCTTCGCGGCGCCGAGATAGGTTTCCGGATCGGGCTTGTAGTGCTCGAACAGTTCGGCCGACATCACGAGGTCCCAGGGCAAGCCTGCGAACTTCGCCATGTTGGTGAGCAGCGCGACGTTGCCGTTGGAGAGCGGCGAGATGATGTATTTGGTCTTCAGCCGGGTCAGGCCGGCGACGCTGTCGGGCCACCCGTGCAGGCGATGCCAGCCCAGCGTCAGATGCTGCAAATCGGCCTCACTCAGCCCCTTGATGTCGAATTGCGCGACGAGTTTTTCCAGCGAGCGGCGGTGCAATACGTCGAGGATGACGTAGCCGTTCTGCGGGTTCTTGCGCACCTCGTCCATCGAGGCCGCATAGACCGCGCGCCAGCCGTCGACCAGCGCCGTCCAATCGGCCTTGATACCGCGCGTCTCGCCCCATCTGGTGAAGTCGTTGATCAGGCTGGTGCGCCAGTCGACCACGGTCCCGAACACGTCGAACACCAGCGCCTTGACCCCGGACAGATCGGACATGCGCGTCTCCCTTGTTGTTGTTTTTGGTCCGTCGTTCCGGGGCGATGCGAAGCATCGAACCCGGAACCTCGAGATTCCGGGTTCGCGCTTCGCGCGCCCCGGAATGACGGTTGTTGTAGGCTCGTCCTCAATCCAGGTGGAATTTCTCAAGCTGCCGATGTTCGGCCTTGATGTAGCGCACGGTGCCGGTGACCGAGCGCATCACGACCGTCTCGGTCTCGATCACGTCCTTCTTGAACTTCACGCCGGTCAGCAGCGAGCCGGTGGTGACGCCGGTAGCGGCGAACAGGCAGTCGCCCTTGGCCATGTCCTCGATGCCGTAGATCATCTTCGGATCGGTGACGCCCATCTTGTGCGCGCGCTCGCGCTTCTCCTCGGTGTCGAGGATCAGGCGGCACTGCATCTGGCCGCCAATGCAGCGCAGCGCGACCGCCGCGAGCACGCCCTCGGGCGCACCGCCGGTGCCGATATACATGTCGACACCGGTCTCATCGGGCTTGGCGCAGTGAATGACGCCGGCGACGTCGCCGTCGGTGATTAGTTGCACGGCAGCGCCGGTCGAACGCACGCTGTTGATGATGTCGGCATGGCGCGGACGATCGAGCACCAGCACGTTGATGGCGGTCGGGTCGACGCCCTTGGCCTTGGCGAGCCGGCGGACATTGTCGGCCGGCGGCGCGTCGAGCTCGATCACGTTCTTGGCGTAGCCCGGGCCGATCGCGATCTTCTGCATGTAGACGTCGGGCGCGTGCAGCAGCGTGCCGCCATCGGCCATCGCCATGGTGGCGATCGAGCCCGGCATGTTCTTGGCGCACAGCGTGGTGCCCTCGAGCGGGTCGACCGCGATGTCGACCTTGGGGCCGGCATTGAGGCCGACCTTCTCACCGATGAACAGCATCGGCGCCTCGTCGCGCTCGCCCTCGCCGATTACGACCGTCCCCTCGATCGGCAGCTTGTTGAGCTCGCGCCGCATCGCGTCGACCGCGGCCTTGTCGGCGGCCTTCTCCTGGCCGTGGCCGCGCAGCCGCGCGGCCGACACCGCCGCGCGCTCCGTCACGCGCACGATTTCGAGCGTCAGGATGCGCTCGAGCAGCATCTGCGGCGGAACGGAAATATGGGTCGACATCGGCGTACTCCTTAAGCCTCTGGGACAGGCCAGCCTGCCCGCATCAATCGTCTCACGCCCGACCCGTTCAGGCCATGCGCTAGTTTTTCTCGATCCGGATCACCTGCGGCCGGCCGCTGATGACCTTATCGCGCTGCACTGCGGCCAGCGCACGATGCACGGCATCCTCGCTGGTCGCATAGGTAATCAGAATGACCGGGACCGGTGAAGGTTTTTTGGCCGCACCGTTCACATCGACGCCATCCGGGTGCCGTTGCACGATGGATTCCAGAGATATCTTCTGTTCCGCCAGCCGGGTGGCGATTGTTGCGGCAGTGCCTGCAAGATCGCGCGCCATCAGGCGGATATAATAGCCACCCTCATGGCGTTCCATCGGCGCCTTGGTGGTGTCGCGCAACCGCTCCACCGGACGGCCGAACGGCTTGGCGCGGATGCCGCGGGCGACGTCGGCGATGTCGGCGACCACGGCGGAGGCCGTCGCGCCGCCGCCGGCGCCCGGCCCCACCAGCGTGATCGGCGGAATCCCCTCGCCGTCGATCGCGACAGCGTTGGTGACGCCCATCACCTGCGCGATCGAGGATGATTTCGGCACCATGGTCGGATGCACGCGCTGTTCAATGCCCTTTGCCGTGCGCACCGCGACGCCGAGCAACTTGACGCGGTAACCGAGTTCCGCGGCGGCCTTGAGGTCTTCCGGCGTGATCGAGGAGATGCCTTCGACGTAAACCGCGCTTTCCGCAACCTTGGTTCCGAAGGCGAGGCTGGCCAGGATCGCGAGCTTCTGCGCGGTGTCATGACCATCGACGTCGAACGACGGGTTGGCTTCGGCATAGCCGAGACGCTGGGCGTCCTTCAGACACTCCTCGAACGATAGGCCCTCCTGCTCCATCCGGGTCAGGATGTAATTGCAGGTGCCGTTGAGGATGCCGTAGACGCGGTTGACGCTGGTGCCGGCGAGGCCCTCGCGCAGCGTCTTGATGACCGGGATCGCCGCACCGACCGCCGCCTCGAAATTCAGCGCGCCGCCATGCTTCTCGGCAGCCGCGGCGAGACGCAGTCCATGCTTGGCGATCAGCGCCTTGTTGGCGGTGACGACCGACTTGCCGGCCTTCAGCGCGGTCTCGATCGCGGACAGCGCGGGATCTCCAGCGCCGCCCATCAATTCGACGAAGCAGTCGATATCGGGATCTTCGGCGAGCGCCTCGGGGCTCTTCGCCCAGGCGATGCCGCGCAGGTCGAGGCCGCGCTTCTTGGCTTTCGAGCGCGCCGTGACCGCGACGACGCGAACGCCGCGGCCGCTGCGCTCGGCCAGCGCACGTCCTTGCGTTTCGATGAGGCGGACGACATCGGCACCGACGGTGCCGAGCCCCGCTATGCCCACGTTCAGGGGTGCGACCATGGATTTAAGGGACCTGGAGATTAAGCAACCTGGAAGGATTAGCGTCGGTTGGCGAGAGGAACGACGTTGTGCAACGTTTCGATGCCGCTTTCAAGGAAGCGGCGCACGCCGCGCGCAGCCTGCCGGATGCGCTGCTCGTTCTCCACCATCGCGATGCGGACATAGCCCTCGCCATGCTCACCGAACGCCACGCCGGGCGACACCACGACGCCGGATTTCTCCACCATCAGGGTCGCGAACTGCATGCTGCCGACCGCCTCGAACGCCTTGGGCAGCGGCGCCCAGGCGAACATCGAGGCCTGCGGCGGCGGAATGTCCCAGCCGGCGCGACCAAATGACTCGACCAGCGCATCGCGGCGCTTGCGGTAGGTGTCGCGCATCTCGCGGATGCAGTCGTCGGGACCGTTCAGCGCCGCGGTCGCCGCCACCTGGACCGGCGTGAACGCGCCGTAATCGAGATAGGATTTGACCCGCGCCAGCGCCGCGATGATCCGCTCATTGCCGACCGCAAAGCCCATGCGCCAGCCGGCCATCGAGAACGTCTTCGACATCGAGGTGAACTCGACGGTGACGTCGATCGCGCCGGGCACCTGCAGCACCGACGGCGGCGGATTGTTCTCGTCGAAATAAACCTCGGCATAGGCGAGATCGGACAGGATGAAGATGTCGTGCTTCTTCGCGAACGCGACGAGATCCTTGTAGAAGTCGAGGTCCGCGACGTAGGCTGTCGGGTTCGACGGATAGCAGACGATCAGCGCGATCGGCTTCGGGATCGAATGGATGATCGCCCGCTCGACCGCCTCGAAGAACTGCGGCGTCGGCTCCGAGGGCACCGAGCGGATCACGCCGCCCGCCATCAGGAAGCCGAAGGCATGGATCGGGTAGCTCGGATTGGGGCACAGCACGACGTCGCCCGGCGCCGTGATCGCCTGCGCGACGTTGGCAAACCCCTCCTTCGAGCCGAGCGTCGCAACCACCTGGGTGTCGGGGTTGAGCTTGACGCCGAAGCGGCGCGCATAATAGGCGGCCTGGGCCTTGCGCAGGCCGTTGATGCCGCGCGAGGCCGAGTAGCGGTCGGTCCGCGGCTTGCCCAGCGTCTCCTTGAGCTTCTCGATCACATGCGGCGGGGTCGGCAGGTCCGGGTTCCCCATACCCATGTCGATGATGTCGGCCCCGGCGTTGCGCGCGGCCGCCTTGGCCTGGTTGACCTTCTCAAAGACATAAGGCGGCAGACGGCGAATGCGGTAAAAATCTTCCATGGGACCCTTGCTCCGACAACCGCGATGCCAGAATCGACCCCCTTGGCGTAGTTTGCGGAAGCCGGCTCGGCCTCTGACAGAAATCGCACTGAATCAATGACTTAGAGCGAATTCAGGCGCACGATCTGGGGGCTGCGGCCGGATCTGCGGTTGAACTGGGTTTCTTTTAGCACGGACACCGGGCGGCGCCAGCGCTGATCGGCCGTTTGTCGGGCGCTACTTCCCGCTTTGGGCAGCCGTCGAGGCCTGGCGCGCGCGCGCGGCAATGAGCTCCTGCTCGATCTTGGCCTGGTCCGCCGGCTTGATCGTCGGGTCGGCGCGGTCGGGCGGAAGATCATGGACCGGCAGGTAGCCGGCGGCGTCCTTCTCGCGCGCCGGCGCATCGGCCGGCATCGTCATATCGGCGATCGTGCTCGAGCACCCGCTCAGCGCCACCAACGACGCGAGCAGCACTGCGGCCGCGAGCCCCCTGTTCATTCGATCGATCGGCATGCGCCGAATTGTCCCCAACAAGCTAGCGCGCACGTCGCACGTTGCCGACACGGGTCGCACTGGTACGAGCCTTGCAGCGTCCCGCTGCGTTAATTTCGACTTTAGCGTTTCAAACCATTGTCGCCCGAAACGCTTAAAGCGGGAACACCAAAAGCGACCCCTGAGGCTTCAATATGACGGAACAAAGATTTTTTCTCGCACCGCAACAGAGCGAAATGCTGGATTTTGACTGATTTGCGTTGCCGCACCGCGCGATGACGCCCTCCAAACGACGCGATATTGTACCTCAGATGAGCAACGTTAGTACCGACACCCAGGCCACCCCGAAATTCAACGCCGAAGCCTTCGCCATGAACATCGCGCGGGCGATGGAGAGCAGCGGCCAGGCGCTGGCAGCCTATCTCAAGCCGCGCCAGACCGGAGAAGTCCGCGACAAGCCGCCGAATGAGCTCGGTGAGGTCATCAAGACCTTCAGCGTGATCGCCGAATACTGGCTGTCCGACAAGGAGCGCGCCTCGTCGCTGCAGATGCAGCTCGGCAAGGACTATCTCGATCTCTGGGGCTCGGCGGTGCGCCGCATGGCCGGCGAGGCCGATGCCAAGCCGGCGATCGCCCCGGCCCCGCGCGACAAGCGCTTCCAGGATCCGGAATGGAAGTCGAACCAGTTCTTCGACTTCATCCTGCAGCTCTATTTGCTGACCGCGAAATGGGCGCAGCAGCTGGTCCATGACGCCGACGGGATCGATCCCCACACGCGCAAGAAGGCCGAATTCTACGTCCAGCAGATCACCAACGCGCTGGCGCCGTCGAATTTCGTGCTGACCAATCCGGAGGTGCTGCGCGCCACCGTCGAGACCAATGGCGACAATCTGGTGCGCGGCATGAAGATGCTGGCCGAGGATATCGAGGCCGGCCACGGCACGCTGCGGATCCGCCAGTCCGACTCGAGCAATCTCGAGGTCGGCGTCAACATGGCGACGACGCCGGGCAAGGTGATCTTCCAGAACGAGCTGATGCAGCTGATCCAGTATTCGCCGGCGACCGAGAACGTGCTGCGCACGCCGCTGCTGATCGTGCCGCCCTGGATCAACAAGTTCTACATCCTCGATCTGCGCCCCGAGAAATCCTACATCAAATGGTGCGTCGACCAGGGCATCACGGTGTTCGTGATCTCCTGGGTCAATCCGGACAAGGAGCTCGGCAAGAAGACCTGGGCCGACTACATGACCGAAGGCCCGCTGACGGCGATGGACGTCATCGAGAAGGTCACCGGCGAGATGAAGGTGCATACCGCCGGCTATTGCGTCGGCGGCACCCTGCTCGCCTCGACGCTCGCCTATCTCGCCGAGAAGCGCCGCCAGCGCGTGACGTCGGCGACGTTCTTTGCCGCGCAGGTCGACTTCACCCATGCCGGCGATCTCCTGGTGTTCGTCGACGAGGACCAGATCTCGGCGCTCGAACGCGACATGCAGGAATCCGGCGTGCTCGAGGGCAGCAAGATGGCGATGGCCTTCAACATGCTGCGCTCGAACGACCTGATCTGGTCGTATGTCGTGAACAATTATCTGAAAGGCCAGACGCCGTCCTCGTTCGACCTGCTGCACTGGAATTCGGATGCGACGCGGATGCCGTCGTCGAACCACTCCTACTACCTGCGCAACTGCTATCTGGAGAACCGGCTGTCGACCGGCACCATGGTGCTGGACAACACGCTGCTCGATCTGTCGAAGGTGAAGGTGCCGGTCTACAACCTCGCCGCCCGCGAGGATCACATCGCGCCGGCGGAATCGGTGCTCTACGGTTCGCAGTTCTTCGGCGGCCCGGTGAGATATGTGCTGTCCGGCTCCGGCCATATCGCCGGCGTGGTCAATCCACCCGCGTCGAACAAGTACCAGTACTGGACCAACGACAACATCAAGGACATGAAGCTCGCCGACTGGCTGAAGGGAGCCGAGGAGCACAAGGGCTCGTGGTGGCCCGACTGGCGCGGCTGGCTGGAAAGCCATGACCCGGAGACGGTCCCGGCGCGCATGGTCGGCTCCAACGGCACGCAGGTGCTCGAGGACGCCCCGGGCAGCTATGTCCGCGTCCGCGCGTAGCGCCAACTCTTCCGCTCAGCTATAAACAGACGGTCCCGACGGTCGGGAATCGAATTCACGTGAGGGGGAGACGATGACGCGCGAACTGTTCTGGCTGTCACTGACGGTGATCCTGACCGGGCTGTTGTGGATCCCCTACATCATCAACCGCTGCCAGGTGCGCGGCCTCTCCGCCGCCATGGGCAACCCCTCGCGCAACGACAAGCCGCACGCGGAATGGGCCAACCGGCTGATGTTCGCCCATGACAACGCGGTCGAGAACCTCGTGATCTTCGCGCCGCTGGTCCTGATCCTCAATGCGGCCGACTATTCCACCAAGTGGACCGTGCTCGCCTGCGCCGTCTATTTCTGGGCGCGCGTCGCACACCTGATCGTGTACACGCTCGGCCTGCCGGTGTTCCGCACCCTGGCTTTTACGGTCGGCTTCCTCGCCCAGGCGGTGCTGGCGCTCGCGATCTTCAAGGTCCTCTGATCCAGATATTCCCGCCGGTTGCGGCGACAGCCGCGCCGGCGCGGCCTCAACTACCCGCCCTTGCGCACCACGATGTGCAGCATCGTCGCGGGCGCCTCGTCAAAGCTCTTGATCTCGCTGGTGTCGGACGAGACTTGCGTCCACGCCCCTGACGCGGCGTAGGTCGCAGCGAGCCAGTCCGCCGCGGGATAATTGTAGTAGCGGCCGATGCTGTCGCGGCCATCGCCATGGCCGATCTTGTAGCTCGCGTAGAAAACGCCACCGGGTTTCAGCGCCCGATGGATGCGGCCGATGATGTCGGCCAATTCGTCGCGCGGCACGTGCAGCAGGCAGGCGCTGGCCCAGACGCCGTCATAGGCTTCGCGGTCCTCGAGCTCATCGAACAGCATCGCCTCGACGGGATGTTTGATGCGGCGCGCCGCGACCTCGGCCATCTCGGGCGACCCGTCGGTCGCACGCAGCACAAAGCCTTCGGCGAGCATGACGGCGGCATGATTGCCGGCGCCGCAGCCGAGTTCGAGGATCGCGCCGCCCGGCGGCAGCAGCTTCAGAAAGCCGATCAGCCGGGTGGACGGGGCTTTCGCCCACCCGGCATAGGCCTCGGCATTGCGCCGATAGAACTGCAGCGTGGCGTCGTCCACGATCCGCGTCGCCGTCAGCTGTCGGCCAGCCCGAGCATCAGCCGCATGTTCTGGACCGCGGCACCCGAGGCGCCCTTGCCCAGATTGTCGAGCCGCGCGACCAGCACCGCCTGGTGGTGCTTGTCGCTGGCGAAGACGTAGAGCTCGAGTTGGTTGGTCTCGTTGAGCGCCTCCGGCTCGAGCCGCCCGCCCTTGGCGGCCTCGTTCTGCAGCGGCATCACCGAGACATATTTGCTGCCGGCGTACCATTTCGCCAGAGTCGCTTGCAGATCGGTACCATCAGGCTTGCCCGGCAGCGCGTCGAGTTGCAGCGGCACCGAGACCAGCATGCCCTGCCGGTAGTTGCCGACCGACGGGATGAAGATCGGCCTTCGCGTCAGGTGCGAATAGAGCTGCATCTCCGGAACGTGCTTGTGCTCGAAGCCGAGGCCGTAGAGTTCGAAGGCCGGCGCCGAGCCGTCCTCGAAGCTGGCGATCATCGACTTGCCGCCGCCCGAATAGCCGCTCACCGCGTTGACGGTGACGGGATAATCCGCCGGCAGCACGCCGGCATCGACGATCGGCCGCAGCAGCGCGATCGCGCCGGTCGGATAGCAACCCGGATTGGAGACCTTCTTCGCGTTACGGATCTTGTCGGCCTGGTCGGGCGCGAGCTCAGGAAAACCGTAGGCCCAGTCGGGCGCAACGCGATAGGCCGTCGAGGCGTCGAGCACTTTCGGCGCGGCATTGCCCATCGTGTCGATCAGCGCCACAGTCTCCTTGGCGGCCTCGTCAGGCAGGCAGAGGATCACGAGATCCACCTCCTCCATCAGCGCGCGCTTGGCGCCGGCATCCTTCCGCTTGTCCTCGGCGATGTGCTTCACCGCAACGTCGCCGATCGAGAGCAGCCGCTCCTGGATGCCGAGGCCGGTCGTGCCGGACGCGCCATCGACGAACACGGTGGCCTTGGTCGCACCGCTCCTGGTTTTCGGTTGGTTGGTGTCGGTGAGGGTCATGGCACGTTCCTTTCGAGCTCGTTCGTTTCGTTTAACACATCTGGCCGCGCCTGCGCCGCCAACGGGGATAAGCAGTTATCCTTAGATTGAGCGCCCCTCGCCAGCGACAACAACCCCCGCTCATGGAAACAGCGCGATCTGCTCCAGTCCGGTGGTTTCGGGCAAGCCGAACATCAGGTTCATGTTCTGGATCGCCTGTCCGGCCGAACCCTTCACAAGATTATCGAGCGTCGAGAGCACGATGGCGCGGTTCTTGATCCGGTCGGCGACGACGCCGATCTGAACATAATTCGAACCACGCACGTTCTGCGTCTGTGGCAGCACACCCTTCTTCGTCACATATACGAACGGCTCGTTGGCGTAGGCCCTTTCCAGCTCGGCGCGCAAATCGTCCGGCGTAGCCCCGTTGAGCTTGACATAGGATGTGCAGAACTCACCCCGCGCCATCGGAATGAGATGCGGGGTGAAGTTCACCGTCACAGCCGAGCCAGCGGCCGCGCCAATCTCCTGCTCAATCTCCGCCGAGTGTCGATGGCTTCCGATCGAATAGGGCGACAACCCTTCGCCGGCCTCGCTGAACAGCGTGTTCTGCTTCAGTCCGCGTCCGGCGCCGGTGACGCCCGACTTTGCGTCGATGATGATGTCGTCGACGTCAATCAGCTTTGCCTTCGCCAGCGGAACAAGCGCCAGCAGCACCGCCGTCGGATAGCAGCCGGGACAGGCTACCAGCCGCGCGGCCGTGACCTCCTCCCGGTAGAGTTCGGTCAGCCCATAGACCGCCTCGTCCTGCAATTCGAGCGCCCGGTGCTCATGCCCGTACCATTGCGCGTAGCTGTCTTTGTTGCGCAGCCGGAAATCCGCGGACATATCGAGGATCTTGATTCTGGGATTGGCTTTCAGCACCGCGGCGATGATCTCTTGCGTCGTCCCGTGCGGCAGTCCGCAGAACACGGCATCGAGCCGCGTCCAGTCGACCTTTTCCCATTCCACGAGTTTTGGCAGGTCGAGCATGAAGAAGTGAGGAAACACCTCGCTCATCGTCTTGCCGGCATGGGTGTTAGCGGTAAGCGCGGTGATTTCGGCATTCGGGTGCCGCGCCAACAGGCGCACCGCGTCGGCGCCGGTGTAGCCGGACGCGCCCAAAATTCCGATTTTCTTCTTCGTCATTGCTCGCTCCTCGGAAGCGTAGTCATCTCGGTCTGTATCAGCGCGAAAGCCTGCGGGCGCACCTCGCGCATCAAGGCCGCGATGTCTTGGGCACCGGGTTCGGCCTGCAAAGCGAGCGTGTTGCCGACCGCCGCGAAATCGGTTTCAGACTTGTGCTGGTTCAGCTTGAAGCTGCCCTCCACCTCTTCCACCATCATCTCGAGACCCACGATGGCCTTCTTCATGGTTTCCAGCCTCGCGGCGGTCATCTTGCCCGACACCCACGGCTTTTTCGGCAGCAGCCGGTCCTCGAACTTGGCGCTCAGCGCGTCGATCTGAACGGCAAGCTCGTCATCCGACAACGTCCGCACCGGCCCGGTCAGATGCACCGCCTGATAGAGCCAGGTCGGCACCTGATCGGGTGACACGTACCAGTCCGGCGAAACATAGGCGTCGGCGCCGGTAACGGCCAGCAGCCAAGGTGACCCGCCCGCCAGCTTTACCAGCGGATTGTGACGGGCAACATGAAACAGCGCCCGCGGCGTCCCGTCGGCGGCGTAAGTCAAGTAGAACGGGAGCGCGGAGGCGATCGGCTTGCCGCCGTCCCACGCGCAGGCCATGCCGAAACCACGCGCTTCCGCGAAGGCAAGGCTCGCGGCACGGTCAGGCTTGAAGGGCGGTGGCGTATACATGGTCAAAGCTCCTGCATGACGAAGGAGCCGCCAGATCGAACCGCGTGTCTTTTTCAGGAGAGCGCCGCGGGATCGGGTCCGGCGGCAGAGGCGATGGTCTTAAACGCGAGCGACCGCCCATACCGCGATAATGCGGCGGCGGCGGGCAATGATGATGGTCGCGGCGTTGATCATGGCCGCGGCTATAAGGCCGCGCCCCCTTGACGTCAAGTTGTTGCTTGTCATTCCGGGGCGATGCACAGCATCGAACCCGGAATCTCGCGCTAGGACCTCCAGATTCCGGGGTTCGCGCTCCGCGCGCCCTCAGGTGCGCAATGGCGCACCGGGGAATGACTGGCTAGATCGCCGGATTCCACGGTGCCGGCACGACGCGATAGCCGCTGCCGTCCTTCACCACATGGCCGAGGCCCGGGAACGGATAGTGGAAGCCCTGCACCTGGAGCCGCTCGGCAACCACCATGTCGTAGATGCGCCGGCGGGTCTTCTCCGCCACGTCGCCGTCCTGGTCGAAGAACGCATGCCAGCCGGGGTTGGTCGCGAACAGGTTCGGATTGTTGGTGACATCGGACTGGATGAAGACCTTGTCCGGGCCCGAGGCCAGCACGTAGGAGGTGTGGCCCGGCGTGTGGCCGACGGTCTCGACCGAGGTCAGGCCCGGCGCGATCTCCTTGCCCCACTCGTACGGCGTGACCTTCTTCTTCAGGCCGGCTTCGAAGATATTGCGGTTGTTCTTGAACAGGCCCTGCATGCGGCCGGCCGGCGCCCGGCTCATCTCGCCGTCGTCCATCCAGAACTTCCACTCGGTCGCCGGCACCAGCACCTCGGCATTCGGGAATGCCGGCGTGCCTTCGGCGGTCAAGAGGCCGTTCACGTGGTCGCCGTGGAAGTGCGAGATCACGACCATGTCGACATTCCTGGGATCGAAGCCGGCGGCGACGAAATTGTCGGCGAACAGGCCATTGGCGCCCTTCGTGCTGGCCTTCGCCAGCGCACCATTGCCGGTGTCGATCACCACCAGCTTGCCGCCGGTGTTGAGCACCAGCGGTGCGAACCAGATCGTCATCATGTCGCGCGGCATGAACGCCTTCTCAAGCGCCGCGTTGACGTCGTCCCGCTTTGCATTGGAGATGAAGGAGTCTTCCAGCTTGAAGACATTCTTGCCATCGGACACAACGGTGACGAGGATGTCGCCGACCTTGTAACGATAGAAGCTCGGCGCCTGCTTGTCGGCAACCGGCGCCACAGCGCCCGCAGGAACGGTTGATAGCAACGGTGCGGCGGCGATGCCGGCAGCGCCGGCGAGAGCATGACGTCGTGTCAATTCCATGTGCTGTCCTTCCAAGTGAAACTGCGCCCGATGAATTCGCGCCCGGTGGGCGCGGTTGTATCAGCGTTTCGATACTCGCGCGATGCCGACAGCTCGAGCGGTTACCCTCCCGCCTAACCCCTGCAGGTCGGCCTTATTCCGGAGCTTGCTACACCACCCGCCACACCCACTCGATGGCATGGGCAATGACGTCGCCGAACAGCAGCAGTGCCGCCGACCAGACCAGCGCGGAGACGAAATTGGCGATCTGGAATTGCCAGTACGACATCTCGAAAATGCCGGCCGCAAGCGGCACCGAGGCGCGCAGTGGACCGAAGAAGCGGCCGATGAAGATGCTGGGCACGCCCCAGCTCTTCACGAAGGCCTCGCCCCGCGGCAGGATCTCCGGGTAGCGCGACAGGGGCCACATCTGCGCGACCTGCTCCTTGTAGCGATAGCCGAACCAGTAGGAGACCCAGTCGCCGAGCGCGGCACCAACGCCGCCCGCGATCCAGATCGGCCAGAAGCTGATCCCGCTGACGCCGATCAGGGCGCCGATCGCGACCAGCGCGCCCCAGGCCGGAACCAGCAATGAAATGAAGGCGAGCGATTCAGCGAACGCCAGCAGCATGACGATCGGAGCGGCCCAGGCCTGGTGGTGCCGCACGAATTCGGCCAGGGCCCGCGCAAGGTCTTCCATCTCGTCGTGTGCCTTCCCGCTCCGTTGAACCTCGAATGAACCTTTCTAGCGGCACGCAGCCTAAGAACAGGTAAGCCAGCCGATTGCGTGACATCAAGTCACAAAGGCGGGGATCGACCGTGATTTCCCGTAAGGCCCCTGAGGTCCAGGTTGGCATCTCCCTCACAAGAAAAAGGAATTACTGGATGATCGGATCGCTGATGATGTGCGTGAGCGTTCTCGTCCTGCTGTTCGGAATGCTCGCGGGCATCGCCATGGGTATCCAGCACGACTTCACGTTGGGACCGGCGCATGCGCATCTCAATCTGGTCGGCGGCGTGCTGCTGTTCCTGTTCGGCCTCTACTACCGGCTGGTGCCGGAAGCGGGCAGCATGCTGCTCGCCAGAATCCAGGGCTGGCTGCATATCGTCGGCGGCGTCCTGTTCCCGGCCGGCGTGGCCGCCGTGCTGCTGAAGGGACCGTCGTTCGAGGCGGCGCCGATCGTCGGGTCACTGCTGGTGGTCGCCGCCATGGCCCTGTTCACGGTCATTGTAATCCGCACCTCGCAGGCGTAATCGCGGTTTCCTATCTATGGGGATGGCCGGGCTCCAGGGCGCGGCCGTCCCCATTGGCAGCCCATCCGTGGCATAGTCAGAGCAACCGATTCGCCGCGCCGTGACCGGCGCGTCACTTGAAGAACCATGGCCAAATCATTGAAGTCGAACGCCAAAAGTAAATCTGCCGACGATCTGTTCGGAGCCCCGGAACCGAAGGGACGCGCCCCGGCGAAGGCTGCTTCGCGATCCGCTGGAAGCGCCGAAGCCGGTTATACGGCGGCTGACATCGAGGTGCTGGAAGGGCTGGAACCGGTCCGCCGGCGCCCCGGCATGTATATCGGCGGCACCGACGAGAAGGCCCTGCACCACCTGTTCGCCGAGGTGATCGACAACTGCATGGATGAGGCGCTGGCGGGCCACGCCACCTTCATCGACGTGGAGCTGACCGCCGACGGCTTCCTGACCGTGACCGACAATGGCCGCGGCATTCCGGTCGACCCGCATCCGAAATTCCCGAAGAAGTCGGCGCTCGAAGTCATCATGTGCACGCTGCACTCGGGCGGCAAGTTCGACTCCAAGGTCTACGAGACCTCGGGCGGCCTGCACGGTGTCGGTGTCTCCGTGGTCAACGCCCTCTCCTCGCGGCTCGAGGTCGAGGTTGCGCGCAGCGGGCAGTTGCATCGCATGACCTTCGAGCGCGGCCACCCCAAGGGCAAGCTCGAAGACCTCGGCAAGGTCAACAACCGCCGCGGCACGCGCATCCGCTTCAAGCCGGACACCGACATTTTCGGCGCCAAGGCGGCTTTCAAGCCGCAGCGTCTGTTCAAGATGACGCGCTCGAAGGCCTATCTGTTCGGCGGCGTCGAGATTCGCTGGCACTGCGACCAGGAGCTCCTGAAGGGCGTCGAAGACGTCCCGTCGGAAGCCAAGTTCCACTTCCCCGGCGGACTGAAGGATTATCTGGCCGCGGCGATCCACGCCGATACGCTGGTGCATCAGGATATCTTCTCCGGCAAATCCGGCCGCAGCGGCGCGCATGGCGCCTGCGAATGGGCCGTGGCCTGGACGGCCGATGCCGACGGCTTCCTGTCGTCCTACACCAACACGGTGCCGACGCCCGATGGCGGTACGCATGAATCCGGCCTGCGCAGCGCATTGTTGCGCGGTCTGAAGGACCACGCCGAACGCGCGGGCCAGGGCAAGCGCGCGGCGTCCATCACCTCGGAAGACGTGATGGTGGGCGCGGCCGTGATGCTCTCGGTGTTCGTGCGCGAGCCTGAATTCCAGGGCCAAACGAAGGACCGCCTCGCCACCGCCGAAGCGCAGCGCATCGTCGAACAGGCGATGAAGGATCCGTTCGATCACTGGCTGTCAGGCAATCCGAACCAGGCCAACCGGCTGCTCGATTTCGTGATCGATCGCGCCGAGGAGCGGCTGCGCCGCCGCCAGGAAAAGGAGACCGCGCGCAAGACGGCCGGCAAGAAACTGCGTCTGCCCGGCAAGCTCGCCGACTGCTCCGACGCCGGTACCGAAGGCTCTGAGCTCTTCATCGTCGAAGGTGACTCGGCCGGCGGCAGCGCCAAGCAGGCGCGCGACCGCAAGACGCAGGCCGTGCTGCCGCTGCGCGGCAAGATCCTCAACGTCGCCTCTGCCGGCAAGGACAAGCTGACCGCCAACGCGCAGCTCTCCGACCTCGTGCAGGCGATCGGCTGCGGCACGCTCGCGCATTACCGCGAAGAGGATCTGCGCTACCAGCGCATCATCATCATGACCGACGCCGACGTCGACGGGGCGCACATCGCATCGCTCCTGATCACCTTCTTCTACCGGCAGATGCCGCGGCTGATCGACGAAGGGCACCTCTATCTGGCGGTTCCGCCACTCTACAAGCTGAAGCACGGCACCAAGTCGATCTACGCCCGCGACGACGCGCACAAGGACGAGCTGCTGAAGAGCGAGTTCAACGCCAACGCCAAGGTCGAGGTGAACCGCTTCAAAGGCCTCGGCGAGATGATGCCGGCGCAGCTGAAGGAAACCACGATGGATCCGGCCAAGCGCACGCTGCTGCGCGTGGTGCTGCTGGCCGACGATCGCGAGGGCACCGCCGACTCGGTCGAGCGGCTGATGGGCACCAAGGCCGAAGCCCGCTTCGCCTTCATTTCCGACAAGGCCGAATTCGCCAGCGACGACCTACTCGACGTCTAGGCCCAACCGATTGATCTGAAATGAATTTCCGGCCGCCCCCAGATTGGGGCGGGCGTTGCCATTTTGCCCGTTCGGAGAGCCCCAGTGGCTTCGTTTTCGGCCGGATGTGTCTCACCAGCAACAGCATTTCCGGCGGAACCACGTATAGTTCGACCATGAGTTTCGGGAATCGGTGCCAGCGCACTCCCCTGAGCGACCTGATCGAACGCTAGTCGAGGATTTGGATATGAAGAAGATTTTGCTCGCTCTGACCGCGGTTGCTGCGATGACGGCATCGGCGTCGGCTGCCGATCTGGCCGCCCGCCCCTACACCAAGGCTCCTGCCCCGGTTCCGGTCGCTCCGAGCTGGACCGGCTTCTACATCTTCGGCGGCGGCGGCGGCGGCGTCTGGGATGCTGACACGGGCGTCCAGTCGACCGTTACGGGTGCGCCGATCCTCGGCTTCAACCAGCGCCAGGGCGGCGATGGCTGGTACGGCACCGTCGGTGCCGGTTATGACTGGCAGACCGCCAACAGCTGGGTCATCGGCGTGTTCGCCGACGGTCAGTTCGGCAGCCTGAAGGGCACCATCCAGGATCAGGGTCCGTTCGTCGCCGGCAACATCAAGAACGACTACAGCTGGGCGGCTGGTGCGCGCCTCGGCTACCTGATCGCGCCGAACGTCCTGTCCTACGTCAACGCCGGTTACTCCAGCTCGCACTGGAAGGGCACCACGCTGTTCAACACCGCGAGCGCGCTTCCCTCGGGTCTGCACACCAACGACTTCGATCGCGGCGGCTGGTTCGTCGGCGGCGGCGTCGAGAACAACCTGAACATCTTCGGCATCACCGCGCCGGGCTGGTTCATGAAGACCGAGTATCGCGCCGCTTACTACGACAACAAGAACATCTCGGAGCTGGTCGACGGCACCAACCTCTCGAACGGCCGCGACATCACCTTCAAGCCGCTTGTCCAGACCATCAGCACCTCGCTGGTCTACCGTTTCAACTGGACCGGTCCGGTTGTCGCCAAGTACTGAGCTGCGTACTGATCCCTGCTGAGATAGCAGAGCAAAAGCCCCGGCATTGTCCGGGGCTTTTTTGTTGCCCGAACGTCATGGAAATCGCCCGACGCGCAAGCCCGCCGGCGCAGGGCGGACCGGCTGTGGCCGATCTGGTCAGCGCCGTGACGATCGGGCACTCTCGCGCCCGGTTCAAACCTCAACGGACAACAACAATGAAAAACGGACAGTTTGATCTCTCGGGCCGGGTCGCCATCGTCACCGGCGGCAATGGCGGCATCGGGCTTGGCATGGCGCGCGGCCTGGCGGACGCCGGCGCGGCGGTTGCCGTGGTCGGCCGCAACGAGGCGAAGTCAAAGGCCGCCGTCGAGGATCTCGGCAAGCGCGGCGCCAAGGCGATCGCGGTGGCAACCGACGTGACCGACAAGGCCGCCGTCGCGGCCATGGTCGAACGGGTCGTTCGCGAGCTCGGCCGGATCGACATTCTCGTCAACAACGCCGGCATGAGCATCCGCAAGCCTCCGCACGAGCTCGAACTGGAGGAGTGGAGCAAGGTGATCGACACCAACCTCACCAGCGCGTTCATGTGCTCGAAGGCGGCTTATCCGGCGCTCAAGGCGTCGGGGCACGGCAAGATCATCAATATCGGCTCGATGATGTCGATCTTCGGTGCGAGCTTCGCCGCGGCCTATGCCGCGAGCAAGGGCGGCATCGTACAGTACACCCGCGCCTGCGCCAACGCCTGGGCTCCCGACAACATCCAGGTCAACGCCATCCTGCCCGGCTGGATCGATACCGACCTGACCAAAGGCGCGCGCCAGCAGGTGGCCGGGCTGCACGAGCGCGTGCTTGCGCGCACGCCGGCGGCACGCTGGGGGGCGATCGACGACTTCGCCGGCATCGCCGTGTTCCTGGCGTCGCCGGCGTCGGACTTCGTCACCGGCACCGCGATCCCCGTCGACGGCGGCTATTCGGTGATGGCCTGAAAACACGGGCGCTCTTCCGGTCGCGCGGCGCGCAGTTCAGCCCGCGGCCGGCGAATGCACGTGCTCCGGCCGCACCCCGACGGCGACCAGACGTGCGGTGAGGCCCTGCAGCCAGGGCATTGCCGTGATCAACCGCAGCGCCAACGGCACCGGCTGATCGCCGGCCTTCAGCGCCGCGCTGATGATGTTGTTCTGCGCAATCACCTGCATGCGCTGCGTCACGCGCACCGGGAATTCGCGGCGCCGCCGCACCGCATCGAGCTCGTCTTCCGACGGCACGCCGTGAACGAGCTTCGCCGCCAGGATGTTGGCGGTCGCGACCGCATCCTGCACCGCGAGGTTGACGCCGACGCCGCCGATCGGCGACATCGCATGCGCGGCGTCGCCGATGCAAAGCAGGCCGGGACGGGTCCAGCGCGTCAGGCGATTGATCGCGACCGTGAGCAGCTTGACGTCGTCAAAGCTCTTCACGTCGGCAAGGCCGGCCTTGAGGATCGGCGCCAGCCGCAGCACGTCGTCGAGCAGCGCCGGCAATCCCCTCGCCTTCACCGCCTCGTATTGGCCCTTGGCGATCACATAGGCGCATTGCCAGTAGTCGCCGCGATCGAACGTCACCATCATCTTGCCGTGCTCGACGCGGGCGAACAAATTCTCGGTCTCATCCGGACGCCGGCCGACGCGAAACCACAAAACGTCCATCGGCGCGCCGATCTCCTCGACGTCGAGGCCGGCGCGCTCGCGCACGATCGAATGACGTCCGTCGCAGCCGACGGTGAGATCCGCCTCGATCTCGACCGGGCCGTCGAGTGTGTTCGCGTGCACGCCCGCGACAGCATCGCCGCGCCGGATCAGATCGGTCGCCTCGGCCTTCATCAGCACCTTCAGCGAGGGGAAGCGCTTGCCGCTCTCGCGCAGGTAATTGAGGAAGTCCCACTGTGGCATCATCGCGATGAAGGGGTATTTGACGCTGAGGCGGCGGAGATCGGCGATCCGCACCGAGGTGCCGCCGAACATGCCGTCGAGCGTCTAAATGTCCTGATGCGGCAGCTTCAGGAAGCCGTCGATCAGGCCGAGTTCGTCCATCACCTGCAGGGTCGACGGATGCACGGTGTCGCCACGGAAGTCGCGGAAGAAGTCGGCGTGCTTCTCCAGCACCACGACATCGACTCCGGCGCGTCCGAGCAGATAGCCAAGCATCATGCCGGCCGGCCCACCACCGACCACGCAGCAGCGCGCCCTGATCTGACGCGTGTTCGGTCCTGCCGGATTGCCTGCATCCATGATGCCGTCCTCACCGCTGCCTCGCCCCTCAGAATCCGATTGTAACGCGGATCTGGCGGCAAGGATGCAAGGCTATCGCCTGAAGGTCTTGATTTCCGACACGCTGCCGTCGCGATAGGTCAGCTCGACCGAGACCGCCCTGGTCTGCGGCGCAAGCTTCAGATAAGGCTGCGCGTCAGACGGGATCGCGCTGGGATCGCGCGAATTGCAGGATGGCATCTTCAGGACCTTGTCCGGCACCGCGGTGTCGATGCCGATGCGCACCTCGCGGATCGCGCAGCGATACGACATCAGGTGCGTATAGTAGACCAGCAGCCCGTTGAACTCGCGGAATGACAGCCAGCTGGTCGCGGTCATGTCGAGGATCTTGCGCTGGTCGCGGATCAGCGCGGCGTCGGGATCGAACTTGATCGGGAACGGCCCCTGCATCATGCCTTGCGTATCGACATAGCGAATCTCGATCGTTGCGGCCGGCGCATCGGCCGGCAGCTCGACCGACGGATTGGGCATCCGCTTGCGCGTGCGCGGATCGAGCGTGTCGATGAAGCCGGTTTCGCGGAAATCGCCGCTGTCGCCGATCCGCCAGGAAATCCCGAGCGTCGGATCGGCGATCGAGAACACCACGGTCCAGCCGCCATTGTGCCGCGAGAAGCTCGCGATCGGCGCGTTGATCGAATCCTCCTTAGGCAGCTTCGGCACCGCGACCGGCGGCAGCGCGGCCACCTGCTGCGGCGGCGCGGACGGCTTGGTCGCCTCGGCCTGCCCCTTCGCGATCCCGTTCAGGAAGACATCGTCGACCATCTGGTCGAAATAGACCGGGATCTGCTTGTGCTTCACGGTCTCGGCCATCTCACTGACCAGGCGCCGCGTGCGCTGCGCGACCTGCACGAGATTCTCGCCGGGCTGCAGCAGCTCCTTGGCGAAGGTCCGCGTGAATACCGAATTGGGATTGGCATCATCGTTCGAAAGACGGTCGAGCGCGGTCTGGCGCGGCCCCGCCGAGAACACCGAGAACACGCCCTCCGGCAGTTGCGTCATCGGCGCGAGGCCACCGCCGCCGGCGACCGCGCGCGTGCCGGCGCGCTCGAACGGATTGTTGCGGCAGGCGTCGAACACCAGGATCGAGGTGCGCGCCTTCTTGTTCTGCAAGCGCTCGACGATGCGGTCGGCGAGAACAGAGGCGTCGCGCACCAATTCCTCCTGCCCTTCGGTGGCGGCCGGCACGTCGGTCGGTAGCAGGAAATTCTGGCCGGCGATCTCGAAGCCGTGGCCGGCATAGAAGAAGAACGCGGTATCGCCGGGTTCGACGGCGCGGTCGAACGCGAGCAGCGTCTCGGAGAACGCCTGCCGGTTGAGGTTCTCGGCTACCATGACGCTGAAGCCGAGCTGCTTCAGCGTGTCGCCCATGGTGCGGGCGTCGTTGACCGCCTTCTGCAGCCTGGGCACGTTCCTGTAGTCATTATTGCCGATCACCAGCGCGACGCGCTTTTCGGCCTGGGCGGGTGCGGCCGATGCGACAAATGCAACCGCCCAAAGGATCGCCGAAAGTCTCGAAAGCCAGCTCTTCATCCCGTTTCCCCGCCTGCACGACAAATGCGCCGCCCGTGCGACCGCCGTCTAATAGTCGGACCAGCCGTTTCGCCGGTTCAAGGCCGGCCGCGGACGGCCGTTCCGGCCGGCCACGCCAGGCCGAAATGAGGGATCCGATTTGTCTTAGGTCAAGTTTCTTTTTACGGCCCGCGTGATAGATTCGAAGCTCCATCCGGTTCGAGCTCTCCGCACGTCGCAACGGCTTTTCCGTGCACACATGGTCTACTGATCAAGTCGATCCCAAGGATCGCTTCGACTATTGGCGCGAGGTCCGCGCCAAGGGGCTGTTCGGCGTCACCGCCGAGTTGGAAGCCGACCGGCGCCGCGACTTCTTCGGCGAGTTCTCGCTGCGCAAGCTCGGCGATGCCGGGCTGGTCGAGCTGCGGGCCTCGCCGTACCGCGTCGAGCGGCGCACGGGCGACATCGCCGATGCGGCCAGCGACAGCCTGTGCATCTACCAGCAGCTTGGCGGCGGCGGCTGGTTCGGCGGCGCGCGGCTCGATGAATTTGCCGTTCGCGACGGCATGTTCGCGACCAGCTATTCGGACCTGCCCTATCGCACTGTCCCCCTGCACGATGACGGCTTCCACCTGCGCATCATCAAGGTCCCGGTGGCCAACATCGTCCCGCCGGGCGCCGAGCTCGGCGAACTCGTCCCCAGGCCCGTGCAGGATGAGACCGCGCTGCGGGCCCTGCTGGAAGCATGCTTCCGCGACCTCATCGAAAGCAATGATGCCGCGGCGGCGGGCACGGCGCCGACGGTGCAGGCGCTGGCGCATATCGCGCTGATCGAGCGCGGCATCATGCGGCCGAAGAGCCGGCTCGCGCAGCAGGCCTTGCGAACCGCCCATTTGTCGCTGGCCCGGCGCCTGATCCGGCGCCACCTGGCGCGTGCGGCGCTGTCGCCAACCCTGATTGCCGGCCTGCTCGGCATCTCGGTCCGTCACCTGCACATCCTGTTCGAGGAAACCGAGATGAGCTTCTCGGAGACCGTCACCGCGCTCCGGCTCGAGCAAAGCCGCCGCCTGCTCCGCGAGCAGCCCAGGCAGACGATCGCCGAGGTCGCCTTTGCCTGCGGCTTCGAGAGCCTTGCGACGTTCTACCGCCTCTTCAATGCATCCGAATCCATGACACCGGGCGACTACCGCGCGCGAACGGCCTGAGCGCCCGTCCGGACCGGCCGGGACACCGCGCTCGCAGTTTGCCGAGCTCCGCCGCGCCCCCTTCACTCCTTGAACTTCACACCGCCGCGCGATCCGACGTTCGTTGAACCGAAGTGATCAGCCTGCGCGCATTGAGAAGATATTTTCCGGCCATTTCGCCAGAACCACTGCGGCGCTTCGCCCGGGTTCGGCACCGCAAATTTCCTTACCGACGACGCGCGCGCTCATGCAGAGCGAGGGATCAGTCACGATGCGCGGTAAGCACGGGGATCACAGCCAGGAAACGCCAGCTACAGGCGCGACGCGCATTTATCTCGATGCCGCGGACCTGCGAGCGGATCAAATCCCGGCATCTGAGCCAGCCCGTCAGGGCTCAGCGGCGACCGGCAATCACGGCTGGACGCCGCTGCTCGAAGCTTGCCTCGCCGACTTCAAGGAAGCGACGAAGGCCGGTGATACCGCTTGCATTCCTGCGCTGGTCAAGATCGTGGCGGACCTTGCGCTGATCGAGCGCGGTGTGATCAGGCCGGGCAGCCGCCGGGCGCAGCAGGCGCTGCGCGTCGGCCGGCTCAGCCTCGCGCGCCACCTGATCACGCGCCATCTTGCCAAGCCAAGCCTGTCGCCAGGGATGGTCGCCGGCATGCTCGGCGTCTCGGTCCGCTACCTGCACGTCCTGTTCGAGGCGACCGGGGCAAGCTTTTCGCAGACCGTCACCGCCCAGCGCCTGAGCGAGAGCCGAAGGTTGCTTTGCGAGAAGCCGCCGCGGCCGATCGCCGACATCGCCCTCACCTGCGGGTTCGGCAGCCTCGCTACCTTCTACCGGATATTCGGCGATTCCGAAGGCCTGACGCCCGGCGGATTCAGGATGAAAAACAGCGCGGAGGCCCCCGCTGTGACCTCGCCGTCCGGGGCGGGGGTCGTGATTCATTTGACCGCCAAATGACGAAAAGACGCGTATTTCAGTCAAAACGTTAAGCTTTTTCGGCCATCCGGCTGGTTCCAAGATTGACTTTACCGCTTTCGCCCCTATGTTGCGGGCAACGCGGCCCTCGGATCGAAACGCGATTCGTCAGGTTTGCCGTCCGTCGGCGTTAGTCAGAGCCCCCGAGCTTTATAGAAAAGCGAGCCGTTTCGGGGCCGAACGCGACAGCCTTTTACCTGCGATGCCGAACGGCGGTTTCGACCAGAGGCTCAATGTCTTTTTCCAATCTAGGCCTGTCCGATAAGGTCCTCGCCGCAGTTGCGGCCACCGGTTACACCAATCCCACTCCGATCCAGGAACAGGCAATCCCGCACGTTCTCGCCCGGCGCGACGTCCTCGGCATTGCCCAGACCGGCACCGGCAAGACCGCTGCCTTCGTTCTCCCGATGCTTACCCTGCTCGAGAAGGGCCGCGCCCGGGCACGGATGCCGCGCACCCTGATCCTCGAGCCGACCCGCGAGCTTGCCGCGCAGGTGAAGGAGCAGTTCGACAAATACGGCGCCGGTCAGAAATTGAACGTGGCGCTCCTGATCGGCGGCGTCTCGTTCGGCGACCAGGACTCCAAGCTGATGCGCGGCGTCGACGTCCTGATCGCTACGCCCGGCCGCCTGCTCGACCACACCGAACGCGGCGGATTGCTGCTCACCGGCGTCGAGCTGCTGGTGATCGACGAAGCCGATCGCATGCTCGACATGGGTTTCATCCCCGACATCGAGCGCATCTGCAAGCTCGTCCCGTTCACGCGGCAGACCCTGTTCTTCACCGCGACGATGCCTCCGGAGATCAGCCGCATCACCGAGGCCTTCCTGCACAATCCTGCGCGGATCGAAGTCTCCAGGCCCGCGACCACCGCCGTCACCGTGACGCAATTGCAGGTCCCGGCCGGTCGCGAAGCGCATGACAAGCGCGAGATCCTCCGCCGCCTGCTGCGCGATGCCAAGGATCTCAACAACGCGATTATCTTCTGCAATCGCAAGCGCGAAGTCGCCGTCCTTCACAAGTCACTCCAGAAGCACGGCTTCAGCGTCGGTGCCCTGCACGGCGATATGGATCAATCCGCCCGCACCGCGGCCCTCGATCAATTCCGGAAGGGCGAGATTCCGCTGCTCGTCGCCTCCGACGTCGCCGCCCGTGGTCTCGACATTCCCGCGGTGAGCCACGTCTTCAATTTCGACGTACCGCACCACCCCGACGACTATGTCCACCGCATTGGCCGTACTGGCCGCGCCGGACGCACCGGTACTGCGATCTCCATCGTCACCTCGCTCGATAGCAAGTCGATGACCGCGATCGAGAAGCTGATCGGCCAGCCGATCCCGCGCGCTGAGGGCGACTACACCGTTCACAGCGAAGCCTCCGACGAGGACGCCGCGCCGCGCCGCTCGCGTGGCCGCGAAGGTTCGCGCGATGGTGCCCGCGGCGGCCGCAAGCCGCGCCGCGAGCGCGAGGCGCGCCACGGTGAACGCGAGCCGCGTCACGGTGAACGCGAAGCGCGTCACGAGCGGGAGCCCCGCGAGGAGCGCGCAGCGAAGCCGGAGCGTGAACCGCGCCACGGCCGCAATTCGGCTCCGCAGGCCGCTCCGTCGCACGTGCCGTCGATCGGGCGTGCCGAGCCACGGCGGCCGCAGCGCGAGGTGGACCATGAGCCCGCCGATCATTCGCACCTGCCCGCCTTCCTGCTACGACCTGTGCGCGCACGCGCATAAGGCCTGCTCTGATGCCGCCGCGCCAGCGGCGGTATTCCGGACACTTCTGTTACCGCCCACGACCGGCGCACGCGCTGATTCCTCAGCGTTTGAAGCAAATGCGCCCAGTTTGCGCCTCGCACCAAAGCGCGATGAGATTTGCGCGAAGCGTCATCGCGCCTTAGCTCGTTGTTTGTGCATGATCTTTTCGGAAAACCGCTGCGCACTTTTCCGGATCATGCTGTAGCGAGCAAACGAAAAGCGCCCGAAAGTGGCGCTCAAGGCGGACAAACATCGGGCGCGCCGCATGGTCGCCGCAGCCGGCTTCCCCGTAGTTCCACTGTTTACCTTGCCTTCACTCTCGTCCCGTACCCTCGCCCCAATAGTTTAGTCATTGCTGCCGGGTTTAATCGGCATTGCGTGCATTGAGGACGTGACAGTGGTCAAGCTGCTGGACGAACACGAACGTACGTTGGCCTTTGCCGAAGTCGCGCTTGGCCAGATCCGCTCGCTTCGCCAGACCGCAGTCCCCCGCAACTATGAAATCTGGTACGTCTACGCGACCGGATACAACGCGCCGCTCAACAAGGTCATCAACGAGACGCTGGCGCGCAGTGGCAAGCTCTCTGAATCCGATCTCGAGCAGATCTACGAAACCTACCTTTCGCACATCAAGACCTCGGACCGCATCGACAAGGTCGGCGCGCGCGTCATCGGCGAGATCGACGCCGTCATGAAGCTGATCACCGATGCGCTCGGCGTGTCCGCGACCTATGACGCCAGCCTCGTCGGCGCCAGCGATAAGCTTGCGAGCGCGACCACCCGCGATCACATCAAGGCAATCGTCGATAGCCTGGCGAAATCGACGCGCGAGATGCGCGAGACCAATCAGGCATTGGAGAACCGGCTCGCGCTGTCGAAGTCGGAGATCAGCGACCTGCAGCATAGCCTCGAGGCGATCCGTGCCGAGAGCCTGACCGATCCGCTCACCGGCCTCGGCAACCGGAAATATTTCGACCGCTCGGTCGACATGGCGGTGCAAGCCGCACTCGCCAGCGGCGAGCCGCTGTCGCTCCTGATGTTCGACATCGACCACTTCAAATCGTTCAACGACTCCTACGGCCATCTCACCGGCGACCAGGTGCTGCGGCTGGTGGCACAGTCGCTGAAGCAGAACATCAAGGGCCAGGACATCACCGCCCGCTATGGCGGCGAGGAATTCGCAGTGGTGCTTCCCAACACGGCGCTGCGGCAGGCGCTGACGGTCGCCGACCACATCCGCCGCGCCGTGATGGCCAAGGAGCTGAAGAAGAAGTCGACCGGCGAGATCCTCGGCCGCGTCACGATCTCGGTCGGCGTCTCCATGCTGAAGCCGACTGACGACACCGACTCGCTGATTGAGCGCGCCGACGCCTGCCTCTATGCCGCCAAGCGCGCCGGCCGCAACCGTGTGATCTGCGAGGCCGATCCGGAATACAGCACCGAGATCCAGACCCGCGTGGCGTGAGCCGCATATGCGGGTCTGCGGATTGCTTCGTCGCCCATGCTCCTCGCAATGACATGGACAAATTCGCTCATCCTTTCAGGGTGATGGGGATGCAGCGCAATCTCTCCCCTCGTCGTCCCGGCGAAAGCCGGGACCCATAACCACAGGGTTGAGTTGTTAGAAGGTTGTGGCCCCAGCGTCGTGCAACAATGACCTTCGGTGGTTATGGGTCCCGGCTTTCGCCGGGACGACATCGAGCATGTTGCGTCATCGAGAGGCATACATTCACGGTCTCTCAGGATCGGGACCGATTCTTTCCTGTGCGCTTCTTCCGAGCCGAAGATTGCTTCGCAGTCGCCTTGCTCGCGGCCACCTTCTTCCCTGCGGTCTTCCTGCCCGCAGTCTTCTTCGCAGGCGCCTTCGACTTTCGCGCAGCCGCTCGTTTCCTCGGCCGCTTGCGCAGGGCGGCGCGCTGGGCGGCGCCGAGTGCCGACCGTGCCCAGACTGCGAGTTCTTCCGAATCATCGAACAGCCGTGCCGGCAGCTGCCAGTAGGAGTTCACCGTGACGGTCTTCGACCGTGTCTGATACTGGAATGGCCCGCAGCCCTCCGCCTCAAATTGCGGGATGGTCTGCTCGTCGGCACGAAAGTAGAGCCCGGCACGCAAGGCGAGCGCGAAGTTAGTGCCGTCCGCGGAGATGCCGTAGCCGGAGAACATCCGGCGCAGCGTGACCGGGCCGAAATCGGCGAACAGGTCGGTGAGGAATTCGCGGTCCATGTGCCGATCGCCCCCGTTTCTGTCGCCTCATGGTAAGGAGCACGTCTCCATCCATGTCATTGCGAGCGTAGCGAAGCAATCCATCGCGCAACAAGCGGAAACATGGATTGCTTCGCCACGCTCGCAATGACGGGCAACACAGGTGCCGATCACACAACAATCGATATGCGGACGTCTCTAGACCGTGGCCGGCTTGAGCTGCACCGATTCGCCGCAGCCGCAGGCGGAGACCTGGTTCGGGTTGTTGAACACGAACTGGGCCTGCATTTTGTCGGCCACATAGTCCATCTCGGTTCCAAGCAGGAACAGCACGGCCTTCGGATCGACCAGGATCTTCACGCCCTTGTCCTCGACCACTTCATCGGTCGGACGGATCTCGTGAGCGTATTCGACGGTATAGGACTGTCCGGCGCAGCCGCCATTCTTGATGCCGACGCGCAGCCCGACGATCTCGGAATCCGCGCGCTTGGTCAGCTCGGTGATCCGCTCCGCGGCGGCATCGGTCAGTTTCATGACCTGCGGGCGCGGCCGCTTCGGCTTGGCCGGGGTTGGTGAAGCTTGCGTCATGTCACTCATGTGGTCAGTCCCAGCGGCAAATCAATTGCCGATCTTCTTGAGCCTAAGTCCAATCCGTAAAGGTTCTTGATCAGAACCTTTACCTCTTGTTCTGACGCGTTTTCTTCACGCGAACCGGCATCCACTTCGCTCGAAAACGCTGCGACGCATCACCACATATTGAGGACGAGGCGCGCCTCGTCCGACATCCGGTCCGGCGTCCAGGCCGGATCCCACACCAGGTTGACGTTTACGACGCCGACGCCGGGAACGCTGGCGACCGCGTTCTCCACCATCTGCGGCAACTCGCCGGCGGCCGGGCAGTTCGGCGTGGTCAGCGTCATCATGATGTCGACCGAGCGATCATCCTTGAGATCGACCTTGTAGATCAGGCCGAGTTCGTAGATGTCGGCCGGGATTTCCGGGTCGAACACCGTCTTCAGCGCCGCGACGATCTCGCCGCTCATGCGCTCGGTCTCCTCCGCCGGCAGTGCCGAGGTGGTTTCCATGGTGGCCGTCTTGACTTCGGCTGTATCGGTCATGCGAACAATTCCCGCGCCTTGATCAGCGCCTGCGCCAGATGGTCGACTTCTTCCCTGGTATTATACATCCCGAAGGATGCACGGCAGGTGGCCGTCACGTTGAACCGCTCTAAAAGCGGCATCACGCAATGCGTGCCGGCGCGCACCGCAATGCCCTGACGATCGATCACGGTCGCGACATCGTGGGGATGCGCGCCCTTCATTTCGAACGAGATCACGGGGCCCTTGTTGCGCGCGGTTCCGATCACCCGCAGCGAGTTGATCTCGCGCAGGCGCTCCTGCGCATAGGTGAGAAGCTCATGCTCATGCGCGGCGATACGCTCCTTGCCGATCGAATTGACGTAGTCGATCGCAGCCCCCAGCCCGATCGCCTCGACGATCGGCGGCGTCCCGGCCTCGAACTTGTGCGGCGGATCGCCATAGGTGACCCAGTCCTTGGCCACCTCACGGATCATCTCGCCGCCGCCGTTGAACGGCCGCATCGCCACCAGATGCTCGTGCTTGGCATAGAGCGCGCCGATGCCGGTCGGTCCGTACACCTTGTGACCGGTAAAGGCGTAGAAATCGCAATCGAGGTCCTGGACGTCGATCGGCAGGTGCACCGCGCCCTGTGCGCCGTCGACCAGCACCGGGATGCCGCGAGCGTGCGCCAGCCGGATCACCTCCTTGACCGGAACCAGCGTGCCGAGCGCGTTCGACATCTGGGTGATCGCGACGATCTTGGTACGCGGGGTCAGAAGCTTCTCGAACTCCTCGATCAGGAAGTTGCCCTCGTCGTCGACCGGTGCCCACTTGATCACGGCACCATGGCGCTCCCTGAGGAAATGCCAGGGCACGATGTTGGAGTGGTGCTCCATGATCGAGAGGACGATCTCGTCACCCTCCTTGATGTTCACCCCGCCCCAGGACGACGCCACCAGGTTGATCGCCTCGGTGACGTTGCGGGTGAAGACGATCTCTTCATTGCGGCGGGCGTTGATGAACTGCGCGACCTTGCCGCGGGCGCCCTCATAGGCCTCGGTCGCGGCGTTGGCGAGGTAATGCAGGCCGCGATGCACGTTGGCGTATTCGCTCTTGTAGGCCTCGGTCATGCGGTCGAGCACCGCATTCGGCTTCTGCGCCGAGGCCGCGTTGTCGAGATAGACCAGCGGCTTGCCGTAGACCTGCATGGCGAGCGCCGGGAAATCCTGCCGCACCAGTGCGACGTCGTAACTGCCGTTGGCGACCGCCTTGTGCATGCTCACGCCCTCGCCTGAAGCCAGCGCTGCGCGGTGGCAATTGCGACCTCGCGCAATGCGTCGCTGGCGATGGTCTCGATCGCCTCGCCGACGAAGGCCTGGATCAGGAGCGCCTGCGCTTCCTTCTCGGGCAGTCCGCGGGCGCGCATGTAGAACAGCAGGCTTTCGTCGAGCGCGCCGGTGGTCGCACCGTGACCGCAGGTGACGTCGTCCGCGAAGATCTCGAGTTCGGGCTTGTTGTCGGCCTCCGCGTCGTCGGACAGAAGCAACGCACGGGTCATCATCTTGGCGTCGGTCTTCTGCGCGTCGGGGCGGACGATGATGCGGCCCTGGAACACCGAATGGGCGCGGTCGTCGACAACGGCACGGAAGATCTCGCGGCTCGCGCAGTGCGGCACCGCGTGATCCATGAATAGCGTGGTGTCGGCGTGCTGCTTGCCGTTGATCAGATTGACGCCGTTGGTCTCGACCGTCGAGCCCTCGCCGGCGCAGGTCACCGCCAGCTGATAGCGGCTGACATGACCGCCCGAGGTCAGGCCGAAGGTGTTGAAATGGGCATGCGCGCCGAGCGACACCGTCGCCGAGGAAATGTTGAAGGCATCGACGCTGTCTTCGACCAGGCGCACGTGATCGAGCCGTGAATTGTCACCGATCGCAACAACCAGTCCGTCATGGGTCTGGTAGGCCTTGGCGCCGTCGGCGGCGAGACAGCTCTCCACCAGCGTCACGCCGGTATCGCGGCCGAGCCGGAGCAGCGACCGCGTGAACGTCGAGGCCGGCGCAGTGCCGGATGCGACATGCACGATGTGCAGCGGCTGGGTCAGCACCGTGCCGTTGGCGACGTCGATGACGACCCCGTCGGTCGCCATCGCGCCATTCAGCGCGATCATGGGGTTGGCGACATCAGACGCGAGAGCCTGTGTCGCGACGATCTCGTCGCCGGCTTCCAGCGCGAGGCGCAGCGGATTGATCGAGAGCCCTTTCTCCAGATCTCGCCAATCGGAGAGATCAGGCGCGAACGCGCCGTCGACCAGCACCAGACGCCGGACGCCTTCGATCGCGCGGGCCTGTACGACGGCCCTGGCGCGGCTCAGCGCGGCATCATCCGGTGCCGCCGCGAGCGGCAGCACCTCGCGCATCAGCGCGCGCAGGTCGGTGTATTTCCAGTCCTCGATCCGGCGATGCGGCAGGCCTGATCGTTCATAAGCCTCGAAGGCCTGGCGCCGCTGATCGGCGATCTTGCCCTCGCCCGGCAGACGGTTGCGCACCACGGCGAATGCATCGCCCAGCGCGCGCCCGGTCTCGGTCTTTGCAACAACGTTCATCACAAAACCCGCGTTTGTCAGGCAGCGTCTTCGAACTGCGCGTAACCGGACTCTTCCAGCTCCAGCGCCAGTTCCTTGCCGCCGCTCTTCACCACCCGGCCCTTCGACATCACGTGCACGAAGTCCGGCACGATGTAGTTGAGCAGCCGCTGATAGTGGGTGATCACGACCATCGCGCGCTCCGGCGAGCGCAGTGCGTTGACGCCGTCGGCCGCGATCCGCAGCGCGTCGATGTCGAGGCCGGAATCCATTTCGTCGAGGATGCAGACGGCCGGCTCGAACAGCGCCATCTGCAGAATCTCGTTGCGCTTCTTTTCGCCGCCGGAGAAGCCGACATTGACGCCGCGCTTCAACATGTCCTGCGGAATGTTCAGCGACTTGGCGACCTCGCGGACCTTCTTGAGGAAGGCCGGCGACGAGATCTCCTCCTCGCCGCGCGCCTTGCGCTGGGCGTTGAGCGCCGCGTGCAGGAAATTCCAGGTGGTGACGCCGGGGATCTCGACCGGATACTGGAACGCCAGGAACACGCCCTTGGCGGCGCGCTCGTTGGGCTCCATCTCCAGCAGGTCCTCGCCCCTGAACAGGATCTGCCCGCCGGTGACTTCATAGCCCGGCTTGCCGGCGATGACGTGGGAGAGCGTCGACTTGCCGGAGCCGTTCGGCCCCATGATCGCGTGCACCTCGCCCGGGTTCACCGTGAGCGACAGCCCGTGGAGGATCTCACGCTCCTCGACACGAACCTGCAGATCTTTCACTTCAAGCAGAGACATCTGATTTTTCCTGAGCATCACCCCGAGGCGCGTCGGCCGCGCCGTTGGCGGGATGGATTAGCCAACCGAACCTTCAAGGCTGATCGAGATCAGCTTCTGCGCTTCCACCGCGAACTCCATCGGCAGTTGCTGCAGCACGTCCTTCACGAAGCCGTTGACGACGAGGCCGACGGCTTCCTCCTGCGAGAGCCCGCGCTGGATGCAGTAGAACAGCACGTCCTCGGAAATCTTCGACGTCGTCGCTTCATGCTCGAACGTCGCCGAGGAATTCTTGGCCTCGACATAGGGCACGGTGTGCGCGCCGCATTTGTCGCCGATCAGAAGCGAGTCGCAGGCGGTGTAGTTGCGCGCGCCGGTGGCCTTGCGGTGCGCGCTGACCAGGCCGCGATAGGTGTTCTGCGACTTGCCGGCGGCGATGCCCTTGGAGATGATCCGGCTCGACGTGTTCTTGCCGAGATGGATCATCTTGGTGCCGCTGTCGACCTGCTGGAAGCCGTTCGAGATCGCGATCGAGTAGAACTCGCCGCTCGAATTGTCGCCGCGCAGGATGCAGCTCGGATATTTCCAGGTGATCGCCGAACCGGTCTCGACCTGGGTCCAGGAGATCTTCGAATTGCGACCACGGCAGTCGCCACGCTTGGTGACGAAATTGTAGATGCCGCCCTTGCCTTCCGAATTGCCCGGGTACCAGTTCTGCACCGTCGAATATTTGATCTCGGCATCGTCGAGCGTGACGAGCTCGACCACGGCGGCGTGCAGCTGGTTCTCGTCGCGCTGCGGCGCGGTGCAGCCCTCGAGATAGGAGACGTAGGAGCCCTTGTCGGCGATGATCAGCGTGCGCTCGAACTGGCCGGTGTTGCGCTCGTTGATGCGGAAATAGGTCGACAGCTCCATCGGGCAGCGCACGCCCGGCGGCACGTAGACGAATGAGCCGTCGGAGAACACAGCCGAATTCAATGTCGCGAAGTAGTTGTCCGAGGTCGGCACCACGGTGCCGAGATATTTCTGCACCAGCTCGGGATGCTCGCGGATCGCCTCCGAGATCGGCATGAAGATCACGCCGGCTGCCTTCAGCTCCTTCTGGAAGGTGGTCGCAACAGAAACCGAATCGAACACGGCGTCGACCGCGATCTTGCGGTTCGGCGTCTGCTCGCCACCGGGCGGCGGCTCGACGCCCTCGAGGATCGCGACCTCGCGCAAGGGGATACCGAGCTTCTCGTAGGTCTTGAGGATTTCCGGATCGATCTCGTCGATCGAGGACAGCGTCTTCTTCGGCTTCGGCGCCGCGTAGTAGTAGATGTCCTGGTAGTCGATCTTCGGATAGTCGACGCGCGCCCAGGTCGGCTCGGTCATGGTCAGCCAGCGGCGATACGCCTCCAGGCGCCATTCCAGCATCCAGGCCGGTTCGTTCTTCTTTGCGGAGATGAAGCGGACGGTGTCTTCCGACAGCCCCTTCGGGGCCTTGTCGGACTCGATCAGCGTCTCAAACCCATATCGATACTGGTCGACGTCGATGCGCCGGACGCGCTCGACCGTCTCTTGTACAGCAGGCATTCAATCCTCCGCTCGCGGTTTCAAGGACCGCGGTGGATCTCAAGTTCCGAAAATCTCTTACGATGCTTTGATGACGAAATCCGCTTAGAACAGTTCAAGCTGTGTTTCGTCGTCCCCCTTAACTAAGGTATCGGCGAGCTTTCGCCAAGCCTTGAGGGTCAAATCCACGTCTGTCTCCGTGGTAGACCAGCCAAGACTAAGCCGCACCGCTCCCTGGGACACCTCCGAACGGTATCCCATTGCCTCCAGCACGTGGGACGGCTGGACCTTGCCCGAGGAGCAGGCGGAACCGGACGAGACCGCGATTCCCCCAAGGTCGAACCCGATGACCGCCGTCTCGGCCTTCATTCCGGGCGCCGTGAACAGAACGGTATTAGGCAACCGCTTGACGTCATCGGAGAACACCAGCACGTCCGGCGTCTGCCGCAGCCCGTGCTCGAGCCGGTCGCGCAGTCCCCTGACGCGGGCTGCATCGGCCTTCAGCGCCGCCATCGCGGCCTTGGCGGCCGCACCGAACCCGGCGATGCCGGCGATATTCTCGGTCCCTGCCCGCCGCCCGAGCTCCTGCCCGCCGCCGCGCAGAAACGCCTCAAGGCCCTCGACGCCCTCGGCGAGCACCAGCGCGCCTGCGCCCTTCGGTCCGCCGATCTTGTGCGCCGACAGCGTCACCAGGTCGGCCTGCGTCGAGGCCAGATCGAACGGGATCTTGCCGAACGCCTGGATCGCATCGACATGCAGCAGCCCGCCAGCCGCATGGACGATTTCGGCGACATCAGCCACCGGCTGAATGGCACCGGTCTCGTTGTTCGCCAGCATCACCGAGACCAGAGCCGGCGGACCATCGGCCAGCAGTGCGCGCAGATGGTTGAGATCGATCACACCGGCGCGTGTGACGTGGATTGCGGCGGTCGCCTCCGTCGCAAACCGACCGCCCGCGAGCACGGACGCGTGCTCGATCGCCGACACCAGGAGCCGCTGCACCGGCGCGCCCGCAGCGCGGCGCAATCCCGGCGTCAGTGCGAGCGCATTGGCTTCGGTCCCACCGGAGAGAAACACCACGTCCCGCGGCCGGCCGCCGACCGCCTTCGCCACGGCATTGCGGGCATCCTCAAGCAGCCGTCGCGCCCGCCGTCCCTCGCTGTGCACCGAGGACGGGTTGCCGATCAATTCCCACGCCGCAGCCATCGCCGCCTTCGCCTCCTGGCGAAGCGGCGTGGTGGCATTCCAGTCGAGATAGACGCGATCGTCCATGGAGCTATCCGCGGCAACCACCATGGTTGCGGCCTTCACTGCGAGATAACGACAGTTAACGACCGAGACCAGATCAGACTTCACCGGCACGGGAGATTTTTCCCGCGCGGCGGGAGCCTCGCGCTGCAGCCAGACACGGCGTTCGCGGTCCCCCAAGCGCGATCGCATTTTGACAGACTGAAACTTCAGGTAGCCTCCGAAGCAATCCGGCCGTGTCGATCCGGATCGCCGTCGCCGCGTCGGCAACGTGCGCGTCGCGACGCGGATTCGCGACCGCCAAGCGGCACAATTTCCTTGATTTTTGCCCCTTGCGTCATGCTAGAAGGCCTCCAGCGTGCCGCGCGGCGGTGCCTGCGCCGATTTCATCACGAGCTGCTCTGTTTGCGAACCGTCGCTGAAGATGGCTCCAACCGGTTGATTGATCGACGTCAATCAAGGGAACGCGGCAATCAAGGGAACACAATGCCTGAAGTCATTTTCACCGGCCCTGCTGGCCGCCTCGAGGGCCGCTACCACCCGGCCAAGCAGAAGAACGCGCCGATTGCGATGATCCTGCATCCGCATCCGCAGTTCCACGGCACGATGAACCACCAGATCGTCTATCAGTGCTACTACGCGTTCGCGCATCGCGGCTTCTCGGTGCTGCGCTTCAACTTCCGTGGCGTCGGCCGCAGCCAGGGCTCGTTCGATCACGGCACCGGCGAATTGTCCGACGCCGCGAGCGCGCTCGACTGGGCGCAGGCGATCAATCCGGAGGCCCGTGCCTGCTGGGTTGCGGGCTTCTCGTTCGGCGCTTGGATCGGCATGCAGCTTCTGATGCGCCGGCCGGAGGTCGAGGGATTCATCTCGATCGCGCCGCCCGCCAATCTCTACGACTTCTCGTTCCTCGCGCCCTGCCCGTCGTCGGGCCTGATCGTGCACGGCGACAAGGATGCCGTGGTGCCGCCCAAGGACGTCAACACGCTCGTCGAGAAGCTGAAGACGCAGAAGGGCATCGTGATCGACCAGCAGGTCATCCCCGGCGCCAACCACTTCTTCGACGGCAAGCTCGAGCCGCTGATGGAGACGGTGACCGGCTATCTCGACATGCGTCTCGCCAACGTGCGCTGACGACGCCGACCTTGTAGCCCGCATGAGCGAAGCGACGTGCGGGTCGCGGCCGACAAGACCCCGGATATCGCTGCGCTCATCCGGGCTACGGCACTGACCTATTCCGGCGCCAGCTTCAGCGCCGCAATCCCGACCAGCACCAGCGCAATCCCCGCGACCTTCATCGGGTTCAAGGCCTCGTTGAACAGCAGCACGCCCATGGCCAGCGTGCCGGCCGCGCCGATGCCGGTCCACACCGTGTAGGCGACGCCGACACCGAGCACCTGCAGCGCGCGTCCGAGCAGGAACACGAACGCGGCGAGCAGCAGCAGCGAGACCAGCGTCCAGCCGAGCCGCGTATAGCCTTCGGCATATTTCATCGAAATCGCCCAGCCGACGTCCAGCAGGCCGGCGACGACGAGCGCGATCCACGCAACCGAATGCGACATGGCTTACGCGGCGAGCTTCAGCATATGCGCGCGGTGGCCGACCAGGAACGCATGCAGCAGCGCCGGATAGTCAGGCGACACCGCACTGCGTACGCTCGGCCGCTGTGCCAGCGCGCTGCGCCAGGCGCGAAGTTTTGGCCTGTGCGTGAAAACAGCGAGATCGGTCAGCTGGTCGAACAGATCGAAATAGCGGAAGATCGGCGCGAACACCGCATCCACCAGACTGAAATTCTGGCCAGCGAAGAACGGACCAGCGCCGAGTGCGGCCTCGACGCGCGCGAATTTTGCCACGACCGCCTGCCGCTTGCTCTCGAAGGCCGCGGCATCGGTGGCAGTCTCGATCCCCCAGAGATCGCCGAGAATGGCCGAGCCGAACTCCATCCAGGCGCGATGCTCGGCGCGGACAAGAGGATCCTGTGGGTGCAGCTTCGCCCCTGCCTGCGTCTCCTCGATGTACTCGCAGATCACGTTGCTCTCGAACAGCGCGACCTCCTTGCCGTCGTCGCGCGTCACCACCAGCACCGGCACCTTGCCGAGCGGCGAGATCTTCAGGAACCAGTCCGGCTTGCTGGCGAGATCGATGTCGATCCGCTCGAACGGCACGCCCTTCTCACGCAGCGCGATCACCGCGCGTTGCACATAGGGGCAGAGCTTGTGGCTGATCAGTTTCAGGGCGGCCATGACGAACCTCGCGTTCAATGCAACTGCATCGAATTAAATGCAGCGGCATGGAACTGTCAAGGTAGATGCATTTGCATCTAAATCACGGTCGCGCGATAATGCCCCCGGTCATCGGGATCGGCACCCCCGTTGTGGCAGGGTAGCTCAGAGGCAGGCCCTTCATGCCGCGCGCGGCAAGGAAGCCGAACGCCTGCGCCTCGATCGCATCCGCCGCCCAGCCGAGCGCCTCGGCCGGCTCGACGGTCGCCGGCGCGAGGCGCTCGCGCAGCATCCGCAGCATCGTGAGGTTGGAGGCGCCGCCGCCACAGATGATCCAGCTTTTCGGCTGTTTCGGCAGCAGCGGCACGACGCGGGCGATGGCCGCGGTCGTGAAGGCGGTCAACGTCGCGGCGCCATCGGCCGGCGCCACGGCGCCGAGCTTGAGACTGGCGAAGTCGTTGCGGTCGAGCGATTTCGGCGGCGGCAGCGCAAAGAACGGCAGCTTCAGCGCCTGTGCGATCCAGGCGTCGTCGGGCTTGCCCATTGCGGCGAACTTGCCGGCGGTGTCGAACGGCTGATGCATCTGACGGAACATGAAGTCGTCGAGCAGCGCATTGCCCGGCCCGGTGTCGCAGGCGATCAGCGTGTCCGTGCCGTCGATATACGTGATGTTGGAGACGCCGCCGATATTGACCACGACGATCGGCCCCTCGCGGTTCAGCGATTGCGCCAGCGCGCGGTGGTAGACCGGCACGAACGGCGCGCCCTGCCCGCCGGCCTCGACGTCGGCGGCACGGAAATCGTGCATCACCGGAATGTGGATCACCTTGGCGAGCGCTAGGGCATCGCCGATCTGCACCGTCAACCTCCGCTCGGGGCGATGCAGCACGGTCTGGCCATGGAACCCGACGATGTCGATATCCTGGGCCGAGATCCGGTGCTGTGCCGTGAAGCTGGCGACCGCCTCGGCATGGGCCGTGGTGACGGCCTGCTCGGCCTGCCGCAAAATCCCCGGCCGGGCGTCGCGCCGCGACAGATGGACCGCCTCCGTCAGCGCCTGGCGCAGCAGGCTGCGCTCGCCTTCGGTATAAGGCCGATAGCCCGAGGGGCCGAAGGCCTTGATCTGGCGGCCGTCGGTCTCGATCAATGCCACGTCGACCCCGTCGAGCGAGGTGCCGCTCATCAGACCGAGTGCCGTTAACATCATGCTGGAAGCGCCCCAGCCGGGAACCCCCGGCTTGTCTCAAACAAGTACATCCTATAATGCCACTGCGCGTCCGCCTGCGGCAGCCTCAAGCATCAAGGTTCCGCAAATAGATGCAAAAACCGTAAAACAAGAATGATCTGGCTCGCCGACAAATGACTGCATTTAAATCGGATTTCCTGAACACTTTACAGGAACGCGGCTTCGTCCACCAGTGCTCCGATTTCGAGGGCCTCGACGCGCTCGCCGCGAAGGGCCAGGCGACCGCCTATGTCGGCTATGACTGCACCGCGCCGTCGCTGCACATCGGCAACTTCCTCACCATGATGATGCTGTACTGGCTGCAGCAGAGCGGCAACAAGCCGATCACGCTGATGGGCGGCGGCACCACGATGGTCGGCGATCCCTCCGGCAAGGACGAGACGCGCGCGATGCGCACGGTTGCGGAGATCGAAGCCAACAAGGCCTCGATCCGCGGCGTGTTCGCCAAGGTGCTGCGTTACGGCAATGGGCCTTCCGACGCCATCATGCTCGACAATGCCGAGTGGCTGACCAAATTGAACTGGATCGAGATGCTGCGCGACATCGGCCGGCACTTCTCGGTCAACCGCATGCTGACCATGGACTCGGTGCGGCTCCGGCTCGAGCGCGAGCAGGAGATGAGCTTCATCGAATTCAACTACATGGTCTGCCAGGCCTACGACTTCGTCGAGCTGTCGCGCCGCGCGGGCTGCCGGCTGCAGATGGGCGGCTCCGACCAGTGGGGCAATATCGTCAACGGCGTCGATCTCGGCCGCCGCATGGGCACGCCGCAGCTGTTCGCGCTGACCACGCCGCTGCTCACCACCGCCTCCGGCGACAAGATGGGCAAGACCGCCAAGGGCGCGGTGTGGCTCAACGCCGACCAGTTCTCGCCCTACGATTTCTGGCAGTACTGGCGCAATGTCGAGGACGCCGACGTCGTCAAGTTCCTCAAGCTGTTCACCATCCTGCCGATGAGCGAGATCAGCAAGCTTGCGGCGCTGGCCGGCGGCGAGATCAACGAGGCCAAGAAGGTGCTGGCGACCGAAGCGACCGCCCTGCTTCATGGCCGCGATGCAGCGAACGAAGCCGCCGAGACCGCGCGCCGCACCTTCGAGGAAGGTGCGCTGGCCGAAACCTTGCCGACGGTGGAAATTCCGCGCGGCGAATTTGAAGCCGGCGTCGGCGTGCTGGTCGCCTTCGTCAAGGCCGAGCTCGTCGCTTCCAACGGCGAAGCGCGCCGGCAGATCAAGGGCGGCGGCCTGCGCGTCAACGATGCAGCCGTGACCGATGAGAAGATGCTGCTGACTTCGGCCAATCTCACGCCGGAAGGCGTGGTGAAACTGTCGCTCGGCAAGAAGCGGCACGTCCTGCTGAAGCCTGCATAGGCGCATTCGCATTTGTCGGTTGTCGGGAGCGCGGAAAGCGCGCTCCCATCTTTCCGATGGACCAGACCACGCCTCCGAACGACACGCTTGCAACGCCGGCGAAGCAGTCCCGCGTCGCGCTGAACGTGCTCGCGCTCTGCTTCGTGCTGTCGGTGCTTGGGCGCGGCCTTAGCGACAGCTTCACCGTTTTCCTGAAACCGATCTCGGAAAATTTCGGCTGGGACCGCGCCTCTGTGGTGTCGGTCTACTCGCTGACCTGGCTCGCCAGCGGCCTGACCGCGCCACTGGTCGGACGCCTGTTCGACCGCTCGGGTCCGCGCCTGGTCTATGCGCTCGGCCTCTCGCTGCTCGGTTGCGCCTTCCTCGTCGCCTCGCGCGCGCAAGCGCTCTGGCAATTCCAGCTCAGCGTCGGCCTCTGCGTCGGTTTCGGCACCGCGCTGATCGGCAATGTGTCGAATTCGATCCTGCTCGGCCGCTGGTTCGGACCACGCCTGCCGACCGCGATGGCCGTGATGTATTCGGCGACCGGCGCGGGCCTGTTGCTGCTGTTGCCGCTGTCGCAGGTTCTGATCGACCGGATCGGCTGGCGCGAGGCCTATCAGGCGTTCGGCGTCGCCGCGCTCTGCCTGCTTGTTCCTCTGGTCTTTCTGCCGTGGCGGCTGCTCGCCGGCGGATCGCCGCATATCGTCAGAAAGGCAGAGGCTAGTCTGGCCGACGAAGGCTGGACGCTGCTCAGCGCGATGCGCCACCACGCCTTCTGGGCGCTGTTCTCCACCTTCTTCTTCACCGCGATCGCAATGTATGCGCTGACCGCGCAGATCGTCGCCTATCTGATCGATGTCGGCTTCCCGCCGCTACAGGCGGCAACCGCCTGGGGCTTCTCCGGCGTAGCCCTGTTCGTCGGCATGCTCGGCGTGTCCACCCTCGACGGCATCATCGGCCGCCGGCCCTCGGTGCTGTTCAGCTACGGCGTCTCGATCCTCGGCATCATTCTGCTCTGGCTGCTGCAGTGGTATCCGAACTACTGGCTGCTGACCGGCTTCATCATCTGCTTCGGCAGCATGATCGGCTCGCGCGGCCCGTTGATCACCGCGACCGCGCTGAAGATTTTTCGCGGCGAGCGCGTCGGTACGATCTACGGCACGATCATGATCGGCAGCGGTCTTGGATCAGGGCTAGGCTCATGGGGCGGCGGCCTGATCCACGACTGGACCCACAGCTACAATCCGCTGATCGTCTTCGCGCTGGTCAATGTGGTGCTCGGCCTGATCCCGTTCCTGGTGGTGCCGGCGCTGCGACGGTGAGTTCGGACGCGTCCGCTTGCCCCTGCGGAGGCGATGTGGAATCCGACACGAACGCATGCCGGCCTTGGGCCAACGCCTTTGGGCCGACAGGCGGCATTCGCGAAATGAAACAGGCCGCCAACAGCAGCGGCCCTAGTCGATGGCTCCAATTCCTTGATTGCGAGAACCGACTCGAGCAGGCTTGTAAGCCCGGAAGTCGATCCTCTGGTCCGGTACTGCTAGCCGCAGCGACGAACTCTCCGGACCGATCCGTCGTCACGCTCGATTGTGACGGTGCGGCATCCGCGATATCCGCGATCATACCCGTAGGCGCGATAAGCGGGTCGATCGTAGTCTCGGTAGTAACGGGGCTCCGGGCCCACTCTCACGCCGCCGAGCGGAGTATCAACGGCAACCTGAGCTGACGCGGGTGCAATGGAGATCGGCGTGGCCATAGCGAAACCGGCGACCGCCAGTACACCAGCCAATAACAGGGCTCTCATGAGAGTTCCTCCTGAGTTGTTGAATTGCTCTCCAACATCCCAGACAGGGCAAGGTTCCTGCGCGAACGTCATCCGGACGGCGGGCCGCTCGGACTTGGTCGCAGCCTCGGATGAATGCGGACAGGAACCCGCCGCCGCGCGTCAGCGCGCGATCTCAACCGACCTTGAAAGCAGGCGTCGACGAGCGAGCGTTCTAGTTGTTCGTCGTCGGCAGATCGTTCGGGCCGTACTGCTTGAACTCGAAGATCTTGCGCGTCAGGCCGGGCGCCAGCGCGGAGATCGGGTTGACGCGCAGCACCGGCGCGCTCGGCGTTCCCACCACTTCATACGTCACGCCGATCAGGCCTTCATTGCTGCCGGCGCCGAGGAAAATCCCGAAGAACGGGATCTGGCCGAACATGTTGTTCAACCCGTACATCGGAATGAAGGTGCCGTTCATCCGCACCTGGTTTCCGATATAGTCGATGCTGCCTTCGATGGTCGCGCCGATGGTCGGTCCCTTGACCACACCATTGCGGATCGAAAGCTGGCCGCTCTGGCGCGTGAATTCGGCGCGTAGCGCGTCGAACCCGATGCCGTTCTGGGTGCTGACCGGCCCGCCGGCAACGGCGCGATCGAGTTGGGTTTCGCCCTTCACCGAGAATCCGGTGATATTGATGAGCCCCTCCCTGGGGCTCGGCTCGGGAATCGGCGGCTCCATCGCGAGCGTAAGCTGGCCGCCGACCACCTTCGAATAGGTATCGATGAAGCGCAGGAACGCACCGGCGTCGCTGGTCTGCAGATAGATCACCTCGCGGCCCTGCTGGCGTCCGCGCATATCGACCGTGACGGGGGTGTCGCGGCCGACCTTGCCGCTCAGCGTGAACGCCTTGAAGAACCCGTTGCGGCGCGAGACCTTGGCGTCGACGCTGCGCAGCGCTTCGCCGTTGAATCCTGCGACCGCGCCGAGTTTCAGATCGACATCGAAATCGGTGGTCCTGGTCTTGCTCTTGGGATCGCTGTCGCGGCCGGAGATCGCCGACTTCAGGAAGCCGCGACCGTCGAACACGTCGCCGCGCATCGTCACCTTGATCACGCCGTCGGGACCGCGATCGGCCCGCAGCGAGGTCTTGTCGCCTTCCGACGGCGCGTAGGTCGGGAAGTACGCATTCATGAGATCGCCGTTCTGGTCGACCTCGAGCGCCCCCTTGATCGACACGCCTGCGCCGTCGATCGAGATATCCTCGAACCGGGTCGATTGCCCCTTCGGCACCACGTTGAAGGTCGCTTTGCCGGCACGGCCCTGCGCCTTGACCCAGCCCGGCAGGATGTTGTCGAGCTTGAGCTGGGTCAGGTCGGCCTCGACGCCCATCTTGGTGGTGGGATTGTCGCCGCTGCCAATCTTGCCGCTCAGCTTGATCGGGATCGCGCCCGAGACCGCGGGACCGAGATCAAGCCCGAGGCGCGCGCGGCTCGCATCATCCAGCGTCGCCTGCAGCTTGACGTCAGCGTCGCCTTCGGCCGGCTTGCGGTAGTCGAGCGAGGCCGCCTGCCCGTTGATCTTGACATCGCCCTTGACCTGGAAACCGGCATTGCTGGCGATCACCTTCAGCGCGTTGGCTTCGAGCTTCTGGTTCATCACCAGCTTGTCGACGGCAACGCCGGCGATGTCGGCGGTGACCGAGTAGAGCGTATCGGCCTTGGTCAGCTCGCCCTTCACGGGCATGCCGAGGTTGATCGTCGCGGTGACGTTGCCCTTGCTGGCGTTGGGATCGATCGGCGGACCGGAGAGATCGCTGAGCCGGTCGGAGGCGAGAATTTCGGCGGCAGCCGGCACCGGACAGTCGACCCGGAACTTGACCTTCGACGGCGACGGCTTCGGCGCCATGTCCGGCACCTCGAAGGTGAAGTCCGACAGCGTGATCTTGCGGCCCGCCGGCGTGTCGGCAATGCCCTGGTTGATGGTCACGGTCGCGCTGCGTCCGGTCACCCTGGCCTTCAGATCCGCGTCATGCACCGCGGGCATCTGGTCCACCGGACGCACTGTGACACCGGAGGCGACAATGTTGACCGAGAGGCCGTCATCCGGAATCGGCGGTCCCTTGCGCGACAGGTTGTGCACCGGCGAATTGACGCCGACATCGATACGCTGGAGCGTGCCGCGGTCGATCCGCTCGAGCACCCATTCGCGAACCTCGGGCACGATGATGACCGGCCACATCCGTTTCAGGGCCGAGGCCGACATCGGCGTGCCGGCGAATCCGAGCTGCAGCCGCGGCTCGCCGGAATAGTCGATGCTGCCGGTTCCGGCGACGCCGATCTCGCCATTGGAGATGTCGGCCTGGGTCAGCAGCACGCGCTTCTTGTCGGTGTCGAACCGGAAGCCGATGTTGATGCGATTGAAGATCAACGGCGGTTCGTTCTTGTCGGCGCCGGCCAGCACGATGGTGCCGCCCGACAGGCCGGCCTGCCAGTCGGTGACGTTGTCGTTCGGCGGCTCGAGATGGCCGAGCAGCGTGATGCGGTTGGCGCCCGAGACGACCTTGATCGGCGCCAGCAGTACGCGCCGGCCCGAATCCCATTCCACGCTCATCTCGGCCGCATCGATCGGCATCGGATAGTCGGGCGTGTCGGTGTCGATGATGTTGCCGGCGCCGACATTGATCTTGCCGCGGAAGTATGTCGGCAGGCCGTCGCGGCCGAGTTCGCCCTTCATCTCGCCCGACAGCGGCAGGTCGGCGGTGTAGGTCAGATCCTTGGTCCGGAGCGCGAGCAGGATGTTCCGGGTGGAAACCTTGTCGGCTTTGATGTCGACCGAGCGCACGCCGTTCTGCTGCGGTCCGACCAGCACGCGCACCGACCAGGGCTTTGCGCCCTCCTCGCCGAAGCTGAGCGCGACGCCGCCGCCGCTCGGGCGCCGCAGGCTGAGGCTGATGTTCTCGAAGCTCCATTTGTTGCCGCGCTGCTGATCGTCGACGACGAGATTGCCGTTCTTCAGGCCGATCTCGTTGAGGTTCTGCCCGTCGAGGCCGGTCATGCTGAGGCTGTCGAGCCAATCGAGACCGGCGAGCAGCCCGCTCTGAGCCGAATCGGACGCGCCCGCGGAGGGCTCGGCGGCAGCTGGCGGCGAGGCAACCGGCGGCGGGGCTGCGGGTGTCGGACGCGGGAATGTCGGCGGCATCCCCGCCTCCCGCTTGGAGGCAACGCCGGTGGCCAGCGGTTTTGCGGTGTCACCGGCGGACACGGTGACATTGCCGTCCGGCGTGATGCGCACCGACAGCTCCGCGTCGACCAGATTGAGGCTCTCCGCCCGCAACTGGCCCATCAAGAGCGCGGTTCCCGACAGGCGCACTTCGGCCTTGGGCGCGCTCGCAACCACCGCATGGTCGCGGTCGCGGACGATGATGTCGCGGATGCGCACCGCGATCCTGACGCGGCCGGCGCGCTCGATCTGCGTTCCGCCGACCTCGACCGTGTTGCCGTGGCCGATGTTCTCCTCGATCGCCGCGGCGAGCCACGGCGTCGCCATGTCGAGATTGATCGGGCCGGCGCCGAGCCGCCACCACAGCCCGCCGAAGCAGGTCGCGAACATCGCGATCAGCACCACGAGGACCAGTCCGATGCGACGGATCCAGCGCTCGCCGTTCAACCAGCGCCGCATGCCGGAGCAGAAATCGGTGAAGCGATGCAGGTTGGTGTGGGAACGCGCCAGCAATTGCCGCGCACGGTTGCCCGCCGCCTCATCCTGCTCGTCCCACGCAGCGTCGTCCTCCCATTGCGAGAGGTCAGCCCCGGCGCGCGGATTTGGACCCTGCGGCGACGTGTTCCTTGCCATTGCCTCTCGGTGCTGATGGCGAAGCTGATCGCCGCCATCGGGGCGCCCGTCGATCCGTATCGAGCGCTCCTGTGCCGGCATCGCCGCCTATCCTCGCCTAATCATGTTACTCGCCGATGGCCCCCAGAGCGGACCAAACCAACCAATCAAAAGCCAATTCAGCAAGCGGACGGGTCACGCGTCGAATTCCTTGTCACCATACTCCGTGGCCATCAAACTTGCCCAGCGGCCGGTGCGAATCCGGCCGCCGCCAATAAGACCGCAATACCCCAATGGTTGAGCTTCGGAAAGCGACGAAAGGAAGGCGTATGTCCAAGAAAACGCGCAAGAAATCCTCCAACACAACCGGGAAGCGGGTCGCAACAAAGGTTGCGCGCGCTGCAAGCGCAAGCACTGGGAAGTCCGCGACGAAAACCCGCACGGCGGTTGCGAAGAAGGCAGCCAAGAAAACGACCAAGGCGACCGCAGCGGGTGTTCGAAGCAAAGCCTCGCACAAGGCGGCATCGAAACCGTTAAAGCGAGAGCCGGCCGCGACCGTGACCAGTTCGTCCGCCGTCACACTTGCCGAGGGCGCCGCGGCGCCTGGCTTCAACCTGCCGCGCGACGGCGGGGACAGCGTTTCGCTGAAGGATTTTGCCGGCAAGAAGCTGGTGCTGTTCTTCTACCCCCGCGCCGACACCCCCGGCTGCACCCGGGAGGCGATCGATTTCACCCGGCTCAAAAGCGAGTTCGTAGCGGCAGGGACCGAAGTGGTCGGCATTTCCGCCGACACGGTTAAGGCGCAGGAGTCATTTCGAAACAAACACCAGCTGTCGGTGCCGTTGGTCTCGGACCCAGCCCACCAGATGCTGGAGGCCTATGGCGCCTGGGGTGAAAAATCCATGTATGGCAGGACCTTCATGGGAATTATTCGCATGACGGTTCTGGTCGATTCCGGTGGAAAAATTGCCCGGATCTGGCGTCATGTGAAGGTCGACGGCCACGCCGAAGCGGTATTGGAGGCTGCCCGGGCGCTCTGATCGGACGGGTTCCGTTTCCTGAAAATTAACCATGACGGGCTCAAATCGGCCCCGCAAATTAGCCGTACGGAGCTTGGTCCGACCGGCCGCGGGAGTACCGATGTCGAGCCGGTCCGGACACCACAAACACCATCATCCGCAGGACCATGGCCGGACGCCGGTACGCCGTCCGGCAGCCCATCACCCCGCACCTGCCGCCGCGGCGGTGGCGGCCTCCGGCGAGGGCTATACACTGGTCCATGCCGGCAAGCAGGTCCGGTTCGGGCCGGTGGTGTTCTGGATCATTGTCGGCACCGTGGTGCTGCTCGGCATGTGGTCGGCGGCGACCGCGACCTATTTCGCGTTCCGCGACGACGTGCTGACCCGGCTGATCGCGCGCCAGGCCGAGATGCAATACGCCTATGAGGACCGCATCTCGGAGCTGCGCGCCAAGGTCGACCGCACCACCAGCCGCCAGCTGCTCGACCAGGAGCAGTTCGACCAGAAGCTCGACCAGATCATGAAGCGGCAGTCGACGCTGGAATCGCGCGCCACCGCGCTCGGCGCGATGCCTGACGTCACCAGCACCGGATCGATCAAGCCGCAGGGCCGCGCCGAGGCGGCGCCGTCCTCGGGCACCCTGAAACCCTCCCCGATCAGCGACACCGTGATCTTCGTGGCGCCGCCGGATCGCGAGGCACGGCTGGAATCGCGCGCGCCACTGATCGCCAAGACGCAGCCGAACCAGTTCGCCAAGGCCCAGGGCGTCGACAACGTGCTGGTCCGCCTGCAGACCTCGCTTGACCAGGTCGAGCGGCGCCAGGTTGCCGCGCTCGCCTCGGTCGAGGACAGCATCGATTCCAGGGTGCGCCGGATGCGCGGCGTGATCTCCGATCTCGGCCTCAACATGGCGCAGCTCGAGGCGGCGACGCCGCGCTCCGGCATGGGCGGGCCCTTTGTCCCTGTGAAACTCTCTGCCGACGCCGGCGCGTTCGAACGCCAGCTCTATCGCATCAACATCAACCGGGCACAGATGCAGCGACTGAACCAGACGCTGGCGCTGGTGCCTTACCGCAAGCCGGTGGTCGGTGAAGTCGAATTCACCAGCGGCTTCGGCGTGCGCTCCGACCCCTTCCTCGGCCGGCCGGCAATGCATACCGGCCTCGACTTCCGCGCCGCGCAAGGCGATCCGGTGCGTGTCACCGCCAACGGCAAGGTGGTGTCGGCGGGCTGGGCCGGCGGCTATGGCCGCATGGTCGAGGTCGATCACGGCAACGGGCTCTCGACCCGCTACGGCCATCTCTCCGAGATCGGCGTCAAGGTCGGTGAATACGTCAAGATCGGCCAGGTGATCGGCGCCGTCGGCTCGACCGGCCGCTCCACCGGTCCGCATCTGCACTATGAAACCCGCATCGACGGCGAAGCGGTCGATCCGCAGAAATTCCTCCGCGCCGGCGTCCGGCTCAGCGCCGGCTAGCTCAATCTCACGATGATCGATCTGAAGATCGGCGCAAGCGGTCTCGCTTGCGCCGATCTTGTTTGTGGTTTCAGCGGCGGCCGCCGCCCATGCCGCCGGGCGGTCCGCCACCGCCGAATCCGCCGCCGGGCCCGAACGGACCACCACCGCCGCCGCCAGGGCCGTTGCCCTGGTCGTTGCCGCGCTTCTTGACCTGCGCGCCCGCGAGCGACGTTCCGGCAAGCCAGAACGCTGCCAACAGCGCGCGGCGCGAAATGACCGGCGGGCGCTTCACGCTGCACCGCCTTCGTCGGCATCGTCATCGACCGGACCATCCGGCCCCTCGCGGTAGATGTAGATGCCGAAATTCAAGCGATAGTCGCCGCCCTTGTCTTTTGCGAGCGCGCGGTTGGCCTCGCGGTTGGCGACCTTGAGCGCCTCCATCGCCAGCTCGCGCGAGCGGCCCTCGAGCCGTTTCGCCAGCTTCGCCGACAGGCCGTCGTAATGCACCGCGCGTTCGAGGAAGCGCGGCGCGGCCGACGACACGTTCATCTCGGCGGCCGCCACGTGATCATGCAGGTTGCGGCCGAGATAGTGCCATTTGCGGTCGTCGTCGCCATGCGGCACGAAGGCCTCCTCGACCAGCATGATCTCGTCGTCGTCATTGATGGTGACGAGCTTGCGGTCGAGCCATTCGTCCAGCACGGCGCGCGGCCGCACATCCTTGGTGATCGATTCGACCAGCGTCTCGAACGACGGCGCGCCTCCGTCCGCGGTGCGCGGCAGCGGCAGCGGATCGCCCTTGGCATCGGTGAACTCGGGCCCGGCCAGCCAGCGCGCGATGATCGCGCTGGTGCGCGACAGCGTCGCCGGCACCGCATTGACCGGCGCGCCGGCGCCGCGCAGCCGCGCCACCTCCTTGCGGTGGATGCCGGTCAGCAGGCTGACGCGGCTGTCGGTCTGCTCCTTGCCCTCGAGCGCGAAGTCGTGCTCGGCGACGTTGACATAGAGCTCGCGCAGGAGCTGGGTCAGCGCCGGAAACGTCATGCCGCCGCGGATGCAAAGCCGCACCAGCGGGCGCAACATCCGCGCCAGCGGCGCATGCAGCTTCGCTGCGGCGATCGGAGCGAACGATCCCACCTTCGACTTCGGGGCCTTGGCATTCATGCCTAACTTTTAGCCGTCCGCGCCGTGGGACACAATCCCACCTCACTTGACGTGTGATATTTTCCCACTTGTGGGAAACAAAATCATCTCCGGACAAGGTTCGCGCGCTCGCCAGCGGGTGTCACGGAGTCCGGCACTGCCGCCATCGCCACGGACCGCTCCATGACGTCTGCCCGATTCGACCTTGCGATCGCGGAAGCCTGCCGGATCGCCCAGGTTCCGTTTGAGGAGTTCGTGTCGACGGTGATGGCGGGCGGCTATCCCCGCCTGCCGGGCGTTGCGCCCGGAACGCCGCGCCGCTTCGACGAAACCGACCTGCTCGCGCTCTATCGTTACCTCGATGAAACAGACATGAACTCGCCGATCATGCGGGGCGGCCTGCGCCGCACCGTCGACTGGTTCAAGCACAAGCTCAACGCGGCGACCTCGCTCGAATTCATCATCGCCTTCCTGCGCTCGATTCATCTGCTGCCGACCAGCGTTAAGCTGATCGAGAACCGGACCGAGGGCCTCGAATACATTCCGACCGACTTGCGCCATCTCGAATTGTTCGGCGATTTCCTGCTCGAGCCCGGCTTCTACAGCTATCAGGACACCTCGGCCCTGACCCGGTTGCCGCCGCCGCGGGTCGATGCGCGCGACTACGACGTCATTCTCGTCGACACTCCGACCCGGGTTGCGATCCAGCGCCGCCCGGGCGCAAAGGTGATTTGCGTCGTGCACGACCTGTTGCCGATCACCGATCTCGAGCTGGACGACATCGCGACACGCCTGTTCCTGTCGCGTCTTTACACCAGCGTGAATCAGGCTGACGAGCTCGCCTTCGTCTCGAACTACAGCATGAACCGCTTCCGCGCCCTGCTCCCGCAATATGCGCACATTCCGGTGTGAGTGGTCTATCCGCGGACCCGTTTCGACGTCGCGGAAGCGCCGCTTGCGGCGGCGCCAACCGCCGTCCCGGCACGGCCGAGCTTCGTCGTCATCGTTTCAAACGAGCCCCGCAAGAACCTCGCCGCCGTCATCCGCGCCTTCCGCAAGTTGCCGGAGGCCGATCTCGTCGTGATCGGCTATGCCGGTGGCGCCAACCAGGCGCGCAACCTGCCGAAGAACGTCCGTTTCTCCGGCTATGTCGACGAGCACGAGAAGGCGGCATTGATCGCGGACGCGCACGGCCTGATCATGCCGAGCCTCGCCGAAGGCTTTGGCGTCCCGATCATCGAGGCATTCGCGGCCAACACTCCTGTGCTGTGCTCCGATATTGCCGTGTTCCGCGAGGTCGCGGGCGAGCTTGCCGACTATTTCGATCCGTTCTCGACCGACTCGATCTGCGCCTCGGTGCGACGCGTGCTGGCGCAGCAGGAGCAATGGCGCGACCGGATCCGCGCGCGGCGGGCCGAGCTGGCCGAGCGCTTCGGCCACCACACCCAGGCGCGCGACCTGCTGTCGCATCGTGCTGCCCCGGACGTCGCGGCCGCTGCTGCGGCGCTCACCGCCGCTATGGCGACCTTCAACGGTGCAACCGCGCACGGCGTGTAACCGGTCATGAGCACCGATTCCGACGCCATTGGTCTCGCAATCGAACCGCCAGCACGATGGCGCGATCGCGTCCGCACCTGGTCCGCCTCAGTCGCCTATGTCCGCGCCACCGATACCCTGATCGCCCTGGCCACGGCGTCGCTACCCTGGTCGACCACGGCACTCGCCGTCTTCATGCTGCTCTGGCTTGTCGCCGTGATCCCGACCATCGACTGGGAGCAGTTCGTGCTCGACCTCGCGCGGCCTTCCTTTGCGTTGCCGATCGCGCTGGTCGCACTCGCCGTGATCGGTGTGGCGTGGTCGGAGACGAGTTGGGCCGAGCGGCTGCAGGGCATCAAGCCGCTCGGCAAGCTGCTGCTGCTGCCGTTCCTGCTCGGCTACTTCCAGCGCTCGCAGCGCGGGCTCTGGGTGTTCCTGGCCTTCCTGGTGTCCTGCACGGTGCTGATGATCCTGTCCTGGATCGTGCTGGCGCTGCCGCAGCTCAAGCTCGCGCACACCGCATCCGACGGCGTGCCGGTCAAGAACTACCTCGACCAGAGTCAGGAGTTCGCGCTCTGTGCGTTCGCGCTGGCACTGCCGGCATTGACGACGCTGCGGGCCCGGCAATGGCGCTTCGCTGCCGGCGCCATCGCGCTGATGCTGCTGTTCGTCGCCAACATGCTTTATGTCGTCTCGGCGCGGGCCGCGCTGGGCTACATGCCGGTGCTGTTGATCCTGTTCGCGTCGCTGCATCTGTCGCGGCGCGCCACGCGGCTGCTGTTCGCCGGCGTCGCGGTCACCAGCCTCGTGGTCTGGACCACGTCTCCCTACCTCCGCCAGCGCATCGCCGACGTCGGCATCGAGTATCGGGCCCACGATACGTCAGGCATCGCTTCCACGGCGCAGCGCCTGACCTATTGGCGGAAGTCGGTGAAGTTCATCGGCGAGGCGCCGTGGCTCGGGCACGGCACCGGCGCGATTAGGCGCATGTTCACGCAGGATGCCGTCGGACAAGCCGGCCTTGAGGCCGAGCTGATCAACAACCCGCACAACCAGACCCTTAATGCGGGGGTCCAGTGGGGGCTGATCGGCATCCTGCTGCTCTACGCGATGTGGATCAGCCACGTCAGGCTGTTCGCCGGCCGCGATCTCGTGAGCTGGATCGGACTCGCTGTGGTCGTGTAGAACATCACAAGCTCGCTGCTCAATTCGCATCTGTCCGATTTTCACGAGGGCTGGATGTACGTGATCGGCGTCGGCGTCGCCGGCGGCATGGCGCTCCGCGCCCGCCGGCCGGAAAGGATTTTGGCGGACAATGCCGCGGCAGGCGGGTTGAAGCGGCTTGTATAATCCGGAGCTGCATCTGCTCGCGCCGTGTGTGCCTCACCGGTGGCGCAACAAATTCAGCGTCGTCCCGGCGTAGGCCGGGACCCATTACCACCGAAGACGATTGTTGCGCGACGCTAGGGCCACAGCTTCCTCACCAACCCAATCCTGTGGTTATGGGTCCCGGCCTACGCCGGGACGACGGTGGTGTTTGCCGAGCGAGCATCGGCTTCATCACTCCCCGCCTACCGCGACGCTTCGTGCCCGACCTCACCGGTGATGACGTCACCGAACAGCTCCCACGCATCGCCGTTGAAGCGCATCAGCTGCATCTGCTCGATCGGGAAGTAGTCGTCGGGAGAGGTGTTGACCATGACGCCCGGCAGCATCAGGTCGGAGTGGAAGTTCTTCAGGTTGGCGGCCTGCTTCATCACGTTCTCGCGCGTGAGATTGTCGCCGCATTGCTTCAGCACCTGCATCATCGCCTCGGCCTGGACATAGCCATAGAGGTTGTTGGCATTGGCCTTGTCGCCGTCGGGATAATACTTGTCCATGAAGGCGCGCCAGCTTTGCACCGCCGGATCCTTGTCCCAGGTCGGATCGGTCGGGTCCTTCAGGTAGGCGGTCGAGATGATGCCCTTGGAGAACTCGAGGCCGGCCGGTTTCAGCACCGAGGCGACCGAGGTCGCGGTGTTGGCGAGGAAGAATTTCGGCTTCCAGCCGAGCTCGCCCACTTTCCGGATCGCCTGCGCCGAGCCCTTCGGCGCCGCCCAGGAGAAGAAGATGTCGGCGCCGGAATCGTGCAGCGCGACGATCTGCGAATCGATCGAGGGATCGGAGACCTCGTAGGACTTGTCGGCGATGATCATGCCGACCTTGTCGCCGAGCCCGTCCTTCAGGCCCTTGAACTGATCCTTGCCGGCATCGTCATTCTGCCAGAACACCGCGATCTTGCTGTCGGGGAATTTGTCGCGAATGTACTTTGCGTAGATGCGGCCCTCGCTCTGGTAGTTGGGCTGGAAGCCCATCGTCCAGGGAAAGTTCTTGGGATCACCGAACTTGGTGCCGCCGGAGGCGACGAACAATTGCGGCACCTTCTTGGCATTCATGTATTTCATGATTGCCGAATTGGACGGCGTGCCGAGCGGCTGGAAGATCAGCAGCACCTCGTCGCTCTCGACCAGCTTGCGCGCCTGCTCGATCGCCTTCGGAGGCGAATAGGCGTCGTCGTAGCTGATAAAGTTGATCTTGCGGCCGTTGATGCCACCCTGCTCGTTGGTCATCTTGAAGAACGCGGCCTCGGTCTTGCCGATCACCCCATAGGACGACGCCGGGCCGCTGTATGGCATGATGTTGCCGATCTTGATTTCGCCATCACTCGCGCCGGGATCGTATTTCTTCTGCGCGGTGGCCGAGGTCGCGATCAGTGCCGCACTTGCGAACGCCGCGATTGCGCCAATATATCCGAAACGAGCCGGCATCGTTTTCTCCCGATTTTTGTCGTTGGTTTTGGCGGCAAGTCTCGCAAGAGACGCATGTGCTGGCAAGCGCTGGGTTTTTCCGTTGGGCGAAACGGCATTGTTGCCTGGCGCTATTTATGATTGAAGGCGATCTGGGGATCACGAGTCGAGGCGTTCTGATTGCGTAAACCGGACATCCGTACCGGTCCGCGGCATCCGCATCTTGCGGCCGCGGGCTATGAGATCACGCGCCGCCTCAGCGAGTCTGCGCTGGCGAAGCGTGGCCTGCACAAGGCCAATGGCGCGTTCGCGCAGCGCACGATCGCCTCGATCCGCGAAAAGCTGCAGCGCGGCGAGACCGTCTATATCGCAGGCCTCGCCTGCCCCGGCACGCACAATACCGGCGTCGCGCTGGTCGAGATCACCCAGAAGGACGGACCGCGCCTGATCGTCAACAACGAGGAAGAGCGCTTCTCCGGTAACAAGCACACCAACGAGTTCCCGCAACACGCGCTCGACGACATGCGCAAGGTGTTGCAGCGGATGGGCCGCGACATCGGCGATATCGCCGCCTTCGTCACGACATGGGACTATCCGGCGCTGCTGGCGATGCTGATCCGCACCTCGCTCGAGGAAGCGCCGGCCAGCCTCAAACTGCTGCGCGCCCCGATCGCACCGGCGATCAATCTGCGCCAGCTGGATCAGGTGCGGCGGCTGTCGCACCGGCTCGGCAGGATGTACGGGCTCGACAAGCAATTGCCGCTGATCTGCATGCCGCATCACGACAATCACGCCTGGTACTCGTTCACGGCCTCGCCATTCGCCGATGCGCGCGAGCGTGTCGCGATCGCGGTGCTCGACGGTACCGGCGACGTCGGCTCGATCTCGCTCTATGTCGCCGAGAACGGCGAGATGAAGCAGCTCTATTGCAACGAGAGCCTGTTCGACTCGCTCGGTGCTTTCTACACCGTGATCTCATCCAGCCAGGGCGGCTGGACTTGGCTGTCCAGCGAGGGACGCTACATGGGCGCCGCCGCCTGGGGCGACATGAACCGCGCCACCAATCCGTATTATCAGCGCTTGAAGGCGGTGCTGCAGCTCGGGCCCAACGGCAGCGTGCAGCTCAATCGCGCGATGGCCAATTGGTACGCCGATCCCGCCGACAATCCCTATCGTCAGCCGCTGATCGACATTCTCGGCCCGCCGCTGCGCCCGGACCAGCTCTGGAATCCCGACGCCGTGCTGCGCGTCGAGGACATCAATCACCGCCCCGACACCAAGGACCGCGTTGATAAGGCAGCCGCGACGCAACTGGTGTTCGAGGACGCGATGATCCATGTCATCGACCATCTCCTGCGCACCACCGGCACCGACCGCCTGGTGCTGACCGGGGGCGTCGCGCTGAACGCGCTCGGCAACATGCGGCTGCTCGAGCATTTCGACGAGGCGTGGTTCGAGCGGGCGCAGCAGCGCAAGACGCGACTGCATATGTGGGTGCCGCCGGTGCCCGGCGATCCCGGCGTGCCGATCGGCGCCGCCTGGCTGTTCGCGCATATGGCGGGCGCGCCGCGCGGCGCGCCGCTGTCGCACGCATTCTATTGCGGCCTGCCACCCTCGAACGCCGGCATCACCGCGGCGCTGCATGCCGACGACATCGCCTCGACCGAGATCGGCAATGTGGCGACGTCAGAAGGGCGCGATGCGGTTGCCGACCTGATGGCATCCATGGTCGCGCAAGGCGGCGTGATCGCGATCTATCAGGGCGCCGCCGAAACCGGCCCGCGCGCGCTCGGCCATCGCTCGATCCTCGCCAATCCCTGCGATCCCGAGGTGCGCGAGCGGCTCAACGAGCGGGTCAAGTATCGCGAGGCGATCCGGCCGCTGGCGCCGATGGCGACGCTGCAAGCTGCGCGCGATTATTTCGAGCTGGAAGACGGCGCCTCCGACGCTGACTACAACGCCTATAACTACATGGTGCTCACGGCGCATTCGAAGCCCGAGGCGCGCGCGAAGATTCCGGCGGTGGTGCATGCCGACGGCACCGGCCGCATCCAGATCGTGCGCGAGGCCGACGATCCCCTCACCTATGCCTATCTGAAGGCGCTCGGCCGTCATATCGGCGTCGAGATGTCGGTCAACACCTCGTTCAACGTCGCAGGTCCGATCGCGCAGACGCCGGCGCAGGCGATGGACACGCTGCGCCGCTCCAAGGGGCTCGATGCCGTGGTGTTGGTCGCCGACGACGGCACCGCCTACGCCGCCTGGCACGGCGGCGAGCGCGACAGCGGCCGCTTCAGCGGATGGTATGCGGCGTGGAAGCAGGCGCGCGGCTGAACCAAACCAGCACGCGGCCGTCGATCAAGAGCAGCGCGCTCGCGATCACCAGCGCGCCGATCACCTCGCGCAGTGCGATCGGATCGCCGAGCACGAGATAGCCGAGCAGCATCGCGGTGACCGGAATCAGCAGCGTCACCAGCATCACATTGGTCGCTCCGGAGCGCTGCAGGATCTGAAAGAACACGATATAGGCCAGCGCCGTCGACAGCGCCGCGAGCCCGAGCACGGCGAGCCATGTCGCGGGATGCGGCATCGGCAACAGCCACGGCCGATCGACGACGGCGGCGATGGGCGCCATCAGCACCGCCGAGGCCATCATCTGGAACGTCGCGGTGCCCAAGGGCGGCACGCGCTGCGGCAGCCGCCGTCCGACCAGCGCCGCGATGCCGTAGCTGAAGGCGCCCGCGAGGCACAGCAGGATGCCGATGCCCTGCCGGCTCTCGAAGCCGAGCGCATCGCCATGCAGGATCGCAACCCCGATCAGCCCGACCAGAACGCCCGCCACGCGGCGCGCTTGCAACCGTTCCTCGCCGGCCGCCGCCATCACGACCACCGCGAACAGCGGCGTCGTCGCGTTGAGGATCGAGGCCAGCCCGCTCGGAATATAGGTCTGCCCGAACACGATCAGCGCGAACGGCAGCACATTGTTGAACAGCCCCATCGCAACGAACGGCGCCCAGCCGGACAGGCTGCGCGGGAATTCGATTCCGGCGGCCCGCAGCAGCGGCAGCAGGATGATCGTGCCGAGCACGACGCGCAACAGCACCAGGGTCAGCGGCGGCAATTCGCGCAGGATCACGCCGTTGAAGAAGAACGAGCCGCCCCAGAGTACCGACAGCAGGACAAGCAGCCCCCAGTCGCGGCGATCGATCCAGTTGTCGGCGGAAGGCATGTCGGGCACTCACCTGCAGTCGGACAGGTGACTAGGGCAGCGCCGCGAATATTCCCACCCGATTTCCGACAATGGCGGCCCGCCTATTTCGGCCGCGACACGATCTCGATCATCTGGCCCTCGTCGGCGTCGGGCGCATGGGCCTTCGCCTTGTCGTAGGCGGCGAGCGCGGCGCGGCTCACGGGCACGCCGGGCAGCAAGGTCTCGGCGAGCCGCACGGCGTAGTCGGCATCCTTGTGGCGCAGCGCCGCGGTGAACGATGCGCCGGAGAAGTTGCGGTCGATCATCCGCTTGGAGTGGCGGATCACCTGCGGGCTCGCCACCGCGCCGGTCGCCAGCGCCTCGGCCACCAATTGCATGTCGAGGCCCGCCTGCTCGGCGATCGCCACGCCCTCGGCGAGGCTTGCGATCTGCACCGCGCCGATCAGGTTGTTGATCAACTTGAACACAGTGCCGGTGCCAACCGCGCCGAAATGGCGGATCGTGCTGCCAATCGGCGCTAGGAACGGCCGCGCCCGATCGAGATCGGCGGGATCAGCGCCCACCAGCAGCGTCAGCTTGCCGGCCGCCGCCGCCTCCGGCAGGCCGGTGACCGGGCAATCGATGTAGACCAAGCCACGGCTCTGCAGTTCGCGCGCCATCTCGACCGTGTGCTGGTACGAGACCGTGGAGCATTCGATCGCGAGCGTGCCGGCCTTCATGTTGGCGGCGGCGCCGTCCCTGGTCAGCCAGACCGCGCGCGAGGCTTCGTCGTCGGCGACCATGGTCACGACAGCATCGGCGTCGATTGCGGCATCCTCCGGCGAGGTCGCCCACAGCGCGCCGCGAGCGATCAGGTCCGCGGCCTTGGCCTTGCTGCGGTTCCACACGGCGACCGTGAAGCCGGCATCGAGGTAACGGCCGGCCATGCCGTGGCCCATGCGTCCCAATCCGATGAAAGCGACGCGCGGCATGGGCTAATCCACATCCTCAACGGAGCCGGGCCCGGTGCCGAAGGCACGCTGCGCCAAGGTCGCCGCCATGAATTCATCGAGGTCGCCATCGAGCACCCCCGACGTGTCGGAGGTCTGCACACCGGTGCGCAGGTCCTTCACCATCTGATAGGGCTGCAACACATAGGAGCGGATCTGGTGACCCCAGCCGATGTCGGTCTTGGCGGCCTGATCGGCGGCAGCCTGCTCCTCGCGCTTCTTCAGCTCGATCTCGTAGAGCCGCGCGCGCAGCATGTCCCAGGCCTGCGCCCGGTTCTTGTGCTGGGAGCGGCCGGCCTGGCAGACCACCGCGATGCCGGTCGGGATGTGCGTCAGGCGCACCGCCGACTCGGTCTTGTTGACGTGCTGGCCGCCAGCGCCGCCCGACCGCATGGTGTCGGTGCGAACATCGGACTCCTTGATCTCGATCTTGATGGAGTCGTCGATCACCGGGAAGATCTGCACCGACGAGAACGAGGTGTGCCGCCGCGCGTTGGAATCGAACGGCGAGATGCGCACCAGGCGATGCACGCCGGCCTCGGTCTTCAGCCAGCCGTAGGCGTTGTGGCCGCTGATCTGGATGGTGGCGGACTTGATGCCGGCCTCTTCACCCTGGGATTCTTCGAGGAACTCGATCTTGAAGCCGTGCTTCTCCGCCCAGCGCGTGTACATGCGCAGCAGCATCTGCGCCCAGTCCTGGCTCTCGGTGCCGCCGGCGCCGGCATGGACTTCGAGATAGGAATCGAACTTGTCGGCCTCGCCCGACAGCAGCGCCTCCAGCTCGCGCCGGGCGACCTCCTTCTTGAGATCCTTGAGCGCCTTCTCGGCCTCGGCGACCACGCCCTCATCGTTCTCGGCCTCGCCGAGCTCGATCATGCCGATATTGTCCTCGAGCTCGCGCTCGACCTTGCCGATGCCTGAGAGCGCGTCCTCCAGTGAGGTACGCTCCTGCATCAGCCGCTGGGCCTTCTGGGGATCGTTCCAGAGATTGGGGTCTTCTGCGAGCTTGTTCAGCTCAGCGAGGCGTGCCGTCGATTGTTCGACGTCAAAGATGCCTCCTCAGCAGCCCGACTGACTGCTTGATCTCTTCAACAAGGCGTTCGATTTCCGCGCGCATGGTCTTTCAGGTGTTGGCTAAAAAGGTTCCGGGGGATGTAGCGACCGGCGCGGCAAAGCGCAATCGACTTGGCCGCACTATCCCGGCGATTTGGCCGGACAGGCCGCTAGTAAAGCCCCCCGGTTCCCGGACGCATGAAGAAGCCGCCATCCGGCTGCGCCCCATTCTGCGACGGCTGCGGGCCAGGCGCAGGGCCGCGCCCATCGGCATCGGCGACGCCGATGACCGAATAGTTCTCCGGCGGCGCGGTGCCCGGCTTGAAGGCTTCGAGGATGGTGTTGCCGCCGTCGCCGGGACCGGCGCGCATGCCGGTCTTGGCGTCGACGCGGATCAGCTTGATGCCGGCCGGAACCTTGAACGGCGTCGGCGGCTTGTCGGCGAGCGCAAGCTTGAGGAAGTCGCGGGCGATCGGCGCTGCGACGTGGCCGCCGGTGGCGGCGCGGCCGAGATTGCGCGGCTTGTCGTAGCCCATGTAAACGCCGACTGCGAGATCCGGCGAGAAGCCGACGAACCAGACGTCCTTCTCGTCGTTGGTGGTGCCGGTCTTGCCGGCGATCGGCTTGCCGACCTCCTTCACGACGGTCGCGGTGCCGCGCTGGACCACACCTTCCATCATCTCGGTGATCTGGTAGGCGGTCATCGGGTCGAGCACCTGCTCGCGGCGGTCGACCAGCTGCGGCTCCGGCTGGCTCTTCCAGCCCCCGGGCGCGTCGCAGCCGCGGCATTCGCGGGTGTCGTGCTTGAAAATGGTATGCCCGTAGCGATCCTGGATGCGATCGATCAGCGTCGGCTTCACCCGGCGGCCGCCATTGGCGAACATCGAATAGGCCGTGACCATGCGCATCACGGTCGTCTCGCCGGCACCCAGCGCATACGACAGATAGTTCGGCAATTCGTCATAGACGCCAAAGCGCTTGGCGTATTCGCCGACCAGCGGCATGCCGATGTCCTGCGCGAGCCGCACCGTCACGGTGTTGAGCGAGCGCTGCAGCGCGTTGCGCAGCGTGGTTGGGCCGTAATACTTGCCGGTCGAATAGTTTTCCGGACGCCACACGCCGGCGCCCTGCCCCTGATCGATCTCGATCGGCGCGTCGATCACGGTGGTCGACGGCGTATAGCCATTGTCCAGCGCCGACGAGTACACGATCGGCTTGAACGACGAACCCGGCTGCCGGTAGGCTTGCGTCGCGCGGTTGAACTGGCTCTGGTCGAACGAGAAGCCGCCGACCATCGCGAGCACGCGGCCGGTCCACGGATCCATCGCCACCATGGCGCCGGACACTTCAGGCAATTGCCGCAGGCGATACTGGCCTTCGACCGCGTTGCCGTCCTTGGTCACCAGCGGATCGGCGTAGATCACGTCGCCCGGCTGCAGCACCTGCGAAACGGCGCTCGGCGCCTTGCCCTTGGTCTTGGCCCAGCGCACGCCGTCCATCGTGATGATGCCGGTCTGCCGCTCCTTGCTGACCGCGCCGCCGAGCTCGCGGCCCGGCTGGAAGCCGATCCGCGCCGACTGATCGCTGGTCTCGAGCACGACAGCCATCCGCCACGGCGAGATGTCGGAGAGCGACTTCACGTCGGCAAGCTTGACGCCCCAGTCACCGGAAATGTCGAGCTTGTGCAGCGCCCCGCGCCAACCCTGCGCCTCGTCGTAATTGACGAGCCCCGCGACCATGGTCTTGCGCGCCATCACCTGGATCTTGGGATCGAGCGTGGTGCGCACCGACAGACCACCCTCGTAGAGCTTCTTTTCGCCGTAGCGCTCGAAGATGTCGCGGCGGACCTCCTCGGCGAAATATTCGCCGGCGAAGATATGCGCGCCGTTCGAGCGGCTGGTGACGTTGAGCGGGTCCTTGCGCGCCTTGTCGGCGTCGGCCTGCTTGATCCAGCCGTTCTCCAGCAGACGATCGATCACATAATTGCGGCGCTCGATCGCGCGGTCGCGGTTGCGCACCGGATGCAGCGCCGCCGGCGCTTTCGGCAGCGCGGCGAGATAGGACGCCTCCGCGATCGTCAGCTCGTTGACCGACTTGTCGAAATAGACCAGCGACGCCGCCGCGATGCCGTAGGCACCGAGGCCGAGATAGATTTCGTTCAGATAGAGCTCGAGGATGCGGTCCTTGGAATAGGCGCGCTCGATGCGCATCGCCAGCAAGGCTTCCTTGATCTTGCGGCTGAACGAGACCTCGTTGGTGAGCAGGAAGTTCTTCGCGACCTGCTGGGTGATGGTCGAGGCGCCCTGCGGGCGACGGTTCGAGCCGTAGTTCTGCGCATAAAGGATCGCGGCGCGCGCCATGCCCTGATAGTCGATGCCGCCGTGCTCGTAGAAGTTCTTGTCTTCGGCGGCGAGGAAGGCGTTGATCACGAGCTTCGGCACCGCCTGGATCGGCAGATAGAGCCGGCGCTCCTTGGAGTATTCGCCAAGCAGCGCGCCGTCGGCGGCATGCACGCGGGTCATCACCGGCGGCTCATAGTCCTGCAGCTGCGAGTAGTCGGGCAGATCCTTGGAGAAATGCCAGATGGCGCCAGCGACGGCGGCGACACCGACCAGGAACACGACGGTTCCGGCGGCGAACAAGAAACCCATAAACCGCACGAGCAGGCGCATTATCGACGTTCCGTTCCTACCCTCCGGCGCTCAGTCGTCAGAAGCGCCTGTCCAAAAGTGCGAAAGCCTCACACAACGAAGCTTCGGCCCAGCGAGCCACCTTGCGCACGCGAGTATACAAGAGCCGCCGGACAATATGGTCGATTCTGCGGACCTGCGGTCCATTGTCTATACCGTCGCGGCTGTGGCCAAACTAGGGCTTCGGCGCAACGGCCCCGGCTTTTCAGCGAGCCGATTTCACTTTGCCGACCCGGCAGTTGCCAGCCGTTTGGCGAAGAACGTGTCGATCGCCTGCACCATCGAGCCGACCGCCTTGTTCCGCCAGCTCTCCGAGACCAGGTGCTCGAGGTCCCCCTTGTTGGAGACGTAGCCGATCTCGACCAGCACGGACGGCACGTCGGGCGCCTTCAGCACCCGGAAGCCGGCCGATTTGAGCGGATGCTTGTGCATCCGCACCGTGGTCTTCATCTCGTCCATCAGAAGACGGGCGAAGCGATTGGAAAACGTCTTGGTTTCACGCTGCGCGAGGTCGATCAGGATGTCGGCGACCTCGGTCGGTTCGTCGGTCAGGTTCACCCCGCCGATGGCGTCGGCCTTGTTTTCCGCCTCCGCCAGCCGTTCGGCCTCGGCGTCGGAGGCCTTGTCCGACACCGTGTAGATCGTGGCGCCCTGGGCATCGCCCTCGCGGCGCGGCAGGGCGTCGGCGTGGATCGAGACGAACAGCGCCGCGGACTGGGAGCGCGCGATCTTCACCCGATCGTTGAGCGGGATGAAGGTGTCGTCGGACCGCGTCATGACCACCCGATACTTGCCCGACTTCTCGATCCGGTCGCGCAGGGCAAGGCCAAAGCCGAGCACCAGGTTCTTCTCGGTCTGGTCGCCGGATTGCGTGCCGTTGTCGATGCCGCCGTGACCGGGATCGATCACGATCAGCGGGCGCGCGTCGGTGACCGCGACCGGCGGCAGCGCCGCCGAGGTGACGGCCGGAATGGTGGCGGTGGTGAATTCGGAAATCGCCGGTTTCGATTCGGGCCGGCTCGCGGGCGCCAGCGACTGCACGAAGCTGGTGCGGTCGACCTCCTCGAAGTCCAGCACCAGCCGCGGCGGCTGGCCGTTGGCGGCGTCGAGTACGTAGGAATTCGCGATCTTCACCGGTCCGGTCAGGTCGAACACGATCCGCGAGCCGCCGGGCATCACGAGGCCATAGCGGAACGCCTTCACCAGGCCCCGCCCCGCCGAGCCGGTGCCGGCCGCGAGCTGAAAATCGACCTGCGGGATATCAACCACGACGCGGTAGGGGTCAGCCAGCGGGAAGGCGCGAAATTCGATCTTGCGGTCGAGGTCGAGGATGAATCGGGTCTGCTTGGCGTCGCCGGCGAGCCTGGCGCCGGATGCGACCGGGAAATTTGGGGCGCTCGCGGCCGGTGCCGGCGGGCCGTTCTGCGGTCCCTCTGCGGCGCTCGGGGCGCCGGCAATGGCAAACACCGATGCTGCGGCGCACAACAGCCCGCATCCCAGAAAAACAAGGTGTTTTGCGCGGTTCGCCACCCGATTCGTAGCCTCCCAGCTGCTTCTTACCGCATTAGAACCACACGGTTAATCGCCCCCTAATGACGCTCCGGCGAAAAGAACCGAGTGTTGCGGCGGCGTGACGCTTCCCTTGCACGCGGCGGTCAATCCACGTATGTACGAGGTGCTGACGGCTAGTACTCCCGGTTGTGTCGCGTTCAGCCTCCCGGTGCAGCGGTGGAACCTTCCTGATCGAAGATCCCGCCGTGTTTTTCCGGTCCCTCCCCAGCCAGCGCCGCGCGCGGCTGACACGGAGTGGCGGATTCAAGCCCGAGCGGCGTCCGGTCCCAGGCACACTCCCTCGCCAGAGGGACGGTTTGAGACACGGCATAACCGATTATCCGGTCCCTTGGGGCCTCGATATGCGATGGCCGGCAGGCGCTTCGGCGCCAGACGGGGCTTTCAGCAAAAGATACGGCGGTATTTTTCGCCGCCAACATGTTTAGACGGGCCGACGCTTAATGCGCCAGACTGCATTGCCGACCAGGATCCCCCGAATGATCGCGCTGACGCGAGGTGAAAACTTCGCCCGTCGCATCATCCCGGTGAGTTCCCGTCCGGCGCTGCGCCGCGAGATGCGTTTCGGCCTTCCCCTCACCCCCGAATCAGGTGGACCGTCGCGTCACCGGGCGGCGCAGTTTGCGCGCGCCATGATCCGCGCCCGCCGCCGTCAAGAGCTCCAAAATGCCCAACAAGATGTTGATCGATGCCACCCACCCGGAAGAGACCCGGGTCGTTGTGGTCCGTGGCAATCGCGTCGAAGAGTTTGATTTCGAGACCGCCCAGCGCAAACAGCTGCGCGGCAACATTTATCTCGCCAAGGTTACGCGCGTAGAGCCGTCGCTGCAGGCCGCCTTCATCGAGTATGGCGGCAACCGGCATGGCTTCCTGGCCTTCAGCGAAATCCATCCCGACTATTACCAGATCCCGGTCGCCGACCGTCAGGCGCTGATCGAGGCCGACGAGCGCGCCCATCGCGAGGCCGAGGAAGAGCACGAGAACCGCGGCCATCGCCGCCGGTCGCGCCATCGCAATGCCCGTCGCCGCGGCCATGGCGAGCGCGTCCAGAGCGAGGTGATCGAGGGCGCGAACGACACCCAGGCGCTGCCCACCATCGAGGCCCACGAACATCCCGTCGATGCCGAGCATCATGAACATGATGCCGGGCACCACGATCACGGCGTGGTCGCCCACGAAGGCCACGAGCATGAGGCGCATGATCATGCGCATCACGAGGACCATGAGCATCACCATGATCATGACCACGACGATCATGGCGACCACGATCATGGTCACGACGACCATCACGACCACGATCATGCCCATGATCACGACCACGCCCCCGAGGTGAGCGAGGCGGCGGTTGCCGACGCCCCCTCCGACCCCGTCGTTGCGGTGGTCGAAGCCTCCGCCGCGTCGGCCGCGCCCGAGACCGTCGAGACGGTCGAGGTCAATCATGAGCCCGAGCGCGCCCATGAGGAGCAGATCGAGGAAAACGCCGCGCATGCCGACGACGCGCCGCATGTGGCTTCCGACGAGGTTCACGCCGATGAGCACGCGGTCGCCGAATATGGCGCGCTCGCCGAGGTGGTCGCGCCCGAGACCGGGCCTGGCGACGAGGCCGGCGAAGATGACGAAGAGGATGAGGGCGAGGAAAGCGAGGAAGAGGACGTCGTCGAGTCGGTCGGCGGCGACGACGTGCTCGAGGAGGTTCCGGAGCGCCCGTTCCGCCCGCGCCGCCAGTACAAGATCCAGGAAGTGATCAAGCGCCGGCAGGTGATGCTGGTGCAGGTCGTCAAGGAAGAGCGCGGCAACAAGGGCGCCGCGCTGACCACCTATCTGTCGCTCGCCGGCCGCTACGCCGTGCTGATGCCCAACACCGCGCGCGGCGGCGGCATCAGCCGCAAGATCACCTCCGCCCAGGACCGTTCGCGGCTGAAGGAAGTGGTGCAGGATCTCGACGTGCCCGAGGGCATGGGGATCATCCTGCGCACCGCCGGCGCCTCCCGCAGCAAGCCGGAGATCAAGCGCGACTTCGAATATCTGATCCGGATGTGGGAAACGGTGCGCGACCTGACGCTGAAGTCGCAGGCGCCGACGCTGGTCTACGAGGAAGGTTCGCTGATCAAGCGCTCGCTCCGCGACCTCTACAACAAGGAGATCGACGAGATCCAGGTGGCCGGCGAAGCCGGCTACCGTGAAGCGCGCGACTTCATGAAGATGCTGATGCCGGCCAATGTGCGCGCGGTGAAGCAGTATCGCGACGGTCAGCCGCTGTTCTCGCGCATGGGCGTCGAAAGCCAGCTCGACGCAATGTTCTCGCCGACCGTGCAATTGCGCTCCGGCGGCTACATCGTGATCAACCAGACCGAGGCGCTGGTCTCGATCGACGTCAACTCCGGCCGCGCCACGCGCGAGCACCATATCGAGGACACCGCGCTCAAGACCAATCTGGAAGCGGCGGAAGAAGTCGCGCGCCAATTGCGCCTGCGTGACCTCGCCGGCCTGATCGTCATCGACTTCATCGACATGGACGAGAAGCGCAACAACCGCGCGGTCGAGCGCAAGCTGTCCGACTGCCTGCGCCAGGACCGTGCGCGGATCCAGGTCGGCCGCATCTCGCATTTCGGCCTCTTGGAAATGTCGCGCCAGCGCATCCGCGCCAGCGTGCTCGAAAGCTCGACGGAGCCCTGCCCGCAATGCGGCGGAAGCGGTCACGTCCGTTCGGTCTCGTCGGTGGCGCTGCAGCTGTTGCGCGGCATCGAGGAAATCCTGATGAAGGGCGCGACCCACAATCTGGTAGTCCGCACCCGCACCGACGTCGCGCTCTACGTGCTCAACCACAAGCGCGGCCATCTGCGCGACCTCGAAGACTCCTTCCGGGTTTCGCTGTCGATCGTCGCGGACGCCACGGTGCATGGCCAGCAGTCCTACATCATCGACCGCGGCGAGCAGGTGCATACGCTCGAAGCCGCCAAGGCGCTGCTCGCTGCGCAGGCTGCCGCTGCGCCGGCCCAGGCCGAAGAGGCCGATGACGAGGAAGAACTGTTCGAATACGAGGCCGAGCTCGAAACCGACGAGACCGAGGGCCTCGCCGACGAGCGGGCGGCCGGCGATGAATCGGGCTCCGCCGAGGGCGAAGGCGACGGTCAGCGCCGCAAGCGGCGCCGCCGGCGCCGCGGCCGCGGTGGCGGCAGCGAGGCGCGTGAAGGCGCCCAGCAGCCGCGCGAGGACGGCGATCTCATGCATGTCCTGCCCGAAGGCACCGAGGCGGTTGCCGCCGCCGATGCCGAAGGTGATGAGGACGAAGGCGACGAGCAGCAGAGCGCTGCCCGCGACGACCAGGCCGGCAATGGCGATCGCCGTCCGCGGCGCCGCGGACGCCGTGGCGGCCGGCGCCGGCGCGGCAGTGGCGGACCGGATGACGGTCTCGCCGGATCGATCTCCGATGAGTTGAGCCCGGCGGCGACGTCGGAGGCCTCCGACGCAGTCGCCGATTTCGATAGCCATGATATGGAGCCGGCTCCCTCGCTGGCGCAGCCCGAACTGGTCGCCGAGCCGCCGGAGTGGCAGCCGACCGAGGTCGCGCCTGTCGAGCCGGTCGCGGCACCCGAGCCCGAAACCCCCGCGGCGTCTGCCGCCGAGGACACTGCCGAAGGTGACCGCGCGCAGCGTCGCCGCTCGACGGTGCGCGAAAAGGTCAACTTCGCATCGCCCCCTCAGCCCGAGGCATCAGCGGCGCTGGTTCAAAGCCCGCCGGAGGAAGCTGCCCCTGAGCCGACCGCGGCTGCTCCGGAGCCGGCACCGGCCGCTGCGGCCGAGGCTCCGGCCCGCAAGGGCTGGTGGTCGCGCCGCTTCGGCGGCGGCAACTAGCACCACCTGCAAGTCAGAACGCCCGGCTCACGCCGGGCGTTTTTATTGAACAGGCAATCCGTTCGTCAGACGCCGGCGTAACGAAGCCTGACGGAGACGGATCCCAATGCAAAGCGCGATCGTTCTTGGCGGCGGCATGGTGGGCGTCAGCACGGCGCTGCATCTGCAGCGCCGCGGCTGGTCGGTGACGCTCGTCGACCGCAAGGATCCGGGCCGCGAAACCAGCTACGGCAATGCCGGCATCATCCAGAGCGAGGCGGTGCGGCCCTACCCGATGCCGCGCGATCCTGCCGTCCTCGCCCGGATCGCAATGGGGCGCACCAACGACGTGCGCTACCGCCTGGCTTCGCTGCCGCAGCACGCCGGTCCGCTGCTGCGCTATTGGTGGAACTCGACGCCCGAGCGGCACCGTGAAGCCACCATCGCCTGGGCGCGCCTGATCGCCTACGCCACCGCGGAGCACGACACGCTGATCCGCGATGCCCATGCCGACAATCTGATCCGCCGCGCCGGCTATCGCCTGCTACATCGCGACCCGGCCGCGCTCGAACAGGCCATTGCGATCGCCGAGGAGAACCAGCGCGACTTCGGCGTGACGTTTCGCGTGCTTGATGGCCGCGAGCTCGCCAAGGCGGAGCCGTTGCTGCGCGACGACCTGCCCGGCGCCATTCACTGGCTTGGGCCCTGGACCGTGTCGGACCCCGGCGGGCTTGTTTCCGCCTATGCCGGACTGTTCGAGCGTCTCGGCGGCACGCTGTTGCGCGGCGATGCGCAGACGCTGACGGAGACGACGTCCGGCTGGTCGGTCGACACCAGTGGCGGCCGGATCGATGCCGCCCATGTCGTGGTCACGCTCGGCCCGTGGTCACCGCAATTGCTCCGCAAGTTCGGCTACCGGATCCCGCTGGTGCGCAAGCGCGGCTACCACATGCACTACCAGGGCGGCCGCTCGCTCGACCTGCCGCTGGTCGACACCGCGAACGGCTATGCGATGGCGCCGATGGCCAAGGGCATCCGCATCACCACCGGCGCGGAGCTGACCAGTCCCGACGCACCGGCGACGCCGATCCAGCTCGGCTACGCCGAAGTGGCCGCGCGCGAGCTGATCGAGATCGGCAGCCGCGTCGAGCCCGAGCCGTGGTTCGGTACCCGCCCCTGCACGACCGACATGCTGCCTGTGCTCGGGCCGGTGCCGCGGCATCGCGGGCTGTGGGTGAATTTCGGCCACGGCCATCAGGGCTTCACGCTCGGCCCCGCGACCGCGCGGGTGCTGGCCGAAACGATGAACGGCGAGGCATCCGCAGTGGACACCTCGCCGTATCGGCTGGACCGGTTCTGAGACGTCGAAGCAGACTTAGAGCGTTTTCGAGCGAAGTGGATACCGGTTCGCGTGAAGAAAACGCGTCAAAACAAGAATCTAGAGCCCCGTTCCGATTCCATCGGAACCTGAAAAGCTCTAGTCCGTCGTCAACGCGGTCTCCATGTCGGTTGGGTCGACCTGTTTGGCGAGATTGGCATTGAGCTTGTCGCGGTCGAGCTCACCCTCCCACCAGGCGACGATCACGCAAGCCACGCCGTTGCCGCACAGATTGGTCAGCGCGCGGCACTCGCTCATGAACTTGTCGATGCCGAGCACGATCGCCATGCCCGGCACCAGCCGCGGATCGACCACCGCAAGCGTCGCCGCCAAGGTGATGAAGCCGGCGCCGGTGATGCCGGAGGCGCCCTTCGAGGTCAGCATCGCCACGATCAGGATGGTGATCTGCTGGCTGAAGGTGAGATCGAAACCCAGCGCCTGTGCGATGAACAGGGTCGCCAGCGTCATGTAGATGTTGGTGCCGTCGAGGTTGAACGAATAGCCCGTGGGCACCACGAGGCCGACCACCGATTTCGAGCAGCCGAGCCGTTCGAGCTTCTCCATCAATGACGGCAGCGCGCTCTCGGAGGACGAGGTGCCGAGCACGATCAATAGCTCGTCCTTGATGTAGGCCAGGAACTTAAAGATCGAGAACCCCGCGATCCGCGCGATGATGCCGAGCACCACGAACACGAACAGCGCGGCGGTCAGATAGAACGTCGCGATCAGCCCCATCAGGTTGAGGATCGCGCCGGTGCCGAACTTGCCGATGGTGAAGGCCATCGCGCCGAACGCGCCGATCGGCGCCGCCCGCATCACGATCGAGATGACGCCGAACACGGCGTGCGCGGCGTCGTCGATGAACGAGCGGATGGTGTGGCCGCGCTCGCCGAGGCCCATGATCGCGAAGCCGAACAGCACCGAGAACAGCAGCACCTGCAGGATCTCGCCCTGCGCGAATGCACCGACCACGGTGTCCGGAATGATGTGCAGCACGAAGTCGACGCTCTTCTGCGCCTCCGCCTGCTTGGCATAGCCGGCAACCGCCTGCGCGTTCGCCGCCGCATTGCCGAAGCCGGCACCGGGCCTGACCAGATTGCCGACGAGCAATCCGATCACCAGCGCGAAGGTCGAGACGACCTCGAAATACACCAGCGCCTTGACGCCGATGCGGCCGACCTTCTTGGCATCTTGTATATGGGCGATGCCCGATACCACGGTGCAGAAGATGATCGGCGCGATCACCATCTTGATCAGCTTGATGAAGCCGTCGCCGAGCGCCTTGATCCACTCGTTGGTGGCAAGGCCCGGCCACAACCAGCCGACCAATGCGCCGAGCACGATCGCGATCAGGACCTGGACATAGAGAACTTTATACCACGGCTTGCTGCCGGCGCTCGCCGGCGCAGCCGTGACAACGGTTGCCGTTGCCATGTGTCACTCCCCCTCAGAAATGGCGGAAACAGCCAAGATCAACTTGGCGGTTCAAGTCAAATGGAACTGTGTGGGCCCTGCCGCTTATCCGCGATGATCCGCCCGCCACAGTGCCGGCGAAACCACGGCACTGCGCTGCGAAACCGATCCGAAAGGCAAAGCGAACGCCGGAAGGCTCTTGATGGCTCTTGGAGTTTGAAGGCTCCTGGAGTTCGCGGGCTATTTAAGCCAATGCGCGATCCGTGCAACTGCTTCCTGCATCTCCGCGGCCGAGCGTGCATAGGAAAAACGGATGAAGGCGCGGCCGTGGATCGGATCGAAATCGACGCCGGGGGTCGCCGCGACATGCGCCTTCTCGAGCATCTCGCTGGCGAAGGCGAAGCTGTCGGAGGTGAAGTCGGAGGCGTCGGCATAGAGGTAGAACGCGCCGTCAGCGGGGAGGAATTTGGTCAGGCCGGCCTTCGGCAGCCCTTCGATCAGGATGCGGCGGTTCTCCTGATAGCCGCGCTTGATCGCCTCCATCTCCTCACGGCCTTCGAACGCCGCTTCGGCCGCGATCTGCGACAGGGTCGGCACCGAGATCGACAGGTTCTGCTGCAGCCGCTCGATCGGCCGCACCAGCACGTCGGGCACCACCATCCAGCCGACACGCCAGCCGGTCATGCAGAAGTACTTCGAGAACGAGTTGATCACGAGCGCGTTCGACGACAGTTCGGCGGCCGTCACCGCAGGGAAGGCGTAGTCGAGCCCGTGATAGATCTCGTCGGAGATGAAGCGGATGCCGGCGCTGTCGGCGGCCGCCATCAGGCTCGACAGCGCCTCGCGCGACATCATGGTGCCGGTCGGGTTGGCAGGGCTGCCGACCAGCACGCCCTTCAGCGGCGCCTTGCGATGGGCGGCGAGCAGCGCCTCGCCGGTCAGGGCATGGCGGGTGTCGCCGGAGGTTTCGATCAGCACCGGCTCGCAGCCCAGCGCGGTCAGGATATGCCGGTACGGCGGATAACCCGGCACGGTCACGGCGACCCGGTCGCCCGGCTCGAACATCGCAAGGAACGCCAGGATGAACCCGCCCGACGAGCCGGTCGTAACGATGATGCGTTCCGCGTCGACCGCGCAACCATACGTGTCGCTGTAGTGCCGGGCGATGCGCGCGCGCAGCGAGGGAATGCCGAGCGCCGAGGTGTAGTCGATCCGCCCGTCCGCAAGCGCGGCCTGCGCGGCCGCGATCGCCGGCCTCGGCGCACCTGCGGCGGGCTGCCCCACCTCCATATGGATGACATGGCCGCCGGCGGCCTCGATTCGCGCGGCCGCCGCCATCACGTCCATCACCATGAACGGCGGAACATCGCTCCGTCCGGACGCTGTCAACAGGCTGCTTACACGGTCTCTCGGTGTCGCTTCACGCATGGATTTCTGCTATTGCACGGCCGCTGCCGAATTCGGGTTCCCGTTACCGGCTGCCGCCCCAGACTGGCCGCATTCGGTGGCTCCTTATAACGCTTTCAGGCCTAGTGAATACCCGGTTCGCGTGAAGAAGAACTGCAAAAACAACAGACTGCGCCACGCGCCTGATCCGGTCGGGCCCGGAACACGGACTTGTGCCGGCGCGGCCAGTCATCGCCGATAGATCGCCCATGCTGTTCCGCCTCGCGCTTCGCACCAGGACCTTCAAGCTGACCGCGCTCATGACCGCGGTTGCGCTCGCGGTCGGCCCCGTGGTCCCTGCGCGAGCCCAGCAAAAAGGCCCGCCGGTGCTGCGCGACACCGAGTCCGAGCAGCTGTTGCGCGAATACACAAGGCCGATCCTGCGCGCCGCCGGTCTGGAGAAGCAGAACATCCAGATCGTGATCATCAACGACGGCTCGTTCAACGCCTTCGTCGCCGACGGCCGGCGCATCTTCGTCAATTACGGCGCGCTGCTGCAATCGGAGACGCCGAACCAGATCATCGGCGTGCTGGCGCACGAGACCGGCCACCTCGCCGGCGGCCATCTCGCCAAGATGCGCGAGCAGCTGGCGCAAGCCCAGACCCAGATGATCATCGCGATGCTGCTCGGCGTCGGCGCGCTTGCCGCGGGTGCGGGCGGCCGCGGCGGCGGCAATGGTCTCTCCAGCGCCGGCGCCGCGGCGATCTCGGCGCCGCAAGCGGTCATTCAGCGCACGCTATTGTCCTATCAACGCCAGCAGGAAGAGAACGCCGACCGCGCCGGCGTCAAGTTCCTGAATGCGACCGGACAATCCGCCAAGGGCATGTACGAGACGTTCAAGCGCTTCACCGACGAGAGCCTGTTTGCCTCGCGCGGGGCCGATCCCTATCTGCAGTCGCATCCGATGCCGGTCGATCGCGTCTCCGCGCTGCAGGAACTGGCGCGCTCCAGCCCCTATTGGGACAAGAAGGACGATCCGGCACTGCAGCTGCGCCACGACATGATGCGCGCCAAGATCTCGGGCTTCATGGAGCGGCAGGACACGGTCTACCGCCGCTATCCGCTGTCCAACACCAGCCTGCCGGCGCGCTATGCACGCGCGATCACGACCTATCTGCACGGCGATCTGCGCTCGGCGATCGCGCAGATCGACGGCTTGATCCAGGTGCAGCCCAACAATCCCTATTTCCATGAATTGCGCGGCCAGGCGCTGCTCGAAGGCGGCCGGCCGGCCGAAGCCATCGCGCCGCTGCGCCGCGCGGTACAGCTCTCCAGCAATTCGCCGTTGATCGAGATGCTGCTCGGCCAGGCGCTGGTCGCCTCGGACAACAAGGCCTACACCGACGAGGCGATCAACATGCTGCGTGCCGCGGTGGCGCGCGAGCCCGAGGCGCCGCTCGGCTATACCCAGCTCGCGATGGCCTACGGCCGCAAGGGCGACTATGCCCAGGCCGACCTCGCCTCGGCGCAGGCCGCCTATCTCCGCGGCGACACCAAGACCGCCCGCGATCTTGCGTCACGCGCCAAGACGCGGTTCGCGATCGGCACGCCCGGCTGGGTCAAAGCTGACGACATTGTGAGCGCCAAGCCCATGCCGGGTCAGAAAAACAACTAGAAATAAACCGTAGTTCCATACAACGATCACCGAAACCGGCTCACGGCCCCGCCGTTTTTTTGAGCCACCGCGAACAAGGATTTTGTCATGCCAGCGCTTCGTTTTCTTGCCCCTGCCCTGCTCGCGCTCGGCGTTTGCGCCGCGCCGCTTCCGGCGTCCGCGCAGAGCTTCACCGACACCCAGCGCGGCGACATCGAGACCATCGTGCGCAACTATCTGATCGCGCACCCGGAGGTGCTCGAGGAGGCGATGAACGAGCTGAGCAAGCGGCAGGCCGCCGCCGAAGCCGAGAAGCATGAGCAGAGCGTCGCCAAGAACGCCGACACCATCTTCAATTCGCCGCGCGGCGTCATGCTCGGCAACAAGGACGGCGACGTCACCTTCGTCGAGTTCTTCGATTACAATTGCGGCTACTGCAAGCGCGCGATGTCCGACATGCTCGATTTGATGAAGGCGGATCCGAAGCTGAAGGTCGTGCTGAAGGAATTCCCGGTGCTGAGCCAGGGCTCGGTCGAGGCCGCGCAGGTCGCGGTCGCCGTGCGCATGCAGGATCCGACCGGCAAGAAGTATCTCGATTTCCACCAGAAGCTGCTCGGCGGCCGCGGCGCCGCCGACAAGACGCGCGCGCTGGCGGTCGCCAAGGAGGTCGGTCTCGACATGGCGAAACTCGAGAAGGATATGGCGAGCCCCGAGGTGAAGGCGACCATCGAGGAGAACTTCCGCCTCGCCGAATCCATGGGCATGAATGGCACACCGAGCTACGTGATCGGCAAGCAGGTCGTGATCGGCGCCGTCGGCGTCGACAACCTCAAGGAAAAGATCGGCATCGCCCGCTGCGGCAAGGCGACCTGCTGATCGCCGCTCCGACAGCGCTCATCGCGCACAAGATCCGGCTGCGATGCAGCCGGATTTTTTGTTGCCGCCACCCGAACCGATTCCGCGCGGGTCGCAACCAAGGGCCGTCACCAACGACGCGAAGCCGAAAATATAGCGCGACCTAATCTCGAGATCGAAGAGCATTTCGGCGGCTTCAATTTCGGCGGCGGCAACGGCCAGCTCGATCATGCGGGCGCGGAGTTCGACTGGGCCTGCGGTTGAAGCAGCCGCGCATTCATCTCGCGCGTTCATCGCGCATTCACCTCAAGAACAAACCGCAAGGAACCGCAAATCAACAGGAACATCGCACATGCTCTCCCGTTGTCGGCGCGGGCAATGCTGAAAAACGAGGAGGAATTACGATGTCTAACCGCTTTCTGATTTCGGTCGCCGCAGCCGCTTTGATCGCCGGCACCGGTTTCGCGAACGCACAGGGCGCCGGCGGCGCCAACAAGGAAACCGGGGCCGGTGGTGGTGCGACCACGCAGCAGTCTGCACCGTCCGGTGGTGCGTCATCGGGCACCATGCAGCATGACAAGAGCGGCATGAAGGGTTCCGAGCATTCGACGACCGGTGAGTCGAGCACCAAGGGTGCGGAGTCCGACAAGTCCGGCACGGCCACCAAGGGCGCGCAGGACAGTACCCAAAAGTCGAAGGGCATGAGCTCGGAGAACGAAGCGACCAAGGGCTCCAAGGAGGGCTCGAAGGACATGAAGGCCGAAGGTCGCGACAAGAGCGGCAACATGAAAGCCGAGGAGCGTGACAAGAGCGGCAAGATGAACGCCGAGGGCCGCGACAAGAGCGGTGCCGGTGCCACGACCAACCAGAACGCTCAGACCAAGAGCCCGGCCGACCCCAACCGCGCGCAGACCAACGACACGAGCCGCACGCAGACCACGACCGGTAACGCGGCAACGTCGGCCACCGCGGCTCCGCCGGCCGAGAAGCGCAGCCAGATCACGACCGCGATCAAGTCGGAGCACGTGACCGAAGCCACCAACGTCAACTTTAACGTGTCGGTCGGCACCCGCGTTCCGGCTGACGTTCACTTCTACCCGGTGCCGGAGCGGGTCGTGACGATCTACCCGCAGTGGCGCGGCTATCAGTTCATCCTGGTCAAGGGCCGCTACGTGATCGTGCAGCCTGAGACCCATGAGATCGTCTACATCATCGAGGGCTAAACCGGCCTCGGTGCGAGGGCGCCCAAACGGGCCCTCGCCTTCATCTCGACCCCGCCCCCTTCGGGGCGGGGTCTTGCTTTCGGCCGCACCCCGCATCACGCAGTGGATGGCGGGCCGGAGCGCCCGCCAAGGGCAGCTTCCGCAAGATTGGTTAATCAGCATTTTCCGCAGGTTAGGACAGTCATCTAACAGGGTGGAGGAAGTTGTTGAAGACGTTCTGATTTCACCTAAAGACTTCCCCTTCGGCCGGTTGTTACCTATAACCCGGCCCACTCCACCCCTTGTCGGACCCCCTCTCGGAACCTTTGGCCGGAACTCTTGGCAGGAAACTCTGGAATGGCTGCTGCCGGAACGATCTATGTGCTGAACGGCCCGAACCTCAATCTGCTGGGGACGCGCGAGCCGGAGACCTACGGCCATGCCACCCTCGCCGATGTCGAGAAGCTGTGCGCGGACACCGCGCGCCAGTTCGGGCTGAGCGCCGACTGCCGGCAGTCCAACCGCGAGGGCGAACTGATCGACTTCATCCATGAGGCCCACGCCAAGAAGGCGGTCGGCATCATCATCAACGCCGGTGGCTACTCTCATACCTCGATCGCGCTGCATGACGCGCTGATCGCGGTCAAGATCCCCGCGGTCGAAGTTCACGTCAGCAACATCCACGCCCGCGAAAGCTTCCGACACCACTCGTTCACTGCTAAAGCCGCCTTCGCGTCACTTTGCGGCTTCGGCATCGACGGCTACCGGCTTGCGATCATCGGCCTCGCCACCAGGATCGGCGTCAAGATCGACGCCAAGCCAAAGACTTAATCGTCAATCCTGACGTTCCCCGTCACCAGACAAAGATTTTGGATCACAGAGCATGGCGCGCCAGCCAGACGACAAATCAGCCGCAAAAAAGAACGACTCCAAGAGCGACGACAGCGCCCTCATTCGCGAGCTCGCGCTGCTGCTTGCGGAAACCAATCTGACCGAGATCGAGATCGAGCGTGCCGGCCTGCGTGTCCGCGTCGCGCGCAACATCAGCATCGCGGCCTCGGTGCCCGCCGCCTCCGTGGCGGGCGTTGCCGCACCGGCCGCCATTGCCGTCCCGGTGGCTGCGGCTGCGACCGATCTCGCCAAGCACCCGGGCGCCGTGCCGTCGCCGATGGTCGGCACCGCCTATTGGGCGCCCGAGCCGGGCGCCAAGCCGTTCATTGAAGTCGGCACCAAGGTCTCCGCCGGCCAGACGCTTCTGATCATCGAGGCGATGAAGACGATGAACCAGATCCCGTCGCCGCGCGCGGGCACCGTGACGCAGATTCTCGTCGAGGACGGCCAGCCGGTCGAATTCGGCGAGCCGCTCGTCATCATTGAATAGCTTCCGTCAACACCAGGCGCTGCGATGTTCGACAAGATCCTCATAGCCAATCGCGGCGAGATCGCGCTTCGCGTGCTGCGCGCCTGCAAGGAGCTCGGCATCTCGACCGTCGCGGTGCATTCCACCGCCGACGCCGACGCCATGCATGTGCGGCTCGCCGACGAGAGCGTGTGCATTGGCCCGCCGCCGTCGAAGGATTCCTATCTCAACGTGCCGGCGCTGCTCGCGGCCTGCGAGATCACCGGCGCCGACGCCGTGCATCCCGGCTACGGCTTCCTGTCTGAGAACGCGCGCTTCGCCGAGATCCTCGCCGACCACAATCTGGGCTTCATCGGACCGAAGGCCGAGCACATCCGCCTGATGGGCGACAAGATCGAAGCCAAGAAGACCGCCAAGCGCCTCGGCATTCCCGTGGTGCCCGGCTCGGACGGCGCGGTGACCTCGGAGGCCGACGCGCTCGCGATCGGCAGAGACATCGGATTCCCGGTGCTGGTCAAGGCGGCGGCCGGCGGCGGCGGCCGCGGCATGAAGGTCGCCCATACCGAGGCTGACCTCGCGCTCGCGCTCTCGACCGCGGCCAACGAGGCCAAGTCGGCGTTCGGCGACGCCTCGGTCTACCTGGAGAAATACCTGCAGAAGCCGCGCCACATCGAGATCCAGATTCTCGGCGACGGCCGCGGCGGCGCCATCCATCTCGGCGAGCGCGACTGCTCGCTGCAACGCCGTCACCAGAAGGTCTGGGAGGAAGGCCCCTCGCCCGTGCTCGCGGCGGCGGCGCGCGCCAGGATCGGCGAGACCTGCGCCAAGGCGATGCGGGACATGAAATATCTCGGCGTCGGCACCATCGAATTCCTCTACGAGGACGGCGAGTTCTATTTCATCGAAATGAACACGCGCATCCAGGTCGAGCATCCCGTCACCGAAAGCATCACCGATATCGATCTCGTGCTGGAGCAGATCCGGATCGCCGCCGGCGGCGACCTTCCGGCCAAACAGGACGACATCGCGATCATCGGCCACGCCATCGAGTGCCGCATCAATGCGGAGAACCCGCAGACCTTCCGTCCCTCGCCCGGACGGATCACGCAATTCCATCCGCCTGGCGGCCTCGGCGTGCGGATCGATTCCGCCGTCTATCAGGGCTATGTGATCCCGCCCTATTACGACTCGCTGGTCGGCAAGCTGATCGTGCACGGCAAGACCCGCGGCGAATGCCTGATGCGGCTGCGCCGGGCGCTGGACGAGATGGTGGTCGACGGGATCGAGACGACGCTGCCGCTGTTCCGCGCGCTGGTGCGCGAGCCCGACATCATCGAGGGCGACTACCACATTCACTGGCTGGAGCAGTACCTCGCCGGCCAGCCATCCGACGCCGCAAAATAGTTCGGAACTCCGTGGAACCCAGCCCTTCCTCAAACGTACTATAGGGTTATTGGCTTTCCACGGGGACGCGTTGAATCCCACTCCCATAGCGAGATCGTCGTGACGGTCGTTTCACGACGCCGGTCGACGTTACAGATCCTCCTGCTGTCGGCGGGATTTTTCGTGCTGGTCGCGGTCAGCGTGGCGTCCGTCCTGCTGGTCAACAAGGCGCGCGAGGACAACGCCTGGGTGATTCACACCGTCGAGACCGACAGCCAGATTGCCAACCTGCTGCTCGACATCAGGCGCGCCGAAAGCGCGACCAGGGCGTATCTGCTGACATCAGCACCACAATACCTGTCCGAGTACCAGTCCGCGGCAGCAGGAGTCCCGGCCGCGCTCAACCATCTCCAGATGATGACCGTGGATAATCCGGCGCAGGTTGCCAATGCCGCGAAGCTCAAGGCCGCCGTCGAGCAACGGCTGGCCGAGTTCGCGCTCAGCATCGAGCGCGTCAAGAACAACGACACGGCGACCAGCATCGACGTCCTGCGCAAGACCACATCGACCGATGCGGTCGAGGCGATCGTCCGGATCGCCCGCGACATCCGCACCGAGGAGGATCGTCTGCTGGTGCTGCGCACCGCGACGGCGGACAAGACCCAGGTGCTGGCCTCCTCCGTCACGATCGCCGGCTCCTGCATGGTGCTGGCGCTCGCCGCTCTCTCGGTGGTGCTGCTGCGGCGATCGTCGCGGGCGCGCGACGAGGCCGAGGCCAGGTTGCGCGACAGCAACGTCAATCTCGAAACCATCGTTGACGAGCGCACCTCCGACCTGCGCGAGGCCAACGAGGAAATCCAGCGCTTCGCCTATATCGTCAGCCACGATCTGCGCTCGCCGCTCGTCAACATCATGGGCTTCACCAGCGAGCTCGAGGAACTGCGCGGCGACATCTTCAAGCGGATCGCCACGCTCAATCGCGCCGCCTCGCTGGCGCCGGCGATGCCGGAAGACGCGACCGATGTGGCCGAGCCAGAGCTCGAAGGCTCCGACAAGCAGCTATCCGACGACTTCAATGAATCGCTCGGCTTCATCAAATCGTCGATCGCCAAGATGGATCGCCTGATCAGTGCGATCCTCAATCTCACCCGCGAGGGCCGCCGCGAGTTCAAGCCCGAACGCATCGATCTGCACGAGCTGATCGACGGCATCGTCAAGACGATGGCTCACCAGGCCGTCGAGGCCAACGCGACCGTCGAGGTCGGCGCGCTGCCCAATATCGTCAGCGACCGCCTCGCGCTGGAGCAGATCTTCTCCAATCTGATCGACAACGCCCTCAAGTACCTCAGGAACGGCGTTCCCGGCGAGATTTCGATCGAGGGCCGCACCAAGCTCGGCTTCGCGATCTTCGAGGTCACCGACAACGGCCGCGGCATCGATCCGAAGGACCACCAGCGCATCTTCGATTTGTTCCGTCGGGCCGGAACCCAGGACAAGCCCGGTCAGGGCATCGGGCTTGCCCATGTCCGCGCACTTGTGCGCAGACTGGGCGGCACCATGTCGGTAGCATCGGAACTTCACAACGGCAGCACCTTCACGATCACGCTGCCTATCAATTGGTCAGGCAAGAACCGGGACAAAGTGACATGAGTGATCCAGTCACCATCATCATGATCGAAGACGACGAGGGCCATGCCCGCCTGATTGAGCGGAATATCCGGCGCTCGGGTGTCAACAATGAGATCATCCCGTTCACCAACGGTACAGAGGCGGTCAACTACCTGTTCGGCAAGGATGGCAGCGCCGTCGAGCGCAAGGGCCAGGCCCTGCTGATCCTGCTCGATCTCAATCTGCCCGACATGACCGGCATCGATATTCTGAGGCGGGTCAAGGAGAACAAATATCTCAAGTCGACGCCGGTGGTCGTGCTGACCACGACCGACGACTCCCAGGAGATCAAGCGTTGCTACGAGCTGGGTTGCAACGTCTACATCACCAAGCCGGTGAACTACGAAAGCTTCGCCAACGCCATTCGTCAGCTTGGCCTGTTCTTTTCCGTGATTCAGGTGCCGCCGGCTGCCGTATGACCAGCGCAACGCCGACACTGCTCTACATCGACGACGACGCAGCGCTGGCGCGCCTCGTCGAACGCGGGCTGACGCGCGCAGGCTACAAGGTCGTGCACGCCGCAAGCGGCCAGGAAGGCCTCGATCGGCTCGCCCAGGGCGGCATCGACGTCGTCGCGCTCGATCAGTATATGCCCGGCCTCGACGGGCTGGAGACGCTGGAGCAGATCCTCAAGATACCGGACGCTCCGCCGGTGGTGTTCGTCACCGCGTCGCAGGATTCGGCGATCGCCGTCACCGCACTGAAGGCCGGCGCGGCGGACTATCTGGTCAAGGACGTCAGGGGCGAATTCATTCCCCTGCTCCAGGTCGCGGTGAACGGCGCGATCCGGCAGGCCGCGCTCCAGAAGGCGCGCGACGAAGCCGAGGCCGAGGTGCACGCCTCGCGCGACCGCTATGCCGCGCTCGCCGCGGAGCGTGAGGTTCTGCTCCGCGAGGTCAACCATCGCGTCGGCAATTCGCTGCAGATCATCGCCTCGTTGCTGCATCTGCAGGCCAACTCCGCGAGCCAGCAGGATGTGAAGGCCGCGCTCACCAACGCGATGGGGCGCGTCGCGGCCGTCGCACAGGTGCACCGCCGCCTCTACACCTCGCACGACTTCAAGACGGTGATGCTCAACCAGTATCTCGAGGCGCTGCTCGAGGATCTCCGGCGATCGGCCGAAGGCAACAAGATGTCGCGGCTGACCTTGAAGGCCGACCCGATCGAGATCGATCCCGACCGCGCGGTAGCGATTGGCATCATCGTCAACGAGCTGGTGATGAACGCCGTGAAATACGCCTATCCCGACGGCGCCGGCCCGATCCATGTCGAGCTGAAGCCGCAAGGCGACGATCTGCAGCTCGCGATCAGCGACGACGGGGTCGGCTTTTCCGACACGGCCGATCCGCGCGGCACCGGCATGGGCCAGCGGATCGTCAGCGCGATGGCAGCCAAGCTCGATGCCAGCGTCGAGCGCGACCCCGGCCACAAGGGCACCCGCTTCGTGGTGCGGTTCGCCCGCGTCAGCCCGGCGCTCGACAAATCGACAAGCGCCGCCGCCAGCTAATGCCGCCAATTTCAGCAAATTCGATTGATTTGTCCGGTTCGTTTTAACGACTGCGTCATGCTGTTGATCGATCGCTACCCGCCAGGCCTGACCGTTTAAGAAAGTTCTGGGCGTCCCTTGCGATGCTTGTGCCGACTGCTTGGCGGGAGCGGCACGCGATGTTCGGGCGCAGGCCAATTTTTGGAAAGAAGCAAGAGACGACCCAAGAGACAAACTCGGGCGAGCTCAAGGAGACCGTGCGTCCGGCGCCGGCCGCCGAGGGCGCGACGCCGGCTTTTCACAAGCAGCAGTGGGATCACCCGCTGATCGGGTCGATGCTGCGCGATGCAGGCTTCGCGCCTGATGGCGAAGCCAGCATCGTACCGACGGCAGACAATCGCCTTGCCGTGTTCGCTGCGGCCAGCAAGCGATTGCAGGACCGTACCGAGACCTTCAACCGCGACATGACGGCGCGGCACGGCCACTGCCACGCGGTGCCGTTCCTGGTCATCGACCAGAAAATCTGGGATGGACCGCAAGGCGCGTTTCTCTACGCGCAGATGGGGCTGATCGGCTACGACGAGTGGAACGTGATCATGCTGGCAGAAGACCCGCAGACCACGGCGTCATGCAGCCTCGCAGGCCATCCCGGCTTCCTTCCATCCGTGACGCAAGTCATGACCGAGCATGTGATCGCGTGGAAGGCGCGGCACAACGCCCTGCTCGAGACGTTCGGGATCACCGCGACCGGCGGCCGGGATATCTCGCACGAACAATACGAGATGGAAAAGGACACCTTGCGCAACGAAATCATCGACAAGGCCGGCTGGATGAAGCTGCGCATCATCGACGAGCTCTTGCGCAAGGCCTAGAGGCATCAAGCCTTTGCGAAGCGCCTCACTCGTGCCTGCCGCGGTGCCGGCGTGCGCGATGCGGACGGCAGTCCTGGCACGGCGCGCCAAACACAACCTGCGACGGATAGGGTCGCGCGGAATGCCACGGCGTCGAGCCGAACAGGCCGGCCGCACCGAACCCCGCGCTGAAGGGATCGGCCGCGAAATTGCCGGGGAAATAGCCGTTGCTGCGAAAATCCCGGTCGTCGTCCCTGCCGTCGAAATACGCGCCGCCGGCGCTGCCGTAGCGCAACGGCCGCTGCTGGGCCGATGCCGCGGCTACGCTGAGCGCGATGGCGGCGCAGGCGATCAATCCTCTCATGGCGATCATGGCCAGAACCCTCATTGCGGAAGGGTGCCCCAGTCGCCCTTCCAGGCGATCAGGCGTCCCTTGCCGAATTGCAGATAGAGCCCGTCGCTGCGCCTCGACAGCACGCTGCCCCTGACATTGGGCAGCGCGACGAACAATTCATTGCCCGGCGTGCCGCGCACGTAATTCAGGGGAACGCCGAGCGACCGGCTGGCCTGGTCGGCGCTCATGCCGAAGGCGAGCGGAACGCTGTTCGGTGGCCGCTGCTGCGCGCGGGACGCGCCGGTCGATGCGCCGAGCCCGATGACGAGGGCAACGAGGAGTGTCGCGAAACGCTGCATGGCTGACCTCATGGCACTGCCGCCGCCAGCGTACCGGCGGGCGTCCAGCCGCCGCCGAGCGCCTGGAACAGGCTGCTCGCCGCGAGCAGCTTGTTGAGCCTGACCGTGACCAGATTGTTCTCGGCGGTGAACAGCGTCTGCTGCGCCTGCAGCACCGTGATCAGGTTGACCGTGCCGCCGCGCAGCTGCGTCTCGGCGACCTCGAACGCCTTGCGCGAGGCGGCGACGACGTCGGACTGCAGGCGCTCCTGCAATGTGTACTTCTGCGACGCGATCAGCGCCTTCTCGACATCGGCGAAGGCCGACAGCACCGCCTTGCGATAGGCCTGCAGGTTTTGCAGCTGCTGCCCCTTGGCGAGCTTGAGCTGGCTCTCCAGCAGAAAGCCGTCGAACAGCGGCTGGGTCAGCCCGGCGGCGAGCGTGTAGTACCAGGCGCCGGGCGCGAACAGCGCGGCGAGCGCCGCGCTCTGGAAGCCGGTAGTGCCGGTCAGCTGGATCTGCGGAAAGAATGCCGCGCGCGCCGCGTCGACGCTGAAATTGGACGACGCCAGCTGCGCCTCGGCCTCGCGGACGTCAGGCCGCTGGTAGAGCAATTCCGACGGCAGTCCCGGCGTGACGCGCGGCACCGCGATCTGCGTGGTGGACCCGCCGCGCACCTTGAAATCGGCCGGCGCGCGCGCCACCAGCACGGCGAGCGCCGCGGTGTTCTGCCCGACCGTTACCTCGAGCGGCGGGATCGCCGCGCGCTGCGTGGCGACCAGCGCCTCCTGCTGCGACAGATCCAGCTGCGAAGCGGTGCCGCCCGCAAATTGCGACTTGATCAGCGCAAGGATGCGCTCGGCCGCCGCGAGGTTGCGGCGGGTGACCTTGATCTGGTCCTGCGCCGCCAGCAGCTGGAAATAGGTGTTGGCGACCGTCGCCATCGTGGTCAGCGCGACCACCTCGCGATTGTAGCGCGCGACGGTCGCGCTCTCCTCGGAGGCCGACAGCGTCGCGCGGTTCTTGCCCCAGAAATCGACGATGTAGCTTGCGCTCAGCCCCAGGCTGTACTGCGAGAAGGTGCCGCTGGTGCCGAACGACGAACTGGATCCCGTTGCCACGCGCTGACGCTCGGCATTCGCCGATCCGGAGATGGACGGCAGCAGCGCGGCGCCGGACACGCCGACCTGGGCGTCGGCCTGCACGATCTGGGCGATCGCCACCGCGATGTCGAGATTGTAGAGCTGCGCGGACTCCATCAGCCCGGTCAGCTCGGGCGAGCGGAAGCCGCGCCACCAGGCGAGCGCCGGAACAGCCGCGTCGGCATCGCCTTTGGCCGCAGTCTTGTAGCTCGCCGGCACTTCGAGGCTGAGCTCCGGCTTCTCCGCCCCGGGAATACAGCCGGACAGACCGAGGCTGAGGCCGCCGAACGCCGCCACGCGCAGAAACCGGATCGGCTTGCGCATCAACTGAAGATTTCGCAACGCTGTACCTGTCGGCATTTACTCGCCCGGTTGAAGTGAGGAGCCCGGCGTCCGCATCGCGCCGCCACGGCGCGCGCGCTGGGCCCACAGGCGGAACCGGTCGAGATAGAGGTAGATAACCGGCGTCGTGTAGAGCGTGAGGACCTGGCTCAGGATCAGGCCACCGACGATGGCGATGCCGAGCGGCTGCCGCAGCTCGCCGCCGTCGCCCATGCCGATCGCCAGCGGCACCGCCCCGAGCAGCGCGGCCATCGTCGTCATCATGATGGGGCGGAAGCGCAGCAGGCAGGCCTCCCGGATCGCCTCGAGCGGCTCCAGCCCGCGCCTGCGTTCCGCCTCCAGCGCAAAGTCGATCATCATGATGGCGTTCTTCTTCACAATGCCGATCAGCAGGATGACGCCGATCAGCGCCATGATACTGAACTCGGTCTTGAATGCCATCAGCGCCAGCAAGGCGCCCACACCCGCCGAGGGCAATGTGGACAAGATGGTCAGCGGATGGATGTAGCTCTCGTAGAGCATGCCCAGCACGATGTAGATCGCCACCAGCGCGGCCAGGATCAGGAACGGCTGGTTGCTCAGCGAGTCCTGGAACGCCTTGGCGGTACCCTGGAAGGTGCCGCGGATCGTGGCCGGGACCCCAATCCGGTTCATGGTCGCCTCGATGCTGCCGACCGCCGTGCTCAGCGACACGTTCGGCGGCAGGTTGAACGAGATGGTGTTGGCGACCAACAGACCCTGGTGATTGACCGCAAGCGGCGTCGCGCCCTGCTTGAATGCTGCAACTTCCGACAGCGGGATCATGGTCTCGCTGCTGGTGGAGACGGCCGATCCGGTCGAGGCAACGCCCTTCCCGGTCGAACCGATCGAGTTGGTGGCCTGGTTGCGCGCGGCCTGGGCGTTGGCTGCACTGGCCGCGCTGGAGTTGCCTGGGGCGACGACCGTGCCTGCCACCGCGTTGGTCGATTGCGAGCCGCCGACCGATCCGCCGGACGTGCTGATATAGACGTCCTTCAGCGTCTCCGGGTTCTGCCAGTAGCGCGGCGCGACCTCCATGATGACGTGATACTGGTTGCGCGCGACATAGATCGTCGACACCTGCCGCTGGCCGAAGGCGTCGTAGAGGGTGTTGTCGATCTGGCTCACCGTGATGCCGAGCCGGGCCGCGGCGTCGCGGTCGATCACGAGATCGGATTCCAGGCCCTTGTTCTGCTGGTCGCTGTTGACGTCGGCGAGATCAGGATCGCGCTGCAGGGCCGCCGCGATCTTCGGCGTCCATTCATTGAGCTCCTCCAGCGTCGATCCCTGCAGCGTGTACTGATACTGCGCGTTCGAGGCCCTGCCCCCGACCCGGATGTCCTGCACCGCCTGCAGGAACAGGCTCGCGCCCGGCACCACCGACATCTCGCGGCGCAGCCGCGCGATCACGCCGTCGGCGCCGATCTTGCGCTCATCAAGCGGACGAAGCGAGACGAACACGAAGCCGGAATTGGTCTGCCCGCCGCCGGTGAAGCCGACCGCCGTCTCAACCGCCGGATCGCGCTTGATGATGCCGACGAACCGCGCGAGCTTCTGCTGCATCAGCTGGAACGACACGCTCTGGTCAGCCTGGATCGAGCCGACCAGCCGGCCAGTGTCCTGCTGCGGGAAGAAGCCCTTCGGGATCACGTCGTAGAGATAGAAGTTGAGGCCGAACACCGCCGCCAGGATCAGCATCACCGACAGCGGATGCGCCAGCGCCGCGGTCAGCGTTCTGCGGTAGAAGTTCAGCATCGCCTCGAAGAACCGCTCGCTCGCCCAATAGAGCCGGCCATGGCCGCCGGTGTCCGGCTTGAGCAGCACGGCGCACATCATCGGCGTGGTCGCCAGCGAGACCGCGAGCGAGATCAGGATCGAGATCGAGATCACCATCGCGAACTCGCGGAACAGCCGCCCGACGATGCCGGCCATCAGCAGGATCGGGATGAACACCGCGATCAGCGAGATGCTCATCGACAGCACGGTGAAGCCGACCTCGTTGGCGCCCTTCAGCGCCGCCTCGAGCGGGCTCAGCCCCTGCTCGATGTAGCGGGTGACGTTCTCCAGCACCACGATGGCGTCGTCGACCACGAAGCCGGTCGCGACCGTCAGCGCCATCAGGGAGAGGTTGTCGAGGCTGTAGCCGAACAGGTACATCGCCCCGAAGGTCGCAACCAGCGACACCGAGACCGCCACCACCGGAATGAAGGTGGCCCGCGCATTGCGCAGGAAGGCGAACACCACGATGATGACCAGCAGCACCGCCAGAACCAGGGTTCGTTCGACGTCCCGGAGCGAGGTGCGGATGGTGGTCGAACGGTCGACCGCAAAGCCGATGTCGATCGCCGGCGAGACTGACGCCTGCAGCTGCGGCATCACCCCCTTCACGAGGTCGACGGTACTGATGATGTTGGCGTTCGGCTGCCGGTAGAGGATGATCAGCACCGCCGGCTTGCCGTTCGCGAGACCGGCATTGCGCAAATTCTCGACGCCGTCGGCCACCTCGCCGACGTCGGAGAGATGAACCGGCGCGCCATTGCGGTAGGCCACGATCAGCGACTTGTAGTCGCCGGCCTTGTTGGCCTGGTCGTTGGCGTAGACCTGGTAGCGCTGGTCGCCGACGTCGATGCCGCCCTTCGGGCTGTGGGCGTTGGCGCTCGACAGCGCCGCGCGGACGTCTTCCAGACCGATGCCGTATTTGTAGAGGGCCTGCGGGATCAGATCGACGCGCACGGCCGGCAGCGAGCTGCCGCCGACCACGACCTCGCCGATGCCCTCGACCTGCGACAGCTTCTGCGCCAGCACCGTGGAGGCGGCGTCGTAGAGATCGCCGCGCGTCAGCGTATCCGACGTCAGCGTCAGGATCAGGATCGGCGCGTCGGCCGGGTTGACCTTGCGGTAGGTCGGATTGCTGCGCAGGCTGGTCGGCAGGTCGGCCCGCGCCGCATTGATCGCGGCCTGCACGTCGCGCGCCGCGCCGTTGATGTCGCGGTTCAGCCCGAACTGCAGCGTGATGCGGGTCGCGCCCACCGAGCTCGACGACGTCATCTCGGTGACGTCGGCGATCTGGCCGAGATGTCGCTCGAGCGGACTTGCGACCGTGGTCGCGACATCCTGCGGGCTGGCGCCGGGCAGCGTCGCCTGCACCGAGATGGTCGGGAAATCCACCTGCGGCAGCGGCGACACCGGCAGCTTGAAGAACGCGACAATGCCGGCCGCCGCAAGCCCGAACGTCAACAGCGTCGTTGCCACCGGCCTACGGATGAAGGGCGTTGAAGGATCCATGGCTCAACGCGACCCGCTCGCCTCGCCGATCTCGTCCGCCCGCCCGGCAAATCGCAGCGCGAGGCGATCGAACCAGAGGTAGATCACCGGTGTCGTGAACAGGGTCAGCAGCTGGCTCACCAGGAGGCCGCCGACGATCGAAATGCCGAGCGGATTCCGCAGCTCGGACCCCGCGCCGCTGCCGAGCATCAGCGGCAGCGCGCCGAGCACAGCTGCCATCGTCGTCATGATGATCGGCCGGAACCGCAGCAGGCAGGCCTGATAGATCGCCTCCCGCGGCGGCTTGCCCTCGTTGCGCTCGGCATCGAGCGCGAAGTCGATCATCATGATCGCGTTCTTCTTCACGATGCCGATCAGGAGGATAATGCCGATGATCGCGATGATGGTGAGATCCTGTCCGGCCATCATCAGCGCCAGCAGCGCGCCGATCCCGGCCGAGGGCAGCGTCGAGAGGATGGTTAAAGGATGGATGAAGCTCTCATAGAGCACGCCGAGCACGATATAGACCGTGATGATCGCGGCGAGGATCAGGAACAGCTGGTTGGACAGCGAGGACTGGAACGCCAGCGCCGCGCCCTGGAAGCTCGTGATCATGCCGAGCGGCTGGTTGATGTCGGCCTGCGCCTGCTTGATCGCCGTCACCGCCCCGCCGAGCGAGGCGCCGGGCGCCAGGTTGAACGAGACGGTCGCCGACGGGAACTGGCCGAGATGCGAGATCTGCAGCGGCGCGGTCTCCACCCGCATCTTGGCCATCACCGACAGCGGCACCGGCGTCGAGCCCACCGATGACGGCAGGTAGATCGACGACAGAGAGTCCAGCGAAGTCTGCAGCGACGGATCGGCCTCGAGGATCACGCGGTACTGGTTCGAATTGGTGAAGACGGTCGAGACGATGCGCTGGCCGTAGGAATCGTACAGTGCGTTGTCGATCGTCGCCGGCGTGATGCCGAATCGCGCCGCCTGGTCGCGGTCGATGTCGACGAACACCGAAAGCCCCTGCGCCGAAATATCGCTCGTGACATCGCTGAGCTGGGGCAATTCCCGGAGCTTGTCGACCAGCTTCGGCGTCCATTCCGCAAGCTCGTTCGGATCGGCATCCTGCAGGATGAACTGGTACTGCGTCCGGCTCACCGTGCCTTCGATGGTGAGGTCCTGGACCGGCTGCATGTAGAGCGTGATGCCGGTCAGCGCCGCCGTGCTCGCCTTGATCCGGTCCATGATCGTCGAGACATTGGCCTTGCGCTGCTCATGCGGCTTCAGATTGATCAGGATGCGGCCGCTGTTCAGCGTGGTGTTGGTGCCGTCGACGCCGATGAACGACGACAGGCTCTGCACGTCCGGATCCTTCAGGATCGCGCTGGCGAGCCGCTGCTGCCGCTCGGCCATCGCCGCATAGGACACCGATTGCGGCGCCTCGGAGATCGCCTGGATCACGCCGGTGTCCTGCACCGGAAAGAAGCCCTTGGGGATAACGACGTAGAGCAGCGCCGTCAGACCAAAGGTGGCGAGCGCGATCAGCAGCACGAAGGTCTGGCGATCCAGCACCCAATTGAGCATCCGGGCGTAGATCGCAATGACGGCATCGAAGCCTTCGCGGCTGAGCCGCTGGAAGGTGTTTTCCCGCGCCATGGCCTCCGGCTTCAGTAGCTTGGCGCAGGCCATCGGCACCAGGGTCAGCGACACCACGGCCGAGATCAGGATCGTGACCGACAGCGTGATGGCGAATTCGCGGAACAGGCGGCCGACGACGTCGCCCATGAACAGCAGCGGGATCAGGACCGCGATCAGCGATACCGTCAGCGAGATGATGGTGAAGCCGATCTGCTCCGACCCTCGCAGCGACGCCTCGAGCGGCGACTCGCCCTCCTCGATGTAGCGCGAGATGTTCTCGATCACGACGATGGCGTCGTCGACCACGAAGCCGGTCGCGATCGTCAGCGCCATCAGCGACAGATTGTTCAGGCTGAAGCCGAACAGATACATCGCGCCCAGCGTGCCGACCAGCGAGAGCGGCACCGACAGGCTCGGGATCAGCGTGGCGCGGGTCGAGCGCAGGAACACGAAGATCACAAGCACGACCAGAATCACGGCGAGCGACAGCTCGTATTCGACGTCGCGCACCGAGGCCCGGATCGTGACGGTGCGGTCGGTCAGGATATTGAGGTCGATCGCGGCCGGCAGCGTGGCCTGCAGCTGCGGCAGCAGGTCCTTGATGCCCTGCACCACCGAGATGACGTTGGCGCCGGGTTGGCGCTGGATGTTGAGGATGATCGCCGGCGTCTCGTTCATCCAGGCGCCGAGCTTGTCGTTCTGCGCGCCGTCGACGACGTTGCCGACATCGCTGAGGCGGACCGGCGAGCCGTTCTTGTAGGCGATGATCAGCGAGCGGTAGTCGCTGGCATTGCGGATCTGGTCGTTGGCATTGATGGTGTAGGCGCGCATCGCGCCGTCGAAGTTGCCCTTCGGCGTGTTGACGTTGGCGTTGCCGAGCGTGGTGCGGAGATCGTCGATGTTGAGGCCATAGGCCGCGAGCTTGCGGATATCAGCCTGGATGCGCACCGCGGGCCGCTGGCCGCCGCTGATGCTGACGAGGCCGACGCCCGGCAGCTGCGAGATCTTCTGCGCCAGCCGCGTGTCGACGAAATCCTGTACCTGGGTCAGCGGCATGGTCTTCGAGGTCAGGCCGAGGGTCAGGATCGGCGCATCGGCCGGATTGACCTTGGCGTAGATCGGCGGCGCCGGCAGGTCCGACGGCAACAGATTGCCCGCGGCATTGATCGCGGCCTGCACCTCCTGCTCGGCGACGTCGAGCGAGATCGACAGGCCGAATTGCAGCGTGATCACGGACGAGCCCGCCGAGCTCACCGAGCTCATCTGGGTCAGATTCGGCATCTGGCCGAACTGCACCTCGAGCGGCGCCGTCACCGACGAGGTCATCACGTCGGGGCTCGCGCCCGGATAGAAGGTCTGCACCTGGATGGTCGGGTAGTCGACCTCCGGCAGTGCCGCGACCGGGAGAAATCTGAAAGCCAGCATGCCCGACAGCATGATGGCGATCATCATCAGGGTCGTCGCTACCGGCCGCAGGATGAATGGCCGCGACGGGTTCATTTCTTCTGCCCGTCCTCGGACCGCTTGTGGTGGCCGCCTCCGGGATCAGCGCCGTCCTTACTATCTCCCTTGCCGTCTCCCTTCGCCGCCCCCTTGGCCGCAGCGGCAGGGTTCGCGGCATCGGCGGCGGAGCGCACCACCACCTTCGCACCCTCGCGCAGCTTGTCGGCGCCGTCGATCACGATGCGATCGCCGGCCACGAGCCCGGACAGCACCTCGACCCGGTCGCCGTCGGTGACGCCGAGCTTGACCGGCCGAACCGAGACCGTGCTGTCGGCGTTGACGAGATAGACGAAGGTGCCGGGGACACCGCGCTGGATGCCGGCGGTCGACATCGTCGTCGCATCCTTGTGGGTATCGAGCAGCAGGCGGACGTTGACGAACTGGTTCGGAAACAGCGTGCGCTTGTCGTTCTCGAACTGCGCCCGCAGCTTGATGGTGCCGGTGGTCGCATCGATCTGGCTGTCGAAGGTCTGCAACGATCCCTCGGCGAGCTTGTTGGCGCCGCTGCGGTCATAGGCCGCCGTCGGCAGCACCGCGCCCTCCCTCAACCGCTTCGAGACCGCCTGCAGATTGTCCTCCGGCAGCGTGAACAGCACGCTGATCGGCTCGAGCTGCGTGATCACGACGAGGCCGTTGGTATCGCCGGGCGTCACATAGTTGCCGAGATCGACCTGGCGCAGTCCGACGCGCCCGTTGATCGGCGACACGATGTGACAATATTGCAAATTCACCTCGGCCGACTTCACCGAGGCGCGATCGGCCTCCACCGTGCCCTGGTACTGCGCGACCAGCGCGACCTGGGTATCGAGCGTCTGATGCGGCACGGCGTTCTGCGCGGCGAGGTTCTGGTAGCGGGTGAGATCGACCTGGGCGCCCTTCAGCTGCGCCTCGTCGCGGGCGAGCTGGCCCTTGGCCTGCGCCAGCGTCGCCTCGTAGGGGCGCGAATCGATCTCGGCGATCAGGTCGCCCTTCTTGACCTCATCGCCCTCCTTGAAATCGATCTTCATCAGATAGCCGCTGATCTGGCTCCTGATCGTCACGGTCGCGAGCGACGTCACGGTGCCGAGCGCATTCAGGCTGACGCCGATATCGCCCTTGCCGATCGTCTCCGGTACGATCGACATCGGCCCGGCGTTGCGCCCGCCACCGGCCTGCGGCGGCGCGGCCTGCTGCCGCGTCCACCAGACGATGCCGGCAAGCACCGCCAATACGAGACATCCCGTCAGAAACCCCCGCCAACGCGATCCTCGCCTGGTTCGCTCGGGCGCCACAATCGACGGGTCTTTGATCTGCTGGTCCATAACCTGCCCACGAAGAAACACGAATGAGCTCGCGCGGCTCTATGTGTCCCCTGAACTCCGCGCGCGCCACATCCGACGAAGCATTTTGAAGGCTTCTGCCGGACAAAGCGCGTTAAGAATTGTAAGGATAGCGGCTCTTCCCGGTCGGCCGCTGTTTCTCGCTGGATTGTGGCTATTTTACCCGATCATTTGTAACCAGGGCAACACGATCAGCAACAATCCGGCAAAGTAGATCAGGCCGAAGATCAGCCCGAATTTCCAGAAGTCGCCTTTGCCGATATAGCCGCTGCCGTAATACATCGGCGCCGGTCCCGTGGCATAGGGCGAAATCACGCCCATCAGGCCCAGCGAATAGACGCAGAGCAGCATCAAGGTCTGCACCGACAGGCCGGGAATGCTGGAGCCGACGGCGAGCACCACCGGCAGCACCGCGGCGGTATGCGAGGTGATGCTCGAGAAGAAATAGTGGATCCAGAAGAAGAAGGTGACGAGCAGGATCATCCCGACCAGCGGCGACGTGCCGGAAAGCGGCTTGGCATAGCCCTCGGCGACCCATTTGATGAAGCCGATCTCGTTGAGGCCGGACGACAGCGTGAGCAGCGAGGTGAAATAGAAAAATACCTCCCACGCACTCTTCTCCGCGACGATGTCCTCGAACGCGATCACGCCGGTCAGCAGCATCAGCGAGATCACGACGAACACGACCGTGGTCGCGTTGATGAAATTCGAGCCGAGCAGCGGCACGCTGATGTTGGGATTGGAGCCGCAGATCCACAGGAACATCGCGAGCACCACCAGCACCGCCATGATCCATTCGTGCCGCGACGGCGGCCCCATCTTGGCGAGCTCGCCCTCGCTCCAGGTCACGATCTCGGGGCTCTCCTTGATCTCGGGCCGGCAGACCAGATAGCTGAGCAGCGGCACCAGCAGCAGCAAGAGGATCCCGAGCGGCGCGAAGCCGATGAACCATTGCGACCAGCCGACCTCGATGTTGACGAGCTTCTTGGCGATCGAGAGCGCGGCGGCGTTCGGCGCCAGCGCGGTCAGGAACAGCGAGCTGGTGACGGCCGTGGTCGCGAACGCGGTCCACATCACGAAGGTGCCGATCTTGCCCGCGGTCGGGCCGGGCTCGGAGCCGTAGATGCGCGGGATGTTGCTGACGATCGGATAGATGGTGCCGCCGGAGCGCGCGGTGTTGGACGGCGTCGCCGGCGCCAGCACGAGATCGGAAAACGCCACCGCATAGCCGAGCCCGATGGTGCGGCGGCCGAGGCCGCGCACCAAGAGCAGCGCCAGCCGGCGGCCGAGCCCGCTCTTGCGATAGCCGATCGAGAACACGAAGGCGCCGACGATCAGCCACACCGTGCTCTCGGAAAAGCCGCCGAGCATCCAGCGCAGCGATTTGTTCGGGTCGTGCTCGACATAGCCGCCGATGCCGGCGACCGTCAGGCCGATCAGACCGACCGCGCCGACCGGCATCGATTCAAGGATCAGCCCGGTGATCACGGCGGCGAACACCGCGAAATAGTGCCACTGATTGGCGTTCAGCCCCGAAGGCACCGGGACCAGATAGATCACCAGCCAGACCAGCAACGGCGCAAACGTCCGCCATGACCATTTCATGCAGCGTCCCCCTCACCTGTGTCGATTGTCGGGCGCGCAAGCCGCCGTGTCCCGGCAGCGCCGCCATCTTTTTGTTGCAATCTAGCACGACCGCGCAGTCCGTCTCGGGAAACTGCTGCGGAACGGCGCGGCTTGTGGAGGAACCAGCGCGTTTCGTCAACACGTAGCGTCCCGGTGGCAGCCCCCATCGCAAGACCGCCCGCGCTTTGCTATCCTTGGCGGTATGACGTCACGCGACTCCGCCTCCTCCGAGATCACGCCCGAGGTGCTGCTGCGCGCCTATGCCTGCGGCATCTTCCCGATGGCGGAGAGCGCCGACGATCCGACCCTGTTCTGGGTCGAGCCGGAATTGCGCGGCGTGATTCCGTTCGACGGCTTCCGTGTCGCCTCCCGCCTGGCGCGCACCGTGCGCTCCGATGCCTTCACGGTCACCGTCGATACCGCGTTCAAGGCCGTGATCGCCGGTTGCGCGGCGCCGCAGCCCGGCCGCGACGACACCTGGATCAACAGGCGCATCCGCGATCTCTATGTCGGGCTGTACGCGTCGGGCCATTGCCACAGCGTCGAGGTCTGGCAGGACGACAATCTGGTCGGCGGGCTCTACGGCGTCAGCCTCGGCCGCGCCTTCTTCGGCGAAAGCATGTTTCACACCACGCGCGATGCATCGAAGGTCGCGCTGGTGCATCTGGTGGCGCGGCTGATCGCGGGCGGGTTCGAACTGCTCGACACGCAATATGTGACGGAGCACCTGAGGACGTTCGGCGCGATCGAGATCTCGCGGCGCCGCTATCGCGCGCTGCTCGACAAGGCGATCACGGGCGCGCCGGCGGATTTCCGCAGGCTCGACGCCACCCAGCCGGTCAAAGGTGCCGACGCGCTGGCAATCATCGCCGAGCGCAATTGAACGGTTGATCGCGTAGCCCGGATGAAGCCAACGGGTCGCGCGAACGCGCGCCCGATGACAGGCTCCGCGTAATCCGGGAAAGTCTCTCCGCGAAGAGAACCCGGATTTCGCTGCGCTCCATCCGGGCCGTGCTTGCTAGTTCCCAAACAATCCGCCGAACAACCCGCCCGGCCGCTGCTGTTGCTGGGGCGGCGGAGGTGGCGGCTGCTGCTGGTATTGCGGCTGTGGCGGCGGACGCGGTGCGGCCTGCTTCGGCGGCGCGCGCTTCTGGGCCGGCGGTGGCGGAGGCGTCGGCGCCTTCGGCGGATCGGGTGCGGCGGTCACGATGGTCTGGTCCGGCCCTTTGCAGTCGGTCAGCCAGATGTCGTAGATCGGATGCTCGACGCCGTGCAGGCCGGGGCTTGCCGCGAACATCCAGCCCGAGAAGATCCGCTTCACCTCGCCCTGCAGCGTGATCTCGTCGACCTCGACAAAGGCATCGGTGTTGGCGGCTTCCGTCGACGGCCTCGTGTAACAGGCATCGGTCTTCACCCGCAGCGCGCCGAACTGCACAGTCTCGCCGATATCCTCGTCGAAATTGATGATGCGCCCGGTGATCTTGTCGAGACCGGAGAAGCTCGCCTTCTTGTTGGTGATCTTGGTCGACGGCGGCTCCTGCACGACCTCGTCGCCCGGCTGCAACGTGGCAGGCGTCTGCGGCGGGGTGCCTGGGGGCGTGCCCTTGGGACGCTGCCCCGGCGGCAGCGGGTTGGCGCCGGGCGGCGTATTGGCGACGGCGGGACCGCCGGGTTGCGGCGGCTGCACCGCGACACCGGGCTGGGTGCCCTGCGGAGCCACCGTCGAGCCGGGCGGCGGCGCCAGCGGCTGCGACTGCACGCTGCCGGGCGGCGGCACCGCCTGGCCTGGCGGCAGCGCCCGCGGCTGTGTCGGCAACAGACGGCCGCGCGGCAATTCCGGCACTTCCTCGTCGTCGTCGCTGGGAGGGGCCGGCTGACCACGCGGGATCGCACCGGGCGGACGCGGCGCGGGATCGGAGAAAATCGTTCCGATCTGCGCGCGCGCGGGCGGCGCAAGCGAGATGGTTGAGGCGGCAACCAGGGCCGCAAAGCCAGTCAGGGCAACGGTTCGAAGCATCTCGCGCGGCTTTAAAGGGCGAATCGGGCTCGCGACAGTCTACCTTGATATCGGCCGCTCGCAGGCCACCGGTTAACACGCCGAATACGGCGGGGAAAGGGCACCCGGCCACCCCTCCCCGGTCCACTGGGCAGCCTCTGGTCACTCCTGGGAACACGTGTGATAGTCCTCACGCTGAAGGCACGCCGCCGCGCGTGAAAACCAGGAAAATCCGGATCGAACCGGACCAGCCAGAGGAAACCCACCATGCCCGATCGCATCAGGCTCGACGGCCGGGTCGCCGTCGTCACCGGGGCTGCCGGCGTCATCGGAACCGCCTCGCTTCAACTGCTCGCCGAACGGGGTGCGCGGATTGTCGCAGTCGACCGCAAGGGCGCCGATCTCAAGGCCGCCATCAAGGACCTGCCCGCCTCGGCCGAGGCCCTCGCAATCGAAGCCGACGTTACCGACGAGGACGAGGTCAAGGACTATGTCCGCGCCGCCGTCGACCACTTCGGCACCATCGATGCCTTCTACAACAACGCCGGCGTCGAGGGCGACATCAGGCCGATCCCCGAATATTCGCTGGAGAGCTTTCGCCGGGTGCTCGACGTCAATGTGGTCGGCGTCTTCCTCGGCATGAAGCATTGCTGCCGGTCATGCTGAAGCAGAACCAGGGCAGCATCATCAACACCGCCTCGATCGCGGGCCTGATGGGATCACCGATGATCGCGGTCTACAGCGCGAGCAAGCACGCGGTGATCGGGCTGACCAAGAGCGCGGCCTGGGAATGCACCGGCACCAGCGTGCGGGTCAATTGCGTCTGCCCCGGCATGATCGAGAGCCGGATGCTGAGCACGATCCTGCAGGGCCGCTCCGGCGGCAACGCGCCGCCGCCGATCGAGAAGATCGTCGACCGCATCCCGGCGCGCCGGCTCGGTCTCGCAAGCGAGGTCGCCTCCATCGTCGCTTTTCTTGCCTCCGACGAGGCGAGCTACGTCTCCGGCTCCGCCTACACCGTCGACGGCGGCCGCACCGCCGCCTGACACGACCGTCATTCCGGGATGGTGCGCAAGCACCAGACCCGGAATCTCGAGATTCCGGGTTCGATGCTTCGCATCGCCCCGGATTGACATCACCAAAAGAAGGTCCTCCCAATGCCCGTCGTTCTCGATCCCGATGCCGCTGCCGTCTACAAGGCGTTCCAGGAGGCCGGCCGTCCCGCCTATGAGACGCTGACCGCGCCGGAAGCGCGCGACTATTATCGAGCCGCCCGCGTCGTCTCCAATCCCGAGCCTCCCGCGTTGGAATCGAGCAAACCGCTCGCGATCCCGGCGCCGCACGGCACGATCCCTGCCCGCATCTACACGCCGAACACGCTGCGCAAGAAAGACGGGCTCGCGCCCTGCCTGGTGTTCTTCCACGGCGGCGGCTGGGTGATCGGCGACCTCGATACCCATGAGGTGGTTTGCCAGAAGCTTGCCCATGAGGGCGAGCAGATCGTGATCTCGATCGATTATCGGCTCGCGCCCGAGCATCGTTTCCCCGCCGCGGTCGATGACGCCATCACCGCGACCCGATGGGTCGCCGCCAATGCCAGGGATCTCGGCATCGACGCCGCGCGCCTGATCGTCGGCGGCGACAGCGCCGGCGGCAACCTCGCGGCGGTGGTTGCCCTGACCGCCCGCGACGGCGGGCCGAAGCTCGCGGCCCAGCTGCTGATCTATCCCGCGACCGATTTCTCGCGGAAGCATCCCTCGCATCGCGAGCCCGAGACCAGCATCCTGCTGACGCATTCGGTGATCGGCTGGTTCGCCAACCATTATCTCGGTGACGCCGACAACAACGACTGGCGTGCCTCGCCGGCGCGCGCGAAGGACTTTGCCGGCTTGCCGCCGGCCTATGTGCTGACCGCCGGCGCCGATCCGCTCCGCGACGAAGGCGACGAGTATGCGAAATTCCTCAAGGACGCCGGCGTGCCGGTGACCTACCGGCATTTTCCCGGCCAGTTCCACGGCTTCTTCACCATGGGCAAGCTGCTCAATCAGGCCAATATCGCGGTGACCGAGATCAGCGCCTGGCTGAAGACGCTGGGCTGAGCAATCGGACTCGCGGCGACGTGGCTGGCGTCGTTCCCGATCGGGGCTCGCGAGCGCATCGCGAGCCTCTTGCGGCGTTAGTGCGCCTTGAAGTTCCCCACGCCGCGCGATAGTGCCGCCGTCAGCGCTTCACGCCGCCGGGCACTCCAGCCATCGAGATCGACTTGCTCACGCCACTCCTCGTCTACGGTATCCCGCTCGATTTCATCCTGTTCGCGCTGACGCTGCTCGGCGTCGCGATCTTCCATCACCACACGCTCGCGGTGGCGCTGACGGGCCTTGCCGCGATCGTCGCCTACAAGCTGCTGTTCGCGGGCTTTGCGAAATTCGGCGCCGGCCTGCCCGGTCTCGCGCATCACATGGAGCATGAGTGGGTCACGCTCGCCAACCTGTTCCTGCTCCTGATGGGCTTTGCGCTGCTGTCGCGCCATTTCGAGGAGAGCCGCATTCCCGACGAGATGCCGGCGCTGCTGCCCGATGACTGGAAGGGCGGACTGATCCTGCTGGTGATCGTGTTCGTGCTGTCGGGCTTCCTCGACAATATCGCGGCCGCGCTGATCGGCGGCACCGTGGCCCGCCACGTGTTCCGAGGCCGCGTCCATATCGGCTATCTCGCGGCGATCGTCGCCGCATCGAATGCCGGCGGCGCCGGCAGCGTCGTCGGCGACACCACGACGACGATGATGTGGATCGACGGCATCAGCCCGCTCACGGTCGTGGAGGCCTATGTCGCAGCCATCGTCGCGATGCTGGTGTTTGCGGTGCCGGCCTCCCTGCAACAGCACCGCTTTTCCCCGATCGTGAAGGATGCACCGTCCGGCCTTAGAATCGACTGGGCGCGGGTTGCGATCGTGGCCGTGATCCTGCTCGCCGCGCTGACGGCCAATGTGACGGCCAATCTGAAGTTCCCCGCGCTGCTCGATACGCTGCCCGTGCTCGGGCTCGCGGTCTGGGCCGCGATCCTGGTCACCTCGGTGCTGCGGCGGCCGGACTGGTCGGTGATGCCCGAGACGCTGAAAGGCACCGTCTTCCTGCTCGCGCTGGTGACGGCGGCCTCGATGATGCCGGTCGAAAAATTGCCCACCGCATCGTGGCAGACCGCGCTCGGGCTCGGCTTCGTCTCGGCGGTGTTCGACAATATTCCCCTGACCGCGCTGGCGCTGAAGCAAGGCGGCTATGACTGGGGCTTCCTCGCCTACGCGGTCGGATTTGGCGGGTCGATGGTCTGGTTCGGCTCGTCGGCGGGCGTTGCGGTGTCCAACATGTACCCGGAAGCCAAATCGGTGGTCCGCTGGATCACCCAGGGCTGGCCGATCATGGCGGCCTATGTCGTCGGCTTCTTTGTGATGCTCGCACTGCTTGGCTGGCATCCCGACGCGCCACATTGACGCAACACAATGCTGCAGTGCACAATTGCGCTTACCTCAAAACTGTGGAAAATCGAGACAATTCCGTTGACATTGCTAAACTCCATTCGCCGTAACAAGTTATGGAGAGTTCGCATGAGTGTTAGTGCAGAAGTCCTCGCCCGCGCTCCGTCGGAGCAGATGGAGGACGAAATCAACACGGTGACTTCGCATCGACCACGCAGCAACATCCGGCCCCTCTCGCCGATGCCGGACTATGTCGAGCATCGCAACGGCGTCAACGAGGTGGGCAAGCTGTCGGCCGAGGCGGTCGTGCGCGAATATGAAGCGGCGGTGAAAGAGATCGAGGCCCTTGGATCGGAACTGCAACTGGCCGCCAAGAACTGCGAGGTCATGGTCGCAGGCGTTCATGACATGATCGCGGAGATCAAGGAGTTCGCTGCCGGTTACCGCGATCAGGGCAAGCGCTTCTTCCTGCAGATCGAAGCCGTCTCGCTGATGACCGCGGAGGTCAGGGATACCTGCGAAGCACTCAAGAAGAAGATCGCAACCGATACATTGGGCCAGTGATCTTTCGGTTGAAGCACGGTTCGCGATCAGAGCATCCGTGGATCTCTGCGATCGTGGGCTGATCCTGTATTGGTGAATGACTGCGCTATTCCGGCGCGGCGGAACCGTTAGTTCTATTCAAGACCAAGTCGCTCAAGACTAAGTCGTTCAACATCTTGCCCCGCTTCGGCGGGGCATTTTTTGTTGCGAGACGAGTGATCTCTGCACGAGCTGCGTCCTCGAACCGGCCGGACCTCCGTCCATGCCCTTAACGTGCGTCAGTTGCACGCCCGGTCATGTCCGTTGCCGGAGGCAAATCGGATATCGCGGACCAGCGATCGCTGAAATCCTTGGCCGGGAGCGTGTCCGTGCCGGCGACGGCAATGCCGTCGGTCCGGGGCGCGTGCGACTTGATGGTCGCGGCGGTCGCGGTGACAGCCAGCAGGGCGACAGCCACGAACCCGGTAATCGTTCGATGCTTTGTCATTAGAACCTCCTCGGGTCCCCAATGCCCACTTAACGTGGGTCACGGGAACCCTCGTCAGGTTCATCACTGCAAAGACGACATGGATCGCGTGAAATCGGACAACGAGCTTGTCCCAAACGCGCCTACCCGGCCCGCGCCGCACGCCGCAGTGATTGCGGCGGCTGGCCGAAGGCGCGGATGAAGGCGCGGCGCATCCGCTCAGGATCGCGGAAGCCGGTGATCTCGGCGACGCGCTCGATCGCCTCGCCCGACGACTGCACGCGCTGCCGCGCGACTTCGATCCTGAGCCGCTCGACCGCTTTCGACGGCGTCGTGCCGGTCTCCGCGATGAAGGCGCGGGTGAAATGCCGCGAACTCATCCCGGCCTTGTCGGCGAGGTTCTCGACCGTCAGCGGCGCATCGAGATGCTCGCGCGCCCAGGCGAGCAGCGGCCCGAACCGGCCGTTCGGCGTCTTCAATTCCAGCAGCGAGGAAAACTGCGACTGCCCGCCGCTGCGCCGATGATACAGCACGAGTTGCCGCGCGGTGTTCTGCGCGACCTCGTCGCCATAGTCCTCGGTGATCATCGCGAGCGCGAGGTCGATGCCGGCGGTGATGCCGGCCGAACTCCAGATATTGCCGTCACGGACGAAGATCTGGTCCGGCTCGAGCTTGATCTTCGGATAGGTCTTCACGAAATGCGGCGTGCGCTGCCAATGCGTGGTGGCGCGGCGGCCGTCGAGCAGGCCCGCCTCGGCCAGCACATAGGCGCCCGAGCAGACGCTGGCGACGCGGATGCCGCGGCCCGCCATCCGCCGCACGAATGACAGCGTGGCCGGACAGGTCGCCGGCGTGCGCACGCCGTTGCCGCCGGCAATGATCAGCGTCGTGATCGCCGTCGATGGCTTGAGGCCGCGCGCGAGCATCTCGACACCGGACGAAGAGCGCACCGGTCCTGCCTTCACCGCAAGCGTCCTGATCGCTGGCGCGTTGTTGGCGAAGCGCGCCGCGATCTCGAAGGCCGCGATCGGCCCGGCCGCGTCGAGCAGCTGGAAGTCGGGAAAGATCAGGATGCCGATCATCGCCAAATCCTCGCAGGTGACGTTACTTTCCTGGCAGCCCTCTCTCAGGAGCCTTCGTCCGAAAATGAGGGAAATACGCCATTTTGGACGAGAGGCCATCATGACATCGTGGTTCCGTCAAGCGCTATTTGGAGCCCCCGATGACCGAACCCCTGCAGATTGGATTGCTCGTCTTCCCGAAGGTGACCCAGCTCGACCTGACCGGTCCGCTGCAGGTGTTCTCCTCGGTCCCCGGCGCCAAGGTGCATCTGATCTGGAAACGCATCGAACCCGTTCCGACTGATTCCGTCATGGTCCTGACGCCGACCACGACCTTTGCCGATTGCCCGCAGCTCGACGTGATCTGCGTGCCCGGCGGCTTCGGCACCGACGACATGGTCGGCGACGAGGAGATGCTGGCCTTCCTGCGCAAGCAGGCCGAGGGTGCGAAATACGTCACGTCGGTCTGCACGGGATCGCTGGTGCTCGGCGCGGCCGGCCTGCTCAAGGGCTATCGCGCCACCACGCATTGGAGCTCGATTGATTTCCTGTCGGGCTTCGGGGCCATTCCGACCAGGACGCGCGTCTGCGTCGACCGCAACCGCTTCACCGGTGGCGGCGTCACCGCGGGCATCGACTTCGCGCTGACGCTGGTGTCGGAGCTCGTCGACCGCAAGACCGCGGAAGCGATCCAGCTCAGGCTCGAATACAACCCGGCCCCGCCGTTCAACGCGGGCTCGCCGGATACCGCACCGGCCGAGATTCTCGCTTTCATGAAAGAGCGGATCGCGCCGTCGCAGGCGCGCCGCGCCGACTTGATGGGCCGTGCCGCGGCACGGCTGTCCTGACCTGATCGCCGCAAAGAAAAAGGCCGCCCGGTTTCCCGAGCGGCCCTTCCTGTCTCACGGTAGCCTCACATTTGCGGGCGATTTCAGGACGTCTGTACCGGGGGCCTATCTCCCGGCCGCATCCAACTCGGAGGCCGCTGCACATCGGGACAGTCGCGATCTGGAGCCCGATCCGACGCGATGGTTTCCCATCTCCGTAAGATGGCCCTATTGAGCCGCGAACCCGCGCCCGGCGCAAGCGGGCAGCATCGGCTGCAGCCCACCTGTCCCCGCTGTTACCGTTGTTCACAGGCGCGCGCTTGCGCTGCCGGGCGCGTGTGCGATGCACGCGCGTCGTTACGCACGTGCAGGTCAGAACAACAATGCGTGAAAGTCAGCTTCCCGGCGTCCAGGCGTGATAGTCGCCGGTCGCCTTGGGGCGGCGGCCGCTCGCCAGCGTCGAGCCGGACGGGCGGTAAGCCTGCGCGGTGCCGGTCAGGTTCGGCAGATGCGGCTTCTCCCATTCGCGCGCCTGGTAGCTCTCCTCGGTCGGCGGCACATCAACCGTGTGATGCAGCCAGCCGTGCCAGCCGGCCGGAATGCGCGAGGCTTCGGCGTAACCGTTGTAGACCACCCAGCGGCGCTCGAAATGCAGCGTCGGATCGATCTCACCGCCCTTGGTGCGGTAATAACGGTTGCCCTGCTCGTCCTCGCCGACCAGTTCGCCGAATCGCGAGGTCCACAATTGCGTGCCAAAGGTCTGGCCATTCCACCAGGTGAAGAATTTCAGCAGGAATTGTTTCATGCGTGGCCGGTCGTCGGTTCGAGACTATGCGGCTCTGATGCCACCTCATTCCCCAAATGTCCAGCCGCCGCCAAGGTAGCCCCGCACCCCTCGGACAGCCCCCGGTTTATGCACCCGTTTGGCGACCAAATGACGCGCTCACGAGGAGTTTTGTTCAGGTGCCATACATGAGCCGCCGGCTACGCGAAGATGACCCACAATCAATGTGGAGCACGGGAACGTCCGATCACAGAGATGGTTAGACATTCACCGTTTTGATGGAGTCCAAAATGATCAATATGAAGGTTCTGAGCACCGCCGCGGCTCTGGCGCTTGCGCTGCCGTTGGCTGTGGCGCCGACCGTTTCGTTCGCCCAGTCTGCCGCACAGATGGGTGCGATGGGCGGCGGCGGCGGCCACGTTGGCGGCGGCGGTGGTGGCGGCTTTGGCGGCGGCCGCGGAGGCGGAGGTGCCATGGGCGGCGGCGGTGGCGGCGGCTGGCACGGCGGCGGTGGCGGTGGTCACTGGGCCGGTGGTGGCGGCGGCGGTTGGCGCGGCGGTGGCGGCTGGCACGGCGGGTATCATCGTGGCGGCGGATTCTGGCCCGGCGCGGTGGCCGGTGCGGTCGTCGGCGGCGCCCTCGCCTCGGGCGCTTATTACGGCTCCGGCTATGGCTACGGCCCCGGCTATTATGACGACAGCTACGGCTATTACGATGAACCGTCTGTTGCCGTGGAGGTGCCGAGTGGCGGCGGCGCCAGCTACTGCGCGCAGCGCTACAGGTCCTACGATCCTGCCTCGGGCACCTATCTCGGCTATGACGGCCGGCGGCATCCCTGCCCGTAATGAAGGCCTGAATTCTTGATTGCAAAAGGGCGGCGCCAGCGCCGCCCTTTTTTCATGTACGCAAGTCTTATGTGCGCAAGGCGACCGCGACGGCCGCGAACGTCACCACGAGCGCTGCGATGTCGCTCGTGCTGAGCGGCTCGCGCAGCATCGCCGCTGCCGCAAGCACGCCGACGACGGGGACCAGCAGCGTGCCGATCGACGCGGTCGCCGCCGGCAATCGCTCGAGCGCCGCAAACCAGCAGACATAGCAAAGGCAGAACTGGATCAGCGTCATGTAGATCATCGACGCCCAGCCGAACTGCGACAGCGCGGCGAGCTGCGGCTGCTCGATCATGATGCCGATGATTGCGATCGGCACGCAGCCGATCGCAAGCTGCCAGGCCGCGAGCGACAGCGGCGGCATCGCGAGCTTGAACGATTTGGTCAGCACCGTGCCGAGCCCGACGCAGACCGCGCCGGCGAGCGCGAACAGAATCCCCGGCAGCTTGCCGAGGCTTGCGTCGATGCCGCCGCCGCCGATCAGCACCGCGATCCCGGCGAGCGCCACCGCAAGCGCAAGCGCACGCGGCAGCGACACACGCTCGCCGAGCACCGGCCAGGCCACCAGCGCGACCCACACCGGAATCGATATCCCGAGCACGGCCGCCTCGCTGGCCCGCAGCCAGATCAGCGCGAGGCCCATGGACGCGACCCAGCCGCCGATCGACAGTGTCGACACCAAAGCAAGCCGCAACCACATGCCGTCGGGCACGCGCAGCGTCTGTCCCCGCACCAGCGCGACCAGCCCGAGCGCAACCGCGCCGACCACGCCGCACAGCCCGCGCGCGGACAGCGGCGGCCACTCCGTGAGCAGGAACTTCATGATCGGGAAGTTGAGTCCCCAGCCGATCGAGGCGACCACCAGGAATGCGACGCCAAGCGGTGACAGCGGGGCGCGGCCGGCGATGGGAACTGCGGTCATGGACCTGTCGTAAAGGGGATGGACAAATACAGGTGATGTGTCACGGCTAGCTGGAAATCTGCTTGTCAGCAAACAGCATATGCATTCTATGATACAGACTTTCCGTCTAGGTTCCGCCTTAATTGACGAACAGGCCAAGCGAGTCGCCGGCACGCGAGGCCGTTAGAAAGAGGATGCATCGTGCCGAGCGTTCTCGTGGTTGATGACGACCCGATGGTGTGCGTTGCCATCGAGGTGTGTCTGCAACGCCAGGGCTTCGAGGTCACCGTCGCCGATGGCGGCGAAGCCGGCATGCGCGCGCTCGAGCAGGCCACCTTCGACGTCATGCTGGTCGACGTCTTCATGCCGCATATGCGCGGGTTCGAGGCGATCCGCGTCTTCCACGAGCGTGCCCCCGATATTCCCGTCATCGCGATGTCCGGCTATGCCTTCGCCAATGCCGATCGCGCGCCGGACTTCCTGCGGATGACGATCGAGCTCGGCGCGTCCGCCTGCCTGCGCAAGCCGTTCACCCCGCAGGCGCTGATTGCCGCCGTTAACGAATGTCTTGCGAAGTATGCACCTTCCGCTCGTCTTTCGAAATAATTGCTCGTACTAATCCTCGATGGCTTCCCAGCGTCTCATTCTCGGCAGCGGCCTTGCGATCCTCCTCGTCATCAGCGCGGCGTCGATCGGGTTGGACGTCAAGTCGCGCAGCGAGATTGATTCGGTCGATCGCACGCTCAGCATCCTGAAGCGCATTTCGGACGCGCGTCAGCTGCCGCGCAGCGTCGAGAGCGCGGCGCGCGGTTTCGCGCTGACCGGCGATGCGTCCTTTGCCGACGAGTTTCGCGAGCAGAGCGCAGCCCTCACCGCGGCCTTCGACGATCTGATGGCGGCGGTGACGTCGGCCCCCGAGGAGGCGCAGTTGATCACGGGCACCAGGGTCGAGGTCCAGCGTGCCATTGCGCTCGGCGCCGAGCTGATCAGGTTGCGCAGCGCGGGCGACACGGCCGGCGCCGCGGCGCTGGTCTCCGCCGGCGAGAGCCGCGCGCTGACCGACAAGGTCGGCGCGGCGCTCGACCGCCTGGTCACCGAAGAGCGCCGCCTGCTCCGGATTCGCACCGACCAGTCCAAGACCAATGGACGGCTGCTGCTGATGATCGATCTCGCCGGCGTGGCGATGATCCTGCTGCTCGCGATCGCGCTGACGGTGACGGCCCGGCGCGCCAGCCGCGAACTGCAGGGCGCGCTCAGCGCGACCAAGGCGACCAATCTGTCGCTCGAGGGCAAGGTCGCCGATCGCACCAAGGATCTCGGTGCCGCGCTCGAAGAGCTCCGCCGTTCCACCTCGGTGATGGAAACCACCTTCCGCACCATGGCGGAGGCGGTGCTGGTGATCGACAGCGCCGGCACCGTGCTGCTGTCGAACCCGGCCGCCGAGAAGATGCTGCGCTACAAGCCGGGCATGACGGTCCGGCAGCTGCGCGCCATGAGCAACGTGTTCCAGTCCGACGGCGTCACGCCGATGCAGGCCGACGACATGCCGTCGGCCAGGACGCTGCGCGGCGAGGAATTCGACGGGCTGGAATTCGTCGCCAAGCCGGTGCGCGGCGCGCCGGAGATTCACCTCGTGGTGTCGGGCCGGCCGCTGCGCGATGGCGACGACACCGTCACCGGCGCGGCGCTGATCTATCACGACATCACCGCCTCGCGCGAAACCGAGCACAAGCTGCAGCAGGCACAGAAGCTCGACGCCATCGGCAAGCTGACCGGCGGCGTCGCGCACGACTTCAACAACATGCTGACGGTCATCACCGGCACCACCGAGACGCTGGTCGACAGCCTGCGCGCCCAGCCGCAGCTCGCGAAAACCGCCGAGCTGATCGACCGCGCCGCCGAGCGCTGCCGCGAGCTGATCCAGCATTTGCTCGCCTTCGCGCGCCGCCAGCCGCTGGAGCCGCGCACCGTCGACATCAACGGCACCGTGGTCGACATCGCCAAGCTGCTGCGGCCGACGCTCGGCGAGCAGATCGAGATCAATTCGGTGCTGGCGCCCGATGTCGCCAGTGTCCATATCGATCCGTCGCAGCTTGCCAACTCGCTGCTCAACATGGCGATCAACGCCCGCGACGCGATGCCGAACGGCGGCAAGCTGCTGTTCGAGACCAGCAACATCGTGCTCGACGACGCCTATGCGGCTGTCAATCCCGACATCACGCCGGGCCGCTACGTGCTGCTCGCGGTCAGCGACACCGGCACCGGCATGTCGCACGCGGTGCAGGACAAGGTGTTCGAGCCGTTCTTCACCACCAAGGAAGTCGGCAAGGGCTCCGGCCTCGGCATGAGCATGGTCTACGGCTTCGTCAAGCAGTCCGGCGGACATATCAAGATCTACAGCGAGGAAGGCCACGGCACCACGATCAAGCTCTATCTGCCCCCTGCCCGCGGCCAGGTCGAGGTCGAGGCGCCCCCGCCGGAGCCGGTGCGGCGCGGCAGCGAAGTCATCCTGGTGGTGGAAGACGACCAGCTGGTGCGCAACTATGTGGTCACGCAGCTAGGCGCGCTCGGCTACAAGACCATCGCCGTGCCCGACGCCCGCGCCGCGCTGGCGCTGGTCGACAAGGGCGAGAAGTTCGACCTCCTGTTCACCGACGTGATCATGCCCGGCGGCATGAACGGCCGCCAGCTCGCCGACGAGGTGCAAAAACGCCGCCCCGGCATCAAGGTGCTCTACACCTCGGGCTACACCGAGAACGCGATCGTGCATCACGGCCGCCTCGACGAAGGCGTGCTGCTGCTGGCCAAGCCCTACCGCAAGGCGCAGCTCGCCAGCATGCTGCAGCAGGCGCTCGGCGAGTGATGTGAGCTACCTCGTCGCCAGCGCGACGCCGGCGAGCGTGAACAGCAGCGCGACGATCTGGCTTGGCCCCAGCGGCTCGTGCAATGCGACCGCGGACGCCACCACGCCGATCACAGGCACCGCCATGGTGCCGATCGCCGCCACCGAGGCCGGCAGGCGGGCGAGCGCGGCAAACCACGCGACATAGGCGACGCAGAACTGGATCAGCGTCGAATAGACCAGGAGCCACCAGCCGACGGTCGTGATGCGGTCGACATGCGTGGTCTCGATCATCATGCCGACGATCGCGATCGGCACGCAGCCGAGGCCGATCTGCCAGGCCGCGGCCGGGATCGGCGGCATCACCAGCGGATATTTCTTGGCCAGCACGGTGCCGAGCGCAAAGCCGAAGGCGCCGCCGAGCGCCATGATGATTCCCGGCAGCTTCTCCTTGCTTGCGGTGATGCCGCTGCCGCCCATGATCGCGGCGAGGCCTGCAAAGGCCATCACCAGCGCGATGGTCCGCAGCAGCGTCGGCCGCTCGCCGAGCACCGGCCAGGCCAGCAGCGAGGCCCATACCGGCATCGTGTAGGCGATCAGCGCGGCCTCGCTCGCCGGCAGCCAGAGCAGCGCCAGCCCCATCAGCACCATCCAGCCGGTGACGTTGAGCGTCGCATAGAGCACGAGCCGCGGCCACAGCCGTTTCTCGACATGCAGGCTCTGGGCGCGGATCAGCGCCAGCACCGCCAGCAGCACGGCGCCGATCACCCCGGTGGTGCCGCGCAAGGTCAGCGGCGGCAGCTCGCCGAGCAGGAACTTGGTGGACGGCCAGTTGAACCCCCAGCCCACCGAGGTGATGGCGAGGAACATCAGGCCGGCGGGCGCAAGGCGCGGCCGCGCTTGAGGCTTCTGGACTGTCATGGAACCCGGCAAGGGTGTGAAAAGGATGTGAGTCGGCCTCACCTTGCCCGCGATTTTGTCGCCCGACCATCACGGCTCTGACATGCCTGATCCGTACTTTGCCCGTAGGCCTACGTGAGTCCCCAAAATTCAATCCGGGACCGCGAATAAAAACTTCGCCTGTGAACAGCGGGGCGAAGCTCCGATCCACAGGCGATAGGAATTTTTTTGGCTTGGGAATCCCTGAGGACTCACCGATAGTTGGCCCGATCACAGGCGCGGCACCGACCCCTGTTATCCCCCTCTTTCCACCATATTTAGTGTTTGATTCAGAAACTCGTACTAGTCCTTGACGGGCGTGACGGACATGGCCTAGCTTTCAACCTGTTCGGCGCGAGTGTGTTTGGGTCCCCGCCGGTCGCTCCCACAAGGGTTCCAAAATGACCACTCCGCCAGGCCTTCGGGCCGCGGGTGAAGGGCTTTTCTGCCCTGATTTTGGGGCCGCGTCGGGGACGACAAACGGGCCGCGAAGGACCCGGAAACAGAGGCCGTAACCGGCCCGCAAGAAGCGTACGCGTGACGTGTCGCGTGAAGCGTTTGGGGCGTTGAATGCATGACCCGGAGCACCCGACCAGTCGGGCGCCGCGCCGGGACGATGCCGCCGCAGGACCGGTCATACCGGTGCCCAGCGGATGAGAGAAAACAGGCCGGATCCACCGGCTGAGCTGCGGATGACGGGAGGCGTGCTGACGCGTGTTCCGAAGTCCGCGAACAGACAACATTCCGGCACCTGCGGGGAAACGTGGGGCCGGGCAGAAGAAGAGACGGGGCTCGACCATGCGAATCGAACGACGCAACACCACCAGCGGACAATCTCCCTATGCCGGGATCAATTTCCGCCTGACCACATCAGAGATCCGCAATCCGGACGGCTCGGTCGTGTTCCGCGCCGAGAACGTCGAGGTTCCGGAGTTCTGGTCGCAGGTCGCCTCCGACGTGCTGGCGCAGAAGTATTTCCGTAAAGCGGGCGTTGCCGCGCGCCTGAAGAAGGTCGAGGAAGAGACCGTGCCGTCCTGGCTGTGGCGTTCGGTGCCGGACACCGAGGCGCTTGGCCTCCTGCCGGAGAACGAGCGCATCGTCGGCGAGACCTCGGCCAAGCAGGTGTTCGATCGCCTCGCCGGCTGCTGGACCTATTGGGGCTGGAAGGGCGGCTACTTCTCCACCGAAGAAGACGCCCTCGCCTTCTTCGACGAGCTCCGCTTCCAGCTGGCAAAACAGATGGTCGCGCCGAACTCGCCGCAGTGGTTCAACACCGGGCTGCACTGGGCCTATGGCGTCGATGGCCCCGGCCAGGGCCACTATTACGTCGACTGGAAGACCGGCAAGCTCACCAAGTCGAAGTCGGCCTATGAGCATCCGCAGCCGCATGCCTGCTTCATCCAGGGCGTCGGCGACGACCTCGTCAACGAGGGCGGCATCATGGACCTCTGGGTGCGCGAGGCGCGCCTGTTCAAATACGGCTCCGGCACCGGCTCCAATTTCTCGAGCCTGCGCGGCGAAGGCGAAAAGCTGTCCGGCGGCGGCCGCTCAAGCGGCCTGATGAGCTTCCTCAAGATCGGCGACCGCGCCGCGGGCGCGATCAAGTCCGGCGGCACCACCCGCCGCGCGGCCAAGATGGTCGTGGTCGACGCCGATCACCCCGATATCGAGACCTATATCGACTGGAAGGTGAAGGAGGAGCAGAAGGTCGCGGCCCTCGTCACCGGCTCCAAGATCAACCAGAAGCACCTCAAGGCCGTGATGAAGGCCTGCGTCAACTGCGAAGGCAGCGGCGACGACTGCTTCGATCCCGAGAAGAACCCGGCGCTCCGCCGCGAGATCAAGCTCGCGCGCCGCGCGCTGGTGCCGGACAACTACATCAAGCGCGTCATCCAGTTCGCCAAGCAGGGCTACAAGGACATCTCGTTCGACACCTACGACACCGACTGGGATTCCGAGGCCTACCTCACCGTCTCCGGCCAGAACTCCAACAACTCGGTGTCGCTGAAGGACGATTTTCTGCGCGCGGTGGAAACGGACGGTGACTGGAATCTGGTCGGCCGCACCACCAGGAAAGTCACAAAAACGCTGAAGGCCCGCGACCTCTGGGAGAAGATCGGCTACGCCGCCTGGGCGAGCGCCGATCCCGGCCTGCACTTCAACACCACGATGAACGACTGGCACACCTGCAAGGCGTCCGGCGACATCCGCGCGTCCAATCCGTGCTCGGAATACATGTTCCTGGACGACACGGCGTGCAACCTCGCCTCGGCCAACCTGCTGACGTTCTACAGCACCACCACCAAGCGGTTCGACATCGAGTCCTACGAGCACCTCTGCCGGCTCTGGACCATCGTGCTCGAAATCTCGGTCATGATGGCCCAGTTCCCGTCGAAGGCGATCGCCGAGCTGTCCTACGAATTCCGCACGCTCGGCCTCGGTTTTGCAAACATCGGCGGCCTCTTGATGACCATGGGCCTGCCCTATGACAGCAAGGAAGGCCGTTCGCTGTGCGGCGCGCTGACCGCTGTGATGACCGGCATCTCCTACAAGACCTCGGCCGAGATGGCGGCCGAGCTCGGCACCTTCCCGGGCTACAAGAAGAACGCGGCGCACATGCTGCGCGTGATCCGCAACCACCGCCGCGCCGCCCACGGCAACGCCACCGGTTACGAGGCGCTGTCGGTCAACCCGGTGCCGCTCGATCACGCCTCCTGCCCGCAGGCGGACATCGTCACCCATGCCAGGCTGGCCTGGGACGACGCGCTGGCGCTCGGCGAGGTCAACGGCTACCGCAACGCCCAGACCACCGTGGTGGCGCCGACCGGCACCATTGGCCTGGTGATGGATTGCGACACCACCGGCATCGAGCCCGACTTCGCGCTGGTGAAGTTCAAGAAGCTCGCCGGCGGCGGCTACTTCAAGATCATCAACCAGGCGGTGCCGTCGGCGCTGCGCGCGCTCGGCTATCGCGAGAGCGAGATCGCGGAGATCGAGGCCTACGCCGTCGGCCACGGCTCGCTGTCGAATGCACCGGGCATCAATGCCTCCACCCTGAAGGCCAAGGGCTTCACCGATGAAGCCATTGCCAAGGTGGAAAAGGCGCTGCCGACCGCGTTCGACATCAAGTTCGCCTTCAACAAGTGGACTTTCGGTGAAGACTTCATCCGCGACCAGCTCGGCATCGGCGCCGAGGCTATCGCTGCCCCCGGCTTCGACCTGCTCCAGGCCGTCGGCTTCACCAAGCGCGAGATCGAGGCCGCCAACGTGCACATCTGCGGCGCGATGACGGTGGAAGGCGCGCCTCATTTGAAGGCCGAGCACTATCCCGTGTTCGACTGCGCCAATCCCTGCGGCAAGATTGGAAAACGCTACCTCTCGGTCGAGAGCCACATCCGGATGATGGCGGCCTCGCAGCCGTTCATCTCGGGCGCGATCTCCAAGACCATCAACATGCCGAACGACGCCACGGTGGAGGACTGCAAGTCCGCCTACCTGCTGTCGTGGAAGCTGGCGCTGAAGGCCAACGCGCTGTACCGCGACGGCTCGAAGCTGTCGCAGCCGCTGAACTCGCAGCTCATCGCCGACGATGAGGACGAGGACGATGCGGTGGAAGCGCTGTACGAGAAGCCGATGGCCGCGCGTGCCGCCCAGGTCTCGGAGAAGATCGTCGAGAAGCTGGTCGAGCGCATCGTCGTGATGCGCGAGCGCGAGAAGATGCCCGATCGCCGCAAGGGTTACACCCAGAAGGCGGTGGTCGGCGGCCACAAGGTGTACCTGCGCACCGGCGAATATGACGACGGCCGGCTCGGCGAGATCTTCATCGACATGCACAAGGAAGGCGCGGCGCTGCGCTCCTTCATCAACAATTTTGCGATCGCAGTATCCCTGGGTCTGCAATACGGCGTGCCGCTGGAAGAATATGTCGACGCCTTCACCTTCACCCGCTTCGAGCCCGCGGGTCCGGTGCAGGGCAACGACTCGATCAAGTACGCGACCTCGATCCTCGACTATGTCTTCCGCGAGCTCGCGGTGAGCTACATGGCGCGCTTCGATCTCGCCCATGTCGATCCGAACGAGTCTGGCTTCGACGCGCTCGGCAAGGGCGTCGAGGAAGGCAAGGAGCCGGATGAGGCCCCCGCCCAGCACCAGGCGACCAAGTACCTGTCGAAGGGCCTGACCCGGTCGCGCACCGACAACCTCGTCGTCATGCGCGGCGGCTCGGCCGCGGTCAGCCAGGGCGCCGACAACGCGCCCGCCGGCAGCCGCGTCACCGCGCTCGCCTCTCACGGCGCAACGTCGCGCGGCGCCTCCGACACTGTCGAGGGCGCGGTCGCCCTGAAGCAGGAAGTCAGCCACGACCTCTCGCCGACCGAGAAGCTCGAGGCATTGAACTGGAGCAAGCCCGGCACCGCCGCAGCCGCCGCCCCGTCCAAGGCCGAGCGTCGCGCCGAAGCGAAGGCCAAGGGCTACGAAGGCGAGATGTGCTCGGAGTGCGGCAACTTCACGCTGGTGCGGAATGGGACGTGTATGAAGTGCGACACTTGCGGGTCCACGACGGGGTGTTCGTGAGGCGGTAGACAGCGTTCATCAGCCCTCCGGGAGCGGCGGCGGAGAAAGTTGGTCCCCAATCCCAATCGAGTGCTCTTCTCCGGCTCTCTAAGCGCCGGCAGTAACAAGAAGGATCGCGGCGAGCTTCGGCTTCGCCGCGAAATCGCAAACCGAACGAAACATGAATCGATAGCGCTATGCCCGAACCGATTACGCTCACCACTCTGCTTATCGCCGGCGCAAACCTAGTCGGTACCGAGACCGTCAAAGAAGTGACCAAGGACGCCTACCGCAAGCTGAAAGAGAAGGTCGGCGAGGTGTTCGGATCACGGGCCTCGACCGCAGTGGCAAAACTCGAGAGTCCCGCGACTCACGAGGAAGGGCGGAAGGATCTTACGCGTTGCGTGGACGATGACCTGCGACCCGACGAGGCGTCCGAGCTCGCTCCGTTTGTCGAGGCGCTCGTCCGAGCGATGCAGGCCGACACCGTCGCCAAAAGCGCCGCGCAATCCCGGGTCGGTCTAGATATCGAGGCGGGCGGCAATGCCTTCATTCGCGACATCAAGGGCGCCCGCGAAGTCGTGGCGAAAGTCAAGGCCGGTGAAGACGTCACTATCGAGGGCCTGCATCTGGACACGGGAAGATATCCGGGAAAATAGCCGGCGCGCTCGCTGGTCCTAACAGCGCGCCGGTCTCCAACACGGATCAAACTGCTGCCGGTCTTCGCATCGATGCGAAAGCCGGTGGAAATGCAACGGTCACCGTCAACCAGTATCAAGGTCCCGACCTAGCTCAGATCCGTAGCGAGATGATGAGCGTGCTCGTGACTGCAGGTCTGACCGCTGGGCTGGTGCAGGTCCAAGAGGTCGTTGTTCCAGCGCATGAACAATACCTTTCGGACCAGTTGGACCGCCTGCGGGACGGTGCGAAGACTGCGGATCCGGACACCAATCTGAAGCTGTTTCACAGCTTCATGGATAGTCTCCCAGCCGATGCCAGCGACACCATCCGCTACCGCGCGAAGGCAAACATCGGACTGCAACATCTCGCGCGCGGGGAAGGCGTCGAAGCGATCCAATGGCTTCTCGACGCGTACGACGAAGCACCGAACGATCCACGCGCGATCGCGAATCGCACCCTTGCCCTGTTCGTGCGAGGAGACGCCGACGAGGCATATCGCTTCGGCCGGGAACGGTTGGATGCAGATCCGACCAACGAAGTCCTCGCTTCCTATCTGCCACAAATTGCGGCCAAGGTCGCCAGCGTCACCGACGGCCTGGATGGCATTCCGAACGACGTGCGTGACAAGGAAAGCCTTCTCATCGCGCAGACCGCGTTTCTTCGAGGCCGTAACCTCGTTCCGCAATGGTGGGATTTCGCGCGACAGGCGCTCGCCAAGCATCCCAACTCCGAGCACTTGAAGATGCTGGCAGCCTTCGCTGACGTCGATGAGATATCGCGCGACCCTAACGCGTCACGGACCTTAATCTTCACTGCCGATCAGCGCGCGAGGCTTACCGCGGCTGCCTCGGTGCTAGAAGCGGACTGGCAATCCAAGCCATGGTTGCTGACCAGCCGTTTCGACGACGCGATCTATACCTTGTCCGTCGCCATGATCGCCTACCGCTTCCTACACGATCGGGAAAAGGCGCTGGCTCACGTCGAGCGTATGGCCGACGCAAAAATTGACGAGCCGGGCGTCCTACTCAACGGCGTGACCATCGCGTTGAGTTTCGGCAGAGCCGACCTTGCTCTCCGCCTCATCGCCCTAGTACCGAGCAATCCTGATCTCGCCTTCCACGCCGCTGTGATTGCAATCGGTGAGAACCGGTGGTCGGATGCCGTCGAGCTCTTCGGCAAGGCCAATATTCCGGATCACGAACAGCGCGTAACCGAAGCTGCGATCGCACTTGCCCCGATCGCGGAGGCCGGCAGACCATCCGACGGAAGTCCGGCGGATCCCGCGCCGTTGATGGATCTGATCTCGAAATTCAAGGACAGCGCGCGCGGCCTCGTCCTGATCGCGCAGGTCGCCACCGCGAGCGGATTGAGCGACGTCGCGGAATCGGCGTTCGAAGCCGCCGTGGAAGCAATTCCGGAATACAGCGATATCGCTACGCGCCTCATGGTCGCGCACCAAGCCGATCGGGCCGGCTCACCAGCCGCGGTAATCCAGCTCTTGGATGGACACCTTCCGTTCGAAGGCTTCGAGAAGGACTTCGAGTTGCTCTCCGTCGCGCATGCCAACGAGCATCCGCACCGCGAGCGGAATCTTACCTTCTTCTCCCGGCTGCCTGCCCGTCTTCGGGACTCTCACCCGATCGCCCGCGCACACGCGAGCGTCCTGGTCGACGTTGGGAAGCTTCCCGAAGCGATCAGGCTGCTCCGCCATCTCCGCGACAAAGATCCGACGGACGCGCTCGTCGCTCTTCGCATTTATGATGCTCTATACCGATCGGCGGACATTGTCGGCGCCGAAGCCGTAATCCGGGGAGTCGATCTCGCGCGCCTGGTCGGCGTTCCCGAGCACATCATGCGACTGGCGCACGAAACGCTGCGCCAAGGGGACTTCGAGCGGGCCTACGTCGCCGCCTACAACCTCGTCCGTCGCCATCCGAACAACCCCAACATTGCATTGGGTTACGCCGGACTGGGCCTGATGTACGAGGTCAACCCGATGTTCACGGCAACGACCGCGGGTCTGGGTACTTACGTCGCCGTCGAGGCACCCGACGGCCTGCGGCAGGACTTCGTGATCGACGAGGGCGGCGACTTCTTTGGCATGAACGTTCAAGCCGCGACGTCCGGGATCGCGACTCGCGTGATGGGCTTGCGCCGCGGCGAGACGTTCGCGATACCGAAGTTCGGCCTGGATCAGCCCGAGACCTGGAGGGTCGTCGAGGTCAAATCCAAGTATCTCCACCTTCAGCATCGCGTTTTCGAGGAGTTCGAAACCCGTTTTCCGGGCAAGCCCGGGCTAGCCAGGTTCACGGTCGGCCAAGACAACATCGACAGTGTTCTCGATGTCGTCCGCCGAAGCGCCGAAGAGAACGTCAAGAACGCGCAAGTCTACATGGATAAGGCCCTCCCACTCGCATTCATCGCGCGAGGGCTCGGCGGCGACGTCGTCAGCTTTGCCCAGTTCGTGCGTAAATTGGGCGGCCGGGTCGTTACGTGTGCTGGGAATTTACCGGAGCGTATTGGGGCCGTCAGGCTGGCGCGGCAACATCGGGGGAGAGGTGCAGTCCTCGATGCCTATACCGCTTGGGTGGCGGCCGAAATCGGGATCCTACCAGTGCTGAAAGCATGGTTCGGCAGCCTTCGGACGCCGACTTCAACAATGACAATGATAGACCGGATGACCCGGCGCGAAAACGACGGTCGTGGCCGCCGTCAGATGACCATTAGCTACCAGGACGGGCAGTTCTACCGGAACGAGGTGACGGACGAATATCGCGATCACCAGATCGGGGCGATCAATCGCATCCGCGATTGCATTGAGCAGAAGTGCGAAGTTGTTCAGGTCCTGGTGCCGGATGACGTTTCTGAGACGACGGAAAACCTACTTGCCGTGTGTGGCAGCCGATTCCTCGATGCCGCCTTCCTTGCCGCCCGGAGCGACGCGCTTCTGTTGTCCGACGACATGCGGTTCCGCCAGTTGGCGGCGGAAGCCACAGGAACTGCTGGGACCTGGTTGCAAGCCGCGCTTCTCGCCGCCACTGAAGCTAGGCAGCTGGCTCCTTCCGAATACGCGAGAGCGGTAGTCGGCCTGGCCAGGAATGCGCACGATCACGTCGTGCTGAACGCTCCCTTGCTCTATCTCATTGCACGCCAGGATGAGGACGGTCTTCCCGGACTTCAAGCGGCGTTGCGATGCCTTGGCGGCCCGAACGCTGAGATGGTCTCTCATCTGAACGTCCTCGTCAGCTTCATCACGCTGCTCTGGCCTCCGGACAATCCGCTAGACGAGGTGAAAACGAGAGCTGCCATCGGTCTGAGTCTCGAAATCTTCCTGAGTGCTCGAAGTCGCGATTGGGCCCCGTTACTTGGCGAGATTTTGCTGCGGACTGGCCACAATCGTGATCTGGCAAGATATCTGTCGGGCTGGCTCCGGGGCCATTTTATCACCAAAGCCGTCGTGGAGAATGCACTTGCGCCTGCGGCACCGCCTCGACGCCGGCGCAGGAAAGCAGCTTGATTGCTGGTTGCGGATAAGCGGAGATTCGGACTGGTTTTTGCTGCTTGTAGGTCCCGTCCAGCAAAGGGTCGATCGGATAGCCGAAGACGTAATCCGCTGTTTCGCGCGCAACAGTCACGGCGGGTTATGCTTCGCTAGCCCGCCCCTTGCTGGAGCCTGCGGTCGACGCCGTCTACGCCGGCAGCACGATCACCTTCGTTTTTACGGGCGTCCGCGAATAGAGGTCGATCATGTCCTGACTGAGGAGGCCGGTACAGCCGCTCGTAATACCGTTCCCGATCGTTTCGGGGGCGCTGGTGCTATAGATCGTGTAAAGCGTGTACACCCCATTTTGGTAGAGGTAGAGCACGCGCGCGCCAAGTGGATTGTCGAGACCCCCCGCCATGCCGCGAGCATATTTGCCCGCCTCCGGCTGGCGCGCGATCATCTCCTTGGGCGGCGTCCAGGTCGGCCATTCGGCTTTGCGCCCGACATAAGCCTCCCCGCTCCACCGGAACCCATCGCGGCCGACATTGGCGCCATAGCGGGTCGCGTTTCCTTCGCCTTCGATGCGGTAGACATAGTATTTGCTCGGATCGACGATGATCGTACCGGGCGCCTCATCGCTGTGGTACTTCACGGTCTTGCGAAAATATTTCGGATCGACCTTACTGACGTCGACCGCGGGGATCGGGAATTTCTCGTCGGGCACGGGCCCGTAGACCTTCTCCGCCTCGGCCAGGGTCATGTAGTCGGATGCGCAACCGGCCAGGCTCAGTGCGGCGAGACCGGCAGCAGAGCCGGCCAGGAACGCCCGGCGGTTGAGAAAGCCCGACCGAGATCCGGGCAGAGCGCCCTCGCCCATCGCACCGGCGTCGGCAATTCCACGGTCCATGATCATGATTTCTGATTTTCCCTTGTCCCGTTGCGCGGCAGAAGCAGACTTTGGCATACAGTAGAAGGGAAAAGAAAAGTTCTTCGTCATTGTCTGAGGTTGACCAACAGATGGTGTTGTGAATCCTTCCGAGAACAATGCGAGAACTTCGGCGGATTACGCTTCCGCCTTCGCTCCATGAGCTAAAGGTCGGCGGGTTACGCCTTCGGCTAATCCGCCCTACGCGATGGCAACAACTGATTGATCACGTTTTCATGCGATTGATCTGCGGCGCTTTGTCGGACCAAATTAGTATGGAATCACCGCCCCGCTACCCTGCCGCATTCCATGCGGAAAATGAATCGAAGGTGAAAACCCAATGAGACGCGTTGTCCAGGCTTCGCTCGGACTCCTCGCATGGAGCATTCTCCAAACCTCGCCCGCATCCGGCCAGCTCAAGGGCAACGCCGACAACATTTGTCGGAACGGATATTTCCCGCGCGAGAGCACCGACTACAGGCTGGCGAAGATCAAAGGCGCAGCCGGCGACAGGATCTATTTCCGCGGCGACGGCAACGAGCGTTGCCCCGACGACCAAGCCTGTCGTCTGAAAACTTATGTCGTTCGCAACGATGAAGTCATTGTTTCCCGGACGTCAGGCAAGTTCGCATGCAGTTGGTTTCAACCTCGCAAGGGCACTGAGACGGTCGGCTGGATCGAGATCGAAAGGCTTGCGTGGCAGGAGGACATACGAGGACCGGCAGAACGGGATTGGCTCGGCGAGTGGCGTGCCTACGACAACGTCATTCGCATCTCGAAATCGAAAGAGGGAGGTCAGCTGGCCATCAAGGGCGAGGCCATTTGGGGTTCGGGCAGCCGCACCCATTCCGGCGAGCTTGATTACGAAGCAAAACCTTCAGACGATAAGATGAAATTCGGTGACGGGACGGACGAACTCGACTGTCAGGTCACGATGCAGCTCGTCGGCAAGTTACTGGTTGTCGGCGACAACCTCCATTGCGGCGGGACAAACGTCTCATTTTCAGGTGTCTACCAAACGAGACCGACGCGATGAGCATCTCGCGGCTCGTAGGGCGGATTAGCGCAGCGTAATTCGCCCTACGTCGCGGTAACGCCGAGCGGCGGGTTACGAGGAGTCTATCATCGGACACGCGTTCCGCGCGATCCGTTGGCGAACCCACCCTACTCGTTACGTGCTTGTTCGTTTCGCTCAGGCCGCCTTCGCTGCACCTCGATCGCGAAGAGATTGGTGTGAAGCTGGCAAGATCATTGCCGCTGTCAGACCGAGATCGGCGGGACGAAATCGACCCGTTGCGGACGTAGATGGGTCGGCCATAATGTCTTCTTTTCAAGGCAATTCGGTCGGAGGCGAGATGGTCGATCCGTGGCCCGCAGATGCAAAGTTTCAAATGGGTGACTATGCCGCCAAGAAAGGGCGAGCATCATGGCGCGGTCGAATCGTTGGTTGGTATCGTACGGATTTGACCAGGCTCGGATATGCGATCGAGAGCTACTTCGAGCCCGGCTCGGTGCAGATTTACCCGGAGACGGCGATCGACGCATGGCAGCCGCCGGCCTTGGAACGTGAGTGACCGATTCTCACCCTCCTGCGACCTTCGGAACGTTTGCTCGTGCACGAATCGGAAGCCTCGTAGCCCGGATGAGCGAAGCGATATCCGGGACCGGCATCGCCATACGCACGACCGACCCCGCATGTCGCTTCGCTCATGCGGGCTACCGCTGCCCCCCCTGGCCGAGAAACAGACCGGACACCGCGCATCGCATGCGCAACAAATCGATCAGACGCCTTCAGCCACACGCAACGTGATCCGGGTCAATTCCGACGGGCGGCCGAGCCGCAAGGCAAAGCCCGGCCAGAGCGCGGTGCCGTTGTTGACGTAGAGCGTCATCCCGTCGACGTCGTAGCGGCCGGAGACGAAGCCGGCGTTGGCGCGCGCGGCGAGGCGATCGATCCCCAGGATCAATCCGCCATGGGTGTGTCCGGAGAGTTGCAGCGCGACGCCGAGCCGAGCGGCCTTTCGTGCGTCGCTCGGCTGGTGGTCGAGCAGGACGACGGGCGCGCCTTTGGGGGCGCCGTCGAGAACCGCGGCAAGGTCGCGTATGGAATGCCCCCGGTGGCGCGACGCGCGGTCGGTGATCCCTGCGATCACCAGGCGGCCGCCGCCGCGTTCGAGCACGATGTGCCTGTTCTCGAGCGAGCGCAGGCCGAGCGCTTCGTAGTGCGCCATCCAGCCGTCATAGCCGAAGATATACTCGTGATTGCCCGAGATCACGTAGACGCCGTCGGCGGCCATCAGGTCGCGCAGCGGCGCGATGTCGTTGCGCCGCGCATCAATTGTGCCGTCGATCAGGTCGCCGGTGATCGCGATCAGGTCGGCGCCGAGCTTGTTCGAACGCTCGACCACGGCGCGCGCCCACGGCGCGGGAAACAGCCGACTGATGTGCAGATCGGTCAGTTGCAGGATGGTGTAGCCGTCGAACTGTAGCGGAAGTCCCCTTATGCCGACCTCGACATCCCTGAGCGGCGGAATCCGCATCGCCTGATGCACGCCGAGCGCGGCGGCTGCGCCCGCGAGCGCAGCAAGTGCGTAGCGGACGCCGTCGGGCGCGCCGACGAAGCCGCCGTGGATCAGCGCGGCCACCAGCAGCCCGGCATCGAGCGCCAGTTGCAGCAGCGCCAGCAGCATGATCGCACCGAACGCCCAGTTGAACAGGACGACCACCGGACGCGGAAACTCCGGCGAGAATTCCGATCCCGACGACAGTCTGTTCCAGCGGTGAAACTGCAAGGCAACCAGCACCAGCAACGCGGCGACGATCTTTGCCGGGAGCGGCCAGTCGAGTGGCCAGATGAAGCGGGCCAGGATCAGCAGGCTGGTCAGGCCGAATATGAGCTGGGGAATAGGTCTCGCTCCGGATCGGATCGGTTAAGGCTGTGCGGGTCGGCGCCCAGCGAAGGTAGGGTGGATCGGCCGCAGGCGTAAGCCGCCATCGTCAGCACATTTTCGGCAAGTTGCGCTTCGCCGAAACGCTCTGCGCTTTTGTCCCAGTAGCCGGGATGAGCCAACGGGTCGCGCGAACGCGCGCCCGATGACAGGCTCCACGACATCCGGGATCCGCCTCGCACCGGTCCCCGCATATCGCTTCGCTCATGCGGGCTACGGGCTGCACGCCTTGCTGCGGAGCGCAGCCGGAGGCCGCGTTGACGCCTCGGGGTCTCCTGGCACCTTCCCCATTAGCATTATCGGCCCCTCCCGAAAAATGAACTTGAACATTGCTCATTTCCATGTCAGATATTGAACATTGTTCATTTTGTTTGGAGCCGACGATGCAAACGACCTTCCGGATGGACGGATTGACCGGGTCCGAACGGCCCGTGAAACCGTGGATGAAACTCGCCCCGACGATCACCACGATCGGCATCATCGCGGCATTCGCGGTGCACGGGCGCATCGCGCAGCCGGCCCACTACAACGATTTCGCCGACCACTCGGCCATCTTCGGCATCTCGCACGCAGCCGATGTCCTGTCGAACATCGGCTTCGCCCTGGTCGCGATCTGGGGCTGGCTGGCGCTGCGCCCTCACCGCAACAGTGATCAGCTTCGCACCGGATGGCCGGGCTATCGCCTGTTCCTGATCGGATTGTTCCTGACCGCCTTCGGGTCCGCGTTCTTTCACCTCGCCCCCGGCAATGGCCGGCTGACCTGGGACATGCTGCCGATCGCGCTTGCCGGCGCGGGCTTGCTGGTCGGCGTCCGCGGCGACACCCAGCCGGGATCGAAGACGAACATTGAAGCGATCGTTCTCGGGCTTTACGCCACCGCCAGCGTCGCATGGTGGGTCACCACCGACCGGCATGGTACGGGCGACCTTCGACCGTATCTGCTGCTGCAGGTCCTCCCTCTCATCCTGATCCCGCTCTGGCAGTCGATCTATCGCGCGCCGCGCGCCGACCGCATCGCGTTCACCACCGCGATGATGTTGTACTTTGTGGCCAAGATCGCCGAAGTGCTCGACCACCAGATCGCGAACACGCTTCATTTCGTCAGCGGACACACCTTGAAGCATCTGCTCGCGACGGCAGCCACGGCCGCAATCGTCTGGGGCCTGACGCGACGATTCTCCGATGGCGGCGGGCGACGGGGTCATTTCGGAATAATGGAAAAGTATCGCTGATTTGCCCGACGCGTCAAGTCGCTTTTCCGAGTGCCGGCGGCAGCCTGCACCTTTGCATGGGGTTGTTTTCGATATTTTGGACGGGCAGCCTTGCTTAGTCGATCGCATCGGGCGGATTGACCGGCATGGCGACCGCATCCATATGCATCTGCATGAACCGGCTGTTCCCCGCCGTTTCGCATCCACCTGGACACAGCCAAATACCATCGGCTCCCGTCCCTAACGCTCCGGAGTCGCCGTGGCCGCCCTCTCCATTCTCGATCTCGTCCGCGTCACCGAGGAAACCGACGCGCGCGGCGCGCTCTATAACGCGCGCGATGTCGCCGTGCATGCGGAGGCTCTCGGCTATCGCCGCATCTGGGTGGCGGAGCATCACAACATGGCGGGCATCGCGAGCGCGGCGACGTCGGTCGTGATCGGGCACATCGCGGCGGGCACCAAGACCATCCGGGTCGGCGCCGGCGGCATCATGCTGCCGAACCACGCGCCCTACGTTATCGCCGAGCAGTTCGGCACGCTGGCGCGGCTGTTTCCTGACCGTATCGACCTCGGCCTCGGCCGCGCCCCGGGCACCGACCAGCTCACGCTGCGCGCGCTGCGCCGCACGCCGGAATCCGCCGAGAACTTTCCGCAGGACGTGCTCGAGGTGCAGGCCTTCCTCGCGGCGGCCGGTCCCAACCAGCGCATCCAGGCGGTGCCGGCCGCGGGCACCGACGTGCCGCTGTGGATTCTCGGCTCGAGCAATTTCGGCGCGATGCTGGCCGGCGAGCTCGGCCTGCCCTACGCCTTCGCCTCGCACTTTGCCCCCGAGCTGCTGATCCAGGCGCTGCAGATCTATCGCGCCCGCTTCAAGCCGTCGGAGCAGCTCGACCGCCCCTACACCATGGTCGGCGTCAACATCATCGCCGCCGACACCGACGAGGAGGCGCGGCGGCTGGCGACCACGCAGCAGATGTCGTTCACCAACATCTTCCGCGGCGCGCGCGGCCTCAGCCAGCCGCCGATCGACGACATCGAGAGCTACTGGTCGCCGGCGGAGAAGGTGCAGGCGATGCGGATGCTCGCGCGCTCCATCATCGGCTCGCCCGCGACGGTGCGCGCCGGCATCGACGCGCTGGTCGCGGAGACCGGCGCCGACGAGCTGATGATCGTGTCCGACGTCTACGATCACCAGAAGCGGCTGCGATCGTTCGAATTGATCGCCAAGGCCGGCGGGATCACACCGCAGACGTAGCCTGCAGGATGGGCAGTAGCCGACACACTAACGCAGCCTCACTTCGGCGCGCCGGCGGGCGCCTGCGACTGCGCGAGCTGGCCGAGCGTCACGCTCAGCGAATTCGGCGCGTTGTCCCGCAGCATCGAAAGCTTGACCGAGCTGCCCGGCGCGCCCGCATAGACCTTCTTGGTCAGCTCGTTGGCGCTCTTGATCGGCTCGTCATTGACCGAGGTGATCACGTCGCCCCGCCTCAATCCGGCCTTCGCTGCCGGACCGCCGGTCTGCACGCCGACCACGACCGCGCCGTGCAGATTGTTCGCACCCAAGCTTTCGGCAATGCCGGGGGTGATCGATTGAATCTGGGCGCCCATCCAGCCGCGCGTGACCGAGCCCTTGTCCTTCAGCTGCGGGATCACCGTCTTCACGGTATCGGCGGGTATCGCAAACGCGACACCGACCGAGCCGCCGGAGGGCGAGAAGATCAGGCTGTTCACGCCGATCACCTCGCCATGCGTGTTGAAGCTCGGCCCGCCGGAATCGCCGCGGTTGATCCGCGCGTCGATCTGGACGAAATCTTCCGACGACCCCGTTTCCAGGTCGCGTGCACGCGCCGAGACGATCCCCGCGGTGACGGTGTTTCCGAGACCGAATGAATTGCCGGCCGCGAGCACCCAATCGCCGGTGCGCGGCGCTTGATCCGCGAGCTTGACATAGCTGAAGTCGGTCCGCCCATCGACCTTGAGCAGGGCCAGGTCGCTGACCGGATCCTTGCCCAGGACTTTCGCCTTGTAGACCTTGTTGTCGCTGGTGCGGACATCGGCGCGGTCGCTGCCGCCGAGGACATGATTGTTCGTCACCGCATAGCCGTCCGCCGAGATGAAGAAGCCCGAACCGATCGAGGTCATCTCACCCAACTTCGGCAGATTGCCCGGTCCGCGCCTGCCGGGATCCGGAACGGCCCTTCCCGGCGTGTCCTGATCGGGAGAGCCGTCCGGCCCGAGAGAACCGCCGGGGGAGTCACCGGGAGACGAGTCGTCGTCATCCGCCGCTGCCGCCACCTTGGCGTTGACGCCAATCACGGCCGGCCCGACCTTCTCGGCAAGGTCGGCGAACTCGCCAGGACCACCATTGCCATGATCCGCGCGCGAAGTCGCCGGCTGTGCGTGGGCAAGAGTTGCGCTCACAAGACTAGCGCCCACCAGCAACGCCGACGTGAAGGCGGCGGTGACGAGCGACGTGCGAAGGCAGACGAAGGCTGGATTTCTCTGATTCATCTTCCGCGTCCATGTTTGGGATCAGCCGATTGCTCCTGGATGAATTGCCGGCCCGGACGCGACGATCAGTGAACCGTTCCCCGCAAGCACAGGGGCGCAATGCCGAGCGACGGACGGCAACGGATAGAGGCGCAGACCGTTCCACCGGCATCCGCGGGTGGACGAGTGGCTCGCCACCTTTGCGCCGCTTTGCGCATCAAATCGCCGGGTTTTTGCTTGCTTTGGCCGCCTGTGCCTCTACGGTGCGCCCGCAACGACGGAGACGATCTCGACTATGGACGCCGCAATGAACTGCCCGAAATGCAATTCCGAGCATGCCTATCAGGACGGCGTTCTCTGGGTTTGCCCGGAATGTGCCCATGAGTGGAGCAGCGATGCGGCCGCGGCCGCCGAGACCGCCCAGCAAGCGGGCGTGCGCGACGCGCATGGCAACCCGCTGACGGACGGCGACAGCGTCATCGTGATCAAGGACCTCAAGGTCAAGGGCTCGTCGTCGGTGGTCAAGGGCGGCACCAAGGTCAGGAACATCCGCCTCACCGAGGGCAGCGACGGACACAACATCGCCTGCAAGATCGACGGCATCGGCGCGATGAATCTGAAATCGGAGTTCGTCAAGAAGGCCTAGCGTAGCCCAGCTTACGCATCCGCCAATGCTTTCGCCGGTGAGGCGGCAGCCTTCGCGACGTGCCGGTTCTTGTCGTCGACCAGCACGACCCGCGGATGAAACTTGCGCGCCTCGTCGGCGTCGAAGCTGGCATAGGCGACGATGATGACCTTGTCGCCGGCCATGGCGAGCCGTGCGGCCGCGCCGTTGAGGCCGATGGTGCCCGATCCCGCCGGCGCCTCGATCACGTAGGTCGAGAAGCGCGCGCCGGTGTCGATGTTATAGATGTCGACGCGTTCATTGATGAGGAAACCGGCGGCCTCGATCAAATTGCGGTCGATCGAAATCGATCCCTCGTAATGCAAGTCCGCTTCGGTGACGTGCGCGCGATGAATCTTGCCCTTCATCAAAGTCACTTGCATCGAGACCATCCCGTATCGTTGCGTCGGAATTTTCCGCGCCGCCAATAACGGCGCGCCGCCTCCGCGTCAACGTTGTCCGGGTGTACGCTCGCTTCGAGCGCAGTTCCGCCACGATGGGTTTGTCCTGAAATCGTCGACCGCGCCGGGCTGCAATGCTCCGCGCCACCGAAATCGGAGAATGAATGCGCTGCGGCGGAGCCTTTCCGGAGCAGGCTATTATTTGTGACCCGGTAGCGAACGCCCTACTCTCGCTTGCTCGCAATCTCGTTCGCCAAGACCACTATCACCTCGCCGTCGAGGATCGGCTTCGCGACCTCAAAGAAGCGCGCCACAGCCGGCGAATTGTTGTGCCGGTCCATCGCCGCCTGATCCAGGTATCGCTCATACGTCGAAAATATCCGCGGACTGTCGACATCCTGCGAGACGTAGTAGCCGACGGTGGACGGCTCGTTGGCGCGGACATGCTCGACGACGTCGAGCAACGCCTGACGCATCGCCGCCTCATGGCCCTTCTTCGCGCGGATGATCGCCGTGATTGCCAGCATGCACTCTCTCCGGAGGTTGGTAGCCCGTAGGACGGGTTTCGTGGAGTTTATCATCGGGCCGCGCGACGCGCGGCCCCGTTGGCTCGACCCATCCTACACGCTTTTGACTGGCTCACACCCGGCTCAACGCCTGCGCGATGTCGGCCACCAGGTCGGACGGATGCTCGATCCCGATCGAGAGCCGGATTGTCGAATCCAGCACGCCGATCCGCTTGCGGATGTCGGCTGGCACGCCGGAATGCGTCATGGTGGCCGGCAGGCTCGCGAGCGACTCGGTGCCGCCGAGGCTGACTGCGAGCTTGAAGATCTGCAGCGAGTTGAGGAATTTCTCCGCCGCCTGCTGCCCGCCGACGATATCGAACGAGAAGGTCGAACCGGCGCCGCTGCTTTGGCTCGCGAACACGCGCCCCGCAGGCGACGCCGGATCGTGATGGCCGAGATAATGCACCTGCGCCACCTTGGGATGGTCGCGCAGATAGTCGGCGACGATCCGCGCGTTGCGGTCGGCCTTTTCCATGCGCAGACTGAGCGTTTCCAGCGAACGGCTGATCATCCAGCAGGAATGCGGATCGAGCTGGGTGCCGATCGCGCCGCGCAGCGCCTTGATGTCCTTCATCAGCTTCTTCGAGCCGAGCGCCGCGCCCGCGATCAGGTCGGAATGGCCGCCGACATATTTCGTCAGCGAGTACAGCGAGAGATCGGCGCCGTGCTCGATCGGCCGCTGAAATACCGGCCCGAGCAGCGTGTTGTCGCAGGCGATGATCGGCGTATGGCCCTGTGCCTTGCCGATCGCATCGGCGATGCGCCGCGTCAGCGCGATATCGACCAGGCCGTTGGTCGGATTGGCCGGCGTCTCGATGAAGATCATCGCGACACGGCCCTTCTTCATCGCCTCGTCGGCAGCGGCGCGGATGACACTCTCGTCGAGGCCGTCGGCAAAGCCCACGGCGTGAATCGAGAAGCCCGCCAGTGTCCTGGTGAACAGCGTCTCGGTGCCGCCATAGAGCGGCTGCGAATGCAGGATCACGTCGCCGGGCCGCGCGAAGGCCAGCACCGTGGTCGAGATCGCCGACATGCCGGAGGAGAACAGCGCGCAGCTCTCGGTGCGCTCATAGATCGCAAGCCGGTCCTCGACGATCTCGCTGTTCGGATGGTTGAAGCGCGAATAGACCAGCCCCGCCCCCATGCCCTCCGGAGGCTCGCGCCGGCCCGCGACAAAGTCGAAGAAGTCCTTGCCGTCCTCGGCGGTGCGGAACACGAAGGTCGAGGTCAGGAACACGGGCGGCTTGACGGCCCCCTCCGACAGCTGCGGATCGTAGCCGTAGTTCAGCATCTGGGTTTCCGGATGCAGCAGGTGATTGCCGATATGGGTTTTGGACGGAAACGGTTTTGTCATGGCCGGTCTCCTGTTCACGGGCCGCCGCGCTGGCGGCGATTCCCGGAATGATGGGACCAGCATACCCCAGCTTTATGCCATTCAGCCAAAGCACGGCATCAGACAGTTCTGGATAACGAACGGCCGGCGTGCGCCCTGCTCCGCCGGCCGTTCCGAATTTTCACGCAGCGGTGAAGACGCGGGCTACCAGCCGCGATCCACGTTGCGCACCTCGCCGGTCCGCGCGTCGACATCGACCTTCATCCAGCGGCCGAGGCGGTCACGCCCCTCGACCTCCCACTCGTCGCCGAGGAACTGGGTGTTGGACACCGTCACGATGCCGAGACCGGTCGCGACATCGAGCGCGGCCTCCATCGAGACCTGGCTGCCGGAATCGTAGGCCATCGCCGGCGTCGCTGCGCCGATCGCCAGGGCCGCGATCGCGGGAATAATGAAACTTCGCATGGCTCACTCCTCATGGAACAGGATGTTATGCCGCATAAAACGAGCGGCGCACCCATCAGTTCCGACAACAGGAGTGCGAAGCAGCGCGAAACTTCGGCAGTTGCGGCGATTTGGTGGCGGTTCCGGTTTCATCGACGCGCGCCGTTCGCCTTGCGCGCTCTCTTCTTCCACATTCGAAATCCGCCCTCGAATGCGTTGGCGTTGTCGCCGAACCTCACCTTGGGCGGCGGGTTGTCGACCTTGTCGGCATTGCCGCCGCCGAGCACGATGTACTCGGGCTCCAGCGCGGCGGACAGCCGCGCGATGACGTCGTCGACGCTCTTGCGCCATTTCTTCCGGCCGCGCCGCTCGAGACCCGCGGCGCCGACATAATCCTCGAACGTCGCGCCCTTGCGGTACGGCAAATGACCAAGCTCCATCGGCTCGTAAACACCGTCCACGATCATCGCCGAGCCGAGGCCGGTGCCGAGGCCGAGAAACAGCATCCGCCCGCCCTGATAGCTGCCGATCGCCTGCATCAGCGCATCGTTGACGACCCTGGTCGGGCGGCCGAACGCGTGGTGAAAATCGAAGCCGGCCCAGCCGCGGCCGAGATTGTGCGGCTCGGTCAGCGGACGGTTGTGAACGACGGGTCCCGGATAACCGACCGAGATCACATCATAGGACCAGTCCTTGGTGAGCAGCTTGACCTGCCGCACCATCTCGGTCGCGGACAGAGTTGGACCCGACTCGAATTCGCGCTTGATGCGCTCTTTGTCGGTCATGACCTTCACATGCGTGCCGCCGACGTCGATCGCCAGCACAGTGCGGCGCGACGCGGGCCCGTTCGTCTTCTTGCTGGTCTTGTTGCCTGCCTTCTTGGCCATCAATCCACTCTCCTATGCGCGCCGAGTGGAGCAGAGAAACGCATCGCGCACCACAGCGACGTTCTGCATCTGACTCCAATTTGTTCGCCAAGAACGAATCGGAATCGAACAAGTCAGGAGAGTCCAAACATTAAGAAGTCGTGTGCATCATCAACGGCGCGTAGCGATTGCGCTGCGGGGCGATGTGGGGCCGTGCGCTGTCCGCACAAATTCGGCCCGTCGGCCGGACTAATCCTTTGACACGAAATCCTTCAAGCGAAGCCGGCTCCGGTGATCCGCATGCGTTTCCTCGCCCGAGGGATTGAGGCCCCGAAAATAGGTCTTTTGCCACCGCTGCTGCGTTGCCCCCGATCCCGGGTCCTGCAAGTCGGTATTGAAGGCGTTGCGGCCTTCGGACCACAGTCTGTGCTCGCGCTCGATGTCGGGCGCCTTCGATAGTGGCAACGTCTCCGGCTCGATCCGCTCAAGACTGCCACGCTCAATCGGAAAAAGATGGCAATAGGGCTCCCCCCGCTCAAATCGCATCTTTGTGTTTGAACGCGTGAATCGCCAGTTCATCGTGAAGGTGTACGGTGACCAATCCGTCTCGATGACCCCGCTCAACGGCGCAATGGCGTCTTTCGGCCTGTTGATGGGTCCGGTGACAAAAAGGTCGAAACCAGGATCGGTGCGGAACAGGCACGGGACGTGGAAGGTCAATACACCATGTCCGAAGTGACTCACAGCCGGCGCGTCGGTGCCGAAATCAGCCTTGACCCGAATGGTCTCCTTATGATTGAGCCCGTCCCAACGAGCCGAGAAGCCTGACGGACAGAGCAGTTCCCAGCCATGGGCGTTTGCAATGTTGAGTGGCAGGCAGCGGTACGCATAGCGCTGGTCGGAAGCATCCATCCAATCGCGCTCCGGCGATGCAGGCCGGATGTGAACCGCATGGCCGTCCATCGTATAGGCAATGAGCTTTGGCATCACCCAGCCTTATCGCGAGAACCAGCTGCTGCCGCTGCTTGGCGGACCAGTCAACTTATAGCTCAACCCTACGCGAACAATGTTTTCAGTCAATTTCGCCGAGTGGTCCCAAGCGTACGCGCTGAGCCCACCGATGTTCTGCGGTGCCGGGGCCGTCCGATCACCGAGATCGACATAGAGATATTCGAACTTGGCGGTCCAAGGGCCGCTCACGACGGCCTCCCAGCCGACGCCCGCCGTCCAGCCCGGCTTCGCACGGGAGTCGGAGCCCGCAAATCGAAAGCCACTGAAGCCGGGAAAATCTGTTGCCGTCGAAAATGCATAATCCGCATAGGCGAGGCCCGCGGTCACGTACAGCATGTTCGATTGATTGGCCAGGATTCCCAGACGCCCACGGACCGTGCCGAGGTAATTCGAGCGAAAACTGTTTTCCCAAGTGGTTGATACGCCGGCCGCGAGCGGAAACGGCCCGCGCAGCTGGGACGATTGCAGATCTGTGTAGTTGATGTCGGTTTCTAGTCCGATGACCGTCTTGTCATACTGCACGTTGCAGGAGAGGCCGCCGCCGGCAGTCAGCCCTCCCGTGTTCCGGGTACTGATCGAGCCCGCCTGTTGAGCGGCGATTTCGGGAAGGACGCCGTTACGTTGCGCGAAATCGATGATGGCGCCATTTGGATCGGAAGAGAATTGCGCCTTGGCTGAACCATACCCCGCATTCACGCCGACACTGCAGCCAGTCCAGCTGAACGGGGCGACTGGCGGCGGCGCCTTGACCGGCATATAAGCGGCCAACGCCGAGTTCGTCTCGTCGAAGCGCATCCGGAAATGCGCTTTCGCCTCCCAGGCATCGATCCCGGGTGTGAAGAATGACAAATAGCCGCCCGATAGCCACAGTTCGGCTTGCGATCCAAGTTGGGCGCGAACGCCGCCACGCAGCTGTCCATGCCAGCGCGTGAGCCCAATGTCGGTGCCGTCGATCGTGGTAACGGTATCGACAAGCTGTTGCGTGTCGTATCGCAACGTTGCCTGGACGAACGGCTGCAGTAGGAAACGCTGGTCGACCACGAAATCTCGATTGACCTCCACAGAACCTTCGACGTGGCCCCAGCTGTAGGCTTGGCCGGGGATGGGAAATCCCTGGCCGCTTGTAACGCCCCCGACGTTGTCGTGAGCATGAAAAAACGTGAACCGGGGCACGACGCGCGCCCATGGCGTATCGACAATCTGGGTCAGGCTCGCCGATAGAAACACGCGGTCGACAGGCATATTGGCACCATGGCCGAAAACGTCGAAGGCACGATCAAGCCGTGCGTAACCGAGCCAGGCATCAAACAGTGTCGTCGGGCTGACGAGCCATCCCAGGTAGGGTCCGCCGCCGATTCCCGACTGGTAAATCGATGCATTCAGTCCGTCGTAGGTGACTTGGTGCTTTCAGGATTGAACGCAAAGCCGGCAACGAGATCCGGGCTGACACGGTAGTCGAGCCCGTATGTGAGTTCAGACAGCGTGCCGTACGACGTGAGTCCGACGATGCGGTCGGTGAAATTGACCTGGCGCGGTGTTACCCAAGCATGCCAACCGTGGCCGATCGACGCATAGGAAGGATTGGTGGCGATGCTTGCGTACTGGTTGAACCCCGCAAAGATCGCGTCCGAGATGAAGTAGCTGCGCGCAAAGTCCGTCCCCAACGCGCGTGCGAGGTTCGCATGCGGCACCGGCATTGGCGATGGCGGCGGAGGTGGTGGCGGCGCCGGTGGTGGTGGTGGCGGCGGTGGCCCCGGCGGAGGCGGTGGCGGCGGTGACGGTGGCACCGGAGTGGGTGGAGGTGGAGGCGGAGGCGGAGGTGGCCCCGGCGGCCCTGGTGGCGATGGCGGCGGCGATATCGAACAGACCTGGTCACGGAACGCATTGACATCGTTTGATATGGATTTTTCGCCGATCAGAGGTCCTAGGACGCTGCCCCAGGCCCTGAACTTCTCATGATCGTCGAACGATGGCGGAAACACCTCGGTTGCAGTGTCCGTTCGCAGATCGAGGAAGGTAGGTCCTCCGGTAAGCGTTCCGCTCTTGCTGAAGCGCCACATGAATCCAGTCTGCGGATCGCCCTGCACGCTGCTCGCATTGATGCAATAGTCATTGGTCGCGGAGCGATAGCCGTCGAAGCCCAGATGGATTCGGTCCGCGGCGACCGCGACGTTGCCGGAAACGAGCGACGCCGCGGTCCCCAATAAGAAGGGACGAACTCGCGTCTGCCAGTATCGCTCCGTCGGAGCGGAACATGCGTGCTGTCGGTTGGATCCTACCGAGGCTTCGGTTGGCATCGTTGATGGAATCAAGGCCGAACGAGTTCGCGGTGCATCCATCCGCGGTCTCCACAAATCGGCCCCACTGCACGCTAACGCTTGGGGATGAAATATTCAGTCACATAATTGCGGCGTGATGAATTGCTACCTGAAATAGTTCCTTGATGTTGCCGCGTGGCAACGATTCACTACAATTTCCACGATAGTTCCTCGCAACCTCGCGCGATCGGTGCCGAACTCTCCGCATCGTCGCGCAAGCTATGGCATAAACTGCACCTTGCTCCCGTGGGCCGCACAACGATCGCGTTCGCGATCCGACTCCAGTTTGTTCGCGCAGAACGAATCGGAATCAGGAAAATCGGCGCGATCCAGATGTTAACAACGCACATACATCGACCGCATCCGAACAATCGATGTTGTATCATGATGGGATTATTGCTCTCGGCGTGCAACACCGCGGCGCATCTCAGGCACACTGCGTTCTCCCGCATCACTGATCGATCGATGAGTCGCACCACGGCCACGTTCCCGATCCGACTCCAGTTTGTTCGCGAGGAACGAATCGGAATCGAAAAATCGACGCAAAACGATACTTAACAAGAGGTTTGCGCGATTCGATGCCGCGGCGCTTCGTACGGCGGATGAGCGCAAGCGTAATCGGACATCCACCGACGACATCACCGCGTCGGGTTACTCCGCGCCCATTATCGGCCGCGCTTCGCGCGGACCGGTCGGGTCGCCCGCCCTGCACGCTGAGCGAGCCGCCAGCCTTTGAGGTGAAGCCAGAGCGCTTCGGCGACCGGTCCGTGCGAATGCTGGCGATGACGGACTGCCGCAAGATTTTCCTCGCGGCCCGGAAAATTCGGTCCGGCGATGCTGATCAGCCTGCCGTCCCGCAGCTCGTCCTCGATCAGCCATGCGGGCAGATGGCCCCAGGCAAGACGATGCAGGATCAGCTCCTTCTTCATCATCTGGTCCGGCACGCTACACTGATGCGCACCTTCGATCAGGAAGAAGTTTTCCGGCGACGCTCGCCGCGCCGTGTCGCGGATGACGCACTGCGCGAAGGGGCGCATCTGCTCCGGCGTGACTTTCTTCGTCCACGCAAACGGCAGAAAGCCGGGAGCGACGACCGGCACCATGGTCGTGCGCGAGAGCCTGATCTGTTCGAAGCGCGGATCGGACGGCTCCGCGCGATGAAACACCAGATCGGCGTTATCATCGATCAGGCGCTCGAGCGGTCCGCCGACCGCCTCATATTCCAGGTGCAGGCGCGTGTTGGGATAGCGGGCAAAGAACGCCGAGAGCATCTGCAGCACCGGCGGCCGCGGGCACAGGTCGCCGATGACGATGCGCAGGACGACTTCTTCTCCGCCTGCAAGCTGCTCCGCATAGCCCCGCAGCAGATCGAGCTCGCGCAGCGTCACCTGCGCGCGTGCGTGAAACGTCCGGCCGGCGTCCGTCAGCCCGATACGGTATCCGCTGCGATCGAACAGCGTGAGGCCGAGTTGCTGTTCGAGCCGGGCGACCGCCGCAAACACCGACGGGTGCGACCGGTTCAGCGCCGTGCCGGCGGCCTGAAAGCTTCCCTCGGTCGCGACAGCGTCAAAGCAGCGCAAATCGTGCAGCTTGATCCGATCCATTGTTCATAAAACCTACAGAGATTGATCAATCTTAGTAATTTTTCTTCGAAGGCGCGAGTCCTAGCCTGGGTCGATGCGAAGCCTGCCGGCTTCCACCAGCACAAGGGACTGACGAGATGAGCGGCGATCGACACTTCACCACGGCGGATGGCTGCCGGATTGCGTACCGCATCGACGGTCCCGACGATCGGCCGGTGCTCGCGCTGTCGAACTCGATCGCCACCAACCTGCACATGTGGGATCGTTCGATGCCGGCCCTCAGCCGGTCGTTTCGGGTGCTCCGCTACGACACCCGCGGTCACGGCGGGTCGGACGCACCGGTGGGCGCCTACTCGATCGACCGGCTCGGCCGCGACGTGGTCGAACTGCTCGACGCCCTCGGCATCGATCGCGCGCATTTCCTCGGTCTGTCGCTCGGCGGCTTCGTCGGGCAATGGCTCGGCATCTTCGCGCCTGACCGCATCGACCGCCTGATCCTCTCGAACACCTCGTCCTATCTGGCGTCCGAACTGGCGTTCGACGAACAGATCCGCGCGGTGCTCGCGGCCACGGACATGAATGGAATCGCAGACGGCTTCATGCGCAACTGGTTTCCGGCAGCGATGCTGGCCACGCCGAACGAGGTCGTCGACGAATTCCGCAACATGGTGCTGACCACGCCGCCGCGCGGTCTCGCCGGATGTTACGCCGCACTGCGCGACGTCGATCTCCGCCGCGTCATCTCGCTGATTGCGGCGCCGACCCTCGTCATCGGCGGCAAGAGCGACACGGTCACGCGGGCCAGCCACAGCGCTGATATCGCCACGACAATCACCGATGCCAAGCTTGTCCTGCTGCCCGGCGTTCACATCCTCAATATCGAGCAGCCGGATCGATTCAACAGCGAGGTCGTGAGCTTCCTGGCGCTCCACCACATGTAGCCCGGATGAGCGAAGCGACATCCGGGACCGCTCCAAGAGTACGTGGTCAGGCCCGCATATCGCTTCGCTCGTGCGGGCTACATGGATCCACGCACCACATGTTCCCCATTCGACTCCATTTTGTTCGCAAAGAACGAATCGGAATCGAACAAATCAGCGCGGAGCGATTCTTAACAACACGTTTGCGGACTCGATGCCGATCGGCTCTATGGCGCGGATTAGCGCAAGCGTAATCCGCCCTCTGTCGCGTAGAGACAGCGCCGGGTTACACGGAGCTGACCCGCCTTCCGCACGGTCCAATGTCGTATTCAAGCTCCGGCCGCAGCGCGTGCATCTTCTCCGCCAGCCTTTGGCTTGCCGTCTCCTCCGCGCGCGCGAGGCGATTGACCAGCGCGACATAATCCGCATCGCTCTTGTGCTGGTTCAGCTTTGACTGGCCCTCGATCTCGTCGACGACGATGTCGATCACCCTGATCCCCGCCAGCATCGCTTCGCGCTTGCCGGGCTCCATCTGCGTCAGGTCCCAGGGTTGCTTTTGCAGCCGCGCCTCGGAGACCGCGAGCAGCGCGTCGCCATGGCCGCGGTTCTCGCCGTGATCGCGCAGATGCGCGACGCCGGACAAATGCACCGCCTCGTAGAGCCAGGTCGAGACGTTGTCGGGTGAGACATACCAGTCGTTCGAGATGTAGGCGTCATCGCCGGAGACGATCAGGAGAAAGCGCCTGACACCGTCGGCGAGCTCGACCAGCGGATTCTTCGCGGTGAGATGGATCTGCACGATCACGCGATCGTCGCGCCGCTCGATCACGAACGGCACGTGGGACGCGCGCGGGCCGCGTGCATCGGCGGCGACGATGGCGCCGAAGCCGCGCGCCGCCGCAAAGGCGAGCGCGCGGTCTTGCTCAATGCGAAACTGGGGACGGAGGATGTGCATGGCGGCGGCGCTCGCGAGCTGGAGGGAGACGACCCAGCAAGGCTAGCGCAACTTTCGCCGGAGATCACCGCCATGCACGATCCGGCTCAGCAGATCATGGCATTGTCGCCGTGATCGCAGACGCCGCCGGGCTGGTCGCGCGGCAGCGCCTCGGACTCGCCGAAATGCGGGACCGCCATGCGCGGCGGACCGCCGCTCCAGCGGCCGGCGGCGGCATGGCTCTTCACGAGCGCGGATGGGCCCGCCGCCGGCACTTCGTGTGCCATGGCCGACGCCGTCAGCATGGCGAGCGCGGTCAGCGCGGCCGCAATCTGTTTGATCCCTGACATCAGTTGCTCCTGTTGGATACGGCGCGCCGGCGCGTTGTTCGCCGCCGCCGATCGGTTCGCGCTCACATCATGATCGATCGCTCTGCCGTCTTATTCCGACGCCATGAGGCAAGCGTTTGGATGCAGGACAGTCCACCCACGCATCTTCTTCCACGTCGATCCGACACGATCGGTTGATCGCAGCGTGACAGACGAGGTCCCGACGCGAACCCGCAAATCAAACCCGGCTGCGCCGCCTGCGACAAAACAGCCCCACGGGCAACTCAGCAAAACCTGTCGATATCAGAATAAGAAAATATTCCGCTTACTGCCCTTTGCTCGCGGCCCATGGGTGCGGTCAGACAAAACATGTCGCGAGAATGCGGATGTATGACTCGCAGCGCACCACACGTTCGATGTCGTCCCGGCGAATGGAGAAAGATGCGCGCGCCGACTCCATCACCGTCATGCCGGCAGTAAAGGCGAGGGCTTTGCCCAGGAATGATCGAGCTTAGCAATGCCGCGGAATCCCAATCCGCCGTTGAACTGACGGCAACTGGCAGGTTACGCTGTCTCCACGCTCACGCCCTCCCGCTGGAAGGATTCCCCATGAACGGCAATCGATATTATGGCGTCCGCGTCGAGGGCGCGAAATACGGCGTGGGGTTCGGCTCGGCGCTGGCGATCGCGATCTCCTACACCAAGAACCATTCGATCCTGTGGGCCATCATCCACGGTATCCTGGGCTGGCTCTACGTCATCTACGCCGTACTGTTCGGGTGATGCGCACAAGATGACCGTCATCTCGATCCAGTCACAGGTCGCCTGGGGCCATGTCGGCAACAGCGCCGCCAGCTTTCCGATCCAGCTGCACGGCATCGATGTCGTCGCCGTGCCGACCACGCTGCTCAGCAATCGGCCGGGCTATCCGACCATCCGCGGCCGGGTGCTCGACGTGCAGCTGGTCGCCGACCTGCTGCGCGGCATCGAGGAGCGCGGCGCGGTCGAGGCCGCGCGGCTGATCCTGTCGGGCTATCTCGGCTCGGCCGACATCGCGATGGACGTTGCCGACTTCGTCGAGCGCGCGAAGGCGGCGAACCCGGCCCTGCTCTATTGCTGCGATCCCGTGCTCGGCGACCGCGACCGCGGCATGTTCGTGCGGTCGGACATCCCGCCGCTGGTGCGCGACCAGCTCTGCCCGCTCGCCGACATCATCACGCCCAATCATTTCGAGTTCGAATTCCTCTGCGGCGCACGCGCGACGACGATCGACGACGTCGTCGCGCAGGCGAGCGCGCTGATGGCGCGGGGACCTGCGACCATCGTCGTCACCAGCGCCGAGCTGGCCGGCACGCCGCACAGCGAGATCGAGACGCTGGCGATCGAGCGCACTCAATCCGACAAGACTTGCGCCTGGCGCGTGCGCACGCCGCGGGTTCCGATCAGCCCGTCCGGCACCGGAGACCTGTTCGCCGCGCTGTTCGTCGCCGCCCGCGCGCGCGGCCTTGCGACGCCGGATGCGCTCAGCCACGCTGCGTCAGGCATCCACGGCGTGCTGGAGCGCACGGCGCAGAGCGGGACCGAGGAAATGCGCATTGTCGAAAGCGCCGGCGTGATGCTTGATCCGAAGCCGCGCTTCGCGGCGGTTACCATCGCCGCATCCTGACATCCGGGACAGGTCTTCATGATCGACATCACCACCCTCCTCACCTACGCCGCCGTCGTGCTCGGCCTGTTCCTGATCCCCGGGCCGGCGGTGCTGCTGGTGCTCGCGCGTTCGGTCACCGGCGGAGCGCGCGTCGGCGTCGCGACCGGGTTCGGGATCGCCCTCGGCGATCTCGTCCACACCGCGATGGCGACATTCGGCCTCTCGGCCGTGCTGATGACCTCGGCGCTGGCGTTCTCGGTCGTGAAATATGCCGGCGTGATCTACCTGATCGTGCTCGGCGTCCGCGCCCTGTTCGAGAAGAACGACGAGCTGGATTTGCCGGCGGCGCAGCCGGTCGATCCGCGCCGCGCGTTCCGGCAGGCGATCTGGGCGGAAATGCTCAATCCGAAGACCGCGCTGTTCTTCCTCGCCTTCCTGCCGCAGTTCGTGCACCCCGGCCACGGCTCGGCGGTGGCGCAGTTCGCGACCCTCGGCCTTATCTTCGTCGTGATGAGCGCGGTCTACACCTCGCTGCTGGCGCTCGCCGCCGGCCAGATCAGCCCGTGGATCAGTCGGCATCGCCGCATCGGGCAGTGGCAGGGCCGCGTGGTCGGCACGATCTACATCGCGCTCGGTGTCCGCCTTGCGTTCCAGGAGCGCTGATGTCCCCGCTCAAGCCGCAGGCCAGCTACGACGACTTCGCCCGCCTCGATATCCGGATCGGCGAGGTCGTCGAGGTGCAGCCGTTTCCCCGCGCCCGCAATCCGTCCTACAAGGTCGGCGTCGATGTCGGCGCCGGGCGAATCATGTGGTCGAGCGCGCAGATCACGAATTACGAGCCGGCGGCGCTGGTCGGCGCGCTGGTCGTGTGCATCTGCAATCTCGGGCCGAAGAACATCGCGGGTTTCACCTCGGAACTCCTGATCCTCGGCGCCAAGGACGCCAGCGGCGAGGTGATCGTGCTCGGTCCGCGCAGCGAGGTTGCGATCGGCGAGCCGATCTTCTGACGTCGGGCTGATCACAGCCGCGTGATTCAAATCGTCTGGAATCCCCGTAGTTTACCGATGGGGGATCACCCGGATTCTCCGTGCCCGCGCGCGCTGCTATTGCAACGCGCGAGAATCGCTTCGGCATGGGAATCGGAAGAATGTCTGCAGTTTTCTTTCACTGCTCCGACGACAAGCACGTCATCCTGGATCGCACCGGCGCCGCCATGGATCTGGCGGAGGCGCGCGTGTATGCGGAGCAACTGGCGCGCAGCTTTGTCATGACACCGAGTGTGGAGGACTGGCGCAACTGGGCGGTCCACGTCACCGACGACATCGGAACCGAGATCTTCGAGCTGCCGTTCACTGCCATCCTCGGCGAGCTGCATTGAGGGCGTGCCATGAATGCGATGGAACTTGCCCTGCAGCCGTTGCGACGCCACCTCGCCCGCCTCGTCGCGCGCTGCGTCGCGCTGATCGATGGCGTCATCAATCCCTATCGCCCCGAACTGTATTACATGCGCGGGCCTGGCCCGAAATGCCGCGCCCGGCGGCAAGCCGCGCTGCGCGACTAGCTTCGCGGCATCCACAACGAGAAAAGGCCGGCGGGCGTTACGCCACCGGCCTTCTCCTGCAGCTGCCGGTTCCCGGAGTCCGGTTCCGCTGCGATTCCACTTGGTCCTGAGCTTGCGACGACTGTTTTAATCAAATCTTAACGGCATGGCGGTGAGCTGGTTCAAAGGACTCCTTCGCCGTGCGGCGTGGCTTGTTCGTTCGTCGTGCTTGATGCGCTGCACATCGTTTTTGCGCCGATCGCACGTTGATTGTGCGCCACGCATCTTAGGGAATGCTCGACTCAGTGTTACCCTGTGATGCAAACCGAAACGGAGACTTCGGAATGCCGTACTACACCTTCGATCTCGTGGTGGGGGACGAGTTCCGCAATCAAGGAACCATCATCCTCGAAGACATCAGTCTCGCCTCCGACCGCGCCGACCAGCTCGCCAACGAGCTGTCGCAGGTCAAGCCGGAGCTGAAGGCGCGCGGCTGCGCGGTGCGCGTCACCGACATCGACCGGCGCGAGCTCTACCGCACGCCGCTCGATCCCGTGCCGCGGTGGCGCAGGGCGGGCTAGCGTCCGTCGGTTAGATCTGCGGCGACCGCGCTCGCCTCGCGCGGTCCCAGTGTTGTTGCGCGACGGCGGGGTCGCTGCCCCGCCCGCCGTCAGCTCTGATGCGGTCCGCGCATCATCTTCAGCGCGTCCTCGATATGGCGCCAGTCGCGCGCGTCGTCGGTCTCGCCCTTGCTCTCGCAGGCCACGGCGTTCTGCGCGGCCTGGGCGATCGCCTGCGGACCGTGCTTCAACAGCATCTGCCGCGCGATGGTGTGGATTTGCATCTCGGCTAACATGGCGCTCTCCTCGGCTGTCGACTGCTGACATCAGAAACCACCGAGCGCCGCGTCTGGTTCCAGCAGCGCGCCGGGCGCGCCACAATCAGCGGTTCCCACCCGGCGCGGCGGCGGCTACAGAGAGAGCCATGGCGCAGAACATCTATGACGATCCCGGCTTCTTCGCCGGCTACAACCAGCTGCCGCGGCAGGTCCGCGGACTGCTCGGTGCGCCCGAATGGCCGGCGATCCGCGCCATGCTGCCCGATGTCGCGGGCAAGCGCGTGGTCGATCTCGGCTGCGGCTTCGGCTGGGTGTCGCGCTGGATGCGCGAGCAAGGCGCATCCGACGTGCTCGGCATCGACCTCTCGCAGAACATGATCGGCCGCGCCGCGGCCATGACGCAGGATGCGGCGATCACCTACGAGATCGCCGACCTCGAGACGCTGGAGCTGCCGAAATCTACCTTCGATCTCGCCTACTCCGCCCTCGCCTTCCACTACATCAGGGATTTCGATCGCCTGGCGCGCATGCTGTATCGCGCGCTGGTCCCGGAGGGGCATCTGGTCTTCACCGTCGAGCATCCGGTCTACATGGCGGCCGTCCATCCGGACTGGGGGCAGGACGAAGACGGCCACAAGACCTGGCCGGTCAACCGCTACTTCATCGAAGGCGAACGCCGGACCGACTGGTATGTGAAGGGCGTGCTGAAATATCACCGCACCATCGGCACCACGATCAACGCGTTGATCGCCGCCGGCTTCACGCTGCGCCATGTCGAGGAATTCTGCCCGACGCGGGAGCAGGTCAAGGCCGCGCCCGAACTGGCCGACGAGCTCGAACGGCCGATGATGCTGCTGGTGTCAGCGCAACGCTAAAGCATGATCCGGAAAAGTGCGAAGCGGTTTTCCGAGGAGATCATGCTCTAACTGAAGAGCTAAAGCGCGATGAAGCTTCAACCCGAACTCATCGCGCTTTGGCGTCAAGCCGCGAGCAGCTTGTCGAACTCCTCGGGCGGGTATGATTTCCCGTCCTTGTCGGTGATCACCACCTGCCACCCTTCGCTCGCCCAGACCTTGGCCTTGGCGATGATGATGAAGGTGCTCTCGCGCTCGATCCTGACCGTTTCGTTCTCGCGTTCTGCGATCATCTTGTAGGCCAACGCTTGTCCCTCGCCGACTTGGTCCATCCGGCGTTTGTTTGCAGCGGCTTTGGGCCGGATTTCGCTGGGACTGTGACAATTTGGTGGAACCGCCGGCGCAGGATCCGCCAGCGCGCAACGTTCGGTCGCGCCTATGCGAGCTTTCCCATCAAGGTCGGCATATCCAGCGCCAATGAGTTGACGCTGCGCGCGAATCGCATCTGCGGCCCCTCGAAGGTGCAGGTCACGGTGTCGCGAAACGCCGATTCCACGCAGGTCCAGGTCATCACGAACGTGCGCAGGTCGCGCCAGCTGCCGCTCGCGACCACGCGCATCAGGTCGGGCTGGTACTCGTGATGCAGCTTGTTGCCAGTCATCGTCGCGGTGCCCTCGCGCGGCGCATCGAGGCCGACCTCGATCCGGTGCGTGCCTCTGCCGTCCTCGAGCGTGCGAAGCCGTCAGTTTCTTGATTGTTGTTTGGCATGGCCGCCCTCCAAAGCAGAACGGAGGTTATGGCGCCGGCTCGCCCTGTCGACGCATGCGGCGCGCATGGCGGCCACAAGAAAAACCCCGCCCTGGAGGGACACCAAGGCGGGGAAGGTTCATTGGGTAGAAATCCACGCGCCTGGAAATGGAGAGCGCGGGGAAGTAGCGGCAACAATTCTATTTGCCGCCGTCATTCGGACAACAGGATTAAAGCGCGCGCAACGCCGGGACTTTTTCCCGATCGAGCTGGCAAAAATCCCGAACCTGGCTTGCGCCACGCTATTTACTGCACCACGTCGAGCCTGACATTCGTGATGCCCTTGCCGATCATGCCGAGCGATTGCGCCGCAGAATGCGAGACGTCGACGATGCGCCCGGGGACGTAGGGTCCGCGGTCATTGACGCGCACGGTGACCGAACGACCGCTCTTGACGTCGGTCACGCGCAGCTTGGTGCCGAATGGCAATGTCGGATGCGCGGCGGTCAACTCGCGTCCGTCGAACTTCTCGCCGCTTGCGGTCGGCTGCTCCTCGCTGTAGAAGCTCGCGACGCCCTGCGACGCAATCTTGGTGTGGCCGGTCCTGCGCGAGGCATACGGCGTATGCTTGCGCGCCGTGGCGACACGTGTGCGTGTCGCAGATGACGCAGCCCGCGTCGGCTCGATCGACGCAGGCCGGCTCGCTAGCGCCTGTGAGCGCTGGCTGACAACGGAGGACTGCGCGCACGCCGCGAGCGACGCCGCGCCGATCATCACGGCAAGTAGCCGGAGCGGCTTTTGGGCATGCGCAAACGGGATCGGGGCCGCAGCACCATGCGCGCTGCATTTGACGCCGACGTACGAGTTGACTGCATCGTCGCGTGACATGTTGCACCCCCAACTTGCGCCCCCAGCCCAAGCCGAAAATCCAACGGCCTATCAGCCGAATCCAATCGGGGCGGAACGGTGGCGGAGCACGGTCGGAGGTGCCGGACGCCATGCGATTTGCCCTCGGGTGTGGTGGATGCGCCACACAACCCAGGGAGCTTTCATCCGGAATGCGGTAGGGGCGCTGCGCGAGAGGCCGTGGACGTTCGTGCGCTTCGTCCCCGGCTTGGGTTCCCGAAACTCCCCAACCTCTCCACCCTCTCGCCTTGCTTTGGTCAAACCGGACTGGAGTCGTGGGGACAGGGTCAGGGGTCAATACAGAGCGTAAATTTGCCGGCCGCCCATTTGCGGTTGACCTTGGAATGAAACGGGGACCGCCATGCAATCGACACTGAAAGACGCAGATCCACACGATATTTTCGCGATCGAACCCAGCTTCGCTCCGGTACGCCCGGACAACGCCGCTGCGCCTGCCGGAAGGGCAGCGCCGGGGCAACGCGAGCCCTATTTCGGCTCGAGCCTCGCGCCTACGTCCACGCCCCCGGTCGCGTCCGCCGCGGCCGTCGCCTCGGTGCCGCCGGTCACGACAATGTCAGTAGCGGCCGAGCCGGCCTATAGCGCGCCAAGCCATGACGGCCGACTGGACGACATCAGATTGGACCGCGCGCCGCGCCCCACCAGCAAATGGGCGATCCGCGCCTTCTGGTTCTGCTTCGCGATCGCTGGCGCCATGGGCACCGCGGCGTGGCAGCACTACGGCGATCGCGCCAAGCAGATCGCCGCCGAGTGGGCGCCTCAGATCGCTGCACTGACTTCGCTGATCCCAGGCAAGGCAGCCTCCGCCTCGGATCAGGTGAGTGCGCCGCCAGCACCGGCGGCGACAACCGATCAGGCGGCAGCTGAAGCTGCACCGGCCACTCCGCCACAGGACGTCGCCACGGCCGTGCCCGCCACGGCCGCGCCGGCGCCCGCCCCTGCCGCGGCACCGGCTGCCGCAGGAGCGCCGGTTGCGCCCGCTACCGCGGCGGCACCAGCCGCAGCGGCACCCGACCAGACGCAATTGCTGCAATCGATGGCGCGCGATCTCGCGTCGATGGGACAGCAGATCGAGCAGTTGAAGACCAGCATCGATCAGCTCAAGGCCGGCCAGGATCAGTTGGCACAGCGCGTCGCGAAGACGACCGAGACCAGGGCCGTCGAGCCGCGGCCGGTCGCTCCGCCGCGCCCGCGCGCCGCGGTCACGCCGCAGGCGGCGCCGCATGCCGCCGTTGCGCCGCCACCGGTGCGCCGGCCGGCGCAGGCCTATATCCCGCCGCCTCCACCGCCTGCATCAGCAGCACCGCTGCCGGCTCCCGCCGCCGCCCCGCAGGCGGTTGCGGCACCGCGGCCGGTGCAGCAGCAGTCCTCGGTTGTTGACGCGGATGATGGCGGCCCGGTGGTTCGGCCGCCGATGCCGCTGCGCTGAGCCTGACCGACCTTTAAAAAAGCGTGCGGCCGATCGCGATGACGCGATCGGCCGCAATACACTTTGTATTCGAATTACGCGCTCTGTCCCGGCGGCAGAACGACCACGGTCGCGCCCGGCTTGACCCGCTGATAAAGGTCGATCACGTCGCCATTGGTCATGCGAATGCAGCCCGACGAGATCGCCTGCCCGATATATTCGGGCTGGTTGGTGCCATGGATGCGATACAGCGTGTCCTTGTTGCCCTGGTAGAGGTAGATGCCGCGGGCGCCGAGCGGATTGGCCGGTCCACCGGCGACACGCTTCGGATACGGCCCGAGCCGCTCCTGGATATCCTGGGTCGGAACCCAATCCGGCCATTCGGCCAGGCGGCCGACAGTGGCGACGCCGGAGAAGGCCATCGCCTCCTCGCCGACGGCGACGCCGTAACGGATCGCCTTGCCGCCGGGCAGCACGTAATAGAGGTAGCGCGCGTCGGTATCGACCAGGATCGAGCCCGGCTGCTCCCGACGGGTGTACTCGACAATGTGCCGCTGGAACTGCTGCGGGATCTTGGCATCCGCATAGGGCGGATGCGCCAGCAATTGCCGATCGCGCGACGTCATCGCGACATCCGTCGCCGGCGACAGCGTCGCCTGCATGCAGCCGCCAAGCGCAAGCGATCCCACCAGCACCGCAGCAAGCCCCAACTTTGACACGATCATTCTCCCCTGCGTCAACTTGTGCCACATGCTGCCGAAATCGTGCTCAAATCGTGGCAGCGCAGGTTGGAACACGTCCGTTTGATCGGTTCTTTCCGTGAGTGTGTCCTAGCGGTTGCACTCGGTTCCCTTGGACGCTAGCTTCACAAAAAACGTCCAAAACCACCGGAGGAAATTCATGCGTTACGCCCTGCTGATCGGCGGCCTGATTGTCGCAGCAACCCCTGCCCATGCCGATCCGCGCGCGGCCTATGTCACGATGGTGCTGCAGGCCTTCGCCGCCAAGGTCGAGTGCCCCGGCACCGATCTGGTCTATCAGGACCTCGTGCAGCGGGCGCAGGACATGCATCTGCCCGACGGCACCACCGAGAAGGTGCGCAAGGCGATCGCCTTCATGCATACCGGCGGCAAGATGGGCGAGAAGCAGGCCGACGACCTGATGACGGAGGTCGCGATCGCGACCCAGACCACCGACCTCGATCAGCGCCGCGCCGGTAGCATGACGACCTGGTGCCAGGACCAGAAGACGCGGCTTGCGGGTTACATCAGGACGAAGGAATAGAAAGCGTTTTCGAGCGAAGCCTGTCCCACACTTGATGCGGGATGGGCACCGGTTCGCGTGAAGAAAACGCGTCAGACAAGAATCCTCAATCGAGCTCCGGCGGCGCGAACCAGTTGGTCAGCGACAGGCCGCCGTCGACCACGATCGACGCCCCGGTGACGTAACCCGAGAGCTTGTGCGAGAGCACGGCAAGCGCCATCGGCGCCAGATCGTCCGCCTGGCCAAGCCGCCCGAGCGGAATGTGCTTTGCCAGCGCCGGATCGGCGACGAAGCCGCCGGCCGCGATCGCGCCGGGCACCAGCGCATTGACGCGGATGCCATAGCGGCCCCAGCTCTTGGCAAGCTCCTTCACCAGCATCGCCATGCCGGCCTTCGCGGTCGAGTAATGCGGCAGGTTGCGTGGCGTGCCGGCATGCAGCGAGGTGAGCAGCAGGAACGAGCCCGGCGTCTTCGCCGCGATCAGCCTGCGCGCCAGTTCGCGCGACAAATGAAAGCCGGCATCGAGATTGACCGCATGCATCTGCCGCCAGATCTCTTGATCGACGGCCATCGCATGATCGGCTTCGCGGCGCGGCGGCGAAGCACTGTGGACGAAATGGGTGACCTGTCCGAGCGAGGCTTGCGCATGCGCCAGCAGGGCGTCGCACGCCGCGTGCTGCGCGAGATCGCCAACCCAGCTGACCGCGAGTTCAGGACGCGGCGCGGCCTTGATCGCCGCCAGAACCCTGTCCTCATACAGATCGGCAAACACCGTCCGCACACCTTCGCCGACCAGGGCCTGCGCAATGGCGCGGCCGATGCCGTTGCCCGCGCCGGTGACCAGGGCGGTCTCGCATGCGGGATCGAACGGCGATGTGAAGAGGCCCATGATCGCGAAACTCCCGGGATTGGCAGACCTGCGCTCAGTAGGGCGGCGCCTTGCGCGCCCGCTGTGCCTTGGCGGCTTCGATCCACCAGGAAAAATCCTCGGCAAAGCGCGGAAAGGCGCGTTCGAGCGCCTTGCCGCCCTCGCCGATCGGCTTGCCCTCGGCCGACAGCGTCTGCGCGATCGGCCCCGCACCGATCGTGCTCGATACCACCACCATGCCCATCTCGGACAGCGTACCGTGCCAGGCGGTCGCGGCACGCACGCCGGCGAACCGCCCGGCCGAATAGCTTGCGATCGCCGCGGGACGCCAGAACCATTCCTCGAGGAAATGGTCGGTCAGGTTCTTCAGCCCGGGCTGAATGCCCCAATTGTATTCGCCGGTGACGAACAGGAAGCCGTCGGCGTCGCGGATTTTTCCGGCGAGCGTTTCGAGCACGGCCGGCGCCTGCCCCTTGGGATGTTCCTTGTACATCCGGTCGAGCATCGGCAGGCCGACCTCCTTGGCATCGATCAACTCGACATCGTTGCCGCGGGCACGAAGGCCGTCGACGACGAAGTGTGCCAGCCGGATGCCCATGCGATCCGAGCGATAGGAGCCGTAGAACACGAGTATGCGGTGGGTCATGGGGCGATCCTAGCACGGTGCGGCAACAGCGTCCTGCGGCGCGGGCGCGGTGAGCCGCCGCGCACAAGGCTTAACCGGCATGCCGGCTCGTTCCGCCAGCATTAAGCAATTCGTCGCAGGCCCTTCGCCGTGGCCAAAAATCGCCAGATTTGTTTTCTGGATATGTTTTCGCTTCGAGAAGGAGGAACCGACATGCGGATCGCAAAGCTGGTCTTCGCAGGCTCGCTCGCAGCCATCGCTGCCATTGCCACGCCTGCGCTGGGCAAGAGCACCGAGCGGCAGAAGGCCGACGACAAATCCACCACCACCACCACTTCGTCCGGCTGCCAGGCCTATCAGCAGGCCGCCGATGGCACCTGGAACCAGCTCCCCTGCGGCGAAGCGGGCTCGAACGGCGCCACCCAGCACCGCCCCGCGGCCAAGGGCGCTGACGACGACGAGCACTGACGTGTCACGCCCCGCCGCCACGCGCGGCCGGGCGATGCGGCGCCTTCGACTTCGGACCAAACCGCCGGGACCGTTGCGGCGGCTCCCGCATCATAAACCCAAGCTTAATGCACGCCCGCTACGGTTGAGGTCTCCCCTCTCTCGTCAAGAACGGCGCACATCCCATGAAAATCGGTACTCTCCTGACGGCCGCGATCGTCTCATTGTCCGCGGTCGGCGGCGGACTGGCGGCCTATGTCGCGGTGACCAAGTACCAGACCATGGATAAGGTCTCGACCGCGCAGAGCCGGCTCGAAATCGTCCGCGCCGTCGGCGACATCCCGCGCTACATGAACTCCGAACGCGGCATGTCCACCAACCTCTTGTTCAGCACCGGTGCGATCGACCAGAAGCAGATCACCGATCTCGACAAGCTGCGCAAGCTGACCGACGGCGCGCTCGCCAAGGTCAATCAGGTCCGCGCCACGCTGCCCGGCTCGCTCGACGACGGCGAAGCGGTTGCGAGCGCGATCGATGCGCTGAAGGCCAAGTTCGCCGCGCTCCGCGACGCGATCGAGAAGGCGATCGCAGGTCCGGTCGACGCCCGCCGTCCGGCGGCAACCAAGATCGTCGCCGACAACTCCGTCTTCAACGCCGGCGTCACCGTGCTGCTCGATGAGCAGGTGCGGCGCCTCGCCGGCCTTGACGGCAACGCCTACCGCCAGGCCAGCTACGCCAATGTCGCCTGGACGCTGCGCGACACCGGCGGCCTCAATGCCAGCCTGCACAAGGCGCTGGTCGGCGCCAAGCGCGTCGCGACCGAACAGGAAAAGCTGGAGCTGTTCCGCAGCACCGGCCGCACCGAGCAGATCCTCTCGACGCTGCAGGAGTTGCGCAACAATCCGGCGACATCAGCCAATGTCCTGACGGCGCTGGGCAAGATGCAGGCCGACTATGTCGAGCGCTTCGGCAAGGCGCTGAAGCTCGCCAAGGAAGGCGCGATCTCCGGCAAGTATGAGCAAGACGTCGAGACCTATTACGCCGAGTCCCAGATCGGCCTCGCCTCCATCATCACCGTGCGCGACGCATTCTACGAGAACGCCGAGCAAGGCCTTGCGGGCGCCTATTCGTCGGCGCGCTTCAGCTTCGTGGTGGCGCTGATCGGGCTGCTCGCGGTCGTTGCCGTCAGTGCCGGCCTGATCGTCATGGTCCGCCGCCGCATCCTCAACCCGATCGCGGCCCTCACCGGCCGGATGTCGCGTCTTGCCGCGGGCGAAGTTGCCGAGACGATCCCGGGCGCCGCGCGCAAGGACGAGATCGGCGCGATGGCCGCCGCCGTGCAGGTGTTCAAGGACAACAAGATCGAAGCCGATCGCCTCGCTGCCGAGAAGGAAGCCGAGAACGACGTCAAGATGCGCCGCGCCCGCGTGCTCGACGATCTGACCCGCGCCTTCGAAGCCAAGGTCACCGAGCTGGTCGGCGGATTGTCCGCGGCATCCTCGGTGATGGAGGACACGGCGCAATCGATGTCGGCCACCGCCGCCGCCACCAACCGCCAAGCCGCAATCGTCGCCGCGGCGTCCGATCAGACCTCGACCAACGTGCAGACGGTGGCGAGCGCCACCGAGGAGCTGACCTCCTCGATTTCGGAGATCGCCCGCCAGGTCGCGACCTCGACCGAGATCGCCGCGCGCGCGGTCGATCATGCCCGGCGTACCGGCGACACCGCGCGCTCGCTGGCCGAGGGCGCGCAGAAGATCGGCGACGTCGTGACGCTGATCCAGAGCATCGCGGCACAGACCAATCTGCTGGCGCTCAACGCCACCATCGAGGCGGCCCGCGCCGGCGAGGCCGGCCGCGGCTTTGCCGTGGTCGCGTCCGAGGTGAAGTCGCTGGCCGGCCAGACCGCGAAGGCAACCACGGAGATCTCCGAGCAGATCACCGCGATCCAGACCGCGAGCGACGAGACCGTGACGGCGATCCGCAGCGTCATCGACGTCATCACCGAGATCGACCAGATCGGCACCGCGATTGCCGCCGCGATCGAGGAACAGGGCTCGGCGACCAAGGAGATCTCGCGCAGCGTTCAGGAAGCCGCGCGCGGTACCCAGGAGGTCAATTCCAACATCTCCGGCGTGCAGCGCGCCGCGGACGACACCGGCGGCGCCGCGAACCAGGTGCTGGGCGCGGCCGAACAGCTCTCGACGCAGTCCAAGGACCTCGCCGGCCAGGTCAACCGCTTCCTGTCCGACGTGCGGGCCGCGTAATCGAGACCACGTGGCGACCACGTGGCAGGTTTTCTCCTCGTCATTGCGAGGAGCGACAGCGACGAAGCAATCCATGTCTCCACTGCGGCACGATGGATTGCTTCGCTTGCGCTCGCAATGACGGGTTTGCTTGAGGGCCGCGCGCCCTGCTAGCCGCCGCGCAGGCCGAGCACGCGGCGGGCGATCGCCTGGCGATGCACCTCGCTCGGGCCTTCGTAGACCCGCATCAGGCGGGCCTTCTGCCACAGCGCGTTCAGCGGCAATTCCAGCGTCACGCCGAGCGCGCCGAGCGTCTGCATGGCGTGGTCGCAGGCGTCATAGGCCATCTCGGTCGCGAACACCTTGATCATCGAGGCCTCGTGGCGGATGTCCTCGCCGCGGTCGGTCTTGTCGGCGGCCTCGCGCACCATCAGCCGGCACGCATGCATGCGCGTGGAGATATCGGCGATCCACCACTGGATCGCCTGGCGCTCGGCGAGCTTGACGCCGAACGTCTCGCGCTGTTTGGCGTGCTCGCACATCATGTCGAGCGCACGCTTGGTGATGCCGACGCAGGTAGATCCCATCTCGAGCCGCCGCGTGCGCAGCCGCAGCTGCATCGGCGCGTAGCCCTTGCCGACCTCGCCCAGTACGGAGTCCTTCGGGATGCGGCAGTCCTCGAACACGATCTCATAGGTCGAGCCGCCGCCGACCATCGGAATCTCGCGCTCGATGATGAAGCCCGCCGTGCCCTTCTCGACGATGAAGGAGGTGATGCCGCCCTGGCGCTGATCGTTGCCGACCCGCGCCATCACGATGATGAAGTCGGCGGCGCGCGCATTGCTGATCCAGATCTTGCGGCCGTTGAGCACCCACTGTTCGCCTTCGAGCACCGCGCGCGTCTTCATGCCCGCGGGATCGCCGCCGGCTCCGGGCTCGGAGATCGCGATCGCCGAGGCCATCCGGCCTTCGATATAGGGCTGCAGATATTTCTTCTTCTGCGCGTCGGTACCGACCGCCTGCAGCATGCGCAAGTTCGGCGAGTCCGGCGGCAGCACGAACGGCACGCAACTGCGGCCGAGTTCTTCGTGTACCGCAGCCATCGTGCGCGTCGGCAGGTCGTGGCCACCGAGATCCTCGGGCGCATCGAGGCCCCAGAGGCCGAGCTCCTTCGAGACGTCGCGCAGCCGCTTGCGCTGTTCCGACGTGAGCTCGGGGTGATCGCTGCCGGGCAGCTTCGATTTCAGATAGTGCGGCTCGAGCGGGATCAGTTCGCGATCGACGAATCTCGCGACGGTCTCGCGGATCATAGCTGTCTGTTCATCGTCGCTCATCTGGGATTCCTCGCCCGCGCTGTTGTGCTTCAAAAAACCAGTAGCGCATTTTTTACCGGCGAGAATAGCGGAAACGCTCAGCCGTGCTCACGCTCGCGCGATGGTTTCACGGCGCGGAATTCAATATCCCGCGGCGTGGTCGGCGCGTACGCAAATGCGCCGACCACGCCCGTGCATCGCGCAACCGAGCGTGCCGCACGAGGTTGTTCCCCTGAGCAAGCGAACGACGCGGCGCTAATCGGCAAAGCCGACGTAGCGGACAAAATCGTTGTTGGCCTCGCGGTCGGAGCGTACCGCATTGGCGGCAAAGCCGTCGTCGGGATAGCCCATTGCGACGCAGGTCATGATCACCTCGTCTTCCGGGATGTCGGCGACCTCGCGCACGATGTCGGAGCGCATGATGCCCTGGCCGTTGATCACGCTGCCAAGGCCGCGATCCCAGGCTGCGAGCACGATGCCGTAGCAGAGCGCGCCGAGATCGAAATGGCAGACCGCGCCCGGATCGAGGATCCGGTCGTAGGTCAGGACCAGCGACACCGGAGCATCGAACTGGCGGAAGCCGCGCAGCACCCAATCCTGCCGCATCGGCTTGTCATCGCGGGCGATCCCCATCGCCCCGAACAGCTTCTTGGCGATGTCGACCTGGCGGCCGCGGTGCACGCCCTGGTATTCGCCATGGCCGACGATGTCGCGCTTCACCTTGGCACCGGCGACCATCTCTTCCATGTTGCGGCGGCGCACTTCCTCCAGCGGCGCCCCGGTCAGGACGTGAACGTGCCAGGGCTGGGTGTTCATCGAGGACGGCGCGCGCTTGGCCACCTCGATGATCTCCTCGACGGTCGCCCGCGACACCGGCTGCTTCTTGAACCCGCGCACGCTTTTGCGTGACTGTACCAGCGTCTCGAATTCCATTCCGCGCTTCCCCGATTTTGTTCCGCGCTGCGCGCGGAATTTCCTTGATCTGATCGGGGTATTTTATCGACAAAATCGGCCATGGGAACTTGATCGGGCCAAGAATCCCGTATCCAATCCGGCCACTGGTTTGGTTTAGGGAGAACCCAGATGAAGCGGATTTTCTTGGCGGCAGTGATCGCGACCTTTGCCGCCGGTTCGGCATTTGCACAGGACGCCTCCTGCGAGACGAAAGCCGTCGGCAAGGACGGCAAGCCGCTGGCCGGCGCGGCCAAGACCTCGTTCATGAAGAAGTGCACGACGGACGCCTGCGAGACCAAGGCAGTCGGCTCCGACGGCAAGAAGCTCGCCGGCGCGGCCAAGACCTCGTTCATGAAGAAGTGCCAGAGCGGCGCCTGAGCCTCTCGCCGACGCCTTTTCACCCCTCATCGGGACAGACTTCAATCGGGACAAACCATCGGGTCGCGCAGGGCGCGGCCCGAACGGCTATTGGCCGGTGGATCGCCCCTGATCGGCGGGCGCCCTCAGAACGATACGCCGACCCGCACACCCCTGCTCCAAACCCGCCGGCAACGCTTCCGGGTGTTGCCATGAAACATTTCGAAACGCTCCGGCAATTGGGTCGGCTTGGCAAATTCCAGGCAGGCCCCGCCGGCGGAATAGTCCACCAGCCGGCACTCGATCAGCGGCGCCTTCGGTTCAAGCTGGAGCTTGACCACACTGGACACGCATCCGCTCGGACGAACACGCGCAAATCTCCGGGGATGCATTGCCGTCGCCTCTGGTGAAATCGTACCCACAGGCTCGTCGGCGGCCGTTAAGATTCCGTTCAGATCGATGGTTACGAACCGTGTCCGCGGGACGGATCGGCGCGGGTGGCGCCCGGACGGCGCGAGGCGGCCAGTGTTTCGGATGGCGCTTCCCCGAACTGCGACCGATAGCTGCGCGAAAAATCGCTCAAGTGCCAAAATCCGTAGGCCAGCGCGCACATCTTGACGCTGGGCGCACCGGCCAGCAGTTGCTGGCGCACCAGCCAGAGCCGGCGCAACCGCAAATAGCGATGCAGGCTGACGCCCCGGTAGCGCTGGATGGCGTCATGCAGCGTGCGCACCGACACGCCGATCTGCCTGGCCAGTTCGCCGCTGTAGATCGGGTGCGCCACGTCGCCTGCCAGAATTGCGCGCGCGTCGTTGAAGACCTTGAACTGGCGCGTCGTGTTGGCCCGCGTCGTCCACTTGGCCGGCACGATCTCGGCGAAGGCGTTGTCGATCGCGGCAAGCAGCGTCTCCTTGATCGACTCGCCGCTGGCGAACGGGGCATCATCGGTCGGCTGCGAGGTCACGAGCAGGATGTGCCTCACCACTTCGCGCAGCCGATCCTGCGCGCGTTGAGAAATTTCGTGAATGCTGAAATGGAGACCCGCCTGCGGCCAGCCGCGGTCGACAATCTCCGGCGTAAACATCACCGAGGCATATTGGCGGGGCGTCTCCTCCACCGACGAGTAGAACGCGCCGCCGCCACCGAGCACAATGACCGCGCGATCGCGCTCGACGCCGTTGAAGCGAATCGGGACCCCGTCATCCATCGTGAAGCCGACCGCAGTGGTGTGCGGCGCAAGCTGTGCGTCGACGATCCGCGGAAAGGACTGCGTGTAGTTGAGCTCGCATCCCGGCAAACTCAGGATGACCTGCTCGGCCGAAATCTTCCGCGCGAGTGGCGTGAAATCAACATCCAGATTTCGGATCGAACTCCGGAATGCATCAACATCGTCAAAACGAAAGACTCTCGGCACCGGTAATGGCGCCGTCAAATGACCGCTCCCGTGAAATGCTCTTGAAAAATTGCGCGCGACGCGGCGCCTTGCGCGCCGGCCGCATCAATAAATTCCATGCACAAAATGCGAATCGTCCAATAGGTTCAATCAGGAAAAATGCGGTCCGTTCGTCGAACCGGACAATCCGCCAATGTAACGCGGCTGCCGAATTTCGATAGTCTTTAGCGGGATATCCACCGCCGCAATCGGCCCTCCCCATCAATTTCTATACCCCTATTAAAGATTCGAGGAGCAAATTGGCATCGGGAACGATGATGTTCCTCGTCGCGGACCATTTTAGAGACCGCAATGACAGTCATTGCCTCGCCCGATCTTATTGCCAAACTCGACCATGTCTTGAAAGCTGGCTCGCCCGACCTCCGCACGCGGATGCTGCAGGAGGTGGCTGGGCTGTTTCTCGAAGACGCTCACCGCCTCAGCGCGCACCACGTCGAGATGTTCGACGGCATCCTGGTCCGCCTGACCGAGAACGTCGAACTACGGACCCTGACCACGCTCAGCCGCTCGTTTGCCGATTTGCGCCTAGTGCCGCGGGAACTCGCGCGCCGTCTGGCCAACCATGACGACGCCGATGTCGCCGCTCCGATCCTGCGCAAATGCGAATGCCTCCCCGATGCCGACCTGATCGACATCGCCTGGATGCGGGCCGAGGGACACCTCTGCGCGATCGCAGGACGCAAGGCCGTCAATGCGGAGCTCACGGACATTCTCCTGATGCGAGGCGACACCAGCGTGCTTCGGGTCCTCGCGCGCAATCCCGGCGCTGAACTGACCGGCGCGGGCCTCGCCATGATGGTCGATGCTGCCGAGCGCGACGACGACATCGCCGACGGATTGATCTCGCGCAAGGATCTACCTCGCCGCGTTCTTGCCGACCTCGTTATGCGGTCCACGCCGCGCCAGCAGGCCCGGCTGCTCAAGCTTGCGCGGCCCGATCTTCAGGACACGATCCGCGCTGCAATCGATGCCAGCGCAGCCCGCGCCTCCGCGACCCCACCAGCCACAATCGACGATGCGGAGGCGCGGGCCACGGTAACGACGAAGCGCTCCCGGGCAGGAAGCGCTCTCAGGTCGTGCGAGTGATGCAATGACGTATGGTGACCGCAGGGCGGAACGCGTCAGGCTCGAGACGCGCTATCCCGTCAATCTCATGGGTGTCGACGGCACGTGGCGGCGGAGTTGCATCCTGCTCGACGTCTCGCAGAGCGGGGCCCGGCTCGAGGTCGACGGATCGCTCGATGTGCTGAAGGCCCAGGAGTTCTTCCTGGTGCTGTCCTCGCGTGGACTGGCCTTCCGCCGCTGCGAGCTCGTTCGCGTCGACGGTGCCGAGATCGGCGTGAGGTTCATCGAAGAGAGACGGCGAAAGGGACGCCCCGTCATTCCAAGGTGAGGATTGCAAAATGAGGATTGGCGCAACCGGCCCGAAGGGAAGTTGACGACATGACCGTACAGAGAGCGACCAACATCAGGGTATCGACCGCCTCCGCCGCACCGTTGCGCGGGACCATCGAGATCGACTGCGCCGGCACCGTCGCGACGTTTGCGATCGACGAGGAAATGGCGCATCGCCTGTGCGCCGATCTGGAACGGTTTCTGACCCAGGTCCCGCGCCGGACCCGCGCAGCGCGGTGACCTTGAGCTGCCGACTGTCGCGCGCCTACTCCCGCTTGAAGCGATAGTCGAAGCGATCGCCATCCGCCTTGATCAGGCCGACCGTCGGGGCCGGAAAATGGATCGGCAGGATCAGCGTGTCGGTCTCGGCAACGGAGGCAAAGAATTTCCGCCGCGATATCGCCGACTGCTTCGGGTCCCAATCGGGCTTGGCCGACCATTCCGGTTCGCGGCACTGGATTGCATGGTGCATCAGGTCGCCGGCGACCACCGCGCGCTGCCCCTTCGAGAAGATGTTGATGCAGCAATGGCAGGGCGAATGGCCCGGGGTCGGCGTCAGCGTCACGGTGTCGTCGAGCGCGTAGTCGTCGTCGACCAGGAGCGCCTGCCCGGCCTCGACGATCGGCAGGCAATTGTCGCGGAACACCGTACCGGGCGGATTGGCGCCCTTGGCGTTCTCGGCCTCCCAGGCCGCATACTCGCCCTTGTGGAAGACGTATTTCGCGTTCGGGAAGGTCGGCACCCAGCGCCCGTCGCGCAGCGTCGTATTCCAGCCGGTGTGGTCGATGTGCAGATGGGTGCAGAACACATAATCGATCTGCTCATAGGAGATGCCGAGCGCGAACAGCTCGTCGCGCCAGCGCTCCTTGCCCGGGAAGTCGAACGGCGGCGGGTGTCCCTTGTCCTCGCCGGTGCAGGTATCGACCAGGATGGTGTAGCGCGGCGTCCGCACCACGAAGGTCTGATAGGTGATCACCATCATGCCGCGCGCGGCATCGAAGACCTCCGGCTCCATCGTCTTCAGATGATGCTTGAACACATCGTCGTTGTAGGTCGGGAAGAAATCCTGCGGCCGCCGCCACGGTCCTTCGCGCTCGATTACCGCGTCGATCGTGATGTCGCCGATCCTGATCTGCTTCATGGTTGTTTCGCTCCCGGTTTTTTGTAAAGCGTAGCGGGCGGCACCTCGCCTCACAAGCCGAGCGCCGTGCAGCACGCCATGCGGCTTTGCATTGCTGGAGGGAAACAACCATGCCGCAATTCATCCGAAATCCTGCTCATGCTGCGGGAATGACCCATTGCGCGATTCCGATCGTCCTCCTGACGCTCACGACATTGCCGACAGCGGCGGCAGCCGCGCCCGACACCGTTTTCTTTCCGAGCGCCGACGGCAAGACCGAGATCGTCGGCTACCTGTTCAGGCCGCAAACGCCGGGCCCGTACCCTGCCATCGTGCTGCTGCACGGCCGCGGCGGCCCCTATTCGACCAATGTCAACAAGGACTGCACGCTGGTGTCGCGAACCAATCCGTCGGCGGCCTGCAATGCCGGCAGCCTGTCCAAGCGCCACGCGATGTGGGGACAGTATTGGGCCGACCACGGCTATTTCGCGCTGCTGCCGGACAGTTTTGGTCCGCGCGGCAAGGCGCACGGCTTCGGCCGCTACACGCATGACGATCCTGATCGCAGCGACGTCAATGAAAAGACTGTGCGGCCGCTAGACGCCGAGGGCGCGCTGAGCTGGCTGCGCAGCCAGAAGGAGATCAGCAGCAACCGCATCTTCCTGCAGGGATGGTCGAATGGCGGCAGCACCGCGCTGAACGTGATGCAGCGGCAAGGCGCGACGACGTCGGGGTATCGCGCCGCGCTCGTGTTCTATCCGGGCTGCGGGCCGGCCGCGCTGCTGGCGCAGACGCTCGGGTCGGCAGCACCGATCACGATGTTGCTCGGCACGGACGACGAGGAAGTATCGCCCGACCGCTGCCGGGACGTCGCCAGCCGCTCCGTTGCTGCCGGCAGCAAGATCGACGTCGTGGTTTATCCGGGTGCCACCCACGATTTCGACGATCCCGGCCGTCGCCGCCAGTCGAATCCCGCCAACAGCGCGGCGCTCCAGGACGCGATGGTGCGGGCGATTGCCGCAATCGACGGCTTGAAGGATTAGGCCGCCGCAAATCGACCAGAAAGCACCCCTACCCGGGCCGGCGATCCAGCAAGGAACCGAGTCGCTTGGGCAGGAAACTGAAATACGCGGCAGCGGCGATCGTTGCCGTCGCCGCCGCAATCTACCTCAACAACACGAACCTTCTCGCAACGCATGCCGGCGGCAAGCCGGTGCTGCTCGCCCATCGCGGCATGGCGCAGCGCTTCGACGAGCGCGACCTCAAGAACGACACCTGCACCGCGGCGCGCATGCTGCCGCCGACCCATGACTATCTCGAGAACACGATCCGCTCGATGCGGGCGAGCTTCGAGCGCGGCGCCGATATCGTCGAGCTCGACGTCCATCCGACGACCGACGGCGAGTTCGCGGTGTTTCACGACTGGACCGTCGATTGCCGCACCGATGGCCAGGGCGTCACCCGCGAACAGCCGATGGCGCGGCTGAAGATGCTCGATATCGGCTATGGCTACACGGCCGATGACGGCAAGACCTTCCCGTTCCGCGGCAAGGGCATCGGCCTGATGCCGTCGCTGGACGAGGTGCTTAAGACCTTTCCGGATCGCCGGCTCCTGATCAACGTCAAGAGCCGCGATCCCTCCGAAGGCGAGAAGCTCGCAACGGTCTTGAACCGGCTCGCCGCCGAACGGCGCAAGCTGATCATGGTTTATGGCGGCGACGAGCCGATCGAGACGATCCGGCGGCTTGCGCCGGAGACCCGAACCATTTCGCGCGCGACGCTCAAGAGATGCCTCGTCCGCTATATCGGCTATGGCTGGACCGGCATCGTGCCTGATGCCTGCCGCAACGCCATCGTGCTGGTGCCGATCAACTACGCGCCCTGGCTATGGGGATGGCCGGACCGCTTCCTCAACCGCATGGCCGCGGCCAACAGCGCGGTCTTCGTGCTCGGGCCTTATCAGGGCGGCGAATTCTCGACCGGGGTCGACGATGCCGACCTGTTCCGGCGCCTGCCCGAAAGCTATTCCGGCGGGATCTGGACCAACGAAATCGAGACCATCGCCCGCCTCGCCGGGCGTTAGATCCGGCCTCCTCCTGTCATCTCTCCGTCATAGAAATTGTGCGACTGAAGCGGCTCGTCGCATCGAGGACAACGCTATGAACGCACCGAGCCTGACCGGCCCCAAGATCGCCGAAACCGTCATCGAGCCGACGGTCAAGCTGCGCGAGGTCAGGGTCGGACGTTGCTGTGAGGTTCTCGGCGACACCGCGATCGAATACACCGAGCTTGGCGACTACTCCTATCTCGGCAGCGGCTGCATCGTCGCCGACGCCGTGATCGGCCGCTTCTGCGCGATCGCGGCGCAGGTCCGGATCGGCGCGCCCAATCATCCGCTCGAGCGCCCCTCCCAGCATCGCTTCACCTATTGTCCGGAATATTACACCGCCTCAGCCGAGCGCGATCACGACTTCTTCAGGAACCGACGCGCGGATCGCGTCGTGATCGGTAACGACGTCTGGATCGGCCACGGCGTGATCGTGCTGCCCGGCGTCACTGTCGGAGACGGCGCGGTGCTGGCGGCCGGCGCCGTGGTCTCGCGCGATGTCGCGCCCTACACCATCGTCGGCGGCGTGCCGGCCCGGCCGATCAAGGAGCGGTTCAACCGCAAGATCGCCGCCGAGCTGTCGCAGATCGCCTGGTGGAACTGGCCGGCTGAAACCATCTGGGAGCGCCTGCCGGAATTCCAGTCCGGCGACGTCGAGGCGTTTTGCGCGCGATGGCGGACTTGAGCTAGCTCCGCAGTCCCGGCGCTTCCTGGCCGGTACGCGCGACATACTCAGTGTAGCCGCCGCCATATTGGTGGATGCCGTCAGGGGTCAGCTCCAGCACGCGGTTGGAAAGCGCGGCGAGGAAGTGCCGGTCGTGCGAGACGAACAGCATCGTGCCTTCGAACTCGGAGAGCGCTGATATCAGCATTTCCTTCGTGGCGAGATCGAGATGGTTGGTCGGCTCGTCGAGCACCAGGAAGTTCGGCGGATCGAACAGCATCTTGGCCATCACCAGCCGCGCCTTCTCGCCACCCGAGAGTACCCGGCACTTCTTCTCGACGTCGTCGCCGGAGAAGCCGAAGCAGCCGGCCAGCGCGCGAAGGCTGCCCTGGCCGGCCTGCGGAAACGCGTCCTCCAGCGACTGGAACACGGTGCGCTCGCCATCGAGCAGGTCCATCGCATGCTGGGCGAAATAGCCCATCTTGACGCTGCCGCCGACCGCGACCGCGCCGTCGTCGGGCTCGGTTGAACCGGCGACCAGCTTCAGGAGCGTCGACTTGCCGGCACCGTTGATGCCCATCACGCACCAGCGCTCCTTGCGACGGATCATGAAGTCGAGGCCGTCATAGATGCGCTTGCTGCCATAGGCCTTGTGGACGTTCTTCAGGCTGACGACATCCTCGCCCGAGCGCGGCGCCGGCTGGAACTCGAACGCCACGGTCTGCCGTCGCCGCGGCGGCTCGACCCGCTCGATCTTGTCGAGCTTCTTGACCCGGCTCTGCACCTGGGCTGCGTGCGAGGCGCGCGCCTTGAAGCGCTCGATGAACTTGATCTCCTTGGCGAGCATCGCCTGCTGCCGCTCGAACTGCGCCTGCTGCTGCTTGTCGGAGAGCGCGCGCTGCTGTTCGTAGAACTCGTAATTGCCGGAATAGGTGGTGAGCTGGCCGGCGTCGATCTCGACCACCTTGTTGATGATCCGGTTGATGAACTCGCGGTCATGCGAGGTCATCAGCAGCGCGCCCTCATAACCCTTCAGGAACTGCTCGAGCCAGATCAGGCTTTCGAGATCGAGATGGTTGCTCGGCTCGTCGAGCAGCATGACGTCCGGACGCATCAGAAGAATACGCGCAAGCGCGACGCGCATCTTCCAGCCGCCGGATAGTTTGCCGACGTCGCCGTCCATCATCTCCTGGCTGAAGCCGAGACCCGCCAGCGCCTCGCGCGCGCGGCCGTCGAGCGCGTAGCCGTCGAGCTCCTCGAACTGATGCTGCACCTCGCCATAGCGCGCGATGATGTCATCCATCTCGTCGGCCTTGTCGGGGTCGGCCATTGCGGCCTCGAGTTCCCTGAGCTCGGCCGCGACCACGCTGACGGGCCCTGCCCCATCCATCACCTCGGCGACCGCGCTGCGGCCGGACATCTCGCCGACATCCTGGCTGAAATAGCCGATCGAAATGCCGCGATCGAGCGAGACCTGGCCCTCGTCCGGGATTTCCCGGCCCGAGATCATCCGGAACAGCGTGGTCTTGCCGGCGCCGTTCGGCCCGACGAGGCCGATCTTCTCGCCCTTCTGGAGCGCCGCGGAGGCTTCGATGAAGAGGATCTGGTGGCCGACTTGCTTGGAGACGTTATCGAGGCGGATCATGCTCTAATACTGGGGAACTGAGGGTTTGCGGCCTCTTATTCGATCTGGGCCGTGGGTGGAAGCCCATTCCGCAGGTTCGTGCCGCGTTTCGTGCATGCCACGATCGTTGCCAATCGAATATGACATGAAGCGGTTCGACGATCGGTTTTGGGGCATCTTATGCAAGTCTGGTTTCTCTATCTGCTCGCGCTCGGCGCCGGCATCTGCGTCGCCGTTCAGCAGGTCCTGAACGGCAATCTCAGGTCCGCCCTCAACTCGCCGGCCTGGGCCGGGCTCGTCAGCTATCTCGGCGGGCTCGTGACGATGGCGGTCGTGCTGGTCGCGACGCGCGAGCCGGTGCCGTCCTGGAAGCTGGTGACGGCGGTGCCGTGGTGGGCCTGGAGCGGCGGCGTCCTCGGCGGCATCTTTATCCTGCTGATGATCCTGCTGCTGCCGCCGCTCGGCGCCGCGACCCTGCTGGCACTGGTGGTTGCGGGTCAAATGCTCGCGGGCATCGCGATGGACCATTTTGGCCTGTTCGGGCTGGCGCAGCACCCGGTGTCGGTTTCACGGCTGGCCGGCATCGCGCTGATCATCGGCGGCGTGCTTCTGATCAAGGATTGACGGGCTCTCGTCAGGCGCGGCGCATCAGGCGCAATTCGGCGGACAGGCGAAGGCTGCGCTTGCCGGCCAGCGCGATGCCTTCGAGCTCGGCACCGTCCGCACGGCACGAACCGGCAAAACCGATGCCGACTTCATAACCGCCGAACACCGGGTACTCGCCCTTCGCCGGCGTATGCTCCTGGTTGACGATCTCGCCTCGCCAGCGGCCATCGGCCGACGAATACGAACCGAGATAGTAGAAGAACGCATCGCCGCCGAGGATGCGGCCGTCCATCAGCAGCATGACCCCGGTGAGCCCGGCATCGACACCGTCGAGCGCGCGCAGATGGATCGAGTACAGTCCGTTGACGATGCCGCCGGGACCGACCGCCCCGCGCGGCGGCAAGGCCTCGTCGTCGAGCGGCGCCAAATTCGCCCAGAACACGCCGTCCGGCATGGCGTCGGCCTTGCCCTCGAGCAGGATGGTGGACCCCTCGCTCCTGCCGCGCACCTTGATGACGGTGACGTCGGCGCCCATCAGCGGCTTGAAGTTCGGATCGTCATTGTGGCGCTCGGTGATCACCTCGGCGGCGATCTCGCCTTCCGTCACCTGATAGGTGCCGAGATGGGCAAAGGCCGAATTGCCGCCCAGCATCCTGCCGTCATGCATGCACATGATGCTGCGGCCGAATGCGCCGTTGATGCCGTACTCGACCTTGTAAAGTCCGTTGAGCACGCAAAAATCCAAAAAATAAAATTGATTCTATTCGCCCCATAGCACCAGGCCGAGCGCCGCACCATTGCGTCTTTTGGCGCAGGCACGCCCGCAATGTCCGGGTGTGGACAGCAGCCGATTCGTCGCTTAGCTGTAGGCACCGCCCGCGTCGTGCTGCGTCACGCGGGATCCGGTCTGCCGGTTCTCTGATCTCCCAGTTCATTGTGTCCAAGCATTTGCGCATCCCGCCAATGGTCGCGCGGCCGCACCCGGCCTCGACACAGGCGAGGCTTCGAGGAGCATCACATGATCAATCGCTTTGGCCTGGCCGCCGCGCTGGCGCTGCTGCTCGGCGGCGACGGCACAGCCCTGGCCCAGTCACTTCCCGACTATATGGGGCCGATCTCCGGTAAGACCTCATCAACGCCGGCCGACGTCGCGACCAAGGACGTGCTCGCGCTCAACACCGGCATGTTCGAGCTCTACGGCGATGCGGCGCGGATCTTCCAGAAGAACATCCTCGACAAACACCCGGTGATCCTCGGCCTGTTCTCCGGCGCCGGCGGCCGCCTGATCCTGTACCGGCCGGGCAAGCCGCCGACCGAGGCGCCGCAGGTGCCGATCGTCTATCAGCTGCTCAAATCGGTCGGCCACAGCACGATGGCGCTGGCCGAGGTGGTCGGCCCCTATGTCAACAATCCCGACGACAAGGCATGGCGCGGGTCGATGCAGGCCTATCGCAGCCGGATGCAGTCGGCGCTCGACGGGCTCGATGCCACGCCGATGCAGGCGGACTGGCGCGACAACAACCGTGCCATCCTCAAGAACAACATCGCCTTCATGGATGAATGCCTCACCGCCGGCGCGATCCCCTTCGCGACGCTCGAGGCGTTCGGCAAGAAGCAGGCGCCGCTGCTCGCCAAGAACGTCGCCTGGGCTGCGCAGACCCAGGTTGCGCACTGGATGACGGTCATGGCCGACTGGAAGTCGCAACTCGGCACCGACTGGGAGAAGACCTACGGCGCGAGCAACACGATCTATGTGGCGCGGCAGAACAACGTGATCTTCAGCGTGCTGGCGCAGTTCTTCGGGCCTGACGCCATCAACAGCCGCCTGATGCTGATCGAGACGATCTCCTTCACCACCACGCCGTCGGACATGCTAGAGTCGCTGATCCGGATCATCGCGGACCGCTCGGTCGGCGCGCTGTTCTTCGGCAGCTATCACCTGATGGACTATGAGCTGATGGGGGGCGACGCGCGCGAGGCGATCATTGCCGAGACCAAGAAGCGCGGCATGACCGCCTTCCTGCCGCCGCTGGTGCCGTTCGGTTCCAAGCAGTGGCCGACGCTGATCACGCCGGGTCCGGGACCGGCCACCATCGCCGACCTGAAGTGAGCCCAAAGCTACGAGGGAGGCAGCTACGACCTATTGCGGCGTTGCGGTTGCGCTCGCTTTGCCGCAATACTTTCGCGTGTATTGCACCAATTGTTAAACCCCGGCGCGATATGCCGTCGTCGAGGTGTCGATGAAAGATCAGACCATGCGGCCTTCGCGACGCGATTTCGTGAAGTGGTTGTCGGCAGGCGGCATCTCGGTCAGCCTGTCGCATCTGGCGCTGGCGAAGGAACCGGCTTTCGCGACCCGCGAGACGCTGCCCGGCCGCGGCCATTTCAACCCGGCGGAAAAGGGCGCCGGCCGTGTCGACGGCGTCGCCAAGGTCACCGGCGCAAAACTCTACGCGTCCGACTTCCGCGCCGCCGACATGCCGGGCTGGCCCGCGACCACCGCGCACGCCATCCTGGTCCGCGCCGATGACGCGACGCATGTCTATGCCGGCATGGACCTCGCCCGTCTCGATGGTCCGGCAAAGCCGTCGGTTATCGTAACCGCTGCCGATCTCGACCGGATCGGCACGCGGGTCCCGGAGTTCTACACCGGCGACCTGTTCTGCCCGGTCGGCAAGACGCCGCTCTATCTCGGACAACCGGTCGCGCTGTTGATCTTCGAGCAGTTCGACGCCTTCGACCGCGCCCGCCTCGCGCTGCGCGACGGCGGCTTCGTCAAATTCGGCGACGAGACCGGGCCGGTCATCCTGCCGAACTACGGCGCGTATCGCTTCACGCGCGTGGCGGGCGCCTCGCCTGACGCGCCCGACGTCTATTCGCCGATCCAAGCCGGTTGGGTTTCGCCGAGCCGCATCCAGAACGCGGCGCTGCCGGTCTGGCTGCCGCTCGCCAAGGAGACCAAGGCCGACTACGCCAAGGCCGCAACCCATGGCGAAGCGATCCGCGCCCAACTCGCCAAGGACGATCCGACACAGCTCGTGCTCGACCGCGAGTTCGAGACCCAGTCGGTCGATCCGATGTTCCTGGAACCGGAGAGCGGGCTCGCCTGGTACAGCGACAACAGCGGCAATCTCGAACTGGTGCTCGGCGTGCAGTCGCCCTATGAGGCGACCGAGTCGATCGCCTTCATGCTCGGCAAGGCTCGTCCGCCGTTGCGGCCCTCGCACATCAACGCGCAGTTCGCCCATGTCGGCGGCGGCTTCGGCGGCCGCGACCATACCCCGTTCGTGCTTTACGTGGCGCTGGCGGCGATGTTCTTCCCGGGCCGGCCGGTGCGGCTGGCGCAGGACCGCTACCAGCAATTCCAGGGCGGCATCAAACGCCACCCGATCAAGATGCGCTCGCGGATCGGCATCGATCGCGCCAGCGGCAGGATCACGGCATTTGCCGCCGATCATGTGCTCGACGGCGGCGGGCTCGCCAACTTCTCGGCCAATGTCGCGGTCGTTGCCGCGACCGCCGCGATCGGCATCTACGACATCCCGAAAGTCGACGTCACCACCGTGGCGCTGCACTCGCGCGGCGTCACCGCAGGCTCGATGCGCGGCTACGGCACGCTGCAGACCATGACCGCGCTCGAAGTCCTGATCGACGAGGCGGCGAGCGAGCTCAAGGTCGATCCGATCGCATTCCGGCGCAACAATGCGCTGAAGCAGAACGGCCGGACCATGACCGGCAATCCCTACATCGTGTCGGTGCGCACGCCAGACATCCTCGACAAGCTCGAGAAGCATCCGATCTGGCAACAGCGCGCTGGCTTCAAGCAGAAGGCGCCGGAGGGACGCCTGGTCGGCACCGGCGTCGCCTGCGTCACCAAGGATTACGGCTCGGGCGCGGATTGCTCGCTCGGCCGGGTCGAGATCGACCCCGAGGGACGGATCGCGATCCACTGCGACCACGTCGAGATGGGCAACGGCGTCGGCACCGCGCTCGCCAACCGGGTCGCGAGCCATCTCGGCGCCGTCGCCGACGAGGTCGCGGTCTCCCGGGTCGACAGCTACGACGCGCTCGGGCTCGTCACCTCGGGCGATCCCTACACGATGGATCAGAAGACCCAGGATCTCGCCGAGAAGAACCCGCGCTGGGTGCCGGCGATCAGTTCGGCAACCAGCGCGTCGATCGGCGCCCATGTCGGCACGCACTCGTCGGCCGAGGCGGCCCGCGTCATCTTCCGCTTCGGCCTGTGGCCGGCGGCGCTCGAGCTCTGGCACATCGCCAAGGCCGATCCCCGCACCCGCCAATGGGACAAGGCGCACTGGAAGGATGGCCAGCTGGTGCTCGACGATCTCGCGCCGCTACCCTTGCCAAAGCTTGCCGCGACCGCGCATGCGCGCGGCTTCGTCACCGGCGCCATCGCGCACAGCTTCTCGCGCTGGGCCTGGTCGCGCGCCCGCTTCCCGCTGTTCGGCGAGCAGTACCGCGCCGAGATCGACGCGCTCGCTATTCGTCGCGGCCGGAGCCAGTTCGAGCGGATCGACCGAACAAGCGTGAAATTTCCACCGACCGACAACAACCGGATCGGCACCGCCTACACCTCGATGTGCGGCACGCTGGTCCGCGTCGAGATCGAGCGCGCGACCGGCAGCTTGCGCATCGCCAAGGCCTACAGCGTGTTCGAATGCGGCCAGGCGCTGGTGCCTGAAGTGGTGCTCGGCCAGTCGCATGGCGGGTTCGCGATGGGCGTCGGCTACGCCTTGCTGGAAACCCTGCCGCCGTTCGAGGGCGGGCCCGGCAACGGGCAGTGGAATCTCGGCCAGTACCTGATCGCGCGCGGCTCCGACCTGCCGCTGCACGATCTCGAGATCGAGATGCTGCCGCCGCTGACGCCGGACGAGCCGCCGAAGGGCATGGCCGAGGTGGTGATGATCCCGATCGTGCCGGCGCTGCTCAACGCCATCAACGACGCGACCGGCCACCGCTTCCGCTCACTGCCGGTGACAACGAGCCTGCTCAAGGGAGCGCTGGCGTGACGACGCTCAACCTCACCATCAACGGCCAGAAGCACGGTCCGATCGAGGTCCGAGACGACCTCTCGATGAACGATTTCCTTCGGGAAATGCTCGGGATGACCGGCACCAAGTTCGGCTGCGGCGCCGCGCAATGCCTGAGCTGTGCCGTTATCATCGATAATCCCGACGGCACGAGCTACACCACCCCGACCTGCGTGGTGCCGGCGGCCAATTTCGACGGCAAGGCGATCCGCACCGTCGAGGGCCACGCCAGGGACGGCGAACTCTCGGCGTTGCAGCGCGCCTTCATCGACCACTTCGCGTTCCAGTGCGGCTATTGCACCGCCGGTTTCCTCAACGAAGGCCAGGTGCTGCTCGAACGGCTGGCGAAGACGCCGGTGGCGCGGGACCAGCTCGAGAGCGTGATTGCGGATGCGCTCGACGGCCATCTGTGCCGCTGCACCGGCTACATCAAGTATCATCAGGCGGTGCGCGACGTGATCCTCGCCGATTCCAAACGCTATCTGACCGCCAGCAAGTGAGTGCGCGAGCAATGCCATCGGAAACGCGGTTTCGGATCGTTGCGGTGCTGACGGCGCTCGCGACCAGCCTGTGCGCGGGCTACGCGGCGTCGGAAAGCGCGAGCCACGCCCTCGCCTCGCCGGAAAGCTTTGCCGGCATCGAGAATGTCGAGCAGCGCTCGGCGGCGATCTTCACCGAGCTCGGCAAGGTGTTGACGCATCCGCGCTGCACGAACTGCCATCCTGCCGGCGACAGCCCGCGGCAGGGCGACATCAGCCGCATGCATCAGCCACCGGTGACACGCGGTGCCGACGGCCACGGCAAGGACGCCATGCGCTGCTCGATCTGTCACCAGCACGCCAATTTCGACCCCGGTCGGGTGCCGGGACACCCGGAATGGCACCTTGCGCCGCGCGAGATGGCATGGGCCGGCAAGACCGTCGGCGAGATTTGCGCGCAAATCCGCGACCCCGAGCGCAATGGCGGCCGCAAGGTCGAGGAGCTGGTCGAGCATATCGGCAAGGACACGCTGGTGGGCTGGGCCTGGCATCCCGGCTTCGGCCGCGCACCGGCACCGGGCACGCAGGCGCAGGCCGGCGCGCTGGTCGAGGCCTGGGTGAAGACCGGCGCGGCCTGCCCAGTGCCTTAAGTCGCGCAACTCCGAACTAGTGGCGCTTGAAATACTGCACGTCGCGCTCGTGCTTCTCCGCCGCCGCGCGCGACTTGAAGGTGCCGAGATTGCGGCGCTTGCCGGTCTTCGGATTGACCTTGCGGGAATAGAGCCGGTACTCGCCGGAACTTAGTTTGCGGATCATCGCAACGCCTCGCCAATGCCTTTCGCATGTCAACGACATGCCGCGGAGAGCGTTCCAGTTCGGTTAGAAGCAGAGATTGGTCACGGCATTGCCGCGCTTGTCCTTGATGACATAGGGACAGCGGGCCCGCTCCAGCGCCTTCTTGGCATCCTCGTCGCCGAGCGCCGCCGCCCGCTCGTAATAAGCTTTCGCGGCATCGCTGTCCTTCGGCCCGCCGCGACCGGCCTGCGCGAAGGCGCCCATCCGCTCCAGCGCGCCCGGATGGTTCTGCGCAGCGGCCTTCTCGAACAGCGCCCGCGCGCCGACATCGTCCTGCGCGCCGCCCTGGCCTTCGGCCAGCATCATGCCGAGCTGGTACTGCGCTTCGGCATTGGTCTCGGCGGATTTGGCGAGCAATTCGCGCGCGCGTGCCGGATCAGCTGCCGCGCCGCCGCCGCCGAGCGCGGCGAGATTGCTGACGCCGCGCGCGTTGCCGGCCTGCGCCGCGCGCTCGAACAATTTGCGGGCCTGCGCCTCGTCTTTGGCAACGCCGGTGCCGTTGCCGTAGAGCACGCCGAGCTCGACCATCGCCGAGGTCGAGCCCTTGTCGGCGGCCTTGCGCCAAGCGCTTGCGGCTTCCGCCGTCTGCCGGTTGGCGGCATAGGCCCGGCCGAGCTGGTACATCGCGCGGCGCGACGATCTTGCGGCCACCGCGCAGTACTTGATCGCGGTCGCGATGTCGGCCGACGCGATGTCGGGCACGCCCTTCACGTCGGCCGGCTTGTCGGGATCGGTGGGATCGGCGGCAAGCCGGTCGCACAGCACGAGGTCGGCCGATTGCGCATGGGCAAGCACGGGCGCGGCCAGCGCCACAGCGAAGACAATCGCGTGAAGTGGTTTGAACATGACCAGCAGGTTGCGTCGCGGTGCGGGCGAATTCAAGGCTCGAGCCCGGTCTCGCGCAGCACTGGCGCGACGTCAGCCGACGACAGATAGCGCAGCAGGTGATCGGCGGCCGCCGCGCGCTGCGACGCTGCCATGCGGCCGGCGGAGAACACCGCCGGGGTCTGCAAATCCAGCGGAATCGGCCCGACGACCTCGATGCCCTCGATCTGCTTCAACTCACTGATCTGCTGGATCGCGAGGTCGGCCTCGCCGCTGACGAGCTTCTCCGCGGTGAAGCCGCTCGGAATGATCACCGCCCGCGCGTTGATCGCCTCCACAATGCCGAGACGCTCGATCAGCTGCGCGAACAGGATGCCGCTGGCGCCGAGCCGCGAATAGGCCACCGCCCGCGCACCGAGCAGCGCCGCACGCAGCGCGGCTTCAGTCGCGATGTCGGGATGAGCCGCCCCCGCCTTCACCGCGACGCCGACATAGGAGCGCGCGAGATCAACGGCACTTTCCCGCGCAACGCGGCCCTCGCCGATCATCTCGTCGAGGCCCTGGCGGGTCAGGATCACGAGATCGGAGCCCTCGCCGCCGCGCAGGCGTTCGAGTAGTGCCAGCGTCGGGGCGAAATCGGCGTCGATCGCAACGCCGCTCGCCGCCTGATAGGCAGCGGCGAGCCGCGCGACCGCGCCCTTCAGCGCCAGTGTCGAAAGAACGCGAACCGAATTGCCCATATGGCCTATGCCCGCCGCATCAGCTTGAGCGCGGCCGTGAGGCGCAGGCTGCGCTTGCCGGCAAGCGCGGTCGCCTCCAGCACGGCGCCCTCGGCGTCGCAGGTGCCGGCAAAGCCGATGCCGACCTCGTGGCCGCCAAAGATCGGGTTCTCGCCCATCGCCGAAGTGTGCTCCTGATTGAGGATCTGGCCCTTCCAGCGGCCTTTCTCGGAGGTGTAGGTGCCGAGATAGTAGAAGAAAGCGTCGCCGCCAAGGATGCGGCCGTTGTTCAGCAGCATCACGCCGGTGAGGCCGCCGTCGACCCCGTCGAGCACGCGGATGTGGATCGAATAGAGCCCGTTGATGACGCCGCCCTCGCCGACTCCGCCGGCGAGCGGGATGTCCCCCTCGGTGATCGGCGTCATCACCGACTGGAACGGCACGCCGGGCAACTCCTTCAGCTCGCCCTTGAAGCGGTAGAGGTCGCCGTCCGGCCGGCCTTTGGCAATCAGCGTGGCGTCATCGGTACCGGCCATCGCGCGGTAGTTCGGATCGGGGTTATGGCGGACGGTCTGGATCTCGACTGCGACCTCGTCGCCGGCTTTCTCGTAGGTGCCGATATGGGCGAACGCCGAATTGCCGCCCAGCATCTTGCCATCGCCGACATACATCACGCCGCGGCCGACGGCGCCGCCGAGTTCGAACCGGACCTTGTAAAACCCCTCAAACAAGCGCCGCATCCCCGGCAGCCAAGATGCACCCGTTATCTAGCGCGGTTCATAACGCAGCGAAACCGGTTTCGGCGGAACGCCGCCTGCAAAGGGTATCGCTAAATAGCGAAGGTCCGCCAAGGCTGTCGCCCTGGCGGACCCGATTTGCGGTACCGGATGGCTCCATCCGGGTCCGATAGCAGCTTAGGCCGCAGCCTTGGCGCCGGTCGGCACCTCGGAGATCGTCTTCAGGATCTGCGAAGCGATCTGGTAGGGGTCGCCTTGCGAGTTCGGGCGACGGTCTTCCAGATAGCCCTTGTAGCCGTTGTTGACGAAGGAGTGCGGAACGCGGATCGAGGCACCACGGTCAGCCACGCCGTAGCTGAACTTGTTCCAGGGCGCGGTCTCGTGCTTGCCGGTCAGGCGCTTGTCGTTGTCCGGGCCGTAGACGGCGATGTGATCCATCAGGTTCTTGTCGAAGGCCTTCATCAGGCTCTCGAAGTACTCCTTGCCGCCGACTTCGCGCATGTACTTGGTCGAGAAGTTGGCGTGCATGCCCGAGCCGTTCCAGTCGGTGTCGCCGAGCGGCTTGCAATGGAATTCGATATCGATGCCGTAGCTCTCGGTGAGGCGCAGCATCAGGTAGCGGGCCATCCACATCTGGTCAGCGGCGGTCTTGGAGCCCTTGCCGAAGATCTGGAATTCCCACTGGCCCTTCGCCACTTCGGCGTTGATGCCTTCGTGGTTGATGCCGGCGGCGAGGCAGAGATTGAGATGCTCTTCGACGATCTTGCGGGCGACGCTGCCGACGTTCTTGTAGCCGACGCCGGTGTAGTACGGGCCCTGCGGCGCCGGATAACCCTCTTCCGGAAAGCCGAGCGGACGGCCGTCCTTGTAGAAGAAGTATTCCTGCTCGAAGCCGAACCAGGCGCCTTCGTCATCCAGAACGGTGGCGCGCTTGTTCGAGACATGCGGCGTCTTGCCGTCGGGCATCATGACTTCGCACATCACCAGCACGCCGTTCTCGCGCGCGGCGTCGGGATAGCAGGCGACCGGCTTCAGCACGCAGTCAGAGCTGTGGCCTTCAGCCTGCTGGGTGGACGAACCGTCAAAGCCCCACAGCGGAAGCTGTTCGAGGGTCGGGAACGACGCGAATTCCTTGATCTGCGTCTTACCGCGCAGGCTCGGCGTCGGCGTATATCCGTCGAGCCAGATATACTCGAGCTTGTACTTGGTCATTGAACCTCTCTGTTGATGATGCAAAACCGTGAGGAACCGAAAGCCAGTCGGCCGCCGCACGCGTACCCGGCCACCATCGGCCGGCTCTTACTAAGCAATTAAAATGCCAGTCGCTGCACTGCGGTGCCCGCCCGGCCGCGGATGTCCACAGCGGAGATCGCATTTTTTTCTGCGACATAGCAGCGCGGCTGGCATGCGCCGCGGTCAGTCAAAATCTTCTCCCAGCGCCCTCCGCCGCCCGTTTCTGCAGCAAATTCGGCTACGGCATCGCCTGCCGCTTAATGCGGCGGCAGCGCCATGTGACAGTTCGTGTCCAACGATCGGGTGCCCCGCAACCATCGTCGCGGCTCAAGCGTTGGTCAGCTACATCCTGCCTCACAGGAAGCAAACCCGAATCTGCCCACGAATTAGCCAAACAATGACTATTTCTTGTTCACTTGCACCCCGCCCAGCCCGGGCCGATATCGAAAACACGGTAACCACACGCGAATGAGTCGGGCGCACCATGGAGGCTCGCTCCGGCCAAAGGAGACTTTGACATGATCACCACGGGCCAAAACCAAGGACCGATCCAGGGATCGGCAACAATCTATCAATTCCCGGCAGGGGGCCGCGCGGCTCTCGGCGGACGCCGCTACGGCGAGGCGCGGACCGCGCTCGAACTCGCCGCTGAAGTCGAGACCTCGGCCTGCAGCGAGAGCTGGTACCATCAGGCGGCCATCGACGACGCCAAGCCGGGCCGCGATCACTGATGCCGATGCGATCGAGGGGCGCGACGCAAAAACGTCAGACAGCAGCAGAACAATAACAAGGGTCGGAACGCGAGCGTTTCGGCCCTTTTTTCATGCCAGCTCGCAGGCCGTCGCCGGCCGCCTTGCATGCCGGAGCCTGGCAAGCCCGGCCCGGCTGATCTCGAGCGTGACCCCGCCGCCCTTGTAGCGCGTGCCCGTCAGCGACAGGCGCTTCTTCAGCGTCACCGCCTTGCCGTCGAGTTGCAGATGCGCGCGCGTATCCCCGTTGAAGAACCCGGCAATGAATTGCGTGCCGTCGGCGCAGCGATAATTCCGAAAGGCGGACTGCGCCGACACGTTCGAGGAACCAAAGAGCTCGAAAAGAATTGCGCCGATGACAATGGCGCCCCCGCGATAAGTCATATTCTCCCCCCAACGGGCCGGTTATAGACCTGTCTGCGCCGCTATTCCTGCGCCAAGACCTCATCAGCTGCAACAGGCCCGCCCGATGTCCGAAGCCCCTGCCCGTCATCTCAATCTCGCCGGCGCCAGCAATTTTCGCGACCTCGGCGGCTACCAGACGCGCGACGGGCGGACGGTGCGCTGGCGCCAGATCTTCCGCTCCAACCATCTTGCGCATCTTACCGAGCAGGACGTCGCCGTGGTGCGCTCGCTCGGGGTCAGAAGCGCGTTCGATTTTCGCGGCGTCGCCGAGCGCGCCGAGGCGCTATGCGGCATGAGCGACGTCACCGTGCATTCGCTTCCCGTCGAGCCGACCGTGGTGGCTTCGCTGCGCGAGATCGCCAGCAACCGTCAGCTCTCGGAAGCCGATGCGATCGACGTGATGCGGGACTCCTACCGGGGCTATGTGCAGGACAACACCGCGCGCTACCGCACGCTGTTTGCCCATCTATTGGAAGACCGCGCGCCGCTGGTGATCCACTGCACCGCCGGCAAGGATCGCACCGGCTTTGCCTGCGCGCTGATCCTGCACGCACTCGGCGTATCCGATCAGGTGATCGCGGACGACTATCTCCTGACCAACCGGTTCTACAAACGCGACCCGGCCCACAGCACCGAGCTGCCTGACGACGTCAAGCAGGTGCTCGGCACCGTGCGCGCGGCATTTCTGGAGGCTGCATTCGAGGCGATCGATGCCGACTATGGCAGCCTCGACGGTTATTTCCGCGAAGGCCTCGGGCTCGGCCAGGCCGAGCGCAAGGCGCTTGAAGGCCGCTATCTGCAGGCCTGATCAGTTCGCCCGACTTTTCGAGCGACGTGCACACCGGTTCGCGTGAAGAAAACCCGGCTGAACCAAAAAAGCTCAGGCCGCTGCGGCCTCGAGCTCGAGTTCCGCATCGAGGTCGGCAATCACATCCTCGAACGCCGAGATCGCCTGCTGGATCGCGGCGATCTGCATCAATTCCCAGCTGCCCACTGGTCCCTTGCGGTTTTGCAGCGCCACCACGAGATCGCGCCGCTGCTCCTTAAGCTGAACCAGCGGTAAACCGTGATCCGGAAGATTTCCCATTCGCATAACCCCTACCTTGGCTGGAGTTCCGCTTCTAAGGAAAGGGTTCTGCAAACGACTTACAGAACTGCTGCAAATTTTACCCAACAGGCCCTACCCCGTAGTCTTACGTAGTCGGGCCGACGTCGTTGGGCTTACGTGATCGCCTCCGGCTTCAAGGCGTCGTCGATCGCGCCGAACAGCGACTGGGTTACGCAATTGGTCGCCCATTCGCTGGTATGAAGCTGCCCGCCATCGTCGAGCTCGGCGAGTGGAATCCCGTCATCGGTCCAGCGCTTCATCAGCGCGAAGCGGCTGAACAGATTCACCTTCTTGCTTGCGGTCACTTCGGCGATCATCGGCATGATCACGTTGGCGAGATTGAGCGCAGCTTCCGTGCCGACGATCGCCTGCGTGTACTGGGAATCCATCACGACCACGTCAAGCGGAAGCGCAGCGAGCACGTCGAGCCCGGCCTCCAGCGCCGCACGCACCTCGGCCGGATTGTAGCTCTTGTAGACGGCGTTGGTGCCGACCTGCCAGATCACCAGCACCGACGCCTCAGCCGTCACGTCGGACTCGATGCGCGAATACTCCTCCGGCGCCTCCTGCCCGCCGATCCCGCGATTGATCACGTCGATCATCCGGCCGAAGAAGCGTTGCCGCAGCAGCATCTCGAGCCGCGGCGGGAACGGCAGGATGTTGTCAGCGCCCGCGGTCGAGGACGATCCGAGCGCCACCAGCTTGATCTTGCGCTGATGCCGGAGCGCATCCGCGAAGTGCGGCAGCTTATGTCCGAACCTGACGAGATCGGGATGGGTTTCGCACGGTCTGGGTGTCGGCATCGCAAACATCCTTGAGGTGAATGAATTGATGAATGCGCGCAGTAGGCGGCGAAATTGGCGGCATTGCAAATGAATTCCGCCTGATCATAGTGGGCATTCGTTTGCTCGCGAATGCGGAGACCGCCATGCACGGAAAAGCCATCGTCATCACGGGCGCCCTTGGCGCGCTTGGCAAAGTGGTCGCCACAGAGGCGCTGGCGCGCGGCGCGCGCGTCGCCGGCATCGATCATGCCGCGTCAACGCTTGCGGCGACGGCCGACCATATGGAGCTGGGCGGTGTCGACCTCACCGACACGGCGCAGGCGACCGCCGCGATCGACAAGGCGGCCGCGCATTTCGGCCGGCTCGACGGGCTGATCAACATCGCCGGCGGCTTTACCTTCGAGGCGGTCGGCGACGGCGACCCGGCGACCTGGCAGCGCATGTATGCGATGAACGTGATGACGGCGCTCAACACCTCGCGCGCCGCTATCCCGCATCTCACCAAATCGGGCGCCGGACGGATCATCAATATCGGCGCACTCGGCGCCTTGCAGGCGGCCTCCGGCATGGGTCCCTATGCCGCCTCGAAGGCCGGCGTGCACCGCCTTACCGAGTCGCTCGCTGCGGAACTGAAGGGCAAGGTCACGGTCAACGCGGTGTTGCCCTCGATCATCGACACCGCCGCCAATCGCGCTGCGATGCCGCAGGCCGACATCTCCAAATGGGTGACGCCGAAAGAGCTCGCCCAGGTGATCCTGTTCCTCGCCAGCGATGCCGCGAGCGCCGTCACCGGCGCGCTGCTGCCGGTGAACGGGCGGGTTTAGATGCGCTCCCTCTCCCGGATGCCTTTCGGGTCGATCTGGCCGATGCCATATGCTCGTGATGACTACTGCAGAAGACATCGAAAAGGCCGTCGAACGGCTGCCTCCTCGTGAGCTGGCCCGCTTTCGCGCCTGGTTTGAAACGTTCGATGCCGAGCGTTTCGATGCAGCGATCGAACGGGACGCAAAGGCCGGGAAACTCGACGCCTTGGCGGACGAGGCCTTGGCAGCTTATCGCGCCGGACAGTCGCGCGACTTGTGAAACACTCGGCCTCCCCCAAATTTTGGACTGCCTACGAATAACTACCCGTTCCAATCCGTGAGCTCGCCGACGCGAACTTTGCGCTGTTGAAGCGCAATTCACGTCATCCATCTCTACAATTCAAGAAGATCGGGCGATTTTGGTCCGTTCGGGCTGGCTTGCGCTATCGCGCGCTTGCCGTCGAAACAAACGAGGATACCTCTGGTTCTGGATCGGCTCGCACGCAGAATATGATCGCCTGATCAGCTGAGGCCGCGAGCGCGACTAGCATCGGCAGTTCAGTCCGCAACCAGCAGCCGCAGCTTCGACCGGAAGCGGATGCTCTGCTTGCCGGCGAGCGGCATGCCGTCACCTTCGGCTGTCTGGTCGGTGTAGGTGCCGGTAAATCCGATCGTGACCACCTTGCGTTCCCACACCGGGCGCTCGCCATAGGTCGGCGAATGCTCCTCGTTGGTGACCTCGCCCTTCCACTTGCCATCGGCTGCGGTGTAGCTGCCGTAGGCAAAGAAAAACGAGTCGCCGCCGCGCATCTGTCCGTCGCGCAGCACCATGACGCCATGGTTGCTGCCAGAGACGCCGTCGAGAAATTCGACGGTGATGTGATCGAGCCCGTTCCGGATCATGAGCTGCGCCTGGTCCCGGTTCCGACAATAGCCGCTCGGCCGTGTCTTGGGCAAATTCCAATCGCATCGGCGGGCGCAATTCCGCGCTATGCTGGCGCACCGAGTCGCGGCCGATGCCGCAGGAGCCCCTGCCTGTTGGAAACCGCGCTTTATCTGCCCGTCAAACGCTTCCTGGAAAAGCTCGGCTTCACGGTGAAGGGCGAGATCGGCGGCTGCGACCTCGTGGCGCTGAGCGGCGATGATCCACCGGTCGTCGTGGTCGGTGAACTCAAGCTCGCCTTCAATCTCGAACTGATCCTGCAGGCGGTCGATCGCGCCGGCGCCGCTGACGAGGTGTGGATCGCGGCCAAGGTGTCGGCCCGCGGCAAGGGCCGCGAGAGCGACGCGCGCTATCGTAATCTGTGCCGGCGGCTCGGCTTCGGCATGCTCGGTGTCACCGACCGCGGCGACGTCGAGGTGCTGGTGCCGCCGCCGACCGCGGCGCCCCGCCGCAATCCGAAGAAACGTTCACGGCTGATCACCGAGCACCAGAAGCGCAAGGGCGATCCCGCAATGGGCGGATCGACGCGGGCGCCGATCATGACCGCCTACCGGCAGCAGGCGCTGGCCTGCGCCTGTGCGCTTTCGGATGGGCCGCGGCGGGTGCGCGACCTCCGCGCGGATATTCCCGACGCCGGCAAGATCCTGCTGCATAATGTCTATGGCTGGTTCGATCGCGCCGAGCGCGGCATCTATGTGCTGACCGATGCCGGTCGCGCCGCGCTGAAGCGCTGGCCGCAGCAACAGATGAGTGCATCCGGGGCAGAAGCCATCCCGTAGAGCATGATCCGGAAAAGTGCGAAGCGGTTTTCCGAAAAGATCATGCTCAAACAAGAACCTAAAGTGCGATGATGACTTGGCTTCATCGCGCATTGGAGGGGGAAATCATGATCGTCGTCACCGGCAGCGTCACCGCCCGCCCCGACTCGTTCGACGAGGTGCGGCGGCTGAGCCTTGAACATGTTCATCGCTCGCGCACCGAGCCCGGCTGTATCTCCCACGCGGTCCATGTCGACTGCGAGAATTCGCTCAGACTGGTGTTCTTCGAGCAATGGGCCGACCGCGCCGCGCTGGCGGCGCATTTCGCGGTCCCTGCGTCACGCGATTTCGTCCGCTCGCTGCAATCTCTCGCGGCCGCGGCGACCACCATCGAACTTTATGACGCTCACAAGATTGAGAGACTCTAGCTGCATGGCTGGATTGCCATCTCACATTCATATTGCAATGCAACATTGGGGACCTTACGTATCTCTCGCGATTCAATGATGAGGCGGCGATGAGCGGAGACTGGAACACCAAGTATGGCACCCGGCGCGTGCGGCATGATCCGCCGACGCTGGAAGAAGCAATCTTCGCTGCCATCGGCATCACCGATGACGTGGAGGCCCAGGCCGAGATCGCGTCGGCCCTCATGGGGCTGCCCTATGACGACGTGCTCGCCGAGGTGAAGAAGACCGCGCGCGTCAGTGCCCGCACCGGCACGGCAACCCGTGTCATCGCCGGCGAACAGGGCGCGCAGCGCTCCGTGGTAGTCGAGCGCCGCGTGGTCCGCCGCTTTGCGACCGACAAGCGCACCGGCACCTGAGACGCACCATCCAATTGCTGAAAGAAAAAGGGCAATCCATTGAGTGGATTGCCCTTTTTCGTTTGATCTGGGATTCTTGTTGGACGCGTTTCCTTCACGCGAACCGGTATCCACTTCGCTTGGAAACGCTGCGGATTCAGGCCGCCCGGCCCCAGCCGGAGATCTGCATCACCATGCGCCAATACGCGCGGTTCATTTCGACGATCGCGTGCGCAGCCTCGACCGGCGTCACCGCGGCGACAGCCGGCGCCGCTTCGGGCTGCTGCTGCTCGCTCAGGTCGATGCTGCCGGTCGACTCGCCATGATGGAAGGTCAGCTGGGCACCGAACTTGGTGGCGAGCGCCCGCATCGCATCGTTCTGTGCGCCAGTGGTGATGCGCAGGCTGCCGTAGCCCTTGGCGTGCGCCTCGGCGATCAGCTTGCGGAACAGGGTGCTGCCGACGCCCTTCCGCCGCGCCGACCGCTCGACGCTGAAAGCGATCTCGGGCTGGGCATCCGGTGACTGCTCCGGCGGATGCAACTCGGCCGCGCCGCGGACCACGCCGTCCTCGAAATAGGCGATGATGACCGTGCCGTCATTGGCGCAGCGCTCGGCGTAGCGGCGGATGAAACTGTCGTCGATGAAGCCATGAAAACGATCATGACGGCTGGTGCGATCCAGCCGCAGCAGGTGATCGCGCAGCAGCGGAAGCTCTTCCTGCTGGCTCAACGTCCGCACGGTGCCCTTGGCGGCCGTCGAACAAATGGAATCATAGTTCATTTCATAACTCCTCTTGGTAGCCCTCGAGGAGGCGTCGAGTCCCTAGCAACCCCTATATTGTGCAACGCACCATAAAATTCAAGCGCTGAGATTCATTCAATTAAGGCATGTGGTGATTGGTAAATCACATTATCGCCCCATCATAGTACCAGCTGTGTCTGGGTCACCACCGCGACCAGCTTGCCGTCTTCGGTCTCCAGCCTGGTCTGCCACACCTGGGTCCGCCGCCCGCGGTGAACCGGTGTTGCGGTCGCAATCACGGTCGTCCCCTCCTTGGCGCCGCCGATGAAGTTGGTCTTGCTCTCCAGCGTCGTGGTGCCCTTGGCGTCCCCAGGCAGGTTGATCACGGTCGCGGCGGCGCCGACCGAGTCCGCAAGGGCCATCACCGCGCCGCCATGGATCGTGTTGCGGAGGGTGCAGAGGTCCGGCCGCACCACCATTTTCGCGACCACCCGGTCCTGATCGGCCTCGATGAACGTAACGCCCTTCAGTTCCGCAAACGGCATCTTCATCGACTGGATCTTTTCGAGCGGCGTCATGGGCACTCCCTGCTTTGTGGCCTTCTTCGAGGTTGATATCGGGCATGATGGATTGCCAGAGCGGGCCCGGCAATGACGTCTGAGGTAATGGCGCGAATGACGTCATGACATCAGTGACAATGTGCCTCGGAGCCTGCATACCGCCTGCCATGCGCGACTTCCCTCCCCGTCGGATCGTCTGCCTGACCGAAGAGACGGTCGAGACGCTCTATCTGCTCGGCGAGCAGGACCGCATCGTGGGCGTCTCCGGCTACGCGGTGCGGCCACCGCAGGTCCGCCGCGAGAAGCCGCGCGTGTCGGCGTTCATCTCCGCCGACATGCCAAAGATCCTGGCGCTCGACCCCGATCTGGTGCTCGCCTTCTCCGATCTGCAGGCCGACATCGTCGCCGATCTCGTGCGCGCCGGCGTCGCCGTCCACGTCTTCAACCAGCGCGACGTCGCCGGCATCCTCGCGATGATCCGCAGTCTGGGCGCAATGGTCGGTGCCGCCGACCGCGCCGATCGGCTCGCGCAAAACCTCGAACAACGGCTGGCGACGATCGCGGCAACGCCGCGTCCGGCACCGCGGCCAAAGGTCTATTTCGAGGAATGGGACGATCCGCTGATCAGCAGCATCGGCTGGGTGTCCGAACTGACCGAGATCGCCGGCGGCGAGGACGCGCTGCCGCATTTGCGCGTTCACAAGGCGGCCAGGGATCGCATCGTCACGCCTGACGCGGTGCGCGCGGCGATGCCCGACGTGATCCTGGCGTCCTGGTGCGGCAAGAAGGTCGTGCCCGACCGCATCCGCAAGCGTGAGGGCTGGAGCGAAATCCCGGCGGTGCGCAACGACCGCATCGTCGAGATCAAGTCGCCCATCATCCTGCAGCCCGGCCCCGCCGCGCTGACCGATGGGCTCGATGCGATCGTGAAGGCGTTGTGGGCGGAGCGCTGAAACCTCCAGCGTCGTCCCGGCGCAGGCCGGGACCCATACTCCGCGGCTAATGTTGTGATCGGGACTCGTCCTCGCAGCGCTGCACAACAAGCAAGATTTGTGGTTATGGGTCCCGGCCTTCGCCGGGACGACAGCGAATTTGTTGCGCAATCACGCACAACACATGATTGCAATGGCATAGGGAGAACGAAGCTACGCCTTCTCTACGCCGCACCATTCCGCGATGAACAGCGCCATCGCCTTGGTCGCTTTCCGCAGCGACTCCAGTTCGACATATTCGTTGAAGCCGTGCATCGCCGCGCCGGTGGCGCCGAAGCAGAGGCTCGGGATGTTGTGGTTCAAACCGTAGAAGCGCGTGTCGGTCAACGCGGTGAAGGCGCGGTCTTCCACAGCGCCGCCATAGACGACCGAGTGCGCCTTGGCGAAGGCAGCTTCCGGTGCCTCGGAGTTCACCAACTCGTAGCCTTCCGACAGGAAGCCCGACCATTCGACCTGCGGCGGATTGTTGGAGAGGAAGCGATGATCGCGCGCCGCCGCCGACACGCAGGCCAGAATCTCCTTCTGGCACTCGGCGATCGACCAGCCCGGCAAGACCGCGATGCGGCAGTCGACGTCGCACCAGGCCGGCACGCTGGAGGCCCAGTCGCCTCCCTTGATGATGCCCGGATTGAAGTTGATCGGGTGATTGACGCCCTTGAAATGGCGGTCGGCCTTGGCGCGCTCGTTCCAGGCGATCTCGAGCTTCTCCAGCGCATGCACCAGATGATACGCCGCCATGATCGCGTTCGAGCCCGCGCCGGCCTCGAACACATGCACCGGGAAACCGCGCACCTTCAGGCGGAACCAGATCACGCCGACCTGCGAGCGGATCATCTTGCCGTTGGTCGGCTCCGGGATGAAGCAGGCATCGGCGCGATAGCCGCGCTGCAAGGTCGAGAGCGCGCCGACGCCGGTGCTCTCCTCCTCGATCACGGACTGGAAGTGAATCCGCGCCGTCGGCTTCAGGCCGGCCTTCCTGATCGCATCCAGCGCATAGAGCGCGGCGATGGTGCCGGACTTCATGTCGCAGGCGCCGCGGCCATACATCCTGCCGTCCTTGATGACGGGCGAGAACGGCGGCGTCTCCCACATCTCGAGCGGACCGGTCGGCACGACGTCGCAGTGGCCCTGCAGGATCAGCGATTTGCCGGCATTGCTGGCCGGGCGGTAGGTGCCGACCACCGTGCGTGCCTTCGAGAAATCATGCTCGATCGGGCCGAAGCCGCGCAAATCCTTCAGCTCGTCGAGATTGATGTGCCAGTCGTCGACCTCGTAGCCGCGCTCGCGCAGGAGATCGCCGATCATGTCCTGGCACGGCCCCTCGGAGCCGCGGGTCGAGGGGATCGCGACGAAGGCCTGCGTCGTCGCAAGCTGCGCATCGAATCCCTCATCAACAGCGGCAAGGATTCGTTGTTGCGTCTCGGCAGTCATGCTTTGGCTCCATCGGGAAAACAGATCAGGCGGGAGCCGCAGCGTAGCCCGATTTCACTCCGCGGGGTATTGCGCAAAATAGGCGTCCCGCAATGCATCTTCGAGCAGCCGGCCTTCCGAATAGCCATCGAGCGTCTTCGGCCGCGTCACGCCGTCGAGCAGCCGCGGGCACGGCTCGGGCGCGCCGAGCACGGTGCGTACCGGAATGCGCTCGGCATAGATCGGCAACTCGTAATCCTCGTCATCGTCGGCGACGCCCTTGGCGCGAATTTTTGCCGAGGCCTCCTCGATCTCCATCGCGATGAACGAGGTCGCCTTGATCTCCTGCTTGTTGCTGGCACGCAGGCTCGCGGTGCGCTCGGGAAAGAAACGGTCGACCATCGCGACGATCGCGCGTTCCTTCTCTGCGGGGTCGGTGACGAGATAGGCTGACCCGAACGCCATCACCGCGCGATAGTCGGCCGAGTGGTTGAAGCCGCAGCGCGCCAGCACCAGGCTGTCGAGATGGGCGACCGTCAGGCACACGCGTTGCCCTTCGGACTGGTTCTCCAGCATCCGGCTCGCGCTCGAGCCGTGCCAGTAGAGCCTGGTGCCCTCGCGCCAGAAGAAGGTCGGCGTGCAATAGGGCTGGCCGTCGATCACGTAGGAGACGTGGCACAGCATCGAGGCGTCGAGGATCTTGTGCACGGTGGCGTGGTCGTAGAAGCCGCGGTCGTGGCGGCGCTTCACGCGGCTGCGGGACGACATGGGATAGGACGGAGCGGATGCGCCTTCGGTCACGGTGAGCCTTTCGAAATCTGGAATCTGTCCAGAGTTGTAGCGGCTCATTTGGTCTGCGATAGTGCCAATTCCATGCGAAAAATTCCGACCAATTCTCGGGAGCCCGCGGCGCGCAAGGCCGAGCTGCCGCTCGATCTCGCCGGCCCGCACGTCACCCCCGGCGCGGCCTCGCAGCAGCGGCTCTATCAGGCGCTGTGCCACGCGATCGTCGGCGGCCTCGTCAAGCCGGGCGAGCCGCTGCCGCCGTCGCGCGCGCTCGCCAAGCAGACCGGCTTCCGCCGCAACGCGGTCACCACGGCCTATGAGCGGCTGATCGCCGACGGCTTTGCGGTGGCAACAACGGGCGCCGGAACCTTCGTCGCGGCGCGCATTCCGGCGCAGGCCGCCGCGCCGCGCCGTGCAAGGATCGCGATCGAACCGCCGCAGCACAACGCGCTGTCGCTCGGCTGCACCCATATTGACGAGCGCGCGCTGCAGCGCTTCCGCGCCTTTGCCGGCCGCAGGCTGCGCGCGTTCGGCTCCGAGCATCTGCATTACGGCGATCCCCGCGGCAGCAGCGAGCTGCGCGCGGCGATATCGGACCATCTGCTGTCGGCGCGCGGGCTGCGCTGCGACCCCGACCAAATCATGCTGGCGTCCGGCACGCTGCATGCCCTGCGCATCGTGCTCGGGGCGATCCTCAAGCCCGGCGACCAGGTCTGGTGCGAAGACCCCGGCTATCCGGCGGCGCGGCGCGCGATCGAGCATTGCGGCTATCGTCCGGTGTCGGTGCCGGTCGACATGTCGGGCATGCGCATCGACAAGGGGCGCGCGTCCGCGCCGCAAGCGCGCGCTGCCTATGTCACGCCCTCGCACCAGTTTCCGCTCGGCGTGCAGATGTCGATGCCGCGCCGGCTCGAGCTGCTCGACTGGGCACGGGACGCCGGCGCCTTCGTGTTCGAGGACGACTACGACAGCGAGTTCCGCTACGACGGCGCGCCGCTGTTGTCGCTGGCCGGCATCGATCATCTGCGCCGCGTGATCTACATGGGCACGTTCGCGAAGACGCTGTTTCCCGGATTGCGGATCGGCTATTGCGCCCTGCCCGAAGCCTTGATCGGCCCGGTGACGGCGGCGCGCGCCGCGCTCGACCGCTTTCCCGCCACGTTGATGGAAGGCGCGGTCGCCGACATGCTGAACTCCGGCGCCTTTGCGGCCAACTTACGCAAATCGCGCAAACTCTATCGCGAGGCGCGCGACATCCTGGCGTCGACGCTTGTGAGCGCATCCGAAGGCGAGCTCACGGTTCCCGTGCCCTCGCAGGGCCTGCACCTCGTGGCGCGGCTCGATCCCGCGACCGATCCGCTGATTGCCGCGCAGGCAAAGGCTAATGCCGGCGTCGGCGGCTGGCTGCTCGCCGAGACCTATCATCGCGCGCCGCCTCTGCCCGGCTTCGTGCTGGGATTTTCCGGCCATCCGGTTCCGCAACTCGTTGCATCGGCGGAACGATTGGCGAAGACAACGCTCGCCGCGCTGCGCGCGACGCGCAAGGCGTCGGTCAAGCCATCCGCCAAGCCGCAGCGCTCTAGGAGAATCGCAGTCACCTGACTAAGGTCGCCCGCGTTCAGTCAGTGTCCGCTTACGGAGATACCGGATGCCAAATCGCAACGTCCTGTATCTCGTGATCGCCGCGCTGGTCGTGATCGCAGGCATGCTCGGCTACAATCTTTATCAGGCGAACAAGCAGCCCGAAGGCCTTCAGATCAATGTCGGCCCCGACGGGCTCAAGATCCAGAACAAGTGAAGGAGGCTGCGATGCTGCGCTCGGGATTCGTCGCGCTGGTCAGCGTCGCAGCTCTTGGCGCGATGACACAATCCGCCGCAGCAGAGCAGTCCTACATGCGCGAGGGCGACATCGTCGATCTGCGGGTCGGCCAGCGCGTCCTTGTCGATGACGGCTCGTGCCCGGCCGGGCAGATCAAGCAGGTCGTCGGCTCCAGGCTGAGCCAGAACGGCGTGGTGCGGACCAGCAGCTGCGTGCCCCGCCTCGCCAAAAAGTAAAACGCCCCGCTGTCGCGAGGCGCTGCGGTCCTCATTGCTTTGATGCGCGGCTCAGTTCGAGACCGGCTCGAACATGCATTGCAGGGTCGGCTTGGCGATCTTGGTGAAGGTCGGGCCGATCTCACCCTGCTTGGACGGCGGCACCCAATCGGTCTCGATGGTCGGCACGCCGGTCTCGCTGATGCCGCGCAGCAGCGCCTGGCGCAGGTCGGGATCGTCTACCGTCGCGGCGGCGTGGTCGTGCAGGCAGCCGCACACCGCCTCGGGATGCGCCCAGCGGCCGAGCATATGCGGCGCGCATTGCCGCACGAACTCGTCGCGCGGTTCAGGCACGCGGTACAGTGAGCGGATCTGCATCGATTCGAGAGGGAGCTGGGATTGGGCCTGCGCGGCGCCCGCCAAAGGCCCCATCAGGACGAGCGATGCCAACATCGCGGCGGAACAGATACGGAGCAGCATGGGGAGCCTTTACCGGCAGTTCTATTTTTTGCGTCGCGCTCAGTTGGCCTGCGCCAGCACCATCGGGGCCGGGGTGACCACCGGCGAGCCGTTATAGGAGAAGGTGCCGATCCCGGGCAAACCGCTGTCCGGCGAGCCTGCCATTGACGAACCGGCCATCACAAAGGCGAGGGCGAGGATCAGGCTCATGGTTCGCATCTGACAGTCTCCGTTATTCCGCTCGGCATCCGGCGCCGTTGTGTGACGGTCTGATAACGATCTGCCGTTTCCGGAGTTCTGCGGAACAAGCCGAAAATGGTTTCGTCGGAACTCGAATTGTTTCGTCGACCAGCGGTCCACGAAACATTCGGCGGAAAACACCAATGATTTCAGCGGCAGAAGTGTGACTGAAAAGCTGTTGAAAACTTCGCGCGACAATGCCGGACCTCGGCCACTGCCGGAGCGACGGCCAATTATGCGTGCAAACTGAACGAGCTACCGCGCTTTGTTAACTTTCCTCTGCTGAGAGGAGAAGCAGCACAGCAAGGGCGGCGGTGAACCGGGCGGCGGTTTCGTCGACTCATGTCTGCGTGCCGTGCAACCATCTTCGCGGTGGCACGTTGTCGTGATCCCTCCCGATCCAACGAAGGATGTCAGTCGTGGGCAATGGCAACATCGGTGTTGGCAATGAATCCGCGGCGAGCAAATCCGGCCAGCAGCAGATGACGGCCGCGATGCCGCAGCAAGGCGCCTACGTGATGGGCGACAATGAGTGCGCGCCGCAGAAGCTGGTCCGCCTCGTCGGCTGCCGCGACTCGAAGGTCAAACCGGGCCTTGGCATCAGCGCGAAGCAGTTCGGGCAAACCGAGCGCTAGCTCGCCCACCGCCTCAGCCGCCTGGGCCAAGCCCCTGCTCCAGCTATTGAATGAACTCGCCGCACTTCTGCACGGCAGCATCGGCCGCGCCCCACGGCATAATCGGCACCGACGACGTCGAGTTCTTTGGCGAGCCCTCGATCAGGCGGTCCGAATAGACCATGTAGACCAGCACGTTGCGCTTGGCGTCGCAGCCGCGCACGATCTGCATCTTCTTGAAGAACAGCGACCGGCGCTTGCTGAACATGTCATCGCCCTGCCCGAGCTTGGTCTTGAAGCGGATCGGCCCGATCTGCCGGCAAGCCAGCGAGATATCGGAGACTTCCTCGGCAAGGCCAAGCCAGCCCTTGAAGCCGCCCCTCTCCGGCACCGTGAAGTGACAGGCGACGCCCTCGACCTCGGGATCGTCGACGCCATAGGTCGCGAGCTTGTCGTTGGGGCTCACCCATTTGAACACGGTGGAGCGGCGGAAGATCAGGTCCGGCTCGTCGGCCGCGACCGCAGGACCCGCCTGCCCCAAAGCCAGCAACATCAGCAGCACCGCGCATCCCCATCGAGACAACCGTCGCAGGTCACACAAGCTCACAGTTCTCGATGTCATTGAGGTCTCCGCGGGGTGGGTCCCGCCTATGTAGTGCGCAAACGCCGCACAGGAAGGCGCTGACAGTTCGGTGATCGAACGCGGCGCTTTAACCTCTTGTGAGGCTTTTTTGTTACTCTTTCGTCGAAAATACCGCCCTCACGGAAGGGTTAGATCGCTTGCGCTGGTGAACGCGTTGTGCGTCTGCGACAACCAACATGTAGTTTGGACTGGGATTCGGAATATGCGCGCAGGTGGACGGCGGATTTCGGTTTTTGACTTCGCGAATGAGCGGTTCTGGCAGCTGGCAATTCTGACGACCGCCGGCACCGTCGCCGCCTCCACGCAGGCCGATGCAGCGCTCTATTACTGGAACCGCGACTCCGCCTTCTACGGCGACTACGAGCCGATGCCGCAGCCGCACCGGCAAAAGCCGAAGCGCAACACAGCCAAGAAGAATCCGGCGATCGAGAAGGAGGCCGGCAGCAAGCCGCAAGGTCCCCTGATCATCTCGGTCTCGATCGACCAGCAGCGGGTCAGCCTCTACGACGCCAACGGCCTCTATGCCGAGAGCCCGGTGTCGACTGGCATGAAGGGGCATTCGACCCCCATGGGTGTCTTCAGCGTCATCCAGAAGCAGAAGTACCATCAGTCCAACATCTACAGCGGCGCGCCGATGCCGTATATGCAGCGCATCACCTGGTCGGGCATCGCCATGCATGCCGGCGTGCTGCCCGGCTATCCGGCGTCCCACGGCTGCATCCGCATGCCGATGTCGTTCGCGGTCAAGATGTACAATTGGACGCGGATGGGCGCCCGCGTCTTCGTCACGCCGGGCACGATCTCGCCGGAAAGTTTCTCGCACCCGCTGCTGGTCACGCAAAAGGTGGCGCCGCAGCAGCCGGTTGCCGACGACATTCTGAAGATGGATGCGCCGCTCGGCGTGAAGAGCGACAAGGGGGCCGACAAGCAGTCCAATCTCGATTTGCGCAGCAGCGTCGGCCATGCCGCCGCGTCGCTGCGCGACAACACCCACACCGCCGACGCCAGCAGCGCGATGCCGGCAGCGAGTGCGTCAGTGACAATGTCCGATGCATCCTCTTCCACGGCGCGCGACGCCATCGCGGAGAAGATCGCAGCCGACAAGTCCGAGACAGTGAAGCCCCAGACGGCCGCCGCCGACAAGCCGGCCGAGACCAATTCCGCCGGCCACGACAGCAACCCGACCACAGATGACAACACGGTCGGCGAAACCACCGCCAGCACCGACACGCCAAAGAGCGAGGTCTCCGCAAGCGATCCGGCGAAGGCGGAAGCCAAGGCCGACGAGCCGAAGGCGGACGCCGCCAAGCCTGGTGTTGCCGAGGCGCCCAAGATCGATGCACCGAAGACCGACGCACCGAAGGCCGATGCCTCGAAGGCCGCTGACAAGCCCGCCGAGGCAGCGACTGCAGCCGATGCGCCCGACGCCAAGAAGGATCCGGCGCGGCTGCCGGGCACCGCCAGGATCGACGTGCCGAAGCGCGCCGGCCAGATTGCGGTGTTCATCAGCCGCAAGGATTCCAAGCTCTACGTGCGGCAGAATTTTGCACCTCTGTTCGAGGTGCCGGTGACGATCGAGGCAAGCGACCGGCCGCTCGGCACCCATGTGTTCACCGCACAAGCCGACAAGACCGATACGAACCTGCTGCGCTGGTCGGTGGTGACGCTGCCGACCCGCAACGTCGCCCGCATCGACGTCGAAGAGCGTACCTCGCATCGCCGCAAGGTCGCGGCCGCAGCAGTGGCCGAGGCCAAGCCGCAGCCGGTGACCAACAGTCCGGCCGAGGCGCTCGACCGCATCTCCATTCCGGCCGACGTGATGGCGCGGATCAGCGAAGCTCTCGGCACCGGCGGATCGATCATCGTCTCCGACCTCGGTGTGAACCAAGGCGAGACCGGCGAAGGCACTGACTTCATCCTGCCTTTGCGCTGAGGCCATCCGGGCGACCCGCTTCCGGCAATAACGCCTTCTTGAAAGCCTGCGCGTCCCCTCCGGATTATGATCCCGACGAACATCTGTTCTGGGGACGAGACCATGATGGACCGCAGGACCCTGATCGTGACCGCGATCGCCGCAGCCGCGGCATCCCGCCCGCTGCATGCCGAGCAGCCTGCGATAAGCCGGATCACCGCCTACGCCTTCTCATTTCCGGCACTCGGCGGCGGCGATATCAGACTTGCCGACTATGCCGGCCGTCCGCTGATGATCGTGAACACGGCCTCGCTTTGCGGCTTCACGCCGCAATATGCCGGCCTGCAGCAACTCTGGACCGAATTCCGCGATCGCGGCTTCGTCATCATTGGCGTCCCCTCCAATGATTTCGGCGGCCAGGAGCCCGGCGGCCCGACCGAGATCGCCGAGACTGCGCAGCATCAATATGGCGTCACCTTCCCGATCGCGGCGAAAGCAATCGTCCGCGGCGCGAGCGCGCATCCGTTCTACCGCTGGGCGGCGGAGGCTCGGCCAAAGGACGTGCCGCGCTGGAATTTTCACAAATACCTGATCGGCCGCGACGGCTACATCGCCGACGTTTTCGCTGAGTCGGTTGCGCCCGACGACACGCGCATCAAGACCGGGATCGCACGGGCATTGGCGGCCGCCTGAGATATGACGATAATCCCCGGAATTAACTGATCCGACGAGGATTTTGGACACGCGCTCGCCACGTTCATTGCCTTGGCGTCGCCACTGCGACTAGGGTACGATCGGTTGGGGGCGAAGCGACCCGGTCGCGGCAATGCCGGCGCCGGGAGCGCGAGCAGCAGGGAACACGCCATGCGCATTGCGACAGGTCTGATTTTTGCGGGGACCGTATCGTTGCTCGCGTCGAGCGCAGCTTGGTCGCAGACGTCGCCCCCCAAGGGCGCTACTGCGGCACCGACAGCACCAGCACCAGCGGCCGCGGCTCCCGCGCCCGCCGCCGCAGCCCCGGCAGCGGCCACTGCAACCGCAGCCCCGGTTCCGCCGAAGCAACCGCCACAGCCGGCGCGCGCCGCCTGCAACAATCCGAACGCGCTCGGCGTCGGCCGCACGGTCGAGATCGATACTACCGGCGGTCCGGGCTTCGGCTTCGAGCATTTCAAGCAGCTCGACTTCCTGCGCGACCATGAGGTGGTGCTGACCTTCGACGACGGCCCGTGGCCGGGCAACACGCCGGCAGTGCTGAAAGCGCTCGCGGATGAATGCACCACGGGCATCTTCTTCCCGATCGGCAAGCACGCGACCTATCACCCCGAAATCCTGCGGCAGGTCTATGCCGCCGGCCACACGGTCGGCGCCCACACCTGGTCGCACGCCAATCTGAACAACAAGAAGCTGACCGAGGATCAGAAGAAGGACGAGATCGAGCGCGGCTACGCTGCGGTCAAGTGGGCGCTCGAGACCTCACCCTCGCCGTTCTTCCGCTTCCCGGCGCTGCAGCATCCGCCGGAGATGGTGACCTATCTTGGCAACCGCAACATCGCGATCTTCTCCTGCGACCTCGACTCCTTCGACTTCAAGGCGAGCAAGCCGCAGCAGGTGATCGACACCGTGATGAAGAAGCTGAACAAGCTCGGCAAGGGCATCATCCTGATGCACGACTTCCAGAAGCACACCGCGGAAGCCCTGCCCACGCTGCTGACGCAGCTCAAGGCCGGCGGCTACAAGGTGGTCGCGATGCGCGCCAAGTTCCCGGTGACAGTGCTGCCGCAATACGAGCAGGAGCTCGCCAAGGACGTCAAGCTGCCGACCGTAAGCTCGCGCCCGGTGAACAGCGTCGTCACCACCGTCGATCAGCAATAACGCCGGCGACAATCCTGGTGCCGGCGCTGCGTATCGAAGGCTTCGTCATCGTCTCCGCCGATGGCCGGCTGGCGAATGCGCGGAATGTGATGCCCGACGACCTCAAGATCGAGGGCGACAAGCGGTTCTTCACCGCGGCCCTCGACCGCGCCGACCTCGTCGTGCATGGCCGTCACTCCCAGGAAGAGCAGCCGAACGCGCCGAAGCGGCGGCGGCTGATCCTGACCAGCAAGGTCGCGGCCACCGCGCCCGACCCCGACAATCCGAAGGCGCTGTTGTGGAATCCCGCCGGCTGTCCGTTCGAGACGGCGAGCCGCGAGGCCGGCGTGACCTCGGGCATGGTCGCGATCATCGGCGGCCCCGGCGTGTTCGGCATGTTCATGGACCGCTACGACACGTTCTGGCTCTCGGTCGCCCCGAAGGTGCGCATCCCCGACGGCGAGCCGTGCTTTCCGGGCGTCCCTGCCCACACCCCGCAACAGGTGCTATCGGCGCACGGCCTGCACGCCGGCGCGCCGCAGCTGATCGATGCCGCGCAGGATGTCAGCGTGACGCCGTGGCGGCGAAGCGCATAGATCCCGAGCCAGCTTGCGATGAACAACGGCATGACCTCCCTGGCGAACGCCGTAGCGCTTGTGGCGATGGCGTCGCTGGTCGCAACCAGCGCAGTCGGCGCCTGCAAAACCACCCTGCGCGGCGAACTCGTGCAAGCGCCCGGCGACCGCAAGGCCTCTGTCGGGGAATTCCTGTACTTCTATCTCGTCGAAATGACGCCGGAGAGCCCGACGGGCTCGGAGAAGCTCTTCCAGTCCTTCGTGGTTCCCAACATGAGCAAGACACTTCCAATTCCGTTCGCCCTGGAGATCGAACAGCCCAAAGACTGCCCAGGCAAACTCGAGCTGCGCGTCGATACCAAAGACCGAGACATCATGCGACTTGGCACGGATGCGTCGTCGGCTGGCAGGAAAACGGTCCGCCTCGAGAGGTTTGAAAGCGTACCTATGTGGGGACCATCTTTCTGAACGTCGCAGAGGGGGTTAGCGCCAGCGTAACCCGCCACCCCTCTTGCCGAATGCGCAGGTCGGCGGGTTACGCCTTCGGCTAACCCGCCCTCCACAGCTGCGTATCGTCCTACACGTCCCCATAGGCCGGGTCGTCGCGGCGCGGGCCGCGGCCGTAGCCAGCGATGATGAACAGCGCGCCGATCAGCGACAGGTTCTTCAGCGCATCGATCAGCGTCCTGAGGTTGTCGGGCGCCGGCTGATTCCAGAAGTCATGGAAGTAGAAGGTGGCGAAGCACACGAAGATGATCAGGAGAATCGCGAAGAACCGCGCCAGCACGTTCACCGCGATCATCAGCCCCGCGACGATCTCGAAGCCGCCGATCGTGACCGCCAGCAGCTGCATGAAGGGCATGCCGACGGCGGTTTCGATCTGCTGCGTATAGGGCGCGACCACGGCCGGGATCGTCACCTTGGCCGCCAGCAGATCCGCCGTCGCCTGGATGCCGAACAGCTTGCTCGCTCCCGAATAGAGGAACAGCACGGCGAACAGGATCCGCCCGAAGGTGATGAACGCTGGCATGGGTCGGCCTCACTGGATGGCGGAAATCGGACGAAGCAGGCGAAGCGATTATGGTCGCTCCGCCTGCCTCGATCAAATCGAATCCATCTCGGTTCAAACACGATGCGGAAAACCGCGCTGCGGTTTTCCGAACATAACGTGCTCAAACAACGGCCGTCAGCCGAACAGCGTCGGCTGCGCGCGGCCGGCGCGCTCCTGGGCTTCGACGGCGGCAACCGCCGTCATGTTGAGGATGCCACGCGCCGTCACGCCGGGGGTGAGGATGTGCGCCGGGCGCGCCGGACCGATCAGGATCGGCCCCACCGGCAACGCATTGGCGAGCGATTTGATCATCTGGTAGGCGATGTTGGCGGCATCGAGGTTCGGCATGATCAGGATGTTGGCCTCGCCTTCCAGCCGCGACTGCGGCAGCACCAGGCGCCGCGCCGCCGCCGACAGCGCGGTGTCGCCCTGCATCTCGCCGTCGGCCTCGATCTCCGGATGCTTGTCCTTCAAGAGCTGGGTCGCCCGCCGCATCTTGCGCGAGGAATCCGTGTCATAGCTGCCGAAGTCGGAATGTGACACGAAGGCGACCCGCGGCTTGAAGGCGAAGCGCTGGACGTGGATCGCCGCGAGCGATGCCACTTCAGCGAGTTCCTCCGCGCTCGGGTTCGGCCGCACCTGGGTATCGGCGAGGAAATGGGCGCCGGTGGAGGTGATCATCAGCGCCAGCGCGGCATAGTCGCTGACCCCCGGCAGGAAGCCGATGATCTCGCGGACATGGCGCAGATGGCTCATGTAGCGGCCCTCGACGCCGCACAGCATCGCGTCGGCCTCGCCACGCGACACGGCAAGCGCCGCGATCACGGTATTGTTGGTGCGGACCACGGTCCGCGCGGCCTCCGGTGTCACGCCGCGCCGGCCGGCGACGTCGATATAGGACTGCACATAGGAACGGTAGCGCGGATCGTCCTCGGGATTGATCAGGTCGAAATCGCGGCCGGCCTTGATCGACAGGCCGAAGCGCTTGATCCTGGTCTCGACCACCGACGGACGGCCGACCAGGATCGGCCGCGCCAGCTTTTCCTCGAGCACCACCTGCGTCGCGCGCAGCACACGCTCGTCCTCGCCTTCGGCGTAGATCACGCGCACCGGCTGGGTCTTCGCCTTGGCGAACACCGGCTTCATGGTGAGGCCGGAGCGGAAGGCGAAGCGTTCGAGATTGGCGGCGTATTCGTCGAAATTGGTGATCGGCCGGGTCGCGACGCCGGACTCGATCGCGGCCCTGGCCACCGCCGGCGCGATGCGCAGGATCAGGCGCGGATCGAACGGGCTCGGGATCAGCGAACCGGGGCCGAACCCCTGGGTCTCGCCGCTCTCGAAACCATGGGCCACCGCATCCGACGGCGGATCGCGCGCGAGCTGCGCGATCGCGTCCACCGCGGCATGCTTCATCGCCTCGTTGATCGCGGTGGCGCCGACGTCGAGCGCGCCGCGGAAGATGAAGGGGAAGCAGAGCACGTTGTTGACCTGGTTCGGAAAGTCCGACCGCCCGGTGCAGATCATCGCGTCGGGACGCGCCAGACGCGCCTCATCCGGCATGATCTCCGGCACTGGATTGGCCAGCGCCATCACCAGCGGCTTGTCGCCCATCTGCTTGACCATTTCGGGCTTCAGCACACCCGGTGCAGACAGTCCGATGAAGATGTCCGCGCCGGGAATGACGTCGGCGAGCACGCGTGCGTCGGTCTTCTGGGTATAGACCGCCTTCCAGCGATCCATCGTGGTGTTGCGGCCCTCATAGACCACACCGTCGATGTCGCAGACCCAGATGTTCTTGCGCTGCGCCCCCATCGAGACCAGCAGATTGAGGGTTGCGATCGCGGCGGCGCCGGCGCCCGAGCAGACGATCTTCACGTCAGACAGTTGCTTGCCGTTCAACAACAGCCCGTTGACGATCGCCGCGGCGACGATGATGGCGGTGCCGTGCTGGTCGTCGTGGAAGACCGGGATCTTCATGCGCTCCTTGAGCTGCGCCTCGATCTCGAAGCACTCAGGTCCGCGGATGTCCTCGAGATTGATGCCGCCGAAGGTCGGCTCCAGCGCGGCAACGGTCTCGACTACGCGCTCGATCGTGTCGGCCTTGATCTCGATGTCGAACACGTCGATGCCGGCGAATTTCTTGAACAGCACCGCCTTGCCTTCCATGACGGGCTTCGAGGCCAGCGGACCGATATTGCCGAGACCGAGCACCGCGGTGCCGTTGGAGACCACGGCGACCAGATTGGCGCGCGCGGTCAGCGTCGCCGCCTCGGCCGGGTTCTTGGCGATCTCGGTGCAGGCGGCGGCCACGCCCGGCGAATAGGCCAGCGCCAGGTCACGCTGGTTGGCAAGCGGCTTGATCGCCTGGATCTCGAGCTTGCCCGGCCGCGGCAGCCGGTGGTAGGCGAGCGCCGCGTTGTGGAGTTCTTCAGACGATGACGACATGCGTGCTCCCCGCGTTTCCGGCCCAAATTTCTTGTTTCTGTGCTAATCCAGGCAAAAGTCAGTTGTCCGGCAAATCGAGCCGGATGTGAAGCATGTCCAACCACTTGGATGCAACATCCGATAATATCCCCGTCAACAGGTCCGGGCCGGCCGTTCATCGACGCCTGCCCCTCCCCGCGCCATTCGGCCGGGATTGGCAATTTTTTTCCCTTGATGATCCGGAGTTGACCGAATGAAGAAAATTCTGCTCGGCCTGATCGCCGTGGTTGTGATCGCGGCCGCGGGCTTCTTCGGTTTCGACTTCTACGCCCAGCGCCGGGTCACGCGCGACGTCGAGGCCGCCTTCGAGCAGGTCCGTGCCACCGGCGCCAAGGCGAGCCACGGCAAGATCACGTTCGACGTCAAGAGCCGCACCCTGACGATCGCGGACGTCGCCACCGAGTCGGGGACGCAATCCCCGGTCAGCGTCAAGATTGCCAGTCTCACGATGACCGGCCTCGGTCAAACCGACGCGGCACGGGTCTCCGCCGGCAATGTCGAGTTCAGCGATGTCGAGATCGGCATGTCGGGACCGACCCCGACGATCGCCTCACTGACCTACAAGGCGCCGCGGATCACGGTGAAGGATTATTCCGGCCCCGCCAGCCTGCCCCAGCTTCCGGCTTCGTCGTCGATCTTCGAGCTGTACCGGTCCGCGTTCGGACTGCTCGCGAGCATCAACGCATCATCGGTCGCTGCGCCTAGCCTGACCGGAACGATGACCTTCAGCGGCGCCGCAAAAGCCGGCGACGGCGTCGGCGGCGAATTCGCCTATTCGGGCATCGCCATCGAAAACATGAAGGACGGAAAAATCGCGTCCAGCAAAACCGACAAGGTTGTGTTCACGATCAACCAGCAGGCGGCCGGCAAGCCGATCAAAATGACCGGCGAGCTCGCCAACATCGCCGCGACCGATATCGACGTCGGCGCGATGGCGGCGATATTCGATCCAGGCAAGGCCAACGATGACAGGGAGTATCGGGTCCAGGGACACGTTTCGGCCGGTCCTTATGTCATTACCGCCGCGCCCGGTGTGAACATGCGGATCGAGGGAGTGACCGTCGACGACACCAGGATCAATCCGTCACGGATGCAACTGCCGGCGCTGCTGGCAATGATCCCGCCGCAAGGGAGTCCGCCGCCGTCTGCCGCCCAGGCACGCGAACTGCTGGACAAGGTCGCCGGCCTCTATTCGGGCATCGGAATTGCAGATGCCGAGATGCATGGGCTCTCGGTCGAGACGCCGCAGGGCCCGCTCAAGCTCGCCTCGATGCGGTTCAACTTCGAACACGGCAAGATCGGCGAGCTTGCGGTCGAGGGACTCGATACCCGTGCGCCGAACGGTCCCATCAAGGTCGGACGCTTTGCGCTGAAGTCGCTCGACGTCGCCAACTTCATGCGGCTCTCGGCGCAGTTCGCCGCGCAGAAGCCGTCGGCCGAACAGGCGCTGGCGCTATTCCCGCTGATCGAAGGCGTCGAGGTCAAGGGCGTCGCGTCGCCCTACAAGGCCACCGGCAAGCCGGTCAACATCGACGTCCTCAGCCTCGACTGGGGTCAGTTCGTCGGATCGATCCCGAGCAAGCTGCGGCTGACCGCGAAGCTGGCGGCGCCGCTCGATGCGGCCGATCCGCGGCAGCAACCGCTCGTCGCCGCCGGGATCGACCGAATGGCGGTCGACGCCGATCTCGGCGCCGTCTGGACCGAGACCTCACGCGCGTTCGCGCTCGAGCCGGTCAAGCTCGACATGGCGGGCCTGCTGAGCGCGTCGGCGCAGGTCACGCTCGGCAACGTGCCGCGTGAGGCATTCTCGACCAGCGCCGCGGAAGCAATGGGCGCGGCCGCGCAGATCGAAACCGGCACGATCGAGCTCGCGGTCCACGACCTCGGCGTCATCGATCTCGCCGTCGCTCAATTTGCGCGCACCCGGAACGTCAGCCGCGACGAGGCGCGCAAGGTCATCCTCGACGCTATCAAGGCGCAGGGCGGCGAGATCGGCGGAGCCAATCCCGACGCCACCGCGCTCGTCACAGCGATCGGCCAGTTCATCGAGACGCCGGGGCAGACGCTGGTCATCAAGCTGACTCCACGCGCGAAGGCGCCGGCGCTTCAGCTGATGCAACTGCTCAAGACCGATCCGCAATCGGCGCTGGCGCAGTTCCGGATCGAGGCCTCGACGGGGTTGTGATTCTCCCGCCCGTAGCCCGGATGGAGCGAAGCGCAATCCGGGAACAGCGTCGCCGCAGGAGGAACCGCCCCGGATTTCGCTTTCGCTCCATCCGGGCTACGCACCTCTCCTGCCCCCCTAACCCTTCGCCGGCAGGTTGGTGCGGATGTGCAGCTCCTTAAGCTGCTTCGGCGTTGCTTCCGACGGCGCGCCCATCAGCAGGTCCATGGCCTGCTGGTTCATCGGGAACAGCGAGATCTCGCGCAGATTGTTGGTGCCGCAGAGCAGCATCACGATACGGTCGAGGCCGGCCGCCATGCCGCCATGCGGCGGGGCGCCGTACTGGAACGCACGGTACATGCCGCCGAAGCGGTCGATGACCTCCTGCTCGCCATAGCCTGCGATCTCGAACGCCTTCACCATCGCTTCCGGCTTGTGGTTGCGGATGCCGCCGGAGGCGATCTCGTAGCCGTTGCAGGCGATGTCGTACTGGAACGCCTTGATCGTCAGCGGGTCCTGCGACGTCAGCGCGTCGAGGCCGCCCTGCGGCATCGAGAACGGGTTGTGCGAGAAGTCGACCTTCTTGTTCTCCTCGTCATACTCGTACATCGGGAAGTCGACGATCCAGGCGAGCTCGAACCGGTCCTTGTCGATCAGGTTCAATTCCTCGCCGAGCTTGGTGCGCGCGAGACCCGCGAACTTCCAGAATTTCTCGGGATCGCCGGCGACGAAGAACGCCGCATCGCCTTCCTTCAGTCCGAGCTGGTCGCGGATCGCAGCGGTGCGCTCGGGGCCGATGTTGTTCGCCAAGGGGCCTGCGCCCTCGCCGCCCTCGCGCCACATGATGTAGCCGAGACCCGGCTGGCCTTCGCCCTGCGCCCACGAGTTCATGCGGTCGCAGAACGCGCGGCTGCCGCCGCCGGTGCCCGGGATCGCCCAGACCTGGCTCTTCGGGTCTTCGAGCATGCGCGCGAACACCTTGAAGCCGGAGCCGCGGAAGTGCTCGGAGACTTCCTGCATCACGATCTTGTTGCGCAAATCGGGCTTGTCGGAGCCGTATTTGCGCACGGCCTCCGCAAACGGAATCCGCGGCCAGTTCCTCGTGACCGGCTTGCCCTTGGCAAAATCCTCGAACACGCCGGTGATCACAGGCTCCATCGCCGCGAACACGTCGTCCTGGGTGACAAAGCTCATCTCGACGTCGAGCTGATAGAACTCGCCCGGCAGACGGTCGGCGCGCGGGTCCTCGTCGCGGAAGCACGGCGCGATCTGGAAGTAGCGGTCGAAGCCCGACATCATCAACAGCTGCTTGTACTGCTGCGGCGCCTGCGGCAGCGCGTAGAACTTGCCGGGATGGATGCGCGACGGCACCAGGAAGTCGCGCGCGCCTTCCGGCGAGGACGCCGTCAGGATCGGGGTCTGGAATTCGAAGAAGCCCTGCTCCTTCATCCGCTTGCGCATGGAATCGACCACCGCGCCGCGGGTCATGATGTTCTGGTGCAGCTTCTCGCGACGCAGGTCGAGGAAGCGATATTTCAGCCTGATATCTTCGGGATATTCCTGCTCGCCGAACACCGGCAGCGGCAGCTCGGCCGCCGGGCCCAGCACCTCGATCTCCTTGATGTAGATCTCGACCATGCCGGTCGGCAGCTCCGGATTGTCGGTGCCGGCGGGACGGCGGCGCACCTTGCCGTCGATCCGCACCACCCATTCGGAGCGGAACTTCTCGACCTCGCCGAACGCCGGCGAGTCCGGATCGGCCACGCATTGGGTGATGCCGTAATGGTCGCGCAGATCGACGAACAGCACGCCGCCATGGTCGCGGACCCGGTGAACCCAACCCGAAAGCCGGACCGTCTGGTCGATATCGCCCTCTCGGAGCGCGCCGCATGTGTGTGACCGGTAGCGATGCATAGTCGTTCCAAAAACTGATGTCGGAGGAGAATCGCGATAGGAACCTTCCTATCCGAAGGCGCTGGGTTTACCCGAGCCAGCTCGGGGCGGCAACCAAGGGAACGCCCGCTTTTGGCCCGAAACTGCAGATTTTGCTGCGATCCGGCGCCAGATGGGCGCCAATCGTTTGCCTATTCGGCCCGCAGGCCTATCTTCGGGATATGACCATTCATTTCCCGTTCCAGAACACCTATTCGGCGCTGCCGGCGAACTTTTTCGCCCGTGTCGCGCCGACCCCGGTGGCCGCCCCCCGGCTGATCAAGCTGAACCGGCCGCTCGCGGTCCAGCTCGGGCTGGACCCGGACCTGCTGTCGGCGCCGGAGGGCGCCGAGATCCTTGCCGGAAAGCGGCTGCCTGACGGCGCCGACCCGATCGCCATGGCCTATGCCGGCCATCAATTCGGGCACTTTGTTCCCCAGCTCGGCGACGGCCGCGCCATCCTGCTCGGCGAGGTCATCGACAAGGACGGCGTCCGCCGCGACATCCAGCTCAAGGGGTCCGGCCCGACCCCGTTCTCCCGCCGCGGCGACGGCCGAGCCGCGCTCGGTCCGGTCTTGCGCGAATACATCGTCAGCGAGGCGATGTTCGCTTTGGGCATCCCAACCACCCGCTCGCTCGCCGCCGTCGTCACCGGCGAGCCCGTGATGCGCGAGACCGCGCTGCCCGGTGCGGTGCTGACCCGCGTCGCCGCGAGCCACATCCGCGTCGGCACCTTCCAGTTCTTCGCCGCCCGCGGCGACACCGACGGCGTGCGCGCGCTCGCCGACCATGTCATCGCCAGGCACTATCCCGAGCTGACGGACGCCGCCCAGCCCTATCACGCGCTGCTCGCCGGCGTCGTGGCGCGGCAGGCCGCGCTGGTCGCGCGCTGGCTCCTGGTCGGCTTCATCCACGGCGTGATGAACACCGACAACACCTCGATCTCGGGCGAAACCATCGATTACGGTCCCTGTGCCTTCCTTGATGCCTACAACCCGGCGCAGGTGTTCTCATCGATCGACGAGATGGGCCGCTACGCCTATGCCAACCAGCCGCGCATCGCGTTGTGGAATCTGACCCGGCTCGCCGAATGCCTGCTGCCGCTGTTCGCGGACGAGCAGGAGAAGGCCATCGAGCAGGCGCAAGTGATCCTCGGCGAATTCCCCGAAAAGTTCACCGCAGCCTATAACGCCGGCCTGCGCGCCAAGGTCGGCCTGTTCACCGTGCGCGACGGTGACGAGGCGCTGATCCAGGATCTGCTCGACGCGATGGCCAAGAACGCGGCCGACTTCACGCTGACCTTCCGCCATCTCGGCGAGGCCGCAAGCGATGACGCCGCGGACGTCCGCGCGCAGTTCACCGATCCCGCGGCGTTCGACGAATGGGCCGCCCGCTGGCGCACCCGCCTCGCGCTGGAGCCGCAAACGCCGGCCGATCGCAAGGCCGCGATGCAGGCGGTCAATCCGGCCTTCATCCCGCGCAACCACCGGATCGAGGCGGTGATTGCGGCTGCGGTGAACTCGGATGACTACGCGCCGTTCGAGGAACTGCTGACGGTGCTGGCCAAGCCCTATGAGGACCAGCCGCAGTTCGCGGCCTACGCCGATCCGCCGCTCCCCGAGCAGCGCGTGACGCAGACATTCTGCGGGACGTGAGGTCTTTCCGCTGTCATTGCGAGGAGCGCAGCGACGAAGCAATCCATACCTCCGTGCATGCGGGCCGATGGATTGCTTCGCTTCGCTCGCAATGACGTTGGTGCGACCCTCACACCGTCACCACGATCTTGCCGAACTGCGTGTTCGACTCCAGGTACCGGTGCGCCTCGACGATCTCCTCGAACGCAAACGTCCTGGCGATGATCGGCCTCAAGGTGCCATCGGCAAGCTCGTCGAGGATGAACGCCTTCGCCGCGGTAAGCCGCGCGGGATCGCGCACGATCTCGTGCACGAGGTAGCCGCGCAGGGTCAGGCTCTTGCCGAGCACGTTGGCGAGCGGAAACGGCGTCGGCTCAGGACAGAGTCCACCATATTCGATCAGGATGCCGCCGGGTGCCATCGCCGCCGTCAGCGGCACGAAGGCGGGGCCGCCGACGGCATCGAGCACCACGCGCACGCCGTTCGGTCCCGCGATCTGCTCCAGCCTTGATTGCAGATCCTGCTCCGCCGACGCGATCACGTGCGCCGCGCCGGCCTCGCGCAGCGCCTGCGCCTTGGCCGATGTCCGCGTCACCGCTATCGGGACCGCGCCGATACGGTTGGCGATCTGGATCGCCGCGAGCCCGACGCTGCTCGACGCCGCTGTGATGACGACGAACTCGCCTCGCCCGAGCCTTGCAAGATCGACCAGCGCACCGAACGCGGTGAGATACTGCATCCACACCGCAGCGGCCGTTTCAAAATCGAGCGCGGGCGGATGCTTGACGACAAGCTCCGCCGGAAAGGTCGCGAGCTCGGCATGGGCCGGCCAGCGCACCATCGAGACCGGCGGCACGATGCTCACGGCATCGCCCGGCGCAAATTCTTCGACGCCTTCGCCGATCGCCGCGACAATCCCGGCGGCTTCCAGCCCGAGGCCGGACGGCAGCGTCGCGGTCTCGATATAGCTGCCCCGGCGCAGCGAGGCCTCGGCGCGGTTGAGCCCGAGCGCCTTGACTCGGATCTGAACCTCGCGGGGCGCCGGCGGCGCAACCGCGATCTCCTCGATACGCAGCACCTCGGGACCACCATGCTGGTGAAAGCGGACGCCGCGGGCCATGGGCGAACTCCAAAACAATTGAATGGAATGCCGCTATGCCCGGTGGCGATCGCCGGATAAATCACCCGGTAGCTCCGACAATCGAAACCAGGAGTTTTGAATTGGATCGCCTCACCAGCATGGCCGTCTTCGTCAGGGCGGTCGATCTCGGCTCGTTCGCGGCCGCCGCCGATGCGCTCGAGATGTCGGCCCCAATGGTCGGCAAGCATGTGCGCTTCCTCGAACAACGGCTCGGCGTCCGCCTGCTCCATCGCACCACGCGGCGGCAGAGCCTGACCGATTCAGGGCAAGCCTATTACGAGCGCTGCCGCATCGTGCTCGGCGAGGCCGAGGCGGCCGACGCGCTCGCCTCCGATCAATCGTCGCAGCCGCGCGGGCGGCTGCGGGTGACGATGCCGGCGCTGCTCGGCCGCTACTGCATCGTCCCCACGCTGCTGAAGCTCGCGCAGAAATATCCCGCGCTCGAGCTCGATCTTTCGTTCGGCGATCCGATCGCCGATCTGATGGAGGGCGGTCACGACCTTGCGATCAGGACCGGCGAGCTCAACGAGCAATCCGGCGTGATCGCGCGGCGCATCGCGCGCCAGCGCATGGTGGTGTGCGGCTCGCGCGCCTATCTGAAGGCCCATGGCAGGCCGCGCACGCTCGACGAACTCGGCCGGCACCAGGCGATCGTCTACCGCCGCTCGGGCCGCGTTCGCCCCTGGCTGTTCCCGCGCGACGGTCTTGCGCCGCACGAGGTCTGGCCGGCCGGGCGGCTCAGGCTCGACGACCTCGAAGCCATCGCAGATGCCGCAGCGCGCGGCATGGGGCTGGCGTGGCTGCCCTCCTGGCTGGTGCGCGAACGCCTCGACACCGGCGCGCTGGTCCGCGTTCTCGGCGACAGCGGGGAATTTCCCTACGATTGCCACGCGCTGTGGCTGCCGACGCCGCGACTGCCACTCAAGATCCGCTTTGCGGTGGATGCGCTCGCGGCCGCGCTGCCGAAGCTCGTGGCGTAGCGCCGCGCCCCCGATTTGTTTGCAACGATTTCGCGCGCGCATCGTTGGCCGGTCAGCGCGGAACATGCGGCCTCGTCCGATCCAGGTTCCGTGCCGCCTGTTGATGGAGCGCCAGTATGAACCAGCGCGATGACGACCTGAAAACCGCGATCGAGCGCAGCAACCCGAACGGCGTCGAGCCGCCCTTCTCCGAGGACGATCTGCAGCGCCGGCAACTCGGGCCGCGCGGCGTGCCCGGGCAACCGGACCCGGCGAAGATGACGCCACAACGTGCCAAGAAGACGCCGGTCGATTCCGGTTCCGGCGGCCACACCGCCTGAACGCCGAAACAACCTGAACGCCGAAACAAAAAAGGGTTTCACGATGAGGATCACCAGCTTCAAGGACATGTATGTCGCCGAGCTTCAGGAACTCGCAAGCGTCGAGGAGCAACTCGCCGTGGCGCTGGCGCGGATGGCGGAGATCGCCTCGCATCCGTCGCTCAAGGATGCGTTCAGCCGCCATCACCGCGAGACCATCGTGCAGGGCGAGCGGTTGAAGTCGCTGCTGCGCATGCACGGCGCCGATCCGCTTGAGCACACCGACCAGGCCATGCAGGCGCTGATCCACGAGACCGCCAAGATGGTTTCGCTGCTGCCCGACGACAATCTGCGCGATGCCGGCCTCGTCGCGTCGGCGCAGAAGCTCGCGCATTACGAGATCGCCGCCTATGGCAGCGCGGCCGCCCTCGCCGGTCAGCTCAATCTGCGCGACGACCAGCGGCTGCTGCACGACAGTCTCGAAGAAGAGCGGCACGTCGACACGCTGCTGACGGCGCTCGCCAAGGGCGAGATCAACCAGGACGCCCTCGCCGCGTGACACGGCAGGATGGGTGGCCCGTAGGATGGGTAGAGCGCAGCGAAACCCATCAGCTCATCTCGAGCTCATCTCGTGAGCGGCACCACTATGGGTTTCGCGGAGTTCTATCAACGGGCCGCGCCTTGCGCGGCCCCGTTGGCTCTACTCATCCTACGCATCGACGCGCGCGGGAAAAATGCTGCTGCAAATTTCGCGCTTCGCGGAGCTGCTGTCGTTTTTATCTCGCGACTATTGCACTGCATGGGCCGTTCGATCAGCCTCTCGTGATTGATGCCATGGGGAAGACGAACGATGAGCTTCAGGTTCAAGCAGGTTTTCGCAGACACCCAACAGGCGCTCGGCGCCGAACCGGCGCAGGCGCAGGCCGTGTTCCAGGCGACTTCGCAACTCGGCGACGGCGTCAATAGCCGCGTTGCCGTGCGGCAATTCAACGTCAGCGTCGACGAGCCACCGGCGCTGGGCGGCGAGGACACCGCACCGAACCCGGTCGAGTACATTCTCGCCGCGCTCGGCTCGTGCCAGGAGATCACCTATCGGCTCTATGCCGACGCGCTCGGCATTCCCCTCAACGGCGTGTCCGTCAAGCTGTCGGGCGCCATCGATCTGCGCGGCTTCTTCAGCGTCGATCCAGACGTGCGAGCCGGTTTCCAGCAGATCGAGGCCGAGGTCGCCATCGACAGCCCGGCCTCCGCGGCCGACATCGCCCGGCTGAAGGAAACCGTCGACCGTCATTGCCCCGTGCTGGACATCCTGCGCAACCCGACGCCGGTGGATCTGAAGCTGCGCACCGGACCGCTCAGCGTAGCCGCCTAGCTTCGCGATGTGAGCGTTAACTCACTCTCCACCATGCGCCGAGGCCGGCAGCGGTAACCATAAGGCTTAACAGCGCGTCAACGCTCCCCCAACAAGTCTAACTGTTTCTGATGGGGAGAATGGCCCGTGGACGCATTTGCATTCGAATTTATGGGATTGGCGATGATCGCGCTCTGTCTCGTCGTGCTGGCGATGCCCGCCGCGCGCCGGCCGTCGAAGAACATCCGCTACGAGTGAGAGCCGCGAGAAATAAGGCGCTCAAACGTCATCGAATGGCGATATACTCGCGCTGACAAGTCCTGACCTGGACACAAGTTGCGGGAATTGACGACGCTTGAACAACACCGACGTCCCGCAGCCCGGCACACCGCCCGCCACCGCGAGCTCGACGCACTCGCCGCTGGAGGTGCTGCTCATCTTCTTCAAGCTCGGCGCCAGCTGCTTCGGCGGCCCGATCGCCCATATCGGCTATTTCCGCGACGAGTTCGTCACCCGCAGGCGCTGGCTTGACGAACAGGCCTATGCGGATCTGGTCGCGCTCTGCCAATTCCTGCCGGGCCCTGCGAGCAGCCAGGTCGGCTTTTCGCTCGGCCTGATGCGCGCCGGGTACCTGGGGGCGCTGGCCGCCTGGACCGGATTCACGCTGCCCTCGGCGATCGCGCTCGTGCTGTTTGCCTTCGGCGCCAGCGGATTGAGCGGCCCTGCGGGTAGCGGCCTGGTGCATGGCCTCAAGCTGGTTGCGGTGGCGATCGTCGCCCAGGCCGTCTGGGGCATGGCGCGCTCGCTTTGCCCCGATCGCGAACGCGCCTCGATCGCGACGGTCGCAGCACTCGTCATCCTCGCCAGTTCGTCGTCGATCGCGCAGATCGGCGCGATCATTCTCGGCGCTGTCGCCGGGCTTTGGTTCTGCCAGGCGCAACAGGCCAACGGGGTCACCCATATCGCGATGCCGGTATCGCGCCGCGTTGGCGTCGCAGCGCTGATCCTGTTTGTCGCGCTGTTGGTCGGACTGCCGCTGCTGTCGCGGACATGGCCCGGCCTCGGCCTGTTCGAGGCCTTCTACCGCTCGGGCGCATTGGTGTTCGGCGGCGGCCACGTCGTGTTGCCGCTGCTGCGCGAAGCCGTGGTGACGCCGGGCTGGATCGGCGACGATGCGTTCCTGACCGGCTACGGCGCCGCGCAGGCGGTGCCGGGCCCGCTATTCACCTTTGCCGCCTATCTCGGCGCCGTGATCGGCGGCCTGCCGGCCGCGATCGTCGGCCTCGTCGGCGTCTTCCTGCCGGGACTTCTCGTGCTGCTCGCGGCGCTGCCGTTCTGGGATAGCTTTCGCAAACGGCCGGCGGCGCAGGCGATGATGCGCGGCGTCAACGCCGCCGTCGTCGGCCTTCTGGGGGCCGCGCTCTACAATCCGGTGTGGACCAGCAGCGTGCACCGTCCGCTCGATTTCGGCATCGCGCTGGCCGGCTTCGTCCTGCTCACGGCATGGCGCGCGCCGCCGCTCGTGGTGGTCGTGCTCAGCGCGGCCGGCGGCATCGCCACGGGGCTCCTGCAATCGTGAACGACCGCGCGGTCGTTTCGCCGGGTGGATTAAGAACGCCTTCATGCCTCGCCGCCACGATAGCGGATATATGCCGAGCGTTTCTAAACAACCGGATCCGACCCGAGTTCCCGTGCTGGACCTGCTGCGGCTCGCCGCGGTCGGGGCCGTGATCCTGTACCATTACGGCTTCTGGGGGGTGGCATCGAACGGCGTGCAAAAGGTGGCGATGCCGTACCTCGCCCCGGTCGCGCAATACGGCTTCCTCGGCGTCCCCGTGTTCTTCGCGATCTCTGGCTTCGTCATCGCCTATTCCGCCGAAGGCCGCACGCCGGTCGGTTTCGCGATCGCCCGCTTCAGCCGGATCTATCCGACCTTCGTCATCTGCATGACGCTGACCTTCCTCGCGACGCTGCTGTTGGGCCACGCGTACTTCCACGTGACGTGGGGGCAATGGCTGACAAACCTGTTCATCGCGGCCCCGATGCTCGGTCAGCCCTACATGGACGACGCCTACTGGTCGCTGGTGATCGAGGTCGTGTTCTACGTCTGGATCGCGCTGTTCCTGACCTGGGGCATCTTTCCGCGGCGCATCGACACGATCATCGTGGCGTGGATCGCAATCACCTTCGCCAACGAGCTGACCCTCGACGTTCCGCTGTTCGAGAAGCTGTTCATGGCCGACGACAGCGGCTTCTTCGCCGTCGGGCTCCTGATCTATGAGCATTACCGCGGACGGCGCGACACCAGGCTCTACAGCCTGCTGACGCTGGCGATCGGCACGGCGACGTTCCAGGCCGTGCACAAGCTGGAGCGGCTCGGCGTCCACACCCATGGCAGCTTCGATCCCCGCGTCGTGACGGTGATCTGCATCGTCTCGCTCGGCATCGTGTTCGCCGCCACTCGCATCAAGTCGGTAGCCCTGCCTGCAGGCCTCGTCAGGGCCGTCGGCGGCATCACCTATCCGCTCTATCTGCTGCATCTGCAGCTCGGCTACGTCATCCTGCTCTTGATCACACCAACGCCGGACGCGCTGTCGACCGCGCTGGTCGTGACGGGCATGGTGGTGCTGGCATGGCTCGTCTGGCGCTTCCTCGAAGGCCCCGCGCATTATCTCGTCAGGGACAGGCTGACGACGCTGGCCTCGCGGCACGGATGGCCGTCACGCGTTCGCGCGAACGAAGCCCGGATCGATCGGGACGACGTTGCCTCGCCAATCGAGGCCAGCAGCATCGCCAACCGCTGATCAGTTCGGCGCACATCGCCGAAACAGCATCCACCCAACGTTGCCGCCGCCGCGAACACCATCATTCATCTGCGATGCGTGGAGACGACAGTCAAGCGCAAGCGGGCGGACGGCGCCCGGGGCGCCTCTGTATCTTAGACCCGCCCGCTCCATTCATGATCTCCGGGCATTTCCATTGTCAGTTCATTCGCCAGCTCGAGCGCTTCCTTGACGTCAGGCGTACCTAGACCTTCCGTGAACGATCGGACAACGGGTAGCAGCAGCTCGGCCGCTCGCGCTTGTTTGCCGGAATGTAGCCAAACGCGCGCCAGGCTGACAGCTGACCGTAATTCAAAGGACCGCGCGCTTTGCCCGCGCGCCAGCTCGATCGAGGCGAGGAACATTCGCTCGGCGGATTCAACGGACGATGATCTCGAATCATTGAGCGTCATCTCACCTTGCAGACGATAGATCTCGGCTTCGTAAAAATGCTCTCCCGTTCTTCTCCCGATCGCCAGTGCGCTGTCGAGTTCGTGCAAGGCTGCATCCGGCAAGCCGGCACTTGCATAAGCCTTCGCGAGCAGGCTTCTGAACCAGCAACTGGCTAGCCGGGCGCTCATGCCCTCGTAACCGTCGATAGCCATTCGCATCTGGTTCAATCCCTCATCGACATTCCCGAGCTCGGTCATCGCCCATCCTCGCAGGATGGTTGTCTGATGCTTCCAATGCAGGAAGCCGTGTTCCGATGAGAGAGCCAGTGCCCTGTTGGTGTAGTCGTGGGTCCCTTCGACATCGCGGAGATGCTGGCAAACGTAAGCGCCGAATGTCAGCGCAAATGACAGCGTGAAGGGGTGGCGAAGGTCTTCCGCTTCCGAAATAGCCTGCTGGCTATATCGGCGCGCCGCGTCAGGACGGCCCAGAAACCACGACACGTACCCGAGATACGAGAGCGAGACGATGCCAGGATGGATGCCATGCGTTGCCGTCAGGGCGCCATGTAGATCAGGACTGTACAGATTCCTGAAGCGATGAAGGTGATGTTCGGCGGCGACAAACCGCCCGCGGTACAGCATCGTCATCGCGATGGCCCGATGCGCCTCGATCAGATATCCCGTCTGTTGCGTCGCGGACGAACTTTGGTTCGACGCCTCGCGCCTTGCGAACTGCAGGAGCTCCGCGCTCAGCTCATGCGCCCGTGCGAGATCGCCGCGGATGAAGTGGCACACCCAAAGTCCGCGCGTCGCCGCAAAGACCTTCGCCATGTTGCCAAGATTCCGGCCGAGTTCGAGCGCGCGAACATAGTTCTCCTCGACTTCCTGCACGGCGTATCCCTTTGCCGCGATCAGGGCAGTGCCCAGGGCGATGCGAAGCTCAAGCTCGGACTCGTTTCGGCCCTGCATGCCGGGTGAGGCTTGCAGAACCCCGAGCCCACGACGCAAATGACCGATCGCCTCCAGAGTCGCACCCTTCATCGCGGCCTGCTTTCCGGCCTTGAGCCAGAAACCCGCGGCCGGCTCGCTTTGTCCAGACTCGGTCAGGTGGTAGGCGAGAAGCTCCGGTTCGCGCTCGATCTTTTCCGGATATTTTTCGGCCAGCACGCGTCCGATCTTGGCATGCAGCGTCCGTCTTTCCCTGTGCAACAAGCTTTCATGCGCCGCATTCTGGATCATCACGTGCTTGAACGAGTACAGCGCCTCCGGCAGAAAGCCGAAGCGGACGATTAATCCGGCTGCCTCCAGATGGTTCAGGGCGGCTTCGATCTGGTCCGCCGGCGCTTCGGCAACCTCGCGAAGGATCTCATAAGAAAACTCGCGGCCGATGGTAGCGCCGATCTGCGCGATTTTCTTGAACGATCCCATCCGGTCGAGGCGGGCCATCAGGGAATCGTTCAATGTCGCGGGAATAGCGAGCTGATGCCACGGACCGGACAAGACGTAACGTCCATGTTGCTCAGTCAAGACGTCGGATTCGAGAACGGCCTTGGTCAGCTCTTCAAGGAAGAGCGGCACGCCATCGGTTTTGACAATGATGTCCTCAATCACCTCTCGGGGAAGCTCCTTTTCTCCAGCCACACGTTCGACCAATATCGTGCGGACCTGTCGGCCGAGACGCTTGAGGTTCGCACTGATGGTGTGCGCGTGATCCTTCCAGCCCGGCTGAAACTCCGGACGACAGGTGATCACGACAAGGATCGACGTGGTGCGAACGTTCTCCACCAGCAGATCGAGCACGGCCCGCGAGGTGGGATCGATCCAATGTGCGTCCTCAAAATCGATCAGGAGCGTCTGCTCGCGCGCTTGCGCGAGCAGATGGTTGACGAGCGTGGCGATCGTCGCATCCTTCAGCTGTTGCGGCGAGAGATCCAGGGCCGCGTAGCGGTCCCCGGTGGGAATTGAAAGCAACGCCGCAAGGATCGGCACCACTGTGTTCGCCTCGCCGTTCGAGGCGGCGACACCAGCTTCAAGCTTTGTCAGCCAAAGCGCAGACGCGTTCTCGCCGTCAAGGCCGAGCGAGAATTTGAGATGCTCGATGAAGGGGTGAAAAGCGGTGCTGCTGTAATAGGGAGAGCACTGGAACGAAACTTGTCCGTGCTGATCACCCGCGATCCGCTCCCGCAATTCCTGAACGATCCTGGATTTTCCAATTCCCGGCTCGCCCGTCAGCAGCACGACCTGCCCCTCATGGGCTTTCGCTTGCTGCCAACGCGTGAGCAGCAACGCCACCTCTTCGGTGCGGTTGACCAGCGGCGTCAATCGGGAGCCCATGGCTGCGGCAAATCGCGTCTCGGCGCGGCAGGGCCGAACCACGAGCCAGGCCTGGGCCTTCGCGGATATCCCCTTCAGCGCGTGAAATCCGAAGTCCTGGTAGTCGAACTTTCCTCTCAGCAGGGATTGCGTCGAAGACGCAATCACGACGCCGTCCGGAGGCGCCAAGGCCTGCAGACGGGCAGCCAGATTTGGCGTCTCGCCGACTGCGGAATCGTGCTCCTCGGTGTCCTGTCCAACCAGGTCTCCGACGACAACAAGGCCGGTCGCAATCCCGATGCGCACACTGGGCCCATGACTTGCAACGTCGCGGGCGTCGCTCGCTCTCGCCGACGACAGGCTCCGTACAATTTCGAGCGCCGCACGCACCGACCGCTCGGCGTCATCCTCATGCGCATTCGGATAGCCAAAATAGACCAGAATGCCGTCCCCAAGGTAGCGGGCCGCGAAGCCTTCGTACCGCTTGACCACGCTGACGCACTTTTCCCTGAAGCTCGCGATCACGTCGCGGACGTCTTCGGGATCGAACTGCTCGGACAGCGAGGTCGAACCGACCATGTCGCAGAACATCACGGTCAGCTGGCGCCGCTCGGCGCTCACCGCCGCGCTTTCCGCGACGCTCCTACCGCCGGCGGGACCTTTTGCCGAACGGGTCAGGGAAGCAACCGCGCGCTGCAAGCGCTTGCGGTCTCCCAGCGGAAGTCCAAGTTCGACCAGATCCTGCTCGGTCAAATCGGGCAGGATGTCCAAACCGATGCGATGCAGGACAAAGAGGTCGCTATACTGGCCGAGATCAACGGTTTCGAGCCAGTGCTTGAGAGCAGCCTCCATATCGGCGCTTGGCTGTTTCTCCGGCATTGTGATCCGTCCGACTGCGGGCCATTGGCGACAATGGGCCTCGTTCGACGATGCCAAGGGACCTGTTTACCCCAGACTGGACGCGTTCACAAAGTGCGAAAACAAGGAGCAGACCGATCGAAGACGCACTCTGCCCTCGGTCACTCGGATATTCGAGATAGCGCACGCGCTGGTATTTTGGCCCTTCGCCGACTGCGATGGCGCTGTAGGCGAAACCAGAGTCGCCCCCTCGGGCGCCATCATCCAACCTCCGGCATGTTCGGTACTCGGCGCGACAAAGGCGCCCGGCGAACGACGGCGTGACTCACGAATTTGCGCGCGGAGCCATTCGATTTTGCGCGCTATGACAGGCAGCCCCTGCCACCGAGTTGCCCGTCTGGGGCTATCCAGTCCTTGGCAACGCTGCCCGGTGCCGTGACCAGCGATTGCTCGCCAATCCGGCACAGAACACCGCGTCAGCGCTGTTGGGGATGGTCTGCGCGAACCATCGGTCGACATCCGGCGAGGTTTGGGTCGTCGGCTCATCGCGATAGCGAAGCCGGCCATAGGCCCCCCGCATCACCATCGTCGTCTTCTCGACGGTTTGACGAGGGTACAGGGTTGCAGCCAGTTTGAGACAGAGATCGTCGAGATCATCCGCGTGCGTGTCGTCCGAGATAGCGGACACGACGCTGCGGCACTGCGCGCGACCCAGCACGTAGATGACGGGATTTCTCGTCCGCCAGCACAAGCAGAAGTCAGCCGGCGCCGCCGGGTGACCGAACTCCGCCGTCATAGCGGCATCGAACATCCGCTTGAAAGAGCCGCGACCACGATGCGTGTCTCTGACGGCGGTACCCGAGAGATAGATCACCGACGTGCTGGCAACGGCGAGGCGCTGAATGATGAGGTAAGCCACGCATTCACCGCCGTGGTGGAGCAGGACAATGCCGTGGTCGGGCTTGAACGGAGAGTGTTCGCGGGACCAGAACTTTTCCTCCGTCAGCCAATTCGTGTCGAAGATGCTGTTGATGCTATCGAGCACTGCATCGCGGCGCTGTTCCGGGACTTCAGAGGCGATTTGAAACAGCTCGCTGGTGACAGCCCCGGGCTGCGTCGCGATCACGATAGCGGCTCCTCGTTGGTCATCGACTTCAGGTTGCTTTGGCAGAATACGGCACCCATGATCGGCCAGGCAAGCCGGCCCCGAGAAAGCTCAGCACTCCGGTTGACCCAAATCGCCATCCCGACGGCGCAAGCTCCCGCAGCGGCGCGCCCCCACTACGACTGTCATCGTCCGCGAAAGCGGGCGATCCAGTACGCCGCGGTCTCTCGGTTCGAGCACAACTGTCTCTGGGATTCGACCGGTCGAGCCGGGCGATCAAAGCCGCAAGTGGGGACGCAATGACGGCGCGGTGCGCCTCGTCACCATGACGGGTCGGTTGCAGAAGTCCGCAAATGTCACAGCCCCAAGCGTGGCGACGCATGACTTCGGAATAATGGAAAAATATCGCTGATTTGCCCGACGTGTCAAGTTGCCGTGTCGAACACCGCTAGCTGTCGGCTCCTTTGCATGGGGTTGTTTTCGATATTTTGGTCGTGTGTCCCGGCGCCAGCGGGCTATCGCCTGTGGCGCTCAGCCCCCGTTCGTCATGCCCGGTCAAGCCGGGCGGTGACACCGAAGATGGCGGACGACCGACGAACTGCCGGCACGACCGGGCCGAAAACACCCTCGAATCACGCCCAATCAATTCAAAAACGGCCCGTCCCTCACCCCGCGCAGGGCCAAAATCCCTGCAAGACCCTTGACATAGCTGCCCTTTCGGCAGAACGCGTGTGGTCAAGCCGTTATGGACACTTCATGGATTTGATTAGCACGACCTCCGACCTCGCCGCCGCCTGCGACCGGCTCGCCAAACACAAGGTCATCACTGTCGACACCGAGTTCCTGCGGGAGACGACCTACTATCCGCTGCTCTGCGTCGTGCAGATGGCGAGCGCGGACGAAGCCGTCGTGGTCGACGCGCTGGCACCCAGCATCGACCTCAAGCCGTTCTTCGACCTGATGTCGAACGAGGCCGTGCTCAAGGTATTCCACGCCGCGCGGCAGGACATCGAAATCGTCTGGCACCTGTCCGGCACGATCCCGCATCCGATCTTCGACACCCAGGTCGCCGCCATGGTGCTCGGCTATGGCGACAGCATCGCCTACGACCAGCTCGTCGACCGCGTCACCGGCCACCGCCCCGACAAGACCCATCGCTTCACCGACTGGTCGCGCCGGCCGCTGACCGACGAGCAGCTCCACTACGCCGTCTCCGACGTGACGCATCTGCGCGAAGTGTTCGCAGCCCTCGATGCCGATCTGAAGAAGCGCGACCGTAGTGACTGGGTCAGCGAGGAGATGGAGGTCCTGACCTCGCCGAAGACCTACGACTTCCATCCCGAGCGCGCCTGGGAGCGGCTCAAGACCCGCGTGCGCAAGCCGCGCGAGCTCGCGGTGCTGATCGAGGTCGCGGCCTGGCGCGAGCAGGAGGCGCAGAGCCGCGACGTGCCGCGTTCGCGCGTGCTCAAGGACGATGCGGTCGGCGATATCGCCACCCATGCGCCGACTTCGCTGGAGAAGCTCGGCAATCTGCGCTCGCTGCCGAAGGGCTTTGAGCGCTCGAAATGGGGCGCTGACATCATTGCCGCCGTGCAGCGCGGGCTCGCCCGCGACCAGGCCATGCTGCCCAAGCTGGAGAAGCCGAGAAACAATTCCAACGGCGCGGCGACCGTCGAGCTGTTGAAGGTGCTGCTGCGCATGACCTCGGAGCGCCACGGCGTCGCCAGCAAGGTGATCGCCACCGTCGACGACCTCGAGCAGATCGCGGCCAGCGATCAGGCCGAGGTCGGCGCCCTGCACGGCTGGCGCCGCGAACTGTTCGGCGAGGCCGCGCTCAAGCTCAAGCACGGCCAGCTTGCGCTGGCGATCGACAAGGGCCGCGTGGTGCGGGTGGACCGGGGTTAGCGCGTCCGCCTGGTGCCCGCCAGGTTCCACCGGCAGTCGGCCAGTGGCCGAACGTGTTGCCCCGGAGTTCGACCGGCACAGGCTGAGGTTGCGTCACGCAAAACCACCGCGCTTGCTAAGGCGCAATTTTCGTGTTGCAATCCGTTCACAATCGGATTTGCGGCCGTTCGACTGTGCGTTTCGCGACGTTGATATCCAAGGCTTCGATGTACAGGGCCTCGAGAGGCGAAACTTCGGACTTGAAGACTTTGGATCTGACGACCCGGGAAGTGAACAGACAGCGCAAAGTCCGCTTGTGGCGTGGCACGTGGAAAACGTGGCCGCGTCTTTTTTATGTCTAAACTGGGAGAGAGACGATGCCGAAGGGTACCGTCAAATGGTTCAACCCGACCAAAGGTTACGGGTTCATCAAGCCAGCCGTCGGCGACAAGGACGTGTTCGTCCACATCTCGGCGGTCGAGCGCGCGGGCCTCAGCACATTGAACGAGAACCAGTCCGTCGAGTACGAGCTGGTGGAGAACCGCGGCAAGGCGTCGGCAGAGAACCTCAAGGTTCACTGAACGCCGCTGCCAGCGGAATTCATCCTGATGCCTCCCCCGGCCGCATCACCCCGGGGGATGTCTCCTGCAACCGCGCGCTAAGGCGCCGGCGCGATCAGGGTATGGTCGGTTGCGCCGCTGCCCAGGGTCCTGCAGAGATCGCCTTCCAGCTTGAGCCGGCCGCTCGCCAGCAGCCGCAGCGCCTCCGGATAGATGCGATGCTCGATGGTGATCACGCGCGCGGCGAGCGTCTCGGCCGTGTCGTCGTCAGCGACCGTGACCGCGCCCTGCATCACGATCGGTCCGGCGTCGGTCTCCGGGATCACGAAATGCACCGTCGCTCCGGACAGCTTGACCCCTGCACGCAACGCCTGGCCGTGCGGATCGAGACCCGGAAAGCAAGGCAGCAGCGAGGGATGGATGTTGAGCATCCGCCCGTACCAGTGCCGCGCGAACTCGGCGGTGAACAGCCGCATGAAGCCGCCGAGGCAGATCAACTCGACCTGCCTGTCGTCGAGCGCCCGCTGCAGCACGGCCTCGAAGCCGGCGCGGTCCTTGCCGAACGGCTTGCTCTCGATGACGATGGTCGCAATGCCGCTCGCGGCCGCCTTCTCGAGCCCGGCGGCATCGGCACGGTTCGAGATCACAGCCACGATCTCGGCCGGGAAATCCTCAGCCTTCGCAGCCTCGATCAGCGCGGCCATGTTGGAGCCGCGGCCGGAGATCAGGATGGCGACGCGGCGCTTCATCGCGAGAGATCGAGATGACCGTTATAGACCACGCGTTGCTCGCCTTTGGCCTCGATCACCTCGCCGAGCAGCGTCACGGTCTCGCCGCCGGCGGTGAACGCCTCGGTCACGGCGTCGACCGCATCAGCCTTGACGATCGCGATCATGCCGATGCCGCAGTTGAAGGTGCGCAGCAGCTCGAGCTCGGCGATGCCGCCCTGCTCGGCCAGCCATTTGAACACCGGCAGCACCGGCAGCCGCGCCAGATCGATGCCGACGCCGAGATGCTTCGGCAGCACGCGCGGAATGTTGTCGGTGAAGCCGCCGCCGGTGATGTGGGCGAGCCCCTTCACCGCGCCGGTGTCGCGGATCGCGCGCAGGCAGGATTTCACATAGAGCCTGGTCGGCGTCAGCAGCGCGGCGCCAAGCGTCATGACCGGCGCGAACGGCGCCGGCGCGTCATAGGCAACGCCGGACTGCTCGACGATCTTGCGCACCAGCGAATAGCCGTTGGAGTGCACGCCGGAGGAAGCCAGCCCGATCACGGCATCGCCCGCCGCGATATCCGCGGTCGGCAGCAGCGTGCCGCGCTCGGCCGCGCCGACCGCAAAGCCGCCGAGGTCGTAATCGCCATCCTTGTAGAGGCCGGGCATCTCGGCGGTTTCGCCGCCGATCAGCGCGCAGCCGGATTCGCGGCAACCCTCGGCGATACCAGCGACGATCTGCGCGGTGGCCTCCGGGTGCAGCTTGCCGCAGGCGAAATAGTCGAGGAAGAACAGCGGTTCCGCGCCCTGCACGACGAGGTCGTTGACCGACATCGCGACCAGATCGATGCCGATGCCGCCATGAATGCCGGTCTCGATCGCGATCTTCAGCTTGGTGCCGACGCCATCGGTCGCGGCCACCAGGACCGGATCCTTGAAGCCGGCGGCCTTGAGGTCGAACAGCCCGCCGAAACCACCGATCTCGGCGTCCGCGCCAGGCCGCGCGGTGGCCCGCACCATCGGCTTGATCAGATCGACCAGTCGATTGCCGGCGTCGATATCGACACCCGAATCCGCGTAAGTGAGCCCGTTTTTGCGCTCGGTCATGCCCAATTCCAGATGATCAGGGGCTGGTTACGAGGAATTCCGCCCCCGCGCAATGGCTCGCGGCGCTGCTGCCGCGATACTATGTAGATAACACAAGGCGGCTGCGCAAAAGAGCCGGATATCGAGTAAAATCAGGCTTCTAGCCGGGAAGCGATCCAAGTTGAGCATTCCGAACATCATCACCCTCGGCCGCATCATCCTGGTGCCGGTGATCGTCTGGGCCATCGTGTCCAGCCAGATGGAGATTGCGTTCGCGATCTTCGTGATCGCCGGCGTCTCGGACGCGGTCGACGGTTTCCTCGCCAAGCGCTTCAACATGACGAGCGAGCTCGGCGCCCTGCTCGATCCGCTCGCCGACAAGGCGCTCCTGGTGTCGATCTATGTCGCGCTCGGAATCTGGGGCGCGGTGCCGCGCTGGATCGTGATTCTCGTAGTGTCACGCGACATCATGATCGTCTCCGCCGTGATTGTGTCATGGTTGTTCGACAAGCCAGTCGAGATGAAGCCGCTGATGGTGTCGAAGCTGAACACGGTGGCGCAGGTCGCGTTCGCAGCGCTGGTGCTGGCCTCGCTCGGCTTCGGCTTTCAGCCGCACCCTTACGACCTGATCCTGATGGGCCTGGTCACGATCTTTACTTTGGGTTCGGTGTCCCTCTATCTCGTGGAGTGGGTGCGGCACATGAGCACGATCGAAGCTCGGTAGGCGGGATCCGGAAAAGTGGAAGCCGGTTTTCCCGCGACAAACGCAACGCGTTTACGCATAGCTAGATAAAGTGGTTTGGAGACCTGCGTGGCCAGTAGCGTTCAACCTCGTCAATTGGCCTTGGCCCTGCCGCACGAGGAGAAGCTGACCCGCGACGATTTCCTTGAGGGCCCTGCCAATGAGGCGGCGCTGGCGCTGATCGACGGCTGGCCGGACTGGCCGAACCGAATCATGCTGCTGGTCGGGCCTGGCGGCTCCGGCAAAAGCCACCTCGCCGCGATCTGGGCCGAGAGCGCCGGCGCGCGCTCGACCGCGGCGCATGCGCTGACGGCCGACACGGTGCCGACCGCGCTTGCGACCGGCGCGCTGGTGGTCGAGGATCTGAGACCGTCGGATTTCGACGAGCGCGCGATGTTTCATCTTTTAAATCTGGCGCGCCAGGACGATGCCTACGTGCTGATCACGGCGCGCATTCCGCCCTCGGCGTTCGAGACCGAATTGCGCGACCTGCGGTCGCGGCTCCGCGCGGTGCCGACCGTGACGCTGCTGCCGCCGGACGACCAGCTGTTCCGCGGCCTGATCGTCAAGTTCTGCGCCGACCGCCAGATGAGCGTGGACGAACCGCTGGTCAGCTATCTGAGCAACCGGATCGAGCGTTCCTACGTTGCCGTCCGGCAGGCGGTCGAGCTCCTGGATACCGAGGCACTCCGGCTCGGCCGTCCGGTCACGCGGGCGCTGGCGGCGGAGTTGTTGCGCGATGCCTGATCCATCCCCGCGGCTTGACGGCGCAGGCGAGCGGAACATCAATGTCATCGAAACGTCATCGCAATATCACATGGTCTCTGCGGCTCTCGGCTACACCGCCCGGGCCCCTGCCCTGAATTGGACCAGCACTTGATGGACTCGGCACAAGCTACTGAAATCAAAGAAAAAGAGGCGGAATTTCCCGCCATTCCCGCAATCGCGACCAGCCCCGAACGCTTCATCAACCGGGAGCTCTCCTGGCTGCACTTCAACCGGCGGGTGCTCGAGGAATCGGTCAATCTCGGCCATCCCGTGCTGGAGCGGGTCCGCTTCCTGTCGATTTCGGCGAATAACCTCGACGAGTTCTTCATGGTCCGTGTCGCCGGCATCAAGGCGCAGGTCCGCGAGGGCATTACCGAGCGCAGCCCGGACGGCCTGCTGCCGGCCGATCAGCTCGTGATGATCAACAAGACCGTCTCGCAGCTCGCCTCCGACCAGCAGGCGATCTGGAGCGACCTGCGGGATATCCTGGCCAAGGTCGGCATCCAGCTGGTCGACGGCCGCGACGTCACCAAGTCAGAGCGCAGCTGGATTGAGGATCACTTCCTCCACAGCATCTTCCCGCTGCTGACGCCGCTGGCGATCGACCCGGCGCATCCCTTCCCGTTCATCCCGAATCTCGGCTTCACGGTGGCGCTGCAATTGTCGCGGATCTCCGACGGCAAGGCGATGAACGCGCTGATCCGCATGCCCGGCAAGATCGACCGCTTCATCCGCATCCCCTCCACCAAGGAAGGCGCGCCGGCGCGGCTGATCACGCTGGAGCAGGCCACCGGTCTCTTCATCGGCCGCCTGTTCCCCGGCTACACCGTCAAGGGCCAAGGCGCATTCCGCATCATCAGGGACTCCGAACTCGAAATCGAGGAAGAGGCCGAAGACCTCGTTCGCCTGTTCGAGACCGCGCTCAAGCGGCGACGCCGCGGGTCGGTGATCCGGCTCGAGATCGAGGCCACGATGCCAGAGGAGCTGCGCATCTTCGTGCAGCACGCCTTGTCGGCCGCAGACGACGAAGTGATCCTGGTCGACGGCGTGCTGGCGATGAACGAGCTGTCGCAGCTCACCCGCCTCAATCGCCCCGACCTCGAATTCCCGCCCTATGTGCCGCGCCACCCCGAGCGGGTGCGCGATCATGGCGGCGATATCTTCGCCGCCATCCGCCAGAAGGACCTCGTGGTCCATCACCCCTACGAATCCTTCGACGTCGTGGTGCAGTTCCTGCAGCAGGCGGCACGCGATCCCGACGTGGTCGCGATCAAGCAGACGCTCTATCGCACCTCGAACAATTCGCCGATCGTGCGCGCGCTGGCGGAAGCCGCCGAGGCCGGCAAGTCGGTGACCGCGCTGATCGAGCTGAAGGCGCGCTTCGACGAGGAAGCCAATATCCGCTGGGCCCGCGACCTCGAACGCGCCGGCGTGCAGGTGGTCTACGGCTTCATCGAATTGAAGACGCATGCCAAGCTGTCGATGGTGGTGCGCCGCGAGGGCGGCAATCTCACGACCTATGTGCACACCGGCACCGGCAACTATCACCCGGTCACCGCGCGCATCTACACCGACCTCTCCTACTTCACTTCGGATCCGATCATCGGCCGCGACGTCGCGCGGGTCTTCAACTACATCACCGGCTATGCCGAGCCGAGCGACATCGAGAAGATGGCGGTGTCGCCGCTGACGCTGCGCAAGCGGATCATCGAGCACATCCACGGCGAGATCGCCCACGTCAAGCACGGCCGGCCCGGCGCGGTCTGGATGAAGATGAATGCGCTGGTCGACCCTGATATCATCGACGCGCTGTACGAGGCCTCGCAGGCCGGCGTCTCGGTCGAGCTCGTGGTGCGCGGCATCTGCTGCCTGCGGCCGGGGCTGCCGGGACTGTCGGAGAACATCCGCGTCAAATCGGTGATCGGCCGGTTCCTGGAACACGGCCGAATCTATTGCTTCGGCATGGGTCAGGGCCTGCCGAGCACAAAAGCTGCTGTGTATATCTCGTCCGCTGACATGATGCCGCGAAACCTCGACCGCCGCGTCGAGGTTCTCTGTCCGCTGCAAAATCCCACGGTGCATCAGCAGGTTCTCGAACAGATCATGGTCGCGAACCTGAAGGACACCGAGCAAAGCTGGCAATTGTTGCCGGATGGGTCGTCAACGCGTATGAAGGCCGCGAAAGGCGAAGAGCCCTTCAATCTGCATGACTACTTCATGACAAATCCGAGTCTGTCCGGCCGTGGTAAGTCTCTCAAGGAATCTTCACCGCGCCGTCTCACGCGTCGCAACGAGCGTCAGCAGCCATCGTCTTAAGGGGGCCTTACGGTGAAGCGGCCGCGGAAGCGCGCTTCCAGCGTCGCTGTCATCGATATCGGCTCGAACTCGGTTCGTCTCGTGGTCTACGAGGCGATGGCGCGCAGCCTCATCACAATCTTCAACGAGAAGGCGCTGTGCGGGCTCGGGCGCGAGGTGCAGAGCACCGGCCTGCTCGCAACCGATGCCGTCAACAAGGCGCTCACCGCGCTGCGCCGTTTTCGTGCGCTGTGCAGGATCCAGCAAGTCGGCCGCGTCTACGCGATCGCGACCGCGGCCTGCCGCGACGCCAAGAACGGTCCGGACTTCATCGCCAAGGCCGAGCGCATCTGCGGCGCCAAGATCGAGATCCTCACCGGGCCGCGTGAAGCGAAGCTATCCGCGCTCGGCGTCGTCTCGGGCGTGCACAATCCGAACGGCATCGTCGGCGATCTCGGCGGCGGCTCGCTTGAACTGATCGATGTCAAGGGCAGCCGCGTGCGCAGCGGCGTGACGCTGCCGCTCGGCAGCCTCGCGCTGCAGGACCTCTCCAACAAATCGCTCAAGCGCGCCGAACGCATCGTCAAGAACGAGCTGCTCGGCGTCGCCCAGCTCAAGACCGGCCGCGGCCGCACCTTCTATGCCGTCGGCGGCACCTGGCGTGCGCTGGCGCGCATTCACATCATCCAGAGCGGCTACCCGCTCAAGGTGATGCACGGCTATTCGATCCCGGCGGCCGACGCACTCGACTTCGCGCAGCGGCTGCGACGGCTGGCGGCCACCAACATGCTGGCCAATATCGAGTCGGTCGCCGACGCGCGGCGGCCGCTATTGGCCTATGCCGCGCTCGTGCTCGAATACATCATCCGCGTGGCCCAGCCGAAGACCATCGTGTTCTCGACCTTCGGCGTACGCGAGGGCCTGCTCTACGAGATGCTGCCGCAGGCCGAACGCGCCAAGGACGGACTGCTCTGCGCCGCGCAGAATCTCAACGAATTGCTGTCGCGCTCGGCCCGCCACGCCCAGGAGCTGACGGCGTGGACCGACCGGCTGGTGCGCGTCGTCAGGCTACGCGAGACCGAGGAAGACCGCAGGCTGCGGCACGTCGCCTGCCTGCTCTCCGACATCGGCTGGCGGGTGCATCCCGATCATCGCGGCGAGGAAACCCTCAGCCTGATCATGAACGGCAATTTCGGCTCGATCACGCATCAGGGCCGCGCCTTCGTCGCGCTCTCGGTGTTCTATCGCTACGCCGGGCTCAGCGAGGAAAACGAGCCGCCGCCGCAGATCCGCGCGCTGGTGACGCCGGCGATGGACGAGCGCGCCCGCGTGCTCGGCGCCGCATTCCGCGTCGCGCATCTGATCACGGCGGCGCGCACCGGCGTGCTGCCGGCAACCCATTTCCGCACCCAGGGCCGCAAGCTGATGCTGGTGTTCGAGCACCGGATGGTGGATCTGGTCGCCGACCGCGTCGGCAGCCGCTTCAAGCAATTGGCGCGGCTGGTCGGGCGCGCCGGCTCGATCGTGCGGCGCTAGACCTCACGCCGCCTTGGCGGCGTGCTTGGCCTTGCGGAGTGCGTGGCGGCGCCAGATCGACCCCACGACCAGCACCACGATGATGCCGAGCACCGCGAGCGCGATCTCGCCGCCATTGCCGCCATGGGCGAATTGCGGCGACATCCCGACCGACGTCAGCCAGGAATCGAGCTTGGTACCGAGCGGTCCGGCGAACAGCGCGTCCAGCTTCGGATGCACGGCGGGATCGGTCGCGATGACGTCGCCCGCGATCCAGCCGAGCAGCGCGGCGCCGGCCCAGACCAGGACCGGCAGCTTGGTGAGCAGCGCCATGATCAGCGCCGCGCCGGCAACGATCAGGGGAACGCTGATCGCAAGTCCGAGCACCAGCAGCGGCACGCTGCCGTTGGCGGCGGCGGCCACCGCGATCACATTGTCGAGGCTCATCACGATGTCGGCGACGACGACGATCTGAACCGCGGCCCACAGATGCGCGGCCGCGTGCACGCTGTCCTCGTCCTCCTGCTCCGGCACCAGCAGCTTGGCGGCAATCACGATCAGCGCCAGTCCGCCGACCAGCTTCAAATAGGGAAGCTCCATCAGGCTGGCGACGATGCCGGTAAAGATGACGCGCAGCAGCACTGCCGCGGCGGCGCCGAGAATCATGCCCCACAGGCGCTGGCGCGGCGCGAGCCCGCGGCAGGCGAGCGCGATCACGAGCGCGTTGTCGCCCGACAGCAGGACGTTGATCCAGATGATCTTGCCGACGGCGACCCAGAACGTCGGCGTCGCCATCTCGTTCTTGAATTCGGTGAAGAACGCGCCGATGTACGCCGGATCAAAGATCTGCCACAGCCAGTCCACAGCGAGTCCTATTCGGCCTTGCGGCCGCCCCTGGCGGCGGTCGTCCGCCGCTCCCCGGTTCTACTTCGACGCGGTCTCCTCGGCAGACCGCGCCACTTTCAGCAATACGGTGTCAGCCGACGATCTCGTTGCCGGCGAAGAACTGCGCGATCTCGATCACCGCGGTCTCCGGCGCATCCGAACCGTGCACCGAGTTCTCGCCGATCGACTTCGCATAGAGCTTGCGGATGGTGCCTTCAGCGGCCTTCGACGGGTCGGTCGCGCCCATCACGTCGCGATATTTCAGGATAGCGCCCTCGCCTTCCAGCACCTGGACCACAACCGGGCCCGAAGTCATGAAGTCGACCAGCTCGCCGAAGAACGGACGCGCCTTGTGGACGGCGTAGAAGGTCTCGGCCTGGCCGCGGGTCATGCGGATGCGCTTCTGCGCCACGACCCGCAGGCCCGCCTTCTCGATCACCGCATTGACCGCGCCGGTCAGGTTGCGCTCGGTGGCGTCGGGTTTGATGATCGAAAAGGTGCGTTCAATCGCCATGATTTCGTCCTTGTAAACTTGGCTGGGAGTTGCCGGGGCTTATATCGGCGCGATGGGATAACGGCAAGCGACCCTGTGACGCGTTAGCCTTTAGTTTTGACGCATTTTCACGACGAAAACCGTCGTTAGGGCGCCCTCCGGACAGCGGCCGGCTCGGCCAACTTACCGCGATTTCACCTAGGTGAACCCATTCTGTCAGCGCCGTGCCGCTGCCGTTCAGCTCAAGTCACATAGGCTCTGCAGCGATCGGACGCCTTGCTGGCCCCCCATCCGCAAGCCTCACAGGACGTCTCGGGAAATGTCACCGCGGGCGCGTCGCGCGCGCCCATACCTCGAGGAGACGATCATGTTACGCAAACTCTCGCTTGCCGCCGTCGCCGCGGTTTCGCTCGGTGCCGCCGCGCTCGCCCCGACCTCCGCTTCTGCGTGGGGTGGTTGGCATGGCGGCTGGCACGGTGGATGGCACCACGGCTGGTGGGGCGGTCCGCGCGTCATCGTCGGCGGCCCGGCCTATTACGGCGGTTATGGCTACGGCGGCGGCTGCTACGTGCGCCGCGTGGTGCCGACCCCGTGGGGGCCCCGCTGGCGCCTGGTCAACCGCTGCTACTGATCCATCGAATCTACGACTGCTCCCCTGACTTGCTTCTCGCCCCGGCCCTCGCGCCGGGGCTTTTTTCGGGTCCGCCGGGGGAACCCGGGCATATATGGGACCCACTACCTCAAGGCGAGAGCAAGGCGCGGAAACCAAATTCGGGGTCGCGACTTGTCATGGCGAGGAGCTACTCGAACATGCGAGGTGGAACTCGCCAAGAGACATGCCATGACGATGACAATGAGCAAGATCGACAAGGACGCCGATCAGATTGATCACAAGACCTGCCGTTACATCTGCGATGCCGTAGGCGAACGGCTTCAGCAAAGCATGCGGCCAGAGCCCCCACTTTCGTCTCGCCTGCAGCAACTCCTCGATGAGATGCAACGACGGGAAGGCGATCGCCATTAGATGTTGAGGGCTGACCAGCAGCCCAATTGCGTTTTTGCAACAGCTCCGGGAGAGATTTTACGAACAGACGGGGTTGCGTTTGGCGGCGGGTCCGGTGACAACGCTGCATGCTCTCCATCACTGACATCTCGGTCCGGATCGCCGGACGGCTGTTGATCGATCACAGTTCGGTGCAAATTGTACCCGGAGCCCGCGTCGGATTTGTCGGCCGCAACGGCGTCGGCAAATCGACGCTGTTTCACGCCATCCGGGGCGACATCCCGACCGAGAGCGGCAGCATCGCGCTGCCGCCGCGCTGGCGTATCGGCAGCCTCGCGCAAGAAGCGCCCGACGGGCCCGAAAGCCTGATCAACGTCGTGCTGAAGGCCGATCTCGAGCGCGACGCGCTGCTGCGCGAGGCCGAGACGGCGCACGATCCGCACCGGATTGCCGAAATCCAGACCCGGCTGGTCGACATCGACGCCCATTCCGCGCCCGCCCGTGCCGCGGCGATCCTCTCCGGCCTCGGCTTCTCGACATCAGACCAGGCGCGGCCGTGCGCGGAATTTTCCGGCGGCTGGCGCATGCGCGTGGCGCTGGCGGCGACGCTGTTCTCCGCGCCCGACCTCCTGCTGCTGGACGAGCCGACCAACTATCTCGATCTCGAAGGCACCTTGTGGCTCGAGAACCACCTCGCCAACTATCCGCGCACCGTGATCGTGATCAGCCACGACCGCGACCTGCTGGACACCTCGGTCGATCAGATCCTGCACCTCGATCGCGGCCGGCTGACGCTCTACAAGGGCACCTATTCCTCGTTCGAGGACCAGCGCGCCGCGCGCGAATTGCTCGACGCCAAGCACGCCAAGCGGCAGGCCGATGAGCGCAAGCGCTTGCAGGACTTCGTCGACCGCTTCAAGGCCAAGGCCTCGAAGGCGCGGCAGGCGCAGTCGCGCGTGAAGATGCTGGAGCGGATGAAGCCGATCACCGCGCTGGTGACCCAGGATGTTCATGAGATCTCGTTCCCGGCGCCGGAGAAGCTGCTGTCGCCGCCGATCATCGCGGTCGATGACGTCTCGGTCGGCTACGAGCCCGGCAAGCCGGTGCTCAATCGCGTGACGCTGCGCGTCGATACCGACGACCGCATCGCGCTGTTAGGGGCCAACGGCAACGGCAAGTCGACGCTGGTCAAGCTGCTGGCGGGCAAGCTCGCGCCGTTTGCCGGCCGGATCACGAGGGCCGACAAGCTGTCGGTCGGCTATTTCGCCCAACACCAGGTCGACGAGCTCAATCTCGACGGCTCGCCCTATGATCACATCCGCAAGCTGATGCCGGAGGCGCCGGAGAGCAAGGTGCGCGGCCGCGTCGGTGCGATCGGCTTCTCCGGCAAGGCCGGCGACACGCTGGTGAAGAGCCTGTCGGGCGGCGAGAAGGCGCGGCTGCTGCTGGGGCTTGCCACGTTCTACGGCCCGAACATGATCATCCTGGACGAGCCGACCAACCACCTCGATATCGACAGCCGTGCGGCGCTCGCGGAGGCGATCAACGAATTCCCCGGCGCCATCATCATGGTCTCGCATGATCGCTATCTGATCGAGGCCTGCGCCGACCGCCTGTGGGTCGTGGCCAACCAGACCGTCACGGCCTATGACGGCGATCTCGACGAATATCGACGCATGATCCTGTCGGCCAATGACGGCCGGCCGGCCTCGCGCGAGCGCGTCAAGGAGGCCGCGAAGCCGGAGCGCATCCGCAACGAGAAGCGTGCTTCACCCAGGCAGCGGGTCGCGCAAGCTGAGGCCGAGATCGAGCGCATCAACGCCATCATCGCCAAGATCGATACCGCACTCGCATTGCCCGATATTTTTACCCGCGACCCCAAGCAGGCCGCGCAACTGACCAAGGCGCGCGCCGGCGCCGAGAGCGCGTTACAGCGCGCCGAGGAAGACTGGCTGGAAGCCAGCGCCGAACTCGACGAAGCGGCGAGTTAGACCGGGCGGAGCCACATATCCGATGTCGTCCCTGCGAAAGCACTAGCGTATATACATATCCTCCGCAGTCTTTCCGGAGTCTTCTCAAAGAGTTGGCCGAAAACCGCAGAGAACTTACTCATCTGCACTAGGGTTGCGCCCGCCGATGCGAAAGCAGGGACCCATAACCACAGATGGTCGTTGCTGCACGATCGTCGAACGACGAGTCCCCATAACCACATCCGCCGCGGCGTATGGGTCCGTGCTCCCGTGCACAATTGCGCACTAGGCAGGGACGACCCGTGGAGGGAGCCGAGGCTCTCATTCTATCCGGTGTGATGTCCGCGCGTCCGGTATCATGCCCGCGCATGCAGGCATTGGCCTGCCGCTGCGGCGAAAACGCTCTAGCCGTGCGAGGTCTTTTTCTTCTTCGGCTTCGCCTGCTTCGGCTCGGGCACGGGATCCGGGCCGCGCTCGACGGACGACAGGCGCCCCGAGGTAAAGGTGTAGATGCCGGCGCGCGCGCCGCGCGACCAGGTCACGACCGCAACGCGCCCGCCGCCCGGAGCGCTGGACAGGTTGACGCTGTCGGGCGCGCCGATGCCGCGCACGACGTCGCATTCAGTGTGGCCGAGTGCAACGCTGCCGCCCGTTGGCTGCGGCGGTGGTGCACCGCCGGCCTGTGCGTTGGCATCGGTGGCGCCCGGCGGCGGTGCCATGCCTGGACAGCTGCCGTCGGCACTGACGAGATCGTCGTTCGTCACCGGCTTGTCCGGCGTCAGTGGCGGCGATTCGATCGAGATGTTGCGGATGAACACCCGCCCGGGACGCGAGAACCATTCCGCATCGCGCGAAAACAAGTCGGATCCGGCGCCCGAACAGCCGGCAAGTCCCGGTGCAAGCACCAGCAACGCCAGCAGCGACTTCCGACTGAATGTTCCGTCCCGCACGATCGACAAAGCTCCTACCCCTTACCTAAGGGCTTGTCCGAACATCACTTTGCGGCATGACCGTGGCCCGCCCCAAGAAACGTCGAATTATCATTAATTAGTAGCTATCGCTATTGGCGCCGCTGCCAGCGTCCCCGCTCGTCGGTCTGCCAATAGGTGACCTCGAAGCCGCGCGCCTTGCAAGCGGTCCAGCTTTCCCTGGCCGAGGCCACCGCGTCGGGGTCGTCGCCGTTGAACACGAGGACCACCCGCTCGTAGCTGTCGCAGTCGGCCGGCAGCGCCGCATTGTCGACCAGGAAGCGGACATTGGCCCGATTCGGGTTGCCCTCCTCGATCGACAGGATGATCGGCTGGTCCTGCGCGTCGGCAACGCGCGAAGTCGCGTGCGGCAGGAACGAATCGTCGCTGTAGGTCCACAGATGCGCGTCGAGCGTCTCGGCACGCTCCTGTGACGTCGATTGCACGACCACGCGCCAGCCGCGCTCGAGCGACTTCTCGAGCAGCGGCGGCAGCACGCTCTCCAGCGTCATGTTCTGCAGGTGGTAGAACAGAACCTCGGTCATGCGCCGGCCGACACTCTATTTCCTGGCTTCATAATAGTCGGAGACCAGCCGCTCGAGCAGCCGGACTCCATAACCCGAACCCCAGCTCTGATTGATCTCGGTCTTCGGCGCGCCCATCGCGGTGCCGGCGATGTCGAGATGCGCCCACGGCGTGCCGTCGACGAAACGCTGCAGGAATTGCGCTGCCGTGATCGAGCCGCCGTTGCGCCCGCCGGTGTTCTTCATGTCGGCAAATTGCGAATCGATCTGCTTGTCGTATTCGGGACCGAGCGGCATGCGCCACACCTTCTCGCCGGTCTCGAGCCCGACCTTGGCCAGCCGCTCGGCGAGTTCGTCATTGTTGGAGAACATGCCGGCGTGATCGGTGCCGAGCGCGACCATGATCGCGCCGGTCAGCGTGGCCAGATCGACCATGAATTTCGGCTTGAACTTCTTGGCGACGTACCAGAGCACGTCGGCGAGCACGAGGCGTCCCTCGGCGTCGGTGTTGATGATTTCGATGGTCTGGCCGGACATTGAGGTGACGATGTCTCCCGGACGCTGCGCATTGCCGTCGGGCATGTTCTCGACAAGGCCGATGGCACCGACCGCATTGACGCGGGCCTTGCGCGCCGCCAGCGCGTGCATCAGCCCGACCACGCAGGCCGCACCGCCCATGTCGCCCTTCATATCCTCCATGCCGCCGGCCGACTTGATGGAGATACCGCCGGTGTCGAAGCAAACGCCCTTGCCGACGAACGCGACCGGCGCCTCGCTCTTCTTGCCGCCGTTCCAGCGCATGATCACGGTGCGGCCGGGTCGCGCCGATCCCTGCGCGACGCCGAGCAGCGCGCCCATGCCGAGCTTGGTCATCGCCTTGACGTCGAGCACCTCGACGCTGACGCCGAGTTTGCGGAGCTGGCTGGCGCGGCGTGCGAATTCCTCGGGATACAGCACGTTCGGCGGCTCGTTGACGAGCTCACGCGCCAAATACACACCGTCGACGACGGACGCTTCAGGCGCGTAGGCCTTCCTGGCGGCGGCAACATCGTCGACGGCGATCGAGACGTCGGCCCGCAGGGCGCCGTCCTCGCCGTCCTTCTTCTTGGTCTTGTAGCGGTCGAACTTGTAGGCGCGCAGACGGATGCCGGTGGCGATCGCGGCGGCCTGGCCGGCGGCCATCGCGGCTTCGGGCAGTTCCGCGACCACGGTCATCGAACCGCTGCCGGCATTGAGCTTGCCGGCCGCCACGCCGCCAAACTTGAGAAAATCCTTCTCCTTGAGGTCGGCCGCCTTGCCGGTGCCGATCACGATCAGCCGCTCGACCTTGATTCCCTCCGGCGCCAGGATGTCGAGGACCGCCCCGCTCTTGCCCTTGAACTGGTTGGCGGCCGCGGCCCGCTTGACCGTCTCGGCGGCAGCTCCCAGCGCCTTCCGGGCGGCGGCTCCCAGCTTCAATTGGTCGTCGCAAAAGACCACCAGAATACCGCGAGCGGACGCGGAGATCGGAACAAAGCCGACCTTGACGGCGTCGGACATAGGAAAATCCTCCAGAACTCAGGGTGTTGCTCGGACCTGAGGCGGTCCTTCCGGCACGCGGGGTGAGCATTGCATGGCGGTCCGAAACCAGCCCGGACCGGGCTTGTCATACACTATGACCTGCCGGCTGCGCCGCTGCCAAGCGCCGGAGTGGCCGGAAGGCCACAAAAGCGATTAATTAACCATAAATTAAGCGTGCCTTGGCCCGGCCATTTTGTTGACGGATCAAAGGGATGGTAGTGAGAGAGTGACTAGAGAGTGAGCCGGACGGGTCCGCGGCTCGACCATAGGGGAACCCGGGTTGACGGGGATGGTCGAAGCCGTGCGTTTGGTTGCGTGCAGGGGGCCTTGGGGGTCGTGCGGTAGCGATGGGGTCGATCGACAAGTACATCTTTAAAACGACGCTGGCGTCGTTTGCGCTTGTCCTGGTCAGCCTCACCGGCGTGATCTGGATTACGCAAGCGCTGCGCGGCATCGACCTGATGACCAGCCAGGGTCAGACCATCCTCACCTTCCTTGGCATCACCGGTCTCGTGATTCCCGCCCTGGTGCTGATCATCGCCCCGATCGCGCTGATGATCGCGATCTCCCACACCCTGAACAAGCTCGCCACCGATTCCGAAATCATAGTCATGAACGCGGCGGGCTTCTCGCCGATCCGGCTGTTCCGGCCGTTCTTCCTTGCCACCTGCGTGGTGGCGGCGCTGGTCGCCTTCATCGGCGCCTATCTCGCCCCCGACGGCATGCGCCGAATCAAGCAGTGGGACGCCGAGATCACCGCCGACGTGCTGACCAACATCCTGCAGCCCGGCCGCTTCGCCCAGCTCGACCAGAACTTGACGATCCGGATCCGCGAGCGCCTGCCCGGCGGCGTGCTCGGCGGCGTCTTCGTCGACGATCGCCGCGATCCGCAGGAGCGCGTCACCATCATCGCCGACCACGGCACCGTGCAGAAGACCGACCGAGGCTCGTACCTCGTGCTCTATGACGGCAATCTGCAACGGTTCGAGGTTGGCAAGCGTGATCCGGCGCTGGTCGCGTTCGCCCGTTACGCCTTTGACATGTCGAAATTCTCGCAGGGCCGCGACGTCACGCTCGGGATTCGCGAGCGCTATCTCTGGGAGCTGATGTGGCCGGACGAGGAAGACAAGACCTATCAGCAGCTGTCGGGCCAGTTCTTCGCGGAGCTGCATGATCGCTTCATGGCGCCGATCTATCCATTTGCGTTCGCTGCCCTCACCTTCGCCTTCCTCGGCGCGCCGCGCACCACGCGCCAGAGCCGCAATTTCTCGATCGGCGGCTCGGTATTCGCGGTGTTCGGCCTGCGCATGGTCGGGTTCGCCTGCTCTGTCATGGCGGTGAAGACGCCGCTCGCGGCGCTGGTGCAGTATCTGATGCTGTTCGGCGGCATCGGCGTCGGCGTCTGGATGATCGTCGGCGGCGTGGTCGTCGAACCGCCGCCGCGGCTGATGGAAGCGATCAACAGGAACAACGAGCGCATTGCGCGCCTCTTCCGGAGGCCGGCAACCGCATGAGCATGGTCACAAACACGCTCGGGCGTTATTTCGCCGGCCGCTTCGTGGTCGCGGCGGTGGGCGTGTTCGCGGGCATCTTCGTGCTGCTCGTGCTGGTCGACTACATCGAGATGGTGCGCAAGACGTCGGGCCTCGTCTCGGCCTCCGCGATCACGGTCGCGGAAACTTCGCTATTCCGGGTGCCGCAGCTGCTCGAGAAGCTGATGCCGTTCTGCGTGCTGATCGGCGCCATGACCTGCTACCTCGCCTTGTCGCGTCGGCTGGAGCTCGTCGTGGCCCGCGCCGCCGGCGTCTCGGCCTGGCAATTCATCTCGCCGGCGCTGGCCAGTGCGATCATGCTCGGCATCTTCGCGACCACCGCCTACAATCCAGTATCGGCCAATCTGCGCGAGCTGTCCAAACGGATGGAAGCCGAGCTGTTCGGCTCGGCGCCCGGCGGCGGCATTCAGGACGCGTCCGGCTTCTGGCTAAACCAGATCAACGACGAGGGTCAGGCGATAATCAATGCGGCCCGCAGCGAGCAGCAGGGCGTCCGGCTGACCGGCCTCACCGTGTTTCGATTCGATACGGCGCTCCAGTTCAAGGAGCGAATCGAAGCGCGCGAAGCGGCGCTCGAAGACGGCCGTTGGGTGTTCAAGGGCGTGCGCCGATTCACCCTCGATAAGCCTCCGGTGGATCAGGACACCTTCTACCTGACCACCACCCTTACCCCGGCACAGGTGCGCAACAGTTTCTCCACCCCGGAAACTGTGTCCTTTTGGCAACTGCCGAACTACATCCGTTCGTCGGAGAGCTCAGGGTTCGCGACGGCTGGCTATCGCTTGCAGTATCACAAGCTCATCGCACAGCCGTTTTTGCTGGCTGCGATGGTGATGTTGGCGGCTTCTGTGAGCCTCCGCTTCTTTCGGATGGGCGGCGTGCAGAAGATGGTTTTGAGTGGCGTGGGCGCAGGCTTTCTGCTCTACGTGCTGTCGAAAGTAACTGAAGATTTGAGCAAGGCTGAGTTGATGCATCCCATCGCTGCGGCGTGGTTGCCTGTCGTTGTGGGCAGCCTCACCGGTTTCTTAGCCTTGCTGTACCAGGAGGACGGGTAGTGGCTATCGTCGCCGCCCGCCAGTTGAGGTCGCCTGCTCTCGGGCGGCGCAGTGTCCTGCGCCGTCAACGGAGCCGCATGGCCGCGTTTGGCGTTTCGATCTCAGCTCTCCTCGCCGCGTTCGTCGTGGTCAGCGCGCTCGATGTTGTCGCGTCGACGCCGGCTGCCGCGCAGGCCTTCACCTACAATCCGCGTCCGCCGAAGCCGCCCCGCCCGCCGGCCAAGAATGACGGGCAGATGCTGGTTCAGGCGACCGAGGTCGATTACGACTACAACAACCAGCGCGTCTCGGCCGTCGGCAACGTCCAGATGTTCTACAACGGCACCAGCGTCGAGGCCGACAAGGTCATCTACGATCAGAAGACCAAGCGTCTTCATGCCGAAGGCAACATCCGCATGACCGATGCGGAAGGCAAGATCACCTACGCCAACATCCTTGATCTCAGCGACGACTACCGCGACGGGTTCGTCGATTCGCTGCGCGTCGACACCGAAGACCAGACCCGCATGGCGGCGACCCGCGCCGATCGGTCCAGCGGCAATTACACGGTGTTCGACAACGGCGTTTATACCGCCTGCGCGCCCTGTAAGGATGATCCGAAGAAGCCGCCGCTCTGGCAGGTCAAGGGCGCGCGCATCATCCATAACCAGACCGAGAAGATGCTCTATTTCGAGAACGCCCAGCTCGAATTCTTCGGCGTTCCGATGGCGTATCTGCCCTATTTCTCGACGCCCGATCCGACCGTGAAGCGCAAGAGCGGCTTCCTGATGCCGGGCTTCACCACGTATTCGGCGTTCGGCGTCGGCGTCGAAATCCCCTATTACTTCGCGCTCGCGCCGGACTTCGACGCGACGTTCAATCCGCGCATCACCTCGAAGCAGGGCGTGCTGTTCCAGGGCGAATTCCGTCAGCGCCTGTCGAACGGCGCCTATCAGATCCGGCTCTACGGCATCGACCAGCTTGATCAAGGCGCCTTCGCCGGCCAGCCCGGTGACCGCCAGTTCCGCGGCGGCATCGAGACCAAGGGTCAGTTCGCGCTGAACGACAAATGGACCTGGGGCTGGGACGGCGTGCTGCTGTCCGACTACTACTTCATGTCCGATTACCGGCTGGCCCAGTACAAGGATCCGTTCGGATCGTTCCTGTCGCTGCCGACCGAGGCGATCTCGCAGCTCTATCTGACCGGCGTCGGCAACCGCAGCTTCTTCGACGCACGCGCGATCTATTATCTCAGCTACTCCGGCAACCAGAACCAGGTTCCGGTGGTCGCGCCTGTCATCGACTACAACAACGTGATCAACAGCCCGATCTTTGGTGGCGAGTTCAGCTACAAGGTGAACTTCACCAACCTGACCCGCGAAACCGCGGTGTTCGACCCGATCACGACGACGGCCAACACCAACGGCCTGTGCCTGACCACATCCGCGGACCCGATGGCGCGCACGCCGTCGCAGTGCCTGCTGCGCGGCGTGCCCGGCACCTACACAAGGCTGACCGCCGAGGCGCAGTGGCGTAAATCCTATACCGACCCGCTCGGCCAGATCTGGACGCCGTTCGTCGGTGTCCGCGCCGATGCCATCAACGCCGACATCTCGAACCAGCCGGGCGTTTCCAACTTCCTGCCGGTCGGCGACACCCAGACGGTCCGCCTGATGCCGACCGTCGGCTTCGAATACCGCTACCCCTTCATCAACGTGCAGCCGTGGGGCACGACGACCATCGAGCCGATTGCGCAGGTCATCATCCGGCCCGACGAACCCAGCGCCGGCAAGCTTCCGAACGAGGACGCGCAGAGCCTGGTGTTCGATACCTCGAACCTGTTCGCGATCGACAAGTTCTCCGGCTACGACCGCGTCGAAGGCGGCAGCCGCGCCAATGTCGGCGTGCAGGCCACCACGCAGTTCGATCGCGGCGGCAGCGTCAAGGCGATGTTCGGACAGTCCTACCAGATGTTCGGGTTGAACTCGTTCGCAGTCGCGGACGTCACCAACACCGGCATCGATTCCGGCCTGCAGAATCCGCGCTCGGACTATGTCGCGAGCCTCGCCTACTCGCCCAACCGCACCTACACGTTCAGCGTCCGCTCGCGGATGGACGAGGCGACCTGGAACATCAACCGGTTCGAGGCCCAGGCCAGCGCGAACTTCGACCGCTGGTCGGTCAGCCTGATGTACGGCGACTATGCCGCGCAGCCGGAGCTTGGCTATTTGACGCGCCGCGAAGGCATCCTCGCCAGCGGATCGATCAAGGTGGCGGCGAACTGGGTGGTTCAGGGCGCGGCGCGCTGGGACCTTGAAGCGAACAAAATCAACCAGTACGCGTTCGGCGCGGGCTATGTGGACGACTGCTTCGTGCTGGCCGCCAACTATGTCACGTCCTATACCTATCAGGCCGGCTCGACGCCGCCCGTCCTCAGCCACGCGTTCATGTTCCAGATCGGGCTGCGGACGATCGCGCAGACCTCCACGTCCAGCAGTTCGGCTGGCATGCAGTAGCGAGCGGTCTGGCGGGGTGCTTGGATTGCCTGCGGGCCTGTGGCTCCGGCTTGAATTGGTTTAAACGGCTGACATGACGATAATGACGACCGGTAGCCTGCCAACGCGCCGCCATCAGCTAGTGTTGAGTTCCCTGCTGGCTCTTTTCCTCCTGCTCGGAGGCGGTGCGCGACTGCATGCCCAGACCATCGCCGTGATGGTCAATGGCGAGCCCATCACCAATTACGACATCGAGCAGCGCGCCAAGCTGAACGCCCTGACCGGCGGCAAGACGCCTGATCGGAAGACCGTCCTCGACGAGCTGATCGATGAGAAGCTGAAGATCAAGGAAGCCAAGAAATTCGGCGTCGATCCCTCCGCCGGCGATATCGACCAGTCCTTCGGCGGCATGGCGCAGCGGATGCGGCTTTCCGGCGACCAGCTCACCAAGGTGCTCGAGGGCAAGGGCATCCGCCCGGATACGCTGAAGCAACGCATCAGGGCCGACATGGTCTGGACCAGCCTGGTCCGCGGCCGCTTCAAGGAAAGCCTGCAGGTTGGCGAAAAGGACGTGGCCAACGCGGTCAAGGAGGCCGGAGGCGCGGCTGAGGCCGAGGCATTCGAATACAGGATGCAGCCGGTCGTTCTGATCGTGCCCCGCGGCGCGCCGCAGTCGGAGTTCGAGGGACGCCGCAAGGAAGCGGACAGCCTGCGCGAGCGCGTCACCAGTTGCGAGGAAGCCAACACCTTCTTCAAGTCGATGCGCAACGCCGCGATCCGCGAGATCGTCGTGAAGACCTCGGCCGACCTGCCGCAGTCGCTGCGCGACATCCTGGACAAGACCCCGGTCGGCCACCTCACCCCTCCCGAGGTCACCAAGCAGGGAGTTGAAATGGTCGCCCTCTGCGGCAGGAAGGCAACCACCGTCGACACGCCGAAGAAGCGTGAGATGCGCGACAAGATGTACGTGCAGAAGTACGAGGCGAAGTCGAAGGCCTACCTGCAGGAAGTCCGAAAAGCCGCGATGATCGAATATCCAGGCGGGCGATGATCGACTATCGTTGACGCATGGCTCAACCTCTCGCACTTACATCCGGCGAGCCTGCAGGCATCGGCCCCGACATCACGCTCGCCGCATGGCTGCGCCGCCGCGAACTCGATCTCCCGCCGTTCTATCTGCTGGGCGACCGCGCCGCGCTTGCCGAACGCGCCAAGACGCTCGGGCTTGCCGTCGAGTTGGCCGAGGTCAGCGCCGCGGAGGCATCCACGACGTTCGCACGCGCCCTTCCCGTGGTTGCGACCGGCAAGACGGTGACGGCGCGACCGGGCCAGCCCGACGGCACGAGTGCCGATGCGGCGCTGGCATCGATCCGGCAGGCCGTCGCCGATGTCGCCGCCGGCAAGGCCAGCGCCGTCGTCACCAATCCAATCGCCAAGAACGTGCTGTACCGCGCCGGCTTCCGACATCCCGGCCATACAGAGTTCTTGGCCGAGCTTGCCGCAAACGGCGGGCGCGCGCCGCAGCCGGTGATGATGCTGTGGTCGCCGGCGCTCGCCGTCGTCCCGGTGACGATCCATGTGTCGGTCCGCGAGGCGCTGGCGCAATTGACGACCGACCTGATCGTGTCGACCGCGCGGATCGTGGTCGCGGACATGAAGGCGCGGTTCAGCCTCGCGGCGCCGCGGCTCGCCATTGCCGGCCTCAATCCGCATGCCGGCGAAGACGGCACGCTCGGCATGGAAGACGTCGAGATCGTCGCGCCCGCGGTCGAGATCCTGCGCCGCGACGGCATTGCCGTCCGGGGCCCGCTGCCGGCCGACACCATGTTCCACGCAGCCGCGCGCAAGACCTACGACTGCGCGATCTGCATGTATCACGACCAGGCGCTGATCCCGATCAAGACCGTCGCGTTCGAGGACGCCGTCAACGTCACGCTGGGGCTGCCCTTCATCCGGACCTCGCCCGATCACGGCACCGCATTCGATATCGCCGGCACCGGCAAGGCCAATCCGTCGAGCCTGATCGCCGCCCTCCGGCTCGCCGCGCGCATGGCCGCGGCATCAAGCTAAGTGAGCACGATCGACGATCTGCCGCCGCTGCGCGACGTCATTCGCGAGCATTCGCTGTCGGCGCGCAAATCGCTCGGCCAGAATTTTCTGCTCGATCTCAACCTCACCGCGCGCATTGCCCGCGCCGCGGGCCCGCTGGAAGACTCCACCGTGATCGAGGTCGGCCCCGGTCCCGGCGGCTTGACGCGCGCGCTGCTTGCGCTGGGTGCCAAGCGCGTGATCGCCATCGAGCGCGACGAGCGGGCGCTGGCTGCGCTCGACTATATCGCCAAGCGCTATCCCGGCCGCATCGAGATCGTGCATGGCGACGCGCAGCGCTTTGACCCGCGTCCCTTGCTCGATGGCGCCAAGGCCAAGATCGTCGCCAACCTGCCCTACAACATCGCGACCCAGCTGCTGGTCGACTGGCTGTCGATCGAGCCGTGGCCGCCCTGGTACGACATGATGGTCCTGATGTTCCAGCGCGAGGTCGCCGAGCGCATCGTCGCCCATGAGGACGAGGAGGCGTATGGCCGGCTCGCGGTGCTCGCCAACTGGCGCGCCGAGACCAAGATCCTGTTTGACATCTCGCCCGCGGCCTTCGTGCCGCAACCGAAGGTCACGTCCTCGGTGGTACGATTGATACCGCGCGCCGCGCCCGAGCCGTGCGACCGCCGCATGCTCGAGCAGGTCGCAGCCGCCGCCTTCGGCCAGCGCCGCAAGATGCTGCGCCAGAGTTTGAAATCGCTGTCGGTCGATCCGGCGCGGCTTGCTGCCGCAGCCGATATCGACGCGACACGGCGCGCCGAAACCATTCCGGTCGCGGGCTTTGTTGCCATGGCCCGGGAATTGGCCGATATACGGGCCACAAAATAGAACAACAGGAGAAAACGTAATGGCGCGTATGGTTCGCCAATCCCTCGTCAAATTCGATGCACCGCTGTGCGAAACCATCGTCGACACGCCGAAGCCCCAGGGACGCGAAGTGCTGGTGCGCATCGAGCGCTGCGGCCTGTGCCATTCCGATCTCCACATCCAGGACGGCTACGCCGATCTCGGCGGCGGCAAGAAGCTCGACACCACCCGCGGCGTGACCCTGCCCTTCACGCTCGGCCATGAGATCGCGGGCGTGGTCGACGAGGTCGGCCCCGATGCGCCGAAGGATCTGATCGGGACGAAGAAGGCCGTCTTCCCCTGGATCGGCTGCGGCCAGTGCCGCGACTGCCTCGCCGGCGACGAGAACCTCTGCGTCAAGCAGCGCTTCCTCGGCGTCTCGATCGACGGCGGCTTCGCCACCCACGTGCTGGTGCCCGACGCAAAATACCTGCTCGATTACGATCCGCTGCCGGTCAACCAGGCCGCCACCCTGATGTGCTCCGGTGTCACCGCCTATGGCGCGCTGAAGCGCCTGGTCGATCGTCCGCGCCAACGCAATTTGCTGCTGATCGGCCTTGGCGGCGTCGGCATGATGGGCCTGTCATTCGCGCAGGCGATGTTCAAGCAGCCGATCACGGTTGCCGATCTCAGCCCCGCGGCGCGCGAGACCGCGCTGAAAAACGGAGCGGCGGCCGCCTATGACCCGGCAGAGCCCGATGTCGTCAAGCGCATGCTGAAGGAGAGCGACGGCGGCTTCGACGGCGTCGTCGACTTTGCCGGCAACGAGAAGTCGATGGCGTTTGCGGTGTCGACGGTCGCGCGCGGCGGCAAGATCGTGGTGTCCGGCCTGATGGGCGGCCAGTTCACGCTGCCGATGGTGCAGTGGGTGTACAAGCGCATGACCATCGAAGGCTTCATGGTCGGCACGCTGGCCGAAGGTCAGGAATTGATGGCGCTCGCCCGCGCTGGCAAGATCAAGCCGACGCCGATGAAGGAAGAGCCGATGGCCGACGTCCAGAAATGGATCGACGAGCTGCGCGCCGGCAAGGTCGTCGGACGCATCGTCCTGAAGAACTAGAGCATGATCCGGAAGAGCGTGACGCGGTTTTCCGAAAGATCACGCTGAGACATGACGTCCCGCCGGTGCTGCTACCGCCGGCGGGACGCGGCCGCTCCGATGGAACCTGACGGTCGAACCAAGTCCGCGGCCTCGGGCTCGCCGCAATTGCGGCACGCCGCGAGCCCCAATTAAGCCCCACCCGTTCCGGATTTGCGGCGCATTGCGACCCAACTCTTTGCCGAGATTGGGATCTCCAGCGTTTGCGTTAAAAAAGAGATACCGGGGACGCGTATGTCAAATCGTTCAGCGAAATTCGCTGCGGCGCTTGCCGCCAGCATCCTGGCCGGCGCCAGTTGCAGCGCCATGGCCCAGACCGCCGCCAATACGGCCAATAGCACCAACAACACGGCGGACACCTGCCTGGCCGCGCCCAAGGGAACCGCGCCTGCGGGAAGCCACTGGTTCTACCATCTCGATCGCAGCAAGAAGAAGTGCTGGTATCTCGGCGAGGCCAAGAACGAGGCCAAGAACAAGGCCGCCAAGACGGCGACGACGAGCACGCAGCAGCCGCCAGCGGCAGCGGCGCCCGATACCACAACGGCCGACGCGACGCCGCCACAGAGCCAGCCGACGCCGCAGAGCCAGCCCGCGCCGCAGCAGCCGGCGATGCGCAGATCAGTCGCCGATGCCCATGCCGAATGGCCCTCGCCCCAGGTCGCAGCCGTACCTGCGCCAAGCGCCGACGCCGGCCAGGCCGGCGGAACGGCAGCGACGCTCGACCCGGCAGCCACGCCCACCGGTACCAACGCGCAGCCGTCCGACGTGAACGCCAGATGGCTGGATGCATCGAGCATGGCCGGAACCAACGGAACCAGACGCGCCGCAGACCAGCCGACCGCGGTTGCGCAGGCAGACACGACGCCGCAACCGGCGGCCGCGCCGGCGCCTGCCGCCCCCGCCACGGCCGAAGCGTCCGTGGAGAAGTCACCGTCGTCGACGCAGATGCTGCTGATCGTGATGGTTGGAGCCCTGGCGCTGGCCGGCCTGGTCAGCACGCTGGTTTTCCGGCTGACCCGCACGCGTACGCCGCCTTACGAGACCGAGGATGAGTGGCAGGCGCCGTGGGATTCGCTGCACACCGAGCCGGCGCCCCCGATGGCAGTTGTCAGCCGGGATCGTCCGCTGCGGCTGTCCGAGGCTGCGCCGCGCCGCGCCGAGACGCCCGTTCCGCGCCGTGCGGAGACGCCCGCTCCACGTCGCGCGGAGACGCCCGCTCCACGCCGCGCCGAGAAGCCTGCTCCACGTCGCGAGACTACGCGTGATCGGGATCAAAGGGAGCAGGACAACAAGCAGATCGCCGCGATGCTACAGCGGCTTGCGCGCAGCGCGACGAACTAAGGTCCGCTTAGGAAAAAATGCAAACGGACGTGATGCGCTCGCATCACGTCCGCAACGCGCTACTTCTCGAGCTGACGCTGCAGGCCGCGCACGAATTCGGTAAGGCCGGTGCGGCGCTCGCGCTTGAGGCGCTCGGCCTTCAGGATCGACTGCACCTCGGCAAAGGCATCGTCGACGTTGTGGTTGACGACGATGTAGTCGTATTCCGCCCAATGGCTCAGCTCATGACTGGCGCGGCTCATCCGTCCGCGGATGACCTCTTCCGAATCCTGCGCCCGGGTATGCAGCCGCCTCTCGAGATCGGCGGCCGACGGCGGCAGGATGAACACCCGCACCACATCGGCGCTGGCTTTCTGGTGGAGCTGTTGCGTGCCCTGCCAGTCGATATCGAACAGAACATCCTGCCCCACCGCTAGGGCGGCCTCGACCGGCGCACTCGGCGTGCCGTAGCGGTTGTCGAATACGGTGGCCCATTCGAGCAGTTCACCCTGCTCGACCATCTTCTCGAATTTCTTCTTGTCGACGAAGAAATAGTCGCGGCCCTCGACCTCGCCCGGCCGCATCGGCCGCGTGGTCGCCGACACCGACATCTTCAGGCCCGGCTCGCGCTCCAGCAGCATGCGCGACAGCGTCGTCTTGCCGGCGCCCGACGGCGACGACAGGACGAACATCAGTCCGCGCCGCTCAACGCCGTCAAAACCCTGCGCCGTCATCATTCACTCCAGATTCTGGACCTGTTCGCGGAACTGCTCGACCACGTTCTTCATTTCAAGCCCGGTGTTGGTCAGCTCGACGTCGTTCGACTTCGAGCAGCAGGTGTTCACCTCGCGATTGAATTCCTGGGCGAGGAAGTCGAGCCGGCGCCCGACCGGACCGCCCTTGCCGATCATCTCGCGCGCCTGGGCGATGTGCGAGGCGATGCGGTCGAGTTCCTCGCGGATGTCGGCCTTGGTGGCGATCAGGATCGCCTCCTGGTTCAGGCGGTCGGCATCGAAGCGGTCGGACGTCTCGAGCAGGGCCGCGATCTGCTCGGCCAGCCGCGCCTTGATCGCCTCGGGCTTGCGGCCGGGAGCGGTCTCGGCGCGCCTGGCGAGCCGCTCGACCTCGTCCATCCGCTGCATCAGGATCTGCCCCAGCGCATCGCCCTCGCGGCGGCGCATCTCGACAAGGCTGCCGAGCGCCTGCTCGAAGGCCATCGCCGCCGCCTCGCGCGCCGCCTTGTCCTCGTCCTCGTTGCTCTCGGGCTCGACCACCTCGATGACGCCCTTGATGCCGAGCAGTCCGTCGATGCTCGGCGCCACCGCGTCGATCCGCTGCGCGAGCGTGCCGGCGACCTTCACCACGGCGGCGAGCACGTCATCATTGATCCGGATCGTCTGCGCCGCGTCGGTGCGCTTGACGCTGAGATTGGCGTAGACCGTGCCGCGCGACAGCAGCTCGCCGGCCCGCTTCTTGGCAAGCGCTTCCAGTTCGTCCCAGCCCGGCGGAAGCCGCAACCGCAGGTCAAAGCCCTTGGCATTGACCGATTTCAGCTCCCACTCGAACGTATAGGGACCGCTTGCGCCATGGCTTCGGGCAAAGCCAGTCATGCTCGACAGCGCCATCGCGTGAACTCTCCAACAGAAGGATATGGGACTCACCCGGAGCCTGCGAGACTCGTGGGGAGCCGGTGCGACCTTAAAACGGATTCCGTGAAAGTGGAATTACGTTCCACCACCGGAAAATGCAGAGCTACAGCATGATCCGGAAAAGTGTATGGCGGTTTTCCGAAAGATCATGCTCAAACAAGAAGCTAAAGCGCGATGACGATCGCGCTTTAGCGCTGCACCACCGGCGGCGAATTGGTCTGTTGGGCTGCGCCCTGCCGACCGCGCGGCGGCTTCTTTTGATTGGTGGGCTTCGGCGTCGTCGCCGTGGGATTGGTGTCGGCGCCGGGCGTCGCGGCGGCGGGCGCCGGATCATCCGCGGGCTCGACGGTGTCGTTCTGGATTTGCTTTTCCGACGCGCGCAGCTTGGCGACGTTCTTCGCGTGCTGGTCGTAGGTTTCGGTGAAGGCGTGGCCGCCGGTTCCGTCAGCGACGAAGAACAGGTCGCGGGTGCGCGCCGGATTGGCGGTCGCCTCCAGCGAGGCGCGGCCGGGATTGGCGATCGGTCCGGGCGGCAGGCCGTCGATCACATAGGTGTTGTAGGGCGACGGCTGCGTGATTTCGCTGCGCTTGATCGGACGGCCCAGCGTTCCCTTGCCGCCCACCAGTCCGTAGATGATGGTCGGATCGGACTGCAGCTTCATCCGCTGGCGCAGGCGGTTCACGAACACGGCGGCGACGCGGCTGCGCTCGTCGGCGCGGCCGGTTTCCTTCTCGACGATCGAGGCCAGCGTGACCAGCTGGTCCGGCGATTTCAGCGGCGTGTCGGTGTTGCGGCGTTCCCAGATTTCGGCGAGCACGCGCTTCTGCGCCTGCTGCAGGCGCTGGATCACCTGGTCGCGCGTGGTGCCGCGCGGGAATTTGTAGGTCTCCGGCAGCAGCGTGCCCTCGCGCGGGATCTCGCGCACCGAGCCGGTGAAGATGTCGTTGTCGGAGAGCCGCGTCACGATCTGCTCGGAAGTCAGGCCTTCCGGTATCGTGATGGCGTGCTGCACCACCTTGCCGTCGACGATGGTGGCGATGACGTCGCGCAGGCTGGCGTTCTTCTGGAACGAATATTCGCCTGGCTTGAGATCGGAGCTTGCCTTCAGCGCGAACACGCCACCGATGAAGACCCACGGATTGACGTTGATCACGCCCTCACGCGAGAGCACGTCGGCAATGTCACGCTTGCCGGCGCGCGCCGGGATGTTGACGATCTTGTCTTCCTGCAGCGGTCCCGGCGATTCCAGCGCCTGCTTGCCGTAGTAATACGTCGCGCCGGCGCCGATCATCAGGATGATCAGGATGGTGAAGATGGCATTGCCGACGATCACGAAGGGATTGCGGGCGCGATCCGAGCGCTTGGGCGGCGGCGGAAGCTGTTCGGGCTCCAGCGCGGCGCGTGGACTCCTCGGTGAAATGGGCGGCCTCTCACTCATCGATGCAAACCAATATCCTGCCGGTTGAATCGTGGCCGGGCAAACCCCTGCCCTGCCAATAGCATACGCCCGCTATTAGGAGTCACCGCGGAATACGGCAAAACGGTGGACTAGTTCTAACGACCTACTAATTGGTCACGCGCTGCACGATCACGGAAGCGTTGGTGCCACCGAAACCGAAGGAATTGGACAGCGCCACATTGACGTCACGCTTGCGCGACGTATGCGGCACAAGATCGATCGCCGTTTGCACCGACGGATTGTCGAGATTGATGGTCGGCGGCACCACGTTATCGCGAATCGCCAGGATCGCGAAGATCGCCTCGATCGCACCGGCCGCACCGAGCAGATGTCCGGTCGCGGACTTGGTCGACGACATCGAAACCTGCGAGGCCGCATTGCCGAGCAGACGCTCGACCGCGCCGAGCTCGATCTCGTCGCCGACCTGCGTCGAGGTGCCGTGCGCATTGATGTAGTCGAGGTCGGATGCCGCGAGGCCGGCGCGCTTCAGCGCCATGGTCATGCTGCGGAAGCCGCCATTGCCGTCCGGCGGCGGCGAGGTGATGTGGAAGGCATCGCCCGACAGTCCATAGCCGGTCACCTCGGCATAGATCTTCGCGCCGCGGCGCTTCGCGTGCTCGTATTCCTCGAGCACGAGGACGCCGGCGCCCTCGCCCATCACGAAGCCGTCGCGATCCTTGTCGTACGGCCGCGATGCCTTTTCCGGGGTCTCGTTGAAGCCGGTGGACAGCGCACGCGCCGCGCAGAAGCCGGCGATGCCGATGCGCGAGATCGGCGATTCGGCGCCGCCGGCGACCATCACCTCGGCGTCGCCGAGCGCGATCAGCCGCGCCGCGTCGCCGACCGCATGCGCGCCGGTCGAGCACGCCGTGACCACCGCATGATTGGGCCCCTTCAGGCCGTGCTCGATCGAGACATAGCCGGAGGCCAGATTGATCAGGCGGCCCGGAATGAAGAACGGAGAGACCCTGCGCGGTCCGCGCTCCTTCAGCAGCACCGCAGTCTCGGCAATGCCGGTGAGGCCGCCGATGCCGGAGCCGATCATCGTGCCGGTGGCGAACTGGTCCTCATCCGACTTCGGATGCCAGTCGGCATCGTCCAGCGCCTGCTTGGCCGCGCACATCGCATAGACGATGAAGTCGTCGACCTTGCGCTGGTCCTTCGGCTCCATCCACTGATCGGGATTGAAGGTGCCGCCAGTGCCGTCGCCGCGCGGAATGTAGCAGGCGACCTGGCTCGGCAGGTCGGACACGTCGAACGTGTCGATCTTCTTGCCGCCGCTGTCTCCGGCGAGGATGCGCGCCCAAGTTGCGTCAACGCCGCAGCCGAGCGGTGTAAGCATGCCCAGCCCCGTGACGACAACTCGTCTCATTTCCACCTCTCCGGCCAGCAATGCGCGGCTGATAATAAGAAGCCGGGGGACCGCTCGATCACGGTCCGTCCGGCCCCGTCAACTTCGCGATCGGCGTCAGCTCTTCGCGTTCTTCTCGAGAAACTTGGTCGCGTCGCCAACGGTCAGAATCGTCTCCGCCGCGTCGTCGGGAATCTCGCAACCGAATTCTTCTTCGAATGCCATCACGAGCTCGACGGTGTCGAGGCTGTCGGCGCCGAGGTCATCGATGAAGCTCGCGCTATCGACCACCTTCTCGGGTTCGACACCAAGGTGCTCGACCACAATCTTCTTAACCCGCTCGCCAATCTCACTCATCGTTCAACCTCGTTGTTCCATTGGACCCGACCCCAAGACGATACGAGCCATCGTGGTCGTCTCGATTACTCAGTCGCGCATAGTCTTGATTCGGCCCGGTCGTAGCCGATTAAAGCCCCGGCGAACGGCAGGCGTCGCCACGCCAATATACAGGGTTTCAAAATCCTGCAATGGCGTTCTTCGCCCATCCACGGGGGCTTCAGCTACCATACTTCCAAAGCCTTGACTACACGCCTGAACCGGCTCCCGAAAACGGCTTTTCGCCGCATTGCGAGAGGCGGCCAGTAGCTCAAATCATAGCCATCCCGCCGTTGACGTGGATCGTCTGTCCGGTGACGTAGGCGGCCTCGTTCGAGGCCAGATAGACCGCCGCGGCGGCGATGTCCTCGGGCGTTCCGAGCCGCGCCGCAGGAACCTTCGCCAGGATGGATTCGCGCTGCTTGTCGTTGAGCGCATCGGTCATCGGCGTCTTGATGAAACCCGGCGCGATGCAATTGGCGGTCACGCCGCGCTTGGCGTATTCGGCGCCCAGCGTCTTGATCAGGCCGATGATGCCGGCCTTCGACGCGGTGTAGTTGCCCTGCCCCGGATTGCCGGTGACGCCGACGATCGAGGTGATCGCGATGATGCGGCCGAAGCGCTTGCGCATCATCAGCTTGGTCGCCGCGCGCGCCAGGCGGAACGTCGCGGTCAGGTTGACAGCGATCACGTCGTCCCAATCCTCGTCGCGCAGCTGCACGAACAGGTTGTCGCGGGTGATGCCGGCGTTGGCGATCAGGATGTCGACCTGCCCCATCGCAGCTTCCGCTGCCGGCACCAGCGCCTCGACATCATCCTTGCTGGAGAGATTGCACGGCAGGACATGCACGCGCTCGCCGAGCTTGGCCGCAAAGCCGTCCAGCACCTCGCGCCGCGTCCCCGAGATCGCTACCGTCGCGCCCTGCGCATGCAGCGCCTGCGCGATCGCGCCGCCGATGCCGCCGGTTGCGCCCGTGACGAGCGCCGTCTTGCCAGTCAGATCAAACATCGAATTCTCCTTCCGGCTGCTTCAAGCCGAAGCCGCGAGCGCGTCCTTGGCCACAGCGATATCGTTCGGACCGCCGACGGACACGCCGACCGCGCCGTCGGCAATGCGCTTGACGAGGCCGCTCAGCACCTTGCCGGCGCCGATCTCGAAGAACCGCGTCACGCCCTGCCCTGCCATATAGGCAACCGACTCGCGCCAGCGCACGGTGCCCGTGACCTGCTCGATCAGGCGGCGGCGGATCTCGTCGGGATCGGTGATGGCGGAGGCCAGCACGTTGGAGACCAGCGGCGCCGCGGGCGCCTTGATGGTCACCCCCGACAGCGCCTCTGCCATCGCATCGGCCGCCGGCTGCATCAGCTTGCAATGGAACGGCGCCGACACCGGCAGCAGCATGGCGCGCTTGGCGCCCTTGGTCTTGGCAATTTCGACCGCGCGATCGACGGCGGCCTTGTCGCCGGAGACCACCACCTGGCCGCCGCCATTGTCGTTGGCGGCGTGGCAGACTTGTCCCTGCGCCGCCTCGTTGGCGACCGCCACGGCGGTTTCGTAGTCGAGACCGAGCAGTGCGGCCATCGCACCGACGCCGACCGGCACCGCCTTCTGCATCGCGAGCCCGCGGGTGCGGAGCAGCCGCGCGGTGTCGCTGACGGAGAGGCTCCCGGCGGCGGCCAGCGCCGAATACTCGCCGAGCGAGTGTCCGGCAACAAAGGCCGCATTGCGGCCGACCGAAAAGCCGGCCTCGCTCTCGAGCACGCGCAATGTGGCGATCGACACCGCCATCAGGGCGGGCTGGGCATTTTCGGTGAGCTGCAATGTCTCGCCGGGACCATCCCAGATGATCGCGGTCAGCTTCTCGCCCAGCGCGGAATCGACCTCGTCGAACACCGCCCTGGCCGCCGGAAAGGCGTCGGCCAGGGCCTTGCCCATGCCAACCGCCTGCGAGCCCTGCCCGGGAAACGTAAATGCTGCCGTCATCGGCGATCCCTACCTTGTTGAGCGTGATCTCCGCGCAGGCGCTTTACGCCTGCCGCAGGGGAAAACGGTATCCGCGTCGCGCAAAACGCGCCACAGCGGGTCCGGGCCAATCCCTTGCAACCAAGCCTTGGCAATCAGGCCTTGGCAACCAAGCCTTGGCAGCCCAGGCTTGGCAGCCCAGCCTTGCAACCGGCCCCGGACCGGGCCGTAAGACACTGACGGAGGCGGTGCTGTCAAGCCGCGCCAGAGGAACCCTGGGGATGCCGGTCCCGGCTCCGGGCTAGAACCCGCCGGCATTCTGGTCGGCGTTAACCTCGGCGCCGGCCCTCGCCCGGCGTGCGCTGTTGACCAGCTGGCCCGGACGATCCTCGTTGGCGGGCCTGGCGGTCGCCAGCCGCAGCACGGCGGCGTAGCCCGGCTGCACTTCCATCCGGCCGGCATAGCGGCTTTCGCTGAGGATGCGGTGGACGCGCGGCAGGTTGTAGCAGGGCACGTAGAACAGCAGGTGATGCTCGAGGTGATAGTTCACGTAGTACGGCGCGATGAAGAGACGCTCGAGGACATTGGCCCGCGTGGTGCGGGTGTTGCGCAGGGGATCGGAGCTGTCGGGCACGACGGCGTGTTCGGCAATGTTGCGGATGCGCGTGATCACCATCATCCAGGTCAGCAGCGGCACCAGCCACAACAGCGGATAGGCCCACCACACACCGGCGGCGGCGAGGCCCGCGAACAGCAAGGCGTTGGTGACGCATTGCGGCCCGAGCTTCTGCCAGAAATTGGCGGCGCGCCGCGACAACGGCCACTCCTTCGGCCCGATCGCATTGAGCAATTGCGCCTTGCGCTGCTGGTAGCCGGTCTGCCCGGTGATATCGCGGAAGAACTTCCGGCGGTAGCTCAGCTTCGTGATCGGAAACGGCGCCGACAGCACGAGATCGGGATCATCCTCCTGCTGCGTCCGCGCATGATGCTGCAGATGATAGCGGCGATAGCCGCGGGTCTCCGCGAAGATCGGATAGGCGCAGAACCACTGGCTCAGCGTCAGGTTGGTCCTCTCGTCCGCCGACAGACAGCCGTGCGCCCCGTCATGCATCAGGATCGCAAGCCCGAGCTGGCGCGAGCCGATGATCGCAACGGCGAGCAGATAGGTCAGCGGATTGGGCCACCACGCGACCAGCGCGATCGCGCCCAGGATCAGCGCCCAGGCATGCACGATCAGGGCTGCGCCCTTCCACGTCGTGCGCTCGCGCACCGCAACCAATTCGTCCTCGGTGAGGAAATCGCGGGCTCGCATGCGAAGCGCGGTCATGTGCTTGTCTCGCCGTCCGTTGAGGATGAAGTGTCGTGATCGCCGACCAGGCGCAGCCGCGTCCCGTCATTGGCCGACGTCGAAGTTGATGTCGCCTGCTCGCCGAGCGCGCGCAGCAATTCGCGGCACATCTCGTCGGCAGCGCGGCCCATCGCAAAACCTTCGACGATCACGCCGATCGCGATCGCCCAGAACCGCCGCGAGCTCTCCTCGGGAGCGCGCAGCGAGCGCCAGCCGTGCCGCTCGACCTGGCCCGCATAGGCGCGCGCGCCCTCGCTGTGCAGACGTTCGATGGTGCGCTCGACGAGGGGCGCGAGGTCCTGCCGGCGCCGCGTGAGGGTCAAGGCCTCCGCGAAGAAAGCGACCGTGTCGGTCGCGGTCACGGTCTCGGCCAAAGCGTGGGTGTAGGCGCGCGGGGTGTGGGCATTCAGGGCGGCCTGCTCGGTCGCGCGCGCGAGATAGAGCATGTCGCGGCTGGCCGCTTCGACGAACAGCGCTTCCTTGGTGCGGAAGTAATAGGTGATCTGGCTCGGAAAGGCGTCGGCGGCCGCGGCGATATCGGAGATCGATGTGCCCGAGAGCCCGCGCTCCTTGAACAGGCGGCTGGCGGCGTCGAGCAGCAGCGAGCGCATCTTGCGCCCCGCCGACCGCGTCGCGCGGACCGCATGCTTTGGATCGGGCGCAGACATGCCGCTGGCGGTCTCCGAACCCATATCTCGTCCTCCCAAAGATGTTTGTATGACATACAAACAAAGAAATCAACGGGAAATCACCCGAGGTTGCGTCAAACGGCCTGGAGGGCCACGACACCTCGCACATCCGGGGGCCGAGAACCCTTGCTTTCGCGGCCAAAATCCGTATAAGCGCGCCATTCGTGGGCTCCGGCCGGGAGCTGAACGGACGGTCTCAGCAAATTCACCCGTTGATTTTGATGTGGCAGGGCCAGTCGGCCCGTCGTCCCGTGCTCCCGCCTTCTGAGCAGCTCGAGTCCTTTCCGAAGGTCTCGAAGGGCTTGTCGCCGGAACCCGCGCCAACACAGGAAAGGACAACCATGCCTCTTTACGAGCATGTTTTTCTCGCGCGTCAGGATGCGAGCACCCAGCAGGTGGATGAACTGACGGCCCAGATGACGGGCATCGTCGAACAGGGCGGCGGCAAGGTCACCAAGACCGAGAGCTGGGGCGTGCGCTCCCTCACCTACCGCATGAACAAGAACCGCAAGGCGCATTTCGTGCTGATGAACATCGACGCGCCGTCGGCTGTCGTCACCGAGATCGAGCGCCAGGAGCGGATCAACGAAGACGTCATCCGCTACCTCACCGTGCGCGTCGAAGAGCACGAGGAAGGCCCGTCCGCGATGATGCGCAAGGCCGACCGTGACCGCGAGCGCGATGACCGTGGTGGTGGCTTCCGTGGCGACCGCGAAGGCGGCTTCCGTGGTGACCGCGATGGTGGCGGTTTCCGTGGCGACCGTGGCCCGCGCCGTCCGCGCGAAGAAGAAGCTGCGACCGAGGAGTAATGAATCATGGCTGATGCTGGTGCCCGCCGTCCGTTTTTCCGCCGGCGCAAGTCCTGCCCGTTCACGGGCGCGAATGCGCCGAAGATCGACTACAAGGATTCCAAACTGCTGATGCGTTACGTCTCCGAGCGCGGCAAGATCGTGCCGAGCCGCATCACGGCCGTGTCCGCCAAGAAGCAGCGTGAGCTCGCCCGCGCCATCAAGCGCGCGCGCTTCCTCGGCTTGCTGCCTTACGTGATCAGGTAATCGTTTCCGGCCGGCGGCATACGTCGCCGGCCGCTCATTCTCATAAGGCTTCCGGGTCGTCCGGTCGCCGATGGTTGGGGTTCTCGAAGCAGGACCCCTAACCGCTCAAAGGGGGCGGGACAGCTGATGATCGGGATACTCATTGTTGCACTTGCCGCCGGCGCCGCGTCGGCGCTGATGTTCGCCTCGATCAGTTCGGGCGCGCTGATCTCGATATTGCTGTTCTATCTCGCATCGCTGCCGATCATGGTGGCGGCGCTCGGCTGGGGTCCCCTCACCGCCGCTATTGGTGGAGTGGGTGCGGCATCCGTGCTCGGCACGATCTTCGGCCTTCCCTACAGCATCGCGTTTGCCATGATGGTCGCCGTACCCGGCTGGTGGCTCGGCCACCTCGCCCTGCTCGGACGGCCGATCGCAGGCGCAGCCGGCGACAGCGCCAAGCAGCAGCCGCCTGTACTTGAATGGTACCCCGTCGGCCGCATCCTGCTCTGGATTGCAGCCTTCGCCATCGTTACCACGACCGCCGCGCTGCTCACGCTCGGCACCGATACCGACACGATCACCGGCACGCTGCGGCGCGGCCTGCTCAAGATGCTCAGCGCCGACGAAGCGCAGCCCAGCGGTGACATCGAACGGCTGGTCGACGCGTTGGTGATCTTCGCGCCGCTCGCGGCGACCGTCATCTCCATGGTGACGCTGACGCTGAACCTTTGGCTCGCCGGCAAGATCACGCAAACCTCCGGGCGGTTGAATCGGCCGTGGCCGGATTTCCGCACCACGGCCCTTCCCGCCGTGACGTTGGTCGCGCTGCTGGCGGCGGTCGCCGTCAGCTTCATCGGCGGCATGCTTGCGCTGCTGGCGCAGATCGTCACCGCGGCACTTGTAATCGCCTATGCGCTCGTCGGCTTCGCCGTTCTGCACACCTTGACGCTGTCGCTCACCAATCGCGGCTTCTGGCTCAGTGGCATCTATGCGGTCGTCGTCATGTTCGGCTGGCCGATCGTGGCGATGTTCGCGCTCGGCATCGCCGACGCCGTCTTCGGGCTGCGCCAGCGCTATCTGCAAACCAGACCGCCGCCTTTGCCGGCGGCTTGAGATTCGATCCAACCACTTAAACCCGTACTTTGCATCTAAAGGAGAACGAAAATGGAAGTCATTCTGCTCGAACGCGTTGCCAAGCTTGGCCAAATGGGCGAAGTCGTGCGCGTCAAGGACGGGTTCGCCCGCAACTTCTTGCTGAAGCGCGGCAAGGCGCTGCGCGCCACCGAGGCGAACCGCGCCAAGTATGACGGCATGAAGGCCGAGCTCGAGGCCAACAACATCCAGGCCAAGGGCGAAGCCGCCAAGGTCGCCGAGAAGATCGACGGCCGCGACATCGTCATCATCCGCCAGGCCTCCGAATCCGGCCAGCTGTTCGGCTCGGTGACGGTGCGCGACATCGTCGCCGCGCTGGCTGCCGACGGCGTGACGGTGTCGCGCCCGCAGGTCTGGCTCGACTCGCCGATCAAGGTGATCGGTGCGCAGAAGGTGACGATCGCCGTCCACCCCGAGGTCGAGACCAGCGTCACCGTGACGGTCGCCCGCTCCGCCGAAGAGGCCGAGCGGATCAAGCGCGGCGAGGACATCTCGACCCGCCAGGAAGACCAGGACGCTGCCGCCGAGGCGCTCGCCGCCGCCGGCGAATTCTTCGATCCGGAAGCCCAGCACGACGAGGAAGCCGCGCCGGCTCCGGCCGCCGAAGAGAAGTAAGCTTCTCTCCATCGTCCAACCGACTAAACGCTACGAAGCCCGGCCTCGATCAGGCCGGGCTTTGGATTCGTGCCGCCGCCTTGTCGTCGAGCATGGCGATCGACGCCAATGCGGTCGCGGTGTGCTTCTCCTTGCCGTCGATGACGCAGAACACGTCGGCTGCAACGACGGCGACCTGACGTCCCGGCTTGATCACGCGCGCCCGGCAGATCAGACGATCGCCCGAGGCCGGCGACAGCAGGTTCAGCTTGTATTCCGCCGTCAGCGCCGGCTGGCCGCGCGACGTCGCCGCTGCGATCGTGGTGGCGTTGTCGACCAGAAACGCCGTCACTCCGCCGTGAAACAGGCCATGCTGCTGCAACAGCTCCGGCCGGCGGTCGACCGCGAGCGTGCAGGTGCCGCGCGACAGCTCGGCTACCTCGGCACCGACAAGACCCATGAAGCCCTGCCGGCCGACATTGTCGCGAATTCGCGTCGCGATCGGTGCAAAGTCCGGATCGGTCTCGCTCATGAAGTCTCTCCTGTTCGTTCTGGCGCACCCGGCGCCACCACCGCGCGGACCGCGCAGGCGATCAGCGTCTCGACCTGTTCGCGCGGATCGCCGGTATGGCGGCCCGATAGCCAGGCGCGGCAGAAGATTTGCGCCGGCCCGACGATCTGGCTGAAGAACAGCACGGCGCTCATCGGCAGCAATTCGCCGCGCGCGAGCAGTGGCGCGCGCCAGCGCTCGATGCCATCGGTGAGCCGCGAATTCTCGCTGCGCTGCGCGCCGCGCACCTCCTCGCCCCACTCGCTGCGCGAAATCTCGAACAGGAAGCGCGCCTCGCGCCGGTTGCTCACGACCCAATCGAGATGGGCGTGGATCAGCCGCTCAACGCCCTCGCCCGCCCCGCAGCTGGCGTCGACCGAGCTGATGATGGCGGCGTGATAGGCCTGCAGGATTTCCAGGAACAGGGTGCCGGCGAGCGCCTTCTTCGAGGTGAAGAAGTGGAAGAAGCTGCCGTTGGACGCGCGGGCGCGGGAGCGAATCTCGGCCACCGTCGCGCCCTCAAATCCGTCGCGGTCGAACACCGCCAGTCCCGCTGCCAGCAGATCTTCGCGCGCCGTGCCCAAGTCGTCCTCCTGACTAGATTAACACTCTAGAGCGCTGCTCTAATGATGGTCAAACAAATACGCCGGACCTTGCGGCCCGGCGTTGGCGATTACTTCGAGGTCGGAGCTTCCGGCGGGCCGGAGCCTGGCGTCGTGGGCGGTGGCGGCGGCGGCGCCGTCGCAGTCACCGGCGGCGCGGCTGGCGCCGGAGCGGGAGATGCGGCTGCTGCCGGCTCGGACGCCGCAGGCGCAGCCGCGGCAGGCGCCGGTGTGACCTGCGGAACCGGATCGGATCGCACGGCAGCCGGCTCGCCGCCGCCATTGCTCTTGGGCGCGTCGACCTTTGCCGTGTCGGGCTCGGCGGCAGGCTTCGCCGGCTTCTCGGCTTCACCCTTGTCATCATGCCGGGTGGATGTCTTGGGGTCTGTCTTGGGCTCGTCGCTGGTCGCCGCGCCCTTGGGCGCCTCCTCGGACTTCGGCTCCTCGACGGGCTTACCGCGACGGCCGTGCTTCTGACGCGACGGCTTGCCCTCGCCCAAGGCCTGCGGCGTCTGGCCGTCGTCCGGCTTCGCGCCATCCGGCGCCTCGCTCGGGCGGGCCATCCGCTTGCCGCGGTGAGCTGGACGTCCTTCGGGATTCAAGCCATCGCCGTCGGGTTTGGCCCCTTCCTGCGGCGCGGCATCCTGGTGCCGTCGGCGGGCCGGACGCTCGGACGGCTGCTCCGGGGACTGGTTCGCCTCCTGCCTGCCTTCCCTACCGCCCTTAGTCCCCTTGGGCTGATCCTTGGCCTGGTAGCGCGGGTCGTTGGCACCATTCGAAATCAGATAGGACGCAAGCACGCCGGCCATGTCGCTGGACGTCGTATAGTGCTGGCGCAGGAAGCCCGGCAGCGAACCGGCCGGCACCGATTTCAGCAGGCCGCGCGGGCTCTTGTGGCAAGCTGCGCAGGTGCTTGCGAAGATCTGGGAGGGGCTCTTGCCGGCCTCGAGGTTTTGCGCCTGCGTCGATACGGCTGACAGGCAGCCAATCAGAAGCGCCACCGTCGCCAGACTGAGGGCTCGGCTCAACATTCCTTAAGTCTCCAGATTCCGGAAAAATCGCCGCCAGCGCCTGATGGATCGGCCGCGGCGGTCACCTTTTAGCCGATTATCGCGCGAATGGAAGCGCGCCCATGACGCATCCACGCAATTGTCACATTTTGGAATATCGGCTTTGACCACAACGCTATAGCGCGATCTAATTCCCTGCCTATCTTGAGGTTGGGGACACATTGGAGTGATCAACTCCGGTGGTGTCGGTGTGCAGCTTGCCGTTCCGTTGGTGTTTCGATGGACCGATTGTTGCGATACTTCTTGGGGCGCTTCATCCGCCGCGGTTCGATCACGTTCACGACCGCGAGCGGCGCTCAGTTCATCTGCGGTGATGGCACGGGTGTACCGGTCGCCGTGCGCTTCATGACGCGAGGGGCGGAACTCCGCATCCTAGTCGATCCCGAGCTTTATCTCGGCGAAGCCTTCATGGACGGCACGTTCGTGGTGGAGCAAGGCACCGTCGCCGACGTGCTGGCGGTCCTGATGGGTCAGGCAGCCATGCTGCCGAACTTTGCCAGGCTGCAGGCCTGGGTACGCTTCCTCGGACGCCGCGCCCAGCAGATCAATATGCGCGGCCGATCCAGAAGCAATGTCGCCCGTCATTACGATCTCGACGGCCGCCTCTATTCCCTCTTCCTCGACGCGGACAAGCAATACAGCTGCGCCTATTTCGAGACGCCGGACGCGACGCTGGACGATGCCCAGCTCGCCAAGAAGCGTCACCTCGCCGCAAAACTCCTGATCAAGCCCGGGCACCGCATCCTCGACATCGGTTCCGGCTGGGGTGGCCTTGGGCTCTATCTCGCCGAGATGAGCGGCGCCGACGTCACCGGCGTCACGCTGTCGACCGAGCAGCTGCAAATTTCCAACGCCCGGGCGGCGGAGCGGAACCTGGCGCAATCGGCGCGCTTCCTGCTGCAGGACTATCGCGACATCCCCGGGCCGTTCGACCGCATCGTCTCGGTCGGCATGTTCGAGCATGTCGGGGTCGCCTACTATGAAACCTTCTTCGCGCGCTGCGCCGAACTGCTGAGCGACGACGGTGTCATGGTGCTGCACTCGATCGGCCGCTCGACCGGCCCCGACGTCACCAGCCCCTGGATCCGGAAATACATCTTCCCCGGCGGCTACATTCCGGCGCTGTCCGAGGTCATGCCGGCGATCGAGAAGGCCGGATTGCTGATCTGCGACATGGAGATCCTCCGCCTGCACTATGCCGAGACGCTGAAGGCATGGCGCGAGCGCTTCATGGCGCGGCGCGAGGAGGCCGTGCGGCTCTACGACGAGACCTTTGCCCGGATGTGGGAATTCTACCTGGCTGCGTCGGAGATGTCGTTCCGCGTGCAGAACATGATGAACTTCCAGCTCCAGCTCACCAAGCGCCAGGGCATCGTCCCGATAACCCGCGACTATATCGGCGGCGAAGAAGCCCGCCTGCGGCTGAAGGAGGCCGGCGCGACCAAGCCCCGGCTGCAACTCGCCGGCGAATAGGTCTGAAGGAACGGGTGCTGCTAGTTGCGCAGGCTGTAGGCCGACCCGCAATGGCCAAAGGTCGGCGCCGGACGCGCCAGATGGGCCGCGGCGGCCGAAATCAAGCTGGCATCGCAGGGAACATTGCGGACCTCGGGACGCGCCGCCTGCTCCATGGCATCGACAAGCGCCGCCAGCCAGCGGCGGTCCATGCCATCTGCCCGGCCAAGCCTTGATCGCGCTGTCTGAAACTCTCGAGCCATCGCCGCCGTATCTTGCCTGAGCGTAGACAACCTGGAATCCGCCGGGTCGTTCCCGCGAACCTGCCGCAAAAAAAGTGCGGCGCATGTGATCTGCTTCACAGAGGTCTGTCCCGGACTGTCGTAGTGGTCCGGAATGACCCGAGAAACACACCAGACGATGTTGGACCCGCAGCGCGATATCGCGACTGACTACGCCCTGATCGCCACTGGCGTGGTGGCCGCCTTGATCGCGCTGGCCTTCCTCATCCTGGTCTGAGAAATCGACGCCAACAGCCGCCTCGCCTCTCCATGGGTCCGCTCGCCTGGCAAAAGGTTCAGGCGGCGTCCAATTTTTGCCAACGACCGTGCTGATCGGCCGGCTCCCGCCCGGTTTCGGACAAAACCCCAGTCAAGCGGAATGCATCCGGCTGTTTCGGATTCACACCTCGCGTTGTGTGAATCGTGCATAAGAAACATCCGTCCTTTCGCTTCGTGCCGGGCTGGCGCTTCATCGCCGCCCCACAGCCGAAAATCTCAGTAACGACGAAATCAGAAGAATAAGCTCGTCCATGGCCTTAATTGATTCGAACGTCCACAAGCTCGCGCCCGACGCCGCATCCCCGGCCTACCGAAGTGCGCCGCACAACATCGAAGCGGAACAGGGCCTGCTGGGCGCGATCCTGGTCAATAACGACGCCTTCTACCGGGTCTCCGATTTCCTGGAGCCGAAGCACTTCTTCGAAACCATCCATCAGCAAATCTATGAGACCGCCGGAAGCCTGATCCGGATGGGCAAGGTCGCGAACCCCGTGACCCTGAAGACGTTCCTGCCGGCCGAGCTCGACATCGGCGGCATGACGGTCGGCCAGTACCTCGCCCGGCTTGCCGCCGAAGCGACCACCATCATCAACGCGCAGGACTACGGACGCACCGTTTACGATCTCAGCCTGCGCCGCAACCTGATCCAGATCGGGGAGGACATCGTCAACGTCGCCTATGACGCGCCGGTCGACTTCGCGCCGCGCGCCCAGATCGAGGATGCCGAGCGGCAGCTCTACGGCCTTGCTGAAACCGGCCGCTATGACGGCGGCTTCCAGCGCTTCGCGCAGGCACTGACGATCGCCGTCGACATGGCGGCGAAGGCGTTCCAGCGCGACGGCAAGCTGTCGGGCATTTCGACCGGTCTGCGCGACCTCGACGCCAAGATGGGCGGCCTGCAGCCGTCCGACCTCATCATCCTCGCCGGCCGTCCCGGCATGGGCAAGACATCGCTCGCCACCAACATCGCCTACAACATCGCCAAAGCCTATGTGCCGGAAGTCCAGGCGGACGGCACCACCAAGGCAGTCAATGGCGGCTGTGTCGGCTTCTTCTCCTGCGAAATGAGCGGCGAACAGCTCGCCACCCGTATTCTCGCCGAGCGCACCGGCATCCCCTCGAGCTCGATCCGTCGCGGCGGCATCTCCGAGCTCGATTTCGAGAAGATCCGCGACTGTTCGATCGAGCTGCAATCGCTACCGTTCTACGTCGACGAAACCGGCGGTCTCTCGATCTCGCAGCTCACCGCGCGGGCGCGACGGCTCAAGCGCCAGAAGGGCCTCGACCTGATCGTGATCGACTATATCCAGCTGCTGCAGGGCTCGGGCAAACGCGGCAACGACAACCGCGTGCAGGAAATCACCGAGATCACCACCAACCTGAAGGCACTTGCCAAGGAACTGAACGTTCCGATCATCGCGCTCTCGCAGCTGTCGCGTCAGGTCGAAAACCGCGACGACAAGCGGCCGCAGCTGTCCGACCTGCGTGAATCCGGCTCGATCGAGCAGGACGCCGACGTCGTGATCTTCGTCTATCGCGAGGAATACTACCTCGCCAACAAGGAGCCGCGCGCGGGCACGCCGGAATATGAGAAGTGGCAGATGGACATGGACCTTGCCCACGGCAAGGCCGAAGTCATCATCGGCAAGCAGCGACACGGCCCGACCGGCACGGTCGATCTGCACTTCGAGGCCAGCGTCACGCGCTTCGGCGACCTCGCACCCGACGGTCAGGTTCCGGATCACGGCCACTGAGATCCGGACTCGGTTGAACGACGCAGGGCACCCGCGTACAACTGAGCCATGAACATCGTGACTGACGCGAAATCGCAGCTGACATCCGAGGCCAGTTTGCTGGCGGCCCACCCGACCGCCAGCGGTATCCTCACCATCGACCTCGACGCCATCATCGCCAACTGGCGCAAGCTCGAGAAGACCGCGGTGCCGGCCGAATGCGCCGCCGTGGTCAAGGCCAACGCCTATGGCTGTGGCGCCGCGCAGGTTGCGCGGGCGCTGGCCAAGGCCGGCTGCAAGACCTTCTTCGTCGCCAGCGTCGAGGAGGCCGCCGCGGTGCGCGCGGCCGCTCCCGAGGCGACGGTGTATTCGCTCGGCGGGTTCTTCCAGAACACCGGCGATGCCTACGCCAGGATCGATTGCAAGCCGGTGATCGGCGATCTCAACGAGCTCGCCGAATGGGACGTGTTCTGCCGCCGCTCCGGCTGGTCCGGCGGCGCCGGCATCCATATCGACACCGGCATGAACCGGCTGGGGCTCACGGTCAGCGAGGCGCAGGGCATCATCCCGCGGATCAATGCCGGCGACCACGGCATCACGCTGGTCATGAGCCACCTCGCCTCCGCCGAATTGCTCAACAATCCCGCCAACGCCAAGCAGCTTACGAGCTTCCGCGAGATCGCGAGCCTGTTCACCGGCGTGCCGGCCTCGCTGGCGAATTCTTCCGGCGTGTTTCTCGGCGCGCAATTCCAGTTCGAGATGGTGCGGCCGGGCTGCGCGCTCTATGGCGTCAATCCGACGCCGGAGGCCGACAACCCGATGCAGCAGGTGGTCGATCTCAAGGCGCGCATCGTGCAGATCCGCAACATCGACCGCGGCGAGACCGTCGGCTATGGCGGCACCTGGACCGCGCGCCGGCCGACCCGGCTTGCGATCGTCGCCGCCGGCTATGCCGACGGCTATTTCCGCGCCGCCAGCGCCAATGACGGCACCCGCGGCGCCGAGGTCGTGGTCGCCGGCAAGCGCTGCCCGATCGCCGGCCGCGTCTCGATGGACCTGATCGCGGTCGATGTCACCGACCTCGACAAGAATGCCGTGCGGCGCGGCCACATGGTGACGCTGATCGGCGAAGGCATCACAGTCGACGAGGTCGCGCATCATTTCGGCACCATCGGCTATGAGGTGTTGACCAGTCTCGGCCGCCGCTTCGTGCGCATCTACAAGGGCGGCGATGCCGTCGCCGCGAGAAGCGACGCGGTCGCCGAGACGAGCGAGCCGGCTGCCACGCCCGCAGCACCGCCAGCCTTGCCAACAGCAGCGCCCGCTGCGCCGCCGCCACTGCCGGCCGCCGAGCCAACAGCGACGTCCACCTGACATGATCAAGGTTCGCGATTGCCGGTGCGCATGAAGATCGCGACCTTCAACATCAACAACGTCAACCGCCGCCTGCCCAACCTGTTGCGCTGGCTGCAATCGGCCAGGCCCGACATCGTCAGTCTGCAGGAGCTGAAGGCCAGCGACGCCGAGTTTCCCGCGGCCGCGATCGAGCAGGCCGGCTACGGCGCGGTGTGGCAGGGACAGAAGACCTGGAACGGCGTCGCCATCCTCGCGCGCAAGGCCGCGCCGGTGCTGATCCGCACCGCCCTGCCCGGCGATGCCGGCGATCACGAAGCGCGCTACATCGAGGCCGCGGTGCGCGGCATCGTCGTCACCAGCCTCTATCTGCCGAACGGCAATCCGCAGCCCGGGCCGAAATTCGATTACAAGCTCGCCTGGTTCAAGCGGCTGCGCGCCCATGCCGCCAAGCTGCTCAAGCAGGACGTCCCGGTGGTGCTTGCCGGCGACTACAATGTCGCGCCGACGCCGTTCGACATCTACCCAACGCGGTCCTGGGACAAGGATGCGCTGATCCAGCCGAAGAGCCGCGCCGCCTTCAAGGCGCTGGTCGATCAGGGCTGGTGCGATGCGATCCGCGCCCTGCATCCGGACGCGCCGATGTTTACCTTCTGGGACTACAAGCGCCAGCGCTGGCCACGCGATGCAGGCCTGCGGCTCGATCATCTCCTGCTCAGCCCCGCAGCGGCGCCGCGGCTCGTGAAAGCCGGCGTCGACCGCGCCATCCGCGGCGAGGACGGCGCCAGCGATCACGCGCCGGCGTGGGTGGTGTTGAGGTGACGGGTTTGCGTGTCGCGCTCGCGCCACAATCACTCTGTCGTCCCTGCGAAAGTGTTCGGTCCCGTGTGATTGGCGAGGGCCTGGATTGGCGCCAGGTAGCCGAGGCATTTGAGGCGGGTCCGATTGTAGTCGTGGACGAACTTGGCGATGAAGGTGTCGCGGTCGGCGTGGTCGACAAAGGTACGGCGCGCGCTGCCCCGTTTGTGTTCGCGGCCAATGGCTTCGGCGATGCGCCGGTTGAAACGTTCGACGAGTCCGTTGGTCTGCGGATGGTAGGGCTTGGTCAGGCGATGCTGGATGGCGCACTGTCGGCAGAGTTGATCAAAGGGGTGGTCGCCGGAAGGCTTCCCGGGCGGCTTGTTCTTCTTGTCGACGGCGAAGCGGTCGGTGAACTCGGCACCGTTGTCGGTGAGGATAGTGTGAACCTGGTGCGGAAAATCAGCCAGGAAGCGCTTAAGGAAACCGGTCGCGGTCGCTCCGTCCCGCCTGGAATGGACCTCGACAAAGACGTAGCGGGTGGCTCGGTCGATGGCGACAAAGGCATAGCTGGTGCGGCGCTGCAGTGCCGGCAGATACTTCACGTCGATATGGATGAAGCCGATACTGGCATTCTCGAAGACGCCGGCTTTGGGCTTGTCAGGCTTGGCAAGCCGGCTGATGCCATTGCGCTGCAGGCAGCGGTGAATAGCACTACGGGACAGCTTGGCGTTGATGCATCGCCGCATCACCTCAACGATGTCGTCCAGCGGCAATTGGAGCGATGTCCGTAGTTCACAAACGGCCCTTTCTTCAACCGCGGAGAGGCTGGTCGTGAGGTTCTTCGGCCGGTGCGAGCGGTCTTCGACCGTCGTGCGGCTGCGCCAGCGATAAATCGTGGTCTCGCTGACCCCCAGTTCGGCCGCCAACTGAGCGACCGACTTCCGGCTGCGCTGGATGTAGGCACGTGTCTTCGGCGTCGTCGTGGCGTTCGCGTGCAAGCTCAGTTCCATGACACGAGGCGCTCCCTAACAAAGGCCACGCCTCGTTCTACACCGATTCCATCCAACCAATCTGCAGGGACCAAACACGAAAGCAGGGACGACATAAAATGTGTTGCGCGGTCTATGAGTCATACCACCGCATTCTCGCGACATGATTGTCCAAGTCTTGCTGCGCTGCGCACGATGGCGTGTCGATGGCTCGGCGGCGCCCTTGCGCCGTCTCGAACCATGAGGTCACACTGAGCCCCTCTCCCGGGGCACGCATTCAGCATGGCTCGGGATCACCTCACCGGAGCGCGCAGGTGGGCTTCCTCTTCGTCCTCATTGTCGGCCTGGTCGCCGGCACCATTTCCGGCATCGTCGGCACCGGCTCGTCGATCATGCTGATGCCGGTGCTGGTCTATCAGTACGGGCCGAAGCAGGCGGTACCGATCATGGCCGTCGCCGCCGTGATGGCCAATCTGTCGCGCATCCTCGCCTGGTGGCGCGAGGTCGACTGGCGTGCCTGCATCGCCTACTCGATCACCGGCATTCCGGCCGCCGCGCTCGGCGCGCGCACCCTGCTCGCGCTGCCCTCGCATGCGGTCGATATCGCGATCGGCGTATTCCTGATCGCGATGGTGCCGGTGCGGCACTGGCTGGCGCGGCACAGGCTGAAGGCCAATCTCTGGCATCTCGCAATCGGCGGTGCGCTCATCGGCTACCTCACCGGCATCGTGGCCTCGACCGGCCCGCTCAGCGTGCCGCTGTTCCTGTTCTACGGTCTCAGCAAGGGCGCGTTCCTCGCCACCGAGGCGGCGAGCTCGCTCGGGCTCTATGTCAGCAAGTCGGTGACGTTCGAGCGTTTCGGCGCGCTGACGCCGGACATTGCGCTGAAGGGCCTGATCGCCGGCGCCTCGCTGATGGCCGGCGCTTTCATCGCAAAGCGCTTCGTGCTGCAGCTGAAGCCGGAGTCGTTCCGCCTGATCATGGACGGCATCATGCTGGCGGCGGGCACGGCGCTATTGTGGTCTGCAATGACGCAGTAAAATTCCGACATCGACCAGGCCCTGGGCAAACGGATTTCACCGTGACGAACACCAACATCCTCCCGATGGTGTCGTAATTCTACGGGGCTTTGCGCATCGGGTGGCGCGTACCCCGAAAGAGTTTTGTTGAGCGCTCACCTTCCGTTGTTATCCGGATTGCCATCGTCCGGCCGCTGCGTTTATGACAATCTCATTACTTGCACTTGATCGTTTGCGGAAAAGAACTTTGCTCCAGCAGGCATCACAGGGTTGATCGACGACCCGGATGCGAGTCCCGAGAGTTCAGGCGACACGAGTTCAGCGAAACATGGCGTGCAGATCGGGCGCAGAGCCCGGCGCCTGATGTCGCCGATGTCGGCCTGACGAATGCGGGATCGCAAGTCGAAGCATTGGGGAGTCGCGGGTCGTCAAAGCCCACGACAGGCGGGAAAGGCAGGCGCGCGATGCGCAAGATGATGATCACGACTGCGGCGATTGTGACGTTCGCTGTTGCCGGCTCGGCGTTCTGGCCGACGGCAAGGCCCGATGTCGCGCAGTTCGGAGACAGCGTCTACGAGACGATCTGGGTCTGGCGCATTCCGGCCTACGCCAACAATCCGTCGTGGCGGGTTCGCTGGAGCTGGAGCGATCCGTTGCGCGCGCAGGCGAGATGCTGCCGCGCTCTGCCGACGAGTCTGACGCCGCGCGAGAAACCGCCGCTGCTGCTGTCGCGGCGGGACATCCACGTTTGACCGCGCGTACAAACGAGAGAGCAGTTCCCTTGCGCGAAGCGCATTTGATTCAAATTCGCGCTGTAGTTGAACTTACTTTTTATCCTTAACCAGAAACCTGATCTTTGATTTACATCTGCAAGATGCGGTTTACCTTGTCTCCGCGAGCACAGCGGATTCAGGGACAACAACAATATGCGCCAACCAAGCCTCACCCTGTGGTTGACCGTTGTTCTGGCGACGCAGGGTTTGAGCGTCGCGGCAGACGAGACAAGACCGGGCCAACCGGGTGCTGTTGCCGCCGCTGACCGCGTTGCATGTTCCTTGCAGCCGAAAAGTGAGGAACCGTCCGATCCGTCGTCGACCTCGGCAATTCCCCACGCCGAAAAATTCGTCGCGCGGGAACATTTCAAGGAGGACATCGCCTCGAGCGCGCCGGTCAGGATTTCCTGGTTAGGCGCGACCTTCGCGCAGCGCTTCACGAACAAGATCGAGGACGATAGCGGCGGCGCATCCTTGCAGACCTTCATCCTGAGCGCAGCCTCGAGCGACAAGGAGATCCTCGCCAAACTGGGTCAGAGCCACGAGAGCAGACTGGCCGACGTCTGGTGCGCGTTGAGGCGACAGCCCAGCGGCAGCAACGGCCCGCTGGAGGTCAACGCCAAGCCGAACGTGTTTTACGTCCGCGACAGCGCCGGAGAGCTTGGTGCCGTCGACGTGCTGTGGGGCGGCGTCGGCTGGGAAATCGGCGCAAGCCCGGTCGGCGACAAGCCGCGCTGGCCGGGCGGAACACGGGTGTTCTCGCGCTGAGCCGGCCCCGCCATCTGGCACTCCGTCTTCGATGGATCGCGCGCGGCGGCCGAACCGTGTTATGCATCGTGCTCGATAGCGCGACTCACCTGCTCCATGGCCAAATCCACCCTCTCCTTCGTCTGCCAGAACTGCGGCGCGGCGTATAATCGCTGGCAGGGCAAGTGCGATTCCTGCGGCGAGTGGAACACGCTGACCGAGGAGGACACCACAGGCTCGGTGCCGGTCTCGATCCGCAGCAAGCGCAAGGGGCGGACGTTTGCGCTGGAATCGCTGTCCGGCAAGACCCAGGACGCGCCGCGGCTGTCGTCCGGGATGGCCGAGCTCGACCGCGTCACCGGCGGCGGCTTCGTCCGCGGCTCGGTGCTTTTGGTCGGCGGCGATCCCGGCATCGGAAAATCGACGCTGCTGACCCAGGCGACCAGCATGATGGCGCGCGCCGGCCACCGCGCGGTCTATATCTCCGGCGAAGAGGCGGTCGCCCAGGTGCGGCTGCGCGCCGAACGGCTCGGGCTCGCGGACGCGCCGGTGCAGCTGGCTTCGGAAACGTCGGTCGAGGACATCGTCGCGACGCTATCGGAAGGCGCGGTGCCGCGCCTGATCGTGATCGACTCGATCCAGACCATGTGGACCGACACGGTGGAATCCGCGCCCGGCACGGTGACCCAGGTCCGCGCCTCGGCGCAGGCCCTCATTCGCTTTGCCAAGAAGACGGGTGCCGCGATCATCCTGGTCGGCCATGTGACAAAGGACGGCCAGATCGCCGGTCCCCGCGTGGTCGAGCACATGGTCGATGCGGTGCTGTCGTTCGAGGGCGAAGGCTCGCAGCAGTTCCGCATCCTGCGCTCGGTGAAGAACCGTTTTGGCGCGACCGACGAGATCGGCGTATTCGAGATGACCGGCCTCGGCCTGCGCGAGGTCACCAACCCCTCGGAATTGTTCCTCTCCGAGCGCGAGCTCGGCAGCCCCGGCACGGCGGTGTTCGCCGGCATCGAGGGCACCCGTCCGGTGCTGGTCGAGTTGCAGGCGCTGGTGGCACCGACCTCGCTCGGCACGCCACGCCGCGCCGTGGTCGGCTGGGACCCGAGCCGGCTGTCGATGGTGCTCGCGGTGCTCGAAGCGCATTGCGGCGTCAAATTGTCCGGACATGACGTCTATCTCAACGTCGCCGGCGGCCTGCGCATCCAGGAACCGGCCGCGGACCTTGCCGCGGCGGCCGCGCTGGTCTCCTCGCTGGTGAACGCGCCGCTGCCGACGGATGCGGTCTATTTCGGCGAGATTTCGCTATCGGGCGCGATCCGCCCGGTGGCGCAGACCCCGGCCCGGCTCAAGGAGGCCCTCAAGCTCGGCTTCGCCCGGGCCATCCTGCCCGAATCGGCCCGCGGCGAGAGCGGCGGCGATTCAGGGCTCACCCTTAACAGCGTCGGCAATCTCACCACGCTGGTCGCCGAAATTGCGGCACGCGGGACGCCCCGGGGCGGCCGGCGCGACCAGGGCAGCTCCGGAGGCCCTGATGCGGCTGAGAAAAATGCCACACCGGCCCGATTCCGTCGCGAGACCAGCTAAAGCGGGCGTGACGTATCAGCCCCCCGCCGCTATACATCCGCCGCGCGGGACAGGTGGCGCTCTGGCCTTGCCGGATGCCCCCAATGCGCCTCAGTTAGGACGGCACCGACTTCGCCGATTCGCGAGAGCCCTTAAGCAGCGTAAGCCCTTAACAACGTAAGCCCTTAACAGCGTACCGAAAACGTACCAGCGGACCTGACCAGCCGATGCCCATAACGATACTTGATCTCGTCCTGCTCGGCGTGATGCTGATTTCGGGCCTGCTCGCGATGGTGCGCGGCTTCATGCGCGAGATCCTGTCGATCGCGGCCTGGGGCGCCGCCGCTTTGGTCACGCTATATGCGTTCTCGAAGCTTCTGCCGACCGCCAAGACCTATTTCAACAACGACACGGTAGCCGCCGTGGTCGTGGTGGCCGGCGTCTTCATCGGCACGCTGATCGTGGTCTCGATCGTCACGGTGCGGATTTCGGACATGATCCTGGATTCCCGGATCGGCGCGCTCGACCGCACCCTCGGCTTCCTGTTCGGGCTCGCCCGCGGCCTCCTGATCGTGGTCGTGGCGTTCATGTTCTTCACCTGGCTGGTTCCGGACAAGCAGCGGCCCGATTGGGTGACCGGGGCGAAGTCCCGCGTGGTGCTGCAGGGAACCGGGGATTGGCTGATGTCGCTCTTGCCCGACGACCCCGAGAACACCATCTTAAAGAAGTTCAAGAAGAATAAGCCAGACGACGATTCTGCGGCCGATACCAATGATCAGGCGACGCCGGCGTCGGGCGATGGCTATAGCAAACCTGCGCGTGACAGCTTGAAGAAGCTGATCGAGAAACCCGCGGGCCGATAAACTATTTGGGCCCTTACGAGAGGCGATGAACGAGATGCAGACCCCTTCGGATCATACCGACCAGATGGATCTCGACCTCGGCCCGATCGAACTGCAAGACGACCCTAAAAACGACCCTCTCAGATACCACCCCGACCTCGATGGCGACACGCTCCGCGAGGAATGCGGCGTGTTCGGCATCTTCGGCCATCCCGAGGCCGCCGCGATCACCGCACTCGGCCTGCACGCCCTGCAACACCGCGGCCAGGAAGCCGCCGGCATCGTCTCCTTCGACGGCAGCCGCTTCCACAGTGAACGCCGCCTCGGCCTGGTCGGCGACGCCTTCTCCCGCCGCGAGGTGATCGAGCGCCTGCCGGGCAACGCCGCGGTCGGCCATGTCCGCTACTCCACCACCGGCGGCACCATCCTGCGCAACGTGCAGCCACTGTTCGCCGAGCTCAGCGCCGGCGGATTTGCGGTCGGCCACAACGGCAACCTCACCAATGGCCTGACCTTGCGCCGCGAGCTGGTCAAGGGCGGCGCCATGATGCAGTCGACCACCGACACTGAGGTGATCCTGCATCTCGTGGCGCAGTCCAAGCGCACCCGCTTCATCGACCGCTTCATCGAGGCGCTGCGCACCATTGAGGGCGCCTATGCGCTGGTCGCGCTGACCAACAAGAAGCTGGTCGGCGCGCGCGACCCGCTCGGCATCCGCCCGCTGGTGCTCGGCGATCTCGACGGCTGTCCGATCCTGACCTCGGAGACCTGCGCGCTCGACATGATCGGCGCGAAATACGTCCGCGACATCGAGCCCGGCGAGATCATCGTGTTCGACGAGCGAGGGGCTCACAGCCACAAGCCGTTCCCGCCGAAGCCGGCCCGGCCCTGCATCTTCGAATACATCTATTTCGCGCGCCCGGACTCGATCGTCGGCGGCCGCTCGGTCTACGACGTGCGCAAGGCGTTCGGCGCCCAGCTGGCGCGCGAGAGCCATCCCGAGGTCGACGTCGTGGTGCCGGTGCCGGATTCCGGCGTGCCCGCCGCGGTCGGCTACAGCCAGTATTCCGGCGTGCCGTTCGAGCTCGGCATCATCCGCAACCACTATGTCGGCCGCACCTTCATCCAGCCGACCCAGAGCGTGCGCGAGCTCGGCGTGCGCATGAAGCATTCGGCCAACCGCGCCGCGATCGAGGGCAAGCGCATCATCCTGATCGACGACAGTCTGGTGCGCGGCACCACCTCGAAGAAGATCGTGCGCATGATGCGCGACGCCGGCGCCCGTGAGGTGCATTTCCGCCTCGCCTCGCCGCCGATCCTCTATCCCGACTATTACGGCATCGACCTGCCGGACCGCGGCGGCCTGCTCGCCGCGACCCATTCGCTCGAGGAGATGCGCGACATCATCGGCGCCGACTCGCTCGCCTTCCTGTCGATCGACGGCATGTACCGCGCGATGGGCTATGAGGGGCGCGACCCGGCAAATCCGAGATTCGCCGACCATTGCTTCACCGGCGCCTACCCGACCCACCTCACCGACCAGAGCGAAACCGAGGCCCCGCCGCGCCAGCTCTCGCTGCTGGCGGAGGCGAGCTAGCCACATCCGCGCTGTCGTCCCTGCGAAAGCAGGGACCCATAACCACCGGCCTATCTGGCTGGGCAGCGTTAGACACAAGCACCGTTTTCCATTACCGCCGTCACGGCGTATGGGTCCCTGCTTTCGCAGGGACGACGATTTGTTAGAGTCCCTTCCATGACAAAACCCCTCGCCTCCCGTATCGCCCTCGTGACCGGCGCCTCGCGCGGCATCGGCTATGCGACCGCGGTCGCACTGGCCAAGGCCGGCGCGCATGTCGTGGCGGTGGCGCGCACGCAAGGCGGGCTGGAAGAGCTCGACGACGAGATCCGCACGGCCGGCGGCAGCGCCACCCTGGTGCCGCTCTCGCTCACCGATTACGACGGCATCGCGCGGCTCGGCCTTGCGCTGCATGAGCGCCACGGCAAGCTCGATATCCTGGTCGGCAATGCCGGCACCGCAGGGCCGTCGTCGCCGCTCGGCCATATCGAGCTGAAGCCGTGGAACGACGTGTTCGCGATCAACGTCACCGCCAATTTTCAGCTGATCCGCTGCATGGACCCGCTGCTGCGGCAATCCGACGCCGGCCGCGCGGTGTTCGTGACGTCGGGTGTGGCCCACAAGGCCAACGCCTATCTCGGCCCCTATGCGGCCTCGAAGGCCGCGCTGGAGGCACTGGTGCGCTCCTGGGCCAACGAGACCGCCAACACAAAGCTCCGCGTCAACCTGTTCAGCCCCGGCCCGATCCGCACCCGGATGCGCGCGCAGGTATTTCCCGGCGAAGACCCGATGACGCTGGATACGCCCGACATGGCCGCCGAATTCATCGTGCCGATGTGTTCGCCCGCATGGACCGAGACCGGCAAGCTCTACGACTACAAGGCGCGCACGCTACGCAGCTTCCAGCCGCCGGCGTGAGCCCGGCTCTCTCTCTCGTAGCCCGGATGGAGCGAAGCGCAATCCGGATAATCTCTACGCCGAGTAACCGGCCCCGGATTTCGCTTCGCTCCATCCGGGCTACGCACCTCCTTGCGATTGACTCGCTCGCGTCCCCACGATTGACTGCCCTTCCCAGCGGGACGCCCGCCAAGAAAAATTTCGGGAGGCAACATGACGCCGTCGTTCAATCGCGCGCGCTTCATTCTGTCCGGATTGTTTCTCTCCGCCTGCATCGCATCATCAGCCCTTTTTGCTCAGCCAGCGCCCGCCAAGGCCAGTGACGTCCCGACGTTTGCGGTCGATGCGTCCTGGCCGAAGCAACTTCCCAACAACTGGATCCTCGGCCAGGTCGGCGGCATCACGGTGGATTGGCAGGGCCACATCTGGGTGATCCACCGGCCGCGCTCGCTGACCGACGACGAGAAGGGCGCGAGCCTCAATCCGCCGCGCTCGAAATGCTGCGTCTCGGCGCCGCCGGTGCTCGAATTCGACGCTGACGGCAATCTACTGCGGTCCTGGGGCGGTCCGGGTGACGGCTATGAGTGGGTTGGCCGCGAGCACGGCATCGAGGTCGACGAGCGCGGCTTCGTCTGGATCGGCGGCAACGCCGACAATGACAATGCGATCCTCAAGTTCACCTTCGACGGCAAGTTCGTCTCGCAGATCGGCTCGATCGCACCGAGCAAGGGCAGCAACGACACCACCCAGCTCGGCAAGCCCGCCGAGACCGCGATCGACAAGGAGGCCAACGAGATCTACGTCGCCGACGGTTACGGCAACCGGCGCGTCATCGTGTTCGATGCCACCACCGGCGCCTACAAGCGGCACTGGGGCGCCTATGGCAACAAGCCCGACGACGCCAAGCAGCCACCCTACGATCCGAAGGCGCAGGTCGCGCAGCAGTTCGGCAATCCCGTGCACTGCGTGAAGATCGCCGATGACGGACTGGTCTATGTCTGCGACCGCATCAACAACCGCATCCAGGTGTTCAGGAAGGACGGCAGCTTCGTGAAGGAGTTCTTCTTCGAGAAGAGCACGCTCGGCAACGGCGCGGTGTGGGACATCGCGCTGTGGCCCGATCCCAAGCAGACCTACCTGCTCTCCGCCGACGGCGAGAACAACGAGATCCGCATCATCAGGCGTGACGACGGCGCGGTGGTCGGCAGCTTCGGCCGCAACGGCCGCAACGCCGGGCAGTTCCACTGGGTGCACGCGCTCGCGGTCGACGCCAGGGGCAACGTCTATACCGCCGAGGTCGACACCGGAAAGCGGATCCAGAAATTCAAGCTGACCTCCGACGCGCTCAAGTAAGGGTTTCACCGGATGACGCTTCGACGCAGGCCCACCCGGCTTTAGGCGGATTGCCGCCTCCCCCCGGAAAGGGTAAGCGGGAACCTGAGCGACCGGCAAAAAGGCTCCGCAAGAGGGCTGCCCGGGCTTTAGACAGTGGAGGGAATTTCATGACAATGACGTTTGCGCGGCGCTGCGCCGCGCTTCTTGCTTGCGCCGCTCTCGGCCTTTCAACTTCTGCGTTCGCGCAGGACAAGACCGTCAAGATCGGCGTGCTCAACGATATGTCGAGCCTCTATGCCGACATCGGCGGCCCGAACTCCGTGGTCGCGATCAAGATGGCCGTGGAGGATTCCGGCCTGCTCAAGAAGGGCTGGAAGATCGACGTCCTCAGTGGCGACCACCAGAACAAGCCCGACGTCGGCGTCAACATCGCTCGGCAATGGGTCGACAACGAGAAGGTCGATGCGATCGCCGACACGCCGAACTCCGGCGTGGCGCTTGCGGTCAACAATCTCGTCAAGGAAAAGAACATCGTCCTGCTGAATTCGGGCGCGGCGACCGCCGACCTCACCGGCAAGGCCTGCACGCCGAACACGATTTCATATACCTACGACACCTACATGCTGGCCAACGGCACCGGCAAGGCCCTGACGAAGGCCGGCGGCGACACCTGGTTCTTCCTGACGGCCGACTATGCATTCGGCCACGCGCTTGAGCGTGACACCACCGCGGTCGTCAACGCCAATGGCGGCAAGGTGCTCGGAAGCGTCAAGCATCCGATCAACACCGCCGATTTCTCGTCGTTCCTGCTGCAGGCACAATCGTCCAAGGCCAAGGTGGTCGGCCTCGCCAATGCCGGCGGCGACACCACCAACGCGATCAAGCAGGCGGCCGAATTCGGCATCGTTTCCGGCGGCCAAAAGCTCGCGGCGCTGCTGCTGTTCATCAACGACGTGCATTCGCTCGGGTTGAAGACCGCGCAAGGCCTGACGTTCACGGAATCCTTCTATTGGGACATGAACGATCAGACCCGCGCCTGGTCGAAGCGGTTCGCCGCCCTCGCCAGCAAGAACGCGATGCCGTCGATGACCCAGGCCGGCAACTACGCGATGGTGCTGCACTATCTCAAGGCGATGGAAGCGCTCGGCGGCAATCCGCATGACGGCGCCAAGGTCGTCGCCAAGATGAAGGAATTGCCGACCGACGATCCGCTGTTCGGCAAGGGCCCGCTGCGCGCCGACGGCCGGCGCCTGATTCCGGCCTATCTGTTCGAGGTGAAGAAGCCCGAAGAGTCCAAATATCCCTGGGACTATTACAAGCTGATCGCCACGATCGCGCCGGAAGACGCCGCAAAGCCGCTTGAGGCCAGCGACTGTCCGCTGCTGAAGAAGTGACCGCGTAGCGGTCATTCCGGGGCGCGCAACGCGCGAACCTCAGATGCGCAATTGCGCATCGGGGAATCTCGAGATTCCGGGGTTCGATGCTGCGCATCGCCCCGGAATGACTTTTTGCACCTTCTTACTTCGCCGCCGACTTCGCCTTGACGGGCGGCGGCAGCGATGCCCATTCCCTGTCGGCGCGCGGGCCGCCGACATCGCCGGTCAGGCCGACGAGCTGGCCCGGCTGCACGTCCAGCGTCTGCGTCCAGGTCTGGGTCTGGCACAGCAGCTTGAGCAGGCATCCCTTGAGCTTCAGCCGGTCGGATTTGTCGCGCCACAGCGAGACCGCATAGGACTTGCCGTCCTCGGCGTTGTAGATGTCGCCGTCGAACCTGCCCTCCGGCGTCAGCTTCAATCCGAGGATCAGCTGATGGCCGAGCAGCGCACGCGTCCGCTGGTCGGGGTCGGGATTGAAGCTGTCGCGGAGCGGCTGGCCGTGTGAATCGAGCGGATCCTTCATCCACACGATGAAGCCGCAGACGCGGTCACGCGCCGTGCCGCATCGCTCGAGGCGGATGCGTGCGCGGCCGTCTTCGGTCAGCCAGGTGCCGCTGGGATCGACTGGCGCAATCGTCTCGGCGCGGCCGGTCGAGCTCATCAGCAAGGCAGCGACGAGGCTGCGCAGAAACATGCGAACCAGAAAGTTCATGGTAAAGGACCTTTCAGCGTCGGGATGGTTTGCGGACGCGCGCGGCGCGCCTCACTTCAATTGCGCCATGAAGGCATCGGCACCCTTGTCTATGCCGGCGGTGGCCGCGGCGAGATCGCCGACGCTGGCCTTGATGTCGTAGGCGTTGGGATATTGCTTGCTGACATAGGCGCCGAGCAGGCGCGAGGTCGAGCTGTCGAACATCTCGACGGCATAGATCACGGAGCCCGTCATCGTGCCCTCGCCGTCGCGCGCGGCCTGCACGCCGTTGTAGACCGCGCCCGCCAGATCGAAGCGCGACAGCGTGCCGAGCACCGGCGTGTTGGCGACCGCGCCGGTCAGCGTCAGCCGCAGGCGGAACGTGTTCGGCCCGCGCGTGTTCACCAGCGTGAAGCGGCCGCGCAGTTTGTCGGCGAAGCGGGTCTGCATGTAGGCAGCGAGCGTCTGCTTGTCCTTCTCGGACATGTCGCCGAATTGATGATCCGCGCCGCGATAGATCACGACCGGATCGATCATCACCTTGTTGTAGCTCCGCCAGTCGACCGGCGGCGCATAGCGATACGGCACACGTCCCGAAGAATCGGACGTATCCGGCGTCATGTAGGCCGACGATGCCACATCCGAATAGGCCACCGTGACGGCGGCACATCCTCCCGCGAGGACGCAAAGCGCCATCGCTCCCAGACCGCGCGCGGCGATCGAGCTCTCCATTCCAATCTCCTCATCCGACCTGGGCGGAAAAGCAGCTCGGCCGCAGCCGCGTCCGGGGCTGAAAGTACGGCTGCGGCCGTCACTGGTCTGACTCGCCGTCGCGGCACCGCCAGACCTTGGCGCTCATCGACGCCTGGACGGACGCCGTCCGCCGACCCGACTATCCCGGCATCTTCGCCCATCACGATCAGGACATCGTGATGTTCGACGTTCCGCCGCCATTGTAGTCACGCGGATTGGATGAATACCGGAAGACGTGGGACTTGTTCTTCAGGTATCACCGCCCATCCTACGCCTTCGATGTCGAGGAGATCGCGATCACGGCCGGCGATGATGTGGCCTTCGCGGTCGCGGTGATGCGGTGCGGGCCACCTGATGCCACGTTCCAGTTCAGGCTGACGATCGGATTGCGCAAGGTCGACGGCGAGTGGCGCGTCACGCACGAGCACCATTCGGTGCCGGCGACGGAATAGAGCGTCTCGTGGTGGATCCGTCGGCGGCCCGCCCTACGCTCTCTTTGCCGCCGTCGTGCGCCAGGCGATGGCGAGCGCGAGCAGCAGCAGCGCGCCGGCCAGATAGAACGGCGCGCCGGGCATCTTCACCGGCACGGTATCGCCGATGAAATACGCAAACGTCAGCGTGAACAGGAACGGGCCGATCAATTCCGACATGCTCTGCACGCTTGAAGTCGCGCCCTGCAACTGGCCCTGTTGATCGGCGGCGACGAGCTGCGTCGTCAGCGCCTGCGTCGCAGCGCCCGAGAGGCCCCACAGCGCCATCACGGGAATGCCGATCCAGAACAGCTGGCCGGTCGGCGCGGCGCCGAAGATCACGAAGCCCAAGGCGCCGCAGACGAGGCCGAGGAACAGCGCGTTGCGCTCGCCGAGGCGCTGCACGATCGGGCCGATCGCCGCGCCCTGCACGATCATGCCGCAGAGCCCGACCAGCGCCAGCGTCGCGCCGACGGTGCCGGTGTCCCAGCCATAGCGATAGGTGGCGTAGAGCACGAACACCGAGGGCAGCACGACATGCGCGAGCTGGCCGAAGAACGTCGCCAGCGACAGGCCGGCGAGCGTCCGGTTCGAGCGCAGGAAATGCAGCGCGCCGATCGGATTGGCGCTCTTCCATTTGAACGGCGCGCGCCGCTCCACGGGCAGCGATTCCGGCAGGATGAACAGGCCATACAGCCCGTTGACGAAGCTCAAACCCGCCGCCGCCCAGAACGGCAGCCGCGGATCGATCTCGCCGAGCAGGCCGCCGAGCGCCGGTCCGAGGATGAAGCCGGCGCCGAAGGCGACGCCAATCTTGCCGAACATCGCGGCGCGCTGCTCCGGCGCGGTGACGTCGGCGATATAGGCGAACACGGTCGAGATGCTCGACGAGGTGATGCCCGAGATCGCCCGCCCGATGAACAGCCAGATCAGGTTCGGCGCCAGCGCCATCAGCACATAGTCGGCGGCGAGGCCGAAATTCGACAGCAGAACCACCGGCCGGCGGCCGAAGCGATCGGACAGCGCGCCGAGGATCGGCGAGCAGACGAACTGCATCAAGGCCCAGATCGAGCCGAACACGCCGAAGATGCGCGCCGCATTTGCGGTGTCGTTGTTGACGAAGCCCTCGATCAGCTTGGGCAGGATCGGGATGATGATCCCGAGCGCGAGCATGTCGAGCAGCAACGTGATGAAGATGAAGATCACCGCGCCGCTGCGCGGTTGCGCTACAGCAACCGTGTCGCCCTCCGACCTTTCGCTCACGACGGCCGTTTGCGCTTGTGGGCGAACGGATTGGCCTTCTCGCGCAGCGTGATCCGGATCGGCGTGCCCGGCAGATCGAAGGTCTCGCGCAGCGAGTTGATGAGGTAGCGCAGATAGGATCGCGGGATCGCGTCGGCGCGCGAGCAGAACAGCACGAAGCTCGGCGGGCGCGCCTTCACTTGCGTGATGTAGTTCAGCTTCAGCCTGCGGCCCGAAACCGCCGGCGGCGGGTTGGCCTGGATCGCCTGCTCGAACCAGCGATTGAGCGCCGAGGTCGGCAAGCGCCGGTTCCAGACCGCGTAGGCCTCCTGGATCGCCGTCATCAGGCGGTCGATGCCTTCGCCCATCAGGCCGGAGACGGCGACGATCGGCGCGCCCTTGACCTGCGGCAGCCAGTGGTCGGCATCGGTGCGCAGTTGCGAGATCTGGTTGGGCTTGCGCTCGACCAGGTCCCATTTGTTGACCGCGAGCACGATGGCGCGGCCTTCGCGCTCGACCAGGTCGGCGATGCGCAGGTCCTGCTCCTCGAACTTGTTCTGCGCGTCCATCATCATCACGACGACTTCGGCAAAGCGCACCGCGCGCAACGCGTCGGCCACCGAGAGCTTCTCCAGCTTCTCCTCGATCCGCGAGCGACGGCGCAGGCCAGCGGTGTCGAACACCCGGAACTGGCGGCCCTGCCAGGTGATCTCGACCGCGATGGAATCGCGCGTGGTGCCGGCCTCGGGGCTGGTCAGCAGCCGCTCCTCGCCGAGCAGATGGTTGATCAGCGTCGACTTGCCGGCATTGGGCCGGCCGACGATGGCGACGCGGATCGGGCGCTGCGCGGCCTCCTCCTCCGAGATGTCCTCGTCATCCTCGAGCTCGTCGTCTTCCTCCGGTGTCTCCGGCACCAGCGCGCTCAGCGCCTCGTGGAGGTCGCCCATGCCCTCGCCATGCTCGGCCGAGATCTGGACGGGATCGCCGAGCCCGAGCGCGTAGGATTCCATCGCGCCGATCTCGCCATGCTTGCCCTCGGCCTTGTTGGCGACCAGCACCACCGGCTTGTTGGCCTTTCGCGCGAAGTCGGCGAAGGCACGGTCGGTCGGCGTCAGGCCGACGCGGGCGTCGATCACGAACATCAGGGCGTCGGCGAGTTCGATCGCGGTTTCGGTCTGCTCCTGCATCCGCGCCGTCAGCGAACCCTTGGCGCCTTCGTCCAGACCTGCGGTGTCGATGATGGTGAAGTCGAGGTCGTAGAGCCTGGCCTGGCCCTCGCGACGGTCACGCGTCACGCCGGGCTCGTCGTCGACCAGCGCGAGCTTCTGGCCGACCAGCCGGTTGAACAGCGTCGACTTTCCGACATTGGGCCGGCCGATAATGGCGATGGTGAAAGACATGGATCATCCAGGCGCCGCGTTGCGGCGCGCGTCAATGAATTGAATTAGGAGCCTAAAGCGCGATGAGATCGGATTGAATCGTCATCGCGCCTTAGATTCTTGTTTTAGCATGATCTTTTCGGAAAACCGCTTCGCACTTTTCCGGATCATGCTCTAGCGGCTAAATCCGCCGCTCGGTAGCGGTGCGGGGAAGGCGCCGCCGGATTGTTGCGTGGTCTGGGTCTGCTGGGCCGGCGCCGCGGGCTGTGCCTGCTGGTCGTCGGCGGGCGGCGCGGTGGTGCGGCGGCGGACGATCTTCTTCGGCTTCGGCTCCGGCGGCAGCGCGGCGGGCGCGCCCTCCTCGGCTGCGGCATCGGGAGCAGCCGCTTGATCTGCGGCCGGCGCTGCCCTGCCCTTGGCGTGCTTCTTGGCGCCCTTCGGCGGCTCGGGCGGCGGGGCCGGCTGGGCGGCAGCGGCTGCCGCGGCGTTCTGCTGATCGAGCTGTTCCTGCTGCGAGCCCTTGTACAATTCCTTCGGCACACCCTGCTCGAGGCCGGGCACGCCTTCGGGGAATACCGGCTTGCGGTCGCCGGCCAGCTTCTTCTTGGTGTCAAGGAAGTCGAGCAGGTCGCTCGGATCGAAATTGGACATGCCGCCACCGCCGCACCCCGCCAGCACGCTGCAAAGCGCTGTCAGAACTGCGGCTGCGATCAGGCGTTGCGAGCGGCGCATGGTCGATCTCTCACTCAAACTCGGGTTTCGCGCCAAGTCAGCTCTTCGCGACCGGCGGCAACAAGGCCTGCAGCGCTTCGGCACGCGAGCGCAGGCTCGGCGGCGTCTCACCGTCATTGGCAATCTGGTCGAGCCACTGCCGCGCGGCGGTGGCATCGTTGGCGCGCCAGGCCGACAGCGCCAGCAGCTCGCGGGCGGAGTGACGGAACGTCGAGTCCTTCGCCGTTGCCGTGGCCTCGAGCCGTTGCAGCATGTTCGGATAGGTGGTGGTTTCCATCGCGAGCTGCGCGGCGCGGATCCGCGCCAGGTCCTGCTCGGGACCGCCGACGCTGCGGTCGGCTGCGATCTCGTCATAGAGCTTCGCGGCAGCCGGCTGATCGCGGGTCGCGACCTCGGCGGCCATGCGCAGCCGCGCCAGATTGCGGTAGCCGGACGGTGCCTTGGTGATGAGAGCGGCGAACGCAGCCTCGGCCTCGGCGTGCTTGTTCTGATCGGACAATTCGACGGCACGGTCGAACGCCGCACCGGCCTCGGCGGCCTTCTTGGCCTCAAGATACTGGTAGCCGCGCCAGCCACCGACGCCCGCAACGATCAGGATCGCCAGGGCGATGATAAAGAGCGAGTACTTGTCCCACAGCTTCTTGAGCTGATCGCGACGGACTTCCTCGTCGACTTCGTCAAATAATTCAGACACTTAAGGCTATCCCATCCCCTCGGGACCGCTGCTATCGGTGGGGCCCAGCCCTACCCGATCCCCACATCGCGGCGGCGTTACCCTAATGGTGTGGCGGAGGCAAGGCAAAGCGAGGCGGATCAAAGCGTTAACGGGGGACGTTTGCGACTGGCCGCAACGGCGGCGGGCTCCCTCTCCCGCTTGCGGGGGAGGGTCGGGGTGGGGTGTCTCCACGAGTCGGATCAGTGAGAAAGTCCTTGTGCGGACAAAGCCCCCACGCGCCGCGCTGCGCGCGTTGACCTAAGAGCGAGCTTCGAGCGTCTCGACCCCCGCAAGCGGGAGCGGTGCACCGAATTCGCGGATGGTACGTCCACGCCTCGCTACGCGCCTATCGCGGACAGGCTCTCCCTGATCTGGCGCTTGATCACCTTGCCGTTGGCGTTGCGCGGCAGCGGCTCTGATGTCAGCGCCATGGTCTCCGGCACCTTGTAGTCCGAGAGCCGCTCGGCGCACCAGGCGCGCAGGCTCTCCGCATTCACGTCCGTGCGGGTCACGATCACGGCGTGCACGCGCTCGCCGAGCACCGGGCACGGCTTGGCGATGATCGCGCTCTCGACCACGGCGGGATGGCCGGCCAGAACAGACTCGACCTCGGCGGAATAGATCTTCAGGCCGCCGCGATTGATCATGTCCTTCTGGCGATCGAACACGTGGACGAAGTTTGCCGCGTCGATCGAACCGAGATCGCCGGAATGCCAGAAGCCGGCGGTGAAACTCTCCACGGTCGCCTTCGGATTGTTCCAGTAGCCCTTGATGACCGAGGCGCTGCGGATCCAGAGCTCGCCGATCTCGCCGCGCGGCAGTTCGCGGCCGTCAGCGCCCATCACGATGATCTCGGCGCCGGGGCACGGCAGGCCGACGCTGTCGATATGGGCGGCGGTCAGTTCGCCCGGCATCAGCGTCGAGGGCGACGTGGTCTCGGTCGCGCCGTAGCAATTCGCAAGCTTCAGCCCGGGAATCTTGGCGTCGAGTTTTTCGATGGTCGCGACCGGCATCGGCGCGCCGCCGAAGCCGCCGATCCGCCAGCTCGACAGATCGTAGCTGTCGAAGTCCGGCTGCATCAGGCAGAGATTGTACATCGCCGGCACCATCACCGTGTAGCTGACGCGCTCGCGCGCCGCGACCTTCAGATATTCCGAGGCCTTGAACTCCGGCATGATGATCAGCGCGCCGGCGCAGCGTGCCATGGTGGTGATGTTGGCGACCGCGCCGGTAACATGCGCGAGCGGCACCGCGGCGATCGAGCGATCCGACTTGGTCAGCTTCAGGCACGACACGAACACCATCGAGGAGTGGATGATGTTGCAATGGGCGAGCATGGCGCCCTTCGGCCGGCCCGTGGTGCCCGAGGTGTAGAGGATCATCGCGGTGTCCTCTTCCCTCACCTGTGCCGGCGCCTGGGCCGCAGCGTTGTCGGCGAGACCGGCGAATTGCGACGCGCCGTCGTCGCTGACCGAGATGCGATGCTTGAGGCCGGGAACATCGGCCGCATCAGGGATGCGGTCGGCGAGCGTGGCCTCATGGACCAGAAGCGTCGCGCCGCAATCGTTCAGCACATAGGCGATCTCGGGCTTCTGCTGGCGCGTCGAGAGCAGCACCGTGACCAACCCGGCATGCGCGGCGGCGAACATCGTCTGCACGAATTCGATGCGGTTGCCGAGCAGGATCGCGACGCGGTCGCCGGGCGCAAGGCCGAGTCTTGCAAAGCCCGCCGCGACCTTGGCCGATTTCTCCGCGACCTCGCGCCAGCTCAGGCGCGTCGCGCCGCAGACCAGCGCCTCGCCGTCGCCGTTCTGCGCAACGGCGTCCGCGATCATCGCCCAAAGGCTGCCGGGCCGCTCCGGGAAAGCCGGCACGACGCGGTCGCCGAACCGCGGCTCGAGCCGCATCGGCGGAATTGCGTGCTGCGACCAGTCCATGCGCGCCCGGTCAGCTCTTCTTCATGCCGTAGACGTGCTCCGGCCCCGGGAAGGCGCGGCTCTTCACGTCGCGCGCATAGCCGGCGATCGCCTCCTCGATCATCGGCCCGAGATTGCCGTAGCGGCGCACGAATTTCGGCGACCGCGGCGACAGGCCGAGCATGTCCTCCAGCACCAGCACCTGGCCGTCGCAGGCAGCGCTGGCGCCGATGCCGATGGTCGGCACGGCGATCGACTGCGTGATCTTGCGCGCCAGCGGCTCGGCGACCGCCTCGACCACGATCGAGAACGCGCCCGCCTCCGCGATCGCCCTGGCGTCGTTCTCGATCGGCGCCCAGGTCTCTTCCTCGCGGCCCTGCGCGCGGAACGAGCCAAGCGTGTTGATCGACTGCGGCGTCAGACCGATATGGCCCATCACCGGAATGCCGCGCTCGGACAGGAACGCCACCGTCTCCGCCATCCGCGCGCCGCCCTCGAGCTTGACCGCGCCGCACAGCGTCTCCTTCATGATCCGCACCGCGGATTGAAACGCCTGCTCCTTCGAACCCTCATAGGAGCCGAACGGCATGTCCACCACGACGAGCGCAGCTTGCGAGCCGCGCATCACCGCGCGGCCTTGCAGGATCATCATGTCGAGCGTGACCGGCACCGTGGTCTCGAAGCCATGCATGACGTTGCCGAGGGAATCGCCGACCAGGATGGCGTCGCAATGACGGTCGACCAGCGCCGCGGTGTGCGCATGATAGGACGTCAGCATCACGATCGGCTCGCCGTTCTTGCGGGCGCGCAGATCGGGCGCGGTCTTGCGCTTGATGGCGGATTGAACAGACATAGTCAGGCTCCCATGACAGGCACGCCGATCACGACCGGGTGGAACGCAAACGCCAGCGCCAGATAGACGATGACACCGACCGCGATCGCGATCAGGTCGTTGGTTGGGCCGCCCACCGGAATCGGCGGCGCGCCGGCATCCGTGCGGCGCTTCAGCGAGATGCGGTCATAGACCGCCCAGCCGAGAAACGAGCCGAACAGGATGATCGAGCCGAGGTCGCCGTTGGCGAGCAGATGCGCGAACGCCCACAGCTTCACGCCGGCGAGCATCGGATGCTTCAGCGTGGTGTAGATGCGGCCGCGGATATAGGAGGCGACGACGAGGATGACGGCGGGCAGCATCAGCGCGACCGTGATGTGCTTGAGCGCCGTCGGCGGGGTCCAGACGTCGATCCATCCGCTCGCGCGATAATGCGCAAAGCCCCAGATGATCAGCACGAGCCCGGCCGCGGAGGCGAGCGAATAGGCGATCTTGTAGCCGCCCTCGCCCATCGCCTTGATCAGGCCGGCGCGCATCTCGCGCAGGCTTGACAGCACATGGACGCCGAGGAACAGCACGAGACCCAGGATCATGACGAGCAGTCCCACGATGTTCCTCCCCTGATCGAACTAATGCCTTCGCGTATCACCTTCGCCGGGCGGGTGGCAATGCGTCACGCCACGACTCCGTCATTCCGGGATGGCCCGCAGGGCCGGACCCGGAATCTCGAGGTTGCCGGGCGCGCAAGCCAATCCCGGGATTCCGGGTTCGCGCTTCCAGCGCGCCCGGAATGACGTGTCTCACGGCTTGTTGGCCGATTTGGCCAGCTCCCGGTTGTCGACATAGCGGATCATGATCGGCCGGCCGGCCAGCGCGCCGCCCAATCCGCCGGTGAATTTCAGCGGCAGGCAGGCATCCAGCGAGGCGTTGATCGCATGGAGGTAGGTGGTGCGGGTGTCGGCCGGGATGCCCCGCGTCGAAAACGTCAGGCGCGGCGCGCCGATCATCTCGCCCGATCGTTTGAAGCTGAATCGCACCGACATCTGCATGCCCGCGCGCGCGTCGTCCGGCGGTGGCGGCGCCCAGCAGGCGCGCAGCGCGGCGAACAGATCGCCGATGGTATTGAGATCATGATCCGGCTTGCGGTACTTCTCGGCCTGATCCTGCGGTGGCACGGTCAGGATCGTGAGCTGGAGATTTTCGCCGTACGGATAATCCATCTCGGGCAGGCATGGCCCGTGGTTGAACACGCTGCAATAGGACGGGATGCAAGGCCCTTCGTCGAGCACGCTGCAAGGCGTGTGTGCGAAGGGCGCCGGGTTGGTTTGTTGCCGCTGCTGCGCAGAGGCCGCGCTCGCGAGCGCAAAGGCCGGCACGGCAAAAGCGAGGCAGATGGCGACGCGTCGGAGCATGCAGGCGGACCCGGATTGCACTCCGGAGAAAATGGGTCCGCGGCCGGACCGCATCAAGCGGGGCGGCGTTCAATTCCTCGCGCTTGTCAATACTAAAACCTAGGTTCGGCCGGTTCGTGTCCCCTTGATACCGGCGAGGATGAGATCGATGCCGGCGAGATAGTCGACACGGTCGTCGTGGTCCCGCATCGCGCCGGCCACGCTGCGTGCAAACGGGTAGTCGCTTGCGTCGAGCGCGGACCAGTCGGTCGCCACCGCATCCAGGAAGCTCGATCGGTCCAGGCCATGCGTCCGCGCGAACTGCGCGTTGGCTGCGTTCTGGCCACCGACGCCAAGGATGTAGTTCAGCAGGACCGAGACGATCGTCCACTGCGTGTCGGCAGCCACGCCAAGCGCGTGAACCTGCTGGCCGATGCATTCCAGAACGCGCACGGTCGGCAACTGCCCGGCAGCACGGATCAGCGCTGTCCCGACCCACGCATGCGCCTCCATTGCGTCGAACATGCCGAGCGCAAGGGCGCGAATGGTGGCCTTCGGCGATCCGCTGACCGCGTGCGCATCCACCACGCGCGAGACAATGGCGTCGCAGGCGGCGACCAGCAGATCACTCTTGTTGGCGATATGCCAGTAGATCGCGCCGGGACCGGTCGCGAGCCGTTCGGACAGGGCGCGGAACGTCAGCCCCTCCTCGCCGCTCTCGTCCAGGAGTTCGATCGAAGCCTCGATGATGCGATCCCGCGAGAGCGAGTCCTCGCGTCGCTGGCCGCTGCGCGCCTTCTTGACCATGCCGCATCTTGACACGTCTGGAACGGCATTCCAAGTATATGGAACGACGTTCCATAACTCTCAGTCTCCGCGCCGGAAGGACTCCGCATGAAATCTCCCGTCACGATCGTCGGTGCCGGCCTCGGCGGCCTGACGCTTGCCCGCGTCCTCCACGTCCACGGGATCGCAGCGATCGTCTACGAAGCGGAAGCCTCCGCAGAGGCACGAACGCAGGGCGGCATGCTCGATATCCATGAGCACAACGGCCAACGCGCGCTGAAGGCCGCAGGCCTCTTTGAGGAGTTCCGCGAGCTGATCCACCCCGGCGGCCAGGAAACCCGCGCGCTCGATACCCAAGGCAATGTCCTGCTGCATCATCCGGATGACGGCACGGGCGGGCGCCCCGAGGTACCCCGAGGCGAGCTACGTCGGATCCTGCTCAACTCGCTGCCCGAGGGCACGGTGCATTGGGGATCTAAGGTCACCGCGGCCACTCCGCTCGGCGGTGGAAGGTACCTATTGAGCTTTGCCGACGGCACGACGGTGACGACTGAGCTTCTGGTCGGCGCCGACGGTGCCTGGTCGCGCGTGCGATCGCTTCTCTCCGCAGACAAGCCGACTTATGTCGGCACTTCGTTCATCGAGACATATCTGTTCGACGCCGATGTCCGTCACCGAGCGAGCGCGGAAGCGGTTGGCGGCGGCGCGATGTTCGCGCTGGCGCCGGGAAAGGGCATCGCCGCGCATCGTGAGCCGAACGGCGTGCTGCACACCTATGTGGCGCTGACCAAGCCTGAGGAATGGTTTGCCAACCTCGACTTCTCCAACCCTGCGAGCGCCCTCGCCCGCGTCGCCGAGGAATTCGATGGCTGGGCCCGGGCGCTGACCGCGCTGATCACCGATGGCGAGACGGCGCCGGTGCTGCGCCTCATCCATGCGCTTCCGGTCGCACATCAATGGGACCACGTGCCCGGCGTCACGCTGCTCGGCGATGCAGCGCATCTGATGGTTCCATCGGGCGAAGGCGCCAATCTCGCAATGTACGACGGTGCCGAACTCGGCGCGGCGATCGCTGCCAACCCAGGTGACGTCGAGGCCGCGCTCGCCGCCTATGAAAAGGACCTGTTTCCCCGCAGCGCGTCCGAAGCGGCTGATGCGGAGGAGCTCCTCGAGTTGTGCTACGGCGCTAACGCGCCGCAGAGCCTGATCGACTTTTTCGGCAGTCACCTCCCCGCCGAGAACCGTAGCGAGTAACGGAGAAGCCGCCGCGTACAGGGTCCCCCGCCTTCCCGGGGGACGACACCAGAGCGAGCGCCACTACGCCTTCTTCTTCACGTCCTTGACGTTGGAGAAGGTGATGCCCTCGGCGCGCTCGCGGGTGTAGCCGAGATAGAACTCGTTCTTAGCCATGAACACGGGATCACCGTCGACATCGTCGGCGATGCCGGAATTGTTGGCGGAGATGAAGGCGTCAAGCTGCTTGCGGTCGTCGGACGATATCCAGCGCGCCAACGAGAATTCAGAGATCTCGAACTCGACCGGCAGCGAATATTCCGCATCGAGCCGCGCCTTCAGCACATCGAGCTGCAGCGGGCCGACCACGCCGACCAGCGCGGGCGCGCCGTCGCGCGGGCGGAACACCTGCACGACGCCCTCCTCCGACATCTGCTGCAAGGCTTCCTTCAGCTTCTTCGCCTTCATCGCATCGGTCAGCCGGACGCGGCGGACGATTTCCGGCGCGAAGCTCGGCACGCCGACGAAGGTCAGATCCTCGCCCTCGGTCAGGGTGTCGCCGATCCTGAGCGTGCCGTGGTTCGGAATGCCGACGACGTCGCCGGCAAAGGCCTCGTCGGCGACCGAGCGGTCCTGCGCGAAGAAGAACTGCGGGCTCGACAGGCTCATGTTCTTGCCGGTGCGTACCAGCTTGGCCTTCATGCCGCGGCTGAGCTTGCCCGAGCACAGCCGGGCGAAGGCGATGCGGTCGCGGTGGTTCGGATCCATGTTGGCCTGGATCTTGAACACGAACGCGCTCATGCGCGGCTCCGATGCCTCGACCTTGCGCAAATCCGAGTCCTGCGCGCGCGGCGCCGGCGCGAACTTGCCGAGGCCTTCGAGCAAATCGCCGACGCCGAAATTGCGCAGCGCGCTGCCGAAATAGACCGGCGTCAGGTGGCCCTCGCGGAACGCCGCGAGCTCGAACGGCTTGCAGGCTTCCGAGGCCAGCGCGAGCTCGTCCTTGACCTCGGCGACGTCGAGATTGGGATTGCGCTTGCCGAGATCGGCGATGTCGATCTGCTCGGTGGCGCCGGTCTTGGCGCCGCCGCCCTCCAGCAGCCGCACGCCGCCATTGACGACGTCATAGGTGCCGAGGAAGTCGCGGCCACGGCCGACCGGCCAGGTCATCGGGGTCGTGTCGAGCGCCAGCGTCTTCTCGATCTCGTCCAGAAGCTCGAACGTGTCGCGGCTCTCGCGGTCCATCTTGTTAATGAAGGTGATGATCGGGATGTCACGCAGCCGGCACACCTCGAACAGCTTTCGCGTGCGCGCCTCGATGCCTTTCGCCGCGTCGATCACCATCACAGCGGAATCGACCGCGGTCAGCGTGCGATAGGTATCTTCCGAAAAGTCCTCGTGGCCCGGCGTGTCCAAGAGGTTGAACACGAGGTCGTTGAACTCGAAGGTCATCACCGAGGTGACGACCGAGATGCCGCGCTCGCGCTCGATCTTCATCCAGTCCGAGCGCGTGTTGCGCCGCTCGCCCTTGGCCTTGACCTGGCCCGCGAGATTGATGGCGCCCCCGAACAGCAGCAGCTTTTCCGTCAGCGTGGTCTTGCCGGCGTCCGGGTGCGAGATGATCGCAAAGGTACGCCGTCGCGCCACTTCCTCTGAAAGCGGCGAGCGGGACGGCGATTCGGCTGAAACTGAAATGTCGGACATGGCGGGGCATTTGGCAGGGAAAACGGGCGCAATCAAGGGCGTTTTGTCGCAATGCGGAACGCCCGCACCATCCCCATATGGGCACCGGAAGGACGACCTTCTCCTCACCATACCATTCGCGGGGACGACCCTGCCTTATCTGGAGGGTTCGTGATGGCTTGGACCATTCTGTTCACCGCTGGCCTGCTCGAGATCGGCTGGGCGATCGGGCTGAAATATACCGAAGGTTTCTCGCGGCTGGTGCCGTCGGTGCTGACGCTGGCGGCGATGGCCGGCAGCGTGATCCTGCTCGGCCTCGCGCTGAAGACGCTGCCGATTGGAACCGCCTATGCGGTCTGGACCGGGATCGGCGCGGTCGGCACCGCGGCGCTCGGCATCATCCTGCTCGGCGAACCCGCGACCGCGATGCGGCTTGCCAGCATCGGACTGATCGTTGCCGGCATCGTCGGGCTGAAGCTGGTCGGCTGATTACTCCTTTTTGGGACGCATTTTCTTAACGCGAACCGGCTTCCACTTCGCTCGAAAACGCTACTTCAGAATCTGCACCGCCCAATAGCTCGCGGCAGCGACCGCGGCCGACGCCGGGATCGTGATCACCCAGGCGTAGACGATCGAGCTCGCCACATTCCAGCGCACGGCGGAAAGCCGCCGTGCGGCGCCGACGCCGACGATGGCGCCCGTGATGGTGTGCGTGGTCGATACGGGAACCCCGAGATAGGTCGCCATGAACAGCGTCACGGCGCCGCCGGTTTCGGCGCAGAAACCCTGCATCGGCGTCAGCTTGGTGATCCGCAGCCCCATGGTGCGGACGATCCGCCAGCCGCCCATCAGGGTACCCAGCGCCATCGCGCCCTGGCAGGCCAGCACCACCCAGAACGGAATTTCGAAGGTGTCGCCGAGATGGCCCTGCGAATAGAGCAGCACGGCGATGATGCCCATGGTCTTTTGCGCGTCGTTGCCGCCATGGCCGAGCGAATAGAGCGACGCCGAGGCGAATTGCAGGATGCGGAATGCGCGATCGACCGCGAACGGCGTCGAGCGCACCGAGAGCCAGGACACGATCGCGACCAGCACCAGCGCCAGCAGGAAGCCGACCAGCGGCGACAGCACGATCGCGAGCAAGGTCTTGGAGAGCCCGCTCCACACCGCCGCCGAAATCCCCGCCTTCGCCATGCCGGCGCCGACCAGGCCGCCGATCAGCGCGTGCGAGCTCGACGACGGAATGCCCAGCGCCCAGGTGATCACGTTCCAGACGATCGCGCCGACCAATGCTGCGAAGATCACGGTCGCATCCACCACCGACGGCTCGATGATCCCGGTGCCGATCGTGTTGGCAACGTGCAGGCCGAACACCAGGAACGCGAGGAAGTTGAAGAACGCCGCCCAGAACACCGCATATTGCGGCCGCAGCACGCGGGTCGAGACGATGGTCGCAATCGAGTTCGCGGCGTCGTGCAGGCCGTTCAGGAAGTCGAACAGCAGCGCGACCGCGATCAGGATGGTCAGAATTGGAAGACCCAGCGTGGCGTCCACGTGATGCCCCACTCTATTGTGCTTTGTTGAGCATGACCGCCGCGCAAACGCTTCGCGTTTGTCGCAGGGAAAACCGCATCACACTTTTCCGGATCATGCTCAGACTTGCTCGATCACGATCGAGTTGATCTCGTTCGCCACGTCGTCGAAACGGTCGGCCACTTTCTCGAGATGGTCGTAGATCTCCGCGCCGACGATGTAGTCCATCGTGTTGGCGTCGCGGTGCTTCAGGAACAGCTCCTTGAGCCCGATATCCTGGAGATCGTCGACCCGGCCCTCGAGCTTGGTCAGTTCCTCGGTGATCTGGGTCAGCATCGAGACGTTGTGGCCGATCGACTGCAACAGGGGCAGCGCGCGGCCGACCAGATTGGCGCATTCGACGATCAGGCCGCCCATCTCGCGCATCGGCGGCTCGAACTCGCGCACCTCGAACAGCATGACCGCCTTTGCGGTCGCCTGCATCTGGTCGACCGCGTCGTCCATCGAGGTGATCAGGTTCTTGATATCGCCACGATCGAACGGGGTGATGAAGGTGCGGCGAACCGCGGTCAGGACCTCGCGGGTGACGCTATCGGCGTCGTTCTCGAACTGATTGACGCGCTGGCAAAAGACCGGAGTCTCCTCCCCGCCCTTCAGCATGTCCTGCAACGCCAATGCGCATTGCACGGAGGTCCGGGCGTGTCGGGCGAACAGGTCGAAAAACCGCTCTTCCTTGGGCAGGAAGGCGCGAAACCAGCGCAGCATGTCTCAGTTCCATCATTCCGGGACAGCCCTTTTAGCGACTGTCACAGAACTGTCATAGAGCATCTGGCGGGGAAAGCATCGGGATCGACCGCCCGAGCGGGCGGTCGTCCACCGCTATGTCGGCCGAAAGTCGCCGGGACCTGCCCTACAGCGACCGCCGCAACAAATGGGCCAGCTCACCGACCAGGCCACGCCGGAACAGCAGCACGCAGGCCACGAAGATCACGCCCTGGATCACCGTCACCCACTGGCCGAAACCGGCGAGATATTGCTGCATGGCGATGATCACGAAGGCGCCGACCACCGGGCCGAAGATGGTGCCGAGACCGCCGACCAGCGTCATGAGCACGATTTCACCGGACATCGACCAGTGCACGTCGGTGAGCGAGGCATTCTGCGCCACGAACACCTTCAGCGAGCCGGCAAAGCCCGCCAGCGTGCCCGACAGGATGAAGGCGAGCAGCTTGTACTGGTCGGTCTTGTAGCCAAGCGAAATCGCCCGCGGCTCGTTTTCGCGGATCGACTTCAGCACCTCGCCGAACGGCGAGTTGATGGTGCGGTAGATCAGCAGGAACCCGGCGAGGAAGCCGACCAGCACGACATAGTAAAGCACCAGCGGCTTCGAGAGATCGAAGATGCCGAGCAGGTGGCCTTGCGGAATGCCCTGGATGCCGTCTTCACCATGGGTGAACGGCGCCTGCAAATAGAGGAAGTAAAGCAGCTGCGACAGCGCCAGCGTGATCATCGAGAAATAGATGCCCTGCCGCTTGATCGAGATGTAGCCGGTGACCAGGCCGAGCAAGGCCGCGGCCGCGGTGCCGACCAGGATGCCGAGCTCCGGCGTCAGCCCCCACACCTTCAGCGCGTGGGCCGAGACGTAGCCGGCGGTGCCGAGGAACATCGCGTGGCCGAACGACAGCAGGCCGCCATAGCCGATCAGGAGGTTGAAGGCGCAGGCGAGCAGCGCGAAGCACAGCGCCTGCATGACGAAGAACGGATAGATCCCCGTCCACGGCACGATCGCCAGCAGCAGCGCCATCGCGGCGAATACGATCATCTCGTCGCGCATCGCGCGCGGCGTGATCGGAAGTGTATCGTCGGTCAATGCTGACATATCAAGCCGCCCGTCCCGTCAGTCCCGTTGGCTTCACCAGCAACACCACCACCATCAGGACAAACACCACGGTGTTGGAGGCCTCGGGATAAAAATACTTGGTCAGTCCCTCGATCACGCCGAGCGCGAAGCCGGTGATGATCGAGCCCATGATCGAGCCCATGCCGCCGATCACGACCACCGCGAACACCACGATGATGAGATCGGCGCCCATCAGCGGGCGGACCTGGTTGATCGGCGCCGACAGCACGCCGGCAAGCGCGGCAAGACCGACGCCGAGCCCGTAGGTCAGCGTGATCATGCGCGGCACGTTGATGCCGAACGCGCGCACCAGCGTCGGGTTCTCGGTCGCGGCGCGCAGGTAGGCGCCGAGCTGCGTCTTCTCGATCAGGAACCAGGTGGCAAGGCACACCACGAGCGAGAAGATGACGACCCAGCCGCGATAGATCGGCAGGAACATGAAGCCGAGATTGACGCCGCCCTTGAGCTGATCCGGGATCGAGTAAGGCAGGCCCGAGGACCCGAAATAGTTCTGGAACACGCCCTGCACGATCAGCGCGATGCCGAAGGTCAGCAGCAATCCGTAGAGATGATCGAGGCCGGTCAGCCATTGCAGCATGGTCCGCTCGAGGATCATGCCGAAGATGCCGACCACGACGGGTGCGATGATCAGCGCCCACCAGTAATTGATGCCGCCCAGGTTGAGCAGGAAATACGCCACGAAGGCGCCCATCATGTATAGCGCGCCATGCGCGAAATTGATGATGTTGAGCATGCCGAAGATGACGGCGAGCCCCAGACTGAGCAGCGCGTAGAACGAGCCGTTGATCAGTCCCACCAGAAGCTGTGCGTACAGAGCCTGCATCGAATGAGCTTTCGCTAGATAGATGAAGCCCGCCGGCCACGCGCATGGCCGGCGGGCATGATCGTCACTTCTTCAGAAGCGCGCAGGCGCTCTTGTCGAGCGGCGTGAAGGCCTGGTTGCCCGGCACGGTGCCGACCAGCTTGTAGAAGTCCCACGGTCCCTTGGACTCCGAGGGCTTCTTCACTTCGAACAGATAGGCATCGTGGGTGACGCGGCCGTTGGCCTCGACCTCGCCCTTGCCGAACAGCGGATCGTCGGTCGGGATCGTCTTCATCTTCGCGACCACCTTGGCGCCGTCATGCGGATTGCCACCGAGCGCTTCCAGCGCCTTGAAGTAATGCATGAGGCCCGCATAGACGCCGGCCTGCACCATGGTCGGGGGCGCGCTGTTCTTCATCCGGTCCGAGAAGCGCTTGGAGAAGGCACGGGTCTTGTCGTTGAGGTCCCAGTAGAACGTCTCGGTGAAGTTGAGGCCCTGCGCGGTCTCGAGCCCGATCGCCTTGACGTCGGTGAGGAACAGCAGCAGCGCCGCGAGCTTCTGGCCGCCCTTGACGATGCCGAACTCGGCCGCCTGCTTGATGGAGTTGGTGGTGTCGCCGCCGGCATTGGCGAGGCCGATGATCTTGGCCTTGGAAGCCTGCGCCTGCAGCAGGAAGGAGGAGAAGTCAGCGGTGTTGAGCGGATGCTTGACGCCGCCGACCACCTTGCCGCCATTGGCGGTGACGACGGATGTGGTGTCGCGCTCGAGCGCGGCGCCGAACGCGTAATCCGCGGTGAGGAAGAACCAGGTGTCCCCGCCCGCCTTCACCAGCGCCTGGCCGGTGGCGTGGGCGAGCATGTAGGTGTCGTAGGTCCAGTGCACGGTATTCGGCGAGCACTGCGCGTTGGTGAGATCCGAGGTGGCGGCGCCTGAATTGATGTAGACGCCGTTCTTTTCCTTCACGACGTTGTTGACCGCGAGCGCGACGCCGGAATTCGGCACGTCGACGATGGTGTCGACCTTGTCGACGTCGAACCACTGGCGGGCGATGGTGGTGCCGATATCGGGCTTGTTCTGGTGATCGCCGGAGATCAGGTCGATGGTCCAGCCCTTGGCCTTGAGGCCGGAGTCCTCGATCGCCATCTGCGCCGCCAGCGTCGAGCCGGGGCCGGCGAGATCCGCGTAGAGGCCGGACTGGTCCGACAGCGCGCCGATCTTGACCGCCTTGTCGAGCTTTTCCTGGGCGGAGGCGACGCTTGCGGCGGACAGCACCATCGCGGTGCCGAGCAAGAGCGCCGAAATCTTGTTCTTCATGTCGTATTCCCTCGTCCTAAATTTTCTGGTTCTGGCGATATCAGACACCGAGATAGGTATGGAGCTTGTCCATGTTGGCCGACAGCTCGGAATTCGCGAAGCCGTCGATCACCTTGCCGTGCTCGACAATGTAATAGCGGTCCGCAACGGTCGAGGCGAAACGGAAATTCTGCTCGACCAACAGGATCGTGAATCCCTGCGACTTCAGGCGCGCAATGGTGTGCCCGATCTGCTGGATGATGACCGGCGCCAACCCTTCGGTCGGCTCGTCCAGCATCAGGAAGCGCGCGCCGGTGCGCAGGATGCGCGCAATCGCCAGCATCTGCTGCTCGCCGCCCGAGAGCTTGGTGCCCTGGCTGGTGAGGCGCTCCTTCAGGTTGGGAAACAGCGTGAAGATCTGGTCGAGCGGCAGGCCGCCCGGGCGCACCACCGGCGGCAGCAGCAGGTTCTCGCGCACGTCGAGGCTGGCGAAAATGCCGCGCTCCTCGGGACAGAATGCGATGCCGAGCCGCGCGATTTTGTCCGAGGTGGCGCGGATGATTTCCTGATTGTCGAAGCGGATCGAGCCGGAGCGCTTGTTGATGACGCCCATCACCGACTTCAACGTGGTGGTCTTGCCGGCGCCGTTGCGGCCGAGCAGCGTCACCACCTCGCCGGCCTTCACGTTGAAATTGATGCCGTGAAGGATGTGGGATTCGCCGTACCAGGCCTGCAGATCCTTGACCGTCAGCACGTCGGCGCCGGCCGCAGCGACGGGCTTCTCCGCCAGTTTTGCCTCAGCCATGACCCGCTCCCAGATAGGCTTCCTTCACGCGCTCGTCCTTGGAGAGGTCGGCGTAGTTGCCCTCCGCCAGCACCTGCCCGCGCGTCAGCACCGTGATGATGTCGGAGAGGTTGGCCACCACCGAGAGGTTATGTTCGACCATCAGGATGGTGTATTTCGCGGAGATCCGCTTGATCAGCGCCGCGATCTTGTCGATGTCCTCGTGGCCCATGCCGGCCATCGGCTCGTCGAGCAGCATCATCTCGGGGTCGAGCGCGAGCGTCGTTGCAATTTCAAGTGCGCGCTTGCGGCCGTACGGCATCTCCACCGCCGGCGTGTTGGCGAATTCGCTCAAGCCGACGTCGTTCAGGAGCTCGTGGGCGCGCGGATTGAAGCGGTCGAGCACGCTTTTCGAGCGCCAGAAATCGAACGACGAACCGTGCTGCCGCTGCAGCGCCACGCGAACGTTCTCGAGCGCGGTCAGATGCGGAAATACCGCCGAAATCTGAAACGAACGGACCAGCCCGAGGCGCGCCACGTCGGCCGGCGGCATCGCGGTGATGTCGTGGCCCTTGTAGCGAATCTGGCCTGCCGACGGCTTCAGGAATTTGGTCAGCAGATTGAAACAGGTCGTCTTGCCGGCGCCGTTCGGCCCGATCAACGCATGGATACTGCCCCGACGCACTTTCAACGCGACGTCGCGAACGGCGAAGAAACCCGCGAATTCCTTGGTCAATCCGCTGGTTTCGAGGATGAACTCATCGGCCAAATAGATTCCCCCATACGCCATCGCTGCGAAGCCCCTCGCCCGCGTGGCCAGCTTTTTTCGTGTCCGACAGGCGTCCGATCCGTCTTGGAAACCGTCCGGGGCCCGTCGCCTCCGGGCCGGAATATGCCGTCATCTGCGGCAGTTACGCAAGGTGGAAAGCTGTGCAGTGCGGCATCAGCGTGACCGGTTCCGGTTGATCCTTAGTCGAATGGCATTTCGGTGCGCTTTGCGCCTCGGGAAAGCGGTCGTTAACGGTGTTTTGCTCCGGACTCCCACTTTCATAGAATATTTGCGCCTCTCGCCGAAGCTCCGGCCATTGCATGATGAACGGCTAGAGCCTTGCATTTCAAGCGCGCCAATTCTTCGGTCGTCAAATCGATCCCGCAACGTGATTTCCTCGGCACGTGGCTGCGACTTTATGCCCGCAGCCAAACCATCCCGCAGATCGATGAACTTGTCTTTGGCCGCATCCCCTTTGTGCCTGAGTTCGGCTAGCCGATGCAATTCCGAAGCGCCGATCCATCGGTGGTCAAATCGATCACGCAGCGTGTGCTGCTGAACGCCTGGCTGCGCGCGCTGCGCATGCCGGACGCGCTTCCCCTGCTGTGCGACTTCCACACCGAGGGCACCGCCGACGAGCGCGCCGACATGATGGGCTTTGACGTGGTCGGCAGTGGCGAGGCCGCCCGTTTCCTGATCACGCAGGAAGGCGCGAGGCTGACGACGGCCTATGGCAACGAGCACGTCGAGCCGCGGCTGCGCACCAACCGCTATCTCGATGACGCGATCGGCCCCGAGCGCTATGCCGGCGTGATCCTGTCCTATCGTGCTTGCCTCGCGCGCAAGCGTCCGACCTATACGGTTGCGGAGGTCACGGACGCCGACGGCAAGGACGTGTCCTATGAGCGGCTGCTGCTGCCGTTCGGACGCGGCGACAGCGTCGAGCACATCATCGGCTCCTACAAGGCGATCAGCATCGACGGCGGCTTCCGGCTGCACAATCTGATGGGCGTGGCTGCGAAGTCGGCCCCGGTGGTCACGGAGCGGGCCGTGATCGACCGCAGGTTCGTGCCCACAGATGGTCCGGCGAGCCATGAATCAGTCGAGCTGATCTAGACTCGTCACTTCTCGCGAAGCGGTCGCGGCATCGCTGGAAGCGCCTTAGCCCTTCTTGCGCGCCTTCGCCGGCACTTCCTTGGCGTAGATGTCCGGCTTGAAGCCGACCACGCGCTTGCCCCCGAGATCGAGCACCGGGCGCTTGATCATCGAGGGCTGCTCGGCCATCAGCGCCAGCGCCTTGCGCTCGTTCAGGCCTTCCTTGTCGGCATCGGGCAGCTTCTTGAAGGTGGTGCCGGCGCGATTGAGCAGTGTCTCCCAGCCGACCTCGTCGCTCCACTGCTTGAGCTTATCCTTGGCGATCCCGGCGGTCTTGTAGTCGTGGAAGTCGTAGGCGACGCCGTGATCGTCGAGCCAGGCCCGCGCCTTCTTCATGGTGTCGCAGTTCTTGATGCCGTAGATGGTGATGGTCAATGCCGTTCCCCGCATGCGATTGCGGCGGGAAATTAGCCTCGCGGCAATCCCGGCGCCAGATCGGAGCCATCAGGTCTCCACACCGATATTGCCGGCATTCAATGCGCATAGTGCGTGAAGACGAAATCGTGATCGCTGGCATGGGCCTCGTGGCAGGCGAAACAGGTCTCGTGCTGAGCGGCATCGACCGGCTTGCCGTCGACGAAGCGGCCGAACCCCCAGCCTCCGGTCGATGCATATTTGGCCGCGTCCTTGACCATGACCTGGACCGTGGTCGCCGGCCCCGCGATGAAGGCGCCGTTGAGGCCATCAACGGGCTTACGCTTCCAGGCCAGCTTGACCAGCACGGTGCCGTCGGGGAAACGCGCGGCGCCGTCCTGATAGGCCTTCACGGCGGTCGCGTTGCCGAGCACGCTGCGCAGTTCGTCGAGCCCGGTCTCCTCGCCGACCGCGATCAGCTTCCAGTCGCGATAGCCGTCGGGGATTTTCACGCCGAAGATCGGCGATGCCAGTGCGGCGTCATCGGCATGTCCGACGGCAAACGGCAATGACGCGCTGATGCAGGCTGCCGCGATCGCGGCAGCTGCCCATTTCAAAACCTGTCTCATGATCCTCGATCCGCTCCGTCTCAGACCTTGCTGACGTCGATGATGGCCTGGACGAAGGCCTGCGGCGCCTCCTGCGGCAGATTGTGGCCGATGCCGCCGGTCAGGAGCCGATGTTCGTAATGGCCGGAGAACTTCTTGGCATAGGCCGCGGGCTCCGGATGCGGCGCGCCGTTGGCATCGCCCTCCATCGTAATGGTCGGGATCGCGATCACGGGCGCCTGGGCGAGCGTCTTCTCGAACGCGTCGTACTTCGCCTCGCCCTCGGCGAGACCAAGCCGCCAGCGGTAATTGTGGATCACGATATCGACGTGATCAGGATTCTCGAAGGCGGCCGCGCTGCGGTCGTAGGTGGCGTCGTCGAACTTCCACTGCGGCGACGCCAGCTGCCAGATCAGCTTGTTGAAATCGTGCCGGTTCTTGGCATAGCCCTCGCGGCCGCGCTCGGTCGCGAAATAGAACTGGTACCACCATTGCAGCTCGGCCTTCGGCGGCAGCGGCATCTTGCCGGCCGCTTGGCTGCCGATCAGATAGCCGCTCACCGAGACCATGGCTTTACAGCGCTCGGGCCAGAGCACCGCCATGATGTTGGCGGTGCGCGCGCCCCAATCATAGCCGCCGAGCACGGCCTTCTCGATCTTCAACGCGTCCATCAGCGCGATGATGTCGGCTGAGACCGCGACCGGCTGGCCGCTGCGCATGGTGTCGCTGGAGAGGAAGCGCGTGGTGCCATAGCCGCGCAGATGCGGCACGATCACGCGGTAGCCGGCCTCGGCCAGCGCCGGCGCGACGTCGGCATAGCTGTGGATGTCGTAGGGCCAGCCGTGCAGCAGGATCATCGCGGGACCGGACGCAGGACCCATCTCGACATAGCCGGTATCAAGCACGCCGGCATTGATCTGCTTGACCGGACCGATCGTGGTGTGGGCGCCGGCCTTGATCGCAGGCAGCGCCGGCTTGGACTGAGCCTGAGCGGAACCGACGAACCCGAACCGGGAAGCGGCAAGGATCCCGCCGGCGATGCCAAGGAAGCGGCGGCGCTGCTGATTGATGGACTGCGACATGGCGATCTCCTTAAGTCTGGTGTCGGGATTGAATATTGCAGAGACCGCCCCCGTCCGCTTTCAGAGGACGTGGATTTGTCCTTCAGGGCGTCGTGATTTTGGCTCCACCCAGCCTGTGCTAGGTTCCGCCACGAACTCAGCCGCCGGCCGCCGGACTCTTCGATTTGACTTACCATTTCAACGACTTGACCCTCGATTCCGAGCGCCGTGAGCTGCGCCGCGGCGATGCTCTGGTGGCCGTCGAGCCGCAGGTCTTCGACCTCATCGAGTTCCTGATCCGCGCCCGCGATCGGGTGGTCAGCCGCGACGAGGTGCTGGCCGCCGTCTGGCACGGCCGGATCGTCTCGGAAGCGACGCTGAGCAGCCGGATCAACGCCGCGCGGACGGCGATCGGCGACAATGGCGAGGAGCAGCGGCTGATCCGCACTCTGCCCCGCAAGGGTCTCCGCTTTGTCGGCGATGTCAGGGAGGACACCGCGCACGATCGTCCGGTTGCAGACAATGCCAGCCCGCCGCGGCCGAGCGAGGGCCCGTCGATCGCGGTGCTGCCCTTCACCAATATGAGCGGCGATCCCGAACAGGATTATTTCGCCGATGGGATCGCCGAGGACATCACCACCGCGCTCGCGCGTTGCAGCCGCCTCACCGTGATCGCGCGCAACTCCGCCTTCACCTACAAAGGCAAGGCGGTCGACATCCGCCAGGTCGGCCGCGATCTCGGCGTCGGCTATGTGCTCGAAGGCAGCGTCCGCCGCGGCGGCGATCGGCTGCGGATCACCGGGCAGCTGATCGACGCCGTCTCCGGCGCGCATCTGTGGGCCGACCGGTTCGATGGCGCCGCTACCGACGTGTTCGACCTGCAGGACCGCATCACCGAGAACGTGGTCGGCGCGATCGAGCCGACCCTGCTCGTCGCGGAAGCCGAACGGCTGCGGGCAGCGCCGCCCGACAGGCTCGACGCCTACGACCTGCTGCTGCGCGCCTACAGCCTGCGTTACGAGTTCACGCCCGAGAGCATGGAAGCGGCGCTCGATTGCCTCGACCAGGCGCTGGCGCTCGACCCCGCCTACGCGCCCGCACTGGCGGCCTCGGCCTATTGTCATGCGATGCGCCATGTCCAGGGTTGGCTGAAGCCGAACGATGCCTACCGGGAACGCGCGGTCGCGCAGGCCTGGCGCGCGGTCGAGCTGGCGCCCGGTGACCCGCAGGTGTTGTGGATGGCGGCATTCGCGATCTGGAACATGGCCGACGAGATCGAGCCCGCGCGCGACTTGTTCGAGCGTTCGCTTGCGATCAATCCGAACTCGGCGATGGCGCTGGTGCTCGGCGGCTGGATCGAGGCGATGCGCGGTAATCAGAAAGCCGGCCGCGCCATGATCGAGCGCGCGCAACGGCTGAACCCGCGCGACCCGCGCGGCTGGTTCGCCGCCGCGGCGCTCGCGATCTGCGCGGTGCTCGACCGGAATTTTGCCGAGGCGGTAATGTGGGCCGACAAGGCGCTGGCGCAGAACCGCCGCTTCGCGGTGGCGCTGCGCGTCCTGATCGTGGCGCTGGTCAGGACCGGCGACACCGCACGCGCGGCCCAGATCGCGCGCGAATTGCTCAAGGTCGACCCGGAGTTTTCGATTTCCGGCTTCCTGTCGCGGATTCCCTTTCCGGTGGAAGCGATGTCCGCGACCTATCGCGAGACGCTGAAGGCGGCCGGCGTCCCGGACTGATGCTGCTCTGGCGGCGCGACGTCATTCACCCGCTGGTCAGGCCAAAATACCTCCATCGACCACCAAGGCATGGCCGACCACAAAGCTTGCCGCCGAACCGCATAACCATAGAACAGCGGCAGCGATTTCTTCAGGTTCACCAAGGCGTCCGATCGGTTCGGCTGCTACGAACGCCTTGACGATCTCTGGATCGTTGTTCCTTGTTACCCGCTTCGCCGTCGGAGTATTGCCGATGATGCCCGGGCATACTGCGTTGATACCGATGCCCTTCCCGGCATAATCGAGTGCGGAGGCGCGGGTGAGACCTATCACCCCGAATTTGCTGGCGGAATAGGCGGCGCGCCCTTTGGAGCCCCTCATCCCGCCGATCGACGAGCAGTTGACGATTGCGCCGCTTCCTTGTGCGGTCATGTGGCGAAGCTCCGCCTTCATGCAGTTCCACACACCGCGCAGATTGACATCGATGATGTTGTCAAACTCGGCATCTTCCGTTTCAACCAATGGCGCAGCATCGCAGTTGATGCCCGCATTGTTGAAAGCTGCATCGAGCTTCCCGTAAGTCTCGATCGCCTGCTCGATCATTGCGTTCACCTGGCCCCGATCCGTTACATCGCAGCCGACGGCAAGGACGTCATGACCCGCGGATCGCAGTTCAGCAGCGGCAGTTTCGAGCAACGCTGTGTTGCTGTCTGCAACGACCACGGACGCGCCTGCAACACCAAATGCCCTGGCTGTCGCCAGACCAATGCCACCAGCGGCGCCGGTAACAAGCGCAACCTTTCCTTCGAAGCTCTCTACCATTGCTGACCTTTCAAAATGCTGGATCTCGTCGAATAGGCGGCGCTGCTCAGAGTGACGGAATTGGCTTACTCAGCTTGCTCAGTGTCATCACACGCGCATGCGGGTGATCCAGTATTCCAGAGACGCCGATTGTTGAGCCGAGAGGCCGCGGCGTACAACCGCACCACGCGAAGCGTTGCGCCGACTCCGGCGGGAGAGCGCCTGCTCCGAAGCGTCGGGCCGAAATTTGAGGAAATGGACGCCGAGCTGTCGGCCCTTGGCGAGTCGCGGGAGAAACCGGCCGGCAACATCCGGATCACGGCGACCGAACACGCCGCCGAAGCGATCCTGCTGCCCGCCCTGGCGAAGATCCTGCCGAATTACCCGGACATCAGTGTCGAAGTCATTGTCGACTACGGCCTCGCGAACATCGTTGCGCAGCGATACGACGCCGGTATCCGACCTGGCGAGCTGGTCGCCAAAGACATGATTGCCGTTCGCGTCGGACCGGATTTGCGGTCCGCGGTCGTGGGCGCTCCGTCATATTTTGCCAACCGAAAGAGGCCGCGCACCCCCCAGGATCTGACCAGCCACAACTGCCTGAACCTGCGCCTGCCGACCCATGGCGGGCTCTACGCTTGGGAATTCGAGAAGGACGGGCGCGCGCTCAACGTGCGGGTCGACGGCCAGCTCGTCTTCAACGGCGCAGGCCCGCTCCTGCAAGCGGCGTTGAACGGCTTTGGCCTCGCATACCTGATGGAGCGTAACGTGCAGCCCTACGTCTCCGACGGACGGCTCGTTCGGGTACTGTCGGATTGGTGTCCTCCATTTTCCGGATACCACCTGTACTACCCTAGCCGTCGTCAACCTTCACCGGCATTCTCGCTGCTGGTTGAAGCTCTTCGGTATCGAGGGAAGTAGGCGGCACTCCCGCTTGCGGCCGTTCGGCGATCTCGGGAGATGACCGCTTTTTCGCCGCTGTGGGGGTTGAGCGCACATCAGCGCCAGCCGCTAATGAGTACACAGCCCGGGCAGTGGACTTGTAAGCGTGGAGCCACAGCCGGCTTGAAGCGAGCACTACAATCCCGGTGATCTCGCCGCCCAAGCCTTGGTGGCCTGGCAGCTTTCCATCGCTCGCGTGTAGGCAGGGCGTGCCGTCGTGCGGGCGAGATAGTCCCGCTCGGTAGGACCGGGGACGTAGTTGCCGGTTCGCATGCCGAGTAGAAGGGCGTAGCTCACCGAGATATCGGCAGCGGTGAATCGGTCGCCGGCGAGATAGGGGCAATCCGCGAGGCGGCGGATAACCAACCCCAGCCGGCTCTCGAAGGTCTCGAATGCCCAGCAGGTAACCCGGGCATCTCGCTCGGCTTCGGGCGCCAGTTGGCGACCGACAATGACGGCGTTCATCGGCCCGGCGAGCCCGGCCTCGCCCAGATGGAGAAATTGCAGATAGGACGCGAAGGCGGGATCGTCCGGAGCGACGGCAAGCGAACCTGAGCCGTGCCGGGCGAGCAGGTACTCGAGAATCGCGATCGATTCGACCATGATCGTCTCGCCGTCCTGCAGTACCGGAATGAAGCCGGCAGGGTTGATGGCGAGGAAATCGCGATCATTCTCGACTGCGAACAGATCGACCGGGCGCAGCCGATAAGCCAACCCTAGTTCCTCGAGCAGCCAGACAACACGGAAGCCACGACCTTCGCCATAGACGGTGGGCATAGTTAAGCGTTCCTGGATTGGGCTGGATGGACGAACTCGCTGAGGTGAGCCAGTCCCGCCACGGACTATCGATGGAGCATCATGCACGCAAGGCTTGGCGCATAGTCGTCATCCTACAGTGCGGGCCCTTCCCACTTCATGGGTTCACGACCTGGGCTGCGGCCGCGAACGAGACGCGTTCCCCTCTCCCGCCTGCGACGCAGTCAGTTGCAGAGGCCCGCAGATGCCATATGCGACAGCCTTGGGACGAGCGGACACCTGCGCAATTTCGGAATATTAGAAGAGTATCCCTGAGTTGCCCGACATGTCAAGTTGCCTGCTCGAATACCGGCCGCCGCCGGCTGCTTTGCATGGGGTTGTTTTCGATATTTTGGCAGCGCCCATCCGACGGCCCCTTAACTTCATATTGCTCTAGCCTGAGCCGCCCGGCTCCAGCGCCTCGCCGAGCTCGAGCGGATGCGCCATCGTCTCGTGCAGCGCCTGCTTGTCGAGCTCGCCTTCCGACAGGCTGATCACGACGCAGGCGACGCCGTTGCCGATCAGGTTGGTGAGCGCGCGGCACTCGCTCATAAACTTGTCGATGCCGACCAGGATCGCGATCGACTGGATCGGAATATCGGGCACGATCGACAGCGTTGCGGCGAGCGTGATGAAGCCGGCGCCGGTGACGCCGGACGCGCCCTTCGAGGTGATCATGGCGATGCCCAAAATGCCGAGCTCCTGCCAGATCGTCAGATGCGTGTTGGTGGCCTGCGCCAGGAACAGCGTCGCCAGCGTCATGTAGATGTTGGTGCCGTCGAGATTGAAGCTGTAGCCGGTCGGCACCACGAGGCCGACCACCGAGCGCGAGGCGCCGAGATGCTCCATCTTCTGGATCATCTGCGGCAGCACCGTCTCCGACGACGACGTGCCGAGCACGATCAGGAGCTCGTCCTTGATATAGGCGATGAAGCGGATGATCGAGAAGCCGGCGAGCCGCGCGATGGCGCCCAGCACGATCAGCACGAACAGGATGCTGGTGAGGTAGAAGGTCGCGATCAGCGCTGCCAGATTCAGCAGCGAGCCGAGGCCGTAGGCGCCGACCGTGAAGGCCATCGCGCCGAATGCGCCGAGCGGCGCGACGCGGACGATGATCCGGATGATGCCGAAGAACATCTTGGCGGCCGTGTCGATCGCTGACGCAATCGGCTCGCCGACCTTGCCCATGAGAGCGATGGCGAAGCCCGAGAGAATCGAGATCAGCAGCACCTGCAACAGGTCGCCACGAGCGACCGCGCCGAGATAGCTGTCCGGAATGATCGCCATCAGATGGGCAACGATGCCCTGCTCTTTGGCCTGCGTGACGTAATTGGAGACCGATTTCGGATCGATCGTGGAAGGATCGATGTTGAAGCCGTGGCCGGGCTGTAGCAGCTCGCCGACCAGAAGACCGACCGCAAGCGCCACCGTCGACACCGCCTCGAAATAGATCAGGGTCTTCAACCCAACCCGGCCGACGCGCTTGAGGTCGCCCATCGAGGAGATGCCGTGCACCACGGTGCAGAAGATGACGGGCGCGATCATCATCTTGATCAGCGCGATGAAGCCGTCGCCCAGCGGCTTCAATTCCTTGCCGAGATTCGGATAGAAATATCCGATCAGGACACCTGCCACGATCGCGATCAGCACCTGGACGTAGAGGATCTTGTACCAGGGCTGATGACGGGGATGGGCAACGGGCTTGATGGCGGCTGTGGTCATGAGGTGCCCCGGCTGGGATGAATTCAACTGGTGATGCCATCTTGGCGGAGCCGCGCGCAACCGACAATGCCCATTCGCACCGTCGCGAGCGCACACGAATCTGTCATAGACTGCGGCCGGCTCGCATCGGGAGGCTGGGAATGGAATTCACGGCATTGTTTCTCGCCATCACCATCGCCCAGCTGGTGGCCTGGCGTGGCCCGCGTCCCGTCGCGATCGGTCTGTTCGCGGTGATCCTGATCGCCTGCGTCGCGACCTTGCTGCACCACGCCACCGACCGTCTCACTTTGTCGTTCTGAGGCCGGCCATGAACGACACGCAGGCCGTCACCCTCAATGCCGTCGCGCTCTATGGGCTGGCGCTGGTACTGGCCGCCGCCTTTGCCGCGCAGCTGCTGCTCCACGAGCTGCCCTGCCCGCTCTGTCTGTTGCAGCGCATCCTGTTCGCCGTGCTGGCGATCGGGCCGATCCTCAATATCCGCTTCGGGCCACGGCCGAGTCATTATGCGTTGTCGCTGCTGACGGCCGTCCTTGGCGCCACGGTCTCGGCCCGGCAGGTGCTGCTGCACATCCTCCCCGGCGACGCCGGTTACGGTTCGGCGCTGCTCGGCTATCGTTATTATACGTGGGCGCTGATCGGATTTGTCGTCGCGATCGTGCTGCTCGCGGCGATGCTGCTGTTCGACCGCCAGTTCGAGCACCGCGCGGCGCCGGGCAGCTCGCCCGGCAGGTTCGCGCAAGGTGCGGTGTGGCTGGTGGTCGGGCTGACGGCACTGAATGTGTTCTCCACCCTGCTCGAGTGCGGCTTTGCCGCCTGTGCCGACAATCCCATCGTCTATGAGCTGCTGAAGTAGGTTGCTTAGGGACGCTTCGGAATATTCAATCCGCGCTCCACCGCCGGCCGCTTGAGACCGCGCTCCAGCCAGGCCGCGACCTGCGTGAACTGGTCGAATTCGACGAGCTCGCGCGCGCCGTAGAAGCCGATCAGATTGCGCACCCAGCCGAGCATCGAGATGTCGGCGATGCTGTATTCGTCGTCCATGAACCACTGCCGTCCGGCGAGATGCGTCTCCATCACGCGGAGCAGGCGCTTCGACTCGGCGACGTAGCGCTGCAGCGGCCGCTTGTCCTCGTAATCCTTGCCGGCGAATTTGTGGAAGAAGCCGACCTGGCCGAACATCGGTCCGATGCCGCCCATCTGGAAATGCACCCACTGGATCGCATGATAGCGGCGCGCCGCGTCCGCCGGCAGCAGCTTGCCGGTCTTGTCGGCGAGATATTGCAGGATGGCGCCGGATTCGAACAATGGCAGCGGCTTGCCGCCGGGGCCGTTGGGATCGAGGATCGCCGGAATCTTGCCGTTCGGGTTCAGCGACAGGAACTCCGGCGTCTTCTGGTCATCCTTGTTGAAGTCGACGAGATGGACCTCGTAGGGCAGCCCGATCTCCTCGAGCATGATCGAGACCTTCACGCCGTTCGGCGTCGGCAGCGAATAGAGCTGCAGGCGGTCCGGATGCTGGGCGGGCCAGCGTTTGGTGATGGGAAAGGCAGACAAGTCGGTCATGTCGACATTCTTTTGCAGGGTTGTTGTTGGACGGCTAATGTACGGAGCTCAGTGAAAGCCGCAAGGTCTGCAACCGGCCATGAACGATCAACAGACGGGCGCAACGCTCGGCCTCTCCGACGACGAACTCGCAACGCACCCGACCGTGTTCGCGGCCGATGCGCTCGCCGGTCAGGTGGTCGTGGTGTCCGGCGGCGCCGGCGGCATCGGCCGCGCCATCGCATGGCTGTTCGCGCGGCTCGGCGCGCATGTCGTCGTCGCAGGCCGCAATGCCGGCAGGCTCGACGCACTGGTCGATCGTCTCGTCCATCGCGGGCTCAAGGCGTCCGCGCATGTCGCCGACATCAAGGATCCCGACGCGGTCGATGCAATGTTCGAGGCGCTGTGGACCGAGCACGGCCGTGTCGATCATCTCGTCAACAGTGCCGGCGGCCAGTTCCCGCAACCCGCGATCGACGTCTCGATCAAGGGCTGGAATGCGGTCATCAACACCAACCTCAACGGCACCTGGTACATGATGCAGGCCGCGGCGCAGCGCTGGCGCGACCGCAAGCATCCCGGCAGCATCGTCAATATCGTCGTGGTCACGACGCACGGCCTCTACGGCATTGCACACTCGATCGCGGCACGCTCCGGCGTGATCGGCCTGTCGCGCGCGCTCGCGGTCGAATGGGCGCCGCTGAACATCCGCATTAACTGCATCGCGCCCGGCGCGATCGAGACCGAGGGCTGGAACGTCTACAGCGAAGCGGCGCGCGCCGCCTACCCGCGCTCCAATCCGATGATGCGCCCGGGCACGCCCTGGGACATTGCGGAGGCCGCCGTCTACCTCGCCGCGCCCTCCGGCAAGTTCATCACCGGCGAGACGCTGACCGTCGACGGCGGCGGCCAGCATTGGGGCGAGACCTGGACGACCGGCAAGCCCGACTATTTCAGAGGCGGCGAATAGCGCACGCATGCCGGTCGCCCGACGCGCTTGCGTCACTTGCCGTCGTCGAAGCTGACGATGACGGCGGCGTTCGCGATCAGGATCGGGTCGTTGCCGAGATCGGACGGAATCTCGAGCCCGCCTGCGATCGCCTTCACGGTCTTGGTGCCATAAGGCAACTCCTTCGCGACCGCTTCGATATCGACATCTTCGGGATTCGGCACGGCGATCGTGACGTCGACGAACATGTCGTTGGCGGTCTTGCCGAGCATGCGGAAGAAGCCGAGGCTGGAATGACGGATGGCATCCGAGACGGCCCGCTTGGCGGCCTTGGTGGCGTCGCGGCCGTGGACGTCGACGCCCATGCCCATTTCGGTGATACAGCGCACGCGTGTCATGAAGGTTCCTGTTGTCGTTGGCGTGAGAGACCTTCACTCCTTCGGCTCCTGCGCGCGCGGCGTCAAGCCGGGTCCCTCGCCTCGCTTACGCTGTTGTGATCGCCGCGCGCCAGCATCCACGCCGCGAGACCGGCAAGGATCGCCGCGGCCACCACCATGACGCAGGCCGCACCCCAGCCCCATGCCGAGACCACGGCGCCGACCGCGATCGGACCGGTGACCTGGCCGAAATTGCTGCCCGTCATCAACAGGCCCATCATGACAGGCACCATCGCCGCCGATGGCGCCGCGGCGGGTGCGGTTGCAAGCAACGTCGCCGGGATCAGGCCGCCGATCGCGGAGAACAAAAGGCACAGCCAGAATGCGCCCCAGCCGCCGAGCACCGGCAGGAAGATTCCGAGCGCGGACGCGCCCATCACGAATGCCGCCACGGCGATCAGCAGGTTGCGGCTGACGCCGCGCGCAAGCAGATGACCGGCGGCGAGATTGCCGACGATGTTGCCGGCCGCGGCCAACGCACTGAGCCCGCCGGCGCCTTGGCTGGACACGCCGAGCCGCTCGGTCAGCAGGATCGGCAGGAAGCTGAACAGCGCAAAGAACATCAGGCTGTAGAGCGCAAACAGCACCATCAGGAGCGCCGGGGTGCGGCGCCGCGCCAGCGCTGTGGCTTCCTGCATCAGGCCGCTCCGCGCCGGGCCGGTCCGCGATGCAACTTCAGGCACAATGACGCCGGCGAGCACGAACAGCACGGCGACAAAGGCAGCACTGGCCCACCAGATCGTGCACCAGCCATCGAAGATCGGGCCGGCGACCAGCGCCAGCGCGATCCCGAACGGCATCACGCAGCTCCACACCGCCATGGTGACGTCGCGCGCGCTGACATCGACGACGCGATCGAGCAATGCAGGAGCCGCGACCATCACCAGCAGGAAGCCGAGCCCTTCCAGCAGGCGCGACGCCAATAGCACCGCTAGCTGTGGCGCGAGCGCGCCCGAGGCTGCCCCCAGCGTGATGGCCGCGAGCCCGCACAGCAGCACCTTGCGAGCACCAACCGCGGCAATCACCACGCCCGCCGGAACGCTGCCGACAAGCCCGAGGACCGCAAAGATGCCGGCGATCGTTCCGACCGCGGCAAGGTCGATGCCGAGGCTCTGTTGCAGCATCGAGGCGGCAATCGGAACCTTGCCGACCTGCAGCGCCGCGCCGATCCCGCAACCGATCACGATGGCGACCGTGGCCCATCGCTTCGCCTCGGTCTGCTGCATCACGGCCGTCTCGATCGTCATGCGTCCACTCCGCCCTGGGTCAGAGCACAGAGATAGCGTTTCCCGACCATCGACAGGAGTGATATGTTTTGCATCCGATTGATCGATTTCATAGATCATGCTCGACAACCTCACGCTCGATCAGATCCGCACCTTTGTCGCCATCGCCGAGCGCGGCAGCTTCCGCGCCGCCGCGGCCAAACTGGCGCGGGTGCAATCCGCGGTCAGCCATGCCATCGCCAACCTCGAGGCCGAACTCGGCCTGACGCTGTTCGACCGCTCCAGCCATCGCCCGGCGCTGACGGCCGAGGGCAAGGCACTGCTGGGCAACGCGCGCGACCTGCTGCTTCGTGTCGACGCGATGCGGGCGCGGGCACGCGGCCTGGGCGATGGCGTGGAATCGGAGCTGTCGCTGGTGGTCGATACGCTGTTTCCGATCGCCGCCGTCGGCGCGGCGCTGACGGAAATGCGGGCGGCCTATCCGTCCGTCAGCGTGCGGCTCGCGGTCGAACCGATGGGCGGTCCGATCGCTGGCTTGACCGAACGGCGCAGCACGCTCGCGGTCACGGTCGGCGAGGATTTTCGCGATCCCCGCCTCGCGCTCGATGCGATCTGCGCGGTGCAGATCGTCGCCGTCGCCTCCGCCGGCCATCCACTCGGCCGCCCCGGCCGCAAGAGCGTGGCTGATCTCGCCGATCATCTGCAGATCGTGCTGTCGGATCCGACCCCGCTGTCGGAGGGCCGCAGCTTCGGCGTGCTCTCGCCGCAGATCTGCCGGGTGAGCAATCAGGATACCAAGCACGCCATGATCCTGGCCGGGCTCGGCTGGGGCCGGCTGCCGCTCTGGCAGGTGGCGCGCGACCTGAAGGAGCGCCGCCTGGTGCGGGTCGAAACCGGCGCGCTCGGCCGCAACGCCGCGCTCGCGATGGAGGCCTATCTCGCCCACCGGCTCGATGAACCGCTGGGACCTGCGGCACGTGCATTTGCCGATGCATTGACGCGGATCGCTGCGGGGACGCATGCGCCGAAGATCAGGGCGAAGACGGCGAAGAAACACTGAGCCGCAGCGATCGCTCGCCGGCCCTGTGGCGGCCGACCGCAAGCGCCTCAGTCCTCGATCTCGCCGCTGCGGATCGCAAGCCGGATGGCCTGCGCTGTCGTGGCGACGCCGAGCCGAAGCCGCGCGCGCCGCACATGGTTCTCGACCGTGCGTTCCGACAGGCCGAGCGATGCCGCGATGTCGGCCTGGCGTCGTCCCGCCGAAATCCAGCGCAACACCTCGCGCTCGCGCGGCGACAGGCTCGACGCACCGTTCGGCTCGTGCGCTTCCATCAGCCCGCGGGCGGCGCGGAAGGCCGCCGCGCCGACCATCGTCAGCGCCGCACGCGTTCGCGGCGACGCATCGATCCGCGTTCCGGCGAAGCTCATCGCGCCTTCGAGGCCGGTGCGCCCGAACACCGGAACCTGCAGCCCATGGAAACCGGGCCCGCGCGGCGTGCGCACCACGCGGTACTTCTCGCCGCGCGCCGACATCACCTTGGTCCAGAAAAACGCCTGGTCCACATTGAGGAAATTGCGCGTCACCGGACAATGCCGGACATAGGTCTCGGCATCGACGGTCACGCCTTTGCCGAACCAGTCGCCTTCGACCCAATAGATCCGGTCAACCAGGTCCTCACGTGCCGGCGACGCCGAGAACATCACGAACCGGTCGTAGCCGAGCGGCACGCTCGCGGACCGCACCGCCGCCTGGATCGCGGGCAAGCTCTCGCTGCCCTCGATCGCAACCACGGCTTCGATGTAGCGGTCCATGCGGTGCCATCGTGTCGTGCGGAAGGCCGGTCGCGCGCGGCCGAGCGCGTTGAGGATTTTCCCTCAAGCGAGGTCGGCCTGCAAGGCGCGCGACATTGAGCCGCCACCGGCGGCGGGGGCGAGGTTCGCCCCGCCCGCAGGTTGAGCCGCCGTCCGCTCAACGCCCGCCGAGCGTATCGAGCAGAGCCTTTGCGGCTGCCTTGCCGACATTATTGGCGGCGAAGGGGCTGTCACCGGTGATCAGCTTGCGATCCTGATGGGTCTTGCCGGTGATGTCCTTGTTCAGGATCTCAACCCCGAGCGCCTGCAACTGTTCGCCGAACGCCCAGGTCAGCGCGCCCGGCATGTAGCCGATATCGGGCGTGGTCCGATCGATGGCGTCGGGAAATGCGCAGATCTTGTAGCCCTTGAAGGGATAGTCGCCCTTGGCTTCGCCGACCGCGGACGCCAGCAGCGCCGCCGGGCCATGGCAAAGCGAGATGATGTGCTTGTCGTTGTCGAGCGCCCATTTCAGGGCGGCCTTCACGTCGGTGCTTTCGGGCAAGCCGATCAGCGCACCATGGCCGCCGGGAATGAACACCGCGATGTAATCGGAATCCTTGCCGAGTTTTTTTTCGATCACGTCGGAGAGCTTCAGCGGCTGCTTCAGCCTGGCGAGATATTTCTGGTAGATGCTCTTGACCGCGTCGTCCTCCTTCGGAAACGCCCAGAGCTCGAATTTGACCGGATTGCCCGACACGGTCGCGATATCGAATTCGAAGCCCGCCTTGTCGAGGTGATACATCGGCAACAAGGTCTCGACAGGATGGTTGCCGGTCGAGAACATCGTGCCGTTCTGCAACAGCAGATAGCGCTCGTCCGCGGCGATCATCAGAATTTTCCAGCGGCCGCCTCTGTAGGCGTTGGGATAGTCAGCGCCGGAGAGATCCGACTTGGGCGAGGTGAATTGCCCAAGCGAATAAGGCGACGGAAAGTAAGCATTGTTCTCCGCCGGATCGGGTACGGGACGCTTGTCCTGGGATTGCTCGGACATCGAGATATCCTCTCTCATCGTGTTGCGATCCGGCAAAGGTAAGCACGAGATCCGCGATGAGGAATGAGGGATTTCCCTCAACCCACTTTGCCGCGCATCCCTATCCCTGTTTCTGCAACACCGTGATGTGCAGGCGGCGGCGGATCTCCATGCCCTGGCGGCGATAGAGCGCGATCGCCGAGACGTTGCTGGTGAAGACGTGCAGGAATGGAATTTCGCCACGCGCCACGATCCGGCGGGCGACCGCCGACAGCAGCGCCTGCGCGTAGCCACGGCCGCGATGCTCCGGATGCACGCAGACGGCTGTCATCTCGGTGTAGTTCCCCGGCTTCATCCGTTCGCCGGTCATCGCGACCAGTTCGCCATTGATGCGGATGCCGAGAAAGCTGCCGAGCTCATGCGTCCGCACGCTGAACGGGCCGGGCTTTGTCAGCTCCGTCAACGCCATCATCGCAGGAACATCGGTAGCGCCGAGCGTGACGATCTCGACGCCGGGCGCAGAATGGTCCGCGGGCACGCCGATCATCTGCTCGCCGGTCTCGCCAGCAGCACCTTGAACTGCGGCGGCACCGGGACAGGATCGGGCGTGAACAGCACCGCGATGTCAGCTCCCGACAGCAGTGCACCGAGCGCGGCAAAGCTCCTTGGCGACATGTCGACCATGTCGGCGAAGGGTGCGATCGCGAGCGGGAAGCGCCGCGCATCGGTGCCGCCTTCCGCCAGCTCGCGTTGTCTCGTGGTCAGCGCGCTCCAGATTGGGCGATCGAGCGGATGATTGGGCGGGACTTCGGACATGCGGCGCTTCGCTCCTGATTTTCCTCGAACAGAGCAAGAAGCGCCGGCAAAATCCAGCATGGCATGGTGCGGTTGCGGCTCACAATCGCGACAGCCGTCGATCAAGTGATGCCGCCCACCGGATCAGGTCACCTTCAGGCAGAGCTCGGTGCCACCCTTGAGCGGCAGCGTGATCGACACAAAGCCGTTGTCGCGATCGCGCACGAATTCCAGGAAATCCGCCTCGGCATTGTCGTTCATGACGTAGCCGCCGACGCGCAGTTGCGGCGCCACGATCTCGATCACCTGGCGCGCCAGCGTCGGCCCCTTGTCGCCCGGCCAGCCGTCGATCAGGATGAAGTCAACGGGACCACCGAGATCGCGCAGCGTCTTGCGCGCATCGCCCTCGCGGATGTCGGCGTAGTCGGCAAGGCCGGCGTCTGCGAGATTGCGTTTCGCCGCCGCGACCTTGGCCGGCACGATCTCCGACCCGATCACGGTGCCGCCGCCATTGTCGCGCATCGCGGCGGCGAAATAGAGCGTCGACATTCCGACCGAGGTCGCGAACTCGGCGACGCTCTGGGCGCGCAGGCCGCGGCACAACAGATAGATCAGCTCGCCCTGCTCCGGGTGGATCGAGAATCCCTGCTCGGCATAGTCGAGCGGGTCGCGGCTGCCGCTCTGCGTCGGATTGCCCCTCACGGGCGCCCGGCGGGTGGCCTGCAGGCGCTCGATGACGGCGGTGACGCGGGCATCGCGGATCGCGCTGTGCGGTTCGGCGTTGTACATGAAGGGGCTCCTTTGCGACTGCGTCATTGCTGCAGGATCTCAGCGGCCGCGCGGTCGAGGATCTTTGCGATCCGCCGCGCCTCCGCGGTATCGCAGCCGCGCTTCTGGCGCAGCGCGCTCTTCAGCGCGTGACGGGCGCGGTGCACCTCGTCGGAGGCTTCGCCATCGAGATCGCTCACACCGGCGAAGGCTTCGCGCACCTCCTCCATGCGGCGGCCGATCCGCGACAGCGCCTCGAGAATGGTATCCGCGGTCGCGCGGTTCTCGCCGAGATACGCCCTGCCCTGCTCGGTGATGCTGTAGAGCTTGCGCGCCGCGTCCTGGGTGACGCTGGCATGGCCGATCTCCTCGAGGAACGTCAGCGCCGGATAGATCACGCCCGGGCTCGGGCTGTAGAAGCCGTCCGACCGCTCTTCGATCCTCTTGATCAGCTCGTAGCCGTGCGCCGGCTGCTCGCCGAGCAGCGCCAGGATGACCAGTTGCAGATCCTGCGACGAAAGCCGCCGCGATCCCGGAAAATCACCGCCGCCACCCCGCCCGAAGAAGCCATGGCCGCCGCGGCCAAAGCGGTGACCGCCCCTGCCATGCCGGCCCATGGCGAAGAACCCAAACCGGAAGCCGTCATCGTCCCGGTCGCGAAACATCGATCGTCTCATTTGTGCATTCCTTACTGAAAACATATCTTACGATATATCTACAGATGGAGGGACAATAACCACATTTTCGTGAAATTTCCGAAATGGACGGCGACGACTGCTGGCCGAGGACTGGCCGGGCTCTCAGTCCGGGGCTTGCCGACCTTCATGCGGCTGGCCTATGGCTTTGAACGCCTTCCAGCCCCGCGACTCATGCGCCCCAAGACCTTCGAAGCCCATTGCCTGCGCCTGCCCGCCGCCACCAAGGTGGTGCAATGGGAAGGCACGTCGGTGTTCAAGGTCGGCGGCAAGATGTTCGCGCTGGCCGGCGGCTACATCGAGAGCACCGGCGGCTTCATGTTCAAGACCTCGAACATGGCCTATCACCTTCTGATCGAGCAGGGCCTGGCGCGGCCGGCGCCGTATCTGGCGCGCGCCAAATGGGTGCAGTTGATGGCGAACGACTCCCTGCCCGACGCTGAGCTCAAGGCCTATCTCGACCAGGCGCATGCGCTCATCGCCGGAAAGCTCACGCGGAAGTCGCGCAAGGCGCTCGGGCTCGACTGATCGGCCAAGCTGCGACGCTATTCAGCCACCCAGCGGCTTGTCGGAATCGCCCGACAGCAATTTCGGGAACAGCTCCTTGAAGGCGAACTTGTCGTCGCCCTTGGCGCGGTCGAAGCGCAGCACGACGTCGAACCGGCTGCCCTCCCATTTGGTCGGCGGGGTGCCCTTGCTGACCGGGATCAGCGGAAGGATATCGGAGATGATCGCCTTGTGCTCCCAGCACAGCAGCACGACGCCCTTCAGCGCCAGCACCGCAGGCACCAGCCTCGGCTCATCGCCCTTGCCAAAGCTTTCGTTCGGGGTCAGGCCGCGCCGTGCGGCAAGCGCCGAGATCGTCTCGGCCGGACGGCTCGACGGCGGCTGATTGGCCGTGGTGCCCGGTGTCGCGGCATAGATTGCATCGGGCTTGGCATAGTCACCGCCGGTGAGATCGGTGCCGAACAACGCGGTCCACGCGCCCGCACGCTCCCACCCACGGAGCACAAGCGACTCGGTGTCGGAGACGCCATCCGCGGTGAAACCGGGTCCCGGCCAGGAATCGCCCGGCTTCTCGGCATGACGGATGATGAAGAGCGTGAGCGCGTCCATGGGCGGCCTCTCGGGAGAAGATGTGTGGCAGGATCCGGCGTCGGCGACGTCGATCCTATCCCCGATACAGCCTCCGGTTGATGAACCGCATCACAGTTTGCGAAAACTCGCGCGGTACTGCGCCGGCGACACGCCGAGCCGCTCGGTGAACACGATCCGCATCCGGTCGGCCGAACCGAAGCCGCAGTCGAACGCAACCGCCTTCAGCGGCCGGTCTGAGCCCTCGAGCAGCCGGCGCGCGGCGTCGACCCGCGCCCGCTCGACGAATTCGTGCGGCGTGATGCCGGTTTCCTGCGCAAAGGCGCGGCCGAAATTGCGCACGCTCATGCCGACGACTTCCGCCAGCGACTGCAGCGTGTGGCGCTCGCCGACATGCTGCATGACATGCGCCTGCGCGCGCGCAATCGGCGAATCCTCATCGACCGGCGCGGTGAGATAGGGACTGAATTGCGACTGCCCGCCCTGGCGCTGCGCCACCACGACCAGCCGCTTGGCCACCGCGACCGCAACCTGCGGCCCGTGCCGCTCGGCGACCAGCGCGAGCCCGAGATCGATCCCCGCGGTCACGCCGGCCGAGGTCATCAGATGCCCATCGCGAATGTAGATGCGGTCGAAGATCACCTCGGCTGCCGGAAAGCGCGCCGCCAGCCGCTGCGCGTTCTGCCAATGCGTCGTCACCTTGTGGCCGTCGAGCAGCCCGGCATGGCCGAGCGCGAAGGCGCCGGTGCAAATCGAACCATAGAGCTCGGCGCGCGCGGGCGCCCCACGCAGCCACTGTGTCAGTTCGGGATCCGGCGCGGCGTCGGGCAATGCCGGCCCGCCCGCCACGAGCAGGATATCGAACTTCTCCTGTGCCTCGGCGAAGCTGAGATCGGCCGATATCTTCATGCCGTTCGATGCGCGCAGCGGTTCGCAGCCGGCACCGACCAGCACGGTCTCATAGCCATCGCCGGCCGGCACAAAGCCGTTCGTCTCCGCGAACACGTCGACGGGACCCGCGACATCGAGCGCCTGAACCCCTTCGTGAATCGCGATCGCGACCCTCTGAACCGCCATGCCTTCTCCCTGTCCGCTGGCGCGAAACGACGTCTGGTTGGCCCGATCCGGCGGCGCGCGATCGTTGCGGGATCGGGCCAAAACGGGCGACAAGCACCCGACGGATCGCGCCATCCGGCGATCCGCACACACCGCAGAGACGAGCGCCGGGCTCGCGTGTTCGCACGCCACGGCATCGTCTTGCCACATCGAGGAGCGTCTTGAAATGACCGAGATCATCGCCGGCATCCGCGTACCCGACAGCGCGATGGCCCGCGCCGCCACCCAGCTGGTATGGGATACCGAGGACGCCCTGCTCTACAATCACAGCCGCCGCGTGTTCTTCTGGGGCGCGCTGACCGGCAACCGCCGCAAGCTGAAATTCGATCCCGAACTGCTCTATATCGGCGCCATGTTTCACGACATGGGCCTCACCGCTGCTCACGCGAGCCCCGATCTGCGCTTCGAGGTCGACGGCGCCAACGCTGCACGCGACTTCCTCAAGGGCTATGGCGTTCCGGAGCGCGACATCGAGGATGTCTGGACCTCAATCGCCCTGCACACCACGCCTGGCGTCCCCGAGCATATGCGTCCGACCATTGCGCTGGTCACCGCCGGCGTCGAGATGGACGTGCTCGGCATCGCCTACGACGATTTCTCGCACGAGCACCGCGACCATGTCTGCGCGCACCATCCGCGCGAGGCGAATTTCAAGGAGAACATCATCGATCATTTCGCCGCCGGCACCATCAGGAAGCCGCTGACGACCTTCGGCAACGTCAAGGCCGACGTGCTGGCGCTGAAGGACATGAACTATACCAGGACGAACTTCTGCTCGATCATCCTCGGCTCGAAATGGCCGACATGACGCGACGTCAATGGCGGTTGGCAGGACCGTGGTCGGGGCCGGGATCCCGACCGGCGGCCGCGTGGGAGAGCCGGCCCATGTAATGCGCCCAACCCTTGTCGTGGCTCTCGCACTGCGCGGCGTTCGGCAGGCCGCTATGGGTCATGCGGAGCAGCGTGCCGTTGTCCTGCTCCATCAGGTCGATCTCGATCAGGCTCGATCCCGGCGGCACTTCCTCGCTGCCCTCCCAGCCGAAGCTGTAGGCGAGACGATGCACCGGCACGACCTCGCGGAACGCTCCGCGCGCGGCGCGGCTGCGATCACTGCCGAGCCCCTTGAGGAAGTAGAGGCCCCCGGGATGCGTCTCGGTCGCAGCTTCTAGCCCCATCCAGCTCACGATCTTCTGCGGATCGGTCAGAAAGGCGAACACGGTTGCAGCCGGGGCTGCGATCTGGATCTCGCGTTGAACGATGAAGGCTTCAGTCATCGATCCATGCTCCATTGACAGTCGGTCCTGAGGGATAATTCGTGACAAGAGTGGTGCGTCAACCCCATGATGGTGTGATGCAATTGTCCTCGACGTTGAGCTGGCTGGTCGACGCCGCCGCCGAAACCGCGGGCGCCAACCGGTTGTTGGCGGACCTCGGTAGCCACATTATCACGGATGGCCTGCCGCTTGCCGGCGGCGCTCTGACGCTCGAGGTTCCGCACCCCCTGATTGCAAGACGAACCTGGCTGTGGCGTGCCGACAATGGCGAGGTCATCGAAGCGCTCGGATTCGCGCCGGAACAACCTTTTGCGATGCCCGATATGGTGGGATCCGGCGACGCCGGCCGGCGCTGGCTCGGAACTCTCGCGCCCGGCCCGATCCACGAGGGCACGATTGGAACGCGGCCGGACGGCCCGACCCTTGGTTGGATCGGGACACGCGCCTTCACGCCTGCCGAGGCGGATCAATTGCGCGAGGCGGCGCGGTTCATGGCCGCGCCGCTCGCCGCGCTCGCGGCGCGCGCGACACTGACGGCGGCGCTGGAGGCGTATCTCGGCCGGCGCAGCGCCGCGCGCGTTCTGGCATCGCCATTGCGGCGCAATACCGGCGAAACCATCCGGGCGGCACTGCTGTTTGCCGACCTCCGCGGCTTCACCGCGCTGTCGGAAAGCCATCCGCCTGCCGAGGTGATCGCGGCGCTCGATGCCTGGTTCGACCGCATCGCGGGCGCCATCCACGCCTTCGGCGGCGAGGTGTTGAAATTCATCGGCGACGGCCTGCTTGCAATCTTTCCGGTCACGACCAGCGCGCGCAGCGCATCCGAGGCGGCATTGCGCGCGGTGTCGGCGGCGCGCGTCGGTATGGCCCATCTCGATGCAGAGCGACGCAAGCAGGGCTTGCCGCCGTTGCCATTCGGCGCGGCGCTGCATCTCGGCGAGGTGCACTGGGGCAATATCGGCGCCGCCGACCGCCTCGACTTCACCGCGATCGGCGCCGCGGTCAATCTGGTGAGCCGGCTCGAAGGGCTCTGCAAGCCGCTCGAGCAGACCGTGCTGGTTTCGGGCGCCCTCGCCGCCGAGACCGAGACGCCGCTGGTCGCGCTCGGCAGTCATGAACTGCGCGGCATCGCGCGGCCATGCGCGGTCTTCACTTTGCCGGAGGGCTGAGCCAGTCATCTGAACAGGCGCAGCCATGGCGCCAGATGAAATGCGCTCATCAGCGCGTACATCGGGACCATGCCCTGCAATGACAGCGGTCCCTGCATCGCGCCGCAGATCATGTCGGCCGGCGCCATCGCGGCAATCAGCGCCATCACGGCGAAGGTCGGCGCCGCCGCCAGCGACAGAAAGCGCGCCACGATGGGCCCGCGTCCGCTGAGCCGCCCCCTCACCCAATCTTCTCGTGTTTCGAAACCGGTCATCGTTCGATCTCTCTGGAGATGATCCATGTCGTCATGTGCTAGGTTAGGACCGGGCCTCGGAGGGTGAGAGTGACAAGTGTGTCGGGATTCGAATGGATTCGTTGATCATAGCTGCGGCGCGCGCGCTCGCGGCGGGTGATCCCCTCGGCGCACTGAAACGGGTGGCCCTGCGCGACGATGCGCCGGCGCTGGCGCTGCGCGGCATCGCGATGGCCCGGCTCGGCGATTTCGCCCGCGCCAAGGAGCTGCTGCGGCGCGCAGGCCGCGCCTTCGGCCCGCGCGAAGCGGTCGCGCGGGCACGTTGCGTGGTGGCGGAGGCCGAGATCGCGCTGGTGTCGCGCGACCTTTCCTTCCCCGGCAAGAGCCTCGCCGCGGCACGCGCAACGCTCGCGGCACGAGGCGATGCACTCAACGCCGCCCACGCCGGCTATCTCGAAATTCGCCGCCTGATGCTGATCGGGAGCCTCGATGCGGCCGAGCGCATGCTTGCTGGCCTCGACCCGGCACCGTTCCCGCCGGCGCTGCGGGTCGGCCATGAACTGGTCGTCGCCGGAATCGCGATGCGGCGGCTGCAGACCAAGCCGGCACGCGAAGCGTTGGCCCTCGCAAGGGAAGCCGCGCGCCGCGCCGGCATCGCCGAGCTCGCGGCCGAGGTCGAGAGTACCGCGCGCCTGCTCGCCACGCCCGCGGCGCGCCTGATCGCGCGCGGTAGCGAGCGGCCCCTCCTGCTCGAGGAGGTCGAAGCCCTGATGGCGTCGAAGGCGCTCGTCGTCGATGCCTGCCGCTACGTCGTGCGCGATATCGGCACGACGGTCTCGCTGACCCGGCGGCCAGTGCTGTTCGCGCTTGCCCGCGCGCTGGGCGAAGCGTGGCCGCAGGACGTGTCGCGCGGCACGCTGATCGCGCGGGCGTTTCGCGGCAAGCATGCCGATGAATCACACCGCGCGCGGCTGCGGGTCGAGATCGGACGGCTGCGCCGGGCGCTGCGGCCGCTGGCCGATCTCAGCGCGACACCGGACGGCTTTGTGCTCCAGCCGCATGGCCGGCGCGAGGTGACCGTGCTGGCGCTGCCGGTCGAGGAGGAGCATGCCGCGGTGCTGGCTTTTCTCGCCGACGGCGAGGCCTGGTCGAGCTCGGCGCTGTCGGTCGCACTAGGGGCGAGCCAGCGCACCGTGCAGCGTGCGCTCGACGCGCTGGCCGCCACCGGCAAGGTGCAGTCGGTCGGCCGCGCCCGCGCCCGGCGCTGGATGACGCCGCCGGTGCCGGGATTCACGACGACGTTGTTACTCCCTGCCCCGCTGCCGAACGGCTAGCATCGGGGCGCAATCGGAAGCGTTTTCGAGCGAAGCGGATACCGGTTCGCGTGAAGAAAACGCGTAAAAGCAGGATTCTGGAGCCTCGATTCTGATTCAATCAGAATTGAAGCTCCAGGCGACAGGAGCGCACATGAAAAAGGCCACGGCCGAGATCATCCGGGAATACGGCCCCTTCGACGGCGTCGAGAACGTCGGCGGCGTCAGCTTCGACGGCGAGCAGGTCTGGTTCGCGGCCGGCGATCGCCTGGTCGCCTTCGATCCCGACAGCGGCAACACCACCGGCACCCTCGATATCGCGGCTCATGCCGGCACCGCCTTCGACGGCAAGCACCTCTATCAGATCGCCGAGGACCGCATTCTGAAGATCGAGCCGAACAGCGGGCGCGTGATATCCACCATCCCCTCGCCCGGCGGCGGCCGCGACTCGGGCCTCGCCTGGGCGGAGGGCTCGCTGTGGGTCGGCCAGTATCGCGATCGCACCATCGTTCAGATCGATCCGGAAACCGGCAAGGTTCTGCGCACCATCGAAAGCAACCGGTTCGTCACCGGCGTCTCCTGGGTCGATGGCGAACTCTGGCACGGCACCTGGGAAGGCGATGAAAGCGACGTGCGGCGCATCGACCCGCAGACCGGCGAAATCATGGAAAAGCTGGAGATGCCGCAGGGCGTGTTCGTCTCTGGCCTCGAGTCCGACGGCGCCGACCGCTTCTTCTGCGGCAGCGGTTCCGCCAACAACAAGGTGCGTGCCATCCGGCGACCGAAGCGCAGCCGCGCGTGAAGCGATTTGCGATCACCTTTCGGCCAGGGAAAGAATAGAGCGGATCACCTGGCGCTTCTCGTCCGACAAACCCGCGAGCAGCGCCTCGTCCAGATGCTGTTCTCGGATGAGCCGTGCGAAGACAAGCGGGAGCTGCGAGTATCGATAGTCGAACATCTCATCGAGCTCCCTCCTTCGCTGGTGCAGATACTCGCCAACTTCCCACATCTCCGACGGCGTCGCTGCCGCAACGGCCCTGCTCTTGAATTCGACCATCACCTTGGCGAGTGCGCACTCCACCGCCGAATCATAGGCCTTGCGCGCAATCTTCTTCTCGGCCGGGGACCATTGGAGATCACGGTACATAGTGGGCTCTCGTGCGCCTGACGTCGTGCCAACAGTCATGGCATTCAGCCGTAGACGCCCGACCGATGCAATGACACCACAACGTTGCCCCTTTTGCCCGCCGCTCGGCAAGACCAATGCGTCTGTCCGAGCGGCGCGCTGCATGACGGAGTTAAAACCTCATGCCGGCGCAGGCACCGCCGTGGGCCGCGCCGCCGGCATCGGGCGGAAGGTCATCATGATCAGGAACGCGCCGATGCCGACCGCCCAGGAGCCGACATAGAGCCACGTGTAGCTCGCAAAGGTGTCGTAGATCAGGCCGCCGGCGAGCGGTCCGGTCGCCATGCCGAGGCTGCCGGCCATGGCGGTGCCGCCGATCACCGTGCCCATCATCCGCAGCGGGAAGTTCTCGCGGATCAGCACGGAATACAGCGGCATGGTGCCGGCATAGATGAAGCCGAAGATCGCGGCCACCGCGTAGAATGCGGCAAGCTCGCGCACGAAGACGTAGCCGAGAGCGCCGAACGCCTGCGCCAGCAATCCGAGCACCAGCACGCGCTTGGCGCCAAAGCGGTCGCCGAGCAGGCCGAAGGCGATGCGGCCGCCCATCCCGGCGAGCCCTTCGACGCTGTAGATCGTCACCGCAGCAACCATCGGAATGCCGCAGGTGACCGCGTAACTCACGGTATGGATGATCGGGCCCGAATGGGTCGCGCAGCAGAAGAAATTGGTCGCAATCAGGATGATGAATTGCGGCGAGCACAGCGCCTGCGCCAGCGACATCGGCGGTTCGCCGTTTTCGGAGACCGCTTCAGCGTGGTCGCCCTGCAGCGCCGGCGGGCGGCGCACCAGGAATGAGACCGGGATCATGATCGCGCCGACCACGCCCGAGACGATCAGCATCGCGGTGCGCCAGTCGTGGTGGGAGATCAGCCAGGCCGCAAGCGGCGACATCGTCATCGGCGCCATGCCCATGCCGGCCGACACCAGCGAAACGGCGAGGCTTCGATGGGTGTCGAACCAACCGGTGACGCAGGCCATCATCGGCGCGAAGATCGCCGCCGTTGCCGCGCCGACCACCGCGCCGAACACGAACTGAAAGGCCAGCAGCGATGTTGTCTGGCTGGCCAGCGCGAGGCTTGCCGCCAGCACGACCGATCCGGTCAGCACCACCGGAAGCGGCCCGAAGCGGTCGGACAGCGTGCCCCAGATCATGCTGGTGAAGGCCATCGCGAGAAAGCCGATCGTCATCGCGCTGGAAATGCCGGTCACCGACCAGCCGGTCTCGCGCGCCATGGGCTGGAGGAACACCGGCAGCGAGAACATGCCGCCGATCGCGACACAGCCGAGCAGGCCGCCAGCCGCGACGATCACCCAGCGATAGGTTGAATTGCTCATTCCGGAACTCCTATGCAGCTCGTTCTGGCTGCAAGACGAACGGACCGGAGTGGAACCGACAGCTGGCGCGCCCGCCAGCTCACTTTTTTGCGAGCGTGGCGTCTGGCGCGGCTACCGAGATATTCCTTCTGGTCAGCGGCCAGCCAGACTGCACCCCGGCTTCGGTGCGATCTCGCCGAGTGCTCGCACCTGCACGAGTTCCGAACCCTGCGTCCTGGCGATGAACATGCTCATCGCCGCTTGATGGTCCTGACCGAGCGTGACAGGGCCGGTCGGCGACGGAATGGCGAGGTCCGCCATCGCGTCGATGATCGCCTCCTTGTCGAGCTTGCCGGCCTTCTCGGCCGCCGCCTTGAGCGCGATCAGCGTGTTGTAATGCGTCATCACATAGTTCGACACCGCGACATCCGGCTCTGCGGCGGCGCGCGCCTTCGCCACGAACGCCTTGACGGCCGGATCCTCGCTCGCCGCGACCGCCGGCACCACTGTGACCATGTTCTGGCCCTTGCCGCGGAAGATGCCGAGGTCGACCTCGGACAGTCCGAGGAATGCCACGGTGATGTCCTTTAGCAATCCGGCCTCGTCGGCCTGCCGGATGAAATCCATCCCGTCGCCCTTCAGCGCGAACAACAGCACCTTGGCCTTGCTCGCCGCGACCTCCTTGATCAGCGGTGAAAAGTCGGTCTCCGTCCCCAGCGTGTATTTGGTCGCGACCACCTTGCCGCCGAGCTTCTCGATCAAGGGCTGCGCGATGCCGAACATCTGGTGCGGCCAGACCCGGTCGGCGCCGAGCAGGAAGTACGTGTTGCCGAAGGTTTGCGTCATGTAGGGCAGCAGCTGGCCGAGCTCCTGGTTCGGCACCGCGCCGAACGAAAACAGATAGCGGCTGCATTTGCCGCCCTCGTAATTGGTGGCATAGAGCAGCGGCGTCTTCGAGCTCTCGGCAAGCGGCACCAGCGCATTCAGGTTGCGCGAGGTGATCGGACCGACCACCGCCAGCACGCCCTGCTTCTCGACCAGCGAGCGCATCGCCTCAGCGGCCGAACCCGGCCGGGTCTTGTCGTCGACATAGATAACCTCGACCGGCCGGCCGAGAATGCCGCCCACCGCGTTGATATCCTTGGCGGCGAGATCGAGCCCGAGTTTCGCCTGCTGGCCGTAAAGCTCGACCCCGCCGGAAAACGGCAGCACCGCGCCGACGCGGATCGGTTCGCCGGATTCCGCTGCGCACGAAGGCTGCAGCACCGCGGCGCAGACTAGCAGCGCGAGCGTCGTGCAGATGATCGAGCGTGATGCCATGTACGTCGTCCCTTCAAGCTTGATACAACCATGCTTGATCGAGGTTATCGGCGCGGCACTGAAGAATTCGTCAAGCGCGCCCCCATTTGCGTCACATTCGAGGCTATGCTCACTCCGCGCGTCGAGAATTTCCGCGCGCCTTCTTCCCCAAGATTTCAAGCCTATCGGGCAACCCGCGTTCGCGGAGTGCTCGTTCATGCGGTGTGACGATTGATGAAAGGATACCTCTTGCAAAACCGCTTCGTCCTGATCTCCGGCTGCTCCGGCGCCGGAAAATCGACGCTGCTGGCCGATCTGCGTGCGCGCGGCTATCCGGTCGTCGAGGAGCCCGGCCGCCGTATCATCGCCCATGAGCTCGCGTCCGGCGGCAAGGCGCTGCCGTGGGTCGATGCGGCAGCATTCCTGCATCGCGCCATTGACGTCGCACTGAAAGATATGGAGATGGCCAAAGCCCATTCCGGATGGGTGTTCTTCGATCGCGGCCTGGTCGACGCGGCGTCGGCGCTGCAGGCATTGACGGGCGAGCCGGTGCTGCACTCGACCTGCTCCGTCCATCGCTACCACAGATGCGTGTTCATGACGCCGCCGTGGCCCGAGATCTACCTCACCGATCCGGAGCGGCGGCACGGCTTCGAGGCCGCAATGGCCGAGTATCGGCGGCTGATGGAGACGCTTCCAACGCTCGGCTACGACGTGATCCACCTGCCGAAGGTATCGCCGTCCGCGCGCGCCGATTTCGTGCTGGCGACGCTCGGCGGCGGCATCCTGACTGAGGCCTGATCAGGCCGTCACTCCGCGGCCTCGCGCTGCGGAACGCCCTGCTCGACGTCGAGCTGCAAGATGTCGTTGAAGCGATTGAAGGCGCCGCACAGCGCGATCCGCCAGGTCAGCTCGACGATCTGCGCTTCCGAGAAATGTTCGCGCAGCCGTGCGAAGATCTCGTCGCGGGTCTTGTTCCAGTTGTTGGTTACGGCGATCGCATATTCGACCACGAGCTTGTCGAGCGCATCGAGCTCGGGATGATCCTGATAGTCGAGCAGCCGTTCGGCGCCCGCTTCCGAAACTCCCTGGATCGCGAGCTTCGGCGCATGGTGCGACACGCAATAATCGCACTTGTTGAGCAGCGACACCGTTACCAGCGCGAGCTCGAGATGCCGCTTCGAGACCACCGCCTCGTCGGCGAGATCGACCAGCAGCGACCACATGTGCTTGAAGATCGGCGGGCGCTGCGCCATGACGCCGGCCTGGTTCTCGAACGCGCCATAGGTGGTCATCTTGTCCCACAGCGGCTTGAGCTCGCCCGGCAGGTCGTTCCTGGTCTTGATTGACACGCGTGACATGGATTGCCTCGGATCGGAAATTGAACCAATGCAGCCTGCCCCGCTTCGCCTGATACCGCAAGCCGCAGGGCGGCATGGCAGGCGTCACGCTGGCCGCAACCCGCGGCGCGGTCCGGCAAGCGGAGCAACCGTCGGCTCAGAACGACGCCCCGCCTCCGAACCGGAACTCCTGCACGATGTCGTATTTACCCTTCGTGAGCGGCACGGCGTAATCGAAGCGCAGCGGGCCAAACGGCGAGGCCCAGATCAGGCCGACACCGACCGAGGTTCGCACCACGTTCCCGTCGTCGTATTGGAGGCCGCATTTGCAAGCAGCCGTATTCACCTCGCCGGTCGCGGCCCACGACGTCGGGCCTTGATAACCCCAGAGCGAGCCGGCGTCCGCATAGACAGCCCCCTTCAGCCCAACCTCAGAGGGCAGGAACCAGAACGGCATCTGCAGCTCCATCGACGCACCCCAGTATTTGGTGCCGCCGAGCGCATCCCCGACCGCGCCAAGGCTCGCATAGGTGATGTCGCGCGGGCCGATGCCGTTGGTGGCAAAGCCGCGCACCAGATTCGGCCCCATCTGGAAATGATCCAGCATGCGCAGATCGTTGTCGCCGACCTTGGTGAGCAGGCCGCCCTGCAGGTGGATCAGTCCGACCAGGTCGGACACCAGCGGCGTATAGTATTTCGCGTCGACCGCGCTCTTCAGATACGTCACGTCGCCGCCGACGCCGGCAAAGTCCTGCTTGAAGTCGATCAGCAGGCCATCGGTCGGGTTCTTGTTGTTGTCGACGGTGTTGTAGCTCAGGGTGTAGCCGATCTGGGAGGTCCAGGTCGCCCCTGCGGCCAGCTCCTTGCGCACCGGCAAGGTGGATTCGCCGTCGCCGTAGCAGCCATATCCATACAGCCCCGACGAGACCGAGTTGGTGGGATCGACGCCGCCGAGCACACTCTGGATGTAGGCAGGCGTCGGATTGAACGCGAGCAACGGGTTGGACGGATTGTTGTTGCAGTTCGCGTAGGCGCTATCGAGCGAGATTTCCTGCTGATAGAGCGAGTATCGCAACTGGAGGGTCAGGTCTTCGCGCAAGGCCAGGCCGAGCCGCGGCGAGAACCCGATCGTCTTCACGCCATAGGTCGTGTAGTCCGTCGGCAATTGCTCCTTGTAATACGCATCGAGCCCGAGCGCGACGCGATAGTCGAGCAAATACGGTTCGACAAAGGACAGCGACAGGCCGCGCGAGTACTGGCCGTAGCTGACCGTTGCCTTGGCAAACAGGCCGCGGCCGAGCAGATTTCGCTCCGAGATGCTGACCTCGGCGAGCGCGCCGTCCGTCGTGGAATAACCGCCCGACACGGAGAAATCGCCGGTCGACTTTTCCTCCAGATCGACAACCAACACCACGCGATCGCTCGTCAAGCCGGGCTCGGTGGTGATCTTGACGGTCTTGAAGTAGTCGAGATTCTTCAGCCGCCGTTCGGCGCGATCGACCAGCGCGCGGCTATACGCATCGCCCTCGGAGAGATCGAACTCACGCCGGATCACGTAGTCTCGGGTGCGGCCGTTGCCGCGAATGTCGATCCGCTCGATATAGGTGCGCGGCCCCTCCTCCACGCGAAACACGATCCCCACCGTGTGGGCCTCGAAATTCCGGTCACCGTCCGGACGGACCACCGCGAAGGCGTAGCCGCGGCGCGACGCTTCGATCTGCATGTCCTCGGCCGATTTCTCGACCGCCTCGACATTGTAGAGCGAGCCTTCGCTGACGCGCGACAATGAACGCAGCGTCGTCGGATCGAAGCCCGCAATATTCGAGCGGAAACCGACCGTCGCAACGCGGTACTGCTGCCCCTCATCGATCTTGAACGTCACCTGAAAACCCTTGCGCTCCGGATCATACTCGGCGAGTGCAGCCACGACCTGGACGTCCGCGTAACCGTGCTTCAGATAGAAACGGCGGATCAGGTCACGGTCGGCCTCGACCCGATCCGGGTCATAGATGTCGGCATTGCCGAGAAAGCTCAGGAAGTTCGTCTCATGGGTCTTGATCACGTCCTTCAGGCGCGCCGCCGAAAAACTGTTGTTGCCCATGAACTCGATGGTCTTGATGCCGGTCTTCGCTCCCTCGTCGACGGTGAAGACGAGATCGACGCGATTGTTCGAGCGCTCGATGATTTCCGGCGTGACGTGCACGTCGTAGCGGCCTGAGCGCCGATAGATCTCGGCGATCCGCAGTGCATCGGACTGCACCATCGGCCGCGACAGGGTGCCCCGCGGCTTGGACTGCATTTCGGCCGAGAGCTGCTCGTCCTTGATCTTTTTGTTGCCCTCGAACGCGACGCGGTCGATCACTGGATTCTCGATCACGGAAACGACGATCCTGCCGCCCGCCTGATTGATCATGACGTCCTGGAACAACCCGGTCCCGACCAGCTCCTTGAGGGCGTCGTCGATGGCAGCTTGATCGAGATGGCCGCCGGGCCCCGGCCTGAAATAGGAGCGGATGGTCTCCGCCTCTACCCTCCGGTTGCCTTCGACCGTGATCGCATCAAGCGATTGGGCCGCCACCGGAGCCAACAATGGCCATATCACCGGCGTCCCCGGGATCGAAAAGCCCGACAGCACGATCGCCGCGACAAAGCCCCGCCACGTCTTCATTCCACACCTCGCGAACAACAAGCCCGTTGTGACGGGATGGTGATGGCTGCGGTGTGGCTGCAGGGTTGCGGAATTATTTCCAGTGGTTTGGGACTGTGAGCGCGATGCGACGCAGCCAGCATCGCGAATTGTTTCGGGCTGCGAGCGACGCTTACAGTTCAGAAACACTATGCTTACGAAAAGGCGCAATGCCGCCCACAAGCGACGCCTATGCTGGTCAATTGGTGGCTGAGCGCGCTGGAACGCGCGCCAATGACGTTATGATGAGGACCCAGTCGCGGATCATGCTTGCAAACACTCCGAAGATCCTGATCGTCGAAGACGATCTGCCGACCAGAGACCTGATTGCCCGCTACCTGCGCGACCAATCCTGCCTGGTGGCCACGGCCTCGAATGGCAGGGAAATGGATCGTTACCTCGCCGGGCATTCGCTCGATCTCGTCATCCTCGATCTGATGCTGCCCGGAGAGGATGGATTGACCCTGTGTCGCCGCCTGCGCGGCGACTCGACGATCCCGATCATCATGCTCACGGCGAAAGGCGAGGACCTCGACCGGATCCTCGGGCTCGAGATGGGCGCGGATGATTATCTCGCCAAACCGTTCAATCCGCGTGAGCTGCTGGCGCGGATCAACGCGGTGCTGCGCCGCCAGGCCCAGGCCGGCCTTGCCGGGCGCTCGGGCCAAAGCGCCGCGCGCCTGCGCTTCCAGGACTGGACCATCGATCTTCGCCTGCGCGAACTGCGCGATCCCGACGGCGCCCAGGTCCCGTTGACCAGCGCGGAGTTCGACCTGCTGCAGGCGTTCTGCGAGCGACCCGGCCGGATCCTCACGCGCGATGGCCTCTTGACCATGACGCGCAGCCGGCCGGCCAGTCCATTCGGGCGCAGCATCGACGTCTTGGTCAGCCGGCTTCGCCGCAAGCTCGATACGAGCGAAGGATCGTCGGTGATCCGGACGGTACGCACCGGCGGCTACATCTTCACACCGCATGTGGAGGACGCATGAGCTGGACCCGCAGGATTGCCGCGCTTTTCAGCTTCCACCGGATCAGTGGCCAGATCGCCGCGCTGATCCTGCTGTCGCTGGTGCTCATCCATGCGCTGATCGGGCTTTATTTCGTCAGCCAGAAGCCGAGATCGTTCGCGGACAGGCCGATCCATCAGTTCCAGCTGGTTGCCAAGCTTCTGGCCGAGGCCCCTGCGGCCGATCGCGCAACGCTGTTGCGCGCGGCCGATCGAGCCTTTCCTCGCCTGCACCTCACATTGCGCGACGCAGGTCCGGGCTCGTCTGACGGTGCTTCGTCAGAGCCGCCCGGCGTCGACGACATCGACGAGTTTTCCTCGAAGACCGCGCCGGCGGCGGCTCGGTTGCCGGACGGAGCCCTGTTCGAAGCGACGATCGGCCCGACGAAAATGCCGCCCTTCTTCGGCGGATTCTGGGTCAGCACATTCCTGTTCCTGTTCGTCAGCGTCACGCTGCTCGGCGTGTGGGCCGGCCGCGCGCTCAGCGCGCCGCTGTCCGCGTTCGCCCGCGCCGCCGAGAATTTCAGCATCAGCCAGGCGGCCGCGCCGCTGCCGGAGACCGGCCCGGAGGAAATCCGCGCCGCAGCAGTCGCGCTCAATCGCATGCGCGAACGCATCACCACGTTGATGAATGACCGCACGCGCATGCTCGCCGCCATCAGTCACGACCTGCGCACGCCGATCACCCGGTTGCGGCTCAGGTCCGAATATATCGAAAACGATGCCCAGCGCGCGGAGACCCTGCACGACCTCGATCAGATGCAGGCGATGCTGGAATCCGTGCTGTCATTCCTGAGCGGCGGCAGCGCGGCGAAGCCGACGCTTGTGAACGTCGCTGCGCTGCTGCAGACGATCTGCGAGCAATTCTCCGATTGCGGTCACGTCGTGCGCTACCAGGGCCCGAACAGGGCTTCGCTCCTGATCCGCCCGAGCGAGATCAGCCGCACCGTGACCAACCTGGTGGAGAACGCCCTGAGGTTCGGTAGCGAAGTCGATATCCGGCTGACCGCGTCAGCCGATCAGGCCACCATCGATGTCTCGGACGACGGTCCGGGGATTCCAGAGCACCGCCGGGCCGAAATGCTGAAGCCGTTCGTCCGCGGAGACGAGGCCCGCACCATGGACGAGACAAGCGGCTTCGGACTTGGCCTTTCGATCGCGCAGGCCATGGTGTGCGGGCATGGCGGCCAGCTGTCGCTGCACGACAACACGCGGCACGGCCTTCTTGTTCGCATCAAATTGCCGGGGCCCGTGCACCCTGGATCGGATCGAAGTGGGACGAGCGCGTCGCGACCCGCAGTTCCTGAGCTCGTTGGCTAGAGCAAATTCAGGATCGGGTTTGGCCCGCAGGATCATCCCTTCCTCGGATCGGCGCGTGTGTTGCGCAGCAGATTGTCGCGCAGCCTCGCGACGGTCTTCTGCACGACGGGAAATTCGTCTCCGAGCCCGGTGGCTTCGACCAGGGACACATTGATGTCCTTGTCGAGCAGGCGCCGGCCCGCCGCCGTCAGGCTCACGCGAACCTGCCGCTCATCGGCGGGATCTCTGACGCGGCTGATATAGCCGCTCTGCTCCAGCTTCTTGAGGATCGGCGTCAGCGTGTTGGATTCCAGAAACAGCTTTTCGCCGAGCGCGCTGACGGTCTGCTCGTCCGCCTCCGACAGCGCCACCATGGCGATGTATTGGGTGTAGGTCAGGCCGACCGCATCCAGGATCGGCTTGTAGGCGCGGCCGAAGGCCAGATTGGCCGAATAGACCGCAAAGCACAGAAAATTCGAGAGTTTTCGGCCCTTGGTCTCGGCCTTGGAGGTGCGGGTCACGGGCGGCTCCGGAGTTTGTGATGTCGCGATCCATATAAATCGTATCCGATTAAATCGGAAGTGCTTGACACGATCAAGCCTGAAGCCTATTTCGACGCGCACACGATTAGATCGGACACGATCTATATTCATCCCAAAGGAGCTCGCCATGACCGCCAATGCAAAGGTTCTCGTCACTGGAAAGACCCACGTCACCGCCGGCCCGAACGGCGCCGCCCGCTCGCGCGACGGCTTCCTCGACGTCAAGCTGCCGCAGCCGCACCCCGCCGCGGAAAACCTGTTCGCGGCCGCCTGGTCGGCCTGCTACATCGGCGCGATCCAGCTCGCCGCCGGTCAGCGCAAGGTCAAGCTCGCGAGCGAGCCCGAGGTCGACGCCGAGATCGATCTGAACCAGGCCGGCAGCGCCTTCTTCCTGAGCGCCCGCCTCAACGTCCACTTCCCCGGCGTCGAGCGCGAGGTCGCGCAGGAGCTGATCGAAGCCGCGCACGGCATCTGTCCCTACTCCAAGGCGGTCCACGGCAACATCGATGTCACGACCACCCTCGTCTGAAACGAGCACATAGACGATCTCCGACGCGGGCCGGCCGCTTGCCGGCTCGCGGTCGGGCAAGTCCAGAAGACTGGAGTTCAAGATGACCAGCAAGCTGATGAAGGCAACGCGCCTGCTCGCAAGGACGGCCTTGTTCACCGCGAGCCTCCTGACCATACCGAGCGCACACGCGCAGCAACCGGCCGGTTTCACGCGAACCGACCTGCAGCGCCACGACCTCAGCGTCGGCGGACGTGAAGCCGTGCAGGTGCGGGTCGACATCGCGCCGGGCAAGGCCTTCGGCCGCCACACGCATCCGGGCGAAGAAATCATCTACGTGCTCGCCGGCCCCCTCGAATACGACGTCGACGGCAGGCCGCCGGCGAGCCTGAAGGCCGGCGACGTGCTGTTCATTCCCGCCGGCACGGTCCATGCGGCGAGGAATGTCGGCGACGTCACCGCCAGCGAGCTTGCGACTTACATCGTCGAGAAGGACAAGCCGCTGCTGACCCTCGTGAAGTGACCGGTACCGTCTGCCCGCCCCGGCGCCTGGGCAGGCACGGCGACATCGTGTTCACTTCGTGCCGTGAGCCTCGGCCTGCCGCACCGGCCGCGCATTGAAGATCAGGAAGCTGAGCGCGGCCATGATCCACACCCCGATGCCGCCATAGAGCATCACCCAGCCGAAGCCGCTCGCGAGTGCCTGATGCACGACCGGGCCGGTCAGCTCCGGCGCGGCTGCGACGTCGCCGGCCGCGATCCGCTCGCCGATCGCGCGAAGTTGCGCGCCGTCCAGCGCCGGTAGCACCGCCTTCAGATACGCCAACACGCCGCTTGCCAGGATGAAGCCCATCAGCGCGATGTTGACCGAAAGCGAAACCATCCGCGCGCTCATGTCGATGCCCGAGGCCATGCCGGCGCGGTCGCTCGAGACCGAGCCGGTCGTCGTGTTGGTGACCGGCGTGTTGGTGATGCCGAGGCCAATTCCGGCGAGCAGGCAGCCGGGCAGCATCGTCAGCCAGTCCGGCTGCGCGGCGGCGCTGGCGAATTTCATCAGCATGAATCCGGCGCCGATCGTGAACAGCCCCACCGGAATGATCAGTCCGGGCTGATAGCGCAGCGACAGTCGTTCGGCGAACGGTGGCATCACCAGCGTCGGCAGCGTGTAGGCAAGCAAGGCAAGTCCCGCGGACACGCTGTCATAGCCGAGGCCTGCATGAAACCAGATCGGCAGATAGATCATGAAGGGCCAGTAGCTGAGGTTCATCGCCGCCGAGCCGACGATCGAACCGGAGAAAGCCGGGATCCGAAAGACAGAGAAGTCGAACATCGGCCGCCGGCTGATTCTCTCGGCAACCAGGAACGCGGCGAAGCTCGCCGCGGAGACGCCGAGGATCGCAAGCCCCTTCAAGCTGACGAAGCCGAGATCCGGCCCCTGCGTGATGTAGAAGGCGAGGCAGAACACCGCGACCGACATCGTCACGATACCGGCGACGTCGAGGCTGCTGGCCTTTGGGTCCCTCGATTCATGCACACCGCCGATCGTGAGCACGAACGCCGCGGCCGCGAACAGCACGTGGACGAGGAACACCCACTCCCAGCTCAGCACCGCGACAACGGCGCCGCCGATGATCGGGCCGAAGCCGAGGCCGATGCCGAAGATGACGCCCCACCAGCCCCAGGCGACGGCGCGCACCCGGCCGCCCTGGAATTCGTGCGAGAGCACGGCGATCTGGCAGATCAAGAGCGCGCCGCCGCTGAGGCCCTGCAGGAACCGGGCGAAGATCAGCATTTCGACGCTCGAGGCAATGCCGCAGATCAGCGAGGTGATGCCGAACGCCGCGATCGCGACCAGGAAGATGCGCTTGCGTCCATAGCGGTCCGCGACCGTCCCGATCGCCATCAGCACCGTGGTGACCGCGATCGTGTAGGCGTTCATGATCCATTGCAGCGCCTTGAAGTCGGCATGCAGCACTCGCTCCAGCGTCGGCAGGATCGCGGGGATGCTGGAAATCTCCAATCCGAACATCAGGCAGGCAAGGCATACGGCAGACAGCACGACAGCGCCGCGGCGGCTCAGTTCAGTAGACATGATCAGGCCTTTTGTTGTGGCAAGCCAACGGCATACCGCACGCTGTTGCCAGGGTGCTGGCAGCAGCGTCGATCGATCGACTCACGATGTATTGACGCAGCAGCGGCAGGAATCGGGTGGCCACGGCGCTTCACAGCGCAAAGCTAGTCACGCCTTGAGCATTGGTGAATTGGATGACTAGATATTTCAGAGACAACAAATCCGGATGACTGACATGACCACGCTCGACGTCGACGCCGTGAAGACATTCGTGACCATCGCCGATCTCAAGAGCTTTACGCGCGCCGCCGAAACACTCGGCACCACGCAGGGCGCGATCAGCGTCAAGTTGAAGCGGCTGGAAAGCCAGCTCGGCCACAGGCTGATCGAACGGACACCGCGCCTGGTGCGCCTGTCGGCGCAGGGCGCAGCTTTCCTCGCCCCCGCGCAGGAATTGCTCGCCGCGCATGATCGCGCCGTCGCGGCGTTGTCGCCCGTGCGCCCGCGTCGCTTCTCGCTCGGCATTGCCACCCATGTCGGAGGCGCGGAGGTCCCGACCTTGCTGGCGCGACTGCACGCGCACGACCCGGCGCTTACCATCGAAGTCCGGCTCGAGGATTCCCGCGACCTGCTCGACGCCTTCGATCGCGGCGAGATCGATGCCGCCATCATCCGCCGCGAGGACGACCGCCGCGACGGCGAGATGCTGGTGACGGATCACTATGGCTGGTTCGCCACGCCGGACTTCGTCCATCGCGCCGGCGAGCCGCTGCGGCTCGCCGCTTCCTCGCCGTCCTGCGGCGTGCTCAACATCGCGACGCGCGCGCTGGCGGCCGCGAACATCCCGTGGACGGAAAGCTTCCTGGGCTGTGGGTCCTTTGCTGTCGCCGATGCGGTCGCCGCAGGCCTCGCTACGTCGGTGTTCTCCCGCCGGCTCGCCCCGGCCGGGACGATCGAGGTCAGCGGGCGGCTCGGCCTGCCTGCCCTGCCGCCGTCCGAGATCACGCTGCTGTCGGCGCTGTCAGATGCAAAATCACGCGCGGTGCTGAAGACGATCGTTGGTGCCTTTCGCGAGCATCATCGGATGCCTGCCAATCGCGCGGCAGAGGAAATCCATACCGTCACGGAAGTTGTCGGCTCCTGAACGATCTGTGCGCCGGCCGGCTATTGTGCTGAATGCGAACTTCGTGCGATTTCGCGGCAGCCACTTTCACGAACTTCGCATTCACAAAGCACACTAGAATCATAAGTTTGCTAGTGTCCTTATCGAATCCGAAGTTCGCTCCGAAGGTGCGGCAAATGATGCGAACTTCGGATTCGGGACACTAGCGGCGCGCGCTTCCGGCGCGCTTTCCCTCGAACAGCGCACGCTCCGAGGCGAGCGCCCTGGCGAGAAAATCGAGCGTCGCGCGGATGCGCGCGGTGCGCTTGAGATCGTCATGGGTCAATAGCCACAGCGCCGAGCGCGGCTCCGCCAGTGCTTTCGGCGTCAGGCGGCGCAGCGTGGGCACGAGGTCGCCGACATAGCAGGGCAGCAGGGCAAGCCCCAGTCCCGCCGCCGCGGCATCGCGCAGCGCCGGAAGCGCATCGACCCGGCAGACGGTCCGCGCCGAACGCAGGTTCTCGCGCATCCAGCCGGCGATGACGGTCCCCGCCAGCGCATCGTCGAGCCCGATCCAGTCGTGCACCGACAAATCCCCGTCGGCGCGGCGGGCGAGATAGGCGCGCGATCCGTAGACCGCATGGGCAATATCGGCAATGCGCCGTCCGACCAGCAGTTCGGATGGCGCCGGCGTCGGCCGGATCGCGATCTCGGCCTCGCGGCGCGTCAGGTTCGCCATCGCATTCGAGATGATGATTTCCGGCTGGATCTCCGGATGCGCGGCGCGCATCGCCGGCAGATGCCGCATCAGCACCGCGCCGAGCGTGTCCGTCGTCGTGATCCGCACCGGCCCCGACGGCCTGAGGTCCTGCCCCGCCAGCTTGCGCTCGAGCGCAAGCACTTCGTCCTCGAGCCGGGCTGCCGACACCGCCGCGATCTCGCCGGCCGGTGTCGGCGCGTAGCCGTCGCGGAAGCGCTCGAACATGCGCGTTCCGCTCGCATCCTCGATCGTGCCGAGGCGGCGAAACACGGTGGAATGCGTGACGCCGAGTCGGCGCGCCGCCCCCGAGAGGCTGCCTTCCCGCGCGACCGCGAGGACAAGCCGAAGGTCGTTCCAGTCGATGACGCTGTGCATTTTTGCAAACTCACTTCGCAGTGCTGGATAATATCTTATCACAAACGGACAGGCCATCATCCCGGACGTTCAACCGACGGACACCCCTCGTGAGGGCGCCGTCGATTGCCGAGAGGAGCTGGCAGGTGACGAGCGAGACCACCGAGACGTTGCAATTGCACGGCGCGCGGCCGGCGACGATCGACCCGCGGCGATGGCTGGCGCTGCCGGTGCTGCTCACCGGCGCCTTCCTGCCGATCCTCGATTTCAATGTCGTCAACCTCGCACTGCCAGCCATTCGCGACAATCTCGGCGCCAGCTCGAGCGACGTGCAGTTCGTGATCTCGGCCTATGCCGCGACCTACGCCGTGTTCCTGATCACCGGCGGCCGGCTCGGCGATCTCCTGGGGCGGCGGCAGATGTTTTTGATCGGCGTCGCCGGCTTCACGATCGCATCCGTGCTGTGCGGCATCGCGTGGTCACCGGCCATGCTGGTCGCCGGACGGATCTTGCAGGGCCTCACCGCCACCGTGATGGCGCCGCAGGTGCTCGCCTCGATCCGCGTGCTGTTTCCGGCGGCCGAACAGGGCCGCGCGCTCGGCTTCTATGGCGCGACCTTCGGCCTTGCCAATATCTGCGGCCAGCTGCTGGGCGGCGTCCTCGTCTCGGCGCAACCGTTCGGACTGGCCTGGCAGGCGATCTTCCTGATCAACGTGCCGATCGGCCTCGCCGCCTTCGTCGGCGGCCTGCTGTACCTCGCCGACTCGCGCGCCGCGCACGCGCAGCGGCTCGACGTCGGCGGCGTCATCCTGCTGTCGCTCACGCTCGGCCTTCTGGTCTATCCGCTGATCGAGGGCCGGGAATCCGGCTGGCCTATCTGGATCGTCGCGATGCTGCTGGCATCTCCGCTGATGCTCGCCGCCTTCGTCCGCTTCGAGGCGCGGCTCGAAGCCCGTGGCGGCGATCCGCTGGTCGCGCCGCATCTGCTGCGCAACAGCGATTTCGTGATCGGGCTGGTGATGGCGCTCGCCTTCTACATGCTGTCGTCGTTCTATTTGACCTTCGCGGTCTACCTGCAAAATGGCCTGCACCAATCTCCGCTGGAAGCCGGCCTTGCCACCCTGCCCTTTGCCGCCGGCTTCTTCGTCAGCTCGCTGGTATCATCGCTGGTGATGCAATGGCTCGGTGCCCGCACGCTGACGCTGGGCTTTGCGCTCCAGGTTGTCGGCTTCGGTGTCGTGATGCTGTCGGTCGGCGGCGCGCTTCCGCAAAGCCTCGAATTCGGCCTGATCTGCGGCGGGCTCGGCTTCGGCACCGTGATGCCCTCGGTGATCAAGGCCGTGATCGGCAGCATCGATCCGCGCCATGCCGGGCTGGCGTCGGGCATGATGATCTCGACCTTCCAGATCGGCGCGGCACTCGGCGTCGCGATTATCGGCGGCGTCTTCTACAGCCTGCTCGGGCCGCATCCGCTGGCCGATGACTACGCGCACGCCTTCACGATCGCGCTCGGCTGCAATGTCGCGCTGCTGGCGCTCGGCGGCTGGCTGTCGCTGTGGCTGCCGCGCGAGCCGGCGGCGGGTTGAGATCGACACCGCCGACGCGGCTATTGCTTCGCGGCCGCGAGCGGCGGCGGAAACAGCAGCTTGAGCAGGATGGCGGCAAGCAGCGTCACCAGGGCGAGACCGGTGGAGAGATAGAGCGCGCTCGCATCGCCGAACCGGTCGATCACGATTGCATAGATCAGCGGCGCCGCCGCCGGCAGGATGAAGCTCGGGACAATGAGCCGGCCGACCAGCGTGCCATAGCTGCGATGATCGAACAGGATGAGCGGCAGCGTTCCCCTGGTGATGGTCAGAATGCCGTTGCAGGCGCCGTAGAGCAGCGCAAACGCGATCCCCATCTCCCGCGCTGATCCGCTGAACAGGCCGGCGATGAAGGAGAGCGGCATGATCAGGCAGGCCATCAGGTTGAGCGCGAGCGGATCGAGCCGGACGCCGAACAGGACTTCGCAGAGACGCGCGGCGGATTGCCCGATCCCCCGCAGCGTTGCGATCCAGACCGCAACGGTGACGGTGAGCCCGAGGCCGGTGAGCACCGCGATCATGTGCGCGGACATGCCCGCGTTCAGGAAGTTCGCGCCGGTCATGATTACGGCATAGAGCCCGCTCGCCGCTGCAAGCTGCCGCCGCCCCACCGCGCGCGGTTGCCTCGATGCCACCGCAGCAGCGCCCGGCACGCCGGCAAATCGCTGGTTCGGAATCAGCAGATGCAGCGGGATCGTCAATAGCGCAATGCCGGCATAGGCCAGCACCGCGCTGCGCCAGCCGAAATGGTCCGATAGCGTATGGCCGAGCGGCCAGAACACGGTGGCGGCCAAGCCACCAAGCAAGGTGATCCCGGACATCGCACGGCGCGCTTCCGGCCCGCCGATCCGGGCCAGCGCCGCGAAGGCCGCATCGTACAGCGTCAGCCGCATGCCGAGGCCAAGAACGATCCAGGATGCGAAATAGCTGCCGATCTGGTCCGAGAGCGCGAGACCCGCGCAGCCGAGCGCGTTGATCACCGCCCCCGCGACCATGACCTGCCGGCCGCCGCTTTTGTCCACCCACCTGCCCGCAAGGGGCGACGTCACGCCCATCACCAAGAGCGCCGCGGCAAATCCGCCGTAGACGATGTCGCGGCTCCAGCCGAGATCCGCGGCGATCTGCTCGCCGAACCCGCCGATCAGATAGTAGGTCGCGCCCCACGAGATCAGTTGAGCCAGCCCGAGGGCAATCACGACCCGGCGTGCGATCACCGGGCCGTTTCCCTGTCTGACGGAAGCGTGGAAGCGCCGGGCCCCAGCGGCCGCTGCATCAGCACGGTGTCGACCCATTGCCCGAGCTTGAAGCCCACCGACCTCAACGTTCCGACCATCTCGAAGCCCATGCGACGGTGCAGCGCGATCGATCCGGCGTTGCCGCTGTTGCCGATCACGGCGATCATTTGCCGCCAGGGTCCCTCCTCCGATCGTTCGATCAGCGCCCGCAGTAGCGCCGCGCCGACGTGGCGGCCACGCAGGGCTTCCGACACGTAGACCGAGTCTTCAATGGTGTTGCGATAGGCCGGCCGCGGCCGGTACGCTGTCGCGTAGGAGTAGCCGGCCACCCGTCCGTCGATATCGGCCACGAGATACGGCAGCCCCGCGGCCAGCACGGCGGCACGGCGCCCGAGCATCTCGTCGAGTGTCGGCGGCACTTCCTCGAAGGTCGCCAGCCCGTTGAGCACGTGGTGCGCGTAGATGCGCTGCACCTCCGCCATGTCGACCTCTGTGGCGTCGCGGATCACGGTGTCTTCGTTGTCTCTCATCCTTGCCTCGTCTAGCGGCATCATGCCTGTGCTTCGACGGCGCGTTGGTGCACGCTGCGGGCACCACGGGCTCATCTCGACATCGCTGCGCGACAGTCCGACATCCGCCAGCAGGCGATCATCGAGCTCGCGCAGCCTGCCGGCGGCGGATGCGCGAATGCGGCGAGACCGCAAGATAGCGCCCCAGCTCGACGATGACACCGCCAATGGACTTGAGGGCGGACAATGCCTGCTCCCGGTCTGCCGAAGCCGTCGCTTGCCGGACTATGCGCCCCGGCGTTATATAAGTGAAGCTTTGACAGCTTATGCGCGGCATAAGAGATACTTTGATGAAGAACCTCAACCTCGATTATCTCGAAAGCTTCGCAGTCGTGATCGACTGCGGCAGCTTCTCGGCGGCGGCCGAGCGGTTGCAACTCACGCAGCCCGCGGTGAGTCTGCAGGTGCGCCAGCTCGAGCGCAGCCTGAATGCGACCTTGATCGAGCGGGTCGGACGCAAGGCCAGACCGACCGCCGCCGGCGTCGCGCTGCTCTCCCATGCGCATCAGATCAATGCGGCGGTGGCGTCGGCGGTCGACGCCGTTGCACAGTAGACGACGGGAACGGCAGGCCGCGTGCGGCTCGGCACCGGTGCGACCGCCTGCATCTTCCTGCTGCCGCCGATCCTGAAGGAGCTGCGCGCCGCGCTGCCCTCGCTGGAGATCACGGTCACGACCGGCAACACCGCGGAGATCGCAAGGGCGGTCGAGGAAAACACCATCGACATCGCGCTCGTCACGCTGCCGGTGTCGGGACGCAGCTTCGAGATCACGCCGGTCATGAACGACGAGTTCGTGCTGATCGCGCCCCGCGACTTGCAACTGCCGGCGCGGATCACGCCGGAGGTGCTGGCGACCAGGCCGGTGCTGCTGTTCGAGCCGGGCGGCAACACCAGGCGCACCGCGGACGAGTGGCTGGCCCGCGGCGGCGTGTCCTTGAAGCCGTTGATGTCGCTCGGCAGCGTCGAGGCGATCAAGGAGATGGTGCGCGCCGGGCTGGGCTGTGCGGTGCTGCCCGGCATGGCCGTCCCCGCCAGGACCAAGCAGCGCGACCTGGTCGTCCGGTCGCTGTCACCAAAGCTCTACCGCCGGCTCGCGGTGGTGATCCGCCGCGACAAGCGTCTCGATCGCGGGCTGCGGCAGACCTTGTCGGCGCTGAAGGCACTCTCGGCCAAGGACAATGGCCGCTAGAGCGTCGAGCGAGGCGGACGCCGGTCCGCGTCAAGAAAGCAGGCAAGACAAGAAGCGGGAGCTTCGGTTCTGATCCAATCAAAACCGAAGCCCTCGGAAGCACGCCGCGCGTTCTCCCCGTTCTACCCCTTACGTCGCCTTGCGCTCCTGCTCCGCGATCTTGCGGAACGCGGCCTCGCCGGCATCGGTCACCGCCGCCCATTTTGCGTTCGGCGTGGCCTCGGCTTCGTAATTGTCGTGCCAGTTCCACCATTTGTAGGTCGGGCCCTGCGGATAACCCTTCGGCGAGTCCTCCCAGAGTTCCTGGCGGCCGAGCGGCGTGATGTCGAGATAGCTCCACACCGTACCCATCGCCTCGTCGCCGCGGCTGTTGACGAAATAGGTGCGGAAGATCCGCTCGCCGTCGCGGATGAAGACGTTGTGGCCGTGCCACTCGGCAACGCCGAAGTCGGTGTCAAAACTGTCGGTGATCGTGTACCATGGCATGTCCCACTCCATCCGCGCCTTCAGCCGCGCGATGTCCGCCTGCGGCGCGCGCGAGGCGTAAGCCAGCGTGGTGTCGCGCTGGTTCAGATGGGAGAGATGACTGACCTGATCGGCGCCGAGCGAACAGCCGCGGCAGCCATGGTCCGGCCAGCCGAACACGCCGGGCTCGAAGAAGGCGCGGTAGATGATGAGCTGCCGGCGGCCCTCGAACAGGTCTAGCAGGCTCGCCTTGCCGTTCGGTCCTTCGAAGACATACGGCTTCTCGACGGCCATCCAGGGCATCCGCCGCCGCTCCGCCGCAAGCGCGTCGCGTGCCCGCACCTGGGCCTTTTCCTTCACCAGCATCTCCAGGCGCGCCGCCTCCCACGCCTCCCGTGACACCACCGGCGGCGTCTGCATCGCTGCCAGTCCGCCACGATCGTTTTCAGCTGATTTATTCATGATGGTCTCTCCATCTCCGATTTGGACGAACTCCGCTCCCCGAGCGCGGTTCCAGCGCCGGCGACCGTTCGTCATTGGCCATGCCGCAATCTGGCTCGGCAGCGCTAGCGAGCGGGAGTGACAAGTGTGTCGGGATTTTTCGCGCAGGTGGTCAGACCGCATCACCATATTTGTGATATGCTTGCACTTTGCAACTAACTATGCGAACCTCGCCGGCATGAAGCAAAGCGCTGCCCCTGCGTCCGATGATGGCCTCAAGCTAAGCGCCTGGCTGCCTTACCGCCTGTTCCTGGTCACAGCGCAGGTCGCCCGCCCGCTCGAGCGCTTCTACGGCGAGACGTTCGGATTGAGCCAGGCGGGCTGGCGCATCCTCGCCGTCATCGCCGAGCGCGACGCGGCCAACGCCTCCGAGATCGGTCGCGCCTGCGCGCTCGATCCGTTCGCGGTCAGCCGCGGCATCGGCCAGCTCACAGAGCTCGGCTTCGCGGTGCGACGCTCCGGCAAGTCCGACCGGCGCTTCGCCGCCGTCAGCATCACCCGCAGCGGCCGGGCCGCATTCAACCGGATCGCCGCACTCGGCAACGCCATCGAAGCGCGGCTGCTGGCGCGGCTGTCGGAGAGCGAACGCGCCACGCTCGATTCCGCCCTCACCCGGCTTGAGGGAGAAAGCGCGCGGATCGACGCCGACGGCTGGCGCGCACTGCGCGATGGCGCCGGCGCGCCATGACGGCCCTGCTGTTCGCAGTGACCGCGCTGCTCTGGGGCGGCGGCGCGCTGGCAACGGCAATGCAGGCCGGCGTGACGCCCGCGCCGTGGTCGGTCGCGCTGCGCATGGTGCTCGCGGGCGTCATCCTGCTCGGCTACGGCCGGATGCGCGGCGTGACGCTCTCGATCCCGCGCAAGGATCGGCCGGCGGTCGCGTTGCAGGGCCTGCTGTTCTTCGCCATTGCCTTCATCGCCTTCTATGAGGCGACCGCACGCATGCCGAGCGGGCTTGCGGCACTCGTGCTGTCGACATCGTCGCTGTTCGCGGCCGTGATCGCGCGTGCCGTGCTCGGTGTGCCGATCTCTTCCGGATTCGTGTGGGGCGCGCTGTGCGGCATTCTTGGACTGGCGATCATCTTCCTGCCCGGTGCCGCCGCGCAGGGAGTCGCACCGCTTGCGGGATTCGCCTGGGCGCTCACCGCGGCCATCGCAACCGGCGCCGGGACAACGGTCAGCGTGCGCAACCAGCGCGCCGGACTGCCTGTCGCCTCCGTGCTCGGCTGGGGCGCGTTCGTCGGCGCGGCGGCGAGCGCGCTGTGGGCCGTCGCGACGGGCACGCCGTTTGTAGCCGACATTTCGCCCTCCTACGTGACGAGCTTCCTCTATCTCGCGATCGCCGCGTCCTGCATCACCTTCACGCTCTATTTCGAGCTGGTGCGCCGGCTCGGTCCCGGCCGCGCGGCCTATACGCTCGCGCTGGTGCCGCTCGTCGCGCTCGTGCTGTCCGCGCTGTTCGAGCACCTTGCGCTGGGCTGGCCGGTGCTCGCCGGCGCCGCCGCGATCCTTGCCGGCAACGTGCTGGTGCTGGCGCGCGCTTGACCGGCTCGTCGGCGCACAGCAAGAGGCATGCGGCAAGTTGTCCCGCGCCGGCGATCGCCGGCCAGTCAACCTCTTATTTCCCGATCGCATTAATCGGACGTTGTCCGGCTCGCATATAAAGAAGCAACCCGGGACGACGAGGCGGCTTCGCAGGGTTACCCGATGGTGAATTCCATCCGCAGAATCGGCAACACCGAGTACTCCGCAATCCAGGTCGACGGCCAGGATGACTGGATCATGCGTCCTGCCCTCGGCCAGCGGCCCGCGCGGAATGCCGGGCTGCTGCTGGATGGCATCGCCTGGTTCTTCAACACCGACGCGGGATTCATCTTCTATGATCTCGCGCGTCGCCAACTCGTCGATCGGCTGCAAACGCCCTGGGCGCGCGGCCACGACGGAAAGGACGCGCGCGACGATTATCTGAGTTACGGATTTCTCCAGAGCAAGGATGGCCGGTTAGTCTATCTCCTGCTTTATCACGCCGCGAACGCGACTGACCTGCATGTCATCGACCTCGAGCGCAGGGCGATCGTCCGCTCGGTTCTGGACATGCCGAGCGGCAACTCGCTGTGCCCGCCGGTTCTGGACCAGGCTGGCCGGATTCTGGTTTCCGCGTTCCGGCACGACAACGGAATCGTTGCACTGTTGCTGCGCATCGATCCGCAGACGGGCCATCACGAGGTGTCGAGCTGCGAGGGATCGCGGGCGAGGTCGTTCCTGATCCGCTCGAGCCCGTGCGGCCGCTATTGGCTGCGCGCCGACAATTCCCGGCTCCCGATGATTACCGAGGAGAGCTCGCTTGTCTCCCGGTTGCTGGGCAGAGGCACCACGGCGCAGCGGGAGTATTTCAGCTTTGCCGTCGAGATCTGGCAGGCGTTTCCGCTGCGGCGGCTGCACTCCGTCGCGCCGATGTGGATGCAGGCGGAAGGGTTGCCCGACACGACCCAGCTCGACCTCGACAGGCGGAAGCAGGGATTGCCGCCTCGGCGAGGCGAGATCTACCGCAAGGTGTCGCAGTTGCTCGATCGCGAGGCCACGCTGACGACCAACCAGATCAACGCGAAATCGCATCCCGATCTGTGGCCGGATCCGAATAGCCACTACGCCAATGTCAGCAGCAATCTCCGCGACTTCGAACTCTCCGAGCGCGACGTGATCGTCTGGCAAGGCGATAGCCAGGCTTTCTGGTTGAAGCGGCATGACTTCGTCGCCTGCGTCGGTGTGGACGGGACGGTTTCGCCCAAGATCATGCTGGAGCGGTTCGGGATGGACGACCGTCCCTGGCTGGCACGCGCCCGCGGCTGGTCGAAGGCGACGCCCCTGCCCGACCGTCGCCTCGATATGCGGTTCACGGAGGGGATGGTGACGGTCTCCGGCGCGCCAGGCGATCCGGTACACCGCATCCGGGCGGTGCCCGTAACCGAGGATCATTTCAGGCCCGCGCCACCCGAACCGCAAGAAGAGGATAAGGATGCCGCGCTCGCCAAGAAGGCCGAGACGCTCGCCAGGCGGTTCAGCACCTACACCGTCGATCTCGCCTCGATGAGCGAGCCCGATTGTGTCGCAGCCATCGATGCGCTCACGGCGCAGATCGGTCCCGATATCAACGAGCGTCCCTACGACAACCACCTGCAGGCGGTGTTCCGTTGCGACGGCAAGCGGCTCAACGAGAAGAAGTTCTTCTCGCATGTTGCGAAGCACTGCCCCGGCGCCGCACCTGCGATCCGCGGGCTGATCGACGCGGCATGCACGCACATCGGACCGCATGCCAACGCCTGGTACGATCCTTACGGAGACGAGATTCCGACCGCGCTGTTCGGCTACGCCGCGTGGTGCCTCGCGCGCCTGGACAAAACGAGCAACGATGTCCTGCTGCGCTACTACGGGCTGGTCGATACCGACCACGAGAACTTCTTTTTCGAGAAGATCGCTCCGTTGATGCTGGAGAACGCAGGCGACGCGAGTCCTCGCCTGGAGCTCGCGGAGCAATTCTATTTCGGCGACCTCGGCAATGCCATCGATCACGCCGCGCTCTGGCGAATGGCGAAGATGGCCGAGCATGCGGCGAGCCTGATGACGGCGAAGCAGTATGCGGCGCGATTGCTGGCGCGCGCAGCCGCGACCTCCGCCGCGCGATCGAAGTCGGAGTTCGGGTATTATTGTTTCGACAATCTCGCGCGGTTCCTGACGGATCCTTCGCGATGGGAAACAGAGCTGCTGCAAGAACTCCGCCAAGCGGCGAGCGATCTCGCGCCCCAATAGCGCCGCGGCAGATGAAAATATCACGCCGGCATGTCACATTCGCCGTTCCTCGTTCGTCATGATGTCGTCAACCAACCCAGGGAAACCGACCATGACTGTCAGACTTGATCCGCTCGCCGCCGCCCCCAAGATCATGAAGATCTGGTTCGACGCGTCGGTCGCGATCTCCTCCAGCCTCGAGCCGAAGCTCGCCGAGCTCGTGAAGATTCGCGCCTCGGAGATCAACGGCTGCGCCAATTGCATCAATTTGCACACGACATTCGCCCGCGATGAGGGTGAGACCGAGCAGCGCATCTACCTGCTGTCGGCCTGGCGCGAAGCGCCCTGCTACACCGATCGCGAGCGCGCCGCGCTCGGCTGGACCGAGGCCCTGACTCGGATCTGCGAGCAGCACACCCATGTCGCGGCCTACGAGGCGCTGAAGGCGCATTTCACGCCGGAGGAGCAGGTCAAGGTGACCTTGCTGATCAACATCATCAACGGCTGGAACCGGATCGCGGTCGGCTTTGGCGGCTTCGTCGATCCGCACGTGATCAAGGCCAGGATGGCCGCAGCGTGACCGCGGAAACGGCACGAGACGACGCAGCGGCTGACTTCGCGCCGCTGCGTCCCGGGCTGATGCGCGTCGCCTATCGCATGCTCGGCTCGGTGGCCGATGCCGAGGACATGGTGCAGGAGGCGTTCATCCGCTGGATGAAGGCCGACCGCAGCGAGGTGCGCGAGACGGAGGCGTTCCTGCGCCGCACGGTGACGCGGCTCTGCCTCGATCAGCTCAAATCCGCGCGCCGCCAGCGCGAGACCTATGTCGGCCCGTGGCTTCCGGATCCGGTCGTCGAGGAGCAGGACGATGACGTCACCCTGCCGCTGATGCTGGCGCTGGAGCGGCTGTCGCCGCTGGAGCGCGCGGCCTTCCTGCTGCACGACGTGTTCGGACTTGGCTTCGACGAGGTCGCGGCAACCATCCAGCGAACGCCGGCGACCTGCCGTCAGCTCGCCGGCCGCGCGCGCAACCATATCCGCGAGGCGCGCCCGCGCTTCCAGATCGAGAAGCAGCGCGGCATCGCGCTCGCCGAGGCCTTCTTCGCGGCATCGCGCAGCGGCGACATGAAGGCGCTCGGTGCCATGCTGGCGGCCGATGTCAGCGTGCATGCCGACGGCGGCGGCAAGCGTCCGGCAGCGAACAAGCCGATCCTCGGCTTCGATGCCGTGATGCGCTTGCATGAATCGCTGGCGGCGCATTTCCGCAACCACAGCTCGCACCTGGTTCGCACCGGCTTCATCAACGGATTGCCCGGCTTCATCACGCTCGAGACCGACGGCGAGCTGTCGACCACCGCGCTCGACATCGAGGACGGCAAGGTCGTGGCGATCTATCTGGTGAGGAACCCGGACAAGTTGCGGCATCTGCACTAGGCGGCATGGCTTCATTCGGTCTGGATCGCCGGCCGATTGACGCGGCGACGATATCTGACTAAAGTCAGATATATGCTCGACCCCGTGTCCCGCGTCCGTCGCTTCAACCGTGCCGTGACCTCCGCCGTCGGCGCGCTCGACACCTCGTTCCTCGGGCGCGGCCGGCCGCTCGGCGCGGCGCGCGTGCTGAACGCGATCGGACACGGCCGCGCCGATGTCGGCGAGATCAGGGATTATCTCGGGCTCGATTCCGGCCTGATGAGCCGCCTGCTGCGCAGCCTCGAGGACGAAGGCCTGATCGAGACCACGGCGCATGGCGACGATGCGCGCCGCCGCATCGCACGGCTGACGGCGGCGGGTAAGCGCGAGTTCAGCGCCTATGAAGCGATCTCCAATCGGCAGGCCAAGGACTTTCTCGCCCACCACAGCCAGCGCGAGGCGCTGCTGGCGGCGATGGACCTGATCGCCTCGGCGCTTGGCCGCGACGGCACCGCCCTCGATGAGATGGATCCGCGCAGCGACGAGGCGCGCTATTGCCTCGGCGAATATTACGCCGAGCTCGCGCGGCGGTTCGAGAAAGGCTTTGACGTCAGGCTGTCGCGCGACCCCGAGGCCAAGGACATGGTGCGCCCACGCGGCAGCTTCATCGTGGCGATGTCGGACGGGTTGCCGATCGGCTGCGTCGGGCTGAAGGGCAGCGGCGGCGAGTTCGCGGAGATCAAGCGGCTCTGGGTCGCACCTGGCGCGCGCGGCCTCGGCCTTGGCCGCCGCCTGATGGACGCCGCCGAGAAGGCCGCACGCGAGCTCGGCATCGCGGTGTTACGGCTCGACACCAACAGCGCGCTGCCGGAAGCCGGCCAGCTCTATCGCAGGACGGGCTGGACCGAGATCCCGCGCTTCAACGACGACCCCTACCCCGATCTGTTCTTCGAAAAGCATCTCTGAACGGCGCGCCGCACGCGGTGCCCGGGATCAGCATGTTGTCCGGCGCGATGCGCTGGCCTAAGACACGAGCATGACCATTCGCCCCATCGTGCGCTATCCCGATCCGCGCCTTGCGCTGCCGGCCGAGCCGGTGACCATGTTCGACGACGCGCTGCGCGAACTGGCGCAGGACCTGCTCGAGACCATGCATGCGGCGCCGGGCATCGGCATCACCGCGCCGCATATCGGCGTATCCCTGCGCGTCGTGGTGCTCGAGTTCGATGCCAGCGAGGGCGCGCGGACCTATGTCAATCCGGAGATCATCCGGACCTCGCCCGAGATAATCCTGCACAAGGAAGGCAGCGTCTCGATGCCCGGGGTCAACGACGAGGTCGAGCGTCACGCCCGCGTCCGCATCCGCTATCAGGATCTCGACGGAAACATGCAGACCGAAGAGTCCGACGGCCTGCGCGCCGTGTGCCATCAGCACGAGATCGATCAGCTCGACGGCGTGTTCTGGATCAGGCGGCTGTCCCGCATCAAGCGGGAGCGCCTGATCAAGCGCTTCGACAAAATCTCGCGGACGTGATCGTAGCCCCGCATGAGCGAAGCGACATGCGGGACAAGCCGCGATCAGCAGACGGAAAGGCCCCGGATATCGCTGCGCTCATCCGGGCTACGCGTCTTGCGCGAGCGAACCAACCTGCCTTCGTCCTACCCTCCCGCCATCAAATCCTTGGCCAGCGCCATGTAAGCCGGCAGCGTCACAGGGTCGTTGGCGGCGTTGCCGGCGGCCGGGTGCGAGGCGTAGCGCGCGATCACTATCTCGGCCTTCGGATCGATATAGAGACCCTGGCCATAAACGCCGCGCGCCATGAAGGCGCCGTGCGCATTGTGCGTCACCCACCATTGATTGCGGTAGGACGCCCCTGGCAGTGTTGTGTAGCCGGCAGGCTTGAATTTCTCGGGATCGCCGCCGCGCGCGATGTCCTCGACCACTTGAGACGGTACGATCTGGCGGCCGTTGAAGCGGCCGTGGTTGCGGATCGTCTCGCCGAACCGGGCAAGATCGCGCAGCGTCGTCGACAATCCGCCGCCGCCGCTTTCGGTGCCGATGCGGTCGACGTGATAATGCGCATCCTCCTCGGCGCCCATCGGCGCCCAGATCCGCTCGGAGAGCAGGTCGGACAGCGTCATGCCGCTAGCACGGCGGCAGATCCAGGCCAGCACGTCGGTGTTGACGGTCTTGTAGGCGAACGCCTTGCCGTGCTCGCCCTGCTTCTGCTGCGCGCAGAGGAAATCGAAGATATTGGTCGCGCCCTCATAGCCCGGCTCGATCGGCGCCATGCCGTTGGCGCGCCGCAGCCCCCACACGTCGGAATTCTTGTCGGTATAGACCTCGGTGTATTTGAGGCCGGTGGTCATATCCATCGCCTCGTGCACGCGGGCATCGCCGAACGCGCTTGCCTTCAGCTCCGGCACGTAATCGGTGATCGGCGCCTGCGGATCGATCTTGCCCTCGGCGATCAGGATACCGGCAAGCGTGCCGGTGAACGATTTGGTCACCGACATCGCGATGTGCGGCTTGTGCGGCCTCAGGGCGCCGAAATAGCGCTCGTAGATCAGCTTGCCCCGGTGCAGCACGGCGATGCCGTCGGCATAGGTTTCCTCTAGCATGCGCGCGAAGGTCATCGGGCGACCGTCCATCGTCACCGATGCCGACGCGCCGATATCATGGTCTGCGCGCGGCAGCGCCGACGCCGGCCCTGCCCCGCGCCAGACATTCACGGTCGGCACCAGTTGGCGAATGTTGCTCCAGGCCCAGCGCAATTCGGGGAAGCTGCGGAACGAGCCGTTCTGGAAGGTGATGGTCCTGTCCTGCGGCGGCGGAAAGCCCTGCATCCAGCCAAGCGTCTGCGGATCGGATTCGGCGGCGGTGAGATTTTGCTGTTGATTGGCGGCGGCTGCGACGGACATCAGGGCTGGCTCCAGAGCTGCGAATGCGAATTTCGTATCACGCGACAGCACCAGGCACATCCCGCGTTTGCGCCGGGGTGATCGTCGCGGCGAGCGCACGCCGCAACGCGAATGGCCGCGTGCCGCACACGCCAGCTCGATCGGACACCTGACTATCGAGCCCGGGCCAAATCATTCCACCACGCGGATTACCCCGCCGCCGCGCGCTCGATCGCGGCGATGTCGATGTTCTTCATCGTCATCATCGCCTCCATCGCGCGCTTGCCGGCGGCGCGGTCGGCGCTGTTGACGAGCTCGAGCAGCCGCCGCGGCGTGATCTGCCAGGCAAAGCCCCAGCGATCCCGGCACCAGCCGCACGGCAATTCCTTGCCGCCGTTGGAAGTGACCGCATTCCAGTAGCGGTCGGTCTCCTCCTGGCTGTCGGTGAGCACCATGAAACTGACCGCCTCGTTCGGCGTGTAGTTGGAGCCTCCGTTTAACCCCACGAAACGCCGGCCGAGCACGGTGAACTCGACCGTCAGTTCCTCGCCCTGCCCGATGCCCGGTATCGGAGATTGATGGCCCGCGCCGACATGGCTGTCGGGAAACGTCGCGGCATAAAACTCCGCCGCTTCGCGCGCCCGGCCCTGATCGAACCAGAGGCATGTGACGAGATCGGTCATGGCAGTCTCCTTCCAGGGATCGTCGAGCAGAATGGAGAGGGAATAATCCGTGATTATGGTCCTGGTTCGACGCGGCGCAGGCTTTCGTTCCACAACGTGTTTCGCCATCGCGGATCATGTTTCGCCACTTCGGCTCACGCGCATGATCAACAGCGGCACGATGACGATCACTCCCGCCATCAGCATCACTCCGGATAGATCCGAGAGATTCAGCATCCGGGCACCAAGAATGGCTCCGACGCCGATCGCCGAATTGATGACCGCGGAGTGGACCGCGGCCGCGGACATCGCCATGGAACCGGCCGCGCGTAAGATCCAAGTCTGGAGGCCCGCGAACAGCGCCGCGACGGCGGCGCCCCAGACGATGAGCAAGGTAACAACCGCGCCGGCCCCCAGTTGCGGGCCAAACCATCCAAGCCCGACAAGCGCGCCCGCGAGGGCCAGCAGTCCCCACGTGATGACAGATGTCATGAAGCGATCGATCAGAACGCCGGTCAGGATGTTGCCGACAAATCCTGCTCCGCCAAAGCCGAACAGCATCACACCGATCATGAAGGGCGGCACATCCGCGATCTCGCCGAGGAAGGGTTCGATGAACGTATAGGCTGCGAAATTCGCTGCCGCCATGAACGCCGTTACGGAATAGATTCTCCGCAGGTCCTGTCGGCGCACCACCGCTGCCAGCGCTTGCCATCCCGCCGGCGATCCGGCCCGGAGCCGCGGAAGAACGCCGACCATCAGGGCGGACGTGCACAACCCGACCCCGCCGATCACGCCGAAAGCCGCGCGCCATCCGTTGTTCTGTCCGATGAGGTTGACGAGCGGCACGCCGATGACGGTTGCCATCGAGATTCCGCCGAACACGATCGCTGTCGCAACACCCATGCGATGAGACGGCGCGATCTGCGTTGCGATCGCGGCCGCCATCGCCCAGAAGAAGCCGTGAACGACAGCACCGACCGCCCGCGCCAGCAGCAACCCCGTGAAACCGTCGGAGAGCATTGCCGCAAGATTGGTCGCAGACTTCACCAGCATCAGAACAACGAGCAGCGGTTTGCGGGGAAAACGTTGCAGCAGAACGGCGGACAACAGGCCGCTTGCAGCGCCGATCCAGGCATAGAGCGTGACCGTGAGCCCGACCGCGGCCTGGTCTCGACCAAGATCGAGGGCGATTTGGGACAACAGCCCGACCGGCGCGAACTCGCTCGTGACCATCGTGAACGAAGCAACGCCGAGCACGATGACGGCGAGCCAGACGCGGAGCCCGGGACTGGAAGTGTCAGTCGTCATGCAGGTGACCGGTGTGGCGGCCTGATGTCCCTGATGACGCGCCGATAGTCCTGACGTCGCCTTTCATCCACGAACGCAGCCTTGAGGCTGTTGTCGGCGAGGCTCAATTGCTCCTCGGCAGTCAGGCCCAACGCCGCTGCCGCACGGACGAAGTTCTCGTTGACGTGACCTCCGAAATACGCGGGGTCGTCGGAGTTGACCGTGATGCAGAGGCCGGCGTGGAGCAGCCGGCGCAGATTGTGACGTTGGAGATCGGGGAAGATCCGCAGCGCTACATTCGACAGCGGGCATACCGTGAGCGGCGTCCCCTCGTCGGCAAGGCGCCGCATCAGTGCCGGATCTGCCTCGCATTGGACGCCGTGATCGATGCGGTCGACGCGCAGCCTGTCGATCGCTTCGGCCACGTAGTTGGGCGGCCCTTCCTCACCGGCATGCGCGGTCGTCTTCCAGCCAAGCGCGCGGGCGCGGGCGAAGACCTGGTCGAAGGGTCCGGGCGGGTAGCCTTTTTCCGGTCCACCAAGTCCGAGGGCCAGCACGCCGTCGCGCCAGCGGCGCGCTGCCTCGATGGCGGCGAAGGCCTCTTCAACAGGCTTATGCGGGCGAACGCACAGGATCATGCCTTCAGTGATATCGCGTTGTAACCGCGCGTCTGCATAAGCGGCGCTGATGCCGTCCATGACAGCATCGAACGGCACGCCGCGCTCGGTATGGTCGGCAGGGGTGACGTAGATTTCCGCATGAACGACGTTGTCTTCCCGCGCGCGGGTCAGGTACGCGCGTGCCAGCTCATAGAAGTCGCGCTCCGTCCGAAGCACGGTCAGACCGGCCCAGCAGATCTCCAAAAATGACTGGAGATCGGAGAAGCGATACGCCGAGAGGATATCGGTCATCGAGCGGTACCGGATCGCCACGTCGTTCCGGCGGGCAAAATCGAGCAGCATGCCCGGCTCCAGCGTTCCCTCGACATGCACGTGAAGCTCGGCCTTCGGAACGGCCTTGATGTCAAACAAGGGAACGGAATTCATTGAACGCGATCTCTGGCCTCGGCGTGTTCCGCTTCAGAGCTTTTTCCCGCGCGTCCAACCGGATGCGCGTGCCGAAGCTCGTCCGCCGTACGAGCCCGACCTAGCAGCCTTTGTCGAAAGGTCGCCACGCATAAAATATGCGGGCGTTATCCGGCTGAGGCAGCCTCCCCGCGCATTAGGCAATGGTGGTGACCAGCCGCGCGGGGGCACCGTCGGCGAGCATGATGCGCTCCCACAGCATGCGTCCCGGAAGGATCACGAGATCCGCATCGGAGTTCGGACCCGTATTGACCTCGAGCGAGCTGAGCTGCCCGTCATACCAGCCGAGATCATTGAGGGCGATGTCAGCCGCGAGGATTTCCGGAGAGGCATAGACACGTAGCGATTTGCCCAGGAACTCGGATAAGCCGGTTCGCCATTCGGCCTGCCTGGGCGCCGACGCGGCAAGCAGCCGATGCGTCAGGTCGCACACCAGATGGACCTTGCGCGTCGAGGATTCGACGAGACGCTTCAGAGCGGCATCTTGGGCCGGCTCGAACGGACCCATGAGCAATCGGCGCGCTGAGATCCACTGGGTTTCCGACAGATCGAGAATGCCGCGCTCCCAGCGCGACACGGTCGCCTGATCCACACCCATCAATTCAGCGAGGTAGCTTTGCTTCATCTGACGAAGCAATCGCATTCGTCGCAATCCGCGGCCTTGATCACCCATCAACATTCACCCAACTTTGTTCTGCATCTCGTGGCGCTAGGTCAGCGAAGATATACCCCGCGGACACCGCTACCAGGAACGGCTGCGGCGCAAACTCCGCAGCCGTGCGCGCCTGGCGCTGGTCGAACCACTGGCATGTCACGAGCCCGGCCACGGCAGCCTTTCTTTTTTCGCATAGGGTGGTTGGGGAAACCGCACACCGCCATCACGATCGCAAAGCCTGTCCGGATCGGCCAATTCGGCCGCTATCGCGGCGATGACTGCCATTGAGCAGCGAAATCCGGGGTTCTCGCCTTTGGCAGGACCGGCCCCGGATCTCGCTGCGCTACATCCGGGCTACGCTTGGCCAAATTATTCCGGAATCGGCTGTCGGGGCGCGCGCCGCCCGCTCGTCCTCGGGACGCAAAGGACATGGAGAGAAACGATGACGCCCATCATCACCGCCTTCGAACGGTCGCCCGATGGCGGCAAGGGACTGGCGCGCGATACGCGCGTTCGCTGGGCGCTGGAAGAAGCGGGCCAGCCTTACGAGGTTCGCCTTGTTTCGTTCCAGGCGATGAAGGAACCCGCGCATCTGGCGCTGCATCCCTTCGGCCAGATTCCGACCTATGAGGAAGGTGATCTGGCGCTGTTCGAGACAGGCTCGATCGTGCTTTATATCGCCGAGCGTCATGCGGGCCTGCTGCCCGGCGATGCCAATGCCCGCGCCCACGCAATCACCTGGATGTTTGCCGCGGTCAACACGGTGGAACCGCCGATCCTCGAACTCATGACCGCCAGGATTCTGGAGAGCGACAAGCCCTGGACCAAAGAGCGCCTGCCGCTGGTCATGGATCGCATCCGCGACCGGCTGAAGCAACTCTCCACCCGCCTCGGCAAGGCCGACTGGCTCGACGGCGCGTTCAGCGCGGGCGACCTGATGATGGTGTCGGTGCTGCTCAGGCTGAGAGCATCGGGCATTCTCGAAGAATATCCGGGCCTGTCCGCCTATGTCGCCCGCGGCGAAGCGCGGCCGGCTTACCAGCGCGCTTTCGAGGCTCAGCTGGCGGTCAACACGGGTAAGCGACCGACCGGCTGAGGTTGGCGACAACAGGGACAGCGCCCTTGCGCGGACGGCAAAGCCCCCGGACATCGCTGCACTCGTCCGGGCCAGGTTTGCTAGTCGAATGGATCGTGTTCTGGCAGCGGTTCGGTCAGTTCGAATCCTGGATGAAGCTGCGAGATAATCTCCAGTGCGGTGCGGCCGGGTGCGATCCCCGCGGGGTGCACGCCCGACGCATCGAAATACTGGTTGCTCAGCACCGCGACACCGCATTTCAGTTCCGGCACGACGATCACGATCGCTTCGAATCCGCCTCTGCTCGTCGCGCCGTTCTTTGTGAAAACGGTATGGCCCTGCGTGTCCGTGGTGATCTGCCAGGCGAGGCCCATGGTGACGCTGGTCTTCTCCCCGCAGATGGGGAATGTCCCCTGGTTCTGCTGCGTCAGTGCGATCTGCGACCCGAGCGGCCCCTTCGGCGCCGCGATCTGCGCCGCAAGGAACTTGATCATGTCGTCGCCGGTGGTCTTCAGATCAAAGGCCGTGCCGCCGGTCGGCGTGTTGCGGTCGAAGACGATCGGATATGGCGGCTCGGAGTTCTTGCTCCAATGCCCGATACATCCCTGCGCGATCTTCCACGACGAATTGAGCACCGCTCCGGTCTGCTTCATGCCGAGCGGACCGGTGATGTATTCGGCCAAAATTTCGTTGTAGTTATGGCCCTTGTCTTTCGCAAACATCTGCGTAACCGCAAAGCCCAGGGTCACGAAGCCGATGTTGGAATACTGCCAGCAGCCCTGCGGCGGCGTATCATATTGATTCCACCAGTTGATGAGTTCACTGGACGGTGGCTCGTCCGCAAACAGCTGCTCGCTGTAGCCAGTCAAGCCGTCCCCCGGCTGCTCCGGCATGCCGGAGGTATGGGTGGCGAATTGCACGAGCTGGATGGCGTCCAGCACCGGCGTTCCCACCGCGTTCGCGCTGAAGAGGTTCAGATAAGGGCCGATGGTATCGTCAAGAGAAGGCCCACCCGCCTTGACCGCCACCGCCAGCAATGTGCTGGTGAACACCTTGGTCACCGATCCGATCTCGAACACCGTGTCGGTCGTGACACTGAATGGCGCGGGCGAAGAGCCGGCCACGCCTGACAGTCCCTTGGGGTAGGCGTAGCCCTTGGTGCCGAACGACTTTTCGTCATAGACCGCGATGCAGCAGCCAGGGGCGTTGCTGATGCCGAGATATTTTTCGGCCGCCTGTTGAACGATCTGTGCCGGACTTGTCGTCGCCTCGATCATCTGGTCGCTCATTTCGCCCTCCTGCCGGTGAAGATGCACCATGTTGACCCTTGGTTGCATCCTTTCATACAACGTCGTTCAGAGCGAGTGAAATCACCGTGACTATTTGTTTCAAGTTCGCTCGGTGGAACGTTTGCGCGGAAAAACAGCGTCGTCAGACGCCGGCTTGCGCCGACTTCCCGGCAGTCGCGAAGAGTCTCGCGGGAAATCGGCGCCGGGTTAGCCGAACGCGTAACCTGCTGCCTCGCGCCCGGCTTCAAGATGTGGCGGATTACGCTTCGCCGGTCCACCTGCGCGCTCGGCTGGATTATGCTTGCTGCCGGAGCATCGGAAATGACATGGTCGATCTCACACCGCCGATGCAGGCAGAGCGCAGGACTTCTTCGTGAGCAACAATCAAGCGATCAAACTTGCGGTGATCGGACGCGGCCTGATCGGATCGGCAGCTGCGCGGCATCTGAGCAAGATGGGCCACGATGTTGCGCTGATCGGGCCCGATGAGCCGGCGGATTTTTCGCGCCATGGCGGCGTCTTCGGCAGCCACTATGACGAGGGCCGCATCACGCGGAGTTACGATCCAGGGGCGTTCTGGCGGCAAGCGAACCGCGCTGCGATTTCGCGCTACGGCGAGATTTCAGCGGAGAGCGGCGTGGAGTTCTATCGGGAAGCCGGTGCGCTTCACATCGGCCGCAGCGAAACCACTGATGTTGCACGCAGACGATCACGGCGGAGCGCGCCGGCGCCCGGATCATCGACGAACCCGCGCTGGGGATTTCGGAAAGCGGCTCCGGCGTCACGATCCGGACGCGATCGGGGAGCGTCGAGGCCGAGCGCGTTCTGGTTGCGGCGGGCGGGCACACCCAATCGCTGCTCGGCCGCTCCCTGGGCTTTACGGTCTATGGGCGGACCGCGGCGCTGTTCCGGCTTGGTGCGGCGGAGGTTCAACGCCTGGCCGGAATGCCGTCGATGCGTTGTCTCGGGCCCAAGGGCGACAATCCCTACATCCTGCCTCCGATCCGCTATCCGGACGGCCAGACCTGGCTGAAGCTCGGCGGCGATCCGGTCGATCTTCCGCTCGGCAGCGAGGCCGATATCAAGGACTGGTTCCGCTCGGGCGGATCGATTGAAGTCGCCGATCGGCTTCAAGGACAGATCCTTGAACGCATTCGCGACCTCGCTTTCGAGGAACGCCGCGTCGTGCCCTGCATGACCACCTTCGGCGACAGCGGCCTGCCCTGCATCGGACCGCTTCAGAGCGCGTCACGGTCGCGTTCTGCTGCTACGGCAAGAGCGCAAAATGTTCGGACGAACTGGGCCGGCTCGGCGGCATGGCGCTGCTCGGCGAGGTCCGAGCCGAGCTCGCGCCGTGACGGAGTTTTGTGCGGCGTTTGCGTCCGAACGTTCCTGGGCACGCAGGACGGGTTCGCCAGCGGGTAGCCCGCATGAGCGCAGCGATATGCGGAACGCCACGACACGCCCCGGATGTCGCTTCGCTCATCCGGGCTCCGCTTGCTGAACCCGTAGGAGTGCCAACGCGGACGTAACGCACCCTCACGATCATCACCCGAAGACGTGATGGATTACGCTTCGTTCATCCGGACTGTCGGTGATGGTCTGCATCGCGTGACACAACGGCGAGGATCTCGTTGCTCACGCAGCGTTGAGCCGGCGTGAGTGATGATTGCATTCAAGTCCGCCGATGCCGCGCACAAATATCTGACGAGGCCAGACTCCTTGGCCCCATAAACAACACGGAGAAACTCCATGACCAACGTCGAACTCCTGTCGGCTTCCTTGATCGCGGTTGCCATGATCGCGTCGCCGGCAATGGCGCGTGAAACCCACGCGATGTCCCGCCACGTCGCGGAGGCGAGCGCCGCCGCGCCGACTGACCACGTCTATGTCGACGGTCGCGCCTGCATTCCGGCGCCGCGCGTCGGTTCATTCGCCACCGCGCCCTGGACCGGCAACAATGTCCCCTGCGAGCCGGGTCCATATTGATCGCGTGGCGCGCATCGATCGGTCGAGCGGCCTCCTAGCTGCTTGACCGGCGCGATGTGCCATCGCTCCGCTGAAACAGTGAGTAGCCCGCATGAGCGCAGCGATATGCGGGACTCCACGCGACACACGATAGAAGATGCCCTGGATATCGCTTCGCTCATCCGGGTACGCTTGCTACCGTCAGCAGCGCAAGGGATTGACCGCGATTTCGCTTGGTGCAATCGCGGCTCGGCTTCCGATCGGATTGCGGCAAGCGCCATCGGCGACCTGCCGCGCATCAGTCGCGTGATACGGACAGTCCGGCGAGAAGCGGAGCGTATGCGGTGAGCCTGCGGGATACGAACTCGGTGAAGAGCCGCACGCGCTTCGTCTTGCGTGTCTCTCCCTGTGTGAGAAGCCAGAGCGTTCCGTACATGTGCAGGTCGGTGCCCGGCACCCTCACAAGCAGAGGGTCGGCATCTCCGACGAAGCACGGCAGCGTCGTCATGCCGATCCCCTGCTGCACCGCGACGATCTGCGCCGCGGCATCTGTCGCCCTGAACGGAACCTCGGCGGCGCGAACCTCACCCTCGTGGGCCCAGTCCGGGATTCCGTGAATACTTATGACGATCCACCTGACGGGATCAGGCGCGCCCGCGCGCCACGCGGCCAGTCGATCGCGGGATATGTAGATGCCGCCGAACAGCTCCGGTCCCTTCAGGCCGTGAAGATTGAGCGGCAGGGTTTTGCGGTCGTAGACGACGCGGATCGCGACATCGGCCTCCCGGTTGGTCAGATTTGCCAGCTCACCGGACGACAGGATTTCCATCTCGATGTCCGGATGCAGTCGTGCGAAATCGGCGAAGTCCGGCATGAGCAGGTGTGTCGCGAGGGGCGGTGCCAGCGTCACCCGCAGAAGCCCGCGCACGCCTTGGTCGCGGCCGAAGACGCGCGTCTCCAGCTGGTGCGACGACGCTTCCATCTGGTCCGCGAGTTCGAGGACCTCCTCCCCCGCAGCCGTCAGGCGGTAACCCGAAGGCAGCTTCTCGAACATGTGCGCTCCGAGCCGCTCCTCCAGCTGGGCGACGCGTCGCAGCACGGTCGAGTGGTTCACCCCGAGCCGTTCGGCGGCAGCCCGCACCGAGCCTCCGCGCGCGACGGCAAGAAAGTAGCGAACGTCATCCCAGTCGATCATGGTGCAATCCGGCACCGCTGGGGTGCGCCTTCCAAAGCCCGTCTCCAATACATCGAACAGCATCTCGTATGTGGGTAGCACGGACGATCATCATAGCCCAAGCCGAATAGCCACGCCGACAAGCGCGGCCCAATTCCGAACGGCGGACACCGATCGTCGCGGCTGGCGTCAGTCATCCGGCCGGATCGATTTCGCACCACCGATGTGCGCGCTTCCGCACTCAACGCCTGACGCCGGCGGAGCTACGTCGAGGTTCTCGGGGGCCATCTCGCAGATGGGACCAGAGACGCTGTCCGACACGACGAAGGGAGAACTCATGGGAAAGCTTGAGGGTAAGGTTGCAGTCATCACGGGTGGATCGAGCGGCATGGCGCTGGCGAGCGCCAGGCGGTTCGTTGAAGAAGGCGCCTATGTTTTCATCACGGGCCGAAGGCAGGAGGCGCTCGACGAGGCGGTCAGGCTGATCGGCCGGAACGTGACCGGCGTGCGCGGCGACGCGGCCAATCTCGACGACCTCGACCGTCTGTTCGACACGGTCAAGCGGGAAAAGGGCAAGATCGACGTCCTGTACGCGAGCGCCGGCATCGGCGAAGCCATCCCACTGGGCGAGATTACCGAGCGGCATTTCGATGCGACCTTCGACCTGAATACGCGCGGCACGCTGTTTGCGGTTCAGAAGGCGTTGCCGCTGTTCAGCGATGGCGGCTCGATCTTCATGACCGGGTCGGTCGCTTCGGCAAAAGGTTTTCCCGGTTACGGTGTGTATGCGGCGAGCAAGGCGGCGTTGCGCTCATTCGCACGCACCTGGCTCAACGAACTGAAGGGCAGGAATATCCGGGTGAACGTGCTGAGCCCGGGGCCGATCGCCACTCCGATGCAGGACCAGGTCCTCACCGAGGAGGCGAAGCGGATGTTCGAATCCCTGATCCCGCGGGGAAAGATGGGTCGCCCTGAGGAAATTGCGGCGGCCGCGCTGTTTCTTGCCTCAGACGATTCGAGCTTCGTGAATGGGGTGGAGTTGTCTGTCGACGGCGGTTTTTCGGCCATCTGAAATCGAATCAACACCAACACGGATCGGAGAAGCACCATGAGCTACGCGATTGTAGGATTCGGTAAGGTAGGCCAGGCCCTCGCCCACGCCTTCGCCCGTAAGAACATCAACGTGACCGTCGCGAGCCGCCGGCCGCCCGAGGCGTTGGCGCCGCAGGCGCGGGCGATTGGACCCACGGTCGTCGCCAAGTCGTTGCGGGAAGCACTCGAGGCCGACACAATCATCCTGGCGGTCCCGTTCGGGGAGCATCGCGAGGTTGCGAAGGCCCTGCCGAGCTGGAAAGGCAAGATGGTGATCGACGCGATGAACGCGTTTCCAGTCCCTGAAGAGCTGGACGGCCTCCCGTCCTCCGCCTCCGTCGCGAAGGCGTTCACCGGCGCCAGCTTCGTGAAAGGGTTCAATCACCTGGTTGCGGCCAAGCTGGCGGCCGATCCGATCGTCGAGGGTGGCCACCGGGTGGTCTTTCTGTCTGGTGACGACGAGGACGCGACCGCTCCTGTGGCGGCCCTGGCGGAGCAACTAGGGTTCGCACCCGTCAAGCTGGGAAAGCTCAACGAGGGTGGCGCGCTGGTGCACGCACGTGGCCGCACTTGGGGCCCGCTCATCTTCCAGGATTTGTTCAAGAAGGAGCAGTAACGGATTTGCGACCCGTAGCCCGCATGAGCGGAGCGACATGCGGGACAAGACGCGGAGCGCCGATCGGAAAACCCCGGATGTCGCTGCGCTCATCCGGGCTACGCTTGCTATCTTGCCGATCCGCCCTCGCGTAAGACTCGCGAGGGCGGTGTTCGCAAACTACGATCTTAATCAAGATGCCTCGATCGGCTCGGACATCGTTATCCGGTTCTTGACGCTAGGACGCTCCTGCATCGCTGCATACCATGCCAAGAGAGCCTCGCACTCGATCGGCACCGGCACGTTCAACAGTCCCGCGAAGATCAAGCCGCCGATGAGGGTGATATCGGCCATCGTGAACGCCTCGCCGGCGACGAACGGCTGTGCTTTCAGAATGCCGTCAAAGTAGTGCATCCCCCTGACGGCCTTGTCGCGCTGACGGAATCCCCATTCGGGGTTCTGATAGATCTCGACATGAGGCCCGAGACCCGGCGTGGCGTGGTGGAAATAGACGCTGATGGCATCGAGCAGTTCCAGTTCGGCGCGCTTGCTCATCATGTGGATTACGCCCTTTTCGCGCGGCGTCCTGCCGGTCAGCATCGGCGCGCCATCGAGCGCGTCAAGGTACTCGGTGATGGCCGTGCACTCGCCAATGAAGGTCCCGTCGTCGAGTTCGAGCACCGGCAGGGTGCCGGAGTAGTTCTTGGCGAGGAATTCGGGCTTCTTGTGCTCGCCCTTGTAGAGATCGACCAATACGAACTCCACTTGCGGCCGCAGGTTCTTCTCGGCCAAAGCGATGCGAACGCGGGCCGGATATGGGCCAGTTGGCCAATCGTAAATCTTCATCAGGACTCCTGTGTCTACCTGCCACTTGGTAGGCTGAAATTAACCTTCAAATCCGGCCGGTCAACGCCTATCTGTCACTTGGTAGATAACGAAGCGGTGAGGCAACGAAGTGAGTTCGAGCTCTCGGGAAGCCATCCTGGCGACAGCAAAGCGGACCGCGCAGGCACGCGGCTATGGCGGCTTGAATTTCCGTGATCTGGCGGACGAAGTCGGGATCAAGGCCGCCAGCATCTATCACCATTTTCCGAGCAAGGCCGATCTCGGCGTGGCCGTCGCGCGGCGCTACTGGGAAGACACCGCCGCCCAACTCGAGGCGATGCTGGCAGAAACGGCCGATCCTGTCCGCTGCCTGCGTCGATATCCCGATGTGTTTCGCAAAGCGCTCGAGAGCAACAACCGCATGTGCCTCTGCAGCTTCATGTCGGCGGAAGTCGACGACCTGCCGGACGCAGTGAAGAAGGAGGTCCAGACCTTTGCCGACGTCAACGTGGCGTGGCTGAGCAAGCTGTTGGTGGCCGCGGGCCTGGTCAGTTCGAGAAAGAGCGAACAGCGGGCCCGCGCCATCTTCGCCGCCGTCGCCGGCGCGCAGCTCGTCGCCAGAAGCCGCTCCGATATTTCGCTCTACGACTCGATGATCGACAGCTATCGCGCCGCGGGACTTCTGCCGGCATAGATGGCCCGAACGTCAGATCGACGTGAGGCGGCGACGCCCTGCTCCAACTCGATCGTTCTAAGCCATGGTAGCGAGTAGCCCGCATCAGCGAAGCGATATGCGGACACCACGTGACACGCTGACAGGAGGTGCCCCGGATATCGCGGAGCCCGTCATCGGGCGCGCGTTCGCGCGACCCGTTGGCTCATCCGGGCTACGCTCGCTGGTGCACGCACGCGGCCGCGTTTGGGGCCAGCTCATCTTCCAGGATTTGTTCAAGAAAGAGCAGTGATCGGCGCACGGGCGCCGTTCGAAGGGCGGGGAGACGCGCTGGCCGCGCCGGACGGGCAGCGCGCAGTTCGGATCAACGGTTTCAAACAGCGTCAGATATGACACCACGTTCTCGCGACGATAATCGTCCGAGCTTTGCTGTTGGTTTCACCCTCTTCGATCGGAGGGCGCAGGGAAGACCGGGTGCCGATCGCACCCATGGGCCCCGAGCAATGGGTAGGAAGCTCGGGGGTAGGACCACAGGTGTAACCGGAAACATCCGGCCTTCCCTGCGCGATGGTTGTGCGGCTTCCGTCCAAAAACGGGTGGATCCAATTCAACCGCCAAAGCACGTACGACGAAAGCTCAATCGCACTTTTGCTGTCCCAGTTTTGGTTGACGTAGCGGCAAAGGTCTTCGATCGCCTTAACTACTTGGCCTGGGTGAATGGGCTCGAATTCGTTCTGCGTTATACGAACCGTCGCCGTTCGATAGCCGATTGGTGATGCACCCGGATATCCTTGGCGCTAAATATACTATCTACCCATCGGAAAAAATCGCTCTCTCGTCTCATTGTTGGAGAGCCATCCGGGGCCACATATGTCGGCTCCCAGGCATCATTAGCGAAAAATCCAAACGATCGAATTGGTCGACGCGGGTTCGGATGCAACAGGCAAGCATGATGAATCCAGAAGTTCCCAACTGGCTCATCGGTCCCGCTGACATGCATCTCCACTACGAATACGACCGCCGTGACTCGGCGCGTGCGATGGAAAAATCGTTCAGTAAGTTCGCCAAGAGACGGCCCCAAATTTTCTGTTGTGGCCCAGCTTTCCGGCAGCACGCAAAAAATGATGGAAGCATCTGTATCAGGCAGTTGCTTTCGCTTGTGATTCAGCGCATTTTCGATTGTTTGGATGGGAAAACTCTCTGCGGTGAGCGCTGTGACTTCAACGTTCACTGTCTCCCCGTCCGCGATCGCTTGAAAATCAAAATCTTCGCGCCTGATTCCTACCTCGGGCTTAGCTCGTACGTCATAGCCACCCTCAAGAAACATCCGCGCGGCATACATCTGGTAATAAGTGGATCGAAGATCTCGTCCACGCATTCGACGACAAAACTCCGAGAAGCCCGGACATGACCGCATCAGAAAGAGTGTTTCTCCGATAAGCAGCACGCGTCCAACGTAACCATGCCAGATCCCTCCTCTGCTGGTCCGCTGAAGGTCTAGAAAATCGCTTGTTTCTGCCTTTGTTAAATTCTTTCCGAGATAAAATAGGCCGATGTAAGCAGCCGCGAACCAATAGAAGCTCTCCCTATCAAAATCACAAGCAGCATCTCTCAAATAGTCTGCGAGGCGCTTAGGAACGTCATCAAACATCCTCGCCCCCGTCGCACGGCTTAACGCGCTGGAGAACCCCTCACTCCCACTCAATTGTTTAGGAAGATGCCTCCGCGTTGATTTCCAAGCACAAATCCTTAGAGCTGACGGTCTAATTCCGACGGTATACCCGCCCCATTTTTTTGGTCTTGAATTCACAGGAAAATTTCTGTGGCCCTGAGGAATGGTGCCTTCACCAAGTATCGGAATCAATCGAGGCACTAGACGGACTCTAGCTCGGAATGGCCTCCTCTTGAGCTTTCCGCGAGTTTCAGCAAATACCCTCACCGCTCTGCAGGGCGGACCCTTAAGGTCGCGTTTGCGCCGACAGCGGCCACTCCTAACAACTGGGCTCTCCACCCTGTCAAACGCCATCCGGAACTGCCCCCTTTGCGTCATGAAGAACTGCCCCCACCATCGGGTTATGATCTTGGTTGAAGGTTGCTTCCGTCGGTGACGGGACGGAGGGAGGCGGAGCCGACCGGAGGGCCGTCACCGACGGGCGGCGGCTTGATGAGGCCGCTCTTCCGTTTGGCGCGGAGCCGGTAGCTGTCGCCGCGGATAGTCAACACGTAGCTGTGGTGCAGGAGCCGGTCGAGGATCGCGGTGGCGACCACCGGATCGGCGAACACGGTGCCCCATTCGGCAACGCTGCGGTTCGACGTGATCAGCATGGCACCAGTTTCGTAGCGCCGGCTGACCAGTTGGAAGAACAGATGGGCCGCGTCGGGTTCCAGCGGCAGATAGCCGAGCTCGTCGACGATCAGTAGCTTTGGCTTCGACAGCGCGAGTAGTTTCTCGTCCAGGCGCCGATCGCCATGCGCCTTGGCAAGGCCAGCGACCAGCGTCGTCGCCGTGGTGAACTGCACCGTATACCCGGCCAGGATTGCCTCTCGCCCGAGCGCGATCGACAAGTGCGTCTTACCGACGCCCGGCGGGCCGAGCAGCAGCACGTTCTCTCCGTTGGCGATCCAACGTGACGCGGCCAGGTCGCGGATCTGCTTCGGATCGATCGACGGCTGCGCCTCGAAGTCGAAGCCAGCAAGCTCCTTCACGGCCGGGAAGTGTGCAAGCTTCAGCGCCATGTCGATGCGGCGATGATCCTTGCGTGCGATCTCGCGCTCGCACAGCAGGATCAGCGTCTCACGTGCCGACAGGTTCGCGCGCGCTGCCTCGTCGAGCAGGCTATCGAGCTGATCGCGGATGCCGGAGAGCTGCAATCGCGCCAGCATGGCATCAAGGGGATCAGTCGGTACTTCGGTTGCCTTCTTTGCGCGCGTCATCAGAAGCTTCCCCCGATCACGGCTTCATATTCGGCAAGAGGACGCAACAACGAAGGCGGTGGAGACGACCCCGGCACCGCCGCCGCAATCTCCGGCCGGCGGACCGCGCCATTGCGCCCGGCAACACCATCGAGATGGGCGGGATCGGCGATCCGCAGCCGGCGCCCCTCCGATTGCTTGTGGACCGCCACCTGGTGCAATCCATGGCGGATCCGCACCTCGCCGGCCGCGACCGTTATCGCCACGCGCTCGCCAATTAGGCGCCACGGCACTGAGTAACTGTTCGTGTCGATCTCGATGGCGCAATCGTTGCCGACGACCCGGGTTAGTTCGCGCAATGATCCGAACGAGGGCTGCCCGCCGAGCGGTTTCAACCGGTGTGCCTCGTCGCGTACGAAGCGAATCATCGGCGCCTCGCCGGTCGTGCCGTGGATACGCACGTTCGCCACCTCACGCTCCCACTTGGCGAGATGCGCCTCGAATGCCTCCCAACTTACGAAGGAATGCCCCGCGATCGCGTTCTTCTTCACGTAGCCGACGCCATTCTCCGTCTTGCCCTTCGTGCGTGCCCGATATGGCGCGCAGGCGCGTGGACGGAAGCCCCAATGCTTCGCAAACGCGATGAGTTTGTCGTTGAACTGAACCGACCGGCTCACCGCGTCGTGACGCACGACGAGCGCGCGTGGATTGTCCATCAGCACTTCCTCCGGCACGCCGCCGAAGGTCGTAAATGCGCTCTCGAGCCCGGCGAACCAGTGCTCTTGCTTCTCCGCCCGGAACGCACGCACATGCAGCCGTCGCGAATGCCCGAGCGTTGCCACGAACACGAATGCTTTGACCTTCACCCTGCCGATCTCGACCAGACGCTCCCCGAAGTCGATCTGCAGCTGTCGGCCAGGAGGCGTCTCGAACCTCGTCGTCGCCAGCGCCTCCGCCTTCAGCGCCTGGCGATAGGGCTGCACGGCGCGTTGCAGCGTTCGCCGGCTTACCTCCACGCCTTTCTCGGCCAACAGATCCTGGCGAACCACGTCAGCATTGCCGCGATGGCGAATGAACCTCTCGTGCAGCCAACCCTCAAGGCCGTCGAGCAGCTTCGGCCGCTCAGGCGACTTGAACGGCTTCACCCCGCCCGCCGCCACGTAGTCCTTCACCGTGTGATGGCTGCAGCCCAGCTGGCGCCCAATCCGCTTCAGCCCCCATCCGCACGCCCTTAGGCGCAACATCTCCGCCACGTCATCCGGCGTCTTCATCACCTGCCCCCGTGGATCACTCCACGGCGAGCCTCTAGTGATTCGTTCCTCGTTCATTCGCTCTCTCCTCAGCTATCCGAGGAGGGGGCAATTCCTCATGACGCCGAGGGGGCAGTTTTCCATGGCGCGCGACACCACCCTTTGGAGTGGGTGTCGAGCGGAATGCAGGGCTGCTCGGACGGCTGCGCTTTTCCTGCACTTCCAACCTGCAGCAAAGCCGGCGGTCGAAAACGCTAAGAAAGGTGGAGTGCGAGAAAGCGTGACCCTAAGGCGGACGGGCGACGGCGCCCATTCTGGAAGAATATCCTAAAGCCCGCGCTCTTGAGGTCGCAATTCGGGCCGACAAGGTTCACGTGGCGAACAACCTAAAGCGCTGGCAGAGAGCAGAAGGAAGTAGGCCCGTTGAGCCTTGTACCGCGCCTCCGCTCGTCTCGTCTCGAAACCATAGATCACGGCATCTCCAGCCAGCGTAGTGACGCTCCATTTCCATCGGCAGCCACGTTTCGTCAGCAACATCTCAAACGCGGAGAACAATTCACCGCGGCCATCTTTCGCAGGATCCATCCAGCCCAGCATGCCCCTTACGGATTTTGTGTAGGTTAGCGGCTCGGCCCAGCCGGCAAATAGAACTTCCGTCGTCGGCAGCGAATGGAACTTGTTCCCCCTTAAGGCTCGCCACAGCGGAACCGGGAACTCTGCGCTGTGGGTTGGGCGGACCGGGGGCTGCGGCCCATGAGGAAGGCGCCATTGCGGCAAAGGCGTCGTGTCAAGCTGTCGTCGCTATTGCAGGACCGCCTTGCGTCGTTTGCAAATTGGGGCGAGGGAAAAAGCTTTGAAGCTACCGCCCGGACCGGAGCGAGAAAGCCTCTTGGTGAAGGTGCGGCAAGCCGAAACTGCGTAGCACACACACGCCGCTCTCGCTCAGACGACAAAGAAGTCCGCCTAGCGGTCTCCCCCATCCTTCTGGACCCAGTTGGCGCGACGACGCGCAGCAACTTCATTCCTTGGATGACGCCAGAACTCGTCGATAGTCACCCTAGGCACCGAAGTGTGACTGGCATCGAAGTCGCAGCCGCCTTCGGTGCCTCACGGTTGAGGCAATTCCTCAGCGACCCTTTCTCGATTGATCCGGGGCAACGATCCCTGTCGAGACCATGGGTATCCTTCTACGAATAGCTCATCAGGGATGGACGGACTTGGCATAGTTCACGAGTCAGATCATGGAGCTAACCAAATAGTTCAAGAAGCGCGATGCTAGCGACCAACTGACAATTTGGCACAACTAAAAGGAAGGATCGAACAATGAAAAGACTGGCGCTTTTTATTTCCCTCGTGCTTGGCGCGACATCTCCATTTGCCTCCGCCCATGCAGGCACGGGAACGGCAACGACTTTGATGACCAAAGAGCTACCCGACTTTCCAGGGAAGGAAGGTATGGTCGAACTTGTCGACTTCGCCCCCGGCGAGGTCTCGCAACCGCACCGGCATAATGCGGATCTCTTCGTCTACGTTTTGGAGGGGAGCATTGTCACGCAGGTCGGAGGTGAAGCCTCCAAGACCGTCAATGCCGGCGAGGTCTTTTATGAAGGGCCCACGGACGTACACGTTGTGAGCCGCAACGCCAGCGCGACAAAGCCTGCGAAACTCATTGTCTTCTATCTGAAAGGTAGAGGCGTGCCGCCGACCGTACTTGTCGGCCATCAAGATAAATAGCGCCGTTTGACGGACTGGAAGGACCGAGCGTGCGGAGTCCTGACGACTTCATCTGAGGGATTGTGAGGTATCGAATGAACCATACAGGGCACTGCCTTTGCGGCGCCGTTGAACTGCGGACCACGGGAGCACCTGAGGCCATGGGATACTGTCATTGCACCACCTGCCGTACCTGGGCCAGCGGGCCGGTAGTTGCCTTCACTATCTGGAAGGCGGAGGCCGTCACGATCACAGCTGGTGAGGAGCATGTCCAAACTTTTGAGAAAACCGAACGCAGCAAGCGTAAGTTTTGCAGACGGTGCGGGAGCCAATTGATGATTGCTATTCCGACGTTGGATCGGGTAAACGTATTCGCAACGACGCTTCCGACGCTCGTGTTCAAGCCATCGCTGCACGTAAATTACGCTGAGACGGTTCTGCCCATGCGAGACGGCTTGCCGAAATTGAAGGATTTTCCGGGCGAAGTGGGGGGATCGGGCGATTCTTTGCCCGAATAGGCTGGCGCGTACATGTGACCAGGGGCACCATGAGAGCCCAGCTGTTAGCGACTTCAGCCGCGATGACCAAGCGCACACCGGGCGCATCAGAAGGCGTAGGTTCAAAGATCGAACTCGGACATCAACGGTGACAGAAGGCTCGCCACGCTGCTGAGCAAGCCATCTCCCATCGCCGCGACCTTCAACGCTTGCGTACTTCGTCCTGAGTGAAACACCCCTCAGCGTACTTTTAGGCTGTAGAGATGAAGCGGCTTTCGGCAGCCTCTGAGCAGATGTTCTCCTTCACTTGTGAAGGCGTTGGCGACGTCGACGCTGCCTTCCGCAATCAGCGATTGAATGAAATCTCCGGTGACCAGTACTGTCGCGTTGAGTGTTCGGCAGTAAGCTTCCACACGACTTGCGATGTTTACGGTATCGCCAACCACTGTGAACTCAAGCCGCTTATCGGTGCCGATGTCGCCCTGCACAACCTCCCCCCAGTGAATGCCGACGGCAATGCGAATGAGCTTGCCTGGGTCGTTGGGATGTCGGGCATTCCATTGGGCGAGGCAATCACGGATTCGCATGGCACAAAGCGCCGCGTTTGTTGCATCCCGGTCACTGGCAAGTGGTGGGCCGAACACGGCCATGAGACCGTCCCCAAGGAACTTGTCTATCGAACCACCGTGCGCAAATACGGCTTCGCCGAGCATTGCCAGCAACTCGCGCAAAAATCCGATCACTTGGTCAGGTGTCTTTTCAGACGCGAAGGCGGTGAATCCAACAACATCGGCGAACAAGACCGCTGCTTTCTCGCGACGAGCTGCGGAAAAGGGCACATCGATCTGAACGAGCCGTTTCACGATTTCCGGCGAGAAAAAACGCGCCAAGTTCCTACGCTCTCGTTTGACCTCAGCAAGACTCGCATTTGCTGACCGATTTTTCAGCACCAGCGCGGTCGTTATTGCGATTGTCGCGAAGCTGACAATAGACCTCAAGGGAGCCGCGCCGACAAAGGTGATTCCGTGCGTTAGAAGATAGCTGAGCGCGGTTAGCGCGACGCATGAAATTCCACTGAAAATGATGCCCGTGCACTCAAGATCGTGCGCGCCAATCAGAATTGCGGCCACGTACAGGGAGGCCACAGTAAAGTGAAGAGATGAAAGCGTATCGACAAGGAAGATGCATATCGCCAGGACAATCGCGAGGAAGGGGTGTGAGCGCGCTCGGTGGAACATGTTAGTCGCTTTGACACTTGATGCCGCGAGATTATGAGGACCTTCCCGCAAAGGATCGGGATGATGATGGCCCATCGCATCCGCCGTTAGGAGCGACGCTTCGAACAAGCCCACAGCAACCGTCGCAGTCCGACGCCTGCCTCAACCTTGATCGCCAACGATACGTATTCGCGACTTGCATCCAAGGGCCATGAAATTGCTTTGCGACTGGTCCAACAGTCTGTCCTTGACGGCCCCGTTCTGTGAGAAGCCAGACAACTCCGAGCCGCTCCGGCACAGCGGGACATCTGGTCAGCGAGATCGTACCTTTAAGCCTCAGTTCGCTGAGACAAGTTTTAGCCCAATCACGCCTCCCACAATGAAGACGATGCAAAACACGCGCGCGAGCGAGGCTGAATCGCCCAGCAATACCATACCGAAAATTGCGGTACCTGCCGCGCCGATACCGGTCCAGACGGCGTAGCCCGTTCCCACGGGAAGCGTGCGGAGCGCGAGGGATAGAAGAAGGACGCTCGACAAGCCGGCGGCGGCGGCAAACAGCGACGGCGTTAGCCGCGTGAAACCCACTGACCACTTCATGCTCAAGGCGAATCCGATTTCAAGAAGACCGGCGGAGACTAGGATGATCCATGTCATATGCGTTAGATCCATTTGTTATCTGCCGAGCTTCGACCGCATTCGCGGAAACGCGAGATCAACCAGTTGCTGGTCAAGGTCACTTTCTCGGAGGGGTGCTCCAGCTTCAGACCTTCAGTGTCTCGCCTCTTCGCCCCTTCAAAAAGGACCATGACGGAGGTCTATAGATGGGCCATGATTTTGCACCGGCCGGTTCTCAAGCTTGAGTTACATCGAATCCAAGATGCGCCGTCCGAGATTCTCGGCCGTGCGCTGCGAATCGATATTTGTGAAGTTCAAGAGAAGGCCGGATACCCCGTATCGGCCCTTGGTCCAGTCGGTGAGGGCTTCCGCGTACAAGCCCCCTGCCCGCATGCTTGCGACAAGCCGGCGGTCTGAACGGTCGCCTCGCAGACGCAAGATGAGGTGCATACCGCCCGGTTGTCGGTCTATTCGCACGTGCTTTCCCAGCACGCTTTCCAAACCTGCGGCAGTCGCCTCGCGGCGCACGGCGTAGAGCTTCCGCATACGCTGGATATGGCGCGCAAAATGGCCCCCTGAAAGGAATGCAGCAACGATGGTTTGAGTAAGTCCAGGACTGCCCGCGGAAAGACTTTCGATGACTTGCGTAAACCTCTCGACTTGCACCAACGGCACCACGAGATAGGCCAGCCTTATGCCCGGAAAGAGCACCTTGCTAAACGTGCCGGCATAAAGAACTCGCCCATCCCGATCGAGGCTCTTCAGCGCAGGAAGCGGGCGGCTGACATACCGATATTCACCATCGTAGTCGTCTTCAACGATCCATGCCTTGCTTCGCGCGGCCCAGTCCAACAATGCTAGGCGCCGAGGCAACGACAACGACATGCAAAGCGGGCTCTGGTGTGCAGGCGTGACGACCGCCGCGCGAGCGCGGGGCGCCAGTTTGGTTGCATCGGAAACAATTATGCCCTCCTCATCGACCGGAACCGACACGCCTTCGATATTCATGTACTTGAGTATTTCGCGCGTGGGCGGATATCCCGGATCTTCAAGCCAGACGCCATCACCCGCCTTCAGCAAGGCATAACCGATCAATTCCACGCTTTGGCGGTACCCTGAGGTAAGGAACACCTGAGAGGGAGAACAGCTAATCCCGCGTGCAATCTGCAGATACTTGACGATTTCCATGCGCAGCGAAGCCAAGCCGCACACAGGAGGATGGATCATGTCAGATGGCTGCATGGCCCGCACACTGCGCGCGCCGAGACGCGCCCAGATCTTTCGCGGAAAGGCATCTAGGGCAGGCAAACCCATTTGGAACGGCAGGATCGATTCTGGGCGAAAGCTGACGGCGTCCGCGCGGGGAGTCGGTAGCGCTGCTGATCTGGCAATGGGCCCTTGCGGGTCAAGGACCGGGCTGACAATAGTGCCTGCCTGTCTGCGCGCCTCGATATACCCCTCGGCGGCCAACAGAGAATAGGCCGCTTCGATCGTCCCCCTGGCCAGCCCCAACTCGTTAGCCAGCGCCCGTGCCGAGGGAATGCGGTCTCCTGGTTTCAGCACACCATTGGTTATAGCGTCCCGAATGCGATCGTAAATCTGTTGGTAAAGCGGCGCGGCGGCAGCTGGATCAAGAGGCTGAAATTTTTGCAACTTCGCCGCGGGCATCACCTGATCCGATCTGTGAGCGACCAAACGCCCTCGGTGTGTTCCTTTAAAGCTATGAGCCGCCAGTCCCAGCCCGCCGCGGGCGCGCGAAGAGTAATCAAATTGCGCAACTCGCGCGCACAAGTACCCGGCTTCGCTCCTGCTAATGGGGATGCATACGCTGCAGCCCGCGCTGATAGGTCGGCGCCAATAGGCGTGGCATACAGCCGGGATGCGCATTCTCGTATGGCAGCTGACACTTCGAAGAAGCCATCATCCATGGATCAGTGTATCCGGTGGACATATCTACGATTCCTATCAACGAACCGCGGTGCAAGCCTATCTCGACCCTCTGAAGCGCGACCGTCGCTAATGCTCGGCCACATTGGCGATCCGCATCTCATATTGCTTGACTAACCGCACCGGCTCGATTCGAAGTCAGTTCGCGGTCGCTTTCGCCTTGCGAACCACAACGCTGTCGCCTTTCCGAGTAATCTCGACCGCATCCGATTGTCGCGGTGTTGAGAGAACCACGCGCTGGCCAGGTGCGAGTACAGAAATGACACGGATCGGCGTTCCCGCCTCGCCCTGCGCAAGAGTGGCAACGACGCGAAACCCATCGCGTTCGACAGTGTAGTAAGCGATCCCAGATATGCCTCCAAGATCGATGCTCTTGCCTCCGAGTGGACGAAGGCCTTCTGCATTGGCCGCCGTCATCGACGCGATACCGAAAGCAACAGAGAATATGTCGTTGCGGATTGACATACCGACTTCTCCTTTCATGTCTGAGACGTTTGGCCGCTAGAGAGGACGGCCACGCTCCCGATCACGGAAAGACGTCGCCGCTGCAATGCGGCCGTACCGGCAAATGGCGAAAGTACTCTTCCAGCGCCTGATCTGTCTTGATCCTCGCCTCAACGACAGCGTCCCGGCCGAGGGCAGTACCTTCGATGGAGAAGACAGTCAGATCATTCAGTCCTATGACGCCCAGGATGGCTCTTAGATACGGAGTAAGAAAATCCGGCTGACGCGCGCGCTCACCGGAGTATCTCCCGCCCGAAGACACGGCGACAAAGACTGGGCGGTCGCGCAACCTGCCTACATAGCCCTCCGTGGTCGAATCGAACGTTCGGCGGACGCGAACGACGTGATCAATCCACGCCTTTAGTGCAGATGGCACCGTGAAGTTATGCATAGGGGTCCCGATGACAACGTAGTCGGAGCGCTCCAGCTCCTGAATGAGCTCTTCGGATCGGGACATGGAGCCCATTGGGAACGCTTCCGCGAATGACGATTCGGTTGCACCAAGCGCGGATGCATAGCTCGCATCTATATGCGCGATCGCTCCGCCACCGATGACTCGATTTGTGAGCACCGAAGATGGCTCCTTCGCGCGCAACAATTCGATAATCTTCCGAGATATCCTGCAACTCTCGGAGAACTGCCCGCGAGAACTACAGCAAACATGCAGGATTTTCATCATCCACCTATTCTCGCTTCCTTCTCATGCCGGCGCTCATTCCTGCCGCGCCGCGTTGATGGCGAAGGCTCTTGCCTGACGAGCCTAACGGAAGCGCGTCCCGTCCAACCATCGGAGTCGACAAGCAACGCTGAACCTCATTGACTGCGGGTCCTCGGCGCGGCTGCCGTGCTTGGTATGGACTCTTGCCTCTGAGCTGGAGACGAATCTATTGCACCATGGTGTCGTCGACACCTTGTGATCTATCGGTACGCCATCCTGCCCGCGACCGCCAAGACAGCGGTCAATCATGACCCGGTGCCGAGGCTTCATCGCTGAGCCTTCCGCTCACCACGAGGCACCTTTCTCTATACCGGCCTGCCGACAATCGATTTCGCCCACGATGTTCGGTCTCTTTCGTCACGAGCGAATGCTCGTCCCGGAAGTCTGATTGAGACCACGGCACATCTAAACCCACAGATGCAATCCCTGCGACACCTTGGTGCAATGGATTCACTTCCAGATCTGCGCAACCAGAAGTGTGCAGCTGAGACGCTCCATTCGACACACGACGTTTCGTCTCACATCGGAAAGCACAACCCCTCTCACCGGGAGCACTCGATGGTTCATGGTGAATTTGACTACGTTATAGTGGGTGCCGGTTCTGCCGGATGCGTATTGTGACCTGTTCCCCAATTCGCCCCGTTATAAGTAGACTCCGTTCTGGGTTTGGCCCGTTGGGGAGGGTTGCAAACTCGGTTGGTGTGAGCCCCTTGAGACACGCTCATCTGTCACCTCCATCTAAGGGCCGAGTGTCGATGCGATCTAAGAGTTCGGATGTCGGCTCGGCATTTGAGCTCCCGTCTGTTCATAACGCTTGGTCGCCATTGTCTGCCTGTCCGCGAGCATAGGACGATCATTGAAGAAGGAGCCGTCGGTTGTTCCGACGGCTCCAGTTTTCCCTGGCAGCGGGAGGAGGTGCCAGGACTTGGTCGATGCCCTACTCGTCGCGCCGGCCGACGGCCGATGCCGCATTCGCGACTTTGAGCGAGGCCGCGGGCGGCGTGCGGAATGCGATCGACAGGCGATTGAACACATTCATCAAGCTGACCGCATAGGTTAGGTCTGCGAGCTCCGTGCCGTTGAACTCGGCGACAGCAGATTCATAGTCAGCGGCAGGAACGTTGGTCTCGGCTACGCGAGTTACGGTCTCCGCCCAGGCGAGTGCAGCGCGTTCGCGGACGCTGAATAGCGCGCCCGCATCTCGCCAGACCGGTACAAGCACGAGCTTTTCGACCGCGACTCCGAACTTGAGCAGATCGCGTGAATGCATATCAATGCAATACGCGCAACCGTTTATCTGCGATGCCCGCAAATAGACGAGATAGATCAATTCTTGCGCGAGACTGCTCTCCTGAAGGAGCGCGTAAACCTCTGCGAACGCCTTGTAACCCGCCGGCGACGCCTTGATGTAGTCAATACGGCCGTTCATGGAAGATCCTTTCCTGTTGGTGAGGGCTCTTAGAGACAACGATCGGTATGCGCTGCGATTGCTTCATTTCTGACCTGGCTTGGCAGCAACGACGTCGACAAGTCGCGACTTGGCTTCGATCGGAAACGTCAGGGTCGATGTGGCGCCTTCCAATCCAAATTCATGGCTGATCGTGCCGCCCAGTTCCTTTGCTAGAGCAGCTACGATTTTCAGCCCTTGGCCGATCCCGTATGGGCTCTGGGCTGAGCCGTTGTCTTTAACGCAACATTCAACCAGCAAGCCCGAGGTACGCAGGGTGACCTCAAGGGTCCCGCCGCGATTTCCGAAGGCGTGACGTGCGCTGTTTGTGATCAGTTCCGAAAGGATGAGACCAAGCTTCCAACACCGCTCTGAACGCAACTTGAATGGTCGCAAGATGAGTATCAGCTCAATTCCTTGAGGATCAAGCCGAGCGCACGAGAGCGAATTACAGAGCGCGGCAGCGTATTCAGATGCGTCAATTTCGGTGCAATGTACCGGCATCTGTAACGCCCGATGCGCCACCGCATAGCAATGTAACGTATTGCTCACCTTGGCGAGGGCAGACTTAACTTCGTGAGATGTAGAGCGGCGCGCGATCGATACAGCGAGTCCAATCACTGACGTGAGCTCATTTTTTACACGATGGGAAAGCTCTTGGATGAGCAAATGGTCGACCGATGTTGGCTCGAGGCGCAAATCGACGACGTTCTGTGCGTTGCTGCTGGAGTGGTTCGTTTGCATGTGTTCGGCCTCCATCCCTTTAGTCCCTGTGTGAAACGAATGTTCAGACGTCCTCTCGGATTAAATCCGCAGCCTTTTCGGCAATCATGATTGTGGGAGCGTTGGTGTTGCCGCCGACGATGGTTGGCATCACGGACGCGTCAACCACGCGCAACGCGTCAACGCCGCGTACACGCAGCCGGGCGTCCACCACCGCCATCGGATCGTCATCCGGGCCCATCTTGCAGGTGCCAACCGGGTGATACTGCGTATCGGCTCGACTGCGAATATCGCTCTCAAGACCGGCAACATCGTCGGCTCGCGTCGGGTACAGCATTTCCCCGCGGAGTTGATGGAATGGGCGGGATTCGATAATTCCTTGCTGGATCTGGGCTCCCTTGACCAGCAGCCTTAGATCGCGCTCGTCGGAAAGGAAGTTGGGATCGATCCGGGGCGGATCGCGCGGGTCGTTGCTGGTAAGTCCTACGACACCTCGACTATGGGGTCGCAAGACATCAACGTGGCAGGATATGCCATGGCCAAGGTGGAGCTTGCGTGCGTGATCGTCGACGATTGCAATGACAAAGATCAATTGCAAATCGGGGGCCGGGACTTCTGGCGATGATCGAATGAACGCGCCCGCCGTGCCATAGGTCGTTGTCACTAAGCCGGTACGGCTGCAATTCCACTCAAGGATTGCACGCAGCATTCTCCCTGCGCCTCTGAACGAAATGCCAACCGTCCCGACGTTGTCCAGCACGCGCCACGACTGGATGTAATCGATATGATCTTGTAAATTCGCACCAACCCCGCTTAGGTCGTTCAGGATCGGAATGCCAAGCTGCGTCAGCGCCTCGCCAGGTCCTATTCCGGAGAGTAGCAGAAGTTGCGGCGAACCAAAGGCGCCGCCGGAAAGTATCACTTCTCGCCGGGCGTGCGCCTCCTTCACCTCCCCGCCCTGGTAATATGACACGCCGTACGCTCGACGATCCCTCATCAGTATCTTGGCAGAGATGGCGTGTGTCAAAACTGCGAGGTTCTTGCGCGACAGGTTCGGAGTGAGGTAGGCCTTCGCCGTGCTGCACCGCTCGCCATCCTTATGGGTGACCTGATACGCGAAGGCACCTTCTTGCTCCGCTCCATTGTAATCGGGATTTGACCGGATTTGCCGCAGCGCCGCGGCCTCAAGGAACAGCTTGGTGAGCGGGCTCTCGTATCGCTGATAGGTAACGTTCAGAGGTCCGCCCTGACCGTGGTAATCATCCTTGAACTCTTCATTGTGTTCAGCCCGCTTGAACAGCGGCAACACGTCGTCATAGGACCAGCCAGGATTGCCGAGCGCGGCCCGGTGGTCGTAATCCCATTTGTTTCCGCGCACATAGAACATCGCATTGATCGAACTTGAGCCTCCAAGCACCTTGCCACGCGGTTGATATCCACGGCGGCCGTTCAGGCCAGGCTGCGGTACAGTCTGGAACGCGTAGTTGTTGAGCTTTGTCGGTACCATTGCGACGAAGGCAGCGGGGGCCTGTATCAGAACGCTCGTGTCTCGGCCGCCAGCTTCGAGCAGACAGACCGAGACGCTCGGATCCTCCGTGAGGCGCGAGGCGAGCACGCATCCCGCAGAACCTGCCCCGACGATGACGTAGTCGAATTCACGTTTGTCCATGACGCACTCCGGCAGAGAGCTTTACTTCGGCGCCGATTGCGAAAAACAAGGAAGCGACGTTTCATCGGCTGACGTTCGATCTAACGGGTATCGGCAATGAATCCATTGCACGAAGGTGTCGCCAGCCGTCTGACGTTTAAGTGACAAGTCGCGCGATCGTCAGTCGTCGGCCCATGCACGAGCCTTCGCCGATGCCAGTAAATGCCGAAGATCGCGGACAAAATCGATTGTCGATCGAGCAGGCCAGGGAGTAGGCTTCTGGTCAAAGCCGGAGCGGCGATCCTTGAACCGACACCAAGGTATCATCGACCCCGCGTGGCCCCCCGGCGCATTATTCTTTCACGGTGACCGTCAGGAACGAGCCCCATGGAGAACGACCTCAGTCCTGTACTCGATACGCTTCCAGGATTGGTTTGGACGGCGTTACCTGACGGAACTGTAGATCACGTCAGCCGTCGCTGGTGTGAGTACACCGGTCTTGATGCTGGCCAGCTAGTGGGGGCCGGTTGGCGGCGTGCCGTCCATCCGGAAGATCTACCCGGTCTGCTAGAGCGCTGGCGGTCGATTCTGATAGCCGGCGCGGAAAGCGCGATGGAAGCGCGCCTGCGTCGCCGCGATGGAGAATACCACTGGTTCACTATCCGAGTTCGACCATTAGTCGACGGGCCCCAAAAAATCGTCAAATGGATTGGACTGAATATTGATATCGAGGACCGAGGGAGGCTTGGTCGGGCGAGCGAGAGCCTTTATCGCTCCATTTCCGACACCATTCCTGCGATGGTATTCTTCATGACGCCGACGGGGGAACTCGAGAGCGTCAATCAGCATGTCCTCGACTATCTCGGGACGACGCTCGAGGATCTAAAGGGCTGGAGGACAGGAAGTCTGGTTCACCCCGACGATCTCCCTTCGGTAAGAGTGGCTTGGGACCGATCGATAGCCACGGGGGAGCCGTACGATGTCGAGCAGCGTATGCGACGCGCTGACGGCGTTTATCGATGGTTTCACGTGCGTGGGATGCCCCGCAGGGACGCGCGCGGACAAATCGTACGATGGTACATGATCGAGAGCGATATCGATGACCGGAGACGTGCTGAGTCGCTACTCTTGTGCGAAAAGCAACTGCTGGAAATGGCGGCCGCCGGCAGTTCAATGTCGGACATTCTCGTGGCACTGTGCCGCCTCGTTGAGACTACGAGCGAGGGCTGCTATTGCAGCGTGGTGCTGGTCGACCCAACCGGCACGCGGCTTGAACACGGCGCCGCGCCTAGCCTTCCGGCCACCTTCATCAACTCAATCATTGGCCGCCCGGTGAATGTCGATTCAGGCCCCTGCGCGATGGCCGCGCATCTGAACGAGCAGGTGATCGCCGCCGATCTCATGCTGGAAACACGATGGGCGGCCCATGCCTGGTGCCCAATGGCGATGGCGCATGGGCTCCAAGCGTGCTGGTCAACACCGATCACGTCGACGATGGGCAAGGTCGTCGGCGCTTTCGCGATCTACTACGACAAGCCTCGCACGCCCACCCGAGAACAACAGGATCTCATCGCTCAATTTTCGCACGTCGCCAGCATAGCCATCGAACGCGCCCTGAGCGACACCGCGTTGAAGCAAAGTGAAGCGCGCAAGGCCGCGATCTTGGACGCGGCGCTGGATTGTATCATCACGATGGATCACGAAGGGGGCGTAATCGAGTTCAACCCGGCTGCGGAACGCACCTTCGGATATCCCCGTGGCGAGATTGTCGGTAGGGAGTTGGCGGACGCCATCATCCCCCCGGCTCTGCGGAAGAAGCATCGGCAAGGCATGGCTCGATATCTGCGAACGGGTGAAACACGATTGATCGGCAAACGGGTTGAGATGACGGCCGTACGTGCGGACGGCAGCGAATTCCCCGTCGAGCTCGCGATCTCTCGTATTCCTCTGGAGGGACCACCATCGTTTACTTGCTACCTGCGCGACATAACGGAACGCAGGCGGTCGGAGGAGGCATTGCAACGAAGTGGAGCGTTTCTCACCGAAGCCCAGCACCTAAGCAAGACCGGCAGCTTCTCATGGTGCGTCGCGACCGGAGAGATCATTTGGTCAGAGCAGGTTTATCGCATTTTCGAGTTTGACCAAGCGATCCCGGTGACGCTTGAGCTCATCGGATCGCGAGTTCACCCCGACGACATCTCGCTGATGAAGGACATGATCGCCCGGGTGAGCGCGGAGGCAGAGGATTTCGAGTACGAGCACCGGCTGCTTATGCCCGATCAATCGGTCAAATATCTTCATCTGGTCGCGCATGCGACCCGGAACCGTAGAGGTCAGCTCGAATACATCGGCGCCGTACAGGACGTCACCAAGCGCCGGGTCTCGGAAGAGGCACTTGAGGATGTCAGATCAGAGCTTGCCCGGGTATCGAGAATCGCGAGCCTTGGAGCGTTGACGGCCTCGATCGCCCATGAAGTCAACCAGCCCTTGTCGGGCATTCTCACCAATGCCAGCACCTGTATGCGGATGCTGGCCGCGGATCCACCCAACGTTGACGGAGCACGCGAGACCGCGCGGCGCACCATACGGGACGGGAACCGTGCTTCCGACGTGATCGTTCGACTACGGGCGCTCTTCGGCAAACGCCGGTTTTCGATGGAGCGAGTTCACCTCAATGAAGCGACGCAAGAGGTCATCGCGCTGCTGCTGAACGAGCTCAAGAGGGATCGGATCAATATCGAGATGGATTTTGACGATGACCTTCCGACCGTCATGGGCGATCGCGTCCAGCTTCAGCAGGTTATCCTGAACCTGGTTCGCAATGCGTCGGATGCGATGGGCGGTATCGACAATCGCCCCAAGCGGCTCATCGTCAAAACCGAACGCGATACGGATGAGAGCGTGCGCCTTACCGTGAAAGACGAAGGAGTTGGCTTCGCCCCGCATGACCTGCACAGGATCTTTGATGCCTTCTTCACGACAAAGGAAGCCGGCATGGGGATCGGCTTGTGGGTCAGCCGGTCCATTATCGAAAATCATCATGGTCGGCTGTGGGCGCAACCAAATGATACCCATGGCGCTTCTGTTTCCTTTTCCATCCCACTTGGGCTTGCGAGTGCAGAGAACCACGATCTAAGCGTTAATTGGGGCCCTGCCACGCGGGACCAAGTGATGAGGAGCCTTTAATGACGAGCCGTTTGCTCGTTTCGATTGTCGATGACGACGAATCGGTACGTGAATCGCTACCAGACCTGCTGAGGGAATTCGGTTTCGCTGCTGAAGCGTTTTCGTCAGCCGAGGAGTTTCTTGCTTCCGACCATATCGATCTCACGAGCTGCTTGATTTTGGACATGGCCATGCCGGGAATGTCAGGACCGGACCTACAGCGAGAACTCCGGTTACGCCGGCAAGACGTTCCGATCGTCTTCATTACTGGTCACGGTGACGAGACGGTCCGGCCACGCGCAATGGCAGAAGGCGCGGTGGAATGTCTGCTCAAGCCGTTCAGTGACGCCTCGCTGCGCGATGCCATCGATCTTGCGCTTCGTGTGGGCAGAATGCCGCGTAGTACCATCGAATGCGGGAAGGTACGGTAAATTAACAGAGCGCTTGTCCTGGATGTCATTCATGTCGCACACCCTGCCGATCGTGTTTGTTGTCGACGACGATATTTCAGTGCGCGAGTCATTGGAATTGATGATCAGTTCGGCCGGTTGGCGACCGGAGACCTTCTCATCAGCTCAGGGGTTTCTTTCGCATCCACGAGTGCAGGCTCCCAGCTGTCTTATCCTTGATGTGAATTTGCCCGATCTGAATGGTCTCGAACTTCAAGTTCGCCTGGCAGGTGATCGCACGGACATGCCAATCATTTTTATTACCGGATACGGGGACGTGCCGACGTCCGTGCGGGCAATGAAAGCGGGTGCGGTCGAATTCTTGACCAAGCCATTCTCCGACGATGCTCTGCTCGAGGCCATTCGCAACGCCATTGAGCATAGCCGCACCTTACTTGATCGGGAAGTTGAAATTCAGGTCATCGCCGACCGATACCGGATGCTCAGTCGGCGCGAACGAGAGGTCATGTCGTTGGTGACGACTGGCCGGCTGAATAAGCAGGTTGCCTTCGATCTTGGTATCAGCGAAATCACGGTGAAGGCGCATCGAGGTCGGGTCATGAGGAAGATGCAGGCTTGCTCCCTTGTTGATCTAGCAACGATGGCCGCCAAGCTCCGTCTTGGTCAGGACAGGTCTACTTAGTACGGATCTGTGCTTTTCAACGGCGACGAGGCCCTTCTTCAAAGTTCTTCGGTTGCCTCTGGGTCTGTGGCCGCTTCCCAAAAGGCGAGAGCCGACGGCCGTTTGTGATCCGACCCCCCGTGGCCGGCGGTACGTGAACTTGCCTAGTCAGCGGCTACGAGCGCACTTTTCTCCATCGTGCGCTCGGCTTCACCCACAAGAATAGCCTGAGGCGTATCTGCTCGCAGGTGGACCAGTCCCGTTCCGATGGACACGTTGCGTCGCCGTCCTCAATGGGACAGGCGTGGGAAGCGCGGGACGGACGTCAGCGCCACGGGCCTGCGAAATTCCTTACCCAGCGTAGTATGATCGGCTAGAGCGGCTTTGAACTCGCCTGTCCTGCAGACACTTCGCTAGCGGACGCGGAAGCCCGGATAGCGGAAACCAACTCGGCGGTCGTCAGGATCTCGTGAGCAAAGGTCGGACCGTCGATGTCCAGCATAGCATGCAGGGCTTCATGTGAGCGCGCTGCGGTCCCATCACGTACCAACGTAACGTGGAAGCCGAGTTCCATTCCAATGCGGGCCGTCGCTTCGACGCAGGTGTTCGCCAACAAGCCCGTGCAGATGATCTTCTCCTTGCCGTATCGCTTGAGCTGGTGTTCTAGATCCGTGTTGGGAAAGCCGCTCGACGCCCAGTGCTCGGTTGCAACTATATCGCCCACCTCGACCTGGAAGTCTTTGTGAAACGTCCCGCCCCAACTATTCTTCGCAAAGGCTTGCCGTTCCGCCGCGCCGAGCTGATAGGGCGAGGGATACTTCCAATCCACGTAGTCTCCGGGTTCCCAGCGATGATGTGGAACGTGATAGATCGCGATACCTGCCTCACGGGCGGCTCGAACGATCGTGCGAAGGTTTTCCAGCAGGTTGGCCTCCTCGGCGCCTTCCTTAACCCACGGCCAGAGCTTTCCGCCGACGCTCAGGAAGTCGTTGTAGAAGTCGATGCACAGCAGCGCGGTGATCGCGGGTTCGTAAGTAGCCATCGATTTGCTTCCTTGTCTGCACTCAGCGCCAGTATTCGGCCCAGGCTTGCTACCGCCTTCGGATATGCAATCGATTCACGCCGGGCACGACGATCCGTCACTTCGGGGCGGAAGGCCAATCATCGGCGGTCTCAAGAGCAACTGACGACATCTGCGCCTGAACCTCGTGGACGTGCGCAGCCGGTGCGCGATTGATCAGAAGGCTGAGCAATTCCGGGCGACTATAGTGACCACGCGAATCCATCAGGCGCTTGCGTTTGTCGATCAATGAAAAGTCGAGGTCGGCAATCACCGCCCCCTCATCGCAGCGCAACGGCTGTCCCAGGAATTGTCCCTGTGGCGTGACGATTGCCGTGAAGCAACCGCCGGAAATCGGAGCGATCGGACAACCGGTGTCTTGCATGATCCGGGCTTGCTGATCTGCGTCGAGCCAGGCGCACGCATTGACGACGAAGCAAGCAGACTCAAGTGCGTGCTGCCTGATGTTGATTTCGGTCTGTTCGGCGAAAAGGTCGCCGCCGAATGAGCCTGGATACATCGCTGCATGAATCTGCTCGCCGTCCGCCATCAGCGCATATCGAGCCAATGGATTGTAGTGCTCCCAGCATGCCAGCTGCCCCACTCGTCCCACCGCGCTGTCGACGGCCCTGAGTCCCGAAGCGTCGCCCTGCCCCCAGATCATACGTTCGTGATGGGTCGGCGATATCTTGCGACGACGCTGGATAAGGGTGCCATCCGCATCAAAAAGCAGCTGAGTGTTGTATAGCGTTCCACCATCGCGTTCGTTGATGCCGATGGACACCACGATATTGGCTTGCCGGCAAGCCTCACCGATCGCTACGGTCGTGGGTGACGGCACCGTCACAGACTGCTCGAACAGAACGAGGTTCTGACCGATTGCTTCAAATGGACGCTGTACGAACGAGAAATAGGGATAGTAGGGCAGAATGGTTTCAGGAAAGGTCGCGAACTGCACGCCCTCTCGACCGAGCTTGACGATCTTCTGGACAATCTTCGCCGTCGTGTCTTCACGACTGTAGAGAACCGGGCTGATCTGTACAGCTGCTGCTTTGATGATGGTCATGGCTATATCCTCTAAGTGACCGACGTTTATGTGTAGCTAGGAGGACCCGCCGCCTGGCTCAATTGCACCATGGTGTCGTCGGCCATTCTGCGCGGGCACCTCGCGCATGAGCGCCGAGGCAACGAGGCGGCGGCGCGCCCCATCGAAGAGGGCCCAGTGAAACCAAGAAAGCGCCAACAATCGCGATGACTCGATCCCAAGGTATCGGCGACACCTTGGTCTGATTGAGGCGGAGCATGTGTGCGACCAATTGTGGCTGATGAGTTGTGGCCGCTCGATAAGCACCCCGCGGGATCGGAACGACTAACGCGTCGTCCGGATGGTCGCGCGCAGGTGCGATGCGTTGAAGCGCGCAATTCTCCACATACCGCGGTTCAGACCGCGGTCGATCTTGCGATTGGACCGGGAGAGAACGATGAATGAATTCAAACTGCTGATCGACGGCAAGTTGGTGGCTGGTGCAGCAACGCTCGACATCATCAACCCGGCCAACGAGGAACTGCTTGCGGTTGCTCCACGGGCTGATATCGCACAGCTCGAAGCAGCGATTGCTGCTGCGAAAGCGGCGTTCCCCGCATGGTCAGCCAAGCCGGTTCGAGAGCGCGGCGCTCTTCTTGGGAGAGTGGCCGACGCGCTCGAAGCGCGAAAAGACGAGTTCACACGATTGCTGACCCTGGAGCAGGGCAAGCCACTTTCCGAAGCGGCATGGGAGATCACGTTCTCCACAGACATCATTCGCTATCACGCGGAGCTCGATCTGCCGTATGAAGTGCTGAAGGACAATGCGACGCAGAAGGTCGTGCGTCAGCGCATGCCGCTTGGTGTGGTCGCAGCGATCGTGCCATGGAACTTCCCGGTTATTCTGCTGGTCCTCAAGCTGGCGCCGGCGCTGCTCGCCGGCAACACGGTGGTCGCGAAGCCGGCTCCGACCACGCCACTCACGACGCTTCTATTCGGCGAAATCTGCAAACAGATTCTGCCGGCGGGTACCCTCAACATCATCGTGGATAACAATGATCTAGGTGGGGCATTATCGAGCCACCCCGATGTGGCGAAAGTTGCCTTCACTGGCTCGACCTCGACCGGGAAGAAGGTAATGAGCGCCGCAACAAGCACCCTGAAGCGGTTGACCCTGGAGCTGGGTGGCAACGACGCCGCGATCGTGCTTGATGACGTCGACCCGGTCGAAGTAGCTCCCAAATTGTTTGTCGCCGCCATGATGAACGCCGGGCAGCTCTGCCTCGGAGCTAAGCGCATCTACGTTCATGATTCACAGTATGATCGGATCTACGAGGAACTCGCTCGCCTCGCGCGCGAATGGGTAGTCGATGACGGATTGAAGCAGGGGACGCAGATGGGCCCGCTGCAGAACAAGGCGCAGTTTGAGAAGGTGAAGGGCTTCCTGGAAGATGCCGAACGGAACGGCAAGATCGTTGCGGGCGGCGAAGTACTCGGACGCAAGGGCTATTTCATTCAACCGACCATCGTCCGGGACATCGCGGACGATGCGCGACTGGTCACCGAAGAGCAGTTCGGCCCGGTCGTCCCGGTGCTGCGCTACTCTGCAGTTGATGACGCGATCGCTCGTGCCAACAACTCAGAGTATGGGCTCGCCGGAACGGTTTGGGGCAAGGATCTCGATCGGGCGTTCTACGTAGCAGCTAAAATCGAAACCGGGACTGTCTGGATTAACAAGTTTCTCGACGTGTCGCCCGATATTCCCTTTGGTGGCGCCAAGCAATCAGGCGTCGGCGAAGAATTGGGACGAGAAGGCCTCGAGGCGTACACTCAAGCCAAGATCATCAATATGGCGAAGTAGCGTTCGGGAATCCGCCGACGTGCGAAGAGTTGTGCGCGTCTCAAAAGAGGAATGTCCGGCATCGCGGGAACGACTGTTCTGACCTATGGCGGAAATTCACCCCGGATCATAGGAATGGAGCGATTGCGTTCTCATCGCCGAATGCATCGGAGAGAAAGCGCACAGCGGGGTAGTCGCTGTTAAGGCGCATTCTGGTTCAGGAGTAAGAATGATGGGTTATAGGATATTCCTCGCGGGTGCATCAGGGGCCATCGGTAGGCGCCTGACGCCGCTCCTGCGCGGCGCTGGCCACTATGTCTATGGTAGCACCAGGTCAAAAGCGAATGTCGATACGCTGCGGTCGCTCGGGGCGGATCCGATCGTGGTCGACGTCTTCGACGCGTCAGCGCTATCACACGTTGTCGCATTGGCGCGCGCGGATATCGTGATCCATCAGCTCACCGACCTTCCGAAGGATCTTAACCCGCTTGAAATGGGAGCAGCAATCGTTCGTACCGCCCGCATCCGTAGCGAAGGAACGCGCAACATCGTTACGGCAGCAATCGCGGCTGGTGCCCGCCGGTTGGTGGCACAAAGCATCGCGTGGGCCTACGCGCCGGGGATCGAGCCGCACGCGGAGACGGATGCGCTCGATGCTGGGGCCGAGGGAGAGAGCGGTATCAACCTGCAAGGGGTGATTGCGCTGGAGGATCTCACTTTGAAATCGCCGCCGCTCGAGGGCGTCGTCCTTCGCTATGGCCAGCTTTATGGTCCCGGAACCGTTTCGGACCGCCCGTCGAATTCTGCGCCGGTTCATGTGGATGCGGCGGCCTATGCCGCTCTGCTCGCCATCGACCACGGCGATCCGGGTATCTATAACATCGCGCAATCCAACAGGTACGTGGCAACCGAAAAGGCACGCGCGCAACTGAGTTGGACTCCCGACTTTGTCTTCTGGCTTGACGATTTTCGAGCGCGGTTCAGCTTACCAATCGGTGTTGTTTAAGTGCTCCTCGCGCCGCCGTCTGACCAGGAGCACCCTGCCCTTTCGCCGCTGTCCGACATCAACGAGTCCTTCAAGTCCCAGAAGATGTTCACGTCCAAGGAATGCGAGAGACGCACCCAAGACTACGCTGGACTACCCCACAGTGACCTGCACCACTACCCCCACTCTATCATCTCGGAAAACGTATCGCCGTTGATTTGCAAGCACAATTCTTCAAGTCTGACGGACAAATGCCGACGGTATATCCGCCGCAATTTTGTGGTCTTGAATTCACAGAAAAGTTTGGGACGTTCGCGCTGTCGGCGATTTCGCCATCTATCGTAGTCAATCGAGTGATCCGCGGCACAGACGTGGTCAAGACGGCCGTTACGACATGGAGTTGAGCTTAGTTCAAATACCGTCAAGGAGCGCGCCGGTGCGGTCGTTCGATGGTCCGTACCTGCCGTGCCTGCCATAGCGCGACTGGGATGCGACCAGTTTAATGCGTGCTACCTTCAGGTTTCGGCTGAGGACCGCGAACCGCGATTTGCAACGGTCCCCTCCGCACCATCTGAATCGTAGCTTTCAACCGCAATGCTATGCGACACACCACGAGCGATCGCGTAACACCCCGGCGCGTTACACATGGTGCTAGCCGTCTACTTTAACCGCTATTGTGTTTGTGGGCCCTTAGCTGTCTCCAGCCGCTGTAAACTACCTGAAGGATTCAAATCGTCGGCTGAGGCGTCGTACCTCTGATGATCCCGGCATCTTCCGCGCCCATCGGCTTGAAATCGAGGTACATGTCTGCGCGCGGGATCGCAACTGCACCGGCTCGGGCCACGGCGAGATCCTGCATGCCCGACCCGGAGCCTGCCGCCACTGCGTCAAGAATGAATCCGTCGACGCGGATGGGCAAACCACCGATCAGATTGGTCCAACGACTTTCGTGCGCCAAGGTGACCTGAATCTCCACATCTGCGTGAGCGCCGCCGGTCGGCACGCCGGACAGCGCCGACGTCCGCGCCTTGTTGATGGATGACGTAACGCTCAGGCCTTTCGAGCCGTCCATGCGTCCGAACGCCAAGAGATTGCCGCCAGTATCGACCACCGCGATACACATCGGTTGCCCGATGCGGGTGGCTTCCGTGATGGCTGCGTTGAGCACCTTGAGCGCACCGTCGAGCGTGAGCGTCTTCGTGTCCCTGACGTCGGTCATTGCCGCTCCTCGAACAGTCCTACCGAGAATTCGCGAGCCAGGGTCCGTGCCGCGGCAACAAGGGGCGCATCACCGCCGCGCCAGCCGATGAGAGACAGCCCCACTGGAATAGAGCCGGATGTCGCGACGGGAAGATTCACCTGAGGAAGCCCGGTCAGGCCTGCGATGCCGGTCAGGTCGACGATCTCGTGCACCGCAGCGCGGATCTCCGACAGGCGCGCGTCCCGGCTGATCGGCAGAATGGGCGACGTAGGCAGGCACAGCACGCGCCGCCCGTCGAGCAGATCGTCGAGCCGCTTCGACGCGCTCGTGCGAAAAGCCTTGGCCGCAGCGAGGTCGGCCGGTGGCGTGCGGCCGTCGTCGGCAAACGCGCCAGCGACTTCCGAGGAGAACCGCGGGTTCACCCGGTCGACCCAATCGCGAAAGGTCGCCTGGAATTCGCATCTCTGCAGGATGCGCTGATGCCGCGCCCAGTCGCGAAGCTCGCCTTCGGCCAGGGGTGATACGATGGTCGCAGCGGCCTGATGTAGCCGATCAACGACCGGCTGGAGAGCGCCCTGCACTGGCGCGTCGGCGATGGCAAAGCAGTCGGACGCAATGATGATATCAGTCGGCAGGGCGTCGGGCACCTGCTCGCCGAGCAGCACGGCACCGACCCGCGCGAACGTCGTCGCATCGCGGGCGAAATAGCCGACGGTATCGAACGACGGTGCCTGGGTCATCATGCCGGCGACGGAGATCCGACCGTGCGTCGGCCGCAGTCCGTAGAGCCCGCAGAAGCAGGACGGCACGCGCACCGAACCGCCGGAATCCGTCCCCAAGGCAATATCGACCAGGCCGCCGGCGACGGCCGAGGCGGAGCCGCTCGACGAGCCACCCGGAACACGGTCCGGCGCGCGCGGATTGAGCGGCGTGCCGTAAAATTTGTTGATGCCGAGCAGTCCGAGCGAGATTTCATCGGTGATGGTCTTGCCAGTCAACGCGGCGCCCGCCCCCAGCAGATGGTCGACCGCCCAGGCGTCGGCCTCTGCTACCTCATGCGTGGCGGCCCAGTCCGGATTGCCGCAGCCGGTCACGGTGCCTGCGACATCAAACAAGTCCTTGACCGCAAAGGTCAGGCCTGAGAGCGGCCCTGACCGGTTTGGACCGCGCTGGATGATGGGACCTGGAACGAAGGCGCCGAGCGTGTCTTGCACTGTGTTTTCCCGATTGAAAGGCAAGCGCGCCCGATCGAGCGCGCTTGCCGTCGCCTCATTCCTTGTAGAGCTTGCGGAAGTCGGGATGGGTGTGGAACCAGTACTCAAAGCCCTTGACGTTCTTCTGGACCGCGTAGTCCGCAAAGCGGGTGTAGAGCGGAATGCGCGGCAGATCGGTCATAACGATGTCGACCATCTTGTTCAGACTGGTCTTGTAGATCTCGGGGTCGCGCGTGAAGCGCGCCTCGTCGATCACCTTGTCGAGGCTGGGGTTGACGTAATTGGCGGTATTGAAGACCGAGTTGTTGCCGCCATGGAACGTCCAGAAGAAGAAGTAGTCGGGGTAGTCGAGCCAGCCGTAGAATTCGGCGATGACCATCGGCATCGTCTTGCTGGCCATCTGGGCGAACCAGTTCGAGCCCGGCACCTTCTCGATCGTGAGCTCGACACCAATCGTCTTCAGCGCTTCCTGGATCAGGATGGCGGTCGGCTCACGCACGGTCGATTCCGACAGATCGATCGACAGCGTGGTCTTGAAGCCGTTGGGGAAGCCGGCCTCGGTCAGCAATTGCTTAGCCTTCGCGAGATCCTGGCCATGCTTGATCGGAACCGGCCACGTCGCATCCGGATAGGGTTTATCCGGGTCGCCGCCAAACATCGGCTTGGCGCGGTTATAGAGCGCGGAGCTGACGATTTCCTTGTAAGGGATGGCGTAGGAGATCGCTTCGCGCACTTTGGGATTGTCGAACGGGGCGATCTTGACGTTCATGTCGACGAACACGAGGTCGTTTTGCACGGGCACACCGATGATCGCGACCTTCCCCTGCTCTGCCAGTTCGGCATAGTCCTTCGGGGGCAGGCCGACCGACATATCGACGTCGCCCTTTTCCAGCAGCGCACGGCGCGTGCCGGCCGAGGCGATCTGCCGATAGATCACGCGCTTGAGCTGGGGTAGCGGGCCGGACTTCCAGGCGTCGAACCGAGTAAACACGGTCTGCTGACCGGGTGACCAGGACTCGACTTTGTAAGCACCACCGCCGCAATCATTGCGTGATACCCACTCGAACGCCCAGGGGTCCTGTGGCGTTGCATGCTTCTTGGCGAGCTCTGAATTGACGATGACGGGCACGGGAACGACGAGGTCGGGCATCGTCAGCTTGTTGAACTGGTCGAAGGTCGCTTTGAATGTGTGATCGTCGACCACTGTGAACTGTTCGGGCTTGACCAGCGATCCCGCCGCCATTTGCACCGCCGGAAAGCCGCCGGCGGCGATAGCGCGGTCGAACGACCATTTGACGTCCTTGGCCGTGACCGGGCTGCCGTCGTGGAACGTGGCATCCTTGCGCAGGTGGAAGATGTAGGTCTTGCCGTCCTCGGCGGCTTCCCAGCTTTCGGCCAGCTCCGGGGTCATGACCTTGGCATCGTACGACACCGTGCCATCCGCCAGCTTCTTCTCGCCATGGCTGACGAGCCGGTCGTAGGCCTGCCACACCACCATGCGGCTGTGATCGTTGGCGGTCGGCACCATCGTGTCGAGGCCGTTGGGGCCCATCTCGGACACGATGACCATCGTGTCCTTGGCGATTTCGGCCGCAAGTGCGGGTGCGCCGGGCAAGGCAGCGGACGCTGTGAGCAGCGCCGCTGTGAGAAGTCTACGATCGAGCCTCATGTCGTGCATTCTCCTTGATATGTGAGTGGGAACGTGACGGCAGCATCAGAGACCGAGGTCGCCCAGCAGCTTCGGCCATTTGTGAGCCCACGGACGCGCTTGTTCGAACGCACCGGAGGCTGCGAGCACGGTGCGGTCCGCCAAATGGCGGCCGATGATCTGCATGCCGACAGGCAGGCCGGTCTCGGTGAAGCCGGCGGGAACGGTCGCCGCCGGCTGACCGGTCAGATTGCAGATGAAGGTGAAGCAGAGCCAGTCGCCGGTCGTGACCATCTTCTCTTCGATGATCTCGGGGCCCTGCATGTAGAGAGGGAACGCTGGCACTGCAAGCGTCGGCGTGATCAGCAGGTCGTAGTTGGCCATGAACCGCCACATGCGATTGCAGACCATCTGGCGCATCATCTTGGCGTCGGTGAATTCCTCCGCGGTCCACTGTCGCTGCAGCAGCGCGACGAGATGCGGCGACATCTCCTTTTCGTGCCCCTTCATCATGCGGCGCATACCGGTCAGATCAGTGTCGCCGGCAACGATGGTCCAGAATTGCGGGAACGGATCGTCCCATCCGGGACTGGCGCGCTCGACTGTGCAGCCGAGATCAGTCTCGAACACGCGCACCGCCTCGGAGACGACGCGGCGCACCTCCGGGTCAACAGGCGCATAGCCCCAGTCTTCGCTATAGGCGATGCGAAGGCCCTTGATGCTTTCCCTGGTGGCAGCGACATAGTCGAAGTCGGCGGCCGGAATCGAATAGCGATCGCGCGGGTCAGGTCCGGTGATCACCTTGAGCATCAGCGCCGAGTCGGCCACGGTCCGGCTCATGGGACCGACGTGTTCGAGCGATTCCCAGCTTGACACGCCGGGATAGCGCTCATCGCGGCAACCTGGGTAGAGCGGCACCCGGCCCATCGAGGCCTTGATTCCGTACAGTCCGCAGAGTGCAGAGGGAATCCTGATCGATCCGCCGCCATCGGAACCGATCGCAAATGGCGCGACGCCCGCTGCGACCGATGCACCCGAGCCGGCGCTCGATCCGCCGGACGTCATGTCGAGATTCCAGGGATTGCGCGTGGCCGGGAAAACAGGATTGTGACCGACGCCGCTGTAACCGAACTCCGGCACATTGGTCTTGCCGATGATGACGGCGCCAGCGTCCTTCAGCCGTTCAACCACGATGTCATCCTCATCAGGCACGAAGTCCCGATAGAGGGGCGAGCCCATCACGGTCAGGATGTCCTTGGTGGCGACGAGATCCTTGATTCCGATCGGCACGCCCGCCAGCAGGCCCGGATCCTTGCCGGCTGCAATCTTGGCGTCGACCGCGGCGGCGGCGGCGCGTGCCACATCGGGCGTCGGCGTGCAGAAGGCATGGATGTGGGGTTCGAGCTTCTCCATGCGGCGCAGAACGGCTTCCGTGACCTCGGCGGCAGAAAGCGTCTTGTCCCTGACTTTCGCCGCGACGGTCATGGCATCCATACGGCAGATCTCGTTGTCAGCGCTCATCGGTTTCTCCAGGCGGTGAAGGGGCAAAATGGCAGGCAGCGAAGTGGTCCGGACCTACCGCGCGAAGTGGCGGCATAACCCTGGTGCAAATATCGGCCCCCTTGGGACAGCGGCCGTAGAAGCGGCAAACGTTCGGATCCGGATCGATGGGGCTGCTCGGACTGCCGTCGAGCCTGACCCGCGCTCCGCCGCGCCGTGCCGGATCCGGGATCGCCGCAACGAGGGCCTGCGTGTAAGGGTGAAGCGACGCCGTGAAGAGCGTCTCGGCCGGCGCGATCTCGACGATCTTGCCAAGATACATCACGACCACACGCGAGCAGAGAAGCCGCACTACGTTGAGATCGTGCGACACGAACAAATAACTCATCGACAACCGGGCGCGCAGGTCGGCGAGCAACCGCAGGATCACGGCCTGGACCGACACGTCAAGCGCAGAGGTCGGTTCGTCGAGGATCAGCAGCGAAGGTTCGACCGCGACGGCACGCGCGATGCCGACGCGTGCGCGCTGGCCGCCGGACAGCTGATGCGGATAGCGCTGCAGCAGCTCTTCCGGCAATCCGACCAGTGCGGCCGTGGCGCGCACGCGCTTGTCCAGCTCAGCGCCGTTGGTCATCCCGAGCAGCCGCTTCAGCGGATCGGCGATTGCCTGAAAAGCGCGAAACGAGGGATTGAGGCTTTCGGTCGCGTCCTGGAACACGACCTGAATGCGCCGCCGGCTCGGCGAGGCTGCAAATTGGGCTTGCGTCACGGCGGTGAGATCCTCACCACCGATCAGGACCTGGCCGACCGTCGGATCGATCAGCCGGCCAAGCAGGCGAACCATGGTGGATTTGCCGCAGCCGGACTCACCGACCAGGCCGACGCTTTCGCCGGCACCGATGGTCAGATCCACATCGTCGACCGCATGCAGCCGCGCGCCGCGCCCTCTCCGCTTGATCGGGTAAAACTTGGACAGCGATTTGACTTCGAGCAGCGGCATCATGACAGCGGAAACCGGCAGCGCACGAGGTGCGCGGGCGACAATTCGGTCCAGGGCAACTCCGCCTCGTCACAGATCAGCTGCCGCCGCTCACAGCGGCCGCTGAAGCGGCATGGCGGCAACGCACCGCGCAAATCGGGCAGATGACCGGGAATAGAATTGAGGTCGTCCAGACGGGATTCGGGCACGGGCGTGGCAGCCAGCAGCTGGCGCGTATAAGGATGTGCCGGATGCTGCAGGAGCGCCTCAGTCGTCCCGATCTCGACAATGTGCCCGGCGTGCATGACCGCGATCCGATCGCAATACTCGCCGGCTAGGCCGAGGTCGTGCGTAATCAACAGCGTCGACATCCGCGTCGACCGGCTCATCTCCCTGATAAGATCCATGATGACGGCTTGCGTCGTTACATCGAGCCCCGTCGTGGGCTCATCGGCAATCAGCACGGACGGCGTGCAGGCCAGCGCCATCGCGATCATCACGCGCTGGCACATGCCGCCCGAGAGTTCGAACGGATAGGCGTCCGCCCGACGTTCGGGATCGGGGATGCGGACCCGCGCCAGGGCCGCAATCGCCGCTTTCTTGAGATCGCGGCTCGGCAAGCCGGCATGCTCCTGCAGCACGTCCTCAATCTGCTTGCCGATCTTGCGGATCGGATTGAGCGCCGTACGGGGGCTCTGAAAGATCATCGCCATCTCGCGCCCGCGAATCTCGCGCATGGCCTCTGGCCGCGCGGCCAGAAGATCGATTCCGCCCATCGTGATGCTGCCCTTGGTGATCCGCGCGGCTTCATCGTTCAGGCCCATGACGGTGTAGGCGGTAACCGATTTTCCGGACCCGCTTTCACCGACCACGCCGACGATCTCGCCGCGCGTCACGGACAGGCTCACGCTGTCGAGTGCGCGCACCACGCCGTGACGGGTACGAAATTCCAGGGAGAGGTCGTCGATCTCGAGCTGTGCCATCAGACGCGCTTCCTCGGATCGAGCAGGTCGCGCAGTCCGTCGCCCAGCATGTTGAAGGAAAACACCGCGAGCACGAGCGCCGCGCCCGGGAACATGAAGGCCCACCACTCGCCGGAAATGATGTAGCTCGCGCCTTCCGACACCATGATGCCCCACTCCGGCGTCGGCGGCCGCACCCCGAGTCCGATGAAGGACAGGCCGGCGGCGTTGAGGATCGCCCAGCCCATGTTGAGCGAGGCCTGCACCATCATCGGCGGCAGAATGTTCGGCACGATGTGGTTGACGAGAACGCGCAGCGCTCCGTTGCCGCCCATGCGCGCCGCCTCGACATAGCCGAGCTCGCGCCGCACGTTGACCTCGGCGCGCGCGAAGCGGCAATAGAATGGCAGGTTGATGATCATCGTGGCGATGATGATGTTGGCGACGCTGTTGCCGAGCGCCACCACGATGCCCATCGCCAGCACGAACAGCGGGAACGCCATGATGGTGTCCATGGCGCGGCCAATGATGCGGTCGGTCCAGCCGCCGAAATAGCCGGCCATAGAGCCCAGCGCGAGGCCCACTACGAACGACAGCGCTACCGCCGAAACCGCCATGCCGAGGTCGAGGCGTGTCGCCACGATGACGCGGCTGAGGATGTCTCGGCCAAGCGCATCGGTGCCGAACGGATGCAGCGCACTGGGTCGCGCCAGCTTGGTGGTGGCGGAGGTCAGCAGCGGATCATAGGGCGCGATATAAGGGCCAAAGATCGCGAACAGCGCGAGCAGCGCCAAAATGATCACGGCGACCAGCGTCAGGCGATTTTCGCCGAAGGCATAACCGGTGTTGCGGGCGAGCGTGATGATGCTCATCGCTCAGCCCTCGTACCGGACGCGGGGATCGACCAGCGTCGCGAAGATGTCGACAGCGAGATTGAGCAGAACGTAGAGCACCGCCATCATCAGGACGAAGCCCTGCACTGCGGCGTAGTCGGAGGCGATTACGGCCGATACCGCATAGGCGCCGACGCCCTGCCAACCGAACACCTGTTCGATCAGGACGTTGGAGCCAAGCAGGAACGAGAACACCATGCCGAGAACGCTGCTCACGGGTAGCAGCACGTTGCGGAATGCGTAGGTCATCAGGATCTTGCGGACCGGCAGTCCGCTGGCGCGCGCGGTGCGGATGAAATCGCTGCCCAGCGCCTCCAGCATCGCTGCCCGCGTGATGCGCGCGATCGGCGCCAGCGCGAACAGGCCGAGCGATATCGCGGGCAGGATCAATTGGGACAATGCCGCGCGGAGCACCGGCCAGTCACCCGCAATGAGGGCGTCGACGGTGTAGGCTCCGGTGACGTGCGGCGGCGGCGAAAAGGTAATCTCGTTTAGGCGGCCGAGCGGCTGCGGCGCCCAGCCGAGCAGGAAATAGAAGATATATACGAACAGCAGACCGACGAAGAACGTCGGAAAGGCTGCACTCACGGTGACGAGCCCGCGGCAGGCATGATCGACCCCACCGTTGATGCGGGTCGCAGCCCACACGCCCATCGGGATGGCGATGCTGATCGCGAACAGCAGCGCGAAGGACGATAATTCGAGCGACGCCGGCAGCCTTTCGATCAGATCGGTCAACACCGGCTGGCCGGTCGTGAGCGAGCGGCCGAGGTTGCCATGCGCGAGGTCAATCACATAGTGCAGGAACTGCACCGGAAGCGGGCGATCGAGTCCAAGTGTAGCGCGGATGTTCTCGATCGATGCGGCGTTCGCGGCGGGCCCAGCGAAGAAGGCCGCAGGGTCGCCGGGCAGCGCGTGCGAGATGAAGAACGTGAGAACAACAACTCCGATCAGGCTCGGGATGGTGCCCAGCAAACGTTTCCAAACGAAAGCCATCAGCGGTTCGCCTGCCGTTACTCACCGAAGCGACGGCATCGCTGCCGGAGCGCATCAACGTGATCGGGCCCCGTCAACGTCAGACGCAGCCGGGGGCAATCGACATGCATCACAGTCATGCAAAAGGTTAAGCAAGCGCTATGCCAGCTCGGTCATTCCGGTGATCGAGCCGGCAAGTTCTCGAATTGGAGGTTTTTGGGATGCAACGCCGTCGCGCTCGCGCCGAAAAAGAAGCGATGTTGAGCCATCGCTGCTTCAGTTTTCGCCACATGCATCTAATTCATGCACTGGCGCGATCGCCTCAGTGGACCTGCGGCGTGTTGACCCAGACGATCCGCGCTTCGTCCGGCCCGACATTGCGATAACTGTTGGTCAAATAAGCCTTGAAGAAGAAGGAGTCGCCGGCCGTCATCAGATATGTGGTGTCGTCGACGGTGAGTTCGATGGTTCCTGACACGAGGTAGCCGACGGCTTCGCCCTGATGGGTGATGAGGTCGACCTTCTCGCCGCCCGGGGCGACCACATGAATGTTGCCCTCGAGCAAATTGCCCGCGGCGATCGGCACCAATCGCTCATAGGTCACACCGGTGCCGCCGCGCAGTGCGTCCACCAGCACCTTGAGCCGGTCCTCAGGCTTCTGCACCAGCTTGTAGTCGTCGATCTTTAGGCCAAAAAACGAGGCCATGTCTCGGTCGAGCGCGTGGACCATCTTGTCGAGCATGGGCAGCGACGGCATGACCTTGCCGGCCTCGATCTTGGAAATCATGCTCTCGTCACATCCGACGACCTGCGCCAGGTCTCTCATGCGCAGCCCCTTGGACAACCGGGCACGCCGGAGGCGCGGTCCAATATTCAAGGCATTGTTTTCGGACGTCACGTTACGTTCCCAGCAATGCAAGCGGGCTAATACTATGCATATAAATCACATGATTTACCAGCATGTCGTGGCAAATCCAGAGCAAATTTGGGGAAGCCGCCCTCTCGCCCGCTTAAAGGCCGCCTTCGCCGAAAACGAGAGTTTGTTAGGATTTATGCCCCGCGGGACTTCGGGTCTCGCCAGCATCGATGCATGGCCTCGGGTGTACCGGCCGTAAGGTCGAACTCCCGCGCGGCAAGGCCTGAAAGCACGTGCGTGGGAACGTCCATCTCATGGACGATTGATTGAGGCTCACTGCGAATAGTTTCTAGTAGAGAACCGGTCGAGCGAAGGCACCGCCGTTTTCTGCGTTAGACGACCGCGCCAGAATGCCTGCTACTGTCCGTTGCCGACCTGACTCTGAGCGCCACAACGTCTTCTTTGAGAATCGTAGCCCCAGCGACACTCTTGCGATAGCGTCGAAGCGTCACTTCCCGCTCCACACCGTTCGTAGATGCGCTACCATTTTTGGGAACAGCGTCGCTTTGCTCTCGTACAGAGAAGTAGCGCGTTGTAGGACTGCGAACCGCATACAACAGTTCATCGACCAATGCCCTCGACCATGCAATGGCTTTACAGGTTGCGGTCACGCAGGGCAGCGCTAACCGCAAACATAGCGCTGAGCCGGGTATCGCGCATGAAACGAGCGAGTAACATCGTGAGACCGACAGATCGGTGCGAATGGGTCGCCGTGCCCGGCGTACGCAATGACCTGTTACGGTGGCTACCTGAAACCGTGAGACGCAGTTTTCGTGACCAGTCTGCCATTCGAAATATTCCGGCTGGTCAGGTCATTTTCCAGTATGGCGATGAACGTAGGGAGATGTACCGGGTCCTCCGTGGGACCGTCCGAATATCCACGATGCGGGTCGATGGTCTCGAGATGGTCTACGCTTTGCTTGGTCCAGGAGAGTGTTTGGGCGCCAGTAGCCTGATCGACGGAGACCGCATGCCGCAAACCGCTGAGGCGCTTGACGACGTCCGACTTCAGGTCTTAAGTTCCGCGGCATTTTCCAAGCTTCGCGAGAGGCATCGCGTCTTCGACGACGCTTTGCTCAGACTGCTGTCGAGCCGCCTGCGGATGCTGAGCGCCCATATGGCAAATGCTGTACTTGCTGATCCACCGAACCGGGTTGCCTTACGCCTGCTTGAGGTCGCGCATGTCGCGCCGGACGGCGGACTGCATGTTTCAATAACGCAGGCAGCACTTGCACTTCTAACTGGAGCGTCCCGTCAAACAGTTAACAAGGTCCTGAAACAATTGGAGCGCAAGGGCCTCATTCGTTTGACCTACCGTCGCATTGAGCTAAGGAATATCGACAAGCTGAAGCGGATGGCGGAAATCATCTGAGTTTCGCTTCCATTCGCTGCTCCTAGCACGACTCGTCTGGCTCAAGTTTCAGTCATGGCGCCAGATATCGCAGCAATTCCGGATCGCTCCGCACCTTCCCCGCCTCGCCCTGCAGCGCGACGCGGCCGCGGTCCAGCACATAGGCGTAGTCGGCGACGCGCAGCGCGAGATCGAGATGCTGCTCGACGATCACGACCGAGATGCTCTTGGCGAGGTCGATCAGCCGCTCGGTGATCTCCTCGATCACGCCGATCCAGACGCCTTCGGTCGGCTCGTCCAGCAGCAGCAGCTTTGGATTGCCGAGCATGGCGCGGCCGATCGCCAGCATCTTGCGCTCGCCGCCGGACAGCGTGCCGGCCGGCTGGTCGAGGCGCTGGCCGAGTTTCGGGAAGATGGCCAGCACGCGATCGATCGCGCTGGCATCCGGATTGAACAGCGAGCCGACGGCGAGGTTGTCGCGCACCGACAGGCGGGCGAACACCGAATGCTCCTGCGGCACATAGCCGATGCCGGAGCGCACCCGCTCCTCGGTGCGGCGGCGGGTGATGTCGCGGCCGTCGAAGAACAACTCGCCCTGCGAGCTTGCGAGCTCGCCGACGATGGTCTTCATCAGCGTGGTCTTGCCGGCGCCGTTGCGGCCGAGCACGGCGACGCCGCCGCGCCAGGGAATGCCGATGTTGACATCGAACAGGACCTGGCTGCGGCCATAACCGGCGTCGAGATGCCGGATATCGAGGAAGGTTTGCTCAGGCACGGCGAAGATAGATCTCCTGGACGCTTTTGTTGGCCTGGATTTCCGCGACCGTTCCCGAGGCCAGCACCTTGCCCTGGTCGAGCACGGTGAGGCGGTCGCAGATGTCGCGGATGAAATCGAGGTCGTGTTCGACCATGACGAGCGAGCAATGCTGCTTGATCGGCTGCAACAGCTCGCCGGTGACGCGGCGCTCCTCGAGGCTCATGCCGCCGGTCGGCTCGTCCAGCAGCAACAGCCGTGGCTTGCCGGCGAGCGCCATCGCGATCTCGAGCCATTGCTGCTGGCCGTGCGACAGGGCCGCGGCGGCATCATGTGCGCGATCGGCGAGCCGGAACTGGGTCAGCATCGTCATCACCTGATCGTGCAGCTTCTTGCGGGTCCGCGACAGCACGAGGTCGAACAGCGAGCAGTGTGCCTGCAGCGCCAGCAAGATGTTGTCGTACAGCGTCAGCGTCGGCAGCACCGAGGTGATCTGGAACTTCAGGCTCATGCCGGCGCGCGCGCGCTCGGTCGGCGTGAACGCGGTGATGTCGGTGTTGACGAAGGAGACCTTGCCCGTGGTCGGCACCTCGGCGCCGGCGACGCATTTCATCAGCGTGCTCTTGCCCGAGCCGTTGGGGCCGATCAGGCCGTGGAACTCGTTCTCGCCGACGGTCAGCGCTGCACCGTCGAGCGCGGTCAGCTTGCCGAACACTTTGCTGATCCCTTGCGCCTCAAGGAGCGGCATTGCCGGTCTCCTTCGGGGCTTTGCCGAAACTGCCGACCCGCTCGCGCTCGCCGAGCACGAAGGAGATCAGCCCGAGCGGCCGGAACATGATGACGAGCAGCAGCAGCACGCCGAGGATGATCGGCCAGACGTCGCGGTAATTGTCGGACAGCCAGAAGCTGACGCCCTCGATGATCACGGTGCCGATCACGGCGCCGATCAGCGTGCCGGAGCCGCCGAACAAGACGTAGAGCACGACCTGGGTCGAGAACACGACGCCCAGCATGTTGGGCCAGACGAAGCCCTCGTGGAAGGCATAGAGGCTGCCGGCAAGACCGGCGATGGTGCCGCCGACCGCAAAGATGATCGCCTTCAGATGCTGCGCCTTGTAGCCGAAGAAGGCGATGCGCTGCTCGTTCTCGCGCAGGCCGGCGAGCGCGAGGCCGAATTGCGAGCGGACCAGGAAGCGGCAGAGCAGATAGACGACCACGAGGATGCCGAGCACCATGTAGTAGTAGATCGGCCCCTCCTCGAACTCGTAGCTGCCGAGGGTGAGCGGCGGGATCGACGGGATGCCGTTCTGGCCGCCGAGATAGTACCAGCCGCGCGCCAGCCGGTCCGCGGCATAGGAGCCGGTGAGGGTGCCGAGCGAGACGAAGATCACGCTCGAGGGATAACGCCCGAGCAGCAGGAAGCCGCCGAGCAGCAGCGACGCGGTGAGCCCGATCAGCGTTCCGGCAGGCAGGATCAGGAGGATCGAGGTGACGTTGAGATCGCGCGCCAAGAGCGCCACGCCGTAGCCGGCGGCGCCGAAGAACAGCGCCTGGCCGAAGCTCATGATGCCGGCATAGCCCCACACGAGGTCGAACGACAGGGCGAACAACGCGAGGATCACCACGCGGGTGGCGAACACCGTCAGATAGTCCTGCAGCACCCATGGCAGGACCAGTGCGATCAGCAGCACCAGCCCTTCCACGATCGGCAGGACCTTCCATCCTGCCGATACCCGTCCCGCCGGCGCGCTTGCGGCCGGTGTACCCTTGCCCGTCACGACATCCGGTCCCTCGCCGATGCGTGCGACGGCCTCTCTTGCTGCACCCATCGACTGCTCAGCACTCCTTTGGGTCGACGAGACCATTGCTGCACCCGACGATTTCGTAGTTTCCTCCCTTGGCGACCGCGATGTACATGTTCATCTTGCAGTGACGCTTGCCCGGCACCATCTCGGCGGGCCCGCCGGGACCTTCGGCAATCCTGGCATGGTCGAGGGTGGCCGCAACCGACTCGCGATCGACCTTGCCGGCTTCCTTGACCGCCGCCTCCCACAGCTTGAGGCCGCGCCAGGTTCCGGTCGCAGCACTTCCGGCGGCGAACAGGATCTTGCCGGGAAAGCTCCTGTCGTAAGTCGCCTGGATCTTCGCGCTCACGGGATCGCTCGCGGTGACCGCCCTGAAATAGTCAAGGCAGCTGGCCATACCTTCGATCTCGTGGGGCTGACTTATATTCAAGAGGTTCTCATCAGCCCAGACGCAGGCAAGGCGACCTCCGTTCTTCAAAAACCCGGCTTCACTGAGTTGCTTGAATAATGGGCCAACTCCGGGCGGAATGATCGTGTTGAACACGACGTCGACCTTGTTGGAAATGATACGATTGACAGTCGCACTGAAGTCCACTTGATCGAGCGGGTAATATTCGTCGAACACGACTTCGCCGCCATGGGCTTCGATCAACCTTCGGGCGTAGACGTTAATCGTATGCGGATAGATATAGTTGGATCCGGGCAGCGCGAATTTCTTTCCGCCGTTTTTGATCAGCCACGGGATCAGATCGTCGCATTGCTGCGCGGGGGTGGGTCCAGTGCAGAACAGGTAGGGCGTGCACTCCCTGCCCTCGTAAAGCTCTGGATAGATGTAGAGCGTCTTGCCGCGCGCTACGATCGGATCCTTGATCGCGTTACGCATCGAACTCGTGACGCCCCCAAGGACGAGGTCAACCTTATCCCGCTGAATCAGCTTTCTCACGTTTCCGACTGCGATCGATTCGTTCGATGCTGTATCCTCGAAATAGAGTTCAATCGGACGCCCCAGGAGACCTCCGTTGTCGTTAATCTCCTTGATCACCATCTTTGCAACATTGGCGTCGGCCACGCCAGCGAACGCGATCGGTCCTGTTAGATCGGTGGCGATACCAACCTTGATGGGCCCTTCCACAGCGTTCGCCCAATCGGGCCGGACCACCCAGCTTCCGACGCCGGTCGCGATCGCTCCGGTCGCGAAGGCGAAATTGCTCATGAAGCGGCGCCGCGTCAGGTTCGTGCGTTCAATCGACATGGTGATTAGACCCCTTTCCCTGCAATGAGGCCTTGCGGCCGGAACTTGATGAACACAATCGCGAGCACGAAGACGAGGACGTCGGCGACGACGGGCGACATGACCCATGGCAGCGCGGCGCTGAGCGTGCCGATGACGCCGGCGCCGGCGACCGGGCCGATGAAGGATCCGACCCCGCCGACCATCACGGCAACGAAACCCTGGATCAGGAAACGGATGCCGAGATCGGCAAACAGGCTGAACACTGGCACGATCAGCGCGCCGGCAAGCCCGGCCAGCGCCGCGCCGAACGCAAACGTCGCGCCGTAGATCAGGGGCGTCGAGATACCCGAGGCGCGCGCCAGTCCCGGGTTCTCCAGCGTGGCGCGCACGCGCAATCCGAACGAGGTGCGTGCCAGCAGAAGATAGCAGGCGCCCATCACCAGCAGCGTGATCACGATGATGGTGAAGCGCCAGGCCGAGATGTGGATGGCACCAACGTCGATCGAGCCACCGACCGGCTCCGGCACCGTCAGATAGAAACCGCCGATCAGGCCGCGTACGCTTTCGCGGATGATCAGGCCGAGCGCATAGGTACCGAGCATCGCCACGATCGGCGCCGCATAGAAGCGCCGGATGATGAGCGCTTCCAGCACGAAGCCGAACGCGCCGACCACGACGGGCGCCGCAACCATGCCGGCCCAGATAGGCGCCCCGTGGGCGTAAGCCAGATAGGTGACGTAGGCTCCGAGCAGCACGAACTCGCCCTGCGCGAAGTTGAAGATGCCCATCATGCTGGCGATGATGCCGAGCCCCAGCACGAAAAGGACGATGATCGCGCCGAAGCTCGCGATCTCGAACACCGCAACGAACGTACTAGCCATGTGTGGCGATCCAACTCACCCGCTGAAACCTGTCAGGTCACTACGGAAAGTGCCTCGAGTGTCTCGAATGCCAGTCGGTTGCTCGTTGGAACGCTGCACCAGCCTGTAGAACGGCGGCCTCATCAAAGTGCGCTCCGATGAGCTGAATTGCCATCGGTGCACCCCGGTCGTCGAAGCCCCCGGGTAGAGTCAGGGTTGGACTTCCCGTGCTGTCAAAGACACAGGTGAAGCGGAGCAGATCCTCAAGGGGAGAGATCTGAAGAATGTCGGCGGTGGCGGCGGTGGTCGGGGTCGGCCAGATGGTCACGGGGACGAGAATGACGTCGAGGTTACTGAACTTGGCGCGAAGACGGCTCGAAAATTCCAGACGCGCATGCTGCGCGGACGCGAGATCCATTGCCGTGCTGCTCCGTCCCAGATCGATAAGTGCCGATAGCGCTGATCCGTAACTCTCGGATTTCGACGGATATGTCGCCGCATGCGTTAACGCTGTCTCGGACGAACACAGAATCGGCCAGGTCGACGCAGCGTTCCGCCATTCGGGGAATGAAATTTCTTCAACGATCGCGCCAAGGTCCTCGAAAACCTTTGCCGCTGCCTGCCACACCGCCACGATGCCAGGGTCGACGCCTTCGGTCGCGTAGACACGCGGCAGTCCGATCCGCATCCCCGCAACGCTCCGCAAGGCTGCCGCCTGGTAATCTTCTACTGAATCGTGCACAGCGGTCGGATCGGCAGGATCCGCGCCGGCGATGGCTCCGAGCATGATCGCACAATCGACAGCCGACCGCGTCATTGGCCCGACGTGATCAAGGGAAGCAGCCAGTTCGAAGACGCCGTGGCGGCTGACACGCCCCCACGTTGGCTTGAGACCCGTCACGCCGTTGACCGCGCTGGGAAAACGGATCGAACCGCCGGTGTCAGAGCCGAGCGCACCGAAAGTCAGGCCGGCAGCCGTGGCGACGCCCGATCCGCTGGAGGACGCGCCTGCATATAGCTCGGCACCCCAGGGGTTTTTGGGCGCCGCGACGGTCGGATGATGTTCTGTCCACGCCTGCTCCGTCGTTTTCAGTTTTCCGAGCGAAATAGCACCCGCCGCCTCCAGCCGCCGCACCGCGGTCGCGCTGTAGGTCGGCTGAAAGCTCTTGTGTATCGCCGTACCTGCCGTTGTCAGGGCAAAATCCGTGTAGAAAATATCCTTGTAAGCCAGCGGAACACCGTGGAGAGGGCCACGCCACCGTCCAGATCCGATCTCGCGCTCCGCGCGGTCGGCCTGCTCCAGAGCGCGCTGCGCGGTTACCGTCACGTAGGACTCAAGCTGCGGATCAAGGGCATTGATCCGGTTGAGCATGTGTTTGACGAGTTCGACCGGAGAGATGGCTTTCGTCCTGAGCAAAATGGACAGCTCTGAAAGTGCTAGATAGTGCATCTGGTTCTCCGTATCCGGCCAACTAAATCTGTAGCGCTCAATAGCCGCCCCACCCCAAAAAGCTCGCGAAGAGCTTTTGGGAGCCATGTCGCCGTATCCATCCTGAGGGCCTCAGATCATCTCCCGGCAGGAGCGAGGACAGATCTACCCAGATCGAAGCAAGTACTTCGATTGACTGCCAATCGGCCCATGCTACCTTCGAGCGGATCGTCCCCCGGTCCTGTTTGCTGTTGAGCTTGTAGCGATCTGGAATTCGGGGCGGCATCGGCATTATTGCCGATGGTGGTTTGGCTACATGACCCTGCACCGGCGGGGGCCGTGTGAGGTCATTGTCCGCCGGCGAATTGGGTGTCAGCTGCCGAGCTGTACTTGGCGCGCACCTTGCATAAAATTTACACTGGGGAGGATTGGGGTATGACACCGCATATCCGGGACATCACGTCGAGCGAGCTGAAGCTCTTTGCTGACATCGTCCACCGCCTGGAACGGCTGAGTGCGCAGGATGACGTTCGGCGGGCCGCACTCAGTGACCTCGTCAAACTCCTTCGTGCTGACGGCGGCTGCTCTTGTGTCTGGCAGGAGACAAAGCAGCGATTCTGTGAATCGATCTACGTGGGCGCCCCGCCGGAAATCCGATCGCTCTACGATGATTGGTACCAGTTCAATGATCCCATAACCTCGCGTTTGCGAGCGGCGCGGCGCGCCACGATCGTCGATGAGGTCCTGGACCGGCGCGAGCTAATCAAGACCGAATTCTATAACGACTACCTGCAGCGCGATGCGCTCGAATGGGGCATCAATATCTACATGTTCGATCAACGGAATCGCGACTTGGGCGATTTCCGGATCTGGCGGCGGCGCGGAAAGACAAATTTCGACGAACGGGAAAAGGTGCTGCTGGACGTCCTGGAACCGTTCATCCGGTCCGCGTTGTTACGGGGACACACTCATAGCGACGGCCTGACCACCCGGGAACGTGAGATCACCGAACTGGTATCACGTGGGTGTACAGACCGTGACATTGCTCGCGTGTTAGGCATTAGTTTTGGCACCGTACGAACTCATATCAGCCGAGTGCTCGAGAAATTCGGCTGCGCAAATCGAGCGGAACTGGCTGCCAGTTTTACGAAAGCCCGGTGACCAGACCGCAGGTCATCACAAGCCATTATGTCCCAGCGCTTCCGAGCACTCAGAGGTGATGAGCTATCGGCGGTCTCGTCCGTTCCCAAACGTGTCGCGCAGAAATGCCTGTAGCAGGCCGCCGACCTCAGCCGGCCGTTCCTGCTGCACCCAGTGTCCAGCTCCGTCGATCAAGTGGCAGGCAGCCATTCTTGAACAGACCGTGGCCCGCATCGATTCATAGGCTCCGGGGTGTTGATAGATGCCCCAATCCTGCTTGCCAGCAACGAAGAGAGACGGGACGTCAATACTGCGACCCGACCAGATTTGCAGTTCGGAATTGAACCTGCTTGAGAGAGCACAGCGATACCACTGCAGACCCCCCTGAAAGCCAGTACGGGCAAACTCTGCACTGCAGAACGACAGATCGGTATCCGGGAGCCATTGGTTGGCGGCAACTGCAGCTGCTGACGGCATATGCTCTGCCACGGTAGCTGGCATATCCTTGTCCCGCTCCATGATGTAGTAAGTCGGCATGTTTGCGAGCTCGGCCGCCGACCACGACTTTAGCGGATATGGCGCCTCGCCTTTCCAATCAGCGCTCTTGTAGTGATAGTAAGCCCGCAAGAACGCATGCACTCCCTGCGGAGCATGGCGCATGTGTCTGTCAGCTTCCCGCGTCGTATAGTACCATTGATAGTGCTTCCGCGGCCGCGGCAAGGCCGCGAGTTCACGATGAACGAGGTCTTCCGGTGGAGAAACAGCAACTTCATTTACCGAATTGAACGGAAGCCGAGGCGCCCCGGCGAACGGCGCGCTCATCATGACCACGGACCGGAATACATCCGGTCGTATTAGCCCACACCAGGCGGCGACTGCGGAGCCGAAGTCGTGTCCGATGACGGCATCGACGGCATCGTAGCCAAACGCCGCAACAACGCCGATCGCATCGCGAACGAGGTTCGTTAGCCGAAAGGAAGCAAGATCGCCGTCGTAGTCTGGATCCCACCCGCTTGTACGCCCGTAGCCCCGTTGGTCAGGTGCAATCACATGATAACCGGCCTCGGCCAGGGGAATCATCAACTTGCGCCAGCAGAAGGCCAATTCGGGAAAGCCGTGCAACAGCAGCACGCAAGGCCTGTCAGGCAATTTGAATCCAGCTTCCAGGACGTGTACCCGCAGACCGTTGACGTTTTCCACGTACCGCGAACGGATTCCTGAAGCGAGCGGAATCTCAGGTAGTGAGCTTGTTATCGTCATGCATTCGGTCCTCACTGCTTTCGACGAGCCGCGCACACTCAGCAGCTCGACGACATTCCTGAATTCGCCGGCTCAAATGCCAGGAGCGAACCGTCGCTCCAATGCCCTGTCCTGGCCACGCTGCATGAGGAGAACCCGACGGCTCGAGCATTGGAGCCCCTCGTCGCTATCGATATCACAAGAGAACCGGATCGATTGTCGCCAAATTGACAGAGACGGATAGAGCGACCTGATAGCCTGGCGCCTCTATTAAAACGAACGACTCAAACGCTTTCCTGCTGGCGACCGTTTGAGCTCGTTCGCTTCCTCCAGACAACGCCAGATGCTTCGCCGATCAAGCGTAAGCCTGCCGGCAACCCAACAATACAGGAACTGCGCGTATGAGCGACCATCCCGATTCAACCGCAACACAGAACGTTATTTCAGCGGCGCGAGCAACCGACAGACGGACGCAAAACGAAAAACCGTCAACGATCCTCCTGAACAGCTCCGACGATGTATTGATCGCGCTTCGCGCTATCGCCGTTGGTGAGACCGTGTCGGACGGGGTAGTCGCGATAGATCCGATTCCAGCCGGTCACAAGATTGCGCGACGTCGGATCGACGCGGGCACAGCTGTTCGCCGTTACAGCTCAGTAATCGGCGTAGCGTCGGCTACCATCGCTCAAGGCGAACACGTTCACGTCCACAATCTCGGCATGAGCGACTATTCCCAAGACAGCAATACTTTTGGCCAGGATGTTCGACCAACGCCTCTCGCGTCCGTGCAACGTACCTTCAATGGCTATGTCCGTGCAGATGGACGCGTAGCGACGCGCAACTATATCGGCGTATTGACCAGCGTGAACTGTTCGGCGACTGCCGCCCGCATGATCGCAGACCATTTCAAGGGCCGTCTTGCCAACTATCCGAATATCGACGGCGTCGTGGCGCTGACGCACAAGAGCGGATGCGGACTTGATGCCAGGATCGATGGCATCGAAGCGTTGCGACGATGTATCGCCGGCTACGCCGCTCACCCGAATTTCGCGAAAGTGCTCATGATCGGACTGGGCTGTGAGGTCAGCAATCTCGATGGCGTGCTGGGAGGGAGTGCGGGCGACGCGCTTGTTATTCAGCAATCTGGCGGGACCGCAGCCACGGTACGAGCGGGTATTGAACGTCTTGAGGCAAGCCTGGAGCGGGCGAACAACATTCAACGGACGCCGGTACCGGCAAGTGAATTGAAAGTTGCGCTTCAGTGCGGTGGATCAGACGGGTACTCCGGAATCAGCGCGAACGCCGCACTGGGAGCTGCTGTTGATCTGATCGTCGCTCACGGTGGAACTGCAATCCTGTCTGAAACGACAGAGTGCTATGGGGCCGAACATATCCTGACCCGGCGTGCTGTTCGGCGAGAAGTTGGAGAAAAGCTCGCTGCGCGCGTGAAGTGGTGGGACGAATTTGCTGCCAGTCACGGAATGGAGATCAACAATAACCCGTCCCCCGGCAACAAGGCCGGCGGCCTCACGAACATCATTGAAAAATCCCTTGGCGCAATGGCCAAGGGCGGCACCACCAATCTCGTGGAGGTCTACGACTATGCCGAGCGCGTGACGGAAAAGGGTCTGGTTTTCATGGACGCGCCGGCGTTCGACCCTGTCGGGGCGACAGCGCAGGTCGCGGGAGGAGCAAATGTCCTGTGCTTCACGACCGGGCGCGGATCAGCCTTCGGGTGTAAGCCGACTCCTTCGCTGAAGCTGGCGAGCAACACGCCGCTTTACCAGCGCATGCCCGACGACATGGACGTTAACTGCGGCACCATATTGGACGGAACGGAGACAATTGAAGAGGCCGGCACGAGGATATTCGATTTGATCCTGGCGACCGCCTCCGGACAAAAAACTGCCAGCGAACGGCTGGGCTACGGGGAAGAAGAGTTTTCGCCGTGGGACAAAGGTATAATGCTTTGAGACTGGTTCATTCATTGTGCTCCTCCGCTATCTTCACGCAGGTGGACGGCTTTGAAATGACCGCTGGCAGCTCTCCGCGGCTACTCGTCCCCAACAGGGTTGTTCAGCCGGGCGGCGGAAGGATGCCCACCTCGGGTTGCCTAGGTCCCGATCCGGTACACATTGTCGCCCGAGAAGCTGAACAATGAAGTCTCCTGCAATGCGCCTCGAACAGCAACTCCCATTGCAGGGTTTGCTTTAGGACGATCTGCAATCAGTCTGAAATGCTCCCTCGGCGCCATTTTCATCTCAACCAGATAGGTCTGGAGATCCATTGGACGCAGTCGCTTGTGGAGCAACGTCAAAGCATCAACATAGCATTCCGTCGATCGCAGCAGAAACCGGCGTTTCCGGCGAAGTGAATTTGAGGTATGCGAGCATCGGACACTTTTTCGTAGCGAAAGAAGCCGCAGCAGCGTATGCTGATGCTGCCCGATGCAGCATTTGATACTCGCAATCGGCGATTTCTTCGAGCGATTGCGGCGCGCACTCGAGCCTCATCAAGGCCAGCCACCCCTTAGGCACTTTCTCCCGGTTCGGTAAGTCGCCGCCCTTTGAAAGCCAGGTACCGACAGTATCGTAAGAAGGCTCGGTCCACTTAGACTCGATAGCAATGCATACGTCCTCGGAGATCGCCATGAGATCGGTGTGTGACGGCGCCCCTCGCCCCTTCGACTGATGATCGACCTTGAACTCAAAATGAAGGTCCACCGGCATCGACACCCGACAAGCACTCAGTACTTTGCGAAACGTGTTCCGTTCGTCTTTCACGAGCGCCAATAGCGGCACAGTTGATCGATACGGCGAGTTAAATTCGTCAACATTGTATGAATGAAGCAACGCGGCAAGATCATGCACTGGCGTTCGATCAAAATAGAGCCCTGCATCACTCGTCATGCAATATGATCCTCTCGATGAAAATCTATGAGGACCGGGTGACCGTTTCCGTTCTCTTGAGTCAGCTCCACTTCTCACCCGGCCAGGATAGTTTCATTATCGTTCTCCCGGCTGCCATGTCGACAGCCGATTGCCCGCCGGAACCCTGGTCTGCCGCAGCGCAACAGGATGGTCTCGCCGCAGCTGCTGGCAGATGGTTCGCCCGGACCGGGCATTTGGAACGCCCCAGGACTCCGACGGCGTGCACTCGCTCCCGGTGTTCACCTCCCTCTCCCGGTTTCGAGAGCACGAGCTATGGCCAGCAGTTTCCAGTCTTCGTCGCGTTGGCCGACCAACATCAAGCCGACCGGGGCACTTCCCGGCTCATGTATCGGGATGCTTATCGATGGGCGATCGAAGTAGTTGAACGGGGACGTGTTCCTGATGATCCGGGCCCGGACGCTGCCTTCGTCACGCATGCAAGTCGCAATTGACGGAGCGATGATCGGGACAGTCGGCATGATCAGGGCATCGAAGCCCGCGGTAAGGTGATCGAGCTCGTGTGACAATGGTTCTCGACGCATCAGGCAATCGGCGTATGCAGTCGCTGCGATCCGGTCCCCAGCCTCGATGCGCGCTCTCACGTTCGGGTCGTATTCGGCGCCCCTTCGGCCGATCAGATCGCGGTGCCAGGCCATCGACTCAACCGCCTGGATGGTTGCGTTCGGACTCAGGGTCTGGAACACGTCCAGCGTTGGCACATCGATCTCGAGGATTCTGGCGCCCGCACGGGACGCCGTGCTGCATGCACGCGCAAAGGCGCTTGCCACCTCTGGATCGAGCCCCTCCAGCATCCTTCCTTTCGGAATCGCGAACCGCAGACTGGTGAGATCGAAGCCGTCCGTCGGGCGCACCTCTTCGCCAGCAATGACACCGAAGACCAGCGCGCAGTCCTCGACCGACCGCGCCAGCGGGCCAACTGTGTCCAGGGTCGTCGACAACGGAATTGCACCGTCGCGGGGCACCCGACGTTGGGTAGGCTTGAAGCCAACTACTCCACAAAAGGCAGCAGGTACGCGGATAGATCCGACGGTATCGGATCCGATGGATGCAACCGCCATACGATCTGCGACCGAAACTGCTGCCCCCGAAGAGGATCCTCCGGGTGTACGGGAGCGATCCCAGGGATTGCCGGGCGTGCCAAAATGCGGGTTCAGCCCAACCGCCGAATAGGCAAACTGCGTCATATTCGTGCGCCCGATCAGGACAGCGCCCGCCGATTTGAGCCGGCTGATTACAGGAGCGTCGGATGCAGCTGGCGCCGTATCGTCCCGTGCCGGAGCGCCGGCCAGCGTCACCTCGCCCTTGACGTCGAACAGGTCCTTCACCGAGACCGGAAGTCCTGCGACCAGCGAACGAGTCTCACCGATCCTTTCCGGGGTGAAGGCAGCTGCGGCAAGCCGCGCCTCCCGATCCCAGACCTTGATGAATGTTCTGGCGCCCTCGCCCGCCGGGTCCTTGATGCGGTCGAGGCATTCTTCGACGAGGTCGATACTGCTGGCCTGTCCCGCGGACAGTCCGGCTGCCAGAGCCCGAATTTCGGACGCAGCAGATGACAGTCCGTTCAGTTGTTCAGTGTGCTTCATTGGCTGACCAGTCCTCGCTGAGCCCGCCAAGCAGCGGGTGGAACATTTCATCGCCGGAGTGCTGTGTGAACTCGACGTTCACCTGATCTATCCGCAGCTCCAGTATCTCTACGCAGGCATTGACGAGCGCGCGTGCCAGGCGTTCCCGCTGTTCGGGCGGGCGCCCCTTCCGGATGTCACACATCAACAGAGCTGCCTCGTACGGCTCTCCTTCAGTGCAACGCCAGACGCCGCCGTCATGGAGCTCGCGAACAGCCACCGAGATCCGCCGGATGTTTGCTTGCATGATGTCGGCGTAGATCTCGCCAAAGCGCCTGGCCAGGCGCTGTTTTTGCTCGGCCGGGTAACGCCCCGGAACGTCGATTTGCAGGTAGGGCATCTTTCACCTCTTCAGTGCTGGCAAAACGCCATTCATGCGAGCCGCGGGGCGCGCAACATGGTCTGGCCACGCGCCCCGGCGACCATCACATTGTTATCGGGGAAGCGCCGACGCCCCACGGAAGCCGAGCAACTGATCGTAGAGATCGGTACGGCGGTCTCTCACCAGGTCGTTCAACTTGTTCCAGATCGGTGCTGTCCGGGCCTCGACGACGTCGATATCGGCGTACAGGATCGTGTCCTCTTCAGGTCCGGCAATCCGGCCAATTGGCCAGCCATTGGTGCCTGCGATGAGGGAATTCCCCATAAAGCCGGCGCCGCGCTCGGTGCCGATCCGGTCGGCAGTTGCGATGAAGACGTTGTTTGCATGGGCTGCAGTCATGGTCAGGTACGCAGCCATGCAGGTACCGCTCGCATCGTAGAGCGGCGGCGGCGTCCACACCCAGCCGGTCGGGATGCAGATAATGTCGGCACCCAGCTGGCTAACAATACGCGCGGCTTCCGGAAACCAGATGTCCCAGCATACCAGGAGACCGATCCGGCCGATCCGCGTCTCAAATACCGGATAGCCCAGATTGCCTGGCGTGAAGAACAGCTTTTCCTCGTTCCAGAGATGAGTTTTTCGATACTTGCCGATGTAGCCGTCCGGCCCCACCAGAACAGCAGTATCGAACAGCTGGTGCCCTTCCAGCTCAGGCAGGCAGCCGACGATATAAACCTGATGCTGTTTGGCAAAAGCTTCCCAGCCGCGAATCGTCCGTCCCTCGGGCACCGGCTCGGCATGCGCGAACGCCTCCGCACGCGAGTCGAAGCAATAGCCCGTCGTCGCCAACTCAGGCAGCACGATCAGATTGGCCCCTTCCGAGACCGCCTGCTGAAGGCGCTTGCGAACAGCAGCCTCGTTCGTCTCCAGATTTTCCAGGCCGACCTGTGGGTTAAACTGGACCACCGCTACACGAGCGGCACTCTTGCGCTTGGTCGCGGCGCTGGCAGTTGCAGATGTCATATGTTGTTACTCCGATGGATTTGGTTCTATTATCGAACCACTTGCGCAAACGCTTGTCTAGTCCTATTTTAGTACCAGACGCAATTTCGAGTCTGGAGCGATCATGAAAAGAACGAGTCTCGGGGATGTGGAATGTCCGGTGGCCAGGGCTCTGGACGAAATCGGTGACTGGTGGTCCCTGCTGATCATCCGGGACGCTTTCGACGGGATCCGGCGGTTCACCGAATTCCAGAAGAGCCTTGGAATCTCGAAGGGGATTCTGACTGCCCGTCTCAAACATCTGGTCTCGATCGACGTTCTGGAAACGGCCCCGATCTCTGACGAAGGCGGCTACCAGGAGTACGTGCTGACAAGGAAGGGCCGCGACCTCTTTCTGGTAACTGTGAGCCTGCGGCAATGGGCCGAGGACCACTGCTTCGGAAAGGCGGAACGCCATTCGATCCTTACGGAGAAAGCGAGCGGGAAACGCGTCCCGAGGCTTTCTCTGCAGGGACGCGACGGCAAGGAGCTTGACGCATCCATGACCTTTGTCCGCAAGGCCGTTGACCTGGACGCACCGCGGAAAGTCGGCGCGCGCCGTGCTGCGCAGCGCTGACGAACCGGACCAAGAGCAGGAGCTGAGAATCGACCAGCGCCTAAATTAGATGTCGCTTGATGCGATGATCGCCTCTGCCACCGATGCGATCGTTGTGTTCGAGTTCATCGCCTTCTCCCGCAGCCGGCGATAGGCTTCTTCGTGCGGGATATTGCGCGTGGTAGTGAGTATCTCGACGGCCTTCTCGATCTTCCGCCTCGCTTTCAGGGTCTCATCCAGCGACTTGATGCGCTGCTTCAGGCGCGCCTCGTGACTGGCAAGACTGACCGCAGTGGTTAGTGCCGCCAGGATACCGAAGATCCGGATCGGCTTGGAGATTACGCCGTGGACATTCAGGCTATGAAGTTCACTGAGTATCTCCGGCGTCTCGTACGCGATGATGCCGATTCTTGCCACGGCATCGGACATGGTCATCCAGCCCGGGGTCTTCCCGTCGCGGCTCGGATTGACGAGGAACAGGACGACGTCGACGTAGGAAGGCAATGTCTCGGGCGCGGGCCAGACGCCCTCGACCTGGCACCCGATGCGCTTGATGTGCGCGAGAAACAGCGCGCGTTCCTCATCATCAGGATGAATGACGAGGACCCGCATCCGGCGCAAGCGCCGCAGCAGATCCTGGTCTTTAAGCGAAATGCGGTCGCTCATCCTCGAGCCTCACGCGACCAGGGAACGATCGTACGAAATCAGATAGGGATCTGGCCGAACAGCCCCTGCGCTCTTCCACACAATCTCGAAGCTGCCGTTCTCGGAAGCCCTGCCGATCATCGGTCGCATCAGGAAGTGGTTATTGTCGAGATCGATCACCTTGTCCCCCGCAGGCCCCCTGAATACAGCGCCGGACAGGATCGGAAGGATGGACTCGCTATCGGAGTCTCCGGCCTGCCTTACTGCATCTGCAAACATGTGGGCGAGCGCATAGCCGGCTTCTGTGTAGACACCCGGTACCTTGTCGAGGCCATATCGCTTTTGATAGGCGGCGACAAACTCCGGGTTCTGCGGCGTGTCCAGCGAGCCGAAATACGTCAATGCTGAAAGATGGCCGGCACGCGCCTCTGGCGACATGCTGCCCAGCTCCGATTCCGTTGTGGTGAGCGACGCGATCGGAACGTTGCGTCCTTGCCGGACCTTGTTGAAGGCCTCGTACAGGACGACGGTGTCTTCGCCGACGACGGTTGAAATGATCGCTTGCGGTTCCTTCGCAACGAGTTGTTCAAGGAACGGCTCAAAGCGTTCTCTTGTGGTCGCGAAAGGAAGGTAAACCTCCCCGACGACTTTTCCGCCACTCTCGGTGAGAAACTCCTTGACGATGCGGTTGATCTCGCGCGCGTACAGGGTATCGGATCCAATCAGGCCGACATCCTTCCCGAAACTGGCGAATAGATACTCCAGTAGCGGGACAATCACCTGGTTCGGAACGGCCCCTCCGTAAATCACATTGGGAGAATACTCGAAACCCTCATAGACAGATGGATAGAGCAACACGCCGTTATAGCGCTCGACGACGGGCACGACCTTCTTTCGGCTGGTCGACAGACAGCACCCCACAATTGCACGGACGCGCTGACGAAGCAGGAGATCAGTAGCCAATTCCTCATATCGCCGGTCATCGCCAGCCGGATTGGCAATTACCGGCTCGAGGGGCCGGCCATTGATACCGCCGCTAGCGTTGATCTCATCGCAGGCAATGAGAACGCCTTCAATATTCGCATTCTCCGTCACAGCCATCGGCCCGGTCTGCGAGAACAGGACGCCTAATTTGACCGTCGCTCCGTCCATCGTCATGCGTCCATGTTGATCCGTCGATCCACCCAGCGTGCAACGGCCAGAAGACGTTCGTCCTGACCATACCGTCCCATCAACATCATGCCGACGGGCAGTCCTTCGGGCGAACTTCCGCACGGGATCGAAATGCAGGGAAGCCCTGCCAGGTTTCCGATCCAGCAGAACCAGGTCATGCTATCCTGCGTCGTAACCCGCCGGCCGCCAAAGGTCTGCCAGTCATCCCCGATCTTCGGAGCAACGACCGGCAAGGTCGGAAGCACGAGCGCATCCCAGTCACCAAGACCGTTCAGCTGCGTGGTGAGTTGGCCACGAATTCGCTGGGCTTTCAACAGCTCGACGCCGGAGATCCGGGTTCCAGCCTCGAGATGTGCCCTGGTCAGGGCGGTGAACCCTGATGGATTTCGGGCAAGCAGCTCAGCGTGATATGAAGATGCTTCACAATGGAGGATCGCTTCCCACGCTGCGAAGTAGGACGAAACTCCCTCCAGCTCGCGATTGGTAACCTCGGCTCCCGAGCGCCTCAGCGCCGACAAAAAGCTTCCATCAACATCATCGGAGCGCTCCAGCCCCTCGCCAGCAAGATTGATCAGCCGAGGCCTGTAGAGGCGTCCGACAGGTCCGAACGCCAGAGACCGCAAGGTGGCAGGATCGTTGCCGTCCTCACCGCAGATGAACGGCATCAAGTGGATGATATCGTCGAGCGCTGCGGTGATCGGACCCGGGGCGTCGAGGGACCAACTGAGTGGAAGAACGCCATTGCGGGAGGCACGGCCATAGCTCGGCTTGAAGCCATAGATGCCACAGGCTCCGGACGGAATACGAATCGAGCCTCCGGTGTCGCTGCCGAGGGCAGCTGACACGATACCGGCCGCGACCGCGGCACCGGATCCGCCGCTGCTACCCCCGGTAATGTGATCAGGGTTGCGGGGATTGCGGGTGGCGCCAAAGCTGGAGGCCGAGTTTGTCGCTCCATACGCCCATTCATGCATGTTGGTCTTGGCAAAGATAACCGCCCCCGCCTTGCGGAGGTTTGCAACGATGGTGGCGTCCTGCCCCTGGCGCTCGAGCGGCAATGCATTGGAGCATGCGGTCGTCGGATAGTCTGCGGTCAGGTAGTTATCCTTGATGGCGATCGGCACCCCGTCGATCGGGCTCAGGGCCTTGCCTTGCCGCCGCCGCTCGTCCGCCGCCCTTGCCTGCCGCATGACAAGGTCGGGATCGAGGGCAACGAAAGCATTGAGTTTGGCATGGCGTGCCGCCCGATCAAGGGAGCCGGCGGCGAGTTCTGAAGACGAGTTGACGCCGGACGCAAGCGCCTCGATCTGCTGGGTAAGGGTCTGTATCACAGCTGCATAGTTTCCTGGATTCCGGGAGTGAAGTAGTGGGACGGTTCGGATCCAACCAGGCGATCCGCGCAGTCAAGGCCTTCGCGAATTCGCTTCAGCGTCGCAGCAACCTGCCCGAGCTGCTCCTCGCTCAACTCCGATGATTCAGGCTTCTTTTGCATGGTCAGACTCCGAGTAGCTCTTGCTGTAATTTCCTGTCAGTTCGCAAACTGTCGCGATCTGTCTCGAGCCGCACGCTGCCCTTCTCCATGACATAGGCACGTGTAGCGATCGACAGGCAGAAATCGAGATCCTGCTCTGCGACCAGAATGGCGACCCCGCGCTCGCGGTTGATGCGCTTCAGGATACCGGCCATCTCGTCGATGATGGATGGCTGGACACCCTCGGTAGGCTCATCGAGGAGCAGGATCTTCGGCCGGGTCGCCAGGGCGCGGGCAAGAGCCAGCACCTGTTGCTGCCCGCCAGACAGGCCGCCGGCAAGATCATCTGCCTTCGGGCGGAGCATGGGGAATTCCCGCAGGGCAGTTTCCACCGCCACGCGGCCGCTGTGGCCATTGGTTTCAGCCGCGACCGCGATGTTCTCGGTAACGGTCATCCGGGGGAAGACATACCGGCCTTGTGGCACATAACCGATGCCCGCTTTCGCGCGCCTGGCAGGCGACTCCGGCGCGTTATGGCCTTCGATCTCGACATGGCCGGAAAAAGCAGGAATCAAGGCCATGGCGAAACGCATCAGCGTGGATTTCCCAACGCCGTTGCGTCCCAGCAGCGCGACGATCTCGGCCTTGTCCACTGCGATTGACACATCGCGGATGATAACGGTCTTCCCGTATCCGCCGGTCGCGTTGACAATTCTAAACATGCTCGCGCCTCCCGAGATAGATGTCGAGGACCCGATCGTCCGCGCGCAGTTCAGCAATGTCACCTTCGGCAAAGACCTGGCCATGGTGGAGTACCGTCACGTGACCTTCGAGTGTCCTGACGAATTCCATATCGTGCTCCACAACGATCACGGTGGTATGCCGCGCCAGCGTCCGCACGAGAGCCGAGAGCTCCCGCGTTTCCTCATTCGTCATCCCGGCCGCGGGCTCGTCGAGCAGTATGACGCGGGGCGCGAGACAGAGCACCATGCCGATATCCAGCCATTGTTGCTGTCCGTGCGAGAGCGCCGAAGCCTGGACTTTTGCCTGTTGTTCGAAGCCCAGCATGGCAAGTATCCGGCGGCTCACATCAGCCGCTGCCTGCCTGTCGCGAGTCCGGGCGAAGGCAGCAATCGCCAGATTCTCATCCACCGTCAGTTCGCCGAATATCTGTGGCTTCTGGTTCTTCACGCCGACACCCTGGCGAACGCGTTCGAAGATTGGCGCGTTCGTCGCATCCACGTCGCCGACCACCACTGATCCGGCCTCGGGCATGTAGATGCCGACGCAGGCCTTGAGATACGAACTCTTTCCGGCGCCGTTCGGCCCGATCAGCGAATAAGGTCGTCCGGGCTCGAATGCGCGCGTTACCTTGTTGACCGGGATGACGCCACCGAACTGCTTGTAGAGATCGACGGTCGCAAGCCGTTTCGCCGGCCCCGCCTGCTCCGCAGCTTCAACAAGAATGCCTTCCAGCACACCGGGATCAATTGAAACGGCCCCGGCATCGCGCGCTGCCGCATTCGCGTCTGGAAGCGTTCTTCGCCAGAGCTCGCCGATAGCGCCCACCAGACCATTCTTCAGAAAGAGAACGAGCAGGATCAAAACAATGCCAAGGATCAGCGTCGTCTGCCCGCCGACGGCCCCGCCGCCCAGATAATAGGACAGGCCGCCGATCGCGAACGCACCGACAAACGCTCCCGCCAGGGTACCGAGGCCGCCGACCAGGACGTAGATCGGCACAAGGAGCGCCTCCTGAACCGAGAAAATCGACGGGTTAAGGTAGTTGGCCCAAGCCGCGAACATCGCTCCGGCCAGCCCGGCGATCGCCCCTGCGAGAGAAAAACTGGCAACCTGATATTTGCGAATGTCGTAGCCGAGAAGTTCCGTCTTCTGCGGGTCAATCCGAATGCAGTTGATGACACGACCGAACGTGCCGCGCATCAACCACCAGCACAGGAAGTAAACGGCAGCCGACACAATGACGACCGTGACGAATACCTCGACGGGATCGAGTGATTCCGCCCCCCGCCTGAATGCGAGGACTACGCCTGGAATATTCGACAGCCCATTATCGCCGCCGATCTCCGCCTGTCCGACCGAGATCTTCAAGGATTGCGTCAGCGACCACAACAGCAGCGTAAAGGTGTACGAAAGGATCGTCGCCTGCAACGGTCCCATTCGTGCAAAGAAGATAATCGCGCCCAGTGCAGCCGCACTGGCAGCACCGAAGACGGCGCCGGCCGGAAGGCTCCAGACGAGCGTGTTGCCCGTCAGCGGCGCCATGTTGATGGCAAGGATGCTGCCGAAATAGCCGCCGAGGCCGTAGAAGGCCGTTTGTCCGAGGGACAGCAGGCCGCCTCGCCCCCAGACAAGATCGAGGCTGAGACCGAGTAATCCAAAGATCACCCATGACGTTGCGACGTACGCAAGGTAGGGATCGATGAAGCTGGCCGCCGCAAGCGCGGCGCCCGTTGCAAGAACCGGGAAAACCAGGCCAGCGTTCTCGTAGAGCTTCTCAGACAGACCTGTTGCGCGGTTCACGTCTCGGGTCATCTGAAGGTGCTCTTGAGCTGACATTGTCAGTGTCGAAACACGCGGATCCTTTAAAGACAGACTCATGGCTCGTCTCACATCTTGCTGCGCCATTTGGCCGTAATCCCGAGCGGATAAAGCCAGAGGAGAAATGCGGTAATCAGAAAGAAGAAGGCGTCGCCCGCGACCGAAGTCAAAAAGCTCGCCGTTACGGATGCGCCACCGCCGAGACCGATCGCTGTCAGCGCGCTGCCCGTGAGCGTCACCGGCCCTGCGACCACGACGGCAAGAAACGCCTTGATGACGAAAGCGAAGCCCATGGATGGGGTTGCCGGCACGATAGGTAACAGAACAGCCCCGGCAAACCCCGCGAGACCGCATCCGATCGCAAACGTGAGCGTATTGACACGGTACGACTCGATGCCGATTGCCCGCGCCATCTCCGGCATCTGGATCGCGGCACGCGCCTTCATCCCGTACACAGTACGTGTCATGAGGACGTAGACGAAAAGTGTCGCGAGCACGGCGACGCCGATCATCAAAATCGGATAGCCAGCGAGACTGTAATTGCCGATCTTCAGGTTGAACTGCGGCATGCCGATGCCAGGCGTAACCGTACCGAAGATCGTGACCGCGAGCTGATAGAACGCAATACTGAGCCCCCAGGTCGCCAGCATCGTGTCAAACAGGCGGCCGTAGAGACGGCGGATGATCAGAACCTCGACAGCCGCACCAATGGCCATGGTGACAAGAACGGCAATCGGGATTGCGAAGATGAATGGCACACCGTATCGGGTGGCCGTCAGGGCTGCATAGGCCCCGATCATCAAAAACTCACCGTGCGCAAGATTGATAACGCCCATCAGACCGAATACGACCGCAAGGCCAATTGTCGCAATCAACAGGATCGACGCGCTCGACAACGAGGACAGCAACACGGTTGCCAGATAATCCAGTTCCATCATCAACCCTTCCTCCAACGGCGGGGCGCGCGTTGATGGCGCGCGCCCTCCTCGGCGCCTACTTGTTCTCCGGTGCAAAATGCTGGGCGAGCGTGGGGTTTGCGACCAGGTCGCACTTCTCGTTCTCGTAGGCTGGCGCGACGTCCTTGAACGTCTCGACGACCTTGAAGCCATGCCTGTCGTCGCCTTCGACGATGTAGATGTTCTGGCGCAGATGGTGCGACTTCGGCTCGAGCTTCACGGTACCGTTCGGTGCCTCGAAGCTCAGCCCGCTTTCGAGGGCGGCGATAACCGGAGCTGTCTGGGCCACTCCTGCCTTGTTGACCGCCGCCGCCCACAAATGCACGGCATTCCAGATGTCGACCGCTTCCGAGATGATCGGCGTGTCGCTGCCGTACTTCGCAGTCCACAGCTTGACGAACTCGGCATTGACCGGATTGTCGACGACCTGGAAGTAGCCCTGGTCCGCGACGAGCCCCTTGCCGGCCGCCGGTGACACCACGACCTGCTGGTTGCCGGAGCCGTAGTTGGTCGAGACGACGCCGATCCTGTCCTTGAGGCCGGCGGCGGCGAACTGCTCGAGGAAGCCGGTCTGGTTGGCACCGACCGGCAGCGCCACGACGAAGTCCGGCCTGGCAGACTGGATCTTCTGGACGGTCGGCGCGTAGTCGGTGACCGTCAGCGCCAGGAAGTCCTCGCCCACAACCTCCGCACCGGCCTTCTTCGCATATTCCCTGACCCAGTGCGCCGAGATCGTCCCGAAATTGTAGTCGGGCGCCATGATGTAGATCCGCTTGCCGTATTTCTTCACCGCCCAGTCGATGAGTACCGACAATTGCTGCGAGGCGGACGGTCCCGTGACGAAGGTCTGCTTGTCGCAGGCACCGCCTTCGTAGAGCGATCCGTAGAAGTAAGGGATGTTGGCCTTGCGGACGATTGGCCGGATCGCCTCTCGTGACGAGCTGGTGAGACCGGCGAACAGCGCGCTCACACGATCCCGCAGGACCGCCGTATTCGCATACTGGGTGTATTTGCTCAGCTCCGACTGCGCGTCGTAGCCGACAACCTCGATCGGCTTCCCGAGCACGCCGCCCTTTGCATTAATGGTATCAACGGCCAGTTTCAGCGCGTTGTTCTGCTGAATGCCGTAGATGTTCAGGCCGCCGGTCAGGTCGAAAATAGCGCCGATCCTGATGCCGCCTTCGGCGCGCACTGGCTTCCCCGCAAGACAAAACGTGACAGCCACCAATGCGCCAAGGCGCAGTAGCCTTGTCCACGAGCTCCGACTGATGTCCTTGCCCGTTTTGCTGCGCAAAGCACGCCCGTTCGAAACGAAGAGATTGATGCGGGATAACATTTAGCTTCCTCCCTAATATCTTATATGGTTCTATCATCGAACCACATGCCGCAGCCGGTGTCTAGTCTTATTACCGAACTAGTACAAGTCTGTCGTCAGACAGGCCCGTAAGGGCGCGCGTTGATGGGCGCGCCCTCCTCGGCGCCTACTTGTTCTCCGGTGCAAAATGCTGGGCGAGCGTGGGGTTTGCGACCAGGTCGCACTTCTCGTTCTCGTAGGCTGGCGCGACGTCCTTGAACGTCTCGACGACCTTGAAGCCATGCCTGTCGTCGCCTTCGACGATGTAGATGTTCTGGCGCAGATGGTGCGACTTCGGCTCGAGCTTCACGGTACCGTTCGGTGCCTCGAAGCTCAGCCCGCTTTCGAGGGCGGCGATAACCGGAGCTGTCTGGGCCACTCCTGCCTTGTTGACCGCCGCCGCCCACAAATGCACGGCATTCCAGATGTCGACCGCTTCCGAGATGATCGGCGTGTCGCTGCCGTACTTCGCAGTCCACAGCTTGACGAACTCGGCATTGACCGGATTGTCGACGACCTGGAAGTAGCCCTGGTCCGCGACGAGCCCCTTGCCGGCCGCCGGTGACACCACGACCTGCTGGTTGCCGGAGCCGTAGTTGGTCGAGACGACGCCGATCCTGTCCTTGAGGCCGGCGGCGGCGAACTGCTCGAGGAAGCCGGTCTGGTTGGCACCGACCGGCAGCGCCACGACGAAGTCCGGCCTGGCAGACTGGATCTTCTGGACGGTCGGCGCGTAGTCGGTGACCGTCAGCGCCAGGAAGTCCTCGCCCACAACCTCCGCACCGGCGTTCTTCGCATATTCCCTGACCCAGTGCGCCGAGATCGTCCCGAAATTGTAGTCGGGCGCCATGATGTAGATCCGCTTGCCGTATTTCTTCACCGCCCAGTCGATGAGTACCGACAATTGCTGCGAGGCGGACGGTCCCGTGACGAAGGTCTGCTTGTCGCAGGCGCCACCTTCGTAGAGCGATCCGTAGAAGTAAGGGATATTGGCCTTGCGGACGATTGGCCGGATCGCCTCGCGTGACGAGCTGGTGAGACCGGCGAACAGCGCGCTCACACGATCCCGCAGGACCGCCGTATTCGCATACTGGGTGTATTTGCTCAGCTCCGACTGCGCGTCGTAGCCGACAACCTCGATCGGCTTCCCGAGCACACCGCCTTTTGCATTGATGTTATCGACGGCCAGTCTCAGCGCGTTGTTCTGCTGAATGCCGTAGATGTTCAGGCCGCCGGTCAGGTCGAAAATGGCGCCGATCCTGGTCTGGGCCTTTGCCGGCTCACCGGCCAGCAGCACAACCGCTGCAGAAAGATAGATAGCCAAACAAGCGTGTCTCATGGTGTCCCGCTCCGAATCTTCGAGCAGAGCACCAGCTTGGGACTATAGATTGTTCCTAAAAACGCAAAAAACGACGCGCCAAGACCAGATGCCCAGCTACGTCGTTGGAATTTTTCGTGCGCGTCCTCGCACGTCGTCCTGCTTAAACACCGCGCAACGGCTTGTCAATGTGGAAAGAGCCCCCGCCGAGCTCTGTGGCAGCTCAGTGCCTCTCTGGCCCATTTGTACGCTGCGACGCGCAACAACACTCTGGTCATGGATGCGCGATGGAATTGCGGAGCTCGATCGAGTTAGATCAACGTACACAGCTCAGAACGAAAACAGGCAAAAACCGTCTCACAAGAAGCCACGCGACGTTGCGCGATTGCAGCCGATCGCCTGCTCCCACTCTATCATTTTGAACGACGGCACGTCGTTGAGCTGTAAGCACAATTTTCTCGATCTGACGGACAAACGCCGACGGCATACCCGCCGTATTTTTTTGGTCTTGAATCCACAAGAAAAATTGCTCCTCATGGAATGCAGGCAATTCCGCTACCTATCGGAGTCTATCGATTGGATGGCGCGCCGCATGCGCAACCAACACTGACAGTGCCCGCACTGACACAAATCTTAAAATACCGTCAGATGTCAGGAGCATTCCTCCGCTCCCCGGACTGCCGTGCTCCGGCCTAGGCGCCCGGCGTCGACGAACTGGCGACGTCGATAGTGCGCGCTTCGGCGTTAGTCCTCTCCTTCGAGTCAACGTTGAAAGACGATTTTGCCGCCGACAAGCGTGATGTCCGCCTTGATGTCTTTAATTTGCTCTTCCGGAATGGCCATGTAGTCCGCGGAAAGGACCGAGAGGTCGGCAAGCTTGCCCGGCTGGATCGTACCCTTGCGTGCCTCGTCGAACATGTAGCGGGAAGCTGCCGACGTGTAGAGGCGGAGTGCCTGTTCGCGACTGATAGCTTCCGGCGCACCGTAGACGCTTCCGTTCGGATCCTTCCGCGTCACCATGATGTACATGTTGAGGAACGGGTTGATCGGGTTGACCGGGAAGTCGGTTCCGGCACCGAGATTGTCCAGCCCCATCTTCTCGATCAAGGTCTTTGTCGGCACGGCGCGATCGGCTGTTGGCCGCCCCAGGAAGCGCTCGACGGTCGCAGCCTTGTCCCACATGAAGACGTTCTGGAAATCGACCCTGACCCCCAACTTGTGGGCGCGCTCCATCTGCTCAGGTCTGATCAGGCTCGCGTGGATGAGAACAAAACGACGGCCGCTTATGGACCGTTCCTTGTCGGCCGCCTCGAAGGCGTCGAGCACCTGGTCGATGCCGAGATCACCTACGACGTGCACGCCAACACGCCAGCCGTAGCGATTGCAGATTGAGACGAGTTGCGTGAGCCGCTCGGGGGTCTGCTGGGCGATGCCGTGGTAGTTGTCGTGCGAATCCGGATAGACGTCGCGCATCAACGCCGTCTTCAAGGTCATGCCGCCATCGTAGAAGATCTTGATGCCGGCAAACCTGACCCAGTCGTCGCCGAAGCCGGACGAAGCGCCATTAGCCGACATGATCGCTTCCCAGGCGCCTAGATCGGCGGGCGGCTCAGGTCTGTACATCAATCCCGTCCGCAGCGTCGCTTGTCCGGACGCCGCGAGCTTCTGCAGCGTACGGACGTCGCGCGCTTCCGTGGCGCCTTCGACCGCGCTCGTGATCCCAAAACTGTTCAGCGCGCCTTCCGCAAGTGTGAACTGCCTGATTTCATCCTCTTCGGTCCACGGCGGAACGGCCTTCTCGACCCGGTCGATCGCGGTCTCGACGAGGACGCCGGTCAGTTCGCCGGCCGCGTCGCGCTCGAAAAAGCCACCGTCCGGGTTTGCGGTGGTCTTATCGATGCCTGCCTTCTGCAACGCCATCGTGTTCGCCATCGAGAAATGCCCGACGGTGCGCAAGTAGACCGGATTGTTCGGAGCGACGCTGTCGATCTCCTGTCTCGTCAGGTAGCGCTTCTCGGCGAGTTGTGACGGCGGGTGCCACGCTCCCCCAACGATCCACTCGCCCGGCTTCTTCTTGGCGACGAAGGCCTTGATTGCCTCGAGCGCTTCCGCGACCGTCTTCGCCCGGCCCATGACGACGACATAGTCGCCAAGTCCAGCCGCCTTGAAGTGCGCATGCGTATCGATCAATCCGGGAACGACGGTCTTGCCGGATACATCAAGCACCTGCGTGCGCGCTCCGGCGAGCGCCCGCATGGACGCGCTGCTTCCGACCGCGAGAATCTTTCCGTCCCGGACGGCGATCGCTTCGGTCACGCTGGATTGCTCGTCAAGGGTCAGGACCCTTCCGTTGACGAGAACGAGATCGGGCGAATTGACGTCCGCCGGCTGTGCTGTAGCGGGTGCTGCGGCTGCGAACAGAATTCCAGCACCGAGTATCGCGAGCACCGTCGACCTGCGGACCATTCAAACCTCCCGATTATCTTGTTCAATAGGCGAACATCTGGTCTTTCTTCGATGATAGCCGCGCGTATCGAAGCGGTCCAACAATCCGGCAGCCGCTCACGCCGCGACGGTGGCTCCCCCATCGACGACGACGGTCGAACCGGTCGAGAAGGGATTGCATGCGAGAAAGAGGACCGCGTTCGCGATGTTCGGCCAAAGCGGTCGGCGGAGAGGGTCTGGCGGAATACCAGAAAGGGACGCTGCTTCGTAATGCTGGTCGAGAGCTTTCCTATACGAGCGAGGATGTCGGTGAAGTTGCCCATCAGGCACCGAATATTTTCGCCAGCAGGTGGACGATTTCTGCGGTCGACACTTTCATGCCGAGATCCTTGCCGAGATCGACCAAACGAGTGCCCCAGCGCTTCAGCTTCCCAACATCCGACCGCGGGCAATTCATCTTCCCCCGGACGACTGATCCGATTGGCACAGCGAACGCGAACTTATTTGCTCGCTCTCTCGCGGGCCAAACGGCGCCACTGCGCTGGTGTCGTCCCCGTTCGGTCGATGAACACGCGCCGGAACGCCGCCACAGACTGATACCCGACCGATTCGGCCACGACCTCGATGCTGATCGTCGGCTTCTTCAGCTCGTTGGCGGCCAAGCTCATCCGGATATCCGTCAACAGATCGGCGGCCGAACGCCCCAGCTTGTCCTGAAAATGACGCGCGAAGGTAGCCCGCGACATGCCGCACAAGTCAGCGAGATCGATCAGATTCCAGTGTCGCGTCGGATCACCGAACATTCCTGCAATAGCCGGTGCAAGTCGCGAATAACTCGTCAGCGCCAGCAGTCCTTCTGGAGCTGACTCAGATTCGCTCGCTGCACGTAACACCAGCGTGAACAGCACCGAGGAAAGCCCGCGAAGGATGGCATCGCCTCCCGGTTTGTCGCTTGTTGCCTCCATCCGCATCAGCGCCACGAGATTGGCCAGATGGTTCGAAGCTGACCCAGTATCGTCCCCAGCAAGCCCCTCTATGGACCGCACTACCAGCTTCGCGGGGAGGCAGTTACGAATCAGGCGATCATGGGGCGCTCCAATGAAAAATCGCCCGCACAACATGTCTAGACGCTCACCCGGGCCACTATTCTTTTTGAAGGCCCACCCTCCAGAACCTTGCCGAACATCAGTCGGCCCCGCTGGAGCTCCACTGCCATCGTGCAGCACATAGGCCGACCCATGAGGCAACAGGATGATATCACCGCCTACCAGTTCTTTGGCCGTTTCAGTATCCGTCTCAAGAAACTCGATTACAGTCCGGCCATTGAGCACGATATGGTAAGGAATCTCATGTGCCGCACACTGAGACTTGGCCAAACGCCACGGCGCACCATACGAGCAGCAAATCTCTAGCTGCCCGGTGACGGTAATAATTTGCAGAAGCCGGCTCAGCCAATCGGCCTGGGGCACATTTCCTCCGGAAAATTAACTGCTCCCGCCTGGATGCGCTCCTAATGACTTTTCTTGAGGCGCATCCAGACTCGAACATTACGCTCGCTAGCTCAGATCGACCCAGCCGGGCTTACGGGAGGGAAGTCTTTGTCTGGATCGAACACGTTGTTGAAGAAGTTCGTCAGGGAGTACATGGCCACCAGGGCGATGATCTCCATGATGTTCGCATCCGTGTAGCCAGCATCGCGCACGGTCTTCAGGTCGGTGTCGCTGACCTGTCCGCGCGACTGGATGACCTTGCGCGCGAACTGGAGGGCGGCGTCGCGCTTCGGATCGGAGGCATGACCCTGGCGCGCAAGGATGATGTCATTGGCCGGCAACTTGGCCATGTGTTCGGCCGTATAGCTGTGCACGGTCAGGCAGTAGTTGCAGCCATTCACCTCCGAGACCGCGAGACCGATGCTGTCACGGGTCTTCACGTCAAGCGTCTTGCTCAAGGAGCCGATTAGGTCGGCCCACGCGTTGAACGCAACCGGGCTCTGCGCGAAGCACGCCAGCATGTTGGGGGTGAATCCAATAGTCTTGGTGAACGCATCGAGCGTCGTTTTCGAATCCGCCGGGACGTGTTCCGGCTTAGGGGTTGTAATTCTGGACATCGATAGCTCCGTATGTGTTGGTGCGCCCCGCTATGGGTTCAACGGAAGCTCAGGACGTCGAGCACGGGCCGGCGTGGCTTCGACGGCCAATTCCCATCACGCATCGGCCCGACCGCGAGAAGCATCACGGGGATCTCGTTGTTGGCGAGGTTGTATTCCTTTCTCGCCGCGGCGGGGTCAAAACCGATCATCGGGGTCGAGCCCCAGCCCATCGACCGGGCAGCGTAAATGATCGCGGCCGCGCCGAAAGTTGCGCTGCGCATCGCCTCGTCTCGTTGCTGCTGCGGGTTATCGTCGTAAATACCGCGGGCACCCTTTTCCGCTTCAGGAAGCTGGTCCGCCGGCATGTAGCCCGCTTTCACCATCGGGCCAAAGACCGCGGGTACGGTGCTCGCATCAGCGAGCTGGCCGATGATGATGAATGTCACCGCCGCTTCGTAGCTAATCGCCTGGTTCCAGGCGATCGGGCGTAGCCGCTCCTTCGCCTCGGGTGAACGCACGGCAACGAAACGCCAGTTCTGGAAGTTGAACGAGGTCGGCGCCGAGGTCCCGATCTCCACTAGGGCGGTGATCTGTTCGTCAGTCAGAACAGCCTCAGGATCATAATACTTCGTAGCACTGCGGCTCAGCATGGTTTCGATGACTTCATTGGTTATGACGAGATCTACGTTAACACTGCGAGTTTGAGCGTTTTCGGCGATGGCGGTGGTCATAGCGGTCCTTTGATCGACATGTTGGAGAGGTATAGATACGGCCACGCACTAAGTGGTTCGAGACGAACTCGGCTCAATTAAAGGCTCGATACGCTCATCTTTCTCCGAACCGACGATGCGCTCTCTCCCCCGTGTTGCATGGCGCAGTTGCAGACACACTGTTCGCACCTCTGCCGTTACAGTGATCAACCTGATTTTCGTAAATGGAGCAGGACGGTGCGAGGCGCTGCCTGCTGGAACAGCATTGGCGTGCCTGGCGACATTCGGAATTGTTTTTAAAAATGGTTAGAGAAGATCAAGCACATCGGCCACCGACATACGCGGCTTCTGCGGCCAGTTCCCAGCTCGCTCCGGTCCAACGGTCAACAACATGGCGGGCACTTCGTTTTCGCCGAGACCAAACTCGGCGGTGCACCGCGTCGGCGTCAAAACCGATCATCGGTGTGGATCCCAGGCCAAAGGAGTGAGCGGCATAGATCATCGCCGCTGCGCCAAAGGTTGCGGTCCGCATGGCTTCGTCACGCTGGCGCTGCGGTTGGTCGTCATAAAGACTGCGTGCGCGGCGTTCGCTCTCCGGCACCATATGTGCCGGCATGATCCCGGCTTCCACGACAGGTGCCAGGCGCTGTGGGAGAGTGTTCGCATCCGCCAACCTGTCAATGACGATGAAGGTGACTGCTGCATCCATGATCGCCGGCTGGCTCCAAGCGATCGGACTGAGGCGTGCCTTGGCTTCAGGCGTACGTAGGGCGATGAAACGCCAATTCTGCAAGTTGAAGGACGTGGGCGCGGTCGTACCGATGCGCACTAGCTCGCGAATCTGATCGTCGCTCAGAGTGGCGGCTGGATCGTAGACTTTGCTAGAGCGGCGACTCAAGATACATTCGATGACGGCATTGATCTTGGTGGTTGCGTTGGGCACGATTATCTCTATGGATGACGGGATAGATTGAGGTACACGAGTGCTTTCGCTCTATGCGGAATTGCTCTCACTCACCGCCCGTATAAGCAGCCAGAAGACACTTGAATGAACGATGCCTGATCCGCCCTGCGAGGCGGTTTTACTCGACGGACGGAAAGTCGACGTCGGTGCCGTTGATACGGTTGAAGGTATTGGTGAAGATGCCGAGTGCAATGGTCAGCGAGATTTCCGCCAATTGGGTGTCGGTGTAGCCGGCCTCACGGATGGCATTGAACTCGTCGTCGCTGATCGTGCCGCTCGTGGCATGCAGGTGGGATACGAAGCGCACCAAGGCATCACGCTTGGCATCACCCGTGGGCTGCCCTGCGCGAATGGCATGCAGCGCGTCGACCGGTAGACCCGCCAGTTTGCCGACGAAGCTGTGCGCAGCCACGCAAACGTCGCAACCGGTCTTCTCACTGATTAGCAGTTTGATGGTTTCGTGCTCTTGCCTGCTCAGGTTGCCCGCGTTCAATGTACCTTGGGCGTCGAGCACGGCGGCCAAAGACGCCGGTATAAGGTGGCCCAATGCGGCGTACGTATTGGGAACGCGACCACCGGAAAGTTTTTTCACGCGCGCATAAATATCGGCAGTGGCGCCGGTCGCGGACTCGACGGCGGGGATAGCGATGCGGCTCATGGTTTGGCTCTCTCGTTAGGCAGTTAAGACCTGCCGCTTTAAGCTCAGCCGATACCGATTTCGAGACTAGGTTTGCTCAATAAAAGACCTAAAAGTATCAAGACAACGAGACGATCGATTCGCCCGATTGCGGCGCGGGACGGCGGACGTTTTCTCGCCGAGTTGAGCTCGATATTCGGGTATTTTATCCAGGATGTACACCGAGAGCGAACGCGTCCTCGCCCTCGCGTGCCAAGCGACGCCATTGCCCCGGCCCCATCCCCACCTTGTCGGTGAAAACACGCCGGAATGCCGACACGGATTGATACCCGACTGCATCGGCCACGAACTCGGTCGACATTCCCGGCTTCTTCAGTTCGTTGGCGGCCATGCTCATGCGGATGTCTGTCAGGAGTTCGATAGGAGAACGGCCCAGCCCGTCTTGAAAGTGCCGCACGAGGGTTGCGCGAGACATGTTGCACAAGTCAGCCAGATCTTGAAGATTCCAGGGGCGCGCCGGACTGTCGAACATGGCTGAAATGGCTGGTGCCAATCGTGAATGGCCGGCAAGTGCCAATAGGCCTGCAGGCGCCTGTTCAGACTCACTTGCCGCGCGCAGTGCAAGTGTGAACAGCGTTAGCGTCAGTCCGTTGAGGATTGCATGCCCTCCTGGTCTTTCGCCAGCGGACTCTATGCGCATCATGCTCACCAGACTGGCCAAGTGGTTCGAAGCTGCCCCGATGCCCGCTTCACCACGACCGGCCATGGCGCGTACCATTAGAGTCCTGGGTAGATAATCGCGGATCAGCCGATCATGGGGCGGTTCGATGAAAAATCGCCCGCACAACATGTCCAGATGCTCTCCTCCGCCATCGTTCTCCCTGAGCATCCATCCTGCGGAAACTTGGCGTTCGTAGGTTCGACCCGGCATACGTCCGCTGCCATCGTGCAAGGCGTGTGCCGACCCGTGAGGAAACAACACAATATCCCCGGCCAGCAATTCCCTCGCCGTCCCCGTTTCCGGATCCTCAATAATGGCACTGCCTTTTAGCACAACGTGGTAGGGAATTTCGTGTGCCGCGGAGTGAGCGAAATCCACACGCCATGGTGAGCCATAAACGCAGCGGGCCTCCACCTGGCCAGTGACCGTCATCATTTGCAGGAGATGGCTTAGCCAGTCGATTTGGGACATACGAGAAGTACCTTCACTAATCTCCACGTGCGAAAAGGCGGGAAGGTGAAGAATCGCCCTCCCTTCCCGAGTCCTCACGGACGAACGCGAATGATCGTCTTCCCCGGCCGTCGCTCGGTCGGGTTGAAGGCAGCGACAGCATCGTCGAGGGTTGCGACAGTGCCAATGTTCGTTCGCAGTCGTCCGTCCCGCACTCGCTGGACGATCTCGCTCAGTTGGGCGCGGTTGGCCTCGACAACGAAGTCAATCGTCCGGCCATCAGCGGGGCGCGCCTCTGTCGGGCCTGCGATTGTCACCAGCGTTCCCCCGGCTCGAACCGCGCTTGCAGACCGCTTCGCGATGTCGCCGCCGAGGACATCGAAAACCAGATGGACTCCGCCAACATCTTCCAGAGCGTCGTTATCGAGGTCGACGAACTCCTGCGCGCCGAAGTCGAGAGCCGTCTGGCGGCCGGCAGCGCGTCCGGTGCCGATCACATATGCCCCGGCCTCACGCGCGAGCTGGGTTGCCATCGAACCGACCACGCCAGCCGCACCGTGCACAAGGACGCTCTGCCCCGCACAAAGGCGGCCGTGCTCGAACAGCCCCTGCCACGCGGTCAGGCCCGGCATCACGAGGGCCGCGCCCACCGTGAAGTCAACGTCCCCCGGTAGCGCGGCGAGGTTGCGGGCCTCGACGACCACATACTCCGCCAGCGTGCCGTCGCGAGTCCAGTCCGTGAGGCCGAACACCCGCTGTCCCACCGATAGCCCCGTTGTTCCATAACTGAGGGCGGTGACCACTCCGGCCAGCTCGTGGCCGGGGATCGAAGGCGTCCGGTCACGGCCGAGACGATCGATCCAGGTCGAGGGCCATGCCAGTTCATCTCCGGTGAATCCCGACGCATGGACCTGAACAACGACATCGCCGTAATTAGCGCCCGATAGGCTGGCGAGCGCTGCCCCCTGCGGCTCCGGCCGTTCCACCAGCTTCATCCCGGCCGTTCCCGCAGCTTGGTCCGTCACAATGATCGCCTTCATCGTGAATCTCCTTGTTTTGACTCACTCGGACTGGCAATGGCATTTGAAAGCTTCGCGCAAGCCGATGGCATCCACGCGCATATGGCGTGATGTCGCGGCCGGCAACCTAGCTTTCACCAAGACGCCACACCTTCAACCAATTGTATTAACAGAGAAATTTGGCGAGTATGGGCTCCTATGGGGTAAGATAAGCAAGCCAACCAGATGCTACAATTGGCCATTTCCGATGGATTGGTTCGGCCAAGCCGAAGGATGAGAAATTGCGCTTCGATCTGACGGATATGCGGTTGTTCTTAACCGTGGTGGAGCGGGGCAGCCTCACCAAGGGAGCCGAGAGCATGAATCTGGCTCTCGCTTCCGTGAGCGAACGCATTTCCGGGATGGAGTCTTCGCTTGGCGCCCAGCTCCTGGAGCGAAATAGGCGGGGTGTCACTACGACGCCGGCCGGTGACGCTCTGGTTCGCCATGCACGGTTGATACTGGATCAGGTAGAGCAGATGCGCGGTGAGTTGCGCAGCTACGGCACTGGCCTGAGAGGACGCATCAGGCTCTTGTCCAACACGGCCGGGTTGGCCGCATTTCTTCCTCCTCGGCTCGGCCGTTTCTTGGTCGCTTATCCAGATCTTTCAATAGATCTCTATGAACGACCGAGCGCCGAGATTGCGCGGGCCATCCTGGAAGGTCGTGCTGACCTGGGAATTGTAGCTTACCACACTGGTCTGGCGGCGTTGCAGACTCACGTTATCGCGCAAGACCAACTCGTCGCTGTTGTGAGCGAAACGCACCGCATCAGCGATCACCAATCGATAGCTTTCGCAGATGTCGTTGATGAGCCGTTCGTTGGCGTGGCCGACGCTGCATTGGAAGCATATTTAGGAGAACGTGCCGCACGCCTGGGTCGGCAAATTTACTACCGCATTCAACTCAGGCGCATTGAGAACATCGCAATGATGATTGAGTCCGGCGTTGGGATCGCCATTTTGCCCGAAGCCTCCGCCAAAGATGTAAGCCACCTCGGTTTGACAATCGTGCCCCTTCGAGACTCCTGGGCGCTAAGGCAGCTTCATCTTTGTGCGCGTGACTTCTCTGCGCTCACACCGCACGCCGGCTTGCTTGCGCAGCAGCTTATGGAGCCGAAGGTCGCGATCTCTTAAGCGCTATGGCCGCCGCAACCCCTCGTGTGAGCTGGCATCGAGCGGTAATAGGCGTGGCTGTCTATGTCATACGCTCGCACATCGTCATCTGCTTCAGAAGAGGAATGGGTGAGCAGCGAGTTCAAGACCGAGAATACCGATAAGGATCAGGAACCAACGTCGAAAGGTTGCCGCGCTTATGCGCCCACGGACCATTGTTCCGACGTGCATCCCCAGCAACGCAGGAATGATCGCAAGGACTGACAGGGTAATACTTCCAAGATGGAAAGCTCCGCCACGGGCGAGGCCTGCCGCCAATGCAATTGTTGAGACCGTGAACGACAGCCCGAGCGCCTGGATGAGATCGTTTTTGGAAAGACCGAGAGCCTGAAGATAAGGAACGGCGGGAAGCGTGAAAACTCCGGTTGCTCCGTTGATTAGTCCGGTTGCCAACCCGATGACAGGCGACAATGAACGTTCGAAGCGCGTGGGAACCGACAGTGGCTTCGCAAATAGGCCGTGCACTGCAAAGATAATCAGGGCGGCACCCAATCCAACACTTGCGTATACGGTATTGGCGCTCGTCAAAAGCCACGAGCCGGCAAGGGTGCCAACCAGTATGCCGAGCATCATCACCCAAAGTCTTTTAATCAGGCCCAGAAAATTCGGCCCTGTAAACAACTGCCAAAAGTTTGTGACGAAGGATGGAATGACCAGCAGAGAAGCTGCACTGACTGGCGGCATGATCGCGCTGAGGACGCCCATAGAGACGGTCGGCAAACCCATTCCCGCCACGCCCTTGACGAATCCGGCGACGAAAAACGTCAGCGCGACAAATAGAACATGCGGCGAAAGATAACCACTCATCCCGACTCCTCGGACCAGGCCGTGTCCCCATTTTTGACTTCGCGTAGGCCCATGGCATCCGCGTGCATATAGCGTGATAGCTCCGAAAAAATGTCGCTCTCACTAAGGCGCCATTCTCCAATCTCTTGTTTTATAGTCAAAATCGGCAAGCATGGCGTCGCACTTAGCAAGCTACGCTCACATTACCGATCGCCACAATTGGTCATTTCCGATAGGAAACTTCGGCGACGCCGAAGATTAAGAATTGTGCTTCGATTTGACGGATATGCGGTTGCTCATGACCGCGGTGGAGCGAGGTAGGTCCGCGCCAACCTGAACAGAATCGCGACGAGATCCTTGAGAACACCTTCACAAGAGGCTTGCCCCAAGGAAGCGCAATTCGAAGTGTCGCGAGAATTCAAGGACGACATGTCCCGCGCAGGAGCCAGGGCGCGATGACGACAGCAGACGCTTTCTCCCACTACTACTCGCACTTTACGCGAGACCAGGATCACTTCGAATCGCGACTGGCCAGGCTCAAGACTCCGGTGAAGGTGGTTCGGGGCGAGAAGGACCTCTACATCAAGAAAGAGATGGGCCTTGAGTTCGCCGAAAGTATCCACGCAGAACTCACGCTCCTCCCCGGCATTGGGCACTTTCCTCATCTGCAGAACCCAAAGCTGACTATCGATGAGGTTCGTGCTTCATTTCGATGAGTGCGCAATGGCCCAATCGCTGCACCTCGAGCCGAAGTAGAAGCGCCGGTCCGTGATTGACACCAGACTGATGACCGACATGCTTCTGGCCCGTTGCTGCCGTCGGCCCGGATGTCCGCTTCGCTCCAACTGCTGCCGATCCCTCAAACTGAGGCTTCGCCTCGCAGGCTCCGGCCACTCTGCACGCTATAGTGCGCCACAATACTCTGTTCGTGGAAACGCGGTGGAATTCAGACACCGAGCGGGGTTAAGTAGAGGCCACAACTCGGACCAGCGCTCGTATATGAGAGGAGTGAGAACAGCTTCACCAAAACTACGCCAAACTGCGCGATAGCAGCCGGCCGCCCTACTCCCACTCAATCGTCCCCGGCGGCTTAGACGTCACGTCGTACACCACCCGATTCACACCCTTCACCTCGTTGATGATGCGCGTCGCGGTCTCGGCCAGGAATTTCATGTCGAACTGGTAGAAGTCGGCGGTCATGCCGTCGGTCGAGGTGACGGCGCGCAGGCCGACGACGTATTCGTAGGTGCGGCCGTCGCCCATCACGCCGACGGTCTTGACCGGCAGCAGCACCGCAAAGGCCTGCCAGATCGCATCATAGAGGCCGTGCTTGCGGATCTGGTCGATATAGACCGCATCGGCGTTGCGCAGGATGTCGAGCTTTTCCCGGGTGATGTCGCCGGGGCAGCGGATGGCGAGGCCGGGGCCCGGGAACGGGTGGCGGCCGACGAACACTTCGGGCAGGCCGAGCTCGCGGCCGAGCACGCGCACCTCGTCCTTGAACAATTCGCGCAGCGGCTCGACCAGCTTCATGTTCATGCGCGCCGGAAGGCCGCCGACATTGTGGTGCGACTTGATGGTCACCGACGGGCCGCCGGTGAAGGAGACGCTCTCGATCACATCAGGATAGAGCGTGCCCTGGGCCAGGAATTCGGCGCCGCCGATCTTCTTGGCTTCGGCCTCGAACACGTCGATGAACAGGCGCCCGATGGTCTTGCGCTTCACCTCAGGGTCGGTGACGCCTTCGAGCTCGCCCAGAAACTGCTTCGACGCGTCCACATGGACCAACGGGATGTTGTAGTGGTTGCGGAACAGGTCGACGACGGTCTTGGCCTCGTCGAGCCGCAGCAGGCCGTGATCGACGAACACGCAGGTGAGCTGGTCGCCGATCGCCTCGTGGATCAAGACCGCCGCCACGGCGGAATCGACGCCGCCGGACAGGCCGCAGATCACCTTGCCCGTGCCGACCTGGGCGCGAATCTTCTCGATCGCCTCCTCGCGGAAGGCGCGCATGGTCCAGTCGCCGGTCAGCCCCGCGACCTTGCGCACGAAGTTGCGCAGCAGCTTGGCGCCGTCGGGCGTGTGCACCACCTCGGGATGGAACATCAGGCCGTAATATTTACGCGTCTCATCCTGGATGATCGCGAACGGCGCATTCGGCGAGGTGCCGGCGACGGAGAAGCCCGGAGGCATCTTGGTGATGCGGTCGCCATGGCTCATCCACACCTGGTGCTTCTCGCCATGGCCCCAGATGCCGTCGAACAGCTGGCTGTCGGTCTTCACCTCGACATCGGCGCGGCCGAACTCGCGGTGGTGCCCGCCCTCGACCTCGCCGCCGAGCTGGGCCGCCAAGGTCATCTGGCCGTAGCAGATGCCGAGCACTGGAACGCCCGACTCGAAGATCAGCTGCGGCGCGCGCGGCGAGCCGGTCTCATGCACCGATTCCGGACCGCCAGAGAGGATCACCGCCTTCGGCTTCATCTCCTTGAAGGCGGCCTCCGCCTTCTGGAACGGCACGATCTCGGAATAGACGCCCATCTCGCGGACGCGGCGGGCAATCAGTTGCGTCACCTGGCTGCCGAAATCGACAATCAGAATCTTGTCATGCGCCGAGGCCACGGAGGGCGTCGACGGCGCTTGAACTGTGTCTTGGGCTGTGTGCTGGGCTGTCATGGCAAGCAGATACGCGACGGCGCCCGCCCCCGCAACCGCGCTCGAAGGGGCGCCCACATTCTTCTTTGGGCATGGACAAATCCGTATAGGTCAGTATTATTGACCTAATTTGGCCATAAGCCACATGGAGGAAACCAATGCCGGATTTTCACGACCCGCCCCGCCTTGCCGCGCTCGGCCGCGACTGGATCGCCGCCTGGAACGCGCGCGACCTCGAGCGTGTGCTGGCGATGTATGCCGAGGATGCCGAGATGACCTCGGACCGGATCCCGCCGCTCGGCTTCGGCGCGTCAGGCACCGTGCGCGGCAAGGTGAGCTTGCGGGCCTATTGGAGCACGGCGCTGGCGAAATTGCCCGAGCTGCATTTCGAGCTGATCGACCTCTATGTCTCGCCCGACAGCGTCGTCGTGTTCTACCAGAACGAAAGCGGCAAGAAGATCTGCGAGTATTTGCGGCTCGACGCCGAGGGGAAGATCCGGCAGGGCTCGGCGAACCATCTGGTGGGGTGAGGCTGCTTCTCAGCCGTCATTGCGAGCGAAGCGAAGCAATCCATTTTGTCCGCATATGCGGAACGATGGATTGCTTCGTCGCTTCGCTCCTCGCAATGACAGCAGAGGACTCGTAGGTTGAACAGAACGTCAGGAACCACGCGCATGAAAATCCCGACCCTGCCCTTCACCGTCACCGACTGGAACAAGCTCGAGCCTTCAGTGCATCCCGGCGAGACCGGACAGGCGCTGTGGCGCACGCTCAACATCGGCGAGCTGCGGGTCCGGATGGTCGAATATTCGCCCGGCTACCTCGCCGATCACTGGTGCGATCGCGGCCATGTGCTCTACGTCGTCACGGGCGAGCTCGACACCGAGCTGCGCGACGGCCGCAGATTCACGCTGAAGCCGGGCATGAGCTACCAGGTCTCCGACTTCGGCGACGCCGCACATCGTTCGTCGACGAAGACGGGTGCGACGCTGTTTATTGTGGATTGAACACACGTCGTCCGTCACCCCCGCGCAAAGGCTTCGCCTTTGTCGCTGGAGGAGCGCGTAGCGCGTCTCGAAGGGCGACGGCCCGGCTCCATCCCCGTCATTGCGAGCGTAGCGAAGCAATCCATCGCGCCGCTTGCCGAGACATGGATTGCTTCGTCGCTTCGCTCCTCGCAATGACGTGGAGAGAGTTCGCCCTTCGCTCACCGCCTCCGCGCAGCGACCTTCCTCACCTTCGTGTCCGCCCAGCCCAGCGGCTTGCCGCTCTTCGACGGCAGCACGAGCTGCCCGACCGCCTGGCCTGCCTGGTCGAGCAGCACCGAATGCGGCTCGCCGCGCGCAAAGAGATGCGCCTCGCCCCATTGCCGCAAGCCGACCACGATCGGGAACAGGTCGTGGCCCCGCTTCGTCAGCACATATTCCTGATAGGCGCTGCCGTCGGAGGCTGCGACCTGCTCGAGCACGCCGAGCTCGATCAGCGTGCGCAGCCGCGTTGTCAGCATGCCCTTGGCGATGCCGAGATTCTTCTGGAAGTCGCCGAACCGGCGCAGGCCGTCGAACGCGTCGCGCACGATCAGGAGCGACCACCAGTCGCCGATCGCATCCAGCGCGCGCGCCACCGGGCATTCCGCTTTGGCGAATCCGGTCCGCTTCATCGCGGCCAACCTTTCTCGATCACGATTCCGAACTGGTCCTAAAATAGGACTAGACAGCGCCCGGCGCAACTGGTCTCATTATGAGACCAGCTTGCGAATTGCAGCGGAGGCAAGATGACGAACCAGACCATGGCTGAGGCCCGGCCGGCCGAGGACCATCACAAGACAAACGACAAGCCCGGCGACACCATGGCTCGCGCTCTGTCGCCCGCCGTCGTGCTGCTGTTCGCCGTCGCCTGCGGGCTGAGCGTCGCCAACATCTATTTCGCGCAGCCGCTGCTGGACACCATGGCGCAGGATCTCTCCATCACGCCGGCGGTGATCGGCGGCGTCGTGACGCTGACCCAGATCGGCTATGCCTTCGGCTTGATGCTGATCGTGCCGCTCGGCGATCTCTGGGACCGCCGCAGGCTGATCGTCGGCCAGACCGTGCTGTCGGCGATCGCGCTCACCATCGTCGGCACCGCGCCGAACGCCGCGGTGCTGCTGGCCGGCATGGTGCTGGTCGGGCTGCTCGCCGTCGTGATCCAGGTGCTGGTCGCCTACGCCGCGACGCTGGCCGCGCCGGCCGACCGCGGCCGCACCATCGGCACCGTCACCAGCGGCGTGGTTTCGGGCATTCTGCTCGCACGGTTTGCCGCCGGCGCGCTGGCCGATCTCGGCGGCTGGCGCGTGGTCTACCTCACCTCGGCCGCACTGACGCTGGTGCTGGCGGCGCTGTTGGCACGCGCGCTGCCGCGGCATGCGCCGCAGCCGATGGCCGGATCGTCCTACGCCAAGCTGTTGCGCTCGACGCTCGCGCTGTTCGTCGAGGAGCAGGTCTTGCGCGAACGCGCGGTGTTCGCGCTCTTGATCTTCGCGAGCTTCAGCGTGTTCTGGAGCTCGGTCGTGCTGCTGCTCGCGGCACCCCCGCTCTCGTTGTCGCATACCACGATCGGGATGCTCGGGATCGCAGGCCTCGCCGGCGCGCTGGCGGCACGCAATTCCGGTCAGTTCGCCGACCGCGGCTGGGGGCAGCGCACCACCGGCTTGTCGCTGCTGCTGATGCTCGCCGGCTGGGTGCCGATCGCCTGCCTCAACACCTCGCTATGGCTGGTCGTGGCCGGCGTCCTGATGATCGACTTCGCGGTGCAGGCGATCCATGTCACCAACCAGAGCCTGATCGTCGCCGCGCGCCCCGACGCGGCGAGCCGGCTGGTCGGCGGCTACATGGTGTTCTACTCGATCGGAACGGGTTTTGGCGCGATCAGCTCGACAATGGCCTATGCCGCCGCCGGCTGGTCCGGCGTCTGCGTGCTGGGTGCCGCGATCAGCGCCTGCGCGCTGCTGTACTGGGTCATCGTGGTGAGCCGGACGCCGGTGCCGATTGGTGCGTGCTCCGAAGCGTAGTGGACACGCCCGTCGTTGCGAGCGAAGCGAAGCAATCCATCGTGCCGCAAGCGGAGAAATGGATTGCTTCGTCGCTTCAGCGCAAAATTGCTCTGCAATTTTGTCGCGAGCTCCTCGACGGCGGGGGAAGCGTTACGCCTTCCTCAGCACCGAGACGAAGAACCCATCCGTGCCGGTGCGGCGTGGCGTCATCAGCAGGCCTTCCGCTGACTGCAGCGCAGCCTCGGCAAAGGCTTCGGCCTTGTCCCACAGCACCGCTGCGGTCTGCTCCGGCGGCTGCACGGAGAACTCCGGATGCCGCGCGATGAAGGCCCTGACCTGCTCGCCGTTCTCCTCCGAGAGCACCGAGCAGGTGATGTAGGCGATCCGGCCGCCGCCCTTCACCAGCGGCGCGGCGCGCTCCAGGACCTCGGCCTGATCCTTCAGCCGCACCTCGAGCGCGCCGGGGCGCATGCGCCATTTGGCGTCGGGATTGCGGCGCCAGGTCCCGGTGCCGGTGCAGGGCGCGTCGATCAGCACGAGGTCGGCGGACGCCTTGATGTCGGACAGCACCTCCTCCTCGCCGCGCGGCGTGCGCACATCGCAATTGTGCACGCCGGCGCGCGACAGCCGCTCATGGATCGGCGCAAGCTGGCGCTTGTCGCTGTCGGTCGCCATCAGCCGGCCCTTGCCCTGCATCATCGCCGCCACCGCCAGCGTCTTGCCACCGGCGCCGGCGCAGAGGTCGATCACCTGCTCGCCGGGCTTGGCCGCCGAGAACAGCGCGGCGAGCTGTGAGCCCTCGTCCTGGATCTCGATGGCGCCCTTGATGAAATCCTCCTCGGCATGGATGCCCGGATTGCGCGCGTCGGCGCCGAGCTCGATGCGCAGGCCGAGCGGCGACCACGGCGTTTCCCTGGCGCCGAGATGCGACAGCCGCGACAGCACCTTCTCGCGCTTGCCGCGCAGCGTGTTGACGCGCAGATCGAGCGGCGCGCGGCTCGCCATCGCGGTCGCTTCCGCGGCGCGGTCGTCGCCGAACACCCTTGCCAGATGCGGGTCGAGCCAGTCCGGATAATCGCCCGCGACATGCGCCGGCGCATCCTCGAGCGAGCGCGAGGCCAATGCGGCCTCCTCGGTCGCGGTCAGCGGATCCGGCGCGAACCGGCCGCCGTCGCACAGCGCCTGGATCGTGGCGATGTCCATGCCGCGTTCGAGCTTCAGCATGCCGAGCACGCGCGACCGGGCGCTGGCGTCGTCCATCAAATAGGCCGCGGAGGATTGCCGGCGCAGCACGTCCCAGATCAGGCCGGAGATCGCGGCGCGATCGCCGGAGCCGGCATAACGGTGCGCGGTGCCCCATTCCTTCAGCGCTTTCGCCGCGGGAATGCGCTGTGCGTCGATGGTGGCGATCAGCTCGATCGCGGCGGAAAGCCGGGCAGCGGGGGTCATTGGTCTCTTTCGGTTGGGCGCATCAGATCAGCAGCAGCAGTCTGAGCGCGAAATACAGCCACATGGCCGCCAGCACCAGCGCGCCGGCGAACCAGGCGAGCGAGCGCGGCCGCACGTCGTTGGAGGTGACGAACACGCCGGCATGGGCAAATCGTGTCACCACGAACACCCAGGACATCAGCACGATGAACAGATCGGCACGGCGCAGCGGCAGCGCAATAGCGATCAGGACATAGAACAGGATCGGCAGCTCGAACTGGTTGGCGAAGCAGTTGCCGAACTTGGTGGCCTGGGCCGGCCAGTTCGGCTCGCGCAGCGCGATGTCGGCGATCTTGGTCTCGCCGCTCGTCAGAGCCCTCGTACGCGTCGTCGCCATGGCGAACAACAGCGCGAAGGTGATCCCGATCTGGATGAAGACCGGTAACAGAACCATTTGAACCGACATCAAAAATCTCCCTCAGCCGCGGGCGCCCGGCCGCCCTCTTAGCCGCGACTCGCCCCCAACACAATGAAGCGTGCGCGGTAACCCGTTGAACCGTAATCCGAGCCCGGGTGACCAACTCCCAGGACCAATGGCGGTTTCAGCCCCTCACGGTTGGCCCGATCAGCATCATCACCCTGATCCTCGACAGCGCGGCCCGGGCAGCGGCGTGCCCGGCATGGTGACGGCAGGACTCGCCGGCGTCGGTGCGGCAACTGGCGATCGAGCGACCGCCCAAGGCGCAAAACCAAACAACACATCAAACAGGGCTTCAAACGAGGCATCGAACAAGACGGCAAAATCGTCATCGTTCCGACTTCGCGCCGACCTATGCTCCGGCCGAAAGGAGCGATGCATGCCCCAATTTCGCCTGACACAGATCTCCGACACCCATCTCGCGCGCCGCTTCAAGCCGCTGATCGACAACTTTCATCGCGTCAGCGAGCACATCGACGCGACGCGTCCCGATCTCGTGCTCAACTCCGGCGACGTCTCGTTCGACGGGCCGACCAGCCGCGACGACCTCGCATTCGCCAAGGAGCTGCACAACGCGCTGCCGGTCGATTGCCTCTATCTGCCGGGCAATCACGACATCGGCGACAATCCGACCGCGGTCGGCCCCACGCCTTCACAATTGCCGACCGAGGAGACGCGCGGCGCCTTCACCTCGGTGCTCGGCGAGGACCGCTGGCATTTCGACGCTGCCGGCTGGTGCTTCATCGGGCTGAATTCGCTGATCATGAACACCGGCCTCGACAGCGAGGCCGAGCAGTTCGACTGGCTCGCAGGCGCGCTCGACAAGGCGGTCGGCAGGCCGGTCGCGCTGTTCCTGCACAAGCCGATCTATCTCGACCTGCCCTACGATGCCGAGCACGCCGAGACCGCGATCCGCTTCGTGCCGCAGCCGGCGCGCCGCCGCCTGATCGAGATGCTCGGCAAGGTCGATTGGCGTCTGGTCGGCAGCGGCCATGTGCACCAGCGTCGCGACTATACGTTCGAGCATGTGAGACACATCTGGGCGCCCTCGGCCGGCTTCGTCATCTCCGACGCGCGGCAGGAGGTGATCGGCATCAAGGAAACCGGTCTCGTCGAATACCGCTTCCAGCCCGACAGTTTCGAGGTCCGCCACCTCAGGGCGAAGGGCCAGGTCGATGTCGACCTGGACATGCTGCTCGGCAAGGAGCCGGCCTGAGCCGCGTCAGCTCCGCGCCGCGTCGTGCAGGTCCTGCTTGATCACGGTGAGCAGCGCCTGCAGCGTGTCCTTGTCGGGCTGTGGTGCCGCCTGCGCGGGCCGTACGCAAGCTACGTGCGGCATGAAGCGGACCGGCGTCGTGTCCGGCTGCTCCTCGACGAATTTTCCATGCAAGACGTCGTCGCGGCGGCCCATGACGAACATCGTCGCCCAATAGCCGACGGCGAGGAGAATGACCCCGAAAACAATAGCTTCAAAAATCATGGCTACACCTGAAATATAGCCATATTGAATCAACTGCTGCGGGTCTCCGTCAAGCAAATGGGGGCCAAAAGGCCCCCAAATCCCCGCCATTGTCGCGCTTTTGATACTTTGTTGCGCGGAATGGGAGCTTCCGGAGCCTGTAACTTAGGCCTTGTCCGGCCCGACCCGGACCAGTTGCTTGCCGAAATTGGCGCCCTTGAGCAGGCCCATGAAGGCCTCCGGCGCGCTGTCCAGGCCCTCGGTCACGAACTCCTTGTACTTGACCTTGCCCTCGCGCACCCACTGCGACATGTCGCGGAGGAAGTCGCCATGCATGGCGGCGAAGTCGCTGACGATGAAGCCGCGGAAGGTCAGCCGCTTGGTCAGGATGTTGCGCATCATCGCGCCGGCCCATTTCGGGGCATGCGCTTCGGTGTCGTTGTAATGCGCGATCAGGCCGCAGACCGGGATGCGCGCGAACGCGTTGAGCAGCGGAAACACCGCGTCAAACACCGCACCGCCGACATTCTCGAAATAGACGTCGATGCCCTTCGGGCAGGCTTCCTTCAGCTTGGCCGCGAGATTGGGATCGCGGTGGTCGAGACACTCGTCGAAGCCAAGCTCGTTCTTGACGTAGGCGCACTTGTCCTTGCCACCGGCGATGCCGATCGCCCGCGCGCCCTTGATCTTGGCGATCTGGCCGACCGCCGAGCCGACCGCGCCGGACGCCGCCGCGACCACCACCGTCTCGCCCGCCTGCGGCTTGCCGATCTCGAGCAGGCCGGTGTAGGCGGTCATGCCGGGCATCCCGAGTACACCGACCGCGGTCGAGATCGGCGCGATCTTCGGATCGATCTTGGCAAGGCCCTTGCCGTCGGACAGCACATGCGTCTGCCAGCCCGCGCGCGATAGTACGATATCGCCCTTGGCAAAGCCGGGATTGTTGGAGGCGATCACCTCGCTCACCGTGCCGCCTTCCATCACGCCTCCGACCGGCACCGGTGCGGCATAGGACGGACCGTCGGCCATGCGGCCGCGCATATAGGGATCGAGCGACAGCCAGATGGTGCGGAGCAGCACCTCGCCCGCACCCGGTGCCGGCGGCGTGTAGTCCTCGAGCCTGAAATTGGCCGACGTGGGCTCGCCGTGCGGGCGCGAAGCCAGAACGATGCGCTTTCCTTGGGACATGATTTCCTCTTGGGATGATTGGTTCGTGGCGCACACGTAGTCATGCAATCCACCTCCCCGCAAGGGAAATGGATTTGCTGTCTTCGCGTTGCGTTGTTTGAAATGTTGTTTGAAATGACAGCCATCATGCCAGGCACATTGGCGCCAACGCGATACCGTCACGTCGCGGCGGTTCGCAGGGCCCCCTGGTGGCGGCAGTTTGTCACGGCGCGCCACCGGCAGACGAAGCAGCCGTAGTCAAGTCGCCTGACCCGACCTCGCGATCCGGCACGGCGGAGCCAGGCGGTCAGGCGGCCCTCCATTGTCGCAACGAGGGCGGCCGCGCAGCTGATCGGCAACCGGTTTCCGGTCGCCCTCGAAACCTGAGTGGCGCAGGACTCCGGTCAGCTTCGCGGGACCGTCCGATGGACGTGAGGCTCTCCGAAGCATTGGGGTTACCTCTTGAGAGCCGATCAGCGTCTTCGCGCCGCAATGTCCGTTTGGTGGCGGCCGGATTCACCTTCGGCGAATTGGCAGCCGGTAGACCTATCTCTGCCGCGCGCGCCCGCGGCAAAAACGCGACCTATCAATCTGGCACTTGTCGGACTTTCGATTCGCTGTAATCTCGGACCATGCGGCACTCGCATGTCTGTTACCCAAAAATGGGGCAGGCATCACCATAACAGGAGCGAACCAACGCTTCGGTTTTTGGATCGAGACCGACATGGCCGGCGACGGATCGTATGATACGTTTCCCAAATTGCTGCTGCGAAACACGGCACAATTTGGCACGCGGCCAGCGTTCCGGCATAAGGATCTCGGCATCTGGCAGAGCTGGACCTGGGCTGAGGTTGCCGAGATCATACGTAGCTACGCCGCCGGCTTGCATCGCCTTGGCTTGCGGCCAGGCGAGACAATCGCGGTCGTCGGCTCCAATCGGCCCAAGCTTTACTGGACCATGATGGCAGCGCAGACGCTGCGCGCAATCCCCGTTCCAGTCTACTCCGATGCAGTGGCTGATGAGCTTGCTTTTGTTCTCGCTCACGCCGAGGTGACGCTGGTCGCAGCGCAGGACCAGGAGCAGGTCGACAAGGTCCTGTCGGTGTCCGACCGACTGCCGCAACTCAACAGGATTATCTACGACGAACCGCGCGGAATCGACGGCTACGACCACGGTCGACTGATCGCAATCGGCGATATCATCAATGACGGCCGCGCCGCGCTTGCAGCCGACCCGGCGCTTGGCGAACGGATCGATGAATCCATTCGGGCCGGCAACGGTTCGGACATCGCGATCATCCTCTACACCTCGGGAACGACCGGCGCGCCCAAGGGCGTCATGCTGTCGGCGCGAGGCTGCATCGATGCTGCAACCGACACCACGCGGTTCGACAAGTTGACCGACAAGGACGTGGTGCTGGCCTATCTGCCGCTGGCTTGGGCGGGCGATCATTACGTCAGCTATGCGCAAGGCCTGGTGGCCGGATTCTGCATGGCGTGCCCCGAGAGCAGCAACACAATCGAGCAGGATCGGCATGAGATAGGACCAACCTTCTACCTGGCCCCGCCACGCGGTTACGAGGCCATGCTGACGCGGCTGATGGTCCGGATGGAGGACGCGGCGCCGATCAAGCGGCGATTGTTCAGCTACTTTCTGGACGTCGCGCGGCGGTATGGCGAGCAAGTCTTGACGGGACGTCCGGTGCCGCTGTCAGGCCGATTGCTCTATGCGCTCGGACGCTGGCTGGTCTACGAACCTCTCAAGAACGTTCTTGGCCTGTCTCAGGTGCGCGTCGCATACACTGGAGGCGAAGCTATCGGTCCGGATCTGTTCGCGTTCTACCGCGCGATCGGACTGAACCTGAAACAGCTCTACGGCCAGACCGAGGCGTTCCTCTATGTAACGTGTCAGCCCGATGGCGAGATCTATCCGGATACGGTTGGTCCGCCGGCGCCCAACGTCGACATCCGCATCGCGGACTCGGGCGAAGTGCAGTTTCGCTCGCCCGGCATGTTCCTCGGATATTTCAAGGATCAGGCAAAGACCGCGGAAGCGATGACGTCCGACGGATATGTCAGGACCGGCGATGCGGGCTTTTTCGACGAGAAAACCGGGCATCTGAAGATCATCGATCGTGCGAAGGACGTCGGTCGATTGGCTGACGGCACGATGTTTGCTCCCAAGTACCTTGAGAACAAGCTGAAGTTCTATCCCAATATCAAGGAAGCGATCACCTTCGGTGACTCCAGAGAGTTCGTATGCGCCATGCTCAACATCGACCCGGTCGCGGTCGCGAATTGGGCGGAACGCAACAACGTCGCCTACGGGTCCTATCAGGAGCTTGCCGGGCATCCGCTGGTCTACGACATGGTCGCCAAAGACGTTGCCGCGGTGAACCGCTCCCTGGCCGGGGAACCGGTGCTTGCGGGCGCCCAGATTCGCCGCTTCCTCATTCTGCACAAGGAGCTCGACGCGGATGACGGCGAGCTGACCCGCACGCAGAAAGTGCGCCGCCGCTTCATTGCCGAACGCTATGCGTCGTTGGTCACGGCACTCTACAACGGAGCGCATGACGCCGACATTTCCACGGAAGTCACGTTTGAGGATGGCCGGAAGGGCACGATCGCTGCACGAGTCGAGATTCGCGACATGCAAATCATCGGTCCGGCAGAATCGCTCGGAAGAGCAGCATGAGAGCGCCAAACGCCAACGAAATCCTGCTGCAGGTCGAGGGCGTGGCACTGGCCTTCGGCGGCGTCAAGGCGCTGCGGGACGTCTCGTTCAACGTCAAGAAAGGCGAAATTCGCGCCATCATCGGCCCCAATGGCGCCGGCAAAACCTCAATGCTGAACGTCGTCAACGGGTTCTATCACCCCAACCATGGCGCCATCACCTTCAAGGGAAGCACCCGGTCCAAAATGCAGCCGTTCGAGGCGGCGCGCGGCGGCATCGCGCGCACCTTTCAGAATGTCGCCCTGTTCAAGGGCATGAGCGCGCTCGACAACATCATGGCAGGCCGCACCTTGAAGGTGCGCCGGGGGCTGTTGTGGCAGCTGCTGCGTTATGGCCCTGCCCTCGCAGAGGAGATCGAGCATCGGCGCAAGGTCGAGGAGATCATCGACTTTCTCGAGATCGAGACAATCCGCAAGGTACCCGTCGGGCGTCTGCCATACGGCTTGCAGAAGCGTGTCGAACTCGGTCGCGCCCTGGCGATGGAGCCCGACCTTCTGCTCCTGGACGAGCCGATGGCAGGCATGAACCTCGAGGAGAAGGAGGACATGTCGCGGTTCATCATTGATGTGAACAACCATTACGGCACGACCATTGCCCTGATCGAGCACGACATGGCCGTGGTCATGGATCTGTCAGATCGCGTAGCGGTGCTTGATCACGGCGTGAAGATCGCCGACGGCACGCCTGATGAAGTGAAGAGAAGCCAAGCCGTCATCGACGCATATCTTGGCGTCGCGCATTGAGGTGCGTCCATGATCGCACTGGGTCAGTTTCTCGAGGTCCTGATCGGCGGATTGATGTCCGGCGTGCTCTATTCGCTGGTCGCGCTCGGCTTCGTGCTGATCTTCAAGGCATCCGGCGTATTCAACTATGCGCAGGGAGCAATGGTGTTGCTCGCGGGATTGGCGCTGGTTCGCGCCCTCGACCTCCTGGTCGCCAACGGCCTTCCGCTTTGGGTCGCGGTCATCCTCGCTATCGGCTTTGCCGCCGTGATCATGGCAGCAACCGCCTGGCTCATCGAGCGGTTCGTGATCGGACCTCTCGTCAATCAGGATGGCTTGACGCTGTTCATGTCGACGATCGGCGTGACATTCGTTATCGAGGGCGCCGCGGAGATGATCTTCGGATCGGATGTCTACCCGTTGCGGCTGTTCCCGACCGACGCCTGGTTCTTGTTCGAAGGCCTGTTCCCGGGCGGGATTCTGGTCAACAAGCTGGACGTCTGGGGCGCATTGATCGCGGGCGTCCTGGTCGCCGGCCTCGCGGTCTTCTTTCAGCGCACCAAGACCGGTCGCGCGCTCAGAGCCGTGGCCGACGACCATTTGGCCGCGCACTCGATCGGGATTCCAATCAGCTGGATTTGGTTCGTGGTCTGGCTCGTTGCCGGCCTCGTTGCGCTCGTCGCGGCGACCGTGTGGGGAACCAAGCTTGGCGTGCAGTTCTCCATCACGTTTCTCGCGCTGAAGGCTTTGCCGGTCCTGATCATCGGCGGCCTCACCTCCATTCCCGGGGCCATCGTCGGCGGGCTCATTGTCGGGGCCGGCGAGAAGCTCGCAGAGGTATATCTCGGTCCATCCATCGGCGGCGGCATCGAATATTGGTTTGCCTACGTGCTGGCGTTGGCGGTGCTGCTCTTGCGGCCGCAGGGCCTGTTCGGCGAACGCATCATCGAACGTGTCTGAGGCAGGGAGGTCGTTGTGCTCTATCGCGAAGCTGGCCAGTTCAAGGCGACCTATGCGGAGGATATGGCGATCTTCCCGATCCGGCAGGATCGTATCGCCCTCGCCGTCTTGCTCGCGATTGCTTTCATTGGCGTGCCGCTGTTGGCCACCTTCCGGATCTGGCCGTTCGGCACCGACTATCTGTTGTGGGCCATCCTGCTGCCCTTCCTCATCCTGGCGCTCGCCGCCATCGGGACGAACATTCTCGTCGGCTATTGCGGCCAGATTTCGCTCGGCAGCGGCGCGTTCATGGCCATCGGCGCCTATTCCGCCTACAAGCTGGCGACCGGCGTTCATATCCCGCTTGCCTGGCTTGGCTTCGCGATCGCGATCCCACCGTTGCCCGTGCTGGCATCCATTCTGCTTGGCGGGTTCATGGCGGCGGGTGTCGGAATCCTGTTCGGCATTCCCAGTCTCCGGATCAAGGGTCTCTACCTGGCGGTCGCAACGCTCGCCGCGCAGTTCTTCTTCGATTGGGCCTTCCTGCGGATCCCGTGGTTCACCAACTACGCCCCGTCGGGATCAGTGAATGCGCCGGAACTGGATTTCTTCGGCATGGTCGTTCGCTCGCCGGTCGAGCGCTACCTGCTGTGCCTGCTCTTCGTGACCGTGATGGCGGTGTTGGCGAAAAATCTCGTGCGCGGCAATCTCGGCAGGCAGTGGATGGCGATCCGCGACATGGATATTGCCGCCGAGCTGATCGGCATCAGGCCGCTTTATGCAAAACTGACGGCTTTCGCGGTCTCTTCGTTCATCATCGGGGTGGCGGGTGCGCTCTGGGCGTTCGTCTACCTCGGTTCATGGGAGCCGCTCGCGTTCTCGATCGACCGCTCGCTTGAGCTTCTGTTCATGGTCATCATCGGCGGGCTCGGCTCGATCATGGGTTCGTTCATCGGAGCAGCGTTTATCCTCATCGTGCCGATCATGCTGAATGTGATTCCGACCAAGCTCGGCCTGCCACTGTCGACGCAAACGATCACTCACCTCCAGTTCATCATCTTCGGATCCTTGATCTGCTATCTGCTCATCAAGGAACCCCATGGCTTCGCCCGGCTGATCTCGATCGGCAAGGAGAAGCTCAGGCTTTGGCCGTTTCCCTATTGAGGCAGTGATCGTGCCTTGATCGCAATCGGGTGACGGCCGCCGACAACGGAGAGGAAGGAAGTACCGCAAGGAGGATATCAATATGGCAAGTATTGCACACAGGTTACTGATACTCGCGACCGCCTTGGCCGGCGCGGCGCTTGGCGCACCGGCCGCAGCGCAAAACGAACAATTCATCCCAATTCTGTCTTACCGGACCGGACCGTACGCTGTGAACGGCGCGCCCTACGCAAACGGCGTGGTAGACTACTACAACCTGATCAATGAACGTGACGGCGGCATCAACGGCGTCAGGATTCTGATCGAGGAATGCGAGACGGGTTACGCGACCGACAAGGGAGTGGAGTGCTACGAGCGTCTCAAGAGCAAAGGACCAACCGGCGCGGCCTTCATCAATCCGCTGTCGACCGGGATCACCTTCGCACTCACCGAAAAGACCGCGGCTGACAAGATCCCGATCATTACGATGGGGTATGGCCGTGCCGATTCCAAGAACGGCGCGGTGTTCGCATATAATTTTCCATTGCTCGGCACGTATTGGTCCGCGGCCGACATCGCGATCCAGCACGTCGCCAAGGAACTCGGCGGCTTCGACAAGCTGAAAGGCAGGAAGATTTCGCTGCTGTACCATGACAGCCCCTACGGCAAAGAGCCAATTCCGATGCTGCAAGTGCTGGCGCAGAAGTACGGCTTTGAGTTCACGCCGATTCCCGTCACGCATCCCGGCGTCGAGCAGAAGTCGCAATGGCTGGCGATCCGCCAGCACCGGCCGGACTATGTCCTGGTCTGGGGCTGGGGCGTCATGAACAGCACGGCAATCAAGGAAGCGGCCGCCGTCGCCTATCCGCGCGACAAGATGATCGGTGTTTGGTGGTCAGGCGCGGAGCCGGATGTGACGCCGGCGGGCGATCAGGCCAGCGGCTACAAATCGTTGATGCTTCAGCATGGCGCAGGAAAATTCCCCGCGCACGCCGACATAGAGAAGTACGTCTACGCCAAGGGAAAGGGTTCGACAGAACCTGGCAAGATCGGCGAAGTTCTCTACAACCGCGGCATCACGAATGCCATGCTCGGCGTAGAGGCGATCCGCAAGGCGCAAGAAAAATTCGGCAAGCAACCGCTGACGGGCGAGCAGGTCCGTTGGGGGCTTGAGAACCTGATACTCACCGAAGCACGAATCAAGGAGCTCGGCTTTGAGGGAATGTTGAAGCCGGTCAGCATTTCCTGCTCCGACCACGAAGGCGCGCGCTACGGGCGCGTCCAGCAATGGGATGGCAAGGGTTGGAAAGTGATCTCCGACTGGTACACGGCTGACGAATCGCTCATCGAACCGCTCGTCGCCGACGTGTCCGCGAAGTATGCCGCGGAGAAGAAGATCAAGCCGCGCGACTGCGCGAAAGAAACCTGACCCGTGCGAGTGATCCGGGAGGCAGGATTGCCTGCTCCCGGATCGCAGCCCCTGCTCGGTTTGGAGGTCCGCGCATGTCAATCGCCAAGGTCGTCACCGCTGCGACGGAAGCGGCAGCGCTGATTTTATCGGTGAACAATATCGAGGTTGTCTACGATCACGTCATTCTCGTGTTGAAGGGCGTCTCGCTGGAGGTCCCGCGAGGCGGCATTGTTGCGCTTCTCGGCGCCAACGGCGCCGGCAAGACGACGACGCTGAAGGCGGTCTCCAATCTGCTGCACGCAGAGCGCGGCGAGGTCACCAAGGGCTCGATCCTGTTCAACGGCGTCGAGGTGAAGTCCCTGTCGCCAAACGAGGTGGTGCGACGCGGCTGCATCCAGGTGATGGAGGGGCGGCGCGCCTTCCCTCATCTGACGGTCGAGGAGAACATCCTGACCGGCGCCTTTACACGGACGGACGGCAAGCTCGCGATCGCGCAGGACCTTGAACGTGTCTACGCTTATTTCCCCCGCCTCAAAGAGCGACGCAGTTCCACCGCCGGCTATACGTCGGGCGGCGAACAGCAGATGTGCGTGATTGGCCGCGCGCTGATGTCACGCCCGAAGATGATCCTGCTCGACGAACCATCGATGGGCCTCGCGCCGCAGATCGTCGAAGAGATCTTCGAGATCGTGAAGGATCTCAACGCCAGGGAAGGTGTGTCGTTTCTTCTCGCCGAGCAGAACACCAATATGGCGCTCAGATATGCAAGCCACGGCTACATCCTCGAAAACGGCCGCGTGGTGATGGACGGCGAAGCGCACGCCCTTGCCGCGAACGAGGACGTCAAGGAGTTCTATCTTGGCGTCGCCGGAGAGAAGCGAAAATCATACCGCGATGTGAAGCACTACAAGCGACGCAAGCGCTGGCTCGCCTAGCGGATGACGGCATCCCGGGCTCCCGGGACTCCGGGTTCGGCCCTTCGGACCCCCCCGGAATGACGGTGCTGGGGCTTACACCCCGCCCGGATAGTTCGGGGCTTCGCGCGTGATGGTCACGTCGTGGACGTGGCTCTCGCGCAGGCCGGCGCCGGTGATGCGGACGAATTCGGCCTTGTCGTGGAAATCCTTGATGTCCTTGGCGCCGACATAGCCCATCGCCGCTCTGAGGCCGCCGGCGAGCTGGTGCATCACATTGCCGACCGGGCCCTTGTAGGGCACCTGGCCCTCGATGCCTTCGGGGACGAGCTTCAGCGTGTCCTTGATGTCCTGCTGGAAGTAGCGGTCGGCCGAGCCGCGCGCCATCGCGCCGACCGAGCCCATGCCGCGATAGGCCTTGTAGGAGCGGCCCTGCCACAGGAAGACTTCGCCCGGCGTCTCGTCGGTGCCGGCGAGCAGCGAGCCGACCATGGCGATGTCGGCACCGGCGGCGAGCGCCTTGGCGAGGTCGCCGGAATATTTGATGCCGCCGTCGGCGATCACGGGCACGTCGGCCTTCTTCGCCGCGGCCACCGCGTCCATGATCGCGGTAAGCTGCGGCACGCCGACGCCGGCGACGATGCGTGTGGTGCAGATCGAGCCCGGGCCGATGCCGACCTTGATGCAGTCCGCGCCGGCATCGATCAGCGCCTGCGCGCCGCCCTCGGTCGCGACGTTGCCGGCCACCACCTGCACCGCGTTGGAGAGCCGCTTGATGCGGTTGACGGCATTGAGCACGTGGCGCGAATGGCCGTGCGCGGTGTCGACCACGACGACGTCGACGCCGGCATCGATCAGCCGCTCGGTGCGTTCATAGCCGGTCTCGCCGACCGTGGTGGCGGCGGCGACGCGCAGGCGGCCGTGCTCGTCCTTGCAGGCGAGCGGATGGGCGACCGCCTTCTCGATGTCCTTGACGGTGATCAGGCCGACGCAGCGATACTGGTCGTCGACGACGAGCAGCTTCTCGATGCGATGCTTGTGCAGCATCCGCTTCGCCTCGTCCTGGCCGACGCCCTCGCGCACCGTGACGAGGTTCTCGTGCGTCATCAGCTCCGAGACCTTCTGCCGGGGATCGCTGGCGAAACGCACGTCGCGGTTGGTCAGGATGCCGACCAGCTTGCCCGGCACGTTCTTGGCGGCACCGGTGACGACCGGAATGCCCGAGATGCCGTTCTCCTTCATCAGGGTCAGCGCATCGGCCAGCGTGGCGTCGGGGCCGATGGTCAGCGGATTGACCACCATGCCGGACTCAAACTTCTTGACCTGCCGCACCTGCGCGGCCTGCCCTTCCGGATCGAAGTTGCGGTGGATGACGCCGAGACCGCCGGCCTGCGCCATCGCGATCGCCATGCGCGCCTCGGTGACGGTGTCCATCGCGGACGCCATGATCGGAATGTTGAGCGAGATTGCGCGGGTGACGCGCGAGCGAATATCGACTTCCGAGGGAAGCACGTCGGACAAACCGGGCTTCAGCAGCACATCGTCGAACGTGAAGGCTTCGCGGATAGCCGGAAATCCCGTGGCCATTGCCAACTCCTTTATCTGCGGCCCAGCCGCGATGGTCTTACGGATGAACGCCGCCTGCGGCGACGCTCGCTGCGTCACCGTCGAATCGGCGCCCATCGGTGGGGTTGACGCTGGTCGATAGCATGGCGGCATGACGAATCAAAGTGTTTGCCAGCCATGCACAGGCCTTTTTAGGGAGCCGGTTCAGGGCGCCCGGTAACCCGGCGGCGGCCCATGGCGGCGGATCGCCTCGACCATTTCGCGATGGCGCCGGTCCTCGCGCTTCATGTGGACCGCGATCAGGGCATGGGCCGACGGCACCAGCAGCAACACGTGGAAAAACAGCCCGAAAACCGCGCAAAACACGATCAGGACCAGATTAAAGATGGCCGAAAACGGCTGTCCGTTCAGGAGCAGTCCGATCGGCGGCAGGAGAGCGGCAAGGACGTAGATCACGGCGAACCTTTGGACACGGGCGGATGCATACCAGCGTCACGCAGGATTTAGGGCGTTTGGCCGGTTCCGCAATAGCGTGGCCGAGGGCAGGATGATATGGCCCGCTCGCCCGCCTTTTCAGCACAGCTGTCCTGTTTTGATGAACAAGCAACGCCTGATCCCGCTCATCGTGGCCACCGCCCTGTTCATGGAGAACATGGACTCCACGGTGATCGCGACCTCGCTGCCGGCGATCGCCGCCGATATCGGCACCAGCCCGCTGACGCTGAAATTGGCCATCACCTCCTACCTGCTGTCGCTCGCGGTGTTCATCCCGGCGAGCGGCTGGACCGCGGACCGCTTCGGCGCCCGCATCGTGTTTGCCGGCGCCGTCGGCGTGTTCATGCTGGGCTCGATCGGCTGCGCACTGTCGTCCTCGGTGACCGATTTCGTGTTCGCCCGCATCCTGCAGGGCCTCGGCGGGGCGATGATGACCCCGGTCGGTAGGCTGGTGCTGCTGCGCTCGGTCGACAAGAGTGCGCTGGTCAACGCGATGGCCTGGGTGACGGTCCCGGCGCTGATCGGCCCGGTGATCGGGCCGCCGCTCGGCGGCTTCATCACCACCTATTTCTCCTGGCACTGGATCTTCCTGATCAACATCCCGATCGGGCTGCTCGGCATCTTTCTGGCGCTGAAATACATCGATCCGATCAAGAGCGAGGATCCCGAGCGCTTCGATCTCGTGGGACTGGTGCTGGCCGGGATCGGCCTCGCCGGCATCGCCTTCGGGCTGTCGGTGGCCGGGCTCAATCTGCTGCCGTGGCCGATCGTCGCCGCGCTGGTCGGTGTCGGCACGGTCTCGATGACGCTTTACGTCATCCACGCACGGCGGACCGGTTCGCCGGTGCTCGATTTCGGCTTGCTGCGGCTGCCGACCATGCGCGCGTCGATCGTCGGCGGCTTCATGTTCCGGCTCGGCATCGGCGCGCTGCCGTTCCTGCTGCCGCTGTTGATGCAGGTCGGCTTCGGCCTGTCGCCGTTCCAGTCCGGTCTCGTCACCTTTGCCTCGGCGGTCGGCGCCATGGGCATGAAGACGCTGGCGGCGCGCATCATCCGCGCCTTCGGTTTCCGCAACATGATGACCGTCAACGCGGTGGTCAGTTCGGCTTTCCTGGCCGCCTGCGCCCTGTTCACGATCTCGACGCCGCTGATGCTGATCTTCACCATCCTGGTGGTCGGCGGCTTCTTCCGCTCGCTGCAGTTCACCGCGATCAACACGGTGGCCTATGCCGAGGTCGAAGCGCCGCAGATGAGCCGGGCCACCACCCTCGTCAGCGTCAATCAGCAGCTCGCAGTGTCCGCGGGCGTCGCGGTCGGCGCGTTCTCGGTTGAAACCACGCTGGCGCTGCACCACCAGACCGAGCTCTCCGCCGACGTGTTCGCGCCGGCCTTCATCGTGGTCTCGTTGATCTCGGCGGCCTCGGCCTGGTTCTTCTGGCAGATGCCGGCTGAGGCCGGCAACGAGATCGCCGGCCGCAAGGCGATCGACATCTCGAGCCGCAAGGGCGCCGAGAAGCGCGCCGCGACCGAAGCCGTCAAGGTCGCGACCGAGGACACCCAGAACGCGCGCGATCAGCGGCTCGGCTAGTCGATCGAACTAGCCGTTTCCGAGGCACGGACACCGCGAGTCGCCGTCAGGTCACGACCAGGCCCATCAGGGGTGGCCGGTCATTCCGCCTGGCTATCCTCGATCCGGACGTTCGATTAGTTCGTATGTGGGAACGTGGGTCGCTTCCAGCCACGATTCCAGCGCAGCTCCGCAGACCGTGCAGATCGCATCACCCGTATGCGGCACCAAGAACTTCTCTTCGGTGCGTCTGTACTCGGCGCCGCAATTGCAGTGAACAATGGTCGCCATCTGGGAAATATGCGCTTGCGTCGCCCGATTTTCCAGTCCTGCAAGAAACGGCCCCAGTGCGCGAAACTGACGCTGCACCAAGGCCGCCAACCCGTGGGGGTTTTCTCCCGGTGGGCTTGGGGGGCATTGGCCGGGAGCAAAAGAGTCGACTCCAGCTACGCACCGAGGTTCCAAGCAGTCGCGCCTAAATGTCGTGCTGCGCGCCTTCAGATCGGGATGACACCCGACTACCCACCCTCCTAAGGCAAGCGGTCGGAATGTCCAGCTGCGCCGGCTGCGCCACCGCCGCGATCGGTGGCTTAACTCCCCACGATGCCACGATACGACGGCCGCTTCGTTCCGGAAAAAAATCTCCGCGAGAGTCAGAAAGCGAACGGAAGCTGCACCTCCGATCCTGCATAGTCCTGCTCAAGCGGGCACGCGGTGACCCGGCATCAGCAAAAAAACCAAATGGAAGGGAGCACTCCAGCTGCGCTTCCCCAGCGTCCGTGCACCGCGAGGCGCGGATTTTCCTTGATTTTGTTTCCCTTGAAAGGATCAGAGCCAGTGAGTGACGTCCAGACGAATGAAGTGAGCGACAATCCGAAAGCCGGCGGCTTCAGCGTGCCCCTGTTCGCGCTGCCCCAGGCCTTTCAGGGCATCGCCGAACAAAATGCGACACGCGCCCGGGAACAGTTCGAGAAGGTCAAGGAAGCCTCGGAGGAAATCTCCGTCTTGCTCAAGGAGGCATATGCGGTCAACGCCAAGGGCGCTGCGGATTACGCAGCCAAGGTGATCGAGATCTCGCATTCCAACGCCAGTTCGGCCCTCGCTTTCATATCCGAACTCGCCGGCACCAGGTCGCTGTCGGAAGTCATCCAGCTTTCGGCCGATCACGGCCGCAAAAATTTCGAAGCGACGACCGCGCAGAACAGGGAGCTCTGGGAGATCGCGAAGAAAGTCGCGACCGAGACCTCCGAGCCGATCAAGAAGAGCTTTGCCAAGGCCTTGAAAACACCTTCCTGAGGAGCCGCCCCCCCCCCCCCGCTCCCAGGCCGGCTGGACCAAGCGTCTCCGTCAGAAGAGGCACGGTCCAGCCGACGGTGCGCGGGACCAGCAATTCCTGACATTGGAGGAGGACCAAGGTGGGCGTCATCATGATCAAATGCCCGCGGACGGGACGTGCGATCAATACCGGCATGAAATCCGACCGTGAGACGTTCCGGTGCAGCACCGTGTTCTTTTCGCGCAGCTATTGCACGAGCTGTCGGACCAATCACGAATGGTTCGCCAGGGACGCGTGGGTGCACGAACCCGAGCACGAATTGCGCAAGGCGTCCTGACATCCGCGCTTGCGTAATCCTTATTCAATCCTTATTCAATCCTTATTCAATGGCTTCGTGATCGCTCAGCACCCGCGCCGCGCGTATGTGCATGAACCTTGTCGCCATTGGTCCACGGTCCGGCGTGCGAACGCCGAGGTCCATGTGGCGGCGCGCCGTGACCGGACGACCTCATCCCTTCCGCAGATATGATGCGGTCGATCCTGCCGCGCATGATCTCGTAGCATTCACAGGCCGCGGTTTCGAGCCGCGGCCTGTCGACCTCGATCGAGCTCCGCCGGTTGGAGCGGATTGCGCCCGAGGCGCGAAGCTTGTGCACGACGTGGGTCACGGTCGTTCGTCGCACGCCCAGCAATTCCGACAGCGTCTCCTGCGTCAGCGGCAGCGTGTCGTCGCCGATCTGATCGTGAACCTGCAACAACCACCGGGCCAGGCGGGCCTCCACGGAATGGAGCGCATTGCACGCCGCGATATGCTGGAACTGAACCAGCAGCGACCGCATATGGAGCTGCACCGCGCTGCCAAGTGCGTGACTGTGCGCGAGCGCGGCGTGAAATCGTGCCGGCGAAATCTGCCACGTCGTGCCCGCGACGCGAACCACCGCGGTCATCGGCGAGCGTATCGACCTGAGTGTCGACAGGATGCCGGCGGCGCCCTCATTGCCGATCATTGTCGTCGCAACGGCCTGTCCGTTCGGCATGTCCATAACGAACGCGATCAATGCCGTGCAGGGAAAATAGATCTGTTCGACGAGGTCGCCCGACCGCACCAGCACGGCGTCGCGTTCGAGCGATATCTTGCGGAGATGAGGCGCAAGCAAATCAAGGTCGGCGGGCGGCAAGGCCGCCAGAAGGCGATTACCTATGCTCGACCTGCGTTCCATCACGGAAGAGCTCCGCAAGACGGAGGCGCGGCTCGCTGCACAAACCTGCCGTGGCGCCAGGCCGAAATACGCAACGAACTGACCGCGCCGGGAAGATAGAATACGCCGTAACGGGAAGAGTTCCAATGGATTCAGGTCAGCTCGCGACGCGCTCGCGTACCGGGCAGCGCTCCGGCCGGGCCCTATGAGGGATCTGGATTGCCTTCGCGGAGGCTTCGGCGAACGCGTCGTCGCTACGTCCCGCGCGATGACGGCTGTTGCTGCCCGCGAAATCCCGTCGCCAGCACATAGCGCTCCGACGAATCCTGCCGGCTGGCGGACGGCTTGACGTGGCGGACGGTGGCGAAATCGCGCTTCAGCTGCGCCACCAGCTCGGCGTCGGCGCCGCTCTGGAACACCTTTGCCAGGAACGTGCCGCCGGGATTGAGCACTTCGCCGGCGAAATGCGCGGCGGTCTCGACCAGGCCGATGATGCGGAGCTGATCGGTCTTGCGATGGCCGGTGGTGTTGGCGGCCATGTCGGACATCACAATGTCAGCGCGGCCGCCCATCATCGCGATCAGTTTTTCCGGCGCGTCGTGGTCGAGGAAGTCGAGCTGCGCGAAGGTGACGCCGGGAATCTCGCCCATCTCCAGCAGATCGATCGCGACCACCTTGCCCTTGCCGTCGACAGCACCGGTCCGCTTGGCCGCAATCTGGCTCCAGCCGCCGGGCGCCGCGCCGAGGTCGACCACGGTCATGCCCGGCTTGAGCAGACGGTATTTGTCGTCGATCTCGAGCAGCTTGAAAGCTGCGCGGGAGCGGTAGCCCATCGCCTTGGCCTTGGCGACATAGGGATCGTTGAGCTGGCGCTCGAGCCAGAGTTTTGACGAAAGCTTGCGCTTGCCGCCGCTCTTGACCGTGACGTGCAGCCGCCCGGTGGTGTCTTTCGCCATACTGCTTCTCTACTCCCTCGCCCCGCTCTTGCGGGGAGAGGGTTTGGGTGAGGGAATGTTTCCGCAATGAAGATGAGAGATGCGCTCGTGGAGAGTTCCCCTCACCCGGATTGCATTAACATGCAATCCGGCCTCTCCCCGCAAGCGGGGCGAGGCAAGGGAAGCTTTAGCACGCCCGCAGCGCGCCGTCCTCGCGCATCATCTCGACCAGCATGCCTTCGCGCAGGCCGCGATCGGCAACGCGGAGCCGCGGCATCGGGAACGCGTTGCGGATCGCATCGAGGATCGCGCAGCCGGCGAGCACCAGATCGGCGCGCTCGACGCTGATGCAGTTGTTGTTGACGCGCGCCTCATAGCTCATGCCGAGCAGCTTCTGGATCGTCGCGGTGACGTCGCAATCGTTCATCCAGATGCCGTCGATGCGGCGGCGGTCGTAGCGCGACAGATTGAGGAACACGCCGGCGAGCGTGGTCACGGTGCCTGAGGTGCCGAGCATGTGCATGTCGCGCAGATCCTTGCCGTGCTCGGCCGCGAACGGCGCGACGTGCCGCGCGACCTCATCGATCATTCGCGCATACAGATCCCTGGTGACGTTCTTGCCGCCGAAATGTTCGGCCAGCGTGACGACGCCGAGCGGGATCGACATCCACGCCTTGATGCGTGGCGCTACGTCGGGCGCGTTGGGGTCGCGCTCGATCCGCACCAGCTCGGTCGAGCCGCCGCCGATATCGAACAGGATGGCGCCCCGCCCCTTCGGATCGAGCAGCGGCGAGCAGCCGATCACCGCGAGCGTCGCCTCGGTCTCACGATCGATCACCTCGAGCTTGATGCCGGTCTCGGCCGCCACCCGCGCGCGGAAGCTCTCGGCATTGCCGGCGGCGCGGCAGGCCTCGGTGGCGATCAGGCGGAGCCGGCGCGCCTTGCGATAGCGAATCTTGTCGCTGCAGATGGCCAGTGCGGCAATCGCCCGCTCAATCGCGGCCTCGCTGATCGAGCCCGTGGCGGCGATGCCCTCGCCGAGCCTGATGATCCGCGAGAATGAATCGACCACGCGGAACCCGTCGCCGGTGGGACAGGCGATCAACAGCCGGCAATTGTTGGTGCCAAGGTCAAGCGCGGCGTAGACGCCACTTTCCGCCGCTGCCGCAACCAACCCTGGCGGGGCTTCGCTGGCCGGAGGGCCGTCGCAAAGCCGCACATGGTCGTTCATCAAAACTGTCTTTCCACGGGACCCCAGGGGATCCGTAGGATCCTTTAGGCCCGCCGAATAATTATCGTTCACGGAAACTTTAGCAGCGTCAAAGCCCTACGCAAACTCCGTTCACATTGGGTCCATGCCCAATCGGGCGTTGTCGTTAAGGGGGGTGTGCGTTATCTCCTCAGCGCCCCCAAACTCCAGCAAATCCGGGCATTTCAGGTCATTTTCGATGCAAGATCACACGCCGCCTGCCTCCCTCGAAAACGCTATCGCACTGCAAAAATACGGTGTCGGACAGCCTGTTCGACGAAAGGAGGACGACACCCTGGTGCGCGGCAAGGGCAAATACACCGACGATTTCTCGCTGCCCGGCCAGGCCTATTGCTGGATGGTTCGCTCCTCGCATGCCCATGGAATCATCAAGGGCATCGAGACGGCGGCCGCCAAGGCGATGCCGGGCGTGCTCGGGGTCTGGACCGGCGCCGACCTTGCGGCCGCCGGCTACAACCCCTTCACCTGCGGCCTGCCGCTGAAGAACCGTGACGGCTCCCCGCTCAAGCAGACCAACCGTCCCGCGCTGGTGACCGACAAGGTGCGCTTCGTCGGCGATCCCGTCGCCTTCGTGGTGGCGGAGACCGCGGCGCAGGCGCGCGATGCCGCCGAGGCCGTCGAGGTCGATATCGAGCCGCTGCCCGCGGTGACCGACGCAGCTGAAGCCGCCAGGCCCGGCGCGCCGCAGCTCTACGACGACATCCCCGATAACGTCGCGCTCGACTATCACTATGGCGACACCGCCAAGATCGAGGCGGCGTTCGCCGGCGCGGCGCACGTCACCAAGCTCGAGATCGTCAACACCCGCGTCGCCGTGGTCTCGATGGAGCCGCGCGTCGCCCTCGCGCATTACGACAAGAAAACCGAACGCTTTACGCTGCAGGTGCCGACCCAGGGCGTCTCCGGCAACAAGGCGATCCTGGCGCGCCTGCTCAACGTGCCCGCCGACAAGGTCCGCATCCTCACCGGCAATGTCGGCGGCTCGTTCGGGATGAAGAATCTCAACTATCCCGAATACACCTGCATCGCGCATGCGGCGCGTGAGCTCGGCCGCCCGGTGAAGTGGCTGGATGAGCGCTCGACCAGCTTCCTCTCCGACAGCCAGGGCCGTGCGCAGCTGATCCACGCCGAGCTCGCGCTCGATGCCGACGGCAAGTTCCTCGCGGTGCGGCTGTCCGGCTACGGCAATCTCGGCGCCTACATCACCGGCGTCGCGCCGGGCCCGCTGTCGCTCAACACCGGCAAGAACCTCGCCAGCGTCTATCGCACGCCGCTGCTCGGCGTCGACATCAAGACGGTCCTGACCAACACCACGCTGATGGGCGCCTATCGCGGCGCCGGCCGGCCCGAGGCCAATTACTACATGGAGCGGCTGATCGATGCGGCCGCCGACGAGATGGGCATCAACCGCTTCACGCTGCGCAAGCGCAACTTCATCAAGCCGTCGCAGCTGCCGTTCCCGGCGGCGTCCGGCGTCACCTACGACAGCGGCGATTTCGCCGGCGTGTTCCAGAAGGCGCTGGAGATCTCCGACTACGACAACTTCGCCAAGCGCAAGAAGGAAAGCAAGAAGAGCGGCAAGCTGCGCGGCATCGCCGTCGGCTCCTATCTCGAGGTCACCGCGCCGCCGAGCGGCGAGCTCGGCAAGATCAGCTTCGAGCCCGATGGCTCGGTGAAGCTCACCACCGGCACGCTGGATTACGGCCAGGGCCACGCCACGCCGTTCGCGCAGGTACTGTCCGACCAGCTCGGGGTGCCCTTCGAGAAGATCACCCTCGAACAGGGTGACAGCGATCTGGTGCGCTTCGGCAACGGCACCGGCGGCTCGCGCTCGATCACCGCAACGGGGCAAGCGATCGTCGAGGCCTCGGCGCTCGTCGTCGAGAAGGGCAAGAAGGCGGCCGCGCACATGCTGGAGGCCTCCGAGGCCGACATCGAATTCGGCGCCGGCCGCTTCACCATCGCCGGCACCGACCGCTCGATCGGCATCATGGAGCTCGCCGAGCGGATGCGCGCCGGCAAGATGCCGGAAGGCACGCCGGACACGCTCGACGTCGATCACGCCACCAAGGAGACGGCGTCGACGTTCCCGAACGGCTGCCACGTCGCCGAGGTCGAGATCGATCCCGACACCGGCGTGACGCGGATCGTGCGCTACTCGGCGGTCAACGATTTCGGCGTCGTGGTCAATCCGATGATCGTCGCGGGCCAGCTGCACGGCGGCGTCGCGCAGGGCATCGGCCAGGCGCTGATGGAGGAAGTCAGCTACGACGCATCAGGCCAGCCGATCACCGGCTCGTTCATGGACTACGCGCTGCCGCGCGCCGGCGACGTGCCGTCGATGCTGGTCGGCGATCATCCCTCGCCGGCGAAATCCAACCCGCTCGGCACCAAGGGCTGCGGCGAGGCCGGCTGCGCCGGCAGCCTCGTCTGCATCGTCAACGCCGTGGTCGACGCGCTGTCGGAGTACGGCATCAAGCACATCAACATGCCGCTGACGCCCGAACGCGTCTGGCGCGCGATCCAGGACGCCAAGGCGAGCGCGGCATAAGGGCTCTCCTGCTCCCTCGCCCCGCTCTTGCGGGGAGAGGGCTGGGGTGAGGGACTCCATCCGGCGAGCAAGGTCGTTGTAACTGGAATTGTGCCTTGCCCCTCACCCGGATCGCATCTGCGATGCGATCCGACCTCTCCCCGTGAAGAACGGGGAGAGGTGGAAAGTTACGCCGCGGCCTGCTCGCGCGGCTGGGTGATCGCGATATGCCAGCAATGCGCGAGCGGGGTGCCATTGCCGAGCACCAGCGCGTCGAGCTCGACGAAGCGGTGGCCCTTCTTGTCGTAATTGCCCGTCACCTTGGCGCGCGCGGTCAGCTCGTCGCCGATCTTGCCCGCCGACAGCAACTGCATGCGGGTGCCGACATGGATCCAGGGCCCGAGGATCGCATTGTCGACCAGGACCTTGTTCATCACCCGCGGCAGCAGGCCGGGATGGCCGAGACCTTCGCGCAGGTAGATCGGGTCGGTCTCCCTGATATCGGCGAGATACTCCTTCGCGGCATCGCCCGACCAGTCGCGCGGGATGGTGCCGAGCCACTTGCCCTCTTCATAGGACGAGGCGCTGACCGGCTTGCGCTCGGAGACCGCGGCGACCTGCTTGTAGTCATCGAGCACGAATTTCGGCGCGGAGGCCGGCAGCGACGCGGTGCCGGTGGCGCAGAGCTCGCCGCGGCTGTGGAGCTCGATCGTCAGCCCATTGCCGGTCTCCTGTCCGGTCAATTCCGCGATCTCGCCGTCATAGACCGGCTTGACGAAGCGCGCCTCGATCAGGCCGCGCGCGAGGAAGTCGCGGCCCCATTTCTCGACCGGCAGGTGCATCATGTAGGCCATCACGTCGACGCCGGGCACCAGCCCGCCGGAAAAGCCGAACTTTCGCGCCACCGTGTCGTCGTGGATCTTGTTCTCCGACAGTTTCGAGGTGTTGTACGCCGAGACGCAGTAGGTCAGCGAAGCCGTCTTCGAATCCATGGGGTTTCCCCTTATTTCCGTTGTTTTTCTCAGGCAATCGTAGTCGAACCGGGCAGCGTGACAAGCCTCTCGTTTTGCTCGCTATTTTCCGCCCGATGGAGTACACGCAGGCCGCGCCTGCCAACCCTGGAATCGATGACTGAAACCCCTGCTCCCACCCGCATCTATGTCGACGCCGACGCCTGCCCGGTGAAGGACGAGATCTATCGCGTCGCGATCCGGCACGGCGTGCCCGTCAGCGTGGTCGCGGGCAATTTCATCCGCGTGCCGCAGGATCCGCTGATCGAGCGCATCGCTGCCGGTTCCGGCATGGATGCGGCCGACGACTGGATCGCGGAACGCGCGCGTGAGAGCGACATCGTGATCACGGCGGACATCCCGCTGGCGAGCCGCTGCGTCAAGGCCGGCGCCGACGTGATCGCGCCGAACGGCAAGCCGTTCACGGAGCAGTCAATCGGCATGACGCTCGCGGTGCGCAACCTGATGACCGATCTGCGCTCGTCGGGCGAGATCACCGGCGGGCCGAAATCATATTCGCCGCGCGACCGCTCGACCTTCCTGTCGACGCTCGACCAGACCATCCGCCGTATCCAGCGCCGCCGCGCCGAGCAGGCGCAGGCGAGCCAGCAGGGTTAGCGCGATGGCTCCTCCCCCTCTCATCCAGCTCAAGGACATCAGCCTGACCTTCGGCGGCACGCCGCTGCTCACCGGCGTCGAGCTGTCGGTCTCCGCGGGCGAGCGCGTCTGCCTGATCGGCCGCAACGGCTCCGGCAAGTCGACGCTGCTGCGCATCGCCGCCGGCCTGGTCGAGCCGGACGCGGGCAGCCGTTTCGTGCAGCCGGGCGCCACCATCCGCTATCTGCCGCAAGAGCCGGACTTCGGCGACCACAAGACGACGCTCGCCTATGTCGAGGCCGGCCTCGGCCCCGGCGACGACCACTACCAGGCGCGCTATCTGCTCGAACAGCTCGGCCTCAGCGGCGAGGAAGATCCGGCGCATGTCTCCGGCGGTGAGGCGCGCCGTGCGGCGCTGGCCCGGGTGCTGGCGCCCTCGCCCGATATCCTGCTGCTTGACGAGCCGACCAACCATCTCGACCTGCCGACCATCGAATGGCTCGAGGGCGAACTGGATAGCCGGCGCTGCGCGCTGGTGCTGATCAGCCATGACCGCCGCTTCCTCACCAATTTGTCGCGCACCACGGCCTGGCTCGACCGCGGCCAGATCCGGCAGATCGAGCGCGGCTTCGGCGCCTTCGAGGCGTGGCGCGACGAGGTGCTGGCCGAGGAAGAGCGCGAGCAGCACAAGCTCGACCGCAAGATCGTCAACGAGGAGCACTGGCTGCGCTACGGCGTCTCCGGCCGCCGCAAGCGCAACGTCAAGCGGCTCGGCAATCTCTTTGCGCTGCGAGACCAGCGCCGCAACTATCGCGGCGCCACCGGCAATGCAACGCTCGCCGCCGCCGAAGCCGAAAAGTCCGGCCGCCTGGTGATCGAAGCCAAGAACATCGCGAAAGCGTTCGGCGAGCGCAGGATCGTCGACGGCTTCTCGACTCGGATCCAGCGCGGCGACCGGCTCGGTATCGTCGGCCCGAACGGCGCCGGCAAGACCACATTGGTGCATTTGTTGATCGGCAACGATCCGCCCGAGTCCGGTTCGGTGCGACTCGGGGCCAATATCGAGATGGCAACCCTCGACCAGCACCGCGAGAGCCTCGACCCGAAGCTGACGCTGGCCGAGGCGCTCACCGGCGGCCGCGGCGATCACGTCATGGTCGGCGACAAGTCGAAGCACGTCATCGGCTACATGAAGGACTTCCTGTTCGCGCAGGAGCAGCGCGGCACGCCGCTGGAAGCGCTCTCCGGCGGCGAGCGCGGCCGCCTGATGCTGGCGCGCGCGCTGGCCAAGCCGTCGAACCTTTTGATCCTGGACGAGCCGACCAACGACCTCGATCTCGAAACCCTCGACGTGCTCGAGGACATGCTCGGCGATTACGAAGGCACGGTGATCCTGATCAGCCACGACCGCGACTTCCTCGACCGCGTCGTGACCTCGGTGATCGTGCCCGAGGGCCAGGGCCGCTGGATCGAATATGCCGGCGGCTATTCCGACATGCTGACGCAGCGCGGCGCCGACGTGAAGCGCGAGACGGTGAAGGCGGATACCGCGACCGAAGAGAAGAAGGAAGCCAGGGCCGCGGCGCCCGAGGCAGCACCGCGGCGCCGGCTGAGCTTCAACGAGAAACACGCGCTGGAAACCTTGCCGAAGACCATCGACAAGCTGCACAACGAGATCGCCAAGCAGCAGAAGCTGCTCGACGATCCCGATCTCTATACGAAGGATCGCAAGACATTCGACGCCGCCTCGGCCGCGATCGCAAAGGCGCAGCAAGAGCTCGCTGCCGCCGAGGACCGCTGGCTCGAGTTAGAGGTGCTGCGCGAAGAGATCGAGCAGGCATGAACACAATGATTCTTGCCGTCATTGCGAGGAGCGGAGCGACGAAGCAATCCATGCATCTGCAAACGCGGACAGATGGATTGCTTCGCTCCACTCGCAATGACGGAAACTCTGCAATGGAGCCACCCCGATGACGACGCCCCTCGCCGCCAAGATCGCCAAGGAATACGGCACGCCCTGCGCCGTGATCGACATGGACCGGGTGGAGCGCAACATCGCGCGCATCCAGAAGGCCTGCGACGAGGCCGGCGTCGCCAACCGTCCGCACATCAAGACGCACAAGAACCCGATGCTGGCGCAGCTGCAGATCAAGGCCGGCGCCAAAGGCATCACCTGCCAGAAGCTCGGCGAGGCCGAGATCATGGCGGACGCCGGCATCGACAACATCCTGATCAGCTACAATCTGCTCGGCGACGAGAAGATGGCGCGGCTCGGCGCGCTGCAAGCAAAGGCCAACGTCACCGTCGCAGCCGACAATTCCGTCGTCGTCGGCGACCTGCCGAAGGCCGCCGCCGCCTCCGGCCGCCCGCTCTCGGTCGTGGTCGAATGCGACACCGGCCGCAAGCGCGCCGGCGTCGAGACCCCGGCCGAGGCGATCGCGCTGGCGCGCGAGATCGCAGCCTCCAAGGGCCTCAGCTTCGCGGGCTTCATGCTGTATCCGACCGAGACCGGCTGGGCCGATGCGCAGAAATTCTATGACGAGGCGCTAGCCGGCGTGCGCGCCCATGGCCTCGACGCGACCATCGTCTCCACCGGCGGCACGCCGAACCTGAAGAATCTCGGCAAGCTGAAGGGCGGCACCGAGCATCGCTTCGGTACCTACATCTACAACGACCGCATGCAGGTCGCGGCCGGCGTCGCGACCTGGGACGATTGCGCGCTGCACATCTATTCCACCGTCGTCAGCCGCGCCGGCCCCGAGCGCGGCATCCTCGATGCCGGCTCCAAGACGCTGACCTCGGACACCGGCGGCCTCGAAGGCCACGGCCTGATCCTCGAACATCCCGAGGCCAGGATCGCGCGCTTCGCCGAGGAGCACGGCTTCCTCGATCTCTCCCGCAGCAACACCCGTCCCAATGTCGGCGACGTGGTGCGGATCGTGCCCAATCACGTCTGCGTCGTCGTCAACATGATGGACGAGGTCGTGATGGTGCGCGGTGACGAGATCATCGGTGCGCTGCCGGTGACGGCGCGGGGCAAGCTGCGGTAGCCGCATACACAGACCTTGTAGGATGGCTAGAGCGTAGCGAAACCCATCATGTCACTGCGGATCGAAGTTGATGGGTTTCGCTTCGCTCTACCCATCCTACGAACTCCGCATTTATTCCCGCATCAGCGCCTGCAGCTCGCGGTCCAGCGCCGCGCGAAACACCTCGATCGGCCGCGCCAGGCGGCCGGCCGGCGGGCGATGCACGATCCAGGCGCGGACTGCGGGATTGAAATCCGCGATCTTCACGGCCTTGAGCCGGCTACGGATCGGGCTTCGTTTCAGCGCCACCGGCGTCACGAGGCCGATGCCGAGCCCGCGCGCCACCAGCGACAGCCGCAGCTCGCTGTCGAGCGCCTCGACCGCGATGTTGAACGGCAGATGCGCCGCATCGAATTGACGCTTCAGCGTCTGGCGAAAGCCGCAGCCGTCCTGGTTGATCACCCATCCGGTCCGCGACAGCCATTCGAGATCGACCGACTTCGGCGTCTTCGTGTCGCGCGCGACGACGAACACCACCGGCTGCGCGCCGAGATCGTCGGCCACGAGATCGTCGGGCGGCGCGGTGCCGTCAGGCAAACAGATTGCAGCGGCATCGAGCTCGTTGCGGCTGACCCGCTCCATGTGGTTGGGCGACCAGCCGGAGACGACGCGCACCGCCAGCGCCGGAAATTCGCCGCGCACCGCATCGAGCGGTCCGGTCAGCCCGGCCTCCGACAAAAACGGTGTCAGGCCGAGCCTGAACTCGCCGCGCACCACGCCGTCATTGGCGACGCCTGACTTGAGGTCGTCGAGCATGCGCAGCAGCCGGCGGCCCTGCTCATAGGCTTCGATTCCCGCCGCCGTCGGCTTCAGCGGCTTCGATAGCCGGTCGAGCAGCTGCGCGCCGAGCATCTCCTCGAGATTCTGGATCCGCCGCGTCACGCCGGGCTGGGTCAGGTTCAGCCGCGCCGAGGCCGCGACGATCGATCCGGTCTCGACCACGGCGACGAACGCCACGAGGTCATGGGTGTTCATAATAATCTCGCATATTCTTCATCATCTTATTTGAATTGTAGCATATTATCCCGATCCCCTAAAGGGGGCCTCGCCACTCCATCGCGAGGTCCCATGACCATCTCCGAAGCTACCAAACTCTCCCCGGCGCGCACCGTCGCCGTGCGTCCGCTGATCTGGATCGGCGCCATCACGACCGGCACCGTCGTCACCAATCTCTTTGCGCCGCAGATCCTCGTCGGTCTGATGGGCCGCTCGCTCGGCATGACCACGCTAGAGGCCGGCCTGATCTCGACGTTGACCCTGCTGGGCTACGCGCTCGGGCTGCTGCTGCTGGTGCCGCTGGTCGACCTCGTCGAGAACAAGCGGCTGATCCTGCGGACGCTGGCCTGCGCTATCGTCGCGGCGATCGGCACCGCGATGGCGCCGACGCCGCTGATCCTGCTGGCCGCCACCTTCATCCTCGGCGCGTCGTGCGCCGCGATCCAGATGGTGGTGCCGCTGGTTGCGTCGATGGTGCCGCCGGAGCGCCGGGGACAGGCGATCGGCGATGTGATGAGCGGCCTGATGATCGGCATCCTGCTGTCGCGGCCGATGGCGAGCCTGATCGCGGACAGCTGGAACTGGCGCGGCTACTATGTCACCTCGGCCGTGCTGATGACGGTGCTCGCCGCAGCACTGGCGCGCACCCTGCCGACGCTACAGCCGGCGGCGAAGGTCAGCTACGGCGCGCTGCTGCGTTCGTTCCCGACACTGCTGCGCGAGGAGCCGGTGCTGCGCGTCCGGTCCTGGACCGCGGCGCTGGTGATGGCCTCGTTCACCGCGTTCTGGGCCGCCGTGGCGCTACGCCTGCCGGACGCGCCGTTCAAGCTCGACGCCAAGGGCATCGCACTGTTCGCACTGATCGGCGTTGCCGGCGCCGTCGCGACGCCGCTGGCCGGCCGCTGGGGCGACCGTGGCCTGGCACGGCCGATGCTGATCGGCTCGCATCTGCTGATATCCGCATCGCTCGCGCTGTGCGCTTGGGCCGGCGTACTGGAGTCGCGGATTGCAGCACTCGTCGCGCTGAGCCTCGGCACCATCCTGCTCGATCTCGGCATCACCACCGACCAGACGCTAGGCCGCCGCGCCGTCAACCTGCTGCGCCCCGAAGCGCGCGGCCGCATCAACGGCCTGTTCGTGGCGCTGTTCTTCATCGGCGGCGCGGTGGGCGCGGCAGCGGCATCCGCGGCGTGGAACTTTGGTGGTTGGACCGCGGTGTGTGCGGTGGCTGCGGCGTTCGGTGTGCTTGGATTCATCACCGACCTCGCCACGAAGACCGGCTCGGAATGAGCCTATCCCGTAGGATGGGTAGAGCGCAGCGAAACCCATCATGCTTCCGCTGGGAAAAAAGTTGATGGGTTTCGCTTCGCTCTACCCATCCTACAGAGCTACGATTTCTGCACGAGCCATCGTAACACGCCCTTCCCAGCGGCGACGCCTGTTGCAAACGACGCCTGCAACAGATAGCCGCCGGTCGGCGCCTCCCAATCGAGCATCTCGCCGGCCGCGAAAACGCCGGGCAGCCGCCGCAGCATGAAATGCGCGTCGAGTTCGTCGAACCTGATGCCGCCAGCGCTCGAGATCGCGCGTGCGATCGGTGCCACGCCGGTGATCCGGATCGGCACCGCATTGATCAGTTCGGCCAATTCGGCCGGCGGCAGCGCGGCCAGCGAACGGCCGACGGCGACGGCCGCCTCCTGCAACAGCCCGATGCCGACCGGCGAGAGCTGCGCGGCCTTGCGCAGGAAATTGGAAAGGGATTGCTTGCCCTTCGGCGCCGACAGACGCGCGACCAGTTCGTGGCGCGCGGCATCGGGCCGCAACGCCACCGTCAGTGTCGCCGTTCCCTTCGCGAGCACCGCCTCGCGCAATTCCGCCGACAGCGCATAGATGGCGCCGCCCTCGATGCCGGCGCGGGTGACGATCGCTTCGCCGCGCACCGTATGCGGACCAATCGTGAGCGCGACGCCCTTGAGCGGCTGGCCCTCGAACCGGTCGCAGAAGATATTCGACCAGGCAACCGTGAAGCCGGAATTGGCTGGCTTGATCGGCGCCATGGCAACGCCCTTTGCGGCGAGGATCTCCGCCCAGGTGCCGTCCGAGCCGAGCCGCGGCCAGCTCGCGCCGCCGAGTGCCAGCACGGTCGCATCGGCCTTGACTGTGCGCTGGCCGTCCGGCGTCTCGAACAGCAATCCCCCGCGCGCGTCCCATCCGATCCAGCGATGCCGGAATGCGAACGCAACGCCGGCGGCATCGAGCCGCCGCAGCCAGGCACGCAGCAGGGGCGACGCCTTGAACGCCTCAGGGAATACGCGGCCGCTGCTGCCGACGAATGTCGGCTGCCCCAGCGCCTCGCTCCAGACGCGCAGTGCTTCAGGCGGAAAAGCCTCGACCGCAGCCTTCAGATGCGGCATCGCCTCGCGATAGCGCGCAAGGAAATCCGGCAGCGGCTCGGAGTGGGTGAGATTGAGCCCGCCACGGCCGGCCATCAGAAACTTGCGGCCGGCCGACGGCATCGCGTCGTAGACGGTGACCTGTGCGCCACCTTGCGCGAACACCTCCGCCGCCATCAGGCCGGCAGGTCCGGCTCCGATGACGGCGACGCTCATGCTCAGAGCTTGATCCCGGCCCGCGCGGCGGCCTGGGCGACATACTTCTGCGTCTGCTCGAACGCGCCCTGCAGCGCCTTCGCGGTCGACATGTCGCTGATCGCGTTGAAGTGCGCGGCGACGCCGTCCGGCGTCCATTCCGACTGCGGCAGGTTGACGCCTTCGGTCTCCAGCACGCGGATCACGGCAAACGAGCCGGCGCCGGCGCCCATGATGGTGCGGGTCGGTGCGTCCTCCGAGAGCAGGAATTCGACCGCGGGCGTGATCGCTTCCGGCTTCATCAGCGCCAGCGCCTGCGGCGGCAGCAGTTCCTCGGTCATGCGGGTCGCAGCCGTCGGCGAGATGGTGTTGACCTTGATGTTGTTCTTGCGGCCCTCTTCGGCGAGCACGTTCATCAGGCCGACCATCCCGGCCTTCGCCGCGCCGTAATTGGCCTGGCCGAAATTGCCGAACAGGCCGGACGACGAGGTCGTCAGCACGATGCGGCCGTAGTTGCGCTCGCGCATGCCGGCCCACACCGCCTTGCAGCAGTAGTAGGTGCCGGTGAGATGCACGTCGAGCACCTTGGCCCAGTCGGCGACCTCGAGCTTGGCGAACGACTTGTCGCGCAGGATGCCGGCATTGGCGCACAACAGATCGACGCTGCCCCACTCCTTGGTGGCGCGCTCGACCATCGCGGTGACCTGCTCGAAGTTCGAGACGTCGGCGCCGTCGGCCATCGCGGTGCCGCCGGCTTTCCGGATCTCCTCGACCACGGTCTCGGCCGGCGACAGCGACCCACCGGTGCCGTCGCGCGCGCCGCCGAAATCGTTGACCACCACCTTGGCGCCGCGGCTGGCGAGCCCCAGCGCATGCGCCCGTCCGAGACCATTGCCCGCGCCGGTGACGATAGCGACGCGTCCGTCAAACCTGATTGCCATGCTTGTCATTCCTGCTCTGACTTCCCTGCTCCCCTTGTGGGAGAAGGTGGCGCGCGCGAGCGCGCCGGATGAGGGGTTCTCTCCACGGATGAGCACGCGGAGAGAGACCCCTCACCCGGCTTCATCTCGCTCCGCTCGATTTCGCCGCCCTCTCCCACAAGGGGAGAGGGTTAGTGCCCGAGCGGCATGAAAAGGTTGGAGACTTTTGAGCAGCGATGGATGGCCGGGTCAAGCCCGGCGCGCTAGACCGAAGGGGTCATCGACCCGCAGGGTTTCAGGCTTTTGAGCAGATGCCCGCTCCAGCACTCGTGATGCTCTTGAGCGTAGCTAATCGCACCGATCACAATCAAAGCGACTACGACAATTCCGGCGACGATGTTTTGCACCATGGCTGCCACTCCCGGGACCGCACCGCCTAAAGCGGGCATCATGGACACCGGGGAACACAGCCGTCAATGCGCTACATGGGCCAGAGCAGCGCACCGCCTGAAAAACAGATTGAGGTGGCTCGCTGCACCTCCCCGCTTGCGGGAGAGGTGCACAACCCTTCGCGGTTGCAACACAACCGTGTCTTGTGATCCTCAGCTGAAATAGATCAGGCCGAGCCAGTCGGCGACCAGCGCGGGCTTTTCCTCGCCCTCGATCTCGACCGTGACGTTGGTGCGCGACAACAACTCCTTCGGCTTGCGCAGCGTGGCTTCGGCCAGCACGAAGCGGCCGCGGACGCGTTTTCCGGAGCGCACCGGCGAGATGAAGCGCAGCTTGTCGAAGCCGTAATTGACGCCCATCGCGGTGCCCTCGAGCACCGGCATCACCTCGTAGGACATGATCGACATCAGCGACATCGTCAGGAAGCCATGCGCGATCGTGGTGCCGAAGGCGGTCTCCTTCCTGGCGCGCTCGGGATCGACATGGATGAACTGGTGATCCTCGATCACGTCGGCATAGGTGTCGATGCGGCCCTGATCGAGCAGGTGCCACGAGGACACGCCGATCTCCTTGCCGACCATGCCCTGGTAGGTTTCCAGCGACACCGGCGGCTTCTTCCAGACTTCGTTCATTGGCTAACCTCTGCTAACCGGAGGTCCGCACCTTCTGCAGCTCCGGAAATTCTTCCTCGCGGAACTCGACCCCGCGCAACGCATCGCTTCTGACATCGTCGTGTTCGAGCCGGCGCAACTGCACGCGACGGATTTTTCCAGAAATCGTCTTCGGCAGTTCGGTGACCAGCTCGATCTTGCGAATGCGTTTAAACGGTGCGAGCCGCGTGTGCAAATGTTTGAAGATCGACAGCGCGGTCTCCGGCGTTCGTTCGACGCCTGATACCAGCAGCACATAGGCCTTCGGGACCGCCAGCCGGATCGGGTCCGGGCTCGGCACCACGGCGGCTTCGGCCACCGCGTCATGCTCCAGCAGCACGCTCTCCAGCTCGAACGGCGAGATCCGGTAGTCGGAGGATTTGAACACGTCGTCGGTGCGGCCAACGAAGGTCAGATAACCCTCGTCATCGGTGAACACGACGTCGCCGCTGCGATAGATCTCGCCGTCGGTGCCGATCAGCTTGCCGTCGTCGCCCTGATAGCCCTGCATCAGGCCCGCCGGCCGGTCTGCGCCGAGCAGCAAGGTCACCTCGCCTTCCTTCGCGGCGTGGCCGTCATTGTCGGTCACCTGCACGCGATAGCCCGGTAGCGGCCGGCCCATCGAGCCGACCTTCACCTTCTGCCCCGGCGAGTTGCCGGCCAGCGCCGTGGTCTCGGTCTGGCCGTAGCCGTCGCGGATGGTCAGCCCCCAGGCCGATTTGACCTGGTCGATGATCTCCGGATTGAGCGGTTCGCCAGCGCCGCAGACCTCGCGCAGCGAGACCTTGAAGCTCGCGAGCTCTTCCTGGATGAACAACCGCCACACCGTGGGCGGCGCGCACAGCGTGGTCACGCCGCAGCGGCCGATGATCGAGAGCAGTCCCTTCGCCTCGAAGCGTGGCTGATTCGCAATAAAGATCGTCGCTCCCGCGTTCCACGGCGCGAAGAAGCAGCTCCAGGCATGCTTGGCCCAGCCGGGCGAGGAGATATTGAGATGGATGTCGCCGGGCTGCAGACCGATCCAGTACATGGTCGAGAGATGGCCGACCGGGTAGCTGCGCTGGCTGTGCCGCACCAGCTTCGGCTTTGCCGTGGTGCCCGAGGTGAAATAAAGCAGCATCGGGTCGTCGGCCTTGGTAGGGCCATCGGGCGCGAATGCATCGGACTGCTTGGCAGAATCCTCGAACGGCAGCCAGCCGTCCTGCGCCTGCGTCGCGCCGACCACGATGCGGGCGAGCTTGTCGCTGCCGAGGCCCGCGAACTTCGCGACCTGATCCTGCGTGGCGACCACCGCCCTCGCCTTGCCGCGGTCGAGCCGGTCGCGCAATTCATCCGCGGTCAAGAGCGTGGTGGCGGGGATCACGACGACGCCGAGCTTCATCGCCGCCAGCATGGTCTCCCACAGCGGCACGACATTGCCGAGCAGCAGCAACAGATGATCGCCGCGCTTCAGCCCCTGCGCGCGCAGGAAATTTACAACCTGGTTTGAGCGGCGCGACAGCTCGGCGAAGGACAGCTTGGTCTCGTTGCCGCTGGCGGCATCGACGATCCACAGCGCCGGCCGGTCGCGGCTGTCAAGATTTCGCGCCAGTTCGGCATCGAACCAATCGAGCGCCCAGTTGAACGGCACCGGATCGGGCCAGCGAAATCCCTTCACCGCGGCGTCGTAGTCGGTGCGGTGCTTGAGCAGAAAGGCGCGAGCGTCCTGAAATGTGGTCATCCGGCTTCACCACGTATTCTGACGTCATCCTGAGGAGCCGCGCGAAGCACGGCGTCTCGAAGGATGGCTACAGGCACCGTTTTCGCATCCTTCGAGGCTCGCTCCGCTCGCACCTCAGGATGACGGCGATTTACTTCGGGGCAAGGGCCCTAACGTGCTGGATAATTCCGGAAAAGTCGACCCCGCCGTGGCCCGACGCGTCGAAGGTCTTATAGATCTCCTGCGCGTGCTTGCCGAGCGGCGTGACCGCGCCGGCGGCATTGGCGGCGTCCTGCGCCAGGGTCAGGTCCTTGACCATCAGGTTCGAAGCAAAACCCGGCTTGTAATCGTTGTTGGCCGGCGACGTCGGCACCGGGCCGGGAACCGGGCAATAGGTCGTCAGCGACCAGCACTGTCCCGACGAGGTCGAGGCGACGTCGAACAGCGCCTGGTGCGACAGGCCGAGCTTTTCGGCGAGCACGAAAGCCTCGCCGACCGCGATCATGGAAATACCGAGGATCATATTATTGCAGATCTTGGCTGCCTGCCCTGCACCGCCCGCGCCGCAATGCACGATCTTCTTGCCCATGTTTGCCAACATCGGCTGGGCCGCCGCGAATGCCTTCGGCTCGCCGCCGCACATGAAGGTCAGCGTCGCGCCCTTGGCGCCACCGGTGCCGCCGGAGACCGGCGCGTCGACCGAGGCCATGCCGTGCTTGGCAGCCAGCACATGCGCCTGCTTTGCGCTTTCGACGTCGATGGTCGAGCAGTCGATGATCAGCGCGCCGTTGGCCATCGCGGGCAGCACCTCGTTCCAGACACCGAGCACGTGCTTGCCGGCCGGCAGCATGGTGATGACGACATCGGCGCCCTTCACCGCAGCAACGCTGCTCTCGGCGATCGCGGCGCCATCACTCCTGGCCTGATCGCGAGACGCTGCGACCAGATCGAACGCGGTCACCTTGTGGCCGGCCTTGACCAGATTGGCGGCCATCGGCCCGCCCATATTGCCGAGCCCGATGAATGCGACGTTTGCCATGGGAAGTCCTCCGCTTGCGACGTTTCTATTTGCTGTCGGGAAATTTCAATTCGTCAGCGCCGATCTCGGCGAAGTAAGGCGTGAGCATCTCCGGCGTCACCTGTTCGATCCCGGCCGGCGACCATGTCGGATTGCGATCCTTGTCGATGACGGCTGCGCGCACGCCCTCGCGGAAATCGTCGCTGGCGAACACCTCGAGCGCGGCGCGATATTCGCGCTTCAGGCACTCTTCCAGCGTCGCGGTCGCGCGCGCCAGCCGCAGCAGTTTCAGCGTCACCACCATGCCGCGCGGCGACTTCTCACTGAGCGTCTTTAGCGTGGCATGCGCCATATCCGATCCGTCGGCCGTCAGCGCGGCGACGACGTCCTCCATCCGGCCGTGTGCGAACCAGCCGTCGATTTTGGCCTGCATCGCGGCGACAGGGCCAGCCCTCTCGCTAGTGGCGAAGCCTCCGATCAGCCGATCAATCTCGGCCGAACTCGTACCTGGCGTAACCTTGGTCAGCGCCTCGCGCAGCGCCGGCAGCTTTGCGCTCGGCACCACGGCGTCGGCGAATTTGGCGTAGATCGCATCGGGTCCGTTCATGGTGGTGCCGGTGAGCCCGAAATAGGTACCGATCTCACCCGGCGAGCGCGACAGCAGATAGGTGCCGCCGACATCGGGGAAGAAACCGAGGCCGACCTCGGGCATCGCGAGCTTGGTCCGCTCCGTCACCACGCGGTGGCGGCTATGCGCCGACAGCCCGACGCCGCCGCCCATCACGATGCCGTCCATGAAGGCGACATAGGGCTTTGGGAACTTCTTGATCCGCGCGTTGAGGATGTATTCGTCGCGCCACAGGATCTTGCCGAGATCGCCCTTGACCTTGGAGCTCTCCCAGAGCGCGCGGATGTCGCCGCCGGCGCACAGGCCACGCTCGCCCGCGCCCTCCAGCACGATGACAGCGACATCGGGATCGGCCTCGAACGCATCGAGCGCCCTGTCGATGTCGTGGAACATCTCCAGCGTCACGGCATTGATCGCCTTCGGCCGGTTGAGCCGGATAATGCCGGCAGAACCTTCCTTGCGCGCGATCAGGTCGCCCTCGGCTGCTGCCGCATCATTCATCGCGCGCCCTCGATCAACTTGCGCGACACGATCAGCCGCATGATTTCATTGGTGCCTTCGAGGATCTGGTGCACGCGCAGATCGCGCACGATCTTCTCGACGCCGTATTCGCTGAGGTAGCCGTAGCCACCATGCAGCTGCAGCGCATGGTTGGCGACCTCGAAGCCGACATCGGTGCCAAACCGTTTTGCCATCGCGCACAGCATGGAAGCGTCCGGATCCTTGCGGTCGAGCGCGGCGGCCGCCCGCCACAGGAAGGTGCGTGCGGCTTCCAGCTCGGTCGCCATGTCGGCGATCTTGAATTGCAGCGCCTGGAATTCGTCGAGGCGCTTGCCGAATGCCTTGCGGTCCTTCATGTAGGCCAACGCCTTGTCGAGCGCCGCCTGCGCGCCGCCGAGCGAGCACGCCGCGATGTTGAGCCGGCCGCCGTCGAGCCCGGCCATCGCGATCTTGAAGCCGATGCCCTCCTCGCCGAGCCGGTTCGCGACCGGCACGCGCGCGTTCTCGAACATGACAGCGCGGGTCGGCTGCGCATTCCAGCCCATCTTGCGCTCGTTATTGCCGAACGACACGCCCGGCGTCTTGCCGTCGATCACCAGCGTCGAGACGCCGCCCGGACCCTCGCCGCCGGTGCGCACCATCGCCACCAGCAGGTCGGTGCTGCCGGCGCCGGAGATGAACTGCTTCTGGCCGTTGAGCACGTAATGATCGCCGTCGCGCACCGCGCGGGTGCGCAGCGCGGCCGCGTCGGAGCCGGCGCCCGGCTCGGTCAGGCAGTAGCTCGCGATCAGCTCCATGGTGCAGAGCTTCGGCAGCCATGTGTGGCGCTGGATGTCGTTGCCGTAGGCATCGATCATCCAGGACGCCATGTTGTGGATCGAGATGAAGGCCGACGTGGTCGGGCACCCCGTCGCCAGCGCCTCGAAGATCAGCGCCGCGTCGAACCGCGTCATCGCCGAGCCGCCGACATCGTCCTTGATATAGATGCCGCCGATGCCGAGGCCTGCCGCCTCGCGCATCACGTCGACTGGAAAGTGCTTTGTCTCGTCCCATTCGAGCGCGTGCGGCGCGATGTTCTCCGCCGCAAACGCCCGCGCCATGTCGCGAACCGCGATCTGGTCCTCGTTGAGAGCGAACTGCATCTCGCCGCCTAGCCCTGAAGGTTACCCCACCGTCATTGCGAGGAGCGAAGCGACGAAGCAATCCATTCTTCCACGCGGGGGATAGATGGATTGCTTCGCTGCGCTCGCAATGACGTTCCCGGAAATCACTTCATCGTCGGGATCGAGAACTCCGCGCCTTCCTTGACGCCGGACGGCCAGCGCGAGGTCACCGTCTTGGTCTTGGTGTAGAAGCGGATCGAGTCCGGACCGTGCTGGTTGAGGTCGCCGAAGCCGGACTTCTTCCAGCCGCCGAAGGTGTAATAGGCGATCGGCACCGGGATCGGCACGTTGATGCCGACCATGCCGACATTGACCTTGGCGGCGAAGTCGCGCGCGGCGTCGCCGTCGCGGGTGAAGATCGCGACACCGTTGCCGTAGTCATGGTCGGACGGCAGCGCCAGCGCCTCGTGATAGTCGTGGGCGCGCACTACCGAGAGCACCGGGCCGAAGATCTCTTCCTTGTAGATCCGCATGTCCTTGGTGACGTTGTCGAACAGCGAACCGCCGAGATAGAAGCCCTTCTCGTAGCCCTGCATCTTGAAGCCGCGGCCGTCGACCGCGAGCGTCGCGCCTTCCTTGATGCCGATGTCGATGTAGCTCTTGACCTTCTCGACCGCCTCGCGGGTCACCAGCGGGCCGTAATCGGCCGACGGATCGACCGAGGTGCCGATCTTGAGCGACTCGACGCGCGGGATCAGCTTCTCCATCAGGCGGTCGGCGGTGGTCTTGCCGACCGGCACCGCGACCGAGACGGCCATGCAGCGCTCACCGGCGGAGCCGTAGCCGGCGCCGATTAGCGCATCGACCGTCTGGTCCATGTCGGCATCCGGCATCACGATGGCGTGGTTCTTGGCGCCGCCGAAGCACTGGCAGCGCTTGCCGGTCTGCGCGGCGCGCTCGTAGATGTACTGCGCGATCGGAGTCGAGCCGACGAAGCCGATCGCCTTGATATCGGGATCGTCGAGGATGGCGTCGACCGCCTCCTTGTCGCCGTTGACGACGTTGAGGATGCCGGCCGGCAGGCCCGCCTCGATCATCAGTTCGGCGAGCATCATCGGCACGCCGGGATCGCGCTCCGACGGCTTGAGGATGAAGGCGTTGCCGCAGGCGATCGCCGGCGCGAACTTCCACATCGGGATCATCGCCGGGAAGTTGAACGGCGTGATGCCGGCGACCACGCCGAGCGGCTGGCGCATCGAATAGATGTCGATGCCGGGGCCGGCGCCCTCGGTGTACTCGCCCTTCATCAGATGCGGGATGCCGCAGGCAAACTCGGCGACCTCGAGGCCGCGCTGGATGTCGCCCTTGGCGTCGGGAACGGTCTTGCCGTGCTCGCGCGCCAGCAGCTCGGCGAGCTTGTCGTAGTCGCGCTGCACCAGCTCGAGGAACCGCATCATGACGCGGGCGCGGCGCTGCGGGTTGGTGGCGGCCCATTCCGGCTGCGCGGCCTTGGCGTTCTCGACCGCGGCGCGGAGCTCGGCCTTGGAGGCCAGCGCCACCTTGGCCTGGACCTCGCCGGTCATCGGCTCGAAGACGTCAGCCGTGCGGCCCGACGTGCCCTTGACCTCCTTGCCACCGATGAAATGTCCGATTGAGCGCATGGAAAAACCTCCCTGAAGCACCTGAATCGCCGCTCCTCGCGGCGGGATCGCTTTACAATCCCTATTGACCCTGCATTTTATGGGATTCAAGTCCGATAAATTGCACCATAGATGTGCGGAAATGCTGGATCAAGGCGGCGGCACAATCGACTGGGACGACTTCCGTTTCGTGCTTGCCATCGTGCGCGGCGGGTCGGTTTCGGCTGCCGCCAAGCAGCTCGGCGTCGATCATGCCACAGTGATCCGCCGTGTCGACCGGCTGGAGCGCCACCTCTCCGCAAAACTGTTTGATCGGCGCAAGACCGGCTATCTGCTGACCGAGGCCGGCCAGCGCGTCGCCGACAGCGCGGAGGCGATGGAATCCACCATCGTCGCCAACCAGGAGGCGGTCGGCGGCTCGCGCGCCCACCTCACCGGCACGGTGCGGATCGGCGCGCCCGACGGCTTCGGCAGCCACTTTTTGGCCTCGCGGCTGGTCAAGTTCACCAAGCGGTATCCCGATCTCGATCTGCAGCTCGTCGCCACCGCGCGGCTGTTCTCGCTCTCCAAGCGCGAGGCCGACATCGCGATCAGCCTGACCATGCCGAACGAAGGTCGCATCGTCGGCCGCAAGCTCCTGGACTACACGCTCGGGCTTTATGCCGCACCCGCCTATCTCGCCCAGGCGCCGGCAATTGCTGCGCGCGCCGACCTGCCGCGGCACCGCTTCGTCGGCTACATCGAGGAGCTCCTGTTCACGCCGGAGCTCGACTATCTGCCGCAGGTCTCGCCGAAGATCTCGGCGAAATTCCGCAGCGCCAATCTGATCGCGCAGCTCAACGCCACCATCGCCGGCTTCGGCATCGCCGTGCTGCCGCACTTCATGGCAACGGCCCACCCCGAGTTGCAGCCGGTGCTGCCAGACGAGGTGCGGATCTCCCGCACCTTCTGGCTGCTGATGCACGCCGACAGCAAGGACCTCGCCCGCATCCGCGCGGTGGCGGACTACATCTACGAGACCGTGGAAGCCGAGCGCGCGCTTTTTAGCGGGGTGTGAGGCGGACACCGTGTTATTCCCGTCATCCTGAGGAGCGCGTAGCGCGTCTCGAAGGATGCACGGCCCCGGTCTGACGGCTCGGAAAGCTCCGGGCCGTCGACCCTTCGAGACGCGCGCGATGCGCGCTCCTCAGGGTGACGGATCGAATATTAGGCGCGCTGCACCAGTTGGCGCTCTAAGCGCTAATTCACCTTCTTCTTCGCCGGTGCCTTGGCCGCGGCGGCACGTCCCAGCACCGCCTCGCGGCCCGCGCTCAGGATCTCGTCGGACGTTTCGCCGCTGCCGGCGATGCGCGACATCACTATGGTGCCCATCATGGTCGCCAGCGTCGCCGTCGCCTGCTTGCGGGCGGCCTTGCGCGGCACGTCCAGGATCTGGTCGGCCATCATGTCGATCATCTGGTCGAGCTTGAGGGCAAACGCCTTGCGGGTCTTCGGGCTCTCGCGGGCGATCTCGGCGCCGAGCGCCGGGATCGCGCAGCCCTGGCCGGGATCGTCGCGGTGCACCGCCGAAAGATAGCCGTCGATGATGGTCGAAAGTCGCTTCTCCGGCGGCGTGTCCGCGGCGACCTTGCGCCAGCGCTCGATGGCGCGGTCCATCGCGTAGCTGAAGGCCTCGATCACCAGCGCCTCGCGCGAGTCGAAATGCGCGTAGAAGCCGCCATGCGTCAGGCCGGCGTCCTTCATCAGGTCGGCGACACCGATGCCGTGGGCGCCCCGCTCGCGCAGCCGCGCCGCGGCCTTCTTGACGATCCGCGCGTGGGTCTCCTGCTTGTGTTCTTTCGAATAGCGCATGCCGGTCTCATGGAATGTTTCTAATCATATAATAGCAGATTTGCGGCCGGAATGCTGCAGTTATTTCGCCTTGTCGGCCACTTTCGGTTCCCCGCCGAGCATCGAAAACGTCGCGGTCGCGTGCACCGCAAGATTGCCCTTGCCGTCGCGGACGAAGCCCTCGGTGTAGCTGGTCTGGCGCCCGAGCTTGATCACCTTGCCTTCGGCGCTGATGGTGCCCGACCGTGCCGACAGCGGCCGCAGATAGGTCAGCTTGAGGTCGAGCGTCACCGAAGTCTGCCCCGCCGGCAGCATGGTCGAGATCGCACAGCCCATCGCGGTATCGAGCAGCGCCGCGGCGGTGGCGCCGTGCAGCAGGCCGATGGTGTTTTCCAGGCTCTCATGCGGCTCGAGTTCCATCACGATGCGCCCCTGCTCGACCACGGCCATGCGGAAGCCGATCATCTTGGCCATCGGCGGCGGCGGCAACCGGCCGTCGCGGATCGCGCGCATCGCCTCGATCCCGGACATCGGCAGCGCCGCTTTCGCCACCGGTCCGGGCGCCTGCCATTCCACCACGCGGGTGCGCGTTAGATCGGGCGAACGAAGATCGATGCTTTCGGCGGCGGTCATGACGGCTCCATTTATATGACGCATATAATTCTATAGATCCGCATCCCTCGGCGCAACCGCCGCACCCGGTCCCTTGACAGAGCCATGCTTTGTCCGGGACATGGCGCAAGTCATTCCGGGGCGACGCGAGCACCAGACCCGGAATCTCGAGATTCCGGGTCTGGTGCTTGCGCACCATCCCGAAATGACTTGTCGATCCATTCCTGCGCCGGGGCTTTTCCATGGACATGCTCAATCCCCACTGCGGCATCGCCCGCGACGACAGAGGCGTCGTCCGCCTCACCATCTGCAACGCCGGCAAGCTGAACATCGTGAGTTCCGCGGTCACCAACGGCGTGCGCGAGGGTTTTGAGCATCTGGCCGCCGATCCGAGCATCCGCGCGGTGATCCTGGCCGGCGAAAGCGAGCGCAGCATGATCGGCGGCGCCGACATCAAGGAAATGGCGACGCTCGACCAGACATCCGCCGAAGCATTCATCAGCCGGCTGCGCGACCTCTGCGAGGCCGTGCGCAAATTCCCGGCGCCGGTGATCGCCCGCCTGCCCGGCTGGTGCCTCGGCGGCGGCCTCGAGGTCGCGGCCGCCTGCGACGTCCGCGTTGCCGCACATGACGCGATGTTCGGCATGCCCGAGGTGCGCGTCGGCATCCCCTCGGTGATCCACGCCGCGCTGCTGCCGCGCCTGATCGGCTGGGGCCGCGCCCGCTGGCTGATCATGACCGCGGAGAACATCGACGCCCAAACCGCGCTCGCCTGGGGCCTGGTCGACACCGTGGCAAAACTCGGCGGCCTCGACGACGCCGTCGAGCACACCGTCAAGGCGCTGCTGGAATGCGGCCCCGAAGCGCTGCGCATCCAGAAGGACCTGCTGCGGCAGTGGGAAGAGCTGCCGCTGACCGAGTCGGTCAACCTCAGCGTCGGCGTGTTCGGAAAGTCGTTCCAGACCGGCGAGCCGCAGCGCCTGCTGCAGGGATTTTTAGATCGCAAGCGGTAGCGGTTCAGCACCCGTGGCCCGCGTGAGCGCCGCAACATGTCATCTGTAGCCCGCATGAGCGAAGCGACATGCGGGGCCGGATGCCCCGGATATCGTTTCGCTCATCCGGGCGACGCTTGCTGCGCCCTCGCCACACATTCGCCGATGCGTCGATCGGCCAGAGGCCGGGCTACCACCAGCGGCTAGCTCGATACCGGGATCTCGATCAGCACCAGCGTGCCGCGGCCTGGTTCGCTTTCCAGCGCGATCCGGCCGCTGAGCGACGACACGACGGTGTTGAAGGCGATGTGCAGGCCGAGGCCGATATTGCCCCGCTCCCGCCCGGTGGTGAAAAACGGATCGAACACGCGGGCCTGCAAATCCTCGCGGATGCCGACGCCTTGGTCGGCGCAGGCGATCCGGGCGAGCGCCTGATCCGGCTGCGTCACCGTCATGGTGAAGCGTCCGCCGCGGCCGTCGGGATAAGCGTGCGCCGCGGCGTTGAACGCCAGGTTGCTGATCACCTGCGCCAGTGCGCCGGGATAGCTGCTCAGAACGATGCCTTGCGGGCAGTCGAGTTCGACGATCAATCCCTGCCGGGACAGCAGCGGCCCGAGCTTTGCGATCAGCTCGGAGAGCCATCCGCCGAGCTCGAATGTATGGCGCTCCTCGTCGGCGTGATGGATGGCGACCTGCTTGAAGCTGTGCACCATTTCAGATGCCCGATGCAGGTTTTCCGAGGTCAGTCGAAGGCCGTTCTCGATTCGTGCAATGCCCCTTGTCAGGTCGGAGCGCCGGACGGCGGTGCCGCTCAGCGCCTCGCCCATCGCGCGAAGGTCCGCCTCCATGGTGGTTGACGTGGTCAGCGCCAGGCCAAGCGGCGTGCTGACCTCGTGTGCGACACCGGCGACGAGCTGCCCGAGCGAGGCCAGCTTCTCGGCCTGCACGAGCTGCGATTGCGTCGCGTGCAGATCGCGCAACGAGGCTTCCGAACGCTCCTTTTCCTGCTTCAGCGCCTGCGCCGTTCGAAACTGCTGGCGCGCGCGGAACTCGCGGGCGGCGACGGCGTAAAGCGACAGCGCAAAGGCGTTGAGGACCAGGGAATGATTGATGAAGCGCAGCCCCGGCGGCAAAGCCGGCCCGAGCGATTCAGCGATGCATAGCGCAATCCATGTCGTGAGACAGAACACCGCCAGTGGCCCGATCCGCAGCGGCAGCATGGTCGAGACGAACAGGATCACCATCATCACGCCGGGTGCCGCATAGGTGAATCCCGAGGGCAGCACGAGGTAGACGCTCGGCAGCACGCAGCCTGGAACGACGCAATAGACGAGGAAGATCGTCTCGGCCCACGGCTTCATCGCCGGCACCGAGAGCAAGGCGGTGAGCGGCAGCAGGACCAGCACGGCGACCCCGCCGCGGATCGCCAGCGTGGTCGCCACGACGTCGGGATAGAGCACCCAATCCCAGAACGCATATCCGGCATAGGTGAAGGCGCCGAGCAGCATCGCGACCTGCGTCCAGCCGATATTGCCCCGTACGTACTGGTCTACAAATCGGCGCTCCTCGACGATGTCGTCGAAGCGCAGTCCAAGGCGGGTCAAAAGACGGAGCATTACAATATCAAACGAAAAAGGCCTGGCACTGGAACTTGGCACTGGAAATGGGAGCGTCGAAAATGGTCTACGACAGCTTGCCCGCGCTGTCGCGTCCTTTTGGCGCATCGGCGACCGCGGCGCGGCATCGCGCCGCGCCCCTCACCGGGCGTTGGCCGGGGCGTGGGTCGGCCAGAGGTCGGCGCGCCAGTGCAGCGCGATCGCCAGCATGGCGACGAAGCCGGCGGCGGCGAGCAGCGTGCCGGTCGCGGTGTAGCCGATCAGGTCGATCAGGCTGCCGGCGGCGAGCAGCCCGAGCGGCAGGCCGTAGATCACCATCATGCGCACGCCCATGACGCGGCCGCGCAGATGCGCGCTGGCATTGCGCATCAGCATCACGGCGGCCGAGATCATCGACATGCTCTGCGCGATGCCGGCGAGCAGCAGGCAGGCCATCGCGACCGGCATGGTCCTGAGCTCGACGAACACCAGCAGCATGGCGTACCAGGCGAGCGTCGCGCCGATCAGGAGCCGCGCGATGCGTACCCCGCCGGCCATGCTGAGCGTGATCGAGCCGATCAGCGAGCCCACCGCAAAGCTTGCCGAGAGATAGCCGAGCCCGGTCTGGTCGGTATGGAAGATGTCGCGCGCGACATAGGGCAACAGACCGTTGGTGAGCGGAAACGCGGTGAGGTTGGCGAGGAACGCGACGCAGAGCGCGGCGCGCATGCCCGGACCGCTCCAGGCATAGACGATGCCCTCCTTGAGGTCGCGCAGCAGCTTTGAGCCCGGCGCGGCGGCCGCAAGATCGGTCGTGCCATGCGACTTCGGGCGGCTCATGCAGAGCATCAGGATGGCGGCGACGAAATAGAAGCCGGCAATCCCGACATAGACGTAGCCGATGCCGAGCGCCGCGAACAATCCGGCCCCGGTCAGGGCTCCTGCGATACGCGCCGAGTCCTGCGTGGTGCGCGCCAGGCTGATGGCGCCGACCAGCTGCTCCGGCGGCATGATGTCGGCGAGCAGCGCGCCGCGCACGCCGAGATCCGACGGGCGGATCACACCCATGATCGCGACGATGATCATGACGTTCAGCGGGGCGAGATGCCCGGTCAGCGCCAGCGTCATGATGGTGCCGGCGAGCACCGTATAGGCAAAGCGCATCACGGCGAGCAGATCGCGGTGCCCTATGCGGTCGCCGATCATGCCGACGACCGGCGCGACCAGGGTGCCGACATATTGCAGCGACGCCAGCACGGTCAGCAGCAGCACCGAGCCGGTCTCGACCATGATGTACCAGCCGAGCACCAGCGTCTCGACCTCGAACGCCCAGGAGGTGAGCAGATCGGACGGCCATTGAAAGCGATAGCTGCGGATGCGAAATGGCGCGAGCGCGGAGGTCCGCGTGGTCCCGCTCAAGACGCGATGACGCGTGTCACGGCGTGTCCTGCCCTTTTCCTTGTTCTTCTGGGTCTTGCTTCTTGGTCGTGCTTGCGGCGCTTTGAATTCGTCTCGAGTCGCTTGGGAAAACGCTCTGTTCCGGCAGCGTAGCGCCGAGTCGATTGGTGTCAATCGAGGCTGCCGCATGCGGCCATGCACGATGGTATCCGCAGCGACGTGATGGCGTAGCCTCGCGAATCGCAGGCCCTACATCGGCGGCGCGGCGCGCCGCAGCATGAAATGGGTGGGTATGAAGGCGAGCAGTGGCAGGCCGATCATCAGGCCGGCCAGCCACACCAGCGGCGGCACGAAGCCTTGCGCCGCCCTGTCGCTGGTGCCGAAGACGTAGTTGATGTTGACCGGGGTCATGCCCGGGTCCGGCCGCGGTCCCGGCATCACAAAGTAGCAGATCAGCAGCAGCGCCCATGCCAGCACGCCCCAGGCGATCAGCGCGCGCTGGTCATAGCCGAGCCGCCAGACCAGGAACAGCAGCAGGAACGGCAGCCAGCCGTGGAAGCCCGACAGGAACCGCAGGAACAGCGACAGGTTCTGGTCGAACATGTAGTCGGTCATTCCGGTGAGCGAGCAGCCGGCGACATGGGCGAGAAAGTCGATCACCCAAAATGTTTGCGGCACAAGGAGTCCGACGGCGCACATCGAAATCAACAGTGCGCTCTCGGTCCAGACCCCGATCAAGGTGAGGATCAGGCAGACATCGCAGAAATACAGAAAGTTGGTCGGCCCGTAGCAGTAGGTGTACACCGGCACCAGGACAGCCATGAAGGCGCTGAAGCCGATCTTGACGGAGAGCGGAATGCGGGCGGACGGCTGCTCGACGGCGATCACGGACATTGCGGTGGGACTTTCCATTGCACAATCCGCCAGCCCTAGCGCCGGATCGGTAAACAGACCCGTATTCCGCAACCTTGAATTGATCGGCGTCCGGGAATTCGGTTAACGCCAACTCAGCGGCGCCGGTACAGTTTTAGCCGCCCGCGCGCGCGATGATCGTACTAGCATGTCTGTTCCGAAGCCGCGGAGGACGACATGAACGCCTTCGAAGTTTTCGCGATCTACCTGGCGCCCTTTGTAATCATCGCGATCGCAATCCGCCTGCTGATGCAGCGCCATGCCGTCGACCTGCCGGACGTGCAGAAACAAGCGGGCTCCGCGCCGAAGCGACGATTTCTGCTCGGCGCCTGGCGGTCGGATTAGGTCAGGTCGCAGACAAGCTCGGATGCGCCGCCGCCCAGCGAAAATTCTCAATCACTGATTTGCCCGACGGCGCAAGCGACGACCAAGCGAGTGTATGGTTTGTCTGTCTCACCCGATCGAGGGACGAATCGCGATCGTCACGAACGGTCGAGATGCGGACACCTATTCGGTGTCGTCCCTGCCTAGTGCGCAATTGCGCACGGGAGCAGGGACCCATAACCACAGGCCGTCATTGTTGAGCGGCGCCCGAACGACGAGTCCCATTCACAATATCCGCTGCGGAGTATGGGTCCCCTGGCTTTCGCAAGGACGACATTGGTGATGGCGGAACGATCCCGTCCCCAACTCATGCGAACACGACATTTTGTCATGAGAGCCGCAGTTGCATTTTTTGCATTGCATCATATGATGACAATAATTCAATCAAATCCCCGGCATTGAAGGGACTCCTGCCATGGCAACCAGCACCGATCCCGTCGTCATCCTCTCCGCCGCCCGCACCCCGCTCGGCCGCTTCATGGGCGAGCTCGCGCCGCTGCCGGCGCACAAGCTCGGCTCGCATGTGATCGGGGCTGCGCTCGAACGCGCAAAACTTGCGCCCGAGCGCATCGACGAGGTGTTCATGGGCAACGTGCTGCCCGCCGGCCAAGGCCAGGCCCCTGCTCGCCAGGCCGCGCGCGGCGCCGGACTGCCGGATGCCACCGGCGCCACCACCGTCAACAAGGTCTGCGGTTCCGGCATGAAGGCGACCATGCTGGCCCACGACATCATCAAGGCCGGCTCGGCCGAGATCGTGCTGTCCGGCGGCATGGAGAGCATGAGCAATGCGCCGTATCTGTTGCAGAAGGCGCGCGGCGGGTATCGCGCCGGCCACGACCGCATCATCGATCACATGATGATGGACGGGCTCGAGGACGCCTATGAGACCGGCCGCTCGATGGGCGATTTCGGCGAGGCGACCGCGGAGGCCTATCAGTTCACCCGCGCCGACCAGGACGCGTTCGCGATGGAGACGCTGAGCCGTGCCCGCAAGGCGGTCGAGGGCGGCGCCTTCAAGGCCGAGATCGCGCCGATCACGCTCGCCGAGAAGGCCGGCCCGCGCATCGTTGCCAATGACGAGCACCCGCTGAAGGTCGATCCGGCAAAAATCCCCGGCCTGAAGCCGGCGTTCCGCGCGGGCGGCACCATCACGCCTGCCGCCTCCTCCGCCAATGCCGACGGCGCCGCAGCGCTGATCCTCAGCCGCCGCTCGCTCGCCGATCGCGATGGACTGCCTGTGCTGGCCGAGATCAAGGGCCACGCCACCCACAGCCAGGAGCCACAGTGGTTCACGACAGCGCCGATCCCGGCGATCAGAAAACTGCTCGACAAGGTCGGCTGGAGCGTCGGCGATGTCGACCTGTTCGAGATCAACGAGGCGTTTGCGGTGGTCGCGATGGCGGCGCAGCGCGATCTCGGCATTCCCAGGGACAGGCTGAACATCAACGGCGGCGCCTGCGCGCTCGGCCATCCGATCGGCGCCACCGGCGCGCGGCTGATCGTGACGCTGCTGCACGCGCTGGAGGCGCAGAACCTGAAGCGCGGCGTTGCCGCGCTGTGCATCGGCGGCGGCGAAGCCACCGCGATCGCCGTCGAGCGGGTCGCGCACTGATCCGGTATACCGTCATTGCGAGCGAAGCGAAGCAATCCATCTCTTTTCACAAACCGAACGATGGATTGCTTCGTCGCTTCGCTCCTCGCAATGACAGTTAGTTATGAAAGGCGTCCGTGAGGCAGTACGACGGCCTGGCGCCTAAGTCCGAAAACGAGGGAACTATGGCATTTTAGCCATGGCTCCTCTGTGCCATATTGCGCATCACGCAAAGCTTTCACCGCAATCGATCCGGAACACAATGATCTCGAACTGGCTTGCTTCCGCCCTCGCCCGCCGCAACATCCACTACGGCTGGGTGATGGTGGCCGTGACTTTCCTTGCCGCCCTGATCTCCGCCGGCACCGTCGGCGCGCCCGGCGTGTTCATCGTGCCCCTGCAGAAGGAGTTCGGCTGGTCCACCGCCGAGATTTCCTCCGCGCTGTCGATCCGCTTCATCCTGTTCGGGCTGATGGCGCCGTTCGCCGCCGCGCTGATGAACCGCTACGGCCTGCGCAACGTGACGCTGGCGGCGCAGTTGATCGTGGTCTCCGGTCTATTGGCCTCGCTCGCCATGACCCAGGTCTGGCAGCTCATCCTGCTGTGGGGTGTCGTGATCGGAATTGGCACCGGGATGACGGCGCTGGTGCTCGGCGCGACCATCGCTGCGCGCTGGTTCGTGGCGCGGCGCGGCCTCGTGGTCGGGATCCTCACCGCAAGCGTCGCGACGGGACAGCTCGCCTTCCTGCCCCTCCTCGCGACACTGACCGAGCGCTACGGCTGGCGCGTCGCCCTTGGGCTGGTCTGCGTCATGCTCGGCGTCGCCGCCTTCGCCGTGCTGATGGTGGTGCGCGACCGGCCGAGCGACGTCGGCCTGCGTCCGTTCGGCGACGAGGGCACCGCGCCGCTTCCCGCGCCGCCGCCGGCCAATGCGCCGATCGTGGCCGCCGCGCTCGGCACGCTGCGCGATTCCGCGAAATCCTCGGTGTTCTGGATCCTGTTCGCGACCTTCTTCGTCTGCGGCGCTTCCACGAACGGCCTGGTCCAGGTTCACCTGATCCCGATGTGCCTCGACTACGGTATCCCGCAGGTGCAGGCGGCAAGCCTGCTCGCCGCGATGGGGATCTTCGATTTCTTCGGCACCATCGTCTCGGGCTGGCTGTCGGACCGCTACGACAACCGCTATCTGCTGTTCTGGTATTACGGCCTGCGCGGCCTGTCGCTGCTGTTCCTGCCGTTCTCCGACTTCACGTTCTACGGGCTGTCGCTGTTCGCGATGTTCTATGGCCTCGACTGGATCGCGACGGTGCCGCCGACCGTGCGCCTCACCGCGCAGCGCTTCGGCGCCGAGCGTGCCAACCTGGTGTTCGGCTGGATCTTCGCCGGCCATCAGCTCGGCGCTGGCGCCGCCGCGTTCGGCGCCGGACTGTCGCGCACGATCTATCAGAGCTACCTGCCGGCGTTCTTCATTGCCGGCGCGCTGTGCATCTTTGCCGCGCTGATCGCTCTGGCGATCGCGCGGCCGCAGCCGAAATCGGTGGCGGAGCCGAAGCCGGTCGCGGCCTGAGGCCGCTTCCCGCGCGACGTGCGCCGGTCAGTACGACAGAATGGTGCGCATCCCGAACACCACGCTGTCCTTGATCCGATGCGTTTGCGTCGGATCGTTGGGATCGACGGCGCCGCCGCCGGGATGGGCGATGTATTGAAACATCGGCTGCATGGTGAAATTCGGGTTCACCACGTGCTGGTAGGTGATCTCGAGAATCGCCTCGTAGTCGCGGATCGGATACGGCGTGCCCGTGAAGATCTGGGTGTCGCGGTCGAGCGCACGCGCGGCGTCCGAAATCCTGGCATAGATCGCGGCGATGCCGAACCGATCGTCCGGATATGTCTCGCTGAAGCCGGTGAACAGGAAGCCGCCGTCGACATAGGTGCTGATCAGATTGCGGTCCGATGGGCTGACCGAGGCGCGCATGAAGAACGCCACGCCCTTGTCAGCGTCCGGCCTGGCGCGCGCAAGCAGCTGCTCGTAGACCATGAAGATGCCGTTGTCCCGCCGCAGCCATCGCGTGTCGCCGGAGCTGTCGGGATCAGCGAGCGACAGCCCGTCGGCCGAGAAGCGCTGGTCAGCAAACGAGCCCACGTGATACCAGGCGCCGCCGGTGATGGTCGCCGGCAGCCTGCTCTCGCCGATCTCGAACTTGTATTTGAGCTGGCCGATCCACCATGGCGGATCGTTGACCCGGAAATTCAGCCCGTGGGCGTTCAATATCTGCGGATCGTCCGTCCCCTGCGGCGGCGAAGCCGAGCCGTCGAACAGTGCCAGATAGGCGGTGATGCGATCGGACAGATTGGCCTTGAACCGGATGCCGGGCACGGCAAGTGGCGGCGACGGTCCGCCGGCCGGCAGAATGGTGCCGACAATGCCGGGCCAGCCGAGCGCCGAATTGATGAAGATGTCGTCGTACTGGCTGTCGATGAACTCGACGTCCGAGCCCTGCTGGCCGCCGCGCACCGAGAGTTTGCCGCCGAGCAGCTTCTGCTCGATCCAGAATTCATAGAGCCGCATCGCCGGCAGCGACTCGACGCCGGACACCAGGAACAGGTTGCCGACATAGCTCCGCGACAGCCCGTCGCCGTGGATCTGGTACATGTTGGCGTGGAAGGTCGCGCCGGTCCAGCCCATCGCCTTCTCGAGGTCGATGGTGGTGCCGAGATCGAGACGGCCGGTATAGGCCGCGCCGTTGCTGACGCCGCCGGAGACGTTGGAAAACCCCTCACCGATATAGGTCAGGCTGAACTGGTAGCCGGCTTCCTCGAGCGCAGCCCGCGTATCCGCAATCCGGTCGGCGAAGGGCTGGTCCTCCGCATGCGCCGGCGCGCCGAGTGCGAGGCCCGCGGCCACCAACATCGCGGGGGAGAGAACTCTGTACATGGGAAATGCCGCGGTGCGATCGCGCTATTTGACGATGCCGAGCCGCCGCATCAGCAGATAGGCCAGCAGCGCCGACCCGGCCAACAGGCCTGCGGCCACCAGAAATCCGCTGTCGACGTCGGTCAGCGGCAATCCCTTGGTGTTCATGCCGAAGATGCCTGTGACGAGCGTCGGCGGCAGCAGCATCATGGTGACGACGGACAAGGCGTGGAGGTGCTTGTTGCTCTCCTCCTCGAGCTTGAAGCGCAGCTCTTCCTCGAGCAGGCGGCTGCGCTCGTGCAGTTCGACGATGTCGTGGTCGAGGCCGTCGAGCCGCTGCGCGAGCTTGCCGGCCTGCAGCCGCAGCGCCGGGCTGAGATTGTCGGTGTTCTTCTGCTCGAGCCGGTGAAACAGCACGCGCAGGCCGGCGAGCTGGCGATGCAGTCGCACACAGGTGCGGCGCATCCGGCTCAGATTCTTGCGCAGCTCCGATCCGGTATCCTCGGCGAGCACCCGCTCCTCGATCGCATCGATATCGGTGCCGATCTTGTCCGCCATGCGGTCCATGGTATCGGCGATCTCGTCGACGATCTTCTCCAGCAGCGCCGCGACGCTGCCGACGCGATGGCCACCTTCGAGCACGCGGCGCGTCGCATCAGCGGAGCACAGCGCCTGATGGCGGCCGCTGACCAGGAGGCGTTCGGTCATCGCAAAGCGGAGAAAGCCGGTCTCCCGGGTCGCGGCGTCGATATCCCGCACCAGATCGGAAAACACGCCGTAGACGCAATTGTCGACGACGTGGATCTGCTGGAAATTGTCATTCGACAGCAAGAGGTCCCGCGCGAGCTGCGGGATGTGCATGTTGGCGAGCCATGCCCGGGTGCGGACGTCGGTCAGGTTGAAGTGCAGCCACAGCCTTCCGTCATGGCTCGGCTCGATCGGCGCATCGATCGGAAGCGCCTCGGCACGGCCGTCGTGATGCAGGCGGAACGCCCAGACCAGACCGGGGACCGCCTCACGGGTCAGCAGCGACCCGACCGGAGCGGGAGGTGGATCAGCCAGCATGGCCGCCCTCCAAGGCAATCGACAACGCAACCGCGCGAAATGACATGTTCAAAGCCTCGCCCACGCGCAACGCTGAGCAAGCGCGTCCCTTCGACGGAACATAGGAGGACGCGCCTGTTACAGTGTTATGTCAGCGACCGCCCTACTCCGCCGCAAGACCGGTCGGCGCCGCCGCCTCCGCGGCCTCCTTGTTGTAGTCATGCACGACGCGGCCGAACGGCAGCGTCAGATCGGCGAGGAAGTGGTGCGCGCCGACGACACGCTTGACCGGGAAATCGGCGACCGGTGCATTGACATGCGGCACCAAATGCAGCCGGCCCGGTCCGATCCAGGAGCCCTTGACGACGATGTCGGTCAGGTTGATCGCGACCAGCTGGCAGACCTCGAGATGCCCGTCGACGCCGGGGATCATCTTCAGATTAACTTGCGTCTTCGACAGCGTGGCGCGGGTGACGTCGCCATTGCCCGCCATGCTCTCGTGCTTGTAGCCCATCGTGCCCATCGCAACGAGCTGGCCGGCATATTCCAGCGTGCCGGTCAGCGTGTCCTTGACGATCTCGAGCTTGGGATGAGCGTACTTCTTCGGAAAGCCCCAGATCTCACGGCCGGCCGCGATCGGCGGATCATCGTCGAGATACATCTGGCAGACGAAGTTGACCTCTTCGCCATGCAGGCGCGCGGGGATCACGAGGCCGGACTCGGTGTAGCTGCCGAAGCCGGAGCTGTCGGGCATCTTGATCCATTCGTAATGCACGAACGCCTGCTCGATCGGCTCCAGCGGCTCGGGCAGGCCGGCGCGGATCAACTCCGGATCGGTCTCATAGGTGATGACGAGGAATTCGCGATCGATGAAGCGATACGGACCGGCGGGATAGCTCGGGCCGGCGGCCGGCATCGACGGACGCTTGAGCAGATCTTCCCTGCGCATCGCAATAACCCCCTGTTTGAAAAATTTTCCCGGAAGCTAACGGCCGAGATTGACAGCGATGTGAGGAATTTCCGTCAGGCGCATGACCGCGGTTGCGCGTCGCGACCCGCGTCGCGTTGCCGAGGCCAATGCTAACCATGCAGGCAGGCATGCCGGATGCGCCGAGTGTGGGCGCCGCAATTGTCATCACGGCGTCATCGGCGCGCTGAATTCTCGCCGCGAATTTCTGGAGTGTCTGATATGGACGCGCGAACCCCGCATTTCGACGACATCGATCACGCGACGCCGGGCTGGCGTCCGGAAGGCTGCGATCGCGTGGCCCTGGTCCTGCAGGGCGGCGGCGCACTCGGCGCCTATCAGGCTGGCGTCTATCAGGCGCTGCATGAATCCAACATCGAGCCCGACTGGGTGTGCGGCGTCTCGATCGGCGCGATCAACTCGGCGATCATCGCCGGCAATCCGCCCGAAAAGCGGCTGGAGCGGCTGCACACATTCTGGGATCGCATCACCAGCCGCAAGATCTGGCACTACACTCCGGACGGCGACGTCTTCCGCAAGGCGCGCAATTTCACCAGCTCATGGCTGACGACCACGCTCGGACAACCCGGCTTCTTCACCCCGCACCAGGCCAATCCGTGGTTCAGCGCGGCCGGCGCGCGCACCGCCACCAGCTACTACGACACCACGCCGCTGCGCGAGTCCTTGCTCGAGCTGGTTGATTTCGACCGCATCAATTCCAAGAAGATACGCTTCGCGGTCGGCGCAGTGAACGTGCTGTCCGGCAACTTCATCTATTTCGACAATGCCCATGACGAGATCATTCCCGAGCACATCATGGCGAGCGGCGCGCTGCCGCCGGCGCTGCCGATGGTGAAGGTCGGCACCGACCATTTCTGGGACGGCGGCATCGTGTCCAACACGCCGCTGCAGCATCTGCTCGACCAGGAAGACAACATGAACTCGCTGGTGTTCCAGGTCGACCTGTTCTCGGCGCGCGGCGCGCTGCCGCGCGACATCCAGGACGTGATGGCCCGGCACAAGGACATCATGTATTCGTCGCGTACCCGCTACAACACCGACGTCTATCGCAAGACCTACAATCTGCGCACCGCCCTGCACAATGCGCTGGGGAAGATCCCCGACGATCAGCTGTCGGACGAGGAGCGCCAGCTCAAGAAGGCAAACGCCCGGCTGCCGGGCATCACGCTGTTGCAGCTGATCTATCAGCAAAAGGCCTATGAGGGCGACGCCAAGGACCACGAATTCTCCGGCACCTCTATGCGCGAGCACTGGGTGAGCGGGCACGAGGACACCAAGCGCTCGCTGAAGCGGCGCGAATGGATCAAGATGCCCGAGAACGGCATGGGCATCGTGATCCACGACGTGCATCGGGAGGCGGAGTAAATAAGGCCGTCATTGCCGGGCTTGACCCGGCAATCCATCCCGCTTCGGATGACTCATTCGATGGATGCGCGGGTCAAGCCCGCGCATGACGCGTTGAGTCTGAGGGCCCTTACGGCCGCGTCGACATGTTGCTCGGCGGACCAGCCTTGCGGATCGGTTCGGCGAGGCGCGCGAACTCGCAGAGCAGCGAGCGCGTCTTGCGCGGGTCGATCACCTCCTCGACCCAGAACTTCTCGGCCGAGCGGAACGGCGAGCGCAGCTTGTTGAGGCGATCCTCGATCTCGCGCAGCTTGGCGGCGGGATCGGCGGCCGCATCGATCTCGGCGCGATAGGCCGCCTCGATACCGCCTTCGAGCGGCAGCGAGCCCCAATAGGCCGACGGCCACGCATAGCGCATCGAGAAGCGGTTGGCCGGCTGATGCACCACGCCGGCGACGCCGAAGGCGTTGCGGATGATGATGGTGCACCACGGCACCGTGCTCTGGTTGACCGCCGCCATCGCCCGCACGCCGTGGCGGATGGTCGCCGTCTTCTCCGCCTCGAGCCCGATCATGAAGCCCGGGCAGTCCATCAGATAGACCACCGGCAGATGGAAGGTCTCGGCGAAGTCGACCCAGCGCACCACCTTCTGGCAGGCGTCAGCGGTCCACGAGCCGCCATAGTGGAACGGATCGCTGGCGAGCAGCAGCACCGCCCTGCCCTCGATCCGCGCCAATCCGGTGATGATCGGGCGGCCGAAATTGGTGCCGACCTCGAAGAACGAGCCCTTGTCGACGACGGCATCGATGATCGGCCGCATCTTGTAGACCTGCCGGCGGTTGCGCGGCACGGCGGTGAGCAGCGATTCCTCTGCACGTTCCGGATCGTCGGTGCAGGGAATGGTCGGCGGCAGGTCGTAGACCGACGACGGCAGATAGGACAGGAAACGCCGCGCATAGTCGAACGCCTCCTCTTCGGTCTCGACGGCCTGGTCGATCGCGCCGGCGCGGGTCTGGATGTCGGCGCCGCCGAGCTCTTGCTTGGTCAGATCCTGACCGAGGCGCTTCACCACCGGCGGGCCGGCGACGAACATCGCGGAGCTCTTGGTCATGACCGAGTAGTGGGTGGCGGCAAGCCGCGCGGCACCGAGGCCCGCGACCGAGCCGAGCCCGAGACCGACCACCGGCACGCGGGCCAAATTGGCGGTCGTGTACCAGTACCAGCGCGTACCGCCGACGCCGCCGGGCAGATTGGCCGCGCCCCTGGTCTCGATCGTCTTCACCGAGCCGCCGCCGCCGGAGCCCTCGATCACGCGAACGATCGGCAGGCGGAAGTCGTGCGCCATCTCCTCCGCCATCAACGGCTTGGCGGAAATCGATGCATCCGCCGAGCCGCCGCGCACGGTGAAGTCGTCGCCGACCACGACGACGGTGCGGCCGTCGACCCTGGCGCGGCCGAACACGCAGTTCGCCGGCGTCAGGTGCTTGAGTTCGTTGCTCTCGTCATATTCGGCAATGCCGGAGATGGCACCGACCTCATGGAAACTGTTCTGGTCGACGAGCTTGTCGATACGCTCACGAACCGTGAGCCGGCCCTGGTCGCGTTGCCGCTTGACCTTGTCAACGCCTCCCATCTCCCGCGCGAACGCTTCGCGGCGGGCGAGGTCGTCGAGTTCCGGCTTCCAGTTCATTCACTGCTCCCGTCTTGAGGATTTTGTTGTTGTTATGGGCGGTCACCGGAAGCGACTTGCGCTCGATCCGATTGCTGAAGATGTCGCCGTCGGCGCCTTCGAGCAGGCTGCCGAGCGCGGCCGCGAGCTCGACCATTTGCGGCGCGACCTCGCGATGCAGCCGCGCCTCGTCATACATCGCCGAGAGCAGGCCGATCGTGGTGACCACATAGGTCTGATACTGCGGCGACCACAGCGGCACCGCGACGCCGTTGATGTGCGGGCTCCACAGTCCGCAGGCGACGACGTAGCCGTGCTCCTGCAAATGCCGGCGGTTGGCCTCGATGCGCGGCGTCAGCATCTTGGCGCTGTCGGGCAACTCGCCTTCCATCTCGGCGATCAGCGCGTCGCCGACCGCGGGATCGAGCGCGGCCGTGTAGGCGTGGCCGGCCGCGGTGGTCGCCATCGAAATCCGGCTGCCGGTGGCCTCATGCAGGCCGAGCGCGTTCGCCGCGCGGGCGAACTCCAGATAGACCAGGTGAAAGCGGTCGGGGATGACGAAGCCCACCGTGCCGGGCAACTGATCGGCGACATCCTGCAGGCGCAGCCGGATCAGATTGCGCAGCTGCAGCCCCTTCATCATCGTGGTGCTCATCGCGACCGCGCTCGGGCCGATGCGATATTTCTGGTCGCGCGGCAGATAGACCAGCTGACCCATCCGCGTCAGCGTGTGCGTCAGCCGTGACACCGTCGAACGCGGCAGGCCGCAGCGGTTCGAGATCTCGAGATTGCCGAGCCGGGCCTCGTGTCCCTCGAAGCACCGCAACACATCGAAGGCGCGCGACACCACCTGGATGACATCGCCATCGCCTGTCTCGCTGGCGAGCATTCCCTGCCTGCTAAGCCGTTCCGAGCGCCTTCCCATCTGTTTGGCTCCATTCCGTCCTGCGGAATAAAATTCCACTTGCAGAAGAAGCTACCTCAGGCAATCTGCCGCCACAACAAAAAGCCGTTCGCCGGATGAAATTTCCGCAAGACGGTATCGGAGAGTGGAATGCCAGAGATCAAGGTTGTGACCGAAGTTGCCGGGCGCGTTTGCGCGCTTCCTGTCGAGACCGGCAGCAGCATCGGCAATGGCGACGAGATTGCGTTCGTCGAAGCGATGAAGATGGAAATACCGGTCACGTCGACGACAGCAGGCAAAATCAAGTCGATTCTGGTCAAGATCGACGATGTCATCGCCGAAGGCCAGGCGGTCGCGATCGTCGAGACCTGAGATCCCACCCCTGCCATCCGGCCGCGACAATCTGTCCGGTGATGCAGCGGCCGAAATCGCCGGCTTGCGCCGGAGGTAGCGTTGCCATCGCCGGATCACGATGCAATCATTCCGCCCGGAAAAGTTTCGCACAGCGAAACAAAGGGAGGAATTATGATCCATCGGCTGATGGCGCTCGCGCCTGCCGCTCTTGCCGGCATTTCGATCTTCGCTGCCCTGCCCGCCTCGGCCGACGACATCAAGCTGCCGCCGACCATGGCGGTGACCGCCTACGACACCGGCACCGCCGGCTTCAACATCGCGGTCGGCGTCGGCAAGATGATGAAGGACAAATACGGCACCGACGTCCGCGTGCTGCCGGCCGGCAACGACGTCGCGCGGCTCGCGCCGCTGCGCGCCAAGCGCGCGGTCTCCTCGGCGATGGGATCGGGGACCTATTTCGCGCAGGAAGGCGTGTTCGAGTTCGGCGCCAAGGAGTGGGGCCCGCAGCCGCTGCAGCTCATGCTGTCGTCGGTCGACTGCAATTGCGGCGCGCTCGGCGTGGCAGCCGATGCCGGCGTCAAGGAAATGAAAGACCTTCGCGGCAAGCGCGTCGGCTTCGTGGTCGGCTCGCCGGCGCTGAACCAGAACTCGCTCGCGATGCTCGCGTTCGGCGGCCTCACCCAGAAGGACGTCAAGATCGTCGAGTTCGCAAGCTATGGGGCGATGTGGAAAGGCCTGATCAACAACGACACCGATGCCGCCTTCGGCACCACGATCACCGGCCCCGCCAAGGAAGCCGAGACCTCGCCGCGCGGCCTGATGTGGCCGCCGCTGCCCGCCGACGACAAGGAAGGCTGGGCACGGGTGAAAAAGGTCGGCTCGTTCTTCTTCCCGCAAACCGCAACCTGCGGCGCCGGCATCTCGCCGGACAAGCCGATCCAGCTCGGCAATTACCCCTACCCGATCTTCGTCGCCTATGCGGCGCAGCCGGTCGACCAGATCTACGCGATCACCAAGGCGATGATCGTCAACTACGACGCCTACAAGGATTCGGCGCCCGGCGCCGCCGGGCTCGGCGCCGACCGGCAGACCAAGAACTGGGTCGTCCCCGTGCATCCCGGCGCGGTGAAGGCGCTCAAGGAAACCGGCCACTGGAGCGACGAGCAGGACGCGCACAACAACACGCTTTACAAGCGCCAGGAGGTGCTGGCCGCCGCCTGGACGGATTACGGCAAGTCGAGCCCGCCGTCGGACGACAAGGCCTTCCTCGATGGCTGGATGAAGGCGCGCGCTGCCGCGCTTGCGAAAGCCAATATGCCCAATGGCTTTGAGTGAGACCCGCCAACGCGCGATGAGATCGGGTTAGTCGTCATCGCGCTTGCGCCCGTTCGAGCATGGTGCTTCCGGAAAACCGCTTCGCACTTTTCCGGATCATGCTCTAGGCTACGGGCAAAACGGACAACATTGGGGGATGCAATGCCCGAGAACGCCGCGGCTGCGCCTGCGAAAAGAATCGAGTTTGAAGATCCGCATGCCGGTCTCGACAATCTGCAGGAGGCCGAGGTCACGCGCGTGCGCACCCTGCGCGGGGTGTGGCGCTGGGCGCTGGTGGTCGCAACCGCCGCAACCATCCTGCTCTGCATCAACCAGCAATTCTCGCTGCGCTTCTTCATCGACTACACCCAGCTCAACACCGAATATTTCTATCTCTTGATCGCGCTGATGCTGCCCTTCACGTTCCTGATCTTCCCCGGATCGGAGCGCGCGCCGCTGAACCGCATTCCCTGGTATGACCTCGCGCTCGCCGTCGCGACCTTCGCCGCCTCGATCTGGCTGATGCTGAACGTGCGCAAGGCGGCGCAATATGGCTGGGAGTCCGACGGCGCCCCGAGGAACGTCGTCATCGCCGGCCTCGTGATGTGGGTGATGCTGATGGAGGCGCTGCGCCGGACCGGCGGCTGGAGCCTCCTGCTCAGCGTGCTGCCCTTCACCGTCTATCCGCTGTTCGCCGAGGCCAGCTGGCTCGGGCCGTTCCGCGGCTCGCAGCTGACGCTCGACCAGACCACCGCCTATCACGTGTTGTCCGGCGAGAGCCTGCTCGGCATTCCGATCCAGGCCTTCGCCGATACCGTGATCGGCTTCCTGGTGTTCGGCACCGCGCTGATGATGACCGGCGCCGGAAAATTCTTCATCAACCTCGCCTTCGCGCTGTGCGGCACGTTCCGCGGCGGTGCCGCCAAGGTCTGCATCTTCGCGTCCGGCCTGCTCGGCATGATGTCGGGCTCGATCGTTTCCAACGTGCTGACCGCCGGCACCATGACGATCCCGGTCATGAAGAAGAGCGGCTTCCGCGCCTCCTATGCCGGCGCGATCGAGGCCTGCGCCTCCACCGGCGCCGTGCTGGCGCCGCCGGTGATGGGCGCCACCGCGTTCGTGATCGCGCAGTTCCTCAATATCAGCTACGCGGAGGTCGCGGTGGCCGCGATCATTCCTGCGGCGCTCTACTATGTCGGCCTGTTCATGCAGGTCGACTCCTACGCCGCACGCCACGGGCTGAAGGGCATTCCGCGCGCCGAGCTGCCGCGCGTGATGGATACGATCAAGAACGGCTGGTATTACGTCTTCGTCATTGCGCTCCTGATCGTGATGCTGCTGTATTTCAAGCGCGAAAGCCACGCGCCGTTCTACGCCACCGCGCTGCTGCTGGTGCTGAACCAGATCTTCTCCAAGGAGAGCCGCTGGACGCTCGGGACGATCGGAAAATTCCTCGAGGTCAATGGCCGCACCTTCGTCGAGCTGGTCGGCATCCTCGCCGGTTGCGGTCTGCTGATCGGGGCGTTCTCGATGACCGGCGTGGTCTCGAGCCTGGCCAACGATCTTTTGACGCTTGCGGGCGACAACGCGTTCCTGCTGCTCGTGATGTGCGCCTTCACCAGCCTGATCCTCGGCCTCGGGCTGACCACCACCGCCTGCTACATCTTCCTCGCCATCCTGGTCGCGCCCGCGCTGGAGAAGCTCGGGCTGAACCGGATGGCGGTGCACATGTTCATCTTCTATTGGGGCATGCTGTCGTCGATCACCCCGCCGGTGGCGATCGCCTCCTTCGCTGCGGCCGGCATCGCCGGCTCGCCCGCGATGAAGACCGGATGGGAATCGATGTGGGTCGGCAGCATCATCTATTTCATCCCGTTCTTCTTCGTGCTGAACCCGGCGCTGGTGATGCAGGGACCGAGCCCCTATCTCGCCGGCCTCGGCCTGATGGCGCTCGCGGCCTGCGGCACGCTGTTCATCTGCGGCGGCATCCAGGGCTACCAGGCCTTCGTCGGCGACCTCCGCGGCGCCGGTGCCCTGGAATGGCCGCTCCGGGTGCTGCTGGTGATCGGCGGCTTCGTGCTCGCGACGCCAGGCGGCGGCATCAACCCGCTGTCGCAACTGCAGGTGTCGCTGCTGGGGCTTGCGATCCTCGCCCCGACGGTGTTGATCGCCTTGCTGCTGGTCCGCCGTCAGGCGCTGGTTCCGAACCAGTTGCGCGCGCCTTGATTGCGTTGCACAACAGGAGGCGATGAAACGATCGCCTCCTCCCGTCACCGCCACCACCACGGCTTGGTCCAGCTCGAAGCCGCCGCTGCTGCGGTTTCTGCACACTTGTTACGCAGACTTCCTGCCGGAGGCCGCGGGCGCGGTTGCCGACTACATCCCCGAGCTCGGCAAGGCCGACCCTGCCCATTTCGGCATCAGCCTGGCGACGCTCGACGGCCACGTCTACGAGGTCGGCGACACCAGGGTGCCGTTCACCATCCAGTCGATGTCGAAGCCGTTCGTGTTCGCGCTGGCGCTGGACACGCTGGGCGCCGAACGGGTGGAAAGCGTGATCGGCGTCGAGCCGTCCGGCGACCCCTTCAACTCGATCCGGCTCAATGCCGAGAACCATCCGTTCAATGCGATGGTCAATGCCGGCGCGATCGCCTGCTCCGGCCTGCTCCACGCCGACAAGGGCGACGGCGCGTTCGACTACATCCGCCAGGCGCTCGGCCGCTTCGCCGGACGTGAGCTCGATATCGACGAGGCGGTCTATGCCTCCGAGAGCGCCACCGGCGACCGCAACCGGGCGATCGGTTATCTGCTGCGCACCAACAGCGTGATCACCGAGAACGTGCCTGCGGTGCTCGACGTCTATTTCCGGCAATGCTCCATCCTGGTCACCGCACGCGACACCGCCGTGATGGCGGCGACGCTCGCCAATCGCGGCATCAACCCGCTGACAGAGGAGCAGGTGGTGACGCCCTACGCCATCGCGCGCACGCTATCGGTGATGACCTCGTCGGGCATGTACGACTATGCCGGCGAATGGATCTACCGCGTCGGCATTCCCGCCAAGAGCGGCGTCGGCGGCGGCATTCTGGCGGCACTGCCGGCGCGGCTGGGGCTCGGCAGCTATTCGCCAAAACTCGACAAGCACGGCAACAGCGTGCGCGGCATCAAGGTGTGCGAGACGCTGTCGGCGCATTACGACCTGCATATGCTCAACCGCAGCGACGACGCACGCCACAGCATCATCGCCGACTACAATATCGGCAAGAACCCGTCGCGGCGGGTGCGCCGGCCGCAGGAGCAGGAGATCCTGGCAAGGCACTTCCAGGAGGTCCGAGTGATCGAGCTGGTCGGCACCCTGTCGCTCTCCAATGTCGACTATGTCTCGCGCCGCCTCGCCGGCAGCCCGCGGCCCGAATTCGTGATCTTCGATCTGCGCCGCGTCACCGCGACGACCCGCGCCGGCGCAAGGCTGGTGGCCGAAGCTTTCCAGGAGCTCGCCGAGCTCGGCGTCACCGTGATCCTGTCCGGCATCAAGCGGACCTCGCGCGAATGGGCCACGATCAGCGAGTGGACCAGGCGGCTCGGCAATATCAGGGATTTCTATCTGCTCGACACCGCGATCGAGTGGGCCGAGGACCAGATCGTCTACCGCTATGGCGGCTCGATCGACTTCCTCGAGACCACGGAGCTTTCCGAGCAGCCGCTGCTCGCCGGATTGAGCGAAGCCGAGATCGCCGATCTCACCTCGATTTGCACGGTCCGGACCTACCAGCAGAATGAAAAGGTCATCGCCGCGGGCAGCGAGGCCACCTCGCTGTTCTTCCTCCGCAGCGGCGTGGTCCACGTCACCCTGCCGGACGGCATCCGGCTCGCGACGCTGACTGCCGGCATGGCGTTCGGCGAGATGGCGCTGCTGGAGCCGAAGCGGGTCGCGGACGTGGTCGCCGACATGTCGGCGACCACCTACGAAGTGACGATCGAGGATTTCGAGCGCTTCCGCGAGCGACATCCGCGCGCCGGCGAGCGGATCATGCGCAACCTCGCGCAGATCCTCGCCGAACGGCTGATCCTGGCGAATGCAAAGGTGGATCTGCTGACGTCGGGGTAGGTCTCTCTGTTCTCCCTCTCCCCGCCCTTCGCGGGGAGAGGGTCGGGGTGAGGGGCTGCATCCGCAAAATAACTTCGAGTTAGACTCGCGGAGATTCCCCCTCACCCGGACCGCATTCCGCTTCGCTGCATGCGCTCCGGCCTCTCCCCGCAGGCGGGGCGAGGCGAAGGACTCCGCGACGCGATCCGCTCAGCTCACTACTTCCGTCACCGGCTGCATGTCGATCTCGAAGGTCTCGAGAAATTTCGACGTCATGATGTAGAAGCCGACCGAGAGTTGCAGCTCGATCAGCGCGGCCGGCGTCAGCTTCACTGCGATCGCCCTGAAGGTCGCGTCGGTCGGCTTCTTGAGCTTGACGATCTCGTCGGTGAAGGCGAGCGCCGCGCGCTGCACATCGTTGAAGCAGGTCGCGGACCGCCAATCCTCGAGCGCGGCGTTCTGCTCGTCGGTGACGCCGACATTCTTGCCGATCCGCTTGTGCGCGACGATCTCGTAGGGCGCCTCGCAGAGAATGCCGGTGCGCGTGATCGCAAGCTCGCGGACGACGGGATCGAGCTCGCCCTTGTGGCGGATCGCGCCGCCGAGCCGGCAATACTGTTCAAAGTAGCTTGGCGAATGCGCCATCATGCGAAAGATATTGGCGTTGCGGTTCTTGTCGAGGATCTCGCGGGTCCGCGGGCTTGCCTTCGCGGGATCGGAGTAGTCGATACGGGCCATTTCCTAACCTTGATCTTGCCGTCGTTTCTGTCGGGTTCCGAAACACTAGAGCTTTTTCCGTTCCGATGAAATCGGAACGGGGCCCTAGATCCTTGTTTCGACGCGTTTTCTTCACGCGAACCGATATCCACTTCGCTCGAAAACGCTCTGTACGGGCTGCTGTCGCAGGAGCGACACGCGCGAGTCAAATTGCCGCCGCATTCCCAGACAACGCTGTCACAGTCGATATTCGCTGAGTGGGGACTCGTCAAAAGCGAATACTCGACGCGGGGTGTTCCGAGTAAAAAATCCGGCCGTCTTGCGCGCAATTTGCGCAACGATGAGTCACGCCCAAGTCTAGGGGAAACGCATGAAGGAAGCCACCAAGAGGGCGGCCTCGGAAGCGCTTGCGCAAATGCTGGCGGTGACGGCAATGCTCGTCATCGCCAGCGTGATCTTTTATTGGCACTGAGGCATGATCCCGAAAAGTGTGTAGCGGTTTTCGGAAAGATCATGCCCAAAATGATCCGCAAACTATGAGGGGCAAGAGCGAACCTGTTCAGCCTGGTCTTGCGTTCTGACTGGATCGTTCAGCCCCTCATTTCGCCTTTGCGAAATATGGAACCAGCCTCCCCGCGAATTGCGTGAAGCGCGCCGCGACCTTGTCGCCGATGGCAAGGTCGTTGTCGCCATGGGCCATCATGCGAAAGCCTTCGTCGGCATCGACAAGCACGATGTTGTAGGGCACATGCGCCCGCGCCTCCGGCGTCGCGGCGCGGCAGACCAGCGAGGTCGCATACACCGTCCCTGCCCCACTCGCGCGATGCTCGGCAAGATCTGGCGAACCGCATGCGGCGCAAAAGCTGCGGCGGAAATATTGCCGCGCGCCGCAGCCGTTGCAGGTCTGGTAGACGATGGCTTCAGTGCCCTTGGTCCAGTCCACGATCGGTCCGCTCATCGCACGCGCTCCAGGAACATGCTGACATGCGACGACAGCACGCCGCCATCGCCGTGCAGAAGCGCCACCGAGGCGTCGCGCACCTGACGATTTTCGGCGCGGCCGGTCATCTGCAGATGGGTCTCGATCAGATGCGCCATCGCGCCGCCGACGCCGCAATGGCCGTAGCTGAGCAGGCCGCCATGGGTGTTGAGCGGCATCTCGCCATCCTGATTGAAATAGCCGGCGCGCACCCGCGCCGCCGCCTCGCCGCGTCCGGCAAGGCCGAGATCCTCCAGCAGCATCGCGAGCGTGATCGTGAAGCTGTCATAGACCGCGGCGTAGCGCACGTCCGGGATCGCGACGCCCGCCGCCTGCTTCGCTTTCGCGATCGAAATCTCGGCGCCGAGTTCGCTCAGCGCAGGCGCTGCGGTGACGTGCTGATGGGTGTGTGCCTGGGCGCAGCCGCGGACGCGGACCTGCCGCTCGCCGGTCGGCTCGCGGCTGATCACACAGGCCGCACCGCCGTCCGACACCGGGCAGCAGTCGAGCAGCTTGAGCGGCATCGCCACGGGCTTGGAGGCCATCACGTCGGCAACCGTGATCGGCTCGTGGAATTGCGCGCCGGGATGCGTCAGCGCGTGCTTGCGCATCAGCACCGCGAACTCGGCGAGGTCTACCTGCGTGAGGCCGTATTCATGCATGTAGCGCGTTGCGACCAGGCCGTAATAGGCCGGGATCGTCGGCCCCAGCGTCACCTCGTAGTCGGGATGGCCGACCTGGGCCAGCGCCTGGATCGAGGCGTCCCGGCTCTGCCCGGTTAGCCGGTTCTCGCCGCCGACCACCAGCACGTGTTTTGCAACACCGGCGTCGACCAGGTGATGCGCCAGCATGGTCATCGCAAGCCCGGTGGCGCCGCCGACCTGCACGGCGTGCGCGTAAGCCGGGCGAATGCCGAAGTGCTCGGCGAAGACCGTGGCCAGCATGATGTGCGGCGAGACCGTGGAGTAGCCGCAGAGGATGCCGTCGATCTCGGAGCGCTTCAGCCCGGCATCCGAGATCGCAAGCTCGGCCGCCTTGCTCATCAGGTCGAGCGAGGACAAGCCCTCATGCTTGCCGTAGGACGTGAGGCCGACGCCGGTCACGAAGCTCATTTCAGCGCACCTATCTCAGAGCGTCATTCCGGGGCGATGCGAAGCATCGAACCCGGAATCTCGAGATTCCGGGTCTGGTCCTTCGGACCATCCCGGAATGACAACCTACAATGACTTGCGTCATCTCAATACGACTTCGGAAGGCCGAGCACCTTCTCGCCGATGAAGCTGAGGATCAGCTGTGGACTGATCGGCGCGATGCGCGGGATCAGCGATTCCCGCAAGTAGCGCTCGACGTGGTACTCCTTGGCGTAGCCGAAGCCGCCATGGGTCATCACCGCTTGCTCGCAGGCATGGAAGCCGGCTTCCGCCGCGAGATATTTTGCGGAGTTCGCCGCGGGGCCGCAGGGCAGGTTCTGGTCATACTGCCAGCCGGCGCGCAGCACCATCAGCCAGGCTGCCTCCAGTTCCATCCAGCACTTCGCCAGCGGATGCTGGATCGCCTGGTTCATGCCGATCGGCCGGTTGAACACGATGCGGCCCTTGGCATATTCCGACGCCCGCTTCAGCGCGATCTGGCCGAGGCCGACGGCTTCAGCCGCGATCAGGATGCGCTCGGGATTCATGCCGTGCAGGATGTATTCGAAGCCGCGGCCCTCCTCGCCGATACGGTCTTCGACCGGGATCTCGAAATTCTCGAAGAACAGCTCGTTGGAATCGACTGGCTTGCGGCCCATCTTCTCGATCTCGTGCACGGTGACGCGCTTGCGGTCGAAATCGGTGTAGAACAGGCTGAGGCCATGGGTCGGGCTGCGCACCTCCTCCAGCGGCGTGGTGCGCGCGAGCAGCAGGATCTTGTTGGCGACCTGGGCGGTCGAGATCCACACCTTCTGGCCGTTGACGATGTATTTGTCGCCCTGGCGCACCGCGCGGGTCTTGAGCTGCGTGGTGTTGAGGCCGGTGTTCGGCTCGGTCACCGCGAAGCAGGACTTGTCGCGGCCGTCGATGATCGGCGGCAGCATGCGCTGGCACTGCTCCTTGGTGCCGAACACCACCACCGGATTGAGCCCGAACACGTTCATATGCACCGCGGACGCGCCGGACATGCCGGCACCGGATTCGGAGATCGTGCGCATCATGATCGCGGCATCGGTGATGCCGAGCCCGGAGCCGCCATATTCCTCGGGGATGCAGATGCCGAGCCAGCCGGCATCGGCCAGCGCGCGGTGGAAGTCGGCCGGATAGCCGCCCTCCTTGTCCTTCTTCAGCCAGTAGGCTTCGTCAAAGCGCGAGCAGATCTTGGCGACGGCATCGCGGATCGATTCCTGGTTGGCGGAGAGTGCGAAATCCATCTGTCGTGCTCCTATGCCTGCACCGCTTTGGCCGCGCCGTCGCGCACCATCGCCGCGATCTCCTCGGTGGAGAAGCCTGCCTCCCGCAAAATCTCCGCACTGTGCTCGCCGAGCCGTGGCGCCAGCCGGCTCGGCTCGACCTTGGTCTCCGACCACCGCGCCGACGGCGTCATGCTGCGGATCCGCCCCTCGGTCGGATGATCGACCACGGGGAAGACGCCGGTCGCGACCATATGCGGGTCCTCCAGCAGGCTCTCGAGATCGTGCATCGGCATTACCGGCACGTCGGCCTTTTCGAGGATCCCGTTCCACTCGGCGGTCGTCTTGGTCTGCAGGATGCGCGCGAGCTCGGCGTAGACGACATCGATATTGGTGGCGCGGCCGGCGAAGGTCGCGAATTTCGGATCGCTGCGCAGATCGTCGCGGCCGGTCGCCTTGAAGAAGTTCTCCCACTGCTTGTCGTTGTAGACGATCACGCAGATATAGCCGTCGAGCGTCTTGTATGGCCGCCGGTCCGGCGACAGATGGCGCGCATAGCCGCCCTTGTCGAGCGGCGGATCGTAGGTCAACCCGCCCATGTGATCGCCCATGACGAAGCCGGCCATGGTCTCGAACATCGGAATATCGACGCGTTGGCCCTGCCCGGTGCGATCGCGATGCACAAGGCTCGCACAGATCGCGCCGACCGCGGTGAGGCCGACGATGCGATCCACCAGCGCGTTCGGCACATAGCGCGGCACGCCGTCCGAGGTTTGCGCCATCAGCGCCGGCAGCGCGGTCGCGCCCTGGATCAGATCGTCATAGGCGGGCTTGGCGGCATAAGGTCCCTCCTGGCCGAAGCCGAACACGCCGGCATAGATCAGCCGCGGGTTGACCTTGGAAACGACGTCATAGCCGAGCTGCAGCCGCGCCATCGCCTGCGGGCGCACATTGTAGACCAGCACGTCGGCCTTCGCGATCAGCCGCAGCACCGCCTCGCGCCCCGCCGGCTTCTTCAGATCGAGGCAGACCGAGCGCTTGCTGCGATTGGTGTTGAGGAACACCGGTCCCATGCCGGGATGCCGCGTCGGACCGATCTGCCGCGTCACGTCGCCGTCGGGGGATTCCACCTTGATGACGTCGGCGCCGTAATCGCCCAGCATCTGCGTGGCGTAGGGTCCCATCAGCACGGTCGTCATGTCGACGACCTTGATACCCTGCAGTGGTCCCATCGTCTTGTTCGCTCCCGGATGTCGTGGTTATAGAGCTAGTAACGGGAGCTATTCCAAGAGATCAAGCTGCGCCGGGCGTATGGGCGTATGCATGGCTGCGGCCGGGCCGCTTCCGTGCGGCGGAACGCAGGCTGGGCAAAACGAAGCGTATTCACCGCCGCCCTTATGCCGGCGACTGCCCCGTCATCACCTCGCGCGCCTTCAGGAGCTTTTCCAGTTCCGCATTCTGCTGCTCGAGCCGCTCGGCGATGCGCTCCTCGACTTCGGCGCCGGCTGCGCCTGCGGCCTGCTCGATCAGCTGCCTGATATTGTCCCGGAGGATCGCGATGCGATCGTTCACTTCCGACAGCGACAGAGACGTCTCGATTCCCATGGTCCGTTCTCCCGGTGACAAGCACAGGCAGCTTAGCGCGGCGGGAGGTCCGGGCATATCCCTTAACCGCCTTAGTGACCCCAATCCCTACAGTGCATGGGGTTGTCTTCGATGTTTTCGATTCAACCCAGGCTCGCCCCGCTTTAGCCCATGCCTTTGGCCAGCATCTCCCGCAGCGCGGTCTTCAGCACCTTGCCGTAATTGTTCTTCGGCAGGGCATCGAGATAGACATAGCGCTTCGGCCGCTTGAAGCGGGCGATCGAGGCAAGGCAATGCGCGTCGAGCTTGCCGTCGTCGGCGGCGGCGCCGTCCGCGAGCACGACGCAGGCGACGACGATCTCGCCCCATTCCGGATCCGGCACACCGACGGCCGAGACCTCGCTGACATCGGGATGGGTCAGCAGGGCTTCCTCGACCTCGCGCGGATAGATGTTGGTGCCGCCGGAGATGATCACGTCCTTGGAGCGGTCCGACAGCGTGAGGAAGCCGTCGGCGTCGAGCCGGCCGACATCGCCGGTGCGCAGCCAGCCGTCCTTCAATGTCTCGGCATTGGCCTTCGGATTGTTCCAGTAGCCGAGCATCACGGTCGCGCCCTTGACCTCGATCTCGCCGGTCTCCCCGGGAGGCAGCGGCGTGCCGTCCTTGTCGGTGATGCGCACGGTGACGACGCTCTGCGCCAGCCCGACTGAAGCCAGCCGTTCGAGATAGCGCGGATGATCGCTCCGGGCGTGCCAGCCGCGCGACAGCGCCGTGATGGTCATCGGCGACTCGCCCTGGCCATAGATCTGCACGAAGCGCTGGCCCATCGTCGTCATCGCATCGGTGATGTCGGCCGTGTACATCGGACCACCGCCATAGATGATGGTGCGCAGCCCCTCGCCGTTCTCGCCGCGCTTCTTCGCGGCATCGACCAGGCGGCGCACCATCGTGGGGGCCGCGAACATCACGACATTGTCAAGCTGGCGGCCGAGGTTGAGCACCTCGTCAGGATCGAAGCCGCCGGACTCCGGCACGACGTGGCGGCCGCCCATCCGGACGTGCGGGAAATTGTAGAGGCCGGCGCCATGCGAGATCGGCGCGGCATAGAGCGAGGCATCGTGCGGCGTCGCCGGATCGACGTCGGCGAGATAGCACAGCGACATCGCGACCAGATTGCCGTGGCTGAGCATCACGCCCTTGGGACGGCCCGTGGTGCCCGATGTGTAGAACAGCCAGGCGAGATCGTTGTTTTCGCGCGGCAGCGGTGCAGGTGGCCCCTCGCCGCTTCGCATCGTCTTGTAAGCGTCGCTGTCGACCGACAGCGTGGTCATGCCGGCGGGGCAGTCGTCCTTCGCCTTGTTCAACGCACCGATCGTGTCATCGGAGACGAAGGCGAGCTCGGCACCGCCATTGCCGCAGATCCACGCCGCCTCGCGGCCGTGCAGCTTGGCGTTGATCGGGATCGCGGCGGCGCCGATCCACCAGATGCCGTAGAGGCATTCGAGATATTGCGTGCAGTTCGACGCAAACAGCGCGATGCGGTCGCCGGCGGCAATGCCGTGATCGCGCGCCAGCGCCGCCCCGATCGAGGCGGCGCGGCGGGCAAAGGTGGCGTAGTCGGCGTCGAGATCGAAACCGGTCAGCAGCGCCGGCGCGTCGGGACGCGCCCGTGCCGTCGCCGCCAGCCATTCGGCAATGTTCAAGCTACTTCGCCGGCTCGAGGATCGAGACGTAGTTGGCGACCGCGGCGCCGCCCATGTTGAAGATGCCGCCGATCTGCGGGTTCTTGAGCTGCATGCCCTCGGGCGCTTGCCCCGTGAGCTGCATCGCGCTCATCACATGCATGGAGACGCCGGTGGCGCCGATCGGGTGGCCCTTGGCCTTGAGGCCGCCGGACGGATTGACCGGCAGCTTGCCGTCCTTCTGGGTCCAGCCTTCCATGATCGCGCGCGCGCCCTGTCCCTTCGGCGTCAGGCCCATCGCTTCATATTCGATCAGCTCGGCGACGGTGAAGCAGTCATGGGTCTCGACGAAGGACAGGTCGGAGAGCTGCAGGCCGGCCTTCTGCAGCGCGCGCTGCCAGGCGGTGGTGCAGCCTTCGAACTGCAGGATGTCACGCTTGGACATCGGCAGGAAATCCTGCGCATGCGCGGTGGCACGGATGTTCACCGCCTTGCCCATGGTCTTGGCGGTCTCGGCATCGGTCAGCACCAGTGCCGCGGCGCCGTCCGAGACCAGCGAGCAGTCGGTGCGCTTCAAGGGACCGGCGACGAACGGGTTCTTGTCGCTCTCGGCGCGGCAGAACTCGAAGCCGAAATCCTTGCGCATCTGCGCATAGGGATTGGCGACGCCGTTCTTGTGGTTCTTGGCGGCGATCATCGCCAGCGCATCCGACTGGTCGCCGTATTTCTGGAAATAGGCCTGCGCGATCTTGCCGAACACGCCGGCAAAGCCGCCGACCGTGTCGCCGTCCTCGGGCAGATACGACGCCTTGAGCAGGTTCTTGCCGATCTCCGGGCCCGGCGTCTTCGTCATCTGCTCGACGCCGACCACCAGCACGATCTTCGCGGCGCCGGCTTCGATGGCGCGAATGCCCTGATGCACGGCGGCCGATCCGGTGGCGCAGGCATTCTCGACCCGGGTGGTCGGCTTGAAGCGCAGCGCCGGATTGGCCTGCAGTACCAGCGAGGCCGTAAAATCCTGCGGCGAGAAGCCGGCGTTGAAATGACCGAGCATAATTTCGTCGACATCGGACGCGGCGATGCCGGCGTCAGCCAGCGCCTCGTTGGCGACCTTGACCACGAGACCCTCGACGGTCTCCGCGTCGAACTTTCCGAATGGCGTGTGCGCCCAACCCACGATGCTGGCGGTCATGGCTGTATCTCCCTGTTCCTGTTCGGAGAGTTATGTAGCGTATCTTCAGGCGGCTTTCAGCGTTTTCATCGCCGTCGCGCACATGGCGGTTATGCCCGCCCAATTGGCGGCGCGGATATCGGCCGCGGGGCACAGCCAGGAACCGCCGACCGCCAGCACATTCGGTTCGGCGAGCCAGGTCACCGCATTGGCCTCGCTGACCCCGCCGGTCGGGCACACCCTGACCTGCGGAAATGGCCCGGCCAGAGCCCGCAGTGCCTTGATACCGCCCGCCTGCTCGGCCGGGAAGAATTTGACGACGTCGAAGCCGTGGGCCAGCGCCTGCATCAACTCGGAGGCGGTCGCGATCCCCGGCGCGAAGGGCAGCTGGCTGGAGGCTGCCGCCGCCAACAGCTCGGGCGTCGCACCCGGGCTGATGCCGAATTTGGCGCCCAGCGCCTCGGCGCGCATCAGGTCGTCACCATTGAGGATCGTGCCGATCCCGACGATTGCCTCCGGCACACCGGCGATGATGGCCCTGGCCGCGTCGACCGCGACCGCCGTCCGCAGCGTCACCTCGAGCGTCCGCACGCCGCCGGCGACCAGCGCCTTTGCAAGCGGCACCGCGTCCTCGAGCCGCTCGATGGTCAGCACCGGGATCACGGTGGCCTGACGGATCAGCTCGGCGATCCGGTCCTGCTTCGATGTCGTTGTCATTGCGAGGCCTTACGGGATGGTGGGAGACGAAGCGCCTTTTTCGGCGGCATGGCGTAGCGCGGAATGATCGCGCCGGGATAGCACACCACGACACCGGCCAGCCGATGGCCGGCGCGCGCCGCCTCCTCTGGCTCGGCGCCGCCGAGCCGCGCGGCGAGATAGGCGGCGGCAAAGCTGTCGCCGGCCGCGGTGGTATCGACCACCGGCTTGGTAAGCTGCTCCGCCTTCACCTCGCGCGTTCCGCCGGCCGAGCGCACGATGCAGGCCGGCTCGGCGAGCTTCAGCACCACCTCGGGGCTCGAGATGCCGGCCAGCAGCGCCGTGTTGCTCTCGCCGGGATAAAGCGGCGCCAGATCCTCGGTCGAGGCAAGCACGATATCGGCCGTCTCGAACGCGCTGCTGAAGACCTTCCGCGCGACGTTCAGGTCCGGCCAGCCGCGGGCGCGGAAATTGGTGTCGAACGCAAACCGCGTCCCCAACAGCCGCGCACGCTTCAGCGCCGCCAGCAATCGCTCCTGCCCGTCCTCGCGCAGGATCGAGAGCGTGATCGCCGAGAGATAGACGACGTCATAGGTCGCGAGTGAGTTCAGGATGTCTTCCGTTTCGGGCAGATCCATCAGGTCGCGGGCGGCGGCGCTGTCACGCCAGTGGAAGAAGCGCCGCTCGCCCTTGTCGTCGGTCTGGATCAGATAGAGGCCGGGCAGCTTGCCCGCCGATCGCGCGACATGCTTGGTGCCGATGCCTTCGCTCGCCCAGCCCGCGATCATCTCATCGCTCAGCGCATCATCGCCGAGCGCCGTGAAGTAATCGACGTGGATGCCGAGCCGGGACAGATAGACCGCGGTGTTGAGCGTGTCGCCGCCATAGGAGCGCGAATACAGCCCGCCGAGCTGGCCGCCAGGAGCCTGGCGCAGCTCGATCATGCATTCGCCGATGCTGGCAACTCTGGTCATCTCAAGCGCCGCGCTAAAGCGCGATGAAGCCTGGTTGAATCATCATCGCGCCTTAGCCCCTTGTCTGAGCATGATCTTCGCGCAAACGCGTTCCGCGTTTGTCGCGAGGGAAACCGCTTCGCACTTGTCCGGATCATGCTTTAGCTCGGACGTTGCTCAGGCGGCGAACTTGCCGCCGAGTTCGTCCTCGATATGGATCCGGATGATGTCGTCGAACGTCTTCTCGGCCGTGGTGAAGCCGAGCTTCAGCGCGCGGTCGGTGGCGAAATCGCGCGGCCAGCCCGAGACGATGCTGATGATGGTCGGATCGGGCACCCGCTTGATCCGCGCGGTGACGTTCTTGCCGGCGACGCGCTCCAGCGACGCGATCTGCTCGCCGACGGTGACGGACATCCCGGGCATGCTGAGATTGCGCCGCGGCCCCATCGCATTGAGATCCATCGTGCCGGCGTGAACCAGAAAGCCGACCGCCGATTTCGGCGAGGCGTGCCAGTGCCGGACGTCCTCGGAGACCGGCAGCACTGCCTCCTCGCCCGCCAGCGGCTCGCGGATGATATTCGAGAAGAAGCCGGACGCCGCCTTGTTCGGCTTGCCCGGACGCACGCAGATTGTCGGCAGGCGGATCGAGATCCCGTCGAGCAGACCCTTGCGGGTGTAGTCGTTGATCAGGAGCTCGCAGATCGACTTCTGCGTGCCATAGCTCGTCAGCGGCGTATGGAAGAACTCGTCGCCGATCTTCTCGGGGAACGGCGCGCCAAACACCGCGATCGAGGACGTGAACACCAGCCGCGGCTTGTAGCCGCCGCCGACGGCACGGATGGCGTCGATCAGATAGCGGGTGCCGTCGAGGTTGATCCGGTAGCCCTTGTCGAACTCGGCCTCGGCCTCGCCCGAGACGATCGCGGCGAGATGGAAGATCACCTCGGGACGCTCGGCGATCAGGGGCGCCGCGGCGCCGGCATCGGCGAAATCGGATGCGACCACATTGACCGGGATCGAGGCATTGGCGGGCTTGGCCGGCGCGACCACGTCCTGCAGCGTCATCCGGGTGATCTCTTGCTTGCCGAGGCGGCCCTCGCGCAAGAGACGCTCGGTCAGCTTGCGGCCGACCATGCCGGCGGCGCCCAGAATCAGAATGTGCACGACCCTGCTCCTTTTCTTGTCTTGTTCGAATTCAGCTGCGGGCCTTGCGCGCTCATTCCTTCACGGCACCCGTCATCGCCGAGACATAATGCTCTACGAAGAACGCGTAAAGAATAACCAGCGGTAGCGAGCCGCATAGCGCCCCTGCCATCAGGGACCCCCAGCGATAGATGTCACCGTCAACGAATTCGTTGACGATGGCGACCGGCACGGTCTTGTTCGGGGTCGATTGCAGGAACGTCAGCGCATAGATGAATTCGTTCCAGCACAGCGTGAAGCAGAAGATGAAGGCCGAGATCAGGCCGGGGACGGCGAGCGGCAGCACGATCTTGATCAGTATCTGCCAGCGGCTGGCGCCGTCGATCAGCGCGCATTCCTCGAGCTCGAACGGGATGGTCTTGAAATATCCCATCAACAGCCAGGTCGAGAACGGAATCAGGATCGTCGGATAGGTCAGGATCAGCGCCAGGGGCGAGTCGAACAGGCCGTACTGAAACACGACGGTCGCGAGCGGAATGAACAGGATCGACGGCGGCACCAGATAGGCCAGGAAGATCAGGCCGCCGACGACGTTGGCGCCCTTGTAGCGCAGCCGCACGATCGCATAGGCCGCGAGCACGCTCGCGATGATCGACAGCAAGGTGGCGCCCACCGCCACATACATCGTGTTCCAGAGCCAATGCGGATAGTAGCTCTCGAACAGCAGCTTGTGGACGTGCTTGAAGGTCGGATTCCAGGTCCAGAACGGATTGTACTTGTCGAGATCGAGCAGTTGCTCGTCCGGCTTGATCGCCGTCAGCCCCATCCAATAGAACGGGAACAGCAGGATGATCACGATGATCGACAGCGGGATGTAGAGCGTCACGATCCGCCGCGGCACCGACTGCAGGTAGCTCATGCCCTCGCTGTTGTCGACGCGCGACGGCGTCGACAGGATGCTCTTGAGGTCGACCTTGGAGGCGGGAAGATCAGTCATTGCTCTCTCCCTGCTGCCACTTCCTGCGTTGCAGGCCGAACCATGACACCATGATCGCGGCGAGCAGGAACGGGATCATCGCGCTCGAGATCGCAGCGCCCTCGCCCAGCTGCCCCGCGATGATCGCGCGCTGATACGACAGCGTCGCCATCAAATGAGTGGCGTTGACCGGGCCGCCGCGCGTCATCGCCCAGATCAGCTGGAAGTCGGTGAAGGTGAACAGCACCGAGAACGTCATCACGACGGCGATGATCGGCGTCAGCAAGGGATAGGTGATGTAGCGGAACATCTGCCAGCGCGAGGCGCCATCCAACGTCGCCGCCTCATACAGCGACGGCTGCACGGTCTGCAGGCCCGCCAGCAGCGTGATCGCCACGAACGGTACGCCGCGCCAGATATTGGCGAAGATCACGCAGATCCGGGCCCAGGTGGTGTCGCCGAGGAAATTGATGTTCTGGGTGATCAGGCCGAGATGCTTGAGCGACCAGGAGATGATCGAGAACTGGGAATCGAAGATCCACCAGAACGCCAGCGCCGACAGCACGGTCGGCACGATGAAGGGGATCAGCACCGCGGCCCGCAACAGCGCCTTGAACGGCATGCGCTCGTTGAGCAGCAGCGCCAAATAGAGTCCGACCGCGAACTTCACGGCGCTCGCGATGAAGGTGTAGAGCAGCGTGTTGAAGACCGACAGCCAGAAGATGGCATCGTCCCACAACCATTCATAGTTCTCAGTGCCGATGAAATGACCGACGCGGCCGATGCGGGTGTCGGTGAAGGACAGCCAGATGCCGAGCCCGAGCGGATAGGCCAGGAAGAAGATCAGGAACGCCATCGCCGGCAACATGAACCAGAAGCCGAGCCAGTTCTTGTTGTGGCGGAGCTGATCCCAGGTGGTCGCTTCGCGGATTTCGGTTTTCGCACGTCGCGGCGCAAGGGCGATGTCAGCCATAGGCGATGTCCCGATTGCTCAACGGATTGAGCATGACTACGCAATATTCCAATGATGGCATTCCAATGATGACGCGGGCGGCGGCTCTCCGCCGCCCGCGGCCATCACATCAGCGATAGATGCGCTTCAGCTGCCGTTCGGCTTCCGCCATCGCGGCCTTGCCGTCCTTGGCACCGGTGCAGTAGTTCGCGAACATGTCGACCACAATGAAGTCGGCGATCGCGGTCGCGGCCTTCTCGCCGGGCGTACCGATGCCGGAGGCCGGCAGCGCGCGCTTCGAGGCCTGGCCGAACACCGCGTTCTTCGGATCGGCGGTCCACACCGGAGCCGAGTCGTAGGCATTGAGCGTGTGGGTGAGATAACCCCGCGCGCCCGACAGCCACTTCTCGAAATTCTCCTTCTCCAGCATGAAGGCGATGAACGCCTTTGCCGCGTTCGGATATTTGCAGAAGTTGAAGGCGAGGATCGGAACCGCGAGTTGCAATTCGGTCGGCTTGCCGATCGAGCCGACCGGCCACAATGCGTGGTCGATGTCCTCGGCGAGCTCCTTCTTGCTCGGATCGTCCTTGGCCGCGACGTAGATCGAGATGCCGTTCGAGGTCAGGAACAGCTCGCCGGACAGGAAGGCCTTGTTGTTGGAGGAGTCGTTCCAGGACGCGACACCCGGAATGAAGGTCTCCGACAGCGCCTTGGCATATTCCAGCGCCTTCATCGTCTCCGGCGAGTTTATGATGACCTTGTCGTCCTTGTCGACAGTCCAGGCGTTGTGGCCCCAGAGGATGTTGTGCACCCAGGCATTGGCGTCGCCGGTGGCGTGGCCGAGCGCGAAGCCGGCCGGCGTGTTGTTCTTCTTCAGCGCCTTGCACAGTTCGAGATAGGCCGGGAAATCGGACGGCACCTGCTTGAAGCCGGCCTTCTCGACCGCCGACTTGCGATAGGTCAAATAGCCGCCGATGGTCGCGACGGGAATGCCGAGCCAGTCATTGCCCTGCTTGCAGGTTTTGGCCGCGGCTTCGGTCCAGCCGCCATACTTGTTGCCGAGATAATCGGCAACGTCGTTCATCTTGAGAACCTTGGTCGGGAACAGCTGCGGCAGCGTGTGCAGGCCCCAGGCGAGGTCGAGACCCGAGCCGGTGTTGGCGGCGACCGAGGCCTTCGGCTGCACGTCCTCGAAGGACTCGCTGAACACGTTCATCTCGGTGCCGGTTGCCGACTTGAAGGCCGCGACCATGGCGTTGAATGCATCGTCTTCCGCGGGCACGAAGCGCTTCCAGCGCATCACGGTGAGCTTGGCGCCGGGCTCCGCCTTCCAGGGCGCGCTCTGCGCCCAGGCCTTGGCGAAGTCAAACAGCGCCGGCCCGGTGAGCATGCCGGTTGCAGCCAGCGCCGTGCCGCCCTGAAGTAGCGAGCGGCGAGTAAAATCGTGCATCGTCCTTCTCCCTATGATTGTGTTTTTGTTGTTTTTGATCTGGCCTGTTGGTCGGCCATTAAGATCGATCGGTCCGTCAGCTGTTCAGTCGCTTCCCCGTCGAATCGTCGAACAGATGGACCAGCGACGGATCCGGCTTGAGCCGAACCTTGTCGCCCGGGTTGAACAGATGGCGCTCGCGGAACACGGCGACGACCTGCTCGCCGCCGAGCTTGGCGAACACCTGGGTCTCCGACCCGGTCGGCTCGACCACCACGATCTCGGCCTCGGCGCCGTCATCGGCGATGGTGAAATGCTCGGGCCGCACGCCGTAGACCGCGGGCTGGCCGTCGGAATTGGCCGGCGCCGATTTCAGCGGCAGCTTGACGCCGTTCGGTCCCTCGAAATAGGCGGCGCCGTTCACCTTCACATTGCCCTTGAGGAAATTCATCGCCGGCGAACCGATGAAACCGGCCACGAACTGGTTCGCCGGCGTGTCATAGAGTTCGAGCGGCGAGCCCATCTGCTCGACGATGCCGTCATGCATCACGACGATCTTGTCGGCCATCGTCATGGCCTCGATCTGGTCGTGGGTGACGTAGACGGTCGTGGTCTTCAGCCGCTGGTGCAGCTCCTTGATCTCGGTGCGCATTGCAACACGCAGCTTGGCGTCGAGGTTCGACAGCGGCTCGTCGAACAGGAACACCTGGGGATCGCGCACGATGGCGCGGCCCATCGCGACGCGCTGGCGCTGGCCGCCCGAAAGCTGGCGGGGATAGCGCTCGAGCAGCGGCGTAAGCGCAAGGATTTCCGCGGCGCGCTTGACGCCGGTCGAGATCTCCTCGGGCTTGGCGCCGCGCAGCTTGAGCGAGAAGCCCATATTGTCGGCGACCGTCATGTGCGGGTAGAGCGCGTAGTTCTGGAACACCATTGCAATGTCGCGCTCTTTGGGCTGGACATTGTTGACGACGCGGTCGCCGATCGAGATCGTGCCGGAGGTGATGTTCTCGAGCCCCGCCAGCATGCGCAGCAGGGTCGACTTGCCGCAGCCGGAGGGGCCGACCAGAACGACGAACTCGCCGTCCTCGATCGGGATCGACACGCCGTGCAGGACCTCAAAATTGCCGAACGATTTCCGCACGTCGCGAATCTGGACCGACGACATCCACTTCCCTCCCTCAAGTTCCCGACGACGTACGACGAGTGCCGCCACCGCTCTGTTTTGTTCCGGCCGCGCTGGGTGCGCGGCGCTGTTGGACTGACGTTATTGTCCGCAGTTTATCCGGTTTTGGCAATCGTTCGATTAGCAATCGCTTGGTAGCGCTGTCAATATCAGTTTGTCTGCGACGAACGTCGTGATATGAGCGGCAAATGGCCCGAAAGCGCATCACGCCAGGCAAGATCCGGCTCGCCGAAGTCGCGAAGCTCGCCGGTGTCAGTCCGATTACGGCCTCACGGTTCTTCAGGAATCCGGAAGCACTTTCGGCCGGCAAGCGCGCGCGGGTCGATAGTGCGGCAAAAGAACTCGGTTACGTGCCCAATCTCGCGGCACGCGCGCTTGCGTCGCAGCGCACCGAGGTGATCGGTGTCCTGATCCCGTCGCTGACCAACAACGTGTTCTCCGACGTGCTGCGCGGCATCTATGACGCGCTCGACGGCAGCCGCTACAGCATTCAGCTCGCCAACACCCGCTACAGCATCCTGCAGGAAGAGCGCCTGCTGCGTCTGTTTCTGGCACAGAAGCCGGCCGGGCTGATCATTACCGGCATCAACCAGACCGCCGATTCCCGCCGCATCATGGAGACGGTCGATTGTCCGATCGTCCAGATCATGGAGGTCGGTCCCTCCCCGATCGACATGATGATCGGATTCTCGCATTTTGACGCCGCAAAAGCCGCCATCGCCCACCTGCTGGCGCAGAGCTACCGGCGGATCGGATTCCTCGGCGCGCGGATGGATCCGCGGGTGCAGCGCCGGCTCGACGGCTATCGCTCCGCGATGACCGACGCTGGGCTGTTCGATCCACAGCTTATTGTGACAACGGCGATCCCGACCTCGGTCACGCTCGGCGGCACGCTGTTTGCCGACCTGCTCGCCAAGGCGCCCGACATCGACGCCGTGTTCTGCGTCAATGACGACCTTGCGCTCGGCGCGCTGTTCGAATGCAAGCGGCGGCACATGGCAGTGCCGGAGCAGATGGCGATCGTCGGCTTCAATGACCTCGAATTCATGGCGTCGAGCGAGCCGACCTTGAGCAGCGTGCGTACCAACCGCTACGAAATGGGCAGAAACGCTGCCGTGATGGTGATCGAGACGCTGGAAGGGCGCCGGCCGACCGAACCCGTCGTCGATCTCGGCTTCAGTGTCATGGAACGGCAAAGCTCGGCGCGACGCAATTGACGTCGCCCGGCAGCTGCCTGTCATAAGGGACGCGAAAATGATAAAATGATAGCGCAACCAAGACCCTTCAACTAAGGTCCAATCCATCACACGAAACACCTGTGCGTGATCGGTCGGGTTTGTAATGCATGACGATTTGCGCAAGGTAGAAACGACCTTGAACCAGAGCCCTTGAATGGGCCCACAAGTTTGCATTGCGGGAGAAACCAATGACAAAACCCCCCACCAACGGGCACGACGCCGCAGGCGCGACCAGCAAGGGCAAGGGCCGCAGGCTCCGCTCCCAGGAATGGTTCGACAACCCGCACAATCCGGGCATGACCGCGCTCTATCTCGAGCGCTATCTCAATTACGGCCTGACGCGAGAGGAATTGCAGTCGGGTAAGCCGATCATCGGCATCGCGCAGACCGGCAACGACCTCTCGCCCTGCAATCGGCATCACCTCGAGCTCGCACACCGCGTCCGCGAGGGCATCCGCGCCGCCGGCGGCATCGCGATGGAGTTTCCGACCCATCCGATCCAGGAGACCGGCAAGCGCCCGACTGCGGCGCTCGACCGCAACCTCGCCTATCTCGGCCTGGTCGAGGTGCTGTTCGGCTATCCGCTCGACGGCGTGGTGCTGACCACCGGCTGCGACAAGACCACGCCGGCCTGCATGATGGCGGCGGCGACCGTCAACCTGCCGGCGATCGTGCTGTCGGGCGGCCCGATGCTGAACGGCTGGCACGAGGGCCAGCGCACCGGCTCCGGCACCGTGGTGTGGAAGGCGCGCGAACGGCTCGCCGCCGGCGAGATCGACTATGAGCAATTCATCGAGATCGTGGCCTCTTCGGCCCCCTCGGTCGGCCACTGCAACACGATGGGCACCGCCTCCACCATGAACTCGCTCGCGGAAGCGCTCGGCTTCTCGCTGCCGGGCTGCGCGGCGATCCCGGCGCCGTATCGCGAGCGCGGCCAGATCGCCTACGAGACCGGCAAGCGCATCGTCGACATGGTCTGGGAGGATTTGAAGCCGTCGGACTTCCTGACGCGCGAGGCGTTCGAGAACTGCATCGTGGTCAACTCCGCGATCGGCGGCTCGACCAATGCGCCGATCCATATCAATGCGTTGGCGCGCCATGTCGGCGTCGAGCTGTCGATCGACGACTGGCAGAAATACGGCCATGACGTCCCGCTGCTGGTGAACATGCAGCCGGCCGGCTTCTATCTCGGCGAGGAATATCACCGCGCCGGCGGCGTGCCCTCGGTGGTGCGCGAGCTGATCAAGCACAAGCGCATCCACGAAGGCGCCCTCACCGTCAACGGCCGCACCATGGGCGAGAATTGCAAGGAAGCACCTGCGCCCGACGGCGACGTGATCTGGGGCTACGACAAGCCGCTGGTGAAGGACGCCGGCTTCATCGTGCTGCGCGGCAATCTCTTTGATTCCGCGATCATGAAGACCAGCGTGATCTCGAAGGAATTCCGCGACCGCTATCTGTCCAACCCGAGGGACCTCAATGCCTTCGAGGGCCGCGCCATCGTGTTCGAGGGGCCGGAGGATTATCACAACCGTATCGAGGATCCCGCGCTCGACATTGATGAGCACTGCGTCCTGTTCGTCCGCGGCACCGGCCCGATCGGCTATCCCGGCGGCGCCGAGGTGGTGAACATGCAGCCGCCCGCCGCGCTGATCAAACGCGGCATCCTGTCCCTGCCCTGCATCGGCGACGGAAGGCAGTCCGGCACCTCGGGCTCGCCCTCGATCCTCAACGCCTCGCCCGAGGCCGCCGCCGATGGCGGGCTCGCAATCCTGAGGACTGGCGACAAGGTGCGCATCGACCTCAACAAGGGCAGCGCCAACATCATGATCTCGGAGGATGAGCTGCGCACCCGCCGCGCCGAGCTGAAGGCCAAGGGCGGCTTCCCGCATCCGGCCAACCAGACGCCGTGGCAGGAGCTCTACCGCAAGACCGTCGGCCAGCACGCGACCGGCGCCTGTCTCGAGCTCGCGACGCGCTACCACGACATCGCCGGCAAGGTCGGCGTGGCGCGCGACAATCATTAGGACGCAAACCGTCATTGCCGGGCGCGGCCCGGCAATCCATCGTTCTTCGAAAGATGGATGCGCGGGTCAAGCCCGCGCATGACTGCCAATCGCCAAAGAAGGAAGAAACGCATGTCAGACCGCCTGAAGGGCAAACGCGCATTCGTAACCGCAGCGGCCGTCGGCATCGGCCGCGCCTGCGCGCTGGCCTTTGCCCGCGAGGGCGCGAGCGTGTTCGCGACCGATATCGACGAAGGCAAGCTTGCGCTGCTCAGGCAGGAAGGCGCCGCCGAGGTTGCGAAGCTCGACGTGCGCGACACCGCAGCGGTCGAGGCAATCGCAAAGCGCGCCGGCAAGACCGACATCCTGCTCAATGCCGCGGGCTTCGTGCATCACGGCACGGTGCTGGAGTGTTCGGACGACGACTGGGACTTCTCCTTCGACCTCAACGTCAAGTCGATGCACCGCACCACGCGCGCTTTCCTGCCGGGCATGCTGGCGCAGGGCGGCGGTGCCATCGTCAACATCGCCTCCGCCGCCGGCGCGGTGAAGGCGGCGCCGAACCGCTACGTCTATAGCGCCACCAAGGCCGCGGTCGCGGCACTGACGCGCTCGGTCGCGGCCGACTTCATCACCAAGGGCATCCGCTGCAACTGCATCTGCCCCGGCACCATCGAGACACCTTCGATGCTTGAGCGTGCGGCGGCTGCCGGCCCGCAGGGACGCGAGATGTTCGTTGCGCGCCAGCCGATGGGCCGGCTCGGCACCGCCGAGGAAATCGCCGCGCTCGCCGTCTATCTCGCCAGCGACGAAAGCTCGTTCACCACAGGCGTCGCCCATGTCATCGACGGCGGCTGGACGCTTTAATCGGGAGGCAGCATGAACAAGATCGATCTCAACGGCCGCTGTGCCGTCGTCACCGGCGGCGCGCAGGGATTTGGCCGCGCCATCACCGAGCGCTTTGTCGCGTCGGGCGCCAAGGTCGCGATCTGGGATTTCGACCAGCCGCTGGCCGAGAAGACCGCGCGGGCGATCGGCGAGAACGTGATCGCGATCAAGACCGACGTCACCAATCCCGACGCGGTCGACGCCGCGCGCGATCAAACGCTGCGGGCGTTCGGCAAGATCGACATTCTCGTCAACAACGCCGGCATCACCGGAGCCAACAAGCCGGTATGGGAAACCGATCTCGAGGATTGGCGCCGGGTGATGCGCATCAATCTCGAGGGGCCCTTCATCTGCTGCAAGGCGATCGTGCCGACCATGATCGGCCGGAAGTACGGCCGCATCGTCAACATCGCCTCGATCGCCGGCAAGGAGGGCAATCCAAACGCCGCGCATTATTCGTCGTCGAAGGCGGGCCTGATCGCGCTCACCAAATCGCTCGGCAAGGAGCTCGCGCAGCACGACATCCTGGTCAATGCGGTGACGCCGGCCGCGGCGAAGACCGCGATCTTCGACCAGATGACCCAGCAGCACATCGATTTCATGCTGTCGAAGATCCCGAAGGCCCGCTTCGTCCAGGTCGAGGAGCTCGCCTCGATGGTGGCATGGCTGGCGTCGGAGGATTGCGCCTTCTCCACCGGCGCGGTGTTCGACATCTCCGGCGGCCGCGCGACCTATTAAACCGCCGCTCGCCTCGCCGGCTGCCGAAGCGCCGCGACGAGATGATCGGCCAGGAGTGACGCCGCGTGCGGCAGGTTTTGCGCGCGATGCAGCCGTATCTCGGCCCGCGGCAGCAGGGGCATGCCGTCGCGCGCGGTCAGCCGACGCAGCGTCGGCGGAAACGTCCCCGACTTGACCACGGTCACGGCGAGGCCCTGCGCCGCGATCGCCTCGACCGCGGACAGGCTGTGGCTGACAAAGGCGAGCCGCCACGGCCGGTTCGCCTCGTCCAGCGCCTGCATCGCCCAGCTCCGGAACAGGCAGCCCTGCGGATAGAGCGCGACGGGCAGCGGATCGAGCTCCTCGACGCGATGCGCAGCGCTCGCGGCCCACACCGCCTGCTCGGTGCGCAGCAACTCGCCCTCGCCGCGTCCCTCGGGGTGCATCGCGATCACGAGGTCATAGGCTTCGCCGAGCCGATCGGTCATCGTCGACGTCAACCCGGTCTCCATCTCGAGATGGATCAGCGGATAGCTGGCGATGAAGTCCTTGAGCAGCGGCGGGACGATCATCGTCCCATAGTCGTCCATCACGCCAAGGCGAACCCGTCCATCCGTGCCATGCTCGCGCACCCGGCCGACCGCCTCCGCGTTGAGGCTCAGGATGCGGCGGGCATAACCGAGCAATCCCTCGCCGGCTGCACTCAGGTCGACACTGGACGTGCTGCGGTGAAACAGTTCGGCCTGCAGTCGCTCTTCCAGCCGCTTCACCTGCATGCTGACGGCGGATTGGGTCCGGTTCAGCGCTGAGGCCGCGCGGGTGAAGGAGCGATGCTCCGCCACCGCGACAAAGGCCTGCAGAAGATCCGGGTCCAGGATGGGCGCGCTCATAACGATCCGTGATTTAGTCGATCAAATCTATTCCATTTCCTGATTATGTCCCCGTCCCTAGATTGCGCAAGCAAAACCAAGGGACGGACGGAATGGGCGAGATCTGGGGGGTGTTGGCGGCGGTGGCATCGAGCGCGCTCGGCGGCACCTCGATCGGGGCGACGCGGTTTCTGGTCGGCGCCATCGACCCGCTGGCGATCGGCGCGTTCCGCTTCGGTATCGGCGTCCTGCTGCTGCTGCCGCTGGCACTGCTGCAACGCCGGAACTGGCCGACGCGGCACGATTGGCTCGGCGTTGCCGGCCTCGGCCTGCTGTTCTTTGCGGGGTTTCCGGTCCTGTTCAATGCCTCATTGATCTTCACCACCGCCGCGCGCGGCGCGCTCGCGCTGTCGACGCTGCCGCTTCTGACCATGCTGGTCGGCGCGGCGCTCGGCGCCGAAGCGCTCACCGCGCGCAAGACCGCAGGCGTCCTGGTCACCATCCTCGGCGTCTCGATGGCGCTGCTCTCCGGCCTCGCCACGGCGCCGCTTGGTGCCTGGCGCGGCGACCTCTTGATGATCGCAGCCGCGCTGTGCATGGCGCTCTACAGCATCTGGTCAAAACCCTATATCCGCCGCGCCGGCCCGATCCCCTTCACCACGCTCGCGATGGCCGCCGGGGCGGTGGTGCTCATTGTCGCCTCGCTGCTGCGCGGCAGTTTTGCGCCGGTTGCCGATTTCGGCGCGCCGCAATGGTCCGGCGCGATCTATCTCGGCGCCTTCGGCGCTGCGCTCACCTTCTATCTCTGGGCCTTCGCGCTGGAGCGGACGACGCCGACCCGGGTGGCGATCTCGGTCACCGTCAATCCGATCGCGGCATCGCTGGTTGGCGCAGCGCTGCTCGGCGAGCCGCTGAGCTGGAATCTTTTGGCCGGCATCGTCACCGTGTTCGCCGGCATCTGGATCGCGACCACCCAGCCGCCTCTGGCGCACGCGGTCGCCCCCGACATGCGCTGACCTGCGGCAACGCTCGCCAGCAAGGCCTTCCGCGAATCCGTGCTAGCCTGAGGTCCGGTCCCAGCGAACCCGAGGCGGCATGCCATTGAACATCTCCCTCTATGACATCTCCGTCTGGGTATTGCCGGTGGTCATTGCGATCACGTTTCACGAAGCCGCGCACGGCTTCGTCGCTCATCGGCTCGGCGACGACACCGCCTGGCAGCTCGGCCGCGTCAGCTTCAACCCGCTGAAGCACATCGATCCGTTCGGCACGCTGATCCTGCCTGCAGTGCTGCTGTTCGCGCATTCGCCGTTCCTGTTCGGCTACGCCAAGCCGGTGCCGGTGAACTTCCGCAAGCTCAATCATCCCAAGCTCGATATGGTGTGGGTGGCGCTGGCCGGCCCGGCCACCAACATCATCCTGGCGATCGCCGCGGCGCTGGCATTCCACGCGCTGCCATTGGTGCCGGCCGATGCCGCAAAATGGACCGCGGACAATCTGAAAAACGCCTTCCTGATCAATATCGTGCTCGCGATCTTCAACATGATGCCGATCCCGCCGCTGGACGGCGGCCGGGTCGCGGTCGGGCTGTTGCCAAGGCCGCTGGCGATCCCGCTCGCCCGGCTGGAGCCCTACGGCATGCTGATCCTGATCGGGCTGTTGATCCTGCTGCCGGTGATTGGCCAGCAAGTCGGCCTAAATCTTGATGTTATTTCAACGATACTGCGAACTCTGACCGGCTATGTAATCAACGCCCTTCTCCTCATTACCGGAAACACATAGCCTTGATCTGCGCACGACCCGACCGAAAACCGGTAGCCATTTTTCCGGGTCGCGCGTTGAGGACAGGAACGCTTCGAGGCCATGGTGATCAAAGCTGCCGATATGCTGATTGCACGACGCGCCGACACCCGAGCGCGGGCCGACTTTGCGACCTGGAAGATGATGGCCAAGCTGAACGGCGCCTCCGCCTTGCCGCCTGAGGCGCAGAATTTCCTGGCCATTTACAACAAGCTGCTGGGACAGATGAGCGAAGCCGACGCCGGCGAGGCGACCATCCAGGAGATGTACCGCACCTACTATGTCGAGATGGGCGGCGCCGGCAAAGCGCCGGAGGTTCCGGCGCGCGCGCGCGAGCCGGTCGCCGACAATGGCAACGTCACGACGTTCCGCCGCCTGCCCCCCAAGAAGACGAGCACCTCCGACCCGAACGCCAAGCGTTCGATGCCGGTGGCACTGATCTTCGCCTGCCTCGTCGTGGTCTACGTCGCGATCCGGTACTACTGGAAATAGCGCCGTCCGCGCTTCACCCTATCCGCGTCTGATGATCGAACTCCGCGCACCGCGGCATCCCGTCGCGCGTCACCGGCTGCGCAATCGCCGCGGCGCGGAATATAGCGCACGATCAAACGCGCCGGCGCTCTAGGCGATGCACCCGATGCCGGGCATAATCCGGAACTCAAAAGCAAAATCATACTGGAGGGAAGATGAAGCGTTCCATTGCAGCCTCGGTCACGACGGCCTTGGTCATGGCCACGAGTCTTGCGTTCTGCGGCGGTGCGTCGGCGCAGACGATGGACAAGGTCGCCAAGGTCGGCGCGCTCGGCGATCAGTCCGGCCTCTATCAGGATATCGGCGGTCCCGGCTCGACGGTGGCGGCGCAGATGGCGATCGAGGATTCCGGGCTGCTGGCGAAGGGCTGGAAGATTGATCTGATCTCGGCCGATCACCAGAACAAGCCCGATGTCGCAGTCAACATCGGCAAGCAATGGATCGATGTCGAGAAGGTCGACGTGTTCGTCGACCTCGCGGCCTCCAATGTCGGACTCGCGATCGCCAACCTCTCGAAGGAGAAGAACGTCGTCAACCTGAACTCGGGCTCCGCCTCGTCCGACCTCACGGGCGCTCAGTGTTCGCCGAACACGGTGCACTGGGTCTATGACACCTACATGCTCGCCAACGGCACCGGCAAGGCGCTGGTCAAATCCGGCGGCGACACCTGGTTCTTCCTCACCGCGGACTATGCGTTCGGCCAGGCGCTCGAGCGCGACACCTCGGCGGTGGTCACCGCGAATGGCGGCAAGGTGCTCGGCAGCGTCAAGCATCCGCTCAACAACGCGGACTTCTCCTCCTTCCTGCTGCAAGCACAAAGCTCGAAGGCCAAGATCGTCGGGCTCGCTAACGCCGGCGGCGACACCACCAACGCGATCAAGCAGGCCGCGGAATTCGGCATCGTCTCGGGCGGCCAGCGGCTTGCCGGCATGCTGCTGTTCATCACCGACATCAACGCGCTCGGCCTCAACGTCGCGCAGGGGCTGAACTTCACCGAGACGTTCTACTGGGACATGAACGACCAGACCCGCGCCTTCTCCAAGCGCTTCATGGAACGCTTCAAGAAGAACCCACCGACCATGGTGCAGGCCGGCGTCTATTCCTCGCTGATCCACTATTTCAAGGCGCTGGAAGCGCTCGGCGGCAATCCGCATGACGGTCGCGCCGTGGTCGCCAAGATGAAGGAGATGCCGACCGACGATCCCCTGTTCGGCAAGGGCTCGATCCGCGTCGACGGCCGCAAGATCCACCCCGCCTATCTGTTCGAGGTGAAGAAGCCGTCGGACTCGAAATATCCGTGGGACTATTACAAGCTGGTCGCCACCATCCCCGCGGACGAGGCCTTCCTCCCGCTCGAGAAGAGCGTCTGCCCGCTGGTGAAGAAGAGCTGAGGCAACGTCGTTCCGGCCCGCGTGAAACGGCGAACCAGGAATCGACCAGCGGCACATTCAATGGAGAAATGGATTCCGGGTTCGCGACTTGTCGCGCCCCGCAATGACGCCGGGTCTGATCGCAGCCAGCCGCGGCGCGCTACTTCTTCGGCTTGTTGTAATTGACGTCGAGGCTGAACGAGAACTGATCGTCGGTCAGGTCGGCCGGCGGCGCCGGGACCGGATCGGACCGGTGGACCATCGAGATCGCCGCGTCGTCAAAGGCGGCATCTCCGGACGATTCCAGCACGGCAACCGACAGCACCTTGCCCAGACGATTCAGCACCAGGGCGACCTTCACCTTGGCCTCCTTGGCCTTGCCCTTCTCTGGGAATTTCTTGTGCAGGTCGAGATAGGCGCTGATCTTCTTGCCCCACTTGGCGGTCAGCAGCAGCTTGTCCTTGCCGATGCCTGGGTTGGGTGCCTTGGTGGTTTCCGACTGACGCGCGTCCTCCAATTTGGTCGGCGCGGCCGCCTCCGAGGCCTGCTGCGCTTCCTGCGCGTTGGCCTCGACCTTGGCGACCTTGGCCTCCTCCTCCTTCTGCTTCTTGGCAGTGTCTTCCGTCACGATGCGATCGGGGTCGTCGGACTCCACCGGCTTTTCCTGAGGCAGGTCGGTGTCCTTCACCTCGGCCTTCTGCTGCGCCATTTCCTGCACAGCCTGCTGCTCGTCAGCCAGCGGTCCAGGCGGTAGGGCCTCTTCAGTCGCATCCGCGGAAGCCAGCTCGACGGCGTACTCCGCGCCGGCAGCGCCGAGCCCCTCGTCGCCGTCGTCGCCGCGCAAATTGGTCAGTGCCAGCGCGGCACCGCCCAGATGCAGCCCGACTGCCGTCACGGCGGCGATCACCCAGAGCCGCTTCGAGGTCCGCAGATCGAGATCGGGGTTGGTGGACATCGCGTTCGCCGTCAGGGTTTGGCAGGATCGGCCTGCGCCGCCGCGGGCGCTCCCGGAACGCCCTCGAGCGCGACCAGCTTCACGTGCGTGTAGCCGCCGGCGCGCAGCAGCTCCATCACGCCCATCAGCTCGCCATAGGGTACCATCCGATCGGCCCGCAGGAACACGTATTTGTCCCGGGTCATGTCGGGCACAGCATCCAGCGAATTGACCAGGTCGACGCGCTTCACCGCGTTCTCCCCGATCGCCAGCGTCAGATCCGGCTTGATGCTGAGATAGGTCGGCTTGTCCGGCTTCTTCTGCGGCGTCGCGCTGGAGGTCGGCAGATCGATCGGCAAATCGACGGTCGAGAGCGGTGCCGCCACCATGAAGATGATCAGCAGCACCAGCATGACATCGATGAACGGCGTGACGTTGATCTCGTGGGATTCCGCGAAATCGTCGTCGCCATCGTTCTCGGAGATCGAGACTGCCATCGCCTACTCCGCCGCTGCGGCGCGCGCATGCGCGTTGCGCGGAACGTCGCCATGGGTGCGATCGAGATCGCGCGACAGCAGCCGTCCGGCGGCGCCCGAGGCTCGGTTGACGAGCTCGAGATAGACCTTCGTGACGCGCGAGAAGTGGTTGTAGATGATCACGGCCGGGATCGCCGCGACGAGGCCGATCGCGGTCGCGAGCAGCGCTTCCGCAATGCCCGGCGCCACCACGGCAAGGTTGGTCGTCTGCGACTTCGAAATGCCGATGAAGCTGTTCATGATGCCCCAGACGGTGCCGAACAGGCCGACGAAGGGCGACGTCGCGCCGATGGTCGCGAGCAGGCCCATGCCGATGCGGATCTTGCGGGCTTCGGCGCGCACGATCTCGGCGAAGCTCGACGCCGCGCGCTCCTTGATGCCGCTGTCGCTCGAGATGCCCGCCGACAGGCGCCCCTCCCGCATCGCAGCAGCGATGAACGACGACAGCACGCTACCCTTGGCACCGAGCGCGAACTGCGCTTCGGCCAGCGAGCGGGATTCAGCGATCTTGGCCAGCGCGCCACGCAGCTTGCGCTGCGCTACCGTCAGCTCGACCATCTTGGCGATGAACACCGTCCACGTGACGAGCGACGCGAATGCCAGACCGAGCATCACCGCCTTCACAATGATGTCGGCGTTTAAGAACATGTTCCACGGCGACAATTCGTGCAGGCCGGTCGAGGTCGACTTCAGCGACTTGCTGTCGCCGCTCGCGGGCGCAGCCAGGGACGCCTCGTTCGCCGTCGGTGCCGGAGCCGCCGCGGCAGGGGCCGGCGCGGCCTGAGCCTGCGGCGCCGCTTGTGCCGGCTGGGCGGCCACCGGCGCGGCCTGGGCAGCCGCCGCAGGCTGGGCCGCCGCCGGCTGGGCGGGTGCGGCCTGAGGCCGGGTCACGGGTGCGGGCTGCGCTACAGGCGCCGTTTGCTGCTGCGCCGAAGACGGCGCGGCCAGCATCAGCATCGCCAGCGAGGCGATCATGGCGGATGCAGCGGGGAACTTGAATGTCATCATCAGTTACACTTCAGCCCAGTGACGGATCAGGTTGTGATAAATCCCGGTCAATTTGACCGTTTCGGGGTCATCGCGCCCCAGCCGCTCCACCAGAGCCTGGATCGCGGTATCGAGATCAAAGATCAGGCTGCGCCCGTGTGCATCCCGTATCATGCTCTGCAGCCAGAAAAAAGACGCTACCCGGGTCCCCCGCGTGACCGGCGTGACCAGATGCAAGCTGGAAGCAGGATAAACTACGAGATCGCCCGCCGGCAGCTTGATTTCATGGGATCCGTAGAGGTCTTCGATGACGAGCTCGCCGCCATCGTAGTCCTCCGGCTCCGATAAAAACAGCGTGACCGAGAGGTCGGTGCGGATCCTCATGCCCGTCAGCCTGTCGCCGCGCACCGCATTGTCGACGTGCAGGCCGAAATGGTGCCCGTCGCTGGCGGCATAGCGGTTGAACAAGGGTGGAAAGATTCTAAGCGGGATCGCCGCCGAGATGAAGCGCGGGCTCGCCGACAGCGCCGACAGGATGCGGTTGCCGAGCTGCCGCGCGACCTCGCTGTCGGGCGGCAGCTGCTCGTTGCGCTTGACCATCGCGGAAGCGGCGCCGGCGGTCGAGCGGCCGTCCTCCCATTCGGCTTGCGCCATGATGCGGCGGAAGTCCGCCACATCAGCCTTGCTCAATACGTTGGGAACACAGACCAGCATCTCGTGCCGCGAAGCCTCCGTCAGTAACGCGCAGAAACAACCAGATACGCGGCGCGTCCCGGCGCTTCGAGCACGAACGGCGCCGCGCTCTGGTACAGCGCGTCGTAGTAGCGCTTGTCGAAGATGTTGTTGACGAACAGCTTCATGGTCCAGTGCTTGTCGATCTTAGCTTCGGCAAAGGCGTCGAAGCGCCAATAGCTCGGGATCGAGGTGCCCTGGTTGGCCGCGAGCAGCGTGCCGCCATAGACCTTCGAGCGATACACCGCCTGCCCGCCTAGCTCCCACATGTCGGTGAGCTGGTACTTGGTCAGCATGCTGAACGACTGGTGCGCGACGTTGGCGAGCGGCAGTCCGACATTGCTGGAGTACAGGATGGTGTTGGCCGGCGGCGCCAGCGACCTCGTCACTGCCGACTGCATCAGCACGAGACCGCCGAACACGCTCCATTTGTCGGTGATCTTGCCGCCGACGCCGAGATCGATGCCGCGGATGCGGTAGGCCGCGCCCGCGGTGATGCAGGAGATATTGCCGGTCGTCCCGGTCGGATAGGAGCAGCCGAGCGCTGCCGCCGCGGTGGCGTTGTTCACGTTCTGCGATTCGCGCGCATTTTCCTTCTCGGTCTGGAACAGCGCCGCCGTCACCAGCAGATGACGATCGAACAATTCCCACTTGGTGCCGACTTCGATCGCCTTGTTCTTTTCCGGCCCGAAGATCTGGGTATTGCCGCCGTTCAGCACGGGAGACAGGCCGCCATACGCCGTGCTGGTGCCGTCGAATTCGGCGCCGACCGGGTTGGATGAGGTCGCATAGGCCGCATAGACGCTGCCGTTCGGCAACGGCTTCAAGGTGAGGCCGAGGTTGAAGTTCGGCATCCCGAAGTCGGCCGACTGACTGCCGAATGTGGTCCTGCCGCCCGAAGTCAGATAGCCTGACGTGTTGATCTTGTAGTCGTCGTAGCGGATGCCGCCATTGAGGATCACGAAGTCATTGTAGTTCGCGGTATCCATGATGTAGCCGCTGGTGGTGTCGATCCCGATCTTGGTCGGCAGCCCGGACAGCCCCGACGGAATCGGGAACGGAATGTTGGTGTATTGCGGATTGAACACGCTGACGCCGGAGAGCGATCCGCTTCCCGTGAATGCCGATGTGCCGGTCGTTATTTCCGAGCTCAGGCCGAGATATCTGTCGATCGACGACCGCTCGTTGTCGTATTCGACGCCGGCCGTCGTCGTGTGCTTGAAGCCGAGGCCGTCGACCGACTTGTAGGTCGCCTCGGTCTGGTTGGCGAACACGTCGGTGACCTGGTAGCGGCTTTGCGGATTGGCGCTCAACGTATACGCCGTGAACGGAGCGCCGGCGGCAAGCGTCGGCGCTTCCGGCAGCGTGCCGATGTAGTTCTGGGTCGAACGCGATTCCCGGATCTTGTTGCTGACCACGAGGTCCGGCGTGATCTGCACCTCGGCATTGATCGTGCCGATGTCCTGCCCGGTCCTGAAGAAGTCGCGGTTGACGAAGCCGTAGAAATTGTTGCGGTTGACGCCGAAATCCGGGAACGGACCGCCGGCCGTGCTCGCGGTGCTCGGCCGATAGTACGGCACGCCGAAATCCGGGAGTCCGGTCAGTTCGGTGTGGATGTAGTTGCCGGTGATCTTCACCGCATCGACCGGCTTCCACGAGCCGGCGACGAACGCGCCGTTGCGGTCGTCGGTGACGTAGCTGCGGCCGGCGACGCCGGCATCCTGGAACAGGCCGCCGGCGCGGATCGCCAGTGTCGGGCTGATCACCTGGTTGACGTCGAGCGTCACGCGCTTGGTGCGATCGGTGCCGAACGTGGTGTCCATGTTGTAGAAGCTGTTCTGCGTCGTCGCCTGCTTGGTGACGATGTTGATCGCGCCGCCGGTGGTGCCGCGGCCGGCAAAGGACGAGCCCGGGCCGCGCAGGATCTCGACCTGCTCGGTGAAGAAGTTCTCGCGGACGCTGACGCCGGAGTCGCGCACGCCGTCGATGAAGATGTCGTTGCGCGCATCGAAACCGCGGATGAAGAAGCGGTCGCCGAAGGCATTGCCGCCCTCGCCCGTGCCGAGCGTGACGCCGGCGGTCGACAGGATCGCCGACTTCAGCGATGTGGCGTTCTTGTCTTCGAGCACGTCCTTGGTCAGCACCGTGACCGATTTCGGCGTGTTCAGGATCGGCTCGGGATATTTCCCGGACGACTGCAAACGGTCGCCCTTGTACGGCGCGGCCGGATCCGCGTACGGATCGCGGTCGGCGGGAAGACCGCCGGCGTTGGGAAACGGCACCGGCGCCTGCTGTGCCTGCTGGTTGTTAGGTCGCGCGGCGCGACGCAGCGCGTTGCGGGCGCGGACCTGGTCCGCAGTGGGCCTTGACGTCACGGGCCGCGGGCGAGCGACCGGGGCATCGACATTCACCGGCGGCAGGTTGGATTGCTGCGCTTCAGCCCCCGAAAACGACGCCACCGCGATCAGGCTCGCGACTGCGGAGACCTTCGTGACGGAATAACCGGTGTCATCAGCCGAACCGATCGCTGCATCAAAGCGCAGCGATCTCGGCGCCTTCACATTGCTCATGTCTTGCTCGCCCCAGAAAAATCAGCTCGTTCGCGAAATGAAGCTGCGACGAACTGTCTCCATCGGTTATCGAGCGTGACCTTTTTTATCAATGCGACGAGCGCAACAGTCGGCTTGAATCGCCCCAATTCAAAGCGATTCTAATCTACGGTTTGAAATCGTTCTAAACTGTAGTTTTTAAGTGTTCTAATAATCGTTCTAAATCGATGCCGCCCGTCATTGGCTGCCGCGTGCGGGCGCTGTCCATGCGACCACGCGATTACTCGGCGCTTGGCGGCTTCATCAGCGAAAACAGTTCGTCGATCGTCCGCTGCGCGACCTGCCGCACGCGGTCGCTGTTCTCAAGGCCGGCGATGTTGACGCCGTTGACGACCGCTTTGATCTCGTCGCGGAAGTCGGTGAGAAAGCGCAGCGGGTCGCGCTGCTCGTTGGCGACGCGCGCGATCAATCCTGTAACCAGGATCTGGCATGCCATCATGCGCCCGTTCAACTCATCCATCGCAGCCCTCGTCCTCTCGCATCGTCGCTGCGCGATATGGACGACATCCCGCGACGATTCAACCGGCTCGCGCACGCTGCAACGGGTGAATGGATGGAGCGAAGGAATCTGCGCACGATGAGATGCGCTATTTCGCAGCGATGCGCTCCGCCTCCTCGCCGAGCGCCTTGATGCGATCCTTGACCTCGCGCAGCGTGGCGAGGCCGCTTTCGACATGCTTGTCCGAGACGTCGCGCAGCACATCGCCGGCGATCGCGTCGCGCAGGCTGTCGAGATCGTCGACGAGGCGGCGCCCGCTCCTGGTCAGGAACAGGCGATTGGCACGGCGATCCCTGGGATCGGGACGGCGTTCGAGCAGGCCATGCTCGACGAGGCGGTCGAGCAGCCGCACCAGCGAGATCGGCTGCAATTCGAGGACGTCGGCGAGATCGACCTGGGACAGTCCCTCCTGCTCGCGCAGGCGGAACAGCACGATCCATTGCGCACGCGTGGTGCCTCGCGCCTTGGCGCGATGATCGATATAATTGCGCAGCAGCCGGGAACTCTCGACGAGCTGCGCGATAAACTGGCGTTTGAGATCGAGCGACATAGGGGTCCTCGGTGCGTTTCCCAGGCGAATTGTTTCTGCTCGTTTCTGACCTAAACCTTTCCAAATGTTTAGGATTCTCAAGCCTTGGTGTGTTTACACATTAAGTGCACGCATATTATATCCGCAAGCTCTGTGAACCGTTTCGATCAGCCTTTATTGTTACGTCGAACCCAAGAGTCCGCATGTCAAAGTCACGCACCATCGGTTGGGTTTTAGTGATCGCTGCGGTCGGCGCCGCCGGTTATTTCGGCTGGCAGAAACACACTAGCAACCAGCAGGCGATCGAAGCCGCGCAGAAGCGATCCGCCCAACGCCCGGCCGTTCCGGTCAAGATCTCGCCGGTCGAGAAAGCCGACTTCCCTGTCTATCTCACCGGCCTCGGCACCGTGCAGGCGTTCAACACGGTCCAGGTCCGCACCCGGGTCGACGGTCAGATCACCAGGATCGCTTTCAAGGAAGGCCAGTTCGTCAAGGCCGGTGACACGCTGGTCGAGATCGATCCGCGGCCCTATCAGGCGACGCTCGACCAGGCCAAGGCCAAGAAGGCCCAGGACGAAGCCAATCTCGCCAACGCCAATCTCGACCTGCAGCGCACCACCAGGCTCGGCGAGTTCGCGACACGCCAGCAGCTCGACACCCAGCGCTCCACGGTGGCGCAGCTGACCGCCCAGATATCGGCTGACGAGGCCGCCATCTTCAACGCCCAGACCCAGGTGGACTACACGACCGTCAAATCCCCGATAGACGGGATTGTCGGCCTGCGACTGGTCGATATCGGCAACATCGTCAATGCCTCGGCCCAGACCGGCATTGTCACGATCACCCAGATCGAGCCGATCACGGTGATCTTCACCGCGCCGGAAGACCAGCTGCCGGACATCAAGGCGGCGCTGGCCGTGGCGCCGCCCAAGACCATTGCCCTGACCACCGACGGCAAGCGGGTGCTATCCACGGGAACCCTGGCGCTGATCAACAATCAGGTCGACACGTCAAGCGGGACTGTCCGGCTGAAGGCGGTGTTTGATAACAAGGACCACGCGCTGTGGCCGGGCCAGTCGGTCTCGACCCGCCTTCTGGTCAGGACCTTGAAGGATGCCACCGTCGTCCCGGATGACGCGGTGCAGCATGGCACCGATGGCCTCTACGCGTATTCAGTCAATCAGGAGAACAAGGCCGAGCTTCGCAAGATCAAGGTCAGCCAGTCGATCGACGGCAAGTCGGTGATCGACGAGGGCCTGTCGCCCGGACAGCAGGTGATCACCGCGGGGCAGTACAAGGTCTCGCCGGGAACCCCGGTGACAACGGCAGTGGCGAGCTCGGATCCGTCCCAGTCGAAGGTTGCGCAGGAATGAGCGTCGGCGCCGGAATTTCCGCACCATTCATTCGTTTCCCCATCGGCACCTCGCTGCTGATGGCGGGCATCCTGTTCGTCGGTCTCGTCGCCTATCCCCTGCTGCCGGTCGCGCCGCTGCCGCAGGTCGACTTCCCCACCATCCAGATCACTGCGACCCTGCCCGGCGCCAGCCCGGAAACGATGGCGACATCGGTCGCCCAGCCGCTGGAACGCCAGTTCGCGCAGATCCCCGGCATCGCGCAGATGACCTCGACCAGCTATCTCGGCACGGCGGCGGTCACCATCCAGTTCGACCTCAACCGCAGCATCGACGGCGCCGCCAACGACGTGCAGGCCGCCATCAACGCGGCCAGCGGCCAGTTGCCGAAAACCCTTCCCTCGCCGCCGACCTACCGCAAGGTCAACCCGGCGGACTCGCCGATCATGCTGCTGTCGGCGACATCGGACACGCTGCCGCTGACGACGGTCAGCGATGCCGTCGACGCCCAGCTGGCGCAGCAGATCAGCCAGATCTCGGGCGTTGCGCAGGTCATCATCGGCGGCCAGCAGAAGCCGTCGGTTCGCGTCCAGATCGACCCCGCCAAGCTCGTCGCCAAGGGCCTGTCGCTGGAGGACGTCCGCGCTGCGATCAACATCGCCACCGTCGACAGTCCGAAGGGCAACATCGACGGCGCCACCCGCGCCTATACCATCTACGCCAACGACCAGCTGCTCACGGCGAGCCCGTGGAACGACGTCATCATCGCCTACCGCAACGGCGGGCCGCTGCGGATCCGTGATATCGGCCAGGCCGTCACCGGGCCCGAGGACGCCAAGCAGGCCGCCTGGGCCAACGGCAAGCGCGGCGTATTCCTGGTCATCTTCAAGCAGCCCGGCGCCAACGTCATCGACACCGTCGACAAGATCAAGGCGGCGCTGCCCCGACTGGTCGCCGCGATCCCGCCGGCGATCAAGATCGACGTGATCAGCGACCGCACCACCACGATCCGCGCGGCGGTCGAGGACGTCCAGTTCACCCTGCTGCTGACCATCTTCCTGGTCGTGATGGTGATCTTCGTCTTCCTGCGCAGTTTCTGGGCGACCGTGATCCCGACGGTCACGGTGCCATTGGCGCTGCTCGGCGCCTGCGCGCTGATGTGGGTGTTCGGCTACACGCTCGACAATCTGTCGCTGATGGCGCTGACGATCGCGGTCGGCTTCGTGGTCGACGACGCCATCGTGATGCTGGAGAACATCAGCCGCTACATCGAAGAGGGCGAGAAGCCGATGGCTGCCGCCTTCAAGGGCTCGCAGGAAATCGGCTTCACCATCGTTTCGATCAGCATCTCACTGGTCGCGGTGCTGATCCCGCTGCTCCTGATGGGCGGCATCATCGGCCGCCTGTTCCGCGAATTCGCGGTCGTGCTCGCGATGACCATCTTCGTCTCGATGTTCGTGTCGCTGACGCTGACCCCGATGATGGCCTCGCGCTTCCTGCGCGCCCACAATGACGAGAAGCACGGTCGGTTCTACCAGCTCAGCGAGCGCGGCTTCGACGCCATGCTGCGCGGCTATCAGAGCGTGCTCGACCTCGCATTGCGCTGGAAGTTCACGACGCTGATGATCTTCTTCGGGACGCTGGCGCTGTCAGTCTACCTGTTCGTCGTCATCCCGAAGGGCTTCTTCCCGCAGCAGGACGTCGGCCTGATCACCGCGACCTCGGAAGCCAACCAGGACATCTCCTTCGCCGACATGAAGCGGAAGCAGGAGGAACTCGGCAAGATCGTGCAGCAGGATCCCGCGGTGGCGACGGTGGCGATGGCGATCGGCGGCAGCGGCCGCGCCGGCAACAACGGCGCGATGTACATCACGCTGAAGCCGCTGAAGGATCGCGACGCCAACGCGCAGCAGGTCATCGCCCGGCTGCGGCCGAAGCTGGAGAAGGTCGAGGGTGCCCGGCTGTTCATGCAGGCGGCGCAGGACGTCCGCCTCGGCGGCCGCCCGACCCGCACCCAGTTCGAATTCACGCTGCAGGATGCCAACCTCGCCGAATTGAACGAATGGGCGCCGAAGATTCTCGGCAAGATGCAAACGCTGCCGCAGCTGCGCGACGTCGCCACCGACCAGCAGACCAACGGCACCACGCTCGAATTGAAGATCAACCGCGACACCGCCTCGCGCTATGGCATCCAGCCGCAGCTGATCGACGACACGCTCTATGACGCGTTCGGCCAGCGCCAGGTGACGCAGTACTTCACCCAGCTCAACAGCTACCACGTCATCCTCGAGGTGTTGCCGGAGCTCCAGGGCGCGATCGACACGCTGAACAAGATCTACATCAAGTCGCCGCTGACCGGCGAACAGGTGCCGATCTCGACCTTCGCGACCTGGACCAGCGTGCCGGTACGGCCGCTCTCGATCAGCCATCAGGGCCAGTTCCCGGCGATCACCATCTCGTTCAACTTGGCGCAGGGTGTTGCGCTCGGCCAGGCGACGGAAGCGGTGCAGAAGGCGATGGTCGACCTCGGCGCGCCGCCGACACTGAGCTCGAGCTTCCAAGGCACCGCGCAGGCGTTCCAGCAATCGTTGTCGACCGTGCCGCTGTTGATCCTCGCGGCGCTCGTGGTCGTCTACCTGATCCTCGGCATTCTCTACGAGAGCTACATCCACCCGATCACGATTCTGTCGACGCTGCCGTCGGCCGGCGTCGGCGCGCTCGCGATCCTGATGGCGGCCGGCTTCGACTTCTCGCTGATCGCGCTGATCGGCATCATCCTTTTGATCGGCATCGTGAAGAAGAACGGCATCATGATGGTCGACTTCGCGATCGCGGCCGAGCGCGACCAGCACATGGAGCCTGTCGCGGCGATCCGCCAAGCCGCCCTGCTCCGCTTCCGCCCGATCATGATGACGACGATGGCCGCCTTGCTCGGCGGCGTGCCGCTGATGTTAGGGACCGGCACCGGTTCGGAAATCCGCCAGCCGCTCGGCTACGCCATGGTCGGCGGCCTGATCGTCAGCCAGGCGCTGACGCTGTTCACGACGCCGGTCGTCTACCTCTATCTCGACAGGCTCTCGAATGCGTTTGCGACCTGGGGCCGCTCGCCGCGCACCGACCACGATGCTGACGACGACGAGCATGGATCGGTCAAGGAGGCCGCCGAGTGACTTGACTTTGCTGGCATCCCGGCACATCCGAAAGATGTTCATTTCGGAGCCGGTACCGTGAAGATTGTCGCCAAGTCGCTCTTCGTCCTGCTGACCGCGTTCGGCATGGCCCACTCTGGCCACGCCCAGACGGCCAAGAGCAAGAACGCGCCCGCTCCGGCAGCTGCGCCCGCGGCTCCTCAGGGTGATACAGCAGCCCCCAACAATTCCGGCTGGATTGCGCGCTGCACCAGTGCGAGCCGCGACGCTTCGCTCGAATGCGCGATGGAACAGACCGCGGTGCTCACCAAGACCGGCCAGCTCATCGTGCTGGTCAATATCCGCGTTCCCGGCGACACCCGCACGCCGGTGGCGCTGATCCAGCTTCCACTCGGATTGAACCTGCCGGTCGGCGCCAAGCTGCAGGTCGACGACGGCAAGGCCGTCGACGTGCCGATCCAGACGTGCGAGGCGCGCGGCTGCTACATCAATACGCCGATCGCCGCCGATGTCCTGACCCAGCTGAAATCGGGTAAGCAGCTCAAAGTGTCGTTCCAGAATCTCGGCAAGGAAACCATCTCTATCCCGATGCCGCTTGCCGACTTCGCGACGGTCTACGACAAGATCAAATAGCGCCGCGCAGCGTAGCCGTCCGCTATCGCTCCCGCTTGTAGAGGAACGCGTTGTCCGGCTGCGGCATGCCGATGGTCTTGTAGAACCCGATCGAGTCAGGCGCCGACAACAGCAGGCACATCGATTCAGGTCCGGCGAGGCGCCGCGTTTCCGCGATCAGACGCTTGCCGATGCCATGTCCCTGGTATCCGCGATCGACCGCAAGGTCCGACAAATAGCAGCAATAGGCGAAATCGGTCAGCGCGCGCGACACGCCGACCAGCTTGCCCGCCTTCCGCGCCGTCACGATCAGATTCGCATTGGCGATCATGCGCTCCATCCGGTCGGTATCCGCCAGCGGTCGCCGCTCGCCGAGGCCCGACTGCCGCAGCACCTCGATGAACTCATCGACGCCGATCGACGCTTCGCGGGCATAGAGAATTTCGTCCATCAGCCTAAACCTCTGTTGCAACGAGCCGGACCACACGCGCGAGACCATGGTGGATTACGCCGGACCAATCCACCCTGCCGTGATGGCACACATACGACTGGTCCTCCGTCGGCAGCTGCAGCCGGCTATCTCGTCGGGATTTGAGAGGATGATCACGCCACCGAGGCGGATTGGCTGGGGAACCTGGATTCGAACCAAGACAAACAGAGTCAGAGTCTGTTGTGCTACCGTTACACCATTCCCCAAGAATCGTCCGTGGTATCAATAGCTTAGCTGGATGACTGGACATCTCGGTGCAGCGGGTTCGCCTGCCAAATCAGCGCCCGCGCGAGAGCGACCTTCTACCCGCTTGGTCCCACGCTTGGCAAGCATTGTTGGCGGAGCGGGCGCGAAAATCGCAAGTCGGGACGCCACCGACCCGACCGGTGCGAGCCACACGAGTCACATTCCGGCGAGCAATTCCAGCAGCAGTTCGGGTCAGGCCGCCAACACGGCTCCAACACCAAATCCGGCGGTGCCGAACCCAATCGCGCCGATCCAGCCGTGGCACCCAAATCCCAGCACGCCGATCACGGTTGCCATTCCAACCACCGAAACCGTCCAGGTTACCTGAACCACGACAACGAGCGTCTTGATCATTGGTCTCACGCACAATCGCTTGTTGGAGTAACCGCCCTAACGACGGCACCCGCGGCGCCTTCGCGCGGACGTCGCGACCGTTCTCTCTGGTTGGTGCGGCTCACCGGCGGGCCGTTCACACACCTCCCTCGAAGTTGATCGCCCACAGACCGCCGAACATCAGCGCCAAGCGTGGGGACGCAGGCCTTAGCGCGGGACATCGGCGCAAGGCATGTCATCTGACGTGTCATGCTTACGCATGCACCGCCCGTTCGTGGAAAAGGTCGAGCCGCGTCTCGTGAACGCCTTGCCGGCCCGACCTCAGTACAGCCCGCCCGTCCCTGACCGCATCACGGCCCGATCGGCGTCCGGCGAAATGCCCTGCTGGGTGCCGTCGATCACGTCGGTGCCGGCGACCATCCCGGGATCATTGAACGGCGGCGCCTGGCCCGGCTTGAAGGCCTCGAGCACCACGCCCCGGTTCTGGCCGGGCACAGCGCGCTGGCCAGTCTTGGCATCGACCAGGACCAGCCGGATGCCGACCGGCTGCTTGAACGGGGTGGCGGGCTTGTCGGCCAGCGCGAGCTTCAGGAAGTCGCGCGCGATCGGCGCCGCGGTATGGCCGGCCTGCGCGTTGCGGCCGAGCGAGCGCGGCTTGTCGTAGCCGACATAGAGACCGACCACGAGGTCCGGCGAAAAGCCGACGAACCAGAGATCCTTGGCCTCGTTCGAGGTGCCGGTCTTGCCGGCGAGCGGCTTGCCGACGTCCTTCAGCGCGGTGCCGGTACCGGCCTGAATCACGCCCTCCATCAGCGAGGTGATCTGGTAGGCGGACATCGCGTCAAGCACCCGCTCGCGGCGGTCGACGAGCTGCGGCTCCGGCTGGTTCTTCCAGCCCTCCGGTGCGTCGCAGCCGCGGCATTCGCGCTGATCGTGCTTGAAGATGGTGTGGCCGTAGCGGTCCTGGATGCGGTCGATCAAGGTCGGCTTCACGCGGACGCCGCCATTGGCGATCATCGAATAGGCCGTGGCCATCCGCATCACCGTGGTTTCGCCGGCGCCGAGCGCGTAGGCGAGATAGTTCGGCAACTCGTCATAGACGCCGAAGCGCTTTGCATATTCGCCGATCAGCGGCATGCCGATTTCCTGCGCCAGCCGCACGGTCACCGTGTTGAGCGAGAGCCGCAGCGCGTTGCGCAGCGTCACCTGGCCCTGATACTTGCCGGTGGAGAAGTTTTCGGGCCGCCAGATGTTGCCCTGCCCCTGGTCGATCTCGATCGGCGCGTCGATCATCATGGTCGATCCGGTGTAGCCGTTGTCGAGCGCCGACGAATAGACGATCGGCTTGAAGGTCGAGCCGGGCTGCCGATAGGCCTGCGTCGCGCGGTTGAACTGGCTCTGGTCGAACGAGAAGCCGCCGACCATCGCCAGCACGCGGCCGGTGTGCGGATCCATCGCCACCATCGCACCCGACAGCTCAGGGATCTGTCGCAGCCGGTACTGGCCTTCGACGCGCTGGCCGTCCTTGCTGAAGAGCGGGTCGGCGTAGATCACGTCGCCTGGCTGCAGCACCTGCGCCACCGATGTCGGCGTCTTGCCCTTGCTCTTGGCCCAGCGCGCGCCGTCCATCGTGATGATGCCGGTCTCGCGCTGCTTGCTGATGGCGCCGCCGAGCTCGCGGCCCGGCTGGAAGCCGATCCGTGCCGACTGGTCGTTGCTCTCCAGCACCACCGCCATTCGCCACGGCGAGATGTCGGACAGCGATTTGATCTCGGCGAGCGGCACGCCCCAGTCACTGGTCAGGTCGAGCCTTTGGATCGCACCGCGATAGCCCTGCTGCTCGTCATAGTTCACGAGCCCAGCCACCATGGCCTTGCGCGCCATCACCTGGACCTTGGGGTCGAGCGTGGTGCGCACCGACAGGCCGCCCTCATAGAGCTTCTTCTCGCCATAGCGCTCGAAGATGTCGCGGCGGACTTCTTCCGAGAAATATTCGCCGGCGAAGGTGTGCGCGCCATTGCTGCGGTTGGTGACGGTCAGCGGCTCCTTGCGCGCCTTGTCGGCGTCGGCCGCGGTGATCCAGCCGTTCTCCTGCAGGCGGTCGATCACGTAGTTGCGGCGCTCGACGGCGCGCGCGCGGTTGCGCACCGGATGCAGGCTGGCCGGCATTTTCGGCAGCGCCGCCAGATAGGCCGCTTCCGCGACCGTCAGCTCATTGACGGACTTGTCGAAATACACCAGCGAGGCCGCCGCGATGCCGTAGGCGCCAAGGCCGAGATAGATTTCGTTGAGATAGAGCTCGAGGATCTTGTCCTTGGAGTAAGCCCGCTCGATTCGCATCGCCAGCAAGGCTTCCTTGATCTTGCGGGTGAACGACACCTCGTTGGTCAAAAGGAAGTTCTTGGCGACCTGCTGGGTGATCGTCGAGGCGCCCTGCGGCCGCCGGTTGGAACCGAAGTTCTGGATGTAGGCGACACCGGCGCGCGCCATGCCGGTGTAGTCGACGCCGCCATGCTCGTAGAAATTCTTGTCCTCGGCGGCGAGGAACGCGTTGATCACGAGCTTCGGCACCGCCTGGATCGGCAGATAAAGCCTGCGCTCCTTGGCGTATTCGCCGAGCAGCGAGCCGTCGGCCGCGTGCACGCGGGTCATCACCGGCGGCTCGTAGTTCTGGAGCTGCGAATACTCGGGCAGGTCCTTGGAGAAATGCCAGAACAGCCCTGCGACCGCGGCCAGACCAGCCAGGAACAGGATGGTGCCTGCGGTGAACAGGAACCCGAAGAACCGCAACAGAAATTTCATCGACCAGATTTCCGTGGCGAATACGTCGCTCGTTCTGAGCGCGCTGCGTGCCACTTAGGCCGCCCGGTATATCGGTCGCTCCATGGACCTGCAATTCAACACCGGAGAATTAAAGCAAGCCAGGCGTCAAACTTATGCCATAGAGCCCGGCTCGCGCCCGCAGCCAAATCGGCAGACCTCGCCGACTGGCGGTGCCCGCGGGGCTGCATCGATCTCCGCTGCAGCGCTGCGCGGTTCGCGCGCCGCGCCTGATAGCGCTGCGGTCCCGATACGCTTGCGCGGAGAGCACGTTACGAAAGAAAAGCGCGGGCCGGACGGATCGATTCCCCGATCCGGCCAACGATTTGGGTGCTGCGACATCAGAAACCGGTGGACAGCGCCGGCGCGCCAATCACATTAAGGATTTGTTAACTATAACTACCGCAAGTTGTTGGTATACACCGACTCGCGACGGGCTGATTTGGATGGCACTGCGCGGATTTAAACGGCCATTTACGGCCGACCCTAACGTTCTTGGATTTCCAAGACCACCCGCATCGGCCATGGGCACAGAAGCCTTGGACCTCGTCTATCAGGCGGCGGATTTGTTCCGCAGCATCGAGGACAGGGCCCGCGCCGGCGAAGCGCGCGCCGAGGCCGCCGAACAGGCGCAGCTCGAAATCATTGCCGCAACCGAGCGCAAATTGAGGGATGCGTCGCGGGCGCTTGAGGAAGCCCGACGGCGCATCGAGTCCCAACAGGAGCAACTCGATGCGGCCGAATTCCGCGCCCAGGCCGCCGAAGCCGAGGCGCGCGAAGCCAAGCAATCCCTGGCTCTGATCGAAGACGCGATCCGCCAGCGCTTGCTGCTGACCGGCGGGCAAAAGGACGGCAGGTCGACCGCCGTCGCCTGACCGCAGCGCGGTTCAATTGGAGCGGCAGCCCGCACGAGCGGAGCGACATGCGGAGCTCAACAAGACCCGGATATCGCTTCGCTCATCCGGGCTACGGATTGTCGCTAGCCGTCACGATCAATAGCCCGCGGCGAGCCCCGAATTGCGCCGCGGGTCGTTCGCGCCATAGAAGCGGTTGTTGCCGACCGGCTTGCCGCCCAGCGACGGCGCGCCGATGATGATCACCGCGAGGTGGTTGGCCGGATGCGGCGGGCCGAATTTGTGGCCCATGCCCTCCAGGATCTTCCGCGTATCCGGCGACAGCGTGTAGTCCTCGAGGTTGGTCACCTCGGGAAGCCACTGCTGGTGGAAGCGCGGCATGTCCACGGCCTCCTGCGCGTTCATGCCATAGTCGATCGCGTTGATCATCGTCAGCAGCACGGCGGTGATGATGCGGCTGCCGCCCGGGGTGCCCATCACGATGACCGGCTTGCCGTCCCTGGAGACGATGGTCGGACTCATTGAGGACAGCGGACGCTTGCCGGGGACGATCGCGTTGGCCTCCCCCTGCACCAGCCCATACAGGTTCGGCACGCCGATCTTGGCGGTGAAGTCGTCCATCTCGTCATTGAGCAGCACGCCGGTCCTGGCCGCCGTCACCTTGGCACCGAACCAGTCGTTCAGCGTGTAGGTGACCGACACCGCATTGCCGTCCTTGTCGGCAATCGAATAGTGCGTGGTGTTGCTGCCCTCATGCGGCGGAACGCCGGGCTTGATGTCCCTGGACACACCGGCCTTGGCCGGGTCGATCGCGGCACGGATCTTCGCGGCGTAGGTCTTGTCGAGCAGGCGCTCGAGCGGATTTTTCACGAAGTCCGGATCGCCGAGATAGCTGTTGCGATCGACGTAAGCGTGGCGCATCGCCTCGATCTGGTAGTGCACCGCCTGCGCCGAGTGGTAGCCGAGCTCCTGCAGCGGATAGCCCTCGAGGATGTTGAGCATCTCGCAGATCACCACACCGCCCGAACTGGGCGGCGGCGCCGAGACCACGTGGTAACCGCGATAGTCACATTCGACCGGCGCCAGCTCGCGAACCCTGTAGTTGTCCAGATCCTCCTGCGTCAGCAGTCCCTTGCCGGCCTGGCTCGCGGCGACGATCGCAGCACCAACCCAGCCCTTGTAGAAGCCATCACTGCCGCGCTTGCTGATCTCGCGCAGCGTCTCGGCGAGCTCATGCTGCGTCAGGCGTTCGCCGACCTGGAACGGCTTGCCGTTGTTGAGGAAGATCGCGGCCGAGGCCGGATCGTCCTGAAAGTCCTTGGTCGAGGTCTGCAGCATGCTGACGTCGCCCTGGTCGAGCACGAAACCATCCTCCGCCAGTTGCAGCGCCGGCGCGATGACGTCAGCGCGCTTCATTGTGCCGTATTTCTCGCGCGCATACTCCATCCCGGCCACCGAGCCCGGTACGCCGACAGCGAGATGCCCCTTGGTCGAAAGGCCGGGGATAACGTTGCCGTCCTTGTCGAGATACATGTCGGCTGTGGCGCCTTTCGGCGCGGTCTCGCGGAAATCCAGGAAGGTCTTGCGGCCGTCGGCGAACTGGATGGTCATGAACCCGCCGCCACCGAGATTGCCGGCGGCGGGATAGGCCACCGCAAGCGCGTAACCAACGGCGACCGCCGCATCGACCGCATTGCCGCCCCGCTTCAACACCTCAACGCCGACCTGGGTCGCGAGATGCTGCGCGGAGACCACCATGCCGTTCTCGGCGGCGGCCGGCGCAACCGAGGCTGCGCGACCGGGCGCAGCCGACGCGATGCTGATCGAGACGAGCGCGGCGACCATCCATCGCGCGCGTGCCGTTGGATTTTGCATAAAAGTCTCCCCGGAGAATGCCGGCCTGTCGCGGCTTGCGGTGCTATCTCAACGCGTACATCTAGCAGGCCGCACGCGCGCACACTATAGGCCCGCGCGGTCCCCGCCGCCTGCCCGCAGCCGGCTGTGCCGTCTGCCATAGGCCGCATAGATCACAAGCCCGATCACGAGCCACACTGCGAGCCTGATCCAGGTGTCGAGCGGCAGGCCGAACATCAGGAACAGCGAGGTTGCAGCGGCGGCGGGGGCCACCAGCCAGATCGCCGGCGCCTTGAACGGACGCGGCAATTCCGGGTCGCGCACGCGCAGCACCAGCGTGCCGATCGAGACCACCGTGAACGCGAACAGCGTGCCGATCGAGACCAGTTCGCCGACCAGCCCGATCGGCAACAGCCCACCGAGAAGAGCGGCCACGGTGCCGGCGAAGATGGTCGAGACATAGGGGGTCTGGAAGCGCGGATGGATCTTAGCGGCAAAGCCCGGCAGCAATCCGTCATGCGCCATGGCGCGAAAGATCCGCGGTTGCGCCAGCAGCATAATGAGGATCACCGATGTCAATCCGAACAGGATGCCGAGCTTGATGAACGGACCGAGCCAGCCGATACCGATCGCATCGATGCCGACCGCGATCGGATCGGGCACGCTGAGCCGGTCATAGGGCACGATGCCGGTCAGCACGAATCCGACCGCGACATAGAGCGCGGCGCAGATCACGAGCGAGCCGAGAATGCCGATCGGCATGTCGCGCTCCGGCGCCTTCGCCTCCTGCGCCGCGGTCGAGATCGCGTCGAAGCCGATATAGGCGAAGAACACCACTGCCGCGCCGCGGACCACGCCGGACCAGCCGAACACGCCAGGACCGGCATTCGGCGGGATCAGCGCGCCCTCCGGGTTGCTCGCCGTTACCCAGTTCGCCAGGGTCACCGAGGAAGCCGCGGTAGCGAGGAACAGCGCGATCACAACGAGCTTGACCACGACGACGAAGCTGGTGAAGCGCGCGGACTCGCGAATGCCGACCACCAGCAGCGTGGTCACGAAGGCGATGATCGCCATCGCCGGGATGTTGATGACCGCACCGGTCGATGACCACGCGCCGGTGTTGACGTCGTAAGCGAGCGGCGCCGAGGTGAATTGCGGCGGCAGGTTGATGCCGATATCGCGCATCAGACTAACGAAATAGCCGGACCACCCGACCGAGACCGCGATCGCGCCGACCGCGTATTCGAGGATCAGGTCCCAGCCGATGATCCAGGCGATCAGCTCGCCGAGCGTGGCATAGGCATAGGTGTAGGCGCTGCCGCAGATCGGCACCGTCGACGACATCTCGGCGTAGCACAGGCCGGCGAAGGCGCAGGCCACCGCACCAAGCATGAAAGAGAGCGTGACCGCGGGACCGGCATTGGCGGCGGCCGCGTGGCCCGTCAGCACGAAGATGCCGGCGCCGATGATGCCGCCGATGCCGAGCGTGACCAGTTGCAACGCCGACAGCGACCGCCTGAAGATCGGCGTCTCCGCGTCGCCATCGGCCCGCGCCGCCTCCCGCAACAGGTCCGAGGTCGACTTTCGGTCCCAGAAACCGGCCAGAGCGTCTGTCACGCCGGGTGTCCTCCGCTGCTCGGGTCCGGCGGGACCCGACACGATCGGCGGACTATAACGCGCCTAACGTCCAGTCGTTCGCGCGCCGGGCGAATGCCGGCGCCCTTATCCACCGCCAAGCGCGGTGCAGGGCCTTATCGGCAGGGATGGCGGCGGCCGTCGCGGCCAAGGAAGGTGCCGGACGCCGGATCGAATGAACGGTAACGCGCGCAGGCGGAAGATGGCTCCACCGCAGGCATGGCGGCGTAGGCGTTCGCCGGATTGCCGCGGCGCTGCACGGCCTCCTGCGCCTCACCCCATGGCGTCAACGCGCCGCCGTTGATCGCGCTGCGCCCGGGATTTTGCGCGTCGAAATATGCCGGCTCCGACATCTGGGCCGCGACCGGCGTGAACGTCATTCCCACGAGCAGCACAACGGCTGCGGCTGCCCACGACCTGGTCATGCGGCCTCTCCTATCGATCAATAAACATGTGCCGGAAGACGGCCGAGCCGCCCCCAAACGGACATAGGGACGGCAATCCTCCGGGCACAGGGGCCACGACGTCACGATGCTGCGAGCCACCCGGCCGTGCCTGCCGCTCAGTGGTTGTGCACGTCGGGCCGCGGGTCGAAGACGAAGCCGTCGCGGTTCGGCATCTTGATGGCGGCCAGCGACTTGGCGTCGAGCACCGCATTGGCCGGCACGATGCCGTTCAGACTGAGGATGTAGGCGGACACCGCGTAGACGTCCTCATTGCTCAGCGACTGCGGCGCGTTCTGCGGCATCGCGCGGCGGATGTAGTCGAACAGCGTCGGGGCATAGGGCCAATAGGTGCCGACGGTGCGGATCGGTTTTGGGCTCGCCAGCGTGCCCTGTCCGCCGACCAGGCGGTCGCCGACGCCGCCCTGCCCGTTGTCGCCGTGGCACGCCGCGCATTGCTCGCTGAACACCGTGCGGCCGCGCTCGACGCTGCCGTTGCCTGGCGGCAGGTTGGAGCCGTCACGGCCGATATCGATGTTCCAGCCGGCGATCTCGGCAGGCGTCGCCGCACGCCCGATGCCAAAGCGATCCTCGGCCTGCCCGGCAGTCGCGAGCATCGCGACCGCACTCGCAAGGAACGCCGCCTTGAGCTTACGCCTGGCCATTGGTCACCTCACCATTCGCATCGATGCGCCAGGGCCAGATCGCGTTGTTGTGGTAGAACGAGTTGAGACCGCGCACCTTGACCAATTCCGCCAGCGTCGGCTGCACGTATCCGGTCTCGTCGATGGCGCGGCTCTGGATCACGGCAGGTTTGCCGTCCCAATGCCAGGGCAAGCGAAAGCGCGTGAGCGCGCGCGTCAACACCGGCTCCTGCAATTCGGCCTGCTGCCAGCTTTTGCCCTCGTCGAGCGAGACCTCGACGCTCTTGATCTTGCCGTGACCGCTCCACGCGATGCCGGTAATCTCGTGAAAGCCCTGCGCGGTCAGCTTCTGCCCGCCGGACGGCCGCGTGATGATCGACTTGGCTTCCATGTAGAAGGTGAATTCGCGCGACGTGCCGTCAGGCATCGGGTCGGTGTATTTCGAGGTCTCCTCGCGCGAATAGGCCGGCTCGGCGACGACCTTGAGCCGGCGCAGCCACTTCACGTTCATGTTGCCCTCGAAGCCGGGCAGCAACAGGCGCAGCGGGTAGCCCTGCTGCGGGCGCAGCCGCTCGCCATTCTGGCTGTAGACCAGCATGGCGTCGTCGAGGCATTTCTCGATCGGGATCGAGCGCGTCAACGCCGCGGCGTCGGCGCCTTCGGCCACGATCCATTTGGCGCCGGTCTGCAGGCCCGCTTCGTCCAACACCGTCTTGAGCGGCACGCCGGTCCATTCCGCACAGCTCAGCAGGCCGACGAGGTCGGAGGCCGTCTTGCCGTACGGCTTGGTGTAGACCGGATTGCCGGAGCACTCGAGGAAGTGGATGCGCGACTGCGACGGAAAGCGGCGGATGTCCTCCATCGTGAACACCAGCGGGCGATCGACCATGCCATGCAGCACCAGCCGGTGCTCGGCCGGGTCGATGGTCGGCACGCCGCCATGATGGCGTTCGTAGAACAAACCGTTCGGCGTGATGATGCCGTCGAGCTGCTGCAACGGCGTGCGGCCCGAAGCGGAGATGTATTGCGGCAGCGTCTTCGAGATGTTCTTGACGACAGCCTTCTCGTGAACCGACGGCGTGCCATAGGGCTGGCTTCCCATCGGGTCGCCGGGCGCTTTCATCCATTCCGGCACATTGGGCGGAAGATTATTCCCCTGTTCGGCAAGCGCGGTAGAACCGGCAACTCCCGATATGGCGGAGCCACCGGCCAGTGCTGCGCCGGCCTGAAGGAATCGCCTGCGAGACGCCTCTCGCACGCGCTTGTCCGTCGTGTGTTCGCTCATCGACGTTTTCCTCTGACGTTACCAGAGCATGATCCGGAAAAGTGCGAAGCGGTTTTCCGAAAAGATCATGCCAGGACAACAATCCAAAGCGCGATGGCGATTCATCGGGCTTTGGTGCAGCCTAACACCAAAGGGCTGAGGCGAGGCAATGCTCTATCGCGCAGAGCTGCATCGACAGCGCGTCGTGGCCGCTGCTTACCGGTCCTGACCTGCGTTGCCACTCACATCCGTTCGCCGGGCAATTGACTGGCTTGCTTCACCCACGCGGTGAACTGGGCTTCGTCGAGCTCGTCGTTCTCGTGAATGTCGAGATAGCGCGTGTGCTGCTGCTTGGACTCGCCCGGCGGCACCGGATGCAGCGACGCACCGCGAAAGAAAGCCACCTTGACGTAGCGCGTGAAGACATGGATGCCGAGGAACCAGCCGTCGCCTTCCATGCCGTAGAGCGGCGAGTTCCACTTCACCGCCTTGTGCACGCCGGGGACGGCACGCACGATGAGCGCGTCAAGCTTGCGCCCGACCTCGCGCTTCCACCCGGGCATCGCGGCGATATAGGCTTGCACCGGAGCATCGCCATAGCCTTTTGCGATCTGCGGATTGCCGCCCGCGAGCAGGCGCGGCTTTGCAGAGACACGCTTCGCGGCGCTCTTTTTCGCCCCCTTCGCCGACGTCTTTCGCGTCTTGCCAGCCATTGTGCCCGCTCTCACCGGTTCAAATTTCGCGCGGCGGAGCGTCCGCCGCCGCGAACCGGATCATATCGGTTGCGCGTCGGCGCTGTCGTCAGCGACCGCGGGTGTTCGCGGCGGCGTATCGACGCGCTCGGGCGGCCTTCGTGCGGCGGTCTCGCATCTAGTCGATCACGGGCGGGGTGCCGTGGGTGTGAAACGACTCGATCGTCTTCAACCCCCACGCCTGTCCCTTCCTGCGCTCTTCCTCGGTCCACACGATCGGCTTCCAGTCCGGCGCAAGGATCAGGCGTGCGCCGGCGTTGGCGACCTCGACGCGGTTGCCGCCGGGTTCATAGACATAGAGGAAGAAGGTCTGCTGGATCGCGTGCTTGTGCGGCCCGGTCTCGATATGCACCCCGTGCTCGAGAAAAATATCCGCAGCACGCAGGATCTCCTCGCGGCTGTCGAGCGCGTAGGTAACATGGTGAAGCCGGCCGCGCTTGCCGTAATGGTCGCGCGTATAGGCGAAGTCGTAGCTCTTGTTCGACATCGTCATCCACATCGCGGCTTCCGTGCCGTCGTTGAGCACGATCTGCTCGGTGGTGCGGCAGCCGAGGTAGTTTTCGAAGAACAGACGGTTGGCCTTGATATCGACCGCGAGGCAATTGAGATGGTCGAGCCGCCGCACATTGACGCCGCGCGCCGGAAAGCGCTGCGCCTGGTTTTTCAGCGCGGGCTTCAGCTCGGCCGGCGCCTCGTACCACTCGGTCTCGTAATAGAGCTCGATGACATGGCCGTCGGGATCGCGGCAGCGGAATGCCGGCCCCTGCCCCATGTCACCGTCGATCCAGCCGATATCGAAGCTCGAGCCCTTCAGCGCGGCAACGCGGCGTTCGAGCGCCTGCGGGCTGCGCGCCCGCAGCGCCATGTGCTCCATCCCCGAAGTCTTCGACGCCGTCAGCTTCAGCGAATAGCGCTCGTAATCGTCCCAGCCGCGCAGATAGACCGACTTGCCCTTGCGGCCGCTGACGGTCATGCCCATGACGTCGACAAAGAATTTCAGGCTCTCGTCCGGCTTCGGCGTCAAAAGCTCCATGTGCCCGAGATGCGCGAGATCGAAGATCGGTTCCGGCTGCATGGACGGTCTCCCTCCGCGACGACGCCGGATCGACGACTTGCGGTTGGACAGGTGAGCGGCGCGCCGATTTGTACTAGTGTACAAATGATTAGGTCCCGTCAACAAATTACTGGCGACGGCAATTGCGCTCGCAGGGCATTCCATGGCCGGAATCACCTCGTGAAAGCGGTCAAAGATGCGTCAGGCGACCGAGACAGCCTTCTCGTGATCCGACGACAGGAGCTTGCGGATTTCAGCCGATGACACAGGCCGGCTGAACAGATAGCCCTGCATCTCGGTGCAGCCGAGGATGCGCAGCAGGTTGCGCTGCTGCTCGGTCTCGACGCCCTCCGCGGTCGTGGTCATGTCGCTGGCAGCGGCGATGTTGACGACGGCCTGGACGATCGTGGACGACGCGCCGGTCCCGGCGAGATCCTTGATGAAGGCGCGATCGATCTTGATCTTGTCGAAGGGGAAGCGCTGCAGATAGCTCAGCGAGGAATAGCCGGTGCCGAAATCGTCGAGCGCGATACGGACGCCGAGTTCGCGCAGCTGATGCAGGATATCGAGCGCAGCCTCGTCGTCGCGGATCAGCACCGCCTCGGTGATCTCGAGCTCGAGCCGCGAAGGTGCCAGACCTGTCGCGGCGAGCGCGGCGGCGACGTTGAGTGCCAGCGTCTGGCTCTTGAACTGGATCGGAGACACGTTGACCGCGACATGAACATGCTCCGGCCAGTTCATCGCCTCGCGGCACGCGGTGTTGAGCACCCAGTGACCGAGATCGTTGATCAGGCCGGTGTCCTCGGCGATCGGGATGAAATCCGCCGGCGAGATGGTGCCGCGTTCGGGATGACGCCAGCGCACCAGCGCCTCGCAGCAACTGACCTGCCCCTCCTCGAGATGGAGCAGCGGCTGATAGTGCAGCTCGAAGCTGCCGTCGGCGATCGCCTGGCGCAGCTCGAGCTCGAGGCTGCGCCGCGCCTTGGCGCGTGCATCCATGCCGGTCTCGAAGAACCGGTAGGTGCGGCGGCCGTCGCTCTTGGCCCCGTAGAGCGCGAGGTCGGCATTGCGCAGCAATTGATCGATGTCGAGGCCGTCGGCGGGCGCAACGGCGATGCCGATGCTGGCATCGGTGGTGATCAGATGCCCGCTGCAGTCGATCGGCCGGCGGATCGACTGATAGATCGCAGCGAGGAGCTGCATGGTCTCGGTCTGATCGCGGACGGTGGTCTGGATCACGGCAAACTCGTCGCCGCCGAGCCGCGCCGCGACGTCGGTGTCCCCAACGCAGCCGCGCAGGCGGTCGGCGATCGCCCTGAGCAATTCGTCGCCGATCTGATGGCCGAGCGCGTCGTTGACGGCCTTGAACTCGTCGATGTCGATATACATGACCGCGAGCTGCTGATCCGGCCGGATCGCCTTCAGCGCCCGCTCCAGGCGTTCGCGGAACAGCACGCGGTTCGGCAGGTCGGTCAGCGCATCATAATGCGCCATGTGGGCGATCTTGTTCTCGGTGCGCGCACGCTCGGTGACATCCTGGATGGTCGCCACCCAGCCGCCTTCCGGCAGCGGCTTGTTGACGATCTCGATCGCGCGCCCGCCCGGCGCCTGCGTCAGCTGACGCGTGGCGCGGCCAAGCTTCACGTTGCCGATGATGGCGTCGCAGAAGTCGTCGACATCGCCGTCGAACGAGCCCGTCTCCTGTCTATGCGCAATCAGCCGGTGCATCGTGCAGCCGGGCTTGGCGACGTCGGGCGAAAGCCCGAACATCTCGATGTAGGGGCGGTTGCAGATGATGATGCGCGCCGATGCATCGTAGAGCACGAGGCCCTGCGGAATGTTGTTCACGGCGGTCATGAGATTGCGACGTTCGCTGGCGAGCCGCTCGTCGGAGATTTCGTGCCGCTTGAGCAACAGGAAGACGATCACGGCCATGATCGCGAATGCCGCCATCAGCAGGCCTTCGCGCTCACTCCATTGCGCGGTCGCGCTTCCGAGCAGGCTGCCGACCAACAGGCCGGCACAGAACGCCAGCCCCTTGGTCGAGCCAGCATCGGCATTTCCTGACGATGAATTGCGGTGTTCGATGCGCACGCTGATCTCTCCCAGGGCGCGGCATCGTTACGCAGCACAAATGGAAAGGTCGTTACAACTCGCAGTTAGCAATCGGTTACGCGATACCGGGCGACAGGGTATGACAAATCACGCCCAATGCCCCGTAAACCTACGGAGCTGCCGATGCACTCCTCAGAGATGGTGAATCCCGCCTTAACGGAAAAACCGAGAAACAAACGCGGCTGTGCCGGAAAGCGACGATTCCGCCGCCGATGCGCGCGACAGCGCGTAATCTCCCGGTACGATAGAAACAAATCGTCACCGGGAAGGTGTAGATTTAGCCGATGCGGAACCCCGGCGATTTAACGGTTTTTCCAATCCCGGGCGGGCATATTGGTCCGGACATTTAGATTTTGAGAACGAGCCAGGCTGGAACTGTGACACCCTTCGGACGTGTGATCTCTGTGCGCGGCTCGCAGGCCCGGGTTGGGCTGCTGGCGGGCGGCCAGATGCAACTTTCGGAAATGCGAGCGACCGTCGGCCGGTTCGTCAGTATCCGCTGCGCGAGCTCGGTCATTGTCGCTATGATCACCGAAGTGACGTGCGAGAACCTGCCGGCGTCCGACGAATACATGGCGACCGCCTCGGTCGACCTGCTGGGCGAGATCCTGGGCGGCGACCGCCCGAAATTCCAGCGCGGTGTCACCCACTATCCGACCATCGGCGACAGCACCGATCTGATCACGAACCAGGAGCTGCGCACGGTCTATGCGCCGAGCGGCTCGGACCAGATCAATGTCGGCACGCTGCAGCAGGATCGTTCTGTCATCGCCTATGTCGACGTCGAGGAGATGCTGTCCAAGCACTTCGCGGTGCTCGGCTCGACCGGCGTCGGCAAGTCGACCGGCGTGTCGCTGCTGCTCAACGAGATCCTGAAGTCGCGGCCGAACCTGCGCATCTTCCTGCTCGACGTGCACAACGAATATGGCCGCTGCTTCGGCGAGCGCGCCCAGGTGCTCAACCCGCGGAACCTGAAGCTGCCGTTCTGGCTGTTCAACTTCGAAGAGATCGTCGACGTGCTGTTCGGCGGCCGGCCCGGCGTGCCCGAGGAGCTCGACATTCTCGCCGAAGTGATCCCGATGGCGAAGGGCATCTACACCCAGTACCAGAACTCCGACCGGGTCGGTCTCGGGCTGAAGCGCATCGACCCCAAGCAGGTCGGCTACACCGTCGATACGCCGGTGCCCTATCGCCTCGTCGACCTGATCTCGCTGATCGACGAGCGCATGGGCAAGCTGGAGAACCGCTCTTCGCGCATCATCTATCACAAGCTGATCTCGCGCATCGACGCGGTGCGCAACGATCCGCGCTACGCCTTCATGTTCGACAATGCCAATGTCGGCGGCGATACAATGGCCGAGGTGATCAGCCATCTGTTCCGCCTGCCCGCCAACGGCAAGCCGATGACGATCATGCAGCTCGCCGGCTTCCCCGCCGAAGTCGTCGATTCCGTGGTGTCGGTGCTGTGCCGCATGGCGTTCGATTTCGGGCTGTGGAGCGACGGCGTCTCGCCGATGCTGTTCGTCTGCGAGGAAGCGCACCGCTACGCCTCGGCCGACCGCAATATCGGCTTCGGGCCGACCCGCAAGGCGGTGTCGCGCATCGCCAAGGAAGGCCGCAAATACGGCGTCTATCTCGGCCTGATCACCCAGCGTCCGGCCGAGCTCGACGCGACCATCATCTCTCAGTGCAACACGCTGTTCACGATGCGCCTCGCCAACGACCGCGACCAGGCGCTGCTACGCTCCGCGGTCTCGGATGCCGCCGCCAACCTGCTGTCCTTCGTGCCCTCGCTCGGCACCCGCGAGGTGCTGGCGTTCGGCGAAGGCGTGGCGCTGCCGACCCGGCTGCGCTTCAAGGAGGTGCCGCCGCACCAGCTGCCGCGCGGCGAGGCCACCATCGCCACGGTACCGTCGGTCACCGCCGGCCATGACATGCATTTCGTCAGCGCCGTGCTGGAGCGCTGGCGCGGCGCCACCTCGCATCGCGATAGCCCGAGCGGCGACGCCAACTTCAACTCTCCGGCGCCGGCGCGCACCATGGCGCCAGCCGAGGCGCCGATGCTGCAGCCCTCGCTCGGCCTCGATCCGGACCGCTTCTCGCTGCTGAAGAAGCCGCTGCGTTAGCCGAATTCCGCCAAGGCGCCGATGCGCCTTGCGCCCAAGGCGTCATCCACTATGGTCTCGCGTGACGCCGCATCCAGGCGGCACGCCGGAACCATCTCATGACGCAGCCGACCGCAAAACGCTTCCCGACGCCCGCTCTCGACAAGCTCCCCGAGGACATCCGCGCCCGCATCCTGGCGGTGCAGGAGAAATCCGGCTTCGTGCCGAACGTCTTCCTCACCTTGGCCTATCGCCCCGACGAGTTTCGCGCCTTCTTCGCCTATCACGACGCGCTGATGGAAAAGGACTCCGGCCTCTCGAAGGCCGAGCGCGAGATGATCGTGGTGGCGACCAGCGCCGCCAACCAGTGCCAGTATTGCGTGATCGCCCACGGCGCGATCCTGCGCATCCGCGCCAAGAATCCGGAGATCGCCGACCAGATCGCGGTCAACTACCGCAAGGCCGACATCACGCCGCGGCAGCGCGCGATGCTCGACTTCGCCATGAAGGTGAGCCGCGCCGCTGAGGAAGTCTCGGAGGCGGACTTCGCCACGCTTGCGGCCCACGGCTTCAGCGACGACGACGTCTGGGACATCGCCGCGGTTGCGGCATTCTTCGCGCTGTCGAACCGGCTCGCCAACGTCACCGGCATGCGGCCGAACAGCGAGTTCTACATGCTCGGCCGGCAGCCGAAATAGAGGACGCCTTGGCGGACTGGAGCGAGATCGTCCTGCGTCTCGGCGCGGCCACCCTTGCCGGTTGCGCGATCGGGCTCGACCGTGACCTGCGCGGCAAGCCGATCGGCCTGAAGACGCTGGGTCTCGTCAGCCTTTCGACGGCCATGGTCGTGCTGTTGGCATTGCAGGCCGTCGAGCCCGGCAAATTCACCGACGCGGTGAGCCGCGTGATCCAGGGCGTGCTGACCGGCATCGGATTCCTCGGCGCCGGCGTGATCGTGCGGCAGGGCGACCGCTTCCAGGTCCGCGGCCTGACCAGCGCCGCATGCGCTTTCTTCGCCGCTTGCGTCGGCATCGTCTGCGGCGCCGGACATTGGCCGATCGTCGTCACCGCCGTCGCGCTGGCGTTCCTGCTGTTGACCTTCGGCAAGCGGACCGAGCGGTGGCTGCACCACTTGCTCGGCGGCAGGGAGGATCAACACGGGCCGGCGGTCGCGGCAGATCAGTCGTCAGATGCCGGCCCGCACCAGCCGGGCAAATAGACCGCGTCCTTGCTGCGGCCGAGCGCCAGTCCCTTCTCCAGCGCCTTGGCGAAATTGTTCTCCACCGTCTTGCGCGGGATGTGGCGGCGCAGGAAATCGGCCCACAGGAATTCGCTGAACGGCGTCGTGTCCTTGGCAAAGCCGCCCGCCCGGCGCATCTCGCCGGCGAGGCTGCGGAACGGATCGTCCCTGAGGTCCTTGATCGATTTCGGAATGTCTTTGAAGTGGCGGCGCTCGCCCTTGGAATCGTAGGGATAGACCCAGCGCTTGTTGTCCATCACGCCCCAGAACACGTCACGCTCGACCATCGTGAGATCGCCGATCACCGTGACCAGGATGTCCTTGACGCCCTCGTCGTGCAGCGCCCGCGCCATGTGATGGTGATCGACCACGTAGTAGCGATCGTCGGGACCATGGACTACCGGGATCATGTGCTTGCCCAGCAGTTCGGCGCGCTTCTTGTCCGACTTGTGCTCGCGCCAGCGCTTCCGCTTCTCCGTCACCTCCTGCATGCCGACCGTCATCTGGGTCGGCCGCAGCGACAGGATCGGGACCGGTTTGACGTAAGGCTCGCGCGTGTGGGCCATGATTTATGCTCCCTTTTGACCGGCATTCCGGAACGGGTTCCACTATGTCATGAGCCCGCAGGCGGGTGAAAGAGTCCGGTGTGCCGGAATGGCTTCACGAAGCGGTGGGGGCCGATGGCCGGATGGTCCGCTCTCGGCTGTCGATGCTCCCGGGCTGTCAATGCCCGGGCTGCCAATGCCCGGGCGCGCAGCCTCAACCTCCGTGACGGCGTTGCAGCGCAAACTGTGCATGCGCGAAGGTCGAACGAGCGTGTCGACATCGGCTTGGTCATCGCAATGCCGAGCATCCCGCGCTCCGCAGCAGCCGCCTCGACGGCAAGCCAGTTCCTGGAGGTGATCGACGCATGAATACCACCTCTGCGCGCACCAAGATTTTAGGTGTGAAGTGCAGCGAACATGCTAAACATAACCGGCGACGCGACCGGACTGACAAACAGTGAAGACGCAGCGGCCAATCTCCTCGGATGCCGAGCACGTGGTGCTCAAATTCCGGCCGCGTACCTCGGCGCAGCCGCCCGGCAAGCGCGAGGAGCCGCACCGAACGACGCGCCCGGCTTCCGTTGCCAACGATCTCTCTCGCTATGAGAAGCCGCGCGAGGAGCCCGACGATTTCCGCCAGCGCATGCTCGCCAACATCGCCGCCTTCGCCTTCACGGTGGCGCTCACCGCGATCGGCATCTGGCTTGCCATGAGCATCGCCGATTTGCGCAAGACCCAGGATTGCGTGCTGATGGGTCGCCGGGATTGCGCGAAGATTACGGTGATGCCGCGCAGCTAGGCTGGCCGGAACCCTGCCCAAAAACCGTCCTTGCGATGCCGGCCAAGCTCCATTGAACTAACGGCCCTGCTCCGATATACGGGCACACGACTCCGGCACCAGCAATCGGGCATTCCGGGGCAACGCGCCCGCCTCCTCTGAGCCGACCCGGAATTACCTTCAATATATCAAAGGCTTAATGATGTCCTCCACATTCGAGCAGATCGCCAACATTATCGCGGAGACCTGCGACATCCCGCGCGACACGATCAAGCCGGAGAGCCACGCGATCGACGATCTGGGGATCGACAGCCTCGACTTCCTCGACATCGCCTTTGCCATCGACAAGGCCTTCGGGATCAAGATGCCGCTCGAAAAGTGGACCCAGGAGGTCAACGACGGCAAGGCCACGACGGAGCAGTATTTCGTGTTGAAGAATCTCGCCGACCGCATCGACGAGCTGGTTGCAGCCAAGAACGCGGGCACGGGCACGGGCTCGTAATCGCCCATCATGCAGCTCGAGATCTTTCAGCTGATTGATCGAATCGTCGACCTCAACCTCGACGCAAGGACCATTGTCGTCGAGGCGGATGTTCCGCCCGACAGCCATTCGGTGTTCGCGGGGCACTTCCCGGGCTACCCGATCATGCCCGGCGTGCTGCTGACCGAAGCAATGGCCCAGAGCTCGGGCTGGCTGATCCTTGGTCTGACCAAGTTCGAGCGCATGCCCTTCCTCGCCATGGTCAAGGAAGCCAAGATGCGCGGCTTCGTCAGCCCCGGCTCGGTCCTGACCATCGAGGCCAAGATCGAGCACGAAGGTTCAGGCTTCGCCGTGACCTCGGCGAAGGTTCGCGTCGGCAAGGAGCTCAAGTGCAATGCCGAGCTGACCTTCCGTCACATCCCCTTCCCCAGCCCGGACTTGCGCGTGCACATGGATGCGATGGCCGCCAAGATCGGGTTTCCGCAGCAGGCAATGAGTAATGGCTGAGAAGGAAGTCTGGATCACCGGCGTAGGCCTGCTCTCCTCGCTTGGCGAGGGACTGGATGCGCATTGGGAGGCGCTCGGCGCCCGGCGCGTCAATGCCGACGAGAAGCGTCTCGCGCCATACGTCATCCATCCGATCGCTCCCGTCAGCTTCGACGCCCAGATCCCGAAGAAGGGCGATCAGCGTCAGATGGAAACGTGGCAGCGGATCGGCACCTATGCCGCCGGGCTGGCGCTCGATTCCGCCGGCGTCAAAGGCAATCAGGAAATCCTGTCGCGGATGGACATGATCATCGCAGCCGGTGGCGGCGAGCGTGACCTCACTGTCGACCTCGCGATCATGAACGCCGACGCACAGGGCAAGTTGCCGCCAGCCCTCCTCAACGAGAAGCTGATGAACGAGCTGCGCCCGACGCTGTTCCTGGCGCAGCTCTCCAACCTGCTCGCCGGCAACATCGCGATCGTTCACGGCGTGTGCGGGACCTCGCGCACCTTCATGGGCGAGGAAGCCTCGAGCATCGACGCGGCACGGATCGCGGTCGCGCGCATTGGGGCCGGCCAGAGTGACATCGCCTTGGTCGGCGCCGCTCATAACGGCGATCGCGGCGACCTCTTGATGCTCTATGCATTCGGCGATCTCGCCCTCAAGGACCAGCATAGCTCGGTCTGGGCCCGCAGGAACAACCCGGGCTTTGCCATCGGCTCCGCCGGCGCCTTCCTCGTGATGGAATCGCGCGAACATGCCGAGGCCCGCGGCGCAAAGCCGTACGCCAAGCTGACCAAGGTTGTCGCCGACCTTGCCCGACGCAAGGAGCCGGGCGCCGTGACGAAATCGCTGCAGGCGTTGTGGCCGCAGCTCGGCGTCAGCGGCGACAACGGTATCCTGATCACGGGCGCGACCGGCGCCGAGCCTGCGACCGCCGAAGAGCGCGCATTCCTCAGCCAGCATGCCGGCTTAGCCGTCCGCGCCACCGGAACGACCTTTGGCCACACCATGGAGGCGCAGTTCCCGCTTGGGCTCGCGCTGGCCGCGTTGTCAATCTCGCGCGGCGCGCTCTATCCGGCCAACGACCCGACCGGGCTGGAGGTTGAAAAGACCGAAGCACCAACCCAAATTGTGGTGTTGGGGGTCGGCCACTGGCAGGGCGAAGGCATGGCACTGGTCGAGGCCGTCAGTTAGAGCATGGTCCGGAAAATTGTTTCCGAACATCATGCTCGAACAAACAACTAGGGTGCGATGAAGCTCATCGCGCTCTAAGTCCGGCGCAAGCACCGACGGGGAAACCATGACAGCACCACGCGATAAATTCGGCCGACCGATCGTCGTCGTGACCGGCATGGGAATCGTGACGTCGCTCGGCGGCGGCAAGACCGACAATTGGAAGCGCCTCACCGCGGGTGAGTCCGGCATCAAGACGGTGACACGCTTCCCGCTCGACAGTATGAAGACGACGATGGCCGGCGCCGTCGATTTCGTCACCGTCGACCCGTTCTCCTCGACCAGCCTGTCGCAGCGTCTGGCGGAGATCGCGACCGAAGAAGCGCTCGAGCAAGCCGGCATCGGCAGCAAGGGCGACTTTCCCGGCCCGCTGTTTCTGGCAGTCGCCCCGATCGAGACCGAGTGGCCGCAGCGGCTCGAAGTCGCGCGCGAGGTTCCGACCAAGGACTTTGGAATCATCGAATACCTGGCGACCTGCAGTGGCGGGAAGTTCGCGCACTTTCACCGGCGCTTCACCTTCGGCTCCGTCGCGCTCAACCTCGCCGAGACCTTCGGTACTAAAGGGTCCCCGATTTCGCTGTCGACGGCTTGCGCCTCCGGTGCGACCGCGATCCAGCTCGGCGTCGAGGCGATCCGCCGCGGCGAAACCGATGCGACGCTGTGCGTCGCAACCGACGGCTCGGTGAACCCGGAAGCCATGGTGCGCTTCTCGCTGCTGTCGGCTCTCTCCACCCAGAACGACCCGCCGCAGGCCGCCTCGAAACCGTTCTCGAAGAACCGCGACGGCTTCGTGATGGCCGAAGGCGCCGGCGCGCTGGTGCTCGAGAGCTACGAGGCCGCGATGGCCCGCGGCGCGCGCATCCTCGGCGTCGTCGCCGGCTGCGGCGAGCTCACCGATTCCTTCCATCGCACCCGCTCGGCCCCGGACGGCAAGCCGGCGATCGGCTGCGTGCGCAAGACACTCGCCGATGCTGGAATGGAGCCCGAGCAAATCGATCACATCAACGCGCACGGGACCTCGACGCCGGAAAACGACAAGATGGAGTATCTTGCGACGTCTGCCGTGTTTGGCGAACACACCAAAAACATTCCGGTGTCGTCGAACAAGTCGATGGTCGGCCACACCATCTCGGCCGCCGGTGCAGTCGAGGCGATCTTCTCGCTGCTCACGCTCGAGCATCAGCGGATTCCGCCGACGATCAACTACGAGGTGCCTGATCCCGCGATCCCGTTCGACGTGGTCGGCAACAAGGCGCGCGATGCCAAGGTGACCGCCGTGATGTCGAACTCATTCGGGTTCGGCGGGCAGAACGCCTCACTGATCTTGACGCGCGAGCCGGCCTAGCGCCCTCGCCTCATCAGATGAAACGTCTGCTCCTTCGCACCAGGGCGCACCTGCGTGACGCCGCGAAGCCCGTGACCGACGCGGCGATCGGCGGGCTGACGATCGGCCTGCTGCGTACGACGCGCTATTTCGATCCCGAGAAGACCGCAAGGTTCTTCGGCCGCGCCGCCCATTTCATCGGCCGCCGGCTGCGCGAGGATCGCATCGGCCGCGAGAACCTCAAGGCCGCCTTCCCGGAAAAGTCACCGGAGGAGATCGAGGAGATCCTGACGGGCGTCTGGCACAACCTCGGACGCATCGGCGCTGAATTCGCGCACATCGACCGCATCTGGGACCACGATCCCCAGAATCCCGACAAGCCGGGTCGCGTCGAATTCTCGGCGCGCAGCAAGCAGCTGTTCGATCAGTTGCGTGACGACGGCAAGCCGGCACTGTTCTTCGCCGCACATCTCGGCAACTGGGAGCTCTCTCCAATTGCCGCCGCAGCGCATGGGCTCGACGCCACCATCCTGTTTCGCCGGCCGAACATCGAAGCCGCCGACCGCGCCATCGAACGCATCCGCGCGGTCAATCTGGGCACGCTGGTGCCGGCCGGCCGTGACGCGCCGCTCAAGCTGGCGCAGGCGCTGAAGAACGGCCAGCACGTCGCGATGCTGGTCGATCAGTATTTGACCAACGGCGTTCCCGTCACCTTCTTCGGCCGCAAGACCACGGCGAATCCGCTGCTGGCGCGCCTGCGCCGGCAGATCGATTGCCCCATCCACGGCACGCGGATCATCCGCCTGCCCGACGGCCGCTTCCGCGGCGAGGTCACGGAGGAAGTCAAGCCGGTGTTCGACGCATCCGGCCAGATCGATATCCAGGGCACCATGCAGGCGATCACCGACGTGGTCGAGGGCTGGGTCCGCGAATACCCGGATCAGTGGCTCTGGCTGCACCGGCGCTGGCGGTAGGCTGGCAGCCCTACCTCGTCATTGCGAGGAGCGAAGAGCCTGTCGTCGGGCGCGCGTTCGCGCGATCCGTTGGCTCGCAATGACGAATAGACCTATTTCCCGGTCTTCACCCTCGTCCACAACCGGTTGATGATCCGCTGCGTCGCCGGATCGCGCGCGGTGATCACGAACAGCTTCTTCTGCATCGCTTCGTCGGGATAGATATTCTTGTCGTTGAAGATCTTCGGGTCGATCAGCTTCTGGCTCGCCAGATTGCCATTGGCGTAGGACAGGAAGTTCGAGTTCTTCGCCGCGACCTCGGGACGGTAGAGGTAGTTGATCAGCTCGTAGGCCTCGGCGACATTCTTCGCATCCGCGGGGATCGCGAGATTGTCGAAGAACATCTGCGCGCCCTCCTTCGGGATCGTGTAACCGATCTCGACGCCGGTGTTCGCTTCCGCCGCCCGGCTGCGCGCCTGCATGATGTCGCCCGACCATCCGACCACGAAGCAGATCTCACCCGAGGCCAGCGCGCTGAGATATTCGGACGAGTGGAATTTGCGCACATAGGGCCGGATCTTGATGACGAGATCGGCGGCCTTCTCGAGGTCGGCCTGCTTGGTCGAGTTCGGATCGAGGCCGAGATAGCTCAGCGCCGCCGGCAGGATGTCGTCGGCGGAATCCAGCATGTGGATGCCGCAATCCTTGAACTTGGCGAGGTTCTCCGGCTTGAACACCATGTCCCAGCTGTCGATCTTCGCGTCGGGACCGAGAATCTTCTGCGCGATCTTGACGTTGTAGCCTATGCCGGTGGTGCCCCACATGTAGTTGGCGCCGTAGCTATTGCCGGGATCGTAAGTCGCAAGTTGGCTCGTCACCACGGGCCATGCATTGGCGAGGTTCGGCAGCTTCGACTTGTCGAGCTTGAGGAACACCTTCGCGGTGATCTGGCGCTGCAGGAAGTAGCCGGTCGGCACCACGACGTCGTAGCCCGACTTGCCGGCGAGCAGCCGCGTCTCCAGCGTCTCGTTGGCGTCGAACGTATCGTACACGACCTTGATGCCGGTTTCATTGGTGAAGTCCTCGAGGACTCCCGGCGCCATGTAGTTCGACCAGTTGTAGAAGTTGACCGTGCGCTCCTCGGCGTCGGCGGACGCCGAGAGCAGCAGGACCGTCGCGACCGCGCCGACGAAGCTGACGAGACGACGGTTCTGTTCTCGCATTCTGGCTTACCTCTTGCGGCGGTGGACAGCGTCCGACAACCGCTCCAACGCGGCGTCGAGCGTCGAGTCTTTCTTGGCGAAACAAAAGCGCACGACCGACGTCACCGCATCCTGCTCGTAGAACGCCGACACCGGGATCGCCGCGACCTTGTAGTCCTGCACGATCCGCCAGCAGAACTCGGCATCGGTCTCGTTGAGCCCGAGCGGCGACAGGTCCACGGTGAGGAAGTAGGTCCCCTGCGACTTCAGCACCGGAAAGCCGATGCTCTCCAATCCCTTGGTCAGGCGGTCACGGCTCCGCGCCATGTCCTTGCGCATGTCGAGGAAATAGTCGTCGGGCTTGCCGAGGCCAAATGCCACCGCCGCCTGCAGATTGGGCGCCGTCGTGAAGGTGAGGAACTGGTGCACCTTCGCAGCGACGCGCAGCAGCGGTGGCGCGGCGCAGACGAAGCCGATCTTCCATCCGGTCAGCGAGAAGATCTTGCCGGCGCTGCCGACCTTGATGGTGCGGTCGCGCATGCCCGGGATCGTGATCAGCGGGATGTGCTCGCGGCCGTCGAACACCACGTGTTCCCAGACCTCGTCGCAGATCGCAACCGCGTCGAATTCCTGGCAGAACCGCGCCAACAGTTCGAGGTCCTCGCGCGGATAGACCACCGCCGCCGGATTGAGCGGATTGTTGAACAGCACCGCCTTGGTCTTGTGGTTGAAGACGCTGCGCAGCATCTCCTCGCTCAGCCGCCACTCCGGCGGTTCGAGCCGCAGCAGCCGCGGAATGCCGCCGGCCTGGCGGATGATCGGCAGATAGGAATCATAGACCGGCTGGAAGCACACCACCTCGTCACCGGGCTCGACCACGGAGAGGATCGAGGCGGTCAGCGCCTCGGTGCCGCCGGAGGTGACCATCACCTCGGTCATCGGATCGAGCTTGAGTCCGTGCCAGTGGCCGTAATGCGATGCGATCGCCTGACGGAGTTCCGGGATGCCCATCATCGACGGATATTGATTGTAGCCGTTGATCGAGGCGTCCGCGGCGGCGCGGCGGATGTCCTCCGGACCGGGATCGTCGGGAAAGCCCTGGCCGAGATTGATGGCGTTGTTGTCGCGCGCGGCCTGCGACATCGCCTCGAAGATGGTGACAGGAAGGTCCGCGAAGACCTTGTTCATGGAGGTCATGTCAGGGATCAGCCGCCGGTCTTGGTCGGCAGTCCCGCCGCCTTCCAGCCGATGATGCCGCCCGCCAGGTGCTTGTCGTAGGGCAGGCCCGCGGCCTGGGCGGCCAGCGAAGCCGTCACCGAGCGCTTGCCGGAGCGGCAGGCGAACACCACCTGCTTGCCCTGCGGATCGGGAATCGCCGCCGGATCGAACGTCGACAGCGGCACTACGACGCCATCGGGATAGGCCTCGACGGCGACCTCGTTGGGCTCGCGGACGTCGACCAGCAGATAGCGGCCTTCCGCTATGCCCTTCGACACCTCGTCCGGAAACAAATCTTCCACCTTGTGGTCCGCCACGGAAATATCCTCCCGATATCAGCTTGGCGAGCGTCGCGCGGCCCGCCGTTCCGGGCCGCAAAGTCGCCTCTTGCGCAGAGAAAATCAAGCGTCCGAAACGGGTTAGATGACTCGCAGGATGTGACTGGCAGGACCGCTAGATCGTGACCTGCGTGCCGACCTCGACCACCCGCCCGGTCGGGATCTGGAAATAGTCGGTGGCGTCGTTCGAGGAGCGGCTCAGCGCGATGAACAGATGGTCCTGCCAGCTCGGCATGCCCGAATGCGCCGCCGGCTTCAGCGCACGGCGGGACAGGAAGAACGAGGTCGACATGATGTCGAACTGCCAGCCGAGCTTGCGGGCGATCGCCAGCGTCTTCGGCACGTTCGGCTGTTCCATGAAGCCGAACTTCAGCGTCACCTTGGAGAAGGTCTCGCTCAGCTGCTCCATCCGCACCCGCTCGGACGGATCGATCCGCGGCGTCGGCGCCGTCTCGATGGTCAGGATGACGTTCTTCTCGTGCAGCACCTTGTAGTGCTTGAGGCTGTGCATCAGCGCGGTCGGCGCGCTGACGGGGTCGCTGGTCAGGAACACCGCGGTGCCGGTGACACGCTGCGGCGGCCGCTTCTCCAACATCGCGACGAGCTCGGCGAGCGGGAATTCCAGCTTGCGCGACTTCTCGAACAACAGCCGGCTGCCGCGCCGCCAAGTGTACATCACCACGATCATGGCGCCGCCAAGCGCGAGTGGCACCCAGCCGCCCTCGAACACCTTGAGCAGGTTGGCGGCCAGGAAGGTGATGTCCAGGAACAGGAAGGGCGCGACCAGCGCGGCGGCCGCGATCGGCGACCAGCGCCAGACCTTCCAGATCACGACAAAGCCCATCATCGCCGTCACCACCATGGTGCCGGTCACCGAGATGCCGTAAGCCGACGCCAGTGCGCTCGACGAGCGGAACATCAGCACCAGCACGATGACCGCGATGAACAGGAAACGGTTGATGCGCGGCATGTAGATCTGCCCGGAATGCGCCTCCGAGGTGTGGCGGATCTCGAACCGCGGCAACAGGCCGAGCTGGATCGCCTGCCGCGTCAGCGAATACGCGCCGGTGATGACGGCCTGGCTCGCGATCACGGTCGCCATGGTCGCCAGCGCAACCATCGGGATCAAGGCCCAGTCCGGGAACATGAGGAAGAACGGGTTCTCGATGCCCTTGGGATTGCCGATCAGGAGCGCGCCCTGCCCCAGATAGTTCAGCGCCAGCGACGGCAGCACGATGAACAGCCACGCGGTCTGGATCGGGCGTTTGCCGAAATGGCCGAGGTCGGCATAGAGCGCCTCGGCGCCAGTCACCGCGAGGAAGACCGCACCGAGCGTGATGAAGCCGATCACGCCGTGATGCAGCATGAACGACACCGCGAGAATCGGATTGAGCGCGTATAGCACTTCGGGATGCCGCGCGATCTGCGGCAGCGCCGCGACCGCGATCAGGGCGAACCATACGCACATCACCGGGCCGAAGAAGGCCGCGACGCGCGCGGTGCCGCGCGACTGCACCGCGAACAGGACGACAAGGATCACCACCGTGAGCGGCACGACATAGGGATCGAATGTCGAGGTGACGAGCTTGATGCCCTCGATTGCCGACAGCACCGAGAGCGCCGGCGTGATGACGGCGTCGCCATAGAACAGCGCGCCGCTGATGATGCCGAGCAGCACGATCGCGGCGCCGCCCTTGGTCGCCGCGCGCTGCGCCAGCGCCATCAGCGCCAGCGTGCCGCCCTCGCCATTGTTGTCCGCGCGCAGCAGGATCACGACGTATTTCAGCGTGACGACGACGATCAAAGCCCAGAGGATCAGCGAGAGCACGCCGAGCACCGCATGCGCCGTCACCGCGCCCTCGCCGCCGGCGGCGGCAACGACGGCCTCGCGCAAGGCGTAAAGCGGGCTGGTGCCGATGTCGCCATAGACGACACCGATGCTGCCGAGCATCAGGGCCTTGAAGGTGGCGGTTGAATGCGCCTCACCATTGCCGTTTGCCGCCGGCGTTTCCGCCGCGGTGATCGCACTCTCGGATGACATGGGGAAGCTGTGCCTCTGTCTTCTGCCGCACCGCACAATGCCGGGTCGCAGCGCTATACTCCCGGCAGGAATGCATAGGTTAGCCCGGATTCAGGCCTCCGCCATGCACATCACGCATGGGTCACGGCCGATCAATGTCAGAATCCTGCGCCCGGTCAGATAGTTACCTGGGTACCCACTTCAACCACCCGGCCGGTCGGGATCTGGAAATAGTCGGTGGCATCATTGGCGGACCGGCTCATCGCGATGAACAGGTGGTCCTGCCATTGCGGCATGCCGGACTGGGCCGACGGCTTCAGCGAGCGGCGCGACACGAAGAACGAGGTCGACATGATGTCGAACTGCCAGCCGAGCTTGCGCGCGACCGCCAGCGCCTTGGGCACGTTCGGCGATTCCATGTAGCCGAAGCGCAGCCGCACCGCGGTGAACTTGTCGCTCACCTTCTCCATGTTGACGCGCTCGGATAGATCGACGCGCGGCGTCGGTGCGGTCTCGATGGTCAGGATCACGTTGTGCTCGTGCAGCACCTTGTTGTGCTTGAGATTGTGCAGCAACGCGGTCGGCACGAAGCTCGGATCGCTGGTCAGGAACACCGCGGTGCCCTTGACGATATGCGGCGGCCGCTTCTCCAGACTGTGGATCAGGTCGCGCAGCGGCACCTCGATGCGTCGGGTCTTGGCGACCAGGATGGCGGCGCCGCGGCGCCAGGTCCAGATCATCGTCGCCATCACGACGCCGAACAGCAGCGGCACCCACGCGCCCTCGAACAGCTTCAGGAGATTGGCGCTGAAGAAGGTCATGTCGACGATCACGAACGGCAGGATCAATGCCGCCGCCGACGCCATGCGCCAGTTCCACAGCTTCCAGATCACGATGAAGCCCATGATGCCGTCGGCGACCATCGTGGTGGAGACGGCGATGCCATAGGCCGACGCCAGCCCGCTCGAGGTGCGGAATAGCAGCACCAGCAGCAGCACGCCGATCAGCAGCAGCCGGTTGACGCGCGGCAGATAGATCTGACCGGCATGGGTCTCCGAGGTGTAGCGAACCTCGAAGCGCGGCAAGAGCCCGAGCTGCACCGCCTGGCTGATCAGCGAATAGGCGCCGGTGATGACCGCCTGGCTTGCAATCACCGTCGCGGCGGTGGCTAGCCCGACCAGGGGCAGCAGCAGCACGTCGGGCACCATGCGGTAGAACGAGTTCTCGATCGCGCTGGGATCGGACAGCACAAGCGCGCCCTGCCCGAAATAGTTCAGCAGCAGCGACGGCAGCACGAAGAACAGCCAGCCGGACTGGATCGGCTTGCGGCCGAAATGCCCGAGATCGGCATACAGCGCCTCGCCGCCGGTCACCGCGAGGAATACCGCGCCCAGCGTCACCAGGCCGATGGTGCCGTGGGTCAGCATGAACTGGAGCGCGTAATAGGGATTGATCGCCGCCAGCACCGACGGGTCGTCCATGATGTGAACGAGCCCCATCACCGCCAGCGAGGCGAACCACACCACCATCACCGGACCGAAGGCGGAAGCGACGCGCGCGGTGCCAGAACTCTGCACAGAGAACAGCACGACCAGGATCAGGATCGTCAGCGGCACCACATAGTGCTCGAGATGCGGGGTGGCCAGCTTGAGGCCTTCGACCGCCGACAGCACCGAGATCGCCGGCGTGATCATGGAATCGCCGATGAACATCGAGGCGCCGACCACGCCGAGCGCGAGCAGCGGCCAGCTGCGCCGACCGATCGCGCGCTGGCCGAGCGCCATCAGCGAGAGCGTGCCGCCCTCGCCATTGTTGTCGGCGCGCAGCAGCAACAGCACGTATTTCGCGGTGACGACGGTGAACAGCGCCCACAGGATCAGGCTGAGCACGCCCAGCACCATGATGCGGGTGACCGGTTGGCCGTGCGCGGCGCCGCCGACCGCCTCACGGAATGCGTAGAGCGGCGAAGTTCCGATATCGCCGAACACCACCCCGATGCTGCCGAGTGTCAGGGCCCAGAAGCTGGAGGTCGGTTGTCCTTCCTGAGCTTCGGTAGATGAGACGCTGACAGCCATGGCGAGGTTGGAACGCTCGATCGGTTGATTTGATCCGCGCGGCTATCGACGCTTCCGCATCGCGTGTCAACCGCGCAACAATGGTAGTTGACGGTAGTATGGTAACCCAGAGCTACGGCTTCAGATCCGGCGGCAGCGGCGGATTTTCCCGCATCAACGTGATGGTCACGCGACGGTTGGCCGGCAGCGTCGGATCGTCGGGAAACAGCGGCTGGCCGTCGGCCTTGCCTGAAACCGCGAAAATATGCGACGGCGGCAGCCCTTCCCGCTCCAGGATCTGCCGCACCGCGTTGGCGCGGTCCGCGGACAGGTCGAAGCCGTCATAATCGCTGCGCGCCGGCACGAAGCCTGCGGCCGTATGCCCCACGATCGCAACCCGCAGCGGCGTCGCCTTCAGCGGCGCGGCCAGCTTCTGGATCAGCCGGCGGGTGCGGTCATACGGCTCCCTGGAGCCGTCGGCGAACATCGAGCGGCCATCCTGGTCGACGATCTCGAGATTGAGCCCCTCCTTGGTCTCCTCGAACATGATGTTCTTGGAGATCTCGGTCAGCTCCGGCATGTCCTGCAGCGCCTGGCGAAGTGAGGCCGAGGCGAGAGCGAATTCGCGGTCTATCTTCAGCCGCGCGCCGTTGATCTGGCTGCGCTCCTTCTCGTCCGGCGTCGGATTGGCGGAGGACTCTTCCGGCGAGATGTGCTCGACGTTCTTCAGTTTCGGCCGGGTCGGCAGGCCGTCGGACTCGACGATGCCGGAATAGCGCACATTGGTCTGCACGCCGAACGCATCGCGCATCGAGCCGGCGACGATCTTCAGCTTGTTGTTGTCCATGGTGGAGAACGCGACGAGCATCACGAAGAAGCTCATCATCAGGCCCATCAAATCGGCGAAGGTCACGAACCAGCCGTGACCTCCGGTATGGGCGTCGCCGCGCTTTTTCTTGGCCATCGCTGCGTTTCCCGAAAGCGCGGTCCGGTCAGGCCGGAACCGGCTCGCCTTCCTCCTGGCGATGCTTCTCCGGCAGATAGGCCAGCAGCATCTCGCGCACCAGCGCCGGGCTCTTGGAGTCGCGGATCATCAGGATGCCGTCGATGATCAGCGTGCGGTTGGTCTCCTCGTCGAGCAGCTTGCCATGCAACTTGTCGGCAATCGGCAGGCAGAACAAATTGGCGACCAGCGCGCCGTACAGCGTCGCGAGCAGCGCGGTCGCCATGAACGGGCCGAGCTTGGAGGGGTCGGTCATGTTGGCGAACATCTGCACCATGCCGATCAGCGTGCCGATCATGCCGAACGCCGGAGCGCAGTCGCCGATCGCGCGATAGATCTTGCTGCCCTCGTCGAGGTGCATCAGGAAGTTGTCGCGGTCGCGCTCCATGTTGTCGCGGATGAATTCGAGGTCGTAACCGTCGGCGACGTAACGGATGCCCTTGGCGAGGAACGGCTCGTCGGTCTCGACCTTTTCCAGGCCGACCGGCCCCTGCTTGCGGGCGATCTCGGCGATGCGGGCGAGCTCGTCGACGAGGTCGCGGGCCGACAGCCGGCTCATCGTGAAGGCGAATTTGGCGCCGAGCGGCAGCCCATGCAGCATCACGCCCAGCGGGAAGCGGATCATCGTCGCCGCGATCGAGCCGCCGAAGATGATGATCATGGCGTGTTCGGAGATGAACATGTGCAGGTCGCCGCCCATGAACATCATCACCGCGATGACGATGATGCCAGCCAACAGCCCGGCGCCAGTCATGATATCCATAGGAGACTCCAACGCGTACGCAACCTGCCCGTCCTGGACGGCGCGCAGCCCAAGGCGGGCCGCGTGGAAAACCCTAACGTTAACGCCATTAAGGACGCGTTACCGAATTTGGTAGGGATAACAACGGGTAAACGCCGGTCTTTTCGCGATGTCGTTGAAGATGCTGGCTTTCCGCATGCGAGCCTGCCGTCGCATGCGCAAATCCCCTCCCCGTAGAACAACGGACATGGGATAGGTTTGCCGGAAGCGTATTCGCGCGAACTGGCTACCGGCTCGCGTGAAGAAGACGCGTCAACACAAGAATCCGGGGTCCCATTCCGATTCAATCGGAGCGGAAAAGGCTCTCGAGGAAACCAACCAATGAGCAGGACAGGATGAAGGCCGTCGTCGTCGAGCAATACGCGCCCATCGATCAGATCGGGCTGAGGGAGATCGCCACCCCCGAACCCGGCCCCGGACAGATCCGAGTCCAGGTCCACGCCGCGAGCATCGGCTTCGTCGATGGGCTGAAGGTCGAGGGCCGCTACCAAACCAAGGATGCCCTGCCCTTCACGCCGGGCGCGGAATTCGCCGGCGTGGTCGATGCGGTCGCAGGCGACGTCGCCGGCATCGCGCCGGGCATGCGGGTGATGGGCGCGGCGCGCTCGGGCGCGCTGGCCGAGCACATCGTGGTGCCACGCGACGCCGTCGAGATCATGCCCGACGGACTGTCGATGGAGGCCGCCGCGGCCTTTCGCACCAATTACCTCACCGCGCTCTATGCGCTCGGCGAGCGCGGCTCGCTCAAGGCCGGCGAGCAGTTGCTGGTGCTCGGCGCCGCCGGCGGCACCGGCATCGCCGCCATTCAAGTCGGCAAGCTGCTCGGCGCGCGCGTCGTCGCCGCGGCCTCGACGGAGGAGAAGCGCAACTTCGCCGCAAGCTTCGGTGCCGACGCTGTCGTCGACTACACGAAGCCCGACTGGCGCGACGCGCTGAAGGACGCGACCGGCGGCCACGGCGCCGACGTGATCTTCGATCCGGTCGGCGGCGAGGTCTCGCTGCAGGCGTTCCGCTCGATCGCCTGGAACGGCCGCCATGTCGTGGTCGGCTTCGCGGCCGGCAGCATTCCCGCATTGCCGTTCAATCTGCCGCTCCTGAAAGGCGGCCTCCTGATCGGCGTCGATGCCGCCCAGATCGCGCGGCGCGAGCCCGAGGCGCAGGCGCGCGTGATGACGCAATTGTCGGCATGGCTGAACGATGGCCGACTGACGCCTGTTGTCGGTAAGGTGTTCGCATTCGACGATTTTCGCGCGGCCTTCACCACCATGCAGACCCGTGCGGCGCTCGGCAAGATGGTGGTGCGGATCGGGTCGTGAGAGAGGCAGCGCTATCGCCTCATCCTCGCTGTCGTCCCTGCGAAAAGCAGGGACCCATACGCCGCGGCGGATGTTGTGAACAAAGCTGGTCATTCCAGCGAAGCACACCAATCAGCGCTTGTGGTTATGGGTCCCTGCTTTTCGCAGGGACGACACTGAATGTCGCAAGCCAAGCTTGCCTTGAGGGTCAGAAAAATACGCGACCCTCGCCAAGGTTCGCGAAAATTATCACAGGTTATTGTTACGCGGTTCTGTGCCGCCTTAGCGTTGCGGAGTACGGCATTCGGGGACGAAAAATGCAGGACATGCTGACGCATCTCGAAAAGCTTCGCCGCGACGCGGCGGAATGTGCGTTGATCCGAGACCTGGCGACTGACATGCGCAAGCGCGAGTTGTTCAGCAAGCTCGCCGAACATCTCACGGCCCTTGCCGCCGAGGTGGAGGAAACCATCAACGCAGCCCGCAAGGAGGACCAAGTCATTTAGCGAGGCCTACGTCGAGCGTTCGAAAGTATCGACACTTGTCGTGACGGCTCGCCACCAGTTCACGGGCTTCAGGGCCGCCGCTTCGCCCTCGCGGACCGCGACCAGCGCCTCGTCCGACATGACAATTTGCCGGATGGAACAAACGTCGCAACGGCGCATTGTCATTTCACCCATCGGTTGACAGGTAATATGCCGCCAGTATCGGTAGACGTGCCGATGCTGTAGCATTGCTGGTTCGCCGAGGAGCCTATTCGCCGCAATGTGTTGTATTTCAGGATTCTTTGTCGTGGCACTTTTTGCACATCGAGCATCGAGCATCACGTCGCGATCGCGCGGGCGGATTACCACCAAAGAGGCGCGATGAAGACCGACAAGGCCATCTGGTACGTCTCGTTCGCCATGCGAAATCCTGACGCCGGACATCACCGCTTCGCGCGCCAGACCCGTACCTTCACGACCGAGCAGGACGCCAAGGCGTTTGCGCGCACGCTGCTCGTTCAGACGCAGGACGTCAGCGCCGGAACGATCAATCCGCACGCACCGCGACGCGTGATCGCACCGGCCGCGATCACGGCCTGGGCCGGCGACAGCTGAGGCTTCGCCGCCGTTGCTTCCTACAGGAAGCGCGAGGGCGCAAACGGGGCGAGCGGAATCTCCGGCGCCTTGCCGCTCAGGAGTTGCGCGACCAGCCGGCCGGTCCGGGCCGATCCGACCAGGCCGACATGGCCGTGGCCGAAGGCGTAGACCACATCGCGCGTGGCACGGGCATAACCGATGCAGGGGCGCCCGTCCGGCATGCTCGGCCGATGGCCGAACCAGGTCTTGATCCGCGATGGCGGAATATCCGTCGGCAGCTTCGGGAACATATTGAAGAGGTGCTTGCGCAGGATTTCGGCGCGCTTCCAGTTCGGCGCGGCGTCAAGCCCCGCGATCTCCACCGTGCCGGCGGCGCGCAGGCCCTTATCGGTCCAGTTGACGACCATCTTGGCATCGGAGGCCATCATCGAATTGCGCGGGCCGGATTCCGCATTTTCGATCATGACGTGATAGCCGCGCTCGGTCTCCAGCGGCAGCGGATCGCCGATCGAGGCGGTCAATTGCCTGGAGCGCGCGCCCGCGGCGACGACGGCGGCGTCGCAGGCAATCTCGCCGCTCTCGGTGATCACAGCGACAAGCCTGTCACCGGCGAGCCTGAGGCCCGTTGCCTTGGCGGCGACGCGTTCGGCGCCGTTCGCGACGGCGTGCGCGGCAAGCGCCGCGACATAGGCGCCGGGATCGCGGCAGCGGCCCGCCTCCTCCACCACGACGCCGAATTTGTAGCGCGGATGCAGATCGGGCTCGCGCTGGCGCATCTCGTCTTCATCGAGCTCCAGCCATTCGATGCCGACGCGCTTGCGGATGCGCCAGCCGAGATCGCGGTCGAACGGCGCGCGTGAGGGAAACACATGCATCACCCCGCGCCGCTCGATCAATTCGCCCACGCCGGCTTCCTCGGCGAGTTGCCGGTGCAGCAGCGGTGCATCCTTCAGGAGATCGCGCATCGCCCGCGCGGTGGCCTCGACCTGCGCCTCGGTCCGGCTCGACAGCAGATACTTGACCAGCCACGGCAAGGCCTTCGGCAGATACGACCAGCGGATCGCCAGCGGCCCGAGCGGATCCATCAGATAGCCCGGCACCTTCTTCCAGGTGCCCGGCTCGGCCGGCGGGATCACCGAATGCGACGACAGCCAACCGGCATTGCCGTAGCTCGCCGCCTGGGTGCCGCCGGGCTCGCCCGGATCGATCAAGGTTACGCTGTGGCCCGCACGCAGCGCCTCGATGGCGCTGATGACGCCGACCGCGCCGGCCCCGATGATCGCGACGTGACGGGACTTTTGTTTGGGCATGATCTCCTCGGAAAACCGCTTCGCATTTTTCCGGATCATGCCCTAGCGCGTGGCCTGCGGCGCAAAATCCTTGCCGACCGACAGCGCACGCTGATCGACCAGGCAGTGCAGGATCGCGGGCTTGCCGGAGGCCAGCGCGCGCTCGAACGCGGGCGCGAAGTCTTCGGTGCGCTCGACCCGCTCGCCATGGCCGCCGAACGCCTTGGCGTAAAGCGCGAAGTCCGGGTTCTTGAGCTGGGTGCCGACGACGCGGCCCGGATAGTCGCGCTCCTGATGCATGCGGATGGTGCCGTATTGCGCGTTGTCGATGACGACGACGATCAGCGGCGCGTCATACTGCACGGCGGTGGCGAACTCCTGCCCGTTCATCAGGAAGCAGCCGTCGCCGGCGAACGCCACGACGACCCGGTCCGGATGATGCCGCTTGGCCATCACAGCCGCCGGCACGCCGTAGCCCATCGAGCCCGAGGTCGGCGCGAGCTGCGCGGCGAAAGCGTGGAAGCGATGGTGGCGGTGAATCCAGCCGGCATAATTGCCGGCGCCGTTGCAGACGATGGCATCCTTCGGCAGGCGATCGCGCAGCCAGGTCACGACCTCGCCATACTGGAAGCTGCCCGGCAGCTCGCGCGGCTTGTCGGTCCAGGCGAGGTAATCCGCGTGCGCCTTGGCCGCCTCGCCCTTCCAGGCCGGCACTGCCGCCGGCATCATGGTCTCGACCGCGGCGGCAAAGGCCGCAGGCGTCGCCTGGATCGCCAGCGCCGGCTGGTAGACACGGCCGAGCTCCTCGGCGCCGGGATGGACATGGATCAGTTTCTGGCTCGGCACCGGAATGTCGAGCAGCGTGTAGGACGAGGACGGCATTTCCGACATGCGGCCGCCGATCAGGAGGATGACGTCGGCGCCGGTGATGCGATCCCTGAGCTTCGGACTCGGGCCGATGCCAAGATCGCCGGCATAATGCGAGTGGTCGGCGTCGAACAGCGAGGCGCGGCGGAACGAGGTGGCAACCGGCAGGTCGAAGCGCTCGGCGAAGCGCGCAATGCCCTTGGCGGCCTCCGCGGTCCAGGCCGAGCCACCGAGCACCACGATCGGCGCCTTGGCGCCGGCGAGCATGCTGCCGAGGCGCTCGAGATCGGCCGGCGCAGGCCAGGTCGCCGCAGGCTCGACCTTCGGCGCGTCGGCGACCGCGGCGGTTTCAGTCAGCATGTTCTCCGGCAGCGAGATCACCACCGGACCGGGCCGGCCCTGCAGCGCGACGCGGAAGGCGCGCGCGACCAGTTCCGGAATGCGATCCGGACGATCGATCTCGACCGCCCATTTCGCCATCGTGCCGAACACCGCCTTGTAGTCGAGTTCCTGGAATGCCTCGCGCTCGCGCATGCCGGTGTCGACCTGGCCGACGAACAGGATCATCGGGGTGGAGTCCTGCATCGCGATGTGCACGCCATGGGCGGCATTGGTCGAGCCCGGACCGCGGGTGACAAAGCAGATGCCCGGACGTCCCGTGAGCTTGCCATAGGCCTCCGCCATCATCGCGGCCCCGCCCTCGGCGCGGCAGATCACGACGTCGATCGCGCTGTCGTGCAAGGCGTCGAGCGCCGCCAGATAGCTCTCGCCCGGCACGCAGGTGACGCGCTCCACCCCTTGCGCGACCAGCTGGTCGATCAGGATCTGGCCTCCGGTGCGGGCATTGCTTTTGGTCATGAGGGCTCCCTGCAAGTACTGGCGCGCGTTTGAGCTTCGCGCGGATCGTGGTCCCACGGGGTATGATAGACGGAAATAGGGTGCAAGGCCGAAGCTGCGTCTCCCGCGCGCAGCGGCGCCAAGCCATGCGGTAGGCAATGGGCAACGCCGTTTCGTCATCGATTTCCGCAGAGCGGACGATCGACGGCAGGATTGAAGCCGCCGGCCGGCAAGCAACGCAGGTCACGATCGTCCGGCTCGAGGGCGATCTCGTTGCGCTCGCGCGGGACCACGACGCCGGTCCGTGACCCCGATCGGGTCTCGCGCGGCATGATCAACCTGCGCGGGCTTCTTTCATGAACACCCGCATCGACGATGCGGCCGCCCTGTCATCACGAGGCGCCGATCGACGCAACAGAGCGCAGGCGAAAGAATGCTCGCACGCCGCATCGCCAAGACCGACAGCGCGTGGCCGCCGAGACGATTGCAGTCAAGAGCTCTCCGCTGCGCGCGATGGCCTGGCACAATCTGCATGAGCCACACGTTATGTGCACGATAACAATCATTAGGAGCGCACGCGTGTGCTTCCGTAAGATTACGGTGCAGCGATCGGCCGCTTCACATCTTCGTCGCCGGATCGCGCGGATTTCACGGCAAATCGCGGTGTTGTGCGACGTTTTCGGCTGCGCTCATCGCGAGCATCGCGCGTTCGACCTTGTGCGATCGCACGCGGCGCATTGCGTGCCCTTCTTGGTGGAATTCGAATCGCTTACCGTTCCACACAGTCAGAAATTGTAAATCGTGTAACGCACCTGCGTGGGGCCGGCGGTGGAAGGCATTCCGCTGCCGATCAGGTGCACCGTTTCAATTCACCAAGATCATTATCAAGGCTGGAGGCAATGCATGTTGGGGATGAAGAGCGTCGCAAGCGTGATCGGCTCGGACAGTTCGTACCGGCTGTTCGACGACATGCCGATCAGTGTCATGCTCTGCGAGCTGGACAATTTCAAAATCACCTACATCAACGAGTCGACGCGGCAGAACCTGAAGAAGATCGAGCATGTGCTGCCGGTAAAGGTCGACGCGCTGATCGGGCAATCGATCGATATATTTCACAGGAACCCGCAGCATCAGCGCCGGCTGCTGTCCGACCCGAAGAACCTGCCGCACAAGGCGCGTATCACCATCGGCGGCGAGACGCTCGATCTCACCGTGACGGCTATGACCAATTCGCGCGGCCGCTACACCGGCCCGATGCTGACCTGGGAGCTCGCGACCGAGAAGGCGCGGCTTGAAACGCAGACCGAACGGCTGTTGCAGATGCTCGACAACATGCCGATCAACATCATGATGTGCGACACCGATTTCAACATCACCTACATCAACCAGACCAGCCTCAAGACGCTCGACACCGTGAAGCACCTGCTTCCGGTGGCGCCGGACAAGATCCTCGGCAACTCGTTCGACATCTTCCACAAGAACCCGGCGCACCAGCGCCGCATCGTCGGCGATCCCAAAAACCTGCCGCATGCGGCCAAGATCAAGCTCGGTCCGGAAACGCTCGACCTGCGGGTCTCCGGGCTGACCGACAAGCGCGGCAACTACACCGGCGCGATGCTGAGCTGGTCGGTCGTGACAGGCAATGTGAAGCTGGCGGACGATTTCGAGAAGGACGTGAAGGGCCTTGCCGGGATGCTGGCGTCGGCGTCGACGCAAATGCAGGGCACTGCGCGATCGCTGACGACGACCGCCGAATTCGTCAATCAGCGCTCGGCGAGCGCGGCGTCCGCGTCCGAGGAGCTGTCGTCCTCGGTCAACGAGATCAGCCGCCAGGTGGCCGAGGCGAGCCGCATTGCCCGCATGGCGGTCGACGAAGCCGAGAAGTCCGACAAGCTGGTCGCGGGTCTCGTGACCATGGCGCAGAAGATCGGCGACGTCGTCGCCCTGATCAGCCAAATCGCCGGCCAGACCAACCTGCTTGCGCTCAACGCAACCATCGAATCCGCGCGGGCCGGTGAGGCCGGACGCGGCTTCGCCGTCGTCGCCTCCGAGGTGAAGGCGCTGGCCAACCAGACCGCCAAGGCCACGGAAGACATTTCGGCGCAGATCAACGAGATGCAGGCCGCGACCGGCAACACCGCCACGGCGCTGAAGGCGATCTCGCAGGTCATCGTCCAGATCAGCGAGATCTCGACCGTGATCGCCAGCGCGGTCGAGGAACAGGCCGCGGCCACCAAGGAGGTCACCGCAAACATCAACGGCACGACCAAGGCGATCGACGATGCCAGCAAGGCCGCCGAGAACGTGCTGGCGGCCTCCGGAGAGCTCGCCAGCAACGCCTCAGAGCTGGAAGTTCAGGTCGACAAGTTCCTCAAGAACGTACGGGCGATGTAGCGGCGCACGGCCGAAGGAGATGAGCGCGCACTCACCCCTCCGCGTCATTGGGGCGATGCGCGAGCATCGAACCCGGAATCTCAAGCCGCAACTTCGAGATTCCGGGTTCACGCTTCGCGTGCCCCGGAACGACGGCCAAAGATGCGCCCGCCTACAGCGAACGCGCGATCAGGAGCTTCATGATTTCGTTGGTGCCGCCATAGATCTTCTGGATGCGGGAATCGATGAACATGCGCGAGATCGGATATTCCTGCATGTAGCCGTAGCCGCCATGCAGCTGCAGGCATTCGTCGGCGGTCTCGACCTGCTTCTGCGAGCACCACCATTTCGCCATCGACGCCGTCACGGTGTCGAGGTCGCCGGCGACCAGGCGCTCGACGCACCAGTCGACGAACACGCGGGCGATCATCGCCTCGGTCTTGCGCTCGGCAAGCTTGAAGGCGGTGTTCTGGAATTCGAGCAGCGGCTTGCCGAACGCGGTGCGCTCCTTGGTGTATTCGGCGGTGATCCTGACCGCGCGCTCCATCGAGGCGACCGCGCCGATCGCGAGCGACAGCCGCTCCTGCGGCAATTGCTGCATCAGCTGTACGAAGCCGTTGCCCTCCTCGGCGCCGAGCAGGTTCTCCGGCGGCACCGTGACGTTATCGAAGAACAGCTCCGACGTGTCTGATGCGTGCAGCCCGATCTTGTCGAGGTTGCGCCCGCGCCGGTACCCCTCGGCGCCCGCGGTCTCAACCACGATCAGCGAGATGCCCTTGGCGCCCGGAGCCCCGGTCCGCGCCACCACGATGACGAGATCGGCGGCCTGGCCGTTGGTGATGAAAGTCTTCTGGCCGTTGATGACGTAGGAATTGCTCTGCTTCTTCGCCGTGGTCTTGACGGCCTGCAGATCCGAGCCGGTGCCGGGCTCGGTCATCGCGATGGCGCCGACCATCTCACCCGACGCCATCTTCGGCAGCCAACGTTTCTTCTGCTCCTCCGAGCCATAGTTGACGATGTAATGCGCGACGATCGCGCTGTGCACGGAGACGCCGGTGGTCAGCTCCGGCACCGTGCTCTCGAGGTCATCGAGCACGGCGGCGTCATAGGCGAAGCTGGCCCCTAAGCCGCCATAGGCCTCGGGCACGCTCGGCAGCAACGCGCCCATCTCGCCGAGCGCGCGCCAGGCCGAGCGATCGACCAGCTTCTGCTCGCGCCATTTTTCGGCGTGCGGCGCCAGATCCTTGGCGAGGAATTTGCGGAACTGGTCTCGGAAGGTGTCCAGCTCCTCGGTCATCCAGGACGATCGGTAGTGCATTCTGCCCTCGTATTAAATCAGAAGACCGCCGCCGGCGACGATCACCTGACCACTGATGTAATTCGATTCCGGAGCGCAGAACAGATAGACCGCATCGGCCGCCTCCTCCGGCGTGCCGCCGCGGCCGAGCGGGATCATGCGGCCCATCGCCTCCAGCATCTGCGGCTGGACGCCGACCTTGATGTCGCGGCCGGCGACGTCGATGGTTTTCTGCTGGGTCTCGATCGGCTGGGTCAGGCGGGTGTTGATCAGGCCGAACGCCACGCAATTGACGTTGACCTTGTAGCGGCCCCACTCCTTGCACATCGTGCGCGTCAGCCCGATCAGCGATGCTTTGGCGGACGAATAGCTCGCCTGCCCGGCATTGCCGTAGAGGCCCGCGATCGAGGAGATGTTGACGACCTTGCGGAACACCTCGCGGCCCGCCTCGGCCTCCCTCTTCGCCATCACTCGGATCGGCTCCGACACCGCGCGCATGATGCGGAACGGGGCGACCAGATGGACGTCCAGCATCGCCTGGAACTGCTCGTCGGTCATCTTCTGGATCGTCGAGTCCCAGGTGTACCCGGCATTATTGACGATGATGTCGAGACCGCCGAACCGCTCGATCGCGGCGCCGACGAAGCGATCGGCAAAGCCGGCTTCGGTCACGCTGCCATTGACCGCGATCGCCTCGCCGCCCATGGCCTTGATCTCCGCGACGACCGCATCGCCCGGCTCGGCATCGAGGTCGTTGACCACGACGCGCGCGCCCTCGTTCGCGAGCTTCAGCGCAATCGCGCGCCCGATGCCGCGGCCGGAGCCCGAGACGAGCGCGACTTTGCCTTGCAGCTTTGACATTCAAACCTCCCTCAAACAACGTGATCTTTGCGGTATGCGCGCCTCACCTCGCCCCGCTTGCGGGGAGAAGTCGGAACGCATTGTCAGATGCGTTCCGGGTGAGGGGGTACAGGTCTCACCACCTCCAGAGTGCGCGGAAGCAGCCCCTCACCCAAACCCTCTCCCCGCAAGAGCGGGGCGAGGGAGCGCACAATCCCTCGTGGCGAGACCTTTCGCACTACAGCGCGATAACCGCCTCGCCGGCGAGCTTGATCTCGCCGTTCTGATCCCTGGTGGTCAGCGCGAGTATTGCGCGCCTCTCACCGCCCTGCTCGACCAGCTCGGTCACCGTGCCCTCGCAGGTCAGCTTCGCGCCGAGCTGGGTGATCGCCGCAAAGCGGGTCGAGAACGAGCGGATGCGCGACGGCGCCACCGCGTCGGTCAGCGCCTGGCCGAGATAGCCCATCACCAGCATGCCGTGCGCGAACACGTCGGGGAAGCCGGCCGCCTTCGCGAAATCGATGTCGACATGGATCGGATTGTGATCGCCGGAGGCGCCGCAATACAGCGCGAGGCGATGGCGGGTGATCGGTGGAAACTCCTTGTGGACGATGCGGTCGCCGACAGAGGGAGAGCTGCTCATGACGGCCTCGCATTGCGTACCACGACGGTGCGCGAGACATCGGCGACATGGACACCGTTCTGGTTGGTGACCGGGGTGTCGACCACGATCAGCGTCATCGCCCCGCCCTTCTTGTCGGTCACGCCAGTGACGCGCGGGCGGAAGGTCAAGGTGTCGCCGACCACGACGGGCGCATGATAGTCGAAGCGCTGCTCGCCGTGCAGCACGCGCGCCAGATCGATGTCGAGCGCCGTGAGGAACTCGAACGGGTCCGGCGCATCCATCATCTCGAGGCAGAACAGATAGGTCGGCGGCACCGGCGCCGCCGTGAAGCCGGCCGCTTGCGCGGCCGCCTCGTCGCGATAGACGGCATTCGTCTCGCCGAGCGTATCGAGGAAGAAGCGCAGCCGCCCCGGCTCGACGCGCGCGGTCACGGGCGTAAATGTACGCCCGACAGCGGATTGATCGACCATGACGACCTCAAGCGCGTTCGTAGAGCGTCACGACGCAGGCGCCGCCGAGGCCGAGATTGTGCTGCAAGCCGATCCGCGCGCCCTCCACCTGCGTCGCCGCAGCGGTGCCGCGCAGCTGCCGCGTCAGCTCATAGCACTGCGCAAGCCCGGTGGCGCCGAGCGGATGGCCCTTCGACAGCAACCCGCCGGACGGGTTGGTGACGATCCTGCCGCCATAGGAGTTGTCGCCGTCGTCGATGAATTTCGCGGCCTCGCCCTCGCCGCACAGGCCAAGCCCCTCATAGGTGATCAGCTCGTTGTGCGCGAAGCAGTCGTGCAGCTCGACGACGTCGAGATCATCAGGCCCGATGCCGGCGGCCTCATAGACCTTGCGCGCGGCATCCCGCGCCATGTCGTAGCCGACCACCTGCATCATGTCTGACGCACCGAAGGTCGAGGGCGTGTCGGTCGTCATCGCCTGCGCCGCGATGCGGACCTGCTTGTTGAGGCCGTGCTGGTCGGCGAATTTCTCCGAGACCAGGATCGCGGCGGCGCCGCCGCAGGTCGGCGGGCACGCCATCAGCCGCGTCATCACGCCGGGCCAGATCACCTGGTCGTTCATCACGTCGTCGGCGGTGACCTCTTTGCGGAACAGCGCCAGTGGATTGTTCTTGGCATGACGGCTCGCCTTGGCGCGCACTTTTGCAAAGGCGGAGAGCGGCGTGCCGTATTTCTTCATGTGGCTGAGGCCGGCGCCGCCGAAATAGCGCAGCGCCAGCGGCACGCCGGGCGCGTCGACCAGCTTGTCGGCCGCGGCGTCGAAATCGTCGAACGCACTGGGACGGTCGGTGAACACGGCCCCGAGCGCGCCGGGCTTCATCTGCTCGAAGCCGAGCGCCATCACGCAATCGGCCGCGCCTGACTCGATCGCCTGCCGCGCCAGGAACAGCGCGGTCGAGCCGGTCGAGCAGTTGTTGTTGACGTTGACGATCGGGATGCCGGTCATCCCGACCGGATAGAGCGCGCGCTGCCCGCAGGTGGAGTCGCCATAGACGTAGCCGACATAGGCCTGCTGCACGCGGCCGTAGTCGAGCCCGGCGTCGGCGAGCGCCAGCTTCGCCGCTTCGGCGCCCATCACGTGATACGGCGCATTGGCGCCGGGCTTGACGAACGGGATCATGCCGACCCCGGCAATATAGGTGCGTGACGTCATCGCGTGTCCTCCCGGAAATTACCCACTGGACTATTTATTACCCATGGGTAATATACGGGCGATCTTCCGGAGTCAATGCGACAACAGCCGACGCGATGGACGCCCACTCCCCCTCTTCCAGCAACGAGTCGCCATGGCTGCCATTCGAAAGCCGGCGCCGCGCCCGCGACGAGAAGCGCGAGGCAGTGCTGCGCACGGCCGTAGCCCTGTTCCTTGAACAGGGCTATCACCGTGCCACGCTGAACGACGTCGCCAAGCGGCTCAACATCACCAAGCCGGCGCTCTACAACTACTTCCGCGGCAAGGACGAGATCCTGTTCGAGTGCTGGTCGATCGGCAATGAGCTGGTCGACGAATGCATTGCCGAGACGTCGGCGGGCGGCGGCTCAGGGCTCGACAAGCTGCGCAAGCTCACCGTCCGCTATGCCGAGCTGATGACCGCGGACTACGGCAAGAGCCTGGTCCGGTTCGACATCCGCGACCTCAGCAAGGACAATCGCAAGATCGTGCAGACGGCGAAGCGGCGGATCGACCGCGCCTTCCGCGACTATATCGCACAGGGCGTCGCGGACGGTTCGGTGAAGCCGTGCGACCCGAAGCTCGCGGCTTTCGCGATCGCCGGCTCGCTGAACTGGATCGGCCACTGGTTCCAGCCGGGCGGCGAGCTGAGCGGACGCGCCGTCGCCGACGAGTTCGCGATCCGCCTCACCGAAGGCATCGCCAAAACAACAACGCAAATGACATCAACGCGCAAGACAACGGCGCACGAGAAGGCGGACAAACCGCCTCGCAGGGGAAACGCATCAAGGGAGGAGACGAGTGAACATCACACACGGACTGCGGCGCGCGCTGCAGGTCAATCCAAACGGGCTCGCAGTCGTCTGCGGTGAGCGGCGGCGCAACTGGCGCGAGGTCGGCGAACGCGTCGCCCGCCTCGCCGCCGCGATCCGCGGCCTCGGCGCCCGGGACGGCGACCGCGTCGCGATCCTGTCGCTGAACTCCGACCGCTATCTCGAGCTCTACCTCGCCGTCGGCTGGGCCGGCGCCGTGATCGTGCCGCTCAACATCCGCTGGTCTCCGATCGAGAACGAGGACGCGCTGCGCGACTGCCGCGCAACGATCCTGTTCGTCGACAGGGCGTTTGCGCCGGTCGGCACGGCGCTGGCAGGCGCCGTCCCCGGCCTGCGGCTGGTCTATGCCGACGAGGGCGACACGCCTGCCGGCATGGAGAATTACGAGACGCTCATCGCGCGCAGCGCGCCTGTTCCGGATGCGATGCGCAGCCGCGACGACCTTGCCGGCATCTTCTACACCGGCGGCACCACCGGCCGCTCCAAGGGCGTGATGCTGAGCCACGGCAATCTGATGGCCAACGCGCTCAACGCGCTCGGCGAAGGCTTGTGGCCGAGCAGCACGATCTACCTGCACGCGGCGCCGATGTTCCACCTCGCCAATGGCGCGGCGATGTATTCGGTGCTGCTGTCCGGCGGCTCCAACGTCGTGATCCAGGGCTTTACGCCTGACGGCGTCGCAGCCGCCGTGCAGAAGGAGCGCATCACCGACGTGCTGCTCGTGCCGACCATGATCCAGATGTTCGTCGACCACCCGACGCTCGGCAATTACGACCTGTCGTCCTTGAAGCGAATCTCCTACGGCGCCTCCGTGATCAGCGACGCCGTGCTGATGCGCGCCATGAAGGCGCTGCCGCATGTCGAGTTCACGCAAGCCTACGGCATGACCGAGCTGTCGCCGATCGCGACCCTGCTGCACTGGAAGGAGCATATCGGCGACGGCCGCGTCAAGGGCCGGCACCGCGGCGCCGGCCGGGCGACGCTTGGCGCCGAGGTCAAGATCGTCGATGCGGAGGACAAGGTCGTACCGACGGGCACCGTCGGCGAGATCGCGGTGCGTGGCGACATGGTGATGATGGGCTATTGGGAGCGTCCGGAGGAGACCGCGCGCGCCGTGATCGACGGCTGGATGCACACCGGCGACGGCGGCTACATGGACGAGGACGGCTTCATCTACGTCGTCGACCGTGTCAAGGACATGATCATCTCCGGCGGCGAGAACGTCTATTCGGCCGAGGTCGAGAACGCGCTCGCCCAGCACGCGGCGGTGGCGCAATGCGCCGTGATCGGGATCCCGAGCGAACGCTGGGGCGAGCAGGTTCACGCCGTCGTGGTGATGAAGAGCGGCGCCAGCGCCACGCCGGAAGAGCTGATGGAGCACTGCAAGGTGCTGATCGCCGGCTACAAATGCCCGCGCAGCGTCGACATCACCTCGACGCCGCTGCCGCTCTCCGGCGCTGGCAAGATCTTAAAGCGCGAGCTTAGAAAGCCGTATTGGGAGAACCGCGAACGGCGGGTGAGCTGAGGGACAGCTCTCAACGTCACCCCCATCATTCCGGGGCGATGCGAAGCATCGAACCCGGAATCTCGAGATTCCGGGTCTGGCGCTAACGCGCCATCCCGGAATGACGATGTCTCATGACGCCATTCGACCGCGAGCGTTGACATCGGAGCACATGGCCGATTGGATCGGTTCGAGATTCAATCCAGCGAGTTCCGATGTCCGCACCCGATACCAATACCGACGGCAAGCCCCGCCGCCTGATGCACCGCCGCTCCGTCGAATGTCTCGGCTATCTCCGTGACGACGGATTGTGGGAAGTCGAGGCGCAGCTGGTCGACACCAAACCCTATGCCCGACAGGACAAGCATCGCGGGCTGCAGCAGCCCGACGATCCCGTGCACGACATCCGCCTGCGGCTCGCGGTCGACGACAGTTTTACGATCCGCGAGACCGGCACCACGATGGCCTCAACGCCCTACCCGTCCTGCCTCGACGTCGAGGGCATCTTGCAGCGCCTGGTCGGCGAACGCATCGGCAAGGGCTGGCGCGAACTGGTCCGTCGCAAGATTGGCAAGCTCGAAACCTGCACCCATCTCGCCGAGCTGCTGGGTCCGGCGGTGACGACGCTGTTCCAGACCGCAACCTCCGGCAAGGACCCGCAGGGCCGCGGCGCGCTCGATCACCAGCGCGATGTCACCGAGCCGCCATTCTTCGTCGGCGGCTGCTATTCATGGCGGCTGGATGGGCCTGTCGTGGCCGAGACCTTTCCGCAGTTCGCGCAGAAGTCGACCGAGGCGAAGCACAGTTCGTGAGCGGTGCCCCGCCGCTGGCCAAGGCGAGTGCATGGTGCGCCGCTGCTGGAGCTCAAATGCAGCTCCTCGTCGCAGCTCTATCCCATTCACGCAGATGATCGAACGCGGCACTAGCTCTCCGGCACGCCGGCCATGCGCATTCCCTCATAAAAGCGCTTACGCTTGGCGAGCCATACCGGATTGTCGGACAGGAAGACGACATTGACGTCGTATCGACGAATGCTGAAGTTGGGATCGAGTGCCAGTCCGGCTTTGGCACTGGATCGTGCTTCCTCGAGGTCTCCCATCATGGCCAACGCGCCAGCCAAGTGAAAGTGAGCGAGCGCAAAATTGGGATTAGCCTCAATGCTCCGGCGAAGCCAGTCCAGCGCCTCGAGGTCTGCGTTGGTGCAGGACATCAACTTGGCCATCCCGACAACCATGATCCAGAGAAAGGCACGCGTATCGCGAGGGGACAGTCGTAACGCCTCTTGAATATGCCCCTCGACTTCCTCACCACGCCCCAGCGCATGCTTCCCGAGGCCAATGAACCCATGCGCATCGGCCAAATTCCGATCGAGCGCCAGCGCCTGGCGACATTCAGCGATACCCTTTGCAGCGCGGCGCGTCCGAATTTGAACCGCGCCGAGCAACATGTGGGCTCTGGGGTGATTGGGCGCACGCAACAACACGCCATTCAGCGCCTTCTCCGCGGCCCTGAAATATGCCGGTCCGTCATCGGCCATGGAGGAAGAACCGATCGCAAAATCGACCTGAGCCGCGGCAACCGCTGCTTCAATATTGTCGGGATCAAGCGCGAGGGCGCGCATGAAGAAATCCCTTGCTCGCGCCATAACCGCAGGCGCTATTCCTTTGTTCAGGACAGCCCTGCCCTGAAAATAGAGATCCATCGCGTCCGGCTGGGGCAACCGTTCTGCCCGTCGTGCTTCGGCCTTGATAAGCTCGGCGTTCAATGTATTGGCGAGCCGGGATACGATCTCATCCTGCATGTCCAGCAAGTCGGCAGCGGGCTTGTCGAAGCGCTCGGCCCACACATGGGCTCCGGTTTCCGTGTCAGTCAACTGAACGTTCAGGCGAAAGCGATTGCCGCCGTGTTGCACCGACCCTTCCAGCGCGTAACGGACATTCAATTCGCGACCGATCTCCCTCACGTCCACCGCCTTTCCCTTGAAGGTGAACGCAGTGCCCCGGCCGATGACGAACGCGCCGGCGATGCGCGACAGGTCAGTAGTCAGACTGTGAGTCACGCCATCGACAAAATATTCCTGCTCCAGATCGCCGCCAATATTTGTGAATGGTAGAACAACAATGGACAGGTGTGGGATCGAAGATGAACCCGCTGGCCTTCCAGCGTTGTCTGGCATCGACGAGGTCGTGACACTGGCAGAAGCCGGGCGGTCGGCCTGCTCGCCATCCACGACCAGCATGTAGCCGCGGCGAGGCAAGGTTCTCAGGGCCAATCGGCCCGCCCCTCCCAAGGCCTGCCTGATGTCGCCGATGGCCTGGACAAGCGAGTCTTCCGTGACCTCGCAGTCCGACCAGACCTCATCCAATATCTCGTCCTTATGCACCAGGCGCCCGACGCGTTGCGCGAGGAGCCGCAGCACCGCCCAGGCTTGAGGACGCAACGGCACGATGTCGCCGCGCCCGTCGAGCAGCAATTCGCGGGCCAGGTCCAAGGTCCGGTCGCCGATCACAATCGAAGGCTGCGATGACTTAAGCAAGAACGCCTCGTTGGGCCATTTCGGAAAATATCGGCAGAATATCGGCGAGGTTTCGGGACCTGGCGGCAATTGTACAGCATCATCTTGCGGCGCGGGATAGCAAAACCGTCCCGAGCAGCGATCCACCAAAAGCGGTCAGCGCCAGGCAGGCCTCCATGATCAGTTCTGTCATCCATACTGCGCTAAGTATTTCAGGTTTCAACCCTTCCCCGGTTGCGGGGGGCGGAGCAGCGATGCGGCCCCGGCGTCAGCGACACCGAGATCAGGATCGGCCAATCAATGCCGCGCAGCGCGCCGCCTTCGAGCCTGAGCAGGTTTGCCCGGGCGTGCTGAACCGGCACCAACGAGCAACATGAGAGGGAATGATCGATGTCCTCTATCCACGCATCCGCAAGATTGCTGCACCTTATTCAGTCGCAGCGCGTGACCGCGGTCATCTATGTCGCCGCGAAGCTGGGGATCGCTGAACTCCTGCGCGATGGATCGCGGCCCCTTGGCGAACTCGTCGAGGCAACCGGCGCGAACAAGCAGGCGCTCCGCCGCCTGCTGACCGCGCTTTCGACCATAGGCATTTGCACGGTCGCTGAAGAGCAATACGCATTGACCGAACTGGGGACTTGCCTTGACGGGGCCGCAACCCAGTCCCTCAAGAACTGGACGATCTTTGAAGGCCAGTTTCTGACCGAATCGTGGACCGGGCTACAGGACTCGATCATGACCGGCAAGACCGCCGCGCAACTGCTTGGCCATGAAAACAGCTTTGATCTCATGGCGCGCGATCCGGAGATGGTCAACATATTCAACGCAGCGATGATGGAGGGGACGCGTCTGGCGATTCCGGATATCCTGGTGGCCTACGACTTCGGTGCGTTCGCTCATCTCATGGATGTCGGCGGCGGCTCCGGCGAACTCGTTGGCGCCATAGCCGGGCAACATCCGCATATCCGAGGGACTATTTTCGACCTTCCGCGCTGCGCCGAATCCGCGACTGGCCACCTGAGGCGCAGCGGGCTCAGTGATCGCGTCGAATTCATGGCTGGCGATTTCTTCCAGACGATTCCATCGATCGCGGATGCCATCGTCATGAAGAACATCATTCACGATTGGAGCGATGAGCGCAGCATGGTCATCCTCGCAAACTGTCGAAGGGCGCTCCCCGGAGGGGGCGTGCTCCTGCTTATCGAACGGATCGTGCCGGAATTCCCGAGCGTAAGCGATGCGCACAGGGAACAGACGCTGACCGATCTGCTCATGCTTCGCGGGCCTGGCGGTCTCGAAAGAACGGAAAAGCAGTACGCCTGGCTGTTTCGCGAATCCGGCTTTACTCACACCGCGACCTATCCGGCCGGGCGTCTCAGCGTCATCGAGGCAAAGGTCACCTGAGCTTTCGAGGTCAGACCATTACTCCCGCGCAATGGAGCAGCGACTGGTTCGAAGGACATCATAGGCAAAAGCATACTTTGGAAGGAACAAGAATGCATCTGCCTGCTGCAAGCAAGTCGTCGTCGCCGATATTGGAGAACCCGGCGTACAAGGCCGTGTTCGCCAAGGTCGACTGGCGCCTTATACCTTTGCTACTGATCGCCAGCATGGTCGCCTTTCTCGACCGCATCAACATCGGCTTCGCACAGCTTCAGATGAAGCAGACACTACCGTTTGATGATGCAGTCTACGGGCTCGGCGCTGGCATCTTCTTCGTCGGATATTTCCTGTTTGAGGTGCCCAGCAATCTTCTTCTGGAAAGGATCGGCGCGCGCAAGACCCTGTTGCGGATCATGGTGCTCTGGGGATTGGCGGCGACCGCCATGATGTTCGTATCGACGCCGCTCCAGTTCTATGCGGCGAGGTTCTTTCTTGGTGTCTTTGAGGCCGGCTTCGCCCCGGGCGTGCTGCTGTACTTGACGTACTGGTACCCGTCGGTAAGGCGCGGGCAGGTCATCGCGATCCTCGCGTCGGCGCCCCCCATTGTGATGTTCATCGCTGGTCCGCTGTGTGGTTCGATCCTGAAGTATTTCGACGGCGTCAGCGGTCTTTACGGCTGGCAATGGCTGTTTCTGATCCAGGGGTTGCCCGCGCCAATCCTCGGCGTTCTCGTGTATTACCTGCTCAAGGACAAGCCGTTCCAGGCCACGTGGCTCTCGAAGGGGGAGAAGGCGCTGCTGGACGATGCTTTACAGCATGACGAAGAGAACATCGTGAAGGCGACCTCGGGGACGTTCCGGCAGCTGCTGCGAGACCCGAAGGTCTACCTGTTGTCGCTGGCCTGTTTCTGTCTGCTGGGCGCCAACTACACGATGGTATTCTGGATGCCGACCCTGATCCATAGCTGGGGAGTAAAGGATCCGCTACTGGTCGGCGTCTATCACGCAGTAGCCAACGCTGCGGGTATCGTCTGCATGATCCTGATCGGTCGTCATTCGGACAAACGGCATGAGCGCCGCTGGCACTATGCGACCTGCGTCACGATTGCCGCCGGCGGCTTGTTCTTTCTCATGTTGCTCCACGGCACTTTTGTTGGTTCGATCCTGGCTCTCTCCTTCGCCGTCATCGGGTTTGTATCAGCGCCGCCGCTCTTCTATGCATTGACCAGTGAGTATCTCTCAGCGGGCGCGGCGGCCGGCGGCCTTGCCCTCGTCACCAGCCTCGGAAATCTCGGTCCGGCGGTAAGCCCGTCGATCACCGGGTTCATCGTGCGGAACACCGGCGACAACATCTATGGCATGTACTTCGTCATGGCGCTGTACTTGCTCTCCGGCGCACTCCTGCTGCTGAGCATGCGGCCCGCAACGAATGAGTAGCTTCCGTCCAGGAGTTGACCCATTCCTGCCAAGATCAAGTCGCCGCAGCGGAATGCTCGACCACAGCCTGCGGCGGGTTGCGGAAGCCGATTGCGATGCGGTTGTAGGTGTTCATCAGGCCGATCGCGATGGTCAGGTCGACCAGTTGCTTCTCGTTGAACACCTCGCGGGCCGCCTGGTAATCGGCATCCGGAATCGCGGTCTCCGCCACGCGGGTGACGGTTTCGGCCCAGGCCAGCGCGGCGCGCTCCTCGGCGTCGAACAGCGCCTCGGCCTCGCGCCAGACCTGCAGCACCGCAAGCTTCTCGACCTTGACGCCCATCTTCCGCAAGCTGCGGGTATGCGAATCCAGGCAATAGGCGCAGCCGTTGATCTGCGATATCCGCAGATAGACCAGTTCGACGAGCTGCGCGGAAAGCCCGCTTTGCGTGATGTAGCCATAGACGCCACCGAGCGCCTTGATGCCCGCTGGCGCGACCTTGTTGTAGTCGATCCGCATGCTCATTGCTTGTGTCCTTCCTTGTCGAACACAGTGAGCGCCTTGTCGTTGCTGTCGACGACGAACACCGCAAGCAGCTTCGCCGGTTCGGTCGCGCTCGCGTTGCGCCCGAGCACGTGATGCGCGCCGGGCGGCTCGAAGAAGCTGTCGCCGGCCCGATAGATATGCGCGGCCTCGCCTTCCAGCTGGCTCTCGATCGCGCCCTGGAGCACGTAGACATAGAGAAACGCCGATTTGGCGTGATGATGCGGCGCCGACGGCTCGCCCGGCGGGAAGTTCACCTCCACCGCGATCAGCGACTTGCCGGGAATGTTCGTGATCATATGCTCGAACTTCGGCGTCACCGATTGCGCCATCGCCGGAGTCGCAAGGGCCGCGCAGGCCAGCAGCGTTGTCATCAAGGTCTTCATCTCGTGCCTCCATTGCTACCGGATAGATGCGGGCACGCATGGCCAAAAAGAAGCACCAAGAATGAACCGAATTGGTGTACCACGGGCCATGTCCAACCCGCTTCCCATCGCGCTCGACCGGTCGGCCAGGACGCCGCTCTCCGAGCAGATCCGCAAGGCGATCGCGGCGGCGATCGACAACGGCGTGCTGGTGCCGGGCGCCCGGCTGCCATCGTGGCTCGACCTTGCCGCGCAGCTCGGCGTTGCGCGCGGCACCGTGCGGGCGGCCTATGACAAGCTGTCGGACGCCCAGCACATCGTGTCGTCGAAGGCGGGCGGCACCACCGTCGCGAGGCGGCCCAGGAAGGCCGCCAAGCCCGATGCGCCGGTCGCTCCCGGATCGGTCGTGGAGATGTTTCGCGATCTGAGCGGTCAGGGACACTTTCGGATGGGCGTCCCCGCGCAGGATAGCCTCCCCGCCAAGCTGCTGGCGCGAATCCGCGCGCGCGCCGTCCGTGCGGAATTGAGCGCGGTGATGCGCTATGTCGATCCTCGCGGCGAGCTCGAATTGAGACGCGAGATCGCGGCGCATCTCGCGATCGCGCGCGGGCTCGAATGCTCGCCCGCGCAGATCGTCATCACCTCGGGATTCAGCGGAGGACTCGGCCTCGCGCTGCGCGTGCTCGGCCTCGAAGGCCGCCGCGCTTGGATGGAAGACCCGGGATTTCCATTGACGCGAAAGGGCCTCGATCTCGGCCGGCTGGAGGTCGTCCCGATCCCCGTCGATGCCAACGGCATCGATGTCGAGCACGGTCTCAAGCACGCCCCCGACGCGGCGCTCGCGGTCGTGACCCCGGGCCAGCAGGCGCCGCTCGGCCCGCCGCTGTCGCCGCAACGTCGCGCGCAGCTGCTCGACTGGGCCGCCCAAACCGGAGCCTTCATCATCGAGGACGACTATCTCGGCGAATTGCAGCTCGATGGCCGTGCCGCGCCGGCGCTCGCCTCGCTCGATCGCGCCGGCCGGGTGATCCATCTCGGCTCCTTCAGCAAGACGATCTCGCCGACGCTGCGCCTCGGCTTCCTGGTTGCGCCAGAGCCATTGGCGGCGCAGTTCGCCGATGTCGCGACGTGCCTGGTCCCCGCTCCCGGCCCAGCGGTGCAGCTGTCCACCGCGGAGTTCATCCGCGACGGTCACTACATCCGCCATCTCAGGCGAACCAAGCGGGCCTATTGCGACAACCGCGATGCGCTAACGACGGCGCTACGGAGCTGGAGCAACGACGTGCAGGTTGCCGGCCTCGCCGTCATGCTGACGCTGCCGGACAAGACCGCCGATGTCGAGATCGTCAGGGCACTGCTCGCGCACGGGCTGGCGCCCGCCCCGCTCTCGCCCTGGTATTTCTCACCGAAGCGCGCGCAGCCGGGTCTCTTGCTCGGCATTGCGACGGTGCCGGATCGCGGCGTTCCGGCCGCATGCAAGCGCCTGTTCGAGGCGATCCGCGCCCAAGGTCGCGTCCAAAGTGCGCCGGTCTCGCGCCGGATCAGGAAGCCCGCAGCCCGGTGAGCGTCAGGCTCAACGCCTTGAGCCGCTTGCGCGCCTCGGCGTCATAGGCCTGGGCATGGGCGCGCGCCTCGCGCTTGCCGTCGAAGAACAGCCCGCTCCGGCCTGCCACATCGTCGTCCTGGACCAGACGCAGGATGGCATCACCGCCCTGCTCGACGGTCGAGATCGGCGTCGCGCCGCTGGCGCGCACCATGGTGGTGTTCATGTAGGTCGCGGGGTGCAGCGAGTTGACGGTCACGCCGGAGCCTTCCAGCTCCGCGGCCAGGTCGATGGTGAACATGATCTGCGACAGCTTGCTCTGCGCATAGGCGCGCGCACCGCTGTAGTTCTTCGTGATCATCACGTCGCCGAAATCGATCGGGTGCTGGCCGAGCGACGCGACATTGACGATGCGCGCCGGCGCGCTCGCCTTGAGCCGCGGCAGCAACAGATGCGCGAGCAGGAAGCCGGCGAGATAGTTGACCGCGAAGCGCAGCTCGTGGCCGTCCTTGCTGGTCTGCCGCGCCGGCCCCTCGTTTTGCGAACCGATGCCCGCGTTGCTGACGAACACATCAAGGCGTTCCTGGTCGTCGAGCACCAGCTGGGCGAACTCGCGGACCTCGGCGAGCGAGGACAGGTCGGCCTGGTAGAACATCGGCTCGCGGCCGCTGAGGCGCTTGATCTCGTCGGCGAGCGTCTGCGCCCGCTTGGTATCGCGGCCGTGGATCAGGACCCGGGCGCCGGCCGACGCCAGCTTCATCGCGACGTAGCGGCCGACGCCGTCGGTGGAACCGGTGATCAGCACCGTCTTGCCTGCCATATTCATCGAAATTGCCTTTCGATCGTTCGCCCAGCGCTGTCAGCAAAGATAAAGGCGCCGCGCGGACTTTGCCATGGCATGCCACCGCGCCGGCGGCGCCAAATTGGCGTCCAAGATCACCCCCAGGGTCTCGGGCCTTCTCCGGAACCGCATACGTACATCTTGTCGCGCGGCCGGTGGTCGCGCGGCGCCGCGTCGCGCGTCAAGGAGATCGCGTTCTGATATCCTCGACGTGAACGACAAGTCAGGATCGGTAAAGGACCGGAATGTCCTCGATCATTCCAGACACGATGCTGCGAAAGACTCCCTCTCTGGAGCCGTTCGGCATGCTGCTGTTGTTCGGCGCGCTGACCGCGCTGCCGATCGTCCTGACGCTCCGTCTGGTTGAGCCCGCACTCGTGCTGCCCGTGCTCAGCCTGTTGTTGTTCGTCCAGGCAGCCATTGCCGCGATTGCGGCGCGCGTGATCCACGTGCGCACAAGCGTGGCGAACCTCACGCTGTGGGATTTTGCCGGCGCGTTCACCTTCATGGGGTGCGCGGCGGCGATCCTCGGCGAACCGGATCAGGCGGCGCTGTTCTTCGAGGAAGAAGCAGCAATGCGCCCGGTGTCACGACCGTAATCCCAGGCCGGGCCCCTCTGGCAGCCACAAGCTGCGATGTCGGACTGGAACTCAGTTGGAGTGGCCCTGCTTCGACCCGCGACGCGGATAAGCGTCGCGGTGGATTTGCCGTCCGCATGACGGCAAGAGCCGGTTTCGTCGAAAGGGTCCGCTCCCCGACCTCAAGGGGAACATGACCCATGTCCGAACTATTTTCGCCCGAGTTGTTTTCACTCGACGCCCTCAGCGCATTGCTGCAGGTCGTCGTCATCGACCTCGTGCTGGCCGGTGACAACGCCGTCGTGATCGGCCTTGCCGCGGCCGGCCTGCCGGAGAAGCAGCGCGGCAAGGCGATCCTGATCGGCATCGGTGCCGCGACACTGCTGCGCATCATGTTCGCGCTGGTCACCACGCAGCTGATGCAGATCGTCGGCCTGCTGCTGGCCGGCGGCATCCTGCTATTGTGGGTGTGCTGGAAGATGTGGCGCGAGCTGCGCGCCGACGCGCACGAGACCACGGCCGAACACGCCGATGGCGCAAAGGGCCAGCGCAAGACGCTGTGGCAGGCCACCACGCAGATCATCGTTGCCGACGTCTCGATGTCGCTCGACAACGTGCTGGCGGTCGCGGGTGCGGCGCGGGAGCAGCCGATCGTGCTGGTGTTCGGCCTCGCGCTCTCGATCGCGATGATGGGCGCGGCGGCCTCCGTCATCGCGCGGCTGCTGCAGAACCACCGCTGGATCGCCTATGTCGGACTCGCCGTGATCCTCTATGTCGCCATTGACATGACGGTTCGCGGGGCGAACGAGATCGCGAAGGTGGCTCCGGCCTGACCTTAGCCAACCTGTTTTGCGTCATTGCGAGCCATCCGGTCGGCGCAAAGCACCGCCGGATGACAGGCTCCGCGAAGCAATCCATCTCGACACTTGCGGAGACATGGATTGCTTCGTCGCTTCAGCGCAAAATTGCTCTGCAATTTTGTCGCGAACTCCTCGCAATGACGGAGGGCACCTGCCCGCCGTCAGCACCATGCGCCTGCCTCAGTGGATTTCCGCCGAACGCTTCAGCGCGTCCTTGAGCTTCTCGAGCGAGAAATCCTTGCTGCGCGCGATGTCCAGGATCGGGGTCTCGCGGCGGCCGCAGAGTTCGGCGGCCTCGGGCAGCTTCGCCGCGACCTCATAGGGGATCACGATGGCGCCGTGGCTGTCGGCGTGGATCAGATCGTCGGATCGCACCGTCATGCCGGCGACGCGGACCTCGCCGCCAAAGCTCTCGGCATGCACCCAGGCGTGCGACGGGCCGATCGAGCCGGCCAGCGCCTGGAAGCCCGGCGCCCATTGCGGGATGTCGCGGATCGAGCCGTCGGTGATGACGCCGAGGCAGCCGAGCGCCTTGTGCACGTTGCTCTGCACCTCGCCCCAGAACGCACCATAGCCGACGTCCGGGCCGTCGATGTCCTGGATGACAGAGATGCGCGGGCCGAAGCCGGTGCCGACATATTCGTAATATTCGATGCGGCGCTTCGACTGCTCCTCGGCCGAGAGGCCGGATTTCAGCACCGAGCGGATCGTCGTGGTGCGGGCGTAGCCGACCATCGGCGGCAGCGTCGGAAACGGGCAGACCAGCGGCTTCACGGTGTAGCCGATCAGACGGCGCTCCGGCGCGACGATCTCCATCGCGTTGCAGATCGTCGGCGTGTCGTAGCGCGCCAACGCTTCAAGGACGGAAGCAGGAAGCGGGGCGGAAGCGGATGTCGTCACGGCGTTTCTCTCCTGATTTTTGGCGTCAGATCATGATGCGTTTCCAGGGAAACGCATCATGATCTCATTTCTTTGTTTGAGCATGATCTTTTCGGAAAACCGGTCTCCACTTTTCCGGATCATGCTCGAGCGGGCCGTTCTCAGCCTATAGCCGAGATCGCAGGCGAACCCAACCGAGGCACGCTCATGGCTGATATTTGCTGGAATGAAACCACTCTATCACCGTCACCCCCGCGCAACGGCGAAACCGTTGTCGCTGGAAGTGGCCGCTTCTTCAGCGGCCCTCGAAGGGTCGACGGCCCCAATCTCGGAGCCGGGCCGTACATCCTTCGAGGCTCGCCCGGCGGCGCAATTGCGCCGCAAGGCTCGCACCTCAGGATGACGGTCGACTACCGAGGGCGCACTCAGTGCAGATGCGTCGGACGATCGTCGTGGTCACTCTCCGCGACCGGCGCCGTATAGGGAGCAGCGGCCTGCGCCGCCACCGGCGCGCCCGCAGCTTGCGTCTGCGCGGCAAGCTGGCGCTCCTGGTCGCGGTAGGACTTCCAGCCCCAGGGCAGGCTGATCAGATAGAGCACCGAGCCCGCCGACAGGATGTGCCAGGGATAGCCGATCAGCAGCGCGACGATGAACACCACCGACACGAACACCGGCAGCACCATTTCCGGCGGCACGCGCATCTTCACGGTCTTGCCGGAGAACACCGGCAGCCGCGACACCATCAGGAAGGCGATCAACAGCGTGTAGAACGCCGTCAGCGTCGCCGGCGGCATGGGCACGCCGAGGAAGGCGAGATAGATCGGCAGCAGCACGGTGATCGCACCGGCAGGCGCCGGCACGCCAGTGAAATAGTTGGCGGCGAAGGCCGGCTTGTTCGGATCGTCGATCGAGGCATTGAAGCGCGCAAGCCGCAGGCCGCCGGAGATCGCGAACACCATCGCGGCGATCCAGCCGCCATTGTTCAATTCATGCAGCTGCCAGAAATACAGGATCAGGCCCGGCGCGACGCCGAAATTGACGAAGTCGGCGAGGCTGTCGAGTTCGGCGCCGAATTTCGACTGGCCCTTGATCATGCGCGCGACGCGGCCGTCGATGCCGTCGAGGATCGCGGCGAACACGATGGCGGCGACCGCCAGCTCCATCCGCCCTTCCGTCGACAGCCGGATCGCGGTGAGGCCGGCGCAGATCGCCAGCAGCGTGATCATGTTCGGCACCAGCATCCGCACCGGGATCGGGCGGAACCGCCGGCGGCGATACTCGTTGGAATTCGGATCGAATGGCGTCATGGCCTGATGAATATAGCAAGCGCCGCCCGGCTCCGCCATTGCGGCGGGAACCGGCTGATGGGGCTGGCGAAACAGAGTTAATCGGCGCGGTAGGTCCGGCCCGGATCGGCGTTGCGGAAATCCGCCAGAATCGTCTCGCCGGCGACCGCGGTCTGCCCCTCGGAGACCAGCGCCTTCGTGCCCTCGGGCAGATAGACGTCGAGCCGCGAGCCGAAGCGGATCAGGCCGAAGCGCTCGCCGGCGCCGATCGACTGGCCCTCCTTGACGAAGCAGACGATGCGCCGCGCCACGAGGCCTGCGATCTGGACCACGCCAATGCGCCCGTTGGAGGTCGAGATCACGAGCGAATTGCGCTCATTGTCCTCGCTCGCCTTGTCGAGCTCGGCATTGATGAAGGCGCCGGGCCGGTAGGCAATGCGGTCGATGCGGCCGACCACCGGGCTGCGGTTCACATGGCAGTTGAACACGCTCATGAATACCGAGACACGCGGCAGCGGCTTGTCGCCGAGCCCGAGCTCGGCCGGCGGCAGCGCCTGCACCACCATCGAGACGCGGCCGTCGGCCGGCGATACCACGATGCCGTCGCGCAGCGGCGTCACGCGAACCGGATCGCGGAAGAACAGCGCGCACCAGACGGTCAGCAGCGTCCCGATCCAGCCCAGCGGGGTCCAGATCCAGAACAGGATCAGGCTCGCCAGAGCGAAGCCGCCGATAAAGGGATAGCCCTCGGGGTGGATCGGCGGGATCTGCGCGCGGATGGAGTTGGCGATCGACATCAGAGCTCGCTTGCGTTTCCCCGCCCCATTTGGCGGGAGAGGCCCTAAATCGACTATTCCGCGGCGGTCGGCAAGGGTTTCTCACCCGCATCAGGGCTGGAATCCTCCGACGTTTCGGTGACCGCCGGCGGCAGCCGATTCGGCGCGGTGCCGTCGTCATCGACCTGGGCGAGCCGTTCGCGGGCCTCCTCGGCCTCGCGTTGCCGGTTCCACATGCTGGCATAGAGGCCGTCGGCGGCCAAAAGCCGCGCGTGGGTGCCGCGCTCGGCGATCCGGCCCTGGTCCAGCACGATGATCTCGTCGGCGCCGACGATGGTCGACAGCCGGTGCGCGATCACCAGCGAGGTGCGGTTGCGCGAGACCCGCTCCAGCGCGCCCTGGATCTCGTGCTCGGTGTGGCTGTCGAGCGCGGAGGTCGCCTCGTCCAGCACCAGGATCGGCGGCGCCTTCAGCACCGTGCGCGCGATCGCAACGCGCTGCTTCTCGCCGCCGGAGAGTTTCAGGCCGCGCTCGCCGACCTGCGTCTCATAGCCCTGCGGCGACATCCGGATGAAGCCGTCGATCTGCGCGAGGCGCGCCGCCTCCTCCACCTCGTCGTCGCCGGCATCCCAGCGGCCATAGCGGATGTTGTAGCGGATGGTGTCGTTGAACAGCACGGTGTCCTGCGGCACCATGCCGATCGCCGAGCGCAGCGAGGCCTGCGTCACGGTCTTGATGTCCTGGCCGTCGATCAGGATGCGGCCGCTCGAGACGTCGTAGAGGCGGAACAGCAGCCGCGAGATCGTCGACTTGCCGGCGCCGGAGGGACCGACGATCGCAACCGTCTTGCCGGCCGGCACCTCGAAGCTCAGGCCCTTGAGGATCGGCCGGTCCGCCTCGTAGGAGAAGCGGACATCCTCGAACCGCACGCTGCCGGATGACACCGCGAGCGGCTTGGCCCCCGGAATGTCCCTCACCTCGGGATCGCGCGCCAGCACGTCGAACATCTTCTCGATGTCGATGATCGCCTGCTTGATCTCGCGATAGACCATGCCCATGAAATTCAGCGGCTGGTAGAGCTGGATCATCATCGAATTGATCAGCACGAAATCGCCGACAGTGTGGGTGCCGTTGCGGATGCCGAACGCGCACATCAGCATGGTCGCGGTCAGCCCGGCGGTGAAGATGATCGCCTGCCCGGTGTTGAGCACCGCGAGCGAGGTATAGGTCTTCACGCTGGCCTGCTCGTAGCGCTCCATCGAGCGGTCGTAGCGCCGCGCCTCGCGCTCCTCGGCGCCGAAATATTTCACCGTCTCGTAGTTGAGCAGCGAGTCGATCGCCTTGGTGTTCGCCTCGGTGTCGGAATCGTTCATCCTGCGGCGGATCTCGATCCGCCACTCGGTCGCGATATAGGTGAAGTACATGAACACGACGACGGTGAGCAGCACCGCGAGCACGTAGCGCCAGTCAAACTGCCAGAGCAGCACCGCCGCCAACAGCGCGACCTCGACGATGGTCGGGATCAGCTGCAGGATCACCATCCGAACGATGGTCTCGATGCCGGAGCGGCCGCGCTCCAGCACGCGGGTCAGGCCGCCGGTCTTGCGCTCGAGATGGAAGCGCAGCGACAGTTCGTGCATATGCACGAAGGTGATATAGGCGAGCCGCCGCACCGCATGCATCGCGACGCGGGCGAAGATGCCGTCGCGCCACTGCGTCAGCACCGCCATGACGATGCGCACCGCGCCGTAGCTGATCGTCATCAGCACCGGCGAGGCGATCAGCCATACCACCCAGTTCGAGGCCGCAACCGGCGCCGAGCCGGTGCCGTTCAGCGCATCGATCGCCCATTTGAAGGTGAACGGCACCGACAGCGTGGCAAGCTTGGCGAACAGCAGCAGCACCACCGACCAGATCACGCGCGTCTTCAAATCGGCGCGATCACCGGGCCAGATATAGGGCCACAGATGAACGAGGGTGCCGAGCAGCGTCCCCTTCTCGGCGGCCGGCGACGTGGCCGTGGGCTGCGCGGCGCCGGTCACACTCTGTTGCGGCGGCACCATCAGCCGCCCGCCCGCGCGGTTACGGCGCGGCGGTCCGCCGCCACATCTTTTCCACGGTTTGCCATTGTGCCCGTCATATAGATCGTTTGAACGCGGCGTACAGGCTTATGACGAAAATTGTTCGCGATTCGCGGGAATTTACGGGATTTTTTGGCTCTCCATCCCCATATGGGAGTCTTGACCCTGTTTACGCTGCAGTGCCACAAGGAACGTATGAACCAAATCAAGACTGTCTGTGTTTATTGCGGCTCCGGCCCCGGTAACAATCCCCGTTTCGTTGAAGCTGCCGTCGCACTCGGCAAGAGCTTTGCCGAAAGCAACGTGCGCTTGGTCTATGGCGGCGGCTCGATCGGCCTGATGGGCGCGGTCGCGAAATCCACGCTCGATCACGGCGGCTCCGTCACCGGCATCATTCCCGAATTCCTGCGCGCGCGCGAGAACGCGCTGACCTCGGTTCAGGAGATGATCGTCACGCCCGACATGCATGAGCGCAAGCGCCTGATGTTCGAGCGCTCGGATGCGTTCGTCGCGCTGCCCGGCGGCATCGGCACGCTGGAAGAGTTGGTCGAGCAATTGACCTGGCAGCAGCTCGGCCGTCACCACAAGCCGATCCTGCTCGCCAACATCGACAATTTCTGGGAGCCCCTGCTCTCGCTTTTGAACCACATGCGCATGACCGAGTTCATCCGCCCCACGCTGCCGATCAACGTGCTGATGGCCGATCGCATCGACGAGATCCTGCCGCGGCTGCGTTCGGCCGTGGCGCGCACGCCCGAGGCCGCGAAGGATCTCGCGCCCGAAGTGGCGCGGCGGCTGTAACTGTTCGCCGCACTTTCGGCTCCATGACCGTCATGCTGAGGAGGCCGCAGAGCGGCCGTCTCGAAGCACGACGGCCCCGCTGGTGGCCGTGCATCCTTCGAGACGCGCTACGCGCTCCTCAGGATGACGGGTCGAGACAAGTGCTAGCCTGAAATCCTTACTACTCGCTCGGAAACGTCACGGCCTCGATGCGGTTGCCGTCGGGATCGAGGACGAAGGCCGCATAGTAGCGCACGCGGTCGTGCGGGCGCAGGCCCGGAGGACCATCGGAGAGGCCGCCGGACGCCAACGCAGCGGCGTGGAAGGCGTCGACCTCCGCGGTAGTCTTCGCGCGCAGGCAGATATGGGTGCCGCTCTCATGCGGCACCTGCGCCATCGTGGCGCGCAGATTGATCCAGAATTCTGGATAGGCCTTGCCGAAGCCGACCGTCGCCGGCCGCGTGACGAGGCGGCTCAGGCCAAGCGCGGCCAACGTCGGCTCGTAGAACCGCGCGGCCCGTTCCAGATCGCGAACGCCGACGGAGACGTGGTCGATCATGGATACTCCCTCCCCGTTGTCATTCCGGGATGGTCCGAAGGACCAGACCCGGAATCTCGAGATTCCGGGTTCGCTGTTTCGCATCGCCCCGGAATGACGGCTCAATCACTCACGCCTGCGCGCCCGACTTCACCAGCTTGTAGAACACCGAATCCATCAGCGCCTGGAACGAGGCGTCGATGATGTTGGGCGAGACGCCGACCGTGGTCCAGCTCTCGCCGGTCTCGTCCTCGCTCTCGATCAAGACGCGCGTGACCGCCTCGGTGCCACCATTGAGGATACGCACGCGGTAGTCGATCAGCTTCAGGCCATCGATATATTTCTGGTACTTGCCGAGGTCCTTGCGCAGCGCGACGTCGAGCGCGTTGACCGGGCCGTTGCCTTCGGCGGCCGAGATCAGCCGCTCGCCGTCGACATCGACCTTCACCACCGCGAGCGCCACGGTGACGCGCTGGCCGTTGGCGTTGTAGCGCTGTTCGACATTGACGTCGAACTGCTCGACCTTGAAATATTCCGGCACCTTGCCGAGCGTGCGGCGCGCCAGCAGGTCGAAGGAGGCGTTCGCCGATTCATAGGCAAAGCCCGCGGCCTCGCGCTCCTTCAATTCCTCGACCAGCCGCATCAGCCGCGGATCGCTCTTGTCATAGGCGATGCCGGCACGGTCGAGCTCGGCCATCACGTTGGAGCGGCCGGCCTGATCGGACACCAGCACCTTGCGGTGATTGCCGACGGAATCCGGCAGCACGTGCTCATAGGTCTGCGGATCCTTCATGACAGCCGAGGCATGGATGCCGGTCTTGGTGACGAATGCGCTTTCGCCGACATAGGCCGCATGGCGGTTGGGCGCGCGGTTCAGCATGTCGTCGAGCGTGCGCGACACCTTCATCAGCGTCGCCAGCTTCTCCGTGGTGACGCCGATCTCGAACTTGTCGGCAAACTCCTGCTTCAGCTTCAAGGTCGGGATCAGTGAGCAGAGGTTGGCGTTGCCGCAGCGCTCGCCGAGGCCGTTGAGCGTGCCCTGGATCTGCCGCGCGCCGGCCCGCACCGCGGCGAGCGAATTCGCCACCGCCTGCTCGGTGTCGTTATGGGCGTGGATGCCGAGATGGGCGCCGGGCACCTGCTTGATGACTTCGCCGACGATGGTCTCGATCTCATGCGGCATGGTGCCGCCATTGGTGTCGCACAGCACCACCCAGCGGGCGCCGGCCTGATAGGCCGCCTTGGCGCAGGCGAGCGCGTAGTCGCGGTTCTCCTTGTAGCCGTCGAAGAAATGCTCGCAGTCGACCATCACCTCGCGGCCGAGCGCCTTCGCGGCAGCGACGCTGTCGCGGATCGAGGCGAGGTTCTCCTCATTCGTGGTCTCGAGCGCGACGCGGACCTGGTAGGCGGAGGATTTCGCGACGAAGCAGATCGCGTCCGCCTTGGCCTCGAGGATGCCGGCAAGCCCGGGATCGTTCGACGCCGAGCGGCCCGGCCGCCGCGTCATGCCGAAGGCGGTGAAGCGTGCGTGGTCGAACGCAGGCTTCTTGCTGAAGAACTCGGTGTCGGTCGGATTGGCGCCGGGATAGCCGCCCTCGACATAGTCGATGCCGAGCGCGTCGAGCATGCCTGATATCACCTGCTTGTCCTGCAGGGTGAAGTCGACGCCATTGGTCTGCGCGCCGTCGCGCAGCGTGGTGTCGAACAGATAGAGGCGCTCGCGGCTCACGCGTGGCCTCCCGGGGTCGCGACACCATCGAGCTGCTTCTGCATCGTGGTGTTGGCGAGCCACTCGTCGTTGATAGTGACCGAGTTGCGCTGCTGGGCGACGTAGCCGCGCTTGCGGAAGAATTCCAGCGCGGTGTCGCTGGCATCGACCTTCAGGGTCTTGGTGCCGCGGGCGCTCGCGATTTTCTCCAGCGCATCGCACAGCGCGCTGGCGACACCCTGCCCGACCGCGCTCGGATGCACATAGAGCATGTCGATGAGATCGGCGCCCTTCAGCGAGGCGAAACCGACCGGGGCGCCCTGCAAGGTCGCGATCAGCGTGAGCTGGCCGGCGAGCTTCTTGCCGAAGGCCGCCTCGTCGTCGGCGGCCATCGCCCAGGCTTCCTGCTGCGCCTCGCTGTAGTCGTCGCCGGTCAGGTCCATGATCGAGGCCGCGAAGATCGTCGCCAGCAGCGGCCCGTCGTCGGGCAGATACGGGCGCAAGGCGGGCGCGGAGCGGCTCATCGCGCGACCTCCCAGGTGGTGATCGGCTTTCCTTCGGCATCCTTTCCGTCCTTGATCGCCACGCCCATCGCGGCGAGCTGATCGCGGATCCGATCCGACTCCTTGAAGTCCTTGCGGGCCCGCGCCGCGGTGCGCTCGGTGATCAGTGCTTCCACCGCGGCGGCATCGACACCGCTCGCCTGCTGCTTGTGTGCCTCCCACGCGGCCGCGCTCTCCGACAGGAAGCCGAGCAGCCGGAGCGAGCCGGCAAACTCCCTGCGGCTCTGTTCGCTGCTCGACGCTGCACCGCGCAGGCCGTGCAGCACGGCCATCGCCTGCGCCGTATTGAGGTCGTCGTAGAGCGCCTCGACCATCGCCGGCGACGGCGCGCCGGGATCGGCGTCGGCCGCGACCGCGTACCAGTCGTCGAGTGTCTTCGCGGCCTCCTCGGTGGCCTTGGCGGTCCAGTCGAGCGGCGAACGATAATGCGTCTTCAGCATGGCAAGCCGCAGCACCTCGCCGGGCCAATCGGCCAACAGATCGCGGATCGTGAAGAAGTTGCCGAGCGACTTCGACATCTTCTCGCTTTCGATCTGCAGGAAACCGTTGTGCATCCAGACATTGGCCATGCGGTCGGAGTGGAACGCGCAGCAGGTCTGGGCGAGCTCGTTCTCATGGTGCGGGAACACCAGGTCGATGCCGCCGCCATGAATGTCGAACTTCTCGCCGAGATGCTTCCAGGCCATTGCCGAGCACTCGATGTGCCAGCCGGGGCGGCCCTCGACCTTGATGCCTGCGGGCGACGGCCATGACGGCTCGCCCGGCTTCGACGGCTTCCACAGCACGAAATCGGTGTTGTCGCGCTTGTAGGGCGCGACATCGACGCGGGCGCCGGCGATCATCTCGTCGAGCGAACGCTTCGACAGCGCGCCGTAACGCGGCAACATCGAATTGGCCGCGTTCATCGCCTGCGGCGAGAACAGCACGTGATCCTCGGCGACATAGGCAAAGCCGCCGGCAACCAGCTTCTCGATGATGGCGCGCATCTCCGGGATGTGCTCGGTCGCGCGCGGCTGCACGGTCGGCGGCAAGCAGCCGAGCGCCGTGACGTCGTCCTGATACTGCTGATAGGTCTGCTCGGTGACCTTGCGGATCGCCTCGTTCAGCGGCACGCCGGGATAATCCCGCGCGGCGCGGACGTTGATCTTGTCGTCGACGTCGGTGACGTTGCGGACATAGGTCACGTGATCGGCGCCATAGCGATGGCGCAGCACGCGAAACAGCACGTCGAAAACGATGGCGGCGCGGCCGTTGCCGATATGGGCGAAGTCGTAGACCGTCGGTCCGCAGGCATACATGCGGACGTTGTCGGCATCGAGCGGCACAAACGGCCGCTTCTCCCGGGTCAGCGTATCGTAGAGGCGCAAATCCATGGAAACCGTTCCCTTGCGGCCGGGCGGTCCAATGCTCTCATGTGTTGAGAAAAGACGGCCTCAGCCAGCGAATCGCTAGCTCATAATCTCGCGGCAAATGCTGCAGATGGCGAGGTGGCCGTTCATGGTTCCACCATGTCTCACGGCCCCATTATTGCGTCAAGGGGCTGTTTTCGGGCGGTTAGCCACCCGCTCCGCACCGAAATCACGTCAACGCCCTCATGGTTAATCATTATTAAGGATTTGGGCGTATCCGGTCGCTTGCGGATTCCCCGCCATTTTCACTGGTGCACCATGCGGCCTGTTTCAGCATTGATTGCCTGCACGCTCTTTGTTGCTCCGTCCTTCCTTGTTTCCTCGGCCGCGCTGGCCGACAGCCGCGTCTTCATCGTCGCCAACCAGGCCGACGGCTACGGCATCGACCAGTGCCTCGCCCGCGGCGATCGCTGCGGTGCCTCCGCCGCCCGCGCCTATTGCCGGTCACGCGATTTTGCGCAGGCCACCAATTACCGCCGCGTCGATCCCGACGAGATCACCGGTGCGGTTCCGCACGCTGCGAATGAAAAATGCAACGGCAACAGCTGTGGTGAATTCGTCGCCATCACCTGCCAGCGCTGAGCCAAGCCGCTGGCCAGACGGGGTTATTGCCACACCGGCGCCCCGGAAACGACGTGACGCTGCCCCGAGAAACGGCTATTGCAGCGGCCTTGCCCGCGCGCTTTGGCGTTGATCGCCGCGCGGCGTCGTTTTAATGGCCGGATATGCCCAATAGCTCCCGTTCTCGCTTCTCCCGCTGGTTTCTGAGTTGCGCCGTGCTGGCCGGCATGTCCCTGCCCGCCACGCATGCCCTGGCGCAAGTGCCGCCCGGCCCGCCCGGTCCGGCTCCGCAAGGCGCGCCACAGCCCAATCCGCAGGCCAATCCGATGTGCGGCCGGCTCGAAGGCCAGCTGGCGGCGATCGACCGCGGCGGCGGCTCCGGCGACCCGGCCAAGGACGAGCAGATCCGCCGCTATCAGGACGCGGCAACCCGCCAGCAGGGCGAGCTCGATCGCGTGACGGCGCAGGCCCGGCGCATGGGCTGCGACAGCTCCGGATTCTTCTCGCTCTTCAACAACAATTCAGCGCAGTGCGGTCCGGTCAACACCCAGATCCAGCAGATGCGCGCCAATCTCGACCAGATCACCGCCAATCTCGAGCGGCTGCGCTCCGGCGGGCTCGGCGGCGCCGACCGCGAGAACCAGCGCCGCTCGGTCCTGACCGCGCTGGCGCAGAATAATTGCGGCCCGCAATATGCCGCGGCCGCGCGTGGCCCCGGCAACTTCCTCGAGAACCTGTTCGGCGGCGGTGGCGGCGGCAGTCCCAACAATCCGCTGCCCCCGCCCGATGCGCAGTATGGCGCCCAGTCCGGGACCTTCCGCACCGTCTGCGTCCGCACCTGCGACGGCGCCTATTTCCCGATCTCGTTCGCGACCGTGCAGGCGCGCTTCGCCGCCGACGAGCAGATCTGCAAGGCGCAGTGCCCTGCCGCGGATGCCAGCCTGTTCACCTACCGAAATCCCGGCGAGGACATCAACCAGGCGGTCTCGATCAGCGGCGTGTCCTACTCGTCGCTGCCGAACGCCTTCAAGTACCGCACCGAGTTCAATCCGTCCTGCTCCTGCAAGCCGGCCGGCCAGAGCTGGGCCGAAGCGCTGAAGGCGGTCGACGACAAGGCGTCCGCCGAGCAGCAGGGCGACATCATCGTCACCGAGGAGAGCGCGCGGAAGATGCAGCAGCGCGCCCAGACCAAGGCCGCCGCCGGCAAGAAGGGCGCGCCCGCAGCCGCAGCTCAACAGCAGCCCGCCGCCGCTGACGCCGCGGCACCGGCCGCGCCGGCGAGCGACGGCCAGATCCGCACGGTCGGCCCGACCTTCATTCCCAAGCGGTAAGAAGAGTTCAGCCCTCGAACGCTTCCGCCGACGCGCGCGAGGTGCGCGCCACCAGCGTCTCGTCGGGCGCCGGCAGCGCCTTGCCGAAATCGCGGAAGCGGTTGGTGATGGGATAGCGGCGGTCGCGGCCGAAGTTCTTCCGCGTCACCTTCACCCCCGGCGCAGCCTGCCGCCGCTTGTATTCGGCGATGTTGAGCAGGCGATCGACCCGGGCCACCACGTCGCGGTCGAAGCCGGCTTCGATGATGGTCGCCAGCGGCTCCTCGCGCTCCACCAGCCGCTCGAGGATCGCGTCCAGCACGTCGTAGGGCGGCAGCGAATCCTGGTCGGTCTGGTTCTCGCGCAACTCGGCGGTCGGCGGCCGGATGATGATGTTGACCGGGATCACCTCGCCCGACGGCCCGAGCGCGCCGTCCGGCTTCCAGCCATTGCGCAGGCTCGACAGGCGAAACACCTCGGTCTTGTAGATGTCCTTGATCGGATTGAAGCCGCCGTTCATGTCGCCGTACAGCGTGGCGTAGCCGACCGACATCTCCGACTTGTTGCCGGTGGTCACCACCATGGCGCCGGTCTTGTTGGAGATCGCCATCAACAGCGTGCCGCGGGCGCGCGCCTGCAAATTCTCCTCGGTGATGTCGCGGTCCAGCCCCTTGAACACCGGCGCCAGAATCGTCTCGAAGCCGTTCACGGCATCGGCGATCGGCAGGATCTCGTAGCGGATGCCGAGCGCCGCGGCGAGCTTGGCGGCATCGTCGAGCGACACCTGCGCGGTGTAGCGGAACGGCAGCATCACGCCGCGCACCTTGTCGGCGCCGAGCGCATCGACCGCGATCGCCGCGCACAGCGCCGAGTCGATGCCGCCGGAGACGCCGAGCAGCACGCCGGGAAAACCGTTCTTGCGGACATAGTCGCGCAGACCGAGCACGCAGGCCGCGTAATCGGCCTTGTCGCCCTCGAGCTGCGCCGTGATCGGCCCGTTGCAGCGCCAGCCGTCGGCGGTCTTGCGCCAGGTCAGCGTCGTGATGTTCTCCTCGAACGCCGGAAGCTGCGCCGCGACGGAAAGATCGGCATTCAGCGCGAACGAGGCGCCGTCGAAGATCAGCTCGTCCTGGCCGCCGACCTCGTTGAGATAGACCAGCGGCAGCCCGCTCTCAGTGACGCGCGCGACGACGATCGACAGCCTGAGGTCGGCCTTGTCGCGGGCATAGGGCGAGCCGTTCGGCACCACGAGAATCTCGGCGCCGGTCTCGGCGAGACATTCGACGACGTTCTCGTATTCTTCGGACTCCTCGAGCCAGATGTCCTCGCAGATCGGCACGCCGATACGCACGCCGCGCACCGTCACCGGGCCCGGCGCCGGGCCGCGCGCGAACAGCCGCTTCTCGTCGAACACGCCGTAATTCGGCAGATTGGCCTTGAAGCGCAGCGCGGCGATGCGGCCGCCGTCGAGCAGCGCGCAGGCATTGTAGAGCTTGCCGTCCTCGACCCACGGCGTGCCGATCAGCATCGCTGGGCCACCATCCCTGGTCTCGCGCGCCAGTTCCTCGATCGCGGCGCGGCAGGCCGACTGGAACGCCGGCTTGAGCACCAGATCCTCCGGCGGGTAGCCGGCGATGAACAGTTCCGACAGCACCACGAGGTCGGCGCCGTCGGCCTTGGCTTTCTCGCGCGCGGCGCGCGCCCTCGCGGCGTTGCCGGTGACGTCACCGACCGTCGGATTGAGTTGCGCCAGGGTAATCTTGATCTGTTGTTCGCTCATACGCTTAAGTTGTCCTGCACAACAGCAAACTTCAATCATCTTCCAGTCATGGTGCGATTGCAGAAATCGCGCCATGACCGGCGGGAGCTTCTTTTGAGCATGATCTGATCGGAAAACCGGTTCCCACGTTTCCGGATCATGCTCGGGAATCAGAACGCGCCCATGCGTTCGGCGAGGGCGAACAGCCAGAACAGCCCGGCCATGACGAGCGCGACGCCGACCGCGGCCGAGCCCATGTCCTTGACCCGCCCGATCTGCGGATCGTGATCCATGGTCAGGCGATCGGCTAGCTTCTCGATCGCGGTGTTGAGCAGCTCGATGACGAGCACCAGCACCACGGTCGCAACCAATTCGACCCGGCGCATCACGGTGGCGCCGACCAGCCAGGCCAGCGGCAGCGACAGCGCCAGCGCCACCACCTCCTCGCGAATCGCCTGCTCCGAGCGAATGGCGAATGCCAGCCCGTTGCGCGAGTTGATGGTGGCTCGCCAGAACCTCAGCAAGTCACGGCCCCCAAGTCCAAGTCACTGCCTGCCCAAGCCACAGCCCCAATCACAACCCCGCAGCGGCCGGCATCGGCTTGACCTTGCCGGCGCGCTCCTGCTTCAGGAGTTCGGCGATCAGGAAGGCCATGTCGATCGACTGTTCGGCATTAAGACGGGGATCGCAGACCGTGTGGTAGCGGTCGTTGAGGTCCTCATCGGTGATGGCGCGCGCGCCGCCGATGCATTCGGTGACGTCCTGTCCGGTCATCTCCAGGTGCACGCCGCCGGCATGGGTGCCTTCGGCAGCGTGGATCTGGAAGAACGACCTCACCTCCGACAGCACGCGATCGAACGGCCGCGTCTTGTAGCCCGAGGTCGAGGTGATGGTGTTGCCGTGCATCGGATCGCACGACCACACCACCTTGCGCCCTTCCCGCTGCACGGCGCGGATCAGGCCTGGCAGATGGTCGCCGACCTTGTCGGCGCCGAACCGGTTGATCAGGGTCAGGCGCCCCGGCTCATCGTCGGGATTGAGGATGTCGATCAGCTTCAACAGTTCGTCCGGCTTCAGCGACGGGCCGCATTTCAGGCCGATCGGGTTCTTGATGCCGCGGAAATATTCGACATGGCCGTGATCGAGCTGACGGGTTCGGTCGCCGATCCAGATCATGTGGCCGGAGGTCGCGTACCAGTCGCCGGTGGTGGAATCGACCCGCGTCATCGCCTGCTCGTAGCCGAGCAGCAGCGCCTCGTGGCTGGTGTAGAAATCGGTGGCGCGCAGCTCGGGATGGCTCTCGAGGTCGAGGCCGCAGGCGCGCATGAAGTTCAGCGCATCCGAGATACGGTCGGCCAGCTCCTTGTAGCGGCGTGATTGCGGCGAATCCTTCAGGAAGCCGAGCATCCACTGATGCACGCTGCCGAGATTGGCGAAACCACCGGTGGCGAACGCGCGCAGCAGGTTCAGCGTCGCGGCGGATTGCCGATAAGCCATCAGCTGGCGCTGCGGATCGGGAATGCGCGCTTCCGGGGTGAAGGCGATGTCGTTGACGATGTCGCCGCGATAGCTCGGCAGCTCGACGTCGCCCTGCTTCTCGGTCGGCGACGAGCGCGGCTTGGCGAACTGGCCGGCGATCCGGCCGACCTTCACCACCGGCAGCGCGCCGGCATAGGTCAGCACGACCGCCATCTGCAACAGGACGCGGAAGAAGTCGCGGATGTTGTTGGCGCCGTGCTCGGCAAAGCTCTCGGCGCAGTCGCCGCCCTGCAGCAGGAAGGCCTCGCCGGCGGCGACCCGCCCCAGCGCCTTCTTCAGGCTGCGCGCCTCGCCCGCGAACACCAGCGGCGGAAAAGTCGCCAGCTGGGCCTCGACATCGGCCAATGCCTTGGCATCGGGATAATCGGGCACCTGCAGCACCTTCTTGGCGCGCCAGCTATCGGGTGTCCACCGCTCGGACATGAGGTCAACTCCTGAGCAAAAACCGCAACTTAATCACGGCATGACGAAAGCCCGGCTTATACACAGGGCCCCGCTTTCCCGCTAGAAGGATTCCTGCAATCTGGTCAAACCCTTGCAGGGAAATCCGAATTCGCATTTGGTAGAGCATAGCATGAATGCCGGGGAAATCGCCGTGGCCTCCGCCGCGCTGGACGACGTTTTTAGCGACGACATCGTCGTGCCGGCCGCGGACGGCTATCCGCTCGCCGCGACGCTGTTCCTGCCGCGCGGCACGCGGCGTCAGGCCGTGCTGATCAATTCGGCGACTGCCGTGCCCCGCAAGGTCTATCGCGGCTTCGCCGGCTACCTCGCCCGCCGCGGCGCCGCGGTACTGACCTACGACTACCGCGGCACCGGCGGTAGCCGGCCGATGGCGGCGACCGGCCTCAACAAGCCGAAATCACTGGCCGGCTTCAAGGCCACGATGGCGGACTGGGCTGCGCTCGACGCCACCGCGGCGGTGAGCTGGATGCGCGAGCGCTATCGCAGCCTCCCCTTCGCCTATGTCGGCCACTCCTTCGGCGGCCAGGCGCTCGGGCTGCTTGCCAACAATGCCGAGATCCCGCGCGCGCTCCTGATCGCATCGCAGGCTGCCTATTGGAAGCTGATGGCCTCGCCCGAGCGCTACCGCGTCGTCGCCTTCATGACCGGCGTCGGCCTGCCGCTGGCGCGCACGCTCGGTTACCTCCCCGCCTGGGCCGGCCTCGGCATGGACCTGCCGAGGGGCGCGTTCGAGCAATGGCGGAACTGGGTGATGCGGGAGCGCTATCTGCTCGATGATGCCACGCTGACAGCGCGCGAGAATTTTCCGAAGTTCAAGGGCAAGCTCCGCGCGCTTGTCATGACCGACGACACCTGGGCAACGCGGCCGGCGGTCGAATTGCTGTGCTCCGCCTTCACGTCGATCACGCCGGAGATCATCTCGATCCGTCCCGCCGACGCCGGCGCAAAAGCGATCGGCCATCTCGGCTTCTTCCGCAGCGACCACCGCGACGCGCTGTGGCGCGGTGCCGCGGAGTGGATTGAGGCGGAGGGATAGACGCGGCACTCTCCGGCGTCGTCCCTGCGCTTTCGCAGGGACGACGCCGCATTATATTGCGCCGCTGGTGAATCATAATTTCGCATTCTCGCGACATGAATCGCGCGAGCTTTGCTCTTCAACCCGGATTCGCGGTCAAGATGATGGGTATCGCTTCGCTCCGCCCACCCTGCCAGCCTCACACCACCTTCCGCGGCGCAGCCGTCGCAGCGTCACCCGTGTTCGGCGTCCCGGTCGGTTCGATCAGCAGCAGATGCACCTCTTCCCTTGCGACAGGCCGATGCTCGACGCCTTTCGGCACGATGTACATCTGGCCGGGCGTTAGCGTCACGGTGCGGTCGCGCAGCTCGATGTCGAGGATGCCTTTCAGGACGAGGAAGAAGTCGTCGGTGTCGTCGTGCTCAGACGAACTCGCCCTGCACCTTCACCACCATGACGTCGCAGGCGTTGAATTGCGCGACGGTGCGCGGCGACCAGTGATCGCTGAATGTCGACAGTTTCTGCGAAAGATCGATCGCGCCGCTCATGATGCCTCCGGGTCCGGGCCAGCCTGCCGGACTCGTTAGCTCAGCCGCGCGACGCACTCAATGCACGCCCCTCAGCCTCTCCGGATATGTACTCGGCCCATTGTGCCCGTTGATGTCGCAAGGCGCTTCGCCGTTGGTGGCCCGCCGCGCCAGCAGTTCCTTTTCGGCCTGATACCAGAGCTGATCCATCTTGCCCGGCGGCTCGCCGGCGTCCTTCCACAATTCGTAGGCGCGGGTCCGGATCTCCTGCTCGGTTGGGCCTCTCATGCGCGGCTCCCTCAATTTGAGACATCAAACTGTTTGAGAGTGGAACGGACAGCATAGCGCAAGGTTCCAGGGTGCGCGAGACGGCCGCGCGCCGATGGCGCATCGCCTGTGCACAAGCGCCGTTGCGCAGACCATTCGCCGGAAACCGCGTTCGATTTGAGGGCGCGAAGCGACCCTGAGGAAAAGTCCCGGGCGGATGTGCATGTCAACAAGGGTGCCCTAATTCCCGGGCACGAAGCGCGGCCGTCGGCGTCGGTCTTGCGGAGGCGCGCTACCCCTTCCGAGGTATGAAACCTTTGCCCCGCTTCCGCAGACAAAAACTCATCAGGATTTTGCCAACCTTCCTGGGGCTAGAGACAGCGCCGTCCGCATGTATTTTAAGCGGGCGGCGTTGGGCTGTCAGGCAGGGCTCATTCCCCGTTCCCCATCGCCAGGAGAACACCAGGACGGCAGCGCCGGCCCCTGCGGGCTACCGCTATTCCGCCGCCTGGCGCACGTGGCGCGCGGTGGGCGTCCGCATCGTCACCAGCTCTTCGGAAGCGGTCGGATGCAGCGCGATGGTGGCGTCGAAATCGGCCTTGGTCGCCTTCATCTTGACGGCGATCGCGACGGCCTGGGTGATTTCGGCGGCGCCATCGCCGACGATGTGGCAGCCGAGCACGCGGTCGCTCGCGCCGTCGACCACGAGCTTCATCAGCACGCGGGTGTCGCGGCCGGACATCGTCGCCTTGATCGGGCGGAAATCGGTCTTGTAGATGTCGACGTGGCTGAACTGCGCCCGCGCCTCCTCTTCCGTCAGACCAACGGTGCCGACCTCCGGCTGCGAGAACACCGCGGTCGGGATCGTGGCGTGGTCGACCTCGACCGGGCGCTTGCCGAACACCGTGTCGGCGAAGGCATGGCCCTCGCGGATCGCAACCGGCGTCAGATTGGTGCGGTGGGTGACGTCGCCGACCGCGTAGATGTTGTCGACCGAGGTCTTCGACCAGCCGTCGACCTGGATGCCGCCATTCGCTGGATTGATGGCGACGCCGGCGGTCTCGAGCCCGAGATTGGCGACATTGGGATGCCGGCCGATCGCGAACATCACCTGGTCGGAGGCGATGCTCGAGCCGCTCGACAGGTGCGTGGTGAAGTCACGGCCGTGCTTGTCGACCTTCGCCACCGTGCAGCCGGTGATGATGGTGATGCCGCGCTTCTCCATCTCGGCGCGGACATGCTTGCGCACGTCCTCGTCGAAGCCGCGCAGGATGTTGTCGCCGCGATAGATTACCGTGACGTCGGAGCCGAAGCCGGCGAAGATGCCGGCGAATTCCAGCGCGATGTAGCCGCCGCCCTGGATCACGATCCGCTTCGGCAGCTCCTTGAGGTGAAACGCCTCGTTGGAGGAGATCACGTGCTCGATGCCGGGCACGATCGGCCCGTGATTGGGCGCGCCGCCGGTCGCGATCAGGATGTACTTCGCCGTCACCTTCTCGCCGGTGGCGAGTCTGATGGTGTGGGCATCCTCAAGCACCGCGCGGGTCTTCGCGATCCGTGCGCCCGACTTCTCGACGTTGGTGGTGTAGGCGCCCTCGAGCCGGGCGATCTCCTTGTCCTTGTTGGCGACGAGAGTGGCCCAGTCGAACGAGACCTGCCCGATGCTCCAGCCGAAGCCGGCCGCGTCCTCGATCTCGTCGTGGACGTGGCTGCCGATCACGAACAGCTTCTTCGGCACGCAGCCGCGGATCACGCAGGTGCCGCCCATCCGGTACTCTTCGGCGACCATGACCTTCGCACCGTAACCCGCGGCGATGCGGGCGGCACGAACGCCGCCCGAACCACCACCGATGACAAACAGGTCGACGTCAAACTCGGCCATGGTAAATCTCAGCTCTAATCGCCGGAATTCGGCTTGATCAACTGCTTTCCCTCAGCTTGAGGGCATCTAGTCTTTCACCGCCGTCATTGCGAGGAGCGATAGCGACGAAGCAATCCATCTCTCCGCTTGTGGGACAATGGATTGCTTCGCTTCGCTCGCAATGACGTAGATTAGTGCGGCGCACTCAACTTGACGCCCGTCATGCTGAGGCGTCGTTTAGATATCCTTGCCGCGCTTCTTCATCTCGGCCTTGAACTGGGCGTTGACGATCACGCCAAACTGCTGCGCCCACTGCTGCATATATTGCAGCGAATCGTTGATTGCCTTGGGCTCAGAGGTCAGAAGCTTCTGACCGAGCGGCGTCTTGTAGAAGATCACGAGATCCTTCAGCTCCTGCTCGGTGAACTCGGCGGCGTAGAGCTGCGCCATGCCTTCGCCGATTTCCTTCTCACTGCCACCCAGGTTCTTGGCGATGACGAGCGCGACCTCGTTGAGGTCCTTCTGGTAGTTGAGGTATTGCTGGAGCAGACCGGTCTTGGTCTTCTCGATGATTCCAGGAACGGCGCCGGCATACATCACCTGCACGTTCTTCATCTGAAGGATTTCCTTGGCGTACCCAATCGCCGCGGGGGTCGACTGCTTGACCTGGGGCATGGGAGGCAGCTGCGGCTGCTGCGCCATCGCCGGTGCGAGCGCCAGTCCAGCCGCCAGGGCCGCAGCCGACAAAAGTCCCGAAAAACGATTCATTCCAAGTCTCCTTGCTTGCGGCCTCATGGCCGTTCAACAACCCGAATTCCCTGCACGCCGGCCAGCACGGCGACGCTGCCAAGCCCGATGAACAGGCCGTGTTCGACCACGCCCGGAATCACGCTGAGCAAACCGGCAAGACGCGGCGGATCGCCGATCCGGCCGAGATGGGCATCGACGATCCAGTGGCCGCCATCGGTGACAAAAACGTGACCGTCCTTGCCCTGACGGACCAGCATTTCGCCGGATACGCCAGCCTCTGAAAACGCCCGCGCCATCGCGGCCTGGGTCGCGGCGAGCCCGAACGGGATCACCTCGACCGGCAACGGAAAGCGGCCGAGCACGTCGACCCATTTGCTGTCGTCGGCGATCACGATCATGCGATCACTGGCGGCCGCGACGATCTTCTCGCGCAGCAGCGCCCCGCCGCCGCCCTTGATCAGGTTGAGCGCCGGGTCGATCTCGTCGGCGCCGTCGATGGTGAGGTCGAGATGGTCGATCTCGTCCAGCGTAGTCAGCGGAATGCCGCAGCGGATCGCATCCGCGCGGGTCGCTTCCGAGGTCGGCACGCCGATCACCTTCATGCCCGACCGGACCTTCTCGCCGAGCAGCTCGACGAAATGCTTCGCGGTCGATCCGGTGCCGAGCCCGAGCTTCATGCCGTCGCGCACCTCTTCGAGCGCGCGCGCCGCCGCCTGGCGTTTCAGTGCGTCCATGTCCACGTGCCGATAGCCCCTCGGTTGGTCCGTTACGGGCCGCCATCGGGTGGCCCGGCGGGCGCATATCTAGCGTCGTTTTGCAGGCAGGAATAGCGGCAAGCGGACCAGTCTTTAGGCCGAAACGGCGTCCATCGCGGCCAAAATCGCCGAAAAGCGCTGTTCGACCTCGGCCCGCATCCCGGGGTGGGTGAAAATGTAGAACTGGTCGTCGCGGATCGCGGCCAGCACATGTCCTGCAACCGACGCCGGATCGAGACCGGCCTCCAGGCGTCGCGCGATCTCGGCGACGACAGCGGCCATCGGGCTTGCCGGATCGAACTGACGGGTCGGGCCGTACTGCTCCGGGCGGTTGCGCCCGCTCTCGCCGATCCGGGTCCGCACAAAGCTCGGACAGAGCACGCTGACGCCGATCCCGAGCGGCCTGAGCTGCATGGCGAGCCCTTCGGACAGGCTGACGACGGCGAACTTGGTCGCCGAATACGGGCTCAAGCCAAGCCCGGCATTCATCCCGGCCATCGAAGCCGTATTGACGATATGGCCACCCTCGCCGTGCCCGCGGATGTGCGGCAGGAAGCTCCTGATGCCGTGCACGACGCCCATCAGGTTGACGTCGATCACCCAGCGCCAGTCGTCGACCGAGATCGGGTCAATGCCGCCGCCGGCCGCGACGCCGGCATTGTTGCAGACGACATGGACCTTGCCGAAGGCGCGGAACGACGCCTCCGCCGCGCGATCGACGCTTAGGCGATCGGCAACGTCGCAGACCACGCCATGAGCATCCGCACCGCCGGCGCGCAGCGCATCGACGGCCTCGTCCAGCGGACCGGCTTCAATGTCGGCGAGCATCACCTTCATGCCCTCGCGAGCAAAGGCGGTTGCCATCGCCAGTCCGATTCCGCTGGCCGCGCCGGTGACGAAAGCGGCTTTTCCGGCAAGTTCCCGCATCTCAGCCTCCCCTATCTCATGACGTGCCCACATCTACTCTTGCATCGCAGCGCCCGGCCCGATAGCCAAAAGCATCATGTCCGCCGCCTCTCCCCCCATCGTCGTATTCGATCTCGACGGCACGCTGGTCGACACCGCGCCTGATCTGATCGGCGCGCTGAACCATGTGCTCGACCGCGAGGGCCTGCGGCCGGTGCCGCTGGCGGCCGCGCGCAACATGATCGGCGCCGGCGCGCGCAAGCTGCTCGAACGCGGGCTCGAGGTGGAAGGACGCGCGGTCAGCGTCGGTGACCTCGACCGCTTGACCGCGGATTTCGTCGACTATTATGCCGAGCATATCGCCGACGGCTCGCGACCGTTCGACGGGCTCGAGGCCGCGCTCGACCGGCTCGAAGCAAAGGGCCATCGCTTTGCGGTGTGCACCAACAAGCTGGAATGGCTGTCGAAGCTGCTGCTCGACCGGCTCGGCCTAACCAAGCGCTTCGCCGCGATCTGCGGCGCCGATACCTTCGGCATCGCAAAACCCGATCCCACGTTCCTGCGCGAGACGGTGGCCCGCGCCGGCGGCCGGCTGCCCGGCGCCATCATGGTCGGCGATGCTGGCCCCGATGTCGGGGTCGCAAGGCGCGCCCAGGTCCCGGTGATCGGCGTCGATTTTGGCTATACCGACGTTCCGATGACCGAGCTGAAGCCGGACCGGCTGATCAGCCATATGCGCGATCTGCCGGACGCCGTCGCCAGCCTGAGCGCGGCATAAACTTTCCGCAACACACTGATATCGCTTGGCAATATTTAGCCATGCGATTCCACCATTAACCATCCTTTAACGAGCAGGCCCCCCGCTGTTGCGCCTCTGTTCCGACGCACCTATGGTCCGCTCCGGGGATTGTGGCTGATTGCCGCAGTAGAGTGTGGATCATGCGTCGTATCATCGTGATTGCGGCCGCCGGGCTGAGCCTGGCCGGCTGCTCCTCCTTCTCATTGGATTCGTTCAAGTCGGCGCCGCCACCGATGCCGGTTCAGCTGGATTCAAACCCGCCGGGCGCCGACGCCGTGACCTCGCTCGGACCGGGCTGCAAGACGCCCTGCACCGTGTCGATCCCGGCGCCGGAGACCAACTTCTCCGTCACCTTCAACATGCCGAAGTTCCAGCCGGCGACCGTTCCGGTCACCGTGACCCGCGTTCCCGGCGACTTCACCACGCCGGCGACCACGACGCTGGATCCCAGTCCGGTGTTCGCCGAGCTGCAGCCGGCCGGACCGCCGCCGCGCGCGGCGAAGAAGCCGATACGGAAGAAGAAGCCGAAACCGGCTGCCGCTGCGGCGCCTGCCGCCGCTCCGGACTCCGCGTTCCCCGCCCCGAGCGCGGCTGCGCCGGCGCCGGCCGCCGCGCCGTCGCGCTAGCGCGGGCGGCCGAACCGCATTTGCACTGCACAAGAGCCCGGCCCAAAGCCGGTTTTTGTATTTGGTCGAGACACATCCGCGATTGCGATCCTACATCGCGCGATCTGCCTCGCCTATCGCTTTGCATGCTGCGGATCATCCATACGATCATCCCTTGGGACGCATTGTGACAACGCGCCAACATGCATAGATTGCGGATGCCGGAGCCGATCACGGCGCGGCAGGCAGGAAACAGATTGCAAGGCCCGAACTGAATGAACGGATCCACGCAAGCACATTCCGACACGCTGTTTCGTCCGATGACCGATCCGTTCGGCCGGACCATCCGTTATTTGCGCGTCTCCGTCACCGACCGCTGCGACCTGCGCTGCTTCTACTGCATGTCGGAGGACATGACCTTCCTGCCGAAGGCCGATCTCTTGACGCTGGAAGAGCTCGACCGGCTCTGCTCGGCGTTCGTCGCCAAGGGCGTGCGCAAGATCCGCCTCACCGGCGGCGAGCCGCTGGTCCGCCGCAACGTGATGGGCCTGGTGCGCTCGCTGTCGCGGCATCTGACCACGGGCGCACTCGACGAATTGACGCTGACCACCAACGGTTCGCAGCTGGCGCGCTTCGCCCAGGAGCTGGGCGATTGCGGTGTGCGCCGCGTCAACGTCTCGCTCGACACCCTCGACCCCGTAAAATTCCGGGCCATCACCCGCTGGGGCGACATCGACAAGGTGCTGTCGGGCATCGAGGCGGCGCGGTCGGCGGGACTCGCGGTCAAGATCAACGCGGTCGCGCTGAAGAACCTGAACGAGGACGAGATACCGGCGCTGATGGAATGGGCGCACGGCAAGGGCATGGGCCTCACCTTGATCGAGGTGATGCCGATGGGCGACATCGGCGAAGGCCGGATCGATCAGTACGTGCCGCTGTCCTTGATGCGCGCGCGGCTCGAGAAACACTACACGCTGACCGATCTGCCCGACGACACCGGCGGCCCCGCTCGCTACGTCCGGGTCGCCGAGACCGGCGGCAAGCTCGGCTTCATCACGCCGATGACCCATAATTTCTGCGAATCCTGCAACCGGGTGCGGATCACCTGCACCGGCACGCTGCACACCTGCCTCGGCCACGAGGACGCCTCCGACCTGCGCCGGCCGCTGCGTGCCTCCGCCGACAACGATTTGCTGGCGGCGGCCATCGACCGGGCCATCGGACTGAAGCCGAAGGGGCACGATTTCATCATCGACCGCCGCCACAACCGTCCGAGCGTCAGCCGCCACATGAGCGTGACCGGCGGCTAGTCTTCAAGCTCCCTCCCGACGCGCGGCCTGTCCCCCGATTACCAAGGCGGGACAACAGTTTGCCGCGGCGTCAATTTGTCCATTTTCCGATTGACGGCGTTCCATGGCGCTGATTTGGTGAATCAGCTTTCACGCTAGTCTGGCCAGCATAGGCCGCTGCCCTCCGTCGGCTCCTGTCGACGATTCCCGGCAGCCAAGAACGGCTGAAGCGGATTTCGGGGGAGGACGAACGTTTGCAACTGCTCCTGAAAGTGAGCCGTGGCTCCGTGCGCAAGCGCGCGGCGGCCAGATGATGCTTGAAGAGATATTCGGCGCGCGGATGGCGCGACCGTGGAGATCGTGATGCGCCCATTGTTGGCATTAAGTCAGGCCATCGACCAACTCAACGAGAAGATCGGCTACATCTGCAACCTGCTGGTGCTGATCTCGTGCCTGGTCAGCGCCGGCAACGCCATGATCCGCTACGCGTTCAGCTACTCGTCGAACGGCTGGCTCGAGGCGCAGTGGTACATGTTCGCGATCCTCGTGATGTTCGGCGCCTCCTACACCTTCAAGCGCAACGAGCATGTCCGCGTCGAGATCATGTATCTGATGCTGTCCGAACGCGGCCAGCTCTGGCTCGACCTGATCGGAACGCTGTTCTTCCTGATCCCGGCCTGCCTCCTGCTCGCCTATCTGTCATGGCCGTTCTTCTACCAGGCCTATGCAGTCGGCGAGATGAGCGGCAACGCCGGCGGCCTGCTGCGCTGGCCGATCAAGTTCGTTATCCCGTCCGGCTTCGTGATGCTTGCGCTGCAAGGCGTCTCAGAGGTGATCAAGCGGATCGCCGCGCTGCAGGGCTACGTGACCATCGACGCGAAGTATGAGAGGCCGACTCAATGATCACGCTGGAGATGATGCCGCCACTGATGTTCGGCGGCCTGATCGTAGCGATGCTGATCGGTTATCCGGTGGCGTTCACGCTCGCCGCGGTCGGCCTGTCGTTCGGGTTCCTCTCGATCTATCTCGGCTTCTTCGACCTCAACTTCCTGCAGGCGATCCCGGGCCGCATCTTCGGCAGCGTGCTGTCCAACGAGCTGCTGCTGGCGATCCCTTTCTTCACCTTCATGGGCGCGATATTGGAGAGATGCGGGCTCGCCGAGGACATGCTGGATTCGATGGGCCAGCTGTTCGGCCCGATCCGCGGCGGCCTCGGCTATTCCGTGATCATCGTCGGCTTCATCCTCGGCGCCATCACCGGCACGGTGGCGGCGCAGGTGATCGCGATGGCGCTGATCTCGATGCCGGTGATGATCCGCTACGGCTACAACATCCGCTACATCACGGGCGTGCTCGCCGCCTCCGGCACCATCACGCAACTTGTCCCTCCCTCTCTCGTCCTGATCGTGCTCGCCGACCAGCTCGGCAAGTCGGTCGGCGACATGTATCTCGGCGCCTGGGGCCCATCGGTGTTCCAGATCCTGCTGTTCGCCGGCTACACCTTCCTGCTCGGCATCTTCAAGCCGAGCCATGTGCCGGCGGTGCCGATCGAGGCGCGCACGCTGACCGGGTGGGCGCTGTGGAAGAAGTGCCTGCTCGGCATCATCCCCTCGGCGGTACTGATCTTCGTCGTGCTCGGCACCATGATGATGGGCCTTGCGACCCCGACGGAAGCCGGCGCCATGGGCGCGGTCGGCGCCATCGTGCTCGCCGCCATCCACCACAAGGATTTCAGCGCCACCGGCAACAAGGTGCTGATGGTCGGTGTGATCGCCGGCGGCATCGGCACCATCATCGCGATGCTCTACAGCGAGAACCTGCTCTTCAAGCTCGCCTTCGCGATCACCTACGCCGCGGTGGTCTGGATCTGCCTCGAGGCCGTCAAGATCCCGGACCTGCGCGACCTGATCAAGCAGGGCTACGAGACCACCATGCGGATCACCTGCATGGTCACCTTCATCCTGATCGGCTCGACCTGCTTCTCGGTCGTGTTCCTCGGCGTATCCGGCGGCACCTGGCTGGAGCACCATCTGACCTCGCTGCCCGGCGGCGTCTGGGGCTTCCTGATCTTCATCAACCTGTTCATCTTCTTCCTGGCGTTCTTCCTCGACTTCTTCGAGATCGCCTTCATCATCCTGCCGATGGTCGCGCCGATCGCGCAGAAGGTGCTGGCGCCGGTGGTCGGCCCCGACGCCGCGCTGATCTGGTTCGGCGTGATGCTCTGCGTCAACATGCAGACCTCGTTCCTGCATCCGCCATTCGGCTTCGCGCTGTTCTATCTGCGCGGCGTGGCGCCCAAGGAAGTGAAGAGCTCGGACATCTACTGGGGCGCAATGCCGTGGATCGGCTTGCAGGCGATCATGGTGGCGCTGGTGATCGCGTTCCCGGTCGTCGTCACCGGACTGCTCGACAAGCCGCTCGATGTCGACCTCAACAAGGTCAAGATCGAGGTGCCGCAGATCGACCTGCCGCCGCTCGACTTCGGACAGCCGAAACAGTAGCCCGGCATCAGCGCATTCGGCGTGCCCAGAGCATTTCGGTTCTGATTAAATCAGAACCGAAGCCCTGGATTCTCGTTTTGTCGCGTTTTCTTCACGCGAACCGGCGTCCACTTCGCTCGAAAACGCTCGCGGGCGCGAGGCACGCCGCTGTTGACGGCACCGGCGAGGCCTGTGAAGACGGGGATACGGATCGTCCTCCAACTCACAGATCGCCGCCATGCCCCAATTGCATCCCGCCCGCTCGCTCATTCGCCCGCTGATGCTGTCGCTTGGTCTGGCGCTTGCCGCGCCCGCAGCGCATGCAGCCGACATTCGCGCGCTGGCGCAACAGGAACAGCAGCCGCTGCTCGACACCCTGCGCGACCTCGTGCAGATCGAATCCGGCAGCAAGGACATCGAGGGCCTGAACCAGCTCGCCGAGCGCGTCGCCGGCCAGCTCAGGCAGCTCGGCGGCACGGTCGATATCCTGCAGACCACCGATATCTACCGCCTCGACGACACGCCGGAGAAGATCGGTCCCGCCGTGCAGGCCGTCTTCAAGGGCACGGGCAGCGCGAAGATCATGCTGATCGCGCACATGGATACGGTGTATCTCAAGGGCATGCTGAAGGACCAACCCTTCCGCATCGATGGCGACAAGGCCTATGGGCTCGGCATTGCCGATGACAAGCAGGGCGTCGCCACCATCCTCCACGCCGCGGCGTTGCTGCAGAAGCTGAACTTCAAAAATTACGGCACGCTCACCGTGCTGATCAATGGCGACGAGGAGATCTCTTCGCCCGGCTGGCGCAGCACCATCACCCGCCTCGCCGCGGAACAGGATGCCGTGTTCTCGTTCGAGGGCGGCGGCACCGACGGCACGCTGCGCCTCGCCACCAGCGGCATCGGCTCGGCCTACCTCACGGTGCACGGCAAGTCGTCGCATGCCGGCGCCAGGCCCGAAGGCGGCGTGAATGCGCTCTATGAGCTGTCCCACCAGGTGCTGCAGATGAAGGACCTGTCCAAGCCGGAGCAGGGCCTGAAGCTGAACTGGACGGTGTCCAAGTCCGGCACCAACCGCAACGTGATCCCCGCCGAAGCCACCGCCCAGGCCGATGCGCGCGCGCTCAAGGTGGCGGATTTCGACGAGCTCGAGAAAGCCCTGCAGGACAGGATCAAGAACCGCCTGCTGCCGGACTCCAGGGTGGACGTGAAGTTCGAGGTGCGCCGCCCGCCGCTCGAAGCCAGCGACACCTCGCACCGCGTGGCCGGCCACGGCAAGACGATTTATCAGGAACTCGGCCTGTCGCTGAACGTCGCCGAGCGGGCCACCGGCGGCGGCACCGACGCCGCATTTGCCGCCCTCAAGACCAAGGGCGCCGTGGTGGAAGGCATGGGCCTGTCGGGCTTCGGCGCGCACTCCAACGATGCGGAATACGTGCAGATCAACAGCATCGTGCCGCGCCTCTATTTGATCACGCGCATGATCATGGATCTGTCCGACGGCAAGGTGAAGTAGACCGGCAAGGCCGCGGCACGTTCGCTGGCCGGCTCAGGACGCCGCCGGCTCCGCCTTGGCGAGGCGGAAGCGCAGCGTGAACTGGGCGCCGCCGGACGGCAGGTTCTCCACCCTCACCGTCGCATCGTGATCGTCGACGACGCCGCGCACGATCGAGAGCCCGAGCCCCGCGCCGTCGGTGCGCTGGCGATCGCTGCGCCAGAAGCGCTGGAAGATCAGCCCCTGCTCGGCGGGCGCAATCCCCGGCCCGCAGTCGCGCACCTGCACCGAACCATTGTCGTGCACCTCGACATCGACCGAGGTTCTCTCGGCGGTGTACTTGATGGCGTTCTCCGCCAGATTGAAGATCGCCCGCTGCAGCATCTCCGCATTGCCCCTGACCTGCACCGGACTGTCGGTGCCGCGCAACGCGATATCTTTCCGCTGCGCCAGCGCGTAGGGCGCGATCGAGCCGACCACCTCGGCGCACACCGCGCGCAAATCCGCGGTCTCGCCGGGATCCAGCACCAGCGTGTCGAGCTCGGCGATCTCGAGCAGCTGGCTGACGATGCGGCTCATGCTCTCGATGTCGGCATGCAGCTCCCTGGTCCCCTTGGCCGCATCGAGCGTCTCGATCCGGGTCCTGAGGATCGCAAGCGGCGTGCGCAGCTGATGCGCGGCATCGGCCGTGAACTGGCGCTGCACGTGAAAGCCTTCCTCAAGGCGATCGAACGCCTGGTTGACGGCGGTCACCAGCGGCAGGATCTCGCTCGGAATCCCCTCCGTCGGGAGGCGGATATCGGTCCTTGCCGGCCCGATGCTTCTCGCCTCCTCCGAGGCCCGCAACAGCGGTGTCACCGCGCGGCGGAAGATCAGGATGTCGGTGGCAAGCAGGATCAGAAGGATCGGGATGGTGATCCAGCCGACCCGCCGAAAGAAATTGGAGACGATGTCGTCGATGATCACGTCGCGATGCGACAGGTCCTCGGCGACCAGGATGCGCAGCGTCTGGCCGCCGAGCAGCTTGGTGACGCTGGCACCGGAAATCCGGTTGGCGGACGCCGGCAGTCGCGGCGCCTCGCGATGCGACGAAAACAGCAGGTGACCGTCGGCATCGTAGATGTCGTAGCGGTAGCGGCCATAGGCGTCGGAATAGAGTCCCTTCAGGCTGTCCGGCAGGTTGAGTTGCACCTTGCCCGCGGCATCGACCGAGAGGTTCTGGCCGAGATCGGCGGCCTGGTCGCGCATCGCTTCGCGATGCAGCTGATTGATCTCCGAATTCAACAGCCACAGCAGCAGCAGCGGCAGGAAGATCGCCGCGACCGCGACCGCCACGATGTGCAGGAACGCGATCCGCGACGTCAGCGACTTGAAGCGGAACACGCCTACTTCTCCTCCGCCATCAGATAACCGACGCCCCGAATGGTATGAATGATGACCCTGGCGCGGTGCTCGGTGAGCAGCTTGCGCAGCCGCGACACGTAGACCTCGACCGCGTTCGAGGCGACCTCGCCGGACAGGCCGAAGATGTGGTCCTCGACATTCTTCTTCGGCACCACCCGCCCCTGCCGTCGCAACAGGATCTCCAGCACCGACGTCTCGCGCGCCGAGAACACGTGCGGAGCGCCGTCGACGAACACCTGCTTGCTCTCGGTGTCGTAGACCAGATTGGCGAGCTTCAGCGAGGAGCCGAGCAGCTGGCCGGGTCGGCGCAGGATGGCTTCGAGCCGCGCCACCAGCTCCTCCAGCGCGAACGGCTTCGCCAGATAGTCGTCCGCGCCGCTGCGCAGGCCGCTGACCCGATCCTGCAGGCCGCCCCGCGCGGTCAGCACCAGGACCGGCAGCGGATCGGTCTTGCGGCGAAGCTCCGACAGCACCGACAAGCCATCGCCGTCGGGCAGACCGAGATCGAGGATCATGGCGGCATAACTGACGCTGCGCAGCGCATCGCGCGCCTCGGCAACGCTGTTGACGACATCGGACTCATATCCCGCAGCCATCAGCCCGCTGGCCAGCAGCCGCGAGAGCTCGACATTGTCCTCGACGATCAGAAGGCGCATCGCAGCAATCCTGACTTCATTCAATCGATCTTCTGCTTGCTGTCGTCAAAACAAGACGCATGCGAAGGTGACGTCTCGATGGCGACACAAGCGCATGTTGCTCCAGCTCGTGTTACTGCCCTGAAAACAGATACCGCCTCCCCGCTGCAATCAAAATCTACGCCAGGCGCCTTTGATTGCGCCCGTGTAAGGCTGACGTCAGCTAGCCATGATAACATAACGGATTGCGCGTTCGCGCCCGGAGATCGAGAACTGGCAGCTGCCGCTACGGCCAGCGACCGGCGGTCATGCGTGTTCGCAAGCCGCGGCGCGCCGCGGCCGTGATCGCGGCATGGAAAAAGCCCCGGCGCTTTCGCTCCGAGGCTGATTTCCTGTCCAGCTCGCAGCAATCACGCCTGCGAGTGGCGCGCCATGAAATTGTCGTAGCCGACCTCGGCGACCTGGAACCATTGATAGCCGTTGTTGGAGAACGAGGTCAGCGAGTCATAGACCTTCTTGAAGTTGGCATTGGTCGCGGAAACCTCGGCATGCAGCTCCTTGGCGGCCTTGAAGGAAGCTTCCATCACCGCAGGCGGGAACGGACGCAGCTTGGTGCCGACCGCGAGCAGCTTCTTCAGCGCGATCGGATTGGCCTGGTCGTAGCGCGCCATCATCCAGTTGTTGGCGAGATGGCCGGCCTGCTCGAGCACGAACTGATAATGCTTCGGCAGCGCGTTCCACTTGTCGAGATTGATCATCGCCACCAGCATGGGGCCGCCTTCCCACCAGCCGGGGAAGTAGTAGTTCGGCGCGACCTTGTAGAAGCCGAGCTTCTCGTCGTCGTAGGGACCGACCCACTCGGCCGCATCGATCGTGCCCTTCTCCAGCGCCGGATAGATGTCGCCGCCGGCGAGTTGCTGCGGCACCGCGCCGAGCTTCTGCATCACCTTGCCGGCAAAGCCGCCGATGCGGAATTTGAGGCCCTTGAGATCGTCGACGCTGTTGATCTCCTTGCGGAACCAGCCACCCATCTGGCAGCCGGTGTTGCCGGCGAGCAGCGAGGTGACGTTGTAGCTCTTGTAGAACTCGTTGAGCAGGTCCTTGCCGCCGCCCAGCATGAACCAGGCCTGGTTGAGGCGCATGTTGGGCCCGAACGGCACCGCCGAGCCGAAGGTGAAGGTCGGGTCCTTGCCGAAATAATAATAGGGCGCGGTGTGCCCCATCTCGACGGTGCCGTTCTGCACGGCGTCGAGCACCTGCAGGCCCGGCACGATCTCGCCCGCGGCAAAGGTCTGGATCTGGAATTTGTTGTCGGTGGCTTCACCGACCGCCTTCGCCATCAGCTCGGCGCCGCCGTGCAGCGTGTCGAGCGACTTCGGCCAGCTCGTCGTCAAGCGCCACTTGAGCTCCGGCATCGACTGCGCGATCGCGGGAGCTGCGACCGTGGCGGCGCCGGCGACGCCCAGACCCGTGACCTTGATGAAATCTCTTCGCTTCATTTGAATCCTGCCCTGTTCGATTGTGTTGTCCGAGCGTCGACTGCTTTCGATCGTCGCGCCGCTTTTCTTTTTGCCGTCATGACCGGTGACCGATCACACGCCGCCTTCGTGCCGAGGCTTCGGATGCGAGCATGGAGCATCCCCTTCACGAATGCCAGACGCAAAAAACCCGGCCTCCTTGCGGAGGCCGGGCAATGCGTTCGCGTCGCGCGAACGCTCGTCCAAAAGGCTAGACGCCGATCAGCCGCGGGTGCGCGAGCGGATCATGAAGCTGTCGAAGGTGTATTCGGCGACCTGCCACCACAGATACTGGTCGGAGCGGTACGCCTGCATGGCCTCGATCGACTTCTTGAAGTCGGCATTCTTGGCCGAGATTTCACCCCACAGCTCGTTGGTCGCCTTGAGGCAGGCCTCGAGCACCTCGTTGGTGAACGGACGCAGCTGCGTGCCGCCGGCAACCAGCCGCTTCAGCGCGGAGGGGTTCTGCATGTCGTAGCGCGCGGCCATCCAGCTGTTGGCGTTGGCGGCGCCGTTGGCCAGGATCGCCTGGTAGTTCTTCGGCAGCGCGTTCCACTTCTCCAGGTTGACGAAGGAGTGCACGGTCGGACCGCCTTCCCAGAAGCCCGGATAGTAGTAGTACTTGGCGACCTTCTGGAAGCCGAGTTTCTCGTCGTCATAGGGACCGACCCACTCGGCCGCGTCGATGGTGCCCTTTTCGAGCGCCGGATAGATGTCGCCGCCGGCGAGCTGCTGCGGCACCACGCCGACCTTCTGCAGCACCTGGCCGGCAATGCCGCCGATGCGCATCTTCAGGCCCGACATGTCGGCGACGGTCTTGATCTCCTTGCGGAACCAGCCGCCCATCTGGGTGCCGGTGTTGCCGGTCGGGAAACCGATCACGCCGAACTTCTTGAAGAACTCGTTGCCGAGCTCCTGGCCACCGCCCTGATACCACCAGGAGTTCTGCATGCGGGCATTGAGACCGAACGGCACCGACGCGTAGATCGCGAAGGTCGGGTCCTTGCCGACATAGTAGTAGGCGACGGTGTGCGACATCTCGACAGTGCCGTTGGAGGTCGCGTCCAGCGCCTGCAGGCCGGGGACGACTTCGCCCGCCGCGAACACCTGGATCTGGAACTTGTTGTCGGTCATTTCGGCGACGTACTTCGACAGCTCGACGGCACCGCCATAGATGGTGTCCAGCGACTTCGGGAAGCTCGAGGTCAGGCGCCACTTGATTTCAGGCGAGGACTGCGCGATCGCCGGCGCGGCAACCGCCGTCGCGGCAGCACCGGCCGCAGAAACTTTCAAAAAATCACGACGCTTCATCGTAAGACTTCTCCTTCAGGGGCGTTTCCCAGTGACCGCAAGCAGTTCTCCGGCAGCCGCGTGAAAGGCTTGCCGAGGCGCTCTGGGTCGGCCCTTTAACACGGAAGGCGGCGTCACGGAAACGCGACAATGGCATGACCGCGCCAATTAAACGAAAGTCTGATGAGGCTGGAAATCAGCCGGAAAATGCGCCTTCAGGCAGCGACGATGACGCCTGGCAGGTGGCCGCGGAGCTGCCGCCGACCGCGCGGTAAATCGCCGCGTGCGGACCGTCCGGCCCGCTCTCAACCGTCGGGTTACCGGAGCTATCAGCGCCGCGTCGTCGCCCGCGCCTTCTTGGCTTGATCAGCCAAATACCGCCCGCGCCGGATCCAGCTTTGCGCGGTTGTCTTGCTGACACCATACGTCTTGGCGATCACCTCGGCGGCCTCGCCGATCGAGTCGGATTTCTTGGCCATGTTGAATGCCAGCCGGGAGGCCTCTGCGCGCTTCTCCCGCGTCAGATGTTTGCGGTGCTGTTTGTTTGCTTCGCGTGATGCTGCCATGTCGATGGTCGCCTCACGGCCCCTTCCCGCAGTTTGGTTTCACCCGTGGCCGCCTTCCGCTGATCGAAGGGTGGTACGATTCGGCCACTCCTGCATAAACATACAGGCCGGAACCGATTCAGCAATCGTCCAAACGCCACGGGCCTGTGAAGAAAGCCCGCCGGGCTCCCGACGCTTCGCGACCAATCGGCCCAGCAGCGCAGGCTCAGGCAGCCGCGATGACGCCTTGCAGCTGCTCACGGACCTTGCCGCCGATCGCGCGGTAGATCGCCGCGTGCGGGCCGTCCGGTTCGCTCTCGACCACCGGGTTGCCGGCATCGGAGGCGGTGCGGATCGCGATGTGCAGGGGAATCTCGCCGAGGAACGGCACCCCCAGCTTCTCGGCTTCGTGGCGGGCGCCGCCATGGCCGAAGATATCCGAGCGGGTGCCGCAATGCGGGCACTGGAAATAGCTCATGTTCTCGACGATGCCGAGCACCGGCACGCTGACCTTCTTGAACATCGCAAGCCCGCGCCGGGCGTCGATCAGCGAGAGGTCCTGCGGGGTCGAGACGATGACGGCGCCCTTGAGCGGAACGTTCTGCGCCAGCGTGAGCTGGGCATCGCCGGTGCCGGGCGGCATGTCGACCACGAGCACGTCGAGCGTGCCCCAGGCGACGTCGCGCAGCATCTGGGTGATCGCCGACATCACCATCGGCCCGCGCCAGATCATCGCGGTGTCCTCCTCGACCAGGAAGCCGATCGACATGATCGACAGGCCGAAGCGCTGCAGCGGGACCATCTTCTTGTCGTCATTGAGCTGCGGCTTCTCGCGGATGCCGGTCAGCCGCGGCACCGACGGGCCGTAGATGTCGGCGTCGAGCAGCCCGACGCGCAGGCCGAGGTCGCGCAGGCCGAGCGCGAGGTTGAGCGCCGTGGTCGACTTGCCGACGCCGCCCTTGCCGGAGGCGACGGCGATGACGGCGGAGATGCCGGGGATCTCGGCCTGCCGGGCCATCGGCGATTGCCCGCCGGGCGGATGCGGATGGCGATGGGCGGACGCCGGCGGGACGCCGCCGGCCGGCCGCGGCGCCGGTGCCGCAGCGCCCGCCTTGCGCTCGGCGGTCAGCGCGATCATCGCGACGCTGACGCCGGGAATGGCGCGCACGGCATTCTCGGCCTGCGCACGCACGCTCTCCCAGGCGCGGGCCTCCGCGGCGTCGACATTGATCGAGAAGAACACCTTGCCGTCGGTGACCGTGATCGCCGACAGCACATTGGCGTTGGTCAAGGCTGTGCCGCGTGGCGACATCACCTTGGCAAGGCAATCGAGGACCTGTTGCTGCGTCACGCTCACCGCGCATCTCCTGGAAAGTTCAAGAGACCGACCCATAGAGCGTTGCAGCGCAAAAGGCTACCTCGCTCCGACGTCGTCCCGCCGCTCGGCCGGCGCGGCGGAGCCGCCTTCCTTGGCGGCCTCGTAGTTCAGCTCGATCATGACCCCGTTGGGGTCGTTGACGAAGATCTGCCAGAGATCGCCGCCGGGAACCTGGCGCGAGTCGAATTCCATGCCCTTGGACTGAAGCCGCTGCCGCATCCCATCGAAGCCCTGGCTGGCAAAGGCGACGTGATGGACGACGCCCGAGTCAGGCTTTTGTGCCTCGTCGGTCGCCGAAATATCGACCAGATGCACGACCGCCTTGCCCTCGCTGTACATCCACGCACCGGGGAACGCGAAGTTCGGCCGCGCGCCCTTTTCCAGGCCCAGGATGTCCTCATAGAACCGCACCGTGGCGGAGAGATTCCGGGTCCGGATATTGAAATGATCGAGCACACCGACGCTCATGCCCATGCGATACACTCCCTTTTTTGTGAAGTTCGTTGGTGGCCCAATCCTAGCACAAAACCGCCTTCTGCCATCCCACCAAGGCCGTTGCCCTCCGCTGCACAGGGGGTATGGTGCGGCTCCTTCCATGGACGGAATGCCCTGCCCGCCGCGACGTTTTCCGGCGGTCTCAAGGGGCGATCACCACGGCAAATCACAAGGTAACAGATATGGCTAAAGTCGCTTTCCTCGGTCTCGGCGTGATGGGTTTCCCGATGGCGGGACACCTCGTGAAAAAAGGCGGCCATGAGGTCACCGTGTACAACCGGACCGCGGCGAAGGCGAAGGAATGGGCCGACAAGTTCGGCGGCAAGACGGCGCCGACCCCGAAGGCCGCCGCCGAAGGCCAGGATTTCGTGATGTGCTGCGTCGGCAACGACAACGACCTGCGCGCGGTCACGATCGGCCCCGACGGCGCCTTCGCCGGGATCAGGAAGGGCGCGACCTTCGTCGATCACACCACCGCCTCCGCCGAGGTCGCCCGCGAGCTCGATGCCGCCGCGACCAAGGCCGGCTTCAAATTCGTCGACGCGCCGGTGTCGGGCGGCCAGGCCGGCGCCGAGAACGGCGTGCTGACTGTGATGTGCGGCGGCAGCGAAGACGCCTATGCGGGCGCCGAGCCGATCATCACCGGCGCTTACGCGCGGATGTGCAAATTGCTCGGGCCGGCGGGCGCCGGCCAGCTCACCAAGATGGTCAACCAGATCTGCATCGCCGGTCTGGTTCAGGGCCTGTCGGAGGGCATCCACTTTGCCAAGAAGAGCGGCCTCGACGTCGCCGCCGTGATCGAGACCATCTCCAAGGGCGCGGCGCAGTCCTGGCAGATGGAGAACCGCTACAAGACCATGAACGAGGGCAAGTACGATTTCGGCTTCGCGGTCGAGTGGATGCGCAAGGACCTCTCGATTGCGCTGGCGGAGGCCCGCCGCAACGGCGCCACCCTGCCCGCCACCGCGCTGGTCGACCAGTTCTATGCCGAGGTCGAGAAGATGGGCGGCAAGCGTTGGGACACGTCGAGCCTGCTGGCGCGGCTGCAGCGGTAACACTTCCCACCATTTCGTCATGCCCGGGCTTGTCCCGGGCATCCACGTCTTTGGATCCACGAAAAGCAAGACGTGGATGGCCGGGACAAGCCCGGCCATGACAACATGGAATTGTCAGACCCGGCGTGCGCGTGTGCGCCCGCCATCGCACAACAGCGGGACCCCCGCGCAAAAGTTAATTTAACTCCCCGTTTACGCTTTTCCTTAGCTCTTTAAGGCAACGCTTAATGATTTAGCGTCACAGATAGACAATGCAAAAAGCCCGCGCGGTTCGTGGGCAGGATTTGTGTTGTTGATGAGTAATCCCGCAGAAAAGCCTGAAGTTGTAGCGCTTCCGGCAGGACCTCAGGTGACGGTGCCGGTGAACAGCCGGCGCGTCGCCGCGCAGCGGGTGCGCGAGGCGCGGGATCGGTTAACGTCAACCAGTGGAACCCGCCCGGCGTTCGACGCCGAACTGCTCCGTCAATACGCCCAGACCCGGATCTCGGCGTCCTACGTCGTGATGCTGCTCGTGGTGGCAACCGGCGTGCTGTTTGGCCTCTGGATGAAGCCGATCGTGGCCGGCGCCTGGACAGTCGGCATCCTCTGCGTCCATCTCGCGATCATCCGCAGTTGTTCCCGCTTCCTCGCCGAACCAACCTCGGTCGCGGTCACCCGCAAATGGCGGACCCGCTTCGTGCTGCTCGACCTGCTCTACGGCCTGTGCTGGACCGCGATCCTGATCCACCCCGCCGGGCGCGATCTCGCCTCCAACACGCTGATGATGTTTTTGATGCTGCTGGTGATCGCGGTCTCCAGCATGCTGGCCGCGAGCCTGCCGATCGCGGCCCTCGCGGCAACGGTTCCGGTGACGGTCGGGATCGCGCTCGACCTCGTGCTCAATGGCGCGTTCGACAATTACGTGCTGGCGCTGCTGGCGCTTGCGGCCGAAGGCTATTTCGCCTTGCTCGCGCACCGCCTGCATTCGACCACGCTGGCGACGCTGGAGGCCCGCGCCGAAAAGGATGCGCTGATCGGCGAGTTGGAACAGGCCAAGGCGATCTCGGACGAGGCGCGGCACCGCGCCGAGTCCGCCAACGTCGCCAAGTCGCGCTTCCTCGCCCAGATGAGCCACGAACTGCGCACGCCGCTCAATGCGATCCTCGGCTTCTCCGAGGTGATGAAGAGCGAGATTTTCGGCGCGCACACCGTGCCGGTCTACAAGGAATATTCCGCCGACATCCATAATTCCGGCGTGCATCTGCTCAATCTCATCAACGAGATCCTCGACCTGTCGCGCATCGAAGCCGGCCGCTACGAGCTGAACGAGGAGGCCGTGGCGCTGGTGCATGTCGTCGCCGATTGCCACCATCTCCTGAAGCTGCGCGCCTCCAGCCGCGGCATCACCATCCACGAGGTGTTCGAGCACGGCATGCCGAGGATCTGGGGCGACGAGCGCGCCATCCGCCAGGTCGTGCTCAACCTGCTCTCCAACTCGATCAAGTTCACCCCGCAGGGCGGCGAAATCTGGCTGAAGGTCGGCTGGACCGCGTCGGGCGGGCAATATCTGAGCGTCAAGGACACCGGAAGTGGCATCGCCGAGGACGAGATCCCGGTCGTGCTGGCCTCCTTCGGCCAGGGCTCCAACTCGATCAAGTCGGCGGAACAGGGCGCGGGCCTTGGCCTGCCGATCGCGAAAAGCCTGATCGACATGCATGGCGGCACCTTCACGCTGAAGTCGAAGCTGCGCATCGGCACCGAGGTGATCGTCACCTTGCCGCCGGAACGGGTGATGAGCGCGCTGGCGCCGATGGCGGAAGAAGCGCCGCCGATGCAGCCGCCGGAGCCCGTCGAGCCCGCGATGGGCGCCGACCGGAAGCGCGTGCGCCGCAAGTCGATCATGAGTGCCGGCACCGGATTGTAGAGCATGTCGCGGAAGATCGTGACGCAGTTATCGATAGAGCCCTTTCCGTTCCGATCGATTCGGAACGGGGCTCCAGATCTTGGTTCTGACGCGCTCTCTCTACGCGAACCGGTATCCACTTCGCTCGAAAACGCTTTGGCAACAAACCCAAGGCGTTCGCGCCAGGACCATGCTCGCGACAAAATGCCGAGGCGTGATGCAGCATCCCATGTCAACCGGCTTGCACCGGCCGCCGAAACCGTTCAACACTTGAACAATGAGCTCAGAGACGCCGTGTATCGCAGTCTGCATGATGGACCCCAGGACGAAGCTCTGCTTCGGCTGTGGCCGCACGCTTCCGGAGATCGCGCGCTGGCACAAGATGGACCGCGCGGAGCGGCTATCGGTGATGGCGACGTTGCCGGCGCGCATGGCCGAGGCTGGGCTCGAGCGCATGGAGCCGCGTCCGAAGCGCGCGTGATCGGCGTTGCGGCGGGAGTGGCGCCGTGACCCGTATCCTCCTCGTCATCGTGCTGCTGATGGCAACCGCCGGCGCCGTCGTTGCCTATGGCGACCCCGAGCAGATCGCCCGCGCCAGGGAGAATCTGACCCAGATCTTCGGCCGCAGCATCACCGCCTCAGCCTCGACCTCCAGCTCCGCCCCCGCCGTGCAGATCGCGCGCGGCCAGGGTGGCGAGTTCGCGTTCCGCGCCAAGATCAACGGCGTCAGCGCCCCGATGGTGATCGACACCGGCGCGACCTCGGTCGTGCTGACCTGGGAAACCGCGAAAGCGATCGGGCTGCCGATCGATATGCTCGAATACAATGTCGACCTCGAGACCGCCGGCGGTCACACCAAGGCGGCGCGGCTGACGCTCGACCGGCTCGCGGTCGGCAAGCTGGTCGAGAAATCGGTGCCGGCGCTGGTGGTGCAGCGCGGGCAGATGAAGACCAACCTGCTCGGCATGAGCTTCCTCGACCGGCTCGAGAGCTGGGGCGTTCGCGCCGACACGCTGAGCCTGACCGGCTACCCCGACGTCACCGGCAGTATCAACACCTCAAGCCGCCACCGGCGCGCGCGCACGGCCGTCGACTAGCGCGACGGCGCCTACTCCACCACTACCGGTCGTCGTCGTGGATCGACGACGGGTGCCGGCACAGCGGCGTGACCTGGATCTCCATGAACGGAAACAGCGGCAGGCTGGACAGGATGTCGTGCAATTCCTGCGCGCCGGACACGTCGAAGATGCTGACATTGGCGTAGCGCCCCGCCACCCGCCACAGATGGCGCCAGGCCCCGGTACGCTGCAGCTCCATGGCACGGACGCGTTCAGCCGCCTTCAGCGCGTCGACCTTCTCGACCGGGAGATCGTGCGGAATCCGCACATCCATTTCGACGTGGAACAGCATGACAAGTGAACCCCTTCTGCGACAAGATGGAACAGCGTGGAGCCGCCACGCAACTTGTGGCAGCTCCATTGATCCGTCTAACAAATCGTCAGCCCTGCACCAGACCGCGGCTGACGAGGTTGATGTCGTCGGGGTTGACGAGGTCCTTCGCCGTCCAACCGGAGACGTCGTAGTCGCTCATGCAATTGCGGACGAAATCCTGCATGGCGCCGAGGTCGCCGGTGGCGCTCGCGGCCATCAGCGTCTCGACGCGCAGGTTCTCGTAATTGCCCGCATAGTTGCGCTCGTAGAGCTCATGCCGGCCGCCGAACTCGGAGCCGACCGCGTCCCAGAGCAGCTTCAGCAGCTTGATCCGGTCGATCGCGGCATAGCCGTTGGAGCCGCGCACGAAGCGGTCGAGATAGGGCCGGATCGCCTCGCTCTCCAGATCGGCCGAGCTCGACGGCAGATAGATCAGGCCGCTCGCCACATGACGCTCGATCAATTCCTTGATCCGCGGATAGGCCATCGGTGCGAACACGCGATAGGCCAGCCCGTAGTTCAGATTCGGCAGATTGTAGCCGTCGGTCCCCTGCCAGGCGATCGGCGACTTCACCATGGCGTCCGCAATGCCGTGGAACAGATTGCGCCAGGCGATCACCTCGCCCACTGCCGTCTGCACGCCGCGAAAATCCTTCGACCCGGTCGCCTCGACAGCCATCGAGAACAGGCCGGCGATGAAGTCGAGCTTGACGGCAAGCCGCGTCACGCCGTGCAGCGTGAACCGCGGGATGAAACCCGAGGCCGGGAAGAACTGGTTGATCTTGTCGACATCGCCATAGATGAAGACGTTCTCCCAGGGCACCAGCACCTTGTCGAACACGAGGATCGAGTCGTTCTCGTCGAAGCGGCTGGACAGCGGATAGTCGAACGGCGAGCCGGTCGCCGCCGCCGTGAATTCGTAGGACGAGCGGGCAATCAGCTTGATGCCCTTGGCATCCATCGGCGCCGTGAAGATCAGCGCGAATGACTTATCCTTGATCGGAATACCGTAGTGGGCGATGAAGTTGTAGTGCGTCAGCGCCGAGCCGGTCGCGACCACCTTCGCGCCCGAAACGATCAGGCCGGCGTCTGTCTCCTTCTCGACATGCATGAAGACGTCGCGCACCTCCTCGATGGCGCGGTCGCGATCGATCGGCGGATTGACGATGGCATGATTCCAGAAGTCCAGACGCTCCTGGGTCCGGGCATACCACTTCTTCGCATTGCCGGCGTAATCGCCATAGAAGCTTGAATTCGCCCCCAGCGTGCCGAGGAACGACGCCTTGTAGTCCGGCGAGCGGCCCATCCAGCCGAACGCAACCTTCTGCAATTCGGCAATCGCATCGCGGCCCTTGACGAGGTCGTCGGCCGTCTTCGAGCCGAGGAAGAACGGATGGGTCAGCTGTCCCGAGCCGGTGTCGGTCAGGACGCCGATCTGATCCTTCTTCTCATGGAAACGGTCGTACCAGCGCGCCACCATCCGCGCCGAATTGCGGAAGGCTGGATGCTGGGTGACGTTCTTGACGCGCTCGCCGTAGATGTAGATTTCGCGGCCGTCCTGGATGCTGTCCAGGAATTCCGTGCCGGTATAAACGCTGGTGGTCGACGCAGGCACGTCGGCCCGCAGGGCTGCTGCAGTAGTCATGGGCTTCTCCTCCGCTTGTGTCGTTGGACCGGCGGCGTTGCCACACCGGCCTTAAGACCATCTCGTCACGCTCTTGGACGGCGTGACATCGGAGGAAACGCTACGCGCTCACCCGAAGCGGGCGAAAGGTATCACACCATACCGCGCTGACCGGCCCGGCTCGGGCTATGACTCGATGGCACGGACCGGATGGCAACAATCGTTCGGCCGGCGCAACGCCGCAGCTAATGCAGCACGGCAAGGGAGCGAACCATGGGCAGGGGTTTTGACAGCAGCGCTGTCGCTTTCCATCGCGATGGGGAATTGGCCCTCGACGCCTGCGTCGTGACCATCGGCGCATTTGACGGCGTCCACCGCGGCCATCAGGAACTGCTGCGGCAGACCATCGCGGCAGCGCGGCGCCGCGGCATTGCAGCCGTGGTCTACACCTTCGATCCGCCGCCAAAAGTGTATTTCGGCCAGGCCGAGCCGCTGATTTCGCTTCGCGAAAAGCTCGAGCGCATCGCAACATTCGCGCCCGACCACGTCGTCGTCGCCGATTTCAACCAGATCTACGTCCGGCGCACCGCGCTCGATTTCCTCGCCGAATTGCAGCCTCTGCGACCACGCCAAGTCATCGTCGGCGAGGATTTCCGCTTCGGGTCCTGCAAGGGCGGCAGCGCGCTGCTGCTGCGGCAGCACTTCAACACCCGCATCCTTCCGCCGGTGCGCTGCGGCAATGGCGAGATCGTCTCCAGCAGCCGGATTCGCGCCTTGCGACGATCCGGCCTTGCCGCCGCCGCAGCGACGCTGGAAAACTGGCGAGATATCGTGACCGCGCCACCGGCCAACCGATCCGGTTTGGCCCAACTCGAGGTCGCAAGCCAATGACCGCCATCGATCCGCGAGAGTTGCGCAACGCCTGTGGCCAGTTCGGCACCGGCGTCACCATCATCACCACGCATTGCCAGGGCCGCGATCACGGCATGACGGCCAACGCCTTCATGTCGGTCTCGCTCGATCCGCCGCTGGTCGCGATCTCGATCGCGAAGAGCGCGAAGATGCTGTGCAACATTCAGAACACCGGCCGCTTTGCGGTCAGCATCCTCGCCGAGGGCATGGAGGATTTCGCCTGGCATTTCGCCGGCAAGCCAAGGCTCGACCTCTGCAACGTCTTCGAACGCCGCAACGACCTGCCTGTGATCGCCAACGCGGCGGCATACTTCGTGACCGATCTCGCCGATGAGATCGTCGCTGGAGACCACACGATCTTCCTCGGCCACGTCCGCGAGATGTCGCTGGAGCCCAGCAAGAAGCCGCTGCTGTTCTTCCGCGGCCGCTTCGGCGGCCTTGCCGATCCGCACCCCGCGCCCGCGACGCTGGAGAATGCCGCTTACGAATTTGTCTGGTGAGACCAGCAACCGATATTCCCGAAAAAACGGGGATGCAAGTTTGAGCAAACTGCAAGAAAAGGAGGAACGACCATGCTGAACGTCAACAAGGACACCATCACCGACCACGTGATCGCCGCGCTCTCCAAGGACATTCCGGATCGCAACCGGCAGATCATGACGAGCCTGATCCGCCACATGCACGACTTCTGCAAGGAGGTGGACCTGACCTTCGCCGAGTGGTTCGCCGCATGCGAATTCCTGCGCCGTGCCGGCGACATCTCGGACGAGAAGCGCAACGAGTTCATCCTGATCGCCGACATCCTCGGCGTCGAGGTGCTGGTCGACATGCTCGACCACCGGGTCACCGACGGCGAGAGCGAGTCGACCGTGCTCGGACCGTTCTACCGGGAAAACCCGCCGGTGCTGCCCAAGGGCGCCTCCATCATCAAGAAGACGTTCGACAACGCGCAGACCGTCAAGGTCTCAGGGCGCATCAGCGACACCGCGGGGCGGCCGATCGAGGGCGTCACGATCGACGTCTGGGAAGACGCGCCGAACGGCCTCTACGACCTGCAGGATCCGGAACAGCCGGCCTACAATCTGCGCGGACGCTTCACGACCGACGCCAACGGCGAGTATGCCCTCGTGGCGCTCCGCCCCGAGCCCTATCCGATCCCCTATGACGGCGCCGGCGGCGAGCTGCTGAAATATATGGGCCACCATCCCTGGCGTCCGGGCCACATCCACTTCATGCTTTCGAAGGACGGCTATCAATCGCTGATCTCGCAGATCTACGATTCCGAGACCAAGTATCTCGACAACGACTCGGTGTTCGCCGTGAAGCAGAGCCTGATCGGCAGGTTTGCCAAGGCCCCCGCCGGCGCCGACACCGATCTGGTTCTCAACTTCGACTTCAAGCTCAAGAAAGCCGCCGCCGAACGGCTCGTCGCGGCCGAGTAAGACCCCGTTACGTCCTGCCAGGCCCATCAGCCTGGCAGGGCTCACTCTGAACTGACCTGCGAGGACATATGAGTCGTGCCGTGATCGAAATCGCCGAGCCCGTGGAGCGCGTGCAGGCTCACGCAAAGGACACTGCGATCCGCAGCATCCGCGCGACCATCGTGGAGGCACCGACCCGCCGCCGGCACAAGCTCTCGAACACGGAAGTCACCCATCAGGGCTACGTGCTGGTGCGCGTCCTGCTCGATAACGGCGTGACGGGCATCGGCGAAGCCTCGACGCTCGGCGGGCCGCGCTGGGCCGAGGAGAGCGTGGAGTCGATCAAGGCCGCGGTCACGAATTATCTGGCGCCGGCGCTGCTTGGACAGCCTGCCCTCGCCTTCGAAGCCAATGCCTTGCGCATGAGCAAGGCCGCCACCCGCAATTTCGCCGCCAAGGGCGCCATCGAGTCCGCTCTGCTTGACGCCGCCGGCAAGACGCTGGGCCTGCCCGCCAGCGCGCTGCTCGGCGGCGCGGTGCGCGAACGCATGGAGGTGATCTGGGCGCTGGCGTCGGGCGACAGCGGCCAGGAGGTGGAAGAAGCGAAAGAGAAGCTGCGACGCCGCGAACACCGCCAGTTCAAGATCAAGTTCGGCTTCAACCGGCCGCAGGTCGATCTGAAGCGGCTGCAAGCGCTGCGCGCCGGCCTCGGCGACGAGGTGCGCCTGATCGTCGATGTCAACCAGGGCTGGACCGAGGCGGAATGCATCCGTTTCATGCCCGCGCTGGAGGAGCTGGATGTTGCCCTGATCGAACAACCGGTGTCGGCGCTGCAACTGGAAGCGATGGCGCGTGTCGCGGCCCGCACCTCGATTCCGCTGCTGGTGGACGAAGCGGCTTTCACCAAGGAGGAAATCGCGCGCGCGGGCGCGATGGGCTGCGGCAGCGTCTACTCGCTGAAGCTCGTCAAGAGCGGCGGCCTGTTCGAGATGAAGCGCGCCGCGGCGGTCGCCAGCGCGCACGGCCTCGAGCTCTATGGCGGCTGCCTGCTGGAGAGCAGCATCGGCGCGGCGGCTCATCTCGCCGCCTTCGCCACCCTGCCCAGGCTCGAATGGGGCACCGAACATTTCGGTCCGCGAATCCTGGTGGAGGATCTGGTCGTCAACCCGATCAGATTCGACGAGTTCGAGATCTGCGTCCCTGATGGCCCCGGTCTCGGCGTAGAGGTCGACGAGGACAAGATCCGCGCCTTCGCCCGGAAGGACTAGCCGGATGGCGTCGTTCCCGCGGACAATCGTTCCCGCGGACAATTGACAATCCACGGGCCCACGCCCAGTCTTCGCGTCGGAACCGTCGTCTCGATCGTGAGCACATGACCACGCGATATCGAACCCGGCAGGATTTTTCCGCCGCTTCCGCGGAAGCGCGCGAGCAAGCGTTCGGCTAGCCGTGCCCGATCGCGACGATGTCATGGATCTCAGGCGGCTGGTCTATTTCGTCGCCGTCGCCGAAGAACTGCATTTCGGCCGTGCCGCATCGCGGCTCGCGATCGCGCAGCCGCCGCTCAGCCGGCAGATTGCGCAACTCGAGAGCGATCTCGGCGTCATGCTGATCGACCGGAGCCGCAGCCAGATCCGGCTGACCCAGGCCGGCAGCGTTCTTCTGGAACGTGCGCGCGACGTGCTGGAGCGGCTCGACCGCACGCACCGCGAGATCAAGCGGATCGGCGAAGGCTTTTCCGGGCACCTGCGCGTCGCCTTCGTCGGATCGGCGACCTATGGCGTGCTGCCAAGCGTGATCCAGGCGTTTCGTTCGGCCTATCCTGACGTCGAGCTCGCGCTTTCGGCGATGAACAACGCCGAGCAGAAGCGCGCGGTGATCCAGCGCGAGATCGATATCGCCATCGCCCGCCCCTCGCTCGACGACGAGGAGCTGAAGTCCGAGCCGCTGCTGCAGGAGCCGCTGATCCTCGCGCTCTCTGACACTTCGCCCCTGCTCGAGCAAAAGGTCCCGCGGCTGGCGGCGCTGAAGGCCGAGACGTTCGTCCTCTACCCGCGCAAGCCGCGCCCGAGCTTCGCCGACCACATCCTCAATATCTGCCTCGAAGAAGGCTTCATTCCAAAATCGCAGGTGCTGGCCCAGGACTATCAGACCGCGATCAGCCTGGTGTCGGTCGGCGTCGGCATCGCGCTGGTGCCGAAATCGGTCTCGGAGGCAGAGCGACCCGGCGTCGCCTACCGCGCCTATGAGGGACACAATCCGGGCACTGCGCTGTCGCTGAACTACCGGCGCGACAACCGGATGCCGCATCTGTTCAATTTCCTGAAGGTCGCACAAGACGTCACGCGGCGTCAGCGCAAGCCATAACGATCGCCCTCAGGCCGCGACCGCCGCCGGCGTGCGATCGTCGACGCATGCGATCGCCTCGCGCAGCACATCGATGTCAGCCCCCGGCCGAACGCCGTTCTCCGCGAGGTGCCTGCGGAACGCACGCGCGCCCGGGACGCCATGGAAGGCGCCGACGAAATGCCGCGTGATCGAATGCAGTCGCGTGCCTTCGGCAAGCCGCCGCTCGATATAGGGCAGCATCGCCGCGAACACGTCCTTCATCGTCACGTGCGGCGCAGTCTCGCCGAACAGCTCGGAATCGACGGTGAGCAGCCGCCACGGCTCCTGATAGGCCGCCCGCCCCAGCATCACGCCATCGACATGCGCCAGATGCTGCTTCGCTTCGGCGAGGCTCGTGATGCCGCCGTTGATGATGATTGGCACATCCGGCAACGCCGCCTTGAGGCGATAGACCCGATCGTAGTCGAGCGGCGGGATGTCGCGGTTCTCCTTCGGCGACAATCCGTTGAGCCAGGCCTTGCGCGCGTGCACGACGAGCGCGGCCGCGCCCGCGGCAATCACGGCGCGCGCCAGCGTATCGAGCGCGACTTCCGGATCCTGGTCGTCGATGCCGATCCGGCATTTCACTGTGACTGGAATCCGCACCGCGCGCTTCATCGCCGCAACGCCTTCGGCGACCAGCGCGGGCTCGGCCATCAGGCAGGCGCCGAAGCGGCCATCCTTCACCCGATCGGAGGGACAGCCGACATTGAGATTGATCTCGTCGTAACCGAACTGCTCGCCGATCCCTGCGGCGGTCGCCAGATCGCGCGGGTCGGAACCGCCGAGCTGCAACGCCACCGGATGCTCGCTGGCATCGAAGCCGAGCAGCCGTGCCCGGTCGCCGTGGATAATGGCGCCGGTCGTCAGCATCTCCGTATAGAGCCGCGCCCGCCGCGACATCAGCCGATGGAAGACCCGGCAATGCCGGTCGGTCCAGTCCATCATGGGTGCCACAGAAAAGAGATAGTCTTGCGATTCCAATGATTTACCTTAAGCTCTCAATGGGATGTAACAAGAACGAGTACCCGCCAAATTTGCTGAATTTGCACACGTTTGTACCCGTTTTGACCTCTCGACGCACACGTATCGCACACCGTTTGGGAAAAGCACACGACCATGGCCACCTTCACTCAGTTGCCGTCAGGGAACTGGCGGGTCCAAGTTCGCCGCAAGAACCGTTATGTGGCAGAGACCTTTCGCCGCCGCAAGGACGGCGAGGAATGGGCGCTCGACGTGGAGCGCAATATTGATCGTAGCGGGTCACCCAAACCGCGCGCTGCCGTAAAAGCGAAGACCTTCGGCGACATCATTGATCTGCACATTCAAGACATGCGCGAGTCGGCCGCCCCCCTCGCCGATCCAAAGCGGCCGTACTGAAGGCGCTCAAGATTGCAAACAGCGCGCCCGCAATGCCGCCAGCCGCGGCGATAGCCCCGCCCTCCTCAAATATCTCGGGCTCATAATTCGAACAATCGCCAGGGCAGGTAGACCGGATAGCCGCTAATGGCGAACACGGCGCGCCAAGCCGCGCCTGAAATCCGAGCGCCGCCGCCGTCCATTGCGTCGCTCCCCATGTCGACGCGATGACGATGCCGAAGACAACGGTGATCTGACCGACGTAGATTTTTGCCGGAAACATTGTCCGCCCCACTCGACGCTCGCAACGAGCGCGGCTGAAAAGCGGGATGACGGCTCGCATTCAACCTGAATAAAAATCGCCGTCGGCAACGAGATCCGGCTCGATCAAACCCATCGAAGCAAGATCATTGTCGCGGCAGTCTCGGCGTGGGTGAGGAAGCTCCTCAATTGAAGGTGAATGGCATGATCAAACTGGATCACTGGTTCGGCCTTGCCCAGGATTGGTGATCGCGCATGCGCACACCGGCGAATGAACGAATCGAACGAGGGCCGCTTGTGCCTTCAACGTCGATGGTCGCATCGACCGTCAGCCTGAAAAAGGGCGCACGGTGACGAAAGCACTATCGCCGCGCGACGGGCTGCGCGATGGCAGCGATCTCGTACACGGATCAATTATACTACTATAATACCTCTGTTGTGGTTTGTCAAAGTTGACAAAGTTGCATTCGATACCGATATTGAAGGCGGAGTTCAGCTCATGTCCAAGGCACAGTCAAAGCCCTCCGGTACCGAGGATCTGTCCGTCCACGAGGACGGTGTGATGATGGTACTTAAGCAGAAACCCGCGGCCCTGAAGAGCCTCGCGCTTCCTGCCGACGCGCAGGTCGCCATCGTTTCCAAAAGCGTGACCGCACTGCAGAAGGTGCGTGAGCAGAACAAGCAACTAACGGGGCAAGCATTCCGGTTCTTCTCCGAGGCGGCGAAGAAAACCGCTGTCGTCAACAAGGACGCATTCGCGCCCAATGCCCGCGCGCTCGCCGTTCTCGAGGGCGTCCGCATTGCGCAGGAGGATCTTCGGCGATCCGGCGGTGCGTATGATCTGGACCAGGTCAGAACGCTCCTGCGGGGCATCTCCCGGCAGGCCGTCGACAAGCGCGTGCAGGAAGGCAGCCTCCTTGCGGTACCGGGTCCCAGCAACCACCGAAGCTTTCCGACGCTTCAGTTCAACGTCGACGGCACCGTCGTCGAAGGTCTCAAGTCCGTCCAGGAGGCGCTGCCGACCAACAACCCCTGGACGGTTCTGAACTTCCTCGCCCAGCCTGACGACCGGTTGGGTGGCCGCAAGCCGATCGACCTCCTGAGGGAAGGCAAGGTTGAACTTGTGGTCGAGGCCGCCCGGCGCATGGCTCAGCAAGGCGCGTGAGCGCTCCGCTGCCGCCGCACGATCTCGATCGTCGCCGTCCCCGCCAGGTCCGGCTGCGGGCGGGTACGGTCGTTCACCGGTTCTACACCGCCGGGTACGATCCAATCTTCTTCGATACATCGCGTCTCGGCCGGCTGAATGCGCCCGACGGGAGCTATGGCGTTCTCTATGCCGCCCGAGAGCCTTTTGGCGCCTTCGCGGAGACGTTCCTCCGCGTGCCGGGACGGACGCTGCTCGACCCCAGCCTGCTCCGTCGCAAGGCCTATGCTCGCCTCAAGATCACGGCAGATCTTTCGCTGGTCAGACTGGCCGGCCCCTCCCTCGCCATTCTCGGCGCGACCGCCGAACTGGTGCATGGCGGACTGCCTTACGACGTGCCGCAGGCCTGGTCGAAGGCGCTTTTCAGCCATCCGCTCAATCCCGATGGCATCGCCTATTACGCCCGCCACGACGACGAAGGTCTCTGCTATGCGCTGTTCGATCGCGCACTCAGCTCAGTCAGAGAAATCGATCGACAGACCAACCTCGATCAGGACTGGTTCTGGCGCCTTGCGCAGCGATACAGGGTCGGACTTGCACCCGGCTAGCCGCGTCGAAGTCGGAGAGGCTCTGGACTAGCGTCCGATGCCGCGCTTCATTCCGATCGACCAGGAAATGCCCTCTCCGCCGACGCTGCCGCTGACGAGTTGGCCACGCGCGCGCTCCAGAACCGGCCGCCAGGGCACCAGGACGAATTCGCGCGACTGCTCGATCAGCGCGTACCGTCCGCTACTGAGCGTGAGCATTCGCTTGTAGACGCCGCTGAGGCTGTCGCCGGCCCTGACGTTGCGATATTCGCGCCCCGTAAGCTTGCCCACACATGCAAACCGTCCGGTACCAATTCTGCAAGCCACGCCCGAAGCGCTGTCCGTACTGCTGACGCGCGCGCAGCCATTGGCGAGCGGCGCCGTTTTGGTCCCCTTTCCTCAATTCGCCAGGGGACTCCACCGCTTTGAGGACTATCTCGCCGAATTTCCGCTGCGCGCGCTCTCGAACGAGACGATTGACGGCTTGGGCTTCTACGGGCCCGAGAAATGGGTTCGGTCGCTGACCGGCAATTTGAAGCTCTTGCGCTGAAGATAACGCCCCGTCGTGAACCTGAGGACTGACCTCATCATGAGCATGGTCGTGTACCCTTACGCCATGGCGCCATCCCCGCTCAAGCATAGCTGCGAGGTGCTCTCGTTGGGATATTAAGACTTCCAGCCCTCGTGAGCCACGTTTCAAGCTCACCGGGAAGCCCTCGCGTGCGAGCGTCCGGCTACCTCAAGGGGAGCCGTGTGACATTAGAGCTTCTGGATTTCGGCTGGTGGTCGGCCGGCCCGCAGGCCTTCCCGAGCCGAAGCTGTCCTCATCACGGTGGAAAAGCTTTTGCGCTCGTCAGCCAGGCCTTCGGCCAACGGACGGTCGAGAGCTGACCGGGTAAGGCGCTTGGCAAAGGCCAGGCCTTCGGCACTTCGGCCCGATAGCTCAGCGCCGATCTCAAGGGAACGCGCGAGCGGATCGGCGACGACCTCATGCACAATTCCGATTTCGTGCGCGCGCTGTCCCGTCACTGTCAGGCCACGAAGGATCATCTCGAGCGCCCTGGCCTCTCCAACGATCCTGGGCAAACGCTGTGTACCGCCACCACCCGGAAAGATGCCGATGCGCGTTTCCGGAAGCCCAATCGCCGTAACACTGCTCCCGGCGATGCGCAGGTCGCAGGCCAGCGAAAGCTCGAAGCCTCCTCCCATGCACAGGCCATTGATAGCCGCAATGACCGGCTTGTCGACCGCTGCAATCGCATCCGTCAGCGCGTGGAAACCGGGTGGTCGAGGACCAGGCGACGGCGGGGCGCGAGGCGCTCCGCGCTCAATCGCGTCTGCGGCCTCAGAGAGTTCCCCAACGTCGTAGTGACGGATGAAGATGCCAGGTAGGCCCCCTGTAATGACAATGACCCGGATCGATAGGGCCATCCCTGCAGCGGCTACCGCATCGAACATCTCAGCCACCCCGACGGCCGTCATGGTGCCGAATGGGGCGTTAGCATAGGTGATGACACGGATCGCGTCGTGATCCTGGATGGAAACAAGGCGCATAGCCTACTCTCACTGCAACCGCTCGCCGGACAATCACGCGTTGGCGCTGCACCGCTCAGAATGCGCCCGGCTCCCGCACCGATCAAGCCTCGGCGCGCTAAGATTGCCATTGCAGCCGCGCGGTTCATTCTTAAAATCCTGCCTCTCCGGCATACGTTTCGGACGGGCCTGTACAGCGGAGTAGACGTTATGCCCAAACCGGAAAGCTTCCCAATCGAGAAGATCTACGTTCCCGTGAAAAGAAGGAAGGCAATCAAGCCTCAAGTCGTCGAGGAGATCGCTGGAAGCATTCTGGAAATCGGACAACAAACCCCCATTCTCGTCAGGCCCGACGAAGACCGCTTCGTTCTGGTCGAGGGACTACAGCGGCTCGAAGCTTGCAAGGCGCTTGGAGAGACGACGATTGTGGGAATCGTGGTCTCGGCGGAGGATGCTCAGCAAAGGACGCTCTTGTCCGAGGGACCCGAAGCAGATGCAGAACGCGACAAGATGGCGCGATTGAAAAAGCTGCGTCTTGAGAAGGAAGCTGCAGAAAGTTCGAGTGCTGCCTTGAACCGGACGGATAAGCAGCGAGCCCGCTCGGCAAGGGGCGCGGGCGAGAACCCGAGAACAACGCCAAGCCGGACCTCAGCGCCGACGCCGAAAAAGACGTTGTCAGATTGGATCGCCCAGCAGAAGCGCGACGGTGGCCGTTATTGATTGCCCGCCTTCGGTCCTGCATCCAACGTCATCTAGCTGGCGATGGATTTTTCTTGATCTCTCGCTGCTCAAGCGATCTTCTAAGTCACAGCAATACTTGAACTTTCGCCCCATCCATCCTGCGCTCGTTTGAGCCAGCTTAAGCCAAGAGAAATAACGTCGACACACCGGGTCCGGCTCGTCTGCGTCTGGATTATTCTTGCCAATCCACAAAACTTGTTAGCCGGTCGAGTGACCATCCACCCGGTCAGCGCCTTGCTTCAGCCGCCATTGCAGCAACGAAAAGGATGGATCGGACTCCGGGTGATGTTCGAAGACTCCTCCAACCTCAGTTCCGATGACCACGGTCTGGCGCGGATCGCCCAGCAGATTACCCACCATGCGCACGCCACCGGCGCGTGGTAGCTCGACGAGCAGCGCGAGATACGGGCCGTGCTGCTTTAGCGCCGGGTATGACGGATGCCACACGCGTTCCCAACTGTAGATGCGGCCGGTCGGCTCGACGTCCGTCCACCTAAGGTCAAAGGAATGACAATTGTGGCAAATCCATTCAGGCCCGAACTGCCAGGAACGGCAGCGGACGCAGCGTTGCACCAGCAGGCGGTTTTCCCGCAGGCCCATCCAATACGGCGCCGAAAGCCCATCTGGGTCACTGACCGGAATGGGCAACCCGGCAGGGAGATAGTGCGCACGTGAAGACCCACTCATAGCGTCGCCTCTGAACCCAGAATGAGGTTGCTGGCCGGCGTCACCATCGGGCCGCCGATCACCAGCGCCACATCATTTCGTCGAGCCTGGCTCGCCGACGCGCCACGCACCTGACGAACCGCTTCCAACACCAGCTCAAAGCCGTGCATGTAGCATTCGGCAAGGTTGCCGCCACTGGTGTTGAGCGGGAGCCTCCCGGATGGAGCGATCAAATTGTCGAAGGTCAGGAAGTCGTTGGCCTTCTCGGGCCTGAAGAAGCCGTGCTCCGCCAGCGCCATCACGACACCGCCGGTGAAGTTCTCGTACGCCTGGACCACACCGACATCTGACGGCCCTACCCCGGCCATGCGGTACAGATCGGATGCAACGGTGCCGAAGTTCGCGGTGGCGTAGAGCGGCGCATTGTGCGCCGTTGCCGCCGCACGATGTCCGGATCCGAAGGCCGCACCGAGCAGATAGGCCGGCTTGTGCCGGAAGTCGCTGGCGCGCTCTGCCGATACCAGCACCAATGCCGCTGCGCCGTCATTTTCCATGCAGCAATCGTAAAGATGGAAGGGCTCCACGATCCAGCGCGAGGCATCGTACTTCTCGATATCCAGCGGCTTGCCTCGCATCACCGCGCGCGGGTTGGCCTGGGCATGATGATAGGAGGCGAGCGCAATCGCGCGCAAAGCCTCCTGTCGCACGCCATGCTCGTGCATGTAGCGTTGCACCCGCATGGCAAAGCGCTGCGGGGGAGCCAGCACCCCATAGGGCATCAGATAGGACCGTTCGCCCGAAACGGTGTGAATCCCGGCTGCCTGTCCGAAACGGCCATATTGGCCCTGCGCCAATGAGCGGAACACCACGACACAATCGGCAAGGCCCGCGACGATCGAGGCGGCCGCATTGGCAACCGCCGCACTGCAACCGCCGCCGCCTCCGCCCCATTGCATGGTCGCGGAGCGCAGTCGATGCGTACCCAGCGCCGCAGCCAGCCGTGACGCCTCGCTGCGATCGTCGCTGTAGGACGAGAAGCCATCGATCTCGCGGGGATCGAGCCCGGCATCCTCGCAAGCCGCCAGGATCGCCTTCAACGCGAGCTTGAATTCCGGATCGGGAGAAGCGCCATGACGATAATATTCGGTTTCACCGATCCCGATCACGGCCACATGGCCCCGCAGCGTCCGCTCGTCCCGCGCGCGCCCGGTCACGGTTTGGCATCCTGTCGCGAAGCCTCGCTGCCGAAGGCTCCGCCTCCGGCAAGGCGCGCGATCTCCGTCTTGTCGTAGCCGAGCAACTCAAGCAGCACATTCTCGGTGTGCTGCCCAACTGCCGGTGCCGCAACGGGATCCACGATCGGTGTCCGCGAATACCGGATCGGCAGGTTCACGTTCGGCACCCACCCCACCGTCTCATGCGGGATCCGGGTGACGATCCCGCGCTCCCTCGCCTCGGGCGAACGGATCGCCTCGCCGACGGTGCGCAGCTGGCCGCAGGGCACGCCGGCCGCCCGCATCCGCGACTGCCAGTGCGACCAGGGCTGCCGGGCAAAGGCATCGCCGAGGATCGCGAACAACTCCTCGCGCCGGCGGATTCGATCGGGGCCGGTTGCATAGATTTCGGCCCCCGCGAGATCCTCGCGCTCGAGAACCTTCGCCGTCAGGCGCTGGAAGATCTTGTCGTTGCCGCAGTTGATATAGAAGGAGCAATCGCTGGCCTGGAACACACCCGACGGACACGTGTCCGGGCTGGTGTTGCCGCTTCGCCTCGGATCGGCACCGCTAAAGAGCGACTGCGTGGTCGCGTAGCCGGTCATCAGGACGGCGTTCTCGAACAATGACACCTCGACGGCCTGGCCGTGCCCGCTGCGCTCGCGCGCCAACAGGGCGCCAAGGATCGCATTGCTGGCCATCATCGCAGTGCTGATGTCCATCACCGGCGACAAAGCCCGCACGCCTTCGCGGTCGGCATAGCCGTTCATCGACACGAAGCCGCTCTCGACCTGCGCGATCGGATCAAAGCCAAGCCGGTCCGAAAATGCCCCGTCGCGGCCATAGGCCGACACCGAGCAGTAGATGATCTCGGGTTTGATCTTGCGGCAGCTCTCGTAGTCGAGCCCCAGCCGTGCCATCACGCTCGCGGAAAAATTCTCGACAAGGACGTCCGCCGTCGCGATCAGCTCGCGCGCGATCTTCAGGCCCTCGAGCGATTTGAGATCGAGGGCGACGCTGCGCTTGTTCCGGTTGGTCCACAGGAACGGCGCACCGTGCCTGAGATCGGGATGCACCGGGGGATAACGGCGCAGATCGTCGCCGCGGCCCGGCGCTTCGATCTTGATCACCTCGGCCCCCATGTCGGCGAGGATCATGGTGGCAAACGGCCCCGCGATGAAATGCGAGAAATCGATCACCCGGATCCCCTCAAGCGCTCTTGGCGCGCCGGCGGGACGAGGCGTGTGCTCGGGGAAGTCGGCTTCAAGCTGATCCAGCATCGGGATATCCGTCAATTTGAGCAGTGTTGATCCAAGGATCGCGGCCGTCGTCGTCAATTGCTCTTCGGCGGGTCGACGAGCGAGCAACCGCCCTGGTCGAGCGGCCGGAAGGCTTCCGGCCCGGACAGCGCGCCGACCTGCTCCAGCAGGTCCCACTTGCTCTTCGAGGCACTCGGGCTCTTCACCTTGAAGATGTACATGTTGTGGATGGCGCGGCCGTCGGCGCGCACCACGACTGGCCCGAACAAGGCGTCATCGATCGGCTTCTCCTTCAGCTTCTGGATCACGGCCGGCGCGTCATTGGTTCCCGCCGCCAGCGCCGCGTTCAGATAGGCCAGCACGGAGGAATAGACGCCGGCGTGGAAGGCGGTCGGCGACTGCCCATGCTGCCGCTCGCCGAATTTGGTCGACCAGGCGCGGCTGGCATCGTCGAGGTCCCAGTAGAACGGCTGCGTGATGATCAGCCCCTCCCCGACCGCAAGCCCGCTAGACTCGACATCGTTGGTGGTGGTCAATAGCGCGGCGAAGGTGCGCCCGCTCTGCTTCAGCCCGAACTCGGCGGATTGCTTGATCAGGCTGACGGTGTCGCCACCGGCGGTCGCGAACGCGATCACGTCGGCGCCCGAGCCTTCGGCCTGCAGGATGAACGAGGCATAGTCCGCATTGTTGATCGGTACATTGACCGATCCGAGAACGGTCCCGCCGCCGGCACCGATCACCGCCGTTCCGTCGCGCACCATCGATTTGCCGAGCGCATTGTCGGTGGCGATGAAGTACCATTTCTTGCCGCCGTGATGCACGAGATAGGCGCCGATGGTGTGAGAGGCCGCCCAGGTATCGAAGGTCCACTGAATCGTATTGGGTGAGCAGTATTTCCCGGTCAGGTCGGACGACGCCGCGCTCGATGCGATCAGCGCCGCTTTGGTGCCGCGCATGACCTCGTTGACCGCCAGCCCAACGGCCGAGTTCGGCACGTCGGCGACCGCATCGACCTTCTCCTGATCGATCCAGCGGCGCGCGATGGCGGCGCCGACATCAGCCTTGTTCTGGTGATCCGCCGAGACGATCTCGACCTTGAAATCCGGATGAAGCCGCATGAAGTCCTCGGCCGCCATTTTGGCCGCTGTCACAGAACCTTCGCCGGCATTGTCCGAGTAAGGGCCGGACGCGTCGTTGAGCACGCCGATCTTCAGAGACCGCGCGGCGACCGCCGTCGCCGGCGAACCGGCACAAAAGGCCAGGAGAGCTATTCCGGCTATCTGCGAAAGATACTTCATTGTTTCCACCCGTCGTATGTTGTTGTGTTAGAGATCGAGCACAAGCGTCCGGGACTTGGCGCCCGAGCAGCAGATCATGACGCTCTTGTTCGCCGCCTGCTCTTCGTTGCTCAGGAACTGGTCGCGATGGTCGGGTATGCCCTCGAGCACGCGCGTCTCGCAGGTGCCGCAGACACCTTCGGTACAGGCATAGTTCGCGGCGATCCCGGCCTCCAGCAGCGCATCGAGGATCGTCTTGCCGGGCTCGACTGCAATCGTGCGGTTGCTTCGCGCCAGCTTGACGTCGAAGCCACCTTCGGTGGCTGGAGCTTCCCGGGCCTTGAAATATTCGACATGTACGTGATCGGCCGGGCGATCGGCCGTCGTCGCCTCGAGCGCCTCGAGCATGGGCACCGGACCGCAACAGTAGAGATGCGCGCGAGGCGGAGCGTTCCTGACGAGCGCCGGGAGATCGAACACCCGTCCCGATCGCTCGTCGTCGAAATCGAGATGTACCCTCGATCGATACGTGCCGAGTTCGTCGAGGAATGCGGCAGCGGCGCGCGTCCTCGCGGCATAGAACAGCTCCCAGTGACGTCCAAGCGCCTCAAGCCGTCGGATCATCGACAGCAGCGGCGTGATGCCGATGCCCCCGGCGATCAGGACAGAATGGTCGGCCTCCTCGCGGAGCGCGAAGTTATTCCGCGGCTCGGAGATCCTTATGATGTTCCCGACCCTGACGGTGTCGTGGACAAAGCTGGACCCGCCCCGGCTCTCGCCATCCCTGTTCACCGCGATGACATACCGGTGCCGCTCGCATTGGTCGTTTACCAGCGAATAACTGCGGATCATGCCGTTCGGCAGATGCAGGTCGATGTGGCTCCCGGCCGTGAACGGCGTCAGTTCGCCGCCCGTCGGGGCAATCAGCTCATACGAATTGATCCGCTCGGCCTCATATCCGATACGCTTGACCAGCACCTCCAGCGTACCAGCCGTGTGTTCGAATGCGCTCACAGCTCGTACCCGAAATCGGCGCCAAGCTTCGCACGCATGAACGGCGCGCCGACGTCAACCCACAAATCCTCCGGCGGCAACCGCAGCGAGACCGCTCGCACCATGAACACGTCCGGGTCCAAGACTCCTTTGGGCTTGATCGCGTGATCGCGATAGGCGCCAAGCGCTTCAAGAATGAAACGTCGCGTCATCGCGATGCCGGTATCACTTGAGCAGAGCGTCTCCTTGGTGCGATCAAAGATCGGCGAGACGCCGCTTTGGCAGGCGCCGTCCTGCACCCAGAGCCCCGGCAGGCCCGAGAACCAGGTGGTCCGCTGCGCCTCGTAGTCGAACTGAAAGCCGTTCTGCGGATTGTATTTCGTCCAGTAGCCTGCGTATGGGACCGTCACCGGGTGCTGGACGAGCGCGTGGCGGCTGGCATGACCACTCTCGCGGCCCTTGTGTCCTTCGGCGAAGACCTGCCGGGTTTTCTCCAGCAGCGGCTCCGATGGATGATAGGAGAACATGATGCAGAGCGTGTTCTCGTCATCGATCGGGACCCAGGCGTGCCCGCTCAAATCCGGGAACGGAGACAGCGGAGGCACCAGCGTATAGAACGGCAGCAGGAACTGGTTGACCCGCCAGTACAGCGTGTTGGCATCGTAATTGCGCCGCGCGGCGATGCTCATGCCGAAATCCTGCTTAATGCATTCGAAGGTCGGGCGCAGGTCGCGCTTCTGGATCCAAGCGCTCGTCGTGCCCTGCGCATCCAGTCGTCCATGAAGCAGCGGCGCGTGCGCTGAATCGATCTCACCCTCGACCGCCTGCAGCCAATTGCACTCCTGGACGCGAACCGAGATGTGCACTTGCTCGGCAGGCACCAGATTCCATTCGAGATTCGGCAGCGGCGGAAGCTCAGCCTGGTCGGGACCCATATAGGTCCAGATCATCCCGTTGCGCTCCTTGCAGGGATAGGCCTTGATCCGCACCCGCTCCTTGAGGCGACTGCGCACTGGCTCTGCCGGCATGTCAGTCACGGCGCCGGTGACGTCGAATTTCCAGCCGTGATAGACGCAGCGCAGCCCGCAATCCTCATTTCGTGCAAAGACCAGCGGCGCTCCGCGATGCGGGCAGGCCTGGTCGACCAGCCCGATGCGCCCCTCGGAATCGCGAAAGGCGACGAGATCCTCGCCCAGCAGCCGGATGCGCTTCGGCTGCCCGTCCGCGGCGAGATCAGCCGACGGCAGGAAAGGAATCCAGTACAGGCGGAAAAGTTCGCCGAGTGGCGTTCCCTTGCCGACCCTCACCAGCCGTTCATTGTCTTCGCGCGAGAGCATGGGGTCGCCTCCTTCAATTGCGTGTGGCCGGGCCTGCCGCGCCGCCGAGAAGCGCGGCGACACGGTCAGACAGTCCGAGATCCTGGGCGGTCCAGAGCGGATCGGATGCGGTGAGCGGCTGGCGTGGAATGGGAGGTTGCTTGCCCTGCTCCACCAGGCCGACAATCAATTCGATGCGGCGCCGCTCGAGCTCGCGCAGAGCGTCCTCGACGACGGCGGCTTCAGCCGTGCACCCCGGCAGCTCCGGATAGGCAAGGCGAACCCGCCACTTCCCCGGCTCGGTTTCGACTGCCTCCGCCTCAAGCAAATAGGGAATCGACAGCAGCTCACGCAGGTCCAAGTTTCAACCTCCCTGAACGACGTCTTCGCATCGCATTTGATACGTATACGTACTACATTATCGGAAGGCTGGCAAGAGCCGAGGCCGACCCTGTCTCCCTCAGAAAGAGGCTGGTGACGTGGTTCGCCACAGGGTTGAGGACGATCAGCCAAGCTGCTAACGGCTAGGACGCAATTCGCAGAACGCAGCTGGGATCCAGACAACGGCATGGCAGCCGATAAAGGCAAGCAGACAACCTCGGCGGCAGACGTTGCACGCGACTGGCAGCTCGAGGGTGGTGTCGGATTCCTGTTGCGTCTGCTGGAGGCCCGCTACGATGGGCTTTATCAAAGCATGACGCGCCAGAGCGATATCACGCCGCGGCAGTTCGGTGTGCTGATGGCGCTGTATCAGTTAGGTCCTCTAACCCCCTCCGTGTTGGCCGAACGGATCAGCTGCGACCGCAACACGCTCAGCGAAATGCTGAAGCGCATGGTCGCGCGCAGACTGGTCTCGAAGAAAGACAATCCGGACGACCGCCGCTCGCTCCAGGTGCAGATCACGGCTAAAGGCGAGGAAGCGCTTCTCGCCGTCATTCCGGCCGCCACCGAGCTGCAAAACATCATGCTGGCCCCCCTTCGCAAGGAGGACCGCGCGCATTTCCTGAAATGCCTGTTGGCGATCGCGAAGGCTCCGCCGCCGGACAGTCCGGCCGATACGTGAAATCGCCGGCGTCCAGCGGCCCTACGCCTGCACCTTCCCGAACGTGCCCGCAGCGGCGAGCGTCGCGATTGCGTCCGGCGACAGGCCCAGGATCCGCGACAGCACATCGTCCCGCTGCGCGCCGATCCCGGGAACTCGACGTCCCATCGGCGTATCGGCCCCGGACATCTGCCATGGCGCATTGACGCCGATGAAGTCACCTGCCCCGTCCGAGACGGTCCCAAACACCCCACGTTGGCGCAAATGGGCATCGGTCAGCGCCGCGCCCGGCGTCCGGTACTCGGCGCAGGGAACACCGGCGCGATCCAGCGCCGCGATGCATTCAGCAACGGTGTGGCGTTCGGTCCATTTCTCGATCACCTGCATCATGGCGGTCCAATTGGCGCCGCGCGCTGGAATGGTCGAAAAGCGCGGATCGTTCACCAACTCTTCCTGCCCGGTCACCTCGCACAGCGCCGCGAAATTACGCGGCGTGACCGGGGCGATCAGAATATCGCCATCGCGCGCGCGGACCGGCCCATAGGTCGGGCGCGGCGAACGGATCGGGAATTGCGCCTCCTGAAGCTCATAGACCAGCAGATTCATCATGCAGTCCATCAAGGCTACATCGACGCGCTGTCCTTTCCCGGTGCGCGTTCGCTGGACCATCGCGGTCTGGATCGCGGAATAGCCGAAGATGCCGCCGAGGATATCGGCGACAAAGATCGCGCCCGGCGCGGGACGCTCCCGGTCACCGGCATAACGCATCAAGGAGTGATCGAATCCGCTCTCGGCATGGACGATCATCGCATAAGCCGCGCGCTCGGCTGCTGGGCCTGACTGGCCATAACCCGAGATCGAGCAATAGATGAGGCGCGGGTTGATCTCGCAGAGCGTCTCGTAGCCAAGACCAAGGCGGTCCATCACGCCAGGGCGGAAATTCTCGACGAGAATGTCCGCCTCCGCGACCATGCGATGTACGAGCCTGATGGCGTCGGCATTCTTCAGGTCCAGCGCCAGGCTACGCTTGCCGGCATTGAGCTGGCCGAAATAGGTGCTGTGGCCTTCGCGCAGCGGCGTTCGCAACCGCATGTCATCGCCTTCCGGAGGCTCGATCTTGATGACCTCGGCGCCGACGTCGGCGAGCAGCCGCGCGCAATACGGCCCTGCCACCATGATCGAGAAATCGAGCACGCGCACGCCGGTGAGCGGCGCCCTGTCGCCATCCTTCTGCATCCGATCTCTCCTATCTCGGCAGCCCGAGCGCGCGTTGCGCGATCAGACTGCGCTGAATCTCGTTGGTCCCGATGCTGATGACCCACATCAGCGAATGCCGCAGGCTTTGCTCGAAGCGACCGTTGTCGATCGCGGCCGGCATCTGCTCGGACAGCGCGGCACGCATGCCAAGGATGTCGAGCGCAGCCTCGCCGAATCGCTCCATCAGCTCACCGGAGAACACCTTGCTGATCGCGCCATATTCCGGCGGCGTCACGCCGTCGGCGGCAAGTTCGGCGCAACGCATCATCAAGAGACGGCCGATCTCGATCTCTGACGCCAAGGTCACCATCCTGTCGCGGATGATTGGATCATCGGCGAGAGACCGATCACCTTGCTTCGCCATCACTTGCGAACGCAGTTGCTCGAAGGCGTGCGCGACCTTCAGGACGATCCCGCCACCAACCAGCCCGCGCTCGAAGGCCAGCGCGCCGGTCAACACTTTCCAACCGCCATTGACCTCGCCGACCAGGTTCTCGGCGGGGATGCGGACGTTGTCGTAAAAGATGTTGGCAAACGTGCCATCATACATGGTTGCTGATGGACTGATCGTGATGCCCGGCGCATCCATCGGCACGATGAACATGCTGATGCCCGCGTGTGGCGGCTTCGCGTCCTTGTCGGTCCGCGCGGCGAGGAACATGTATTTGCCCCACCAGGTGGTGGTCCAGATCTTCTGGCCGTTGATCACCCAGTGATCGCCGTCCCTGGCCGCACTGGTGCGCAGCGCGGCAAGGTCCGACCCTGCCTGCGGCTCGCTGTAGCCCATGCCATGCATCGCTTCGCCACGCAGGATTTCCGGAAGGTATTTCTGCTGCTGCGCTGCCGTGCCGAACATCATCAGCGCATTGGCCTGGATCGCCGCGCCGATCCGCGGCGCCTCGCCCCGCTCCATGGTCTCCATGAAGGCGATCTGCTCCAGGGGCGAGCGCGCCTGGCCGCCGAATTGCTCTGGCCATCCGAGCCCGATCCATCCGGTCTCACCGATGTCGCGGGCGAAGCCGGCATCGAACTCACGCTTGGCGAAGGGCCTTCCGTCGAATGCTTGCTTCGTATCTCCAGTCCAGTGTTGCTCGAGCCAGAGCCGGATCTGCTCGCGAAACGCATTTCCAGCGGCCCCGAGGTCATATTGCGGCAGCCCGACGCCGCCCGCATCCAACAGCCGCGCTGCCAGCCTGCTCTTGGCATCCGAGACGCCGCCAAGCGCGATCGTATCGAGATGCACGCGCTTGAAGTGGATTGGCGCCTCGTGCTCTTCGGCATAACCGATCGCACCGAACGTATGCTGGACCTCCAGCGACACCTGCCGTAGCGCATGACCGGAGAACGCCGATGCGCAATCGGCGAAGTAGCGCCAGCCGCCCTCGCCGCCGTCATGCAGTCTGGCGGCATGGTCGAGGATCAACCTGACGCCTTCGAGCGCAATCAGGCAGTCGGCCAGCTTGTGCTGGATGGCCTGGAACCTGCCGATCGGCTGCCCGAACTGGTGCCGTTCCTTGGCATAGTCCACGGCGAGCTCAAAGGCACGCCGCGCCGCGCCATAGGCACGCGCGGTCAACATCGCTCTGCCCTTGATGCGGAGATGGTCGAGATCGACTGTATCTATGGGAATGCGCGTGAGCGGCGCTTCGTTCAGCCGGACCTCGTAGAGCCCCCACGCTCCCATCGCGCGGGTTGCGACGCACTCGACACCGGGACCGTCAAGATTGATCAGCCCAAGCTGGGCCTGGTCAAGAACGACCAGAAGGTGCGTCGCGCCTCCGGCAGCCTCGACAAAACGAAGCACGCCCTTTGCCTTGAGGTCCGTGACCTCAACCGCTCCTGTGCCGGCGTCCGGATCCAGCGCACCAAATGAGAAGGCGACGGTCGCCTCCCCGGACTGCAGCCGCTCCAGCAGATCCACCGCGACGTCGACCTGCGATCCGGAGATCGCAAGATTGGCGAGCGCCGCAGACCACATCGGCGCCGTGCAGCCGGCCCGGCCGAGTTCCGCCATGACGACGAGGATTTCGGCGAGCCCGCCTTCGCTGCTCTCCGCACCAAGCGCGGCGACGCCCTGCCCAACGAGCTTGCGCCAGATCGCCGACACCTCGTCCGGCGAGGACGATGCGGCTAAACCGAGTGGAAGCCAATGCTCGTCCAGGAAACCGCGCAAGGAATCGCGCAGCATTCCTGCGACATCGTCATTCGAGGCTTCGATCGCCGCCATGGTGAGGCCCGCGCTATGCCTGGCCGAATCTGGGCTTCCGCTTCTCCTTGAACGACATAGTCGCTTCCTTGTGGTCGGCAGTCTCGAACGTCACCTGCTCCAGCGCCATCGACGCCTCCAGCAGCATGTTGACGCGCTCCTTGACGATCTGGTTGATCGACAGCTTGGTCCAGCGAATGGCCCAGGTCGGACCGTTGGCGAGCTCGACCGCGATCGCGCGGGCCTTGGCCAACACCTCCGCGCGCGGCGCGACATGATTGACCAGCCCGATCCGCTCCGCCTCATTTCCCTTCAGGAGCGTGCCGCGGATCAGGAATTCCTTGGCCTTGTTGATGCCGACCAGCAGCGGCCAGATCACTGTGCCGCCGTCGCCGGCGACGAGGCCGACACGCGAGACGTGGGTGTCGCCGATCCGCGCGTCTTCCGCCATCACCGTGATGTCGCAAAGCAGCGCATGGGTCGCCGCAAGGCCGATGGCATCGCCATTGATCGCCGCGATGATGGGCTTGTCGAGCTCGAGCTGGCGGGTGACTCCGCGGCGGCTTATCATGGGATCGTGCACCTCGCCCTCTTCGAGCACGTCGCCGCCGGGCCGCTCGGACATCGCCTTGACGTCGCCACCGACGCTGAAGAAGTCGCCCGCCCCGGTCAGCACCACGGCATTAACGGCGTGATCGTCGGCGAGGTCGTCCCAGATCGTGCGCAACTCGCGGATCAGCTTCTGATTGATGGCATTGCGCGCCTGCGGACGGTTCAAGGTCACGGTCGCGACCTTGTCCGCGACCTCGACCGTCAGGCATTCATATTTGGCGTAATTGGACACGTTTGCCTCCATTGTTTCGCTGTTTGAGTTGTTGATTATTGGCAACGCGGGCGCGTGCTAGCGGCGCATCCCGGGCTGCACATCCGCCAATGCGACGTGAAGCGACATGGCGCCCGGATCCTGCTCGAGCATGCGCTGCACGGATTCCAGATGCGATCGCAGCAATCGGCTTGCCAGATCGACGTTCCGTTCGCTGAGGGCCGCCAGGAACTGCCGCCGCTTCTCGGCCAGCCGCGCCATCGCGACCCCGCTGGAAGCGACCTTGGCATAGACGAAGCGCATGTGGATCTCGGTGACCGAGTCCACGATCATCGCAATCACCTTGTTGCCGGTCGAGGCCGCCAGCAGCTTGTAGAACTCGCGCGAACATTCGACCCGGTCGAGCAGCCGCCCCTCCTTGGTCGCAAGCTCCGTCCGCTCGATATTGGCTTCCAATGCATCGAGATCGGCCCGGCGGGCATTGGCACAAGCCAACTGCACCACGAGGTCGAGGACGTGGACCCGCGCCTCCGACAATTCCCGTACCGAAATCGTCCCGAGGCTCAGCATGTCGCGCATGACCTCGTTCATGCGGCGGGTGTCGCCCTGCTGGATGAAGGCGCCGCCCTTGACGCCCTTCTGCAGCCGGAGCACGCCGGCCATTTCGAGGCTGCGCAATGCTTCCCGCAGCACATTCCGACTGACGCCGAGCTGCTGAGCCAGTTCGCGCTCGGCCGGCAGCTTGTCGCCGGGCTTCAGCACGCCGAGCGCGAGTTGCTCGCGAATGCGCTCGCAGATCTCCTCGAACGTCCGCCTGGTGTGAATCGGCTTGAATGTCGGCGCGGCCGGCGAGCCGGCCGCACGATGATCGGTGGCCCGCTCCCGGCGGCTCGGCGAGGCGGCACGGGAGCGCCGCGGCGCGCGAGGGCTTGACTTGGTGCTCATGCGGTGAACTATTAAATGGATCACCCATTCAATGGAAGCCCTTTTTTGCTTCCGGCAAAGAAAACGAAACGGGAGTTCGCATGAGTTTTTCCGAGGAGCAGGTCGCGTTCCGTGACAACGTGCGCAGAATGGTCGCCAGGCACGTGGCGCCGATCGCCGCCGAGATCGACGAAACCGACCGCTTCCCGCTCGAACTGGTCAAGCTGTTCGGCGAGATGGGACTGATGCAGCTCTGGGTGCCGGAGCGCTATGGCGGCCCGAATGGCAACCTGACCATGGCCTGCATCGCGCGCGAGGAGATCTCCAAGGTCTCCCCTGCCTGTGCGTCGATCGCCGCGCTCAACACCATGTTCATCATGCCGCTGCTGCATTTCGGCTCTGAGGAGCAGCGCAAGAAGTATCTGCCGATCATCGCCGAGGGTGGCGTGGTCACGGCAATCGCGATCTCGGAGCCGCAGGCCGGCTCCGACGTCGCCGCACTCAACACCCGCGCCCGCAAGGACGGCGATAGTTATGTCCTGAACGGCCGCAAGCAGTGGTGCAGCTATGGTGTCGCGGCCGACTACATCGTGGTCATGGCGCGAACCAGTGACGGCGCCGGTGCAGACGGCATCAGCGCCTTCATCGTCGAGCCGAAGAGAATGCCGGGCATCACGTTCGGCCGCCACGAGCGCAAGATGGGCTTTCGCGGCGCGCCCAACACGCCGATCTTCTTCGACAATGTCCGCGTTCCCGCGGAAAATCTCGTCGGTGAGGAAGGCAAGGGCTTTCGCGCGTCGATGCGCGCGCTCGACCTCAACCGGCCGACCATCGGCGCGCAATCCGTCGGCCTCGCACAAGGCGCACTGGATGCCTGCGTCGCCTACGCCAAGGAGCGCAAGCAATTCAAGAAACCGATCGCCGAGTTCCAGGGCGTGCAGTTCATGCTCGCCGACATGGCCATGCAGATCGAGGCGGCCCGCGCGCTGGTCTACGAATGTGCCCACGCCGGCGATGCCGGCGACTGGAAGCGGCTCAACGTGCTTGCCAGCATGGCCAAATGCGTCGGCAGCGACATGGCGATGAAGGTGACGACCGACGCGGTCCAGATCTTCGGCGGCTACGGCTACACGATGGACTATCCGGTCGAACGCATGATGCGCGATGCCAAGCTGACCCAGATTTTTGAGGGCACCAACCAGATCCAGCGCGTGGTGATCGCCCGCGAGCTGCTGCGCTAGCGCGGATCGATTTCAAGAAGAAGCAATTGCAGGGAGGAACGAACTTGAACCACATCATCAACCGGGCGCTGATGGCCGGCGCGGTGTCAGTACTGCTGGCGGTACCTGCCTATGCTCAGAAAGCCTACGGTCCCGGTGCCAGCGATACCGAGATCAAGCTCGGCCAATCGACGCCGCTGAGTGGTCCCGCATCCGCGTTCGGCGCGGGCGCCGGGCGGGCGGTGGTCGGCTACTTCGAGATGCTGAATGCCAAAGGCGGCATCAACGGCCGCAAGATCAACTTCACGCAGCTCGACAATGCCTACAGCGCGCCGAAGGCGGTCGAACAATCGCGCAAGCTGATCGAGGACGTCGGCATATTGGCCGAGGTCGGCACGATCGGCACCGCGCCCAACGTCGCGATCCAGAAATACCTGAACGCCAAGCAGGTGCCGCAGCTGTTCATCACCGCCGGCGGACGCCGCTTCAACGATCCCAAGGCCTTTCCCTGGACGATCCCGCTCTATCCCGACTTCGAAACCGAAGGCCGCGTCGTCGCCAAATACATCCTCACCGTAAAGCCGGACGCCAGAATCGGCGTGCTTTATCAGAATGACGACTATGGCAAGGACTACCTGAAGGGCCTCCGCGCCGGCCTCGGTCCGAAGGCCGAGCTGATCGTCGCCCAGGCCTCCTACGAGCTCGCCGATCCGACGATCGACTCGCAGATCGTGCAGCTGAAGGCCGCCGGCGTCGACACCCTGATCGAGCAGTCGTCGTCGAAGGCCGCCGCGCAATCGATCCGCAAGGTTTACGAGCTCGGCTGGAAACCCCTGCACGTGATCGGGGGCTCGACCGCATCGGTCGAAACTATCCTGAAGCCCGCGGGCCTCGAAGCATCGAAAGGGCTGGTTACAACGCAATTCCTCAAGCAACCGGGCGACCCGGCGTGGGCCAACGATGAGGAGGTCAAGGCCTACAAGCAGTTCTTGAAGGCATACGCACCTTCAGCCAACCCGGACGACTATTCTGTGCTCGTGGCCTATATGAACGTGCACGCCGTGGAGTTAGCGTTGCGCAAATGCGGCGACGACCTGACCCGCGAGAACCTCATGAAGCAGGCTACCTCGCTGAATGGCGAACGATTGCCGATGATGCTCCCAGGCGTCGCGATCGGCACCCGGCCCGGAGACTACACACCCTTCAGAGCTCTGCGGATTGCGACATTTGATGGAGAAAGCTGGTCCTTGACCGGCGCTCCTCTATCGGCCGACTAGACCAGACTAGACTGCGGGCGGAGAGCCACCAAGGCTCTCGCTAAGCTCGGGTAGGTCTGCTCGAACAAGCAGCTGCGTCCCATCATGTCGCGGCGAATCCTCACACGTTCGGTGACCATTGCGCCTGCCTATCTCTTCTCCGATGCCACCTCCTACTTGAGGGACGGTCGCTTTGGAACGGCTGCCAATCCCCGCCGTTCACCGCTCACATTCAACTTTCGGGATATGCACGATGTCCAAGACCGTTGGCGATTTCGTAGTGCAGCGCCTCCAGGATTGGGACGTGCGGCATCTCTTCGGTTATCCCGGCGATGGCATCAATGGCGTGTTCGGTGCGCTCAATCGCGCCGAAGGCAAGATCGATTTCATCCAGGCGCGCCACGAGGAGATGGCGGCGTTCATGGCGTGTGCCTATGCCAAATTTTCCGGCCGCCTCGGCGTCTGCATCGCGACGTCGGGCCCCGGTGCCTCACACCTGATCACCGGTCTGTATGATGCCCTCCTCGACCATCAGCCGGTGCTCGCCATCGTGGGCCAGCAGGCGCGGAACGCGCTGGGCGGGCAGTATCAGCAGGAGCTCGACCTGGTCTCGATATTCAAGGACGTCGCCAGCGCGTATGTCGCGCAGGCTTCCTCGCCCGCTCAGGTCCGTCATCTGATCGACCGCGCCGCGCGCATTGCGCTCGCCCGGCGCACCGTGACCGCGCTGATCCTGCCGAATGATCTGCAGGAAGAGGATTACGAGGATCCGCCGCGCGCACACGGCACGCTGCGGTCCGGCGTCGGATACACTCCGCCGAGGATCGTTCCGGCAGAGGCCGACCTCGATCGCGCCGCCGACATTCTCAACGCCGGCAAGAAGGTCGCCATGCTCGTCGGCGCCGGCGCGCTTGGCGCGACCAACGAGGTCACCTCTGTCGCCGACCGGCTGTCGGCCGGATGCGCCAAGGCGTTGCTCGGCAAGGCCGTGGTGCCCGACGACCTGCCATGGGTGACGGGCTCGATCGGCTTGCTCGGCACCGAGCCGAGCTACGACCTGATGATGGAGTGCGACACGCTCTTGATGATCGGCTCGGCGTTTCCCTATTCCGAGTTCCTGCCCAAGGAGGGCCAGGCCCGCGGCGTCCAGGTCGACATCGACGCCGGCATGCTATCGATCCGCTTTCCGATGGAGATGGGCCTCGTGGGCGACGCCGGGGAGACACTGCGCGCGCTGCTTCCGCGCCTGAAGCAGAAGAGCGACGGCAGCTGGCGAAAGACGATCGAGCACAACGTCCGGACCTGGTGGAAGACATTGCAGGATCGCGCGCACCAGCCGGCCAAGCCGGTCAATCCTCAGCGCGTGACATGGGAGCTGTCGCCGCGTATTCCCGATCGCGCGATCATCACCAGCGATTCCGGCTCCTGCGCCAACTGGTTTGCCCGTGATCTGAAGATGCGTCCCGGCCTTATCGCCTCGCTGTCAGGCGGCCTGGCATCGATGGGCGCGGCAGTTCCCTACGCAATCGCCGCCAAATATGCAGCGCCCGATCGTCCCGTCATTGCGCTGGTTGGCGACGGCGCCATGCAGATGAACAACATGGCCGAGCTTATCACGGTCGCCAAATACTGGCGCGACTGGAGCGATCACCGCTGGATCGTCTGCGTATTCAACAATGAAGACCTCAACCAGGTGACATGGGAACAGCGCATCATCAATGCCGATCCCAAGTTCGAGGCATCGCAACGCATCCCCAACGTTTCCTATTCGCGTTTCGCCGACCTGATCGGACTGCGGGGGATTTATGTCGACGACCCCGCACAGCTCGGCTCGGCCTGGGATCAGGCGCTCGCGAGCGACATCCCCGTGGTGCTGGAAGTCAAGACCGATCCGGAAGTGCCCCCGCTACCGCCGCATATTACGCTCGAGCAAGCCAAGAACTTCTCGATCGCGCTCGCCAAGGGCGACCCGAACGAAGTCGGCGTCATCCGCGGCGCAGCGCGCCAGCTGCTCGAGACCGTGTTGCCCGGCAGGGAGAAGTGAAGGCCAGAAGCGATGCATCGCCAGATGATGCTTGCCGTCTATTTGGTCTGCGCAGCGCTGGCGCCGGCGCGCGCCGAGTTGACCGGGTCCGATCTCGCCGGAGTCGACGCATCGCCCCGGCTCGGCGCCGTGCTACCGCTGAGCGTCCGCCTGCGCGACGAAAACGGCGTCGCACGGCCGATCCGGGAATGGCTCACCGGCGGACCCAGCGTGTGGGTCCTCGCAGATTTTACCTGCGATACGTTGTGCGGCCCGGTAGTCAGCACCGTCTCCGATGCGCTCCGGCAGTCCGGCCTGCGTCCCGGTCAGGACTTCGATCTGCACGTCGTGAGCTTCGACCCGCAGGATACCCCGGAGAACGCGAAGGATATGAAGCAGGCGCAAGTCGGCCTCGAAGCGCTGGGCGACGCCGCCCACGTCTCGCGCGGCGATGCCGGCGATATCGCGGCACTGACACGAGCATTCGGATTTGAAGCGGTCTACGACCGCGACCACGGCCGCTACGCGCATCCCGCGGCCGCGTTTGTCGTGACGGCAGACGGTCGCATTGCGCGCGTCCTGCCCGGTCTCGGGCTCCATCCCGCCAGTCTGCGCCTCGCGTTGGTCGAAGCCGGTCAAGGCCGCAAGCACGGGGGTCCGCACGACCGCCACACTCGGAGATCCGGCACCTTTGAAGAAGCAAAGGCCCAGCGCCCCGGGGAGAGCACTGAGGCCGATCATTGTCTCACTCGCCACGATCGCCGACGTCAGATAGGCGACAGACTGCGACCAGCCCGCGGCGATTCCGCTTCCGAACGAGCGCGCTTTCGGGATCGAATTAGCACCAGTTGATTGCTGCCGACCAGGCCCTAACTCCGACCGGCACCGCAACTCGGCCGACGATCGACGCGCTTGCGGCCGGGGCCGCTCCAAACTGATCGATGTGCCCCGGGTCTTCGGGGGCAAGAGCCGGGGCACCTTCATTCGTCCAATGCCGCTCTGCCGAGGAGCGACGCATTGCTAACGACGCTTCGAAGGTGCCGTTCCTAACGACTTTTTCACCGCCGACCCGAGCCGGCGCTCAACTCTCTTGCGGCTATTGCCCACCTTCTTGACGGACTTCTTCACCGACGCTGCCGAAGTCCGGGTTTTCTTCGCCTCATAGCTCACCTTTGATCCTACCCGCGCGGCGACGCGCGCACCTTCGCCTCCAGTGTACAGTTTTGTACATACTTCCAAATCAAACCGCCGGCGCTCAGGTGAATAGGATGAGGTACCTTTCCGCCACTAGATGTTTTGAGACGGCCGCTGACCGGTGCGCCTAGCTCAAATTTGGTGAAAGCATTGGCGAGCCAAAGGTCTCTTAGGAACGACCACAACTGCCCAGGGTTGGGCTCCATCATGAGGAGGATCGCATGGCTTACGAAGAACGGGAGACTGGAAATCTGATCGGCAGCGATAAGGTCGAAGGGACCGCCGTTTATGGTGCCGACAATGAACGCATTGGTTCGATCGAACGGGTGATGATCGACAAGATTGGTGGCAAGGTCTCCTACGCAGTGCTGGGATTCGGCCGCTTCCTCGGCATCGGAGACGATCATTATCCCCTTCCGTGGCAGTCGCTCAAATACGACACCAACCTCGGCGGCTACATTACGGGACTTAACGACAGCCAGTTGCGCGGAGCGCCAAGGTACAGCAACGAGAGCAGTTGGAACTGGTCAGACCCCTCGGTCGCCCGATCGGTCGACGACTACTACGGCCGCATTCCAGCTCCGTGAGCCCGACAACCAACGATCGCCCGACGTGTCCGGTGTGCAAGCACCAAATGGCTCTAGCGCGCGTCTCGGCCGGCAAGCGTGGATTCGAGGAGCGCATGTTCGAGTGCGCTACCTGTGGGCGGACCGTAAAGGTCTCAGTTGCCGTTGATCCCACGGAGACGGATCGGGTTGGTTGGCTCGCCCGTTCGCTGGAGCCCCCGAGTTGAGGAGCTGGCCGCGCAGCTTCTCTTCAAGGCCGCGACCCACGGCACGCAAGCAAATACTCTGGCCCCTAGCCGACGTACGAACGCTGTTCCACCCACTGCCTCAACCCGATTGAGCGCAGTTGCTCTCATTCGCAGAATTCGGGTACAAACCTACGAATTCGCCTTTGCCTTCTTCGCCACGATCTGTTGCAGGGCCCAGCGCGCGTTCTTTCTGACATCTGGATCCGGGTCATCGGCAATGACCGCCAGGAACACTTCGCCATCCGGATGAGCGATCTCGCCCAACGCGGCGGCGGCGGCGACCAACCCACCATTGACATTGAGCCCCAGCGTCTCGGCCGCCATCTCGCGCACCATCCAGTCGTCGTCCTTGAGCGCACGCATGATCGTTTCCGCCGCCGAGAAGCGTTAGTACTGTCTCGATCTGGGCGATCAGCGCCTCGATTTCCTCCCGCTCGTTCGGTCCGGGATCACGCTGTAGTCGCTGCAGGAGCGCCTGCTTCCGTGCAAGAAGCTTTGCGACGGTCGACATTGGGCCCTCCTCCGTTGCCAGGCAAGCAGGTGCAAGAAGGACTTGGTGCACCGGCTCCTGACGCAATGCCAATTCCCCTTCAGATGGACCTGTCCCTAGCGATAAGGAATGCTAACGCGGATGCGCCCGCACCTGGACGCGCAGACCCGGGTCCAGCCGTTCGTATGTGATTTCGCCCTCGAGCTGCTGAGTGAGCAGGTGCACGATGCGGGAGCCCAGTCCGCCCGGCTCTGCTCCCTCCCGCAGGCCAATGCCATTATCGGACGCCGACAGCTCGATGCCGTCTCCTTTCGACAAAGAAACAACGACGTTTCCTGGCCTGTCGCCAGGAAAAGCATACTTCAGCGAGTTCGTGACCAATTCGTTCGTGATCATGCCGATCGCAAGCGCGTGGTTGTTCGGCAGGAGAATGTCCTCGCAGACCACCTGGAAGGCAACCGGCCCAGATGGAGCCAAGGACTGGAAGACCTTCTCAACCACGTCATTTAGGAAGTAGCGCATGTTGACCGAGCGCGAGTCCTCCTTGAGCGCAAGATGGTCGTAGACCTCCGCCATCACCTGCACCCTGCGGGCGGTGGCTTCCAGCGCAGCCGCGACCTCCGGCCCGCCGTGCCTTGCCTCCAGCCGGATCATGCCGCCAAGGATTGCGAGATTGTTTTTCGTCCGGTGCGCCATCTCCTGCAGCAGCAAGGTCTTGGTCTTGTCCGCCTGCATGACGCGTCGGAGTTCCGCGCGCTGAAATTCGGCGACGATGGCTGTCCCGGCGGCGGTGATCGCGAACAGTGCATTCGTCGCGAGGAAATCGATGCCGAAGCCACCTGCGTAGCTGAGGTAGGCGCCCACGCCGATAGCGATGAAGGCCGCGAATATTCCAGAGCCGCGATCGAAGATCAGGCCCGAGAGAAAAACGCCGGGCAAAAGCAGGAAATATCCAGGCGCCCCGGTCTGAGTCTGCAGCGCCGTCTGCAGCACGGCGCACACCACCATGATGCAGGCGGAGATGCCGTACCGGACCGGGCTTGGAAGCCGGTGCTCCAGAACCAGGGGGTAAAGCCTGTTCATTGGATCCCAACCGCGGGCTTGCCGTTCAGTTGCTCATGCACAGTGTTCCCACCGTCGCTGCATCATCGCAAGCCGAATCGGACCTTGCGGATCTTCAGATTTTCTGGCTGTTCAGGCCTTAGATGTCTCGCTGCCGCCTCGCGGGCCAATCGTTCCGCCTTCAGGCACTCCCGGTTCGCATGGAACGCCTGCTGGGCGCGTTCATACTCGACACCGCCACTTTGGCATCCGCGTCACTAAAGACCTTTCGAGCTTCTCCTTCGGTCGGGGTCGGCATTCTCCGCTCCGATATGCGATTGCTCATTGCTCATTGCCCCTCCTCCGAGGGTCCTCGCCCAATAATGTGCATCAGGACCGCCAACCCTGATGGGCAGGCTTTCTCCCGGCGAAGCCTTAGGGGGAGTGCGCCGGGTGGGAAGTGATTCGACGCGCGGTAAGCCCGTTCGTTCCATGGGGCCCGTGACACAGGCAGACTTCCCCTGCGGCCTGGCCGTCGGCTTTTCACTGGGGCCTCATTCGCGGCCTTCTTGCCTTGATCGGCATCAGCATTTCCTTCTGCCCGCTTGATGCCTTGCGCGGCTTCTTGGCGAGGTTGGGCCCCGATCGCCAGTGCCCTCACGGCATAGCCACCATCTGCGGGCTCGACCGAAGGATCGGAAGCTCACAATGATCCCGGTTCAACCCGGCGAGAGGCCGGTATCGAGTAGCTGCGAGACGGCCGCAGCCAATTGCGCGGGCGTAAAGGGCTTCTCGATTAGGACGCTGCCATCGACACTCTGCGATTTCCAGTCTGGCGCGCTGGCGCTCGTCATGTAGATGACAGGAAAGCCAGGCGTGATTTCCCTGATCTGCCGCGCCAGCTCCCATCCGCTGATGCCGCTACCCAGGTTGACGTCCGTCAGCAACGCCCGACACCCCTCTCGCCCATCGCGAAAGGTGGATAGGGCCACCTCCCCCGAATGGACCGAGCAAGCCTCGAAACCGCCGTCGCACAAGGCGTCCTCGATGAAGCTGCAGATCAGAGCTTCATCGTCCACGACCAGAACGCGAATTGCAGCACTCACTTTTAAGTCTCCATCGGGACCAAGGCGGAAAGGCGGGTGGGTCTCGCGTAACGGCAGGGTCGTGGCCCCGAGTGCCGCCTCAAGCCACCGGCACACCGCAATAGGCATTCACCGCCCGCGTGGTCGCGGGGTCACTCCAGTTCCAACTGCTCTCATCGGCATATTTGGGAGCGCCGCGGAGCTGTCGTGGGTGATGCCGGTGACGTAGCCGCCAAGGTTGGTGTCGTATTTCAGTGCCTGCCACGGCAGCGGATAGTGATCATCACCGATGCCGAGCAGACCGCCGAAGCTCAGCACCGCGTAGGATACCTTGCCGCTGATCTTGTCGATCATGACGCGTTCGATGTAGCCGGCCTTTTCGCCGTCGGCCCCGTACACGTTGGTGCCCTCGACCTTGTCACTTCCGATCAAGCTGAACGTCTCGCGATCTTCCATGGCCATGTTGACCTCCTGAAGTTTGTCTTCAGAAGTCAACCGGACGACCATGGCTCCGTTCCTTGGCTGAAGCCTCGGTGCCGTCGTTCTCGCCCTCCGGCAGCATTCGGCCGGGACGCGACCGCAACGCCTACCCCTGGGTCTAGGATTCCTGCCGCAGCGGAACGACGCACGGCGCGCCGCTCCCACCTTGCGATTGTGGGCCGGTGCGCAGCACGGTGATGAAAGTCTTCGAATTCCCCGAAGCGCCGCCAGTACGGCGGCCCGTGGCGGAGTCAGAAAGCCTTCGCCCGCGCCCGCTCCCGGACGGGTCGACGCCGCTGACGCCGTTGGGTCTAGCCCTCGCGGGTTGAGCCAGGAAGCGGAGATCTGGGCGCTGCAGGCGAAGACTCGGCCCGGGGTCCCTCGCTTCGCAGCTCTACGTCGGAAGGCCGGGCGGCTTCCATGAGCTCCAGCCCCGCGCGGCCCTTCTCTGTGATGCGCCAACCGCCGTTCAGGCGCTCCACCAGTCCTTGCGAGAAGATGTCGAGATCCGGCATGCGTGCGGCCGAGCGCTTGGTCCGCTCGCCCCAGTCCCGTCCGCTCGTCGCAAGGATCGCCAGGTCGCGCTTGAGGTCCGGCATGACGGCGAATCCGTCGGGATAGCTCACCAGGATCTTCAGCACCGTGACCTGGAAGTTCAGGCCACCCGCTCCCGCCCGCTATCGCCACATCGTCGGCGCGCCGTGAAGAGCCTCGCGGCCGACCTGCCTCAGCCGCTCGGGCGAGGTGTCGCCATTCGTCGCGGCTTCCAAAATACTTAAAGCTACGTGGGTGCGTGCGCCGGTCTCATAGCGCGACACGTCTTCGCAGACCTCGTCGAGGACGATACACAGAAGCGCGGTCATTGCCGGATCGAACATGAGGCCCCCAAAGGAAAAAGATTGTAACGCAATCACAATCACATGGGCGCCAAATTCAAAAGTGTTTAGCGCCCCAATATCCAGCCAAGTCTACACTCGAGATCCGGCTCGGCCAGCTCAGAAAGTGGCCGCACCGCAGTGCGGATTGAACCTGCCTTCGGTCAAGCTGTTGCGCGGGCCCCGGCGCCGAGGCATTGCGGACAACCAGCAACCAATGCCTGGTTTTCCCGTTGTCGAGCCGGGAAAGAAACGAGAAAGGAATGATCCGATGAGGAAGTTTGCAATGGTGGGGCGACCGGAGGCGTGATCGCCGGCGCGGTCATCGGAGGGCTTGCCTCCTCGGCGTATGCCTGGGGACCGGGTCCGGGCTACTATGACTACGGTCCAAGGTACAATGGCGCCGGGTACTAAGGCGGGCCATACGCCTACGACGACGCATACGATGCTCCGTAATCACGTGCCGAGATCTTTGGTTTCGGCGATGACCCACACACCGCCCTCGGGCCCATTCGCACTTTTGACGATACGGCCAATGTCGTTCGCGCCGATCTCGAGCTGCGCCGTGGCGCGTGCCCTATCCGATGGGTTCTTTGACAAGCAGATCGATGGGCGGATCGATGATCCCGCAGCGGGCTGGAAGGCTGTTCGGGTGGCTTCCGGCAACCGCACACCGTTTCATATCGAGGCTATCGACGCGCCACATCCGGGAGCGACGGACGCCACACTATCGAGCCCCCTGGTGGTCCAGTTCCAGCTTCGTCCGGACGCGCTGGCCAACTAATCCGCTGGTGACGGGCACACGCCCGAGTTCGCGTACTGTCACTTTTCAAGGTATCGAATGAAGGCAGCCGCAGAATCATTTTCCCAAGGTGCAGTTTTCTCATACGAGACCTTATCCCCGAGGCGGAAGGCTGTGACCCACTGCCGCGCCTCGAACCGGTTCAAGGGGACCTCGTTGCAACGCAGCTCGCCTTTCGACGATGGCATGGTTCAACAGTTCAAGCACCAGGCCAAAGGCTGCCAGCTCTTCTTCTTCGATGGCGGCATCATCGTAACTTTCGAGCGTTTCCGCGATGATTGCGTCAGCCTCGCGTTGCAGGGCCAGCAGTTCCTGGTTGGTTTCCGCGGTCCGCGCGCTGGAAACCATGGCCAGGAGCCTGTTGCGATGGCTGGTGTTTTCCTCCCTTTCGTCCCGATTCAAATAGCGACGCAACCAGGCGCCGGCCGAACCGATCGCGGAGAGGAGCAGGAGAGCGAACCAGAAGTAGTCGCCGTATCTGTCAAGAAAGCTGCGTTCGTTACCTTCGATGACGGCCGCCGCTCCCCGGTGCACGGGCAGCTCGGCATCTTTCTCGGTGTCAGGCTTGGTAATGTGTGCAGCCCCCGGCACTTGTCTGGCAATCGCCTGACGGACAGCGAATAATTGCCGGAAAAAGGCCGCCACCGTCGCTTCAGACAATGTCTTTCGCGCCACGATCAGATGGCTGACGCTGACCGTCTCAACCTTGTCATCAGGCCAAGCCGGATCGGCATTGAAGACGCCGGGCGGAATTTCCTCGGATTCATACCGCGGGTGCTTCAGGGCGATGGCTTCCGATGTCTCGATCGCGAGAAACTTCGGCGCGCCTCGCACGCGGGTCGTTGCAGCGATGGCGTCGGAGGTGATTTTGCTATCGAGCGGACCGACCGCCATGAATGCATCGAGGGTCGGGTCGCGTGCCAGCTCCTCGATGTGGTCCGTTCCAAAGTGCATAATCGCGACCTTGTCCGCCTGCACGCCGGAGGCGCTAAGGATAACCCGCAGGAAAGCAGCATTCGCCGGGGTCCGCCCGATTACGCCGACACGATGCCCTGCGAGATCGGCGATCTCCTTGATTTTCGGCGCGTGCTTTCTTTTGGAGGCCTTGCCCGCAAGTCCGGAAGGCGCCCACAGCACAACGAAGTTCTTACGCAGCGTGGCGACGGTCTGCGCGTCGGCGGGCATATCCAGGTCGCCGCGACCGACCGCAAGGTCGGCCTTCCCAGCACGAAGCAACGCGAGGGATTCGACCGCCCCGTCGGCTTTGATCGGGGACAGCCTGACAGTTCTGCTTTCGCTGGCGAAGGCATCGGCCATCGCCTCAACTACTTTGTGATCATCGCTTCCGGGAGGTCCAACTGCGATCCGGAGAACTTCCGGCCGCAGCGCATAATACAGTGCGCCCGCTGCGGCGCCAAAGACTAGAAATCCAACGGCCAGGACAAGCAGCAATGAATTGCTCCTTCTTCGCCGTCGGCGGGCAGCGTCATTGGTTTTATCTGTATCGCTTGGCGAGGACATGTGCCGCTGCCAGCCAGAGATCAAAGCGCGTCCTGCTTCCTAGGATATCTGCCGCGAGCGCTTGGTGGAAGAGCGAGTGATGAACAACAACCACGACACGCGCCGTCTTTCTTCGCCTGCAGCGGCGGACTCCTGGGTGCCGAGCAACTTCAGCGCAGTCTCGATCTTGGCGAGGAGCGAGCGCCTGGATTTCGGCTCGCTCGTTCGGGCCGAGACCGGCTTCGAGCCGCGCCGGTAATTGCTCTTTCTGTCCCAGGAGCTTCGCAATAGCAGACATCTCATCACCGCGAAAACGTAATCGACGGCGAAAGGGCCGCTCAGAGAGCGGCCCCATTTCTAGTTCACCAGCTCCGGGTGCCGAAGCTGAAACCGATGCTTGGGCCACCGCCGTAGTAGCCGTAGCCGCGATCGTAGTAGCCTGGACCATTGTAATAGCCGTAGCTGCGGCGAACCACGTAGCCGTCGTCTCCGCCGTAGTAGCGTTGGACATAGCGGGGACCGCGGGTCCGGTAGCAGCGGCCATACTCGTTACAGACAAGACGGACTTGCTCGATGCCCGCAGCCTCAGTCGACGCGATGGCTGCAGGTGCAAGAGGTGCCGCACTCGCAGACGACGCCATCAAGGTCGCGGTGAGAGCTCCAAGCGCGATGTTCTTCATGGATATTCTCCTTCCTTGGCGAGATCAGTCGATCTCTTCGATGATGCGACGTTCATGGGGTTCGACGATGTAGGTCCGGCTGTCCCGGTTGATGTACCGGTACTCGCGAAGGCTCGGAGCATCCCGATAGACCTCTTCGGGAAACGCTTCGATCTCCACGCCTTCCGGCACGCGCTCTCCGGTGCGGATCTCGGTACGAACCGAGCTGCCGGTGGTGGTGCGACGCTCGCGCTCGACCGGCCGCGCTTTGGCGTGCTTGCGGATGACCTCGCGGTCCTTGTCGCTGAAGGTCGTCTTGCGCTGTTCGGTGCGCGCCGGCGCGGCCGCCGTGGAGCGGCCCGAGTACGGCAGGACCGCGACGATCTTGTAGCTGGAGGGCTCCACGATCACGATCTCGTCCCTCACCAGCACGAAGTTGTAGCCCCGGTACTGGGGTACGATCTCGACGACCTCCGCAGGTAGCGGCTGCAGATGTACATCGCGCGGCACGGCCGTGCCGATCGACAACGAGAAATTCACGTTGTTGAGCGGTTGCACATCCAGGTGTGAAATCGACGTGCTGATCCGGGTCTGCTGCTGATCGTTGATGTTCACGGACGCGTTCACGTTCGTGCTCGACGAGCGATTGGCCGTGTTCTGCTGGCTGCTCGGCTGCCGGGCCGTGGTGGTCGGATTGCTACCCGTCGGAGACTGAGCCTGATTGGTGCCCGAAGCCGGTGGGTTCGCGCTCTGTGTCTGATTGTTCGCAGGCGGATTGGTCTGCGCCTGGTTCGAAGGCGGATTAGTCTGGTTGGAGGGCTGGCTCGTCTGCGCCTGGTTGGTAGAGTTGTTCGACGTGGGCGCCTGCGTGGTGTTGGTGCCCGTACCGGAGTTGGACGTTTGGCCTGCAGCGCTCTGGCCGGTCGCTGGCGGAGGCTGCGTCTGGGCCGCATTCGTCGAAGGGTTGGTCTGCGCGGATCCCGGAGCGGAGTTGGACGACGGTGTCGACGTCGAAGAGGACGGCGGCGTCGACGTGGAATCCTGTTGACGCTGCGTAGCCGACGGATTGGAGCTCGACGTGCTCGGAGAAGATTGTGCGAGAGCCGAAGTCGCGAGCGCAACTGCGGCGGTCGTAGCCAACAATAAACGCTTGTTCATCTGAAATCCTCCTAATTGGTCGCCGAACAACACCGGACGAAGGGCCAGGTTCCAGAACGGGAAGTTTCGGCAAATCGGCTGAGACGGCGCCGGTGGAAATTCTTGTCGCCGCGAGAAATCAGTCTCGCGACATGAGCGGTGTGCCTTCCGACTGCCGGGAAGAAACGGAACTTCGCGCCCGCCTGCCCGTTGGCAGTGACTACTTAGAAGCCATTGGAGGAGTCAATGAAGAAGCTGATCGTGTGCGGCGGCCTCGCCGCCTTCGCCCTCGGCACCCAGGCCGCCAGCGCCGCCGAGTTCTACATCGTTCGTGATGCAACGACCAAAAAGTGCACCGTTGTCGACACCAAGCCGACGACGACCACGACGACGGTCGTGGGCGACGGCGTCTACAAGACCAAGACGGAAGCCGAGTCCGCCGTGAAGACCACCAAGGTCTGCACCGAACAGTAAACGGCCATCGCAGGGCCGAGCCGGCCTCGCGAAAACGTTCTGAAGGCCATTGGAGGAGAAAATGCTTGTACTGACTTTATGGGCCGTTCCCCCGTGCTCGTTGTTGACGGCGTCGGCTATTGGATAGTTCACATGCACTGAGCGAACAGTCCGCATGAAAGGCTCGCCCGCAAACCGGGCGATTTTTTTGGACCATTGGGCCCGGCAGAAAAAAGGGCCCAGCGGGGGCCCTTTTTCCGTGAGTTCTCGCCGCACTAATTGTAGTCCGAGTATTTGAACTGCGGGAGCGCCTTCAATTGCTCCTTGTTGCCGCTCATGACCGCGTGGTCCGGGACCCAATCGTTCGCGTTGCGGTTCGTCGTATTCGTCGAAGCCGCGCCGGTGGTGGTGTCGCGCGAGTTGGTCGACGTGCTGCTCGAGCTGGTCCGGACCGGCTCTTCGACGAACTTCAGCTTGTCCATCGAGACGGCGATGTCGTGCTCGCCCATGCCCAGAAAGCCGCCGATACCGATCACCACCGCGTTGATCTTGCCGCTCTTGTCGACGAGCAGCTCGTTGATGTCTCCGAGCTTCTCGTTGGCCTCGTTGTAGACGTTCAGGCCTATCAGCTTCGAAGCGCGCCAATTTCCCTTGAGCGCCATCTTCGCATCGGCCGGCTGGGCCGTGACCGCCGGCGCGGCGCGATCGGCGGGCTGGGTGGATTGCGCGAACGCGCCGCCGCCGATCACGGCAGTGCCAAGCAGAGCGACGGCAAGAAAGCTTTTCATCGATTATCTCCTCCAACGTGAGCCGCACCCGTTCAAGATGCCGGGCCCCAACGCCCGCGATTGCCACTTGTTCCTGATCGCTCCTTTCAGTCGAAACGGGGCGCAAAGGATTCTACCCATGCTTGATGGGGGTCAGGATCCGGTCCACTAACGATGTTCGGTGCTCACGAGCCGGACGACAATTCCTTTGCCTTGGGAGTGAAGGCAAAGCTGCCAAACCTCATTCGAACAGTCTTCCGCTTGCCTTGCGGAGTCGCCGGCCTGCTGGACCTCCGGCTGTGGAGGAGGCACTTCGTCCGCAAGGGCGGCCGTCGCGAGAAGAACAAAAGCCGCCGTGGAAAGAATGGTTTTCATGCGAGCCTCCTGATCGGCGACTCAACGAAGAGACTCTGAAGCCGTGCCGACTTCCGGGCGCGATATGGTTGACCCCGTCTCGAATCCTTCGCGTCCTCCGCGGCCGAGCAGCTCGCGATATCGGCGTTCGTACTCCTTCACCATCCGACTTGCGGCGAAGCGCTCCTCGAACCGGGCGCGGACCACTCTTCTGTCCAGCCGGCCCAGTTCGTTCACTGCCCTGATCGCCTGCTCCTCGTTATCCACGATAAAGCCGGTGACGCCGTCTTCCACCACTTCGGGCACCGAGCCGGCTCGGTAGGCAATCACAGGTGTCCCGCACGCCATCGCTTCGATCATGACGAGCCCGAACGGCTCCGGCCACGCGATCGGAAACAGCAACGCGGCGGCCCCGGCGAGGAACGGCTGCTTCCCGATTTCGTCCACTTCGCCGACAAGTTGGATCTCCCCGCCATCGATGTTCGGCTCGAGCTTCTTCTTGAAGTAGGCCGTCTCCGAGCGCGGTATCTTGGCCGCTATCCGCAGCGGCGTCCGCGCGGCGCGTGCGATGCGTATGGCGGCCTCCGGTCCCTTGTCCGCCGTCAGCCGCCCGAGGAAGGCCAGGTACGAACCACGTTCGCAGGACGGCCTAAACAGATCATTGGGCAGCCCATGCTGGATCGTCGCGATCCAGTTCGCATCCGGAAGTGGTCGACGCTGGTCGTCGGAAATCGCGACGAAGGCCGCGTTTGGGAAAGCCCCGATCACATCGGACAGCCCGGGAAGGTCGAGCCGGCCGTGCATTGTCGTCAGGAACGGCACGCCGGTCCGGCTTAGCACCGGAAGAGGCAACCAGTCGACGTGGGAGTGGATCACGTCGAAATCGCCCGCGCGATCGGCGATGGCTTCGATCAGCAGCGCGCATGCGGCGTTCGGATCCGTTCCCCTTCGCCCCAGGCGCAGCGCACGCGGCCAGACAGGATGGAGCTTTCCCTTTGTCTTCGAATCCCCGCTCGCGAACAGGGTGACGTCGTGTCCGAGCTCGACCAGTTCGTCGACAAGCCAGGCGATCACGCGCTCCGTGCCGCCATAGAGCTTCGGCGGAACGCTCTCGGCCAATGGAGCAAGCTGGGCGATCCGCATGCTAGGCCCCGACCACGGACTGCATGGCAATCACAACGACCGCGGAACTGAGGTATGAAATCGCTAGCAGCGTCCAACTGGGCTTTGTGCTTTCGCAGACCATCCGCGCGACGAACATCTTCACGCCCGTCAACCTTCGTCTTCGGGAGGCTGGTGCAAGTAGGCTATCCCGAAGCTGGCGAGATCTTCGGCATCGCTCTCTCGCTCTTCCCGTCTCCTGTGCAAATAGCGCTCGAGCAGGCAGCGGCGGCTGTCGTGAACGTCAACGTCAGGGTGCGCCGCCCGGTACACGATCCAGGCCGTCTCTGCCGCCCTTCTCACCGTGACTTCGTCGACCATCCTCACGCTCCAAGCGACCGCATCCAGTCGCTGCCAACTCAGCGCGATGGCAAAAGTTTCCAATTTTCTCCGAATCTTCGACCTTTGGTGGAGAAGCGCTCGAAAGGCCGATCAGAAAGCTTTCGCCCGCGCGTGATCGCGGATCCGATTCAGCGCAATGATCTGGCCATCACTGCCCCTAAGGACGGCTCCGCAAAAGCCGGTCGACGGCGCGAACAGTGTCATAGACGGTGGATTTCTTGTGACGAAGGCACGCAGCTAGCGCGTCGATTCTCCGCCGCAGGTGATCAACCAGCCGCTTCGCACCGACAGTCATGCAGCCCCCAAGGCACTTGGACACTTTCGAGTTGAGAATAGAGGCGCCGTCAATTGCGTCCCTCGTGTTCGGCGGAGTAAAACGCCGCGGAGACCTCGAGCGGTGCCAGAAGATATGGCGCCGTCAAAACTCCTGCGTAAAAAGTAGCGCGAGACGATCGGCTTAATCAGCTTGACGGTCGCTCGGGTCGCCGGACGGCATTGACCGTCGGCGGGTTGATCATCGCGACCATACGAACATTGTTTCCGGTGGCCATCCGTCAGCGAGCGGCTTCGAACGCCACCATGGCGCCCTTGCATTTGCCGCCCAAAAGGAAAGGACCGCTGGCTTGCCGCTCCAGGATAAGCGGAAGGCGAACCAAGGAGCTGGCGCGCGCCCGGGCGGTGACCACGATCCATGCCACCCGAGCGGCCGAGAAGCGCGCCGCAGGCGAGGCGCTAAGCTGACGTTGAAGCCGACGTGCCGACCAGCACCAGGCAGGCCGGCGCCACTGGCATGGTCCTGACTCGACGAAAACCAAAAGCATCGCATACCAGGCGAGGGTCGTGCCGATCAGGAGCCGCGCCGAGGCGGACGCTGTCGATTCGCGGCTGCCGCATGCGACTTATGGCGGGTTTCATCAGCCGGCCGGCAGCCGCGCCGGCGGCGGCGCCCGCATGTTGCCGGTTTTTCCCGCCTCCAGGAACGAACCGGTTTCTGCAACGTTCACCGTCCGAGGCAAACACGGAGTGGCTGAGATGGGCGCTGGCGACCAGGTCGCATCCATGTCGGTGGTGGCATTTTTCTCGCTTGCACTGATCGTGATATCGAACCAGTTCGTCCAATCGAGGGCGACAAAGAATCTGGCGATGCCTGCCGCGGCAACAGTTGCCGCTCCGTCTAGCGCAGGCAATAGCCCTCATCCCGTTTCAGAGCCGGCAGCCATCGTGTGGTTTGAGAAAGCAGCCGGTTGACTTGTTTGATCAACATTCCCTACCGCGCCAAACGCACGGTCGGCGCACTTTCCCGTTCGCCGCGACCCGGCACAATGATTGGCTCCGGCGCAGCGGGGAACCGCGCCGGAGCCTTTGGGGAAGTTGATTGCGTACGTTTAAGCAGGTTATCAACCGCCACCGAGGCAAATCGTTCCCAGCCATTTGCATATTTTTCCCGACATAAGGGACGGCAGCAAAACCGGGATGTTGGCGCAGCGGCAAAGGTTCCGACCTGAGGAGGTATGAGATGAGACCGCTAGGCGAGACGGCCGCGGGCGCCATCCTTGGCGCTGGCTTCCTGACCGCGTCCGCGATCAGCGCATCGGCGGCGATCGCGTGCGCTGGGCGGATGTGCTGGCACACCCATGAGACCTATGCTTATCCGCGTGAATCCCGCGTCGTGGTTCCGAGGACAATTGGCGCTGGGGGCCGCGAGGGATTCACCTTCCGCGAGCACGAAGGGCGCGGCTATTGGCGCGGCCGCAACTGGGTGACCTGGTGAGCGTACCGACGACGTGATGAGGCCGCCCGCGGGCGGCTGTTTCAGCGCATGCGATCGGCGAGGAACGTTTGCCATTTTCTCCCGTTGATCGGCGCCGGTGCCGATATGCGGTCCGGGATTGCGGTGAAGGTTGTTGATGCCTCTGGTCCGGTACTTTCTGTTCACAGGCGCGACGCTGCTCGGCCTGCTGCTTCTCACCGACTGGTATTTTTCAGCCCCGGCGCCAGTCACCGTCGCTCGCAACGACATCGATCGCACGATCATCCGCATTCGCTCGCAGCACAAATGGCCGGAGGCGATACGCATGGACACCAGCACCCCGCTCCCTGCCGCCGCGCCTGCCCCCACAGCTTCGGCGGCTGTCGCGGCGCCGGTCCCCGCTGCGCCGCCCGCGACGGTTGCGCAGGTTGATGCGTCGCGGGCAGCTCCGCCGGCGCGCCCCGAGCGCAGCGCGCGACACGCAAAGCCCACCCGGCAGGCGCAGCGCGAGAGACGCCAGCGACTTGCACAGCGCGGTCAGCGCTTCGCGAGCTATCGCGAGCCGGAATGGCAGGGCTGGTCGTTCCCGAACTGGTGAGCCGTGAAGCTCTTGCTTGAAGATTGCCGCTACCGGTGCGTTCGTCGCTTCGATTTGGCCTGATGAATGCCGCCTGGTGTACGGCAATGAAGAATTGTCCGCGTCACTGCACGCGACCAGTTCAATTTATGCAAGGATCAGCCAAGTTCCATTTCGACGGCGATCCGTACCAGGTCTGAGTGGTTCTTCGCGCCGAGCTTCTGCTTGAGCAGCGACGTGGCATTGGCGACAGTCTTGTAGGAGATGCCTAGCGCTGATGCGACTTCGACGATCTTGTCGCCGCGGCCGAGCAACCGCAAGATCTCCAGCTCCCGCGCCGACATCTGCGAGGCGGGGCTGGCCTTGATCGCGGCGCCGGCGAACGCGATCGCCTCCGCGAGATGCGGCGAAATGAACCGCTCGCCTGCCGCGACCTTGCGCACCGCCTTGACGAACAGGCGCGGATCGTCGCTCTTGGAGACATAGCCTTGCGCCCCCATCTCCACCGCTCGCACCACGAAAGCGGGATCGTCGTTCATGCTGAACATGATGATCCGGGCGACCGGGTCGTCTTTCCGGATCCTGCGCAGCAGCTCGAATCCGGAGACATCGGGAAGCTTGATGTCGATCACGGTCACGTCCGGCCGCTTCTGGGTAAAGGCGCGCAAGCCGGCCTTGGCATCGGCGGCCTCCTCGATTTTCACCGCCTTGTCGGAAGCAAACAGGGACCGGCAGCCCGACACCACCACCGGGTGGTCGTCGACGATCAATACTCTCATGGACGATTTGGAGGTATCGTGCATCATTCTCTCCCCTGCCTTTGATAGAACTTCGCGCGGAAATTGAAAGAGAAGAATCGCTGAACGGAGCCCGACGTGACAAGACTCTGGAACAGATTCTGGAACCACCTCTCACTTCGTGCCCGGCTGTTGCTGCCGATGGCCGCGATGGTGGTCGGCGCCTTGCTGCTCGGCGGCCTCGCCCTGCAGATCGTCTCCCCCGAGCAGTTCGAGAATGAGAACGCCCAGGCCGCGCGCTCCGCCGAGCTGGTGGCCAATGCGCTGAATGCCGCGCTCGCAGTCGCCGGCAATCCTCCGCAAACCCTCGACGCATTCGCGGACAAGCTCGGGAGGTCCGAGACTATCGCATTCGTGCCGCCTGGAACGCGGCCGCAGCGCAGCGCGGCGGACCGCCACCGCGGCAACATTCCCGCGTGGTTCACTGCCCTGCTCGAGGTTCCGGAGCTCGGCTCCACGCATCCGATCAGGATCGGAGCGTCGCATGTCGGGGACATCGTCTTCAGTCCCGATCTGTCGCCGGACATCGAGGAGAAATGGGCGGGCTTCGTTGCGATCGTCTCGTCGAGCTCGGCGCTGATGCTGCTCGCCGCGCTGAGCGCCTATTTCACGACCGGCGCGGCGCTTCGGCCGCTGGCTCAACTCGGCGCCGGATTGACCCGGATGCGAAACGGCGATTACGTCGCCGCCATTCCGCTGGCCGGCCCTCCGGAGATCCGCGAGAGCTGTGCGGAAGCCAATCAGCTTGCAGTGACGCTGAGGCGGCTTAGCCAAGACAATCGGAACCTGCTGCGCAAGATCGTCGCCGTGCAGGACGAGGAGCGCCGCGAGCTCGCCCGGGAGCTACATGACGAGATGGGCCCGCTTCTGTTCGCGATCCGCGCCAACGCTACCGCGCTGTCGGATCCCGAGACGGAGGGCCCGCCCGAGCCGGGTTCGCCGGCGCATGGCATCCTCAGCGCAGCCGAAGCCTTGCAACAGGCGAATAGGCGCGTCCTCGAGGGACTGAGCCCGCTTTATGTTGCGGATCTTGGATTAGCCGCAAGCGTACAGACGTTGCTGCGAAACGCCCGATCCCAGGCGCCCGGCCTCCGCGTGACATCCCGGCTCGACGATCGTCTGGATGAGCTCGATGCCCTGCTCTCGCAAACCGCGTACCGCGTTATCCAGGAGGGAGTGACCAATGCGCTCCGGCACGCTCACGCGACCACGATGGGCGTCGCCGCGATCGTCGACGGCGATCAAATTCAGCTCGAGATTTCGGACGACGGCATTGGCCTGCCGCCGGACCTGACCTTTGGGAGAGGCCTGACCGGCATGCACGAACGGGTGCGCGCCCTCGACGGAACGCTGCAGCTGGTGCGCGAGCAAGGCCAGACCATCGTGCGTTGCCGGATTCCACTCCAGAACCATGTTGCGCGATGAGGACGCGTCATCACCGCGAGGACCGGGCGCACCGCATATGCGAAATCTTGCCAAGGGCATCGAATACAAACACAATCCGAACCCGTTTGCCTTCATAGCTTAGATAATCCACCAGCCCGTCGCCTTGCGGCGTGATCTCCTCAGCCCGAAGGCGCCGCCGAGGCCACCGGGACGATAAGCAAACCAAACGAACACGGCGACAAATTGAGGCCGGCTTCAGTTGGCGACCTCTTCGCAAAAACGGCCCCAGCGCAGTCCGAGCGCGTCGAGGCCGAGTTAGACCTTCGCATCCAGCGCGGCGCTAGCTGATCAGCAAGTTGGCGACCAATCCGACAAGGAAAGACCTGTTTGCCAAGCTGGCGGCACACCACCGGAGCTAGCTGATGAGGTCGAGCGGACCATGAAGGCCTCGGCCTAGGAAGTCCGCTAACCAGCGACGCGGGAGATTAAGGCCACCTCCGCAAGTGGCCTTGCATGGCTCCATTCCTACACCGGGACAATTTCCCGTAGCATTCCGGTACAAGGACCGCACATCGATTTGCTATCCTCTGCATATGCCAAGCACCTTCACCCACAGGGGCGTCACCTTCGACGTAAAACGCCTATATGATGATCAGTTCGAGATCATCATTGAGATCGGCGGAGAAACCACCCGCCATACCGTGCGCACACGATTGGCAGAACTGGCAAAGCGCCGGGCCGAGATGCTGATCGATCGTAAGCTGAAAACAAAAATTAGGCCTATGTAGGCCGCCCCAGTTGGCGGCCTCTAACAGAAAACGGCCCCAGCACCTTTGGGGGCCTAGAGACTGGTGCCGGGGCCAGTCGTCCTTTGATGAATCGGGACGTGACCCGAGGCTTTAAAACTAACACTGGTGTCAGAAATTGCTACTCCTTCCCGATGCGATTGGGTGTCTTAGTTTGTCGTTTGTCGCGGCAGTGCCCTATCTAGACGGCGTGATAAGAAAGGGCCCCAGCAGTGAAGCTGGGGCCAGTGTGCAGCTGGGCGTCTCAGTGCCTGTAGCGGTGCGGCACCGAACAGGGCGACAAATGCCAATGCTTGCGCTTCGTTCCTACTCATAAAAGAAACCCCAGCATCCGGATCATGCTGGGGCCAAGCTGGGTCGCCGAGCCGCTGTCCGCCAGGAAGCAACGGTCGTCGTTCTAGGGCTGAAAAAATACGAAATAAAAATTACCTGCCCTGTTGGTCGGATCATCCCAACGACGCTCCGGTCCGGAAATAAACCATGTGAATCCTGGCGAGACAATTTCCGCTTTTTCCCGAGACTTGACGCCACCTTCGATGGGGGTTTGAATTCACTTCTCGGCTCTCTCCAAGCCGAGAACCCTACCGCACAAGGCGAGGCCCCGGACGCGCCACGCCGGGGCCTCTGCTGCGGATTGGCAACAAGGGGCGAGCCCGCTCCCTTGTTGCGTGGAGTTGCGTCATGCGTCGGTCCCAGCTAGGCACCCTCGATCGTTTCATCGACGGATCAGACCATCTACCTGGTCGCCGACGATTTCGGGGCGATCGGCCGCGCGCGGCGCGAGGCCGACATCGTGGCGACCGACCTCGATTCGGCTGATCGGCTTCAACACCGCCGAGCGCTGGTCGGAAGACGTATCCGAAGACGTCGCCCGCGAAATCCAGCGCCGTTGCGATCTGCACAGACCAACGTGCCGACGGCCCTGCGGGGCTTTGTCGTTCGACATCTCGACGATCGGCTGCAACTGCCCCTGCGGCTTGTTTGACGCCTCAGAAATCGCGCAGAGCTGGCTGTTAGAGAACCGAAATAAAAAGTCAGGCTAAGCAGACATCTATTCGTAGGCGGCGCCTCTAGAAACGCTCTAATCTCACCTCTTTAGGCATGTAGGTGAGGAATATGTCCTTTGACCCGATGGCCGCGGCGGTTGATTGGCTTGATGCTTACCGCGCTGGCGACATTGAAGATATCGTTGGCATGTTTGCCGATGATGCGGTGATCCATTGCGATTGTGGAGGCCAGAAGACGCTGACTGGCCGGGAAGCGCTCCGGGCTTATTGGGTCGACAGGCTCAAGCGTTATCCCGCCTTCGGGTTGAACGACATGCAGCCAAACCGCGATTACGTCGCGGTCTCTTACATCACGACCAGTGGCTTAGTTAGCGCGCTTCTGATCTTCAATGCAGCTGGACAGATCAAATCGGTTAGCTGTGGTCCCGGCGCCGCCCGAGATTAGGCTCGAGCATCACAACGGCTTTCCGCTCACTTTTTGCGTGGCCTTAAGATCGCTTTTGATCTCGGCACCGAGGCCATTTGTCAGCGCGGATCGAATCTGTCGGGCGTGCGTGATGGCGCCTCAGCGGCAACCACGCGTTTGGACTGCAGTGCATGGCACTATAGTTGTCGTGACAACTCCGTTCCCGCGCCTGGGCCTATGCCCTTATTCCTGTCGTGCGTTCCGCGGCCGAGCAGGCTTGTCAGAGTTTCAGACAGTTAACGGGTGTTATGGAAACCCAGCTTCCGCGGGGTCATTGTCAGTTCATCACCGCACGGCCCTCGGTAACTATCGGTGACGAGAACGCCGCCACCGCGCTCCCGCCCCACACAAACAGGAGCAGCTTTATGACTAGCAAGCGGCGTCGTTTCAAACAAACCCGATCACTGGGAGAACGTCTGACTGACGAGGCCATGCGCCTGCGCTCGAAGGCCAAGGCGGTGCCTCCATTAGCCAAGAAAGAGGCCCTGCTGAGGGGGGCCGGCAAGACGAAGCGGTGGCTCATCTGACCGAGTGGCTGATGTCCCCAAACTCTGCAGGCGCCAATATAGGCCGCCCATGATCAACCAGCCTCACTTCGACCCCTATTCGAAGGCAGCGCGCATCTGTCTTGGCGTTGCGATATTTAGCGCGACAATGCTTGCTGCGCTGCTGACGAGCATTTTCGCCTAATCAGGCCGCCTCAGTTGGCCGGATAACGGCCCCAGCGCTTCCTGGGCCCGGAGGCTAGTGCCGAGGCAGTTGCCGCTCAACCGTTCCCGCCCCGCGCTGATTCGTAGATCCGCAAGAAGCAGCCCTATACCAAGCGCATTGCACACAAGGCGATCTGGGTTGAACCGAAAGTACTGGCCGAGATCGAGTACCGCTCCAAATCCGCCGAGGGCAAGGTACGGCATCCGTTCTTTCGCGGCGTGCGGGAGGACCTATGACCCTACCTACCGCGCTGCAACTGCTGCGATGACACGCGCTGGGATCATTTTGAACGAGCGCAGGCATATTCGAAAGCGAGCGCTGCCCTTGGATCAGCGAAATCCGAACTGAGCCTTGTCGAACAACGGAAGCGGCCTGTCGCCGAGCCACCCTTGTCGACAATTAAGCGAGGCCTCTGTCTCCGGAATTGCCATCTGTTCCAAAAAAATGGCTTCAGCCGAAGGCGCTGAAGCCAAGTCTCCGCTTTTTTGGTCGTCGCCGGCGACCGTAGCGTTCGACGCCGGCAGAGTAAAACCGCCGTTTCATCCTGCCGTTCCTATTGCAACTTATTCCCACCATGGCCTGCCGAAAAATCCTGCAGCGCAAGGTCGAATTCAAGGAACGGCTAGCTCTTGGAAATGGTTAAGCTCACACGGCTGTAACTGCACGGGTGCGATGGACTAAGATGCACAAAGACTCGATCATGGACGAGTTGCGGCAGATTGAACTTGATGTTGTGGAGGGAGAAAAACGACTCGCGGAGCAGGAGGCGTTGCTGATCGAGTTAAAGAGGTCAAACGAAAGCACCATCAAGGCTCAAGCTCAGTTCGAGATGATGCGAAAAGATCAACTTGACCGCGAGCAACGTCGACAACGTCTGCTTTCTGTTTTGCATCCGTGATCTAGGCAATTTGCTGCATCTCGCGGAACGGCTACAACCTAAAGGAAATCAGCAGCTCCGCCAACGATCCAGAGCGGCGAAAATCCGAGTAACATGAAAATCCGAGTAACATTGACGTCCAGAACCGCAGTTCGCGTTTGAGCCGGCCGCGAAGGACGACACAGGCATTTCGGAGCCGTTCAACCTGGGTTCGGCTAATCAAGCATGGCGCTGAGCCGCAATACTGAGAAATCCGACGATCAGTGTTCAGTCTCGGCGCTCTTCTGTCATAGCTTGCCTTCACGAAAGCGAACTGCCCAATGCCCCGGGAGAGCACTGAGACCGATGCCCCCCCGTCCCACCTCCCGAGAGCAACCTCCCTTGCAACTCCACAAATTGCCACTTGTTCCTGAAAGTAAAACGGTCTCAGCGCGGTAGGAATCGCTGAGGCCGGGCTTTGCTTACATACTGCGGCGTCAGACGTTGTGGGGCGGGATCAGCGCCTGGCTTCAGAGTAACCCAACTTCGTCAGGCCCGCTCCTATGAAAAGGACGGCCAGAAGGCTTTGGGCGCAATCGGCCTGTGCTGGGAGCGCGTCCTGTTAGGCAGCACAAAAAAGATGGCCCCAGCATCCGGATCATGCTGGGGCCAGGCCAGATCGAGGACCGCTGTCCGCCGAGAAGCAGCGAGCCTGTTTCCAAGGCTGAAACAATACGAAATGAAAGTTATCTACCCTATTGTTCGGATGCCGCTACTTTTCTGGCTCCACTAGCTAAACGCATATGCGGTCAGGCTAGCGACGAGAACCAAGACACTCAGCGCAGTAACAGACGCAAATGTCCGCTCCACTCCATTCATGCGTTCCATGGTTTTAAGCTCGCTCGTAGGAAGCCTATCGTCGCAGTGTGCAGCAGCGGAGTCATTAACCTTCGTGAATCGCACGCCGTAATTTGGCTTTGGCGATTGGCTTTCTTGAGAGATGATCCCCTTCCAATTGCTTGACCATCGCTATTGGCCATCGACCTTCATGTCCCGCAATTGCAATGCGGAGCCCATGGACGTCGTCTACAAATACGTGCTCAATTGTGCCGGCTTTCCCATCGGACAAGACGACCCCCTTGCCCACCAACTCTTTTTCGGAAGCATGAAGTTCGGAGAGGATGTTTAAAGCGCGTTTGCTGCAGTCAAAAAACTCGTTCATGGGTACGCAACTATCCTAAATGTAATCTGAAGCTGCGATCGATTTACGCTGGGGTCGAGCGGTAGCCCACGCCATATGAGCGCCACGCTCGAAGACGAGTTTTCTATCATGCGGGCACCGCGTCATTAGCACATGTGAAACGCGCTTATGGGGCCTGCTGCTTTCTGGCGGGGCGTCTTCGTTCCCCAATTTTCATCACGAATGGAATGAGGAACCTAGAACGCCCATCGCCGATGCATTGATCTTGCAAAGTGGCGGGTACGCCTGGCGCCTATAGGGAATAGCTCGCGCTCGAAGACCAATTGATGGGGGCGATGCAAGGACATCGCCATGAGCACCGATCATCTCGCAGCAATTGCGATTGTACCGCTGGTGCGGATTGGCCGCCACCATTCCGTCAGCTACGACCGCCACCGGCGGCGCGAATAGCGGCATACGTGAATGCTTTCGTGCCTCAGTCCGGCGGCTAAACACCCTCCGAGGTACCCACCGCCCTGCCGCGCCGCAGCATATCCGCAGCGTTCATCGAGCTCGTATCACTTTCGCCCGGCCGTCCTAGTTGACGGCCGGGCTTTTGCGTTAAACCGAGCTGCTAGGTCGCGGGTTCCGATTTCCAGATAAATTGCGACAAAGGCTCAGGCTCGCCGCCGCGACCTGCCTGTTAATTTTGCATTCGGTGCAAAAGAGAACCGCCAATCCGGGTACGGTCGGGCTTGGCGGCTCCGTCCTCTTAGTGGACCGCGAGATCACACCGCGAGGCCGAGCTGGCTTAGATCGGTGGCGACGATAGTCGAGACCGGACGGCTACGGGTTTCCGCGACAATTGCTCAGCGCTGGGGCATGACAGGGCGCGCCTTGTCGTAGTAGTAGACACTAGCGGAGCGCATTTGGCTCCCCGGATCAGGTAACCCAATCGTTCTATCGGTTGCTATTTTCCCCGGTACTATGCGGCGGCTGCGGCCCGCTCGGACCAGCCGTGTGGCTTGCACAAAACCTAGAGCACACTCGGCTAAATAAGAAAGTGAGATAGACGCCTCTAGTTCGACGACGAGTTGCCGGCTACGCTCCTCATTTCGAATGACCGTCCGTTTGACGATCCCGATGGCGAGGAACTGCTGAACGACGAGATGGCCTGGCAGAAGGCCGTGACGACGGTTCGCGATATCGGGTCCAATCTGGACCTCGACAAATCCAATCGTTGGTCGATCGCGGTCAAGGGAGGAACAAAACGCAATCTTTCAGATCGACGTCACCGCCAAGCGCATCGTCTCCCCTTCGAGCTAGCCAGTCGGCTGCAAGTGAAGATAGGCCGGATCGAATCCGGCCAATTCCTCCAATTTGTCGTGGTCCAGAATGCGGTAGTGTGGCCGCTCGACTTGCATGATACCTTCTTGCCGCAGTTCCTGCAGCGTGCGGTTGACGTGGACCGTCGAAAGTCCGAGACAATCTCCAAGATCGGATTGCGTAATAGGGAAGTCGAAATCACCGTCGCTCGTTCGACCGACAGCCCTCAATCGACGATGAATTTCGGCGAAAAGGTGGGCCATACGCTCGTCCGCGGACCTGCGGCCGACATTGACGATCCATTCCCTAAAAATCGCCGCGTCAATGAGCGTTTCGCGCCAAAGCGCACCTGTCACATTCGGGCGCTGCTTACACAAGGCCTTGATCGCTTCATGAGGGATGAAGCCAAGCGTGCAGGATGTCAGCGTCGTGAAATCGTGGTCCATGACGTTGAGGTAGAGGCTCTGCAGATCCGGTATTTCGCCGGGAATGTGCAACGAGAGGACTTGCCGCTTGCCGTCCTGCGTGATTTTTGCACGGTACGCAAATCCTTCGGCGAGAAGGCAACATTCCTTTGGCCGGCTGCCATCGGCGACAATAATGTGCTGGGCCGGGACTTGGCGTTCCTGGATCGGCAGCTGCTCAAGTGCCTGAATGTCATCGCTGTCGAGCCGGTTGGAGGCAGTTAACTTTGTGATCAGGCTAGTCGCGGTGCTTGAATCCATCGGCGTTCTCCCCGCATTGGAGGAAATGAGCGTAGCGCCGGCGGTGAAATGCCTGCTTCGCCAGCGAATGATCGGGAGCACGACACTCTCAGCCACCGGCGCCCAATTGATAGTTGCCGATGATGCTTAGATAACAATTGGGGGGACCGCGATGTTCCTCGATAACCTGGCTGAAGCCCGGCAGTCTCAAGGTACGGCCCGATGGAGAAGCCATACTCCAGATTGATCGACCAGCGGCTCGAGCAACTCCAAGCGCACCGCACCAACATCCGCCATTATCGGTGGCTTCTGAAAACGCAGCTTTCCGACTTGGAGCGTCAGTTCATCGAAAGGCGCATCGGCGAGGAACTGGAGGCCACGCAAGGCGTGGCCTCTGACGCTCCGCCTCTGGGCATATGCCGGCTGTGTCATCCAGCCGCCGGGAGATCGGGAGAAAAACATCCATGATCGAACTTTAAAAGCTACTCATTCGCGTTAGCGAGAAGATCGTCGGTGACTACCAGTATCTCATCGATACCGCGACCTCGGAACGGGAGCGCGAGCGCTTTCGCCAGCGCATCGATGAAGAGCAGCAGCTGCTGGATACCCTTCGGCAGCCAGCGCAGATCTCTCGTGCGACGTGACATGGGGATGCACTACCGTAGGATCAAACCAGCTGATGAGTGAGTTGGAGAGCTTGCCCTTGGGCGAGGCTATCCGACTTCGCTGGGTCTTGCGGGACATCAGAGCTAGGCGCTTCATCGTCAGTCCGCTGGATCGGCTGACGTTCAGAATCTCACCAGATGGGCTACGTCGAAACCATGACATGCTTCCCGTTCTGACGGCGGCGGGCATGGGTGAGATTTGAAATCCGAAAGATGACCTCAGCGATCAGGGCACCGCCGCGATAAAAAGCTAAACAGGCGAGGATAGCCGGCGATCGCGAACCAGGGTTCACCCAGCCGTTGCTGAAAGCCGAGGGCTGCCGCGGTCCATTGCGTCGCTCCTCAGGTCGACGCGACGACGATGCCGAACACGATCGTGATCTGACCGATGTAGATCTTTGCTGGAAACATTCGCCGCCCCATCCGCCCACGCGACGTGAGCGGCACGATGAGAACGGCGAAATTCGGCGAGCCTTCAATCGAAATAAAAAGTCGCGCCATCAGCGAGCGCGATTTCGATCAAGCCCGATCAAGTGCCGAAGTTGCGGATCAAGATCAGCACAGCATCATCGAATGCTTCAACAGCGCGTGAACACCTGGCGCAGATTGCATCTCGTTGCCATGTCACGCTCAGCCACCGGGCGATCGGTTACTCAACAGCGAAGAGATATTGCCTCTGTCGGCAGGCGGTGCGTGGTCGCGCCTCGATTCTGCATGACCAAGCTGCTTCTCATTGTGCGCGGGCTTCGGAGTGCCGGATGGATCAGCGATGAGCATGTCGTTCGAGAAATGCCCCGCAAGGCGTGCACATGCCGACCAGGCTCAGGCTTGTTGGTTCCGGCGCGCAGGGAGCAGCTTGTTTGATGACGTCGACATGATCGGCATGTCGATCTTCGTCGGCAGAGCATGCCTGGCCGAGCTTCTTGCGCCCGGCTTGTGTGCCGCTGCTGCTGGTCGAGGCTGCGTTGCGGCCGCGTCGGTGTTGAGCCTGCGGTCCGCGGATCACTGTGGACGAGAGGTTGGCGTGTCGGTTGACTTGTCTGCGAGATCGTAGGGGGCGCGATCGGAGCCGAGCTCGGACACACCCTTCCCTAGTTCGGTCCGGAGCAACGTCTGGAAGCTGTCATCATAGGTCGCGATGCCGGTGCGGATCGCCGCTCTCCACTGATCGCCGCGATCCCATGCCTCCGTATAGGCGGCCGCCAGGTCCGCCTGCTGCCTGTTGGCGATCATCGCTTCGATGATCGATCGGGCCTGCAGCCGATCCTTTGCGCTTTTTGCGGTCGCATCGCGGTCCTCCTTGCGGCGGGAGCCGACGATCAGCTTGTGGATGGCGTAGCGTTCGGGCGATGGAATGAGGACCGGCACGCCCGGACCGTGCAACAGCACCGCGCGGATCGGCTGGAAGATCAGGTAGTCGAGGAAACGGAGCGGCAGTGCCGCTGCCCCGCCGAGGGCCGGCATCGGGACCGGCCTGCCTGCCTGGTCGTCCGACCACTGGTTCGGCGTCAGGAATTCAACCTTGAAGTTGCCCCTCGACGTGAATTGGGTGGAGACCCTGCCGTCGGCCTGGCTCGGGACCTCGCGGAAGGTCGGATCGACTTGGCGCAGCACCTCCAGGATGGGAGGCATGGAATCCTTGACCGCCACCGAGATTTCGTGGAATTGCGCAAAGTCGGCGTCGCCGGTCTGCATGGCGGCCGCATCAAGGCGTCGACCGAGCACGGCGGCGTAGCACTGATAGGCGACAGTGCCGACGAGCACGCCCCTCATGCGGAAGAAGCCGGCCTTCGCCAATTCTTCCACCACCTGGCCAGCCATCGGCAGAGGACGCGGCAGATAGGCCTCGCGCGTCAATGTGGAAACGAGACGGCGACGTCCCTTGAGATCGGCCTTCAGATCCTTGAATGCTTCGACCCGCTTGGTGATCTCTGGATCGTCGACGGGACCGACATAGCGGCGGTGTTGGCCGGCGCCTTCGGGCTTCGGCGTGTCGAAGTACCAGTATTTTTTGCCCTTCACCTCGACCGCTACGAAGCGGCCGCTCATGGAAAATTCGGAGGTGAAGCTCTCGTCCAGGCTTCGCTGGACAAGCTCCGAATAGAGCGTCTGGTAGCTGATATCGAGGGCTTGGTTCGACGGCATCTCGGAACCTCGCTATACTATTTTCGCGAGAATAGTATAACCACCGGTATTCTGGAACATTTCAGCTATACTATTCTCGCAAAAATAGTATAATACTCATTAATTTCAATTCCTTGGACACACAAAAGATGAATTCCACGAACGCTCCTGGATGGAACACGAACGCTCCTGGACGGAAACTGACTGACTTTCCGAGCATCCGGCCACTAGCGTCCAATTCCGCGCTTGATGCCGATCGACCAGGAAATGCCCTCCCCGCCGACCTGACCGGTGACCAATTGCCCGCGCGCCCGCTCCAGCACCGGCCGCCAGGGCACCAGCGCGAACTCATGGGATCGCTCGATCAAGGCGAACCGCCCACTGTGCAGCGTGAGCACGCGCCGGTAGACGCCCTCAACCTTGTCGCCGGCCTTGACGTCGACATGCTCAAGCCCGGTGCGCGCGGATATGTCGGCCGCAGTCCTTGCCAGCTCACGGGCCTCGAGCGTCTCGAGCATGTTCAGCGCGTACCGCGCTTGCCCCCCTTGCTCTCGCGCCAGCCCCTGCTCGATCAGCCATTGCCGCCTGGTTCGCAATGCGGTCTCGACTTCCGCCCCGAAGCCAGCCGACACGAACCCATCGGGCTCCTTGCCAATCAGCTTGCGATCAAGCCACGTTGCTCCCAGCGCCTGCGGCAGATCTTCGAGTCTCTGCCATGACAACACCGCGACGCGTACCGGATTGCGCGAGCGCTGCAGCTTCTCGTATCGGAGCGCCCGGTCGAGATAGTCGTCGCCGACATTCCAGCTCCCGTCGGCAAGACGGCTTACCATTGCCTCACGCCGCATCGCCTCCAGACGCCGTACGTGCGATCCGACATATTCGCTCGATGCCTGCGGGTCGAACTCCCGGTGCAGGCGGTCGCTAGCGAACCGGAATCAAACCGGATCGAAGTAGTGCATCTCCAGGAGCAGACAGCCGCCGACGGATTTGAACGGACCGTGCGGCGCGTGCGGAGGCCGGCAGGCGTAAGTGTTCGGCGGGAAGCTCACGCCGCCCTCGCCCTTGTCATCGTTGCCGACGATCAGGTCGCCCGAGACGAGATAGACCTCTTCCCAATACTCGTGCGAGAACGGCGCCGTCGTATAGACGTCGGGCGCAAAACGGAGCAGCCGGGTTCTCGTACCGTGCCGATTCTCCTCATCTCGGCCGCCGGCGATGATCTTCTGCTGGATGCCGGCCGGATAGCCCGCGGGCGTTTCCCACCCGGTGGTCTTAACGAGCGTGTAGAATTCGTCGTGCTTCTTGTTGACGGGCATGTGTTTGCTCCCTGATTCAGGCGGCTTTGCTGGAGGTCGAGACGCCGTTGAGGTCGTAGGAATCGAGCATCGTCTGCACCAACCGATCGGCGCCGGTCCAGTCGTAGGTGCGATAGGAATGGCCCTTGGTAACGAAAGTCGCGCCGGCGTAGAACATCTCGTATTGCTGATGGTGCGACCCGAACTCGGAGCCGACGGCGTCCCAAGCGAGCTTGTAGAATTTCACGCGGTCGTGCGAATTGGCCTTCGGCGACTGCTGCGTCTGGTCGATCAGGGCAGCAATCTCCGGGTTGCCGAAGTCCGCCACCGACGAAGGCAGCATGATCATGCCGCCGCCGGCGAGCTCGCGCAGCGTATTGATGATGTGGGCGTAGAGCTGCTGCGTCAGGACCTGTGCGGAATAGAGCGTGTGCCGATCCGGGATGAAGTAGGGACCGACCTGCGTGCCCTTTGCCTCCATCGCAGCCACCAGCGCATCGACCATGCCGGTCTCGGCTGCGAGCTGACCGAGCATTTCGCGAACCTGCGGGAATTGCGTGACGCCGTTCATTTCGGCGATCCGATGCGCAAGGCCAGTCAGGAACGTGAGCTTCACGCTGAGAGGGACCATCGCCTGGTAGTTTTGGTAGACGTGACAAGGCATGGCGTGGAACTGCTTCTGGCACATCTCGACGTTGCCCTCGATGAAGACGCGATCCCAAGGCACCTTCACGTCGTCGAAGCAGAGAACTGAGTCATCCTCGTCGAAGCGGCTCGACAGGGGATTGTCGAACACCGCGCTCGCAATGCCATGATTTGGCGAGGAGATTGACCGCGTGAACGATGCACTCCTGACGGCGTCGAAACCCGAACTGCTCGACAAGGAAGGAGACCGCACGCTTCGCGGCCTGCTCTACGATTATTTCGCGTTCGGACGCAGTCTTGAGGCCTGCCGCGAAATATTCGCGGGCTTCGTCGACCTGTCGCCCACCCAATATCTGATATTGATTGCGATCAAGAATTCGACTGCGGAAGAACCGATGGGCGTGAAATCAGGTCGCCGAGCGGCTATATCTGAGCGGCGCCTTCGTCACTAACGAGATCAACAAGCTGGTTTCCGACGGCCTGCTCGAGAAAAGCCCCCACCCCGAAGACGGACGACGGGTGCAACTTGCGCTCACCCAACGCGGAATGAGCCTACTAATCCGCCCTGCCGCTTTGCAGCGCCCGGTCAACGACGCCTTGTTTAGCATGCTGACGCGTGAGGAGTTCAAAGTGCTGTCCCAGTTGCTGTCACGGCTCGCTTCGAACGCCGACAACGCGTTGAAACTCGCCGAACACGCCAGAGCGACGCTCAAACTTCAGGAGGATCAGAACGCCTCCCGAGCCAAGGCACCTAAGCTTCGTCAGAAGCGGCCAGCAGCACGTCATGGCCCGCTGTAATTCCCGTTCTGCGCCGTGACGGAGCAAATCGTGGCCAATGGTAGCGGGAGTCCGCTACATGAGCAGGCTAGCTGACCTAGTCAGGTCAAGGCCAATTCTTAGGTCCGACCAGATCGCGCCAGACCTCTCGCTGTCGCGACGATACCATATTCAGAAGGTCGGGGTCGATGACGCCTGGACGATCAACCTATCCCATGCGCCAGGCACACCACCGCGATCGCATCGACAATGCGCTGGTCGAGACTGGCGTAAGCGCCCAGATCGGTCTGTGCAGGCACCGACCGGACGATCTCAGGGCTCGCCGACGCCGCGACGAAGGTCGTCTGGCGGATAGCCCTAGCGCCTTCTGTTTGTCGCGAACGGATAGAGCTGATTCGGCGGCTGGCCGCTCGTGCTCGGCGACGTGATTGCATGACGCGATGCCTACCGTGCTCGCCAGCCTGCGTCGCTCTGCTTTTGCTTCGGCCGGGCCATATAGCTTCCCGTAGCGTCCCTGCGCCTCTTGAACGTCAAAAAAAGCAAAATGGCTCCTCGCGGAGCCCCGAAATCTCGCCGAACGTTTCGCTCCAATTCAAATCGTGCGTCTTGCCATTTCACGCCAATCTTGTGGAATAATTCAGCTATCGATCGCGCAAGTCATATGCGATGGGACGCGTGCCGACGTTTACCAGCAAGTTGCTGCCGCCTGTAGACAACGGGCTGGACTTTCATCAAACGCGCGAAAGTGCGGCTGAAACTACTTGCACTGGAATAGCCGAGGAATTTTGCGACGTCGGACAGGGGCTTACTCGAGTCTACGAGCAGCCGGCAAGCCAAATTCAAGCGAACCTCCGCAAGCATTGCGCGGTAGCTTGTGCCCATACGGCCGAGATGACGCTGCAACGTCCGCGAGCTGATCTTGCATGCGCGAGCTGTGCCATTTATGGTTGCGTCACCATGTCGCAGCGACGCGACAATGGCCGCGCGGATCGCTTCGGACGAAGGCAAACGGACGGCTCTCATCTGTTGGTGTGAGGCACGAAGTCTATGCTCCGTCTAGAGAATACCAGATGCTTCGACGCCATGGGCATTCCGGGCCTCCTTCCGGCCGACTGTCCGGAAAAACTGGGGCGCCTTTCGATCACCCAGTGGCTCTCGTTCAACCATTGTCGAGCGCACGTAATGCTGCGAGGGTACGGAGAGAGAATTCATCGAAACGCAGCACGAAGGGCTTAGCTTTCCTCCATTCCGGTCGTAGTTTTGATCTCAAGTAAGCCTATGCAGCGAATTGTTGGCCGTCTGGCCATAAGCCGCCAAAAAAGCCGGCAAGACCCGCATCGAAGGAGTGGCTCGCAGCCGATCGCTGGGGTGCAGAGAAAGGTGCATGCCGGGAGGGGGCAGCGAACTCTTCCATTTTTGCCGGCCGCGCCAACGCCCGGTCCCAGCGAAACTCCCGCCGACAGGCAGCATCCATTTTACAATCGAGGGGCGGCCCGGTGGCAAATATTCATTTGACGCGCTGCCAGTTCCTCATTCCTTTCGCTGATATCCTTAGCGAAATCGGCGCGTCGACGGGTTCGTTTCTGGCAAAATTTCATCTTCCGACATCATTGGAAGAAAAGGCCAATCACTACGTTCCGATTCTGCGAGCAATCGACTTCGCGGAAATCGCCCGGAGATCACAAGGTATTCCGGATTTTGGATTCCTCGCCTCCCAACGTCTGCACTATTGTCACCTGAGCGAGAAAACCCGGACTCTGATCGGCCATGCCCCAACGCTGTTGGTCGCGCTGCAACAGGCTTGCAAATGGGCATCGATCGAGGACTCGAACTTGAAGAATTGGATCGAGCGCCACGACGGTCACGTGAAGTTTTGCAGCAGTCTCACTGGAACAAAAGGACTCCTGCATCTCGAGCATTCACAATGGCTTCAGAATATTTTCCCCATATACATTGTCCGGCAATTCGCCGGACCGGATTGGGCTCCTGCTACAATCGCGTTTGAAGCCCGGTATACGCCGAGCCCCGCGTGTCAATCATTCTGGCCAAACACGCGTTTCCTGTCGGGACAAGACGCATCGTGGATCGACGTGCCGATCTCGCTCCTCAGCCTTCCCAATCGCGCAAAGGAGCAAGTGCCCTCCTTGCAAGACGATCAGGCTGGCCCGTCAGGTCATGACATCATCGCAACGCTCAAGTTGATGTTGCCGTCCTACCTCGACCAGGGACTTCCGGCTCTCGCTCAGGTTGCGGAGATGGCTGGCGCGAGCGCGAGGAGCTTGCAACGTAAGCTGGCGTACGCCGGCATGACATACTCGGATCTGCTCGACACCATCCGGTTCGAGAATGCCAGCAAGCTCTTGCGCGACACGGATTCCAAGATCATCGAAATCGCATTCTCCTCCGGCTATACGGATCCAGCGCACTTTACGCGCGCCTTCCGCCGCATTACCGGCGTTACGCCGCGGCAGTTTCGTGCGCAATCGCGGCCGGGACAAGCGCCTGCCTTGGGCGCCATGCTGCCCGAATGATTGAAGGTATCCCTTGATTCGACACGACATCAACGTCGATCGATCGGACCCGGCTTCGCTGGATGGGAGCGCCACGACTTCGGGTGGGATAGATCCCTCCTCCTTTGCGCCGAGGAGCTGAAGCGCCGGTCTCCATCAACAGAACGCTGCCGACGGTCAGGTCGGTGCGGTGCGTGTGCCGCGAACGCGCGGGGCCCTCATGCTCGAACGCACATCAGGCAAACCTAAAAGTCCGGACCAAATACGTCATCGTTGAACTGGGCCGAAGCGTCATCGTTTTCCATGCTGTTGATCAGGTTCTCTTCGGGATTCGTAAAGCCGCCTGCCGAGAGCGTAGTTGCCGGCAATGCACCATAACTGGCGCGATATTTGTCCATAGCGGCCACGCTGCCGACATACGCACAGGTACATCCGGAGGGATCCGCGTAAACGTAGTAGGGACGTCCGCTCCTCTGCCGCAGCTGAAATTGATTGGACGGGAACAACATCAGCCGATTCAACAGCTCCGGCGTGGTCGCAGCGACAGGGCTGAATCCCGATGAGATCAACAATTGACCAGTTGATTGCTGGGCGTAACCGCGAGCACCCGAGCACAACTGGACAAGAAGAGTGACCGAAACGAGGGCTGCAATACTGCCTGCAGATCGAAGACCCATTTTTTCTCCGGAGATATCTGGATGAGCTACCAATTGGAGCCGAGAGTGAAATGGAAGGCGGCTATAAATATGCCGTATACGAACCGATCCAGACCAGGATCGACATCAACAGGCCGATGACGCCGGCGTTGTCCGCGAACACGGTGGCGGTGCCCGGCATTCCGAGCCGGAGTTGGCTACGGTCGATGGTCTTCGGGATCGAAATAGCAGCCGGATAAGCCTTCGCGCCTCCGATCGAGCCGACCCGCGCCAGCGTACCTGAGACCGCGATCTGGCCCTGCCCCACGCCTTGGGGGATAGCCATGACCGTCGCTTCGTGGATGCGGCCAGGGTCGTCGTCGAAGACGAGCTTGACCCACGCGCCGGGCTTGATGGTCCGGAATCCGTTCGGCGGGAACATGCCGGTGATGACGATATCGTTTGCGACGATGAACGACATCACCGAGCGCGCCGGCATGGCGCGGTCGCCGACCGACAGCGCCATGATCGTAACGACACCGTCGCCGATAGCGCGGATCGTCGTCTGCTCGAGCTCCCACTTCGCATGGTCGAGCTGGGCCTGGATCTGTGCGACGGTTGTGTTGACGCCGCCGATTTCCGACTCCATCGCCAATTGTGCGCTCAGCTGTGCGGCCTTGGCCGCCTGAAGCTGAAACTCGACCGTGTCGTATTGCACCTGGACGTCCTGCAGACGAAACGCGGTCTGCGCCTCCTCGCTGACGAGCTTGCGGTAATCGGAAAGCCGCTGGGTGTGAAAGGCGAGCTGCTTGGTCAGTCCATCGACATTCGCCGTCGCCTGCTCGTAACTGGCCTTCAGTTGCTTGACCTGCTGGCGTGCCTGGGCGAGCGATGCCTCGAGCTGGTTGACCTTGTACTGGAACGGTGCCGGATCAATGCGAAACAGCACCGCGCCGGCCTTCACCGGTTCGTTTGGCTTGACCGGGATTTCGATCACCTCGCCGGAGACATTGGGCGCGACCTCCATGACGCGGGAAATCACGACTAAGCTTCCCGACGGGGTCAGGTAGTTGAACATCGCGAGGAATACCGCGAGGATGAACGCGCCAAGCAGCACGGTGACGGTGCCGGACGCCCAGCCCCATCGGACCAGCTTGAGCCTCGAGAAAACGAGCCAGACCAGGACCAAATAGAGCGTCAGGATGATGAGCACGATGATCTCCTGCATCTGTCGTGCACCGGGATTGAACACTCACAAGGGCGGTGCCATGCCCGTGCCGGCCGGATGCGTGCAATTGCGACTCTGTCGCCGCGCATCCGGCCGATAAAAATTCGATCTCTAGGACGCGCGCTTGAAGCCGGGAGGCTTCCACGTCCCTTCACCAGCTGGCAGAATCGATGGCGGCGTGGTTTTCGGCCAGTACAGTCGCATCACCACATAGATCGGGCCATCCGGCGCCGGCAGCCAGTTTGCCTCCTTGTCGGCTCCCGGAGACTTGTTCTGGACGTAGATCGTCAGCGAGCCGTCGGAACCGCACTTCATGTGCGGCAGCATCGGCGAGTTGATCAGGTAGCGGTTGATCGGGTTCTTCACCAAAAGCTGCGTCTTGCCGTCATACATCGTCACCGACCAGAAGGCGTTGACCGGCGGCAGCTGCTCCGCCGGGAAGGTAAGCGTGTAGCTCGACTTCGAGCAGTCGAGTTCTTTGCCATCGACATCCACCTTGCCCAAAGGATACATGGCCTCCACCGCGTCGTTGCCATAGATGCCGGCCTTCGCGGCTGCCGCGCGCATAAGCCAGTCGCCATGGAAGAATGCGGCATCGCCGAACGGCGCGCCGACGCGCCAGCCGTTGATGTCCTTGCCGAGGGTCGCAACGGCCTCGCTGACCTTGCGCTCGCCCTCCTTCATGCCAAGCAGGATCTCCGCCTTGTCTTCCAGCGACAGGCTGCGGAAATCGAAGCTCTTCCCTGGCCCCACGCCGATCCGCGCCAGCTGCTCGCGGATCCAGCGATCTTCCGGCAGCGCCGGCGCGAATTGAAGCGCGAAATCAAGGTATTCGAAGAACTCGGTGCGGACGAGGTCCTTCTCGAATTTGGGGAAAGAAGGCGCCGGCGCCGGCGAAGGCGCCGGCTGATTCAGGAAGCTGGAAAGCGGCTGCGCCTTGTAGCCGGCCTGAATCTTCTTGACGGCCTCGATATCGGCCGGGTCGAACAGCTGCGTGCGTAAGAGCCCCAGGCAAAAATCGGTGGTCGACCGGAATACCTTCTTGATGCCGGCCGGTGTCACGCCGGTCCATCGCGGGCCGACGATCATATAGCTTCCGGCATCGCTGCCGGTGGCGCGCGTCCCGACATAGCCGAAATTATACGTGTTGAGGTCGTTCAACTGCAGCGAATAGTAGCGCTTGGGGTCGATCGCCGGCACCGAAAAGACAAGCGGTTCGGCCCGCAGGTCCAGCCAAGCGAACGAATACGGCGTGTCGCTGTTGGGGGTGATCACGGCGGTATCTTCGTATGTGAAGACGCGCGCCTCGTTGAACAGTGTATTGAACGGCGCCTTGTACTGGCCCGACGACTTGTCGACAGCGTACTCGTTCATGACGCCGTAGGCCATCACCATCGGCAGGCCATAGATGAAGCCGGCCTCTGCGATGTCCTTGGCCTTGAAGAATCCCGGACGTTCCGACCACTGGGCCCAAGCCTGGCTTGATTGGGCGCCAGCAGCGGCGACGCCTGCCAGCGCGGCAGATCTCAGCAAATCGCGCTTCGTCAGCATGTTCGGGCTCGATCGCTTTTGCATCAACCTACTCCGTTTCCGTGGTGGACGGGCCTGACACGCCAAGCGTCTTTTCGTCCGCTCGCCAACCTAACGAAAAAGCGGCCACCCACTATGCAAATTCGGCAATCTCCAGCCCCGCGCGAAGCAATGGTCTGAAATCGCGCTCAGTTATTGCCAGCGCGGGGTCTTCGACTTCGGCATGCGCCCGCTCGGATCCCCGGCTCGCCAAGCGATTGGTCGGATGGGCCTCCGACCAAGGTCAGAAACTGCATAGCCGATGCTGGGAAGTACGGGCTAGCCTGCCTTGCGCGGCACGAGATGGAGCGCCGCAACGCTGCCAAAAAGCCGCCTTGAACGAAACCAATCCCAGGAAACAACGATGGACATCACCCGCCGTTTTGCGCTGAAGACCGGACTTGCCGCCGCTTCCACCGCACTGACCCCGTCGATCCTCCGAGCGCACGAAGGCCCAGTATTTGATATCGTTGAAGGGGCGGAAGATTTTTGGCTCGCCACCGACGCCTATGTGTTCGGTTATCCACTTGTCACAATCGAGATGACCCGCCGGGTCTTCACCAACGTCGTCAAAGCGGAGGGCACGCGCGCTCCAATGGGGCAAATCATCAAGCTGCGTCAGTATCCGGATGCCTCGTTTCGCGATGTGACAGCACCGAACGCCGATACGCTCTACACCACTGCATTTTTCGACGTCGGCAAGGAGCCATGGGTGTTGAGCATTCCCGACATGAAGGACCGGTATTTCCTGCTGCCGATGCTCGACGGCTGGACCAATGTGTTCGCCGTGCCCGGAAAACGCACAACCGGCACCGGGGCGCAGACCTATGCAATCACGGGTCCCGGCTGGAGCGGCACGCTTCCGTCCGGCGTCAAGGAATTGAAGGCCCCAACCAACATCGTCTGGTTGCTCGGCCGGATCTACTGCACGGGCACTCCGGAAGACTACGCAGCCGTCCACGCCTTGCAGGACCAGTTCAAGCTGGTGCCGCTGAGTTCCTACGGAAAGGACTACACGCCGCCCTCGGGCAAGGTCGATCCGTCCATCGACATGAAGACGGCCGTGCGCGAACAGGTCAACCGCATGGATGCGGCCGAATACTTCGCCCTGCTCGCCCAGCTGATGAAAGTGAACCCTCCCTTTGCTGCTGACGCGCCCGAACTCGCGCGGTTCGCCAAGATCGGTCTTGTCCCGGGCCAAGACTTCGATGCCAGCAAGCTGGACGCGGATTTCGTCAAGCGCATTCCCCGCGCCGCTTTCGATCGCATCATGCTCCAGCTCAAGGTCAACGACGCCATCAAGAAGGTCAACGGATGGATCTACGACACCAAGACCGGCGTCTACGGGACCGACTATCTCAACCGTGCGCTGGTCACCGCGATCGGGCTCGGCGCGAACCGCAACAGAGACGCGGTTTATCCGCTTTCGCTAAAGGATGCAGACGGTAGCGACTATCACGGCTCGAACAAATACGTCATGCGTTTTCCAAAGGGCCAATTGCCGCCGGTGAGCGGCTTCTGGTCCGTTACCATGTACGATGCCAACTACTTCTTCGTCTCCAACCCGATCAATCGGTACTCGATCAGTCCGCGACAGAACCTCAAGGTCAATCCGGACGGCTCAACGGACCTGTACATCCAGAATCAATCCCCGGGGGCCGACAAGGAGTCGAACTGGTTGCCTGCACCGACCGGCAAGTTCATCCTGATGCTGCGCATGTATTGGCCGAACGAGGACGACCCGTCGATCCTCGACGGCACTTGGTCGATCCCGGCGGCCAAAAAAGCGACGTAAATTTAAGCGACGGGCAAGGGGACGCTTCGCGGCGTCCCCTTGCCCGTCACGCTGCGCAGCGATTATCTTGAGCAAACGATCTCACATCGTTGTAAAAAGCTCCCCGTGACCAACGATGCGCTAAGCTTTCGTTGCGAGCGCTCGCCCTGACTCCAATGTAGGCGGCGGCGCAGGTACCGGTCGCGGAGAAAAGTAGCCATGCTGATCGACACACCGACCGCCGCGCACCTGTCGCAGGTCATTTCGCAAGTAGCGGCGCCCGCATTTCTCCTTGGCGCAGTTGCGGCCTTCGTGTCGCTTTTGATAGGGCGCATGAATCGCGTCGTCGACAGGCTACAGGCATTGCACGCTACGGCCGACGATGACCGTTCCGGAACGCACCCTGATATCCCACACCTCAGGCGTCGCGCTGTGCTTCTGAACAAGGCAATCGTTCTCGCGACGGTCAGCGCAATCGTCACCTCGCTGCTGGTGATCCTGGCGTTCGTGTGTACCTTCTTTCGATTCCAGCATGAGTACGGCGTTGCACTGCTCTTTGTTGTCGCTCTCAGCTTCTTCACGCTCTCGCTTGTAGATCTGGTGCGCGAGGCCCGCCTTTCACTGCATGACCTCAGTCATCACAAGCCCAATCCGTAGCAAGCGGCCGGCTCAGCCGGGCTCTTTCGCGTTGTAGCGCCAAGACCCGAAATCGCCTCGTTTCTGGACGGGCCGGCACTTCCTCGAGTCGAGAGAATCATCGTCCAGTGCCGGCTGGACGCAAATGGTACACAAGGCGCATCAGCCAGAGGCTGGCCCGGCGCAAGGACGCCAGGCCACACTCCGCGCGGTCCCGCTAGTAGCACGGGGGATAGGGATAGTACCCGCAAACCGGCGGCCGATAGTAATACGGGTGGTAAGCGTAGGCGGCCGCAGCGCCAGCCGCCGCGGCGGCTCCGGCATAATACGCACCTCGATAGGCCGTGCGTCGCGCAACGCCAGCGAATGAAAGCGGCGTAAACGGAAGGCCGATGATGTCGATGAAGACAGAGGCAGGACCGTCGGCGCCCTTGACGTCACCTTCGAGAATATCGACATCGAAGGCAAGGTTATCACCTTCGAGCTTGGGATTCTTCAGTGTGACAACGACATCGCGCACGGTGCTGCCGTCCTTCTGGAATACGGACACCGTGGCGTTGGGCGGATTCTTTGCAAAATTGTCGCTGCCGGTTCCCCAGTCTTCGACGATATGGCTGGTCAGATCGTGACCGGCCGAGCGAACCGGCCGATCCGCAAATATGATCGCATTTGGCGCGACGCCAGTGAGGACCAGCTTGCCGGGCTGCACGTTCGCGCCCCTGGAGTTGAAGACGATCAGTGATGGAACGACCTGGGGTTTGTTGGCCCCGATCGTCTTCAGCGGCGCATGGGACGCCGTGTCTTGCGCCAAGACCATGTTTGTGGCCGCCAAAGCACCGAGAAAAGCAATCGCACGCATCGTATTCGACAGCATGATCAACTCCGGAATAGTGGATTACCTGGACCCAGGCATGATGAAACAAGAATGGAGGCCGGCCGAATTGGACGACCTCCTTTCTTCACTAGTAACCGAACTTATAGTTGAGGCGGAGCGCCAGCAGACTCGCGTCCGTCTTGGTGTTGGCGGTGATCGACGTGATGCGCCCGAGTGACGGCGTCAGGAACGTGTTGCTCTCGTTTACCCGCCACAGATAGTCGTACTCGATGCCGGCCGTCCAATTCGGAGAGAAGCCGTACTCGAAGCCGACACCCACGACGCCACCCCAGCGGGTCCGGTTCGCGAAGGCGAGGCCCGTGCCGCTCACATTGTCGATGATGGCAAAGTCCTGGCTGCCAACCGCGCCGCCGCCCTTGACGTAGAACAAGGCCTCGTTGGCCGCGTAGCCCAGTTGAGCCGTGAAGAGGCCCAGGCCGGCGAGGGTGGACTTGTAAGTACGTGTCGGGTCCTGCGCACTGATGCGCGTGTTTCGGATGTTGGCCCAGTCGCCCTGCGCTTCCAGACCGTACACCAATTGTCCGGCCTGCCAACGATAGCCAAGCTGGCCACCGATGATGCCGCCGCCCTTGCTATTGCAGCCTTCCGCGAAGACGCCGCCAATTCCATTGATTGCGGTGATATCGATGCACTGGTTGCTCCAGCCATATCCGCCGTTGATACCGAGATAGAAGCCGGACCAGTTGTACATCATGGGCGCTGCGATCGGCGCCGCCTTGTACGCCGGCCGCTGCGGAAGATCGGCGGCCTTTGCAATACCCGTGAACGCAACGGACATCACCGCCGCTGCGGTAAGTAAACTGATTTTCTTCATCGCCTGCAAGCCTCATTGAACGTGGAAAACACATGAGCCACTTGCCATCGACCTTGTCTCAGTCGGTATGCAGAAACTGTCACCGCCGACCAATTCTTAGCGGTGTTGCACCAAAACCCCACTTCGAGGTCACGGCACGTTGCCAGACCTCAATGCGCGAGACCGGCGATATGTCTCGGATGGCAACTCGCCGAACAGCGACCGGTAGTGGCCGGCAAATCTGCCGAACTCGGTGACGCCGTGTGCCGACAGGATATCGACGACTCTGACCGATGCACCGTTGTCGCGACTGATCTCGTGATAAACCAGGTTTAGCTGCCGAAGCCTCAGATAGAGCTTTGGCGAGAAGCCGAGATAGCGCTCGAAAGCACGCAGCAAGGTGCGGTATTCCACCTTGGTCGCTTTCACGATGTCCTTGATATGGACGATGCTTTCCGACCTGGTCCCAACGAACTCAAGCGCCTCCAGAACGATTCGCTCGTACGAGAGGGTGTACTTGTTGGGCAGGAAGCTTTGGCTCAGGCGATTATCCCGGATGCAAGCCAGCTGATCCATCAGGGCGTCCTCTGCCTCCCGCGCCATCATAGGCCGGTCAGCGAAGGCAGAATCGGAGAAGGAACGCAGAGCCTGCCTCGACACCTCGATCAGTTTCGATTTGATCGGCTCCGGCAACCGGACGAGATGCTTGGCGGTCTTCGGCGAAGCCTGAGTTGTGGCCGCAGGGAGCATGTTCCTCGCGATGCTCTCCTCATTGGGCAGCGACCACGCCACCCATTCGACATGACCGGAGCGGACAAAGGTGAAGTGACAGTTCGGCGGGAAAATGACCAGGTCAGCCGCCTGGCATGGCGTACCATCGAGCACGACGCGATCGTCGAAGTTCGACGACTGGATGATCAACGTTGTAAAATTCGGGTCGGTCACGCCACGCGCAATCCCGGGGCCGCCGTCGGTGCCAAACTGAAGCATCGTCCGATTCAATGCGAGAGACTTCACGCCCCAATCGTGAGAGGACGGAGCGGATTTCAGAAATGTCACCCTCGCGCCTCTAATGGCGTCGGTGTATTGCCCGAAATCATTCAATTCAAGATATCCCGCCCGTCTGAGCGGCAATTCAAGAGAAAAATAGAACCGGCTATGCCGCTCTTAGTAACAGTGCGCACAGCGGATCGGTCGGCAACGTGCGACCGATCCGCCCTCAGACATCTACTTCATCTGGATGCCCATCATTTCCCGCTCCGCCTTGAACACGACGGCAATAGCGTCGATGATGAGCTTTTCGGGATGTGCCTTGCAGTAGACGATGACTTCGTGCTCCACGAGCTTGCCCTTGCGCAGGTCGAGGAAATGCTTCTTGGCAAGGCCGTTGTACCAGCCGCTGTACCAGGCCGTCAGCGCATCGGCGTCCTCCTGGTAGGTCCCGGCGAGTTGCGCGCAGGTCAGCTTCTGAACATCGATGAATCCATTCGCGTCGACATAGGCCGACAGCGGGGTCTGGGCCCTGGCAGACACCATTGTGGCAATCAGCAGAGCTACGGAAAGCAGCAGTCTCGAACGCATTGGGGATCCCATTGTGATGAATCGGATGTAGAAAGATCTCAGACGACTTTCAGAGGCCGGGCGCCTTCGCGCGCGACTGGCATCCGAGCTGAAAAGCATCGGCTCGGATGCACGATCAGGATCAAGACAGTCCTATCGGACGTTCGAGGCGGCGCATCGTCCGTCGAACGGGACCGAATATGTGATCGATGTCCCTTGTTCAGAACCGGTAGTTGATGCCGCCACGCACGACATTCAATTCATCCGTGCTGACTCCGGTGCCGACGACTTTCGTGTAGAGATACTCGGCCTTCACGGACCAGTTCGGTGTAAAGCCGTATTCCACGCCGAAACCCGCGGAGATGCCCGGACGCCAGGACGAGGCTGAGCAATCCGGCAAGACGCCAACCGTGCCGCAGGGCACGCCGGCGATGGTTGATGCGCTGGCGGTCGACTTGACGAAGGCTCCGCCGCCGGTGGCGTAGATCAGGACGTTGTTCATGGCGATACCGACCCGGGCCCTCACCGTCGCCAGCGCGCTGATGTTTGACGAGGTGTTCAGCGTGACGCCCTGTCCGATGCCGAGAATGCTCGGCGTTACGACGGAGGACCCGCTGATGTTGGCCCAGTCGATGTCACCTTCCAGGCCGAGCACGACGTATCCCTGCTGAATCTGCCCACCAAACGTGCCGCCGATCATGCCGCCACTGATGTCAAAACCGGCTCGATCGAACCTGTTAGCGAACAGCACCATCGGGTCCTGGTTGCCCCAGCCGTACCCGGCGTTGCCGCCGACATAGAATCCCGTCCAGTTGTAGACGGCGGCAACCGGAGCCTGCGCCTTGTAGGCGGGCGCCGCCGGCAAATCCGCCGCGGCCGCATAACCACCCATCATCAGCGAGGCCGCGATCGCAACCCCAAACTTTCCAATCTTATTCATTGCCGCACCTGATTGATTGAAGAAATCGTGTAGCGGTGATCGCATCGAATGCGCGCAACCCACTATGCAGAATCTGACGCGCGCGTTCTGTTTTCCCGACTGTGGCCAAGTTGCCGCAGCGAAAGCATCGGCGCGCAGTCGGTGTTGAGCGCCAATGGTCTCTCGGTGTCAGGCGAGCAGGCTGACGAATATGCAAATTCTGACAATCCGGTGGTGTCGAGCGATGACCGGGCGCTCCTGGCCTGGTTCAACCTTGCCGAAACTCCGTCATGCTGACCCGGAAGCCCTAGTTGCGTGCGAAATAGAGCGGCGTCCTGAGCGTGATCTGGTAAGCAGGCTTTGGTACCCACATGATCTGCGCGGTCACGCCAAACAGGCGGTTGTCGTTGTCGTCCATCCGGTCAAGGTCCAGTCGCACGATCGGCTGGGTAAAGGAGGAGACCGACGCGCGGCCCAAGAGCTCGGCGCCGCCGAAAACCTGCACGCCCGCGCGGCCCGTAAACTTCCAATTGTTCGGCCATTGGTAGTAACCGCCGACATAGCCCATGATGTCGGGATGGATGGTCGCGAGCGGACTGCCGATGACAACCCGTGTGTCCTGCACGCCCGCCAGCAACCCACGGGTCTCGTCCTGGTTGAACGCATAGTCGAACTCGAAAATGTTTGTAAAACTCGTGGTAGCAAACGGTCCATTCGGAATCGTCTGGGTAATGGTTGATTGCCAACTCAAGGTCGGAATCGAGCCGCCGTTCTGATTGTAGAGATCGGCCTGAAATCCAAGATTCCAGCTCGTAATCGCCACGGACGACCAGCCGGTCATCGGAGTGCTGGTCGAGCTGGCTGATACGCCGGCGTAGAGCGAGACGTTATCGTTCACGTCGATCGTCATGGGAAGATCGACCACGACGCTCTGGGCGCCCGGCAGCGTCGCGCCAGCCAGGCTGCCAGCGTTCGAGATGGCAGCGGATTGCAACGCCGCGAGCAAGGACGAATTGCCGAAGCCGACCGCCAGCGTACCGGCGGGCACCCGCGCGTAGATGGTTCTCATGTCGAGATAGACGTTCGGCGCGCTCGACGCCCCGTTCGAGGAATCATCGTCTTCATCTTCAGCACGGGCAATTCCGCTCGAGAGGCAAATCAAGACGGCCAGCACCAATCCCGGGAAACCAACGCAATTGCGCGCGTTCAGCGCTCCAACCTTCCCCGTAACCTGCAAGACACTCTCCTCGAACGGCGTCCTTATCGGCGATGTCTGACAGTAGTGATGCGGCCAAGCTGATCGATCGAGGGAGCGACAGGCACTATCTCGGTCATTGCCCACTATGCGCCATCCGGTGAACCCGGCACATTCCGGGAAAAGATCGTTGAAACGATATCGGCAATTCGTCGGAACGGTCTATGCAAATTCTGCCAATGCACAGGCGCACCGTATCGCGGCAGGCTCCTACGGCAGATCCGGCTCCTTGGTGTCCTCGAAGAAGGCCGGCTCGACCAACGGCGGCGCGGACGTTTCCGCAAGCCAATGGTGAATGACCGCCGAGGATATCGCCCGCCGCGGCGTGCAGGGATTGATGGTGCCCGCGGTCACGATGTATCCTTGCTCGAACTTCTGGCGAGCAAACCTCTGGGCCTCGAGCTCGGTCGGAAAGCTCTCACTCTGTCTCGGCTGTCGTTGCGCGGATGCCTTGCGCACCCGTTTCGGCACCTCGAACGAGACATACCAGGCTTTCGTCAGGTCAATCGACACGGCGCCCGTCCGATTGGTTTTCCCTGTGGGTTCGACTCATCGCAGTCCGCCCGCTCCCGCTATGCGCTTTCGACGTCACGACCTTGAACCGCGCCCATCACGCTCGCGCCGAAAGCTCTCGACAATGGATTCTGGTAGTCGATCCTGGCGTTGCGCAGTCCAGCCCTGCCATCGTGCGACATCTCGCTGTCCCGGCATGCCGCTCGAAGCGTCTGCGAAGGGCTCTCGCCGAACAGCTTGCGATATTCAACCGAAAACCGTCCAAGCTCGAAAAAGCCGAAGCAGATCGCAATTTCCGTCACCTTTGCTGTCTCGCCGTCCACCGCGAGAAGTGCCTGCCTCGCCTGATTCAGTCGGAGCACACGAATTCGACGGCACGGCGACTGGCCGTAAACGCTCCTGAACGCTTTTCGTAGAGTACGCTGGCTCACTGAGAGCCGGTGGCATATCGCGGGGATGCGAGGCATTTCTTCAACGTTCCCCGCAGCGATGGCCTCGGCCCGCGCGACAAGAACGCGATATCGATCGCTGGCACCGCCAATCATTGGTCGGTGCCTTTCGATTGCATCCAAAAAGCCGATGAAGTGAGGAAGCTACCCCGAATATGGGCACGCAACCCGTTTGCATGGCCCCCTGACTGACCGCTTCGCGCGGATGTGCAGATCAGATCGGCAATGGCAATAGGAGCGGCGCAGTACATAATAATTGACCTCAACGTCTGGCTTTACATCTGCATCTCGCGTCTTTCAGCGCGAAGCGTCTTGCCATTTCGCGCCAATCATTGATGCATGGTCTTCCGGGCCGCCTTGCCGCCGAAAAAACACAGCTCGAATACTGGTAATATGCTAGCGCGACGCTCGTTCGCGGGGCGATGCGGGGCCGCTACCTGCGTCGCGGCCTTGCGTTTTCGCGCCTTCCGCGTCCACTCAGTGCAAGCCGCCCATGCGCTAACTTTTGCTGGCGCGGGCCTTGCCATTCCCTTTGGCGGCCTGCTGCTGCCGATATGCAATCGGCGGCATTTTCATCAAACGCGCAAAGCTTCGGCTGAAACTGCTCGCTCCGGTGTAGCCAAGACGTAAGGCGATGTCCGAAATGCGCTCGTTGGACTCCGCAAGGAGGCGGCAGGCCGTATCGAGGCGGACTTCGGTGACCAATTCGCTGTAACTTGTCCCCATACCAGCGAGGTGTCGCTGCAATGAGCGCACGCTCACGCCCAGTTGGCGCGCAGTGCACTGCACAGATGCGTCATCCTGACGCAGCAGCACCGAAATCGCCGCGCGGACAGAGTGTCGGGATGGCGAAGAGACGGGTTTCATGTGCACGTCATGAAAGATTGCAAGCGTGATCTCCTTACTCAAACCGCTGCTTACGATCTTCTTATAATGTGATCGAATTGGTAGGCCCGTCTGGCCATGAGCCGCCTAAATTGCAATTCTGGAATTAAGATCAATTGCACACGTCCCAGCCTCGCATGCACCGCTGCGACGCGACACCCAATGCACCCGGCGAGCAAATTTCGAGATCGCTCCTCATAGTGCCGCGACGACAAAGTACGACCGTTAAAATGAACGCCGCAGGCAGGAGACGAGCAACATGAGCGGAATTCCCCTAACCCGCTGCCAATTCGTGATTCCGTTTGCAGACATTCATAACGAGCTGGGAGCTCCCACTGCGACGCTCCTGTCGAAATTTAGTCTCCCGACAGCGCTGCAAGAAAAAGCCGATCATTATGTTCCGATATTGCCTGCCATATTGTTTGCACAAGCCGCGCAGAGATCGCAGGGCATCACGGATATTGGCTTTCCCGCTTCGCGGCGGCTGCAGTTCTGCCACTGGAGCGATAAGCTGCGAACCATCATCAGCTACTCTCCGACGCTGTACGTCGCCCTGCAGCAAGTGTGCAAATCGGCACCGCTCGAAGACACGAACCTGTACATGTGGCTGGAGCGCCGCGATGATCGTGTAAGAATTTTCAGCAAGCTGGGCGGGACTGCCGGCATGCTTCATCTTGAACACTCACAATGGCTGCAGAACGTCTTTGTCGTCCACATCGTTCGACAGTTAGCCGGATCGGAGTGGACTCCCTCAACGATGGCCTTCGAGGCAAATTATGCGCCAGGCTCGGAGGCTCAGGCATTCTGGCCGAATACGCGCTTTCTGCCGCGCCAGGAAGCCTCCTGGATTGATGTGCCCGTGGCGCATCTCGACCTACCCAGCCTGACACGCGATACGGCGCTGAATTTCTCCGAGGACGAGCCTCAGCCGTTCGGCGACGAGCTTGTCCGTGCACTGATGTTGCCTTCTTACCTGGATGAGGGAATCCCGGCGGTCGCGAAAATCGCCGAGATGGCCGGCGCAAGCGTCAGGAGTTTTCAACGCAAATTCTCAAACGCTGGCCTGACATATTGAGCTTGCTCGAATTGATCCGTTTTGAGAATGCCGCCAAGCTTCTGCGTGAGACGGACGCCAAGATCATCGAAATCGCGTTCTCTTCTGGCTATGCCGATCCGGCGCATTTTTCGCGTGCGTTTCGCCGTATGACCGGCGCCACGCCATGCGAATTTCGCGAGAAATGGAGACCGCGGTAGGCGCGGCCGCCCTCGGACAATCGCTTCCGTTTCGACAGCAGCCCCCTCCGATTGGCACGGAGGCAATTTCCCCCGGCGCAAGCCCGCTATGGAAAGCGCGCCACGCATTCGTCGAGCAATTCGGGACTGCACAAACGGCGGTCGGACGGCGGCGCGTCAATAGATCGGACGCAGTTGGAGCCCGGAGAGGCCGAGGGTCACATTGACGGCTACCGAGCCCTCCACCGAGACGGGCTGCAACGCAAATGACCGCCCCGAGCCACCGACAAGAACATTGACGCCGGCGCCTAAGCCGAGGCCGATGTCGCCTGACGCCCCGACATATTCGCCGGCGAGAGCTCCGGGCGGAGGGCCTGCCGTCGGGGCAAACACCGCCCAGGCGAGTGCGCCTCCGGCCGAAACGCCGATATCGATTCCGATGGTGTTGAGGGCACCTTCATAGAGTTGTGTCGGCAATGGCGGGTTTTGTGTAAAGCGACATGACATCGATTGATGGCCGAATATGACAAACCCGACGCTAGGGTCGAGCTTGCAAGCCAGCATGCCGATCTGGGTCCACGATGCCTGTTGGGCGCCTGCGGAGGACACAGAGCCGGACCATGCGCAGACGATGCAGAGAACAACCAGAATTCGTGCACGCATTTCGCTTCCCTATCATCTCGCAAAGACTCGTTGAACGCGGTCGGCGCTTGGTTCCGACCGCGTTCTGTTTTCGTAGATGAGCATGTGCAGAGCCGACGAGGCTATGCAAAATCGGCAATCCGAACCCGCCGTCAGGCCTTTTTGTCGCGTTAATCGGAAGCGGTTTGCGATGTTGGACGCTAGCCCTCCGTTACTTTTTGAAGACGGCGTTACTTGCGAAACCGCGCGAACGTTATTTGCAATCCCGACACCTGCCGCATGTCGGGCCATCAGCTCAATGCGCGCCGGGCCATGCTGAAAACGAGACCGCTGCCGATTTTGCATAGGCGACGGGTTTTGCGCTGTCTAGGGTCCGCACCGACCAACCTGCCGGAAGCTTCCGGCCGATCGCAAGGAGAACGAGATCCGCAACAGGAGGGGCGTGCAGATTTGCTTGGCATTGCTGGCGACGGCGTTACTGCTCGACATCGGGACCGCGCTGGCACAGAGTGCTACGCACGGAAACCTGAAGACGATCGGCACGCCTTTTGCCGCACAAGCTCAAATTGTGCCGTCGCTCATCGTTCTCAATTCGCGGGGCGCAATGTTGCAGGGCGACAGCCTTGTCCTCACAGGGATTACGCCGAACTCGATCATATTCGCCGACCGACCCCTGCGCGCTGCGGGCCATCAGCTCACGGCTGATATCCATTCCGCGTCGAACAGCTGAGACCGCACTTAAGCACTCGCCTCGCCCTGCCCTCGGAAGTTCAGATCCAGGCACATGCGCCACAGGCCTGCGCACGTTGGCTGTGTTGAGATTTTTCTCGATCTCCCGGTGCACACGTCGTGCACACGCCATCATCTAAGCGGTTGAAAAGCTTAAACTCTCGCTCCAATCCATCATCGGGGCGACGGAAAATTTCCATGTCATCTCAATTGCCTAGCCGCAACATCGGTTCAATGCAACATGATGTTTCGGAGCGCTGCCCGGCCGAAACAGGCCCGGCCCAACCAAAATATCGAAAACAACCCCATGCAAAGTAGCTTCGCCATTGCAGGGAGCTCAACGGAGGCGGTCAGAACTGTACCGGCTACCCGGGAAGTCGACAGACATCCGGATGCAGCAGCGGCGCCTCCTTGATCCAGATTTTCGCGCCCTGCGGGCCCACCGTCGCCTTCAGGTCGACGCCGGCGGGTAGCCGACCCCAGCCCGGCGGCTGCAGCGTCTCGTCCCCGATCGTTAGTCCCCCCGATAGAACAAAGAACTCGAGCCCGCGCGCGTTCGCAAGGCTGACGATTTCACCCGGCCGCCAGTCTTCAAGGCGGACCTCTTCGTGGCCGTCGTCAAATAGCACGCTGACGTTGCTTGCACCGGGGCGCGGCGCAACCTGTTGGCCCTCACCTGGCTGACGCACGACCTGGGTCCGGTCCTCGTCCCGGAACTGCCAGAGCCGCACGAAGATTGTGCAGCCGTCCTTCGAGGCGGGAACATGTGACGTCCCCGGAGGGTTGCGGAAGTAGCTGCCCGCGGGATAGTCGCCATGCTCATCCTGAAAGGTACCTTCAAGGACGACAATCTCTTCTCCACCGCCATGCGTATGACGCGGGAAGGCGCTACCGGGAGCATAGCGCACGATCGAGGTGGCGCGCGCGACCTCGGCGCCAATGCGGAACAGCATGCGCCGATCCACGCCGGCCGACGGACTGGCCACCCAGTCCAGCTTCGAGGCGTGAACGATAACAGGCTTCGACAGATCATCGTTGATGCGCATCGTTACTCTCCCTCAGGCTGCGCTATCCGAGACCCACCGCTTCTCCATTTCGGATCTCTTGACCAGCGCAGGTCCTAAACCAGGACACGTTCAGAACCCCGCGAGCGGAACGCCGCTCGCCGCATTCTGCGGTCGTCGTGACGCGATCAGCCGCCGCGCCTCGTCGGCGCGACCACTGCGCAGCAAGGCGCAAGTCACGGAATATTCCAGCAGGTCGCGCTGCGCGCGGCTGCCTCCAACCCTTTCATGGGTTGCCAGGACCGGCGTTAGCTCATCGACGACCCGTGTCCAGTCGCCCTTGGCCAAACCATCGAAGCCGCGCGCGATGGGCACCACCATGTCCGCGGCGGGTCCCTTCGGGTTCTCGATGATCCTCGCCAAGGCCTCCGCATCGCCGGCCATTGCAAAGGCGAGCGCGCTGTGCATGTCGGCAAAGATGATCCCCGAGTTGGGAAACCACTTCGCCGCATACTGGCTGATCTCGCTCCACAGTTCCGGATACCGCGGCTCGCCCGCCATCTCGGCGCGTGCAAGGAACGAGGCGCAATCGGTGAGGACATTGATTTGCGGCCCCCACGAGCCGCCCGGATGCAGCGCCTCACGATAGATCTTCCAGGCTTGATCCCGCCTGCCGGTCTCCAGCGACCACAGGGCAAGATGCCAACTGATATGGCAATGCAGTTGCGCCTCGCGTGGGTAAGCGGCGTTCCATTGCTCGAGATAAGCCAGCCCCTCCTCGCGCTGTCCCTTCTCATAGAACAGATGGGCCTTGATATGCGCAGCGTGAGCGTTGCGGGGACAACCACGAAGTGCGGTCTCGATATTCCTGAAACCACTGTCGAGCCTGTGCAGCTCGATTTCGGCAAACGCGAGCACGGTTCGAAACCACCAATCATCGCCGTAATGGGTTGCAAGCGGCTCCAGCATCGCCAGTTGCTCAACCTCGCGGCCGGACTTGCCCGAGAAGCCGATCAAGCCGAAGACACCGGTGGCCGGTGCCAGCACCATGGCATCGCGCGGCCAGTGCTTGATATGTTCGGCGATCGCCGAAACCGCCGCAGCGCCTTGACCACTCAGGATCTTGGCAAAGATCGCAATATGACCTTGCTCGCGCGAAGTCGTAGCAGGCGCTAGCGCGATCGCGCGTTCGAGCGGCGCTTTGACTTCGTTGCCGCGACCGAGCAGTTGCAGGGTTCGCGCAAGCGCAATGTGCGCCAGAGCAAAACCTTCGTCGGCGGCGATCGCGTCGCGGAATGCCTGGTCAATCCCCGACCCAGCCGAGAGCAGCTTGTCGACGCCGGCGACATATGCGTCGCGGGCGGCGGCAGAGCTTGTGCTCAAGGGGTTGCCGTACCGGTCTTCAAGAACGCCCACCCGATTTCCCATCGAACTCTCGGTCATTTTGATGACACTCCCTCCATGGAAACCTGCTTGGCCTTGGCTTGCCGCCGGCGGCGCTCGTCACCCAGCTTGAGCAGCCGCTCGCGATCCTCTGGATTTACTCTTCCATACCGGGGCCGCCAAAGGGAACCCTCCTCCTTCCACGCAAATGGCGCTTTCACAGTCGTTCGCGGCGCCGTCGCCGTGTCAAAAAGGGCGAGCGCCTGGCGCATGATTTCGCGCTGCATGTCCGGTCGCCAAGGATGCCCGCAAGGATTGCCCAGCGGGAAATCCCTGAAATAGAACCGTGGCACGCCGCAGTGCTCCACGACATCCTGCGCCGAGCCGACAATGACCGTCGGAATGCCGTTCGCTTCCAGATGCCGGGCCACCAAGCTTACGGTCTGATGACACACGGGGCAAAGGGGGCAAAGGATCGCAGCATCAGCCCCGTCTTTTCGAACCCGTGCCAGGATTTCAGGTGCATCCTCCGCGTTCGTTTTCCGTTGGCTGTATTCTGTCGGCACGCCGTGAAAGTGCCGGGTCAGTCCGACAAGGGCGCCCTCGCCGACCAATCCAAAAGCGGCTTCTACCGGCAGGAAGCTGCCCGGATCATTGGTGTGGGTCGACTCCTTGTCCCACGCAACGTTGTCGGTAAACAGCTTCCCGGGCGGCGGCGAAACCTCACCCGACCACACCCGTTTGACGCCGTCAAAATCCGGCGGACTGGCCGTGGTAATCAGTGCGATACGCAGATCCGATGACAGTTTGGCAGGTTTGATGAAAGGGACATCATCAAACCTCGCCCAGACATAGTCGTTGTCGTAACCAAGGGCACGGTAATATTGGCGCGTTCGCTCCATATATTGAACCGGGGTTTCCGCTACGCTCATGTGGATTCTCCTCGAGACGCTAGCTTGGTCGTGCGGTGGGCCGGTATGAAAAGCCGATGAGTGCCAGCAATGCGGCGACGAGTGGTGCGAACGACAGCATCAGGACGGTCGACCAGCTGAAGGACGACAGCAGCCCGCCCGACAGGAAGGAGCCGACGGTCATCGTGCCGAAGACCACGAAGTCATTGAGCGACTGAACGCGCGCCTTTTCCTCGGGACGATGGCACTCCAGAACCATCGCGGAGGCGCCGATGAAGCCGAAGTTCCAGCCGATCCCGAGCAGGCTCAGCGTCGCCCAGAAATGCACGACATCGATCCCGAGCAGGCCCACCGACGAAGAGGCCGCAATCAATACCAGCCCGACCGCGACGATCGCGGATGCGCCGAAGCGCGTGATCAAGCGGCCGGTCCTGAAACTCGGGGCGTACATCGCAATGACGTGCCACTGCAGACCGAGATTGGCCGATTCCTGAGGCAGCCCGCAGAGCTTCATCGCCAGCGGGGCTGCGGTCATGAGGAAATTCATGAGCAGGTAGGAGACGACCCCGCAGATCACGGCCAGGATAAAGCGCGGCTGCCGGGCAATGACAGCGAGCGGCCTTCCGGCGTTGAGATGCGTTGCAGTCAGCGGAGGAAGCTCAACGCCCGCCAGAATAACGGCGGAGAGCGCCGCAACCACCGCCTGGCCGACAAACGTCGCGGCAAAGAGGTACGGCGCCCACAGATTCATGGTGTGCGTCACAAGCTGTGGACCGATTACACCGGCGAACACACCGCCAGCCATCACGGCCGAGAGCGCGCGCGGACGCCGTTCAGGTGCTGCGCAATCGGCCGCCGCAAAGCGGAAAGAGAGCACCACGGCCGCATAGACGCCGCCAAAGAAGGTCCCGGCGCAGAATAGCGGAAACGACGCGTTGAGTACCGCCAGGAGCGCAATCAAGCCAGCGAGGACGCCGCTGCCTGCACCGAACAGAAATGTCGTGCGCCGGCCATAGCGCTGCGCGACAACGCCCGCCGTTGGCGCCTGCGAAAGCCTGGGCGACAGCCAGCCTTGCGACATTGTTGCGCTCGCGGCGAATGGCGGTCGGCGCCTCATGGGTGGGAACGGAAAAATTGAAGTTCACGCTGCGGCTTGCTCCGCCGTTAGATGTCCGTCGACGGGACGTGGCCGATAGGACCAGTGGCTGATCCACCGGGCCGTGGATCACCGCGTCGGAGTTAAGGAGAAATCGCTGGACTTTTCCTTCTACAGATTGCCAATTTATGTCGATGAAACGTCACATTTCGCCAGGGAATGCCGGCTGGAAGACGGTCGATGCCCCGCAGGGCCTCGGATCACCGAAGCCTTTGATCGTTCGGGTGCGGTCTCTTCCCGCGAGGAGCTACTTCGCCGAACACAGTCACAGCTGGAATCAGCTGGTCTACGCGATCTCAGGCGCGCTCACCGTGAAGGCGGATGGACGGCGCGTCGTCATTTCTCCGGAACAGGCCGTCTGGCTGCCGGCCGGTACGAAGCATTCGGTCGGCTCGCTGATGGGAGCGGAATTCCGGAGCCTCTGGGTCGCCGATGCTGCCAGCCAAGGCATGACTTCGCGCACGACCGTCATCCATGTGTCCCCGCTCCTGCGGACGCTCATCGTGGAAGCCGCGTCGCTGAAAAGCGAGGATCGTCGCTACGCCGACCGCGTTATCGCGCTCATCCTCGATCAGTTGCGGCGGGCGACGCCGATCTCGGCAGCGTTACCTTGGCCCACCCACCCGGGCTTGCTGGCCCTTTGTGAAACCCTCTACGCCGATCCTGCGAATCCGCGCCACGCCGAGAGATGGGGGCGTGAGATTGGCATGTCGCCGCGAACCTTGACGCGACACTTCGAGCGCGAAGTCGGCATGAGCTTGCGTGCATGGCGTCAGCGTCTCCGCCTGCTCAAGGCTATCGAATTGTTGGGCAGCGACCTGCCGATCACAGAGATCGCGTTGCGGCTGGGTTACTCATCGGCCTCCGCATTCATATTCATGTTTCGCTCTGAAATGCGCGTTAGTCCCCTGCAACATCGGCGCAGTCTGGGCCACGCGGCCAGCAGAGGGACTTCATCAAGGCATCGATCCGGATCTCGAGATTCGCCCGGCCGGGCGCGCTGACCCTTCAGCCGCAGGGACTCGTTGGAAACCGCGGTTCAGTTCGGAACAGGCGGAATACGGTCGTCCGGACCAGGGGGACGCTCGCTTGTGCGCCGCTCTCAATGGCGAGGTAGGCGCGAGCCGTCCCTGCCCCGTCATCCAGCGAAAACAACGACCATGATCGATCCCCAGGTCGTCAGCAGAATATTGGAGATCGGATAGGCGGGCGTGTAGCCAAGCACCACCACGGAGCTGCCCGAGCGCTCCTGAATGGCCGCCATCGCGGCCGTGACCGTCTGTGCTCCAGTCAGCGCACCGAGCAGGAGGATCGGGTTCATGCGCAACACGAAATGGCCGAAGCAGAAGCCGACGATCTGCGGCAACAGGGTGACGATCATGCCGCCCAGCAGCAGCCCGATGCCCGACTCGCGTATCGCGGAAAGGAAGATCGGCCCGGCATGAATCCCGGTCAGGCCGACGAACGCAGCCAGTCCGAGCGATGTCATCAGGCTGATGGCGCCGTCGGGGATCCGGCCGAAATACGGCAGACGCGTACGGAGGTAGCCGACCAGAAGTCCGGCGAGCAGCGTGCCGACGCTGGTGCTCAGCGAGATCGTGATGCCGCCAACCGAAAAGCTTATGAGAACGCCAAGGAGGCCGCCGAGGAAAATCGCGAGCCCCAGCACCACGAAATCGATCGTGGTGCTGGGCGCGACGATGACGCCGATGCTCTTGGCCGCGTTCTGCACCACGGTTTCAGGACCCACGATGCTCAGCAGATCGCCGCGCTCCAGAACCGTGCCCGCAGCGATCGGAAGCGCTTCACCGCCCCGGCTCACGGAGCGCAGATAAAGGCCGCGCGTCCAGTCTTGTTCAGACGCCTGCTGGAGGCTGCTGCCCGCGAGCTTCGCGTTGATCAGGAACACGTCCGCCGCGACCACGGGGATATCGAGGAGCTCCCGGTCCTCGACCTCCTCCCCGCGCGGTCCGATCAGTTCGACGATGATCTGGCGCGGCGCCGACAGCGCGACGACATCGCCGGCCGCCAGCACCGTTGCAGGCTCCGCCTCGAGGACGCGCTCGCCGCGACGGATGCGGTGGATGAATACACGCTGCCCGGGCACGCGCGTTTCGGCGGCCGCAACTGTCAGTCCGACGATCGCAGCGTGAGCATCCAGCCGGTAGGCGCGCAGTTCGAACTTGCGCCAGGCCGACGCGAGGCCGGGCTTGGCGCGCGTGATGCCCAGGGTCTGCTCTAGCTTGAGCGCCTCCGCCTTCAGATCGATTTTGAGCAGCGCCGGAACGACAATGGTGCAAAACGTGATCACGCCGGCATAGCCGAAGATGTAGCAGACCGCATCCGCGACCGCGATATGCGAGACAAACAACGCGCGCTGTGCCTCGGACACAGGCAGGGAATTGACCGCGTCGGTCGCCGTACCCATTGCAGCGCTCTGGCTGAGCGCGCCCGACAGGAGCCCGGCGGCAAAGCCGGGGTCGAGCCGCAGCACGCGTGCCACGACGATCGCCGCCGCAAGACCGGTGAGGCTCACGACAACGGCCATCAGCATGGGCTTCAGCCCGTCGCGCTTCATCGCCAGCACGAATTGCGGACCGACCGAATAGCCGACCCCGAACAGGAACAGCAGGAACAGGAACGATTTGGTCATGCTCGAGACGGGCACATGCGCGAAATCGCCGACCGCGAGTCCTGCGAACAGCGCGCCCGTCACCGGGCCAAGGCTGAAAGCGCCGATCTTGAAGCTCCCGATCCAGTAGCCCGCCGCGATCACCAGGAACAGCGCGAGCTCCGGATAACGAACGAGAAATTGCGCCAGCCAGCTCAACATCGTCTCAACACGGTCCCGGGCCGCGACTATGTCATCATCATCACCAGCACCATGCCCCAGATCGTCAGCAGCGTGTTTCCGACCGCGTAGGTGACGGTGTAGCCAAGACCGGGAATCTGGCTCTTCGCTCGGTCGTTGATCATGCCCAGCGAAGCGGTCGTGGTGCGCGCGCCGGAGCAGCATCCGAGCAGGATCGCGTCGTGGAAGCGGAACACGTATTTGCCGACAAACATCGCCAGGATCAGCGGCACGGTGGTCACGACGACGCCCCAAAGGAACAGGCTGAAGCCGAGCTTTTGCAGGCCGGCGACAAATCCCGGGCCCGAGGAGATTCCGACCACGGCAATGAAGACGTTCAGGCCGACCGAGTTCATAAACCACACGGTGGGTGACGGGATGCGGCCGAAGGTCGGGTGCACGGACCGGAGCCAGCCGAAGAACAGACCTGAGATCAATGCGCCGCCGGAGGTGGACAACGTCAGCGGCACGCTTCCGATCTTGTAGACGAAGGCGCCGACCAGGGCGCCGATCGCGATCGCAGCCCCGATGAAGGCGACGTCGGCAACATCGGTTGCACGGTCCGGCCGGCCCAGCATCTTTGTGGTGGCAGCGACATCGGACGTGCGGCCGACCAGGGTGAGGATGTCGCCCCGATTGATCTTGGTGTTCGGCAGGATCGGAATCTCGGTCGCGATCGCCCCCCGGGCGATCTTGCGCAGGAATACGCCGCGAGCGCCCGGTTCCTTGGCCAGTTGCTCCAGCGTCTTGCCGTCGACGTCCTTGCTGGTCACGTAGACATCGACACCTTCGATCGGCACCGCCAGCAGCTCGCGATCGTCAACTTCCTCGGCCTGCTCGCCGATCAGCTGCACCAGCACATCGCGGCGCCCGGCGACGGCGACGACATCGCCGGCATGTATCACGGTGTCGGAGGTTGCCTCCACGATCTTGCCGGCTTGCCGGAGCCGGAGGACGAAGATGCGATGATCGGGAAGCAGCGCCTCGGCCTGCCCGACGGTCTTGCCGGCGACGGGTCCGCGCTCATGAACGCGATAGGCGCGCACATCGAACTGGTGCCAGGCCGTCCCTGGGCCGCCCAGCTCCTTCTTGCCGCCATGCTCCTCCTCGTATTTCTTGCACGCGGCTTCGAGATCGATCCCGAGCAGCGCCGGTCCGAGCAGCGCCAGCACGATCGCCGACCCAACCGTGCCGAAGATATAGGTCACGGCATAGGCGACCGGCATGGCATCGAGCAGCTTCTTGGCTTCGTCCGCGGGCAGACCAAGGCGATTGATGGCGTCGGTCGCGAGTCCCATCGACGCGGAGATCGTCTGCGAGCCGGCATAGAGCCCGATCGCCGATCCGACGTCGTAACCGGCGACCTTGGCGCCGAGATAGGCGGACAGCAGACAGAAGACGCAGACCACGGCCGCGAAAATCGCCTGCGGGACGCCGTCCTGCGCGATACCGCGCACGAATTGCGGTCCGACACCGTAACCGATTGCAAACAGGAACATCAGAAAGAAGAACGGCTTCAGCGGCCCTGATATAGTGATCCCGATCTGGCCGATGATGACAGCGGCGACCAGTGTCGCGGTGACCGCGCCCAGTCCAAGCCCCTTATAGGTGAAGGAACCGAAATAGTAGCCCAGGGCCAGCGAGAGGAAGATCGCAATTTCGGGATAGGTGCGGAGCGTCTGGAAGAGCCAATCGATCATGATGTCACCCGTTCATGCTGTCCCGGGGCTTCGGCGTGCGACCGCTTCGATCTCGTGCGGGGGGTGCCGAAAAGGGCGAGCAACCGTATCGGTCGACATCAGACGGCGGTTGGCGAGCAGAATGTTGATCTATGTCAACCGCAACTGCGAGAGCCTCGCGATTTCATGATCTTGCCGACACTACGCACGTGCCGCGCACTTGCATCGTGAGCGACTATCCGTCGCAGCATCGCATCGCCTGCGCGTGACCGTTGACATAGATCAAGGCTCGTAGCCCGTCGCCGATCATGCTGCGCGCGATTGCGCAGGCAACAGAGCCTGTCGCCTCCATTCCAACAGCATGCATCGCCCCGGGAGTGTCAAATGGCCGATCTTCTGACCCTGAAGAAATTCGAGGCGTTGAGCCCCTTCGAGATCAAGGACGAGCTGATCAACCTCGCCAAGAGCAATTCGAAGCGGAGCCAGATGCCCTTCCTGAACGCCGGGCGGGGCAATCCGAACTGGGTGGCCACGACGCCGCGCGAAGGCTTCTTCCTGCTGGGGCAATTCGCCATCACCGAGAGCAAGCGGGTGATGGAGCATCCGGCGGGCATCGGCGGCATGCCTCGGGCAAACGGCATCGCCGGCCGGTTCGAGGCCTGGCTCAAACAGCACAAGGACATGCCGGGCGCGAGCTTCCTGACCGAGATGCTGCCCTTTGCGGTCAAGAAGTTCGGCTTCGACCCGGACGCCTTCGTCCACGAGCTGGTGGATTCGATCATCGGCGACAATTACCCGGTGCCGGACCGCATGCTGGTGCACAACGAAAAGATCGTGCACGAATACCTGATGTGGGCGGTTTGCGGCGAGCCCCGGCCGGCCGGAAAATTCGACATCTATGCGGTCGAGGGCGGCACGGCGGCGATGTGCTACCTCTTCAAGTCGCTGAAGGCCAACCGGCTGCTGGTGCCCGGCGATACGATCGCGTTGGCGACGCCGATTTTCACGCCCTACATCGAGATGACGCACCTGGAAGACTACGACCTGAAGGTGGTTCAGATCAGGGCTCCGCAGGAGAACAAGTTCCAGTTCACCGACGAGGAGATCAAGAAGCTGGAGGATCCGAAGATCAAGGCCTTCTTCGTGGTCAATCCGTCCAACCCTCCGGGGATGGCGTTAAGCAAGGAGACGGTTGCCAAGCTGGCCAATCTGGTCAGGACCAAGCGCCCCGACCTGATGATCCTCACCGACGACGTCTACGGCACCTTCGTGCACGGGTTCCGTTCGCTGCTGGGCGAGCTGCCGCACAACACCATCGGCGTCTACTCCTATTCGAAGTATTTCGGCTGCACGGGATGGCGGCTCGGCGCGATCGCCATCCACGAGGACAACATCTTCGACAAGATGATCGCCAAGCTCCCGGACGAGGCCGTCAAGGCGCTCGACAAGCGCTACGGGCCGCTCACGCTCGAACCGCGCAAGCTCAAGCTGATCGACCGCATCGTCGCCGACAGCCGCGACGTGGCGCTCAATCACACTGCGGGCCTGTCGTTGCCGCAGCAGGTGATGATGAGCCTGTTCTCGCTCGCCGAGATGATGGACGAAAAGAAGGCCTATCAGGCCGCCTGCATGGAGATCGTCAACAAGCGCCTGTGGTCGCTGCTCGACGGCCTCGGGCTTGCCGACAAGCTGACCCCGAATCCGAGCTATGATGCCTACTACGCCCTGATCGATTTCGAGTTCTGGGCCCGAAAGAACATCGGCGACGAGGCGGTTGAATACCTGAAGAAGAACGTCCATCCGCTGGACCTCGCGTTCAGGCTGGCTGAAGCCCACGGGATCGTGCTGTTGAACGGCGGCGGATTCGATGCGCCCGAATGGTCGCTTCGCGTCTCGCTCGCGAACCTGCCCGACGATGTCTATGACGATATCGGGCGAGGCGTTCGGACCATCGCCAGAGGCTATCGCGACGCCTACGAAGCAGCGAAGGGCGCAGCCGCAAAGCGCTGACAGCGGCGCTTGCCGCACTTCGGACATTTGGTCCGGTAGCCGCCAAAACTAAAAGAAAGGCCCCGGCAAGAATGCCGGGGCCTAAATTACATCCATCCAGGACGATCAGTATCTGGCGACGACCGGCCCGCCGAACCGATAGTTCAGGCGGATCGTCAGCAGATCCACATCCTGTCCGATCCGGTTGGCGGCGCCGGCCACGATAGGATTGACCACCGAGAACGTGTTGTTGGCATCGCCCATGAACAGACGGTCATATTCGAGCCCGACGGACCAGTTCGGGGTGAACCCGTACTCGAAGCCCACGCCGACGGTACCGCCCCAACGGGTCGATGTCGCCGACGCGACCCCGATTCCGCCGACCGTGGTAAAGATGTCATAGCGATTGCTGGTGACCGCTGCACCACCCTTCACGTAGAACAGCGCGGCATCCCAGGCCCAGCCGAGCTGGCCGGTGAAAAGGCCCAGTCCGTCGGTCTTCGTTGTCGTCGAGAACCTCGGATCGATCAGGCTGAGGCGCGAGCTCTTCAGGTCCGCCCAGTCACCCTGCCCTTCCAGGCCGAACACGAACTGGCCTGCCTGCCAGCGATAGCCGAGTTGTCCGCCGAAAACGCCACCGGAGCGCGAGCTGCACCCGTCGGCCACGACACCTCCCAGGGCGGGGAGGAAATCCCAGCAGGTGCGGCTCTCACCCCAACCGCCATTCGCACCGATATAGAAGCCGGTCCAGTTGTAGACCGGCGGAGGGACCGGCACAGGCGCCGCCTTGACGGCCATGTCAGCCGACAACGCCGGCGTGACCATGCCGATAATCGCGGCGACAGAAAGCAAAACTCTCTTCATGGAATGATCTCCGGGTCTCTTCGCGTTAATCGAGAAAAGCAGTCCTTGCGCTCGCCCGATCGGGGCAGTGATCGAAGCCTAGATGTGAGTCACGAAAAGGCGCGTGCCAAAATGGCAACACTCAAGGGCAAACCAACACCGTGCTTGGGCTGTGCTTTCAACATTCGGTGCAGCACGAAGCTCGTGCTGCCGGAGAGGAAGCGCCGGAGCCGACTCACTGTTCGACGAGCCAATCGGCGATGTTCTGCGAGGGGATCAATTGCCTGGGGAGGTGCGGATTGATGGTGCCGGCAAACACGACCAGCCCTTCGTCCAGTTTTGATCGCGCGAATGCCTTGGCTTCCGATTCAGTAGCAAATGTTCTGGTCTCGCGAGGACTGCGCGCCCTTCGAGCCAGCAGACCACGTCGGCGAATTTCATAAGTGACATACCAGATGGCCGACACCGCGACACCGGAGAGAGCGAACAGCCCTAGCGACACACCATCTTGCCAGTGGCCGCGCCTTGACCTCGGTCAAGCGCCCGGACCGTAAAAATACGGGAGCCGCGGCCCGCATTGAGGGACAGCCGGTTCGATCGGAAGCGCCAGCGAACCGCGACGAGCCTGCCGACCGTCGGCATTGCCGACGCGAAGGACAAGAATGCCCTCCAAGGCTCGCGCGATCGCAGCGACGATGATCAGCGCCAGTTCTTTTGCATCGCATTCATTACGGTGTCCGCCTTGTGCGACTTGCAGTACTTGCCGATAACCTTGCCGTTCCGCTCGACGTAGCGAAAATCGACGACGGTCAGGTTCTTCGATGCGCTGAAATAGCCTGACATCCAGGAGCTGATCAGCGTTTGTCGTTCCTGATCCGCCTCCAGCAATTGCTTGCAGGTAATGAGGGACAGATCGACGACGACTTGCGCTTTGGCCACGACGCTGGTGGCGAGGAGTGCAACGGTCGCAACGGCAAGGATCGATGGTTTCATTGTTATCTTCCAACCCTGTTTGATCACTGGCCGGCCGTAGAGCGCTCAAGGCCAGCCATCACGGTCTGAGTGGGATTAATCGCGCACCACGCCTTCACGCTTGCGACATTTCGCGCATACGCGTTGAGATCGACAAAGACGTATCCCTTCTTTTGATTGAACCAGCCGCTCATCCAGGCAGAAAATACGGAAGAATCGCCCGGGGACATGGCGAGGTACTGCGAGCAGGTTATCCGCGCCATATCGATGCTGGTCTGCGCTTGCAGCGGACCCGACAACGCCGCGCCGGCAAGAGCCAGGCACACAGTGATTTTGTTCATTCGATTTCTCCCAAGCTCCGTGCACAGTGATTTCTATCCGGCGATCTGCGCCCTCACTGACAGACAAGGACCGGAGTCCTTGCTTGCGTCAGCACCTTGTTTGTCACACTGCCGATGAGAAGCTTGGAGAGCCCGCTGCGCCCGTGCGATGACATAACGATGAGATCGCAGCCCTTATCCTCGGCTGCCGCGATGATGGCTTGATGGGGTTGCCCGCTCTCGGCCTGGCTTGTCTCGCAGGGAACGCCGGCCTCCCTGGCCGCGTGTGCGGCACGATCCAGCGCGCTCGTGGCCTCTTCCTTGCGTATCTCGGCAAATCTCGCGAGCAGCTCACGGTACCGTCCTCCGATTTCAGAGAGCGGCTCAACGACGAAGATGACCGATACCTTGGCTCCGAGGGATTTCGCCAGCGCCAACCCGTGCTTCACCCCATGCTCCGCCAGTTCCGACCCATCTGTCGGAATGAGAATGTGCCGGTACATGCTTAGACCTCCCGGTTATCTGGATGACGTATCGCCCCCCGTCAGGTGCAAGCTGCACCTGCGCCTCGGACCCGGCCTTGAGATAGATCAATCCATCGCTCGGCGCCGCACCCCGGACGCCGGTCGTCGCTCGGCGGAGGCAGCTTCCACCTGCGGCCATCTGAGGCAGGGCGAATCGAGCCCGAGCTCAGCGCAGCGAAATCGTGAGCCCGCCCAGATTGGCGGCAAATTCCAGCCCTGCCTTCGGCCCTTTGAGCATCAGAACCACGCCGTGTTCATTTCGCAGGCTCACCCCGCCTACGCCACCAGCCCATGCGCCACCTGCTCCGACCAGCGCGTAGCTGCCGGCGAAATCGTTGACGTCCCTGATGCCTGAGGCGGTGCCCTCCAGCCAGGTCACCGACGCACCGGCACTCACGCCGAGGCTGAAGCCGGACGCGATGAACCGATAGTGCCGCCCGCGGTAGGTCAACGTGCCGCTGCCGCCGCCGCCGCCCACGACGAGCGCCGCCTTCACGAACTTGACCTGGACGTGGCCGACGGCCTGCGCGAAGCATGGCGCGACCAAGAGGTCCATCGCGACAAGCGCCAGTACGACGGAACGGATCATGGACCGCGTCAACACAGCCCCCTCCTCGCTCAGGGATTTGTCGGATCCACTTTCTTCCAGGTCTGATCCGGATCGAAAACGATCATGCGCTTGGCGAGGAAATCGGTGCGTGAGCCGAGATCCTTCTGATAGACCGTGCCTGCGTGGTTGACCAGGAAGGTCATGACGCCGGAATTGCCGTACTCGGCGGGATAGGCGACCAGCGCGAATCCACCGATCATCTTGCCCTTCACGACATAGTTCAGCGCGCCGCCCGGGGCGTCGGAGCCCTGTGCCTTCAGGATCCGATAGTAGTAGCCGTGGTACGGCATGCTCTGCTCGCCGACCTTGTAGCCTTCCGCGGCGGCCTGGGCCGCCAGCTCGCCGAGCGGGCTTGGATCCTTGTCGTCGCGCCAGAACAACCCGTCCGTCTTGCCCGGCCTGCTGACGATGCGCTGGGCATAGGCGCCCACACCCTCGCCGCGATCCTTCTCTGCGTATTCGTTCTGTGCGTCGACATAGGCAAGACTGGTCTGGATCGCGGCCAGCTCATTGCGGCCGATCCTGCGGTAGAGGATTTCGCGCCGCCCCGCGGCGGCGTCGAAACTCCAGCCGTCATTGTTGTTGACGAGCGGGATCGGGAACGGGAAATCGTCCCTCCCCAGAATCAAGGTGGCCTTCTTGTTGCCGTCAGCCTTGATCGAATGCTTGGCGTCGTAGGCAGAAAGAAAGCTCTCTCGCGCATTGGCGTCGGCGACATCGTCGCCCGACTCGATGATATCGGCGGCATCGCGGCCCAGCACCTTCAGCATCGCCCGGCTGGTGCCGGCCTTGACGGCGGTTGCCAAGGCGGACGCCGCGTCTTCCGGATTGGGGAAGCCTTGCTGGGCGCGCGCCGGAGACAGCAGCAAGGCGAGTGCTGTTGCCGCGGCCATGCCGATGGAGGCAATACGATCCAGTCGCGAGGATGAGGGGCCTGTCATCGTGATGCCTCCGACGGGGATGGAATCTTCGCGCCGGCGGCAAGCCAGTCGTTGTAGCTGCGGAACTTGAGCCCAAGCTTGTCGTAATAGACCCTGAGATAGCCGTCGGCGCCGCGCGTCACCGCCGCCGGCATGACCTGCTCGACCTCCTGCGCCATCACACCGACATAGGCTTTGCTGCTGCCGAGATAGCTGAAGCGATAGTAGCCGAGGCCGTTGGCGAGATGTCCGAGCAGCTCGATATCGTGCTTGAGCGCGATGTCGGAGCGTCGTCCACCGCCGCCGCCGCGGAAGCCGCCACCTCCGCCACCACCGCGGAAGCCGCCTCCGCCGCCCCCGCCACGGCCGGCAAAACTTGCGCCGCCGCCGCCGCGTGGCATGCTGGCCATACTCGATCGCCCGCGCGCCGATGCCGCCGCAGCTGCCCGTCCGGACGATACGTTCATGGCGCCGCCACGACTGCCACCGCCGCGATTCGCCGCAGCTGCGCGGTTACCGGCATTGCCGCGGTTGGCGGCCTTGGCGCGATCGCCGCCGCCCTTGGCCTTGTTGCCGGCACCGGCGCGGTCGCCGCCCTTGGCGCGATCGGCGGCACCGGCACGGTCACCGCCTTTGCCGCGATCGCCCGCACGGTCTCCGGCGCGGTCGCCTCCACGGTCTCCAGCGCGATCTCCCGCACGATCTCCGGCGCGATCACCCGCACGGTCGCCGCCGCGGTCTCCTGCCCGGTCACCTGCGCGATCTGCACCCTGGCGATCGCCCGGATTGAGAACCTGCTGACCGTCACGGCCGCGAAAGTTCATCCGATCGCTGGCACCGGCCCGATTGGCGTTGCCGCCGAAGCGCTGCTGGACATTGCTGTTGTTGTAGCGAACGCCCTGGCGATGCGCCGGATTGTGCTGCCAGCCATTTGCGATGTTGGTGGTCCGATGATTGACATAGACGTTGCGATTGCCCCAGTTGAAGCCGCCACCCCAATAATTGCCCCAGCGCCCGATCGCCCAGCCGGCGCCGAAAGCAAGACCTGCCGCGACAACACCGGCGCCGATATAGGACGGATAGCCGAAATAGTACGGCGGGTACGCGGCATACGGCCACGCGCCGTAGACCGTGGCGGGATCGTAATAGGGCACATAGACGGTGTTCGGATCGGTCTGCTCGATGACGATGACCTGCTTGTTCTCCTGGGTCTGGACGCTGACCTTCTGCTGCTTGGTCGTCACCAGCTTGTTGTTGGCCTGCGCCTTGCTGCGCAGCCGCTGGATCGCATCCATGACGTCGGGCTGCTGCGCCAGCACGGCATCGCCCAGATTCTTCGTCCAATCGATCTTGTCGCTCATCATCGCGAGCACGTCGGCGGTGCTGGTGAGCGCCTTCACGCTGTCATCCCAGGCCTGCTTGTCGACCTCGGCCTTCAGCGCATCCCCTTTCAGGCTCTTGCGCTCCTTGAGCCAGCGATCGGCCTGCACGACCTCGAGCGGATAGGTCGACGCCGCCAGCACGTTGGCGAGCAGCGAGTCCGGGTAGAGCGCGATCGGCGCCACCAGGGCTTCCAGCTGTTCCGGCTTCAGGAGCTGATCGGTCGGCTGGGTTGCCGCAGCCGGCTGGCTAGCCTGGGCGGGCGGGCTGGTCTGGGCGGGCGGCTTGTCAGCCGTTTGCGCGAATGCGGCAACGGACGTCACCGACACCAGCACAACCGCGAGCAGAATCTTGCCCCAACGGAACATCGCGACCTCCATCGACACCAACAGTCGACAGCATCGGCCACGATCCCCTCTCCTCCTTGATCGAGATCAAGGAAACTGTCCTTCGGCTCAGCTTTCGACTCAGCTTTCGACCTGGCTTCCGGCCTGGCCCGGCTGTCGCGACGCAAGGTGGATGCGGCGGTCGTGAATCAGGTTCTCGAGCCGATGGGCCGCAACGTTCACCGCCGTGACAGCGCGCTCGGCCTTGTCGTCCGCGACCGGCTGCTCGCGCTGCGTACGCAGCACCTGATCGATTTCGCGCTCGATCTCTTCGAGATCCGACACACGCCTGGCCATCCGAATTCGCCCTGCCAGTGCATAAAGCGTGTCGAGCGCCTCCTTCCGGCTCGGTGCCTCGCTCGAGCGGAGAAATTTCCACGCCGCCGCGAGCACCGACGCAAGCCCGCCTGCGATCATCGGCGCCAGGAAGATCGCATTGCCCCATTGATCGAGAAAGCTCTCCCTGGTCCCCTCATAGACCGCAGCCGCCCCGGGATGCACGGGAATGTAGGCGCCCGCGTCGGTATCAGGCGTAGCGATCTGGGAGAGCGCCGGCAGTTCGGCGAGCAACTCTCGCCGCGCGTTCATGATCGACTGCGTCAGGTCGCTGATCACGTCATTCCCAAGCTTCTTCTGTGCTACCAAATAAAACGACGTCTGGAGCGTCGTCAGGTCATCGGCAGGAACAGGCGGCGAGCCGCGCAGGGTTCCCTTGGGTACGTCGAAGCTTTCGTAGGCGCGCTCTTTCTCGGCGATCGCTCCGGCGGACTCGATGGCGATCATCACCGGGCCGGCTCGCGTGGTGCGCGCGAAGACATTGCGCAGCAGCGAAAGATATTTTTCAGTCAAAGGCATGACGAGCAGGATCGCCCGTACCTCCTTGGTGTCGAGCGCCCGGCGCGCATCCGCGGGGGCGAGCGGCTTGAACGTCACGCCCGCGCGCGTCAGATCGTATTCGTCGGTCAGCACCTTGATCAGCTTCTGATTGGCTTCGGCGCCGATCACACCGATCGCGACGCGTTTCAACTCCGCCACGTCAGATATCGCAGCGCCGGGCGGCGCGACCAACAGGACGGTGGCGTGGGCCAACACGATCACGGCCTGGGCCTGCGATAGATCGCCGACGTCTCCACGGACGACCGCGAGGTCCACCTTTCCGGACGCGAATGCCTTGGCGGACTCAAGCGGTCCCGGCGTCTGGACCAGGCTGAGCCGGACTGGTGCTTTCGATTGGGCGAACTTTCCTGCGATCGCCGAGACCAGCCTCCCGGCCTCGCCGTCCAGCGACCCAACCGCGATCGTCAGGGTCGTCGGCCGCTCGTACCAGCGATAGGCGAACAGGCTTGCACCCCCCGCCAAAAGCACAAGGCCGGCCACCAGGGCGATGCGCAATGACCTCGGCAACCTGCTGGGATCCACGGCGCATCACTCGATCGGTTCGGCGCCAGCCGACAACGGTCCGGCGGCGCTGAGCCAGCGCGGGGAGCGGATGCCTCTAGATCTTGCAACGATGATAGTTGACCTCCATCCCCTCGATGCCCGGGAATTGGCGCGTAATGGTATCGTCGTCGACGGCCTTAAGGAAGAACTGCACATTCGATACCATGATTCCGGACGCACAACCGACGATGATGTTCATGGTCTGGCCGTCGTCCTTGCGCGATTTGATCTTGCAGTTCTCGAACTTGCTCCGGAGGCGATCGGGCTCGGCGATGAATCCGCCGCCATAGACGCCTGAGAAGTTCGTGAAGGTCAGCTGGTTCGCCCTGCCCTTGTGGGCGAACACTTTGCGGCATTGCTCGGCGCTCGTGGCCCAGGCACCCGTGAGATCGAAAGCCTGCGCGTAACCCGGCAATCCGAAGATCACGCCCGTCGCCACGATTGCGCGAAGCTTACGGACCGGTTTCATCTGCTGTCTCCCTGTTCGCACCCGTCAGTGGCCACTAAGCACCAGCGTCTTGATCGGCAGCAGCAGAGCCTGGATCCGAAGCAGCAAGGCATGAACGAGTGCAGTCGCGTCGACGGCGTGCAGGGCAAAGCCTTTCAACGCCCCGGTTTTCGGATCGGAAATCTCGTCATGGTTGCTGGTGTAGGCATTGACGATGCAAGTGCTGCCCGGCGTCACGCCGTCAAGGCCGCCCTTGTAGAGCGGCTCGAGGAACACGAGGATCGAACCAGGCTGTTGCAGATTCTGCGGGTCGATCAACAGCTCGCTGGCCCGAAACTGGCCGGCGGCGATGAAATCCTGCACGCTGGTGACGACCAGTGGAATGATCACCCAGGGTTTCGACATGCAGGTGGCTTCCGCGACCATGCCGGGCTTCATCACCTGGGCCTCGATCTGCCCGAATCCCGCCTGCAACCTGTTGCGGCCCGCTTCGTCCGGTATCAGGATTCCGGCCGGCCGCATGATCTGGGCGACGAGGTCCCCGGGGCGAACGAGGAATTGCTCGACGCGGCCATCGACGCCGGCACGGACGAAGGTCTTGTCGAGATCCACTTGCGCCTGCGCCCGCGCAGCCTCGGCGCTCGCCTTCTCGGCCGGCAACAGCGTGGAGACGCGCAACGTCGCCGACTCCCTGGCGGCGCTGGCGGCATCGACGCCGGACTGCCGCTGATCAACCAGCACCTGCAGCTTCTCGATGTCACGTTGCGGCACGATGCCGGGATTGCGGCGCTGCAACTCGCTCTTCACCTCCAGCTCGTCCTTGGCCTGCTGCAAGGAGGCCTTCGCCTCCCCGATCTGAGCGTCCGCCTTTACGACGTCGGCCTGCGCCGCGATCAACGACGCATCCACCTCGGCGATCTTTCGCTTGGCGGTCTCGAGCGCGGCCTCCTGCTTCGAACTGTCGAGCCGGAACAGAACGTCCCCCTTCTTCACCGGCGCGGTGAAGCCGACATTGACCTCGACGACACGTCCGGAGCCTTCGGGCAGGATCGGCACGGTCCTGAAGTAGATCGCCGCCGAGGTTGTCGAGGGATGAAAGTAGAAGATCATCGTGATCAGCGAGATCGTGAGCATCAGGCAGCCGGTGATCCCCCATCTCAGTTCATACCAGACAGAGAAGAACGTGATCTCCTTGCCGAACCGCTTGCCTTGCCGATAGCGGCGGTAGAGGTAATCCGGCAGGATCGTCACCAGCGAGCAGATCATCAGCTCAAGCATGGTTGTGCACCTCTTGCTTCGCGGGCGTCCGGACATCGGGACCGCCGCCAGGTCCGGATTCGGCTACCGGTTCGGCAGCGCCCGGCGTGGCGTCGGCTATGCGCTCGACGGAATCTGCGATGCTGCGCATCGGCGTGCCGAAATCCGGCAGGTCGATGAGTGCCAGCAACAGGCCGGCGACCCAGAAGATATGCATGTGGGTGAAAAGCGATATCAAGCCGAGAACGGCGACGATCTCAAACTGAAGTTTCTGGCTCTTGTGCGCCATGCGCTCCGGCAGGCTGTGCAGCTTCCAGTACAGAGTGCCAACCCACAAGACGGTGGCTACGAGGAAAATGCCCATCACCACCATCAGGGTGTCCGACCCGTCGGCGCCGGGAATGAAAAACGGCAGATGATGGGGGGCCGCCGGATGCATCTGTTCGCTCAAGCCAAGTCTCCCGGTCGCAATGACACCGCAGGCGAATCCTGATCGACACTGCTGACGATCCTATCGCGCTTGCTTGATCTGGATCAAGGAAGCCGGTCGGCTCATCCCTACCGTTCCGGGGGCAAGGTGGAAGATCGGGTTAGGAGTCCCCAGCCATGCGAAACAAGATCGATGACCTGATCCCGAAGGCGCACGAGATCCAGAAGCAGGCAGCGCTCAAGGAAGCGGAGAAGGCCGAGGAGCATGCCAAGCGTGCGGCTGCTATCGAAGCCGAGAAGCGCGCGTTGATCGAGCGGCTGAGCAAGCCCTCCGGGCTTACCGAGGACGAGAAGGTCAAGCTGGCGTCGACGGTGATTCAGCGGGCGGTGCGCAATGGTTTGAGCGAGGTCCAGGTCTATCGCTTCCCGAACTCGCTGTGCTCCGACAAGGGGCGAGCCATCAATCAGATGGAGGCCGGCTGGGAGAAGACGCTGACGGGTATCCCTAAGGAAATATACCAGCTCTGGGCTGACTACCTGCAGCCGCGCGGCTACCGCATCCGCTATCAGATCGTTGATTACCCCGGCGGCATGCCCGGCGACATCGGCATTGTCATTGCCTGGGGTGATTAGTTGAAACGATGGACGGATATCCATGGCGAAAGACAAGCCGACCGAGAAGATGAAGCGCAAGGACTATGAGGAAGAGCTGCAGAAGCTGCAGGCCCAGCTCTGCCAGCTCCAGGATTGGGTACAGGCGAACAAGCTCAGGGTCATCATCCTGTTCGAGGGACGCGATGCGGCCGGCAAGGGCGGAACGATCAAGGCCCTGACCGAGAAGGTCAGCCCGCGCGTGTTTCGCGTGGTCGCCCTGCCCGCGCCCTCGGATCGTGAGAAGTCGCAGCTCTTCATCCAGCGCTACATGCAGCAGTTTCCGGCGGCCGGCGAGATCGTGATCTTCGATCGCAGCTGGTACAATCGCGCGGGCGTCGAATATGTGATGGGGTTTTGCACGCCGGCGGAACACAAGCGATTCCTTTCCCTCTGCCCGCAGATGGAGCAATACATCATCGAGGGCGGCATCATCCTGATCAAGCTGTGGCTCGAGGTCGGGATGGAGGAGCAGGAGCGCCGCTTCAGGGCGCGGATCGACGATCCGATGCGGCAATGGAAGCTGAGCCCGATGGACACGGAATCCTATCGCCGCTGGTATGATTACTCCCGCGCGCGCGACCTGATGTTCAAGGCGACGAGCTCGAAGCACGCGCCCTGGAACGTCATCCGTTCCGACGACAAGCGGCGGGCGCGGCTGAATTGCATCTCGTTCCTGCTGAAGACAATTCCTCACGGACGGGTCAAGCGCGACAAGGTCAAGCTCCCCAAGCGCTCCAACAAGGGTCGCTACAACGATCAGGCCGGACTGCGCGGAATGAAGTTCGTCGAGGAACGCTACTGAGAGGACAGGCCGCGCAGGGCGCGCGGCCGGCCTCCCTTGGACCTACTTCAAGCGGATGGAAACCCCGCCCACGGCGGCCGAGACTTCGGCGCCGACCTTCGGGCCGCTGAGCTGCAGGATCACGCCATTGGCGTTCTGAAGCTGCACGCCGCCGGCGCCCGCGGCGATCGCCCCACCGGCGCCTGCCGCGCTGTAGGAGCCTTCGATCGAGGCAGGCCCTCTGAGATTGAGGGCGCGCCCGACCAGCTTGGTGGTCGAGGCGCCGATCGTGAAGCCGACGCTCATGCCCGACACCGTGAACGGATAGTGCTTGCCGCGCAGCGTCAAGACGCCCTCGCCGCCTCCGACACCAACGATGAATCCACCCTTGGTGAAGATGACGGCGACCGAGCCGGTTTCAGCCAGCGACGGCGTGCTGAAGCCGGCCAATCCAATGGCCAGCATTGCGAGAGCTCCGATCAAACTCACTTTCCTCATCATGTCCCTCCAGGAACCGGTTGCGTTACGCCTCGTTGCGCAAGACTCATCGCCGCAAGAATGCGAAGACGCCTTGCGGAATCTCCTTCGTCTATGATGCAGCCTTGAACTTCGGCGCGGCCGCTCGCGGCTTGCCCATCCTGCCCAATGCCTCGGTCGTCACCAGCTTCAAGCCCTCGGCCGCGTCGTAGCCATGGATCTCCTTCACATCCAGCTTGCGCATGAAATCGATGGTCTCCTGCGTGATAACCTGGCCAGGGACCATGATCGGGAAGCCCGGCGGATAGGGAATCACGAAGTTGGCGGAGACGAGAGCGGGCCCGTTCTTCAGACGCCTTTCGATCTCGGGATCGTGCAGGCGAATATATTCGCATCCTGCCGCGTCATAGGCCGAATAGAATCCGCCGCGGATGTCGCCCTCATTCGTCTTCGCGCCGGCATCGCCGCGATAGGCGTCGTGGAAATGCGAGAAGTTCGGCAAGTCGGGGACATCCTTCATCAGGCTGTTGACCCGCATGTCGAAGTCGACCCTGGCGTTCGCGCCGCCCTTGGTCAGGCCGCGATCGATTTCACCGGAGATTTCGGCCAGCACCCGGACGAGATGCGCGACGTCGCTCCGCGTATTGTTGATGTTGGACTGGATCAGGACCGAGTTGCGCGAGGTCTTGTTGACCTGGATGTTGTAGCGGCTGGCGAGCAGCCCCTTGAACGACGTTCCGTCGTACCCGGCGGTGCCGCAGACCAGCGTCATGCGGGTCGGATCGAGGCAGAACTCGTCGTCGTTCAGGCTCTTCAGGGCGCTAGCCCAGTTGGTCCCGGCCGCCAGATAGTCGGTGAATCCGCTCTCGCGGTATTGCTTCGGCACCATGGCATCCGCGCCAAGAACGCGGAAATATCTCGAAATCAACGGATTGGTGTTGACCGCGTTGCGGATGGCGAACGCGATCTCCATGGCATTGGCCACCAGTCCATAGCCCTCGAGCTCCATCTGCCGGCGCGAGACGTCGAGGCTCGCGATCAGCTGCTGGTTCGGGCTGGTCGAGGCGTGCGTGAATACGGCCTCCTTGAACTGCGCTTCGACGGTGTGGAATTCGATGTCCTTGACCGCCAGCATCGAGCCCTGGCGGATCGCCGACATCGACTTGTGCGTCGAGTTGGTCTGGTAGACGCGCAGCCGGATCTGGCGCGGATCGGGGATCAGCCTGGTCTTGAGCAGAACCTCGTCGGACGGATTCTTGCCGAGCTCGGCCTGCTGTTTCTCATAGGCGGCGACCGATTTGGGATCACGCATCCAGGCTTCGATCTCGTTCGCCGCGCCCATCGCGGTTCGCCGCCGCAGGAACGGTGAAAACCGCGCGAAGCCGAACCATGCCTCGTCCCAGAGGAAGATCAGGTCAGGCTTGATCGCGAGGCATTCCTCCATCACCCGCCGCGTGTTGTAGATGTGGCCGTCGAAGGTGCAATTGGTCAGGTCGATCATCTTGACCCGATCGAGCCGGCCATCCGCCTTCGCGTTCAGAAGTGCCTGCTTGATCGTCTGCAACGGCACCGCGCCATACATCGAGTATTCCGTCATCGGGAATGCCTCGACGTAGAGCGGCTGCGCGCCGGCCAGCACCATGCCGTAGTGGTGCGACTTGTGGCAATTGCGGTCGACGATTGCGATGTCGCCGGGACCCAGCAGCGCCTGCACCGCCATCTTGTTGGATGTCGAGGTGCCGTTGGTCACGAAGTAGACGCGGTCGGCGCCGAGCGCGCGCGCGGCCTTCTCCTGTGCCTTCTTGATGTTGCCGGTCGGCTCCAGCATGCTGTCGAGGCCGCCGGTGGTCGCGCTGCTCTCGGCAAGGAACAGGTTTAGCCCGTAGAATTCGCCCATGTCGCGGATCCAGTCCGACTTGAACACGGACTTGCCGCGCGCGATCGGCAGCGCGTGGAAGGTGCCGATCGGCCGCTGCGCATATTTCTTCAAATTGTCGAAGAACGGCGTGTCGAAGCGATCCTGCACGCCCTCCAGCATTGAAAGGTGCAATTCGAGGATATCCTCGACCGAGTAGAACACGCGGCGCACCACATCGGCCTCGGGATTGCCGGCCAACTCCTCGACGTCGCGGTTGGACATCAGGTAGAGGTCAAGCTCGGGACGCACCCGCTTCAGGATATGGGCCAACCGGAGCGCGGACGCATCGGACTCCTCGCTGAGCCCCATGGCGCCGGTCATGGCACGAAGCACCGGCGCATCGTGGCGCGAGCGCAGCCCGAAGCCTTCATTGATCACCACCGCCGCAATATTGGGGTTCAGCATGGCCGCACAGAAGGCGTCCTCGAGGTTGCCCACGACCACGGGCTCATAGATGAAGGCGTCGACCGGACGCCGCAGCTTGCGCCACTCCGCCAGGAGTCCCGGCCAGTTGCTGGCTGGCACTCCGGTCACGATCAGCGTCTCGAAATACGGCCGTCTCGCCGCCGATTGCCCCAGAGTTGGCGGAAGCAGATCGGGAACGTCGCCATTGCCCTCGTCCTGCGTGCTCCAGTCACCTGCATGCTGGCGGAAGGATTTTGTCTGAAGCGCCTGCGCAATCCGCGTCGCAAGCATATGCGAGGTGGCGGCGTCGCCCGCCGCCGCAGCTTCCTTCAGCGCCGCCATCAAACGAAGGCCCGGATAGCCGTGAAACTCCTCCGTCACCGCAAGCGCCGACAGCGCCGCGTCATACGCCGCACGGTTGCCGCCCCTGCTCCACACCTTCGCGGCCTCGACCAGATCGCGCCAATTGTCGGCTCGTCCGCCGGGCCCAGAGAAGAACTGATCGATGCGCTGCTGTGCGGGCTTCGCGTCGTTGGCCATGAGTGTCTCCCGATCTCGTGATCTCAGCGCTGGTTCTGTCCAATCGTACAAACCGGGCCCGTTGCGCCCTTTGATCCAAGTCAAGCTGCAAGCTGGATTGAGACAGCTCCCCAAGCGCGCATGGTCGCGACGTCTTGCGACGCAACAAGGCTGGAATGTCGCGGCAGTCCGTGCGGCCGCGCACGCTAGATTCCTGCCTGCGGCTTCCTGTTGCTCAATACGCTGTCGAGCGTACGCATCCAGTCGCCGCTATCGGTCTTGTCGGCAAGACCATCCGCCCGAAGCAGATCCCGCAACTGCGCGTGCGCGCCGACGATGCAGAATGTGATCTGGCGCGATGCGAGCTCCTGGTGAAGGTCGTGCAGCATGCGCGACCCCGCAAGGTCGATGAACGGCGAGGCCGACAGGTCACAGGCCACCAGCTTGACGTCGGGCGACATCCGAAGCGCCGCCAGCACCGTTTCGAAGATCGTCTCGGCATTGACATAAAGCAGCGAGGTTTCCGGGCGGAACGCGATGATCCCGGTCAAGGGCTCGACATCATCGTGTCGCGCCCGGTCGGAATAGCGCCCGCTGCCGGCTTGACGGCCCAGAAACGCGATATTGGGTTGCGACGCCCGCAACAGCAGCAGGAAGATCGAAGCGACGGCCGCCAGCAGCACGCCCTGCAATATCCCGAGGAACAGGACGGACACCAGCGCGATGATAGCGGCATAGAAATCGATCCGGCTGATCCGCCACATTCTGGCGAGCGCCGCAATATCGACCAGTTTGTAGACGGCTGAGAAAACGATCGCGGCGAGCACGGTCTTCGGCAGATTGGTCAGGAGGCCCGTGAAGAACAGCAGGCAGAGCGCGAGGGTTGCCGAACAGAACACCAGCGCCAGCGGCGTGCGTGCGCCGGCAGCGTCATTCACGGCCGACTGCGACAACCCGCCGGCAACGGGATAGCCATGCCCGAAGGCCGCGGCGAGATTGGCCGCGCCGAGTCCCAGAAACTCCTGTCTGACATCCAGCGGGTAGCCATGCTTTGCCGCAAAGCTGCGCGCGGCAGACACCCCTTCCACATAGGCCAGCACCAGGCATCCGGCAGCGATCGGAAAGAGATCGTCAAATTCGAGCAGACCAAATGTCGGTAACGACATCGTCGGCAACCCGGTCGGGATCGGCCCGGTCACCGGCAGTCCCAATTCTGCGAGCCCGAATGCAGTGGCCGCGAGGATGGACAGCGCGACCACTGCCAGCCCAATGGGTTTTCCGGGCAGTCTCTTCTCACCGAGCAGGAGCAGCACGATCGCAGCCACACCGAAGCCGAGTACCAGCGGCCTGGTATCGCCGAGTTGGCCGGCAAGCTTGGTCACGCGGTCGAAGAAGTTGTGGCCGCCTCCAGCTACGCCGAACAGGCTCGGCAGCTGGCTCATGATGATGGTGAGCCCCGCTCCGGCCTTGAAGCCCACCAGAATACTGTCGCTGATCAGCCGCACCAGCAGGCTGAGCTTGAACAGCCAGGCAATCAGGCAGAGCACTGCGACGCTGAAGGCCACGAGACTGGCAATCTGCCCGTAACGCGCGGCGTCGCCGCCGGCCAATATGCCGACAGCGCCGGCGATCATCAGCGAGATCGCCGACGTGGGTCCGACCGCGAGCTGCCGGGACGAGCCCAGCAGCGCGTAGCCCACGCCGCCGAGCAGATAGCCATAGACGCCGATCTGCGGTGGCAGACCCGCAAGCCCAGCATAGGCCAGCGACACCGGAATAGCGTAGGCCGCCAGCGTGACCCCGGCGATTGCGTCCGCCCCGAGCCAGGATGCGCGGTAGTCGGCGAGCCAGTTCGCCGGCGGAAACCAGCGCATCCAACTCGTCTCTGCCTGGATCGACATCAAGCCCGCCGTATGACGCACAATGGTCGCATGTGGTTGCGCCGGCGGGCCCGATGCGCGTTGATTCAGATCAAGCCTTGCAGTCCTCAATGTGCTTCTGATCTTGCGCGGCTCGATCGCCGTGACCTGCACATTTGCCAGATGACTGCCGGAGCGCATGGCATGCGTCAGCACCGCTTACGGACCCTCGCAACCGCAGCGCTGCTGTTGCTTGGCCTGATCGCTCCGGCGCGCGCGGAGGACCAAGCCACATCCCAGCGCATCCAGGAAGAGATCTGGGCGTTGCCAACCCCGCTGCCAATGTTCGCTTATCTGGTCCGTCCGCTCGGCGATGGCCCTTTCCCGCTGGTCATCATGAACCACGGCGTGTCATTGAACGCCAGGGATCGCAGCTTCTTCCCGCTGGTCGAATTTCGCGATGCCGCAATGTGGTTCGCACGGCGCGGCTATCTCGTGGTGGCACCGGTCGGGACCGGCTATGGCGCGGCGGCCATCGATATTCCCGAACGCGGTCTTTATGGCCCGTTCTTCTCCAAGATCGGCAAATGCACCAATCCGAATTTCCTCGATGCGGGCCTCGCCGTCGCGCAGGTCGATCTCTGGATCATCGATTACATGGCCGCCGAAAAGCGCACCTTGCCGAAGGATGTCATCGTCGTCGGACAGTCGGCCGGCGGCTGGGCTGCGATCGCGCTGTCGAGCCTCAACCCGCCGCAGATCAAGGCCATCATCACCTTCGCCGCAGGCCGCGGCGGCCGCGTCGATGGCAAACCCAACAACAATTGCGGCCCCGACAGACTGGTCGAGGCCACCGGCATGTTCGGCCATACGTCGCGGGTGCCGATGCTTTGGTTCTATATCGAGAACGACACATTCTTCGGCCCGGCCCTGTCGAAGCGAATGCACGAGGCCTTCACGCGCGCCGGCGGTCGTGCCGAGTACCATCTTTTGCCGCCGTTCGGCGACGAAGGGCATTTCCTGATCGGCTCTCCCGATTCCATTCCCATATGGTCGCCTTTGGTCGAACGATTTCTAGACAAGGTTCGCTAGGCGGCCGTTCGCGCTGGAGGAGCATCCATGGTCCGATATTGTGCCTTGGCGAAGTTGGCGCTGTTTGCGGCCGGCATCAGTGCTGCCCACGCTCAACAGACGTCCTCACCGCCTGCTACGGTGAAGGACGGCGGCGAAGTAGCCCCGCGGGGGGCACGTCAGCCGGTGCGAGACATCAAGTATGGCGAGTGGCGAAAGGTCTGCTTCAACGCCGCCGGCGCCAAGACGTTGTGCCGAACGACGATCACCGGCACCTTCCCCACCGGGCAGACGGCCGTTCGCCTCGATCTGATCGAGCGAGAGGACGGCAGCAGCCGCGTCCAGCTCTTCCTGCCGGTCGGGATGTATCTGCAAGCCGGCGTCAAGCTATCGGTCGACCAGAAGGCGGTTCATCGGTTGCCCTACACCTGGTGCGCGACCAACATGTGCATCGCGGCCGATGTCGCCGATCCCAAGCTTCTCGAGGACATGGATGGCGGAAAGACGCTCTCGATCGAGGTCGTCGACACCAGCATTTTGACGATGACGACATCGGTGCCGCTCGACCGCTTTGCAAGCGTGCGCAAGGGCGCGCCTGCGCTGACGCTCGATCAAGTCATCGATGAATGATTGAGACCGGCTGCCGCTAGACCACGCCGGCCAACAGCCGTTCAATCGGCTGGATCAGCGAGTTGGCGGTGAATGGCTTGGTCAGATAGGCAACGCATCCCGATGCCGTTGCCGCCATGCGCGTCGCCGGATTGTCATTTCCGGTGATGTAGATGACGGGGATTTCGATGCCCTGATCCGCCAGGCGGTACCGCAGTTCGATCCCGGACCCATCGCTGAGATTGATGTCCAATATCAGACAGACTGCGCTGTCAAAGCTGCCATGTCTCAGTAACGCACCGCCGGTCTCGAATAGCCTGGATGCAAATCCGCACGCCCGCAGCAGACGTCCGATTCCACGAAGCATGGAAGGATTATCATCCACAACGAAAACGAGTTTCGCGGTCGGCAAATCCTGAAGCCTCACCCTATCGCTGAATGACCTTCGCCCACGCATGGATAATGGACACGTCAAGCGGCTACCGGCGCGCAATATTCCCGCGGCCAATATCGGAGATACGCCGCGTCACAGAGCTTTCATATTGTACCATGGGACAGGAGGGGCAGAGCTGCCCGGCCGATCAAGCCTTGACCTCGCCACCGGACGCGCGCGTGCCGAGCTGCTCGGCGATCGAAACCAGCTCGGCAAGCGACTGCACCTGCATCTTCTCCATGACCTGGTGACGATGCGCCTTGATCGTGCGTTCGGTCGTGCCAAGCTCGTGGGCAATCTGCTTGTTGATCCGGCCGCACACAATCAGATCGAACACCTGCCGCTCGCGCGGGGTCAACTTCGCCAGCAGCGCGCGCAGCGAATCGAGCCTGGTTCGCCGGCCGCGGGCCAGTTCGTGCCGCGCAAGGGCGCGATTGATCGCCTCGATCAGCTGTTCCGACGCGATCGGCTTGGTCAAAAAATCTTCGGCACCTGCCTTGATCGCCTGGACGGTCGTCGCCGTGTCGGCATGTCCGGTCAGGAATACGATCGGGAGCGTCGACCCCAGCTCGTTGAGGCGACGCTGCAGCTCCGGACCACTCATTCCGGGAATGCGGACGTCCAGCAGGATACAGCCGGCCCCTTCGTCGTCAGGCAATTGGTCGAGCAATTCCCGGGCCGATGCGTAGGTGACGACGCGATAGCCTGCGAGCTTGAGCCGACGCTCCAGCGCTGCGCGAAACGAGGCGTCGTCGTCGACTATGTGCACGTAAGCGTGCATTGCTGCTCCATCGCCGGGTGATCGCCGTTACCTGTAGAATGTCCTTCAGCGGCGATCTGAAAATGCTGCGTTCGTCGTAAATCGAACCTTGCACTCCGGCAAACAAGACCCAAACGCGCTACGCGGCCAGCGGCAGCGAAAGGTGGAATACCGCCCCTCCTCCGGACTGATTCTCGGCCCAGAGCTGGCCGCTATGCGCCAGAACGATCGTCCGTGCGATGGACAGGCCGATGCCCATGCCCTGCTCCTTTGTGGTGAAGAACGGATCGAAGATATCGTTCAGCCTGTCCTGCGGAATTCCCGGCCCGGAATCGCTGATGGAAATCACCGCCGACGCGTCCCCATTGACCTCCGTACGACCGATGATGGTGCGCCCGTAGGGCATTTTGGCCATCGCGTCCATGCTATTGACCACGAGGTTGAGAATGACCTGCTGCAACTGCACCGGATCGCCCTTCACCCGCAGGGTCTGCGGCGAGGTCTGCAGGTAGATCGCGACGTTGCGCGCCGAGGCCTGCAGCTTGAGGAAATCGAATGCTTCCCGCATGGTCTGGTTGAGGTCGATCTCCTTCTTCTCAAATGGCGCACGCTTGAGCAGGCTGCGCATCCTGCGGATCACCTCGCTTGCGCGCAGATCATCACGCTTGATGTCGGAAATGATTTCCCGCACCTCCTGAAGGTCGGGCGTCGGCGAAGCGAGGATCAGCTCCGCGCTCTCGGCATTGGTCAGGATCGAGCCCAGCGGCTGGTTGAGCTCATGGGCGATCGAGGACGAGAGTTCTCCGGCAGTCGCCTGCCGATTGATATGGGCGAGCTCGGACAGGCGACTGCGGGCTTCGACCTCGGCACTGCGCCGCATGTGACGCTCGTGGAGCAGGAACGCAATCAGCGCGGTTTGAACCAGCAGCGCCACTGCCAGCGCAACGGCCCGCCAACGATATTTTTCCAGGAAGGATGGCTCACGGAAGCGAATTTCGCTACCTTTTGGCAGACTGGCTTCGCTGACGTCCCAATGCTGCATCTGCCGCCAGTTGAAGATCGGCTTCACCGCATCGATGACCGACGGTGGCAGGCCTTCGGGCGCCTCGCCATCCAGAATGCGCAGCGCCCTTCCCGCAGCCTCGGCACCGATCAGCGACGGAACTATGACGAATCCGCCGATGCCGCCCGCCCCGAGGAAGGTCTCCGCGGCGACGACAATCGGACGATTGGCTCTTGCCGCGACAAATGTGAGGGCATCCGACGGCGGATAATAGTTGCCTTTGCCGTCGCTATAGAGGCCCGTGTAGATGATCGCGCTATGATCGGGGAGCGCCGCGACCCGCTCAACGATCTCGGGCATCGGACGTCCGATGATCTCGATGATGTCGAGGCCCGGAATGCCGGCCGCTGCCTGGTCTTTCCAATTGCGAAACAGAACTTGCCGGTCCCAGTCCGCGCCAACCAGCACGACGGTCTTGAGGCCCGGCAACACGGCGCGGGCAGCCGTGACGGCATCCTTGAGTTTCAAGTTCACGATGCCGCCGGTAACATGGGCCGGCGGCTGCAATCGCTTGAAATCAGCCTCTTCGACCAGCGAAAACACGATCGGCGTGTCGGGCCAGAGCTGAGGGCGCCAGCGGAGCGCAAGCTCAAGCGCAGCCGCGCCAATGGTGACCACCACGCCGATCGGCCGATCGCGATATTTCGCCTCGAGGAATCGCCGGAAATCCTCCTGATAGGCCTCGCCCCCGAAGCGATTGAGATCGAGGCTTTCGGTGTAGACGGTGGTCGGCGCGTGCCCGTGAGCGCTCACCCCATCCCTTAGGCCAACGAACACCTGGTAGTAGAAGGGGCCACGTCGATCGGATTGGTCCAGCACCAGCATGGAATGCGGGCGCATCTGTTGCGCCTGGAGGCCGACCGGCGCCAATAACGCAGCCAGGAAGATGACCAGGCCAGAGAGCCGAATTGCCTTGCCCATAGCGTTCGGAGCCGGAGACCAACGAGTTAGAAAGCTAGCACCCGGTTATCATCGTGAAAATTGAAAAGTGATCTAAGACGGTGCGCATCAATTTACGAACAAATTGTCGCATTTCGCGCACCCTGTCCTTTAGGACAATGACCTCAAGACCAATAGAGACCGGCCGGACTCCGTCGTAGTCATTGCGCGCGGGACAAGCATTTCGAGCCGCCGCGGACGCTGCACCAGTCGTTACCCGAGAGAGTTAGTCCATGTTCGCTCGCGTCAATGTCAGACCGGCCAATGTGCCGAGCATCCTCGGTGGGTTGACCGTCCGGCACGCCAACTGCATCACCAGCGAATTCCACTACAGGAAAGGCACCGAGATCTACGGGGAGAAGGAGCCGGCAGAGTACGTCTACCAGGTGGTTTCGGGGGCGGTCCGCAGCTACAAGCTGCTTTCCGACGGACGCCGCCAGATCGGTGCCTTTCACCTCGTCGGGGATATTTTCGGCCTCGAGAATGCCGAAACCCATCGCTTTACCGCGGAAGCCATCGTCGACACGAACGTGCACCTGATCAGGCGGATCAGCCTCGAACGCGTGGCCGACTCCGATTTCGCCCTGGCTCGCAACCTGCTGGTCATGACGACCAGCAACCTGCGGCATGCCGAGGAGCACATGCTGCTACTCGGCCGCAAGACCGCATTGGAGCGGGTTGCGGCTTTTCTGCTCGAAATGGATCGCCGGCTGACCGGAGTCGGCGTCGTCGCCTTGCCGATGTGCCGGCGTGATATTGCCGACTATCTCGGATTGACGCTCGAAACCGTGTCACGTGCGCTATCCAAGCTGCACGCGTACGGCGCGCTCAACTTCCTTGGCTCGAACCAGCGCGAGATCATGCTGGTCGACCGCGACCAGCTGTCCAGGCTGGACAACTAGCCGACGTCAGGGGGATTTCGTCAGCGCCGTCTGGCGCTCGATGGTCTTTTGCAACACCTCGAACAACACCGCGGTCGACCACCCGAACATGAGAATGCCGTTCATGGCCGCCATCGGTCCGATCAATAGCCATTGCTTGACCGGGATGACGTCGCCATAGCCGAGCGTGGTGTAGTTCACAAAGGCGAAATACAGCAGATTGCTGCCGGCGGGCGCGGCGCCGAGCACCCAATAGGCCAGGCTCCACACCACGATCTCAAGCGTGTGAGCCAGCATCAGCGCAAGCGCGGTTGCGACCATCACGCCGCTGAGCTGTAGCCCCGCCCGGCCGGCCGCGCTCAAGGCAACGTTGCGAAGCAACCCGATGGCCGCGACCGTCCATAGCGAATGGATCGCGATGTTGATCGCGCTCACCGCCGATCCCACGAGGAGCTGAAACAGCATTATCGCTCTCCCGCCAGCCGGGCGCGGTCGTCCCGGATCCATGCCGTGAGCAATTCCCAGGCGACCGCGAGAATGATTGGACCGATGAACAGGCCCACGATCCCGTGGGCAAGCGTGCCGCCGATCACGCCGACAAAGATGACGAGCGCCGGCGTGGTCAGGCCCCGCCCCATCACCAGCGGCTTCAGCACATTGTCGAGGACGCCGACGACCAGGAAGAAGAACGTGAGGGCGAGCGCGGTCGTGAAATCCTTGGCCGACCATAGCCAGATGATGACCGGAAACAGCACGATTGCCGCCCCGATCTGCACGATCGCCAGCAGCATCACGACAAACGCCAGCAGCCCCGCGCTCGGGATCCCCGCCAGCTTGAAGCCAATGCCGGCCAGCAGCGATTGCAGGACGGCGACGCCAATGACGCCGCGGGAAACCGCCCGGATGGTCGCACCTGCAAGGTCGAGGAAGTGCTCGCTCTGCTCCGGCACGATGCGGGACAGAAAGCTCCGGCACGCCGCCGCAAGCTGCAAGCCATAGGGAAACAGAAACCCTGCCACGACGACCGCCAGCAGAAACTTCAGCATCCCGATCCCGGCATCGCTGGCAAATGCAAACAGGGTCCCGGCCAACGGCTTCAGTTGCGGCACGACCTCGCGCAGCACTGCACGCAGATTGGTCGACGCCCGATCCCAGATCTCATGGAGTGGGCCGCCGATCAGCGGCCAATCCTTGATCTCGGGCGGCGGCGACGGCACGACCACGTGGCCAGCGCCGAGTTGTTCGGCGAGTTCCCTCACCCCCTCTACCGCTCCGATTCCGAGCCAGGTCGCCGGCCCGATGACGACTCCCAGAGAGATCAAGGTCAGCACGAGCGCCGCGACGCCGGTATGGCCGCCGAGCATTGCTGCGAGCCAGGTGAAGACGGGGTAGAGCGCGACCGCGAGCACCACGCTCCAGGCCAGGATCGGCACGAACGGGCTGACCAGAACGAACGACCAGTAGATCAACAGTGCCAGCAATCCGAGGCGAATTGCGAGCTGGACGAACTCGTCTCCGGTCACGAGCTGGCGAAGGGTTTTCAAGAGCGTGCTTTCGATCGAGCATCAGCAGCTACGCGGGAAGCGATGCCATCGCCTTGCTGCGCACGGCTTGATTCAGATCAAGCGTGACGCGTCCGGACTTTCACCGAGGAAGCGGCCCGGTTCGGGCGCAGGAATCGGGGGCCGCTCCGACTTCGCCGGGATGCATTCGCGGTCGGGATCACGAGCGCGAGCGCGCCCCATCAGGCGGCGTCCTGCCTATCCGCGGCAATTGTCCCAGGCGCAGGATCAATCGTCCGCACCGCCCTCTTGCCACTTTGATTCAAATCAAGCTTCGGGCCGGCCGCGGCTGACAGGCTCGGCGTCCTCATGGATCGGAAAGCCGCTCTCGATTTGGCTGCCTTTCGGTCGCGACTGCCTGTGTCACCCCGATGTGGAGGACGTCATGAAGAACACCAAGACCCTGCCGGCCTTGATCCTGCTTGCGAGCATGGTCGGCATTGGCGCGAGCCAGGCGGCCCCGTTGCCGACCAACGTCGCGGCCATGAAGGGCATGGTCGAGAGCAACACCGCCCTTCAGGTGCGCTGGGGCGGCTGGGGCGGCTGGCGCGGCGGCGGCTGGGGCTATCGCGGTTGGCGCGGCACCGGCGGCTGGGGAGGCTATCGTGGATGGGGCTATCGAGGCTGGGGCGCTGCAGCCGCCGGTGCGATCGTTGGCGGAGCCATCGCGAGCTCGGCCTACTATGGCGGGTATCCCTACTATGGCGGTGGATACGGCTATGGCGGCGGCTATGGCTACGACTATTGCCCACCGGGCGGAGGCTACGGCTATTACGCTCGGCCACGCTACTATGACGGATGGTAGTGCCGGCTTTACGTGACAGGCCGGCCTTCGGTGATGTCACCGAAGGACGAGCAGCGAACGCCGATAGCCGCTCTCGCGCGCTTCATTCCTGCACACGAAGCCGCCATCGAAGCCCCTGGCATAGCGGCTTTGCCCTTTGAGGTAGTAGCGTCCGCGCCGAAAATCGAGCCAGACCACGCTATCGCCGGGGCAATGCCGCTGAGCCTGGGCTTCATAGCGGAAAGGCGTCAGCGGCAGCGCGGCCGTCTGTTGCGCGCAACAAAACAGGAAGGTCGCGGCGCAGGTCCCGACGCCCAACCTGGCCGCCAGACGGTCTCGACGTCCGCTCGATTTTTCAGCTAATTCGAAGTGCATTCATTGCCGCCGGGAATGATCCGTGTCGTACTGAAGACGATATCTCATCTTGTCAGAGCTTCACGGGCGGAGCACCTCAGAACGACAATTCCAGCATCACGCGCGGCAAACAAGAGGCGCGCTCAGGACGATAGCAATCCAAAGGCGACCGCCGCGGTCGACAGCATCCCGGCCGTCACGACCACGACCTTGAAGGCAATATCGCCGTCGGCCTCTTCAAGCCAGCGACGCAGCCAATTGCGAGCGCCAGCCGGCTGGCTTGCGCCACGCACTCGCCGAAATCTGTCGCTGGTATACCCCATGGCTGCGATTGTAGATCGCGGTGGAATGGAGAGACCAGTGCAGCTTGTGCCAAGCAGTCGGGGTCACGTGCGACGGCTTGACTGACCCAATTGGGCTATACGAGCCGGTTCGGCGCCAAGGCCCGCTCAACCAGCGCCCTAGCTTCCCTTCGAGCCGGCGGCGTTCAGCATCGGACGTTGCTCCTCCGACGCGCTCTTCGAGGGCGCCGCGCCGCACATGGAGCCACTCCTTGATTCCGCGGTCGCCGTGCGATCAAACGGATTCCGCTCCATGACCTTCAGCGAAGCGAGTTCCTCCTTGTTCAAATAGGAGATCTTTCCCGGCGGAGTCATGACCATCCTGCCGATGGCCGACGGAGGAATACGGAGCTTGGCCGACAACCTCGCAAGCTTGATCGTGTCACGAATCGTTCGACTGTCCTCGTTGCCGTGTAAATTGGAAACCGAATGGACGCCAATCTTGGCATTTGGCGCCACATAACGCTTCCTGCTCGCCAGGAAAATGAAAGCGCATGCCGAGTCGCATTCTCCGGAAACGTAACTGGCGATTTGCCTCTGGTGCGCGAGCATGGCGATTCGGAAGCCTTCGTAGAGGGACCCACCTCGGGAATCGAGATCGAGGCCAACGACCCGACGCTCAGTCGCCAGATATCCGCGAAAGCGGACAAAGTCCCCATCCCTGATATCTCCACTGAGCTTCAAGACATCTCCAAAGCACCCCTGGACACGGGAAAACTCCATCGCGAGACAGTTCGTCGAGGTCAGCACGACCGCGATGCTCAAAACGCATCCTGCAATCCGCATCGACCCATGCGTGGCGCTCCGGCTGTTTGCGTCGCCATCGATAAATGTCGCGCGGAGGACCCTCAAAGCGTGCTTCCAGGCTGCCACGGCGCTCCCCATTGGACCCGGTACCTCACACCATAGACAGAGCATCGACGCGCATCGTGGGTTGATCTGAATCAAACCCAATTCAGCAAGCGCGCAGGCGGGAGCGCCATTTTGACGTCTAGAAGCGCACGCTCTGTGCCGAGAGCAAACATCATCTACCGTGACCCTGGGATCAGCCAGTCCAATCCAGCATCGGGGTCACCGACAATCTCTACCTTAAGTCATTCATTTCATTTATTTCTTTTTGCCCCCGATCCTTGAGGGGACCGGACCGCCTGAGGAATCCCATTAAGGCTCGACATACGCGATCAATCCACGCTCCACGCGACCTGCTGGTCGAAGGCAACCCAACGCGGGATGCGGCGTCTCGATGGTGCAGCGTCCCGAAAGCCGCCGCTTGCGCCCCATGGCTTGAGCGATGGCCGCCCACACGCGCCGGACAACGCTGTCCGCGTCGCGTCATCTTGTGTAAACTCCCACTGCATCCCGATCGATTTGGGAGAACGACAATGAAAGTCTTCTTGCTCGCCTGCGTGGCCGCCGTCGTCGTGTCGGCATTCGGGGCCCTGGCGCTGAACCGGGTGCAAGAACCGGTCGCACAGGCCTTTGCAACGACGGGCGTACGGCTGTAGCAATTTCGCGTTCAACGGCTGCGCGCCCCCTACTCCGCCGCGGTGACGGAGGGCTGGGGTCGCGCACCGCGCGCATTCTCCTCTTCCAGCCAGAGGCTGTGGTGCTCCCTGGCCCAATTGACATCGACGGTGCCGCTTCCCATCGCCTCGAACGCGCCTTCCATGCCGATCGTGCCGATATAGATGTGCGCCAGCATCACTGCCGTGAAGAGCATCGCGACGATGGAGTGGACGATCTGCGCGAGCTGCATTCCTTCGATGCCTGACAGGTAGAACGGGAACATCAGCGCATATCCCGTCGCCGCCACCAGACCTCCGCCGATGACCACGATCCAGTAGATCGCCTTCTGGCCGGCGTTGAAACGATAGGCCGGCGGATGATCGTGCCCGACGATGCCGCCGCCGCGCTTGATCCAGTCGACATCCGCCTTGTTCGGGATATTGCCGGCGATCCACATCAGGAAGATCAGCACGACGCCGATGGTGAACGGGAAGCTGAGATAGTTGTGAACATATTTCGCCCATTGCGACCATTCGGAAAATGCCTCGTGGCCGATCAGCGGCAGCAGCAATGGACGTCCAAAAGTGACGTTCAACCCCGAGATCGCCAGAATGATGAAGCAAGTCGCCGTCATCCAGTGCACGAAGCGCTCGAATGCGGAAAAGCGGACGATGGTCCGGCCGGAACGACCGCTCTGCAGCCGCACCATCCCGCGGCTGAGATAGAAGATGACCAGCGCCGCGAGCATGCCAAGAATGGCGATGCCGCCGATCCAGCGCAGCGTCACGTTCCGGAACTCGCGCCATTCACGGCCAGCCGGCTGTTCGAGAACGCCCGAGCGCTGGTCGGGAATGCTGACGCGTCCCTGCACCCGGTTCAGTTCCTGCAGCAGCTGCTGCTCCTTGACCGCGCTTGCGGTCGGGTTGACCTGCTGGGCTACGGACGGGGAAGCCGCGGAGACGAGCAGCAGGAGTCCAGCCACGCCAATGACGAGCCGAACACATCGTGCAAAACACGCCATAAGGTCCTCCCGATATCGACGCGACCCGCGCCAGGTCGTCGTCAGGACTCGATCGTCTCGCGATAGGCGGTCTTCCAGCCCCATGCGCCTGAGCCGTAGCCGCGCTTCAGCACGCGCTCTTTATAGATCTGGGCAATGATCTCGCCGTCGCCGGCGAGTAGCGACTTGGTCGAGCACATCTCCGCGCACAGCGGCAGCTTGCCTTCGGCAAGCCGGTTCGCGCCGTATTTCTCGTACTCTTCCTTGCTGCCATCGGCCTCGGGACCGCCGGCACAATAGGTGCATTTGTCCATTTTTCCGCGCGAGCCGAAATTGCCGACCTTCGGATATTGCGGCGCGCCGAACGGACAGGCGTAGAAGCAGTAGCCGCAGCCGATGCAGAGATCCTTGGAGTGCAGAACCACGCCGTCGGCGGTGGTATAGAAACAATTCACCGGGCACACCGCCGCACAGGGCGCGTCGGTGCAGTGCATGCAGGCCATCGAGACCGAGCGTTCGCCCGGCTTGCCGTCGGCGATGGTGACGACCCGGCGGCGGTTGATGCCCCAGGGCACCTCGTGCTCGTTCTTGCAAGCCGTGACGCAGGCGTTGCACTCGATGCAACGGTCGGCGTCGCAGAGAAATTTCATACGTGCCATCGTCGTTGCTCCCTTATGCCGCCGCGATCTGGCAGAGAGTGACCTTGGGCTCCTGCATGCCCGTCGCGGGATCGTATCCGTAGGTGGTTATCGTGTTCGCGCTTTCGCCGAGCACGATCGGATCGGTGCCCTTCGGGTAGTTGCCGCGAAGATCCTTGCCCGCAAGCCAGCCGCCGAAATGGAAGGGCATCCATGCAACGCCCTTGCCGACCCGCTCGGTGACGAGCGCCTTCATCCTTGCTCTGGAATTGTTCTCGGCGCCGGTGACCCAGACCCAGCCGCCGTCCTTGACACCGCGGTCGGCGGCATCGGCAGGATTGATCTCGATGAACATGTCCTGCTGCAACTCGGCGAGCCACGGGTTCGTGCGCGTCTCCTCGCCGCCGCCCTCATATTCGACCAGACGGCCGGACGACAGGATGAGCGGAAACTGCTTTGCAATGCCCTTCTCCACCGCGGCCTTCTGCACCGAGAATCCGATATTGGGCATCCGGAACTGCTTGGCGTCGGGCAGCGTCGGGTATTTGGCGACGAGATCGACGCGTGGCGTATAGATCGGCTCGCGGTGAACCGGGATCGGATCCGGCAAGCCGAAGGCATTCATGCGCGCCTTGCCGTTGCCGTAGGGTACGCAGCCGTGCGCCAGCGCGACGCGCTGAATGCCGCCCGACAGATCGAGCGACCACGACACCGTGTCCGGATTGGCCGGATTGATCTTGTTGATCACGGCCATTTCCGCTTCGGTGAGCTCGCTGTCCCAGCCGAGCTTCTTCAGGCTCGCCAGCGTGAATTCCGGATAGCCATCCTGGATTCCCGACCCCAACGAATACGAGCCGTCCGCGAGCAGGCTTACCTTCCGCGTCGTGCCGTCCGGCAGCTTCTCCTCACGCTCGACGCCGAACCGCGGCCGGAACGTGCCGCCGCCGTCCATCACGTGCAGATTGGTGTTGTAGAGCAGTGGCGTGCCGGGGTGCCTGACCTCGGGTGATCCCCAGCACGGCCAAGGCAGCCCGTAATAGTCGCCGCCAACCTCGGGATCATCCTTTGGCGCCCGCATCGTCAGCATGTCGAACTTCGCCTGGTTCTTCATGTGCGCCTTGAGGCGCTCGGGCGATTGTCCGCAATAGCCGGTCGACCAGCTACCGCGGTTCATCTCGCGCAGCACGTCCTCGGCCTCGGGCAGGTTGTTCTCGACCTTGATCTTCTTGAACATCTGATCGGCGAAGCCGAGCTTCTTCGCCATCAGATAGATGATTTCGAGATCGTCCTTCGACTCGAAGATCGGCTTCACGATCTGCTCGCCCCATTGCAGCGAGCGGTTGGAAGCGACGCGCGACCCCTTGCACTCGAACTGGGTGGCGACCGGGAGAATGTAGACGCCTTCCGTGCGTCCCGCCTCGACCGCGAGCGAGGCCCAGGTCGTCGGATGCGGATCGGCGATGACGAGCAGCTCGAGCGCCTTCAGGCCGTTGAGGGATTCAGGGATACGGGTGATGCTGTTGGAGGCGTGTCCCTGCACGAACACCGCCTTCACGTTGTCCTTCTGCGCAACCTGCTCCTTCGGCAACGTCACCGCCTCGAACCAGCGGGTCAGCGGAATGCCGGGGGTTTCCATGATCTGCTTGGAATCGAACCGCGCCTTCAGGAAGTCATAGTCGACCTCCCAGACCCGCGACCAGTGCTTCCAGGCGCCTTCGGCAAGGCCGTAGTAGAACGGCAGCGTGACGATATCGAGCCCGACATCGGTCGCGCCCTGCACGTTGTCGTGGCCTCGGAAGATGTTGGCGCCGGCGCCGGCCTTGCCGACATTGCCGGTCATCAGCAGCGCGATGCAGCTCGCCCGCACATTGGCGGTGCCGACGGTCTTCTGCGTCTGGCCCATGGCCCAGATCAGCGTTGCCGGCTTCTCGGTGGCGAACATCTTGGCGACGCGCTTGAGCTGCTCGCCGGGAATGCCGGTGACGCGCTCGACTTCCTCAGGAGGCCATTTCTCGACCTCCTTCTTGAGGTCGTCGAAACCGTAGACGCGCTGCCGGATGAACTCCTTGTCCTCCCAGCCGTTCTGCAGGATGTGCCACATCATGCCGTAGAGCACCGGAATGTCGGTACCCGGCCGCATCCGCACATATTCGGTCGCGTGCGCGGCGGTGCGCGTCAGCCGCGGGTCGATGACGATGAAGTTGGCCCTTTGCAGCTCCTTGCCCTCGAGCAGATGCTGCAGCGAGACGGGATGCGCCTCGGCCGGATTGCCGCCCAGGATGACCTGCGTCTTCGCATTGCGGATGTCATTGTAGCTGTTGGTCATCGCGCCGTAGCCCCAGGTGTTGGCGACGCCGGTGACGGTGGTTGAATGGCAGATGCGGGCCTGGTGATCGGTATTGTTGGTGCCCCAGAACGCACCGAGCTTGCGGAACAGGTAGGCGCCTTCGTTGGTCATCTTGGCCGAGCCGAGCCAATAGACGGAATCGGGACCCGACTTCTCACGGACCGCCTGAATCTTGTCGCCGATCTCATTGATCGCGGTGTCCCAGGAGACGCGGGTCCACTGCCCGCCCACCAGCTTCATCGGATAGCGCAGCCGCCGCTCGCTGTGCACGAGCTCACGCACGGAGGCGCCCTTGGCGCAATGCGAGCCGCGATTGATCGGAGAATCCCAGCTCGGCTCCTGGCCGATCCATACCCCGTTCAAGACCTCGGCCGTCACCGTGCACCCAACCGAGCAATGCGTGCAGATGCTCTTGCGCACGGTCGCTCCCGCCGTGAGCGGACCGGCCGCCGCGGCTTCCGCCTTGCGCACGCTGCCGAGCGGCAAGGTGCCGAATGCGGCAAGCGCGCCGCCGGCAAGACCGGATTTGCGCAGGAAGCTGCGGCGGTCGAGGCCACCGGCCTGATCTGCAAGGGAGCTGGCGGCGGAGCCTTGGCGCAGGGAACGCTGGTTTGTTCGCTTGATCAGCACGGTCAACCTCCCTTGGCCGGATAACGATTGACGCGGTAGAACGCCTTGACGTGATCGGTTTCCTTGTAGCGCGCCTTGCGCTTCTCATCGTTGGTTTCGCTGTCAGCCTGCGCAGCCCCGACCAGCGGCGTTGCGAGGGTCGCGCCGGCGCCCACCGTGCCGACGCCGACCTTGCGCAGGAAATCGCGGCGCCCGACTGTGGTTGTCCTGTCTTCACTCATCGCATCTCTCCTGGACCTGCGGATGCAGGTCAGTTCGCGAACGTGAATGCTTCTGTCTCGATCTCGACAAAGGCGCGACCAAGCGCACCGACCGCACGATAGAAGACGGCGCTCTCCGCGCGCTCGATGTCGACGAACAGCCGCCCCATCCAGGGCGCGACGTGTTTGCCGAAGAAGGCACGCTGCGTGTCGAACGGCGCCGGGAAACGCCCTCCCGCGAAACCTGCCATGATCTCGCACAGGATAGCCGCGTGATCTTCCGGCTCGGAATTGTTCGCTATGCGCTCGATCCCGGACGCAGCGAGGTCGGCGCGCAGCCTCGACAGCGGCCGCTCGTTGAGAAAGCCGGTCAGATAGTAGGAGGCGTAGGGCAAGAGTTCGCCGCGGCCGAGACCTGTGAACAGATCGAAATATTCGCGTTCGACCGTCGCCGCGACTGCATTGGCGGCGGATTCGGCCAGCGCGGCATGCGCGCGCCCAAGCGGCGTGGCATCGGCGGTCAACGCAGCCAGTTGATCGAGCAGTTTCTTCGATGGTGCGGCGGACAACAGCGTCGCGAGCAGCAGATATTCCTGCGCGCGCGCGACATCGACAGAATCGATCGGCGCTTCGGCGTGAAGCGGCTCGCTGTACAGATCAGGCCGCAAATTATCGCGCGAGATGCCTGTGGCGGCTTCGACGGCGATCACCCGTTGCGCGGGCACCTTGTTCCAGTTCGAAACAGAGGGCTGGCTGATGCCGATTTTGCGCGCAAGCTCTGCAACGCCGCCGGCAGCGTCAATGGCTCGCTCAAGGCCAGCATCGCGCACGTGGACCTCCATCCAAGTCCCGGGTGCTGATTTTGCTTTTCTTACAAAGCGCTAGCGAAGCCTAGTCCCGGCCCAACGGGGGGTCAATCAGCTCGCATAGTCTGAGGCTATGGCCTTTCGTCGCGGTCCCTAGCGGGGCAGCGCACTGCCGTGCGTGCGGCGCTCAACCGGCACCTGTTCGCCATCGGAGCTTTCGGCGAGCGTTCGTTGCGTTGCAGCAGGATCAGGTGCGGATCCCGTGGTCGCGGCTTCTTCGGCGGCGATGCCCGGCAACTCGACCTCGCGCAATTCCTGCGAAGAATCCGCAACTTCAACCGAACGCTCAGGCGGCGCCTCGGCCAACTTGCCGAGGCCGCCGACGATCCTGTCGATGAGCGCGGTGAGCTCAGCCTCGGAGCAATCCAGCGGGCCAAAACCCGGCATCGCAGTCGGGTCGTTGAAGTCCCAGGCGTTCTCTGCAAGCCCGACAAAGTCGCGGATGGCGGGATCGGCGCTCCAGGCGCGACGAAGCGCCGCACGCGTCAGCTCCTGCGGGATTCCCTTGCGCAGGAACGCGGTGATGTCGGTCGCCGAGGTAATCGTGTCAATCGAAGGCAGGCTCGCAACGTCGAACTCCGCGTCGTCGTCTTTGACGGCTGGCGGCGGCGACTGCATGTCGTCGCGCATTGCCGGATCCGGTGGCGTGGCATTCGCCTTTGCCTCCTGCTTGCGACGGGACCAGCGTGTCAGGAACTTGTCCTCACTCATTCGTGTCCGCCTTCATGCTGCCGGCGCGCGAGCGCCTCCGGATCGGCCTGCCGTCGCTTGCGCTTGAAGAACTCACGTTCGACGTGGTGCTCGGCCACGAAGCTTTCAATCTGCTCACGCAGCATCTCCGGCATGTGGACAGCCTCGACCAGATTCGCACCGGCCTCCGTGAACGCCTCGCCCTCCGAAGGATCGGCGGTCGCGGCAGCCACCGAGTAGGGCCAGGCGCCTTCGGCCGGCGACAAGACGGTCCAGATGGCCGGACTGCCCGAGGCGAGATTGTCGCGATAGCGCGCCGTCTCGGAACCATAGAGATCGACCATGGCGCTGCCGGCATAAAACAGCGTCGTCCCATTCTCGTCGCGAAGCACCGTCCAGGGTTTGGTGTCCGGCTCGTCGGGCAGCACGGCGACCGCGCGCCAGACAAAGTCGGTCCACGGCGAATCCGCCTGGTGCCGCTCCACCACGACGCCGACGGGAACGCGCACAAGCGGCAGCGCGGCCGGACTCATGTCGCCATCTCCAGATGTTTGACCGGCAGCCCCGTCAGCAAATTCTGCGGCTTCATCCGCAGCTTCTGATCGGCGTTCATCGACAGAATGAGATAAACCGGCTCGCCCCGCATCTCGTCTGCGGCCGCGCTCGTGTCCGCAAACGTCAGGCGGAACAAGGAGAGCACGCGTCCGGCGCTGCGGTCGTCGAGCTGCTCGCCATGCCAGAGACGGTCGCCGAGTCTGGTCGCGTCGGCGTCGAGCCCGACATACCAGGTGAGACGTGCATCACGCAGCTCGCGCAGCGGCTCAATGCTGACGTCGATCCCGAGCAGATGGGAGATCCAGCGCACCATCGCCTGCGCCAGCGCTGCCGGCCCGCGGCCGCCTGCGGTGAGGTCGAATGCCATGTCGAATTGATCGCTCCGGCGCCAGTAGTCGTCGGCATTGTCCTCACGCAAGACGTCGAGCTCGGCATCGGTCACCGCCCCCAGCATCGACATCAGCGAGAGCACCGGGGTCGGACTCTGTCCCCCGACGACCTCTTCATCGCCGAGCAGCAGGGCCTGCTCCTGCGGCAGGATGCGCTGCGGGCGGAAGAACAGTTCGGCTGCGCGCAGCACGAACGGATCATCGCAGCCATCGAGCGCATTGCGCAGGATCACGTGCACGAGCTGATTGACGAACAGCGGCGGCAAATCGCTCGTCCCGGACCGGACGGTTGCAAGATAGGCCTGCTCCAGCGTCGGATGCCGCAGGAGGAGATCGCGGAAGGCAAGCACGAGCCGCCAGTTCTCCCGGGCATCCGCATCGACGATCGCGTCAATCTCTTCGGCGCCGACCGGCCTGCGGGGAGCCGCGAGCAGCGCGCGGTGCAGCCGCCGCTCGACCGGGCATGCTTCGTCCGGCGGAACCAGCTCCGGACGAGCAAAATAGGCCTTCAGGAACTCGTCGGTGACGCAAAGCCCCCCGCTCCCGTCGCGATCGAGCAGATGGTGGCCGCACGCGATCCAGAAATCATTCATCGGTGCCGCGACTCCCCACTCATATCGGCAAGCCTGAGATCACCGTCAGGCTCGACATCGTCTTCGACTTCCATGAACGAGAACGCCTTGCTGTGTCCCTGACCCTGGCGCAGTTGCAGCCTGCGGAACGACTCCCGGACTTCGCCGTCGCTCACCGAACGGTGAACGGCAATGAGCGAGCTGACCGGATGGTTGCAGAGCGACTGCGCGAAGGCGACCTCCTCTTCCGCCGCCGTCCGCGCGGTCGCCAGATCCGGCGCACCGAAGCGATCGACGAGCTGCCTGGCGAGGCGGTCGATCAGCGCGCTGCAATCATTCTCGGTCGCAGGCACAATCTGCACCAGCGTCGACCAGCCCCAGGACTGCACCCCAAGGAAGCCACTGCGGAACGCGACGCGGGCCTTGCCGGTCAGCTTCATCGGATCCTGATCGCAGAAGCGGAAGGCACCGGAGACGGCCCATTCGCCCGGCTCGGCCGCCACATCGAATACGAAGGTGTCGGAGGGATCGAGCGCGATGCTGCGGAGCAGTTTCATAGCCGCGGCCCTCCGAGCTTCGGATCGAACCAGGACGGCGTTCCGAGTGCCTTGACGAGTACGCTGCGTTCAATCCTGTCGGCACCGACGCGGCGCGTGAGGAGATCGCCGCCGTCATCGATCCGCAGCACGGTTCGCCGCTCGCGGGGGATCCGGCTGAGATAGTCGCGCGCGAGGCTGCCAAAGCCGTCGGTCTGCCAGCTATCGATCGCCCGCATCAGGTGCCGCGCAAAGCTCTCGGTCACCTGCACGGCTCCCGCTTCGCCAAACCCCTCCTCATCCAGCGCGGACGCGAGCGGATGGACGCCCGGTCCCTGATCGGCCATCGCGACCGTCCGGATCATGGCGCCGAACACCAGCCAGGCAGGCGGCTCGTCCTCGCGCGCTGACGTCGGCCATCCCATCCGTCCGCCGCCGACCAGCCCACCGTCGATCGCGACGGTGTCGGGCCAGCCGATCGCGACCGTCTTGTGCGGCGGCGCATAGGCGCGCAGGGCGTCGGTGAGCGCGACCATGCCGGCATAGAAGGCGCGCCGTGCGGTGGCCAAGGGCTCGCCCGGCTCGAGCACCACGGCGAATTCGGCAAGATCGAACCGCCCGACATACACCAGCGTGCCGGCACCGCTTTTGGGTGCAATGCGGCAAGCGTGAGCAAAGGCGTCTCCGCTCTCACGCAACCGGACGAGCGTGAATGGCGGCGGCAGATGGATCGCTTCCGTCACGGAGACGCGGCTGGTCGGGGTCGACCGCAAGGGCCGTCCTCCACTTTCCTTTTCCTTCCGATAGTGAATATCTATACGAGGTGAAGGAATGGCGCGAGTCCGCAAGACGGCGCCGCACCCGCGGAGGGATCGACCTGGAGCAGCCAGCGAAGACCGTCCTGATCTGCTCGTGTGAAGACACGATGCGCCTTGACGTGGCCGCGATCCAGCGTGGATGTCCCAACTGCGAGATCAGGAGCCATCGTCATCTCTGCGGCGCCGACCTCGAAGATTTCCGCAACGCCGCGAAAGCCGACGGCCCGCTGACCGTCGCCTGCACGCAGCAGGCCGGCCAGTTCACCAATGAGATGGGCGAACGCGCCGGCCCGATCAGCTTCGTCAACATCCGCGAGACGGCGGGCTGGTCGCGCGACGGCGCGAAGGCGGGCCCGAAGATGGCGGCGCTGCTTGCAGCGGCGGCGGTTCCCGCGCCGGACTATCCGCTGGTCACATTGTCGAGCGATGGCATCATCCTGATCTATGGGCGCGACGAGACCGCGATCGAGGCTGGCCAGCTGCTGGCGGACCATCTCGACGTCACGGTCATGCTCAGGAAGCCGGCGGACGTCGTGCCGCCTGCCGCGGCCGTGTTCCCGATCGTGCAGGGCACGATCCGCAGTGCGCGGGGGCACTTTGGCGGCTTCGAGCTCGCGATCGACGACTACGCGCAGCCACGCCCGTCCTCACGCGCCCGCTTCGAGTTCGAAGCCCCGCGCAACGGCGCGATCTCGCGCTGCGATCTCGTGCTCGACCTCTCCGGTGAGCCGCCTCTGTTTCCCGCACACGATCTGCGAGACGGCTATCTCCGCGCGGATCCGAGAGATCCCGCGGCCATGCTGCGTGCGGTGCTCGCCGCCCGCGATCTCGTCGGAAGCTTCGACAAGCCGAGATATGTCGACTTCACACCCAGCCTCTGCGCGCATTCCCGCTCGAAGCTGATCGGATGCCATCGCTGCCTCGATTTGTGCCCGACCGGCGCGATCACGCCGGACGGCGACCATGTCGCAGTCAACGCGGAGGTGTGCGCAGGCTGCGGGCAATGTGCGGCCGCCTGCCCCACCGGAGCGGCATCCTACGCGCTGCCACCCGCCGATACCCAGTTGCAGATCCTCCGCGCCATGTTGCGCGCCTATCGCGAGGCCGGCGGCACACATCCGGTCCTGCTGCTGCATGACAGCCAGCACGGCACGCCGCTGATCGATGCGCTCGCCCGCCATGGCGACGGATTGCCGGCCATTGTGCTTCCCCTCGCCGTCAACGAGCTGACGCAGGTCGGCCTGGAAGCCATCATCGGCGCCTTCGCCTATGGCGCGGCTGCCGTGCGGCTCCTGCTGCGCGCCAAGCCACGACACGACGTGACCGGATCGTTGCTGACGATCCGGATGGCCGAGACCATTCTCGCCGGACTCGGATTTGACGGCCGCCGCGTGAGCACGATCGAAACCGACGATCCCGACACTCTGGCCGAGCAACTGACGGGGATTGGCCCCCTCGCCGGCCTCGAAAATCCCGCGACTTTCCTGACGGTCGGCAAACGCGGCGATCTGCTTCGCTTCGGCTTGAGCGAACTGCATCGCCTCGCCCCCAAGCCGGTTGACGTGATCGCCTTGCCTGAGGGTGCACCTATCGGTGCGATCACCGTCGACGTCGCCGGTTGCACGCTGTGCCTGTCCTGTGTTTCGGCCTGCCCAACCGGCGCGCTCCGCGCCGATCCCGACCGCCCTGTCCTCAAATTCGTAGAGGACGCCTGCGTGCAGTGCGGTTTGTGTCAGAGCACCTGTCCTGAAAAAGTCATCAGGCTCACCCCGCAGATCGATTTCCGGGCAAGACGCGCGCCGGCGCGGGTGATCAAGGAAGAAGAACCTGCCCTGTGTATTCGCTGTGGCACACCGTTCGGCGTCAAGAGCACGATCGATCGGATCGCGACCAAACTCGAGGGACGGCATTGGATGTACCCTGCCGGGGACCGTCGGACCGAGGCCTTGCGGATGTGCGCCGATTGCCGGGTCATTGTCATGAGCGAACAGCAGTTCGATCCGATCCAGGACGTGCCGGAACGCGCGCCGCCACGAACGACGGATGACTACCTGCGTCAACGCGAGAACAAGGACTAGCCGCATGCCTCGATTCATGAAGGTTCTGTCGACGTGCCTTGTCACCACGGTCCTTGGCGGCACAGCCGTCGAGGCCGCCGCCCTTACCAAAGCGGAAAAGGTTGCACTCAAGCAGGCGGTCGTCGCCTGCAAGGCCGAGGCGAAGGGCAAGAAGATCAAGTGGCTGTCCCGCCGCAAATACGTCAACCAGTGCGTCGTGGCGGCGCTCAAGGAACATCCCAGCATTAGTATCGCCCGCATGCTCAAGGAGAACCCTGAGCTGACGAAAATTCCGGTGGAGCAATGGCCGGGGTATTAAAGTCTCATATCGCGGCTTGACGCCTTCGCTTGAGTATGCGCAAGGCGGCTAGCGCCAACTCGGGCTATTTCGACGTCGCACGCGCCAGGAAGTCCGTGAGCGCGCGGCGATCTTCGGCCGAGCCGATCTGCTGCTCCGGCATCTTCGTGCCGGGCGTATAGGCGTTCGGCCCGATCTCGAACAATTTTGAGACGGTCTCCGGCGTCCAGACGATGTCCATCGTCTTGAGTGCGTCGGAGAAGCGATAGCCCGGCAGCGAGGCGATCCTCCGACCGAACAGTCCGGCAAGGGTGGGACCGGCGCGCTGCACCTCCGTCTCCGACAATGTGTGGCAGGCGACGCAGGCCCTGAAGATTTCGGCACCGTGGTCGTCGGCATAGGCGGCGAGCGGGTCCCTCGGCGTGCCCACCACGTTCGATCCGGCCGCCGCGCCAGTCAGTGCATTCCAGCGCCTGATCTTGCCGTCGGCGCCGCCGGTCAGGAGCGTCACGCCATCGGGCAGGAATGCCACCGACCAAACCGGCCCGCCCAGCCCGGCGAGCGTGCGCAGCACGCTGCGCGCCTTGCGATCGACGATCGCCACCGTGCCGTCAATTGCCGCTGCGGCGATCAAGGCGCCGTCATGCGAGACTGCCAAGGCGACGATTGGAGTGGCGCCGGCCGTGACCTCGCCGCTTGCCTTGCCGTCGGCCGTCATCATGCGCAGCTTGCCGTCCGCTGCGCCGGTGACGATTTCGCCGTCAGGCGAGATGGCCACGGCATTCAGCGGCAACGGCACCGTGACGACCTCGGCGCTGCCGTCCGGCAGGCGCCAGATCCGCACCGTCAGATCGTAGCCCACGCTCACCAGCGACTGTCCGTCGGGGGCAAAGGCCACGCCATTCACGTTTTGCGAGTGACCTTGCAGCACGCGCGAGCCCCCGTCGGACAACGACGAGAGCCGCACGGTATGGTCCCACGAGGCGGATGCGAGCTTGGATGCATCGGGCGAAACGGCGAGCCCGACGATGGGTCCCGTATGGTCCGCGAAAACCCGGTCCGGCTGCGGCCGGCCCGACGTCCAGATGGCAATCCGGCCATCCGCACCCGCCGTTGCCATTCTTCCATCGCCGAGGAAGGCGACCGCGTTCACCGCACCCGAATGGAAGCGAAGGACCTGATCCGCGGACTCGGTTGCCAGCGACCATCGGATTGCCGCAGTGTCGAAGCTGCCCGACAGAATCGTCCTGCCATCGCCTGAAACGGCGATCGCGCGGACAGGTCCGCCGTGTCCGGCCAATTGCGCTTGCGCGGGTTGCAGCGCAAGAAGCAGCGATGCTGTTACAAGGAACGTGGCGAGACGCAAAATCAAATCCATGGCCGTCGGAGACACTCGCAGCGCAGCCCCCAAGCCATTCTGCCCGTTTTTGCTGCCCGGCCAAAGTGCTCCCCTGGCGTCCATCGGCCCCGCCGGCGATCATTCTGGAAATCTGGCGTGTCCATGGGCGACGGGCTTGGCCCTTGGCAACAACGTGCCCATTTCACCAGTAATCAACAAGGGAGCTCGTATTCGGTTTGGGGTGCGACAAGCGGCGCCTTGAAGAGCGGCCCACGCGGTCGCAGTCTTGGTAAAGGCGCCTCACAATCGAGGTCGAACATGCAAATACATCCGAAAGCATATCTGCAGTTCATCTCGCGCATTTGGCATTCTCGCGTGTTGCCGCCGCGGGATCGCAATCCCACCAGCCGGGACGCGTCGCCACTGCTCATCTACATCGCTGCGGTGTTGGCGCTGCTACTGGCAATTCTGATAGTCGATCGCCACGGTGCGCCGTTTCAATTCCCAGAACATGTCGGCGATCCCGCTGAGATCAACCCGATCTTCATGAGTTTTTGAAACACAGCGCGCGACGGGGGCTGCGCAAGCGAACAACCCGTCCGACGCGTCGCGCTGTTCAACGCCAGACGATTTCCAGCCCGCTCATCCCGAACCGAATGCGTTCGGATGCGACGGCACCATTCTCTCTATTGCTGAGTTCCCCTCGGAAACACCAGCGATCGATCGTCGAAATCTTCAACCGGCAGCTTGTCTTGTTCTTGCACAGCGGGCATCCCTGCCACCGATGTGTGGCTCACGGACGATGGATGCGATCTCGGGACATTCGTCGCAGCCAGAAAAAGCGCGAGGGCGGTCAGGCCGGCGATCATCAGGAGCTTCATGCGGAACCTCCGTTGGTTCTGGGAGAGTCCTGACTAGTGCAGGATTCGACGTCCCCCTGTGAGATCGCTCACAACTCTCCTTTTGTTGATCAGCGCTGGAGCCGATGCGCTCCGGCTCCAGCCCCTTCCCAACCCGCCTATGGCAAATCTTTCGGGCGCGGCCACAAGCCGCCTTCGGACCAGGATTCGGATTCATCGGGCGACAACGGATCCGCGCCACCGCCGGTCCGTGCGGGATCGACGTTGAGCCATCGGCGCAATTCGAGCTTGCCGATCTGGTTGCGGTGGACCTCGTCGGGGCCGTCGGCCAGTCGCAACAAGCGAGTCGTCGCGAGCGCTGCCGAAAGGAAATGGTCGTTGTTGGTGCCGCCTCCCCCGAACGCCTGGATCGCCCAGTCAACAATGGTCTGCGCCATGTTCGGCGCGACGACCTTGATCATCGCGATTTCCTGCCGCGCTGCCTTGTTGCCGACCGTGTCCATCATGTAGGCCGCTCTGAGCGTCAGCAGCCGCGCCTGGTCGATCTTCATGCGCGCTTCGGCCACGCGCTCGAGCGTCACGGTTTGCTCGGCGAGAGGCTTGCCGAAGGCGACGCGTTTCAGCGCGCGTCGGCACATGCGCTCGAGCACGCGCTCGGAGAGGCCGATCAGCCGCATGCAATGATGAATGCGTCCGGGCCCGAGCCGACCCTGCGCGATCTCGAACCCACGCCCCTCGCCGAGCAGCATGTTGGCGGCCGGCACGCGTACATTGGTGAATATCACCTCGGATGCACGATCCGGGACGCCGTAGAAGCCGAGCACGGGCAGCGAACGGACGACATGCACGCCGGGCGTCTCCTTCGGCACGAGGATCATCGACTGACGCTTGTGACGATCCGGATTCTGCGGATCGGTCTGCCCCATGAAGATGATGATCTTGCATCGCGGATCGGTGGCGCCGGTGGTGTACCATTTGCGACCGTTGATCACGTAATCGTCGCCATCACGGACGATCGAGCTGGCCACATTGGTCGCGTCGGACGAGGCAACGTCGGGCTCCGTCATCGCAAAGGAAGAACGGATCTCGCCGGCCAGCAAGGGCTTCAGCCAGCGTTCCTTCTGCGCCTCCGTTCCGTAGCGCAGGATGGTCTCCATGTTGCCCGTGTCAGGGGCGCTGCAATTGAAGACCTCGGGAGCAAGATGCGAACGTCCCATGATCTCGCACAGCGGGGCATATTCGAGATTGGTCAGCCCGTCCTCGTGAGCGGGTAGAAACAGGTTCCACAGGCCGGCCTGTTGTGCGAGCGGCTTCAGTTCCTCGACAACCGGGTGCACAGCCCAGGGCCCGAGCCGCTCGGCCTCCTGATAGTATCGGCGCTCATTCGGATAGATGTGCTCCATCATGAAGCGCTGGAGACGCGCGGCCAGTTGCTGGCTGCGCTCGCTTTGGGTGATATCCATGTAGATTCTCCTTACCGGCCGCGTAGGCCGTCCCTGAGCGTGTTTCGGGTGATTTTTCCGGATTCCGTCTTCGGCAGATCGTCCAGCACGCGAATGTCGACCGGGCACTTGTAGGCCGCCAGTCGCTCGCGGCAGAAGCGCGAGAGCGCGGCAACATCGATCACGGTGCCGGGTTGAGCGGAGACGAAGGCGACCACCGTCTCGCCGCGATAGGGATCGGCGGCGCCGACGACGGCTGCTTCGCGCACGCCCGGAAAGCCATAGATCACGTCTTCGACTTCGCGCGGCCAGACCTTGAAGCCGGAGGCGGAGATCATGTCCTTCTTGCGGTCCACGAGGTAGAACCAGCCGCTCTCGTCAAAGAAGCCGACGTCGCCGCTATGCAGCCAGCCGTTGGTCAGCACCTCGTCGGTTTCCGCCGGCTTCCTCCAGTAGCCGGCCATCACACCTGAGCCACGCACAACCACCTCGCCATGCGCGCCGGGTCCGAGCGGGCGGCGCTCGTCGTCGACGACGATCGCATCGACGCCCGAAGTCGGCCTGCCGATCGACAGCGCGCCTGAGTCGGGATCGACCGGAATCCGACCTTCGTTGGGCGCAAGATGGCTTGCAGAGGTCAGTTCGGTCATTCCATAGGAACTGCGGATCGCCCGTCCAAACCGTTTCGCAAAGGCATCGATGACCGAGGGCGCGATCGGCGCGCCGCCGGAATAGATATGTACGAAGCTCTCGAAATGCCGGCTCGTTGCGTCAGCCTGGTTCATCAGCGCGATGTACGCGGTGATGGCACCGACGATGAATGTCGGCCGCCATTCAAGGAAGGCATCGAGCGCGACCTGGGGCTGGAAGCGATAGGTCAGCACCATCGCTGCACGCGCGGCAAACGCCGCGACCATCTGGATCTCAAAGCCGGTGATGTGGAACAGCGGCGCGACCCCAAAGATGCACGACGTGCCGTTCAATTCGAAATGATCGCAACAGATCAACGCGGTCGCCACCAGATTGCGATGCGTGAGCATGGCGCCCTTTGGAACGCCCGTGGTTCCGGAGGTATACAAGAGAAGGGCGATGTCGTCGGACGTCAGAACCGGTGCCGGTGGTGCGGCTGCATTTTCGGCGAAAACCGTCGCCAGCGCCCGGGCCTGCGGAGCTGCGCCCGGCACCGGCAGCACCCGGACATCGTTTCGCAGCTGGAATTCCCGAGCGCCGGTCCAGAACACCAGCTCGGAATCGACCGAACCGGCGGCCAGGAAAACGTTCTCCCATTGATCGTCGTGGCAGATCACCGCCTTCGGCTCGCAATCCCCGAACAGCTTGCGAAGCTCTGGCGTGCGGTACATCGGGTTGAGGCTGACGACGATGGCCCCGACCTTCCAGGCCGCTACGCTGACGATGACGAACTGCGGCACATTCTGAAGAATGACGGCGACCCTATCGCCGCGCCCGACTCCTTTTTGCGCGAAGCGGGCGGCGAGCCGGTCGCTGAGCCGATCGATATCGGCATAGGTCTGCGTCGCATCGAAATAGAACACGGCCGGCGCCTCGCGCGGCGCGGCTCGAAACAGATCAAGCGCCGTCCGCCTTCCGGGATCGGGCGGAGCGACCGATTCCCCGAGCCGCGCGCGCAGCCGGCCCGCGGCTTCCTCGTAAGCGCGTGCACGCGACACGGAATCCAGGTCGACAGTCATCGCCGCTTGCCACCACTGTCGCAACGATGGCAGCCCCGTCCGGGCCGGCGGCCGCTATAGCCCGCCGCCACCTGGCGCAGCAGGAACCGTGGCAAAAGGCGTTCGCCGCCACTACTCATTGGCACTTTTTCCTCGATAGACCGAGCCGAGACGCGCATGCGGAAGCGCGGCACGGCTTGCAAGGGGCGGCTGGGCCGCCCCACTCTCTTTTGCTTGAATGACAACGCGCGTGCGCCGGATGTGGAGACGCACCAACACCTGTGCAGCTTCGACATCGCGCGCCCGGATCGCGTCCATGATCAGGACATGCTGGGGATCGGAGAACGGAAACCCGTCCTTGGCATAGGTCTCGCTCACAAACTGTCGCCGGAAATGCTGCGTGCTGTTCCAGAAGCGTTCGACCATCGCGAGCAGTTGCGGCATCCGCGCCCGCGAATAGGTCCGTAGATGAAACTCCCGATCAAGCTGGATGTACTCCTCGAGCGTGGTGACCTGCTCAAGTTCGCGCACAATGCGGTCAAGCGTCTCGATATCCTCGTCGGTCAGATTTGGAACGCTTTCGCCGATGGCAAGCGGCTCGACCGCTTCACGGATCTTGTAGATCTCGATCGATTCTTCCGAATTGACGTCCGCAATCCAGGCGCCACGGTTCGGCGCCATCACGACGAGCCCCTCGTTCTCGAGCTGCTTCAGCGCCTCGCGCACGGGAATGCGGCTGGCTCCGAAATGGGCCGCAAGAAGCTCCTGCCGAATCCGCGTGCCTGGCCGCATCTCGCCGCTCAGCACCGCGCTGCGAATCTCGCTTGCGATCCTCTCGCTCATCAGGCGACGGGACTCCGGATCGTCCTCATTGCCGTCCCGCGTCATGTCCTTCCAATGGGGAGGCCGCTGATAAGGACTCATGAAAGGCCCTCCTTCAATGAATGGCCGCGTACATGATCTTGTCCTCGGTCGCATCAGCCCGTGCCATTTCCTCGACGATACGTCCGCCGCGAGCGACCAGGATCCGATCCGAGATAGCCAGAATCTCCGGCAGATAGGAAGAAATAACGACAACCGCCTTGTTCTCGCGCGCCAGCCTGCGAATCGCCTCGTGAATTTGTGGAATGGCGCTCACATCGACACCACGCGTCGGTTCGTCGAAGATGACCACCGTAGGCTCCTGGGCCAGAGATTTTCCCACCACGACTTTCTGTTGGTTGCCGCCGGAATATTCGACAATCTTCAGCGTCCGCTTCAATGCAGAGATCGAGAGCGCCGAGATCCATTGATCGGCGATCCGTTTCATCTCGCGCGCGGAGTAAAGGAACCGCTTGACGCGCGGCGACGACAGATAGCCAAGATAGATATTCTGATCCACCGTCATCGTCTCGAAGAAACCGTCGACCTTGCGATCCTCGGTGATGTAGGCGATTCCGTCGCGCACCGCCTGCCGCGGCACCCGGTAGCGGATCGGCTTGTCCCGCAGATAGATCATCCCGCCGCGCAGGAAGTTGCGCTTGCGGGCGCCGCTGACGATCTGCGCGATCTCGGAGCGTCCTGCCCCGACCAGCCCGAAGATGCCGACGACTTCTCCATTGAACACCGAGAACGACATGTTCTTGACGATGCTGCCCATCGTCACGTTCTCGACCGAAAGCACCTTCTCACCGCGGGAGGCATGCGGCTTCGGCGCATCCGGATCAGCCCCGTGGGTCGCGTACTGCGCTGCGGTTTCCTCACGGCCAACCATCATCCGCACCAGGGCGTCACGCGTGACGTCCTTCGCCGGTACAGTGGCGACCAGCTTGCCATCGCGCAGCACGGTGATGCGATCCGCGATGTTCAATGCCTCTTCCAGAGCATGCGAGATGAAGATGATCCCGGCGCCCTTCTCTTTCAGGGTGTTGAGAAGATGGAACAGGTGCTGGGTCTCTTCAGGGGTCAGCGATGCGGTCGGCTCATCGAAGATGAAGACCTGGGCGTTGTGGCGAACCGCACGCACGATTTCGACCATCTGCCGCTTGGCGGTTCCGAGATTCTCCACCAGCACCAGCGGGTCGACGTTGAAGTTCATCGATTGCAGCGACTGGGTCGCGGCGATGTTGATCTTGCTGTAGACCGTGACCCATTTCTCCATGCCGAGTTCAAGGTTCTGCGCCACCGTCATCGACGGGACCAGGCTGGATTCCTGGTAGACCATCGCGACCCCACCCTCGAGCGCTTCCTTCGGCGACGCGAACGAAACCTTGCGTCCCTGGATCAGGTAGTCGCCGGAGGTCAGCACGATCGCACCGGCAATCGCCTTGCACAGCGTCGATTTCCCCGCGCCGTTTTCTCCTAGCAGCGCGTGGATTTCGCCCGGCCGCAGATCGAAATTGACACCATCGATGGCGTTCAGACCGCCATAGACCTTGCTGCCATTGACGATCCGCAGCAGCGGGGTCCCTGCCTGTTGTTCCGCCGGCATGGCGTTCATCCTTCCTGCATGCCGCGACCAGGCGGCAGTTCGACGAGGCAATCGCGTCCCTTGGACACCGCCAGCACGCGCGAGCCGATCGGGCGGACGGCGGTGATTCCATGAACCCGACCATCGACGCGGCTGTGCAGCGTCTCGGTCGCCGCGCCCTTGTCGTCGAGCCGGGCGACGAGACCATAGGAACGCGGCGGCGCCCACGGCTTCTGGATACCGAGTTTCTTGATGCGGCCGATCTGGGTCGGTTCGCGCGGATTGAGGCGGCCATCCAGCGCCGGCCCGATCCAAAGCTCAGGTGGCACCGTCCGCATCATCTCTTCGCAGAATGCCCGCTCGCGCAGGACGAATTCGGTCAATTGCGTGCGCAGCGCGAGGAAGGCCATCCAGACCTCACCGTTCGCGCCTCGGGCAAGACGCGCCGGGTAGCCGGTATGATTCTTGACGATCACGCGCCTGTCGTCACCCGTGCGTGAAAAAGCGGTCAGGCGGTGGGTCCAGGATTCGGCGACCCAGACCTCCTTGCCGTCGCCGGATACGACCAAGCCGAGCGGCCATGCGAGCTTGTCCGCACGCACGCTCGCACTGCCGAGCGAGGAATTGCAGGCGATGAGCCGGCCCGAGGGGGCGCGGTTCTGCATCAGGTCGGTCAGCCAATGCTCTGGCCGATTGTTTCGCGAGCCGTCGGTCAGGTAGATCGCCCCGTCCGGCGCGACCGTCACCGACAGCGGACAGGCAATCTTTTCACCGCCGACGCTTTCGAGCTTGCCGATGATCTCGCCAGCCGGCGAAAGCGCCACCAGCCCCACGCCGGAGACGCAGGCGAGCAGCCGGCCGTCCGGCGTGCAGGCAAGCCCGCCGACCGGGCCGTCGAGCGTCGCGAACTCCGTGCGCGTGTTGAAGTCGTCTCCCGTGCAACGCAGGACGTGGTTGCCGGTCGAGACGTAGAGCGCACCGTCCTGCCCGAGCGCAATGTCGTCCGGTCGCTCGATCTCGTCGCCGAGCTGGCGCGCCTGATCGAGCCGCTGGTTCGGGGAGAAGGCGCCGTCGAGCACCGGAATGCCGTGAATTTCCCGGTTCGGGGACAGCACGCGATCGATGATATCGCCAAGCAGAGACATGGCTCAGGCCCTTCCCCAATAGGACTTGTGCGCTTCCCAGGTCGGGTCGGCGTCCTGCAGGCGGATGCGGCCGATGCGGTTGTTCTCCAGACCCCCGATATAGAGATAGCCCTTGTGTTCACGGACCGACGTGATGGTCGGATGCGAAAGCCCGCCTGGATCCCAGAGCGATTCCGTCACCACGCCGTTGTCGTCGAACTTGACCACGCAGCCGTAGTTGATGCCCGGACACAGCCATTCGTCCGGCGGGATCTGCTTGACCATGCGGGTGCGGAAAACAGGGTTGCGCATCGCAAGGTCGTAGACCGGCGTGCGCAGGCCGACGAAGGCGAGCCAGTACTTGCCGTCGGATGCGCGGTTGATGTTGTCGCAATAGCCCGGAAGGTTGTCGATCAGGATTTCGCTGGTGCCCGCCTTCGGGCCGGCGATCCAGAAGCGATTGATCTGGCATAGCCAGGTGCTGGCCCACAGCACCGACTGACCGTCATGCGAAATGCAGATGCCGTTCGGGAACGTCAAGTTCTTGAGGACCGTCCTGGTGGTGCCGGTCTTCGGATCGTGGCAGATCAGCCGGCCGTTGCCGCGCCCCTCAAAGCCGTCGAGCGCCCAGTCGGTCAGTTCATAGCGGGTCGAGGCCTCGCTGAAATAGATCTTGCCGTCGGGCGCGACGTCGAGGTCGTCAGCGAGATAGAGCCGCGAATCGTCCTTGAGGCGCGTACGCGTGCGCGTGGTGCGGTCGGTGACCTTGAAGACCGAGCGATCGGGCTTCACGCCGTAAACGCCCATGCCCGCGATGCAGACGAGGAGGTTCTGATCCCGATCGAACGCCAACCCGAGGGGCCGGCCGCCGATGCGTGCGAATTCCTCGCGCACGGTATAGTCAGGCGCGAGAAAGCGGATGATCGAACCGTTGCGGTTGACGGTGTAGAGGTTGTCCTTGCGGTCAAGGATGATGTCTTCCGGGCCTTCGATCATGTTGAGCGCGATCGCTTCCGCGTTCTTCAGGCGATCGTTCTCCGCGAACGGCGTGCCGCTGCCCCGCTCGACCGACGGCGGCGGCTCGAAATCAACCCAGCTTGGGGTGACGTAGACCTTTTGCAGCACCTTGCCCTTGTTCTTGACCCACTTCACGTTGAAGCCGACTGCAAGCAGCAGGATGATGCCGATGATGGCGGTGGTCAGGTTGCCGGAGATGCCGAGCCGAACCATGCCGCTGGTGAGCATGAAGATGATCGCCGCGCCCATGACGGCGCGCGCGATGGTACCGCGGCCGCCGGCCAGGCTGATGCCGCCGAGCACCACCGCGGCCAGCGCGTTGATCTCCCAGCCGACGCCGGTGTCGGTGCCCGAGCTGCTCTGCCGCGCGGCATAGAGGATCCCCGCCAGCGCCGCGATCGCGCCCGACATCACATAGGCGGAGAACAGCACGCGCTTGACGTTGACGCCGGCGTGGCGGGCCGCCTTGCGGCTCGACCCGACCGCCATGATGTGGACGCCGGGCTTGATGCGGGTGAGGAAGAAGTGGGTTCCGACCGCAAGCAGGATCAGCACCAGCATGTTGAAGGGAATGCCGAGAACCCTCCCCGAGCCCATGAAGTCCCACGTACTGGACCCGCTGTCGATGCTCGCGAGTTCGTTCGTGAACGCAACCGTCACCTTGTTGTAGGCCGCGCGGACGATGATGAGGACGACGAGCGTCGTCAGGAACGGCCGGGTCTTGCCGTAGGCAATCAGGCCGCCGTTGATCGCGCCCATCGCCGCACCGAACAGGACCACAAGCACGATGGTCACGGGCAGCGGCAGCCCGAGGATGAGATACAGATAGAGCGCGAGGAAGTTCGACATCGCGAACACCGCGCCGACCGACAGGTCGATGCCGCCCGACAGCACGGAGAAGGCCATCGCGACCGCGACCATGCCCTGCTCCGCGAAATTCCGCATCAATTCCTGCAGGCTGCCCGCCGTCAGGTAGCGCGGGATCATGATCGCGAAGGCCAGGAAAACCGCGATCGTCAGCGTGAATGGAATGATCGGCTCCATCCAGCGCTTCTCAAGCAGTTCGCCCAGGAACAACTGGGGCGAATGGCGGTGCCAGGCTCGTTGCAAGCTCTTCATCAACAGACTCCGGCGGGCTCGGCGCAGCAGCGGCCGAACGGCGGGACGACACGGGGGATTTGGATCGGCAGCTCCGGCCTGCCCGCGCCGCGGTGGGCGCGGGCGACGGAACGACTTACTTCGCGCCCTTCGGGATGCTGAAGCAGTACATGCGATCGTCCTTCGACTTCACCCAGGCGGGGGTCGTGTAATAGGCGATGTTCTTCGCGCCCGGCTTGTCGCCGCTCTGCAACAGCGCAATCACCGCGTCGGCGATGGTCTGGCCCTGCACGTCGGCGCGATACGACAGGTTCGCGGAGAACGCGCCTTGCTCGAGCAGATCGCAATCCGCAGGCTGGCCGTCGCTGGCGACGAACACCTTCACCTTGTCGCCCATGTTGGCCGCCTTGATCGCCTGCGCCGCGCCCGCGGTTTGCGGTCCCCAGACGCTGAGGATCCCGCACAGCTTGGGATGCTGCTGCAACACGGTTGTCGTGATGTCGCCGGCCTTGTTGGCGTCCCAGCTGGTCGGCTGCGACGACACGACCTTGATCGACGGGTCGGTCTTGAACACCTCCATCGCGCCATTCTTCATGTCGAGCGAATAGGCTGCGGTCGCCTCGCCTTCAAGGATCGCAACCTCGCCGGAGCCCTTGCCGCCGCCACACTGATTGATGACCTCGCGCGCGATCTTGGTGCCGAGATCCTTGGCATCGACGCCGACATAGGCATCGGTCAGGGTATTCGACGCCATGTTGACCTGCACGACATAGATGCCGGCGTCCATCGCACGCTTGAGCTCCTTGGCGAGCAGCGTGACGTTCGGATTTTGCACCACGATCACGTCGGGCTTGTCGTTGATATAGTCGCTGACGGTCTGAAGCTGGATGTCGGACTTCATGTTGGCGTCGCGGGTGACGAGCTTGATGCCGTAATCGTCGAAACGATCCTTCATCACGCGCGTCCATTCGGATTCCAGAACGCCCATCCAGACCGGCGACCAGGCCACCGTCTTGCCCTTGAGCGACTTGTCGAATTTCTCGCGCAGCTGGTCGCGCGGCCCGGCCGCCTGCGATGGCGCCGCCACCAGTGCGGCGGTTGCCACCATCGCCGCCAGCCCGATGCCGGCAAACGCCCTCCTGTGCACAGCTTTCGTCATGTCAATTCCTCCCCTGTTATGTCGGCCGACTGTTGCGGCCCGTTGGTTGATGCAGAGCTTTAATCGCCCTGCTTCGACGTCTCCTCGTCGCGCGGATGCAGCCGGGAATCGAGCAGGATCGCGATCAGCAGCACGACACCCTTGACGATGTTCTGGGTCTGCACGTCCATGTCCATGATGGTCATGCCGTTCAGCAGCACGCCGATCAGCAGCGTTCCGGCGATGACGCTCATCACGTTGCCGCGGCCGCCGACGAGGCTGACGCCACCGAGCACCACAACCATGATGACGTCGAAAATGATCGTCGATTCCGCGACCTGGAGATGCATCAGCGCCGTCTGCGCGACCATCACGACACCGCCGACATACCCGATCGCGGCGCACAGCGCGTACTCGATCATGGTCAGCGGGCGGGTCGGCAGACCGGTCTGACGCGCGGCGTCGGGATTGTCGCCATGGGCATAGACGAAGCGCCCGATCACGGTGCGCGACAGGAAAAGATGCACCACGACCGCGGTGGCCGCGAAGATCAGGATCGAGATCGGAACGCCGCCCCAGATGTTTCCGCCGAGCCGCAGGAATTCGTCATGCCCCTTGGAAAGATAGACGACATAGTGCTGCACCGCTGTGGTGCGCACGATCCCCAGCACCGCAAGGCTCGACGCCAGCGTCGTCAACAGCGGCGGCATCTCGATCACCGAGATCAGAAACCCGTTCAGGATGCCGATGGCGATCGCCATCACGAAGCCGATCAGCAGCGCGACCGGCGTCGCGTAGCCCGAATTCATCAGGATGATCGCGATCGCGGTGGACGCGGCAAAGGAGGCGACTTGCGACAGATCCAGTCCACGCCCGATCACGACCACGGCCATGCCGAGCGCGAGAATGCCGAGTATCGAAATGTTGCGCGCCAGCGCGAACAGATTGCCCAGCGTCAGGAAGCCCTTCAGGAAGATCGAAAAAATGACGATCAGGACCGCGCACATCACCAGCACGGCCGTCGTCTGCGTCAATTTCGCCCCGCGCGCTCCCGAACTGCCGGTCACCGGGTCCTCCCAGGATTGATTTTATTGTGAGCGGAAATTGAACAGAATGTATCCAGAAGTCAATCTCCGTATCCAAATTTTGGACAGCAGCTGGTTTGACCGGAGGATATATTCACACCTGAAGCCCTCCATAACTATCTATATCTAAATGGATATATGTATGTTCTGGCGTCCGCGATCGAAGCGCATTTTCCGAGTTCGATCGGTCCTTTTGAAGCCGACATTGCTATATTGGATACATTCGGCTTGAGAGCCTGTCCCTAAGGCCAACTGGTCCTCATAGCGCCGTCACCCGCGGCGACGGAACGAAGCCGACGACGTTGCGGCAATCGCTCCTGGCCAAGGCCTGAAGATCGTGGCGAAAGAGAATGCCGAGACCGAGGTTTGACGCTGCCTTTCGCCCATCGAAGCCGCGCCAGATGGAAGCCCGAGCGACCTGACGGCCGGTTTAAATTCAGTCTCGACGCGCCCATATGGGTGGCAGGTTCGCAATCACTGACGGCACCAGATTGTCCGAGCAACTGTCGATGTTCGATGCGCCAGCCGCAGGACCGGCGGGTCTGCGCTACGCGCCGGATTTCATCTCCAAAGCAACCGAGGGCGAGCTCATCCGCCACATCCGGGCACTTCCGCTTGCCCCCTTCCAGTTCGGACAGTTCGAAGGCAAGCGCCGCGTGGCTTCGTTCGGTTACCGGTACGACTATGCGTCGCGCCGACTGGAATGTGCCGAACCGATCCCCTCCTGGTTAAACGGCATCGTCGCCGCGATCCAATCCTTCGGCGGCGTGTCGACCGAGATCGGGCAGATCCTGTGCACCGAGTATGATTGCGGCGTCGGTATCGGCTGGCACCGCGACAAGCCGCATTTCGACAGGATTTTCGGACTGTCCCTGGGATCCGCATGCAAGTTCCGCTTTCGTCGTCGGACGGAAAACGGATGGGAGCGGTTCACGCTCGATGCGGCGCCCCGATCACTCTACCTGATGGCCGGTGATGCACGGCAGATATGGGAGCACAGCATTCCGCCGGTCGAGGCCCCCAGATACTCGATCACCTTCCGAACCATGGTCGAAACGGTGCGGGGCGCCAAAGCGTCGCGATAACCTTGGATTGCCGGTTCCAGCGCTCCGTTGCGCATCGCCGCATCAACCCTGATCGAGCGCTACTTCGATCCGATCGGAAGACGCAATCATGAGCGGAAGGTGCGACCAACGCCGCGCGAATGGTTGATGAGACGGGGGCGGACGAACTTGGGAAGTTCGTCCGCCGAGAGATCGCGCGCCCCCGGAGTGTCGATCGCGGGGAACGCAGCGGGCGTCTCACGCCGCTTTCGCAGCAGCCTTGTCGGCCGGTGCCGTTTCCATGGCGCGCATATAGAGATCGAGCAGCGATTCGCGCTCGTCGCGCTCATCCTGATCCTGCTTTCGCAGTTTGACGATCTCCTTGAGGATCTTCACGTCGAAACCCTCACCCTTGGCTTCCGAAAAAACTTCCTTCTTCTGCTCGTTCAGTTCCTGCAGTTCAGCGTCCAGATTCTCGATCCGCTCGATGAAAGAACGAATTTTTCCGCCGGGAATGGTGATGTCAGACATGGTGCCTCTTTGTTGAATGAGGCGGTGAAAATGAAAGCAAAGTGATAACCAATGTCTTAAGCTTCATCGGTTCCTGTAGCGCATCTATCCCGCGGCTTGCCGCGGTATTTCAGACCGCGATCCAGCTGATCACGGCCGCGGCCGACGTCCAGAGCGTCCATCCAAGGCCAAGCAGGGACATCACCGCGGCCGCCATTGCTACGGCCAGCAGCAGACCATCTTCCTGCAGGTAAGCGATCGCGATCAGGACGACCACAATCCCGGGAATGACATTGACCAGAGGCAGGGGCCAGCCCGCCAACAGACCCAACAGGAACACGACCAACCCAACAAGCCGGTCAGTCACGTCATGGCGCGCATTCCAGCGCGGCCGGCTGATGTTCTCGATCGCGCGCAGCAGCGGACCCGCCCTGACGGTGAACCGCTTGAATCGCTTGAAGTCGAACGGCCGCTTCGACAGGAAGCGGGGAAAAGATGGAGCACTGTGCCCCAACATCATCTCGACCGCCGGAAACAGGAGGGCCAGCGTCGCAATTGTGGCCACGCCGGGGACGATCACGAGCAGCCCCAGCAACAGCAGGAGCAATCCGAACGAGCGCCTGTCCAGATGGCTGAGGAGCCATTCGAGGTCGACGGGGCCGTCAGGTGCTTGCGCGACGAGTTCTTCGAGGAGCTGGGAAGTACGGGTAGGCGCTGAGAGGGGAGCGGGCAAATGAAGCATTACCCGGTAACATGGTCGAACTCCGTATCGATTGCAACGAATGCCAGAGGCGCCTAGGAAGCATTGATGGACAACGATTCCGACCAGGCGTGGCACGGCCATGCGCCGAACAGCCCCCTGCCCGCCGGTCGCCGCCGCTGGCCATGGTTTCTTCTGATCGTCGTCGTCGCCCTTGTCGGCGCCGGCGGCGTCTACGCTTGGCCCGAAGTCGCGGCATTGGTCCCCGCCATAAGCCACGAATCGTCCGGCGGAGCGATGACGACGAGCGACAAGGAGGCGTTGCCAACTCTCCTCGCGGCCCAACAGAAGCTCGAGGAAGACCTCGCCGCACTCGATCGGTCAGTAGCCGACGGGCAGGCGCAGTTGAAGGCCATTACCGACCAGTTGGCGGTCCTGACCTCGAAGGTCGAAGAGTTGCAGCATCTGCCCCCGCCGACAGCGCGACCGCCACCTGTTACGGCCGAGGCGCCGCGTGCCCCGATCCCGCCAACTACCCCGCAGCCGAGAAAGCCGCCGCCTCGGGCCGTCAGGCCTTCAGGTCCCGTTTCGACTGGCGGCGCACCGCTCAATGTCGCGCCCGGCGGCATGGCCCGTTGAGTTCAGAAATGCCCCAAACCGCATTCCGATTTTTGGCTTGGGGTTTGATCCTCGGCCTCTTCATCGTCACCGATACGACGATGGCATTTCGTCCCCACACGTTGATATCGCCAAACGCCGATCGTTTTGTCGCCCTATTCGTTGTCGGAGCCGTCTTTTCCCTCGCCTATCCGAAGCATGTCCTGCCAATCTTGCTGGCACTGCTCGCCGTCATTGTCGGCTTCGAACTTATTCAAAAGCTGCTCGCCGGCAGGCATGGCTACATAAAAGACATATTCGTCAAAGGTGCCGGCTGCTGCGCAGGCGTTGTCGCCGCCACTGCCCTGAGACGCGCGCTTTCAGCGATGTCCAAGCCGACAGGTACCTCCTGACGTCCTGCGCCGCCTTTGCTCTGTTCGACGTTGGCGCAGAGGCACGTGTCGGCAACCTTCGGTCCAATCCATCATCAAACCTGCCTTGGCACGGGCAAGTCCGCTATTCAAATTGGACCGGCTCGGATCCGGGATAGGAATGAGCGACGAACTCGCAGAACGCGCGAGCCGCCGGAGAAAGCTTCGCCTTGTCCTTCCAGGCAAGCCCGACATCCATGGTGTGGACATCGTCATCGAGCGTCTTGAGATCGATGCGATGTCCTTCCAGCGACCAGGGACGGTAGACCATGTCGGACAGGATCGTAATTCCCATGCCGGTTGCGACCATGCTGCGAACCGCTTCGACCGACAGGGTCCGGAAGATGACGTTCGGTACGTACGCGGTATGCTGCCAGTAACGCATCGCGGAGCGTTCGGCTTCATCGACGGTCAACATCAGATAGGGCTCGCTCACCAGGTCCGCCAGCTTGATGCTGTCCTTGCGAAGCAGCGGATGATTGACGCAGGTCCACAAGCGACGCGGCGAGCGCAACAAGAGCCGCGAGCGAATGGAGTGCCGGTCATGCAAGTTTGCAACCAGCATGATGGCCGCATCGACGCTGCCGCTGATCAAGCTCTGCTCGATCGCGTCGCGCGGAAACTCGTGGAGACGCACCGTGATACCCGGGAATGATCGCCAGAAACGCGACAACAAGGGCGGCAGGAAATATCCGGCGATGGTGTAGCTGACGGCGACATCGACGGTGCCGTCCACCTGCATTCCCCAGCGATGCGGCCCGCGTATCGCATCCGATACGCTGGCCTCGATGGCGCGGGCACGTTGCAAGAACTCCCGTCCGTCAAAGGTCAGCGTCACGCCGTTCGAGTGACGGTCGAACAGCTTGTGGCCGAGCTCGGCCTCGAGCGCCTTGATGGACGCGGTGACCGCAGACTGCGTCACGCTGAGCGCCGCCGCGGCAGCCGAAACGCGCCCGGTCTCGGCGGTTGCGATGAAATGCCGAACCTGACGGAACGTCAGAGACATAAAAATTTCCGATATCAGCGAACGATATTTCGAATTTTACAATCCCCCGGCGGACCGGAAAAATCAATCCATCGGTTCGCGAGTGAGAGGCATTGAGGTCATGTCCGATGGTTTGGAGTTGGTCGCTCGCGATATCAGCGTCCAATTCGAAGGCCTGAAGGCGCTGTCCAACGTGACCTTGACCGTACCGCGGGGACGTATCGCCGGACTGATTGGTCCGAACGGAGCCGGCAAGACCACCCTTATTAATGTGCTGACGGGTTTCCAGCCGGTTGGCGCCGGAACCGTGGAACTGGAAGGCGAGACGCTGAGTGGCATTGCAGCGCACAAGTTGCGTCGCAAAGGCGTGGCGCGAACCTTCCAGTCGGGCCGACTTTTCCGCGACCTGCCGGTGATGGACAACCTTGAGGTCACCGGCGTCGGCCTGGGCCAATCCCGTCCGGAGGCGATCGGTGAAGCCGAGCGCGTCATGGCTTGGCTCGGCATTTCGCATCTGTCCAACACCATCGCCGGCGCCCTGCCCTATACCGACGAGCGCCGCGTCGCGATCGGCCGCGCCATCATGTGCACACCGCGCTATCTGCTGCTCGACGAACCGGCGGCAGGAATGTCGGAGCATGAGAGCCACGAACTTGCCGCCATCATCCGGCGGATCGCGGGCGAGCTCAATGTCGGGGTGCTGCTGATCGAGCACAATATCGGCCTCGTGCTCGAGCTCTGCGAGCGCATCTACGTCCTCGATTCCGGCGAGGTCATCGAAGCCGGCCCGCCCGCTCAGATCCGTGACAGCGACGCGGTCAGGCACGCCTATATGGGCACGCAGCGCGACGAGCTGCTTCCGGTCGCCGCCGAAGAGGCCGTCGCGTCATGACGCTGCTTGCCGTCGACGACATCACCGTCAGCTATGGCCGCCTGACGGCTCTCCGCGGCCTGACGCTGAAGATCGATGAAGGCGAAATCCTGTTCGTGACCGGCCCGAACGGCGCCGGCAAGTCGACCTTGCTCAACGCCATCGCAGGCGTCGTGCCACCGGGCTCCGGGTCCATCATGATCGATCGCGCAAAGATCACGGGTGCCGCCCCCGAAGAAATCGCCCGGCGCGGATTCTCCCTGGTTCCCGAGGGACGCAATGTCTTTGGCGCGCTGACGATCGAGGAGAATCTGAAGGTCGGAACCGGCATGCGCACCGACCGCAAGAAGATCGCCGACGACCTGGATCAGGTCTACGAGGAATTCCCGATGCTGGCCGAGCGCCGCCACACCCCGGCGGGCATGCTCTCCGGCGGCCAGCAGCAGATGCTCGTCATTGGCCGCGCCTTGATGGCCGCGCCCCGCATCATGGCGATCGACGAGCCGTCGCTCGGCCTTGCGCCAAAGATCATCGACCAGATCTACGAGATCCTGGTGCGGCTGCGGACGCAGCGCAAGCTCACCCTCCTGATCGTCGAGCAGAGCTCGACACGCGCCATGATGACGGGCGGACGGATGGTCCTGATCCGCGGCGGCCGCATCGTGCTCGAGGGCCCAGCGGCCGATATGGTCAGGGATGATCGTCTGAAGCAGTCCTATTTCGGCTTCGGAGATCATTGAGATGCGCGAGTTGCTCCAGATCATCTTCGATGCCCTCAGCCTCGGCAGCCTCTACGCCCTTGGCGCGCTCGGTATCGCCCTGATCTTCGGCGTGATGCGGCTCGTCAACTTCGCGCACGGCGATTTCATCGCGTTTTGCGTCTTCGCCATGCTGTGGCCGTCGATCGATGCGGCGGCGATCGTCTTTGCCGGGCAGCTACCGTTCTATCTGCTGATCCCGCTGCTGCTCTTGATCGGCGCCGCGCTGTCGATCCTGTCGGAGATCGTCGTCTTCCGCCGCTTCCGCAATGCCAATCCGGCGACGATGATGATCGCATCCTTCGCACTCGGCTTCGTGATCCGGCATCTCCTGCTGATGCTGTTTTCCAGCCGGCCGAAGTCGATCACGCTGTGGCCGAGCCTCGGCCTGCCGGTCGAATTCCTCGGCGCTCACATCCCGATGCTCCAGGTCGTGACCATCATCATCACGCTGGCCGTGCTGGTGGTCCTCGTCCTGTTCCTCAAGCGCACGCGCTACGGGCTCGAGATGCGCGCGGCCGCCGACAATTTCACCATGGCGCGCATGCTCGGGGTCCGCGCCAACGGCGTGATCCTGCTGGCCTTCGCCATCAGCGGCATGCTGGCGGCGGCGATCGGCCTGATTCTGGCGACCAATTCCGGCACCGCCGACATCGGCATGGGCGCCAACGTGATGCTGATCGCGTTCATCGCGACCGTGATCGGCGGCCTCGGCAGCATTCCCGGCGCCGTTGCCGCCGGCTTCCTGATCGGTGCGGCCAGCGTCGTGTTCCAGGCGACCCTGCCGCATGACGCCAGGGTATTCCGCGACGCCTTCGTCTACGGCGCCGTCATCGTCGTCCTTCTGGTGCGGCCGCAGGGCCTGTTCGCACCGAAATCCGCCAAGCAGAGGGTCTGATCGATGTCGCAGCGGCCGTCCGTCATCCGGCAAACGATCATCACGCCGATCGTGCTGATCGTGGCGCTGCTCATCATGGCGGCCCTCTCCTATCAATTCGGTAGCCGGGCCTTCAACCGCACCGTGGTCGAGATGTTCATCAACATCATGGTGGTGGTCGGGCTCTACGTCTTCGTCGGCAATTCGGGCCTGCTGTCGTTCGGCCATATCAGCTTCATGTGCCTCGGCGCCTACATGACCGCCTGGCTCACGATTCCGCCGGTGATGAAGTCGATCACGCTCAAGGGCCTGCCGGCATGGCTGCTCCACGCGCAACTGCCGATGTGGGTAGCGACGCCGATATCCGGACTGTTTGCGGCACTGTTCGCGCTGATCGTCGGGCGCGTCATCATGCGCCTTTCGGGCATCGCCGCCTCGATCGCGACCTTCGGCCTGCTCGGCGTCATCAACAATGTCTATTCGAACTGGGATTCGGTGACGGGCGGACAGGGTTCGATCGTCGGCATTCCGCCCACCATGAATGTCTGGACCGGATGGATCGGCGGCGCCGTGGCCATCGCGATCGCCTATCTCTCCTCGATTTCGCGCTCCGGACTGGCACTTCGCGCCACGCGAGACGAAGCGGTCGCGGCCAGCGCCTCCGGCATCGACATCGTCCGCGAACGGCTGATCGCCTTCGTCGTCAGCGCCTTCATCATCGGGCTCGCCGGCGCGCTCTACGCGCATTTCCTGAGCATCGTCAATCCCGGCGCATTCTATCTGCGGACGACGTTCATCACGCTGTCGATGCTGGTGGTCGGCGGCATGTACAGCCTCAGCGGAGCCGTCTCGGGCGTGGTTGCGATCTCCGTGTTGATCGAGCTGTTCCGCAATCTCGAGAAGGGCATCAGCCTCGGCGGTCACACCGTCGGCCTGCCGAACGGTGTCCAGGAAATCGCGATCGGCATCATCACCATCGCGATCCTGATGTACTTGCCGACGGGACTGACCCGCAACCAGGAATTCTCCTGGCGTCGATGGCCGTTGCAGCGCCGCCTGACGCCACCGGTCCAGACCGCGCTGAAGGAACTGCACTGACGCTTGTTTGTACAATTGGAGGAGTGGGGATATGCGCTTTACGACATTACTCAGCATCTTGGCCGGAGCATCCGCGCTCTGGATCACGCCTGCCCGGGCAGCCAACGAGATCGTTGTTGGGTTTGCGACCGCGGCATCCGGATTCATGCAAGCCTACGACAAGCCGGCGCAGGACGCGGCACTGATCCGGATCGAGGAGATCAACAAGGCCGGCGGCCTGCTCGGCAAGAAGATCAAGCCCGTCTTTGCCGACACCAAGACCGATCAGGCCGAGGGTGCCAAAGCCGGCCTTGCGGTGCTCGACCAGGGTGCCGACCTCGTCATCGTCTCCTGCGACTACGATTTCGGCGCGCCCGCGGCGCTGCAGGCGCAGGCTGCCGGCAAGGTTTCCTTCTTCCTCTGCGCCGAATCGATCAAGGCCGGCATCCCCGGCGTCGGCCCGTTCTCGTTCTCGGCCTCGGTGCTGGCACCGGTGCAGGGAGCGACCATGTCGGAATGGGCTTACACCAAGAAGAACGCACGCAGCTTCTATCGGCTGCTCGACAGCTGGACCGTCTACAACAAGGGCATCTGCGACGGCTTCGACTGGATGCTGCCGCGCCTCAAGGAGGCCAAGCTGGTCGGCAGCGACACCTTCAAGAACGACGATGCCTCGATCGCCTCGCAGATCACGCGCATCAAGAGCCTGCCGAAGGAGCCCGACGCCATCATGCTCTGCACGATGATGCCGGGCGCTGTCTCCGCCATCAAGCAGATCCGCGCCGCCGGCATCAAGTCGATGATCCTCAACGGGTCGGGTGTCGACGGCAGCTACTGGATGAACGCCGTTCCTGACCTCTCGAACTTCTACGTCCCGGTGCAGGGCTCGGTCTATGGCGACGATCCGAACCCGAAGGTCAACGAGTTCAACAAGAAGTACAAGGAGGTCACCGGCGGTGACCCCTCCAGCCAGTACGTCTATCCGGGTTACGTCCTGATCGACGTCTGGGCCAAGGCGGTCGAACGCGCCAAATCGACCGATGCGGCAGCCGTCGTGGCCGAGCTCGAGAAGATGAACAACGAGTCCACGCTGTTCGGGCCGCGCACCTTCACCAAGGACATCCACCACCAGAACCAGGGTCGCTACCTGATCGTCGACACCGAGGCCGGCAAGCCGCAGGTGATCGACCAGTGGACGATCTCGGAAAAGATCCCGCTCGCCTATCTGGTGTCCAAGTAACCCGGCAATGCGCCGCCCTGGGTGCGCCAGTCATACCCGGGGCGGCCTTCGCCGGTCATATGCAAAGCCAGTTGGAAGGAAATCAGGAGATGGTCGTGATCAACTGCGACATGGGCGAGGCCTACGGCCTCTACAAGATGGGCGACGACAAGGCATTGATGCCTCATATCGACGTCGCGAACGTCGCCTGCGGCTTTCATGCCTCCGACTTCAATCACATGCGCAAGACCGTGCAGCTCGCCAAGCAATTTGGCGTCAAGGTCGGGGCGCACCCGTCGCTGCCCGATCTGCAGGGATTTGGTCGCCGGGAGATGAAGATCGACCGCGAGGAGCTGGCCAATTGCCTGCTCTATCAGATCGGCGCACTCAAGGCCTTCCTGGATGCCGAAGGCATGGCGCTCAATCACATCAAGCCGCACGGCGCACTTTACGGCATGGCATCGCGCAACGAGGAGATCGCCGAAGCCGTGGCTGATGCCGCTGACGTCTACAAGGTGCCGTTGCTCGGCATGAAGGGAACGTTGCACCAGAAGGTCTACGAGCGGCGCGGTCATGCCTTCGTCGCCGAATACTATGCCGACCTCGACTACAATGCCGACGGCAGCCTGATCATCACCCGCGAGCACGAGGCGAAGGATCCGGCCGACGCCGCAACCCGATGCGCAAGGGCGGTCAATGAAGGCAAGACGCGCACGGTGGCCGGAAACGACATCGTGGTCGGCTCCGACTCGATCTGCATCCACTCCGACACGCCGAACGCCGTCGCCATCGCCGAAGCCGTCCGCGAGGCGGTGCGCCCCTATCTCACCGCGCGCTGAACCGTCGCGGCAACGAACCAAAGACTCTCAAGAGGAAACAATGGCAACGCAGCAGATCTTCTCGCCGCTCCCAGGCATCTTTTATCGCAAGCCCGCACCCGACAAGCCGGTCTACAAGAACGACGGCGACGCCGTCGCCGAGAGCGACACGATCGGGCTTATCGAGGTGATGAAATCGTTCAACGAGGTGAAAGCCGGCATCGCCGGCAAGATCGTCCGCTTCCTGGCCGAGAATGAAGATGCCGTGATGGCCGGCCAGCCGATCGCCGAAATCGACGTTTAGGGCTCTTCGACCAGCCATGGCGATCAAGAAGCTCCTCATAGCCAACCGCGGCGAGATCGCGGTGCGCATCATCCGCGCAGCGCGCGATCTCGGCATTGCAACCGTGCAGGTCTACAGCAAGGCCGACCAGGCCTCACTTGCGGTCAGGCTCGCCGACGAAGCGGTCGATATCGGTCCGCCGCAGGCGTCGAAATCCTATCTCAACCAGGCCGCCATCCTCGCCGCGGCGCGGAGCACTGGTGCCGACGCTATCCATCCCGGCTACGGCTTCCTCGCCGAGAACGCCGAGTTCGCCGCCGCAGTCGAAGCGGCGGAATTGATCTTTGTCGGCCCGACCGCGCAATCGATCCGGCTGATGGGCGACAAGGTCGCGGCACGCGAGGCCGCCGCCGCGGCCGGCGTGCCGACCGTCCCTGGCAGCCAGGGGCGGCTGGAATCGGCCGAAGCGGCCTTCGCGCTGGTCGAGAAGACCGGCTTCCCAGTGATGATCAAGGCCGCCGCCGGGGGTGGCGGACGCGGCATCCGCATCGCGCGGTCCCCCGGGGAGTTTCAGCATCTGATGCCGCAGGCACAGGCCGAGGCACTCGCGGCCTTTGGCGACGGCGGGCTTTACGTCGAAAAGCTGATCGAAGGCGCGCGGCATATCGAGGTGCAGGTGCTCGGCGACGGACACGACGTGATCCATTGCTTCGAACGCGAATGCTCATTGCAGCGCCGCCGCCAGAAGGTCTGGGAAGAAGCTCCCTCGCCCTCGCTCAGCCAGGCTGTGCGGGAGAGGCTCTGCACCTCGGCCGTGGCACTCGCCAGAGCGGTCAATTATCGCGGCGCCGGGACGCTCGAATACCTCTACGACGACGCCACCGGCGAATTCTACTTCCTGGAGATGAACACCCGCATCCAGGTCGAGCATCCGGTGACGGAAATGATCACGGGCATCGACCTCGTCCGCGAGATGATCCGGATCGCCGGCGGCGAATGCTTGCGCATCAGCCAGAACGAGATGCGCGTCAGCGGCCATTCGATCGAGGTCCGTATCAACGCCGAGGATCCTGCCAGAAACTTCCTGCCGAACCCGGGCACGGTGAGCGCGCTCAGCCTGCCCGTCGGCGACGGCGTTCGCTTCGACAGCATGCTCTATCAGGGCTACACGGTGCCTCCCTTCTACGACAGCCTGCTCGGCAAGCTGATCGTGCACGACAAGGATCGGCCGAGCGCCATGAAGAAACTCGAGCGCGCGCTCGCCGAGCTCAGCGTCGAAGGCATTTTCACGACCAAGCCCCTACACCAGGCGCTGGCGCGCGACGCCGACGTCCAGGCTGGGCGCTTCCATACGGCATGGCTCGAATCCTGGCTTGAGTCCCATGCCGCCGCCCTTGCCACCGCTCAGCCGCCATCAGCCGCGAAGGTCGCCTCATGATGGCGAGAGAATCCGCCCCGTCAGCAACAGGAGGCCGCTAGCATGCAAACTCGATTTTCCTTCGGCGGCGATGAGCACATTTTCGCCGAGGTCGGCGAAGCGATGTCCCTCGAGGCCTTTTTCAAGAGCCTGTTCATCACCAATGCGGTGCGCGATGCCAGGATCAAGGGTGTCACCGAGATCTGCCCGGCGAACGCGTCCTATCAGGTCAAGTTCGATCCAGAGCGGATCAAGCCCGACGATCTCCTCGCCGAGCTGAAGCGGCTGGATTCCGCATCCGAGAAATCGGAACCGGTGATCAAGACGCGGATCATCGAGATTCCCGTGCTCTACAACGACCCCTGGACCCGTGAGACCTTGATGCGCTTCCGCGAGCGTCACCAGGATCCTGACGGCACCGACCTCGAATACGCCGCGCGGATCAACGGCCTCGACAGCGTCGATGCCTTCATCAAGGCGCATTCCAGCGCGCCCTGGTTCGTCTCGATGGTCGGCTTCGTCGCCGGCCTGCCCTTCCTCTACCAGATGGTCGAGCGCAAGCGGCAGCTTCAGGCCCCGAAATATCTGCGCCCGCGCACGGATACGCCGAAGCTCACCGTCGGACATGGCGGCTGTTTCAGCTGCATCTATTCGGTGCGCGGCGCCGGCGGTTACCAGATGTTCGGCATCACGCCGATGCCGATCTATGATCCCAACCAGACCATCAGCTATTTGCGCGACTTCATGTGCCTGTTCAAACCGGGCGACATCGTGAAATGGAAACCGATCGACCGGGCAGCCTATGACGCCGCGGTCGCCGACGTCGACGCCGGCCGGTTTGCGCCCGTGATCCGCGACGTCTCGTTCTCGTTGACCGAGTTCAACCGCGACATTGATGGCTACAACAGCAAGCTCGATGGAGTTCTCCATGGCCGTTAGGGTTTTGAAGCCGGGTCTTGCGACCACCGTCCAGGACCTCGGACGTCCCGGCTATTATCACATCGGCATCCCGCTCTCCGGCGGCATGGACCGTCACGCGCTGGTCGCCGCAAATCTGCTCGTCGGCAATGATGCAGGCGCAGCCGTGCTTGAGGCGGTGTTCATGGGGCCCGAGCTCGAATTCACCGAAGACGCCACGGTCGCCGTCACCGGCGCGGAGCTGCCGCCGAAACTCGACGGCGAGCCGCGCGAGACCTGGACCAGCTTCAAGGTGAAGCGTGGCCAGATTCTCTCCTTCGACTTCCTCAAGCGAGGCGCACGCGGCTACATCGCGGTCGCCGGCGGCATCGATGTGCCCGTGGTGCTCGGCTCGCGATCGACCTACGCACTCGGCGCGCTCGGCGGCTTCAAGGGCCGCAAGCTCGAGGCCGGCGACGAATTGCCGGTCGGCCATGCCAGCGTGACGGTCAAGGACGGCCGCACCGTCGCCAACGATTTACGCGGACAACCGGCGGGAATGCCGACAGAGCTGCGCGCCATGCCCGGCCTCTATTGGCACCGCATTACCGAGGCCGCCGGCAACGGCTTCTTCTCCGACACCTGGAAGGTCGCGCCGGAAGCCGACCGGATCGGCTACCGCTTCAAGGGTGGCAAGGCGCTCGAATTCGTTCCGCGCGAACCGCCGTTCGGCGCCGGCTCTGACCCGTCCAACATCACCGATGCCTGCTATCCCTACGGCTCGATCCAGGTTCCCGGCGGCACCGAGCCGATCGTGCTGCATCGCGACGCCGTATCCGGCGGCGGCTACTTCATGGTCGGCACCGTGATCGCCGCCGACATGGATCTGATCGGTCAGCTCCAGCCCAACACGCCGGTGAAGTTCGTCAAGGTCGACATGGATCAGGCGCTTGCGGCACGCAAGAGCCGGACCGAGCTGCTGGGCAAGCTTCGCAGCGCCATGGCGTAATCGCGAGGGGGCCCACCGCATCTGCCAACGGACCTCGGCCGCGGGCGCCGGAGCGATCGCGCATGGTCACGTCTAAACCTGTGGCTGTCGATTGCGCGCTCGCACATCTGAGGTCTGTGCCACGGTGTGCTGTCCGCCGGACGGCACGAGAGTTGCAGCGGACACATTCGAGCTGAGAAACACTGCTCATGAGTTGTGCAAACATCGGAACAACCGCGATGTCCGTTTCTCTGAAACAGATCCGCTACTTCGTCGCCGCCGCCGAGACCGGGCGGATCAGCCAGGCGGCCATCGATCTCAACGTCTCGCAATCAGCGGTCACCGCGGCGATCCAGCAGCTCGAGGCCACCGTCTGCGCCCGCTTGCTGGAGCGCACGCCGAACGGCGTAACCGTCACCATGGAGGGCAGCCGCTTCCTCTCCCAGGGCCGTCATATCCTCGCCGCCGTCGCCGAGGCGGTGCGCGACACGCAGATGTCCGCCGGCCCCCTGTTCGGGACGATCCGTGTCGGCGTCACCTACACCGTGTCGGGCTACTTCCTGCCGCGTCATCAGATGCGCTTCAAGGCGAGTTTCCCCGGGATCACGATCGAGCTGTTCGAGGCGCCGCGCGACGTGCTCGAGCGCGCACTCGTCGATGGTGCCCTCGACCTCGCGGTGATGCTGGTCTCGAACCTGCGCGACAACGCCATGCTCACCAGCGAGACCTTGCTGCGATCGCCGCGCCGGCTGTGGCTTGCGCCCGAGCATCCCCTGACCCGTGCCGAGCGGGTCCACCTCGCTGACGTCGCGACCTATCCCTACGTCATGCTCACGGTCGACGAGGCCAAGCACACCTCGATGCGCTATTGGAACAACGCCTCACTCGAACCGAAGACCGTGTTCCGCACCTCCTCGGTCGAAGCTGTCCGCTCCATGGTCGCCGGCGGCATGGGAATCGCCATTCTGTCCGACCTGATCTACCGGCCCTGGTCGCTGGAGGGGCAGCGGATCGAGACCCGCGTCATCGAGGACGAGGTGCCCAGCATGGACATCGGTCTTGCCTGGCGTCGCGACACCAAGCCATCGGGGGCTGCGATGGCTTTTCGCGATTTCATGCGCTTTGCGGTTGCCGGCGTCGGGCCGGCCCGGCCGCCGGTCAGCATGGACCACCGACATCAGGCCGAGGAGGCCATCGAAATCTAGAATATCAGTTTCCGTTTTATTCGACTTGACGCCGTCCGGCTGTCCTCGCCAAACTTTGCCCGGGGACACGACGACCGGAGGCACAGCCGGCGGCGGGAGTGAGACATGCAAGTCACCTACACGACCAACGACATCCCGTTGCAGACGCGCCGCCAGTACTGGCAGGAGGTCGTCTCGAAGACCTATTACTCGCTCGACCTGCGCTTCCCGAGCACGCGCGACTTCAATGCGCGCCTTGGCGCCTGGTCGATGGGCCCTGTCTCGGTGTCCCGCAACATCGCCAATGGCCTGCTGTACAAGCGGCATGAGCGGCATCTCCTGAGCGAGCGGGAGGAATCCTTCCTGATCACGGTGCCCGAACTCGCCGAAATCCGTTTCGAGCAGGACGGCAAGGTGGTGCATTGCCGCCCGGGCGCGTTCCTGATCGAGCGCAGCCACCTACCCTACGAGTTCAGCCATCAGGATCCGACGGCGCTGTGGTGTCTGAAGATCCCGAGCGCGGTGCTGCGCGCCCGCATTTCCCGGCCCGAGCGCCTCGCGACGCTGCAATTCGACGCCAGCCGCAGCGTCGGCGCGCTGTTCGTCGACACGCTGCGCCTGTCCGGTGAACGGATCGAGGAAATGGACGAGACGGCGCGCACGATGATGGGCAAGCACCTGATCGAGCTGCTTGCGATGGCCATTGAATCCGACGACCGTGTGTTGACCGGTCACTCGTCCTCCGTGCGCAACGGCCATTTGCTGCGTTGCGAGCAATTCATCCGGGCCCGTCTCGACGACATGCGGCTCACGCCGCAGATGATTGCCGACGGCTGCGGCATCTCGCTGCGCTATTTGCACCAGATCTTCGAGGGCGAAGGTCTGACCGTCTGCGCCTACATCCGCAACCAGCGCCTTTCAATGTGCGACGCCCTGCTGCGCGATGCGAACTGCCGCAAGAGCATTTCGGAAATCGCCTATCAATGGGGCTTTGCCGACCAGGCGCAGTTCAGCCGCAATTATCGCGGCCGGTTCGGATGCACCCCGAGCGAGGCCCGCGCCATTTCGCGCACAGCCAACTCCTGAAGACTGGCCTGCTGATCGATTCTTAGGCACACCGCCGCCGGCCTGGGCATGTATGGGCACCGGCACGGTTCGCTCTCTCGCACAAATCTTCCTGCGCTCAGCGTCAAGAACGAAGGCCGCCGCTCTGCCTAAGATCGGCGAAACGCTCGTTCGAAAGGAAGAGGCATGGCGCAGAACCTTCGTGTGGCCGTCGATGTCGGTGGCACCTTCACCGACATCTGCATCATGGACGAGACGACCGGTCTCGTGCGCATCGAGAAGACCTCCTCCACGCGCGATCCGATCGAAGGGATCATGGGCGGCGTATCCAAGGCCGGCATCGACCTGTCCAAGGTGGCGCTGTTCTCGCACGGCACCACGATTGCCACGAACGCGCTGATCACCCGCCGCCTGCCGCGCACCGCGGTGGTCACGACCAAGGGGTTCCGCGACGTCATCGAGATCCGGCGCGCCAACAAGGAAGACCTCTGGGACACCTACAAGGACGTGGTCCGGCCCTATGTGCCACGGCGCGACCGCCTCACCGTGCCCGAACGCGTCGATGCTGCCGGCACGGTGATCGAGCCGCTCGACGTCGAAGCTGCGCGCAGCGTCGCACGCATCCTCAAGCGTCGCGGCGTCGCCGCGGTCGCGGTGTGCTTCATGAACGCCTATCTCAACGGCACCAATGAGCGCGCCATGCGCGATATTCTGCTGGCCGAGATGCCCGATATTCCGGTCTCGATCTCCTCGCAGGTGCTTCCCGAAATCTTCGAGCACGAGCGGTTCTCGACGACGGTCGCCAATGCCGTGGTGAGCCCGGTCGTCGTCAACTACACCAGCCGGCTCGGCGAACGACTCTCAGACGAGGGCTACACCCGTGATCTTTTGCTGCTGCACACCGGCGGCGGCGTGATGACGCCGGCGAGCGTGAAGGATTTCGCGGCGCGCCTTGCCGGCTCCGGCATCGCCGCCGGGGCCATAGCCAGCCGCCATATCGCCGGTCTTTGCGGTTTCCCCAATTCGATCGGCCTCGACATGGGCGGCACGTCGACCGACGTGTCGCTCGCCTATGAGGGCCAGTCGCGGATCACCAAGGACTGGCACATCGAGTTCGGCTATCCGATCCGCTTCGCATCGATCGAGGTGCTCACCATCGGTGCCGGCGGCGGCTCGCTGGCCTGGACCGATCCGGCCGGCTCGCTGCGCAACGGCCCGCAATCGGCCGGCGCCTATCCGGGACCGGCCTGCTACGGCAACGGCAATACGCAGCCGACCAACACCGATGCCAATGTGACGCTCGGCCGGCTTGGCACCGATCTCGCCGGCGGCAAGGTCAAGCTCGACCCCGAGCTGGCGCGGCAAGCGGTCGAGGGCGGCGTCGCCAAGCCGTTCGGCCTCGGCCTGCACGAAGCCGCAGATGCAATCGTCAAGGTCGCCAATGCCAACATGTCGGATGCGGTGCGCCTGATCTCGATCAGTCGCGGCTACGATCCGCGCGACTTTGCGCTGGTGGCGTTCGGCGGCGCCGGTGCCCTGCATGGGGTCGACGTCGCACGTGAGCTGGCGATTCCCGTCGTGATCGTTCCGCTCAATCCCGGCGTGACCTCAGCGCTCGGTTGCCTGCTCGTCGACATGCAGCACGATTTTTCGCAGAGCTGCATGGTCGACGCCGCCGAGGCCGACGCCACCGAGATCGAGGCACAGTTCGCCGAGCTCGAGAAGGCTGCGCTCGCACGGTTGATCCATGAGGGCGTCGCGCAGCAGGACATCGTGCTGCAGCGCTCGATCGACATGATGTATCGCGGCCAGTGGCGTTCGCTTGCCGTCAACGCGCCGCGGCCGATCGGCGCGATCGCCGATCTGGTGCAGAGCTTCCATGCCGAGCATCAGCGCGAATACAATTTCCGCCGCGACAGCGCGCCGGTCAGCTTCTTCCGTCTCAATCTGAAGGCAGTGGGCGTGGTCCCCAAGGCCGAGTTTGCCGTCCACGAGCCGACCGGCGCTAGCCCCGAGCCGGTCAGCCGCCGCAGGGTCTGGTTCGAGGGCAGCGGGCTCGATACACCCGTCTATCGGCGCGACAACCTGCCCTGCGGCTTCTCCTTTCAAGGCCCCGCGATCATCGAGCAGGTCGATGCCACCACCGTCGTTCCGCCCGGCGCCGCCGCCGAGGTCGACAGATATCTCAACATCATCATCCGCGTGAAGGAGTGAACCATGGCCGAAGCTCTCCCGCTCGACCCCGTGACCTTCGAGGTTTTGAAGAACTCCTTCATCACCAGCGTCGACCAGATGGGCGAGCAGGTCCTGAGGACCTGCTACTCCTTCGTCATCTACAATCGCGACTTCTCGAGCGCGCTGCACGACGCCAACGGTGAATGCGCGGCGCAGGGCAACCAGGATATTGCCGTCCACGTCGGCACGCTGCATTTCACCTGCAAGGATGTCATGCGCCATTTCGAAGGCGACATGCATGAGGGCGACGTTTTCGCCATCAACGATCCCTATGCCGGCGGCACGCACTTCTCCGATGTCCGCCTGATCCGTCCGATCTTCGCCGACGGCAAGATCATCGCTTTCAGCCAGTCCAACGGACACTGGTCCGACGTCGGCGGCAGCGTGCCGGGATCGTTCGACGTCGCCGCCCGCGAGATGTTCCGCGAGGGCCTGCGCATCACGCCAGTCCGGCTGTTCGACAAGAACGGCCTGCGCAAGGACGTCGCGCATCTGATCGCGTCGAATACGCGCGATCCGGCCTCGATCATCGGCGACATCCAGGCACAGGCCGAAGCCACCGCCGTCTGCGAACGGGAGATCCTGCGCCTGGTCGGCAAATATGGCCGTGATACCGTCGAGACCGGGCTTGCCGCCGTCCAGGACTATGTGGAGCGTTCGGCGCGCCAGCGCATCGCGGCGCTGCCTGACGGCGAATGGGAAACCGTCGACTTCATCGACCGCGATCCGGCCGGTGGCGAAGGCATGATCCCGATCCGCATCAAGATGACGATCAAGGGCGATCGCGCAATCTACGACTTCACCGGCAGCCATCCAACCATCGGCTCGATCTACAATTCGGCGTTCGGTGCAACCTTCTCTGCCGTTGCCGCCGGCATGAAGACTTTCTTCCCCGACCTGCCGCTCAATTCCGGTTTCTACCGCTGCTTCGAGATCATCGCTCCCGAAGGATCGATCGTCGACGCCAAATGGCCGATCGCGGTCACCGGCTTTCTGATGCCGTTCGAGAAGATCATGAACTCGATCTACGAAATGTGGTCGAAGCTGATGCCGGAGCGCGCGCTCGCTTGCGCGTTCAATCTCGAATATCTGCTCACCGGCGGGCTCGATGCCCGCAGCTCCGACAAGCCGATCTTCATGTTCTATGACTGGCTGCCCGGCGGCTGGGGCGGGCGCAACGGCAAGGATGGCAGCAATGTCACAACCGCCTGCTTCGGCACCGGCTTGATGTCGCAGCCGGTCGAAGGCCAGGAGCGCGCCAACCCGATCCTGACCACCGAATGCGAGATCCTCAAGGACTCGCCCGGCCCCGGCAAGTGGCGCGGCGGCGCCGGCGTGGTGAAGACGTCGCGGATGCTGCAGGCCGAGAAAACCGTGATCTCCTATATCTGCGACCGCGAGCGCGCGATCGTGTGGGGCATCGAGGGCGGCCTGCCGTCGATGCCGCACGGCCTGACCCTGAAGCGCGCCGGCAGCACGGCCGCGGAGCGGCTCGGCTCGATCTTCTCGGACGTCCCGATCGGCGAAGGCGACACTTTCTCGCGTCCGACCGCCGGCGGCGGCGGATTTGGCGATCCGCTGGAGCGCGATCCGAACCTCGTCGTCGAGGATATCAAGGACGACTATGTCTCGGTCGAGCGTGCCGCCAAGGACTATGGCGTCGTGGTGCACACCATCGACGCCGAGCTCTGTAACTACGAGGTCGACAAGGTCGCGACCGAGGCGCTCCGTGCGAAGATCCGCTCCGAGCGTGTCGCCAATGTCCGGCTCGATCCGGAGCTGGTGGCGCAACGCTATCGCAGCGGGGCAATCGACGCGCTCGACGCGATCCGCAAGCACGCGGTGATCCTCGATTGGGGCACCGGTGCCTTGCTTCCCGAATCCACGCGCCAGTTCCGCGAGGTGTTTGAGCGGCGCTCGGTCGCAACGTGGAAAGCAGGCTGAATGCCATCGCCGGCCGCGACGTCGGCAGACCGCACAGAGCGTTCACGAAAAACTGGATCCGACACCGCCCCTCCACTTTCATTCGAGCCATGAGGATTGTGCTATGACGAGTACGACGTGCCTTTCCCCCAATCGAGTTTGGCCGATCCGCCCCGCGCTCGGCCTTGCCGCCGGCCTCGCCCTTGCCGCTGCGGTCGCGCCGGCTGCGGCCGAGACGCCGTGGTTTCCGATGAAGGTCTACGACGCGTCGTCCGGCACACCGAAGCCGGCCGAGTACACGCCGCTCCCCAAGGCCGAGAAGCCTTACAGGCTCTGCGTGCTGTTTCCGCACATGAAGGACAGTTTCTGGGTCGCCGTCGCCTATGGCATCGTCAAACAGGCCGAGGCGATGAACGTCAACATGAACCTCTACGAGGCCGGAGGTTACGAGAACCTGCCGAAACAGCTGTCGCAATTCGATGACTGCATGGCGAGCGGGCCGGACGCCATCATCGTCGGCGCCATCTCCGGCGCAGGCCTCAGCAAGAAGTTCGAGGAAGCCAAGGCCAAGGGCGTTCCGGTCGTCGGCGTCACCAACCCGCTGCCGCCGAACGCGCTGCCCGCGGCCAACTACGTCGACTTCGTCGCCATGGGCGAAGTCACCGGCGCCGGCCTGCTGGCGCAATCCAAGCCTGGCGACAAGCTCAACATCGTGACGTTCCCCGGTCCGGCCGGCTCTGGCTGGGCGGAGTCGTTCAACGAAGGCTTCAAGAAGGCCGTTGCCAAGAACGCGAACGCCAAGATTTTGGCCGAGAAGTTCGGCGACTCCGGCGTCGCCGTGCAGCTTCAGCTCATTCAGGACGCCTTGCAGGCCTATCCCGGCATGAACGTGATCTGGGGCACCGCCCCCACCGCTGAAGCCGCCATCGGCGCCGTTGCCGAGGCCGGCCGAAGCGACCTGAAGATCGTATCGTCTTACGAAAACCAGGCCATGCTTGACGCGCTCAACCGCGGCGACATCCTCGCCTTCGCAACCCAATATCCGGTCGGAGAAGGCGCCGTCGCGATCGATCAGGCAGTGCGTCTCATCGAGAAGAAGCCGGTCATGAGCCTTGTCCAGCCGATCGCCGCTGTCATCGACAAGATCACCGTACCGAAATTGCAGATGGACCTCGTGCTGGCTCCGGCGAGTTGGACACCGGTCTATTCGGTCAAGGCCAAGTAAGCCGCTCGCGAATGATGCCGGGTGGGAGCACCTGCTCCCACCCGTCTTGCTCACGGCCCAACGGAGACGCGGATGGATGTCGAGATTGACCCGAAGCCCGCCGAGCCTCTGCTTCGATTGCGGGGGATATCAAAGCGCTTCACCGGCGTTCGCGCGCTCGACCGGGTCGACCTCGACGTTCGTGCCGGCGAGCTTCATGTCCTGTTCGGCGAGAACGGCGCCGGCAAATCGACCCTGATCAATGTCATCTCGGGAACGTTTCCGCCGGACGAAGGCACGTTCCATTTTGGCGACGAGGAGATCCATCATCTCACGCCGCAGCGGGCCCGCACGATCGGCATCAGCCCGGTCTTTCAGGAGTTCTCGCTGATCCCGAGCCTCACGGTGGAAGAGAACCTGTTCCTCGGCCGCGAGGTCACCCATGGCGGCGTGCTGCGCTCGCGCGAGATGCGCAAGCGCGCCAGGGCGCTGATCGACGAGCTCGGCTTCGATCTCGATCCGGCGCAGCGGATCGACGACCTTTCCCGCGCGCACCAGCAGATGGCCGAAATCGCCAAGGCCCTGCTCGGCCGCGTCCGCCTTTTGATCCTTGACGAGCCGACTGCCTCGTTGACCGAGCGCGAGACCGGACGGCTGTTCGAGCTGATCGCGCGCCTGAAGAGCCAGAATGTCGGGCTGATCTATGTCTCGCATCGCATGCGCGAAATCCGCGCCCTTGCCGACCGTGTGACGGTGCTGCGCGACGGCCGCCACATCCAGACCCTCGACGCCCCCGGCTCGACCGACGGCGAGCTGGTGGAGCTGATGACCGGCCGCAGGATCGACCTGCTGTTCCCGGCCATCGCCCACCGGCCTGACAAGGTGATGGTCGACATCGAAAACCTGACGCTCGCGGACGGCAGCGTTCAGGAGGCGAATTTCCATGCCCGCGCCGGCGAGATCACCGGCATCGCCGGTCTCGTCGGCTGCGGCAAATCGGAGCTGATCCGCGCGGTCTACGGCATCGAGGCCGCGGCATCAGGCGTGATCCGGATCGACGGTCTGCCTTACGAATTCCCGACCCCGAGGCAAAGCCTCAAGCGCGGCATCGCCTATTTTCCTGCCAATCGGGTTGCCGAAGGGCTCGCGCTGTCCCGTCCGATCCGCGAGAACGCATCGATGACGGTGCTCGACCTGCCCGCGTTCGCGCGCTTCGGCGTGCTGCGGCAGGCCGCCGAACGCGCCACGATCGCGGACATCATGGAGCGGTTGCAGCTGAGGCCGCCGAACATCGAACGGAGCGCCGGCGCGCTGTCCGGCGGCAACCGTCAAAAAGTGATGCTGGCACGCGCGCTCACGCGTGAGCTGACCGTGTTCCTGTTCGACGAGCCGAGCGTCGGGATCGACGTCGGCGCCAAGCTCGAGGTCTACCAGTTCATGAAGCGGCTGGTCGAGGCCGGCGCCGCCGTGATCGTGGTGTCGTCGGAATTGCCGGAGGTTCTGGCGCTGTCGAACCGGCTCTACGTCATGCATCACGGCCGCATCGCCGCCGAACTGACGGACTCCGAGAAGACCGAGCAGAACGTGCTGTCCAGCTTCTTCCGCGACCATCTCGCCGCGGAGGTCGCGTGAACACCGCGCTGGTCAGCGCAAACCCGCAAGGCGCGATCGGCCTGCGATCGATCGCAGGCCGTGTCGGGTTCCTGCCGGCCCTGCTGGTCTTGCTCGTCGCCGGCATGTCGGCGATCGATCCGCAGTTTTACGGCATCATCAACATCCTCAACATCCTGCGCAACGCGTCGCTGCTCGCGATCGTCGCCTGCGGTCAGGCGCTGGTCATCATCGCGGGTGGCTTCGATCTCTCAGTCGGCGCCGTCGTGGCGCTCGCGAGCGTCGTCACCGCCAAGACCATGGCCGCCGCAGCCACCGCGTTTCCCGGCAACAACGCCCTCATCATTGCCAGCGGGATGGCGGCCGGACTCGGCTCCGGAGCCGTGGTCGGGCTCGTCAACGGATTCTGCGTGGCGAAGCTCAAGGTATCCGGCTTCGTGGTGACCCTGGGCACGATGTCGGCGACTGCGGGCGTCGGCCTGATGATCACTAACGGAATCCCGGTTTACGGCATGCCCGATATCTTCGTGAAGGGCTTTGGGCGCGCCCAGGCGCTCGGCCTGCCGACCGCCGTCCACGTCGCGCTGGTCATCATCATCGTGATGGTGTTTGCGCAGCGGCGCACGCTGTTCGGCCGTTACGTCTACGCGATCGGCGGCAATGTCGATGCGGCCATCGTGTCGGGCGTATCGATCCAGCGCCACGTCGTCGGCACCTACGTTGTCTCGAGCATGCTCGCGGCGTTGACGGGCATCCTGCTGACCGCGCAGGTCGGCTCCGGCCAGGCCAGCTTCGGCGGCGACCGGATGATGCTGCAATCGATCGCAGCCGCCGTGATCGGCGGGGTGAGCTTGCGCGGCGGCGTCGGGCGCATCGAAATCGTCGCCATCAGCGCCCTGTTCCTGACCATCCTGGGCAATGCGCTCAACCTCCTGCACGTCGACTCCCGGCTGCAGCCGGTCTTTCTCGGCGTCATCATGGTCGCGGCCGTGGCGCTGGACGAACTCAGCCGACGGAGCAAAGCTCGTGTCTGACCTCGAATTGTCCGTCGCCGCCAAGAACGCGGATCGCCCGAAATTGGCGCCGGGTCGCTGGCTCTGGAGCGCAGTGCTGCCGGTCGCATTGGTGGCCCTGTTGCTCGGCTTCGCCACGGTCGACCGCGGCGTGTTGTCGCCGGCCAACCTGCTCAACATCGCGCAGCAGACCAGCTATCTGGCCCTGTTCGCGATGGCCCAGACCGTGGTGATCCTGACGCGCGGCTTCGACCTCGCACTCGGCCCGACCGTATCGATGGTGAGCGTCGGCACCGCGCTGGCGATGGCCGGCGCGACGGCGTCGGGCCATGGTACAGGCGCCGTGCTGCTCGCCGGGCTCGCTGCCGGCTTCGTACTCGGCACCGCGTGCGGCCTCTTCAACGGCGTGGTTATTGCGCTGCTCGGGGTCAACCCCTTCGTCGCAACGCTCGGCAGCTACAATATCGCGATCGGGATTGCCACCACGCTGTCATCGGGAAGGCCCGTTCAAGGCGTGCCGGCGCCGTTCTCGCAGATCTTCTACGGCGGCAGCGTCTTCGGTATTCCGGCGGCCATCGCGATCACGATCGGGGTCGGCGCCGTGCTCCATTGGACCCTGACGCGGACGGTGTTCGGCCGTTCGCTTTACCTCATCGGCACCAACCCGCGCGCAGCGGCGGTCGCCGGCCTGCCGGTCAAGCGCACTTTGATCGCGACCTATGTGCTGTGCTCCGGGCTTGCGGCGCTCGGCGCGATCATGATGACGGCGCGGACCGGATCGGGCGAGCCGAACCTCGGCGGGGCGCTTTCACTGCAGGCGATTGCCGGCGCCGTAGTCGGCGGAACAAGCCTGGCGGGCGGGCGCGGTGGGGTCGGCACCGCGGTGCTCGGCGCCCTGTTCATCACCATTCTGTCCAACGGCATGAACCTCACCCGGATCGACGGATACGTCCAGATGGTCGTGCTCGGCGCGATCGTCATCGTCGGCGTTCTGCTCGATCGCCTGCGACTGGAGCGGCGCCAATGACGACGGGTTCCATGCAGAGCGTCGCGGGCGAGACGCACGAGGCACCTGCGTCGATCTACGTCGCGCCCTCGCTCGCTTCCGCACTCGACGCACTGAGCGAATTCGGCGCGGCCGGCGCTGCCTTTGCCGGCGGCACATGGATCATGCGATCACCGATCCGCCACGAGCGGTTGAAGCCGCACTATGTCGCGATCGGCAAGATCGCCGAGCTGACCGCGGTTCGTATCGGCAGCGATGCAATCGAGATCGGCGCGGCGGTTACGCATGCGGCACTCGCGGCGGCCCTGGCCGATCTTGCGGAATTCGCGGTCCTGGTCGACGCCGCCGGCCGCTCCGCCAATCCTGCGATCCGCGCGATGGCAACGATCGGCGGCAACCTCGCGACGTCGGAATTCGCCGCCGCGGATTGCGTACCGGCGCTGCTCTGCCTCGATGCCCAAGTGGAAATGTCGGACCGCGACGGCCGCGAGCGCATCGGCCTGTCGCATTTCCTGAAGATCCGATCGTCCCTTCCGCGCGGTCATCTGGTGACGCGGATCATCTTGCCGCGGGCGGCGCGCAGAAGCGCCCATGCCCGCCTGCCGCTGCGCAAATCGGGTGACTACCCGGTCGCCATCGTCAGCCTGTCGGTCAGCATCGATGCAGCGGGCCGTGTCCAGGCGGCGCGCGTCGCGGTCGGTTCAGTCGAGCCGGTGGCCCGCCGCTGGGATCGGCTCGAGGCAGCGCTGATCGGACGCCCGCTCGATGCGGCGGGGGCGGCGCAGACTGCGGCCGCGTTGGCGGACGACTTCGTCGGCCGCGACAGCGTCGATGCCCCGGCCTGGTATCGGGTCAGCGTGCTACCCGGTCTCGTCCGCCGCGCTGCGATCGCAGCGCTTGGCTCCTGAACCGGTGGGGACCGACATGGGATTCAACTTGACAGTGAACGGTGATCGCCTCCCTTCCGTGGCCGACCCCGCCACGCCGCTGATCGACATTCTGCGTGAGGAGATGCATCTGACCGGCGCGAAACCGGTCTGTCGCGAAGGCTTTTGCGGTGCCTGCATGGTGCTGGTCGACGGCGAGCCGACGCCATCGTGCCTGTTGCCCGCCGCGCTCGCCGATGGCCGCGAGATCCGCACCGTCGAAGGCCTTGCGCCTCACGGCGAACTGAACCGCATCCAGGCGGCCCTCGAGGCCAGCGATGCGGTCCAATGCGGCATGTGCTTTCCCGGCATGGTGGTGAGCCTGACGCATCTCTTGACGACCCGGCCTGACGCCACCCGTGACGATATCCGGGCCGCACTCACCGGGAACATCTGCCGCTGCACGGGATACGAACGCATCGTCGAGGCGACGCTGCTCGCCTTGGCCAACGCATAATCGGGAGGCGCAAGCATGTCCGACGTTTCCGCGACGATGGATTTGAGCCGGCGGGACGCCGCCGACAAGCTGCGTGGCCGTACGCGCTACACCATCGATCGATATCTGCCCGGCATGCTGCACGCCGCGGTGCTGCGTGCCGGCCTGCCTTCGGGCCGGATCATTCGCCTCGACACGTCGAGGGCTGCCCGCATGCCGGGGGTACGTGCGATCGTGACGGCGTCGGATGCGCCCGGCATGATCGGCATCGGCATCGCCGATCACCCGCTGTTCGCCCGCGATGTCATTCGCTACGACGGCGAACCGCTTGCCGCGGTCGCTGCCGTCACGTTGGCGCAGGCGCAGGCCGCGCTCGCGGCGATCGACGTGGAAATCGAGCAACTCCCCGCAATATTGACCATGGCGGAGGCGCTGGCACCAGATGCGCGGCTGGTTCATCCGGACTGGCGCGGCTATGAGGTCCTGGTCGAAGGCGGCGCGCGTGCGGGCAATGTCGCCTGGGAGGCGACCGTCGTTCGCGGCGACGTCGACGCCGCCTTTGCGCGGCCTGACGTCGAGATCGTCGAAAGTTTCTATCGCGTCGGCCGGCAGAACCACGTGGCCTTCGAGCCGCGTGCGGTCGTCGCAAGCTACGAGGACGGCCGCTTCCATATCGAGACGTCGACGCAGGTTCCCTGGAGTGTCCGCAATGCAACCGCGCGCGCGTTGGGCGTGCCGGCATCGCAAGTGCGCGTCACTGTGCCGCCGGTCGGCGGCGGCTTCGGTCTCAAATTCGATCTGGCGGTTGAGCCCTTCGCCGCCCTCCTCGCCCGCGCCAGCGGCCGGCCGGTTCGCCTCGTCAATTCCCGCGAGGACGAGATGCTGACCTGCCTGTTCCGCGAGAACGCCGATATTCGCATCCGCTCGGCGGTGACGCGCGACGGAGAAATCGTGGGCCGCGAGGCGGTCGTGCTGATGGACTGCGGCGCCTATGGCGGCGAACAGATCTTCCTGACCACCATGACCGCACACACGCTCGGCGGAAACTACAGGCTTGGCAGCGTGCGCATGGTCTCGCGCGCGGTCTATACCAACACGGCGCCGAACGGCGCGTTCCGCTGCTGCAATGGCGTCTACAACACCTTCGCGCTCGAGCGGCACACCGACGAGATCGCAGCGCGGATCGGAATGAATCCGCTTGCTTTCCGGCGCCGCAACGTGCTCGGCGACAAGGATCTCGGCGCCACCGGCCAGGTATTCGAAGGCGATGTGCTCGGCCCGATGCTCGACCGGATGGATACATTGCGCGACGCGGCAGCGCCGCTGCCGGCGCGCACCGACGGCAAGCTCCTTGGACGCGCGACCACCGTCGGCACCTGGTTCGTCTTCGTCGGCCCATCGGCCGCGACGGTGAACATGAATGCCGACGGCACGGCGACCCTGGTCACGTCGGGTGTCGAGATCGGATCCGGCTCGATGATGCAGAGCCTGCCGCAGATCGTTGCCAGCACGCTCGGCATCGCGCCCGAGCAAGTGATCGTCCGCGCCGCCGATACCGATGCGGCCGGTTATGATGTCGGCGTCGGTGGCGGCCGCACCACCGTCTCGCTCGGCGCCGCCAGCCTGTCGGCGGCACAGGAGGTCCGCACGAAGCTTTTGAGGATCGCCTCCGAGATGATCGAAGCCGCGCCCGGCGATCTCGTCATGCGCGATGGTCGGATCGAGATCGCGGGCGCGCCGGGCTCCGGCCGCACCGTCGCGGAGGTCGCGACCCGCGCTCAAGCGCTGGGCGGACCGGTCGCCGGCACCGGCGCCTTCACCGGCGCCGGCGTGCCGGCGATGCCCGGTTGCGTTGCCGGTCATTTCATCGACGCGATCGACATCCCCGTCTTCGCCGTCCACGACTGCGAGGTCGCCGTCGATCCGGAGACCGGGCATGTCGAGGTGCTAAGCTATCGCGTGGTCCAGGACGTCGGCCGTGCGCTGAATCCACGCGCAATCCACGGCCAGATCCAGGGCGGCGTCGTGCAGGGCCTGGGCTACGCCCTGCACGAGGAGGTGACGATCGGCAGCAATGGCCGTGTCAGTCAAAGCGGCTTTGAGACTTACCGCGTACCGCTTGCGCTCGACGTCGTACCGGTGGAGATCAGCCTCTATGAGGGTGCGGCGTCGGTGGGGCCGCTCGGCACCAAGGGCGCCGGCGAGGTGCCGATCCTCAATGTCGGCGCCACCGTCGCCTGCGCCGTTGCCAACGCGACAGGAAAGCGGGTGCAGGAATTACCCCTAACGCCGCCGCGCGTGCTCGAGCTTCTGCTCGAGCGCAAGCCGGGTCTGGCACTGTCTCACATTGCCGAGGTGTGGGCGGACAACCTTGTTCGTCCTCACCAGTGGCCCTAGGGACATCAGAGAATGCCCAGCAAACAATCCGAACGCTGAGCGACCGACTTGGGCGCCAGGCGCCTGATCCGTGGCAGCTAGGCGCTACCGTCCCCGCACCGACCAGGCCCACGATATTTTCGTCCATTCCCCTCCGCGGCGCTCAGGCAGCCGCGACCTCGTGGCCCGCCATGACCTCCAGCGCTCTCAGAATGCCGGAATGGTCCCAGCTTTTGCCGCCGAGGGCGGTACAGGCGTTGAACAGCTGCTGGGCTGCGGCAGTGCCTGGCAGCGACAAGCCAAGCGCGCGCGCCCCTTCCAGCGCGAGGTTGAGGTCCTTCTGATGCAGCTCAATGCGGAAGCCCGGATCAAAATTGCGCTTCAGCATGCGATCGCCGTGCACTTCGAGGATCCGGGACGACGCGAAGCCGCCCATCAACGCCTGGCGCACCAATGCGGGGTCGGCCCCGGCCTTGGAGGCGAACAGCAACGCCTCGCTCACCGCCTCGATGGTCAGCGCCACGATGATCTGGTTCGCAACCTTGGTGGTCTGGCCGTCGCCGTTGCCGCCGACATGCGTGACATTCTTCCCCATCGTTTCAAACAGGGGCTTCATCGCATTGAACGCCCGCTCCCGCCCGCCAACCATGATGGTCAGGCTGGCCGCCTTTGCACCAACTTCGCCGCCGGAGACCGGCGCGTCGAGATAATCGGCCCCGAGCGCATCGATCCAGCGTGCAAACTCCTTCGTCGCCAGCGGAGAGATCGAGCTCATATCCGTCACGATCATGCCTTTGGAGATGCCCTCCGCGACGCCGCCTTGACCGAACAGCACGGCTTCGACATGCGGAGTGTCCGGTACCATGATGATCACGGCGTCCGACTCCTGCGCCACCTGCTTGGCGGACTCGCAAGCGATGCCGCCGGCCGCGATCAACTCAGGCGCAACAGGTACGACGTCGTGCAGGAACAGGCGATAGCCGGCAGCCAGGAGGTGGCCGGCCATCGGACGTCCCATGGTGCCAAGTCCGATGAATCCGATGTCTTTCATTGTCGTTGCTCCCTGTCAGCCGGATGAAGGCGTTTTTCCGGCGAGCGACTCTCGGCTCGCGTGAAGAAACCGCGTTAAATAAAATTCCAGAGCTCCGTCCCGATTCAATCGGAACGGAACAGGCTCTAGGTCACGAAAGTCTGTGCGGCGTGCCAGCCCAGGCTCTCGAGCGTGGTCGTCCGCGGCTTGTATTCGCACCCGATCCAGCCCCGATACCCGATGCTGTCGAGATGCTTGAACAGATAGCAGTAGTTGATTTCGCCGGTTCCCGGTTCATAACGGCCCGGATTGTCGGCGAGCTGGACATGCGCGATCCGGCCCAGATGCTTCTGCAGGGTCCGCGCGATATCACCTTCCATGATCTGCATGTGATAGATGTCGTACTGGATGAACAGATTGGATGAGCCAACCTCGGAAATGAGCTGCACCGCCTGTTCCGTACGGCTCAGGAAGAAGCCGGGAATATCGAGCGTGTTGATCGGTTCGACGAGGAGCCTGATGCCATGCTGGGCGAGCGCGCCTGCGGCGAAGCGCAGGTTGGACACGAGGACTTCCTGCAGGTCCGCCCTATCCGTATCGGCTGGAGCGATGCCGACCAGGCAGTTCAGCTGCCGGCAATCCAGCGCCTTTGCGTAGTCGATCGCGCGCACCACGCCGTCGCGAAATTCATCGACCCGATTGCGCAGGATCGCAATGCCACGCTCACCGGCGGCCCAGTTACCGGCTGGAAGATTGTGCAGCACCTGGGTCAGCCCACAGCGCGCCAATTCCTCCCGCAACGCGCCCTTTTCGAAGTCATAAGGAAAAAGATACTCGACTGCGTTGAAGCCGGCCGCCTTGGCGGCCGCGAACCGATCGAGGAACGGCAGCTCGTTGAAGAGCATGGTGAGATTGGCGGCAAATTGAGGCACGAGTCGTATCTCCGCTTGAAGCGATGAATGATGTGGTCAGGCCGGCAACAGCGTGCCGGATCGCGACGCGCTCGGCACGTCATCGAGCGGGAGATCGAGCACCTCTTCGAACTCGACGATGTTGTCGATCTCCGTTCCCATCGCGATATTGGTGACTCGCTCGAGAATGAACTCCACGACCACGGGCACGCGATGCTTCGCCATCAGCTCGCGTGCGGTCGCGAACGCCGCCTGCGCGTCGTTCGGATCGGTGACCCGGATCGCCTTGCAGCCCAAACCCTCTGCGACGGCCACATGGTCGACGCCGTAACCGCCGATCTCGGGCGCGTTGATGTTCTCGAACGAGAGCTGGACGTGATAGTCCATGTCGAAGCCGCGCTGCGCCTGCCGGATCAGGCCGAGATATGAATTGTTCACGACGACGTGGATGTAGGGCAGATTGAACTGCGCCCCGACCGCGAGCTCCTCGATCAGGAACTGGAAGTCGTAGTCACCCGACAGCGCGACGATGTCGCGGTCGGGATCGGCGGCACGCACGCCAAGCGCGGCCGGCAGTGTCCAGCCGAGAGGACCGGCCTGCCCGGCGTTGATCCAGTTGCGCGCATTGTAGACGTTGAGGAACTGGGCCCCAGCGATCTGCGACAATCCGATCACGGTCACGTAGCAGGTGTCGCGGCCAAAGGCCTTGTTCATTTCCTCGTAGACGCGCTGGGGCTTGATCGGGATGTTTTCGAAGTGGCTCTTGCGCAGCATCGAACGCTTGCGGTCGCGACAGGCGGCGGGCCAGGCCTGCCGATCGCGCAGCCTCCCGGACTTCCGCCACTCCCTGGCGACGCTCACGAACATTTCCAGCGCGGCCTTGGCGTCGGAGACGATACCGAGGTCCGGATTGAAGACCCGCCCGATCTGCGTCGGCTCGATGTCGACATGCACGAATTTGCGGCCCTTCGTGTAGGTCTCGATCGAGCCGGTATGCCGGTTGGCCCAGCGATTTCCGATGCCGAGCACGAAATCGGATTCGAGCATCGTGGCGTTGGCGTAGCGATGGCTGGTCTGCAAGCCGACCATGCCTGCCATCAGCGCATGATCGTCAGGAATAGCGCCCCAGGCCATCAGCGTCGGAACGACCGGAACGTTGACCGCTTCGGCAAAGGCGACCAGCAGCTCGGATGCATCGGCGTTGATCACGCCGCCGCCGGCCACAATCAGCGGCCGCTCCGCGGCGTTCAGCATCTCGAGTGCCTTCTCGATCTGCTTGCGCGTCGCCGTCGGCTTGTAGACCGACAACGGTGAATAGGTCTCGTCGTCGAACTCGATCTCGGCCAGTTGCACATCGAGCGGAAGGTCGATCAGCACCGGTCCCGGCCGCCCCGACCGCATGACATGGAAAGCCTGGCTGAACACGCGCGGCACCAGCGCCGGCTCGCGCACGGTGACGGCCCATTTCGTCACTGGTTTTGCGATCGACTCGATGTCGACGGCCTGGAAATCCTCCTTGTAGAGCCGCGCCCGCGGCGCCTGACCGGTGATGCAGAGGATCGGAATGGAATCAGCGATCGCCGAATAGAGGCCGGTGATCATGTCGGTGCCGGCCGGACCCGATGTGCCGATGCAGACGCCGATATTGCCCGCTTTCGCCCTGGTATAGCCTTCCGCCATATGCGAGGCGCCTTCGACGTGCCGCGCCAGAATATGCTGGATCGAGCCGTTGCGCTTCAGTGCGGAGTAAAGCGGATTGATCGCTGCGCCGGGAACGCCGAATGCGCACGTGATCCCTTCGCGTTGGAGAATGCGCACTGCTGCATCGACTGCTCGCATCTTCATGTGATGATCCCGCCTCGCTATGAGTTGGCCTGAGCAGGATCATCAGGCCCGCGAGCATCGATCTCAACGCAATCGATTGGAATTTCCGCGCTGTGGCAACGCTCGCGATTTCTTGCGCGTCTTCAAACGATTAGCGTCAGCGTAGAAATGGAAATTGTTGCGGACGGAATTGCAGCCCGCCCTACGCCTGCGCTTGCAGCGTGCGGTTCCCGCGAAGTTCGGCCGTGAGTTCGGCTGCGATCCGATGCACGATCGTACCGATCTCGGGCAAGCGTTCGTTCGTCAGCCTGTCCGCCATGCCGGATACCGAGATTGCGGCATATGGCTCGTTGCAATCGTTGAAGACGACCGCGGCCACGCAGCGCAGGCCGAGGCGCGCCTCTTCATCATCCACCGCATAACCCTGACGCCGCACGCTCTCCAATTCCTTGAACAACTCGCCGGGCCGCACGATCGATTTTTCCGTCAGCCGCGGCATGCCCTGACGGCGAATGATCGCGTTGACGTCTGCATCGGAATAGGTAGCCAGCACCGCCTTGCCCACTCCCGAGGCGATCATCGCGACGCGTCCGCCGACCTTGGTCAGCGAGCGCATGATCTCACGGCTTTCAATGCGGGACACGACGATGATGGATTCATCGTCGACCACAGCAAGATTGGCCGTTTCCCGGGTCTGGTCGCGCAGCTTGCGCAGATAAGGCAGTGCCTGCGCGGCAAAATTCCGCCGGCGCACGAAGGTCGAGCCGACCACGAAGCTTTGCGCGCCGATGTGCCACTTGGATTCGTCGCGGTCGAATTGAACGAACCTGCGGTTCTCGAGCGTGGTCAGCAGCCGATGTACGGTCGAGGGAGACAGGCCGGTGCGGATCGCCAGATCGGTCAGCCGATAGCCTTCATCATCCTCTGCAAGTGTCTCCAGGATTTGCATGGCGCGATCAACGGACTGAACACCGCCGTCGCGCGCGTCCAGCTCCGGCTGCGCGCGAAGATCGGGATCGGACGGCTTGCGCCGGATCGGCTCTCTTTTCATCACGACCTGCCCCTAACCGGTTGCGGTTCAGAACGAAATTGCTCGTCGAGAGCGAGCTTCAGAATTGGCATATGGCATACCAAAAGGCCATGGAGTCAAGGCGACAATGCTCGCGAATAGGTCAGTATTTTTGCCATTCTTCTTGGCAAATGGCTCGATTCTTTTGTTTGACTTCTGGGATAATGTATACCACGATCGCCTCACAACGACCAAATCAAGCAACCGGGAGGACGATGCCATGTACGTCGGGGACATCCTTCGCGCCAACAATGCGCACGTGGTGACGATCGGCTCGAACGAAACCGTGAGCATTGCGGCGAACCTGATGTACGCGAGCAATGTCGGCGCCCTCGTGGTCAGGAACGCCTCGCGCAGCAAGGACGCCGCCGTGATCGGGATGTTCAGCGAGCGCGACGTCGTCGCGGTGATCGCCGAGCGCGGCACTAATGGTCTTGCGATGAAAGTCGCGCAATTCATCTCGCCGCGGCCGCTGCTGTCCTGCAATTCGCAAGATGCGCTCACGGATGTCGAGCGCCTCATGGCCCGTCATGGAATCCGCCATGTCCCCGTCATCGACAACGGCCGGCTCGTCGGCGTCGTGAGCATGCGGGACATCACCCTTGCTTTCGAGGAAGCCGCCTGCGCGGCCTGACAGACTTGCCCAAGGCCATTGCCACGCTACTCGGTTCGAGCCGCTGCGGCTCCTGCTGTGTCCCCACTCTGCTTGCGAGGATCGAATGAGAATCTGCATCTACGGCGCCGGCGCGATCGGCGGCTATCTCGGTGTCGAATTTATGCGTGCTGGTGCCGATGTCAGCCTGGTCGCGCGGGGTGCGCATCTCGCCGCAATGCGGCAGAACGGCCTGAAACTCCTGATCGGCGACGAGGAGCGCGTCGTGCATCCTCGCTGCACCGATAACCCCGCCGAACTCGGCGAGCAGGATTACGTCATCATTTGCCTCAAGGCGCATTCGATCACCGGTGTCATCGAGCCCATGCGGCCGCTGCTGGGCGATCGGACCCGCATCGTCACCGCCGTCAACGGCATTCCCTATTGGTATTTCCACAAGCACGGTGGTCGGCACGAAGGATCGACGCTCGAGAGCATCGATCCTGGCGGTCAGCAGTGGAACGAGCTCGGCCCCGAGCGCGCGATCGGCTGCGTGGTGTACCCCGCCACCGAGATCGAGGCGCCCGGCGTGATCCGCCATGTCTACGGCAACAACTTTCCGCTGGGCGAGCCCTCCGGCGAGATCACATCCGACGTCCAGAAACTTTCCGAGCTGTTCGTGGCCGCGAGCATGAAAGCTCCGGTCCTCGACCGTATCCGTGACGAGATCTGGCTCAAGCTGTGGGGCAACGTCTGTTTCAACCCGATCAGCGCCCTCACCCACGCGACGCTCGACGTGATCTGCAGCAATCCGGGCACGCGCGCGCTGTCCCGGGCGATCATGCTGGAGGCCCAGGCGATCGCGGAAAGCCTCGGCGTCAAGTTTCGGGTCGATGTCGAACGCCGCATCGAAGGTGCGCGCAAGGTCGGCGCGCACAAGACCTCGATGCTGCAGGATCTCGAGCGCGGACGTCCGGTCGAGATCGATCCGTTGATCACCGTGGTGCAGGAGATGGGCCGGATGACAGGAATCGCGACGCCCGCCCTCGATGCGGTGCTGGCCCTGGTCGCGCAGCGCACCAGGCTGGCCGGCCTCTATGACGGGGCGGCCGGCGCCGCAGCAGCAGAAACGCTGGCGGTGGCGTGATCCCGATGGCCAATGTTACGCGCTGGGTCCGCTTCCGCCACCATGCCGAAATCGGCTTCGGGCAACTCATTCCATCCGGCATCTCCGTGCACGAAGGGGACATGTTCGGCGACATGCGACCGACTGGACAAACGCTGGCGCTGGACAACGTCGAGCTGCTCGCCCCGACGCAGCCGAGCAAGGTCATCGCGCTCTGGAACAATTTTCACGCGCTTGCGGAGAAGCTGAAATCACCTGAGCCTGCCGAACCGCTGTACCTGTTGAAGGCGCCGACCAGCGTCACCGCGCCTGGTGCCGTCATCAGGCGTCCCTTGGGCTATGATGGCAAGACGACCTACGAAGGTGAACTCGGCATCGTCATCGGCAGGAGCTGCGCGGCGGTCGCGCCCGAGCAGGCCGACGCCTTCATCTTCGGCTACACCTGCACCAACGACGTCACCGCTGCGGACATCCTCAATCGCGACCCGACCTTCCCGCAATGGGCGCGGGCCAAGGGCTTCGATGGATACGGCCCGTTCGGCCCCGTGATTGCCTCAGGCCTCGACCCCGCAAGCCTTGTGGTGCGCACCATTCTGAACGGCGTCGAGCGCCAGAACTACCCGATCGCGGACATGATCTTCAGCGCACAGACGCTGGTCAGCAAGATCTCGCACGACATGACGCTGTTGCCGGGCGACCTGATCTGCTGCGGGACATCGATTGGCGTCGGGGTGATGAAGGAGCCCGTCAACACGGTCACCGTCGCGATCGACGGAATCGGCGAGTTGACCAACGAATTCCGTCAGTAGGCTGCGGCGGGACGACAACCCGACGCAGCCGGCCCAAACGACGATTATCTGCCTTAGGAGCGTACATGATCTCCACCAACCCGGCATCATCGCCCGGCGGCTTCCGCTGGCTGCAACTGGCGATCGGCATCGTCTGCATGGCGATGATCGCCAACCTGCAATATGGCTGGACGCTGTTCGTTGATCCGATCGACGCGAAGTTTCACTGGGGCCGTCCGGCCATCCAGCTCGCCTTCACGATTTTCGTGATGACGGAGACATGGCTTGTGCCGGTGGAGGCCTGGTTCGTGGACAAATACGGCCCCCGCATCGTCATCATGTTCGGCGGGCTGATGATCGGGTTGGCCTGGATCATGAACTCATACGCCTCCTCTCTCGTCACGCTTTATGCGGCAGCTGTCGTCGCGGGCATCGGTGCCGGCGCCGTCTACGGCACTTGCGTCGGCAATGCCCTGAAATGGTTTCCGGACCGGCGCGGCCTGGCCGCAGGAGCAACCGCCGCCGGGTTTGGCGCCGGTGCGGCCCTCACCGTCGTACCGATTGCCAACATGATTGCCGCCAGCGGCTACCAGAGCACCTTCCTGACCTTCGGGATCGGACAAGGCCTCATCGTCATCCTGCTGGCCTGGTTCGTCCGGCCACCGCATGGCGTCGAAGCACCCAGGAAAAAGCGTCTCAATCTGCCGCAGAGTGCGATCGACTACACTCCGCCCCAGGTGTTGCGCACCCCGGTCTTCTGGGTCATGTACGTGGTGTTCGTCATGGTGGCTTCCGGCGGCTTGATGACCGCCGCGCAAATCGGGCCGATCGCCCATGACTTCAAGATCGCGGACACGCCGGTCACCCTGGCGGGCTTCCAGATGGCGGCACTGACGTTTGCCATCTCGCTCGATCGCGTCTTCGACGGTTTCGGCCGTCCGCTCTTTGGCTGGGTCTCCGACAATATCGGGCGCGAGCACACGATGTTCATCGCGTTCGCGACAGCGGCGCTGATGTTGCTGACGCTGTCCACCTACGGTCACATTCCGGTTGTCTTCGTGCTGGCCACGGCGATCTATTTCGGCGTCTTCGGCGAAATCTACAGCCTGTTTCCCGCGACGTCGGGCGACACGTTCGGCGCCAAATATGCAACCACCAACAACGGCATGCTCTACACGGCGAAGGGCACGGCGGCGCTGCTCGTGCCGCTCGCGAGCATCATCTCTTCCCAGCTCGGCTGGCAGGCCGTGTTCATCGTCGCGGTTGCACTCAATGCGACCGCTGCCCTCACCGCGTTGTTCCTGATCAAGCCGATGCGGCGCGCGTTCATTCTCGGCAGTGAAGCGACGGCAAGTGCCGCAATCGCTCGCGCAAAGGTCTTTCCCGGTGAAGGCGGTCGACTTGAGGCACCCATGTCTTACGACCGTCTCGAGAAGGCGCCATAACAAGAGACCTATCGGCCGGAGCGCAAGCGATTGAACGACAGATGGACGGATGTGCGGGCTCGGACCGCCCTGCGGCGAATCTTCGACGCCGCCATCGCGAGCGCCGATCCGAGGATCACGATTGCCGACGCCCTGCCGGCAAAGCCGAGGGGCAGATGCATCGTCGTCGGCGCGGGTAAGGCGTCGGCGGCAATGGCTGCGGGCCTCGACGCGGCATGGCCTGACGTCGCGCTTTCCGGCGTCGTCGTCACGCGCCACGGCCATTCGGTTCCAGCCGGCCGTATCGAAGTGCTCGAAGCGTCTCACCCCGTGCCGGATGACACGAGCAGGACCGCGGCCCTTCGCATGCTGCGCGCCGTCGAGGGGCTTTCTGCAGACGATCTCGTCATCGCCCTGATGTCCGGCGGTGGCTCGGCGCTGATGACCCTGCCGGCATCTCCGATGACTCTCGCCGACAAGCAGGCGGTCAACCGGGCACTCCTTGCAAGCGGCGCGACGATTGCCGAGATGAACGTCGTCCGCAAACATCTGTCCGCGATCAAGGGCGGTCGGCTGGCGCTGGCCGCCCGTCCCGCCCGCGTCACGACCCTTGTGATCTCAGACATTCCCGGCGACGATCCCGCGGCGATTGCCTCCGGTCCCTCGCTGCCGGACAGCAGCACGAAAGCCGCTGCGCTGGAGATCGTTGGCCGCTTTGCAATCGACCTGCCGGAAGCGGCGCGGCTTGTGCTCGAACAAGCGGACGAGACACCCAAGCCCGGCGAGATCGATGCTGATGTCCGCATCCTTGCCGCTCCATTCCATGCACTTGACGCTGCGGCCAGCGCCGCCCGGGACGAAGGCCTGACGCCGATCATCCTTGGAGACGCGATCGAGGGCGAGGCACGGGAACTCGGAACCGTGATGGCCGGCATCGCCCGGTCGGTCGCGAGATATGCGCAGCCGGGCCCTGCCCCCGCGGTGCTGCTGTCCGGAGGCGAGACGACGGTGACGATCGGGCGCGGACCGGCGGGACACGGCGGCCGCAACACCGAATTCCTGCTGGGGCTTGCCGTCGCCCTGTCCGGCGCATCCGATATCTGGGCCGTTGCGGGCGACAGCGATGGAATTGATGGAACGGAAGATGCGGCTGGCGCTTTGATCGGTCCGGATACGCTGCGGCGCGCCGCCGCGAATCTGCTTGACGCACGAGCGTACCTGGCTGCTCATGACAGCTACACGTTCTTCGACCGCCTTGGAGACCTCGTGCGCACCGGGCCGACGCTTACGAACGTCAATGATATCCGTGCCGTGCTGATCGCAGCCGGCCAGCCACCGACGGGGTGATTCATGCGTCGTCATCGACGAGCCAAGATCGTTGCAACCGTTGGTCCAGCAAGCAGTTCCCCCGAGATGCTCGAGGCACTGCTGCTGGCGGGCGTCGATACGTTCCGCCTGAACTTCAGTCACGGAACACAGAGCGATCACGCACGCATTCACGCGGCGATCCGAAAGCTGGAACAGGACGTCGGCCGGCCGATCGGCATCCTGATGGACCTCCAGGGCCCGAAGATCCGCGTCGGCACCTTGCGCGATGGAAAGATCGCCGCAGTGGCCGGAGAGACCATTCGGTTCGTCTTGTCCGGATCGGAAGGCGACCGAACCGCAATTCCCCTCCCGCATCGGGAGATCTTTGCCGCCGTTGCCCCCGGCCATGACCTTCTGATCGACGACGGCAGGGTCCGCGTTCGCGTTACCGGGCTCGGTGACGATTTCATCGAAGCCAAGGTGATCGTCGGCGGCACGATCTCGAATCACAAGGGCGTCAATCTGCCGGGTACGGTCCTCGATCTTTCACCGCTGACCGCGAAGGATCGCCTCGATCTGGAGTTCGGCCTGAAACTTGGCGTGGATTGGGTTGCGCTGTCGTTCGTGCAGAAGCCCTCGGATATCATCGAGGCGAGAGGCCTCGTCGGGGACCGCGCTGGCCTGATGGCCAAGATCGAGAAGCCGGCAGCGCTCGAACGGATCGACGATATCATCCAGCTGTGCGACGCCATCATGGTTGCGCGGGGAGATCTCGGCGTCGAAATCCCGCATGAGGACGTGCCGGGGCGCCAGAAGGAGCTGGTGCGGGCCTGCCGTCTCGCGGTGAAGCCCGTGATCGTCGCCACGCAAATGCTGGACTCGATGGTCGCGGCCCCGACGCCGACACGTGCGGAAGTCTCCGATGTTGCGACCGCCATCTATGACGGCGCAGACGCCGTGATGCTGTCGGCGGAGTCCGCGACAGGCCGATATCCGCGCGAGGCGGTCGAGATGATGGACCGCATTATCCGCAGCACCGAACAACACAAGATGTACCGCTCGATCGTCGAGGCGACCCAGCCCGGCGAAGAGCAAACGCCACCGCATGCCGTGGCAACGGCGGCGGCCGATCTCGCCTCCGTGGTTCACGCCGCAGCCATTGTGGCCTATACGTCGAGCGGCACCACGGCCGCACGCGTCGCGCGGAAGCGGCCGAGCCGCCCGATCCTCGCCATCACCCCAAGCCGCGAAGTGTCCCGCCGCCTGTGCCTGCTTTGGGGGGCTCACAGCGTGCTTTCCGACGACGTTCAGAGCTATGAGGAGATGGTCGAGCGCGCAACAACATTCGCGCATGCAGAGCAGTTTGCATCGAGTCGCGATCTGCTGGTCGTGGTCGCCGGCATTCCCTTTGGACAAGCGGGAACAACCAACAATCTACGGGTCGTATCGCTGCCCTGAGAGAACCGTCGGCCCGAGCGATTGCATCATCAGCGCACCGCGCGGCGAGGTGAACGCGGCGGTCGCGCGCATCCCGATCGCCTAGGTCAGCATCGAGATGATCGACTGAAGCTGATCGGATGCCGACGTCACGAGCCCGTCGAACGATGTCTGGCCGTGAGCTGCGGCTCGCAGAATGCATTCCGCAACAGCGGCCTTGAGACCGAACACGGATTGATCCGCCGGCACGCTTGCCATGACCGCATCCAACGCTTCGCGCATCGTCTGGATCAGTTCGGCGCTGTACTTCATGGCTGTCCCTCCGCCGCCTCAAAATAAGCCGGTCGTACGGGGTCGCCACTCACAAGCGCGCGATTCCAAATTGCCTTTTCTTAATGCAGTGACGGATACGTGAACCGGCGAACGCTAGAGATCTCTCTCGGCAAGCTTGCGAAACGCGTCGGGCACCGAATGAACCGCCTCCAGCGCCGCTGAACCATATCCGATCGCCTCCCAGCCAAAGCGATCGCGGATCTTGTCGATCGCACGGTCCGCCGCCCAGCGGGCCATCCCTGTCGGACTTCCAGGCCGAAGCGCTTCGTCCTCCAGTCCGAGTGGAAGCTCCAGTGCAAGATCCCAATGCTCCTCGAGATGCGAAACCGAGATCGCCAGCAGCGAGATGATCTTCTCGCCGGGATGGTCGGCAAGAGCAGCGCGCACGAGATTCTCGGCGAGCCGGGCCAGGACGATGGTCGTGCACACCGGCGCATCGATCGTCATCGAGCGCGTCACCGACTTCAGGTCGGCGAAACGGACGCGCACCGTCACGGTTCGTCCAGGCCGTGATTTCGCCCGAAGCCGCGTGGCGACGCGGTCGGCGAGATGAAGCAGCGTGGGCCGGATGACTTGCTCGATCGCAGGCTTTCGGCCAAGCGCCGATTGTGCCCCCGCCGATCGCGCGCGCCGGTGTGGCTTGAGCTGTCGCGGATCGCGATTCCAGGCCAGCGCGGCGAGTTTCTCGCCCGCTGCCGGACCGAGCAAGTGCGTCAGCGACCGTTCCGACAATTTGGCGAGCTGACCGATCGTCGCGACGCCGATCGCATCCAACCGCATCCTGGTGACTGGCCCTACTCCCCACATCAACTCAACCGGCAATTCGTGAAGGAAGCTCAGCTCGGCGTCGGGATCAACGACGACAAGTCCGTCGGGCTTTGCGACCTGCGAGGCGATCTTCGCCAGATGCTTGGTGCGGGCGACGCCGACCGAGATCGGAAGGCCGAGCTCGCTGCGTACGCGCCACCGGATCGACGCGGCTATTTCGGCAGGCGTTCCGAACAGGTGAGTGCAGCCGGCAACGTCCGCAAACGCCTCGTCGATCGAAATTCGCTCGACCAGCGGCGTGAAGTCGCCGATCACCTTGATGGCCGCGTCACCCAGCCGCTGGTAATCGCTGAAATGGCCGCCGACGAAAACCAGTTGCGGGCACAGTTGGCGCGCTTCCCGCCCCGACATGCCGCCATGCACTCCGAAGGCCTTGGCCTCATACGACGCCGCCAGCACAACCCCGCCCCCGACGGCGATCGGCTTGCCGCGCAGCGACGGCTCGAGCAGCTGCTCGACCGATGCGTAAAATGCATCCAGGTCCGCATGAAGGATGGTGGCTGCGGCTGCCATCTCGACCCGTTCATCCCTGACCTGACCGAAGCCGCCCGTCTCCGGACGTGGAAATTGACAATAGAACAAAATAGGAACATTTTGGAATCGAGTCAATCCAGCACGCGTCGTCACGGCCGCTGGCGCAGCGAACGAGCTAGGTTCGTCAACGCGCGCTGCCACTGCGCGCGCCGCGCGAGGGGCCTGCCGGCGCTCCCTTCAGCCGGCTTCGCCCGATCGCCCCCGATCTCGGTCCGCGGGAGATCGAAGCGGGAGTTGCTGCGAGGCATCAACGCGAGGCACATCGGCGGATCGTTCGAGTGCATGACGGCGGCCTCTGCCGCACGCAGCTTGCGCGTATTGCCGCACCAGCTCACTCATCAGCCGGCTGACTTTGCCGCGCAGGGCTTTTCGGGTAGATATTTTGCAATGACCGACCAATCCCATCAGGTGGACTTCCAAGCTGCGGCCCACCTTTACAAATGGCCTTCTCTCAACAACTCGAGGCGAGAGGATCGCGCGCCCTATATGGTCGTCAATGGAACGCTCGACCAATGCATTCGGGATTTCATGGGCAAGCCCGAGAAGACGCGACATCTTTACGAGATCCGGACCAAGTCGCAGCCTCCCCTCGTTCCCGACGTGCTGTCACCCGAGCATGTGATCGAGCTTTCCAGGCTTCGCGAGTTTCTCTGAGACGCGCAACGAAGGCGATCCCGACGCGTGTCTTTTGCGGGCCGACTTATCCCTCTCGTAGGTCTGGTGCCGGATTGTTTGCCCCTTGGCGAGCCGGTACACTTGCCTGACTCCCTGACCGACCGACGTCCGCGCCGACATGATTGATCCGCTTCGACCCCGCTGAGGCTCGCACGTCGCCTGCAGGGGAGCGGAACGGCGGCACGGCCGGTTGAGGAGCATCGCGAGGCGCCGCATGAGGTTCAATCTGGCGATCCTGAGTGTGCTGGCCGCAAGGCCCGGGCAGCGGATCGCGATCGACGAGGTAAGCCGCGAGGTCAAGCGCATGATCGCGGCCGGCGATGAAGCCACACAGTCGAAGCGGCCGTCCGAGCTTGGCGACGCCGACGTCTTCCAATCGGGATGGGCATCGATCAACGACGCGGGCCTGCAGATCACCGATTCGGGACTCTCGCTGTGGCGCTCGCTTGAAGCCGTCCGCATCGAACACGGACCCGATCGACAGGAAACGGAACGATTGGACGCCGCTGTGGCCGACACGCGCCATTACGTTGCGGATACTGCGATCGACCGTCCCGACGACGTTGATCTCGAGCTCCCCGGCATGACGCGCGAGGACCACGATGGCCGCCAGCCATCCGGCGCGGGCCGTTCGACTACTGCTCCCGGCATCCCCTCGGCGCACTCTCCGGTCGTCCCGGCGCCTGCACTCGGCGCCTTTCAAGAGGCGAACCGGGTGGTGGCTGCGCGGCTGTCCGGTCTGGTCAGCTTGCTCGGCACGATCAAGCCGAAATTCGCCGCCGCGCGGCGACGGCGACCCGCGGAGGATGTCGGGGATCGTCGTGCCGATCGTCGAGGCGGATTGACGGGGCTCGCGGTGGCATGCCTCAGCCTGATCTCGGTCGTCGCCTGCGTTGCCGCCGCGATTGCACTTGGTCAGCTCTCTTCGCTGAAGTCGGACATTACCGCGTTGCGACGCGAGATCGCGCCGCTGAGGGAACGCCTCACCAGACTCGAACAGGTCGAAGTCGCAAGACGCGATGCCGCCCAGCAGCAAGATGCGCAAGACAGGGCCGAGGCGGAAAAGAAGCTGGCTGACGGCGCGGGCGAACAGGCCGCGCTCAGCCTCTCGCGTGAAGAGATTCAGTTGATCAGGGAGTACATCAAGGCAGCGCCTTCGGCCGGCGCAGCCGTCGCGCCGATCAACGTCGGCGATCCCGTCACCGGCGGAATGATTCCGCTGCCTTCGTCGCTGACGGAAAAAGTGCCGCGGCTTGTCGGTGCGAGATTTGCGACCCGCAACGGCGCCATCGTCATCAGCACGCGAAACAGCCGCCGCATCGATGCCGTGCTGATGCCGAACTAGCGGACTTACGGGAATTAACAGGGCAAATACGAAAATGTGCCCCCATTTACACGCTACCTCTCGTGCCAAGCCACTGGGAGATTTGGATTTTTTCGGGCAATTCCCGACAAACGCGTCACGGGAAAATTGGCGTTCGCGGCACGGGAAATTTCGCTGCGGGCGCGGCAAACCTCCTGCCCCAAGGTGCCTGCAGCAGAGCGCCGCCGCCTTGCATGTTAACCTCATCGCCAAATATGTTTGACGATCAAAAATCCGGGCCTATATCTGGTTTTGAGCCGCCCGGCCGATCCTAACCGGCAGCCCCCCAGAAACCAAATCGATGATGATCACAACTGAACGCGGTTAACCGCGCTTCGGCCTGCGTTGGTTTTTGGGCTGTGCCCCAAGGCCCGCTCGCGTCCGCGGTGCGAAAGATGGAGCGGCGCAATGAGCAAAGACGGCGATGAGGCACCCGGCGGCGAGGACGAGCCGCGCAACGAGACCTACGAGGTCGGTTACGGCAAACCACCCAAGGCGACCCGCTTTGGGGTACGGGCGCAGCCTTTACGGACCAGTCGGCGCCGAGACAAACAGCACGCCCCTGATATTGCCGCGCTGCTGGAGCGGCCGATCGAAGCCCGCATCGGTGGCAAACTTACCAAACTGCATCCGCATGAGGCGATGCTGCACGGGCTGTTCAAGCGCGCGGTCGGGGGCGAAATCCGCGCGATCAAGCGGTTTCTGGAAGAATGCAAGCGCGCCAAATTGCTCGATCCGCCGCCGCAAATTGTAAATCGCTCCGTCGTCGTGGTACCCGATGGCACCCCGATGTCGCTCGCTGCACGGCTTTTCAAATGCGTCGGTCCGCCGCCTTGGGATCCCGATCTCTACGAGCAAGTCAGGTGCGAATATGAGCGCGATCTCGCACATATCGAACAACTAAAAGAACAGGCCGAGGCGACCTATCAGAGCGTAATGGATCGAGGAGGTGTGCGTGATGGCCGAGACGCCTAGAAGAAGATCGCCGCCGGTTGCGACGCAATTCCGTCAAGGGACCTCCGGCAACCCGAAGGGCCGCCCCAAAGGTGCGGTCAGCATCGAGCGGCTCACGCGCCTATTCGCGCTCAAAACCCAACGCGTCGGGATCTCCGGCAAGACCGAATCGATGAGCCGGCTTGAGATCGCGATCCTCAAGCTCAAGGCGGTCGCAGCAACCGGACACCCCGCGGCCGCCGTCCTAATCGATCAATTGCGCGACCTTAACCGCCACGGAACAGCCTGAAAATAAAGGTCCCGTACTCTTGTCGCCGGAAGCCCTAACAGAGGACGAGTGGATAAAACGGGAGGAGGAAGCCAATAGGCACAAGATCGAGCCGGGTACCGAAATCAATGTGGAGGCCGACGAATTTCTCAAGGCCGTTCGCGGCGAACCATCCCCGTTGGGCGAGGCGTTGCTGGCTTTTCATGAGAAGTATTCGATCTAACCGATCTGCCACTTGGTGATCCGATGGACGATGTATCCAAAGCCACGCTCTACGACCTGTTCGAGGCGACCAGCCTGCAAAACTGCAAGCGCCTCCTCGATGCCGGCGAAATTCCAACCCCGCAGCAGCTCGCCGATATCCTGTCGGCCAACGCGCATCAAGCCTTGCCCGCCTGGTTTTTGGATCTGGTCGCAAAGGGCCTCCGCGGCGAGTTGAAGCGAAGGGCCGGTCGGCCAAAAGAGCGTCTGATCCAGCAAATTCGATTTGCCGCGGCCAGCGCGGATTACGGGGCTCACCTCAGCTGGTTGATCAAGCGGGACCGAAGCTCGGGCCTTGGCGGCTGGTCGATCCTGCGCGACCAAGATTGGTGGTCCGGACCGCCGCATGAGCGGGCTGCAAAAATCGTCATCAGAAAGTGGCGCCTCCCCATCAGTTGGCGGTCGTTTCTCAATCGGATCTCTTCAGACAAATAGCCCGCGCGTTATCCTGAATGATCCAGCCGTCCTGAATCTGTAGGTCTCCCGCATGAACCACAACGGGAGACCACCATGTTAGATAATCCACGCTGGACCAGAAAACTCGACCTAACCTACCAAAGCACCTGCGATCTTAACCCGCGTAAGAACAATCCCCGCACCCATTCAAAGCAGCAGATCGCCCAAATCGCCAAGGCGATCCAACGATTCGGATTCACCAACCCGGTTCTGGTCGATGACAACCATGGTGTCATCGCAGGGCACGGCCGCCTCGAGGCCGCAAAGACCATCGGCCTTGCCGAGGTGCCGACCGTCCGCCTCTCGCAAATGAGCGAGGCCGAGATCCGCGCCTATGTCATTGCCGACAACAAGCTTGCTGAGAATGCCGGCTGGGATCGGAAATTGCTCGGCCTTGAGCTTCAATACCTCTCGGACCTTGAGATCGATCTGGACGTTACGATCACCGGCTTTGAGCTCCCGGAAATCGACATCTTAATCGGCGAGGCGACAAACACCCAGCAGGATGCCGCGGACCTGCCGATCCCGCCGCCCGCGGGACCTCCGATCAGCCGAGTGGGCGATATCTGGTGCATCGGGCCGCACCGGCTGATCTGCGGCGATGCGACGAAAGTCGAGACCTACCAGGCTCTGCTCGGCGATGCGCGCGCCCAAATGGTTTTCTCCGATCCGCCCTACAATGTCCCGATCGCAGGCCATGTCGGGGGGCTTGGCCAGATCCAGCATCGGGAGTTTGCCATGGCCTCGGGCGAAATGTCGGATGGCGAATTCACAAACTTTCTGTCCGAGGTCTTCGCCCACCTCGTCGCCTACTCCGATGATGGCGCCATCCATTTTCAATGCATCGATTGGCGCCATATCGTGCATATGATGAGCGCCGGCCAGGCGGCTTATACCGAGCTCAAAAATATCTGCGTCTGGGTCAAGAGCAACGCCGGTATGGGCTCGCTCTACCGCTCACAGCATGAGCTCGTTTTGGTCTTCAAGGCAGGAACGGCGCCGCACCTCAACAACATCGGGCTTGGCAAGTATGGCCGCAACCGCAGCAATGTCTGGACCTACGCCGGCGCAAGCGGCTTCGGCGATGGCCGCGAGGACCTTGTGCTGCATCCAACCGTCAAGCCCGTTGCCTTGGTCGCCGACGCGATCCGTGATTGCTCCCATCGCAACGGCATCATTCTCGATCCCTTTGTCGGTTCAGGAACCACCCTGATCGCAGCCGAGCGAACCGGACGGGTCGGCTATGGCATCGAGCTTGACCCGCAATATTGCGACATCGCCGTGCGGCGCATGCAAACCGCCTGCGGCCTCGACGCCGTCCTTAAGGCAACGGGCGAGCCGTTCCAAGCACGCACCGTCGCTGTTGAAAACGAGCGCGATTGATGAATGGTTCTCTCAAAAGCAAAGTGCAATGGCCGGGACAAAACCGCGTCCATCAACGTGATATTTTGCTGTAAGTTAGGCCGAAGCCGTCATCGGGCCGCGCTTTTGCGCGGACCCGGTGGGCTAACCCCACCATACGGGCTATCGTAATCCCGCTCAGATCGTTCGCACCTTTGATGACTTCGCGGTCTTTGCCCGTTTCACCGCGGCGTGATTATCGTGCGCCGCGCGGCGCGTCTTGGCGTCCAGCGTCACGTGGCGCGTTTTGACACCGCCGCGGTGGGCAGCATATTCTCGGCCATCGATTGGCGCCAGATGAGCCGGGTCAAAATCGAGATAGGGGCGCGCGACGCCAAACTCCCGGCCGTGCGCGTCGACCCATTTCCAGAGCTTTTCCGATGATCTAAAGCGGTCGTCGCGTGTCGCGCCGTCGATGCTGACGATGTCGGCCGCGAGCCCATGGCCGTAGCCGCCACGAAGGCTGCCGCCGTGATACGACCTGTTGCTGGCGGCCTTCAGCCCGCTTGCAATCGACTGGCGGTAGTCATCGCGGAAAGCGCTGGTGATGCCGGGCGACAGGCCGGCCTGCTCCGCCGCGAGAAGCGCATGAAAGAGCTTCAGCCTGAAGCTCCGATCGACGCCTCCCATGACGTAGTCCATCATGGGCATGCCGGCTCTTTCGGCCGACTTGGTGTCCTTCCAGGCGAAATCCTCATCGACGAGTCTAGTGAAGGTTCTGGTGACCGTCACCATCTTCTTCTTTCTCTTGACCGTCACCTGCCTCTGCTCCGGCACCTTGATAGTGCCTTCCTTGGGTGTCCTTTGATAGAGCGCCCACAGATAGCGGTCGATGCAGGCGTTGACGTCCCAGCACTCGTCGAGGATTTCGACGGAGTCCACCGCCGCCTTGACCAACCGAGGTTCCGGATCCGGCGTATTCGCGGCCGCGACGACAGGTTCCGTCTCGTGCACGGTCGGCGCAGCATTGGTGATCGCCGCCGTTTCCTGTTGGCTCATGGTCGCGGCATTGGGATCATCGACGGCACCGTTCGACGCGGCAGATGTCGCGGATACGGCATCGGCGACAACAGCAGGTGCGTAGGAATCATCAACTGACGCGCCGATCCTTTCGATGCCAGCCGAACCGAACGCCGCACACCACGAGACAATACAGCCCGACAGAACGACCGTCCCGCCCAACGCCGCCGCCCGCACCTGCCGCGAGTCCATCATCCCAGCCTCCACGGGCTCCGCGGGAGCCAGATTGCAGCATGTGACGAGGCGGATTGTCGGCACAGCGCGCGGTCGCGCAATGGCCAAAGAAGGTTAACGACGCACCTTTCCGAACGATGTTGCTAGAATACAACTCGTTGCCCCGATGGCACTTTTTCGACACCGTAAAATTGGTACGGCGCAAAAGGTTATTTCTGCCGGCGAGAGAGGATTAGACGCCAAGAGTTGACCACGTTACGTCGAGCGTTCGGACAGCCAGCGCACCAGACCGGCGTCGATCGCCGCGCTCGCTATTTGGTCGGCCGACCAAAGACGGACCCTCGTGTGGGCAGGCCCATCAATCGGGCGAGGCGCGCTGTGATAGAAAAAGAAGAAGAAATCGCAGTTCGCCTCGCGTTCGAACCGGCCAAGGTAATCCTCGAATTCAGCCTGCGAGGTTCGTGATTTGACCTGCACCCAGGCGGTCTCGCCGATGAGCGGCTGCCTTAAGATCAAATCGACGTCGGCCTGGTTGCCACCGAGCGGGCTTGTTCGCTGCCAACCGCCGCGGGAGAAGATCAAATCGATCAGCGTCTCGAAATCCCGCCAGTCAAGGCGGCGCACCATGGCGGCGACCGTTGTGGTCATTTCCGCTAGCAGGAGATCAGCCTTGGCGCGTAGCGGTTCGCGTTCGCCGCGAATCCGTCGCAGCAAATAATCCTGGTGGCGGACCGCGCAGATCGTCATCTGGTAGTTCGCGGTGCTGGTCAACACTGAGCTTAAGCTACGCGAGGTCAGTGGCTCCCCGCTCAGGCTGGTACACCGCCAGCCGCCGCGCGTGCGACGAAACCGAGCCGGCGCCGCAGCATCATCGTCACCGGCCGCAATCACGGCCGCGTCCGCGAACGTCCACCAAAGATGTCCGTCCGCGATGGTCACCCATAGGGTATCTTCACCCAACGAATAAAACGCCTGAAGCTCGCGCAAGCCCTGCCCTACTCCGGCTTTCGTTCGGCCCATCGCAGCGAGTTCATGGCGCACCCTGTCCCAATCGCCCTGCACGCATGTCGAATGTGTTACGGCGCGATATCCAAACGGCAGAATGCCTTCCCTTATCGCCTCGCTGGCCCATTTGCCGCGCTCACCCAGCTTAATGTAGCGCACCGCGCCAACATTGAACGGGAACGGTTTATCCGCGCTGCTCTCGCATCGGCGCGCGCTCGGTATGGCCAAGGAACGACTACCGTTCTGTTCCTCGATAGGCCCTCCTGCACCGCTGCTCTGTATCGCCATCTCCGCCAATCCCAACAGCATCATCGCGGACCGATCAGTTCGCTCGTTCCGGTCCTAAAGTCGAGCGAGTGTCCCGAACCCTAAGAGGTTACGGTTAACAATATCCGATTTTGGGATAATCCGAATCTAGGATCAGATTGTCTGTCGCCCGAATCCTCACTGCCCGGCGGCGATGCAAAAATCCCTCCAGTCTGCCGAATATCAACGCCTTATCGCGCTCCTCGTCGCGGAACGACAGAAGGCCGGCATTCGCCAGCACGCGCTGGCCAAGAAACTTGGTAAGCCGCAATCTTTTGTTGCCAAATATGAGGGCGCCGAACGGCGGCTCGATGTCATCGAGTTCATCGCAATCGCCGAAGCCCTTGGTGCCGATCCCGGAAAGCTGTTCAGGCAATTTCTGCGTGGCAAGGGCCGCTAGGCACACGGCAAGCCCGCCGCCTACCTCGCGCAATCGGCGTCGAACCGGCGTATCCCCAACCCACCGCAAAGCCGACCGCGTGCTACGGCGCCATTTACCGCCGCGCTGGCTAAGCTCTCCCGGGCCAAACCGGCGATCTGCCTGGCACAGGCACGATCATCCGATATCGGCGTAAAATGATCAGTGCAGGCTGATATCCGAGGGCCAGCATCGATGTTCGTCGGCCGTTTCGTGGCGCCATTGGTTTTTCGCCATGGCCTCAGCATTTTCGAGGATTCTAAATCGGGCGGCACGGTCGCGGATCGAGCGAAAGGCCCGCAGCAGCCTGAACGCCTGCGCTGCATCGACAGCTTCGCTTTGCCTCAAGATCACCCCCCGATCTCTGATCGCGTTGCGGGCCGGGACAAAACCTCCTCCAGCGGGTGTAGTTGAATTGGCCTTCCCATGAATGGACTGGCGCGTTGCACTCTGCGCAATTGAAGCTCCGCGGCGGTGCCGGGGCACGCCTTTGCTCTTGCACTGCAAAATAAAGCGCACCGCAATCGGTGCAGGTGAAAACAACTTGGGTCATCAAAATCGATCTCGTGCTGCAAAGTTGGTCTCGTGCTCCAATCAACCGACCATGAGCTCAACGATCGGAGCGGGTCATGGTTAAGGCACCACGATCCAATGTCGCGTTGCGCCAAACGTTGTCTCTATCCCGACCGTTGTCAATGCAGACATCCAACGGCCGGACGAAATGCGAAGATGTCGCTGTCCTCGAGGTTGCGCGCGACCTGAAGACTACCCCAGAGTGCTCGGCTGGCGCGCATAGCCGACGCGCCGAATGGCGTCATGGAGCGCATCTTTTTTGACTGGATTGCCTGTGACCCAAATGGGCCAAGACGCGTCGGCATGGAGGCCCTACGATGCATCTCCTCGCCGTCTGCGATTCTATTAAAAGTGCTTTCCGTGGTGTGGGGTGGATTGCAGCCAATCCGCATTGCGCTGATCGCAATTGTCGTCTCAGTGGGTTTTGGGGCCTTATTGCATTTTTCTTACTCGCCTCGTGATCGATTGCGAGTATTTTGGGTTTGACTTGGCCGTGCCCTTCAACCAGCGCCATCGGCAGTTTCTAGAGTATCTTCGGAACGGGGCATGGATGCGCTCGTCCGACCTACCCGATCAGCCAAAACTGAAACTGACCTTGCTTCACAATCAATGGATCGAGGTTCAACAGATCGGCGGCGAAATCCGTTACCGGATTACGCCAAACGGACTCGCTGAGATGAGCAAACCTAAAAGGCTTCGCTAACGGGCAGCCTCGGATTTGGTTTCGCTGGAGACCGCGATACATCGTCATGGGAAGGCAGATGCCCTTCGCTAACCTGACCCACAACGGTCAATCCAGAGGAGTGCCGTATGCCGGCGTTGAGGTCCACCGGTGACACGCTCAAGCTGCTCAGCTTCACGTCGTGGACGAACGAACGCCGATTGACCGAGCTCGTAAAGGAAATAGCTCGATCACCCCAAGGTGCGCGGCGCAAATGACCTTGTTAAGGCGGTGGAATCGGTCCGCTCGATAGGCGCTTCGGTCGCCCGCGCAGCCCTTCTGGTGGATGGTGGAACCTCTAAATGCTTGAAGAATTCGACCACAACACGATCGCAAACATGACCGCGGCGATGGACTATGTGTGCAAAAAGATCCCGCCTGGCCGCGACAGCTCTGCTCTTAGAAAGCGGATTGCAGATGAGATCCGGCGGCGTGCGCGCAGCAACGTCCGCTCGCTCGTAGACTTGCAGCAAGCAGGATTGACCGCACTCGCCGTAGAGTCCGCTGCGCCGACGCTGTTCGAGCGCCTGTCCCCCTTCCTCGGTCGCCGTAAGAGGCCCCATCCCTGAGCCTGTCGCGCAGGCAAAAAATCATTCAGCGCAACGACGCGCCTCATTGCGGATCACGCGATCGAGCCATTGTTCCGCACGAACTCGGTCAACCACTCGCCGCGCATGCAGCAGAAGCGCGCGGTGCTCGATGGCGTCGCGGCCGAGTTGCGGCGGATTATCGGCGAGCCTCCTGCGAAGGCCGTTCGTCGGAACTTGCGTTTGGCCGCTTGATCAACGCCAATCCCCGGCATTTGCGGGATTTGGGCAGCCCGGTCAGCGTCAAGCTGGTCGGGCTTTCTTTAACCAAATCTACAGCGTCACATCGAACATTGCGTTCTTGAAGCTGCGGGGAAGTTCCTTCCTTGCTCACGAACCTGATACGTTTGACGGTAGCAGCGAGGATTGCGAGATGCCAGTAGCGGCCAACCCTTTAAAGCGGGACTATTTTGTTTATACCTTCCACGTTGACGGATATCCGTTCTACGTCGGGATCGGCCGTGACCGACGCGCCTCGGATCGGCTTCGATATGTAAGGTCGCTGACGCCGGAAAAGTTAAAGAAGAAGAGCCTCAGTGTCCGGGTAATGGCCGCCTTAGATGGGCGCGCGTGCATTGAATATTCATGCACCAAAATGCCGCTAAATAGGACTCAAGCGCTTGCTTTGGAGAAGATGACAATCGAGGAGTTTATTCGGGAGGGATACCTGTTGACCAACTGGCAACATAACCCATTCCGTCATAATGACACCGATAAGGCAGTAAGAGCAATTCGGCGCAAGATGCTGACCGATCGCACTTGCGCTGCGTAAGCTTCCGCACGACGACACGGAAGGAGCACGGACTTGACGTTATTGCCAAAATACGTCGGCCCGCTCGCCGACGGTACCGCTCACCAATTTAGCCAATGGCCCAATCAGGAAGTACCCAAATTCGGAGCAGGCGTTTATACGATCTGGCACCGCGATGGTCGGTTCGTCTACGTTGGGATGTCTGGGCGAGGAATATCTGAGGCCACGGCGCCGAGAGGCACACCGCACGGCATCTACACGCGGTTGCATAGCCATGCTTCCGGCCGTCGGAGTGGTGATCAGTTCTGCGTCTACGTGGCCGATCGCTTTGTTTTACCAATCCTCACTCAAGACGACATCGCCGCGATTGCGTCTGGGCGGCATCAGATGGACGCATACGTCCGGCGTCACATCCACGAGAGTCTGCTTTATCGATATGTCATCGTGCAGGACGGAAAAACCGCTCTCGCGATCGAAGCAGCAATCAAATCCGGAAGCTGGAAGGCCGGACGTCCAATTCTTAACCCCACGATAGATCGGGGATCGTGAAAGAGGTAATGTCTACAATCACTCAAAGAGGAATGCGCGGTGCCGGACGCCGATCCGCATCGGAAGATAGCTCGCCGCGAAACTTTGGACGATTGGACATCGAACAATAGGGCTGCGGTCGATCACATTCCATTGGAGAACCTCGCGCCAAAAGTCGTCCAACTGCTCCAAGGGGTCACCGTAATCCTCAAAGTTCGAGTAACAATATTGCTATTCAAAGTAGAGCAGCATGGTCCGCCGCGCCACAAAGTCAAGCGATCCAAAATGGCCGTGTCGCCGTCGAGAGGATGGGACGACGTTTGCCCAGATAAGCGCCTCGATTACATGCGGCCGGTAAGCGCAATCCAAGCGACGACGATAGGCTTCTGAAGAGAGTTTATATCTCACCGAACCGACGCATCTGGTTCGAGCATGATGTGGTCAATGGGCCGAAGGCGATTGATGAGTGCGATCCGCACTGCAATCCGAACCGTGACGGGGGCAAAGGACGTCGGCAGCGTGCCTCGCTGGGTCTAAGCTAATCTGCTACAAATCAACGAAACGGCAGCTATGACTTGGGAGGGCGACATGTCGAGCACGGGCTACGCATTGATAGGCTTCGTCTCGTGGGCGCTCCTTCTGCTGATAGTTATGGAAACCATCAGAACTTATCTCGTCGTCACTGGAAAGGTCCCGGCTAACGGCTTCACGCCGGACAATTCCGGACTATCGCCTTTCATGCAGCGCCTCGCCCGCGCTCACGTCAACTGCATCGAAGGGTTGCCGATTTTCGGCGGCTTGTTGGCGATTGCAATCATGACATCAAGAACGGGAATTACGGACCCTTTGGCGTCTTGGTTCCTTGGCGCACGGATCGTACAGTCGATTATCCATCTCGTTTCGACCAGTTCGATAGCCGTGAGTTTCCGCTTCACCGCGTTCGCCATCCAAATAGCGATAGGCGTCTATTGGTCATGCAAGCTGATGGCCTACTAAGGGACGGGCATTGGTGCCGCCGATTTAGAAGCACCTTGCTAAACTAGGGCCCGCGCGGGCCCGCCGAAATCGGGCGGGCTCTCTCTTCTTCGCCGAAGGACCGAAAATCACCCTTGCACGGCTTGCGGCCTATTTCAGCGGGCCGTAAATAGCGCTTGAAGTCAGGCCGTGTCAGGTGCCGACACGGCGCGATGTGCTATGGATGTCCGCCTCCGCCGCTTGGGGTTTGCGAGAGACAACAATCAAAAGGCCGCAGCATTCGCCGCGGGCCTGACTTGCCGGTCGGATATTCCGCCTAGCGGTGCCCGTGATGACCGCCGCCGCCGGGATGACCGCCTGTCGGACGGCCACCCATTGCGTGACCTATGGCACCAGGGCCGCCCACGGGTCGACCCGGCCGACCCACACCGGGGCCATGTCCCGGTCGAACGACCACCGGGCCGCGCCCACCGTGGCCCCAACCATGCCAACCTGCCGCGCCACCCCAGCCGAAGCCACGGCGCCAAGCGTAACCGCACCAGTAATATCCAGGACCGCGCCAAGCATCGTCGTACCAGCAATAATTGCGGCCGCCGAAAATGAACTGAGTCTGTTCGACATTGGTTGGGACAACCGCGGGCGTCATATGGCCGATGGGGATTGCGCTAGCCGGCCCCGCTGCGACGAGGGCGGTAAGCGCGGCTGCCGCGACATAGATAGGTGGTCGCATCAAAGTCTCCACTTCAACTTATGAGTTTATGAGTTGCCCCGAGAGCGCGGGTTTAACCCAACCGCGCCCAAACCCAGCGCCGTCTTCTTGCATCGCAGAACCTCAATTCCGCCGCCTTCCGCTTCAGAGTCACAGAAGCGACGTTGTTGCGGCGCTCGCGCATGGTCCCGGTGCTGTACCAACTTCTCGATTAGCCAGCCCCAGTGCAGCATCGGGACCGGCCGGCTCTTAGCCGAGCAGCATCGAACTGTTCGAGCGGAAACGATCGTGCGCCGATCGCGGGAGCTGATGGTCCTTCGCTCCGAGCAGAAATATGACTTTCGACACTTCCAACCGATCCGGTCCGACATAGCATCCGACGCGCCAGCGCGAGGCAAGCGCGGTCTTGGCCACCCCAGGGATACTCCAGGTCAAGACCGCGCCCTTTATGGTCGCGACCTTTAGCAGCCGTTGTTTGGAAGCAAGCTCGTCGTCAGCTCGAGGAGGTCACGACCACGACGAATGATCCGCGGTATGGAAGCTTGCGCGCCTCTCCGGTGAGGGTTCGGTATGAGCAATCGGTTAGGTCAATCCTTCTATCTTCTTTGTGCCTTTGGAGCGGCGCTAGCTTGGCTGGTCACGCCGGTCACGCCCGCCCATAGTCGGGGCTTTGCTTGGTTTTTTGCGCACTCCAAGCCGCACGGCGCCTGTTCGGGGCAACACGTCATTGCAACCTTCTATACCTCCGGGCGGCGGACGGCGAATGGAGAGATATTCGACTCGAACGGCCTTACGGCCGCACATCGCACGCTGCCGTTTGGCTCGCGGGTCACGATAATGAATCTGCAGAATGGAAAATCCGTCACCGTGGTGATAAATGATCGAGGCCCGTTTACGCGCGGCGTAACCATTGACCTGGCGCGCGGTGCCGCTCGCGCGACTGGCATGAACCGAACGCAACGGGTTTGTATGCCGTGACACGCTGAGCGAACCTCAGCACGACGGGAACACCTACAGCAATCGGAGGAGGATATACGTCTGGCCCCCGATTATCATGCCCCTCATCCATAGAAAGCCCGCCCCTTGATGCGGTAAGGTGTATCCGTCCAATGAATCGGACTGTAAACGCGAATAGAATATAGCAGAATGGCGGCAGGCTTTTTGATCTTGGTTGCGACATTCGATGACGAAGGCAACTTCGGGCACGTCACGTACGCGGTCGCCGTTGCGGATGCAACGGAAGCCATCCGCATAGCGATGGAGGAGAGCACCGGCTCGGCAGCTGTGGTGAGTTCCGAGCTAAGCGAGGCTCAAGTGCGCGACCTCCATCTCAATGCCGGCGAGGTGCTCGCGCTCTATGACAACAAGTCGGACCCGATTACGTCGGGCGCTTTCCGCCACTAGCGTTGCGCACGCCCGGGCGGACGTTCGGTCCAGCAGGACGCCACTTCGGCGACTCGCCCGCTGAGCCCGAGTGTATTCAGTAGGTGTAGAATGCAGTAGGACAAGGAACCGAGCGGTTGCCCCTGAACCGCTGGCGCGAACAACAACGAATCCAGATTTATTCTAATCAGCGTGGCTTTGAGCGCGTCTCTATTTTCTTTTTGGGAGAGGCAGAACGCAATGCCTGCTCGTATGATGGATGGTCCTTTGCGGATGGCGCCGTTGCGGCGGGCCCCGATTTCGATGAAGGGCCGAGATAGATAAATAAAAGGATGATACTCCCGCTCGCGTTCGAGCTGACCAGAAAAGTCTTCGAATTCGCCCCTGCGAGGTCACGCGGTCTCAGGCTCGCAGCAATGTCCGCAACAAAGACGCCGCGTCCTGGAGCCGCCCGGCGTCATAGATTAATTGCTCGATGTCCATGGAGACGCGCACGCCCTCGCTGACGCTACCCGTCTCGGCGCAGACGGCTGCGGCCCTGGCAATCTGCTCGGCCTCCTTGAGCTTGGCGTGAACGTTCTTAAGGCAGGCCGTAATGGCCGGCTCAATCCACTCGGCGTTCATCGCAAGCGCTCCTTCCTGCTCTTCGCATTGCAGGAACGCTCCGTTTGCGCCGCAAGTCCAGTCGGTTCTGCCGCGAGGCTATATCGCCCGTTCGAGGGGATACGCGAGAGGCTCCCGGTCCTTGGGGCACGGTGCGCGGCGGCGCCAGCAATGTGCGCCATCGGTAGGATTCGCCAACGCGTAGCATTTCGATTGGCTTTATTTTGTTCGATGCCGAATCGAGGCGCTAGCCGCTGCGCCGCATCGCCCGCGTCTGCCGTGCAAAGGCCGCGCGGTCATAGCGCTCCAGCCCCCGCAGCCGTTTTCGCAGTTTTGCGTTAGGAGCCTTTAGGAAAGCAGCCAGTAATTCGTGACGGACTGCGCGCAAACGAGCAAGCTCGAGCTTTGTACGTACGACGTCGGTTGGTTCAATGGAGGGCACCTCGCGCGCCATCCAATCCAGAAGACCCCGTGTCAGGTCCTCGCACCCCGCATCGTCATGCGGCGCCGGCCGCGATAGACCGTGACGGAGCGCATTCCGGCTTGATCGAAGCTTCCCTTGGCCTGTCTTCGGGCCCGTGCTGCGCTTGGCATTTCTCCGATTGGCTTCGATTTGTCGATCTGACGCCATGCCCAATTCTCCGCTTAGCGGTCGCGTCCACCACCTCGCTCTGATCCGCTGTCCGCATCAAGCTTTGAGGCGCAAAAGAGCAAGAATGTTGCTGCAGAAAGGACTGGCATTCCCATGCCATTGGAGCGTTACTGAGTCGGCCGGGCACAAAAACGGCCCCGGTTTCTCACCTCGCATCACGCGGGGTTTGGGCAGTGCGGCAACCATCGCCGCGTTGTTCACATCAGGAGAGACCGGTGAGTACCATTGAGGCCGGTGGCGCAACGGAGCCACATTTCCAACTCATCAAGTTCAGCCCTTCCGATCGTCGCCATTTCATCGGCGGCTCGGATGCCCGCATCATCATGGGCAACGATGAGGCGGACCTCATCCGCCTGTGGCGGGAAAAGCGCGGCGAGAGCGAGCCCGAGGACTTGTCCGGCAATCTGATCGTCCAGCTCGGCACCGCCACCGAAGAGCTCAATCGCAGCTGGTACCAGCGCAACAGCGGCCAGACCGTCAGAGACATCCAGAGGCGCGTACGTCACCCGGTCCATTCATGGATGGTGGCAACGCTCGACGGCATCGTCGAACAGACCGGCGCGGTGTTCGAGGCCAAGTTCATGCTGCCCTGGGCCTTCACCGAGGAAGGTGCCGCCGAAAAGCACATGGCGCAATTGCAGCACAACATGTGGGTGGTTGCGGCACGCTCGGCGGTCCTATCGGTCATCACCGGCGGCGGCAAATGGGTCGAGATCAACATCCATGCCGATCCGCTCTACCAGCATCTTCTGCTTACCGCCGAGAAGAAGTTCTGGCGTTGCGTCAAGACCGGCGAGCCGCCGGCCCTGTTCGACGCGGAGCCGCCGCGGCCGCGGCTGGAAGCGGTCAAAATCGTCGACATGAGCGGATCCAATCTCTGGGCCGAGCTGGCCGCAACTTATCTGCTCACCCGCCTCGCCCATGGCGATCACGAAGCGGCGAAAGCGGAGCTCAAGACGCTCGTGCCCGAGGATGCCAAGGAGGCGGCCGGCCATGGCGTGCGTGCGAAGCGGTCCAAATCCGGCGCGATCAGCTTCGATGCCGTCGAGGTGGAGAACGCCGATGCTGCAGTCCAGTGAGAGCATCGGCACCATCGCGGCCGCCCTGGCGCGCGCCCAGGCCGATCTCGTCAATCCCGAAAAGACCCTGATCGCTACCATCCGCTCGCCCTTCCCCCGGGAGGATGACCGGACCTTCCGCTACGCCTCGCTTGCCTCTGGCCTCGACATCGTCCGCAAGAGCCTGAGCCAGCAAGAGATCGCCACCATCCAGACCACCCGCCTGGAGGCGGCGAGCGGGCAGATTCATCTGACCACCCTGCTCGCTCATTCCTCCGGGGAATGGATCTCCTCCGATCTTCCGGTCTGCGCCGCCAAGGACACTGAGGCGCCGCACCGAATGGGCGCGGCCTTGACCTATGCCCGGCGCTACGCGCTGTTCGCCCTGGTCGGCATCGCCGGCGAGGACGATCTCGACGCGCCAGACGCGGTGGCCGGCCCGACAGCCTTGGCGACGCAAGCGCCCCCTGGCGCGAGAGCTAAGCCTGCCAACGGCCGCCTCAACCGCGCAGCGGTGCTGGGTCCCCCGCAGTCGGCGGCGCTCCGGGAGCGGCTATTGAGCCAGCTCGCCACCCTACCTCGTGGCGATGACCTGCTCGTCTGGGCCAAGGCCAGCCTTCCACTCAAGAACACCCTTTTGGAGCCGGACGCCAAACTCGTCGAGGCCGCCTATCTGGCCAACCTTCAGGAGGCCGGCCGGGTCAGCATGGTCGAGCCGGCGCCACCTGCCTTAGATCAAGGGCCAGGCCTGCCGCCGGAGCCGCTCGCGAAGGGCCCATCGGGTACCGAGTCCGCGTTGCGGGCCGCTTTCCTACCAGCTGCGTCCAAGACCGCGCTGGCCAACCCAAAAGAGCTTCCCCGCAAGCGCAGCAAGGGCCACCTGCTCTTTGTCCGAGAACAGCCCTGCCTAGTTTGCCGGCAAAGCCCGTGCGATGCTCACCATTTGAAGTTTGCCCAACCTAGGGCTCTCGGCCGCAAAGTCAGTGACGAGTTCACCGTCCCATTGTGCCGCGCCCATCACCACGAGCTGCATCGGCACGGCAATGAAAGGGCTTGGTGGGCGAATCTGCAGATCACGCCGCTTCAGGTGGCGCATGACTTGTGGGCGGCAAGTCCGATCCACAGCCCACTGGACGCCGCCGTCGTCAACGGGGCCGCTCCATCACGCCGGGAGTCGGAGGCTTCCCCACGATGAACGGACCATTCCAAACCGCGCGAGAGCTGACCGCGACGACGCTGCCGGTCGAGTTTGAGGCGTTGGCGCCCCCTCCCCTGCTGCTTCCTGGTGAACGCCTTGAACACTACCACGCGCTACGCCGCGCGATCTTCGGTGATTTGGCGCCGCGGTCTGCCATCGAATGGCTACTCGCGATCGATGTCGCCGAGCTCTCTTGGGAGATCCAGCGCTACCGCCTCTTGCGCCACCGGCTGCTTGCGACCTATCGGCAAAAGGCGATTGAGGCCGCATTACGCTGTATCGACATGGCCGGGATCGCGCCGGAGCTTGAAGAGGAGGCTGAGCACCATACACGACAAAACGCACTGAGTTGGCGACTTGATCCTGTTGCCACGACCGAAATCGAGGAGCGTCTGGCGTCGTACGGTTTCGATCAGCATTGCCTCAACACGGACGTCTACGTCCAGGCGCGCGAGCTCTTCGTCTTGTTCGAAGGCTTGCTCAATACCGCGCAAGCCAGACGCCTCCTGCTCATCAGGGAGATCAAAAAGCATCGCTTCCTAGCCTAGCGCGGGTCGGCGCCACGGTTCTGGCTAAACCGGTTCGTCAGGCTGCTCGCAATCTCTTCGCCGAACTCTCCTGGGAAATTCAGCGCTACCGCGTGCTTCGCCATCGCTATCCCGAACTAGATCAGCGCTCAGGAATCTATTGCTTTTTGGTCTACGTTCAGCGCTATACTTCCCGCCAAGCCCGTCGTGTTTCTGAGTGTAACCACCTCCACGACCCGACTTGGGATAGCTATCTCCTAGGGAACATATCAAGCTGGTGCCCGTTGGTTGGAACGAACCCTTAATGAATAGGCAGCAATTGTTGATCATTGCCAGCTTGAGCGAGGCTGAAATGAATTGGGTCAAGATATTTCTCGTGCTCTCTGTTCTGTTAGTTGGTTGCGCCGACATCGCAACTACCAATAAGATTCTGGAGCTCGGATTCCGCGAGGCGAACCCGTTCATGCAAGCAGTTCAGACATGGTTCGGAGTTTGGTGGATGATCCCCAAACTTGTGGCTACCCTTATCGTCATGGCCTTGCTTTGGCACAGCAAGAACGTCTTTAACATTGCTCTTGTGGCCGCATTCCTCTCCACTCCTGTAATCAATAACCTGCTCCTCATCGCAGGCGCGAACTAAACCGTGTTTACGACACAGGCGTCGAACTTTTGCGCCACGAGTCTGCTGCAGCATATCACCGCCTTCGTGTTGATTTTTCCGACGCAGCAGCGAAACGTGAATTCGGGCCGTGCCTGCATCCTATCGAGCACGCAAGGACAACGGAGAGATAATTCGCCAATTGCCGCCGGCTCTGCTTGAGCCATTCACCCCCGCAATTCTCCAGGCATGACCGAGATCTAAAGGTACGCGTGCTGCGGCAGCTGCGGTTAAGACTATTGAGGCGGATGTGATCAGCGCTCCCCGCCGTAATTTCGAAGAACAGGATTCTTAGTAGCGCCTCGCACCAATACCCAGCCGAATAGAAGTACAAAGGGAGGTCCGAACGTCATAGGTCCTAAAAACGACGATAGGTTATAGACGATTGGCAGGTAGAAGAGCATCGGCGCAAAAAACACTGCACAAAGAACAAGCTTCGACCAAGGCGGAAAGCCACCATCTTGCCATTCCCGTAACATCCAAGCCAGCGGGAGAGCCATGATCAACATATCATAGAAGAGCAAGAATGGAGTAATCAGGAGACATGCAAGCAAAATGATCGATCTTTCGGCGGCCGCATTGATTGGCTTACGCAACGTCCAAACTAACGCGCACACCGCGCAAAGAGCAAAAATACCGTGCAGGACGTACGCTGTCGTGACGCTCGTGCCAAAAGTACGTACCATAACGAAAATACTCTGAAACTTCCAAAAATTCACATGACCGTTCTCGAGCGTCGCGCGTGCAGAGTGCGAAATATCGAAAAAGTTTCGCCAGGTGTCCGACCCAAAAAGAACGTAAGACGAAATGGCGAGACCGACAGCAGCTATTCCGGCCCAAGCTAGGGTTAGCCAACGTCGCGTGACGATCAACGCGATAGGTAGCCCCAACGCTAGGTGCGGCTTGATCGCCATCAGCCCAAGAACCGCACCCGCCAAGCGAGGCTGCTGATTGAGAATGGTCAAACCAAATCCTAATATCGATGTCGTGAGAAATCCGTTCTGACCCGCCGCAAGGTTAAAATAGAACGGCGGGTAAGCGAGAATTGCAATCAAACTCCAAGGCGAACGAGTAATGCGTAAAATAGAGGCGATGAACAGCGCTCCTGTCGTCCCCATAAAGGCAAAAAACGAAACGAAATAGGGTGCGAGCGCAAGCGGCAAACACACGACCAAATAAGTTGGTGGGTAGAAAAACGCCTCATACTCGCCTTGAGAATAGGTCGCCTCTGCGATTTGGTGAAGTTCTGGCAGATAGACTTCGGCTGGATGCCCAGCGAGAGCCTGACTGGAAGCAGCCCAAAAACTTAAGAAGTCGCCGCCTGCGAAATACAAAAGCAACGTCCACCGAGTAAATATCAGTGCTAGCGCGATTGAGATGCAGCAACCGTACAACCGAGCCCGTTGCGAGGTGAGCCAAGGCATGTCGCGCAGCATCATCTCCTTTTTCCTTTCCTGAAGAAGCTACGCCATTGAGCTCGAAATATCCTGGTCCCGGCGTCACGTGTCACTGGCCCCTGAAATGCTACACGCTACGATCTAGCAGCCACGGCGCCGCCGCACTTGCGAATTGGCTTATAGTGCACAAGCGTAAATTACGGAGCGTTTGGCGTCGACTTCTTTGCCTGCCGGTTTAGGAAGCAGCCAACCAGGGTCGTTGCGGGGTATCGGTCACCTATCGCTGTCGACCCTCTTCTTGCCGACGACCCATCTCACGATTGGCCACCCCACAACGAAAGCCGACGCGACGACTCCCCCCATTTTAGCGAATGCAGGGCCCAAATCCTGATCAAAGAAAAAAGGCCTTCGGTCATAGAAGATGAACACGAGTATGACGCTGAGTGCACAGCAAAGGGCCGTCAGCAGCCGAGAGACTTGTCCCTCTAGATGTGCGACTCGCTCACCGAGTTGGTCTTTCTCCACCAGTCAACTCCCTGGTCGGGCCCCACCGCTCGTGGAGGAGCACTCATCACAAAGCCATGGCGCTCGTCATAGAAGCTGCAAACTTCAGACACGAGTATCTCGCTCGGCATTCATTTCAGCAAGAGACTCATTGGGCCGATCTTTTACGGTTCAGTTGTTTAAACTAGCGGCGGACGCCGACCGCTCGCGAGTGAAACAGAACAAGGACACAAAGTCAGCGCCGAAATCACGATCCCACTCCGTCGAGCTCAACCCCGCAGACTTGCTTCGCTATGGCAATGAGAAAGCTTGGTGGTCCAACATGCAGGTTCTGCCCTTCCTGGTGGCCAAACAACTTTGGAGGCGAGCCCCTCCATCACGGCGCGAAGCAGTACGCTGATGCGGAAATTTTCAACAACGTCCCGAGTATAAGCTCGGTGCTGGTATGAGCCAGTTGTCGCCGCCGTCCAGCTCTAGCATTACAGTTGTAGTTTTTTCTTGAGATGGGCTTTGCGCGCATTGGCCTGATGAGCCCTGCGCCAGGACGACCATGCGAGGATGCGGGCGTGCGGGATGCGCCGCTGGGCGAGCTTCATGGCGATGCGCCGGATTTCTTGGATCGACCAGCGGATCAAGAACGATGCGTCGGTCGCGGCCGCTGTCGCGTTTTTTTGAGCGATGGCCCGGTGTTGGCCCGATGACGGATGACGGCCATCATGGCGAAGGCAAGCATGACGAGTGAGACATGGCGATGCCAGCCATGCCAGGAGCGGGTTTCGTTGTGATCAAGGCCGAGCTCGTTCTTGGCGGTTTCAAAGCTGTCCTCGATGGCCCAGCGATGGCCTTCCACCGACACCAGCTTCTGCATGGAGGTGCCCTTGGGGCACCATGTGGAGAAAAAGGCCAAGCTGCCGTCGGCGATGTTGCGGCGGATCAGAAGACCCCGCGTCCATTCCCCGGCAAGGTCGTCGTTGTATTCACTGGCTTCGAGATCGGCCAACTCGAGATAGGCCCAGTCGTGCCAGCGCGGACCTTTGGTCCCTCCGCCGGACGACAGGCGGCGCCAGGCCTTTTTGGGAAGGCTCTGCGCGATCGCGGCGGCGGTGCCGGCGACAGGCTGCTGCTTGCCCCAGGAGCGGAACACATGATTGGACGCAACACCCAGGACATAGCCTTTGCCCGCCTTGCGCAGCAGGGTTTCGATCTCTCCAGTGCCATACACGCTGTCCGCCGCCACGAACGAGAACGGCACGTTGGCCGCGGTCGCGCGAGTGATCATCTGACGCGCGATCTTGGGTTTCGTCGCAAAGCTCACATCGCTCGGTACATGCGCTGCCTTCAGGCGAGCGGAGTCGTCCGTCCATTCTTTTGGCAGGTAGAGCGCCCGGTCGATGAAGGCATGGCCATGCCGTGACACATAGGAGGCGAACACTCCGATCTGGCAATTGGTGATCTTGCCCGCCGAGCCAGTGTACTGACGTGCGACCCCGCACGAGGCCTTGCCCTGTTTCAAAAAGCCAGTCTCATCGATGACCAGGACCGCGTCCTCATCGCCAAGCGTCTCCAGTGCGTACTCACGCACAATGTCGCGCAGCGCGTCGGCATCCCAATGCCCTCGGCCCAGAATCGCCTGCTGGCGCCACGGGCCTGGATCGCCAGCCGCCTCCGCCCGCATCCAACCCGTCTTGCGCGGCTCGTTACCCAACAGTCCGTCGAGAAACTGCCACGCCGAGGCCGCGACCCGCTCCTGCGTAAACAGCGGACGGATGCGTTGCTTGGCATCTCGCAACGAGGAAGCCCACAGCGTCAGCGTATCTTCAACCGACGCACCACCAATCATCAGATCCCGAATCATGGTCACCCATGGATTCAGAACCCTCAATCAATTGCAACTGTAATGCTAGGCGGTGTGGACAGTTATCGCAGCCATAGGACGATGGCTGCGAGAGTGATGACGGCAAGGTAATTTCGGGCGGTCTTTTCGAAGCGGGTTGCGACGCGGCGGAATTGCTTGAGCTTTGAGAAGCAGCATTCGACGAGATGGCGCTGGGCATAGAGATGCTTGTCGAGCGGATACTTGAGCGCGCGTGACGGGTTGTTGGGGATGACGGCGAGCGCGCCCTTGGCTGCAATGTCCTGGCGCAGGTGATCGGCGTCATAAGCCGTATCGGCCATGAAAACCTCGGCAGGCAATCCCTCGATCAATGTGGCGGCTTGCGGTGCATCGCCCTTCTGGCCTGCGGTGATCGTGAACCGTACCGGACATCCCAAGCCGCGAACGGCCATATGTATCTTGGTGCTCAGGCCGCCGCGCGAACGGCCAAGCGCCTGATCTTCAGACCCCCTTTTTTGGCCCCGGCAGCATGCTGATGGGCTCGAACAATGGTGGAATCGACAATCAGATATTCGAAGTCCGGATCGTCGGACATTGCCTCGAAGATCCGCCACCAGACGCCTTTGGCACTCCATCGGCTGAAGCGCCGGAACGCGCTGTTCCAATCCCCGAACGCTTCCGGAAGATCGTAAGCGCGATTTTCCGCGCACGTTGTCGGCCGCGATTTGACGGATGGCCTTCGTATCGGGGCGATGCTGAGCCGTTCAGGCAGTGGCCGCTTTGGGGAAGTTGAAGGGCAACAGGTCAGCGATATCGGCGTTGTCCACGCGCTGAGGCAACTCGGTGAGCACATGGCGCAGCCATGTTAACGGCTCGACACGTGAGGCGCGGCAGGTCAGCATTAGGCTGTAGACGACGGCGCTGGCCCTGGCTCCGTCGACGGTGTCGCTGAACAGCCAGCTTTTTCGGCCGGTGGCAAAAACCCTGATGTCGCGCTCCAGAAGATTGTTGTCGATCGGCATCCTGCCATCTTCGGTGTAACGCGTCAGATAGTCCCATTGGTTCCGGGTGTAAGATACGGCGTCGCCAAGCTTGCTGTCCGGCAGGACCTTCGGGGCGATTTGATCGAGCCACTCCTTGAGGGCGTTCAGGACAGGAATGCTGTGTTGCTGGCGGAAGCGACGGATGCATTGATCCGGCGTTTCGTCTCTGTCCGGTTTCTCGTCCCGCGCCTGCCTTTCAACCCGGTAGAGCTGCTCGAAGAACCGCAGCGCCTGCTCGGGCGGCCCGCCGCCCTTCTTTCTCGCTTTGAGGGCGTCGACAAAACGCCGCCGGGAGTGGGCCATGCATCCAATGTGGGTGGCCCCTTCCAGCGTGCGCCATGCGCTATAGCCGTCACTCATCACGATGCCACGGTAATCGCCGAGGAAGACCTGCGGGTGGATTTGGCCGCGGCCCGGCTGATAATCCAGAAGAACGATCGGCTCGTGACTATCCTTGCCGCTGCGATACGCCCACATGTACGATGTGCTGGTGGCCGCTTTGTCCTTCTCCTTGAGGACCTGAACCGTCGTCTCGTCGCCATGGATGAGAGGCTGCGATCTGAGCCGCAGCTTCAGGGCGTCATAAATGCGATGCAGATGCTTCTCGCTCGAGCCGATCACCCAGTGGCCCAAAGCGCCGCGGCTGACAGGAACGCCTGCGCGTTCGAAGGCCTGCGCCAAGCGGTAGAGCGGCGTGCCGTCGACATATTTGTGAACCAGCGCGAACGCCAGCGTCGAGGCCGTGGCAACGCTGCCCGGCAACGGCTGCGTCGGCATCGGCGCGGTCACGACAGGGGCGTTGATCCCGGTGCGATCGCAATGGCGGCAGGCATATTTGAAGCGCACATTCTGTAAAACCTTCGCCTTCACCTCGATATGAAGTTGCTCGGTGACAGCCTCGCCCATGCGATGCATCTGGCCACGGCAGCAAGGACACGCCTTCTGATCGTCGGGCAGGTCATACTCGACGCGCTCGCGCGGCAGGTTTGCCGGCAGCGGCCTGCGGCCGCGCTTCTTTCCCGTCGTGCTTTCGACCGATGGCAGACCCGTGTCCGGAAGTTCGGCGGTATCGTTCGTTTCGCTGCCGGCGTCATCCTCATCGGCGGCCTGCTCGGCTTCATTGAAGAGACGGTCGACGTGCTTTTCGCTGCGCGGCGCAAAACGATGCAGGCGTGCCAGCGCCAGTTCTTCCTCCAGCTTGACGACGCGCTCCGTGAGCTGACGATTCTCCGCCTCCAGCGCGGCAATGCGCGCCAACAGCACCTCGACACTCGGATTGCCGGTTCGATTCATCGGATTCTTGAATCTGAACCGTTCCGACGCGTCAACCGCTCAACTCAAGAGCTCAGCCGGCAACCTGATATTGCCGCACCGGATGACGGACCATCGCATCGATATCGATGCCGTCGAGGATCCAGTGCAACTGCTCGGTCGTAAGCCGGACGACCGCCTCCTGGCGGCGCGGCCATCGGAACTTGTCCTCGGTCAGCCGCTTCAGGACCAGCACAAAGCCGGACCGGTCGAAGAACAGCAACTTCATCCGGTCGCAACGGCGATTGCAGAACGCAAAAACCGCCGGCACAAACGGATCGAGCGCCATCGTCTCCTGAACCAGAACCGCAAGGCTGTTGATGCCAGCTCGGAAGTCGATCGGCTCACGGTGCAGATAGACCTGCAGGTCACCGCCCAGTCTGAACATGGCCCAGGGCTCCAATGATCGCCGTCAATGCATCCACATCCCCGCATTCCAGCGCGAGCTTCACGCCATTCGGCAGCGACGCGCTCACCTTGGCCGGAGAACAAAAAGCTGGAGACCCCTTGGATTCCGACCCACCCACTTCATCGCAGGTCGCCGGCAAATCCACCGCCTCCACACTGCCTTGCCGCGACAAACCCCGCTCGGCGGCCCCCTCAGGGTGAACCGGGATGAACGCCGAGGGTGACGACGACGGCGCCGACCTGGCCGCGGCGTCCTTCTTGATCCACTTCCGAAGCAGGTTCGCGTTGACCCCATGTTCGAGTGCAAGTCTCGAGACCGAAACGCCAGGCTCAAGGCAGGCCGCCACAAGACGCTCCTTCGATGTCGTCTCAAAGCGCCGGCGACCGTTCCGACCAACAAGCCTGACACGCAGTTTCTGACCATCGTCGCTCATCATGAGGTGTCCACCTATTTAAGTGGACACCTCATGCATCAGAGCACTCAAAACCAAAAGGTGCGGGGAAATTCGCGCTTACGGAAGATCACGCCAGGGAGAGCCCGTGCGAACGATCCACAGCACACCTTCCACGAACATCCGATTGTCGCGCCCGGTCGAGCCCTTCTGGTCAGGCCGGCCTATGATCAGCGGCGCCATCCGCTCCCAAGCCGCATCGCTCAACACCAGACGATCCATCACACCCAAGACTGCCTCCCAAAAGCAGCCTTGAATCTGATTTGCTCCTAAAAGGGAATCCTTAGAGTCCACACCGCCTAGGGCAAAGGGCGGACATACCGAGCCTGCCTGCAGCCTCCGCAATTTCCTTTCCAACATCCCGAAAATAGAGCAGGTGCGTGATTGCAAATGACAGAAGGCAAGCTCCCAAGATCGTCGCCATCACGTAGAGACCCGCGCCGGGCGGAATTGCGATCGATCCGAGCGTTGCCTGTGCCGCGGTCGGCACGCCCGCCTGCCACGCATAGACAAGAAAGCCCGCATAGCCCGCGCTCAGGTGAGTTGCGACGGTAAACGCGAGTCTCGCCCTGGCTGCGAGCCCAAGGCACGCCAGCACAAAGAGCGGCAGCGCGACCCCGAACAGCTGAAAGGCGTCGATCGAAACGTACCCGCTCAACAATGCGTGGCTGCGCTGAAAGATGCTGAAGATCCTGAGATTGATGAACCAGAGCAGTTCGGAACTCGGCGAATATTGCAAGGCTTGCGCAGCGATTTCAGCGCAGAGCGTGGCTGCGAAGAGCACGCATGGACCAAGAAATTGCAGCTTGAAAAGCCGATTCATGAAACAAGCCATACAAAAAGACGTCTGGCTCGTCTTAGTTCCAATGCATTTAACTTGCCTTAACGCGCCCCCGCAATGGATCGGATGAAACAAAAAATATGAACTATACCAATTTATTACGAGGGGATTATCATGCTTACGGCTGGTTGTTCGGCGGCCGTTCGATGAACTTCCGGCTGCCATTGAGAAGCTCGAGATTGTTGGCAATGACTGGATTGCCCGGATCGATCGAATACGCCTTCTCGAACTTCCGCCGCGCGCCGCTTAGGTTGCCGCGCAGCATGAGGGAATAGCCCTGATCGTTAAGGATCTGGACGGTCTCGCCGCCGAGCCGGATCGCCTGCGCGTAGGCCTGATCGGCAAGATCGAAGCGACGCAACTTGTCATAGCTTGCCGCGAGCCCGACCCAGGCCGTCACGTCCTTCGGCGCCTTCTCGACCGCATCCCTGAAATAGCGCTGCGAGATTCCGTAATTGCCGCGGTTGTATTGCTCGAGCCCCATCCGCACCGGTTCGTCGGAGGGATAGTATTTGACGTCGGTCGGCTCCTGCACGGGATCGCCGCCCGGAGGATCCACGGGCGCGACGATCGCAGCTTCCCGCGTCGTGTAGTCACAAGCCCCAAGGCCGGTCGCCAAGCCGCAGCAAATCAACGCTGGTGCGAGGCGATGCAATCCTCGCCCCGTTCCCCAAGTCCAGCGCATCCCCCGCACCATTCGAAGATCCATCGCAAAACTACCCTACGAAAACAGACGGCACGACCGAAACACCGAGGTCCGCCAAAACCTAACGTCGCATTCCCCTTCCGAATCCCTGCCCGGCACCTGGCCGACCCTGCCAGGATATTACCTGCCGCCGCCTCCGACCCCGACTGCCACCGAACCTCCGGTCCCCGCTCCCAATCCGGTTGTGTTGACATTCTGAATCGTGGTGACGGGCGGCGCCTGCCCCATCGCCCTGGTCGGCTCGCCCATGTCGGGGAGCTGATCCAGCGGGCGTTGCTGATTGCCATAGCGTGTCACTGCACCACTCGTTCGCCGCGCGTCGTACGCGATCCTGCGATCGCCGACATAGGACGGCCATGGGTGAATGGTGTGGGTGACGGCGTTGACCTCCTTGGCGTTGCCGGCACTCATCGTGATGGTGTCGGAACGCTGGACGTAGCGGTCCATCTCGTCATGGCCGTAGACGCCGTAGCAGCCGCCGAGCAGGACGGGTGCGAGCAGAGCCAGATACCTGATGGTCATCTCTCGCCTCCTCTAGTTCAGGGTCTTCACGACCGGCTGGTTTGCACCCACGGCCGCCGGAGGCGGAGCTGGCACAATCGCATTCGGCGCAATGATGTGGCCGTAAGGCCCTTTCACGTCGCCGCCGGAATTGACGTAGTCGTCGTAACGCTTGCGCACTTCCATCTGGCCATTGAGGAAGAAATCGACGTCGTTGGCCGGAAGACGAGAGTCGAGCGGCGATGCCAGTTGTTGGCCGGGCGCCGCCGGCGCGACCAGGCGCGGCGTCACGATAATAACCAGATCGGTTTCCTGCTGCTGATAGGACTTGCTGCTGAATAACGATCCAAGCACGGGCACCGAACCGATCCAGGGCAATTGCGAAACGTCCTGCTGGTTGCGGGTCTGCAGTAGGCCTGCAATAGCAAAGCTCTGGCCGTCGCGTAGCTCGACGGTGGTGCGCGCGTCACGGCGGGTCAGTGACGGAACACTGGTGCCCTGGATCGTGATCGAGTTGGCGAAGTCGAGTTCGCTGACCGAGGGCTCAACGCGGAGATTGATCAAGCCGCGCGAAAGCACTGTCGGCACGAAAGCTAGTTCGACGCCGAACTTCTTGTACTCGATCGACACGGTCGGGAATCCGGATGTCGACTGGCTTGGTACCGGCACCGGAAATTCGCCGCCGGCTAGGAAGCGCGCGGCGTCACCGGAGAGCGTGGTCAGATTCGGCTCTGCCAGCCTGCGGGCTAAGCCCTTCGTTTCAAGTGCGGTAATTAGCAGGTCTACGGAGCCGCCGTTACCTGTTCTCAAGATACTGGTCAGCAGGCTTCCGAACGGGGCCGGCGATACGCCACCGGCGGAGCCGACGAGCGTTCCTAGCGTTCCGAGCAGTGGGAGGCTGCCGGTTGGGGGAGCGCCGACATCGCCATTGACACCGCCAATCGGTGCCCGCCCTACCGCCCCTGGCACTGCGCCACCAACGCCCGACCTTCCGACATTGGTACCATTTGCGTTCGCCGCATAAAGATTTACGCCGAGATCGCGTCCCGCTGCCCGATTCACCTCGAGGAAGCGCACCTCGAGCATCACCTGCTGCGGCGCTGCGACGCTCATCGCATTAACGACGATCCCGCCCTCGGGAACGCTGCCCTTGGCAATCGTCAGCGCCCGCTCTGCGGCGACCGCATCGGCGGCCATTCCGCTCAGCACAACCTGACCTTCGGACGCAGACACGCGAATGCCTCGGGTGCCGGTGCCGTTCTGAATATTTTGCTGCAGATTGCCGATATCGACAGTCACCTCGACGTCGAGAATGCCGATCTGCTTCATCGAGCTGTCGAACAGGATGACGTTGGTGGTGCCGGTCTTCTTGCCCTGGACGTAGATCAAGTGGTCGCTCAGCGACTTGACGTCGGCGACCTCAGGCGATCCTGCGACAATGGTCGAAAAAGCCGTATCCACTCGGAAAGTACGTGACTTGTTGACGGTCACCTTGACGCGCTGGACGTCGCTCATCTCGCTGACGAAGACCCCGCCGGACGACTGAGCCCGCCGGTCCGCGGCCGCCGCGGGATCGGTGGAATGAAACAGAATGGACGCAGCGCCAAGCGCCACCGCGCTCAAGGCGACCAGCCTACGCCCCGCATCAGTCGAAACGCGCCTTCCCATCATGCCAATCCCCCTCGCCGCGTTTCCACGACGATCTCCGTAAATCTACGGCCTCGGCGTCCCGATCACTCCCATTCGTGCACCACGCCGTAGAGCTTACAGTCTGTCCGACTACAAATAGTTACTCGCGAATTCCGATTCCCCGACGCGCTGAGCTGAGCCAGAAACGGACGCAGCCCCGCCCGCCAGGCCGCAAAATGGCGGCCCGAGGATCATCCCCCGCCACCCGCCTTGATTGCAAGGAAAGAGCCGGCCGAGCGGCAGTAATCGCTGAGAAAACTCCTCGATGTTGCGAGCGCGCACCACTTCCCTGCCCCGCTTGGGCTATTCGCCGGCCGGCTCGATGGGCAGAGCCCGTTCTGCTGGCTACCCGGCCAGAATAGCGACCCTAGCATTACAGTTGTAGTTTTTTCTTGAGATGGGCTTTGCGCGCATTGGCCTGATGAGCCCTGCGCCAGGACGACCATGCGAGGATGCGGGCGTGCGGGATGCGCCGCTGGGCGAGCTTCATGGCGATGCGCCGGATTTCTTGGATCGACCAGCGGATCAAGAACGATGCGTCGGTCGCGGCCGCTGTCGCGTTTTTTTGAGCGATGGCCCGGTGTTGGCCCGATGACGGATGACGGCCATCATGGCGAAGGCAAGCATGACGAGTGAGACATGGCGATGCCAGCCATGCCAGGAGCGGGTTTCGTTGTGATCAAGGCCGAGCTCGTTCTTGGCGGTTTCAAAGCTGTCCTCGATGGCCCAGCGATGGCCTTCCACCGACACCAGCTTCTGCATGGAGGTGCCCTTGGGGCACCATGTGGAGAAAAAGGCCAAGCTGCCGTCGGCGATGTTGCGGCGGATCAGAAGACCCCGCGTCCATTCCCCGGCAAGGTCGTCGTTGTATTCACTGGCTTCGAGATCGGCCAACTCGAGATAGGCCCAGTCGTGCCAGCGCGGACCTTTGGTCCCTCCGCCGGACGACAGGCGGCGCCAGGCCTTTTTGGGAAGGCTCTGCGCGATCGCGGCGGCGGTGCCGGCGACAGGCTGCTGCTTGCCCCAGGAGCGGAACACATGATTGGACGCAACACCCAGGACATAGCCTTTGCCCGCCTTGCGCAGCAGGGTTTCGATCTCTCCAGTGCCATACACGCTGTCCGCCGCCACGAACGAGAACGGCACGTTGGCCGCGGTCGCGCGAGTGATCATCTGACGCGCGATCTTGGGTTTCGTCGCAAAGCTCACATCGCTCGGTACATGCGCTGCCTTCAGGCGAGCGGAGTCGTCCGTCCATTCTTTTGGCAGGTAGAGCGCCCGGTCGATGAAGGCATGGCCATGCCGTGACACATAGGAGGCGAACACTCCGATCTGGCAATTGGTGATCTTGCCCGCCGAGCCAGTGTACTGACGTGCGACCCCGCACGAGGCCTTGCCCTGTTTCAAAAAGCCAGTCTCATCGATGACCAGGACCGCGTCCTCATCGCCAAGCGTCTCCAGTGCGTACTCACGCACAATGTCGCGCAGCGCGTCGGCATCCCAATGCCCTCGGCCCAGAATCGCCTGCTGGCGCCACGGGCCTGGATCGCCAGCCGCCTCCGCCCGCATCCAACCCGTCTTGCGCGGCTCGTTACCCAACAGTCCGTCGAGAAACTGCCACGCCGAGGCCGCGACCCGCTCCTGCGTAAACAGCGGACGGATGCGTTGCTTGGCATCTCGCAACGAGGAAGCCCACAGCGTCAGCGTATCTTCAACCGACGCACCACCAATCATCAGATCCCGAATCATGGTCACCCATGGATTCAGAACCCTCAATCAATTGCAACTGTAATGCTAGGCGAATCGGTCCCTCGGAAAGGAATCATAGCGAACGCGCTTTCTGTGCGGCCAGCATTCAGCTAGTCACCAGTGCACCCGGAAGGCGATGTGACCCTCGCCAGCGCGGGCCTGCAGCAGCAGATCATTGCCCACACTCAACCACTCAACGTCACCGAAACGCGGAGCGTTCTCATGCTTGCGCTAAACGCTCGTTTGAATGTTAGGCGTCACAGCCGGCGTCGCGCGCGATCCACCGCCCTCATCTAAGCAAGGATGCCACACGATAACCTGCGCGGAATCTACGCTAAAGAGGCGACGGAATCTGAGTGGAGACGCTTGGCGATTTGAATGTTGCACCCCAGATCGGCATGATCATCGTAAAGCCCGGTTGAGACGCCGTAACGATAATCGGCGCACTTCCGGCGACACTCAGCGTCGGCGTGAGGCCGCCCAGAAACAGGAATGGGGCAGCCGCCTGCTTGTCAGCAGGCGATGATAGTGGGTCGCCACTGCAGGTAGGAGGTGAATTCTTGCCGATCGCGGCACTCATGTAGCAGTCGTTGATCATGGTCGCGCGAGCTCCCGCATCCGCGAGCGCCCGCAACGATTGTACGGTGATGGCATAGCGCCCAAGATCGAAAGCGGTGAACATGACGGCGAAGAGCGCCGCTGCGACAAGAGAGAACTCCAACGCCGCGACGCCACGTTGATCAAGCCTGCACATCATTGCACCAATCGAACGTACTGACTTACGATCTTAGAGCTTGCCGAACATCCTGAATTGTCAAAATTGGAGTTACCTGACAGGGTGACACCTTTCGCGATGACCTCGACACAAGTCGAACTCACGGTACTGCCTTGATACACGATGTCGGCGTTTGGCGCGTATGTGATGCCGCTGAAAAAGCTGTCAGAGCTTCCCGAAATTTTCACGCTCTGATTGCCTGTCGTTTTTTCTGGATCATAGATCAGCAAGTTGCTCATCAAGCCGACAACCGAGGCCAGCGCAGCCGGGACCTGCGCGGTCGTCACAGTGCTTAGCGCCGTAAGCTGGATGACGGGATTGCCATTGATCGTCAATGACGATCCGGGCATCAAGATGAGAGTGGCCGTTCCTTTGATGACAGTACTGCCGCCGATTGTGACGCTGCCGTTGAGAAAGTAGACACCATTCAGATCGTACGTTGTGTTGCCAAAATTGAATTTGTTGGCACCATTACCCATGTTGTTGTAACATTTGTGGGTCGCATCGTACGCGGTCAGCTGCGCGGTCGTATTACACGACGACCCGGTGAAACTGCTCGTTTTCAGCGTTGACATCGCTGAATTGAGCCCGCTGAGAGGATCGGGAACGGGTGGTGCAAAGGTGATTGCCTTGCTGCATTGCCCGCCACCATTGTCCTTACAATCCCCTTGCCCCGAAATTGCTCCAGCCTTGCTGACGTCAAGACCATTGCCGGTGAAATTGAGGGAGTTGGACTGCGTGCTGTTCGAGGACAGGCCGCACTTCTGCGCCTGTACGGTTGTACTCCCTTGAAAAGCGAGCGGGTCGGAAAGAGTGAGGACGCAAGGGTTCGCGAGGATCTTCACCTGAGCGACAGCTGTTGCGCCGATAGTCACCGTTGTCAGACCGAGCACTTTTGCCAGGTACGCCGGCTGGGTCTGGGTGACAGTCGCCCGGACAGAGTCCGATCCAACAGGCGTAATGGTGACAGTCTGCGAAGTGTTACTCGCAAGAGTGACACAACGTTGACCGGGATAAGAGGTGCCGTCGCCGGAGTTGCAAAAGGCGTTCTGCGCTGCGAATTCCTTGCCGCGATAATCCATCGACCGAGAATCGGCGGTGCAGGTTGACGGCGCGAGCGAGCAGGCCAACCACAAGCCGGCCGAATAGGCCGCCGAATCGGCGGCATTCTGGGCCCGCTGCTTCGTTACGTACCATGACCCGCCCTCCGCACCGAGCGCAACGAAGCCGATCAACGGAACCAAAGCGACCACGGTAGCGAATGCGGCTGAACCTCGACGGCAACGAAGCATGTTACGCATGGCACACCCTATTGAAACCGTTGGGAATAAGACAGCGTGAACGTGCACGGATCAGCCGCGCCGCTCGTACACAACACCGACCTCAAAATGATTGGCGACAACGTGACCGTCGTTGTGTACGAATAGTACTTTGGTGAGATCGTATTGGCAGCAGAACAAACAGCTCCGCTATCACCGCAGATGAGTTGAATGCTCGTCTTCGGGATGGGGTAGGCGGGGTCAGCCTTGTTGCTCGTTTTCGATACCCAGCTTGAGGTGTCTGTGAAGTCAGAAGGCGGCGAGTATTGAACCGCCTGACCGACCGCACGCAACGCCTCCCACGCCGATATGTACCGGAATCCTGCGACAGCCAGATCAGCGAGCGGAAGCAGCATGATGAAGATCACAACCGCGTAGACGAAAGGCATCTCAAGGGCGACGGCACCACTTTGATCAGCCATCAAAGTCGCTTTGCTACGCTTAGGCCGGTCTCTAGAATCGTGAACCACGGTCATGCCCATCAACCTAATTCACTTGAATGCACGAATAAGGTGCAGAAACGGACTTGCACCCAATACGATGAACATCGCTGGAAGCAGGAACAGCACCATCGGAATAATCAGTTTGGCACCGAGCTTGTGCGCTCTTTCTTCCAGCTTGGTGATACGTTCTCGGCGCAAGTCGACGGCGATCGAGCGCAAAGCCTGACTCAATGGCGTTCCATACTGCAAACTTTGGCTGACGACGGTGCCGAAGCGACGCAGGCCGTCCGACATCGCTCCCAGTTTTTCAAAGGCGGCTGCGCGATCCGGCAAGATCCGAAGATCATCAAGAAGACCAGACAAGACCTGCGTCATCGCCGGGTTTGTCTCTCTCATCTCGCTGGCTACGCGCTCTACCGCGCTTTCGAGGCCCATTCCCGCTTCGCTGCACACAACAAGCAGGTCAATCGTATCGGGCGTCCCAAGCCGAATGGCCGCATCGAACCGTCGTCTTAGCAGCAACAATATCAATCGCGGCCCAATGATCCCGATCACCAAGCCGATCAGCGTAAACGTCAGCACACTAGTCAGAGACTTCCCGGAAACCTGCGCAGCGAGAAAAGCGATTGCGGGGAATGAGACCATGCTGACAATCTTGATACCAATCCAGACCGGCAGGGTCCGATAATGATTAAAGCCGGCTGATTGGAGGACCACTCGCAACTGTTCGAGATTTTCGTCAGCATAAAAGCGTCGGAAGCGCGTGCCCACCGTCGAAAACCAATCGCCCAAGCCGCGAGAGCGTGACGAATTATCCGGGATACCCAGCACAGCGTTCGACACGCGCGTGTTCAACGTACGAATGTGCAACTCGCGAATGATGAGAACCAGGGTCGCGGTCGCGGCCGCGATGCTCAAGAACGCAAAGCTGAGACCCGCAATCATATTGCAGTCTCCCTTTTGATCATCCAACGAATGACGACGTGCCCGAATAGCACCGAACCAATCGCATAACCCAAGAGCTTGTTTCCCAGGGGATCATAAAACAGCATGTCGAGCGAGGCCGGAGCCGCCAGATAAAGCAGCCCACCTATGATGAAAGGTGCGCATGTAAGCGCACGCGATGAAAAGATCACCTCTCCTGCCAGAGCTTTCGCGCGAGCAGCCAGCGCAACACGCTGAGATACCGTATCTCCCAGAATTTGCAACGTCTCGGCCAGACTTCCGCCCGACTTCAACTGCACCGCCAACGTCACCGCAAACATCGCGAACTCAGCCACTTGCGTTCGATGATAGACCGCTTCCACCGCCTCGTCTGCGGGACGTCCTAGATTCAGTTCGCTACATACAATGGCAAACTGCCCCGCTATAGGCTGAGGCATCTCCCGAGCGACCGCCCGCAATGCCTCATTCACGGGGAGGCCAGATCGAACAGTGCTTGTCACCAATTGAAGCGCGTCGGGAAGCTGACGAAAAAGCTGATTGATAAAGCGACGCTGCTGCCATCCGAACACGCCTCTCACAACAATCAGAGCAACCAGTCCGGCTACGATCGAAGCGGTAAAGCTCGAATATCCAAACAGCTGATTGGCATAAAGAACAGCCATTCCCGCGACGAAACCGGCGAGCAGAACGTAGGCCGGATGCAGCGCATAAACGATCCCAGGATTGTAATTCGCCAAGCGATTGAGAAGCAAGGTGCGCGATCCGGCCTCAAGACGACGTATGGAGATCAAGCTCGCCGGGTGTGACGCCGGCAGGGCTGTCGCTAGCTGACGATCCATGCGCCTTTCACGAGCATCGAGCCACAATGTGATCGCTGTCGCGCACAACAGAAGAAGCAAAGTAGTCACGATCACAGACGAGGGTATCATATGTGCCTCATAGCCTCGGCCCACGCTCGATCAAGCCCGTAATAGATCAGGCGGCTCTTGAATTTTGGCACCGCATTAGTCGACCTGTACGTGCCTGATACTCGGCCCTGAACATCCTCATCCTTGTACTCGAAGGCCGCGATGTCGTTGGTGGTGATTACGTCGCCCTCCAGCCCGATCACCTCGCTCAACTGGACAATGCGCCGCTGTCCATCCCGCATGCGCTCGACTTGCACGATGATGTCCAAGGCCGCGACGATCTGGGCGCGAATCGCACGCGATGGTAGATTGACCTGGCCCATCTGCACCATGTTTTCGATACGGGTCAGAGCATCGCGAGTACTATTCGCATGCACCGTGGAAATCGAGCCATCGTGCCCAGTGTTCATCGCTTGCAGCATGTCAAACGCTTCTGCGCTGCGCACCTCGCCTACGACGATCCGGTCTGGACGCATACGCAGCGCGTTCCACAAGAGATCCCGCTGCGTCACCTGGCCCGTGCCTTCGAGGCTCGCGGGTCGGGTCTCCAGGCTGATCACGTGCGGCTGCTGGAGCTGCAGCTCTGCTGCATCCTCGATGGTGACAATGCGTTCGCTGTGATCAATGAACTGGCTAAGTGCGTTCAAAAGCGTCGTCTTACCGGAACCGGTGCCGCCGGAGACCAGAATATTGAGGCGAGATCGGGCGGCAATCTCCAGTAATTGTCCAATAGCCGGGGTCATCGAGCCGTTTTCGATCAGACCCGCCATATTCAGTCGACGGGTCGGGAATTTACGGATGGAAACACAGGGACTGTGGATCGCCAACGGTGGGAAGATAATGTTGACGCGGCTGCCATCTGGCAGGCGGCAATCCACCATCGGACTGGATTCATCGACGCGCCGGCCAACTTGCGCTGCAATTTTTTGCGCAATCGATGCGATATGGTCATTGTCTCGGAATCGGACCGCGACGCGCTCGAGCTTGCCGCTCCGCTCGACATAAACGTTGCTCGGTCCGTTGATCATGATGTCGTTGATCGTCTCATCGAGCAAAAGTGACCGAAGCGGGCCGTAGCCGGTCATGTCGTCCGCAATTTCGTCGGCTAGCAGTATCTGCTCGCGACCAGACAGTTCGAGCCGCTCCTCGTTAGCAATGCCGTGTATAATCTCCTCGATCTGTCTCCGGAGAACCTCGCGAGAAACAGTTGCGGCGACTGACGGGTCGATTTGCTCCATCACGCGTTCGCGTAGCGACGCTGGCATCACCGGATGATGCGTCGATTCTTCGATCTTCCGTGTGAACGCCGCTGGGTTTGGTCCCGATGCCCCTACAGGCGGCACTTCCGGCGCCACGCTCGCCACCGTTGGCATCAACGAAGGCAAACGTATTGGCGATTCGTCTGCGCGCCTGCCGAACTTTTTCATAACCCGAGCCACCTCTTCCACCGAGCCTTCTGGTTGGCGCCGACGCCAGTGATTTCCCGTACGATCGGAGCAAGGTGACGCCGTAACCCAGATACATGCTTGAGTGCCGGAATTCCGAGATTGACCGCCTGGGTCATTCCCTTGCCGAGATCGGGGATTACCATGTCTGGCTCGGCGCCCAGCGCCTTGACGATCGTCGCCCTGGGCAAGCCGCCGGCACGATCTGCGCGATTGAGCAAGGTAAAGACCCGATCTTTGCCAGCGATGTTGGTGACCGCGTTGCGTAGCGCATGGGCATTGCGCAGGCCGGTTACCTCGGCTTCCAGCAATACCAATACATGCCGGGACATCTGGACGACAGGGTAGATCGATGCCGGAAATGGCACGGGCACGTCGACGACGACATAATTGAACCTCTGACGGAGCAAACCCAGCACGTGCCGCACGCCCGCCTCGGTGATCTCTAGCTTGGCGTCTAGTTCTTCGTCGCCGGAAATCAAGCAAACCCGATCGTTCACCTCTATTGCCGCGCGCTCCAAAAACAAAGTGTCGGCCCGCATGGGGTTTTCAAGTGCAATCCGGAGGCCGGGCCCTGGGCGCACACCCAGCATCACTGCCGTTTCGCCGCCCTGCAGATGCAAGTCGAGCAAGGCGACCTTGGCCTTGGTGGTCTCAGCAAGTTGCAAAGCGAGATTGATAGCAACGCTCGTGGCGCCGGCGCCACCTTGCGCACCGCAGATCGAGACCACATGCCCGCCCCGATCATTGTGGACAGGCGCAACGCCGCCGATCAATTTAGGACGTAGCTGGTCGAGCACCATGTCCCGGGTGATTGGTGTAGGAAGATACTCGGTAAGGCCGATCTCCATTAGTTCGCGGTAGAAGATGATCTCCCTGTTGTCGCCAATCAGCGCCACCTTTACATCGGGCGGACAGACACTGGCCAAACGTTCCAATTCGGCAAAAGGATCATCCATCCCACTGATGTCGGTCACCAGCGCGAACAGGTCGGTGTCCGTCTCGAGCATGCGGGTCGCGTGACGAATGGTGCCCCGCCTGATCACCAGGTTGCTGCCCTCGAGGCCCTTACGTAGCGCTGCAGCGCTCAGCTCGTCGTTCACGAAGCAGACAATACGATTACGCGCGACAAGGGATGCCGTCCCTTCGGGTGGTTCGACCACTGCCATGTTCACACTCATCAACGTTTCTCCGGCCCCTTCACGATGTCACTGGCCGCCGCCGTCGTCTGAGGTTCGCCCCCTGACGGCACGTCGCAGCCCACACGGGCGTCATCGTCCAAATCCTGCCTCCTGACCGAGTATTGCTTGACCTCGCTGCCGGTGTAGATCGCCACCGTCGTGCTCTGGCCGGCGACAGCACTCTGGCGCGCCAGCTCGGGCGACACATCGCAGCTGGATGTCGCGCTTGTGTCGGCCTTGTCCCACTGCTCGGCCGCAGCGCGGACGACGAGCGAGAGTGTTCCAAGCTGCTTTGCAACGGCAACCTTCTTGACCTGCTCCGGCTTGAGCTCCAGCGACACGGTTTGCGCCATCTTGGCCGGGACAGCATTGGTAAGCGGACGCCCGCCTTGCGCAATTTCCTGGTCGATCGCGATCACGCGCACATTGGACAGAACGGTCTCGCTGACCGCGCGACGCACCGGAGCCGCCTTCTCGAACACTTGTGTCAGCACCACGTCGACATTGTCGCCCGGCCTGATCAGCCCGGAAACGCCGGTCTCCTCGTCGACCTTGATGCTGATGGCGCGGCTGTCCGGCGCCAGGACGCTGGCGAGAAAACCGCGATCCTTCGGACGCAGTATGTCTTGCAGTGTAACCGGACTACCGGCGTCGACGAACTTGCGAACCAGCGAACCTGGAAGTCCGGCCTTCGTGTCCGGCGTCTCAAGGATCGCTCCAGCAGGAATGCGATCGGGCGGCGCCTGGCGCACGGTGAAATCCTCGTCGCGCGCCAACGTCCCTTTCGAAAGCGGACGTGTCGCAACGAAATATCCGACCGTGGACGGCGCCGCCGGGCCCGGCTCCACTACCGCGACCGGAGTCTGCTTTGGCTGGCTTATATTATAGCCAATGAGCCCAAGGGCCACGGCCGCGAGCAACAGCACCATGATAATCGAGAGACGAAGAGGAGATGACATATCAAAATCCCTGATTTAAAATGGTCCAAATCCCGCCACACGCGATGGCAACTCCGTAGGGAAGTGGCGCATGTCGTAAATGGCGCCAGCGCTCCACCGCGTACACTCGGCGTATGAGCGACGATCCCGCAGGCGCTAGCCTGGGAGATGGCAACAGGCGCATCATCAGATGCAAGAACGCCAGAACGCCACCGGCTAGCGCAGTTACCGCCAATAGCTGAACTACACCCATCAGCGGCAAACCAGCCGCCAAAGCAACCAGCAGCTTCACGTCGCCGCCGCCTATCCCGCCCCGCGTGTAAACGACGAGCAGCAACAGCAGCAACATCGCGGCGACGATCAGCGATTGCGCAACCTGCATCGGACTGGACAGTTGACCAACTATCCCGAGTAGTGCGAGCGTCAGGCAGATCTCGTTTCGGATCAATCGTGTCGCAATATCGATTGTCGCGACATAAACGAGCAACAGGATTTCCAAAGCCGACGTTGTGGAACCAATCCAACTCATCAATACACGCCTTAATAAATAGACGCTTTAAATAATCAGGCCGCAGTATAGGCTCGGCTTAGGCGATCGCATTACCCTCCGACCACCGTACCAACCCTGGTGACTATCGCGTTCAGCGCGGTCGTCAGAGCATCCTTGATAGGGCCGGTGCCAGCAGAGCTACCGAAGACAGCCACTGCACCGACAATGGCAGCTGCAACAACCACATATTCGAACGACACCACGCCGTCCCTGCTTACGATCAGACGCCTCAACGCGTCGCCGGCCTTGCAATAATAGTTGCACACGGGGCAAATCCCTTCGACTGGCACGTAGCAGGCGAAACCAGGCTTTGGGAGGAAATCAATGGTCCAACGAATTTGTATTTAGAAATACCAGGGAGCGCGAGCGCCCCCTGGCTTGGAAGGCTTAGCCGGTAATCTTGGTAGTGATAGCGTCAATTCCGCTCTTCAGCGCGGAGCTGATCGGACCGCTGCCACCGGCTGCTCCGAAGGCAAGAACCACGGCCCCGACGACAGCAGCCGCAACGATCACGTACTCGAACGACACGACGCCATTCGCATCCGACCGCAGACGCTTCAGGGCTTCGGTCGCCTGAATATAGAACTTCAACATGGACAAATTCCTTCTGTACAAGAAAAAATACGCAATTTTCAGCAGCAGTTGAGGGATACCGACTGCCTAATAAATGTATAAAGCCGCACTTCAAAATTGTCGACTGCTAATCATTCCTTAACCTTACCCGCGCCGGCCTCACCGTATTTGCCCGGAGAGGTTGTGGCCTAGCAAACAGTCCATAGTGATAGGCCGGAAACTAGGCGGCCCAGCTTTCAAGCGAGCAAACACTCAGTTCATCGAAGCAAGGCGTGTGGAGGCCCCGGCTAATTGTTGAGCGAGCGGTTCATAAGTTCACATTCAAAAAGGACAGTATTGCTGACATACCCTTGCGAACTTCGAGCCGCGGATTGTCAAGGACGGCGATCCATTCTCCGCAAACAATTGCAGGACCGCCAATTCCGACTGCCGCCAATCGTCAACCGAGCTCGGCTAGGGAAAACACGGTCATCGCGGTCGCCCTGCGGCAAATCGGCAAGCTGAGCCGATTCCACTGGTGGGCATTGGCGATATCAAGACGGCGGATGCATCCAATCACGCAGAAGCACGCCCTCACCGAAAGAAAAACGCCTGTGAAAACACTGAATCGATTCCGCTACCACAAACTAAAATTGTGAATCGGCTAGTATCAGATGTGCGATCAATCGTCATGGCGACTCCATCGAAACCCATGGGAAGAATCGTGGATACTCAAGTCGGCCAGGGCGATGTTGATCGTCACTCGCATCCGGAATTAAGAGCCCTCACTGGTCTGCGCGGCGTGGCCGCAACGACTGTTGCCATTGCGCATTTTCAACAGACCTTCGCCAACGACGATGGCGTCTTGATGTGGCATAACGCCGTTGATTTGTTCTTTTGCCTCAGCGGCATCACGCTGTCTTATGTCTACAACCGAGGAACGTTTCGATTCTCGAGCTATCTGATGGCCCGAATTGCTCGAATCTACCCCCTGTACTTTCTCACACTCATCATTGCGGGAGCAGCATGGGTGATCCCGGGCATGGTCAATCCAACAACCTATCCTGCCAGATCAGCGCTCACTGATTTCCTGCTCCAGACTCTCATGGTCAATTGCTGGCCTGTTGTCGGCTCAGGCGTGCATTGGAATCCTGTAGCGTGGTCCATCTCGATTGAATGGTTTTGCTACATCTTGCTGTTCCCCTTCCTACTGTTCCGAGAGACACCGCAATCGGCCGCGATTAGGCTGGCCTGCATGATCATCCTGACGTCCATTTCCTATTATCTTTTCGTCAAATATTTTGACCCCAATCTTTTCAACCCTGAGCTGCACTTTCCAGCGAGCCAACTAAGTTACTGGGTTAACCTGTGCCGCGGAATTTGCGGTTTCACCGTCGGATGGATCGTGTTCGCGAGCTTCGAGAAGCGGGACGGGATCTATTCGTTCTGCACAAACCATTCTCCATTGATTTGGTTTGGCGTCGCTTTCACTCTCTTCCTCAGATACTGCGGAATCGTCAACCAACAGGCGCTCGTTTTCTTCTTCCCATTTGTCGTGCTTGCGGCGACGAGTTCAGATTCGATTGTATCGCACTTGCTGGGATCGAAGTTGCTGCACTTTCTCGGTGTTATTTCGTATTCGATCTACATGATGCACATCATCGTTATTGTCTTGTTCGTCGGCGCGCTTCACACTCTTGATTCTTGGCAAACCTCTATTCTTGCTCTCGGATCAATATTTTTCGTTTCGACCGGTACTTATTTTGCAATTGAGCTTCCCGCCCGCAATGTCTTACGGGGCGTTCGGAAGATCTCCCGAGCTCCGATCATCTCGTGAACCTTGCGTCAGGACGCGCCCTGGCCGACATTGGTGCCATGCAACTTGGCTCGTCTAGGCGTTTTTCAGAACCAGCCTCTGGCACTTCGAGGCTTCGAAGTAGGGGCGTTCTGGCTTCTCAGGACACGTGGAGCTTGTCTTATGCTCGGCCGCCTTTAAAGCGGATGCGACGGCACCGTCTGGAAATGGTCACAAACACAGGCTGCAAGGACGAAGGTCCGATTGCTGCGGACGCCGGCGCGAGGCGCAGTTAATTTCGAGATTGTCGGTCAACCGAGTTTGGCTCACATTCAGATTGCAATACTAACCTTGCTCAATTTCTGGAGCTTGCCTTTGCCAATATCAATCATCAGCTCAGGATTGTGGCTAACTGCGAAGCGGGTACGGTGGTATCCAAGAATATTTTTTGCAATTAGCATGGTGTTGGGGACGGCTTACATTCTAGCCGGACGCAATGGTCTAGATCTCCACGGACATCCGATCGGAACAGATTTTTCGAGCTTTTGGGCCGCCTCCAGCTTGGTGCTGTCCGGTCACGCTAGCGATGCGTATGATCCCGCCAAGCACTACGTAGCGCAAGAAGCTGTATTCGGTAACGGCGTACAATACTACGCTTGGCTCTATCCGCCTCCTGCACTCTTGATCGTCGCCCCTCTCGGCCTTTTGCCATACCTGACTTCCCTGTTTATCTGGCTTGCAATAACCGGCGCCGCCTACATTGCAACCGTCTGGAGAGTCATCCAACGATCCGACGCCATAGTGCCGATACTTTGTTTTCCCGCAGTTCTGATAAACATGATTCACGGACAGAACGCTTTTCTATCGACGGCGATTGTCGGGACCGGCTTACTGATATCAGATCGATATCCATTTACCGCCGGCGTGCTCCTTGGAATGTTGTGCTTCAAGCCGCAACTTGCAATGATGCTTGCAGTTGTTGTTGTCGCGCGGACAAACTGGAAAATGGCGCTAGGCGCAGCGCTTTCAATCTGCTTTTTGGCGACGTCTGCTACGCTGATCTTCGGTGTGGAGATTTGGCAGCATTTTGTTTCGATCGTGCCGCTGTCCAAGATGTGGCTAGAACAGGGTACAATTGGCTTTGCCAAGATGCAGAGCGCATTCTCGTCTGTTCGACTTGTGGGTGGCGAAATTTATCTAGCCTACTCAATACAGACCGTCGTTACGATTTGTGCCGGCATACTGCTCTTCATGATTTGGCGTAGCCCCGCATCGCTACGTCTGCGCGCAGGAGCAACAGGTGCAGCGATCTTGCTAGGTACACCATTTATACTTGATTACGACTTCGTTCTTTTGTCTCTGCCAATAGCGGCATTGGCGGCCGAGGGTCTCGCGAACGACTTTAGGCCGTACGAGAAGACCGCCCTGGCTATCGCATGGATTCTGCCACTGATATCAAGGCAGGCCAGTTTTGCATTCGTGCCACTGAGTCCAGAAGTCGTCATGTTCTTGCTAGTTCTGATCTGGAGGCGCACGGCCATAGCCGCACGAACAAAAAAGGCCAGCGGCCTTGAGGCGTCCGACTTAAGCGTATGGTCAAGCATAGACACAAGCCGATCCCTTCAAAGAGATCGTAAAACTCGCCTATCCCATGAGCCGCAATCAATCGCTTTAAGCCGTGGTCAGGGAAACGACGGTGCAGTTCGGCACAAGGATTGACGCGCGCCCACTAAGGCTCAGTCAGAACCTTGATTTGCTGGATACATGCGCCGAACATGGACGACTGCCACGTCGCCGGCGTAGATCCGCTCCCATCCTGGCAATCGATCGAGCAGACCTACGGCTGGAGTCGCTTGAAACAGCAGCGTTGAGTCAATCTTGTATTCGTCGAGCAACTTTACGAAATCAGCCAAATCCTCAAGTGAAATGGCCCGCATGTAGCGTTTCATAAAAGTCCTACCATACAGCTCGGCACGTGAATCAATGAATGTCGGAATGCGTTGAAAAATCAGATATCCGCCGAAATAGTAATCATTGAAGACACGATCTGCCTTTATCTCCTTGAGCTTTTCTACCGCTGCGCGCGGGACGAGTGGTGGCGCGAAGTCCCTCTTCGCGATGATCGGGCCACTCACGATGATGAGAGCCAAGATCGCTTCGGTAAGGTACCTTTTTGGCGCTACTATCCGGCTATGCTGCAATGGGGGCCAGGAGAGATGCTGTGCCAACGGCCCGGCAACGAAGAATGGCGAGACCAGCGCGAAGACATCGACGTAACGGACATGGATGAGCGTTTGGTAGATTACCGCGAGGACCGCAGCGATCCGGATCGGAGGCAGCCTGAGCCCGCTGTACAGGACGTAGGCAAGGCCAGCCATAAGACACGGTGTGACGGGATTGAGCTCGCCGAAGTTGAGCGGCTGCCACTCGCCGATCTTCGAAAGTGCCGCTCCAAGATGCAATATGCGTAACGTGACTAGAAGCGACTCCGGTCCATATGGGGTGATACAGGCGGCCCCAAGTGCCAGGACGGCAAATCGAAACCATTGTAGCGCGACCCTCACGCGAACGGATTTGTCTGCTGTCCAGAGCGCCTCCAGACCGCACACCGCAATCAGCGCCAGACCAAGTGTGAAACTCCCGTGGAGGTTCGCCCAGAGCGTGATGAGTGGCAGGTACCAGAACGAAGGTGCTCGTCGTTGTTCGCTCGCATCTACCAGAACGTTGGCCCACACTACCATCACAGGGAAGATAAGCACATGTGGCCGAGTGAATACATGGTACGATGCCATACCGATTCCAGCCGCCACCAAGATCACGACCGGTATGTTGGGGAGTCTTTCCAGAAGCAAGAGCGCAAGCAAGTAGAATGCGATCGATACCGACAACGCCGCCAGCATCACTGGTCCCGTCCATCCGGCCAGCTTGTACGCAGCGAAATATAGGACTTCTGATAGCCACCCACTGGTTATCCAAGGTGCGCCGCGCATCGTGAAGGAAAATAGATCCGTTTGAGGCACGGCACGATGATCAACAATCCACTGGCCGATCACGATGTGCCAGTAGATGTCCGCATCCTTCAAAAGGTATGCGCCCCTCGTGATGAGGATCAGATAGGTAGTGACTGCGAATATAAGCGGCAACCAAGGCCGCAGATGATCGTTGTCCGCAGGCTCCGCGACCGGCCCGGTTTCCGTGTCGACCTGAAGCGAATGACTACCCGATCCCATGTTTTCTGTCCCGCGCGGCCGATCATAGTCGACTTGCCGCTGTACCCAAGTATTTCCTAATCGTCTGTCTCGCAGTTTGTGAGCAACCGCCGATCCGACCAGACCCTTCCGGTTGGATTGTCGCCATTGCGTAGCCGAAGCGAGCCGAATCCGGTTAGGTTCCGAGCAAGGGTACACTGGCCTTGGGTTTCGTCTCGTGTCGCGAAGCGCAAATGTCCGCTTCCGGAATAATACGGGCCAGGCTCCGAGCCGTTGTGATCCAACTGTGCGAAGAGGAAACGTTTTACTCTTGGTTGCGACAAGTAAAGATTTCTCATCAGTATCTTCTCCTCACAACAAATTGGATGGGTTTGGCGATGACCCGATTCGCGACTGCGCCGCAAAGAGTTGCCGTGGCTATCGTTTTAGTTGCGTTCATCGCAGCATTGGGTCTCGTCCTCGTTGCCGCGGCCGCGCCGCCGCTGGTTGATTCAATAAGGTCAGCCACGCCTGGAAATGGCGATGCCAAGGCCTATTCCGACATCTTGGGTCTCATGCGCCGTGGCGCCGGCTACTATTACGCCGCGCATGAGGTCCTTTTAGCGGAAGGCTATGGCACCGCATCGCTATTCAACTGGCGTACCCCCGCGTGGCCTGTATTGCTTGCGCTATTCCCATCTGTTGCATGGGCGCAATGCTTGCTGATGGCACTAACATCAGCCGCTCTGTACCTTGCCTATCGAATGATACGTAAACAAGACGACAACTTCCTACTTGCTACGGCCGCGCCGCTGAGCATTCTCGCGAGCCTTGCTCTGCTTAAGGCAGATTCTAGCATATTCATGACAGAAATCGTGGCCGGTCTACTGATACTGCTTTCGGCTGTAAGCTACGGCAATGGCAGATGGATGGTAGGGCTCGTGACCGCAATGGCGGCGTTGTTCATACGCGAACTGGCTGCACCTTACATCTTGCTCTGCATTGCCTTTGCGATCTGTCAAAGGAATTTGCGCGAAGTAGTTGGGTGGGCCGTCGGTCTATTTGCTTATTCTGTATATTTTGCATGGCACTGTATCGAGGTCGTGCAGCAATTGGGGCCTGCCGATCGGGCCTATCCCGGAGGCTGGATAAGATTTGGCGGGATCAGGTTCGGTCTAGAGACTGCGCACTTCAACGGCATTCTCTTTGTCTTGCCACTTTGGCTGACCGCCGCGCTTTTGCCCGCTGCGCTGACCGGTCTCTTCGCGTGGCGTCAAGGTCTAAGAGCGGCACTCACGGTAGCAGCCTATCTTTGCATTTTTGCTGTGGTCGGTAAGCCTTACAACTATTATTGGGGAGCGCTCTATACCCCACTGCTGATGCTTGGGCTCCCGTGGGCGATTCCTGCCGCGTATGATGCGTTTAGGCCGCGGCCCCCCTCAGTTCCGCCTCGATTGCCAGGCGCCTCCGTATAACATTCCGTCGATCGCCCATCGACCCATCTCAATAACACGTCCCTGAATCCCCTCCGAGCCGGCCGCAACTGTCCCCATTGGATTGCCGCCACTGTGTGACCGCCAGCTGCTGCTTGCTCGCGTCGGCCGGCGCGGCCGATAGCCTGCCGCGCTATTCGTCGAGGAGCTGCGAATTGAGCTTCTGGAGCTGTATATATCTATATATCGCTCGAGCAGGGACATTGTTCTTGCTTGACCTGCTCTGCCAACGCCTTGCGCAGGGCGTTCTCCCGATCCAGCAGCTCTGGAGACGGCAACAGCGGCCGGCACGAGCTCCGTCGCCTTGATCACGCAGGCCGCCCGCTCCACTGCCTGCGCGATCTGACCCGGCAAGGCGCTGCGGCATTCCGCGAGCGCGCCGTTCGGGTTACCGCTACCGGCTCCGCCTCCTCCTCGATGGCCTGGCAAGCGGCCCCGCAACAGGCCGTCCCGATCCCTGATCGGGTGTCCGGTTGCTCCCGCCCCACAAGGCGCTGCGGTGTCGCCATCGCGCGCCGGCTCGGCTTCTCCGGCAGTCAAGCCGCCCGCCCGGCATAAATGGCGCGGCGTCGAGCCCGGTTGCGGCCGCTCGCTCAAAACCAAACGATCAGGCGATTCCGGCCGCGTTGTTTCCGCAGTCCGTGAGCGGAACGCCAATTGGAGGCGGTCACTTCTGCCTAAACGCGTGATTGAACGACATCACCAGCGGCCCAACGATGTAGTCGAAAGCGGTTCGCTGAACGGTCGGGATCATGACAGTGGCCGGCATACCCGGATAGAGGTGGATACTGGGCAAGGCCGCCAGTTCATTCTGGTCGATCCGCACGAAGGCCGTATAATAGGGATTGTTGGTCTTGGGATCTGTCAAGCGGTCCGCCGAGACCTGAATGACGTCGCCATGGATGATCGGAACGATCCGCTGCTTGTAGGCGGTTAGGTGAACTTCCGCGCGCGTGTTCGGATGCACGTCGCTGATATCCTCGACCGCCACCTGCGCTTCGATGGTCAGCGAATCCTCGTCCGGCACGATGTCCAGGATCTTGTCGCCGCGCTGGATGACGCCTCCGACCGAAAACACGCTGAGGCCAACCACGCGGCCGGTATAGGGGGCGCGGATTTCCATCCGGCCCAGCACAGCCTTGGCGTTCATCGCTTTCGGGATGACCTCCAGGAGCTTGGCTTGCGTGTCGCGCAAGTCCTTTGTGACGTCGGTCATCCGATCGTTGTCGAACTGGGCGATCTGCTGCTCCTGCTCGGCGATCGCCTGGCGTGCCTTGGCGATGTTGGCGTTTGCATCGGCAATCTGGCCTTCGAGACCGTACGCGGTCCGCTCCAGCTGCAGGATGCGGGGACGGGCGATCAGCCCTCGGTCGACAAGCGGAGCGATGTCTTTGGCTTCCTTGCGCACTGAGTCGATCTGGTTGGTGAACGATTTCACCTGCGCTTCCGAGCCAACGATCTGGGACCCCAGCTGGTTGATCTTCTCACGGACGACACTTCTTTGGCCTTCGAGCGACGCCCGGCGGGTGTCAAACTGACTGAGTTGCCCGTTCCAGACGCTCTTGAAATAGGGATCGTCAGAGCGCACCTTCAGATCCGGCGGCATGACAAGTTGGGAGCCATGGTCAAGCTCGGTCAGCAGCCGGACTTCCGTTGCGCGCAGCACGGCATATTGCTGCGTCAGCACCTCATGTTCCGCGCGAGCCTGGGTCTCGTCCAGGACGATCAGCAGATCGCCCGCGCGCACTTTGTCGCCTTCCCTGACGTGCAATTCCTTGACGATGCCGCCATCGAGGTGCTGAAGGCTCTTGCGGTTGCCATCGACCTTCACGACGGCGTTGGCGACCACGGCCCCGTTGAGAGGTGCGGTAACCGCCCAGGTGCCGAGACCGAAGAAAAAGATCGCGATGATCAGCCAGCCCGCCAGCGCGATGTTGCGAATGGAATCGTTTGGCGTCCCATCTTTGTTGGCAAGTCCTCCACGGCCTGGAACAGCGCCGGGGCGCATCGATAGGTCGGCAAGATCAAGCAACGACATGACGTCTCCTAGCCCGCCGCCCCTCGAACGGCCGGTACCGGCACGGGACGTGTTAGACGTGACAGGACTTCATGGCGTGCGCCAAACATCTCGACAACACCGTCACGCAACACGAGAAGTTTATCGGCCACCCCGATCGTTGCCGGTCGATGCGAAATGATGACTACCGTCGTTCCGCGCTTCTTCAGCTCCATGATGCACTCTGCGAGTGCGGCGTCACCTTCCGAGTCGAGGTTCGAGCTCGGCTCGTCAAGCACGACCAGGCTCGGATTGCCGTAGACCGCGCGTGCGAGACCGATGCGCTGGCGGTAGCCGCCGGACAGGGTCGCTCCGCCCTCCCCGACCTGGGTGTCGTAGCCCTCGGCGAGCCGCAGGATCATCTCGTGCACGTCGGCCATTCGCGCCGCCAGAATGATGTCCTTGTCGTCTCCGTCCTTGAATCTGCAAATATTGGCTGCCACCGTATCAGCAAATAGCTCGATATCCTGGGGCAAATAGCCAAGATGCTCGCCGAGCGACGACCTGATCCAGCTCGAAACGTCCGACCCGTCGAGGCGGACGGCACCTGCGGATGGCGGCTGAACGCCAACGATATGGCGCGCCAGCGTCGATTTGCCGGCACCCGAGGGGCCTATAATCCCCAGCACTTCGCCCGGCTCGATCTGGAAGGTGACACCGCGCAGAATGGGCCTCGATGTTCCAGGCACAGCAAAGGACAGCGCTTCCACGGAAAGACGGCCTTCGGGCCGCGGCAGCGTCAATCCTGATTGGCGCGGCGGATTGACGGCCAACAGCTCGCGCACCCGCAGGAATGCGCCGCGGGCCGCGACGAGACTGCGCCAGGATCCGACGATCTGTTCGATCGGCTGCAAGGCGCGGCCGAGCAGGATGCTGGCGGCAAACATGGCACCGGCGGTGGTCATCCGCTCGATCACCAGATAGGCACCAAGACCCAGGATCAGGGATTGCATCGAAAGCCGCAGGAAACGAATCAGGCTCTGCATGGTCGCCGCGCGATCGCTAGCGGCAACTTGGCGCTCGAGCATGCGGTCACGGTCGCGGTTCCAGCGCTTCAACAGACCAGCGGTCATCCCCATTGCGCGCACCACCTCAGTGTTGCGCAGGCTCATCTCCGTGAAACTGTAGTTTCGATTTGCCGCCTCACCTGATTCGGAGAGCGGAGGCTTGACGATCCATTCATTGAGAAAGGCCATCAGCACCAGAACGATCGAAGATCCCAGTGCAAAGGCGCCCAGGAACGGGTGCAGGCAGAAGATCACGGCGATGTAGATCGGCGACCACGGCAGGTCGAAGATCGCGTGAATTCCGGACCCGGTGATGAACTGGCGGAACGTATCAAAATCGCGCAACAGCTGGCTGCGGGCGCCGCCGATTTTCGCCGAATGGTCGACGATTGCGGTCATCACCCGCGGCGCGATCTTGCGATCAAGGCGAATGCTGGTGCGTGTCAGCACGCGTGCGCGCACCGCGTCGAGACCCGCAAGTGCCATGAACGCCAGCAAAAGCGCGAGGGTTAGCATCAGCAGCGTGGTCTCGCTGGCACTCGAGATCACGCGGTCATAGACCTGCAGCATGTACAGCGGGCCGGCCAAATAGAGCAGGTTGATGGCCAGGCTGAAGATAGCCGCAGTCACAAAATAGCCTTGGCAGGCCTGCAGCGCCTGCCGGAATTCGTCCGCTCTTTTACGAAGGGTACTCACGCGGAACCTGGCCGGAGCCATCCCCCTAAATGATGAGCGGCAGCCAATAGGCGGCAGCCAAAAGGTCCAAGTAAATCAATCATCCAATCTGTTCTACTTAACATGGCCGGCGCCTGCGCCAAAGCGGCTGCCGGCGCAAAAGAGGCAGGAGGGTAAACTTACCGAGTTTGGCTTCTCCCACGAGTAGTCTTCCCCCGTGAAGTTCACGCCCCTCAGGCGATGTGGTGCGGGTCATAGGTGATCACCGTACCGTTCGCTGCGTCAGCCTTCTCGGCAAAGCCGGCCGGATCGTATTGACCGAGCAGGACGATGTTCGCGGTGTGAGCGCCGTCCGAAACCGTCAGGGTGCCGCCGGTCCCCACCTGGTTTTCCGAGAAGCTCACCGTGGTGTTGGCGCCGAAGCTGATGCCCTTGAGGTCGATGTCGTCATTGCCATCGAGGCCGGTCACCGTGCCGGAGAAGTGGAACGCATCATCCAGAATCAGGTGGCCAGCGGCGGTCGCGTCGAAGGTGACACCTGCTGCCGAAGCTGACCCGAACTCGATGGTGCCGGCCCCGCTGATCAAGGCGTTGCCGTTGCCGGTAACGTCGCCTTCTGCTGTGACCGTGCCGCCGTTGGCCCAGATCAGACCGCTGTTGGCCACCGCACTGGCGAGCACCAGCCCACCCTTGCCGGTTGCCTCCAGCGTGCCAGCGTTGGCGATCACGTTGGCTCCGGTGTCGATCACAAGGGCATGGGTTCCGGTGGCATCGATAGTGCCCTCGTTGCTCAGCGTCAGGCTGCCCTGCCCGATCTGGCCGGCACCCGAGATGACGTTGTCAACGTTGTCGAGTGTGACGTTCGAGGCCGTACCGGCGATGATGTTGTGATCGTCGTCGGACAGGAGCACGTGACCGCCGCCGTTGAGCGTAATGCCAGTCTGGATGATCTGGAGAAGCGTGTCGTCGCCGGAGGCCTGCAGGTCGATCTCGCCGGTGTTGTGGATGACGCCCGACAGCGGCAGCATCGCGCCGTCGCCGATTGTCATCTGGCCGGGATTTTCGACCGTCGGCGTCACGTCGAATTCGAAGTTCGCGGCGGTGAGATCCGATGCATGAACGCCATCGAGCGTGATCGTTTGGCCATCAGCCAACGTGATCACAGCATTGCCATGCGCGTCGTCCGCGGTGTGGGCTTGAACGTCCGCGAAACTTTGCCAGCCATAGCTGATCAGGTCGATGACGTCGGAGGACACCTCGAAACTGTGCACGACGTCGTTGCCAATCGGCTGCGAAAACACAAAGGTATCGTGGCCGCTTGAACCGGTCAGATGGTCATCGCCCGACCAGGCGAAAATTGGAGATCCCGGGGCGTACGCTTCGACATTGTCGCGAACCAGAATTGTGTCAAAGCTACCATCGGGATTGGCCCAGGTGGCGGAAATGGTGATAACCGCGGCTCCGACAAATTCAAGGGGCGTCGTAACGGTGAGCGCGCCTAAGTCGACGCCCGTTACGGCAAATGAACCGTCGCTAAGCTTGGTGCCGTTTGGTACGGTCCACCCCGTTGGCAGGCTTGTGATCGTCACTGAGACAGCGGCGTCGTTTGCTTCGGGTTGTTCCAGACCGAGATTAATCGGCTGCCCCGAAATACCCGCAGGAGCTTTTTTCGAGATAGTCAAAGATCCGCCACCTGTCCCGGGATTTCCCGAAAGGTCGGTCCAATACGGATCCGTGGCAGCCGTAGTGCCACTGTTGAAAACGCTGATTGTTGTACTATTGGAGCTGCCCTTGGTGAACGTCGCTGTCCAAGTGAGCCCGCCATCCGTGGACTGAAGGTTGCTCAAACTGGTGCCGTTTGAGCTATCGGCTAGCGATATATCTCCAAGCGTAAGATTGGTCACTTTTTCGCTGAATGTAAACGTGATCGTCTCGCTGTTGCCCGCAGGCAACGAGGTGCCACCCGTAATCGATATCACCGTCGGCGGAGTTGTGTCGGTCGCATTGATAGTGATGTTCGCAGTATCAATGGCTGTCGAAAATGCCGTCGTACCGCCATTGGATGACGTGTCCACCTTAACTCCGTTCGAGCCGCTGGTCTGATCCCAAGCACGGAAGGTGATGGCATTCGTATCTGTTCCAGCAAAGCCCGCGCTTGGCTGGAAGTAGAGCCGCGTGTTGGCGTCCGCCGAGAGGAGTAGGGCCGTGGTGTTCGAAACTGCTCCTACAGCCGTCCATGTTGCGCCGTTATTTGTGGAAAAGAACCAGGTGCCGTGGCTCGTATCGGTACCCGTCAGTGCGATTCCGGTCACGGCCCCTGAATCGACGTCAGTAACATTGTCCAAGCCACCACTGGGTGGATTAAGATCCACCAAGCTAGAGACCAACGTACCGACAGCTCCTGCCGGCGCACCGCTGCCTTGGTTCTCGGCCGTGAGCACTGGCGTTTTGGACGGATCGAGAACTGGGGCGTCATTGGTGCCGGTCACCGTGATCTTCAATGTCGTGCTGTTGGACACTAGCCCGCCCGGGTCCTTGGCCGTGTAGGTGAAGGTGTCCACCGCCGTGACACCCGTGGCGAGACTGTTAGCGGTGTCGGCCACATAGCTGTACGAGCCGTTCGCATTCAGCGTCAGATGACCGTAGGTGCCCGCGATCGAGGTCGCCACCCCAACACCCTGCGTCACCGACCCCGTTCCGGCAACCACGCCTGAGACCACCAGCGTGCTGGTTGCATTGTCGACGTCGGTATCAGCCACCGATCCGCCCGTGGTGCCCTGAATCACGCCATTCGCGGCAGGCATGGTGAGGGTCGCGTCCTCATTGACTGTCCCAGTGTCGGCGTTGGCAACCGGCGCGTCGTTGGTGCCGGTGATCGTGATCGTCTCGGTCTGCGCCACCGTCGCACCCTGCGCGTCCTTCACATTGTAGGACACCACGATCGTCATATGCTCGCCGACCGCCAGGCTGTTGGACGCCGGGTCGGTCGGATCAACCGTCAGCGTCGAGCCCGACAGGCTCACCCCGGCCGGCGCCGTCGAAGACGAGGCTCCGCCGTCGACCGCATAGCTCACATCGGCAACGCTCAGCGTCGCCGTCTCGCCATGGTCGGGATCGCTCGCCCCGCTCAGCAGGTTCAGCGGGTACGACGCAGCACCTTCCGCCGCCGTCGAGGTCAGCGCCGCCGCAACCACCGGCGCGTCGTTGGTGCCGGTAATCGTGATCGTCTCGGTCTGCGCCACCGTCGCACCCTGCGCGTCCTTCACATTGTAGGACACCACGATCGTCATGTGCTCGCCGACCGCCAGGCTGTTGAACGCCGGGTCGGTCGGATCAACCGTCAGCGTCGAGCCCGACAGGCTCACCCCGGCCGGCGCCGTCGAAGACGAGGCTCCGCCGTCGACCGCATAGCTCACATCGGCAACGCTCAGCGTCGCCGTCTCGCCATGGTCGGGATCGCTCGCCCCGCTCAGCAGGTTCAGCGGGTACGACGCAGCACCTTCCGCCGCCGTCGAGGTCAGCGCCGCCGCAACCACCGGCGCGTCGTTGGTGCCGGTAATCGTGATCGTCTCGGTCTGCGCCACCGTCGCACCCTGCGCGTCCTTCACATTGTAGGACACCACGATCGTCATATGCTCGCCGACCGCCAGGCTGTTGAACGCCGGGTCGGTCGGATCAACCGTCAGCGTCGAGCCCGACAGGCTCACCCCGGCCGGCGCCGTCGAAGACGAGGCTCCGCCGTCGACCGCATAGCTCACATCGGCAACGCTCAGCGTCGCCGTCTCGCCATGGTCGGGATCGCTCGCCCCGCTCAGCAGGTTCAGCGGGTACGACGCAGCACCTTCCGCCGCCGTCGAGGTCAGCGCCGCCGCAACCACCGGCGCGTCGTTGGTGCCGGTAATCGTGATCGTCTCGGTCTGCGCCACCGTCGCACCCTGCGCGTCCTTCACATTGTAGGACACCACGATCGTCATGTGCTCGCCGACCGCCAGGCTGTTGAACGCCGGGTCGGTCGGATCAACCGTCAGCGTCGAGCCCGACAGGCTCACCCCGGCCGGCGCCGTCGAAGACGAGGCTCCGCCGTCGACCGCATAGCTCACATCGGCAACGCTCAGCGTCGCCGTCTCGCCATGGTCGGGATCGCTCGCCCCGCTCAGCAGGTTCAGCGGGTACGACGCAGCACCTTCCGCCGCCGTCGAGGTCAGCGCCGCCGCAACCACCGGCGCGTCGTTGGTGCCGGTAATCGTGATCGTCTCGGTCTGCGCCACCGTCGCACCCTGCGCGTCCTTCACATTGTAGGACACCACGATCGTCATATGCTCGCCGACCGCCAGGCTGTTGAACGCCGGGTCGGTCGGATCGACCGTCAGCGTCGAGCCCGACAGGCTCACCCCGGCCGGCGCCGTCGAAGACGAGGCTCCGCCGTCGACCGCATAGCTCACATCGGCAACGCTCAGCGTCGCCGTCTCGCCATGGTCGGGATCGCTCGCCCCGCTCAGCAGGTTCAGCGGGTACGACGCAGCACCTTCCGCCGCCGTCGAGGTCAGCGCCGCCGCAACCACCGGCGCGTCGTTGGTGCCGGTAATCGTGATCGTCTCGGTCTGCGCCACCGTCGCACCCTGCGCGTCCTTCACATTGTAGGACACCACGATCGTCATATGCTCGCCGACCGCCAGGCTGTTGAACGCCGGGTCGGTCGGATCAACCGTCAGCGTCGAGCCCGACAGGCTCACCCCGGCCGGCGCCGTCGAAGACGAGGCTCCGCCGTCGACCGCATAGCTCACATCGGCAACGCTCAGCGTCGCCGTCTCGCCGTGGTCGGGATCGCTCGCCCCGCTCAGCAGGTTCAGCGGGTACGACGCAGCACCTTCCGCCGCCGTCGAGGTCAGCGCCGCCGCAACCACCGGCGCGTCGTTGGTGCCGGTAATCGTGATCGTCTCGGTCTGCGCCACCGTCGCACCCTGCGCGTCCTTCACATTGTAGGACACCACGATCGTCATGTGCTCGCCGACCGCCAGGCTGTTGAACGCCGGGTCGGTCGGATCAACCGTCAGCGTCGAGCCCGACAGGCTCACCCCGGCCGGCGCCGTCGAAGACGAGGCTCCGCCGTCGACCGCATAGCTCACATCGGCAACGCTCAGCGTCGCCGTCTCGCCGTGGTCGGGATCGCTCGCCCCGCTCAGCAGGTTCAGCGGGTACGACGCAGCACCTTCCGCCGCCGTCGAGGTCAGCGCCGCCGCAACCACCGGCGCGTCGTTGGTGCCGGTAATCGTGATCGTCTCGGTCTGCGCCACCGTCGCACCCTGCGCGTCCTTCACATTGTAGGACACCACGATCGTCATGTGCTCGCCGACCGCCAGGCTGTTGAACGCCGGGTCGGTCGGATCGACCGTCAGCGTCGAGCCCGACAGGCTCACCCCGGCCGGCGCCGTCGAAGACGAGGCTCCGCCGTCGACCGCATAGCTCACATCGGCAACGCTCAGCGTCGCCGTCTCGCCATGGTCGGGATCGCTCGCCCCGCTCAGCAGGTTCAGCGGGTACGACGCAGCACCTTCCGCCGCCGTCGAGGTCAGCGCCGCCGCAACCACCGGCGCGTCGTTGGTGCCGGTGATCGTGATCGTCTCGGTCTGCGCCACCGTCGCACCCTGCGCGTCCTTCACATTGTAGGACACCACGATCGTCATATGCTCGCCGACCGCCAGGCTGTTGAACGCCGGGTCGGTCGGATCGACCGTCAGCGTCGAGCCCGACAGGCTCACCCCGGCCGGCGCCGTCGAAGACGAGGCTCCGCCGTCGACCGCATAGCTCACATCGGCAACGCTCAGCGTCGCCGTCTCGCCGTGGTCGGGATCGCTCGCCCCGCTCAGCAGGTTCAGCGGGTACGACGCAGCACCTTCCGCCGCCGTCGAGGTCAGCGCCGCCGCAACCACCGGCGCGTCGTTGGTGCCGGTGATCGTGATCGTCTCGGTCTGCGCCACCGTCGCACCCTGCGCGTCCTTCACATTGTAGGACACCACGATCGTCATATGCTCGCCGACCGCCAGGCTGTTGAACGCCGGGTCGGTCGGATCGACCGTCAGCGTCGAGCCCGACAGGCTCACCCCGGCCGGCGCCGTCGAAGACGAGGCTCCGCCGTCGACCGCATAGCTCACATCGGCAACGCTCAGCGTCGCCGTCTCGCCGTGGTCGGGATCGCTCGCCCCGCTCAGCAGGTTCAGCGGATAGGACGCAGCACCTTCCGCCGCCGTCGAGGTCAGCGCCGCCGCAACCACCGGCGCGTCGTTGGTGCCGGTAATCGTGATCGTCTCGGTCTGCGCCACCGTCGCACCCTGCGCGTCCTTCACATTGTAGGACACCACGATCGTCATATGCTCGCCGACCGCCAGGCTGTTGAACGCCGGGTCGGTCGGATCAACCGTCAGCGTCGAGCCCGACAGGCTCACCCCGGCCGGCGCCGTCGAAGACGAGGCTCCGCCGTCGACCGCATAGCTCACATCGGCAACGCTCAGCGTCGCCGTCTCGCCGTGGTCGGGATCGCTCGCCCCGCTCAGCAGGTTCAGCGGATAGGACGCAGCACCTTCCGCCGCCGTCGAGGTCAGCGCCGCCGCAACCACTGGCGCGTCGTTGGTGCCGGTGATCGTGATCGTGATGGGTTTGGTCGAGCTTGCGCCGTGGTTGTCCGTGACCGTCAGATTGTAGGTGACCGTCAGGGTCTCGCCCTGAGCCAGGAAATCGAAGGTCTGGTCGATTGCGCTGTAGCTGAAGCTGACCGAACCCGAGCCCGATCCCGTGCTGTCGGTCTCAGTCACTGTCAACGAACTTGCCGTGGTTAACGCCGATACCTGAGCCGCGGTGAGCGGGCCGCCCGACCACGCAAAGTTGGGATCACTTTTGCTCACCACGTGCGTGTCGCTAAGATCAGCGTCGGTGAACGCTAGCGTCCCTGTCGTCGTGTCGTGATCGATCGTATCGCCGGTGTGGCCGGCGAGCTCGGTGATATTGTGCGGCCCGGAGGCGTCGGCGGAGAGCACCGGACCGTCGTTCACCCCCGTAAATGTCAACGTAGTCGTCGCCCAGCTCAGCGTTCCATTGCCCAGCCGAATGGCGTAGGTGAACTTGTCAACAAGAGTCTCGCCTGCCGCTTTCGCCTGAAGTTGCGCTGAGATGCTCGATGCGTCGTATCCAATTGTCCCGTCCGAATTGATCCAGATTTTAGCACCGAGCAGGCTCGTATCGGAGGTCCCTGCGTCGCCCGCAAGAGTGGTTGAATAGACCGTGTCTTTCGTCAGGAGATCGGCTGGAGCGTATTTACCGTTCGACGATGTAACGCTGACGCTAAGATCGTTGTCGACGGACCACAGCGACTTGGCGGCGCCACCAAGATCGTTGGCCATCACATTCAAGATGAGTATTCCCGACACGCTCGCTGAATAATTGTAACTATCGTCAACCGCCTGGGGCGTATTGCTGAACGACGTTGTCGTACCGCCTGAGGTGTTCTGAGTGGTGGCCATAGCTGCAATGCCTTTATGCGTTCAATATTCTGGTCGTACAATTCGCGTGTAAGTAATGGTTCAGCGATTCAATGAGAGCGATGAACGGCCTCGAATTTAGTGATGGGATTGATAGGTGACAGCGAAATAGCGCCTCGGCGACAAGGAGCGCATGTCGGACGGATCGTGTTCGGCTTCCATCGGCGCATCAGTTGCTACCGACGGGCTCGAAGCCAGCGGATCATTGGCCGGGGTGAGCGAGGTCTCGATCGAAAAATCGGCTGACCATGAAGGAGATGTAGACGCAGAATTTAAAGTTCCTTGGGAACGCGATTCGACTTCGGACCAGTTGATCATTGGTCGGACCTTCGGGATGAAACAATGCGACTCAATACACACTCCTTGAACTCTGCCGACGCAGAGCAGGCGTGATCGCACCCGAAAATCAATTCACAACAACACGCACACGATGCCCATCAGCAATATTCGTGGGGCGCGCGGCCAAAAGGCCGCCCATGTGCCATTAGACGCCTACCGTGAAAAGACTCCGACCGCCATTACCCTGCCCGTTTCGCGTGCGGCCCTGCACTCCGCATGCTCGCAATTTTTCTTGTCTTTCAATATTCAGCTTCGAGAGGCTTCGGCGCCTGGTCCGCAAGACTGCGGGCGGCCAAACCTCTAAACCTAATTGAATGCAATTTGCCGCAAATTTGCGCAGCCGTCTAGAGCCGTGGGATTTGCTCTACTTTAACGATTAACGCCGTGCCGCCATGTGGTTCCCTCCTGTCGTCAACAATGCCCCGTTGATTTACGGGGTCGCCTCAAACGTCGTATCCACGCGTAGCGCCGGTTTGGGCGCCGCGGGCTCCGACGCCATCCCGACCATGCCTTGTTTCGTCAGGGAACAGTCCGCGCGCCGGCGCGGCCGATAGCCTGCTGCGCTCCTCTTCGAGCAGCTGCGAATGAAGCTTCTGGATCTGGATGTTGCGCTCGAGCAGGGAAATGGCTCGTGCTTGCACCTACTCTGCCAACGCTTTGCGCGTTATACTCTCGGAAACGCCAGCGACCGAACGGGTTCGGCCGCCTTGATTACGCAGGACGCGCGCTGCACCGCCTGTGCGATCTGGTCGGGGAAGGCGCTGCGGCATTCCGTGAGCGCGCCTTCAGGTTGACCGCTGCCGGCTCAGGCTCGGCCGCCTGCTCGATGGCATGGCGAGCGACCCCGCAACAGGCCAGCACGATACAGAGCGAAACGACGCGCGCGCCGGACATTGTCCCTCAGATCCTGCTGCGCGATTGACCGGGTCACCGGGCGTCTCATGAGTACGGCTGACGGCAATGCCGGTATCCCGTGGGCAAGCAGAGGATCCCGAACGAGAATACTCTCGTCCGAGCCCCTCCTCTGTCGTGCGGTCAGACGAAGCCTAAGTTGTTGTAGTGATCTAGATCGGTGTGGAGATGGCTTGCCGAGAGATCGATGGCTTGACCGAGCAGCGGCACATTTACCACCGGGCCGCTCCATATCGCAGATGACGTCTTGACGGCCGAGCTCGACGTAAGGTCGTCCGCCACCGACAAGGTATGGAAATCCGCACTGTTTTCGATGGCACCCGGTTTGGCTTGCGTGTATTCGAGCCACTTGATTGCATCATCAATGTCGTGCCTTGCAGTGCCGGCCGAACCATTTCCGATTGCATTACCTTCAAGATAATTGAGCCAAGTGGCTACGACGTCCCTGCCCAACATATAGCGGCCATCCTGGACCTGCTTGTCGGACGCATTCAGCAGCGTAAGTGCATCGGCCGTCGAGATGAACAGCACGTTTTCGCCGATGTCCTGGACTCCGTTGAGATTGTAATCACCGATCAAGAGACCCGCTTTGTCAGCAGAGGTAACATGTGTGTCGTGATTTGAATCTACGGCATAGGTGATTTCGCCGCTCGCAAAGCCATCTGTTCCGGCCTGCTTAGGTTGATTATTTGCGTTACCGTCCCAGAATGTTTGCCAGGTCTTTTGTGCCCAGAAGCCGGGCGTCCGCACGCCAGGTCCCAGTAGGACGTGAGCCGTGTCGTAGTCCGTTACGTTTTGATTGTCAGTGACCGTGGCGGTATTATCGAATACGCCATCGCCACCATTGAGCCAGTTGTTGTCCAAGTCCGCTTGGGTCAATGTGTGGGTCGTTGTGTAGGTCCAGGTTTCACCCACATCGAGGACGTGGTTTCCGTTGTCTCCGGTCACGGTCGAATTGTCCAACGTGGCAAGGGAATAGCCTTCCAGCGCATCCGTTACTTTGACCCCGGTTAGCGTCACGTCGCCGGTGTTCTCCACGGTGATCTGATAGGTGATGACATCGCCAACATGATCAGCATGCCCTCCCGTGACGGAAAGGACCGTCTTGGTCAGATCGACCGACGGCTTGTAGTCGATCGGTTGATCCACCGAGTCGCTGACCGGGGTGGTCTGGTCGCTATCCGCGGTCGCTGTATTGGTGATCTTGTCGTCTTGGGTAAGATCAACCAGGTTCGAGCCGTGATTGTCGATGTCAGCCTGCGTCAGCGTGTAGGTCGCCGCCAGATCCTCGCTGCTCCCAACAGCCAGGGTCGATAGGCCACCCGTCGGATCGCCCGTCAGCGGGTCGGTCACCGTCACGCCGGTCAACGTCACGTCACCCGTGTTCGCGACATGGATATTGTAGTGAATGATGTCGCCCGCGTCGGTCAGCCCGTCACCATTGACGTCATCTACCGACACCACTGTCTTCACGATCGACATCGACGGCTTGTAGTCGATCGGCTGATCAACCGAGTCGCTGACGGGGGAGGTCTGGTCGCTGTCCGCGGTCGCCGTATTGGTGATCTTGTCGTCCTGGATGAGATCAACCAGGTTCGAGCCGTGGTTGTCGATGTCGGCCTGCGTCAGCGTGTAGGTCGCCACCAGATCCTCGCTGCTCCCGACGTTAAGCGTCGACAAACCGCCCGCCGGATCGCCCGTCAGCGGGTCGGTCACTGTCACGCCGGTCAGCGTCACATTACCCGTGTTCGCGACATGGATGTTGTAGTGAATGATGTCGCCCGCGTCGGTCAGCCCGTCGCCGTTGACGTCGTCGACGGAAACCACCGTCTTATCGACCGACATCGACGGCTTGTAGTCGATTGCGACAGACGCTGTATCTGTAGCATCGGGAACACCCGTTGCTGATGCTGTAGCCAGATTGTCGATGAAGCCATCACCTGGCGCGCCACCTGCGCCGGTGCCGTAGCCATCATGGTCTATATCAGCCTGCTGAACGGTGTACGTCGCTGTGTACTGCCAGTGTTCGCCGGGATCGAGCAGGTTATTATGGTTCGTATCACCCAGATTGTACGTCGCATTATTAAAAGTCGTTGTCACGGCAACAGCAGCCGTGGCGCCTAAGCTTTCGATTTGGTCGGTAACTGACGTCAGGGCGAGCACGCCCGTTCCGGTATTCCCAACCTCAATGCTGTAATCAATCTGCTGGCCGGCATGGTCGACCACCAAATTTTGAGTATTGCCATCGATATCGTGAACCTGTTTGACGACGCTCAGCGCGCCGAGCCCGCTCCCTCCACTTCCGATGACACCCCATTCTTCAAAACCGCTGTTTGCAGCATAGTCACCGCCAACAGCGCCAAACTGCGAATAGAGATAAACGTAAGGGTCGGCTCCGGACGTATCGAAATTGGAAAGTGGGACAAGGATCACATAATCACCCTTGCCGCTGCCGGCATCCCACTGCGCGTTAAGCAAAACCGTATTGTCGCCAAGGTCGAATTTCGGCGTTTCGCCGGCGAAGTCGGTCAGGAGATTACCGCTGCTTTCCTGATAGATCTTCAATTGATCCAACGAGATCAATTGGGGTTGGTTGGCCGACCCGTTTTGATTGATGTCGAGTCTGAACTCGAGGTACTGAGTTCCTGCAACGGTGCCGTTCTGACCATCTCCGGTGACCACCGGAATCGACGAAAGCAGGATTGCGTTGGTATGCGATGCTTGTTTGTCGTCAAGCGGCAGAGGCGAGCCATCCGTATTGTAGCCCTGCTCGGTGCCGTTGTTCTGGATAACCAGAAAGCTGTCGAATACGCCTGTGCCGGTCGAAGCAACCGACGCTACGTTCGTGAAAACTGCTCCGGTATCGGTGGTGGCTGTTGAGCTCTGAGCTGTAACGTCGATGGTAGCCATGAAGCATTAACCCCCTAAAATATGAGCATTCGCGGCAATGACCCGGCGCTGTATCCGGATCACCTGACCGCGCATTGCACGCGGTCGCTAAGCGCACGCAGCAAAAAAACCGCACCGCTAACGCGCTGCGGGGACACACAAATTCATACCGGCATGTAATCCGCTTTTTCAAATTAACGCAATATCAACCTATCCGGGAAGAGATCGATCTCCCCTGCGCATCCGATCTCCGCTTTTCCGAGCTTTCGCCAGCGCGCCGACCTTAAAAATGCAAATGATTCCTGCTGGATGACCATTGAAATTTCAAATCCGGTCGAACCGTTGCTCGGCGCTCGCTTCGGACGCAAGCCCTCCGGCCAACGATGCAGGTAATTGTGGACCTCTCCGCGCAGACCAAGCTTCTGCGCCGAAAGAGCAGGTATCGCAGCTCCTCTCGAGACGGCTCCCAAATTCCCTGATCGCGGGAGCGCCTGGCAGACCTTCCGCGGCACGAACGCGCAGAATATCAAAATAATGGCATGGCCGCTTGCAAGCCGCCCGCGACCGCCATCTTATCAGAAAGCGCACGATTCGTACGCTACCCGCGATCGCAAGAACTTCCGCTTCTTCCCTGCCGAGTCCTTGCTCCAGGATTAATCATTTCGGCTAGGGTGCTCACCCTGGATACGCCCGTGGAATTTTAGAACCACGCACGCCACCTGAGCAGACGCAAACAGAGGCGAACGAGGACTCAAATGGTGTTCAACGTCACGAGAACCGAATTCCTCCTCTATGTCATCGCCGCGTTGACCATTGCAGTGCTTATCGCTTGGGACGAACCGTGGATCATGGGGCGAATTTGAATGTGTCCTTGAGAGACCGGCACGCGATGCAATCCGCAGGCTTTGACGAGAAAAACCTGGAGCGCCGGGCATGCCGACGCAGCCTCGCAGGTACGCGGTACACTAATTGGGCCTGATCGCGGATCTCCGAGATGACGCCCCACACGTCGACACCTGCGCGCCAGGCCAGATCCTGCGCTGGCTCTTCCATTTGCCAGCGACGTAAGACGCGAGGTGCGCCTTGGTGTTGCCGAGCACTTGGTTTGCGCCCAGGTGAAGGCCGGAGGCGCGCCAAGCTCGCTCTCGATCCGCCAGACGCGTTCTGGGCTCGCGCATGATCAAGTTGATGGGCGCCTCGGCGGTTCTTCACCAGATCCCCATATTCCTCGCATCAGGGTTGCGTATTCAAGGCCGAGCAATAGGATCAGACGATAAAGGCCGTAGCCGGTCGGACAGGCTTCGTAACAGAGCTGCACACCGACAAAACGGCTGGCGATCCGTTCAACGACCCGGGCGCATTCTGGTCTCCGACGCGCCGCATGGTGGCGCATCCCGGGATCAAGCCCGCCGAGACCCAAGCCGCGGGCCACAAGGATCCCCGGAGTTGTAGCGCGGAATGTGGGGCGGCAGTTTGCCGCCCCGAAGTTCGCCGACGCCTCAGGTTATTTAGCTGCTTCCTCTTGCGGCTGCGGCGGTGCCTTGGGCATCGACGTCAGCATACGAATTTTCCACTGGCCATTCTCACGAACATCGAGACTGGTCCAGAAAGCGTTCAATTCCAGAGGATCACCTTTCTCACTCTTGCCGGTTACGCGGGCCTCGCCGGTTCGCATAGCCATGTTCTCCGACAAGAGCTGAATGTCGGTTGTTCTTATTTCCAAGTGATTCATCCCGGCCTTGAACGCTCCTTCATAGTATTTCGTGTTGTCAACAATCCCCATTGGCGTAACGCGCAGGTAATTCTTCGCAAAAAGTGAAGTAATGCCTGCAGCATCCTGCTTGTTGAAATACTGCTCATAGGCGGTGCTAATCTTCCCGAGTTCGTCCTTCTGACTTTGATCGAATGCATTTGCAGGAACTGCAGAAAGTAACAGTGAGAAACATACTGCTCCGAATAATTTGCGCATAATGTTCTTCCCTCTGTTGAAGCCTCAGGGATGGAGGCGGAGGCCCGCCTCCATCGCTTGCTTAGTCCGTGACCGCCAGCCTAGACCTTGATGCAGATCAAAGTGCGTCGGCCTGTGGGCGCTTCGCGCAGCACGCGCAGCGCTCTAACAGCCCAAGCGTGCGACCACCCGGCATCTATGTCGCAGTTGGGTCCACAACCCGACCACGGTAGCCCGCTTGACCTAGCAGGCCGTTGAAGAACTCAGCCGCGTTCGCAAACGAAGGCTGAATCGTCGCCATTGTGGATGTAGAAGTGGCCAACGAGCCTGCCCGCAGTGCCGATCATGGCCCATCCGCGACCACAGGACGGATCATTCTCGTCGTGCCCCTCCCATGAGAACTCGGCGCAGGCCGATCCGTCGCGGGTGCCGTAGCGAGCATCCAGGAAGCCCTTGAGAGCCCCAAACGCTATTTCGCCATCGGACTTGCCACGGAAGGTGAGATGCGCCTCTCCGACAAGATCGAGGAAGTCGCTGTCCCAGTTGTCCATTTCGACGATGCGCCAGCGGCCGGCAAAGGCCGTGGCAAAGCCAGGCACCTTGGCCATCAACCGGTCTCCGCGATCAGCTTGGGCAGCCGCACCAGATTGTAGGCGGCCGCAGCGAAGGTAAAGGCCCATCCGACCCGATCACGGCCACGGAATCTGGTCTTCTCTTGCCCGGCGACCGTCTTGATCCAGCCGAATGCCTCCTCAATCCGCTTGCGGATGCGCTGGCTGACAGCATAACCGCCGTGCCGGGTCGTACGCCCGTCGATCGCAGAGCTACGGCCGCCGGTGTTCTGCGCAACATGCGGCGTCACGTTCATCGAGCGCAGCTCGTTGACGAAGTCTTCTGCATCGTAGGCTTTGTCGGCACCAAGCGTGATCGCTGTCGGTCGATCGGCACGAGGCTCGATCATGTGCAGCGCGGCCACCCGTTCGGCATGCCCACCGGCCTGCGTCAGGCAGGCGTCGACCAGCAAGCCGTGGCGGTTCTCCATCAGCCCGTGCCCGATGAAGCACAGCTTCGTCTCCTTGCCTTTCCCCTTGCGGTAGAGCCTGGCCTCCGGATCGGTGGTCGAAGCATGGGTGTCGTTGGAGCGCTTCTGGCCATGGAAGTTCGCTTCAGCATTGCGCCCGCCGCCTTGGGCCGGCGGCTCGCCGGAGCTATCCTTCGGTTTGACGCTCTTCATCGAGGCCCAGGCCTCGATCAGCGTGCCGTCGACCGAGAAGTGATCGCTCGACAGAAGCTTCTTCACCCTGGGCTGCGCCAGCACCGCCGCCAGGAACTTCGCCGCGATGTCGCCTTCCAGCAGCCGGTCGCGGTTCTTCGAGAATACCGAATGGTCCCAGGCTGCATCGTCGACTCCGATTCCGACGAACCAGCGGAACAGCAAATCATATTCCAACCGCTCCATCAGAAGTCGCTCCGAGCGGATCGAATAAAACGCCTGCAACAGCATCGCCCGCAGCAGCTTCTCCGGCGGGATCGACGGCCGTCCAATCGGCGAATAAAGGGCGGCGAACTCGTGCTCCAGCGCCGCCAGCGCCTCGTTCACGATCGTCCGGATCCCTCGCAGCGGATGATCACGCCGCACCCTTGCTTCCAGGTCGACGTAGCTGAACAGCTCGCCCGTTCGATTGTCGCCGCCGCGCACGCACCATCTCCGAATCTCGTCGGAGCCAATGAATCATGATCCTCGGTCGGCGGCGACCGCCTTTTTTCAACAGCCTGCTAGGTCGGCTTGGTGCATCACAGGTTGATCAGTATCTTACGTACGGTCGGTACACCACGGTCGGCACACCAACGCCGTCATGACGATGCTGAGCCGGATGAGGCACTCGTTCGGTATTTGAGCCGCTTCGGTTCTCGGCGTTTGGCTCGCTATGGGCTGCCGCCGAAGAAGTGGGCGTTCCCTTAGTCGGCTCCGTTCCGTGGAAGCAGTGGGATGATCTGGACCATCTCATTGTGGAAGCGTGCTTGCTGGCCCATGCCGGGGAATGGCACGCCAAACAGCCGCGCGTCGCTTCCGGCTGCTCTTGCCGCTGCTTCAACGATGCTCCTGATGCTGACAAGAACAGAGACGATTGCTAGGGGACGATAGGCTGCAATTCGATTGCTAAGGCTATCCGCTGCGCCGTGACATGTGCTCCGGCGTTCGGAAGGAGGCAATTTGTCCACCGGCGTGAGTACGAGATCATCGAGAAACCAGCCGTAGCTTTTGAAGCGGTCCAAAAAATCCTCGTCGCTCTGGCCGAGTACCGCCTCTGTAGCGCGTTGCATGTGCCGCAGCATGGCATTGTCGCCGTAGTAAAAGAAATCGCCACTGGCGGGAGCGCTCTCGCCGACGAACAGCGTGGTAATTTGGTTCGGACGATAGCTCGCTCGGGTCATCTCCACGTCGATCATTGCCGCTCCCTTTTAAGATGCCCGTTCGCGTCATCCGAACAGCCAGCCGACTCTTCCGTCTGCTTGAATACGCGTACGATACAGCCACGTCTCTTACGATACAGCCACGACTCTAAGACGGCCAATCCAATGCGAGCCCGTGGCGCGCAAGCCAGTCGCCAAGATCGGCGCCGTGCAACCCTAGACTTTCGCCTCTACGCAACGGCCCGCATATTCAGTGTGGGCTCCGATAGGCGAGCCGCCTCTCGGGAAGAGGCGGACATATGACCTTCCACTCAATAACATGTCCCGGAATCCCCTCCGAGCCGGCCGCAACTCTCCCCATTGGATTGCCGCCATTGCGTGACCGCCAGCGGCGGCTTGCTCCCGTCCGCCGGCGCGGCCGATAGCCTACTGCGCTCTTCTTCGAGGAGCTGCGAATGCAGCTTCTGAATCTGGATGTTGCGCTCAAGCAGGGACATTGTTCTTGCTTGAACCTGCTCGGCCAGCGCTTTGCGCAGCGCATTCTCCCGATCGAGCAGATCGGGAAACGGCAATAGCGGTCGGACGAGCTCGGTCGCCTTGATCACACACGACGCTCTCGCGACCGCCTGCGCGATCTGATCCGGAAACGCGTTCCGGCATTCCGCGAGTGCGCCGTTCAGGTTGACCGGTTCCGCCGCCGGTGCCGGCGTCCCTGTCGCCTCCGGCGTCGGCGTCGGTGTCGTTGTCGCCGCTGGTGTCGGCTCTGTGGCCGCTGTTGCCGTCTCCGTTATTGGATCCGGTGCCGGTCCCACCTCCTTCTCGATGGCCTGGCGAGCGGCCCCGCAACAGGACAGCATGATGCAGAACGAGAGAACGACCAGGCATCTCGCGCGCCTTGCCCAACACTCCCTGGTGCCCGCCTCGATCGGACGCCCGATTGCCACATCGATCACGGCAAGCCCCATCGCGAGCGCCCCACCCTGCCTCCTGCTGATCCGAACATCGAGCAATGGGTCGATCGCGACGGCTCGTTAGCGATGCATGCGAGAGACTGGTCGAGGCGGCGCGACAGACACGCCGCCGCGCATCCACACCCGCCCGCTAGAATAACCATCTGCGTAATGTGGGGACGCAAGGCCGTCCTTCCTGCGGCGAAATTGGTATCGACCAAAACCTGCATCTGCAAAAAAGTGGTATCTCGAAATATCGCGCCGGCACGAAATGATGCCGCTACACTAGATTGATTTTAGATGTAGTTTTGTCGGTGACGCAACAATCGCCTTGTGAGTAGCGGCGCGGCGGCACGGCCGCGCTGCACCTTTGCTCGGCATCCACGGCGGGCGTTCGTTTCTGACGCTGCAAAGATCAGAATCGGCGTTGCGCAAGCGCTCGAACCGCCGATGCCATCGAATCGCCATGGCGGCCAATTTTTCTGCGCTGGCGAATGCGCCTCCGTGCTTCGTCGGCGCGAACGGCCGCATCGTTGTTCAACGACAATCGTTTTGTTTGCGTGGGCGGCCAGCCGCGCGCTTTCGACCGTTATGTTATCAACAGGCGCACGATTCGTATGGCATCCGGGTTGGCGAAAATTTTCACTTTTTCCAAGCCGAGTCCTTGCTCTAGGATCAGTCATTTCAATTTGGCGCTCACCCACGATGCGCTCGAGGAATTTTCAAAACCAAAGCGTACAGCGACTGATCTGGGCGTCATGGGGACTTGAGATGACCGATCGCATTGCACTTTTCATCGATGGCGCGAATCTTCACACCACGGTCAAGAACCTCGGTTTTGAAATCGATTTCCGTCGACTGCTCTCGGAGTTCGGCAAGTATGGACAGATCGTCCGCGCCTACTTCTACACGGTCGTGAGAGACGACGACGAGTTCAGCAGCCTTCGGCCGCTGGTGGATTGGCTCGATTACAACGGATATGCGGTCAGGAGAAAGTTAGCCAAAACCCACGATGACGGCGAAGGGAGGCGGCGAATGAAGCGCAGCATCGGCATCGAGCTCGCGGTCGACGCATTGGAAATCGCGCACCGCATCGACCACGCGTACCTGTTCTCTGGCGACGGTGATTTGCGCGCCGTTGTCGAGGCGGTCAGGCGGGCTGGTGTCCGCGTGACCGTCGTTTCCAGCATCCGAACAAAGCCTCCCATGATCGCCGACGAGCTTCGCAGGCAAGCTGACGTCTTCCTCGAACTCGAAAGCATCAGGGCATCGATCGAACGTCCGCCGCATCCGATCGCGCCAGAGTGAAGCCAGGACGACGCCGACGTTGCCGCTGAGATCGGCCGGATACCGAAGCGGCCGTGTCAGCCACATCCGTACATCACCGAGTTGCGTAGGCCGTTCGGAGACATCAGTATGATTCCAACCAACGCAACTGCAGAGGGGAGAATCAATGCGGAGGTCGGTCGGCTGCCTGTTGTTGTTCTTGGCGGCGACGAGCGCAGCGGTAGCTGAACCTTCAAAGTTCACCTGCGACACGCCGCGCGGCAAGCGGATCGAGCCTGGCACCTCAGGCAAAGGCAGTGACGTTCGATGGATCGATGACGATCTGGACGCGGTCCGGCCCGCTGTTGTGATCGATGGTCAGACCTTCACGGTCACGTGGGGAACGTCGGTCGCGATTGAAGGCAGGGGAACCAAGGTCATGACCTATGTTTTCGCCGCCGCCCAACGCACCGCTGCGTCGATCGTTGCAACCCGCGTGGACGAGTCCACTGCAGAGATCTTCCGGTTCTATTTGCCAGCAGGTCGCTTTACAAACTGACCAGCCGGCTGGACGGCCCCTCGTCAGACCCAAAGGCCCCGCCCCTCGTCGCGACCTACCTCGCGACCTGCCACGAACAGTAGCCTCGCTGGCCGGCCATTAGGACAAACTTAACTGACCTGCTGTTCCGGGCTTTCGGTGTTGCTCCTTGGCAACCATCCCGCGCCCAAGCAAATACAACTAAAATATTGAAATTTAACCAAAATCTTGAGATTCTGCTCACTCGCCCGCCATGACATGCCCCCACTTAGAGCCACTGTGTGGCTCAAATGTCATAGGTCGCGGAACTGTCCTTTGTTACCCTTCGGGGGATTCTACAGAATATTTTTGTGAGTAGGGGCTGAGATTATGAAGTCGGCATACACGGTCATTGCGTGCCTATGCTTGGCGGCAACGCCAGCATGTGCCGAGGTTTTTTCTATTAATGATGCACTACGGCAGGCCATGCAGACCAACCCGGGTGTTGGCGAGGCTTCCGCGAACCGGCGGGCGACGGAAAGCGAGCTGCGGCAAACCCAGAGCACGCTGCTGCCGCAGGTGCGCATTGACGCCAGCTATGGCCCAGAAAAATTCGATCAATCGCCGGGCTTCATCTCCCCGAACATTCAGGCGGCGCCGACCGTGGGGTCAGGCCCATGGCGCAATGGCAGCCAGGAATCGGTGGTGGTGCGCCAGCTGCTGTGGGACGGTTTTTCGTCGATCTATGACGTCTGGCGCCAGACCGCACGGGTCAATGCCGCCGCCTCCCGCGTCAAGGAGAGAACCGAGCTCTTGGCCCTCGACGCCGCCGAAGGCTACATCGACGTCACGCGCTACATGCGGCTGGTCAGCCTTGCCCAGCAAAACGTCGCCAATCACGAAAAGATCTTTTCAAACGTGAACTCCCGCTTCTCGGGCGGCCGGGCCGGCGAAGGCGACCTGGAGCAGGCCCGCGAGCGCGTCGAGGCCGCCCGTGCGGCACTCGCCGAATTCCAGCGCAGCCTGGATGACGCCAGGGCGAAATACCGCAAGACGGTTGGCCTTGAGCCGATCAACGTTCGCTTCCCCGCCCCGCTCGCGGGCTTGCCGCACAGCCGCGACGAAGCGCTGGCGACCACCCTCCGGTTCAATTCGACGATCGCGGCGGCACAGTCCGACGCCGACGCCGCTAAGCACGCGTTCAAGGCCACCGACGGCACGTTCGGTCCGAAATTCTATCTCGAGGGACGGGCAACCCATTACGACAACTCCTACCCTTACGTGGCGGCCCCAGGAACTCCCTCCATCACGCATGAGGACTATAGCGGCAAGGTCGTCATGTCGTGGGACATCTTCCGCGGCGGCCAGGATGCGTGGAATCGGTCGGAGAAGGCCGAGCGCTACACGGAAGCCACCATGCGCCACGCCCGCCTGCAGCGCGACGCCTATGAGTCGATCGACAAGGCGTGGAATGCCCGTACTATTACGGCGACGCGCATCGGTGCTCTGACCCGTGAGCTGGAAGCAGCCAGGAAGACCATCACGGCCTACCAGAAGGAATACGAGCTCGGCCAGCGCTCCCTGATCGATCTCCTGAACGCGCAAAACCAGTTCTTCAACACGTCCGTCTCGCTCACGTCCGCCCGCGGCGTGGTCGTGTTCGCCGACTATCAGCTGCTGGCCGCGATGGGGACGTTGATCGAGTATCTGAAGGCTCCGCCGCCGGTCGATGCCGCGCCGACGGACATGCTTTCGATTGGCCTGCCCCGCTACTCGTTCCCGACCCTTCGCGTGAACCTCCCGCAAACCGGGTCAGAGCCGCTGCACGTCGCCGTTCCGGCGCCTGTCGCCCGTCCTGCCAAGACCTATGCGGCAGCCCAGCCGAAGGACGTTGGCTTTGCGGACCGCTTCACCGGCGCGACGACGACCGCAGCGGTGCCCGGTTCAGCGGAATGGATGCAGCAGCAAAAGACCGCTGCGGACGGCCCGAACGTCATTTACGCGGATCCGTCGGTCACGGCGAACGCGAGCTCCTATGCGTCGACCAAGCCCCACTGGCTGCTGTCGGCCTTCCCGAGTTCCGCTCGGTAGCGACCGCCAACAAGCTCAGGACAGGACTGCCGGAAGGGCCCCAAGTCGGGGCCCTTTCGATTCCTTGTTAATCGTTAAGATAAGTTTCGCTGAATTTGTTCGCTATTTGTTGTAGTCTGCCCGAAATCTTCAAATGCGATTGCTGCATTTCCATTTTGCTTGTCGAGGTTTCAGTTGTTGTTTCGCACCCCCAGCGCGGCGGCCGACGCCGTCCGCCCCTCGCCGGATGACTCAATTTCAAAGCCTGCCGCGACAAACAGGCCACGTGCATTAGGCGACGATCCCCTCACCGCGTCGTTGACTTATCTCGCCGCCCATCACGGCCGCGCGGTAAGCCGCGAAGCCCTCCTCGGCGGACTTCCGATCACGGACGGACGCTTATCCGTTTCGCTCTACGACCGCGCGGCGAGACGCGCCGGTCTGGAGACCGAGGCCGTCAAGCGCGACATTTCAGACATTCCCGCGCTGGTCCTGCCGGCCGTCCTCGTTATGAAGAACGGCTCCGCGCTGATCCTTCTGGGTGTGGACCCGGCAAACAAGACGATCAAGGTCGTTGATCCGGCGACGCCGAACAGCCCGCGCGTCGCCGACATCGCCTCGCTCGCCGCGGACTATACCGGCTATGCGTTCATGGTAAGAAGCGCGCCGCAGGCCGATGCGCGCGTTGTCGCCGCAGGCGACATTCCCAAGAACCACTGGTTCTGGTCGGTGGTGAAGACGCATTGGCGGAGCTACGGGCACATCGCGATCGCGGCCTTTCTGACCAACATCCTCGCGCTGGCGACGCCGCTGTTCACGATGAGCGTCTATGACCGCGTCATCCCCAACGGGGCGATCCCCTCCCTGATCGCACTCTCGATCGGCATGGGGCTCGGCATCGTGTTCGATTTCATCTTCCGCATGGTTCGCAGCCGCATGATCGACGTGACCGGCAAGACCATCGACGTCGTGCTGGCCGCAAACATCTTCGAGCATGTGATGTCGGTGAAGATGGCGCAGCGGCCGACTTCGGTTGGCATCCTGGCCAATCAGCTCCGCGACTTCGACTCGGTGCGCGAGTTCTTCACCTCCGGAAGCGTGGTTTCGGCGACTGACCTGCTGTTCGCCATCCTCTTCGTTGGGGTGCTGTTCCTCATCGCCGGACCGCTGGCCTGGATCCCGCTGATCATGCTGCCGCTGGTGATGCTGATCGGCTTCTTGCTGCAGCGCCCGCTCGATCGCGCCATCAAGCGCCTGCAGGCCGAGTCGGCCGCCCGGCACGGCGTGCTGGTCGAGTCGCTGTCCGGTCTCGAAACCGTTCGTGCGACCGGCGCCGAGGCCCGCATGCAGACCCTGTGGGAACGCTCGGTTGCCGCGACCGCCCGATCGGGCGAGGACGTCCACTTCTGGTCGTCGATGTCGCTGACGAGCGCGAGCACGGCCCAGCAGATCACGAGCCTGCTTCTCGTCATCGTCGGCATTTTCCTGATCCTCGACGGCAAGCTGAGCGTCGGCGCGCTGGTCGCCGCAAACATGCTCGCCGGGCGCATTCTGGCGCCGATCGCCGGGATCGCCTCCGTCATCACCAAGGGAACGCAGACGCTATCGGCCCTCAAGGCGATCGACCGCATCATGTCGATCGAGCGAGAACGCTCGCCGACCCGGTCCTATGTCGCAAGACGGATCGATGACGGCAAGGTCGCCTTCGAGAACGTGTCGTTCGCCTACCCCAACGCAGCGGGTAACGCGCTCGAAAAGGTCAGCTTCAAGATCGAGGGCGGAGAAAGGGTCGGCATCATCGGCAGGGTGGGATCGGGCAAGACCACGGTCGGCAGGCTGCTGCTCGGATTTTACGAGCCGAAGGAAGGCCGCATCCTGGTCGATGGCGTCGACTCGCGCCAATACGATCCCTCGGACCTGCGCGCCGGCATCGGCTTTGCGATGCAGGATACCGACCTGTTCTTCGGCAAGCTGCGCGACAACATCGCCCTTGGCAAACCGGAAGCGACCGACGAGGAGATCCTGCTTGCCGCGCGAATCTCCGGCGTCGAAAGCTTCATCGCCGGCCACCCGATGGGCTATGACATGCCCATCTCGGAAGGCGGCCGCAGCCTGTCGGGCGGCCAGAAGCAGGCCATCGGGCTCGCGCGCGTTCTGATCCGCAAGCCTCGCGTGCTGTTTCTCGACGAGCCGACCGCGCACTTCGATATTCGCAGCGAGCAGGAATTCCTTGAACGTCTCAAGGGACTGCGTGACGAACGCATGACCATCATCATTTCGACCCACCGTCTGTCATTGCTGAACATGGTCGATCGGCTGCTGCTGTTCGACAACGGCCGCCTGGTCGCCGACGGCCCGCGCGACAAGGTGCTCGCCCTGCTTCAGGGCAAGCCCGCGTCCACGGCGCCGGCACCCGAGAATACGATCCAGCCGAAATCTGCATAACGAGCGAATATTATGGCGTCTTCCGATTTTGCATTTGCAAATGACATCCGGTCCGCGGCGCTGCTGCGCACGCCGCGCACCTCCCGCATGCTGCTGTGGACCTCCTGCGCGCTGCTTGCGACGTTCTTGATCTGGGCTCATTTTGCCGTGCTGGACGAGGTCAAGCGCGGCAGCGGCCGCGTCGTGCCGTCGCGGCAAATGCAGGTGGTTCAATCGCTCGAGGGCGGGATCGTCGGTGACATCCTGATCCGGGAAGGCGACATCGTTCAGCAGGGCCAGTCCCTGATGCGCATCGATGATACGAAATTCGCTTCCGAGTTCGGCGAAATCCGCGAGCGCCGCGCGGCGATGGCGGCGCGGGTGGCCCGCCTCGACGCCGAGGCGCGCGGCCGAGCCGAGATCACCTTCCCGGACGACCTCGACAAGATGGTTCCCGCCGCCGTCGCGACCGAGACCAGCGTGTTCAAGATGCGGGGGCAGAAGGTCGCGCAGGACATCGACGTGCTCAACCAGCAGGTCACGCGCCTCTCCGGCTCCCTTAAGCTCCTCGAGCGCGAGCAGACCCTGACGCGCAGGCTATATGAGCAGAAGGTCGTGCCCGAGATCGAGATGCTGCGGCTTGACCGGCAGGCAACCGAGATGAAGGGACAGCTGGCCGAAGCGCAATCGAAGATCGCGAACATCACCGCGTCGTTCCGCTCACAGGCCGACGAGGATCTGGCCAAATCGCGGGCCGACCTCGCCGTGCTTGACGAGAATATCAAGTCCGCCCAGGACCGCGTGCGCCGCACGGATCTGAAGGCGCCGGTCCACGGCATCGTCAACAAGCTGAACATCAGCACCATCGGTGCCGTCGTACAGCCGGGCGCCAACCTGATGGACATCGTGCCGCTGGACGACACGCTCTTGGTGGAAGGCCGGATTCGTCCGCAGGACATCGCGTTTATCCGTCCCGACCAGGACGCGGTGGTGAAAATCAGCGCCTATGATTCCTCGGTCTACGGATCGCTGAAGGGCAAGGTCGAACGCATCAGCGCCGACACCATCGTCGACGACAAGGCGGAAAAGAACGAGCGCCAGGAGACCTTCTACCGGGTCATGGTGCGTACCGATAAGAACCATCTCGGCACCGAGCAGCATCCGCTGCCGATCATTCCGGGCATGGTGACCACGGTCGAGGTCCTGACCGGCGAGAAATCCGTGCTGGACTACATCGTGAAGCCCGCCCGCCTGCTGCGTGACGAGGCCCTGCGCGAACGCTGACCGGGACCACGGTTTCCGTGGTTAACCGATCGTAACCTCGGTTCGTTCAATTTCGAACGAACCGGCAAACCCCGGATTGACCGCCTTTTTGACATTCGAGGTGGCGGCCCCCTCCACTTAACTCCGCTTAAGCGGCCAAGGCGCCAGTTTGCGTCCCGATAACAGCGGGGACGCAGATCGACGCACAGACGTTGACGGTCCCCGACATTGGGGACGTCATATGAAGTCGCTGAAGTTTGCTTCGTCGGCGGTCATGGCCGCGGCTGCACTGACAATAGGTCTTTGCGCAGCGCCATCAGCGTTTGCCGCGGACGAGCTCTCTTTCGGAAAATCCGCCGGCGAGCTCGCGCCCGCTGCGGACGCCGCGTCGAACCGCCCGCCTGCCACCTTCTTCACCATCGCCGACGTCCTGGCCAAGCTCGACCGGCAGCGCGGCCGGGGTCCGAACGCCATTCGCACCGCCTCGCTCACGCCAAATACCGCGACCGACGCGGTGCCCGCGGCAAAGCCGCTTCCGCCTGTCGGGGCCGAGCCGTTTGGCCTGTTCACCTTCCGCGCACCGGAAAACGGCCTGTGGCGCAAATGGCGCGGCCTCGAATCCGATCTCGCAAAGGAGGCGAGCGTTCTCGAGCAATGCCGCGAGAACGCGACCGCCTGCCCGTCGCAGGCCGCGCAATTCCTTCGCCTGATCAACGCGGTCAAGTCCAAAGCCGGACGCGACCGGCTGGATGAGGCCAACCGCGCTGTAAACCAGGCGATCCGCTATGTCAGCGACTTCGCCCAGCACGGCGAGGCCGACCGCTGGACTGCGCCGCTCGCCACCTTCGCGACCGGCAAGGGCGACTGCGAGGACTATGCGATCGCAAAATACATCGCGCTCAGCGAAGCCGGCTTCCCGCGCGAGGATCTGCGCCTGGTGCTGGGCCGCGATCGCGCCATCCGCCAGGATCATGCCGTGCTGGCGGCGCGCCTGGACGGCCATTGGCTGATCCTGGACAGCCGCCGCTCCGAACTGATTAATGACGGCGAGCTCGGCAACTTCACACCGATGTTCGCGATCAACGACCGCGGCGTGCAGCTGTTTGCGGCCCCCTATGCCAAGCGCCTCCCGCTCGGCGACGAGCTCGACGCGGCGCCGGCGGCCGCCAATGCCGCGGAGACGGAATGGACCGGGTTGGATTCACCGGACGCGGCAAGCCCTCTATTAGGCTTCCTGCCAGTGCTGATGTAACCGCTCTTCGGCAAGAGCAAACCCCGTCGAAAATTCGACGGGGTTCGGAGGGCTTATTGGCGCGATCGGTATGCGCGAGTCAGCGGCTTTGCAGTTCCGCGACCTACATGACGTGAACTGCGTTCGCGGCCGGAACACCGGTGCTGATGTGAGCAAGGTCAACCGCGGCCGCCGCCGTGCCGTTGGCCGAGTACCAGAGCTCGTTGTGAGTCGTATTGAACAGGAACTGATTGGTACTGCCGTTCCATGACGCTGCCTGGTTGGCATCGGTCACAGTCGTGAACGACGCCAATGTCGCAGTGTTTATCGTCAAGTTCAGGTTCGCTACATCGACAATAATGCTGTCGCTGGCATCCAGATCAGTAATCGTATCATGACCGTTAGCCGCGGCCGTTGATGCGAGAACGAACTTGTCGGCACCGGTTCCGCCGGACAGCGTATCGTCGCCCGGTCCACCGATGATTATGTCGTTGCCTGGTCCAGCGTTGATTGTGTCGTTGCCTGGTCCACCTGACACATGATCATCCGCAGAGCCCGTCGTAATGGTGTCATTCCCGGCGGTTCCCGCCAGAACGTTGACATCAAACGAAGCGGTCGCACTATCGCCGTCGCCATCCTTGCCGGTCAGCGCGAACTGCAGATCATTGTCAGCCGGGTTGACCGTGGTCGTATACTCGACCGAGACGCCATCGACCTTGAAGTTGAAGTTGTTCGCCGTCTGTACAGTAAAATAGTCCACCGTCCGATTTTGGTCGAAACCGTCAATGACGAGCGAACCACTCCCGTTATAAGTCTCTTGATAGACTGTATCTAGTCCGGTCGTATAATGGATCGTAATGTTGAGCTTGTCGTTGACCGCGATGCTCCCAGTGGCGGCTATTCCTAACGTAATCGATTCCAACGAGCTCGACTCGTAACCTGGCTGCTGTTGAACGTCCAGCTTCAGGACCTCACCCTGCTGAATGGTATTGCCGTTGATTCCGAGCTCAGTGGAGGAAATCGTAAGCGTCGCGGCACTGCCGCCATCTGTAGCAGTCAACGTCAGGGCAAACGCTCCATCGAACAAGTTCGGATCAAAGGTATATGATGGGAGCTTGGATCCGCCCGTTACACCACTGAGCAACTCACCGCTATCAACCGAGGTTGATGGCATTGGATCGACCAGATTGAAACTGTAGGTGCCATCATTGTTGATGGTGATCTCGAAATAGGTCTTGGTAACTCCGTTCTCGACGAACTGAGCGTCATAGGTAGCCGTCGTTCCAGCCTTCAAGGTGAAGGTGTAATCGCTCGACATGTTCGTCCAGACGAGCGATTGGGGCGGGAATGACTGACTGAAAGTGGCACTATCTGCACCGACATCGAAATGATAGTCGCCGATGGTCACGCCGGCTGTGCGATAGACTGACAGATCGTCGACCGTGATCGCCGGACCGTCGTCGGCGAACTGCACGTTGCCGCCGAGGTCGATGGTCTGGCTCGACGTCGCCTTGTCGCCGTCGAAGTCGGTGATCGTCGCCGATCCCGTCAGCGTCACCAGGTTGTTGGCGAGCACCGCAAACTGGTCGTCATATGGCGCAGAGGTGTCGTTGTTGTTGACGTGGTCGATCTGCTGGTACTGCGTCAGCGTCACCACGCCGTTGGCATCGACCGAGATCGCGAAGATCGCTCCATGGCTCGCGGTCGAGCCGATGATGTCGTTGCCGACCTTGGCCAGCGTGATGTCCTCGCCCTGGCTCTTCAGCCCCGACAGCTCGTTCTGCGTCGTCACCGACAGCGTGTAGCTCAGCGCCGTGGTGCTGCCCGCACCATCCGCCCCGTACGACGAGCTCGCAATGGTGAACACGCCGCCAAAATTGGCGGTCGAGGTCGCCACGTCGCTCTGCGGCCCGATCGTCAGCGCGTCATGCGTGATCAGGGTGATGCCCGCCTCGCCGGTCGCCGCCACCGTGATCGCCGGACCGTCGTCGGCGAACTGCACGTTGCCGCCGAGGTCGATGGTCTGGCTCGACGTCGCCTTGTCGCCGTCGAAGTCGGTGATCGTCGCCGATCCCGTCAGCGTCACCAGGTTGTTGGCGAGCACCGCAAACTGGTCGTCATACGGTGCAGAGGTGTCGTTGTTGTTGACGTGGTCGATCTGCTGGTACTGCGTCAGCGTCACCACGCCGTTGGCATCGACCGAGATCGCGAAGATCGCTCCATGGCTCGCGGTCGAGCCGATGATGTCGTTGCCGACCTTGGCCAGCGTGATGTCCTCGCCCTGGCTCTTCAGCCCCGACAGCTCGTTCTGCGCCGTCACCGCCAGCGTGTAGCTCAGCGCCGTGGTGCTGCCGGCGCCGTCCGCCCCGTACGACGAGCTCGCAATGGTGAACACGCCGCCAAAATTGGCGGTCGAGGTCGCCACGTCGCTCTGCGGCCCGATCGTCAGCGCGTCATGCGTGATCAGGGTGATGCCCGCCTCGCCGGTCGCCGCCACCGTGATCGCCGGACCGTCGTCGGCGAACTGCACGTTGCCGCCGAGATCGATGGTCTGGCTCGACGTCGCCTTGTCGCCGTCGAAGTCGGTGATCGTCGCCGATCCCGTCAGCGTCACCAGCCCGGTGCCCAGCACCGCGAACTGGTCGTCATACGGCGCAGAGGTGTCGTTGTTGTTGACGTGGTCGATCTGCTGGTACTGCGTCAGCGTCACCACGCCGTTGGCATCGACCGAGATCGCGAAGATCGCTCCATGGCTCGCGGTCGAGCCGATGATGTCGTTGCCGACCTTGGCCAGCGTGATGTCCTCGCCCTGGCTCTTCAGCCCCGACAGCTCGTTCTGCGCCGTCACCGCCAGCGTGTAGCTCAGCGCCGTGGTGCTGCCCGCACCATCCGCCCCGTACGACGAGCTCGCAATCGTGAACACGCCGCCAAAATTGGCGGTCGAGGTCGCCACGTCGCTCTGCGGCCCGATCGTCAGCGCGTCATGCGTGATCAGGGTGATGCCCGCCTCGCCGGTCGCCGCCACCGTGATCGCCGGACCGTCGTCGGCGAACTGCACGTTGCCGCCGAGGTCGATGGTCTGGCTCGACGTCGCCTTGTCGCCGTCGAAGTCGGTGATCGTCGCCGATCCCGTCAGCGTCACCAGGCCGCTGCCCAGCACCGCGAACTGGTCGTCATACGGCGCGGAGGTGTCGTTGTTGTTGACGTGGTCGATCTGCTGGTACTGCGTCAGCGTCACCACGCCGTTGGCATCGACCGAGATCGCGAAGATCGCTCCATGGCTCGCGGTCGAGCCGATGATGTCGTTGCCGACCTTGGCCAGCGTGATGTCCTCGCCCTGGCTCTTCAGCCCCGACAGCTCGTTCTGCGCCGTCACCGCCAGCGTGTAGCTCAGCGCCGTGGTGCTGCCCGCACCATCCGCCCCGTACGACGAGCTCGCAATGGTGAACACGCCGCCAAAATTGGCGGTCGAGGTCGCCACATCGCTCTGCGGCCCGATCGTCAGCGCGTCATGCGTGATCAGGGTGATGCCCGCCTCGCCGGTCGCCGCCACCGTGATCGCCGGACCGTCGTCGGCGAACTGCACGTTGCCGCCGAGGTCGATGGTCTGGCTCGACGTCGCCTTGTCGCCGTCGAAGTCGGTGATCGTCGCCGATCCCGTCAGCGTCACCAGGCCGCTGCCCAGCACCGCGAACTGGTCGTCATACGGCGCGGAGGTGTCGTTGTTGTTGACGTGGTCGATCTGCTGGTACTGCGTCAGCGTCACCACGCCGTTGGCATCGACCGAGATCGCGAAGATCGCTCCATGGCTCGCGGTCGAGCCGATGATGTCGTTGCCGACCTTGGCCAGCGTGATGTCCTCGCCCTGGCTCTTCAGCCCCGACAGCTCGTTCTGCGTCGTCACCGCCAGCGTGTAGCTCAGCGCCGTGGTGCTGCCGGCGCCGTCCGCCCCGTACGACGAGCTCGCAATGGTGAACACGCCGCCAAAATTGGCGGTCGAGGTCGCCACGTCGCTCTGCGGCCCGATCGTCAGCGCGTCATGCGTGATCAGGGTGATGCCCGCCTCGCCGGTCGCCGCCACCGTGATCGCCGGACCGTCGTCGGCGAACTGCACGTTGCCGCCGAGGTCGATGGTCTGGCTCGACGTCGCCTTGTCGCCGTCGAAGTCGGTGATCGTCGCCGATCCCGTCAGCGTCACCAGCCCGGTGCCCAGCACCGCGAACTGGTCGTCATACGGCGCAGAGGTGTCGTTGTTGTTGACGTGGTCGATCTGCTGGTACTGCGTCAGCGTCACCACGCCGTTGGCATCGACCGAGATCGCGAAGATCGCTCCATGGCTCGCGGTCGAGCCGATGATGTCGTTGCCGACCTTGGCCAGCGTGATGTCCTCGCCCTGGCTCTTCAGCCCCGACAGCTCGTTCTGCGCCGTCACCGCCAGCGTGTAGCTCAGCGCCGTGGTGCTGCCGGCGCCGTCCGCCCCGTACGACGAGCTCGCAATGGTGAACACGCCGCCAAAATTGGCGGTCGAGGTCGCCACGTCGCTCTGCGGCCCGATCGTCAGCGCGTCGTGCGTCGTCAGGGTGATGCCCGCCTCGCCGGTCGCCGCCACCGTGATCGCCGGACCGTCGTCGGCGAACTGCACGTTGCCGCCGAGATCGATGGTCTGGCTCGACGTCGCCTTGTCGCCGTCGAAGTCGGTGATCGTCGCCGATCCCGTCAGCGTCACCAGCCCGGTGCCCAGCACCGCGAACTGGTCGTCATACGGCGCAGAGGTGTCGTTGTTGTTGACGTGGTCGATCTGCTGGTACTGCGTCAGCGTCACCACGCCGTTGGCATCGACCGAGATCGCGAAGATCGCTCCATGGCTCGCGGTCGAGCCGATGATGTCGTTGCCGACCTTGGCCAGCGTGATGTCCTCGCCCTGGCTCTTCAGCCCCGACAGCTCGTTCTGCGTCGTCACCGACAGCGTGTAGCTCAGCGCCGTGGTGCTGCCCGCACCATCCGCCCCGTACGACGAGCTCGCAATGGTGAACACGCCGCCAAAATTGGCGGTCGAGGTCGCCACGTCGCTCTGCGGCCCGATCGTCAGCGCGTCGTGCGTCGTCAGGGTGATGCCCGCCTCGCCGGTCGCCGCCACCGTGATCGCCGGACCGTCGTCGGCGAACTGCACGTTGCCGCCGAGGTCGATGGTCTGGCTCGACGTCGCCTTGTCGCCGTCGAAGTCGGTGATCGTCGCCGATCCCGTCAGCGTCACCAGGCCGCTGCCCAGCACCGCGAACTGGTCGTCATACGGCGCAGAGGTGTCGTTGTTGTTGACGTGGTCGATCTGCTGGTACTGCGTCAGCGTCACCACGCCGTTGGCATCGACCGAGATCGCGAAGATCGCTCCATGGCTCGCGGTCGAGCCGATGATGTCGTTGCCGACCTTGGCCAGCGTGATGTCCTCGCCCTGGCTCTTCAGCCCCGACAGCTCGTTCTGCGTCGTCACCGCCAGCGTGTAGCTCAGCGCCGTGGTGCTGCCCGCACCATCCGCCCCGTACGATGAGCTCGCAATGGTGAACACGCCGCCAAAATTGGCGGTCGAGGTCGCCACGTCGCTCTGCGGCCCGATCGTCAGCGCGTCATGCGTGATCAGGGTGATGCCCGCCTCGCCGGTCGCCGCCACCGTGATCGCCGGACCGTCGTCGGCGAACTGCACGTTGCCGCCGAGGTCGATGGTCTGGCTCGACGTCGCCTTGTCGCCGTCGAAGTCGGTGATCGTCGCCGATCCCGTCAGCGTCACCAGGTTGTTGGCGAGCACCGCAAACTGGTCGTCATACGGCGCAGAGGTGTCGTTGTTGTTGACGTGGTCGATCTGCTGGTACTGCGTCAGCGTCACCACGCCGTTGGCATCGACCGAGATCGCGAAGATCGCTCCATGGCTCGCGGTCGAGCCGATGATGTCGTTGCCGACCTTGGCCAGCGTGATGTCCTCGCCCTGGCTCTTCAGCCCCGACAGCTCGTTCTGCGCCGTCACCGCCAGCGTGTAGCTCAGCGCCGTGGTGCTGCCCGCACCATCCGCCCCGTACGACGAGCTCGCAATCGTGAACACGCCGCCAAAATTGGCGGTCGAGGTCGCCACGTCGCTCTGCGGCCCGATCGTCAGCGCGTCATGCGTGATCAGGGTGATGCCCGCCTCGCCGGTCGCCGCCACCGTGATCGCCGGACCGTCGTCGGCGAACTGCACGTTGCCGCCGAGGTCGATGGTCTGGCTCGACGTCGCCTTGTCGCCGTCGAAGTCGGTGATCGTCGCCGATCCCGTCAGCGTCACCAGGTTGTTGGCGAGCACCGCAAACTGGTCGTCATATGGCGCAGAGGTGTCGTTGTTGTTGACGTGGTCGATCTGCTGGTACTGCGTCAGCGTCACCACGCCGTTGGCATCGACCGAGATCGCGAAGATCGCTCCATGGCTCGCGGTCGAGCCGATGATGTCGTTGCCGACCTTGGCCAGCGTGATGTCCTCGCCCTGGCTCTTCAGCCCCGACAGCTCGTTCTGCGCCGTCACCGACAGCGTGTAGCTCAGCGCCGTGGTGCTGCCGGCGCCGTCCGCCCCGTACGACGAGCTCGCAATGGTGAACACGCCGCCAAAATTGGCGGTCGAGGTCGCCACGTCGCTCTGCGGCCCGATCGTCAGCGCGTCATGCGTGATCAGGGTGATGCCCGCCTCGCCGGTCGCCGCCACCGTGATCGCCGGACCGTCGTCGGCGAACTGCACGTTGCCGCCGAGGTCGATGGTCTGGCTCGACGTCGCCTTGTCGCCGTCGAAGTCGGTGATCGTCGCCGATCCCGTCAGCGTCACCAGGTTGTTGGCGAGCACCGCAAACTGGTCGTCATATGGCGCAGAGGTGTCGTTGTTGTTGACGTGGTCGATCTGCTGGTACTGCGTCAGCGTCACCACGCCGTTGGCATCGACCGAGATCGCGAAGATCGCTCCATGGCTCGCGGTCGAGCCGATGATGTCGTTGCCGACCTTGGCCAGCGTGATGTCCTCGCCCTGGCTCTTCAGCCCCGACAGCTCGTTCTGCGTCGTCACCGACAGCGTGTAGCTCAGCGCCGTGGTGCTGCCCGCACCATCCGCCCCGTACGACGAGCTCGCAATGGTGAACACGCCGCCAAAATTGGCGGTCGAGGTCGCCACGTCGCTCTGCGGCCCGATCGTCAGCGCGTCGTGCGTCGTCAGGGTGATGCCCGCCTCGCCGGTCGCCGCCACCGTGATCGCCGGACCGTCGTCGGCGAACTGCACGTTGCCGCCGAGGTCGATGGTCTGGCTCGACGTCGCCTTGTCGCCGTCGAAGTCGGTGATCGTCGCCGATCCCGTCAGCGTCACCAGGTTGTTGGCGAGCACCGCGAACTGGTCGTCATACGGTGCAGAGGTGTCGTTGTTGTTGACGTGGTCGATCTGCTGGTACTGCGTCAGCGTCACCACGCCGTTGGCATCGACCGAGATCGCGAAGATCGCTCCATGGCTCGCGGTCGAGCCGATGATGTCGTTGCCGACCTTGGCCAGCGTGATGTCCTCGCCCTGGCTCTTCAGCCCCGACAGCTCGTTCTGCGCCGTCACCGCCAGCGTGTAGCTCAGCGCCGTGGTGCTGCCCGCACCATCCGCCCCGTACGACGAGCTCGCAATCGTGAACACGCCGCCAAAATTGGCGGTCGAGGTCGCCACATCGCTCTGCGGCCCGATCGTCAGCGCGTCATGCGTGATCAGGGTGATGCCCGCCTCGCCGGTCGCCGCCACCGTGATCGCCGGACCGTCGTCGGCGAACTGCACGTTGCCGCCGAGGTCGATGGTCTGGCTCGACGTCGCCTTGTCGCCGTCGAAGTCGGTGATCGTCGCCGATCCCGTCAGCGTCACCAGGTTGTTGGCGAGCACCGCAAACTGGTCGTCATATGGCGCAGAGGTGTCGTTGTTGTTGACGTGGTCGATCTGCTGGTACTGCGTCAGCGTCACCACGCCGTTGGCATCGACCGAGATCGCGAAGATCGCTCCATGGCTCGCGGTCGAGCCGATGATGTCGTTGCCGACCTTGGCCAGCGTGATGTCCTCGCCCTGGCTCTTCAGCCCCGACAGCTCGTTCTGCGCCGTCACCGCCAGCGTGTAGCTCAGCGCCGTGGTGCTGCCCGCACCATCCGCCCCGTACGACGAGCTCGCAATCGTGAACACGCCGCCAAAATTGGCGGTCGAGGTCGCCACGTCGCTCTGCGGCCCGATCGTCAGCGCGTCATGCGTGATCAGGGTGATGCCCGCCTCGCCGGTCGCCGCCACCGTGATCGCCGGACCGTCGTCGGCGAACTGCACGTTGCCGCCGAGGTCGATGGTCTGGCTCGACGTCGCCTTGTCGCCGTCGAAGTCGGTGATCGTCGCCGATCCCGTCAGCGTCACCAGGTTGTTGGCGAGCACCGCAAACTGGTCGTCATACGGTGCAGAGGTGTCGTTGTTGTTGACGTGGTCGATCTGCTGGTACTGCGTCAGCGTCACCACGCCGTTGGCATCGACCGAGATCGCGAAGATCGCTCCATGGCTCGCGGTCGAGCCGATGATGTCGTTGCCGACCTTGGCCAGCGTGATGTCCTCGCCCTGGCTCTTCAGCCCCGACAGCTCGTTCTGCGTCGTCACCGACAGCGTGTAGCTCAGCGCCGTGGTGCTGCCCGCACCATCCGCCCCGTACGACGAGCTCGCAATGGTGAACACGCCGCCAAAATTGGCCGTCGAGGTCGCCACGTCGCTCTGCGGCCCGATCGTCAGCGCGTCGTGCGTCGTCAGGGTGATGCCCGCCTCGCCGGTCGCCGCCACCGTGATCGCCGGACCGTCGTCGGCGAACTGCACGTTGCCGCCGAGGTCGATGGTCTGGCTCGACGTCGCCTTGTCGCCGTCGAAGTCGGTGATCGTCGCCGATCCCGTCAGCGTCACCAGGCCGCTGCCCAGCACCGCGAACTGGTCGTCATACGGTGCAGAGGTGTCGTTGTTGTTGACGTGGTCGATCTGCTGGTACTGCGTCAGCGTCACCACGCCGGAGCCGTTCACCGATAGCGTAAAGATCGTGTTGCTGGCACCCACCGCCCCGGCCGTCAGCGCCGTCGAGCCGGTGATGACCCCGCCGATGTTGTAGAGGAAGATGCTCGCGCCGTGGCTATCCAGCGTCGAATCAACGCCAGTCGACGCTACGCCCAGCGTATAGCTCAGCGCCGTTGATCCCGCTCCGTCCGCTCCATAGGACGAGCTGCCGATCGAGAACACGCCGCCGAAGTTCGCCGTCGAAACATCCGCGTCAGACGCAACGCCGACCGTCAGCGCGTCATGCGTCGTCAGCACGACGCCAGTGTCGGCGCTCTTGACCACGTCGATCGCCGGACCGTCGTCGTGGATCGTTAGATGCGGACCGACGTCGACGCTGGCGCTTGCGGTCTGGCCGACATTGTCCGTCACCGTTGCGTTCAGCGTGATGAGGCCGGGTGCCAGCGAAATCCCCTCGTTGAAGTCGCCAGGCGTTGCCTCATGGACGGCACGCAGATCCGTCAGCGTCACATGGCCCGCACCATCGACCGCGACCGTGAAGACGAGATCGCCACCCGCGGCGGTGCGGCCTTCCACGACGCCGGCGGCGTTGACCGTCAGCAGCACGTGCTGGCCGGTCGCCGAATCGATCAGACCGGTATCGACGTTCGGTGCGCTGATGGAGAGCGCATAGGTCAGCGATTGCTGGCCGCCCGGCGCGTTGATGTTGAAGGAGACCTGCACGGACGCGACCGTTGCCCCCGCGGGGCCCAGGCCCGAGCCGGCAACGCCGTTGGTCGCAGCGGTCAGGAAGCTCTCGTCGACGACCAGTTCCGGCAGCAGGCCGCCGGAAATGGTGGGAGCCGGCGTAGTTTGCGTTGGAACAAAGCCGGTCGGCAGCTGGATGTTGAAGCCCGGCAACTCTTCCTGCGGCGCCAGTTGATTGGTGGGCACGGGGCCGAGCGGATCGACCGCGAACGGGCGGAAATCCGCGCCGCTCGCCTGCGCGTTGGCGTTCGAGTTGCCGCCATTGTCGGCGGCCGGCAACACGGAGGTGTCGGTGCTGATCGGAAACAGGCCTGCGAATTCTTGGACCGAGACGTCGCGCCCCGGCGCCATCTCGATCGTGATGTTGTTCCGAGCGCTGCCATCTTGTGATTGGCCCTGCGAATCGGCACGGGAGTCGAAGAACGGCTCAACCGTGACGGTCGACTGGTTGTCGAACAGGATGATCAGCTTTTCGCCGACGTGAACCAGCGTGATCTTTTCATTGGCGATCGACGAAAAGTCGACCTTCGCCTTCTGGTCGTATCCAAGATTGATCACGACCGCCTGATCGGTCAGCGGCTTGGTCAGCTTGTAAATTCGTACGGGAGCCGAATTGGTGGAATTGCCGGTGCCGGTTGCCTGAGCGACCTGAAACGAACCCTGCATTATCAACTCCGCAAAATGCGATTAGAGGAAAAGTTGTAGAAAAATTTAGTTTTAGGCTATTGTTAACCCTCCCCGCGGTCAAGAAATGTATTTGGTTAATCAATGCTTTCCGTGGAAGTGTGGTAAAGATCGGACAGGTCGAAGCTGAAAGAACAAGGGCTTAGCCGGATTAACTTGGCCAAAGGCAGTATTTCCCCGGCCCCGTTCGTCCTTCCCGGCGATTTGGAGCAGCAGTCGATGCGGGTGATTCTTCAGGCGTGTGCCGCTGTCCTGATTTGGGGATGTTTCGGCGCGGCGGCCGCGCAAGCCCCCGCACAACCTGTCCCCCAGGAGACCACGGTCGAGCGCCAGGTTCGCGCCCTGGCCAACCGGGACACCCAGATTGGCCTCTATCTCAACGTGTTACCTGATTGCACGTCGGGGCCGCTGCCGACCATCCGCCTGGTCACTGCGCCGGCTGCCGGAAAGGTTGTGGTGAAGTCGGCGAAGGCGAAGGCCACCAATTACAAGGCCTGCCTGGCGCTCGAGGTGCCGGCCTATGTCGCCTTCTACAAGGCGCCGCCGGAATTTCTCGGCGATGACGCGCTGACCATCGAGGTCAAGTACCAGGGCGGGCGAACCGAAATTCAGAAGATCACCGTCAAGGTGAGTGCACCAGGCGGGCAGCAGAAGATCTGATGGGTGTTGCCGGCGATCTGAGGCCCGCGCGCCGACCAATCGCCTTACAGCGGCTCGCCCTCGGCTTCGTCCAGCTGCAACGACACCTCGCTCGGTGCGGAGGCCGGCTGCCTGAGCGAAGCTCTATCCTCGTGGCAATCGCTGATTCGGCGGGCAACCACCCGGTCGGTCCGCGGTGCCTGACCAACATTGGTTTTGTTGACCTCGGTATAGGCCTCGTCGCTGAGAACCGTGATGACGGTGCTGACCGGTCCGAGATAGTCGCAGCGGTTGGAGAAGACGTATTTGTTGTTGATCTTCTCCGGCCGCGAAGAGTGGCAATTTCCAACGGACGGAGATGAGAAGGTCGCCTTCATCGCCTGGGTTGGATCGACACAGCGCGTCATTTCGCGTTCGAGCAGCGTTTGCCGGATGTTCGAGGACGTGGCGATTTCCAGCGTCCGCACGAAGCGCCACATTCCCTTTCGGAAGGTCGGCCCGCTGAATCCCTCCTCCGCCATGGCGCTCGGGGAGGCGAGCACGAACACCGAAAGCGCGGTCACGACGCCAAGCGCGGATGCGAAGATCTTCGACGGGGCGAAGCCCTCACGCGATGTCATTATTGAATCCCTAACCGGCCGATTGACGCGGATCGCGTGACTTCGCTTGAAGCACGTCCAACCTCACATCATTCAGGAGCATTTCGTGTTAAGACCCCGTAAATGCTTGGCCTTTCCTCGACGCTCTCACGAGCTCTTGCGCCAAACACGGTGAATGCCCGGTTGCTTCAGGCCGGGGCAGCTTCGGCGCGAAAGGAAGCGCAGCGTCTGCGTCGTCGGGGACAAATGGACGCCTCGTCCGCCGCCACTGCCGTTTGATTGCCAGCTAGTGCTGCAAAGCCGCCGCAGCGGACTTGTCAGTCTTGGCCTCGGACTTGGCCTCAATCTTGGCCGCGCTACCGTCGTCGCAGTCGCCGATCCTTGTCGCGACGACCGTGTCGGTCCGGGGATGCTCTCCGGTGCTGATCTCGTTCAGCTCGGTATAGGCCTCGTCGCTGCGCACGGTGATGACGGTGCTGACCGTCCCCATGTAATCGCAGCGGTGTCCGAAGGTGTATTGATTACCGACCTTCTCCGGCTTGTCCGAGACGCAGCTTCCGATCGATCCCGAGGCAAAGGTCGCCTTCATGGCGTGGGTCGGGTCGACGCAGCGCGTCGTCTCCGCGTTGACCATCCGATACTTGAAGTTCTTGTTGGCCGTCCTGACCACATCGAGCGTTCGCACGAAGCGCCACAGACCTTTGCGGAAGCTCGGGCCAGAAAAGGCTTGATCGCCCTGAGCCGGCTGCGCCGCCGCTGCCCGGCCGTTCGCCGGTTGAGGAGCCTGAGTCTGTGCATGAGCTGCCAGCGCAGGCAATGAGACAATCATCAGGGTCAGTAGCGAACGTGCAATGCCACCACGGAAGTCCATTCCCACCCCCGATGTCCGTCCGAATGCGTTCGTGATGCGATCCGGTCAGCGCATTGAAGCAATCTCCGGAACACGACTCAATACATCACACCACTTGCAGGGCGAATTGTGGCCAGTAAAGGCGCATTAACGCTACCGGGCAGCTTGCAGCCGAATTCAGACTTACTGCAGCAAACTTGCAACACCTGACACGCCATTCGCGATGGCGCCGGCCGATCTCCCCCGCACCGCATTGGGCAGAGAGGTTTGACCTCAGAGGTTTTTTTTGCTCATTTAGCGCGAGATATTTTCTTCAATTACTTAGCCTATCGCTGGACGAGGGGGCACTGATGCGTATTCGGTTTGGCTACACGGTCGCAGGCATTTTGGCGTTGGGTGCAACGTTGTTCGGCAACTCCGGGCCGGCGGCGGCAGCGGACCTTGGCCTGGTCACAAAAGCACCGGTCGGCACCTGCACCGAGATCGTCTTCACCTGCGAGAACGGCCATCAATATCCGCTGTGCCCGCGCGCTGTGTCGGTCGAGGGCGAAGTGGTCACGGCCTCCCTGCTCACCGGCCGTGGCGGCATCCATGTGCGGCACGTTCCGATGGGCGTCGGCTATCGCTATGCGGGCCGCGGCGTCTGGCTGGACGGCTTCCGGGAAAACGCGCTGCTCAACTTCGGCAAGCGCCACCAGGTGGCGTGCACCATCGCGCATTCATGAGGGCGCGCTCTGCGTCGCTGCAATGGGCGTGACGCAGAGCACCTCAAGCAGCCGAACTCTCCTCACCCCTTGGTGCGGAGCACGACGCGCGACGAGCGCGAGAACATATACGCCTTCGGATTGACGTAGACCGGGCAGTAGTCCTGCCACTGGTACAGCTGCCAATTCCATTTCCAGCAGCCCGATACGATCTGGGGCTCTTGCACGTAGTCCAGCCGATACGGCGGATCGCCAAACGGATAGTAGTCGCCGCATCGCGCCGCCGTCGAAGACAGAACGACGATTGAAGCGGCCGCGGCAATGATCACGGAAAATGACTTGTTCATAACGCCCCTCGATCGAATGACGTGACCGCACGAGAGTGCCAAATCCGCCGGTCGTTATCAAGGTGCCGGCCGCCTGCTGTCAGTAGCTCGTGATCTGTCGCCTGTTTGTAGCTCGTGAAGTGTCGTGTTTTCGGTGCTCCGGAACAAGGGGGGCACGATGGGCACGGCATCCATTCACGAGGGTGTACGACGGATGCGGTTTTCAGATTTGCTGGATCGGACGGAGGCGAAGGAACTGACGCAGGAGGCAGCATCGGAGGTTCTTGGGATCAGTGTTCGGACGTTTCAACGCTGGGCGGAGCGCTATGAGGCGGAGGGCGACGACGGGCTTGTCGACCGCCGGCTGGGGCGTCGTTCGCCACGGCGGGCGCAGGAGGAGGCGCTGGAACGGATGCTTGCGCTGTACCGGGACAAGTACGCGGACTTCACGGTGAAGCACTTCCACGAGCAGATGCAAAAGCGGCACGACTATGTGCTGGGCTATACGGTGACGAAGCTGGCGCTGCACGCGGCGGGGCTGGTGCGGAAGGCTCCGAAGCGTTCGGCGCACCGCAAGAAGCGGCCGCGGCGGCCGCTTCGGGGCATGCTGCTGCACCAGGACGGATCGCGCCACGTTTGGATCGAAGGCCTGCCCGCGAGGGACCTGATCGTCACGATGGACGATGCGACCAGCGAGATCTACTCGATGGTGCTGGTCGAGGAAGAAGGAACGGCCTCGACCTTCCAGGCCTTGCGCGAAGTGATTGGCGAGCATGGCCTGTTCTGCGCGCTCTACACCGACCGCGGCAGCCATTATTTCCTGACCCCAAAAGCTGGCGAGAAGGTCTCGAAGACGCAACAAACCCAGGTGGGACGGGCTTTGTCGCATCTTGGGATCGAGCATATCGCAGCCTATTCGCCGCAGGCGCGCGGGCGTTCCGAGCGGGTGTTCGGCACCTTGCAGGATCGGCTGCCGAAGGAGCTGCGGCTTGCCGGGATCACGACGGTTGAGGCTGCCAACGCGTGGCTGAAGGCGCATTACATCCCCGGGCACAACGCCGCGTTTGCGATCAAGCCCGAACAGGAAGGCACGGCATTCGTGGCCGACCGGCATGAGGCCTGGCGCGAGGCGCTGTGCGTGATCGAGGAGCGAACCGTCGCCAACGACAATACCATCGCATGGAACGGTCGGCGGCTGCAGCTGCCGCAGAGCCGGCTCAGGCCTCACTTCGTCAAGGCTGTGGTGCGCCTCCATGAGTATCCCGATGGCACCGTCAGCGTGTTCCTTGGACCGCATCGATTGGCGAGGTTTGCGCCTGACGGACAGCAGATCAGCCCCGACGCGCTTCAGCCTGGCGGCGTGCTCGGAGCCGTCAAGGACAAGCCCTGGCGGGCGCGCAAGCGCGCGTCCTTGACCGCTCCTGCGCGCGCCGCCGTCGAGAAAGCGCGGGTCGGGACGGAGAAACGGGCTTCAAGTCGAACAAAGAAACTCACCCACAGGGCTAAAACCGCCACAACAGCCGTGGCATGATCAATCAGGGAAAGCCGTCCCCGCCTTCCGGCTCCCCTGCAAATCAGAAACGAAGGCGACAGATCACGAGCTACAAAAACACGACATCTTCACCCGCTACGGACAGGTGCCGGCCGCCTGCCCGAGACGCCAACCGGCCGCCTACACCGCGCAATTCTGCGTCGGCGCGCGGCCGCCGCCGTCGGCGACCAGCACCGCGCCGGTCACGAAGGACGCCTCGTCGGAGGCCAGAAACAGGCAGCACGCGGCGATCTCGGCGGGCTCGGCCATCCGTCCCAGGGCAATGCGTCGTTCGACGCCGCGAATCTCGGCATTGACCGTGGTGCCGTTCTGGTCCGCGAGCAGCTGCATTTCATGGGCGCTCATCGGCGTGCGCACCCAGCCCGGCGCCACCGCATTGGCGCGGATGCCGTCGGCGCCGTGCGCATAGGCCAGCGAGCGCGTATAGGCGACGACGGCCGCCTTGCTGGCGGCGTAGCTTGCGCTGTCCGGGCTCGCATTGAACGCGGCAACCGAGGCGACGTTCACGATCGCGCCGCCGCGCTGCCGGAGCAGCGGCAGGGACGCGCGACAGACACGCATCGTGCCCGTGAGGTTGACGTCAAGCGTTTTGGCCCAGACCTCGTCGGAGACGCTGGCGGGCTGATCCGGCACGATCAGGCCGGCGGCGTTGACCACGATGTCGAGCCACGCCCCGCAGGCGGCGACGGCGTTGGCGATGTCGTCCGGACGCGTGACGTCGCCATGGATTGCCTGCCCGCCGCACTCCGCTGCTGCGGCCTGAAGCTCGGCGTTACCGAGGCCGAACAGCACGACGCGCGCACCGCTCAACGCCAGCAGCGCCGCCGTGGCCCGGCCGATTCCCGTGGCCGCGCCGGTCACCAGCGCCGTCTTTCCGTCGAGCCGCGGCATCAGAGCATGATCCGGAAAAGTGGAAACCGGTTTTCCGAGAAGATCATGCTCATCTAGACTCCCCACTGCCGCTCGACGGCGAATCCGGTCTCCGGCAGCGTCGAGCCGCCGTCGACGACGATGGTCTGCCCGGTGACGTATTTGGCCTCGGTGGAGGCGAGATAGAGCATCGCGCAGGCGATGTCGTCGGCGCTACCCATGTGCCCCATCGGAATGAAGCGCTCGAGCTTCGCCTTGTTCTCCGGCGCGCTCATGGTGCCGCGGCCCGGCTTTTCGATGAAGCCGGCCTCGACGCCGTTGACCGTGATGCCGTCGCGCGCGAGCTCAAAGGCGGCGCCGCGGATGAATGCGTTGACGCCGGCCTTCGCCGCCGAGTAATGCGCGCCGCCGCCCATCGCGACGCGCGCGGAGACCGAGGATGTCACGAGGATGCGCCCGAACCTGACGGCACGCATGTGCGGAATTGCGGCCTGCACGAGCCAGATACTGGCGTTGAGGTTCAGCGCCAGCGTATCCTCGAGCTTCGCTTCATCGAGCTCCTCAAGCGAGGACCACGGGCAACCGCCGGCATTGTGCACGACGATATCGAGCCGGCCGTATTTGGCGACGACACCGTCGATCATCGCCCGCAAGCTGCCGCGATCGAGCCTGTCGAACGGAACGCAATGCGCCGCCTGTCCATCGGCCACGAGTTCGCGCGCCAACGCCTCGGCCACATCAAGCGTCCGGTTGGCGATCACCACGGTCGCGCCGGCCTCCGCGAGCCGTCTCACGATGGCGGCGCCGATCCCCCTGCCCCCGCCGGTGACGATGGCGATGCGACCGTCAAGATTGAACTGAGACACCTGCATCAGATCGCTCCGGCGCCGCGCAGCAAGGCGATGAACTGCGCCAACACCGCCGTGTGCTTGTCGACGTCGCGCGCGGACGTCGCCGGACACATCAGCAGCATGGTGTGGAACGGGGTCACCAGAATGCCCTCGTTGATGTAGAACGCATGCAGTAGGGTCTCGAGATCGGGTTGCCGGCCGGCAATGACGTCGGCGCCGCTGCGTGGCGGCTGCGGCATGAACATGATCTCGGCGCGCGCGCCGATCTGCGTGACGTGCCAGGGCAGACCGGCCGCTGCGATCAGCCGGCGCGCTTCCTGCGCGAGCCAGGTCGCGGTTCCGATCATCCGCTCGTAATTCGCAGAGGTCAGCACCTTCTCCAGCACCGCGCGCATGGTCGCGACTGTCAGCGCGTTGCCGGCGAGCGTGCCGCCGAAGCCGAGATGCGCCGATTGCCGCTCGCGCGGATTGACGTGGGGAACGAGTTTCCAGAGCCGCTCGGCGATCTCCTGGCTGAGCCCGAACACGCCGGCAGGGATGCCGCCCGCGATCGCCTTGCCCGCGACGAAGATGTCGGGCTCGAGTCCATGGCTCCTCGTGTAGCCGCCCGGTCCGCAGGACAGTGTGTGGGTCTCGTCGATGATGAGGACGGTGCCGGCGCGGCGGGTCAGGTCCCGCAACGCATGGTGAAAACCGGGATCGACCGGGATCATGCCGAAATTTGTCATCAGCGGCTCGGTCAGCACGCAGGCGACGTCGCCATGCGCAAGCGCCGCCTCGAGGCCCGCAACATCGTTGAATTCAACGACCCGGCTCACCGCATCATGATCGATGCCGTTGGGATGAATCATGTTGCGCAGGCCGACGCGGCCGTCGCGAATCTCGACATGCGCCTCCTCGACGCCGCCATGGTAGCAGCCGGAGAACACCAGCACCTTGCGCCGGCCGGTGATCATGCGCGAGATGCGGATCGCGGCGCGGTTGGCATCGGTCGCCGACGTCGTCAGCGTCCAGTATTTCGGGCCAAAGCGGCGAGACAGTTCGGCGCCGACCCAGATACTGTCTTCCGTCGGCAGCATCATGGTTGCGCCACGCTTGAGCTGAGCGAGCGCCGCCTCGGTCACCGCCTCGGGCGCGTGGCCACACATGCCGCCGGTGTCGCCAAGGCAGAAATCGATGTAGTCGCGGCCGTCGATGTCCCGGATATGCGCACCCTGCGCCTCCTCGGCATAAACCGGGAAGCCGCCGGCCCAGCGCCGCATCCAGTGCGACGGGCCGCCGTAAAGGTAGTGCTGCCTTCCCTCCTGCCAGGCTGCGGCCGATCGCGGGTGCAGCGCGCGAAAGCGCTCCTGCTCGGCATCGAGCAATCGGTTCAAAACGCCGGTGCGTTCGGCAGTTGCAGCTGTCATAGCGCGATCCAGGCGGTCTTGAGGTCGGTATAGGCGTCGAGGGCGTGCAGCGACTTGTCGCGTCCGAAGCCGGATTGCTTGAAGCCGCCGAGCGGCACCGTGATGTCAGCGCCGCCATAGGCGTTGACGTGCACGACGCCGGCCTTGATGGCGCGCACCATGCGATGCGCCATCGACAGACTTGCGGTCCATACCGCCGACGCCAATCCATAGGGGGTCGCATTGGCGAGCGCTGTGGCATCTTCCTCGCCCTCGAACCGCGTGACTGCGAGCACCGGGCCGAACACTTCCTCGCACCAGACCTGCATCGACGGCGTCACCTCGGTGAGGATCGTAGGCGCCATGAAGTTGCCGCCGCTCTCGACGCGGATCCGCTCGCCGCCGATCAGCCGCTTCGCGCCCTCCGCTTCCGCATGGGCAACGGCATCCAGATTCTTGCCCAGCTGCGGTTTGCTCGCGATGGCGCCGATATCCGAGGTCAATTCGAGGGGATCGCCGACGCGGAGCTTCGCGGTGGTGTCAAGCAGCTCGGCCATGAAGCGATCATAGATCGAGGACTGCACCAGGAGCCGCGATCCGGCGACGCAGACCTGGCCGGAGTTTCGGAAGATCCCGCTCGCAGACACCTTGGCCGCATGCTTGATGTCGGGCACATCGGCGAACACGATGTTGGGCGACTTGCCGCCAAGCTCCAGATGGACGCGCTTCAAGTTCGATCGCGCCGAGCATTCCAGGAGACGCCGGCCCACCGCACCCGAGCCGGTGAAGGCAAGCACATCGACATCCATGTGCAGCGCAAGCGCCTCGCCGGCCGATGCGCCGCGGCCGGTGACGACGTTGAGCACGCCGTCGGGCAACCCCGCCTCGGTCGCGAGCTCGGCAAGCCGCAACAGCGTCAGCGAGGCAAGCTCCGGCGGCTTGACCACGACCGAATTTCCGGCGGCGAGCGCCGGGCCGATCTTCCACGCTCCGATCATCAGCGGGAAATTCCACGGCACGATCACGCCGACGACACCAAGCGGCTCGCGATGCACGAGCCCGAGCACATCGCCTGAGGTCGGCGCGATCTCGCCATAGACCTTGTCGATCGCCTCGGCGTAGTACCGGATGGTGCCGGCGGCCGAGAGCGGCTCGGCCTTGTAGGCCATGCTGATCTCGGTGCCGTTGTCGCGCACGCCGAGCACCGCAATCTCGAGCGCGTGCCGCTCGATGAGATCGGCGAACCGCAGCAACACCTTCTTGCGCTGCGCCGGCGCCGCACGCGACCAGCTGCCCTGCTCGAAGGCCTGCCGCGCATGTCTGACCGCGGCGTCGACATCGGCCACGTCGCCGTCAGCTATGCTGGTCAATACCTTGCCGTCGATCGGCGACACGACATCAAGCCGCGCCTCGCTGATCGCCGGCGCCGGCCGGCCGCCGATGAAGAGCTGCTGAGCCGGAATGACGGCCGCGCGTAGTCGATCGATCTGGGCTTGCTGCATGCGAGACAATTATGACGATGACAAAGGCGGCTTCCGAGCGAGACCGCTGGCACCGCGCAATCCTCGCCAAATCAAGGCTTTGGCAGCAATCAACCGATAGGTGGATGTCACGGCAAGGCGCGCCCCCATAGCGTGATCGCACGATGGCCGAGCGCTCCGCCTGCGTTATCCAAACCGGTTGTCACCATCCCTTACGCTTGCCGGCGAGCCGAAGGTCATGCCTGAGATGACGCAGCCCCGCATTCTCCTGATCGGAACGGGAGACACCAAGGCCGACGAACTGCTGTTCATGAGCGAGTGCATCGCGCGCGCCGGTGGCCGAACCGTCATGATGGACATCAGCGTGCTCGGCGATCCGCCGTACCAGGCGGCACATGACAAGCACGCGGTGGCGGCCGCCGCACAGACCACGATCGAGGCGATCACATCGAGCGGCGACGAGAATTCCGCGATGTCACTGATGGCGGTCGGCGCCGCCAATCTGGCGCGCGCGCTCGCGGAGCGCGATGCCATCGACGGCGTGATCGCGATCGGCGGCACGATGGGCACCGACCTTGCGCTCGACGTCGCGCAGGCGCTGCCGCTCGGCCTGCCGAAGCTGATCGTCTCAACCGTCGCCTTCTCGCATCTGATCCCGCCCGAGCGCGTCGCCGCCGATCTGATGATGATCCTATGGGCCGGCGGTCTCTACGGCCTCAACGGCACCTGCACCGCCGTGCTGTCGCAAGCCTGCGGCGCGATCGTCGGCGCCGCCAGAAGCGCAATCAGGCCGCGCAAAGACCGGCCGGTCGTTGCGATCACCTCGCTCGGCAAGAGCTGCCTACGCTATATGGTCGAGCTCAAGCCGCAGCTCGAGCGGCGCGGCTACGAGGTGGTCGTCTTCCACACCACCGGCATGGGCGGCCGCGCGATGGAATCGATCGCCGCGCAAGGCGGCTTTGCCGCGGTGCTGGACCTCAGCCTGCAGGAGGTCGCCAACCAGCTCACTGGCTCGGTGGTCAATTCCGGCGCTGACAGGCTTGAGAATGCAGGCAGAGCCGGCATTCCACAGATCGTCGCGCCGGGGGCGATCGACATGGTCGACTTCCCGGCATGGCTTGGGGTTCCGAGCGAGCTGTCGGATCGTCCATTCCACGCGCATAACCGGCTGCTTGCGTCGGCAACGTCGGGATCCACCGATCGCCAACGGATTGCCCGCGCGATTGCCGGGAAACTGTCCCAGGCCAACGCTCCCGTTGCCTTCGTGCTGCCCGCCGGCGGCATCCAGCAATGGGATCGCGAAGGCGAAGCGTTGCACGATCCCGACGCCCTCGCCGCCTTCGTCGACGCCATGCGATCGGCGATCCAGGCGCCGGTCGAGCTGCACGAGATCAAGGATCACATCAACAGCGCCGCATTCAACGAAACGGTGCTCGGCATCTTCGACCGATGGGTCGCTGCCGGCATTGTCCCTCGCGGCCGCACCACGGCTGCCGCATGAGGAGGCCGCTTGCCCAGGCGCTGGTGCTCGACTTCGGCGGGGTAATCTCGAAGACATTGTTCGAGACCCACGACCTGACCGAGCGCACGCTCGGACTCGCCCCCTGCACACTGAAATGGCTCGGACCGTTCGCGCCCGACAGCGATCCGCTCTGGACGAGCATGCAGCTCGGCGAGATTTCGGAACGCGACTACTGGCTGACCCGCAGCCGCGAGGTCGGGCGCCTGGTCGGCGAGGACTGGCGCGACATGGAGACCTTCGTGAAACGCGCGCGCGGCGCCGATCCCGACACCGTGATCCGCCCCGAGGCAGCGCGCGCAATCACCCTCGCCGCCGATGCCGGGTACCGGCTCGCCATCCTCTCGAACGAGCTCGACCTGTTCTACGGCGCCGATTTCCGCAGCCGCCTCTCCATCCTCAAGCGCTTCGACACCATCGTCGATGCCACGCATACCGGAATCCTGAAACCCGACCCTCGCGCCTATCAAAGCGTGCTGGACGAACTGGCGCTGGAGGCAGACAATTGCGTCTTCGTCGACGACCAGCGCCGCAACATCGCAGGCGCCGCCGCATGCAACATGCGCACGGTGCTGTTCGATGTGCGCAATCCTGCCACGTCCTACAGCGAGGCGCTGCGGCATTTCGGGCTGCAGTTCGACTAAAGCGCTTTCGAGCGAAGCGGGTACCGGTTCGCGTGAAGAAAACGCGTCAAGACCAGAATCTGGAGCTCGGTCCCGATTCCATCGGAACGAAAAAGGCTCCAACCGGACAGGGAACGATCATGCGCGACAGAAACTTCCTGGTTGAGAACAACGCCAAGCCGATCTGGCACCCGATGGCTCATCCCGCCGAGATGCGGGCGCAGCCGCCGCGGATCGTGATGAAGGGCGAAGGCGTCGAAGTCACCGATATCGACGGCAAGACCGTGATCGATGCGGTCGGTGGATTGTGGAATGTCAATCTCGGCTACAGCTGCGATCCGATCAAGCAGGCGATCGCGGACCAGCTCAGCGCGCTGCCGTATTATTCGGGCTTCCGCGGCACCTCATCCGGCCCCTCGATCGAGCTCGCCTACGAGCTCACCGAATGGTTCAAGCCGGAAGGCATGGTGCGCGCTTTCTTCACCTCGGGCGGATCGGACTCGGTCGAGACCGCGCTACGGCTCGCGCGGCAATACTGGAAGATCAAGGGCCAGGCCGACCGCACCAAGTTCCTGGCGCTGAAGAAGGGCTACCACGGCACCCATTTCGGCGGCGCCTCCGTCAACGGCAACGCCAATTTCCGCCGCAACTACGAGCCGATGCTGCCCGGCGTGTTCCATATCCCCGCACCGTCGACCTATCGCAATCCCTTCAACGAGACCGATCCCGCAAAACTCGCGCAGCTGTGCGCGTCGGCGATGGAAGAGGAGATCGCGTTCCAGGGCGCCGACACCATCGCGGCCTTCATCATGGAACCGGTGCTCGGGGCCGGCGGCGTGATCGTGCCGCCGGACAGCTTCATGAAGCTGGCGCGCGAGATCTGCAACCGTCACGGCATCCTGATGATCGCGGACGAGGTCGTCACCGGTTTCGGGCGCACCGGCGCATGGTCGGGTTCGCGGCTCTGGGGCGTGAAACCCGACATGATGACGATGGCCAAGGCGATCACCTCGGGCTATTTCCCACTCGGCGCGACGCTGATCGGCGAGCAGGTTGCGGAAGCTTTCGAGGCCGACACGACCACGTTCGGCTCGATCGGCCACGGCTACACCTATTCCGGCCATCCGGTCGGCTGCGCCGCGGGCCTTGCGGCGCTCGCCGAGACCCGCCGCCTCAAGCTGGACGAGAATGCCGCCGCACGCGGCGAGGACCTTGCGCGGGCACTTGCCGCGCTCAAGGCGAAGCACACGCTGGTCGGCGACGTCAGAGGCAAGGGTTTGATGGCCGCACTCGAGCTGGTCGCCGATCGCGACAGCAAGAAGGCCGCCGACAAGAAGACGATGGCGAAGGTCGCCGATGCGGCCTACGAGGCCGGGGTGATGCTGCGCGTCTCCGGCAACAACCTGATCCTGTCCCCGCCCCTGATCCTGACGTCGGCCGACGTTCGGCGGATCGCCGAAGGAATCGACGCCGGCCTCTCAGCGGCCGGTTGACAGCACGCTGACGCAAGCCATGGCGCGCTCGAACAGCGCGCCATCCGCCTTGTCGCGGTCGAGGCAATCGGCCAGCGACGCGGCCGACATACTCTGGTCGGTGCAGAAGATGCGCATGAAATCGGCCGCCAGCGCGACCTTGCGCGGCGCGGATTGGCGCTCCCAGTCGCGGCTGCTCAGATAGAGCAAGGACGCATCGTCAATGCTGATTTCAGCCGCTGCGCCAGCAGCGGCCGGCCCTGTCGCGAGCAAAGCCAGCAGCGCGCCGGCCACCGCTCCGATGCAACGCGCGCGGCCGCTCATTTCGTCTCCCTGGCATTCACCATCGGCGGCACGTCGAGCGCGGGATTGCGATCGAAGAAGTTGAACGGACGCAGCCGGAAGCCATGCCACAGGCCGGGCATAACCGGCCAATCCTCGGCGCGCGGCACGTGGCGGAAGCCGACCGTGTACCACAGCACGAGGTCGCGGTCCTCGATCGGCCGCTTCGCCGCCGTCCATTTCGGCAGGCCGTCGACCTCGGGGTTTCCGTTCGGATACATGCCCGCGGCGTAGCGCTCGTTCTTGGCGTAGGCCGAGGTCCATAGCGTGTAGGCGCTGAAACCCGCGCGCAGCTGGATCGGATCGTCCTTGGCGAGCAGCGAGACGTCGGAGTGACCGGGCATCAGCTGATAGCTCGTGCGATAGCCGCGGCTGTTGGTCTTGCCTGTGCTCTCGATCCTGAACTGTGCCGCGTTCAGCGGCATGGTGATCGGCCCTTCGGTCGCAACCGGCCTGGTGTCGACCTGCCAGAGGCTCTTGCGCTGACCCTGCTCCAGCCGGCGGACATTGAAGCGATCCTCGACCAGCCGGTTCGAGGTGCCGTCGACGTCCATGTCGATCCGGAACGTCATGTAGTGATCGTGATTGACCGCGAGCAGCCGTTCGTCGACCAGCGTCCCAAAGGCGGTATCTTGCGCCGCCGTCGGGTCGCTCAGTGTCTTGCTCGCGACGCCCTTGGTCGCATCGATGCCGTAGGCGCCGAGCCGCACATCGATATTGCCGGCACGGTCGAACACGTAGTCCACCAGATAGTCGTAATTGCCGACCACCGGCGCCATCCGCACCACCAGCTCGTTGTTCGGCCGCACCTCGGCGGTGTTGTTGATCAGCTCGCTGTGGCGCCAGATCGGATCGCCGGTCGGGCGCTCGAAGATGCAGACCGCGCCCTTGGAAACGACCGGCGCACCCTTGGTATCCGAGATCGTCAGGTCGAGATAATGCGCGCCTTCGGGACAATCCGCGCCGCGCTGCAATTCGCTGGAGAGCACGCCAAAGCCATACTCACCGATGTCCATATAGGCGCGGAACGACCAGGTCGGCGCCGGATCCATATAGGGCACGAACATCTCGCTCGCCGAAATCTGGTAGGCGATGTCGCGAAGCGTGCCGTGGTCGTCGTAGCGGATCAGCGACAGCACGGCGCCGACACGCGGCTCGAGACGGACATGGAACGACCAGTTGTCCCAGTGGACCTGGCCGCCCTCCACCTTCACGTTGCTGCCTTCAGGCGCGGTGATTTCGATCGGCTTCGGTGGCTTGCGATATGTTCCGGAGTCGGCATAGGCGTGCGAGGGCGTCTGCGGCGGTGGCGGCACCACGCCGAGATCAGTCACCGACAGCACCGTTTTGCTCTTGAGATCGACCTGGGCGAACAGGTTCTCGATCGGCTTGCCCCAGAGATTGTTGGCGGCGCCCGTGGTGTCGACACAGGGAACGTTGAGCAGGCGGCGGCCTTTCAGGGCCGGGTCGCTCACCGGACCGACCGTCAGCGGCAGACACATGACGTTGCGGAAATCGGTGATGCCGCGCTTGGCCATCGCGGCGATCCAGCGCGGGTCCTGCTTCGGCAGATCGCCGGCGGAGATCAGCTCGTCGATGGTCAGCGCAGCCTCGTGATCCCTGACTTCCTGCCAGCCGAGCAGGCTGCGCGCGGCGAGATCGACATGGGCCTCGTAGAGATGTGCGCCGCTCAGCAGCGTCGCGCTGGCCCGCCGCGTGAAGGGCTGTCCGGGCTTCCACGCCCGTACCTCGTCCTTGGGATCCTCCTCGACCGACATCGAGACGACCCGCGCCGAATCGTCGAGCTTGCCGGCGCCGCGCAGGATATCGGAGACCGAGCGGATTTCGTCGGTGGTGAGCCCGTCCATCGGGTGCGTTGCGGCCGCTTGCGGCCACATCCGCCGCTCGGCCTGCGCCGGCAGCGGCGCCGCCAATGTCGCGACCATCAGACCGGCCACTGCCCACACGCCATGCCTGAAAATCAGAGCCATTCCGCCCTCCACTCAAAGCCAGAACTGTCAGAATACAAGCAACGGTGGCGACGTGAAGGCTCGCTTCTTCATCCGGTAACCTGTTCCGACGCCGCCGGCAGGATCGCGGCGGCGGCCGGGCGTGGCGCGGCGCGGTGTACATCGAGCAGCCGCACGCCGAAGCGATCGCGCAAGGCCGGCCAGAGGCCGCGCGGCGCCACGATCATCACCACGACGGCGATGATGCCGAGCCCCACCAGATACCAGGCGCCGGATAGGCCGAGCGGTCCGGTCATCAGCTCGCGCAGGCCGAAGAAGATGATGACGCCGAGGATCGGGCCTTCCAGGGTTCCAATACCGCCGATGATCACGATAAACATCATGTAGACGGACCAGTTGACGTCGAAGGCCGCCAGCGGCGCGATGAACAGATTGCCCATGAAGCTGAGCGCGCCGGCAAGCCCACATCCCGCCGCCGAGAGCACGAAGGCGACGAAACGATTGTGCCGGACGTCAACGCCGACGCTCATCGCGGCAAGATCATTGTCGCGCACGCTCATCAGCCCGAGCCCGAAGCTCGACGTCATCATCCTGTACAGCGCCGCGATGGTCACGAGCGTCAGGCCGCCGGCGAGCCAGAACATCGTCGGCTCGAACCAGTCGAAATCGATCAGCTTGCTGGTCGCGAGCGGCACGCCCGACGTGCCGCCGACGGCCTGCGACTTCATCGTAAACGCGCCGATGATCTCGGCGAACACCCACATCGCGATCGAGAAATAGGCGTCGCGAAGCCGAAACAGCGGAAAGGCGATGATCGCCGCAACGGCGCCCGCCACCAGCGGCGCGACCGGCAGCACCCAGATCGGCGTGACCTCGAGCCAGCCCGAGGTCAGGAACAGCGCATAGGCGCCGAAGGCGATGAAGACCTGGTGGCCAAGCGAGACCAGCCCGGCATAGCCCGCCAGCAGGTTCCACATCTGCGCCATCGTCAGCAAGAGCAGGCACTCGGTCGCCAGCCGCAGAAAACCCTCGTTCAGCACGAAGGGCGCGCCGGCAATTGCGGCGACAAGCACGATGGCAGAGGCCATGAGAATTGTCCGTGTCGGCATCGGCATCACACCCTGCTCGACACGAGACCCGACGGGCGGATCAGCAGCATGATGAAGAACAGGAGGTGCGCATAGAGCAGCCCGGCATTCGGATCGATTTTCAGCCCGATCAATTGCGCCATGCCGAGCGCGATGCCGCCGAGCAGCGCGCCCCAGAACGAGCCGAGCCCGCCCAGCACCACGACCTCGAACGCGATCAGCAGCCGCTCGGCGCCCGAGAACGGCGTGAAGCTCGAACGCACCGCCAGCAGCACGCCGCCGATCGCGCCGAGCGCGAGCGACAGGCCCATGACATAGTTATAGACCCGGTCCGGCTTGACGCCGGACAGCCGGACGATATCGCGGCGGTCGGCGGTGGCGCGCACGATCCGGCCGAACTCGGTATGACGCAACACGAGCTGCAGCGCCATGAACAGCAGCGCGGCCAGCACCAGTGTCAGCAGCGGCATGATGCCGATATTGAGGCCCGCGATCTCGAGGCTGGCGCGCGAGAGCTCGCCGACCTGGAGGCTGCGCACGTCGGCGCCGAACACCTCGACCATCACGTTGCGCAGAATGACAGAAACGCCGAAGGTCAGCAGCAGCGGCGATAGCGGATCGGGCGAGGTCACCACCCGGTTGACGATGGCGGCCTGGTAGAGCCATCCGACCGCAAAGGACAGCGCGATCACTGGGATCAGCATCAAGAGGGGCGAGACCTGCGGAAACAGGTTGGCCAGCAGCACGGCGCAGAACGCGCTCAGCACCATGAACTCGCCATGGGCGATATTGACGACGCGCATCACGCCGAACACCAGCGCGAGCCCGATGCCGAGCAGCCCATAGAGCCCGCCGAGCAGAGCCCCGTTGATCAATGTCTCAACCCAGATCATGTCGTGCCAATCCTGGCTAGTTACCGAAATAGGCGTGCGTTAGCTGCTCCGGCTGCAACCCTTGCGCCGGGCCGGTCAGCGACACCCGCCCCTTCAACAGGCAATAGATCCGCTCCGAGGTCGCGAGCGCACGCTTGACGTCCTGCTCGACCAGCACGACCGCGGTGCCCTCGCGGCGGATGTCGGCAAAGGAGCGGTAGATCTGCTCGACCACGACCGGCGCGAGCCCGAGCGAGATCTCGTCGCACAGCAGGAGCCGCGGGTTCGACATCAGCGCGCGGCCGATCGCCGCCATTTGCTGCTGGCCGCCGGAGAGCTGGCCGGGAAACATCCGCCGCCGCTCCTCGAGGATCGGGAACAGGTCGAACACCCGCCGCAGGGTCCAGCTGCCTTTGCGTCGGTTGACGCTGCCCATCAAGAGGTTCTCCTCGATCGTCAGCGAGTCGAACAGCAGGCGGCCCTCGGGCACCATGATGAGGCCGAGCCGCGACACCTCTTCCGCCGGCATCTGCGAGATATCGATGCCGTCGAACTGCACGGCCCCGCGCCGCTCCTCGTTGAGACCGACCAGCGCCTTCAGGAACGTCGACTTGCCGGCGCCGTTGGCGCCGACCAGCGCCACCGCCTCGCCGTCCGCGACGGTGAAGTTCATGTCGAACACGGCTTGCAGATCGCCGTAGAAGATTTGCAGGCCGTTCACATCAAGCAACGCCATCGGCCTTCAATCCCATGTAGATCTCGCGCACCACGGCGCTGTCCATGACCTCGGCCGGCGGTCCCTCCAGCACCTTGCGGCCGAAATCGAGCACCAGGATGCGATCCGATACCGCGCGCAGCGCGTGAGGAATGTGCTCGATCCAGATCGTGGCATGGTCGGCCTTCACCGACTGGATGATGGCAACGAGGCGCTCGACCTCGGGCTCCGTGAGACCGGCCGCGATCTCGTCGAGCAGGATCAGTTTCGGCTTCGAGGCCAGCGCCTTGGCGAATTCCAGCCGCTTGCGGTCGATCAGCGGCAAGGCGCCCGCGAGCTTGTCCGCCTTGGCGTCGAGCCCGGTGCGCTGCAACACCTCCATGGTCCAGCTCGACGCCGCCTCGCCGGTGAGGCCGGCGCCGTAGGATGCCGCGACCAGCGCATTCTCATAGACCGACAGATGCGGGAACGGCTGCGGAATCTGGAACGCTCGCCCGAGCCCCATCCGCGCCCGGCGGTGCGGGGGCAGGCCTGATATCTCCCTGTCGTCGAGCATGATCGAGCCGCCGTCGGCGGTGAGCAGGCCGACGATCAGGTTGAGCAGCGAGCTCTTGCCGGCGCCGTTCGGGCCGATCACGCCGAGGCACTCGCCGCGCGCCAGCGCGAAGCTGACATTGTCGGCGACCACGATCTCGCCAAAGCGCTTCGACAGCCCGCTGACGAGCAGAAGCCGTGCCATCTCAGGCCAGCTTGGAGAGCAGCTGGAGATCGGCCTGCTTCGGGATGAACGGTGCCGTTCCGTTGTGCACGATCAGGAGCTCGTATTTCGACTTGCCGCCCCTGGCCTTGCGCCATTGCCCGCCCGACAGCGAGGTCACCGCGACGTTCTTGATCGGGCTGTCCTTGAATTTGACCCGGCCGACCACGGTCTCCATGTCGAGGCCGGCGATCGCATCGCGCAATGAGTTCTTGTCCTTGGGATCGCTGTTCTGCAACGCCGCGAGCCCGACCTCCCACAGCGCATGGGCGTAGCCGATCGGCTGGGTCCACTGCTTGCCGGTGGTCTTCTCCCATTCCGCGGCGAGCTCGGCAGCGCTCTGCCCGGTCAGCGAGGACTTGAACGGATAGGCCGGCGTCCACCACACCTCGGTCGACATGCCGTCGCCGCGATCGCCGAGCGCATTAACCGCGGCCGGGAACAGGAAGGCCGCCGCCACCGTGCAGATCTGCGGCTTGAAACCGGCCTGCGCCGCCTGATTCCACAGCGTCACCCAGTGATTGCTGAAGGTGAAGCCGGAGACGATGTCGACGCCGTTGTTCTTGAACAGCGCGATCTGGTTGGTGAAGTCGTCGGTCGCGATCTGGAATTTGCCGGCCGAGAATTCCCGATAGCCGGCCGCCGAGATGCCCGCCGGCAGGCCGAGCTTCGGATCGGAGAACGCCTGGCCCGGCGGGTTGTCGATGTAAAGCGTGCCGACCTTCTTGTTGGTGTCGACCGACTGCCACATGCCCAAGAAATTTTTGGCGACGTCGTCGGCGCCCCAGAAGAAATGGTAGCTGTAGGGAAAACCCTTGTCCGGCGTCGACTTGCGCGGGAACATCCAGCCCTGCCACGGCACCATGGTCGAGATGGTGGGAATGCCGCGGGCGTCGGCGAGCTCCTGCACCGGCGGCTGGGCGTCGCCGTCCTCGATCAGGATCAGGTCGCACTTCTCACGCAGCACCAGCTCGCTCGCGATCACCGACGAGCGGTTCGGATCGGATTGATTGTCCTTGAACACCAGCTCGACCTGATAGGTCTTGCCGCCGATCTTCAGGCCGTCCTTCAGCCGTGCCTTGATGCGCTCATGGATCCAGGGATCGGGCTCGGCGAACTGCGCGCGGACGCCGGAGAGGCAGCCGACCCAGCCGATCTTGATGGTGTTGCCTGTGGCCCGCGCGACATTGACCAGCGGCACGTTCATCGCCGATGCGAGGCCGGTGGCACCGGCCGCTTTCAAGAGCGTGCGCCGATTGAGCCGGCCGGATGCCGTATTGTTCTTTGTCTCAGTCATGTCCCTCTCCCTCCACAACCAATGAAAATGCCTGACCGCGGCTCACGCAGCCGGTCGCTGGATCGCCGCACGGCTCACCGCGGCGAATTTGCACAAGGTGTTTTCGATGATCTGGCGCGGGATGCCGCGCACGATGAAGACGAGCCGCGAGCGCCGGTCCGCCGACGGCCAGCCCTGCAGCGCGATCGGCGGATGGAACACGTGCTGCACGCCGTGCACCACCATGGGCGCATCGGGCTGCTCGGCGACATGCACGATCGCCTTGAAGCGCAGCAGGTCCTCGCCTCTAAGCGCCGCGACATAATCGAGCCAGCGCGCGAACGCCTCCCGCTGGATCGGCTCGTCGATGATCAGGCTGTAGGACGATACGCCGGTGTCGTGCGCGTGGTGACTGTGGTGGCTGCACGCCTCGCCGTCGCAATGGTGATCCCCGTGATGGTGCGGCGTGTTCGCCGCCTGCGCTGCCAGATCGAACCAGCGCACCACATCAGCGGAGCGCGCCGCCGGATCGAACAGCCCGGCATCGAGGACTTTTGCCGGATCGACGATCCCGTTCCGCACGTGTGAGCGCGTTGCGACCGGATTGATCGCCGCAAGCTGCGCATCGAGCCGCGCCAGTGCATCATCGGCGGCAAGGTCGGTCTTGGTCACGAGCAGCCGGTCGGCGACGGCGATCTGCCTGACGGCTTCGCTGTGCGCCGCAAGAGTGTGCGTACCATTAACCGCATCGACGGTCGCGACCACGCCGTCGATCCGGTAGCGGCCGACGATATCGGACGCCGTCATCAGCGTGTGCAGCACGGGCACGGGATCGGCGAGCCCGGTGGTCTCGACCAGCACCCGGTGGAATGGCGGGATCGTGCCGTCAGCGCGGCGCGATGCGAGGTCGGCCAGCGTCTCGATCAGGTCCTCGCGCACCGAGCAGCAGATGCAGCCATTGTCGAGCAGCGCCAGGCGGTCCTCGCTGCTCTCGACCAAAAGGTGATCCAACGCCACCTCGCCGAACTCGTTGATGATGGCGACGACGCCATTGAGCTCTGGCTGGCGCAGCAAATGGTTCAGCACCGTGGTCTTGCCGCTGCCGAGGAAACCGGTCAGCACCGTGACCGGGATCTGATCCGCCGTGCCCATCACGCGCCCCGCTCGTAAACCTTGCGGCCCTCGAAGAAGGTCAGCTCGACCCGCGTATCGGCCAGTTGATCCGGCGGGATGTCGAAGATCATCTGGTCGAGCACGATGAGGTCGGCGGATTTGCCGACCTCGATCGAGCCGATCGACTGGCCGAGGCCGGCCGCGCGCGCGGCGTCGATGGTGTAGATGTCGATCACGGTTTTGAGGTCGAGCGCCTGCTCCGCCCACAGCGACTTGCCCGGAAAATCTCCGGTCGGATTCTGCCGCGTCACCATGCCCTCGATGCCCTGCCAGGGGTCGGGGATCGGGATCACCGGCCAGTCCGAGCCGCCGGCCATCAGTGCGCCGGCTTCCTTCAAATCCTTGTTCGGCCAGAAGCGCTGCGCGCGCTCCTCGCCCATCGCGGCCTTATGCGCCTCGAGGAAGATGGTCGGATACCAGATGATCGGCGACAGGTCGGCGGCGACGCCGAGCTCGGCGAAGCGCTTGACATCGTCGGGCGCGATATAGCTCGCATGCGCGATCTGATGGATCAGATGGGTCGGGCCGTTGAAGCTGCGCACGACATCGATGGCGTCGAGCGCCTGCGTCACTGCGGCGTCGCCCGCGCAATGGATCTTCGCGGCAAGGCCGAGCTTCTCGCAGCGCCCGAGCCAACGGATCAGGTCCGGCACGGTCAGCATGGTGGAGCCGCGGAAGCAGCAGCCGCGCACCGGGTCGGCCACATACGGCTCGTGGAAGGCCGCGGTCTTGGCGCCCGGCACGCCGTCGAGGAACACCTTGACATAATCGGGCTTCACATGCGCACCGCGGTAATCCTCGCGCAGCGCGAACAGCTCCTCGCCAGCCTTGCCGAACATGAAGCCCGGCTCGACCACCGGCATCGCGCACACCGCCCAGGCGGTCAGCTCGCCGCGGTCGTCGAGCCCCTTCAGCGCCGCCATGATCGGCTGCATGCTGGCAGCGTCGATGAAGGCGGTGACGCCATAGGCGTTCAGCACCGAGATCGAGCGCGCCACCGCCGCGCGGTCCATCTCGGCCGTGTAGTGGCCGGAGGCCGCGAGCGCCCGCTCGACCAGGCCGGAGGCGGCCTCGATCATTATGCCGGTCAGCGTTCCGGTCTTGAGGTCGCGGCCGATTTCGCCGTCGGTCGGATCAGCCGTGTCGGCCGCAACGCCGGCCAGCCGCAGCGCCGCCGAGCTCGCCCAGCGATTATGATAGGTGTCGTCGCGCAATACGACGGGATGCCCGAGGCAGGCAGCGTCCAGCAGCGCGCAGGACTCCGCGGTGTTCATCTCGTTCAGGAGATTATTGCCGAACTGCCCGCCGACGATCCAGGCGCCCGGCGCAGCCGCTGACGCGGCCTTGTGCAGGGTTTCGGCGATCCTTGGAATGCTGTCGGCGTTGGAGAAGCGCAGCTCGTAAAGATCGGCCTGTCCACCCATCATGATGTGATTGTGGATGTCGACGATCCCCGGCATCGCCATGCGGCCGCCGAGATCGACGGTCGCCGTTTCCTCGCCGATGAGCGCCGCGACGTCGCGTTCCTCGCCCACCGCGATGAACCGGCCGGCCTTGACGGCTGCGCAGCTTGCCCAGGGTTGCCCGCGGTTCGACGTGTAGATCCGGCCGTTGCGGAAGACCGTGTCGGCGAATGTCCTGTTCATACGGATCAAACTTCTCGATTGGGAAAGCCTGGAGCGATCAGCCTCTCACCGTGCGGTGCACAAGGCTGAACCGCGCACGACGCCGGCATGATGGCCAAACGTTCGGCATGTCGGCATTTGGAACAATCCACCGTCCGGTGGATGCTCCGCCGCTTCCCCGCAAGCGCAGGGCTATTGCGTATTGCCTGCCTCCGCAGGGGCGCACTGCCAAAACATCGAAGACAACCCCATGCACAGTAGCCGGCGGCGTGCCGGCACTCGACATGGCGACTTGACATGTCGGGCAAATCAGCGTTACTATTCTATTATTCCGAAACCGCGCGACGCGCCTCAGAACCCTAGCGCCAGTCCGTCCTTGCGGTGGTCCGAAGCGCCGAACAGGACGCCGCGGGCGTGGTCGATGCGGATCGCCTGGCAGCCGCCGATCGGCTCCTCCGAGAACCGCGCATCGTGGCCGCGGGCGCGAAGGTCGTCGCGTATCCCGGGAGAAATGGTCGTCTCCAGCGACAGCGCGCCGTCGAAGGCAAAGGAGCGCGGCGCCTCGGCCGCGGCCTGGATGTTCATCTTCATGTCGAAGATGTTCGACAGCAGATTGGCGTGGCCCGCGGCCTGGTAGTGCCCGCCCATCACGCCGAACGACATCACGGTCTTGCCGTCCTTGCGCAGAAGGCCCGGAATGATCGTATGCATCGGCCGCTTGCGCGGCCCGAGCGAATTGGGATGTCCCGGTTTGGCGCGAAAGCTCCAGCCGCGGTTGTGCAGCAGGATGCCCGATTTCGGCGCGTAGATGCCGCTGCCGAACGGATAGAACAGCGAGTTGATCAGCGAGACGGCGTTGAGATCGCGGTCGACCACCGTGACATAGACGGTGTCGCGATGCTCGATATCGTCCCAGGTCGCGGGCGCGGATGCGCGGCGCATGTCGATTTTTCCACGGATTCTCTCGATATAGTCGTCGGCAAGGAATGCGGCCGGATCGACCTTGCTGGTGGCGGGATCGCAAAAGAAGGCGTCGCGCGCGCGGTAGGCCGCCTTGGTGGCTTCAGCCAGCAGATGGATGCGATCGGCCTCTCCGAGCTTGCCGACATCGAAGCCTGCAAGCGTCCGCAGGATCATCAGTGCGGCCAGGCCCTGCCCGTTCGGCGGGCACTCGACCACGTCGTGGTCGTGGTAGCGCGCCGAGATCGGGTGCACATAGTCGGAGGCTTGGGCGGCGAAATCGTCGGTGCTGTGGGCGCCGCCCAGGGCACGCAAGATAGCCACCATCTCGTCGGCAGCCTCGCCCGTGTAGAACGCGTTGCGTCCGTGCTGCGCGATCCGGCGAAGGGTGCGGCCGAGCGCGGGTTGCGTACGGACGTCGCCGACCTCAGGCGCCTTGCCGCCGGGCAGGAACTGCGCCGCCGCATTGCCGTCGATCTCGATCCGGGCCCGGAAGCGGCGCCAGTCCTCCGCGACGCGGGGCGTCACGCAAAAGCCCCGCTCGGCAGCCGCGATCGCCGGTCGGAAGATCTCCTCCAGGGACCTGCTGCCATGATCGGCGACCAGCCGGCACCACGCATCGATTGCGCCGGGCACGGTGACGGCCTCGGGCGCGGTCGGCGGAATGTCGCGCGCGCCGCTCGCGGCAAATTTCTCGGCATCGGTTGCGGCAGGCGTGCGGCCCGAGCCGTTCAGCGCGATCGGCTCGCCGGCGTCAGGCGAATACAGCGCGAAGCAGTCGCCGCCGATCCCGGTCATCTGCGGCTCGACGACGCCCTGCACCGCGACCGCCGCCACCGCGGCATCGACGGCATTGCCGCCGGCCTTCAGCATCTCGACCGCGGCCAGCGTCGCCTGCGGGTGCGAGGTCGCGGCCATGCCACGCTCCGCAACCGCCACCGAACGGCCGACGGCCATGAAATCGCGCATGTCGTTTCCTTCAATGTTGTGAGCGGCCGCCGCTCGCCAACATTGTCGAAAACGACACCGGTCCTCGCGGAGGACTCTCGTTTGGCCACCGGGCAGGCAGCAATCCACCCAACGGTGGATCGGTGAATACGGACGAGGGTTGTCACGCCTCTCGGACGCGGCGAATTGATCCGGCGGCAACCGGGCAAAACCTGTCAAACCTGCGCGTGAGGAATTCTTCGGCCTATCTGAATAGTTGCGTGCTCGGCGGCAATTCTGTGGTGGGTAACTGGTTGCCAAGCCCGGAGCGCGATGGCACGCTGCCACGATCAATTTAGCTCATGTCGATTGCCAATGCCGATGTCATCTCTCAGAGAGCTTCATGGCGCCAGGCGAAGTCGGTTCGGTTGGGGGGCTGGTTGGTTACGCATTGCCTCGTCTCTGGTCTCACTGTCATGCTGCGCCGTCGTTCACGACGTGCGTGCGGCGTCGCCCAATGAGGAGTCGAGCCGACCCGTGACGGCATCCGAACCGTCGGCTCAATCCGATGCCGACGGAGGTGAATTGCCGGACGCGGACCGAGCGTCGCCCGAGGCTCCGTCGACGACGCCAGGCGAGAAGCAACCTGAGCAGGTATCCACGGCCAACGTTGCCGGCTCGTTCAAGGTCGCCCCGGACAATATTGATACAGTTCTGGTCCTGGACGAATGCTTCGTTGCCGAGGCGTGCATCGACCGGTTCCTTGGCGCGCTCTACACGCGAGCGCCGAAGACCGACTGGATCGTCGTGTACGAAAAAAAGGACGTGATCATCAAACGGAAGCGCAAGCTGATCACGGTCACGCGCAGCATCCCGAAGCGGGTCGAAAATGACTTCGGATGGAAGGACCCCAAGGCGGCAGAAAGAGCCCGCATGCCTCTGATGGATTACGTGATCGGAGGGATGGATCGAGCCTTCAAGCAAAAGCTGTTCTATATGCTCCACGCAGCGGAGCAGGCCGGACTGGCACCCGGGATCACAAGCGGATTTCGCGACGACTACCGCCAATCGATTGCAAGCGGGCTGAAGGCCGCAAATGACAAGTCCTATCACGGCGGCAGCTCGCGTGGAGGCTATGGTCACGGGCTCGCCGCAGACGTCGTCAGCATGAATGGCGGGAGCAAGGAGGAGCGTGCAACCGAGACCAAGCGATTATGGAAATGGATCGACGAGCACGAAAAGCAGTTCGGAGTCGGACGTCCATACTTGAATGGAGACCCAGCGCATCTCGCACCGGTCGATGGTCGGGAGTATGCTGCTCATCGTACGGTATCAAGGCACACAAAGCTGGCCGGCAAGCGACATACCCGAATCGCAGCATCTTCCAGACATGGCGTGACGACGCGCGCAAAGTCAAAGGCAGCGTCGAGGGCCGCGACGACGAAACTCAGCTCGCGCCTCTGATTGGCCTACCCCTCCTGCGCTTCGTGCGCTCCGGCGCGCCCCAGCTCAGGGGGTGAGCTGGGGCTGACGGCGGCTTCGGAGGCCGTAGCGGCCAGCCTCCGTCCATGACGTTACGCCTCTCCCCGGACTCTCATCTACCAGGAACCGCGATTGCTGCGCCGCGCTACTACTTCTGCGCTGTGGAGCTTGCTTGCCGCTGAATCTGTTACTCGGGGCTAGTCCAGAATGGCAATTGCCGCGTGCGCTTGTCGATCTATCATGTCCCCAGTCGTGCGGATTGGCCGACATTTTGCCCACACCCGACCATGCACCTCGCGCGATCAGGGATCGCCGCTTCGGCCCACGGAGCGACGGTCCCGCCCAATTCCGGAAACGACAGATCAGTTCGACGGGCAACTCAGCAAATCCTGTCAATCCTTCACGCGAAGAATATTTCGCTTTGTCAGAAGCGCCACTCGATCACCCGCATGCGCATGCGCGGGTGATGACACCGAAGAAGGGTGCGCAGTAGCGGTGCGTTGTCTCGCGCGAGAAGCATCCTCATCGTCGTCCTGGCGCAGGCCGGGACCCATAACCACTGAAGATGATTGTTGTGCGACGCTGGGGCCACGGCTTTCCTCACCAACCCAGTCCTGTGGTTATGGGTCCCGGCCTTCGCCGGGACGACACGTGGAGGGAGCTGTGTGCTGGCATATTCTTCGGTGTCATCGCCCGGCTCGACCTGGCGATTCAGTGTGCCGCGGCCTCTCGATTCAAGCACAGGCATCTCTGGAATACTGGATCCCCGCATGCGCGCATTCGCGGGTGATGACACCGCGCCGCTTGACATCTTGAATTGCGATTCATCCTCATCGACGTCCCTGCGAAAGCAGGGACCCATAACCACCGATGTTTATCGTTTCACGACGCTGGAGTAACGAATCCCGTTCACAATCCGCCGCAGCGTATGAGTCCCTGCTTTCGCAGAGACGACGTGCTGGAAGAGCCGCGGGCTCTAATCGACAGCCCGCGCCTCATGCGGCCGCGACATCATCGCCACGACGGCGGAGCGGGTCTCGACGCCGAGCTTTTCGAAGATATGGATCAGATGCGTCTTCACCGTCGCGAGGCCGATGTTCAGGCACTCGCCGATCTCGCGGTTGGTTCGGCCGCAGCACAACAGCTCGACGACTTCCATCTCGCGCGAGGTCAGGCCAAAGCGCGCCGGCTCGTCGGCATTCGACGACAGGCGACTGGTCAGGTTGAACTCGAGATAGTCGTGGATCTTCTCCGCAATGTGCATGCTGCCGTCGGGGATCGCGCAGCCCGGCGCCCACAGCACGCTCATTCCGGCGACGATGCGGTCGTTGCGGCGGAAGAAGAACTCGATCATGTCGGCGACGCCGCATTGGCCGGCGAAGGCGCGGTAGGTCGCCGCCTCCTGGGTCGCGCATTGGTCGAGCGCCGTGCTCAGCCGCGCAATCGGCCGGTTGCTCGCCGAGCGCGGATGCAACGGATCGAGCCGGTTCATGCCGGCAAGATACTGGTCGTGGAAACTCGGCGGCACGTTGCTAGAGAGCACGAAGCGGTTGAGGGTCAAATTGCCGTCGACCTCGTAGAACGCGGTCGCCGACCCCTCGAGAATGCCGCGCGCGAACTGAATGGCCTGCGTGGTTGCCGGATCCGGTCGGCCCAGAAGCGCGATCATGACCTACCTCCCGATGTTTCCCGATGGCGAACGTCTGCGCGTCGCGTAACCGTCACGCTGAGGCACGCGCGAGCCATAGTCAAGCAAATTGCGGGCCAAACGCACGAAGCGCACATCCGGGGAAACGGTTACGCCGAAGTAACCCAACGGCCCCCTCCACCATCCGGTTGATTGCGAGCGACGCGAGCCATGCGGAACTTTCGCGCATCATCCGATGTCATTGCTGGATCAAGAATGAATTCGCGTCGCATCATGGCCGCCTTCCCGTCGGCGGCCGACGAACAGGTCACGCTCGCCAACTGGCGCCAACATCCCTTCAACGAGTGGGCATTCCGCAATGTCCGCGAATTGCTGCCCACCGCGAACATCGCGCGCGCCGCAGCGCCGGCGCCACTGTCCTTTGCGCCGCGCTATCTCGACGACTTCAGCTTCGCCAACCCGCGCGGCGAGACGGTCGGCGTCGGCGAGGCGCTGCGCGCCAGCCACACCGACGGCATCGTGGTGTCGCATCGCGGACAGGTCGCGTTCGAATGGTATGCCCATGGCCTGACGCCCGATACCCCGCACCTGATCTTCTCCGTCAGCAAGTCGGTCGCCGGAACGCTCGGCGGCATCCTCGCCGATCACGGCAAGCTCGATCCCGACGCGCCGGTCACGCGCTACATCCCGGAGATGGAGGGCTCGGTCTATGGCGGCGACTGCAGGGTGCGGCATCTGCTCGACATGAGCGTCGGCATCCGCTTCGACGAGGATTACATGGCGCGCGACGGCGACGTCATGAACTACCGGCGCTCGACCGGCTGGGAGCTGCCCGATCCGGCGATTCCGCCGAGCAATCTGCGCGACTATCTGCGCACGCTGCGACCGAACGGCGCACCGCATGGAGAGACCTTCCACTACGTATCGACCAACACCGATGTGCTCGGCTGGGTTTATGAGCGCGCCTGCGGCATGTCCTACGCAAAGATCCTCTCCCACTATCTGTGGCAGCCGATGGGCGCCGAGCACGACGCTTACATCACGGTCGATTCACGCGGTGCCGGCCGCGTCGCCGGCGGCATCTGCGCGACACTGCGGGATCTCACCCGGTTCGGCGAGATGATGCGCAATCACGGCATCAGCAACGGACGACAGGTCGTCCCCGGCTGGTGGATCGACGACATCAGGCAGAACGGCAATGCCGAGGCCTGGTCGCGCGGCGACCTGACGAAAGTGTTTCCAAACGGCAACTACCGCAACAAGTGGTACACGCTCGATCGACGCGAAACGCCGTTTGCCGCGGTCGGCATCCATGGCCAGTGGATCTACATCGATCCGGCCAATGAGACCGTGATCGCACGCGTCTCCTCGCAGCCGCTGCCGATGGATCTCGATCTCGATCACATGTGGATGCGCGGCTATCGCGCGATCGCGGCCAGGCTTGCCGGCAAGAGCTGACCGATTGCGACAGGGGGACACCATGGGACCACCGATCAACCGCCGCCGTCTGTTGCAGATCAGTGCGGGAGCAAGCCTCGGCATTGCGATGCCGCGCATCGTGCGGGCCAGTTCGAAGACGATCACGGCCGTCATGCACGCGCCGCTGCGCGTCACCGATCCGATCATGACGACGGCGTGGACCGCGCGCAACCACGGCTACATGATCTACGACACGCTGTTCTCGACCAATTCGAAATTCGAGATCAAGCCGCAGATGGTCGAGGCCTGGGAGGTCTCCGCCGACGGCCTGACCTACACCTTCCGCCTGCGGCCCGGCCTCAAATTCCATGACCGCAGCGCGGTGACGTCGGCCGACGTCATCCCCTCGCTGCAGCGCTGGGCCAAGCGCGACACGATGGGCCAGAAACTGTTCGAATTCATTGCCGAACTGAAGGCGGTCGACGAGCGCAGCTTCCGCATGGTGCTGAAGGAGCCCTGCGGCTTCGTGCTGGCGGCGCTCGGCAAGCCGACCGCCAACGTGCCCTTCATCGTGCCGGCGCGGATCGCCGCGACGCCCGCCGACCAGGCCATATCAGATCATCTCGGCTCCGGACCATTCCGCTTCGTGACGGCGGAATTCCAGCCCGGCGTCAAGGCCGCCTATGAGAAAAACCCGGACTACGTTTCCCGCGACGAGCCGTCCGACGGCACCGGCGGCGGCAAGGTCGTCAAGATCGGCCGCTATGAATGGATCAGCGTGCCGGACTTCCAGATCGCGACCAACGCGCTTGTCAACAACGAGATCGACTATTTCGAGGTGCCGCCGCACGACCATCATCCGATGCTTGCGCGCGCCTCCAATGTCGAGCTGACCGATTACAACACGCTCGGCTTCTCTGGCATGTGCCGGATGAACTGGCTGGTGCCGCCGTTCGACCGGCCGGAGATCCGCCAGGCCGTGCTGCACGCGGTGAACCAGAACGACTGGCTCGACACCCAGATCGGCAATCCCGATTACTACAAGATCACGCCGGCAATCTTCGTCGCCGGCACGCCGTTCGAAAGCGCGGTCGGATGGTCGACCAAGGCGGACACCGCGAAAGCCAGGGAGTTGCTCAAGCAGGGCGGCTACAAGGGCGAGCAGATCACGATCCTGCACGCGACCGACGCCCCGATCATCACCGCGCTCGGCACGGTCACCGCCGAGGCGCTGCGTTCGATCGGCATGAACGTCAACCTGCTCGCGATGGATTGGGGTTCGGTGGTGGCGCGGCGCGCCAAGCAGTCGATGCCGGCCGAGGGCGGCTGGTCGCTCTACCATTCGACCTGGGCCAGCGCCGACCTTGTCAATCCGATCGGCAACGCCTGCGTCAACGGCAAGGGCAAGAACGGCGGCTTCTTCGGCTGGGTCGAGAACGCCGAGCTCGAGCGGCTGCGCGACAGCTTTGCCCGCACCGCGGCGCCGCCGGACCAGAAGGCGCTGGCCGACAAGATCCAGGCACGCGCCTACGAGGTGGTCACCCACGTCCCGACCGGGCAGTACAATCAACCGGCCGCGACGCGCAAGGCGCTGAAGGACATCGTCCGGGCGCCGGTGCCGCTGTTCTGGAATGTCGACAAGACAGGCTAGCGGTGCCTATTCGATCGGCGGCCGCCGCGCATGCCAGTCCGTCACCGACTGTAACGCGGCGCCAGCGCGGACCAGCACGTCTTCGGACAGATGCGGGCCGACCAATTGCATGCTGAGCGGCATCTGGTCCGAGGCCATGCCCATCGGCAAGGTAATAGTCGGGCTGCCCGAGAAATCGAACACCGCCGTGAAGCGCAGAATGCTCAGGAGGATATTGGGGTCGGCACCGTATTCGCTCATCTTGGTGAGCGTCGGGATCGGTACCGGCATCGTCGGGATCAGCAGCAGGTCGATATCTTCGAACATGGCGGCGAGGCTGCCGCTGAACTTCAACCGTTCATGATGGATCGCGGCAATATCGACGCCGCTCGTCGCCCGGCCCTGCTCGATCAGCTGCGCGAGATCGGGTCCGTATTCCGACTTGCGCGACGGGTAGGTGTCCAGATGCGCCTCAGCCGTCTCGACCGAGCACATCGCAATCCATTGGCTGACGAGCTTCTGGTAAGGCGGGAAATGCACCTCGCGGATGTCGGCGCCGAGATCGGCGAGCGTGCGCTCGGCTTGCACCAGCGCAGCGACGACCTGCCGGTCGATGCCCTCCTGGGTGTACCTGCGGTCAACACCGATCCTGAGGCCCCTGATGCTGTCGCCCGCTCCAGCCAGATAGTTCGGCACTGGAGCCCGCAAGGCGGTCGGGTCGTTGATATCAGCGCCCGCGATGACGCCGAGCATCGCCGCGGCATCCGCAGCGCTCCGGCACATCGGCCCGACGTGATCGAGCGAGTCGGCCAGCGGGAAGACGCCGTAGCGGCTGACCCGCCCCCAGGTCGGCTTGATCCCGGTCAACCCGCAGGTCGCCGACGGAAAGCGGATCGAGCCGCCGGTGTCGCTGCCGATCGAGCCGTAGCAGAGCCCCGCCGCGGTCGCGGCGCCCGATCCGGTCGATGAGGAGCCGACCCAGTAGTTCACATTCCACGGGTTGAGCGGGGCCTGGATTGCAGGATGGTGGCTGGTATAGGCCCCCTCCGTCATCTTCAGCTTGCCGAGCGTCACCGCGCCGGCGACTTCGAGCCGGTCCACGATCGTGGCATTGAAGGACGGTACGAATTTGGCGTGAATCGTGGTGCCGCCCGCGGTCGGTGCAAACGAGGTGTAGCAGAGGTCCTTCAGCCCGATCGGAACGCCATGCAGCGGGCCACGCCAGAAACCCTTGGCGATCTCCGCGTCGTACTGCTTGGCCTGGGCCATCGCTCGCTCCGCTAGGACCAGCGCATAACCGTGAAACTGTCCATCCAGCTTCGCAATCCGGCCCAGCATTGCCTCGGTGATCTCCGACGGCTTCGCCTCCTTGCGGCGAATGAGCTCGGAGACTTCGATGATGGATTTGTAGTGCAATGAATCCGCTGACATCTGACGCCCTGCTGTTATCGGAATATGCCTGTCCGGACCGCCGCCGCGGGCGGCGATCACGCGGCTTTGCTGACGGCGCGCCCCGCCTAGAACTGGACGCCGCGCGTCAACGCGCCGTCCACCACGAGGTTGGTCCCGGTGATGAAGCTCGCCGCTTTGCTCGCCAGGAACACAGCGGCGTTCGCCATCTCCTGCGGCGTGCCCATGCGGCCGGTCGGGTTGAGCGCCAGTGCGGTCTTGTACAGTTCGGGATTGCCGTCCTTGATCATGTTCCAGACGCCACCCTCGAAGTAGGTGTTGCCCGGTGATACCGAATTGGCCCGGATGCCCTTGGCCGCGAGCTGGTAGGCAAGGCCCTGCGTGTAGTGGATGATCGCCGCCTTGAACGTACCGTAGGGACCGCTGGCAAAATCGACCTCGCGTCCCGACACGCTCGAGATGGTGACGATCGCGGCGGCGCCGCTCTTCTCCAGATACGGCATCGCCGCGTTGACGAGGCGCACCGTCCCCATCATGTCGGTGGAGAATTCCTTCTCCCAGCTCTCCTCGTCCTGCCCGATCGACAACGCGCTGACATTGGCGACCACGACATCGATGCCGCCGAGCTTGGACGCCATGTCGGCGACCCAGGCCTTCAGGGCCGGCCCGTTTGAGACGTCGACGGCACTACCGAACGCCGAAACGCCCTTGGCCTTGAGCGCTGTGACCGCAGCGTCGACGTCGCCCTGGTTGCGCGCACAGATGCCGACATTGGCGCCCTCGGCGGCGAACGTGTCGGCGATCGCCCTGCCGATGCCCTTGGTGCTGCCGGTAACGAGAGCCTTTGCTCCCTTGAGTCCGAGATCCATGTCCATTCCCTCCATTATTATCAATTATGCAACGCACTGATCTTCACCGCATCGCGCGGTCGATCACAGCAACAGCTGCGCGCGAACGTTGTCCGCGTTGACCTCCTCACCGGCCAGCGATCGCGTGATCTTGCCCTTCTCCATGATGTAGCAGCGCTGCGCGATCTCCAGGATGGTGTCGAGGTTCTGCTCCACGAACACGATCGTGGTCCCGAGCTCCGCTCGGAACGATTTCAGCGCCTCGCAAATATGCTGCACGATCGACGGCTGGATGCCCTCCGACGGCTCGTCGAGGATCATCAGCGCCGGATTGCCGATCAGCGCGCGGCCGATCGCAAGCTGCTGCTGCTCGCCGCCCGACATGGTGCCCGCGATCTGGCGCCGGCGCTCCCTCAGGCGTGGAAAATACTCGTAGACGAGCTCGGGCAGCTTCTTGCCTTCGGGCCCGCCGATCAACTCGCCGACCTGCAAATTCTCCTCGACGCTCATTTGTGGAAACACGTCGCGGCCCTGCGGGATGTAGCCGAAGCCGGCGCGCGCCCGCGCATCGGCCTCGAGCTGCGTGACATCCTGATCCATGAAGCTGATGGTGCCGCGCCAGGTCTGCAGCAGGCCGATCAGGCACCGCATCAGGGTCGACTTGCCGACGCCGTTGCGGCCGATCACGCCGACGATCTCGCCGCGCGAAACCGACATGCTGACGCCTTGCAGGATCGGCGTCGCGCCGTAGCCCGCCCAAAGCCCCGACACCTCCAGAATGCGATCAGTGGGCATGAGTCTTACCCAGATAGATTTCCGCGACCTTCTCGTCTTCCAAAATCGCCTCCAAGCTGCCGCGCGCGAAGATCTTGCCAAGATGCAGAACGGTAACGCGCTGGGCGACCTGACGCACGAACGCCATGTCGTGCTCGACGACCAGGACGGTCATGCCCTCGGCATTGAACGACTTGATCAGCTCGCCGGTCTTGAAAGTCTCTTCCGGCGACATGCCGGCGGTCGGCTCGTCCAGCAGCAGCAGCTGCGGCTGCAGCGCCAGCGCCATCCCGATCTCCAGCCATTGCTGCTGGCCGTGCGACAGCGCACCGGCGAGCTTGCCGCTATCGTCAGCCAGATTGAGCAACGCGAGCAGCCGCTCCTCTTCAGCACGGCATTCCGCGCCCGAAATGCGTTCCTGCAGCGCGATCTGGATGTTCTGCCGCACCGGCAGCTCCTTGAACACGCTCGGCGCCTGCATCTTGATGCTCATGCCGCGCTGCACCCGCGCGTAGGGCCGCTCGGCGGTGATATCGATCGAGTCGAAGAAGATGCTGCCCGTGGTCGGCGGATAGAGCCCGACGATCAATTTGAACAGCGTGCTCTTCCCGGCCCCGTTGGGCCCGATCAGGCAGTGCACCTCGCCGGCATTGACCGTCAGGTCGACGTCGGAGACGGCGGTCAATCCACCGAAACGCTTGGAGACACCTTTCACATCGACCAGCGCCATGATTCAGGTCTCATCGGATTGCAGGCGGGCGGTGTCGGCCAGCGCGGGGGCTTCGTCGCGGCGCCGACGCCTGGTCCACCAATCGACGACGAGCTTGCCAATGCCGAGCACGAAGCCCTGCGGCGCCAGCATCACGGTGGCGAGCAGCAGAACGCCCATCAGCACCAGCGCCGCTTGCTGGCTGTAGACCGTGATGGTCTGAAAGCCGAACAGCAGCAGGAACGATCCGACCAGGGTCGCGGTCAGATCGTTGCGTCCGGAGAACGCCACCCACACGATCGGCATCGCCGCCGCCGGCAGGCCGATGCTGGATGGCGTGATGAACTGCCCCCACGACGTGTACAGTGCGCCGCTCAACCCTGCGAGGCCGCTGCCGATCACGAAGGTCAGAAGCTGATACTTGCGGACGTCATAGCCGAGCATCTCGGCGCGCTGCGGATTTTCCCGCGTCGCCACGATCACGTTGCCTACGCTCGAGTTCACCAGCATGCGCAGCGCGATGTAGACGATCACGATCAGCGCGATCATGACGTAATAGAGCGCCGAGCCCTCGATGTCGAAGTCGCCGACCGTGAGCGGGTCCATTCCCTTCATGCCGTTGAAGCCGTTCAGCCGAGCCGGACCGATATGCCATTCGGGCCCCGCGGTCTGCCCGAGGAAGAAGGCAAGCACTAGCGTCGCCGACAACGTCACGATGCCGAAGAAAATCCCGCTGATGCCGCCCCAGATCATGAAGTAACCGAGGATCCCGGCCGCGATCATCGCGATGACCACGGAGAGAACCAGCGCGGCGATCGTGGTCGTTCCCCCGCCCATATTGATGGCGAGCACGCCATAGCCGTAGCCGGCGATGCCGAAGAAGAAGGTCTGGCCGAACGACAGCATGCCGCCGTATCCCCACATCAGGCAGAGGCCGAGCGCCATGAAGATCCAGATCAGGAAGTAGGCGAAATTGCCGACATCATAGGAATCGGCGAACAGCGGATAGATCAGCGCCCCGGCCAGCACGGCGAGGAAGCAGGACCAGAAGATCTTCCCGCGTCCGAGCGTCTGCGGGCCCTCGAGCAGCTTCAACATCAGAAATTCCCGTCTAGCGCCCACGACGAACCAGCACGCTGGATAGTCCCTCGGGCAGCACACGTATGATCAGGATGACAGCAAACAGCATGCCGATCTGGCCGATGATCTGCCCGTAGCTGGCATTCAATGCCATTCGGATCATCGCCAGGAACACCGCGGCCGGCGCGGTTCCGAGCAGGACATTGGCGCCGCCGATCACCACGGTGACGAAGCTCTCGACCACAAAGGTCGCGCCCATGGTCGGGATCAGCGTCATGGTCGGCGCGTAGAGCGCGCCGCAGAGCCCCGCGAGCGCGGTGCCGATGCCGAAGCTGATGGAATAGATCCGCCCGGTGCGCGCGCCGAGCGCCTTGGCCATCGCCGCGTTCTGCATCGTGGCGCGCGCGATCACGCCAAAGCGCGTCTTCATGAAGATGATGTAGAGGCCCGCAAGGACCGCTACCGCACAGGCAAACAGCACCAGCCGGTAGGTCGAAAACGTGTAGCCCCCGATCGCGAAGCTTCCTTCCGGCGTGCCAATACCGCGCACCGCGGAGCCGACGATCAGCAGCATCGACTGCGTCACGATCAGACTGAGGCCCCAGGTCGCGAGCAGCGAGTCGAGCGGTCGCTTGTAGAAGCGCCGCACGACGAGGTACTCGACGATCATGCCGATGATCCCCGCCGTCAGCGCGGCCAGGATCTGCGCGATCGGAAGCGGCACGCCGAGATTCACGAGCCCCACGGTGACGTAGGCGCCGCACATGATGAACTCGCCATGCGCCATGTTGATGACGCCCATCATGCCGAACACGATGGCCAGGCCCGCCGCCGACAGGATGAGGAACGCGAAGACATCGGCGAACTGATAGAATACCGAGAAAAGTTCAGCCGACATTCCGGTCTCCCTGATCGCGGCGCCGCATCATTGCGGCGCCGGCTCGCCTCAAAGCCGCGGTGCAAACACGAGCAAGATTCGTGCCTGCGCGCATCACGACTTGCTGGGAAGATGACTCGGCGTGTACTGATCCTTGTCGTTCTTCTTGGTGAGGTCGCAGCCGATCTCGCCAAGCCAGTAAGGCTGGATGGTGCCGTAGTCCTTCTCCACCGTCACCTCATGCTTGGGCCCGACCGAGATCAGGCGCATGCGGTGCGACGTATGCTGGCTCTTCGGGTCGATGCAGACCTTGCCCTCGGGAGCCTCGATGCAGGCATCCCCCGTTGCGATCACCTTGCGCATGTCCTCGAGCTTGGTCGACTTGGCCTTCTCGACCAGCGCCTTGTACATGTAGAGCGCGTTATAGGCGTTGTAGCCCATGTCGTTGATGTAAAGCTCGTCGGGGAATTTTGCGTGCCAGCGCTTCTTGAAGTCGTTGGCTTCGGGGGTATCGATCTCCTCGAACCAGTTCGCGGTCGCATGCATGTTGTTGAGCGCCGGCGGCTTGAACCGCTTGTGCTCGAAGCCGAGCATGATCTTGATCGAAGAGCCCATCGGCAGGTTGAGGTTGGCCGCGGCCGCCTGCTCGAAGAACGAGTCCTGCGCCGCGCCGACATTGATCGTCAGCAGCCAGTCCGGCTTGGCCTTCTGGATGTTCTGGATCGTCTGCGCGAACTGCGACACGCCGAGCGGGATGAATTCCTCGCCCACGACCTCGCCGCCGAGGTCCTTCATGATCTTGCGGTTCCACTCCGCGGAGATCTGGCCGAAATTGTAGTCGGCTGCGATGACGTAGACCTTCTTGCCGAACTTCTGGACCATCCAGGGGATCAGGGTTGAGAACTGCTGCTCCGGCACCGCACCCATGCTGATCATGCTGGCGTCGCAGACACCGCCTTCATACTGGTTCGTATAGAAGTACGGCGTGGTGGTGCGATCGACGATCGGGCGCAATGCCTCGCGCGATGCCGAGGTGATGCCACCGATCAGCACGTCGACCTTGTCGCGATTGAGCAGCCGTCGGCCGAACTCCTGATAGCGGGCATTGTCACCCTGGGGATCGAGATGAATCAGTTCGATCTGCCGGCCGAGAATGCCGCCGCTCTTGTTGATCTCCTCGACCGCCAGCTGCGAGCCGTGCAGCTTCGGCATGCCCATGAAGGCGAGATCGCCGGAGACGTCCTCCAGCAAGCCGACCTTCAGCGGCGGCTCCGCCGCCTGGGCGGCACCTATTGCCGCGGTCCCGAGCATTGTACCAAGCAAAGCCATTCCGACTATACGCCCCGAATACATCGCGATGTCCTCTGTCGTTGAAGGATGTTTTGAAGTCACGCCTTGAGGTAATTCTTCAGGATCGACGCCCCCATCGTGTATTTAGGATCGACCATGTTGCCGAGCCGCATGCGGCCGGCCTGGCTGAGCAGCATGTAGGCGTCGATCTCGTCGAAGCCGTAATCGGCGCTCATCCAGCGCACGAGCTCGCGATAGGCGATGCGCGCCGCGTCCTCGAGCGGGCGCGCGCTGCCGATCGTCATGATGAAGTCGCGCGTCTCGAGCCGCGGCCAGGCGAAGCTCCAGTTCTTGATCAGATCGATCTGCAGCGTCACCGTCGCGCGCTGCTCCAGCGCGACGCCCGAGAGCTCGCCATCGCCCTGTGTGGCGTGGCAGTCGCCGACATAGAGTAGCCCGCCTTCGGCATGCACCGGCAGATAGATGATCGCGCCCGGTGCAACGTCGGGCAGGTCCATGTTGCCGCCGTGATAATCGGGCTGCAGCGAGGAGATCGCCTCGATCTCTGGCGAGACGCCGATCGTGCCGATGAACGGTTCATAGGGCAGCGTGATCTTGTCGTTCCAACGCACGCCGTTGCGGTCGACATGCAGCTTCCTGACGCGTTCCGGCAGCGGCGGGTTGAGCAGCGCCGTGGATGCGGTCCCGACCAGGCCGCCGAACTCCGGAATGATGCAGGTCGTTCCGGCCGGCTGCGCGCCGCGGGTCTCGACGTCGCGGATATGGACGGCGAGGCAATCACCCTTCTTGGCGCCCTTGACCGCGATCGGCCCGCATTGCGGGTTCAGATAGGGGAAGTTCAGCTTCGCCGTAGGACTGTCGCTTTCGCTGGTGAGCACGCCGCCGAAGGCGTCTTCGGTTTCGACAACGACGACCCCACCCGGGTCGATCGACAGGGTCGGCTTGGCATAGGGCCCATAGACGTAATGGAAGCCACCCTGCTGCTCGATCGTCAGGCTATGGGTCGTACCGATCGCGCCCTTGGCAAGGGCGCGCTTGGCCATGATGGAACTCTTCAACCAATCTTCGGTCATGCGGTCGGCTCCTCAATTCAGATCGCGGGATGGCGCTTGTGCCAGTCGGTGACGCGCTGGAAGGCATCGCCCGCGCGAACGAGGCTTGCTTCGTCGAAGTGGCGGCCGACGAACTGGAAGGCGATCGGCCCGCCGTTCGGCGCGAAGCCGCCGGGAAGCGTCACGGTCGGGCTGCCGGTCATGTCGAACGGACAGGTGAAGCGCAGCAGCCCGGTAATCAGCGACGGATCCTCACCCAGCGCCGCCATCTTGGCCAATGTCGGCGCAGCGAACGCCTGGGCCGGAACGGCGATCAGATCGACCGTCTCGAACAACAGCCGCACCGCGCCGCGGAACGCTTCGCGCCGCAGCACGATCTTCTGGTAATTCATGCCGGATTGCGCCCGGCCGAGATCGAGCAGGCCGGCGAGCGCCGGACCATATTCGTCCTTGCGTGCGGGATAGGTCTCTTCGTGCGCGACCGCCACTTCGATGCCGCACAAGGGGAACCAGTCCTCGATGACGGCCTTGGGATCAGGAAACGTGATGTCCTTGATCTTCGCGCCCAGATCGGCAGCAACGCGCAGCCCTTCGCTGAGCACCTTGCCGGCAGCCTCGTCGGTGCCTTCGATGGTCCAGCGCCGATCAACCCCGATCGTCACGCCGCGCAAATCGCCGGACAGGCCGGCGAGATAGTTCGGCACAGGCAGCGGCACGGAGGTGGTGTCCTTGGGATCCTGGCCGGCAATCACGGCGAGGATCGCGCCGCAATCGGCCGCGCTGCGCGCCATCGGCCCGATGTGATCGAGCGTTGCCGCGAGTTCGAACGCGCCATAACGGCTCACGCGTCCCCAGGTCGGCTTCAGCCCGGTGATGCCGTTGGCGGCCGATGGAAAACGGATCGAGCCGCCCGTATCGGTGCCAAGCGAGCCGAAGCAAAGCCCCGCGGCGGTGGCGACGCCGGAACCGCTCGACGATGCGCCCGACCACAAATCCGCATTCCACGGATTCTTCGGCGGATCGATCTTCGGGTGATGGTCGGCATAGGCGCCCTCGGTCTGCTGCAGCTTGCCGAGGATGACAGCGCCGGCATCCTTCAATCTCGCGACGACCGTGGCATCCTCGCTCGGCCGGAAGTCCCGGTGAATGGTCATGCCATGCGCGGCCGGAGCGCCCTTGGCCCAGCACAAATCCTTGACGGCGATCGGCACGCCGTGGAGCGGTCCCTTGATCTTGCCGGACGCGATGTCCTTCTCGGCTGCCGCCGCTTCGGCCAGCGCCGCCTCGCCCATCACATAGGCGTAGCTCTTGAGCTTGCCGTCGAGCTGCTCGATCCGCCCGAGCATCGCCTTGGTCACCTCGACCGGCGAGAGCTTTTTGGCCTGGATTTGCTGCCCGATCTCAATGAGCCCGAGATAGTGAAGATCCGTCGTCGGCATCGTTTCTCATCCCCGCACTTGACATGACGCAAGCGCAGGCACTGCCCATCACCGCGCATGCGCCTCCGGCTTGGCGGCACGGACGTGTCGCCAATTTGTTTAGCGGCAAAAGCAAAAAACCACCCGCCCCTCCGAAACGAAGGTGACGAATGGCCCAAATGCCGCGGCTATGAACTATCGCATGGGTCCGGAGTCGAACGGAGCACTCTGCGCGGCGATCGGGACGTCATCGGCCAGATCGACGCACGCAAGGTTCGACAGGAAGCCCTGTAGGAGAAAATTCTAAGGAGGTGTGCAGCGCGTTGTCAACGAGGCTGGCTGCACAAATTTCGCGAGGTGCATGCGCAGCAAATCGGCATGACCTCTTGCACCGACCTCTGCGAAGATGATTTCCTTGATGCGTTGCGCGGCCGAAAGTACTCAATGACCAAGCCCTCCATTCCAGTCGGCATCATCTGCTCGCAGCACGGGCCCTATCAGGCCATGGGACGCGAGATCCTGAAGAGCGCCATGATGGCGGTCGACGAAATCAACAATCAGGACGAATTCGACTTCGCGATATCGGCGCATGTCCGCGATCCCCGCGGAATCATTTCGGAGTACCACACGGTCTGCGACGACCTCATTCGCAACGTCGGCGTCGAGCATATCATCGGCTGCTACACCTCGGCCTCGCGCAAGCAGGTGCTGCCGATCGTCGAGCGTACCGACCGCCTGCTCTGGTATCCGGCGCGCTACGAGGGGTTCGAATGCTCCGACAATGTCATCTATGTAGGCGCCTCACCCAATCACAATGTACTGCCGCTGGTGCGTTACGTGCTCGATAATCTGTCGCGCGAGATCTTCTGTGTCGGCTCCAACTACGTCTGGACCTGGGAAACCAATCGCGTCACCCGCGAGCTGGTGACGGCGGCCAAAGGACGCATTCTCGCCGAACGCCTGCTCGAACTTGGTGAAAGCGCGGTCACGCACATCGTGGACGAGATCGTGCGGCGCCGGCCGCCGGTCGTCTTCAACACCTTGGTCGGCAGTTCGAGTTACGACTTCATCCGCGCCTTTCATGCGGCGACCGCCGCGGCTGGCCTCGAGATCCCGATGCTGAGCTGCAGCCTGTGCGAGCCCGAGCTCAAGATCGCGGGTCCTGCATCGGCCGGATGCATCACATCGTCGGCCTATTTCGAGAGCATTCGCCTGCCCGAGAACCGGGCCTTCGTGGCGCGCTGGAAGGCGCGCCACGGCGAGCACAGCAGCCCGTCCGTCGACGGGCAATCCGCCTATGTCGCGGTCTATCTGCTGGCCCGGGCGCTGCAGCGCGCGGGCACATCCGATATCGGCGAGGTGCGGCGCGCGGCGGCCGGCCATCGCTACAATTCGCCGCAAGGTCCGGTCTGGATCGACGGCAGCAACAACCACTGCGTCCTGACGCCGCGGCTGGCCGTCTCGAACGCCGAAGGACAGTTTGACATCTTCTGGGAAGCTGAAGCGCCGGTTAGACCGGATCCCTATCTGACGCAGCTCGACATCGCCGCCAGCCCGGCAAGGGATGGAACGTTGCCGAATGCGCCGCATTTGCGGGTTGTGAAATGAGCAAACCGTCTTCATTTTCGCTGCGGGGCCGCAAGGCGCTCGTCGCCATCAAGGATGAGCGCGATGCCTCGATCGTCAGGCGGCAGTTCGAGCGCCTCGGGATCGAGATCGTCATATGGGAGCCCGGTGCCAGTATCGACTGCCGTCCCGACGTGACGCTGATCGATGACGAGTTCCTGCCGCTCACCTCGCCGGCACAGCGGACGTCGCTTGGACGAAGCCCGGTCATCGCCCTGCTCGGCACCGAGACGCCAAGCCGTCTGAAGCTGGTGCTCGACCTCGATCCGGCGTCATTCCTGGTGAAGCCACTGCGATCGGCCGGCATCTATGCCGCGCTCGTCCTGGCTTTCGAGCGAAGCGAGCGCACCAGCGAGCTCAAGCAGCAGGTGCTCAAGCTGGAGCAGCGGCTGCGATCCCGCCGCGTCGTGCTTGCCGCGGTCCTTCAGGTCATGCACAGCCATGCGCTGGCCGAGCCGGCTGCGTTTGCGCTGATCCGCCGCGCCGCCATGGAGCAGCGCAAGACGATCGAGGAACTTTCGGCGGAGATCACCGCGAAGGGCTCCCTGCCCCGGGCAACGGGCTAGAGCCGGTCGTCTATTTCTTCAGTTCCGCGTAGAGCTGCATCACCCGTTGCGGCAACACCTCGATGCGCGGCACCCGGAGCGCATAGCGCTCGCCGAAAATCCGATCGAGCTGGGGAAATCTTTGCTCACCGATGCCGAAGGCAAAGATATCGGTGCCGCGCCGCCGCAGCTGCTGCGCGGCCCGGCGGGCGTCCTCGACGAGATATTGCCTGTCCGGCACGTCGACGTCGGACGGCTCGCCGTCAGTCAGAACCAGCAGCACTTTCCGGAACGCGCGTCGTTCCGCGAGGTAGCCCCCGGCATGGCGCAATGCCGCGCCCAGCCGCGTGGAATGGCTGCTGCCAAGACCCGCGAGACGTGAACGAACCACGGCATCCATCGGCTCCGCAAAGCCTTTGATGCGCAGATAGCGCACGCGCTCGCGGCCGTCGGAGCTGAAACCATGCACCGCGATCGCATCATTGGCGGCCTCGACCGCCGCCGCCATGATCGCAGCCGCCTTGCGTTCGACGTCGAGGACCGTCCGGCCGCGGCGGTCACGGTCGGCGGTCGATTGCGACAGGTCCAAGAGCAGCAGGATGGCGAGATCGCGCGGTCCCGGCGCATCGCGCTGGTAAACCCTGGGCTCGCTGATATTGCCGGTGCGCCGCTCGATCGTCAGGGCGATCGCCGCGTCAATGTCGAGCGCGTCGCCGTCGCGCTGGCCCTTGTGTCTGATCCGGCGGCCGATCGACGCGTCGCGGGTCAACTCCGTGATCCAGCGCATCGCGTCGGCGTCCGTCGAGGAATCGAAGGGCTGTGCGGAAACGGCGGCATCGGCTTCCAGAATCGTGGTCCAGTCCGGCCGCTCGGTACGCGCCGCATAGTCCCATTCCGGGTAGGTCGCGACCGGAAACCCGTCCAGCAGCGTTACCGCGCTGGCCTTCGCGCGCAGCGTCTCGTCCGGCCTGGCGTTGTCGTCGGCCGGCTGACCACCCGCATCGTCGCGCCGCTCGATCCGGACGGAATCGACGGCAAGTTCGATCGTCTCGGCCGGACTGTCCCGCTGGTCGCCGAAATCCCACAGCGCCAGATTGTCGTCGCGATAGGCAGGTTCGACGACGTAGCTCTTGGCGTTGAACTGCAGCCGCATCTGACCGATGTCGTTGCCGAGCAAACCACCGATCTCGCGGCTGATGGCGGGATCGGTCCAGCGGCCGGCGGCAGCGGCAAACAGCGTCCGCCCCTTGGTCACCCACGCATCCGGATCCTGATAATCGGGATCGATCAGCGCCCGCGCCAGCCGCATCATCAGTCCGGCTGCGGTTGCCTGGCCGGCTGGCGTCGCGCTGTGAAATGGCAGCCACAGCCGGCGCAGCCCCGGCATCTGGTAGAGCGCCAGCGCCTCGACCCGGGCATCCTCGATCAGCGAGACCAGCGCGATCTGCAGCGCCTTCAGTCGTCGCACCGGAAAGCGGACGGTGGAATGCACCAGATGCGCGCCGGCATGCGAGACCGCCGCGAGATAGACGGCGTCGGCCGCCTCGCCCTCGAAGCCGGGAAAGGTCTGCGGAAGACCGACGAGGCCGGCGGCGAGCGAGGTCCGCCGCGGCACCGGCGTCGGTGCAACGGCAAGTTTGCGGAAACGCGGCTTTCTGTTCCACAACGCGATCGTGGTTGCAGCGAGGCGCTTCTCCAGCCGCGCGAAATCATCCCCGCTCCGACCGGCTGCGAACAGCTGCGCCGAAAGCTGATCGTCGAGCGCGAAATAGGCGCGGCGGCGCGATGCGCGACTGCCACTGGCGCGCAAGCCAGCGGAGACCCACGCCGCAAACTCCTCGCCGCCGGCATGCGTCAGAAACTGCCCCAGCCGGCCGATCGCGAGCCCCGCCGACTCCGGCCCGGTGGCTGCGAGTTCGTCGAGCGCGGCGAGAACCGCGGTGAGTTCTCCTGCACCCGCAAGCCGGGGCAGCACCTTGGACAATTCGGTCAGCAAGGCATGGGCGACGCGGCTTCCGGCACCGCAGCCGATGTCCCTGACCGCGCGGCCGATCGCGATCAGATCATCGGCCGATCGCTGCGCCGGCCATTGCTCCGATAGACGCAGAAAACCCTGCACCACGGCTTGACCGAGATTGGCCTCGAACAGGGCGTGCACGGCCTCGTCCCAGACCGCCAGGTGATCGAACCAACCAGTTCGCTGCAGAGCGGTACGCGCTGTCTGCACCGCCGCAGCTACATCGTCATGGCCGCGCAAGAGTGCCGCAAGCCGACGTCCGGACCGGAAGCTATCGAGCGAACTGATTTGCGCGACCGCCACCTGCAATCTTCCACTTACCCACAGGCCGAGATCACGTCGCGCAACGTGTTCCTGGTGTCCGCATCATCGGTCAGGGGAACGACGATCGTGGTCTCGCAGGCCTTTTCGAGGCTGATGCCGCATCCGATCAGTCGGCCGGCATTGACCAGCATCCGGGTCGAGGCACCTTCGTCGAGCCCCTGGCCTTTCAGGTTGCGGCTGTGCTGGGCGATCTTCACCAGGAGATCGGCGAGGTTCGGCTCGATACCGGCTTCGCGCGACACCACCTCGGTTTCGGCCGGCCGATCAGGATAGCCGAAATCCAGCGCCGCGAAGCGCTGCTTGGTGGATTCCTTGAGGTCCTTGATCGCGCTCTGGTAGCCCGGATTGTAGGAAATCACGAGCTGGAAGTCGGAATGGGCGTGGATCAATTCACCGCGCTTTTCCAGCGGCAGCACACGACGATCGTCGGTCAAGGGATGGATCACGACCGTCGTGTCCTGGCGCGCCTCGACGATCTCGTCGAGGTAACAGATCGCGCCAAGGCGCACCGCTGTGGTGAGCGGCCCGTCGCTCCACACCGTGCCCTCTGCGTCGAGCAGCCAGCGCCCCACGAGATCCGCCGCCGTCATGTCCTCGTGGCAGGCGACCGTAATCAGCGGGCGGCCGAGCCGCCATGCCATATATTCGATGAAGCGGGTCTTGCCGCAGCCGGTGGGCCCTTTCAGCATCACCGGCATGCGGTTGGCATAGGCCGCACCGAACAGTTCGACCTCATCCTTGAGCGGCCGGTAATACGGCTCTTCCCGGATGCGGTACTGATCAAGCAGCAAAGCGGGATTGGACAAGCTCACGCCTCCCATGATCGCGCAGGCAGCCGTTCGCAACCGGTCGATATCACGATGCGAGCAGCTCCTTGAGCTTGCTGTCGATGAAGTCGACATCGACCGGATTGGTCCCCGGCCCGCCGGCGAAGTGGCCCCAGATCGACGGTACCGGCACGAACTTGGCGTTCGGCATGTTCTCGACCTCGAACTCGCTATCCTCCGGCGGGAAATAGAGATCGGTCTGACCCGGCATGACATAGGCCTTGGCCTTGATCGCCCGCAGCGCGGCCTTGAAGTCGCCGTTGTAGATTTCGTTGTCGCTGATGTCGCCGTGCTGCCAGGTCCACAGCATGGTCAGCAGGTTGTTGGGATCCTTGGGCAGGAAGAAGCCTTCCCAGAACGCCACCAGGAAATCCTCCAGCGACGAATAGCCCAGCGTCTTGATGTCGAGTTGCTCGCGATAGAAGGCCTGTGAAAAGCCCCAGCCGGCATAGACACGCGCGGCGGCGCGCAGGCCGCGGGCCGGCTTGTCGGTGTACCAGCCCTCCTTCCACGCAGCATCCGCGGTGAGTGCCGCCTTGACGCCTTCGAGAAACACGAAGTTGTGCCGCGAGCATTTGGCCGAGCCGCAGAACGGCGCCAGGAGATCCATCATATCGGGATAGAGCGCGCCCCAATGGAACGTCTGCAGCGCGCCCATCGACCAGCCGACCACCAGACGGATGTGCTTGATGCCGAATTTCTCGGTCACCAGCCGGTGCTGGGCGCGCACATTGTCATAGGCCGTCACCTGCGGAAAACGCGGTCCATTATACGGTTCCGGCGTGTTGCTCGGCGACGACGACAGCCCGTTGCCGAGCATGTTCGGGATGATGATGAAGTACTTTGCCGGGTCGAGCGCCCTGCCCGGTCCGATCAGCCATTCATTGTCGTAGTGCTGGCCGGAGTACCAGGTCGGATAGACGATGACGTTGTCCTTGGCTGCGTTGAGCTGGCCATAGGTCTTGTAGGCGAGCTTGCAGTCGCGAATGGTCGCGCCGCGCTGCAAGGTCAAATTGCCGAGATCATGGATCTGATAGTCGACGCTCATTGATGTACCCTTCTTGCTTGATCGAGCTGATCGCTTACGCCGGACGCGCCACCTTTTCAGTCGGAGACTCCACCCGTGCGATCGCACCGTACACGATGCCTGCGACCACCGCGGCGGAGATCGCAGTGGACAGTCCCGGCATCAGGTTTTCAACCGCAAAGGCAAACAGCGACCCGATGCCCCAGGCGATGAACGGCTTCGCACGCCAGTCGACGTCCGCACGCGCCTCGGCCCGTAGCAGATACTGATCGACCAGAATGATCGCACCGATCGGCGGCACGAGGATGCCGAGCAGCGACAGCCACTGTATGAAGAACGCCCAGACATTGCCGGCAGCAACCAGGATGCCAAGCGCGCCGAGCACCACCGCCATCAGCCGCATATTGGTCCCGAGGATGCGCGACCAGCCGGTGGCCGCGTTGTACAGGCAATGCGAGCAGACCGAGCCGAGATTGGCATAGAGGAAGATGAATGCGAGGATGCTGAGCCAGGTGAGCTGCTTGCCGTTCATGTAGCCGAACATGTTGTCGACACCGAACGGGTTGGCGTTCGGCACGGCGAGCGCCGCCGTCATCACGCCGCCGACCAGCATCGCGACCAGATTGGCGAACGGAAACGCGCTGAACGTGGCAAACAGCGAGGACCGCGTGCTCGGCGCCCAGCGATTGAAGTCCGCCGTCACCGTGCCTGCGTCGATGAACAGCGCGAGCACCACGGTAAGCCCGACGCCCATCGACATGCTGGCGACGCCATTGTTGCCGGCATAGCCGAAGATCGCCGCCGACGTCGTGGTCGAGGCGGCATCGGCCGCGACCCAGAGGCCAAGCACGACAAACAGCGGCACCGACGCCAGCCCGATCCAGTGCAATCCCTTCACGCCGACGAAGGTGATCCCGATATAGAGCACGCCGGCGACGATGGTCATCGCCACATAATTGAGGCCGTAGGTCGAGGAGATCAATGCGCCGGTGATGCCGGTCTGCACCGCATACCAGCCGAGCAGCAGGGTCGACAGCAGGCCCGACGCCAGCACGTAGCCCTTCTTTCCGAACACGATGCTGGCGATCAGCGCGAAGTTCATGCCGCGCCGGGTGCCGATCAGGCCGAGCGCGCCCACATAGGCGAACATGATCAAATTGCCGACGATCATCGCCACCAGTGCATTCTTGAACCCCATGCCCAGCACCAACAGCGATCCGGTCATCGCGCCGGTGATGATCATCGGAAAGCCCAGCCACACCATCGTGACCGAGAAGGCGCTGCGCCGGGCGCTCATCGGCACCGGCTCGTGCTCGAATTCATGGCCGAGAAGGTCGTCGATCTGCCCTTCGGTCTGCTGAACCAGCCCGCTATTCGATTGACCGCTCATGATGTCCCCCTGTTTCCTCCGCGAGGAAGTGTCCGCCGTTGCATCGAACCACGCCGGCGCGAAACATCGCGCCGGCGCCGATCATCGATGTCACTCAACGATGTGCGACTTTCTGGTTCGGAATGCCCTCGATCGGGCATTCGTCGGTTCCGACGGTCGGACGGGTCATGGCCTCGACCATTTCCCGGGTGCCCTCGGGGTCCGTGATCCAGTTCTTGTAGAAGGTGTAGGGGCAGACCGCGTGCCCCCGATCGCCGTCGCCGGAGTTGATCAGGCCGGTATAGCCGCGGTGCATCAGCTTGAAGAGATGGTTCTGCGACTGCATGTTGCGGCGGGCGTCGCGGATCAGCGACACCGAGAGCTGCGCGTACTGGATGCCGTTCTCCTCCGTGCCGCACTCGCCGAGCGTCCTTCCGTCGAAACCGATGAGCGCGGAATGGCCGAAGTAGGAATAGACGCCGTCGAAGCCAGAGGCGTTGGCGACCGCGACGTAGCAGTTGTTGGCCCAGGCCATCGACTTCGATATCTGGATCTGCTGCTCCTTGGCCGGATACATGTAGCCCTGGCAGCGCACGATCAGCTCGGCACCGCGCATCGCGCAGTCACGCCAGATCTCCGGATAGTTGCCGTCGTCGCAGATGATCAGGCTGATCTTCAGCCCCTTCGGCCCGTCCGAGACGTAGGTGCAATCGCCGGGATACCAGCCCTCGATCGGTACCCACGGCATGATCTTGCGGTACTTCTGGACGATCTCGCCCTTGTCGTTCATCAGGATCAGGGTGTTGTACGGCGCCTTGTTGGGATGCTCCTCGTGGCGCTCGCCGGTCAGCGAGAACACACCCCAGACCTTCGCTTTGCGGCAGGCGTCCGCGAAGATGCGGGTCTCCTCGCCCGGCACGGACGACGCCGTCTCGTACATCTCCTTGGAGTCGTACATGATGCCGTGGGTCGAGTATTCCGGGAAGATCACGAGGTCCATGCCCGGAAGGCCGAGTTTCATGCCCTCGACCATCTTGGCGATGTTGCGCGCGTTATCCAGCACCTCGGCCTTGGTGTGCAGGCGCGGCATCTTGTAGTTCACCACGGCAACGCCGACCGTGTCCTTGCTGCTCGATATGTCTCCATGCAACATGTCTCGACTCCCTTTCCTGAGCGATAATTCCCGCTACACGGCCATGTGCAGCTGGATGAGATCATCGGTGAGCTCACCGATCGCGCCCTTGGCGACGACGCGTCCCTTTTCGAGCAGCGCGAAGCGGTGAGACGCGCGCCGCGCGAACGCGACATTCTGTTCGACCAGCACGACCGTGATGCCGCGCTCGCGATTGAGACTGACGATCACGTCCTCGATCTGCTCGACGATGTTCGGCTGGATGCCCTCGGTCGGCTCGTCCAGCAGGATGACCTTGGGCTTGGCCAGCAGCGCCCGCGCGATCGCAAGCTGCTGCTGCTGGCCGCCGGAGAGATTGCCGCCATAGCGATTGAGAAAGTCCTTGAGTACCGGAAACAGCTCGAGCACCCACTCCTCGATGCCGTTGGCAGATCTCGCGGCAAAGGTCCCGAGCGTCAGGTTTTCCCGCACAGTGAACTTCGGCAAAATCCCGCGGCCCTGCGGCACGTAGGCAATACCGGCCTTGGCGCGCTGATAGGTCCGCAGCGGCGAGATGTCGGCACCGTCGAGCGATAGCCGTCCGGTGCACCGGTCCATCAGGCCGAGGATGCTTCGCATCAGCGTGGTCTTGCCGACGCCGTTGCGGCCGAGCACCGAGAGGAATTCGCCATTGCCAACCATCAGGTTGATGCCCTGCAGGGCGCGGCTGTTGCCGTAGAAGGCGTCGACGTCGGTCAGCTCAAGCATGGCTGATGCCTCCCGATCCGAGATAGGCGCGGCGCACTTCCGGATGCGCCTCGACTTCTGCCGCGGTGCCCTCGGCCAGCATCTGGCCCATATGCATCACGGAGATGATGTCGCCGATCGCCTTGACGAAGCCCATGTCGTGCTCGACCACGATCAGCGTGTGCTTGCCCTTCAGCCGTGCGAACAGTTCGGCGGTCTTGCGGGTTTCCTGCGCCGTCATGCCCGCGGTAGGCTCGTCCATCAGGATCAGCTCGGCGTCCTGGGCGACCAGCATGCCGATCTCCAGCCACTGGGTCTGACCGTGCGACAGATAGGCGGCCGGCCGGTCGAGCTGCTCGGTGAGCCCGACCAGCTCGGCCAGACGCTCGACCTGCTCGCGTCCTGAATTGCCGATGTTCCAGCGCAAATTGCCAAGCACGGAGGTGCGACGCGCCCGCGCCACTTCGAGGTTCTCGGAGACCGACAGCTCGCGGAACACGCTCGGCACCTGGAATTTGCGGCCGACGCCGGCGCGGGCGATTTCGTATTCCTCAAGATCCTGCAGCGCGGTGCCATCGAAGCTCACCGTGCCGGCGCTCGGCTTGACCTTGCCGCAGATGATGTCCAGCGCGGTGGTCTTGCCCGCGCCGTTCGGCCCGATCAGGCACCGCAGCTCGCCCTTGCGCACGCTCATGTTGAGTGAATTGAGCGCCTTGAAACCGTTGAAGCTGACCGACACGTCGCGGAGATCGAGATGGGAGCTCATGTGCTGCCCTCCGTCTGGCCGACGCCTTGCGCCACCCCGCCCGCGGCCGCATGGCGGCGCTGCACGATCCAGCGCAGCACGACCTGCGCAAGGCCGGCGAGCCCCTTCGGCAAAAACAGCACCACGAGCACGAACAGCGCGCCCATCACCAGCGTCCAGGTTTCCAGGAACGCCGCTGACTCCGACAGCGCGCCCTGCATGCCCGCCACCAGCACTGCGCCAAGGAACGCACCGACCAGGCTCTGCCGGCCGCCGACAGCGCACCACACCACCACCGAAAGAGAGAGCTGCACGCCGAGGAAGGTCGGCGAGGCAAACTCCATCACCACCGTGTAGAGCATGCCGGCAAGGCCCGCGATCGCCGCCGACAGCGCGAACACGAAGATCTGGTAGAGCGCGACGTCGTAGCCGAAGTAGCGCACCCTGCTCTCATGGTCGCGGATCGCCTGCACGATCAGTCCGGCCTTGGTTCTCGTGAAGGCAAAGGCGACAAGCAGGCTGAGCAGGACACAGCTGGCAACGAGATAATAGGTAGCCCGGCCATAGGCATCGAACGCGACGCCGAAGATCTCGAGCTGGGCGAGATCGGTGATGCCGTTGAAGCCGCCGGTGTAGCTCTGCTGGTCGATGATCACGAGATTGATCACCACCATGGTGGCGAGCGTGATGATCGAGACATAGACGCCGGTGACGCGGCCCCGGAACATGAACCAGCCGAGCGCCGCCGCAACCAGCGCCGGCACGATCAGGCCCGCGGCGATCGCGAAGGTCAGCGAGCGGAACGGCTCCCAGAACCACGGCAAATGCTGGACATTATTCCAGACCATGAAGTCCGGCAGTCCGCTCGCTCCGGTATGCACCGGCACGGTCTTGAGCTTGAGCGCCATTGCCATGGCGTAGGAGCCGAGCCCGAAGCTCATCGCCTGGCCGAGATTCAGGATGCCGCCGAATCCCCAGGACAGCCCGAGCGACACCGTGAGGATGCCCAGCACCAGATAACGCGCGACCTTGTTGAGCAGGAAGTCGTTGTTGAGCAGCACCGGCAGCGCGAACACCACGGCGCAGACGATCAGCAGAGGCGCAAGCTGCGCGATCAGGCGCTGCAATCCGCTGGAGTTAGAAACATGCGACGGCATAGATGAGCGATCTGTCTCAGGCCCGCACGCGTGCGGTGAAAAGCCCCTCGGGGCGGAAACGGATGAGCACGACGATGGCGAGCAGCACGATTGCCTTGGCCACCGTGTCGTTCTGCAGGAAGGCAATGCCGCCGGAGAGCTCGCCGAGGATGAAGGCGCTCGCCACGGTGCCGGCGAGGCTCTGCACGCCGCCGAGCACCACCACCATGAAGGCATCGACCACATAGCCGGTGCCCATATCGGGCGACACGCTCTTCAGCGGCGACACCAGCGCGCCAGCCAGTCCCGCAAGGCCCGCACCGTAGGCGAAGGTCAGCGCATAGACCCGTTTGGCGTTGATTCCGAACGAGGCAGCGACGGAACGGTCCTGGATGATCGCGCGTAGCTTCATTCCGACCGTGGTGCGGTTCATCAGCAACCAAGTCGCCACGAACAGTGCGATCGACACCACGAACAGGAACACCCGATAGGACGATACCGAGATGCCGAACACGTCCATGCTGTCGGACAGCGCCGGCGGCAGCTGCACGTAGCGCAGTTCGCTGCCGACCATCAGCCGCACCGCCTGCTGCAGCATGATGCCGACGCCCCAGGTCGCAAGGATCGTGTCCAGCGGCCGGTTGTTGAGCAGGCTCAGGACGTAACGCTCAATGACCCAGCCGAACGCGGCGACCACGAAGAAGATCGGCACCAGGCTCGCGAGCAGGCCGAGCCCGAGATAGGTATGGAACACCCAGGCCGCGTAAGCGCCCAGCATCACGAACTCGCCATGGGCGAGATTGATGATGCCCATCGAGCCGTAGATGATCGACAGGCCCAGCGCGACCAGCAGCAGGATCGATCCGATGCTGAGGCCGGTGACGATTTGTTCGATGAATTGGTCCACGTCGGGATCCGCTTTCGATGTTCGCGTTGTGCGCCCTGCCCCTCGCCCCCGTTCGTGCGAGAGGCAGCATTCGTTTCGGGACGCTGGCCGCCGGCGCCGCACGCCGACGGCCTTCGTCAGCCCCCGTCGTCAGCTCTTCTCGACCAAGCCCTTCTCGGTGCATGACTGTCCGGGATAGGCCGCGTAAGGCACCGGCTTCAGCCACTCCTTGGCCTCGACGAGAATCTCGAACTGTCCGTTCGACTTCGCCTGCGCGATCTTGGGCCACAGCCAGGTGTGCAGGTTCTCCGGCTCGATCCGGACCTTGCCCTGCGGTGCAATCACTTCCTGGCCCTTGACCGCGTCGCGGATGTTCGGCGGCGTGAGATCGCTGGTCGCGAGCTTCTCGACCGCCTGCTTGAACAGGTAGGTCTGGAAGTAGCAGGCCTCCGACACGAAATGCGTCACCTTGTCGGCGCCCCAACGCTTCTTGTAAGCCTCGACGAACTTCTCGTTCTCCGGCGACTTGTGCACCATGAAGTAAGGCGCCGAGGTGAAGTGACCGGCGGCCGCCTCGCCGCCCATCGCAGCGACTTCGTTCTCGGAGGTCGTGAGACTCGCCATCGGCATCTTCTCGGGATCGAGGCCGGCCGCCTTGTACTGACGATGCAGCGCGACCACGGAATCGCCGACCACGGTGGAAAAGATCACGTTCGGCTGAGTCGAGCGGATCTTGTTGATGACGGAAGAGAATTCGGAATGGCCGAGCGGCACATATTCTTCCGCCACGACCTCGCCGCCGAGTTTCTCAAGCAGCTTCTTGCAGTAGTTGTTCTCTTCCTTCGGATAGATGTAGTTGGAGCCGATCAGGTAGAACTTCTTGCCGAACTTCTTGACCAGCCAGGGCACGAACTCGTCCTGCTGCTGGTTCGGCACCGCGCCGGTGTAGATGACGTTCTTCGAGCACTCGCGGCCTTCATAGAGCGTCGGATACCAATAGAGATTGTTCTGCCGCTCGAACACCGGGAGCACCGCCTTGCGGCTTGCCGAGGTGTAGGAACCGAACACACTGACGCATTTGTCGCCGACGACGAGCTTGCGAGCCTTCTCCGAGAAGGTCGCCGGATCGGACGCGGGGTCCTCGACGATCGGCACGATCTTGCTGCCCTTGATGCCGCCTGCGGCGTTGATCTCCTCGATGGCGAGCAGCGTCGCCTTGTTGAGCGATTCCTCGATGATCGCGGTCGTTCCCGTCAGCGAGAACAGCACGCCGACCTTGATCTCGCCGCCGGCGGCGTAAGCGAGGTCGGCGTTCTTGATCCAGATGTGCGGCAGTCCGGCGCCGGCAAACGCGCCCAGCGCCGCGGTATTCCTCAGCAAAGTCCGCCGTGAAATGCTCATCCCTAGCTCCCTTCAGGACTGAAAAAACAAAAAGCCCTCCCGATGCGCGCTTACGCGAGCATTGGGAGGGCTTTGTTGCCGGTTGTGTCGAAGGCGGCGCTGTCGCCGCCGGCCCCGCTATTGGGGCTTACTGTTGATGATCGTAGCCAAGCAGTTCGAACGAGTCAACAATCGCCGCGGCGACTGCACTTGCCGACACGCGACGATCCATCGCCTGTCGTCTGATGAAGCCATAGGCTTCGGTTTCCGGCATCTGCCGCGTCGCCATCAGGATCGCCTTGGCGCGCTCCACCGTGCGCATCGAGCGCAGATTGTCATCCAGCTTCTCGATCTTGCTGCGAAGCCGCCGTTCATAACCAAATTGACTGCGCGCCAGCACGAGACTGGACAGCACGGCATTCTGCGTGAACGGCCGCGGCAGCACGGCGTTCGGCGTCGCATGACACAGCGCATCGGCGTGAACGGTTTCCGTCGCCGGCAGGATCACAACCAGCGCCGAGCGCGCGTCGCCGGGAATCCATGGCAGGCGCCGCGCCAGGTCAGGGGAATATTCGCAGTACACCACGTCGGCATCGGCGGGCACGCTCTCCGGCATCGGCCAGACCTGCCGCGCCCGCATCCGGAACCGCTGCAACTCGCGCAGCAACATGCCGACCTGATCGTCGACCGGCGCGACCACCACCGCCGACAGATCGGCAAGTTCCTGAACCATGGTCTTGCGTCCGCCGACGTCTCGGCTCAGCGACGGCTTACGCGACATTTCGTTCATTGGACGCTTCCTGTTTGCGTTGCACGACCATATCCGATCAGGAACGGATCCGCATGCACCGGCTCCTTCGACTGGCTGACGACATCGAACTGCCCCTGGCGGTTGGCGCGCCCGATGCGGGTCCAGAGGTCGGTATGACCCGACATCGGGTTGACGGTGACGGCACCTTGCGGTGCATCAAAGCTGGTGCCGAACACCATCGAGCGGAGCACTTCGGTGTCGAGTGAATTGACCTGCTCAAGCGCCTTCGCGAACAGATGCAGCTGGAAATAGGATGCTTCGGCGCACATGTTGGTTGAGATATCGGCGCCGAACCGCTTCTTGAAGCGCTGCACAAACGCATTATTAGCGCTGCCCTCGACGCCCTGGAAATACGATGCGGCCGTGACGTGTCCCTCGCCGACGTCGAAGCCCATGGCGGCAATTTCCGCTTCCGTCGTGGTCAGGCTGGCGATCGGCACCTGCTTTGGATCGAGCCCGACATTCGCATAGGCCTGATAAAGGAACACCGTGCCCTCGCCAACGACGGTCGAGAAGATCACGTCGGGCCTGACACGCTTGATATCCTGGATGATCGGCACAAAATCCTGCCAGCGCGCGTAAACATTGACATAGCGCTCGCCGACCACCGAGCCGCCGTTGCTCTTGAGCAGCTCCCGCATCACCCGGTTGGACTCGCGCGGATAGATGTAGTCGGACCCCACGAAATAGAACCGCGTTCCGAACGTATCCATCAAATAGCGGCACAGCGCGAGGCTGTTCTGGTTCGGCGAGGCGCCGGTGTAGATGACGTTGGGCGACGCCTCGAACCCTTCGTAAAGCGTCGGATACCAGAGCAGACCGTTCAGCCGTTCGACTACCGGCAGCACCGCCTTGCGGCTCGACGAGGTGTAGCAGCCGAAGATCGTGCTGACCTGATCCTCGATCATCAGCCGCTTGGCGTAATGACCATAGGCGGCCGAGTCCGATCCGGGGTCATAGGCAACGGGAACCAGCTCGCGGCCGCAGACGCCGCCCGCTTCATTCACCTCTTCGATCGCGAGTTGCGTGCCCTGATACTGGGTCTCCTCGATGACCGACATGAAGCCGGTTCGCGAGAACAGCACTCCTATCCGCCACGGAGCGGATGTCGTTTGGGTAAGGTTCGACATGATCAGGCCCTCGACAGAATTGGAGGGACGAGAGGGATTATTGTTCTTGTTGCTCTCGAACAGCATTGCCGGCTGCGGAAGATTGCATGCCATCTGCCGCGAGACAAGGACCCTGGCCGCTCATCCTGTCAGCGAAGCTGACGCGAAAGCAGGCAGACTAATGTGTCACCCGCGACGGGTCACAGGCGCAGCGCTCCACGGACCACCTATCTCCGGTAGCTGCACCGCCGATTTCCCGTATCAAGGCATGTCCGGCCGGTCACCTCACGTACATCAACCGGAAGGTTGAGAGCTGCAACGGGATTGCTCGTTAAGCTGCGCCCCGGTCGGGAGATGCCGCAACTCCCGATCGAGGAGGTCCCATCAGCGCAGGCTAGGCAGATCGAGCCGGTTGGCGCGCGCGCATTCGACCGCCGTGTCATAGCCGGCGTCGGCGTGGCGCATCACGCCTGTCGCCGGGTCGTTCCATAGCACACGCTCGAGCCGGCGCACGGCCTCCGGCGTGCCGTCAGCGACGATCACCATGCCGGCGTGCTGCGAATAGCCGATGCCGACGCCGCCGCCGTGATGCAGCGACACCCAGGTGGCGCCGCTCGCGCAGTTGAGCAGTGCATTGAGCAGCGGCCAGTCGGACACCGCGTCGGAGCCGTCGCGCATCGCCTCGGTCTCGCGGTTCGGGCTCGCCACCGAGCCGCTGTCGAGATGATCGCGGCCGATCACGATCGGCGCCTTGAGCTCGCCGCGCGCCACCATCTCGTTGAAGGCAAGGCCAAGCCGATGGCGGTCGCCGAGCCCGACCCAGCAAATTCGCGCAGGCAGTCCCTGAAACTTGATGCGCGCCTTGGCCATGTCGAGCCAGTTGTGCAGGTGGCTGTCGTTGGGCATCAGCTCCTTGACCTTGGCATCGGTCTTGAAGATGTCCTCGGGATCGCCCGACAGCGCCGCCCAGCGGAACGGCCCGACGCCGCGGCAGAACAGCGGACGGATATAGGCCGGAACGAAGCCTGGAAAATCGAACGCCTGCTTCAGGCCCATGTCCTTGGCCATCTGGCGGATGTTGTTGCCGTAATCGAGCGTCGGGATTCCCTGCGCGTGAAAATCCAGCATGGCCTGGACGTGATCGACCATCGAGGTCTTGGCTGCCGTCTCAACGGCCTTCGGGTCGCCCGCGCGTTTGGTTTCCCAATCGGCGAGTGTCCATCCCTTCGGCAAATAACCGTTGATCGGATCATGCGCGCTGGTCTGGTCGGTGACGATGTCCGGGCGCACGCCGCGGTGCACCAGTTCGGGAAAGATCTCGGCCGCATTGCCGAGCAGGCCGACCGACACCGGCTTCTGGCTCTTGACCGCCTCAGCAATGATCGCGAGCGCGTCATCGAGCGTCGCCGCCTGGCGGTCGAGGTAGCCCGTCCGCAGCCGCATCTCGATGCGGCTCGGCTGGCATTCGACCGCGAGCATCGAGGCGCCGGCCATCGTCGCGGCCAGCGGCTGGGCACCGCCCATGCCGCCGAGGCCCGCCGTCAGGATCCATTTGCCGGCGAGACTGCCGCCATAATGCCGGCGGCCGACCTCGACGAACGTCTCATAGGTCCCCTGCACGATACCCTGGCTGCCGATATAGATCCATGAGCCTGCCGTCATCTGGCCGAACATCATCAGGCCCTGCCGGTCGAGCTCGTTGAAATGATCGAGCGTTGCCCAATGCGGCACCAGGTTGGAATTCGCGATCAGTACGCGCGGCGCGTCGGCATGGGTCCGGAAAATGCCGACCGGCTTGCCGGACTGCACCAGCAGGGTCTGGTCGCCTTCGAGCTTGCGCAAGGACGCGGCAATCCGATCAAAGCTCTCCCAGTCGCGCGCCGCACGGCCGATGCCGCCATAAACCACGAGCTCGCTCGGGCGCTCGGCGACATCAGGGTCCAGATTGTTCATCAGCATGCGCAGCGGTGCTTCCGTCAGCCAGCTCTTGGCGCTGATTTCGGTGCCGCGGGGAGCACGGATGATGCGTTCGTTATCCAGTCGGCGGTTCATGACGGATGTTCCTGCTAAGCAAGTCTTCTAAGTCAGTCTTGGAAATGGATCGGTCGGAAGCACCGCGATCGCAGCGGCGGGCAGCGCGTCGGCTTCGATCAGAACGGCCGCCCTGGCGAGATCGTCAGCCATGTAGCGGTCGGCGGCGAGCGCCGGAACCTGCTCTCGGAGCGCGGCAATGACCGCAGCGAGCGGCGCGCTCGTTGAATGCGGCGCGCGCAGCGTGATGCCCTGCGCGGCGACCAGCAGTTCGATGCCGAGGATGGCGGCGAGATTGTCGGCCATATCGGACAGCCGGCGCGCAGCATGCGCGGCCATCGAGACGTGATCTTCCTGGTTGGCGCTGGTCGGCGTCGAATCGATCGAGCACGGCATCGCACGCTGCTTGTTCTCGGCATAGAGCGCCGCCGCCGTCACCTCGGCGATCATGAAGCCGGAATTGATGCCGGGTTCGGGCGTCAGGAACGGCGGCAGGCCGAAGTTCAGGGCGGGATCGACGAGGGTCGCGATCCGGCGCTCGCTGGTCGCCCCGATCTCCGAAAGCGAGAGCGCAATCTGGTCGGCGGCGAACGCCACCGGCTCGGCGTGGAAATTGCCGCCTGACACGATCTCGCCGGTCTCGACCAGGACCAGCGGGTTATCCGTCACGGCATTGGCCTCGATGGTCAGCCCGCGCGCGGCCTGCGCGAGCAGGTCGAGCACAGCACCCGCGACCTGAGGCTGGCAGCGCAGGCAATAGGGATCCTGCACGCGCTCGTCGCCCTCGAGATGCGATTGCCTGATATCGCTGCCGTCAAGCAGCGCGGTCAGGGCGGCGGCCGCAGCGATCTGCCCGTCATGGCCACGCAAAGATTGAATCTCGGGACGAAACGGCACCGTCGACGCCATCGCCGCATCGACCGACAGCGCACCGGTCACCAGCGCGGCGCACGCCAGGCGATGCGCACGCAGCAGACCGGAGATGGCGTAAGCGGAGGAAAACTGCGTGCCGTTGATCAGCGCGAGCCCCTCCTTCGGGCCGAGCGTCAACGGCGCGAGGCCGGCAACCGCAAGCGCTTCGCGGCCCGGCACGACTTTGCCATCAAGGATTGCCTGTCCCTCCCCGATCATGACCGCGGTCATGTGAGCGAGCGGCGCGAGATCGCCGGAGGCACCGACCGAGCCCTGCTGCGGCACCAGCGGATAAACGCCGCGCGCCAGCATGCCCTGCAACTGCTCGATCACCTCGCGGCGCACGCCGGATGCGCCGCGACCGAGCGAAATCACTTTCAACGCCATCATCAAACGCACGATCGGCTCGGGCGTGTTCGGACCGACTCCACAGCAGTGCGACAAGATGAGGTTGCGCTGAAGCAGCGCGGTTTGATCGGGCGCAATGCGCGTCGATGCCAGCTTCCCGAAACCGGTATTGATGCCGTAGACGGGAACGTCGATATGCGCCGCCTTCGCCACGATCTCCGCGGCCGCCTCGACGCGCGGCCAGCACGATAGATCGAGCATGATGGGCGCGCCCGCGAGCACGCGCACCAGGACGTCGAGGCCGACGGTTCCGGGCGTCACGACGACAGGCGCATCCCGATCGCTCATTGCGCCCTCCACACCCGGCTGTGCAGCGGGTTGAAGCCGATGCGGTAGACCAGTTCGGCCGGACGCTCGATGTCCCAGATCGCCAGATCGCACCACTTGCCGGCCTCCAACGTGCCGGTCTCGGCGAGCATGCCGAGCGCGCGCGCCCCTTCCCGCGTCACCCCTGTGAGGCATTCGGCGACCGTCATCCGGAACAGCGTTGCGCCCATGTTCATCGCCAGCAGGAGCGAGGTGAGCGGCGAGCTGCCAGGATTGCAATCGGTCGCCAGCGCCATGTTCACACCGTGGCTACGGAACAGCTCGACCGGCGGCTTGTGCGTTTCACGAATGAAATAGAACGCGCCGGGCAGCAGGACCGCGACGGTGCTGGCCTTCGCCATCGCCACCGCGCCGGCTTCGTCGGTGTGCTCGAGATGATCGGCCGAGAGCGCCGAGAATTTCGCGGCCAGCGCCGCGCCGCCGAGATTGGACAGCTGATCCGCATGCAGCCTGACCGGCAGTCCGAGCGCACGCGCCGCCTCGAACACCCGCGCCGTCTGCTCTCCGGAAAACGCGATTCCCTCCATGAAGCCGTCGACGGCATCGGCGAGGCCGGCCTTGGCCACGGCCGGCAGCATCTCGTTGCAGACCAGATCGATGTAACCGTCCTTGTCGCCATTGGCCTCCAGCGGCAGCGCATGCGCTCCGAGGAAAGAGGTGCGGATCGCGACCTGCCGCAGGCGGGCGAGGCTGCGTGCCGCCGCAAGCTGTCGCATCTCGGTCTCGGCATTGAGGCCATAGCCGGACTTGATCTCGACGGTGGTTGCGCCCTCGCCGATCAGCGCGTCGAGCCGCGGCAGCGCGCCGGCGACGAGCTCCGCCTCGGTCGCCTTGCGCGTCGCCGCAACGGTCGAGACGATGCCGCCGCCGGCGCGCGCGATCTCCTCATAGCTCGCGCCCTTCAGGCGCAGCTCGAACTCGTGCGCGCGGTTGCCGCCGAAGACGAGATGGGTGTGGCAATCGACGAGCCCAGGCGTGATCCAGCGGCCGGCACAATCGATCCGATCAACGGCGTCCGCACCCACAGGAAAGTCCGACTGCACGCCGGCATAGACGATGCGGCCGTCGCGCGCCGCGATCAGGCCCCGCTCGATCTCGCCGAGATCAGTGCGGTCGCTGCGCATCGTGGCGAGCCGGGCGTTGTGCCAGATGCGGTCGAAGCGCTCTGCCATGCGATCGTCCCCTCGAGGTGGGATGCTTGACTTATATGTCTAGACATATAATCGTGTCCGGGTTCTGTCCAGCCGGCGTGGAAAAATGACACGACTGCATTTCGCATTCGCGCTGCTGCCTTCGGGCTGGGCCAATGACGTGCAAGTCGTCGTTGTCGATGGCGCGATCGCCTCGGTGACGGCGGGCGTTGCGCCTGGCGCCGGCGACGAACGTCACCAAATGGCGGTTCCGGGATTGGCGAGCCTGCACAGCCACGCCTTTCAGCGCGGCATGGCCGGCCTTGCCGAACTGCGCGGCGACACGACCGATACGTTCTGGACCTGGCGTGAGACGATGTATCGCTTCACGCTGACCATGACGCCGGACGACGTCACAGCCGTCGCGACCCTGCTCTATGTCGAGATGCTCGAGCGCGGCTTTACCCGTGTCGGCGAGTTTCACTATCTGCATCATGATCGAGACGGCGCGCCCTACGCCAATCTCGCCGAGATGGCCATACGCATCGCAGAGGCCGCCGACGCCTCCGGCATCGGGCTCACGCTGCTGCCAAGTTTCTATGCTCACAGCACGTTCGGCGGCGCCGCACCGCATGCCGGGCAACGTCGCTTCATCTGCTCGGTCGATCAGTTCGCCGCGCTGATGGCCGCCTCGCGCGAGGCAATCCGAAAACTTCCCGGCGCCAACATCGGCATCGCTCCGCATAGCCTGCGCGCCGTGGCGCCGGATGAGCTGGCGGCGATCATCCCGCTTGCCGGGGCGGACCCGATCCACATCCACGCCGCCGAACAGGTGCGCGAGGTGGAGGATTGCCTTGCCTGGTCAGGACAGCGGCCGGTGCAATGGCTGCTCGAACATGCGCCCGTCGATCAGCGCTGGTGCCTCATTCACGCGACCCACATGACGGAGCAGGAAGTCAATGCACTCGCCGGCAGCGGCGCGGTTGCCGGCCTTTGCCCCGTCACCGAAGCAAGTCTCGGCGACGGCATCTTTTCGGCGCGCGAATTCCTCGCCGCGGGCGGCCGGTTCGGCATCGGCACCGATTCCAATGTGCTGGTCGGCGTCGCCGACGAGCTGCGCCAGCTCGAATACGGTCAGCGGCTGAAACACCGCGAGCGCAATGTACTCTCGGGGCGTCCCGGCACATCCACCGGCCGCGCCCTGTTCGACCAGGCGCTCGCTGGCGGCGCGCAGGCTCTGGCACAGACCAAGGCCGGGCTTGCGCCCGGCGCGCGCGCCGACATCGTCAGCCTCGACACCGCGCATCCGTCCCTCGCTGGACGGTCGGGCGATGCGGTTCTCGACGGCTGGCTGTTTGCAACCGGCAGCGACGCGATCGATTGCGTCTGGGCCGCCGGCGACAAGGTGGTGGCGGGCGGACGGCATCGGCTGCGCGACAAGGCGCGCGAGCAGTTCAATGCAAGCGTGCGGAGGCTCGTCGCATGAGCCTCGCCTCCGACCAGGCCGAGCCCGGCGCGGCGAACAAGCCGACACTCTACAAGCGCATCCGGCTCGACATCGAGACGCGGATCCTGACCGGCGAATGGCCGCCCGGGCATCGCATCCCGTTCGAGCACCAGCTGATGGCGCGCTATCGCTGCTCGCGCATGACGGTGAACAAGGCGTTGTCGGAACTGGCGCAGGCCGACCTGATCGAGCGGCGGCGCCGTGCCGGCACCTTCGTGCGCCGTCCGCAGCATCTGTCGGCGGTGCTCAAGATCGCCGACATCCGCGCCGAGATCACCGCGCTCGGCCGCAGCTACGGCTATCAGCTGATCGAATGCCGGCGCCGTACCGCGACATCGGCCGATCGCGCCCGGCTCGGCGTCAGCACGGCCGGCAAGATAGTCGCGATCGCCTGCCGGCACAGCGCCGACAATGTGCCGTTCGCCGTCGAGGACAGGCTGATCGATCTCTCCACGGTCCCGGAAGCTGCAACCGCGGACTTCGCCCGCGAACCGCCGGGGTCATGGCTGCTGCACCATGTGCCGTGGACCGAAGCCGAGCATACGATCAGCGCCGTCATCGCCGACGACCGCACGGCAAAGGCGCTCGACATCGCGGTCGGGGCGCCCTGCCTCGTGATCGACCGCTACACCTGGCGCAGCGCGCGCACGCTGACGGCGGTGCGGCTGCATTATCCAGGCGAGACGCATCGCCTGGTGGCCCGCTTCAAGGGAGGCTGAGGACAGCTTGCGCGGCATATTTCATGCAATGCATCATGGGCCATCGTCCGCCGACATGCTTCATGCGGCAATCCGCCGCGACTGAAGAGATCAGTGACGCAATCCATCGTTCAAGGGGTCGACAATCATGCGTTCCTTCAAGCTATTGCCCGCAATCGCAGTGTTGCTCGCGTCCACGGGCGCGTTCGCGGATGACGTCAAGGTCGGCGTCGGCATCTCCGGATGGACCGGCTTCGCGCCGCTGACGCTCGCCAAGGAGGCCGGCATCTTCAAGAAGAACGGCCTCGACGTGACCCTGAAGAAGATTCCGCAGAAGGACCGCCATCTCGCGATCGCCTCGGGCGACATCCAGTGCGCGGCCACCACGGTCGAGACCTGGATCTCCTGGAACGCCAATGGCGTCGCGACCAAGCAAATCTTCCAACTCGACAAGAGCTATGGCGCCGACGGCATGGCCGTGCGCAACGACATCGCCGCGATCAAGGACCTCAAGGGCAAGACCGTCGCGGCGTCGGCGCCCGGCACCTCTCCGTATTTCGCGCTGGCCTGGATGCTGAAGAAGAACGGCCTCACGGTGAAAGACGTCACCGTGGTGAATCTGGAGCCGGCCGCCGCAGCGCAGGCCTTCGTCTCCGGCCAGAACGATGCCGCGATGACCTACGAGCCTTATCTGTCGACGGTGCGCGCCGCTCCCGACAAGGGCAAGATCATCGCGACCACGCTCGACTACCCGATCGTGATGGATACGTTCGGCTGCACGCCGAAATTCCTGACCGACAATCCGAAGGCGGCGCAGGCGCTTGCCAACAGCTATTTCGAGGCGCTCGACATGATCGCCAAGGACCAGGCCAAGTCCTACGAGATCATGGGCGCTGACGTGAAGCAGACCGGCGAGCAGTTCGGCAACTCGGCAGAGTACCTGCGCTGGCAGGACAAGGCCGCCAACCAGAAATTCTTCGCCGGCGACTTCCTGACCTTCAATAAGGACGCTGCCGAGCTCCTGCTCGAGGTCGGCATCATCAAGGCCGCGCCGAAGGTCGAAGACATCTACGACGCAAGCTTCATCAAGTAACGCAGCAACCATTTGGACCGGTCCCACCTCGCGACACCGCGGGCGGGACCGGCGCATAAGCTACTTCCGGATCATCTGATGCGTCCTCTCGAGCCCACGACATCGAAGCAGCGCGTGGCCTATGGCCTCGCCTTCTTCGTGCTGTTCGTCGCCCTCTGGTCCTGGGCAACGTTCGGCGGCCATGTGTCGAGGACCTTCCTCGCCAACCCGCTGACCATGGTGCAGGAGGGCTATGAGCTGCTCGCAAAGCAGGGCTTTCTGTTCGACATCGGGATGACGATCTGGCGCGTGATCGGCGGGTTTGTGCTTGCTGCCGTCATCGCGGTGCCGCTCGGCGTTCTGATGGGCGCCTACAAGCCGATCGAGGCCTTTCTCGAGCCCTTTGTGTCCTTTGCGCGCTATCTGCCGGCATCCGCCTTCATCCCGCTGCTGATCCTGTGGGCGGGCATCGGTGAGTTGCAGAAGCTGCTTGTGATCTTCATCGGCGCAGTATTTCAGATCATCCTGATGGTCGCCGTCACCGTCGGTGCCACACGGCGCGACCTGGTGGAGGCCGCCTACACGCTCGGCGCCCGCGACCGCGGCATCATCCGCCGCGTGCTGCTGCCCTCCGCCGCGCCCGAGATTGCCGAAATCCTTCGGCTGGTGCTGGGCTGGGCCTGGACCTACGTCATCGTGGCCGAATTGATCGGCTCATCATCCGGCATCGGACACATGATCACCGACAGCCAGGCGCTGCTCAACACGGGCCAGATCATCTTCGGCATCATCGTGATCGGGCTGATCGGCCTGATCTCCGATTTCCTGTTCAAGGCCTTCAACGCCTGGCTGTTCCCGTGGAAGCTCGCATGACCGCGCTCAGGATCGATCAGGTCTCGCGAACCTTCCCCGCCCGCGCCGGCAACGCGCCGACGAGAGCGCTCGAGCCGACCACGCTCGACGTCGGCAACAACGACTTCGTCACCATCCTCGGCCCCTCCGGATGCGGAAAGTCCACTTTGCTCCGGATCATCGCCGGGCTCGACCGGCCGACCAGCGGACGGGTCACGCTAGACGGGCGCGAAATCACCGGCCCCGGCGCCGATCGCGGCATGGTGTTTCAGTCCTACACATTGTTTCCGTGGCTGACGGTGCGGGAGAATATCGCCTTCGGCCTGCGCGAGCGCGGCGTGTCGCAAGCGGAGCGCCACGAGATCGCCGATGCGTTCATTCGCCGGGTCGGGCTATCGGGCTTCGAAAATCACTGGCCCAAGCAGCTGTCGGGCGGCATGCAGCAGCGCACCGCGATTGCCCGTGCGCTGGCCAACGATCCGAAGATTCTGCTGCTCGACGAGCCGTTCGGCGCGCTGGACAACCAGACGCGCGCGCTGATGCAGGAGATGCTGCTGGGGATCTGGGAGCGCGACCAGAAAACGGTGCTGTTCGTCACCCACGACATCGAGGAAGCGATCTTCCTCGGCAGCCGCGTCATCGTCATGAGCGCGCGTCCGGGCCGCATCAAGGCCGAGATCGCAGTCGACCTGCCGCATCCCCGGTCCTACAAGATCAAGACCACGCCCGAATTCGTCGCCCTGAAGGAGCGGCTGGTGGAAGAGATCCGCACCGAGGCCCTGAAGGTCGCCGAACAGGCCTGAGAGCCTGTTTCTCCGTCATGCCCGGCCTTGTGCCGGGCATCCACGTCTTTGCTTCAATCGGACAAGAAAGACGTGGATGGCCGGGACAAGCCCGGCCATGACGAAGCAGCGCCAGTTGAGGAAAGCCGACGATTGGCTGCGCTGTCAGTGGCTGATCATCCAGGGACGCGCGGTGGGAAACCCCTTGGCGCCGCTCTTGGTCTTGGTCATCAGCCGTGCCGGCTTCTTCCTTCCCGTCGAGCAGCAGCCGCAGCCCGGGCCGTGCGCAGCCTTATATTGATCGAGCGTCTTCGGCGCGTGCCGGCTCTGCTCATTGGTGGCGTGCGCCTTGCGCTTGTCGGAGGGCATGCAGAAGAACGCCGGCGCGGTGAGGATCACGCGCGGCGACGTCGCCTCGCATTGCGGGCAGTCCTGCGGCAGGTCGCATTCCGCCATCGGCCGCATGTCGGTGAACGGGCCGCAGTCGTTGCAGAGATATTCGTAGATCGGCATTTCCTTAATCCTTGCGCAGTCGTGCGTGACATTCGGCGATGGATGCGGGGCGGCCGATACGCAGCCGTCCCGCCCCCTTCGCGCAGGGATCACCTAAAGGATCACTTGTCCGGTGAGATCGGCATCTGCACGTCGCCCTTGATGTGCTTGATCGGTCCCGCCGACGACGGCATGACGTCGAAGTCGAAGATCTCCGTCGGCAGCCACAGCGTGGCGCAGGCATTCGGCACGTCGACGACGCCGGAGATGTGACCCTGGCACGGCGCGGTGCCGAGGATCGAATAGGCCTGGGCGCCGGAGTAGCCGAACTTCTTCAGATACTCGATCGCGTTCAGGCAGGCCTGGCGATAGGCGATGTGGACGTCGAGATAATGCTGCTTGCCGGCCTCGTCGACCGAGATGCCCTCGAAAATCAGGTAATCCTTGTAGTTCGGCGTGATCGGCGACGGCTTGAACACAGGGTTCTTGATGCCGTATTTCGAGACGCCGTCCTTGATGACGTCGACCTTGATATGCAGCCAGCCGGCCATTTCGATCGCGCCGCAGAAGGTGATCTCGCCGTCGCCCTGGCTGAAATGCAGATCGCCCATCGAGAGGCCGCCGCCCGGCACATAGACCGGGAAGTAGATCTTCGAGCCGCGCGACAGATCCTTGATGTCGCAATTGCCGCCGTGCTCGCGCGGCGGCACGGTGCGGGCGCCCTCGAGGCCGATCTTGGCCTTGACGTCACCCTTGGCCTGGCCGGCATGCGCGGTCGGCGCGAACGGCGGATTGGCAAGGCCCGGCACCCGGGTCGGGTTGGTCGCGATCAGCTCGGCCTCGCGCTTGTTCCAGGCCGCCAGCATCTTGGCATCGGGCAGACAGCCGATCAGGCCGGGATGGATCAGGCCGGCGAAGTTGACGCCGGGCACGTGGCGCGACGAGGTGTAGAGGCCCTTGATGTCCCAGATCGACTTCTGCGCCAGCGGGAAATGGTCGGTAAGGAAGCCGCCGCCATTCTGCTTGGAGAAGAAGCCGTTGAAGCCCCACAGGCTCTCCTTCAACGGACCAACGTCGAGCAGGTCGACGACGAGGAGATCGCCGGGCTCGGCTCCCTTGACGCCGATCGGGCCGGACAGGAAGTGCACGATCGACAGATCGATATCGCGCACGTCGTCGGCCGAATCGTTGTTCTTGATGAAGCCACCAGTCCAGTCGACGGTCTCGATGATGAAGTCGTCGCCGGGGCTGACCCACTCGACGATCGGAACCTCGGGATGCCAGCGATTGTGAATCTTGTCGTTTTCATAGGCCGATTTGCTGAGGTCGACCTTGATCAGTGTATCTGGCATCGCATTGCTCCCCTTGGGTTACTGATAGTTAGACGGACAAGTACTTGGAAATCTGCGCGGCATCGACGCTGGCGCGCGGATCGTCGCGGACGATCTCGCCATTCTCGATGACGAGCACCCGGTCGGCGATGTCGAGCGCGAAGCTCAGGACCTGTTCGGAGACCACAATCGACAGCCCGCGCTCGTCGCGGATCCGCTTCAGGGTGCGCGCCATGTCCTTGATGATCGACGGCTGGATGCCTTCGGTCGGCTCGTCCAGCAGCAGCACCTTCGGCTTGGTCGCCAGAGCGCGGGCGATCGCGAGCTGCTGCTGCTGTCCACCCGAGAGATTGCCGCCGCGGCGGCCCTTCATCTCGAGCAGCACCGGAAACAGCTCATAGATGTCGCCCGGTACCTCGGAGCCGCCTGACACCACGAGCCCGGTCTCGATGTTCTCCTTCACCGTCATCGTGGAGAAGATCATGCGACCCTGCGGCACATAGGCGAGCCCCTTCGCGACCCGCTCGTAGCTCTTCATCGCGCCGAGCTCGGTGCCGTCCATGGTCACCTTGCCGCTCTTGGCCGGCAGGATGCCCATCAGCGACTTCATCAGCGTGGTCTTGCCCATGCCGTTGCGGCCCATGATCGCCACGATCTCGTTGGGCGCGACCGAGACGTTGAGGCCGTGCAACACTTCGCTCTGGCCGTAGGCGACGTGAAGATCATTGATTGCCAGCATCGTCCCGGTTCCTCAGTGGCCCAAATACACTTCGATGACTTTCGGATCGTTTTTGACGTGCTCCATCGTTCCCTCGGACAGGATCTGTCCCTGGTGCAGCACGGTGACCTTGTGCGCGATGTCCTCGACGAACTTCATGTCGTGCTCGATCACCAGCACCGAACGGTCCTTGATGATGCGGTTGAGCAGCTCGGCCGTCTTGGCGCGCTCGGACACGCTCATGCCGGCGACCGGCTCGTCGAGCATCAAGAGGTCCGGATCCTGGATCAGCAGCATGCCGATCTCGAGCCACTGCTTCTGGCCATGGCTCAACTGGTCGGCATAGGTGTTGAGCTTGTCCTTCAGGAAGATCATCTCGGCGACCTCCTCGACCCGCTGCCTGACGGTGTCGTCGCGCTGGAAGGTCAACGAGCCGAACACCGTGCGGCCGCGCGGGAAGGAAATCTCGAGGTTCTCGAACACGGTGAGATCCTCGAACACCGACGGCGTCTGGAACTTGCGGCCCACCCCGGCCTGCACGATCTCGTTCTCGCGCAATCTGGTCAGCTCCTGGCCGCGGAACTGGATCGAGCCTGACGTCGCCCTGGTCTTGCCGCAGATCAGGTCGAGCACTGTGGTCTTGCCGGCGCCGTTCGGGCCGATGATGACGCGGATCTCGTTCTCCTCAACATAGAAGGAGAGATCGTTCACGGCCTTGAAGCCATCGAACGACACAGTGAGACCGGAGACCGCGAGCAGGAAGTCCTTGGGCTGATGGCCGACGAGCATGATGATCCCTCCTCACTCGGCCGGTGCGCCGTCGGCGATCAGGCCGGCCGCCGATTTCGATTTGCGTGATGCCAGCAGGCGATCGATGCGCGGCTGGACGTGGTCCGCCCAGATGCCGGAGAGCCCGTTCGGGAAGGCGAGCACGACCGCGATGAACAGCGCGCCGAGGCCGAACAGCCAGAGCTGCGGGAAGGACTCCGAGAGGCTGGTCTTGGCGAAATTGACCAGGAGCGCGCCCCAGACTGCGCCGAAGATCGACATCCGGCCGCCGACCGCGGTGTAGATCACCATCTCGATCGACGGCACGATGCCGACGAAGGACGGCGACATGAAGCCGACCTCGAGCGTGAACATGGCGCCGCCGATCGCAGCGAACACCGCCGCGGCGCAGAACGCGAAGATCTTGAAGTTGGCGACGCTGTAACCGGAGAAGCGCACGCGATCCTCCTGCTCCCGCATTGCTACCAGGATGCGCCCGAGTTTTGTCAGGCGGATGAACTGCGCGACGCAGATGCAGCCGAACAGCAGCACAACCTCGACGAAATACAGAATGAACTTGGCGTGATCGCTGCGGATGTCCCAGCCGTGCAGCGTGCGTAAGTCGGTAATGCCGTTGATGCCACCGGTGTAGCCTTGCTGCCCGACAATCAGAATAGTGAGGATCGCGGCGATCGCTTGCGTGATGATGGCAAAGTACACGCCGCCGACCCGACGCTTGAACATCGCGGCACCGACGATCAGCGCGAAGACCGCGGGAACCAGCAAGATCGCAAGCAGCGTGACCGGGAAGCTGTGGAACGGCTTCCAGAAGAAAGGCAGCGAGGTGAGCTGGTTCCAGTCCATGAAGTCGGGGATGCCCGGTGTCGACTGGATCTTGGTGTTCGCGACCGACGACGCCTCGAGCTTGAGGTACATCGCCATGCAGTAGCCGCCGAGGCCGAAGAACACGCCCTGCCCCAGGCTCAGGATGCCGCCATAGCCCCAGCACAGCACGAGGCCGATCCCGACGAAGGCGTAGGTCAAATATTTGGCGACGAGGTTGAGGCGGAAGATATCGAGCGACAGCGGCAGGACGAGAAACAACAGCACCGCGAGCGCAAGGAAGCCGAGCAGTTCGGAGCGATTGAAAAAGCGCGAGTTGATGATCATGACCAGCCTGCTTGTTCTTATTTGCGGACCTTGAGCGCGAAGAGCCCCTGCGGACGCACCATCAGGATCGCGACGATCGTCAGCAGCGTGATCACCTTGGCCATCGATCCCGACAGGAAGAATTCCAGCGTCGATTGGGTCTGCGAGATCGAGAAGGCGGAGGCGATGGTGCCGAACAGCGAGGCGGCGCCGCCGAACACAACCACCAGGAAGGTGTCGACGATGTAAAGCTGGCCGGCGGTCGGCCCGGTCGAGCCGATCATGGTGAAGGCCGAGCCGGCGATCCCGGCGATGCCGCAACCCAGGCCAAAGGTGTAACGATCGACCTTCTCGGTGTTGATGCCGACGGCGCCCGCCATCACGCGGTTCTGCACCACGGCGCGCACCTGCTTGCCCCAGCTTGACCAGAACAGCACATAGGCGACCGCGATCGTGATCAGGATGGTCAGCGCCATCACGAACATGCCGTTGATCGGTATCTGGATGGAGTCGGTCGCTTGCCAGGAGCCCATCATCCATTCCGGCAGTTCGACGCCGACCTCGCGCGCGCCGAAGACCGAACGATAGGCCTGTTGCAGGATCAGGCTGAGGCCCCAGGTCGCCAGCAGCGTGTCGAGCGGACGCTTGTAGAGATGGCGTATCAGCGCCCACTCGACCAGCATGCCGAGCGCGCCTGACGCAGTGAACGCGAGGATCATTGCGATGAAGAAGTAACCGGGGAACAGCCAGGGCGCGACGTGCTGCACGGCGTTCGACGTCATCCAGGTGACGTACGCCCCCAAGATCATGAACTCGCCGTGGGCCATGTTGATGACGCCCATCTGGCCGAAGATGATGGCAAGGCCCAGCGCCATCAGCACATAGACGGAGAACAGGATGAGCCCGGCAAATCCCTGCATCGCAAGGATGGCGCCGAGATCGCTGATCGAATAGTCGCCGAACATCTGGTCCTCCGTCATTCCAAGGGGCACGCGCCGCCGGTCAAGCGACGCTCGTTCCGTAGCGTGGACGATGACGTCCACGCCACGATGCGTTGGGGAGCTTCGTAGCCCGGGTGAGCGGGTGCGATACCCGGGACGGTCCCGCATATCGCCCCGCTCATGCGGGCTACTGGCTCACTGGTAGCCCTTGGGGAACGGATCCGGCTCGACGAGATCGGCGGTCTCGTAGATCAGCTCGTACTGGCCGTCGGCCTTGGCGCGTCCGACGCGGGTCTTCGACCAGAGGTGATGATTCTCGTGGATCCGGACGTAACCTTCCGGCGCGCCCTTGAACTCGACGCCGGGCGACGCGGCCGCCACCTTGTCGATGTCGAAGGAGCCGGCCTTCTCCACCGTCAACTTCCACAGCCACGGACCGAGATAGGCAGCCTGGGTGACGTCTCCGATCACGGTCTTCTCGCCCCACATCTTCTTGAAGGCGGGCACGAAGGCCTTGTTGTTCGGATTGTCGAGCGACTGGAAGTATTTCATGCAGGCATAGGCGCCGGCGATGTTCTCGCCGCCGATGCCGTCGATCTCGTCCTCGGTGACCGAGATCGTGAGCAGCGTCTGCTTGGACAAGTCGATGCCGGCCGCCTTGAGCTGCTTGTAGAATGCGACGTTGGAGCCGCCGACGATGATCGCGTAGATCACGTCCGGCTTGGTTAGCTTGATCTTGTTGATGACCGAGTTGAACTGGGTCGAGCCGAGCGGGAAGTATTCCTCGCCGACCACCTTGCAGCCCTGCAGATGGTTCTCGATGTGCTTGCGCGCGATCTTGTTCGAGGTGCGTGGCCAGATGTAGTCCGAGCCGAGCAGGTAGAAGCTCTTGGCGCCCTTGGTCTTGTTGACCCAGTCGAGGCCGGCGATGATCTGCTGGGTCGCCTCCTGCCCGGTGTAGATCACGTTCTTGGACTGCTCGAGGCCTTCATAGAAGGTCGGGTAGTACAGCATGCCGTTGTACTGCTCGAACACCGGCAGCACCGCCTTGCGCGAGGCCGAGGTCCAGCAGCCCATTACGGCCGCGCATTTGTCGTTGACCAGCAGCTTCTTGGCCTTTTCCGCGAAGGTCGGCCAGTCGCTGGCGCCGTCTTCCTGGATGAACTTGATCTTGCGGCCGAGCACGCCGCCGGCGGCATTGATCTGCTCGATCGCGAGCTTCTCGGCCTCGACCGACCCGGTCTCGGAGATCGCCATGGTGCCGGTGACGGAATGCAGGATGCCGACCGTGACTTCGCTATCGGTGACTGCAAGACCCGTGGTATTGACCGCAGAGGTTGCAGGAACGTCGGCAAATGCCGGACGGCCCAGCATCGAAACGGCCGGCAATGCCGCCATTCCCATCAAGAGCTTGCGTCGGAGCGGAGACTTCAGGCCTGGTTTTGGTTCGTCTGACATGAGCACCCCATCTGGTTCGAGAACGCTTATTGATCAGGCGAGGATTGCTCACTTTTGTGCAGCGCACTGATACGTGAGATCGCGTATACTGCACCGCAAAATAGCGACGTAGGTTTTTGGTACGGGATTTGCCCGCGATCAGCGCATCGTGGACCAGGAGTTCAAACGAGTGGCAGGGCGGCAGCGGATAGACCGCGTCAGGCGCCAGTACAATCAATGGGTCGCCAACCAGACGCTGGAAGACTACGCGCTGCGCTTCACCGCCAAGAGCGCGCGGCGCTGGTCCGCCGCCCGCGTCGCCAACACCGCGCTCGGCGCGATCTCCTTCCTTGCGCTGGAGGCGATCGGCGGCACCATCACCCTGAACTATGGCGCGATGAACGCCTCCGCCGCGATCCTGGTCGTCAGCGTCATCATCTTCCTCTGCGGACTGCCGATCGCCTACCATGCCGCGAAAAGCGGCATCGACATCGACCTGCTGACCCGCGGCGCCGGCTTCGGCTATATTGGCTCGACCATCACCTCGCTGATCTACGCCTCCTTCACCTTCATTTTCTTCGCGATCGAGGCGGTGATCCTGGCCAGCGCGCTCGACATGTGCTTCGGCATCCCGCGACCGATCGGCTATTTGATCAGCGCAGTCGTGATCATTCCGCTGGTCATCTACGGCATCACGCTGATCAGCCGCTTCCAGCTCTGGACCCAGCCGCTGTGGATCATCCTCCACATCATGCCGTTCGCGGCGATCGCCTGGGCCAATCCGCATTCCTTCACCGAGTGGCGCAAATTCGCCGGCGATCACGGCGATCCCGCAGGGACTCTCGACCTGCTGCTGTTCGGCACCGCCGCCTCCGTCGTGTTCGCGCTGGTGGCGCAGATCGGCGAGCAGGTCGACTTCCTGCGCTTTCTGCCGCGCGACCGCCGCACCTCGCGCAAGGCCTGGTGGATCGCGCTGCTAAGCGCCGGTCCCGGCTGGATCGTGCTCGGCGCGCTCAAACTGCTGGCCGGTTCGTTCCTGGCCTTCTTCGCGCTCAGCCACGGCGTCTCGGCCGAGCACGCGGCCGAGCCGGCCAACATGTATCTCGAAGCCTTCCGCTACGTGCTGTCGCAGCCGGATCTGGCAATGGCGCTGACCGGGACATTTGTGATCCTGTCGCAGGTCAAGATCAACGTCACCAACGCCTATGCCGGCTCGATCGCCTGGTCGAACTTCTTCTCCCGCCTCACCCACTCGCATCCGGGCCGCGTGGTGTGGCTGGTGTTCAATGTCGTCGTCGCGCTGCTGCTGATGGAGATCGGTGTCTACAAGGCGCTGGAGCAGACGCTCGCGCTCTACTCCAACGTCGCGATCGCCTGGGTCGGCGCGCTGGTGGCCGATCTCGTCGTCAACAAGCCGCTCGGCCTGCGGCCGCAGCACATCGAGTTCAAGCGCGCCCATCTCTGCGATATCAATCCGGTCGGCGTCGGCGCGATGACGATCGCCACCGTGGTCTCGATCAGCGCGTTCTACGGCCTGTTCGGCCCGACCGCGAAGGCGCTGTCGGCCTTCGTTGCGCTTGCGGTCGCGTTCGTCACGGCTCCCCTGATCGCCTGGGCCACCGACGGCAAGTACTACATCGCCCGCAAGCCGAAGCGGAGCTGGCAGAACATTGAATCGATCCAGTGCTGCATCTGCGAGCATGCGTTCGAGCCCGAGGACATGGCTTCCTGCCCGGCCTATGCAGGCCCGATCTGCTCACTGTGCTGCTCGCTCGACGCACGCTGCCATGACCTCTGCAAGCCGCATGGCCGGATCGGCGCACAGGTCTCGGACGCGCTGGGCAAGGTGATGCCGCAGCCGATCTACGCCCGCATCAATTCACAGCTCGGGCATTACCTCGGCGTGTTCGCCGTCTCAGCCGGCCTCGTGGCGCTGGTGCTCGGCCTGATCTACCTGCAGACCACGGCGGCCGTGCATGCCAATGAATTGCTGGCCGACGTGCTCTGGAAGGTGTTCTTTGCGCTGACCCTCATCATCGGCGTGGTCGCCTGGCTGTTCGTACTGGCGCAACAAAGCCGGCGCGCCGCGGAAGCGGAAACACGCCGCCAGACCACGCTGCTGATCCAGGAGATCGACGCCCACAAGCGCACCGACGCCGAACTGCAGCGCGCCAAGGAAGTCGCCGAGTCAGCCAATCTCGCCAAAAGCCGCTACGTCGTGGGCCTCAGCCACGAGCTTCGCTCGCCGCTGAATGCGATCTCCGGCTACGCGCAATTGCTGGAGCAGGACGACAGCCTGCAGGTGCGGCCGCGCGAGCAGGTGCGCGTCGTCCGCCGCAGCGCCGATCATCTGTCTGGGCTGATCGACGGCATCCTCGATATCTCCAAGATCGAGGCCGGCCGGCTCTACCTGTCGCGCGACGAAGTGCGGCTGAACGATTTCCTCGAGCAGCTGGTCGGCATGTTCCGCCTGCAAGCCGCAGCAAAAGGCATCGACTTCGTGTTCAAACGGCCGGCCGTGCTGCCCGTCGTGGTCTATGCCGACGAGAAGCGGCTGCGTCAGATCCTGATCAACCTGCTGTCGAACGCGATCAAGTTCACGCAATCCGGCCAGGTCCAGTTCGTGGTGCATTACCGCAGCCCGGTCGCAGAGTTCGAGGTGATCGATACCGGGCCGGGCATCCAGCCCGACGACCTCGAGCGGATCTTCGCGCCGTTCGAGCGCGGTGCGCTCGGCGTCACCCAGCCGCAGACCGGCACCGGGCTTGGCCTGACCATCAGCCGCCTGCTCGCGGGCGTGATGGGCGGCGACATCAAGGTCCTGAGCACGGTCGGCACCGGCAGCACCTTCCGCGTCAAGCTGCTGCTGTCGGAGGTCACCAATCCGCGGCGCGATGCACCGGTCGATGCTCCCGTGTACGGCTATCACGGTCCGCGCAAGACCATCCTGATCACCGACGACGACCCGACCCACCGCGACCTGTTGCGCGAGATCCTGACGCCGCTCGGCTTCATCCTGCTCAGCGCGCCGGACGGACCGGGCTGCCTTGCCCTCGCACAGCATTGCCGGCCGGACTTATTTCTGCTCGACATCTCGATGGCGGGCATGGACGGCTGGACGGTCGCCGAAACCCTGCGCTCCGAAGGCCATCACCAGGCGCGGATCCTGATGATCTCGGCCAGCGCGCTCGAGGCTCATGGCGCGCCGCTGGCGCAGCCATTCCATGACGGCTACCTGATGAAGCCGATCGACATCCCGCGGCTGCTCGAGACCATCCGCCAGTTGCTCAAGATCGAGTGGCAGTATGAGGCCGAGCCGGCCCCGCCTCCGCAATGGAAGCCCGAGAGTGGTTCGCGGCCGCCGGTGAAATATGTCGAAGAGCTGATCAGCCTCGGCCAGCTCGGCTATGTCAGGGCGATCCAGCTCAAGCTCGACGAGATCGGCAATGAGTGTCCCGAACATGCCGATTTCGTCGGCCAGATGCGCACGCTGATCGACCGGTTCGATCTCGATCAATATATGGCGACGTTGAAGACATTGCACAGCTATGACCATTGAACAGAAGAAGCGCGACGTCGCGCTCGTCGTCGACGACTCACCCGAGACGTTGCGTCTCTTGACCGATGCGCTCGACGGCGCTGGCATGACCGTGATGGTCGCGCTCGACGGCGCCTCGGCGATGCGCATCGTCGAACAGATCACGCCCGATATCGTGTTGCTCGATGCCGTGATGCCCGGCATGGACGGTTTCGAGACCTGCCGGCGGCTGAAGCGCGACGCAGGGCTCGACGGCGTGCCGATCATCTTCATGACGGGCCTCGCCGAGACCGAGCATATCGTGCGCGGGCTGGAGGCCGGCGGCGTCGACTATGTCACGAAGCCGATCGTGGTCGAGGAGATGCTCGCGCGCATCCGGGTCCATCTCGCCAATGCGCGGATGACGCAAAGCGCCCGCGCGGCGCTCGACGTCTCCGGCCGCTATCTGCTCGCCGTGAACAGCGCCGGCGCGCTGCTGTGGGCGACGCCGCAGGCACAGCGACTGCTGTCGGATACGCTCGCCGACGCCGCCGACAATTTCGCGCTGCCGGACCCGATGCCGCAATGGCTCGAGCAGGCGCAGAAGGGCGGCACGGGAAAGAAGACAGCGACCGTGGCGTCGTTCCCCGGCAACGAACAGCTTCGGCTGCAATATATGGGCAAGCTCGGGCCCAACGAATTCCTGCTGCGGCTCGCCAAGGACACCAGCGGCGACATGCCAGCCGAGTTCTCCAGCGAGCTCGGCCTGACCACCCGCGAGGGCGAGGTGCTGTCCTGGCTCTCCAAGGGCAAGACCAACCGCGACATCGCGCAGATCCTCGGCCTCAGCCCGCGTACCGTCGACAAGCACCTCGAGCAGATCTACGCCAAGCTCGGCGTCGAGAACCGCACCGCCGCCGCCGCGATCGCGGTCAACGCGAGGCATCGCAAGTCTTGATCAAGCGCACTCTGCGCCTCGCGCATCGAAACGTACGCGAGGCACGGGGACGCTACGCATCCACAGTCGGCGAACTGCCTTTCCGATCAGCTGGCACCGCAGATTCCAACGACACGTCGTGTTCCGGCGGCTGCGTCTTTCGCCACTGCGCCGGCGTCACGCCCATGTGGCTCTTGAAGGCGCGCTGAAAGGCAGCCTCCGATTGATACCCGACCATCTCTGCCACGGCGCCCGTCGAAAGCGATGATCCCTTCAACTCGTTCGCCGCAAGTGTCATCCTGATATCGGTGAGCAGATCGCTGGCCGATCGCCCGAGCTTGTCCTGGAACTGCCGCGCCAGCGTCGCGCGCGACATGTTGCAAAGCCGTGCGAGCTCCGGCAGCGACCACGCATGCGCGGGCTCCTTGAACATGGCGGCCACGGCCGGTGCGAGCCTGGGATCGCCGACCAGGGCGAGAAGTCCCCGTGACGTTGCATCGGTCTCGCTGGCAAGCCGCAGCACAAGCGCGAACATTGCCGTGGACAGCGCATTCAGCATGGCGTGGCCGCCCAGATGATCGTCGGCCGTTTCGCTGCGCATCAGCGACACGAGCCCGGCGAGCTGCGCAGCCGTTCCCTTTCCCGCACGCGTGCCGGCGTGCACGACAAGGCGCGGCGGAAGATAACCGCGCAACAGACGGTCGTGTAGCGGTGCAATCGCGAAGTGCCCGCACAACAGGTCAAGCCGTTCGTCCGATCCGAGGTTTTCGCTGATCGTGAAATTCTCCGCCGCCCGGTTGCGCGCCGGCAGCGGTGTCGCCCCGCTGCCATCGTGCATCACGTGTCGCGGGTTGCCGGGAAGCAGGAGGATGTCGCCGGCCTTCAGCAGCAACGGCCGTCCGCCCGCGGCGTCGTCCAGGATCGCCGAGCCGGCAAGCACCGCATGATAGGGGATCTCGCTGGTTACACCCGGGCCCTGCTCGATACGCCAGGGCACGCTGTAGCTGCAGCGCAGGTCGAGCCGCCCGCGCACCGGCATCATCTCGAACAGCCGGCTCAGCCAATCCATAGCCATTCCCCCCGAAGCAGTTCATGAGACGATGGAGCATATAAACGAGCAATATGAATATTCAATGTCTCAAATCTCGATCCTATTGTCACTCCGCAATCGTTCACCACCCCAAACAAGGAGTGCCACCATGTCTCGTCTCTCAACCCCCAATCTCGAAACCGATACCGGCCCGTCCGGCCAGATCTACGCCCAGATCAAGAAGGCGATCGGCGCCGTCCCGAACACCTACGCGGCGATTGCCGCCCACGGTCCGGCCGCGCTCAAATCGATCCTCGCGGCCGATGCCGTCCTGACTGGCGGCAGCCTGCCCCGGCGCGACCTGGAGATCGTCAAGCTCGTGATCAGCGCTGCCAGCGGCTGCGATTATTGTGTCGCCGCGCACTCGCATCTCGCCAGGCTCGCCGGCGTGAATGCCGATGCGCTCAAGCAGATCCGCGACGGCGCGCCGACCGGTGACACCAAGCGCGATGCACTCGTGCATTTCGTGCGCAAGCTCGCGCAGTCGAGCGGCACCGTCAGCGATCAGGATTTCGCCGCGATCAAGTCCGCCGGCTACAGCGACGGGCAGCTGGTCGAGATCAGCCTGGCGTTTGCGACCACGGTCTTCACCAACGTCTTCAACCGCATCAACGACACCGACATCGACTTCCCGGCAGTCGCGTGAAGCGACCGGGCGATGTCATGCGAAAAGGATCACGACCATGACCACGCTTGCCAACACCACACAAAATCCGCTTGTCCGCGCGCTTCATAGGTCCGGCCTGCTCGCGGAAGATCTCGACTATCACGTCGTCCGGGCCGCGATGGTGATCATGTTCCTGTTCTTCGGTTACCAGAAGTGGTTTCCGTACGAGTTCGAACGGCTGGTCCCGTTCATCAGCAACGGGCCGCTGATCTGGTGGCTGTATCCAGCGTTCGGCCACGCCGGCGCCAGCTACTTCCTTGGCGCCTCTGAGTGGACGTTCGGTTCGCTGCTGCTCGCGGGCTTCTGGGACAAGCGGCTCGGCGTGCTCGGCGCCCTCGGCTCGACCGGAACCTTCATCGCGACGGTCACCATCATTCCGTTCATGCCTGATGGCTGGGACGTTGCCGCCGGTGGCTTCCCCGCGATGACCGGCAACGTGCCGTTCCTGGTGAAGGACGTCGTTCTGCTCGCCGTCTCGTTCTACCTGCTGCGACAGGACGTGGTTCGTCTGATCAGGCAATAGCTGATCGCGATTGATCGCCGGTGGGCCTCGGGCGTGCCGGCGATCGCGCGTGGTATTGAGCAGACGCAGCATTTCTCTCGAACACAACGACATGGCAGTCACTATTGCTGCACGGTCCAGCGGCCCATGCTCTTTAAGAGCCGAGCCATAACCCATTGCCGAACTTGCATAACGCGTTGAAAATCGGCTCCGCGCGATCGGCTGCGCTGTCGCCCGCTCGACGACGCACCGCCGCTTCCATGCACGAATGATCCGGTAGCTCTCCGGCCATGAACATAGTTCCGCCGCGCGGTCTGGGCTAAAAGGAGCGCCGGTGTTGTTCTGGGGTGAGTTGATGAAGAAGGACGACGTCACATGCCCGCGTTGCGGGGCTGGATTCCGACGCCTTGAGCTGGCATCCAGGTCAGCAGGAAGCGAGGGCGAGTATCGCTGCCCGGTTTGCGAGACGACCCTCGAGCAGTTCGATGGCGACAAGCTTGTCGCTTACCGCCTGACCATCCAGCCCTCGATTCGCGGGTTGAAGACCTAGCGGCCCCGCTGGATGGAATGCCGCCGGAGCAAAATCTGGATCACGATCTCCGCTTCAGGACATAGCTGTCCATGATCCAGCCGTGCCGCTCACGTGCCTCTCGTCGCGCGGCGACGATGCGAGGGCCCACCTCTGCCAGTTCCCCCGCCATGATGATCTGATCGGGCATGCCGAGATAGGCGCCCCACCAGATTTGCAGCCCCGCAGGATCCAGCGTCTGGAAAGCGGCGCCGCCGTCGAGCATCACGACCACGGTGTCGACGCCGGGCGGCCAGCCGCCATCGCGCAGCCGCCGGCCGGTCGTCACAAGAAACGGCTCGCCGATCTCATTGAGCGGCAGCGCATGCGCCGCGCACAGCGCCTGGATCGACGTGATGCCGGGGATCACCTCGATCGATGGCAACGGATCGAGCCGTCGCGCAATCCGCAGGCTCGAATCGTAGAGCGAGGGATCGCCCCAGATCAGCAGGGCGACGCGTCCCTCCCCGCCGAGATGGCGCGCGATTTCCTTCGACCACGTCGCGGCGATCGCATCGTGCCAATCGTCCACGCCCTTGCGATAGTCCTCCTCACCGGCGTCACGCACCGGCAGGTCGAACTCGGCAATGCGTGTGCGGTCGTTGCTCAACGCTTCCGCGCAGATGGTGCGACGCAACTCGGCGAGATCCGACTTCGCCGTCCCCTTGCGCGGGATCAGGATCAGGTCGGCGGCATTGATCGCGGCGGTCGCAGCGAAAGTGAGCTGCCGGGGATCACCACAACCGATGCCGATCAGAGACAGCGTCAACATAGCCGCGTCACCCTCGTTCCGGCGCCAGCGCACCGAACAGGATAACGGCAGCCGCCGTGGCCGCGCCAGCCTGCGTGAGCTGTTCGGCCAGCGCTGCGATCGTGGTGCGAAGCAGCCGCTCGTCGGCGTGGCCGAGCGATTCCGCCAGCAGTGCGGGAGTGTCGGGCGCGAGGCCGTGCGCGATCAGCCTTGCGGCCAATGCCGGGAAGGTCCGCCGCCCCATATAGACGACGGTGGTCGCTTCCGGATCGGCCAGCGCCGCCCAGTTCAGGTCCGCAGGCAATTCGCCCGTCACATCGGCGCCGGTGACGAACTGGACCCGGCGCGAGGTCAACCGGCGCGTCAGCGGAATGCCGGCCTGCGCGGCGGCAACCGACGCCGAGGTCACGCCGGGAATGATCTCGTAGCCGATGCCGGCCACGCGCAGCGCTTCGATCTCCTCCTCGAGCCGTCCAAAAATACCGGCGTCGCCGGATTTCAGCCGCACGACCCGCACGCCGGCGGTGGCATAATCGACCAGCAGCCGGCTGACATGGTGCTGCTTCGCCGACAGGCGGCCGGCGCGCTTGCCGACCGCGACGAGATTGGCGCCGGAGCGCGCGAGATCGAGGATCGCGCCCGAAGCAAGATCGTCATAGAGCACCACATCGGCCTCGCGCAGCCGCGCCGCTCCCTTCATGGTCAGGAGTTCGGGATCGCCGGGACCGGCCGAGATGAAGGAAACGAATCCGCTCACCGGTCCTCCGCAATCAGATGGAAGAATGTACCCGTCGCACAGCCGCGCCGCGATCCGGTCTCCGCAACGATCGTACCAGTCGCATCACGCACCACCGCGAGCGGCGTGTCGGGCTGCGCGATGATCGTCGAATAATGAAACTCGTGGCCGCGCAGGCGTGCGCCTGGGCCATGGCCGGGCATCGGTGCGGCGAGCTCGGCGAGCCGGTAGCCCAGATGCATGCGGCGCTTGGCATAGCTCGTCTCAAGGCCGAGCAGGCCCGCCATCTCGTGGCGCACGCCGTCGGCGTCGGTCAATGCGGCGCCCAGCACCATGTAGCCCCCGCATTCGCCATGCACCGGCCGCGTCTCGGCGAAGGCGCGGAGCCGCCCGAGAAATTGCCTGTTGGCCGCAAGCCGGCCGGCATGCAGTTCGGGATAGCCGCCGGGCAGCCAGCACACATCGGCGTCCGCGTCGGGGCCTTCGTCCGCAAGCGGCGAGAACGTTACGATCTCAGCGCCGGCCGCTCGCCAGGCTTCCAGCATGTGCGGATAGACGAACGAGAATGCGGTATCGCGCGCCAGCGCAATGCGCTGGCCGGGCGGCGTGATGTCCAGGCTGGGCACGGCGGATTGCGGCGACCAGACCTCGGCCGATTTCAGCACGGCGTCGAGATCGACATGCTCGGCGACGAAGCGTGCGGCTTCGTCGATCAGACCGTCGATTTGAGCCTGCTCTTCGGCCTGTACCAGGCCGAGGTGACGCTTCGGCAAGGCGATCTCGGCGTGGCGCGGCAGCGATCCCAATACCGGAATGCCCGCGCCCGCCATGGCGTTGCGCACCAGCGCTTCATGCCGCGCGCTCGCGACGCGATTGAGGACGACGCCCGCAAGCCGAACGCCGGCGCGAAAATCACGCAATCCCGCCGCGACCGCCGCCGCGGTCTGCGCCTGACCGGAGGGATCGATCACCAGCAACACCGGCCACTCCATCATCTCGGCGATGTCGGCGGTGGCGCCGGTCCCCGAGACGCCCCGCGCGGCGACGCCGTCGAACAGTCCCATCGAGCCTTCCGCCAGCACGAGATCGGCATCCGCGCCGCGGCCTGCCAAATGCGCGATCGCTTCGCGCGCCATCGCCCAGCTATCGATGTTGACCGACGGGTGTCCCGTGGCGACCGCGTGAAAGGCGGGATCGATGTAATCAGGCCCGCTCTTGAGGCATTGTACCTTGAGACCACGATTGCGATAGGCGCGCGCCAACGCCAGGGTCAGCGTCGTCTTGCCGACACCGGATGCCGGCGCAGAGATGACGAGCGCCGCGGTCATTGCGATGATTCCGGCGACGATTCCGGAAAACGCGGCGCCGCCCCGACCGGACGGTAGCGACGGTCATAGTCAGCTGCATAGAGACGGCTCTCGGCGAATTCGTCCGCGCCGAGCGTCTTGCCGACCAGAATGAGCGCAGTGCGTTCGAGCTCGGGGCCGACGGCGGTATCGAGCGTCGCGAGCGTGCCGCGCACGATGCGCTGGTCCGGCCAGCTCGCGCGCCAGACGATCGCAACCGGGCAATCCGCGCCGTAGTGCGGCGTGAGCTCGGCCATGACCTTGTCGAGCAGATGGATCGAAAGATGGATCGCCAGCACCGCGCCGGTCGCGGCAAAGGCTGCGAGCGTCTCGCCATCCGGCATCGCGCTCGCTCGGCCCGGCGTGCGCGTCAGCACCACCGATTGCGCAAGGCCCGGCAGCGTCAGCTCGGCCTCCAGCGCCGCCGCAGCCGCCGAGAAGGCTGGCACCCCGGGCGTGACCGAATACGGAATCTGCAACGCGCGCAGCCGGCGCAGCTGCTCGCCCATCGCCGACCAGACCGAGAGATCGCCCGAATGCAGCCGCGCAACGTCCTTGCCCTCCGCATCCGCGGCAGCGATCTCGGCAATGATTTGGTCGAGCGACAGCGACGCGGTGTTGACGATGCGCGCATCCGGCGGACAATGCGCCAGAACATCCGGTGGCACCAGCGATCCGGCATAGAGACAAACCGGGCACGAGGCGATGAGATCGCGCCCGCGCAGGGTCAGCAAATCGGCAGCGCCAGGCCCTGCGCCGATGAAATGCACCGTCATTCGCCGTCTCCTTCCGCGATCGCCGCGATGGCCATCCGATCCCGTGACGCGGCCCTGACCGAGATCAGGCGCGCACCGCGCCCTGCTGCAGCGATCGCCGCAGCCTCGGCGACCGAGCCCGTTCCGAACCTCGCTTTGATAAGCTCAGATTGCGTTGCAGTCTTTATTTCAGCCAGGACCCCGGCGGGAATACTCCGGACCGGCAGCCCCAATTCCCGCGCCAAGTCCCTCAATGCCGCCGCATCGGCCTTGTCACTCACCGTTGCAATTGCCGCAAGGCCTTTGGGCCCGCCGGCCGCGTCGAGGGCGCCGCGCAAGGACGCGACACTGGCATTGCGCCTGAATCCGAGACCAGCGACCTTCATCGGAGCGCGCTCCATTGCACGATCGGCCGCGCGGCCTTCCAGCCGCGATAGCGGCCCAATGGCTCGGCCTGCGCGATCTCGAGGCGCATCAACTCGCCGCCATGACGCCGGTGCAGATCGCAGAGCAGCGCCTCTGTCTCCAGGGTCACCGCATGCGCGACCAGCCGCGTGCACGGCGCGATCTGCGACCAGATCGCATCGAACATATCAGCGTCGAGGCCGCCGCCGATGAACACCGCATCGGGCGCCGCGAGGTCCGATAAAGCGCCGGGCGCCTCGCCCTCGATGACGGTGATCCGATGCGTCAAGCCGAAGCTCGCCGCATTGCTGCGGATGTTGGCGGCGCGTTCGGTGCGGGCTTCGACGGCGATCGCCGTCCCTCCACACAGCGCCCATTCGATCGAGATCGAGCCCGAGCCCGCGCCGACATCCCACAGCCGCTCAACGGGCCGCGGCGCAAGCGCCGACAGCGCAAGCGCGCGGACCGGCCGCTTTGTCAGTTGCCCGTCATGCACAAAGAGCGCATCGGCAAGACCTGAGCTGCGTGCGATTCCCTGCGCTCCCCGCGCCTCCAGCGCGATCGCGACCAGGCTCTCGCCTGAATCACCCGCATACGAGTCGGCGCGATGCTGCGTGATGCATTCACGCGGTCCGCCAAGCGCCGCAAGCGTCCATATTGCCGACGCCCCCCAACCACGCTCCGTCAGCCAGCGCGCAAGGTCGGAAGCTGCCTTGCCGTCACGCAGCAGGCAGATGATCCGCGCATCGCGCACGAGATGCGGCAACAGCCGCTCGAACGGCGCGGCATGAAGACCGAGACAGACAGCATTCTCGATACGCCAGCCCAAACGAGCCGCCGCCAGTGAGAACGTCGACGGCGCGGAGTGCGCGACCCACTCACCGGCCTGCAGCTTCTCGACAAGGCTTCCGCCGACGCCATGCCAGAACGGATCGCCCGACGCGAGCACCGCCGTCGGACGGCCGCGACAGCTCAGCACGATGTTCGCATCGAACGGCACCGGCCAGGCACGGCCGCGGTCGGTGATGCCGACGAGCGCGAGGTGCCGTTGGGCGCCGAAAACTGTTTCGGCTTCACGGAGCGCCTTTCGACTTGCATCGGAGAGGCCGGCAAGGCCATCTTCGCCAATGCCGATGATGGTCAACCAGGGATTATCCATGATGCGCGCCCTGATCCTGGGCGGAACGGCCGATGCCAATCTGCTCGCCGCTGCGATCGCACGCGCGGGGATCGATGCGGTCTATTCCTATGGCGGCCGCACCCGCACGCCAGCCGACCAGCCGCTGCCGACCAGGATCGGCGGCTTCGGCGGCGTCGACGGTCTTGCCGACTATCTCCACCGCGAAGCCATCACGCATGTGGTCGATGCGACGCATCCCTTCGCCGCCGAGATGAGCCGCAACGCCATCGCGGCCTGCGCGCAAACCGCAACGCCCCTGCTCGCGCTTGAGCGCGCGCCTTGGGACAAAGCCGCGGGCGATCGCTGGATCGAAGTCGCGGACGTCGTCTCCGCGGCCGCGGCCTTGCCGGACAGCCGCGCCAGCGTGTTCCTCGCGATCGGCCGCCAGCACGTCGCGCCGTTCGGCGCCCGGCCGCAGCATGCCTATACGTTGCGGTTCGTCGACCCGCCCGAGCAAGCGCTTCCATTGCCCGATGCCGACGTCATTATGTCGCGCGGCCCCTTCACGCTCGAGGGTGAGCTCGCGATGATGCGCACGCGTCGCATCGAGTGGATCGTCGCCCGCAACTCCGGCGGAACCGGCGCGCGCGCCAAGATCGACGCCGCCCGCGTGCTCGGCCTTCCCGTCATCATGATCACGCGGCCACTGCTGCCCGAGAGGCCGCGGGTGGAAAGCGTGAGCGAGGCGATGCAATGGCTCGGTCATCGGACCTGCCTCGGCGCATAGACCCAGCGGCCGACCCGCCGTGTCGCCGAATTGCCGACGATCACGAGCGTCCGCATGTCGGCCATGTCTGGCCTTGCGTCGCGCAGTTCGACCGTCTCGATCCGCTGCTCGGGCGTGCTGACGGAGCGCGCGAACACCACGATCCGCTCGTCACAGCCGGCCTCGCGCAAGATCTCGAGCGCGCGCCCAAAACCTTCCGGCCGGCTGGCCGAGCGCGGATTGTACATCGCGATCGCGAAATCCGCTTCGGCCGCAAGCCGCAGGCGTTTCTCGATCAGCGGCCAGGGCTTGAGATTGTCGGAGAGATTGATCGCGCAGAAATCATGACCGAGCGGCGCGCCGGCGCTTGCCGCCGCCGCCAGCATCGCCGTCACGCCGGGCAGAACGCGAATCGGCAGGTCGTGCCATTGCGGCGCGTCCTCCAGCGCTTCGAACACGGCCGATGCCATCGCAAACACGCCGGGATCGCCTGAGGAAACCACGACGACGTGGCCTCCTTCCGACGCGAGCCGCAGCGCGTCAGCGGCGCGCTGCGACTCCACGCGATTGTCCGAGGGATGCAGCGTGAGCCCGGCGCGCGGCGGCACGCGGGTCACATAGGGCGCATAGCCGACGATGTCGGTCGCGGCCGCGAGCGCAGCAGCGACCTCCGGCGTGATCAGCGCCTCGGCGCCCGGTCCGAGCCCCGCGATGGTCAGCGTGCCGGTCATTGCGCGACCTCCCTGCGCCGCCCCTGCCCGTGCACCAGCACGATCGCAAAATACGGACAATCGGCCTCGCCGACATCTGCAAGCCGTGCGACGCGCTGATCCGGCATGGTGCCGCGTTCGACCAGCCACGCATCATCGAGGCGCCCCGCGGACGCCAGCGCGCGGCGAATCTTCGGAAGATTGCGACCGGTCTTCATGACGACCAGCGCGTCGGAGCTGCGCATCCGCTCGGCGAGCTCCGCCTCCGGCAGCGTCCCCATCAGAACGGTCGTCACATCGTCGGCCAGCGCAATCGGCTGACCCACCGAATTCCAGCAGCCGACCATGCCGGGAATGCCGGCGATCACCTCGATCTCGACACGCCCCTGCAGCCGTGCATGCAGATGCATAAATGAACCATAGAAATAGGGATCGCCCTCGCAGAGCACGACGATGTCGACCGCGCGCGCAAATCGCGCCAGGCGCTCGGCCCATTCGTCATAGAAGTCGGCAAGCAGCCGCGCATAGTCCGGACTGTCGAACGCGATCTCCGTGGTGACCGGATATTCCATCGGATATTCGCTGACGTCTGCGGCGAGCAAGCCTTCGACAATGCGGCGCGCCTGCCCCGGCTGGCCCTTTTTGCGAAAATAGGCGACGTGCTTCGCGGCACGCACAACGCGGTCGGCGCGCACGCTCATCAGGTCCGGATCGCCTGGGCCGAGGCCGCAGCAGATGATGCGTCCCATCGCTATTCGCTCCGGCTCGCCAGCGCATTGACGGCGGCAACCGTGATCGCCGAACCACCGAACCGTCCCTCGACCGTCAGCGCCGGCACGGGCGGCTCAGCCATCAATGCCGCCTTGGATTCCGCCGCGCCGACAAAGCCGACCGGACAGCCGATGATCGCCGCCGGCCGTGGGCAATCACCATCCTCCAGCATGTTGAGCAGATGAAACAGCGCCGTTGGCGCGTTGCCGATCGCGACGATGGCGCCGGCCAGATGCGGCCGCCACAGCTCGAGCGCCGCCGCGGAGCGCGTGTTGCGCATCGATTGCGCGAGCGCAGGTACCTTGACATCACCGAGCGTGCAGATCACGGCATTGCCGGCCGGCAGCCGCGCGCGCGTGATTCCCTCCGACACCATGCGCGCGTCGCAGAGGATTGGCGCGCCCTCCTGCAAGGCGGCTCGCGCGCGCGCAGCCATGCCTGATGTGAAGCGCACATGCGCTTCCAAGCCCACCATACCGGCGGCATGGATCATGCGCACGACCACCGGCTCTTCGTCTGGCGTGAAGCGGGCAAGATCGGCCTCGGAGCGGATGGTGGCAAAGGACTGGCGATAGATCGCCGCGCCATCGGTCTCGTAGACGTGCGGCATCAATGGCCTCCCGTCAGCACGGTAGGATTTGCAACGAGGTACGTACTGCTCAATCCTCGGAGGACCGGCGCATCCCGCGTCGTGCCGCGGCGGATCAGATCAAAGCCCTCGTCTGTCGCAACGAGGGTAACATCCGCAGAACCGGAATGGGCGCAGCCCTTGGCGCAGCCGGAGACGTGAAGCCGCGCATCGGATGGAATTTGCCGCGCGAGCGCCGATGCCAGCATACGCGTGTCCGCATGCGCATCGCCGCAGCGCGGTGCGCCGCTGCAGGCGACCACACGAAGCCTCGGATCGCCGGCATCAGTCACGAGGTCCGCCCCACCGGGCATCTCGCGCATCCCCTCCACCAGCATCATCCGCCACGGCGTCATGCGGAGAGCCCGCGCGCAGCCGGCGAGATCGTTGAGCGTCTGGTGCGGCATTTGCCCGAAGGCGACGCCAACCATCGCGCCCATTGGATAGATGCCCGGCACGGGACTCGACGATTGGCCGACTGGTTCGGCATCACCGCGAAGCGACTGCGGCAGGCTCGCGCCGCCGGCGAGATGAGCCGCCATCCGTCGCCGCTCACCCCTGGTTCCGCCGGAGGTGACAAACCATTCGGCCAGCGCCAACGCGACCTGAACGGCCTCGCTCCGCATGACCGAAAGCCCGCGCTGCGCGCCATCGGCCCGCACCAGCAGTCCCCGGCCGCGATCGCGCTCGATCCTGATATCGGCGGACGCATCCGCCAGCATCCGCGCATTGCCATCATCGATTGCGAAGCCGAACTTGGTTGGAAGATCAAACGAGGCACCGGCAAGCCCCTGCTCAAGCTCGGTCGCAAGCGAGCGCGTCTCGTCGGCGACAGTCCAGAACGGCGTCACCAGAATGTTTCGCTGCGCCTCGGTATTCGAGTCCGTGTCCAGCAACCCGAGTTCAGCGAGCCCATCGACCAGGGGCGGATAACCTTCATCGCTGACGCCGCGAATCTGGAGATTGGCGCGGCTGGTCAGGTCGATCAGGCCGTTGCCGTATCGCGCCGCCAGCCTGGCGATTCCCGCTGCCTGCGCCGCGTCCAGCCGTCCGCCGCGCGGGCGAATGCGCACCACGAGGCCATCGCCTGACTGCATCGGCCGCAGCGCGCCTGGACACCAGCCCTTGACCGCAACCGCGCTCATGAGGCCTCCTGCAGCGCAGCCGCGATCGAATTGCGCCGCGTCTGCCAGAGCGAGGCTTCATGCAATCTCGCGAAGCAGGTTTCGATCGCAGCCAGCGCCGCCGGGTTCTCGCGCGCCATGAAGCCGCGAACCTCGTCATTGCCGAGCGTCGCATCATAGTAGAGATCGAACAGATGCGGCGGCACCGCGCCGGCAAGATGGGCGAACGCCGCCATGTGCTCCAACGTCGCTGTGATTTCGGCGGCACCACGGAAGCCATGGCGCATCATGCCCGCGATCCAGGCAGGGTTGGCCGCGCGCACTCGCACCACCCGTGAGATTTCCTCGGTCAACGCCCGGGCATGCGGCTGATCCGGCCGCGTCGCATCGAGGTGATAGAGCGATGGGGCTTTCGTGCCAAGGCGCCTCGCCGCCGCCGCGATGCCCGCCTCGTGCGCGGCGTAGTCGGCCGCCAGCAGCAGATCAGTCTCCGGCAGATCCTGGGTGTGAACAAAACTGTCCGCAGCCGCGAGCCGCGCCTCGATGCCGGCGCGATCGGGCCGCATCTCGCCGTCGGATGCGAGAGCCCACGACGATGCCGACAACCAGGCTTCGCCGGCCGCCTCGCGCGCCTCCGGTGTGAAGACGTCGGGGACCGACGAAATGCCAACGCCATAATGTCCGGGGCGAGGACCGAACACGCGCGCGATGCGCTGCCGGTAAGGATTCTCGTCCGCCTCGTCGCTGCGTTCGGACAACGCCTCCGCCGCGGCTTCGAATAACTGGGCCAGCCCTGAGAAGACGTCGCGGAACAGCCCCGACACGCGCAGCGTGACGTCGATGCGCGGCCGGCCGAGCTCTGCCGGCGCGATGATGTCGTAGCCCGACACCCGCCCCGAGCCGTGATCCCAGCGCGGCGCGATGCCCGCGAGATGCAGGGCCATCGCAAAGTCCTCGCCGGCGGTGCGCATCGTCGAGGAGCCCCAGAGGTCGACCACGAGTCCCTTCGGCCAGTCGCCGTGATCCTGCAAATGACGGCGCAGCAGCTCTTCAGCAAGCTTCACGCCTTGCGCATGCGCCGACGGCGTCGGCACCGCGCGCGGATCGACCGCAAACAGATTGCGCCCGGTCGGGAGCACGTCGCTGCGCCCGCGATAGGGCGAGCCCGACGGCCCCGGCGCAACACGCCGGCCGGCGAGCGCACCCAGCAACGCCTCCTTCTCCGCCTCACCGCAAGCGCCCTGCCCGAACACATGCAGGCCGTCGCCGAACTGGCTTTCCTTGAGGTCGCAGACGAAACGATCGATCTGCGGAATGGCCTCGGCCGCGGAGACCGACGCGGCGAGACCGAGATCGTCCTCCAGCCCGGCGATGCGCGCTTCGTCGCGGATCGCGGCGATCAGGCGCTGCCGCCGCGCCGGATCGAGACCATCGGCGGTCGAATACTCATCGAGCAAGCGCTCAAGATTGCGCAAGCCTTTGGGGACCGCGGCCTGTGCCAGTGGCGGCGGCAGATGACCGATCGTCACGGCACCGATCCGGCGCTTGGCCTGCGCCGCCTCGCCGGGATCGTTGACGATGAAGGGATAGACAACAGGCAGATCGCCGATCAGCGCCTCCGGCCAGCATGCGGGCGACAGCGCAACCGACTTGCCGGGCAGCCATTCCAGCGTTCCGTGCGCGCCGATGTGGACGACGGCATCGATGGCCTGCCGCCTGAGCCACAGATAGAACGCGACATAGGCATGGCGCGGCGTGCGCGCCAGATCGTGATAGTCGGCGTCGCGCTGTCCCACCTCACCGCGCTCCGGCTGAACGGCGATGACCGATTTGCCGCAGCAGATCGCCGCGAAATGAAATGCGCCGTCACGGCAATCGGGATCATCTTCCGGCGCGCCCCATGCGCGGCTGAGATCGCCCTGCAGCAGCTCGGGAAGGCCGGAAAGCGCCGCACGATAGTCGGCGATGTTCCACGTCAAATTCCTGCGCAAAAGAATGTCGCCCAGTGACTCCACCGGCTCAAGGTCAAATCCCGCGCCCGCGAGATCAGCCAGCATCGCCCCGACCGAGGCAAGCGCATCGAGGCCGACGGCATGCGCGATCTGATGCGGGCGGCCGGGATAGTTCGAGAGCACCAGCGCGAGCCGCTTCTCCTGTGCCGGCTTGCTGGCAAGCCGATGCCAGGCGGCCACGCGTGCGGCAACTGCAGCGACGCGCTCGGCATCCGGTCGATGCGCAAGATGCGCGAATTGCAGCTCAAGATCGCGCTCACCAGGCGATTTGAAGCTCACGACCCCTGTGAACAGGCGGCCGTCGACCTCCGGCAGCACCACATGCATCGCGAGATCGCCGGGCGAGAGCCCGCGGAGCGACAAGGCCCAATCCTCGCGCCGCGCGGTCGACAGCGCGACCTGGAACACCGGGCATGATGCAGCGTCGAACGGCGTCGTGCCGTCGTCACCGGCCGCGGAAAACGCGGTCGCATTGACGATCGCCGCTGGAGCGCATTGCGCAAACTGAGCGCGCAGCCAATCCGCCACGCCCGCCGCCTTCAGCGAGGTGACGAACACACCGTGGGCATCAAAGCCCCTCTCACGCAATGCATCGATCAATGCATCGACCGGCGCCGTATCGCCTGCCGCGAGGTAGGAACGATAGAACGTCACCAGCACGCGCGGCCGGCCGTCCGGTGCCGGCAACGCCGCGATGGCACCGCGCTGGGAATCGTAGACGCCGATCTCGGGAAGATCGATCTCGCCGACCACGGGTCCGGCATAAAGTCCGGACGCCAGCGCCAGTTGCGCGATCACGGCCTGCGCCGCAACGGGGCCGCCCTTGTCGCACAGCACCTTCAGACGGCGCAGCGTCGAGACCGGCAAGGTCGAGAACTCATCCAGCCGCAGATCGTCGCGGCCATCGGCCGGCAGCACGACCAGGGCGATGCCGCGCTCCTTCGCCAGCCGATGCACCGCGGCCAGCCCGTATGACCAATAGGGCTCGCCGCCGATCAGCCGCACCAGAATGCCGCGGGCGTGCGAGAGCGTCCGCTCGATATAGGTATCGACCGACAGCGGATGGCGCAGCTCCGCGAGATTGGCGAGCCGCAGCGACGGCAGCGCAGCACGGCCCCGCCGCCAGCCGGCCGCGAAGGCAGCAAGATCGCTGTCGGAAAACGACAACACCACGAGATCGGCCGGATCCTGGCCGAGGTCCCTTGGCGTCGCGGTCTCCTCAAGGCCGCGGCTCTCGCGGAAGACGACGTGCATCAGACACCAAGCCGTGCCCTGATCGCGGCTTCATCGATGTCGGCATGTTCGCCGATCACGACGAGCTTCGACCGCCGCGCCCGGGCACCCCAGGGCATGTCGAACTGATGCCGCACCCGCTCGCCGACCGATTGCACCAACAGCCGCATCGGCTTGCCTTCGACCGCGATGTAGCCCTTGGCGCGCAGCACGTTCTGCTCGCGCGCCAGCCCCTTGATCGAGGCGACCAGCGCGTCGACATCCGAAACTTCCGGAAGATCGATCACGACGGAATTGAAATCGTCGTGCTCGTGTTCCTCCTCGCCATCGTGATGCGACGGCCGCGCCGCGAGATCGCTTTCCGCCGCCGCCCCGAGCCCGAGGATCACGCGCGCGTCGATCGTGCCGTCGACGACGGGCAACATCGGCACCTCGCGCGGCATCTCGGCCGCGATCACCTCTTTCGCTGCCTTGATCCCCTCCGCCCCCGCGAGGTCCGCCTTGGTCAGCAGCACGATATCGGCACATGCGATCTGGTCCTCGAACACTTCCGACAGCGGCGTCTCGTGGTCGAGATTGTCGTCCGCCGCACGCTGCGCATCCACCGCGGCCGGATCAGGCGCAAAACGGCCGGCGGCGACGGCCTCGGCGTCGGCGAGCGCGATCACGCCGTCGACCGTGATCCGCGAACGGATCTCCGGCCAGTCGAACGCTTTCAGCAGCGGCTTCGGCAGCGCGAGCCCGGAAGTTTCGATCACGATGTGATCGGGCTTCACGTTCCGCGCCAGCAACTGCTCCATCGCCGGGATGAAATCATCGGCGACGGTGCAGCAGATACAGCCATTGGCGAGTTCGACGATGTTCTCGGCCGGACAATTGGCGTCGGCGCACGACTTCAGGATGTCGCCGTCGACGCCTTCGCTGCCGAATTCGTTGACCAGCACCGCGAGCTTCTTGCCGTTGGCATTGCGGATCAGATGCTGGATCAGCGTCGTCTTGCCGGAGCCGAGAAAGCCGGTCACGACGGTGACCGGAATTTTGGCGAGCGTGGTCATTCTGCGGCCTCCGGCACGACGGGAAGAGGTGGAATGCGGGCGAGCGATTGCTTGCGGAAGATTTCCGGACGGCTGCGCCACGGCACGATGCCGTCGGGCGCCGCCGCATAGGCGGAGGCACCGGCGATCACATCCGCGGCATTATCAGCGGACAGGCCGCCGTAGACATAGGACCACCGCCCCGGCGCGCTGAGCGCGACCGAGCAACCCTGGCTGCAGGCCGACAGGCATGCGACGGGAACCAGATTGACGTCATCAGGCACGCCGGCCTCGACAAGCGCGGCATGCAGGCGTGCACCGGGCGCGAGCTCACCTTCCGCCGGCGTCTGGCCGGCGCGGCAGGTGATGCAGACATGAAGTGTAACGCTCATCGCCCTTCCTGGATTGACAGCGGGAAGCGATGAGGCACACGAACCGATTTTGGACAGGTTCGTTCCCCGTCGCGGAACACCCCGTCCGCCGGTTTCACAACATGCTGCGTTGGCAGGTCTCCCGGCTTGCGGAGCAGGTTTTACCCTTCGATGCCCACCTTCCCGACTCCGTATGGAATCAGTGGCTTGGGCATCTCTCCGGTCACGGTCGCGGGGGCGGCTGCGCTTCGGGCCCGATTCAGCGGAGCCCTATCGCATTCCCTCTTCGCCTGTCGTAGGACAGGAACCGACGCGGGACCACCATTCGTCCAAGCCTCGCACTTGTCAAGCCGAAGGAATGTGATGACTTCTGATGGAAAGGGCGCTGAAGACGGCGCCGTCGGCACCGATCTTTCGCCGGATGCGCGCCACGCGGACAAGATGGCGAAAAAGAAGGCCGCCCGCGACCGCATCATGGCGACCAAGAGCGGTGAAAAGGGCCTGATCATCGTCCATACCGGCGCCGGCAAAGGAAAATCGTCCTCCGCGTTCGGCATGATTGTGCGCTGTGTGGCGCACGGCTTTCCCTGCGCCGTGGTGCAGTTCATCAAGGGCGCCTGGGATACCGGCGAGCGCCGCCTGCTCACCGGGCATTTCGGCGATCTCTGTCAATTCCACGCAATGGGCGAAGGCTTTACCTGGGAGACGCAGGATCGCGCCCGCGACATCGCGGCAGCGCAAGCCGGCTGGGAAAAGGCCAAGCAGCTGATCGCAGACCCGAGCCTGCGCATGGTCGTGCTCGACGAGATCAACATCGCGCTACGCTACGATTACCTTGCGATCGCCGATGTCGTCGACTTCCTGACCACGTCGAAGCCGCCGATGACCCATGTCGTGCTCACCGGGCGCAACGCCAAGGAGGAGCTAATCGAGATTGCCGATCTCGTCACCGAGATGACGCTGGTAAAGCATCCGTTCCGCTCCGGCATCAAGGCCCAGCCGGGCGTCGAGTTCTGACGGGCATCACGATGGCGCGCGCATTGATGATCCAGGGAGCCGGCTCGGACGTGGGCAAATCGCTCATCGTCGCCGGCCTCGCCCGCGCCGCGAGACGGCGCGGCCTGCGCGTGCTGCCGTTCAAGCCGCAGAACATGTCGAACAACGCCGCCGTGACCGTCGATGGCGGCGAGATCGGCCGCGCACAGGCGTTGCAGGCGCTCGCCGCCGGCGTCGAGCCGCACACCGACATGAACCCGGTGCTGCTGAAGCCCGAGACCGATGTCGGCGCCCAGGTCATCGTGCACGGCAAACGGATCGCCACCGCACGCGCGCGCGAATATGCCGGCATGAAACCATCGCTGACGGGCGCGGTGCTGGAGAGTTTTGCGCGCCTGAAGCAGCGCGCCGATCTGGTGCTGGTCGAGGGCGCCGGCAGTCCCGCCGAGGTCAACTTACGCAAAGCCGATATCGCCAATATGGGATTTGCGCGCAAAGCAGACGTGCCCGTGGTGCTGGTCGGCGACATCGACCGCGGCGGCGTGATCGCGCAGCTCGTCGGCATCAAGATGGTGATCGACCCTGATGATGCCGCGATGATCCAAGGCTTTGTCATCAACAAATTCCGCGGCGATCCGACATTGTTCGACGACGGCTATCGCCTGATCGAAGAACGCACGGCGTGGCGCGGCTTTGGCGTGCTGCCCTGGTTCGTCCGCGCCGGCGAACTTCCGGCCGAAGATGCGCTCGGGCTCGGCGAGGCGCGCAAGCCCGGCCAGTGCAAGATCGCGTTCCTTGCGCTGTCGCGGATTGCCAATTTCGACGACCTCGATCCGCTGAAGCTCGAGCCCGGCGTCGATCTCGTGATGGTACGTCCGGGCGAAGCCATCCCGGGTGATGCGAAGCTCGTCATCCTGCCCGGCTCGAAATCGACCCGCGGCGATCTCGCCTTCCTGCGCGCGCAGGGCTGGGACATCGACCTCCTCGCGCATCATCGCCGCGGCGGCCATGTCCTCGGCCTGTGCGGCGGATACCAGATGCTTGGACACAGCGTCGCCGACCCCGATGGGATCGAAGGTCCTGCCGGCGAAACGCGCGGGCTCGGGCTGCTCGATGTCGCAACCACCATGACCGAACAGAAGACGCTGACGCGCTCCAGCGCGGTGCATGCCGCGACCAGCCAGCCGATCAGCGCCTATGAAATCCATATCGGGCGCACCGACGGGCCGGATCGCGCGCGGCCCTTTGCATCACTCGACGGTACGGCTGAGGGCGCGGTCTCCGCAGACGGGCGCGTTCACGGCAGCTATCTGCACGGCCTGTTCGCCTCGGACGAATTTCGCAAGGCGTTCCTTGCACAGCTCGACATCCCCGCGGCGGATCAGACTTACGGCGCCAGGGTCGAGAGCGCGCTCGACGCGCTCGCCGGGCACATCGAGACCCATCTCGATGTCGAAGGCTTGCTCGCGCTGGCGCGCTAAACGGGCAGCACGGCGGAAAGGCGCGACCACTCGGGCTCACTGCCCGGCAAGCCGAGGCGCAGCCATCCCGGTTTCTGCTGGAAGACCCGCGACCAGATCTGCGCACGGGCAAGTTTCTCCTGCGCAGCCAATGCATCGCCCGTCTGGTAGAGCCGGAACAGCAACGTGCCACCGAGCAGCGTCCAACCCTGCGATCGCGCTATTGCATCGAGCCTGACGCAGTCGTCCGCGAGCCGCGCGGCCGTGGCCTTGGCCCAGTCGTGATCGAGCAACGCGCGCCGCCCGATCGCGATTGCTGCTCCCGAAACCGGCCATGGGCCCGCCCTCGCCGCAAGCGCGGCGACGTCCGCCTCGCTGCCGATCGCGAAGCCGAGCCGCAAGCCGGCAAGTCCGTAGAACTTGCCGAAGGAGCGCAGGATCAGGAGCCCCGCGCGTCCTGCTTCCGGTGCAAGGGACAGGTCAGGAACGGCGTCCGCAAAACTCTCGTCGATGACGAGCCGGCCAACGCGCGGCAGCAGTGCCAGCAACTCGCGCCGATCATGGCGTCGTCCGTCGGGATTGTTCGGATTGACGACGACGGCGATGTCCGCTCCCGCCAGCGCGGCGAGATCGGACACCTCGGCGACGTCCCAGCCGGCGGCCGACAACACCGCGGCATATTCATTGTAGGTCGGCGCCAGAATCCGCGCCCGCCCCTTGAGCGCCAGATGCGGCAGCAACTGAATCGCGGCCTGCGCACCACCCATCGCCACGATCGGCGCCTTGGTGACATAGGCCTGCCGCGCAGCGTCGTGCAGCGATTCAAGATCGGATCGCGACGGCAACGCGCTCCATTGCCTCGGCTCGACATCGACCAAGGGATACGGCACCCGATTGATCCCGGTCGACAGGTCGATCCAGTCGTCCGCGGCGCCGCCGAAGCGCTGCCGGGCGACATCAAGGTTCCCGCCGTGCTCACGCATGCGCCGCTCCTTCACGCCAGCGCCAGGACCAGCAGCGCCCCGGCCAACAGAATCATGGCGTAACGATAGAGTTTCAGCCCGGTGAGGACGTCAGCGGCAGCCGGATCGCGCGCGCCCTCGTTCAGCCAGGGCTCATCGGCGATGTGCCCGTGATAGATGCGAGGACCGCTGAGCCGCACGCCGAGCGCGCCGGCCATCGCAGCTTCCGGCCAGCCGGCATTCGGCGAGCGATGCCGGCGCGCATCGCGCAACATGCATGACCACGCCTGCGAACGGTTCGGCGCGAGCAGCACGAACAGAACACCCGTCAACCGCGCCGGAATGAGATTGGCGAGATCGTCGATCCGGGCGGCTGCCCAGCCAAAGGCTTCGTGCCGCTCGGTGCGGTGGCCGATCATCGAGTCCAGCGTGTTGATCGCCTTGTAGCCAAGGATTCCCGGCAGGCCGAACAGCGCGCCCCAGAACACCGGCGCCACGATGCCGTCGGATGCATTCTCGGCAAGGCTCTCGATGGTGGCGCGCGCGATGCCGGCGTCGTCGAGCGTTGCCGGATCTCGCCCGACAATCTGCGCGACCGCCGAACGTGCGGCCGTGATGTCGCCGGATACCAAGGGACTTGCCACCGCGGCGACATGGTCATGCAGCGAGCGCACGGCAACCAGCGGCCACGCTAGGACGCCGACAAGGACAATGCGAACCCATCCGGATGCGAGCGCGGACTGAACGGCCCAACCGAGCGCAATCACCAGCGCGATCACCAGGATCGCAGCCGCAATGCCAGCCACGCGACGAAACGCCGGCGGGTCGGAGGCGCGGTTCCAGGCGCTATCGACAAGATTGATCAGCCGGCCGAGCCAGGTCACGGGATGGCCGATGCGGGCAAACAGCCACGCCGGCCAGCCGATCAGGGCATCCACCGCCATCGCCACCGCCATCGCTCCCGCAAAACCCACGATAATCCTCTCCGCGCCGCGGTCCCCCTGATGCGCAAGACATCGGCCGAGTGCAAGCCCTCCGTGACGGATTTCGGCTTTGTCTTTCTCCGCGATTGGTGGTTAGAGCGTTTGTGAACGACGTGCGTACCGGTCGCACAGGAGATGATATGGCCGTCATTCTGATCACGGGGGGAGCGCGGTCCGGCAAAAGCCGGCGCGCCGAACTTCGTGCGCGCAGCTTTCCGGGACAGCCGGTCTATATCGCGACCGCCGAGGCGCTCGATGCGGAAATGGATGAGCGGATCGCCAAACATCGCGCGCGGCGCGGCAGCGACTGGATCGAGCGCGAGGTGCCGCTCGATCTGGTTGAAGTGCTGTCCGGGACCGATGGCGCTGGTGCAAGGCTGGTCGATTGCCTGACGCTCTGGCTATCCAATCTGCTGCATGCCGGGCGCGACTGGTCGCAGGAAGTGACGCGGCTGGCGGATGCGCTGTCGCGCCAGCACGGCCCGGTCGTGCTGGTCACCAACGAGGTCGGCCTCGGCATCGTGCCAGACAATGCATTGGCGCGGACGTTCCGCGACGCCGCAGGAATCATGAACCAGACTATCGCCGGCATCGCAGAAGAGGTCGAGTTCGTCGTTGCGGGCCTGCCGATGAAGCTTAAATGAAATCCGAGATCGATCCTGCCAAAGGCCCCGCAATGGTCTCATTCGACGATACGTTTCGCCGGCAGCTGCACGATCTGTTCGTGTGGCGGCGCGACGTGCGGCGGTTCCGAACCGATCCGCTGCCGGATGGCACGATCGAGCGGCTGATCGAGATCGCCTGCCTGTCGCCTTCGGTCGGCCTGAGCCAGCCCTGGCGGTTCGTCATTGTCGACGACAAGACACGACGCCGCGCTGTCATCGACGACTTCAAGGCCTGCAACGCCGATGCGCTGCGGTCCTATTCGGGCGAGCGCGCCACAAAATACGCCGCGTTGAAATTATCGGGCCTCGAGGAGGCGCCGGGACATCTCGCCGTGTTTGCCGAGAAGACCGACCGGATCGGCGCCGGTCTCGGCCGCGCGACGATGCCGGAGACGTCGGAATATTCCGTGGTGGCCGGGATCTGCTCGATGTGGCTTGCCGCGCGCGCCGAAGGCATCGGCATCGGCTGGGTATCGATCCTCAATCCAGAACGCATTCATGGCGTTCTGGAAATCCCGGCCTCCTGGAAATTCATCGGCTATCTCTGCATCGGTTACCCCCAGACCGAGTGCGACCGTCCGGAGCTCGAACAGGCCAAGTGGGAATCGCGGCGAGGTCCGGATGAATTCACCATCCGACGCTGACCGCCCCCCTGCTGGCGACGGCACCTTGAGCTGTGACGCGCACTGGCGCGCCGACATCGCCTCGCTGGTCTTTCCCGTGCCGGAGCACCGCGCTATCTGCGCGGTGCATCGGGGCGCCTTTCGCACGCTGCTGGGCACCGATCCGACGGTGGACGCATGTCTCGCCCATTTCAGGCGGTTTGAACCAGCCTTCAAGGCAGCCGCACGCGCCAAGATCGAGCGCAAGCGCATTCCCCTTGGAACAAATTTGCATCTTACCAGTCGCGACATCACCCGAAAGCTGCTAGAAGCCGATCAAATCGAATGTGGAGAACGACCATGAGCCAGTCCCAGACCGCGCAAACCCAGGTTACTCAAGCTCAGGTCACGCATCTGCCGATCGCCACCCGACAGGTCGGACGGCTTGCACAGTCGTTGATGGCCATGACGCTCGGCCTGTTCATCGTCGGCGTGGTCGGCTTCTCGCACATCGACGTAATCCACAACGCCGCGCATGACGTGCGCCATTCCAACGCCTTCCCCTGCCACTGATCTCCTTGGCATGAGCACGTTTCGCTCGATCGTCTTCTCGTCGGTCATTGCCGGATTCATCGTCGGCCTGATCGTCACGGCGGTCCAGCAGTTCGGCACCGTTCCCCTGATCCTCAGGGCCGAGGTCTACGAGAAGGCGGCCGCGCACAAGCACGAAGCCGCCGCGCCACCGCAGGCGATCCTCGTCCATGATCATGCGGATCATGATCATGGCGCGGAGGCCTGGGAGCCGCGCGACGGTTTGGAACGCAACGTCTATACCGCGGGGGCGAACATCCTGACCGCGATCGGCTTTGCGCTTCTGCTCTGCGGCTTCCTCGCGGTTCGCAGCGGCGCGACCGGCGAGCAAATCTCGTGGCATGAAGGCTTGATGTGGGGCCTCGCCGGTTTCGCCGTCTTCACCATCGCTCCGGGCCTCGGACTGCCGCCTGAATTGCCGGGGGTCCCCACCGCTCCATTGCTCTCGCGCCAGATCTGGTGGGTGACGGCGGTGCTGGCGACCGCAGCCGGCCTCGGCCTGATCGTGTTCCGGCGCTCGATGCCGGCCGCCATTGCCGGCGTGGTCCTGATCATGCTGCCGCATCTGATCGGCGCGCCCGAGCTGGAGCACGTCGAGACCAACGTGCCTTCATCCTTGTCGCATCAGTTCATGGTCGCCGTCACGCTGACCAGTCTGGTGTTCTGGTCGCTGCTGGGCAGCCTGACGAGCGCCGCATTCGCCTATTTCGACCAGCCAAGCTCACCCGCTCGCGGGTGACAGCCGCTGCCGGAAAAACGCCAGGATCTCATCGCGGGCCGCGATGGTCGGCTGGCCGGCCTCGTCGATCAGATGCACGGTCACGACGCTGTGCGGTGTCGTGACGAAATTCCGGAAGAACGGCGGCACATCGCGGTTCGCCGCGCTGTCGGGAAGCACCCGCCCGATGAAGCGGTCGCCGAGCGCCTCGCGATAGGCCGCAAAGCGCTGCGCCATGCAGAACTTGTCGCCCTCAAATCGATACGCCAGCACGGTCAGGTCTTCGCGTTCCAACCGCTCGCGGACCGCCTTGACCTCCTCCGGCGCGATCTCGATGCCCGCCGGATCGTTCAATGGCAATGACGGCTGCGAAAGCACCGGCGCCAGCATCGACGGCTCCAGCATCATGGTGAGCGCGAAATTGCCGGTAAAGCACATCCCGATGGCCCCGACACCGGGACCGCCGCATTCACCATGGGCAAATCGCGCCAGCGCGCGCAGCCATTGCGTCACGGGACTGGACTGGTTTGCGGCCATCGCGCGAAACTCGGCGCTGACGCAGGCGCGCTGAAACACCGCGGCGCCCTCCTCTGCGCTCGCAATAGCGCCGTCACGGCCGAACAGCGATGGCATATAGACGGTGAATCCGGCATCGCGAACCCAGCGGGCGAAGCGCGCCACATGCGGGCTGATACCCGGCATCTCCGCCATCACGATCACCGCAGGACCGCCGCCGCCAACATGGACGGTCTTGCCGGCACCATCGAGGGTGATCTGGCGGCGCTCGAAATCCTCGAGCGGATCGTCCTGGGTCATCGGCCGGTTCGGCATCGGCGGTCCTCCTGATCGAGATCGGCAGCGTCTCGGCGTCAGAGTTGCGATTTTCCGGCCCGGCAGCTAGTGTCAAAAATGACATTGATCGCGGATTTTATGACATGACCAGGATTGCGGTTGTCGAGATCGACGGCTGCCTCGCGTCAGCGGCCGCCATCACCCACGACGTGCTGGCCACCGCCAACCGGATCAGTACGTCGAAGCGCGCGCCCTTCGAGGTGACGACGCTGCGTTATGGGCCGAGGCGGCGCGCCGCCCGATTGCGCGGCGCCGACCTTGTCATCGTTCCGGGGCTCGGCTCGGCGTCGGCCGATGCACTGGAGCGGAAGCTGGCGACACCGGCATGTCGGCACGCCCGCGACATGCTGGTCACGGCGTTCGCGAGCGGCGCGATGCTCGCCGCGTCCTGCGCCAGCAGTTTCCTGCTCGCGGAGACCGGCCTGCTCGACGGCAAGCGAGCGACCACGACATGGTGGTTCGCGCCGCTGTTTCGGCAACGCTATCCGAATGTCGAGCTGATGACGGAGCGGATGGTGGTGGCCGACTGGCCGATCGCAACCGCCGGCGCGGCGATGGCGCAGATGGACCTGATGCTTGCGGTGATCACGCGTTTCGGCAGCCCGGCGCTGGCCAAGGGCTGCGCCAATTACCTGCTGCTTGGCGAGCGGCATTCGCAGGCGCCGTTCATGGCAATCAATTATCTTGCCAGCCAGGACCTCAAAATCGCCCGGGCCGAGAAATGGGTGCGCAGCAACATCGCGCGCGACTTCACGATCGGGGACGTCGCCGCCGCCGTCGCGCTGGCGCCGCGGACATTTGCCAGACGGCTCGAGTCGATCTGCGGCGTGTCGCCCATTCAATTCGTGCAACGCATCAGGATCGAGACGGCGCGGTCGTTGCTCGAGACCACGCGCCTGTCGGTCGAAGAGATCGCGGGTAAGGTCGGATACGCCGAGCCATCGACCCTCCGCCGGCTGATCCGGCGCGAAACGCGGCATTCGCCGCGGCATTTCCGCTCAGGCGGTTGATCCGCAACGACGCCACATCCGCGATGAAATCATCACGCCGACAGCCACGCGAAGGCGCGGCGCAAGAATGCCGGCGCATCCTTTTCGACTGGCGTGCCATGTGCTTCCACTCGCGAGGAACAAATGATGCAGCGAGTTGGGCGCCACGATGTGCCTGACCTGGCCGAGTGCGTCGACGCCGGCCTGCATTTGCTCGGTCAACCGGACCGGCGACCAGATGAAAAGGGCACCGTCCGCCAGCCTGACGATGGCCATCCGGGTCGGATAATGAAACCCGGCGACCGCAAGGTTCGGTCCCCCGGCAATCCAGATGTCGTGGCCGAACTGCTGCAATACGCCATTCGCGATGAACCTTGACCGTCGGGCTCCGCATCCAACCCCGCACGCTGCCGCCGGGTTCATTTACCATGCCCGGCGTGACAGGCCGCGGACAAGGGCAATGTCGATCATCGGTTCCGATTGCGCCGCGGCCAATTGCAACGATCGGGTTTACGCAACCTTAGACGATTTGATCCAAATGTTGCGCGTGCACGACGCGATTGGGATGAAGCGGCCGATGTCGCAAAAGTCGGACCTCGAGGGACACAGGCTGCCCTTCGCTGATGACGCCGCGCGTCACCTCGCAGCGGATGACGCAGGTCGTGACGCTGTGATGCCGCGCGTGACCATCAGCCGAACCTCGAATGCGTCCGCAAGTCAGCCGCAGGCGGCAATCGCGCATTCACCGCAGTCCGGCGCGGGCGTACTGGTCTCCGCGCTGCGTGAGGCCGACTGGCTCACGGCTGACCGTGTCACCGCCTTCACCCGCGTATTTCTCGTCCTGTTCATCGCCTGCATCGCGATCATCCCATGGGCCGCGCCGACGATGGAAGTCGGCCATGATTTCGCGGCGTTCTGGACCGCGGCGAAGCTCGCGCTCCAAGGCCGCGCCGGCGACGCCTATGGCGACGCGGGCCGCGCCGCTGTAGCCGCCGTGCTCGGTCAGAACACCTACGCACCGTTCTTCTACCCGCCGACGTCGCTGCTGTTCTGGCTGCCCTTTGCACTGGTTCCCTTTGCAACGGCGGCCGTCGTCTGGATCTTCGCGACCGGCGCCGCCTATGCAGCCGCGGTGAGAGCCATGCTCGAGCGCGGCTCCGTCGTTCCAGCGCTCGCCTTTCCCGCCGTGTGGGTGTGCGCGCTATTCGGACAGAATTCGCTGTTCTCGGCGGCTCTGCTCGGCGGATCGGCCGTCACGCTGGACCGCTACCCGGTGATCGCCGGCGCGCTGCTCGGGTGCTTCAGCTACAAGCCGCAGATCGCCCTGCTTGCGCCGCTGGTGCTGATCCTGACGCGGCGCTGGCGCGCGCTGGCTGCTGCGGCCGCAACGACGCTCGTGCTTGTGCTGGCGGCCACCGCCTTCTTCGGGATCGACCCGTGGATCAAGTTTGTTGCCGTTCTGCCGGAGGCAAGCGCCTGGAGCCTCGGCGGCGGACCCGGTTTCGAGAAGTTCGCCAGCCCCTATGCCGCGGTCAGGCTGGCCGGCGGATCCAGCAGCACGGCCTGGCTCGTCCAGGTGACCGCGGCCGCGATCGCGATCGCCGTCCTGATCCTGGTGCTGCGAAAACGTCCCGGCGGCGCCGCCGAGATCGCGCTGATGGTGGCGATGACCGGCCTGTGCGTACCATCGCTCGGCAACTATGAGGTCGTGATCCTGGCGATCCCGGGCGCGTGGCTGATCGCGCAGGCGCTTGCGCAGGGTTGGCTGCCCTATGAACGCATCGCCGTCGCGGCGCTTTATTTGACGCCATTCGCCATGGTGCCTGCGGGCGCCAACGGCCTGCAACTGGCACCGATCGCCGCTGCGGCAGTTGCCATCCTTGTCGTGCGCCGCATCAGGCATCTGCCACTCCCGGATGCTCCGGCCGAAATCGCCAATCACTGATTTGCCCGACGTGGCAAGTCCCTTTGCGAAGACGCGAGGCGGACGGCGAAATCGTGCAGGCCTGACGCCCTAAGCGAAGGTATGACCCACAAACGACGACCCATATTGGGTGTCGTCCCTGCGAAAGCAGGGACCCATAACCACAAATGCTGATTGTTGAACGATGTTGGGACAACGAGTCCCACTCACAACACCTGCCGCGGCGTATGGGTCCCTGCTTTCGCACGGACGACACCGAACAAGCTGTTTGACAGTTGAATCCGAAAACCAATGTGGCTCATAACCGCCGCAACGCGACGAACCGGCGTCCGCTGCTATCCAGCCGGCATCAGGATCGCCTCTCGCGCCGCGTGCCAGCTCGCCTCGTCGGGTGCGCACAGCAAGCCGCCGGTCAGATTGACCGGCCGGTAGGATGATCCGTCGAAATGCGCGCTGTAGCCGCCGGCCTCGCGATGCAGCAGCCAGCCCGCGGCATGATCCCACGGCATCAGCTTGTTGTAGAACAGCAGGTGGCAATGTCCGGAGGCCGCCATGCGATACTCGTGCGCGGCGCATCTGAGCCAGGCGCTGCCGCCGAGCCTGGAAAGATTGCCGGCGACAATTGTGCGTAGCGGCTCGGGCAGGAAGTTGACGCCGACGATCGTATCCATCTGCTTGACCGGCACGGCGGGAGCCACTTTCAGGTCATGCCGCCGGCCGTCCGGCATCGCGAGCCACGCGCCCTCGCCGCGCAGCGCGAATGCGGTGTCGTTGCTGACCGGATCATGGATCGCGCCGAGCACGATCTCGCCGCGCATGGTGGCCGCCACCATGGTGCCGAACAGCGGCAAGCTCGAGGTGAAGTTCCGCGTGCCGTCGATCGGATCGATGATGAAGGCAAGCTCCGCGGTTCCGACCTGATCGAGCGCGGCCGGATCACGCGCGGTGCCCTCCTCGCCGATCACAACCGCATTCGGAAACGCCCGCAGCATCGCCGCCGATATCGCCTGCTCGGCAAGCTCATCGGCTTCGGTGACGACGTCGAATGCCGATGTCTTGGTGCGGACCTCGATCTCCCGCACGCGGCGGAACCGCGGCATGATCTCGCTGCGGCCGACTTCGGCAAGGATGGCTCCGATATCAAGCGCGTCGGCGTGGGACAGTTTCACGCGGCATTCTCCTGCGTTGCGCCGGCATCCTATCGTGGAATTGCGACTGCGTGGCGGTCAGCGGCGCTGGTTGTAGACATCGATGCAGACGGCGCCCAGCAGGACGAGGCCCTTGATCACTTGCTGATAATCGATGCCGATACCGAGGATCGACATGCCGTTGTTCATCACGCCCATGATCATGGCACCGACCACCGCGCCACCGACCCAGCCGACGCCGCCATAGGCCGACGCACCGCCGATGAAGCAGGCGGCGATCACATCGAGCTCGAAGCCGAGGCCGGCCTTCGGCGTCGCGGTGTTGAGCCGGGCTGCGAACACCAGCCCGGCGAGCGCGGCCAGCACGCCCATGTTGACGAAGGTGAAGAAGGTGAGCCGTTCGGTCTTGACGCCCGACAGTTTCGCCGCCTTGGCGTTGCCGCCCACCGCGTAGATCTGCCGCCCGATCACCGTCCGCCGCGTGACGAAGCCATAGAGCGCGATCAGGACGGTCATGATGACGAGCACGTTGGGCAGGCCGCGATGCGAGGCGATCAGGTAGGTGAAGTAGAGCACCGCGCCCGCCAGCGCGATGCTCTTGACGACGAAGAACGCATAGGGCTCGACGGCGATGCCGTGCGCCTGCTCGCGCGCCCGGCTCCTGGCGGTCGCCAGCACCAGCACAAACGCCAGGACGATGCCGATCGCGAGCGACGTCGGATAGAGCGTGCCGGCGCTCGGGAACAGCTCGGGGATGAAGCCCGACGACAGCTTCTGGAAGGTCGGCGGGAACGGCCCGACCGACTGGCCCTGCAGGACCGCAAGCGCGAGGCCCTTGAACACCAGCATGCCCGCCAGCGTCACGATGAAGGACGGAATGCCGAAATAGGCCACCCAGTAGCCCTGGGCCGCGCCGATCGCGGCGCCGACCAAGAGGCAGGCGACGAAGGCGATCGGGTAGCTGACATGGTAGCGCACCATCAGCACCGCCGCGACGGCGCCGACGAAGCCCGCGACCGAGCCGACCGAAAGATCGATATGCCCGGTGACGATCACCAGCAGCATGCCGAGCGCCATGATGACGATGTAGCTGTTCTGCAGCACGAGATTGGTGAGGTTGAGCGGCTGCAACAGCGTGCCGTCGGTCACGATCTCGAAGAACAGCATGATCGCGAGCAGCGACAGCAGCATGCCGTAGTTGCGCAGATTGTTCTTGATGAAGCCGGAATGCCTGGGGGCCTCGGGAAGTGATACCGTCTTGTCGGTCATGGTGCCCCTCCTCCGGCGCGTGCCACCCTTTCGTCGGCGCGGCGTCCGGACATTCTGTCATTGCGCATGATGGCGCGCATGATCTTCTCCTGCGTCGCATCGTGGCCTGCGAACTCGCCGACGAAGGCGCCGTCATTCATCACGCAGATCCGGTCGCAGATGCCGAGCAGCTCGGGCATCTCCGAGGAGATCACCACGACGCCCCTGCCGGCCTCCGCCAGCTCGTTGATAATGGAGTAGATCTCGTATTTCGCGCCGACGTCGATCCCGCGCGTCGGCTCGTCCAGCAGCAGCACCCTCGGATCGGTCATCAGCCATTTCGACAGCACGACCTTCTGCTGGTTGCCGCCCGAGAGGTCGCCGGTCGCCTGGTAGACGTCGGAGCAGCGGATCCGCATCCGGGTGCGGTAGTCGCTCGCGGCCTTCAGCTCGGCGACATCGTCGATCACGCCGCGATCCGACACCTGGCGCAGGCTCGCCACCGTCACGTTCTTGCGGACGTCGGCGGCAAGGATCAGCCCGAGCTGCTTGCGGTCTTCGGTGACATAGGCGATGCCGGCATCGATCGCGGCCGGCACGCTGGACAGATCGGCCTCGCGTCCATCGAGGCGGACCTTGCCGGAGACGTTGGTGCCCCAGGCGCGGCCGAACAGGCTCATGGCGAACTCGGTGCGGCCGGCGCCCATCAGGCCGGCGATACCGACTACCTCGCCGCGCCGCAGTGTGAAGTCGACGTTCTTGATCACCTGCCGCTCGGTATGCAGCGGGTGATACACTGACCAGTTCTCCACCGTCATCACGGGTTCGCCGATCTCCGCCTTCCGCTCGGGAAAACGATGCGCCAGATCGCGGTCGACCATGCTGCGGATGATGCGGTCCTCCTCGATGCGCTCGGTCCGGCAGTCGATGCTGTCGACGGTGCGGCCGTCGCGCAGCACCGTGATGCGGTCGGCGACCCGCGCAACCTCGTTCAGCTTGTGCGAGATCAGGATCGAGGCGATGCCCTGCTCGCGGAAGGCCAGGAGACGCTCGAGCAAGGCGGCGCTGTCGGCCTCGTTGAGACTGGCGGTCGGCTCGTCGAGGATCAGGATGCGCACCCGCTTGGACAGGGCCTTGGCGATCTCCACGAGCTGCTGCTTGCCGACGCCGAGGTCGGTGATCAGCGTGTCCGGCGGCTCCCGCAAGCCGACCTGCGCCAACAGTTCGGCGGTCCGCCGATGCACCGCGTTGCGGTCGATGACGCCGAACCGCGACGGCGGATGCGACAGAAAGATGTTCTCGGCAATCGACATCAGCGGGATCAGCGCCAGCTCCTGATGGATGATGATGATCCCGAGCGCCTCGCTGTCGTTGATGTCGCGGAAGCGCCGCTCCTCGCCGTCGAACACGATCGATCCATCGTAGCTGCCGGCCGGATAGACTCCGCTCAAGACCTTCATCAAGGTCGACTTGCCGGCGCCGTTTTCGCCGACCAGCGCATGGATCTGCCCAGCCTCGACGGTAAAGCTGACGTCGCGCAACGCCTGCACGCCGGCAAAGCTCTTGCTGACGCCGCGCATCTCAAGCATTGCCGTCATCGGATCATGTCCTGCAGCGTCAATCGCCCCCCGGCCCGGCTCGCCGCCGCTTGCCCGGCGATCCGCCCCGAAGCCTATTCCGTTCCGATTAAATCGGAACGGGGCTCCAGATTCTAGTTTTGACGCGTTTTCCTCACGCGAACCGGTACCCGCTTCGCTCGAAAACGCTCTAGTCGAATTGCGAGCGCTTGTAATAGCCGCTGTCAATCAGGACTTTCTCCCAATTGGTCTTATCCACCACGACCGGCTTGAGGAGATAGGACGGAACCACCTTGACCCCGTTGTTGTAGGTCTTGGTGTCGTTGACGCTGACCTCCTTCTTGCTCAGCACAGCGTCGACCATGTCGGCGGTGACCTTGGCGAGGTCGCGGGTGTCCTTGAAGATGGTCGAATATTGCTCGCCGCGCAGCATCGCCTTGATCGAGGGGACTTCGGCATCCTGCCCGCTGATGTACGGCATCGGCTGGTCCTTGCTGCCGTAGCCGACGCTCTTCAGCGAGGAGATGATGCCGATCGACAGGCCGTCATAGGGCGACAGCACCGCGTCGACGCGCTTCTTGCCGTAGAACGCACTGAGCAGGTTGTCCATCCGCGCCTGCGCGGTCGCACCGTCCCAGCGCAGCGTCGCAACCTTGTTCATGCCCGTCTGGCCGCTGCCGACCACGAGCTTGCCGCTGTCGATATAGGGCTTCAACACCGACATCGCGCCGTCGTAGAAGAAGTACGCGTTGTTGTCGTCGGGCGAGCCGCCGAACAGCTCGATGTTGAAGGGCCCCTTGCCCTCCTTGAGCCCGAGCGCGTTCTCGATCGACTGGGCCTGCAGCACACCGACCTGGAAATTGTCGAAGGTCGCGTAATAGTCGACGTTGGGGGTGCCGCGGATCAGGCGGTCATAGGCGATCACCGTGATGCCCTGGGCCTTGGCCTGCTTCAGGACATCGGACAAGGTGGTGCCGTCGATGGCCGCGATGACCAGCACCTTGGCGCCCTTGGTCACCATGTTCTCGACCTGGGAGAGCTGGTTCGGAATGTCGTCTTCGGCATATTGCAGATCGGTGCCGTAGCCGCGCTCCTTCAGCACCTTGACCATGTTGTTGCCGTCGTCGATCCAGCGTGCCGAGGACTTGGTCGGCATCGCGATGCCGATGGTCGGCTTGCTCTGGGCCATGGCGTCGCGATCCGACACCGTCGCGGCAAGGCCGGCCAGCGCAAGCGCGAACAAGGTGGTCTTCAATTTGAACATGCTTCACTCCCTTGCTTTTTTGAGTTGGGATTCCAGTTGCCGTGGACAGCATCAATCGACGGCGATCGCTCGTGGGCCGGCCTCAGATTCTACGGCGATGTCGGATCGGCGCCGGGACCGTCACGAACCGAAATTGCGGAATGTCGATCGTACCCGTCAACAGCGCCAATGCTCGCTACGCATGGTCGGTCATGTCGATCCCGCAATGCCGGGTTCAGCCGCGAGCCATGTCGTTGGACGAACGAGGCGCAGGAATGACGTGGAGGATCATGAGGCGCCGGTCTCCCGGAATCGTTGGCGAGCGCCAGCGTCCGACAGGACGTCTGGCGGTGCGCTGCCGTTTTCTGCACCCTTTGGTTGATGTTGCCGCTGCAATGTGGACGCAAGCGCCGACTGGCCATTTATTTAATTATCCGAAGAAATTGATCGGAGACGCGGAGGGTCGCAGGGGTACTGTCCGGAATCGCTGGCAAGTCCCATCGCCTCCCAGGTGGTGCAGCACCGCTTCTGGTAACCTTTGGCCGGATTGTGCCTTCACCCTGCTATGGATGCAAGCGCCATTTATTTCATCATCTGAATAAATTGGCCTGAGCTGCCGGCCGGCGGCAGCGATCTTCAGGCGTCGATGTCAGAGAGATCGTCAACAACCAGCAATGCCTCGGTGAAATCGTCGTCGCTGAAATAGGTGCTGCGGGTGATGACCACGGGGATGCCGGCGCGCGCCGCGGCGGCGAGGCCGTTGCCGGAATCCTCGATTGCGACGCAATCTCCCGGCCCGAGCCCGAGCCGGGTCAGGACCTCGGTGTAGACGTCAGGCGCCGGCTTCTTCCGCGGCACGTCGTCGCCGGCAACGATCGCCTCGAACTGATCGGCCCAGTCCAGCCCCAGCGAAACCGAAAGCAGCGCATCGATATTGCCGTGCGAGGTGGTCGTTGCGATCGCCAGGCGCTGGCCGCGGCTGCGCGCGCCGGCGAGCCAGGCCCTGACACCCGGCCGCAATGGGCAGCCGCCCGAGGCAATCAGCGCGGCGTAGCGCGCGGTCTTGATCCTGTGCAGGTCGGCGATCTCGGCGAATGTCAGCATTGGGACCGCGTTGCGCTGGTCGAAGGCGCGGATGCGCTCCTTGCCTCCGGCCACCCGAAGCAGCCGCGCATAAGTGACCTGGTCCCAGAACCAATCGAGGCCGGCTTCGGCAAAGGCTTCATTGAAGGCGCGGCGGTGCACTTCCTCGGTTTCGGCGAGCGTGCCGTCGACATCGAAGATCAGGGCGCGGGCGCTCACGATGATGTCGCGCATCCCGGCGGACCGGATCACGGCGAGCGCCTCGTTCATCGTCCCTCGCCCGGCGCACCGGCGCCTTTGACGAACACCCGGCTAGCGAGCACGTCGCCGGCCTCGATCGACATCACGTCGTCGGCGGTGAGCGTGCGGTCGAGCTTCGCCACGATCCGGTTGGCCTGGCGCAGCCGGATGCGATCGAGCGCATTGCGGATCGAGCGTGCATTGGAGAACAGCGGCTGTTCTTTGCGCACGGCGATGTAACGGATGAAGGCCTCGCGGGCTTCCGGAGAGAACCGATAATTCTGCTGCTGCAACATCAGCTCGGCGATCCAGAGCAACTCGCCGTCCGAATAGTCCGGGAAATCGATATGATGCGCGATGCGGGAGCGGAAGCCTGGATTGCTCTGGAAGAATTTCTCCATGCGGTTGCCATAGCCGGCCAGGATCACCACCAGATCCTCGCGCTGCTGCTCCATCACCTGCAGCAGGATCTCGATCGCCTCCTGCCCGTAGTCGCGCTCATTTTCCGGGCGATAGAGGTAATAGGCCTCGTCGATGAACAGCACGCCGCCCATCGCCTTCTTCAATATCTCTTTCGTCTTCGGCGCGGTGTGGCCGATATATTGGCCGACGAGGTCGTCGCGCGTGACGCTGATGACGTGGCCGCGGCGCACGAAGCCGAGCTTGTGCAGGATGCCGGCCATCCGCAGCGCGACCGTGGTCTTGCCGGTGCCGGGGTTGCCGGTGAACGACATGTGCAGGGTCGGAAACGTCGTCGCCAGCGCCATCTTCTGCCTGATGCGTTCGACCAGCAGCAGCGAGGCGATCTCGCGGATGCGGGTCTTCACCGGCTTCAGGCCGATCAATTCGGTATCGAGCTGGTCGAGCACGTCGCCGATGCCGAGGTCGGCGAATTCATGGCGAAGGTCGATGGTCTCGAGCGGGGTCTCGCGGATTTGTTCGCTGATCTGTTCTTGCGCCTGCGTCATTATCATCTCGCCTGGAAAAGCTCCGTCGCCGCGGCGGCGACGACGGAGAAGTGCATCCGGACCAGGACGGTCGAGGGAGCAACCCGCCTGGTTTGCAAGCCGGACGCGGTCAATGATCGGTGTAGCGTTCGCCTTCGGGGCGGCCCGCTGCATAGGAATGGGTCGCATAACGCAGATTGCGTCCGGCCGCCTCCTGGCGGTCGAGCCGGAAGCCTGGCTCCTCCTGCGGCCGGTTGACGATGAAGGAGATGCGAACCGACTCCCAGCCCGGGCTGGAATCAAAGCCGGAGATCCGGATATAGCGGTCGCCATAGACCCGTCGGCAGTCGGCGAGCTCCTTCATGATGCCCGCCGCATCGCGCAGGTCGAACATCGGCAGGCCCCACATGTCCCAATAGGTGTTGCGGGGATGCGGATCGTCGGTGAACTCGATGTTCACCGCCCAACCCTTGTCGAGGCAGTATTGCACCTGCGCAGCGATCTGCTCGTCGGTGAGATCGGGCAGGAACGAGAAGCAGCCTTGGGTAACGCGCATGAGTATCTCCTCTCAGACCGCCATGCTCGGCGTGGGAACGAAATCGGGGGCGTCGGTCGACTCGTAGTTGAAGGTGACGTCCTTCCAGACGTCGAGCGCCTCGCGCAGCGGCGTGCAGGTCTGCGCCGCCTTGGCCAGGATCTCCGGCCCCTCATGGACGTAGTCGCGCCCCTCGTTGCGGGCGAGGATCATGGCCTCCAGCGCGACGCGGTTGGCGGTGGCGCCGGCCTGGATGCCGCGGGGATGGCCGATGGTGCCGCCGCCGAACTGCAGCACGACGTCCTCGCCGAGCAGATCGAGCAGCTGGTGCATCTGGCCGGCATGAATGCCGCCAGAGGCCACCGGCATCAGCTTGTTGAGGCTCGCCCAGTTCTGGTCGAAGAACACGCCGTGCTCCAGGTGCAACGGATTGAAGTCCTCGCGGCAGATGTCGTAATAGCCGCGGGTGGTGTTCGGATCGCCCTCGAGCTTGCCGACCACCGTGCCGGCATGGATGTGATCGACGCCGGCGAGCCGCATCCATTTCGCGATCACGCGGAACGAGACACCGTGGCTGCGCTGCCGCGTGTAGGTCGAGTGGCCGGCGCGATGCAGATGCAGGATCATGTTGTTCCTGCGCGCCCACTTCGCCATCGACTGGATCGCGGTGTAGCCGATCACAAGGTCGATCATGACGATGTTGGAGCCGAGCTCATGGGCAAACTCCGCGCGCTCGTACATGTCCTCCATGGTCGCCGCGGTGACGTTGAGATAGGTCCCCTTGATCTCGCCGGTCGCGGCCTGCGCGCGGTTGACCGCCTCCATGCAGTAGAGGAAGCGCTCGCGCCAGTGCATGAAGGGCTGCGAGTTGATGTTCTCGTCGTCCTTGGTGAAATCGAGCCCGCCTTTCAAGGCTTCATAAACAACGCGGCCGTAGTTGCGGCCGGACAGGCCGAGCTTCGGCTTCACGGTGGCGCCGAGCAACGGACGGCCGAACTTGTCGAGCCGCTCGCGCTCCACCACGATGCCGGTCGCGGGGCCCTGGAATGTCTTCACGTAGGCGGTCGGCAGCCTCATGTCCTCGAGCCGCAGCGCCTTCAGCGGCTTGAAGCCGAACACATTGCCGATGATCGAGGCCGTCAGGTTCGAGATCGAGCCCGGCTCGAACAGGTCGAGGTCATAGGCGATGTAGGCGAAGTAGCTGCCCGGCGAATTCGGCACCGGATCGACGCGGTAGCACTTCGCCCGGTATTTCTCCGCGGCCGTCAGCCGGTCGGTCCACACCACGGTCCAGGTCGCGGTCGAGGATTCGCCCGCCACCGCCGCGCAGGCTTCGGTCGGATCGACGCCATCCTGCGGCGTGACGCGGAACAAGGCGATGACGTCGGTGTCCTTGGGCTCGTAGTTCGGCTCCCAATAGCCCATCCGCTTGTATTCCATCACGCCGGACTTGTAGCGATCCTTGCCGCGCACTGTGATCGACTGCTGCATGTTCATCGAAATCTCCTGTGGTTCGTCGCCATTTGCTCAGGCGGCCTGGGTCATCTTTCCAATTTGCGGATCGAGCGCGCCGGCGCGATAGCGGCGGGCCATCTCCGGCAGTGCAACCACCTTGATCCGGGCGGCATTGCCGGCCGTGCCGAACTGCTCGAAGCGATCACGGCAGAGTTCGCGCAGCGCATCCATCGCAGGCTTCAGGAATTTGCGCGGATCGAACTCGCTCTTCGATTGGACGGCGACCTTGCGGAAGGCCGCCGCCATCGCCAGGCGGCAATCGGTGTCAATATTGACCTTGCGCACCCCGTGCTTGATGCCGCGGACGATCTCCTCGACCGGGACGCCCCAGGTCTGCGGCATCTCGCCGCCGAACTGGTTGAACATGTCCTGCAGCGGCTGCGGCACCGAGGACGAGCCGTGCATCACCAGATGCGTGTTCGGCAGCCGCGTGTGGATCTCCTCGACCACGCGCATCGCCAGGATCTCGCCGTCGGGCCGCCGCGTGAACTTGTAGGCGCCGTGCGAGGTGCCCATCGCGATCGCGAGCGCATCGACCTTGGTGGCGCGGACGAAATCGACCGCCTGGTCCGGATCGGTGAGCAGCTGATCATGACTCAGCTTGCCCTCGACGCCATGGCCGTCCTCCTGCTCGCCGCCGCCATGCTCGAGCGAGCCGAGCACGCCGAGCTCGCCTTCGACCGACGCGCCGACCCAGTGCGCCATGTCGACCACCCGGCGGGTGATATCGACATTGTAGTCATAGTCGGCTGCGGTCTTGGCGTCGGCCTTGAGCGAGCCGTCCATCATGACGGAAGTGAAGCCGTAGCGGATCGCGGTGGCGCAGGTCGCCTCTTCATTGCCGTGATCGAGATGCAGGCAGAGCGGAATCTGCGGATGCATCTCCTCGAGCGCGTCGATCATCTTCGCCAGCATGATGTCGTTGGCATAGGAGCGCGCGCCGCGCGAGGCCTGGATGATGACAGGCGCATCGCAGGAAGCCGCCGCCTCCATGATGGCGAGGCCCTGCTCCATATTGTTGATGTTGAAGGCCGGAACGCCGTAGCCGCGTTCGGCGGCGTGGTCCAGCAACTGCCTCAGGGTTATCCGCGCCATGGTGGCGTCCTCCTTTCAATTCGCTCGTTGAATGAGCTGTTTTGCTGCAGCAGCGATTGCCGCGGGCGTGATGCCGAATTCGCGGTAGAGCACGTCGGCCGGCGCGGAAGCGCCGAAGCCGGCCATGCCGACGAACGCACCGTTGTCGCCGAGCCAGCGGGCCCAGTCGCCCTCGACCGCAGCCTCCACGCCGACGCGCGGGGCGCTGCCAAGCACCTGGGCGCGATAGTCGCTCGGCTGCTGGCGGAACAGGTCGAAGCACGGGCCCGAGACGACCGCGGCCTGTACCCCGTCTTCCGCCAGCAGCTTTGCGGCTTCGAGCGCAATCGCCACCTCCGAACCCGTTGCAATCAGGGTGACGTCACGCGCGAAGGCCGGCTCGACGAGAACGTAGGCGCCGAGCGCGACCTGGTTGTCCTTGCTGCCGTCGCGAACCGTCGGCAGCGCCTGCCGCGACAGGCAGAGGATCGACGGCGAGGTCTCTGCCTTCAGCGCGCAGTCCCACGCTTCCGCGGTCTCGACCGCATCGGCCGGACGGAACACCAGGACGTTTGGGATCGCGCGCAGCGCCGCCAGATGCTCGACCGGCTGATGGGTCGGCCCGTCCTCGCCGAGCCCGATGGAATCGTGGGTCATCACATGGATGACGCGGATCCCCATCAGCGCCGCAAGGCGGATCGCCGGCCGGCTGTAATCGGCAAAGCTGAGGAAGGTGCCGCCATAAGGAATGAACCCGCCGTGCAGGGCGATGCCGTTCATCGCCGCGGCCATGCCGTGTTCGCGGATGCCATAGTGGATGTAGCTGCCGTCGAGCGTTTCCGGCCGCACCGAAACCTGCGACTTCGCCAGCGTCAGATTGGAGTGCGTGAGGTCGGCCGAGCCGCCCAGCAAATTGGGCAACGCCTCCGCGATCACGTCGATGACCTGCTGCGAAGCCTGTCGCGTGGCGAGCTTCGGCCGCTCGGTCGCGAACCGCTCCACCAACTTTGCCATCGCCTCGGCATAGGCGCAGGGCAATTTCCGGTTCAGCGCATCGTGGAACGGAGACCGCTCGGCCCTGTCGCCCTTGCAGGCGCTGCGCGAACGGTCGATCCAGGCCCGCCGCGCGTCGCGGCCGCGGCCGCCGAGCTCGCGCCACTCCGCCAGCACCGCATCGGGAATCTCGAATGCCGGATACGGCCAGCGCAGCGCGGCACGGGTCTTCGCCATCTCATCGGCACCGAGCGGCGCGCCATGCACCTTTTCGCTGCCCTGCCGGTTCGGCGCGCCGAACCCGATCACCGTCCGGCAGGCGATCAACGACGGACGATCGCTCGATCGCGCCTGCCTGATCGCCGCGGTAATCGCCTGCGGATCGTGGCCGTCGATGCGGTTGACGTTCCAGCCGCTGGCCTTGAACCGCGCTGCCTGGTCGTCCGAACAGGACAGCGAGGTGGCGCCGTCGATCGAGATATGATTGTCGTCGAACAGCACGATCAAGCGGTTCAGCCGCAAATGGCCGGCCAGCGAGATCGCCTCATGGCTGATGCCTTCCATCAGGCAGCCATCGCCGGCGATCACATAGGTGTAGTGGTCGACGAGGTCGTCGCCGAAGCGGGCGTTCATCAGCCGCTCGGCAAGCGCCATGCCGACCGCGGTCGCAACCCCCTGCCCGAGCGGCCCGGTCGTGGTCTCGACACCCGGGGTGTGGCCGTACTCGGGATGGCCCGGGGTCTTCGATCCCCACTGCCGGAACGCCTTGAGCTGGTCGAGCGTCATGCTCTCGTAGCCTGTGAGGTAAAGCAGCGCGTAGAGCAGCATCGAGCCGTGACCGGCCGACAGCACGAAGCGGTCGCGGTCGGGCCACGCCGGATCGGCCGGGTCGAACTTCAGGAAGTCCGTGAACAGCACGGTCGCGACATCGGCCATGCCCATCGGCATGCCGGGGTGGCCGGATTTCGCCTGCTCGACCGCGTCGACGGCCAGGAAGCGGATGGCGTTCGCCATCTCGTCGTGGCTGATTTCGGGGCGGCTGGCAACGGACGCAAGTGCGGTCATATCGTTCGCCTCTTTCGTTCGATCAGTTGCAGGATCAGCGGGGTCAGGATGAGCTGCATCGCGAGGTCGAGCTTGGCGCCGTGCACCACGATCGAATTGGCGCGCGACATGAAGCTGTTCGGGATCATCGAGAGCAGATAGGGGAAGTCGATGCCGCGCGGGTTCTTCAAGCGGATCACGACCATCGATTCATCCGGCGTCGGGATCCAGCGCGCGATGAAAGGGTTCGACGTATCGACGGTCGGCACGCGCTGGAAGTTGATGTCGGTCTCGGTGAATTGCGGACAGATGTAGTTCACGTAGTCCGGCATGCGGCGCAGGATGGTGTCGGTCACCGCCTCGGTGGAGTAGCCGCGATGGCTGCGGTCGCGATGCAGCTTCTGGATCCATTCGAGGTTGATGACCGGCACGACGCCGATCTTGAGGTCGGCATGCTGCGCGACATTCACCTTGTCGGTGACCACGGCGCCGTGCAGGCCCTCGTAGAACAAGAGGTCGGAATTCTCCGGCAGCGCCTCCCAGGCGGTGAAGGTGCCGGGCTTGGCGCCGTAGAGCCGCGCTTCCTCCTCGTCGTGCACATAGTGCCGCGTGGTTCCGGTGCCGGTCTCGGCATAGTCGCTGAACAGCTTCTCCAGCTCCTCGAACAAATTGGTCTCGGGGCTGAAATGGCTGAAGTGCTTGTTGCCGCGCTCGGCTCTCTCCGCCATCAGGCTGCGCATCTCGGCGCGGTCGTAGCGGTGGAACGCGTCGCCCTCGATATAGGCGGCGACCACGTTCTCGCGGCGGAAGATGTTCTCGAACGTCTTCTTCACCGAGGTGGTGCCGGCCCCGGAGGAGCCGGTGATCGAGATGATGGGATGCCGACGTGACATGCGGTCCTCCTCAGCGGAACAGGCCGCGCCGCGCGAACAGCGGGGCATCGCTGCTTTCGAACAACGGCTCGACGGTCAGGTGGATCGCATCGACGTCGCGCACGGCGCGCGCCGATCCCATGATCAGGGGCACACGCTGATGCGGCGTGCGTGCCGACAGTTCGAGAATGCGCGACCGGCCGTTCGACGCCGCACCGCCCGCCCATTCCATGATCAATGCGATGGGATGCGCCTCGTACAGCAGACGCAACCGGCCTTCGCGATAGCCCTGGCGCGCATCCGCCGGATACAGAAACACGCCGCCGCGCATCAGGATGCGGTAGGCTTCAGCGACCAGCGAGCCGATCCAGCGCATGTTGAAGTCCTGCCCGCGCTCGCCGTTCACTCCGGCGAGGCAATCGTCGATGTAGCTGCGCACCGGGCCGCTCCAGTGCCGCCGGTTCGAGGCATTGATGGCGAATTCCGACGCATCCTGCGGCACGCGCAGATCGCGCGCGGTCAGAACGAACTCGCCACTTCGGGGGTCCAGCGTGAAACAGTCGACGCACTGGTCGAGCGCCAGCACCAGCACGGTCTGCGGACCATAGATGAAGCAGCCGGCGGCACATTGCGCCGTGCCGGGCTCGAAGAAGGTCGAGATGACGTCGTTTCCTTTCGGCCGGATCGAGAAGATCGTGCCGATCGAGATGTTGTTTTCGAGATTGGCGGATCCATCGAGCGGATCGATCGCGACACAGAGCGGCGCGTCGGGATCGAGCGTCTCAGGCAGTTCGACCTCCTCCGACAGCACTGCGGCGGCCGGCGCGGTGCGCAGCGCGTTCCGCATCAGATCGTCGGCGACGATGTCGATGGTCTTCTGGCGGTCGCCGTCGGGATTGACGCCGCCGCTCTCGCCGCCGACTCCGGCGAGCGGCCCGGCGGCAATGATGCGCGAGAGCTCGATCGCCGCACGCGCAAGGGCTTCGATCACCACAACGGTCGCGGCGCGCAACGGGTTGTGCTGCGCGGGCCACTCCAGATGGGCATGCAATGCTGGACGAATCTCCACCGGCCTCTCCCTATGATCGCGCCCTCTGTCCCGAGGCTTCGAGAGGCGACCTCAGGGGAGTCGCCTTCGCCCCATCAACGCGCGAATTGCCCAATTAGGGAAATTTTATTATCTTTGGTCCGGGCAAAGTATTTCTTATGGAGCTTGTCATGGCCGGCAACTTCTCGCGGGATCTCACCATCCGCCAGCTGCGCGCACTGTCGACCTTGCACGAGGCCGGTTCGATCACGTCGGCCGCCAACCGGTTGAACCTGACGCAGCCCGCGGTGACGTTGCAGCTCCGCAACCTGCAGGCGCTCGCAGGGTTGCCGCTGATCCAGCGCACCGGCGACGGCATGGCGCTGACGGATGCCGGCGCGCATGTGCTGACGCTGGTCGAGCGGATCGAGGCGGCGCTGAAGGATTGCGAGCAGTCGCTCGACATGATCGCCGGCCGCAGCGGCGGCCGCGTCGCGATGGGCGCGGTCTCCACCGCGAAATACTTCGTGCCGTTCGCGATCGCGGCGTTCTCGCGCCGCTTTCCCAAGATCGAGGTCACGCTCAGGATCGGCAACCGCGAGGAGATTCGCGACGCGCTGCGCGGCTATGATCTCGACATCGCGGTAATGGGCCGGCCGCCGGCCGACATCGAGGTCGAGATGAAGCCGCTCGGCCGGCATCCGCACTTCATCGTCGCCGCGCCCGATCATCGGCTGGCGCGGCGGCGGCACGTCGCCCCATCGGAGCTCGCCAACGAAACCTTCATTACTCGCGAGCAAGGATCGGGCACGCGGATGTTGATGCAGCAGTATTTCGAACGGGTCGGGCTGGAGCCGAAACTCGGCATGGCGATGGACAGCAACGAGACCATCAAGCAGGCTGTGATGGCCGGGCTCGGCATCGCCTTCATCTCCCAGCACACGGTGTTCCATGAGCTGGAGGACGGCCGGCTGGTGGTGCTCAAGGTGAAGGGCCTGCCGATCGTCCGGCAGTGGCACGCGATCAGGCGCGCCGACAAGATCCTGCTGCCGCCCGCGCAGGCCATGCTGGATTTCCTCGGCAAGGAGGGCTGGCGCTATCTGCCGAATTCAAACTAGCGCCCGGGCGACGTCGCAACGCCCGATCGAGCCAGAAAATAGAGGTGGCGCCGTATGTTAGGCATTGAAGTTCCGCGAAACGCATGTCACATCTTGACTGCGGTCACCCGGCGGACCGCACCCTGCGAGGGAGGTTGAACTGCAGAACCAGTCCCCGCCGACGCCCGACTTCAAGGCGTTATTCGAGGCGGCGCCCGGCCTTTATCTGGTGCTGACGCAGCCCGACTTCCGCATCGTGGCGGTGAGCGACGCTTATCTGCGCGCCACCAAGACCGAGCGCGCCGCGATCCTCGGGCGCGGGCTGTTTGAGGTGTTTCCCGACAATCCGGACGATCCGACCGCCGACGGCGTGCGGAACCTGCGCGCCTCGCTCGAGCGCGTGGTTCAGTTCCGCCGCCCCGACACCATGACGGTGCAGAAATACGATATCCGCAAGCCCGAGTCGGAGGGCGGCGGCTTCGAGGAACGCTACTGGAGCCCGCGCAATACGCCGGTGTTGGGGCCGAACGGGCAGTTCACCTACATCATCCATCGGGTCGAAGACGTCACCAGCTTCATCCAGCTGAAGCAGCGCGGTGCCGAGCAGGACCAGCTGACCGACCGGTTGCGCGAGCGCACCGAGCAGATGGAAGCGGAAATCTTCATGCGCGCCCGCGAAGTCGAGGCCGCCCGCGAACAGCTCGAAGCCGAGCAAAAGCTCCGCCAGGTGCAGAAAATGGAGGCCGTCGGGCACCTCTCCGGCGGCATCGCCCACGACTTCAACAATATCCTGACCGTCATCACGGGCCTGATCGACATCCTCGCGGAAGCCGTTGAACATGATCCCGCGCTGTCATCTGTCGCCAAGATGATCACCGACGCCGCATTTCGCGGTGCAGAAGTGACCAAGCACCTGCTGGCCTTCTCGCGGCTGCAGCCGCTGCAACCGCGTGAAGCGAATCTCAACACCCTGGTGCAGGACACCGCGCGGCTGCTGCGCCCCTCGCTCGGCGAGCAGATCGAGATCGATACCGCGCTCGAGCCCGATGCCTGGTCGGCCTTCATCGATCCGAACCACATGGCGACCGCGCTGCTCAATCTCGCGGTCAATGCCCGCGATGCGATGCCCGATGGCGGCAAGCTGATGCTGGAGACCAGCAACGTCATCCTCGACGAGGTTTATGCCGTCGCCAACCCCGACGTGCGGGCGGGTGAATATGTGATGGTCGCGGTCAGCGACACCGGCGGGGGCATCCCGGCGGGGATCCGCGACAAGGTGTTCGAGCCGTTCTTCACCACCAAGGACACCGGCAAGGGCACCGGCCTCGGGCTCAGCATGGTGTACGGCTTCATCAAGCAGTCCAACGGACACCTCAAGATCTATTCCGAAGAGGGCCACGGCACCTCGATCAAGCTCTATCTGCCGCGCAGCAGCGGCGACATGATCGACGTCGAGCCGCCTCCTCCGGTCGACACCCGCGGCGGCAATGAATCCATCCTGGTCGTCGAGGACGATCCGCTGGTGCGCAATTACGTCAGCGCCCAGCTCGAGCAGCTTGGCTATCACACCATGGTCACCGCCAACGGCCCGGAAGCACTGGCTGCGGTCGACAACGGGTTCGTCTGCGACGTGCTGTTCACCGACGTCATCATGTCCGGCGGCATGAACGGCCGGCAGGTCGCCGACGCCGTGATCGCCAAACTGCCCTCGGTGCGCGTGCTCTTCACCTCCGGCTACACCGAGGACGCGATCATCCACCACGGCCGTCTCGACCCGGATGTGACGCTGCTGCCGAAGCCCTATCGCAAGTCCGATCTCGCGCGGATGATCCGGCAGGTGCTGGCCCAGCCGCCGGCGGCGGCAATGGGCAAGTGACGCAGGGCCGGCGTCACGCCTCTCCGTTCTGCTTCTTGATCTGGTCGGCCGGCACGGCGCATCCGGACAAGAACAGTGCCGCGCAGGCCTTGGCGCGGGCCTCGATCTGCGCCCGCGACGGCGGCGGCCTGTGGCCGTACATCACGTCGCGTTGCGGCTGGAACACGAGCATGCCGAGCAGCATGCCCGCAGCGGCCTGCGCGTCGTCCACGGCGATCCGTCCCCTCCGCTGCTGCACGCCGAGCCACGCAGCGAGCGCGCCAAGCGTCCGCTGCATCGCCTTCTCGTAGAACATCTCGGCGATGTCGGGAAATTTGTCGCTGTCGGCCAGGATGATGCGCTGAAGCGCGATGACCTCGGCATCGAGGATCAGCTCGCCACAGGTCGAGAGTGCGGCCTCCAGTGCCGCCGCGATATCGCGGCCGTCGCAGGCGCCGAGATTTACGGCCGATATGAATCGGTCCATCCGGTCCGTCACCGTGCCCTCGAACAGCGCCAGCTTGGTCGGGATCAGCCGATAGAGGGTCTTGGTGGAGACGCCGGCGCGGCAGGCCACGTCGGCGATGTTGGCCGCAGCAAAGCCGCGCTCGGAGAACTCGCGCCGCGCGGCGTCATAGATCAGCGCGCGCGTCTCGTCGTCGGAACGCAGCTGCGGCCGCCCCCGGCCGCGCCGCGCCGGCGCGCCTTGCTCAGTCTGATCCTTGGCATTCCGGTTCATCCGCGAGCCATGCTTTTAAATGATGCCTGTCATTCTATTGACACTCCCAATATGGGCTCTATTTTGGAAAACATCAAGTTTCCTAATTAACCCTGCCGGCATCGGCCGAAATTAGCAAGATTTTCCAGCAGGATAGAACGGATGAGGGAGCACTGCCATGAGCCAGCATGAGACATCATTCAAGGCCGAGAGCCAGGTTCCGGCCGAGACCGCCAGGCAATTGATCGCACATCCGGAGGCCGCCAGGCCGCCCGCCGCCAAGGGCAGGCTTCGCCGCCTCCTGCTGACCGGCGCGGCGCTCGCCGTCCTTTCGGGCGGCGCCTGGTACGGCTGGGATTACTGGACGGTCGGCCGCTTCCAGGTCTCGACCGACGACGCCTATGTGAAGGCCGATAACACGACGATCGCACCAAAAGTCTCCGGCTATCTCAGCGCGGTGCTGGTCGGTGACAATGAGCATGTGCGCGCCGGCCAGATGCTGGCGCGGATCGACGATCGCGATTTCAGGGTCGCGCTGGATCAGGCCAAGGCTGACGTCGCGGCCGCCGAAGCCGCGATCGCCAGCAAGCATGCGCAGCTCGATGTGCAGCAGTCGGTGATCGAAGCGGCACGTGCGACCCTCGCCGTCGACACCGCGACGCAGACCTTCGCCGAGCAGGAGAACAAGCGCTACACCGACCTCGCCGGCACCGGCTTCGGCAGCGTGCAGAACGCGCAGCAGGCGCAGTCGCGCTACGCCAGCGCACAGGCCGCCGTCGCCCGCGATACCGCGAACCTCGCCTCCGCGCTCCGCCAGGTGGAGCTGCTCAAGGCCGACATTGCCCAGGCGGTCGCGTCGCAGGCGCGCGCAACCGCGCTCCAGCATCAGGCCGAGTTGAACCTCGGCTACACCACCATATCAGCCCCGATCGACGGCGTGGTCGGCAACCGCACCCTGCGCACCGGCCAGTTCGTCCAGGCCGGCACGCAGCTGATGTCGCTGGTGCCCGCCACCGGCGCCTATGTGATCGCGAACTACAAGGAGACGCAGCTCACCAATGTCCGCAAGGGTCAGCCGGTCGAGATCGCCGTCGACATGTTCCCCGGACAGGTGGTGCGCGGCCATGTCGACAGTCTCGCGCCCGCCAGCGGCCAGGAATTCGCACTGCTGCCGCCCGACAATGCGACCGGCAACTTCACCAAGGTGGTGCAGCGCATCCCGGTGAAGATCGCGCTCGACGCGACGGCGGTCGAATTGCGGCCCGGCATGTCGGTCATCCCGACCATCGCAACCTTGTCGCAACCTGGCGAGGCGCCGCGCTCCGGCGCCTCTCCCAAGCTCGCTGTCGCCTCCTTCAAATAGGTGATGTCATGTCCGATCTCGCGCTCTCCTCCCCGGCTGCTGCGCCCCGCGCGGCACCCGCAGTGGTCGATCCCAACCGCGCCAGCATGGCCGTCTGGATCTCCATCGTCGCTGCCATGATCGGCGCGTTCATGGCGATCCTCAACATCCAAATCACCAACGCCTCGCTGCTCAACATTGAGGGCGGCATCGGAACCGGCGTCGACAACGGCTCCTGGATCTCGACCTCCTATCTGATCGGCGAGATCGTGGTGATCCCGCTGACCGACTATCTCAGCCGGGTGTTTTCCTTCCGCAAGATCATCATCGGCTTCGCCACCCTGTTTGCGATCTTCTCGGTCGCCTGTGCCTTCACCCACGACCTGCCCTCGATGATCGCGATGCGCGGCTTGCAGGGTTTCTTCGGCGGCGTGCTGATCCCGATGGCCTTCACGCTGGTTTTCACCAAGCTGCCGAAGGCCCAGCAGCCGGTCGGCCTTGCCATGTTCGCGCTCGCCGTGACCTTCGCCCCGGCGATCGGACCGACCATCGGCGGCTACCTCACCGAGAATTACGGCTGGCAGACCATCTTCTTCGTCAACGTGATCCCGACCGCGGTGATGGTCATCACCCTCTACTTCACGCTGGAACGCCAGCCGATGCAGCTGCATCTGCTGCGCGAGGGCGACTGGCTCGGCATCGCCACGATGGCGATCGGCCTGTCGTCGCTGCAGGCCGTGCTCGAGGAAGGCAACAAGAACGACTGGTTCGGCTCGCCCTTCATCGTCAAGCTCGCGGTGATCGCCGCCGTCAGCCTCACTCTGTTCGTCTGGATCGAGCTCGTCGTGGAAAAGCCGCTGATCCGGCTGCGCCTCCTGACCCAGCGCAGCTTCGGCTTCGGCACCATCTCGGCGGTGTTCGTCGGCTTCGCACTGTTCGGCTCGGTCTACCTGCTGCCGGCCTATCTCGGCCAGGTGCAGCGCTACAACGCCGAGCAGATCGGCCAGGTGCTGGCCTGGACCGGCCTGCCGCAGCTGATCCTGATCCCGCTGGTGCCGAAGCTGATGCAACGTTTCGATCCGCGATTCATCGCCTTCACCGGCATGATCCTGTTCGCGGTCTCCTCCTTCATGAACATCGCGATGTCGCTCGATTACTCCGGTGACCAGTTCTTCGTCCCGAACATCGTCCGTGCAATCGGCCAGGCGATCATGCTGGCCCCGCTGTCGGCGGTCAGCCTCGGCAGCGTCGCCCCGCAGGATGCCGCGGCGGCCTCCGGCATCTCCAACATGATGCGTAATCTCGGCGGCGCGATCGGCACGGCGCTGCTCGCCACCATCGTCACCAAGCGCGAGCAGTTCCACTCCAACATCATCGGCCAGTCGGTCGACCTCGGCCGCGAGGAAGTGCGCACCCGGATCGCCGAGGTGACCAATTACTTCCTCAGCCACGGCATCTCCGATCCGGCGACCGCGCATCATCAGGCGATCGTGGCGCTCGGCAATATCGTGAAGCGCCAGGCCCTGGTGCTTGGTTTCAGCGACACCTTTGCCGTGATCGGCATCGTGCTGGTGTTCGCCGCGATTGCGATCCTCTTGACCGGCAAGCCGAAGAACGCCGCCGGCGGCGGCGCGGCGCATTGATCTGTCGGGCGGCGGCCGCGGGCCGTCGCCCTCCCCTTTTACTTGTCAGCTTGCCTCGCGCAGCTTGAAGCGCTGGATCTTCCCGGTCTGGGTCTTCGGCAGCGCCTCGACGAAGGCGATCGCGCGGGGATATTTGTACGGCGCGATCGTCGCCTTGACGTGATCCTGTAGCAGCTTGACCTCGACCTCGTCGCAGCGCGCGCCCTGCTTCAGCACGATGAACGCCGAGACGATCTGCCCCCGCTCCTCGTCAGGTGCGCCGATCACGGCGCACTCCGCGACATCGGGATGGCCGAGCAGCGCGGCCTCCACCTCGGGACCGGCGATGTTGTAGCCCGCCGAGATGATCATGTCGTCGGCCCGTGCCACGAAGGACAACCGGCCGTTCTCGTCCCTGACGAAGGCATCGCCGGTGATGTTCCAGCCGTCGCGGACATATTTGGTCTGCCGGGAGTCGGCGAGATAGCGGCAGCCGGTCGGACCGCGAACCGCCAGCTTGCCGACCTGGCCCGCCGGCAGCTCGTTCATGTCTTCGTCGACGATCTTCGCCTCGTAGCCGGTGACAGGCGTGCCCGTGGTGCCGCCGACGGCGCTGCCGGTGCGGTTGGTGATGAAGATGTGCAGCAGTTCAGTGCTGCCGATGCCGTCGAGGATCGGCTTGCCGGTCTTCCTGGTCCAGCTCTCGAACACCGGCGCCGGCAGCGTCTCGCCGGCCGAGACGGCGAGCCGCAGCGACGACAGATCGGCGCCCTTGTCCATCGCGGCCATCATCGCCCGATAGGCGGTCGGCGCGGTGAAGCAGATCGTCGCCTTGTAGGTTTCGATGATCCGGATCATCTCGCTCGGCGCCGCATTCTCCAGCAGCGTCGCGGTGGCGCCGAAGCGCAGCGGGAAGATCGCGAGCCCGCCGAGGCCGAATGTAAACGCAAGCGGCGGCGAGCCGACGAACACGTCGTCGGGCGTCACCTTGAGCACCTCGTTCGCATAACCGTCGGCGACGATCAGGAGATCGCGGTGGAAGTGCATGGTCGCCTTGGGCTCGCCCGTCGTGCCCGACGTGAAGCCCAGCAACGCGACGTCGTCGCGGCCGGTCTTCACCGCATCGAACTTGACCGGCTTGTTCAGCGCGATCCGGTCGAGCTCGGCGTCGTGGTTCTGCGTGCCGTCGAAATTGACGACCTGCTTGAGGAATTTGCTGGTCTTGGCGCAGGCCACCAGTTCATCCGCGATGCGGCTGTCGGTCAGTGCCAGCGAGATCTCGGCCTTGTCGACGATCTTGGCCAGTTCGCCGGCGCGCAGCATCGGCATGGTGTTGACGACGACGGCACCGGCCTTGGTCGCCGCGAGCCAGGCCGCGACCAGCGCCGGGTTGTTGCCCGAGCGGATCAGGACGCGATTGCCGGGCTTTACGCCATAGTTCTCCACCAGCGCGTGCGCCAGGCGGTTCGACCAATCGGTCAATTCCTTGTAGGTGCGCTGACGGCCATTGCCGATCAACGCGATGCGATCGCCCATCCCCTGCTCGACGATGCGGTCGGTCAGCTCGACCGCGGCGTTGAGATAATCCGGATATTGAAACTCCGGCCGGTCGAGCAGCAGCTGCGGCCATTGCGCTGATGGCGGCAGGTTGCGCCGCGCGAAATCGTCGACATGCCCGGATGGGCCGAGCCCGGGAAATTCACCTGACATTCGATTGCCCCTCGCTTTCCATCCAGAAAGGCCAAGACCAACGTCGAGAAGAACAAGGACGCCCGGCAGCGTTCCAATCGCCAATCATTTTATACTTAAAATAATTCGGCGCAAGCCTGGAAATCGCGCGGCAATCGCCGGCCGATCCTTCAGAACCTCAGGTTTGCGTAAGCTGCTTCAGCCGCGCGACCATCGCCGAGCCCGGGTCGGCGAGCGGCGCGATCGCGGTGAAATGATTGGCGTCCGGCACAACGCCGAACCGCGTTGCGACGCCCGCTTTGCCCCAGACATCGACGATGGTCCGGCTCTGCCGGTGATATTCCGCGCTCTCGGCGCCGCCGACGACGGCATCGAGCGTCGCGCCCGCAGGCGGCGTCCAGGACAGCGGGCTCGCCGCACGTGCTGCGGCGCGGTCGAAACCAAGCGCCTTGTTGATGGAGGTGCCGACCAACGGCTCAAGCTCGAACAGGCCGGAGATCGCGTAAGCAGCCCTGACCAGGTCCTTCGGCAACGACGCATCATAGGCCGGCCAATCGGTCGCGAGCATGCATGCGGCAAGATGTCCGCCTGCGGAGTGTCCCGACACGACCAGCGACCGGCCGAGCCTGGCCAGTTCGCGGCACGCCGCACGCATCTCGCCGATGATGTCGCCGACCGTGACATTGGGACAGAGATCGTAGCTCGGCACCGCGACGCTGATGCCGTGGCCGTTGAGCCCTCGCGCGCAGTGGCTCGATGACGAGCCGTCGAGCGCCTGCCAGTAGCCGCCATGGATGAAGACCACGAGCGGGCCGTCACGATCGCCTTCGAACAGGTCGATGACGTTGCGGCTGCCCGGACCATAGGTCAGCCCCCGCGGCGGATGCTGCTCGCGATAGGCCGCGGAGTCCCTCGCCCAGCCGGCCATCAGCGCCGGATTTTCCGGCACCCGCGCCCGGTTGTTGTATTCGACCTCGTAATCGACCTCGCTCACGGCTTAAGCGCTCCTCGCCTTGGCGGAGCGCTGCGCCGAGCCCTTGGCCTTGGCGAGGAGCCGCATCAGTTCGCGGATATCCTTCGGCGAGAGATCGCCGAAGATATCGGCGATCCACTTCTCGTGCTCGGCGGCCATCTTGCGGAATTCGGCGCGACCGAGTTTTGTGAGCCGGATGAACTGCACGCGGCGGTCCGTCTCCGAGGTGCGGCGATCGAGATGGCCCGATTCAACCAGGCGCTCGACCAGCCCGGTGACGTTGCCGTTGGATACCATCATCCGCTTCGACAGGTCCGACAGCGTCATGCCGTCGGACACCTTGTCGAGCTGGGCCATCAGGTCGAAGCGCGGCAGCGTGACGTCGAACTTCTCGCGCAGCCGGCTGCGCACCTCGCCTTCGATCAGCGTGGTGCAGGTCAGGAGGCGCAGCCACAGCCGCAGTTCGGTGCCGTGGTCGTCGGGCAGTTCGACGGCTTTGGTTTCGGAATCGAGGATCATGCGGCGATCGTGCCTCCGCGGCGGGTTCCGGTCGGACCAATTGCTTTGAGCTTCAAGCAATTCGCGGCGCCCCGCAAGGACAATTGCGAATCGTGCCTGATCCGTCTGGGCAATCCTCAATTTCTTTAAACTTCAAGCAATTGGCGCGGCGCTTGCATGGGCTGCGCCTGCATGATGCGCGACGATCGCCCTGACGCGATGCCACATCGCTTGCGGCGATTGCACGCGTCAGACTAAGCTGCGGCCAAATAAAGCGGCCGAGGCATCGAGCCAGTGGTTAGGGGAGAGACATGAAACAATTGACGAAGCTCGTGGGATTGGCGGCGCTGCTCGGTGTCGCGGTCACCCCGGCGACCGCCCAGGAGAAGATCAAGATCGGCGTGCTGGTGACGACCTCGGGCCCGGCCGCGGCGCTTGGCCAGCAGGTCCGCGACGGCTTTGCGCTCGCGATCAAGGACCTCGGCGGCAAGATGGCCGGCCGCGATGTCGAGATCGTCAACGCCGACGACGAACTGAAGCCCGACGGCGCGGTGGTCAAGGTGCGCGGCCTGCTCGAGCGCGACAAGGTCGATTTCGTGGTCGGCCCGATCTTCTCCAACATCCTGCAGGCGATCCACCGCCCGGTCACCGACAGCAAGACCTTCCTGATCAGCCCGAACGCAGGCCCCTCCAGCTATGCCGGCAAGGAGTGCAACCCGTTCTTCTATGTGACGTCGTACCAGAACGACCAGGTGCACGAGATCCTCGGCAAGGTGGCGCAGGACCGCGGCTACAAGCGCGTCTATCTGCTGGTGCCGAACTATCAGGCCGGCCGCGACTCCGTCGCCGGCTTCAAGCTCGACTACAAGGGCGAAATCGTCGAGGAATCCTACACGCCGCTGAACACGCTGGATTTCCAGCCCGAATTGTCCAAGATTGCCGCGCTGAAGCCGGACGCGCTGTTCACCTTCATGCCGGGCGGCATGGGCGTTAATCTCGTGAAGCAGTACAAGCAGGCCGGCGCCACCGTGCCGGTGCTCTCCGCCTTCACCGTCGACGAATCCACCCTGCCCGCGCAGCAGGACGCAGCGGTCGGCATGTTCGGCGGGGCGAACTGGGCCCCGAACCTCGACAATCCCCAAAGCAAGAAGTTCGTCGCGGCTTATGAAGCCGCCTACAACGGCGTGCCCGGCACCTATGCCATGCAGGCCTATGACGCAGCGTTGTTGATCGACAGCGCGGTGAAAGCCGTGAAGGGCGATCTCTCCAACAAGGACGCCGTCGCGGCTGCGCTGAAGAAGGCCGACTTCACCTCGCTGCGCGGTAACTTCAAGTTCAGCAACAACGGCTATCCGATCCAGGATTTCTACCTCACCAAGGTCGCGAAGCGGCCGGACGGCAAATTCCAGACCGAGATCGTCGAGAAGGTGTTTTCGAATTATGGCGATCGCTACGCCAAGGACTGCGCGGCAAAGTAGATCATAGGAGCAAGCATGAGCATGAAAGACGAGATTGCGGGCATCACCCGCGCCAACGAAGGCATGCAGGGCATTTCCTGGAGCATCCTTGGCCAGACCTACGTGCCGAAGAGCCGCACCGAGCATTCATTCTCCTGGCACGCCACCTTCCCGCCGGGCACCTTCGTTCCTCCGCATATCCACCCCGACCAGGACGAGTACCTCTATATCCTCGAGGGCAAGCTCGACTTCATGCTCGACGGTGCGGACGAATCCGCAACTCCTGGCGATCTGGTTCGGCTGCCGATGGGCAAGCCGCACGGCATCTTCAACAAGTCGCAGCAGCCCGCTAAGACGCTGTTCTGGGTGTCGCCGACGCGGAGGCTCTACGACCTGTTCTGGGCGATCCACAACATGAAGGAACAGAACCCGGACGACGTGGTGCGGCTCGCCGCCGAGCACAACATCCACTTCCTGCCGCCGCCGCCGGCGTAGCTTATTCCGTCATTGCGAGCGAAGCGAAGCAATCCATATTTCCGCGATCGCGGAACGATGGATTGCTTCGTCGCTTTGCTCCTCGCAATGACGGTGTGGAGATGGCCTGCCGGACGTCTCCTCCTGCAAAGGACCTACTGCCGCGCCACCACGCGCGCGGCAAAGCCGGCCTTGGCCGCATAGCCGCGGACGATCGCCTCGCGCGCCTCGTAATTGAGGATGGTGTCGACGTCGGTAAAGCCCTGCGGCGCGAGCTGCTCGACGGCGTCGATCACGCCCTCCGGCCCGCCGCGGCGGTTGGAGGCGACGATGTCGGCGGTCATCGGCAGCCGCTGCCGCTCATAGGCCGCCAGCGCCTGGCGCGGGTGCTCCGATCGCGCCAGCAGGTCGGCCAGGCTGCGCGCATCGAGAATGGCTTGAGAGGCGCCGTTCGAGCCGACCGGATACATCGGATGCGCGGCGTCGCCGAGCAGCGTGACCCGGCCACTCGACCAATACGGCAAGGGATCGCGGTCGCAGCACGGATACTCCCAGAATTCCGGCGTCGCGTTGATCAGTCCGGTAAAGTCGACCTGCGGGATCGTGAAACCAGTGACATAGGGCATCATCTCGTCGCGCCGGCCGAGATTGGACCAGCCCTCGCGGCGCGGCGGCGGCGAGGTGCCGTCGCCGATCCTCACCAGCACCGCCCAGTTGGTGAGGCGGCTTGCCGGGCTCGAGCCCGGCGCGATCGGATAGATCACGGCCTTGGCGTTCAGGCCGCCGGCGATGATCATCGAGCGCCCGGTCAGGAACGCTGGCCAGTCGGTCGCGCCGCGCCACAGCATCAGGCCGTTCCAGCACGGCCCGCCCTCGTCCGGAAACAGCGTCTGCCGCACTTTCGAATGGATGCCGTCGGCGCCAATCAGGATGTCGCCGCGCGCGGTATGCACATGGGCGCCGCTGCGATCGAAGAAATAGGCCGAGACGCCGCCCTCATCCTGGGTGAAGGAGCCGAGCCGGCAGCCGGTGTGGATCGCATCCGCGCCGAGCCGATCGATCACGGCCTGATGGATCACGCCTTGCAGGCGGCCGCGATGGATCGAGAATTGCGGCACGTCGTGGCCGGCATCGAGCCCGCGCTTCTCGTGCCAGACCTGCTGGCCATGTCGCGTCAGATAGAACAGCTCATAGGTGCGGATCGCCACCTCGTCGAGCTTGTCGAGCAAACCAAGCCCCGCCAGCTCGCGGATCGCATGCGGCAATGTGTTGATGCCGACGCCGAGCTCGCGGATCGTCTCGGACTGCTCGTACAGCTCGCAACTGATGCCGCGCGAGCGCAGCATCAGCGCAGTGGTGAGGCCCCCGATTCCGCCTCCGACGATAATCGCCTTCATCGTCCTCACCTCCACTCACAACAGGACGCTTTTACGCTTTGGGCTAAGGTCGCATGCCCCGTTGTCCGGCCGCAAGCGGGTTTGCGGCCCGGGACGAGGACTGGCCCACGACGATTGGGCTTAGCCTTAACATTGCTTCAGCGTACCCCGATCTATCCCCGTCACCCTGAGGAGGCCGCAACGCGGCCGTCTCGAAGGGTCGACGGCCACCAGCCGGGACGTGCATCCTTCGAAGCTCGCTCCGCTCGCACCTCAGTATGACGGGATTGGCGGAACTGCGTCACCCTCAATCCGGCACCACCGCAATTGCCTGGATTTCCACCTTGGCGCGGTCCTCGATCAGGCCGGCAACCTGGATCGCGGTCATCGCCGGAAAGCGCCGGCCGATGATGTCGCGATAGACCGTGCCGATCTCCTTCAGCCGCGCGGAATATTCCTTGCGGTCGAGCAAGTACCAGGTCATCGACACGATGTGCTCGGGGCCGGCGCCGCCGGCGGCGGCGACTGCGACGATGTTGCGCAGGGTTTGGCCGATCTGCGCCACGAGATCGTCGGTCTCGAACACGCATTGTCCGTTCCAGCCGATCTGGCCCGCGATGAAGAGCTGTTTGCCGCGCGCGGCCATGCCGTTGGCGTAGCCGATCGGCTTGGCCCATCCTTGGGGTTGCAGGATCTCGATCATCTCAATTGCCCTCGAAGGCCGGTTTCTGCTTGGCGGCGAACGCCTCGAAGGCGCGGCGGAAATCGCCGGTGACCATGCAGATCGCCTGCGCCTGCGCTTCCGACTCGATCATCTCGTCGACGCCCATCGCCCATTCCTGGTTGAACATCGTTTTCGTCACGCCATGCGCGAACCACGGCCCATCCGCGAGCGAGCGCGCCAATTCATGCGCAGCACCGGCGAGTTCCGCCGGCGGCACCAGACGGTTGTGGAAGCCCCACGCAAACCCTTCCTCGGCGCTCATCGCACGCCCGGTGTAGAGCAGGTCGGCCGCATGGCCCTGCCCGATCACGCGGGGCAGCAACCCGCATGCGCCCATATCGGCGCCGGCAAGGCCGACGCGGGTGAACAGGAACGCGGTCTTGGCTTGCGGCGTCGCCAGCCGCAAATCGGACGCCAGCGCCAGCATCGCCCCGGCCCCGGCGCAAATGCCGTCGATCGCTGCGACGATGATCTGCGGGCATTTGCGCATCGCCCGCACGACCTCGCCGGTCATCCGCGTGAAGGCCAGCAGGTCCGGCATCGCCATCCGCGTCAACGGCTCGATGATCTCGAACACATCGCCGCCGGAGCAGAAATTACCCTCGGCGCCGGTCAGCACGATGGCGCGGACATCGGCGGCGTATTTGAGATTGGTGAAGAGATCGCGCAGCTCCTCATAGGACTCGAAAGTCAGCGGGTTCTTCTTGTCCGGCCGGTTCAGCGTGATGGTCGCGACACGGCCGCTCGCATCGACCTGCCAGCGGAAGTGCTTGGCGGGATAATCCTTGAACGGCCGGAGCTTTGCTTTCATCTCGGACATGACGTGTTCCTTCACCCGGTAAAGACTTCGCCGCCGGCGACCGCGACGGCTTGTCCGTTGATTGACGATGCAGTCTCGGAGGCAAGCCAGAGGATGGCGTCGGCGACCTCCTCCGGCGTCACCAGCCGCTGCATCGGATTGACTTTTGCCAACGCTGCGCGCGCTTCCTGTTCGCTGCGGCCGGTCTTGGCGACGATGTTCGCGGCGGCATCCGCCACCAGCGGTGTATCGGTGTAGCCGGGACAGACCGCATTCACGGTGACGCCGCGCCGTGCATATTCCAGCGCCAGCGAGCGCGTCAGGCCGATGACGCCGTGCTTGGCCGCGACATAGGCGGAGACGTAGGCGTAGCCGGTGAGACCCGCGGTCGAGGCGACGTTGATCACGCGCCCGCGGCCGCGTTGCGCCATGCCGGGCAACACGGCATGGGTCACCAGGAACACGCTGGAGAGGTTGCTCGCCAGCATGTCGGCCCACAACGCCGCGCCGGTCTTGTCGAACGGCGCGCTCGCGGCCTTGCCGGCATTGTTGACGAGAATATCGATCGGCCCTGCCTCAGCCTCGATCTGCGCGACACCCTTGGTCACCGCAGCTTCATCCGTCACGTCGATCGAAACCACGGCGCCGGCCTGCTTGTCGAGCGATGCCGCCGTCGCCTTCAGCGCGTCGATCCGCCGTCCGGCGATGCTGACGCGCACGCCGGCATTTGCCAGCGCGATCGCCGTCGCGGCGCCGATGCCGGAACCGGCACCGGTCACCAGCGCATGTGCGTTGGGCCAGAACCTCATCATGCCTTCACTCCCGCAGCCGCGCGTTCGAGATTGGCCTCGTATTGCGACTTGCCCGACAGATACTGCTTCGGCCACGCGACCTGCTTGACGCCGATCTTCGCAGCCTCATGCAGCGTCCAGGCCGGATCGGCGAGATGCGGCCGCGCGATGGCACAGAGATCGGCGCGGCCGGCGGCGATGATCGAGTTGGCGTGATCCGCCTCCGAGATCGCGCCGACCGCGATGGTCGCGATGCCGACCTCGTTGCGGATCTTGTCGGCGAACGGCGTCTGGTAGAGCCGGCCATAGATCGGATGGTCGTCGGCCCAGACCTGCCCCGAGGAGCAGTCGATCAGGTCGGCTCCCGCCTCCTTGAACAGCTTTGCGAAGACCAGCGCATCCTCGGGCGTGTTGCCGCCCTCGGCCCAGTCGTGACACGACAGGCGGACCGACATCGGCTTGTCCTCCGGCCACACCGCGCGGACGGCGCGGAACACCTCCAGCGGATAACGCGCGCGGTTCTCGATCGATCCGCCGTAGTCGTCGGTGCGGCGGTTAGTCAGCGGCGAGAGGAAGCTCGACAGCAGATAGCCGTGCGCGCAGTGCAGCTCCAGGATATCGAAGCCGGCGGCCGCAGCGCGCCTGGCTGCGGCGACGAACTGCTCGCGCACCTCGTCCACCTCGGCGCGGCTCATCGGCTCCGGAATCTGGCCGTCGGGCAGATAAGGCACTGACGAAGCCGACACCAGCGGCCAGTTGTGGTCCGGCAGCGCTTCGTCCATGCCTTCCCAGGCGACGCGCGTTGAGCCCTTGCGGCCGGCATGGCCGAGCTGGATGCCGATCCTGGCTTGCGAATTCTGATGCACGAAGTCGACGATGCGCTTGTAGGCCGCCGCCTGCGCGTCGTTCCAGAGGCCGCAGCAGCCGGGCGTGATCCGCGCTTCCGGCGACACGCAGGTCATCTCCGTAAACAGAAGGCCGGCACCGCCGAGCGCGCGGGAGCCGAAATGTACCAGATGGAAGTCGGTCGGCACGCCCTCCTCCGCCGAATACATCGCCATCGGCGAGACGATGATGCGGTTATGCAGCGACAGGCCGCGGATCTGGAATGGCGTCAGCATCGGCGGCGTGACGCGGTCGTTGGTCGCGGCCACGCCGCTGCGCTCCGCGAACCAGCGCTCATAGCCCTCGAGCCAGGTCTTGTCGCGCAGCCGCAGGTTCTCGTGGCTGATGCGCTGCGAGCGGGTCAGCAGCGAATACATGAACTGCTCCGGCTCCAGCGTGTCGGCATAGCGCGAGCCGACCACTTCGAACCATTCCATCGCGTTGCGCGCGGCGTTCTGGATCCGTGCCACGTCGACCCGGCGCAGCTCCTCGTAAGCCTTGAGCACCGCGGGAATGCTGTCGCGCGTCGCGCCGTGGATCTTGAACTGGTTGGTCAGCTCGATCGCATCCTCCAGCGCGAGCTTGGTTCCCGAACCGATCGCGAAATGCGCGGTGTGGGCGGCATCGCCCATCAGCACGACATGGCTGTTGCCGTTGAACGCGGTCCATTTGCCGCAGATCAGCCTGGGAAACGACAGCCAGGCCGAGCCGCGCAGGTGCCGCGCATTCGAGACCAGATGATGCCCCTCGAGGATTTCCGCGAACACATTCTCGCAGAACGCGATGGAGTCGCCCTGCTCCATCTTGTCGAGACCGTGGGCGAGATAGGCCTCCTCGGTGGTCTCGACGATGAAGGTCGCCGCGCCCTCCTCGAACTTGTAGATGTGCGCCTGGAACCAGCCATGCTCGGTCTTGCGGAAGTCGAAGGTGAAGGCGTCGAACGGACGGTTGGTGCCGAGCCAGATGTAGCGGTTCGGCCGCATCAGCATGTCGGGTTGGAACGTCTCGGCATATTTGACGCGCACCTTCGAATTGACGCCGTCGCATGCCACGACGAGATCGGCGTCGGGGAATTCGAGATCGGAATTCACCTCGCGCTCGAAGATCAGCTCGACGCCGAGTTCCTCGGCGCGCGCCTGCAGGATGTTGAGCAGCCGCTTGCGACCAATGCCGACGAAGCCGTGGCCGGTGGTGCGCATGCGCCGGCCCTTGATCAGGACCTCGATGTCGTCCCAATGGTTGAAGGCCTGCTCGATCGTGTCAGCGGTGACCGGATCCCATTTGCGCATGTTGTCCATGGTCGCATCCGAGAACACCACGCCGAAGCCGAAGGTGTCGTAGGGCCGGTTGCGCTCGACCACCGAAATGACGTGCGCGGGATCCAGCATCTTCATCAGGATGCCGAAATAAAGCCCGGCCGGCCCGCCTCCAATGCAAACGATACGCATGGCGTTCTCCCGTTGGCTTCGGCGGCGCGGGCACGGACGAGGCGCGTTCCCCTGGAGCCGATACGGGATATTATTTTATACTTAAAATAATTGTCAAGGGAGTTGGCACCCCACCCAACGCTGTCGTGCCGGCGCAGGCCGGGACCCATACGCCGCAGCAGATATTGTCGGCGGGACTCGTCGTTCCAGCGACGTACAACAATGACGATCTGTGGTTATGGGTCCCGGCCTGCGCCGGGACGACACTGAACTTGTTGCCGCTGATTTGCCCGTCGAAGGCGTGGCAAGACGGCGGATTGCGCTGCGCTAATCCGCCCTACGCCGACGACAGGCCGCGCCGCGCGCCCTCAATGCACCGCGGCGTACAGGATCTTGTCCTGCGTCGCGTCCGCCGCGTCGAACTCGGCGACGATGCGGCCGGTGCGGGCGACCAGGATGCGGTCGGACACCGCGAGGATCTCCGGCAGGTAGGACGAGATCACCACCACCGCCTTGCCCTCGTCGGCGAGGCGGCGGATTTCGCCGTGGATGTGCGGGATGGTGCCGACGTCGACGCCGCGCGTCGGCTCGTCGAAGATGATGATCGAGGGGTCCTGCACCAGCGTCTTGGCCAGCACCACCTTCTGCTGGTTGCCGCCGGACAGCTCGATGATCCTGGCCTTGCGCTGCAATGCGCTGATCTTCAGCCGATCGACCCAGTAGCTGGCGAGCTTGCTGCGCCGGGCGCGCGACAGCAGGAAGCTCCAGCCCTTTCCGGTGGCGAGGCTGCCGATATAGACGTTGTCGTCGACCACCATGGTCTCGAAGAAGCCGTTGGCCTTGCGGTCCTCGGTGATGTAGGCGATGCCGTCATTGATCGCCTGCCGCGGCACGCGGTAGCGGATCGGCTTGCCGCGCAGCCGGATGGTGCCGCCATTGACCAGATTGCGCTTCAGTGCGCCGTAGATGATCTTGGCGATCTCGGTGCGGCCGGAGCCGATCAGGCCGGCGATGCCGACCACCTCGCCGGCATAGACCGAGAACGACATGTTCTTGACCGCCATGCCCATGGTGACGTTCTCGACCGTCAGCACCTTCTCGCGGCGTTGATGGGTTTTCGCCTTGCCGCCATAGACCGCCTGCGCCACCTCGCGGCCGACCATGTGCTGCACCAGCGCATCGCGCGTCAGCTGCCTGGCCGGCGCCGTGATCACCAGCTTGCCGTCGCGCAGCACGGTGATGCGGTCGGCGATCTGCAGCGACTCCTCCAGCGCATGCGAGATGTAGATGATCGAGACGCCGCGGGCGCGCAGGTCGCGCACCAGATGGAAGAAGTGGACGATCTCCTCCGGCGTCAGCGATGCGGTCGGTTCGTCGAAGATGATGATGCGCGCCTTGTTGTAGATCGCGCGCGCGATCTCCACCATCTGCTTCTTGGCGGTGCCGAGCAGCGCCACCGGCGTCGCCGGATCGACGTGGAAGTTGAGCGACTGCAACAGCTGCTGGGCCTGGATGTTCAGGGTGCGGAACCGGGTCAGCAGCTTTTCGTTGCCGAGCTCGATGTTCTGCGCGGCGGTCATGGTCGGCACCAGGCTGGTCTCCTGATAGACCATGCAGATGCCGGCATTGAGCGCGTCGCGCGGCTGCTCGAAACCGGTCGGCTTGCCGTCGAGCAGATAGTCGCCGGAGGTGAGCTGGATCGCGCCCGCGATCGCCTTGCACAGCGTCGATTTGCCGGCGCCGTTCTCGCCGACCAGCGCATGCACCTCACCGGGATAGAGGTCGAAATTGACGCCCTCGATGGCGTGGACGCCGCCATAGATCTTCGAGCCGTTGGTGATCCGCAGCACCGGCTCGCGGACTGCGGAGGTCTCTGCCGTCTTGGCGCCGGGGGTCGCCTGCATCACACCGTCATTCATCGCAGCTCTCCCGTATGGCGCAGCAGGCGTCCGGCGCCGCGCGCCGCGATCACGACGCCCGATGGCGTGGCGCAGGCGGCGGTGACGCCGTGGAAGCGGCCGCCGGCGCGGCTGTGCAGGCCGTCGGTCGCATCGCCCTCGGCATCGAGATGCACCAGCAGACCATAGGAGCGCGGCGGCGCCCACGGCTTCTGGATGCCGAGCGCCTTGACGCTGCCGATCTGCATCGGCTCGAGGCAATCGCTGCCGCCGGCGAGCGCCGGCGCGACCCAGTAATCCGGCGGCATCGTCGCCATCATCTCCTCGCGGAAATCGTCTTCCTTGAGCACGAACTCGATCAGGTGGGTGCGGCGGGCGAAGATGCCGAGCAGCATGCCGCCGTGGCCGTCCGGATGCAGCCGCGCCGGATAGCCCGGCATGTTGCCGGCGACGGTCTCGCGCGGACCAAGCCCGTTGCCGCCGAGCGCGAACCGGCTGAGGCGATGGGCCCAGCTTTCGGTGAGCCACAGGCTGCTGCCGTCGGCCGAAACACTCACGCCATAGGGATAGGGCAGATCGCGCAGCAGCAGCTGCGGATTGTCGAGCCCGGCGCCGCAGCTGACGAGCCGGCCATTGGCGCGCTTCTCCATCAAATCATGCCGCCATTCGCCCGGGCGTCGGCCGGTGCTGCCTTCGACGGCATAGATGCGGCCATCGGGCGCCGCCGTCACCGACAGCAGCCCTGTGAGCGCGCTGCCGCCGGCAGCCTCCAGCCAGCGCGGATCGGGCTTTGCCGGATCGATCGCGGCAAGGCCCCTGCCCGCGACGCAGACCAGCAGGCGGCCGTCCGGATGCAACGCGAGCCCGCCGGCATCATCCTCGAACTCGGCGACGACCGTACGTGTCGACAAGTCATTGCCGCCGAGCTTCAGCACCCGGCGTCCGGCCGAGACATAGACCGCGCCGTCGCCGGCGGCGATCACGTCGTCGACGCCGGGCAACGGCTCGCCGATCGGGGTGGCGCTGTCGAGCCGGTCGTTCGGGCTCAGCGCACCGTCGAGCGGCGGGATCGCGTTCTGGCCGCCGTCGCGGTCGATGACGCTGCGGATGTCGCGCAGCAGATGATCGAAAAATCCCATTACGTCGTCACCCTGCTCTTTGCGCCCCAATAGGCATCGTAGCCGGTCCAGCTGTCGTCGACGCCGCCGAGCTTGATGCGGCCGATCCGGTTGTTCTCGAGCCCGCCGAGATAGAGATAGCCCTGGTGCTCGCGCATCGAGGTCAACGTCGAATGCGAAATGCCGGTCGGATCCCACCAGGATTCCAGCGCCTCGCCCTGCTCGTTGAATTTCAGCACGCAGCCATGGTTGAGCGCCGGCGCCAGCCACTCGTCGGTCGGCACCTGCTTCACCATGCGCAGGCGGAAGCCGGGCTTTCGCGCGGCAAGGTCGAAAGTCGGCGTGCGGATGCCGACCAGCGCCAGCCAGTAGGTGCCGTCGGACGCGCGGTTGATATTGTCGGGGTTGCCCGGCAGCTCGTCCATCAGCACCTCCGTCTTGCCCTTGTTCGGCCCGTCGATCCAGTGCCGGAACACCTTGCACAGCGAGGTCGACGCGATCAGGATCGACTTGCCGTCATGCGAGACGCAGATCCCGTTCGGGAAATAGAAGTGGTTGATCACCGTGCGCGTGGTCCTTGTCGCCGGGTCGTAGCAGACCACGCGGCCGTTCGGCCGGCCCTCGAGGATGTCGAGGGTGTTGGTGGTCATCTCGTAGCGCGTGGTGCAGTCGCTGAAATAGATCTTGCCGTCGGGTGCGATGTCGAGGTCGTCGGCCATGCGCAGGCGGCTGTCGTCGTTCAGCTTGTACCAGGTGCGGTTGGTCTCGTCGGTGACCTTGAAGATGCGGCCGTCGGGCGCGACGCCGTAGACGCCCATGCCGGCGACGGCGACGATCAAATTCTCATCGCGATCGAACTGCATGCCGAGCGGCCGGCCGCCGATATGGGCGAACACCTCGCGGGTCTCGAAGTTCGGCCCGGAAAAACGGATCACATTGCCGTCGCGGGTCGAGCCGTAGAGCCGGCCCTGGCGGTCGAGGATGACATCCTCGGGCCCCTCGACCTGATCGACGCCGATCGCCTGCGCATTGATTAGCCGGTCGTTCTGCGCATAGGGCGACGCCGCGCCGGGCTGCACCGCGGGCGCCGAGGCGAGCGGCACGAAGGCCGGATTGACATAGATCTTCTGGATCGCCTTGCCGCGGTTCTTCGACCATTTGACGTCGATGCCGACGGCCGCGAGCAGGATCATGCCGGTCACCGCCGAAGTGACATAGCCCGGGATGCCCATCCGCACGAGGCCGTTGATCAAAAGAAAGATGATCAGCGCGCCGATCATCGCCCGCCACACCGTGCCCTTGCCGCCGGCCAGCGACACGCCGCCGAGCACCACGGCGGTGAGCGCCTGGAATTCCCATCCCACGCCCGTGGTGGAATCCGTCGAGGCTTGGCGCGCGGCGTAGAAGATGCCGCTCGCCGCACACAGCGTGCCCGACAGCACATAGGTCATGAACAGCATCAGGCGGACGCGGATGCCGGCATGACGCGCCGCCTTGCGGCTGGCGCCGATCGCGGTGAGATGCCAGCCATAGCGCGAGCGCGACAGGAAGATGTGGCAGATCAGCAGCACCACGAACAGCGTCGCCGCATTGACGGGAATGCCGAGCACGCTGCCGCCGCCGATGAAATCCCAGGCATCGCTCTCGACCGAATTGGTCGCGAATACCTGGGCGTAGCTGGTGTTAAGCAGATTGACCGAAGCGCGCAGGATGATCAGCGTCACCAGCGTGGTCAGGAACGGCCGCGTCTTCAGGAAGCCGATCAGAAAGCCGTTGATGCTGCCGAGCAGCGCACCGACCAGCAGCGTCGCCGGCACCGCGAGGCCGACCGGCCATTCGCGCACCAGCAGGAAATACAGCGCCGCGAAATTGCACAGCGCGAAGATCGCGCCGACCGACAGGTCGATGCCGCCGGTGACGAGGCAGAAACCCATCGCGAGCGCGACGAAACCGAATTCGGCAAACAACCGCAGCAGCGACACCGAGTTCTGCACCGAGGCGTAGTCGGGAATGGTGAGCGCGAAATAGGCCCACAGCCCGATCATCACGGTGAACGGAACGACCGGCTCGAACCACTGTTTCAGCAACAGCTCCGACAGCAGGAGCCGGGGTGAGAACCGCCGCACCGATGCGGAAAAGGAATCAACTGCCATCGACATCGCCAAAGCACTCCCTGATCCGGTTTCAACGTTTCCGGATTCTGACCCGTGATACAGCCGGCGCGGGAATGCCCCCCCGCGCCGGCTGTCTCGCGCCTTGTTAGTTTTTCTTGGGTAGCGCGAAGCAGGTGCCGCCGAGCGAGGCGTTGGTCTTATCGATCCAGATCGGCCGCGTGTAATAGGACAGGTTTTTGGTGCCGGGCTTGTCGCCGGACATCAGCAGCGTCTCGGCTGCGAACATCAGATCGTGACCCTGCTCGGTCGCCTTGTAGCTGAGGAATTTGCTGAAATTCCCGGAGTTGACCTGGTCGCAATCGAGCTGCGAGCCCTCGCCCGAGGCGAACACCTTTACATCGTCGATCTTGCCGGCATTGCGGATCGCCTGCGCGGCACCCGACTCCATGATGCCCCAGAAGCCGATCGAGGCGCAGAGATCGGGGTGCTGCTGGATCACGGTGGCGGTGATGTTGAGCGCGGTGTTGGCGTCCCAGTTCGCGGCCTGGTTCGACACCACCTTGATGTTGGGATCCTTGTTCAGGACCTCCATGATGGCGCCGACCTGGTCGACGCTGGCCGCCGCGGTCAGTTCGCCCTGCACGATCTGCACCTTGCCCGACTTGCCGGAGCCGGTGCCGCAGGCCTTCACGGCTTCGTTCGCCAGCATCCTGCCGATCTCGCGCCAGTCGACGCCGACAAAGGCGCCGGACTTGTAGTTCGAGGCCATGTTGACCTGGATCACATGCGTACCCTGGCTTTCGGCGCGCTTCAGGTCCTTCATCAACAGCGTCACGCTCGGATTCTGCACGATCAGGACGTCGGGCTTCTGGTCGACCAGCGCGGTCAGCGCCTGCTGCATGGCCGACGGGTTGTTGTTGGGGTCGCGCACGATGTATTTCATGCCGCGCCACTCCGCCTCTTCCTGCACGACGCGGCCCCATTCGTCGGACAGCGGCACGCCGAGTGCGATCGGCAGATAGGCGACGGTCTTGCCCTGCAGCGACTTGTCGTACGCTGCGCGCAGCTCGCGCCCGGCCTTGGTACCTTCATCCTGCGCCGACGCCGCGAACGGCATCGCGGCAAGCGCCACCCCGGCGAGCAGGATCGTCCAGAACTTGGTCGTCTTCATCGTCTCCTCCACACAAAATTCTTTTGATTGATTTGGAATCGCTTTGATTGGCGCGAGGGACGCGCCCAGTCTTCATGTCCTAGTCGCCTTGCCGCGCGGTCTCCTCGTCGCGGGGGTGCAGCCAGTTGTCGAGCACGATGGCGGCCAGCAGCACCACGCCCTTGATGATGTTCTGCACCTCGCTGTTGACGTCCATGATGGTGAAGGCGTTGAGCAGCGTGCCGATCAGGATGCAGCCGACCACGACGCTGAACACGCTGCCGCGGCCGCCGATTAGGCTGATGCCGCCGATCACGACGACGAGCACGACGTCGAAGATCATGGTGCCCTGGGTGATCGCCATCTGCATGCTGCCCGTGGTGCCGACCCAGACTAGGCCCGCAATCCAGGCGAGCAGTGCAACCAGCACGTGCTCGAGCACGATCAGCGGCCGCAGCGCGACGCCGGTCAGCCGCGCGGCCTCCGGATTGTCGCCCTGCGAATAGATGAAGCGGCCGATCGAGGTGCGCGACAGGAACAAATGCATTGCGATTGCACAGGCCGCGAACACCAGGATCGGAACCGGGATGCCGAACAGCCGTCCGGCGCCGAGATACATCAGGCCCGGCGCATCCTTCGGCGCATAGACCACCCAGGCCGGCGCGATCCAGAAGGCGAGGCCATAGATCACGAAACCGGCAGCCAGCGTCACGAACAGCGCCGGCGCCTCGACGAAGGCGACCATCACGCCGTTGACGACGCCGATCAGCACCGCGACCGCCAGCGCCAGCAGCACTGCCGTGAAAACAGGCATGCCGTTCTGCATGTAGATCAGCGCGATCGCCCAGGAACCCGCCATGATCGCGACCTCGGAGAGGTCGATGCCGCGGCTGATCACGATCAGACCCATGCCGAGGCCGAGCACGCCGAGGATGGAAATACTCCGCAACAAATTCAGGAGATTGGAGACGGTGGCGAAGCCGTTCAGCGTCAGGCCGAACACGATCAGGAGCGCGATGGTGATCAGGAGCACGATCTGCTCCTGGCTCGGTTTCGCAAACATTGCGCCCAGGCGAGATGATGCCGCAGGGACAGCAACGCCGCGCGATGGCGATTGCACGCTCATCGTTTCCTCCAGGTATTGATTTGCTTGAGACTTTAAGAGTGCCGATTAGTATTCGTCAAATGCATTCGGCGGATACGGATTGATCATTTCCATGCATGTACGCGACGTCGATCTGAACCTGTTCGTCGTGTTCGACGCGATCTATTCCGAGGGCGGCGTCAGCCGCGCCTGCTTCCGCCTCAACCTGACGCAGCCCGCGGTAAGCCATGCGCTCAGCCGGCTGCGCGCGATGTTCAACGATCCGCTGTTCGTGCGCCGCAACCACGTGATGACGCCGACCCCGCTGGCCCGGCAGATCATCACCACGGTGCGCCAGGCGCTCAACGGCCTCGAGACGACGCTGACCCACACCCACCGGTTCGATCCGGCGCAGACGCCGAAGCGGTTCGTGATCGGGCTGCGCAACAATCTCGAGGCACCGATGCTGAGCGCGCTGATCAACCGCATCAGCACGGTGGCGCCGCTGGTCGAGATCGCCACCGTGCGCAGCGAGCGCAACAATCTCGAGCGCGAGCTTGCCGCCGGCACCCTCGACGTCGCGATCGATACGCTGTTGCCTCTGTCGGCGGAGGTGCGGCGCGAGCAGATCCTGACGGAGCATATCGCGGTGTTCGCGCGGCGCGGCCATCCCGAGCTCGGCACCCGGCTCGACAAGAAGGCTTATTTGCGCATGGAGCATGTCTGCGTGACGTCGCGGCGCAGCGGCCTGTCATTCGAGGATTTTCAGCTCCAGCGCCTCGGCCTGACCCGCACTGTTCGCCTGACCTGTCAGAATTTCGCAACCGCCTGCCACGTCGTGAGCCGCAGCAACATGCTGCTGACCGCCTCGGAGAGCGCCGCCTCCGTGCTGGAAGATCCCGGGCTGCTGCAGTGCTTCCCCTGCCCGTTTCCGATCAGTCCGCACGTCAATTATCTCTACTGGCACGCCACCGCCGAGGACGACACCACCAATCAATGGCTGCGCGAGCAGTTGCGCGCCGCCGCGGCGCTGCTGGCCGGCAGCCGCTTCAGCAAGAAGAATCGCCGCGCAGTGAAAGCGCGCCCCAGGGTCGGCATCCCGCTTCCGGCCAGCCTCGCCGCCGAATAGCCGCGTCCGCCCGGTATTATGGCGCAAACGCCACAAGCCTACCGAAACTCCGGTTCCTAGATTCCGGGAGGGTACCGTGAGCTAGGAGAAGCGCCGTGTGGCGGCGCGCGGCTTGGGCCGCAACGCTCTTAAGTCTTTTGATTGTATGCCGGAGCGGCGTCGGCGACAAAGTAGCCGTGCGTATTGGGATTATCGACCCTCCGCCAGCAAAAGCCGCTTTCACGGCGGACCTGTATGAACTCGAGATAGACCAAATTGCAATAGAACCAGAGGGTTTTGCCGCCTTTGCGCAATGGATCCGAAAACTCGCCGCTGGCGATGAATTCAAATTCGTTAACTTGCATTCCGTTTGGCCGCCGAGGCTGTTCAGATACCGGGTGGAACCATGAAGCTGAAACGTGGATCGTTTACGGCGATCTTCTTCCTTGCATGCGTCGCGGCACTAGAGCTTGAGCAGGTAGTGCTGGAGGAGATTTGACCGCAATAACCGGCAACTTAGTGCCTTGAGGCGTTTTCAGATCGTTCCGTGATCGGGGAGAAACATATTGCTGGCGCTCGCACGAAATAGAGCGCAGCTTTGTCTCTATCACCGCACGGCCTTTCGGCATCTATCGGTGACGAGATCGCTGTCAGTCACCGCGCTCCCGCCTCGCCCCAAGCAACGCAAGTGGAGCGCGCAATGCCTGAACTGCCACGTTTCGAATCCCATTCTGTCCCGGCACGCATTTGCCTTGGCATTGCAGCTTTCAGTACTGCCGTGCTCGTCCTCATAACCCTTGTGGCGTTTGCGCCATAATACCGCGTCGGCCCACCACGCGGATCGGGTCCGAGCCGTCCCAGGTCGCGGCCACGGTCCTGATCGTCTCGAAAAACCGCCCCTTCGATCCCGAGATGTCTGAGATCTCGATCACGGTGCCGGCATGGCCGGCGGTGTCGAAATAGGCGAAGCGTCCCCTGGGGCCGCCGATCTGGCCTTCATGACCGACCGTGAAGCCTGCCGCGACGGCGCGGTCATAGAGCAACTGGTAGTCCGTGCTCCAGTACGACATGTGCTGCAGGCCCTCGCCGTGGCGCGCCAGAAAATCCAGATACATCGACGGCGCGTCGTTGCGCTGTTGGATCAGCTCGATCTGCAGATCGCCGGAATTGGCCAGCGCGATCGACATCTCGACCGCGGAGTCCACGCCGCGATAGCGGAACCAATCGACCTTGACCGAGGGGATCAGGAAGAATGGCCCGACCCGCAGTGTCTCGGTCCAGAACTTCAGCGCCGCATCGATGTCGCGAACGACGTAGCCGTTCTGACAGACCTTGCCGAACAATGCGCTCATGCGCCCTCCCCGCCGCTCACAAACCGCTGAGCCCGCTGTCGACCGCGAGCGTCTGCGCGGTGACATAGACGCTTTCATCCGACATGAAGAACAGCACGGCATAGGCGATCTCCCACGCCGTCGCCTGACGGCCGAACGGGATATGCCCCTTGCCGCGCGACGGCCGGCCCGCGCCGGCCTCGCGGCCGTTCGGGGTGTCGACCAGCCCGGGATAGACCAGATTGGCGCGGATGCCGCGCCGCGCGCCCGTGTGTGCGATGTTGCGCATCAGGCCGCCGAGCGCGGCCTTGGAGGAATCATAGACCGCCATCTGCGATCCCGCCTTCAGCGCCGCGATCGAGGAAATGAACACGATCGAGCCGCCGTCTTCGAATTTCGGCAAGGCCGCGCGGCAGCACAGCATCGGGCCGCGGACATTGACGTCGTAGATCCTGTTCCATTCCTCCGCGCTGACATTGTCGAGCCCGGTCTTGCCGAAGGTACCGATGTTCAGCACCATGCCGTCGAGCCCGCCCATCGTGCGATGCGCCTCGTCGATCATCCTGATGACGTTGGCTTCCTTGGTGACATCGGCGGCGATCGCGAAAGCGCGGCCGCCGTCAGCAGCGATGCGCGCAACCGTGTCCTCGGCCGAGGCGCGGTTGAGGTCGGCGACCGCGACATGCGCGCCCTCGCGTGCGAACAGCAGGCTCATGGCGCGGCCGTTGCCGATCGGATCGGTGGCGGCATCGAACACCCGCTGGCCGCCGCCGACCACGAGGATGCGGCGGCCGTTGAGGCGTCCCCTGCCCGGCGCGGTACCCGAGGATTCCGCGCTCAGCGGACGGACATAGCGCTCCGGCTCGGGGTCTTGCTTGGCCTCTTGCGAAGTCTCCGACATCTCGTCAACCCTGCTTCTTGCCGCCTTCGAACACGGCCATGCCGGCGGCCGGATCGAGATCGGTCTCGGTCGCCTCGGTCAGCCGCGCCATCATCATGTAGAAGCCGAGCGCGACGATCGCCTCGACGATCTCCTGATCGCTGAAATGCTCGCGCACCGTGGCAAAGGCCGCATCGCCGACGCGGACCTTCTCGACCACCTCGCGGCCGAAGCGAAGCAGCGCACGCTCGGCTGCGTTGAGTGCAGCATCGTCGTATTCGCCGCGCTCGACGGCATCGATCTGCGCCTGGGTGACGCCGACACCGAGCGCGATCGGCACATGTTGCCGCCATTCATAGGCGCCGCCCTCGAGCTGCGCGGCCTGCAGGATCAAGAGCTCGCGGTTGACCGCCGACAGCTTCTGCTTGTGCAGGATCGAATTGGCGAGCCGCATCGCCGGGATCATATTGGCCTCGGCATGGGCCATCATGCGGAAGATGTTGAGCTTGACCGGCATGCGGTCGAATGAGGCGCGGATCTCTCCGCTCGTCGTCTCCGGATCAATCAGGGGCAGCCTTGCCACGCGTGTCTCTCCCTTTTTGCTTGTTCGTTGTTCTTGCTGTCGGTACTCCCAGCTAATGCGCCGGGCCGACCGAGATCAAGCCGCCCGCGCGACATTGACCGAATTGCGGGGTTCTGCCATGCGGTTCCGCGCTTGAATCCGCATCCACGGGCAGGCATAAGGAGCGCCAACTCCCCTAAAAAATCGCCTTAGCCCAAGGATTTGAGAAGGATTTACGATGCCCGCCTATCGCTCCCGCACCACCACCCACGGCCGCAACATGGCGGGTGCACGCGGCCTCTGGCGCGCCACCGGCATGAAGAACGAGGACTTCGGCAAGCCGATCATCGCGGTGGTCAATTCCTTCACCCAGTTCGTGCCCGGCCACGTCCATTTGCAGAATCTCGGCCAACTGGTCGCGCGCGAGATCGAGAAGGCCGGCGGGGTGGCAAAAGAGTTCAACACCATTGCGGTCGATGACGGCATCGCGATGGGGCATGACGGCATGCTGTACAGCCTGCCCTCGCGCGAATTGATCGCCGACAGCGTCGAATACATGGTCAACGCGCATTGCGCCGACGCGATGGTCTGCATCTCCAACTGCGACAAGATCACGCCCGGCATGCTGATGGCGACGCTGCGGCTCAACATCCCGACCGTGTTCGTCTCGGGCGGACCGATGGAGTCGGGCAAGATCGTGCTCAAGGGCAAGAAGCGCGCGGTCGATCTGATCGACGCGATGGTCGCGGCCGCCGACTCCAACGTGTCGGACGAGGACGTCGCGGTGATCGAGCGCTCGGCCTGCCCGACCTGCGGCTCCTGCTCCGGCATGTTCACCGCGAACTCGATGAACTGCCTGACCGAGGCGCTCGGCCTCGCGCTGCCCGGCAACGGCTCGGTGCTGGCGACCCACGCCGACCGCAAGAGCCTGTTCGTCGAGGCCGGCCATCTGATCGTCGACCTCGCCCGCCGCTACTACGAGCAGGACGACGCCAGGGTGCTGCCGCGCAACATCGCGAACTTCAAGTCGTTCGAGAACGCGATGACGCTCGATATCGCGATGGGCGGCTCGACCAACACCGTGCTGCATCTGCTCGCCGCCGCGCGCGAGGGCGAAGTGCCGTTCACGATGACCGATATCGACCGCCTGTCACGCAAGGTGCCGGTGCTCTGCAAGGTCGCGCCCTCGGTGCAGGACGTCCACATGGAGGACGTGCATCACGCCGGCGGCATCATGGCGATCCTGGGCGAGCTCGACCGCGCCAAGCTGCTCACGACCGACGGGCCGACCGTGCATGCAGCAACGCTGGACGATGCGCTGAACCGCTGGGACGTGGTGCGGACCACAAGCGACAAGGTACGCAACTTCTATTGCGCCGCGCCGGGCGGCGTGCCGACCCAGGAGGCGTTCAGCCAGGACCGCCGCTTCGACGAGGTCGATCTCGACCGCGCCAAGGGCTGCATCCGCGACGCCGCGCACGCCTATTCCAAGGACGGCGGCCTCGCCGTGCTGTTCGGCAATCTTGCGGAAGACGGCTGCATCGTGAAGACCGCCGGCGTCGACGAGAGCATTCTGAAGTTCTCAGGTCCCGCCCGCATCTTCGAGAGCCAGGACGCATCGGTCGAAGCCATCCTTGGCAACAAGGTGAAGGCCGGCGACGTCGTGCTGATCCGCTATGAGGGACCGCGCGGCGGCCCGGGCATGCAGGAGATGCTGTACCCGACCAGCTATCTGAAGTCGAAAGGCCTCGGAAAGGCCTGTGCGCTGATCACCGACGGCCGCTTCTCGGGCGGATCGTCGGGCCTGTCGATCGGCCACGTCTCGCCGGAAGCCGCCGAAGGCGGCCTGATCGGCCTCGTCGAGGAAGGCGATATCATCGAGTTCGACATCCCGAACCGCAAGGTCAACCTCAAGGTCGACGATGCCGAGCTGAAGCGCCGTCGCGCAGCGATGGAAGCCAGGGGCAACGCGGCCTGGAAGCCGGCAGCGCCACGCAAGCGCGCCGTCTCGACCGCGCTGAAGGCCTATGCGGCGTTCGCCAGCAGCGCGGCCAAGGGCGCGGTTCGCATCCTGCCGGAGTGATCGGCAACCGTTCGGCCGCTTTTGGCTTCTCGTGGCGGAGTTGCTGCACCTCTCCCGCTTGCGGGGTCGAGACGAGCGAAGCTCGCTCTTAGGTCGACGCGCGACGAGCGACGCGAAGCGTCGTCCGCAGCGCGGCGGGGGTGGGGGCTCTTTCCACAATACGACTCGCGGAGCGAGCCCCCACCCCGGCCCTCCCCGCAAGCGTAGGGCAATCGCATATGGCCGTTTGAGGTAATCGGAGTTCCCACAAACTCGTCATGCCCGGGCTTGTCCCGGGCATCCACGTCTTCGTTTCCACGCGGAGAAAAGACGTGGATGGCCGGGACAAGCCCGGCCATGACGGCGCGGAGGAATCGGTTCATTCATATGCGATTCCCCTGCCCGCAAGCGGGAGAGGGAGCGCATTGCGGATGTAGCTGGTAGTCGACCTGTGACGTCAGCTCACGTGCAAGTCGGCCGCCTCGATCCGGATGCGGTCGGCATGCAGTGACCAGTCGCACAGCGATTGCTCCTGGCAAAACTTGACCTTGGCCATCTCGGTGGCCTGGCCCTCGCTCGAGGCGTCGATCTCAAGCGCACCCTGGCAAACCTCGCGCTCGCGGCCATTGCCGCCGAGCACGTCTTTCATGAAATGAACGACGAAGCGTGACATGGAACCCTCCCTGCTGCACCGGCAGAGCCCGGGGGTACCACGCTAGCACTAACACGAAAGGGTAGTGAGTTAATTCGGCTGATACGCGTGTGACTGTTCGCAGCGGGAAAAGCTACGCGCCGGCCTGGGGCAGGCTGGCGGCGGCGATCGCGACGATCTGCGCAAGACGGCGGCCGATCCTGGCGGGCGCGTTGCGGAGCAATGACTGGACCTGTCGCATGAACGTCTTCCTTCCGTGCCTGGAATGGTCGGGCACAGACGGAAAATGGCGATTTCGGGCTAAGCCGTCGATATCTCAGGGAAAATAACAACGGACGTGTTGCGAGGCGGTCGTTCGGCAGTGGGTTTATTGCCTCGATCGAGGCTGCAACGAAGGAGATTTTCTCCGGTATTTTTGCCCGCGCAACAACGCTCGCACGGCTGGCCGCTTGTGCGAGGGAAGCACCGGCGGAAGAGTTCCCTTCCGCCCTTGCGGGTATTCTCCCCCCGCAAAGCCCAGCGCTTGCACGATTTCTGAATATTGGAAATCTACCCCTGAGTTGCCCGACGCGTCAAGATGCCCGCTCGAACGCCGACAGCCGCCAGCTCCTTTGCATGGGGTTGTTTTCGATATTTTTGACCGCGCGCAGCCGCGGCCCCGCAGGGGCACTGCCGACCCTACCCCGGCATGAACCCGAACGCCTTCTCGAACCGTCTTGCGTAGACCGGCCAGACCTCGGGATTGATGATGCGCGGCGGGCGCTTGCCGTCGAGGGCATCGAGGATCTGCTCGGCGGCGATCCGGCCCATGTTGATGCGCGCCTCGCGGGTGACGCCGGCGGTATGCGGGCTCGCCAGCACATTGTCGAACTGCAAGAGCGGATGATCCGGCGGCGGCGGCTCCTTGTCCCAGACGTCGAGGCCCGCACCCGCGATTCGCTTTTCACGCAGCGCTTCCTCCAGCGCCTTCTCGTCGTGGATGAAGCCGCGCGCGGTGGTGACGAAATAGGCGTGCGGCTGCATCAGCGCGAACTGGCGCGCGCCGATCATGCCGCGGCTGTTCTTGTCCAGCGGACACGAGATCGAAACAAAGTCCGCGCGACGCAGGAGATCGTCGAGCTCGACCTTCTCCCCGCCCCGCTTTGCCATCTCATCCGCCGTGAGATAGGGATCGTAGGCGATCACCTTCATGTGCAGGAGGCCCCTGCACAGCTCGGCGATGCGGCGGCCGACATTGCCGAGACCGACGATGCCGACGGTCTTCTCCTTCAGCTCGTTGCCGATCAGGTCGTTGCGGTTGACATTGGCCTCGCGCCGCAGCCTGCGGTCGGATTGGATGATCCGCTTCGACAGCGTCAGCATCATGCCGAGCGCGTGTTCGGCGACCGAATTGGCGTTGCCGCCGGACTGGTTGACGACCAGCACGCCCGCCGCGGTGCAGGCATCGACATCGACGGGATCGAAGCCGGCACCATTCGACGACACGATCAGAAGATTCGGCGCACGCTTCAAAAGCTCGGCATGGGCATGGAAATGCGGCGCCAGCTCATCGCGCGCCGCGCCGATCTGATAGGCGTGCGCGTCGGCGAGAACAGGCGCGAACGTCGCCTCCGGCGTCTCGTTCTCGAGACGATCAAGCCTGACGTCCGGCCGCTTCTTCAGGATATCGACGTAGATCTCGTGGGCGAGGTATTTGACGTAGAACACGCGCTTGTTGTTAACGGTCATGTCTTCGAGCAGCTTTCAGTTTGGGAAGCCATAGAGTCTTGCGGGATTGTCGACCAGGATGCGGTGCCGGGTCGCCGCATCCGGCGTCCAGTCCTGGAACAGCGTCAGCAGATGGCCAGCGTCGGGCATTTCGCCTTCGACCCGCGGATGCGGCCAGTCGCCGCCCCACACCAGCCTTTCAGGATTGGTCGACACCAGCGCCTCGTGGAACGGCCGCGCATCGGGATAATCAGGGGCCCGCCGGCTCAGGCGATGCGCGCCCGAGAGCTTGGCCCAGCACCAGCCTTCGTCCACCGCACGCAGCAGGCTCTGAAAGCCCGCGGTGTTGATGCCGGCGGCAGCATCGGTGCGGCCCATGTGATCGACCACGACCGGCAAGCCGAGCGTCTTCAGCGTCGGGATCGTGTCAGGCAAATCCTTCACGTCGATCCAGAGCTGCAGATGCCAGCCGAGTTCGGCCATCACGCCCGCATGCGTCTCGGCAACGTTCAAGGGAATGCCGCCGCGATAGTGCAACTGCCCGCCGCGGAAGAAATGGTTGAAGCGCAGGCCGCGGACGCCGAGCACATGCCATTGCCGCAGCGTGCCTGCCGCCACATCGGCATCGGCCACCGCGACGCCGCGCAGCCGCGCGGGCTCACGCTGCAACGCATCCAGCATCGCCGAATTGTCGTGGCCGTGCGCGCTGCCCTGCACCAGCACGCCGCGGGCGAAACCGAGTGCATCAAGCATGCCGAGATAGGTCGCGAGCGGCGCGTCCGGCGGCGTGTAGCTGCGATCGCCGGCATAGGGGAAGCGGTCGGCCGGGCCGAACACATGCGCATGCGTATCGCAGGCCTTCGGCGGCAGCTTGTCTCTGGGCGGCGTCACCGGACGCGGCGGCAGGCAGGCGGGAATTTTTGACGCGGCCATCGTCTACTCCGCCTTCATGCCGGCGGCCTTGATGATCGGCCCCCATTTGTCGTAGTCGGCCTTGATCTTGGCGGCGAACTTGTCCGGCGTGGAGCCGATCGGGATCGCACCGAGCTTGCCGAGCCGCTCCTTCACGGCATCGGTGTTCACGGCCGCGACGAAATCATGCGAGATCTTGGCGACGAGGTCGGCCGGCATGTTGCCGGGCCCGAGCAGCCCCCACCACACTTCTGTGTCGTAGCCGGGCACGGTTTCCGACATGCTGGGCACGTCAGGCAGGAACGGCGCACGCGAGCCGGTCGTCACCGCCAGCGCGCGAACCGTGCCGGCCTGCAGCTGCCCGACCGATTCCGGTCCGTTGTTGAACGACATCGGAATTTGCGCGCCGAGCAGATCGTTGATCGCCGGCGCGCCGCCCTTGTAGGGGATCGCGTCGAGATCGATCTTGGCGAGGCTCTTGAGCAGCTCGCCGGCCAGATGGGTCGAGGTGCCGTTGCCGGCATGGGCGAAGGACAGGCTGCCCGGCTTCGCCTTCGCCGCGGCGATGACGTCGGCGACCGATTTGAACGGCGAATCCGCGCGCACCAGCAGCACGTTCGGCGACGACGCCAAGAGCGAGATCGGCGAGAAATCCTTGAAGGTGTCGTAGGGCAGCTTTGGATAAAGGAACGGATTGGTGGCGTGGCCGCTCGCCACCATGATCAGATTGTAACCGTCGGGCGCGGAGGTCGCGATCGCCTGCGAGGCGATCACCCCGCCGGCGCCGGGCCGGTTCTCGACCACGATCGACTGCGTCCAGGTCTTCGACACTGCTTCGGCGAGCGTGCGCGTCAGCACATCGACGCCGCCGCCGGGTGGATAGGGAACGAGAATATGAACGGCCTTGGCCGGGAACGGCTGCGCGGACGCAAGCCCGGCCACAAAGATGGCCGCTGCCGCAATGGCGGTCCGCCAGACCCATCCGGCCATCGACGCCTCCCGTCCCTTTTTCGTTACGCCTGTATCCCACGTTGGTCCGGCGCTGCGATGGCCAAATTCCGCAGATCGCGTTGCGGCCGCGACATGTTGACAATCGCAGGCACCGCGTCAAGTTTCGTGCGGCAAGCGGCCACCAGCGTCGCACGAGCAGGGAGAACAGGATGGCGGCCGCGGAACAAGCCTCGTCCCAGAAGACGGCGACCACCTGGCACGGCATCGTGCTGCAGACGCTGAAGCGGAACGAGATCAAGCTCGTGCCCTACGTGCCCGACCGGGTGCTGACCACGCTGATCAAGGACCTGCACGCCGATCCCTACTTCACGACATTTCCGACCGCGCGCGAGGAAGAAGCGGTCGGCATCGTTTCCGGTGCCTGGATGGCGGGCACGCGCGGCGCGGTGCTGATGCAGACCTCGGGCTTTGCCACGCTGGCCAATGTGCTGGCCTCGCTCGCGGTGCCCTACCAGATCCCGTTGATCATGTTCGTCTCCGAGCGCGGCACACTCGGCGAGTTCAACTACGGCCAGGCGCTGGTCTGCCGCACCATGCGCCCGGTGCTGGATTCGCTGGCCATGGAGCATCACACCATCACCCGGCTCGACGAGCTCGAATTCATTGCCGACCGCTCGATCAAGCAGGCCGTCACCACCCAGGCGCCGGTGGCACTGATACTCTCGCCGCTGCTGACCGGCGGCAAGACCTTCGACAAGTGAGATCAGCCATGACCAGCACCCCCGCGCGCAACACCAAGGTGATGAACCGCTTCGAGCTCACCCAGCGCCTCGTCGCCGGGCTGAAGGACGAGGCCGTGGTCGGCGGCATCGGCAACACCAATTTCGACCTCTGGGCCGCCGGCCACCGCCCGCAGAATTTCTACATGCTGGGCAGCATGGGCCTCGCCTTCCCGATCGCGCTCGGCGTCGCGCTGGCGCAGCCGAAGCGGCGCGTATTCGCACTCGAAGGCGACGGCTCGCTGCTGATGCAGCTCGGCTGCCTCTCGACCATCGCGACACTGGCGCCGAAGAATCTCACCATGGTGGTGATGGACAACGGTATCTACCAGATCACGGGCGCGCAGCCGACGCCGGCCGCCGGCCATACCGATATCGTTCAGGTCGCAATCGCCAGCGGCATCGCGAGCAGCTCATGGGCCGCCGACGAGGACGATTTCGAGCGACTGATCGAGCAGTCGAAACAGGCCTCCGGCCCAACCTTGATCGGCGTCCGCATCGACGACAAGCCCGGCACCGGCACCACCCGCCGCGACCCCGTGCAGATCCGCGAGCGGTTCATGAACGGGATGGGGGTACGGCAGCTGCTGTAGGCAAGACCCGCCGGCCGCGCATCCGTCATTGCGAGGAGCTCGCGACAAAACTGCAGAGCAATCTTGCGCTGAAGTGACGAGGCAATCCATCATTCCACAGATGCGGAGAGATGGATTGCTTCGCTGCGCTCGCAATGACGGCCGTGGCCACTCAATTCATCCTCAACTCCGTGATGTGCCGCGGATCCGGCGCGAGCTCGCCGCGTTCGACGCGCTTGACGATGTCGGTCAGCGCGGCATTGGCGTTGCACGCGATGCCGAGCTTCTCGCCTTCGCGAACCACGAGCCCGTTGAGGAATTCGATCTCGGTGCGGCGGCCCTTCTGCATGTCCTGGCCCATCGAGGGACGCTGCGCCGATGAGGTGCGCTTGGCATCCTTGAAGCGCTGCTCGTCGCAGGCACGCGTTGCGGCCTCGTCGCCCTCGCCGGCGCGGGCGATGGTCTCGGGCGGCAGATGCAGGATCTCCTCCAGCTGATAACCCTGCGCCTGGCCGACGCGGATCGCCTCGCTGCCGAGCCGGGTCGAGAAGCGGCGCAGCGGTTCGCTTTGCAGCACCTCGCCGCCCGCCAGACCCGTGCAGGCCGAGAGCCCGTTGCCCATCACGTTGGCGACGAGCTTGGACCAGCGCTCGCCCCAGAGATTGGAGGTGACCTTGGCGCTGTCGGAATAACCGACCAGGCGGCAGACTTCCTCCGCCCGCGCGGTGATCCGGCCATGCACCTCGCCGGCGCGAAACACGGTGTGGGCGGCCCCGCCCTTGCCGGCGCCGCGGTGGATATGGCCCGGCTCCGGCAAATTGACGGTGATGCTGCTCGCGATGCAGCCGAGCGTCTTGCCCCAGCCGACGATGCCGGCGATGGTCTCCTCGTTCATACAGTTCTGCAGCGAGACGACGTAACCGTCCGCCGCCAGATATTGCCGGATCAGCATGGTGGCCCAGGCGGTGTCGTAGGACTTCATGCAGACGAAGGCGATGTCGACCGGTTTCTCTTTCGCCAGCTGCTGCGCGTCGGTGACATCAAGCGCGCGCACCGGCACCGAGAATTCCGCGACGTCCATCGCGTGCGTGACGCGCAGGCCGTGCTTGCGCATGTGCTCGACATGCGCGGGCCAGGGATCGATGAAGGTGACGTCCTCCCCCGCCTGCACCATATGCGCACCGGCGTAGCCGCCGACAGCGCCCGCGCCGACGATCGCGATCTTCCGAGCCATGCTTCCATCCCCTGTTCTTGATTGAGACGAACGCTGGCTGCGTCCATCCGTTGCGGATCAGTCTAGGGGATCGCGGCGTCAGGCCAACCGGTCGCTTCATGAAAAAAGCGGGCCTGTGCCATACCAGTATTCATGGGACTCAGGAAAATCCCCGCGGGCGATGGGCCCGCGAGGATCTTCGTAGTCAGACGTCTCGACGCGATCAGTCGATGATCTTGACGATCCGGCGGGTGCGCGGCTCCACGATCACGCGGCGATCATTGACGACCGCATAGCGATACTCGGTGTAGCGCGGCACCGGGCGCAGCACGACGGTGTCGGGCAGCGGCTCGCCGACGACGACGCGTTCACGCACCACCACCGACGGCTCGTTGCGCGGGATCGACGTGATCACCGCATTCGGAATCTCGAGGCCGGCGCCGACCGCGGCACCCACCGTGCCGCCGACGATCTCGCCGACAGGCCCCGCGATTTCGCCGCCAGCCCGCGCGCCGTTCGCGGCACCCGCCGCAGTCGTGGACTGCGCGAAGGCCGAGCCGGACGCGAGCAGCGACGCAGCAGCGACAAGGGACACAGCAAAACGCTTGTTCATGATTCTCCTCCTCCGAATTGATCGATGCCCCCTCAACATCGCAAGCAACGAGAACGTTCCAGTTCCAACGCTGCAACCCGCGCAACGCCAGTTCCGCGCGCAATTCGCTTGATTCCGGCACGAACGAAAATGCTGCTCCGAACAACCTTCGAAGCAGCATTCATCCTGGGTTCAGATTCAGAGATCGTGCAGAACAGACCGCACTGCGCGCCGTTCATTCCGGCGATTTTTGATCGGCTCGCCGTCTCGGAGCTCGCCGTCTTGGCGGCGGTGCAGCCGCTGGCTTGATGCGAATTCGCATCGTCCCGCCTTTCGACTCGATCTCGAAAGCGTTGGTCCTGCGCACCAGTTCGCCGAGGGTGCGGAAGCCGTAGGTCCTCTGATCGAAATCCGACGCGAAATTAGCCAGCTGCCGTCCGACCTCGCCAAGCGTGACCCAGCCGTCTTCGCTCGCCATCTGGCTGATGACCTTCTTGATGATCGGCGTGGCAGCCTCCGGCGGCTGCAACGGCTGCGCCCGCACGGCGGCATCCTGATTGCTCGGCGCGCCGCCGCGCAGATTCTCGGTATAGACGAACCGGCGGCAGGCCTGCCGAAAACTCTCCGGCGTCTTCTGCTCGCCGAACCCGAACACGTCGATGCCGTGCTCGCGGATGCGGGCGGCAAGCCGGGTGAAATCGCTGTCCGACGACACCAGGCAAAAGCCATCGAACCGTCCGCTGTGCAGCAGGTCCATGGCGTCGATCACCAAGGTGATGTCGGATGCATTCTTCCCGGTCGTATAGGCGAATTGCTGCTGCGGGATGATGGCGTGCTTCGACAGGATGTCGGCCCAGCCCTTGGACCTGGGATTGGAGAAGTCGCCGTAGATCCGGCGCACGCTGGCCTCGCCGATCTTGGCGATCTCCTCGAACAGCCCATCGGCGATCTTCGCAGATGCGTTGTCGGCGTCGATCAGGACGGCCAGACGAGGCGAACGGAGTTCGGAAGGCATGGCATTTCTCGGCTGGGACAGGATGAATGGACAATTCCGCAGACAGCTGCGGAACCGGCGCAGCTGCCGTATCGGAGCACATCGCGCGTCCCAAGCATAGGCGGCATCGCCAAGACGTCGCGGCGATGCCAGCCTTGAGGCGGCGAGGTCAGATCACCTCGCCCAAGTCGATCGCCCGCCTGGCGAACTCGATGGCCTTCTCGGCGGTGATCGCGTCCGCTGTGGTCGTCGCCTCGTCGCGCACTGACGGCGGCGAAGCGATCCGGATCTTCTTGCCGTTCGAACGGCGGATGGTCGCGCGCCAGCGATCCACATCGCGCCGGTAGGCATCGATGACAAAATCCCGATAGGCGACACCGCTCATCAGCGGCTGAATCGATGCCGCTTCGACAGTGAGCGGCCGGCTTGCGATGTCGCGCACCATCTCGACAATGGTCTCGACGGCATGCTCACGCGCGACGCCGGTCGCGTCCCTGAGCAGATAGTTCACCGCCGCGCCGATCTGCGCCCTCGCGCGATCGTCGCTCGCAAAATCCAGATCGGCCTGAACTGACATATGGGGAAAACGCCTCCGCCCGACGCAACATCGGATACCTCCAGGCATCCGGCACCTTGCAACTACGTGACGTTTAGTCGGCTCCCCATTAAAGCCGGATTATCCGTTAGCCCCCGATTTCTCGGATGCCGTTAACCGGCTCTTGATGCCGCTTCACAGGATGCTCGACGCGACAAGGATGGTCGGCCGGATCACGGGAGGACCGCGCTACGCGCCGATGTGTCCGCGGCCCCGCCCGGTGCCGCAGCCCGGTCCCCGCCGCCAATTCGCGCGTGATCAGCAATTGACATATCACTGCTATCCGTGTGACATTTTATTAAAAGGGGCCGACAAGAGCCCATCAATCTCTACTTGGGGAGGCAGCAATGACCATTTCCGATGTCACCGCGGCAGCGGGAAGCCGGGCTCCGGCCGCCGTTGCGCGAACCGCGCAGGCGCAGCAGGTCGCCGATATCGCGGCGCGGCTCGAACGCCTGCCGCTCACCTCCTATCAGCGCTGGATCTTCGGAATCATCGCGACCGCGTGGTTCTTCGACAGCATGGATCTGGCCGCGCTCACCTTCGTGCTTGGTTCGATCCGCCAGACCTTCGGCCTGTCGACGGCGGAAACCGGGCTGCTGTCCAGCATGAGCTTCCTCGGCATGTTCGCGGGCGCCGCGTCCGCCGGCCTGCTCGCCGACCGTTTCGGCCGCGCCCGCGTCTTCCAGGTCAGCATGATCTTCTGGGGACTGGGCAGCCTGTGCTGCGGTCTGTCCACCACGGCGACCGCGCTCGGTGCATCCCGCCTGCTGCTCGGCTTCGGCATGGGCATGGAGTTTCCGGTCGCGCAGTCGATGGTCTCGGAGATCATGCCGGCGCGCAACCGCGGCCGCTACATCGCGTTCCTCGAAGGATTCTGGCCGCTCGGCTTCATCGCGTCGGGCTTGTTGACCTACTTCGTGCTGCAGGTCGCCGACTGGCGCTGGGTCTTCATCCTGCAGGCAATCCCGGCCGTGTTCGTGCTGGTGGTGCGCCGCTTCGTTCCGGAATCGCCGCGCTGGCTTGCGTCCCACGGTTATTCGGAGCGGGCCGAAGCGACCGTGCGCGACATCGAATCCAGGGTCCGCGACCGTCTCGGCGGCAAGGAGCTGCCGCCGGTGGTGCGCCAGGTGGCCGCCCCCGCGTCCGAAGTGACCGGCCTGAGAACGCTGTTTTCGGGCATCTATGCCAAGCGGACCACGATGTTGTGGACCCTGTGGTTCTTCGCGCTGCTCGGCTTCTACGGCCTGACCACGTGGCTCGGCGCGCTGCTGCAGGCCAAGGGCTTCCCGATCACCAAATCGGTGTTCTACACCATCCTGATCTCGCTCGCGGGGATCCCCGGCTTCCTGGTCTCGGCGTGGCTCGTCGAATCCTGGGGCCGCAAGGCGACGCTGGTGATGAACCTGCTCTGCGGCGCGATCGCCTGCCATTTCTACGGCTCGGCGGCGGACCAGACCCAGCTCATCATTGCCGGCCTCTGCATGCAATTCTTCCTGTTCGGCATGTGGTCGGCGCTCTACGCCTATACGCCCGAACTGTACCCGACCCATGTCCGCGCCACCGGAACGGGCTTTGCCTCCGCGGTCGGCCGAATCGGTTCGCTGATCGGCCCCTATGTGATCGGCGTGATCCTGCCGGCGGCCGGACAAGGCGGCGTGTTTGCGCTCGGCGCCGGCGCGTTCGTGGTGGCGGCGCTTGCGGTGCTGTTGCTCGGCGAGGAAACCCGCGGCCGGACGCTGGAAAGCATTTCGCACTGATGGGCGCGCGGCGCGCCGTCCGGTTCAGCGCGGCGCCGATCGACCGGCCTTGTCATTGCCATCGGGCGTGTGAGATATCTGCTGTACAGCAGCACTCACGATCCTGATGGTAAATTCGAGCAAACGATCCAGCACGGTGCGCGTGCGCACAGCAGGAAGCCGCCGGCCGGCACGGCAATCGTCCGCCGCCGGCGACAAGCCGCGCGGTTCCGCGCCGGCCCCGCTCCCGCAAAGCGACGTCACGCTCACCGATCGCGCCTATGCCGAGCTGGAAGAGCTGATCGTGACGCTGCAACTGCCGCCGGGCACCGCGCTCTCCGAGCTCGTGCTCGCCAAACGGCTCAACATCGGCCGAACCCCGATCCGCGAGGCCTTGCAGCGCCTGTCGCGCGACGGCCTCGTCAACATCCTGGCCCGCCGCGGCGTGCTGGTGTCCGAGATCGACCTCAGGGCCCAGCTGCGCCTGCTCGAAGTCCGGCGCGAGCTGGAACGGCTGATGGCGCGCGGCGCCGCCGAGCGCGCCACCAGCGAGCAGCGCATGCAGTTCTCGGAGATCGCCGCCGGCATGCGGCGCGCGGCGGAGAAATCCGACGACCTGCTGTTCATGCGGCTCGATCACCAGTTCAACACCCTGATCTCCGCGGCGTCGCGCAACGAGTTCGCCTCCCGCGCCATGGGCCTGATGCATGGCCTGTCGCGCCGGTTCTGGTACCAGCATTACAAGGAAGCGGCCGATCTGCCGCTGGCGGCGCGGCTGCATGCCGACGTCGCTGAAGCCATCGCCGAGCGCCGCGTCGACGCCGCGGGCGCGGCGTCCGACAGCCTGATCGACTACATCGAGAGTTTTGCACGTTCGACGCTGTAACGGCTCTCAGAGCTCGACGACCGTGCGGATCGAACGTCCGCGCCGCAGCGCCTCGAAGCCGTCATTGATGCTGTCGAGGCTGCAGCGGCCTGTGATCAGTTCGTCGAGCTTGAGCCGGCCGTCCAGATAGGCCTGCGCCAGAAAGGGAAAGTCGCGCCGTGGCCGCGCGCCGCCATAGCTCGAGCGGCGAAATCGCTTCTCGCCCATCAACGCGCCCCAGCGAAAACTCACGTCCTGCGTGACGTCGATCTTGCCGAGCCAGATCACCTCGCCGCCCGGCCGTACCGCCTCCGCGGTCTGCCGAAACGCGTTGGGATGGCCCGCCGCTTCAAGGATGACGTCGGCGCCGCGGCCGCCCGTCGCCTGCTTTGCGAACTGGACCGGGTCCTCGCGGGCCGCGTTGACGACGTGCGTGGCGCCGAGCTGCCGCGCCAGCGCCAGCTTTGCATCATCGAGGTCGACCGCGATGACAGCACCTGCGCCGGCAAGCCGGGCGCCCTGCACCGCTGCCAGCCCGACCGCGCCGCAGCCGGTGACCATCACGGTATCGCCGTGACCGATGGCGGCGACGTTGAGCGCGGCGCCGACGCCGGTCATGACGCCGCAGCCGATCAGGCACGCGCGGTCGAACGGGATGTCGTTCGGCACGACGATCGCCTGCTGGGCCGGCAGCACGACATATTCCGAGAACGCGCCGAGGAACATCAGCTGCGTCAGCTTGCGTCCGTCCGCGAGCTGCGCCTTCGATGCGCCGTCGAAATGCACGCCTTCCGCACCCCGCGCGAGGTAGGTCTCGCACAGGATCGGCTGCGCGCGGTCGCAGTGAAAGCAGTGCCCGCAATGCGGATTCCAGGACAAGATGACGTGATCGCCGACGCTGATGTCCCGCACCGCGCTGCCGATTTCCTCGACGATGCCTGCCGCCTCGTGCCCGAGGATCATCGGCAAGGGATAGCGCAACGATCCGTCGATGACTTCGAGATCGGTGTGGCAGAGCCCCGCGGCACGCACCTTCACCACGACGTCGGTCGGCATGGGCGGCGCAAGCGATACGCGCTCGACGGAAAGCGGCGTTCCGCTTTGATGCAGCACCGCCGCGCGACAGGTCAGGGTCATCTCAGGAATTCTCTGCCGGGGGCATCAGCACGGGCTCAGGCCGTCTGTCCGGAGCGCAGCGCCGCGACCGCTTCGTCGAGATCGGCCGAAGAGAGCTCCCATTCATTGTCGAAATTGGCGACGACGCGCCGCATGAACGGCTCGTGCAGCGCTTTCGCGGCAGCGGCATCGTGCAGATGGTCATAGAGCAGCGCGAAGGCCAGTTGTGCCGGCTCGGGCCCCTCGTAGCTCCATTCAAACCCGTGCTCGGTGAGACGAAGCTGGTCGTAATGCGGTGACAGCGGCTTGCCGTCGACCAGCACCGAAATGCCGTCGATGGTGCGGTCCCCGGTATAGCTCGCCATCGGATCCTCCCTGTGCTGCAGCATCATATCAGGAGCTCGGTCAGGATCCCGGCGGACGCATCTTGAGGTCCTTCTTGACGACCTCGGGGAAGATCCACATCGCGACCGTGGCGAACACGCCGAGGAAGGCGACCGCATAGCTCGGTCCCTGCTGGCCCAGATAGACCATGAAAAAGTATCCGCAGGCTGCCGTGGCGAGGCAGGCCAGCGACAGCATGAGCTTGATGTGGCTTGGCATCGAGACCTCCCTTCAGGTTATCCACGTGGAAAAGGACGGCGCGGCGACGCGGACCAGCAGCGCGAGCGCGGCGATCATGGCGCAACAGGACAGCCGCAATCCCGCGCGTCCGTCGCGCCACCATTCCGGCAGCGCCTGAAACAGCCCGGGTAGAAACAAGAACAGCACGCCGCCGACGACAACGATTGTGGTCCAGCGCAATTCGGCCAGCGCGAATGCCAGCGTGCCGGCGAGCAGCATCACCCACAATGCGGTGGTCATCGTCACCGGCAGGACGGCGCGCCCGCGCAGCGGGTACATCCCGGCCAGTTGCAGGAAGCCGATGCAGCACACGCTCCACAGCAGGCCGAACCAGGCGAGACCGGCGAGATTGGGCTCAAGCTGCGGCATGCGGCACCGATTGCTCCTTCGCCATGACCCGCGGCGTCCGCGCCGTCCGGCGCATGTCGGTCTTCACATGGCGCGTGCTGTAGCCGTTGAAGATGTGGCCAAGCAGGCCGCGATTGAGATCGGAGGTGCCGAACACATAGTCCATCACCGGGAAGGTCAGGTTCATGTTCCGCTCCATCATGATCGACTGGTTGTGATGGGCGGTATGATGCCGGCGGATGGTGTTGACGAACGGCATGTTGCGCACGAAGGCATTTTCCTCGACGTGGCAGCAGAAATGCATGAACTCGTAGATCAGGTACATCGAGGTCGTCGTGGTGATCAGCAGCCAGCCGGTGTTGGCCGAGATCACAAGGCCCGCGACGATCGCCGGCGGGATCGACATCAGAGTAAACACCACGAGCGCATAGGGCGGGAAGAAGGTGACGCGCCAGTCGTGATGATCGGCGAAGCGCATCTCCTCCTCGGTGAAGAACTGATGGTGCATCAGCGTGTGGCGGCTGTAGATCGCGCGCAGCAAGGGCACATTCGAGGGCCGGTGCATGACGAAGCGATGCACCGCCCATTCGAAGAAGTTTGCGATCAGGAAGACCACGGGAATGGTGAGGTATTCCCACCATTTCACGTCGTGCACATTGGCCAGATAGACGTACAGCGCCGTGAAGCCGATCGTGTAGATCAGCACGACATGCAGCCAGCCATTGTACCAGCCCACCACGCGCTCGCGGTAGGTCGCGCGATATTTGCGCTGGCGGTCGGTCATCCCTGTTGCAGCCAACTCCATCGCGGGTCCCTCCGTCATTGATCTGATATATCAGTAGCACATCAGATGCGGAAGGCAAGCTTCGTCAGCCGCGCGCGGGTCCGGAAAAGAAGATGGTGCGGAACCCGCGCTGGAAGATCAGGAAGGCCTGGCTTGGTTTCGCGCGATCGGGCTGGTCGCGCCCTTCCCGTTCATCTCGGCGGCCCATTGCAGATGGGGGCAGCCCAATGAAAAGGCCGCCCCGGACGGTGTCCGGGGCGGCCTGTGGTATTCGACAGATTCAGAAGATCAGAGCAGGCCCGCGCCGCGCGCCCACTTGTACTTGGCGCCGAGCACCTCGACCGGGAGTTCGGTCGAATAGGCGTAGGCCGGGATGCCGTTCTGGTAGAGATACTCGGCGGCTTCCTCGACCTCGACGTCGCCGGCGAGCGAGGCGACGATCGGCTTGACGAAGCCCTTGGCCTCCATCTCCTTCTTCACCTCGACCATGTTGCGCGCGAACACCATCGGCGGCGTCACGATGGTGTGCCAGTAGCCGAGGATCAGCGCGTGGATGCGCTCATCCGACAGGCCGAGCTTGACCGTGTTGACGTAGGTGATCGGCGGCTCGCCGCCGGTGATATCCACAGGATTTCCGGCCGCGCCGAACGGCGGGATGAACTTGCGGAACGCCGCATCGAGGTCCGGCGGCATCTGCATCAGCGACAGGCCATTGTCGACCACGGAGTCGGAGAGCAGCACGCCGGAGCCGCCGGCGCCGGTGATGATCAGCACGTTCTCGCCCTTCGGCGTCGGCAGCACCGGCACGCCGCGGGCGAATTCGAGCAGCTGCCGCAGGCTGCGGGCGCGGATCACGCCCGACTGCTTGAACACGTCCTCGTAGATCTTGTCGTTGCCGGCGAGCGCGCCGGTATGCGACGAGGCCGCCTTCGCGCCCGCAGACGTGCGCCCGGCCTTGAGCACGACCACCGGCTTCTTCTTGGAAACGCGCTTGGCGGCTTCGGCAAATGCGCGGCCGTCCTTCAGGTCCTCGCAGTGCTGCGCGATCAGGTTGGTGTTGGGATCCTGCTCGAAGAAGGCGAGCAGATCGTCCTCGTCGATGTCGGACTTGTTGCCGAGGCCGACGATCGCCGACACGCCCATCTTGGCCGAGCGCGAGAAGCCGATGATCGCCATGCCGATGCCGCCCGACTGCGACGACAGCGCGGCGTGGCCCTTGACGTCATAGGCGGTGCAGAACGTGGCGCAGAGATTGGCCGGGGTATAATAGAAGCCGTAGATGTTCGGCCCCATCAGGCGGATATTGTACTTCTTGCCGACCTCGACGATCTCGGCCTGCAATTCCGGCGCGCCGGCCTCGGCAAAGCCCGAGGGAATCAGCACCGCGCCGGGGATTTTCTTCTCGCCGCATTCGGCGAGCGCGCCGGCGACGAATTTCGCCGGGATCGCGAACACCGCCGTGTCGATCACGCCGGGCACGTCCTTGACGCTCTTGTAGGCCTTGTAGCCGAGGATCTCGTCGGCCTTGGGGTGGATCGGATAGATCTCGCCCTTGTAGCCGCCGTTGATGAGGTTCTTCATCACGGAGTTGCCGATCTTGCCGTCCTCGGCGGAGGCGCCGATCACAGCAACGCCCTTCGGCTGCATGATTCGGTTCATCGCGGCGACGATCTCTTCGGTCGGACGCGGCGCCGGGCGCGGCTTGTAGTTGAAGTCGACGACGATGCGGACGTCGGCCGCGATCGCGTTCTTGCTGGTGGCGAACACCGGGTTGAGGTCGAGCTCGACGATCTCGGGGAAATCGCTGACCAGCTGCGACACCTTGACGATGACGTCGGCGAGCGCCTCGCGATTGACCGCCTCGCCGCCGCGCACGCCCTTCAGCATCTCATGCGCCTGGATGCCGTCGAGCATCGACAGCGCATCATCCTTGGTCGCGGGCGCGAGGCGGAAGGTGATGTCCTTGAGGATTTCGACCAGCACACCGCCGAGGCCGAAGGCAACCAGCTTGCCGAACGAGCCGTCGGTGATCGAGCCGACGATCACCTCGGTGCCGCCGCCCAGCATCTGCTGGACCTGGATGCCCTCGATCTTGGCGTCGGCCTTGTACTTCCTGGCGTTGGCGAGAATCGTCTCGTAGCTCTTCTCGGCCTCGGCGGCGCTCTTGACGCCGACCACCACGCCGCCGGCCTCGGTCTTGTGGAGGATGTCGGGCGAGACGATCTTCATCACGACCGGGAAGCCCATGTCGGAGGCGATGCGGGCGGCCTCGGCCGCCGACTTGGCGACCCCCTCTTTCGGCACCGGAATGCCGTAGGCATCGCACACCACCTTGCCTTCAGGCGCGGTGAGGCTCGTGCGCTTGTCGGCCCTGACCGCATCGAGAATTTTGCGGACCGCATCCTTCGAATTTGACATTGGCTTCCTCCTGGGACAGATTTCGTGGCATTTGGTATGCCAAAAACGCAATTGTCAAGGTCGGTCGAGGTCCAAAAAGATCGAAAAATATAGGCGGCTTGACATTCTGGTATTTGGCATGCCAAAAATCTAAGGTAATTTCTTCTGCTAAGAAGACGTCTCCAAGAGGAGGAGACGAGTCGTGCCAGAACCGAAACAGACCAAGGCGTCGCCCACCATGGCTGACACAGATATCGCCATCGTCCGGATCGCGCCGGAGACGAGCTTCAAGAACAAGGCCTATGAGGCCTTGAAGGAAGCGATCCTGAAGATGGACATCTACGCGACGCCGGAGCCGGTGATGCTCGACGAGCGCGCACTGTCCGAGCGCCTCGGCGTCAGTCGCACGCCGATCCGCGAAGCGATCGCGATGCTCGAGCAGGACGGATTCGTGAAAACCGTGCCGCGCCGCGGCATCGTCGTGGTCCGCCGTACCAAGGCGGAGATCGTCGACATGATCCGCGCCTGGGCGGCGCTGGAGAGCATGGCGGCGCGCCTGATCACGACCACCGCGCGCAAGAAGGACATCTCGGCGCTGCGCGACTTCTTCAAGGACTTCAGCGACGATCGCCTGCCGCAGGATCACGTCGAGGAATATTCCAAGGCCAACATCGCCTTCCACCAGGCGCTGATCTCGCTGTCGGAATCGCCTGTTCTGGTCGACCTCACCAATGACCTACTGCTGCATGTGCGCGGCTATCGCCAGCTCACGATCGGCCGCAAGGACCGCACCGCGACCTCGCTGCCCGAGCATCTCGGGATCATCGAGGCGCTGGAAGCGCGCGACACCGAGCTCGCCGAGAAGCGCGCACGCGACCACACGCTTGGGCTTGCGGCCTATGTCGAGGCGCACGGCCAAGAATTATTCACGTAGAGAACCGTTCACTTAAGTTTGAGAGTCCACACCCGCTTCAGACGACAATCAGATCGTCCGAACAAAGAACGATCAGGGAGACGATGCCGATGCTGAATACCGCTACGAAGTCCGAGGCACCGGGCACCGAGCAAGAACTGACCGATGGCTTCCATCTCGTCATCGATGCGCTCAAGCTCAACGGCATCGACACCATCTATGGTGTGCCGGGTATCCCGATCACGGACCTGGGCCGCATGGCCCAGGCGGCGGGCATTCGCGTGCTCTCGTTCCGCCACGAGCAGAATGCCGGCTACGCGGCTTCGATCGCCGGCTTCCTGACCAAGCGGCCCGGCGTCTGCCTCACGGTGTCCGCGCCCGGCTTCCTCAACGGCCTCACCGCGCTCGCCCACGCCACCACCAACTGCTTCCCGATGATCTTGGTCTCGGGCTCGTCCGAGCGCGAGATCGTCGATTTGCAGCAGGGCGACTATGAAGAGATGGACCAGCTCGCGATCGCCAAGCCGCTGTGCAAGGCCGCGTTCCGCGTGCTGCACGCCCAGGACATCGGCATCGGCCTCGCGCGCGCGATCCGCGCCGCGGTGTCGGGCCGTCCGGGCGGCGTCTATCTCGACCTGCCCGCAAAGCTGTTCTCGCAGGTGATGAACGCCGACGCCGGCCAGAAGTCGCTGGTCAAGGTGATCGACGCCGCGCCCGAGCAGATCCCCTCCCCGTCTTCGGTCAAGCGCGCGCTGGACGTCCTGAAGAGCGCAAAACGCCCGCTCATCATCCTCGGCAAGGGCGCGGCCTACGCGCAGGCCGACGAGGCGATCAAGAATTTCGTCGAGAAGAGCGGCGTGCCGTTCCTGCCGATGAGCATGGCCAAGGGCCTGCTGCCCGATCTGCATCCGCAATGCGCGGGTGCGGCGCGCTCGACGGTGCTGAAGGAAGCTGACGTCGTGATGCTGATCGGCGCCCGCCTCAACTGGCTGCTCTCGCATGGCAAGGGCAAGACCTGGGGTGAAGCCCCGAAGAAGTTCATCCAGGTCGACATCGAGCCGAAGGAAATGGATTCCAACGTCGAGATCGTCGCCCCCGTGGTCGGCGATATCGGCTCCTGCGTGTCGGCGTTCCTCGACGCCATGGGCGCGAACTGGACCGCGGCGCCCACGGACTGGCTCTCGACCATCGCCAAGAAGCGCGACGACAACGTCGCCAAGATGGCGCCGAAGCTGATGAGCAACGCTTCGCCGATGGATTACCATGGCGCGCTCGGCGCGCTGCGCGCCATCATCGCGGAACGTCCGGACACCATCTTCGTCAACGAGGGCGCCAACACGCTCGACCTCGCCCGCGGCGTCGTCGACATGCACAAGCCGCGCAAGCGGCTCGACGTCGGCACCTGGGGCGTGATGGGCATCGGCATGGGCTATTCGATCGCCGCTGCGGTCGAGACCGGCCTGCCCGTGCTCGCGGTCGAAGGCGACAGCGCGTTCGGGTTCTCGGGCATGGAGATCGAGACCATCTGCCGCTATAGGCTGCCGATCTGCGTCGTGATCTTCAACAATGACGGCATCTATCGCGGCACCGACGTCAACAGCGCCGGCGACGATCCGGCGACCACCGTGTTCGTCAAGGGCTCGCGCTACGACAAGATGATGGAAGCCTTCGGCGGCGTCGGCGTCAACGCCACCTCGCCGGACGAGTTGAAGCGCGCGGTCAATGCAGCGCTGGATTCCGGCAAGCCGACGCTGATCAACGCGGTGATCGATCCGGCGGCGGGCTCGGAGAGCGGCCGCATCGGCAACCTCAATCCGCAGAGCGTTCTGCAGAAGAAGAAGTAACCCCTAACCCCATCACTCCCTGCGGGTGCAGGGGCATATAGAGTACGGAGCAAACATTATGACCAAGGCGCTGAAGGGCGTTCGCATTCTCGATTTCACCCACGTCCAGTCGGGTCCGACCTGCACGCAATTGCTGGCCTGGTTCGGCGCCGACGTGATCAAGGTCGAGCGTCCCGGCGTCGGCGACATCACGCGCGGCCAGCTGCAGGACATCCCGAACGTGGACAGCCTGTATTTCACCATGCTGAATCACAACAAGCGCTCGATCACGCTCGACACCAAGAACCCGAAGGGCAAGGAAGTGTTGACCGCGCTGATCAAGCAGTGCGACGTGCTGGTCGAGAATTTCGGCCCCGGCGTGCTCGATCGCATGGGCTTCCCCTGGGAGAAGATCCAGGCCATCAACCCGAAGATGATCGTCGCCTCGATCAAGGGTTTTGGCCCCGGCCCGTATGAGGACTGCAAGGTCTACGAGAACGTCGCGCAGTGCACCGGCGGCGCTGCCTCGACCACCGGCTTCCGCGACGGCCTGCCGCTGGTCACCGGCGCGCAGATCGGCGACAGCGGCACCGGGTTGCATCTCGCGCTCGGCATCGTCACTGCGCTGTACCAGCGCACCCACTCCGGCAAGGGCCAGCGCGTCACCGCCGCGATGCAGGACGGCGTGCTCAACCTCGCCCGCGTCAAGCTGCGCGACCAGCAGCGGCTCGCCCACGGTCCGCTGAAGGAATACAGCCAGTTCGGCGAAGGCATTCCGTTCGGCGATGCCGTGCCGCGCGCCGGCAACGATTCCGGCGGCGGCCAGCCCGGCCGCATCCTGAAGTGCAAGGGCTGGGAGACCGACCCGAACGCCTACATCTACTTCATCACCCAGGCCCCGGTCTGGGAGAAGATCTGCGACGTGATCGGCGAGCCGACCTGGAAGACCGATCCGAACTACGCCAAGCCGCCGGCCCGCCTGCCGCGCCTCAACGAGATCTTCGCCCGCATCGAGCAGTGGACGATGACCAAGACCAAGTTCGAGGCGATGGAGATCCTCAACAAGGACGATATCCCCTGCGGTCCGATCCTCTCGATGAAGGAGATCGCCGAAGACCAGTCGCTGCGCGCGACCGGCACCGTGGTCGAGGTCGACCACCCGACCCGCGGCAAGTACGTCTCGGTCGGCAACCCGATCAAGCTCTCGGATTCGCCGAGCGACGTTCAGCGCTCGCCGCTGCTCGGCGAGCACACCGACGAGATCCTGCGCGAGGTGCTCGGCTTCAGCGATCACCAGGTCGCCGAGATCCACGACTCCGGCGCGCTCGACCCGCCGCGCAAGCAGGCGGCCGAGTAAAGGCAGCGCTCAAGCAGAAACACGAATGGCCGCGGGCAACCGCGGCCATTTTGTTTTGGGAGGAACTTGCGGTCCCGCGCCGCTGTCGACCGCACGCCGGATCAACCACCCTCGCCACTCTCGCCTTCGCCGCCCTCATCGCCCGGCACATATTCCAGGATATCGCCCGGCCGGCAGTCCAGCTCGCGGCAGATTGCCGACAGCGTCGAGAAGCGCATCGCTTTCGCCTTGCCGGTCTTCAGGATCGACAGGTTCTGGATCGAAATGCCGATCGCGTCCGCGAGGTCTCCGAGGCGGCGCTTGCGCTTTGCGAGCATGACATCGAGGTTCACCACGATGGGCACAAGCATCACCCTCAGATCGTCAGATCGTTTTCGGACTGCAACAGGATGGCCTGCTCGATCACGAATTTCAGCGCCATCAGGAACACGCCGCCTGCGACCGTGCCGACGTCGACGCCGTAGCTCGGCAGGAAGAACTTGATGTCGCCAAGCTGATACAGCGCATAGGTCACCGCGATGGTCGTGATCGTATCCACAAACGGCCAGACCACCAGGAATATCGCCATCCACCAGACACCCTGCAGCGTTTCGGACACGAAGATCCGTCCGTTGGCGAATCGGTTCACCATGCGATGCAGGATGCCGATCAGCACGGCGTAAAACGATACCCCAAGCGCGAACAGCGACCAGAACAGCACCTGGCCCTTGGCCGACATGGTGAGCGGGTTGGCGACGATGCTGGCGCACTTCGCCTGCTCGCCGATCAGGCTCTCGGCGATCGTCGCCGACGCCGTGGCGGTGCGGTAATAGGCCAGCCACAACACCACCGGCAACGCCGCCCAGATCAACCAGAACGCCCGATCGAGCCTGCGAAACCAGAGCTGGCGCTGCTCACGAACCGATTTCCCCATCGCACCCATCCGAAAAATTCTTTGCCAAAAAGCCGGTACGGCCGGATTGCATCATGCCCAGGCAATGTCATTGACTCAACCCTAAACGTGATTTATTTCATGTTTATCATGAAGTTTTTCATGAAGAAGGTGGATGATGACGGTAATCCCAGACCAAAACGGCCTGCGCAAGGCCCTGAAGCAATTGATCCACGCTCACCTCACGCGCCGCCTGATCGTGGCCGCGTTCCACATCCCGCTGCTCGGCAGCCCCGCCGATGCCGCCAAGGCGAGCGACAAGGCCAACGATCCGGCCGGCGTCTGGCTGACCCAATCCGGCGACGCCAGGATCAAGGTCCACCGCTGCGGCAGCGCGCTGTGCGGCCGCGTCGTCTGGTTGAAGGAGCCGACAGACAGGGCCACCGGCAAGCCGCAGCTCGACGACAAGAATGCCGATCGCGCGCAGCGCACCCGACCGGTCATAGGCATGTCGCTGTTCATCAACATGCAGCCCGCCGGCCCGAACAAATGGGCCGGCCGGATCTACAACGCCGACGACGGCAAGACCTATGAGAGCTCGGTGACGCTGGTGTCGCCGGGCACGCTGAACGTTCGCGGCTGCATGGGAACGCTGTGCGCCGGCGAAGACTGGACGCGGTGAAGCGAATGCGGTGAAGGGACTTGGCCCCGACCCTTCATCGGCCAAGAAGAAAAGCAAACCCGCTCACTCGAGGCCGCCGCATTTGGGCGACCTTCTTTATGAACGCGCCGCCCGCCTCAATCTTCGAGGCCGAGCTTCCACAGCGGCGGCAGATCGGCGAAGGGCGGCGTGGTGTGGGCGATGACGATCGCGGCGCGCCGGCTGTCGGAATCGATCTTGCTGTTGATCGCCTTGACGTGCGCCTTCACGGAATCGAGCCCGACGCCGAGGATGCCCGCGATCTCTTCGTTCGACTTGCCCTGCGCGATCCACGACGCCACCTCGATCTGGCGCGGCGTCAGCGCGGGAAATGCCAGACGCAGGCGGTCGCTCGGTGTCAGCGCCGCAGCGTTCGCTCCTGCGCCTGGCGGTAGCCGCGTAGGATGTGCGGACGAAAACCCTGCATCCGGTCGCGCTCCTCGTCGCTGAACGCCGGCCGTCCCACCACGCGATGCCCGACAACCGTGACCACATAACCGGCGTGCTCGAACGCGATCCCCATGATCCGCCGCGCCCCCGACGGCAGGAACACCCCCTTGGCAATCGGCAGCTCGACGAATTCCTCGTCGCTGAAGAAATCCGACTCGCGCAGCGCGCGTTCGCCATAGAACGCCGGATCGTGTTGCCAGAACGGATGCGAGTGCATGTGCTTCGCAAACGCCTGCATGCCGCGGGCACGAACCTCCGGATCGTCGCCGACCGAAATCAACGACCGGAAATCCCAGCTCGGACGATGGAACTCGGTGAAGCTCACCACCTCCGCATCGACCAGGCGGCCGACGCCGGCGAACAGGCGGTGGCCTGGCAGTACGCCTTCGGCGACGTGACCCCGACATCGGCGCTCGCGTTCCAGGGCCTGGGAACCGGATTCACCGTGGCCGGCGTGCCGCTGGCGCGGAACGCGGCACTGGTCGAAGGCGGCCTCGACCTGCGGGTCACACCGCAGGCCAGCATCGGCATCGCCTATGTCGGCCAGCTTGCCGACCGGGTCCAGGACCACTCGGTAAAGGCCAGTTTTAGCTGGAAATTCTGACCCGGCGTCGCCGCCGGGCTCCGCCCCATCCACGCCGATCCGGAATCCGATCAGCCGATTTTGCTGCATTGCACAGTCGTGCATGCTGCTATGCAAACAAGTCCGTTGTATCTGGCATCTGGTATACATAATTTGGCTGCAGATGATGAGCCGGCCCATTGCTGGCCTCCAAGGAAAGGGGACACCAATGTCCAAGACCACTGTACTGACGCTCGCGCCCTCCTCCACCCTGTTCGGCCGCCTGCTGGCCTCGATCGACCGCCTGCTGATGAAGAGCGCGGAGATCTCGAATCGCAACGGCGACCTGCCGCGCTTCGGCCTTTAAGCCAAGGGATTTCCGGCGCTCTCCGCCGGATGCAGCTTTCGTCGCAAGATGCGACCTGACATTGAACCTTCGACCAATGGCCCCGATTTTCGGGGCCATTTCCTTGCGCGCTGAACTACTCTCCCGGGGTGCCCGGGCTGAGTCCTGTGCGGCATAAGCGCGCGCTGCCCCTGCGACAGCTTGAACCTTGGCATATCGGATACCAAGATGGCCATCGCGCGCTCATAAGCAACGACAAGGGGCGCACTGGGAGGATCTATGTCGGACATGGTTCAGGCAACTGCGGCCCCCGCGGCCGCGCGTGTCAGCGACACCTATCGCTGGATGCAACTCGCGATCGGCGTCGCCGCGATGGTGATGATCGCAAATTATCAATACGGGTGGACATTCTTCGTCCCCGACATCCAGAAGAAATTCGGATGGGATCGCGCATCGATCCAATGGGCCTTCACGCTGTTCGTGCTGTTCGAGACCTGGCTGGTGCCGGTCGAAGGCTGGTTCGTCGACAAATACGGTCCGCGCATCGTCGTGCTGGTCGGCGGCATCCTCTGCGCACTCGGCTGGGCGATCAACGCCCAGGCGACGTCGCTGAACGGCTACTATCTCGGCATGATCATCGCCGGCATCGGCGCCGGCGGCGTCTACGGCACCTGCGTCGGCAACGCGCTGAAATGGTTTCCGGATAAGCGCGGACTTGCCGCGGGCATCACCGCTGCCGGCTTCGGCGCAGGCTCGGCGCTCACGGTCGCGCCGATCCAGGCGATGATCAAGGACTCCGGCTTCCAGACCACCTTCCTGTACTTCGGTCTCGGCCAGGGCATCATCATCGTGCTGCTCTCCTTCTTCCTGCTGGCGCCGAAGGCCGGACAGGTGCCGGCCGTCGTGGCGAACGCCAACATCATCCAGACCCGGCGCAACTATCAGCCGACCGAAGTGCTGCGGCAGCCGATCTTCTGGCTGATGTACTTCATGTTCGTGATCGTCGGCGCCGGCGGCCTGATGGTGACGGCGAACCTGAAGCCGATCGCGGTCGACTGGAAGGTCGACAGCGTGCCGGTCACGCTGATGGCGGTGACGATGACGGCAGTCACCTTCGCGGCAACCATCGACCGCGTCCTCAACGGCCTGACGCGTCCGTTCTTCGGCTGGATCTCCGACATGATCGGCCGCGAGAACACGATGTTCATCGCCTTCGGCATGGAAGGCATCGGCATCTGGATGCTCTACCTCTGGGGACACGACCCGGTTTGGTTCGTGCTGCTCTCGGGCTTCGTGTTCTTTGCCTGGGGCGAGATCTACTCGCTGTTCCCCTCGACCTGCACCGATACGTTCGGCGCCAAGTTCGCCACCACGAATGCGGGCCTGCTCTACACCGCGAAGGGCACCGCGGCGCTCTTGGTGCCGATCGCCAACTACATGCAGCAATCGTCGGGCAACTGGGACAAGGTGTTCATCATCGCGGCAGGTGCCAACATCCTCGCCTCGCTGCTCGCGATCATGCTGCTCAAGCCCTGGCGAAAAATCGTGGTCGCGAAATCGGCTACGGCTTGAGCAACCGCCTCACCACAGCCTGCGAAGCGCCTGGCCAAAAGCCGGGCGCTTTTCATTTTGGCTGGCCACGAGATGCCGTCTGGACCGGCGCGTCGAATGTCAGATTTGCTGCGTTGCAGCGGAATGAAGGGCTTGCTTTCTGGAATATAGTATACCAACTTCCGCCGGGCGCTTGCGACGATACGCCACAATAATTGCGACACTCGGTCACAAGACCAGCGCGCTCGGGAGGACTTGATGGTTTCCAGCAATACTGCCGTCACACAAGCTCAACCTTCGTCCAGCGGCTTCCGCTGGCTGCAGCTCGTCATGGGCATCGTCTGCATGGCGATGATCGCGAACCTGCAATATGGCTGGACGCTGTTCGTCGATCCGATCGACGGCGCGCATCACTGGGGCCGCGCGGCGATCCAGTTCGCCTTCACGATCTTCGTGGTGACCGAGACCTGGCTGGTGCCGGTCGAGGCCTGGTTCGTCGACAAATACGGCCCGCGGCTCGTCATCATGTTCGGCGGCATCATGATCGCGCTCGCCTGGGTGTTGAACTCCTATGCCGACTCGCTCGCCCTGCTCTACACCGCCGCCGTGTTCGGCGGCATCGGCGCCGGCGCGGTGTACGGCACCTGCGTCGGCAACGCGCTGAAGTGGTTTCCCGATCGCCGCGGCCTCGCCGCCGGCGCAACCGCGGCCGGCTTCGGCGCCGGCGCCGCGCTCACGGTGGTGCCGATTGCAAAGATGATCGCCGCGAGCGGCTATCAGACCGCGTTCTTCGATTTCGGCATCGGACAGGGATTGATCGTCTTCCTGCTCGCCTTCTTCATCCAGCCGCCCGCGGTCTCGATCCCGCCGAAGAAGAAGCAGCTCAATCTGCCGCAGACCAAGGTCGACTTCACGCCGCCGCAGGTGCTGCGCAGCCCGATCTTCTGGGTGATGTATCTGGTGTTCGTGATGGTCGCCGCCGGCGGCCTGATGGCGGCGGCGCAGATCGCGCCGATCGCGCACGACTACAAGATCGCGAACACGCCGGTCACGCTCGCCGGCTTCCAGATGGCCGCGCTGACCTTTGCGATCTCGCTCGACCGCATCTTCGACGGTTTCGGACGGCCGTTCTTCGGTTGGGTGTCCGACAATATCGGCCGCGAGCACACCATGTTCATTGCGTTCGGCACCGGCGCTCTGATGCTGCTCACGCTATCCACCTGGGGTCACAACCCGGTGGTGTTCGTGCTGGCGACCGCGGTCTATTTCGGCGTGTTCGGGGAGATCTACTCGCTGTTCCCGGCGACCTGCGGCGACACCTTCGGCTCGAAGTTCGCGACCACCAACAACGGCATGCTCTACACCGCGAAGGGCACCGCAGCGCTCTTGGTGCCTGCCGCCAGCATCGTTGCCGCCAGCTATGGCTGGCAGGCGGTGTTCGTGATCGCGGTCGCCCTCAACGCCACCGCGGCGCTGATGGCGCTGTTCGTGATCAAGCCGATGCGCCGCGCCTTCATCAACGGCAACGAGGCTGCCGCCGCGGAAGAGACCGCGACGAGCGCCAAGACGGCTTAACAAGACGGCTTGGCTAAAGACCACCCGATCAGGACCGCTTGGTCCCGACATTTCCCCGGAGACTGATGGAGGCGCATTTCGGTGCGCCTCTTCTCTTTTTTGCCAGCTCAGGGATGCCAGATACCACCACGCTTAGTGCGGCAGATCGCCCGCGCCGCCCACGGCCGCTCAAAATCGTCGGAAATGTCAGCAAACCTGCCTATTTAAGCATTTTGCTGATGGTAGATTTCTGTGACAGCCACGTTGACAATTGGCATTTTGTATACCAGACTCCAGTCAACGATAACCCAGGAGGTTGCCATGCAAGTCGGAGATATCCTGCGCAAGAAGACCCCCCGCGTCGCCACGGTGCGCATGAACGAGACGGTGGCGATCGCCGCGCAACTGATGCGCGCCAGCAATATCAGCGCGCTCGTGGTCAAGGATGTCGTTCGCACCGAGGGTAACACCGCCGTCGGCATGTTCACCGAGCGCGACGTGGTGCGCGCGATCGCCGAGCACGGTGCGGCGGGCGCAAGCATGAAGGTGTCGCAGTTCGTGTCGGTGCAGCAGCTGGTGTCGTGCACATCGAGCGACACGCTCGAGCACATCCGTCATCTCATGACCAAGCACCACATTCGCCACGTGCCCGTCATCGACAATTACAGCCTGATCGGCGTCGTCAGCATGCGCGACATCGCCGCCGCATTCGACGAGGAGACCGCCGCGTCGAAGAAGGACGCCGTGCCGGCGTAACAAGCGCCTGCTTTGCCTTGCTCTCAGCCAGGCGCTGCGTGTTCGATCACCAGCGCCTGAACAGATGACGAAAGATTTCCGTCCCGCCCTCGCCCGACCGCCGCGGCCTGTCATTTCCGCATGGGCGCGCCGCAGGTCGCCGGTAGACAATTGCCGGACAGGACTGCATCCTTCCCCTCGACATCCATAACAACACCGTGCGCCGCCGTCCGCGACACGGAAAATCCTGATGGAAACGAGGGCAGAATGATCAAGACACGTTTCACCGAAATGTTCGGCGTCGACCACCCGATCGTGCAGGGCGGCATGCAATGGGTCGGGCGCGCCGAGCTGGTTGCCGCCGTGGCCAATGCCGGCGCGCTCGGCATGATCACCGCGCTGACACAGCCGACGCCGGACGATCTGCGCAAGGAAATCGCGCGCTGCCGCGAGCTGACCGACAAGCCGTTCGGCGTCAACCTGACCATCCTGCCCGCGATCAAGCCGCCGCCCTACGCCGAATACCGCCAGGCCATCATCGAGAGCGGCATCAAGATCGTCGAGACCGCCGGCAACAAGCCGCAGGAGCATGTCGACGAGTTCAAGAAGCACGGCATCAAGGTGCTGCACAAATGCACCAGCGTTCGCCACGCGCTGTCCGCCGAGCGGATGGGCGCCGACGCGATCTCGATCGACGGCTTTGAATGCGCCGGCCATCCCGGCGAGGACGACACCCCCGGCCTGATCCTGATCCCCGCCGCCGCCGACAAGGTGAAGATCCCGATGATCGCCTCCGGCGGCTTCGGCGATGCCCGCGGCCTGGTCGCAGCGCTCGCGCTCGGCGCCGAAGGCATCAACATGGGCACGCGCTTCATGTGCACCAAGGAGAGCCCGATCCATCAGCTGGTGAAGGAACGCATCGTCGCCAATGACGAGCGCGAGACCGAGCTGATCTTCCGCACCATGCGCAACACCTCGCGCGTCGCCAAGAACGCGATCTCGACCAAGGTCGTGCAGATGGAGAAGGAAGGCGCCAAGTTCGAGGACGTGCGCGAGCTGGTCGCCGGCGCGCGCGGCAAGATGGTCTACGCGTCAGGTGATGCCGACGAAGGCATCTGGTCGGCCGGCCAGGTGCAGGGCCTGATCCATGACATTCCGTCCTGCGCCGAGCTGGTGTCGCGCATCGTCCACGAAGCGGAAGCGATCATTCGCGAGCGGCTGGAAGCGATGATGTCCGGCGCCAAGCGCCAGGCCGCGGAATAGGCCGGAGCGGAGCACGAGTGTTATCCGTCACCCTGAGGAGCGCGAAGCGCGTCTCGAAGGGTCGACGGCCACCAGCCGGGCCGTCCATCCTCCGAGGGCCGCTGAAAAAGCGGCCACCTCAGGATGACGGAATTCAAGTCATCTCGCGTTAGACACAACGAGAAGAAGCCCATGAAAGCCTATGTCTACGGCCCTAACGGCCCTGAAATCACCGACGTTGCGAAGCCCGTGCCGAAGGGCACCCAGGTGCTGGTCAAGGTCCATGCCTGCGGGCTGAACCGCGCCGATCTCGGCATGACCAAGGGCCATGTCCACGGCGCGGCCGGCGGCGTCGGCACCGTGCTCGGCATGGAATGGGCCGGCGAGGTCGCTGAGCTCGGCCCCGATGCCAAAGGCGTCAAGGTCGGCGACAAGATCATGGGCTCCGGCGGCGCGGCATTCGCAGAATACACGCTGGCCGATCACGGCCGGCTGTTCCGCGCGCCCTCGAACATGAATTTCGACGAGGCCGCAACCCTGCCCGTTGCGCTCGCCACCATGCACAACGCCGTCGTCACCAATGGCGCGCTGCAGCCGGGCCAGAGCGTGCTGATCCAGGGCGCAAGCTCCGGCGTTGGGCTGATGGCGATGCAGATCGCCAAGCTGAAGGGCGCCAAGCTCGTGGTGGGCTCATCGACCGACGCGACGCGTCGCGGCCGACTGAAGGAGTTCGGCGCCGATCTCGCGGTCGACTCGAAGGATCCCGGCTGGGTCGATCAGGTGCTGCAGGCGACATCAGGCGAAGGCGTCGACCTGATCGTCGACCAGGTTTCCGGACCGGTCGCGAACCAGAACCTCAAGGCGACCAAGGTCAAGGGCCGCATCGTCAATGTCGGCCGGCTTGGCGGCACCCACGGCGACTTCAACTTCGACCTGCACGCGGCGCGCCGCATCCAGTATATCGGCGTCACCTTCCGCACCCGCTCGATCGAGGAGATCCGCGCGATCTTCGACGAGGTGCGCAAGGACATCTGGCCCGCGGTCGAGGCACGCAAGCTGCAGCTGCCGATCGACCAGGTCTACAAATTCGCCGACATCGGCAAGGCGTTCGAACACATGGAAGCCAACAAGCACCTCGGCAAGATCGTGGTGACGCTGTAGCAGCAGCCTCCGGCGATTGTCATCGTCACCGCGAGCAAAGGGCGGATCAGCCAACGGGCCCGGGAATCCAATAGTCCCCCGCAAGCGGGCTGACCTTGACGCCACTGATGACTCCGAGCTCCAGGCTTGGATCGAAATAGCGCATCGTCCGCTCATTGAGGTCAATGATGCGGCCAGGCTTGAGTGGCCCCACGTCATTTATCTTCACGATGACCTTCTTGCCGACGGCCTCGACGAGGGCATATTTCGGCCTCGCGCCAAATTGGACGCCACCAAACTTCCGGCGCAGACTCGTCTTGATGGCAGCCGCCCAGACCGAGTGATCATAGCGCTCGCCGGAGGCTGTGCTCGGACCGCCCTCCTCCTTGCCGGGCTTGAACGGATTGTACATGGATGCCGCGCCAACGATTGCATCCCCACACGCGGCATTGACGACGGCGCTTGAATGAACCGCAGCGATTTCACTTCGAGCAGCGGTGCCAGAAAAGGCGAGCGCAACCAGGGCGCCGCAAATCGCGGCGCTCGAGCCGAACAGCATCATAACTCCTTGATTGATTTTCTTCGATCGTCCGGTTCCCGATGCCGCAAAACATGGTCAAGCGAACGCGGAGGCGTTTACGCGTGCCAATTCCTTCGGATTCGTGCCAGTTCCGGCGGTGGAACCATCGTGAGAACCTGGGCGGCCCTCACACCGTGTTTTTCAGTTTCTCGCTCGACTAAAACAGAGATTGCGTCAGCAAAATGACTGAATGGAGCTGTCTTCGACAGCGCGTGAAGAGGGTCGGCGTCACCTTCCGCACCCGCTCGATCGCGGAAATCCGCGCGATCTTCGGCGAAGGTGCGCATAGCGAAGCGGCGCGAAGCAAATGCTCCGCGCCGCTTGACCGTATGATTAACGTTATGATTATCGCGACGTTCCCCCTCGCCCCGTCGTGGCGGATTGAGCCGTCTGGTTCGGCGTCACGATATTGAACCAGAAGTCGAACGTGTCGAGATACGACACGAGATCGCGCAGCTTGGTCTGGTCTCCGCTGACCTTCACCGCGCCGGCCGAGATGGCATCATCAAACCTGGTTTGCTGCAGGATGATGCTGTTCAGCGTATCGCGCGACAACGCGACGGTCGCATCGGCATTGTTGGACTTCATGTTCGCCGTGTGGTTCAGCACTCCGTTCTTCAGTTCGACGAAGTAGTTGCCGTCCTTGCCGAACTCGAAGTTGAGCTTCGCATGCGCGTTGCCGGCCTTCTCCGCGTTGAGGCGAACCCCGAGATAGTCGAAGAACAAATCCGCGGACATCGCGCGCACCGTATCGGGGCTCGCGGTGTTCGGCGTCGGCAGCTTGGCGACACCGTTGCGCAGCTCCTGGGCGCCGGTCAGGTAGAAGTTGCGCCACGGTCCGGACTCGGCCTGATAGCCGAGCTGCTCGAGCGCGTCGGCTTCGAGATCCTTGGCGGCCTGATTGTCGGGATCGGCGAACACGACGTGGTGGACGGCTTGAGCCACCCAGCGATATTCGCCCTTGTCGTAGGAAGCCTTGGCCTTCTTCAGAACCTCGTCGCTGCCGCCCATGAACTCGACGTACTTCTTGCTCGCCTCGACCGGCGGCAGTTCGTGCAGGGTGGCCGGGTTGCCGTCGAACCAGCCAAGATAAAGAACATAGGTGGCGGCCACGTCATGATAGATCGAGCCGTAGTAACCACGGTTTGCCCAGACGTTGGCGAGGCTGTCAGGCATTTTGAATCCGTCGGCGATCTCGCGCATCGTCATGCCGTGGTTGACCATGCGCAAGGTCTGGTCGTTGATGAAGCGGTAAAGGTCGCGCTGGCTCTCCAGAAGTGAAACCACCTTGTCATTGCCCCATGTCGGCCAGTGATGCTGCGCAAACACCACGTCGACCTTGTCGCCCCACATCACCAGCGCCTGGTTGAGGTACTTCGACCAGGGGAGCGGCTCGCGAATTTTGGCGCCGCGAAGCGAATATGTATTGTGCAGCGTGTGGGTCGCGTCCTCGGCGGATTCCATCGCCTTCTTTTCCTCGATGAACCACATCATCTCCGAAGGCGCTTCCGAACCGGGCGCCATCAGAAATTCGTAGGTCAAGCCGTCGATCTTCTCTTTCTGTCCGGTTTCCTTGATGATGTTGGTCGGCGCGATGAGCGTGACCGTGCCTGCCGAGGTCGTGGTGCCGAGACCCGCGCCGACCTGACCTTTCGGATCCGCCTTGAGCAGGTTGCCGTACATGTAGCTGGCGCGCCGGCTCATCGCGGTGCCGGCCATGACGTTCTCGGCGACCGCAGCCTCCAGGAATCCATCCGGCGCGTAGATCTTGACCTTGCCGAACTGGACGTCGTCCTCGCTGGTGACGCCCCGCACACCACCATAGTGATCGACGTGGCTGTGGGTGTAGATCACGGCCTTGACGGGTTTGTTTCCGCGCTTCGAGCGGTACAGGTCGAGCGCCACCTTTGCCGTCTCTGCCGACACGAGCGGATCGACGATTGTAATGCCCTCGCTGCCCTCGATGATCGTCATGTTCGACAGGTCCTGATTGCGGACCTGATAGATGCCGTCGGTCACCTCGAACAAGCCGGAGATGTTGATCAGCCGGGATTGTCGCCACAGGCTTGGGTTGACCGTATCGGGGGCCGTCGCGTCGCTGATGAAGCCGTACTGCTGCGGGTTCCAGATCGCGTTGCCCGTGCTTCCCTTGATTGCCTCGGAAGGCAGCGCGGCCATGAAGCCTTTGTTCGCGGCGTCGAAATCGGAGGTGTCGTTAAACGGCAGCTGTTTCAGCAAGACCGAATTTGCCTGCTTGGTCGCATCGGCCGCGCCATTGCGCAAATCTTGAGTCTGTGCCGCAGCCGTACCGATCAGCCCCGCGCTGACAACCCCGAGGATTGACGCCTTCGCGAAAACGCTCCTCATGTGGCCTCTCCCTTCTGCATTGGATATTGGTCCACTCCCTGAGCAACCGAGAGCATCGCCGCCAAACACGCCCAGAGGGCAATCGTTCCACCCGAAGTTGCGACGTGAAACATGTCCGGCAGCATCCGTCCGCATGGCTGCGCGCTCTGGCACAAGCTGCACACCAACGCTGCGGGCTGAGCGGTCAAAAAAGATGTCTGGCGCGCGAAATCACGCGCCGAGCAGCCCTGCATGCCGCGATGGCCGGCTCTGAGGCGAGGCGCCGCGCACCGGCCATGCCGAGAGAGTGCTGTTTTGCCGCACACGCTCGCGTCCTGGCGGCGGCGAACCGTTCGCATTTTACGCAAACGGACGACCGACCGAAGGGGGTTCCCTGTTACGGAAGCGAAGCATCGGCTACGGCCGAAATGCCGTCCCTGCGAGCGCTACGACTGGTCCGACTTCGCACCCGGTCTGACCTGTGTGATGGCGACGCCGGAGATCGCGAGCAGTCCGCCGACAACCAGTTTCGGCGTCACCTGGTCGCCAAGGAACAGCACGCTCGAGATCAAAGCGAACACCGGAAGCAGCAGACCGAAGGGGGCGACGCGGGCCATGGAGCAGCGGGCGATCAGCCAGAACCACAGGCCGAACCCGACAATGCCGCCGATGAAGACGGTGTAGGCGAGCGCCAGCCAGCCCCGTTGATCCGCCGTGCCAAGGCTCGCCAGCTGTCCATATTCCAGCAGCAACGACATCAACATGACCTGCGGCACGGTGAGCAGCGACGACCACCCCATCAGCATCAGGGGATCGAAAGGGCCGTAGCGTTTCGTCAGGACGGTGGACACCGCGAATGCGAACGCCGCGGCAACCACGAGCAGCAGCGGCAGCACGTTTGCCGACAGCCCCGGCCCCGCCGCCAGCACCACCACGCCGACGAACGCCAGCACCACGCCAGCGGATGTGACGAGCGACGGCCGCTCCGCGAGCAGCGGCCAGGCGAGCAGCACGGTGAACGGCGGGGCGAGTTGATAGGCGACCGCCGACATGCTCCCCGAGCCGAGCCCAAGGCCGACATAGAACAGCCCGAAGTTCAGTCCGCCGAGGAAAACCGAAATAGCTGAGACAGGGCCGAGTTGTTGGCGTGTCGGCCTTCTGACGAACGGAACAAGCAGCAGCGCGATGGCCAGGAAACGCAGTCCGAGGAAGAACAGCGGCGGAAACTCGGTGACGCCGACCTTGATGACCACGAACTGATAACCCCAGAGCAAGGGAACGGCCACCGCGCAAATGATCTGGATGGCAGACATCGCATCCTTCCTTTCAAGACCGATCGGTCCATATATGGGCGTACCGATCGCGCAGACGTCCAGAGGACATCAAGGGTCATTCCAACAGTTGCTTATTTGATGAAGCGATCGAGCAGCGCGTCAGCGGTGGCCTGCGACGTGGTACGTGCCGGAGCCGTCTTTGCGACCACGCGCAGCCCCCAAAGGAAACAGATCAGGATTCGGGCGGCACTCGAAGGCTCGACGCCATCGGCCAATCTGCCCGCGGTCTCCGCACGGGAAAATGCGTCCGCCACCCTGGTCTCCATGGTTTTGAAGAAGCTCGCGAAGCGACGACCAACCTCGGCATCCTGGCCGGCCAGCTCCATCGCCGTCGCCACCAACAGGCAGCCACGCCGGCCATTGGCACCGCACGTGCGCTCAACGTAACCGGCAAGGTAGGCCCGCAGGCCATCGACCGGATCTCTGCGGGGATCGAGTTCGTCATCCATCCGGGTCAGGGCATCGGCAATGTAGCGATCGAGTGCGCGCAGGAACAGCGAGTGCTTGTCGCCGAACGCGGCGTAAAGGCTGCCGCGCGAGAGTTTTGTCGCACGCAGCAGGTCCGGGAGTGCCGTGGCGTGATAGCCGCGCGACCAGAACACATTCATCGCGCGTTCGATGGCGGCGTCCACGTCGAAACTTCGCGGGCGGCCACGGGGCGCCTGCATGGTGGTTTGGCGGTTCATTGCCGATATATAGACCAATCGGTCCTTAAATGGCAAGGGCCGCTTTGGATCATTAGCTCGTAGGATGGGTAGAGCGAAGCGAAACCCATCGATTGCATCCGCACGCCGAGATGATGGGTTTCGTGCGCTCTACCCATCCTACGTTACGCGTCGAGATGGCGGCATGAGTTACCCATTCGACACGACGGGCGGTGCAGCGCGCACCCGGCATTCCCTGCGCCCTCTTGTGTCGTGGCGAAACGATTTTGCAAAGCTCGGGCGAAACGCGCCGCGAGAACGCAGATGTTCGGTTGACACGTCGCGCAACACATACCCCGAATGCGAGTCATGATGCGATGCGGTTGCCACAGCTCACTTCAACCACACAACCCTGTGGTTGTGGATTCTGGCTTCCGCCGGGACGACCGCGTGATTTTGGCAAAATCCTGCAATTGCAACTGAGTGGCGATTGCGTTTCATCAACGACACTTGATGTTCACCAACTCCCTGCTAAACCGCCGCCCATGAGCTCTTCCAGCACCAGCGCACCCTCCACCAAGACATCGGTCGCCGCGATCTCGATCCTCGCCAGCGGCAGCATGGCGGTGGCGAAGTTCGTGGTCGGCATCGCGATCGGATCGCTGGCGCTGATCTCGGAGGCGCTGCACTCGTCGATCGACCTGGTCGCCACCATCATCACCTGGGCGGTGGTGCGGGTGTCGGACCAGCCGGCCGACGCCGAGCATCATTACGGACACGGCAAGTTCGAGAGCGTCTCGGCGCTCGGCATCATCGCCCTGCTCTATGTGCTGGCCGGCGGCATCCTGGTGCAGGCCTACAGCCATCTGCGCGAGGGCGCGCCGCCGCCGTCGATCTCGGCCATTCCCTTTGTCGTTCTGGTCATCGATATCGGCGTCAATCTGTGGCGGGCCCGCGCGCTGCACCGCGCCGCGCGCGACACCAAGAGCCAGGCGCTGGCCGCCGATGCGCTGCATTTCGCCTCCGACGTGATGGGCTCGACCGCCGTCATCGTCGGCCTGGTGCTCGCCGGCTTCGGCTTCTGGTGGGGCGATGCCGCAGCGGCGATCGCGGTCGCGTTGATGATCGCCCTGCTCGGCCTGCGCATGGCGCGGGAGACGGTCGAGACCCTGCTCGACCGCGCGCCCGAAGGCGCGCTGGAGAAGGCCACCGCCGCCATCAAGGCCGTGCCGGGGGTGGTCGATGTCGACCGGTTGCGCGTCCGCATGGTCGGCGCGACGCATTTCATCGATGCCATCGCCAAGGTGCCGCGCACCTACCCGATCGACCGCGTCGAGGACATCAAGCGCCGGGCGCAGGCGGCGCTGACCAAGACGTTCGGCGACGCCGACCTCACCTTCACCGCGGTGCCGGTGGCGCGCGACAATGAGAGCGTGCGCGAGCGCATCATGGTGATCGCGCGCAATTCCGGCCTCGCCATCCACCACGTCACGGTGCACGACATCGGCGGCAAGCTGATCGTCGGCATCGACCTCGAGGTCGACAGCGACATGGCGCTCGACGCAGCGCACGACATCGCCCACGGGCTCGAGCGCGCGATCCGCGAGGATTTCGGCGAGGACGTCGAGGTCGACACCCATATCGAGCCGCTCGAGCCGGAACTGCCGTGGGGAACCGACGCCGCGCCGGACCGCGTCGAAGCCATCAAGGCGGCGCTGACCGGCTTTGCCGATGGCGGCGCGATCCATGACATCCACAATGTGCGGGTCCGCAACACCGACGCCGGCGAGGTCGTCAACTTCCATTGCCGCGCGCAGCCTTCGATGAGTGTGATCAAGGTGCACGAAAGCGTCGACGAGATCGAACGCAAACTGCGTCGTGCGTTCCCCACCGTGAAGCGTGTGATCAGTCACGCAGAGCCGACGCGCGCGTAATTCTACGGAGCCGTTCCCGTTTCGGACTCGCTTTGCGCCGCATGATTCTTCCCGGGACAAGAATTTTTTCGCATTAACGAATCGTTGACTCTCGACAGTCCCGGAAATCTGGATTCAAATGATCATGATTCGGATGCATCGTGGGGAGCATCCGAACCGGGTAAAAAATCAGCTTAGAGCGGGGGTCTCAGGCATGGCGCGCGCGCATGCAGCGAACGCGTGCGTCCAATCCGATTCGATCAAGGGATTGGCGCAGTCGATCGCGAAACCGGCCTATCACAGGCTCCTGACGGCCGAGCCTGCACTGCGCCGCGCTGTCCCTACGCTCATCATCGCCTTCCTCATCACGATCTGCCTCGGCGCCTTCGTCCAGGTGATCGACCAGAACCGGCAGAAGCGCGGCGCGATGAAGCGCGACCTTGCTGCACTGTCCGACATCCTCGCCGAACGTCTCGATCGCCTGACCTCGGTGCGGCACGACCGGCTCGCCAGCATCGAGCGGATGCAGGAACTGCTGCCGGACCTGATCCCGTCCTGGGGCATCGCCTACGGCCGCCACGTCATCATCACCAGCGCCGATCACCGCGTGCTGGCGCGCGTGCCGGTCGACGGCGCCGGCGAGAACGACCGCATCCTCGACATCGTCTCCACCGCGCAGCTGCTCGTCGCGCCCGGCCAGCAGGGCACGGTCAGCGACATGACACTGCCCGGCGGCACCGGCGCACTGGCGATCTCGCAGCTCGTCAAGTCGCTGCCCGGCCAGGTCGTCGTCATCCAGGAGATGAACGAGCCAATCTGGGGATCGGACGCGGCGCTCTCGGTGACGCTGTCGGCGACCACGAGCTTCGTCGTGCTGATCCTCGGCTTCGCGTTCCACTGGCAATCGACCCGCGCCCGCGAGGGCGACCTGATCAACGACGCCGTGCGCGGCCGGATCGACACCGCGCTCAACCGCGGCCGCTGCGGATTGTGGGACTGGGACCTGTCGCGCGGCCGGATCTTCTGGTCGCAGTCGATGTTCACCCTGCTCGGCCTCGACACCCGCAACGACCTCCTCACCTTCGGCGAGGTCAACGCGCTGGTGAATTCGGACGACATCAACCTGTTCGACATCGCCGACCAGCTGATCTCGGGCAAGATCGATCACATCGACCAGAGCTTCCGCATGCGCCATGTCGGCGGCCACTGGATCTGGCTGCGGGTGCGCTGCGAGCTCAGCCATGCTGCCGCCGACGGCGGCCTGCATCTGATCGGCATCGCGGTCGACATCACCGAGCAGAAAAGCCTCGCCGAGAAGTCTGTGGAAGCCGATCTCAGGCTGCGCGACGCGATCGAGACCATTCCCGAGGCTTTCGTGCTCTGGGATGCCGACGACCGCCTCGTGCTCTGCAACTCGCACTTCCAGCGGCTGCACAAGCTGCCCGATTCCGCCGTCAGCCCCGGCACCTCCTACGAGACCGTGATCGAGGTCGGCAGCATGCCGGAAGTGCGCACCCGCCTGCACGAGAGCGGCGTCCCGGCGCCCGGCGCCCGCACCTTCGAGGCCCAGCTTGACGACGGCAGCTGGCTGCACATCAGCGAGCGCCGCACCAAGGACGGCGGCTACGTCTCGGTCGGCACCGACATCACCCGCATCAAGGCGCACGAGCAGAAGCTGGTCGACAACGACCTGCGCCTGCGCGCCACCGTGATCGACCTGCAGCGCTCGCAAGCCGAGCTGGAACGGCAGGCCGTCGAGCTCGCCGACCTCGCCGAAAAATACTCGCAGGAAAAAACCCGCGCCGAGGACGCCAACGCCGCGAAGTCGAAATTCCTCGCCAATATGAGCCATGAGCTGCGCACCCCGCTCAACGCCATCATCGGCTTCTCCGAGATCATGGGCAGCGGCCTGTTCGGCACGCTCGGCTCGGACAAATACGCGGAGTACTGCCACGACATCCTGACGTCGGGGAAATACCTGCTCGAGGTCATCAACGACATCCTCGATATGTCGAAGATCGAGGCCGGCCGCATGAAGTTCGACATGGAGCCGCTCGATCTCTCCGGCATCCTCGCGGAGTCGCTGCGCGTGGTCTCTGGCCGCGCCGAGCACAAGGGACTGTCGCTGGAGTCGGATATCGAAAGCACGATCTCGGTCGTCGCCGACCGCCGCGCGGTCAAGCAGATCATCGTCAACCTGCTCTCCAATGCAGTGAAATTCACGCCCGACCACGGCCGCGTGCTGGTGCGCGGCCAGATGCTGGATGACTCGATCGTACTGTTGATCGCCGACAGCGGCATTGGCATCGCGCCGGAATCGCTGCGCCGGCTCGGCAAGCCGTTCGAGCAGGTCGAGAGCCAGCTCACCAAGAGCTACCAGGGCTCCGGTCTCGGACTTGCGATCGCGCGCTCGCTCACCAATCTGCACGGCGGCTCGATGCGGCTGCGCTCCAAGCTCGGCGTCGGCACCGTCGTCCGCGTCACGCTGCCGCGCGATCCGCGGTCCCTGCAGACGAAGCTGCCGGAAGCGGCCTGACGCCCCCCACTACTTCGCAAGCACCCCTTCCAGCAGCGCGGAATCACCGAGCACGGCCAACGTCTCGCGAGGCGTGAGATGGCGGACCGCTTGGTCGAAGCTGTCGCTTGCCTCGATCCGCGCACGCGCCACCGCGAGATGAAGATCGATCTCGCCCGGACCGCCGCGCCGCGCCGGCGGCAGCGACGAGAGATGGCGCTGCAACAGCCCGGAATCCTGCCGCAACGTCGCGAGCGCAGGGGCCGATGCGTGTGCCGGCGACGCCGCCAGCTCATTGGCGCGGACCAGCACGCGTGGCGGCTTAGCTTCCTCCGGCGTCACGAACAGCGCGTGCATCGCCGGCCGGGCGGTCCAGGCGCCGATCGGAATCGCAAACAGCAGGCCAACGATCACCGGCGACATCCACAGCAACAGCGGCAGCGACACCGCCCAGGCGCTTATCGCCATCGCGACACCGCAGGCGGTGGGAACGCCATACTTCCGATACAACTCCCGCCGCTCGACCGCGCCGTCGTCGCGCCGCTGCGTCTGCCAGCCGGCGTCCCGGCCGAGCAGGATCTCGACGACGGCGATCGACTGGAACACCATCATGACCGGCGCGATCATCGCCGAGATCAGCACCTCGGCGAGCACGCCCGTCAGCACCCGGAACCCGCCGCCGAATTGCCGGCGCGTATCCGAGCGCGTCAGCAACAGGATGAAGCCGAGCAGCTTCGGCACGATCAGCAGCGCCATGGTGAGGCCAAATACCCAGGCGGCGAGCACCGGGTCCTGCGCCGGCCAGTTCGGGAACAGCGAAAAACCCTTCGGAAAATATTCGGGCCGAATGAAGCGCGCCTGCAACGAGATCAGGATTCCGAGCAGCAAGAACGACAGCCAGAGTGGCGCGGTGATGTAGGAGCCGATCCCGGTCATGAAATGCAGCCGCGAGATCCAATGCAACCGGCGCGTCCTCAGCACGGCGAGATGCTGCAGATTGCCCTGGCACCAGCGGCGGTCGCGCGCGGCAAAATCCAATAGCGACGGCGGCACCTCCTCAAAACTGCCGCCGAGCATCGGGGCCATGTAGATGCCCCAGCCGGCGCGCCGCATCAGCGCCGCCTCGACGAAGTCGTGGCTCAGGATATGTCCGCCGAACGGCTTGCGTCCGGAGAGCTCGGGCAGCCCCGCCTGCTCCGCAAATGCCTCGATCCTGATGATGGCATTGTGCCCCCAGTAATTGCCCTCGGAGCCGTGCCACCACGCGACACCGGCCGCGACCATCGGCCCGTAGAGCCGGCCGGCGAACTGTTGCAGGCGGCTGAACAGGCTGCGCGCATTGACGATGACCGGCAGCGTCTGCAGCAGCGCCGCCTGCGGGTTGGTCTCCATCGCGTGCGCCATCCGCACCATGGTGTCGCCCGACATCAGGCTGTCGGCGTCGAGCACGATCATGAACCGGTAGGCGCCGCCGAACCGCGTGATCCACTCGCCGACATTGCCGGACTTCCGCGCCGTGTTGTCGGCGCGATGCCGGTAGAACAGCCGTTGCGCGCCGCAGGCCTCGCACAGTTCGAGAAACGCCCTCTCCTCGGCGATCCAGGTATCGGGATCGCGGGTGTCGCTGAGCATGAACCAGTCGAAGCTGTCGCCCCGCCCGGTCGCCTCGACGGACTCGTAGATGGCGCGCAGGCGCGCCATCAATTGATGCGGATTCTCGTTGTAGGTCGGGAGCAGGACCGCGGTCCGGCTCGCGAGCTGCGGCAAGGGACCGTCGTCGCGGATCGGCAAGGCGTTGCCGTTGCGGCGAAGCAGAGCGAAGAAGCCGGCGAGCGCCGAAGCGAACGAAAACGCGATCCAGGCGAGCAGCGCGACGAACAGCACCAGCACCATGCCTTCCATGATCGTCACGCCGCCGACCTGGACCACCATGTACATCTCGTAGGCGCCGGCGCCGGTCAGCGCCGCCGTCAGCATCAGGACGAACGCGCGGCGCATCAACATGCCCGCGCCGACCGACACCGGCGTGCTCACCGCATGCGGCGGCCGGCCGAGATCGGCCGCCGACATCGCAAGCGGGCTCTCTTGTGGCAGGAAGCCGTCGGCCGCCGCGGCGACGTCGGACTGAGGCGACGTGACTATGGCGCCCATCGATAGACCCAGATCTCGGAGAGCGGCTTGTCATCCTGCGCCAGATGCGCACGCAGCTCGACCGGGTCCTTCTTGACGGCGCATTGGAAGCTGAGCCGCCATCCGCCGGTATTCGGATTTGGCTGCGTGACGACATTCGTGATCTCGGACTTCTCGGCCGTCACGACGCCCTTGACGCTGCCGGGATCGATCCCCTTCAGATTGCCCCCGAACAGGTCGAGCACGAACAGCTTGCTGTTCTCGCCATGCGCGCCGATGCCGCTGCGCGTGAAGCGCGCGAGCGAATGCGGCTTCGGCGCGTCCGGCCCCCAATGCAGGCGATAGGTGAAATTGGTCTCGCTCTTGGCCTTGAGCGGCGCCTTCGGCCGCCAGAACGCGGCGATGTTGTCGTGGATCTCTTCCTTGGTCGGGATCTCGAACAGGATGACCGCGCCCTCGCCCCAGTCGCCGATCGGCTCGACCCACAAGCTCGGACGCTTCTCGAAGCGCGATTCGATGTCCTGATAGGCGAAGAAATTCTTCTCGCGCTGCATCAGACCGAAGCCATGCGGATTGACGTCCTGGAACGTGCTGATCTGGAGGTCGCGCGGATTGCTCAGCGGGCGCCACAGGCTCTCGCCCTTGCCGTTGTAGATCGCAAGCCCGTCCGAATCGTGCACCGACGGCCTAAAGTCGTCGACCTCGTTGCGATCGTTGGGCCCGAAGAAGAACATGCTCGTCATCGGCGCAAGGCCCACGTGCTCGAGATCGGCACGCGGATAGAGCGATGCCTCGACATCGAACACCGTGGTCGCTCCAGGCCTGATCGTGAAGCGGTAGCTTGCCGCGCAGCTCTTGCTGTCGAGCAAGGCGTGAATGACCAGCGAGGTCGCGTTGGGCACGGGACGCTCGAGCCAGAACGCCTTGAAGAACGGAAACTCCTCGCCCTTGGCCTCGCCTGTATCGATCGACAGGCCGCGCGCCGACAGGCCGTAGGTCTCGTCCTTCGCGACGGCGCGGAAATAGCTCGCGCCGAGGAAGACGCAGACCTCGTCATAGTAGTCCGGCTTGTTGATCGGCGCGTGGATGCGAAATCCGGCAAAGCCGAGATCGGTCTCGGTGAAGTCAGGTACGGTCTCGCCGAACGAAAACATGTCCTTGCTGTACTTGACTTCGCTGACCTTGCCGTCGGCGACCTCGAAGATCTTGACCTTGTTCTTGTAGAAGAAACCGCGGTGGAAGAACTGCGCTTCGAACGGCAGCTTCGCGCCGCGCCACAGCGCGCGCTCGGACGTGAAGCGGATCGAGCGGTACTGGTCGTAGTTGAGGTCCGTCAGGCCGTTCGGCAATTTCTCGTCCGGCGCCTCGAACGACTTGCCGGCGAGATTGCGCGCAAGCTCCCTGACCATGCCTGGGTTGAAGGGTGCGTCCGTCGCGCTCGCTGCGGCGGCGGCCTGGCGCTGTGGCAAGAACATGAGTGTCGGCAATACGGCCGATCCGTGGAGTAACTGGCGACGATTCAAAGCAGCTCCTGCTCGCTGACCGGGACGCCGCAATGCAACCGCCGAACCGGCGCTGAGTTCCATCTTTGCTGCGAGCAAGCGAAGATTGTCCGCCGGCTGAACACCAGGACTTGCTTCAACGCAACCACACAACGCGTGGTCGGTTGCTGCTGTGCCGGAACCGTGGCGGAAAGGCTACGAAGGAATGCCGAGAGCTACGCGCTCTCGAGCGTCGGCGCCACCTCGCGTGCGACCTGCACCAGGGCTGCGATCAACGGCGTCATCGGATCGCGCTGCGGGATCACGAGGCCAATGCTGTAGTCCACGACCGGATCGACGATCGGAATGCTGCGCACCGTATCCGCAAGGCCGAGCGTCTCGGCGAGCTTGGCCGGCATCACGCTGGCCCAGCGGCCGGTCTTCACGTGGGTGTAGAGCACGAGCAGTGAGTTCGACGTCAGCGTCGGCGTCGCCTCCGCGCCGACCGAGGTCAGCGCGCGATCGATGATGCGGCGGTTCTGCATGTCGGGCGTGAGCAGACAGAGCGGCACGGTGCCGACTTCCTTCCACGTCACCTGCTTGCGGTCGCCGAACATCGCATCCGGCGCCGTCAGCAAGCGATAGCTCTCGTTATAGAGCGGGATGGTGCGGACCTTGCCGATCGGCTCGTTCTCGATATAGGTCAGCCCGGCATCGACCTCGAGATTCTCGAGCAGACCGAGCACATCGGCCGACGTGCACGACTGGATGCGGAACCGCACGTCGGGATGGCGCGCCCGGAACGGCGTGGTCAGCGAGGCCACCATGCCGAGCGCGGTCGGGATCGCCGCGATCCGGATCTCGCCCGACAGCTTGTCCTTGAGGCTGTTGATCTCCTGCTTCATCGCGCGCGCATCGCCGACGATGCGCCGCGCCCAGTCCAGCGTCCGCTCCCCTTCGGGCGTGAAGCCCTGGAAGCGGGATCCGCGCTGCACCAGCATGACGCCGAGGATTTCCTCGAGCTGCTTGAGACTGGTCGACATCGTCGGCTGGGTGACGCCGCACGCCTCCGCAGCCCGGCCGAAGTGCCGTTCCTTGGCCAGCGCCAGCAGAAGTTCCAGCTTGTCGATCAAGGTTCAAATCCCTTCGGAAAACGGCTCCCCAAGCGGCAGCCCAACACGTCCATAGGTAGCACGATCGGGGTGCGATCCCGAAATCCAAAGCGCCCCGGAAGTGCGCGATTCCAGAACATTATTACGATCCCGCATCGATCCATTCGACAGCGCTATTAATCGCGTTTCGCAATCGCCGCATGAGACAGCTTTATTGATGTTTCGAAGGATTCCAACTCTCATGTGCGAAGCAAAAAACTGATCGTGAGAAGCGCTGATGACGGTGGGATACGAAGCTTGGGACAAGGCGCGCGGCGCTGAAATCATCGCCGAGCATGCCGGGCTCGAAGGCGCCACGCTGGTGATCCTGCACGCGCTGCAGGAGGCCTTCGGCTACGTGCCGGAGCCTGCGATCCCGATGGTGGCGGAGGCGCTCAACCTGTCGCGCGCCGAGGTGCACGGCGTCTTCACCTTCTACCATGATTTCCGGAAGCAACCTGCGGGCCGCCACGTCCTCAAGCTGTGCCGCGCCGAGGCCTGCCAGGCCGCCGGCGGCGATGCGCTCGCGGCGCACGCGGAAGCCAAGCTCGGCGTTGCCCTCGGCAATACCACGGCGGATGACCGCGTGACGCTGGAGCCGATCTACTGCCTCGGGCTGTGCGCCACCGCGCCCTCGGCGATGCTGGATGGCCGCGTGGTCGGCCGGCTCGACGAAGCGCGGATCGACGCGCTGGTCGCGGAGGCACAGCGATGACAATGCGGATCTTCATTCCCCGCGACGCCGGCGCGGTCGCCGTCGGCGCCGACGATGTCGCCCTCGCCTTCGAGCAGGCCGCAGCAGCGCGCGGCATGCCGCTCGAAATCGTCAGGACCGGCTCGCGCGGGCTGTACTGGCTGGAGCCGATGGTCGAGCTGGCGACCGCCCAGGGTCGCGTCGCGTTCGGCCCGGTGACGCCGGCGGACGTTCCACCCCTGCTCGACGCGATGGCCGGCAGCGGCCAGCACGCGCTGCGGCTTGGTGTCACGGACGAGATTCCCTGGCTGAAGCGCCAGACCCGGCTGACCTTCGTCCGCTGCGGCGTGCTCGATCCGCGCTCGGTCGACGACTACCGCGCCCATGGCGGCTACAAGGGCCTGGAGCGGGCGCTGACGCTGACCTCCGACCAGATCCTCGCCGACGTCACGACGTCCGGTCTGCGCGGCCGCGGCGGCGCCGGCTTCCCCACCGGCATCAAGTGGAAGACCGTGGCGCAGGCCAGCGCCGACCGCAAATACATCGTCTGCAACGCAGACGAAGGCGACAGCGGCACCTTCGCCGACCGCATGATCATGGAAGGCGACCCCTTCGTCGTGATCGAGGGCATGACGATCGCAGGTATCACGGTAGGCGCCACCAAGGGCTACATCTACATCCGCTCGGAATATCCGCACGCGGTCGAAGCGATGAACGCGGCGATCGTGGCCGCCCGCCGCGCCGGCTTGCTCGGCAAGCGCATCGGCGGCTCCGCCCATGAGTTCGATCTCGAGGTGCGGGTCGGCGCCGGCGCTTATGTCTGCGGCGAAGAGACCTCGTTGCTGGAAAGCCTCGAGGGCCGCCGCGGCATCGTGCGGGCCAAGCCGCCGCTGCCGGCGCATAAGGGCCTGTTCGGCCGCCCGAGCGTGATCAACAACGTGCTGTCGTTCGCGGCGATTCCCTTCATCCTCGACAACGGCGCCAAGGCCTACGCCGATTTCGGCATGGGCCGCTCGCGCGGCACGATGCCGATCCAGCTCGCCGGCAACATCAGATATGGCGGGCTGTTCGAGACCGCCTTCGGCGTCACGCTCGGCGAACTCGTCGACGAGATCGGCGGCGGCACCTTCACCGGGCGCGAGGTGCGCGCGGTTCAAGTCGGCGGCCCGCTCGGGGCCTACTTCCCGCGCGCGCTGTTCGACACGCCGTTCGACTATGAAGCGTTCGCCGCGCGCGACGGCCTGATCGGCCATGGCGGGATCGTGGTGTTCGACGACAGCGTCGACATGGCGAAGCAGGCCCGCTTTGCGATGGAATTCTGCGCGGTCGAATCCTGCGGCAAGTGCACGCCGTGCCGGATCGGCTCGACCCGCGGCGTCGAGACCATCAACAAGATCATCAATGGCGAGCGCGTGGCGGAAAACCTCGCTGTTGTCGAAGACCTCTGCAACACCATGAAATTCGGCTCGCTGTGCGCACTCGGCGGCTTCACGCCCTACCCCGTGATGAGCGCACTGAAACACTTCCGGGAAGATTTCGGCGGAGATCTAGGTCCCGCACCGGCCCGGCTGCAGGCCGCGGAATAGCAAGGAAATCACGATGTCGCTGATCCAGGAAACCGATTTCGGCACGCCCAAATCCAAATCCGAGACGATGGTCACGCTGACCATCGACGGCAATCAGATCACGGTGCCCGAGGGCACCTCGATCATGCGCGCGGCGATGGAAGCCGGCACCCAGATTCCAAAGCTCTGCGCGACCGACATGGTCGACGCCTTCGGCTCCTGCCGGCTCTGCCTCGTCGAGATCGAGGGCCGCGCCGGCACGCCGGCCTCCTGCACGACGCCGGTCATGCCCGGCCTCGTCGTGCACACCCAGAGCGAGCGGCTGAAGAAGCTGCGCAAGGGCGTGATGGAGCTCTACATCTCCGACCACCCGCTGGACTGCCTGACCTGCGCCGCGAACGGCGACTGCGAATTGCAGGACATGGCGGGTGCCGTCGGCCTGCGCGACGTGCGCTACGGCTATGAAGGTCAGAACCACGTCTTCGCCGAATCGCACGGCTGCGAAAACGACAACTGGATGCCGAAGGACGAGTCCAATCCGTACTTCACCTACGATCCCTCGAAGTGCATCGTCTGCTCGCGCTGCGTCCGCGCCTGCGAGGAAGTACAAGGCACCTTCGCGCTGACGATCTCCGGCCGCGGCTTCGACAGCCGCGTCTCGCCCGGCATGAACGAGAGCTTCCTCGGCTCCGAATGCGTATCCTGCGGCGCCTGCGTGCAGGCCTGCCCGACCGCGACGCTGACCGAGAAATCCGTGATCGAGATCGGCCAGCCCGAACACTCGGTCGTCACCACTTGTGCCTATTGCGGCGTGGGCTGCGCCTTCAAGGCCGAGATGCGCGGCGAGGAAGTGGTACGCATGGTGCCGTGGAAGGACGGCAAGGCCAATCGCGGCCATTCCTGCGTCAAGGGCCGCTTCGCCTGGGGTTACACCACCCACAAGGAGCGCATCCTGAAGCCGATGATCCGCGAGCGGATCGAGGATCCCTGGCAGGAAGTATCGTGGGACGAAGCCTTGAATTTCGCCGCCGCGAAGTTCAAGGGCATCCAGCAGAAATACGGCCGCGACGCGGTCGGCGGCATCACCTCGTCACGCTGCACCAATGAAGAAACCTATCTGGTGCAGAAGCTGATCCGCGCCGGCTTCGGCAACAACAATGTCGACACCTGCGCCCGCGTCTGCCATTCGCCGACCGGCTACGGCCTGTCGCAAACCTTCGGGACTTCGGCCGGCACGCAGGATTTCGACTCGGTGGAGGACACCGACGTCGTGCTGATCATCGGCGCCAATCCGGCTTCCGCCCATCCGGTGTTCGCCTCGCGGCTGAAGAAGCGGCTGCGCCAGGGCGCCAGGCTGATCGTGATCGATCCGCGCCGCACCGAGATGGTGGAATCTCCGCACGTGAAGGCGCTGCATCTGCCCCTGATGCCCGGCACCAACGTCGCCGTGCTCACCGCGCTCGCCCATGTCATCGTCACCGAAGGGCTCGTCGATGAGGCCTTCGTGCGCGAGCGCTGCGACTGGAGCGAGTTCCAGGACTGGGCGGCTTTCGTCGCCGATTCCAAGCACAGCCCGGAAGCCACCGCGATCATGACCGGCGTCGATCCGAAGGTGCTGCGCGAGGCGGCCCGAATCTATGCCACCGGCGGCAACGGCGCGATCTATTACGGGCTCGGCGTCACCGAGCACAGCCAGGGCTCGACCACGGTGATCGCGATCGCCAACCTCGCGATGGCGACCGGTAATATCGGCCGGCCCGGCGTCGGCGTGAATCCGCTGCGCGGCCAGAACAACGTGCAGGGCTCCTGCGACATGGGCTCGTTCCCGCACGAGCTGCCGGGCTACCGCCACATCGCCGGCGATGCGGTGCGCGAGCAGTTCGAAGCGATGTGGAACGTCAAGCTCAACAACGAGCCGGGCCTGCGCATCCCGAACATGTTCGACGCCGCCATCGAGGGCAGCTTCATGGGGCTTTACGTGCAGGGCGAGGACATCCTGCAGTCCGATCCGAACACCAAGCACGTGGTGGCGGCGCTGTCGGCGATGGAATGCGTCATCGTCCACGATCTCTTCCTGAACGAGACCGCGAACTACGCCCATGTCTTCCTGCCCGGCTCGACCTTCCTCGAGAAGGACGGCACCTTCACCAATGCCGAACGCCGCATCCAGCGCGTCCGCAAGGTGATGACGCCGCTCAACGGCTACGCCGACTGGGAAGTGACGATCATGCTCGGCAAGGCGATGGGCTTTGAGATGAACTACACCCATCCATCCGAGATCATGGACGAGATCGCCGCGCTGACGCCGACCTTCGCGGGCGTCTCCTATGCCAGGCTCGACGAGCTCGGCTCGGTGCAGTGGCCCTGCAACGAAAAGGCGCCGGAAGGCACCCCGGTGATGCATATCGGCGGCTTCGTGCGCGGCAAGGGCAAGTTCATCCTCACCGAATATATCGCGACCGACGAACGCACCGGCCCGCGCTACCCGCTGCTGCTCACCACCGGCCGCATCCTCAGCCAGTACAATGTCGGCGCGCAGACCCGCCGCACCGAGAACGTGGTGTGGCACGCCGAGGACCGGCTGGAGATCCATCCGCACGACGCCGAGCAGCGCGGCGTGCGCGACGGCGACTGGGTGCGGCTGGCGAGCCGCGCCGGCGAGACCACGCTGCGCGCCGAGATCACCGACCGCGTGGCGCCGGGCGTTGTCTACACCACGTTCCACCACCCTGACACCCAGGCCAACGTCATCACGACTGATTTCTCGGACTGGGCCACCAACTGTCCCGAGTACAAGGTCACCGCAGTGCAGATCTCGCCGTCGAACGGTCCGTCCGACTGGCAGAAGGCCTATGACGAGCAGGCTCGCCACTCCCGCCGCATCGCCGCGCCGGTGGTGGAAGCCGCGGAATAGCGATGCGCGAGCACGTCTATCAGGCGAACCGGAAGGTCTGGCGCAACGGCGTCTTCAGCGACGGCGCGCGCCTGATCCCGGAGGAGACGCCGCTCGCGCTGACCTATAATGGCGGCACCTACGCCGTGATGATGGGCTCGCCCGAGGACCTCGGCGATTTCGCCGTGGGCTTCAGCCTGAGCGAAGGCATCGTGCAAGCGGCCGACGAGATCGAGACCCTCGACATCGTCGAGCTCGATGACGGCATCGAGCTTCGGATGTGGCTCAGGCCTGACAGGGCCGAGCGGATCGCCGAGCGACGGCGCAACATCGCCGGACCGACCGGCTGCGGCCTGTGCGGACTCGATTCCATCAGCGAGGCAGTCCGGCCGGCCGCGGTGGTACGCGCCGGCCGCGCCTTCTCGCCGCGCGAGATCATGGCGGCGATGGCGGCGGTGGCGCCGCTGCAGGAGATCAACCACCAGACCCGCGCCGTGCACGCCGCGGCGTTCTGGACGGGCGCGCGCGGCATCGTGGCGCTGCGCGAGGATGTCGGCCGCCACAATGCGCTCGACAAGCTCACCGGCGCGCTGGCCCGCGACAAGGTCATGGCCAGCGAAGGCATGGTGCTGCTCACCAGCCGCGTTTCGGTCGAAATGGTTCAGAAGACCGCCGCGATCGGCGCGCCGCTGATCGCTGCGGTGTCGGCGCCGACCGCGCTTGCGGTGCGGATGGCGGATGCCGCCGGCATCACGCTCGCCGCGATCGCTCGCGCCGATGGATTTGAAATCTTTACGCATCCGGAACGCGTCACAGGCGCGATGGCCGGCAAGGAGCCCGCTTATGTCGTCGTCGCCTGACAAACTGGTCTATATGGCGAACCAGATCGGAAAATTCTTCCAGAGCCAGGGGCGCGAGCGTGCCGTGCAGGGCATTTCCGAGCACATCTGGAAGTTCTGGGACCCGCGGATGCGCAAGCAGATCTTCGCCCATCTCGACGCCGGCGGCACCGGCCTCGATCCCGACGTCCGCGATGCCTTGCAGAAGCTGAAGCAGCAGGCGTAGCTTTCTGGACTATCATTCCTAGAGGCTGTGAGCGCTCCGCACCGCCGTCATTGCGAGGAGCGATAGCGACGAAGCAATCCACCTCTCCGCTTGCGGAACCGTGGATTGCTTCGCTTCGCTCGCAATGACGTGGATCGAGCGGTGATTGTAGGCGCTACCGCCTCTACCCCACGATCGTGTTGAAGACGCGGCGCACCTCGCTCTGGGTTTCGCGCAGGCGCGCTTCCAGCGCGGAGAAGTCCGGCGTGTCCCCGGCCCGCGCCATTACGCGCAGCAGGTCTTCGCCCGCGGTCTCCGGATTGAACTTGCCGGTGACGCAGAGCCGCAGGATCTGCGTCAGGTCATGATAGAGCCGCGCCGCCGAGCGCAGGATCTCCGCCTCGGACTGGCCGAGCAGGCCGAGCTTGGCGGCATTGTCGAGCACCTGCAGCGTGGAGACGCTGAGGATTTCCGGCTTCACCGCGGCATGCGCGAGCTGGAGATATTGCGCGATGAAATCGATGTCGACGAGCCCGCCGGCGGCGAGCTTGAGATCCCAGACGTCGTCCTCGCCCTTCTCCAGCGCGATCGCGCGCCGCATGTCGGCAACGTCGGCCGCGGTCGACGCCGCATCGCGCGGCCGGGTCAGCACGCTGCGGATGATCGCTTCGATCTTCTCGCGGAATTCAGGCGACGACGAGATCACGCGGGCGCGCGTCAGCGCCATGTGCTCCCAGGTCCACGCCTCGCGCTCCTGGTAGTCGGAGAACGAATCGATCCGCGAGGCGACCGGGCCGGCGCGCCCCGACGGGCGCAGCCGCATGTCGACCTCATAGAGCACGCCGTAATTGGTCCGGGTCGTGAAGGCGCTGATCAGGCGCTGGGTGAAGCGGGCAAAATACTGCGCGCCATGCAGCGAGCGCTCGCCGTCGGAGTCCGGCGCCTCGCTGTCGAAATCGTACAGCAGGATCAAATCGAGGTCGGAGGACGCCGTCATCTCGCGGCTGCCGAGCCGCCCCATCGCGACGATCGCGGTCTCCTGCCCGTTGATCCGACCATATTGCGCGGCGAACTGGTCGGTGACGAGGCCGTGCACGGTGTGGACGATCCCCTCGGCCACATCGGCAAAGGCGGTGCTGGCGTGCTGCGCCGATACCGTGCCGGACAGGATCCGCGTGCCGATCAGGAACAGGCTCTCCTGGCCGAACAATCTCAGACGATCGAGAAAATCCTCGTAGGACGACGCATCCTGCAGCGTGGCGGCCAGCCGCTCCGACAGTTCCTTCTTGTCCGGCATCGCGCCGAAGAAGCGCGGATCGACCAGGCCGTCCATGATCTGCGGCTGCCGCGCCAGCATGTCGCCGAGCCGCGGTGCCGCGCCGAGGATCAGCGCCACCAGCGCGACGAAGTCGCGGTTCTGGCTGAGCAGCGAGATCAGCCGGCCGCCCCGCTGCAGCGCGCCGAGGAAACGGTCGAACGCCGCCACCGCATCGTCCGGCTCCTCGGCATGCGCGAGGCCGTCGATCAGGCCGGGAATGAATTCCAGGAACGCGGCGCGCGTCGCCTCGACGCGCAGCGCGCGATAGTCGCCCTCGATCCATTGCTGCACGGTGCCGGCAACCGCAATGGGCTTCTTGAAGCCGAGATTGGCGAGATGTTCGATCAGGCGAGCATCCTCAGGCCCGGCGCCGTAGTCGATATCCGGCAGCTTTGCGGTGCCGGTCGGATCGTCGCCCTCGAACAGCTTGCCATAGTGGTTCTGCACGATCTTGAGCTGGCCGAGCAGGTCTCTGGCGAAGGCCTTGCGATTTTCGTAGCCGAAGAAATGCGCAAAGCGCTCGACATCCTCAGGCGCTTCGGGCAGCGAATGGGTCTGCTCGTCGGCGATCATCTGCAGCCGGTGCTCGACCCGGCGCAGGAATTCATAGGCCGTCGTCAATTCGTCGCGCGCTTCAAAGGTGATCCAGTTGCTGTTGGCGAGCACGTTGAGCGCCTCCAGCGTCGGCCGCACCCGCAACTCCGGATGGCGGCCGCCAGCGATCAGCTGCTGGGTCTGGGCGAAGAACTCGATCTCGCGGATGCCGCCGCGGCCGACCTTGACGTTATGGCCCTCGACCGAGATCTCGCTCTGGCCGCGATAGGTCTGCATCTGCCGCTTCATGTCGTGGACATCGGCAAGCGCGGCAAAATCCAGATGCTTGCGCCAGACGAACGGCGCGAGCTCGGCGATCAGGGCCTCGCCGGCCTTCGGATCGCCGGCACAGGGCCGCGCCTTGATCATCGCGGCGCGCTCCCAGGTGCGTCCCTCGCGCTCGTAATAATGCAAAGCCGCGTCGGTCGAGATCGCGACCTGGGTCGAGGCCGGGTCCGGACGCAGCCTGAGATCGACCCGGAACACATAGCCGTCGCCGGAGCGCTGCTGCAGCATCCGCGCCATCGCCTGGGTGACGCGCACGAAGAACGGCTGCGGCTCGATGTCCTCGGCGAGCGAGGTGGCCGCGCGATCGAAGAACACGATCAGGTCGATGTCGCTGGAATAGTTCAGCTCGCCGGCCCCCATCTTGCCCATCGCGAGCACGATCAGGCCCGAGCCTGCTTCGGGGTGATCGGGATCGGCGGCGGTCATCCGGCCGCGGGCCACTTCCTGCCGGAACAAATATCGCAGCGCCGATTGCACCGAATTCACCGCGATGTCGGTCAGCGCCGCCGTCACCCGCATCACCGGCCAGACGCCGCCGATGTCGCACAGCGCGATCATCAGCGCGGCCTCCGCCTTCATGCGGCGAAGCGGAACCATCACGTCGGCCTCGCTGCCGGCGGCGAGCACCTCGCGCGACGTCGTCTCGATCAGGTTGGCCAGATGCGACTCCGGGTCGCATGACAGGATCCGGATCAGCCGCGCGGCGTCGGCACGCGCGAGCTCGAACAAATAGGGCGAGAACTCGGCGATGCCGCGCAGGATGTCGCGTGCGAACGGATGTTCAAGCAGCGCATTGAGCGCGGCCGATTGCGCCGGCTCGAGCTCGGCGAACCAGTCGGTCAGGCGCTGATCGGCGGATGTGGGCGCGGCGACACGCGGTCCGTCCGCGAACCGCGCGGCCAGACGATGTCGATCCGCGTTTCCCGGCGCGGCGGCATTCATGCCGCCTTCTGTGGCACATCCTGCGTTTGAGCCGCAAGCCTGTCACTGCCGCCCGCCCGCGCGGGCAGCACCAGGGTGGCGACCAGCCCCGGATGGGCATCGCCGAGCCTGAGCTCGCCGCCATGAAGCGTGGCGACCGCCGAGGCCAGACTGAGGCCGAGACCGGAACCGGGTAAGGTCCGGCTCGCCTCGAGCCGGACGAAGCGCTCGACCGCGTGCTTGCGGTCGGCCTCGGGAATGCCCGGACCGTGGTCGGTGACGCTGAGCAGGACCTGGTCGCCCTCGCGCCGCGCCTCGATCAGGATCTCCCGCGCATCCGCATTGAGCGGCTGCCCGCTGACGTCGGGCTTGCCGTATTTGATGGCATTCTCGACCAGGTTGGCGACGGCCTGGCTGATCAATTCGCGGTTGCCGTGAATCGGCGCCGGCACGGTCTTCACCTGCAGCGTCATGCCGTCGTCCTCGGCCAGCGGCTCGTACAGCTCGTGGATGCCGTTGGCGACATCGGCGCCGTCGAAATCGTCCATGTTGCCGCGCGCCTGGCCGGACTCGGCACGCGCAATCATCAACAGGGCGTTGAAGGTGCGGATCAGCCCGTCGGATTCCTCGATGGTCCGCTCCAGCGCCGCGCGATAGTCGGCCTCGCAGCCCGACCGCGCCAGCGCCTCCTCGGCGCGGTTGCGCAGCCGCGTCAGCGGCGTCTTGAGGTCATGGGCGATGTTGTCGGAGACCTCCTTCAGCCCCGTCATCAGCGCCTCGATGCGCTCGAGCATGGCATTGAGATTTTCCGCCAGGCGATCGAGCTCGTCGCCGCTGCGGCCGACCGGCAGCCGGCCGGACAGATCGCCCGCCATGATGCGCTTGGTGGTGCCGGTCATGGCGTCGATCCGGTGCAGCACGCGGCGGGCGACGAAGATGCCGCCGCCGATGCCGAGCACGACGACGACGAGGATCGACCATTGCGCGGCCTTGGCGACGATGCCGAACAGCCGCCGCCGCTCCTCGAGGTCGCGCCCGACCAGCAGGCGGAAGCCGTTCTCCATCTCGGTGACCTTCACGAGCGCGCGGTGATCGGTCTTGTCCTGGTCGTCGAGCCGGCGATAGGCGGTCTCGGTCCAGCCCTGCACGCTCATCACGCCCGGTGCCAGCGCGCCGACATTGCCGGCAAGCATCTGCCCGTTCGGCGCCGTCACCAGATAGAGGTTGGCGCCCGGCCGCAGCGCACGATTGCCCATGGTGCCCAGCAGGCCGCGCAGTCCACGGCGGTTGTAGATGTCGGTGATCTCGCTGATCTCGACGTTGACCGTCGTCGTGATCTGCTCGGTGATCAGCCGCCGCGTGTTCCAGGCGAAGTAAGCCAGCAGCGAGGCGGCGAACAGCGCGAACAGGAACAGGTAGACCAGCGTCAGCCGAAACGCCGTGGTCCGGATCAGTTTACCGAATGCCGTCACGGATCATATACCCCGCACCGCGGATGGTATGCAGCAGCGGCCGTTCAAAACCCTTGTCGATCTTGGAGCGCAGCCGCGAGATGTGGACGTCGATGACGTTGGTCTGCGGATCGAAATGATAATCCCAGACATTCTCGAGCAGCATGGTGCGTGTCACCACCTGCCCGGCATGCTTCATGAGATATTCGAGCAGGCGGAACTCGCGCGGCTGCAAGGTCAGCTCGTCCTTGCCGCGGGCGACGCGATGGGACAGCCGATCGAGCTCGAGGTCGCCGACCCGGTAGGTCGTCTCCTCGGCCGGGCCGACATTGCGCCGCGACAGCACCTCGACGCGCGCGAGCAGCTCGGCGAAGGAATAGGGTTTCGGCAGGTAGTCGTCGCCGCCGGCGCGCAGGCCCTTGATGCGGTCATCGACCTGGCCGAGCGCCGAGAGGATGAGTACCGGCGTCCGGTTGCCCTTGTCGCGCAGGCTGCCGATCAGCGACAGGCCGTCACGCTTCGGCAGCATGCGATCCACAACCAGCACGTCGTAGTCGCCGGTCTCGGCCATCGACAGCCCTTCCTCGCCATCGGAGGCGAGATCGGCGATATAGCCGACTTCGCGGAATGCCTTGACCAGATAGTCGGCTGACTCACGGTCGTCTTCGATGATCAGGATGCGCATTTGCGGAGCGATTGCGGTCACGGGAATTGGCCCTCTGTCAGCATGACGCGGCCGGCCTGCACATGCAAGACGACCGCGCATATTCTCGATTGCTTGAAAAAAGTGGGCGGTGAAGCTGGGGGACCTCACCGCCCTGAGACCTTCCGACAGAGGGGGGCATATTCCATCGAAAGGCAACGTAGGGAGCGAGCAAGGGGCCCGCCCCCCGGAAAGCGCCGTCGGCGGGGGCGACTGATGCCGGCGACGCCTTCCAACTCATAGATAGTTATCCCTTCGCCAGCGGCACTGCCACAAAGCGCGACGAACCGCCGCTCTTCACGCGCATGAGAACGCTGTTCTTGCTGTCATTGCGCGCCGCGGTGATCGCATCCCGCACTTCACCGGCGGTGCCGACGGACTTGCCGGCGACCTCGAGGATCACGTCGCCTTCCTTGAAGCCCCGCTCAGCGGCAGCACTCTTGGGATCGACTTCGGTCACGACCACGCCATCCTTGCCGGCGCCGGCCACGCTGTTGGCGGGCGCGACGGTGAGGCCGAGCTTCGGCACGTCGGTGCCGCGGGACGAGTTGCCCTTGTCGCTCTTGTCGGTGTCCGCCTTGGCTTCCAGGTTGTTCGGCAGCTGGCCGAGCGTGAGGTTGACGGTCTTGTCCTGACCCTTGTGCAGTACGTTCAGCTTCACGGCGTTGCCGGGCGCGAGGCCACCGATGGTGCGGGCGAGTTCGCGCGCATCCTTCACCGGCTCGCCATTGACGGCGGTGATGACGTCACCGGATTCGATGCCGGCCTTGGCCGCGGGGCCGTTGGCCTGCGGTTCGGCAACCAGCGCGCCTTCGGCCTTCTTCATGCCGAGGCTGTCGGCGATGTCGGAGGTCACCGGCTGGATCTGGACGCCGATCCAGCCACGGCTGACCGCGCCCTTGTCCTTCAACTGGGCGACGACGCTCTTGACGGTCTGGGCCGGGATCGAGAACGCGATGCCGACGCTGCCGCCGGACGGCGAGTAGATCGCCGTGTTGACGCCCATCACCTCACCGGACACGTCGAACGCCGGGCCACCCGAATTGCCCTTATTCACGGGCGCATCGATCTGGATGAAATCGTCATACGGGCCGTTGCCGATGTCGCGGCCGGAGGCCGAGACGATGCCCGCGGTCACGGTGCCGCCGAGGCCGAACGGATTGCCGACCGCCAGCACCCAGTCGCCGATGCGTGGCTTGGTTTCGGAAAGCTTGGCAAACTGGAAGTTGGAGCCGCCCTCGACCTTGATCAGCGCGAGGTCGGTGCGCGGATCGGTGCCGATCACCTTGGCGGAATAGGTCTTGCCGTCGTCGGTGGTGACTTCGACCTTGTCGGCGCCGTCGACGACGTGATTGTTGGTCACGGCAAAGCCGTCAGCCGAGATGAAGAAGCCGGAACCCTGGCCCGTCACCACGCCACCGCCGCGCGGTCCACCGCGCAGGCCCGGGGGCAAGCCATCCGGACCGCCGAAGCGGCGGAAGAAGCGCTCCATCGGCGAACCCGGCTGGAACGGCGAATCGTCATTGTTGTTGCTGTCATCCTTCGCGACCTTCTCGCGAATGTTGACCTTGACCGAGATCACCGACGGTTTCACGCGCTCGACGATGTCGGCAAATCCGACCGGCTGCTGAACCTTCTTGACCTCGTTATTGACCTGCGCATGCGCGGGCGTCGTGAACAGGTCGGCGGGGTTGTGCGAGGGGCTGAAGCCGTAGGTGGCGGCACCGAGGCCGGCCACGACCGACGCCATCAGCGCGAGTTTGCGGGCAGAGAACAGCGAGCGCTTCGGCGCCTTGTAGGACGGAAGGGTCGAGAGGTCGGGGCGGTCGGTCATGTCTTGAAATCTCCAGGGGCCAGAATCATTGGTGCCGGGGGCGAGCACCTGATGGGTCTGAACATGGGGTCATCAGCCTTACGGCGCGCTGGCGGCGGAATTAAACTTTTGTAATCGAGGCGGCCGCCGCTGCGGCAGAATAGCGCAGGTAAATAAAGGACTTAAAAGGGAACTAAAGCGGCTTGTCCGGCGCGGATTCCGCCGCCAGCAGCCGTTCCAAGCGCGCCTGCTCGTCGGACGTCAGTCCGGCGGCGGAATCGCCCCCGCCCGCGGCCGGATTTGCCTTGCGCCGGCCGAGGCGCCAGAGCGCAAAGCCGCCCAGCAGCAGCGCCAGCGGCGGGGTCAGCCACAGCAGCAGCGTGTGCTCGTTGAGGCGCGGCTGCAGCAGCACGAATTCGCCGTAGCGCGCCACCAGGAAATCGATCACCTGGCCGTCGCTGTCGCCGGCCGAGATGCGTTCACGCACCAAGAGACGCAGGTCGCGCGCCAGCGGCGCCTCCGAATCGTCGATCGACTGGTTCTGGCAGACCATGCAGCGCAGCTCCTTGGAGAGCTCGCGCGCCCTCGCCTCCTTGGCCGGATCCGCCATGACCTCGTCGGGCAGCACCGCCCGTGCGGGCATCGCACCGAGCATCAGGACCGCGGCAAGCACGGCGGCTGCAAGCGCGCGCGACCGCATCACTCGGCCGCCTGCAATGCACGCGCCGCTTTCGCCGGCTTCGGCGCGCCGACCCGCAAGCGGCGGTCGGACAGCGACAGCAGACCACCGAACGCCATCAGCACCGGGCCCCACCAGATCATCAGCACCAGCGGCTTGTGATAGATGCGCACCGCGATCGCGCCGTCGGCCGAGGTATCGCCGAGCGAGATGTAGAGCTGGCTGGCGCCGCGCGTCATCAGGGCGGCCTCGGTCGTCGAGGCGCCGCGCGTCGTGAAGTTGCGCTTCGACGGCGTCATCACGCTGACCTTCTCGCCGTCACGCGTCACGGTGAATTGCGCGACCATCTCGCGGAAATTCGGACCCTGCCGCGGGTTCAGGCCGTCGAGCCGCAACTGGTAGCCGGCGACGCGGGCGACGTCGTCGGGCTTCATCGCGCCGATATATTCGCTGTTCCAGGTGGTCTCGCAGACGATCCCGATCAGCGCGACGCCGAGACCGGCATGCGCGAAGGCGGTGCCCCAGGTCGCGCGCGGCAACCCGCGCGCGCGGCGCAGCGAGAGCGACAGCGGAATTCGGAACAGCGCGATGCGCTCGGCGAGATCGCACAGCGCGCCCATGATCACGAACACCGCCAGTCCGATCGCGAGCGGCGCCAAGGTCGCGCCGCCATAGGTCCACGCCAGCACCAGCGCCATCGCAACCAGCGCGACGATGCCGGCCACCATCAGCCGCTGCGCCGCGCCGAGCAGATCGCCGCGCTTCCAGGCCAGCAGCGGCCCGAACGGCACCGCGAGCAGCAGCGGCACGAACAGCGGCGCGAAGGTGAAATTGAAGAACGGCGCTCCGACCGAGATCTTCTCGCCGGTCAGCACCTCTAGCGCCAGCGGATACAGCGTGCCGATGAACACGGTCGCGCAGGCGGTGGTGAGCAGCAGATTGTTGAGCACCAGCGCGCCTTCGCGCGAGATCGGTGCGAACAGCCCGCCCTGCTTCAGCGCCGGCGCACGCCAGGCATACAGCGACAGGCTGCCGCCGATGAAGACGAACAGGATCAGCAGGATGAACACGCCGCGTGTCGGATCGGTGGCGAAGGCGTGGACCGAGGTCAGCACGCCGGAGCGCACCAGGAAGGTGCCGAGCAACGACAGCGAGAAAGTCAGGATCGACAGCAGGACGGTCCAGACCTTCAGCGCGTTGCGCTTCTCCATCACCAGCGCCGAATGCAGCAGCGCGGTGCCGGCAAGCCACGGCATCAGCGAGGCGTTCTCGACCGGATCCCAGAACCACCAGCCGCCCCAGCCGAGTTCGTAATAGGCCCAATAGGAGCCCATGGCGATGCCGAGCGTCAGGAAAATCCACGCCATCAGCGTCCACGGCCGCACCCAGCGCGCCCAGGCGGCGTCGATCCGTCCCTCGAGCAGCGCCGCCACCGCGAACGAGAACGAGATCGAGAAGCCGACATAACCGAGATAGAGCATCGGCGGATGCACCGCGAGGCCGATATCCTGCAGCACCGGATTGAGGTCGCGTCCCTCCAGCGGCGGATTGGCGATGCGCAGGAACGGGTTCGAGGTGATCAGGATGAACAGATAGAACGCGCTGGCGACCCACGCCTGCACCGCCAGCACATGCGCACGCAGCGACAGCGGCAGATTGTTGCCGAAGGCCGCGACGAGGCCGCCGAACAGCGCCAGGATCGACACCCACAGCAGCATCGATCCTTCATGGTTTCCCCACACGCCGGTGATCTTGTAGAGCAGCGGCTTCAGCGAGTGCGAATTCTCGTAGACATTGGCGACCGAGAAATCCGAGGTGACGTGCAGCGTCACCAGCGCCGCGAACGACGCCGCGACGAACAGCAACTGGGCGAGCGCGGTCGAACGCGCGACGTTCATCAGCGCCGCATCGCGCCAGCGCGCGCCGACGATCGGCACGATGGACTGGATCAGCGCCAGCCCGAGCGCGAGCACCACGGCGTAATGTCCACTTTCGGCAATCACCGCACGGCTCCCTGGGTCGGCGCCGCGGAGGCGCTCGGCGTATTGCCCGGCTTGGCACCGTAATCGTCCTTCCAGTGCCCCTGCTTCTTCAGGGCGTCGGCGACATCCTTCGGCATGTAGGTCTCGTCATGCTTGGCGAGCACGGTGTCGGCGCGGAACACGCCATCAGCGTCGAGCGCGCCTTCGGCAACCACGCCCTGCCCCTCGCGGAACAGATCCGGCAGGATGCCCTTGTAGGCGACCGGCAGCGTCGCGCCACCATCGCCAACGGTGAAGGTCACGGCGAGATTGTCGCCGCGCTTGAGCGAGCCCTGCTCCACCAGGCCGCCGAGGCGGAAACGCTTGCCCGGACCAAGATGCTTTTCGGCGACCATCGACGGCGTCGAGAAGAACACGATGGAATCGCGCAGCGCGTTCAGCACCAGGCCCGCGGCGATCGCGAGCACGACGAGCGCGCAGCCGATCAGTGTCAAACGCCGTTGCTTCCTGGTCATGTTCCATCCTTGCGCATGACGTTCTCCGCACTTTTCGGCGTCATGCGTTATCCATCCAGCCCGAGATTCTTCAGCCCCTCATTGAGCTGACGCAACCGGTCCGCATCGTTGCCGACCGCCTGACGGGCATCCGCGAGCGCGCTCATCGCCTTGTCGCGCTCGCCCATCACGAGATAGGCGCGGACCAGCCGCAGCCAGCCCTCGACGTCGTCGCCATTGGTCTTCAGCCGCGTCGCCAGCCGATCGACCATGCCTTTGATCATGGTGCCGCGATCGGCCTCGCTCATGTCCCTGGCCGCAGCCACCGCACTGTCCGGCAGCGCCGGTGCGCTCACGCCACCGGGCACGCTGCCGCCAACCCGCACGAGCGCGGCCTGCACCAGCGGCCGCCACGGCGCGTCGGCCGGCGCCTTCGCCAGCATCTTCTGCCAGAGCGCCGCGGCATCGGCCTTGCGCCCGTCCTGCTCGGCGGCAAGGCCGAGGAAATAGTTCGCCTTGGCATCGTCGCCATTCAGCGCGACCGCGCGCTCGAACTCCGCCTTGGCGTCCGCGGTGACGACGCCGCCGGCAGTCCCCATCAGCGCCTCGCCGAGATCAGCGCGGCGATCGGCGCTGTCGCCGGCATAGGTGATGGCGCTGCGATAGGCGCGGACGGCGTCATCGTAGCGGCCGAGGCGCGACAGCACCGGCGCCAGCACCGTCCAGCCGCGGCCGTCGGTCGGGTTCTTCTCCAGATGCGCCTCGACCTGTGCGACCAGGTTGGCGAGCGGCTGGTTGGCATCGGCCACCCGGCCGCGCTCGGCGAGCGGAAAGTCGCCAAGCCGCGGCGAGCCGAGCGCGAGATAGAAGCTCGAGGCAATCACCGGCAATCCGACCAGGCCGACGATCGCGGCCGTGCGCCGCAGATTGAGGCTGCCCTGCACCGGGGTCTCACGTCCGATCTGATCGGCGGCGGCCAGCAGCCGGCGGCTGATCTCGACCCGCGCGGCGTCGGCCTCGGCGGCGCCGATGATGCCGGCGGCCATGTCGCGGTCGATTTCAGCGAGCTGGTCGCGGTAGACCACGACCTCGCTGCCACCGGTATCCGCGCGCCCGCGGCGGCTGAGCGGCCACAGCACGGCAAAGATCGCCGCGACCGTCATCAGCGCGAACACAAACCACAGCGTCATCAAGCGGTTCCCGGATGGAACGGCGGCTTCCGGCAAGCCGCCTTAGAATCGCTTTACACTACCGGCGGCGAGCCCGGCAATTGACAATTGCTGGATCGGAGGAAGGTCGAAATCAGGCGGTTTCCGGTGCCGTTCCGGCGGTATTGCGCCGGTGTCTCCGGGCGAAGGCGCGCACGACCAAAATATCGAAAACAACCCCATGCAAAGTAGCCGGCGGGCGGCCGTCGGCGCTCGAATGACGGCTTGACACGTCGGGCAAATCAGGGCCACACTTCCATTATTCCGAAATAGCGCGAATGCCTATCATCCCGCCGTGGCGGGGCTCGTCGGCTTGCCGTCGAACCTGCCCGCGAAATGCGCGGTCTCGCTACCCCGCGCGCGACGACTTGCGCTCGCCGGTCACGGCGTTTTCGGCGGCCCGGTTCATCAGGGAGGCGTAGTCGTGGCCGAACAGCACCTCGCAGAAGCGGATCGCGGCCTTGACCTGCTGCTGGCGGAACGCCCGGACCCGGGCGTCGCCGCCGCGCAGCGACTGCACCAGCCCTTCGGTCGACTGCTCGACATAATGTTGCAGGTCGGAGAAAGTCCGCAGCGTCACCTCGTTGATGGCGAGCTCGCTGGCATAGGTGCGGCACACCGCGACGAAATCGATCAGCGCCGCGGCATCCTCGACCTCGGTCGCATCGATCTTGGCCCCTGCCGTAATGTCCTTGTCGGCGCGCTGGCGCAGGATGCGGCGGACCCGGCCCGGCACGCTATCGATCTCCGATTGCAGCGCGTTGGAAGTATCGGCGCGGACCGAGGTGAGCTGGCGGCCCCAGGTGGAATCGTTGCGCAGATCGAGCTCGGTGCGCAGGCCGCGGACGCCGTCATGCAGGGTCTTGAGCTGCTCGCCGACATAATCGAAATGCCCGCGCCTGATGTCGGTGCGCAGGCAGGCCGCGACGAACGACAAATCATGCAGCGCGATGGTGACCGCGATGCCGTAAGGCGTCGCCGCAACCCGCAGTTCGTCGTCGGACGCCGCCATCTTGATGGCGAGACGGATGATCTGCCATGGCGCGGCGAGCCGCTGCGCAATCAATGACAGCGCAAACGGCAGCAGTTGCGGCGTCTGCAGCGACGGCAGCTTGAGCGCCTCCATCGCGGAGGCGATCTGGGAATCGGCAAATACCCGGATCTGGCTCGGCAGCCGGCTTCCCAGGGTTTCCAGCGCCTCGCGGGCCTGCAGAACGAGGCCGATCGGCAGCAGGTCCTCGACCACGTTTGGCGGGCCGACCCGCGACAGCGCGCGCTGGCGGTCGTCCTGGCTCGGCGCCGCGATCTTGAGGATGGCGTCCGCGGCGGCAAGCTGGAACTTGCGCGCGGCGGCCTCCATCGGACCGCTCTCCGTGGCCGCGGCCAACGCCGCCTCGAACGCGCGAGCCGCTTCGGGCGCGCCTTCGCGGGCCAGCCATTGCCAGATCGGCAGCAGCGAGGCGCGCCGGATCTGGCCCGCTCGCGTCGGGAAATTGGTCTCGGCGAGGAACGGCTCGAGCGGCCGGAACAGGAGCCGTGCCGGGTCGTCGCTGCGCGGCTGGATCTGCTCGTCCTCCTCGGCCCCGCGCACGATCTTGCGCAGCTGCTCGAGGACCAGATTGGCGACGGCGACGTCATCGCCGCGTTCGACGGCGCGCTCCAGCTCCCGCATCAGCAGCGCCTGCGATTGCGGCGGAAGCTGCGCGAGATAATCCCTCAGCCGCTCGGTCGATTTCTGGCTCATGCCCGGTCGTGAAAGCTTGGTGCCCGGCAAGCGCCGCAGCCCGTCCGCCCGCAATGATAGCGGCGGGCGCGTTAAGAAGCCGTTTAGGAAGAATGACGGCGTCGAGCCTCCCAAGGCAGACTAGAGCGAGATGGGTTTAGGTCGGATGGCGACCGCGGCGGCGCTGCGCTCCCTCGCCCCGTTCTTACGGGGAGAGGGCTGGGGTGAGGGGCCGCCTCCGCGTATCGGGTGATAGCTGCGTTTACGGAGACTCCCCCTCACCCGGAACGCATCTAACGATGCGTTCCGACCTCTCCCCGCGCGCGGGGCGAGGTGAAGCGGAATCCGCCGCTCGATTCAGAGTAAAGTCATCTTGTGCTACACCGCCGGCAACACGAGCTCGGCACGCAGGCCGCCGATCGGCGCGTCGTTCAGGGTGAGATTGCCGCCATAGAGGCCGGCGAGATCGGTCACGATCGACAGGCCGAGACCGGAGCCTGGTTTTGACTCGTCGAGCCGCTGGCCGCGCCGCGACACCTGGGCACGCTCGGCTTCCGACAGGCCGCGCCCGTCGTCGTCGACCACAATGCGCAGCCTCGGCCCGGCGCCCGAGGCCTCGGGCGGGACCACGGTCACCTCGACGAATACCTGCGAAGCCGCCCATTTGCAGGCGTTGTCGACGAGATTGCCGACCATCTCCTCCAGATCCTGCCGCTCGCCGCGAAACCGTGCCGCCGGATCGGCCTTCGCCTCGATCGAGAGGTCGCGATCGCGATGGATCTTCTCCATGGTCCGGCGCAGCGCCTCGATCACAGGTGCGACGTCGGTGATGGTGCTGACGATGGTGGCACGGGCGGCGATCCGCGCGCGCTCGAGATGGTGCGCGACCTGGTCCCGCATCAGATCGGCCTGCTCCAGCACCTTGCTGGCGAAAGGATCGGCGGTATGCGCGGCCGCCTCGTTCACGATCACCGAGAGCGGCGTCTTGATCGCATGGGCGAGATTGCCGACATGGGTGCGCGAGCGCTCGACGATCTCCCGGTTGGCATCGATCAGCGCATTGGTCTCGCGCGCCAGCGGTGCGATCTCGACCGGAAATCGGCCCTCCAGCCGCTCGGCGCGGCCGGAGCGGATGTCGGCGATCGCATCCGAAATGCGCTTGAGCGGCGCGAGGCCGTAGCGCACCTGGAAGACCGTGGTCAGCAGCAGCACGACGCCGAGCGCGGCGAAGGTGCCGCCGAGATAATAGTCGAAGCTGCGGGTCTCATCGAAGATCTCGGTGGCATCGCCGGCGACGCTGACCAGGAACTTGCCGTCGGCGCCGAGATCGACCGGCCGCTCCACCACGCGCAGGCTCTGGCCTTCGGGCCCGTCGACATAGCCGAGCCGGACCCCGGCAGCGGTCAGCTCGGCGCCGTGCTCCTCGAGCTTGGGCAATTTCTTGTCCCACAGCGAGCGCGAGGCGCGGGTCTCGCCCTTTTCGGTATCGGTCCGGGTGATCTGCCAGTACCAGCCCGACAATGGCAGGTCGAACAGCGGCTCGCCCAGCGACTGGAACTGGCGGTCCGCCGGCTCGTCCGGCGTCGCCACCTCGGCGATCAGGGTGCGCAGATAGAGATTGAGCCGGCGGTCGAAGGCGCGCTCGGTCGCGTCGCGATAGACCGACGACAGGATGACGCCCGTGATCGCCAGGATCACCACCACCCAGGCGGTCGCCGAGACGAACAGGCGTGTCGCGAGCGAGCTGCCGCCCATCAGGGCACGAGCTCGAACATCGCGTCAGCGGGCCGCGACAAGGCGAGTTCAGACATGGCGAATCCAGTCCTCCTGGCGCGGATCATGCCAATGCCCGCATCGCGATCAAGCACCTTAAGAGCATGATCCGATTGAATAGGACATGTTCTTATCCCATTGTTTGGTCCGCGCTTTCTTCACGCGAACGAACCGGCATCCACTTCGCTCGAAAATGCTTCAAGAGCATGATCTCCGCGCAAACGCTTCGCGTTTGTCGCAGGGAAAACCGCTGCGCACTTTTCCGGATCATGCTCTAGGTCGGCGGCGACAGCATGTAGCCGAGGCCGCGAACGGTCTGGATGATATCGACTTCCAGCTTCTTGCGAATGCGCCCGACGAACACCTCGATCGTGTTGGAGTCGCGGTCGAAGTCCTGGTCGTAGAGATGCTCGACCAGTTCGGTGCGCGAGACCACCCGCCCGGTGTGGTGCATCAGATAGTCGAGCAGATTGTACTCGTGCGAGGTCAGCTTGATCGGATTGCCGTTGACGGTGACCCGCTTGGTGCGGGTATTCAACGCCACCGGCCCGCAGTTCAGTTCGACCTGGGCATGCCCGGTCGCGCGGCGCAGTAGCGCGCGGATCCGCGCCAGCACCTCCTCGAGGTGGAAGGGCTTGGCGACATAGTCGTCGGCGCCGGCGTCGAAGCCCTGAACCTTGTCGCTCCAGCGATCGCGTGCGGTGAGGATCAGCACCGGCATCACCCGCTTGTTCCGCCGCCAGGCCTCGAGCACCGAGATACCGTCCATCTTCGGCAGCCCGATATCCAGCACGACCGCGTCATAGGGCTCGCTGTCGCCAAGGAAATGCCCCTCCTCGCCGTCGAACGCGCGATCGACCACATAGCCGGCGTCCGTCAGCGCGGTGGTGAGCTGGCGGTTCAGATCCGGGTCATCCTCAACGACGAGCAGACGCACTTTGGCCTCCGAGAGTGAGCATTACGACATTCCGGCACCAAATGAGGCTTCCGGCGGTGAACGGCTTATGAATGGACCCGCAAGGCGTCGCTAATTTTTTCGTCGGGTGCACCATCCCGGGAACCCGCGCAAGCGCCCCTGGTTCCCTCCATGAGATGCGCGCGAAGTGAGATTGGGTTTCAGTATAAGGTATTTTGATACCTTAAACTCAAAGACAGTTGTTGCTGGCAACCGTCCGGCGGACCGGAGCGCGGACAACATGTCGGGTCATTTGCAGTGGACCGGCAAGTTAACCTTGGACGACCATTTTCATGTCGCTGACACCGGCGATGCGCTAATTCAACGGCGGCGCGCCCAGCGCATATGGACCGGGAAGAACGCGTTGCTTGTTTCAAAGATACGGAGGTTCGGCGTGATTGCAGGCTGGCTTGCGCTTGCGCTCATCGCCTTCGTGACACTGTCCCCGATCCAGGACCGTCCCTCGCTATTCCATCCGCAGATCGAGCATTTCGCGGCGTTCGCCGTGATGGCGCTGGCCTTCGTGCTGGGCTACCCGCGACGCACTGCGCTGATCGTGCTCCTTGTCATCTTCAGCGCGTTCACGCTCGAAGCAATGCAATTCCTGACACCGGACCGTCACGGCCGCCTGATCGACGCGATCGTCAAGGTGGCGGGAGGTCTGGTCGGCATCGGCGTCGGTCGCTTCATGCTGCTCGTGCTGCGCAACCAGCTCGGCCGGCTGAGGTCGGACCTGGAACAGTCCGCGAACTGAGCATTCGGCGCATTGCGCTCAATCGCGCTTCGGCGCTTCCGCCGATTTCGTGTCGTCGTGCGCCATGCATTGCTGAAAGAAATGCAGCCGATCGCCATTCATCGGCACGGCCCCCGGTCGCTTGTAGGGGTAGACCATGTAGGCCGCGCGCAGGCAGCGCTTTGCGGTCTCGGCGGCGGGTGCGGCGACGGCGGCACGCGATGCCAGCAGGAGCGCAAGCACGACGCTGAACCGGACGGACACCCCGCTCACGGTTTCTCGCATTCCGAGTAGAACACGCCATTCGCAGCCGCCAGCCGCTGCAGACAATGCCGCTTGTCGGTGACCACGCCCTCGACCGTGAAATCGTAGGCCTGCGCCTTCAGAATCAACGCGTAGCGTCCCGGCGGCAGCGGCACGTCGTCGCGCGGCAGGACCTCGAACATCTGCGGATCGTCCTTGAGCGGCGCCGCGCGGAACGGGATCGAGATGTTGCGGATCACCCAGCTGTCGTCGCCCGGCGAGACCACCGGCTTGCCGGTCGCGTCGAACGTGGTCTGCTGGCTCACATGCGCGATCAGACGCACATCGATCGGGTCGGAGGCGCCGCCAGCACCCTCGCGCCGGAACACGATGAAGCGGAGATGTCCGTCAGGCAGCGTGGTCTCGCTCGGCCTGGTGATCGCCGCCGAGATCGCCACCCGCGGATCCGGCGCACGCCCCTGGATCAGTTTCAGCTCGTAAAGCTTGCCGCCGCTCTCGGCGTAGACGCCGTAGGCGGTCGGCAATGGCCGTCTCGGCACCGGCGGCTCGGCCGCAGCGGCCGGCGCCGGGACGGCCGCGACCACCGCCGGCCTTTGGGCTTCGGGCGGCGCCGATGCCAGCGTGCCGGCAATCATCGCGCGGGCCGCGGCCAATGACACGCCGCGTTGCTGCAGCAGGACAACGGCCGCGATCAGCCCGAAGAACGCCAGCATGACAACGTAACGCAGCGGCGCCGACGACGACCATCGCGGACCACGCGTCACCGCGGCAGGCTCGACGCGATCGAGGGTCGTGACAAAGGCCGCCTCGGCATCGATCCGGGGCGGCGCCTCGATCCGTCGCGCCGCGCCCGCCGCCTCGAGGAATGCGGGCAGCGCCCGCGCCGGCGGCACCTCCAATTTCTGGATCACGTTGTTCTTCGTGTGCGCTTCGACGCCTTCGATCGCCACTTCCAGCGCCTGCATCAGACGCTGCTTTTCCGCCGGATCCTCGTGCGCGAGCTGCTGCAGCTTCTGCCGCGCGAGCTCGTAGACCGCGCTGCGCAGCTGCTGCGGGTCGGCACTCACGGAATCGATGGTTCGCGCCAGCACCAGCGCGAACTCCACCTCGGGGTGCGCAGGACCGATGTCCCTGACCGTTCTCTGGGCCGGCGTCGGCGTCATAAATGTTAGTCTGGTTTGCCCATAATGTTACAACATTCTATGTGGATTTTACTGTTAACACAAACCACCAGGCCGGCAGATGACGTCCCGGTTTGACCGTCCCGATCCGAGCAGCAGCAGGATTCATTGACCCGTTCTCTGCCCATCCTGGACCAGTGGTTGTTCGCGCCCAAGCGGGACCGCCGATCCTGGCCGGACGTCCTGCTCCTCGCGGGATGGGTCGCGCTGGTCGGCTTCCAGATCGGCCGTCACGTGATGTGGCGCGACGAGGTCCGGGCGCTCACCATTGCCCTGAACGGCGACGATCCGGTCGCCATGCTCAGAGGGTTGCATGGCGAGGGCCACCCTGCCCTCTGGTACCTTCTGCTGCGCGGCGCGCATGCCGTATTCGATCGGGTCGAGGTGCTGCCCGCCGTCGCCTTCGTGGTCGGGCTCATCACGGTCGCACTGCTGATCTTCCGGTCACCATTCCCGCGGCCGTTGGTCCTGCTGCTGATCACGAGCCATGCGCTGTTGTTTGAATATGTCGTGATGGCGAGGAATTACGGCATCTCGGCCCTGTTCCTGTTCGCGATCGCGGCCTGCTATCGGGCCCACCGCGACTGTGGTCTGCTGCTCGGCGCACTGCTGTTCCTGCTCGCCAACACCAACGTCGTCGGCGCGATCATGGCCGGCGCATTCCTGCTGTTCTGGCTGCTCGACCTGCTCGAGATCCGAGAGAGCCGTGACTGGCGCTGGTCGCCGCAACTCACCAATTTCGCGATCAATGCAACGATCGCAACGATTGGCGTCGTGATCTGCGCGGCGACGATGTTGCCGACCTATAATGACGCCGCGGCCCGGGACTGGTCGCACGAGTCACCACTCGCGGCGGCAATCCTTGCGCTGGTGAACCCCGGCGCGACGTCGCTGGGCGCGCTGTTTGCCAATCTGCTGCCGGGGATCGCGGGATCGGTGCTGCTGTTCGGCGCGACGCTCGGGCTCTTGCCGCGGCGACCGGCCTTTCTCGCCGCCATCGCCGCCCTGTTGCTGACGTCGTTGTTCTTCGCCATCGCCGCCAACGGTGCCTACCGACATGCCGCGGTCTGGCTGAGCTTCCTGATCGCGCTTTACTGGATCGGCTGGAGCCGGCTCACCGCGCCATCCGGCTCTCGCGCATGGCTCGACCGGCGCCTGCCGGCGATCGGACGCGGGTCGCTGCTGCTGGTGCTCGCGATCCAGACCGCCGCCGGCATCAACGATCTGCGCAACGCAGTGACCGGCGTGGTCGCGAGCCGCAGCGCCGATCTCGGCCGCCTGATCGCCTCGCGCGCTGATCTCACCGATGCAGTGATCCTCGCCGAGCCGGAATGGCTGGTCGAGGCGCTGCCCTACTACGTCAAGAACCGGACCTATCTCGCGCGCGACCATAAATTCGGCAGCGTCGTGATCTTCTCGCGCAAGGGCAAGATGGACAGCGATCTCGGCGAGACCCTGCGCCTTGGCCGCGAGCTTCGCGACACGACCCGCGCGCCCGTCATCATCCTGCTGGCCTGCCGGCTCGACGAGATCACGCCCGACCGGACCTACGACGAAGGCAAGGACTGGCGGACGTTCCGTGCCTCAGCGGCGCAGATCCGCGATTTCCGCGAAGCGACCACGATGCTCCGCCGCTTCGGCCCCGCCAAGACCGACGAGAGTTTCGACGTCTACCTCCTCAACTAGGCGATCGATCAACGACGACAGAAAAAGGACCGCGCGATGGCGCTGATGGACAGCAAGGTCGAAGCCGGCAAGCCGCCGGCCGCAAGCATCCGGCAGTATCTTTCCATCCTGCGGCTCGATCACAGCACCAAGCACATCTTCATCGTTCCCGGGATTGTCCTCGCCTGGCTGTTGCGTGGCCCGAGAGGCGAGCATATCGCAAGCGCGATCGTCCTCGGCCTCGTGGCCGCGATCTGCATCGCGTCGGCCAATTATGTGATCAATGAATGGTTCGACCGCGACTTCGACCGGCATCACCCGACCAAATCGCGGCGCTCCGCGGTGCAGAGCGCGATGGACGGCAAGATCATCGGAATCGAGTGGCTGCTGCTGGTCGCGCTCGGCCTCGTCTGCGCATCTGCGAGCAGCCGCCTGATGCTGTTCGCAACCGGCATCTTCGCCGTGCAGGGCATCGTCTACAATGTCCCGCCGCTCCGGAGCAAGGACAAGGCCTATTTCGACGTCATCTCGGAATCCGTCAACAATCCGCTGCGGCTGTTGATCGGCTGGGCGATGATCGATCCGACCTCCCTGCCGCCGGGCTCGGTGATCCTGTGCTACTGGTTTGGCGGCGCGTTCCTGATGGCGGCCAAGCGGCTATCCGAATATCGCGAGATTGCCGCGTCCCATGGCAAGGAGCTTCTGGCGCGCTACCGCGCTAGCTTCGCGCACTATACCGAGGTGTCGCTGACGGCCTCGTGCCTCAGCTATTCGCTGTTCTCGGTGTTCTTCCTCTCGGTGTTCCTGGTGAAGTACCGTATCGAGTATGTCCTGGCGATGCCGCTGGTGGTGATGCTGTTCACCACCTACTTCTCGATGTCGACGTCGCCGGGCTCGTCGGCGCAGAAGCCCGAGAAGCTCTATGGCGAGCGCGGCCTGATGCTGCTCGTGCTGGCGCTGGTCGCCGTCTTCCTGGTGGCAAGCCTTGTCGACATGCCGTTCCTCTCGCGGCTGGCCGAACAGCACTACATCACATTGAACTGAGCCTCTCGCGGCTTGATCGTTATTTGAGCATGATCTTGTCGGAAAACCGCTTCGCACTTTTCCGGATCATGCTCTACCGCCGGCGCGGATGCGCCTTCTGATGCCAGGCCCAGGCCGAGCGAATGATGTAGCCGAGATCGGACCGGCTGGCCTTGAAGCCGAGGCCGCGCTCCGACCTGGAGGGATCGGCCACCAGGATCGGCGGATCGCCGGCCCGGCGCTCGCGCACCACGCTCGGCACCGCTTCACCGGTCTCGGCGCGGATCGCGTCGAGCACCTGGCGCACCGAATAGCCGGTGCCGGTGCCGAGATTGAACACGCCGCCGGCGTCGCCACTCAGCAGCAGCTCGAGCGCCGCGATATGGGCGCTCGCGAGGTCATCGACATGGATGTAGTCGCGCACCGCGGTGCCGTCAGGCGTGTCATAGTCTTCGCCGAAGATGGCAAAGTCCGGCACGTGCCCCAGCAGCGCCATCAGCGCGCGCGGAATCAGATGCGTCTCGGTATCGCGGAGTTCGCCGATGGTGACGGAGGCGTCGGCGCCGCAGGCATTGAAATAGCGCAGACAGACCGAGTTGAACCGATAGGCCGCGCGGTAGTCGGCCAGGATCTGCTCGATCATGAATTTGGAGCGGCCGTAGGGATTGACGGTCGGACCTGCGGCACTCTCGGGAATTGGATCGCGGCCGGCGTTGCCGTAGACCGCGCCGGTGCTGGAGAACACCAGGCGGTCGCAACCCGCCTCCCGCATGCCGCGCAGCAGGCCGAGCGTGCCGGCAACGTTATTGGTGAAGTATTTCTGCGGATCCGCCACGGACTCGCCGACCGCACTGAACGCGGCGAAATGCATCGCGGCGAGCGCATTGTGCTCTCGGATGGTAGCGGCGATCTTGTCGTGGTCGGCGACGTCGCCGATCACGAGCGGCCCCCATCGCACGAAATCACGGTGACCGGTGGACAAATTGTCGTAGACGACCGGCAGAAATCCGGCCTCGGCAACCGCCTTGGCGCAATGGGATCCGATGTATCCCGCGCCACCGGTGATCAGGATTGAACCCCTGCTCGCCATCTGAAAATTTCGCCCTGCGCGAACCAATCCCGCGCCTCAACAGGCGCAGTGATCGCATCGGTACGACATTCCGTCCGAGGCGGCAAAATGACGATGGGAATAGCGTTAAGACTGAACGGATTTGCAGCCGAAGCGACGGTCAGCGCGACCCCAGCGGCACGTTGGTCCGTTGACCGACCGGCGGCCCGTGCCGCGACGCTCTGCCATAGGGGTAAGCCGGTGTTGCCGGCGGGACCGGCTGGGTCGCCTGCGGCCGCGATGTCGGAACACCACCGCCTGGTCCATCGATCGAATAGCGCGTTGTGCCCTGCGTGGTCTGCCCGGTGCCCTGTGCAAGCACCGGCGTGGCTAGGGCGACGACCAGCGCCGCTGTTGTGACAAGGCCGGCCAGCTTCATGTCGATGCCTCGATGGGTTGAACCGGGGTCAACCGTCGATGCCTCCAATCGTTCCGGAAATGTCGCCGCGGCGCGCTGGCGATCGTCGCTGCTACGAAAAATGGCGCGGCGAAATGTCTCGCTGCGCCATTTTCGAACGATGGGGCTCGTTCAGAAATTCAGGCGCCGGCCTGCGCGACGCCAGCCCAGTGGTCGGGGTTCGCCGGGGTCTGCATCCTGACCCAACGATAACGCGCCTGCGACCAGCTGCGGATCTGCGCATTCAAATTGTCGAGCACCATGTCTCCACCCTTGGCGCGGACCACCAGCACGAGATGATGCTCGCCGGAGGAGGTCACAACCTCGCTCAGCAGAAGGTCGCGCATCGGCCAGCCGCGCGCCAGGAGCTCGTGGCGCTTGCTGACCGCGTAGTCGTTGCAATCGCCGCGCGCCGGATTGATCAACCATTCCTCGCCGGCAAGGCCGCGTTCGTTGCGCTGTGGCACGATGCTGCGATTGACCGATGCGTTGACCTCGATCAGGTCGGCGATGCGTTGCTTGGTCAGGCGTGTGGCGCCGCCGCGGAACACCATCCGGGCGCGGGCTTTCGGCTTGCACTCGTCGGCATAGCGCATGCAGAACATGGTGTAGGCCATCGGGGCCAGCGTCGGCTCGCTGAAGCGGATCTTCTCGATCACGCCGCGCAGCGGCAGCGGGAAGCCGACCATTCCAGCCTGGGTGTTCTGTGCGCTTGTCCCGAGCGCAAGGACGGCCAGAACCAGGGCCATCACTCTCTTGACGTTGTACATTCATCACTCCCCACAGTGACGGGAAGCATGTACGGGAAATGTCTTGAGCTTGGGCTCAAGCGCGCGGCGGCATTTGTTTCAAATGCGAGGGTGTGCGCGAGCAATCCGTTAACCAAGCCTGCGGGGCGCCGCCGTCAGGTCAAGGGCCGGTTGCGGCCCGAACTCTTTCGTTCCCATGCCGGCATGGTTGGCCTGTCGTGAAGCCGCCGGCGCGCTCTGTTAAATCGCCACCCGCTGGCTGGGCGCGATCCCGCACCAGCTCATCACGAGATCGGCGAGCATCTTGATCTCGAGATCCGCGGGCGTCCCGCCGGCGAAATCGGCGACCGATTGCCCCAAGGCGACGGCGCGCACATAGGCCGAGCGGCTGCCGATCATCGGCCCGATCTCCTCGTCGAGCGTATCAAGCTCCTCGATCAGCTGCTGGCCTTCGAGCGTGCGCTGGTCGACGCGGTTCGGCACGATCATAGCACGGAGCGCCGTTCGCCGCGTGGCGCGCACTTCCCGCACGATGTCGAGCGTCCGCGCGGTGGCCTCGATGTCAAGGCCGGACGGCGTGCACGGCATCAGCACGATATTGGCGACCGCGAGCACCGCGCCCAGCACCCGATCGTTCGGCGCGGAGTCCACCACGATGATCTGATGCGGAATCTGGCGCATCAGCTTGGCCCATTCGGCGACCGGCCGGGTTTCCGGATCAAGCTGGTAGACGGGGAACGACAGATTGCCGGGCTCGGCCCAGTGACACGCGGACGCCTGCGAGTCGGCGTCGACCAGTCCGACCACGCCCGTGCGCCGATCCAGTTCTGCGGCGAGCAAGACCGCAAGGGTCGTCTTTCCGACTCCGCCCTTGCGCTGGGCAACCGAGATGACAAGCGGCATCGCAAACTCCTGGCGTTATCCCCCGTACGTGCGCGGGAGGACACCTTCATCAACGAGCGTCAGCATCCGGGGCAGACAGACCCGCTTTGCGTCGTAATTGTCCCGCACGAAGCTGCGCGCCTTCATCCGCATCTTCTTGAAGGCCTTGGGCCGTGACAGCACCGACAGTACCTGATCCGACAGCGCATCAATATCAAAAAACGGCACCAGCAGGCCGTTGCCGTCCGAGATGATATCGCGAAGCGGGGCGGTGTCGGATGCCACCACCGCACATCCCGCGCTCATCGCCTCCAGCAGCGACCAGGACAGCACGAAGGGATAGGTCAGATAGACGTGCACCGAGGAAATCTGCAGCAGCTCGAGATACGGTTCCCGAGGAATCCGGCCGAGGAAATGCACCCGGCGCAGGTCGATATCCGACTTGATCTCGTCCAGGAACATCGACTTCCAGCTCGAACCCTTGGGCGGGTTCGCCCCGTAGGATGTCCCGCTGCCGCCGACGATCACAACCTGCGCATTCGGCCGCGCGGCGAGTATCCTCGGCAGGGACCGCATGAAGATATGGAATCCGCGCACCGGCTCGAGGTTGCGCGAGACGTAGGTGATCACTTCGTCGTCCGCCGACAGCGTCGCGCCGTTCGGAAGCTGAAACCGCGCGACGGGATTGGGCTTCACCTCGTCGGTGTCGACGCCCTCGTGGATCACCTCGATCTTGCTTTGAAACTCGGCGGGAAAGGTCGACCTCTGCCAGGGCGTCGGCGAGACGCCCGTATCGCATTCCGTGAGCGCCAGCAGCGTGGTCGCATTCTTCAGATGGAGTGCGACGTTGCCATCAAGGCCCGTCATGGGAAACTCGGGATCGAAGCCGACGTCCCTGCCCTCGGCACCGTAGTAGAATTCGCAATAAAGGATGATCCGCGCGCGCGGAAACATCGTGCGCAGCGGCAGCGTCTCGCCCCAACCGGGATGCGCGAAGATCAGGTCGGGCACGAAGCCCTGCCCCGACAGCGACGACAGCGCATACAGAACCTCTTCGGCACGCCGCGATTCGACATCGAAGCGCCGGGCAAACGGATGGACGACCGCGGAATCCGTCTTGGTCGTCGAATATTTGAGCAGCCGGATATCCGGCGTCGTGCTGGCGGTCGATGAACCGACGGCAACGACCCTGTTGCCGGGCTGCTCTGCGAGCGCGCGCGCAATGTGGCGGTACTGGGCCGGAAAGTTATTGTGGACGAACAGGACGTTCATTGGCGGGCGAGCGCGCCCCCCGGCCGCGCGGTCTTCGATTGGGGTCAGGGTCTGCATCATCACCGGCGGTATGTCATCGATTGGCGAGTAAAACTATCTTACCGGATTAACATTAAGCCCCCTTCTATCACACAGATTTTTGGGGCACACTGCAGGAGACTTACCAATCCATTCCGTTAGGCTCGCAGGCGACAATGAACGAACAGATTCAGCAGAAAACCATTGATCTGGCACGGGGTCTCTTCCTGGTTCGATACAATGGCGCAGATGATAAGGTGTCACCTCCGGTGGTGCGCGTATACGCGGATCGCGCCAGTCTTAACAATTGTAATATCATTACCGGACCGGACGTGGTCAATGGAACCCTGTTCGCGCCCGAGACCGCGCTGGTCGTGTCGGTCGCCCGGCCGAGCCGCCTGATCGTCGAGGTCACGGCAGGGCGCGTCGGCGGGTCGACCGCCGCCAATATCAAGATCGAGCCGCTGACCCAGGGACAGGCGGCTGAGCAGCAGCCGGCCAGCCAGCCATTCGACATGTTCGAGCCGGAGGCCGGCCCCGGCGAGTTGAGCGATCTCAAGCTGCTCGCGCATGTCGCGGGCCTGGGCGACGTGACCGTCGGCTCGAATGTCTGGATTGCCGGACCGTCCGCGCCGGCCCGGATCGAGGGAATTTCCCTCGAATGGCCCAACAAGCCGCGGGATCTCCAGCTGCAATATGCCGTCAAGTTCGCTAGGCCGCAGCGCGGCGACAACCAGTTCGTTCCTCTCGGAACTTTTGCCGGAACCCGGGGACGCGCATTGGCCATCACGGGGTTCTCGCTGGAAGCCTCGGGTCCCGGCGCGGATCGCTTCTCCATCGCGGCTGAAACCATCTTCCTGGGGGCTCCGACCCTGCGGGTCACCGGGAACCGGATTGTGGTGTCGGGTCCCTCAGGACGAGAACCGCTGGTGGGCCTCAAGCTCAACCTCGAGGAGCGCCGGGTGCAGGCAGCCCCTCTCGCGCCCCAGCAGCCGAGGCGCGTCGAACCCGCCACTCCAATGCCGCACCAGGACGGACCCCGCCTCGAGGGACGGGTGCGCGTGTTCCGGAGCCGGCAGGGCGCCGTCAAGACGGCAGGCTGACCATGCGGGCAGATAAGGGCGCCACTTGACCGCCGCCGCGCGCAGGATCGCCTTTACGTCCAAAACGCTCCACCACGTCGATCTCGAGCGGGCCGCTGTCGGGGCGCTCGAGGCGCGTGATTTCCGCCTGGCGTTCGCGCTCGCCGACCGCCGCTGCCGGATCCTGCCGCATCCGGGCGCTCGCGCCCATCTGCTGCGCGCGGAAGCGCTGTTTCATCTCGATCTCAGGGATGCGGCCATCGCCAGCGTGGCGAGGGCGCTCGAGCTCGAGCCGGACGATCTGGTCGCTGCCCGGCGAATGATGGCTCGGGGCGACGACCTTCAGCAGATCGAGGCGGCGCGAAGCGTCACGCGGCGTGATGACGATCCGGATTCGGTCAGGGCCGCCCTGCTGCTACTCGAACAGAGCGGCCAGGACAGCTGCGCCCGCATCGACTTTCTCGATGAAGAGGTGAAGGGATGGGTCACTTGGCGCGGGCCGGACGACCCGCACCTTTCGCTGGCGCAGGCGGATCAATCCAGCACGATCCAGCTTCCCGCCGATCCACGCCACAGATTCGCGCGTGACGGGCGACAGGCTGCGAGCTTCCGTCTGATCCGGCCCGCATCCGCGACCTCGCAGCGCCTGCAGATCACGCAGGCGGACCGGGTGATCGCAAGTGTTCAACTCCCGGCCAACCGCGTTCCGGATCATCGGACCGCACCACGCCGGCCGGCTCGCCTTCGAAACGGCGAACCTCCTCCACTCACCATCATCATCCCGGTATACCGGGATCTGGCCGCAACGCGAGCCTGCATCGACAGCGCGTTGAATGCGCTCGCCTGCACGCCGGGCTCGACCATCGTCGTCGTGGATGATGCGTCGCCCGAGCCCGACATCAAGCGCCTACTCAACGAGCTCGCCGCCGAGTTCCGCATCCGCCTCCTGACCAACGAGCACAATCTTGGCTTTGTCGGCGCGGTCAACCGGGCGCTCGGCGAGACCGGCGCCGGCGACGTCGTGCTGCTGAACTCGGACACGATCGTGCCGAAATACGCGCTGCAACGCCTGCGCAGCGCCGTGCAATCGACGCCGAGGGTGGGCACGGCGACCCCGCTGTCGAACAACGGCGAATACACCAGCTTTCCAATCCCGAACCGGTCAAATCCCCTGCCCGCGGTCGGCGAAATCGAATTGCTGGATGAACTTGCAGGCAGGGCAAATTCCGGGATTGCGATCGACATCCCCAACGGCATCGGGTTCTGCCTCTACATTACCCGCGAATGCCTCGACGCCGTGTGCGAGCTCTCCGACGACTTCTATCGCGGCTATCTCGAAGACGTCGACTTCTGCCTGCGCGCAGCGGAGGCCGGCTTCCGCAATGTGTGCATTCCTTCGGTTTTCGTCGGGCACGAGGGCTCGCGCTCGTTTCTGGGCGAGAAGCGTTCGCTCGTGATGCGAAATCTTCGCGTTCTCGAACACCGTTACCGGCGCTATGCGACGGACTGCGCCGCATTCCTGCTTGCCGATCCACTCCGCGATTGCCGCGCCGCGCTTGAGCTCAAGCTGCTCACGAACCAGCAGGTCGCCGCCGGCCCATCCGTCATCCTCTGCGGCTCGTTCGCCGGCCGCGCAATTGCCATCAGGCGCTGCCGGCAGTTGGCGGCAGAGGATCAGCACGGTGTGGTCGTGCAGATCCGCTCCGAGGGACAACGCCAGCTGGCTGCGATGTTCGATCCGGATGGCGGAGCGCCGCAGTCGATCGTACTCGACGTTGCGACGCCTGAGGGCCGCGAAGCTCTTCTGAAGTCTCTCGCCGATCTCGGAATCCGATCGCTCGAGATCGCAGAGCCGAACCGCATTCCCGGCGCATGTCTGGCGCAGCTCACGCAACACTTTGCCTACGACCTCCTGATCACCGACACCGCGCTTGCAACGCGCGCGGCGGTTGGATCAGGCGTTCATCCGGACTGGGCAAGCCTGGTCGCCGGGGCGCGGCGCGTGACTGCGATCGATGACCACGGCGCGGCCTTTTCGGAAGGGGTTCTCGGCCTGCAAGCCGTGAGGCTGAGCGACCCGCCCGCGCCGCCGGCGCTGTATCCCGCCGCGAGCGGCCCCGCGCGTCTCGGCCTGCTGGTCCTGCACGCCAACGCCGCGGAATTTCGCTTCATACGAGCGTTGAGCGATCAACTGGCCGACGCCGACCAAGACGTCGAGATCATCGTGCTGGGAAGTACCCTCGACGATCTCAAGCTGATGCAGCGCACCAATGTCATCGTCACCGGCGATATTGTCGTCGACGACGTCGCCACGCTCATCCAAGGTCACGGCATCACGAAATTGGTTCTCGACATCGGCAAACCGGCGTTTGGCCATCCGTTGGTGGACGCGCTGCTGGCAACCGGCCTGCCGATCGCCGTGACGGAATGGAGTCCAACTCGTCCGGGACGTGGCCGAAGCACGGACCTGCAGCTGCAGCCAGGCTTTGATGCCGATGCAACGATTGCTGCCGTACGCGACTGGGCGGTCGATGACGTCCTGCTACAACCCGATCGGAGGAGCGGTCGACACCGGCGGCAGGTTGGCACGCGGCTTCCATGATCGCGGCGGCCATGCAAGCGAGGAGAACGGCGTCGAATCCAGCCCCAGCAGTGGGCTGTAATAGGGATCGTCGAGCAGCACCTCGCCCCATTTCGCGCGCAGGATCGACAGCTCGCGCCTGAAGCGTGCCCTGCGATCCGGCGCGGAATCGCGACCGCGGCTTGCCGATTCCAGATGAACGAGTTTCGCGTCCGGCGTGAACACGATCCGCTTTCCGAGCTGGCGCAGCTTCAGGCACAAATCGATATCGTTGAAGCTGATCGGAAAGCGGATCTCGTCCATGCCGCCGACGGCCACGAAATCGCGCTTGCGCATCAGGAGGCACGCCCCCGTCACCGCCGAACATTCGTGCGCCACCTGAAGCAAATCGCCATAGCCGGGATCACCATCCATCCGGTCGTTGAAGGCGTGCGCGGCCGAGAAATTGGCTCCCAGCACCACTCCGCCGTGCTGCACGACGCTGCTCGGCCAGAGCAGCTTTGCACCGACGGCTCCGACGTCGGGAGCCGCGAGCCGCCACAGCATCTCCGCCAACCAACTGTCGTCGAGCGCCTCGACGTCATTGTTGAGAAAGCAGATGTTCTCCGTGTCGACGCAAGCGACGGCGGCGTTGTTGATGAATGCGAAGTTGAAGGGCCCCTCGACCGAGATGACGTCGATTTCCTGCGCCGACAGGCTGTCCAGATAGTCCAGCGTTTCCGGCTCGGTCGAGCTGTTGTCGACGACAAGGATCCGGGCGTTCGTCTCATTTGCCGCCGGCATGACCGTCTCGATGCATCGCTTGAGCAGCTCGGCGCGATTTCTGGTCGGGATGATGATGGTGGTGCGCTCGCTCCAATCGACGGCGCGCTTGACCTGAACAGCCGGAAGAAGACCCGCTTTCCGAGGCTCGACATTGGCCTCGATGCCGGCTCTGGCAAAATACGCCTTGCTCGCGGCGACCAGTTCGGAGGTTGCGGCCGATGCATCAATCCGCGGCAATGCCGCAATCGATCCCGGAAGATGATAGGTTCGATCCGGCTCCGCGCAGCAAAGGAAGATGTCGTAGAGCGACGTCGCCGATCGCAGCGCTTCCACGGCAGGCTCCCGACGCACCGCAAAACAATACGCCCCATAGCCCTGCTCGAGCGCGCGTTCGAGATCGAATGCGGAGAACGCCAGCGGCCAGACAGCGCCGGCGCCTGCAGCGACCTCGACATCGCCATAGACCATATCGCAGCCAGGTTCGGACGCGAATAGATCGGCGAAGCGCTGCAAGGCGTCTTCCGCGAGGATCGTTCCGCTCAGACAAAACACAAAGAACGCACTGCCAGCGGCATCGCCGTCGACAAACTCGCGCGCTGCCATCGGATCGAATTGACTGAACGCTCGCGCCGGCAGGGACACCGCCGACCAAGCGGAGTGCCGTTGGGCTTCGAGGCTTTCGATGCTCTCGTCCACCCTGACATCGCCGATCAGGACGACTGCCGCCTCGGATACAACATCAGACTGTTCAGATTGTGTCGTCGGCGAGAAGCGCTCTTTCCAGCCGCGATAGGCGTGAAACGGCATCGAGGCCGGCAACACTCGGTCGAACAGCTCTCCACGAAGCCGCTCGCTATCCCAGCGCCCGAGATCCGCGAGCGTTTGCTCCAATCCGCGATCGAAAGCGACGAAGGAAATCGGCTCCGAGATCAGGCTCCGTCCCGAAATCGTCCGCGCGGATAGTCCGCGCATGCGACCGTCCGCAAAATGCTCGGGCAGATGAAAATCGATCCGGCGGCCTACGCCGAACTCGCCGCCCCGCGCAACGTTGGTCCACCCGGTCGGCTTCACGGTCATCACCGGGCGTTGCGCGATCAGGATTTCGATGTCCTCGTCGATGTCCTGAGCAAGCCAGCCTTCGAAGCGCAGACCTCCGACCCACTCGATATCGCCGATCCGGTGCCATCGCGCTTCCGGCGCAGCGACATCGCAGCGAATCGGAGCACCGACGGGAGTGCCGATATTTGCCAGCCTTGCCTCAATGATCCCGGCGTTCGCGCTGACCTGATCCTGCACGTTGAACGTAAAGCCAAATCGAGCGTCGCCGATCCCGACGTCGGCAAGCTCTGTTACGAACTCGTCACACAATGATGACATGTATGGCTCGCCGTCGACGAGCAGGTCGACAGTGTAACGCCGGCCGAGATCGGCGCGATCATAGACAAACCCGGAGAACGTCGTGCGATCGGATCTGGAGAACCGCGTTTGCAACGACGCGTATTCAGCTCCTGAGGGCTTCTGCTTGCTAATCGTCTTCATGCTCATGTCCACCCTCAAACGGCAGCTCGAATGTCGGTCGATTTCAAGTTGAGAATGTGTCCATGGTGCGCCCGAGGTGACTAGCGGGCGCTCAGCTGCACTGGGGCGATCACCGTTTGCACAAAAAGCCGCCGACCTCCAACACAAACTATGCGTTATAAAACTTGGCGTTGTCGGCGCCAATTGTGCTAGTGCTAACTCCTCCTCTCCACACTGATCGACGAGCGGATTCATGAAGATTGCAATGGTTGGAACGGGATATGTAGGTCTCGTGTCCGGAGCGTGTTTTGCCGATTTCGGCCATCAGGTCGTTTGCGTCGACAAGGACGCCGGCAAGATCGAAGCCCTGAAGCGCGGCAAGATCCCGATCTACGAAACTGACCTCGATAAGCTCGTCGACACCAACGCCGCGGCTGGACGGCTGACCTTCACGACGGAGCTCGCGGGCGCCGTCGCGGACGCCGATGCCGTGTTCATCGCTGTCGGAACGCCCTCGCGGCGCGGCGACGGCCATGCGGACCTGAGCTACGTCTATGCTGCTGCCAAGGAGATCGGCGCGGCGCTCAAGAAGTTCACCGTGGTGGTGACCAAGTCGACCGTGCCCGTGGGCACCGGCGACGAGGTTGAACGCCTGATCCGCGAAACCAATCCCGACGCCGATTTCGCCGTTGCGTCGAACCCCGAATTCCTCCGCGAAGGCGCCGCAATCCAGGATTTCCGCCATCCCGACCGCATCGTCGTCGGCACCGAGGACGACCGGGCCAAGAGGGTGATGGGCGAAGTCTATCGTCCGCTCTATCTGAACCAGGCGCCGATCCTCTATACCGCGCGACGCACGGCGGAATTGATCAAATACGCCGCGAATGCCTTCCTTGCCACCAAGATCACCTTCATCAACGAGATCGCCGATCTCTCCGAGAGGGTCGGGGCGAACGTGCAGGAGGTCGCGCGCGGCATCGGGCTCGACAACCGGATTGGAACCAAGTTCCTGCATGCCGGCGCCGGCTATGGCGGTTCCTGCTTCCCGAAGGACACCCGTGCGCTGTTCAAGACCGCGCTCGACCACGACGTCCAGCTGAAAATCGTCGAGGCCACGCTGACCGCGAACGACAACCGCAAGCGCGCGATGGCGCGCAAGGTCGCCAACGTGCTCGGCGGCGAGCTGCGCGGCAAGACCATCGGCGTGCTCGGCCTGACCTTCAAGCCCGACACGGACGACATGCGCGAGGCGCCCTCGATCCCGCTGATCAACGGCCTGATCGACTTCGGCGCCAAGGTTCGTGCCTACGATCCCATTGGCATGGAGCAGGCGCGCAAGGAATTGCCTGAGATCGAGTACTGCAAGGATGCCTATGAATGCGCGCGCCAGGCCGATGCGCTGGTGATCGTGACCGAGTGGCGCCAGTTCCGCGCGCTCGATCTCAAGCGCATCAAGCAGGAGATGAAGCATCCGGTCGTCGTCGACCTGCGCAACATCTACCGTCCGGACGAGATGGCCGCGCACGGCTTCACCTACGACAGCATCGGTCGGCCGCGCTGAGCGCTCGCGCCTGGCAACGATAGCCGCCGGCCCGTTCAATCCTGGAGCCTTGGTTCTGATCAAATCAGAACCAAGGCTCTTTTCTTGTCTGACGCGTTTTCTTCACGCGCACCGGCATCCGCTTCCGAAGCGGCCCTAAGCGTGGGCGGGCGCGCCGAGCTGGACAAACGCATCCAGTTCGCGCGCCAGCGCTTCCTGCCAGGTCGGCATCGCCACGCCGAACTGCGCCTTCAGCCGCGACAGATCCAGCCGCGAATTGCCCGGACGCATCGCCTTGGTCGGGAATTCGGCCGCTGCGATCGGAGCGATGTTCTCGACCGCCAGCGTGACCCCGCGGGACCTCAGCCCGCCGACAATGGCGGTTGCGAAGCCGTGCCAGCTGGTTTCGCCGGCGCAGACGAGATTGACGACACCGCCCCGGCGCGCGAGCTGATCGTGCAACGTGGTGAGGTTCGGCAGGACGATGCCGGCGACCGCACCGGCGATCGCTGATGCCGTGGTCGGCGCACCGATCTGATCGGCCACGATCCGCAGCTCCTTACGCTCGCCGGCGAGCCGCGCGATGGTGCGCAGGAAATTCGTACCCTTTGCGGCATAAACCCATGAGGTGCGCGCGATCAGATGCGCCCCGCCCGCCGCCTGGATCGCGACATCGCCGGCAAGCTTGCTGGCGCCGTAGACCGACAGCGGTTCGGTCGGGCTGTCCTCGCGCCACGGCCTGTCGCCCGAACCATTGAAGACGTAGTCCGTGGAGAAATGCACCAGCGGCACGCCGTTCGCTGCAGCCCATTTGGCGATCGCTTCAGGTCCCTTCGCGTTGACCAGGAACGCCAGCTCACGCTCGTCCTCGGCGCGATCGACGGCGGTATAGGCCGCCGGATTGATGATGAGATCGGGCTTCAGACTCTCAAGCTGGCTCGTCAGCATCTCCGGCTTCGACAGATCGAACTCCGCGGTGGGCGGCGCGATGATCGTGCCGTGGCTTTCCAGCAGAGGCTTGAGCGCACTGCCAACCTGGCCGCGTGTTCCCGTCAACAAGATCCGCATCAGATTTGTCCATAGGTCGGAAGGTTGCTGGCGTCGGCGAGGAGCGGCGCGTCCGCATCCTTGGCCGACAGCTGTGGCTTGTCGACGCCCCACTTGATCCCGATCGCGGGATCATTCCACCGGATCGAGAGCTCGTCCTTGGGGCTGTAGAAATCGTCGCACTTGTAGAAGAAGTCGGCGGTCTCCGAGAGCACCACGAAGCCGTGGGCGAAGCCGCGCGGCACCCATAATTGCCGGCGGTTCTCCTCGCTCAATTCGACCGCGACATGCTTGCCGAAATTCGGACTGCCGACGCGCACGTCGACGGCAACGTCCAGCACCTTGCCGCGCAGCACGGAGACGAGTTTGCCCTGGGTGACCGGGTTTTGCAGATGCAGCCCGCGCAGCACGCCATAGGCCGAGCGGGACATGTTGTCCTGCACGAACGGACGCGTGATGCCGTGCTCGACATAACGCGGAGACTGGTAGGTCTCGAGGAAGAAGCCGCGCTGGTCGCCGAACAGCTTCGGCTCGACGATCAGGACTTCAGGAAGCTCGGTCTTGATGACGTTCATCTAACATTTGTTCCAGTTTGACGCGCTTGAAATGTTAATTTCCTTCTCATAACAAACTTGTGCAGCGCACGCTATATGTTATGTTCTGATAGTCAAATTGTGAGGGACCATGAAAGGCATTATCCTTGCCGGTGGCACCGGCTCGCGCCTCTATCCGGTGACGACAGTCGTCTCCAAGCAACTGCTGCCCGTGTTCGACAAGCCGATGATCTACTATCCGCTGTCGACGCTGATGCTGGGCGGAATCCGCGATATCCTGATCATTTCCACGCCGCAGGACAAGCCGCTCTTCCAGCGCTTGCTTGGCGATGGCAGCGAGATGGGTGTCCGGTTCGCCTATGCCACGCAGGAGACCCCGCGGGGTCTTGCCGACGCCTTCATCGTCGGACGCGACTTCATCGGTGATGACTCCGTTGCCCTTGTGTTAGGGGATAACATTTTCTATGGCCACGGCCTGCCGAGCATGCTGTCGTCCGCCTCGATCCGCAAGAAAGGCGCCACCGTGTTCGGCTATGTCGTGAACGCGCCTGAACAGTACGGCGTGATCGAGCTGGACGGCACCGGCCGGGCGCTCTCGATCGAGGAGAAGCCGAAGCGGCCGAAATCCAACGTCGCGGTCACCGGCCTCTACTTCTACGACAATGATGTGGTCGACATAGCGGCCGGTATCAGGCCATCCCCGCGCGGCGAGATCGAGATCACCGACGTCAACAAGGCCTATCTCGAACGCGGCGACCTCTATGTCGAGGTGCTCGGCCGCGGCTTTGCCTGGCTCGACACCGGCACCCATTCCTCGCTGGTCGAGGCCAGCCATTTCGTCCAGATCCTGGAGCAGCGCCAGGGCCTGCGCATCGCCTGCCCCGAGGAGATCGCGCTGCGCCAGGGCTACATCTCGCTCGAGGCGTTCGCGAGGGTCGCACAGAAGACCGCCAAGAGCAGCTACGGCGAGTACCTGCTGTCGGTCTACCGCTCATTCCACGGCGAGCCGCGCGCGGCGGAGGTATTCAAACATGCGGTTTAAGGGATCGACGATCTTCGTCACCGGCGGCGCCGGCTTCATCGGCTCCGCCGTGGTCCGCCACCTGCTGCGCGACACCCACGCCCGCGTCGTCAACATCGACAAGCTGACCTATGCGGCAAACCTGGCCTCGCTGCCCCGTGCCGCCGAAAGCCTGAACTACACCTTCGAGAAGGCCTGCATCTGCGAGGCGCAGAACCTGCGCCGGCTGTTCGAGAAATATCAGCCCGATGCGGTGATGAACCTTGCCGCGGAAAGCCATGTCGACCGCTCGATCGACGGCCCCGGCGAATTCATCCAGACCAACATCGTCGGCACCTTCACGATCCTGCAGGAGACGCTGCGCCACTGGCGTTCGCTCTCGCCCGAGAAGCGCGACCGGTTTCGCTTCCTGCATATCTCGACCGACGAGGTGTTCGGTTCGCTCGGCGACGAAGGGCTGTTCACCGAGACCACGGCATATGCGCCGAACTCGCCCTATTCGGCCAGCAAGGCATCGTCCGATCACCTGGTGCGGGCCTGGCGCGAGACCTACGAGCTGCCGACCCTGGTGACCAACTGCTCCAACAATTACGGCCCCTATCACTTCCCCGAAAAGCTGATCCCGCACATGATCATCAAGGGGCTCGCCGGCGAGCCGCTGCCGGTCTATGGCGACGGCAAGAACATCCGCGACTGGCTGTTCGTCGAGGATCACGCCAAGGCGCTGACGCTGGTGCTGGAGCGCGGCGAGGTCGGCGAGACCTACAATGTCGGCGGCCGCAACGAGCGCACCAACCTGCACGTGGTCGAGAGCATCTGCGACCTGCTCGACGAGGTCGTGCCGGCCGCGGCAGGCCCGCGCCGCCAGCTGATCAATTTCGTCGCCGACCGGCCCGGCCACGACCGCCGCTATGCCATCGACGCCACCAAGCTCGAAACCGAGCTCGGCTGGCGCGCCGAGGAGAATTTCGAGACCGGCATCGCCAAGACCGTGCGCTGGTATGTCGACGAGCAACCTTGGTGGCGCGCCATCCTGGAGGGCGGCTACAAGGTGGAGCGCGTCGGCCTGAACCAGTAGTCGCCGGTCTTTCCAATCACCGGCGTGGATGGCCGCCAACAGGACGTCGAGAAGCGCGATGACGACTCAACCAGATATCATCGCTGCTTGACGAGCCGCGACCGCCTTCCGACGGTGGATTGGCAGCCACCCGCCAGACAACAACTCGAGAAACCACGGAATCCCGTCATGAACATCGCAATGGACGGTCAGGAACTGACACTGTTCAAAAGTTTCGTGGACCTCTCGACGCGGTATCTGGAATTTGGCTCGGGAGGAAGCACTTGGCTGGCCTGTCAAACCAAGAAGGAGTGGGTCATTTCCATCGATTCCTCCGCGGAATGGCTCGCCAACGTTGCCGACGCCACGGGCGACGCGAGCACCAAGCCTTTGCTGCTGCACGTCGATATCGGCAAGCTGCGCGAGTGGGGTTATCCCGTGGAAAAGGACAAGGAGCGCTCGTGGCCCGAGTATCACGAACGTGTCTGGGAGCGTCCGGAAAGCAAGACCGCCGACCTGTATTTCGTTGACGGCCGGTTTCGCGTGGCTTGCTTCGTACAGTGCGTGCTTCACGCCGCACCGGGAGCCTTCATCGCAATTCACGACTTCGAGAATCGTCCCCACTACCATTCGGTGCGGACGGTCGCTCGCGAAATCGCGCGCGCCAACAACATGTCGATCTTCCAAAGGCCGGCAGAGATTGATCTCGTCGCCGCACAGCAGTTGCTTGCGAAATACCGGCTGGAACCGCTGTAGCCGATCGCTGCGGCCAGAGTAGCCGATCGCGGCGATCAAGAATCACTTCAAGCACACGATCGGGCGCGCCGCCTGGCGCGCCCTCCTCCAGCGAGGACATCGCTGTTCCCTTGAATTCAGCCCTGAACCAGTTTCTTCAGCTCCGGAAGAAACCTCTGGATCGTGGCGTCTTCGACATCGTTGCGATCGCGCAACGTGAAGAATTCCATTGCGCGGATCTTTTCAGGATCTCCATCGCCGAGCGGCCTGCCCCGCTCACGCTTCTTCAGCAATTGCTGCCGCGACTTCGTGTAGTAGTGATTGATCACGAGCTTGTTCCGCTTCGGAGCAGTGCAGCGCCCGCCGATCGGGAAGACAGGCGCGCCGTCCTCGTGAACGTAGCAACCCAAGACAAGCGATTGATGGGGATGCAGATAGGACACGATGGTGTCAGGCCGCACGATTGACTTCATGATGAAATGATCCGGGAAATCGTCCGGAGCACGACGCGTGAAAGATTCGATGCACAGACCGGCCGGCCTCGCGTCGTGACCGTTCGACCCGAAGTTCAACCAATGCACCGCCACCGCCGGCGCCGGCCCGAGCTCGGTCAAGACGTCCTTGATGTTGCCGGCCTGCGTCGGAAACAGATACTCATCGGCATCGATGAAGGCGCACCATTCGGCACAATTGCGGTAGCTGTCGATCGCATGCGAGAACGCGCGCATCTGGCCGAATTCCCCTTCCACGAAATGATAGGTGATCATTTCCGGCCACGGGAAGGACTCGATCACGGCACGAGTATCATCAGTGCTGCCGTTGTCGTAGAGGTAGAAGTGATCAACGCCGACCAGTTTGTGGAAGTGTAGCCATTCCAGCAGATCGTCGCCTTCGTTCTTGATGGCGCACACCACCGCCAAGCCGTGCTTCTTCCGATCGACCCCGGCGTAGAGCTTCTTGGCCTCCATCACGCGCAGGAGGCCGGCAAACTCTCGCCGCAGATTTTCACTTTTCGGGGCCGCAATGAGCGCGGCAAGATAGACATCCTGCGCTTCATGGGCGGACCCCATATTGAGGGCCGCGATTGCCAGGCGATGCAACACCCGCGAGTCGGACGGCATCTGCTTGACGAGGTCGAGAAGGATTCCACGCGCTCCGGCGAAATCGCATGCCTGCACAAGCGCCGCCGCCTTTGCAAACTGGAATTCCTTGTAATCACCGAATTGCTGCTCCAACTGCTTGACCGATTGGATCAGCTCGTCGGGCTTCGGATTTGCGATCCGCCCGGAAAAGAAATCTCTAAGCCTTGTCTCGATCTCACTTGCTGGAAGCGTATCGAGATTCACGCCTGAGCTGAAACTAGACAATGCTGGAATTTCCATGTCCAACCTGAGCCGCTCCACGAGATCAACAAGCTATTAACATTGGTTCGCACCACGAATTCCCTATTAGCGCACATATCCTACAAGAATAAGGCTATAACACGCAGTGCTCACAATTAACTCTTGTAAGGTTATTTCGAGGAAAATCAATACAATAGAGCAAGGGGCTCGACGTCATTTGCACGAAAACCGTGTCACGGGACCGGAACGATCGGAGATCGCCGATGGACGACGGGAATGAAGCAGTCCGCCAGTCGTTCGGGCTTACAAGAACGATGCTTTTGACATCGTTATCCGCAAGCCTCCCGCCCGGCGCGTTCAGCTTTTTGAGTTCCGGCACCCTGCTGCGGCTGCGGCACGCTCCAGACCTCTCGTCGGCGCAATTCGATCGGACGCCAGGCTCCCAGCCGACGAAGCGATGAAGCAATCGCTCGGTCTCCATCCCAATCAAGGCCCCGTTCCGATTGCGTCGGAACGGACAAGGCTGGCCTTGCATTGCTCGATCAGCGCCAGCGAACCGGCCGGGTCCGATCGTTCGACTCCACCGTCCGGTGTTCTACATGATAGGGCGCGTAGATCTGCTTCACCCAATAGTTGAAGTTCGGGTGCAGCTTCACGAAGTCATAGAATGAATCGCCGAAATTCGACGGACTGAGGCAGGTCTTGTTCTGAGGCCGTGACGCGATTGCATTCAGGCAATACGACATCATGCAAGCCTTTGTCTCGCTCTCTGCCACCTTGCTCAGACTTCGGAAACTGTTGGTTGAATGAAGTCGGTACAGATAGCGGTCGGTCTCGAGATAGGTCGGCTCGACCTTGGTTACCGCGCGCAACGCAAAGTCCCAGTCATGGCAGTATTTGAGATCGGCAAGCCAACCCACCTGCCGCAGCAGTTCACGGCTGAAGACAAAGTTTCCGGTCGATGCCGCGATCTGAGAATCCAGAAATGTCCATGACAACGGCGCACCTGCGATCTGGGCCCGATCGATCGCATAGCGCAGGCGCGTTGGAAACTGGAAGTTGCTGATCGACTTTCCATGTTCGTCGATTGGCTCAACCGCCGAGAAGCCGAAGAACAGCCGATCATTGGCATGCTTATCCGCGAACAGCCGAACCCGTTCCTTGGAAAAGGCATCGTCCGAATTCAAAAGGAAAATCATGTCGCCGTTCGTCAGCGATAATGCCCTGTTCCAGGTGTAGTGGGCGCCAAGATTTTGAGGGTTCTTGAGCAGCTTGCAGGAAACAAAGCGCTTTCCGAACGACCTCTTCTTGAGGACCCTCTGCGCCACTTCAAAACTCTTGTCCGGCGAATTGTCGTCTACGATGACGAGCTCGATGTCGGCAAACGTCTGTTGATAGACGGTCTCAAGGCATTCCTCAAGATACTGCTCATGCTTGTAGCACGCGATGACAACACTTGCGAGCATTGGTGGCGACCTCAACGTCTCACGATGATCGAGTGGCGAGACCGCACGAGTGCACTAGTCCCGTCGCCGACCTCCAGAACCGCGAGTTGATATTCACCATCCGGCAAATCTCGAATCGAGAAGGACAGCTGGAAACCGAAATAGCAGTCCTTGCTCTCGGCCTTCATATACTCCTTCACGTCCACGCGCTCGTGCCAATCTACGATCAGGCAATAGCCGCCGTTTGCTGCGCCATCCGGAGTAAGCCCCGACAGGACCAGGAATCCCGTTCTCTGTCGGCTGGCCTCAAAGGCGTTGCCCGCGCAAATCCATCCCCGCACCAATATCTCATAGCGCGGATCGACAATCACCCGTTCGCCGGTTTGAGAATTGATGTTCTCGATCACCAGCAACGAACCTGCCGGATTACCGGACGCGCCTTCTGCCTCCACTGGCGTGCCGCTTCTTACGCGCTGCACCCCCGAATGGGTGAGGCCCGACCGGTGCAGGCTTGCGAGCACTTCGACATGCGTCGAGGCTTCTTTTACCGCCCACTCAAGCTCCTGCCTGCTCAGGCAATCCAGCAAATCCGGGCTATTTCGAATCTGGGCCGAAATGGGCTCAGCCGAAGCGACCCTTCGCACGACCTCGAGAAACGCCCGTCCATGGCGCGAATCCGGCTCGAGATGCGCACCTTCCGCCCACTCGTTCCAGGAATTGATAAACACCAATGATTCGGAAAAGCTGTTGCCCTTGGCACGCAGGGTTGCATCGCGAAGCCAAACCTCAAACGCTTCCGGACTGGACCTGGTAAAGACGTGACCGCGCGGCCCCTTGCGAGGCGTATTGTCCCAACGCGGCATCACCGCAGGAAAGAACGGGAAGTCGTAGATCTTGCCGATCGACGATCGCATGGCGTCGACATAGTCGTACACCTTTCCAGCGAAGGCCGGCGGTGCATCGACTTCGGTCGGCGGCACCTCCCTTGTCGAGACCGTGTGCGGAGGAAACTCGATTGCCGCGTCGCAATTGACGTCGCGCGGATCGAACTCTCCGAACGTCATCGCATTGCAAATGAGAAGCTCGCCGATTCCGAGTTCTCTGGCTCGCTCGCGCCAAATCTCGAACAAGCGCTGCTTGTCCGGCAACAATGACGGCCTGTAGATGACGACGACCTTTCGACCGTCGACAGTTATGTAGCGCTCATCGAGCAGCAGGTCGGCCATGTCGTCGATAAAGCGGACATCGTCGTCCAGGGAGTGGTTTTGTCCCAACAGAAGCTCAGCGTCCGAGCCGTCCCACCGACGAGACCAATTCTCGTTTGCCCAGCAAATGCAGAAAGGCAGGTTCGGCTCGCCGTCCTCGAGCAGCAGCTGAAGCGGCTTTTCCAATAACCTTCGGCCCTGGAACCAATAGACGTAGTAGCAAAATCCATCGATGCCGTACTGGCGCGCAAGCTCGCCCTGCTGACGACGCGTTTCCGGCAGCCGGACGTCATAGAATCCAAGATCGGCCGGCAACCATGGGGACTCGTGTGCCGGAAACTGGGCACGCATGCGCGCGACGTTGGTCCACTCGGTAAACCCTGGCCCCCACCACCTGTCATTTTCATCAAATGAATGGAATTGCGGGAGGTAGAAGCAAATGTAGCGCACCTCCTTGGGAGGCGCGTCCGCCAGTCCAGCAACGATCCTGTTGTTGCTCGGAAACAACAGGTCGTCGTAGTCCGCGGTCGAGAACCCCAGCGCGACGATCAATTCGCCTGGCGTATAGTTCTCGAACAGGGGTATTTCGTAGTACTCGCCATCATTCAGGCTGATACGCAAATAGATCTGCGCACGCTTAGGCTCCACAAGCGCGTTTCTCAGGGCGCGCGCCAAGCGACGGCGCACTCCCGGCGCGGATAGATCGATACGAAATCCGGGACGTCCGATCACGCTCCGCGGACCTACGCGGGCCGGCATAGATCGGCCTGTCCGTCCCTCCTCGACACAGTGGGAACCGACAAAAAGCGCGATCGAAACGGTTGAAGCGGGCGACTGGGCATCGACAATCCAACCCGAAATCCCACGCCCCGAATACTCCAGTATCGCGCCGCGCAGACGCGATCCTGACTGGAGATCGCCTACGTCGGGATCCAGGAACAGGCTCTGCGGATGGTCGTCCTGCTGAACCGGACTGGCAACGGGCAACATATCCTTTGTATCCCTGACGCTCCGTTCGACCATCTTGTTCATTGCCACTCAATCTCCTGCCAACGCTCAGCGCCGGGTCCAGTTTCTCTTTCCCGGTCGCGCGGAAGTTCGATCCCGAGATCACGCTGCCTGACATGCCCGGATCGTGACCTCTTGATCCTTATCGATCATCTCCACACAACCAGAGGTACAATGAACATTTCTTCCGCGAACGCAACATTAGCGCAATCTCTCTGTCGTCGATGTGAAAACCATTGTTAGTTCTGCCTAGATTGTCACGCGGACTTGCCCGCTTCCGTGCCTTCGCGCTCAAAAACAAAGCTGTCCATCATCTCTGCCGTTGCCTGCGCGCGACGCGATGCCGCCTCCAACAATCTCAGCCAACGCTCTCGCCCATTGCCTGCAGACGACGTCGCGCGCCTTCGTTGTTCTGCTGCGCCGCTTGTCGATACCAGTACAGCGCCTGATCGCGATCCTGTGCGACGCCGTTGCCGGCGCGCAGCGCATCGCCAATTGCGAGTTGGGCTTCGATCATGCCCTGCTTCGCAGCGGCCTCGAACCATTCGGCCGCCTTCGCCGGATCGGCATCGCGGCCCTGTCCCCGGCCCAGCATCACGGCAAGGTTGTATTGCGCCGTCGTATGCCCCTGGCGCGCCGCCGCCTCGTACCACGTGACGCCGTTGGCGAGGTCCTGCTCGACGCCTTGTCCGGTGCAATACATCACCGCAAGCTTGAACTGCGCCGCAGCGTTGCCGCCGTCCGCGGCCTTGACGATCCAGCCGGCGGCGGCCTGCGGATCCTTGAGGCCGCTCTTGGGATCGGAATACAGTAGCGCCAATGTGTGCTGGGCTTCGACGTGACCGGCGCTTGCCGCACGTTTGAACCATTGGGCTGCGGCCGGAAGGTCGACGGCGCCGCCGGATCTTCCCATGTGAAGCCCGCCCAGCTGAAATGCCGCGGCCGGATGGCCGGCCTCGGCAGCGTCGGTCAGCAGCGCACGTGCCTGCGCAAGACGCTCCGCGGACGGTTCATCCTGGATAAGAAACATCGCATAGGCCGTCTTCGCATCGGCATCGCCGCCGTCGGCCGCCTTGCTGAGCCACTCCGCCGCGCGCACTTGATCGCGCGGCACGCCGTTGCCCGCCGAGTAGAGCCGGCCGAGCTGTACGCCTGCGGCGCTAATGCCTCCCTCGGACGCGCGCTCGAACCACTTGATCGCAGTGGCGACGTCGCGCGCCACGCCCCTGCCATTGAGATAGAACACCGCAATGTTGTGGGCCGCCGTGGCATGGCCGCCCTCCGCCGCACGCTCGAACCATTTCGCAGCCTGGCGGATGCTGGGCGGAACGCCGGTGCCGGTGGCATAGAAGCGTCCGGTCAGGAACTGCGCCTGCGTATCGCCGCGCTCGGCCGCCTTCTCGTACCAATATGCCGCCTCGCGCAGATCCGGCTCGGCGGCAGTTCCGAGCGCATAGAACTCAGCCAGCGCCTGGATCGCCGGCAGGTAGTCCTTCCGCGCCGCCTTGCGCAATGCGGTCTCGGCCCTGTCGAGATCCTTGACAGCCCCTTTGCCGCTCAACCGCAGCAGTGCAATGTTGTAGAGCGCGATCGTATCGTCATGGACAGCGGCGCTCTGGAACAGTCGCGCGGCTTCCTCGACATTTTGGGGAAGCCCGGTGCCCTTGAGGCACATGAAAGCGAGCGCAACCTGTGCGCGCACATGTCCCTGTTCCGCGGCCTTGTGATACCAGATCGCGGCCTGCGCGAAATCGACGGGAACGCCCCGCCCCTGATAATACACATCGCCAAGCGCGAACTCACCGGCCGCCGCCTTCTGCTCGGCCGCGGCCTCGTACCAGCGCAGGGCGGCAGCGTGATCTTTCGTGCAGCCTTGCCCGTTGGCGTACATATCGCCAAGGATCGCTTGCGCCTCCGCTTTGCCGGCCTCCGCCGCCACCGATAACCAGAGGAACGCGCCGTCGATATCCCTGGGCACGCCGATTCCGTTCGGGAAAACCAGATCGTGGAGGTTGACTGCCTTGTCGCCCAGACGCGCCGCAGTGGATTGCCGCCACATCTCTGGCCTGTTCGGTCCAACCGTGGCGTTGACGCCGTTGAAGTAGATCAAGCCAAGCTGGAATTGGGCTTCGGTATGTCCCTTCAGGGCGGCGCGTTCGTACCACGCGACCGCATCCGGAAGGCTGCCGATAACGCCCTCGTTCCGCGCATAGAGCAACCCGATCCGGTAATCCGCCTCCGGATCGCCGGCTTGCGAGGCGAGCCGCCAAAACCGCAACGCCTCGAGATATTGCTGGTTCTCGTACGCCTCCAGCCCCCGTTCAAACGGCTTCGAGTCTGAACGGGACGAGCCGGGGCGCAGCAAGTCGAGAAGGGAACGCGTCGATACCGTCATGGCTCGCGCATTGCTTCTTTTGCGCTGCGCAGCATGCCGCCGAGCAGATACATCGCCACCGAGCGGGTGCCGACATTGACATCACCCTGCAGCGTCATGCCGGGGATGAGGCGAAAGGTCTTCGGAACATCCTTGAAGTTGGTCTGGTCGACCGAACACCGCGCCTTATAGAAGGCGTCGACAGGCTTTCCATCATCGTCGTTCGTGAAGGCGCCTTCGCTGATCCAGCGAATCTTGCCTTCGGCCGTACCGTGCTCCGCCGCGTTGAACGCATCGACCTTCATCGTGCAGGGGTCGTTGGGCCGGACGAAGCCGACGTCGCGCGACAGGATCTGGATCTCCGCCTCGAGCCGCGTCTTGAGCGGCATCAGCGTGATGAAGGGATCACCCGGCTTCAGCACGGACCCGACCGAGAGCTTGGCGAGGGTCAAGACGACCGATGGCTCGGCAGCCGTCCACCGCACGAGGTCCTGATGCTTGATCGCCTTGTCATACTGTGAGCGGGCCGTATCAAGGTTGTTGCGCGTCGTGACCAGATCCTGGCTCAGCTGCGCGTTCCACTGCTCGGTGAAGGCGTTGCGATCCGCCTTCAAGGAATCCAGCTGGTGCTGCGCTTCAAGCAAAGTGTTGTGCGTGTTGTCGATCTGACGCAACAGCTCCAGGCGCGTGTCCTGCGACAGATACAGGTTCAGCTTGGACCCGCTGCCGCTTTCGGCGAGCGTCGAGCGCATGTCCTCGATCTTGCCGGCGATCTCGGCACGCTGACTGTACCGCTCGTCGTCCTTCTTCGACTTCTGGATCGTCGCTTCGGTTTGGCTGATCTTGGAATCGTAGCTGTTCACCTGTGCGTGGTACTGCGCGACGCGCTGGTCGTAGAGCGCCTTTTGCAAGGAGTTGTATCTGGTGACATCAGGATCGTTGGATTGGCCGTACGACAACGGCTTTCCGGACAATTCGGCCTCGTCCCGGGCGACCTGCGCCTCAAGGCTCGCAACCTGCAGCTTGTACTGCGTGACATCGGCAGCCGTGAACGTCGAGTCCAGAGTCGCGAGCAATTGTCCCGTCTCAACCTGCTGACCTTCCCGAACATCGATCGTCTTGATGATGGACGCGTCCAAAGCCTGCAGGACGTTGATCTGATCGACGGGAACGATCTTGCCGCCCACGCTCGTGATCACGCGATCGACGCGCGTGAAGCACATGATCGCCACGACGGCGGCGAGGAACCCCACCAGGACGAACAGCGTTGCGCGGGCCAGCAACGGCTCGGCGGCCTCGCGGATCGCATCGGTCTCGGACTGGAACTGGCGAACGGTCGCGAGCGAAGCTTGATTAGGAGACAAGGGTCGGACTCCTGAAATTCTTTTCATTGCGGCCCGCCGGCGCAAGGTGAGTGTTCTGCTGGTACCAGAGCGAGCTGTAGATGTCGTTCCGTTCAAGAAGTTCCTCATGACGACCGATATCGTCGACGACGCCGCGGTTGAGAACGAGGATCGCGTCGGCCTTCGTCAGCGACGACAGACGGTGCGAGATGATGATCAGCGTGCGGCCATGGGCAATCCGCGAAATATTCGCGTTCACGATCGTCTCGCTCTCCGCATCGAGCGCGCTGGTCGCTTCGTCCAGGATCAGAATCGGCGGATTGACGATCAGCGCTCGCGCGATCGCGAGGCGCTGGCGCTGGCCGCCGGAAAGATTCGTGGATCCCTCGTAGATATAGGTCTCATAGCCTCGCGGCAGCTTGTCGATGAATTCCTCGGCACCGGCCAATCGCGCCGCCCTGACGATGTCATCGAAGGTCGCATCGGGCTTTGCGGCCGCAATATTCTCGCGGATCGTGCCGCTGAACAGGAAGTTCTCCTGCAGCACGACGCCGACGTTGCGCCGGAGATGGTCGACGTCGTATTCGCGGACATCGATACCGTCGACCTTGATCAGTCCGCCATAGTCGGAGTGCAGGCGTTGCAATAGCCGCGTGATCGTGGTCTTGCCCGAGCCGCTCTTGCCCATCACGCCCAGCGTCGTACCGAGCGGAATCTCGAAGGAAATATTGTTGAGCGCCGGCGACACCGCGCCCTTGTACTTGAACGTGACGCCGGAGAATTCGACCAGCCCCTTCAGCGGGACCCTCACACCATGGCCGGAGCGTCCCTCCTCGGCCGGCTGATTCACCAGCCTGCCGACGATCGTGACCGCGGTGCGCGCCTCGTCATATTGGTTGATGAGCTGGGCCATCTGCATCAGCGGGCCGGCAACGCGCTGCGACAGCATCAGAAAGGCAAACAGCGCGCCAACATAGACCGGATCGCCACTCGACACGGCCATGTAGACGCCGAACGCATAGGGAGCACTCACCGCCAGCCGCTCCAACGGCTTCACCAGCGTCTGGATGGCGGTTCCGGTCATGCCTTCCGCAAGCCGCGCCTTGGCGACGCGCGCCACCAGCACGTCCCACATGTGGCGCTGGCGCGCATCGAGCGCCAGCGATTTGATGGTCCGCATGCCGTTCAGGCTCTGGATCAGAAACGCTCCCTGTGCCCCTTCGGCCGCCAGGGTTGCCGAGGACTTCTTCCGATAGGCGGGCAGCATCACGATCAGCCAGGTCACGATCATCGCAGCAAAGGCAAGAACCATCAGCGTCATGAGCGGGCTGAAGAAGAACATGACGGGCAGGAAGAAGAACAGCGTCGTCGAATCGAGAATGGTCCCGAACAACTGCCCGGTCAGAAAGCCGCGAATTCGAAATACTTCGCGGATATCCCGGGAAATCAGGCCGACGGGATTCTGCTCGAAGTAGTCGATCGGCAGATTGAGCACCTTCTCGAACACGTAGGTCGACAGTTTGACGTCGAGGCGTGCCGTCAAACGCTGAACCAGATACTGCCGCAGGAACGAGAATGCCGCCTCGAACACGATGACCACGAGCATCGCAGTACACAGCACATAGAACGTGTTGTAGGCCTTGTAGAAGATAACCTTGTCCGAGAGCAGCCGCCAGAACATGATCGGTGCCAGGCCCATGAAGCCCAGGATCAGCGCCGCAATCGCGACGTCGCGCAGGATGCGCCGTTCGCGGAACAACAATGCGGTGACAAAGCCGAAGCTGAACGGCTGCGTCTCGTCGGAAATCTCATAGTCGCGCTTGGCCATGACGACGTCGCCCGACCAGATGTCCTCAAAGCGCGGCTGATCGATGACGAGCAGCGCGTCCTCGCTCGCGTTCGGATCCTGCAGGACCACCCGGGAGCTGTTCTCGTCGCCTTCGAGGCGCAGCAGCACCATGTGGCTGCCGTCGCGCAGCCGAACGATGGCCGGCAGCGCCCTCTTGAGATGGCTCAGACCCTTCCAGTCCAGCGTGACGGCCTTTGCCGTCATGCCCGAGGAATTCGCACACTTCAAAAGCTCGGCCAGCGTGACTTCCTGATCGCCCAGGAGGTTGTCGTGGATCAGCTGGGACGGGGTCAGATGCAAGCCATGCTGCCTTGCCACGATGACGAGACAAGCGAGGCCCGAAGGTGGCAGCGCCTCCACCGAAGGTGCGCCGACGAGCGAGAGGTGTTTGGTCATGGATGCCTCGAAGTTTCGACTGCGCAAGGTCCGGTCCCAGCGAGATATAACGTATCACTGTTAGTTCGCTAACGCAGCATTTTCAGCGCGTCACCCGAAAAAGATATGTTTCACGGCAGGCCGCGAAGCCACTTTCGAGCACGTTCTCGCGCGATTTAACCAGGGAACCTTATAACATTGTTTAACATCGACAAATCACGAGTCGGCGGTCACCGTCTCCTGGAAGTCGAATCCGCAGGCCTCCAGCTGCGGCCTGATCCGCTCATCCCTGGCCTCCGGCATGAGTGCCAATGCACAGATCTCAAAATTCCCGCTCCGAACGGAAACCGTCGGAAAGCCGGCGCTGAGCAGCAGGTTTCCCATCCGCTCGGTCGAAAAGCCGGTCTTGTGCGCCATGTGATAGCGCCCCTGTTCGATCGCGCCGGAATGCCCGTAGATCATGTCCAATGGCCGGATCGGACCGGCCGGCGAGACGTAAGCGATCGCGCCGAGGCCGCGCGTCAACATGTGCTGCGCGACCGCCTCGAGGTCGGGAGACATGATCAACGCGAATCCGTCCGGCTTGAGGACTTGGCGGAACTGGACGAATGTGGGGTGAACCTCATGGGCGTAGAGATGCTCCATAACATGAGAACACCAGATCGCGTCGAACGAGGCCGCCGGGAACAACCGGGCAAGATCGGTAATCGACCCGACGACGTCGGGGCTCACGCCGCCGTCGACGTCCAATCGAATCTCGTCCCATTCATGCGATGTCAGGAGCGGCTGGATGCGCTTGGTAACCGTCGATCCAGCGCCGGCATTCAGCATTTTTTTCTTGGCCAATTCGAGAGCTCCGCGAGTTCGTTAAGCGGCTGGGTTCTGCAGCGATCGTTCGTCTTGAACAAAGGTGCCAGGGCCGCAGATAGCCATCGGGCGCAGCTCCGTTGTGTCAAGCGAGCGGCAAGGCTTTACAAAAGCTACGTGGTCCGAATGTGACGAACTAACTTATAACATCCATTGGCGGAAATGCCCCGGGCGGAACTTGTGATTGATTCGATGCATCCGACGCGAATCGGCCGACAAAGTTCCAATCGGAATGCGCGCATGCGCTTCCCCTTGAGGCGAGCCGTCGAACTCATCGCAGGTGCGTCATGATCATCAACGGCAGCGTATTCGATTGTTCAATTTCAATTACCCATTCCTGACGGCCATGCCGGCGATCAAAGAAAAAAAAGCGCCGCCTCAACCTCGGTTGGGGCGGCGCTTTCGCTTAGTGCAGACCTAGGATCTTACAGCTTGGTCGAGTTACCATCGTTGAAGATCAGGTATTCGATGTTGCTGATCTGGGTCACCTGACCATTGCTGAAGGTGATGTCCATAGAACCGTTCGATCCAGAGCTGATGTTGCTCACGTCGGTCGAAGCGTGATCCAGGAAGGTCAGGGAGTCCTTGTTGCCGCCACCGCCATCGATGGTGTCGCTGCTGGTGGCGTTGTTCAGGTAGAAGTAGTCCTGACCGGAGCCGCCGACCATCGAAGCCGTACCGGTGTCGGAGCCGACGAACGAGTCCTTGCCGTCGCCGCCGATCAGCGTCTGCGTGCCGGAGCCGGCGACCAGCGTATCGTTGCCGGAACCGCCATGCAGCGTGTCGTTGCCGGCACCGCCATAGAGCGAGTCGTTGCCGGCACCGCCATCGAGCGAGGTCGCGTGCGACGCATCGCTGCCCGAGTAGAGCACGTCCTTGCCGTTGCCGCCGAACTCAGCAGCAGTCTGAGCACCGCCGACAAGGAGGTCATTGCCGTTGCCGCCATGCAGCGTGTCGACCCCGGAGCCGCCATACAGCGAGTCGTTGCCGGCGCCGCCATCCAGGCTGTCGTTGCCCGCACCACCGTACAGCGCATCGTTGCCCTTGCCGCCATCCAGCGTGCTGGAATTGCCGGCGGTGCTGCCGGACACCAGCACGTCCTTGCCGTCACCGCCACTCAACTGCGACGAGCTGCCGCCGTAGAGCGTGTCGTTGCCGGAGCCACCGTTCAGGGTGTCGGCACCGGAGCCGAACAGCAGATCGTTGCCCTTGCCGCCATCCAGCGTGCTGTGACCGGAGACGTTGTCGACCAGCACGTCGTTGCCGGAGCCGGCATCGATCGAGTCGTGACCGGCACCGCCGAAGATCGTGTCGTTGCCGGAGCCGGTGAGAACCGTCGTGTCGCCGGTATTGTTGATGAACACCTGATCGTTGCCGTGGCCGGTCGCGACCAGCACCGGGGTGCTGCCGTTCACCGTCAGCGTGACGTCCTTGTTGGTGTCCTCGATGATCGCCTTCAGGTTGGCGTCGGTGTTAACGGTGTTAATCGGGTTGGTTTCGATCAGAACATTGGCGTTCGGATCCGGGTTGGTGATCCCAGCCCCTTCCTGCACCGGAATCGTCGCGCCGTTATCCGGGCTGGTGTATCCGATCCCCGCGTTGATCAGATAGTCAAGAATCTGTTGCTGGGTCGAGTGATCGATCGTTCCGTTGATCGCGTGTTTGAGGTCCGTCTGGTCTAGATTGTAAGTCGCCATCGATGTAGCCCCTGCTTGGGATACGAGGATTCAAGCCGCTCGCCCACACATAAGCTGTTGATTCACAACTGGTTTGTTGCGACGCAACTCAAATGTGGACCCAGGTTACGAACTTGTTAAGTCCATTGTTAAGACCGTTAGCCCGGAGTGTCAATCAGCAATGCGCTGTTAACACCTGGTTCCCTGAGATTTATGCGGGACTTAGCACTACTTCGAATGCACCATAACATTCAACGCGCGCCCATCGCCAATGTTAGCCGCGACGCAAAAAAGGGTAGCGATTATACGGGGTTTCACGCCCCCCCGGATACCGCGGGAGCGCAGAATTTCGCTGATGCCGTGAGCGCTTCGACGCGATTTTCTGACCTGAAAAAAATATTTCTGCATCGCATGAGACGTTTTGCAAAAAAGCGTCAAACTTCGCAGCCGGCGCCCCACCGGCCAGTGTTATAGCGCCCCTTGGCAGCAGTTTGCGGGCTCGATCAAGCGAGATCCACGGAATCACCCGCAGAATCAGCGCCGTTCGACCGCAAGATCAAAAACCTGGCGCGATGCCGCTCAGACACCCTGCTGTAACAAATTAACACCAGATTTGCCGCAATATGTTAGCAACGCCGGCATGGAACCGGCGATGCCCGATCGCGGGCAGAGCGCCGACCTGCGGCGATCATCCCCCGGCGGCCCGCGCGTAGATGGCCTCGAGCAGCCGGCGGTTCTCGTCCGGCGCGTAGCGCTCGAGATAGGCCGCTCGTGCGGCCCGTCCCCATGCGGCGGTCAGTTCGGCGGCGCCGAGAACCTCACTGATCCGATTTCGGAGCGTGGCCGCGTCGCCCGGCGGCACCAGCGCGCCGGTCTTGCCGGCGCTCACCACCTCGGCAAGTCCGCCGATCTCGGAGGCGATGACCGGCGTGCCGCACGCGAAGGCCTCGACCACGACAATCGGAAATCCTTCGTACCATAGCGACGGCACCACCAATGCCCGGGCATTCGCCATTTCCCGCAGCACCTCATCGCGCGAGAGCCCGCCCAGGAAGGTGACATGATCGGAAGCCCGAGCCTCCAACGCAGCACGCTCCGGCCCCTCGCCCACGACGCGCAAGGGCACGCCGGTCCCCGCAACGGCCTCGAGCAGCACGCCGACGCCCTTCTCGCGGCTCAGCCGTCCAACATAGAGTAGCCCGCTGCGCGGCGTGGCTGCATCGGGCGCCCCCGGATCGACCATGAAATTCGGTTTCACGTCGATCCGATCGGCGTCGAAGCCGGCCTGCGTGAACAGGGTTTTGGCGAACTGCGTCAGCGCGATCAGGCGCAGGCCGGGACGCGTCCAGGTGCCGCGGCGCTGGTGCTGCGCGATCATGTAGGCCGAGGCGATCGAGCCCGGAAGCGATCCGCGGTAGCAGCGGTGCACGACGCCCCAGAGGTGTCCGCGATCGAGGCACTTGTGGCAGATGCGGCCGTCGCGCAGCAGCATGCCGCCGGTGCAGATGCTGCGATAATTGTGCAGGGTCGCCACCGCGGGCACGCACTTTTGCCGGCAGAGATCGAACACGGCGGGCGACAGCAGCGGGAAGAAATTGTGGACGTGCACAACGTCGGGGCGAAAGCGGTCGATCGCTTCCGCCACGACCCGCTTTCCCTCCGCATTATCGGCGATCGACAGCGTGGTCGTGATGCGCGCGGGGAGCGAATTGATCGCCGCGTTGCTGACCGTGAGCGTTTCAACGCTGTGTCCTGCGGCGCGCAGCAGGTCGACTTCCGCTTCAAACACGACATCCTCGCCGCCGCGTCCCTGATACCTGTTGTGAGCGACCAGGATCTTCATGATCCGGCCGGGTCTGAAAACCAGCGCAGCTCGGTCACCAGGTTTTGCCCGCCCGCGAGCGTACCGCAGCCGATCAAGGTCGTCGCCGGCACCTTGAGATCGAAGGACGGCGAATGCCAGCCGGCCGGCATGATCTCGTCACCCCGATACGGCACCCAGCTGAGGGCCGCCGGCAGATCGAGCTCGCCGCGCCCGCCGGGCCATGCGAGCTGCGCCCTGTGCCCTTCGAGCCTGCATTCGACCTCGGGACCGAGATGCCAGCTGAGGCTCGCCGGCACCGCAAGCGCTTCATCAGCAAGCACGGTATCGGTGACGACGAGCCGCGCCGCCTGACGCTGCAATTGCGCCGAGCGGCGATGCACGACACCTGCTTCGTCGCGATATCCCGAATGCTCCGCGACCCAGTTCGCATCCGCATCGCGATCGTCCAGGCCGCTGGCGGCGACAAGCCGGCTCTGCGCATGCCTTGTCCAGAGAAAAGGCCCGCCCGACCCCGACTGGTCGCGCGCGAACAGGCACAGCGTGTTGTGCGCCAGCGTGGAGCGGAAGTAGGCCCGCCATCGCGGATCGCCATGGTAGCAATAGGTGCCGGGATCGGCGAAGATCTCCGCACCGCCGATCCTGCATTCGAGCGACAACGCGTCCGCATGGGCGTGGGCGGCAATGCGGCCGAAGCCATGCGGGCCATGGTCACAGCGGCACCACACCGCGCGGTCGGAATCGATCAGAAAGGTCTGTCCCGCCCCCTCGAGCAGATGCGGGCGGCGCTTGGGCCGCCCGGCGATCGCTCGGGCCTCGATGCCGTCGGTGAGCACAAAGCTGCGCAGATCGGGCTCCGGCGATGTGGGCCACCATGGCAGAGCGCCGAACAGGCGCGCGCCGCTGGCGAGCAAGCCGAGCCAGCGATTGCCGGCGTGATCGTCGAGCAACAGGCCGATGCCGTCGTCGCCATCGCCCTGCCGCGGCGGATGACCGCGATCGTCCAGCATCGCAGCAATGACGTCGCTCATGCGGCACATCGTGGTCCACACCGCATCGCCAAGCGGATGTCCGGAGGACTCGCCCTGCACTGCCGCCGCCAGCAGCAGTTCGAGAACAAAGCCATGATAATCGGTCGCGAGCTCGCTGTTGCTGCCGCAGGCAAGCGTCTGCGCAACGGCTTCGTGCGCCAGTGTGGCGGCCGATTGCTCGCGCCATCGCGCACTGTCCTGGAAGAACGGAAACACGCAAGCCGCCACGAACTGCCCGGCAGCCTCCGCGATGAGGTGGTTGTTGGCCGAGGAGCCACGGCTTGGGAACTGCGACAGCCAGTATTGATGCGCATAGAGCTGCGTCAGGAACAGTTCGTTGTCCTCGAACAGCGCGGCAGCGCCGGGCCAGTTCTGCAGCAGCTGACGTACCCAGGCCCATGAGATCAGCCGCACGCCAAGCTCGATGCCGCTGATCCAGTGCGGGCCGCGCGGGAACGGATTTTCGCGCCACCAGCTCACCAGATGCTCGGCCGCGCGCACGGCGTAGCGCTCGTCGGAGGTCAGGTAATACGCGGCCGCGAGCACCGTGAGATGGTGGTGACGCGACGGCTCCCAGATGTATTTGATGTTTCCGACCGCGGTTTCGTCACGATAGGGAACCGCGAATGCGTGCACGCCGGCCGGCGCCCGCTTGCCGCTTCTGATATCGACGAACCAGTCGGGCCATTCGCCGAGGGCCCCATGATCCCTGGCGAAAATCCGCCAGTGCCCGGCGAGAATCCGATCGGCGATCTGGATCAGCCGTTCGGCGGCCTGTTGCGGGGCGCTCGCCCGCGAAGGCAGCGGCTTCAGGCGCGGCTGCCGCGGGCCGGCAGCGAGCCTGGCGCCGGCACGCCGCGCGATATCCGGCGGAGTGATCCGCCAGAGCAAATGCAGCACCTGGTCGTTCACCCGCCCCGCAAGCTCGGACGGCTCCATGCGCTGCAGCCTGCGCAGATACCAGGCCGGATTCATCTCACGCCGTCGAGGCGTGCGCGACGCCCTGCTCTGCCGCGCCGGCCGTCAGATCGATCGGCATCCCGGCGGCCGCGCTTTCCTGCACGGCAAGCGTTGCGCGCGTGGTCGCCAGCAGCGAGTCGAGCGCGATCGGCATCGCGGCTCCCGATGCGACCGCTGCGATGAAGGCATCCAGCATCGGCCGCTGGCCCTTGTCGAGCCGCGCTGTCTTCGCCGTGCGCTGTCCGGCGTGCCAGACCTCGAAGCCCGAGAAATTGTCGAAGGCGGCAAAACCCGTGCTTGCCGATATCTCGAGCGCTTCCTTCGGCACCCGCGGATCGCCGCCGGTGAGATAGCTGAGACTCGCGACCGAACCGTCGGCAAAATCGAAGGTGGCGACGAGATTGTCGACGTCCTTCCCCGCCGTGCTCGCGGAGACACGCACCGGCTCGGCGCCGAGCCACCAGCACAACACGTCGATGAAATGGCCGCCCTCGCCGACGAAGCGGCTGCCTTCGCTCTCGGCCTGCAGATACCAGGACGATTTCTCCAGCGGCCCGGCGATGACGCGATATTGCAGGGTCTGCGGTCCTGCCGGCGCGAATGCCGCGCGCATGCCCTGCAGCAGCGGCGAAAAGCGGCGGTTGAAGCCGACCATCAGCCGGCTGTTGCCGGTTTCCCGGATCACCTGCTCCAATCGATCGAGCGAGCTTGTATCGATCGCCAAGGGCTTCTCGACAAACACCGCCTTGCCGGCGCGCAGCGCCTGCGTCGCGAGGTCGGCATGGGAGGCATGGCGCGTTGCGATCAGCACGGCATCGATGTCGTCGGCGCCGAGCACCGAGGCCGCATCCGTCGAGGCACGCGCGAAGCCGAACTTGCGGACTGCCGTGGCGCCGCTCAGGCCGGTATTGGTGGCGACCTCGACGAGATCGACGCGCTGGTTGCTCGCAAGCTGCGGCAACAGCATGCTGGAGGCATAATTGCCGGCGCCGATGACGCCGAGCCGCACCCGGCCGCTGCGCAGGGCAACCGCCGGACGATAGGTCATCTGCATCGCGCGGGGAGCGGCGTCCGGATAGGCGAACACCATGCCGAGACCGACCTCGCCACGGCTCATGCGCTCGAACGCCGACGTCGCCTGCTCCAGCGGCACCGTTTCGGAAATCAGCGAGGAAAAATCGAGCCGCCCGTCGGCGAGCAGCGCGACGATCGCCTCCATATTGCGCTTCTCGGTCCAGCGCACATGACCGATCGGATAATCGATGCCGCCCTCCTCATAGAGCGGATCGTAGCGGCCGGGGCCGTAGGAGCGCGAGAAGCGCACGTCGAGCTCCTTGTCGTAGAATTCGCTCCACGGCAGGTTCAGCGTGCATTTGCCGATATCGACAATGCGGCCGCGGTCGCGCAGCAGCGCCGCCGAACGCGACGCGAGATCGGGATCGTCGCTGCCTGCGGTGATGAACACGCAATCGACGCCGTTGCCTGCGGTCAGCTGGTCGATCCGTGCGCGGAATTCGGCCGCGGCATCATCCGATGCGACGGCACAGACCGCGGCGCCAGCAGCCTCCGCCTGCCGGCATCGCGCCTCCAGCCTGTCGAGCCCGACGACCACGACACCGGCGCTGCGCAGCAGCCGCACCATGATCTGCCCGATCAGGCCAAGGCCGATCACGCAGGCGGTCTCGCCGAAACGGATCTCCGACTGGCGCATCGCCTGCAGCGCGATCGAGGCGATCGTGGTGAATGCGGCCTGGTCCAGCGCAGCGCTGTCCGGCAGCGGCACGCAGAGGTTCACCGGCACCCAATTATATTCGGCGTGGGTTGCATATTGATTGCCGCCGCAGCAGACACGCTGTCCGACCGAGAAGCCGCCGACGCCCTCGCCCACCTCCACGACGGTGCCCGACAGCGAGTAGCCGAGCGGCGTGTAGGAATCGAGGCGGTTCATCACCTTCTGATAGGTCGCAGCCAACCCCTGCTGACGGACCGAACGCACCACCTTGGCAACCTGGTCAGGTCGCGCGCGCGCCTTGCCGAGCAGCGACAGGCGGCCTTCGGTGAACTTCATCATCTCGGTGCCGGTCGACACCGCCGAGAACGCCGTGCGCACCAAAACCCCGCCGGGGCGGCAGCGCGGCGCCGGCACATCGATCAGCTTGAGCTCGCCGCTCTTATAGTTCTGCGCGATCTGCTTCACGGTCGGTCAATCGCCTCAAGTTAACAGCGCTCCTTGTATCGCGCCTGCCGCCCGCAATGAAGCCAGGATCATCGTCATAATTATCTCATTGCCGGAGACTTAACATTGTTATCATTCCAGCAACAGGACCGGTTTTGGCGAGATCTCGACCTCGCCGTTGGCGACAGGCCCTTCGCCGCCGTCGAGGCCCTGGTAAAGGCTGAAGCGCGGGTCGACCCGATAAACGGACCGGCCTTTGGTGGTCCAGAGGATCAAGCCGTTGCGGCCATCCGGCATGCGAAGCTCGACGCGCCAGGTCGACGGCGACGTCCTGCCTGCCGCCACGACGCTTGCACCGACCAACCAGGACTGGATCGTGCGGTAGGCAATTCCGCTCGGAAGCAGCCCGCGCGCCGGGTCCCATAATTTTCCAAAGTCGCTGCCGCCTCCGGCAAACTCGTACCAATAGAACCGGTCGACGCCGCTGATCCATTTCAGGATGTAGGCGCGCGCCAGACACCCGTCCGGATTGTCCTCATAGGACGACCAGCCGGCCTCGGTGTCCCAGATTGGCCTCGCGGACAGGTCGTGTGCGGCGAGGATTTTCTTGAAGCGCGCAATGATTCCAATCACCGCTTCGGGTTCGCTCGTGTAGCCGTGGAAGGCGAACACATCGGCATATTGTCCGCCGCCTTGCGCCATGAAGGCCTGTTGCCAGCGATATCCGTCCGGCGTGCCGTTGGACGGCGGTGTCAGCACGGTCAAGGTGGGATCGCTGGCTTTAATGATCTCGTAGGCCCGCTTCTGCAGCTGGACCATGGTCGCGATATCGCCCGAGTAATATTTGGGATCCTCGGGCTCGTTCCAGATTTCCCAGTATTTGATGCGGCCGGCGGCGCGCGCCACGGCCGCGCGCACCCAGTCGTCCCATGACGCGAGATCGGCCGGCGGTGAGCTGGCGCCGGGCGTGAACGCCGGCGGCGCATCCTTCACCGACGCGGCCCAGCGCGGCGTATAGGCGAGATTGAGAACGATCTCGACGTGTTCTCGCTCGGCCGCCGCCAGGATGGCATCGAAGCGCGCCCAATTGTAGATGCCGGGCGCCGGATTAATCTGTGCCCAGTAGATCGCGCCCCATAGCCGAACGCCGTCGAATTTGAGCTCCGGCCAGGGCTGCGACTTTGGCTGCGACTGTCCGATCGCATTGATGGCCATGCCGAAAAGCGTCGGCGGGATCACCGCGTTCACGCGGCTCGCATTCAGCGCATCGCTTGACGTCGAACCATTCCACTGCAGCGGCCATTTGTAGGCCAGCGGCAGCACCGCGCTCAAAACCAGCGCAATCAATGCCCTTTGGCCCCAATCCCTCACTCTGCCTGCCATGTCCCTGTCTCGTCGCCGTCACATCGGTGCCGGGATTGCATAGTGGAAGCCGCACATGTTAATGCCGATGTTAGTCGGATTGTGATGTTGTTAGGTCAATGGTATAGATCATCTCAGATGTCGAGAGCTGAACCATCACCGCGGCGGATCCTGTTCATCGTCGAGAACCTTCCGGTTCCTTTCGATCGCAGGGTGTGGTGCGAAGCAACGTCGCTGCGCAAGGCGGGCTATGAAGTTTCTGTGATCTGCCCGAAGGGCCGCGGCCATGACGAATCCTACGAATGCCTCGAAGGCATTCACATTTATCGCCATCCGATGCCCGTGGAAGCGCGCGGGATCGCCGCCTACCTGATCGAATATCCGGTCGCGCTGTTCTGGGAAACGCTGCTCGCGATCAAGGTGGCGTGGAAGCACGGCTTCGACGTGATCCAGGGCTGCAATCCGCCCGACCTGATCTTCCTGATCGGCCTGTTGTTCAAACTCGGCGGCAAGCGCTTCGTGTTCGATCATCACGACGTCAATCCCGAGCTCTACGAGGCGAAATTCGGCCGCAGGGACTTCTTCTGGCAGCTGCTGCGGCTGGTCGAATATCTCACCTTCAAGACGGCGAGCATCTCGATCGCGACTAACGAATCCTATCGCGAGATCGCGATCACGCGCGGCGGTATGCCGGCCAGCCGGGTTTTCGTGGTGCGATCCGGCCCCAATCTCGACCGGGTGCGCTCGCGGCCGGCCGATCCGGCCTGGCGCCGTGGCCGGCGCTACAGCGTCGGCTATGTCGGCGTGATCGGCCAATCGGAAGGCATCGATCTTCTGCTGCAGTCGATCGGCCACATCGTGCACGATCTCGGCCGCACCGACATCCAGTTCAACATCGCTGGCACCGGGCCAGAGTGGAATGCCGTGGTCAAGCTCTGCGAGGAGATGCAGCTCTCCGACTACGTGAACTTCACCGGCGCCATCGCGGATGACGCGCTGTTCACGATGCTCTCGACCGCTGACGTCTGCGTCAATCCGGACCGCGTCACGCTGATGAACGACATCTCCACCATGAACAAGATCATGGAATACATGGCGCTCGGACGGCCGATCGTTCAGTTCGACGTTCGCGAAGGCCGCCGCTCGGCGCTCGACGCCTCGCTCTATGCCGCGAAGAACGATCCAAAGGATTTTGCCAGCAAGATCATCACGTTGATCGACGATCCGTCGTTGCGACAGACGATGGGGGCGTTTGGCCGCAATCGCGTCGAGCGCGCGCTCTCGTGGACACATGAGGAGCCGAAGCTGCTCGCGGCCTATGAGGCGTTGTTCGCCGGGAAGGTCCCCGCGCAGAACCGCGCACCGCGCGCGCATGTCCCCGCCGAGCGGCCGACCTCGCAACCTTCCAGCGCGAACGCAGCCGCCGGGCGGGCATCGTCTTGAACGCGCAGCCGCCTCACTCACGTCAAACGCGACGCGGCTGCGGCCACGCGCACGTCCTGGATTGTTGAAGGTCGAAGCATGAACGTCAGCATTTTCGGCCTCGGCTATGTCGGAACGGTGTGCGCCGCCTGCTTCACCGAGCTCGGCCACCAGATCATCGGCGTCGACAAGAGCGTTGCGAAGGTCGACCTGATCCGCGGAGGCAGGTCGCCGGTCGTCGAGCCGGGCATCTCGGACAAGGTGGCGCGCGCGGTGGCAACCGGTCAGCTGACCGCGACCACCGACGCCACCGAAGCGATCGTCAACAGCGACATATCGATGGTCTGCGTCGGCACACCCTCGTCCGGCAACGGCAACCTCGACCTGACCGCGATCCGACAGGTCGCGATCGAGATCGGCCGCGGACTGCGCGCCAAGAACGCGCCGCACACCGTGACGATCCGCTCCACCGTGCTGCCTGGCACCACCCGCGGCACCGTCGGGCCGCTGATCGAGGAAGCCTCCGGCAACAGGATCGGACGCGATTTCGACCTTGCGTTCAATCCCGAGTTCCTGCGCGAGGGCAGCGCGATTGCGGATTTCAACGCGCCGTCCAAGACCGTGGTCGGCGCTTTCAATCAGGAAACCGCCGACCGCGTCATGGCGCTCTACAAGGACCTGCCGGGCGCCAAGATGACGCCGCCGGTCGAGACCGCGGAACTGGTGAAATATGTCGACAACAGCTGGCATGCGCTCAAGGTCAGCTTTGCCAACGAGATCGGCACGATCGCGAAGACGCTCGGCATCGACGGGCGCGACGTCATGAACATCTTCATGCAGGACACAAGGCTCAACATCTCGCCGGCCTATTTGCGGCCAGGCTTTGCGTTCGGCGGCTCCTGCCTGCCCAAGGACGTCAAGGCGCTGAAACACCTTGCGCACAGCCGCGGACTGTCGACGCCGGTGCTCGAGAGCATCCTGCCGAGCAATGACATGATCATGTCGCGCGGCGCCGAGTGGATCCTGTCGCATGAGGGCCGCCGCATCGCGTTCCTCGGCATCAGCTTCAAGGCCGGCACCGACGACGTCCGAGACAGTCCGTTCGTGAGGCTGGTGAAGAGCCTGCGCGGCGAACGGCGCGACATCCGGATCTACGACCCCAATGTGCAGCTGTCGCAACTGATCGGCGCCAACCGGGAATTCCTGATGCGCAATCCGGAGCTGGTCGGCCTGTTGAACGACGACGTGACGGCAACCATCGAGTGGGCCGACATTATCGTGCTGACGACGGCGGATCCGCGCTTCGTTGCGGCGCTGACGGCGACCCGTCCCGACCAGGTCGTGCTCGAACTGTCGGAGATCGGATTGCCCGAGCAGGTGCGCGCCAAAGTGAGCGGCTTCCACTGGTAGGGAATATCATGGCCACCATGGGCCGGACCCGCGAGCGACCCGAAATCCGCTTTCACGACGAGATTTCGTCGGGGTGGGAGACGCTGCATCAGAGCCGCACCTTCAGGGCGCGGACGGCCGCGATGTTCGGCCTGCTCGGGAACGCAGACCTCAATGGGCAGCGCTGGCTCGACGCCGGTTGCGGCACTGGAACGCTGTCCCGCCTGCTCGCCGGGCGCGGCTGCGACGTCACCGGCGTCGACGCCTCATCGGAGATGATTGCGGCGGCTCGCGGCCGCGGCGCCGACGGCACGCTCGCCGGGCGGCTCAAATTCCAGCAGATTCCGACCATCGCAAGTCTGCCGTTTCCCGATCGATCCTTCGACGGCGCGCTGTGCGCGAGCGTGCTGGAATATGTTCCCGACGTGGCGCAGTGCCTCGCCGAGATGCATCGCGTGCTCATGCCCGGCGGGCTGTTGCTGCTCTCGATCCCAAACCGCGGATCGCTGCTGCGCCGGAGCTACAAGCTCGCGCATGCGGCCTCTTCACGCGTATCGGCGCGGCCGCTGTTTCGCTATCTCGCGTTCTCCAAATTCGACACCTCGCCGGCGGCCATGCAGGGTCTGCTTCGGCAACATGGCCTCACGATGCTGGGGAGCAGCTTTGCCGGCTCCCCGCTGCCGCCGGCGCTCGATCGCCAGCCCGCAGTGGGCACGCTGATCAACATCCTGGCCCGGCGCGACGATTGACGTGGCAGGCGGATAGCTGCCTCAGACCTTGATCGCCATCAGCGATTTGGTCATGCCGAGATAGCGTTCGCGATAGATCTTCGCGTCCGGAAACGTTTCGGTCATCTCGCGCCAGTCGAACAGATGCCAGTCGGGCGCGGTGCGCTTGAACCAGAAGCGATTGAATCGCTCGATCAGCGCGATCTGCAGCCGCCTCGGCAGCAAGACGATGATGCCCGGCAGCCAGGTATGGCTTTCGATCGGAAAGTACCGGTACGGCGTCTGCACGTAGAAGGACTTTGCGACCCGCGAGATCTCGCCCGCAAAACGGTTCTGATGCGCGCGCGCGATGCTCTGAAACGCCGCTTCGTCCTCGATCGTCACGACATCCTGCTTCGGCCCGGTGACATGTTCGATCACCGACGAGCAGAAGCAGAAGTCGAACGCCTGATCGTCGAACGGCAGGCGCTCGGTCTCCCGGAGCAGGACCGTCTTGAATCCAAAGCGCTCGCGCGCGGCCTTCAAATCATCGGCAGATATGTCGCAGACCGTGATGTCGGTATGGCGCGGCAGGATCGTGCGAATGTGGCGGCCGGTGCCGCCGCCAAGATCGAGGATTTTCGCATCAAGCGGCAGGTTCACGGTGCGAACGAGGAATTCGCCGCGCCGCTGGCGCGCTGCATTGGAAAATCGGGCTTGAATCGCACCCAGCAAGGTCAGTCTCCTGCTACCGGTCGGTCCGGTCTAGCACGGCATGCGCGATCCCTCACGCTACGATGCATCGATTTTCCTGTCGCGCTCACTTGATGGCCTCGAAGAAGATCGACTCGTCCGGCCGGTTGTCGAGCCGGTCGATGTCGGGACAGACCCCCTCGCGATAGGCACGGGTGTAGGTTTCCGAACAGCCGGCGTTGCGGAATAGCGCGGCGAGCGAGGCGCGGGTAAAGCCCCAGTGATGCGCGAAGGCGGCCTCCTTGCGGCGATCGATCTCGAAAACGCCCTTGAGGAAAGCCAGCGGCGCCGCCGGATCGTAGAGCGCGACGATCCGCTCCATGTCGGGGACGACGATGCGACATACCCCGCCAGGCGCCAGCACCCGCGCGATCTCGCGCGCCAGCCGCTCGACCTCGTCGGGAAACAGGTGCTCGAAGACGTGCGCGCTGAACACCGCCGAGAGGCTGCGATCCGCGAACGGCAGCGGCTTGGTCAGGTTCATGTGGCGCAGTCCGGCAAACTTGCCTTGGCGATGCTCGGCATAGCGGGCATCGCTCAGCATGCCGGCGAGATGTAGCGCTTTCGCCGCGAACGGCACCCGCGCGATCCACAGGTGCATCGTGATGTCGGTATTGATCCAGCCGTCGATGCCGCAATTGAAGGCGCCGATATGCAGCTTTTCGAGCGAGCCGCCGCGCGCGTCGTCGGTCATGTCCGCTCCCGCGCCGAATTGGTCAGCACAACCGTGATCACCGACGCCGCGCTGGAGGCCACCATCGCCGCAACCGCGCCCATCACCTGCCAGGCCTCGGCTGCGAACGGCAGGACGCAGCACAGCGCGACGAGGCCGGCAATCCGGCTCAGCATGAACCGCTGCGGCTTGCCGGTCGCAAACAGCGGCAGAGCGAGGCCGAGCCACACCGCGTCGAGCGCCATCGCAGCGCCCATCAAGGCGAGGCTGCCGGTACCGATCTCATAGCTCTGTCCGTGGATGACAAGCGCCAGAATGCGCTGGCCGAGCAGCACGACCGCCGCCCCATAGGCCGCGGCGATCGATCCGAGCAACAGGGCATTTTCGCGCGCGGCAGCGGCGACCGCGCTGCGCCGGCCGGCGCGCAGTTCGGCCGCGATTTCCGGCAGGCGAACCGAGAACATCGTCGCGCAAAATTGGCTGAGCGGTGCGAACACCAACAGCAGGATTCGCAGCGACGCGCTCGCGTCCAGCCCGATCAGGAAGCCGCAGACCGGGATCAGCCCGATGCTGCCGATCCAGTAGGTGAGCGAGGTCGCGACGAACCAGCGCCCGTTCCGAAACAGCCGCCGCAGCGAGCCGCGGAAGATTCTGGCTTGCGGCCAGGCCAGCTCGCGGGTGTGGGCCAGCAGCAGGCTGCCGGCGAGCGCGGCCGAGATCGCGATACACGCCATCGCCGCGGCGGCGCCGGCGAGCTTGAGCGCGATCATCAGCCCGGCCGAGACGACCAGCGCCACGCAATAGGTCAGCGAGGACGCCAGCGCGCGCGGCAGTCGCCCGTCGAGATAGCAGATCCGGCGGAACATGCTCTGCAGCCGAACCGCCGGGATCGCGAGCCCGGTTGCGATCACGAGCCCGCCGGCGTCCCCGCCGACGGCTGCGATCACAAGCCCCGCACCCACCAGCAGCAGGCCGAGCGCACCCGAGACGAGCAGCGACGACAGATAGAGGCCGAGCCGCAGCTGCGGCCATAGCGACTTCGGGATGCGATGCGCGGTCGCCGGCAGCCCGTCGTCGAACAGGCCGCGCAGAAACACCGCCTCGATCAGGATCGAGAATGCCCAGGCGACGCTGAACCTGCCGAATGAATTGATGTCGAGCACGTTGGCGAGCACGATCGTCAGCACGAAGGCAGACCCGCTCAGCAGCGCCTGATCGATCAGGCCAAGCGCGACATTGCCCCCGGCATGCCGCAGCCGGCGAAGCAATCCGCTCATGGCACCGGCGACCCGGGTCTGAGCCGCCGCCCGGTCCAGCCTGTTGGTCAACGCACTCACGCCTCACTCACCCGCAATCTGTTGAATGTCCGCCGCGGCGCCATCTGCAGCCTGGCCTCCGGGCCGAAATAGCACCAGAACACCAGCACGCAGCCGAAATAATTGTGCAGCAGCTGGCTGGAGTCATTGGCCGACGCGATCACGACGAACAGCAGCATCGCGAATGGTGCCATGCAGTACATCCCTCTCCGCTCGAACGCGAAGACGATGCTGTTCCACAATGCGCGCGCCAGCAGCAGTATATAGAGCGCACCGCCGAGCAGGCCGAACTGGAGAAAGGCGTCAAGATAGGAATTCTCGAACGAGCCGAACTCGGTATTCCACGGCGCCATGCTCGTCAGCTCGTTCACCGGCGAATTCGGCAGTTCGTTGAAGAATCCCGAAAACCCGTAGCCGAGCCAGGGGTGCTGCCAGAAGAAGTGCGGCCAGACCGACCAGAGGAACGAGCGGCCGGTCAGGTTTCCGCTGCGGCCCACCAGCCCGTACAACTCGTCGCTCGGCAGGGCGAACACGACAAGCGCAACAAGAGCGAGGCCAAGCCAATAGATCGAGGCAGCGCCCCTGTGCCCGAGCACCACGAGCACGAGCCCGAAGGTCACGGCAAGCGCCGTCAACATGCTGATCAGCGGACCTGCGGCGCCGGCCGCGGCGAGCGCAAAAAGATGACATCCCATCAGCAGCAGCGTCCAGCCGAACTGGCGGCGCGGTCCTGCCAGCATGCGCACGAAGCAGATCAGCACCATGAGACCGAAGAATGCGCCCGCGAGGTTCTTGTGACCGAACACGCCGGCATAGGCCTGGGTTCCGAGCACCGTCGGCCGATGCAGCGGGTCGTAATCCCATTGCGAGCCGATCACCGGAAACAGCAGGACGTGAACGATCAGCACCACGATCCCGATCCGGAACAGCGCATCGACGAGACGATCGACCGGGCAGCTGATCACGACCCACGCCGAGAACATCGTGGTCAACAGATACATCGCGAACTTGATCGACGAGCCGGCGGGGTCGGCGCTCAGCGCCAGTGATACCAGGGCGAAGGCGATGAACGTCAGATAGAGATGCGACTGCAGCATCAGTAGGCCGAAGCGCTTCGGATCGATTGCAATGTGCAGCACCAGGAGGATGTAGAGCAGCAGCCAGGCGCCGCGGAACAGCGTGGATTCCCCGGCCCTTTCCGAGAACGAGATGCCCTCGATGAAATTGAACAGGAAATAGATGCAGCCGAGCACCATCACCAGATAGGCGTGCAGAAAGACATCGGTTCGCAGCCACCATCTGCCGATCATTGCACGGCCTCCTGCCGGGCCGGAGCCCTCAAGAGATGATCGACCGCGGCCGCAAAACGCGCCGCGGCGTCGGCAAGCGCATCGCGTCGCACGCTCTGCCGGGCCTGCCGCGACATCGCCTCCCAGTGCGCGGGATGTTCGAGCAAGCCGCGCGCCGCGTCGACCCAAACCTGTTCATCGAGCGCGCAAACATAGCCGTTGTCATGGTCACGGACCAACTCGCCGCCTGCCCCGACATGGGGCGACACCAGGCACGGAACCCCGCACTGCAGGGCCTCGTTGCACACCAGGCCCCACGGTTCCAGCAGTGAAGGCAGCAGCAGCAGCCGCGACTGCAGAAAAACGTCCGATATCGCCTGCCACGGCAGGTAGCGGTCGTGGCTGACATCGATGCCGGCACCGCCGAACCGCGCCAGCATGCGCCGTTCGGCGGCGCCGGACCCGACCACACGCACCTTCAGCCCGGGCACGATCCGGCCAAGCGCGATCGCGACGTTCTCGAAGAAGATCGCATTCTTGGCGCCGTCATTGAGGCGGGCGCACCACAGCAGATGAAATGGACGGTCGTCGAATGCCGGCACAACCGCCGGCGGATCCCATGCCGGCACCAACGGCACCACGAACAGGTCGTCGGCGCGAACACCCTCGCCGCGGAAATACGCCCTACCCTTGTCGCTGCAACACACCACTGCGTCGCACTGGCGCAGCAGCCAGGGCCGCGCCAGACGGTGATAGGCGGTGTTGGGCATCGTCTCGCGCCAGCCGTCGATCGTCAGCGCGAGCGCCTTGCCGTTGGCGCGCGCCCATGCCGCGCCGGCCAGCATCGAGGGATAAAGACCGTTCACGAACAGCAGGTCGGGCGCGAGCGCATGCAAGGCGCGCCCGACCCCGATATTGACATGGGTGTGACGCGACCGCGACAGCGGGATCGATACACCCGGCACCGTGCGCGTGATGTAACGCGGCGTGAACGAGCCGGCCCAGGAGCGATCGGCCTCCTGTGGCGTGCAGGACAGCACGGCGAGATCCAGCCCGCGGCTGGCCAGCTCGTTGTAGAGACGGTTGGTGTAAGGTGTGATCATGTTATTGAAGACGACCACGCGCGGCGCCATGGCTTACCGGTCCCGCGGCAGCGCCTGCGCCTCGTCACGCCGGCAGAGCGCCCCGCAATGATAGGTCGCAAGCCTGGTCGCGAACGCCGGGCCGACCGACAACAGCGACTTCCGCACAATGCTTTTGGCGAGCCCCTTCACCCGCGACGAATGGAACGCATGAACCGGCAGGCTGTGATCATAGGTGCCGAAGCCGGTGACGCGGAGCCCGGCCGTCTCCAGCACCAGGCGGAACGTGTCGGGCGTGTAGAAATTGATATGGCCGATGTCGAGCGTCGATTGCAACGCCCGGCGATTGGTCCGCGCATGCAGCTCGCACGGCACCTCGACATAGACAAAGGTCCGCGCGACCCGGGCGAGCTCGTGCAGGAATGCGCGCGGTTCGGGCACGTGCTCCAGGACGTGGCTGGCATAGACGAGGTCGAACGATCCGTCGGCGAACGGGATCGTCACGCCGTCATAGCTGGACCAGCGGAACGGAGCCGAAGCGGCGTCGTCGATCTCCAGATTGGTCGCGGGATCGATCACGTCGATGCCGGTGAAGTCGCGGCCAACGCCGATCGCCGACAGCCGCGCCAGCACGGCGCCGGTGCCGCAGCCGACCTCGAGCACATTGCCGACCTTCGCGACGGCTGCGCCAAGCAAGCCGGCGATATGGTCGGCCTTGTCGACCGCACAGACGCGGCGCCAGTCGCGCTCCTGCGCCGAATAGACGCCCTCATAATGCGCGTTGTGCTGTCCGATGCAAAATTCCATCGTCATGGCCTAGCGCTCGCCTCCGGCGGCATTCGGGCAGGCTCGTCGAGGCGGTCGTTCGATTTGTGCTCCCAATTGCGGCGTTCCGCCGGCGAGCGGCGGTCGAGATCGTATCCAATGTCGGCCATGGTGCGGGTCAGGATGTCGACGTTCCGTTGCGGGACAGCTGCAAGGCCGGCCAGCAGCGTGTCGCGGTGCGCCCAGCCCGGTCCCTTCAGGAGATCGATTGCCTCGGTGTACAGTTCGGTCTTCACCAGACGCGCGAACTCGGCAATCACGTCGGACGAAAGGTCAGGCGGCAGCGCGTCGAACATTGCGAGCGCCATCGCGCTGCGCTTGGCCACGATCCAGCCCTCGTTGGGTCCGAGCCGGTACGACATCCGCAGCAGGTCGAAATTGGCGTCGCTCAAGCCCTGCCGTATATTGCGAAGCCAGAACAGCACGAGCCAGAGATAGGGATCGGCCGGCGCGCAGCCGAGCGATTTGCGGACGGCTTCGTCAAGCTCGCCCATCCGGGCGTCGACCTGCGCGCCGGATGCGAGCGCGTTCTCGGCGAGCCGCAGCCGGATCACCGCCGCGCTGCGATCGATGGCCGGCATGCAATCCTTCTCCGCCACGGCGCGCGACAGCAGCGGACCGAGGTTGTCGAGCTCGGCGTCGCTGACCGGTACGTTGCGAAGGATCAGGTCCTTTGCGCCGTCGAGTCGGGTCTGGTCGACAAAGTCCGGAAAGGTGGTCGTGCCCCAGGCGACGGACGAGCACGCGACCGCGGCCAGCAAGCCGCGCGCAAGCCAGGCGGCTGCGCGCCCGGGCAACCCGCCGTGCGTCTCACTCGGTGTAGCCATATCGCCCATAGTGCGAGTTGTAATAGTAGTTCTTGCCGCCATAGCCGCTATAGCGGCTCATCGCGGCGATATCGGCCTTGTTGAGCACGACGCCGAGCAGGTTCTCGTTGACCGCTCGCGCACTGCGCAGCGCACGCTCGACCACCTGCACCTGGGTCTTGCCCCATTCCACGATGAAGACGAAGGAATCGACGAAGTGCGCGGTGATGCGGACATCGACCACCGGCGTGAGCGGCGGGAAATCGACGATCACGTAGTCGTAGTGGCTGCGGGCCCCGTCGATGAAATCCCTCATCTGGTCGGAGGCCAGCACGTCGTGCGAATGGGCGATGCGCGATCGCGTAGCGCCAGGCAGGAAGGCGAGGCCGGTCTCGGGATCGCGCCATAGCGTGTCCTGCAAGGTCGCATTGTTCGACAGCACGTCGAGGATGCCGCGCTCGGCAGTCGCCGCGACCTTGCGGCTGAGCGAGGGATTGCGCAGATCGCAATCGATCAGGAGCACGCGGGCCCCGCTCTGGGCAACCAGTTGCGCAAACACGAAGGCCAGCGTCGACTTGCCCTCGTTGGGCAATGCCGAGGTCAGCCCGAGGATCTTTGACGGCTTGGTGACGTTGAGGTCGGCATTGACCTTGATCGAGCGGATCGCTTCCGAGAACCGCGAGAATGGCGAATCGATCGCCGCCCACAGCACCGGCTCGTCGCCGCGCCGGATCGTGCGCGGACCGATCGGCAGACTGGGACGACCGGCGACCGGCGCCTTGATCTGGCCCGGCGAGACGCGGGGAACGATGGCGACGCAGTCGGCCTCGAGGATCGTCTCGACCATTTCAGCGGTGCGGAACACCCGGTCATAGAGGTCGCGCAACACGCCGAGCCCGAGCCCGGCGATCAGGCCGCCGAGCGCCGAGAGCGCGAGCACGACCAAGGTTTGCGGATGGCTCTTGCTGAGCGGACGCGACGCACGGGTGATCACCCGCGCCTCGCTGACCGGGAACGACTGCTGCTGCACGTTTTCCATGTAGCGCTGCAGGAAATTGTCGTAGAGCGAGCGATAGGTCTGCGCCGAGCTCTCGAGCTCGCGCAGCGTGACCTGCGCCTGGTTGGTCGACTGCGACTGCGACACCGAGTCGTTCACGGCGCGCTCGATCTCGTTCTGGCGCTGCTGGGCGATCGCATAGTCGCTCTTGTAGCTTTCGGCGAGCCGCTTCAGTTCATCGATGATCGACGACTGGATCTCGCGCATCTGGTTGCGCAGGTTGACGGCGGCCAAATGATTGTAGCCGTAGCGCGACGACCAGTCGGCCTCGCGGTTGGCAAGCTCGAGATATTGCGAGCGCAGCTTGGTGATGACCTGGTTGTTCAGCGTATCGGCCACCGTCGCATCGGGGACGCCTCCCTTCACCACCGCCTCGATGCGGTCGAGCTTGGCCTTGGCGTCGGTGACCTGCGACTTCACCTGGAGCAGCTGGGTGTTGAGCTCGCCGAGCTGCTGCTCGTTGAGCAGCTTGCCGCTGGAGGTGACGATGTTGTTGGTCTTCTTGTAGTCGAGCACCGCGCGCTCGGCGTTGGATGCCTGCGTGCGCAGCTCCTGGATGCGGTCCTGCAGCCAGACACTGGCGCGGCGCGTCGCCTGATATTTGGAATCGAGCTGATCGACGATATAGGCGTCGGCGACGGCGTTCGCGATCTGCGCCGCACGCTCGGGATCGAGCGAGCGGAAGCTGACCTCGATCACATAGGTCATGCCGCGGCGGCGGACGTCGAGCTGCTTCTGGAACGTGCGGACCGCGCGCCGGGTCCGGTCGAATTCGGTGGGCGGCGCCCCGCCGGCGAGCAGGCCGGACACGAAATCGAGCACGGCTCCTACCGCGCCGGCCCTGGAGCCGACGAATTCCGGATCCTCGTTGAGCTTGAGGTCGCGGATCACCGCGAGCGCCACATTCTCCGACTTCAGGATTTCGACCTGGCTCTCGACCGCGGCGGAATCGACGGGGGCCTCGCTCACCGGCGATTGCTGCTGGAAGGCCTGGAATTTGCGCGTGTCGATGATCATCGTGGCAAGCGCCGTATAGCTCGGCGCCGCCGTCGCCAGATAGCAGATGCCGCCGAACAGGCAGAGCGCGGCGGTCCCGAGGATGACCCAATATTGCCGGAGCAGATAGGTGACGAAGGCGTCAAAGGTTTCCGCCAGCGACGGCAATTCAGCCGGACGATTTCTCAGATCGACAGACGGCGAAATCTGGTTGCGCTGAAGCATCTCGTCCTATCGCCGCGCCGGCAGGATGGATCCTGCCCTCGCGCCCTCCAATGATCCTGGGAAGCGTCCCGCCGCCGACACCGAAGCGCGTTGCTGCAGAAAGTTCTCCATTGGCGATCGGACGTCCGCTCAGGGGGTAACTGTTGAAATGAGTGTGGTGCCGGTGCCCGTGGCGGTACCGGTCGTCGTGCTGCCCGAACTGCTGACCGACGAGGTGAAGCTGAAGATGCCGGTGTTCACGCTGTTGCCGTCGATGGCCTCGAGCGTTCCGCCGCCGGCGCCGCTGGCGCCCAGCGCGCTGGTCTGGCCGCCGGATGCACCGGCGCTGCCCGCGCCGCCGGCGCCGGTCGCCGCGGTGCCGCTGTCACCCGACGCAGCGGCAAACGCCATCACGGTGTCGAGATCCTTGGTGTCGGCAATCGCCTGCTGGATGCGCGTCGCGTAGGGCTGGTTGCTGCGCACCACGATGCGCGCGGCCTGGGCGAGACCGGCGGCGATCGCCGTCTTCTGGTCCTTGCTTGCCTTGGCGAGCAGCGCGATCAGCGGATCGAGCGATGTCGGATCGTTGAGGGCGAAATCGCGCGCCCGCGAGGTCAATTCCACGCCCGCATTCGGATACTGGGTCAGCAACTGCTCGGGATTGGCCTTGAAATTGGTGACCGCCTGGGACGGCTGTATCAGCCCGCCAGGTGTCTCCGCCAGCGCCGCGCCACCGGGTGTCGCGAGCACCAGCATCACCAACATCGCAAGGCGCGGGGCGGAAAAGCCGCAGGATCGCTCAAATGTGAACACAGCTATCTCCCTAACGAATACTAACAGTTCGTTAGCATAGTCAGAGTTATCGCGCCAATTAAATAGCCGCGCCGGCCGCGGCCGGGCCGTGGCGCGCGAAATCAGCGTTAACCGGCAGCCCGACCGTAACACTGGCGTCACGGTCGGAGCCGCCACCGCCGGCGCCCCGGCCGGAGCGGAAGGATTGCGACAGGCCTGCCCCGAGCAAGGCCGCGATAACAACGGCATAGCCGGTGATCTGGAGCGAGAAATCGATCATCGAATGGAGTGCGCCGGCGACCGACGCGCAGAGCGCCGCGAGCGGCACGATCACGTCGCGGCGACGGGTCCGCACGCCATGCGCGAGCACGACGAACGCCGCGAGCAGCGCGATCATGGCGGCGCCGGCCATTAACATTCCGCCGTCGGACGCCAGTTCGAGCCAGCTGTTGTGTGCCCGGTTCCAAGTCCCGCGCAGCGAGATGTCGTCGGTGCGATAGGCCGGATAAACCCATTCGAAGGTCCCGAAACCATCGCCGAGCCACGGGTGATCCCAGATCATCCGCAACGTTGCGCGATAGGTCGAGAACCGTCCCTCATCGGACAGGCCCATCGTGCTGAAGCGCGCGCCGACACCGCCGCCGAGAAGCTGCAGCAGTGCCAGCGCGACCAGGCTGCCGACCCCGAGCGCCACGATCATGCCGTAGCGGCGCGGCACCCGGTTGCGAAAAAAGATCGCGACAGCCGCGACCGCGGCGAGCAGCGAGACCCCGACGCCGCCGCGCGAGCCGGTCAGAAACATCGCCAGCAGGCAAGCGAGCCAGCCGAACGCATGGCCGGCGAGCCGGCGCCGCGCCGGCATATCGAGGCGCGCGAGCAGCCGTGACAGGCCGGCACGGCGCGGCGGCCAATGCCGCTCGATCAGCTCGCAGCCGAACAACAGCCAGATCAGCGCGCAGCAACCGTAATAGATGCCGGCAGTGTTGCGATTGACGAAGGGAGATGTCAGCCACGCCAGGTGCGCCTGCTTCTCGTGCAGCAGGTAGATCCGGGTGGGATCGATCACGAAAGTGATGATGCCGCAGATCGCATAGACCAGCCCCGCTGCGGCCACCGCCCGCAACAACCCGCGCGCCAGTCCGCGGTTGGCACCGAGCACGACGCCGATGGCGAAGCTGAGCAGGCAAACGATTCCGACGCCGATCGAATAGAACGGCTGACCGCGCGCGATCGACACGGCCGGCGGCAGCTCGGCAGGCAGCAATCTGCCGGCCTGCGCCCACAACGCGTTCGGCGCCGCACCCGACCAGGGCCGGACGACCGACTGCTCGTGCAGCACCAGCATGGCAAGCGCCGTCAACAGCACTGTCACGGCAAGGATCGCGAGCTGACTGCCGCGCAGGCGCATCGGCAATACTCCGAGCAGTGCAATCCCGAGCAGGATCGACCAGATCGCGGGCGCAACCGTACCGACCGAGCCGAGCGGCAGCGGCGCCAAAGCGACGACGGCGCAGAACAGCCACGATGACCAGCGCACCGGCCACGGCAATGCCGTCGCCTCGCTTGAGCCGGAAGGTAATCTTGAGCGTGTCATGAAGCCGGCCGTGCCGGCTCACGCCCCAATATCAGGGCGCAAGCTTGATCGAATTACGAAGTAAGGTTGCGTTGTAGGCGGCCACGATCGGATCATTCGCCGTTGCGGTCACGAGGCGGATCTGCTGCATCACCTTGGCGTCCTCGACGGATGCCGCGTTCGACGCATAGAGCACGTCCTTGTTGCGCAACTGGAAACGCGTGGCCAGGAAATAGCCGGCCGGATCGCGGAAATTGATGTTGTAGACGACCGGGATGATCGGCCCTGAATATTTGCTGACGTCGACGCCAAGCTTGGCGGCCACTTCCGGCAGTTCGCCGCGATAGACGAACACCGAGGCCGGATCGGCCGAGGAGTCGTTCAGGCCGCCCGCCTTGGCAACGGCTTCGGCGAGCGAGATGCGCCAGGCCTCGAAATTGAACTGGCCCTGCGCGCCCGACGCGCCGAAGGCGACGAAGGTTTGCGGCTCGCGGTAGACATAAATGGTGTCGCCGGGATGGGCGTAGATATTGCTCTTGGGCTCGTAGACCAGCTGGCCGAACGGCACCGTAGTACGTTTGCCGTCGCGCTCAAGCATGACCCATGTGTCAAAACCCTGCCCTTTCGGGCCGCCGGCGCGCGTGATCGCGTCAAGCACGTGCTCACCCGCGGCATTGGCGGGGAAGCGGTTCGGCGAATTGACCTCGCCGAGCACGGAGATCAGCGAGGTGCGCTGCTCGATCAGGGCGACCACGGCCTGCGGCTCGATCGCGCGATTCTTCAACGCATCGACGATCGAGCGCTGCACTTCGGTCGGTGTGCGGTTCTTGGCGCGGATCGCGCCGGCATAGGGCACCGAGATATTGCCGTCGGTATCGACGTTCTGGTTCGGCAGCGTGATGTAGTTGCCGGGACGCACGCCGGCCTCGACCGGAATGAACAGGCCGCCGGCGGCGGCCTCGAAGATCGTGACGCTGACGACGTCGCCGATGCCGAAGCGGATGTCCTTCGGCGGCGGGCCCTGGATGCCACCGGCGAGTTGCGGCGCGAACGACGCCAGCACGTTCTCGATCTGCGGTGTGATCTTGACCATCGCATAGGGCAGGCTTTCAGGATCGCGCTGCCCGGCCACGACATCGGAGCTCGTCGGACCGTTGGTCGGCATGTAATGGCAACCGCTGACCCAACAGGCGGCCGCAAGCAATAACATCACCCGAATGAAAATCGCACGCGACATCTAAATACTCCGGCCGTGCCGTAACACGCCGACTATCACAATCACAAGTTTCCGCGATATATTGCGATGCAATTGATAAATAATGTTAGCGAGGTGAGGCAATTCGGCGACACCGGCGCACCGCCGTGAGACAAAGCCCCGCGCGCCGTCACTCCGGCTTTGCTTTCGTCCGATCTCCCCGTTATCTGTGAATGAGATGGTTTGAGTTAACCGAGGGTTCGATGGCCCGCAGGAAGCTACCCGCGATCGCGTTGGGAATGGTCGCCTTGCCGCTGATAGGCGCCCTCGGCGGCTCCGGGGTTTTCGCCGCAGAACTAAGCGTTTCCCCGGCCCCGCGCGCCGTGCAACGGGTCAGCGGCAATTGTCAGCGGCTGCAATATTGTCATGGCGACGTCTGCCAGTGGAAACGGGTTTGCTGGCACGGCTGTCCCGATCGCTACTCCTGCGCGCCGCTCTACGGCGCCTATGGACCGTTTGGCGGCCGCGATTATTGGGCTGCCTATAGTTACGGCGATCTGCGCCCGTTCTGAATGTTAATCGACTAACAAAACCACAGGCCATCGAGCTCGGCCAGCACCGCGCCGGCCCGCTGGCGACGCGCGGGTTAACCCCGGCTTAGGCCCGGCCCGATACCATGCGGGCGCAGGGTTTGATTATGTTATTTGTTTTCCTTGGCAATTTGATCGGCGGCACCGTTCTCGGGCTGCGCCAGCACTGTCTGGTGCTGGCGCCGGTGGCGCTCGCGGAACTCGCGCTGTTGGCCGCCATCGGAGTCGGGCGCCTGTCGTGGTCGGAAACCGCGCTGCTCATGATCGCTGCGATCGTAGCGCTGCAAATCGGATATCTGGCAGGCGCCTTCGCGCCGCTGTTCTGGTCTCGCACCTCGACGCCACGTCTCGCCCTGCGCCGTTCGCAATAGCAGGGCATGACACTGCCCGCTTTGGCGTGGCCGATTTCCGTTGACCTCGCGGCAAGCCCGGGGCATCCCGCTGCCTTGCGTCTCATCCTCTGCAGGACCTCCCCCTCTCGTGTGGAACGTCACGGCCTTCATCTGCATCTTGATCGGGGCGTCGATTCCGCTCGGTCTCATCGACGCATCGCTCGCGACGGGTGCCGTCGGCGCGGCGACGTCGCTAGGGCTGCTCGCAAGCCTGCTGGCGATCCGTCCAGGTGAGCTGTCGTTCCTGAAGTCGGTCGCCGGTCCCGCTGTTGCGGCGGCGCTTCTGCCGGTGCTCTGGATCGTCCTGCAGATGTTTCCGCTGGCGGCCCTGGCGCATCCGGTGTGGAAGTTCGCCGGCGAAACGCTGGGAGCACAGCTCAGCGGCAGCATCACGATCGACACCGGCGCAAGCTTCGGCGCGCTGCTGATCTGGCTGTCACTCATGTCAGCCATGATCACCGCCGCCGCTGTCGCGATCGACGCCCGCCGCGCCGATATGGTGGCCCGCACCGTTGCAGCAACCGCGGCCGTCGCGGCCCTGATCCTGCTGCTATCAAGCGATCCGGTCAAAGTCTGGTCTGGCGCTGCACGCGATGAGACGGCAAACGGATTCCTGGTCGTCGTTCTCGTTGGCGTTCCGCTCGGCCTTGCGCGCGCGCTCGACGTCGGCGGACACGCCGATGGCCGCACCGCCGCCCAATTGAGACGGCTGCGCTGGCTGCTCGCTGCCGGCGCGCTGCTCTGCGCCGCCAGCGCCTGCTGGGTTGGGCGGCGCGGCGCCGCGATCGCGATCGCCGCGGGCATCGCCCTCGTCCTGATGACCTTCGCCGCGCGGAAACTTCATCTGCACCGCAGGAGCAGCGCTGCTGCGGCGACAGCGATCGCGCTGATCGCCCTGGCGACGGCGATCGGCAATCGTCATCCCGACGTGCCGCTTGCGGTCGCCTTTGTTCATGCACCGTCCGAGTTCGTGCAATCGACCCACAATCTGCTCGCCGACCTGCCCGCGCTCGGCAGCGGCGCCGGCACCACGGCAACGCTGGCGTCGACCTATATGGACTGGCAGGGCGCCACCACGCGCCCCGTGATTGCGACCAGCGCCGCGGCCTTGATCGCGCAATTCGGTTCCGCCATGTTCTGGACTTTAGTCGCGGCTATCATCGTCTGCATCGCAGCGTTCACGGCCGGTGCGCGCAATCGCGGCCGCGACTGGTCCTACCCTGCATCGGCCGCAGCCGTCCTGCTGACGCTGCTGCTTGCTGGCTTCACCTTGCCGGAATTGCCGGCGCTGCCCGGAGTGATCGTGTTGGGAGCCGTGATCGGAACAGGACTGGCACAGCGGATCAGCCGTTCACGGTCGCAGGCGGGCTAGACGCCAGATGCGCAGCTTCCTCCAGCGTCTTGTCGGCCAGACCGGCGATCTCGAACATGAGGGCGGCGAGACCTGCATCTACGCCGTCGGCGATATCCACGGTCATGCCGACCTGCTGCACGAGATCTGCGCCTGCATCGATGCCGACATCCGTCGGTTCCGGCCGGCGCGACCGATCCAAGTGTTCCTCGGCGACTATATCGATCGCGGACCGGATTCGCGCGATGTTATCGCCATGCTCGAACAACGCCGCCGCACCCGCAGCATGGTCTGCCTGCTCGGCAATCACGAGGCCTGCCTGCTGGAATTTCTCGTCAATCCCGACATGCTCGCGCAATGGCGGCAGTTTGGCGGCTTGCAAACGCTGATGTCCTACGGCCTGACGCCCTCGCCCAATCCCGACGCTTCCGAACGCAGGGCGCTCGCCCGGCAATTGATCCGCCAGATGCCGCCGGTCCATCTCGCCTTCCTGCGCTCGCTGCCGCTCTGTTATGTGCACAAACGCTATTTCTTCGTCCATGCCGGCGTCAGGCCCGGCATCGCGCTCAACCAGCAGCGCAAGGAGGATCTGCTCTGGATCCGCGACGACTTCCTGATCTCGGAAGATGATTTCGGCAAGGTCGTGGTCCACGGCCATACGCCGGTGCATGAGGCCGAGCTGCTGCGCAACCGCATCAATGTCGACACCGGTGCCTATGCGACCGGCCGCCTGACCTGCGTCAAACTCGAGGGAGCACGGCGAACCTTGCTGATGACCCGCAACCGGGCCGCGCGCCATGGCTAATGCGATGGCTGACGCGATCGGCCGGAATGCGAGGCGTCTCTCGCCGGCCTTCGTGCCGGCCGCCGCTGCGATCGGCGCGGCGACGCTGGCCTTGTCGGCTTGGTGGCTTGCCGCCGATGCATTGCGCGCCAAACCGGCGATCGCCGCAGAGGTCGGCATGGTCAGAGGCGAGCTGTGGCTGCGCGACGGCTGGAGCCAATTGCAGACGTCACCGGAGGCGGCCGAAGCCGCGTTCACGCGGGCGCTTCGCCTCTCGCCGATGGACGCCGGCGCCTGGTTCGGCCTCGCCTCGGCAACCGGACGGTTCGACTGGCTGAACCCGACCGCGTCGAAGGCGCTCAAGATGTCCTACTATACTGGCTTCAACCGCAGCGATCTGATCGCGCCGCGCCTGATCCTCCTGGCGCAAGTCGACACCACGCGCGATGTCGAATTGGTCGACCTGCTGCAGCGGCAGATCCGCCTGATCCTCACGCGGGCGCCGGAACTGAAGGGCGCGATCGGGCAGGCCTATCGCGTGGCTGGCGACGCCAACCGGCGCATCATCGAGGCGGAGTTCAAGGACGCCAACCAGAGCATTCCGCAGTAACGCGCGCCTGGCGCCCAGATGCCCAGCCGTCAGATACCCTTGTGACGCAACACCGCGCCGACCGTGCGCAGCAGGATGCGCAGGTCGAGCACGAAGCTCCAGCTCTTGATGTAGATGAGGTCATGCGCCACCCGCAGCTGCATGTCCTCGATCGCCGGCGTCGCGCCGCGCAGCCCTTGCACCTGCGCGAGACCGGTGATGCCGGGCTTGACGTGCTGGCGCTCTGCATAGCTCGCGATCAGCTTCGAATATTTGTCGTCATGCGCCAGCGCGTGCGGCCGCGGCCCGACCAGCGACATGTCGCCGCGCAGTACGTTCACCAGCTGCGGCAATTCGTCGATGCTGCGGCGGCGCAGGGTCGCGCCGATCCCGGTCAGCCGCGGATCGTTCGGGCGGGCCTGCGTGATGATAGCGCCATCCTCGAGCACGTGCATCGAGCGGAATTTGAGAATGGTGAATTGCTTGCCGTCGAAGCCGTTGCGGCGCTGCCGGAACAGGACCGGTCCCCTGGAGTCGAGCTTGATCGCAATCGCCGTTCCGATCAGCAGCGGCGCGAACAGCACCAGGAGGCCGCTGGACGCCACGATGTCGAACAGTCGCTTGCCGGCGCGCTCGAGCGAAGTAAGCGGCGAGCGCTGCATTTCCAGCGTCGGGATCGGGCCGGTCGCCACCATTCGCAGTGCCAGGAACCGCTCCGCGGTCCGGTCCGGCAGCAGCCGCACCGGCAGCGGCGATGCCCGCAGCTGATCGCACACGAACTGGATGCGCGGCTCCTGCTGCCAGGGCATGGCCAGGATGATCTCGTCGGCGCCGCACTCGCGGGCTGCAAGAATGGCCGACGCGACGGCGGTCCGGTCGCCGGCGTCGTCGGACGATCCGGAGAGCTGGACCCGTCGCACCTCGCTGAGGCCGAAATCGCGCAGCAGGCTCGCTTGCCGCACCCGGGACAATTCGTCCGCCATCCCGACCACGACCGCGCGCCGCGTTGCCAGCATGCCGCGGTCGATCGCGCGTTGCAGCGGCGCCTGCAGCAGCATCCGTCCGCCGACCAGCCCGAGGCCGCCGATCAGGCCAAATGACAGCACCGACCCGCGCGAGACGCCGGAACCCACCTTCAAAAGGAAGATGATCAGGGTCATCAGCAGAACGACCAGCAGCCATCCGCCGAGCAGGCTGCTCCAGCGCCGGTCGAGACCGGCCAGCACCTGCGCATTGTAAAGGCCCTGCGACTTCGCCACGAACATGTGAAGGATGGCGGCGAGGACCCCGATCCCTAGAAAACCCTCGAAGCTGTTGCTATAAACCGTGTGGTAGTAAAAGAGGTGATAGGCCGCGCCGCCGACGATGCTGGACAGCACGACGATTATCATCTCGAACGCGATGGCAAACGCCTCGAGGGAGGCGAAAGCGAACGAGAAGGCGCCGAAGTTAACCGGTACCTTCGCCAATCGAGCGTCCGAAAGGTCGGTCATCGGGAATTAACATTCGTGTTAACAATTCATATGTGTATTATCAGGCGGGTCGTGAGCTCGCAAGAGCTGCTGCGGATATCGGATAGAGAGCGCGCATGAGTTCATCGGCTGGCGAAACCGAGGCCGCGCTGGTGGCCCTCCTCCACCTCATCCGCCTGATGGGCGCCGAGCTCGTCGCGGGCCAGCACCGCGACGACGTCGAGGTGCTGGTCAAGGCGATCGAGACAAAGCTGCGCGCGGCCCGCTTCCCGGCCGACATGCCGAATCAGGACATCGTCAGGGGCCTGGACCTTGCGCAGGCCAGACTGCGTCCGATCTTCGAAGAGCTGCGCGCAAGGTCGGAGAAGGCACATCTGAGCGACCAGCTGCTGCTGGCTCCCAGGCCTTCACGCATCCACTAACGGATAGCTTACGTCAGCTTTGGGCTTCACCACGGCGGGGCAAGCCGCTCCCGCCGCCGGACCTGAGCGCAAGCTTTTCCTCGATCTTCATTTTCTCGAGCAGCAAGTCGGTCACGATCCGGCGCAGCCGTTCATTTTCCAGCCGTAATTCATCAATACGGTTATGGACAGGGGGGATCCCATCTCTATCATCGGTGCGAGCGGCGAATTCGGTAACAGTACCATTCGCCTGGTGGCCGCGTGCGGCCTCCTGCTTGCGCCAGCGATGAAACGTCATCACGCTAACGCCCAGCACCTTGCACGCTTGGGCCTGGGACTGCCCCCGCGCCATGAGTTCCTCGGCCTGTTTGACCTTGGAACTGATCTCCTCAGTAGAATGACGCCTCATTGGTCATCTCATTGCCCCCTAGATTAGCAATCATCGCATGGCCTATAAGCTATGTAAATGCAACAGGAAATTCAAATTGAGGGTTTCCCGGGGGCCTTTCGGGAGCCTCGAACTTGCCGGTCGGCAGCAACACATAGTGCGAAGAAACGCCGAAGCTGCAAGGTATTGAGCGGAATATACGGGGAATATTCCTCCGCTGAAAGGGCCCGATAAAAAAAGTTATACGACTTTCTGTGTATGAGAGTTTGATCGGGATAACTGGCGCACTGTTTGCATTCTCAAACGGGAAGCAAATGAGAATATTCAATCGGTCTCTCGACAGATTGTGAGTGCGCCATGCCTCGCCGCGATAATCGCCCCACCGGTCAAGCGCAACTTTCACAAATTTCTAACAAATTAATCCCGCGAGTTTCGCGTCCGGCCGCTTGCGGGCATACACGCCCAGCAGTAGTTACTAGGATGTTAGGTGTCACGAGGGTTTCAACATATTTGAGGATTATTTTCACGAAACCTAACGCTCATATCTCGATCCACGAATTATCAATTAAGCGCTTTCCCACCCGAGGCCATCAGGCGGAACCACGTCCGCCCGATAATCCGCGAACCATTCTGTGCTGACGCTTGTCAGAGCCAGCCTCTGATCAACATTTTTGCGAGGATCGACACCATGGCGCGTCTCAAGGTCTTCGAGGGGAACCAACCCGCGTCAAGCGAGGCGGCCGACATCCTGGAACGCCTCGTCGCGGAGAATTGCGAGCTCCGGCATACCGCGGTCGAACTGGTCTTGCAGAATTGGATCCTGCGCGAGCGTCTGTCCGATGTCGGGGCACGCAAGTCCGTGCCGCTGGAGCACTGACCGCCCCCACCCTCACGACCGCGATTATCCGCAGCAACGTCCGCCAGCTCGCCTAAACGAGCATCGGGCCAGCGCATCATTCAATTTAGAATTGAAATGTCCGCAACTGCAGGCGCGCGAGCATGCTCGCCGGATTGGCGAGGATGTGGCCGCATATTCTGCCGATGAGAAAGAGGCTGACGGACTTCAGCTGTGAACCCGGCGCAGCGCGACGCGCGGAGTGTTCTGCTCTCGAGACATGCCGAACGAACGCGACGAGCCCGGGCGTTCCTGGATTTCACGTAACTCAGCGATATCAAGCATCAGCGCAACGACTTCGTTGCGCAGCGATTGATTGGTCGCGAGCAACGCCTCTTCGATCGGCTGATGCAAATGTTGAACTTTGTGCTGCTTCATGGCGCGCCCTCGCTCTGCGGTTAAGGGTATGAGCGATGTGATTGAAGTTTCGATGACAGGGTTATTCCGCGCACATGGAAGGCGGTTAATGGGGCAGGTTTGCGACCAACATGGCTCCGAGTTAAATTTTCTCAATCAGGTTCCACAACCTGATCGCGAAGCGCCCGATCGGCGGCCTTTGATGTGTCGTACAGATGAGTTGGCAGCGGCAGCTATGAGGCGCGCGGCTGGACAACGCGGCTCAATGTGGGTCGGAAGCTCTACCAAGCGCATGATATTGCTTGGTGATCATTGATGGCTGCCAAGTCGTTCAACCGAACGTGCATTGTCCGGCTATCACAATGTCGCCGTGTTACAGCGATCGCGCTTCAAGGGACGCGCTCAGGTGCACACAAGATATTCCACCAAAGCTGCTCCGTAGACGCAAAATCTGCTGCTGCCACGTCCATCAAGGATCGCAGAGTGTTTCGACCGGTTGCGAATATTGAAGCGGCTGACGGTGTCCTGAAGCGCTCGAGCAATCCAGCGAAATGAATTCAACGCTGAACATCGGACCAACGCGATTTCGCCTCCGCCGGACCCAACCGCGCTAACGCTATTCTAATTAAAATGAGCGGGACCGAAGCGTCCGGCTTGAACAGTGGGAGTGAACGCCTTTCGCGCGCCTGTCGCTGCATTCGCACGCTTGCACAGTCCCCACGAACAGCAGCGACAGCGAAGATTCGCCATAAGCATCGCTAATTCGCCCCGCGTCGCGATCGCGCGCTATTTCGATTTAGGAGGCGTATCGTCGTCCATCTTGCCACCATTGGCGACGCACTTGTTGAAATAGTCCCGCTGGGCTTTGGCGCCTCCCCGCGCGCTCCCGGAAGCGGGATTGCCGGGCTGTAGCGGCGGAAATGCCTTCGCGACCAAGGCATCGCAGGCGCGCGCCACCTGCACGTCGATCGCATGCGCGGGAACCATTGCGCTGGAGATCATGATCACGGCTGAGGCGATCGCAAAACCCGAGATAACTCGCATTGCCACACTCCGTTCCAAACTGAATCAGTTTTTTTCTCGAGCCCGGACTCGCAATGAGCGCACTAAAGCATGATCCGGAGAAGTGCGAAGCGGTCTTCCGTCGCAACAAAACGCGGATCGCGTTTGCGCGAAGATCAAGCTCTGACTGCGAGCTGAAACACGACGACGCTTCTCGCGGCGCCTAGGTCCGATCGACGTCGTGATAGGCCCGATACCAGGCGACAAACCTGGCAATGCCATCCTCGATCCGCGTCTGCGGGCGGAAGCCGATTTCACGCTCCAGGTCGGAGACGTCGGCCGACGTCTCCAGTACATCTCCCGGTTGCATCGGCATCAACTGCTTTTCGGCCTGCCGCCCCAAGCCCTGCTCGAGCAGCGCCACCACATGCATCAGTTCTTCCGGCCTGCTGTTGCCGATATTGTAGACCCGCCACGGCGCCCGGCTCGAGCCCGGATCGGGATGCGCTCCCGACCAGTTGACGTCGCCTTCCGGCGCGCGGCCGATCAACCGCACCATCGCCTCAACCACGTCGTCGACATAGGTGAAGTCGCGCCGCATGTTGCCGTTGTTGAACAGCTGGATCGGCTTGCCCTTGGTGATCGCGTCGGCGAACGCATAGAGCGCCATGTCCGGCCGATACCACGTCCCATACACGGTGAAAAACCGCAGCCCGGTTGCCGGTACGCGATACAGATGGCTATAGGAATGGGCGATCAACTCGTTGGCCTTCTTGGTCGCGGCGTACAGGCTGACCGGATGGTCGACATTGTCGTGGACCGAAAACGGCAATTTGGTGTTGGCGCCATAGACCGACGATGAGGACGCAAACAACAGGTGCTTGCACGCGGTGTGTCGGCAGCCCTCGAGGACGTTGAGGAAGCCCTCCAGATTGGAATCCGCATAGGCGTGGGGGTTCTGCAGGGAATAGCGCACGCCGGCCTGCGCGGCGAGATGCACCACGACCTCGAAGCGATAACGCTCGAACAGCGCCTTCATGCCGGCTCGGTCGGCGAGGTCGAGCTCCACGAAGGTGAAGCCACGGTGCTGCTTGAGCAGATCGAGGCGCGCGCGCTTGAGCGCCGGGTCGTAATAGTCGTTCAGATTGTCGAGGCCGATGACCGGCTGCCCTGCCCGCAGCAGATGCTCCGCCAGATGGAAGCCGATGAAGCCGGCGCAGCCCGTGACGAGTAGATTGCCTGCGATCACCACGTCTTGCCCGTGCCTTTCGCCTTGCGCCGGACCATTCGAATAAGCCGTTACACGCGGCAGCCGCAGCTGTCTTCGCGTTGCGCGCCGCCAGGCGTCAGTTGCTGGCGGCCGGAGGCTTGTAGTCTGGAAAGCGGCTCAGGACCGCGGCCTTCATGAACTTGAAGTGCGCAATCTCGGTCGCCAATTCCTTCAGCCGGCGCTGGCCGTTGGAGATCTCGGCGTCAAACAGGTCTTGATGATAGTTGTCAAGCGCCTCGCGTTCCAGATATTCGTCAGTGCCGTTGCCGAGAGTCACCGCGGCACGGGCCAGAACATCATCGACGCGGCGGCCAAGACCGGATTGCTCGCTTTCGGCCGCCTGCAACGCGGCCTCGATCGCGGCCATGATCGATCCGATCCGGGCGCGATCGGTCTCGGCATCGCGCTCGGCCGAGCGTGCCTTGAAACCTTCCTCGCCGCGCCGCGATTTGATCAGGTCCTGCGCGCGAGACCGCAAAAACAGCTGAAACATCTGTCAGTATCCGGCTCGGGCCCATTGAGGCAGCACAGGTCAAAATCGCCCGGTCTTAGTTAAAAAAGGGTGAATTGCCCTCGTGCCCGGCCCTCAGGTCGGCTTTCCACTTGATCCAGGCCTTGTCGTGCTTGTCATAGAGCTCGAGCCACCGTCCCTCACCGGCTGACGGCACCAGGCCCGTCCCGTTATCGTGCCCGTCCGCCAGTCCCGGCAGCGAGGAGTCCAGGTCCTCGAACTCCGACGTCTCCTCAAGCGTCAGCCCGACCAGCACACGCTTGCCACTGACATCGACGACATACCGCCTTGGCGAATGCCCCCTGAGATCACTCATGACGTGAAAGTTCCCTTGCGATCCGCGGGGCTGGCGACGAGATCAGGGGCACGCTGGCATGCAACCAACCCGCCTGCCCAACGGACGCCGACATGATGACCGATTGCATGTTGCCAGCCAACCCCAACTCACCGCACACCGTCGCGCTACCTCGATCGAACTACTCCGCTAGAACGCGCGACGCATGTGGCCGAACGCACTGACCGGCTGTTCCCGCCTCGCCGATTTCGCGGCTGATGGCGCCACATACGGTGCATAGATCCGATATTGCGCGCGGCGCTTGTGCGACCGCCACGAGCGCGCGGCGAAACCGGAGAAGAAGCCTGCGACGAACACCGCCGCGAGAATCAGAGCAGGAGAAACCATCACAACCGTCCACGTTCGCCCCGATGTTATTAACATTCGAAGTTGTGACGACATCATGATTGGACGCGCCGAAAGATTGTTCAGCCGCTGGAATTTTTGTGCAATCGAACGACGCATCAATGATCAGGCGTCGACAATAATTGTTCTCGCGAGAGAACGTCTCAGGAGAACCACCAGAGCATGAATTTCAGGAACATCGAGCTGAGAAGATAAATCCACCCCGCCATCGCCAGCACCGTCAGTCCGACGAAGACACCTGAAACGCTTTTCTCCTTGAAGCGCGCCAGCAACGAGTTTTTTTCTTCTTGCGAATAGAACATCTCAGGCTCAAGGCGTAACTGATTCAAATCAGCTAGCAGTCAATTTCGATGATCTCGTGACGCGTCGCAGCAGCCATTCGCATCGCGCATCACAGATCACTGCTGCAAAACGCCGCCAGGCCGCACGCCATCGCGCAGTGGAAATTCCGTTCGACACGATCAGGAATTTTACGTCGGCGATCGCGGCGGCCCGCGCGCCGGAATTTCCCTTCGGATCCTCGCCCGATCGACGTCACATACGTCGATCAAGACGGTCGTGCAGCTTGACCAGGCGATGTGGCCGGCATGCAGGATAGCCGCGCGCCGGAGGCCGGCGCGACCGAACGGATTCTTCCCGGGAGCAATCTGCCCGCTTCGCCCTGCCTCTCAGTTTAACAATCAAGTCCTCGCACGCGGTCAACCAATGATAATCGCCTCACACGCGGAAAAAGGCGAACCAGACAATGCCGAGGATCAGGACGGCCAGCCCTGTCGAGGCCGTGAGCAGCGCGAGAACCGAAGGTCCAGGCTCGGCCTGCCGCGCCTCGGTCGGGGTTTCGACGATTTGGCCGTGTCGTTCCGTTGCCATGGCAACCTCTTTGCTTAAGTGCCTGTAATTCCGGCGTTTGCCGCGCCCCTTCGACAGCCAACGCGTGATCGGGAGCGATGTTCCGAGAGCGTTGACGGCTGGGCCGACGGCAGTCCCGCCCGCCGCGTCAAACGGGCGCAGCGCGAGGACACGGTTAACGCCGTTGCGAGATTCACCGGGCCGTGTTGTTTCAAACTGGGGTTCCCGGTGTTATCCTTGACCGTTCCGTCGGTTGCGTAATCGGAGTTTCCCTGGAGTTTCCCCATGGCCCCTCGCGCCAATTGGAAGGGCTTTTTGCGCCTTTCGCTCGTGACTTGCCCGGTTGCCCTGTACCCGGCGACATCGGATACCGAAAAGGTCTCCTTCAACCAGATCAACCGTAAGACCGGCCACCGGATCAAATACGCCAAGGTCGACGCGGAGACCGGCGAGGAAGTCTCCACCGAAGACATCATGAAGGGCTACAAGGTCGACACCGACACCTATATCGAGGTCACCAAGGAAGAGCTCGACGACATCGCGCTGGATTCGACCCGCACCATCGAGATCGACGAATTCGTGCCGCGCAGCGAGATCGACAGCCGCTATCTGATCCGCCCCTACTACCTCGTTCCCGACGGCAAGGTCGGCCACGACGCCTTTGCGGTGATCCGCGAGACCATCCGCAGCCTGAACAAGGTCGCGATCGGCCGCGTGGTGTTGACCAATCGCGAGCACATCATCGCGCTCGAGCCGCTCGACAACGGGCTGATGGGCACACTGTTGCGCTACCCGTATGAAGTGCGCAGCGAGAAGGAGTATTTCGACGACATCCAGGATGTGAAGATCACCAAGGACATGCTCGATCTCGCCAGGCACATCGTCGAGCAGAAGTCCGCCGACTTCGATCCGGAGGAGTTCGAGGACCGCTACGAGCAGGCGCTGATCGACCTGATCAACCAGAAGCGCAACGGCATCAAGGTCGCCAAGCCCGCGGCGAAGACCAGCGGCAACGTCATCAACCTGATGGACGCGCTGAAGAAGAGCCTTGCCAACGAGAAGCAGGCCGCGCCCGCCAAGGCCGAGGCAAAGGCCGCGAAGGGCAAGAAGCCGAAGAAGCGCATCGAGGGCCAGCGCGAAATGCTGCTGCCGATCTCGGGCAGCGGCAAGCGCGAGCCCAAGGAGGCCGCCAAACCCGAGCCGAAGAAGGCCGAGAAGACAACGCGCGCCCAGGGCACCGCGGCGCGCAAGAAGGCAGGCTAGCGCAGCGACCGCAAGATGAGCCCGGTCCACAGCGCCTGAGATGTTCCGGTCGAGATGCCCTGGTCGACGCCGTTTGACGAACCGATCGCGCTGCATCACGGCGGCACACTGGTGACGCTGCAGCACGCCGCCGACTACATCATGAAGCTATCGGAAGACACCCAGCAGGAAACGCGCTGGCAGATCGCGGTCGAGCATCTGATCAATGCGGCGGAACAAGGCGCCGGCTGGTTGATGTTCGCGCGCATCGCGATGCTGCGCGCGTTGAACGGGGACGACTGAATCCGGAAAATGCCGAGCTGCCGGCAGGGCTTACTTGAATGCCGAGCTGACGGCATTGAATTGGCCGCTCACGCTGGTGCCGATGCCCCTGACGCCGGCGACGATCACGATGCTGATGCCTCCGGCGATGATGGCGTATTCAATGGCCGTCGCCCCGACCTCATCACGCAGAAACCTTGCCATCAACGCGCGCATGAAAAGCTCCTGTCCGACGCTCGCGGCTTTTTCTCCCGCGCCGTAGTAATATGCCGGCCAAACTAGGCCACATTGGTTGACGGCCCATTGAGGGAAAGGATGAACGGTCGCTTAAAAGTTGCAGCGAATTTCCGTGCTAGTTCTGCCTGCATCGGGTTGCCGCCGGGCGAGGCACTTGGCCGCGGCCGGAGCGCTTTCCAGCGAAGTGGACACCGGCTCGCGCAAAGAAACGCGTCAAAACAAGTATCTAGAGCTCCGTTCTGATCCTGTCTGACCGGAAACAGCTCCAGTCGTAAACGCATATCAGAACTACCTGATCCGGCCCCGGCCGCGCTTTACCGGTGCCGCGGAATCCTGTTCCTTTATCGGACAGGCGACAACGAGGCCGGAACGAACCGGCCGCATGCAAAGGGAGTGACCGTCATGAAGCTCGGCACCGCGATCGCGGAAATCATGAAGCGCGAGGGGATCGAGATCCTCACGGGCTACCCGGTCAACCACCTGATCGAATACGCCGCCAATGCCGACATCCGCCCGGTGATGGTGCGCCAGGAGCGCATCGGCGTGCACATGGCGGACGCGATCTCCCGCGTCACCTCGGGCGAGAAGATCGGCGCCTTCTGCATGCAGCACGGCCCCGGCGCGGAGAACGCGATGGGCGGCGTCGCGCAGTGCTACGGCGAATCCGTGCCCGTCCTGGTGCTGCCGATGGGCTATGCGCGTCGGCTGGCGAATATCGACCCGAACTTCAATTCCAGCCAGGCGATGAAGGCGTTTTCAAAATCGTCGGAGCCGATCAACATCGCAGCCGAGGTCTGCAACATCTTTCGGCGGGCGTTTACAAAATTGAAGAACGGCCGCGGCGGGCCGGTCATCGTCGAAATCCCCGCCGACATGTGGAACGAGGAGGTGCCGGAGCCTTTGAACTACACGCCGGTGCTGCGCACCCGCTACGGCGCCGACCCCGTCCATGTGAAGGAAGCAGCCGCCCTGCTCGTTGGCGCCAAGCGTCCGGTGATCTATGCCGGCCAGGGCGTGCATTATGCAAAGGCCTGGCCGCAGCTGAAGCGCCTCGCCGAACGGCTCGCGATCCCGGTCACCACCAGCCTCGGCGGCAAGTCGTCCTTCCCCGAGACGCACCCGCTCTCGCTCGGCTCCGGCGGCCTCGCGGTGCCGCGCGCGGTGCCGAAATTTCTTTCCGAAGCCGACGTGATCTTCGGCATCGGCTGCTCCTTCACCGAGACGTCATTCGGCATCGCGATGCCGAATGGCAAGACCATCATCCATTCGACGCTCGATCCGAACCACATCAACAAGGATGTCGAGGCCAAGGTCGGTTTGGTCGGCGACGCCGGCCTGGTGCTCGACGCGCTGCTGGAGGAGATCGGTAAGACCGTGACCTCGGACCGCAACGCAAGTGCGGTCGCCGAGGAGATTGCCGCTTCCCACAAGGAGTGGCTCGCCAAGTGGATGCCGAAGCTGACGCACAACGACGCGCCGCTCAATCCCTACCGCGTGCTGTGGGACCTGCAGCACACCGTCGACATCCACAACACCATCATCACCCACGACGCCGGCAGCCCGCGCGACCAGCTCTCGCCGTTCTGGAAGTCCGTCGAGCCGCTGTCCTATATCGGCTGGGGCAAGACCACGCAGCTCGGCTACGGCCTTGGTCTCGCGATGGGCGCCAAGCTCGCCAAGCCGGACAAGCTCTGCATCAATGTCTGGGGCGACGCCGCGATCGGCTTCACGGGGATGGACTTCGAGACCGCGGTGCGCGAGCGGATTCCGATCATGTCGATCCTGCTCAACAATTTCTCGATGGCGATCGAATTGAAGGTGATGCCGATCTCGACCGAGAAATACCGCTCGACCGACATCTCCGGCGATTACGCCGCGATGGCCCGCGCCTTCGGCGGCTACGGCGAACGGGTGACCAAGCCCGAGGACATCATCCCCGCGATCAAGCGCGGCATCCAGAAGACCAAGGAAGGCGTGCCGGTGCTGCTGGAATTCATCACCAGCAAGGAGACCGAGGTGTCGCGGCCGGGGACGTGACGGCACCTCACACGCCGCTCTGCCACTTGATTTGACCGCGCCAGCGCAGGCAAGCTCCCTCCGGTGCAACTTCGGAGGGAGAGATGGCGCGCATCCTGGTGCTGGGGGCCGGCTTTGCCGGGCTATGGGCCGCGCTCGGCGCAGCCCGCAAGCGCGACGAGATCGGTGCACGGGCAGCGGACACCGAGATCCTGGTCGTCGATCGCAACGCCTATCACAACATCCGGGTGCGCAATTACGAGGTCGATCTCGGCGATGTCGCGCTGCCGCTCAAGGACCTGCTCGATCCGGTTGGCGTCGGCCACATGGTGGCCGAGGTCGCGGCGATCGATTCGGCGACGCGCGCGGTCACGATCAAGACCAGCGCGGGCGCGGAGGTTGTGAGCTACGACCGGCTGGTGCTAACCACCGGCAGTGAGCTGGTCCGCCCCGCCATTTCGGGCCTTGCCGCCCACGGCTTCGATGTCGACACGTATGAGGCAGCGATGCGGCTCGACGCGCATCTAGCGGCGCTCGGCAACGAGCCGCCCTCAGAAGCACGCGCGAGCATCGCGGTCGTCGGCGCAGGGTTCACCGGGATCGAGGTCGCGACCGAGATGCCGGCCAAGCTGGCGCACGCCGGCATCACCGGCGATCATCGGGTCATCCTGATCGATCCCAATCCCGTCGTCGGCGCGACCTTCGGCGCGCATGGCCGCCCGGTCATCAACGAGGCGCTGGCCACGCTCGGCGTCGAGACGCGGCTGAACGTCCGGGTCAGTGCCGTCGGCGCCGACAGCATCACGCTCGATAGCGGCGAGATCATTCCGACCAAAACCGTGGTGTGGTGCGCCGGCATGCGCGCCAGCCCCCTCGCCGCCTCGCTGCCGGCCAGGCGCGACGCGCTCGGCCGCATCAAAGTCGACCACACCATGCGCGTCGAAGGCCTTGCGGACGTCTTCGCCGCCGGCGACGTCGCCGCCTGCCTGATCGACGGCGAGCACCCGACCGTGATGTCGTGCCAGTTCGCGCGGCCGATGGGCCGCTTCGCCGGCCACAATGTGGTGGCGGACCTGTTTGGCGAGAAGTTGCTGCCGCTCAATATCGACTGGTATGTGACCGTGCTCGATCTCGGCGCCTGGGGTGCGCTCTACACCACCGGCTGGGACCGCGAGGTGCACACCACAGGCGCCGCCGCCAAGCTCACCAAGCAGACCATCAACCAGCAGCGCATCTATCCGCCACGCAACGGCGACCGCGCCGCGCTGCTCGCGGCGGCCGCGCCGACGATCCAGACGGCGCCGCCGACGCGCAAGTAGTTTGGGACTCACATTCGCCGATCGTCATTGCGAGCCACCCGGTCGGCGCGAAGCGCCGCCGGATGACAGGCTCCGCGAAACAATCCACCCCGGGATAGATGGATTGCTTCGTCGCTACAGCGCAAAATGGCTTCGCAATTTTGTCGCGAGCTCCTCGCAATGACGGCGCGTACGCCTGCTACTGCGACAGCTTCACGAAGTTCGGAAACTTCATCTGGCCCTCGGCGATCGCCTTCGGCCAGACCGTGATCTGCTTGCCGCCCTGCCACTGGAACACGAGGCCGGTCACCGCGCCCGGACCGGACTTGATGCCGTGGGTGAACTCGTCGTTCTTGCCGTAGAACTGGATCTTGCCGATCGTGCCCTCGAAGTCGGTCTTCTCGAGCTCGGTCACCATCTTGTCCGGATCGGTCGAGCCGGCGCGCTGGATTGCCTCGGCGATGATGTAGACCTCGTCATAGGCGGTGTAGCCGGTATAGGCCGGCGGCGTGCCGAACTTGGCCTTGAACGCCGCCGCGAACGGCTTGGTCTTCGGCGTGACGGCAACATCAGGAGTCGCCACCGCGAGCGAGGGCACGCCCTCGGCCGCGCCGTTGGTATCGCCCCAGAAGGTCGGGCTCAGCGCCTGCGCGCTGATGCCGAACATCGGGATCGGCACCTGCTGGTTCTTCCACTGCACGGTCGGCTGCACGCCGACATGGGAGATGCCGGTGACGATCACGTCGGGCTTGGCGGCTTCCATCTTGTTGAAGATCGGCGTGAAGTCGGTGGTGTCGGGCGAGAAGCGAATGTGCTCGACCACCTTCAGGCCCGCTTTCGGCAGGCAGGCCTCGTAGCCGACGTCGAGCGGCTTGGTCCAGGCCGCGTCCTCGCTCATGATCGCGACCGACTTGAACTTGAGCTGGTCGACCAACAGCTCCTTGGCCGCGTCGCAGACCAGCTGCGCCTGCGCGGCCGAGGTCAGGTAGCCGTGGAAGGTGTACTTGTTCTTCTCATAGTCGTTGTGCACCGCCTTGGTGATCTCGTTCGAGGCGGCGCCGGGCGTGATCAGCGGCATCTTCAGCCGCGCAGCCCACGGCTCGAGCGCCAGCACGACCTCGCTGATGTAACTCGCGATCACGGCCGAAACCTTGTCCTCGCTCACCGCGCGCTGGAAGGCGCGCACCGAGTCCGCCGACGAGCTCTTGTTGTCGTAGGTGACGATCTCGATCTTGCGGCCCATCACGCCGCCCTTGGCGTTGATCTCGTCGGCTGCGATCTGCGCGCCGCCCGGCGTCGCCGCGCCCGCGATCGACTGCACTTCGGCAATGATACCGATCTTGATCGGGTCCTTGGACTGCGCATAGGCCGGTGCCGCGAGGCAGAGCGCGAGCGCCGAGGCCAACAGGCTCACGCGGGTCGCGGTTGAATATGCTGTCATCATGATCTCCCTTGCTTTGCTTTCTTCTTTTCAAACTGCGAACGTCAGAGAAAGTCCTTGCCGGCCTCCGCGGCGAACCGGCCCGGATCGCCCTCCCAGACGATCCGCGCGTGCTCCAGCACATAGACGCGGTCGGCATGCGGAAGCGCAAACGTCACGTTCTGCTCGCCCAGCAGCACCGTGATCTTGGTGGTCTGGCGCAGCTTCTCCAGCGCCTTCGACAGCAGCTCGAGGATAACCGGCGCAAGCCCCAGCGTCGGCTCGTCCAGGATCAGGATCTGCGGCTGCATCATCAGCGCGCGGCCGATCGCCAGCATCTGCTGCTCGCCGCCGGACAACGTCTGCGCCATCTGGCCCTGGCGTTCCTTCAGGATCGGGAACAGCTCGAACAGCCAGGCGAGTTGCTTGGCCCGCGCCGCGTCGTCGAGATGTTGGCCGCCGAGGTCGAGATTTTCCCGCACCGTCATCTCGCCGAACAATTCGCGCGATTCCGGACATTGCACGAGGCCGGAGCGAGCGATCTTCGCGGGTCCCGTGCCGCGCAGTGGCTGCCCGCCGCGCAGGATCTCGCCGGTATACGGCAGGAAGCCCGAGATGGTGTTGAACAGCGTGGTCTTGCCGGCGCCGTTGAGGCCGACGACGGAGACGAATTCGCCCTCATGGACGTGGATCGAGACGTTCTCCAGCGCCTGCGCCTTGCCGTAATGCACGCTGACATTCTCGACCTGCAGCAGCGGCACCTTATCCTTGAACGAGGTCTCGGGCCGCGCGTGGGTCTCGATCGCGCCGCCGAGATAGACCCGCCGCACGGTCTCGTTCTTCATCACGTCCTCGGCTCGGCCGGTCGTGATCTCCTCGCCGAGATACATCGCGAGCACGCGGTCGACCAGCGCCGCGACGCTCTTGACGTTGTGATCGACCAGCATCACCGCGCGGCCCTCGTCGCGGAAGCTGCGGATCAATGCGGAGAAGGTGCCGACCTCGGCGCTGGTGAGACCGGCGAAGGGCTCGTCGACCAGCACGACCTTGGGGTCACGCGCGATCGCCTTGGCCAATTCCAGCCGGCGCAGGTCGGCGAACGGCAGCGTCGGCGGGCGGCGGTCCATCACCGCCCCGAGGCCAACACGCTCGGCGATCCATTTGGCGCGCTCGGTCAGCGCCTTGTCGGGAAACAGCATGAACAGGCTGTCGGGCAACAGCGCGACCATGATGTTCTCCAGCACGGTCTGCCGGTTCAGCGGCCGCGAGTGCTGGAACACCATGCCGAAGCCCTTGCGCGCGATCTTGTGCGCAGGCAGCCCGGCGACGTTCTCGCCTTCGAACAGCACCTCGCCTGCGGTCGGGCGCTCGATGCCCATCACGCTCTTCATCGCGGTCGACTTGCCCGAGCCGTTCGGCCCGATCAGGCCGAGGATCTCGCCGGGATGCAGATCGAACGAGAGGTTCTTCACGGCGGTCAAGCCACCGAATCTTTTGGTCAATCCGCGGACGGTGAGCGTTGCTGTGGTCACAGTCTGATCCATTTAAGAGCGCGCCTCGCGTGACAGGGCCGCTCCGAGGAAACCGCCGGGGAAGAACAGGACGACGAGCAGTGCCACCGCCGAGACGATGAAGGTCGCAAGCTCGCCGGTCGGGCGCAGGAATTCGCCGGCCACGATCAGGAAGATCGCGCCCAGCGCGGCCCCCAGCACCGTGCGCCGTCCGCCGAGCACGGCGGAAACGATCACGTTCACGCCGACCGCGACGTCGACCACGGTGCCGACCGAGGCGGTGCCGAAGTAGAACACGAGCAGCGCGCCCGACAGTCCCGAGAAGAAGGCGCTGACGATGAAGGCCGCGAGCTTGTGCTTGACGATGTTGAAGCCGAGCGCGCCGGCCTGCACCGGGTCCTGCCCGCTCGCCTGCAGCACGAGACCGACCGGCGATTGCGACAGGCCATAGAGGATGGCCGCGCTCACGGTCATGAAGCCGAGCGCGATCCAGTAATTGGCACCGGCATTGATGGTGATGACGTCAGGAATGGTGAGCCCGATCTCGCCGCCGGTGAGATCTGCGAACACCACGACGAAGTTCTGCAGCATCAAGACCGCCACCAGCGTGGTCAGGCCGAAATACGGCCCCCTCACCCGCAGCGCCGGCAGCGCCAGCACGAAGCCCGCGACGACCGAGGCCAGAGCGCCGAGCAGGATACAGACATAGACCGACCAGCCGAACTGGTTGTTGAGGATCCCTGCGGTGTAGGCGCCGGTGCCGATCAGGAAGGTCGGGCCGAAATTCACCTCGCCGGCGAAGCCGAACAAGAGGTCCCAGGCCATCGCGAACACGCCGAAATAGAACGCGACGGTCAGCAGCCCGAGGATGTAGCCCGAGACGTAGAACGGCAGCGTCGCGGCGACCACCACGCAGAACAGCGAAATGAAGAACAGGCGCGAGGAAAAGAAGCTGGCCATCTCAGCGCCTCCCGAGCAGGCCCTGAGGCCGGACATACATCACGAACACCAGAAGCAGCAGCGCCGGAATGGTGCGATAGGCTGGCGAGATCATGTAGGCCGTGATGGTCTCGAGATAGCCGACGACGAAGGCTGCGATCAGCGAGCCCGACACGCTGCCGAGGCCGCCGAGCACGACGATCGAGAACGCGCTCGCGGTCAGCGGCCCGACGCTGTAGGAGCTGACGCCGAGGAACATGCCGAGCAGCACGCCGGCGATGCCGGCGAGAATGCCGTAGATGCCCCACACCACGATGTAGATCTGGGTGAGCTCGAGCCCGAGCAGCGTGACGCCGCGCGGGTTCATCGAGGCCGCCAGTACCGCCTTGCCGGTCCTGGTGCGGTTCACCAGGAGCCACAGCAGGCCGATCACGAGGCAGCAGACCAGCGCGGTGAAGATATTGTTGCGCGGTGTACGGTTGCCGAAGATATCGACGACACCCTCGACGATCGGCAGCACCGTCTTGGCGTTGTTGGTGAAGAAATAGGCGATCAGCTCCTGGATCATGATGCCCCACAGCAGGGTGCCGGTGAGGACGAAGATTTCCTTTTCCTCGTTGGGGATCCGCGTTGAATTCTGGATCGGCTTGACGACCGCGAAATAGGTCGCGAACGACACGATCAGCGCGACGCCGACACCGAACAGCGCGCCGGTGTAGATGTCGAGGTGCAGCACGCTGGCCGCGGCCCAGGCCGCGACCGCCGCGGCCACCATGATGGCACCGTGGGAGAGATTGAGGACGCCGGAGACACCGAAGATCAGGGTGAAACCGGTGGCGCCGAGCGCATAGAGCGCGCTGATGGCAAAGCCATCGATCAGGATTTGTAAGGCAAGCATCTCAGATTGGCCGCGGCAGCAGGGCTGCCTGTTGTGGAGGACACAGAACCGAACAGGGATGCTCCCGGGTGGGGCCCGGGAGCATGATCATCAGTCAGTTCGTGGTGACCTTGATGAAGCTCGGGAACTTGAGATCGCTTTTGGCGACCTCCTTCGGCCAGACCGCGACCTGCTTACCGCCCTGCCACTGCAGCATCAGTCCGGTGATCAGGCCCTTGCCGTATTTGATCGAATGGGTGAACGGATCGTCCTTGCCGTAGAACTGGACGCGTCCGATGGTGCCTTCCCAGTCGGTCTTCTCCAGCGCATCGACCATCTTGTCGGCCTCGACCGAGCCGGCGCGCTTCACCGCATCGGCGATGTAGTAGACCTCGTCATAGGCGGTGTAGCCCGCGTAGGACGGATAGTTGCCGTAGCGCTTCTTGAAGCCTTCCGCGAACGGCACCGACTTCGGCGTCACCGCGACGTTCGGGCCGGATACGCCCTGATACAGCACGCCTTCCGCCGCATCGTTGGTGTCCTTGCCGAAGGTCTCGTTGGTCGCCTGCGAGGAAATGCCGAACATCGGGATCGGCACCTGCTGGTTCTTCCACTGCACCGTCGGCTGCACGCCGACATGCGAGATGCCGGTGATGATCACGTCGGGCTTGGAGCCTTCGACCTTGTTGAAGATCGGCGTGAAGTCGGTGGTGTCGGGCGAGAAACGGATATGGTCGACGACCTTGAGCCCGATCTTCGGCAGGCACTCCTCGTAGCCGACATCGAGCGGCTTGGTCCACGCGGCATCCTCGCTCATGATGACCGCGGTCTTCATGTGCTTCTGATCGACCAGCAGCTCCTTGGCGGCGTCGCAGACCGACAGCGCCAGCGCGGCCGAGGTCAGGTAGCCGTGGAAGGTGTACTTGTTCTTCTCGTAATCGGCGTGGACGCTCTTGCTGATCTCGTTGGAGGCGGCGCCGGGCGTGACGAACGGCGTCTTCAGGCGCGAAGCCCAGGGCTCGAGCGCCAGCACCACTTCGCTGATGTAGCTCGAAATGACGACGTTGACCTTGTCTTCGTTGACCGCGCGCTGGAACGCGCGCACCGAATCCGCCGAGGACGAGTGGTTGTCGTAGCTGACGATCTCGATCTTGCGGCCGTCGATGCCGCCCTTGGCATTGATCTCGTCGGCGGCCAGCTGCGCCGCCTGCGGGATCGATGCACCGGCAATCGCCTGCGCTTCGGCGATCACGCCGATCTTGAGGGTGTCGGCAGCCAGCGCTCCGCTCGGCGCCGCAGCCAACAGGCCCAACACGGCCGCTCCTGCAAGTTTCTGCATCGCGTGCACGGGGAGTCGCAATGTTCTTGTCACCCTGTTTCTCTCCTCTTTTTCTTCGGCTGCTTCGAGCTCTTGGGGCGCGACTATAGCCGCGACAAAATGCGCAGCAAGTGAAACTGCGCGCAGATCGCCATGCAAGGACGGCGACTAAAGTAGTGGGTCGGCGCTCACCAAATGAACAAACATGAGGCAGCGGGGGAATAAAGTGGTGGTGCACCGATCGCTCAGATCGTCATTCCCCGCTGCGCAAATTACGCGGGGCGAGCGAAGCGGAGAGAGCGGAACGAAAAGCACGGCTCGGGCAATTCATGTCGCGAGAACGCGGATTGTTGCCCGCTGGCCGTGCGACAAGCTCAGTGCCGTCCCTGCGAAAGCGGGGACCCACAACCACGGATGCTCATTGTTACGCGATTTGGAACGACGAGTCCGATTCACAACATCCGCCGCGGCGACGACAGCGGTGTATGAGTCGACTGCCTCTACTCCGCCATCTCCGCCGGCGGGTGGGCGGCGGGACCAGCGAGCGGGCGCTCTTCCATCGTGATCATGCAGATCGAGGCGGTGGTCAGCAGCACGGCGGCGGCGCCGAACACGTAGCGGAACGCATGGATCATGTCGGCCATCGGGATCGCGCTGACGGTGCCGGCGGAGGCGGCATGATGCTCGCCGGCGAGCGAGATGTCGGTCCCCAGCGTCATCAGCAGGATGGTGGTGAAGGCGGCGACCGTGAAGGAGGCCATCATCGCGCGGAAGAAGTTCATCGCGCCGGTCACGGTACCGACCTGCGGCCGCGCCACCGCGTTCTGCAACGACACCACGCTGATCGGGAATGTGGTGCCGAGGCCGAGCGCGAACACGCTCATCAACAGCAATAATCCCCACAGCGGCAGCGTCGTCACCGCCATGCCGACGGCACAGATCGCGGCCACCGAGGTGCCGACGATGGCGACGCGCTTGTAGTGCTTGGCCTTCGCCATGGTCCGGCCGGCGATCGCCGCACCGAAGGTCGAGATCGCCGCGAGCGGGATCAGCGCGAGGCCGGCCTCGCTGGCGGTGAGATGATAGACCACCTCGTAATAGAGCGGCAGATGCACGGTGAGGCCGACCATGGCGCCGAGCGCACAGCCGCCCGCCCCCATCGCGAACGGCACCACCGAGCCGCCGAGCAGCGACAGCGGCAGGAACGGCTCGTCGGCGCGGCGCGCGTGCCAGACGAAGGCGCCGGCGAGCGCGATCGAGGCGCCCACCATCGCGGTGATGGTCGGCGACAGCCAGGACAGACGGGTGCCGCCCCAGGTCAGCACCAGCATCAACACGACGGCCGAGGCCATCAGCAGGATGCCGCCGAGCCAGTCGACCTTGCGCTTGCGGTGGAACACCGGGATCTTGCCCATCTTCGGCAGCAGCAGCGCCAGCGCCGCCGCCGCGAGCGGCAGGTTGATCCAGAAGATCATCGACCAGTGCAGATGCTCGGCGAACACGCCGCCGACCACTGGGCCGAGAATGCCGCCGGCCATCCAGACGCTGGAGAAATAGGCCTGATAGCGGCCGCGCTCGCGCGGGCTCACCACGTCGGAGATCACGGTCTGGACCACCGGCATGATGCCGCCGCCGCCGAGCCCCTGCAGGCCGCGGGCAACGATCAGCATCGTCATGCTGGGCGCGATCGCGCACAGCACCGAGCCGACCACGAACAGGCTGAGCGAGGTGATAATCATGACGCGGCGGCCATAGATGTCGCTCAGCGTGCCGAACACCGGCGCCACCGCCGTCGAGGCCAAGAGATAGGCCGTGATCACCCAGGACAGATTGGTGACGTCGTGAAACTGGCGCCCGATCGTCGGCAGCGCGGTCGCGACGATGGTCTGGTCGAGCGCGGCCAAGAACATCGTCAACATCAGGCTGATGACGATGGTGCGGACTTCGTCCGGATTGAGCGGTGCCGGCGGCGCCAGCGGCGGCGCTTCGCTGAGTTCGATCACCTCGCTCGGAAGGCGTGACAGCTCTTCGGCAATGTCGTCGGGCAATGTCGCTTGGTCGGCAGGAATCCGGCTCTGCCGTTCATACTTGTTCATTTGAGGCGTAATGCTGCTGCGCGGGCGCGTCCCGCGATGGAATCATTCTCTGCTTCGCAATTTATGCAGCAATTGAATGCTGAGGCAGGCACCGCAGCGCATGGGTGCATCCCGCCGCGATGTTCTCGCGGTGACGTGATCGCGGACGCGGCGACGACGTCACGCTTTGGTCGTCTTGCCCAGCGTTTTCGGCCGCTTCTTCAATTGTGCCCGTTTCGGCAGCAGCGCCGGCCATCGCACGATATGATCCTCGAGATCGGCGTCGTTGACATCGAGCTCGGTGCCCTCCACCCGCCCGCGCACCGAGACGCCGGCTTCATGGACGGTGTTGGGATCGCCCGAGATCAGCGGATGCCACCAATAGAGGTCCCGCCCCTCGGCCACCAGCCGGTAGCCGCAGCTCGGCGGCAGCCAGTTCAGCGTCCGGACGTTTTCGGGCGTCAGGCGGACGCAATCCGGAACCTGGTCGGAACGGTTCGGGTAGTCCTTGCAGGTGCAGAGGCCGGAATCGAGCAGCTTGCAGGAGATATGGGTGAAATAGATCTTGCCGGTGTCCTCGTCCTCGAGCTTCTCCAGGCAGCACCGTGCGCAGCCGTCACACAGGCTCTCCCATTCGGCGTTGGACATCTCTTCCAACGTCTTGGTTTTCCAGAAGAATCCCTCCTGGCCCGACGGGCGCTTGGGCGATGCGGTCATGATATCCCTGAAATGGCGGTGCAACTCTTCTTGGGATGCCGGCAACGCTTGCGCAAGGGGGTGGTATTGCGGGGTCGAAAAAGCCGGTGGGCAGCGTTAGGGCTCCCATTAAATTCACAAGCCGCGCCATTGGTTTATGGCAGCCGCTCGGATAGAACAACGAACGAGTCCCCATCGACGCAAAAGCGCCTTGGGATTGCCGCAACATCGAAGCAAGACGCTGCCCTGTGCCCGGTTTGGGCGCCCGCAGCGCAGTCGAACTGATCAAGGGTCCGGTCCTTTCAGATCATGCCGTCCCATTGGAAACAGAGGGTCCGGAACTTCTTCCTGGACCTCGATGCGCGTATCGACTCGACGCTGTTCTCGTCGGGCAAGGGCCTGCGCGAGCTCTACGAGCGCTATTCCACCTTCATGGACCGCTTCTATGTCGGCCGCTGGAAGCGCTGGGTGTTCATCGAACCGCTTTCGGAGGCCGCAACCCTTGGGCTCGGCGGCATGATCCTGATGCTGACGCTCGCGATCCCCGCCTTCCGCGAGACCGCCGACGAGGACTGGCTGAAGAAGTCCGACCTCGCGGTGACGTTCCTCGACCGCTACGGCAACCCGATCGGCAGCCGCGGCATCAAGCACAATGACTCGATCCCGCTGGAAGATTTTCCGGACAATCTGATCAAGGCGACGCTCGCGACCGAGGACCGCCGCTTCTACGATCATTTCGGCATCGACGTGCCGGGCCTTGCCCGCGCGCTCGTCACCAACGCGCAGGCCGGCGGCGTCCGCCAGGGCGGTTCGTCGATCACCCAGCAGCTCGCCAAGAACCTGTTCCTGAACAACGAGCGCACCATCGAGCGCAAGGTGAAGGAAGCCTTCCTCGCGATCTGGCTGGAGACGCGGCTCACCAAGAACGAGATCCTGAAGCTCTATCTCGACCGCGCCTATATGGGCGGCGGCACCTTCGGCGTCGACGGCGCGGCGCATTTCTATTTCAACAAGTCGGTGCGCGACGTGAATCTCGCGGAGGCCGCGATGCTCGCCGGCCTGTTCAAGGCGCCGACCAAATACGCCCCGCACATCAACCTGCCCGCGGCCCGCGCCCGCGCCAATGTCGTGCTCGACAACCTCGTCGATGCCGGCTTCATGACCGAGGGCCAGGTGTTCGGCGCCCGCCGCAATCCGGCGGTCGCGGTCGACCGGCGCGACGAGAACTCGCCGAACTACTATCTCGACTACGCCTTCGACGAGATGCGCAAGCTGGTCGACACCTTCCCGAAATCCTACACCGAGCGCGTCTTCGTGGTCCGCACCGCGATCGACATGAACGTGCAGAAGGCGGCCGAGGAAGCGATCGAGAACCAGCTGCGACAGTTCGGGCGCGACTATCACGCGACGCAGGCCGCGACCGTGGTGTCCGATCTCGACGGCGGCATCCGCGCCATGGTCGGCGGACGCGACTACGGTGCGAGCCAGTTCAACCGCGCCACGGACGCCTATCGCCAGCCGGGCTCATCGTTCAAACCCTATGTGTACACCACGGCGCTGCTGAACGGCTTCACGCCGAACTCGAAGATCGTGGACGGCCCGGTCTGCATCGGCAACTGGTGCCCGCAGAACTATGGCCATTCCTATTCGGGTCAGGTCACGCTGACGCAGGCGATCACCCGCTCGATCAACGTGGTGCCGGTCAAGCTCTCGATCATGATGGGCGGCAAGGAAGGGCCGAAGGCGGGCCGCGCCAAGATCGTCGAGGTCGCGCGCCGCTTCGGCCTCAAGGCGCCGCTGCCCGATACGCCGTCGTTGCCCATCGGCTCCGACGAAGTCACGGTGCTGGAGCACGCGGTCGCCTATGCGACCTTCCCGAATCGCGGCAAGGCGGTGACGCCGCATTCGGTGCTCGAGGTGCGCACCGGCGCCGGCGACCTGGTATGGCGCTGGGACCGCGACGGTCCGAAACCGCGGCAGGCGATTCCGCCGAACATCGCCGCCGATATGGCGGGCATGATGAGCCACGTGGTCAGCGAAGGCACCGCGCGCCGCGCCGCGCTCGACGGCATTCCGACCGCCGGCAAGACCGGCACCACCAACGCCTATCGCGACGCCTGGTTCGTCGGCTACACCGGCAACTTCACCTGCGCGGTCTGGTACGGCAATGACGACTATTCGCCGACCAACCGCATGACCGGCGGCTCGCTGCCGGCGCAGACCTGGCACGACATCATGGTCGCGGCGCATCAGGGCGTGGAGGTCAAGGAGCTCGTCGGCGTCGGCATGGGCCAGAAGCTGCCGCCGCAGCCGGCCCAGGCCAGTGCCCAGGCCAACGCGGCGCCCCGCGTATTGGAGACCAAGCCGGGCCCGCCGCCGGTTCTGACCAAGCGCGGCGCGGATATCCTGGTGCGGGTCGAGAAGCTGCTCGACGACGCGGCCAGGACGGCTGAGAAGACCACCGGCAAGACCACGCTGAACGAGTCCTCGAAGACCGGCAAGGCCGAGTCCTCGAGCGCGCTGGCGTTCCCCGAAAACTACGTTGCCGCGGCCGGGCCGGACGGCGCGACACCGGCACCGCCACGCAAGAACTGACGTGCGGCTCCTCCTCACCACCTTGTTGGCACTCGTCATCGCCACCGCCGTCGGCCTCGGCCTGACCTACGCGACGGCGACCCGCGGCACCGATCTCGGCACGCTGAAGATCGGCGCCTGGACCGCGCGGCCGAAGAGCGGCACCTCCGATGTCGATCCCTACTCGCGCGCCACCATCGCGCGCAGCGGCGAGTTGCCGATCGGCACCGGCGACGGCATCGCGTTCTCGGCGACCACAGACGACAAGAACAAGCCGCTCGACGGCCGCTGCGACATCGTGGTCAGCGGCGTGACGCCGGCGGCGCGGTTCTGGACGCTGACGCTGTTCGACCGCAAGGGGCACCTGGTCGCCAACACGCTGCAGCGCTACGGCTTCACCAGCCAGGAGATCATGCGCGCCTCCGACGGCACGTTCGAGATCCACATCGCCTCGCGCTCGCGCGCCGGCAACTGGCTGCCGACCGGCGGCATCGAGCGCTACGCGCTGATGCTGCGGCTCTACGACACGCCGGTCGGGGTCGCGACCCGCACCCAGCGCGACGCGCCGATGCCGTCGATCACAACGACGGGCTGCCCATGATCCGCGTGCTGCTCACCATCCTCGCAGGCGTGCTGCTCGGCGGCGTGGTGCATCTCGTCAGCGTGCTGGCGCTGCCGCGCATCGCCTCGCAGGACGCCTATTCGCGGCTGACGCCGATGACCAAGCTCAACGAGGTGACGCAGCTGCCGCTGGCCGACCCGAGCCACTCGCCGATGCCGCTGATGGATCCGGCCTTCGCGGTGGCGATCTGCCGCTACGATCTCTCGACCGGGCCGCTCAAGCTCACCGTGCCGGTCAGCCAGGCCTATACGTCGGTGTCGTTCTACACCCGCAACGAGGTCGCCTATTACGCGATCAACGACCGCTCGGCCGGCAAGAAGGTGATCGAGCTCGACCTGATGACGGAAGCGCAGCACAACGAGCTGCCGGAGGACGAGGAAATCACCGCTGCCGACCGGCTGATCATCGACTCGCCGACCTCAACCGGCCTGATCCTCCTGAAGGCGCTGGCGCCGGAGCCCGGCCTGATGCCGCAGGCGCAGGCCTCGCTCGCCGCCTCCTCCTGCAAGGTGCAGACCGAGCCGGTCGCGGCCAAGCAGGAGGCGCCGCCGCCGCTGCCTGTGCCGGCCCCGCCGCCTGCGGCACGCAAGCGCTAGCTCGCGGCGAGCGCGTGCCGGCCGCAGCGGCAGGTCTCGTAGTCGACGGGATCGTGGCTGTTGACGATCGTCACATCAGCGCCATGCGCCGCCTTCAATTGCCGCAGCCGCTCCTGGTTCTGGATGCGCATCGCGCGATCCATGTCCGCCCGGCGCTGGAACATGCCGAGCACCAGCGGGATCCGCGGCCTGGCGTCGAGCTGCGCGTGGTGGAAATAGGCGTCGCCGGCGTGCAGCAGCCAGCTGTCCTTGTCGCGCACCGCGATCCCGCAATGGCCGAGCGTGTGGCCCGGCAACGGGATCATCAGAATGTCCGGCTCGCGGTCGCCGAGCGCGCGCACGCCCTTGAAGCCGAACCAGTCCTCGCCGCCGGCACCGTAGAACGCCCAGTCCGGCCCGTGCTGCCACTGCGCCGTGATGTAGCGCCCCTGCGGCGGCGTGACCTGATGCGTTACCGCCATGTCGTACTCCTTGCGATCGACGTGCACCCTGGCCTTCGGAAAGTCCGGCACGCCGCCGGCGTGATCGCGGTCGAGATGCGTCAGCAGCACATGGCGCACATCGTCCGGCGAGAAGCCGAGCGCCTTGACCTGCCGCACCGCCGTCTCGGCCGGATCGAGCCGCGGCGTCGTCTGCCGCACCCATTTGCGTCCGAGCCGCGGCGGGTCGCCGATGTCGTCGAGCCCGATCCCGGTGTCGACCAGCACGAGGCCATCATTGCTCTCGACCAGCAGGCAATGACAGACCATCCGCGCCCGCTGGAAGATGCTGCCGCTGCCGTTCACGAGCCGCTTTCCGATCGGGCACATCGTGCCGGTGTTGAGATGGTGGATGCGCATGACAGGTCCTCCGCTGTAACAGGCGCAGACTTGCCACTCGCGTTTCCATAGGTAAAATATTGTCTTTCTATCCATGTGATAGGATACACCTATGGATATCCGCGAACTCCGCTACTTCGCCGCAGTCTACCGCGAGCGCAATCTGACCGCCGCGGCGAAGCGCTGCTTCATCTCGCAGCCGTCGATCTCGGCGGCGATCACCAATCTCGAGGCCGAGCTCGGCACCACGCTGTTCATCCGGCACAAGAAGGGCATGGCCCCGACCGCCTCAGCCGCGCAGTTTCACGGCATCGCCCGCAGGATCATCGACGAGGCGGACGCGGCGCGAAATCTCTTCCGCAAGCCCGCGACGCGGCAGGCGCTGACGCTCGGCCTGTTGCGGACGCTCGATCAGACCCGGACCATCGCGCTGCTGAAGCCGCTGACCGGCAATACCGATCTTGCGCTCCGGCTGGTCGGCGCCAGCGAGAAGGCCGACGCGCGGATCGTCGCCAAGACCATGGTCGGCGCCGGCGAGCACTTCATCCCGCTGTGGAGCGAGCGCTATGTCGCGGCATTGCCGCCCTCGCATCCCCTGACGCTGAAGGAGACGCTCCGGACCACCGACTTCGCCGGCGTTCCGATGATCGATCGTTGCCATTGCGAGCAGCAGGAATTCTTCAAGGGTGCCTCACCGCCGCGCAAGCCGGTGGCGATCGCGGAATCCGAGGAATGGGCGATGGCGCTGGTCGCGGCTGGGATCGGCGTCGCGATCGTCCCCGAGGGCGTGGCGCGCGGCAATCCGGACGTCGCAATGCGCGCGATCGATATCGACGTGACGCGCCAGGTCGGCCTCGCCTACCCCTCGGCCCACCCGCCCTCCGATGCGCTGAAGGCATTCATTGCGAGCTTGCCACGGCAAGCCAACAGTCGCCGGGTCAAATCGACGGCGAAGAAAACGAAGCGTGCCTAGACTAGCCCTTCGTCACCACGGCCTGGCCTGTCACCGGCGCGGATATGAGCGGCGCATTGGCGGTGAGCCGGGCGAGCTCGTTGATCTGGCGTTCGGCGTCGGCGGCCATGCCGTCGGGCGCCTGGATCACCAGTCGCTCCAGCGCCCAGCGATAGGACGAGATCCGCCGCTCCAGGGCCTGCTGGACCCATTGCACGATCAGCGTGTTCTCTTCCATCCGCGCCACCGCATCAGCCCGCTCGCGCGGCGACACGTCGGCGATCATGTGGAGGCTGGCATTGCGCTTGCGATCGAGCTCGATCACCTGGAGCGCGGTGGCGAAGAACGGCTCGAAGCGGGTGATGTCGTCGCGCACCTCGTCGATCAGCAGCGAATAGCGCGAGGCGAACGAGCGATGCGGCTCGTCGATCAAATTGCGGCCATAGGCGGTGCGATCGAACACGACCCTCTGCCGCCACGGCGAAGGCAGCGGCTGGTAGTCGCCGAATACGCTCTTCCACGCCGGACGCGACAGCGGCGGCTCGATGAACTGATAGGCGAGGTCGCGCAGCTGACGTTCGTGTTCGGTGAGCTGGAATTGCGAGGCGTTCTTGCCGATGCTGCCGGTCGCCTCGGCACCGATCCAGCGATGCATATCGTCGTTGCGGAAATCGGCCCGGGTGCGGCCGAAATCGCCGCCGCTGCAGCCGGCGAGCGCCGAGCCCGCCAGCAGCAGGATCAGCGCCGGGAGTGACCGCCGCGCGACGGTCCGCTGCACAAGCTCCGGCATTGCCCGATGTCCGCGATCAGGAGCGGCGTCGGCGACGGCGGCCCTGCGCAGTGCCCTGCTCCGGTCCGCGACCACCGCCGGTCTCCTCCATCGTTCGCTCGATCCGGACGACGGGAAGGATCAGTACGGTCCCCATGCCTTCGCCAGCAGCACCGGCCATGCTCGGCCGCCGTGCAGCCGCATCCGCCGGAAACTCAACGATGGTGCCCATGTTCCGTTCTCTCTGGCCCCGCACGGACATGATTTGCCCCGCGCATGCCGAGTTAAGAACGCGCATGGTTAATGACATCTTAAGCCGCCGGTACGGACGGTTACGGATATGGCGCTGTGCCTTAATAGACACGCGCAAATTCGAGCATTCACCTTCACGGCTTGTTTTCCTTAACTGCCTCTTAAAACAGCCTGCGTAGGCTCGCTGCCACAAGGCTTTCAAACCGAAGTTCACTGGCAAGTCGCGTACGCCCGAGATGAGCGCAGCTCCGCTATTTCCTGGTTTCGATGGGCTGATGACGCTCTCCCGTCGCGAGGGCGTCGACATCCGCCCGACGCTGCTGCGCGTCCTGACCGACCTCTATGTGCAGGCGAGCGCCCACTCCGCCGATGAAGAGCGCCAGTTCGTCGAGTTGACGACGCGCCTGATCGACGAGGTCGACGACGCGACGCGTGCCGCGGTCCGCGCGCGGCTTGCGATCTATCCGGCGACGCCCGCGCGGATCGTGGACAAGCTCGGGCTGCGCCGCGTCGGTCCCGACCAGCCGATGCCGGCGGCCACGCCAATTCCCGCGCCCGCCCCGTCAGCGCTGCCGGCCAAGGTCCCGACCGAAGCCGAGCTGCGGATGGCCGCGAGCCTTGCCATGCGGCCAAACGATGCCGCCGAAATCTCCGACATGTTCTTTGCCGCCAGCACGAGGGAGCGCGCGCAGATCCTGCACAATCTGCAGGAGACGCCGCTGAAGGCTGCGGCGCGGATCCCGGCCGCGCGCGCCGCGCGCGCGATCCATATCCTGGAGATGGCAGCGTTTGCCGAGGACCTCGATAACTTCACGCTCGAACTCGGCGAGGCGCTGATCCTGCCGTCGCGGATCGCCGCGGACGTCGTCAACGATCCCGGCGGCGAGCCGCTCGCCTGCGCGATGCGGGCGCTTGACGTGTCGAGCGCCGCGTTCCAGCGGATCCTGATGTTCCTCAATCCGGAAGCCGGCTCCTCGGTCAACTACGTCTATCGGCTGTCGCGGCTCTACGATCGCCTGAGCGAGCGCTCGGCGTTGGTGATGCTGGCGGCGTGGCGCGGCTCGACCATGGCGGTGGCCCGCGCCAGGTATCGCTCGTCGCTCTATGACGATGAGCGTCATCGCGTGCGCGCGACGGCGTCGCAGACGCGCCCCGCGTTGCAGCCCGGCAGCGCGCCCGCCATTCGCAACCAGAAGTCCGGAAGCTAGCTTTTCGCCAGATCAAGAAAGTGCCGGCCGGCACGGTCCTCGGTCTCGACGATCCAGGCGTCGGGATCGAAGCGGAGCTCCTTGGTCAAGCGCTCCTCGACAGATGGCTCGGAAACCGGCTGTGGTGCCGTCGGCACGAACAGCCGCTCGACCGGACGGCTGTCGTCATAGACCGTCTGCGGCGCCGGCGCATACAACATCGCGTTGCCGTCCATCAGCGCCACCTTGACGAACACGGCGCCGGCTTCCTCGGCGCCCTTCTTGCGGACTGCGCCGAACACGCCTTCGGTCTGGCAGCGGCGCAGATACGCCGCGACCCATATGCTGGTTTTCAATCGCATGCGCCGAGCTATAGGCCAGCGGCGCGGCCACGTCCAATTGTCACAGATGTCGTCACGCAGCGGCGGGTTGACCGAACCAATCGTCACCCATATCCTTGCATCTGCGGTGCAAGCCGCGCCCGGGTCCACGGGAAGGGTTGAACCCACTTGCACCAATTGAGCGGCCAACCAAGCCTTTGTGCAGCCGGTTTTGTGGACCATCGGCGATGATGCACGGAGGTTTCCATGGACCGATCGCCCGGGCGATTGAATCTCGAACATCTGAAGAAGCAGGCCAAGGAGCTCATCCGCCTTTATCGGCGGCAGGCGCCAGAGGCCTACGCGCGTTTCCGGCATGCGCTTCCGGCTGCGGCCGGGCGCAGCGACGATCAAATCGCCGCGCTCAATCTGCGGCTGCACGATGCGCAGTCCTGCGTGGCGCGCGATCTTGGCTTCGCCTCCTGGCCGGACCTGCGGCGCTATGTCGACGCACAATTGCCGTCCGGTAAAAGCAAGGCCGATCGCGTGCGGCGATGGCTGCAGCTGGTCTATGCCGCGGACGTCGCCGGGACCACCGACCGCGCCAATCCGCGCGTTGCGGCGCGGATGCTCACCGAGGATTCCAGTCTTGTCGCCGACGATCCCTATCTCGCCTGCGCCATCGGTGACGAGGAGACAGTGCAACGCACCGCCAACGACGATCCCACATGGGTCAACCGTGCCGGCGGTCCGTTCAAACTGCCGCCGCTGGTCGCCGTGACGCATTCCAGCCTGCTGCAGATTCCGGAATTTGAAGCGCGGCTGCATCGCTGCGCACGCCTGCTGCTGCAGGCCGGCGCCGATCCCGACCAGCACATCAGCAGCCGCTGGCCGCCCGGAACGCTCGACGCACCCGATGACAGCAATCCGCTGTCAGCGCTGTACGGCGCCGCCGGCCGCAACCACGATCTCGAACTGACCAAACTGTTGCTCGAAGCGGGCGCCAATCCGAACGACAATGAATCGCTCTACCACTCGCTCGAAGGCTCGGTGACGACTGGCCTGCTGCTCGAGCATGGCGCACGGATCGCCGGCACCAACGCGATGTACAAGGTGCTCGATGACGAGAACGTGGCGGCGCTCGACCTGCTGCTGCGGCACGGCGGCAATCCAAACGAACCCGCCGGCAACGCGCCGCTGACCGAATGCGGCTCGCCGTTGCTGTGGGCGATCCGCCGGCGGCGGTCGCGAACCTGCATCGCGATACTGCTCGACGCCGGCGCGGATCCGCGCATCACGACACCAGGCGGGCTCAGCGCCTACAGGTACGCGCTGCAGTTCGGACTGACCGAGGTCGCCGAGTTGCTCCGCGAGCGTACCGGCGACGAGACGCTTGCCGATGATGAGCGGTTCGTCGCGGCGTGCAGCAGCGGTGACGAGAGCGAGGCGCGGCGAATCCAGGCCGGTCGGCCCGATCTTCCAGGTTCACTTTCACCGCGGCAATTGCGGTTGCTCCCGGAGTTCGCCGCGGCAGGCGGCGACGATGCGGTGCGGCTGATGGTCGAGCTCGGCTGGCCGATCACGGTGCGCGGCGGCGATTGGGATGCGTCGGCACTCAATCACGCGGTGTTCCGCGGCAATGCCGGCCTGACGCGATTCCTGCTCGAGCACGGCGCGGAGTGGACCGAGCAGCACGGCTTCGGCGACAACGCGTCCGGCTCCTTGTCATGGGCCTCCTGCAACGAGCCGGTCAGGGGCGGCGACTGGGTGGCCTGCGCGCAGGCCCTGCTCGATCACGGCATGCCGCGCGCTATTCCGGATCGCGACGATCCGGAATGGGTGCTGGTGGCCGGCCGCAGGAAGCTGTTCTCCGACGAGGTCAGGGACGTTCTGCTGGGCGATGCGCCTTAACTCGTCATGGCCGGGCTTGTCCCGGCCAACCACGTCTTGGCTGCAACAAGTCTCAAAGACGTCAATGCCCGGGACAAGCCCGGGCATGACGAATACATATTCAATGCCTTCGCAGAGAGATTACTCGATCGAATGGCCGATCATCGCGCCGAGCTCGCGCACCAAGCGATCGGACATCTGTCCGGTCACCGGCAGCTTGCGGGCGCGCTCGAACTTCGCGATCGCGTGCTGGGTGTCGGCGCCGATCGTGCCGGTCGGCTTGAGCTGGCCGTAGCCATACTCGGTCAGTGTACGCTGGACCGCGGCGATGCGTTTTCCGGCCGGGCTCAGATGCTGTGTCGGAATCGACGCCGGCGGACGAATGACGCTGGACGGCGCGGCGGCCGGGGACGGTGCTGCGGCCGGTGGCGCAGTGGTCGATTTCAGCACCAGATTGGCCATCGGATCGACCGGCTTGGCCTCGACCTTGGGTTCTGCTGGCTTGGCTTCGACGGACCTGGTCTCGGCCGGCTTGGTCTCCACCGGCTTCACGTCGACGGGCTCGGCCGATCGGGCAGCCGCCTCGGCCGGACGCGGGCGCGGTATCGGGCTGGTGGCCGCGGCAACCGGGGCCGGCGGCGGCAGCGTCACAACCGAACCGCCGAACATCGGCGACGGATGACGGCCCGCCTGCAGGAACAGCGCATTGATCAGGATCGCAACGATGGCAGACGTCGCCAGCACGCCGGCGACCAGATCCTTCGGACTGTGCAGCAGCAGGCGCAGGACGAGGCCACGTTCCTCCTCGGCCGCGATGGCCACTGCCTTGGCGCCGCGGCGACGGCGCGGCGTTTCATCGTCATCCAAAGTCTGTCTAGGCACTCTTCTTCACCTGATGGGTTTGCTCTTGTAGTCCGGAACGCAGCGCGGGCTTCAGGGTCGAGACATTGCTGGACGGCTCGACGGCGGCGGGCGGGGTGAACGCCAGCGGCAGCGCGACCGATACAATGGTGCCCTCGCCCACCTTGCTCTCCACATTGATTTCGCCGTGGTGCAGGCCGACCAGCCCCTTCACGATGGAAAGACCAAGACCGGTGCCCTCGTGGCGGCGCTGATAAGTCTTGCCGGCCTGGAAGAACGGATCGCCGATCCGCTTGAGATCATCGGCGGCGATGCCGACCCCGGTGTCCGAGACACGCAGCACCAGCCGCGATCCCTCGACGCCGGCCGACACGGTGACCTTGCCGCCGCGCTCGGTGAACTTGATGGCGTTCGAGACCAGATTGAGCACGATCTGCTTGAACGCGCGCGGATCGCCGTTCACGATCGGCAGATCGTCGGGCACCCGGGTGACGAGATCGACGCCGCTCTCGCGCGCCTTCAACGCCACAAGATTGCAGCAATTGAGCAGCGCCGGCCGCGGCGCAAACGGCTCCGGCGAAATCTCGAAATTGCCGGACTCCATCTTCGACATGTCGAGGATGCCGTTGACGACCGACAGCAGATGCTGGCCGGAATCGTTGATCAGCTGCGCGTATTCCTTGCGGCGGGCCACGTCGAGGCCGAGCACGTCTTCCTGCGCGATCATCTCGGAGAAGCCGATGATGGCGTTGAGCGGGGTGCGCAGTTCGTGGCTCATGGTGGCCAGGAAGCGCGTCTTCGACGCATCGGCCTGCTCGGCCACATTGCGCGCCTGTTCGAGCGCCTGCTCCTGCACCTTGCGATCGGTCACGTCGCGGATCACGGCGACGACCTCGGCATCGGCGGCGGCCTGATCGAGCGGGCGGCAGCGCATCTCGGCCCAGATGAATTCGGCGACGGCTTCGCCCCGCGCACCGTCACGGCGCACGCGGAACTCGACGCTGCGGGAGTCACCGCGCGCGGCGTCCGACAGCGCCGTGAGATAGGCCGGGCGATCGGCGACATGAACGCGGTCGAACAGGCCATGGCCCAACAGCCGCGATGCCGGCACGCCGAGCATGTTCTCGGCCGTGGGCGAAATGAAGCGCACCGCGCCGTTGCGGCTGTGCCGCGACAGCACGTCGCTCATGTTATGCGCGAGCAGGCGGTAGCGCTCTTCCTCGACATAGAGCAGCGCCACGCTGGTGCGCGCCAGCGACTCCGCACCGAAGGCGAGCCCGGCGGCGTAGAAGATCGCCGACACGACGCCGAAACCGACCAGCGTGCTGTTCGAAGCAACCGTGGGATCGACGACCGGCAGTACATGATAATGGCCGAGCACGCTCAGCAGCGCCGCGCAGATCATCGCCAGCGCGAACGCAAACGCCACCACACGCCGCGAGGCCGACAGCGCCGCCTCGATCGGAATCACGACGAGCCACACGGCGGCGAACGAGGCGATGCCGCCGGTCGTCGCCGCGATCATCATCACGAGACCGGCGAGCGCCAGCGACGACAGCACATGCGCGCCTTCATAGCGGCCGGTGCGCGACAGGAACCACGACAGCAGAATCGGCGCGATCAGCCAGGCGAATGCCGCGACCTCGATCGCCGTCGGCGCACCGCGCATCGCAAGAAAGGCAGGGAACGAGGCAAGCGCCGCCAGGCTGCCGAGCAGCCGCGGCGCCATGAAGGCACGATGGCGCGCACGCGTCAGCGCATCATATTGCGCCGACGGATGCAGCAGCGCATCCAGGCAATCGCGGATCAGACTCAAACTACTCACAGCACTCGCGCTTCGGCTCAATCGTCAACACAGACGCGCCGGAACGCCTCCTTCGTGATTGCAGGTCAACGTGTCAGAGCGAACTTAAGCGAACGCTAAGGCTGGGCGGCCTGCCGCCAAACACCGTGCATTGGAGTGGGTTTGACCCGCTATTCACCGGCCATTTGTCGGGGATGGTGAACGGCTGGTTTCCGGATGCGACAATCTATGGTTTCGAAATGGTGGACGGGGCGAATCCTGCGTATCCGGCGCGCGTCGGCCGCCATCAATCGAAAATTTACGGCGAATCAATTCAGGCGAATTTTCCGCGATTTTTCGGCGGATTTACTTCAATGCAGATACTTCCGATTTATCGACCGATGCTAACTCTCAAGGCCAATAGCGGCATCGACCGCGCAAGAAGCAAGACAGACGACCGGGATCGCGCCATGTTCTTCCTGCTGCGTTTGGCATTCTGGCTCGGGCTTGTGCTCGTGCTGCTGCCGAGAGACAAAACACCTGAAGCGGACAAGGCGCCGCAGATCAGCGCGTCGGACGCGGTGTCGGCCGCGACCGCGACGATCAACGACATGGGTCAGTTCTGCAAGCGCCAGCCGTCCGCCTGCGAGGTCGGCGGCCAGGCCGCGACCGCAATCGGCCAGCGCGCGACCGACGGGGCGCGCAAGCTCTACCAGATCATCACCGACAAGAAGCCACCCGATCACACCGGCTCGATCGGCCAGGACAATACCGATTCAGCCACCGCGTTCCGCGACACGCTGACCGCAGAGGATCAGTCGATCGAATTCCGCCTGCCGCCGACGCCGTGAGCGGAAACCAAGGCGCTGTCGAGCGAGGCAGGCACCGGTTCGCGTGAAGAAAACGCGTCAAAACAGCCGGGAACCGGTTCCATTTTCATCGCTTTCGCGGCCCGCCTTCCTATATAAGCCGTCAAGGACAGGACGCGGGCCACGATGACGACGATCGACGAAATCAGGGACAATTTTGCGCTGCTGGACGAGTGGGACGACCGTTACCGCTATGTCATCGAGCTCGGCCGCACGCTCGAACCGTTGTCGGAGGCGGAGCACTCGGCCGAGAACAAGGTGCAGGGCTGCGTCAGCCAGGTCTGGCTGTCGAAGCGGATCGAGCGCGATGCCAACGGCGAACCGCGCCTGATCTATATCGGCGACAGCGACGCCCACATCGTGCGCGGCCTGGTCGCGATCGTGCTGACGCTGTTTTCCGGGCAAACGCCCAAGAAAATCCTCGGCACCGACGCGCTCGCGCTGTTCGACGAATTCGGCTTCCGCGACCATCTGACGCCGCAGCGCTCCAACGGCCTGCGCTCGATGGTCGACCGCATCCGCAACGATGCGCGCGAGGCGCTGGCGTCCGCCGCGTAATCTCCTATTTCCGCTTCCGCGCCTGCTGGCCGAGGCCCATTTTCTTGGCAAGTTGCGAGCGCGCCACCGCATAGTTCGGCGCCACCATCGGATAGTCGGCCGGCAGGCCCCATTTGTCGCGGTACTGTTCCGGGGTCATGTTGTACTGGGTGCGCAGATGGCGCTTCAGCGACTTGAAGCGCTTGCCGTCCTCGAGGCACACCAGATATTCGGGCGTGATCGACTTCTTCATCGACACCGCAGGCTTGGCCGGCTCGCTCGGCGTGTCGTTGCGTCCGCTCGACACCCGCAGCAAGGCGGAGTGGACCTGGCTGATCAGGTTCGGAATGTCCGAGGCCGGCGTCGGATTGTTGCTGAGATAGGCCGAAACGATGTTGGCGGTCAGCTCGACCGGCGTTTTGCCTGACGTATCGGACATGGCTCAATCTTCCCCGTGCTATCGACAGCCCGGCGCCCACCGGACAGTATCCATGCGCAGCAATACATTAATGGAATCGCGTACTACTTTGCGAATATGCACGAATTGCTGCAAATCTGACAACAACGGCTGCGTTTCCGGCTTCGGGCCGGCCGCGCGCAAGTATTGGCCCGGATCTTAAGGCCGCTGCTCCAGATGCGACCTGAGCTCGTCGATCGAGGCAAATCGCATCATGCCCTCCGGCATCTGCGCCTCGATTGATCCGTCCGAATAGAGCGAATAGGCCATGCCGTCGACGACGCCGGATTTGAGCACGGTCACCGGCGGCTGCTCCTGGGGCGGCGGCGGATGGCCCGACGACGGCGAGGCGGCGGCGGCCGACTGGGCCTCGCCGAAGGTCGATGGCGTCCGGGGGCCGCGCCGCGGGGCGACGTCGACCGGCCGCGGCCGGTCGGCCTTCGGCCAGGCATCGTCGAAGGTTGCCGACGCCGGTTCGGCCGAACCACCCGGATTCGGACGCAGTTCCGGCGACAACAGATCCGGCGTGAGCGGCTCGGCGGCACGCCCCTGGCTCCGCTCGCGCTCCTTGCGCGAGGAGGAAAACAGCAGATTGCGCCGCTTGGGCGGCGCAGCGCCATCCGCGGGCGCGGCCGCCGGTGCAGGCGGCGGCACCTCGCCTGATGCGCCGCGCGAGGCGATCTCGTCGTGCCAGGGCGGCGGCGCCGCGGGAGCGGATGGCGGGAACGCTGGAGCCAGCGGCGGAGGCGCCGAGACCTTCGGCTCAGGCGGCGGGAACACCGGATCGTCGGGAGTGCCGCGCGGGGAAGTTGCAGACGGCGACCCGGACCGCAGACCCACCGCCACGACGGCATCAAGCCGGTCGCCCATGGCCTGGAGTTCGCGAAGGATGGCGGCAAGGGCCACAACAATCACGCCGGTACATGCGCCGGTCACGCCTGTTGCGATCAACGTGCCGCCGACGCTGAATTCCTTGTTTGGAATTCCGAGGCCGATCGCCGCCAGGCCCGCCACGACCAGGCCCGCGCCGACGACCAACAGACCAACCTTCATCGAACTAACCCCCGGGAGACCCGACCGAAAATCGGCGCGGGCCACCAACGCCACGATACCGTCATATTGCCCACACCGCCAACCGCCAATTGTAGACAGAGTTCCCTAAAATCCCGCTTAACCAAGCCGCGATGCGTTGCTTCACCGCAGCCGCAGTGGCTATCGGGCAGCCAGCTCCCGTAGATTTACTGGCTACGAATTGCTGCCAATTTATTGCAACGCATCTGGGAAATTACGCCACAATTACCAATTACTCGGAAACGGAACTGCGCTATGGATGCCGGGGAATGAGGCCCTAAAGCGCCAATCTGGGCCACAGGCACGCCGGTATCACTAGCTATGTCATCGATTACGACGTCTGCCCTCGAGGCGCCTGCGCGGCGCTCGGTGGAGAAGACCTGCGACGATCTCGCTGTCCTCGTCCTCGGCGTGGTCGCCGTGGTCGCCGGCTTGACGTTCCGCGATTACGGTCTGGGCTGGGACGATTACACCCACGCTGAATATGCCGACCTCCTGCTGCGCATGTACGAGTCCGGGTTCAAGGACACCGGCGCGCTGTCGTTTGCCAATCTGTATATGTACGGCGGCGGCTTCGACATGGCCGCGGCCTTGCTGCACAAGCTCATTCCGCTTGAACTGTTCGAGACGCGCCGCCTGCTCGGCGCGATCGTCGGCGTTATCGGCCTTGCCGTAACCTGGCGCCTGGCACGCCGTGTCGGCGGCCCGCTGGCGGGACTGGCGGCGCTGCTGCTGCTGGCGCTGTGCCCGACCTTCTACGGCCACATGTTCATGAATCCGAAGGATGCGCCGTTCGCCGTGGCGATGGTGGTCCTGATCATGGGCCTGGTCCGCCTGATCGAGGAATATCCGGCGCCCTCGCCGCGCACCATCCTGATCGTCGGCCTGGGGGCCGGCCTGTCGATCGGCTGCCGCGTGCTTGGCGGGCTCGCATTGATCTACGCCGTGGTCGGCTTCGTCCCGCTCCTGATCGAGGAATTCCGCAAGCAGGGCCCGCGCGAGGCGACCCACCGCTTTGCCCATGTCGTCTATGTGCTGCTGCCGGGACTTCTGCTGGGCTATCTCGTGATGGGCCTGATCTGGCCGTGGTCGATCATGGAGCCCGGACATCCGCTCGAAGCGGTAACCTATTTCTCGCACTTCTTCGAGAAACCGTGGAAGGAGATGTTCGACGGCGCGCTGGTGTCGGTGCCGGACATGCCGTGGTCCTATCTGCCCACCTTGTTCGCGCTGCAGCTTCCCGAAGTGCTGCTAGTGCTGCTGGCCGCCGCCGTCGTCATCACCTTGATGTCGCTGTCGCGCTATGACGTCACCGCGAAGCGCAAGTCGATCATGCTGATGCTGACGCTGGCGGCGACGCTGCCGCTGGTGATCGCGATGGTGAAGCGGCCGGCGCTCTATAACGGCATCCGCCACTTCATCTTCGTGATTCCGCCGATGACGGTGCTGGCCGGCGTCGCATTCGCGCGCGGCATGGACTGGCTCGGCGAGAACCGCCGCGCCTGGCAGCCCGCGGCGCTCGCCATGTTCGCATTCGGCCTCTTGCTGCCGCTCAGCGAAATGATCCGCCTGCATCCGTATCAGTACACGCACTTCAACCACATCGCCGGCACGGTGCGGACCGCGGACAACTTCTTCATGCTGGACTATTGGGGCCTGGCGCTGAAGCAGGCATCCGACGGACTGCGCGAGCAGCTGGCGGAGCGGCAGGAAGTGCCGCCGCAGAACCGCAAGTGGAAGGTCGCGGTGTGCGGACCGCAGCGCCCCGCGCAGGTCGCGCTCGGCCCTGATTTCACGATCGGATGGGACAGCAATGCCGCCGACTTCGCGATGACACTCGGCGAATTCTACTGCAAGGGGCTGGCCGCGCCGGTCATGGTCGAGATCAAGCGCGACGACGTCGTGTTCGCCCGCGTCTACGACATCCGCGGCCGCAGCATCTCGAGCCTGCTGGCGATCCCAGCGCCGTAACGCATCACGCTGCCCACTGACGATTGCCGTTCCGATCGTGGGCCGCATGCCGACATGACTGTCACGCCGTTACCCTGCCTTGCTGCGGTCCGGCGGCGGCGCTACGCTTGGACCAAGCAATAACGCCATCAATGGAGCAATCGGTCATGTCGCCAGCGGAAGCGCGCCTGAAGGAAGTGCCGTCGGATATGAGTGCGGCGGAATGGGAGCAGCGGATCAATCTTGCTGCCTGCTACCGGCTGGTCGCGCTCTATGGCTGGGACGATCTGGTCGATACCCACATCTCCGCGCGCGTGCCGGGGCCCGAGCATCACTTCCTGATCAACCCCTACGGGCTGATGTTCGACGAGATCACCGCGTCGAGCCTCGTCAAGGTTGACCTCGACGGCAACCAGCTTTCGAAGAGCGACTACAGCATCAACCCGGCCGGCTTCACCATCCATTCGGCGATCCACGAGGTGCGCGAGGACGCCGGCTGCGTGCTCCATCTGCACACCGTCGACGGCACCGCGGTGTCGAGCGGCCCCGACGGGCTGCTGCCGCTGAACCAGACCGCGCAGCTCGTCACCCACGACCTCGCCTATCACGACTATGAAGGCATCGCGCTCGATCATGACGAGCGCCCGCGCCTGCAGCGCGATCTCGGCAGCAAGAACCACATGCTGCTGCGCAATCACGGCACCCTGACGGTCGGCCGCTCCGTCGCCTCCGCGTTCGAGCGGATGTACCATCTGGAGCGCGCCTGCTCGATGCAGGTGGCGACCCGCGCGCTCGGACCGATCGCCTATCCGGTCGACCAGCATGCGATCGACAAGAACACCGAGCTGCTCTCCAACCCGGACCGCGCCGAGCTGCGCTCGACCCAGCTGGTCTGGCCGCCGCTGCTGCGCAAGCTCGACCGGGTCAATCCCGGCTACCGTGATTGAAATTTCATAATCTTCGGGTAGGCTAACGGCCAACACCCTCTGCACTACCGAATCAAAACGCCGCCCAATTCCGGGCGGCGTTTTTACGTGAATTGCCGTTGCGCTATTTGGCGTCGGCGAACGCCGCCAGGATCCGCGCCCAGGAGCGGATGCCCTTGTGGTAGCTCTTGAGGTCGTACTTCTCGTTCGGCGAATGGATGTTGTCGTCGTCGAGCCCGAAGCCGATCAGCACACTGTCGAGGCCGAGCGTGTGCTTGAAATCGGCAACGATCGGGATCGAGGCGCCGGAGCCGATCAGCAGCGCCTCCTTGCCCCATTCGTCGGTCAGCGCACGGCGCGCGGCTGCCAGCGGCTTCATGTTCCAGTCGAGCGCGATCGCCGGCGCGCTGGAATGGTCGGTGAACTCGGCCTTGCAGTCGGCCGGCAGGCGCGCCTTCACATAGTCGCGGAACGCCCTTCGGATCTTCTCGGGATCCTGTCCCTCGACCAGGCGGAACGAGACCTTCGCTGACGCCTCGGCCGCGATCACCGTCTTGGAGCCCTCGCCGGTATAGCCGCCGACGATGCCGTTGATGTCGCAGGTCGGGCGCGAAGAGACCTGCTCGATCAGGAGCCGGTCCCTTTCGCCGGCGGGCACCGAGAGGCCGATCGGCTTGAGAAAGCTCTCCGGCGTCAGATTGAGCTGCTTCCACTGGGCCAGAATATCCGGCGGCAAATCCTTCACGCCGTCATAGAAACCGGGGATGGTGATGTGGCCGTTCTCGTCATGCAGGCCGCCGAGGATCCGCGTCAGCACGCGGATCGGGTTCTGCGCGCCGCCGCCGAACACGCCGGAATGCAGATCGCGATTGGCGGCCTTGATCTTGACCTCGTCATAGACCAGGCCGCGCAATGAGGTGGTGATCGCCGGCGTATTCGGGTCCCACATGCCGGTGTCGCAGACCAGCGCGAAGTCGGCCTTGAGGTCGTCCTTGTTCGCCTCGAGGAACGGCACGAAATTCTTCGAACCGATCTCCTCTTCACCCTCGATGACGATCGTGATGTCGACCGGCAGCGATCCCATCACCGTCTTCCAGGCACGGCACGCCTCGACGAAGGTCATCAACTGTCCCTTGTCGTCCTCGGCGCCGCGCGCGACGATGATCTTGCGCCCGTCGGCATGGTCGGTCACGACAGGCTCGAACGGCGGACGGTGCCAGAGATTCAAGGGATCGACCGGCTGCACGTCGTAGTGGCCGTAGAACAGCACGTGCGGGCGTCCGTCGGTCGAGCCGTTCAGCTTGCCGACCACGGCCGGATGGCCGGCAGTCGGCCGCACTTCGGTCTTGAAGCCGAGGGTTGCGATGTCCTTGGCGAGATGATCGGCAGCCGCCTTGCAGTCATCAGCGAAGGCCGGATCGGCCGAGATCGATTTGATCCGCAGCAGCGTGAACAGCCGCTCGAGACTGTTGTCGAAATCGGCGTCGATGCGGTCGAGGACGGGCTGCAGCTTGGCGTTGGACATCGCGGATATCCTTTTTGTTGGACGTTGCGCCAGGTTGTAGCGCGCCGGCCGCGGGAGGCAAAGCCGGTCTCCCGCTTCAGCCGACCGGCGCGGTGCTATCTGCGCAGCAATCCGCCGAGCGCGCCGCGCACCAGCGCCCGGCCGATCGAGCCGCCAACCGAACCGCCGAGCGATTTGCCGAGATCGGCGGCCACGCCGCCGATCACCTTGTCGGTCACCGAGCGCGTGACGCTGCGCGCGATCACCTGTCCGGTCGACATGCGGCCGCGCTTGACGTTGGTGCCGAAGATCGTGGACGCGATCGAACCGAGCTGGCCGAGGATGCCGCCACCCTCGCCGCCAGCGCTGCCGTCCGCCGGCGCCGCCGTCCCGGCGAGCCGCTTCTGGATGATCTCGTAGGCGGATTCGGCATCGACCGCGGTGTCGTATTTGCCCTTGACCGGGCTCGCATCCATGATCGCCTTGCGCTCCTCCGGCGTGATCGGCCCGATCCGCGCCGACGGCGGGCGCACCATGACGCGCTCGACCATCGACGGCGTGCCGCCGCCCTCGAGGAACGACACCAGCGCCTCGCCCTTGCCGAGCTCCATGATCACCCGCGCGGTGTCGAGCTTCGGATTGGGCCGGAAGGTCTGTGCGGCCGCGGCAACCGCCTTCTGATCGCGCGGCGTGAAGGCGCGCAACGCGTGCTGCACGCGGTTGCCGAGCTGCGCCAGTACCTTGTCCGGCACGTCGATCGGATTCTGCGTGACGAAATAGACGCCGACGCCCTTGGAGCGGATCAGCCGCACCACCTGCTCGATCTTGTCCATCAGCGCCTTCGGCGCGTCGGTGAACAAGAGATGCGCCTCGTCGAAGAAGAACACCAGCTTCGGCTTCGGCAGGTCGCCGGCCTCCGGCAATTCCTCGAACAATTCCGAAAGCATCCAGAGCAGGAAGGTGGCGTAAAGCCGCGGGCTCTGCATCAGCTTGTCGGCGACCAGGATATTGACGATGCCGCGGCCGTCGCGGTCGGTGCGCATGAAATCCTTCAGCGTCAGCGCCGGCTCGCCGAAGAACTTGGCGCCGCCCTGGTTCTCGAGCACCAGGAGCTGACGCTGGATCGTTCCGACGGTCGCCTTGGATACATTGCCGTAGCCTTGCGCGGCCTTACGGATCGGCGCCAGCGGATCTTCCTCGTCGTCGGCAGCCTTCTTGCTGCCGTCCGGGGCGATCGCATCCAGCAGCGCTCGAAGGTCCTTCATGTCGATCAACGTGAGGCCGTTCTCATCGGCGACACGGAAGGCAACATTGAGCACGCCCTCCTGCACGTCGTTCAGATCGAGCATCCGCGAGAGCAACAGCGGTCCCATCTCGGTGACGGTGGCGCGCACCGGATGGCCCTGCTCGCCGAACACGTCCCAGAATACGGTCGAGAACTGATCCGGCTGGAAGGTCAGGCCCATCTCCTTGGCGCGCTTCAGGATAAAGTCCTTGGCCTCGCCGACTTCGGAGATACCGGAAAGATCGCCCTTGATGTCGGCTGCGAAAACCGGAACGCCGGCGCGCGCAAATCCTTCAGCCATGACCTGCAGCGTGACGGTCTTGCCGGTTCCGGTCGCACCGGTCACAAGGCCGTGGCGGTTGGCCAGCGCAAGCGTCAGCCAGGCTGTTTCCTCGCCCTTGCCGATAAAGATCTTCTCATCGGTATCGGCCAACTTGGTGTCGGACGTCGCCATCGCTTCGCCTCTTAACGCGATTTTAAATCGGCTCGATCCATTCGAACCGATGACATCATATTGCATCTTGCAGGTCGATTGAAACCATCGGCGCGCACTGATGTATATTGTCGCTGCACCAGTTCCTCATACTTTATTCCCGGCCAAGATTCCGGGCCAAGTGACGAAAGGCATTGCGCATTGCGACAAGATGGTGTGAATCCGCCGCTCAATCTTGCAGAGGTGCAACACTCCCGACGCGATCGAAAAAGAAAACGAACTGAAATGCGCGGATCGCTTGTATTTCGTGACACAGGCGCTCAAGATAAATCTTCAAGAATGATCCGGCAAAAACCGGTTGAGGCGGGGCAATATGGACGAATTGGTTGGGCAGCTGGCCGCGAAGGCCGGCATCGACGGTGCTGTCGCTGAAAAAACCATCGGCATCGTTCTGGGTTTCCTCCGTAACGAGGGACCTTCCGACAAAGTTCAGGCTCTGATCGACCAAATCCCCGGCGCCGAAGCGGCAATCGCCGCCTCCAACAACAGCGGTGGCCTATCGCGGTTGATGGGTGGCGGTCTGATGGCTGTCGGCACCCGGCTGATGGCGCTCGGATTGAGCATGAGTGAGATTCAGAACGTCGCGCGTGAACTTTTCAGGTTCGGCCGCGACAAAATCGGAGCGGATCAAATGGGCGAGATCATCTCGGGGACGCCGGGCCTCAGCCAGTTTGCCTGAAGCATTCTCCCAAAACGCCATTGCACGTGCGCTCCCTTCTACCTGCATACGAGTATCATGACATACCCCCTCTCCGAGATCGAAGGCCTGTCCGCCTATTGCGCCACCAAACTGAAATCGCAGGGTATCCGCACGACCGACGCACTGCTTGAAGCCGCCCGCACCGTCAAGGGACGCAAGGCGCTCGCCGCCAAGACCGGGATCAGCGAACAACAATTGCTCGAATGGGCCAACATCTCCGACTACATGCGGATTCCCGGCATGGGCAAGGCGAAGGTCGGTCTGGTCCGCGCCGCCGGCGTCACCACCGTGCGCGAGCTCGCGCACCGCAACCCGTCGCGGCTCGCGCAGAGCATGAAGGACGCCAATGTGCGGCGTAAGCTCGTCCGCGTGATGCCGTCGGAGAAGTCGGTCGAGCTGCTGATCGAAGAGGCACGCAAGCTGCCTCCCAAGATCACCTATTAGCCTGTCTTAACGGCATTCGGCCGCCGGCCGCGTCACCCGCCATCGCCACACCTTGACTTGCCGCTGCGGTCAGCGCAAAGCCACCGCATGATGGCGAGCAAGCCCATGGCATCGACGGTGACCGGCCCGGCCGTATCGGCGCTGCTGCCGGCGCTGTTGTCGCGGCCCTATCCGGCCGTGATGGGCATCCTGAACGTGACGCCGGACTCGTTCTCCGACGGCGGCCAGTTCGCCGCACCCGAAGAGGCGCTGGCACAGGCCCGCAAGCTGGTCGCCGAGAGCGCCGATATCATCGACATCGGCGCAGAATCCACCCGTCCCTACGGCTCGCAGCCGGTCACCGCCGAGGCCGAGATGGCGCGGCTGAAGCCCGTGCTTGCCGACGTGATCGCCCTTGGCGTGCCGGTCTCGATCGACAGCATGAAATCGGAGGTCGTGGCCTGGGCGCTCGACCAGGGCGCTGTCATCGCCAACGACGTCTGGGGCCTGCAGCGCGATGCCGGCATGGCGCCGCTCGTCGCCGCGCGCGGCGTGCCCGTGATCATCATGCACAATCGCGAGCAGGCCGATCCGGCGATCGACATCATGCAGGACATCGCCGCCTTCTTCGAGCGCTCGCTCGCGATCGCCGCAAGCGCCGGCATTTCGCCCGACCGGATCGTGCTCGATCCCGGCATCGGCTTCGGCAAGACCCCGGAGCAGAGCATGATCGCGCTGGCGCGGCTTGCCGAGCTCGACGCGTTCCACCTGCCGCTGCTGGTCGGCGCCTCGCGCAAGCGCTTCATCAGCACGGTCGCGCCGTCGGAGCCGCAACAGCGGATCGGCGGCTCGATCGCGGCGCATCTGATCGCCGCGCAGAATGGCGCCCGCATCATCCGCGCGCATGACGTCGCCGAAACCGTTCAGGCGCTGCGCGTGGCCGCAGCAATCGAGGGACAGCAATGACCGATACGATCTTCATCACCGGGATCGTCATCCATGCCCGTCATGGCGTGATGGAACATGAAACGGAGGTCGGGCAGCGCTTCGTCATCGATCTCGAACTCTATACCGACCTCTCGGAATCCTCGCGCACCGACCGCCTTTCAGATACGGTCTCCTATTCCAACGTGGTGGCGACGGCGACATCGGCATTCAAGAACACCAACTACAAGCTGCTGGAGCGCGCCGCCGGCGCGGTGGCCGAGGACATCCTGGCGAGCTTCCCGCGCATCCGGGCGGTCAAGGTCACGGTGCACAAGCCGCACGCGCCGATCGCCGCGATCTTCGACGATGTCGGCGTCGTGCTGACCCGCTCGCGCCATCAACCGCCCCAGGGTTGAACGCAGATGGCTGACGTCCTGATCGCCCTCGGCGGCAATGTCGGCGACGTCCGCACCACGTTTCGCAAGGCGATCGCCAATATCTGCGGCATGACCCAGGCCGCGCTTATCGCACGCTCGTCGGATTATTCGACGCCGCCCTGGGGCGAGCAGCAGCAGGACAGCTTCATCAACGCCTGCATCGAGATCGAGACCAGTCTCGATCCGCATGCGCTGCTGTTCACGCTGCACAAGATCGAAGCCAAATTCGGCCGCGACCGCGCCAATGAGCAGCGCTGGGGGCCGCGCACCCTCGACCTCGACCTGATCGCCTATGACGACGTCACACTGAACAAGCCGGAACTGACGCTGCCGCACCGGCGTTTGTTCGAACGCGCCTTCGTCTTGGTGCCGCTCGCCGAGATCGTTCCTGACCGCGTCATCGCCGGGCGCCGCGTCGCCGATGCGCTGGCGAAGGTCTCTACAGACGGTATTTTCCGTCTAGCGGACCTCGATTAAAGCGAAACCACCGCAAACAACCGTTTGGCTTGGCCGCCCGCCCGTGGCAATTTCCGGCCAAATCAAGGGGCCCCGCGCGGGGCCGGTGAAGGACGATTTGGGCGGATGACGACCTCGACTGACGATTTGGCTCTGGCTTCGGATTTTCGACCTGCGACCTATGACGACTGGCGCAAGCTGGTCGACGGCGTGCTGAAGGGCGCCCCGTTCGAGAAGCTGGTCGGCAAGACCTATGACGGCCTGAAGATCGATCCGATCTACCGCCGCGCCACCAATTCAAGCCCGCTTGCCGGCCGCGCCGCCGCTGCACCCTGGCAGATCCTGCAGCGGGTCGATCATCCCGATGCCGCACAGGCCAATGCGCAAGCGCTGCAGGATCTCGAGAACGGGGCGACCGGCCTCGAATTCGAGTTCGCCGGGGGTCCCGGTGCGCGCGGCTTCGGTCTTGCCGACGCCAGCAAGAAGACGCTGGCGCGCGCCTGCGGCGGCGTCCATCTCGATGCCGGCATCATGATCGCGCTCAATCCGGTGATCGGCCGCGAGAACGCCGGCGAGACCTTTGCCGACATGGTCGAGGCCCGCAAGCTCGACCCGGCCAAGCTCGATCTGCATTTCAATTACCAGGCGCTCAGCACCATGGCCGTGCGCGGTGCTGCGGCCATCGCCTGGCCCGACTACGAAAAGTCGTTCGGCCAGGTCGTCAATGGCCTCATCAAGCGCGGCTTCAAGGGGCCGTTCGTGCTGGCCGACGGCCGGCCGGTCCATGATGCCGGCGGCTCCGAGGTGCAGGAACTCGCGTTCACGCTCGCGCTTGGCCTCGCCTATCTGCGCATGCTGGAGGGCGCCGGCATCGAGCTCGACGCGGCGCGCGCGGCGATCTCGTTCCGCCTCAGCGCCGACGCCGACCAGTTCCTGACGATGGCGAAATTTCGCGCGCTGCGGCTGCTGTGGGCACGTGTCGAGCAAGCCTGCGGACTTGCGCCGAAGCCGATCTTCGTCAACGCGCAAACCGCCTGGCGGATGCTGACCCAGCGCGATCCCAATGTGAACATGCTGCGCGCGACGATCGCGACCTTTGCGGCCGGGCTCGGCGGCGCCAATGCGATCACGGTGCTGCCGCACACGCTGGCGCTCGGCCTGCCTGATGACTTCGCCCGGCGCGTGGCGCGCAACACGCAACTCGTGCTGCTCGATGAATCCAACCTGGCAAAGGTGTCCGATCCCGCGGCCGGCGCCGGCGGCATCGAGACGCTGACCTCGCAGCTCTGCGAGGCGGCGTGGACGCTGTTCCAGGAGATCGAGAAGGCCGGCGGCATCTTCGCCGCACTCGAGCAGGGACTGCTGCAAAACAAGGTCACCGCGACGCGCTTGCTGCGCGAGACCAATGTGGCGAAGCGCCGCGACGTGCTGACCGGCGCCAGCGAATTTCCGGATCTGCGCGAGGCCGCCCCCGCGGTGCTGGATGTGAAACCATCAGCGCCGGCGTCCCTCGCCGGCGCCAAGGTGAAGTTCGACGCCCTCGCGCCGATGCGGCTTGCCGAACCGTTCGAGGCGCTGCGCGACAAGTCGGATGCCGCGCTGAAGGCGCATGGCGCACGGCCGAAGATATTCCTGGCCAATCTCGGCACCGCCGCGGACTTCACGGCCCGCGCGACCTTTGCCAAGAGTTTCTTCGAAACCGGCGGGATCGAGGCCATCGACAGCGAGGGCTTTGCCGACGCGGCGGCGCTGGCCGCGGCCTACAAGGCCTTGGGCGCCGCGATGGCGTGCATTTGTTCCTCGGATAAGGTCTATGCCGCCAGCGCCGTTGAGGCCGCCAGGGCCCTTCAAGGCGCCGGTGCAAGGCATATCTATCTGGCAGGGCGGCCCGGCGACCAGGAAGCGGCGCTGCGGGCGGCCGGCATCGGCGAGTTCATCTTCGCCGGCGGTGATGCGCTGGCGACATTGCGCGACGCCTATCGGCAGATGGAGCAGACATGAGCGCAGAGGCACCATCGACACCCGTTCTGACCGGCGGCTGCCAGTGCGGCGCCGTCCGATTTGCCGTCTCGGCGGCACCGACCCGGATCAGCATCTGCCACTGCCGGATGTGCCAGAAAGCGTCTGGGGCGCCATTTGCCTCCTTCGCCGACATCGATCGCAACGACTTCAAATGGACCCGCGGCAAACCCGCCGCGTTCAGGTCCTCCTCGATCGCCGAGCGCGACTTCTGCGCCGCCTGCGGAACACCCCTGAGCTTCCGCCGCATCGACGGTCCGCGGATCGAGATCATGACCGGCGCCTTCGACCGGCCCGACCGGGTGATACCGACGCAGCAATTCGGAACCGAGTCCCGCCACGGCTGGGTGGTCGGCATCGCCAATCTGCCGAGCCAGACCACGATGCAGAATTACGGACCGGATAAGATGGCGACCATCGTCAGCCATCAGCATCCGGACCACGATTGAGTTAGAAGCTACAGCGATTGATCGAACGCAATCGCCAGTTTGAGGAAGCCCAGGAATGACCCGCATTCCCAATTTCGCCGATGTCGCCTTCCAGCCCGTTGCCACCGCGGCCCCGGCGGCGAGCGCCGAGCCGTGGCTGACGCCCGAGGGCATCCCGGTGAAATCCGTCTACGGCGAGGCCGATCTCGAAGGCATCGACTTCCTCGAGACCTGGCCGGGCATCGCGCCCTATCTGCGCGGCCCCTACCCGACCATGTATGTCAACCAGCCCTGGACCATCCGGCAATATGCCGGCTTCTCCACGGCAGAGGACTCCAACGCGTTCTATCGCCGTAACCTCGCGGCCGGACAGAAGGGCCTGTCGGTCGCCTTCGACCTCGCCACCCACCGCGGCTACGACTCGGATCATCCGCGCGTCTCCGGCGACGTCGGCATGGCCGGCGTTGCGATCGATTCCATCTACGACATGCGCACGCTGTTCGCCGGCATCCCGCTCGACCAGATGAGCGTGTCGATGACCATGAACGGCGCGGTGCTGCCGATCCTCGCGCTGTTCGTCGCGGCCGCCGAAGAACAGGGCGTGCCGCCGGAGAAACTGTCGGGCACCATTCAGAATGACATTCTGAAAGAGTTCATGGTGCGCAACACCTACATCTATCCACCTAGCCCCTCGATGCGGATCATCTCCGACATCTTCGCCTACACCTCGCAGCGGATGCCGAAATACAATTCCATTTCCATTTCCGGCTACCACATGCAGGAGGCCGGCGCGACGCAGGACCTCGAGCTCGCCTATACGCTGGCCGACGGCGTCGAATATCTGCGCGCCGGGCTTGCCGCGGGCCTCGACGTCGATCGTTTTGCCCCTCGCCTCTCTTTCTTCTGGGCGATCGGCATGAACTTCTTCATGGAAGTCGCCAAGATGCGCGCCGCGCGGCTGTTGTGGGCCAAGCTGCTCAAGCAGTTCAATCCGAAGGATCCGCGCTCGCTGTCGCTGCGCACCCATTGCCAGACCTCGGGCTGGTCGCTGACCGCCCAAGACGTGTTCAACAACGTGATGCGCACCACGATCGAGGCGATGGCGGCAACCCAAGGCCACACCCAGTCGCTGCACACCAACGCGCTCGACGAGGCCCTGGCGCTGCCGACCGACTTCTCGGCGCGCATCGCCCGCAACACCCAATTGTTCCTGCAGCAGGAGAGCGGCACCAACCGCATCATCGATCCCTGGGGCGGCTCCTATTATGTCGAGCGGCTGACCCGCGATCTCGCGCAGAAGGCCTGGGGGCACATCCAGGAGGTCGAGGCGCTCGGCGGCATGGCCAAGGCGATCGAGGCCGGCGTGCCGAAGCTCAGGATCGAGGAAGCTTCCGCCAAGACGCAGGCGCGGATCGATGCCGGCCGGCAGGCGGTGATCGGCGTCAACAAGTTCAAGCCCGAGAACGAGAAGCCGATCGACGTCTTGAAGGTGGAGAACTCCACCGTGCGGCGGCTGCAGATCGACAAGCTGGCGCGGCTCAAGAAGGAGCGCAACCAGAAGGACGTCGATGCGGCGCTCGCCGCGCTTACCCGCTCGGCGGGCGAAGGCAACGGCAATCTGCTGGCGCTCGCCATCGACGCCGCGCGCGCCAAGGCCACCGTCGGCGAGATTTCAGACGCGATGGAAAAGGTGTTCGGCCGCCACCGTGCCGAGATCAAGTCCATCACCGGCGTCTACAAGCGAGAGGCAGCGGCGATGTCCAACAAGGTCGAAAAGGTGCAGGCGCTGATCGATGCGTTCGAGGAGGCCGAGGGTCGTCGTCCCCGCATCCTGGTGGCAAAAATCGGCCAGGACGGCCATGACCGCGGCCAGAAGGTGATCGCGTCGGCGTTCGCCGATGTCGGCTTCGACGTCGATATCGGACCGCTGTTCGCAACCGCCGACGAAGCTGCGCGGCAAGCGGTCGAGAACGACGTCCACATTCTCGGCGTCTCCTCGCTCGCCGCGGCACATCTCACCGCGGTGCCCGAACTGAAGGCCGCGCTGAAGAAACACGGCCGCGACGACATCATGATCATCATCGGCGGCGTGGTGCCGCCGCAGGATTACGACGCGCTGTATGCCGCCGGCGCCGAGGCGATCTTCCCGCCGGGCACGGTGATCTCGGATGCCGCCGAGGAGCTGATCCACAAGCTCAACGCCCGGCTCGGCCATAGCGCTGCAGCGGAGTAACGCTGCCGCGCTTGCCCCCTGCCACCTGGAGTTTTTCATGCGCGCCGATCGCTTGATGACGCCTGCCCGCATCATGGCTTTTACCGGCCTGCTGGCCTGCCTCTGCCTGCCCGCCATCGCCGCCGATCCGAAGCCCGACGCGTCGATCAAGAATGCGAGCATCGAGGCGAGCGTCTATCTCGACGACAGGATCAAGGCGGATAGCGCGCTGGCGGCCGATTGCCTCGCCGAAGGCAAGACGTGGATCGACAAGAATGCCGCCGAGGCTGCGGCCGACCGCAAGCAGGAGCCTGACCTCTTCAAGGATCGTGGTGGCTACTCGTTCGACCGCAAATACTCGGAGCGCTCCGTCGTCGACGGCCGCTATGTGAGCGTGCTGCGCGATGACTACATGGACACCCACGGCGCGCATCCGAACTCCGACGTCAACACCATCCTGTGGGACACCACCGCGAAGAAGCGCATCAGCATCCGCCCGTTCTTCACCGAGACCGCAGACAACGGCCCAACCCTGACGGCGATGCGCAAGGCGGTCATCGCCGCGCTGAACGCCGAGAAGAAGCGGCGCGATGCCGGCGAGACCGCAACAGCCGAGTGGTACAAGGAGATGAAGCCGACCCTGCTCAAGATCGGCGCCGTGACGCTGGCGCCGTCGACCGAAGCGGGCAAGAGCTCCGGCCTCACCTTCCACTACCCGCCCTATGCCGTCGGCCCCTACGCCGAGGGCCAATACGTGATCTTCGTGCCGTGGGAGACGCTGAAACCCTATCTGACACCGGAAGGCGCAAAGATCTTCGCCGGCGCACGGCCGAAGGGCGATGCGGACGAGCAGCAATAGTTCGTAGCCCGCATGAGCGAAGCGATATGCGGGGCCGGTTTCCCCTGACATCGCGGAGCCTGTCATCGGGCGCGCGTTCGCGCGACCGTTGGCTCACCCGGGCTACGGGTGTCTGCACGATTTCTGGATAATGGAAGAATGCCGCTGAGTTGCCCGACGTGTCAAGTAGCCTTGTCGCACGTGCCTTGTCGCACGCCGGCTGCCAGCCGCCGGCTCCTTTGCATGGGGTTGTTTTCGACATTTTGGCAGTGCGCCCCTGCGACGTGCCGATCCGCGTTCCCCTCGCCTGCCATGGCCAGCCGTTGTAAACCAACACCATGACCTCACCGAAGCCTGCCGCTCCCGACATCCGCGCCCTCGCCAAGGACCTCCGTGCCGGCCACCGTGCCGCGCTGGCGCGGGCGATCACGCTGGTCGAGAGCCGGCGCAGCGACCACCAGGCGGCGGCGCGCGAGCTGGTGCAGGCGCTATTGCCCGACACCGGCAAGGCGGTGCGGGTCGGCATCACCGGCTCGCCCGGCGTCGGCAAATCGACCACCATCGATGCGCTCGGCATGTTCCTGATCGAGCGCGGCCACAAGGTCGCGGTGCTGGCGGTCGATCCCTCCTCGGCGCGCACCGGCGGCTCGATCCTCGGCGATAAGACCCGGATGGCGCGGCTCGCCGTCTCCGACCAGGCCTTTATCCGTCCCTCGCCCTCCTCGGGTACGCTCGGCGGTGTCGCGGCGAAGACCCGCGAGGCGATGCTGCTGTGCGAGGCGGCCGGCTTCGACGTCGTGCTGGTCGAGACCGTCGGCATCGGCCAGTCCGAGACCGCGGTCTGCGATATGACCGATTTCTTCTTGGCCTTGATGCTGCCCGGTGCCGGCGACGAGCTGCAGGGCATAAAAAAGGGCCTTGTTGAGCTCGCCGACATGATCGCGATCAACAAGGCCGACGGCGACAACCTCAAGCGCGCCAACCTCGCCGCCGCCGACTATCGCAGCGCGCTGCACATCCTGGCGCCGCGCTCCGAGCATTGGCATCCGCCGGTGGAGACCTATTCCGCGCTGACCGGCGCCGGGCTCGACCGGCTCTGGCAGAAGATCCTCGACCACCGTACCGCGATGAACGCCTCGGGCGAGTTCGCCGGCCGCCGCCGGGAGCAGCAGGTGAAGTGGATGTGGTCGATGCTGGAGAGCCGGATGATGGCGCGGCTGCGCTCGGATGCCGCGATCCGCGCCAAAGTGAAGAAGATGGAGGCCGAGGTCGCCGGTGGCCGCATCTCGCCCGCGGTCGCCGCCGAACAGATCGCGGAGATGCTGCATTGAGCGGCAGGCTGCGCATCCTCGTCACCGGCTTCGGGCCGTTTCCGGGTGCGCCGTTCAACCCGACCATGCCGTTGGTGAAGCGGCTGACCGCCCTGCGCCGCCCGGCCTTCGACGACGTCGCGCTGTCGAGCCACATCTTCGACGTCACCTACGCGGCCGTCGATCGCGAATTGCCGGAGCTGATCGCAGAACACCGCCCGCAGGCGCTCTTGATGTTCGGCCTCGCCGGCCGCACCGACTATCTGCGGATCGAAAGCCGTGCCCGCAACGCGGTGACCACGCGCTTCCCCGACGCCGGCCGCCAGCATGCACGCAAGGGATCGATTGAGGGCGGCGCCGATGCGCGCATGTTCGGGCCTCATACTGAAAAATTACTGCGCGCCGCGCTGGCGACCGGGATCGACGCGCGAGCCTCGCGCGACGCCGGCAGCTATCTCTGCAACTATCTGAGCTGGCGCGCGATCGAGGCCGTCAACGGCGACAATGACTTGCGCCTCGCGCAATTCGTCCACGTCCCGCCGCTCGCCCATGACGGCACGGCTGCACCCGGCAAATCATCGATCACGCCGGAAGCGCTCGTCGATGCCGGCGAGGCCATGCTGATGGAGCTGGTGAAACTGACCCGGCAGGCCTCGCGCGCGTGAGCGCGCGGATCGGGCGGTGTAAGTACACGTCCCTAGTTGGCATCCTCCAACTCACGCGTACGCAAGCTGCGCATCATTTCAATGAACTCAGGCTCCGCAGGATCGATCTTGCGGAATCTGTAAGGCTCGAACCCAATCATCGGAGGAGGTAGCGCGACGCCCGCTAGCCCGACGGTCAGACTCCCCGTCCAGGTCGTCCCGATGAAATTGACACGGTAGATGCGCCCCTTGTGCAGCAGATGATGGATGGGCACTACCGGCCCAATGGCTCCTTTCTTCGGGCCATTGTCGATGCAGACAACCGGGTCTCCTACGTCAAACACCGGTCTCTCCTCTCAAGCCAGCGGGCGAGCAATACTCCAGACGCGTCAACCGTGGACCCCGGCAAATACTAAAATTGGATCGAATGACGAGGTCTGCAACGGGTTGAATTCAGTGTCGTCCCGGCGAAGGCCGGGACCCATAACCACGAAAGATCATCGTCGCTGCGATGATGAGTAGCGTTCACAACACAAGCCGCGGCGTATGGGTCCCGGTCTTCGCCGGGGCGGCCTGGGAACGAGTCGTGGGCCCGCATTCTCCCCGGTGTCAGGCCCGCGAAGGCGGGGCATCCAGTACGCCGCGGCCTCTCAATTCAAGCACCGGCGGCTCTGGAATTCTGGATCACCCGCATGCGCGGGTGACGATACCGAGGAACGACTGTTTGACAACGTGAATCGGTTGCACCCGCGATTAACCCTACCGCCAACAATCGCCGCGCTGCCTCGGCGTGTTCACCATGCCGCGCCGCCTTTCGCGCTACCACTCGACCCGCGAACGTCACCGCTCGCGAATGTTGCGAGGGCCTTGCCCATGGACGTCAACCGCCGCCATCTGATCGGAGTAACCGCCGCCGGCGCAGCCGGCGCGCTTGCGATGTCGCCGGACGCCGCGCATGCCGCCGCGCCATCGACCGGCTCGCTCGGCCGCGACGTCACGCAATATGGCGTGCACCCCGGCAGCCCGGACGACCAGACCCGCAATCTGCAGCGCGCGATCGACGACGCCGCGCGGGCGCAGGTGCCGCTGGCGTTCCCGCCCGGCGTCTACCGCACCGGCCTGTTGCGGCTTGCGCCCGGCAGCCAGCTAATCGGCGTGCGCGGCGCCAGCCGGCTGGTGTTCAATGGCGGCGCCTCGCTACTGGAGGGCGAAGGCGCCGGCGGCGTCGTCCTGATGGGCCTCAGCTTCGACGGCGGCAACGTCCCGCTGCCGAACCGGCGCGGCCTCGTGCACTGCCTGTCCGGCCGCGACATCCGCATCACCGATTGCCGGTTCACCGGCAGCGGCGGCAACGGCATCTGGTTCGAGCAGATGTCGGGCGACGTCAGCAACAACGTCTTCACCGACATCGCGACCACGGCGCTGGTGTCGTTCGACGCGATCGGCCTGATGGTGTCGCGCAACACCATCAAGGGCACCAACGACAACGGCATCGAGATCCTGCGCACCGCGATCGGCGACGACGGCTCGATCGTCGCCGACAACCGCATCGAGGACATCAAGGCCGGCCCCGGGGGCTCCGGGCAGTACGGCAACGCCATCAACGCCTTCCGCGCCGGCAACGTGATCGTGCGCGGCAACCGCATCAAGAACTGCGACTTCTCGGCGGTCCGCGGCAATTCGGCCTCCAACATCCACATCACCGACAACAGCGTCAGCAATGTCCGCGAGGTCGCGCTCTATTCGGAGTTCGCGTTCGAGGCCGCGGTGATCGCCAACAACACCGTCGACGGCGCCGCGATCGGCGTCTCCGTGTGCAATTTCAACGAGGGCGGCCGCATCGCTGTGGTCCAGGGCAACATCATCCGCAACCTGCTGCCGAAGCGCCCTGCAGGCACCGACCCGAACGACGGCGCCGGCATCGGCATCTATGTCGAGGCCGACAGCACCGTGACCGGCAATGTGATCGAGAACGCGCCGACCTTCGGCATCGTCGCCGGCTGGGGCAAGTACCTGCGCGACGTCGCGATATCAGGCAACGTAGTCCGCAACGCCTTCGTCGGCATCGGCGTCTCGGTGGTGCCGGGCGCCGGCACCGCGCTGATCAACAACAACATGATCTCGGAAACCCCCCGCGGCGCGGTGGTCGGGCTCGACCATGCCCGCCCGATCACGCCGGATCTGTCGGCAGGCGGCGCCCAGCAATATGCGCAGCTCGTGGTCGGCGCGAACGCGGTGCGGCGCTAGATCCGGAAAAGGGCGAAGCGGTTTTTCCTCGCGACAAGCACGGAGATCACGCTCAAAAAATAAGCGAGAGCGGTCGCCTACAGCGTGTTGCGCAGCAGCGGATAGCGCCGCTGGATGGTGTCGAGATCGAGCACCGGCGGCGGCGCAGCCGGAGCGGGCATTTCCAGCGGCGGCGCGTCGGCGACCGTGGGCGGCTGCTCCAGCACCTCGGCCGCCGTTTCCAGCGCGGCCGCGACCGCTTTCATCGCCGCCTCGGCCAAGACCGAGGCCTCCGGCCGGCGCTCGAGCGGCGGCGAGATGTGGGGCGGCGGCAGTTTCGACCTGCCGCGACCGAGCCAGGACAGATCGATCGGCGAATTGTCGAGCGAGGCTTCGCGGGTCAGCAATTCGCGCCAGATGTCGACCGCGGCGCGGGCTTCCCTGATGTTCTCGAGAAAGGCCTGCTCGCTGTGATAGCGCCGCCAGCGCCCGGTATCGAACAGTTCGGTAAGGTGCTCCAGCCTTTGCTCGGCGAGGTTGCACCAGCGTGCAACGATCTCCTGGCCTCTGGCCACGTCGGTCCGATGTGTCATTCAAATTGCCCGCAGGAAAAGAAACGGACGCAGACGCAACCGAACGAACCGAACCGAATCAACTGGACGCGACGCCGATATTCTGTGGAAAAGGTAAATAAAGTCTAACTAAATTCTTAATCGCGAACGGGCGATCGAAGAAGTCCGCTCTACTACGGAGTTTCTCGCTCGAACTGCCTCAAGTCATCGACTTGCCGTGGTGGCGATGCGCACCGCTCCTGGGGCGGAATGATCCACAGCAAACCGTCGCAGCCGTCGCGCGTTTGCCCATCCCGTTGCGATCGGTCGGCGCCATCGCGCCGCGCACCGTCGAGTCCGTCATGCAAGGGTGCCCCCAAATGAAAGACCCGTCCGGGGGGACAACCGGACGGGTCAAAGCCATATGGGCGCTTGGGGTGGATGGGCGCTCGCGCCTGATATAGCCGGGGAGGGTTAAACCGCTCCCACACACATAAGTCGTGAGAGGAAGGCGGACGTTCAAATCGCCGGCGATTTTTTTAACCTTCTCGCGCCGCGGTTCCATCGCACCGTTGCAGGCGTTCGGCGTCGAAAATCACTGCGCAGCACGGCGATTTGCAGCGGAATCCTCCGATGCGATCGACGGCGCGGGTTCATTCGGCGTGCGGCTCACGGAAGTGTTATTGCCGTCGGCCTGCTGTGCAGGCTGCGACGGTTTGTCCGCGGCAGAGGCAACGGTCGCCGCCATCACCGCGCCAAGCGCATCCGCTTCCCCCGCACCGAACAGATCGTCACGTCCTGGTGTCCCGAGATCGCGCGCCGTGCTGGTCAGGACCCGTCGCACCTCGGCGGGCTTCAATGCCGGATTGCGTTCCAGCACCAAGGCCGCGATGCCGCTGACGAACGCGGCCGAAAATGATGTGCCCGACATCAGCTGGTATTTGCCGGCGGGCACCGGCACGAGGAGGTCGGCGCCCGGGGCCGCCAGCGCGATATGGCTGCCGCGGTTCGAGGCCGCCATCAGCCGGTCGCCGGCATCGGTGCCACTCACCGCGATCACATCGGGATGGGCGGCCGGATACAGCGGCGGCGATGTCGGACCGGCATTGCCGGCCGCGGCGACCAGCACGACGTCCCGTGCCGCGGCGGCTGCCACGGCGCGTCCGACAAGTGCGTCCTGCGGTCCGGCGAAGCTCATGTTCACGATCTGCGCGCCATGCGCCACCGCGTAGTCGAGGCTCCTGAGGATCACATAGGAAGTGCTCCCGGCGCCGCCCGCGACCGCACCGAAGGCGCGGATCGCCAGGATCCGCACTTCCGGCGCGCTCCCCGTGAGCCTGACACGCGCCGCAATCGCGCCGGCAATGGCGGTGCCGTGGGCGTTTGGAGCATCCTTGCTGCCGAGCGCATCGAACGTATCGGCGACCGTGTTCGCCAATTCCGGATGGGCGGCGTCGACGCCGGAGTCGATCACGGCAATGGTGACATTCATCCCGCGCGCCAGCTTGTGAGCCGCGGGCAGATGCAGCTGTGTCTGGGCATATTGCGCCGGATCGCTGCCGCCCGACGCCTTCTGGTCCTGCAGCGCGTAACGGTAGTTGGGCTGTACGGAGCGGACGCCGGCATCGCTTGCGAGCTCGCGGCTCGCCGTTTCGGCCGAACGATTGCCCAGGATGCGGAACAGGCCGATCGTCGCACCCAGCAGCGCGACATTCTGCGAGGCGATCCGCCTCAACCCATGACGGCGTGCGAGTGCATCTGCTTCCGCCTCCGTCAATGCACCGTCGATTTCGGCCACGAGCTCATTTGGCACGGTTCGCACGCTCGACGCATCCTGTGCACGCAAACTGCCGCCACCGCCGGCCCTGCCCTTCCGCGTTGCGCCCTTGCCGCCGTTGCCGGCGACCGGCCGGTCGGAACATTGGCCTCGATCGCCGTCATCGCAATTAGCGGAGAGACGGGGCGCGGGGCGCACAGGGGGCGGCACGCGCGGTCGCGGCCCATCGTCGGTCCACGACGTGGCCGGGCCACGGTCCACCGATAGCGGCGGCATGCGGCCAACTGGGCCGCCGAACCCGCCGGCGGGATTGCCACCAAGCTTTCCGATGCCGGGATTGGCCCGCAACCCGGGCGAGACCTGTGGCGCGCCGCCACCGGTCGGCGATCGCATGAAATTCTGGGCGGAGGCGGAGCCGGCAACACAGACCAGCAACAATGCTGTGGCTGCGGCGATCGCGTGGTTCGTCGATCTGGTCCGGCCGTTGGCGGCCATGGTGACCTCAACTCGGCGCAGACCGTCAGCCGCCGATTACGGCGTTTCGACCGCGAGGCTGACGATCTTCTCCTTCTGCAAACGCGCAATCAGCGCAGCGACGCTGCTCTTGTCCATTGCGCGGAACTGCAGCCGGAACATCCCGCCCTTCCCGTCGAGGATCGAGGCCTGGTAATTGTCGAGCAGCGACGTGATGTCGGCGACCCTGGCATCGGGTGTGAAGCGCACCAGCAGCCGGGTCGGCGTCGCCGCCACGCTGGCGCCAAGGTCGCGCGTGATCGGCGCACTGGGCGCGACCGGCGCACTGCGCTCGGCGACATCGAGCGACGCCGTCTGGAACAAGGCCGGCTGGCTGCGCATCAGCACCGCGCCGATCACACCCGCCTGCAACAACACCACGACCGCACCGAGGCCGGACGACCACGCCAGCGTCCGCGGCGACAATTTCGAAAAGAACTCCGTGACAGAGGCCGACATGCGCGCGCCCATCGACGGCTTGTGCTCCGGCTCGGCATCGATCGCGGCGAACAGCTTCTGCATCGCGCGCGCCGAGGGCGCACCGAGGCTCTCGTTGAGGCCGATGGTCTCGGCATATTCCTCGCGAATGACGGCATATTGCCGACCGAGCTCCGGATCGCTCGCAAGCGCGTCCTCGACGCGGCGCGTGTCACGCGCGTTCAGCGTGCCGGCCGCGTGCCAGGGCAGCAGCATCTCGATATCGTCAGGCTCTTGCACCTTTGTTCTCGCAGCCATCATGGCCAACCTCGCTCGACACCGGCTGCCTTCAGCAACTCGGCAAGTTTCTTGCGCGCATAGAACAGGCGCGTCTTCACGGTATTCTCCGGAATCCCCACGATCTCAGCGACGTCTTCCACGGATTTCTCGTGATAGTAGACAAGATCGACAATTTCCCGATGTTCCGCCGATAGTCCCGTCAGGCACCTACGCAGCGTGTCACCGGTGTCCTTCTTCTGCACCACCGTTTCCGGATCGTCGGACGTGTCCTCGATCGCGTTCGCGGCCTCATCGTCCAGCTCGGCGTCCTTCCTTCGCCGCAGCGAAGACAACGCCTTGAACCGGGTAATCGCCAGAAGCCAGGTCGAAACGGCGGATCGTCCCTCAAACTTGCCCGCCTGACGCCACACGTCCAGGAAGACCTCGCTGATGAGATCTTCCGCCACCTGCTCGTCCCGCACGAGCCGAAGCCCGAAGCGGTACACCCTGACATGGTGCCGCCCGTACAGCACCTGCATGGCAAGCCGGTCGCCTTGAGCGATCCGAGCGATCAGAACGTCGTCTGAAGCCGCCTGTGTCGCGCTCAATGCCCGTCTCGCAAAGTTGGTCTGAAGGGGGCGGTGCGTGGTTCGACGCGAGAGCCAAGATTCTTCACATTACGGCAATGTCCGCACTGCATGTGTGATCTATGCCACAGTCGGCGCTTCCAATGAGGAAAAATCAGCCGAGACTCGATAAACGGTATCATAGTAGTTAAAACTCTCGCGGACAGGCACCATCCGGCGCGACCATACCAAGGCTTTATCGGCACGCCAGCACCGTCACGCAGTCCGCCACGGCGCAGGCTTGCCGCACATTGCTCCCGCCTCGCCTCTGCGAACGGATTCCCCTTACGAAACAAGGGCGATGACCGGGTTACACCGGGGTAGATTCGGTTCCAAAAGATACCAAACCTAAAGGCTTTCCCACGTAGATTTTTGCCGGATTTCACCAATGGCGAGACCATGGGCAGCGCTGCGTCGTCACTTCCCAGCCCGATCGCGGGCGCATCGGAAAGCGGCCGTCCCAGGCTGACGGCCGAGCGCCTGGCGCGCCGGGCCAAGCAGCGCCGCCAGATCCAGTCGATGATCGCGGCCTGCTTCGTGCTCGACGCCGTAGTGTTGCTGATCTACGCGCACGGCGGCACCACGTCGGCTTGGGTGGCGGCCGCCTACGCGCTGACCGGTCTGTCTTTGGTCGCCGTCTATGTGGTGCTCTCCGAGCGCGGCTTTCACGAGCGCTTCCGCGACCACTATCTGGTCGCGCCGCAATCGGCGATCAACATGGTGAACCTGCTGGTGTTCACCTACATCGCGCCGGAAGTCGGCGTGCTGTTTCTCTGCAACCTGTTCGTGGTGTTCGGCTTCGGCGCGCTGCGCACCTCGGCGCGGCAGACCGCGATCGTCTGGACCGTCATGGTGCTGGGCCTCGCCGCGCTGTTCCTCGGCACCGACAAGGCGATCGGGATGCCGACCGCGACCCGGATCGATCGCCTCGCCACCATGCTGGTGTTCGCGCTGACGATCGGGCGCTGCATGTGCCTCGGCATCTTCTCCAGTTCGATGCAGCAATCGCTGTACCAGAGCGGACTGAAGCTGAAGGAGGCCTATCGGCGCATCGAGGAGCTCGCGGAGCTCGATGAACTGACCGGCGCCTCCAATCGCCGCAGCATCATGCGCACGCTCGAGGAGGAGATCGCGCGCTGCGCGCGCAACGGCAGCTCCTGCGCGGTCGCGCTGATCGACCTCGACCATTTCAAGCGCATCAACGACGTCTACGGCCATCCGATCGGCGACGAGGCGCTGCGCACCTTCGCCATCGGCATGTTCGCCAACCTCCGCAGCGTCGATCGCTTCGGCCGTTACGGCGGCGAGGAATTCTTGCTGGTGCTGCCCGACCTGTCGCAGGATCAGGCGATGCGCGCGCTCGAACGGCTGCGCGCGATCATCGCCGATCTCGACTGGAGCGCATTCTCGCCCGGCATGCGGGTGACGATCTCCGCAGGCGTCACGACGCTCAAGCCGCGCGAAAACTCTGACACATTGCTCGCCCGCGCCGATGGCGCGCTTTACGCAGCCAAGGCCAGGGGACGCAACCGCATCGCCAGCGCCTGAAATCCATTTCCCTCTTCGGCGCCGGAGAAGCCGTCGCCACCGCTCCAGGATAGAGTCATGAGTTTGAAGCCCGAGACCGCCCCCGAAAGTCTGCTCGACGAGCTGCAGACGACGCTCGCGCACGGCACCGTCGCACGCCGCGTCGAGACGCTGCGCCGCGTGACCGACCTCTTCATCAACGGCTCGGTGAACTATTCCAACGAGCAGATCGTGCTGTTCGACGATGTTTTCCAATGCCTGCTCGAGCACATCGAAAACTCGGCCAAGGCGTTACTCGCCGACCGCCTCGCCCCGATCGACACCGCACCGCCGCAGACCATCCGCACCCTTGCCTTCGACGACCTGATCGAGGTCGCGGGCCCCGTGCTGACGCTGTCGCCGCGGCTCGACGACGACACCCTGATCGAAACGGCGCGCAGCAAGAGCCAGGCGCATCTGCTCGCAATCTCGAACCGCAAGACGCTGAGCGGCGCCGTCACCGACGTGCTGGTGCTGCGCGGCAATGACGAGGTGATCCAGAGCGCGGTCAACAATCCCGGCGCGGAATTCACCGAGCGCGGCTTCACCCGCCTGGTCAGCCGCGCCGAGGGCGACGACAACCTGTCGACCTGCGTCGGCCTGCGCCCGAACATCCCGCGGCATCTCTATCTCAAGCTGGTCGCCAAGGCCTCGGACGCGGTCAGGCAGCGGCTTGAGGCTGCCAATCCGCAGCAGGCCAAGGAGATTCCGATCGCGGTGAAGGAAGCGACGCGGCGCGCGCGCTCGGCGCCGGCCGCCGTGACGCCGAACACCACGATCGCGCATGCCTTGGTCAAGTCGCTCTACCAGGATGGCCGGCTCGACGAATTCCAGCTCGCAGCCTTCGCCGAGGCCGGCAAGTTCGACGAGACCAACGCCTCGCTCGCCGCACTCGCCAACGTCTCGGTCAGCGTCGCCGAGAACATGATGATCGAAACCCGCGCCGAGGGTGTCATGATCCTGGCCAAGGTCTCGGGCCTGTCATGGTCGACGGTGCGGGCGATCATCAACCTGCGCGACGACATCTCGGGCGGCGAGCCGACCGATCTGCAGGCCTGCAAGGACACCTATGAGCGGCTGCGGCCGTCGACCGCGCAGCAGGTGCTGCGCTTCCATCGCATGCAGCAGTCCGCGCCAGCGGCCTAGTAGCGTAGCGCCCGGTTTCCCATCAGTGCGCCGACGCTCGCAACGATCGCGGTCGCCAGCGTGTACCAGGTGGCGACGAACAGCGGCGAGTCATCCGTGCAGTGCGACGCGTAGACGGTTGCCGCGAGCCCCGCCGAGAGCAGGCCGGCTATCGCACCCGCGACCGCCGGCCGCGCCGGCGCGCCCTGCCGCAGCCCGTACAGCGCGCCGACCAGCAGCGGCAGCGACATCGCGGGGATCGCGGTCATGCAGGCCATCGAATTCTTGCCGATCAGCCGCGTCATCATCGGCGTCCGCTGCGGCATCATCATCTCGCCGCTGATGGCGGCGACGAGGATGCCGGCGGGAATCAGCAGCCACCAGCCGAAGCCGCGCAGCGAAGCCTCCGGGCGCGACAGATGCAGGCTGACCGCGATCGCCGAGGCGGCAAGCGCCAGCGTCACGGCGAATTTCAGGTCGAAGAACGGATTGTGCATCGCGATCATCACGTCGGGCCGCACGCCGAGTTCGGCGAAGAAGATCAGGAGCGAGACCGGCGCCGCCGCCAGTAGTGCCAGCATCAGCGCAAGACCGATCGGACGCGCGCGATAGGCATTGTCGGCGGCCAGGGTTCGAATGAGTTGATCGGTGTCCATGCTCATCGATCCCGTAATTTCGCAGTGAGGCTCGCAAGCCCGCGATGCAGCGCGACTCGCACCGCGCCCTCGGTCATCGAGAATTTCGCCGCGGTGTCCTTGATCGAGGCGCTGTCGACCGCAATCGATTGCAGCACCTCGCGCTGCCGCGCGGGCAAAGCCTGCAACTGGGCGCTCACCTCGCCCGGTGAGGCCGTCGGTTCCGGTGTTTCCCCGGGCAGCGTCTCGGCGAAATCATCGATGTTGACGAAGATCCGCTTGCCGCGGCGGCGCAGCGCGTCGATCAGCTTGTTGCGCGCGATCGCGAACAGCCACGGCGCGAACGCCGCGCTGGTGTCCCAGGTCTGTCGCTTCAAATGTACCGCCAACAAGATGTCCTGCACGATGTCCTCGGACTGATCGACCGGTTGTCCCGCGCGCGCCAGGCCGCGGCGCGCCGCAGCACGGAGTACCGGCGTGATGGCCTTGAGCAGGCGATGGTACGCCGCATCATCGCCTGAAATGGCCGACCGCATCAGGCCGGTCCATTCATCCTCACGTTCGCGCACGCAGGCTCCTGAATTGCAATTCGGCCGATCTTTCAGTTCGTTACGCGGCATGCCAGACGATCACGAATTCGTGATCTCTATCCTCCAGCAAGACCGCGCCGAGGATCGGCCTCAAAGAATCGCTCCGGCGGGTTTCCAGACGTCACGGCTCATAACACCGATCGGTCCGACAAGCATCGGTGCTGCTGCCGTCGATGGGCCACTGGGAAGAAATTGCCCAGCTTTTGCCCCCGGATGCCCGAAGATTCCCTTTTTCTGCCCCGGTGTGGACACGCAGCGGGGTCTCTTTTCGCCCTTGGGCGGGCGACATGGGGAGATCATCAAAATGAAGATCAAAGCCAGCGGGCGCTTGGCATTGATGGTTGCGACAGGACTGACAGGGCTTCTTGTGTGTCTCGCGGCTCCGTTGCCGGCGCATGCGGCCGGATCGGACGCATCGGCATCGAAATCCGACAGCGCAACGACCGACAAGTCCGCCGGGCAGAGTTCGCGGCATGGCCGGCGCTCGGCACGCCACCGGTCCTCCAGGACCGCTGACAAGACCGCCGACAAATCCGACAGCAAGAAGGCCACCAATAACGACGCCGGCAGGGTCACCTCGGCAGGCATTCCCGCCACCGTCGCCAACGCCAATGCGGAGCTGACCTCCGGCGACGACAATGCAGCGGCGACGCCGGTGAAAGCCAATGTGTTGATTGCCGCGGCCGACAAGCCCGCAGACCAGTCCGACGGTAATGTGGTCGCATCCGACCAGCTCAACGAGGTCGACCGAGCCCTGCAGCAGGAGCAGCCGGCGGAACAGCCGCAGCCGGCCCAGCCGCAGACCGCTCAACAGGAGGCATCGCCGGCGCCGCCGCCGACGGTTACCGTGGCTGCACCCAAGCCGGCCCCGGTTCTGGCGAGCAGCGACAGCGCGAGCTGGGACCAGACCTCGCTGATCGGGAAGATCTTCATCGGGTTCGGCGCTTTGCTCACGGTGGCCTCCGCCGCGCGCATGTTCATGGCCTAGCGGAGGCGCCTGCGGTGCGGCGCGGGGGGCGCCGCACCGCAGCCCAAAGCCTCGTTTCAGCCACTTGAAGCGCATCCCGTCAGCGGGCACATTGCCCGGCAAATCAGGCACGGGGTTTGCGTCCATGGCTACGTTCGAATTCATCATTGTCGAAAGCAAGGGACCAGTCGGCGTCATCACGCTGAACCGGCCGAAAATGCTGAATGCGCTCTCGTTCGGCGTGTTCCGCGAGATCGCCGCGGCGGTCGACGATCTCGAGGCCGACGACAAGATCGGCTGTATCCTGATCACCGGCAGCGAGAAGGCCTTCGCGGCCGGCGCCGACATCAAGGAGATGCAGCCGAAAGGCTTCATCGACATGTTCAACAGCGATTTCACCGCCATCGGCGGCGACCGCGTCGCCCGTTGCCGCAAGCCGACCATTGCCGCGGTCGCGGGTTATGCGCTCGGCGGCGGCTGCGAGCTCGCGATGATGTGCGACATCATCATCGCCGCCGACACCGCCAAGTTCGGCCAGCCGGAAATCACCCTCGGCACCATTCCCGGCATCGGCGGCACGCAGCGCCTGACCCGTGCGATCGGTAAGTCGAAGGCGATGGACCTCTGCCTGACCGGGCGGATGATGGATGCGGCGGAAGCCGAGCGCTCGGGCCTCGTGTCGCGGATCGTGCCGGCCGACAAGCTGCTCGAGGAGGCGCTCGCGGCAGCCGAAAAGATCGCCTCGATGTCGCGCCCGGCGGCCGCGATGGCCAAGGAAGCCGTCAACCGCGCGTTCGAGACGCCGCTCGCAGAGGGCATGAATGTCGAGCGCAATCTGTTCCACTCGACCTTCGCGCTCGAGGATCGCTCCGAGGGCATGGCGGCGTTCATCGAGAAGCGCAAGCCGGTCAACAAGAACCGCTAAAGCATGATCCGGAAAAGTGCGAAGCGGTTTTCCGGACAAGATCATGCTCAGACAACAGGCTAAGGCGCGATGATCTCATCGCGCTTTAGCCATTCGGCTCCGTTGCAATGCCGCGGTGACGAGCGCGCGATAGGCGCGCTCGGCGAAATGCGTCGGCTTGTCGAGACCGAGCCGCGCCAGGCATTCGCGGTCGGCGGCATCGGGCGGATGTCGCATGCCCTGCCACAGCAGGCCGGCGAGTTGCAGCGGCGTGTGCTGCGCCTGCTGCAAGATCTGCAAGGCCGGAATCAACCGCTGCTCGACATCGGTGAAGTCGCTGCCGAACGGGAATGACGGCAGCAGCCCGGCATCGCGCGCGGGCCTCAGCGCATCGCCGATGCGCTCGGGATAATTTTCGCGATGCGCCGCAGGAATCTCGTAGCTGAGTTGCAGCTTGCCGGCATCCTTTGCCCGCCGCATCAATTCGCCCTGGAAGCGGGAGTCCGAGACCTGCAGCATCGCGGCGATCACGTCGGCATCGGATTTCCCCCTGACGTCGGCAACGCCATATTCCGTGACAAAGACATCGCGCAGATGCCGCGGGATGGTCTCATGTCCATAGGACCAGCGGATGTTCGACTGCGCTTGCTTGCCGGACTGACGGGTCGCCTCCAGCGCCAGCACAGAACGTGCGCCCTCGAGCGCGAATGCTTGCGCCACAAAATTGTACTGGCCGCCGACCCCGCTCACGACCTGGCCGTTCTCGAGACCGTCCGAGATCGCAGCGCCGAGCAGCGTCGCCATCATCGCATTGTTGACGAAGCGCGCATCGACCCGGGCGCGACGCTTGCCGTCCTCGTCGCCGAAGATCTCGTTGGTGAAGGAAACCGGCATCATCTGGATTCGCGCCAGCTGCTCCGGTGCCATCTCGCGCAGCGCCCGGTAGAATGATGGCGGGCCCAGGAAGAATGCGCCGTGCAGGATCACGCCGCCGACCTCGCGCTTGAGGATGCCGGCGTCGATCAACCCGAGGAACGCCTCGAACAGCATCTCGCTGACGCCGTAGAGACCCTTTTCGAACGACCCGGTCTCGGCCGCGGCGAGTTGCCCGGTACCGGGCGCAAGGCGCTGCATGATGCCGTGGAATTGGGCGTTGTCGCGATGGCGGACCACGAGCCCCTGCGCCAGCGCGTCGCCGACCTGCCCGATGCCGATCTGCAACGTGCCGCCGTCGCGGACCAGACCGGCGGCGTGCAAGCCGATCGCATATTTGGTGTCGCTGATCGGCTCGGACGGCGGCGCGAACAGCGGGAAATCGGTCTCGGGACTGTCGAGCACCGCGGCGAGTTCATCCGCCGGCAGGTCGCCGGCGCCGGGCATGAAGGGCAGCTCGGAATTGACCTGGCCGATCAGCTTGAACGACGCCCGCCCCTGCGCACGGGCGCGCAGCACGTCGAGCGTGGTGTCGGTGTTGCAGCTCAGGCTGTAGCGCGGCACGCCGTCGACCATGCGCTTGGCAACGAGCTGAGGCACGACATTCAGTCCGCGCGACAACAAATATGACGCCGCATGGGTGTAGTTGGCGGAAATGTAGTGCTGTTGCGCGAATGGCTGGTGCAGCCACTGCCCCGCGAGGAAGAAGAACTCGATCACCTTGATGTTGGGCGGAAGTGCGCCATGATGCAGCGCATCCGCGTAGGCGAGATCAGGATAGCCGCCAAACAGGCGGTCGATCACCGGACCGATGAAACGCCGTTCGAGCAGGCTCTTCGGTTTCGGCTTTTCCAGCGTCAGCGCGGAGAACAGCGTCAGGTTGATGGAGCGGTCGGCCACTGCTCGCGCATACAGCGCGTTGACGATGTGGTTGGCCTTGCCGAGGCCGAGCGGCAGCCCGACCACCAGTTCAGTTCCGACGTCACGAATGATGTGCTCCGCGATCGCCTCGGGGTCGGAGAAGAATATCGGCATCAGCAATGGACCCGGAAGAGACGGTGGATAACCGGCATCGTTGAATCGACGGCCGGCGGTTCAAACTTATACTTCATATGACCGATACGTGCGCCTGTGACGAACCGGCAACAGACAAGAACTGAAATGATGTGCAGATGTCGCGCGGCGGTTTGTCTGTGGCGGCACCGCCCCGTAAACAGGTAGATGTGTCGGCGGCGTCGGCGGGGGCGCACTGCCGGAGTTTTGGTTTGCGGGATCACATGGTTGAGCGTGCCGCGAGGGTCGGCGACGTAGCGAGGCGCGTGCTTTTGTCGGGCATCGGCCTTGGCGCGCTGGCATGTGCGCTGCTGACGGAGACCGCGGCACGCGCCGAGAGCCTGCCGGACGCCCTGGTCAAGGCGTATCAGACCAATCCGCAACTCAACGCCGAGCGGGCGCGCCAGCGTGCGACCGACGAGAACGTGCCGCAGGCGCTGGCCGGCTACCGTCCCCAGATCATCGCCGGCCTGTCGGTTGGTCTGCAAGCGGTGCGCGACCAGCTGCCCGGCAATGTGATCCAGACCGCAACGCTGAAGCCGTGGCAGATCGGCGTCACGGTGACGCAGACCCTGTTCAACGGCTTCAAGACCGCCAACAGCGTCCGCGTCGCCGAGTTGCAGGTGCAGTCCGGCCGCGAGGCGTTGCGCAATGTCGGCCAGGGTGTGCTGCTCGACGCGGTCACCGCCTACACCAACGTCCTGGCCAACCAGACCCTGGTCGAGGCGCAGCGCGCCAACGTCGCCTTCCTGAAGGAGACCCGGGCAATCACCGAACGGCGCCTTAATGCCGGCGACGTGACGCCGACCGATACCGCCCAGGCCGAGGCGCGGCTCAACCGCGGCCTTGCCGATCTCAACGCCGCCGAGGTCAATTACGCGATCAGCCAGGCCACCTATGCGCAGGTGGTCGGCAACGCACCATCCCAGTTGCGCCCGGCCGAGACCATCGACCGGCTGTTGCCGCGCAGCCGCGAGGATGCGATCGCGCTCTCGCTCCGCGAGCATCCCGCCGTCACCGCGGCAGGCTTCGACGTCGACGTCGCCTCGACCTCGATTCGCGTCGCCGAGAGCAGCCTGATGCCGAATGTCTCCGTGCAGGGCAGCGTCAGCCGCAGCCGCGACACCGACACCACGCTCGGCAGCTTCGGCACCGATCAAGCCTCGGTGATCGGTCAGGTGACGCAGCCGATCTATGACGGCGGCACCGCCGCATCGCAGACCCGGCAGACCAAGGAGGTCGCGGCGCAGAGCCGGCTGGTGCTGGATCAGGTCCGCAATCAGGCCAAGACCGCCGTGGTCAGCGCGTGGGTCGCCAATGAGGGCGCCAAGATCGCGGTGTCGGCTTCCGAGTCCGAGATGAAGGCCGCGGAGGTTGCGCTGGCTGGCGTGCAGAAAGAAGCCGCGGGCGGCCAGCGCACCACGGTCGACGTGCTCAACGCGCAGCAGGATCTGATCACCGCGCGAGCACGGCTGATCGGTGCGCAGCGCGACCGCGTGATCGCCTCCTACACGCTGCTCAGCGCGACCGGGCGCCTCGACGTCAAGACGCTGAACCTGAAGACGCCGGACTATCTGCCCGAGGTGCACTACCATCAGGTGCGCGACGCCTGGCACGGCCTGCGCACGCCGTCGGGACAATAGGCATCGTGGAACCGTTCGCACCGCGAACGGGCCCTTCCCGCCCGCTCTCTCCGCCGATAACCTCCGCCCCCGCCGGCAACCCATAATGCCGGCGCGCGTATGACGCGCATAACAGCCGAGCACGCAGGGAGACGTCCAATGCTGACGCGACGCGATATGATGCTGGCTTCCATCGCAGCCGGAGTGACCATGACCAGCAGCAACGCATTTTCCAAGGCAGCGCAGCCATCGACCGCGGTGAATTTCGACATGCCCGCCGGGGCGTGCGACTGCCACACCCACATCCATGGCGACCCCGAGAAATTCCCGTTCTTCGCCGGCCGCGTCTACACGCCGGAACCGGCCTCGCCGGAGGAGATGAGCGCGCTGCACAAGGCGCTCCATGTCGAGCGCGTGGTGATCGTGACGCCGAGCGTCTATGGCCCCGACAATTCGTCGACCCTGTTCGGCATCACGGCCCGCGGGCCAACCGCACGCGGCGTCGCCGTGATCGACGACAAGACCAGCGAGAGCGATCTCGATGCCATGAACAAGGCCGGCTTCCGCGGCATCCGCCTCAACCTCGCGACCGGCGGCGTCAACGATCCCAATGTCGGCCGGCAGCGCTTCTCGGCCGCGATCGAGCGGATGAAGGCGCGCGGCTGGCATGTGCAGCTGTTCACCAGCCTCGCCATGATCTCCGCAATCAAGGACCTCGTCGCTACAGCGCCGGTGCCGGTCGTGTTCGACCATTTCGGCGGCGCCGAGGCCGCGCTCGGCACAGGCCAGCCGGGATTTGCCGACCTGCTCGCGCTGGTCAAGTCCGGCAAGGCCTATGTCAAGATTTCCGGCGCCTACCGCGCCTCCAAGCTTGCGCCCGATTATGCCGACGCCACGCCGCTGGCACAGGCACTGATCGCAGCCAATGCCGAGCGCATCGTCTGGGGCACCGACTGGCCGCACCCGGATTCGGTGACGCCGCAAGGCAAGAAGGTCACCGACGTGACGCCGCTGTTTCAGATCGACGACGGCCGCCTCCTCAACCAGCTTCCGGTCTGGGCGCCGGACGCCGCGGTCCGCAAGGCGATCCTGGTCGACAATCCGGCGCGGCTCTACGGCTTCACCTGAGGCCGTCCTTCGGCCGGCGCGAGAAGTAGGAGATCAAGACCGGCAGCGTGATCAGGATCACCAGCGGCGCCAGCATCATGCCGGTGACAACGACGATGGCGAGCGGCTTCTGCACCTGCGAGCCGATGCCTTCCGAAATCGCCGCCGGCAACAGGCCGACGCCCGCCACCACGCAGGTCATCAGCACCGGACGCAGCTGCAGCTCGCCGGTGCGGATCACCGCGCGCATCCGGTCGTAGCCCTCGTCGATCAGCTGGTTGAACTGCGACAGGATGATGATGCCGTCCATCACCGCGATGCCGAACAGCGCGATGAAGCCGATCGCCGCCGAGACGCTGAACGGAATCCCCGAGATCAGAAGCCCGAGCACACCGCCGAAGATCGCCATCGGGATCACGCTCATCGCGAGCATGGTGTCGACCATCGAGCCGAAATTGAAGAACAGCAGCACCGCGATCAGCGCGAGGCTGATCGGCACCACGATCGACAGCCGCCTGATCGCATCCTGCAGATTGCCGAACTCGCCGACCCACTCGACGCGCGATCCCGGCGGCAGCTGCACCTGCTCGTCGATCTTCTGCTGCGCCTCCCGGATCGCGCTGCCGAGGTCACGCTCGCGGACCGAGAACTTGATCGGCAAATAGCGCTCCTGCTGCTCGCGGTAGATATAGGCAGCGCCGGAGATCAGGTTGATCGAGGCCACTTCGGAGAGCGGGATCTGCGTGATGCCGCCGTTGGCGTTGGCCACCCCGATCCGCAAGTTCTGGATCGCCTCCGCGCTCTTGCGATATTCCGGCGCAAGGCGGACGATAATCGGAAAGTGCCGGTCGCTGCCGGGCTCATAGAGGTCGCCGGCGCTGTCGCCGCCGACCGCAACCCGGATCGTGGCGTTGATGTCGCCCGGCGACAGGCCATAGCGCGCGGCGCGCGCGCGATCGACGTCGATCTGGATGGTCGGCTGGCCGAGCGAGGTGAACACCGCAAGATCGGTGACGCCCTGCACCGTCGACAGCACCGACTTGATCTTGTTGGCGGTGTCGGTCAGCGCCTGCAGATCATTGCCGTAGAGCTTGATCGAGTTCTCGCCCTTCACGCCGGACACCGCTTCCGACACGTTGTCCTGCAGATACTGCGAGAAATTGAATTCGACGCCCGGGAATTTCTCCTGCAACTGCGCCAGCAATTGCGCGGTCAGCACGTCCTTGTCGTGAGTATTTGGCCATTCGCTGGCCGGCTTCAGCGGCGCGAAGAATTCGGCGTTGAACAGGCCGGCCGCATCGGTGCCGTCGTCGGGACGGCCGTGCTGCGACACCACCGATACCACCTCGGGACGGCTGCGGATCAGCTTCCGCATCTCGTTGACATAGGCATTGCCCTCCTGCAGCGAGATCGTCGGCGGCAGCGTGGCGCGGATCCACAGATTGCCCTCTTCCAGCTTGGGCAGGAATTCGAGGCCGAGGAAGCGCGCGAAGATGATGGTCATGACCACGAGGCCGGCCGCGCCGGCCATCACCAGCTTGCGGTTGGCGATCGCCCAGTTCAGCACCGGCAGGTAGATCGCGTCGAGCTTCTTGACGATCCAGGTCTCGGTCTCGTGGATATGCGCCGGCAGGATGATCGCGCTGAACGCCGGAGTGACCGTGAACGTCGCCAGCAGCCCGCCGGCCAGCGCGTAAGCATAGGTGCGCGCCATCGGGCCGAAGATGTTGCCCTCGACGCCGGACAGCGTGAACAGCGGCAGGAACGCCGCGATGATGATCGCCGCGGCAAAGAAGATCGAGCGCGACACATCGGCGGCCGCCGACAGGATCGCGTGGCTCTTCATCCCCATCACCGTGTCCTCGGAGATGTGGCTTCGCTCGTGTTCCGACAGCGCGGTGGTCTGCGACAGCCGGCGGAAGATCGCCTCCACCATGATCACGGTGGCATCGACGATCAGGCCGAAATCGATCGCGCCGACCGACAGCAGATTGGCGGATTCGCCGCGCAGCACCAGGATGATCACGGCGAAGAACAGCGCGAACGGGATCGTCGCACCGACGATCAGCGCGCTGCGGAGGTCGCCGAGGAATATCCACTGCAACAGCACGATCAGGAGGATGCCGACCACCATGTTGTGCAGCACGGTGTGGGTGGTGAGCTCGATCAGGTCCTTGCGGTCGTAGATCCGCTCGATCTTCACGCCGGGCGGCAGGATCGAGGAATGGTTGATGTCGTGGACCAGCTGCTCGACGCGGGTAATCGTCGGCGAGCTCTGCTCGCCGCGGCGCATCAGGACGATGCCCTGCACGATGTCGTCGTCATTGTCGAGGCCGGCGATGCCGAGCCGCGGCTTCTCGCCGATCGTGACATGGGCGATGTCGCGCACCAGCACCGGATTGCCGCCGGACTGCGAGACCATGGTGTTGGCGAGGTCGTCGATCGAGCGGATCAGGCCGACGCCGCGCACCACGGCCGATTGCGAGCCGATGTTCACGGTGTTGCCACCGACATTGATGTTTGCGTTGGACACCGCCTGCAGCACCTGCGGCAGCGTCAGTCCGTTGGCGACCAGCTTGTTGAAGTCGACCTGGATCTCGTAGGTCTTGGTCTTGCCGCCCCAGCCGGTGACGTCGATCACGCCGGGCACCGCGCGGAAGCGGCGCTGCAGCACCCAGTCCTGCAGCGTCTTGAGGTCGAGCACGCTGTAGTTAGGCGGTCCCTTCAGGCGGTAGCGGAAGATTTCGCCGATCGGGCTGAGCGGCGAGATGCCGGGCAGCACGTTGCCCGGCAGCGGCGCGAGCTGCGACAGGCGGTTGAGCACCTGTTGCAGCGCCTCGTCATAGGTGTAGTCGAAGGAGAACTGCAGCTTGACGTCGGAAAGGCCGTACAGCGAGATGGTACGGATGGTCTTGAGGTTCTTGATGCCGGCGACCTGGGTCTCGATCGGGATCGTGATGTAGCGTTCGATCTCCTCGGCCGAGAGGCCCGGGCTCTGCGTCACGATATCGACCATCGGCGGGGTCGGATCGGGATAGGCCTCGATGTTGAGCTGCTTGAACGCGAGCAGGCCGCCGATCAAGACGGCCACGAACATGGCCACCATCAAGTAGCGGCGATTGACGGCAAGGGCGACGAGGCGATCCATTCAGATCGGCGCTTTCAACTGGAAGGGAATTTTCTTGTTGAGCGTGATCTCCGCGCAAACGCGCTCTGCGTTTGTCGCGAGGGAAAACCGCTTCCCACTTTTCCGGATCATGCGCTTAGGTGCCTGATGCGGCGCGGTCGATGAAGAGGCTTCCCTTCGTCACGATCTGCTCGCCCGGCTTGAGGTTGCCGGCCACCTCGACGAGGTCGCCATTGATGAGGCCGGGCTTGATCTGACGCAGCTCGATGGTCTTGTCGTCGGCCCTCGCGACCCAGAGCCGAACCTGGTCGCCCTCGTAGATCAGCGCCTGCTTCGGCACGCCGACTGCCGGGTGATCGCCCTTCGAATACAGCGTCACATTGGCGAACATCTCGGGCTTCAGCCGCTTGTCGGCGTTGTCGATGGTGGCGCGAACCAGGAGCCGGCGCGAGGTCGCGTCGATCGCCGCGGCGACATAGTTGACCCGGGCGTTCAGCGTCTTGCCCGGCAGCGCCATCACGCTGAAGGTGAGGTCCTGGCCGACCGCGACATTGTCTGCGTCGGATTCGCGGACAAAGGCGATCAGCCAGACCGTCGACAGATCGCCGATCACGTAGACCGGGTCGCTGGCGCCGGTCGAGACATACTGGCCGGGACCGGCCTTGCGCTGGACCACGGTGCCGCCGATCGGCGCGAACACCGTCGTCTCCGGATTGAGGCGGCCCTTCTGCCGCAGCGTCGTGATGTCGTCGTCGCCGAAGCCGAGAATGTGCAGCTTGTTCTGCGCCGCTTCCAAAAGCGTCTGCGCCGAGCGCGCATCGTTCTGCGCTTGCACGAGCGCGGTCTGGGCCTGCTGATAATCCTTCAGCGGGATCGCCTTGCCCTCGGACAGATCCTTGGCGCGCTTCTCCTGGATTTGCGCCAGGTCGAGCGCCGACTGCGCCTTGTTGAGGCCGGTCATCGCCGCGATGTAGTCGTTCTGTGCCTGCACGGTGTCGGCCGCCTCGATCACGAACAGCGGCTGGCCCTTCACCACGGCATCGCCCGGCCGCACCATGAGGCGGGTGACGCGCCCGGTATAGGGCGAGTAGACCGGGGTGGAGCGGTCCTCATCGATGCCGATCTTGCCCTCGGTCACCAGCTCGGAGCGGAAGGTGTGCTCGCTCACGGTCTGGAAGGTCAGGCTGGCCCACTCGGCCGCCGACGGCGCATAGCGCGCGCCGCCCTTGCGGGACTGGCTGGAGACTTCCGAAGATGTCTGCTTTTCCGAGCCGAAACGCGTGTAGCCATAGGCACCCGCGCAGGCAACCGCCAGCAGCGCCGCGGCCACGACCAGGCGCGGGCGGCTAAAGCTCTGCATTCTCTTGGTAAACTCTTTCACCATGCGGTCCGCGGGGTCAATCGTTGCAGCATCCGGCGGGACGGCCCCAGCGGTGCGCTAATAGTGCTGAATTGGCGTCTCAAACAACCTAAAAATCGCCCTTCGGCGATGCCTGTCGTTAAAGTTTGCATAGCCTGAACGGCAGCTGAATGTCTCATCCGGGAAACTCCGGGGCAGGAAACTCCGGAGGGTGGCTGCCGAGCGGCATGGCCGGACGGGACCAATGGGCCGGGGTCCTGGACAGCACGGCGGCATGCCGGACCGAGCTCAGCGTGCCAAAGCCTGACCGCAGCCGTTCGATGAAGGGCTGCACCGCATCCGCCTTCAGGTCCTCGGTCGCAAGGCCTCCTTCGAGGCGGCCGAGATTCCACAGCCAGCGTCCGGTCTGCGCCAGCGATACCCGGACGTGCCAGCTGCCGCCTTCGCGGGCCTGGCGGGCCTTCGCCATCATGGCACCGAACGCCATGAAATATCCGGTGGCGTGGTCGAGCATCTGGGCCGGCAATTCCTTCGGCCCATCTGTGCCGGCCGCCTGTCCTTCGGCATGATTGAAGCCGGTCGTGGTCTGCACCAGCGAGTCGAAGCCGCGGCGCCCGGCCCACGGGCCGGCATGGCCGTAGGCCGACAGTGTCACATAGACGATCCCGGGATTGATCCGCGCCGCTTCCTCCGGCGAGAAGCCGAGCCGCGCGATCGCCTGCGGCCGATAGCCCTGCGAGAGAATATCGGCCTGCGCCAACAGCCCCTGCATCACACCCCGCCCCTCCTCGCTCCGCAGTTCGAGGAAGCTCGTGAGCTTGCCGCGGCCGGTGTCGATGGTGAGCCAGGGGATCGCCGGCAGATCGGGACCGGAGATCAGGAGTACGTCGGCGCCATGCGCCGCGAGCGTGCGGCCGGCGACGGGACCGGCGATTACGCGCGACAGATCGAGCACACGGATGCCGGCCAGCGGCCGGTTGCCCGCGGGCCACGGCTTCGGTGCGGCCTCGCCGATCTTCTCGATCGAGATCAGCGGCAGTTTTGCCAGTTCTTTGGCATGCGTCGTCGCCGACCACTCGTCGTGCGAGCGCATCAAGGCGACGACGCCGCCGGCGGCGTAGGCCGCGGTCTCGAACGCCTCGCCGTCCCATTGCAGCAGCGCGGCCTGGACCTCGTCACGCTCGGCGTTGCAGCCGAGCACCTTGCAGACGGCGTCGCGATGATGCGGGAAATTGGTGTGCAGGCGGACAAAGCGGTTGTCTTTGACACGATAGACGCCGGCGATCTTGTCCCAGGCCGGCGGCGGCGGCTTGTCGTCGACGCGCAAATAGCGCTCGCTGCGGCATTCGACGACGGCATGGCGGATGTCGACCGCGACGTCCTGCTGCTCGCCGCTGCGGGCCTTCCAGATCTCGGCCGCGGCGAGGCCGGCTGCTGCGATCGGCGCCTGCGCTGCGGCTGCGACCCGAAACGACGACGGCAGCTGCGGCTCGCTGCCGGTCAATGTGACCGCATCGAGCGCGGCCGGCGCGCCGCCGGCGCCGGTCCAGACATCGGAAAGGATTTCACGAATGTCCTGCATGCGCATACCCGTTTGCGATTATCCTATGCCCGAGCATGATGACAAAAAGGCGGTGCCCGATCCCAACAATCATTTCCGGCCCTGCTTATATCCAGCTCTGCCCGACCCACACAGGAGTTGCAATGGCTGCCATCGATCCTCTCACCGCCGGCGCTGTCTTCCTCGCGACCGCAGCGACCGACGCGGTCTATGTCATGTTCACCTCGGCGGTCGTGGCGCGCAAGCGCGTGCCGGCGGCGACCTGGAGCAGCGTCTGGTATGTGCTCTCCTCCTATGCGGTGATCAGCTACACCGAAAACTGGCTCTACGTCGCCTTCGCCGCCCTCGGCTCGTGGGTCGGCGCCTACGCATCGATCACCTTCCTGCACCGCCCGCCGGGCGGACCGCCGGTCGGCGCCGCGGTGGAGTAGCATGCAGCGGCTGAGGAAGTCATCCGCCATCGATGCGACGGTGAGACCCGCCCGACAGGGACCAGCTGTAAGCTACGTGTCAGCATTGGCGTGTAGGCTACACGTTCGCATTCGCGCGACATCAGTCGATGAACCGACTGGATGGACACTGGCGTTCACGCCGCTGGACTCAGACAACCCATACGCCGCAGCGCACGTTGTAGCGGGGCTCGCCGTTGCAAGAGTGCATAGCAATTTGCTTCGGTGGTCCCAGGCGTCGTCCCGGCGAAGGCAGGGACCCATACGCCGCAGCGGATGTTGTGGATGGCACTCGTCGTTCCAGCAGAGCGTAACCATTTGCAACGGTGGTTGTGGGTCCCGGCCTTCGCCGGGACGACGATGAGTGTGTGGCGCGGTATGTGAGTCATGCTTCCGCGTTCTCACGACATGTTTTGTCCGAGCTTTGCATCTCGTTCCGCCCTCTCTTTTGAACAGAGGGCGCAGGGAAAGCCGGGTGCCGATCGCACCCATGGGCCCCGAGCAATGGGTAGAAAGCTCGGGGGTAGGACCACAGGTGTCCTCAGGGTGACGGTGAGAGAGCCGTCGCACGCGGTTCAATGAAAATCGCGGGACGGCGGCAGGATGCGGACGTTGCGTGGGTGGCGGATCTTTTGCGGCGAGTTGTCGCCGTGATCGCGGCGGTCGTCGTTGAGCGGCTCGATCAGCGCGGGGCCCGCCGGCACCGGATGCTTGCGGCTCAAGGATTCGTTGGCGAGGCCGATCAGATCGTGGGAGCGATCGGTCATGCGCTGCGCCACCAGATGCGTCACGCCCTCCGGGCTGCTCTGGATATAGCCCTCGACCAGGATCAGGCGCGCGCCCATCACCTCCTTGCGGTACTGCTCCATCACCTTCGGCCACACCACGATGTTGGCGATGCCGGTCTCGTCCTCCAGTGTCATGAACACGACGCCCTTGGCGCTGCCCGGCCGCTGCCGCACCAGCACGACGCCGGCACAGCGGACGCGGCGGCGGTCGTTGCTCCTGTTGATGGTGTGACAGGCGACGACGCGCTCCTTCGTAAAGGTGTCGCGCAAAAACTCCATCGGATGGCCCTTCAGCGACAGGCGGATGGTCTGATAGTCGGCGACCACCTGCTCCGGACGCGGCATCTCCGGCAGCGGCTTGGCGCCCTCATCCGGCTGCTCGCGTGCGGTGGCGGCCTCAAACAACGGCAGCGGCACGTCGTCGGGCAGCCGGCGCACCGCCCACAGCGCCTCGCGGCGGTCGAGCCCGAGCGAGCGGAACGCATCGGCGTCGGCGAGCAGGATCAGCGCGCGCTTGGGCAGGCCGGTGTCGCGCGCGAAGTCTTCCAGCGAGGTGAACGGCCGGCGGTTGCGCGCGGCAACGATGCGGTCGGCCCAGTCTGTCTCAACACCGTCATTCCGGGGATCGCGAAGCGAGAACCCGGAATCTCGAGATTCCGGGTCTGGTGCTAGCGCACCATCCCGGAATGACAGTTGAAGCTGTTTCAGCCTCTCCTCGTCCTCATCCAGCCAGTGAAATCCGTCGATCTGGCGAAAGCCGAGCCGCACCGCGCAATGATCGCCGACCTTCTCCTCGAGCGTGTTCTGCGCAAAGCTATGGGAGACATCGACTTCGCGCACCGTGACGCCGTTCTTGCGGACGTCGCCGACGATCTGGGCCGGGGCATAGAAGCCCATCGGCTGCGAGTTGAGCAGGCCGCAGCAGAACGCATCCGGATGATGGTGCTTCAGCCATGAGGAGATGTAGACGAGTTGGGCAAAGCTCGCGGCATGGCTTTCCGGGAAGCCGTAACTGCCAAAGCCCTTGATCTGGTCGAAGCAGCTGCGGGCGAAATCCGGATCGTAGCCGCGCGCCACCATGTTGCCGACCAGCTTCTCCTCGTAGCTGCCGATGGTGCCGAGATTGCGGAAGGTCGCCATCGAGCGGCGCAGGCCATTGGCTTCCTCAGAGGTGAAATGGGCCGCCTCGATCGCGATCCGCATCGCCTGCTCCTGGAACAGCGGCACGCCGAGCGTCTTGTGCAGCACGTTGTAGAGTTCGTCCTTGTCGCCCTGGTCGGGCGCTGGCGATGGATAGCTGACCTTTTCCTGGCCGTTCCGCCGGCGCAGATAAGGATGCACCATGTCGCCCTGGATCGGCCCCGGGCGCACGATCGCGACCTCGATGACGAGATCGTAGAAGGTACGCGGCTTCAGCCGCGGCAGCATGTTCATTTGCGCCCGGCTCTCGACCTGGAACACGCCGAGCGATTCACCGCGGCACAGCATGTCGTAAACTTTCTTGTCGTCCTGCGGGACCGAAGCTAGCTCCCAGTGCTCGCCCTTGTGGTCGGCGATCAGGTCAAAACATTTGCGGATGCAGGTCAGCATGCCCAGCGCCAGCACGTCGACCTTCATCATGCTAAGGGCGTCGACGTCGTCCTTATCCCATTCGATGAAAGTGCGGTCGTCCATCGCGGCGTTGCCGATCGGCACATAGGTGTCGAGCCGGTCCTGGGTCAGTACATAGCCACCGACATGCTGCGAGAGATGACGCGGAAACTCGATCAGCTCGGTGGCGAGCTCGACCGCGAGGTTGATCATCGCATTTTTGGGATCGAGCCCGGCCTGTCGCACCTGCATGTCGTTGAGGCCCTTGCCCCAGCTGCCCCACACGGTGTCGGCGAGCGCCGCGGTGACGTCCTCGGTCAGCCCGAGCGCCTTGCCGACGTCACGGATCGCGCTGCGCGGGCGATAATGGATCACGGTGGCGATGATCGCGGCGCGGTGGCGGCCGTAGCGGCGGTAGACATATTGCATCACCTCCTCGCGCCGCGAATGCTCGAAATCGACGTCGATGTCGGGCGGCTCCAGCCGCTCCTTGGAGATGAAGCGCTCGAACAACAGATCGACCTTGGTCGGATCGACCGAGGTGACGCCAAGCACGAAGCAGACCGCGGAATTGGCTGCCGAGCCGCGTCCCTGGCACAGGATGTTCTGGCTGCGCGCATAGTGCACGATGTCGTGCACGGTGAGGAAGTAATGCGCGTATTTCAGCTCGGCGATCAGCGCGAGCTCCTTGTTCAGGGTGGTGCGAAGCTTTTCGTCGATCTCGCCGCCGAAATATTTGTCGACACCGGCCCAGGTCAAATCTTCCAGATGCTGCTGCGCGGTCTTGCCCGGCGGCACCGGCTCGTCGGGATACTGATATTTGAGCTGGTCGAGCGAGAAAGAGATGCGTGCAGCAAAGCGCATGGTTTCCGCGATCGCGTCCGGCAGATCGCGAAACAGCCTGATCATTTCATGCGCCGGCTTGAGATGCCGCTCGGCATTGGCCTCGAGCCTGCGGCCGACCGCCTCGATCGTGGTCTTTTCGCGGATGCAGGTCAGCACGTCCTGCAGCGGGCGGCGCGCCGGATGGTGATAGAGCACCTCGTTGGTGGCGATGAGCGGCACACCGGCGTCGGTGGCGAGGCCATGCAGCCGCGCGAGGCGGCGCCTGTCGTCGCCGCGATAGAGCAGGCTTGCGGCGAGCCAGACGCCGTCGGCGGCGCTTGCCTTCAGCTTTGCAAGCAGATCGAGCGTGCCTGCCTCCTCAAAGCGATGCGGCAGCGCCAGCACCAGGAGCTGCCCCTCGACGAAGTCGAGGAGGTCGGCGAGCTTCAGATGGCACTCGCCTTTCTCGATCCGCACGATGTCGTCGCCGCGCTTGCCGCGGGTCAGGAGCTGGCACAGCCGGCCATAGGCGGCGCGATCGCGCGGATAGACCAGGATGTCGGGCGTAGAGTCGATGAAGACGATGCGGGCGCCGATCAAAAGCTTTGGCGGATGGGCAACCTTCTCGCTGTCGAGCTCCTTCCAGGCGCGCACCACGCCGGCCAGCGTGTTGTGATCGGCGAGCCCGATCACGGGAATCCCGAGTTCGCTCGCCTGATGCACATAGGCGCGCGGATCGGAACCGCCGCGCAGGAAGGAGAAATTGCTGGTGATGCCGATCTCGGCATAATCAGGTGGAGGTGCGCTCATGCGAACAGCCCATGCACATACCAGTTGGCCGGAACGGGCTTGCCCTCCTCGTCGCGCAGCTCGCTCTCGTAGAGACCGTCGCGAAAGATCCAGAAGCGCTGGCCTTCGGCATCCTCGACGCGGAAATAATCGCGCGTCAGCGACGCGCCGTCCTGCTTCCACCATTCCATCGCGATGCGCTCGGGGCCCTCGACCCGCACCACCTCGTGCTGCGCGCGCCGCCAGGTGAATTGATGCGGCGGACCGTCGGGCACGGTCGCGAACGGCACCTTGATCGGTTCGGGCTGCTCGAATAGCCGCAAGGGACGCAGCGGTGGTTCGCTCGCAACGTGCTCCGGCCAGGCGGCGGCGCTGGCCGCGGCCAGATGATGCTGCGCCGGCAGCGCGAGCGCCGATCGTTCGGGGATGTGGCTCTCCAGCGGCAGATGCACGACGACGCGTTTTCCGCCGATGCGGGCGGCGATGCGGTCGATCAGCGCCGAGAGCTCGTCATTGTCGTGTATGGTGGCGTCGAGATCGCGCTGCTGCTGTACCACGATCTCGGTACGCCCTGCGGCGAGGCGAATGAGATCGAAGCCGAAGCCGGGATCGAGCGGATCATTCAGCGCATCGAGCCGCTCGCGGAACAGGCGATCGATCATCTCGGGCCGCGTCACCGGACGCCCGGTCTCGACCATGATCGCGCGCACCGCACCGTCAGTGCGGAAGAAGCTCGCTTCCAGCTGCCGCGCACCTTTGCCCTGCTTGTCCATCGCCGCAACCAGCATCTTGGCAAGGCTTGAGAGCGTCAGCGCGATCACGGTGTCGGTCGCGATCGGCTCGGGGAAACGCTTCTCGACGATGTAATCGGGCAGCGGCTTGCGCGGGCTGATCGGGGCATCGCCCTGCCCGAGCGCGTGGCTGAGCAAGGTGGTGAAGGCCGCACCGAACCGCGCCGAGATTTCATGCGGCGCGCGCGAGGCGACATCGCCGATGGTCTTCAAGCCGGCGCGGCGCAGGCCGGTGGTGACAGCGGCATCGGCACCGAGCGCCGACACCGGCAGCGGGCCGACCGCCGCCGCTTCCTCGCTATCGGGGACAATCTTGCCCGAGGCGGTGCGCGTCAGCGTACGCGCCGCGATCGAGGTGCCGGCAATCGCCGCGCTGACGGCAAAGCCTCGCCGGCTCAGCGCCCCCGTCACGGTCTGCAGCAGCGCGCGCTCGCCGCCGAACAGATGCGCGCAGCCGGTGATGTCGAGAAACAGACCGTAAGGCAAATCGAGCGCGACCAGCGGCGTGAAGCGATCGCACCAGTCGGCGATGTCGTTCAGCGTCTTCAGATCGGCGGCGGGATCGGCATCATAGACCGTGAGCTCCGGACAGATCGCCCGCGCATTGGCGAGCGGCAGCCCGATCGACAGCCCGGCGCGCACCGCGGCCTCGTCGATCGCGTGCAGCAGGATGGCGTTGTGGTCTTTTGCGACGACGACGCTGGGGAGTTCTGCTTTCTTCGCCTCTCCCGCTTGCGGGAGAGGGAGCCCTGCCACCTCCCGTGCATCAGCTTGCGAGGCGATGTCCTGCGCGAGCTTGCGCTTGATGCGGTCGATGGGCAGGCGTGGCAGCCACAGGCTGAGGATACGCCGACGGTTCACTGAATTGGCACTCATCACATTTCCATTCCATGATCCATCGCCCGACCGGGCCATGACGATTGCGCACGAGTTCGGCCTCGAAGGACGGCGCGCCCCACACGCTCGCGGCATTGCCCGGCGGCGAATGCGCCGCGCGCACGATCCAGCGCGTCTCCGCGGTCGAGGGGATCGGGGTTGCCGCGATCCGCAGCACCAGCGCGGTGACGCCGGAGGCCTGCGCGGCCAGGGTCAATTTGCGGCTGGCGACGAGATCGAGCTGGCGCGCCTGGCCCCAGACCTCGAGCACGACCGCGCCGAGCGCATCGCAGGCGAGCGCGTCGGCCGCGGCGCGCAGGCCGCTATCGACATCGGCAGCGCGCACCGTGACCAAGAGGCGCGGATCGAGGCCGAGCTCGGCAAGCCCGCGCATCGATAGCGCGCCGTTTTCGCGATCGGAAAAATCCTGCCGCACCCAGACCAGCGGCTTGCGTGCCGACAGCCGTCCGGCGAGCCCCGCAATGAAGCCGGTCGCCGCGCCGCCTTGATGGCCGGCCGCGAACACCTCGTGCAATGCCGCCGGCGCAAGCCCGCCGCGCAGCATCGCATCCGCGCCGGCGTGTCCGAGCGCGACGCGGTTCGGCATCGCCGCATCCGATGGCGCCTCGATGCGCGCGATGCTGCCGCGCAGAGACGCAAGCGTACCCATGCGTGCGGCGGCGCATGATCCGCCAAAGTGTGAGCGGTTTGGCGACAAGATCATGCGCCTTTCTTAAAAAAGAGGAGCGCGATCGGACGCAAAACCGGCGACCACTTTTGCTGATCGCGCTCCGGCATATGCGCCGCTCCTTCCAACCAAAATTTGAGGCCGTCACTGGTCTGAACAGAGAACCAGGGACTGGCTCATTTGTTCATGATATGTTCTAATATAAAGCTAACAGGGCCCGCGGAGTCAATCGGATTGGTGAACTCATCGATTCATGAGTGGAATCAATGGGATTCAGCAGCCGCCGAACCGGACAGGCCCTGATCTTCCGCAAGTCAGGCACGCAGGCCCCGAAAATGACGGCGTGACGGAAACGGAGCAATCGCATGCGCATCATCGTGCTCGACAACGACACCGATTTCGAGGGCTGGCGCAAGGCCGCGCGGCGATTGGCGCTGAACGATGTGAAGCCCGCGGAGATCACATGGACCGTACGCAGCGACGACGAATTGTCGTCGGCATCCTGCGTGAATGAATTGCCGGATACGCCGCAGGCGCGGTTCAATGTGTCGGCCAAATTCGTCGAGCTCGCAAAGGCCGCGATCCTGCATCGCAGTGACGAACGCTTTGCCCTGCTCTATCGCCTGCTGTGGCGGCTGCGCAGCCGTCACGATCTGCTCAGTGCGACCGATGATCCCGATATCGCCGAGGTCCACGCGATGGCGCGCGCGGTCTATGTCGATATCGACAGGATGCATGCGCATCTGCGCTTCCGCGAGATCGGCCGCGAGCGGACGGCTCATTACGTCGCATGGTTCGAGCCGGAGCATCACATCGTCGAGCTTGCCGCGCCGTTCTTCGCCGGCCGCTTCGCCGACATGCCGTGGTCGATCCTGACCCCCGACGTCTGCGCACATTGGGACGGGCACGCGATCTCGATCACGCCGGGCGTCGCCAAATCCGAAGTGCCGACCGAGGACCGGCTCGAGGAGGCCTGGCGGCGTCACGACAACGGCCGCTTCAATCCCGCACGGCTGAAAGTGATGGAGATGCCGCAAGCCTATTGGAGGAACCTGCCCGAGGACTCGATCATTAAGCCTCTGATCGAAGACGCAATGCGCATGACCAGCGGCCCCTTCATCGCACGCAAGGCGGCCGAGCCGCAGAAGCGGCAGGATACGCCGATGCCCCGCAAGCAAGTTCAAGGCAAGCAAGTTCAAGGCAGGCAAGCTCACGACACCATCGCGGCCTTGCGCGAGGAGGCCGCCGATTGCCGCGCCTGCCCGCTGTGGAAAGACGCAACCCAGACCGTGTTCGGCGAGGGACCGCAAAGCGCAACGCTGATGCTGGTCGGCGAGCAGCCCGGCGACAAGGAAGATCTCGCAGGCCACCCCTTCGTCGGACCGGCCGGCCAGATGCTCGATCGAGCGCTGCAGGAAGCCGGCATCGATCGCCGCAAGGTCTATGTCACCAATGCAGTGAAGCACTTCAAATTCGTGCCGCGCGGCAAGATCCGGCTGCACCAGAAGCCGAGCACACCGGAGATCCGCGCCTGCCGCCAGTGGTATGAGCGCGAGCTCGCCACCATCAAGCCGGACCTCGTGATGGCGCTCGGCGCCACCGCGGCGCAGAGCGTGCTCGGCAAGATCACGCCGATCAACAAGAACCGCGGCCATCTGATCGACCACGACGGAACCAAGGTGCTCGTCACTGTGCACCCGTCCTATCTGTTGCGGCTGCCGGATGAAAAAGCCAAGGCGCTGGAATATCAGCGCTTTATCGACGACCTGAAAATCGCCGCACATCAGTTGCGCAGATCAGTCGATGCAGCTTGAGTTCCGTAAAACCAGCGGAACCTGAGGAACCACATCGCAACGAGAAATTGTTCTAAGCCGCGGACAAATACCTACAACCTTTAATTGATCCGTGGTAGGGTAGCATGTTCCGCAGGTATCGGGCGTCATGTTCACGCCATGACGTACCCTGAGGCGGGCGCGCTGCGCGGTTTGCTAGCCCCGATCGTGCGGCGCGCCACCTCATCTCTCAATCCCCCTCCCTCATTTCGCAACCTTCCACTCGCAGGCGCCCGCCGAATTCTCCGGCTGCCCGGCCGGCCGGATGCCGGTGTGATGTCCTCCGCACATTGTCTCGTCCCGCGAAACGCAGGCCAGAGGTTTCCGTCGCGATCGGCAATCCCTTTTTGCTGAAGATTGCCACGAGGCCGCGAAGGCACGTGCGCGCTCAATGCGTTGCACAAAACTTCGGCTCGATGTCCACCGCCACGGGAGACCGCGCGTCTCGCGGGCCGGATTTCAATTGCTTGTCATATGCATCGATCAAAATCGGGAGCATTGGGACAGGAGTTTACCATGAGCGATATGGCGTTACCCGGCTCGATCGAGCCCGCCCTGAAAAAGGGTCCGGACCTCGACAAGGGCTTTCATCCTCTCACCGGGGTTATCTATTTGGGCGTGGTTGCGGCCGCGCTGCTGTTCGTTGCCTACAGCATCTATGCCGATGTCGACGCCACCGGCACGCGCATCACCTCGTTCCTGCCGTATATCCTGCTGTTCGTCGCGCTGCTGATCGCGCTCGGCTTCGAATTCGTCAACGGCTTCCATGACACCGCGAACGCGGTCGCCACCGTGATCTACACCCGCTCGCTGCCGGCGCATGTCGCCGTGGTGTGGTCGGGCATGTTCAACCTGATCGGCGTGCTGCTCTCCAGCGGCGCCGTCGCGTTCGGCATCGTCTCGCTGCTTCCGGTCGAACTGATCCTGCAGGTCGGCAGCAGTGCCGGCTTTGCCATGGTGTTCGCGCTCTTGATCGCCGCCATCATCTGGAATCTCGGCACCTGGTGGCTCGGCCTGCCGGCCTCGAGCTCGCACACCCTGATCGGTTCGATCATGGGCGTCGGCATCACCAACGCGCTGCTGCGCGGCCGTGACGGCACCTCGGGCGTCGACTGGTCGCAGGCGACCAACATCGCGAAGGCGCTGCTGCTGTCGCCGCTGTTCGGCTTCGCGCTCGCCGCCGGCCTGCTCTACCTCCTCAAGATCGCGCTGCAGCGCGCGACGCCGGCGCTGTTCGGCGAACCGGTCGGCGACCAGCCGCCGCCGTGGTGGATCCGCGGCATCCTGATCCTGACCTGCACACTGGTCAGCTTCTTCCACGGCTCCAATGACGGTCAGAAGGGCATGGGCCTGATCATGCTGATCCTGATCGGCACCGTGCCGACCGCCTATGCGCTGAACCGCGCAATGCCCTCGAGCCAGATCGAGCTGTTCACGGCGCACTCGACCGCGGCCAGCAAGGTCATCGAAGGCAAGGCCGCCGGTTACAACGTGATCGGCAACCCGCGCCCGGCTGTGACCAACTATGTCGCGCAGCACCAGATCAACGAAGGCACCTTTCCGTCGCTTGCGGTGCTGGTGCGCGACATCGGCCAGCAGGTTGCCCAGTATGGATCGCTGGCCAAGTTCCCGGCTGACGCGGTCGGCAACACCCGTAACGACATGTACCTGGCGTCCGAGGCGATCCGTTTCCTGATGAAGGACAAGGAAGCCGAGCTGACCGCTGCCGACATCGCCACGCTGAACCAGTACAAGGGCTCGCTCGATGCCGCGACGAAGTTCATCCCGAGCTGGGTGAAGTTCGCCGTCGCCATCGCGCTCGGCCTCGGCACCATGGTCGGCTGGAAGCGTATCGTCGTCACCGTCGGCGAGAAGATCGGCAAGACCCACCTGACCTACGCGCAGGGCGCCTGCGCCGAGATCACGGCGGCCGCGACGATCGCGGCGGCCGACGGCTACGGCCTGCCGGTCTCGACCACGCACGTGCTGTCGTCAGGCATCGCCGGCACCATGGCCGCCAACGGCTCCGGCCTGCAATGGGCCACGATCCGCAACATCGCGATGGCCTGGGTGCTGACGCTGCCGGCCGCGATGATCATCTCGGGCGTTCTGTACTACGTGTTCTACCACCTGTTCTGACGCCCCACGCTTTCGGCGCAGCAACGCGCCGGACAAAGGCCCGCACTCCGGTGCGGGCCTTTTGCTTTGGACCTGCAGCCCGGCTCCTTGCTCAGGCGGCGCAGGCCTTCGCAACCTCGGCCAGCAGGCCGCGCGCCCATTTGTGCAAGCCGGATTTGGCCGTCCTGGCGCCCCAGTGCATGTCGATCGAGATCGGCACGCGGAACGGCAGCGCAGCGACATGGAGGCCGCCGCGCATCGCCCGCGCCAGATGATGCGGGATAGTCGCGACGAGCCTGGTGCCTGTGATGATGCGCTCCAGACTGTCGTGGTTGGGCAGGCTGACCACTGGCTCGATCTCGATCTTCCTCGCCCTCAGCGCCGCGAGATAGAGCGGCTGCCACTCACCGCTGTGGGTGATGAAGACATGCTCGGCCCTGGCATAGGCCGACAGCGCGATCCGGCCGCGCGCCAGCGGATTGGCCCGATCCATCACGCAGACGTAGTGGTCGGTGAGGATATGGCGCCGGAAGAAGCCTTCGCCGGCGATGCCGACCGGACCAAGCACGATGTCGCACTGGTTCTGCTTGAGATGGACATCGCCGTGGCCCGCGGCATCGAGCAGGACGAGACGGACTTGCGGCGCGCCGGCGCGCAGCCGCGTGCTGAACTGCGGGATCAGGGTCTGGCGTTCGTGATAGTTGCAGGAGATCGTCACGCTGCCCTGCGTCGTCGCCGGATCGAATTCCGCCGGTGAGGCAAGCCCGTCGATCTCGCCGATCATCTCCCGCGCCCAGGTAACCAGCGTCGCGCAGCGCTTGGTCGCCGTCACGCCATTGCCGCTGCGAACGAACAGCGGGTCATGCAGCGCGCCGCGCAGCCGCTCGATCGCATAGCTGATGGTGGACTGGTTGACGTCGAGCCGTTTGGCCGCGGCGGAGAACGACTGCAGGTCATAGACCAGCACAAGGGTCCGCAGAGTCCCGATGTCGATCGGATCGATCGAGGAATTGGCCGCCACCCTTGCACCTCCCGCATTGCTGGCGGCCCAGCCTAGCACAAGGTCATGGAATATTTCGATGGTCCGGATCAATCCCATCGAATTGAGCGATCGTGCACCCGGAGCTAGCCTTGGCGAAAAAGCGCTTCCGGGAGGACCAATGACCAGCGCCGTGCCTGTCGTCACCGATATCGCGTATCAGGATCTGCTCGACGACCCCTATCCGATCTTCCGCCGGCTGCGCGAGATCGCGCCGGCGGTCTTCGTCGCGCCCGCGAAGCTGACGCTGGTGACGCGCTTCGACGACATCATGCGGATCGAGCGCGATCCCGCGACCTACTCGGCCGATAATCCGGCCTCGCTGGTCAACAAGGTGATGGGGCCGACCTTCATGCGCAAGGACGGCGCCGAGCATGCGATCGGCCGCAAGGCGATCGAGCCCTCGTTCCGTCCGGCCACAATCAAGGAGCATTGGGCGCCGCAATTCACCGCGATCGCAGAAAAACTGATCGATGATCTGTTGGCGACCGAAGAGGCCGATCTGTTCTCCGCCCTTGCCGCGCCGATGGCCTCGCTCAGCCTGATGGCAATGATCGGGTTTCGCAAGATGCCGTGGCAAACCCTCGCCGAGTGGTCGCAGGCGCTGATCGACGGCGCGGGCAATTACGCCGCCGACGCCGAGATCGAGCGCAAGGCGATGCAGGCGAGCGCCGAGGTCGATGCCGCGATCGACGCGGTGCTCGACGATCACCGCCGCCAGCCGAATCCTTCGGTCCTGTCCTCGATGATCAATGCCGATCCGCCGATGCCGATCGAGGGCATCCGCGCCAACATCAAGGTGATCATCGGCGGCGGCCTGAACGAGCCGCGCGACGCGATCCTGACGCTCGTGCTCGGCCTCCTGGAAAACCCGCCGCAGAAGAACAGCGTGCTGGCAAAGCCGGATCTGTGGCCGGCCGCGCTCGAGGAAGCGGTGCGCTGGATCTCGCCGATCGGCATGTATCCGCGCCGCGTCACCCGCGATGTCGATCTTTCCGGCATCACGCTGCCGCAAGACCTTCAGATCGGCCTTTGCGTCGGCGCCGCGAACCGCGACGGCAGCCGCTTCGCCGAGCCGGATCGTTTCGACGTGACGCGGCCCAAGCAATCGCATCTGGCGTTCGGCGCCGGACCGCATTTCTGCGCCGGCACCTGGGTGTCGCGGCTGACCGTCGGCAAGATCGTGGCGCCGATGCTGTTCGCGCGCCTGCGCAATCTGCGCCTCCGCGCGGAGGCTCCGCCGGTCGTGCGCGGCTGGGTGTTCCGCGGTCCGGTGACGCTGCCGGTGCGCTGGGACGCTTGAGCCTCACGCCGCCAATGCGTTCTCGACGATCTTCACGAAATACGACGTGCCGAAGACGATCGCCTCGTCGTTGAAATTGTAGGCGGGGTGATGCAGGCCGGCGCTGTCGCCGTTGCCGCAGAAGATGAAGGCGCCGGGCCGCGCTTCCAGCATGTAGGAAAAATCCTCGGCGCCCATCAGCGGCGGCATCTCGTGCACGTTGGACGCGCCCGCGACCTCGCGCGCGATGCGGCTCGCGAATTCGGTCTGCGCCTCATGGTTGACGGTGACCGGGTAGCCGCGCTCATAGGTCAGATCGATCTTCGCGCCGGTCATCTTCGCAACGCCGTCGACCACCTCGCGCACGCGCTTCTCGATGAGGTCGCGCACCTCGCGGGTCAGCGTGCGCACGGTGCCGCGCAACTCCGCGGTCTGCGGGATCACGTTGCGGGCGTTGCCGGCGTGGAATTCGCACATCGAGATCACGGCGGAGTCGAGCGGATCGACGGTGCGCGCGACGATCTGCTGCAAGGCGGTGACGAGCTGCGCGCCGACCAGCACGGAATCGATGCATTTGTGCGGACGCGCGGCGTGACCGCCGAGCCCTTCGATCTTGATGTCGATCGCATCGGTCGCGGCCATGATCGGGCCGGTGCGGATCGCGAACGAGCCGATCGGAATCCCCGGACCGTTGTGCATGCCGTAGACCTGCTCGATGCCGAAGCGGTCCATCAGGCCGTCCTTGATCATCGCGGCGGCACCCGCTCCGCCCTCCTCGGCCGGCTGGAAGATCACGACCGCCTCGCCGGCGAAATTGCGCGTCTCGGCGAGATAGCGCGCCGCCCCCAGCAGCATCGCGGTGTGGCCGTCATGGCCGCAGGCGTGCATCTTGCCCGGCGTCTTCGAGGCGTAGGGCAAATTGGTCTGTTCGTGAATCGGCAGCGCATCCATGTCGGCGCGCAGGCCGATCACCTTGACGTCGCCCTTCGCCGGCCCCTTCTTGCCCTTGATGACCCCGACCACGCCGGTCTTGCCGAGCCCGGTCGCGACCTCGTCGCAACCGAACTCGCGCAACCGGTCGGCGACGAATGATGCAGTGCGGTGCACATCGTAGAGCAGCTCGGGGTTTTCATGGATGTCGCGGCGCCAGGCCTGGATATCGGGTTGCAGATCGGCGACGCGGTTCACGATGGGCATGAGAATTCTGGCCTCAGAGGTTGGACGTAAGTCATCTCTAGCATGCAAGAGCCGGTCCACCCAAACAGATGTGGCATGCTCGCGGCTGGAGCCTGCATTCGCAATCGGGATGCGGGCCGTCCCTCGCTGGACTTTGCGCAGACCTCAGGTCTGATATCATCGCATCCGACCAAAGCCTAATAGTGCGGCACATATCCCGCACGGATACTACCCCAGGTTTCCCGCACCGAAATCCTCTCGCCTTCCAACACGGAGCGGCTGCATGACGCCGGATCAAGCGGTCCTGTTTTCCACCATCATCCTGCTGGTGCCGATGGGATACTTCCTGCTGGCGGCGCCGGCGTTCCTGCTTGTGAAGCTCGACGTCCCGCCGGTCACACGGCTGCTGCGTGGCATGTTCAATGCCTACTTCCTGGTGCTCACTGTTTCGGGCGTGATCGGCACGCTCGCCTTTGCCACGGCCGGCCGGTTCGCCGTTGCGCTTGGCATCGCCTTGATCGCGGCGTTCGCGGTGCTGGCGCGCCGATGGTTCTTGCGGCGGCTCGATGCTGAGGCGGACGCGCGAGACTCGGGTGATCCCACCGCGGTGCGGCGGCTGCGCCAGCTGCATTGGGGCGGCATGCTGTGCAACGCGGTGCAGGTGTTCGCTCTGGTCGGCAGCATTCCCTACATGGCGCCGCTGCCCTGATCGCGGTTTGCTCGCTCGTCCGGATGCGGTTCCCGGCTGTCCGCTATGCGTCACGTTTCCGATGCGGATCGTACTTCGAAAGGACGTCCTTGAGATAATCCCGGCTTTTCCATTCCGGGGCGGGCGGCTCGTACCCGGGCCGAGGCACGTAAAGATTCGCCGGTACGTCCGCTGAGGCGCCCATCAGGTCCGGAACGTAGCGCGGGCAATTTGGAAAGATCTCGCATTTGACGCGCACGACGACCTTCGCGCCATGATGCCCGGCAAGCACTTCGGCGCTGTCGTGGATCGTTGCCTTGCCTCGGATGCGCGTGCGAAACGTCTTGCCGTCGAGCCGTACAAACAGCAACCCGACGTTCGGGTTGCGGTGAATATTGCCGAGCGTGCGGTACATGTTGTTGCCGTCGTATTCAGGGAATTCAAGCGTATCGGGCCCTGTGATCCTCACGAAGCCGGGATCGCCGGAACGCATCGAGCAATCGACGTTGTCCTGGTAGCTGGTCGCGATGAAAAAGAAGCGCGTCTCCTCGATGAGCTTGCGGTCCTGTTCCCAGAATTCGAAGTGGAGGCGATGCTTCTCGAGGCCGTCGGCGACACGCCGACCGTCGAAGCGGTCCTGCAACTCACGCATTCCGTCGTGATAGAAAGGGGCGCGGACTGGGTCGGCCACGGCAATCCTCCGGCAAGTTGAGCAATCGATCTGCACTTTGACGTGGCCGCGATTTTCCTTGGCAGTTCACCCGGCCAGCAAGGCGAAAGACTATTCATTCGGCATGGGCGTGGAAAGCCATCCAGGTCCGGAGCGGGTGAAAAGGCGTCGATAACGGCCGTCCCCTACCCTGATGTCAGCATCTGGCTGCGGATCTCCTGCGCGGTGCGGCGCAGCGGCAGCAGGAACTTCTTGCGCGCGCCGGCTTCGCTCACCGTCCCCGAGATCGTGTTGACGCTGAGCGCGGCGACCACCGCGCCCGCGGGATCGCGCAACGGCACCGCGATGCCGCAGATCGCCGGATCGAGCTCGCCATCGACCCAGGCATAGCCGTCGCTCTCGACGCGCGCGAGCAACTCGCCGAGACGCTCCGGATCGGTGACCGTGCGCGGCGTGACCTGCCTGAAGCCCCCGGTCGCGAGATAAGCCTCGCGGGTGCCGGGCGGCAGCGCCGCGAGCATGACGCGGCCGAGCGAGACCAGATGCGCGGGCAGCCGGCTGCCGACGCCAAGATTGGCGGAAAGAATCCGCCGCGCCGGCAGGCGCAGCGCATAGACGATCTCATCCTCGTCGAGTACCGCCATCGCGCAGGATTCGCCGATCTCGTTGCGCAGGTTTTCCAGCGCACGCTGCGCATGACCCCAGTATGGCAAGGCGTTGAGATAGGACAGGCCGAGCCCGAGCGCGCGCGGCCGCAGGCTGAAATAGCGTCCGTCGGAGGCGCAATATTTCAGCGCGATCAGGGTCGCGAGGATACGCCGCGCGGTGGCGCGGTTGAGGCCGGCAGTATCGGCGGCCTCCGCCAGCGTGTGCCGCCCCGGCGGCTTGCCGAGTGCCTCGATGATCGAGAAGCCGCGCGCAATCGCGCGCACGAAGCCGTCACTCTCTTTGCTCATGGCGGGCGCCCAGCTGGTTCCGTCATCGCGCTCATGACATCGCAGCCCGCATGGCGGCCTGCACATGACGCGGCCCTGCGCGCTTGTCAGGGGCTCCCGACCGCGCTAGCGTGAATTCATATAGCGAATGAATTGTTCGCCTGGCGAACTCAATAGCAGGAGGATGCACGATGGCGCAAGCAGAAAGTTCTGCGGCCACCCCGTTCGAAACCGATTTCTGGAAGGACGCGAAGCTGCGCAAGGTGTGGGACGACATCGTCCCCGGCGAGCCGCGCAAGACGCTGCCCTACAAGCTCACGCAGGAAGCGATCGCGCTGTACTGCCGCGCAGTCGGCGAGACCAATCCGCTCTATCTTGACGAAGCAGCCGCCAAGGCCGGGCCCTATGCCGGGCTGATCGCGCCGCCCGCGATCCATATCCTGCTGATGTTCGCCTGCACGCCGGCCGACGACTGGATGCGCTCGCCGGGCACCGTCAATGCCGGGCAGTCGTGGAGCTACAACATCCCGGCACGCCCCGGCGACACCATCACCCTGCAGGCGCGCGCGCTCGACAAGTTCATCAAGCGTGAGCGGTTGTTCGTGGTGCACGACAATGTCTTCTTCAACCAGCATGGCGACGTGATCTGCTCGGGTCGCGGCCAGACCATCCGTCCGATGTAAGGAGGATCACCATGACCACGGCGAATTTCGAATCTCTCAAGGCCGGCGACACCATCGACGGCCCGGCATTTGCGGTTTCGCGCGAATCGATCCGCCTGTTCTGCGACGCGTCGCTCGACTACAACCCGCTGCATCTCGACGACAACTACATGAAGGGCGATTTCGGCAAGACCAATTTCGGCGGCATCATCATGCACGGCATGAACAATTTCGGCCTGATCTCGCGCATGCTGACCGACTGGGCAACGCCTGCCGGCGCGATCCATCGCAGGCTCGAGACGCGCTGGCTGAAGCCGGTGAAGCCCGGCGACACCATCCGTCCGGCCGGCACCATCAAAGCCAAGCAAACGACCGCGAAGTCGCGCTGGGTGCTGGTCGACGTCGCCGTACAGAACCAACGCGGCGAGACGGTCGCAGCCGGCGAAGCGATGCTGGAGTTTCCGCCGAACGCGAAGGCAGGCTAGCCGCGCGCACTCGATCGGAGCAACGGGCTCTTTCGCCCCGCCTGCGGGGACAGGTCGGAAATGCATCGCTAGATGCATTCCGGGTGAGGGCGAGCCTCCGCGAGGGTTGCTGTCACCGTCTATGGGGAGACGGTCCCTCACCCCAACCCTCTCCCCCTAAGAACGGGGCGAGGGAGCCTACCGCCGTCGCGGCACCAACAAACAATCAAATAATCACTTGAGGAGACTTTCATGCAGGATGCGGCCCATTCGCGGCTCTATGGACGGATCGCCTGGCGCCTGATCCCGTTCCTGCTGGCTTGCTACACGGTTGCGATCATCGACCGCTTCAACATCGGCTTTGCCAAGCTGCAATTCCTGCACGACCTGCAGATCGACGACGCCGTGTTCGGGCTTGCTGCCGGCATCTTCTCGGTCGGCTATGTCGCGCTCGAAGTGCCGAGCAATCTCCTGCTGGTCAAGGTCGGTGTCCGCAAGACACTGCTGCGGATCATGGTACTGTGGGGCGCAGTCACCGTGCTACTCGCGCTGGTGCAGAACCAGTATCACCTCTATCTGCTACGCTTCCTGCTCGGCGCCGCCGAGGGCGGCTTCTTCCCCGGCATCCTGTATTATCTGACGCTGTGGTTCCCGGATCGCGTGCGCGGCCGCATGACGAGCCTGTTCGTGATGGCGGTCCCGCTCGGCGGCGTCATCGCGGGTCCCTTGTCGGGCCTGATCATGGATCACATGCAGGGCGTCCATGGCCTGCATGGCTGGCAGTGGCTGTTCATCCTCGAAGGCGGCCCGGCCGTGCTGCTCGGCATCGCCGCCTATTTCTACCTCGCCGACGGACCGCAGGTCGCGAGCTGGCTGAGCGCCGACGAGCGGCGGCAGGTCGCAAGCGATCTCGCCCGCGACCGCGCCGCCGTTCCCGGCACCACGCGGAGCTTCGCGGCGGCGCTGCGCGAGCCGCGCGTCTATCTGCTCTCCTTCATCTACTTCGCGTTCTTCTGCTCGCTCAACACCATCCTGCTGTGGACTCCGACGCTGCTGAAACGCGTCGGCGTGGCGACCACCACCGAGATCGGCTGGCTGAGCGGCGCGATCTCGGTTGCGTCCGCGATCGGCATGGTGCTGATCGGCTACAGCTCCGACCGCACACGGGAACGGCGCTGGCACGTGGTCTGCTGCGGCCTCGTCGCAGCGGCCTGCTTCATCGCCTTGCAGGCCGCGCAAGACAGCGTGCTCCTGACCGTCACGCTGCTTGCCGTCGCCTCGATCGGCATCTTCGCGATCCTGTCGCTGTTCTGGACGATTCCGAACGCGATGCTGGAGGGCAGCGCCGCGGCCGGCGGCATCGCGCTGATCTCGGCGATCGGCTCGTTCGGCGGCGCGGTCTGCCCTGCCCTGATCGGCTGGATGACTGCCGCAACCGGGAGCATCTACGCACCGCTCGCCCTCGTCGGCGCCGTGCTCGGCATCGGCATGCTGACGCTGATCGTCTGTGTTCCCCGCGCGAGCCATGAGGTCACACTGGCCGAACCGAGCCGCCCCTGATCATCCAGCGCACGCCCGGCATCCACTGCCGGGCTTGTGTCGGCCCGCTGCGTCTGGATAGAACTCGGTCCTGACTCTGTCAGAACCGAGTTCTATTTTCTTGTGTTGACGCGTTTTCTTCACGCGAACCGGGCTCCACTTCGCTCGAAAACGCTATAGAAGGGGCCCAACAAAAGACGCTTGCCGGGAACGAGGACATGCCGCGAAGGCTCGAGGGTGATTTCGACTACATTATCGTCGGCGCAGGCACGGCGGGCTGCATCATGGCCAACCGCCTGTCGGCCGATCCGAAGAAGCGCGTGCTGCTGCTGGAAGCCGGCGGCAAGGACAACTGGATCTGGTTTCATATCCCGGTCGGCTATCTCTTCGCGATCGGCAATCCGCGATCGGACTGGATGTTCAAGACCGAGGCCGAGCCCGGCCTCAACGGCCGCGCGCTCGCCTACCCGCGCGGCAAGGTGATAGGCGGCTCCTCCGCCATCAACGCCATGATCTCGATGCGTGGCCAGGCCGAGGATTACGACCACTGGCGGCAGCTCGGCCTCACCGGCTGGAGCTACAGCGACGTGCTGCCGGCGTTCAAGCGGCTCGAGGATCACTTCCTCGGCGAAAGCGAGCATCATGGTGTCGGCGGCGGCTGGCGCATCGAGGCGCCGCGGCTGTCGTGGCAGATCCTCGATGCGGTCGGCGATGCCGCCGAGGAGATGGGCATCAAGCGCATCCCGGATTTCAACACCGGCGACAACGAGGGCACCAGCTACTTCCACGTCAACCAGAAGCGCGGCCGGCGCTGGTCGTCGGCGCGCGGCTTCCTCAAGCCGGTGCTGAACCGCAGCAATCTCAGGCTCGAAACCGACGTGCTGGTCGACCGCCTGGTGATCGAGAGCGGCCGCGCCGCCGGCGTGCTGTTCCGGCAGGGCAATGAGACGGTGGAGGCGCGCGCCCGGGGTGAAGTGATCCTTTGCGCCGGTTCGATCGGAACCACGCAGGTGCTGCAGCGCTCCGGCATTGGTCCGTCCGAATGGCTGTCGCCGCTCGGCATCGACATCGTGCTCGACGTGCAGGGCATCGGCCATAATCTGCAGGACCATCTGCAGCAGCGCGCGATCTACAAGGTCTCCGGCGTGCGTACGCTGAACGAAACTTACTACAATCTCGTGCGCCGCGGCCTGATGGGCCTCGACTACGCATTCCGCCGCCGTGGTCCCCTGACCATGGCGCCGTCGCAGCTCGGCATCTTCACGCGCTCGGACGCGACGCGCTCGCGCGCCAATATCCAGTTCCACGTGCAGCCGCTGTCGCTCGACAAGTTCGGCGATCCGCTGCACCGTTTCCCCGCGATCACGGTGAGCGCCTGCAATCTGCAGCCGAGCTCGCGCGGCACCGTGCGCATCAAATCGTCCCTTCCCGACGACAAGCCGTCGATCGCGCCGAATTATCTGTCGACCGACGACGACCGCCAGGTCGCGGCCGACGCAATCCGCACCACGCGTAGGCTGATGAAGCAGAAGGCGCTGGAGAAACATCATCCCGAGGAATTCCTGCCCGGCCCCTCGGTCGGCGACGACGATGCTTCGCTCGCCAAGGCTGCCGGCGACATCGGCACCACGATCTTCCACCCCGTCGGCACCGCGAAGATGGGAACGGCCAATGATCCGATGGCCGTGGTCGACGAGCGGCTGCGCTTCTACGGCCTGCACGGCCTGCGCATCGCGGATGCCTCGGTGATGCCGACCATCACCTCGGGCAACACCAATACGCCGACGGCGATGATCGCCGAAAAGGCCGCGGCGATGATCCTGCAGGATGCACGATAAAACAACGATGAACGCCCCGAAGCGCTTTCTGGTCGGCGATACCGGTGCACAGGTTGCGGTGGCGCAATGGGGCGAGCCGGCCTCGGACAAGCCGCCGGCGCTGCTGCTGCACGGCACAGGCTTTGTCGCGGAGGTATGGACCGAGGTCGCGGAGGCGCTTGCTGCCGATCACGCCGTCTATGCGCTCGACCGCCGCGGCCATGGCTTGAGCCACAAGCCGCCGGCCGATCGCTATCACTTCCAGGATTTTGCCGAAGACGTCCGCATGGTGGTGGAGCGCCTCGACCTCCATGACATCTACGCCATCGGTCACAGTGCCGGCGCAACCGACCTGCTGCTCGCAGCCAGACTGATGCCCGGTCGCTTCGCGCGCCTGCATGTCACGGAGCCGACCGCGATGGATCCGCGCGCGCCGCGCGCCGGAGGCCTCAGCGACATCGCGAACGGCTCGGTGCAGGGCGTGCTGCGCCGCCGGGCCGAGTTCGACAGCGCCGACGATCTGTTCCAGCGGCTGCGCGCCGCGCCGGCCTTCGCACCATGGACCGAACGGTCGCTGTGGGCCTATGTCCATCACGGCTTTGCGCGGCTCGGCGACGGCCGCATGCGGCTGCTTTGTACGCCGGAAATCGAGTCGGCCCTGCTCGGGCCGATCTTCCAGGCCATGGAGCAAATCTACACCGGCGACGCCCGCGGTAATCCGTTCCCCTGGTTCTGCGACATTGCCTGCCCGGTCTGCATCGCGACCACCGAGCAGTCATGGCCAATCTACAAGGAAATGGCCGACCGCGCCGCGGCGCTGATCCCGCATGCGAGCCGCTGGACGTTCGACGGTGTCGGACATTGCGTCGCGCAGGAAGCGCCGGAGTTGATGGTGGCAGCGCTCACGACATTTGCCGCGCGTGCGCGTTAAGGCGTGCACGTATCAATGCGTTGCGTCTAGCCGTAGTGATCGAACTCGCTCAGGGCAATTCGGACCTCTCGCGCGAAATCGACCAACGACACGATGAAAGCCACAACGGCAACAATGAAGAGAATGGCAACGCCCCGCTCGTGCTGGATGTGAAGGAACGCACTCACAAAGCCGACGACGATGACAACGCTGATCGAAATGCTTCCCATGATGGACCAGAAGATCGCGCGATTGATCATGGTGGCGCGCCGAGCAAGACGCGGCAGGTCTGCCTTGAGCCGGCATCTCGCCTGATCCTGATCCGAAATTTGGTTCAGGTAAATCGATCTGTCGATGATCCGGTTCAGGCGGGAAATCAGCACCGCGATAAAGGCCGCCAATGCGCCAAGCAGAAATGCGGGCGCGGCCGCTTGAGAAATCACTTGAGAGAGCTGACTGACCGACGGCGTATCCGGTAACATCGACTCCACTTTCGGGTTGGCGCGGCTGAAACCAATCGGCCGAGCATTGGCAGCGTGGACCCTGCTGACAATCACGACGCCCGCGTATCGAACCGGCGTCGGCTAATTGCCGGGCGGCGTCCGAACGGCGGGCATCGACACGGTTGCGGCCCATAGTGGCGTGATCTCGGCACAATTGAAGGCGCCAGCAGCGCTGCTATTTTGTCACGACCCGTCGGGTCGGCGTCACGGTGCTGGTCGGCGCCATCGGAGAGATCGAGAACGTCAACCAGGTATTCCAGCCGGCCGGGCGATTCTCTGCTGCAAATTCTCCATACCCTTTGAGATTCAGATAACCCTGCATGTCGCCTACGGGAAACAGGAAGCCGATCTGCGGACCAACGCCAAGCACGCGGGACCGGAAGCCTCCCAGGACAGGGTGCTGGCCGAAATCGTCGGTGACCTGCTGATAGGCATATCCAACCAGGCCAACGAAAACCTGCTTTGACAGGAATTGGGAGGCGCCCCAATCCAGATGGAAGTCGACCCCGCTCTGGTACTGGGTATCCGGATTCTTGAAATTGTAGGTGAAGCCCGCGACCGCGGAAAATTCGTGGCCCGCCTGCTGGTTGAAGTAGGTGTAGCCGCCGCCGGCATCGATGGCCGCGTGACCGATGCCGAGATTGGCAAGGCTGCTCGGGCTGTATGCTCCGACCGGGATGTCTCCCGTTACATAGCTCATGAAATTGTGCACCCCGGCGTTCCACTTCAGCGTCGCCTGCGGGTAGAGGTCGCCGACCGATGTGATCGAATCGCCGAAGCTGCCGGTGCGGGTTGTCGCCAGCGGACCGACGGCCGCCGTCAGCGTCCCCGCAAGATCCGCGCTCGACCGTCCGAACAGCCCGGTCACGCCGATGGCAAGTTGGCCACCCAGCACCGGCGTTGCGAACGTATAAGTGGGATTGAGAAGGATGAGATCCGCCTGCGCGTTGAGATGCAGGTTTAGGTTGACGTTAGCCGCGGCGGGGATTCTGCCGACCTGGATCTCCCTGGCGGCCGCGGCATTGCCGAATGCACTTACGCTGGTGTGATAGTAGACCTCCGCCATCGACCAGCCAGGGACCTGCGGGGTCGCAGCGAGGCTGCCGAAGCGGCCGGGAAGCCAGTATGAGACGCCGGCCTCGTCGGCACGCGCGGTCTCAGACGAAACTGACGCCATGACCAGTATCATGGCGATGCCGACATCCCTGAGTGTCTTGCCTCGCCCGTTTGGTCGCCGCCTCATCGAAAGACCGCGAAGCCGCATGTCACGCCCCCTTTGGTGCGGTGCGACCTGTACGGCTCGCTCAAGCGCACGATTCGCCCCAAAATTGTAGCACATTGATTCATGCCGGCCCGGTTGGAGCCGGCATGAATCCAGTTTCTCAGGCCCCGATCTTCTTGGCGGCCGGAATCGTCCAAGTGCCGTTGATGATCGAGGGGTCGGTTTCCTGCGGCCAATACATCCGCAGCATGAGTATGAAATCTCCCTCGGGCGCAGGAAGCCAGTTCGATTCCTTGTCTTTGCCGGGCGAGTCTTTCTGAATATAGAGATCGGTCGAGCCGTCCGGATTTTCCTTCAGATTTTCCCGCGCGCTGATCGAATATCGGTTGAGCGGATTGTTCACAAAGAAGTAGCTGCTGTCGTACATGGTGAGCGACCAGAATCCCTCGACCGGAGGCAAGTGGCCTTTGGGAAACCGCATGACGTATTTGTTCGCACCATTGTACTTGCGGCCATCCGCATCCTTTTGCGAGGTCGGATAGACGGCATCCTGCGGGCGGTTGGCGCCGAGTCCGATCGCGGTTACCAGGGCCCGCATCGGGTAGTCCGTCCCGTAGATGCCGGTTTTCGTCGTGAACGCAAAGCCGTTCTCATCCGTGATGGCCTTGTTGACCTTGAACTGAAGCATGATCCTGTCGAATGACACCTCGGGCACACGCTTCAGGAAGTCCGCCTTCAGCTTGGTCTCGTCAAAGTCCCGCCCGGGTACGATGCCGATGCGGGCAAATTTGGCGAGCTGGGCCGCGTCTGCCGCGTTCGGCGGGTTGCTTTTCATGAGCGCGCATAGCAGCTTGAAATACGACACCGCGTCCATGCGATTGACCTGTTCGCGGACGGCCGTCTTCATGTCGATCGAAGGATCGACCTTTCCTGGAGGCGGTGTGTACGGCTTGCCGTAAGCACTGAGCGGAACGAGCTTGCACTCATCCTGCAGCTTGTGGACGGCGGCGTAGTCCTCCGGCGTTCCGGTGCAATAGATGCGGCCGAGCAGCCACACGATATTGGTGGGCGATTTGTACTCCTTCACGCCGTCCGGCAGCGTGCCCTTCCAGCCGGGCCCGGTGATGGCATAGGTTTGTGCACCGGTGCCGGTGGTGCGCTTTCCCGGCACCTGGAACACCGTCGTCCAGCCATCAAGCATGGGCATCAGGAAATAGCGCCCCTTCATGTCCGGGATGCTGAGGACCCACGGCTCTTTGCCGACGTCGAAGAAGGACGTGGTGTAGAGCGTGTCCGCGTTGGGCGCAGTGACGTCACGGAACGACGCGTCCGGATATTGACGCAGCTTGATGATATGGCCCATCGGCCCCCGCGTGCCCACGGGCTCCGCGACGTTGGTGATGATCCTCCGCGTCATCTCCATCGTCACCAACGGATAGCCGAATATGTAGGCGTCGCTCGCGAGCCAGAAGTCCTCCAAGCCCTGACCGACACCCAGGAAAGCTCCCTCCTCGGCGACGGCTGGTCGACCTATCGCCGCTCCGGTGAGCAGACCCATTCCGCCGAGCGCAAGATTGCGACGCGTGATCTCCATTGTTCTCTCCTTTGCAAATCGAATGGTCTTCAAACAATCGTCAGGCTGCTCCGACTGTCGGCCTGCCGTAAAAGGTGTCCGATCCCGCGGGTCAGGGCTGCATCCTGATCCCGAGCGCCGCTCTCATATCCTTGAAGACCGCCGCGATCGCTTCGATGATGAGTTGATCAGGATGCGCCTTGCAATGTTGGATTACTTCGTGCTCGGCCTCGCGGGACTTCTTGATGTCGAGGTAGTGCTTGCGCGCAAGCCCGTTGTACCAACCGCTGTACCAGGCAGTGAGAAGGTCGGCGTCTCCCTGCCATGTTCCGGCGAGTTGCGCGCAGGTCAGCTTCTGAACGTCCAGATAGCCTTCGGCGTTGGCGTAGGCGCTGAGGTCTGTCTGCGCGTGCGCCGACTGAATGCCGGCGACGATCAGCGATGCTGCGATCATAGCGGTTCGTCTCATGATGCTCTCCTGTGAGCTCGCGTGCCCGGCTTAGATCGCGGCCGATCTTCCACCTGTCGGCCCAGCGGCTTCGACGCGACGGTCGCGTTGCTCAGTAACAAGGCGGATAAGGATAGTATCCGCATCGGGGGGCGTAGTACGGATAGGCTGCCGCAGCTCCAAGCGCGGCCGCACCCGCGACTGCAGCGCCGCGGTAGTAAGCACCTCGCCAGGCGGTGCGGCGGGCAACGCCGGCAAAAGACAGCGGCGTGAATGGACGACCGATGATGTCGATAAAGATCGACGCCGGTCCATCAGCCCCCGCAAGGTCGCCTTCGAGCATATCGACATCGAAAGTCAGCCTGTCGCCTTCGAGCTTGGGCGATTTCAAGACGACGACGGCGTCCGCTACCGATGATCCGTCTTTCCTGAACCCGGACACCGTGGCGTTTGGAGGGTCCTTTGCGAAATTGTCACTGCCATTGCCCCAATCCTCGACAATGCGCGATGTGAGATCATGACCGGCTGCCCTCACGGGCCGATCGGCGAACACGATCGCATTCGGTGAAACCCCCGTCAGCACAAGCTTCCCGTCCTTCAAGCTCGCACCGCGCGAGTTGAGGACGAAGAGCGATGGCACGACTTCCGGCTTTGCCTGACCTATCGACTTCTCGAGCGGTACGTGTGGTTTGTTCTCGGGTGCAGTTTGGGAAAGCACCTTATGGGGAGCGGCAATCAATCCGGCGACGCAAAATACCAACAGAGCTGAGCGAAGGGTCATGTTTGTTATTCCTTTGGGGAGCGCTATCTCGGCAATCAGCTTCGCTAAGCATTTCGCGCCAATTCAAATCGCGCGTCTTGCCATTTCGCGCCAATGATCGGAATTGTCATGGCCCAGCGGTGTGGGATCTCTTGCGATGGCCCGCTTGGCCCTGCCGATCGGCAAGTTGCCGCTGCCTGTAAACGATAGGTTGGATTTTCATCAAACGGACGAACCTGCGGCTGAAGCTGCTGGCGTTGCTGTAGCCGACGAATTTCGCGATTTCCGACAGTCGCTTGCTTGAGTCTACGAGCAAGCGGCAAGCGATGTTCAAGCGAACCTCCGCGAGTATGTCGCTGTGGCTGGTGCCCAGGCGACCAAGGTGTCGCTGCAACGTGCGCGAGCTGATCTTGAGGGCGCGAGCGGTGCTATCAAGAGTTGCGTCACCGTGTCGCAGCGACGCGACAATGACTGCGCGGACCGCCTGGGCTGAAGGCAATCGGACAGCTCTCATCGGTTGGTTTGAGGCGTGAAGCCCGTGCTCCTGCAAGAAAAACGACGCTTCAAGATAAAGCAGCTTCGTCCACCGATCTGGCCATCGGCCGCCAAAACTTTCGCGAACCGGAATTCGTCGAACGCGTCGTCGCAGCTGGTTTCGCGATAAAGACAACGCAAGACGAGTTCCGGCCTGCTAAGCTGCGATCGCGGCAAAACTTCTTGGGTAGGTAGTAATGACCGTCATTCCATTGACCCGTTGTCAATTTCTGATCCCGTTCGCTGAGCTCCATTCTGAAATAGGCGGCCCGACGGCAGCACTTCTCGCCAGATTTCAACTCCCGACGTCCTTTGAAGAAAAAGCGGATCATTACGTGCCTTTGCTGCCGGCGGTTCGGTTCGCGACGGCCGCTCAGCAAAAGCAGGGCCTATCGGAAATCGCCTTTCGCGCAGCCCAGCGGCTCTCGTTCGAACATTTGAGCGAAGCCATGCGGGCGCGGGTGCGCCATGCGCCAACGCTTCTGGTTGCCCTGCAGCAAATTTGCCGGTGGGCGCCGTGCGAAGATACGATCCTCCAGCTATGGCTCGAGCCAAGCGGCGAGAGCTTGAAGATTTGCAGCAAGCTTACTGGAACGGAGGGCATTTCCCATCTTGAGATATCCCAGTGGCTTCAGAACATATTCGTCCTGCACATCGTCCGTCAGTTCGCCGGGATCAGTTGGTCTCCGAGAGTGATTGCGTTTGAAGCACTCTATACGCCGAGCCCGGAGGTCCAGTCGCATTGGCCGAACACGCGCTTCATGTCGGGTCAAAAGGCGTCATGGATCGAAGTGCCGGCAGAACTCCTCAGTCTTGCAAATCCCGCAAACGACGTTCGGCCGACGCCCGCCGATCACGAGCCGCAGTCATTCGGAAAGGACGTCGTCAGCGCACTGAAGCTAAGCTTGCCCTCCTACCTTGATCAAGGAGGCCTCACGATCATGCAGGCCGCCGAGATGATGGGCGTGAGCACCAGGAGTCTGCAGCGGAGGCTTTCGCTCGCTGGTCTGACATATTCGGGTCTGCTTGAGCAGGCTCGCTTCAACAATGCGGCCAAGCTTCTGGGCAGCACAGAAATCAAGATCATCGACGTTGCATTCTCGTCGGGCTATGCCGACCCTGCCCACTTCACGCGGGCTTTCCGCCGGATTTCCGGCTGCACCCCACGGGAGTTTCGGCAAAGGTCGAGCAACGGACAAGCCACGATCGATCGGCCTGCCTCCCGATCCAATGGCAATCGCCGCGCCTAGGCAAGGTTCTCGCCTTGAACGCGCCGCCACGTAACAACGCGGGGCTCCTGGCTCCCGGATCGATCTTGAGCGCGGCATTGTGCGCGCTGCTTATTGCCGTCCCGGTTGCGCAGGCCTTTGCCGCAAACGATGATGGCCTTGCCAATGCTTCGGTGCCGACGATCTATCTCGACCTCAGGACGATCTACGCACAGGTTCCGGCAGGATCGCTCGCGTTCGGCTTTGGCCATCCGACGCTGTTCAATACGCAGACGCTTGCGACATCAGGCGGCGCGGTATTTCCGGTCGGCCTGCCAGCAGCGAAATCTCTCAATATGGATTTTCCGCTGATGGTCGATGTCACCGAGAGCGCCTCGCTTTATGCCGGCGTCTCCGGTAGTTCGACGAGCTTTGGAAGCGCCGGCTTTTCGTCCTTTCAAATCACAAGCTGGAACATCGGCTTCCAGGCCGACCTTTACGAGCAGAACGGTGGAACCTTTCCTACCGTGACGCTGCAGTCGACTATCACAAAGTCGATTCCCGATGGTCCACTGAGCACAACCTCCTTCAACAACATTCTCGAATTTGACTATGCGCTCGATTCCGATGAGACCAGAGGCTTCCTCGGCGGTTTCCAATACACGCGAACCGACGTCGACGGTGCGCTGGGAAGGATCAACCCGAACACGATTGCCTATGTCGGCGGCTACTATCAATGGCCGAACAATTGGAAATTTACCGGCCGCGTGGGCGTGCAATCCTTCGAGGGCGCGCAGCTTCTGAACCTCGCATCCATTCAGCCCTTTGCGCAACCGATCGTGCGGATCGATCTCGACCGCGTGGACGATAATGACAACCGACTGTTTGGCGTCACAGCCGAAATCATGTGGGTGCCGAAACCGGCCTATCAACTGACGTTCAGAACGCCTCTGTATGCCGTCAAGAACTAGCCGACGCCCCGGCGCCCGAGCAAGCCAGCACCGAGACCATCCGACGAGGGTGCGAGCGACCCGCCCACGGCCGTACTCCGACGACAGGTAGTTCTGCCCAGGTCACTTTGTCCTCTGCGGCCATCACCGGGTCGGCCATCGCCCCGTCGGGATGCTGCGCCAATCGGTGCAGTGACACGGCCAAACAGTCATGGCGTCAGCCGTTACCTCAAAAACCGAAGCGCGCTCGCGGCAACCAATCGTCCGGCTATTGTTGATCGTCGATCGGTTTGACCGAGTAGGCCGGCGCGCGCACCGGCTGGATCGTCAGCCGATAGGCGATCAGGTTGGTGCCATCGAATGCCTCGAGCAAGTAGTCGCAAACGGGACAGTGATACTCACCTTTGGCGCCAGGTTCGGACCATAGCTCCAACCGCCGGAAACCTGCGCCACAGCACGCGCACGTCACATCCGCTTTCCGCACGTTGATCCTCTTGGCTGCGTTCTGCAGGACGTAAAAGCACCAGGTGAACTCGGCAAAGAAACGACGGCTGTCGCCTGACTGAGGCGAAAGCAAATGTCATGGAACTCACGTTCGCATTCCAGGCAAGATGCTTCGGCAGCAAAGTACAGATTGTGCCTGGGGTTGATGACAGCTGCCTGACCCTTTTCGAACGCGCGCCCTGCTGCATTCCGTTGATCTACGTCAATCTCGCGAGGCGAAATTGTCGCAGTGTCGCCGTTCGCAAATTGTCCCATAGGGAGGACACGCCATGCTTCGTTGCATCCTCGCCGCTCTGGCGGCTCTGGTTCTCGTCGCTGTCTGCCTGATTCCTGATGACGCCTATGCCCGTCGCGGAGGAGGCGGCGGCTTCCGCGGCGGCGGAGGCGGCTTTCACGGCGGCGGGATGCGTGGCGGTGGCATGCATGTAGGCGGCGGAAGAGTTCACGGTGGAGGATATCGCGTTGCCGGCCGTCCAGGTGGCCGACCGATTGCAGGGCGTCCGGGCTATCCCGGTCGACCGATTGCAGGGCGCCCTGGCCGCCCGGTCGCCGGCTATCCCGGCTACGGCAGAGGCTACTATCGGCCGGGCTGGGGTTATGGTGCTGCCGCCGTCGGCGCTGCAGCCGCAGCCGGCGCGTATGGCGCCTATGGCTACTACGGCAACCAAAGCTGCTACTACAATGAATACGGGCAAATGGTCTGCCCGCAGTATTGATCCGGCTGAGCTGCAATGGATGGACGTGCGGTTGCACCGCACCGGCTCGCTGTCGAGCTTCGGTCAGGCATCGGCATGTCCATGTTGAATGGATCGATCGCAAAGAGACGCCATGATCGCCATCGTGGCGGTCCCTTGCATTTTGCTTTTCCAAGGAGACGGCTCGATGGAGTACGACGCCTTCACCGACGCGAGCCTTAAGATGATGTACGAGGCTGTTCGCGGCGCGCTCGAAGCCGACGATGAGTTTGAGGCAAACGGTGAAGATCCAAAATTCCGGGTCCGGTCGACGGCCGAATGGAAGCGGCATGCCAGCAATCTTGAGGCCGAGATTCTGAAACGGGGGCTCCAGATCGACATCATCGACTGGACGCGCGGTCAGAGCGAGCTACCGCTCTAAAGCCATCAGGGGTCCGCGTGAACGCGACGAAGAACACGCGCCCTCGTCCGGATTGGTGCCGGCAACGCTCGCCGTTGATCAAACCGGGCCGTGCGATCCAGGTGGCACCATGTACAGGGTCATGGCGAAAATCACATAGATGAGCACGAGCAAGGCGCCGATAAACCATGCCGACCGTCCGCTGTTGGTGATGAAGCAGGACGTCACGGAGGCGATCATGACCATCGTCACGGCGCCCGGCCAGAACTGCAAATCCATCGGCTTCGGACCGACGACGTAGCTCAGAAGCACCAGTGCCGGCGCGACAAACAAGGCGATTTGAGACGCGCTGCCGAGCGCGATGCTGACGCTCATATCGAGACGGTTCTTGCGCGCCGCAGAAAACGCGACCGCCATTTCTGCCGCGGCGCCGACCAGCGCGACGATGATGAAACCGACGAACGCCGGGCTCAATCCCAGCGTCTCGCCCGCTTTCTGCACCGAGCTGACGAATATTTCGCTGACCAGCGCAACCAGCACCGTGACGACGAGAAGGGTGCCTAACGCAAGTCCGATCGGCCAGCCGGCGCCGCCGGTTTCGCCATGCTCCTCGCTTGCGAACAGCTCCTTGTGTGTCTTGAGCGAGAACAGCAAGCCGAGCCCATAGGCGCATATCAGTAGCACAGCGAGGCCCGTACTGAGAGCCAGCGCCATGGCCTCGCCGCGCGCCGGATCGAGGTCGGCGACAGCCGAGGGCGCAAGCAGCGCAATCGTCGCCATCAGTAGCAGCGCTGCATACATCCTCCCGCCGGCCCGGTTATATTCCTGAACGTGATGGCGGAGCCCCCCGAGCAGGAACGATGCGCCGAGCATGAAGAGTGAATTGGTGACGATGGCACCAGCGATCGATGCCTTCACCAGCATGTATTCGCCGGCATGCAGCGCAGCGATCGCGATAATCAGCTCGGTCAGATTGCCCAGGGTTGCGTTGAGCAAGCCTCCGATTGCGTCGCCCGTTTTCTCCGCGACGCTTTCCGTCGCGTGGCTGAGAAGGGCAGCCAACGGCACGATGGCCAGCACGGCGAGCACAAACAGTGCTGTGTGGGCGGACGGAGCTGCCGTCTCGACCACCAGCACAATCGGCACGAAGACAAGCATCCAGAATAATGGATTGTGACGAATTTCCTTGAGCAGAAGGTGCATGGGACCGCCCGGTCGGTGGGAGTTGGACAGCAATTTCTGAACACCATGGACCGCCCGCGCTTAATCTAGCTCAACCCGCAAACAGCCGACGTCGCTCGGTATTTTGCGAACGGTCAGAAGAGCGTTCCTGCCTCCGGCTCCCTGCCCCTTTGACCTAGATCAACCGGCAGCCGATCCGGCTATGTTTTCCTTCTCGGGACGTCCAAGAAAAGCAGCTCAGGAGTTTGCAATGACGAGGAACGCAGCCGCCGCAGCGATTGCACTTTTGATGACAACCTCGTCTCTCGCCATCGCAGCAGAGACATCCCCGACTGTCGGCGTTGCGCCACCCAGCGCCGCCGACCTGAAGAGCCTGACCGACATGCGCGTCGGCATCGTCAAGGCCGCCTTGCAGCTGACTCCGGATCAGGAGAAGTACTGGCCGGCCATCGAGGATGCGATCCGCACCAGAGCGAAAAATCGGCAGGCTCGGTTGGAGCGCATTGCCGAATTGCACGAAAACGGACCGATGGACGGAATGCATGAAGGCAATCCGGTCGAATTCATGCAGCGCAGGGCGGATCGGCTGATTCAGCGCGGGACCGACCTCAAGAAGCTCGCCGATGCCTGGGAGCCGCTCTACAAGACATTGAGCGATGATCAGAAGAGAAGGATGGCGTTCGTGTCGTTCGCTGTCATGCGTAGCGTGCGAAATGCAATCGAGCAGCGCGGCGGTCCGGAAGACGAGGACGAGTAAAGCCAAACGGGCGCAGGCGTCTACGTTGCGGGGCGATTCCATGTCGCGGCGCGCATCGCCTCTTCGCCAGAGGCCGCGCCGCGTTCATCAACCGGCGGTCATTCCGGCGGCGGAAAGCGGTCGAAGGTCGGCAGCTCATGCGCATCCTCCATCCAGCGCAGCCGCTCCGCGACCTGGATATGCATCGTGGCCGGCACCGCGTCGGGATCGTCATAGGTGCCGCTCTGGATGTCGATGAACCCGGGCAGCATGTTGCCATTGGTATAGAAAAGTCCGCTGCCGCAGTTCGCGCAGAAGTGCCGCCGGCCATGCTCCGAGGATCGGTAGATCCTGGGCTGCCCCTTGGTCACCTTGACCATGTCCTCGGCAACCATGATCCAGCCAACCATCGGCGCGCCGGCGTGGCGCCGGCAATCGGTGCAGTGGCACAAAGCATGGACGACCGGTTCGCCGGTCACCTCGTAACGGATCTCGCCGCAGTGACAGCCGCCGGTGACGTCAGCCATGTTTTCCTCCGCTTGATCAGTGGTTTGCCGGATCGATAACGCTGCGAGAAGCAATGCTTCAATTGCGTATCTTGCCCTTGCGTCGAGCTGTCGCGCGGTCCCCTGCGCCTGCCGATCATGCGGGCCGGCGTCGCACCTCACGAAATCGTCATCCCTGCCCTCGGCCCCGCCGAGGCCTCGGGAATAAAGCCCCAGCCCCGCCGATCACCTCCCCGGAAACCCAATCCCTGGGCCCACGGGAGACTTGCCATGAGCGGACACGATCACGACCATCGCGATGAGGAAAAAGGCGTCAGCCGACGCAAGGTGCTGGAATGCATGACCTGGGCCGGCACCGGCGTGCTGTGGACCGTCACCGGCGGCGTGCCGCATTCGCTCGGCATCGTCGGCTCGGCCGCGGCTGCGGAAGCTGCGCCCGGCATGACCTTCATGCAGATCAGCGACAGTCATGTCGGCTTCGACAAGCCGGCCAACCCGAACGCCATCGGCACGCTGGAAGAGGCCATCAACAAGGTCCGGGCGATGCAGGTCAAGCCGTCCTTCATGATCCACACCGGCGACATCACGCATCTGTCGAAGGCATCCGAATTCGATGACGCCGATCGCATCATCTCGCAGGCCAAGCTCGACGTGCACTACGTGCCGGGCGAGCACGATTTCATCGACGAGGAGGTCAAGCTCTACAAGGAGCGCTACGGCCGCGGCACCAAGGGTCCGGGCTACTATTCGTTCGATGCCGGCGGCGTGCATTTCATCGGCCTCGTCAACGTCGTCGACCTCAAGGGCGGCGGCCTCGGCAATCTCGGCAACGAGCAGCTCGAATGGCTGGAGAACGACCTCAAGGGCCGCTCGAAGTCGACGCCGATCGTGCTGTTCGCCCACATCCCGCTGTGGACGGTCTATCCGCAATGGGGCTGGGGCACCGAGGACGGCGCCCGTGCGCTGGAATACGTCAAGGGCTTCGGCTCGGTCACAGTGCTTAACGGCCACATCCACCAGGTGATGCAGAAGGTCGAGGGCAACGTCACCTTCCACACCGCGCGTTCGACCGCCTTCCCGCAGCCGGCGCCGGGCTCCGCCCCCTCGCCCGGCCCGATGAAGGTGGAGGATGCCAAGCTGCGCAGCATGCTCGGCGTCGCCAGCATCAACTTCAAGCAGAACAGCCAGCCGCTGGCGATCATCGACACGCCGCTGCAAGGCTGAGGGACAAGACCGATGAGTTCGATCAATCGACGCGACTTCGGGATCGCCGTGGTCGCGACCATGCTGCTGCCGGTCACGGCGGCCCGCGCCGAAGATACCGCGGTTCACATCGACAACTTCTCGTTCACCCCGCCCCAGCTTGACGTGAAGGTCGGCACGACCGTGACCTGGACCAACCGCGACGACATCCCGCACACCGTGGTGTGCGCGGGCAAATTCCGCTCCAAGACCATGGATACCGACGGCACCTTCTCGTTCACCTTCACGGAGCCCGGCGAGTACAAGTATTTCTGCTCGCTGCATCCGCACATGACAGGCAGTGTCAAGGTTGGGTAACGTGACAACTCATACAATCACAACCATGCCCGGCCGGTGGCCCTCCGCCCCCGGCCGGGCACGAGCCGTCTCTCGACATGCCGGACAGGACACGATGGTTGTCAACGCGTCGCAAGACGATCCCGAAAAGGCGCGGCGCTTCCGCGAGGCCGCGCTGCCGTACCTTGACGACGCCTATACGCTGGCCCGCTATCTGCTGCGCGATGCCGCCGACGCCGAGGATGCGGTGCAGGAATGCTATCTGCGCGCCTACAAGCATTTCGACAGCTACCGCGGACCTGCGATGAAGCCGTGGCTGTTCGCCATCCTGCGCAATGTCTGCCGTGCCGAATATGCAAGGCGCAAGACCGCCCCGACCGCGGTCGAGGAGTTGCCCGAAGGCGGCGAGCAGACCCCGTTATGGAATGAAGCCCCGGAGACCCCGGAAAAGCAGCTGCTGCGCCGCTTCGACGGCGAAACCGTGCGCAAGCTGGTCGCGGCGCTTGCCGAGCCGTTCCGCGAGACCTTCGTTCTCAGGGAAATCCAGAATCTTTCATACCGCGAGATCGCCGATGTCGCCGCCGTGCCGGTCGGCACCGTGATGTCCCGCCTCGCGCGTGCCCGCGCCATGCTGCGATCGGCCTGGCTTGCGGAACAGGAGCAAGCGAAATGACCTGCGAGGAAGCCGAAGTGCTGATCCACGCGCTGATCGACGGCGAACTCGACGCCGGCCATGCGCGCGAAGTGGAAGTCCATGTCGAGGGGTGCGCGCATTGTGCCGCGCTCATGAAGGAGTATCAGGAGATCCGCCAGGCGATCGCCGAGAGCGATTTGCGCTACAAGGCGCCGCTCGAGCTGCGCCGCAAGATCGAGAAGTCACTGCCGCAACCGCAAGCGCAGGCGGCGCCGACCCGGCGCTCGGTGCTGCGCGGCTTCGCGCTGGGCTCCGCGGTGTCGGCGATGGCAGCGACCGGCCTTGTCGCGATCGTGCTGCGCAACGATGATGAGCAGCGCATCGAGAACGAGGTGGTGTCGGCGCATCTGCGTTCGCTGCAGGCCGGCCACCTCACCGACGTGATCTCGACGGATCAGCATACGGTCAAGCCCTGGTTCAACGGCAAGCTCGACGTCTCGCCGCCAGTGATCGATCTCACCGCGCAGGGCTTCACGCTGATCGGCGGCCGGCTCGACTACGTCAACGCCCGCGAGATCGGCGCCGTGGTCTACAAGCGGCGCCAGCACGTCATCAACCTGTTCGTGGCGCAGACCGCGAACACCGAACGCAAGGCGGCGAAGATCTCGACACTGCAGGGCTTCAACATCCGCCGCTGGAGCGACCGCGGCCTGAACTACTGGGCGGTCAGCGATCTCGGCGCCGACGAGCTGAGCGAGTTCGGCGACAAGTTCGAGGGCGCAATGCGCGCCAACAAGGAGGGGTGAAATCTTGTAGCCCGGATGGAGCGAAGCGCAATCCGGGAACGGTCTTGCCGGTTGTGAGAATCCCGGATTTCGCTTCGCTCCATCCGGGCTACATCGTGAGGCCTACGCCGACTTGCGCACCGCGTTGTCGACCAGCGTCTTGCCGAGCGACCAGATCGCGCCGGGCACCTTGTGGCTGCCGGCGATCACGTCGTCGAACGACTTCTCGATCCAGGTGCAGTCCTCTTCGGTGATCATGAGCGGCGGCAGCAGCTTGATGGTGTGGAGGCCGTGGCCGGCGACCTGGGTCAGGATCTTGTGATCCTTGAACAGCGGTACCGTGATCAGCTGGCAGAACAGGCCCTTGTTGGCGGTCTCCAGCAGATTCCACGACGCCTTGAGCCGCAGCGATTTCGGCGGACCGAACTCGACGCCGATCATCAGGCCCTTGCCGCGCACTTCCTTCATCAGTTCATAGCCGGGCACCATGCGCGTCAGCGCAAGACGGAGCTCGGCGCCGCGTTTGGCGGCGTTCTCGACGAGCTTCTCGGCCTTGATGACGTCGAGCGTGGCGATGCCGGCGGCCATCGCCAGATCGTTCTTGGCAAAGGTCGAGCCATGCACGACCGCGCGGTCCATCTGGTTGAAGATCTTGTCGAAGATGTTCTTGCGCGTCAGCAGCGCGCCGATCGGCACATGACCGCCGGATAGCGCCTTCGCCAGCAGCACCATGTCGGGCTCGATGCCCCAATGCTCGATCGCGAGGAATTTTCCGGTGCGGCCGATGCCGGTCTGGATCTCGTCGGCGATGAACAGCGTGCCGTATTTGCGGCACAGCGCCAGCGCGCCGGGCAGGAACTCGTCGGTGGGCATGTTGACGCCCTTGCCCTGGATCGGCTCGACGATGAAGGCGCCGACCTGGCGCGACGACAGCGCCTTCTCCAGCGCTTCGAGATCGTTGAAGGGAATCGGAGTGCAGCCCGGCAGCAGCGGCTCGAATCCGCCGCGGAAATTCGAATCATCCGTCAGCGACAGCGCGCCGTAGGACAGGCCGTGGAACGAATGCCCGCAATAGACGATACCGGGGCGGCCGGTCGCGCCACGCGCGAACTTGATCGCGGCTTCGACGGTTTCGGCGCCGGAATTGGCGAAAAACACCTTGTCCAGGTATGGAACATGTTCCAGAAGACGTTCAGCGAGCACGCCGGCGAGCGTCGAGACATCGAGCTGCACGAGATTGGGCAGATCGGCGTCGAGCACGCTCTTCAGCGCCTGGCGCAGGGCCGGATGATTGCGGCCAATCGCAAAAACGCCAAATCCGCTCAATAGATCAAGGTAACGAGCCCCCTGACGATCGAAGAGGTATTGGCCTTGCCCCTTCTGGAAGCCGACGTCGTAGCCGATGGTCTTGAGAACGCGAACGAGCTGCTCGTTGAGGTGACGCGTGTGCATGGCACCGCGCTGCCCCTCGCGCTCCACAAAAATCTCGGAAACGTCTAAATTGGAACTTACCATTCGTTACATACGTCGGTTGATGGCCATCTCGTCAACTTAAAACGCTCGCTAGCGGCGTTTTGACCCCCGCTCGGATCGTCCAGTCAAGCACAGGTTTGGACCATGTTGCACTGCCCAAGAACTTTCGCGCGTACAATAGCCTTTTCAGGTTTATTTTTGGCCACCGTATTATCACCGGCACTTGCAGCGGACCCGACCGGCGACTGGAAGGTCGCTGACGGTGTCGCCACCATCCGCGTCGCCCAGTGTAATGGCAGCATGTGGGGTGCGGTGTCCTGGGAAAAAACCCCAGGCGGCAAGGATAAGAACAATCCTGATCCTGCGAAGCAGAGCAGGCCGACGCTCGGCATGCCGATCCTGATCGACATGAAGAAGAAGGCCGGCGCGGATGCGTGGGAAGGTCAGGTCTACAACGCCAAGGACGGCCAGCTCTACAGCTCGACCATCAAGCCCGTCGGCACCGATCAGCTCGAGATCCAGGGCTGCGTGCTCGGCTTCCTGTGCGGCGGCGAGACCTGGACCCGCGTCGGTCCGCCGATTCCGGTGAGCGCCGCCGGCAGCCCGGCGGCGAAGGGCACCCAGCCCAAGTCAGCAGCACCGCAGAAAACCACCGGTGCCGTGGCGCCGGCCACCAAGCCGGGGCAAAAGCAGGCCCCGGGCAATGCCAATGCGCAGGCTGACGCCGTGGGCGATATCTGCCTGCTCCCCGACATCGCGCGACCGACGCATTAGCGGAAACCTGCGGGAACACCGTCCGCTGACATCGCGGCTCGGCGGCGCCTGCCGCCAAGCCGGTTCGACAGCGAATCGCCAACGCGTCAGGTGACGTCGTTGGCGATGTCCTCCTCCTTGACCTCGCGCGGCTTGCCCATCAGCGCCGGCTGGAACAGCAACACCGCCGCGAGCGTGGTGACCAGCGAGAGCGCCAGCAGCTTGCCCATGCTGGCGGTGCCGGGATGGCTCGACAGCCACAGGCTGCCGAACGCGGTCGCCGTGGTCAGCGCGCTGAAAAAGATCGCGCGTGTCAGGCTCGACTGCAGCAGATTCGTCCTGCCCTGGCGCCACGCCGTGACATAGTAGATCTTGAACGCCACGCCGACGCCGAGCAGCAGCGGCAGCGCGACGATGTTGGCGAAGTTGAGCGGCAGCCCGATCAAGACGCAAATCTCCAGCGTGACGATGCCGGCGACGAGGAGCGGCACCAGCGTCATCAGCACGTCGACGACGCGGCGCAGCGTGAGCCACAGCAGCAGGCTGATCGTGACCAGCGCCAGAATGCCGGCGTGGATGAACGCCTTCACGATGACGTCGCCCGACTTCAGGATCGAGACCGGTCCGCCGATCGCGGTCGGCTCGGCGGCGAGCACGGCGTCGGCAAAGCGACGCAGATTGTCGTTGTCGTTCGGATCGCCCTTCGGCTCCACCTCGACACGCATCAGGCCGTCCTTGGTCTTCCAGCTGGCGACGAGTTCCGGCGGCAGGTTCTGCAGCGTGACGGTCTGGGCCTGCAGGGTATTGCGGAGCTGATCGAACACGATCTTCATCGGCGCGACGAATACGTCCTGCGCCTTGTCGCGGGTCGCCTCATTCGCATCGGCGAGCTTCTGCAGCGCGTCGGCGAGCCGGCGCGCGGCCAGCGCACCCGGCCCCTTGCCGTCGCCCGCGGTCTTGCGCAGGCCGTCGACCGAGCTCTTCAGCGCCTCGACATTCTCCTGATCCGACGGCGCCGGATCGACCGAATCCGGGTTGAGCGCGGGGCCGAGCGTCTTGGCCGCCTGCGCGATCAGCTTCAGCTTGGCCGGCTGGTCGTCGGGCACGAAGCTGTCGAGCGACATCACGCGCGACACTTCCGGCAGCTTCTCGAGCTTGGCCTCGATCTTCTTGGCGTCGGCTTCCGAGCGCGTCATCACATTGATGGCATTGGCGCCGGTGTTCGGATCCTTCCTCAGGTCGAGGAAGGTCGCGATCGATTCCACCTTGGAATTGCGCAGATTGATCGGGTTGAAGTCGAACTTCATGTAATGGAGCAGCGGCAAGCCCGCGACCGTGACCAGCAGCGTGCCGACGATGATCGGAACGCGATGCTTCTCCAGGAAGTTATCGAGCGGCGCCAGGAAGGCGTAGCCGACCGGCTCCTTCTCGCCGGGCGGATTGAGCAGATCGAGCAGCGCCGGCAGCACCGTGATGCTGGTGACGAACGCCACCAGCATGCCGGCGCCGGCGATCTTGCCGAGCTCCGAGATGCCCTTGTAGTCGGTCGGCAGGAAGCAGAGGAAACCGGCAGCGGTCGCCATCGCGGCGAGCGACAACGGCACCGCCGAGCGGCGCGCCGCGTTTTCCAGCGCCAGCGTCAGATTGTCGTTCTTGAAGCGCTCGGAGCGGTAGCGGACGCTGAACTGGATGCCGAAGTCGACCCCGAGGCCGATGAACAGCACGGCGAAGGCAATCGAGAGCAGGTTCAGCGAGCCGACCATCATCAGGCCGACCGCCGTGGTGATGGCAAGCCCGATGAACAGGTTCACGAACACGGCGAAGATGATCTTGCCGGAATGCAGCGCCATCCAGAGGATGACCAGCACGATCACCACGGTGCCGATGCCGTTGGTGATCGCGCCGTCCTGCACGGTGGCGTATTCCTCGTTGGCGATCGGCACCGGTCCGGTCAGGCGAACGCGCGCGTGATATTCAGTCGGGAATTTCAGATCGGCCGCCGCCTGGCGGATCGCATCGGTCGCGGCCTTGCCCGGCTCCAGCGCCGAATAGTCGATGATCGGCTTGATCTCGATGAAGGCGCGCTTGTCCGAATCGGTCAGCGGCTTGTCGCTGGTGAGCTCGCGCCACGAGAAGGTCGCGTTGCCCTTGGCGAGGACGGTCTCGACCGTCTCGGAGATCAGGTTGAAGGGCGGCGCGGCATTGTCGAGCTTGACCTGCCCGCGCTTGACGCCGGCAAGGCCGGTCTCGAGCGCGCCGGTCAGGCCGCGTATCGAGGGATCGCCGGCCATGATCTCGATCAACGGTGCAGCCGATTCGAGCTGGCCCGCGACCTTGCCGACCTCTTCGGTCGGCAGGAACAAGAGGCCATTCTTCTCGAAGAATTCGCCGGAGCCGAGCGCGGTGATCGCTTCGAAGTTCTTCTTGTCGGCCTGCAGCTTCGCGGTGAGCGCCTTCGCGGCCGAGCTGGTCAGCTCCGGCGTCGCTGCCTCGACCACCGCCAGGATCAGCCGCTCGCGATCAAACGCTTCCTCGAACTGGTTGTCGCGCTTGCGCCAATCGAGATCCGGCGAGATCAGCTTGTTGATGTCGGTGTTGATCGAGAAGTTGCGGGCCGTGTAGAAGCCGGCGCCGATCGACAACAGGACAGAGATAATCACAACCGGAAGGGCAAAACGCGTACAGGTTCTAACAACGGAGACGACAATATTTGTCAGCACTTCGTTTCTTTCTATCTCGGGGAAGCATGGCCGAAAACGCCCGCTCTGTAGCGGAGTTCCCGGGACCGATCTAATGTTGTTTTGGTTATCTTCCTCGACGGGACGGCGAGGAGGTTCCAAACCACAGGAACGGCCACGAATGGCCGGTATAAACCGCATCAGTGGGCGATAAAGTGACGAACAAGTGAGGGAGACGGACGGTCGCAGGGGTCGAAATCCACACCATATTACCTCTAACGCCCCTCGTCCGTGACCACGCCCCCATCGAACCGCTACCTTTTTGCCACAAATCGCTGTATTTCCATGCGCTTGGGGCGCAGATCCCGTCCAGGAACTATGATGGCTCAGACATTGCAACTGACGTTGCGACGTCCGACCTGTGGAGTGCGTTGCCGAAAAGGCCGCAGGGCATTGAACGAGATTGGTGCAATTTGCGTAACGGACGTCAGATGGAAGTGTTTCTTGCTCAGCCGCGCGGCTTTTGCGCGGGCGTTGTGCGCGCGATCGAGATCGTCGAACGCGCGCTCGAGAAGTATGGGCCGCCGGTCTATGTCCGCCACGAGATCGTGCATAACAAACACGTCGTCGAGAGCCTGAAGAAGAAGGGCGCGATCTTCGTCGAGGACCTCTCGGAAGTGCCGGCCAAGGCGGTGACCGTCTTCAGTGCCCATGGCGTTGCTAGGAGCGTCGAGGAGGAGGCGGAAGCCCGCGATCTGCCGGTGCTCAATGCCACCTGCCCGCTCGTCACCAAGGTCCACAACCAGGGCAAGCGCTATATCTCGAAGGGCCGCGCCCTGATCCTGATCGGGCACGCCGGCCATCCCGAGGTCGAGGGAACCATGGGCCAGGTTCCGGGGCCGGTCCTGCTAGTCCAGAGTGTCCAGGACGTGGCGGAACTGAGGCTGCCGAGCGATACGCCGGTCGCCTACATCACCCAGACCACCCTGTCCGTGGACGACACCAGGGACATCATCGCGGCCCTTCAGGCAAAATTTACAGATATTCAAGGCCCGGATATCAGGGATATCTGCTATGCGACACAGAACCGCCAATCTGCGGTAAGGGACCTCAGCAAACTGGTTGACGTCATTTTGGTGGTGGGGGCCGCCAACAGTTCCAACTCGAACAGGCTTCGTGAAATCGGCACCGAGGTCGGCGTCGCGAGTTATCTCATTGCCGATGGGAGCGAACTCAATCCGGATTGGCTCAAGGATGCGAAGGCCGTCGGCATTACCGCGGGCGCTTCTGCGCCCGAAGTTTTGGTCGACGATGTGATCGAGGCTCTGCGGCGGATCGGACCGGTGTCGGTCTCGGTCGTTCCGGGCCGAGAAGAGAATATCGAATTCCGGCTGCCAGCCGAACTGACTGCGGGCTGATCTGAACCCACATCCCTTTGATAAGTGCAGAAAGAAATCGTCTAATGGCTATACCGTTCTTCAAGGAAATGCGTATCGGCGGTTATCTGATCAAGCAGAAGCTGCTTGGCCGCAAACGCTATCCGCTCGTGCTGATGCTGGAACCTTTGTTCCGTTGCAACCTCGCCTGCGTCGGCTGCGGCAAGATCGACTATCCCGATGCGATCCTCAATCGCCGCATGACGGCGCAGGAATGCTGGGATGCGGCCGATGAGTGCGGCGCGCCGATGGTGGCGATCCCCGGCGGCGAGCCGCTGATCCACAAGGAAATCGGCGAGATCGTGCGCGGCCTCGTGGCCCGCAAGAAGTTCGTCTCGCTGTGCACCAATGCGCTGCTGCTCGAGAAGAAGCTCGATCTGTTCGAGCCGTCGCCCTATTTGTTCTTCTCGGTGCATCTCGACGGCCTGAAGGATCATCACGACAAGGCGGTGTCGCAGAAGGGCGTGTTCGATCGCGCCGTCTCGGCGATCAAGGCGGCGAAGGCGCGCGGCTTCACGGTCAACGTCAATGCCACAATCTTTGATGGTCATCCGGCCGAGGAGATCGCCAAGTTCCTCGATTTCACCACCGAGCTCGGCGTCGGCGTCTCGATGTCGCCGGGTTACGCCTATGAGCGTGCGCCCGACCAGGAGCACTTCCTCAACCGCACCAAGACCAAGAAGCTGTTCCGCGACGTCTTTGCGCTCGGCAAGGGCAAGAAGTGGAATTTCATGCATTCCGGCCTGTTCCTCGACTTCCTCGCCGGCAACCAGGAATACGAGTGCACGCCCTGGGGCATGCCGGCGCGCAACATCTTCGGCTGGCAGAAGCCCTGCTATCTGCTCGGTGAAGGCTACGCCAAGACCTTCAAGGAGCTGATGGACACCACCGACTGGGACACCTACGGCACCGGCAAGTACGAGAAGTGCGCCGACTGTATGGCCCATTGCGGCTACGAGCCGACCGCGGCGACCGCCGCGATCAACAATCCGCTGAAGGCGATGTGGGTTGCGCTGCGCGGCATCAGGACATCGGGCCCGATGGCGCCCGAGATCGACATGTCGAAGCAGCGTCCGGCGCAGTACATCTTCGCCGAGCAGGTGCAGAAGAAGCTCTCGGAGATCCGCCGCGACGAGGCTGCGGCCGCCGCCGCCAAGCAGCAAGCGAAGGCCTCGACCGCCGCCTGACGCGCGATGTGAGCGAAAGCAGAAACATGAAAGCCCCGGTTCAGCGAACCGGGGCTTTTTTCTTTGGATCAGGATGCCGCATGCTCTTCCGATCTCGTGCGCAGAAGCAATCTCTCGATCTCTGCCGCCCGCGGTGCACTGAGTGTGCCGCGCTCGATCCCGAGCGGGACGTTGCGCAGGGCGAGCTCGCGATACAGCGCGCCGGAGGGAGGAAAGCGCTCATCCAGCGCCCGGAGATGCTTGAGGATCGTTCCGACGTCGCCGCGCGCCACGCAGCCGCCCATGCCGTTGGCGAGGCCACCGTCGAGAACAGCCGCGACCGTCCCCCGCAGCAGCGGCATCATCGCGCGCAACGCGTCGGCCTCGCTGGCGCCAAAGCTCTTCCAGAGCTCGACGCCCTCCTTGAGCAGCGCGATCAGGAACGGACCGACGTAATAGGCCGACGCATGATAGAGCGCCCGCGCACCGGCCGGCAGCGCGAGCGGTTCACACCCGATGCGGGTCGCAAGCAATTCCAGGTCACGCCTGAAGTCGCCCTCTGCCTCGATGCCGACGGTGCATCCGCGCAACCCCTCGAGCGCGACGTCGGGATTGGCAAACATCTGCATCGGATGAAATCCGCCGGTCGCGGCGCCTGCGGATTTCGCATGATCGAGCGCGGCCAGTTCGGTCGCGCCGCTGCAATGAACCACGCGGTGACGCGGCTCCCAGCGCAAGTCGCGGCAGACCGGCAGGATCGCGTCGTCGCTCACGGTCAGGAAAACCATGTCGCAGCGGTCGACGACCTGCTGCGCATCCGTCATCGGCCGCGCCGACGGGATGCGGGATCCGAGCCGCTGCGCGGCATCGGCACCGCGGTTGTAGAACGCCGCGACGTTCAGCCCCGCGCAGGCGAAGGCCGGCGCGAGCGTCTGCGCCACGCGGCCGGCGCCGATGAAGCCGATCCGCAACGCCGCCAGCGCCGTGCTCATTGCGCATAGCTCCCGTCGATGCGGTCGAGCCTGCGCCGTAGCGCCGGCCATTCCAGCAGGCCGTACCCGGCTTGCAGATTTTGCGCCGCTTCATTCAGCACCGGATTGGTGTCGCGCTCATTGTCCAGCGTGATCTCGGTGCCGGCAAAACAGGTCACCGTGTTGCCGATCGCCATCTCGGTCGGCGCATGCAGCGGCCGGCCACAGCCGAGCGCGTCGACCTGGATCCGGCAGGCCTGCTCCAGCCAGTAGATCGCGTTGAACGCCTGCGGAATCGTGTTGCCGCACACCAGGAGGCCATGATTGCGCAACACCAGCACATTGTTGCGACCGAGATCAGCGACGACCCGGTCGCATTCCTCCCGATCGATCGCCGGCCCCTCGAAATCGTGATAACCGATCCGACCGTGAAACCGCATCGCCGTCTGCGACAGCGGAAGCAGCCCTTCGGCAAGCGCGCTGACCGCGGTGCCAGCCCTGGTGTGGGTATGGAGAACGCAGTTCACGTCGGGCCGCGCGCGATGGATCGGGGCGTGCAGATAGAAGCCGGCCACGTTGACGTTGTAGCCGTGGTCGGGCTGCAGCAGGGTCCGGCCCTCGATGTCGATCTTGACGAGGCTCGAGGCGGTGATTTCCTTGTACAGCATGCCATAGGGATTGATCAGATACTGATCGTGATGCCCCGGGACCTGTGCACTGATGTGATTGTAGATCAGGTCGGTCATTCCGTAGAGCGCGACCAGGCGGTAGCACGCCGCAAGGTCGACGCGGGTTGCCCACTCCTCGTCTCCGACGACGGCCCTGACATCGCTGACGGCACAAACTTCGGTCTGACGCATGACTTGGACCCTCAGTGATGGATGACGGAGGCACGTTCGACGATGGCGCCAAGACCTTCCGTCGATGGAAGCCCGCCCAATACCTGCATCCCGTCCGCGCCAAGCCTGGATTTCACGAACAGTTCGGCGGTAGCGGCGTCGCCATGCTTCAGCATCTCGGCGGCCTGCAGCGCATGCGCCATGCGGGTGACGAGTGCTCTCGCATGCCCGTCGTCCGGGTATCGAGCACGCAAGCGATCGGCGAGATCGTCCGTGCTTCGGTCATAGACCGGATTGAGGCCCCTGCTCGCACGCAACTCGTCGACGAATGCGTCCCGGCAATTCGCATCGCGTTGCATGGCGCGCAAAACGTCCATGCACATCATGTTCGAGGTGCCTTCCCAGATCGAATTCAACGGCGCCTCGCGATAGAGCCGGGCCATCGGATTCTCCATGATGAAGCCGTTGCCGCCATGCACCTGCAGGCATTCATAGGTGAAGGCCGGCGCGCGCTGGCAGTTCCAGAACTTCATCACGGGTGTCGCGACCCGCGCCAGCAATCGCTCGTGTTCGCTTGTCTGCAGACCGTCGGTCGCGCGCGCGATGCGAAACGCGCCGAGCATCGCCGCCTCGCTCTCGAGCGCGAGGTCGGCGAGCACGTTGCGCTGCATCGGAAGCTCGGACATCGGCTTGCCGAACGCCGTTCGCGTTTGCGCGTGGTTGAGGGCGAGGCTCAGCGCCTGGCGCATCAGCCCGGCGGAGCCGACCGCGAAATCCAGCCGCGTCAGATGGGCATGCGAAAGGATTTCCGCGATGCCGCGGCCCTCTTCGCCAACCAGGATCGACCACGTATCGTGGTACTCGATCTCGCTCGACGCGTTCGACCGGTTACCGCACTTGTCCTTCAGACGCTGAATGTGGATGCGGTTGGCACTGCCATCGGGCAGCAGGCGCGGCACGAACAGGCAGCTGACGCCGGACTGGGTGCGCGCCAGCGTGTAGAATCCGTCGGCCACCGGCACCGAGAAGAACCATTTGTGGCCGGTGAGCGCATAGATCTCGCCATGCGCGCCGCGCTCGACAAAGCGCGCGGTGGTCTGGGTCTCACGCAGATCGGAGCCGCCCTGCTTTTCGGTCATGGCGTAACCGATGACCGCGGAGCGCTTGGCCTCGATCGGAAGCCGCCGCGGATCGTAGTCCGCCGCCAGCGTTCGCTCCCGCCACAAATTGAATTGCGGCTTGCCGGAGAACCCGGCGATCGCGGCGTACGCCATCCCGGTGGGGCAACCGACGCCGTTCTCGATCTGGTTCCAGAGATAGCTCAGCGCCGCACGCGCCAGATGGCCGTGTGGTTCGCGCGTCGACCAGGCGAGGCTATGCACCTCGCTCCGGAACGCCAGCGCCATCAATTGATGCCAGGCCGGATGAAATTCGACCCAATCATTGCGGTTGCCATACCGGTCATGGGTCAGGAGCTTCGGTTCGTGCTCGTTGGCCAGCCGTGCCGCCTCCTGCACGGATTCGCTGCCGGCATGAGCTCCGAGCGCGGAAAGCTTGTCTTTCGCCCACGGCGCGATCGTCGCGATCAGGCCACTCAGCGCGCGGTCGTCATCGAACGCATTGAAGCCGAGCGCCGGCCGCGCCTGATTGCGTACTTCATGGGTCGCAAACGGAGCGGCTTTCGCTTCAGCGACGGCAACCGGCTGGACGCGCGCGTTCATGCGGAGACTCGCGATACAGGGATGAGTTCAGGCGTGGCGTGGCGAAACAGCATGCGCGCGGAAAGCCCTGCGATCGACTGTGCGATCGCCTTCGCCGCGTCGGAATCGGGGGCCGCTTCGGGCGCAAGGGGACCGACCAGCGCCTCCATGAAGGCGCCGGTCACGCAGGATGCCGCGACGTTCGCGTCGATCTCGACGAACTCACCGCCGGCGATACCGCGCCGAACCAGCCTTGCGATCTGATCGGCCAGGGCCGCCCGGTATTTCAGGCGCGCCGCGTCGATCTCGGGTTCACAGGGTTCGGCGATCAACGCGTACGCCAGGCGGCGGCCGCGCATCGCCCGGACCGCGAAAGTGTAGATCGCGTCGACCAGGCACTGGGACGCCGAGCCTTCCGCCTCGACGATCGCGGCGACGACAGCCACCTCGCGCTCGGACACCAGGGCGAGCACCTGCGCGTACAGGTCCGCCTTGGAGTCGAAGTAGCGATACACGCTGCCTGTGGCCACGCCGGCCCGTGAGGCGATCAGGGCGATCTGGGCGTCCTTCCAGCCACTCAGCGCCACGGCCTCCCTGGCGGCATCGAGAATACGCGCTTTGGTTTCGACCAGCTGGTTGAGGCGAACGGCAGCGATTGCCATAGTGAACCTTAATTCATGAATAAAGGATCATAGTTCATTCTCGGATGAATAGCCGTAGCTGTCAAGCGTCGACCCAGCGCGGTCCGCGTAGGGCCTTCCCGGGGCGCCGGCGCGCTGCTGGCAAGTCGTCAGAGGCTGGCCGCGCGACCCCACCGGCCCGAGGGACACGGATATGCGGGGTCTCTCACCGCACAGCGCGCAAGTCCGCTGATCGCGTGGAACCGGAACAGCGTGGCATCGAGCGAAACCTTTGGGCATCAAAGCAAAAGGCCCGATCGCGATGCGACCGGGCCTGTGAGTTGAGCTTGATGCGGTGAGAAACCCGGTCCCTGCCCGGCGCAGCGGATCAGGCCGCCTTCGCTGTGATCAGAACGTCTTCTACCGGCATCAACACCTCGTTGCCGAGCAGGAAGCCGCGGCAGCTGCGCAGCGAGCGCAGCGCGCGGTTGAAGTCAATTCCGGTCGACACCAGCGCGCGCAGCGTCCGTGGATTGCGGGCGATGCCGCGCAGCACCTTGCGCAGGTCGATGTCGCCGTTCGGCTTCACCGCGGATTTCGCAAGTTCCGGTAGCGCCCGGTGCGCGGGATCGCTGATTACGCGCAATGCGGCAAACGGAATGCGGGCCTTGGCGGCATAGGCCGCCGCGATATGGCTCTCCATATCGACTGCGGCTGCGCCCGTCATCGAGCGCAGAGCGGCCTTGCAGGCCTTTGCCGCGATCACCTCTTCCACGCCGGCGAGACTGCCGCGGACGATCCTGCGGCGCTTCAGCGCGGCGCTGGCGATCATCTCTTCGTTCAGCGCGGATGCGGCCAGGAAACGGGTATCGCCCGACATCACCTCGGTCGCAACCACGACGTCGCCTGACTTGAGCGACGGATCGAGCCCGCCGGCCACGCCGAACGAAATCACGCCACGGAAGGTGCTCGGATCCAGCGTCGCTAGCAACTCACGCAGCTGCTGCGGATCGCTCGAACTGCAGATTACGATCATGCCGGGGCCTGCCGCGATGCGAGCCTCCTGCACCAATCCAGTCACAATCAATACCGGCCGAGGATCAATTCTACTGCCCACGGTCTCGGCGGCCCCCGCCTCAACAATCACATCCCGACCCCTACCACCCTGCTATTGGTGCTTCTCAAATTTCGATACCGCGCCAGCGCCCAGAGCGGAAAGAACTTCGAGTAGCCATGATATCGCAAGTAAAATACCCGCGGAAACCCCGTAGCTGTGTATCGCTGCTCGTCCCACAGCCCTTTTTCCGTCTGTGTTGCCTTTAGGTACTCCACCCCGCGCGTAACAGCGGGATTTTCGACCTCTCCGGCCGCCATCAATCCAAGCAAAGCCCATGCCGTTTGCGAGGAGGTCGAAGGCGCAACTTCATAACCCTTGTAATCCAGGCAGTAACTGACGGCGTCCTCGCCCCAGCCGCCGTCCTGATTCTGGACTGACGCCAGCCAGTCGACCGCCTTCCGAATCATCGGGTCGTTGCGATCGACCCCTGCGACATTTAGCGCCGAGAGCACCGACCAGGTGCCGTAGATGTAGTTCAGGCCCCAGCGGCCGTACCAGGAGCCCTCGGCAAGCTGGGTGCGGCGCAAATAAGCGACGCCGTCAGCCATCGCCTTGTTGCTCTCGGCGGTCTCGCCGAGCTGGCCCAGCATCGAGATGCAGCGCGCGGTGACATCCTCGGTCGGCGGATCCAACAATGCCCCATGATCGGAGAACGGGATGTTGTTGAGGTAATATTCGAGGTTGTTGACGTCGAATGCGGCCCAGCCGCCATCGCGGCTCTGCAGCCCCTCGATCCACTCGCGGCCGCGCGCGATGGACTCATCATATTCCCTGGTTCCGGTATGACGCCGCACGCGATCCATCGCCATCACGACCACCGCGGTGTCGTCGAGATCGGGATAATGGTCGTTGTTGTACTGGAACGCCCAGCCGCCCGGGCGGACGTCCGGCGCCTTGACCGCCCAATCGCCCTTCAGGTCCAGCACCTGGCGCGGCTTCAGCCAGTCGAGGCCCTGCCTGGCCTTGGCCAGGGTGTCGTCGCCGCCCGCTTCCTGCAGCGCATGACAGGCCAGCGCGGTGTCCCACACCGGCGAAACGCAGGGCTGGCAATAGGCCTCGTGTTCGCTAATCACGAGCAGCTTGTCGATGCCGCGGCGGGTGGTGGCGCGCGGCGGGAAATTCTCGTCCTTGCCGAGCGCCTCGTACATCATGACGATGTTGGCCATCGGCGGATAAATCGCGCCCATGCCGTCTTCGCCGTTCAGCCGCTCTTCGGTGAAGGCGAGCGCGGCATCGATCGCGCGCTGGCGCAGGCTCTTCGGAAACATCGGCTCGATTACCCGCAGCACGGCGTCGAGCGAGCGGAACAGATAGAACCAGCTCGCGCTCTGATGCGGCGCCTTCGGCGCCATGCGGACCGATTTCGGATCCTCCAGGAACAGTTCGTCGATGCCGACGCCCTTCGGATTCTTCGCACGCGGCTTCAGCGCGGCAAGCACCATCAGCGGCACCATGGTGGTGCGCGCCCAGTAGGAGATCTTGTTGATGTGGAACGGCGACCACATCGGCAGCAGCATGATCTCGATCGGCAGCACCGGCGTCGCGCGCCAGGTCACGACGCCATAGAGCGCGAGCAGGAATCGCGTGAACACGTTGCTGCCCGAAGCGCCGCCGCGCGAACGGATCGCCTCGCGCGCCCGCGCCATGTGCGGCGCGTCGACGGAATCGCCGATCATCTTCAGCGCGAAGTACGACTTCACGCTGGCGCTCATGTCGAACGGGCCGTCATGCACCAGCGGCCAGCCGCCATGGGCGCCCTGGACGCGGCGCAGATAGTTGCCGATCTTGGCCTCGAGCCCGGCATCGATCGGCTCGGCCAGGTAGTGACGCAGCAGGATGTACTCGGCCGGAATGGTGCTGTCGGCCTCGAGCTCGAACACCCAGTGCCCGTCGGATTGACGGTAGCCGAGCAGCGCTTCGGTTGCCTTGGAGATGCTCTTCTCCAGCGCGACCGGGTCGACTGCAACGCTGTGATCTCTCGCAAGCATTTCGCTCGATATCCTCTTCATCGCGGGCCGGCTGATCGAAAGCCGCGGCCGCTCCAGAGCATGATCCGATTGCTTCGGATCACGTTCTTGTCCTTCTGTTTGGTCGCGTTTTCTTCACGCGAACCGGTAGCCACTTCGCTCGAAAACGCGCCAACAGGTCGAATCTAACGTCTGGCCAGAACCAGATCGGCGGCGCGATCCCCCGATCGCACCGATCCCTCGATGGTTGCCGGCAACCCGGTAGCAGTCCAGTCGCCGGCAAGGAACAGGTTTTTTTGCGCCGTCGCGGGCCCCGGACGCAGGGCATTCTGTTCCGGCGTCGCCTCAAATGTGGCACGGCGCTCACGCACGATCTGCCAGGGCGGCAGGTCGCCGGAAACCCCCGAGGCCTCGCAGATGTCCTGCCAGATCGCCAGCGCGAGCTCCTCGCGCGGCATGTCGACCAGGCGGTCGCCGTTGCTGATCGTCACCGACAGCCGTTGCGGGAACGCGAACAGCCACTCCACGAGGCCGCCGACCACGCCGAGAATGGGCGCAGCGTCGCGCGGCGGATCGACGCGGAAATGCGCGTTCACGATGGCGCGGAATTTGGTCGGGGTTTTCAGGCCGGGCAGCAGCGCGGCCGCGGCCCGCGGCGGCACCGCAAGCACGACGGCGTCGTCGGCTCCCAGCGCGACCTTGTCGCCATTGCCAAAATCGAGCTCACTGATGCGATCACCCGACATGCCGAGCGCACGCAATTCGTGACTGAACTGGACGCTGTGGCCGCCCTCCTGCAGCAGCTTCACGGCCGGCTCGATCAGGACCGAGCTCAGGCCGTCGCGCGCGATCAACGGACGGCAGGCCTGCCCGCCCGCGAGCAGCGTCTCGCGCACGATCGCGCCCGCGAGCCCGGCCGAGCCCTCCGGCGGATCGACGTTCAATGCGGCGAGCAGCAGCGGCTGCACCAGGCGGTCATACAGCGTGCCCTTGCAGGGAATAGTGTTGCCGACCAGCGCACCGGTGCCGGCCCAAGCCAGCGGCGCCAAGGCGAGATAGTCGCGCAGGCTAGTGTCCGGGACGCGGCGCGCCTCGTCGAACACCCACAGCGGCAGGCGGGAATCGCCGAGGTCGAGCTGCCAGCGCCGGCCGCTGGCAAGATCGACGAACGGAAACTGCGCGCGCGCAGGCCCGACGAGACCGGCCTCGGTGCCGATCGCGCGCGCGTAGCTCAGCGCATGGCGATTGCCCGACAGCAACAGATGGTTGCCATTGTCGATGGTGAGACTGGTGGCCGCGTCGAAATAGGAGCGGCAGCGGCCGCCGGCCTGCTGCGTTGCCTCATGGACGAACACCTTGTAGCCGCCATTGGCGAGGCGCACGGCCGCGGAGAGGCCGGAAATGCCGGCACCGATGATATGAACGGTCTTTTGCATCAGATGATCGCGTAACGAAGAAGGATGCCGATCTTGGCGGCCTTGGACACACGTACCGGCGCGCGCGGCGCGGTGAAGCCGCGCGCGATCAGAAGATCGAGAATCGCGCGGTAGTATTTCGACATGATCCGCGGCGCGCGCACGGCGCGGCGCGAATTGCGCTTCATGATCTCGTCGGATTTCTGGAAATGCATCTTCGCCCGCTCGGCCAGCGGCGCGCACACCTTCGGCAGCGCGCGGTCGGCGGTGACGCGGGCCGGATCGTTATTGGTGATGCCGGCGTGCCAGAGCCATTCGCGCGGCAGATAGAGCCGGCCGAGGCCGGCATCCTCGTCGATGTCGCGCAGGATGTTGGTGAGCTGCAGCGCGCGGCCGAGGTGATAGGCGAGCTGGATGCCGTCGTCCTCGGGCAGGCCGAACACGCGCACCGACAGCCGGCCGACCGCGCTCGCGACGCGATCGCAATACAAATCGAGCGTCGCGAGATCCGGCGCGCGGATGTCCTGCGGCACGTCCATCTCCATGCCGTCGACGATCGCGACAAAATCCTCGCGCTTCAGGCCGAAGGTCTTCACCGAGGCGACATAGTCCTTCAGCCGCTCCGGCGGATGCCCCGCATAGAGCGCGTCGATATCGTCGCGCCACTGCTGCAGCGCGGCCAGCCGCTCCGGCCGCGGGCCGTCGGAATCGGCGATGTCGTCGACCTGCCGGCAGAAGCTGTAGATCTGGAACATCGCCTCGCGCTGCGCGCGCGGCAGAATGCGCATCGCGGCGTAGAACGAGCTGCCCGACGCGGTGCTTCCGTAATTTGCGTTGGCCGCCGCCTCCACGCTCATGCGCCAGCCGCCGATTTGGAGACCGCACGCCGTCCGGTCGCACGCCGCGCCGTCTCGCCGGCCACGCCGCCAAGGCTCTGCAGCAGCAGTTCGAGCGGGCTCAAATGCACGCGCTCGCTGAGCGGATCGCGCACCTTCAGCATGTTGACGATCTTGTCGGCGAACGCCTGGATCACGGAAATCTCGAGCCCCAGCCTGAAATCCTTCACCTCGGCGGCGAGCGACTTGCTCTGGTCGAGCAGCGCCTCGGTGCGCACGGCGAGCGCCTGCAGGCATTTGAGCAGGGCCGGCTGCGATTTCGCCTCGCCGAGCATCTCGACGGTCGCGCCCGCGGCGGCCAGGGCATCGCGCGGCAAATAGACACGGTTCAGGTTGCGGTAGTCCTTGCCGCAGTCCTGCAGATGGTTGTTGATCTGCAGCCCGGCGCAGAGCGCGTCCGACGCCGCCCAGGTCGAGGTATCCTCGCCGTGCACGTCGAGCATGAACCGCCCGACCGGCATTGCCGAGTACCGGCAATAATCGATCACATCGTCCCAGTTCTCGTAACGCAGCTTGGTGACGTCGAGGCGGAACGCCACCAGCACGTCGAGCGCGTGCCGCGGCGGCATGCTGCGCTCGGCGAACGCGCGGCGCAGATTGACCGCTTCCTTCTGGGTGTCGCCATTGCCAAGCAGCTCGGCCTCCATGAGGTCGAGGTAGCGCAGCTTCTCCTCGGCGGGCAGCGTGGCGTGATCGGCGATATCGTCGGCGGTGCGGACGAAATTATAGAAGGCCAGGATCAGGGCACGATGCCGCGGATGAATGATCCACGACGCGACCGGGAAATTCTCGTCGCGGTGGGTCTTTCCGGATCGCAGGTCGCTCGCGGTGGTCATGGGAAATTTGGGCTACACTGGTCATGGCACGACGCAGGCGCGAAAGGTCAGCGCATGCGGGGGATTTGCGAGCCCCATATAGGGGAATACGCCACCAAAACCAATGCTGTCCGTGACCGCCAGCATACCAAGCCCGTGGCCGGCACACATGCCGAGCACGGGCTTTGCGGCAATCCATGGGGCCCGAACCGGCCTTACTGGCCGTGGGTCTTCAGCACCTGGTCGCAGGCGGAGCTGATCTTGCTGCGGTTCTGCTGCAGGCAGGCGAGAATGGTGAAATCGCCCTGATCGATCACGGCGCGGCAGTGACGCTGCACGTCGCGCGTGCAGGCCTTCTGCTCATCGGGTGTCCCGCGCGTCTGCTGCTGGGCGAAGGCGCTGGAGGAGAGCGGGATCGACAACAGGGCAAGAGCCAAGAGAAATTTACGCATCGTATTCCTTCATTTCCGACAGCAGAAAATCTGTTCCCGAAAAGCGCTTCGGCATGGCCGGGACGGATTTTGGGGATTTGCAGACGCCACGTAACGCGGCAACGGATTGACGACAAGCACCGCTAAATGCGGCTAAATTTGCGGCGCTGTAAACCCCTACATAAGTTATTGATTCGCAATGACGATTTGTGCCATCACTTTGTCGCGTTCGGCTATTGCGGATAGCAGTTGCGCAAAGCTACATGCCGTCACGAAGCCGACGGTTTCTGATTCTGTTCGATGACAATATGGGCGCCGCGCGCCGTTTCTGTCGTTTGAACCTAACATTCTTCGGTGACACTAAACCTTCGATGCGGCGAGACGCTTTCTTGCGTAGGAAGCGTTGATTTTGATGGGAAAATTCACGATGAAACGGTTTGGTTCCAGCCTTTATGGTCAGGCTCTCAGGGCTGTGGGCGTCGGCGCCGCACTGATGCTCTCTGCCTCCGCCGTCCACGCCCAGGCCAGCGGGCCGTTTGCCGGTTTTGCCGGCTCTTGGACCGGAACGGGCACGGTGGCGCTGTCCAACGGCACGACTGAACGGATTCGTTGCAAGGCGGATTACAAGGTCGCACCCTCGGGCATGAGCCTGAAACAGTCCCTGCATTGCGCCAGCGACAGCTACAAGTTCGACCTCTCCAGCGACGTCACCAGCCAGGGCGACCGGATCTCCGGCAACTGGAGCGAGGCGAGCCGCAACATCTTCGGCAATCTGCAGGGCACCGCCGGCGGCGGGCGGATCGACGTGTTCGTCGAGGCGTCCGGCTTTGCCGCGAACCTGAACCTGCAGACCAACGGCTCCAAGCAGGTCGTGCAGATCGACTCCAAGGGCGAGATCCGCGGCGTCTCGATCACGATGACGAAGAGCTGACGCTCCCGGCCGATTGCGCCCACAAGACACAAAGGCCCGGTTCCGAACGCTTCGGAACCGGGCCTTTTTGCTGCAGCTTTTTGATCGCTCGTCGATCAGGCCTTTTCGATCGGCGCGGGCTGGCCGCCCCTGCCGCGGAGCTTTTGCGACAGGTTGATCAGGAACATCGAGGTCGGCCGCAGGATGAAGAGGTCCGCGACCAGGGCTGCGACCATCGAGAACGCGCTGAGCCAGCCGAACAGGCGCAGCGACGGCAGGTCGGAGAACACGGTGACGACGAGACCGCAGGCCAGCACCACCGTGGTCAGGATCAACGCTGGGCCGACCAGGACGGTGGCGCGCTCCACCGCAAGTTCCGGCGTGACACCCGGCTTGGTCTCGAGCCGCAGGCGATTGAGGAAGTGGATGGTGGCGCTGAGGCCGAGGCCGAACGACACCGTCAAAGCCACCACGCTGGCGAATTGCAGCCCCTCCCCGAGCAGCCACAGCACCGTGCCCGACAGCACCACCGGGAAGATGCCCGGCAGGATGCAGGAGAACATCACCACGATCGAGCGGAATGCGAGCCCGATGAAGATCGCGACCAGCAGGAATTCGATAGTGAGGCCGTGGTTGAGCTTCTCGATCATGCTGGCGCTGTTGCGTGCGGCAATCACCGACAGACCCGTGACCGCGATCTCGTAGCCGGGATGCTCGGCGCGCACCTTGTCCAGCGAATGATCGAGCTTGTTCACCACCGGAAGCAACTGGCTCGAGTCCACATCCGGGACGCGGCCCGACACCACGACAGCATCCTGATTCTTGTCGATGAACCGGCGCACCAGGTGTTCGGGGATCAGGTCGACATATTCCTTCAGCGTCGCGACATCATTGCTGCCGGCCTTTTCGGCGAGCCAGCGCCGCAAGGTCTCCAGCGACCAGACGTTGCCGACGCCGGCAGAGTCCTCGACCATTGCATGGACATCGGCAATCGTCTTCAAGGTCTCCGGCGAGTACAGCGATTGCCCCTTGGGGAATTCGATCAGCACATCGACCGGATTGGCGCCGGTCAGCTTGGCGTCGAGCCGGCTCGACGCCGCCACCGCCTGCCGCTTGTCCGGCACCTGATCGGCGAGCCGGTAGCGCGGCTCGAGATTGGCGTAGATGATGCCGAGGCCGCCGACCACGATCAGCGCAAGCAGGCTGAACAGCCCGGGACGGCCGACCATGCGCACCGCGATCCAGTAGCAGAAATTGCGCAGCGCCTGTACGCCGGCATCCGCGCTCTGGAACTTGACCGCAAAGATCTTCTCGTTGCGCACGAACAGGACGCCAAACACCGGCACCAGCGACAGCACCGCGATCAGCGCGATGATGGTCGCCGCCAGCCCGGCCTCGCCGAACTTGCGGATCAGGTCGGAATCCGAAAACTGCAGCGCGATGAAGGAAATTCCGGCCGTGCCGTGCGTCAGCACGCAGGCCGGGCCGACCACCAGCACCGCATTCTTGAACGCGGTGAACTTGTCCTGCCCGGCGATCAGCCGGTCGCGCGCCGCGAATGTCAGCTGCATCGAGTCGGAGAAGCTGATCACCATGATGAGCGGCGTCATCACGTTGAGGAACATGTTGAGATTGAAATTGGCCCAGCCGAGGCCGCCGAGCGCGAGCAGGATCGCAATCATCGGCGGGAATGCCGCCGCCACCATGAAGGATATCTTGCGGAAGAAGATGATCGCGATGATGCAACCGGCGAGGATGCCGAGGATGTTGTAGGTCAGGCCGTCGCGCTCGACCGCGTTGCGGATCTCGAGCTGCATGACCGGCACACCGGACAATTGCGCATTGAGCCCGCTGCCGCCGAGGTCGTCGGCCATAATCTTCCTGATGTCGCCGACCACCTTGCTGAGCTTGTTGCTGCCGACCACCTCGGGCTCGAGCGATAGCACGATCAGCGCGAGCGTTCCGTCCTCCGACAGCAGCTTGCCGCGGATGATCTCGTTGCTTTTGACGGTCTCGACGAATTTGTCGTAGGCCGCGCCCTCGGGCAGCTCGTTCGGGAACAACGCCGCCGGCAGCTTGCCTCGCTCCGGCGCCTGGCGCGCGGAGAACAGCGACACCAGGCCGCGCACGCCCTCGACGAGTTGCAGATCCGTGACCATGTCACGCAGCTTGCCGAGATTGTCGCGCTCGAGCAGCGTCTTGCCTTCGACCACGACGAGCACGTCGAACTCGGTCGCCGGGAAGCGCTTGGTCACCGCCTCATACTGCTTGTAGTCCTTGGATTCGGAACGGAACAGCTGCGACAGCGAGTCGTCGATCTTGATCCGGTGCACGCCGAACACGGCGCCGATCAGCAACAGAACGAGGACGATGCAGGACAGGATCGGCGCCCGCATCGGGATCAGGCCGAGACGCTCGATCCCGAACGCGATGCTGAGGCCCGACCGCGGCTCTTCGATCTTCTCGACGTGGACCTGACTTTCGGAATTCTTTTCGAGCATGCCCTGTCCAGTTCTGAAAACGGCTCAATCTGTCTAGCTTGGGTCTAGGGGCGCGAATGAGGCGGGTGAGCGCAACTGATCGGCGCTAGTCCTTGAAAACACGCGAATATTGACCGGCGCCGGTTTTACCTGCCCGACCCTTTGCTCGCAAGCGCGAGGGGCTGACCAAATCGACAGGGAACCGCCGATCCCCGCCATTAAGTATCTGATTTGTCACACCCTGGTAGCGCATTCCTCGACGATCCACCGCCGCTTTCATCTTTCAAGGCGACCCCTGTGATCTGGCGTGCCAGGCCCTCGCGCACAAGCCACGAAATCCTGAATGCGGCCTCCGCATAGCTCAGCCCGGCATGGTGGATGTTGGAGATGCAGTTGCGGTCGGCGTCGGTGAGACCGATTCGCGGCGCGAAGGTGAGATAGGCGCCGAGGCTGTCGGGAGCGGACAGGCCCGGCCGTTCGCCGATCAGCATCACCAGCATGCGCGCGCCGACGATGGCGCCGATCTCGTCACCGAGCGCGACCCGCGCCCCGGACGCTGCGATCACCGCGCCGGCCTCGATCTTGTCGGCCGCCAAGCGCGGCACGAGATGCCGGATCAATTCGACGGCATGCACATTGACCGCCGTCGGCGACAGGCCGTCGCCAATCACGATGGCGCAGGGGCATGCGGTGATGCCACACTTCTCCAGCGACCGCCGCGACGCAGAATCCAGCATGCGCCCGAGATCGGGCCGCCGCAGATAGTCGCGCCGGCTGTGCGCCTGGCTCGACACCTCAAGCGGCGTGATGCCGAGGCCGGCAAGACCGGCCGCGATCCCGCTGACATCGAAGGCGGCGTGGACGGCGTCGCGGGCGCGGGCATGGTCGAGCGTGAACGACAGCAGCGCATCGGTCGGCAGGCTGGCACCGGACCGGCCAAGGCCGACGCGCGCCGGCGTGAGCTCGCGCAGATCGGCGAGCGAAGGGGACGTGGGCGCCGGCGGTGTCGTCATGCTGTTATTCGGCGGGGACGGAAGCCTCGCGCAGCCGGATCGAGTAGTTCGAGGCGTTCTGCCGGCCGCTGGAGGCTGCACGCGCAAAGGTGATCAAATGATGCGCAACCAGTGTCGCCGAGATCAACCCCTCGATGTCGCCGCGCTTGAGCCGGCCGAGCGCAAACCTCCAGAACACGCGCTTGTAGTCGCCGAGCACGCCGACCTTCCAGAAGATGTTGCGGAGCATGATCAGGCCGCGCCGGATGTTGGCCCAGCTCTTCATCTCCGGGCTAACCGGCACCTTGATGCGATTGGCATAGGTGTAGTTGCATTGATGCAAATAGCGCGCGAACAGCTTCTTCGGCTCGTAGGCAACTTCCATGCATTTGCGCCAGGAACTGACCACGTCCTCGTAGGGCAGCAGGAACTCGACATTGGAGTCGCGGCCCTCGTCATCGATCAGGCGCCCGGCTTTTTCGAGCCGATCCCACAATGGCGTCTTCGGCAGCGCCTGCAGCAGGTTGATGGTGAGCAGCGGAATCCGCGACTCCTCGACGAAGGAGAGCAACGCGTCGCCGGTCTGGGGCTTGTCGGTATCGAGCCCCATGATGATGCCGGAGACGACCTCCATGCCGAACGAGTTGATGGTGCGCACGCCCTCGAGGATCGGAACCATCATGTTCTGATCCTTATGCATGGCCTTCAGCGCGTCGGGATCGGGCGTCTCGATGCCGACGAAGATCGTCACGAAGTAGGCTTCGCGCATCTTCTCCAGGATCTCGGGACGCTTGGCGATGTTGAGCGTCGCCTCGCAAGCGAGGCGCGTGACATATCCGGTCCGCTTCTGCCACTCGATCAGGTGCGGCAACAGCTCGCTCGCCGCCTTGCGGTTGCCGATGAAATTATCGTCGACGAAATACACGGTGTCGGTGGCACCACAGGCGCGCAGCTTGTCGAGCTCGGCGATGATCTGCTGCGGCGACTTCAGGCGCGGATTGCGGCCATAGAGCCCGGGGATGTCGCAGAACTCGCACTGATAGGGGCAGCCCGAGGAGAACTGGATGCTGCCGAGGAAATATTTCTTGGTTTCGGCGAGCTCATAGGCTGGCAGCGGGAATTCCGTCATCGGCAGCCGGTCGATGGTTTTAAGCACCACCTGCTCGTCGGGACGGCTGGTATCATGAGCCAGACGCTTGATCAGCTCATTGGTCGCATCGCCGAGCTCGCCGACGTGGAGGTAGTCGAATGAAGGATAGTAGTCCGGGCAAGCACTGACCGACGGGCCGCCGATCGCGACCACCAGGTCATGGTCATGCGCGCGATGGCAGATGTCGTTCATCTGCTGGCGCTGGATATGCATACCGCTGACGAACACGGCATCCGCCCACTCGAAATCCTCCGCCGTCGCCGGACGCAGATTCTCGTCGACGAAACGCACCGGCCAGTTCTCGGGAAGGTATGCGGCGATCAGCAGCAGGCCCTGCGGCGGCATGAACGCCTTGACGCCGTCAGTGAGGGGGTAGGCGTGCTCGAAGGTCCCAAACGACGACGTATAGCGCGGAAAAACGCAGAGGATACGTCGTACTGTCTTTATGCCCTCAGCTCTCATCAAACGACCCCGAAGCACCGGCAAATCTAACCACGGCGCGGAACGCTGGGCCAGAAATTCTTCAACATTGTGGCACTACTTAACGTCATAACGACGAGATAGTTGCTCTGCAGAATTTCGCTATCCCCCTCAGGTCAGCAGCCTGGCAGCGAGGTCGGGCAGCCGCTCCGCACCGGCCACGAGGCGGAAGTCCTGCCCGGCAAGGCCGACGCGCGCGAGCCAGTCGTCGAATTCGGGAGCCCGCTTCAAGCCGAACAAGTCGCGGACATAGAGCGCATCGTGAAACGATGTCGACTGATAGTTCAGCATGACGTCATCCGCGCCTGGCACGCCCATGATGAAGTTCACGCCGGCGGCCGCGAGCAGCGTCAGGAGATTGTCCATGTCGTCCTGATCCGCCTCGGCGTGGTTGGTGTAGCAGACGTCGATCCCGAGCGGCAGGCCGAGCAGCTTGCCGCAGAAGTGGTCCTCGAGCCCGGCGCGGATGATTTCCTTGCCGTCATAGAGGTACTCAGGACCGATGAAGCCGACCACGCTGTTGACGAGCAGTGGATCGAACGCGCGCGCCACCGCATAGGCCCGCGCCTCGCACGTCTGCTGGTCGACCTGGTGATGGGCATTGGCGGACAGCGCCGAGCCCTGCCCGGTCTCGAAATACATCACATTGTCACCGACCGTGCCGCGGCGCAGCGACAGCCCGGCTTCCCGGGCCTCCCGCAACAGCGAGAGGTCGACGCCGAAACTGCGATTGGCCGCCTCGGTGCCGGCGATCGACTGGAACACGAGATCGACCGGCAGCCCCTGCCCGATCAGTCCGAGCGTGGTCGTGACATGGGTCAGCACGCAGCCCTGCGTCGGAATCTCGAATCGCGTGATGATGTCGTCCAGGAGCCGCAGCAGGGTGCCGATGACGTTCGGGTCGTCGCTCGCCGGATTGATGCCGATGCAGGCATCGCCCGCTCCCAGCAGCAGCCCGTCGAGAATCGAGGCGGTGATGCCCTTGGGGTCGTCGAAAGGATGGTTCGGCTGCAGTCGCGTGCTCATTCGCCCGCGCAAACCGATGGTGTTGCGGAAGCGGGTCGTGACCTCGCATTTCTTCGCGACCAGGATCAGATCCTGGTTGCGCATCAGCTTCGACACCGCCGCAACCATCTCTGGCGTGATGCCGCGCGAGATCTTCTTGATCGCTTCCCCGCTGGCGGCATCCGACAGCAGCCAGTCGCGGAATCCGCCGACGGTGAGCGACGACACGGGCAGAAAGCCGGCAACGTCGTGGCTGTCGAGGATCAGGCGGGTGACTTCGTCAGCCTCATAGGGGATGACAGGCTCATCGAGGAATTGCTTGAGCGGAACATTGGCCAGCGCAAGCCGCGCTGCGATCATCTCCTCCGCGCTGTCGGCGGCGATGCCGGCCAAGCGGTCGCCTGAACGCGGCGGCGAGGCCTTGGCAAGCAGGATGCGCAGATCGTCGAATGCGTAATTGGTGGCGTCGATGGTGTGACGATAGAGCATGAGGGGTTCGTCGCGGGCTGGGGCAGCGCAATCTAGCACCTCTTTGCGAAAGGCGTGCCATCGGCTTCGCCCCGCGTGCTGGCGCCTTTGCCGGTAACGGCGGCGCAGCCTCGGCACGACTGCAAGCCGCGAGCACCCGGCAGACTCAAAGCGGCCCATAAGGCATTGGGATTATTTACAGATTTTAACGGTTGCGGCTGCACAAATCTCGCGCGTTAAGAAATTGTCCATGAAAATTTTGCATAAGCTTTAATCGGCCGAAGGTACTCCCCGGCCTCTTGGAGTGCCCCGCAATGCCCGCCCCCGTCACATCCCCCATCTCCATGTCCCGGCCTCCAATGGCATCCCGATTCTCGCTTGCTGCCAGGCTGTACTCGACGTTTGCGCTGATTGCGGCGCTGACCGCGGCCATCACCTTCCTGTCCGAATACAATGCGCGGCGTAATGCCGAGCTGACCGAGGCCGTCGACCTCGCAAGCCGTGCCGCACTCAATGTCGAGCGGGTCAATTCACTGGTCTACGCCGTGGTGATGGAATCCCGCGGCATCTACATGTCGACCGATCCGGCAGCGGTGAAGAAATACGGCGACGGGCTGCTGGCGTTCAACGAACGCATTCTCGGCGTGGTCAAGAACTGGGAAACGCTGGTGCAGGCCGACGACGCCGCCCAGTTCGCGGTGTTCAAGAAGCGCATCGAGCAGTTCATCGATTTCCGCAAGGAGCTGGTACGCCGCGGCATCGAGATCGGCGCCGCAGCCGGGCGGGAATGGGGCGACAACGACGCCAACCGCGACGTGCGCACCGCACTGAACAAGGATCTCGAGGCGCTCTCCAAGGTCTATGCCGACCGCAGCAAGAAGCTGGCGCGGGAGACCGACACCAACCGCACGATGGCGCTGGTGCTGACCGGCCTCGGCGCCGCGGCCTTGATTGTGGTGGTACTCGGCGTGCTGATCATCGCCCGCTCGGTGGCCCGGCCGCTGTCGCAGATCACCATGACGATCAAGCGCGTCGCCGAGGGCACCGACCATGTCGAAGTACCGCATGTCGGGCGCAGCGACGAGATCGGCGCACTGGCACGCGCCATCAAGGTCTTCCAGGAGGCGATGGACCGCAATCGCAGCCTCAACGCGCAGGTCGTACAGGATTCCGAGGCGCGCGACGCGCGCGGCCGGCATATCGAGACCTTCGTCGAAGCGTTCCGTGGCACGATCGGCGAGGTGCTCCGCGCGGTGCACGACAACGCCGCGACGATGCGTCAAACCGCGCAGACCATCGCAACCGTCGCGTCGGACGCCAGCGACCGCGCGGTGGCGGCGGCAGGCGCCACCGAACAGGCCTCGAGCAACGTCTCCGCGGTGGCGGGCGCAGCCGAAGAACTCTCCGCCTCGGTCGAGGAGATCGGCCGCCAGGTCAAGCAGTCGTCCGGCGCAGTCGATCAGGCCGGTGCGCGCACCGACCGCTCGATCACCGAGATCGAGGGCCTTGCCGCCACCACCCAGCGCATCGACGGGGTGCTGAGCCTGATCCAGGCGATCGCCGAGCAGACCAACCTGCTCGCCCTCAACGCCACCATCGAAGCCGCCCGCGCCGGCGATGCCGGCCGTGGCTTCGCCGTCGTCGCGCATGAGGTCAAGGCGCTGGCCGGCCAGACCGCGAAGGCAACCGCCGAGATCAGCGAGAATGTGGGCCTGATCCAGGCCTCGACCCGCAACTCCGTGGCCGCCGTGCGCGAGATCGGTCAGGCGGTGCGCGAGATCAGCAACGTCACCGCGAACATCGCGAGCGCGGTCGGCCAGCAGGACGCGGCGACGCGCGAAATCTCCGCCAATGCCCAGATGGCCGCCCAGGGCAACGAGACCCTGGTCACTAATGTCGGCTCGCTCCGCGATGACATGGACCAAACCAGCAAGGCGGCGGAATCGGTGCTCGCGGCCTCGAACGATCTGACCACAACTGCCGAGACGCTGTCGCGCGAGGTCGAGCAGTTCTTCCGCAACCTGCGCAGCGACGCGGCCGACGGCCTGCAGCGGACCGGAACCTGAGCGGCGATCTGGCGGGGCCCTGCGACAGGGCCCCGGCAATCCGGATGGTTAAGACTCTCCCAACGCACGGACACAAATTGCCTCCGCTTCGGGTCGCATTTCTCAATTTGATGCCTCCATAGAAAAGCGTCGCTGCGCGAGGGCGCGGGGAAGTGGAACCGAGCAATGAACGGGCTTTTGCCAAAGCCGAAGGCAGTGCCGACCAAACGGCTCCTTGCGCTCGGGATCGGCCTCGTTCTCTGCTTTTCGGCGATCTGCGCATCCATCCTCTGGGAGATGGCGGGCAAGGACTATCAGCATGCGAAGCAAGGTGCGACCAACCTCGTCGCCTCCATCGCCAGCGAGATCGACCGCAACATCGACCTCTACGACCTCTCGCTCCAGGCGGTCGCCGACGGCGTCAAGCTGCAGGAACTCGGCAAGATCAGCCCGGAGCTTCGCCAGGTCGTGCTGTTCGACCGCGCCGCCACGGCCAAGGATCTCGGCTCGATCCTTGTGCTGAATGCGGCGGGGGACGTCACGCTCGATTCCAGGACGTTGACGCCGCGGGCCGCAAATTTCGCCGATCGAGACTTCTTCCGGGCACATCAGACGCGAGCGGACGGCGGGCTGTTCATCAGCGCTCCGTGGATTACCTCTGACGGCGAATATCTGATCAGCCTCAGCCGCCGCATCAACAATGACGACGGTTCCTTTGCCGGCGTGGTCGCGGGCAGCATGCGGCTCAGCTATTTCCACAATCTGTTTCGCAAGCTGAATTTCGGCTTCGGCGACAGCATGGCGCTGTTCAACAGCGATGGCGTCATACTGATGCGCGCCCCGTTCGACATCAGCAAGATCGGGCAAAGCATCAAGGACTCTCTGGTCTTCAAGCAATTTCCGGCACGACAATCCGGCTCCTACATCACGAAATCGATCGTCGATCATGTCAGCCGGCTCTATGTTTTCCAGGCGGTCGGACACAATCGCCTGCTCATCGCCGAGGGTCTTGCGCTCGACGGCATCTATGCCGACTGGTGGCAGCAGCTCTGGCTGATCGGCAGCGTGGTGGCAGCGCTCTGCGGCTTCTCGATCGTGCTGATGTTCTACCTGGTGGCCGCTCTCAAACGGCGGGCCACCGCGGAAGACCGGCTCGCGCACCTCGCGAGCACGGATGCACTGACGGGCCTCGCCAATCGTCGCCGCCTCGACGATACCCTTGACGTCGAATGGCGCCGTGGCATGCGTGCAAAGGCGCCGGTCTCGCTTCTGATGATCGACGTCGATCATTTCAAGATCTACAACGACACGTACGGGCATCAGGCCGGCGACGCCGTGCTCACCACCGTGGGACGGTGCATCGCAGGCAGCGCCAAGCGTGCAACTGATCTCGGCGCCCGCTATGGCGGCGAGGAGTTTTCGGTGTTGCTGCCCGGCATCGGCAAGGCGGGCGCCCTGGAAATTGCCGAACGGATCCGCGCCAAGCTGGCGGCCGCGCGGGAATCCGAGCCTGAGTTGCCGACCGTCAGCATCGGATTGTCCTGCCTCGTCCCGGACCACGAGCGCACGTCGCGCGATCTGCTCAAGGCCGCGGACCTTGCGCTCTATCAAGCCAAGCGTGAAGGCCGCGACCGCGTCATCGTCAGCCCGATCGGGTGGGATAAATCGGGCAAGCGGCACGTCGCCTGATCGCGACCGCATTGGCGCGGTCGAACGCGCCGCCCGCCCGTCTCGCTCACTCCACCGGCAGCACGTCAACCGCAACGGCGAGCTTTTGCTTGCGCGCGCCGACGATGACGCCATCGACCGGCGAGACGTCGGCGAAGTCGCGGCCGATGGCGAGAATGATGTGGTCGCTCCCGACCATCAGATCGTTGGTCGGGTCGAACCCGACCCAGCCGAGCGCGCTGCCGCACCAGACCGAGACCCAGGCATGGGTGGCGTCGGCGCCCTGCAGCCGCGGCTGGCCCGGCGGCGGAATGGTGCGCAAATAGCCGCTGACATAGGCCGCGGGCAGGCCGAGGCCGCGCAGCCCCGCGATCATCACATGGGCAAAGTCCTGGCACACGCCGTGGCGCTTCTCGAACACGTCGCGAAGCGGTGTCGAGATCACGGTCGCCTTGGGATCGTATTTGAAGTCGTTGCGGATGCGGCGCATCAGGTCGGCCGCCCCGGTGAGGATGCCGCCGCCGGGCAAAAAGCTCGCGGAAGCGTAGGCCGTCACGGGCCGTAGCACCGGCACCAGTGCGCTGGCAAAGACGTAGCCGACCGGCGAGGCCGCATCGAGGCTCAATGCCTCGAACGCGTTGTCACGCACGTCCTCCCAGGGCGGACTGGCGGCGTCGCACGCCGGCGGCTGTCGCGCCACCGAGACCCGCGAGCGGGCATCGATGCGCAGAATGCGATGCGCGGTCTCGATCAGGACGCTTTCAGTGAGCGTGCCGAAGAAGTCGCGCCTTGCGGTGCGTTCCGCGGGCCTCGGACGGATCTCGACCGAATGCGAGATCAACTGCTGCCCGTCGCCAGTGACCGGCTCCAGCCGCAGCGAGCAGCGCGCGAAGCTGACCTGGGTCTCGTAGCTGTAGGTCGTGACGTGACGGATGTCGTAGATCACGCCAGCCCCGTGAGCTTCTCCGGCCGGCTGGCATTCGGTCCGTGCGGGAAATAATGCAGCCCGATCGCGTCGGCGAGGTTGAGCAGATGCTGCTCCAGCGCGAACAGCGTCTTGACGTCGAGGCTCGAGGCTTCAGCCGTTGTGAGCATTGCCTCGACCGCGACGGCAAGACGCTGCGGCCGCTCGATCAGGCCATGCTCCTTCAGGCTCGGCAGCGCGGCAATATGCTCGTTCAGCGCCGCGACCTGGAATGCGACCGAGCGCGGATTGTAGGGGTCGAGCACCGCCAGATCGCGCACCGGTGCGAGCAGCGGCTGCACCAGATAGCGCGAGCGATAAGTGATCTGGCAGTCGACCAGCGTGAGCAGAACGTCGAGGTCCTCGTCACCGGCTTCGTCATAGGCGAACTGACGGGCAAAGCGCGTGGTGTTGACGGCGCGCTCGGCGCGGCGGCCCATCTCGAGGAAACGCCAGCCGGCGGCGCGGTTCATGTTTTCCTGCGCGAGGCCGGCAAAGCTTGCGAGCTCCTGCAAGGTCAGCTCGGCGGCGCTGACGACGCCGTCATCGTCATGAACCTCGATGGCCAGCCGATCAGCCATCTCGGTGATGACCTGCCAGGCGTCCGGCGACAGCCGCTCGCGGAGCGAGGTCGCCGTGCGCTGCGCGGATCGCACCAGCGACAGCGCCGAGCCGAATTTCTCCTCGCTCTGCAACGCTTCGAGCGCGACCTTGGCGAGATTGGCGCGCGCGGTCTGCGAGGCCGCGCCCCAGGCGACCAGCATGCGCTGGATGCGCTCGGCCGAATGCATCGCCGGCGCCGAGCCGTTCGAATTCGCGCGCGCGGGATCGCGCAACGGCGTGCACAGCGCGCGGATCAGCCGGATGGTGGCCTCGGCGCGCTCCAGATAGCGGCCGAGCCAGAACAGATTGTCGGCGGCGCGGCTCGGCAGCACGCCGGCGATGCGGCGGATGCGGACGGTGTCGACTGCTGGCAGCAGGGTCGAGGTCTCAACCGCCTTGTCGGAAACCACCCAGACATCGGCGGACACCGCGCCATCGCCCATCGACACCGCGCGCGCATCGGCCCGATCGGCAATCCGGCAGAAGCCGCCGGGCAGCACAGTCCAGCCGCTCGGCGTCGCCGCCGCGAACACCCGCAACACGAACGGACGCGGCGCGATGCGACCGTTCTCCCATACCGGCGTGGTCGACAGCCGCACGAGCTCCTGACCGACATAATCGATGCCGCGATGGCTGATGGCATCCTTCAGGCGGTCGCGGTCCGCTGCCGACAATTCGCCCGGGAGCACCGGTCCGTTGCCGGGAAAATCCGCAACGCCGCGGCCATAGGCGCCTTCGATCGCGAACTCGTCGAGCCGCGACAGCACCTCTTCGCGGGCGGATTTCTGGCCGCACCACCAGGTCGCGATGTGCGGCATCATCAGGTCTTCAGAGAGCAGGCGCCGGCACAGATTGGGCAGGAAGCCGAGCAGCGCCCTCGCCTCCATCACGCCGGAGCCCGGCATGTTGGCGACCACGACGCCGCCCTTGCGCAGAACCTCGACAAGCCCGGGCACGCCGAGATAGGAGGACGCGTCGAGCTCGAGCGGATCGAGCATGTTGGAATCGACCCGGCGCAGCAGCACGTCGAGCCGCTTCAGCCCGGCGACGGTGCGGATGTGGACGCGATCGCCTGAGACCGCGAGATCGTCGCCCTCGACCAGCAGGAAACCGAGATAGCGCGCCAGCGTGGCGTGCTCGAAGTAGGTCTCGCTGAACGCGCCGGGCGTCAGCAGGCCGATCCGCGGCTCGTCGCGATCGGCGCTGGCGCGCAGCGAATCGCGGAACGCCTCGAAGAACGGCGCGACGCGCTCGACATTCATCGACTTGTAGAGATTGGAAAAGGCGCGCGACAGCACCAGGCGGTTTTCCAGCGCATAGCCCGCGCCCGACGGTGCCTGCGTGCGATCGCCGAGCACCCACCAGCGGCCGTCAGGCCCGCGGCCGATGTCGGCGGCATAGAGATGCAGATAGCGGCCCCCCGGCGGCTTGATGCCGCTGACCGCGCGCAGATACTCGCTGCTGCCGGCGATCGCCGCGGCAGGGATGGCGCCGTCCGCAACGAGGCGGCCTTCGCCGTAGAGGTCGGCCAGCACCATCTCCAGCAGCTGCGCGCGTTGCGCGACACCGGCGGCGAGCTGGCGCCAGTCCGCCGCGTCGATGATCAGCGGCAGATGGCTGAGCGGCCAGATCCGGTCGGAAGTGTCGCCCGGCGCGCGATAGGTGACGCCGGCTTCATGCAGATGGCGATCGGCGGAGGCGAAGCGGCGCTCGATATCGGCCGGCGACAGCGCGGCAAAGGCGTCGAAGAAGCGGGCCCAGACCGGCCGCGGCGCGCCGTTGTCTGCAATATACTCGTCGGGAATGCCGGGCAGCCGGACATAGTCGCGGGTCCACTGCGCCATCCGGCGCTGACCGGGACGGGCCCTGCTCTCCTGACTGCTGCCTGGACTATTGCCACCCGATGCGGACATTCCACTTCCCCTTGACACAATTAGTGCAGGAGCGGCGTCCGCAAGTCGAGGGTCAAGGGAAACTCAATTGTGCGTTCCTCAGGCGGCGTCTCGATCTTGCCGGGGGTATGGCCGTGCTCCTGGAAGCGCGCCAGCCGCCGCGCCTCGGCCTCGTAGGAATTGACCGGCTTGGTCTCGTAGTTGCGGCCGCCGGGATGGGCGACATGATAGACGCAGCCGCCGAACGAGCGTCCGTTCCAGGTGTCGATCAGGTCAAACGTCAGCGGCGCATGCACGGGAATGGTCGGATGCAGGCCGGAGGCCGGCTGCCAGGCCTTGAAGCGGACACCGGCGACCGCCTCGCCGGCACGGCCGGTCTCGGTCATCGGCATCCGTCTGCCGTTGCAGGTGATGACATGGCGCCCATCGACGAATCCGGTCGCCTTTACCTGCAGCCGCTCGACCGACGAATCGACATAGCGCACGGTGCCGCCGGAGGTGCCCTCCTCGCCCAGCACGTGCCATGGCTCGAGCGCCTGCCGCAGTTCGAGACCGACGCCGCCGTGATGAACGCGGCCGAAGGCGGGGAAGCGGAATTCGAGCTGTGCCTGGTACCATTCCGGCTCGACGTCGTAACCGGATTGCTTGAGCTCGGCGAGCACGCCGAGGAAATCCTCCCAGAGGAAATGCGGCAGCATGAAGCGGTCATGCAGCGCGGTGCCCCAGCGCACGAACCTGCCCTGCTGCGGCTCACGCCACAGCTTTGCGATCAGCGCGCGGATCAACAGTTGCTGCGCCAGCGACATCCGCGGGTCGGGCGGCATTTCGAGCGCGCGGAATTCGACCAGGCCGAGCCGGCCGGTCGGGCCGTCGGGCGAATACAGCTTGTCGATGCAGATCTCGGCGCGGTGGGTGTTGCCGGTGATGTCGACCAGGATATGCCGGAACAGGCGATCGACCAGCCACAGCGGCGCATCCATGCCCGGCGGCGGCACGTGCGACAGCGCAATCTCCAGCTCATAGAGCCCGTCATGCCGCGCCTCGTCGATGCGCGGCGCCTGGCTGGTCGGGCCGATGAACATCCCGGAAAACAGGTAGGACAGCGACGGATGCCGCTGCCAGTACAGCACGAGGCTCTTCAACAGATCGGGCCGGCGCAGGAACGGTGAATCCTCCGGCCTGCTGCCGCCGACCACGATGTGGTTGCCGCCGCCGGTGCCCGTGTGGCGGCCGTCGATCAGGAAACGGTTGGCCCCTAACCGCGTCTTGGCGGAGTCCTCATAGAGGCCGAGCGTGATGTCGACGGCCTCGCGCCAACTCTGCGCCGGCTGCACGTTGATCTCGATCACGCCGGGATCCGGCGTCACCTTGATCACCTCGATGCGCGGATCGAAGGGCGGCGCGTAACCCTCGACGTGGACCTGCAGCTGCAACTCTTCGGCGGCGGCTTCGATCGCTGCGATCAGGTCGAGATAATCCTCGACCTTCTCGACTGGCGGCATGAAGGCGCACAGCACGCCGTCGCGAACCTCGATCGACATCGCGGTACGCACCGGCAGCGGCTCGGGAATCTCCCTCAGCGCCTGCCGCAGCTCTTCGGAAAGCGCATCGCGCGGCGCCATCGGATCGCGCTCGACGACGTAGGGATAATCGTCCGGCGGCACATATTCGAGCGAGGCGATCGGAAGCCGCAAGCCCAGCGGCGAGTCGCCGGGCGACAGGAACAGATGGCTGCGTCGGATCTTCCAGCGCTCGCTGCGCCAGCGTGCCGGCACGCGATCACCGAGCGGGCTCCAGCGCTGGATCGGCAGCACGTAACCTTTCGGCGTGGTCAACCCCTCGTCGAACACCCGCGCCATCCGGGCGCGCTCTTCCGGATCGGTCAGCTTGGAATTCGCCGGGCTGACATTGGCCGGCAGGCCGGCCTCACGCTGCAGCCAGAAGGCGGGGTCTTCATAAGCCGGCATGGCATAGTCGGCGCCGAGACCAAGCTTGGTTGCTGTTACTTCGACGAAACGCTGGGCCTCCGCGATCTCGGCCCTGCGCGAATTCTCAATGCCGGCGATCAGCTCGGCATTCTTCCAGATCGGCTTGCCGTCCTTGCGCCAGTAGAGACCGAACGCCCAGCGCGGCAGGCTCTCGCCGGGATACCATTTGCCCTGGCCGTAATGCAGCAGGCCGCCCGGCGCGAACCGCGTGCGCAGCTTGCGGATCAATTCGTCGGCGAGCGCGCGCTTGGTCGGGCCGACCGCGGCGACATTCCACTCCGGCGATTCCAGATCGTCGACAGAAACGAAGGTCGGCTCGCCGCCCATGGTCAGGCGCACATCGTCTTTCCTCAGGTCGGCATCGACCTGCTCGCCGAGCTGGTCGAGCCGCGCCCAGGATTCATCGGAGAATGGTTTGGTGATGCGCGGCGCCTCGCCGATGCGCTTGACGCTCATCTCGAAGCCGAACTCGACATTGGCAACGCCCGCGGTGCCGGTCACCGGCGCGGCCGAACGATAGTGTGGCGTGGCGCAGACCGGGATGTGGCCCTCGCCCGTCAGCATGCCGGAGGTGACGTCGAAACCGATCCAGCCCGCCCCCGGCAGATAGACCTCGGCCCAGGCGTGCAGATCGGTGAAATCGCTCTCGACCTCGCGCGGCCCCTCGAGCGGATCGATGTCCGGCCGCAGCTGAATGAGATATCCGGAGACGAAACGCGCGGCGAGCCCGAGGTGGCGCAGCGTCTGGATCAAGAGCCACGCCGAGTCGCGGCAGGAGCCGGAGCCCGCGGCAAGCGTCTCCTCCGGCGTCTGGATGCCGGCCTCCATGCGGATGACGTAGCTGATCTTCTTCTGTAGCTGCGCGTTCAGCTCGACCAGGAAGTTGACGGTGCTGTCAGCCTGGCGCGGAATCTCCTTCAGGTAAGCCGCGAGCAGCGGCTCGGCCTCATCGGTCTCGAGATAGGGCGCGAGCTCGGTCTTGAGATCGCCGGGATATTCGAACGGAAAGCTGTTGGCAAAGGGCTCGACGAAGAAGTCGAACGGATTGACCACCGTCATGTCAGCGGTGAAATCGACCTCGACCTTGAGCTCGGTGGTCTTCTCTGGAAAGACGTAGCGCGCCAGCCAGTTGCCCTGCGGGTCTTGCTGCCAGTTCACGAAGTGATTGGCGGGCGTGACCTTGAGCGAATAGCTCGTGATCGGCATGCGCGTATGCGGCGCGGGCCGAAGCCGAATGGTCTGAGGCCCGAGATCGATCGGCCGGTCGTATTTGTAGTGCGTGACGTGATGCAGTGCGACTGATATCGACACGGACCGAGGGCTCCAGCAGCTTTTTTGAGCAGAACACTGCTGCCGGTCGACATCAAGCACTAACAACGGGCACGGGGTGCCCAAGGTAAGGGCGCGATCCGTAGCCCTGATGGAGCGAAAGCGAAATCCGGGGCCTTCATCCGCAGGAAGAGTCCCGGATTGCGCGGAGCCTGTCATCGGGCGCGCATTCGCGCGACCCGTTGGCTTCATCCGGGCTACGCGATTGCTAGCGGCCGATTGCGCCGGATACCTGCGAAGCAAGCTGCTCGGCGAGCATATGATAGCCCTCGGGGGTCAAATGCACACCATCGGGCTGATGGGGGAGTCCACCCAGCATCCCGTTAGGGAGCATGATCACCGCGATGCCACGGGCGCTGAGATGACTTTGGATATCCGCGGTCCGGTCAGGGCTGCCCTTGCGCCGGTCATTGCCGCCTGGCTGCAAAATAACCGCACGGGTCCCGTTCGGGACGGCGCGGTCGAGGCGTTGCAGCATCCCTTCCGTGGTGTCGCCGTTGATGCCGGCGTTCACGATGCGGACGCTCAATCCCTTCGCCCGCAAGATCGCTTCGAGCTGCGCGGGATAGGCCTGGTTGCGCGCCACGCCCTTGCCGTAGGTATTGCTCGCGCCAAGCGCGACTATGGTTGCGGCGTCAGCCGAAGCGGCGCCGAGGCTCAAAGCGGCGAGAAATGCAATGCATCCAACAATTCCCAACCAACGCGCGCGCATGCTTCCTCCGTCCCCTCCGTAGCCCGGATGGAGCGCAGCGTAGTCCGGGAAGCTTCATTCGCCAAGTTCGTCCACGACTACAATCGGACCCGCCTCAAATGCCTCGGCTACCTGGCGCCAATCCAGGCCCTCGCCAATCACACGGGACCGAACACGAAAGCAGGGACCCAGACCGCGTGGTCCTAATGATGAAAGACGATGGCAGACGCCTCGCACATCACTACGGCCGGTGGTTATGGGTTCCAGCTTTCGCAGGGACGACGGCGGAGTGAAAGGCTAGATCGTGGCTCAAACTACATCGTCGCGCCCAGTACCCACGGCGCGAATTCAGCGCCGCCGAAGTCAAAGCTCTCGCTCTTGGTCAGCTGGCCCGAGGCGGTCTTGAGGATGAGGTCGAAGATGCGCTGGCCGCATTCCTGCACGCTCTCCTCGCCATCGAGGATGGTGCCGCAATTGACGTCCATGTCGTCTTCCATCCGCTTGAACATCGGCGTGTTGGTGGCGAGCTTGATCGACGGTGCCGGCTTGCAGCCGAACACGCTGCCGCGGCCGGTGGTGAAGCAGACGAGGTTGGCGCCGCCCGCGACCTGCCCGGTCGCGGCGACCGGGTCGTAGCCGGGCGTGTCCATGAACACAAAGCCCTTCTTGGTGACGGGCTCGGCGTAGTTGAGGACGTCGACGAGGTTGGTGCTGCCGGCCTTGGCCATCGCGCCCAGCGACTTCTCAAGGATGGTGGTGAGACCGCCGGCCTTGTTGCCCGGGCTCGGATTGGCGTTCATTTCGGCGCCCTCACGCTGGGTGTACTCCTCCCACCAGCGCATCAGGCCGACCAGCTTCTCGCCGACCTCGCGGCTGACGGCGCGGCGAGTCAGAAGATGCTCCGCGCCATAGGTCTCGGGCGTCTCCGAGAGGATCACGGTGCCGCCGTGACGGACCAGCAAATCGCTCGCCGCGCCGAGCGCCGGATTGGCAGATACGCCGGAGTAACCATCCGAGCCACCGCATTGCAGCGCCACGGTGAGTTCGCACGCCGGCACCGCCTCGCGCTTGACCTTGTTGGCATCGGCGAGCGCCTCCTTCACGAAGGCAACGCCGGCTTCCACCGTCTTGCGGGTGCCGCCGACCTCCTGGATGTCCATCGCGCGGAGGCGGCCGGCGAGCTTCTGCTCCTGCATCAGGCCGCCGATCTGGTTCACCTCGCAGCCGAGGCCGAGCACGATGACGTTGGAGAAATTGACGTGCCGCGCATAGCCGCCGAGCGTGCGGCGGAGCAGCGCCAAGGGCTCGTCCTGGGTCATGCCGCAGCCGGTCTTGTGGGTCAGCGCGACGACGCCGTCGACATTCGGGTAATCGGCGAGCGGATTGTCGCCGGTGAACGGATTCTTCTTGAACATGTCGGCCACGATGCCGGCGACATGGGCACTGCAGTTCACCGAGGTGAGGATGCCGATATAGTTGCGGGTCGCGACGCGGCCGTCGGCGCGGCGGATGCCTTCGAACGTCGCCGGCAGATCGAAGTTCGGCACCGGCTTGACGTCGACGCCATAGGCATAGTCCTTGGCGAAATCACCCATGCCGCAGTTCTGCGTATGTACGTGCTGGCCGGGCGCGATCGGCTGGGTCGCAAAGCCGATGATCTGGCCGTAGCGCCGGATCGGCTCGCCTTGCGCGATCGGCTTGATCGCGACCTTGTGGCCCGCGGGGATCCGATCGACCGTCGTGACGCCCTCAGTCACCTCAAGCCCCGGCGGCAGGCTCGCGCGCGCGATCAGGACGCTGTCGTCGGCGTGCAGGCGGATCACTTGTGCCGAGGCCATCGGAGTTCTCCTTTGGAGTTAGTCACCTCTCCCCGTCCTTTACGGGGAGAGGTCGAATTCTCGCACAGCGACAATTCGGGTGAGGGGCGACGCACGTTGCCAATTAAAAAGACGGTGCTAGCCGGATAGAGCCCCTCACCCCAACCCTCTCCCCGCAAAAGCAGGGCGAGGGAGCAGAGCTAACATCGCGGACAGAGCTTACGCCTTGCCGCCGGACTTTTCGCGGGTCGCGTTGACCTGCATCTTGGCGTAGACCTGCATCAGGCCGACCTCGTTCGATAGCGTCACGAGCTTGAAGCCCATGTTGATCGCGCGCACCGCGCCTTCGGCGCCCGAGCAGTGGATGCCCGGATTGAGACCGCGCTTGCCGCATTCCTTGATGATCTTCTCGTAGATCTTGAGGATCTCCGGCTCATCGCGATCGAGCTTCGGCACCAGGCCGTAGGAGAAGCCGAGATCGGACGGGCCGATATAGACGCCATCGATGCCTTCGACATCGAGGATCGCTTCCATGTTCTCGACCGCGGTCTTGGTCTCCATCATCGGCAGCAGCACGATCTCGTCGTTGGCGGTCTGCTGATAGGTGCCGGCCGAGCCGTACATGCCGGCGCGGATCGGGCCGTTGGAGCGCACGCCCTTCGGCGGATATTTTGCGTAGGAGACGAGGTTCTTGGCTTCCTGCGGTGTGTTGACCATCGGGCAGATCACGCCATAGGCGCCGCCGTCCAGCACCTTGCCGATGATGCCGGGCTCATTCCAGGGTACGCGGACCATCGGAGTGACCGGATGGGCGTGCATCGACTGGAAGCACTGCACCATCGATTGATAATCCTGCACACCGTGCTGCATGTCGACGGTGACGCTGTCGAAGCCGCATTGCGCGATCACTTCGGCCGAGAATCCCGAGGGGATCGCGAGCCACGCGTTCACCACCGCTTTGCCCGATGCCCAGACTTGCTTGACCTTGTTTGCCATTGATCGCGTTTCCCTTTGCGGTTTATTGGGGGACGAGCCTTCAGCTGGTCGCCCGCTGGATAGAAACTTCGCTGACGCCGACTTCGCGCGCGGTATTCACTATCGCCGCCCACGTGTCGTCAGGCAAGGGGATGCCATTCCTGGTGCGATCGGCACGGGTTTTCCGCTCCGGATCGCCTGGAACCAGCACGGAATCCGTGCCCGCGATCGGCTTGGTGGCGCGGATGAAATCGGTGTAGCGGGTGATTTCTCCATCGAAGAAATTGCTGGTGTCGATCACCTTGGGGTCGATGTAGAACGCCATCATGCCGTTGGCGAAGCGCCGGTCCGACGACGTCGCGCCGGTGCCGGTCAGCGCGCCGCCCAGCAGTTCGCAGATGAAGGCGAGACCCGAGCCCTTGTGATCGCCGAAGGCGCGGATCGCGCCAGTTCCCTTGGTGTGGTCGCGCGGTCCGTCCGGCGTGTACGGCCCATACAGCACGTGGGGATCCTCGCTCAGCGTGCCGTCGGCATCGACGAGCGCGCCGGTCGGCAGCTTCTTGCCGCCGCGGCTTGCCACCAGGCACTTGCCCTCGGCGACAACCGAGGTCGCAAAATCGAGCACGATCGGATTCTGGCCCTGACGCGGAATGCCGACGCAATACGGCGCCGTGGACAGGCGCTTCTCGACGCCGCCGTAAGGCGCAACCAGCAGCGAGCCGGCCGCGGTCACGAAATGAATTGAAACAAGACCTTCGGCGGCGGCCATCTCGGCCCAGTCGCCGACGCGGCCGAGATGACCGGAGTTGCGCAGCGCGACCGCGGCGAGCCCCGCCTTCTTGCACTTCTCGATGCCGAGTCTGACCGCAACCGGCGTGACGGTCTGGCCATAGCCGAACTTGCCGTCGACCACCGCGAGCGATGGCGTGTCGACCACCACCTCGGGAGTCTGGTTCGGCACGATCGAGCCCATCTTCTTCCACCTGACATAAACCGGCACGCGGATCACGCCGTGGCTGTCATGACCTGTAAGATTCGCGGTCGTCAGATAGGTCGCGATGCGCTTCGCCTCTTCCGGAGAGGACTCCGAATGGGAAAACACCTCGGACACGAAGTTGATGAGGTTATCGACCTTGATGGTGACCATGAAAAACCAGCTCGCTCAGTAAAGCACGGGACGTTGTCAGGCGTGGGTTTTGGCGTGGCCGCCGAGATAGGCCGCGGCGATAGCCTCATTGCCCCACAATTCGTCGGGCTTGCCGCCCAGCACGATCCGCCCCGTTTCCAGGACAAAGCCATGATCGGCGACCGAAAGTCCCATGCGCGCATTTTGCTCGACGAGCAAGACCGTGGTGTCCTTCCTGATCTGCGAAATGATGCGGAACACCGCCTGCACGATCACAGGCGCCAGCCCGAGCGACGGTTCGTCGAGCAGCAGCAGCCGCGGCTTGGCCATCAGGCCGCGCGCCACCGCGACCATCTGCAGCTGGCCGCCGGACAGCGTCCAGCCGAGCGCGTTGGAAAAGGCGCGGATGTCCGGGAACAGATCGAACATCGCGTCGGCCTCGCGCGAGATCTGCGACGCCGGCACCTTCCGGTTCGATGCGCCGAGCATGATGTTCTCTTTCACGGTGAGGCCCGGAAACACGCGGCGGCCTTCCGGCACGTGCGAGATGCCGAGCCGGACGATCGCTTCGGGCCCGAGGCCCGCGATCGAGTGGCCGTCGAACATAATGTCGCCGGAGGCGGGCTTGGCGAGGCCTGAGATCGCGCGCAGCGTGGTCGACTTGCCGGCGCCGTTGGCGCCGAGCAGCGTGACCACCTGGCCCTGCTCCACGGCGATGGTGACGCCGCGCAGCGCCTCGATCTCGCCGTAGCGGACCACGAGATTACGGATTTCGAGCAGCGGCATCATTCGCTCCCGAGATAGGCGGAGACGACGTCGGGATGGCGCAGCACCGCCATCGACTCGCCGTCCGCGATGCGGCGTCCGAAGTTCAGCACGGTGATGTGCTGGGCCGCTTCCGACACCAGCGTCATGTCGTGATCGATGATCAGGATGGTGAGGCCCTGGGCTGCGATGCGCTTGAGCAGCTCATGCAGCTCCAGCTTCTCGGTCGAGTTGAGACCGGCCGCCGGCTCGTCGAGCAGCAGCAGCGTCGGGTTCGACGCCAGCGCCCGCGCGATCTCGATCAGGCGCTGGTGGCCGTAGGAGAAGCTCGAGATCAATTCGTTGGCGCGGTTGCCGAGCCCGACGAAGGTCAGCGCCTCCATCGCGCGCTCCGTCAGCGCGTCCTCGCCCTTCCCGATCATGGTGTTGCCGGGCCGCTCGGCGCCGATCTCGACATTCTCCAGCGCGGTCATCGAACGGAACAGGCGGATGTTCTGGAAGGTGCGTCCGAGGCCGGCCGCCGTGCGCTGATGCGGCGCCATGTTGGTGATGTCGGTGCCGTCGAGCACGATCCTGCCCGCGGTCGCCTTGTAGAGCCCGGACAGCACGTTCAGCGTCGTGGTCTTGCCGGAGCCGTTGGGCCCGATCAGCGCATGCACGCTGCCGCGCTTCACCGCGATATCGACGCCGTCGACCGCCTTGAGGCCGCCAAAGTGCTTCGAGAGCCCGGTCACTTCGAGCACGATGTCGCCGCCTGACGTCGCCGGCTTGAGCTGCAAGGCCGCCGCGGCCGGCGGCGCCTTGGTGTGCGCACGCCAGCGCGTGAATGCGTCCGACACAAAACCCCAGATGCCGTCGGGCATGAAGCGGATGATCAGGATCACGAACAGGCCGTAGATCGCCAGATAAAGTCCCGGCACGCTCTTGAGGAAGCGCAGCCATTCCGGGATCAGGATCAGGAGGCCCGTACCGATCACCGAGCCAATCGGCGAGGCCACGCCGCCGAGCAGCGACATGGTCAGGAACACGATCGATTCTGCGAACGAGAACTGGTCCGGGCTGACATAGGCGAAGCCGCCGGCGAACAGGCCACCGGCCAGACCGCCGAGCAACGCGCACAGGCCGAAGGCGTAGATCTTGGTGCGGAACACGTCGATGCCATTGACGCCCGCCGCAAGCTCGTTGTCGCGCACCGCGCGCATGGCGCGGCCGAGCTTGGTATCAGGCAGATGCCAGACCAGATAACCGACGATCGCGAGCATCGCGACGCAGAAGGCCAGGTAGCTCTGCGAGGACTGGAACAGCTCCGGCCGGCGAATGTTGGCGACGCCGTCCGGCCCGTGGGTCACGCCGATGGCATTGATCATCACCAGCGTCACGATCTGCTGGAACGAGATCGTCACCATCGCAAGGTAGTGCCCGCCGAGCCGCAGCGTCGACATGCCGAGGAACGCGCCGGCGATCAGCGTGATCGCGCAGGCGCCAACCAGGCAGAGCCAGAAGTTCAGGTGCAGGTCCGCGGTGCCGAGCCCGACCACATAGGCGCCGAAGCCGAAGAACGCGGCCTGCGCCAGGTTGATCTGGCCGCACAGGCCGAGCACGACCGACAGCCCGAACACCGCGATCGAGAAGGTCGTGGCCTGCAGCAGGATGTTGAGGATGTACCCGTCGAACCGCATGCCGGCGGCGAGCGCCACCAGCACCGCGGCGCCGATGAAATACGGCAGATGACGGATGATCAGCGGCTTCGAGCGCACGGCCGGCGCGGGGATCATGTTGTCGGTGGCGCTCATGCTTTCTCCGCGACGCGTTCGCCGAAGATGCCCTGCGGCCGGAACACCAGGAAAGCGATCAGCACCAGGAAGGCAAAGCCGTCTTTGTACGGCACTGAAATATAGGCGGCACCGAACGTCTCGATGACACCGAGCGCGAGGCCGCCGACGATGGCGCCGGCGACGTCACCGAAGCCACCGATGATGGTCGCGGCAAACGCCTTCAGCGCAATCGTCGAGCCCATCTGGATCGAGACGAACAGCACCGGCGCCACCAGGATGCCGGCGAGACCGCCGAGCACGGCCGAATAGATGAAGGTGATCATGATCATGGTGGAAACGGAAATGCCGAGCAGCGAGGCCATTTCCTTATCCTGCGAGGTCGCCTGCAACTTCTTGCCGAGCAGCGTCTTCTCGAAGAACCAAAAATTGAACAGCACCAGAAGGATCGTGACGCCGATGATCAGAAGATACTGGCTGTCGAGATAGACCGGGCCGAGCTGGATGCCGGGCGTATCGAACCAGCCCTGCAGCACCTGCGGCTGCGGGCCGTAGATCGCAAGCACCGAGTTCGACAGCAGGATCGAGGCGCCGATGGTGGCGATGATCACGGGCAGATAGGTGCGATTGCGCAGCGGATAATAGACGCCGAGATTGAAGATGACGCCGAACAACGCCATGCCGGCGAGCGCGATCAGGAACGACAGCCAGTAAGGCCAGCCGAGATCGACCGAGAACACCACCATCAGATAGGCGGCGACCATCGAGAACTCGCCTTGCGCGAAGTTCACCACGTTGGTGGCACGGAAGATCAGCACGAAACCGAGCGCGACCAGCGCGTAGACCGCGCCGATGCCGATGCCGGTAAAGAGCAGTTGGAGGACGAGATCCATGACGAGCGCTCGATCTGAGAATTGTGTCGCGGGCGAACGGCCTCTCCGAGGTGGCCCGGAGAGGCCGAACCGCTATCAATCGTTGAAGTCGATATGCTTGTCGTAGACGATCTTGCCCTTGTCGTTCTTCACGACATTGTAGCCGTGCAGACCGTCGCCGTTCTTGTCGAAATTGTACTCGCCCTCGGCGCCGGCGAACTTCTGCGTCGCGAGAATGGCGTCGCGGATCTTGTTCGGATCGGTCGAGCCGGCCTTGTTGATCGCCGCCGACAGGATGGTGATCGCATCGTACGGCCAGGCGCTCTGGTTGTCGGGCGCGGTCTTGTAGGCATCGCGATAGGCCTTGCCGAACGCCTTCGCCGCATCGCTTGAATCCTCGGCGAAGTCGGCGACGCCGTAGGTGTTGAACAGCGCGGGGCCGGCGAGCTTGGTCGAGGAGACCGCCACCACCGAGGGCGAGCCGACCCAGGGAATGTTGACGCCGAGCTGGCGCAGCTGCCGGGCAAAGATGCCGAGATCGTTCTCGAAGGTGAAGTAGGTGCCGAGCACGTCAGCGCCGGACTGCTTCACGGCCAGTACGACCGGGGTGAAGTCCTGACTCTGATTGGCATAGCCCTGGTCGAGCACCGGTGGCGCGCCGAGCTTGGTCAGCGCTTCCGAGAGCGCCTTGCCGCCCGCCGTGCCGAAGGCGTCGGTCGAATGCACGATCGCCCATTTCTTCTTTCCGAGCGTATTGACGCCGAAGTCGGCGATCACGCGGCCGGAATAATTGTCGTTCGGACGGAAGCGGAACAGCCAGGGATTGCCGGAATGGGTGAGGTCGGGATTGGTGCCGCCGATCATCACGGGCTTGCCGACCTTGATCACGTCGGGCGCCATCGCCTGCACCTGGGTCGAGCGGATCGAGCCGAGGAAGGCGACGATGTCGGATTGCGCGGCGAGCTTGGAGAATGCCAGCACGATGCCCGGATTGGTGGTCTGATCGTCCTCGATGACGAGTTCGACCTGCTTGCCGAGCACGCCGCCGGCCTTGTTGACCGCGGCCAGCGCCAGCTTGGCGCCGTTCTGGGCCCACAGCCCCTGCTCCGCCGCGGGTCCGGTCACCGGCACGCACATGCCGATCTTGATCGTCGCACCCTGCGCCCAAGCGCTGCGCATCAGCGCGGGTGCGGCGAGACCTGCCGCCAAGCTGGCGGAAAACTCACGTCTCGTCAGTTTCATTCCATCCTCCCTGTGATGCGCCGAACTTGCTGTCGGCTGCGTTGAGACGAGCTGACGCGTCGATCTGTTGGCCCGTCCGCAGCCATCAAACGGCGCGACGAGCAAACGTGAGCACCGCTGCAGCGCGCAAGCCGTGCAACGGCGACCATCAATCTGGCGTTTGACCCAGCTAAACATGATTGCACATTGCACGCAATAGTCAAAAGTTCGCTGGCAGAGGTGCGTAAATGCCTGCTACGAGCGACCATGACGCGATCACGTGATAGTGTGGCCAGCGGGCAGCCATCCCATGTCGATTCCACGAGCGAAATCGCAAACCAGACGAAAACAGCCGGCCTACGCGCTGATCAAGAGCGCATTGGCAAAGCACATCCGCGCTGGTGACGTGCCACCTGGCACGGTTCTTTCCGAATCGGCGATCGCGACCTTGTTCGGCTCCAGCCGCTCTCCGGTGCGGCAGGCTTTCGAACAGCTCGAGCATATCGGCCTGGTGCGGCGGTTCGACGGTCGCGGCGTCATCGCCGGCAAGCGCAAGGTCGACCCTCGGCGCGTCCCGATCACACCGGAAATGTTTGGGCTGACCGACGGCCCCGTCGATGCCGTGCGCAGCGACGCCTGGGATACGCTCTACTACAAGCTCGAACGTGAGATCATTTACCGGTCGCTGTTCGGACGCTTCCGCGTCAGCGAGCTCGCATTGGCGCGGCATTTCCGGGTGGGGCGCACGGTGGCGCGCAACCTGCTGCTGCGCGCGCAGGCGATCGGCATCCTCGAGAAGGGCGCCAAGGCGCACTGGTACGTGGTGCCGTTGGACGAGGACCGCCTCCGCGACATCTTCGAGGTGCGCGCAACGCTCGAGCCGCTGCTCCTCAAATCCGCGACGGCGACAATTCCTGCCGCCCTGCTCGACCGTATGGCGGAGCGGCTGCGCGAGGGGATCCAGCACCGCGACCGCGTCGGCGTCGGCGAACTCGATGAGATCGAAGGCGACCTCCATATCCGCTGCCTGGGTTACGGCGCCAATCGCGAGATGATCGAAGCCCTCAAGCGCACCCACTGCGCTTTCGTGATCGGCAAGCACATTCAGGTCGCCCTGACCGCGCCGCAGATCGATTCCTTCATGGACGAGCATCTGGTGATCATCGAGGCCTTGCGCACGCGTGACGGCGACGCGGCGGCAGCCATCTTGCGCCGCCATATCGAATGGTCCCACTCGAAGGTCGCGGGCTGGATTGCCGAATTCCGCGCCATCAACGTGATTTCGCGCGTGCCCTACATGGCCTGAGCGCGAATGCCGCGCATGATCGAAGCTACTCGTCAGCCTCGACCTCGGCGTCATCGGACGAGCCCATTCCGGCCAGGCTCGCTTCGAGCGCGCCCAGCATCTCCTGCAATTCGGCAAGCTTGCGCGCCCCGAAGCGCCGGGTGATCTCGGCATAGATCGTCTCCGACGTCGGCGCCACCGCCTCGATCAGCTTCAACCCCTTGGCGGAGATCGAAACCACCGCGCGCCGCGCGTCGTTCTCCGCTGCCTTGCGCTCGATCAACGCGCGGCCCTCGAGATCGCGAAGGATTCGCGACAGGCTCGGGCCGAGCAGAAACGCCATGCGGGCGAGTTCGGTGACCTCGATCTCGTCGACCGCGGTGAGCGCGCGCAGGATCCGCCATTGCTGCTCGGTCAACCCGTGATTGCGCAGCGACGGACGGAATTGCCGCATCACCGCCTCGCGGGCGCGAAGCAGCGACATCGGCAGCGAGCGCGAGAACTCGCGCATCGGGGTCCGTCGCGCCGCCACGTCCTCGCCCTGCCCCGGCCGAATGTCGTTCGAATTTTTGCGCGCCATTACCTAATCCTGCGCAACGAAATTTTGCGTTGCAACATGCCTTGATTCAGTTTGCGGGAATTCACTTAACATGTTAATCATCTCCCGACATCCACTTTTGTGTAGCACGCATGGCCCTCTCCAAGGACGATATCCGCGCTGCCGCCGAACGGCTCGACGGCGCGGAAAAGACCCGCAAGCAAATCCGCCAGCTCTCGCTGGAATACCCCCGCATCACCCTCGAAGACGCCTACGCGATTCAGAAGGCCTGGGTCGAGATGAAGGTGGCGCAGGGCCGCGTCGTCAAGGGCCACAAGATCGGCCTGACCTCGAAGGCGATGCAGAGCGCGCTCAATATCGACGAGCCCGATTCCGGAATCCTGCTCGACGACATGTTCTTCGCCGATGGCGGCCTGGTCCCGACCGACCGCTTCATCGCCACCCGCGTCGAGGCCGAGCTTGCCTTCGTGATGAAGCATCGCCTGACCGGGCCGAACTGCACACTGTTCGATGTGCTGAACGCAACCGATTTCGTGGTACCGGCGCTGGAGATCCTGGATACCAGGGTCGAGCGCGTCGATCCCGAGACCAAGGCGACCCGCAAGATCTTCGACACCATCGCCGACAACGCCGCCAATGCCGGCATCGTGCTCGGCGGCCGGCCGATCCGCCCGCTGGACGCCGACCTGCGCTGGATCGGCGCGCTGTGCTTCCGAAATGGCCAGCTCGAGGAAACCGGCCTGGCCGCCGGCGTGTTGAATCATCCGGCGACCGCGGTGGCGTGGCTCGCCAACAAGATCGCGCCGAACGGGCTGGCGTTGGAAGCCGGCCAGGTCGTGCTGGCGGGCTCCTTCATCCGTCCGATCGAGACCCGCAAGGGCGACACCATCCAGGCCGACTACGGACCGTATGGTTCCGTAAGCTGCTACTTCGCCTGACGCCTTCAGCAGGAGCGCTGCATGCCGCATTTCACGCTTGAATACTCTGCCAATCTCGACGATCTGGTCGACATGGGCGCGACGGTCGAACTGGTCCGCAAGGCCGCGGTCGAGACCGGCATCTTCCCGCTCGGCGGCATCCGCGTCCGTGCCGTCAGATGCGAGCACTACGCGATCGCCGACGGCCGCAAGAATTACGGTTTCCTCGACATGGTGCTGCGGCTCGGCGAAGGCCGCGATCTCGCCACCCGCAAGAAGGCCGGCGAGTACATCTTCAAGGCGCTATCGGCTCATCTCGATCCGGTCTTCGCCAACAGCAAATTCGCGTTGTCGTTCGACATGCAGATCAACGACAAGGAAACCAGCTGGAAACGCAACAACATCCACGACGCACTGAAGGTGGAGACGGTCAATGGATAAAGCGACAGCGAAATCGCCAGCCGACGTGTTCCAGGCCAACCGCGATCGCGCCGGCCCGCTGCTTGCAAGCTTGAAAGCCGAAGGCATCGGCCATGTGATCGACGGCAAGATCGTGCCGGCGGCCTCCGGCCAGACCTTCGAGACGAGATCGCCGATCGACGGCACGGTGCTGGCGACGGTCGCACGCGGCAATGCCGAGGATATCGACCGTGCCGCAACCGCGGCGTCCAAGGCCTTCAAGGCCTGGCGCGACATGCCGGCGGCGCAGCGCCGCAAGCTGCTGCATCGCGTCGCCGATGCGATCGAAGCGCGCGCCGACGACATCGCCGTGCTCGAATGCATCGACACCGGCCAGGCGCACCGCTTCATGGCCAAGGCCGCGATCCGCGCTGCGGAGAATTTCCGCTTCTTCGCCGACAAATGCGGCGAGGCCCGCGACGGTCTCAACACGCCTTCGGACGAGCACTGGAACATCTCGACCCGCGTGCCGATCGGCCCGGTCGGCGTGATCACGCCGTGGAATACGCCGTTCATGCTCTCGACCTGGAAGATCGCGCCGGCGCTCGCGGCCGGCTGCACCGTGGTGCACAAGCCGGCGGAATGGTCGCCCGTCACCGCCGATCTGCTGGTCAAACTCGCAAAACAGGCCGGCATCCCCGACGGCGTGCTCAACACCGTGCATGGTTTCGGCGAAGAGGCCGGCAAGGCGCTGACCGAGCACCCCGCCATCAAGGCGATCGGCTTCGTCGGCGAGAGCGCGACGGGCTCAGCGATCATGGCGCAGGGCGCGCCGACCTTGAAGCGGGTGCATTTCGAGCTCGGCGGCAAGAACCCGGTGATCGTATTCGATGATGCCGATCTCGATCGCGCGCTCGATGCCGTCGTGTTCATGATCTACTCGCTCAATGGCGAGCGCTGCACGTCGTCGAGCCGGCTGCTGGTTCAGGAGAGCGTCGCCGGCAAGTTCATCGAGAAGCTGACCCAACGCGTAAAGGCGCTCAAGGTTGGCCACCCCCTCGATCCCGCCACCGAGATCGGGCCGCTGATCCATGAGCGGCATCTCGCCAAGGTGTGTAGCTATTTCGACGTCGCCAAGAAGGACGGCGCCACGATCGCGGTCGGCGGCAAGCCGCATGACGGTCCTGGCGGCGGCCACTATGTGCAGCCGACGCTGGTGACCGGCGCGAACGCAAAAATGCGCGTCGCGCAGGAGGAGGTGTTCGGCCCGTTCCTGACCGTGATCCCGTTCAAGGACGAAGCTGACGCCATCGAGATCGCCAACGGCGTGCAGTACGGCCTGACCGGCTATGTCTGGACCGGCGACATGGGCCGCGCGCTGCGCGTGGCGGATGCGCTGGAAGCCGGCATGATCTGGCTCAATTCGGAGAACGTCCGCCATCTGCCGACCCCGTTCGGCGGCATGAAGTCGTCAGGCATCGGCCGCGACGGCGGCGACTACTCGTTCGACTTCTACATGGAAACCAAGCACGTCTCGCTCGCGCGCGGGACGCACAAGATTCAGAAACTGGGAATTTAGCCAGCCGTCGTTCCGGGGCGATGCGCAGCATCGAACCCGGAACCTCGAGATTCCGGGTTCTCGCTTCGCGAGCCCCGGAATGACGAACAAGATTGAGGGGAAACGCCGATGCCCGTTCCAACGCACGTTTTCGATCCGCCGTTCAACATCATCCGCTGCAGCCACGCCGTGCTCGACGTCACGGACCTCGACAAGAGCGCCGCCTTCTACGAGAAGACCGTCGGCCTCCACATCGAGGACCGCGACGACAAGTCGGTGTATCTGCGCGCCAGCGAGGAGCACCAGCATCACTCGGTGGTGCTGCGCAAGGCGCCGAAGGCGGCCTGCAACCGGCTTGGCTTCAAGGTCGGCAACGACGGCGACCTCGACAAGGCCGCCGCCTTATTCTCCGAGAACGGCATCGCCTACGCTTTCGTCGACCAGCCGTTCCAGGGCCGCACCCTGCAATTCACCGATCCGTTCGGCTTCCAGATCGAGCTTTACGCCACGATGGAGAAGCGCCCGCATCTCTTGCGGCGCTACGATCTCTACAAGGGCTGCCATCCGCAGCGGCTCGACCATTTCAACGTGTTCGCCGCCGAGGTGCAGGACACCGTCGATTTCTACGCCCGGCTCGGCTTCCGCCTCACCGAATATGCCGAGGAGGACGGCGACAACGGCCGCATCGCAGCCGCCTGGATGCACCGCAAGGGCAATGTCCACGACTTCGCCATCACCAACGGCCGTGGCCCCCGCCTGCACCACATCGCCTATTGGGTACCGACCGCGATGAACATCGTGCATCTCTGCGACGTGATGGCCTCCTCCGGCTACCTCAAGAACATCGAGCGCGGCCCTGGCCGGCACGGCATCTCCAACGCCTTCTTCCTGTACATCCGCGATCCCGACGGCCACCGCATCGAGCTCTACACCAGCGATTATTTCACCGGCGATCACGACCATGAGCCGCTGCGCTGGTCGCTGCGCGATCCGCGCCGCCAGACGCTGTGGGGCGCGCCGGCGCCGCGCTCCTGGTTCGAGGAAGGCTCGACCTTCGCCGGCCAAGCGGTGCGCGAGCCGCGCTTCGTCGCCGACGTGCTGGTCGCGGACTAGTGCGCGCCTTCCTCCTCACGTCGTCCCTGCTTTCGCAGGGACGACACCAATTATGGGACTACTAATGCCCTCTCCTCGCCTCGCCACCTATTCCTTCAACGGCGCCACCAGCTATGGCGTCGTCACCGACACCGGCATCGTCGACCTCTCGTCGCGCTTCGCCAAGGACTATCCGACGCTGCGCGAGGCGATCGCCGCCGGCGCGCTGAGCAGGCTCGTGGAGGACGCCGCCAGGCGCGCGCCCGACCACGCGCTCGACGCAGTCGACTGGCAGCCGCCGATCCCGGCGCCGGAAAAGATCATCTGCATCGGCGTCAACTACCCGGACCGCAATGCCGAATACAAGGACGGCTCGGACGCGCCGAAATACCCGAGCATGTTCCTGCGGGTGCCGCGCTCCTTCGTCGGCCACAACACGCCGGTGGTGCGGCCGCGCATCTCGCCGCAGCTCGACTATGAGGGCGAGCTGGTGCTGGTGATCGGCAAGGCCGGCCGGCACATTGCGGAGAGCGCCGCGCTCGATCACATCGCCGCGATCACGCTCTGCAACGAAGGCACCATCCGCGACTGGGTGCGGCACGCCAAGTTCAACGTCACCCAGGGCAAGAACTTCGATTCCACCGGCAGCCTCGGCCCGTGGATCGTGCCCTACACCGGTGAAGCGCAGATCGCCGATATCCGTCTGACCACGCGGGTGAACGGCGAGACCCGCCAGGACGACCGCACCTCGCGCTTGATCTTCGGCTTCCGCTACCTCATCAACTACATCTCGACCTTCACGACGCTGGTTCCCGGCGACATCGTCGTCACGGGCACCCCGACCGGTGCAGGTGCGCGGTTCGATCCGCCGCGCTATCTGAAGCCCGGCGATGTCGTCGAGGTCGAGGCCGAAGGCGTCGGCATCCTGCGCAACAGCGTCGTCGACGAAGCCACCTAACCTCACCAGCAAAGTGGACAGTGCCATGACCTCAACATCCGGCGGCGAAGCGATCGTCAACGGCCTCGTCGCCCACGGCGTCGACACCGTGTTCGGCCTGCCCGGCGCGCAGATCTATGGCCTGTTCGATGCCTTCCACCAGGCCCAGCTCAAGGTGATCGGCGCCCGGCATGAGCAGGCCTGCGGCTACATGGCGTTCGGCTATGCGCGCTCCAGCGGCAAGCCCGGCGTGTTCAGCGTGGTGCCCGGCCCGGGCGTGCTCAACGCCTCGGCGGCGCTGCTCACCGCATTCGGCTGCAACGAGCCGGTGCTGTGCCTGACCGGTCAGGTGCCGACGCAGTTCCTCGGCAAGGGCCGCGGCCATCTGCACGAGATGCCGGACCAGCTCGCGACGCTGCGCACCTTCGTGAAATGGGCCGACCGGATCGAATACCCTGATAACGCCCCCGCGCTGGTGTCGCGCGCGTTCCAGGAGATGCTGTCGGGCCGGCGCGGCCCGGCCTCGCTGGAGATGCCGTGGGACGTGTTCACACAGCGCACCCAGGTCGCGCCCGTCAAGCCGTTCGATCCGTTGCCGGCGCCGCAGCCCGATGCGGACCGCATCAAGGCGGCCGCCGACCTGATCGCCGGCAGCAAGGCGCCGATGATCTTCGTCGGCAGCGGCGCCATCGAGGCGCGCGAGGAGATCCTCGAATTGGCCGAGATGATCGACGCGCCTGTCGTCGCCTTCCGCAGCGGCCGCGGCATCGTCTCCAACGCGCATGAACTCGGGCTCACCATGGCTTCGGCCTACAAGCTCTGGCCGAAGACCGACCTGATGATCGGCATCGGCACGCGCCTCGAGCTGCCGACGATGTCGCGCTGGCCCTACCAGCCCGCCGGACTGAAATGCGTGCGCATCGACATCGATCCGGTCGAGCTGCGGCGCTGGCCGGCCGATGCCGGCGTGATCGCGGACGCCAAGGCCGGCACCGCCGATCTCGCCGCCGCTGTGCGCAAGGTGGGCTACCGCAGGACCTCCGGCCGCCGCGCCGCGATCCGCGAGGCGACGGCCGCGACCGAGCAGGAGATCCAGCGCATCCGGCCGCAGATGGCCTATCTGAAGATCCTGCGCGAGGTGCTGCCGGCGAGCGCCATTGTCACCGACGAGCTGTCGCAGGTCGGTTTCGCCTCCTGGTACGGCTTTCCGATCTACGAGCCGCGGACCTTCGTCACCTCGGGCTATCAGGGCACGCTCGGCTCGGGTTTCCCGACCGCGCTTGGCGCCAAGGTCGCCAATCCGGACAAGCCGGTGGTCGCGATCACCGGCGACGGCGGCTTCATGTTCGGCGTGCAGGAGCTTGCCACCGCCGTGCAGTTCAAGATCGCCGTGGTGACGCTGGTGTTCAACAACAACGCCTATGGCAATGTCCGCCGCGACCAGCGCGAGCGCTTCGACGGCCGCGTCGTCGCCTCCGACCTGGTGAATCCGGATTTCGTGAAGCTTGCAGAATCCTTCGGCGTCGGCGCCGCGCGGGTCACCTCGCCGGATCACTTCCGCCCCGTGCTGGAGAAGGCGCTGGCCGACGGCGGGCCTTACGTGATCTCGGTGGAAGTGCCGACGGATTCGGAAGTCTCGCCCTGGGCGCTCATCCATCCGGCGCGGAATAACTAAGCCAAACGCTCGTCATTCCGGGGCGATGCGCAGCATCGAACCCGGAATCTCGAGATTCCGGGTTCGTTTCGCGCCACGGGAATGACGACGCTAAGCGCTCTTCACCCCGTGTTGCAGCCGTGACGCGGCGATCACGAGCAGGCCGGCGCCGGCGACCGACCAGCAGGCGACCGGCGCCCAATGCACCAGCGGCGCATAGTCCGGCATCTTCTGCAGGCCGCCCGCGACCGCCGCCATCCGCGCAAAGGTCGCAAGCGCCAGCGCCGAGAACACGAGGCCGGTGACCTTGCCTTCCGCGCCGGTCTCCCCGATCGCGAGCGCCGCGGACACCGCGCTCATCAGCATGCAGCCCCAAGCGGCCCCCGCCATGAATTGGGCCACGATCAGGACGTTGAGACTGCCGGCGATCTCGGCGGCGATGATCGCAAAGGCACCGAGCAGTCCCGCCGCGCCCATCACGATCAGGCCGCCGCGATGCTTGACGACGATGCTTGCCGGAAACATCGCGATGTTGAAGCCGATCCAGAATACCGGCATCAGCCATTGCAGCTCGTCCGCCTTGGCAAAGCGCAAATAGAACGGCGCGCTGTTGATGTTGAAGTGCAGCTGGTAGCCGAGCGACAGCAGCACCATCGATCCGATCAGGAACATCGGCACCGCCCCGAGCCGCTTCGCCGGGGGCGCCAGCCGCGCCGGCTGCGCCTCTGCCGCGATGCGGCGCTCGACGCCTGAGAAGGCGAGCGCGGTCAGTAGCAGCACCGCGCCTGACAGCACGAACGGCAGCCGTGCATCCTGGTTGCGCAGCACGACGCCAAGATAGGGCGAGACCGCGCCCGCGATGCCATAACCCAGCATCGCCAGCGCCGCGAGGAACGGCACCGAGGGTTGCGCGCGATACTTGCCGAGCAGCGTCAGCGGCGGCGCCCGCAAGGCCGACGACGTCACGCCCCAGATCACGATCAGCACGATCAGCCAGACCCTCGCGCCCGGCCCGGTGCCGGCGACGTAAGGCAATGCGACGAAGGCGGCGCAGGAGATCGCGGCAAGGATACCGACAAACAAGCCAAGGCGGCCGACCAGGCTCGAGATCCTGTCGGCGGCCATGCCCATCGCCGTGTCGGTGACGGTGAAGATGCCTTGATCCATCATTAGGATCAGGATCACGGTCGACGGCGCGATGCCGACATCGGCGCACAGCTTCGGCAGATAGATCAGATAAGTGGTCCAGCCCAGCGTGAAGACGAGCTGCAGCACGGCGAGATAGACGCCGGTACGGTTGACGGCGCGGTCGGCCTTGGTGGTCATCCGCCAAGTCTAGACCACCCGGCGGTTCAGCGCACCTTGCGGAAGGTCAAATTGATGCGCTGGCGGCCGAGCACGCTGTGCTCGCCATCTGCGAGCGGTGCCACGCCGTGATAAAATAGCCGTGACGAGCCGCCCCACACCGCAACGTCGCCATGTTCGAGTCGATAGCGGCGCGGCGTGTCGCTGCGCTGCAGGCCGCCGAACAGGAAGATCGCCGGCAGCCCGAGCGAGATCGACACGATCGGTGCGCGGTAGTCGAGCTCGTCCTTGTCCTGATGCAGCGACAGTTTTGCGCCGGGGACGTAGCGATTGATCAGGCAGGCCTCAGGCGCGAAGCCGTTGAAGCCGGCTTCATCAGCGGCGTCGGCGGCGAGCCTGCGCAACACCTCCGGCATTTCAGGCCAGGGTTGTCCCGAGACGGGATCGATCGGATCATAGCGATAGCCGCTGGGATCGGAGACCCAGCCGACGCTGCCGCAATTGGTCATCGCGACCGACATGCGGTGGCCGCCCGGCGTGATCAGATGCCGGAACGGCGCCTGCTTGACGATGGCACGCAAGGCCGGGATCAGCTCGGCCTCGAACGGCCGGACAAAGCCGCGCAACAGCACCGCGCCATCCGCGATCGTCTCGCGCGATGGCCGGGCATCGCCAATGGTCTCGAACAGATCGGTGGCCACGCCTCTCTCGCACTCACTTCGCGTCGTGGAAGATCACACCAACGGTGTGGCGATGGCCGGAGCGAATCCTGCTGACGCCATGGCGCAGATTGACACGATACGGTCCGCGCGTCCCCTGCACCGGTCGATGATGCACGGCAAAGGCCACCGCATCGCCCTTGGTGAGCGGCACCACCTCGGGCCGCGACTGCATCCGCGGCCGCTGCTCGGTCAGCACGAATTCGCCACCCGTAAAATCGCGCCCGGGCTGCGACAGCAGGATCGCGACCTGGATCGGGAACACGTGCTCGCCATAGAGATCCTGGTGCAGGCAGTTGTAGTCGCCCTCGCCATATTGCAGCAGCAGCGGCGTCGGCCGCGTCTGTCCGGCGTCATGGCAACGCTTCAGGAACGCCGCATGCGACGGAGGATATCGGATATCGATCCCCATCGTCTCGTTCCAGCGATTGGCTGTCGCGGTCAGCCGCGTATAGAGCGCCGGCCGCAGCTCCGCGATCAGGTCCGGCAGCGGATAGGAGAAATACTTGTACTCGCCGCGGCCGAAGCCGTGACGGCCCATCACGATCCGGCTGCGGAACTGGCTGTCGTCGGGATACAGCGCGGCGATGTCATCGCATTCCTCAGGCGTCAGCAGGCCGTTGAGGACGGCGCATCCCTGATCGTCGAGGTCGGTCTTGATCTGGTCCCAGTCGAGCCCGTCGACGCGGGCCGGGATGCCGGTGGATGGGCGGGTAATGGTTTTGGCTGTTGCTGTCATGGGACGGAATCTGGCCCCTGATTGCGGCCCGCGCCACCCGATTTCCGGTCGAAAGATGCAGAGAACGTCACCACAATTACGGTGTCGTCCCGGCGAAAGCCGGGACCCATAACCACCGTCGTCAGTTGTTGAGATCGGTGGGGCCACAGCCTGCCAACCACAACACTCTGTGGTTATGGATCCCGGCTTTCGCCGGGACGACGCACGTGGAGAAAGCGTCGGTCATCTCCCTCACAACAACAACGCGGCGAGCAATCAGCCCCTCACCGGCAGCGTCACCACATCGTAGCCGTGGCTGATCTTCCGCTTCAGCACCGGGTCTTCCAGCTCGAACTCGAACCGGCTGGCCGGGCGGATGCCGCCCTTGGCCGCGAAGGTGCCGCCGAACATGGCGCAGCCGTCGGGCAGCGCACCTTGGTCGAAGCCGCGCGCGATCAGGTCCCTCACCGGCAGCATGTGATCGAGCGTGCCTTCCTGGTAGAGCACGCGCTGGCCGCCGATCACCGCCCACGAGCGCAGCACCAACTGGTCCCAGTGGCCGATGACGTCCTCGAGTTCCCACAGCTCCGATGCCATCGGCTTGTCGCACATCTGCTTCGACACGGTGACGCTGTAGCTCTCGACCTTGCGGTCGGTGTGGTCGGAGCCGCAGCCGACGAAAATGCGGCCCTGCCAGCCGATCAGCACGAACTCGACCTCGCCGCTCGAGTCCTCTCCGCAGACTTCGATGGCATCGGCGAAGGTGAGCCGGCGCGCCGAGCAGCGGTAGTAGATCGGCGTGGTCGCGGGCCGCGCGATGCCGAGCGCCTCGAGCTCGGCGATGTGCTTGTCGCGCGCCACCGGATCGCGGCCGGTCCAGCCGGCGATCACGGCCTGCCTGATTTCCAGTGTGAGCGGAGTGGCGACGCCCTTGTCGTCGACATTGAAGGTGAGATCAAACACGGATCACGGTCTCCATTCCGGCAGCGAGCTCGAAAATGCGCCGATCCGAACCGCCCGCGGCGGCGAGCATCAGGCCGACCGGCGCCTCGCCCTCGTGATGCGCGGGCAGCGAGATCGCGCAGCCGTCGAGCACATTGATCAGCGTGCAATTGCGCAACGCGCGCAAATTCTCGGTGGCGAACGCCTTGTCGTCGGCGAGGCTGGCGATCGTAGGCGGCAGGTTCGCCGTGGTCGGCAGCACCATCGCATCATAGGGCGCGATCCGCTTCTCGGTACGGGCGATGAAGGAGCGGCGTGCGTTGAGCAGATCGATATAGTCGGCGGCCGGAAAGCCCTCGCCGCGCTGGATGCGCACGGCGACGCGCGGATCGTAGATGTCGCCCTTGCTGGCCAGCAGGAAGCGATGCCAGGCATAGCTTTCGGCGGCGGCAAAGCCGCCCTTGGCGTTCATGACGCCGACATCGAGCAATTCGGGCACCTCGATCCGCTCGATCAAGGCGCCTGCGCGCGACAACGCCGCGAGCGCGCGCTCGAAGGTTTTCGCGACGGCCTCGTCGAGGTCGTCGAGAGCGACCGTGGTCGGCACCGCGAGCCGCATGCCTTTCACCGGGCGCGGCGAGACCGGCGTCACCGGCTGATCCGCCAGCACCGCGTCGAGCGCGGCGCAGCAGGCCACCGAATTGGCCAGCGGGCCGTAGCTGTCGAGCGTGAACGACAGCGGCACGCCGCCATCGAGCGGAATCCGACTTTGCGTCGGCTTGTAGCCGACGATGCCGTTGAAGGCGGCGGGAATCCGGCAGGAGCCGCCGGTATCGGTACCGAGCGCGCCGAACGCCATGCCGTCCGCGATCGAGACCGCCGCCCCCGAGGACGAGCCGCCCGGCACGTGGCCGGCGCTCCGGTTCCAGGCGCTCTTCGGCGTGCCGTAATGCGGATTGATGCCGATGCCGGAATAGGCGAACTCGGTCATGTTGGTGCGGCCGATCACGATGAAGCCGGCGCGCTTGAGCCGCGCCACGACAGGTGCATCGGCATCCGCCGGCGCGGAATCCTCCAGCGCGCGCGAGCCCGCCCGCGTCACCTGCCCCTTGATGTCGAACAGGTCCTTGATCGAAACCGGAATGCCGGCAAATGGCGACGGCGCGGCATTGGCCTTGCGCAGCCGGTCCATGGCGTCGGCGGCCTCCAGCGCGGCGTCGCGGTCGACATGGATGAAGGTGCGTTGGCCCTCGCCTGAGGGATCAGCGATTTTGGCGATGCACTGCTCGACGAGCTTGCGGGCAGAGGTCGCGCCGCCGGCGAGATCGGCGGCCAGGGAGGCGAGTGTCGGATTCTTGGGCATGGCTTTCACTTCACGGCTTGCACTTCATGGCTTGCAGTTGATTGTCGCGCGAACCGAAGCCGATTTCCAGCCCGCCAGCGCCTCACCTCGCATCACTTCAGCCCGAAATAGGCGCGGTGCAGCTCTTCATTGCCGCTCATCTCGGCAACCGTGCCGGAGAAGCGGATCCGCCCGCCTTCCAGCACGAATACGCGGGTGGCAATCTCGAGAAAACCGATATTTTGCTCCGCGATCAAGAGTGCCAGTCCGCGGCCCTGCAGGCTCGACAAGGCGCGCAGCACCTCCTTGACGAACAGCGGCGACAGCCCGGCCGAGGGCTCGTCCATCACCAGCAGCTTCGGCTCGGCCGACAGCGCCTTGGCGATGCCGAGCATCTTTCGCTGACCGCCGGACAGGCTGGACGCGGGATCGCGGCGCTTGTCGCGCAGCACCGGGAACAGGCCGTACAGTTCGTCGACCCGCGCCCCCGGATTGGCATGGCCCAGCGCCTGCGCGCCGACGCGGATATTTTCCTCGATCGACAGGTCGGGAAACACCGCAAGCTCCGACATGTAGGTCATGCCGCGCTTCATGCGATCCGACGAGCGCATCCTGGTGATGTCCTCGCCGCCGAGCTTGATGTGGCCGCTGCGGGCCTCGATCAGGCCGACCAGCGACTTCAGGAACGTGGTCTTGCCCGCGCCGTTGGCGCCGAGCAGCAGCACGGTCTCGCCGGGGCGGACGTCGAGATCGACGCCCCACAGCACCTGCATGGTGCCGTAGCCGGCATCGACGCCCCTCGTGTCCAGAAGCGACACCGCATCAGTGGGCATGCTCGCCTCCCAAAAATACCTCGATCACCTGCGGCTCGCGTACCGCGGTCGCCAGCGTGCCCTCGAAGATCTCCTTGCCCGCATTGAGCACGATGACGCGGTCGGTGATCTGCTCGATGAAGCCCATCAGATGCTCGACCACGATGATCGCCATGCCGGTTGCGGCCAAGGCCTTGATGCGGCCGGCGATCCAGTCGAGCTCCGCCGGGTTGAGGCCGGCCGCGAGTTCGTCGAGCAGCAGCAGCCGCGGCCGCGTGGCGAGCGCACGGGTCAGATCGAGCATCTTCTGCTGCGCGCTGTTGAGATCGGCGGCCGGACGGTCGGCGACCTCCTTCAGCCTGAAATCCTCGAGCAGTTCGGCAATCGACGGCGCACCGGTTGCGCCGCCATAGGCCAGCGCCACCTGGATGTTCTCGCGTACCGTGAGCGACAGGAACGGCTTCGGTACCTGGAAGGTGCGGTTGATGCCGCGGTGAACGAGCTTGTGCGAGGCGACGCCGCCGGCGGACACGCTGTCGAACACGACCTCGCCGCCGTCTGGCGCATAGAGACCGGAGATCACATTGATCGCCGTGGTCTTGCCGGAGCCGTTCGGGCCGACCAGCCCGAGGATCTCGCCGGGCACGACGTGGAAGCTGAGGCCATCGAGCGCGTGGAAGCCGCCAAAGCGCTTCACCAGCTTCGAGACCTTGAGGATCGGGGTTTTCTCAGGGGACATGCCACCCCCTGCGGGTTGCCAGCGACACCAGTCCAGAGGGCAGGAACAGCACCAGGCCCATGATCAGGAGACCATAGATCAGCTGGAAATATTGCGGCGTGGTGAAGCCGATCAGATTGTAGATGCCGTAGAGAATCAGCACGCCGACGATCGGTCCGGTGATGGTGGCAACGCCGCCGAACAGCGCGAACACGATCGCGAAGATGCTGAACTCGCCGGAGAACACGTTGTCCGGATAGAACACCGAGACGTACCAGGCATAGATGCCGCCGGCGAGGCCGGCGACCAGCGCCGAGGCGAGCCAGGCAATCACCCGCATCTTCACGATATTGACGCCGGCCATCGAGGCCGACACCGCATCCTCGCGCACGGCCTGCAGCGCCAGCCCGAACGGCGAGTTCTTCAGATAGACCACCGCACCGACCGTCAGCGCCATCACGACGACCGCGGCATAGTACGCATGGGTCGGGTTGAACGTGCCGGTGAGCGACACGCCGTAGGGACCCTTGGTGATCCCCTCCAGCGCCGGGTTGGCGACGAAGTGCAGCACCGCGAGCGAGGCCGCGAGATTGGCGATCGCGAAATACGCACCCGACAGCCGCAGCAGCGGTGTCAGCAACAGGCCGAGCGCCACCGCCACGACGCCGCCGACCAGCACCGCCAGCGGCGCCGGTGTATCCAGATGCATCACCATGATGGCGAAGCCATAGGCGCCGGCGCCGAAGAAGCCGACATAGCCGAACGGCAGATAGCCGGTGAAGCCATAGATGATGTTCACGCCTTGCGCGAGGATCAGGAAGATCACGAAGTTGAACAGCAGCAGATGGTTTTGATACACGCCGGGCAGCAGTGCGAACACCACCACCAGCGGCGCCAGGATGAACAGCAGGTGTTTCGAGGCGTTATGCAACGCGCACCCGCCTTCCGAGCAGACCGCTCGGACGCAACAACAGGATCACGATCAACAACACATAGGGCAGCAAGTCGGCCCAGGAACTGAGATAGGTCTGCACCAGCATGTAGCAGAGACCGTAGACGACACCGCCGAGCGCGGTGCCGAGCGGATTGCCGAGCGAACCCAGCACGACGATCGCAAACGACGTCACGGTCGCGTCGGCGCCGAACGCCGGCGTCACCGAGCCGAACATGAAGGGCGCGAACACGCCGGCGACCGCCGCGATGCCGAGCCCGATGCCGAACGCCGCCGCCGAGACGCGATCGACGTCGATGCCGGTCGCCAAGGCCTCGTCGCGCCGTGACATCACCGCGCGGGTCAGGGTACCGAGCCTTGTGTGGTAGAGATAGAGGTAGACCAGCGCGATCGCGATCAGACTGGTGATGGCCGCGATCACCCACGGCGCGGGAAAGCCCTGGCCGAAGATCTGGATCGGCCCTGCGCCGCCCGCCTTGCCGCCGAACCATTTCACCTTGATGGTCGTGAAGACGGTGCCGAGCAGCCGGCTCTGGATCGAGCGCTCGCTGGTGCCGGCGAAGATCGTGGTGACGGCCTCGATCACCTGCGACAGGCCGAAGAACAGGATGATCGACAGCATTTCCGGATTGGCCGAGCCCTGCAGCCGCGGCACCAGCACCCAGTATAGCAGCACGCCCACCAGCACGAACACTACGAAGGCCAGGGGCACCGCGAACAGCGGGTCGATGCCGGCGATGCCGACCACGCCGAGCGCGATGAAGGCGCCCAGCATCAGGATGTCGCCATGCGCAAGGTTGACGATGCGCATGACGCCGAACACGAGATTGAGACCGATGCCGACCAGGCTGAAATACAGCCCGAACAGCACGCCGGCAACGAGCGCATAGGTCATGCTACCGCTCGCCGCCGACGGTTACGCCTGCCGCACCCACCTGCATCACGGCGCCGGGTAGATCGGCTTGCCGGTGGCGGTCTCGTGCGGATAGATCGAGACGAACTTGATGTGATCGTGCTCGTCGACCGTGAGCTGGCCGAGCGGCGTGAGTTCGCCGATCTGGCCGCCGGTCTCATCCAGCGCGAAGGTGCCGTCCAGCGTCTTGAGCTGGCCGCTGAGCGAGAACACCGCGCGGCGCAGCTCCATCTGGTCGAGGCTGGTCGCTACCGACAGCGTCTTCTCGATCACCAGCGCCGTGGTGTAGCCGGCCACCGCGTTGAAGCCGAACTCCATCTTGCCGTCGTTGTACTTTTTGGTCCAGGCGGCGCGGAAATCCTTCATGTTCATCCCGAAATTGACGGGATAGTCCAATTCGGACGGCGGCACATAGGTCCAGATGTGCTCGAGACCCTTGGCGCCGACGTTCTTCTCGAGCAACTCGGTCTCGAGGCCGGCATAGATCGCGAACAGCATCTTGAACTTGGTGCCGACGTCCTGGACGTTGCGCAGGAAGGCGATGTCGTTCGGCGCATAGCCGAAATGGATCACCGCGTCGGGATTGGCGTTGCTGATGTTGTTGATGATGACGTTGTAGTTGGTGGTCTCGGTCGGAACGCCCTGGTCATAGACGATCTCGATCGGCGCGCCGGACTCCTTGACGAACTTGCGGAACGCGTTGGCCTGGGTGCCGGTGAACTCGTTGGTCGAATAGAGGATCGCGACCTTCTTGATGCCGAGGCCAGGACCGTCATGGCTGATGAAGTCGGCGACCGGCTTCGGCCACACCGTCGACACCGGATCGGCCATCAGCGCGATGTAGGGATTGTCCTTCGAGAAGAAGCTCGCGCCGGTGCCGGTCTGGTCGAACAGGAACATCTTGTGATCGCGCGCGATCGCAACCGCGGGCGCCGTCAGCACCGATCCGGAATCGGCGACCAGGAGATCGACCTTATCCTGGGTGACGAGCTGATTATAAAGCGTCGAGGCGGTCGCGGTGTTGCTCTGGTCGTCATAGGAGACGAGCTTGATCGGGATCTTCTTGTCGAACGCCTTCACGAAGACGCCGCCCTCGGCGTTCTTCTGCTCGACCCACAATTTCAGCGAGCTGTAGACCGGCATCGAGATCGAGGCGTAGCGCCCCGAGGATGCGTAGAGCGTGCCGATCTTGATCTCCAACGGTGCGTCGGCGGCCATCGCCTGCGTGGCGAATGCGAGGCTGGCAGCGAGTGCCGCGCCGATGATCCTCAGCATCATATGTTCCTCCCGGCTATCTTGAACGTGTCTTGGACGTATCTTGGACGCGGCCCTTCTACGCGCCGGATCGGAGCGACACAAGCAGCGCGGCCTTAGCAATTGTGCGAGGGGCGGAATATGCGGCATGCGCGGGACACAGGCCGCTGCGCGGAGCATGGATGGACCGTTGACGGGCCTTGGTTCAATGTCGCATCAAGACTGTAACGATTTCGGGAGGAGACATCAGACATGGCCGAGCCCGCGCGCGCGAAACCAAAGCCGACACCGGAGACCCAGCATTTCTGGGATGGCACCAAGGCTGGCGAGCTGCGCCTGCAGCGCTGCGATGCCTGCGCCAATGTCTACTTTCCGCCGCGGCCGTTCTGCCCCTCCTGCGCCTCGCGCAAGGTCTCGATCTTCAAGGCCAGCGGCAAGGGCAAGCTCTACAGCTACGTCATCAACCACCGTCCCGCAGCGCCCGGCTTCACGCCGCCTTATGCGATCGCGGTCGTCGAGCTCGACGAGGGCCCGCGCATGATGAGCAACATCATCGATTGTCCGCAGACGCCGGAAGCGCTCGAGCTCGACATGCGGCTCGAGGTCGCCTTCGAGGCGCTCGACGACAAGATCACCCTTCCCTTGTTCCGTCCGGCAAAGGGGTAATGTGATGCGCAGGAACCAGGTTGCCGTCGTCGGTGCGGCCGAAACCACCGAACTCGGCGTCATCCCGAACATTTCGCAGATCCAGCTGCACGCGGACGCGGCGCTGAATGCGATCGCGGACGCCGGCCTGAAGCTGTGCGACATCGACGGCTTCGCTACTGCGGTCGAGACCCCGCAGCAGATGGCGCACTATCTCGGCATCACGCCGACCTGGGTCGACGGCACCTCGGTCGGCGGCTGCTCCTTCATGCTGCATGTTCGCCACGCCGCTGCGGCGATCGAGGCCGGCCTGTGCAAGACCGTTCTGATCACGCATGCCGAAAGCGGCAAGTCGATGATCGGCAAGCAGCCGCGCTTCACGCCGGCCGACAGCCTCAACGGCCAGTTCGAGGCGCCGTTCGGCGTCTACGGGCCGCCGAGCATGTTTCCGATTCCCGTGCTGCGGTTCATGAAGACCCACGGCATCACGCATGAGCAGCTCGCGATGGTCGCGGTGGTGCAGCGCGAATGGGCGGGGAAGAACCCGCGCGCGACCATGAAGGACCCGATCACCGTCGCCGACGTACTGAACTCGCGGATGATCGCCTATCCGTTCCGGCTGCTGCAATGCTGCCTCGTCACCGACGGCGGCGGCGCGCTGATCCTCACCTCGGCCGACCGCGCCAAGGATTTCCCGAACAAGCCGGTCTACATCCTCGGCACCGGCGAGAGCGTGGAAACGCCGATGGTCAGCCAAATGAAGACGTTCGACTCATCGCGCGCCTTCAAAGTGGCAGGGCCGCTGGCCTTCAAGGAGGCCGGCATCACCCACAAGGACGTCGATCATCTGATGATCTACGATGCATTCGCGCATCTGCCGCTCTACGGCCTCGGCGACCTCGGCTTCATGCCGTATGAGGAGACCGGCAAGTTCATCGCCGACGGCAACACCCGCCCCGGCGGCAAGCTGCCGCTCAACACCAATGGCGGCGGCCTCAGCTACATGCACTCCGGCATGTACGGCATGTACGCGCTGCAGGAGAGCGTGCGGCAGATGCGCGGTATCGCGCCGGCGCAGGTGCCGAACGCAAAGATCTCGGTCTGCCACGGCGTCGGCGGCATGTTCGCCGCAAGTGGCACGATCATCTTTACGAACGAGAAGTAACAACTCCGTCGTTCCGGGGCGCGCGAAGCGCGAGCCCGGAACCTCGAGATTCCGGGTCTGGTGCTTCGCACCATCCCGGAATGACGGAGAGCAAACCAGGAGAACCGACATGGCAAAATCACTGCAGGATAAGGTCATCATCGTCACCGGCGCGGGCCGCGGCATCGGGCGCGAGATCGCGCTGCTCTGCGCGGCGGAGGGCGCCAAGGTCGTGGTCAACGATCCCGGCGGCGCCGCCGATGGCGCCGGCACGAGTGCCGCGCCCGCCGAGGAGGTGGTCGAGGAGATCAAGAAGCGCGGCGGCACCGCGGTCGCCAATTTCGAGTCGGTGGCGGAAGCCATTCCCGCCAGCAAGATCGTGAAGACCGCGACCGATCATTTCGGCCGGCTCGACGGCGTCGTCAACAATGCCGGCATCCTGCGCGACATGATCTTCCACAAGATGAGCGTGGAAGCGTTCGAGGCCGTCATCAAGGTGCATCTGATGGGCTCGTTCTATGTCAGCCACGCCGCGGCGCGGATCTATCGCGAGCAGGAGTCGGGCTCCTTCGTGCACTTCACCTCGACCTCCGGCCTGATCGGCAATTACGGCCAGGCCAACTACGCCGCCGCCAAGCTCGGCATCGTCGGCCTGTCGAAATCGATTGCGCTCGACATGGGCCGCTTCAACGTGCGCTCGAACTGCGTGTCGCCGTTCGCCTGGACCCGCATGATCGGCACCATCCCGACCGAGACCGACGCCGAGAAGGCGCGCGTCGAGAAGATCAAGCAGATGGGCCCGGAGAAGATCGCGCCGGTCTGCGCCTATCTGCTCTCGGACGCGGCCAAGGACGTCACCGGACAGATCTTCGGCGTGCGCATGAACGAAATCTTCCTGTTCGGCCAGCATCGTCCGGTGCGCTCGGTTCATCGCGGCGAAGGCTGGACGCCCGAGACCATTGCCGAACACGGCATGCCGGCGCTGAAGGGATCGTTCGCCAAGCTCGACCGCTCGGCCGACGTCTTCACCTGGGATCCGATCTGAACTTGATCTGATCCTCCGATCCGATCTGGACAGTTTTATGAAATCGTCGCCTCGGCGAACTCCGCGCGCAATCGCGCGCTAGGCGGGGGCGACACACTCTTTGGTTGTTTCATCATGGCGTGCCCGCATTGTGCCAGAATTGCGGGGGTATGATCGTCCTCCCGATAACAAAAAAGCCTGGGAGGACTTTCGTGACAAATCCAAGCAACATTCAGAAACACGAGGGCGACGGTGCGAAGGCGTTCGACCGTCGGACAATCTTGCGCGGCGCAACCGCGCTTGCTGCAACCGCGATGGCCGCATCCGATGCCGCAGCGCGCGACTTCGGCCCCAACGCGGAGCCGCAGCGCTATCCCGATCCAGACGTCGTCGTGATCGACGACAAGCGCTTCAAGGCCAAGGTCGGCAACACCGCGATCAAGCGGCTCTACACCGGCTGCCTGTGGGCGGAGGGCCCGGCCTGGAACGCGCAGGGCCAGTATCTGGTCTGGAGCGATATCCCGGCCAACCGCCAGTTGCGCTATCTCGACGATGACGGCCACATCTCCGAGCAATTCCACAAGCCGTCGAACGAGGCCAACGGCTCGACCTTCGATTTCGAGGGTCGCCAGATCACCGCCGAGCGCACCCGGCTGGTGCGCTACGAGCACGACGGAACCGTCACGCCCTTGGCGGAGCAGGCCAATGGCAGGCAGCTCAACGGGCCGAACGACATGGTCGTGCATCCCAACGACAAGTCGATCTGGTTCACCGATCCCGGCTATGGCGCGATCTCGATCTATGAGGGCCAACTGGCCAACACGGGATCGAAGCAGCCCTACCAGAAGGAAGCCGTGTATCGCATCGATGCTGCGACCGGTCAGATCACCAAGGTTGCCGACGAGCCGTTCAAGCCGAACGGCATCGCCTTCAGCCACGACTACAAGAAGGTCTATGTCTGCGACACCGGCATCACGCACTATCCGAATGCCAAGAACATCGTCTGGCAGTACGACCTCAACGGCGACAAGCTCTCCAACCCGCGCACGCTGATCGACATGACGCTGGACGGCAAGTCAGGCTTCCCGGACGGCCTGCGTGTCGACGTCGACGGCAATATCTGGGTCGGCGCCGGCTGGGTCGGACCGGGCTACGACGGCGTGCAAGTGTTTGCGCCCGACGGCCAGCGGATCGGCCAGATCCTGCTGCCGGAGACCTGCGCCAACCTCACCTTCGGCGGCAAGAAGCGCAACCGCCTGTTCATGACGGCAAGCCAGTCGCTCTACGCGGTCTATGTCGAGACGAAGGGCGCGCACAACTGTTGATCTAACCGTCGTCCCGGCGAAGGCCGGGACCCATTACCACTGTAGTTGGTTGTTGAAGAAAGCTGGGGCCCACATCGTTCACGACACTCCGGTCGTGGTTATGGGTCCCGGCGTTCGCCGGGACGACACTGTGGCTAGCCGCTATTCCGCAACCCCGCCGAGATCCCGTTGATCGTGATCTGAATCCCGCGCAGCACCTGCTCGTCCGGGTTCTGCGCGCGATACTCCTTCAACAGCTCGACCTGCACGTGATTGAGCGGATCCATGTACGGGAAGCGGTTGCGGATGCCGCGCTCCAGCAGCGGGTTGCCCTGCAGGAGCCGGTCATGCCCCATGATGTCGAGCAGCGTCTCGATCGACAGGTGCCATTCGCGGCGGATCTGGCCGAAAATCTTCTCGCGCAACGCGACGTCAGGCACCAGCTCGGCATAGCGCGAGGCGATCGCGATCGAGCTCTTCGCCAGCACCATATCCATGTTGGAGAGCAGCGTGCGGAAGAACGGCCATTCCCGATAGAGCTCCTGCAGGAACGCCATGCCCTGCTCCGGATGCTCTGATATCCAGCTCTCGACCGCGCTGCCGAAACCATACCATCCCGGCAGCATCAGCCGGCATTGCGCCCAGGAGAACACCCACGGAATGGCGCGCAGGTCCTCGATCTCGCGGGTCTTCTTGCGCGAGGCCGGGCGGCTGCCGATGTTCAGCGTCGCGATCTCGTTGATGACGGTCGAGCCCCAGAAATAATCGGCGAAGCCTTCGGTCTCATAGACGAGGCCGCGATAGGCCTTGAAGGCGAGCGCGGAAATCTCCTCCATCGCCTTGAGATATTCGGGGCGCGGCGCGCTCTGCCGAGGCTGCAGCAGGCTGGTTTCCAGCGTTGCAGCCGCGAGGATCTCCAGATTGCTGCGGCCGACCTCGGCATTGGAATATTTCGACGAGATGATCTCGCCCTGCTCCGTGATGCGGATCTGGCCGTTCACCGCGCCGCCGGGCTGCGCGATGATCGCGTCATAGCTCGGGCCGCCGCCGCGGCCGACCGAACCGCCGCGGCCGTGGAACAGGCGCAGCCGCACGCCGTGGCGCTCGAACACCTCGACGAGGCCGATCTCTGCCTTGTAGAGCTCCCAACCCGAGGTGACGAAGCCGCCATCCTTGTTGCTGTCGGAATAGCCGAGCATCACCTCCTGCACGCTACCGAGACTGTCGACCAGCTTGCGATAATCGTGCAGCACCAGCATGCGGTCCATGATGCCGCTGGAGGCCTGCAGATCCTCGATGGTTTCGAACAGCGGCACGATGTTGACGGCGCTGCGGCCGGACGGATTGACGAGCCCGACCTCCTTCAGCAGCACCGCGACCTCGAGCATGTCGGACATGCCCTGGCACATCGAGATGATGCATTGGGAGATCACCTCCGGCCCGAACCTGGCATGCGCCTCGGCCGCGGCTCGGAACACGGCGAGCTCGCTCTGGGTCTCCTCGGAATATTTCACGAAGGGCGAGGCCATCGGCCGTGCATTGCGCAGCTCGCCCAGCAGCAGGCTGACGCGGGCGTCCTCGCCGAGCGCCAGATAGGACATCCCCGGATTGGCGGTGTCGAACAGTTCGGCGATGGTGCGCTCGTGCACCGCCGAGTTCTGGCGGATGTCGAGTCGCGCCAGATGGAAGCCGAAGCAATCCACCGCCCGCCGCAACAGCCGCAGCCGGCCGCGCGCGATCACGCTGGAATTGTTCGCAATCAGCGAGCGGTTGAGCACGTCGAGATCGGCCTGGAATTCCCTGGCGCGCGCATAGGGCTCGGCCTTGCCGACCGGCGGCCGCGTGGTCTCGACCTCGAGCCGGGAGGCTGTCGCCGCAAGTCTCGCATAGATGCCCGATACGGCCAGACGATACGGCTCGCCGCTGCGATGCGGTGAGGTGTCGGGCGAACGCCCGGCGAGGCTCCGCAGCTCGTCCGAGACGTCGGCGAGATGCGCCGCCAGCGACAATTCGGCGCCAAGCGCATGCAGCTCCTCGAGGTAGAAGTTGAGCGCCTGGCTCGACTGCAGGCGCAGCGTGCCGCGCATCACCTCCGCGGTGACGAAGGGATTGCCGTCGCGATCGCCGCCGATCCAGCTTCCCATCCTGAGGAAGGAAGCGAGTTCGCCGGCCTCGCCACCCTCCTTGTTCAGGCGATCCTCCAGCGCGCAATGCAGCCGCGGCACCTCCTGCAGGAAGGTGTAGTCGTAGAACGACAGGCCGTTGGCGACCTCGTCGAGGACGGTCAATTTGGTCCGGCGCAGCAGATTGGTCTGCCACAGCGTCACCACGGCGCGGCGAAGCTGCTCGTCGCTGGCCTCGCTTTCGTCCGGCGTCATCTGCAGCCGCTCGCGGCGGTCGAGCAGATCCGCGATCTCCATCTCGCGATCCATCGTGCTCTTGCGGCGGACCTCGGTCGGATGCGCGGTTAATACCGGGCTGACGAGCGCGCTCCGGAAGAAGCTGCGCAAATCGGCCGGGCTGATGCCGGCCTGGCGGGCATGCACCAGCGTCTGTTCCAGCGTGCTCGGCCGCGGCGCCCCGCTCGGCCCGCGGCTGCGCATCTGGCGGATGTTGTTCTGGTCCTCGGCGATGTTGGCGAGATGGGAGAAATAGCTGAAGGCGCGGACGATCTGCAGCGTCTCGGCAATCGACATGCCGTCGAGGATGCTCTCCAGTTCCCGTCGCGCCAGCTTGTCCTCGTCGCGATGGAAGCGAACCGAGGTCTGGCGGATGCGCTCGACTAGGTCGAATACATCGGCCCCTTCCTGGTCGCGCACGGTGTCGCCGAGGACGCGCCCCAAAAGGCGGATGTCGTTCCGGAGCCGCGCATCCTCCTCCTGCGCAGTCGCTTCCAGAAGGCTGGCCTCTGCGGCACGCTTGGCGCGGATTTCGGTCTCGGACGGCATGGTCTGGGGAGGCATTACCTGGGGAGACATGGCTCGGCTACTCCGGAGGCTGCCCGGCTCCTCCCGAGTGTGCGCTTTTTTTGCCGCAGCGCAAGATGAACTTGGTGGCGGTGCACACTCACCAACGCCGTCCCGGCGAAAGCCGACCCATAACCACCGGCGGCTGCGGTCGAAGCAAGCTGGGGCTACTGCAGCGCGCAACACGGAGATTGGTGGTTATGGGTCCCGGGTCGCGCGGAGCCTGTCATCGGGCGGCGCTTCGCGCCGACCCGTTGGCTTGCCCGGGACGACGGCGAGTTTTGTGGCGCTAGATCCTCCGCCCCGCTCGCTCCCAATAGGGATCGCGCAGCCGGCGCTTGAAGATTTTTCCGGAATCCTCGCGCGGCAGGCTGGTCTGGATCTCGATGTGCTTGGGCACCTTGTAATCGGCGAGCGCGGTCTTCAGCTGGGCGCGGACGGAGGCGATGTCGAGCGCGACGCCGGGCTGCGGCTCGACCACCGCCATCAGCGCCTCGCCGAACTCGGCATCGGGAATGCCGAACACCGCACAGTCGTGCACGCCGGTGACGGCATGCAGCACCGCCTCGATCTCGGCCGGATAGATGTTGACGCCGCCCGAGATCACCATGTCGCGCTTGCGATCGCAGATGAAGACGTAGCCGTCGGCATCGATATAGCCGACGTCGCCCGAGGTGATGAATCCCTGCCGGTCGATCTCGGCGCGCTTCTCGGCCTTGTTGTGATAGGTGAAATCGGGATTGCCCTTGATCCGCGAATAGATCTCGCCGATCTGGCCCTGCGGCACCTCCTTGCCGTCGTCGCCGATGAAGCACAGCTCGGCACCGGGCGAGATCTTTCCGACCGTGCCGGGCTTCTTCAGCGCGTCCTCGGAATTGGCGAAGGTCACCGCGCCTGACTCGGTCGAGCCATAGAATTCATAGATCACCGGCCCCCACCATTCGATCATGGCGCGCTTGACGTCGGGCGGACAGGGCGCGGCGGCATGGATGATGTGACGCAGCGATGACATGTCGTACTTGCGGCGCACCTCCTCGGGCAGCTTCATCAGGCGGATGAACATCGTGGGCACCATGAAGATGGTGTCGATCCGCTCGCGCGCGATCAACTGCAGAAACTCCTCCGCGTCGAAGCGCGGCATCAGCACCAGCGCGCCGCCGAGCTTGCCCGAGCGCAAGCCGAAGGAATTCGGCGCGGAATGGTAGAGCGGTCCGGGCAGGATCGCGCGTGCACCGGGCTTCAGGCCGTAGATCATCGCGCGCATTGCTTCCGCATTGGCGGTCTGCTCCGGCGTCGGCGCGAAGCGGCGCACGCCCTTGGGATGGCCTGTGGTGCCCGAGGTGTAGATCATGTTCTGCGGCTGCGGCACCACCGGGCCGTCATAGCGCGGGAACTGCGCCAGCCAGGCTTCGAAATCGATCGCGAAATCCGGTGTCGCCAGATGATCGGGATTGATCTTGTAGTTGGCGAGGATTTCCGGTGGCGTCGGCACGCTGAGCACGATGACGCCGGGCGGGATCGCGCCGCGCAGCGGATGCAGCATGTCGGCATGACCGATCAGGACGCGCGTGCCGGAATCCGTCAGCACGTAGTTGATCTCCTCCGGCTTGAAGTGCCAGTTGATCGGCACGCCATAGGCGCCGAGCCGCATCGCGGCATAGGCAGCCTCGATGAAGGCGATGTCGTTGCGCATCAGCATGCAGACGCTGTCGCCCGGCTTGACGCCGAGCTCGTTGAGGCCGCTGGCAATACGGTCGGCGCGCTCGGCCACTGCAGCGTGATCGCGCCGGCGACCGCCGCTGACGATGCCGAGGAAGGGCTGGGACGTTTCCATTGTCGTTGTCCGATCTTTCGTCGGGTTAAATGTCATTCCGGGGCGCGCAGAGCGCGAACGCGGAATCTCGAGATTCTCCGGTGCGCAATTGCGCACCATGGTTCGATGCTGCGCACCGCTGCGGAATGACTGCGGTCGTTACCCCGCATCCACAAACCTTGGCGCGCGCTTCTCCAGATTGGCGCGCACGGATTCGGTCTGGTTCGGGCTGCCGAGCAATTTCTGCTGCTCGACCGATTCCGCGAGCAGCGCGGCCGCCGGGTCGACCGACAGATTGTTGAGCATGCGCTTGGCGGCACGGATCGCATCCGGGCTCTTGCCGGCGATTTCGCGCGCGACCTCGAGCGCCGCGGCGCGCGGATCGTCGCAGACGCGGGTGGCAAGGCCGTAACTTTGGGCCTCCTGCGCCGAGAAGATGCGGCCGGTATAGGTGAGCTCGCGCAGGATGTCGTCGCGCACGAGGCTCGCCAGAATCGGCGTGCCCGCCATGTCGGGCACAAGACCCCATTTGATTTCCATGATCGACATCCGTGCATCCTGCGAGAGGAAGCGCATGTCGGCGCCGAGCGCGAGCTGGAAGCCGCCGCCGAACGCGACACCGTGAACCGCTGCGATCACGGGCACCGGAAGCTGGCGCCAGCCCCAGACCGCCTGCTGCGGGAAATTGGCCTTGCCGTGGGTGCGGACGGTGAGATCGCGCTTCTCGCCGCCCGGCACTCCGTTACCGCCATCCTTCATGGCGGCGAAACGGCCCATGTCGAGCCCGGCGCAGAACGCCCGGCCCTCGCCGGACAGCACCACCACCCGAACGGCTTTTTCCCTGGAAAGCCGGTCGGTTGCGGCCACCAATGCCTCGAACATCGCGGCGTCGAGCGCGTTCATCTTGTCCGCCCGCACCAGGCGGACATCGGCGATACCGTCCGAAATCGATATCGAAACGCGATCTTCCATTGAAATCTCCTCCGCTGTTCCTTGTTGGCGCTTTACAGAAAGGCCGTTGTCCGCTTTTAGTCAATCGACCAATTAACTGACAACCCCCGTGGAGGAAACGATGTTCTCTGATCAGCTTCTTGCCGGGCGGCGCATACTGGTAACCGGTGGTGGCACCGGCCTCGGCAAGGCCATGGCCTCGCGGTTCCTGCAGCTCGGGGCCGAGGTGCATATCTGCGGCCGCCGCAAGAGCGTGTGCGACGAAACCGCCACCGAGCTGATGGCCGAGCATGGCGGGCGCGTGGTCAGCCACGGCGTCGATATCCGCAACGCCATGGCGGTCGACGAGATGATCGAGGCGATCTGGACCACCAGCGGCCCCCTCACCGATCTCATCAACAACGCCGCCGGCAATTTCATCTCGCGCTCGGAAGAATTGTCGCCGCGCGGCTTCGATGCGGTCGCCAATATCGTGATGCACGGCACCTTCTACGTGACGCACGCGGTGGGCCGGCGCTGGATCGCCGGCGGCCATCGCGGCAACGTGGTGTCGATCACCGTGACCTGGGTGCGCAACGGCTCGCCCTATGTGGTGCCGTCGGCCATGAGCAAGTCGGCGATCCACGCCATGACCATGTCGCTTGCGATCGAATGGGGCCGTCACGGCATCCGCCTCAACACCATCGCGCCCGGCGAGATCCCGACCGAGGGCATGAGCAAGCGCATCAAGCCCGGCGACGAGGCCGGTGCGCGCACCAAGGCGATGAACCCGATGGGCCGCGTCGGCACCATGGAGGAATTGCAGAACCTCGCGGTGTTCCTGATCTCCGGCGGCTGCGACTGGATCAACGGCGAGACCATCGCCATGGACGGCGCGCAGGCGCTCGCGATGGGCGGTAATTTCTATCAGCTCCGCGACTGGAGCGACGACGACTGGACCAAGGCGCGCGAGTCGATCAAGGCGCAGAACGAGAAGGATCGCGCGGCGCGGGGCTGAGGCCCGCGCTTGCTCCTCAATCACTACTGTCGTCCCTGCGAAAGCAGGGCCCATAACCACCGCTGCGCGTTGTCGAGCTCGCTGTGGCTCCAGCGTCGCGCCACATACAGATTCGTGGTTATGGGTCCCGGCCTTCGCCGGGACGACGATGTTGAAACAGCGCGGCCAATTCCTCCGTATTGTTTTTCCCGCGCGATGCCGCCACACTCCGTGCAACCAAAACAAGACGTCACGGGGGAACATGTCCGACGCGCAGAAACTAACCAATCTTGCCGACATGGTGCGCGAGCGCGCCAAGAGCCGCGGCGACGCGCTGGCCTATGAATTCGAGGGACGGCAAACCAGCTTCGCCGGGTTCGACATCAAGACCAACCGCGTCGCCAACGCGCTGATCGCGATGGGCGTCGAGAAGGGTGAGCGCATTGCCTATCTCGGCAAGAACAGTGACTTCTATTTCGAGCTGTTGATGGGCGCGATGAAGGCCGGTGTGGTGATGGCGCCGGTGAACTGGCGCCTTGCAGGCCCCGAAGTCGCCTTCATCGTCGACGACTGCAATGCCCCCGTCCTGTTCGTCGGCCCCGAATTCATCACGCAGGCGCGCAACATCCGCGACAAGCTGCCGAGCGTTCGCACCATCATCACGACCGAGGGCGGCGCGCCGGAATGGCCCGACTTCGTCGCCTGGCGCGATGCGCAGGGCGGCGACGACCCGCGCGTTGCGATCGAGCCGAAGGACATCGCGATCCAGCTCTACACCTCGGGCACGACGGGCAAGCCGAAAGGCGCGATGCTGTCACACGCCAATTTCCTCAACCTCGTGCAAAGCGGCAACGAGGCCGAGAAGCCGGAGTGGAACCGCTGGACCACCGACGACGTCTCGCTGGTCGCGATGCCGATCTTCCACATCGGCGGCTCCGGCTGGGGCGTGATGGGCCTCTATCACGGCGCCCGCGGTGTAATCGCGCGCGAGTTCGACCCGACCAAGGTGCTCGACTTCTTCGAGCAGTCCGGCATCACAAAGCTGTTCATGGTGCCGGCGGCGATGCAGTTCGTGGTGCGGCAGCCGCGCGCGCGGCAGGTCGACTTCTCCCGCCTGAAATACATGCTCTATGGCGCCTCACCGATTCCGGCGGCGCTGCTGAAGGAGTGCATCGAGGTCTTCAAATGCGGCTTCGTGCAGATGTACGGCATGACCGAGACCACCGGCACCATCGTCGCGCTGCCGCCGGAAGACCATATCGAAGGGCTCGACCGCATGCGCTCCGCCGGCAAGGCGTTGCCCGGCATCGAGCTTGCGATTCTCGATCCGGACGGCAAGCCGCTGCCGCCGGGCGAAGTCGGCGAAATCGCCACCCGCTCCGGCTCCAACATGGCCGGCTACTGGAATCTGCCCGAGGCCACCGCGCGCACCATCGACAGCGACGGCTGGCTGCGCACCGGCGACGCCGGCTACATGGACAAGGACGGCTATCTCTACATCCACGACCGCATCAAGGACATGATCATCTCCGGCGGCGAGAACATCTATCCGGCCGAGGTCGAGAGCGCGCTGTGCGACCATCCGGACGTGGCGGAAGCCGCCGTGATCGGCATCCCCGACGACAAATGGGGCGAGGCGGTGAAGGCGGTGGTGGTGATGAAGCCGGGAAAAGCCGCGACCGCGGCCGACATCATCAACTTCACGCGCGAGCGGATCGCCGGCTATAAGACACCGAAATCGGTCGACTTCATCCCGGCGCTGCCGCGCAACCCGTCGGGCAAGATTTTGCGGCGGAGCCTGCGTGAACCGTATTGGGCGGGCAAGGACCGGCAGGTGAATTAGCCCTCGCTGTCGTCCCGGCGAAGGCCGGGACCCATAACCATCGTTGTTCATTGTCTGTCGACGCTGGGGCCACATCTCGTTCAACCAATTGCCGACTGTGGTTATGGGTCCCTGCTTTCGCACTAGCGTGTCTACACGGTTTTGGGGCGCGACAGATTGACTCGGTGCAGCAAGAAGTGGCGTCTCTGCAGCATGTTGTATGATTCTCTCACTGGCGCTTTGATTCGAAGGAGCGCCAGCGATGCAGCCGGATTTGTCTTTGGGTGAGTTCGGGGACGTTCGTCTCGACAAAAGGGGGCGACGCTTCTCCGGGCTATGCTTTGCACGCGCAGCGTCTGCTTGCGCCAGATGGCCCGGGGCGATTGGGCTGCCAATATGGCGTTCTGGCGGTTTGTGAACAACCCCCAAGTCACGATCGATAAATTGATTGAGGGCTGGAGCACGCAGACGCGGACTGCGGTCAGCGGGCGTCATGTGCTGGCGATCCAGGATACGAGCGAGGTCAAGTTCCAGACCCAGGCGGGACGGCGGCGCGGGCTGGGCAAAGTCGGCAAGGGCAATGCTCGCGGCGTGCTGTTGCATGCGATGATGGCGGTGGATGCCGACAGCGGGGTCTGTCTTGGCCTTACTGGCGGCAACGTTTGGACGCGCAAAGGCAAGGTAAAAATCCCGCATGAGCGGCGCGCCTTGGCCGACAAGGAGTCGGCGCGCTGGGTGACGGCCGCCGAGCAAGGCCGCGACGTCCTGGCAGATGCCCGCATGATCACCGTCGTCAACGACCGCGAGGGGGATTTCTTTGCTCACTGGGCGCTGACGCCAGCTGAGAATGTCCATCTTCTGTCGCGTGCCATGCACGACCATGCGCTGGTCGATGGCGACACACTTTATCAGGCGGTCGAGCGGAGCCGCTTCTGCGACAACGCGGTGATCGATCTGCCGCAGCGAATGGATCGGCGCGGCCGGCAGGCCCATCTCTCGATGCGCTTCGGAACCGTCGTGCTCAAGCGGCCGCAGAGGCCCGGCGTCACCGACTTGGCGGAGGGCATCAAACTCAGCTTCGTAGAAGTGGTCGAGTTGCATCCGCCGAGAGGTGCGGAGCCCATTCGCTGGCTGCTCCTGACCACTCATCCGGTCGCCACCGTTAAAGACGCCTGGCAGATCGTCTCCTGGTACCGCCAGCGCTGGATCATTGAGCAACTCTTTCGCTCGCTGAAGAGCCAGGGTTTGCGCATCGAGGATAGTCAGATCGAGAGCGCCGAAGGCCTGATCAAGCTCGTGGCGGTCGCCACCAGAGCGGCATGTATCGTCATTCAACTCGTTCAGGCCCGCAACAGTGGCGAAGAATTGCCGGCTGAATTTGTCTTCACCGCAGAAGAGATCGAGACGCTCAGGGCCATCAACAAAACCATGAAAGGTCGCACCGAGCTTCAGAAAAACCACCATCGCCCCAACACTCTTGCTTGGGCGGCATGGATCATCGCAAAACTCGGCGGATGGACCGGCTACGCCTCCCACCGTCCACCTGGACCAATCACCTTCCACACCGGAATGGCCCGCTTCCAAATCCTCGCAAATGGCCCGACAAACGTGTAGATGCACTAGTGCTTTCGCAGGGACGACGGTGGAGGGAGTGTCGCACTTCACTTCTTCCCCGTCCTCTCCCGCAAGACGCGCCACCGCTCCTGCGCCTCTTTCGGCCAGACCTCTTTCCGATCGTAATACTCGGCGAACACTTTCGCGCCCGGCGGGAACGTCACCCAGGGCTGCTTCGACGAGGTGAAGATGTGAGCATCCGGCGGGCACTGGCTCGGATCATCCAGCGTGCCGACGCGGACGAAGCGTACCGCCGGTCCCGCGCCCGGATAGTTGCTCCACACCGCGACCTTGCAGATGGAGCAACGCGCGATCTTCTGTCCCTTGCCGCTCGCCGAGGGCGTGTCGACGATCTCGGGCTCGGCCGCGATATGCTCGACCCGCTCGGCCTCGTACAACGCGTTGAGCGCGTGCACGGTGCCGGTCTCGCGCTGGCACCAGGTGCAGTGGCAGGCGTGCACGATCAGCGGCCTGCCGGTCAGGCGGTAGCGGACGTTTCTGCAGGTGCATCCACCTTCCATGCTCATGCCGCCTCCTCTGCGTTAGTGCTTGCCGGCTCCCATGTAGCCGAACAGGAAGCCCGCCACCTTGCGCTTCTGGATCTCCTCGCTGCCTTCCGTGATGCGATAGCGGCGGTGATGGCGGTAGATGTGCTCGAACGGCTTGTGGCGCGAATAGCCCATGCCGCCATGCACCTGCATCGCGCGGTCGGCGGCTTCGCAGCACAGACGGTTTGCCCAGAAATTGCACATCGAGACCCGGTCGGACAGCGTGTGCTCGACCTGCGCCTGGGTCAGTTGATCCATCTCCCAGGCGGTCTTGCGGATCAACAGCCGCAGCATCTCGGCCTGGGTCGCGAGCTCGACCAGCGGCCACTGGATCGCCTGGTTCTCGGCCAGCGCCTTGCCGAACGGCTTGCGCTCGCGAGCATATTTCACGCTCTCATTGATGCAGTACACCGCGGCGCCGAGCGAGCTCGCCGCCTGGCGGATGCGGTTCTCGTGCACGAAGCATTGCGCCAGCGACAGGCCGCGGCCGACCTCGCCGAACTGCGCATCCTCCGGCACGAACACATCGGTGAAGCTGACCCGCGGATGGTCGGTCGGCATGTTGAAGGTCCACATATACTCTTCGACCTTCACCCCCGCCGATTTCGCCGGCACCAGGAAGCAGCTGATGCCGCGCGCGTCGCCGTCATTGCCCGAGGTGCGGGCAAACAGCGCACAGTGGGTGGCGACATGCATGCCTGTCGTCCACATCTTCTCGCCGTTGATGATCCAGCCCTTGACGTTGTCGCGCGTGGCCTGAACCGCTCTGGTTTCCATATGGGTGGCGTCCGAGCCGTGCTCGGGCTCCGTCAGACCGAACGTGATGCGGTACTTGCCGGTGATCGAGCCGTCGATCATCGCCTTCTGCTCGTCGGTTCCGTAGCGGTCGAGCATGGTCACGATCGGCAGATTGCCGACGATCGAGTGTTCGTTCTGCAGGTCGTTGTGCAAACCGAGACCCTTTGAGGCAAAATGTTCGCGGATCACGGCCATCCACAGGTTGGAGCCGTCCTTGCCGCCATAGCGCTTCGGGATCGCGAAGCGCAGATGGCCGGCGGCATCGGCCAGGTTCTTGGCCTTGCGCAGCAAGAGCTCCCATTCATGGCGCGGCAGGCCGCCCTTGTCGAAATCGGTGCGCGCCCATTCACGGCGATGGTCGAAGAAGCGGATGTTGTCGTCAGCCTCTTCCAGCGGCTTGATCTCGCGTTCGATGAAGCGATCGAGCTCGGCGAGATAGGCTGTCAGGTCAGCCGGCAAGTTGAAATCCAAGGCGGTCTCTCCCGGAAATATTGTTGATTCTGATTTTGCGTCTAGACGCTGTCGCGCATCCGCGTTCGGATCGATTAAGGTGAGAAGCCTGTCGCCAAGTCAAGCAGGCGAGCGAGGCTTGCACGCGCGGTCGCCTTGCGTAATTGGATGGCACGGAACGACGCGCAGGCGCTAGGATATCAGCAATATTCTTCGCCGCAGAAAATCGACGGGAGCAAACATGGATCTGAAATTCTCCAAGGTGACGCGCAGGGGTCCCATCACCATCGTGACGCTGTCGCGGCCCGAGGTCTACAACGCGCTGCATATCGACGCGCATTTCGAGCTCAACAAGGTGTTCGACGAGTTCTCCGCCGATCCCGAGCAGTGGGTCGCGATCGTCACCGGCGCCGGCGACAAGGCGTTCTGCGCCGGCAACGACCTGAAATGGCAGGCTGCCGGAGGCAAGCGCGGCTGGGACAAGGGCGGCTTCGCCGGCCTGACCACCCGCTTCGACTGCGACAAGCCGATCATCGCCGCAGTCAACGGCGTCGCGATGGGCGGCGGCTTCGAGATCGCATTGGCCTGCGATCTGATCATCGCTTCCGAGAATGCGACCTTCGCCCTGCCCGAGCCGCGCGTCGGCCTCGCTGCGCTGGCCGGCGGCCTGCACCGGCTGCCGCGCCAGATCGGGCTGAAGCGCGCCATGGGCATGATCCTGACCGCCCGCCATGTCAGCGCCAAGGAAGGCCTCGAACTCGGCTTCGTCAACGAGGTGGTGCCGCAGGGCGAGGCGCTGGCAGCGGCCGAGCGCTGGGCCGAGACGATCACCAAGAACTCGCCGATGTCGATCCGCGCCTCCAAGCAGGCGATCCAGAAGGGTCTCGAAGTCTCGCTCGAGCAGGCACTGGCCGAGCAGCGCGACTATCCGGCGGTGAAGGCGATGGCCGCCTCGCAGGATTACATCGAGGGCCCGAAGGCGTTTTCGGAGAAGCGGCCGCCGAAGTGGCTGGGGCGGTAGCACGTCCCTTCTGTCATTCCGGGGCGATGCGAAGCATCGAACCCGGAATCTCGTCATTCCGGGTCTGGTGCTGACGCACCATCCCGGAATGACGGCAATCCTCTCATGACGACGTAGGATGGGTAGAGCGTAGCGAAACCCATCGAGGCTTGGCGCGTGGTCCTGATGGGTTTCGCTTCGCTCTACCCATCCTACTTTCCGAGCTCCCGCTTGTAGGACGCGTAGTTCGGCTGGTCGACGGCGAGCTTGTCCATCGTGGTCTGCCAGAGATGCTCCGATAGCCCCGGCGTTTTCAGATCGACCTCGCCACCTGCGATCTTCTCCGACAGCACGCGGTTCAGCTCCATCAGCGTCCCGTCGGTGCCCAGCAATTGCTTCAGCCGCGCGGCCTCGGTCGCATCGCCGGCCTCGGCGAGCGCGAGCTGCCGCGTCACCAGGTCGAGCGCGTTGATGCCGACGCGCAGCTTGAAGCCGTTGTGCCCCTTGATCGCGGGCGCGATCTCGCTGCGCAGGAAGTCGGCGACGGCCTTGATCAGTTCGGTGGGTGTCGGTTCGTCCTGCATGTCACTTGCTCTCTTTCTTGCGCATGATCGATTCCGAAGACCGGTCTCCACGTTCCGGGATCATGCGCGCGGCGCCAGCAACCGCAGCAGATCGATCTCGGTCTCCGACGCGCGCCGCCCGATCATCGCGCGCTCCATCGAGTGATCCGGGCCGCTTCGGAAGCGCTGCATCATGCCGCAACACATCACGCCCCAGCGCAGCGTGCCCATCACTTCCCAGAACATCACGCGCTCGGGGTCGGCCCTGCGGCCGGCTTCCTCATAGCCCGCGAACAAATCTTCGCGCGTGCCGAAACCGCCGACCGGCTTGTCGATCTCGCCGAAGCGCCATGAGTTGACGCAGATCCATCCGAGATCCTCCATCGGATCGCCGGTATGCGCGAGCTCCCAGTCGAGCACCGCGCGCACCCCGTCGGGACCGATGATCAGATTACCGTGGCGGAAATCGCCATGCACCAGCGTCGTCTCCGACGACGGACCGGGATCGTGATCGCGCAGCCAGCGCAGCGCCAATTCGAACACCGGCCGCGGCCAGTTGAAGCTGTGATACTCGCGGGAGAGATCCTCGATCTCCCTGGTCGCGGTCAGGCTGCGCAGCTTCGGCAGTTTGGCCTGCGGCAGGCCATGGATGCCGGCGATGACACGGCCGAGCTGGCGGGCGAGAATCGGCCGCGCGCCGGCAAATTCCTCGTCGCGCAAAATTTTCCGCGCGATGGTCTCGCCTTCGACCCGCGCCATGATGAAGCCGCGGCCAAGGCCGTCCTCCGGCCTCAAGACATGCATCACCTTCGGCGACGGCAGGCCGGCGTCATGCGCGAGCTGCATCAGCGTCGCCTCGGCATCGAGGCCGGCGGCGCGGCCCGGCGCGGCACCGTAGCCCGGCGGCGCGCGGCGCAGGATCGCGCCGACAGTGCCGTTCGGATGCACGATGTCGAACGTCCAGGTCTCCTGGCTGGCGCCGCCGGAGAGCTTTGCGGCGCCGGTGACGCCGGTCGCGCCCGGATGAAACGAGGCGACGCAGCGGGTGAGTTCGGTCTCGATCATTTGCCCTTGAACTTCGCCGGCCGCTTCTCGAGGAATGCGGTGACACCTTCCTTGAAATCCTCGGCGCTACCGGCAAGGCGCTGCGACTCGAATTCCAGATTGAGCTGATCCTCGAGGGTATTTTCCGGGCTGTCCCAATAGAGCTTGCGGATCAGCGACAACGCCACCGTCGGGCCGTTGGCGAGATCGTGCGCGAGCTTCATGGTTTCTTCCATCAGCGCGGCGTCGTCATAGACGCGGTTGACGAGACCCCACTCCAGCGCCTTCTCGGCCGGCAGCCGCTCGCCGAGCAGCGACAGCTCGACCGAGCGCGCCTTGCCGATCAGCCGCGGCAACAGCCAGGTCGAGCCGCAATCCGGCACCAGGCCGATGCGGCGGAACGCCTGCAGGAAATACGACGAGCGCGCGCACAGGATGAGGTCGCCCATCAGCGCGAAGCTCATGCCGGCGCCGGCGGCCGGACCGTTCACCGCCGTCACGATCGGACAGTGCAGCTTACGCAACCGACGCAGGAACGGATGGAACGCGGTTTCCAGCGCCGCGCCGGCATTGCTCTTGCCGGGCTTCTGCTGGTTGCGGCCCTGCAGGTTGGCGCCGGTGCAGAAAGCACGGCCCGCGCCCGTGATCACCAGGCAGCGCACCTCGTCGCGCTTGTCGTCGATCGCATCGAGTGCCTCGGCAAGCCCGCCCAGCATGTCGATCGAGACCGCGTTCATGACTTCCTGGTGGTCGAGCTTGAGGATCGCGACTGATCCGTCGAAGTCGAGCGTGACGTGCTTGAACTGCATGGTTTCCTCTTCACGTTGTTTCGGCGGTGGGTACCGCGGTAGGTCGATGCTTCGACCCATATTTGATTTTTGTGCCGGGCTTGTCCATGGTCGGCGGCAAGCCCATCCGTGAACGCGTGATTAGCGCGCACCAAACCAAATGGAAACCCCAATGAGTGGCATCTTCGATCTCACCGGCCGCGTCGCTGTCATCACCGGCGGCAACGGCGGCATCGGCCTCGGCATCGCGCAGGCGCTGAACGCCGCCGGCTGCAACGTCTCGATCTGGGGCCGCAACGCGGAAAAAAACGCCAACGCCGCGGCCTCGATGAAGGCCGGCCCCGGCAAGGTCGCGACGCAATTCTGCGACGTCAGCGATCCCGGCTCGGTCAAGACCGCGATGAAGGCAACCCTGGACACCTTCGGCCGCGTCGACGGCTGCTTCGCCAACGCCGGCATCGGCGGCGGCGGACGTAGAGCCTTCATCGACCGCACCGAGGAGGAATGGCGCAAGATGTTCGCGACCAATCTCGACGGCGTATTTCACGTATTCCAGGCTGCGGCACGCCACATGACCGACCGCGCCGAGGCCGGCGACAAGTTCGGCCGGCTGGTCGCGACCTCGAGCCTCGCCTCGCTGTTCGGCACCGCGCGCAACGAGCACTATGCCGGCACCAAGGCGGCGCTGAACGCGCTGTGCCGCGCACTCGGCGTCGAGCTCGCGCGCCACGGCGTCACGGCGAACGCGATCCTGCCCGGCTGGATCAAGAGCGACATGACCGCCGGCATCATGGCCAACGACAAGTTCGTCGCCAATGTGATGCCGCGCATCCCCCTGCGCCGCTTCGGCGAGCCGAGCGATTTCGGCGGCATCGCCGTCTACATCATGAGCAAGGCGTCGTCCTATCATACGGCGGATTGTTTTGTGATCGACGGCGGGTACACGGCGTTCTAGCCCGGCTCTTGCCGCATCAACGCCGTCGTCCTGGCGAAGGCCGGGACCCATACGCCGCGGCGGATGTTGTGAACGGGACTCGTCGTACCAGCATCGCACCACAAATGACATCGGTAGTTATGGGTCCCGGCCTTCAACGGGACGACGCTGAATATGTGGCGCGCGGTTGAGTCATACATCCGCACCCTCGCGGCGCAGTTGCGCGGCGTGGAATGACGGCCGGAGAGCGACGGATAGAACAACGCGCGACGCAGCGTCGCTTCCGTCGCGGCAAAACTGCTGCTAGCGTTTGAGCCGCAAGGGACGCAATGAGGCGGCTTTTAACAAGCAGGGAGGATATTTCAGATGTTTTCACACGTGATGGTTGGCACCAACGATCTGGACAAGGCCAAGGCGTTCTATGATGCGCTGCTCGGCACGCTCGATGTCCGGCCGGCCCGGGTTGACGGTCACCGCATCATGTACCTCACCAAGGCCGGCATTTTCATGGTGTCCAAGCCGATCAACGGCGAACCGGCGACGCATGCCAATGGCGGCACGATCGGCTTTGCCTGCTCTTCGCCGGAGCAGGTCCATGCCTGGCACGCGGCCGGCGTCGCCAATGGCGGCAAGCCTTGCGAGGACCCGCCGGGCGTACGGGAAGGTTCTGGCGTGAAGCTCTATCTCGCCTATCTGCGCGACCTCGACGGCAACAAGATCTGCGCGATGCACCGGATGAGCTAACAGGCGTCCGCCGGAATCTTTCACGCTGCACGCGGCGGCGTTCAAACAACGTTTGAAACGCCGTCGCTAAATTCCGCGATGCGGTAGAGGTGATCGGAAAATCGGTACTCGCGCTTGGCGTCGCACGCGTCTATTGTCCGCCGCGAAACGCGCCTTCGCGAGGGAGAAAAGACAGTGAAACATGCCTATGTGCCGCGCACCACGAACTACACGCTCAGTCCGGGCGACGAGCTCAATGACCTGCGCATGTCGGACAAGGTCCGCCCGCTCTACGACCATGTGAAGCAGTTCATCCGCGACACGGTCGACCCGATGTCGGTCGAGTTCTATCGCGCCGGCGAGAAGAAGACCAACCGCTGGAGCTTCACGGACGAGCAGCTCGCGATCCTGCAGAAGGCCAAGGACAAGGCCAAGGAAGTCGGCCTCTGGAACTTCTTCCTGCCCGATGCAGAAACCGGCGAAGGCCTCAACAACCTCGACTACGCCTACATCGCCGCCGAGCTCGGGAAGAGCCCGCTGGCCTCCGAGACCATGAACTGCTCGGCGCCCGACACCGGCAACATGGAGGTGCTGGAGCGCGTCGGCACCAAGGCGCAGAAGGAGAAGTGGCTGAAGCCGCTGCTCAATGGCGAGATCCGCTCGGCCTATGCGATGACCGAGCCGAACGTCGCCTCCTCCGACGCCAAGAACATCTCGACCACCGCAAAGCTCGTCGGCGACGAGTGGGTGATCAACGGCGAGAAGTATTACATCTCCGGCGCCGGCGATCCGCGCTGCAAGATCATGATTGTGATGGTGAAGACCAATCCCGATGCCGCGCCGAGCAAGCAGCAGTCGCAGATCCTGGTGCCGATCGACACCCCCGGCGTCGAGATCCTCGGGCCCATGCATGTGTTCGGCCACGACCACGCGCCGCGCGGCCACATGCATCTGCGCTTCAACAATTGCAAGGTGCCGAAGGAAAACATGCTGCTCGGCGAAGGCCGCGGCTTCGAGATCTCGCAGGTCCGCCTCGGACCGGGCCGCATCCATCACTGCATGCGCACCATCGGCAAGGCCGAGAAGGCGCTCGACATGATGGTGCAGCGCGGCCTGACCCGCGAGGCCTTCGGCAAGAAGATCGCCCATCTCGGCGGCAACATGCAGATCATCGCCCAGGCGCGTTGCGAGATCGAGGCGATGCGGCTGATGGTGCTGAAGGCGGCCAAGGCGATGGACGTACTCGGCAACAAGGAAGCCCGGGTCTGGGTTTCGATGGTCAAGGCCATGGTGCCCGAACGCGCCTGCAAGGTGATCGACCAGGCGATCCAGATGCACGGCGCCACCGGCATCTCGCAGTGGTCGCCGCTCGGCGAAATGTACCAGGACGTCCGCCATCTCCGCTTCGCCGACGGTCCGGACGAGGTGCACTGGATGGTGGTCGGCCGCCACGAACTGAGCATGCCGTAGTCGCTTCTTCTCCTTCTCCCCGCTCTTGTGGGGAGAAGGCCGGGATGAGGGGCTGCCTCCGCAAGCACGGTGAGAGATAGTCTCGCGGAGAATCCCCCTCACCCGGATCGCATCTGACGATGCGATCCGACCTCTCCCCGCAGGCGGGGCGAGGTAAGGGAAGAGCGCTCCAAGGAACAAAAACAAACAAGCAAGTCTGCAAGGCGGGTTCGCGCGAGCGTAACCCGCCTTTTGCTTTGCGGTCCGCTCGCGGCGGGTTACCCTTCGCTAACCCGCCCTACGAACTTCCGGACATCCCATGGAATATTCCCCAAGCGACCTCACCCAGCGCGAACGCTACAAGGTGCTGACCTCCTTCGTGCTGCCGCGGCCGATCGCCTGGGTGACGAGCACGAGCGCGGACGGCGTGGTCAATGCGGCGCCGTTCTCGTTCTTCAATGTGTTCTGCGAGGATCCGCCGCTCTGCATGTTTGCGGTCAATCGCCGGCCCGACGGCCGCGAGAAGGACACCCTGGTCAACATCCAGCGTCTCGGCGAATTCGTGGTCAACCTGACCGACGAGCCGCTGGCGCGCGCGATGCATGAGACCTCCGGCGACTTCCCGCCCGAGATCGGCGAGCCCGATTATCTCGGCCTCAAGCTCGCGCCCTCAAGCAAGATCGCAGTCCCTCGCCTCGCCCAGGCGCCGTTCGCGATGGAGTGCAAGACCTGGAAGCTGATCGACGTCAATGGCGACCGCCAGCTGATCATGGGCGAAGGCATCCATTTCCACATTCGCGACGAATTGTGGGACCGCGAGGCGATGCGCGTCCACATGGAGCGCTACCACCCGATCGGCCGCATGTTCGCCGACCGCTACTGCCGCACCGACGACCGCGTGGTGTTTCCCGCGGCCGAGGGCACAAAGAAATAGAGGATCAGACAATGAGCGAAACATTCCGCGACAACGAAGCGCAGAGCCGGTTCGAGCTCGCCGTCGACGGCTCAACCGCTTTCGTGGTCTACCGCAAGACGCCAGACAGGATCACGCTGGTTCACACCGAGGTGCCGGCGGAGCTCGGCGGCCGCGGCATCGGCTCCAAGCTCGCACGCGCCACGCTCGACGCCGTCCGAGCGCAGGGCATCAAGCTCGTCGTGAAATGCGAATTCATCCAGGGCTTCATGAAGAAGCATCCGGAGTATGACGATCTGTTGGGGTGATCGCAGGGCGGGTTGGCAAAGCTGTCATTTCGTCATGGCCGGGCTTGTCCCGGCCATGACGCGTTTCGTCACGACGCCACCGGCTCGCCGATCTTGTCCTGCGTCTTCGTTTCGAAATCGCTGGCGTCGTGGCGCTCATGGAGCTGGCTCGACGGCTCGCCCCAGGTGCGGTTGACCATGCGGCCGCGCTTCACCGCCGGCCGTGCCGCGATCGCATCGGTCCAGCGCTGCACGTTCTTGTAGTCCTGCACCGAGAGGAATTCGCCGCCGCCGTAAAGCAGACCCTTGGCGAGACTGCCGTACCAGGGCCACACCGCCATGTCGGCGATGGTGTAGACATCGCCCGCGAGATACTCGTTGTCGGCGAGCCGTCGGTCGAGCACGTCGAGCTGGCGCTTCACTTCCATCGCGAAGCGGTCGATGGCGTATTCGATCTTGGTCGGCGCATAGGCGTAGAAATGCCCGAAGCCGCCGCCGAGATAGGGCGCGGCGCCCATCTGCCAGAACAGCCATGAGAAGGTTTCGGCACGGGTCTTGACGTCGGTCGGCAGGAACGCGCCGAATTTTTCCGCCAGATAAACCAGGATCGAGCCCGACTCGAACACTCGGATCGGCTCCTTCCCGCTGCGGTCCATCAGCGCCGGGATCTTCGAGTTCGGATTGACCGCGACGAAGCCGCTGCCGAACTGGTTGCCGTCGATCTTGATCAGCCAGGCGTCGTATTCCGCGCCCTTGTGACCCGCCGCCAGGAGCTCTTCCAGCATCACGGTGACCTTGACGCCGTTCGGCGTCGCCAGCGAGTAGAGTTGCAGCGGATGGCGGCCGACCGGCAGTTCCTTGTCGTGGGTGGGACCGGCAATTGGCCGGTTGATGCTGGCGAAGCGCCCACCGCTCTCCTTGTTCCAGGTCCAGACTTTCGGCGGCTCGTAGGCAGGAATGTCATTCACGTCGTTGGCTCCCGATTCATGTTCTTGCCAGGTGGCGCGGCGGCGCCGTGCCCATCCCCATGTCCGCACTAGATGGTGCGCGGGCTGCGCTTTGCCCACCCCGCGGATCGCATTTTCTATCCAGCGGAATGCGCTGCGAGGGATGCAGCCGGAGCAGCGCCTGCACGCAAGATCGCCGTGGCCGAAACCCGCTTGGCTTCGCGGACCGTGATGCGCTAGCGTTGCAGCGGCTGACGCCAACAAGCACAAGAAGCAGCCGCCGGGAGAGAACCAGTCCATGAAATCACCGATCTGCGATATGCTGGGGATAGACTTCCCCCTGCTCGCTTTCAGCCATTGCCGCGACGTGGTGGCGGCGGTCAGCCGCGCCGGCGGCTTCGGCGTGCTCGGCGCGACCGCGCATTCGCCGGAGACGCTGGAGCAGGAGTTGAAGTGGATCGACGCGCATGTCGACGGCAAGCCCTATGGCATCGACGTGCTGATCCCGGAAAACATCTCGACCGCCGGCGAGAAGAACGTCACCTGGAAAAGCCTCGAGGCGCGGGTCTCGCAGGAGCATCGCGACTTCACCCGCAATCTCTTGAAGAAATACGACATCGAGCTGACCGGCCGCAACGTCGCCGACAACCAGCCGCAGCCGTTCGACGCCGAGACCGCGCTGCAACTGCTCGAAGTCTCGTTCCGGCATCCGATCCGGCTGATCGCGAATGCGCTCGGCGTGCCGCCGAAGGCGATGATCGAGATGGGGCGCAAGCACGGCGTGCCGGTGGCGGCGTTGGTCGGCTCCAAGGAGCACGCGCTGCGCCAGGTCGCGGCCGGTGTCGATATCCTGGTCGCGCAGGGCACCGAAGCCGGCGGCCATTGCGGCGAGGTCTCGACCATGGTGCTGGTGCCGGAGGTGATCAAGGCGGTCAAAAAGATCCGCGACGTGCCGGTGCTCGCCGCCGGCGGCATCATGACCGGCAGCCAGATGGCGGCCTGCATGGCGATGGGCGCGGCCGGCGCCTGGACCGGCTCGGTGTGGCTGGCCACGGTGGAATCGGAGACCTCGGAGATCTTCCGCGAGAAGATGATCGCGGCCTCCTCGCGCGACGCGGTGCGCTCCAGGGGCCGCACCGGCAAGCCGGCGCGGCAGCTCCGCTCGGTCTGGACCGACGCCTGGGACCGCTCGCCGGAGAGCCCCGGCGCGCTGCCGATGCCGCTGCAAAGCATCATCAGCCGCGACGCCTTCAACGCCATCGACCGCGCCGCCGCCGGTGGTAACGAGAAGGCCCGCGACCTCGTCAGCTATTTCGTCGGCCAGGGCGTCGGCTTGGTCGACAGCGTCAAGTCGGCCGGCGCCGTGGTGCAGGAGTTCAAGGAAGAGTTCGTCGAGGCCGTCGAGCACATGAACGCGCTGGTGGCGGAGTGACGATCCCTCCCCGCCGTCATTGCGAGGAGCGAAGCGACGAAGCAATCCACCTTTCCCCGTGTCGGAACATGGATTGCTTCGCTTCGCTCGCAATGACGCCAATAACAACCATCGAGTCCAAGACCGCAGAGTGAACCAACAAGAATGTCGAACAGCATCCCCGAAGACCGCATTCCCGTCATCGTCGGCGTCGGCGAGATCATCGATCGTCCGAAGGACATCGCCGTCGGCCTCGAGCCGCTCACGCTGCTTGAGGAGGCGCTGAAGCGCGCCGAGGCGGACAGCGGCGCCAGGCTGCTGTCCGACGTGCAGTCGCTCGACGTCGTCAACTTCCTGAGCTGGCGCTACCGCGATCCCGAGAAGCAGCTCGCCGCACGGCTCGGCATTCAGCCTTCGCATCTCTATTACGGCCCGGTCGGCGGCGAGAGTCCGATCCGCTATCTGCACGAGGCTGCGCAACGCATTGCGCGCGGCGAATGCAGCGTCGCCGCGGTCTGTGGCGCGGAGGCGCAGTCGACGGCGACCAAGGCGCAGCGTGCCGGCGTGGAGCTGCCGTGGACGCCGTTCGCGCACGACGTGGAGGAGCCGAAGCGCGGCGCCGCGTTCCAGAAGCCGATGGCCGTGAGCCTCGGCGTGTTCAGGCCGATCACGGTCTATCCGCTCTATGAATCCGCAACATCGGCGCATTGGGGCCAGACGCCGCGCGACGCGCTGAAGGAATCGGGCGAGCTATGGTCGACCTATGCGCGCGTCGCGGCCGACAATCCGAACTCGTGGCTGAAGAAGACGTTCACCGGCGACGAGATCACCACGGCCACGCCCGACAACCGGATGATCGCCTGGCCGTATACAAAGCTGATGGTGGCGAACCCGACGGTGAACATGGGCGGCGCGCTGATCCTGACCAGCCTCGCGAAGGCGCGCGCGGCCGGCGTGCCGGAGGACAAGCTGATCTATCCGCTCGGCGGCGCCTCGGCGGAAGAGCCGCGCGACTATCTGATCCGCGATCAGTTCGTCGAAAGCCACGCGCAGACCGCGGTGCTGAAGGCGGTGATGGATCTCGTCGGCGGCGACGGCAAGAAGTTCGACGCGATCGAGCTCTATAGCTGCTTCCCCTGCGTACCCAAGATGGCGCGCCGGACGCTCGGCCTCGGTGCCGACGTGCAGCCGACCGTGACGGGTGGTCTGACGTTCTTCGGCGCGCCGCTCAACACCTACATGACGCACTCGGCCTGCGCGATGGTGCGCAAGCTCCGAAGCGGCGGCACGCTCGGCCTGCTCTATGGCCAGGGCGGCTTCGTCACCAAGCATCATGGCCTCGTGCTGTCGCGCGCGGCGCCGAACGTCGCGCTCAAGCAGGACACGTCCGTGCAGGCGGAGGCCGACCGCAACAGGCGCAACGTGCCCGACTTCACCGCCCAGGCTGCGGGAAAGGGCAAGATCGAGGCCTTCACCGTGATCTATCGCGCCAATGGCGAAGTCGAGCATGGCGTCACCATGCTGCGCACCGAGGACGGCCGGCGCACGCTCGGCCGCATCCCGGCGAGCGACACGGCGACGCTGGCCTATCTGCAGGACATGGACCGCACGCCGGTCGGTACCACCGGCGACATCGTCACCGCCGGCGATGGCATGCTGGAATGGCGGGTGGGCTGACAATTCCTACCACGCCGCAAAATCCGCCGTCATCCTGAGGTGCGAGCGGAGCGAGCCTCGAAGGATGGGCTGCGAACACCGTCGTGATCCCATCCTTCGAGGCGCGGAAGGGCGCGCACCTCAGGATGACGGCAGAGCAAGCGGCTTGAGGTGAGAGGCAGGAACGAGCTTACCTGTCCTCCCCTACCCCTTCACGTCCTGCTTTTCGGATGCCGTGGTCGGCTTGCCCTTGGCGCCGGCACCAGTGACGCGGACATGGTCGCCGTCGGCGAGGCCGTCCGGCGGGGCAGTGATGATGCGATCGTCGGGCGCGAGGCCGGTGGCGATCTCGATCTCCTTGCCGAGGTCGCGGCCAATCTTCACGGTCTTGAACAGCACCTTGTCGTCAGGACCGACGGTTGCGACCCGCAGGCCACTGCTGTTGAAGATCAGCGCGCTGGCGGGAATGCTGAGCGGCGTGGATTCGCGCTGCAGATTGAGCTTCACGCTGGCATAGCTGCCCGGCATCAATTCGCCGGAGGAGTTGTCGAGCCCGAGTTGCATCCGCGTCGTGCCGGAGGCGACATCGACCGCCTGCGAGGAGGCTTCCACCGTCGCCTGGAAGGTGCGGTTCGGGTAATCCGGCAGCGCCAGCGTCGCCTTGGCGCCGATCTTGATCGCCGGGACGTAGTTCTGCGGCACGTTGACATAGACGCGCAGCTTGGTGATGTCCGAGATCGTGAACATCGCCGGGCCCGAGTTGCCGCCGGCGTTGATCAGCGCGCCGACGTCGGTGTCGCGCGAGGTCACCACGCCGTCGAACGGCGCCGTGATCTTCTTGTATCCGGCGAGCGCTTCCAGCCGCTCGACATTGGCCTGGCCGGCCTTGACCGCACCGTTCTTGTTGGAAAGGTCGGCGGTGCGCTCGTCGATCTCCTGGGCGGAGACGAAGTTCGAGGCCACCAGCGTCTTGCGCCGGTTCAACGTGGCCTCGGAGAGCTTGGCCGAGGCCTGGGCGCTGGCGAGATCGGCGCGCGCCTGCAGCAATTGCTGGTCGAGGTCGGGCGCCTCGATCTCGGCGATCACCTGGCCGGCCTTGACGCGGGCGCCGATGTCGGCGTCCCAGTTCTTGAGATAGCCGGACACCCGGGCATAGATCGGCGCGCGGGAATAGGCCTCGAGCCGGCCCGGCAGGTCGATCGTGGGGCTCAGCGCCTTGGCATTGGGCAGCGCCACCGCGACGGTCGGAATGGCCTGGTCGTCGGTCCATTCCTTCAGCCGCGTGTCCTGTTCCTCACGGGCGCGGATCCCGGTGCCGACGATCAGGCCCGCCCCTACCAGGGCCACCACGCCGAAGATGCCCAGCTTCCGGCGTGAGACCGGGGGGCGCTTTTCAGTGGGCGGCATGCGGAATCTCCGATGAGGCGGCGGCTTTGGCGCCTTGCTTCTTGTGTACCATACTGAATACCACGGGAACAAACATCAGCGTCGCGAAGGTGGCGAGGATCAGGCCGCCGATCACGGCCCGGCCCAACGGCGCGTTCTGCTCGCCGCCCTCGCCCAGCCCCAGCGCCATCGGCGCCATGCCGATGATCATGGCAAGCGCGGTCATCAGCACCGGGCGGAACCGGACGAAGCCGGCTTCCAGGGCCGCCGCGACGGGATCGCCGAGTTCCTCATAGCGCTCGCGGGCGAAGCTGATCACGAGCACGCTGTTGGCCGTCGCCACACCCATGCACATGATGGCGCCGGTGAGCGCCGGAACCGACAGCGTGGTCTCCGTCGTGAACAGCATCCAGACAATGCCGGCGAGCGCAGCGGGCAGCGCCGTGATGATCACGAACGGGTCCGACCAGGACTGGAAGTTCACGACGATCAGGAAGTAGATCAGCACGACGGCGCCGAGCAGGCCGAACAAGAGGCCGGTGAAGGCCGAGTTCATGGTCTGCACCTGGCCGAGCAGCACCACGGACGAGCCCTTCGGCACCTCCTTGGCAGTGTCGGCGATCAGCTTGCGCACGTCGGTCGCGACGCCGCCGAGATCCCGGCCTTGCGTCGTGGCGTAGATCTGCACCAGCGACTGGATGTCATATTGCGACACCACCGCACTCGAGGTCGCGCGCTTGATGTCGGCGATGCCGCCGAGGATCGGTGCCTGGGTGTTGCCGGTCGCGGTGATCGGCAGGGTCTGCAGCGCGCTCAGCGAGTCGATCTGGTATTGCGGCGTCTGCATCACGATCGAATACGACACGCCGTTATCGGGATTGAGATAATAGGTCGGCGCCACCTGCGAGGAGCCGGCGAGGTTGACCACCAGCGAGTTGGTGACGTCGCGCTCGGTCAGGCCGACATATTGTGCGCGGGTGCGGTCGACATCGATGTTGAAGGTCGGGTTGTTCGGCGACTGCTGGATCCGCGCATCGGCGATGCCGGGGATGCGCTTGATCCCGGCCAGCAGCTTGTTGGCATAGGCGAAGTTGGCCTCGAGATTGGCGCCGCGGATCTGCAGGTCGATCGGCGCCGGCGCGCCGAAGTTCAGGATCTGGCTGACGATGTCGGCCGGCAGGAACGCGAAGCTGGTGCCCGGGAACAGCCGCGGCAATTGCTCACGAAGTGCGCGGACATGCTGTTCGGTCGGCTTGTGGCCTTCCTTGAGGCGGATCTGGATGTCGCCGTCCTGCGGACCGATCACGCCGGTGTTGTTGTAGGTCATGTTGATGCCGGAGATCGGCATGCCGATGTTGTCGGTCATGGTCTCGATCTCGCCGGGCACCAGTTTGCGGATCGCCTTCTGGATGTCGGCGAGCTGGTTGGCGGTCTCCTCGACGCGGGTGCCGACCTGGGTGCGGACATGCATCAGGATGTTGCCGGCGTCGACCGACGGGAAGAAGTTGCGCCCGAGGAACGGCACCAAGAGGAACGACGCGGCGACGACTGCGAGAAAGCAGCTCACGAACACCGTGCGATGACCGAGCGCCATCGCGAGCAGGCCACGATAGCCGCTGCGGATGCGCTCGAACCGCGCCTCGAAGCCGCGCTGGAACCAGACCAAAGGATTGCGCGACTTCGGCGGCGCGCCCTCATGATGCACATGCGCCTGCAGCAGATAGTTCGCCATGGTCGGCACCAGGGTGCGCGACAGGATGAACGACCAGATCATCGCGAACATCACCGCTTCGGCCATCGGCACGAACAGGAAGCGCGCCACGCCGGTGAGGAAGAACATCGGCACGAACACGATGCAGATACAGAGCAAGGAGACGAAGGCCGGCGTCACGATCTGGTTGGCGCCATCGAGGATCGACTGCTCGACGGGTTTGCCCTGCTCGAGGTGATAATTGATGTTCTCGATCGTCACCGTGGCGTCGTCGACCAGGATGCCGACCGCGAGCGCGAGGCCGCCGAGCGTCATGATGTTCAGCGTCTCGCCGATCAGGGACAGCATGATGATGGCGCCGAGCACTGACAGCGGGATCGACACCGCGATGATGACGGTCGAGCGCCAGCTGCCGAGGAACAAGAGGATCATGATGCTGGTGAGCAGCGCGGCGATCACGCCCTCGAACGCGACGCCGGTGATGGCGCCGCGGACGAACACCGACTGGTCGCCGATGAAGCCGATCTTCAGCGCGTCCGGCATCTGGTCCTTGACCTCGATCACCTTCTGCTTGATGCCGGAGATGATATCGAGCGTCGAGGTGGCGCCGGCCTTCAGCACCATCATCAAGACCGAGCGGTTGCCGTCGACATGGACGATGTTGGTTTGCGGCGGGTTGCCGTCGCGGACCGAGGCGACGTCACGCACATAGACCATCGCGCCGTTGACCTGCTTGATCGGCAGGTCGCCGAGCTCCTCGAGCCGCAGCGGCGAGTTGTTGAGGTTGATGGTGTATTCGAAATTGCCGATCTTCTGCGTGCCGACCGGCGTGATCAGATTCTGCGCGGCGAGCGCGTTGGCGACGTCCTGGCCCGACAGGCCGCGCGCCTGCAGCGCGGTCGAATTGAGATCGATCTGGACCTGGCGCTGCTTGCCGCCGAACGGATACGGGATCGCCGCACCAGGCACCGTGACCAGCGGCGTGCGCAGCTGGTTGATGCCGATATCGGCGAGGTTCTGCTCGGTCAGTCCCTCGCCCGACAGCGCGACCTGGATGATCGGAACCGTCGAGGCGCTGTAGTTCAGGATCAGCGGCGGCGTCGCGCCCGGCGGCATCTGCTTGAGCAGGGTTTGCGAGATCGCGGTGACCTGCGCATTGGCGGTGCGGATGTCGACGTTGGGCTGGAAGAAGATCTTGATGATGCCGACGCCGTTATAGGAATTGGCGACGATGTGCTCGATGTCGTTGACGGTCGTGGTCAGCGCGCGCTGGAACGGCGTGGTGATGCGGCCGGACATCTGGTCCGGCGGCAGGCCGGTGTACTGCCAGACCACGCCGATCACGGGGATGCGGATGTCCGGGAAGATGTCGGTCGGCGTGCGCAACGCCGCCAGCGGTCCGATAATCAACAGCAGGATCGCGAGCACGACGAAAGTATATGGCCGGCTCAGCGCGATACGGACCAGTGCGATCATAAAACAAGCGTTCCCGAAATGAAGCCCGCCCAGGCAGAGGAATCGACATTGCAAAAGCCGTTCCGTAGCGGCCGATTTACCCGATGCCGGGCAAAACGCCAACCCGCGGAGCCGCGGCGGCTTTCACTTCCTCGGCATAGTGCGTGAGGCTGCGCGCTCCGAGCGACCATGCCGGGCGCAGTGCCGCCGATCGCGTGCGGATCATCGTCAAAAAGAGACGGCTCTGCTGCGAATGCGAGCCGGCCGAGGATGCTATTTCGGCCGACGCGAGGTTAACGCATCGCTGCTCTGCGAAAATGTAAAACGTGGTGGGCCGGGTCAGCCCACCACGTCGGCATCGGTTAGGCGAAGGATGGCGGCCGCCCGAGCGGCGCCGCCGGATCAGGCGGCGCGGACGGCGTCGAGGAACTTGCTGACCTCGAGCTTGAGGCGGCTGCTGTCGCCCGAGAGCGATTGGGCCGCCGACAGCACCTGGCTCGACGCCGAGCCGGTCTCGTTGGCGCCATGCTGGACGTCGGTGATGTTGGCCGAGACCTGCTGGGTGCCCTGCGCCGCCTGCTGCACGTTGCGGGAGATTTCCTGCGTCGCCGCGCCCTGCTCTTCGACCGCGGCCGCAATGGTGGACGAGATTTCCGACAGCCGTTCGATGGTCGAGGAGATTTCCTTGATCGCGCCGACCGACTCCTGGGTCGCGGTCTGGATGCCGGCGATCTGCTGGCCGATCTCGCCGGTCGCCTTGGCGGTCTGCTCGGCCAGCGCCTTCACCTCGGACGCCACCACGGCGAAGCCGCGGCCGGCGTCGCCGGCGCGTGCCGCCTCGATGGTGGCGTTCAGCGCCAGCAAATTGGTTTGGCCGGCAATGGTGTTGATCAGCTCGACGACGTCGCCGATCCGCGCGGCGGCCTTCGACAGCTCGCTGACGCGATCGTTGGTGGTGCGCGCCTGGCCGACGGCATCGCCGGCCATCCGTGCCGACTCCTGCACCTGGCGGCTGATCTCGGTCACCGACGACGACAGCTCCTCGGTCGCCGACGCCACCGACTGGACATTGGTCGAGGCCTCCTCGGACGCCGCGGCAACCGAGGTGGTCAGCTCCTGCGAACGCCGGGCGGTCGACGACAGCGTGCCGGCGGAGGCTTCGAGCTGGGTCGAGGCCGACGACACGGTCTGCACGATCTCGCCGATCATCTGTTCGAAATTGCGGGTGATGGTGTCGACCCGGCGGCCGCGCTCGATCTTGGCTTCGGCGTCGGCAGCCGCGGCTTCATCGGCCGCCTTCTTGGCGACCAGGGCTTCCTTGAACACCTGCAGCGTATCGGCCATCGCGCCGATCTCGGTCTTCTCGCCCTGATGCGGGACGTTTGCGGTCAGGTCGCCGCGGCCCAGCGCCTGCATCGGGCTCACGATCGAGGCGATGCCGGCCGAGACGTCGCGGATCATCAGGAAGCTGACGCCGACGCCGACGATGATGGCGGCGCCAAGGATCATCGCAAGCAGCATGACGGCCGACGCGTAGCTGTTTGCCGCCTCCTGCGCCGCCTTGTCGGCGCCGGCATTGTTGAGCTCGATGTCCTTGCGCAGGATCTCGTCGGCCTCGAGGCCGATCTTGTTGACGGTCTTGGCGTTCAGCTCATGCGCATCGTGCGGGGCCTTGCCGACATCCCTGCGCGACAGCGCCATCACCTCCTCGGTTCCCTTCTTGTAACGGGTCCAGGCATCGACCCATTGATCGTAGAGCGCGCGCTCCGCGGGGGTCGCGATCAGCGGCTCGTAGATCGCGCGGACCTTGAGGTTGGCGTCGACCACCGAGGTCAGGGTCTTCTCCTGCGCGAGCTTGTCCTCTAGCGTCTCGGACAGCATGTGCTCGCGGATCACGTTGCGATAGGTGATGACGCCGGCGCGCAGATCGCCGAGCGCACGCACGCTCGGCAGCCAGCTCGTCGTGATGTCGACAGTGTTGGCGTTGATCGACCGTAAATTCACGACCGCGAGCAGGCCCATGCCCGTCATCGCGACAAGCAGGAACGCAACCACGGCAATAATCTTGGCGCGGATCGAGAATTTGGCGAACATCGTGGGGGTCTCTTGATATCGGGCTCGCGAAGCCCGATCGAATGGCTGGGGGCGTGGCGGGACGCCGCAGACATCAAAGCCAGCCCCCCTCCTTAAGTAGGGTTAATTTGGTTCCCCGTTGAACTACGGAGGCGCTCTTCGACACCGTGGCATGATGCGCGCCAGCCGCATCAAGGCATCAACACGAGCGCATCCGAGAAAAACTCCGGCCCGCCGAAATTGCCTGATTTCAGGGCAAGCACCATCTCGCCTCTCCCGGCGCCGACCGCTCGCAGAACCGGCACGCCGGCGGCGATTTCCGCACCGACCAGGAATCCAGGAATGCGCAGGCGATCGACCACGGCGCCCGAAGTTTCACCACCGGCGACCACCAGCCTGTGCACGCCCGACTGCACCAGACCATCCGCGATGTCGGCCATCGCCTGCTCGATGGCATGCCCGGCTGCATCGCGACCATGACGGGATTGCACAGCTGCCACCTGATCCGGGGTCGAGCTGCTCGCAATCAGGATTGGCCCCGCCCCGAGCCGGTCTCTGGCCCAGGCGAGCGCACGCTGCGTTTCGTCCTTGCCGGCGACCACCTGCTCGGGATCGAGGTGCAGGACCGGCATCACTTTCTCGGCGTTTGCGATCTGGCGCAGGGTCGCCTGCGAGCAACTGCCGGCAAGGCACGCCGCCGGGCCGCCGACCGGCGTCGCCAGCATCGCATCCGCGCTGTCCGGTTTGGCCTTGCTCGCGGCGACCAGCGCCCGCGCCAGGCCAAGCCCGATCCCGGAAGCGCCGACTGAAAGACGGTGATCCAGCGCGACCTGCCCGATGGTCTCGAGGTCGCGGTCGAACACCGCATCGACGATGGTGGCGCCGATGCCGCTTTGCGTGAGCTCGGCGAGCTTTGCCCGGACGGCGTCCGCGCCACGGCTCAGCGTCGCCAGATCGACCAGGCCGACCTTGGTCGTGCTTTGCCGCGCCAGCACGCGAACCAGATTGGAATCATGCATCGGGTTGAGCGGGTGGTCCTTCAGCGGACTCTCGTTCAGCGGCACCGAGCCGACGAACAGATTGCCCTGGTAGACGGTGCGGCCGGTCTCCGGGAATGCCGGAGTCACCAGCACGATGGCATCCCTGGAATCGGCGCGCAGCGCGTCCATCACGGGGCCGATGTTGCCGGCATCGGTTGAATCGAAGGTCGAGCAGATCTTGAACAGGATATGTTTGGCACCGCGGCCGCGCAGCCAGGCCTCCGCTGCGCGCGAACGCGTCACGGCGAGGCCGGCCTCGATCGAACGGCTCTTCAGCGACACCACGACGGCGTCGACCTCGGGCAGCGCGAGATCGTCCGCAGGCACGCCGATGGTCTGCACCGTGCGCAGGCCGGCGCGGGTCAGCGTGTTGGCGAGGTCGGAGGCGCCGGTATAGTCGTCGGCGATGCAACCGAGAGACAGTTTTCCGGCTCGCGTCACGGCTTCACTCCGGCATAGGGCTTGAACCAGGCGAGACCGTCGGTGGTCTTGCCGCGCGGATTGTACTCGCAGCCGACGAAGCCGCCGTAGCCGAGCCGGTCGAGCTCGCCGAACAGGAACGGATAGTTCAGCTCCTCGCCGTCGGGCTCGTTGCGCGAGGGGATCGACGCGATCTGGACGTGGCCGATGATCGGCATCATTTCACGCAGCCGCATGGTGACGTCGCCATGGATGATCTGGCAGTGGTAGATGTCGAACTGCAGCTTCAGGTTCGCGATACCAAGCTCGTTGATCAGATCGCGCGCGAAGATGAAATCGTTGAGGAAGTAGCCGGGCACGTTGCGCGGATTGATCGGCTCGATCACGACGTCGAGGCCGTGCGGCGCGAAGAACTCTGCGGCATGGGCGACCGATTTGCGAAACGCGGCGACCGCCCTGGCATCGCTGCGGTCGGCTATTCCCGCCATCAGATGCACCCGCTTGACGCCGGTCGCCTGCACATAGGGCAGCGCGGTCTTCAGGCTTTGCTGGAGGTCGGCGAAACGGTCCGGCAGCGCGGCAAACCCCTTCTCGCCGGCGTTCCAGTCGCCCGGCGGCAGGTTGAACAGCGCCTGCGTCAGCCCATTGCCATTCAGCCGCTTGCCGACCTCCTCGGCCGGATGGTCGTAAGGAAACAGGAACTCGACCGCGGTGAAGCCCGCCTTCGCGGCCGCCTCGAAGCGGTCGAGGAACGGGACCTCGTTGAACATCATGGTGAGGTTGGCGGCAAAACGGGGCATTGCAGGATCCTCTTATTTCTCGCCTGGAAGCTTGGTGCCGGTAACCTGCGCATACATCCGCGCCACCGACGCATCGTCGTCGCGGCCCATGCCGGCGGCCGCGGTCATCAGGAACATCTGCAAGGCCGCGGCCGAGACCGGCACCGGGAAGCGTGCATTGCGCGCCATGTCCTGGATGATGCCGAGGTCCTTCACAAAAATTTCGACGGCGCTGCGCGGCGCATAGTCGCCGTCGAGCACATGCGGCATGCGGTTCTCGAACATCCAGGAATTGCCGGCGGAGGCGGTGATCACCTCATAGACCTTGCGGATGTCGAGCCCCTGCTTGGCGGCGAAGGCGATCGCCTCGGAGGCGGCCGCGATATGCACGCCGGCCAGCAGCTGGTTGATCATCTTGAACGCGGCGCCCTGCCCCGCGGCATCGCCGAGCTCGTAGAGCTTTGCCGCCATCGCATCCAGCGCCGGCCGCGCCTTCGCAAATGCCGCGGCGCTGCCGGAGGCGAGAATCGTCAATTCGCCCTGCGCCGCGCGCTGCGCGCCGCCGGAGATCGGGGCATCGAGATAGTGCCGGCCGGTCGCCTCGAGCTGCTTTGCGAGGCGCCGCGCGATATCAGGGTCCATGGTCGCCGAGGAGATGAAGACCGCGTCCTTGGCCAAGGTCTCGGCGACGCCGTCCTTGCCGAACAGGATCCCTTCAGTCTGCGCCGCGTTGACGACGACGCTGACGACAATGTCGGCATCCCGGGCCGCCTCGGCCGGCGACTTGGCGCCCTTGCCGCCGTCGGCGACGAAGCGCGCCACCGCATCGGCCGTGACGTCGCAGCCGGTCACCTCGAAACCGGCCCGCCTGAGTGAGGTCGCCATGCCGTATCCCATCGAGCCCAGCCCGATGACGGCGACACGTGATGTTGCGGAACTGGACATTTGGCGATCCCTGAACATTTTTAGTTGTTTGAGCATGACCTTTTCGGAAAACCGGCTGCCACTTTGCGCCAGCGCGGCCTTCCGGGCCCGGTTCATGCTCGTTGCTGCTTGCCTATCACGGCTTGGCCGCGCTGCCAAAGCATGAGACAAAGCGGAAAACGGATAGCGCCAAAGATGGCGCGGCGAGCGAAACCGGATGAGCGAAACAAAGCTTCGTGAGGACATCTGCCGCTTCGGCCGCTCGCTGTTCGAGCGCGGCCTGACGCCGGGCTCCTCGGGCAATATCAGCGTCCGGCTCGCGGACGGCGGCTGGCTGGTGACGCCGACCAACGCCTCGCTCGGCTTCCTCGATCCGGCGAAAATGTCGCGGCTCGACGGCAACGGCCGGCTCGTCTCCGGCGACGCCCCGACCAAGGAAGTGCCGCTGCACACCGCGCTCTACCAGACGCGCGCCTCCGCCGGCGCCGTGGTGCACCTGCACTCGACTCATTCGGTCGCGCTCTCGATGCTGCCCGAGATCGACCCGCGCGCCGCGCTGCCGGCGATGACCGCCTATTACGTCATGAAGTGCGGCCAGACCGCGCTGGTGCCCTATTATCGCCCCGGCGATCCGGCCGTTGCCGACGCGATCCGGGGACTGGCCGGGAAATATTCATCGGTGCTGCTCGCCAATCATGGGCCCGTCGTGTCGGGCGATACGCTGGAAACGGCGGTGTTCGCGACCGAGGAGCTGGAGGAAACCGCAAAGCTCTATCTGCTGCTGCGCGGCCTGAACCCGCGCTATTTGTCGCCCGACCAGGTGGCGGATTTGACCAGGACGTTCGGGCTCGTGCTGCCGGATCACCCTCACTAGATCAAGCGGAGGATCGATATGCGGAAGACAGTCATGATGAGGTTCACAGGCTTGGCGTTAGCGATTCCGTTCGCCGTCGGCCTTGCGGCGTCGGACGGACGGACCGAAGAGACCTTGCAAGGCATGCTGGCAACCCAGCTGCGCGCGCAAGGCTATGCCTGCGACAAGCCGCTCAAGGCCGAGCGGGACGACAAGCTCTCGAAGCCCGACAACGAGGCCTGGACGCTGACCTGCAGCAACGCGACCTATCGCGTCAGCCGCGTGCCGGACCTCGCCGCCAAGGTCGAGAAGATCGACGAGAGCAAGTAGGCTGCGTGGGCTGGATCAGTAGCCCGCATGAGCGCAGCGATATGCGGGACGCCCCGGATGTCGCTGCGCTCATCCGGGCTACGGGCTGGATTGCGCGCACCGCATGCACTGGCGTCATCCCCGCGCAAAGGCAAAGCCTTTGTCGCTGGAGGTACGAGCGTGGAGATTCCGTCGCTACAGCCCCAGATACGCCTTGCGCACGTCGGGATTGCCGCTGATCTCGGCGGCGGTGCCCTGCATCAGCACGCGGCCGGTCTGCAGGATGTAGGCGCGGTCGGCGATCTCGAGGCATTCGGCCATGCGCTGCTCGACGATCAGGACCGTCATGCCGGCGTCGCGGATGCGCTTCACGGCCTGGAAGATCTCGTCGACCAGTTTCGGCATGATGCCCTGCGACGGTTCGTCGAGCATCAGAAGCCGCGGCCGCGTCATCAGCGCACGGCCAATCGCGAGCATCTGCTGCTCGCCGCCGGACAGCGTCTCGGCGCGCTGGTCGAGCCGTTCGCCGAGTCGCGGAAACAGCTTGAACACCAGATCGAGCGGCGCGTCGCGGTCGGACTGGCTGCGATAGAGATAGCTGCCGAGGCGCAGATTGTCGCGCACCGAGAGCCGCGGAAACAGCCGGCGGTTCTCCGGCACGTAAGCAATGCCGCTTGACGTGATGACGTGCTGCGGCTGGCCGTCGACGCGCTTGCCGTCGAAGGTGACGGTGCCAGCGCGCGGCCGCTCGGCGCCGGCGATCGATTTCAACAGCGTCGACTTGCCCGCTCCGTTGGCGCCGGCGACGCAGACGATCTCGCCCTTGGTGACGTCGATCGACACCGAGGAGATCGCGACTAGGCCCTGATAGGCGGTGGTGACTTCACGCACCGACAGCATGACGATCCCCGAGATAGGCAGAAATGACTTCCGGATTGCGGACGACCTCAGTCGGCTTGCCCTCGACCAGCACCTTGCCGAGATTCAGCACGATGGCGCGATCGACCAGCGGCATCACGATCTCCATCACATGCTCGACCATCAGCACGGTGATGCCGGCGGCGCGGACCTTGCGCACCAGCTCGACGCCGGTCTGTGCCTCGACCGGCGTCAGTCCGGTGAGGACTTCGTCGAGCAGCAGCAGCTTCGGCTCGGTGGCGAGCGCGCGGGCCACCTCGAGCCGGCGCTTCTCCGACGGCACGAGGTCGGCGGCGAGCTTGTCGGCGCGCGCCGCAAGGCCGCAGAACTCCAGCACCTCGTAGGCCTTCTGCCGCGCGATGCGCATCTTGGTGTTGCGGATCAGCGCGCCGACGATGACGTTGTCGATCACGGTCATGGTCTCAAAACTCTTGACGACCTGGAAGGTACGCCCGACGCCGCGCTGGCAGCGTTCCGCCGCCGGCAGCTTGGTCACGTCCTCGCCGTCGAAGATGATCGAGCCCTGGGTCGGCGGCAGCACGCCCGCGATCAGGTTGAACAGCGTCGACTTGCCGGCGCCGTTGGGGCCGATCAGGCCGACGATCTCGCCGCGCCCGACCGAGATCGAGACATCGCTGTTGGCGACGAGGCCGCCGAAGCGCTGCCATACTCCGCGCGTTTCCAGCAGCGCCGTCATCGTGCAGCTCCCTTGCGCAGGGAGAACACGCTGACCAGTCCGCGCGGCAGCGCCAGCGAGATCACGACGATCAGCGTGCCGTAGACGATGAGGTCGACGCCGCGCCCGGAGCCGCCGATGAACGAGCGCGTCAGCTCGGTGAGCGGGATCAGGATGACCGCGCCCAGCACCGGGCCCCACAAGGTGCCGATGCCGCCAAGCACCGCAGGCAGCGCCATCAGCAGCGAGAACTGGAAGCCCATCACGCTCTCAGGATCGATGTAGGAGACGAACTGGGCGTAGAAGCTGCCGCCGACCGCAACGAGGAAGGCCGAAACCGCCGCCGCGCCCATCTTGGAGTTGAACACGACCACGCCGAGGCTTTCGGCCGCATCGGGATTGTCCTTCACCGCGCGCCACCAATAGCCCCATTTGGAATCCTCCAGCCACCAGGTGACGAACCAGGCGATGCAGGCCAGCGCCAGCGCGAAATAGAAGTAAGGCAGCTTCGAGCGGGTGAACTGGAATTTCAGCCAGCTGTCGCCGCGCACCGGGATGTCGATGCCGAGCGCGGCGCCGGCCCAATCCCAGTTCTGGATCAACAGCAGCGCGATCTCGGCGATCACGATGGTCGCGATCACGAAATAATGCCCGCGCAGGCGGAAGCAGGGATAGCCGAGCGCCAACGCGATCAATGCGGAGATCGCCCCGCCCGCCAGCATGCCGAACCACGGCAGCACGCCGAACTTGGTGAACAAGAGCGCGGTGGTATAGGCGCCGAGCCCGAAATACAGCGCATGGCCGAGCGAGATCTGGCCGCAATAGCCGGACAGGATGTTCCAGCTCTGCGACAGCGCCGCATACATCAGCGTCAGCACCATGATGTTCTGGACGTAGACGTCCTTGACGAACAGCGGCACCAGCGCGGCGATCACCGCGAGGCAGGCCGCCACGATCAGGTCACGCCTGCGGCGTTGGGCGAACTGGGTGTCCATCACATCGATCCGAACAGGCCACGCGGGCGGATGAAGACGACCAGCAGGTAAACGGCATAGATGCCGACCGATTTCAGCGACGGCGGCAGGATCAGCGCGGTGGTTGCTTCCACCAGGCCGACGATGATGCCGCCGGCAAAGGCGCCGAACACGCTGCCGAAGCCGCCGAGCGCCACGGTGACGTAGGCGATCAGGGCGAACGACGCGCCCACGTCGGGGTAGACGTAGAAGAAGATCGCCATGATGGCGCCGGCGAGGCCGACCAGCGCCGCACCAAGGCCCCAGCCGAGCGCGAACACGCGGTTCTTGTCAATGCCGACCAGCGCCACCGCGCCGGCGTCTTCGCGCGTCGCCTCGAGCGCGCGGCCGAAATCGGTGCGATTGATGAAGAAGTAGAGCGCGACGAAGGCCGCGATCGACAGCATCGCGCCGATCAGCTGCGGCTCCGGCAGATAGATGCCGGCGATCGACACCGTCTTGCCGCCGACCCAGGAGTTGGTGACGCTGCGGTAGTCGGGCGTGAAGAAGAACTGGGCGAGGCCCCGCATCACGATCGCGAGGCCGAAGGTCGAGAAGATCTGCACCATGCCAGCATTGGCCTTGGCGCGCATCGCGAAGCGGACGATCAACAAATAGACCACCGCACCGAACACGAACAGCGCCGCGGCGACCAGCGGCGCCGCGAGCAAGGGATCGATCGCGAAGAACGCGAACAGGAAGAAGGTCGCGTACATCGCGATCATCAGGAACTCGCCGTGCGCGAAATTCACGACGTCCATCAATCCGAAGATCAATGCGAGGCCTGCGGCGATCAGTCCGTAGAGCAGCCCCATCAACAGGCCGCTCGCCAAACTCTGGATAATGGTCTCGGCTGTCACGGTCGACGCTCCATGTTCCGACCATTGTCTTTAGCCCCCGTCATTGCGAGGAGCGAAGCGACGAAGCAATCCATGCTTCCTTTTCGCGGAGACGTGGATTGCTTCGCTTCGCTCGCAATGACGGAACATGCGAGACTCTGAATGATGTCTTCGGCTGTCACCGCCGTCTGCCCCCTCAATAGCGTTTTCGAGCGAAGTGGATACCGGTTCGCGCTAGGAAAACGCGTCGCAACAAGAATCCAGAGCTCCGCTCCGATACGATCGGAACGGACGCTCTGGCGCCCGACCGATCAGCTGTTCATCGGCCAGATCGCCTCGGAGACGGCGGCCTGTTCCGGGAAGATCGTCACGAAGTTCTTCGCGGAGTACTGCAACAGCACCGGATCGGCGAAGTTGTTCTGCCCCATCTCGTCGAACTTGACGCGCCGCCACGGCATGATGGTCTGATCGCCCGGCATGTCGGTGGCGACCAGCGCCTCGCGGATCTTGTCGCCGTCGGTCGACTTGGCGCGGTTGATGGCGTCCGCCATCACGATCAGGCCCATGAACTGGCGCGACGAATAGTCGTTGAAGTCCTTGCCCGACTTGGCGCGGTACATCTCGTTGATGAGACCGACCATCGGCCGCTTCTGCGCCAGGTCGAGCGAGAAGCTGCCGCGCGAGATCACGCCCTCGAGCTTGTCGCCGACCGCGTCGTAGGTCGCCTTCTCGGAGAAGCCGGCGTCCTGCGCCATGATGTTCTTCGGCTTGTAGCCGAGCTCGGCCATGGTCTTCACCAGGAGGATCGCGTCGGTGGTGTAGCTCGACGGCATCAGCACGTCGGCATTCGCCGCCTTGAGCTGCTGCACCTCCGCGGTCAGCGACGGCGAGTTGGCGCGGTACTTGATGTCGGCCACGATCTTGTAGCCGCGCTCGCCGGCGAGCTTGGTCTGCGCGTTCGCCGAATCGGTGCCGAAGATGGTGTCTTCGTGGAACAGCGCCAGCGTCTCGATCTTCTGGCCCTTCTTCTTCATCGCATCGAAGAAGTCGAACATCGCGGTCGAGAACATCTCGTCATGCGGCGAGGCGCGGAAATAGTATTTCAGGCCGCGGCGATGCAGGCTCGGCGAGGAATTGTCCGCCGAGAGGAACGGAACGCCGTAGCGCTCGCAGATCTGGCTGACGGTGACGGCGACCGCGCTCTGATAGGTGCCGATCACGGCGCAGACCTTCTCCTGCGTGATCAGGCGCTCGGCTTCGGCGCGGCCCTTTTGCGGATCGGCCTGGTGGTCGGCGAACACGAGCTTGACCTTGGCGCCGCCGAGGCCGGACAGGCCCTCGCCCTTGGCGAGCGGCAATGCGAAGTCATAGTTCTTGTTGATGATGTCTGCCGCGGTCTCGAACGCGCGCTGCGCATCGACGCCGATCTGGGCGCTGGCGCCCGAGAGCGGATAGATCACGCCGATTGCCACTTCACTGGTCTGCGCGCGCGCGGCCATCGGACCGAGCGCAGCAGCGGCAGTGGCACCCAGCAACACGTTACGGCGAGAGATCGTCATCGAAATTTCCCCTTGGTCAGCTTGTTATTATCGATGTGACGCTTGTAGCGCGCAGTAAAGCCTCAATGAATTGCACGAATTGCCTATTCAGAGCACAGCGAGCTGCTTGTTCCTGAGATCGGTCACCAGCATCAGGCCCGGCGAATGCGTGATCGCGAACGGCAGCTTCGCACTTGCGATCACCGATTGCGGCGTGACGCCACAGGCCCAGAACACCGGGATCTCGTCATCGGCGACCGGTACCGCATCGCCGTAATCGGGCTTGGCGATATCCTTGATGCCGATCGCATGCGGATGGCCGAGATGGACCGGCGCGCCATGCACCGACGGGAAGCGCGAGGTGATCTGCACCGCGCGGATCGCATCCGCCGGCTTGAACGGGCGCATCGACACCACCATGGGTCCCGCGAACGGTCCCGACGGGCTGCAGGCGATATTGGTGCGGTACATTGGCACACGCAGATTGCGTTCAATGTGACGGATCGGCAGGCCCTCATCCTGCAGCGCCTCCTCGAAAGAGTAGGAGCAGCCGAGCACGAAGGTGACGAGATCGTCGCGCCAGTATTTGGTGATGTCGGTCGGCTCGTCCGCCACCTCGCCGTCGCGCCAGACCCGGTAGCGCGGCACGTCGGTGCGGATGTCGAGGTCGAGACCAAGGGCCGGAATGCGGGGATCGCCGACGTCAGACATGCCGATGATCGGGCACGGCTTCGGATTGAGCTGGCAGAAGCGGTGGAAGGCGCCGGCGAGCTTTTCCGGCAGGATCGCGAGATTGCCCTGGACGAAACCGTTGGCGAGGCCGGCTGTGGTGGCCGAGGCCACGCCGTCACGGCAGGCGCGGCGCGCTTCGACGCTCGCCAGCACTGGCTCCCCCTGAGATCGCTGCACTGCCGCAAAAACAGTCATGGGATTCTCCTGCCCATAATCTCGACAAGGACAAACCAACACCAAGCGTGATATAATGTCTAATCGTCCTTTCTAATCAAAATCGATAAAGCAGATTTATCGATCGGGAAAATGCTTCCAATGACGGACTTCCGCTCGATCGAGACATTTCTCTGGGTCGTCAAGCTCGGCAGCTTCCGCGGCGCCGCCCAGCGGCTCAACACCACCCAGCCGGCGATCTCCCAGCGCATTGCCCAGCTCGAGCGCGAAATGGGCGTCAAGCTGCTCAACCGCGACCACCGGGTGGCCTCGCCCACCCCGAGCGGGCGGCTGATGATGATCTATGCCGAGAAGCTGATCGGCCTGCGTTCGGAGATGATGGCCGAGGTCGGCGACCGTTCGGCGATGCGCGGCGCGCTGCGGCTCGGTGTCGCGGAGACTATCGTGCACACCTGGCTGCCGCGCCTCGTCAAAAGCGTCAACGAGGTCTACCCGAACCTGTCGCTGGAGATCGAGGTCGACATCACGCCCAATCTGACGCAGCGGCTGCTGGCGCAGGAGATCGAGCTCGCCTTCGTGCTTGGACCGGTCTCGGCGTCCGGCGCGCACAACCACGTGCTGTGCGATTACCCGATCGGTTTCCTGGCGAGCCCGGCGCTCGGCCTCGGCGACGGCCCGGTGGCGCGGCAGGACCTGGCGCGGTTTCCGATCATCACCTTTCCGCGCAAGACCCAGCCCTACGAGACCGTACGCGCGCTGTTCAACGCCCCCGATCTGCCGCCGATCCGGCTGCACGCCTCGACCTCGCTCGCGACCGTGATCCACATGGCCAATGAAGGGCTTGGCATCGCGGTGATCCCCGCGGCGATCGTCGAGAACGAGCTTGCCGACGGGCGCTTGCTGCTGCTCGACACCGACCTCAAGCTGCCGCCCCTCACCTTCACCGCGAGCTGGCTCGCCTCGCCCGATGCGGTCGCCATCGAGCGCGTCGCCAATCTCGCCAGGCAGATCGCGCAGACGAGCGTGGCGGTTGACGGCGCGAGAGTGGCGCGTCATTGAACGATTGCCGGATAATCGAACGTCATTCCGGGATGGTCCGAAGGACCAGACCCGGAATCTCGAGATTCCGGGTTCGATGCTGACGCATCGCCCGGAATGACGAAAATAAAAATGGACTGACGACATGAGCCGAGCCGCCACCAACCTGCAGATCGATTCCGCCCGCCTCTGGGGCACCATCCACGAAACCGCGCAGTTCGGTGCAACGCCCAAGGGCGGTGTGCGACGGCTGACCTTGAGCGCCGAAGACAAGCAGGTGCGCGACTGGTTCCGCAAGGCATGCGCGGACGCCGGCCTCGAGGTGCAGGTCGACGCACTCGGCTCGATGTTCGGGTTGAGGAAAGGACGGGACATGTCGAAGCCGCCGATCGGCGTCGGCTCACATCTCGACACCCAGCCGACCGGCGGCAAATATGACGGCGTGCTCGGCACGCTGGCGGCGCTCGAAATGGTGCGCACGCTGAACGATGCCGGGATCGAGACCGAGCTGCCGATCTGCATCTGCAACTGGACCAATGAGGAAGGCTCGCGCTTTGCGCCGGCGATGATGGCCTCGGCCGCCTATGTCGGCGATTTCACCACCGACGACATCCTGTCGCGCAAGGACGCCGAGGGCGTCACGGTGGCGCAGGCGCTGGACACGATCGGTTATCGCGGCGACGCCCCGGTCGGCCGCCAGAAGTTCACCAGCTTCGTCGAGCTGCATATCGAGCAGGGTCCGATCCTGGAGGCCGAGAACAAGACCATCGGCGTGGTCGATTCCGGCCAGGGCGTGTTGTGGTACGACGGCAAGATCACCGGCTTCGAGAGCCACGCCGGCTCGACCCCGATGCCGCTGCGCCGCGATGCGCTGGCGACGCTGTCCGAGATCGTTCTGGCGATGGAGAGCATCGCGAAGAAGCACGGCCCGAAGGCGGTCGGCACCATCGGCGAGGCCGTGATCGCCGCGCCCTCGCGCAACGTCATCCCCGGCGAGATCACCTTCACGGTGGATTGCCGCAGCGCCGACGCTGGGATCATGGATGCGCTGGATCGCGACCTGCGTGCCGCTGTGAGCGAGATCGCAGCAAAGCGCAAGGTCGAGGTGCAGCTTGATCTCGTCTGGCGCAAGGCGCCGACGCACTTCGATCCGAAGCTGGTCGACGCGGTCGAGAACGCCGCCAAGCAGCTTGGCTATTCGCACCGCCGCATCACCTCGGGCGCCGGCCACGACGCCTGCAACCTCAACACGGTGATGCCGGCAGCAATGGTGTTCGTGCCCTGCAAGGACGGCATCAGCCATAATGAGCTGGAAGATGCCAAGCAGACAGATTGCGCCGCCGGCGCCAACGTCCTGATGCATACGGTGCTGGCGCTCGCCGGCGTCGCGTCCTGATCATCATTTCTCCTCATCGGATGGAGGCTTTCGTGCGCGCAGTGTTTGTCGACGCCAATGAATCGCTTGCTGTCATCACGGAACGACTGGAAAAGCCCGGCGATCCCAGGATGCGGATCAACCGCAACCCGGACATCAAGTCCGAGGACTATCCGGCGGTGCTCGACGGCGCCGAGATTGCGGTGGTCGACCACACCGCGCTGCCGACCGATGTTGCGAAGAAGTGCGCCGGCCTGAAGCACGTCGTGTTCCTCGGCACCGGCGCGCGCAGCTACATGAACCCGGAAGAGCTTGCCGAGCTCGGTATCTCCGTGCACCTGATCAAGGGCTATGGCGACACCGCGGTCGCGGAGTCAGCGATCGCGCTGATGTGGTCGTCGGCGCGCGTGATCGCGCAGATGGACCGCGAGATGCGCGCCGGCAACTGGCTGCGAGAGGACGGCATGCAGCTCACCGGCAAGACACTCGGCCTGGTCGGCTTCGGCGGCATCGCCGCCGAGGTCGCCCGCATCGCACTCGGCAGCGGCATGAAGGTGATCGCCTGGAACCGGTCGGCCAAGAGCCATCCGGGTGTCGAATTCGTCGATCTCGACACCGTGCTGGCGAGCAGCGACGTGGTTTCGATCCACCTGCTGCTGAATGACGAGACCCGCGGCCTGATCACGCGCGACAAGATCGCGAAGATGAAAAAGGGTGTGGTGCTGATCAACACCGCGCGCGGCGCGATCGTCGACGAGCTGGCGATGATCGATGCGCTCAATTCGGGCCACATCCGCCACGCCGGCCTCGACGTCTACAACATCGAGCCGCTGCCGAAGGATCACCCGCTGACCAGGATCCCGAACGTGACGCTGTCGGCGCACTCCGCCTTCCGCACGCCCGAGGCGAGCGAGAATTTGATCCACGCGGCGTGGGAGCACTGCCGAAGGATCGTGAAGGGGTAATTTCACCGTCGTCCCGGCCAAGCCAACGGGTCGGCGCAAAGCGCCGCCCGATGACAAGCTCCGCGCGAGCCGGGACCCATAACCATCACTGCCCATTGTCACGAAGGCTGGGGGCACAGCGAGCCCCAACAACGAGACCCTGTGGTTATGGGTCCCTGCTTTCGCATGGACGACAGTGGCCGTAGGGTGGCTAACCCGCCCTACGCAGATTGCGAAGCAATCAATAACGACGTCGTCCTGGACAAGCGAGCGTAGCGAGCGCGATCCAAGACCCATTACCACCGGCCTGCGTCATCGCGCAGGGCGGTGGTCAGACCCAGCAACACAACAAGCACTCGGGGTAATGGGTCCTGGCTTTCGCCAGGACGACCCCGTTCTTGACGGCGCAGCCTAATCCACCATCTCCGCGACGGCCTTGCCGCATGCCGTGGTGTCGGCATTGCCGCCGAGATCGCGCGTGCGCAGCGTGCGTTCGCCGAGCGTGCGCTCGATCGCGCCGACGATCGCAGCCGCCGCCTGCTTCTCGCCGAGATGCTCCAGCATCATCGCGCCCGACCAGATCATGCCGATCGGGTTGGCAATGCCCTGCCCGGCGATGTCAGGCGCCGAGCCATGGACCGGCTCGAACACCGAGGGGAAGTCGCCTTCCGGATTGATGTTGCCCGACGGCGCGATGCCGATCGTGCCGGTGCAGGCCGGGCCGAGATCGGAAAGGATGTCCCCGAACAGGTTGGAGCCGACCACGACGTCGAACCAGTCCGGATGCAGCACGAAGTTCGCGGTCAGGATGTCGATGTGGTATTTGTCCCACTTCACGCCGGGATATTTCTTGGCCATCGCCTCCACGCGCTCGTCCCAATAGGGCATGGTGATGGAGATGCCGTTCGACTTGGTCGCCGAGGTCAGATGCTTCTTCGGCCGCGACTGCGCCAGATCGAACGCAAATTTCAGGATGCGGTCGACGCCGGTGCGGGTCATCACGGTTTGCTGGGTGACGAATTCGCGGTCGGTGTCCGGGAACATGCGGCCGCCGACGGACGAGTATTCGCCCTCGGTGTTCTCGCGCACCACCCAGAAATCGATGTCGCCGGGCTTGCGGTTCGCCAGCGGCGACGGCACGCCGGGCATCAGCCGCACCGGGCGCAAATTGACGTACTGGTCGAACTCGCGGCGGAATTTTATGAGCGATCCCCACAACGAGATATGGTCGGGTATTTTCGCCGGCCAGCCGACCGCGCCGAAATAGATCGCATCATGCTTGCCGATCTGGTTCTTCCAGTCGGCCGGCATCATCTCGCCGTGCTTCTCGTAATAGTCGTAGGAAGCGAAGTCGAAATGGTCGAACTTCACGTCGACGCCGTGCTTCTTGGCCGCCGCCTCGATGACGCGCAGGCCCTCCGGCATCACTTCCTTGCCGATGCCGTCGCCGGGAATGACCGCAATCCGATACTGCTTCTTTGCGCTGCTCATCGAGAACACCCTTGTGATTTGCCCGGCCGGCAATGCCGCCTATTCTCATGGTCCTGCAATGGACCAAACTTTGCGCGAGCGCAACGCTGCAGTGCAGTGTTGACCGCGGCGCGACCCTGCCCCACCAAATTCGCCGACACCCACTCCTCATACCAAGCGAGACATCCCATGGATCTGCATCTGCGCGGCAAGCGTGTCCTGATCACCGGCGCCTCCAAGGGCATTGGCGCGGCCGCCGCCGAAGCCTTTGCCGAGGAAGGCGCCAACCTCCTGCTCGCCGCCCGCAACGGCGACCAGCTCAAGGCGCTCGCCGAGCGGCTGCGCTCCGCGCACCAGATATCTGCCGCGACCAGCGTGGTGGATCTGCGCAAGTCCGAGGATCTCGCGCGCCTCGCCGGGGAGGCCGCCGACATCGATATCCTTGTCAACAATGCTGGCGATATCCCCGGCGGCTCGATCGACAAGATCGACGAGGCGACCTGGCGGCATGCGTGGGAGCTCAAGGTGTTCGGTTACGTCAATCTGACGCGCGCGATCTACGCCCAGATGAAGGCGCGCGGCGGAGGCGTGATCGTCAATGACATCGGCGCGGCCGGCGAGAAGTTCGACGCCAATTACATCTGCGGCAGCGCCGGCAATGCCGCGCTGATGGCGTTCACCCGCGCGCTCGGCGGCAAGAGCCTCGCCGACAATATCCGCGTCGTCGGCATCAATCCCGGCCCGGTCGGGACCGACCGCCACGTCACGCTGCTCAAGACCCGCGCCAAGAACCAGTTCGGCGACGAGAACCGCTACAAGGAATTCCAGAAGGGCCTGCCGCTCGGCCGGCCCGCACATGCACGCGAGATCGGCGACCTGATGGCGTTCCTCGCCTCCGACCGCGCGGGCTATACGTCGGGCGTGATCTACACGGTGGATGGCGGGCTGACGTCGGGATGGGGTTAGAAATCGCCCCTCCGCTTGTACCGCCGTCATCCTGAGGAGCCGCGCGTAGCGCGGCGTCTCGAAGGATGGGCCACGGGCTGCGCCATCCTTCGAGGCTCGCCGAAGAGGCTCGCACCTCAGGACGACGCCGTCCGCTCGAACAGCTGCCGGATCAGCGTCGTGATGCGGCCCTGCGGCGCCAGCATCTGGTTCATGATAGAGAAATGATCGGCGCCGGCGATCTCCTCATAGGTCACCGGCAAGCCGTAGCGGGCGCGATGGCCGGCGAAATCGGCGGTCTGCTTGCGCAGCAGCGGCAATTCGGCGCTGCCGACTACCAGCGACAGCGGCTTTGCCGTGCCGCCCTCCGCCATCATCGGCGAGTTGCGCCGCGACGCCGCTTCGTCGAGCCTCAGCTTTTCGTTGAGGTAGGAATGCCTGATCGGCTCGAGGTCGTAGATTCCCGAGATCGCCATGCCGGCCCGGACATGGCCGTTCGACAGCGCCATCGATGTCAGATGTCCGCCGGCCGACCAGCCCGACACCACGATGCCCTCGGCAGCGGCCCCGAGCGCGGGCAACTGCCCGGCCAGAAAGTCGATGCCGGCATGGATCTCGGCGACGATGTCGTCGAGCGTCGCATCCGGCGCCAGCGTATAGCCGATCAGCGCGACATTGATGCCGTGGACCATCGGCCCCTCGGCGAAGGTCGTGAACACTTCCTTGGCACGGGTCTGCCAATAGCCGCCGTGGATGAACAGCAGCGTCGGCGCGCCGTCGCGAACTTTCACGAAGTCGATCCGGTTGCGCTCGCGCGAGCCGTATCTGAGGTCGAGACGGCCGGCGTGCTTTTGCCGCAGTGCCGCCGAGCGTTGCTCCCAGCCGGCGGCGATCTCGGCGCTGCCCTTGACGGCAACGCCGTTGTTCAAGCCGAGGTCACGCTCCTGCTGGCTCATCGCGCGCCAGTCCAGCGCGGAAAACAACGCTGCCATCCCTGTCCCTTCGGTTCTCGTCGCATTGCCACGACGGCAGGAAATGTTCTACAGCACAAGCAAACAGAAGGCATAGGAGCAACGGCGCATGGCTGATCAGGGCTTGGTGAAGGAAACGGCGTGTGCCGTCGTCGAGAAGCTGAAGGCCGGTGACGTTACGCCGCTCGATCTGCTCGACGTGCTGGAGACGCGCATCGCCGAGGTGGACGGCAAGGTCAACGCGCTGCCGACGCTCTGCTTCGACCGCGCCCGCACCCACGCCAAGGCCCTGATGCAGAAACCGGCCAGTGAGCGCGGCCTGCTCGCAGGCCTTCCGGTTCCGATCAAGGACCTCACCGCCGTCTCCGGCGTGCTGACCACGCTGGGCTCTCCGATCTTCAAGGACAACGTCCCGGCGAAGTCGGACATCCTGGTCGAGCACCTCGAACAGAATGGCGGCGTGATCTACGCCAAGTCGAACACGCCGGAATTCGGCGCCGGCGCCAACACCTTCAATGAGGTGTTCGGCCCGACCCGCAATCCCTGGGACACATCGCGCTCGGCCGCTGGCTCCTCCGGCGGCGCCGCGGCGGCACTTGCGAGCGGCACCGCGTGGCTGGCGCACGGCTCCGACATGGGCGGCAGCCTGCGCAATCCGGCGAGCTTCTGCGGCATCGTCGGCCTCCGGCCGTCGATCGGCCGCGTCGCGCAGACGCCGAAATTCGGCGTCGACCGCACGCTCGGCCAGCAGGGACCGATGGCACGCAATGTCGAGGACCTCGCGCTGCTGCTCGACGCGATGAGCGGCGAGCATGCCGCCGATCCGCTGTCGCTGCCCGCACTGCCGACGTCGTTCCTGTCGGCGGCGCGGTCAGGCAGCAGGCCGAAGCGCATCGCCTATTCGCCCGATCTCGGCATCACGCCGGTCGATCCCGAGGTCAAGGCGGTGACCCGCAAGGCGGCGGAGCGGTTCGCGGCAGCCGGTGCGATCGTCGAGGAGGCGCATCCCGATTTCAGCGAAGCCCATGAATGCTTCCACGTGCTGCGCGCGTTCGATTTCGCAATCAGCAAGGCCGAACTGCTGCGCACCAAACGCGATCTGCTGAAGCCCGAGGTGATCTGGAACATCGAGGAAGGGTTGAAGCTCACGGTCGAGAAGCTCGAACGCGCCGAGGCGCAGCGCGTCGCGATGACGGCGCGTACGCTCGAATTCTTCGACAAGTACGACCTGCTGCTGGCGCCCGCGACCATCGTGGCGCCGTTTCCGGTCGAGAACCGCTATGTCGCGGAGTGCGACGGCAAGAAGTTCGACAACTACGTCGAATGGCTCGGCATCGTCTACGCGATCACGCTGGCCTGCTGCCCGGCGCTGTCGCTGCCCTGCGGCTTCACCGCCTCGGGCCTGCCGGTCGGCCTGCAGATGGTCGCAAAGCCGCGCGCCGAGGCGCAGCTTCTGGCCGGCGCGAAAGTGCTGGAGGACATTCTGGGCGTGCGCGGCACCACCCCGATCGATCCGCAGCCGCCGCGATCCTGACCCTTATGGTGGAGAGGCGGGCGATACCCTCCACTTCGTCATTGCGAGCGAAGCGAAGCAATCTGTCACCGAGCGCGCAGAACGATGGATTGCTTCGTCGTTTCAGCGCAAAATTGCTCTGCAATTTTGTCGCGAGCTCCTCGCAATCCCGGGGCTATCTATCTCTATGGGACGAAGGGATAGGCTGCAGACGATCTGCCCTACGCCTTATCCTCCGTCGCCTGCAGCGCCACAGTGAGTGCCGCCTTGGTCTGCTCGACGATTTCGTCCAGCAACTCCTCGCGGCTGATCTGCGCGGACTCGCCGGTCAGCAGTCCCTGCTCGGCGAGCATCACGATGCCGTGCAGCCCGGCCCAGATCTTCAGCGCCTGCCGCTCGCGCAGCAGGCCGACCGCGGGCGCCTCGAACGACTCGATCAGCAGTGCCAGCGTTTCCATCGCCGCGGTGTGCAGCTCGCTGCCCTTGGGCGCGCAGGCCATGGTGCGCGACGCGAACATCAGCCGGTAGATGCCGTGGCGCTCGAGCCCGAAGGCGAGCGCGGCCTGGGCAAAGCGCGACAGCTTCGAGCCCTTGCTCGACTGCTCGATCGCCTCGCGCATGATCACGTTGAACTGCCGGAATGCTTCCGCGGTCACCGCCTCCAGCAGCGCCTCGCGGTCGGCGAAATGCCGGTACGGCGCCGGCTGCGAGACGCCGAGCTGCTTGGCCAGCGCCTTGATGCTGATCGCCTCGGGACCACCGAGCTCGACCTCGCGTAACGCGGCCTGGATCAGGGCTTCGCGGAGGTCGCCATGGTGGTAGGTTTTGAACGGCTTACGAACGATTTGTCCCATTGCGGCAATGATCGCTGAATTTTCGCTTGACGCGCAAGCGCGACGATAATGTAATATACTATAACTTGGCGATCCGGTTAAGAGGGCCGGCCGCCCAAGCAAGCCAAGAGCTTGCCTAAACAAGAACTTGCCTAAACAAGGCTTGCATAAACCGGAATGAGGAACCCGGCGCAACCCACAATGCGCCAGAGCCGAGGGAGGTGCTTGCATGTCCAAGCTCAGAATCCGCGTCGACCAGGACAAGTGCCAGGGTCACGCCCGCTGCAAATCACTCGCCCCCGAACTGTTCGAGCTCGACGAATACGGCAACGCCCATGAGGTCGGCGACGGGACGGTCCCGGCCGGGCTCGAGGACAAGGCCTGGCTCGCGCAGACCAATTGCCCGGAAATCGCGATCGAAGTCACCGAGGAATGACGGCCAGCCGGGGACGGCCGTGCGCCGCCCGTTGAGCCAACCAGCGTTTGATCGAACGAGAAGGAAACGAGCTGATGTCCGATTCCCCGTCCGCAAGCTATCTGCCCGAACATCCCCCGGTCTCCGACTGGGTCCATGATTTCGACCATACCGATCCGGTCTGGACCGACGACCCGTTCCCGATCTGGGAGACGCTGCGCGCGGCTTCGCCCGTCGTGCATACCGAGCGCTTCCTCGGCTGCTACATGCCGACCACCTATCAGGCGGTGAAGGAGATCGCCTACGACACCGAGCACTTCTCCTCGCGCCGCGTCATCGTGCGCGACATCCGCCCCGAGATCACCGCTCGCGCGCCGCCGATCACCTCCGATCCGCCGGAGCACAAGCCCGCCAAGCAGGTGCTGCTGCCGCCGTTCACGCCGGACGCGATGAAGCGGCTGGAGCCGCGGGTGCGCGCGATCTGCAACGAGCTGATCGACGAATTCATCGCCGATGGCCATTGCGACGCCGCCGCGCGCTACACCAAGCACATCCCGGTGCGCGCCATCGCCCATATGCTGGGAATTCCCGAGAAGGACGGCGACCTGTTCATCAAATGGATCCACCAGATCCTCGAGCTCGGCATCAAGAACGAAGACGAGCTGATGAACGGCGTGCGCGAGATGACCGGCTACTTCGTGGCCCATCTCGAGCAGCGCAAGCTCGAGCCGGGCGACGATCTGATCTCGCAGCTGCTGCGGGCCAAGGGCCCCGGCGGCCAGCGGCTCACCGACGAGCATGTGCTCGGCTCGCTGCGGCTGCTCTTGATCGCCGGCATCGACACCACCTGGAGCGCGATCGGCTCCTCGCTCTGGCACCTCGCCAAGACGCCGGCCGATCGCGAGCGCCTGATTACGGAGCCGGCGCTGATCCCGACCGCGATCGAGGAATTCCTGCGCGCGTATTCGCCGGTGACGATGGCGCGCGAGGTGATGAAGGAGACCACGATCTCCGGCTGCCCTGTGAAGGCAGGCAACATGGTGCTGCTGTCCTTCCCCGCCGCCAATCGCGATCCCGCCATGTTCCCCGATGCCGACAAGGTGGTGATCGATCGCAAGGAGAACCGCCACGCCGCCTTCGGCCTCGGCATCCACCGCTGCGTCGGTTCCAACCTTGCGCGGATGGAGATGCAGGTCGCGATCGAGGAATGGCTGAAGCGAATCCCTGATTTCCGGCTCGATCCGGCCGGCAAGGTCACCTGGTCGGAAGGCACGGTCCGCGGCCCGCGTCAACTGCCCGTTCTGTTCGGCAACAACGCCTGAGGAACCCGACAGCGGTTACATCGCGTCACCCAATGAGGTAGCTTGCCCCGGAATCGAACCGACGAGTCCGGGAGCAATGCAATGACCGAACAAACCGCTCAGCCCGCGAGCGATCATCTCGACATCCACGATGTCGAGCGGCGGGTGAAGGCGATCTTCATCGGCTCGGTCGGCAATCTCGTCGAGTGGTACGATTTTTACGCTTACACGGCGTTTGCGCTGTATTTCGCGCCGGCGTTCTTCCCGCACAGCGACCCGGTGGTGCAGCAGCTCAATGCGGCCGTGCTGTTTGCCGCGACCTTCCTCATGCGCCCGCTCGGCGGCTGGCTGTTCGGCTTCATCGCCGACCGCTATGGCCGGCGGCTGTCATTAACCCTCTCGGTGGTCTGCATGTGCTTCGGCTCGCTGATCATCGCGGTGACGCCGACCTATGCCTCGATCGGCATCGCGGCCCCGGCGATCCTGGCGCTGGCCCGCGTGATCGAGGGCCTGAGCCTCGGCGGCGAATATGGCGCCAGCGCCACCTATCTCAGCGAGGTCGCCGATCCCAAGCACCGCGGCTTCTATTCCAGTTTCCAGTACGTCACGCTGATCGGCGGCCAGCTCACCGCGATCATCGTGCTGCTGTTGCTGCAAAAGGTGTTCCTGACGCCCGACGAGCTGAAGGCCTGGGGCTGGCGGATTCCGTTCGTGATCGGCGCCATGCTCGCGATCGTCGCGGCGGTGATGCGCCGCAGCCTGCATGAGACCGAGGCCTTCGAGGAGGCCAAGAAGGTTTCCAAACCGACCGGCTCGATCGTCGGCTTGTTGAACTATCCGCGCGAATTGCTGCTGGTGGTCGGCCTCACCGCCGGCGGCACCGCGGCGTTCTATACCTTCACCACCTACATGCAGACCTTCGTGAAGCTGTCGGTCGGCCTCACCGAGGACCAGACCACCTTCGTGATCTTCGGCTCGCTGATCTTCGCGACCATCCTGCAACCGATCTATGGCGGGCTCTCCGATAAGATCGGCCGCAAGCCGCTGCTGATCTTCTTCGGCATCGCCGGCACGCTCGGCACGATCCCGATCCTGACCGCGCTGAAGGATACCAAGTCGCCGTTCATGGCCTTCCTTCTGATCTGCGGCGCCTGGATCTTCGTCGCCGGCTACACCTCGATCAACGCGATCGTGAAGGCCGAGCTGTTTCCAACCAACGTCCGCGCGCTCGGCGTCGGCCTGCCCTACGCCATCACGGTGTCGATCTTCGGCGGCACCGCGCCGGCGGTCGCGCTCTATTTCAAGAGCATCGGGCATGAGGACTGGTTCTACTACTATCTCAGCGGCATGATTTTCCTGTCGCTGCTGATCTACTCGACGATGCGCGATACCAAGCGCGACTCCGCGATGCACCGCCACGAATGATCGCACGACGCCATGACCGACGATAACGAACCGCCCGAGAGCAAGCTGACGCGCAGCAAGCAGCGCTGGGCACGCGAAGGCAAATTCCTCACCGGCAAGGTCACCCGGCCGGAGGAGCAGCGCCTGCCGCCGGGCCAGCATCTGACGGCGGATTGGCCGGTGCTCGATCTCGGGCTGATGCCGAACATCTCCCAGGAGCGCTGGCGGCTCGACGTCTACGGCGCGGTCGAGCAGACCATCTACTGGACCTGGCAGCAGTTCATGGCGCAGCCGCAAACGCAATTCGTCTCCGACATCCACTGCGTCACGACCTGGTCGCGCTACGACAACCAGTGGGAAGGGCTCGCCACAAGCGACCTGCTCGCCGCCTGCCAGCCGCGCGAGGACGCGCGCTTCGTCGCGCTGCATTCCTATGACGGCTATACGACGAATCTGCCGATCGAGGACTTTGCCGCCGAGGACGCGCTGCTCGCCCATAGCTGGTCGGGCAAGCCGCTGGAGCAGGAGCATGGCGGCCCGGTGCGGTTCGTGGTGCCGCATCTGTATTTCTGGAAGAGCGCGAAGTGGCTGCAGCGCATCGAATTCCTCACCGAGGACGCGCCCGGCTTCTGGGAGGTCCGTGGCTATCACAATCGCGGTGATCCCTGGGCCGAACAGCGCTATTCTGGCGACTGACACACCAACAAGATGATGGAGCCTGCCCGTGCCGCACGAACGCTTTCAATTCACCGGTGTTGGCGGCCATCAGCTGGCCGCCGCGCTTGACACGCCCGACGGGCCGATCAAGGCCTATGCGCTGTTCGCGCACTGCTTCACCTGCGGCAAGGACGTGCTGGCCGCAAAGCGCATCGCGGTCGCGCTCGCGGCCAAGGGCATCGCCACGCTGCGCTTCGACTTCACCGGCCTCGGCTCCAGCGAGGGCGAGTTCGCCAACTCGACCTTCTCGTCGAACGTCGCCGATCTCGTCCGCGCCGCCGACCATCTGCGCGAGATGCGCACAGCACCCGCGATCCTGATCGGCCACAGCCTGGGCGGCGCCGCGATCCTCGCCGCCGCGGGTCAAATCCCCGAGGCCAAGGCGGTCGCGACCATCGCCGCGCCGTCAGATCCCGTCCATGTCACGCATTTCTTCAGAGACCGGATCGAGGACATTCGCACGCAGGGCGAAGGCGAAGTCTCGCTCGCGGGCCGCCCGTTCCGCATCAAGCGCGAATTCCTCGACGACGTCGCCGAGCAGAAGTTGATGGCGCAGGTGAAGCAGCTGCACAAGGCGCTGCTGATCATGCATTCGCCGACCGACGACACCGTCGGCATCGACAACGCCACGCACATCTTCAGCGCCGCCAGGCACCCCAAGAGCTTCGTCTCGCTGGCCGAGGCCGACCATCTCTTGAGCGGCAAACAGGATGCCGACTATGTCGCCGACGTGATCGGCGCCTGGGCCGAACGCTACATCGATATCGCGCCGCAGCCGGCGGCGGATACCGGCACTGCGCCGCGCAACGTCGTGGTGCAGGAGACCCGCGCCGGCAAGTTTCAGCAGATCATCACGGCAGGCCCGCATCGCATGCTGGCCGACGAGCCGATCGCCGTCGGCGGTCAGGATTCCGGCCCCGGGCCGTACGACTTCGTGCTGGCCGGGCTAGGCGCCTGCACCTCGATGACGATGCGGATGTATGCCGACCGCAGGTCGCTGCCGCTCGGTCGCGTCACCGTAACGCTGACGCACAGCAAGATCTACGCGAAGGATTGCGAGGAGTGCGAGACGCGCGAAGGCATGCTCGACCAGATCGACCGCGTCATCAGGATCGAGGGCGACCTCGACGCCGACCAGCGCAAGCGGCTGATGGAGATCGCCGACAAGTGCCCGGTGCACAAGACGCTGACGTCGGAGGTGCGGATCGTCACCAAGGCCGCGGAGTAAGCCTGCGACACAGCGAGACGGGTCGTGCCGTAGCAGCATCTGGGCGGCGTCCCTCTCCCGCACGAGGGCCGTCGCAGGGGCGTGCTAAAAAATATCGAAAACAACCCCATGCAAAGGTGCCGGCGGCCGCCGGCGCTCGACAAGGCAACTGTCCGTAGCGGGTGAAGATGTCGTGTTTTTGTAGCTCGTGATCTGTCGCCTTCGTTGTTGATTATCGGCGTGGCCGGAAGGCGCGGACGGCTCGGCCGATTTGGTCATGCCAGGGATATTGTTGGTGGGGACTTTGTCAGTTTCTTTGTTCGGCTTGAAGCCCGTTTCTCCGCCCCGACCCGCACGATCTTGACGGCGGTGCGCGCAGGAGCGGTCAAGGACGCGCGCTTGCGCGCCCGCCAGGGCTTGTCCTTGACGGCTCCGAGCACGCCGCCAGGCTGGGGCGCGTCGGGGCTGATCTGCTGTCCGTTGGCGCTAAACATCGCCAACCGATGCGGTCCGAGGAACACGCTGACGGTGCCATCGGGATACTCATGGAGGCGCACCACAGCCTTGACGAAGTGAGGCCTGAGCCGGCTCTCCGGCAACTGCAGCCGCCGACCGTTCCATGCAACGGTATTGTCGTTGGCGACGGTTCGCTCCTCGATCACGCACAGCGCCTCGCGCCAGGCCTCATGCCGGTCGGCCACGAATGCCGTGCCTTCCTGTTCGGGCTTGATCGCAAACGCGGCGTTGTGCCCGGGGATGTAATGCGCCTTCAGCCACGCGTTGGCAGCCTCAACCGTCGTGATCCCGGCAAGCCGCAGCTCCTTCGGCAGCCGGTCCTGCAAGGTGCCGAACACCCGCTCGGAGCGCCCGCGCGCCTGCGGCGAATAGGCTGCGATATGCTCGATCCCAAGATGCGACAAAGCCCGTCCCACCTGGGTTTGTTGCGTCTTCGAGATCTTCTCGCCAGCTTTTGGGGTCAGGAAATAATGGCTGCCGCGGTCGGTGTAGAGCGCGCAGAACAGGCCATGCTCGCCAATCACTTCGCGCAAGGCCTGGAAGGTCGAGGCCGTTCCTTCTTCCTCGACCAGCACCATCGAGTAGATCTCGCTGGTCGCATCGTCCATCGTGACGATCAGGTCCCTCGCGGGCAGGCCTTCGATCCAAACGTGGCGCGATCCGTCCTGGTGCAGCAGCATGCCCCGAAGCGGCCGCCGCGGCCGCTTCTTGCGGTGCGCCGAACGCTTCGGAGCCTTCCGCACCAGCCCTGCCGCGTGCAGCGCCAGCTTCGTCACCGTATAGCCCAGCACATAGTCGTGCCGCTTTTGCATCTGCTCGTGGAAGTGCTTCACCGTGAAGTCCGCGTACTTGTCCCGGTACAGCGCAAGCATCCGTTCCAGCTCCTCCTCCGGCGCCCGCCGTGGCGAACGACGCCCCAGCCGGCGGTCGACAAGCCCGTCGTCGCCCTCCGCCTCATAGCGCTCCGCCCAGCGTTGAAACGTCCGAACACTGATCCCAAGAACCTCCGATGCTGCCTCCTGCGTCAGTTCCTTCGCCTCCGTCCGATCCAGCAAATCTGAAAACCGCATCCGTCGTACACCCTCGTGAATGGATGCCGTGCCCATCGTGCCCCCCTTGTTCCGGAGCACCGAAAACACGACACTTCACGAGCTACAAACAGGCGACAGATCACGAGCTACTGACACCGCTCGACAAGGCAACTTGACACGTCGGGCAACTCAGGGATATCTTCCATTATTCCGAAATCGTGCGAGCGTCCCTTTGCCCGCGCGCCGCGCGCTTGCCGGTCAGGCAGTTCGCCATGATCCGCACCGCGGCGCCGATCTCGTTCTCGCGCCAGGCGGCGAAGCCGAGCAACAGGCCGTGGTCGCGCGGCCGCTCCAGCGCGAGGCTCGACAGTGCGCGCACCTCGACGCCGGCGACCACCAGGCGCGTCACAGCATCCCGGTCCGCACGGCCATCCTTGAAACGGGCAATCAGCTGCATGCCGCCCGGCGGCACCTCGGCGGTGAGCACCTCGCCGAGCTGCCGCGCCAGCGCCGCCGCGAGGTGATCGCGGCGCGCGCGATAGATCCGCCGCATCCGCCTGACATGCGCCAGGAAATACCCGTCGGCCATGAAGCCGGCCAGCGCCTCCTGGACATGCACGGAGGCGATCAGCCCGAGATGGCGCTGCGCGATCTCCATCGTCCGCGCCAGTGATGGCGGCACCACCAGATAGCCGATGCGGATATCGGCGGTCATCGCCTTGGCGAAGGTGCCAAGATAGAGCACGCGTCCCTCGCGATCGAGCCCCTGCAGCGCCGGCATCGGGCGACTGTCATAGTGAAACTCGCCGTCGTAATCGTCCTCGACGATCCAGGTCTTGCCGGGCTCGGCAGAAGCCAACAGCTCGGTGCGGCGCGCGACCGGCATCACGCGCCCTGTGGGGTGCTGATGCGAGGGCGTGGTGAAGATCAGCTTCGGCGCGCGCGTCGCGCGCGTCCGCATCATGCCCCATTGATCGAGGCTGACACCGACGACGTTTGCACCGGCGGCACGAAACGCCGCCGCCGCACCGGGATAGCCGGGATCCTCGGTCCACACCGCATCGCCGGCGACGATGGTGGTCGCGGCGATCAGCGTCAGCGCCGCCTGCGCCGTCGGCAGCACCAGGATCTGATCGGCCTCGGCGCGCACGCCGCGGCTGACTTCGAGATAATCGCGCAAGGCCTCGCGCAGGCTCGGCCGGTTGACCACGGTCTGGTCATTGAAGCGGCGGCGCAATGCGCTGCGACGCAGGCAGCGCGCCCAGATCTCGTGCGGAAACTCCCGTGCATCCGCAAGCCCGGGACGCAGCGGCCGGAAATCGGCCTGGTAGGACAGCGGCCAATCCGTATCGGAGAGCTGCAACGCCCAAGGCGACAGCAGCGGCTTGCGGGCGGCATCACGGCGTGGCGCGGGCAGAGCCTTGGCGAAGCGCGCCTCGATATCGTCGGTCACAACCGGCCGCCGCCGCGCCGCGACCCGCAGATACCCTTCGGCGACGAGCTGCTCATAGGCATGCGTCACGGTGTTGCGCGCCACGTCGAGCTCGGCCGCAAGGCTGCGGCTCGATGGCAGCATGGCGCCGCTCCTGATCCGGCCGCTCGCCATCAGCGCGCGCAGCTGCTGGGTCAACTGCGCGGCCAGCCCGGCATCGTCCGATCGCTTCAGCGCGAGCAATTCGGCGAGGATCAATCTGGCTCCACTACTCTACCAAATCTGGCTCTTTCGAGAGAGCCAGCATGATCCTATTCACAAGCGGTATTGCCTGCAAGGATCCTGCCGTGAACCAGTCACTCTCCCCCGCCAAGGCCGCCGCCCTGTTCATCGTCGTGGTGCTGGCCTGGGGCATCAACTGGTCGGTCACGAAATCGCTGGTCGAGGCGGTGCCGCCGCTGTGGACCGCATCGATCCGCAGCTGGGTCGCCCTGATCGCGCTGCTGGTGATCCTGCGCGCCAGCGGCAATTTGATCATTCCGCGGATCGCCGATGTCCCGGTCGTGCTCAGCGTGGCGCTGCTGCACATGACGTTTTTCTCGACGCTGGTCGCCGCCGGCCTGCGCTATCTCCCGGCCAGCAAGGGCGTCGTGCTCGGCTACACCACGCCGCTCTGGGTCGCGCTTGCCGCGGCCGCCGCGCGCACCGAACGGCTCGGGACGCTCAAGCTTGTCGGCGTCGCGCTGGGACTCGCCGGGCTCGGCGTGATCCTCAACCCGGCGTCGCTGGACTGGAGCAATCTGCATGTCCTCGCCGGCGCCGGCATGATCATCATCGCCGCGATCTGCTGGGCCGCGAACATCATCTATATCCGCTCGCACCGCTGGATCGCGACGCCGCTGCAATTGCTGCTGTGGCAGGTGCTGGTCGCGACGCTGGTGCTGACGATGTCGGCGCTCGTCACCGAAGGCGTGCCCGAGGTGAAATGGTCGCCACACCTCCTGCTGCTGTTCCTCTATTCCGGCTTCATCGGTACGGCGTTGGCCTATTGGGCGATGTCCATGGTCAACAAGAGCCTGCCGGCACTGACCACCTCGCTCGGCACCACGGCGACGCCGATCGTCGGTATCGTGACCGCAGCCCTCTTGCTCGGCGAGCCGATCGATCTCTCGCTGGCGATTGCCGCGGCCCTGATCGTCGGTGGGATCGCGCTGAGCTCGCTCGCGGATGCGCCGTCGCGTGCGTAATTAGGACCTGTGCTCATAGATTCGTCACGTCCGCTTCGGTCTCGGAAGCTGACGTCGAAACCGACGCGCTGCATGTCGGCCTTGGGCCACAAGCGGTCCTCAACAGGACGAATGTCGCGCAGCCGGCTTCCCTTTGTAAGCCATTTCACACAGTAGCGAAGCGCCGCCCATTATGATTACTTGAGGGACTGCCCCCAAAACGGGAGGTCGAGATGCCAACGTCATCTCACCTTTTGCGATGGTCGACCGAGATGCTGCCGGAGCGCGTGCGGTTCTCCACGTTCCGTGAGGAGTTTGCGCGGCTGAACCTCGCGTTGGACGTGATAGACCACAGCGGTGGCCGCCCACGTATCGACGTCACCTGCTTGTCGCTCGGTGCGGTTGGCGTTTGTAGCCTTGTCACGACGCCGGTGGAGTTTATTCGTCACAAACACCACCTCAAGGATAGCCGTGAGCAATTCGGACTGAACCTCGTCGAGGCTGGACCGGTCCAATTTGCAAATGCTGGCCAAGAGTATGGCTATGACGTCGGCTCCGCTTGTTTGGTCGATCGGGGAAGGACGCTGCGAGTATTTGGGCCGCGTGGGGGGAGCGTCAAATTCGTAACCGTGCAGGCTGCCGCCCTTAGGTCTCTGGTGGCCAACCCGGAAGACCTATCAGGTCGGCCAGTGCGTTCCGGACCGGCGCTGAGACTTCTCAACCGCTACCTGCGGTCGCTCGCATCCTTCAAAGAACCTCCGTCATCAGAGCTAGCCGCCACCGTCGGCGTACATCTCCTCGATCTTGTCGCCGCGACGCTCGGGCCGACCGACCAAGCAACAGACATCATTACGGAGCGCGGTGTGAAGGCAGCAAAGCTGCAGGCGATCCTAGCGGAAGTCGCGAGACGCTACAGCGATCCCAATTTCGATTTGAACAAGGTCGCTGGGGCGATCGGCATGTCGCGGCGATACGTGCAAAAATTGCTCGAGGAGGGGACCGGAAAGTCTTTCACCGAGCATCTTGCAGGACGCCGGCTCGAGCGTGCCTTCGCGATGTTGACTGACCCGCACCATCTGCATTTGGCCATCATCGACATCGCGTATGCAGTCGGCTTTGGTGACGTTTCTAATTTCAATCGCACGTTCCGCCGGCACTTCGGCGAGACGCCCTCAGGTGTGCGCGCCGCATCGACCATGCGGGAGCAGAAGTGATCCTGCGGCTCCTTACCAGTGCGCCGACGATGCCGCAGAATGCGAGTATTTGCGGGCTTCGCGAACACCCTTTCTTTAACATCATCGCCAAGAGGCGCATACCGACATCGCAGGGAATGAGCGCTAGACATGCAGACCGTCAGCTTAGGGCTAGCAGGCAACATCGAAATGAATTAGGCCGCCAACTGAGGCGGCCTAGTCATGTGACCAAAGTTGGTGGTCACTTCTCAACTTCCACGATGTATCGCCGTATCGTTTTCGCGGTTTTCGCGCCCTCAGGTGCAAGGTCCTTCCAGACCTTGGACTGGAAAAATGCTATCGCGGCATCTGCGCTATCCCACTCGGTCATGGCCACACTGATTGGAGCAGGCCCACCCTCCGCGTGGAAAACTCTGCCTTTCAAAGTCCCCATTGAGCGGCCACCGGCCTCGGCCAGTGCCCTTCTCGCTGCCTCGATATAAGCGGGCGAAACAGTTGCACCAGCAATTGGTTCGATCTCACCGATACTGTAGGCCTTCAGCTTGGTTTGAGCGTGCAAACCTTGGAACGCGAACCCGCCGATTGCGATGCCGCTGAGCAGTGACAATGCCATCAAGTATTGAGTTTTCATGATTTCCTCCAGCTTGCCGATAACCGGCCGGGCGAGAGTAGGGTGAGAGGCAGCCGCACTCAACTTCGATAAAAGCGCGAGGGACTTCCGGTGACCCTCGAAGAGCCAACCTCTCGGGAGTCATGCAGACCATCAGCTTAGGGCCATCCCGGACTCATGCGTGCGATGACCATCCTACTCGATCACCTCGTCGACATTGGCAGGCAACGCACGAGAATGATGAGCCGGAGCACGCTGCGGTGGTGAGATTGAATGCAAAGACATCTCAACGTATTGGCTCGATCCATTGGGCGCGCGACGGCCCCGGCTCAAAGGGATCACCGAAGTACTGGGTTTCACGAACGACCTTCCCGCCTCTGAATTCCATGATGCTCACCGTGTAAGATGGCAAGCCGTCGTATGTAAGGACAAATTCAGTAACCCAAAGGTCGGCAGCGCCGAGTATGCGTCGCACCGTAAAGCGCTTCTTGTTCGGCTGCGCAAAACGAGACGCTTGAATATTGCGTCGACCGCGGATTCTCTCCCCGGATTGAGGGTACTCAAGCACGGCATCATCACGGTAAATCTCATGCTCCGCCTCGAAGTCATTTGCATCTGAGGCTGCCCAGTGATGATCCAAAGCCGCTCGAATGGTTTGATCTTCATTCATTCTCTTCCCTCGCGTCGCAATGCTGCATATTATCTCCAAAACGGAGCATCGGCACGAACGGAATGTCTGCTGAGGGGCCATAAGACGCCGATAACTACCGAACCGGGCAACTTCCGCTTTATGACGGGAAGCCGACGGTTATGAGGACACGCCTAGGCCGTCGCAAGCGGCCTGACCCGCAAGCTCCCGCGCAGGCCGGCGCCGGTGCCGAGCATGATGCCGGCGATCGCGATGAGGGACGACAGCGAGAGCGTCGACAGCCCAGTCAGCCCCTGCCCGACCGAGCAGCCGAACGCCATCACGCCGCCCGCGCCCATCAACGCGGCGCCGCTCGCCGAGCGCAGCATATGCTGCGGCGACCGGTAGCCTTCGAGCTGGAAGCGCCCGGTGGCGATGGCCGTGATCAGGCTGCCGGCGAACACGCCGAACACGGTGACGATGCCGAAATTGAGCGTCGAGCCGGTCGACAGCATGACGTATTGCAGGGCGTCGGCGATCGGCGCGATGAAGGTCAGCGACGTCACCGGCACCGGATTGAAATCATCGGCGCCGAGATAGCCGGTCGCGTACCAGCCCCCCGCCACCAGCAGGCCGACGATCAGGCCGGCCGCGATCTGGCCCGGTGACTTGCGGAATGGCGCATGGGCAAAGGCGAAAATAATCAAGAGGGCTGCGAGAACCGAGGCCGCCACCATCCGCGCCGGCACCGCGCCGAGGCCGATGTCCGCCAATAGCGCCGGCACCGAATTGGCTGACACTGTGGCCTGTGACGCCTGCACCATCGCGATCCGCGCCGGGGCGATCAGGCCCTTCAGCGTCATCTCGGCGAAAATGCCGAGCACGATCACGACCACGAAGGAGCGCAGATTGCCGCGCCCGAGCAGCACCAGCGCCCGCGAGCCGCAGCCATTCGACAGCACCATGCCGTAGCCGAACAGGAGCCCGCCGAGGAACATCACCGGCGCCGAGAAGGACGGTTGCAGATAGATCGACTTGCCGAGATCGACGAGGCCTGCCGCCGCCAACAGCTGCGAGGCCGCGATCGCGACGCCCATCGCCAGCGCATAGGTGCGCGCCAGGCGGCCGTCGCCCTCCGCCCACCAGCCGCGCAGGCCGCTCATCATGCAGAAGCCGCTGAGCAGCGCGACCGAGCCATAGATGAGGCCGATGGTCAGGGCGGCAATGATGACGATCGTGGCGGGGTCCATAATAGTCCTTCAATTACGTTCGTCATTGCGAGCGACGCGAAGCAATCCATACTATCACGCTGGAGAGAAATGGATTGCTTCGTCGCTTCGCTCCTCGCAATGACGGTGAACTAGGGTCGCAAAATCACGCGGTCGCGCGACGAGCCTGCCACGGCAACAAACGCCGCCTTGGCCTGTTCCAGCGGGTAGATCGCGCTCGGCTTGATCGGGAATGGCTTCAGATGTCCGCCGGCAAAGCCCGGCGCGAGCTCGCGCAACACCTCGCCGGTCGCAACCGACGACAGCGCAAGCGTGTCGATGCCGACATAGGTGTGCTGGCCGCGGTAGAATTCGAGGATGTTGAACTGCACGATGCGGTCGACCGCCGCGATCAGGATCTGGCGGCCGCGCAGCGCCAGCGACTTGTGCGCGGCCTGGAAATAGGGATCGCCGACCGTGTTGTAGACGATGTTGGCGCCCTTGCCGCCGGTCAACTCGCGCACGCGAGCGGCGACGTCGGTGGTCGAGGCGTCGATCACCTCGACCGGCGAATTGCTGTGGCCTTCATAGGGCTCGCTCTTGCGCACCACGCCGATCACGCGCGCGCCGTGCCAGCTCGCGATCTGCACCGCGGCCTGCCCGACCTTGCCGTTGACGCCCATCACGAGCACGGTCTCGCCCGCCTTCGGCAGGCCGGCGCGGCGCAGGCCCTCCATCGCGGTGACGAAGGGCACGCCGATCCCGGCGGCTTCGTCCCAGGAAAAGCCCGCGGGTTTTTCCACCACGGCATCGCGCTCGACCACCAGATGCGTGGCATGGGTGCCGTCGCGGCGGATGCCGAGGTCGCCGGACGAGCCGAACACCTCACGCCCGATGAATTCAGCGGGACCATCGATTACGACACCGGCGTAGTCGCGGCCCGAGGTACGCGGGAATATGGCATAGGGCATCAGCCCGGTCGCGGCCTTGACGTCGGACGGATTGACCGCGGCGGCCCTCACCTCGATGAGCAGATCGTCCGCCGCGCGCGACAACGCAAGGGTCTCGACCGCTGGCGCCACCGCCGCCGCGTTCTCCGCCTTCGTCAGCAGGCGGACGCAGCGCGCGTCGACAGGATGACGGTTTGCTTGCGGGGCCGGCGGCATCAGCGTTCCAGTCTCGGTCATGGAGCGCGCCGCAAGGCACGCGGATGGTGGCGGCCGGATGGCCTCGGGCCATGACTAATCGACTGACCGATCAATTCAAGGGGCTTGTTGCGGCCGGCCGAGTCAGAGCTTCGGCGGCGGGGCCGTGCCCAGGATCGCCTCGATCGACAGGCCGAGCCCGAGCAGCCTTGCATCGCTGCCGACCGGACCGTCGAGCTCGAGCCCAACCGGCAGGCCATCGGACGTCATGCCGGCATAGAGCGACAGCCCGGGAAGGCCAGCATTGCTGCCGGGATCGGTGTTGCGGATCAAGGTGCCGAAGGTCGGCACCTGCGCGCCGCCATTGACCGACATCTCGCCGGATCCGTTGTTTTCGTCGATGACCGGTGCAGGCGCGATCGTGGTCGGAAACAGGATCGCATCCAGCCCGTTGTCCCTGATGTAGGTGGCATAGATCGCCTGCAGCACCGGCCGCTGCACTTTGATTGCATCATCATAGGCGGCACCGAAGGCGTCCGTAGTGATGGCACCGAATGCGCCGACGACATCAGGACTGGCGACGCCGGCCGCGATGTCGGACAGCGTGATCCCTTCAATCCCGGAGGCGGCGAGCCAGGCCGGGATATCGGCGATCGGCTCGTGCAACGCGACCACAAACGACACCTTGCCGTTCTGCTCAAACAGATCGGGCATGTCGACATCGACCAGCACCGCGCCGGCCGCCGAGAGCCGGGCGCAGGCTGCGCGGGCGACGGCTTCGACATCGCGATCGAGGCCGCTCCAGAAACAGGCGGGAATGCCGAGACGCACGCCGCGTAGCGGGATGCTCGTTGCCAGCGGCGTGCCTGTCATCACGGCATCGAGCAGCGCGACATCGGCGACGGTGCGTCCCATCGGGCCGACGGTGTCGCGGGTATGGCTGATCGGAACCACCTGGTTGTCATCGTGATAACGCCGCTCGGCGCCGCCATCGCCGACTGAAGGCCGAAGGCCCACGGTCCCGGTCAACGCCGCGGGCACGCGGGTCGAGCCGCCGGTGTCCGATCCGAGGCCACAGGTGGCGATGCGCGCGGCGATCGCCGCCGACGTTCCGCCGGACGACCCGCCCGGGATCCGGCTGGTGTCGTATGGATTCCGCACCGGTCCCGCGAACGGTGCGAGATTGGTACTGGTGATGCCGAAGGCAAGCTCGTGCAGATTGGTCTTGCCGATGACGACGGCACCCGCATCGAGCAGCTTTTGCAGCGACGGCGCATTGCGCGCAGGCCGCGCGTGTTGCAGCGCCGGCGTGCCGCCCGATGTCGGCAGTTCTGATGTGTTGATATTGTCCTTCACGACGATCGGAAGCCCGGCCAGCACGCCGGTCCGCGTCCCGGCATCGACCTCGCGCGCCGCGGCCAGCGCGCCGTCGCGGTTCAGCACGATGAAGGCGTTGAGGTGCTTGAGCCGCTCCGCACGATCGAGCGCGGCCTCGACGACACTGACCGCCGTTACCTTGCCGGCGCGGATATCAGCCAGGATCTCCGCAGCGGTCGTTTCATTGGTGTCGGCCATACCCTGCGCCCTGTTGAATTGCAGGGATTAGGCTATTCTTTCGGCCGCTTGTCGTAAACACGTTTCGCCTTGCCGAGCGAACGCTCCAGCGTCTCGGGCGCAACGACGCGGACGCGGGTGGAGATGCCGATCGTGTTCTTGATGAAGGCGGAGACCTTCTCGGCGTGTGCAGTCAGCCCCTCACCGTCCCAGCTCTCCGGCCGGGCTTCGGCGAGCACCGTCATCTCGTCCATGCGGCCCTCACGGGTCAGCTCGATGACAAAGTGACCGCCGCACCAGTCGGTCGCCAGCAGCGCTTCCTCGATCTGGGTCGGGAACACGTTGACGCCGCGCAGGATGATCATGTCGTCGGAGCGGCCGGTCACCTTCTCCATCCGCCGCATGCCGGGCCGCGCCGTGCCGTGCAACAGCCGCGTCAGGTCGCGGGTGCGGTAGCGGATGATCGGAAAGGCTTCCTTGGTCAGCGAGGTGAACACCAACTCGCCCTTCTCGCCGTCGGGCAGCACCTTGCCGGTCAGGGGATCGATCACCTCCGGATAGAAGTGGTCCTCCCAGATGTGCAGGCCATCCTTGGTCTCCACGCATTCCTGCGCGACGCCGGGACCGATCACCTCCGACAAGCCATAGATGTCGGTGGCGTCCATGTCGAACGCCTGCTCGATCTCGACGCGCATCGCATTGGTCCAGGGCTCGGCGCCGAAGATGCCGAACTTGAGCGACGATTTGCGCGGGTCGAGGCCCTGTCGCTTGAACTCGTCGAGGATCGCCAGCATGTAGCTCGGCGTCACCGTGATGATGTCGGGCCGGAAATCATTGATGAGCTGCACCTGCCGCTCGGTCATGCCGCCCGAGATCGGGATCACCGTGCAACCCAGCCGCTCGGCGCCGTAATGCGCACCGAGGCCGCCGGTGAACAGGCCATAGCCATAGGCGTTGTGCATCAGCATGCCGGTGCGGCCGCCGGCGGCGCGGATCGAGCGCGCCATCACGTCCGCCCAGGTGTCGATGTCGGCTTTGGTGTAGCCGACCACGATCGGCTTGCCGGTCGTGCCCGAGGACGCATGGACCCGCACCAATTGTTCGCGCGGCACCGCGAACATGTTGAAGGGATAATTGTCGCGCAGATCCGTCTTCACCGTGAACGGAAATTTGGCGAGATCGGGAAGCTGCCTGAAGTCGGACGGCTGCACGCCGGCGGCATCGAACGCCTTCCTGTAGTGCGCGACATTGTCATAGGCATGCTTGAGCGACCAGGCCAGCCGCCTGGTCTGCAGCGCCATGATCTCGTCGCGCGAGGCGCGCTCGGCCGCATCGAGCTCGGCGTGATAACCGCTGTCCTTGACCTTGAGCTTTGCCGTTGCCATCGACGTTTCCCCTGAAGCCTTTATGCCTGGATGTCCGTGTCGGGCAGCCAGGTGCCCGCTATCACGCGCGAATGCCCGCGGAATTCGGCGATCACGCTGTCGCCGGAGGTCACGCTCACGTCGTAGATTCCCGAGCGGCCATTGCGCGAGATCTCGCGCGCGGTCGCCACCAGGCGGTCGCCAAGCTTGCCGGGCCGGATGAAAGTGACGTTGCCCTGCGCCGCCACCGCGCGATCGTTGCGGCTGTTGCAGGCAAAGGCGAAGGCTGAATCGGCCAGCGTGAAGATGTAGCCGCCATGACAGATGCGCTGGCCGTTGACCATGTGCGGCTGCACCGTCATCGCCATCACCGCCTGCCCCGGCCTGATCTCGACGAGCTCCATGCCGAGGCCCTTGCTGGCGTCGTCTTCCTTCCACATCGCGTCCGCGCAGGCGCGGGCAACGTCCTCGGGCGATAGCGTGGCCTTCACGTTCACATCGAACTCCCTGTGCCCGGGCCCGTTGCGGAGGGCCTCTTGTGCCGAACTTCAATTTCAAGCGCGACGCACGAGGCGTCAACGCTACTTCCGTCATTCCGGGACGATGCGCAGCAGCGAACCCGGAATGACGACAATCTCAGACGTGGTCGTAGTCGACCACGACCTTCTCAGAGCACGGCTTGGCCTGACAGGTGAGGATGAACCCCGCCTTCAGCTCCCACGGCTCCAGCGAATAATTCAGGTCCATCGGCGCCTCGCCTTCGACCAGCTTGGCGCGGCAGGTCGAGCACATGCCGCCCTTGCAGGCAAACGGCAGGTCCATGCCGGCGCGCAGCGCAGCGTCGAGGATCGACTCGCCGTCGGCCACCGGGACCTCGCGGCGCTTGCCGTCGATGATCAGCCCGGCAATCGCCTTCGGCGGCGCGCCGGCCGGAACGACGACCTTCGCCCGCGGCTTGCCGCCGAATTCCGACACGAAGCGTTCGACATGGATGCGCTCGTCGGCGATGCCGATCTCGCGGCAGGTGGCCTCGATGGTCTCGCTCATCGCGGCCGGACCGCAGACGAAGACGTGATCGACCGTCTCGGCCGGCACCAGCGAGCGCAGCAGCACCCGCACCTTCTCGCCGTCGAGCCGGCCGTGCAGGATCGGAATGTCCTGCTCCTCGCCCGAGATGACGTGGAATACCGAGAGCCGCTGCATGAAGCGGTCCTTCAGCTCCTCCAGCGCCTCGCGGAACATGACGCCCTCAGTCGAACGGTTGCCGTAGAACAGGAAGAAGCGGCTGTCCGGCTCACGCGCCAGCACGCCCTTGATGATCGAGAGGATCGGCGTGATGCCGCTACCGGCGGCAAAGCCGACATAGGTCCGCGCCTCGCCCGGCGCGTGGGCGACGCCGAAACGCCCGGTCGGCGTCATCACGTCGAGCTCGTCGCCGGTCTTCAATTCCTCGGCCGCCCAGTTCGAGAATGCGCCGCCGTCGACCTTCTTCACCGCGATGCGCAATTCGCCGTCGTCGGGACCGGAGCAGATCGAATAGGAGCGGCGAACCTCCTCGCCATCCATCGTGGTGCGCAGCGTCAGATACTGGCCCGGCGTAAAACGGTAGTCGCCTTGCAGATCGTCGGGGATCGCAAAAGTCATCGAGATCGCGTCCGACGCTTCGCGGCGCAGATCGCTGACGGACAGGCGGTGAAAGCGCGGTGTCGACATGGTCAATGACACTTGAAGTAATCGAAGGGTTCACGGCAGCTCCTGCAGCGCCACAGCGCCTTGCAGGAGGTCGAGCCGAATTCGGAGAGCAGCTCTGTATCAACGGAGCCGCATTGCGGGCACATCACATGCTGCTCGCCGAACAGCGCGCGGCGCGAGGAGCCCGGCAGCGGCGGCGCGATGCCGTACTCCTTCAGCTTGCGGCGGCCGTCCTCGCTCATCCAGTCGGTGGTCCAGGCCGGCGACAGCACGGTGCGGACCTTCGGCCCATGAATGCCTTCACGCGCCAGAGCGAGCTCGATCTCGAGTGCGATCATGTTCATGGCGGGACAGCCGGAATAGGTCGGCGTGATCGCGACCTCGACGTGACCGTCGTGGACCGCGACATCGCGCAGCACGCCGAGATCGGCGATGGTCAGCACCGGGATCTCGGGATCGACCACCTGCGCGGCCGCGCGCCAGGCGCGCCGGCGCAGATCGGCATCGCTGAGCGCAACGGTCACCATGTTGCCCCCGGAAAGGTCCGCTGCATCGATTGCAGCTCGCTGAGGAGATGGCCGAGATGTTCGCTGTGGCTGCCGCTGCGGCCGCCCTGCTGCATCCAATCGCTCTTCGGCAGTGCCAGCGTCGCCTCGTTGATGATGCCGGTGACCGTCTTCAGCCAGCGCGGCTGCAGCGCCGCCGGGTCGATCGCAATGCCGGCATCGATCAGGCCGCGCTCGCCGTCGTCCACCGCGAACATCTCGCCGGTATAGGCCCAGAGATCGTCAATGGCGTCCTGCGCGCGGCGATGGCTCTCCTCGGTGCCGTCGCCGAGGCGAACGATCCATTCCGACGAATGTCTGACATGATAGGCACTCTCCTTCTCCGACTTCGCCGCGATCGCGGCAAACGTCGGATCGGACGAGGCCATCATGGCGCGCCAGTAGAGATCGGCAAATGCCGCGTAGAAGAACTGCCGCACCATGGTGTGGGCAAAGTCGCCGTTCGGCTGCTCGACCAGCAGCAGGTTGCGGTACTGCCTGACGTCGCGCAGATAGGCGAACTTGTCTTCGTCGTTGCCTCGGCCTTCGACCTTGGCCGCGTAGGTGTAGAGCTCACGGGCCTGACCGAGCAGGTCGAGCCCCATATTGGCGAGCGCCATGTCCTCTTCCATCGCAGGCGCATGGCCGCACCATTCGGACAGCCGATGGCCGAGGATCAGCGCGTCGTCGGCGCGGCGCAGCGCGTAGAGCACCAGCGGCGTTTCGGAGACTTCGATGTTGGCGGTTGCCATGTTCTCTATTCCACCTGCATCCACTTGCTCGACGTCATCCTGAGGAGCCTGCGCAGCAGGCGTCTCGAAGGATGGCCGCGGTTACGATCGGGCGTCATGGTTCGAGACGGCGCTGCGCGCCTCCTCACCATGACGGGTGAAATTCACATGTGCCCGACTTCGTCGGGGACGTCGTAAAAGGTCGGGTGACGGTAGATCTTGGATTCCGCCGGCTCGAACATCATGCCCTTCTCGGACGGATCGGACGCGGTGATCGCGTTCGAGGGCACCACCCAGATCGACAGCCCCTCGCCGCGGCGGGTGTAGATGTCGCGCGCGGCCTGCAGGGCGAGCGTCGCGTCGGCCGCATGCAGCGAGCCGACATGCTTGTGCGCCAGGCCATTGCGGCTGCGGATGAAGACTTCCCAGAGCGGAACGTTCGGCGTGGCCATGGCGGCGCTCCCTTATTCTGCGGCTTGCGCGAGCTGACGGCTCTTGCGCTTCTCGGCATAGGCCATCGCGGCCTCGCGCACCCAGGCACCCTCCTCATGCGCCTTGCGGCGCGCGGCGAGACGATCGCGGTTGCAGGGGCCGTTGCCTGCCAGCACCTGCTTGAACTCGTCCCAGTCGATCGGGCTGTGCTCCCAATTGCCGTTTGCGTTCTGCTTCATGCCGGGATCGGGGATCGTCAGGCCCAGGAATTCGGCCTGCGGGACGGTGGCGTCGATGAATTTCTGGCGCAGCTCGTCGTTGGAGAAGCGCTTGATCTTCCATTTGGTCGAGGTGTCGCTGTGCTGGCTGACCTGGTCCGGCGGACCGAACATCATCAGCACCGGCCACCACCAGCGATCGAGCGCGTTCTGCGCCATCGCCTTCTGCTCCGCGGTGCCGCGGCACAGCGTCACCATGATCTCAAAGCCCTGGCGCTGGTGGAACGACTCTTCCTTGCAGACGCGGATCATCGCGCGCGCATAGGGGCCGTAGGAGCATCGGCACAGCGGGATCTGGTTCATGATCGCGGCGCCGTCGACCAGCCAGCCGATGGTGCCGATGTCGGCCCAGGTCAGCGTCGGATAATTGAAGATCGAGGAATATTTCGCCTTGCCCGATAGCATCGCATCGACCAGCTCCTCGCGCGAGGTGCCGAGCGTCTCGGCGGCGGCGTAGAGATAGAGGCCGTGGCCGCATTCGTCCTGCACCTTGGCGAGCAGCGCAGCCTTGCGGCGCAGCGACGGCGCGCGGGTGATCCAGTTGCCCTCGGGGAGCATGCCGACGATTTCGGAATGGGCGTGTTGGGAAATCTGCCGCGTCAGCGTCTTGCGGTAGGCGGCGGGCATCCAGTCGTTCGGCTCGATGCGCTCGTCGGCATCGATGCGGGCCTGGAACTGACTGGCACGGGCGACATCCTCGACGCCGCGATCGTCGCCGTCGGATGAGTTGAGCGCCTGCGTGTACATGGCCGACCTCCCAATGTGTTGTTAGGCAGCAATATATAACACAAATTTTCGAATGCAAGAAGTTTTTGTAATATATTCAGACACCCTCGAAACGGCGCGCCACCGCCCCGTTGGGCTTCGGCAGCGGCCCGTCCTGGTTGGTTGCGTGGTCGTCAAGCCATTGTTCCGACGGCGAAAGCAGCCCGCGATAGATCTCGCCGCAGAGTTTCCGCGCCGCCCTGCCCGGCCAGTCCTTCGGCAGCAGCTGATACGGCAGCAGCGGATCACGCAGCACGACCCGCCGGTAATGGTGGATCAAGAGAATGCGCGCGGTGAAGGCGTCGGCGTCGCTCAGCGTCTCGCCGCGGATGATCGAGCCGTGCAGCGGCTCGAACGTCTTCATGAACTTCAGATAGGCGTCCGCGGTGCGGTCGAGCGGCCAGCTTTCGCTAAGCAGCCGGCGTCCGCTGTCATCTTCCGCGGAGACTTCGAGCCGGATCGCGCGCGACGCTTCAACGGGGATCGGCACGCCCGACGGCGCGACCCACACGCCGGGCAGCGGGCTGCCGAAGCCGGCATTCTTCAACGCCTCGCGCGCGGCGTCGCGGTCCTCGGCATTGCCGATCAACAACAGCTCGAAGCGGCCGGTCCAGTCCGACGGCGGCGGATCGTAGATGTGCCGAGTCGCGGTGTCGAAGGTCTGCCGGCCCTTGGCGTTCAGCCGATAAAAACTGTTGCGGCCGACCTTGTTGCGCTCGAGCCAACCATCGGCGGCGAGCCGCGACATCGCGGTGCGCACCACATTGCCGTCGATGTCGAGGAACTTGAAGAATTCCAGCAGCGTGCCGAGCCACACCGAGCCGCCGCGCGGCACGATGGAATCGCCGAACACGGTGATGATGATCGAGCCGGTGCGTGACGGCTCGCGCTTCAGCTGATCGACGATGCGGGCAAGCGGCTGTGACATGCCCAACGCATAGCGCGTTTTGTCGATTCACGACAATGCAGGGTCTTCTCCTTCTCCCGCGTGCGGGGAGAAGCTCGGGATGAGGGGGCTCTCCGCAATCACGGTGCGAGTTGCGCTCGTGGAGACTCCCCTCACCCGGATCGCATTGCGCTGCGCTTCATGCGATCCGGCCTCTCCCCGCAAGCGGGGCGAGGCAAGGAAGAGACATGTCAGCGATTGGGATCCGGATAGACGATGCTGCGCCAGCCGCTGCGATCGAACGGCGCCCACTCGCCTTCCTTCTGCGCGAGGCGATCGGCGACCGCGTAGACCACGGCCGGGTGATGACCCATGCCGCAATGGCTGCTCTCGACCTCGATGCTGTCGGTCATCGACGAGGCCTGCTCGCGGCAGCCCTGCCAGGCGCAGACGCCGTCGGTGCGGCTGAAGATCGCGGTGGTCGGCACCGGCGGCGCGCTGGCGAGCGAGCCGCCGAAACGCTGGTCCTCCTCGTCGGCACGACGCCCGCTGGCCATCTCATAGACGCGCCAGGCGTTGGTCGACTTCGGGCCGGCGGCAAACGGGCTGCCGAGCGTGATCACCTGGCGCACGCGCTCCGGCATCATCTTGGCGAGCTGGCGCGCATAGAGGCCGCCGAGGCTCCAGCCGACCACCGAGACCTTGCGGCCGGTGGTTTCATTCATCTCCTGCAGCAGCTCGACCATCCCGTCCTGCACGCCGGCGCGAAGCCCGAGATTGCGGCCCTGGCGCCAGCCGCTGACGGCGTAGCCCTTGCTCCTGAGAAAGTCGCGCAGCGGCCGGGTCGACATGTCGGAAGCGATCAGCCCCGGCAGCACCAGCACCGGATGCCCATCGCCGCGCGGCGCGAGGCTAAGCAACGGCAATGCACCAAGAAAGGCGCCGAGCTCATGAATGGCGCGGCCTTCCAGAAACATCAGCGTCCTGGACGGCGGGCGTAGCGTCTGCGCAGCAACGGACATTTCAGCTCCTCTTCCGGCAGGGCCGCCGGCAATGGGACCAACGAGAATGGGTCAACGGAGTTGACGCGAACCCGGCGGAATTCGTTCCGCAACGCAACAATCTGTCCTGAAAAGCTAGGGAACCGGACACTTTCGTGCAAGCGGTCCGGGTCACACTTGCCACAACTAAAGTGACGTTCGTGCCCAATCGGTCACAGCAGCCGCAGCGTGTATTCCAGGGTGTAAAGCGCAAGGCCGGCAAGCCCACCGATCAGCGCGCCGTTGAAGCGGATGTATTGCAGATCCTTGCCGACATTGACCTCGATCAGGGAGATCAGCTGCTCCATGTCCCAGCTCTTCATCTGGTCGGCGATGAAGCCCGAGACGCCGCTCTTCTGCTCGGCGACGACGGTGCGCAGGATCGCCACCAGGCCCTGATTGATCTCGCCGCGCAGGTCGGTGTCGCCGTCGAGCGCGTCGCCGGCCTCGACCAACATTCGCGCCAGCTGATGCTGCAGCACCTGCGACTCGCCCGAGGCGCTGCGTTCGATGAAGTCCTTGACGTTGGCCCAGATGGTGCGCCCGAGATTGGCAAGCTCCGGCCGCGCCATCAAATCGCGCTTGAGACCATCGATGCGGTCGGCGAATGCCTTGTCGCTGCCGAGCCGGTCGACAAAGGACAGCAGCATGCGGTCGAACTCGCCGCGGAACGGATGCTGCGGATCGTTGCGCACTTCCTCGAAGAACTTCGTGGCGGACGCGATGATCCGGTTCACCACGAACTTGTCGGCACGATAGAGCCTGAGCAGCGTCGGCATCTCGGCGCGGACCTTGTCGCGGATCACGGCCATGGTCTCCTGCTGCGTCAGCGTCTGGTGCAACACGCGCAGGATGTCGTCGAGCAGGCCGCCATGCTTGCCCTCCTGCACGAAGCCGCGCAGCGCGCCGGCCGCAAGCGGCGCGAGGTCGATCGAGAGCACCTGCGTCGTGACGCGGCGGCTGATGAACTGCATCAACCCCGAGCTCTCGGTCGCCGCGAATGCCTCGGGCAGCATCCGCAGCACGAAGCGGGCGAGATCCTCCGAACGTTTGCGGTCGCGCAGCCAGTCGGCGATGAACGAACCGAAATCGATCTCGCGCAGCTTGGCCTCGACCGGCCCGGATTCCAAAAAGTTGTTCTCGATGAATTCGCCGAGCTTCTCGGCGATGCGCGCCTGATTGCTCTGGATGATCGCGGTATGCGGGATCGGCAGGCCGAGCGGCCGCTTGAACAAGGCGACGACGGCATACCAGTCGGCGAGGCCGCCGATGGTTGCAGCCTCGGCAAATGCCGCGATGAAACCGAACACCGGGTGCACCGGCAGCAGCGCCTTCGCTGCGATGAAGATGATGAAGGTTGCCGCCAGCACGCCGGTCGCCAGCCACTTGACGCGCCGCAGCTCGGCCGCGCGTTCGACGTCGACTGGCGTTGCGATGAGGGCGGCGGGAAGGGTCATGGGGTTTCGCAGGGGTGACGAACGAAGCATAGCATGGCCGCACCGCCGTCATTCCGGGGCGTGCGAAGCACGAACCTCAGGTGCGCAATTGCGCACCGGGGAATCTCGAGATTCCGGATCGCCGTTTCGCGTCGTCCGGAATGACGATGGATACATGAGTTATGAAGGACACCGCCAAAAAAGAAGGCCCGCAAAATGGCGGGCCTTCGAAAAGGGCAGTTGGTCAGCGCGGCCGCGATCAGGCGGTCTTGCCGTAGACCTTGGCGAAGTTGTCCTGCGCGGTCTTCGCACCGTCGGTGACGAGCTTGCCGAGATATTCGGTGGTGGCCTTCGCCCGCGAGACGAACAGTTCGCCACGCGCACGGGCCAGCTCCGACTGGATCTGGGCGGCTTCGCTCAGCGACTTGGCCGACGCGAGCTTGTCGATACCGGCGAAGAACGCCTCGGCGTCCTGGTAGATCGCCTGCTGGATGTTGCGGCTGATCTTGGCGGCTTCGGTCACCGAACCGGCAACGGCGGACTCGATCACGTTGGTCACCTTCTCCGAGCCGGCATAGGCATCGGCAGCGCGGGTCTTGGCGGCCTCGGCCTGCTTCTTCACGAACTCACGGGCGGCTTCCGGAACTTCCAGGTTCTGAAGCTTGGTGAACGCCTCGGTGACGGGCGCGAAGGCTTCCTTGACGCTGTTCAGCACGGAATTGGTTTCGGTGGTCATTGGGGTCTCTCCATCCTCAGGTTTGAGCTATGGGCTCACCCCGTCCGGTTTGGCCCGGGGCAACGGTGTTATGACACGCCTCATGGTGCGTCGCAACATCTATGTTGCAGCGCGATATCACGAACCTGTGAACAGCACGAAGATCCGGCGGAATGCCTAGAGAACCAGCAGGAAACGGTTTCTAATTACCACTGACCGCGTCAGACACCCCGTAAGCCTCCATTTGGGCCCGGACCTGCGCCACGTTGTGCCCGAGCACGACAATGTCGTGGGTCTTGCCCTCGACGTCGCGGACATGGTCGCGCAGCAGGGCCTCAGCCTTGAAGCCGAGGCTCTCGAACAGCGCGATCGCCGCCCGCTGATCGACGGTCATCTGCACCGAGAACTTCTCCAGCCCGGCACCGAGCGCGATGGCGAAGGTCTCCTGCGACAGCGCCCGGCCGACGCCCTGCCCGCGCACGTCGAGCGACACCACCATCCGGATCTCGCCGACATGCGGCGACCAGGAATGCGGATCGCGCACCAGGGTGCCGCAGCCGACCACCTTGCCGTCCTTGATCGCGAGCAGGCTCGTGATGTCGCCGCGCTCGATCTCGTTGATCCAGGCCGACAGCACCTTCGGCTGGCTGATGTTGCGCGGCAGGAACAAGAGATCATGCGTCGGCAGCTTTTGCGCGAAGGCCAGCACCGCGGCCTCGTGGTCCCGAATCATCAGGCGAAACTCGATGTCGCCCGCCTCGGTCTTGACGCGGCGCGGATAGGAACGTTGTTCGGTCATGTCGATCTCTCTCAAGTCGACCCCTCTTAGGTCGATCTTTTGCTCAGCCAGGAGTCCAGTTTCGGCCACAGCCGCTTGATTGCATTGGCGCCGGCGACCAGCGAGACGTGACCGCCCTTCAGCATCACCTCCTCCTTGTCCTCGGAGCCGATCTTGGTGATCAGATGTTTTGCCGCATCATACGGCACGATGTGGTCGTGCTCGGCGACCGCGTGCAGGATCGGCACCTTGATGTCGGCAAGCTTGGCCGCGCGGCCGCCGACCGTCATGGTGTCGTTGTAGAGCTTGTTGTCCCACATCAGGTCCTTGGTGATGGAGCGGAAATATTCGCCCGCGAGCGGCAGCGTGTCGGTCGCCCAGCGATCGAACATCCGGTACGACTTGACGAACTCGTCGTTCCAGATGTTGTCCCAGAGCTGGATCTGGCCGACGACACGCGCGGCCGGCCGCAACATGTCGAACGATTGCAGGATCAGTTCGGGCGGCATGTTGCCGGTGCTGTCGATCAGGCGGTCGACGTCGAAATAACGCCGGTCGGCGAAATTCGAGAACAGCTTCATCTCGCGGAAATCGATCGGCGTGGTGAAGCAGATCAGGTTCTTCATCGGCCCGTCGTTGAAGATCGAGCCGTAGAGCAGCGACAGCACGCCGCCGAAGCAATAGCCGATCACCGAGACGTCCTTTTCGCCGGAATCCTGCTGCACGCGGCGGACCGATTCCGGAATGAAGTCGAGGACGTAATCCTCCATGCGCAGCGATTTTTCCTCCGGCTTCGGCGCACTCCAGTCCAGCATGTAGACGTCGAAGCCGCGCCTGAGCAGGAATTCGATGAAGCTCTGCCCCGGCACCAGGTCGAGGATGTAGCCGCGGTTGGTGGTCGCCATCACGATCAGCACCGGCACGCGATAGACTTCGCTGGCCAGCGGCCGGTAGTGATAGAGGTTCATGGTGCCGCGCGAATACAGCACGTCTTTCGGCGTCGAGCCGAGCGACGGGCCGGAGCTCGAGAAATACTCGACGCCCTTGATGCTGCGCTGGATCGCGCGCTGCACCTCGGACTGGACCCGCTCGGAGATCGAGGCGAAATCAAAGGGGGTGGGAGCATTCATTTGCTGCCTCCCTCCGCTGGCGGCTGCTTGGTGCGCGGTGGCCGCGGCGTTGCGCCATGGCCGTCGTCCGGCGCCAGCGAATTGTGGTGCACCTGCTGCAGCAGCGTCTTGATCTCGTTGAGCTGGTTCTCCATCGATTGCAGGCGCTCGGCCATGCCGACGAGCTGGGCGCGGCTCGGCAGGTTCATCGCCAGCAGATATTTCTCCATCAGCTCGCCGAGCTGCTTCTGCGCGCCGGCCGCAACGCCGCCGGCCTGGTTCATCGCCTTGGAAAATTCCGGCGAGCTCATGAGCTGGTTGCCGAAGGAGTTGAACCCCTTCTCCATCTCACCAATCATCGTCTGCCAGATCACGGCAGGGTCGTTGCCCTTGTCGGCCATGCGGCGCTCCTCCACACCAATTTCGGGCGCTTGCCGCGCTTCCATTTGTTTCTGCCATACGACACTGTTGCTGCTGATCGGTCAACTGCGCGGCGCGACCAGCGACGCCGAGGCTCTTCTGCGCTGCGTCAATCCGTGGCATAGAGGTTCCTGACCGCGACACCAGCAGGGGACGCCCGTGACCACGCTCGCCCATCAGCCGCCGCAGATCATCCGCGCCAATGGCATCGACATCTGCTACGAGATTTTTGGCGATGCGAATGCCGAGCCGCTGCTCCTGATCATGGGCCTCGGCGCCCAGATGATCCATTGGGACGACGAGTTCTGCCGCCAGCTCGCCGCCCGCGGTTTTCGCGTCATCCGATTCGACAACAGGGATATCGGCAAATCCTCCCGCCTGAGCGGCGGCAAGCGGCTGACCGCGCTCGAATTGCTCAAGCTCCGCTTCCTGAAGATCCCGGTCGCAGCGCCCTACAAGCTGGCCGACATGGCGAGGGATACGATTGGGCTGATGGATGCGCTCGGCATCCGCACCGCGCATCTGGTCGGTGCATCGATGGGCGGCATGATCGCGCAGGAGGTTGCCATCACCTTCCCCGAGCGTGTGCGCTCGCTGACCTCGATCATGTCGACCACGGGCAATCCAAAGATCCCGGGCCCGACCCGCGAGGCGACCGCAGTGCTGATAGCGCCGCCACCGAAGAGCAAGGAAGAGTATTTCGTCCGCTTCGGGCAGACCTGGAAAGTCCTGCGTAACGGCTCGTTCCCTGAAGATGAGGCGCTCGATCCCGAACGCGCGCGGCGCACCTTCGAGCGCGGCCTCAATCCGGAGGGCGTCGGCCGTCAGCTCCGCGCCATCCTCGCCTCCGGCAGCCGCAAAGAGCGCCTGCGCGGCGTCAAGGCGCCGACGTTGGTGATCCACGGCACCATCGATCCGCTGGTGCATCCCGAAGGCGGCAAGGACACCGCGGTCTCGATCCCGGGCGCGAAGCTGGTGATGATCGAGGGCATGGGCCACGCCCTGCCGATTCCGATGTGGCCGCAGATCATCGACGCCATCGACAAGCACGCGCATGGCGCGGCGGCGAAGGCGGCGTGAGGCCAGAGCGTTTTCGAGCGAAGTGGATTCCGGTTCGCGTGAAGAAAACGCCCCAAAGCCAAAATCGAGAGCCCCGTCCCGATTCAATCGGAACGGGGCTCCGGTATCTTCCGGTAACCATGTGAGCCGGGAGTGCGTTCTTCCGGGCGCGGCATGGACGCTGTAGAGAGCGCTATCCACCGCTCAGCCACCGGGAGCAACCAGATGAAGACCATCCTCCGGCCACAGACAGCCGTCGCCGCTCTCCTCCTCGCGCTCGCGTCTTCATCGGCAATGGCGGCTGCCAGCGAAGCGCAGCAGGAAGCCAACCGCAAGGCGGTGCTGGCGTTCTACGAGAAGGGGCTGAACCAGAAGGACGCCGACGCGGCGCTCGCCTATGTCGGCAACCGCTATGTACAGCACAATCCCGGCGCGGCCGACGGCCGCGAAGGCTTCCGCAAGTTCATCGGCTTCCTGCGCGAGAAGTTTCCGAACTCGCACAGCGAGATCAAGCGCTCATTCGTCGACGGCGACTACGTGATCCTGCACGTCCACGCCGTGCGCGAGCCCGGCACCCGCGGCAACGCGATCATCGACATCTTCAAACTCGAGGACGGCAAGATCGTCGAGCACTGGGACGTGGCGCAGCCCATTCCGGAGAATCCCGCCAACAGCAACACGATGTTCTGAGGCATCGTGATGGCTTGTGTTCAGCCACTGGCATGATCAGGCTGGCGAGCGCGCCGGGACGCCCGCTATTGCTTGACCGCGATCCAGATCACGTGGCGGACACCGCGGCCTCGGCCGGTGGCGCGGACGGCAATTTCGTTGACCGCGAACCCGGCCCGGGTGAGCGATTTCGGGAACTTGGCATTCGGACCGGACGACCAGACGGCGAGCACGCCGCCGCGCCGCAACGCGGCGTGTGCGATCTTGAGCCCGGAGACATCATACAGCGCGTCATTGGCCTTGCGGGTGAGACCTTCAGGCCCGTTATCGACGTCGAGCAGGATGGCATCGAAGCCGAGCGGTTGGCGTTCGATCACGCTGGCAACATCCTCCTCCCGGATGCTCACGCGCGGATCGTTCAGGCTGTCGCCGAAGATTTCCGCCATCGGGCCTCGCGCCCAGGCAACGACCGCCGGCACCAGCTCGGCCACCGTGATCCGCGCCTCGGGTCCGAGCACGGCGAGCGCGGCCCGCAGCGTAAAGCCCATGCCAAGGCCGCCGATCAGAAAATGCGGCCGTGCGACCGTCTCGATCTTCTTCGCGGCAAGCGTCGCCAACGCCTCTTCCGAGCCCGACAGGCGGCTGTTCATCAGCTCGTTGGTGCCGAGCATGATCGAGAATTCGTGGCCTCGCCGCATCAGACGCAATTCACCCTCGGTGCCGGGAATGCGCGCGGTATCGATCTTTTCCCATGGAATCATGCGGCGGTTTGTATCATGGCAGGCACCTCTGCCGTAGCCCGGATGGAGCGAAGCGAAATCCGGGGTCTGCCCCGTCCGCATGAGACGCTGTCCCGGATTACGCTTCGCTTCATCCGGGCTACGAAGGCGTGAGCCTAGCCGCCTGTCCAGACGTCGAGCACGTAGCGGTTCCTGGTGCCCATTTCCTCGATCCAGCGCGCGGCGGCGTCGGTGTCGACACCGGTGCGCTCGCGATAGATCGAGATCAAGGTCGCCTTGACATCGGGCTCCATCCTGCCGCCGTCGCCGCAGACATAGACGATCGCGCCCTTCTGGATCAGCTCCCAGACCCGGTCCTTGTGTGCGGCGACAAGGTGCTGCACATAGGTCTTCGGGCCATCGGCACGCGAGAAGGCGGTGTGGAGTTCACTGACGCCGTCGGCTGCGAACGCCTTCAGCTCATCCGCATAGATGAAATCCTGCTCAGGATGCCGGCAGCCGAAGAACAGCATCGCCGGCCCCAGCGTCGCGCCCTGCGCCCTGCGCGCGGCGCGCTCCTGCAGGAAGCCGCGGAACGGTGCGAGCCCGGTGCCCGGCCCGATCATGATGATCGGCACGGCATTGTCATCGGGCAGGCGGAAGCCGGCCTTGGTCTCCTTGATGGTGGCGTGGACGGTGTCGCCGGCGCGGCGGCGCGCCAGATAGTTCGAGCAGACGCCCTTGTAGATGCCGCGGCCGGAACTTGCCGGCGCCTCCACCACGCCCACGGTGACACTGCAGCGCTGCGCCTCGCCGGCCGGAGACGACGAGATCGAATAATAGCGCGGCGCCAGCAGCGACAGCATTTCAAGATAGAGGTGGAACGGCAGCTCGCAGGCCGGATATTCCTCGAGCAGGTCAAATACCGATTTGCGCTTCGCCAAGACGTCGGTGCGATAGCGCGCGGCCGAGGCATCGTCGTCCCCGACATAGGCCATCAGCTTCGGCTTGGTCGCCGGGCAGCGAGTGTGCTCGGCCATGATCTGGATCTGCTTGCGGGTCGCGACCTGCTGCAGCTCGACGAACTCGGTGAGCAGCCGTCCGACCGACACGGCGTTGCCGACCGGCAGTTGCGCGCGGCGGCCTTCCGAGACCTGCAGACGGATCTGGTCGGCCGGCAGGAAGCCGAAGCGGCGCGCAACGGAATCGACCAATGTAGGATCGTTGCGCGGCACCACGCTGAGATGATCGCCGACGCGGTATTTCAGACTGGACGGCAGCTCGACCTCGATATGCCGGGTCGAACGCTCCGACGGATGAGCGCCTGCCTTGGTCTGCAGCTCGCTGTTGGCGAGCACCTTCATCGGCACCGCGCCGCCCTGTGTCACGATGGTATTGACCGCACCCTGCGCCACCGGCTCGATCGCGTAGAGCGGTTCGTCCTCGGCGGTGCGGGTGAAATTCCAGTCGATGCCGAATTCCTTGGTCGCGACCTTGGCCGCCTCCGGGAACCATTTCTGGAACTGGCCGTCGAGATCGCTGCGCGCGTCGCCCTCGCCGCGCGGATAGACGGCGCGCGCGCCATGTTTGGTGAGCTGCTCGTCGATGAAGCGCGGCACCGACTGGTAGGTCGCCGCCCAATCGCTGTTGCCGCAGCCGAACACCGCGTAGCGGACCTTGGCGAAGGCATCCTTCGGCAGGTCGCTGTCGAGCCATTTGACGAACTGCGTCGCGTTGTCGGGCGCCGCGCCATTATAGGAGGCGCAGATGATCAGCACGCCGCCCTCCTCCGGCAGCTTGCCCACATAATCGTCCAGCGGACCCAGCCGCGTCGCGAAGCCGTTGATCTCCGACAGATCGGCCATGCGGGTCGCCAGTTCCTCGGCGGAGCCGAGATTGGAGCCGTAGAGCACCAGCATCGGCGTGTTGTGGCCGGGACGCGTGGTCGGCGCGCGCGGAGCCTTCGGCGCGGCCGCAACCGCGCCCGTGCTGCCGGCGAACGCGCCGCGGTCCTTGTCGTCGCGCGGCCGCACCTTGATCCTGAAGCCATCCGGCTTGACGGTCAGCGTCTCCTTCAGATGCATCTGGTAGCGATGCACGTCGATCAGCTTGAACCGTTGCAGGATCATCCCGATCGCCAGCGCCGCCTCGTGCATGGCAAAGCCGCGGCCGATGCAGGCGCGCTGGCCGTTGCCGAACGGCTTCCAGGCATTGATCGGGCGCTTGGCCTCCGCCTCACGGCTGAAATTCTCGGGATCGAACACGTCGGGGTTCGGACCCCAGACGCTGGGATCGCGATGCAGCGCCATCACCAGGATGGTGATGAAGGTGTTCTTCTTCAGCTTGTACTTGCCGCCGATCATCTCGTCGTTGAGCGGCGCGATGCCGTAGGCCGGCGCCGGCGGCCACAGCCGCAGCGCCTCCTTCAGGCATTGCGTGATGTAGGTGAGTTGGGTCACCTGCTGATAGGTCGGCCGCGCATTGACGTCGGGACCGAGGACGCGATCGACCTCCTCATAGGCCTTCTTCAGCACCTCCGGGTGCTTCAGCAGCGCGTAGATCGTGCACGACAACAGGCCGCTGGTGGTCTCGTGGCCGGCGATCAGGAAGGTGTTGATCTGGTAGCGGATGTTGACGTCGTCGAGCTGCTCGCCGGTGGCGCGGTCGACGCCGGTCATCATCGCCGCCAGCATGTCCTTCTTGTCGTCGGTCGCCGCGGTGCTGCCGCGCCGCTCGGCGATGATCTCGTCGACCATCTTGTTCATGAAGGCGACGTCGTCGGCCAGCGTCTTGCGCCGCTTCTGCATCCACAGACCCTCGAGCGGCAGGCCGCGGGTCATCATGATGGTTTCGAGCGATCGCACCAGCGATTCCACGAACGGGTGGTAGTCGCGGCGGTAGAATGAATTGAAGCGGTAGTCGAAGCCGCAGAGGCCGATGGTGTCGAGGGTGAGCGCCGTCATGTCGTGGACGACCTCGATCTCCTCGTCGGCGTTAAGGCGCTCCCATTTCTTGACCAACTGCTCGGCAATGTCGACCATGCTCGGGTGGTACGACTGCATGGCGCGGTTGCCGAACGGCTGCATCAGGATGTTGTGCGCCTTGCTCCAGTTCGGCTCCCTGGTGTCGGCGGTGAACAGGCCGTCGCCGCCGACCGCGCGCACCCGGCGCAGCGAGCCGCGCACCGCCTTGTCGAAGCGCTTCTCGTCGCAGAGTTCGTCGACCAGATCGTGACCGGACACGATCACGAGCGGCGCGCCCATCATGTCGAGCCAGAAGATCGGTCCGAGCTCCTTGGAGAGCTTGACGAGATGCTGCACCGGCGCGGTCGAGTCCAGCGACAGCATGTTGCCGACCACCGGCTTCGTCGGCGGATGCGGAATCGGACTCAGTCTGTTGCCGGACGCCATTTTCGAAGTGCCCCCTCTAACCTCAGTCATTCCGGGATGGTCCGAAGGACCAGACCCGGAATCTCGAGATTCCGGGTTCGATGCTGCGCATCGCCCCGGAATGACGACGCCGTCGTCAGCCAAACCGCTTTCTGCGCCATTCGATCAGCTTCGCGCTGACTTCGTCAGGCTTTTCCTGCTGCGTCCAATGGCCGCTGTCCTTGACCAGGTACTTCTCGAGGTCCGGCACCAGCCGCTCCATGCCGTCGGCGGCCGAGGGCGGCAGCACCGCGTCGTTCTCGGCCATGATCATCAGCGACGGCACCCGGACGTGATGGTCCAGCCCGGCCGAGCGCTCCCAGTTGCGGGTGAAATTGCGATACCAGTTGATGCCGCCGGTGAAGCCGGTCTTGATGAAGGTGTCGACGAACACCTTTTTCTCGTCCGCGGACAGGATCGGCGTGCGCGGATCATGCTTGGCGTCGTAATTCGCGATCATCTGCGGAAACGCCAGGTTGAGCCGCGCCGAGGCGCCGACGCCGGCGATCGGCTGTTCGGGCGGCGCGTCCGCCGGACGCGGCACCGGCTTGCGCATGAAGGCGTCGAAGGTCTGCTCGACGCGGCTGCCGAAGATGCGGTCGGGCTCGCGCCCCGGATCCTGGAACTGGACGATGTACATGTGATCGCCGAAGCGCTGGCGGAACAGCGCGATCGGGTCCATCGGCGCGCGGTCCCAATGCGGCGTGTTGACGCCGACGACGCCGGCGACCCGCGCAGGATGCTTGAGCGGCATCTGCCAGACGACAAAGCCGCCCCAGTCGTGACCGACGAAGATGGCCTTGTCGATCTTGAGATGGTCGAGCAGGCCGACGAGGTCGCCGGTCAGGTGCTCCATGTCGTAGGCCTCGACCGGCTCCGGCCGGTCGGTCGCGCCATAGCCGCGCTGATCCGGCGCAATCACCCGGATGCCGGCCTCGCCCAGCGCCTTGACCTGGTGGCGCCAGGAAAACGCCAGTTCAGGCCAGCCGTGGCACAGCACCACCGGCGGCGTGTCGGTCTTGGGGCCTGCTTCATAAAACCCCATGCGGATGCCGTTCGTCTCGGCGAACTGCAGCGGTGGCATCTCAATCATCGACAGGGATCCTTATTCGGCTGCGCCCTTGATGTCCGCGGGCGGGGGAGCGAACGCCGCCTCGAGTACATCGAACTCGAGCGGCAGCATGTCGCACATCACCTGCACGTGGGGAATGATGTTGGCGCCCACGATGAAGCCGAAATCGAGCTGATCGCGGTAGCTCTGCACGGTGATGTTGAGCGCCACGCCGTGGGTCGAGATCGAAACCGGGAAGATGTGCAGCAGCTCGGCACCCGCCGCATACAGCGTCTGCCGCGGCCCCGGCACATTCGAGACCGTGATGTTGGTGGCCGGCGGCAGCACGTTGGAGAGGTCGGAGCGGCTGTAAAGCAGCGCCATGATCTGCACCAGGATCGGCGCGCCCAGCAACGAGATGTTGGTGACCTGCGGCACCAAAGCGCGCAGCGGATGCGACATTTCCTTGGACTTGGTCGACTGCGCGATGATGGTTTCCAGCCGCTTCCGGGGATCCTCGATGTCGGTCGCGATCGAGCAGATCATGCCGAACACCTGGTTGTTGGATTCGGCGTTGCCCTCCTCGCGCAGCGAGATCGGAACGCCTGCCGTCAGCGACTTGTTCGGCAGCGCGCCCTGGCTGATCAGATAGCGCCGCACCACGCCGGAGGCGAGCGCCAGCACGACGTCGTTGAGCTTGCCGCCGGACGCCTTCGCCAGTGCCTTGGCACGCGACAGCGAGATCGAGGTGCCGGCAAAGCTGCGCTCGGACGAGATCGCCTTGTTGAGGATGGTCGGCGGCGAGGACATCGCCTGCAGGCTCTCGCGCGACCTCGGATCGGCGACCTTGGCGACGACGTCGGACAGGCTCTTCATGACCGTCGGCATGGAGCCGGCGAACTTCACCGCGCTCTCGATCTGGAACATGGCGTTGTCGAACAGGATCGAGCCGAGATCGCTCTTGCCGGAGCGCGGCAGCTCCAGGCTCTTCTGCGCGGCGGCGGCCGCCTCGAACGGCTGGGTCCAGAGTTGCTGATAGGCGTCGATCAGATTGGCCGCGATGTCGCGCGGCTCCTGCGCGACTTTCTTCGCGCTCGGCGGCTCGATCTCGCGCGGCACCGGCGTCAGATCGTAGATCATGCTGGTCAGCGCCGCGCCGGCGCCGCCGTCGATGCAGGCATGGTGCATCTTGGAATAGAGCCCGATCTCGTTGTCCTTCATGCCCTCGAAGACGTAGAACTCCCAGAGCGGGCGGGCGCGGTTCAACAGCTTGGCATGCATCCAGCCGACGATGCGCTCCAGCGTCGCGCGATCGCGCGGCGCCGGCAGGCTGGCGCGGAAGATGTGACGGTCGATGTCGAACTGGTCGTCCTCGACCCAGGACGGATGATCGATGTCGAGGGGCGCCTTCTGCAGCCGTGCCTTGAGGATCGGCGCGATGTGCAGCCGCGAGGCGATCATCGCCTTGAACTCCTCGAAGAAGTCGCCCTTGTAGCCGTCGGGCAGGCGGAAGATCGCCATGCTGCCGACATGCATCGGCATTTCCGGCGTTTCCAGATAGAGAAACGATGCGTCCAGCGAGGACAGCTTCTTGGCGTCGCTCATGGTCTCCTCCCGAGAGCCTACTTACGCGGGCGCCTTGGGCGGCGCTTCTCGTCGTTTGGTCAGGATAGTGCCTGTTCTGCCGGCCCGTAGGCAATGGCAAAGGGGCCCGAGCGGTCAAAATGCCGGAATTCCCCTTCCGGCTGGGCCAGCCGGTCCGCAATCGCCCACAGCGCCGCGGGATTGACGCCGAGGCCGATATGGCTGGCGAAATGCACCTCGATGTTCTCGGCGGTGGCCGACGGCCGCACGCGCGAGGTCCGCCAGTTCACGATGCCATCGGTGCGGGAATAGATCGAGGTCGTCGGCACCGGCATGTCGCCGGCGATCGCGGCGCGGATCTCAGGGATGTCGTCCACAGCTTCGCCGGACAAGAGCTCATAGAGCCGCGTCGCATTGGTGGCGCGGATGTCGTCGGCGAACGGGCTGCCCAGCGTCATGATGGAGCGCACCAGCTCCGGCATCTGCGACGCCAGGTCGCGCGCATAGACGCCGCCGAGGCTCCAGCCGATGATCGAGACCTTGCGCCCGGTCGCCTCATGGACCCGCTTCAGCAGGTCGCGCAGCGCAGCCCGCCTGCTGGAAATCCCGCCGAAATTGCGGCCCATGTTCCAGGCATAGGCGTCGTAGCCGAGCTCCTTCAGATAGCGCCGCATCGGCGCCATCGAAAGGTCGCTGGCAAGGAAGCCCGGCAGCGCCAGCACCGGATGACCATCGCCCTTCGGCGCCTGCATCAGGAGGGGCGACAGCAGCAGGCTCGAATTGAGTTCGAGCACGCCGCGCGCCTCCGCCAGCATCAGGAACAGGCTCGGCGGGCGCAACCGGCGTTCGGTCCCATCAACGCTCCTGTCCATGTCGGTCACTATTTCTTCTTGCTCGTGCCGCCGAAGCCGGCCATCGCCACGAACATGTCCTGGAAGCGTTCGGCGAGCTTGGGATCGAAGGTGAACCAGCTCTGCATCAGCGATTCCGGTGAGATCTTGTCGATGTTCGACGTCATCTGCTGCTGCAGCTTGTCCATCACCGCGGTCTGCATCGGTCCCACATCCGGCAGGCCGAAGAATTGCCGCGCTTCGAGGGGCGTACAATCTATCTCGACGTTGACTTTCATATCCGCCTCCTCAAATGCGCCTTGGCCCGCCACAGTATCGCCGGGACGGGGCGAGTTGCGCAAGCGAGCCGTACCTGCCCCGGGGGGCAGTCGGCCTCAATCATCCGTTATGGTCAACCAAACCGTTTGGAGCGGCTGCTCGAAGCGCGCCGGTGATCATTCCCGTGACCGACAAGCGGCACTCCGAAAGTCGAATGTCACGCGTTCGCGCCAACAGCCTACTCTCCAAGCCGGTTCATTGCGCTGCACCCGCGCGGATGGGTTAACCCTTTGGCAAATCGCGCTTGCGCGGCCGGTAAACTCTGGCAACATGGATCAATAATACCAGCCGGACAAAGCAGCCGGCGGACAAAAACGGGGACGCGGGATTACATGTCGGGACGTTGGAGTTTGTTTGCGGCCACTGTCGCCGCACTCGTCGCCTTTGCTTTGCCGGCATCGGCCCAAACGTTGAAGTATGCGAACCAGGGCGAGTTGAAGTCGCTGGATCCCTACACGCTGAAGGAAACCACGACGATCGCGCACCACGCCCACGTCTACGAAGGCCTCACCGCGCGCGACAAGGACCTCAAGATCATTCCGGCCCTGGCGGAAAGCTGGGAGACGCTGAGCCCGACCAAATGGCGCTTCCATCTGCGCAAGGGCGTGAAATTCCACAATGGCGATCCCTTCACCGCCGACGACGTGCTGTTCTCGGCCGAGCGCGTCCGCGCCAAGGGCTCCAACTTCCTCAGCAACGTCCCGGCCGACGCCAAGTTCAGCAAGGTCGACGACTACACCGTCGACGTGACGCTGGACTCGCCCAATCCCATTCTGATCTCACAATGGGATAGCTGGTACATCATGGACAAGAAGTGGTGCGAGGAGAACAACTCGGTTGCACCGACGCCGGCCTCCGCGACCACGCCGAGCTACGCGGCGCTGCACGAGAACGGCACCGGCCCCTTCACGATCGAGAGCCACCAGCCCGGCGTGAAGACCGTGTTCAAGGCGTTTGCCGGCTATTGGCGCAAGCCCGAGCATAATCTCAAGGAGATCATCTTCACCCCGATCGGCTCCGACGCCACCCGCGTTGCCGCGCTGCTCTCGGGCGAAGTCGACGTGATCGAACCGGTTCCGCTGCAGGACATCCAGCGCGTCAATTCCAGCGGCGTCGCCACCGTCATGACCGCGCCGGAGATTCGCACCATCTTCATCGGCATGGATACGGCGCGCGACGAGCTGCTGTATTCCAACGTCAAGGGCAAGAATCCGTTCAAGGACATCCGCGTCCGCGAAGCCTTCTACAAGACGATCGACGTCGATCTGATCAAGACCCGCGTCATGCGCGGCATGTCGACCCCTTCGACGTTGATGATCGCCCCCGAGCTCTATCCGCTGTCGAAGGAATTCACCCGGCCGAAGCTCGATCCTGATGGTGCTAAGAAGCTGCTGGCCGACGCCGGCTATCCGAACGGCTTCGAAGTCACGATGGACTGCCCGAACGACCGCTATGTCAACGACGCCGCGATCTGCCAGGCGGTGGTCGGCATGCTGGCCCGCATCGGCGTCAAGGTGAACCTGCTGGCGCAGCCGAAAGCGCAGTATTTCGCCAAGGTGCTGAAGCCCGGCGGCTACCAGACCTCGTTCTTCATGCTGGGCTGGACGCCCGCGACCTCCGACTCGCACAACGTGCTGCACGACATCCTCGGCTGCCGCGACGATCCGAAGGATGCCACAAGGGGCGAGGCCAATCTCGGCGGCTATTGCAACAAGGAAGTCGACGCGCTCACCGACAAGGTCTTGGTCGAGGGCGACACTGCCAAGCGCGACCAGTTGATCAAGCAGGCCTACGACATCGTTATCAAGGATTACGGCTACATTCCGCTGCATCAGCAACCGCTGGTGTGGGGCGTGTCGAAAAAGGTCAAATTGACCCAGCGCGCGGACAACCAGGTGCTGCTCTACTGGGCGACCAAGCAGGGTGAATAGTGGCTTTGGCGAATTGGGTCCCGGAAGCGCAGGCTTCCGGGACCTCGCGTTTTCCGGCCGCGCAAAGCCGCGCGCCGAATGTCAAAGGCAGTGAAAGGTAGAGATGCTGGCTTTCACTCTTCGCCGCTTCCTGCAGGCGATCGGCGTGATGCTCGCCGTGGGCGTGATCGCGTTCGCGATGTTCCGTTTCGCCGGCGACCCGGTGAACCAGATCGTCTCGATCGACACCTCGGCCGCGCAGCGCGCTGAGATCCGGCACTCGCTCGGCCTTGACGATCCCGTGCTGGTGCAGTTCGGCCGCTACTTCATCAATGCGCTGCAGTTCAAGTTCGGCGTGTCCTACCAGTTCCGCCTGCCGGTCTCCTCGCTGCTGGCGGAGCGGCTGCCGGCGACGCTCGAGCTTTCGATCTGCGCCACGCTGTTCGCGATGGTGGCCGGCATCCTGATGGGGGTCTATTCGGCGCTGCGCCGCGACACCGTGCTTGCCAAATTATTCCAGGCGGTATCGCTGATCGGCATTTCGCTGCCGACCTTCCTGATCGGCATCCTCCTGATCTATCTGTTCGCGGTGACGCTGGGCTGGCTGCCCTCCTTCGGCCGCGGCGAGGTGGTGAAGCTCGGCTGGTGGACCACCGGACTGCTGACCGTCTCGGGCCTGAAGGCGCTGATCATGCCGGCGATCACGCTCGGGCTGTTCCAGATGACCCTGATCATGCGGCTGGTGCGTGCCGAAATGCTGGAAGTGCTGCGGACCGACTATATCCGTTTCGCCCGCGCCCGCGGGCTGACCACGCGCGCAATCCATTTCGGCCATGCGCTGAAGAACACCCTGGTTCCCGTGATCACGGTGGCCGGCCTGCAGTTTGGCTCGGTTATTGCTTTCTCGATCATCACCGAAACCGTGTTCCAATGGCCGGGCATGGGACTTCTGTTCGTGCAGGCCGTGCAAAATGTCGATATCCCGATCATGGCCGCATATCTGTTGATGGTCTCGCTGATCTTCGTCACCATCAATCTCGTGGTCGACATCCTCTACACCGTGGTCGATCCGCGCTTGCGCTCGACCGTCGGCCGCGCGGCGTGAGGGCTGACCGATGTCCGATGCCGTCGTCCCCCATCGTTCCCAAGGCCACCAGGCCCCTGCCGGCTGGTTCAGGCGCGCGCTCGACAGCGACATCTTCTATTCGTTCCGTCGCTCCAGGCTGACGATGGTCGCCGCCGTGATTACGCTGCTGTTCTTTCTGCTCGCAATCTTCGCGTCGTGGCTCGCGGTGCAGAACCCGTTCGATCCGGCGCAACTGCAGCTGATCAACTCGCGGATCGCGCCGCTGTGGACCGCCGACGGCCAAAGCCCGTTCCTGCTCGGCACCGACGAGCAGGGCCGCGATGTGCTCTCGGCGATCCTTTACGGCCTGCGCATCTCCCTTGCGGTCGGCCTGGCCGGCGTGGTCTTTGCCGGCGCGCTCGGCATCGCCCTCGGGCTGATCGCAGGCTATTTCGGCGGCGTGGTCGACACCGTGATCATGCGGATCGCCGACGTGCAGCTCACCTTCCCCGCGATCCTGATCGCGCTGCTGGTCAATGGCGTCGCCAAATCGGTGCTCGGCAACCGGCTCGACGAGATGAGCACGCTCGGCGTCCTGATCATCGCGATCGGCCTCAGTTTCTGGGTGCAATATGCCCGCACCGTGCGCGGTTCGGTGATGGTCGAGAAGAACAAGGATTACGTGGCCGCGGCGCAGCTGATCGGCCTGCCGGCGCCGAAGATCATGCTGCGGCACGTGCTGCCCAACACGATGGGCCCGATCCTTGTCATCGCCACCATCAACCTCGCGCTCGCGATCATCACCGAGGCGACGCTGTCGTTCCTTGGCGCCGGCATGCCCGACACCATGCCCTCGCTCGGCACCCTGATCCGGATCGGCAACAACTATCTGTTCGCCGGCGAATGGTGGATCGTCGCCTTCCCCGGCATTGCGCTGGCCGGCCTGATCCTCTCCATCAACCTGCTCGGCGACTGGCTGCGCGACGCCCTCAATCCGAAGCTCCGATGACCAAGCCTGTTCTTTCCGTGCGCAATCTCGAGGTGGAATTCGTCACCCGCCGTGCGACCTTGCGCGCCATCAACGGCGTGTCGTTCGACATCGCCAAGGGCGAGGTGCTCGGCGTGGTCGGCGAGTCCGGCGCCGGCAAATCGGTCACCGGCCTTGCCGTGATCGGGCTCATCGATCCGCCCGGCCGCATCTCCGGCGGCGAGATCGAACTGTCGGGCACGCGGATCGACCATCTTCCGATGGAGGAGATCCGCCGCATCAGGGGCAAGCGGATCGGCATGATCTTCCAGGATCCGCTGACCAGCCTCAATCCGCTCTACCGGATCGGCGACCAGATCATCGAGACCATTCGCACCCACAGCAATCTGAGCGAGAGCGCCGCGCGCAGGCGCGCCATCGATCTGTTGGCCGAAGTGGGCATTCCAGCGCCGGAGAAGCGCATCGACGGCTACCCGCACGAATTCTCCGGCGGCATGCGCCAGCGCGTCGTCATCGCGCTTGCGATCTGCGCCGAGCCCGAACTGATCATCGCCGACGAGCCGACCACCGCGCTCGACGTCTCCGTGCAGGCGCAGATCATCGCGCTGATCAAGCGCCTCGGCCGCGACCACGGCACCGCGGTGATGCTGGTGACCCACGACATGGGCGTGATCGCCGAGACCTGTGACCGCGTTGCGGTGATGTATTCCGGCCGCATCGCCGAGATCGGCCCGGTGCAGGAGGTGGTGCGCAATCCGCTGCATCCCTACGCCAGGGGCCTGATGGGTGCGATCCCGACGCTTGCCGGCGAGGACGAGCGCCTGGTGCAAATCCCCGGCTCGATGCCGCGGCTGTCGGCGATTCCGCCGGGCTGCCCGTTCAATCCGCGCTGCGCGTTTGCCTTCGATCGCTGCCACGTCGAGCGCCCCGAGCCGATCCGACAGGGCACGCAATTCGTTGCCTGTCATCTGTTCGAGCCGGCGAAGGAGACGGCGGCATGAGCGGAACATTGATCGAGGTCAGGAACCTGCGCCGCGTCTTCGACGTCTCCAAGCCGTGGCTCAACCGCGTGATCGAGGGCGGCCATCTCGAATTCCTGAAAGCCGTCGACGGCGTCTCCTTCGACATCAAGCGCGGCGAGACCTTCGCGCTGGTCGGCGAATCCGGTTCCGGCAAGACGACGGTCGCGCGCATGGTCGTCGGCCTGCTGCCGCCGAGCTCGGGCGAGGTCGTCATCGACGGCGTCTCGATGACCGATCCGCGGCAGGGCCAGGCGCGCCGCCGGCTGCGCCGGCGCATCCAGATGGTTTTCCAGGATCCCTATGCGAGCCTCAATCCGCGCTACCGGGTCGCCGCCATCGTCGCCGAGCCGATCCGCGCTTTCGACCTGATCCAGGGCGAGCGCGACGTCAAGGCCCGGGTCGGCGAATTGCTCTCGCTGGTCGGCCTGCACCCCGACGACGGCCAAAAATTCCCGCACGAATTTTCCGGCGGCCAGCGCCAGCGCATCGCGATCGCCCGCGCGCTGGCATCCGAGGCCGAGTTCATCGTCTGCGATGAGCCGACCTCGGCGCTCGACGTCTCCGTGCAGGCGCAGATCCTCAACCTGATGCGCGACCTGCAGGACAAGTTCGGCCTCACCTATCTCTTCATCAGCCACAATCTCGCGGTCGTCCGCCACATGGCGAGCCGGATCGGCGTGATGTATCTTGGCCGCATCGTCGAGATCGCCGAAGGGCGAGAATTGTTCGAGAACCCGCGGATGCCCTACACGAAGATGCTGCTCGGCGCGGTTCCGGATCTTGCGATGTCCGGCCGGCAGCGAATTCCGGTGAAGGGCGAAATTCCCAACCCGATCGATCCGCCGCCGGGCTGCTCGTTCAACCCACGCTGTCCCCTCGCCTTCGATCTCTGCCGCCAGAAGACGCCGGAACTGATCGACGGCGTCGCCTGCCATGCCGTCAACAGTCCCGCCGTCGTTCCGGCATGATCACGAGGATGGGAGCGGCCATGTCCACCAAGCGGTTGGCATACCAGCCGGCCTGTGATCAAGTGCGGCCGCCAAAGAGGCCCAACAACAAACCGACGAACGGTCAATCGCCATGAGCAACATCAACCCCGATCCGTTCACAACCCGGCCCGAGATCGAAGGCACCTTCGGCGTCGTCACTTCGACGCACTGGATCGCCACCGCGGTCGGCATGGCAACGCTGGAGAGAGGCGGCAACGCCTTTGACGCCGGAGTAGCCACCGCCTTCACGCTACAGGTGGTCGAGCCGCACCTGAACGGCCCCGGCGGCGACGTGCCGATCATCGTGCACGACGTCAAGCGCGGCAAGAGCGAGGTGATCTGCGGCCAGGGCCCGGCGCCGGCGAAGGCAACCATCGCGCATTATCGCAGCGAGGGTCTCGAGATGGTGCCCGGCACCGGCCTGCTTGCGGCCTGCGTGCCCGGCACATTCGAATCCTGGATGCTGCTGCTGCGCGACTACGGCACCATGAAGCTGCGCGACGTGCTGGAGCCCGCTATCGCCTACGCGCGCGACGGCTACCCGCTGGTCGAGCGTGCATCGGCCACCATCAAGACCGTCGAACAACTGTTCCGGAAATACTGGACCACATCGGCCGACGTCTATTTGCCTGGTGGCGAGGTGCCGAAGCCCGGCACCATCTTCACCAACAGGAAGCTCGCGGAAACTTACACACGCATCCTGACCGAGGCGGAGAGCGCAGGCCACGACCGCGTGGCGCAGATCGAGCGCGCGCGGCAGGCCTGGTCGAAGGGCTTCGTCGCCGAGGCGATCGACAAGTTCTGCCGCACCCAGGAGGTGATGGACGTCTCCGGCTCGCCGCATCGCGGCGTGCTGTCGGCCGACGACATGGCGCGCTGGCAGCCGACCATCGAGGCGCCGCTCACCTATGATTACGGCCGCTACACCGTGCAGAAGGCCGGAGTCTGGAGCCAGGGTCCGGTGATGCTGCAGCAGCTCGCGCTGCTGAAAGGCTTTGAGCTCGACGGGCTCGATCCCGCAGGCCCCGACTTCATCCATCTGCAGATCGAAGCCGCCAAGCTCGCCTATGCCGATCGCGAGACGTTCTACGGCGACCCGAAATTCACCGACATCCCGATCGAAACGCTGCTCTCCGACGCCTATAACAACGAACGGCGCAAGCTGATCTCAAAAGACAAGGCGTCGCTCGACTTCCGCCCCGGCTCGGTCGAGGGCTTCGGCGGCGTTGTGAAGTTGCGACACGCCGAAGGGCATCGTGAAGCGGTCGGCGCCATGGGCGCGGGCGAGCCGACCGTCGGCCGGTTCGGCGAAGTGCGCGGCGACACCGTGCATTTCGACATCATCGACAAGGCCGGCAACATGATCTCGGCGACGCCGTCCGGCGGCTGGCTGCAGTCCTCGCCGGTGATTCCCGAGATCGGTTTCTGCCTCGGCAGCCGCGCCCAGATGTTCTGGCTCGAGGAGAACCACCCTGCCTCGCTCGCGCCGGGCAAGCGGCCGCGCACCACACTCTCACCGACCATGGCGCTGCGCGACGGCGAACCGTATCTCTCCTGGGGCTCGCCGGGCGGCGATCAGCAGGACCAGTGGATCACGCAGTTCTTCCTGCGCCATGTCCACGCCAGGCTCAATCTGCAGGAGGCGATCGACGCGCCGGCCTGGCACTCCGAGCATTTCCCGATCTCGTTCTGGCCGCGCACCTCGCGGCCCGGCGTCCTGGTGCTGGAAAACCGCGTGCCGAAATCGACCATCGACGAATTGAAACGCCGCGGCCATGTGGTCGAGATTGGTCCCGATTGGTCGGAAGGCCGCCTCACCGCGGCCTCGAAGGTCGGTGCCCGCCGCCGCGCCGCCGCCAATCCGCGCGGTATGCAGGGTTACGCCGCAGGCCGCTAGACACGAAGGTTTGAGATGACCTGGTCGATCATCGCCCGTGACAGCGCCACTGGCCAGCTCGGCATCGCCGTCGCGACGCGGTTCTTCGCGGTCGGCGCGCTGGTGCCGCACATCGCACCCGCAATCGGCGCGGTGGCGACGCAGGCGCTGGTCAATCCTTATTACGGCATCGACGGCCTCGCGCTGTTACGCAGCGGCGACAGCCCGCATGAGGTGATCGCGGCGCTGATTGCGCCCGACAGCGGCCGCGAAAGCCGGCAGCTCCATGTCATGGACGCCAGGGGCCGCATCGCTGCGCATTCCGGCAAGGACTGCGTCGACTGGTTCGGCCATATCGCCGGCGACGGGTTCTCGATCGCCGGCAACATGCTGGCCGGCCCCGCGGTGCTCGAGGAGACCGCGCGCGTCTATGCCGCGAACGAGAAGCTGCCGTTCGCGGAGCGGCTGATCAAGGCGATGTTCGCCGGCGAAGCGGCCGGCGGCGACAAGCGCGGCAAGCAGTCGGCGGCTCTCTTAATTCACGGCGCGGAGGAATGGCCATTGCTCGACCTGCGCGTCGACGACCACGCCGATCCCCTGCGCGAGCTGGAGCGGCTGGAGGCCGTCAGCCGCGAGCACTGGGTGCCATTCCGGAGCTTCATGCCGACCCGCGACAACCCGGCCGGAACCAGCGATCGCGCCACGATCGACGCCGGCGTCGCAGCGGCAAGCGCGAGCCGCGAATGACGGCTGGCCCGCTGATCGAGATCGAAGGCCTGCGCGTCACTTTCCAGGGCGATGACGGCCGCACCACGCATGCCGTCGACAGCGTCGATCTCTCCGTCGCCAGGGGCGCCACGCTCGGCCTGGTCGGCGAGTCCGGCTGCGGCAAGAGCGTGACCTCGCTCGCGATCATGGGGCTGTTGCGGAAGCAATCCGCCGCGGTCTCCGGCACGATCCGCTTCGACGGCTTCGACCTGCTCGACGTGCCTGATGCGACGCTGCGCGACCTGCGCGGCAATCGCCTCGCGATGATCTTCCAGGAGCCGATGACCTCGCTCAACCCGAGCTTCACCATCGGCGACCAGATCACGGAGACGATTCTGCGCCACCGCGGCGGCTCCCGCCGCGCGGCGCGCGAACGCACCATCGAGCTGCTGCGCCGCGTGCATATTCCCTCGCCCGAGAAACGCGTCGACGAGTTTCCGCACAAGCTGTCCGGCGGCATGCGCCAGCGCGTGATGATCGCGATGGCGCTGGCCTGCGATCCGCAGCTTCTGATCGCCGACGAGCCGACCACCGCGCTCGACGTCACCTTGCAGGCCCAGATCCTCGATCTGATGCGGGAGCTGAAGGCCGCGAGCGGCGCCGCGATCATCCTGATCACCCACGATCTCGGCGTCGTCGCCGAAGTCTGCGACGAGGTCGCGGTGATGTATGCCGGCGAGATCGTCGAGCGCGCGCCGGTCGACGAGCTGTTCGCCAATCCGCAGCATCCCTACACGGTCGGCCTGCTCGGCTCGATCCCGCGGCTCGATCGCCGCACCAGCCATCTCGCCACCATCGAGGGCATGGTGCCGAACATGGCGAACCCGCCCGCCGGCTGCCGCTTTGCCAAGCGCTGTCCGTTCGTGGAACTTGCCTGCACCCAAGCGCCGCCGCCGCTCGCGATGCTGAGCCCAACCCACGCCTCGCGCTGTCTCCGCGCGCCGCTGGAGCGGCTGGTGTCATGACCGCGCTGCTCGAGGTCGAAGGGCTGGTCAAGCATTTCGTCGCCGAACGCTCGCTGTTCGGCCGGCCGACCGCCCATGTGAAGGCGGTCGACGGCGTCAGCTTCACGGTCGAGGCCGGCAAGACGCTGGCGCTGGTTGGCGAATCCGGCTGCGGCAAATCCACCGTCAGCCGGCTGGTGCTGCGGCTGATCGAGCCGGATGCCGGACGGATCCGCTTCGAAGGCCGCGACCTCGGCACGCTCAATGCCGAGCAGCTGCGCGCATTCCGCCGCGACGCGCAGCTGATCTTCCAGGACCCCTACGCCTCGCTCAACCCGCGCATGACGGTGAGCCAGATCCTGACCGAGCCGCTGGCACTGCACAATCTCGTCCCGGCCGCGGACCGCCGCGAGCGGGTCGAGCAGCTGTTGCGCCTGGTCGGGCTCGAGCCGCGGTTCGCGCGGCGCTATCCACATGAATTCTCCGGCGGCCAGCGCCAGCGCATCGCGATTGCCCGCGCGCTCGCGGTCGAGCCGAAGCTGATCATCTGCGACGAGCCGGTGTCGGCGCTCGACGTCTCGATCCGTTCCCAGATCCTGAATTTGCTGCGCGACCTGCAGGATCGCCTGAAGCTCGCCTACATCTTCGTCTCGCACGATCTCGCCGTAGTGAAGCACATCGCCGATCGCGTCGCCGTGATGAATCTCGGCACCATCGTCGAGACCGCGGATGCCCAAGCGCTGTTCGCCGCGCCGCGCCATCCCTATAGCCGCGCGCTGCTGTCGGCGATCCCGGTGCCGAAGCCGCGTGCGAAGCGCAGCCGCATCGTGCTGGAGGGCGAACTGCCGAGCGCGCTCAATCCGCCCTCCGGCTGCCGCTTCCATACCCGCTGTCCCTATGTGATCGCGCGCTGCCGCAGTGAAGTGCCGCAGTTGCGCGAAGATGGCACCGGTTATGCATCGGCCTGTCACCGGACGGGCGAGCTGCCCGGCGCGGAGGCGATCGTGCCCTCCGATGGCGGGTTCTCGCCGACACTGGAAAAGCTGGTGGCGGCGTTCAATGCGGCGGAAGCCTCGGGACAGCCCGGGGTTATTTCACAGGGAACAGAGGCGTAGGGAACAAGGGGTTGGCGATGAGATTTTGGCGCTTGGCGGTCCTGATGGCGGCCCTCGTGACCTGGTGCGGAACGAGCGCGCGTGCCGAGACGACACTCCGCATCGGGCTCGCCGAGGACCCGGACATCCTCGATCCTTCAATCGGACGCACCTATGTCGGCCGCATCGTCTTTTCAGCCTTCTGCGACAAGCTGTTCGACATCGACGAGAAGCTGAACATCGTTCCGCAACTCGCGCTGTCCCACGAGAACTCGGCCGACGGCAAGGAGATGACGATCAAGCTCCGGCCGGGCGTCAAGTTCCACGACGGTGAGCCGTTCGACGCCGAAGCCGCCAAATTCTCGCTGGAGCGCCATCTGACACTGCCGACCTCGTTTCGCAAACCGGAATTGGCTGCGCTCGACCACGTCGACGTCGTTGATCCCCTGACCATCAAGCTGGTGCTCAAGACGCCCTACTCGCCGCTGATCGCCCAGTTGACCGACCGCGCCGGCATGATGGTTTCGCCGAAGGCGGTGAAGGAAGCGGGTGACAAATTCGGACTGCATCCAGTCTGCGCCGGACCCTACAAGTTCGTCGAACGCGTGCAGCAGGACCGCATGGTGTTCGAGAAATTCGGGGATTACTGGAACAAGGACAACGTCTTCATCGATCGCATCGTGTTCCTTCCTATCGTCGATGCCACGGTGCGGCTCGCCAATCTGAAATCCGGCGGGCTCGATCTGATCGAGCGCGTGCTTGCCACCGATATCAAGGACGTCCGAAGTGACAAGCGGCTCGTGCTGTCGACCGCACCTGAACTCGGCTATCTCGGCCTCACCATCAACATCGGCAACGACAAGAGCAAGGGGCCGCTCAGCCAGTCGGAAAAGGTGCGCCAGGCGCTCGATCTGTCGATTGACCGCGAGGCGCTCAACCAGGTCGTCTTCAACGGCGAGTTCACGCCGGGCAATCAGTGGGTCAGCCCGACACACCCTTACTATCAGAAGGCGTTTCCGGTTCGGGGACGCGACATTGCCAAGGCCAAGGCGCTGCTGAAGGAGGCCGGTGTCACGCTGCCCGTCGCCATCGACTACATGGTCCCCAAAGGCGCCGAGAACGAAGCCGTAGCCCAGGTCGTGCAGTCGATGGCGGCCGAAGCCGGCTTTGACATCAAGATCCGCGTGGTCGAATTCGCGACGACTTTCAAGCAGGCCCAGGCCGGCGAATTTCAGGTGTTTCAGATCAACTGGAGCGGCCGGATCGATCCCGACGGCAATTCCTATGTCTTCCTGCACACCAAGGCGCCGCAGAACGATGGCGGCTATTCTAACGCGGAAGCCGACAAGCTGATGGAAGATGCACGGCTGATCAACGATCCCGCCCAGCGCAAGGCAATCTACGAGAAGATGACCAGGATCGTGCTCAATGACGAGCCGATCATCTATCTCTATCACCGCACACTCCTGATCGCGCATTCCACAAAAGTCGCGGGTTACCGGCAGATGCCGGACGGATTGGTGCGCGTGGTCGGGCTGAAATTGAAATGATCGCCACAGCGCAGGACACGCGGGGCCGACAATGCTGAACTTCCTCGCCAAGCGGCTGGTTCAGCTGGTCCCGACGCTGTTCTTCGTCTCGCTCCTGATCTTCTCGCTGCAACATTTGCTGCCCGGCGATCCGGCACTCGTCATGGCCGGCGAGGAGCGCGATCCGGCCGTCATCGAACAGATCCGCCAGCAATACCATTTGGATCAACCGATCCCGGTGCAATACGCCTATTGGGTCAAGGGCGTGCTCACGGGCGACCTCGGCGAGTCACTGCGCAACAAGATGCCGGTGTCGAGCCTGATCGCGCAGAAGCTGCCGGTTACGATGCAAATCGCCGGCATGGCGATCGTGGTCGCCTTCCTGATCGGCATTCCCGCCGGCATCATCTCGGCGGTGAAAATCGGCACCGCGTGGGACTATGGCGCCAATTTGTTCGCGCTGTGGGGTATCTCGACGCCGAATTTCTGGCTCGGCATCATGCTGATCTTCCTGTTCTCCGTCGAACTTGGCTGGCTGCCGGCCTCCGGCTACGTGCCGCTCAGCGAAAACTGGCGCGCGAGCCTCGCCGCATCGGTCATGCCGGCCTTCGTGCTCGGCAATGCGATCGCGGCGATCCTGATGCGGCATACGCGAAGCGCGATGCTGCAGGTGCTGGAGAGCGACTATGTCCGCACCGCGCGCGCCAAGGGCCTGTCCGAGCGCACCGTGATCCTCAAGCATGCGATGCGCAACGCGCTGACGCCGATCATCACGCTCGGCGCGCTCGAGCTCGGCACGCTGCTGTCGGGCGCGGTGCTCACTGAGCAGATCTTCTCGATCCCGGGCTTCGGCAAGCTGATCGTCGATGCCGTGTTCAACCGCGACTATGCGGTCGTGCAGGGCGTGGTGCTGACCACGGCGACGATCTACATCACGCTCAACCTGATCGCCGACATCGCCTACATCCTCGTCAACCCGCGGCTGAGGGGTTGATCGGATGACCGACGTTGCACTCAGCCCCCTCGCTCCGCTTGCCGCCGCCGAAACGCTCGAGAGCCCGGCGCGGCGCGCCTGGCGGCGGCTGATCCGGCGCAAGGGTGCCGTGCTCGGGCTCACCGTGATCGCGCTCTTCATCCTGCTCGCCGTGTTCGCGCCGTTGATCGTGCCCTATGATCCGGTCGCGACGAGCTGGTCGCTGGTACGCAAGGCGCCGTCGGCGCAGCACTGGCTCGGCACCGACGAGCTCGGCCGCGACGTGTTCGCCCGCGTCGTGTTCGGCGCTCGCGCCTCGCTGCTTGCCGGCGTCATCTCGGTCGGCATCGCGCTTGCGGTCGGCGTGCCGCTCGGCCTCGTCGCCGGCTATCGCGGCGGCTTCATCGACGCGCTGATCAGCCGCATCACCGATGCGATGCTGGCCTGCCCGTTCCTGATCTTGGCGATCGCACTCGCAGCGTTCCTCGGACCGAGTCTTAGCAATGCCATGATCGCGATCGGCGTCTCGGCGACCCCGATCTTCATCCGCCTGACCCGCGGCCAGGTGATGAGCGTCAAGGTCGAGGATTATGTCGAGGCGGCGCGCGCCATGGGCAATCCGCGCTGGCGCATCGCGCTGGTCCACATCCTGCCCAACATCCTGCCGGCGCTGCTGGTGCAGGCGACGCTGTCGATCGCGGCCGCGATCATCGCCGAGGCCGCGCTGTCGTTCCTCGGCCTCGGCCAGCAGCCGCCGGCACCGTCCTGGGGCAGCATGCTCAACGCCGCGCAACGCTTCCTGACCAGCGCGCCCTGGATGGCGGTCTGGCCGGGGCTTGCGATCTTCCTGGTCGTGTTGTCGTTCAATCTGGTCGGCGACGGCCTCCGCGACGCGCTCGATCCGAAGGCGCGGTAGTGGATTCGTGCCACAGCGAGCGCCTGTGCTCTTTCCGTCACCCCCGCGCAACGGCTTCGCCATTGTCGCTGGAGGAGCGCGCATCTTGCGCGCGTCTCGAAGGGTCGACGGCCACCGACCGGGCCGTTCATCCTTCGAGACGCGCCACGCGCTCCTCAGGATGACGGGACACCAAGTTCTCGTCATTGCGAGCGAAGCGAAGCAATCCACCATCACCGCGCATGCGGAGCTATGGATTGCTTCGTCGCTTCGCTCCTCGCAATGACGGCGGAAGCTAAATCACCACTTCCCTGAGCACCCTGCGGCAATCCATCTCGTATTCGAGATCGACCACCGGCGGGCGGCAGAAGTGCCAGGTCAGGCCGGAGCGGGTGGCGCCGCGGCGGACCAGCTCGTCGACGAGCACCGGATGGATGTCGTGCACGGTGTAGGCCTGCACCGCCGTCGTCTCCTGCCAGCCGAAGCTGAACTCGGCGAGACGGCGTTCCATCTCGCCGGCGGTGAAGCGGACCTTCTCCCGCCACGCGCCGGGACTGAGATCGCGATAGCAGACGATGCGGTCGGGATAGCTCGCGGTGCCGCCGCGCGCCTCCGCACCGCCGGCGATCACGAAGGATGGCGACGTCGTCGTGCTCGGCCGCGTGAACGAGAACGCATGGAACGACGGCTCGGCCGGCGGATCGATCTCGGGACAGACGTTGCTGCGCGCCACCGGATTTATGGTGCCGTCGAACAGGCCCCATTCGGCGAGCGTCTTGACGTAGTGCTGGTTGAAGGCGCGGAAGCCGTCCTCGGTGAAGGCGGCCGGCGAACGCAATTCGCAGGCGCAGAACGCGGTCAGCGGCCGGCCGGCGTCGCGGATGTAGGCCGCGATCCGCGCAAAACCTTCCGCGAGCGGCAGCAGGCGATCGAAGCGCACCCGTTCGATCTCATAGCCCGCGTTCGCCTGCGCGCCGCTTGAATATTGGAACACGGCCGGAATGAACCGGTAATTGCCCGCCGCAAACTCGCTCGCCATGCCTGTTTCCTCCGGATTTCCTTGAGGCGAGTATTTTCTGCCCGCCGTCGGCAAAGGCTATCACGAGACAAAGAAAAGGCGGCAGTGGCTTTCGCCAGTGCCGCCTTCCCTGCGAGCATGAGCTTGGAGGGCTCAGGTCGGTTTCAGCGCGCCGCCGCGACGGTCGAGCTCGTAGTCGGCGATCTGCTTGGCGCGATCGGAATGGGCAGCGGCCTGGTGGTCGGTCGCGATCACCGTGTAGACCATTGGCAGCACGAACAGCGTGAACAGCGTGCCGATCGTCATACCGGCGACGACCACAAGCCCGATCGAGAAGCGGCTGGCAGCGCCGGCGCCCGAGGCCGTGAGCAGCGGCAGCAGGCCGGTGACCATGGCCGCCGTCGTCATCAGGATCGGACGCAGGCGGATCCGGGCGGCCATCTCGATGGCCGCGCGGCGGTCCAGTCCCTCGTTGAGCTGCAACTCGTTGGCGAACTCCACCATCAGGATGCCGTGCTTGGTGATCAATCCGACCAACGTCAGCAGGCCCACCTGGGTGTAGATGTTCATGGTGGCGACGCCGAAGAACAGCGGGATCAGGGCGCCGACGATCGCCATCGGCACCGAGATCATGATCACGAACGGATCGCGCAGGCTCTCGAACTGCGCCGCCAGCACCAGGAAGATGATGATGATGGCGAACGCGAAGGTGACCAGCAGCTGGTTGCCTTCGTGGACGTATTGCCGGGAGTCGGCCAAGAAGTCGTAGCTGAAGCCGGACGGCAGCTTCTTGGCTTCACCCTGCAGGAACTCCACCGCCTGGCCCATCGAGACGCCGGGCATCGGCACCGCCTGGAAGGTCGACGAGTTGAGCTGGTTGTAGTGTGTCAGCGCGTTCGGATCGACGCCGGTCTCGACCGAAACCACGGTGGACAGCCGCACCAGCTGCCCGGTCGCGGTCGGGACGTAGTAATCGTTGAATGCCTCAGGCGCGAGCCGGCTGGCGCGCGGCACCTGCGGGATCACCTGGTAGGAGCGTCCTTCCAGATTGAAGCGGTTGACATAGTTGCCGCCCAGCAGCGTCGCCAGGGCGCCGCCGATCGACTGCATGGTGATGCCGAGGTCGCTCGCCTTCGAGCGGTCGACCTTCACCCGGACCACCGGCTGGTTGAAGTCAAGGTCGCTGTCGGTGACGATGAACAGGCCGCTCTTGCGCGCCGCATCCTTCAGCTTGCTCATCTGGTCGAACACCTGCTGGAATCCGGCCGTCGAAGAGATCACCATCTGTACCGGCAGACCGCCGGGGCCGCCGGGCAGCGGCGGCAGGCTGAACGCGAACGCGCTGATGCCCTCGATCTTGGACAGCTCGGCCTGAACCAGCGGCTGCAGCGCCTGCGCGCTGCGCTTGCGCTCATCCCACGGCTTGAGCAGCATGCCCGCGAAGCCGCCCTGCGGACCGGTGATGCCGTTCAGGATGAACCGCAGGTCGGTCTCGGGAAACTTCTGGAACTCCTTGTCCATCTTGTCGCCGTAGAAATCGATGTAGTCGATGTTGGCGTATTTCGGCGCCTTGGTCACCGCGAACACGATGCCCTGGTCCTCCTGCGGCGCCAGCTCCTTCTGGATGTGCATATAGAGGAAGCCGACCAGACCGAGGATGGTCACAGCGAACAGCGCCGTGATCGGGCGGTAGTCGAGCGAACGGTCGAGCTGACGGCCATAGGCCCGCGTCAACGCGCCGAACACGCGATTGACCACCTTGGCGAAACGCCCCTCCTCCGCGCTCTTGAGGAACACCGAGCACATCATAGGCGACAGCGTCAGCGCGATCACGCCCGACACGATCACCGAGCCCGCCAGCGTGAAGGCGAATTCGCGGAACAGCGTGCCGGTCACGCCGCCGAGGAAGCCGATCGGCGCGTACACCGCCGCCAGCGTGATCGTCATGGAGACGACGGGACCGACGATCTCCCGGGCACCCTTTAGCGATGCCTGCACCGGTGGCAGGCCCTCCTCGAGATGTCGATGGATGTTCTCCACGACCACGATCGCGTCGTCGACCACGAGGCCGATCGCCAGCACCATCGCCAGCAGCGTCAGCAGGTTGAAGCTGAAGCCGGCGGCCAGCATCAGGATGCAGACGCCAATCAGCGACAGCGGGATGGTGACGACGGGAATGATCACCGACCGCAGCGAGGCCAGGAACAGGAAGATGACGACGACGACGATCAGGACCGCTTCAGTGAGCGTCTTCTCGACCTCATCGATCGACGATTGAATGAACTTCGTGGAATCGTAGGCCACCTTCATCTTCATCGACGGCGGCAGGTTGCGCTCGAGGTCGGGGAACAGCGCGCGCACGCCCTTCACCAGGGTCAGCGGGTTGCCCTGCGGCGTCGCCTTGATGCCGATGAAGATCGCATGCTCGCCGTTGAAGGCGACGCTGGCGTCCGTGCTTTGCGCGGCGAGCTCCACCGTCGCGATGTCCTCGATGCGCACAAAGCCGCCGTCCTTCGCCTTCACGATCATCCGCTTGAACTGATCGATGTTCTGAAGGTCGGTATTGGCCGAGACGTTGGAGACGATGAAGAAGCCCTTGGTCTGGCCGGCGGCCGCCTGGAAGTTGTTGGCGGCGATCGCGGCGGCGACGTCGTTGGGCGATACGCCGCGTCCGGCCATGCGGGTCGGATCGAGCCAGACGCGCATCGCGAAGGTCTGGCCGCCGAGGATGTCGGCCGAGGCGACGCCATCGACCGTCGAGAGCACCGGCTGCACGACGCGGGTCAGATAGTCGGAGATCGACGATCCGGTCAGCTCCTCGCTGGAGAAGCCGAGATACATCACGGCGATGGTGTCACCGGTCGCCTTGGTCACGACGGGATCGAAGGCTTCCTTCGGGATCAGGTATTTGACCGAGTTGACCTTGGCGAGCACCTCGGTGAGCGCCTGGTTCGGATCGTGATTGAGCTTGACGTAGACCTGAATCGTCGAGGTGCCGAGCACCGAGTTCGACGTCATGTAGTCGACGCCTTCGGCCGACGCGACGGCCTGCTCGATCGGCGTGGTGATGAAGCCGTTGATCAGCTCGGGCGACGCACCGGGATATGACGTGGTGATCGTCACGACGGTGTTCGAAAGATTCGGATATTGCCGGATCGGCAAAACCATCGCCGCGCGCAGGCCGATCAGCAGGATCAGCAGACTGACGACGACCGACAGCACCGGGCGCTTGATGAAAATATCAGTGAAGGCCATCGCCAACTCGATTCGTGTTCTGCCGGCTTGCGGCAAGATGTGGCGGAGGGCCGATGGCCCTCCGAGTTCGATGAATGAAGATCAGTAGCGCGGCGGTTCGGCCGGAACCGGCGGCGGCGGATCGGTCGAGATCGCAACCGGCATGCCCGACTGCAGCTTGATCTGGCCGACTGCGACGACCTTGTCCCCCGCCTTCAGACCCTTGAGGATCTCGACACGGCCCTCGACGCGGTTGCCGGTCTTCACGAAGGTGCGGTCCGCGGTCAGGGTGGTCTTGCCGTCGTCGCCCTTCTTCTCGGTGATCAGGAACACCGAGTCGCCGTACAGCGTGTAGTCGACCGCGGTTTCGGGAATGGTCACGACCGGCGGCTTCCCGGGCAGCACGATCGTGGTGGTCGCGAACATGCCGGGCTTGAGGATGCTGTCCGGATTCTGGATCGTGGCCTGCACCCGGATGTTGCGGGTGTCGGTCGCGATCTGCGGCTCGATGGTCGTGATCTTGCCCTCGAAGGTGCGGCCCGGATAGGCGTCGACCGAGACCCGTACGGCCTGGCCGACCTTGATCTGAGAGCTCTGCTTCTCGGTGACGGTCAGGTTGGCGTACAGCACCGACAGATCGGTCAGCGACACGATCTGCGTGCCGGCCGTCAGATACTGGCCGACTTCGACCTGGCGCACGCCGAGATCGCCTTCGAACGGTGCGCGCACCAGCTTCTGCGAGATCAGCGCTTCGGTCTTGGCAATGCCCGCCTTGGCCTGGTCGTAAGCCGCCTGCGCCGTATCGACGGTCGACTGCGGACCGAACTGGCGCGACGCGAGTTGCTTGGCGCGGTCGAGCTGCAGCTCGCCCACGGTCGCCTGCGCCTTGTAGTTGGCGAGGTCGCCCTGCTCCGGTGCGTCGAACAACTGCACCAGCGGCGTACCGGCCTTTACGTGGCTGCCGGCGGTGAACTGGATCTCGGTGATGCGGCCCGGCACGTCGGTCGTGACGTTGACCTGGTGCACGGCGACGAGATCGCCGACAGCGGTCAGCAGGTTCGGAATCACCTCAGTCTTCGCCTCGACGGCCGACACGTTCGCCGGCGGCGGCTTATTGTTGGCAAAGAACTGCGCGATCATGTGGCTGCGGAAGGCGTTGAAGCCGACCAGCGCACCGACGAGCAGGGCCAGCAACAGGCCTACGATGATGAACCAGCGCACCATGCGGACGGGACGCTTGGCTTGCTTCTCCTTGATCGGTTGCCCCGAGATGTGGCTTTCGGTCTGAATATTCATGTCATGCACTTTCTGCAGTTACCGACGGTCCTGCGATCGGCGACGGCTGGCGGCCCAAATGAGTTGAAATTGCGGCTTCGGTAAGTCCGATGCCGCGAAGGATGAATTGGCAAAGCTGCCGCTCGGCCGCAGCGGCATCGCCGTAGGGGAGACATGGTGTCGCAGGCAGCTGGGTCAGCGCACCCATCAGCACGGTATGGTGCGCAAACCAGAATAGGTTGAGCGGCTCGTCGCCGATCTTCGTGGCCTCGCCGGCGGCGATCGCCCGCTCGAGCGAGGCGGCGAAGGTCGGGCCGATCAGCTTGCCGACCTTGTCGTAGAGCAGGCGCGCAAACTCGCCGTCGTCGAGATGGCTCGTCACCATCAGCCGCATCCGCTGCGTCTCTTCCTGGTCCGGCGCATCACGCAACTGCATGAAGTGATCGACCATGCCTTGCACCAGCTCGACCAGGGTCGCGGTCGAGGGCTCCTGGCCGAGCAGATGCGCGAGATCGGGATCCGCCTCGCACTCCTCGGCAAGGATCTCGGCATAGAGCGCCGCCTTGGACGGGAAGTGCTTGAACAGCAGCCCTTCCGAAATGGCAGCCGCGGCCGCCACGCTCTTTGTCGTGGTGCCGGCAAAGCCGCTGCGGGCGAAACACCGCTTGGCGGCGCTCAGGATCAACTGACGCCGCAAGTCACTCGTCATGCGTAAGGTAGACATTTGGGTCGTGAGTAATCACTCACTTTACCAAAAGTCAAGGTTCTATTGCACCGCGAAAGCCACTTTAAATAGGAGTGTGGCCGATCGACCCTCTGATGCGGTTCACGAGGTAGGTGCCGTCGCGGCTGGACAGCACGCGCTCCAGATTGGCCCCGTCGATCTTCGCGCTGGCGAACCGCGGCCCCGCCGTAACGTCTTGCAAAGACGAGGCAAAAGCCTCGACCTCAGCCATCGTGCTGATCGCCCGGCTATCCCCGATTCCGCAGGCTTTGGCAATACCCACGAGGTCGGCGGTTCCGCCGGTATGGCTGGCCTGGCCGCCGGTCTCGCCGTAAGCCTCATTGTCCAGCACGATGATCGAGAGATTTTTGGGCTGCTGCAGGCCGACGGTGGCGAGGCTTCCCATCCCCATCAGCATCTCGCCGTCGCCGGTGATCACGACGACCGGCAGCGTCGGCTGGGCCAGCGCGAGGCCGAGCCCGATCATCACGGCGCCGCCCATGCCACCCCAGAGATAAAAGTTGCGGTCGTGGTCGCCGGCAGCGGCGATGTCATAGGTCGAGGCGCCGAGGCCGCCGACGGCGAACGCGCCCTTGCGATCTTTCAGCAGTTCGGAAACGACGGCACGGCGGTCGAGGAGATTGGCTTTGCTCATTTGGTGAAGACCTTTGCCCCGATCAGGCGCTGCGACAGCAGGACGGCGGTGGGCGTGCAGGCGTTAAAGGCCTGCGCTGCGCCGGCCTCGACGACTTCGCGGACTTCTTCAGGGTGCGAGGCGCGCAGCACCTTGATCCCGGACAGTTCGAGTATCCCTTGCGTGTTCGAGCCCATCGGCACCTGCCAGGGATTGAACTCGCCCCATTCGCCGCGCATCGTCACCAGCGTCAGGAACGGCAGGCGGAAGATCTGCACCAGCGACAGCATGTTGATGCAATTGCCGACCCCGCTCGACTGCATCAGCAGCACGCCGCGCTGGCCGCCGGCCCAGGCGCCCGCGAGCAGCGCCACGCCCTCTTCCTCGGTGGTCAGCGCGATGCCGCGCATCGAGGACGACCCCAGCACCCGCTCGATCAGCTCTGAATGGCCGGCGTCGGGCACGTAGGGCACCTGACGCACCTCGAAGCGCTGCAATATCGAGAAGATCTCCTCGGGCCAGGAGGCCGCAGTGTCGGCACGGGCATGCATTGGCGTTTCCGGTCTTGTTGTTTGGTCGCGACTGTAGAGGGGCGCGCGCGCTTCATCAAAGCGCAAAACCGCATATGGCTCTGCGATTTGCTCGCACCACGCGACGCCCCGGCGCGCTGTTCCCGGCCCCAGCAAATTGTGTTGCGCGGCCGCCGCACGCGGCTTACGATAGTTGCAAATGAAACTAATTGGGTTGGATGCGCCATGAACGGACACGCGCGCGAGCTGGCTGACGGCTTCGACCTCGAGAAGCTGACGCCGGAGTTCTATGCCGACCCCTACCCGACCTATCGCGCGTTGCGCGAGAGCGCGCCGGTCAAGCGGCTGCCGAACGGCTGCTATTTTCTCACCCGCTACGACGACCTCATCGCCGCCTACAAGAACACCAAGGCATTCTCCTCCGACAAGAAGAAGGAGTTCTTGCCGAAATACGGCAACTCGCTGCTCTACGAGCATCACACGACCAGCCTCGTCTTCAACGATCCGCCGGCGCATACCCGCGTGCGGCGGCTGATCATGGGCGCATTGTCGCCGCGGGCGATCGCCGGCATGGAGCCTGACCTGATCGCGCTGGTCGACAGCCTGCTCGACCGGATCGAGACCCGCGACCGCTTCGAGCTGATCGGCGACTTCGCCTCGGCCATTCCGGTCGAGGTGATCGGCAATCTGCTCGACGTGCCGCACGACGAACGCGAGCCGCTGCGTGACTGGTCGCTGGCGATCCTGGGCGCGCTGGAGCCGGTGATCGGCAAGGAGGCGTTCGATCGCGGCAACAATGCGGTGAAGGATTTCCTCGCCTATCTCGAAACGCTGGTTGAACGCCGCCGCAAGAAGCCGGGCAACCCCGAACGCGACGTGCTGACAAGGCTGATCCAGGGTGAGGACAATGGCGAGCGGCTGACCGCGAAGGAATTGCTGCACAACTGCATCTTCCTGCTCAACGCCGGCCACGAAACCACGACCAATCTGATCGGCAACGGGCTGGTGACGCTCAGCCAAAATCCGGATCAGAAGCAACGGCTGATCGCGCAACCCGAGCTGATCAAGACCGCGGTCGAGGAGATGCTGCGCTACGAAAGCTCGAACCAGCTCGGCAACCGCATGATCGTGGAAGAGACCGAGCTCGGCGGCATCAAGCTGCCGGCGGGCACGCTGGTCACGCTCTGCATCGGCGCGGCCAACCGCGACCCCGCGCAATTCCCCAACCCCGAAGCTTTCGACGTCGCGCGCACGCCGAACCGCCACCTTGCCTTCGGCACCGGCGCGCATCAATGCGCCGGCATGGCGCTGGCGCGCCTCGAAGGCGCCATCGCGATCTCGCGGTTCCTCAAACGCTTCCCGAACTACGCGCTCGACGACGAGCCGGTGCGTGGCGGGCGGGTGCGCTTCCGCGGCTTCCTCAGCGTGCTCTGCAGCATCAGCGCATAAATTGTTCCCTGCGAATTCGGCCGGCGACACACTTCCCTGTGGAGGAACTGATGCCCAAATCAACTGCAGGCACGATTTGATGTAATCTCTCGTGCGCTGCAGCGGGAGTGACGCATGATGAATGCATCGGTCACTGATTTCCTCGCAACCGAGGCGCAGTTCGGCACTTACAATTACGAGCCGATCGGGGTCGTGCTGTCCCGCGGCGAAGGCGTCTGGGTCTGGGATACCGATGGCAACCGCTACCTCGACTGTCTCTCCGCCTATTCGGCGGTGAGCCAGGGCCACTGCCATCCTAAGATCCTCGCAGCCATGATCGAGCAGGCGCAGCGGCTGACGCTGACCTCGCGCGCCTTCCACAACGACCAGCTTGCTCCCTTCTACCGCGAGCTCGCAGAGCTGACCGGCTCGCACAAGGTGCTGCCGATGAACAGCGGCGCCGAGGCGGTGGAGAGCGCGATCAAGTCGGTGCGCAAATGGGCCTATGAGGTCAAGGGCGTGCCGGACGGGCAGGCCGAGATCATCGTCTGCGCCAATAATTTCCACGGACGCACGCTCGGCATCGTCGGCTTCTCGACCGATCCCGGCTCGCGCGACCATTTCGGCCCATTCGCGCCGGGCTTCAAGATCATCCCGTTCGGCGATGCCGCCGCGCTCGAGCAGGCGATCACGCCGAACACCGCGGCCTTCCTGGTCGAGCCGATCCAGGGCGAAGCCGGCGTCGTGATTCCTCCGCCAGGCTATTTCGCCCGCGTGCGCGAGCTGTGCACCACGCATAATGTGATGCTTGTGCTCGACGAGATTCAGACCGGGCTCGGCCGCACCGGCAAGCTGCTCGCCGAGCAGCACGAAGGGATCGAGGCCGACGTGACGCTGCTCGGCAAGGCGCTGTCGGGCGGCTTCTATCCGGTGTCGGCGGTGCTTTCCAACAACGCCGTGCTCGGCACGCTGCGGCCCGGCCAGCACGGTTCGACCTTCGGCGGCAATCCGCTGGCCTGCGCGGTGGCGCGGGCGGCGCTGCGCGTGCTGATCGACGAGGGAATGATCGAGAACGCCGCGCAACAGGGCGCCCGCTTTCTCGCCGGATTGCAGGACATCCGCGCCAACGTGATCCGCGAGGTGCGCGGGCGCGGGCTGATGTTGGCGATCGAGCTGCATCCCGAAGCCGGCGGCGCCCGTCGCTATTGCCTGGCGCTGCAGGCGCGCGGCATCCTCGCCAAGGACACCCATGAGCACACCATCCGGATCGCTCCGCCGCTGGTGATCACGGCCGATCAGGTCGACTGGGCGACGCAGCGGATCGCGGCGACCCTCACGCAGGACGTTTCCTGACGGTTCCCCTCGCCGGAAGACCGTAACGCCGGCCGTAGCCACAACGAACGAATCCGACGTCGGTGCGTTAAAGTACTGCGGGCGACTGTTGAACGGAGAGCTAAGCTCATGCTTTCCCGCAGCGCTTTGTTTGTTGTCTTTTCGATTGGCAGCTCGATGCTCGTGCCGCACGGCGGCGCGTCCGCCCAGCCACACGGAAAGGGTCCACCGGCGGCAAGGCCGGCTGCACCGGCCGCAATGGCGCGTCCCGCCGCGCCGATGGTACACGCCGCCCCTCCCGCAATGGCCAGGCCGCCCGCAATGGCGAGACCGCCTGCAATGGCTCGGCCACCCGCGATGGCACGGCCGGCAGCACCCGCGTTCCACGCCCCGCAGCGACCGGCGATGGCGCCGCGCCCGGCCCCGCATTTCGCCGCCCCGTCGGTGCGCCAGGCCCCCCATATCGCCGCGCCGCGTGTCGCAACGCCACGCCCCGAATTCCGTCGAGGAGCACCGCAGCGCCAGGCTCCGCATATCGCGGCGCCATCACGCCCGAGTCCACCTTCGCGCTTGAGCGAGCGGCCGTCGCCGACGGAGCGCGTTCAACAGCGCGCGCAGCAGCATCAGCAGATGATCCAGCAACGCCAGCAGGCGGCGCAGCAGCGGCAGCGTGACGCGCTCTCGCGCCAGACCACCGAGCGGCAGACCCGGATCGATCGCCTGCAGCAACGCGTGCAGCAATTGCAGTCGCAAAAGGTCCAAGGTGCACGCGCGCAACGCGTCCATGACCGTGCCCTGCAGGCGCAGAGCCGTCTGTTGCAGCGCGAGCAGCGTGCGCAGCAGGCCGACGTTGCCCGCCAGCAGAGATTGGCGCCGGCAGCAACGGTTGGAGCCGCGGTCGCGACCACGGCCGCGACGCAGGCGGCGCAGCGCGAGCGGTTTGCCGCGCACTTCCGCGAGCAGGCAGGCGCGCAAGGCCAGGCAGGGCTTGCGGCGCGCCAAGGCGGCTGGGCGCCCCGACATGCCTGGCGACGCGGCAGCCACGCGGCCTTCGTGGCGTGGCTTGGGCCGGTGTTCTGGCCCTACGCCTATTCGGACATCTTTGACTACACGTTCTGGTCCTATGCCTACGAGCCCGGCTATTGGGCCTACGCCTATGACGACTTCGTCGACACCGTGTTCTGGGACACCAACAGTCCCTACTCCGCCTATGCCAGCATCTATCCTGGCGACTATCCGGCGACCGCGGGCCGCGATCGGTCCCGTCAGCGCACCGACACGAGCCCGCAGGCAGTCAAGCAGCTCTGCGGCGAACCGGACAAGGGCGTCACGGCCTGGCCGCTTGCCGACATCGCGCGGGCGGTACGGCCGGACCAGCAGCAGCGCGCCCTGCTCGACGAGTTGAAGACATCAGCGGCAAAGGCCGCCGATATCTTCAAGGACTCCTGTTCGGACAGCTATGCCATGACGCCCACCGGCCGCTTGCGGTCGATGCAAAACCGCATCAGCGCGACGCTCGAGGCGATCAAGATCGTGCGGCCTGCGCTGGAGAATTTCTACAGCTCGCTCAGCGACGAGCAACAGGCCCGCTTCAATGCGCTCGGTCCACATGTCGGCGAGCGTTCGCCGCAGCAGGAGGCGACCGCGCAAGCCGGCAATTGCGGCGATTCGAAATCCGACCTGGCGCACCTGCCGATCAACCGGATCGCGGCCTCGCTTCATCCAGCCGGCAAGCAGAAGGAGGCGCTCGACCGCCTGAGCGATGCGACCACAAGAGCCATAGCGGACCTGCAGGCGGCCTGCCCGAACGACGTGCAGCTGACGCCGGTCGGCCGGCTGGAGGCGATGCAGCACCGGCTCGAAGCCATGCAGAAGGCCGCGAAGCTGATCGAGCCCGCACTGGACGAGTTCTATGCGATGCTGAGCAGCGAGCAGAAAGCCCGCTTCAACACGCTGCAGCGGGTCGCGAGCCCCTGAGACGGCCGGACGGCGCTCTGGATCGCCGGGCGCGCCACAGAATGCCAGTCCCCCATCTTGCCTTTGCGGCCGGCGCGCAGCAATGTCTGGTATCGGCATCCCGATGCAATGCCGAATGACGGGGCGGGAATGAAGCGCGGCTGGATGAGCACTGGCGAGCTACGCGAGCGCTGGGGCGATTCCTTGTTGACGGTGCTCACTGTCCTGCTCCTGGTCATGATTTTCGTGGTAGCGCCGTTGCAGGCATTGGGGCTGTTCGAGTTCCAGATTTTTGAGCTCCTGCTCGCGCTGGTCCTGGTCGGCGGCGTCTTCCTGATGTCAGGCAGCACGCTGGCGGTCGTCACGATGCTGGTCGCGCTCGTCATGATCGTCACGGGCGGGATCCTGAGACTACGCTCACCTTCAATTTTCGATCTCAACCTGTTCGCCGCATCCTGGCTGCTCGTCGGCCTCACCATGGCCGTGACGGTGGCGCGCGCGACGTTCGCGCCAGGCCGCGTCACCTATCACCGTGTGATCGGCGCGGTCCTGCTCTATCTCACGGTCGCCGTGATCTTCGCGGCGCTCTACACCTTTGTCGGCACGCTGAGGCCCGACGCATTTCCCGGCATGAAGGTGGAAGACAGCCCGACATTGGCGAGCCGCGTCCTCTATTTCAGCTTCGCCACGCTCACGACGACAGGTTATGGCGACGTCGCTCCGTTGCATCCGATCGCGCGGAGCCTGTGCAATCTCGAGGCGATCTTCGGCCAGCTCTATCCGGCAACGCTGCTGGCGCGGCTCGTCACGCTTGAGATCGAGCACCGCAACGAGGAGTCCTGATGGGGCGGGAAGCATGCAGCGCCGTGCCCACCTGACGGCGTACTAGACCACCGTCCGGTGCCGCTCGATGCAGGTTCGCAGCACTTCGTCCAGCGGACGGCCCCACCAGTCATTCGAAAAGATCTCAATCTCCGAATAGCCGTCAAAGCCCTGCGCCTCGACGGCGGCGCGCACCGATCTGATGTCGATGACGCCGTCACCCATCATGCCGCGGTCGTTGAGGATGTCCTTGGTCGGCACCAGCCAGTCGCAGACATGGAACGCGAGCAGGCGATCCTGGCCGGCGCGCGCGATCTGGCGCATCAACTCCGGATCCCACCAGATGTGATAGACGTCGAGCGCGACGCCGATCGCGCCGGTTCTGCCGGGATCGAGTGCGTCGCAGATATCGAGCGCATGCCTTGTGGTGTTCACGCAGGCGCGGTCGGCGGCATAGGCCGGATGCAGCGGCTCGATCGCGAGCGGCAGCTTTGCTTGTTTCGCATAGTCCAGCATCTCGGCGATGCCGTCATGCACCTGCGATCGTGCCAACGCTATATCCTTCGACGCCGCGCTGCCCGGCCGTGAATATTGCGGCAGGCCGCCGACCACCAGCACGATGCAGGAGGCGCCGAGCGCCGCCGCCTCGTCGACAGCACGGCGATTGTCGTCGCGCGCCTCGCTGCGATGCGCGCCATCTGCCGTGAACATGCCGCCGCGGCAATAGCCCGACAGATCGAGCCCGGCATCCCTGACCGCACGGACGGCGCGATCGAGGCCGACGGCTGCGACCTGGTCGCGCCAGGGATCGATGGCTCGGATGCCATGGCGCGCGCAGGCCTCGACGATGGCGAGAAGATCGCCCTGCTTGCGGACGGTCGCCGTGTTCAGCGACAGCCAGCGGTGGTCGTTGGAAAAGTCGCGCATCAGGCGTCGATGCCGCGCGTGGCCAGGATCGTCGCCATCCGGCGCGTCGCGAGCTCCGGATTGGCGAGCAGACCAGCCTTGTCGGCGAGCCGGAACAGCTCGGCAAGATGCAAGGTCGAGCGCGCGCTCTCCTGCCCGCCGACCATCGTAAAATGATCCTGGTGCCCGTTGAGATAGGCCATGAACACGATGCCGGTCTTGTAGAAGCGCGTCGGCGCCTTGAAGATATGGCGCGACAGCGGCACCGTCGGTCCAAGCACATCGTGGAAGCTGGCCTCATCGCCGGCCGCGAGCCGCGACAGCGCGTAGGACGCCGCCGGTGCGATCGCATCGAAAATGCCGAGCAGCGCGTGGGAAAATCCCTTGTCGTCGCCGGCGATCAGTTCGGCATAGTTGAAGTCGTCGCCGGTGTACATTTTGACCCGCGGATCGAGTCGGCGCCGCATGTCGATCTCGCGCTGCTTGTCGAGCAGCGAGACCTTGACGCCATCGACCTTGGCCGCATTGGCGTTGATGATCGCAACCGCCGTATCCATCGCCTTGTCGAGATCGGCCGTGCCCCAGTAACCTGATAGCGCCGGATCGAACATGTCGCCGAGCCAATGGATGATCACGGGCTCACGAACCTGCGACAGCACGCGGTCGTAGACCCTGGCGTAGTCGTCAGCGCTCTTGCCGAGCTTTGCCAATGCGCGCGAGGCCATCAGGATGATGCGGCCGCCGGCCCTCTCCACTGCCGCGATCTGCTCCTCATAGGCGTGGATCACATTGTCGATCGACCTGGCGTGCTCAACCGCGAGATGGTCGGTGCCGGCGCCGGAGAACACCAGCGCATTGCCCCTGGCCTTGGCCGCCTTCACCGAGCGCTGGATCAGTTCGAGCGAGGTCGGCCAATCCAGCCCCATGCCGCGCTGCGCGGTGTCCATGGCTTCGGCGACGCCGAGGCCGAGGTCCCAGACGTGCTCACGAAACGCGATCGTCCTGTCCCAGTCGATCGCCGCGGCCAGCCAGGGATCGACGTCGGCGCGCGGATCGGCCACCACATGCGCGGCCGAGAATGCCACGCGGTTCAGCGTACCCTCGAGCTTCGCCGGAAAGGTCCGCGACGCCGCCAGGCGATAGGTCTCGAGGGCGCCATCGGCGGTCGGCAGCTTCAGCGACTGAGATGATATCGGCCGGACTGGCTTGTTCATGGCAAGGTCCCTTCTCAGACTGATATCGGGGCGACGTCGATCCAGCGCCGCTCCTTCCAGCTCCTCAGCGCGCATTCGGCGAGCTGCACGCCCTTGGCGCCTTCGAGCAGGGTGTATTTGTAGGGCGCGTCCTCGCAGACATGGCGGATGAACATCTCCCACTGTTCCTTGAAGCCGTTGTCGTAGACGACGTTCTCAGGCAGCTTCTGCCAGTCGGCATAGAAATCATGCATCCGCTTCTCGTCCGGATTCCACACCGGCCGCGGCGTCGCCTGGCGTGCCTGGATCACGCAGTCGGTCAGGCCCGCCACCGCCGAGCCATGGGTGCCGTCGACCTGGAAGGTGACGAGGTCGTCGCGGTAGACACGCGTCACCCAGCTCATGTTGATGTGCGCAATGACGCCACCCTTCAGGCGGAACGTGGCGTAGGCGGAATCATCGGCGGTCGCCTGGTATTTCTTGCCCTTCTCGTCATAGCGCTCGGGGATGTCAGTCGTGCCGAGGCAGGTCACGCTCTCGACTTCGCCGAACAGATTGTCGAGCACGTAGCGCCAGTGGCAGACCATGTCGAGGATGATGCCGCCGCCGTCCTCGGCGCGGTAGTTCCACGACGGCCGCTGCGCTTGCTGCCAGCCGCCCTCGAACACCCAATAGCCGAACTCGCCGCGCACCGAGAGCATGCGGCCGAAGAAGCCGGAGTCGCGCAGGAAAGCGAGCTTCTTCAGGCCCGGCAGGAACAGCTTGTCCTGCACGGTGCCGTGCTTGAGGCCCCTGGCATTGGCGAGCTTCACCACCGCAACGGCCTCCTCGAGATTGGTCGCGATCGGCTTCTCGCAATAGACATGCTTGCCGGCATTGATCGCCTTGGTCAGCAGCGAGGGCCGCGCCTGCGTGGTCGCGGCGTCGAAGAACACGGTGTCGCCGTTGTCCGCGAGCGCACGATCGAGATCGGTGGTGTGGCGTTCGATGTTGTAGCGTTTTGCCAACGCGCCGACCTTCTCGGCGTCGCGGCCGACCAGGATCGGATCGGGCATGACGCGGTCGCCGTTCGCGAGCCGCACACCGCCCTGCTCGCGGATCGCGACGATCGAGCGGATCAGATGCTGGTTGAGCCCCATCCGGCCGGTGACGCCGTTCATGATCAGGCCGAGGCGTTTGGTCGTCATACTGCTTGCTCCTGCGAAACGCGTGGTGTTGGCCGCTTGAGCGGCTGCATGGTGGACCAGTCCGGATGGATCGAACTGGCAAAGCCCGGCGCGGCGGCGATCGATTCCGTCAGCAGATCGCCGTCATGGATCGCGAGGCGGACCTTGCTGCCCGCGCGCGTGTAGAGATCGGAATGCGCGGTGAAGAAGGCGTCGGCCTCGTCAGCCGGGGTGTCGGCAAAGCCATCGACATAATGATGTCCGTTGCGCTCGGCATGGGTGACGCCGATCAGCGCCCCGAGCGCGAGGTCCTGCTGCACGCCGAGCCCGGCCTGGCAGGTCAGGTCCTCGCCGCTGATGAAATACCCGCCGCTCTCAGCGTTCCACGCCGCCGCGCGGGTGGCGTTGATGATGGACTTGTAGATGCCCTTGCAGGATTTCGAGGAGATGCCGCGATAGCCGAGCACGCGGGCCTGCGGGAATGCGTCATAGGAATCGTCGGCTTCGTCGATGATGATGCCGTACGCCGCCAGTTTCCCGAGCGGCGAGGCTCTTGTGATATCGCGCGGCATCGGCTGCTCGATATAGAGCAGGTTTGCCCTGATCGGCTGCAGCGCCGCGTCATGGTCGAGCCGGTCGACCAGCGCGTTCAGCGCGGCAAGGTCGGCATATTGCTCGTTGGCGTCGAGCGTGATCCTGGTTGCGTAAGGCAGCTTTGCGAGCTCGCCGCCGATCCGCGCCAGCCGCGCCGCGTCATGTGCGGGATCGCCGTTCAGCTTAAGCTTGAAATAGCGCGCACCGGCGTTCTCGTTGCGGTCGGCGACGCCGCCCTCGCCTTCAACCTTGTCGTCCATTCCGACCGTGTGCCTGACGGCGACACGCTCGAGCCGTTGGCGCGTCGACAGAAACCGCGCGATCGCCGCGTCGTCTAGATCAGGCGTCAGCCGCTCGTCGATGCCGGCGATATTGCCGGCCATGCCGTCGAAGAAGTTCGCGCCGGCGGCGCGCAGCAGCGCATCCAGGATCGCCTTGTCGATCTCGGCCGGGCCAAAGCCGGCGGCAAGCGGCGGAATGTCTTCAGCTGCGCAGGCCGCAACCTGCGGGCCGATACGTTCGGCGTGGAGGCCAAACGCGGTCTCAAGACCCTTGTTCGCCAGATAGAGCCCGCGCGCGATCGCAAGCGAGCGGCGAAGCCCGTCGAGCGACTGCGCTTCGGTGAGATGCGGCCGCTTGTCGAACCATTTCGGCGCCAGCATCTCGGCGCTGGCGCCGGTGGCGCGGCCCTTGCCTTCCACCTCGATCTCGACCCGCACGAACATCTGCGTCGATGCGGTGATCGTCACCGCGCCGAAGCGGAACGGCCGGGCGAACACCAGCGGCCGTTCGAAGAAGGCGATATCGTTGACTTTGAGGCGAAGCGGCATTGACGGCTCGGGTGTTAGTCCAGCGACCCCTGTGAGAAGAAATGCTTCCGGATCCGCTGCACCAGTTCGTTGAAGACAGGATCGGACATCGTCTCGAGCGAGCGCAGCCGTGGCATCGGCACGTCGTAGATCGCGGCGATCGCGCCGGGCCGCTCGGTCATCACGAGCACGCGGTCGGCGAGGAACACGGCTTCCGGGATCGAGTGCGTGATCAACAGGACCGTCTTGCCGGTCTCGCGCTGGATCCGCATCAATTCGACATTCATCCGCTCGCGCGTCATGGCGTCGAGCGCGCCGAACGGCTCGTCCATCAGCATGATCTTGGGGTCGTGCACCAGGGCGCGACAGATCGAGGCGCGCTGCTGCATGCCGCCGGAAAGCTGCCAGGGCAGCTTCTTCTCGAAACCTTCGAGGCCGACCAGCTTCAGCAGATCCTTGGCGCGCGCGAGATACTTGTCCCGCGGCAGCTGCTTCATGTCGATCGGCAACATCACGTTGGAGAGGATGTTGCGCCACGGCAGCAGCAGCGCGTTCTGGAACACGATGCCGACATTGCCGTGCGGCCTGGTCACCGGCTCGCCGTCGACCAGCACCTCGCCGGTCGTCGGCGGCAGCAGGCCCGAGATCATCTTGAGCAGGGTGGACTTGCCGCAGCCGGAGGGCCCGACCACGACAAAGAACTCGCCGTCGTTGATGGTGAAGTCGAGCGGCCGCAGCGACGGCACATCGCCGTCGCGTGACCGGTAGGTCTTCGAGACGCCGGAGAGTTTGATACCCGGCGTGGCATCCGCGGCGCGGTCCGACACCAGGCGCAGATGCGCGGCGGGCTGAACATCGGCTGGTTTGGTTGCAGGATTCATTCTGTCGAATCCACTAGGATGTAGAATGCTGTCATTCCGGGATGGTCCGAAGGACCAGACCCGGAATCTCGAGATTCCGGGTTCGATGCTTCGCATCGCCCCGGAATGACGGTGTTTGTTGCGCTCACGAGTCACCCTTCGGCAGATAGTCGTTGGTGTAGAACGCCTTCGGATTGGCCTTGGCCTTGGCGTCGAGGCCGCCATACTCGACCATCAAATTGACCGACTCGGTCATGTTCTGGTCGGTGACCTGGAACGGCCGCCTGGTCCTGGTCTCCGGCGTACGATAGAGCGGGATCGTCAGCTCGAAGCCTTGCGTCAACGTGTGGATCTTGCCGCCCTTCGGGTTGGCGTCGAGGATCGACTGCGCAGCGGCCTTGGGGTCCTTCTCCGCGGCTTCCACCGCCTTTGTCGTCGCCGACATGAAGCGGCGGACCAGGTCCGCATTGGCCTTCATATAGTCGGAGTTCGCGATGATGCCCGACGACACCATGTTGATGCCGTAGTCGGCGAACTTGATCGGATAGACGTCCTTGCCGGTGGCGTCCTTGATCTTCATCGACTGGTCCATGACGTAGCCGAGCAGCAGGTCGGCCTGGCCGTTGATCACGGCGTTGAGCTTGGTCTGGCCGTCGCCGGCGACGGTGTTGAAATCGCTTTCCTTCAGACCGGTCTTCTTCAGGAACAGCGGCCAGATCTGCGTCATCGAATCCGCCGGCGTGATCGCGACCGTCTTGCCCTTGATGTCCTCCGGCTTCCTGATGTTCTTGTCGGCAAGGCTCATCGCCGACATCGGGCTGGTCTGCAGCAGCACGCCGGTGGCAATCACCGGCGCACCCTTCACGGCCGCGCGCATCATCGTCGGCACGTCGACATAGCCGAAATCGGCGGTCTTGGCGGCCACCGCCTGCGTGGTCGCGGCCGAGCCGCGGCCTTCCTGGATCTCGAGGTCGATGCCCTCAGTGGCATAGATGCCCTTGGCCTTGCCGTAATAGAACGGCGCGTGCTCGCCGTAGACGTACCAGTTCAGCATCAGCACGACCTTGTCGGCCGCAGATGCAGGGGCCACCGCAAGCGCGGTCCAGGCCAGTGCGGCAATGACAGCAGTGATCAATCGCATCACGTTCTCTCCCTGTTTTTCGTCATTGCGAGGAGCGAGAGCGACGAAGCAATCCATTTCTCAGCTTGTGGCGCGATGGATTGCTTCGCTTCGCTCGCAATGACGGTTTCCCTTTTCGTTAGGTGGCTCTGCGATATCCCTAGGAAGCAAAAATGATGTCATCGCGCTGGCTGACGTGCCAGGGGATCACCAGCCGCTCGATGCGGTCGACGATCCAGAACAGGATGACGCCGAGCAGCGCGAGGATCGCCAGCGCGGCGAACATCGTCGGCAGGTCGAAGGTGCCGATCGAGCGCTGCATCACATAGCCGATGCCGGAATTGGAGCCGACGAACTCGCCGACGACGGCGCCAACCACGGCGAGCGTCACCGAGACTTTCAGGCCGGAGAAGATTGCGGGCATCGCGTGCGGCAGGTTGACCGCACGGAACACCTGGAAGCGGCTGCCCTGCATCGCGCGCGCCAGATCGACCATATCAGGGTCGACCGACTTGAAGCCCTGCACCGCCGACACCACCACGGGGAAGAAGCCGAGCAGGAACGCGGAGATCACCTTGGGGATGATGCCGAAGCCGAACCACACCACGAACAGCGGCGCGATCGCGATCTTCGGCACGGATTGGGAGAACACCAGCAGCGGATAGACGTAGCTCTCGATCGTCTTCGAGCCCGCGATCAGCATCGCAACGGGAATGCCGAACAGCGCCGAGAGCAGGAAGCCGCAGATCGTTGCATAGGTTGTCGGCCAGGACTGCCGCAGCAGTTCCGGCCAGTCGCTCCACAGCACCGCGACGACGTCGCCGGGCGAGGGAATTTGGTAGGCGGGAATATGGAACAAGCGGATCGCGAGGTCCCAGGCCGCCACGATGACAACCAAAAACAGGAACGGACGTACCCACGCCGCATTCAGCACCTTCGACAGGCCCGAAGGGCTCTTTGCCTCCGCCACGTCACGCTCCCTTTGCAGTCTCTCTGTTCGTTCAGAAATTAACCCGTTGGATAAATACTGTCCAGTCCCAAGCGCGCGGCAAAATCGCGCCGAAATACGCTACTTTCGTCAGGTGGGAATTTTTGTCGGATGAGACTTCGTAGCCCGGATGAAGCGCAGCGAAATCCGGGACCGCTATCCGCGCATGCAACTCCCCGGATTGCGCGGAGCCTGTCATCGGGCGCGCGTTCGCGCGACCCGTTGGCTCCATCCGGGCTACGGATCACCGCAATGATCGCAAGACCTCACACCACGCGGTGCTCGGCCGCGCGCAGCACCGGCATCGCGCCGCCGAACGCCGCCGTGGATTTGCCGGTCAGCGCCGCCAGTACCAGCGCGGTCATGTGCTCGAGGCGCTCGTCGCGGGCGTCCTTCTTCAAGAGGTCGCGGCCGAAGATCACGCTCAGCGTAGCGCTGTTGGATAGATAGAAGAACGCCAGCCCGGCGATCGAGATGTAGAGCTGCACCGGATCGACCGCGACGCGGAAATCGCCGCTCTCGACCCCGCGCGTCACCACGGTGCGGATCATCTCGACAAAGGGCGAGTGCATCGACTTGACCTTGGTCGAACGCTTCAGGTGTTTTGCCTTGGCCAGGTTTTCGGTGTTCAGGAGCGCCAGGAACTCGGGATTGCGCAGAAAATAGTTCCACGTGAAGTCGATCAGACGCCCGATCGCCTCGGGCGGATCGAGATGCTCGAGATCGAGGGTGCGCTCCTCGGCGCGGATCTTCTCATAGGCGCCTTCCAGCACCTCGAGATAGAGATCCTCCTTGTTGCCGACGTGGTAGTACAGCATGCGCTTGTTGGCGTCGGCGTTGGCCGCGATGCGGTCGACCCGCGCGCCGGCGAGGCCATGGGCGGCGAATTCCTGCTTGGCAGCCTCGAGAATCCGCAGCCGCATCCCCTGGGGGTCGCGCTGCCATCTCTGTATTCGCTTTGCCTTGGCCAAATCGATCGCCCGTGATGCTGAATTGATGAATGTAGCATGACGAACGACGTTTGAGAACGAATGTTGTCGTGACGGCCATGCGGGAATATTTCTCGCAGACGCGGCATGCAGCGTTCTCCCTGCCATTCCCGGATGCACGCTGTCATGACGACGCGCGCATGAAACGCGCCCTAGTCCGGTTTTCCTTGCGAAGGCTGCACCAGCAGCGTCGGCACGCCGCAGGTGCCGTTGCGCACGGTCATCACGCGCGTGCCGGGCTTGCGGCCGGTACGAACCTCGGAGACGTCGACGCCAGCGGCGATCAGCCGCGCACGTGTGGCGTCGATATCGGCGACGCGCCAGCAGATGCCGCGCAGCCGGTCCGGCGCGTCGGCCTCCGCCTTGTCGTTTTCCTTGCCCGGCCGGTGCGTGACCTCGACCACGAGGTCGCCGCAGCGGAAGAACATCAGCCGGCCCCACTCCGGATGCGACCGGTCGAGCGCCATGTCGAGCCCGAGCCGCGCGCCATAGAGCGCGGCGGCGCGTTCCGGGTCGGCGGTCGAAACCACCACATGATCCATCGCGGTGATCGATGCGGTCGTGGTACGCACCGACAACGGCCGCTCCTGCTCGCGTTCCAGGAAGAACATGCGCACGCCGCGCGTCGCATCGGTCGCGGCCCGCGTACGCTTCCACGACAGCACGGCGCCGCTGGTCTCGTCGCGGCTTTCGACTTCAGTGACGGGTTCGGGCTTCAGCGTCAGCCGGTCGAGCCGGCGGTGTGTCCTGGCGATGTCGCTGGTGCGGAAGCAGAGGCTCGCAAGCCCCTCACCTTGCGTAACGAGCGCGCTGCGGATGCGCTGGGCTGCGTCATCGTCGCCGAGCGGCGCCACCAATTCCAGCGTGGTGTTGTCGAGCGTGACAGCGTGCGGTTCGCACCACCGCCACTGTAGCGCCAGGAAGGCGTCCGCGCGAACAGCGCCTCATAGGCCGCGCTGGCAGCAGCGATGTCACTGGTCAGGACGACGATGTGATCGAGACCGGTAATCATGGCTGCAACCTCCCCGAATCTGCCGTCATTGTGTTTCTCCCTTAACCCAACCCGGAACCACGGACTGCCGCCGGCCGTTATGCCGCATGCCAGAACGGCCCGGCGCAGCCATCATCTCTACCTGTAAACCAGGCAGGGTTGCGAATATTTTCAGCGATATCGGCCGATCAGCAATGCTAGTCTGGAACCGCCGGCCGGGACCACACCAAGCCACGACGGAAAGCGAATGCAGGCCCTCTTCATCGGACAGACCTATATCGACGTCACCTTCATCACAGATCACATGCCTGTTGGCGACGAAAAGCACGTCGCCGACGCCTATGCGGTGTCGTTCGGCGGCAACGCCGTGACCGCAGCATTCTGCTGCGCCAAGCTCGGCGTCCCGCCGGACCTGATCGCCACCATGGCCAATGACTGGCTGGGACGGATGTTCTGGGACATGGCCGACAGGTACGGCATCTCGTTCCACCCCCGCAAAGTCAACTCCTCCTCGCTGTCCTTCATCATGCCGAACGACGGCAAGCGCGCCATCGTCCGCTGCCGCGACGACCAGCACATCCATCCTTTTCCGCTGCTGAACATCAAGGGCTGCCGCGCGTTGCACATCGACGGCCACCAGCCGGACGCCGCGATCCATTATGCGAAGCTGTGCCGCGAGGATGGCATCCTGACCTCGCTCGACGGCGGCGGCCTGCGCACCAACACCCACGAGCTGCTCGCATTCATCGACATTGCGATCGTCGCCGAACGCCTGTGCGAGCAGATGGACAAGACGCCGGAGCAGATGCTCGACTATCTCAAGGGTCGCGGCTGCAAGGTCGGCGGCGTCACCATGGGCGAGCGCGGCCTGCTCTGGTATGACGAGGCCGGCACAGTGCGCACGCTGCCGGCTTTCCCGATCCCGCGCGCGCGCGTGATCGACACCAACGGCGCCGGCGACGTCTTCCACGGCGCCTACATCTACTCCTACCTTTCAAACCCGAGCAAAGGCTGGCATGAGCACTTCAAGTTCGCGCGCGCAGCCTCGACCTTCAAGATCCAGAAGCTCGGCAACGAGGCCGGCCTGCCGACGCTGGCGGATATCGCGGCGGTCAAGCAGGAGTTTCGCGCCGAGGCTTGATAGGGGTGAATGGGGCTAGGCCATGGGGCGCGTCTTCGTCGCCGGCAGCATCAATATGGACGTGGTGGCGACCGCCGAGCGCCATCCGCGGATCGGCGAAACCGTGGCAGGCGAGGCCGTGCTCTATTTTCCCGGTGGCAAGGGCGCCAACCAGGCGGTGGCTTCGGCCAAGCTCGGCGTACCGACCACGCTGATCGGCCGGCTCGGCACCGATGCATTCGGCAAGGAGCTGCGAACGTTCCTTGCCGCGCAAGGCGTCGATCTCAGCTTCGTCAAGGACACCGACGGCACGCATTCAGGCACGGCGATCATCACGCTCGCCAACGCCGACAACACGATCGTCGTCGTGCCGGGCGCCAACGGGCTGGTCGAGGCCGATGATGTCGCGGCCCCCGTCCTCGCGAGGGGTGACGTCGCGGTCAGCCAGTTCGAGATCCCGCTGCCGGCGATCGCTGCCTTCTTCCGACGCGCCCGCGCCGTCGGCGCCACCACGATCCTCAATCCGGCACCGGCAAAACAGGCCGACAAGGCTCTGCTCGATCTCGTCGACATCCTCGTTCTAAACGAGACCGAACTCGGCTACCTGACTGGCACGGAGCTGCGCGACAGCGACACGCCGGAGCGCTTCTCCGAGGCGGCCCGGGCGTTGGGGCAAGGCAGGATCGTCTGCGTCACGCTCGGAAAGCGCGGCGTGCTGGCGCTGGTCGACAACCAGCCGCTGCTCGTGCCGGGACGCGAGGTCAAGGCCGTCGACACCACAGGCGCCGGCGATTGCTTCGTCGGCGCCCTCGCCTCACAGCTCGCCATCGGCAAGCCGCTCGGCGACGCGCTGGCCTACGCCAACGCCGCCGCCTCGATTTGCGTGCAACGGATGGGAGCCGCGCCGTCGATGCCGACGGCGGATGAGGTGGAGGACGCTCTCTCCCCAAGTCGTCCCGGCGAAGGCCGGGACCCATAACCACCGGCCACAGTTTGGGGGCACACGCGTGGCAACTGCGTTCGTCTCCGCCAACGACTGCCGCGGAGTATGGGTCCCGGCTTTCGCCGGGACGACGCTTGCTTACATTTGCGCCAGCGCACTCTTCAGATCAAAGCTCGCATCCGCCGCCTGCTCCGGCGTAATCGAGCCGCCGGCGCCGAGCAGCCGGCGACCGAACATGTGATCGCCGGCGCGATTGATCGATTCGATGCCGAGCAGCTTGTCGCCGCGATAGCAGAACGCCGAGAACGCGCCCTGCGCGCGGTCGCCGCGCACTACGACGCGGTCGTAGCCGGTGGTGAGACCCGCCATCTGCAGCTTGTCGGGGCCCTGGTCGCTCCAGAACCACGGCAGACCGTCATAGACCTCGGTCTTGCCGGTCAGCCGCGACGCCACGCAGCGCGCATGGTCGGTCGCATTCTGCACCGACTCCAGCCGCAGCGACCCGCCGAAGCGTTTGCTGGTATAGAGCGCGCAATCGCCGATCGCGGAGACATTCGGATCGGCGGTCAACAGATGCTCGTCGACGATGATGCCGGATGCCACCGGCAGCCCGGCCTCCGCCGCAAGCTCGACATTCGGCAGCACACCGACGCCGACCACGACGAGGTCGGCCGGGATATGCGTGCCGTTGCTCAGGCTGACACCGGTAACCTTGCCGCCATCGGCCTCGATCGCCGTGACCTGCACCCCGAGGTGAATCCGGATGCCGGCCGCGCTGTGGCGGGATTGCGAGAACTCGGAAATCTCCGCGGTCACCGCCCGCGCCATCACGCGGGAGGCAAGCTCGACCACGTCGACCTCGAGGCCCTTGGCCCGGGCAGTGGCGGCGAATTCGAGCCCGATGAAGCCCGCACCGATCACGACGACGCGCATGCCGGGCGCGATCAAGTCGCGCAGCGCCTGGCTCTCATCCAGAATGCGCAGGTAGCGGACTGCGTCGAGCTTGGCGTTGGGGATATCCAGCAGCCGGTTCCGCGCGCCGGTTGCGAACACCAGGTGTCCGTAATCGAGCGACGCGCCGGAGGCGAGCGCCACCTTCCGCGCATTGCGGTCGATCGCATGGGCGCGATCGGTGATCAGCTCGATCTTGTTGTCCTGGTAGAACTTGTCGGGCCGGAACATCAGGCTCTCGGGCCCGCCGGTCCCTTTCAGATAGGCCTTCGACAGCGGCGGCCGCTGATACGGCAAATGGCCTTCGTCATTGATCAGGGCGATGCGCTCGGCGAAGCCGGCCTGGCGCAGCGACGCCGCGAGCTGGAAGCCGGCGTGTCCGGCGCCGACGATGATGACCGAGCCTGTCATCGGAACAACCCAAATACGCGCGAGCAGGAGTGACCCATGCCGTTTCCTCTTGTCGATGTTAGCTTGCTTGCCCCGTCCCCACAGCGCTCGTGTCTGCGTACCGAAGGCGCACGCCATTTGGCCTCATGGCTCGTACCGATGCAAGGGGGTCCCAGGCGATTCTGGGCGCGCCCGCGGCCCCCGGGCGCCGGGCCGGATTGCCACGGCTCCCGCCAAGGCCTTAAATGTCCGGAACCAACAAGCCCAAGGTCTTCAATATGCCAGCACCCGCCCCCTCCGCCACCGACCCCGCTTTGCTCCGCATCGACGGCGCCATCGCGACCATCACACTGAACCGGCCGGCCGCGTTCAACGCGATCGACATGACGATTGCCAAGAAGCTCGAGCAGCTCAGCGCCGAGGTCGAAGCCAACAAGGACGTTCGCGTACTGGTCATCGAGGGCGAAGGCCGCGCCTTCTGCGCCGGTGGCGATTTGCAGACCATCGGCGCCGCGACCGAAGCCAACAATGTCGCCCCCGTGGTCGGCGAGATGCTTCACCACTACCATGCCTTCATCGAGACGGTCCGGCGGATGCCGAAGATCGTGCTATCCAGCGTGCATGGTTCGGCGGCCGGAGCCGGCATGGGCCTCGCGTTCGTGACCGACCTGTGTATCGCCGCAGAGGATGCCCGCTTCACGCCCGCCTATGCCAAGATCGGCGTATCGCCGGATGGCGGCAGCACGGTCGGCATCGTCGGCACGGTCGGTACCCGCCGCGCGCTGCAGATTTTCCTGGCCGAGGATGGCTTCACCGCGCAGCAGGCCTATGAATGGGGTCTCGTCGTCAAGACCGTCCCCGCGGCCGAGCTGAAGGCAGCGACGCGGCAGCTCGCCGAGCGCCTGGCGCAGAATCCGCCCGCCGCAATCGCGGGGACCAAATCACTGGTCTATCAGGCCGCCACCACGCCGACCAATCAGCAGCTCGACGCCGAGGAACACAAGATCATCACGGCGATGCATACCGACGATTTCCGCGTCGCCGTGAAGAAGTTCACCAGCAAGTCGAAGTAGGCGCGACGGACCGGCTAGTTCGGACAGATATAGCCGGTGCCGCCGGGTGCCTTGAAACAGCCGACCGATTCCGGGATCACCTGCTTGGGCAGCCACAGCACGACCTTCGGAAAATAGATCGTGAAGCAGATCGTGACCAGGAACACGACATAGATCGGCAGCGCCGCCCGCAACGCTTTTGCAAAACTGATGCCGACGAATTTTGAGGCCATCAGCAGCACGAGCCCGTACGGCGGCGTGATCAGGCCGAACGCCAGCGTTGCGATCAGCACCACGCCCATATGCACGCCGTTGATGTCGCCCGCCTGGGTCAGCGCGTTGACCAGCGGCATGAAGATGATGATGGTCGGCACCGGCTCGATGAAGTCGCCGACCACGGTGAACAGCAGCACCATCAAAAGCATGATGAGATGCGGGTCGTTGCCGGCGATCGAGGTGATCCAGTCGGCGATGTAGATCGCGCCGCGCAGATAGGCCAGCATCCAGCCGAACGCGTTCGCGGCACCGATCGTGATCAGCGGCAGCGAGAAGATCAGGCCGGCGAGGCAGAAATCATACGGGATCTTCTTCAGGTGCCCGCGGTTCAGCGCCGGGATCACCACGACGATGATGTAGGCGACCGCGACGACCCCGGCCTCGGTCGGCGTGAACCAGCCGGTCAGGATGCCGCCCAGCAGGATCACCGGGATCATCATCGGTAGCGCCGCGTCACCGGCGGCGAACGCAACCTGGCGCAGCGGCGCGCGCGGCTTGCGCAGGCCCGAGGGACCGAAGAAGTAGCAGTAGATCATCAGCCCGAAGCCGATCATCAGCCCGGGGACCACACCGGCCATGAACAGCCCGGCGATCGAGACATTGCCGACCGCGCCATAGACCACCGCCGTGATGCTCGGCGGCACCAGCGCTGCGATCGTCGACGCCGAGGCGATGATCGCGGCGATGAAGGCCGGCTCATACCCTTCCCGCCGCATCGGCCCGCCGAGCGCCCGGCTCATGACCGCGACATCGGCGGTGGTCGAACCGGACATTTCCGAGAAGAACATGCTGAAGACGACAACGACCTGCGACAGCCCGCCCCTGATGTGACCGACCAGCGAGACCGACAGATTGGCGATGCGGACCACGACATTTGCCGAGCTCATGAGCTCGCCGACCAGCAGGAAGAACGGGATCGCAAGCAGCGCCTCGGAATCGACGCCGTCGAAGACCTTCTGGATGATCGCCGCCAGCGAGACGTCTGATAGCACTGCGCCGACGAACACGCCGGCCATCAGCGAGAACGGCACGGGCACGCCGAGATAGCCGAAGAACAGGAAGCAGAACGACATCAGCGCAAGCACGACCGGTGCGCTCACGGCTGCACTCCCGTCGTCGCGCGGGTATCGATCGCAGGAATCGGAAGGTGGTCATCCGGCGGCTCCGGATGGTCGAAGCCATTGCGGATCCCATTGACGAGCTGCTCGATCGTGAACAGGCCGATCAGGATGCCGGACAGCGGGATCACCGCATAGAGCGAGGCGATCGGCGTACCGGACGGCAGGCGGAAGCTGCCGAAGCCTCGGAGGTAATTTTGATAGCCGTACCAGACCAGGCAGAAGGCGACACCCAGCACCACCAGACGGATGACGATCTCGACGATCAGCCGCGACCTGCCATGCAGCGCTTCGGAGATCGCGGTGAGATAGAGATGGTCGTTGCGCCGTGTCGCGACCGCGGCCCCGATGAAGATCGCGTAGATGAACAGCGTCGAGGTCACCTCCTGCAGCCACAGCCAGGGATGACCGATGGTGCGGGTGACGATATCGGCGGTCACCGACAGCGAGAAGCCGAAGCACAGCAGGCCGCACAGCATCATCAGGATCAGCTCGAGCCGGTCGAGCGCCCGCCATTTCAGATGCCGCTGCCGTTGCAGCACCAGTGTGTCGGCGATGGCCATCGAATGCTCCGTCCTCGTATGTCGTCCCGGCGAAGGCCGGGACCCATAACCACCGGCGCCTGATGCTTTGAGAAAGAACGGCGGCCCGGTGCTTCAATGGACGAGCCGCGGCGTATGGGTCCCGGCCTTCGCCGGGACGACGCAGGAAGTGGGCTAGTTGACCGCGCGGATCAAATTCTTAATCTTCTCCGCATGCGGCCCGAGATCCTTGGCGAGCTTGTCGAGATAGGGATCGGCGATCGCGGTAAAGCTCTTCTTGTCCACATCCTCGACCACCTTGACGCCGAATGACTTCAGTTTTGCAGCCGCATTCTTCTCCAGTTCGAACGCCTTCGCCGGCTCCTTGGCGCTCACCTCGGCGGCCGCTGTCGTCACCCAGGCCTTCTGCTCGGCTGAAAGGCTCTGCCACAGCCTGTCGCTGATGAACAACAGCGCATTGTTGGCCTCATGCTCGGTCATCGAGAGCACCGGCGCGACTTCGTAGTGCTTATTGACGAGGTAAACATTCACGCTGTTTTCCGCCGCCTCGACGACGCCGGTCTGCAGCGACGTGTACACGCTGCCGAACGGCATATGGACGGTTTGCGCGGCGTAAGCCGGGAAGATCGTGTCTTCCGTAGCCGTCGCCTGAACGCGAATCTTTACACCCTTGAGGTCGCTGACGTTGTGGATTTCCTTCCTGGCGTAGATGCTTCTTACGCCTTGGCTGCCCGTCGCGATGACATGAAGGCCTTGCGACGTGTCGTCGATCATCGCCTTGATCGCGTCAATCACCTTCTGATCGGCAAGGGCCTTCACCACATGGTTGGCGTCGCGGAACAGGAAATGCAGCGACATCACACCGGCCTGCGGCGAGATAGTCGCGGTGTTCGCCGACGAGATGATGGCGAATTCAATGTCTCCGGATTTCACGAGCTGCAGCAGCTGCGGCTCCTGTCCGAGCTGCGCTCCCGGATACTGGTCGACGATCATGGTCCCCTTGCTCAACTCCTTGAGCTTGGCGGAGAACATGTCGTAGGCCACGCTGTATCCGGTGTTGAGCTGCTGATCGTGCGCGAAGCGGTAGTGCTTGACTTCCTGCGCGCCGGCGCCCGCGGAAAGCAGCAGCGCTGCCGCGGCCATGGCAATCCCGACGATCCTGGCTGAATAGCCCATCGCGACGTTCCCCCTGTTTTTAATTGAGGGGGATCATCCCACCAGTCGCGCAGGATTGTCAATAAAACAGAGGCAATCAGCTCGTCGTAGGCGACAACGAGCACCACATCGCAGAAATTATCGACAATTCAGCAGATGCGCCGAACTTTGCAAGCTACTTCCCCTTGGCGCGCATGAAGTCGAAATCGCAGCCCTCGTCGGCCTGCAGGATGGTGTCGTTGAAGAGATGCGCGTAGCCGCGCTTGGCCCAATCGGGCGAACCGGCCGGCGCGAGCGCGTCGCGGCGCTTCTGCAATTCGGCCTCGTCGACCAACAGATCGATGCTGCGCTTGGCGACATCGAGCCGGATCATGTCGCCGTTCCGCACCAGCCCGAGCGGACCGCCGACCGCGGATTCCGGCGTGATGTGCAGCACGATGGTGCCGAACGCGGTGCCGCTCATCCGCGCATCGGAGATGCGGACCATGTCCTTCACGCCGGCGCGCGCGAGTTTCTTCGGGATCGGCAGGTAACCCGCCTCCGGCATGCCCGGCGCGCCCTTCGGGCCGGCATTGCGCAACACCAGCACGTCGTCGGCGGTGACATCGAGCGCGGGATCGTCGACCCGCAGCGTCATGTCCTCGACCGATTCGAACACCACGGCGCGGCCGGTGTGCTGCAATAGTTTCGGGCTCGCCGCCGACTGCTTGATGACGGCACCGCGCGGCGCGAGATTGCCGTGCAGGATCGCCATCGCGCCTTCGGATTTGATCGGGTTCGCCTTGGAGCGGATCGCGTCCTGCCCCGGCACATCCTCGGCATTGGCGACGACCTCGCGCAAGGTCTGGCCGGTGATGGTTTTGGCATCGAGATCGATCAGGTCGCCGAGCTGTGCCATCAGCTTCGGCACGCCACCGGCGTGATGGAAATGCTCCATGTAGTGTTCGCCCGAAGGCTTGAGGTCGACCAGCACGGGGACCTCGCGGCCGAGCTTGTCGAACGCCTCGAGGTCGATCTTGTGCGGCGAGCGGTTGGCGATCGCCGTGAGATGGATCAGCCCATTGGTCGAGCCGCCGATCGCCTGCATGACGACCTGGGCGTTGCGGAACGAGGACGGCGTCAGGATCTCGCTCGGCTTCGGTCCCTTGGTCTTCGCCATCTCGGCGGCGACGCGGCCGCTGGCCTCGGCGGAGCGGAAGCGTTCGGCATGGGGCGCCGGGATCGTCGCGCTCATCGGCAGCGACAGGCCGAGCGCCTCGGTGATGCAGGCCATGGTGGAGGCAGTGCCCATCACCATGCAGGTGCCGACCGAGGGCGCGAGGCGGCCGTTCACCGCCTCGATCTCGTTGTCGTCGATCTCGCCGGCGCGATACTTGCCCCACAGCCGGCGGCAGTCCGTGCAGGCGCCGAGCACCTCGCCCTTGTGATGGCCGACGACCATGGGCCCGACCGGAATCACCACCGTCGGCAGATCGGCGCTGATCGCGGCCATGATCTGCGCCGGCAAGGTCTTGTCGCAACCGCCGATCACGATCACCGCATCCATCGGCTGGGCGCGGATCATTTCCTCGGTATCCATCGCCATCAGGTTGCGCAGATACATCGAGGTCGGGTGCGCAAAGCTCTCCGCGATCGAGATGGTCGGGAACACGAACGGCATCGCGCCCGACAGCATCACGCCGCGCTTCACGGCCTCGATGATCTGCGGCACGTTGCCGTGGCAGGGATTGTAGTCGCTGTAGGTGTTGGTGATGCCGACGATCGGGCGATTGAGCGCATCGTCAGAATAGCCCATCGCCTTGATGAACGCCTTGCGCAGGAACAGCGAGAAGCCGGCGTCACCATAGCTTGTCAGTCCCTTGCGAAGTCCGTCGGCCATTTTCTTCTCGTCCCGTGGTTGTTCGGCCGCACTTAAGGAGCGGCAGGAATTATTGTCAATATGAGATAATCCAGTCGCGGCGGGTGGCTGGTCTGCGGCAAAATCGCCCCCATTATTGACAATAACCGTGGCGCCATGCTGACCTCAGGCACCGATCCAAAGCCGAGAGCGCATGACAGCCGAGCCCACATTGCCCGAACTCCAGGCCCCCTCGCGCGAGGAGGAACAAGCGGAGGTGATCCGCCGGCTGGAGGAGGACATCATCTTCGGCCGCTTCGCGCCCGGTTTGCGCCTGGTCGAGGATAACCTGATGCAGCGCTACGGCGCGAGCCGGCATTTCGTCCGCCAGGCCCTGTTCCAGCTCGAGCGCCAGGGCATCGTGCTGCGCGAGAAGAATGTCGGCGCCACGGTGCGGTTCTATTCGGCCGAGGAAGTGCGGCAGATCTATGAGGTGCGCGAGATGCTGACGCGGCAGGCCGCGCTGATGATCGCCCTGCCCGCGCCGCAAAGCCTGATCGACCAGTTGAGCGAGCTGCAACGGCACTACTGCATCAAGGCCGAGGCGCAGGACATGCGCGGCATTCACGAGACCAACGATGCGTTCCACCTCGCGCTATTCTCCGCCTGCGGCAATCCCTATCTGGTCCGCTCGCTGCAGGACTACATGAACCTGACGCTGCCGATGCGCGCCAAGAATCTCGCCGACAGCGAGGGCCTTGCATTGTCGCGCCGCCAGCACGAATTGATGATCGAGCTCTTGAAGGGCCGCGACAGCTGGGCGCTGGCGCAGCTTTGCGTCGATCACATGCAGTACAGCAAGGCGGATTATCTCGTCCGCATCTCCAACGACAAAAAGCCGCAATAGCGCGATACGCGGCGGCCTGCTCGTGAAGGAGACGGCGATGCGCTATGTGGCTATATTCCTTGGATCGTTCACCGTGCAGCTTGCGCTCGGCGGCGTCGGCGAAGCGGCCGATCCGCGCGCGACGCAGCTCACCTACGAGCCCTGGACCAAGACGTGCCTGACAGAGGCGAGCTGCTTCGTCGGCGCCGCCGCGCGCGGTCAGTGCTCGCCATCGGGCGGCACACTCAGCGTCTCGCCGCAGAGTAGCAAGCGCGCGATCGTGAGCGCCAATGTCGGAACGCGGACCATGCTGGAAGGCACGATCAGCCTCCGCATCGATCAGGACGAGCCGATCCAGATCGCGAGGCCGCATTGCTACACGCTCGGCTGCGGCGGCACGCTCGAGGCCGACGGCGAAATGATCGAGCGGCTGAAGCACGCGCAGACGATCGCTGTCGAAGCCAAGAACCTCACCGGGCAGACCATAAGCCTCGCCTTTCCCCTCACGCACTTCGCCGAGACCTTTGACGGGCCCGGCAGCCCGCCCAAGACATCCGGGCAAGGTTCGAAGGAGGCGCAGCAGCACACCGAATCCGTGAAGCAACTGCCGCAATGCGAGGATTGATCACTTCTTCCAGTCGATCACCCTCTCCTTGTCGCCGTCGAACTCCATGCTGCAGAACGCGCCGCCCTGGTAATAGTCGCCGACCGGATCCGGCGGCAGCTTGGCCTGCTCGGCCATCGCGTGCTCGCGGAAATCTTCAGCCCTTCCGGTCGGACGATAGCCGAGATCGTAGGCGCGGTGATTGTCCCACCACGAGCGCTCATTGTAGGACGCGCCGTACAGCACCTCGAAATGGATGTCGGGATGCTCGAGCCCGATGCGGCAGAGCTGGACGAGGTCTTCCGGCTTGAGCCAGATCGAGAGCCTGCGGTGGTCGAGCGGCGCCTCGCCGAAATTGCCGATCCGGAGGCACGTGACCTTGATGCCGTGCTTGTCGGCATAGAGCGCGCCGACGCCTTCGCCGAACACCTTGCTCACACCATAGCGACTGTCCGGCCGCGCGGTGACGTCGGTGCCGATGCGGTGATGACGCGGATAGAACCCGACCGCGTGATTGGATGAGGCGAAGATCACGCGCTTGACGCCCTTTTTGCGCGCCGCCTCGAACAGATTGTAGCAGCCGATGATGTTGGACTGCAGGATCGCGTCCCAGGGGCCTTCGACCGAATAGCCGCCGAAATGCAGAATGCCGTCGACGCCTTCGCAGATCGCCTCGACCTGTGCGAGGTCGGCGAGATCGGCCGCCTTGAACTTTTCGTTGCTGCCGAGATCGGAGGGCTGCTTGATATCGCTCAGCAGGAGATCCGGATAGATCGGCGGCAGCAGCTTGCGCAGGCTCGTTCCGATTCCCCCTGATGCGCCGGTCATCAATATGCGTGGCATGCCGTCCCTCTTCTTTCCTGATTGCTGCGATCGAATTGCGGTCGCAGGCCGACAATGATAGCAAACCAGGCGCTCAAGGAAACACCATCGAAACACAACAACGAGAACAGCAAATGTCCGATGTTCATTCCGCCGGCTGGCGTCCCGCGACCTGCTATCCCGATCCCGCGATCCGCGCGCTCGATCCGCGTTTCGAGAAATACTGGCTGAAACTCTCCGCCGTCGAGCGCATCGCGACCGGCCTGCGCTGGGCCGAAGGTCCGGTGTGGTTCGGCGACGGCCGCTATCTGTTGTGCAGCGACATCCCGAACCAGCGCATCCTCAAATGGGAGGAAGAGACCGGCGCGGTCAGCATCTTCCGCAAGCCGTCGAACTTCGCCAACGGCAACACCCGCGATCGCCGGGGCCGGCTGATCACCTGCGAGCATGGCGGCCGCCGCGTGGTGCGCACCGAATATGACGGATCGATCACGGTGCTGATCGACTCCTTCGGCGGCAAGCGGCTGAACTCGCCGAACGACGTCGTGGTGAAATCCGACGGTTCGATCTGGTTCACCGATCCGATCTTCGGCCTGCTCGGCAACTACGAAGGCTACAAGGCCGATCCCGAGATCGAGCCCAACGTCTACCGGCTCGATCCCGAAACCGGCAAGGCCACCATCGTCGCCGAGGGCGTGCTGGGGCCGAACGGGCTGTGCTTCTCGCCGAACGAGAAGATCCTCTACGTCGTCGAATCCCGCGGCGAGCCGAACCGCAAGATTCTCGCCTATGACGTCGCAGCCGACGGCAAGACGATCTCCAACAAGCGCGTCTTCATCGACGCCGGCCCGGGCACGCCCGACGGCATGCGCTGCGACATCGACGGCAATCTGTGGTGCGGCTGGGGCATGGGTGATCCCGAACTCGACGGCGTCGTCGTGTTCGCGCCCGACGGCGTCATGATCGGCCGCATCGCGCTGCCGGAGCGCTGCGCCAACCTCTGCTTCGGTGGCGTCAAGCGCAACCGCCTGTTCATGGCGGCGAGCCAGTCGATCTATGCGCTCTACGTCAACACCCAAGGCGCGCTCGGCGGCTAGCCCGGCCGTCATTGCGAGGAGCGAAGCGACGAAGCAATCCATCTGTCCGCCCGTGAGGAGAGATGGATTGCTTTGCTTCGCTTCGCTCGCAATGACGGCGAGACTGCAACCTTCATCTTCGCAAGATTCGCACTCTTCAAGACCTTGCGCCCCCAAAATGGCTAACGCCGGAGCAGTTGCCTGCCCCGGCGCCAAAAGTCGCGTCTCTCGTGGCTCGGCTTACGCGGCGTTGTAGCCGGCGACCGCCTTGGCCTCGAGATATTCTTCCAGACCGTAGCGGCCCCACTCGCGGCCGTTGCCGGACTGCTTGTAGCCGCCGAACGGCGCGGTGCGCTCGTTCGGCACGCCCTGCAGGTTGACGTTGCCGGCGCGGATCTGGCGGCCGACGCGGCGCGCGGTTTCCACGGTGTCGGCGGAGACGTAACCGGCGAGACCATACGGCGTGTCGTTGGCGATCTTCACCGCGTCGGCTTCGTCCTTGGCGCCGAGGATGGTCAGCACCGGTCCGAAGATCTCTTCGCGGGCGATCGTCATGTCATTGGTGACGTCGGCGAAAATGGTCGGACGGACATAGAAGCCCTTGTTGACGCCCTCGGGCAGGCCCGGGCCGCCGGCGACCAGCGTTGCGCCCTCGTCGATGCCCTTCTGGATCAGCGCCTGGATCTTGTCCCACTGGCCGCGGTTGACCACCGGACCGATCGTCGTGCCGTCGGCACGCGGATCGCCGGCCTTGGTCTTGTCGGCGACGCCCTTCGCGATGGCGGCCACTTCCTTCATCTTGGAGAGCGGCACGATCATGCGCGACGGCGCGTTGCAGGACTGGCCCGAGTTGTTGAACATGTGCATCACGCCGCCGGTCACCGCCTTGGTCAGGTCGGCACCGTCGAGGATCACGTTCGGCGACTTGCCGCCGAGCTCCTGGCTGACGCGCTTCACGGTCGGGGCCGCACGCTTGGCGACGTCGACGCCGGCGCGGGTCGAACCGGTGAACGAGATCATGTCGATGTCCGGGTGCTCGCTCATCGCCGCACCTACCTCCGGGCCGAGGCCGTTGAGCAGGTTGAACACGCCCTTCGGCACGCCGGCTTCATGGAGGATTTCCGCGAAGATCAGCGCCGAGGTCGGGGTGAACTCCGACGGCTTCAGGATCATGGTGCAACCGGCGGCAAGCGCGGGCGCGACCTTGCAGGCGATCTGGTTGAGCGGCCAGTTCCAGGGGGTGATCATGCCGACGACGCCGACCGGCTCGCGCACGATCACGGCGGTGCCCATGGTCTCCTCGAACTCGTACTTCTTCAGCACTTCGAGGGTGTTCATGAGGTGGCCAAGGCCGGCGCCGGCCTGCAGCTTCTCGGCCATCGGCAACGGCGCGCCCATTTCGTCGGAGACGGCGGCGCCGATCTCCTTCATGCGGCCCTTGTAGACCTCGACGATCTTGGTGAGCAGCGCGACGCGCTCCTCGCGGCTGGTCCGGGAAAAGGTCTCGAAGGCGCGCTTGGCGGCGGCGACTGCCTTGTCGACATCGGCCTTGGAGCCGAGCGCAATCTCATACATCGCTTCTTCGGTCGCCGGATTGACGACCGGGGTGGACTTGCCTTTGACGACGGGATCGACCCAGGCGCCGTCGATGTAGAATTGCATGCGATTGACCATCGGAAACCTCTTGTACGGGGCGTATGGAATGGGGAACGAAAGCGTTCGGCAGGCATCCTTGCACGAAAGCCCGGCGAATTGAACCCGCCATATGCGGGACGCGGCTCGTGCGCGCGAACAGCATATAATGTCGCTATCGCGCAGGTGGCAAGGTTGGTCTCGTCGCCCCGGCGAAGGCCGGGGCCCATAAACTCCGCCGGCAATTGGTAAAGGGTGCTGTTAGAACGAGTCGCGTTTACTTGCTGCCAGTTGTGGTAATGGGTCCCGGCCTTCGCCGGGACGACGATGTGGCTACACCGCCATCTTGCGATGCCGCACCGGGGCGCCGACCGAGACGCTTTCCGCCGCGTCGATGATGGCGTTGGCGTCGATGCCGTAGTGGCGGTAGAGGTCGCCGATCGTGCCGGTCTGGCCGAAATGCTCGACACCGAGCGCCTCGACACGGTGGCCGCGCACGCTGCCGAGCCAGCCGAGCGTTGCCGGATGGCCGTCGATCACGGTCACAATGCCGCAGTCGCGGCCGAGCGGCGCCAGCATGCGCTCGATATGACTCAAATGCTGCGCGCCGCGGCGGTCGCGGCGCAAATTCCGCGCGGCGGACCAACCCGCATAGAGCCGGTCGGCGGAGGTGACCGCCAGCAGACCGACGTCGCGGTGGCTCTCGCCGATCAGGCCGACCGCCTCGATCGCCTCCGGCGCGACGGTGCCGGTATACGCAATGACGATGTCGCAGTTCGGACCCGGCTTGCGCATCCAGTAGGCGCCGTCGGTGATGTCGCGCTGCAGGTCCGGGGTCATGATCCGTTGCGGCTGCTCCAGCGTACGCGTCGAGAGTCGCAAGTAAACCGAACCACCCTCGGCGCCCTCGCGCTGCATGTGGCCGAACCCCCAGCCCATGATCACGGCAAGTTCATCGACGAAGGCCGGATCGAACGAGGCGAGCCCGTCCTGCCCGATGCCGATCAAGGGCGTCTTGATCGACTGATGCGCGCCGCCTTCCGGCGCCAGCGAGATGCCCGACGGCGTCGCCGCCACCATGAAGCGGGCATCCTGGTAACAGGCATAGTTCAGCGCATCGAGGCCGCGTTCGATGAAGGGATCGTACAGCGTGCCGACCGGCAAGAGCCGCGCGCCGTTGATCTGGTGCGACAGGCCGAGCGCCGACAGCATGATGAACAGATTCATCTCGGCGATGCCGAGCTCGAGATGCTGTCCCTTCGGCGAATATTCCCAGGTGTAGGCCGACGGGATCTTCTCCTGCCGGAACAGGTCGTGGTTCTCCGCCTTCGCGAACAGGCCGCGGCGGTTGACCCAGGCGCCGAGGTTGGTCGACACGGTGACATCGGGCGATGCGGTGACGATGCGCGAGGCGAGTTCGCTATCGCCGCGCGCCAGCTCGTGCAGCACGAGACCAAAACCCTGTTGCGTCGACATCTGCGCCGAGGCCTTGAAGGCCAGCCGTTCCGGCACGTCGATTTCTGGCGCCGACAGGCGGCGGCGCCCCTCGCGGTTGAACGGCGCCTCGGCCAGGAAGGCCTCGAGCTTCGCAGGCTCCTGCGAAAGGCCCTCGAACTTGTCCCACTCGTGGCCGGGGCGGATATTCTGCGCGGCGCGCCATTTCTCCATCTGGGCGACCGTCATCAGGCCGGCGTGGTTGTCCTTGTGGCCCTGCATCGGCAGGCCGACACCCTTGATGGTATAGGCGATGAAGCAGACCGGCCGATCATGGTCGATCGCCTCGAAGGCCTCGATCATGCTCGCCATGTCGTGGCCGCCGAGATTCGACATCAGCGCCAGCAACTCGTCGTCGCTGCGGCGCTCGATCAGCGCCGACACCTCGCCCTGGTCGCCGATGTCGTCGCGCAGATGCTTGCGGAACGCGGCGCCGCCCTGGAAGCAGAGCGCGGCGTACATCTGGTTCGGGCAGTTGTCGATCCAGCGCCGCAGCGCCTCGCCGCCGGGCTCGGCGAACGCCTCGAGCATCAGCTTGCCGTACTTCACGATCACCACGTCCCAGCCGAAGTTGCGGAACATGGTCTCGAACTTGGCCCACAATCCCTCGCGCACCACGGCGTCGAGCGACTGCCTGTTGTAGTCGACCACCCACCATGTGTTGCGCAGGCCGTGCTTCCAGCCTTCGAGCAGCGCCTCGAAGATGTTGCCCTCGTCCATCTCGGCGTCGCCGACCAGCGCGATCATGCGGCCCTCCGGCCGGTCCTGCAGCCAGCCATGCGCCTTGACGTAATCCTGCACCAGCGAGGCGAACAGCGTCTGCGCTACGCCGAGGCCGACCGAGCCGGTCGAGAAGTCGACGTCGTCGCTGTCCTTGGTGCGCGAGGGGTAGGACTGCGCGCCCTTGTAGCCGCGAAAATTCTCCAGCTTATCGCGGGTTTGGTGGCCGAACAGATACTGGATGGCGTGGAACACCGGGCTCGCATGCGGCTTCACCGCGACGCGGTCCTGCGGGCGCAACACCGAGAAATAAAGCGCCGACATGATGTTGGCGAGCGAGGCCGACGAGGCCTGGTGGCCGCCGACCTTCAACCCGTCGGTAGAGGGCCGCACATGGTTGGCGTGATGGATGGTCCATGACGACAGCCACAGCACCTTGCGGGCCAGGGCAGACAGCATGTCGAGGCGTTCGGGCGCGATTCCCATGGCAATGCTCCGGGCGATATGCCGGAATGTTACTGCCGCAGGCGGCGGCGAAAATCTCAATTCCACGCGACAGCACAGCAAAAATTGGGATAAATTCCCACGATCCGACTTCAACTAACGAGTTCATCCCAATGCCTGCCCTCGATGCCATCGACCGCAAGATCCTGAGTCTGCTCCAGACCGACAGCCGCATGACCATGCAGGAACTCGCCGACAAGGTCGGGCTGTCGGTGTCGCCCTGCCACCGCCGGGTCAAGCTGCTCGAGGAGCGCGGCGTGATCTCTCGCTACATCGCAACCGTCGACCAGAAGTCGATCGGGCTGCACGTCTCCGTCTTCATCTCGATCAAGCTGGCGCGGCAGAAGGAGGAAGACCTCAACCGCTTCGCGCGCGCGATCTCGAAATGGGACGAGGTGCTCGAATGCTACCTGATGACCGGCAACCGCGACTATCTGCTGCGCGTCGTCGCCGCCGACCTTTCCTCCTACGAGGCATTCCTGAAGAACAAGCTGACCCGGCTCGACGGCATCGCCTCCATCGAGTCGAGCTTTGCGCTGAGCCAGGTGAAGTATTCGACGGCGTTGCCGGTGTGAGGGCGTTGGTTGGTCACTCGAATGACGCCAACCCCACAGTGTCGTCCCGGCGAAGGCCGGGACCCATACGCCGCAGCAGTTGTTGTGAGAGGGACTCGCCGTTGCAGCATCGCTTAACAATTTGCATTTGGGGTTATGGGTCCCTGCTTTCGCAGGGACGGCACTGAGTGTGTGAATCGTCCGAGCTTTGCATCTCGTTCCGTTTTGCAAAAGAGGCTTGCGCCGTCGGGCAACTCAGTGATTGGCGCTGGCGCCCTGCCCGGCTGGACGGCCTCGCCGCGACAACCAGGCTACGGCGCGATCCATATCCCAATCACGATGATGGCCAGTGATACGGCAATGACCAGCATATCGGTGGTGAGCCAATCGGGCATTCCGTTTGATGGCTGCTCGCTCATGTCCGCGACTCCTTCTGTTCGCGTCGAGCCGATATGCTGGAGCGGACCGGCGCGAACGAGGATGAACTGGTTCACATAAAGCTAGGAAAAAGCGGCAAATTCCGCGTGTTTTAACGCGCTCAAGTTGCGCCACACGGTCGATCTGCCGCGCAGGTTTCTGAACATGTTCGACAACGCCGCCGCTTCGGCACAGTCACCATCGTCGTCGTTCAACGCGCTGCGAGAGGCGGCTGAACGTCACCGGATTGTCGGCGCAACCCGGCGCCGACCTGCCGCGCACGCGACAGGCCGCACACGGCCGACGAAGCAGCCGAGGTAGTGGAGTCGCCGTCCCGTCCCGATCCTCACAGCACCTTGCGCTGTGCGAGGTTCTTCATCAGCGCACCGACGCCGAAGGTCCAGGGCTCGCATTCGTCGCTATTGCGCATCCGGTTGACCAGCTTGCCGAGCTGTGGTGCGGCGATGGTCACGATGTCGTCGCGCTTGTGGGTAAAGCCCTCGCCCTTGGCATCGCGATCCTTGACCGGCGCGAACATCGTGCCGAGGAACAGCGCAAATCCATCAGGATATTGATGCACGGGGCCGATGGTCTGGGCGACCAGATCGGTCGGGTCGCGGCTGATCTTGCTGATCGAGGAATGGCCCTCGAGCACGAAGCCGTCCGCGCCAGTCACGGTCAGGCCGACATCCATCTTCCTGACATCGTCGAGCGAGAAGGTCTGGTCGAACAGCCGGAGCAGCGGACCGATCGCGCAGGACGCGTTGTTGTCCTTGGCCTTCGACAGCAAGAGCGCCGAGCGCCCCTCGAAGTCGCGCAGATTGACGTCGTTGCCGAGCGCGGCGCCGACGATCTTGCCGGCGGCGGAGACAACAAGCACGACCTCCGGCTCCGGATTATTCCAGGTCGACTTCGGATGCAGCCCGGCATCCATGCCTGATCCGACCGAGGACAGCGTCGGCGCCTTGGTGAACACTTCGGCGTCGGGACCGATGCCGACCTCGAGATACTGGCTCCAGGCATTCTGATCGATCAGCACCTGCTTCAGTTTCATCGCCTGCTCGGAGCCGGGCTTCAGCTTGGAGAGATCGTCGCCGACCAGGCGCACCACCTCCTTGCGGATCGCGTCCGCCGAGGACGGATTGCCGCGCGCCCGCTCCTCGATCACGCGCTCCAGCATCGAGATCGCGAAGGTGACGCCGGCGGCCTTCAGCACCTGGAGATCGACCGGCGCCAGCAGGTGCGGCCTGGCCTTGTCGCGGCTGTCGGGCGGGGTGTTGGCGAGGATCGCCTCGAAATCGCCGATCCGCTCGCCGCCCGTGGCGCGCAGCGCGGCCGCGGGATCGCTTTCCTCGCAGAGCGCGCTCACCGTCGGGAACCGCGCCGTGACATCGAACACACCGTCTGCCCGCACCGCGACGACGGCCGGCCCGCCGGCCTGCGGCAACCAGACCCGCCCGACCAGCGTGCCGGCGGTGCCGTCCTCCGGCAGGACGTCTTTTGGCGTGAGCGAAATCATCGGCACATCTCCCTTTTTGGTTTTGTCGGCTTGTTAGCACAGTCCGCCCGGCGGCGTGAAACAGCGGTCACGGCATTGTCATAGAGGGGTAACATCGCCCGTCAATGCTGCCGTCCGATCCATCTAACACACTGAAAGACGGACCTTCATGACGACCTCCGCCCTCACCGACGAAGCCTCCCGGGATGAAGCCTTGCGCGCCCGCATCCATCAGGAGATGGCCGACAGCCTCGACGAGGAACTCGAGCTCGAGCTCGACGACGTGAGGCTCGACGAGCTCGACCATGACGGCGCCGCCGGCAGGCCGTCGATCGACCGCAAGTTCTATTTCCGCGAATTGCTGCGGCTGCAGGGCGAGCTGGTCAAGCTGCAGGACTGGGTGCAGCACGAGAAGAAGAAGGTCGTCGTGCTGTTCGAGGGCCGCGATTCCGCCGGCAAGGGCGGCGTGATCAAGCGCATCACCCAGCGGCTCAACCCGCGGGTCTGCCGGATCGCGGCGCTGCCGGCGCCGAACGAGCGCGAGCGCACGCAATGGTACTTCCAGCGCTATGTCTCGCATCTGCCGGCCGGCGGCGAGATCGTGCTGTTCGACCGCAGCTGGTACAACCGCGCCGGCGTCGAGAAGGTGATGGGGTTCTGCAGCGACGAGCAGTATGAGGAATTCTTCAACTCGGTGCCGGAATTCGAGCGCATGCTGATCCGCTCCGGCACCGTCCTCCTGAAATACTGGTTCTCGATCACCGACGAGGAACAGGCGTTCCGCTTCTCGATGCGGATCCAGGATCCGCTGAAGCAGTGGAAGCTGAGCCCGATGGACGTCGAGGCGCGGACCCGCTGGGAGCTCTACACCAAGGCGAAGGAAACGATGCTGGAACGCACGCACCTGCAGGACTCGCCGTGGTGGATCGTCGATGCAGTCGACAAGAAGCGCGCCCGGCTCAACTGCATCTCGCATCTCTTGAGCCTGATCCCCTATCAGGCGGTCACCCACCAGCCGGTGGTGCTGCCGCCGCGGGTGCGCAACCCGGACTATCACCGCGGCCCGATCCCGCAGGAGATGTACGTGCCGGGACGATATTGATTCTGGGCACGAGCACGCTCTGTCCTCCCCCGCTTACGGGGAGGATCACTAAATCGCGATTGGAGATTGTGAGGCAGCTCACTGGTCCTTTTGCGCCCTCCCTTTAAACCAGAGGTTGCTCGCAATTCGCGGGCTAGAAGGAGGCGTACGCTATGTTGAAAGAACATCTTGAAAGCAAAAGCTCGGCGACCGACCAGCCAAAAAGCTATAAGGGTGTTGCGACACATGCTATCCAAACCCTTGACCTCAGTTGGAGCGCGCCTATTCGTTACGGCGATTGCAAGCTGTCCGGCTTCTTGAACGGCACCCTGAACAACGGCCCCACTCTCAGGCTTCGTTCTGACGGAACAGCAGAATTGCTGGCAAAATTTTTCTCGACCGACGACGGTGATGTTTGGGTTATCGATCGTCTCGTTCTTTTGGACATTCACGGGACGGTGCTTTTTCAATTTCCACACCTTTCAAGTCCAGAAACCCAGACAGACAACCAAGTGCTCGATTGGGTAGCCGAACTGAGCTTCCCCGCCGTTTTCTTTTCTTCGGTCACAGGGGCGAACATGACCTATCGTTGCTAACCCCTAAGGGCGCGGTTCGCGGCTTATTCGACCTCCCCCACAAGCGGGAGAGGTGAAGTCCGGCACGTAGGCGACCGCGCCCTCGCCTTGCCTACCAATGGTGCAGGCGCGCGCACTTGCTGGCACCGGATACCGACGCTAGGCTTCCCCCGATCTGGTGCAGGGAGGCCCGCTTGACTCAATCCGACGACATCAAAATCTCCGAAGATCGCCGCGACGCGCTGCGCTATGCGCTCGGGATCGGCAGCGGCGCGGCGCTCGCGGCCGCGATGGCAACGCCGGCCTCGGCGCAGACGCCAGCCGACAACACGCTGGATCGCATCCGGGCCAACAAGGTGCTGCGGATCGCGGTGCTGCCGGGCGAGCTGCCCTATTTCAACAAGGACCTCGCGTCGGGCACCTGGTCCGGCTTCTCGATCGAGATGGCCAACGACCTGGTCAAACTGCTCGACGTCAAGCTGGAATATGTCGAGTCGACCTACGGCAATTCAATCCTTGATCTGCAGGCCAACAAGATCGACCTCGGCTTCGCGCTCAACCCGACGCCGCAGCGCGCGCTGGTGGTCGATTTCACCAATCTGGTGTTCCCGCATCCGTTCGGCGCGATGCTGAGGAAGGGGCTGGAAGCCAAGACCTGGGCCGACATCAACAAGCCCGAGGTCAAGATCGCGGTCGACGTCGGCTCGGCCAACGAGGCGGTGGCGCGCCGCTTTGCGCCGAACGCCACCATCAAGTCGCTGAAGTCGCGCGACGAGGTGATGCTGGAAATGTCGTCGGGTCGCGTCGATTGCGTGGTCAACGCGCTGGTGCTCGGGCTGACCGCGATCGCCAAGAACCCGAACCTCGGCACCTACAAGATCCTGGCCTCGCCATCGGTGACGATCGCGAGCGGCACGGCGGTACGGCGCGAAGCCGACAAGCGCTGGCGCGATTTTCTCTCGGTGTGGATCGACTACAACCGCGGCATCGGCCAGATGCGCGAATGGTTCGTCAAGGGCCTCGGCCTTGCCGGCGTCAAGCCCGAGGATGTACCGGTGGAGTTGAGTATCTGAGGCGATTGCCGAGACGGCAGTGATCTCCCTCTCCCGCTTGCGGGGAGGGCCGGGGTGGGGGTGTCGCCACAAGCGACACCCTATGTATGGAGAGAGCCCCCACCCGGATCGCACCTAACGATGCGATCCGACCTCCCCCGCAAGCGGGAGAGGTCAGGCAACTCACACCTTGTCGTAGGTCAGCCCGCGCTCCAACCGCCTCGCCACCAGCGTCGACGGGAACAGGATCGCAAAATAGATCAGCGCCACGATGGTGTAGACCTCGAGCGGCCGGTAGGTGTCGGCGTTGATCAAGGTCGCGTTGTAGACGAGATCGGGTACCGCGATGATCGAGACCAGCGAGGTGTTCTTGAGCTGCGTGACCGACTGGTTGACATAGGGCGCCATCATCGGCTTCAGCGCCTGCGGCAGGATCACGAGCCGCATCAGGCGCCAGCCGCGGAAGCCGAGCGCCTTCGCCGCGTCCCACTGCCCGACCGGCACGCTCTCGATCGAGCCGCGCACGATCTCGGCGTAGAATGCGCCGCCATAGAGCGACAGCACGCTGACGGCGGCGACATGCGCCGGGATGTTGACGCCGATCACGACCGGAAACGCGTAGTAGAACCAGATGATCTGCACCAGCAGCGGCGTGCAGCGGAACAATTCGATATAGGCGATCAGGAGCCAGTCGATCACGGGAATGCGCCGCAGCCGCAGCATGCCGACGATCAAGCCGATCAGGGTCCCGAGGATGATGGTGCCGATCGTGTAGGCGATGGTCCAGCCGAGCCCGAGCCAGAACAGATGGCTGTACTTGGCAAGGATGCCGAAATCCCAGACGTAGTTCATCCTGCCCCTCGGTTGCCGCGCGCTTGATCGCCAAGCATTGCAGGCGGTCTCGCGCGAGTCACGCGATATACCGGGCGGGCGAAAATGCCCGCACCTCGAACGGCGGCGCATCGCCCGCGATCATCGCCGCAATTGCGGCGCCCGTTCCGGGGCCGGTGGTGAAGCCGATATGCTGGTTGCCGAAGGCGAACCAGAGCCCGCGATGTCGCGGCGCCGCGCCGATCATCGGCAGGCTATCGGGCAGCGTCGGCCGCGCGCCGCGCCAGCGCTCGCCGACCGCATCGCCGAATTCGACTACGCTGCGCGCCATCGGCACCACCGCCTCGAGCTGCGAAAAATTCGACGGCGCATCGCGCGCAGTGAGCTCGACGCCGCTGGTGACGCGAACGCCCTGCTCCATCGGCGTCATCAGAAAGCCGCCCTCCGCATCATGGATCGGCCGCAGCAATTTGCGTGCCGGGTTCGGCACGAAATGCTGATGATAGCCGCGCTCGAACGCCAGCGGCACGCGATAGCCGAGCGGCTGCAGCAGCTCGGCCGACCACGGCCCGAGCGCGACCACGACATGGCGCGCGGCGATCTCGCCGTCGGCGAGCTGCACGCGCCAGCCGTCGCCGTGCGGCTCGATCCGCCGGATTCCGGATTGCCTGATCGTGCCCCCGCCAGCGGCGAACATCTGCGCGTAGGCCTTGACCACTGCGCCGGGTGAATCGACCGATGCCGTCTGCGTGTGCAGCAGGCCGACGCTATAGGCAGGAATGATGTTGGGCTCGAGCGCGGAGATCGCCTGCCGATCAAGCACCTCGCTCCGGATGCCGAACTCGGCGAGCGCTGCCTGCTCAGCCTGGGCGGCGGCGAGCCCGTCGCTGCGCCAGGCCTTGAGCCAGCCGGTTTCGCGGATGCGATGGCCGGCGCCGGCCTGCACGATCCAGTCGCGATGCAGCTTCAGCGAGGTCCTGATCAGGCCGTGCAGCGCGGCGGCGCGCGGTTTGGTCTGCGACGGCGTTGCCGCCGCGAGGAAGCGGATCACCCAGCCGGTATTGGCGAGCGCCCACGCAATGTTCCAGCGCAGCGCCGGATGCGCGTTGGTCAGATATTTCGGCAGGTTCTTCAGCAGCGACGGCGTATTGAGCGGCAGGATCGAGCCCGAGGAGATGATGCCGGCATTGCCGTAGGAGGTTTCGCTGCCGGGCTCGCGGCGATCGACGACGACGACGGAGAGCCCGCGCTGTTGCGCGGCGAGGCCCGCCGAGACGCCGACCATGCCGGCACCGAGCACCGCAACATCGACCTGCTCTGTTGGTTCGCCCTCGCTCATGGCGTCACATCAAGGTCAGGCCGCCATCGACCGGCAGCGTCGCGCCAGTGACGTGGCATGCTTCCGGCGACAGCAGGAAGGCGACGACGGCCGCGACCTCGTCGGCCTCGGCCAGCCGCTGCATCGGATTGGCCTTTGCGACGCTCTCCCAGGTCGCGGTATCAAGCGCGCCGAACAGGCCGGGATCCTTGCGGGTGTAGCCCGGCATCACGGCGTTGGCGGTGGCGCCTGACGCGGCGAGCTCGATCGCGAGCGACTTCACCAGCACCTCGAGCGCGGCCTTCGCGGCGGCCGATGCCGGATAGGTGGCGCCGGGCACGAAGCGATGCGGCCCGAAGCTCGACACCGCGACAACGCGGCCTTGCGCGCTGCGCGTAAGGTCAGACAGCGCCGCCGCCGCGATTTCATGGAAGGCCGCCGCCATCACCGCGAAGGCGCGCTCCAGCGCCTCGCGCGGCAGGCTTAAGAATTCGCGCCGGTCGGCAAAACCCGCGGCGTGCACGATGGCGTCGATCGGACCGAACGCGGCCCGCGTTGCCGCGACCAGCGCGGTGCCGGCGCCGGCCTTGGCGAGATCGCCGGTGCTCACCTCGACCTTCGCGCCCTTGCTGCGGCATTCCTCCGCGACCGAATTCAGCCGCGCGAGGCCGGCGGCCTCGACGCCCTGTCCGTGCAGCATCAGGGATTGAGCGGGGCCGGCGAGCCGGCGCGCGACTGCGGCGCCGATGCCGGAGCCGCCTCCCGTGATGATCGAAATTCGCATGAGGTACGTGCTGTCAGTGCGATACGAGACAGCGAACTATAGATTCGGCGTCACGAAATGCAAACCGCGCCCCTGGCCATCAGTTTAGCGCCGCGTTCAACGCCAGATCAGCGCCACGGCTCGACCAGGATCTTGGTGTGCGCCTCGGGATTGGCGAGATCGGCAAACGCCTGCGCGACGCCGTCGATGCCGACGCGGCCAGTGACCAGCGAGGCGGCATCGACCTGGCCTTCCGCGATCAGGCGCAGCGAATAGGCGAATTCCTCGGGCGTGTAGCCGAGCACATATTGGACGTTGAGCTCCTTGATGATGCCGAGCATCGGCTCGGACTTGTCGGTCTCCATGCAGACGCCGACCACGACGACACGGGCGCTGCGCGGGGCGCCCTCGAACACCTGCTGCAGCACGCCGGGCACGCCGACGCATTCGAAGATCAGCGCAGGCTTCAGCGGCGGCAGCAGCGCCTGCATCGGCGGACGCGCCGCCTTCTCCGCATCGGTCATCTGGGCGTGCTCGGCCCAGCTCGCATAGGGCTGCGTCCTGGCGGGATCGACCACCACATCGGCGCCCATCTTCTCGGCGAGCAGGCGCCGCGCCGGCGAATAATCCGCAGCAACGATCGGTCCGAGCCCCCTGATCTTCAGCGCCGCGATCACCGCCAGCCCGACCGGTCCGCAGCCGATCACCAACGGCACCTCGCCGCCCTGGATGTTGGCCATCGCCACCGCATGCACGCCGACCGCAAGCGGTTCGGTGAGCGCGGCGTGCTCGGCCGCAAGCCCGTTCGGCACTTCGAGCAGCAGCGGCTCGCTGAGCAGCATCTGCTCGGCATAGCCGCCGAGATAATCGTTGGAATAGCCGATGCCCTTCGGGCCCTCCGGCGTCAGCAGCGCCGGCAGCGAGCACACTTTCGTCCCGGGCTTCAGCTTGCGCGTCGTGTTCGGGCCGTAGTCGAGGACCTCGCAGCAGAACTCATGGCCGAACACGACGTCGCGCGACAGATCCATCGGCGTGCGACCGGGCAGGAACTTGCTCAGCTCCACCATGCGGTCGGCATGCTTGCGTGCGTGCAGATCGGAACCGCAGATGCCGCAGGCGAGCGATTTGACCAGCACCTGGCCGGCGCCGGGCTTCGGCTCGGGCACCCGGTCGACGACAATCTCGCCGTTCCTGAAGATCGCTGCGCGCATATTCCCTCCCGCGTGGGTTTTGTCCCACTCATTTTGATGCGTATTTCGTCTCGCGAAATGCTGTCGCGGATCAAGTCCGGGACAAGCTTTCGCCGCAGGAGGCTATAGCACGGAGGGTCACCACGTATAGCGCATAACGCCCTTGCCGGCGTAAGACTGTGTCACGTTGGAGAATTCGCCCTCGAAGGTCGCGGCGGCCGACCAGCCGTTGCGCCACTTCAGCTCGGCGGAGGCGGTGGTCAGCGCCGAGTCGCTGGCCTGCGCCGCGCCGTTGACCATGAAGGCCGCGCCGGGCAGCGTCTGGAACACCGCACCAACGGCGCGGTCCGGATTGAAGTCGTGCGCCCAGGCAACGCGGCCGCGCAGCGTGAAGATGCCGCCGTCAATAACGAACGATTTGTCGGAGCGCAGACCGAGTTCGCTCCGGACGTCGGTGACGCTCTTCGCGGCATAATTCAGCGCGAAGGCACCGCCGCCGGAGACCACGCTCTCCGCATAGGCCGGCAGCTCGAAGCTCGTGAACTGCGCCGCCGCATAAGGCGTCAGCCCGATCCACGGCGTGGCAGTGCGATAGCCGCCCTCGAGCCGGCCCGACCAGGCATTGGCATTGAAGTTGGCGCGCAGATGATCGGCGCCGGCCGCGGCGACGATGCGATCGGTGGTGACATCCTGCCAGCCATAGGCGAGCGCCGCGCTCAAGTACGCCGCGCCGACGCTGTGGCGAACGAACGCACCGGCCTGGAACAGATCAGAGCGGCCCCAGCCGAGACCGTTGACGCTGAAGCTGCTCGCGCCGCCGGCGAGCGCAAAGCCGGCAATGGTGTTCGGCGAGAAGCGGTAGTCGGCGCCAACCGCGGTGCCATAGAGGCTGCTGCTGGTGTTGTTCGAGCCCAGCACCGCATTGCCGCTGGTGGTCTGCGAGCCGCCATAGCCCGCCGCCCATACGCTCCAGCGCTGCTCGAAATCGACCAGTCGCGACGGCGCCTTGGTGTAGATCGCGGCCAGCGCATCGCGCGGCTCGCTCTGGCGCGCCGCATAGGCGAGCGGCATGCTCTTCTCGGCGAACGGCGTCGCCCCCGCGCCGCCGCCAAACCCACCATCGCGCCCGGCGACGAACGGATCGGTCAGCAGACCGAGGAACAGGCCCATCGCGTTGAACGTCGCCTGCTGCGAACCGGTCGCGCCCTCGCCCGAGGCCTGCGTCAAGCCGGCCGGCGACAGCCCGGCGAACACCGCGTTGATACCGCCATTGGCGTTGAAGAAGTTCTGCAGTGTGGCGGCGACGTTCTGCTGATTGACGTTCAGCTTCGACTTCGCGCCGTAATCGAGCGTGAAGTTCAGATAGGTGTTGCTCGCGTCATAGCCGAGCGTCGCGACGAGGTTCGACGGCAGCCCGGTTGAATCGATACCGGCGAACGTGCCGTTGCGGCCGCCGGCCGCCGACAGGATGGTGTATTGCTTGGCAATCGTACTGCCGGCGGCGACGCTGACGCCGACCGATCCGGCCAGCGTCGCACTGCCGCTCACCTTGGCCAAGGTGGACGCCGTCGAATTGAGCCCGACGAGGTACAGTGCCCCCGACTGGAAGGCGAGGTTGCCCGCCACGTTCAGGGATGTGCCTGGTGTCGCGTTGCCGGGCATCAGGATGCCGCCGCTTGCAATCGTCGTGTTGCCGACGGTGCCGATGCCGGAGAGCGCGCCGCCGGCATTCACCGTGGTGAGGCTCGACGAGGCGATCGAGCCGTCGACCTGCAGGATGCCGCCATTGACGACGGTGGTGCCGGTGTAGGTATTGGTGCCCGACAGGGTCAGCGTGCCGCTGCCGGTCTTTTCAAAATTCGCCGGACCGGTGCGACCGCCGCCGAAACAGCCACAGATATGGAATGGGTTCAACGGATCGAAGTCGGCAAGCACGCCGCTGAGCGTCGTCGAGAGATTATTGCTGCCAACGGCGAGGGTGTTGCCTGAGCCGATATAATAGAAGCCAGAGCCTGCGATCGAACCCGCGGTGATGCGCCCGTCGCCGTTCAGCCCCGTGCTGAGCGAGAAATCGACCAGTCCGGTGCCGTTGGTGATGAACTGTGCGTTGCCGCCGGTCGCGTTGTTGAAGAACTTAATGGTACTGCCGGCTTCAGTGGTAATGGTGGCGTCGCCCGCGGTAGCGAACGCCGTGAAGATGTGTTGGCTGCCGGCCTGGTTGTCGATAATCGCATTGCCCGCGGTGGCATAGGCATCGAACTGGAAAACGCCGCCAGCCCGATTGACGATCGTCGCGTTGGCCGCGGTCGGCGCCTCTACCGGGTTGATACCGACAGATCCGAAATAGAGCACGCCGCTGTTGTCGAAACTGGCGTTCGCCGCCGTGCTGTTCTGAAAAAAGGCGACCTGACCGCCCGCGAGCGTAACGATGGTTGCCGAAGCCGCAGATGAGGACTCGAAAAACTGCGTCGAGCCGCCATTGGTGCCGTTGGTGATGGTGGCCTGCCCTGCATTGGTGTGGCCCAGAAACACCGCGGCGCCGCCGTTGGAGTTGTCGATCACGGCCTTGGCGGCCGTGCTGGTGTCGGAGCCGCCGGGAGGACCAAACGCGTCGCCGAACACCACAATGCCGCCGTTGGTGTTGGTGAACCTGGCGTTGCCGGCAGAACTGGTGTCGCGGAACACTGTGAGCGCACCATTGGTGTTGCTCACGGTGGCATTGCCAGCGGTGCTGCTGTCGCGAAACTCCGTAATGCCGAAATTCTGGTTGACGATCGTCGCCGTCGACGCCGTGGTGGAATTGTAGAACGTCGTGGTGGCGATCCCGTTGAAGCCGTCGTTGACGATCTTGGTGATGCCCGCGGTGTTGGCATTCACGATGTCGAACTTGCCGTCGACGGCGACCTCGCCGACGATCGAAGCGGTGTGGCTGGCGTCGCCGAGTTGCAACGTCGCGCAATCGCAGATCGTGGTGCCGCCGGTGTAGGTGTTGGTGCCGAGCAGCACGACGCGGCCGAGGCCGCCTGAATTATCCAGCACCGTCAGCTTGCCGGGGCCGTTGCCGTCGGCGATGTTGCCGGCGATCGTGAGCGTCACGCCATTGGCGTCGATCGCGCTGCCGATCGCCGACGTGTTGATCTTGAAGTTGTTGCTGAAAGTCAGGTTGATGAGGCCGTCGGCCTGAAACGAGGCATTGTCGAGCGTGACGGTGCCTGACCCGACCGAACTGTTGTTGCTGACGACAACGGTCGTATCGACCACCAGCGTGCCGCCGGAATAGGTGTTGGCGCCGGAGAGCTGCACATTGGAGAACGCGGACGCCGACGAGTCGATCAGGCGCAGAACCCCGGCGCCGACGCCGTCGGCGATCACGCCCTGGAGATTGACCTGGGCGCCGTTCGCATCGACCGTGCCGCCGGCCGCATTGACCGCGATGTTGTTGGCGAAGGCGACGCTCGAGACCGTCGGCGACTGCATCTGGAACGTGCCGCCATTGAGCGTGATGGTGCCGGTGCCGACCGAATCCGCATTCGTCACCTGCACGGTCCCGGCGGAGATCAGCGTGCCGCCGGAATAGGCATTGGTGCCCGCGAGCACCAGCGTGCTATTGCCGAGCTGCTGCACCATCGCCGGACCGCCAATGCCGTCGGTGAGGTTGGCGTTGATCGTGATGGTCTGGCCGTTGTTGGCCTGGTTGATCAGGCCGCCGGTCGGCCCGGACAGGCTGAAGCCAACCGGGTTGCCATTGATCGTGTAGGATTGCGAATTGGCGGTGAAGCTCCAGGACCCCGGCAGCATCAAGCCGGGCCCGATGGTGACCGTCGCCGATCCCGATGAATCGAAAATGGCTGACTGGTTCGGGAGGATCGGCGGCGCGCCGGCCGACGTGGTCGACCAGTTGGTCGGGAGTTCGTAGACATCGGTGCTCGTCGAGCTGCCCGTGCCGCCCCAAGTGTAGCTTTGCGCTTGTGCCGAGCCGGTCGGCAACTCGATTGCGCTGGTCAGGGCGCAGAGTGCCAAGGCCATCGCAGCGCGAGACGACCGACCGCCTGACAGGAAAAAGAACGAACCAAAATGCACTTACCCGCCCCCCAAACGCTCTGCGGCGCCCTTGGGGCTAGGGTTAGCACGCGGCGAAGTGTGAGGTTGCCGATCGTTTCCGAAATCCGGTGATTCAGCGATCCGAGATCAAAGATTTCGGCCCGACTGTTGTACCCGCGCAACGCTAGTTGAAGCCGGCTTCGCAACCGACGCACGATTTCGTCCGGACGCTCAGGCGTTCGGCGACGGCTCGCTGGCCACGGTCAGCAGCTGCGACCGTCGGACGCGCTCGCGATGCGCGGTGTAGAGGCCTGAGGCGACGATGAAGCCGGCGCCGAGAATGGTCCAACGGTCGGGCACTTCGCCGAAGATCATGAAGCCGAGGATGCTGACCCACAGCAGCTGCGTGTAGGAGAACGGCGCGAGCACCGAGGCATCGCCATAGCGGAACGCCAGCACCACGATCCACTGTCCGACGGTGGACGCAACGCCGATCAGGATGCCGAACATGATGTCGTGCCAGCTCGGCGTGACCCAGACGAACGGCACCAGCGCGCTGACGATGGCGACGCCGACGATCGACGAATAGGTCATCACGGTGATCGGGCGCTCGCTGCCGCTCATCATACGCGTCAGGATCAACGTAGCCGCCCACGCCAGCGCCGAGACGATCGGAAAGATCGCGGCGGGATGGAAGGCACTGGTGCCCGGCCGTAGGATGATGAACACGCCGGCGAGGCCGACCGCGGTCGCGATCCAGCGTCGCATGCCGACCCTCTCACCGAGGAAAGCGATCGACAGCGCGGTGACGAACAGCGGCGAGACGAAGCTGGTGGCGGAGGCTTCGGCGATCGGCAGGAAGCCGAGCCCCGTGATGAAGATCAGCGAGGAGCCAAGCAGCGCGGCGCCGCGCAGCACGTGCAGGCCGGGACGGCTGCTGCGCAGCGCGAACAGCGGCGAGCCTGGCAGCATCGCCGGCGTCATGATCATCACAAACACCAGGAAGCGGATCCAGGCGATCTCGATCGAGGGCAGCGTGGAGGAGAGATATTTTGCCGTGACGTCGGAGGTGCCCAGGAACACGGTCGACAGCAGGATCAGCGCGATGCCCTTGAACGGCCGGTCGGTGCGGGCGGGCGCCTTGCTTGTCGCTGCGGGCGCGGTCTTTGCGGGCAATGAAAGGGGAACGCTGTCCAGCCTGGCGGCCACGGCTGCGGGGGGCGGTGTCACGGCAATCTCGAAGGCAAAATAAAGGGAATCTGCTCCTCGTACAAAACGCCAATTCCGCCGCGAGAACAATGCCCGAAAACGGGACTCCGATATGCGCCAGCGCGCGCGACCGCCCGCCGCAGGCCGTGTGCCGCCGCAACTGCAACAGTTTGTTAAGAACTGTGTGGAGCGGAACGCCCTCAGAGCATCGGCAGCGAGCGCGGCTTCGGCCCGCGCGGGAACGCGGCATCGAGCGCGGCGAGTTCATCGCCGCTGAGCTTCAGAGTTCCTGCCGCCGCATTCTCCGCCGCGTGTTCCGCGTTCGACGCCTTCGGAATCGCGAGCACCGACGGCAGCCGCGTGAGGAAACTTAGCGCCACCTGGCGCGGCGTTGCCTTGTGCGCCTGCGCGATCGATTGCAGCAGCGTGCCGGCCCTGCTCGACGACGAAGGAAAATCATTGTGACCGAACGGCGAATAGGCGACGACGGCGACGCCGTGCTGCTCGCACCACGGGATCACGGCGTGCTCGATGGCGCGCTCCTGCAGATGGTAGAGCACCTGGTTGCAGGCAATCTTGCCTTCACCCGCGACATCCAGCAGTTCGTCGAGATCCTCGGTGTCGAAATTACTGACGCCCCAGGACCGGATCTTGCCCGCCGCGATCAATTCGTCGAACGCCGCGACCGTCTCGGCAAGCGGAGTGGTTCCGCGCCAGTGCAACAGATAGCAATCGAGGCGATCGGTCTTCAGCCGCTTCAGCGAGCGCTCGCAGGCGGTAATAGTGCCGCGCCGCGAGGCGTTGCTCGGCAGGACCTTCGAGACCAGGAACAGTTCGTCGCGCCGGCCGGACATCGCATCCGCGATCACGAGCTCGGCGTCGCCATACATCTCGGCGGTGTCGATATGCGTCGTGCCGGCATCGATGCCGCGCTTGAGCGCAGCGACGGCCGCCTTGCGATCACCGCGATCGAGATACCAGGTGCCCTGCCCGATCACCGAGACCTGCGGGCCGTTGTCGCCGAATTTTTTTGTCTGCACGATCGCCTCGTTCTGCGTAGTTCCCTTGTGGCTCCGCGCAGGACGATAAAGCATACCGACGACCATGTCTCCACATCGTCATCCCGGCGATATCTCCACATCGTCGTCCCGGCGAAGGCCGGGACCCATACTCCGCAGCAGTCGTCGTTGGCGGGACTCGCCATTCCACCCGTTGTGCAACAACAGATATTCGTGGTTATGGGTCCCGGCCTTCGCCGGGACGACAGCTGTATTGTGACGCGCGCTCTCGCGTCTCTCGACGCGCATCAAACGTTGAGGTTCATCCACACCGCCTTAGGCTCGGTAAAATTGTCGAGCGCGGCGGTGCCGTGCTCGCGGCCGAGGCCGGAATCGCGCTCGCCGCCCCACGGCAATCGCACGTCGGTGTAGCCATAGGTGTTGATCCACACCGTGCCGGCGCGGGCCTTTTTGGCGAAGCGCTGCACGCGGCCCATATCCGCGCTCCAGACGCCGGCAGCGAGGCTGTAGGCGGTGCCGTTGGCGATGCGCAGCGCATCGGCCTCGTCCTTGAACTTGATCACGCTGACGACGGGGCCAAAAATCTCCTCCTGCGAGATGCGCATCTCGTGCGCAACGTTGGCGAACACCGCGGGGCTGATGAAATAGCCGAGGTCACCGACCCGCGCACCGCCGGTGGCCAGCAGCGCGCCCTCATGCTTGCCGATCTCGACATAATCGAGGATCGAGCGCATCTGCTTCTCGGAGATGACTGGCCCGAGCGCGGTGGCGCGATCGGCGGGATCGCCGATCCGCAACGCTTCCGCACGGTCGACCAGACGCTCGACCACCTCGTCATAGGCGTTCTCCTGCACCAGCACGCGCGAGCCGGCCGAGCAGACCTGCCCGGCGTTGAAGAAGATGCCGGCAGCCGCGGCCTTGGCAGCGGCTTCGAGATTGGCATCGTCGAAGATCACATTGGCGGACTTGCCGCCGAGCTCGAGCGAGACCCGTTTGAAGTTGCCGGCGGCGCCCTTCATGATGCCGCGGCCGACGCCGGGCGAGCCGGTGAACGTCACCTTGTCGACATCGGGATGATTGACCAGCGCGTCGCCGACGACGCGACCGGGCCCGGTCACGATGTTGAGCACGCCCTTCGGCAAACCGGCCTCGAGCGCGAGCTCGCCGATGCGCAGCGCCGACAACGAGGTCAGCTCGGCCGGCTTCATCACCACCGTGCAGCCGCAGGCGAGCGCCGGCGCGAGCTTCCACATGCCGATCATCAGCGGGAAATTCCACGGCACGATCGCGGCGACCACGCCGACCGGCTCGCGCACCGTATAGGTCAACGCGTCGTCGCGCGCCGAGACCACATCGCCGCTGATCTTGTCGGCCCAGCCGGCGTAATAGGTCAGCGTGTCGATGGCGGCCGGAAAATCCTGGCGCAGCACACCCGCAATCGGCTTGCCGGCATCGAGGCTTTCGAGCGCGACAATCTCGTCGGCATGCTGCTTCAGCAGTTCAGCCCATCGGAGCAGAATGTGGCCACGTTCAGCCGAGCGCATGGTGCGCCACGGCCCCTCGAAGGCGCGGCGGGCAGCCGCCACGGCACGATCGACATCGGCCTCATTGCCCTCGGCAATCGTAGCGATCATCTGCTCGGTGGCGGGATTGAGCGACTTGAAGGTATTTCCGGACAACGAACGGACGCGGGCGCCGTCGATCAGCAGCAGTTCGTCCCTGATGGTCGGGGCGCGGCGGGCGTCACGCTCATAGTCATATGCAACGGACATCATATTTCCTCCTGGTGTTGTCACTCAACCTAGGAGGCTTCGATCAGCAGTAAATATGATATCTTGTGCCGATTGGCACGCCAAGGATATGAAGTCAACTTCATAAGTGGTGACCACGATGCTGCAGATCGAGATCGAGACCGTCTGGCGCTTTCGGAAAGAGGACAGCCCGCAGACCGCGGTCGTGATGCTCGGCATCCTCAACGAGATCCGGAAGACCGGAAAGATCACCAGCGCCGCCAGCGATGCGCAGCTGTCCTATCGCCATGTCTGGAACCTGATCGAGCAATGGACCGAGTTCTTCGGCGTGCCGCTGGTTGAAACCCACCGCGGCAAGGGCTCGAAGCTGACGCCATTCGGCGAGAAGCTGGTGTGGGCCGGCGAGCGCATGCAGGCGCGGCTCGGGCTGCAGCTCGAGAACCTCGCGCAGGAACTGGTCACCGAGATCAAGCCATTTCTCGAGCAGCGACCGTCGGTGATCCGGGTCCATGCCAGCCACGGCTTTGCGGTATCCAAGCTGCGCGAATTCCTTGATCGCGCGGGCGGCGTCGGCGTCGATCTGCGCTATGTCAGCAACCAGAACTCGCTGGTCTCGCTGGCGCAGGGCGCCTGCGATCTCTCCGGCGTGCACCTGCCGCGCGGCGAATTGCGCGCGCAGGGCATCAAGGCCTGCCGCGAATGGCTCGATCCGCGCGAGGACCGCGTCATCAATTTCGTGACCCGCGAGATGGGCCTGATGGTCAAGCGCGGCAACCCGCTGAAGATCACGACGCTGAAGGACCTCGTCGAGCGCAAGGCCCGTTTCGTCAACCGCGACCACGATTCCGGCACGCGGCTGCTATTCGATCAATTGCTGAGGCTGCATAAGATCCCGGAAGGGCGGATCAACGGCGCCCAGCATATGGAATTCACCCATGCGGCGGTCGCCGCCTATGTCGCGAGCGGCATGGCGGATGCGAGTTTTGGCGTCGAGGCCGCGGCGCGGCAGTTCGGGCTCGATTTCATCCGCCTGCTCACGGAAGATTATTTCTTCGTGTGCAAGCGCGCCTTCCTCGAGACCGAGCCGATGCAGCGCGTGCTCGACATCATGAAGAGCAGCGAGTTCCACAAGGCGGTGGGCGCCCTTCCCGGTTATGTCGCCTCCAACACCGGCGCCGTCAGCGGGGTGAAGGAGTTTCTCGAAAAGCTGCATTCCGACCGCTGATCAGCCAGACCCCGGCAACGGCCGACCTGATGGCCGTCGATCCTTCGGGACTCGCGCCAGGTGCGATAACGATGGTCGACAGTCAGGAAGATAGCTAGCCGAGCCCGCTGATGTCGGCGACCAGCACCGAGCCAGTCACCGATTCCGTGATGTAGAGGCGGTCGCGGTCGGCGCCGCCGATGGCGACATTGGTGCAGCTCGGCCCGGCGCAGGACTTGATCCGCGCGATGCACTCGCCGTTCGGCGCAAACACGAAGACATGGCCGAGCGAGGCGTGCGCGACGAACAGCCGACCGGCGACGTCCATCGTCATGCCGTCGGGTCCGCTCGGGCCGAATAGCGAGCAGAAGCGGCCGACCTTGGAGACGCTGCCGTCCTTCATGAACGGCGCGCGCCAGACCGCATTGTCGCGCGTCATCGCGACGAATAGCACCGCCTCGTGCGGATCGAGCACCAGGCCGTTCGGGCTGATGCCGGTGTCGATCAGGCAGTCGAGCGCTCCGTTCACCCGCAGCCGATAGACGCGGCCGGTCGGATCGTGCAGCCCGGTCTGGCCCTGATCGGTGAAACAGATGTCGCCGTTCGAGGCGATGTGCAGGTCGTTGCAGCCGCGGAACGATTCCGAGTTGCGCGAGCGCAGCAGCGGCGTGACCTCGCCGGACCTGGCGTCGAGCTCCATCAAGCCGTGCCGATAATCGGCGATCAGGATGCGGCCCATCGCATCGATCTTCAGCCCGTTCGGCCAGCCGTCATACTCGGCAACCTGCGACCACGACTTGTCCGGCGCGATCCTGAAGATGCGGCCAAACGGAATGTCGACGATGTAGAGATTGCCGTCGGCATCGAACGACGGTCCCTCGATGAAGCAGTCGGTCACCGCGCCCGGGCGGTTGGCGTCGGCCCATTCGCTCGCCACCCTGCGGCGGAATTCCGCCGGCACGACGGAGAAGATTTCAGTCGCGATCAGTTTCGGCGGCGTTTCCAGGAACATCATTGTTGGTTCACCCGTTGGCGGAACGGGGCGAACCATAGAGAAGATTGCTGGCGCCGTCGAATACCCCAAAGCCCACCACGTCATTGCGAGCGAAGCGAAGCAATCCATACCTCCATGCGTGGCAAGATGGATTGCTTCGTCACTTCGTTCCTCGCAATGACGTTGGACAGCCGTCCTGTGCTTACGACGTTTTCCTATTCGGCCGGCTGCGCCGGGCGATAGGCTTCCGAGATCATGTAGCCGGACAGCGTGCCGTACGCCGCGGTCCACGCGGCGGCGACGTCAGGTGTCCAGGCTTCGCCGAGCCCCTTCTCCAGCGTCCACAACAACGCGCCGCCGACCACCGGATAATGCTCGGGCTTGGCGCCGTAGCTGACATGCCGCTTGGCCAGCGCACTCGCGGCCGGCAGGATCGTGTCGAGATTGCTCAGCCCATTCACGACGACGGCAAGCGTCGTCATCAATTTCTTGCGCTGCTCCTTCATGTCGACCGGAAACATCGCCTTCACGGCGGGCGCGACTTCGAACAAGCGATCGTAGAAAATGACCGCGGCCTGCTCCGAGATCGGCGCGACCTTGCCAAAGCTGTCCTGAACCAGCTTGATTTGGGTCGGATTCATCTCAACTCTCCTCGGTCATGAAATAAGCTCTGAAGCGATTTTTCAAAACGCGAGCATTGGTAACCGAAGCCGGCGCTTCGGTTCAAAGCGGAAACGCTTGCCGTCGACGTGATCATCACGCCGCCTCGACGAAGCTGTGGCGCTCATAGAGGAATTCGAGCACGCGCTGCCGGCACTTCAGGTAGCCCTGGTTGGTCGCGAGCTCGAGCCGCTTGCGCGGCCGCGCCAAGGGCACTTCGAGCACCTCGCCGATCCGCGCGCTCGGACCGTTGGTCATCATCACGATGCGGTCCGACAGCAGCACCGCCTCGTCGACGTCGTGGGTGATCATCAGGATGGTGTTGCCGAGCTTCTGGTGCAGCGCCATCACCGAATCCTGCAGATGCGCGCGGGTCAGCGCGTCGAGCGCGCCGAACGGCTCGTCCAGCAGCAGCACCTTCGGCTCCATCGCGAGCGCACGCGCGATGCCGACGCGCTGCTTCATGCCGCCCGAGATCTCGCTCGGCCGCTTATCCTTGGCATGCGCCATTTGCACCAGGCTGAGATTGTGCATAACCCAGGCGTCGCGCTCGGCCTTGCTCTTGGTCCTTGCAAACACCTTGTCGACGCCGAGCTTGACGTTCTCGTAGACGGTGAGCCACGGCAGCAGGCTGTGGTTCTGGAACACCACGGCCCGATCCGGCCCCGGCGAATTGACCTCGCGGTTCTCCAGCAGCACGCCGCCATTGGTGGCGCCGGTGAGGCCGGCGACGATGTTGAGCAGGGTCGACTTGCCGCAGCCGGAGTGACCGATGATCGAGACGTATTCGCCCTTCTCGATTGTCAGGTTGATGTCCTTCAGCACCTCCGTGGTGGCGTTGCCGCGGGTGAAGGTCTTGTCAATGTGATCGAGCTTCAGATAGGCCTGCATGACTTCCTCCTCAGTTCGCCGCCGTGCCGCGGGTCACCACTTTGCCGAGGCCCGCAATGAGCCGGTCGAGCACGAAGCCGATGATGCCGACATAGAACAGCGCCAGGATGATTTCGCTGATATGCGAGGAATTCCACGCATCCCAGATGAAGAAGCCGATGCCGACGCCGCCGATCAGCATTTCCGCGGCGACGATCGCGAGCCAGGACAGGCCGATGCCGATGCGCAGGCCGGTGAACATGTAGGGCGCGGCCGCCGGGATCATGATCTTGGTGAAGAACTCCAGCGGATTGAGCTGCACGACCGCCGCGACGTTGCGGTAGTCCTGCGGGATGTTGCGGATGCCGACCGCGGTGTTGATGATGATCGGCCACACCGAGGTGATGAAGATCACGAAGATCGCCGAGGGCTGGCCATCGCGGAATGCGGCCAGCGACAGCGGCAGCCAGGCGAGCGGCGGGATGGTACGCAGCACCTGGAACAGCGGATCGAGTCCGCGCATCGCCCAGACCGACTGTCCGACCAGCGTGCCGAGCGCGATGCCCGCAATCGCCGCCAGCGAATAGCCGTAGGCGACGCGCTGCAGGCTGGCGGAGAGATGCCAGAACAGGCCCTTGTCGATGCCGCCATTGTCGAAGAACGGATCGAGGATCAGCTCCTTGGTATCTTTGAACACTTTCGACGGCGGCGGCAGGCTGGAGCCGGCGCGCCGGCAGATCAGCTCCCACACCACCAGCAGCAGCGCGACCACGATCAGCGGCGGCACCACGCGCGCCGCGGTCTCCTTCGCCATCCTGGCGTAGGTCTCGGCGCGCGGCGCGCGCTTCGGCGTCATGGTCACGACCGGCGCCGCGGCAGCGGCCGTCGGGATCGCGACCGCCGACACTTCGGTCTTCATGGCAGGCATCGACATTGAACGAAAATCTCCATGGTCAAAAAAAGGAGAGCCGCACTGCTCGCGCGGCTCGCTCAAATCAGACGTCAACACGCTTGATGGACAACGACTTCAGATAGGCCGCGGGATCGGCGGGATCGAACACCTTGCCGTCGAAGAAGGTCTCCTTGCCGCGCGAGGTCGAGGCCGGAATGTCGGACACGCCAAGCTCCTTGGCGGCCTCTTTCCAGAGATCCTCGCGGTTCACCTTGGCGATCAGCGCCTTGGTGTCGAAGCCTGCCTCGTACTTGCCCCAACGGATGTCTTCCGTGAGGAACCAGAGGTCGTGGCTCTGATAGGGATAGGAGGCGTTGTCGCTCCAGAACCGCATCTGCTGCGGCGAATTCTCGATCACGCGGCCGGTGCCGTAGTCGAACTTGCCCTTCATGCGGTCGGTGATGTCCTCGACCGGGCAGTTGATCCACTGCCGCTTGGCGCAGATCGCCGCGGTCTCCGCGCGGTTCTCCGCCTTCTCGCACCACTGCTGGGCTTCCATGACAGCCATCAGCAGCGCCTTCGCGGCCTTCGGGTTCTTGTCGACCCAGGCGGCGCGCAGGCCGAACGATTTCTCCGGATGCTTGTCCCAGAGCTCGCCGGTCGTGATCGCGGTATAGCCGATCTCCTGATGTATCAATTGCAGATTCCACGGCTCGCAGACGCAGAAGCAGTCCATCGTGCCGACCTTCATGTTGGCCACCATCTGCGGCGGCGGCACCACGATGGTCTCGATGTCCTTGTCGGGATCGATGCCGCCAGCGGCGAGCCAGTAGCGGATCCACAGATCATGCGTGCCGCCCGGGAAAGTCATCGCGGCCTTCACCGCCTTGCCGGAGGCCTTCTTCTTCTCCAGCGCCGCCTTGAACGGCGCGGTGTCGATGCCGACCTTGAGATCGGCATATTCCTTGGCGACCGAGATGCACTGGCCGTTCAAATTGAGCCGCGCCATGATGTACATCGGCGTCGGCTGATTGTTCTGCGTTACCTTGCCGGCCGAGATCAGATACGGCATCGGGGTCAGGATATGCGCGCCGTCGATACCGTTGCCCTCGGAGCCGAGCACGAGGTTGTCGCGCGTGGTGCCCCACGAGGCCTGCTTCTGCACCTCGACATCGGGCATGCCGTATTTGGCGAAGATGCCCTTCTCCTTGGCGACGAACAGCGGCGAGGCATCGGTCAGCGCAATGAAGCCGAGCTTGGCGCCCTTCACCTCGGGACCGGCGCCCTGCGCGAACGCGCCTGCGGGAAAGTTGAGCTTGGCCGCGGCGAGCAGCGCGGCGGCGCCGCTGGTTGCCTTCAGTAGCTGACGGCGGCTGAGGCCGCGGCTTGGCGGCTTGTCGGTGGGCTTGGTCATCGGTCGTCCTTTGCGTCGTTGCGTTGCGGTGTTGCGTCAGTGCGTCGAGCGCCGTCCTCCGGATGGCGACGCGCGCAGGGCGCAAAAAGGCGTGCACCGGGAAGGCCCCAGTCTGGCGGCGTCAGAAATCCGATGGGGTAGCCTCGAGGGACGGCTTCAATGGCGTCGGCTAATGATGATTCAAGCCTTGTGCCAATCTACCGCAGTGCAAAAATCGATTTTGATGCAAAGCCTTGCGCAACATGTCGCAGCCCGCGCGAATTTTCCGCGCGCTGCCAAAACTTGCGATTCGCCCAATCCTTGTGCGACGCACAAGAATTGGGCAGAAGCGTTCGGAACCGATCAGGCGTCTTCGGTGACCTTGGCGCCGAGCGGCGCGGGCGCCATTCCGCCGCCGGGCTTCACATGGAATTCGTAGGTCATCAGGCTCCACGGCCCATCCGAACGCTGGCCATCGGGCATGACAGGATCGGTGCGGCGCTCGACCTTGGCGATCAATTCATCCTTCACGCCGAACACGACGTCGGAATCGATGTACTTGTCGCCCTCGACGAAGACATGCGTGATCAGCGGCTCGTAGCCCTTGGCGTTGACCAGGAAGTGCACATGCGCCGGCCGCATCGGGTGACGGTTGGTCTGCGTGATCATCTGCCCCACCGGGCCGTCGGTCGGGATCGGATAGCTGCACGGCACGATAGTGCGGAAGAAGAAGCGGCCGTCGGCATCGGTGATGAAGCGCGCCCGCGACGACGGACCTTCGGTGGCATAGCTCGGCTTCTGCGAGTCATAGAATCCGTCATCGTCCGCGTGCCAGATATCGACCGGCACATTGGCCAGCGGCTTGCCGCCGAGGTCGGTGACGCGGCTCTGCACGAACATGCGCTCGCCCGGCAGGCTTGCCGAGATGTCGGTGCCGTGCGGCGTCACCTTGTGCTCGCCGACATAGAACGGGCCGAGCACGGTGGTCTCGGTCGCGCCATCGCGATCGCGATGGTTGACCGCATCGACGAGCATCGACACGCCGAGCACGTCGGACAACAGGATGAACTCCTGGCGAATGTCGGTGCACTTCTGCCCGGTGCGGGTCAGGAAGCCGATCGCCTGGTCCCATTCCTCGAAGGTGAGATCGGTCCTGCGCACATAATCGTGCAGCGACTTCACCAATTCCTGCAGCAGGAACTTGGCCCGCGGATCGGGTGTCTGGTCGAAGCTGCGGATGACGGCGGCGGTGAGCTCGGTTTCGTTGAACTGGGTCATCTCGGCGTTTCCCTTGACGGATACCTTGGCAGATACTTTGGGCCCCTTCGGGGGCGCGATTGCAGGGGCGACGGTACACCACCAGCTCAATGCCGGTAAGCGGCAGCGGATTGGTGCAGCAGACACTTTTCGGCTATCAAGGCTGCCTTGCAAGCCGGAGAAACGCCTGATGCTAGCCCCCACGCCTGCCTCGCCCGAATCCGCGGGAATGTCGACCACTGCCCTCAACCGCCTCGAAGCGCATCTGAAGAGCCGCTACATCGATGCCGGCCGTTTTCCTGGCACGCAGGTCCTGATCTATCGCCGCGGCAAGATCGTGCATTCCACGGTCCAGGGCTTTGCCGATCTCGAGCGCAAGGCGCCGGTCAAGGACGACACCATCTTCCGCATCTATTCGATGACCAAGCCGATCACATCAGTCGCCTTCATGATGCTGGTCGAGGAAGGCAAGGTCGCGCTCGACGAGCCGGTCGCGAAATATATTCCGGAATGGAAGAACCTCGGCGTATTCGTCGCCGGCACCGCGCCCGCCTTCCTGACCCGCCCACCGACGCGGCCGATGCAGATCGTCGACCTCTTGCGCCACACCTCGGGCCTCACTTACGGCTTCCAGCAGCGCTCGAATGTCGACGCGGCCTATCGCGAGAAGAAGATCGGCGAGGTCATCAAGGCCGGCACGCTCGACGGCATGATCGAGGACCTGGCGAAGATCCCGCTGGAGTTCTCGCCGGGCGAAGCCTGGAACTACTCGGTCTCGACCGACGTGCTCGGTTATCTCGTCGGCAAGATCTCCGGCCAGCCGTTCGAGCAATTCCTGAAGGAGCGCATCTTCAAGCCGCTCGGCATGAACGACACGGATTTCTTCGTGCCGGCCGACAAGGCGCATCGGTTTGCCGCCTGCTATTCCGCCGATCCGCAGGGCGGCTTCAACCCGCTCGCCGCCGAGCGCAAGGGCACACTGACGCTGCAGGACGATCCGACCACCAGCTCGTTCCTGGCGCCGCCTTCGCTGATCTCGGGCGGCGGCGGACTGTGCTCGACCGCGGCCGACTACCTGACCTTCTGCCGGACGCTGCTCAATGGCGGCGAGCTCGGCGGCGTCAGGCTGCTCGGCCCGAAGACGCTGAAGCTGATGACCTCGAACCATCTGCCCGGCGGCGTCGACCTGCCGGCGATGTCGCGCTCGATGTTCGCCGAAGCCGCCTATAACGGCATCGGCTTCGGCCTCGGCTTCGCCGTCACCATGCACCCGTCGCAGACGCTGATCGCCGGCAGTCCAGGCGAATTCAACTGGGGCGGCGCCGCGACGACGTCGTTCTTCATCGACCCGGCCGAGGAGCTGATCACGATCTTCATGACCCAGGTGCTGCCGTCGAGCGCCTATCCGCTGCGGCGCGAGCTGCGCACCATGGTCTACGCCGCGATCACCGAGAGCAATCTCTGACACGACGTCATTGCGCGGCGCACGCTCCTCGTTCGAGCATGATCCTTTCGGAAAACCGCTTCACACTTTTCCGGATCTTGCTTTGGGCGCCGCGGAACCTTTCTGATATAAAGCTATTTCCTTTGGCGAATTTTTCCCGCCTCCCCTAAGCTCGCAGCGAATGGGCACCGACCCGGGGACTTCGTGCCGAAACTGACATTGCCAGTCCGTCTCGCGCTTCTGGTCGCGGGAACGATGTTGCCGCTGATCATCTTCGCGGTCGGGATCGTCTTCCACAATTATCAGCGGGATCGTCAGGCGGCCACGCAGCGCGTGCTGGAGACGGCGCGCAGCATCCGTCTGCTGCTCGATGCGGAAATGCAGCGCATGACCGGCGGGCTGCAGGTACTGGCCCTGACCAACTCGCTGCGCAACAGCGACTTCGACAACTTCCGCCGCGTCGCGGTCGGTTTCATCGACCAGTACGGCAAGGAAGGCGTGGTGCTGGTGGCAGACCGCGCCGGACGCCAGGTGTTCTCCTCGCTGACGCCGGACACCGCGAGCCTGCCGCCGCGCAACAATCTCGAGATCCTCGAGAAGGTGTTCGCGACGCGGCAGCCGCAATACTCCAACCTGTTCTTCGGCGCGGTGAAGCAGCGGCTGATCATCACCGTCGAGGTACCGGTGATGCGCGACGGTGAGGTGCTCTACGACATCTCCTTCAGCCCGCCGATCGAGGTGTTCCAGGCCATCATCGAGAAGCAGCGCCTCAACCAGGACTGGACCATCTCGATCTTCGACAGCGACGGCGTCAACCTCGCGCGGGTGCCAAATCCGCAGGCGACCATCGGCCAGCGCGCCTCGCCATCGCTGTTTGCCGAGATGTTCCGCCGCGGCGAGGCGACGCTGCCGACCGTGTCGCTGGAGGGCGTGGCGCTGATCACCGGTTTCACCAGGTCGCGCGTCACCGGCTGGACCGTCGCCGCGGGGATCGCCGAGAACTCGCTGGTGGCGCCGCTGTGGCGCTCGCTGGCGATCACCAGCGTGATCGGCGGCATCCTGCTGCTGGTCGGGCTCGGCTTTGCGGTGCGGATGGCAACCACGATCGCGCGCGGCGAGATGCTGCACGACCTGCTGATCGAAGAGCTCAACCACCGCGTCAAGAACACGCTGGCGATCCTGCAATCGATCGCCACGCAGACCTTCCGCAGCGCAAGCCGCACCGAGCGCGACAAGTTCGAGGGGCGGCTCGGCGCGCTGGCGGAGGCGCACAATCTGCTCTCCACCGACAAATGGCAGGGCTCCGACTTCCAGGACGTCGTCAGCCGCGTGCTGCGGCCCTACCTCTTGAACACGTCCGAGCGGGTCAGGATGTTCGGCCCCCGCGTGCCGCTGTCGCCCCGGCTTGCCTTGGTGCTGTCAATGATCCTCCATGAGATGGCGACCAACGCCGCCAAATATGGCGCACTGTCCAACGACACCGGCACGGTGACGCTGGACTGGGAAATCCTCAACGAGAGCCCCGGACCGAAGCTGCGCATGATCTGGACCGAAACCGGCGGCCCACAGGTCACCGCGCCGGTCCAGCGTGGCTTCGGCTCCCGGCTGATCGAGCGCAGCGCCCGCGACCAGCTAGGTGGCGAGGCCACCGTGGATTTCCTGCCCCACGGCGTCGTCTACACCGTGACCAGCACTCTCGAAATCGACGGCTGACCCGACAGGAGTGGCCGATCCTGCGACATCTTGGCACGCAAGTTGCTATGATTGGCGGGTTCGGCCGGCCAGAAACAGGGGGAAGTCATGTCGACCATCGCAGCGGAAGCGACAGTTGCGCGCAAGCCGCTTTACACATCACTGTTCGTGCAGGTGCTCGTCGCGCTGCTGCTCGGCATCGTCATCGGCATGGCCGCGCCCGATTTCGCGATCGGGTTGAAGATCTTCAGCGATGCCTTCCTGAAGCTGATCTCGATGATCGTGGCGCCGATCGTGTTCTGCGTCGTCGTGCACGGCATCGCGGGTGCCGGCGACCTCAAGAAGGTCGGCCGGGTCGGCGTCAAGGCACTGGTCTATTTCGAGACGATGACGACGGTCGCGCTCGTGGTCGGACTGCTGCTCGCCTATCTGTTCGGCCCCGGCCACGGCATGAACATCGATACCTCGACGCTGGATGCCAAGGCCCTCGGCAACTATGCCAGCAACGCGCAGAAGCTGAAGGGCGAAGGCATCGGCAGCTTCCTGCTCAACATCATCCCGACCACCTCGTTCGACGCGCTGTCGCGCAACGACGTGCTGCAGGTCTTGTTCTTCGCCATCATCTTCGGCGTCAGCCTGGCACTGGTCGGCGGCGAGAAGGGCGAGAAGATCTCCTCCTTCATCGATGCGGTCTCGACCGTGCTGTTCCGCGCCATGGGCCTGATCGTGCGCTTCGCGCCGATCGGCGTGCTCGGCGCCGTCGCCTATACGGTCGGCAAATACGGCGTCGGTTCGCTGAAGCAGCTGCTGTCGCTGGTCGCGCTGTTCTACGTGTCGGTCGCGATCTTCGTGCTCGGCGTGCTCGGCGCCGTGATGGCGCTCGCCGGCATCAACATCCTCAAATTCCTCGGCTACCTGCGCGAGGAGCTGATGATCGTGGTCGCCACTGCATCGTCCGACGCGGTGCTGCCGCAGGTGATGCGCAAGTTGGAGCGTTTCGGCGTCAAGGATTCGGTGGTCGGCCTCGTGATCCCGACCGGCTATTCCTTCAATCTCGACGCCTTCTCGATCTACCTGACGCTCGCGGTCGTGTTCATCGCGCAGGCGACCAACACGCCGCTGTCGTTCGGCGACCTGATGCTGGTGCTCGGCGTGTCGCTGATCACCTCGAAGGGTGCGCATGGCGTGCCCGGCTCGGCGATCGTCATCCTGGCGGCGACGCTCAACGCCGTGCCGAGCATCCCGGCGATTGGCCTCGTGCTGGTGCTCTCGGTCGACTGGTTCATCGGCATGGCGCGCGCAGTCGGCAATTTGATCGGCAACTGCGTCGCCACCGTCGTGGTCGCGGCATGGGAAGGTGACCTCGACCGCGACAAGGCCCGTCGCGTGCTCGAAGGCGCCGAGGCAGTTGACGTGACTGCGGGCTGAGCCGCGCGTCCCAAGCCGAGCGGCGTCCCGCGCGTGGCGCGGGGCGCTGACTTACTTGATCAGCCTCAAATACGGCGGCAGTTGCCGGGCCGTCGATTGTTCCAGCACGGGCTCACCCGAAGCGATCATGTCACAGAGGGCCTTCAGCTCGGAATCCGTCACCTTGTGGAGCTCCATCCGAAGCTCGAGGATGGCGAGGGACAACAGCCGTGCCGTCTCCGTGTTCGCCCGGTCGGTCAGGAACGCCTGACATTCCTCCAGCGTTGCAAGCAGCGCCAGCAACCGTTCTTCCGTGTTTGCGACCGCCATATCTTCAACTCCCGAAGCCGCGAGGTAGAGTCGAGGCGTTCCCCTCTTTCGCTTCATTGGCCCCTCCCGCCAGAGTTCGCCGGCTTGTCGTAGGCACACATTTGTTCCAGATGATTGAGAACTTTTGGGCAATTGTCCAGCAACATTCCGAAAGCCTGACTTGGACTTACGTCAAACTCTTGCAAATCGGATGATTCAGTCAAGCACTCGCCGGCCACCTCTCGACCTCAGGCTGCACTAGCTGGGGTTGCATCCGTGCAACGACGCTCGTACAATATAGCGGCCCGTAGAACTACGGGCGCTGTGCATTGACGCCTATTATGCATGTGCGCAAAATCTGTGTCGATCAAACTCGCGCTAGTTGTGGTTTGGTCAATATTTTGCCAAATGTAGAGGGCGGGGTGTCGACAGACACCTTGGCGCGGTCGACTTCAGGTAGTCGACCGAGTCGGTACTAGGGTGTTTCCTTGCGCGTTTGCGTTTGGATACCATCCCGCGATCTTCCTGGATTTCGTGGTTCAGACGAACTGGCGATCCACTCGAGCTTAACGCGGTACATCATGAACGTGTCCCTGACCCAGCCGGGCCAGGGATTCTCGATTTGAAGGACGGGTCACAAGAATGAACAGATCAGCAGCAAAGAAGATGAAGCAGCGCAGTGCCGGCAAGCCGGACATTGAGTTGGGCAAGCGGATTCGCCTGCGCCGTGTCGAGCAAAAGATCTCGCAGGCCGAACTCGGCGACAAGCTTGGCGTCAGCTTCCAGCAGGTTCAAAAGTACGAGAAGGGCGTCAACCGTGTCGGCGCTGCCCGCCTTCAACAGATCGCGACCGCGCTGGATGTGCCGGTCACCTTCTTCTACGACGGCGACAATAAGGCCCGCGAAGTCGAGAGCCTGCTGTTCCTCGACAGCGCGTTCAGCCTCCGGTTGCTGCGCGCCTACAGCAAGATCAAGGATCAGACGGTGCAACGTCAGCTGGTGTCGCTGATGGAATCGATCGCCGCCAACGAAGACTGAGCGCGGATCGGGTCGCGTCTCCGCGAACGCGATCCCACCACACCGCAACGGCCGGTCACCGGCCGCTGCGGCTGCACACGCCGGTCGGGCCAGGAAGACGTCGAAGCGCTGCCATCGCCGATGGTAGCGCTTTTTCTTGAGGCGCGGCTGTCTTTCAAGATTTTGTGATCCAGGCGGATAGCTTCAGTACCCGCCGGATGCGCGGTCATGAAGCGGCGACGAGCATCGCGTCATGATCCCGCCGCTCCACGTGAGCATGATCTTCGCGCAGGTAGCCTCGCATGCGCGCCGCTCTTTTCAGCTCGCGCTTCGACTGCCGATCTCGCGCAGCGCATGCGCGCGCAATGCGTCGCTATTCTGTCGCGCGGCCAATTGTCGCCCGCACATCAGGCGACCTCATAACTCCCGCATTTCCTCAGTTGAACCGGCGCCGCCAGAACCAAGTGCACGAGCTTGTCTTTTTTGTCGCAGCAACGAAGTGGCCCGCATGGACGTTCTCAGGCTTCAACCAAGGAGATCTCGATGAATATCAAGCTTGCCGTTACTGGACTCGCCGCGCTTGGAAGCGCAGCGTTGATGTCCGGCGCGGCATCCGCGATGCCCAACGGGCTTCCGCAAGCCGGTCACATCGCGGGCGAAACGTCCAATGTCGACAAGGTGCGCCAGGACTGCGATCGCTGGGGCCGCTGCTATTGGCGACCGGGCGCATACGGCTACTACGGACCGCGCCATCACGGATGGCATCATCGTCCGCAATTCCACCATCGCCCGCATCATTACGGGCACCGCCCTCATCACGGCGGACATCATGGTGGCCATCACGGCGGACACCATCGCTAATCATCAGCGAGGGGGCTTCGGCCCCCTCACCCTTCCGCGCTAGAGCGCTGCCAATACCGCCTTCGCGACATCGGTCGTGCCGTTGCTGCCGCCGAACTCAAACGGCTTGATGCCGTCGGCGTAGACCTTGTCGACCGCGCGCTCGATCCGTTCGCCGGCTTCGGCGGCGCTTTCGAGTCCATGCTTGTCGGCGAGCCAGTCCAGCATCATCGCGGCCGACAGGATCATCGCGGTCGGATTGGCCTTGCCCTGCCCCATGATGTCGGGCGCCGTGCCATGACACGGCTGAAACACCGCGTAGCGGTCGCCGATGTCGGCTGACGGCGCCATGCCCATGCCGCCGATCAGACCGGCGGTGAGATCGGACAGGATGTCGCCGAACATGTTCTCGGTCACCATGACGTCGAAGTCCCACGGACGCTTCACCAGCGCAGCCGCGGCCGCATCGATGTAGAGGTGGTCAGCCCTGACGTCGGGATGACGCCTCGCAGTCTCGTCGAAGATGTTCCGGAAGAATGCGAACGCCTTGAACACGTTCGCCTTGTCGACGCAGGTCAGCCCGCCATTGACCTTGCCGCGCGCCTTGCGGCGTTCGGCGAGCCGGAACGAGAACTCGAACAGCCGCTCGGAGGTGTGGCGCGTGATCACCATCGTCTCGCGCGCCTCGCTGTCGGTGACGACGCCCTTGCCCATCGAGGCGAACAGGCCCTCGGTCGATTCCCTGATCACGACGAGGTCGATACCCCGCTGGTCGGCGCCGACGATCGTGCTCGATACGCCGGGGATCAACCGCGCGGGCCGCACGCCGGCGTAGAGATCGAAGATCATGCGCAACTCGATCTGCGGCGCGATCTCGGTGTTGTCGGGGTAGCGCACCGACGGCAGGCCGCAGGCTCCGAGCAGGATCGCGTCGGCCTCCTCGCACAGCCGGATCGTGCTCTCCGGCATCGACTTGCCGGTTTCCTTGTAATGGCCCGCGCCGGCCGGCGCCTCGGTGAAGCGAAATTTGAGACCGGCCGACGCCTCGATCTTGCGCAGCACGTCGAGCGCCGGCGCCATCACCTCGGGGCCGATGCCATCGCCACCGAGGACGGCGATGTGGAGTGCGTTGTTGGCCGACATGAGATTCTCCGGAGCACAACAGTCATTCCGGGGCGATGCGGAGCATCGAACCCGGAATCTCGAGATTCCGGGTTCACGCTTCGCGTGCCCCGGAATGACGGAAGGGAGACTACGGCGTCAGCACCGCGCGGCCGACCAGCTGGCCCTTCTGCAGGTTGGTCAGCGCCTCGTTCGCCTTTGCCAGCGGCATCGGCGTGACCGGGATCGCCGGAATCTTCTTGGTCCGCACGAGGTCGAGCAGCTCCTGGGTCTCGCGCAGATTGCCGACATAGCTGCCCTGGATGGTGACCGCCTTGATCGGGATCAGCGGCAGCGCCCAGGGCGCGCCGCCGCCGAACAGGCCGACGATCACGAGCTTGCCGCCCTTGGTCAGGCAGTCGAAGCCGAGCTGCGAGGTCTGGGCGTTGCCGACCAGATCGATCGCGGCACGGATCGGCTGGCCGGCCTTCTTGACAAGCTGTTCCAGCGCGTCGGGCGCCTTGCCGTCGACGGTCGCGAGCGCGCCGGCGGCTTCGGCCGCCTCACGCTTCCTGGCGTCGATATCGACCACGATCGCACCCTTGCCGCCCATCGCCTTCAACAGTGAGAGCGCCATCAGCCCGAGACCGCCGGCGCCGAAGATCACGATCGGTGTGTCGAGATCCTTCTCGACCTTCTTCAGCGCGCTGTAGGTCGTGACACCGGAGCAGGCATAGGGCGCGGCCGTGACGGGATCGAGCCCCTTGAGGTTGAGCAGATACTTCGGATGCGGCACCGTCATGTGGTCGGCGTAGCCGCCGTCGCAATAGACACCGAGCGCATTCGGCTTGATCGCGCACATGTTCTCGTCGCCGCCGAGGCAGGTCGGGCATTTGCCGCAGCCGAGCCAGGGATAGGCCAGCGCGATATCGCCGACCTTGAGGCCGCCCTTGTCGGCGTCCCTGACGTCGGGCCCGAAGGCCACGATCTCGCCGACCGTCTCATGGCCCATCGTGCGCGGCAGCGAGACGCCGCGATCCTTCAGGGACAGCGGCTTGCGGCCGTGGCCGAGATCATAGCCGCCCTCCCAGATATGCAGGTCGCTGTGGCAGACGCCGGCGGCCTTGACCTTGATCAGCACCTGCGTGCCCGACGGCTGTGGCGTCGGCTGATCGACCTCCTTCAAGGGGGCGTTGAAATCGACGACCTGGAAACTCTTCATCGCTGTTCTCCCGTAGCTTGTTCTTGCGGCGGACCTTGCCACGCCTGCCCGTCCGGGACAAACGCGGTGTCGGCCTCCGGATATTTAGATCAGGGGATGATGGCAAGCCGCGAACTGGCCGGGCGCAACCACGCGCAGTTCCGGCACTTCGCTGGCGCAGCGCGCGTCGGCCCGCGGGCAACGGGTGCGGAAGCGGCAGCCGGAGGGCGGCGCGATCGGCGACGGCGGCTCGCCGACCGGCACGCTCTGGGTCGGGCGGACATCCGGATCCGGCACCGGGATCGCCTCGATCAGCAGCGCGGTATAGGGATGCGCCGGCCGTGCAAACAACTGCTCCGACGGGCCGACCTCGCAGAGCCGGCCGAGATACATCACCGCGACGCGATCTGAGACTGCCTTCACCACGGCGAGGTCGTGGGCGATGAACAGCAGGGTCAGGCCGTAGCGCGCCTTCATCTCCTCCAGCAGATTGAGGATCTGGGCGCGGATCGAGACATCGAGCGCGGACACCGGCTCGTCGCAGATCACGAATTCCGGATTGAGCACCAGCGAGCGGGCGATGCAGATGCGCTGGCATTGTCCGCCGGAGAATTCATGCGGCAGGCGTCCGCTCACCAGCGCCGGATCGAGGCCGACCGCCGACAGCACGTCACTGACGCGCCGCCGGCGTTCCTCGGGATCCTTGACGCCCGCGATCACCAGCGGCTCGGCGACGATGTCGCCGATCCGCCGCCGCGGATTGAGCGAGGCAATCGGGTCCTGGAAGATCAGCTGCACGCGCCGGCGCATCTTGCGCAGTGGCTCGCCCTTCAGTGTGGTGAGATCGTGCCCATCGAACAGCACCTTGCCGGAGACGGCCTGGCGCAATTGCAGCACCGCGCGGCCAAGGGTGGACTTGCCGCAGCCGGATTCGCCGACCAGCCCCAGCGTCTCGCCGCGCGCGATCTCGAGACTGACATCGGAGACGGCATGGATGGTCTTGCCTCCCACCGAATATTCGACGACGAGGTTTTCCACCTTCATCAGCGGATCGGGTGCTGCCTGCAGCATCATGCGCGGACCCCCGCGGTGATCGGATGGAAGCAGGCGTAGAGATGCTCCGGCGTTTCGGCCCGGCTGAGCTGCGGCTTCTCCGCGCCGCAGCGCTCCGCGGAATAGCGGCAGCGCGGCGAGAACGAGCAGCCCTTGAGCGGCCGGGTCGGATCGGGCGGCCGCCCCGAAATCGCCGGCAGCGGCGTATGCGGCGCGACGTCGAGCTTCGGCAGCGCGGCGAGCAGCGCCTCGGTGTAGGGCATCCGCATCTGCTTGAACAAGGCAGGCGTCGGCGCGCGTTCGACGACGCGTCCGGCATACATCACCGCGACCTCGTCGGTGCGGCCGGCGACCACGCCGAGGTCATGCGTGATGATGATCATCGCCATGTGACGGCGCTGCTGCTCGCGCGCCAGGAGATCGAGGATCTGCGCCTGGATCGTGACGTCGAGCGCGGTGGTCGGCTCGTCCGCGATCAGGAGCTGTGGCTCGCAGGACAGTGCCACCGCAATCGCGACGCGCTGGCGCATGCCACCGGAGAGCTGGTGCGGATATTGCGCGAGGCGCTGCTCGGGCGCGGGAATGCCGACCGCCGCCAACAGTTCGATGCTGCGCTGCCGGGCCTCGGCGAGTTCGAGCTCGAGATGTTCCACAATGGTCTCGATCAGCTGGGTGCCGATGGTCAGCACCGGATTGAGCGAGGTCATCGGGTCCTGGAACACGACCGCGAGCGAGCGGCCGCGCAGCTTGCGCAATTTCTCGGCCGGCAGTTTCGTCAGATCCTGCCCGTCGAACATCACGCGGCCGGACAGTTTCGCCTTCTTGGGCAGCAGCTGAAGGATCGCGCGCGACAGCATGGTCTTGCCGCACCCGGACTCGCCGACGATGCCGAGCGTCCTGCCGGCGCCGACGGCGAGATCGACATGATCCACCGCCCGCAGATTGCCGCGCGGCGTCGGCAGGTCGACCACCGCATTCTCGACCGAGAGCAGCGTCCGGCTCATAGCGCCCCCTGCCTGGGATCGGTCAGCGCACGCATCGTATCGCCGATCAGGTTGAACGAGAGCACGGTCAGGAACATCGCGATCGCCGGAATGAAGGCGAGCCGCGGCGCCACCTCGAGGCTCTCACGCCCCTCCCCGATCATGCTGCCCCAGCTCGAGATCGGCGGCGGCACGCCGAGGCCGAGGAACGACAGCGAGCCCTCGACCACGATGGTGACGGCGACGCCGAGCAGGAAGAAGGCGAGCAGCGGCAGCATCACATTGGGCAGCAGCTCGCGTAGCAGGATGCGCGCATGCGTGGCGCCGAGCGCCTGCGCCGCGATGACGAATTCGCGCCGCGCCAGCGACAAGGTCGCCGCCCGCGCCACCCGCATGAAGGCTGGAATGCCGAGCACGCCGAGGATGCAGGTCAGATTGAAGATCGACTGGCCGAGGTAGGCGGTGACCGCAAGCGCCAGGATCAGCGGCGGGAACGCCAGCAGCACGTCCATGCTGCCGACCACGAAGGATTCGAAACGGCCGCGGAAATAGCCCGCGAGCATGCCGAGCGCGCCGCCGATCGTGACACCGATCATCGGTGCGCAGAGACCGACGATCAGCGAGATGCGCGCGCCATAGATCAGCCGCGACAGCTCGTCACGGCCGAGACCGTCGGTGCCGAGCCAATGCTCGACGGAGATCGGCGCCCGCCGCTCCAGCATGTCCATGTCGGTCGGGCTCGGCAGCGGCAGCAGGTCGGCAAAGATCGCGACCGTGAACACCAGCGTCATCCAGCCGATCGCGATCCAGAACAGCATGCCGAGCCCGCGGCGGCGCCGAGCCGGCGTCGCACCGGCCTCTTCCTCGAGGCTGAGCTCAAGCGTGGCCATGGCGGATCCTCGGATCGAGAAGGGCGTAGAGCATGTCGACGATGAAATTCATGATCACGAAGCCCGCGGCAACCAGCAGCACCACGCCCTGCAGGATGATCAGATCGCGGGTATAGATCGCGCCGACCAGGAGGCGGCCGATCCCCGGCAAGGCGAAGATCGACTCGACGATGACGGCGCCACCGATCAGGCGGCCGATATTGATGCCGGTGATGGTGACGAGCGTCAGCGACGACGGCTTCAGTGCGTGCACGAACAGGATGCGCGACGGCTTGAGGCCCTTCGCCTTGGCGAGCGCGATGTAGTCCTCCTGCAGCGCCGCGATCATGTCGGAGCGCAGCACGCGCATGATGCCCGGCCATTCCGCAAGCCCGAGCGTCAGCGCCGGCAGCACCATGAAGCGCAGATTGGCGACCGGGTCCTCAGTGAACGGCACGTAGCCGGTCGCCGGCAGCAGGCGCAGCTCGACCGCAAACAGATAGATCAGCAGGATCGCGGACAGGAAGGTCGGCACCGACAGCATGCCGAAGGCCGAGCCAGTCATGAAGCGGTCGAACGCGCTGCCGGCCTTGGCCGCGCAGGCGATCGCCAGCGGCACGCCGATCGCGAGCCCGATCAGCTCGGCCAGGATCATCAGCTCGAACGAGACCGGGACGCGGTCGCTGACAGCCTGCAGCACCGTCTGCCCGGTGCGGAAGGATCGTCCGAAGTCACCCTGCAGGATGTGCCACAGCCAGCCGAGGTAGCGCAGCCAGATCGGCTGATCGAGCCCCATGTCGTGACGCAGGGCCGCGACGTTCTCCGGCGTCGCTTGGTCGCCGAGGATCACATAGGCCAGATCGCCGGGCAACAGCGAGGCGATCACGAAAGTCAGGACCGAGACCGCGATCAGCACCGGTACCAGGTACAGGAGCCTACGCGCGACGAAGAACAGCATGAAAGGCTATTCCTTCCAGGCGTCGGAGACGTCGAGCACCCCGTTGAACATCTTCGGCACGCCCTTCACCTTCGCGCTCGAGATTGCGTAGTAGGTGTTCTGGAAAGTCCAGAACCAGATTGCTTCCTTGTTGATCAGGCGGCTGATCGCGCAATAGTCCTCGGTGCGCTGGGCGACGTCGGCCGTGGTCCGCGCATGCTCCAGCAACCGGTCCAGCTCTGGATTGGAGTAGTTCGCGAGCGCCACCGGGCTGCCGGTGTGGAAATTGGCGTACATCTGCGGATCGGGATCGGCGAGATCGACGATGCGCCACGGCGTGAGCTGGAACTGGCGCATGAAGGCGCGCGGCGGAATGGTTGCCTGATCGACCTGCTCGATCTCCATGTTGGCGCCGATGCGCTTCCAGAATTGCTGCAGCACCTGGCCGCCGGTGCGGCCGCGCGGCGTCGCCGTGACCAGCATCTTGAATTCGACCGGCTTGCCGTAATCCTTGATCAACGCCTTGGCCTTTTCGACATCGTAGGGCAGCGCGCCGTCATCCTTGCACTTCACCCAGGACCCGTCGCCGTAGGGATTGCTGGCCGGTCGCGCCAGACCATTGGTAATCGCCTGCGACATCTTCGTGCGGTCGAGCGCCATCACCAGCGCCTGACGCACGCGCACGTCGTCGAACGGCGGGACCTTGGTGTTGAAGGCAGCGACTGCAGCCCCCGAGCCTTCATAGGTATGCACGGTCAGGCTCGTGTCCTTGCGCGCCCTGATGATGTTGTCGGCATCGGCTTCGTCGTCCCAGATGATGTCGGCCTCGCCCGATTGCAGCGAGGCAAAGCGCGACTGTGCATCCGGCAAGGGCTTCAGGACGATGCGGTCGAGATACGGCTTGCCCTTGTTCCAGTAGTCCGGGTTCTTCTCGAGCACCATGCGGTCGCCGGCGGTCCAGGACTTCAGGATGTAGGGACCGGTGCCGACCGGGTTGCGGTTGTAGTCGTCGCCCTTGGTCTTCCATGCGGTCGGCGACTGCATGACGTTGTTGGAGCTTTGAATGGTCTGCGTCGCCGGGAAGTTCACGGCCGGGTCGCTGAAATTATAGACCACCGTCAGGTCGTCGACTGGGTTCACGCTGATGATGTTCGTGATGTAGAAGGCGCAACGGCATTTGTTGGCGGGATCCTTCTGGCGGTCGAAATTCTCCTTCACAGCCTGCGCGTTGAATGGCGTGCCGTCATGGAATTTGACGCCTGGCCGCAGCTTGATGGTCCAGGTCTTGAAGTCTTCCGAATGCTCCCATGACAGCGCGAGCTTCGGCTTCACCTCGCCCTTGTCGTCGAGTGTGGTCAGCGTGTCGAAGATTGCGGCCGCCGCGGTATTGGCTGAGGTGTCGTAGACGCCGACCTTGAGCGGGTCGAAGCCGGGAATGTCGAGTTCCTGGCCAACGTTGAGCGTGCCGCCCAGCTTCTGCGCATTGGCCGATGCAGCGAATGCCGCGGCACTGAATCCCGCCACAAGAAATATGCGCGCAACGGCGTGCGCGCGCCCGACCAGCTTCATCAATGCTCCCTCCCAGGTGGGCGACGTCCGGTGTTCCGGATCGTCGTCTGTTGGGCGGCAGATTGTCCGGAATCGCCGCGCGCGACAAGACCGTAATGCGGATGAAAAGCCGCAGGCTTAATGACGCGCCGTCTTTGCCGGTTGCGCTGCGAAGCCTGCGATCTGATCCTCGGAGAGCCCGATCTCCTTCAGATAGGACAGCGTGTGCTCGCCGAGCGTCGACATCCGCTTGCGCGCACCGACCGCAGCGCCAGACATGCGGAACGGCAGATTGAGCACCTTGAAGCTGCCGCCGCCGTCCGCAACCTCGGCCAGCGCGCCGCGATGGGCGATTTGCGGATCGGCGAGTGCCTCGCGCACGGTGCGATAGGCCGATGACGGCACGCCATACTCGTTGAGCGCGGCAAGGCAGGCCTGCGTGCTGACCGAGCGCGACCACGCCTCCACGCCCTCCATCAGGCCCGCCCAGTTCTCCCGCCGATCGGCATATTTGGCGAAGCGCGGATCGGAAACCCAATCGGGACGACCGATCACCTGCATCAGGTTCTGGAACGTCTTCTCGCTGGCGATCGCCACCATCACGTAGCCGTCCGTGGTCTCGATCGGGCCGAACATCGGGCGCTGGGTTTGCTTCACCTCGAATTGCGACCATTGCAACTCGTTCAGGGTCAGGCTCAGCATCGATTCCAGCATCGAGACGTCGATGTGCTGGCCCTTGCCGCTGGCGGCGCGCTGGTAGAGCGCCGCCGAGATCGCACCGAAGGCGTAGACGCCGGTCAGCACATCGGCGTGGTAGATGCCGCAATAGTCCGGCCGGCTGCGGCCCGGTTGGTAGGCGAGATGCGCCATCTCGTAGCCCGAGGCGGCATGGATCACCGGCGCATAGGCCGGCAATTCCGCCGACGGGCCGGTCTGGCCGTAGCCGGAGATCGAGCAAAAGATCAGCTTCGGATTGATGTCGCGGATAGAGGCATAGTCGAGCTTCAGCCGCCGCATCACGCCGGGACGGAAATTCTCCACCAGCACGTCGGCGGTGGCGATCAGCCGGCGCACGACTTCGACGCCGGCCGGCGACTTCAGGTCGAGCACGAGGCTGTTCTTGCCGATATTGAGCTGGCCGAACGCCGTCGAGCAATTGTTGCGCACCGGCGGCCGCGTCCGCATCGTCTCGCCCTCGGCGGGCTCGATCTTGATCACCTCCGCGCCCATGTCGGCGAGCATCCGCGTGCAATGAGGTCCGGCGATCGTGGTCGAAAAATCGAGCACGCGAAGGCCGTCGAAGCTCCGTGTCAAATTCCCCTCATCGTCAGCGGCTATGGTCGTCGGCAAGGCTTCCTCCACCTTCGTCATTGGTTGTTCGGCGTCGCGTGACCCTAAAGTGAGCCGCCCTGGCAGGAAAGCGTCTCGTCCAGACCGGGAGCGCGGGCCGTCTTGCATTTTACTCAAAGGCAGATTGGACCCGATCTTGCATAGCCATGTCACGGGCTGGAACGAGGGCGCTTGTTGAAGGTCTTATTCGTCACGACGGAGATGGACGATTTCGTCCGCGTGGGCGGGCTCGCCGCCGTTTCCGCCGCCCTTCCACGGGCGCTCCGCCCGTGGAGCGACGTCAGGATCATGCTTCCCGGCTACCGGGATGTGGTCGAACAGTTCACGCATATTGAAATCGTTGGGCAATGCCGAGCGCTCGCCGAGATGCCGGCCTGCACGCTCGGGCGTGCGTCGACCAGGGACGGACTTCCGGTCTACGTGCTGCTGTGCCCGCAACTCTACGAAAGGCCGGGCAATCCCTATGGCGATGAGTCCGGCCGCGACTGGCCCGACAACGACATCCGCTTCGGCCGCTTTGCCTCCGCCGCTGCCGAACTTGCAGCCGGGATACTGGACAAGAATTGGGCAGCGGACCTCGTACACGCCAACGACTGGCAGGCCGCGCTCACACCGGCCTACCTCGCCTGGCGCGGCGCGCGGATCCCCTCGATCCTGACCATCCACAATCTCGCCTATCAGGGCCTGTTTCCGAAGGACTCGCTGCGACGGATCGGCGCACCGGAAAGCTCATTCCACATCGACGGGCTGGAGTTCTACGACAAGCTCTCCTTCCTCAAGGGCGGCCTCGTCTACGCCTCGCATCTGACCACGGTCAGCGCGACCTATGCCAGGGAGATCACGACCGCAGAGCTCGGCTGCGGCCTGGAAGGCCTGCTCCGGGTGCGCTCCGACGCCGACCAGCTGACCGGCATCCTGAACGGCATCGACGAGAGCTGGGACCCGCGCCACTGCGCGCAGCTCGCACAGCCGTTCGGCTCCGGCGACTGGAAGGGCAAGCAGGCCAACGCCGACTATGTCCGCCGTCAGTTCGGCCTTGCGGTCTCGCGCGGGCCGATCTTTGGCCTCGTCGCCCGCCTCGTGCATCAGAAAGGCGTCGACCTCGTGCTGTCGGCCGCCGACGAGATCGTCAGGGACGGCGGACAGATCGTCGTCACCGGCAGCGGCGAGCCGGCCATCGAGGATGCGCTGGTGGCCGCGCATCGCCGCCGGCCCGATGCGATCGGCGTGATCATCGGCTTCAACGATGGGCAGGCGCGCCGAATCTTCGCCGGCAGCGATTTCACCCTGATGCCGTCGCGCTTCGAGCCCTGCGGCCTCAGCCAGATGTATGCGCAGCGCTTCGGCTCGCTGCCGATCGGCCACCAGACCGGCGGGCTTGCGGAAACCATCGCCGACGGCGAGACCGGCTTCCTGTTCGCGCAGCCGTCGGCGGAATCCTTCCTCGGCGGCGTCAGGCGCGCCTTCGACGCCTACCGCGTCAAGGACCGGCTCAACGCCATGCGCTCCAGCGCGATGGCCAAGTCCTACAGCTGGGACCTGTCGGCCGCCTGCTATGGTGCGCTGTACAAAAGGCTGATCATGCCGCGCGTGATGGCGTAGGCGGCTCGCCTCGCGGGCTTGTGAACCCCGGCGTTTGTGGGATCCCACCGGCCCGGTAACAATCGGGTCATTGCACCGAACCTTTCAGGCAATCACGTCGCCACACGGCTGGACGACGACGCATGCGTGAAATTGCGAATGATGACTTTTGGCCAAACGCGATTGCGATGGAGGAACATCATGGACGTCAACGAAGAGCGCCTCAATTCATTCATGGGAAAGATGATCGGCGATGTCGGCGCGGCGATGAATGCCTCGTTGATGCTGCTGGGCGACAAGCTCGGGCTGTACAGGGCCCTCGCGCAGGGCGGGCCGATGAATGCCGCGGCCTTGGCCAAGGCAACGGGAACGGCCGAGCGCTACATCCAGGAGTGGCTGTCGGCGCAGGCGGCCTCCGGCTACATCGAGTACGACAAGGCATCCGGAAAATTCTCGATGCTGCCCGAGCAGGCGCTCGCGCTGGCCGACGAGGACAGCCCGGTCTTCCTCGGCGCCGTCGGAAGCCTGGTCGGCGCGACCTTTCTCGATGAGCCAAAAATTACCGACGCCTTCAAGACCGGCAAAGGCGTCGGCTGGAACAGGCGCAGCGAGTGCCTGTTCTGCGGCACCGCCCGCTTCTTCCGCACCAGCTACAAGCACTATCTGGAGCAGGAATGGCTGCCGGCGCTCGAGGGCGTCGTCGACAAGCTGAAGAAAGGCGCCGTCGTCGCCGACGTCGGCTGCGGGCACGGCGTCTCGACGCGATTGATGGCGGAGGCGTTTCCAAAATCAACCTTCTACGGCTTCGATTATCACGAGGGCTCGATCGAGGCGGCGCGGAAGTCCGCGCGGGAGGCGGGATTGTCGGACCGCGCTCATTTCGAAACGCATTCCGCCAAGACATTCCCGGCCAAGGGCTATGACCTGGTGTGCTTCTTCGACTGCCTGCACGACATGGGCGATCCGGTCGGCGCCCTCAAGCATACCCGCTCCACCCTCGCCGACGACGGCACCTGCATGCTGATCGAGCCGTTCGCCAACGACCGGCTGGAGGACAACCTCAATCCGATCGGGCGCGTCTACTACGCCGCCTCGACGATGATCTGCACGCCGGCGTCGCTGGACCAGGAGGTCGGGCTCGCGCTCGGCGCGCAGGCCGGAGAGGCAAGACTGCGCGAGGTGGCGCGCCAGGGCGGCTTCTCGCGGTTCCGCCGCGCCGCGGAAACGCCGTTCAACCTGATCCTGGAAGCTCGCCCGTAAGACGGGCAACCGCACAATGCGATTGGGCGGCGACATCACGCCGCCGCCCAACGCTGCAATGCTGATCTCACGCCCCGGCCGCTCGTTGTGGCCTGCGTCCTCGACGCCCCGCTACCAGTCCTGTTGCGATTGCCAGAAGTACTGGCCGCCGCGCCGGCGCGGATTGGCCGCTTGCGGATTACCGTAAATCTGGGGATTGCCGTACTGAGGATTGCTGTATTGGGGACTGCCATACGGAGTACCGTATTGGGTGCCCGATTGGGGATTCCAGCTGCGCTGATAGAAGAAGCCGAAACCGTCGTCGTCTCTGCTCGCAACCATGTCGTCGGTCATCATGGGCCGGGTCGGCTTGCGCGTGATGAAACCGCCCTGAGGCTGGTTGCTCAGAACGGCGACGAATTCGGTGCGATAGTTGGTCTCGGCGCTCAATGGCTCGTCCGAGATGATGATCGAAGAGCGCGCAACGGCGGTCGGCGCGATGCGATCCAGCACATCCTGCGGGATGGTGATGCGGTCGAGCGCGTTCCTGGCGCTGTCGCCGTCGTCGATCGACACCTCGGTCCAGCGCAGACCGCCCGCGTCGTTGCGTGCCATCGCCGTGTAGATGTGCGTGCCGATCGGTTTGTCCGGATCGCGAATCGTGACTGGAACCTCGATGCTCGAGTCGAACACTTCGCCGCCATCAGCCCACGGCTTGTGGGTGTTGCGCCGAACGTAAAGCTTCTGCGTCGCGCGGCTGATGTAGACGGACACCGGCTCCAGCGCGAGCTTCGCCTCGGTCGCCGCCTTCTGGGTATCGGCTTTCCTGGTCTCGGCCGCCTTGGTGGCGTCCTTGGCGGCGGCTGCGGCGTCGAGCTTCGGCTTGGCGTCGCCCTGGGCGGCCTCGAACTGCGTGGTCGCTTCCGCGGCCTTGGCCACCGCCTTCTGCTTCAGATCCTCGGCGCGCGCCTTGGCCTGGTCGGTCTTGGCCGCGGCGAGCGTCTTGTCGGCCAACGCAACCGCAGCATCGGCACGGGTCTTGATCTGTTGCAATTTGCGCAGCGACGCCGGTGTGAACAGTGCGGCCTCCTTGGTCGCGGCTATCGAAGCCTTCTTCGCCTCGTCGGCTGCCTTGGCGGCATCCGCGGCCTCGCGGCTGAGCTTCTCGGCGCGCGCCGGAGCTGCCGCAATGGCTTGCGCGTTCGGCACGAACAGCGCCTGATGGGTGAAATCGACCGGGGCCGGGTCGTTCGGCGCGATGATCACCCGCATCCCGATCCGGGTCTTGTCGAACAGCTTCTCGGCAAAATCGTAGGGCATCCGGACGCAGCCGTGCGAGGCCGCATATCCCGGCAGCGGCCCGCCATGCAGCGCGATGCCGTTCCAGGTGATGCGCTGCATGTTGGGCATCCAGGCATCGTCATACAGGGTCGAGTGGTGGTCCTTGTCCTTCTCGATCAGCGCAAAGACGCCGGCCGGCGTCTCGCGTCCCTTGACGCCGCTCGAGACCGGCGCACGGTAGATCCAGCCCTCGGCGTCGTAGAGCGTCACCTTCTGGGCCTTGATCGACACGATCGCCATGATCGGCTCGCCAGCGGTGCGCGGCGCGGTCGCCTCGACGGCTGCCGCGGGACGCTGCTCTTTCGCCGCGACGCCACCGGTCAGTGACGCAAGTGTGACCATCGCTGCGAAAGTCACAAAGGCGGGTTGGCCCCAACGCCGCATCGCTCCGGTGGTTTGCGCCGTCGTCGTTCGATGTACCATGCCGCTCCTCGGTCGAAATGCCTGCCCGCGCTCCGTCAACCCCGTACCAGACCGCGATTTTGGATTGATTAATCGCCGCCACGGTCCAACGCGCGAACTCGCTCCTGGGGACCATCGGACTCGTTCCAGCAGCAAATCACTTATGTATTCACTCATATATGACGGCACATGCAGGAGAAAGGGTGCCGCGCAGCAAAACCGACCGGTAGCCGTATCCCAGTCTGGTCGGTGGCGGCCAATGGTGCCGCGGTTGCGCCCTGCCATCATGCCGTCCGCCGCGTCTCCGGCATCACCAGCCAGATCACGAACAGCCCGAATGCGGCGATCCCGGCGAGGCCCATGAAGGCCGTGCTGCTGCCGAGCTTGTCGCTGACATAGCCGGCCAGCACCGTGCTGAGCGACGCGCCAATGCCGACCGCGGTGCCGACAATGCCCTGCGCCAGGTTGAAATGGCCGCTGCCGAAGGCGATGTCGGCCACGATCAGCGGCACCATTACGCTGAAGATCGCCGCGGTGATGCCGTCGAAAATCTGCACCGTGACCAGCACATAAGGGTCGCGCACCGTCGCGAACAACAGGCCGCGGATCGCCAGCGCGGCGAATGCGATCAACAACAGCGGCCGCCGCCCCCAGGCCTGGGCCTTGCGGCCGACCGACGGCGAGGACAGCGCGACGATCGCCTGCGGCACAATGATGCAGGCAGCGATCAGGACCGGCGCCCATTGGCTCGACCGTGTCGTCACCACGCCCGCCATCAAGGGCAGCATCGCGGCATTGGCGAGCTGGAACAGCATCATCGCGCCGGCGAAGATCAAGAGCGGCCGCTGCCGCACCAGGCCGACGACGCTGGTGGCGCGCTTGTCGGGGACTTCCCGTTTCACCTCGCCATGGGCCTGCGCGATGTCGATCTCGCGCTCGCGGATCCGGGCCAGCGACAACAGCGTCGGGATCGCCAGGATGAAGGTGACGAGGAACACCGAGCGGCTCGACAGCAGATAGCCGCAGGCGCCCATCAGTGCTGCGGCCGAGCCGCTGCCGAGCGAGGCGAAGCGCGCATTGCGGCCGAGCCGCTCGCCGATCGCAAGCGGCCCGACCAGGCCGAGGCTGATCGCGGCGATCGCCGGACCGAGCACGCAGCTCGCGAGCGCGTGCAGCGTCGCGGCGAGCGTCACCACGGGAAAGATCGGCCAGAGCGCGTAGGCCAACGCGCTGGCGCCGATCGCGGCCACCGCACAGCCCGCAACGACCCGCTCGGAGCGCGCCGCATCGACGATCGCTCCGCCGGGCATCTGGCCCAAGAGTCCGATAATGCCGCCGATCGAGAGCACGAAGCCGATCTCGACCTGGGTCCATTTCTGCGTCGTCAGATAGACCGCGACGAACGGGCCGAAGCCGGTCTGCACGTCGGCCAGGAAGAAGATGAACCAGTCGAGGCCGCGCTGGCTTTCCCGCGACGGCCCGCGCGGTTCCTCCGGAGTGGGCTGATCGGGGACAATTGACACAACGTTGGTGCTGCCGGCTGATCGCTCGCCACGATCGTCGCCAACCGTCTCTAAAGAAGAGTTCGGACGCGCGACCAGCTCTACCCCCCTAATGTTCGTAATCCCATGGATGCAGGCTTCCCGCCGCGCCCAGCACGATCAGCGGCGTATCTTCCTTGTACTCGGGCGCAGCGCTCACCTGCTGCTTGTTGAGGTCCAGCGTGATGCTGTCGCTCTTGCTGGAAACACCGGCGAAACGCAGCGCGTTCCAATCGACCACGATCTTGCGGCTGCCGACGCCGAGGAAGCCGCCGAAATCGATCACTGCGGCGCGGACCTTGCCGTCGCGGTCGACAATGACGTCGACGATACGGCCCATGTTCTCATTGGCGGAACTGCGAACGTCGCGCCCGAGAATGCCGTGCGCATCGCGAGCACCGATCACGGTCACCGACGGCGGCGGCGACGGTTCCTTGGACGGTTCCTTGGACGATTCCTTTGAGGGCTCCTTCGCCTGCTCCTTCGGCGTCGCAGAGGCTGCTGGCGGCGCCTGGGCTGCCGGCGGCGCAGGAGTTGCTGGCGTTGCTGGCGGCGCCTGCACGGCCGGCGGCGATGGTGCAGGCGCCGGCGCTTCGTCGTCGGCGGCCCGGACACCCGCGCATGCCAGCAGCGCCGCTGCGACCAGCATCATCATCATCCTCGGACGCATGTTACCCTCCCCGCGATTTCCCGGCGCACGCATGCCGCGCGACGACGCTCAATGCGTCAGCACGATAGACACCTGGATCTGGCCGCGCGTGCGCAACACTTCGAGCGACACCTCGTCGTCATGGCGGCGCAGCCTCAGATCGACGCTGGAAGCGCCGAGCCTGAGGTCGCGCAGCACCACGTCGTTGAGGAACTCCGGCAGCCGCGGATCGCGCAACCTAATCTCGCCGCGCGCGGTGTCGAACTCGAGGCCGAGCGCCGCCTCCAGCAGCGTGAACGGCGTCGCGCTCGCCCAGGCCTGCGGTGCACAGGCCACGGGATAGAGCACCGGGCCGCGCCGGCGCTCGCGGCGGAAGCCGCAGAACAATTCCGGCAGCCGCCGCAGTTCCATATAGCTCGCGGCGTCGAACAGGCCCTTGAACAGATGCGCGACCGAATGCTTGAGGCCGTAGCGGGCAAATCCGAGCGCGATCAGCGCATTGTCATGCGGCCAGATCGAGCCGTCGTGATAGGACATCGGGTTGTAGCGCACTTCGCCCGCGGCGACGGTGCGGATGCCCCAGCCCGAGAAGAACTTCTGGCTCATCAGATCGGCGGCGACCCGCCGCGCGCGGTCTTCCCGCACCATACCGGAAAACAATGCCTGGCCGGCATTCGACGTGCGCACCTTGCAGGGCTGCTTGGCGCCGTCGAGCGCGACCGCATAGGTGCCGAGCTCCTCGCACCAGAATGCTTCCTCGAACCGCTCGCGCAGCCGCTCGGCCTCGGCTTCCAGCTTCGCAGCCTTGTCGGCAAAGCCGAGCTTGCGCGCCGCGCGCGCGGCAAGCTGCTTGCCGGCAAACACGTAGCCCTGCACTTCCGCGAGCGCGATATTGCCCTCGGCAAGCGTTCCGTCGGCGTGGAAGATGGCGTCGAACGAATCCTTCCAGCCTTGATTGCGCAGCCCCTCCTCGGTGGCGCGCTGATATTCGACGAAGCCGTCACCGTCGGGATCGCCGGGGCCGTCGATCCATTGCAAGCCGGCCTCGACCGCGGGCCACAGCTCGCGCAGCGTCTCCAAATCGCCGGTGCGCTCCAGATAGAGCCCGGCGAGCAGCACGAACAGCGGAGTCGAATCGACGCTGCCATAATAATGCGCGAACGGCACCTCACGAAGCGCGGCCATCTCGCCGCCGCGCATCTCGTGCAGGATCTTGCCTGGCGCGGCATCGGCCAGCGGATCGACCGCCTTGGCCTGGAACAGCGCGAGCCGCTTCAGCACGCCCTTGGCGATCCGTGGATCGACCCACAGCATCTGCAACGCGGTGATCAGCCCGTCGCGGCCGAACGTCGTCGAATACCAGGGAATGCCGGCATAGGGGTAACGGCCCTGCGGCGTCTCGGTCATCAGCATGTTGAGGTCGGCCATCGCCTGGCACAGCACCTCGTTGAAGATGTTGTTCGAGGTCTCGATGCTGGCTGCGCCGGCCGACGAAGTCCGCATCTCGCGGCGATGCGCCAGCAGGCCGCGGAAGAACGGCACCGGCTTCTGCATGATCGGCTTGTTGCAGGAGACCGCGACGAACAGCGACGTGACCTGCCCCGGCTCGAGATCGAAATGATAGGTCGCCGCGTTGACCGACAGCCGCGTCGGCCGCGGATCGAAATGCAGCGCGGTGATCCGCGTCTGCTCGTCGAGGCCGCAATATTCCAGCACCACGTCGGTCGGGCCGAGCAGCTTGCTCGAGCCGATGCCCCGCCGCGGCCGGCGCTCGCCGCGCACTTCGAACAGATCGGCAAAGTCATTGTCGAACAGCAGCGTGAGATCGAAGCTTGCGGCATGATCGCCGTGATTCTGCAGGCCGATGCGCTGATAGGCCGTGCCGCGCCACAGAAAGATCGAGCGCACGATATGCAGCGTGTCCTTCGGCAGCGTGAGGCGGTCGTCGCGATAGACGTCGGAATTGGTAAGGTCGACCGTCAGCGCCGAATTGTCGTCGCGCATGTTGGAGCCGAGCAGGAGCGGCTGCACGTCCTCCAGCACCATTTCCAGCCGCGCCAGGTAGCGGGTGTCGGCGTTGAACAGGCCGTCCGGCCCGCCGGCCGAGGCGCCGATGTCGCCATGGCTGTCGAGCACGATGAAGGTGTCGTCATGCTTGAGCGAGCGCCGCGGCCGCGCCGCGGGCCCGGTCATCGGAATGTAGAACGGCGATTCGGCGACGTGCTCCGTGATGCGAGCGGTGATGATCTGCGTAACGACGTCAGCTGCCATCTGAACCTCTGGCGACTTTGCTTGGCCCGTATCCTGGTTCGAACGAACGCACCGGAACGCACAAACGCACTTGACGACGCGGGGTCAGGCCGCGCTGGTGGAAAGTCGGCCCATTTCACGCGCGACCAGGTCGCGGTAGGGGCCCCTTCCCTTCACGAGGATATCGGGCGGACCGTCCTCGACGATCCGGCCGCCCTGCAGCACAAGCACGCGGTCGAAGCTGCGCAACGTCGCGAGGCGGTGCGCGATCGCGACCACGGTACGCCCGCGCATCAGCCGCGACAACGCCTCGCGGATCGCCTCCTCGGAGTCGGCATCGAGCGCCGCGGTGGCCTCGTCGAGCAGCAGGATCGGCGCATCCTTCAGGAAGGCGCGCGCGATCGCGATGCGCTGGCGCTGGCCGCCGGAGACCTTGACGCCGCGATCGCCGACGATGGTGTTCATGCCCTCGGGCAAAGTTTCGATGAAGTCGCAGCGCGCCGCGATCGCCGCCCGCAGCACCTCGTCGTCGGTGGCGTCCGGCCGGCCGTAGCGGATGTTCTCCAGGATCGAACGGTGGAACAGCGAGATATCCTGCGGCACCACCGAGATTGCGGCGCGCAGGCTTTGCTGCGTGACGCGCGAGATGTCCTGGCCGTCGACGGTGATGTTGCCCTGCTCGACGTCGTAGAAGCGCTGCAGAAGGGTAAACAGTGTTGACTTGCCGCCGCCGGAGTGGCCGACCAGGCCGACCCGCTGGCCGGGCTGGATGCGCAGGCTGAAGCGCTCGAACACCTGCAGGCCGCCGGGATAGCGGAACGAGACGTTGTTGAAGGCGATCGCGGCGCCGCTCTTCACCAGCGCCTCGGCCTCCGGATGGTCCTTCAGCTCGTGCGGCTGCAGCAGCGTCGCCAGCGCCTCGGTCAGCCGCGCGACATGCTGGGTGACGTCGACCAGCGCGACCGCGAGATCGCGGGTGGCGCTGAGGATCGAGATGCCGAGCGTGCAGACCAGCACGACATCGCCGGTGGTCGCCGCGCCCTGCTGCCAGAGACTGAGCGCCCAGGCCAGCATCGCGATGGTCAGGATGACGGTCACGCCGGCGTGAATGAGACGAAGCTTCTCGAGGTAGCGCAGGGAACGGCCACGCGCGACGAGTTCCCGATTGACGGTCGCATCGAAGCGTTCGTGCTCATAGCCGAGGCCGCAGAACGCGCGTACCAGCGGCAGGTTGTTGATGACGTCGACCATTTCGCCGTCCACGGCGGCCGCCCTGTTGGCGAAATCGTCATGCAGCGGCCGGCCGGCGGCGGCGATGCGGAACATGGCCACCACCATGGTTCCGGCGATCAGGATCAGCACTGCTGACATTGTCACGCTGACTGTTCCAACCAGGGCGATCGCCGCGAAGGTCGCGATGCAGGGCGGCAACACGTTCCATACGAACATATTCTCGACGGTGAACACCGCGTTCGAGGTCGCCGTGATCCGGCTGGTCAGCATGCCCGGCAGCCGGTCCGTGAAATAGCTCGGCGCGTGGCCGGTGAGATGGCGGAACATGTCGCGGCGAAGATCGCCGGTGACGCTGACAAAGGTGTAGCTCGCGGTCCAGCTCGCGATCCGCCACAGGAAGTTGTCGGCTGCAATCAGTGACATGAGCAGAGCGAATGCCAGCCATACGCCGTTCGCGGCCGACGGCCCTGCCGACAGCGCATCGACCAGATTCTTCACGCCGTATTGCGTGCCTACCGAGCAGGCAACCGCCGCAACAACGGCTGACAAAATCACAACATGCGACGGCAGACGCCGGCGCAGATAGCGCAACACAAAGGGAAACGGACGATGCGCGTATCCTGACAGATGGTCCATGACGTCCTGCAAAGCTGTTGAAGGTGAACGAGAAAATTCTAGTCGAAGCTCTCGCGCACGATGACGTGAAGGGCGGCGGTGGGATTCCTTGATGCAGCCATCACTGCGCAACAATTTTGCAACGCTGGCATAGGCAAAACCGTGTTGGAGCGTGATGGCATCAGCAAGACCACAGTGTGATGGAAGAAAGAAGCGGCAGATCTCCCACATCTAAGGAACCTCGCACGTGCGAGAACGTTCCCGTCTTTGGCATGTCGGTGCCATCTGAGGGCTGAGGGTAGTTCATTCCACATTACAAACAGGAGACGGAGAGATGCGCATCGCGCAGGTTGCCCCGCTGACGGAGGCTGTTCCCCCCAAGCTCTACGGCGGCACCGAACGGGTCGTGCACTGGCTGACCGAAGAACTTGTAACACTTGGACATGACGTGACGTTGTTCGCCAGTGGCGATTCTCAAACCTCCGCGAAGCTCGATGCGACCTGGCCGAAGGCACTGCGGCTCGACGGCTCGGTCCGCGATCCCAATGCGCTCCACATGGTGATGCTGGAACGCGTGCGGCAGAAGGCCGACGACGAGGAGTTCGACTTCCTGCACTGCCATCTCGACTATTATCCGTGGTCGCTGTTCGCGCGGCAGCCGACGCCGTTCGTCACCACCTTGCACGGACGGCTCGACCTGCCGGAGCATCAGCCGGTCTTCAACACCTTCTCGAAGATTCCGGTGATCTCGATCTCCAACGCGCAGCGGCGGCCGGTGCCGCAGGCGCATTGGGTGCGCACCATCCATCACGGCCTACCGGAGAATCTGCTGACGCCGCAACCGGCGAAGCCGTCCTATCTCGCGGTACTCGGGCGCATCGCGCCGGAGAAAGGCGTCGATCGCGCGATCAAGATCGCAACCCGCTGCGGCATTCCGCTGAGGATCGCGGCTAAGGTCGATCGTGCCGACCAGGAATATTACGATGAGTTGATCAAGCCGCTGATCACCAGCAACCCGTTGGTCGAGTTCATCGGCGAAATCAGCGACCGCGAGAAGCCGGATTTCCTCAGCGGCGCGATCGGGCTCCTGGTTCCGATCGACTGGCCGGAGCCGTTCGGCCTCGTGATGATCGAAGCGATGGCCTGCGGCACGCCCGTCATCGCCTATAACCGCGGCTCGGTGCCGGAGATCATCGAGGATGGCCTGACCGGCTTCATCGTCGAGGACGAGATCAGTGCGATCTCCTCCGTCGGCCGCCTAGGAACGCTCAATCGCGACGCGATCCGCAAGCAGTTCGAGACCCGCTTCACCGCGCGGCGCATGGCGCTCGACTATCTCGCCGCCTTCCGCGGCCTGATGGAAGCCGAGCCGCGCTTCAAGCTGGTGGCCAGCGCAGAGTAGCAGTTGCAGCGGCCGATCGAATGATCCGGCGGGCCGGCCGGCACCATCCGTGCGGTCCGTCGGGTCGTTCGATTGTCAATAATACCGTCGTGCGCGGCGGCAACTGTCACGCAGCAAAACACTCCGCATGCGCGCGTCGCACGATTGCTGCGACGCACCAGCGATGACAGGTTTCCCCATCAGTTCGGCTGATATCGCCTTTGCGAATGCCGAATTACGTGCTCTTATGCGCCGCGCTTGAGCAAAAAATAATAAGCGAGCGGACGGAGCAACCGTGCCGTGATCGCGCAGGGGGAACGCCATGACAGGGGACCGCAAGCCGTCGGCCATTAATAATGCCGCACCGACCAGAGCCTCACAAAACAAGCTGAACCGCCGCAAATTCCTCGCCAAGACCGGCGGCGTGCTGGCGGCAGGCGCGTTCGGCGCCGTTCCGCTGCGCGGCTGGGCGGCCGATCCGATCAACATCGGCGCGCTCTATCCGACCACCGGCAGCATGGCGCAGATCGGCGTCGGCTGCGTGGCTGCGGCCAAGCTCGCGGTCGACATGGTCAACGAGGCCGGCGGCATCAAGTCGCTCGGCGGCGCCAAGCTCAACCTCATCGTCTCGGACGTGCAGAGCGACACCACGGTGACGCGCACCGAGACCGACCGCCTGATCACGGGCAACAAGCTGTCGGCGATCCACGGCTGCTATGCCAGCGCGCTGACCTTGATCGCGAGCGAAGTCTGCGAACGGGCGAAGGTCCCGATCATCACCGGATCGAGCTCCGATCAGCTCAACAAGGGACGCACCTACACCTTCACGCCGTTCGCGCGCGCTTCGCAGTTTGCCAAGGCGCAGCTGCAGATGGCCAAGCTGGTCAGCGAGCAGGCCAAGGTCGCCGTCATTTTCGAGAACACCGCGTTCGGCACCTCGACCTCGAACGGGCTGAAGGAGCTGGCGCCGGGCGAAGGCGTCGAGATCGTGATGTTCGAGCCCTACTCGGCCGGCTTCACCGATGCGAGCCCGCTGATCAACAAGGTCAAGGCCTCCGGCGCCAACACGCTGTTCTCACTGTCCTATCTCAACGACCTCATCCTGATCGTGCGCACCGTGAAGCAGGTCGGGCTCAACATCGCGATCAACGGCGGCTCCGGCGGCTTCGTGATGCCGGACTTCTACAAGAATGTCGGCAATGCCGCCGAGGGCCTGCAGGGCGTTGCGCACTGGAACCACGACGTCAGCGACGACGCGCAGAAGGTGAATGCCGAATTCAAGAAGCGCACCGGCGAGTTCGCGTTCGAATATGCCGGCGGCCTGGTCGCGCAGACCTTCATGCTGGCCGACGCGCTGGAGCGCGCCGCCTCCGCCGATCCCAAGAAGGTGCGCGAGGCGCTCTCGACGCTCGATGTTTCCTCGGGCTTTGCTGCGATGGCGCCGGGCGGCAAGGTGAAGTTCGGGCCGGACGGCAAGAACGTCTACGGCCGCCCGGTCGGCGTGCAGTGGCAAAACACCGATCTCGTCAGCGTCTTCCCGAAGGAAGACGCCCGCGCCCCGCTGATGAAGACCTGAACCGCGGTCGCATCGCATGTGGGAGACACTGGCCCAGGCCGTGATCAACGGCCTGCTCATCGGCGGCATCTACGCGCTTGTCAGCATCGGCGTCACGCTGATCTTCGGCGTGGTCAAGATCGTCAACTTCGCCCAGGGCGAGTTCGTGATGATCGGGATGTATATCTCGTTCTTCCTCGCCACCCAGTTCGGCATCGATCCACTGGTCTCGCTCGTGGTCTCGATGCCGGTGCTGTTCCTCGCCGGCGTCCTGATCCAGCATTTCCTGATCCGCAGGGTGCTGGGGCCGAACGACATGCCGCAGATCTTCCTGACCTTCGCGCTGTCGCTGTTGCTGCTCAATCTTTCGCTGATGTTGTTCAGCGCCAATTACCGCACAGTCCACACGTCCTATTCGGATGCGGCGTGGCATATCGGCGGGCTGTACATCCCGGTGGCGAAACTGATCGCCTTCGCGGTCGCGATGGCGCTAAGCGGGCTGCTGTGGGTATTTCTGCACACCACCGATCTCGGCCGCGCGATGCGCGCCGCATCGCAGAACCGCGACGTCGCGATGCTGATGGGGATCAATCCGAACCGCGTGTTCGCGGTCGCGTTCGGCACCGCGCTGGCGCTCGCGGGCGCCGCCGGCTCGCTGCTGATGCCGTTCTATTCAGCCTATCCATTCGTCGGCCAGGTGTTCGTGCTGATGGCGTTCGTCGCGGTCGTGATGGGCACGCTCGGCAATGTGATGGGCGCGCTGATCGCAAGCCTGATGATGGGCGTCGCGGAATCGCTCGGCATCCAGTTCGTCGGCGCCGATTCCGGCTTGATCGTGGTGTTCGCGCTGCTGCTGCTGACGCTCGCGTTCAGGCCGAGCGGGCTCGGCGCCAGGAGGGGCCGGTGATGCAGACGTCCAGCAACTTCAAATGGCTGTGGCTCGCGATCGGGGCGGTCGTCATGCTCGCCTTGCCCCAGCTCGTCACCTCATCGTTCGCGATCGACATCTTCATCCGCATCCTGCTGTTCTCCTTCATCGGCGTCGCCTGGAACCTGATGGGCGGCTACGCCAAGCAGCTGTCGCTCGGCCACGCCGCCTATTTCGGGCTCGGCGCCTACACCTCCACCATCATGCAGGTGAACTACGGCATCTCGCCCTGGATCGGGATGATCGCGGGCGGCGTGGTCGCGATGCTCGCAAGCCTGCCGATCGGCTGGCTCTGCTTCCGCCTGCGCGGCCCCTATTTCACCATCGCCACCATCGCGACCGCCCAGGTGCTGATGCTGATCTTCCTCAAGTTCCGCGACTTCGCCTGGGGCGCCGAAGGCACCACGATCCCGAATCTCGGCAGTGCGCCGTTGATGATGCAGTTCGAGGAAAAGTCGTCGTACTATTACGTCGTGCTCGGCCTGCTCGTGGTCGGCCTGTGGATCACCCACAGAATCGAGAAATCCTGGATCGGCTACTATCTCGTCGCGATCGGCGAGGATGAGGACGCCGCCGAGGCGGTCGGTGTCAACGCGCCGAAGGTCAAGCGCGACATCTACATGATCAGCGCGTTCCTGACCGCGCTCGCCGGCACCTTCTACACGCAATACATCTACTTCATCGATCCCGCGACCGCGTTCAGCTTCAACGTCTCGATCGAGGCGGCGCTGGTGTCGATCGTCGGCGGCATCGGCACGCTGTGGGGACCGGTGATCGGCACCGTGCTGCTGGAGACCACGTCGGCGCTGCTGCAAAGCTGGCTCGGCAGCTCGGTCGGCGGCATCCAGCTCACGGTCTACAGCCTGATCCTGATGGCTGTCATCCTGTGGCGGCCGACCGGACTGATCGGGTTCGCGACCGACATCTATCACCGCACCGCCCGGCGCAAGCCGGCGCGCGCCTGAGGTCGTCGCGATGGCAGAAGCACTCGTCATCAAGGGTCTCAGCAAGCGCTTTGGCGGCCTGCGCGCCGTGCAGGACGTCAGCTTCACGGTGCAGGAGAACGAGACGGTCGCGCTGATCGGGCCGAACGGCGCCGGCAAGACCACGAGCTTTCATTTGATCACGGGATTTCATCGGCCGGATTCCGGCTCGGTGCTCGCCTTCGGTCACGAGATCGTGGGGCTCAAGCCGCATGATGTCTGCGCGCTGGGCCTTGCCCGCACCTTCCAGGTGGCAAAGCCGTTCGGCGCGATGACCGTGCTCGCCAATGTGATGACCGGCGCGTTCCTGCGCGACCGGCATATCGCGGCCGCGCGCAACAAGGCGCTCGAGGCGATCGAGTTCGTCGGCCTTTCCGTCAAAGAGCAGACCCCGGCCAAGGACCTCACCACCATCGACCAGCGCCGGCTGGAAATGGCCCGCGCGCTGGCAACGCAGCCAAAGATCCTGCTGCTCGACGAGGTGATGGCCGGACTCAACCCGGCCGAGATCGACCAGGCGGTGGCGCTGGTGAAGAAGCTCTCCGCCAGCGGCCTCACCATCGTGATCGTCGAGCATGTGATGCGCGCGATCATGGCGGTGGCTCGCCACATCGTGGTGCTCGACCACGGCCAGAAGATCGCCGAGGGCGCGCCGAAGGAGATCGTGGAGAATCCGGAAGTGATCCGCGCCTATCTCGGCTCCTATGTGCATCCGCCGGCGCAGGGAGACGCCCATGCTTGAGCTCTCGCGCGTCAGCGCCAGTTACGGCTCGGTCCCTGCCATCACCGATGTCAGCATCTCCATTGGCGAGGGCGAAGCCGTCGGCCTGTTAGGTGCCAACGGTGCCGGCAAGAGCACGACGCTGCGCGCCGTCTCCGGCCTCGTCAAGCTGTTCGGCGGCAAGGTCACGTTCGACGGCGTCGACCTCGCCACGCTGCCGCCCTACCGGATCCCCGAGCTCGGCATCGCGCATGTGCCGGAAGGCCGCCAGGTGTTCCCGGAAATGACGGTGCAGGAGAATCTCGAGATCGGCGCCTACACGCCGAAGGCCAAGGCGGATCGCGCGCGCACTATGGAGCTCGTCTTCAGCATCTTCCCGCGGCTCGCCGACCGCAGGAGACAGCTCGCCGGCACCATGAGCGGCGGCGAGCAGCAGATGGTCGCGGTCGGCCGCGGGCTGATGCTGAAGCCCCGCCTTCTGATGCTGGACGAGCCCTCGCTGGGCCTCGCGCCTGTGATGACCGACGTCACCTTCGAGAAGATCGGCGAGATCCACAAGATGGGCACCGCGATCCTGCTGGTCGAGCAGAATGTCAGCCGCGCGCTGTCGCTGGTGCAGCGGGCCTACGTGCTGGAAAGCGGCAATGTGATCATGCAAGGCAGCAGCGCCGAGCTCGCGGGCAACAAGCAGGTGCAGGCGGCGTATCTCGGGATTTGAGATACTTGCCAACTCAGTGCGTAAGTTAAGTGCCACGTCATTCCGGGATGGTCCGAAGGACCAGACCCGGAATCTCGAGATTCCGGGTTCGATGCTTCGCATCGCCCCGGAATGACTTCGTCACGTCACCGCCGTCCGCTTCGGCTCGACGATCTCGAACATCCGCGGGAATTCGTCCATCAGCGCCATCAATTCATCGAGCCGCTGCAGCTCGCCGGATGTCTTGATCCTGCCGGCATCGACGGCGTCCGGGAAAGTGGTCAGCTTGGCGATGACCTCGTCCAGCACGCTGCGCGCCAGCGTGAAGCTCGCCTGCGCATCGGCCGCCTGCGCACCCCTAACGTAGGTCAGGGCTGAATTCTCGAGATTGAGCACGAAGGTCTCGCCGGTATCGGTAAAGCTCCAGTTCAGCACGATGCGCTTGCCTTCGGCCTTGGGGCCGTTGAGGCGGATGCCGAGCACGTCCCAAAGCTGATCGGTGCGCAGCGCAGCCAGCGTCTCGCGCGGCATCGGCGAGCGCGGCGGCGTCTTCGGCATGCCCTGCCGCAGCTCCTGCGCACCGAACAGATAGGCGTTGCGCCAGGTCGAGCTTTCCGCGGCATAGCCGAGCTGCTCGAACGTGTCGGCGAGGAGCGAGCGCGCGGCCTGATTATCAGGCTCGGCGAACACGAGATGGCTGACGGCCTGCGCCACGAAACGGAATTCGCCCTTGGCAAAATCCGCCGCGGCGCGTTTCAGGATCGCGTCGGCGCCGCCCATATACTCCACATATTTCTTGCCGGCCTCGACCGGCGGCAGCGGATCGAGGTTGACCGGATTGGCATCGTACCAGCCGAGATATTTCTGGTAGATCGCCTTCACATTGTGCCTGATGTGGCCGTAATAGCCGCGGCCGTGCCAGGCACCCTCCAGGCTCTGCGGCAGGCGGATCGTCTCGGCGATCTCGGCTGCATTGAGCCCATGGTTCATCAGACGGATGGTCTGGTCGTGCGCGTATTTGTAGAGGTCGCGCTGCTCGCGGATCATGCTGTCGATCCGCGCCTGCCCCCACACCGGCCAGTGGTGCTGGCCGCACATCGCTTCCGCCTTGCCGCCCCACATCTGCAACGCCTCGCCGAGATATTTCGACCAGGCCAGCGCATCGCGCACATCCGCGCCGCGGAACGGCAGCAGATTGTGGAAATTGTGCGTGCAGTTCTCCGCAAGATTCAGGAGCTTGTAGCGCGGGATGAAGAAATGCATCTCCGCCGGCGCCTCGCTGTTCGGCGCCATCTGGAATTCGAACTCGACGCCGTCGATCACGCGCTTGTCGCCGGTCGCGATGATCAAATCGGTCGGCCGCAGCAGCGCCACGCCGCCCGCCGCCATAGTCTTGCCGAGGCCGCAGTCGACATGGCCGCGCACGCCCTTGGCGAGGAACGGCCCGAACTGGTATTGCGCACGGCGCAGCATCGCCGGCCCCGCGATGATGTTCTCGGAGACCGCATGCTCCATGAAGAGGTTCGGCGCGATGATCGGCACGCCTGCCGCCAACATAGCGTCGTCGAGCACACCGCGGGCGCCGCCCCAATGGTCGGTGTGGGTGTGGGTGAAGATGACGGCGGCGACCGGCCGCTTGCCGCGGTGCCGGAAGTACAATTCCATCGCGGCGCGCGCGCCCTCGATCGAGGTCAGCGTGTCGACCACGATGACGCCGGTGTCACCCTCGATCAGGGTCATGTTGGCGATGTCGAGGCCACGCACTTGGTAGACACCCGGCACCACCTCGAACAGGCCGTGATGCATGTTGAGCCGCGACTGCCGCCACAGGCTCGGATCGACGGTCGCGGGCGCTTTCTCCTCGGACAGGAATCCGTAGGGCTCGAGACTCCAGACCACCCTGCCCTGGGCCGAGGTGACGCGTGCGTTCTCGATGGTGCCGAGAAAGCCGCGCGCGGCGTCGTCGAAGTCCCTGGTGTCGGCGAACGGCAGCGCCTTCAGCGTCGCCGCGTGCTGCGCGATGACCGGCGCGGATGCCGCCTTCGGACTTTCGTGCGACGTTTCGCTTGCGGTTGTCTGGGCCATACTCAAGCACTCCCTCGATTGGCGGAAATCGGTTCCGATCGCGCTTCCCTCAGCGGAATTGCACGCCCTCGAACTGGCCGCTACGGCGCCAGCCGTCGATATATTTGAAGTAGGCCAGCGCGCCCGAGGGATGGCCGACACTGAGCTTGGCCGCGGGACCGGGCTCACGGCCCTCATTGTTGTAGTAACCGGGCGTGCAATCCGGCCCGCCGATCATCCGGCCGACGCCAGTCAGCAGCAGTTCGACCCAGCGATCCTCGGCTTCCTTGCTGACCTCGATTTCCATGAAGCCGTTGTCCTGCGCGTGGCCGACCATCAGCGCGATGGTGCGCGCCGCTTCGGTCAGATTGTGTGGCACGTTGGAGATCAGATTGGCGCCCTGGGTCGGCTGCACGAAGAACACGTTGGGGAAGCCGTGCACGTGGATGCCGTGCTTGGTACGCATGCCCTCGGCCCAGTGCTCCGATAGCTTGATGCCGTCGCGGCCGGTCAGATCGAAGCCCGCGCGCCGCTTGTACTCGGTACCGACCTCAAAGCCGGACGCATAGATGATGCAGTCGAGCTGATACTCCTTGCCCGCAACGACGATTCCGTTCTCGGTGATCTCCTCGACGCCCTTGCCGTCGGTATCGACCAGATGGGTGCCCGGCGTATTGAACGCCTGCAGATAGGCGTCGTGGAAGCATGGCCGCTTGCAGAGCTGGCCGTACCAGGCCTTGAGATTCCTGGCAGTGTGGGCATCGCGGACGATGGTGTCGACCCGGTTGCGGATTTCCTCCATCTTCTCGAAGTCAGAATCCTCGAACGCGGCCCGCATGTTCTCCACGCTTCGCTGCTCGCGCGGCAGCAGCATGATCTTGGCGCGGATCCGCTTCGACAGGTCGGTCCAGCCGTCCTGCACCAGATCCTCCTCGGCCGATCCGCCGGCCTGGTTGGCGGTGAAATTCTCCAGCCAGCGCTGTTGCCAGCCCGGCGTCGCGATCTCGGCAAACCAGTCGGGATCGATCGGCTCGTTGCCGCGCACATCGACCGACGATGGCGTACGCTGGAATACGTAGAGCTCCTTGCAGGCGCGCGCGAGGTGCGGAATGCATTGCACCGAGGTCGCGCCGGTGCCGATGATGCCGACGCGCTTGTCGGCCAGCTTCTCCATCAGCGCGCCCTTGGGGTCACCGCCGGTGTAGTCGTAATCCCAGCGGCTGGTGTGGAACGAGTGGCCCTTGAAGCGCTCGATGCCGGGTATGCCGGGCAGTTTCGGCACGTGCAGCGGGCCTGTGCCGATGCCGACATATTGCGCGGTAAACGCGTCGCCCCGCGTGGTGCGGATGATCCAGCGCGATTGCGCGGCGTCCCAATCGAGGCTCGTGACCTCGGTGTGGAACAGCGCGTTGTCGTAGAGACTGAATTGCCGGCCGATCCGCTGGCAATGCGCGAGGATCTCGGGCGCATGCGCGTATTTCTCGGACGGCATGTGGCCGGTCTCTTCCAGCAGCGGCATGTAGACCATCGACGCCGTATCGCATTGCGCGCCGGGATATCGGTTCCAGTACCAGGTGCCGCCGAAATCGCCGCCCTTCTCGACAATGCGGACGTCCTTGATCCCGGCCTCGGTCAGCCGCGCCGCGGTGGCGAGCCCGGCGAAGCCGCCGCCGATAGAGGCGAAGGTGACGTGATCGGTCTTCGGCGCGCGCTCAACGACCGGCGTGTAGGGATCGTCGAGATAATGCGCGAGCTGGCCCTTGATCTGGAGATACTGGTCATTGCCGTCGGGACGCAGCCGCTTGTTGCGCTCCTCCTGATACTTCAGGCGCAGCCTCTCCTTGTCGATCGCGGCGGGCTTTGCGTCTCGGGCTTGCTCGGTCATCGTCATCGGGAGTCGCCTCGCTCCAGCGGTTCCTTGTCCTTATTCCCGGCAGATAAACCGATATCGACACGATTTGCAAATTCATTCCGATATATTGACAAATCAGGCCATCTGCGACCAATATTCCGTATGATAGCATCTTCCCCTGCCGAGACTCAGGCGGACCCGTCCTTTGCGACCACCCTGGCGCATGGGCTCGATGTACTGGCGGCGTTTCGCCGTCATCCCGGCTCGCTGTCGAACGCCGAACTCGCGTTGCATACCGGCCTGTCGCGGCCGACGGTGTCGCGGCTGACCTACACGCTCGAGCAGCTCGGTTATCTCAGGCGCGACACCAAGGGCCGCTTCGTGCTCGGGCTGGGTGCGCTCGCCGCCGCCTATCCTGTGTTGTCCGCGCTGAAGGTGCGTCAACTGGCACGTCCGCTGATGCGCGACTTCGCGACCTATGCCGGCGGCACGGTGTCGATCGCGATGCCGTTCGGCATCGACTTCATCTATGTCGAGACGCTGCGCACGACGGATACGGCGCCGCACGTGCCCGACGTCGGCTTTGTCAGCACGCTGGCGCCGACCGCGGTGGGGCGCGCCCTGCTGTCGCTGTTCACCGAGGACGAGCTCGGCGCCTATGTCGCGCGCGTCAAGGCCGAGCGCCCCGACGAATTCGATTACGTGCAGAAGCGCACCTTGCCCGACATCGAATTGTGCCGCGAGCGCGGCTTTGCCGTCTCGCTCGGCGAATGGCGGCGCGAGATCTTCGGCGTCGCCGCCCCGCTCTATCGGACGCCGACCGGCGAATGCCTGTCGGTCAATTGCGGCGTCCCCTCCTTCCGCTTCAGCGCCGAGCAGATCGAGCGCGAATGCGGTCCGCGCATCCTCGGACTCGCCCGCAGCATCCGCGCGCTGGTGGAGGAAGGTTAGGCGGCGCGCTGGCGGCACGGGCTGCCTGCCATCGCGCCACGCGACGGCCGCCGCTTCACCTCGCCCCCGCGTGCAGAACGCATCGTTAGATGGGTTCCGGGTGAGGGGGATTCTCCGCAAACGCAACTATCACTGTATTCGCGGAAGCAGCCCCTCACCCCAACCTCTCCCCGCGAAGAGCGGGGCGAGGGAGCCCAGCCCCTTCGCCACTCGACGCGACAATACCACGCTCTACTCATGCGATGCCGGCCCGCTGTCGCGATAGGCCCACAGGCATTCGCGCGGCAACGCGACCTGTGCCTCGACGCCGACCTGATGGCGCGCGGCCGTGCCGAGCTCGATCGCTTCCAGCCGTTTGCCGAACAGCTCGATGCCGTAGGCGGTCTGGGTGCCCTGATATCTGCGGTCGAGCACCTTTGCCGAGAACGTGTTGGCGCCGTCGGGCCGGCCGATCGCGATGTTCTCGGGCCGCAGCGCGATCCGCACTTTCTCGTCGGGCTTGAGCGCCTGGCACAGCGCGACCTCCCCCTGCCGGCCGTCACCGAAATCGACCACCCCATAGCGGCCATTGCATGTGACGAGCGTGCCCGCGAGCTCGTTGGTTGCGCCGGTGAAATTGGCGACGAACAGATCGGCCGGACGGTTGTAGATCACGTCGGGCGTGTCCATCTGCAGCAGCTTGCCGTCGCGCATCACCCCGATCCGGTCGCCGAGCACGACCGCCTCGGCCTGGTCATGGGTGACGTAGAGCGCGGTCATCCCGGTCTGCTTGAGGATGACGCGAAGGTCGTCGCGCAGCCGCAGACGCAGTTTGGCATCGAGGTTCGACAGCGGCTCGTCGAGCAGGAGGAGTTGCGGCCGGTACACCATGCTGCGCGCCAGCGCGACGCGCTGCATCTGGCCGCCCGACAGCGCCACCACCGGCCGGTCGGCATAGTCGGACAGTCCGACCAGCGCCAGCGCCTCCTCGACCATGCGGGCAGCATCGGTGCGCCCGATCTTGCGGTGCTTCAGCGGATAGATCACGTTCTGCCGCACCGTCATATGCGGCCACACCGCATAGGACTGGAACACCATGCCGAGATCGCGCGAACGCGGCGGCACGAGGATGCCGCTTGCCGGCGAGGAGACCACCCGCCCGGAAATGCTGATCTCGCCACCGGTCGGATGCTCGAGCCCGGCGACGCAGCGCAGCGTCGTGGTCTTGCCACAGCCGGACGGCCCCAGCAGCACCACGATCTCGCCGGCCGGCACGCCAAAGCTGACGCCGTCGATGGCCGGGCGGCCGATCGAAAACTGCTTGCTGAGATCGGTGACTTCGAGCGTCGCCGTCATCGCTGCACCATCAGCCTATTGCCGGTAGCCAAACGTCTTGTCCCAGTCCGCGACCCACGCCGCGTGCAGCTTCACATACTCGTCGAACTTCGGATACCAGAGCTTGACCACCTTTGGATCGAACCCCTCCGGATATGCCGGCGGCGCCTTCAGGGATGTGAGATTGCCAAGCTCCTTGATCATGAAGGTCTGTCCTTCCTTGGACAGACACCAGTTCAGGAACAGCTTTGCTGCATTGGGATGGACCGCCGTCTTCGGAATGCCGGTCGCGTAGGGATTGACCGGAGCGCCTTCGGGCGGAAAGAAGATCTCGATCGGCGCGCCGTCCTTCTTCTTTTGGTAGATCACGTTGTAGAGCAGCGGCGCGATCGCGATCTCGCCGCGCACCAGCGCATCGGCCGTCGGCGCGCCGGAGGGATACAGCACCGGATGGGTCGCGGCCTGCTTTGCCCAATAGTCCTCGCCGAGCACCTGGCGCTCGAACATGATCCGCGTCCAGGTGGTGCCGCCGGACTGCGCGAACACCTGCCCGATCAATTTGTCATACTGCGGCTTGGTCAGGTCCATCCAGGATTTCGGCGGGTCCTTCACCAGCTCGGCGTTGTAGGCGATCGACCAGGCGATCGTCGCGCGCGGCCAGTATTTCGGCGAGATCAGCGCGTGCGGATCGTAATCGGCCGCGTTCGGCGGCGCGTAATCCTGGAACAGGTCTTCCAGCGGCTGCATCAGCGCGCGGTCGGAATGGTCGACGACGTCGGCGATCAGCTTGCCGGCCGCGGCCTCAGTCTTCACGCGGGTGATCAGCTGGCCGCCGGGCGCCCGGACCATCTCGACCTTGATCTCGGGAAAGCGCTTATTGAAGGCCTTGATGACCTGCTGCTCGATCTCGGCGAAGTTCGCGGTGTAGTAGACGAGCTTGCCTTCGGACTTGGCCGCCGCGATCAACTCCGCCGAGCCGAACTCCTGCGCCTGTGCCGCAGGCGCCAATGCAAGCGTCGCCACGCTTGCCAAGGCCAGTGTGGTGAAGGTTCGTCTATCCATCGCAATCCTCCCCTTATTCGTTGTTATCCGGTCCGCGCCACGTTGCCCTGCGCCGATCCGCGCGACAGCCAGTTGGCGCCGCCGATCAGGACACCGAGCAGCACGGTCTGCACCAGGCTGAAGGCCGCGGTCTTGCCGATATTGCCGCCCTCATAATAGTCGAGCAGCAGCACCGACATCACCATGGTGTTGCTGGTGTAGAGGAACAGCGACGAGCCGAGCTCGCGGATCGCCAGCACGAACAGCAGCGTCATCGACGCCAGCACCCCCGGCCGCGCCAGCGGCAACACGATCGTCCTGATGGTGCCGAGCATGCCCTTGCCGCAGACCCAGGCGGCCTCCTCGAGTTCGCGGTGGATTTGCAGGAACGAGGTCGACAGCGCTTTCACGGTGTCCGGCATGAAGCGCGCAATGAAGGCCAGCGCGAGAATCCAGATCGTGCCGTAGAGCCCACCCGGCACGCCGATCCAGGCCCAGAGATAGGCGACGCCGACCACCAGCCCGGGGATCGCGACCGGCAGCGTCGAGATCAGGTCGATGGCGCCGCGTCCGCTGACGCGGGTGCGATGGATGGTGTAGCCGATCGCAAAGGCGAGCCCGCCGCCGACAACAGCCGTGATGACGCCGACCTCGACCGCATTGTAGATCGAGCGCATCGTCAACGGATTGTCGAAGATGCTCTCGAAATGCGTCAGCGAATATTGCCGCATGTCGAACAGGCTCGCGACGTCGCGGATGAACATGAACTTGCGGAACGCCGCGACGATCAGCGCCAGCGACGGCAGCACCACGACGATGAGGAGGTAGACGATCCCGATCGCGAAGGTGAGCCAGCGCCATGGGCCGAGATCGAGGCTGCGCGGCCGGAACGCCTTGCCCGCGACGGTGGTATAGCTGCGTCCGCTCAGCAATTTCTGCTGCAGATAGACCAGGAGCCCCGTGACCACCATCAGGATGATCGCGACCGCAGCCGCGGTGTTGTAGAGCGGCGGCGACCAGTTGGTGAGCTTGAAGATGTAAGTGGTGAGCACGTTCAGGTTGGTCGGCGCGCCGAGCACGGCGGGGATGCCGTAGATGCCGAGCATCACGATGAAGGACAGCAGCATGCCCGAGACGATCGCCGGCATGATCAGCGGGAACGTCACCGTGAACAGGGTCGCGACCGGGCTCGCGCCGGAGATTTCCGCGGCCTCCTCCAGGCTCGGGTCCATGTTGCGCAGCGCCGACGAGGTGAACATGTAGACATAGGGCGCGTAGTAGATGCCGAACACGAACACCAGGCCCCACATCGAATAGAGATCGACGCGCAGGTCGGAGCCCATCCACTTGAACATCGTGTTGATCAAGCCGGTCTTCGGCGAGCCGAGAATGGCCCAGGCCACCCCCGCGACCAGCGGCGGCGCGAACAGCGGCAGGATGCTGGCCGCGGCGATGAAGCCCTTGAACGGCGTGTTGGTGCGCACCACGATCCAGGAGAACAACAGCCCGATCGCGACCGCGATCACCGTGCCGCCGCCGCAGGCAATCAGCGTGTTGAGCAGCGCTTCGGCGACGTTCGGATTGGCCAGCACGGCGAGGAAATTTGCGATCGACAAATGGCTCAGGCTGAGACGGATGCCGTCGACCACCGGATTGGTGTCGGTGAGCGCGCCGAGCAGCAGCATGAAGACGGGATAGATGACCAGGAAGGTCAGGATCGCCAGCAATGCCGCGACCCAGAGGCCGGTGAACGCGCGGCGGCGAGTTCCCTCGCTGGCGCTTCGCATGGCTTCGCTGCGCCGGTCGGCCTGTCCGTGCAATGCGCGTTCCCTCTTGCGGCCCGATCTGACGCCGGGCCTGCTTGTATACCAAGGGTAGTCGATCGCGACTGTGACGCAAGCTATCCGAAAGTCGCTTCGGCGCGATTCTGTGACGCACCGCGGGAACACGAAATCGATTGATCGCGTTCGCACGCTGCTCCACCGCCGTCGTCCCGGCGACGGCCGGGACCCATACTCCGCGGCGGATGTCTTGAACGGGACTCGTCGTTCCAACACGCCCGATAAGCAGCATCGGTGGTTATGGGTCCCAGCCTGCGCCGGGACGACGATGCGGGTGGGGCGGAATTCGAGATGCCAAAACAGCCACTCGGTGTCATCACCCGCGCAAGCGAAAGCGGGTGATCCATCACTGACACCTCACTCCAAGGCATGGACGGCCTCCCGAATCGGACCAATCCAGCCAATGTTGATGTGTCAGCTATGTCTCCGAACACCCGTCAGTGATCTGTCCGGGCTGAACCTCGAGCCGGGCGATGACAGATGTGGATGGGACGCAGTTGCGTCGCCACAGGCTGCCGGGACGCCGGCCCGGAACGATCCGGGCCGGCGTCGGCATCCTAGGCAAGGTAATTGCCTTCGAGCGCCGGCATGATGTCGAGCACTTCGAAATAGTGGTCCCAGAACCTCGTCTCGCGCAGGTGGTCGCAGAACCACGCCCAGGCCGAGAGGTCATCGGTCTCGCAGATCATGACGTCGGTCGCCCTGGTCGAGAAGGCCTCCGGCTCGAACCAGCGCACCTTCAGCTCCGGGCGACGCCGGAGCAAGGGAATGACCTCCTCGTGCAGGAAGGCGAGACGCTGCTCGGTCTTCAGATCGAGCCAGTGCCGCGTGGTCTTGACCATGACGAAGATATGAAACCTGTGCGGATCGTCCTCGTGCTCGGGAAGCACGGGAGACGAGGTCGTTTGCAGTGTCACCATTGATCGGTTCTCCTTTCACGGCCATAATGTGAGTAATTGCTCATATTTCACAACTCGCGTTTTGGGAGATGCCCCTCATGCCGGCGAAGCGGCGCATCAAGGCCCGGAAACAGCCGCTTCAGCAGCGTTCGCGGGAAACCGTGGCGGTGATTCTGGAAGCGGCGGCTCGCGTTTTGGAAGCGGGCGGGCTCGAGGGCTACAACACCAATGCGGTCGCCGAGCGCGGCGGGATCAGCGTCGGCTCGGTGTACCAGTACTTCCCGAACAAGGACGCGCTGACGCTGGCATTGATCGCCAGATTCGAGGACGCGCTGCTGGCGAAAGTACGGGATGCGGTCGCGGCATCCGAGGGCAAGAGCCTGACGGCATCGCTCAACCTGATCGTTCGGGCCCAGCTCGAGGCGCATGCCGAGCGGGCCGGGCTCAATCGCATTCTGGAGGCCGAGGAGGATCGCCTGCGCGCGGCGTCATCGGGCACGTCAGCGGCCGGCGAATTGAAGGAGCTGGTCGCCGCCCTGCTGGCGCGGCATCGTCGTGAGATCGCAAGGCCAGTCGATGATGACGCCATCGAGGACTTGATCGTGATCAGCCGCGCCATGGTCGACCATGCGCTTCAAAACGACCTCTCGCAGGCTGCGGCCAGCCGCCGGGTGCTGCGCGCCATCGAAGGATATCTGTTCGGTCCGCGGCGGGACTTCTGACGCTTCCGGCAAGGCCGCTTCGCATACGCATCATGCAATGGCGCGGCTGGGGAACGGGATGCCGGCGTAGTACATGGCGGCCCCGGAGACATTTTCAGGCATGCTCGAGAAGACCCCGACCACCGCGGCTGCGGCACCGATCACCGATGGTTTGCCTTGGGAGACCCGCCGCTGGGCGGTGGCCGCGATCTTCACGGCGCTGGCGATGGCCTCGCTCGATACCGCGATCGCCAATATCGCGCTGCCGGCGATCGCGAGCGATCTGCATGTCAGCCCTGCGGAAGTGGTCTGGGTCGTCAACGTCTATCAGATCGCGCTGGTCGCGACGCTGCTGCCGCTCGGCGCGCTCGGCGAGATCGTCGGCCACCAGCGAATCTATCTCGGCGGCCTGCTGCTGTTCACATTGGCGTCACTCGGCTGTGCCCTGGCGTGGTCGCTGCCAAGTCTGCTGGTTGCGCGCACCTTGCAGGGGCTCGGCGCCAGCGGCCTGATGAGCGTCAATACCGCGCTGGTGCGCTTCGTCTATCCGAGCCGGATGCACGGCCGCGGCTTCGGCCACAATGCGCTCGTGGTCGCGACCGCCTTCACGCTGGGGCCGACCATCGCCTCCGGAATCCTCGCGCTCGGCCCATGGCCCTGGCTGTTCGCCGTCAACATTCCCTTTGGCGTCGTCGCGTTGCTGATCGGCATGAAGACGCTGCCGACGACGCCGCGCGCCACCCATGCCTTCGATTTCGCCGGCGCGGCGCTGGCCTGCGCCTGTCTCGGCCTCTTCATCATCGGCATCGGCAGCGCCGCGCACAAGGCCGCGCCGGCGCTTGTCATCGCCGAGCTTGTCGGCGCCGTTCTGTTCGGATGGATCCTGACCCGGCGGCATGCCGATCATCCGGCGCCGATGCTGCCGATCGACCTGTTCCGGCGGCCGATCTTCGCGCTGTCGGCCGCGACCGCCGTCTGCTCATTCGCTGTGCAGGGCCTCGCCTTCGTATCGCTGCCGTTCTACTTCGAGGACATATTGCACCGCTCGCAGGTCGAGACCGGCTTCTTCATGACGCCCTGGCCGCTGGTGGTCGCCTTCATGGCGCCGATCGGCGGCCGGCTGTCGGACCGCTATCCGGCCGGCATCCTCGGCGGCATCGGCATGCTGCTGCTCGGACTTGGCATGGTGCTGCTCGCGACCCTGCCGACCGAGCCCAGCGTCGCCAACATCGTCTGGCGCACGATGATCTGCGGCATCGGCTTCGGTTTCTTCCAGACCCCGAACATGAAGGCGATCATGTCGAGCGCGCCGTCGCATCGCAGCGGCAGCGCCAGCGGCATCGTCGCGACCGCGCGGCTGACCGGGCAGACCACCGGCGCCGCCCTCGCCGCGCTCTGCTTCGCGCTGGCCGACCGCGAGGGCGCCACCGTGGCGCTGGCGCTGGGTGCCGGATTTGCCGCGCTCGGCAGCGTCATGAGCTTCCTGCGTTTGGCCGTCGCTTCACCGCAAAAGTCATGACAGGTATGCGGCGCGCACAGTCCGCGGCCAAACACCACAGCATCAACTTTCTTTCGCGCTGCGAGCGCATTTTCTTGATTTGAACCGTTCCAGTTTCAAGGCCAACATCGCGCTGCAGTCCGGTCGGAGGATCGGACCATTCAGGGGATCGCGATGGCAAACCTCAAAATTAACGGCAAGACAATCACTGTAGACGTCGAGGACGATACGCCACTGTTGTGGGCTATCAGAGAGAACATCGGACTGACGGGGACCAAATACGGCTGCGGCATCGCCCAATGCGGCGCCTGCACCGTGCATATCGACGGCGTCGCGATGCGCTCCTGCGGCGTCACGGTGAGCGAAGCGGCCGGCAAGGAAATCACCACGATCGAGGGTCTCGCGGCGGGCGGCGTGATGCACAAGGTGCAGCTCGCCTGGATCGCCAGCGACGTGCCGCAATGCGGCTATTGCCAGAGCGGCATGATCATGGCCGTCGCGGCGCTCTTGAAGGACAATCCGAAGCCGACCGACGACGACATCAACGACGCCATCACCAATATCTGCCGCTGCGGCACCTTCCAGCAGGTGCGCGAGGCGATCCATGCTGCCGCGAACGCATAAGGACGCAGCGATGAACCAGCACGTCATGCCAAAACTGAATCGCCGCGCCTTTGTGATCGGCACCGCAACCGCCGGCGCCGGCCTCGCGCTCGGCCTCGACCTGCCGTTCGGCGGCCCCGCCGTGGTGCGCGCGGCCGACGGCGCGCCTGAAATCAACGCCTGGGTCGTGATCCGGCCCGACGACACCGTGGTGATCCGCATCGCCCGCTCCGAAATGGGCCAGGGCACGCTCACCGGCCTCGCCCAGCTCGTCGCCGAAGAACTGGAATGCGACTGGTCGAAGGTCACGACAGAATATCCGACGCCCGGCCAGAGCGTCGCCCGCAAGCGCGCCTGGGGCGACTTCTCGACCGGTGGCAGCCGCGGCATCCGCACCTCGCAGGACTATGTCCGCAAGGGCGGCGCCACCGCGCGCGTGATGCTGATCCAGGCGGCAGCCAACGAGTGGAAGGTGCCGGCCTCGGAATGCAAGGCCGTCAACAGCGTCATCACCCACACGCCCTCGGGCAAGACGACGACCTACGGCAAGGTCGCGGAAGCCGCGGCCAAGCTCGAGCCGCCGGCCGACGTCAAGCTGAAGGACCCGAAGGACTGGACCATCGCCGGCAAGGGCCTGAAGCGGCTCGACACCGTCGACAAGACCACCGGCAAGATGGTCTACGGCATCGACGTCAAGCTGCCGGGCATGCTGAACGCCGCGATCAAGGATTGCCCGGTGTTCGGCGGCAAGGTGAAGAGCTTTGACGAGGCCAAGGTCGCCGGCATGAAGGGCGTCAAGAAGGTGGTGCAGGTCGGCGACAGCGCCGTTGCCGTCGTCGCCGACACCTGGTGGCACGCCAAGACCGCGCTGGATGCGCTACCGATCGTCTGGGACGAAGGCCCCAACGCCAAGGTCTCCAGCGAGACGATCGCGACATGGCTCGCCGAAGGCCTCGACAATGCGCAGCCGGCCTATGTCGGCAACCAGAACGGCGACGCCAAGGCGGCGATCGCCAGCGCTGCCAAGAAGGTCGAGGCGGTCTACAGCTATCCCTACCAGAACCACGCCACGATGGAGCCGATGAACGCCACCGTGCTCTATACGTCTGACAAATGCGAGGTGTGGTGCGGCACGCAGAATGGCGAGGCGGCGTTCGCGGCGGCGCTGGAGGCCTCCGGCCTGCCGGCGGAGAAGGTCGACGTGCACAAGCTGATGCTCGGCGGCGGCTTCGGCCGGCGCGGCATGACCGACTATGTGCGGCAGGCGGTGGCGATCGCCAAGCAGATGCCGGGCACGCCGATCAAGCTGCTGTGGTCGCGCGAAGAGGACATGCAGCACGGCAAGTATCACCCGATCACGCAGTGCAAGCTGACCGGTGCGTTCGATGCCGACAACAACCTGGTCGCGCTGCACTACCGGCTGTCGGGTCAATCCATCCTGTTCTCGGTGCGCCCGGAAGCGCTGCAGAACGGCATGGACCCCGCCGCGTTCCAGGGCGTCGCGCAAGCCGGCGAGGCCGCGATCGGCTATTCGGTGCCTAACCTGCTGGTCGAGCATTCGATGCGCAACCCGCACGTTCCACCGGGCTTCTGGCGCGGCGTCAACGTCAATCACAACGCGATCTACATGGAATGCTTCATGGACGAGCTGGCGCTGGCGGTCGGGCAGGACCCGCTCGAATTCCGCCGCAAGCTGATGGGCAAGCACCCCAAGCATCTCGCCGTGCTCAACGCCGTGGCCGAGAAGATCGGCTGGGGCACGCCGGCGCCGCAGGGCGTCTATCGCGGCATCGCGCAGGTAATGGGCTATGGCAGCTATGTTGCCGGCGCCGCCGAGATCTCGGTGACCGACGGCAGCAAGATCAAGGTGCATCGCATCGTCGCCTCCACCGATCCCGGCTATGTCGTCAACCCGGCGCAAGTCGAGCGGCAGATCGCGGGCTCCTTCGTCTACGGCCTCAGCGCGCTGTTCTACGGCGGCTGCACCGTGAAGGACGGCCGCATCGAGCAGACCAATTTCGACACCTACAACTCGATGCGCATCAACGAGATGCCGAAGGTGGAATCGGTGATGGTGCCGAGCGGCGGATTCTGGGGCGGCGTCGGCGAGCCGACCATCGGCGTTGCGGCGCCGGCGGTGCTCAACGCCTATTTCGCCGCGACGGGAAAGCGCATCCGCAGCTTCCCGCTGCGCAACCAGAACATCAGCTTCGCCTGATCAAACCGGAAGCGGCGGCCCCGACCGGCCGCCGCCTCCTTTTTTCGGATTCTCGTGCATGGCCGTCACGCGTCATCAGACGCGCAGGGATGTGATCCGTGGCGCCGCTGCCGTCGCAGCGGCCGCCTTGGCGCGTCCGGCGTTGGCGCAGGCGGCGCCGCGCATCGCGGTGATCGGCGGCGGCTTCGGCGGCGCGGCCTGCGCGCGGGCGCTGCGGCGGCTCGACACCAAGCTTCAGGTTACGCTGATCGAGCCGAACAGGACTTTCACGGCCTGCCCCTTCAGCAACGAGGTGATTGCAGGTCTGCGCGAGCTTGCCGCGCAGCAATTCACCTATGACAAGGTTGGGGCCGACGGCATCACGATTGCCGCACAGGCGGCGACGAAGGTCGACGCGCAGGCGCGCAGCATCGCGCTCGCTGATGGGACAACGCTGTCCTATGACCGGCTGGTGCTGGCCCCCGGCATCGACATGCGCTTCGACGCCCTCTCCGGCTATGACGAGGCAGCGGCCGAGAAGATGCCGCACGCCTGGAAGGCCGGCGAGCAAACCATGCTGTTGCGCAAGCAGCTTGAAGCCATGGACGATGGCGGCCTCGTCGTGATCGCAGTGCCGGCTGCGCCGCTGCGCTGTCCGCCCGCGCCTTACGAGCGCGCCAGCCTGATCGCGCATTATCTGAAGGCGAACAAGCCGAAGTCGAAGATCCTGGTGCTCGACGCCAAGGACAATTACTCGCAGCAGAAGCTGTTCGAGAAGGCCTGGACGGAGCTCTATCCCGGCATGATCGAACGGATCGCGCTGTCGCAGGGCGGACGGGTGACGTCGGTCGATCCGGCGACAAACGAGATCGTCACCGACTTCGGCAACTACACCGCCGCGGTCGCCAATGTGATCCCGCCGCAAAGGGCCGGCCGCATCGCTGACATCGCCGGCGCCGCCGACCACACCGGCTGGTGCCCGATCGATCCCGTCACATTTGCTTCAAAGCTCGTGCCCAACATCCACGTCATCGGTGATGCCGCGATCGCCGGCGGCATCCCGAAATCCGCCTCCGCGGCGGCAGCGCAAGGCCGCGCCTGCGCGGCCGCGATCGTGAGCGCGCTTGCCGGCAAGGCGCCGGAGACGCCGCGGCTGGATGGTGCCTGCTACAACACGGTCGCGCCGGGCTACGCCTTCTCGCTGAAGGGCATCTATCAGCCGAAGGAAGATCAGTACGCCGAAGCGGCGGTCACCACGAGCCCGGTCGATGCGCCGCGCGAGCTGCGCCAGCGCGAGGCCGATCAGGCGCTCGACTGGTTCAAGAGGATCACGGGAGATGCCTTTGGCTAGGCTCGCCCTCACAATGCTTCTCGCCGCGGGACTGTTCGCGGCCTGCTGGCCCGTCGGCGCCGAGGAGCTGCGGAATTACACCGTCGTGGGCGATGCGATTCCGGCCTCGCTGACGGGAACCAGGGGCGATGTGGCGCGCGGCCGCGCCCTGATCGTCGAGCGTTCCTCCACTTGCATCCTCTGTCACAGCGGCCCATTTCCCGAGCAGGCGTTCCAGGGCGACCTCGCGCCGAACCTTGCCGGAAGCGGCAGCCGCTGGTCGGAAGGACAGTTGCGGCTCCGCCTGGTCGATGCGTCGCATCTCAACGCGGCGACGATCATGCCGTCCTACTATCGGGTCGAAGGGCTCGTGCGGGTCGGTACCTCTTGGCGCGGCAAGCCGATCCTGTCGGCGGAGCAGATCGAGGATCTCGTGGCTTACTTGACGACACTGCGGAACTAGGACCAATCAATCGATGGCGAATTCGGACCACACCACACGCCGGACGTTTCTGAGCCTGACTGGCGGCGCCGCCGCGCTGGTGATCGTTCGCCCCGTGGACGCGACGCCGGCGATGCTGTCCGCCGCGATCCGCAATGTCGTCGGCGAGGCCGATGTGCACACCGGCAAGGTCAAGCTCGACATTCCGCCGCTGGTCGAGAACGGCAACACGGTGCCGATGACGGTCAGCGTCACCAGCCCGATGACGGCGGACGAGTATGTGAAGAGCATCCACGTCTTCAACGAGAAGAACCCGCAGCCGAACATCGGCAATTTCCATCTCGGGCCGCGCGCCGGGCGCGCCCAGGTGTCAACCCGCATCCGCCTCGCTGACAGCCAGAAGGTCACCGCCATCGCGCGGCTGTCCGACGACACGTTCTGGTCTGCAACCGCCGACGTCGTGGTGACGCTCGCTGCCTGCACCGAGGAGGCGATCTGATGCCGTCGGCCCTGATCAATGTCCCGGCCAAGGCCAAGCGCGGCAGCGTCATCGAGATCAAGACGCTGATGTCGCACATCATGGAGACCGGCTACCGCCACACGGCCTCGGGCAGCGTGGTGTCGCGCGACATCATCACGAGCTTCACTTGCCGCTTCAACGGCAAGGAAGTGTTCCGCGCCGATCTTTATCCTGCGATCGCGGCCAATCCGTTCATCACCTTCTTCACCACGGTGACCGAGAGCGGCAAGTTCGAATTCGAATGGATCGGCGACAAAGGGTTTTCGGAGACCGCGCAGGCTTCGATCACGGTCGAATGAGGATTGCGGTCTGCATCGCGCTGCTGACGGCGATGGCGGGCGCCGCGCTCGCGACCGAGATCCCGCGATCCGAACGCCGCTCCGGCTACAGCTTCATGAGCGCCGACAGCAAGGCGATGCAGGACGAGGACACCGCCAATCCCGGCATGCTGTCCGTGCTCGACGGCGAGGCCTTGTGGACGCGCAAGGCCGGTACCGCAAACAAGGCCTGCGCCGACTGCCACAACGACGCCCGCGTCAGCATGAATGGCGTCGCGGCGCACTATCCGGCCTTCGACAAGGCGCTAGGCAAGCCGGTCGACCTCGAGGGACGGATCAACCTCTGCCGGACCAACCACCAGCAGGCCTCGCCCTTCGCCTATGAAAGCCGTGAGCTGCTGGCGCTGACCGCCTATGTCGCACGGCAATCGCGCGGCATGCCGATTGTGGCCGACGACGATCCGGAGCTCGCGCCGTTCGTCGAACAGGGCCACGCGCTGTTCATGCAGCGGCAGGGCCAGCTCAATCTCGGCTGCACCAACTGCCACGATGATAACTGGGACAAGAAGCTCGCGGGCAGCGCGATCACGCAAGGGCAGCCGACCGGCTATCCGCTGTACCGGCTGGAATGGCAGGCGCTCGGATCGTTGCAGCGGCGGCTGCGCGCCTGCATCACCGGTATCCGCGCGCAGGCTTATGATTACGGCTCGCCCGAGCTGGTCGAGCTCGAGCTCTATCTGATGACGCGGGCGCGTGGCATGCCGGTCGAGACGCCGGCGGTCAGGCCTTGACTACACAGCTCCATCCGCGTCATTGCGAGGAGCGGAGCGACGAAGCAATTCATCCCTCCGCGCGCTGGGTAGCAATGGATTGCTTCGCTTCGCTTGCAATGACGGCGAAATGTGCGGGCTTCAGCGCTCGGCGAACGCCTTCTCCACCACGAACTGCGCGGGCTCGCCGTGATTGCCCTCGACGAAGCCGCGGCCGTTCAGCAACGTGCGGGTGTCAGCGACCAGCGCCGGCGAGCCGCAGATCATGACGCGGTCATGCGCGGCATCGAGCGCCGGCAGGCCGATGTCGGTGAACAGCTTGCCCGAGATGATGAGGTCGGTGATGCGGCCGCGGTTATGGAACGGATCGCGCGTCACGGTCGGGTAGTAGATCAGCTGGTCGCGCACCAATTCGCCGATCAGTTCGTCCTGCGGCAGCTTCTCGGTGATCATCTCGCCATAGGCGAGCTCCTTGACGCGGCGGCAGCCGTGCAGCAGCACGACCTTCTCGAACCGGTCGTAGGTCTCGGGATCCTTGATCACGCTGAGGAACGGCGCGAGGCCGGTGCCGGTGCCGACCAGATAGAGGTTGCGACCATCCTTGAGGTTGTCGATGACCAGCGTGCCGGTCGCCTTGCGGCTGACGATGATCTCGTCGCCTTCCTTGAGGTGCTGGAGGCGTGAGGTCAGCGGGCCGTCCGGAACCTTGATCGAGAAGAACTCCAGCGTGTCCTCGTAATTCGCGCTGGCGACGCTGTAGGCCCGCAGCAGCGGCTTCTCGCCGACCTTGAGCCCGATCATGGTGAACTCGCCGTTGCGGAAGCGGAACGACGGGTTGCGCGTGGTCTTGAAGGAGAACAGCGTGTCGGTCCAGTGGTGAACGCTGAGGACGCTTTCCTGGTTGAAATTGCTCATCGTCAGTTTCCTTGACGCGCGGGCCGGATTGGCGGCAAAATCATTTGTACACGATCGTTCGTATACAAATGAATAATCCAGCTTGATCCGGCCGTCAAGCCACGGGCACAATGGCCGGCGAAGGCGTTGAACCAAAAGGAAAAACCATGGCGCACGATGCACCCCAGGCGACCGGTCCGAGCAAGCTGGTGATCCGCAATATCGGGCTGATGCTGTCGGGGGCCCTGGAAAAGCCGATCCTGGATGCCGACACCATCGTCGCCGAGAACGGCAAGATCACTGCGATAGGCCGCCTCAAGGACGTCGACACCGAAGGCGCCACCACCATCGTCGATGCCAATGGCACGACGGTCGCGCCCGGCCTGATCGACAGCCACGTCCACCCCGTCGCCGGCGACTGGACGCCGCGGCAGAACCAGATCAACTGGATCGACAGCTATCTGCATGGCGGCGTCACCACCATGATCTCCGCCGGCGAGGTGCACATGCCCGGGCGTCCGCGCGACGTCGTCGGTTTGAAGGCGATGGCGATCTTCGCACAGCGCGCGTTCTGGACGCTGCGACCGGGCGGCGTGAAGGTGCATGCCGGCGCGCCCGTGATCGAATGCGAGATGGTGGAGGACGACTTCAAGGAGATGGCCGCCGCCGGCGTCAAGCTGCTCGGCGAGGTCGGGCTCGGCGGCGTCAAGGACGGACCGACCGCGCGCAAGATGGTCGGCTGGGCGCGCAAATACGGCATTCAAAGCACGATCCACACCGGCGGCCCGTCGATCCCGGGCTCCGGCCTGATCGACAAGGACGTGGTGCTGGAGGCCGACACCGACGTGGTCGGTCATATCAATGGCGGCCACACCGCCCTGCCCGACGACCAGATCCGCTGCATCTGCGAGGGCTGCAAGCGCGGACTCGAGCTGGTGCATAACGGCAATGAGCGCTCGGCGCTGTTCACGCTGCGCACCGCGCGCGAGATGGGCGATTTGCACCGCGTCATCCTCGGCACCGACGCGCCCGCCGGCTCCGGCGTGCAGCCGCTCGGCATCTTGCGGATGGTCTCGCTGCTGTCCTCGCTCGGCGAGCTCCCGGCCGAGCTGGCGTTCTGCCTGGCGACCGGCAACACCGCGCGGATGCGCGAGCTCGATTGCGGCCTGATCGAGGTCGGCCGCTCGGCCGATTTCGTGCTGATGGACAAGGCACAGCATTCGCCGGGCAAGAACATCCTGGAGAGCGTTCAGCTCGGCGATCTCCCGGGCATCGGCATGACCATCATCGACGGCATCGTCCGCACCCAGCGCAGCCGCAACACGCCGCCCGCGGGCAAGGTGCCGGAGGTGGTGGCGAAGTGACGTGCACCAAAGCCGTTGCGCGGAGGTAACGGGGTGAACAGCGGTGCAACATATCCGGTGTCGCCCCGGCGAAGGCCGGGACGGCGCTGAACGTTTGGTGCCACTCGTCAGTCATACATTCACTTGCTCTCAGGCTGATGTGCTGGATCGGTTGCTCAACCCCTTGAGCAGGCTGCCAGATCGCGCGCCCGGCGGCGCGCGGCTTTGCCGCGCCAGCGCCGTCACCGAACCTTGTTTTCAGCTGTCACCGTTGAGGTGTAGTCTGCCCGCAAGCGAACCTTAGCCGGCAGCACTCGCAAGAGGCATTTTTCGATCCGGATTTAAGTTCTTGCTGCTGCATGCCGCCGTGCCGTGTCGATCCACATCACACAATCAGGAGGCAGCCGATGACGATGAGGCCAGATCCTACGTTCCACGCCTCGCCGAAGCTCGCGATGGAAGCGCCGGCCGAGAGCTTTGCCTACACCGTGCTGCTCAGTCCGGATTTCTCGAAGCCGGACACACTCGCGGTGATCGACGTCAAGCCCGGCTCTCCGACCTACAGCAAGATCGTCCACACGGTGACGATGCCCAACAAGGGCGACGAGTTCCACCATTTCGGCTGGAACGCCTGCTCGTCGGCGCTGTCCCCGCTGGCCGGACACGCCTTCCTCGAGCGTCGCTATCTCATCATCCCCGGCATGCGATCCTCCCGGATCTATATCGTCGACACCAAGCCGGATCCGACGCAAGCCAAGATCCACAAGATCATCGAGCCCGAGGAGATCTTCAAGAAGACCGGCTACTCGCGACCGCACACCATCCACTGCGGGCCGGAAGGCATCTATGTCAGCACGCTCGGCGGGAGCGGCAAGGACGGCACCGACGGGCCGCCCGGCATCTTCATCATGGACTGCGAGACATTCGAGGTGCTCGGCCGGTGGGAGATCGATCGTGGGCCGCAGACCAAGCATTATGACTTCTGGTGGAATCTGCCGCGCGACTACATGGTGAGCAGCGAGTGGGCCTTGCCGCCGCAGTTCGAGAACGGCATCGTGCCGGAAGACCTGCTGTCGAACAAATACGGCCATCGGCTGCATTTCTGGGACCTGCGCGCCCGACGCAATGTCCAGACCATCGACCTCGGCGCCAATCATCAGATGGCGCTGGAGGTGCGTCCGGCGCACGATCCGGTTCGCGAACACGGCTTCGTTGGCGTCGTCGTCGATACCACGAACCTCGAGGGTTCGATCTGGACCTGGTGGCGCGAGGGCGGCAAGTTTCACATCGAGAAGACGGTGACGATCCCGCCCGAGCCTGCATCGAAGGACCAGCTGCCGCCGCTGTTGCAGGGTTTCGGCGCCGTACCTCCGCTGGTGACCGATATCGACTTGTCGATGGATGACAAGTTTCTCTATGTCGCCTGCTGGGGCACCGGCGAGATGCGCCAATACGACGTCAGCGATCCGCGCAAGCCGAAGCTCGCCGGATCGGTCCGCATCGGCGGCATCGTTCATCGCGCGCCTCACCCGAACGGACAGGCCTTTGCCGGCGGGCCGCAGATGGTCGAGATCAGCCGCGACGGCAAGCGGGTGTACTGGACCAATTCGCTCTACTCGACCTGGGACGACCAGTTCTATCCGCAAGGCATTCCCGGCGCCGAGGTGATGGCGAATGCAAGCCCGGGCGGAGGGCTCGAACTGGCGAAGGACTACTGGGTCAGCTTCCCCGACGGCTACCGGGCGCACCAGATCCGACTCGATGGCGGTGACTGCTCCACCGACTCCTTCTGCTATCCGTCGGTCTAGAGCGTTTTCGAGCGAAGTGGGTACCGGTTCGCGTGAAGAAAACGCGTCAAAACAAGAATCCAGAGCCCGTTCCGATTCGATCGGAACGGAAAGGGCCCTGACGTGAGCCCGGCCGACTGGACTCCGGCCTGGCTGTGGCTGGCGGTCATCGCGAGCGGCCTCTACCACGGAATCAACCCGGGCATGGGCTGGCCGCTCGCGGTTTCCGCAGGGTTGATGCAGAAAAGTTCGCGTGCGCTGGTGACCGCGCTTGGCCCGCTCGCGATCGGTCATTTGCTGGCGATGCTGCTGGTGATCCTTCCGTTCGCGCTCTTGATCACCCTCGTCGAATGGCAGCGCACGATCCGGATCGGCGCCAGCCTGCTCGTCATCCTGTTCGGCGTCTACCGGCTGATCGACCGACGCCATCCGCGCGCCCTGGCGCGGATACCGCCGACGCAACTCGCTTTGTGGTCGTTCGCGGTGGCGATCGCGCATGGCGCGGCGCTGATGCTGGTGCCGATCTATCTGGGGCTGTGCCGCGAGGCTGAAGCGGACCAACGCCATGCGGCTGCCAACAGCCTGATCGATACCAGCCTCACGATGGCCGTACTGGTCTCGATCGTCCATGCCGGCGCGATGATCGCCGCCGGCGGATGCCTGGCGTGGCTGGTCTACCGCTACCTCGGCCTGAAATTCGTATCCCGGAGCTGGTTCAATCTGGACACGGTTTGGGCGCTCAGCCTGGTGCTGGTCGGCGCCGTCGCGCTGGCGCTTGGCCTGGAATCGTAGTGCGGACACAGCACGCTGCCCAATCGGCAAGGTTGCGGAGGTCGTGACACGTGAGGCACGATAGATGACCCGTCATCCTGAGGTGCACGCGCAGCGTGCCTCGAAGGGTGAACGGCCCGGCTAGGTCTGCGCGGCGAAAGCCGGGCCTTCGAAACGGTCGCTTCGCGACCTCCTCAGGGTGACGGTGTTAGATTTGCGTCAGCGGAGCTTGCCGAGCAACGCGATCAGCGTCTCGCGCTCCTTGGCGTCGAGCGGCGCCAGCGTTTCCCTGGAGATCACCAGCGCATTGGGTGCGGCCTTGTCGGCCATCTGCTGGCCGGCGCGCGTCAGACTCACCAGCAGGCGGCGGCCGTCGTCGGGATCCGGCGAGGTCTCGGTCAGGCCGCGCGCGGTCAGGCGATCGATCACGCCCTTGATGGTCGCAACGTCCATCGAGGTCAGCCGCCCGAGCTGGTTCTGCGAGCAGGCGCCGACCTCGGACAACTTCGACAGCGCCGCCCACTGTGTCGGCGTCAGATTGATGCCGATCTCTCGGGCGAAGATCACGGCGTGGCGCTGCGACACCTGGCGCAGGATGAAGCCGATCTGCTCGTCCAGCACATATCCCGGCCTGGTCGCCTTCCCGTTTCGCTTCGGTGCCGCACTCCTCGCCATTGTCCACTCCGCCCTTACAGCGACAGATGCGCGTCCCGGATATCCGGACGCGCATCGAGCTCCGCCATGGTGCCGCCGAAACAGATCCGGCCGCGCTCGATGATATAGGCGCGATCCGAGATCAGCCGGGCGAAATGCAAATTCTGCTCGGAGACGACGATGCTAACGCCCTCTTTCTTCATCGCCAGGATCGCATCGACCATCTGCTCGACGATTTTCGGCGACAGCCCCTCCGAGGGCTCATCGAGCAGCACCAGCGACGGATTGCCCATCAGCGTGCGCGCGATCGTCAGCATCTGCTGCTCGCCGCCGCTCATGCGTCCGCCGGGCCGGCCGCGCATCTCGCCGAGGTTCGGGAACAGCTTGAACAGTTTTTCGCGATCCCATTGCGGCGCGCCTGCCCGCTTCGGCTGACGGCCGACCTCAAGATTCTCCTCGACCGTCAAATCCGTGAAGATGCGCCGCTCCTCCGGGACATAGCCGAGCCCGCCCCGCACGATCGCATGCGTCGGCAAATCGGAGACGTCCCGGCCCTCGAACATCACGCGGCCGGAGCGGTTCGCGACCAGGCCGACGATGGAGCGGAACGTGGTCGATTTGCCGGCGCCGTTGCGCCCGAGCAAGGCGACCACCTCGCCCTCGCCGACCTCGAGTGCGATGTCGAACAGGATATGCGCCGGGCCGTAGAAGCTGTTGAGATCCTTTACCGTCAGCTTCATGCCGATGCTCCCTCGCGGTGCCGCGCATCGTAGACGAGGCCCTCGCCGAGATAGATCGCCCGCACCTGGGCATTGCCGCGCACCTCTTCGGGCGAACCTTCGGCGATCAGGCTGCCGCGGTTCAGCACCAGGATGCGGTCGGCATGCTCGAACACCACGTCCATGTCGTGCTCGGTGAACAGCACGCCGATCGACTGCTCGCGCGCGATCCGCGCCGTCAGCCGCATCAGCTCGACGCGCTCGCGCGGCGCCATGCCGGCGGTCGGCTCGTCCATCAGGAGCAGCTTCGGCTGGTTGGCGAGCGCGATCGCAAGCTCGAGCCGCTTGACGTCGCCATAGGCGAGCTCGCCGCAGGGCCGCTCCGCATAGGCACCCATGCCGACCAGATCGAGCAGCCGCCCGGCCTCGTCGCGGGCGTGGCGGGCGGTGGAGGCCCACAGGTTGAACAATTGCCCGCCATGCGAGACCAGCGCGACCTGCACGTTTTCGCGTACCGTCATGGTGGGGAATGTCGCCGCGATCTGGAAGGTGCGGCCGACGCCCATGCGCCAGATCACGCGCGGCTTCTTGCCCGTGGTCTCCGCGCCCAGCACGCGAATGCGGCCGCTGTCGGGAATATTCTGGCCGTTGAGCATGTCGAAGCAGGTGCTCTTGCCCGCGCCGTTCGGCCCGATCAGCGCCAAAATCTCGCCGGCACGCAGTTCGAAGGAGACGCCGCGCACGGCATGCACGCCGCCATAGGATTTGGTCAGCCCCTCGACCGACAGCAATGTGGGAACCATGCTCATTCGGCGCTCTCGATGCGGGAGGTCAGCAAGGGCGATACCGACGACGAGGATTTGCGCCGGCGATGCATGAAGGCTTCCAGCGTGCCGACGATGCCCTTCGGGAACGCGACCACGATCAGCACCACGAACGCGCCGAGCACGAGTTTTGACCAATCGGTCTGGCTGACCAGCCAGATGTTGAGCGCCTTGTAGACGATGGCGCCGACCACCGCGCCCGACACCGTCTCGACACCGCCGAGCAGCACCATGACCAGCGCATCGACCGACAGCGAGATGCCCATATTGTCGGGGAACACGCTGCCCTTGAGATAGGCGAACAGCGCGCCGGCAAGGCCGGCGACCGTGCCCGCAATGACGAAGGCGGTCCACTGGATGCGCTTGCCGTCGATGCCGATGGCTTCGCTGCGCAGCGGCGAATCGCGCGTCGCGCGCAGCGCGAAGCCGAACGGCGAGAACACGATGATGCGGAGGATCACCACCGCGAGCGCGGCGATGCCGAGCGACAGCCAGTAGAAATGCGACGGGCTCGCCGCCCAGCTCGCAGGCCAGACCCCGAGGATGCCGTTGTCGCCGCCGGTGACCGACACCCACTGGAACGCGATCGACCAGACGATCTGGGCAAAGGCCAGGGTCAGCATCGCGAAATAGACCCCGGCGAGCTGCACCGCGAAGAAGCCGAATACGGCGGCGCCGAGGAGCCCGAGCAGCGGCCCGAGCAGCAGGCAGGCAATCATCGGCAGGCCGGCCATCTTGGCGAGCAGCGCCACGCCATAGGCGCCGAGGCCGAAATAGGCGGCGTGGCCGAACGAGGCGAGCCCGCCGACCGACATCAGGAAGTGCAGGCTGACCGCGAAGATCACGAAGATCGCGATCTCCGAGCCGACCGTGAGCAAATAATTGCCGGCGACGAACGGCAGCGCGGCGGCGAGGACCAGCACGGCAATCGCGGCGAACCGCTCGTTCATCGTCAGCGGACGCCACGGATTGACGGTCAGCCCCGGCGTGCGCCGTGCCAGTGCCTCCGGCTTGCCGAACAGCCCCCACGGCCGGACGATCAGCACCACCGCCATCACCAGGAACACCAGGATGATGGAGATCTTCGGGAAGATCAGGATGCCGAAGGCGTTGAGCTCCGAGACCAGCACCGCCGCGACGAAGGCGCCGATGATGCTGCCGAGGCCGCCGATCACGACCACGACGAAGACCTCGACGATGACGCGCAGATCCATCGCGTGATTGACCGCATCGCGCGGAATCTGCAGCGCGCCGCCGAGCGCGGCGAGGAAGACGCCGAGCGCGAACACGCTGGTGAACAGCCATTTCTGATTGACGCCGAGCGCAGCCACCATGTCGCGGTCCTGCGTCGCCGCGCGCACCAGCACGCCCCAGCGGGTGCGCTGGAACAACAGCCAGAGCACGCCGAGCACGACCGGCCCGAGCACGATCAGGAACAGGTCATAGCTCGGAATATTCTGGCCGAAGAAATCGATCGCGCCCTTGAAGCCGGGCGCGCGGCGGCCGACCAGATCGTCCGGCCCCCAGATCAGCACCACGAGGTCCTCGACCATCAGCGTCAGGCCGAAGGTGGCGAGCAACTGGAACAGCTCCGGCGAATGATAGATCCGGCGCAGCAGCACCATCTCGACCAGCACGCCGATCGCAGCAACCGCCAGCGCGGCAACGACGATGCCGCCCCAGAAGCCGAGCGCACCGGAAAAGCGCTCGGTCAGGGTAAAGGCGACATAGGCGCCGAGCATGTAGAACGCGCCATGCGCGAAGTTCACGATCCGCGTCACGCCGAAGATGATCGACAGACCCGAAGCGACCAGGAACAGCGACGCCGCGCTGGCAAGACCGGTCAGGAACTGGACGACGTAGAAAGCCATGGGCGGTCCGCGTTGGAGTTTCCGTTCACCTCGCCCCGCCCCGCCTGCGGGGAGAGGTCGAATTCAAGCGCCAGCTTGAATTCGGGTGAGGGGGACTCTCCGCGCGCTCGTTCGCGGAAATAGCCCCTCACCCCAACCCTCTCCCCGTAAGAACGGGGAGAGGGAGAAGAAAAAAATCAATCCTTCGGCCGCAGCTTCTCGATCTCGGCATCGCTGGGCAGATAGTCCGAGCCCTTGCGATAGGCGGTGTCGACCATGATGCCCTTGCCGTCCTTCAGCGCGGTCTTGCCGGTGAAGGCGCCCAGCGTCGACTGGTGATCGATCTTGCGGAAGGTGATCTCGCCGAACGGCGACGGCATCGAGATGCCTTCCGCCGCCGCGATCAGCTTCTCCGGATCGCTCGAGCCGGCCTTGGCGAGGATCGCCGCCGCCGCCTTGATGGTCTGGTAGCCGACGATCGAACCGAGCCGCGGATAGTCGTTGTACTTGGCCTGGTAGGCCTTCAGGAACGCGTCATGCTCAGCCGTCTTGATCGCGTACCAGGGATAGCCGGTGACGATCCAGCCTTCCGGCGTCTCGTCCTTGAGCGGATCGAGGTATTCCGGCTCGCCGGTCAGGAAGCTCACCACGGTGCGGCCCTTGAACAGGCCGCGGGTGTTGCCTTCGCGCACGAGCTTGACGAGGTCGGCGCCGAAGGTGACGTTGAGGATCGCTTCCGGGTTCGCCGCGGCAACCGCCTGCACCACTGGGCCGGCGTCGATCTTGCCCTGTGGCGGCCACTGCTCGTCGACCCACTGGATGTCGGGCCGTTTCGCCGACATCAGCTTCTTGAACACCGCGACCGCCGACTGGCCGTATTCATAGTTCGGCGCGATCGTCGCCCAGCGTTTTGCAGGCAGTTTTGCGGCTTCTTCCACCAGCATTGCCGCCTGCATGTAGTTCGACGGACGCAGGCGGAACGTGTAGCGGTTGCCTTTCGACCACGTGATCGCGTCGGTCAAAGGCTCAGCCGCAAGGAAAAACACCTTCTTCTGGTTGGCGAAGTCAGAAACCGCAAGGCCGATATTGGAGAGGAACGTGCCGGTGAGCATCGCGACGTTCTCGCTCGACACCAGCTCGTTCGCCGCGGTCTGCGCATCCGCCGGCTTGCCGCCGTCGTCCTTGGAAACGACAACGAGCTTCTTGCCGCCAATGCCGCCGGCGGCATTGATCTCTTCCACCGCGAGCTGCCAGCCCTTGCGATAGGGCTCGGTGAACGCCGGCAGCAGCGAGTAACTGTTGATCTCGCCGACCTTGATTTCGCTCTGCGCCAAGGCCTGCGTTGTCATGGCGCTCGTTGCCATGGTCGCGACCGCGATCGCCAATCCCGCCCCTACGAAATAACCACGCATCCCGTCCTCCAGTTTTTCTTCAAAGAGATTATCGCAATCCGTCTTCGCCCTTGATCTCGCCGACCGTCAGCCCGCCGACGCGCGGCAGCGGCCGTCCGCTGTCGGTTACCGCGACCGCGACCATGATCTCGTTGGCCCGCGGCGCGTCGTTGATCTGCACTTCCATGCCGTCGAAATGGCTGCGCACGAAAGCCGCGTCCTTGTGCCCGAGCGGAATATCCAGCGTGGTGCCGGGCCCCGAGCGCTTCTTCGACGACGGGATCAGCGCCGCGCCCTTCGACAGCACCTTGCGCACCGGCGCGCCCATCTTCGGATGCAGGATCGCCGCCGCATGCTCGAGCTCGCCATTCTCACCGACGGCGGCGGCCTTGCCGTAGCTGTGCGCCTTGGCGCCCTCGATGCCGAGCGCGGCGACGGCCCGCTTCGAGAGCAGTTCGCCGAGTTCCTCGCCGATCGCGATCAGCGGCGACAGATCCTCGACATAGCGGCCGGCAAAGGGGTTCTCGATCACGGCGATGGCGGCGGCACGCCTTGTCGGCGGTGCGATGGTCTTGCCCATCTCCAGATGGGTCTCCTCGACCACTGTGACGATCTTGCGAATGACGGCGCTCATCTTCCCTCGCTTCCAGTCATGCCCGCAGCATGTGTTCTATCGTTTGTCCCTGAAACGCGTGCGACGCCGGCGCCCCAATCCCAGTTGCACCGACAAGCCGCGTTTCGCCCAGTAGACGCAATGCCGCGCCCTCGATCAATCCCGACATCAGGAGGTCGCGCGCCCGCGTCGCCCCCACCTCGAGCGCCTGCTCAACCTCGTGTTCCGCCAGCCGCCCGACATCGCGGGTCACCAGCCGCGCGCCGAGGTCGCTGTCGGGCTGCAGCTCGCTCGCCGCAACGCGCAGGATCGCGGGATGATTGGGCAGATCGACCGCATTGGCGATCACGGTCGCCGCAGCATCCGCCTGCGACGCCGTCCGCGCCAGCACGGTGACGGCATCGGCAATGCCCAGCGAAAAGCTGCGGCCGTGGCGGCCGCTGGTCGCGATGCCGCGAACCGGCATATCGGCATCGACCGTCATGGTGCGCATCACGCCGCGACGGTCCGGCCGATCCATCAGGCCGACGGTGAATTGTTCGCCGTCGCCGAGATGCAGGGCGATGTCGCCGCCATTGTTGACATAGGCGCGGTCGAGCGGCGTGGCCTCAAGCATCGCGCCGAGGATTTCCTCGGCGACGGAGCCCGCGACCGCCGCCATCGGCGTGATGAAGCAATCGGCGGCAAACGGCGCGACCGCTGCAAGCATCCGCCGCGCGACCACGCCTTTCAGCGTGCACCCGCCCGGAGCGGCTGCGCTGCGCAGTTCGGTCAGTTCCGCGCAGAGTTCGTCAAGCAATCCGGTGAAGCGCGCCGCCGCAGCCTGATAGGCGGTACGAATGTCAGCATCGCCGCCCTTGGCCTCGACAACCAGATCAATCGGACCGTCCTGCAAATGCAGCCGCTTGCCGTCAGGAAGGAGCGCAATTTGCGGGAGCCGCTTCATGCACGCCGCCCCGGAAGATACGGCATCGGCCGGACCTCGGCACTGTCGCGCAGCGACGACAGCGGCCGGACATAGTCCATATGGCCGCCGAGCGCCGCATAATCGGACATTCGCATCGTGAATTCGATTGGCGCTACCAGCGCAGGCGTCGGCACGTAGCCGAAGGCACCGGCCGGCATCTGCGTGACATCGACCATGTAGGTGATGCCGCCGCCGGGCCAGACATAGACCGGCGCACCGCCGCTGGTCACCCGCGTCAGCGCGTCCTTCACCGAGCGCGTCAGCCGCACCGGATTATCGGTGACGCCGGCGCGCAGCGATCCGCCCGCGCCGCCCATGAACAGCACGGTGCACAGCGCCGGCTCGCAATTCTCCTGGATGCGCTCGACCGAAAATTTGAGGTCCGCCGGCATCTCGGTCTCGATCGGCTTCAGCGCCTCGTCGAGCACGTAGTAGGACGCATGCTCGCCGGTGGTCGAGACCATCAGCATGGTGAGCCCGGGCCGCGCCTCCTTCGCATTGAAGGGGCCGAGGATCGACAGCGGATCGGAGATGTTGGTGCCGCCCCATCCGGTGCCGGGATCGGCGACCTGGAAATAGCGGCCGGGCGTCGAGCGCCGTCCCTTCATCTTGATGCCGGTGTCGGCGATGTCGAGCAGCTTGCCGGCCTGGTGTTCGCTGAGCACGCCGGTGATGTGGTCGTCGACCACCACGACCTCATCGACCTTGCCGTGCCATTGCTTGGCGAACATGCCGATGGTCGCCGAGCCGCATCCGACCCGCATGCGCTCTTCTGCCACACCATTGACGATCGGCGGCCGGCCGGCCTGCACCACGACGGTGGCGCCACCGTCGATGGTCAGCTCCACCGCCTTGCAGTTGGAGAGATCCATCAGCGTGTCGCAGGTGACGCGACCTTCCTTCTTGGAGCCGCCGGTCAGATGATGCACCCCGCCGAGCGAGAGCATCTGCGAGCCATATTCGCTGGTCGTGACATGGCCGACCGCCTCACCGTCCGAGCGCACGGTCGCGGTTTCCGGGCCGAGGTAGCGGTCGGTGTCGATCTTCACCTTGACGCCGCAATACGAGAAAATGCCTTCAGTCACCACGGTGACCATGTCGACGCCGTCGACCTCCGACGACACGATGAAGGGCGCCGGCTTGTAGTCCGGATAGGTTGTTCCTGCGCCGATCGCGGTGACGAACAGTTCGGGCTGGCGGACGATCTTGCCGTCCCAGTCGCCGCTCACCTGGAACGGAACCAGCTTGCCGCCATGCGACACGGTGCGCTCCAGCACGACGTGCGGATCGACGCGCACCAGCGTGCCGTCATGATTGGCATAGCGGTCGCAGGCGCCGGCCGCGCCCGGCTTGATGTAACACATCACCGGACAGGCATCGCAGCGGATCTTGTCGCCGGCGGCGACGGTCATTGTGTCAGCCATCGTGACCAAGCCTGGACTTGTGGCGGCGGTCGATCATACTGCGCTTCCGCCTCCCATGCATATCGTTCGTATACGAATGATCCTGCGCGCGAGCCCGTGACCTGTCAAGCGGCCTTTGCAATCAAACCGTGCCCTTCGCGTGCGCACCCTGTTCATAAAGCGGGCACGCGCTGCAGCGCGGCATGCCGCCGCTTGCACGTTTGTATACAAACGTTATCCTCGTCGGCGATCCGACGCTGACGTTGCAGCGCAAACATCAAGGGAGAACCGGGGCAATGCGCCTGACCGTGAACGGCAGGAATCATGATGTCGACGCCGCTCCCGACACCGCATTGCTTCACGTGCTGCGCAACGACCTCGAATTGAACGGGCCGAAATATGGCTGCGGGCTCGGCGAGTGTGGCGCCTGCGCGGTGCTGATCGACGGCGTCGCCGCCCGCGCCTGCGTGATTCCGATCGAGGGCTGCGCCGGACGCAATATCGTCACGCTCGAAGGCCTCGGCAGCCGCGAGCATCCCGATCCGGTGCAGGATGCCTTCATTCGCGAACAGGCCGCGCAGTGCGGCTATTGCCTCAACGGCATGATTATCACCACCAAGGCCTTGCTGACGCGCAATCCCAATCCGTCCGAGCATGAAGTGCTGGAGGCGCTGCGCTACAATCTCTGCCGTTGCGGCGCGCATATCGAGATCATCCGCGCGGCGATGCGCGCGGCCGGTCACGCGCTCGAGGCGCGCGATTGATGGTGGACGCACGGGCTCCCGAGCAACGCCAGCGCGGCTCGCTGTCGGTCGTCCGCCCTGCGGTGCTGGGCGCGGAAGGTGCGTTCGAGACCTTCATCACCATCACGGCCGACGGCACGGTCAATGCCTACAACGGCCATGTGGATCTCGGCACCGGCATCCGCACCGCGCTCGGTCAGATCGTTGCCGAAGAGCTCGACGTCTCCTTTGCCCGCGTCGTCGTGATCCTCGGCGACACCGCCGTGGTGCCGAACCAGGGCCCGACGATCGCAAGCGAAACCATCCAGATCACCGCCGTTCCCCTGCGCAAGGCCGCCGCGCAAGCGCGACACTTCTTGCTCGCACGCGCGGCCGAGCGGCTTGAGCTGCCGGCGAGTAGCCTCGCGATCGAGGACGGCCTGATCCGCGGCCACGACAACCGCAGCGTCAGCTATGGCGAGCTGATCGCGGACGAAACCATCCGGCTCGATCTTGCCGACGACGTTCCGGTCAAGGCCGTGAGCGCCTATTCCGTCGTCGGCAAGTCCGTGCCGCGCGTCGACGTGCTGGCGAAGGCCACCGGCGAGCTTGTCTACGTTCACGATGTGCGCGTGCCCGGCATGCTGCACGGCCGCGTGGTCCGCCCCCCTTACGCCGGCGTCGATGCCGGCCCGTTCGTCGGCACCAGCCTGATTGCGGTCGATGAAGCTTCGGTGCGCGATATTCCAGGCCTCGTCGCGGTGGTGCGGATCGGCGATTTCGTCGGCGTCGTTGCCGAGCGCGAGGAGAATGCGATCAAGGCCGCCGCGCAGCTCAAGGTGAGCTGGAAGCCGGGACCGGCGCTGACCGATCTTGCCGACGTGGAGAAGGCGCTGCGCGCCAATCCCTCGACGCCGCGCCAGCTGATCGACAAGGGCGACGTCGACGCCGCGCTCAAGGCCGCCGCCAAGCCGATGCAGCGGACTTATCTCTGGCCCTACCAGATGCACGGCTCGATCGGCCCGTCGTGCGCGGTCTCCGATTACAGCGAGGGCGCGATCCGGGTCTGGTCCGGCACCCAGAACCCGCACATCCTGCGCGGCGACCTGGCGCTGCTGATCCAGCGGCCGGAGTCCGAGATCGACGTGATCCGGATGGAGGTCGCCGGCTGCTACGGCCGCAACTGCGCCGACGATGTCTCTGCCGATGCATTGCTGCTGTCGCGCGCGGTCGGCCGCCCGGTGCGCGTGCAGCTCACCCGCGAGCAGGAGCATGCCTGGGAGCCGAAGGGCACCGCGCAGCTGATGGACGTCAATGGCGGGCTCAACGCCGACGGCAGCGTCGCCGCTTACGATTTTGCCACGCGCTATCCCTCGAACGGCGCGCCGACATTGGCACTGCTGCTCACAGGGCGGATCGCGCCTGAAGCCGCGGTGTTCGAGATGGGCGACCGCACCGCGATCCCGCCCTACGACTACGAGAACATGCGCGTGATCGCCAACGACATGCCGCCGATCGTGCGCGCGTCATGGTTTCGCGGCGTCTCGGCGCTGCCGAACACCTTTGCGCATGAATCCTACATCGACGAGCTTGCGGCGGAGGCGAAGGTCGATCCGATCGAGTACCGGCTGCGCTATCTGAAGGACCAACGCGCGATCGATCTCGTCAATGCCGTTGCCGAGCGCGCCGGCTGGACGCCGCGCCCGGTGTGGAAAGAACCCGAGGCGGACGGCGATATCGTGCGCGGCCGCGGCTTTGCTTATGCGCTGTACGTGCACAGCAAGTTTCCCGGTTACGGCGCAGCATGGTCGGCGTGGATCGCCGATGTCGCCGTCAACAAGGCGACCGGCGATGTCAGCGTGACCCGCGTCGTCGCCGGCCAGGATTCCGGATTGATGATCAATCCGGATGGCGTGCGGCACCAGATCGAAGGCAACGTGATCCAGTCGACCAGCCGCGCGCTGATGGAGGAAGTGTCCTTCGAGCGCGGCGCGGTGGCGGCGCGGGAATGGGGCGCCTACCCCATCATCAAGTTTCCTGAGCTGCCGAAGATCGATGTGTTGATGCTGCCGCGGCAGGATCAACCACCGCTCGGCGTCGGCGAGTCCGCTTCGGTGCCGAGTGCCGCCGCGATCGCCAACGCGATCTATGACGCGACCGGCGTCCGCTTCCGCGAATTGCCGTTCACACCGGAACGCATTTTGAAGGGATTGCGCGGCGAGCAACCGGTCGCGCCCGCCCCGCTCCCGCCGCCTGCGCAGACGGCCGACCTCAACAGATGGCAGAATCCCTTTGCAAAGCGCGGCGGCGTGCTCGCCGGCATTGCCGCACTCTGCGCAGCGGCGATCGGCATCGGCGCGGCCGTGCTGCCCTGGCGCGCGATCGCGCCGATCGCCCGGCCCGACGCCTCGGTCTATTCCGCTGCGACGATCGCCCGTGGCAAGGAGCTTGCAGCGCTCGGCGCCTGCGCCGTCTGCCATACGTCGGAGCATGGCGTTCCGAACGCCGGCGGTCGGCCGCTGGAGACGCCGTTCGGCACCATCTTCACCACCAACATCACGCCCGACGTCGACACCGGCATCGGCGCCTGGTCCTATCCCGCCTTCGAGCGCGCGATGCGCGAGGGCATCCATCGCGACGGGCGCCATCTCTATCCGGCGTTCCCGTACACGCACTTCGCCAGGACCAGTGATGCCGACCTGCAGGCGCTCTATGCCTATCTGATGGCGCAGACGCCGGTGCACGCCGAGACGCCGGCCAACGCGCTCGCCTTTCCGTTCAATTTGCGTCCGCTGCTTGCCGGATGGAATGCGCTGTTCCATCGGCCCAACACGTTCCAAGGTGATCCCACTAAATCGGAAGTGTGGAATCGCGGCGCCTATCTGATCGAAGGGTTCGGCCATTGCAGCGCCTGCCACTCGCCGCGCAATGCGCTCGGCGCCGAACGGCAGCGCGCCTATCTCGCTGGCGGCTTCGCCGAGGGCTGGGAGGCGCCGGCGCTGACGTCGCTGTCGAAGGCGCCGATCCCCTGGAGCGAGGACGAGCTCTACGCCTATTTGCGCACCGGCGAGTCGCGCCTGCACGGCGTTGCCGCAGGGCCGATGGCGCCGGTCGTGCAGGAGCTCGCCGCGCTGCCCGACCAGGACATCCGCGCGATGGCGGTCTACCTCGCCGCGTTCAACGAGGGCACCAATCGGTCGGCGCACGATGCCATGGCCGCCAAGCTCGAAGCCGGCACCGTCGTCACCACCGCCGCCTCGGCCGGAGCGCGGATCTATCAAGGCGCCTGCGCGGTCTGCCATGAGGTCGGCGGCCCGTCGCTGTTCGGCAGCCGGCCGTCGCTGGCGCTGAACAGCAACCTGCACAGCGACGCGCCCGATAACCTGATCCAGGTGATCCTGCACGGCATCGCCAAGCCGGCCGTGACCGATCTGGGCTACATGCCGGCCTTCAACGACAGCATGAGCGACGGCCAGGTCGCCGAGCTTGTCACCTTCCTGCGGCGGCAATTCGCCCCTGATAAGCCGGCCTGGGCCGATGTCGCCGCCACCGTCGGCCGTATACGGCAGACCATAGCGCGCTGACCTGCCATGTTCCGCCCGATACCCACTGGGCGGGCGGCGCCCGGCAGGCTAAGGTTCCCGCATGACCGTGACAGATATCGCGACCCGGACCTACAACCACGGCTGGCGGCTCGACCCGATCGTGCGCAGCCTGCTGGACACCGATTTCTACAAGCTGTTGATGCAGCAGATGATCCGGGAATGCTATCCGGACACCCGCACGACGTTTTCGGTGATCAACCGCTCGACCCATATCCGACTCGCCGAGGTCATCGACGAGGCCGAGCTGCGCGCCCAGCTCGACCACGCCCGCACCATCCGCTTCACCAAGAAGGAGCTGATCTGGCTCGCGGGCAACACGTTCTACGGCAAGACCCAGATGTTCTCGCCCGACTTCATCAACTGGCTGTCGAACTTCCGGCTGCCCGAATACGAGCTGCACAAGGTCGACGGCCAGTACGAGCTGCATTTCCACGGGCCGTGGACCCACACCACGATGTGGGAGATCCCGGCGCTCGCGATCCTCAACGAGCTGCGCTCACGCGCGGCGACCAAGACCTACGGCCGCTTCGCGCTCGATGTTCTCTATGCGCGCGCCAAGGCAAAGCTGTGGGCCAAGGTCGAGCGGCTGCGCAAGCTGGACGGCTTGCGGCTGTCCGATTTCGGCACACGCCGCCGCCATGGCTTCCTCTGGCAGCGGTGGTGCGTCGAGGCGGTGAAGGAAGGCCTCGGCCCCTCCTTCACCGGAACGTCGAACGTGCTGCTCGCGATGGACAACGACCTCGAGGCGATCGGCACCAACGCACATGAGCTGCCGATGGTCGCGGCCGCGCTCGCCAATGACGACGAGGCGCTGCGCTGGGCGCCCTATCGCATCCTCGACCAATGGCGCCACACCTATGGCGGCAACCTCTTGATCGCGCTGCCCGATGCCTTCGGGACAAAACCGTTCCTGCGCGACGCGCCCGATTGGGTCGCCGACTGGACCGGCTTTCGTCCCGACAGCGCGCCGCCGATCACGGCCGGCGAAGAGATCATCAAATGGTGGAAGCAGAAGGGCCGCGATCCCAAGGAGAAGCTGCTGGTGTTCTCCGACGCGATGGATGTCGGCTCGATCGAGGAGACGTTCTACCATTTCAAGGGACGCGTGCGCGTCAGCTTCGGCTGGGGCACCAATCTCACCAACGATTTCGTCGGCTGCGCACCCGACGGCACCGCCGAGCTCGACCCGATCTCGATCGTCTGCAAGGTGACGTCGGTCGACGGACGCCCGGCCGTCAAGCTCTCCGACAATCCGGAGAAGGCGACCGGCATCCCCACAGAGGTCGAGCGCTATCTGCGCGTGTTCGGCAATGTCGGCCGTGTTCGCACCGCAGTTCACGTCTAACAAAGCGTTTTCAAGCGAAGTGGACACCGGTTCGCGTGAAGAAAACGCGTCAAATAAAAGACTCCTCGCCAACCCACCATTCCCATCGACTGACCTGACGAGTTTCGCATGCCCGCACCCAAGCCGCCTGCCTTCGAAACCCTGAGCCTGCACGCCGGCCAGCGCCCCGATCCCGCGACCGGCGCGCGCGCGGTTCCGATCTATCAGACCACGTCCTACGTGTTCCAGGATGCCGATCATGCCGCGGCGCTGTTCAATCTGGAGCGCGCCGGCCACATCTACACCCGCATCTCGAACCCGACGACCGCGGTACTGGAAGAGCGGATCGCCGCGCTCGAATGCGGCGTCGGCGCGATCTGCACCGCCAGCGGCATGGCCGCGATGCATCTTGCGATCGCAACCCTGCTCAATGCCGGCGACCACATCGTCGCCTCCGCCTCGCTCTACGGCGGCACCATCAATCTGCTGGCGCACACGCTGCCGCGGTTCGGCATCACCACGACCTTCGTGAAGCCGCGTGCGCTCGACGAATTCCGTGCCGCGATCAAGCCGAACACCCGGCTCGTGATCGGCGAGACCATCGGCAATCCCGGGCTCGAGGTGCTCGATATCCCGGCGGTCGCGGAGATCGCGCATAATGCGAAGATTCCGCTGCTGATCGACAATACCTTTGCGACGCCCTATCTCAGCCAGCCGATCGAGCTCGGCGCCGACATCGCGATGAACTCGGCGACCAAGTGGATGGGCGGCCACGGCATCGCGATCGGCGGCGTCATCGTCGATGGCGGCCGGTTCGACTGGCGCGCCTCCGGTAAATTCCCGCAGCTCACCGAGCCCTATGCCGGCTATCACGGCATCGTCTTCGACGAGCAGTTCGGCAAGGCCGCCTTCATCATGCGCGCCCGCACCGAGGGCCTGCGCGATTTCGGCGCCTGCCTGTCGCCGACCAACGCCTTCCAGCTGCTGCAGGGCATCGAGACGCTCGGCGTTCGCATGGACCGCCATGTCAGCAACACCCATGCGGTGCTGGACGCCCTCGCCGCGAACAAGGCGGTCGACTGGGTGCTGCATCCGTCGCTTGAGACGCATCCGGATTACGCGCTCGCCAAGAAGCTGTTGCCGCGCGGCGCCGGCTCGATCGTCAGCTTCGGCATCAAGGGCGGCCGCGCCGCCGGCAAGAAGTTCATCGAGTCCTTGAAGCTGATCAGCCATCTCGCCAATGTCGGCGACGTCAAGACGCTGGTGATCCATCCCGCCAGCACCACGCACCAGCAGATGGATGCCGAGCAGCTCAAGGCCGCCGGCATCGGCGAGGAGCTGGTGCGGCTGTCGGTCGGCATCGAAACCGCGCAGGATATCATCGACGATCTCGGCCAGGCGCTGCGCGCCTCGCAAAGGACTTGAGCACCATGCAGCTTTCCGTGAACGGATCAGACACCTTCATCGCGACCGGCGGCAAGCCGTTCGATCCGTCGCTGCCGGCGGTGGTGATGATCCACGGCGCCGGCTTCGATTCCTCGACCTGGGCGCTGCACAGCCGCTGGTTCGCCCATCATGGCTATTCCGTGCTGGCGCCGGATCTGCCGGGCCACGGCCGCTCCGCCGGCAAGCCGCTCCCGACCATCGCCGAGATGGCCGACTGGATCGCGGCGCTGATCACGGCAGCCGGCGCGTCGAAAGCGCGGCTGATCGGCCATTCGATGGGCTCGCTGATCGCGATCGAGACCTCGGCGCGGCATCCCGACAAGGTCTCCGGCCTCGCGCTGATCGGCACCGCCGCGACCATGACGGTTGGCCCCGATCTCCTGAAGGCCGCCGAAGCCAATGACGTCGCGGCGATCGACATGGTCTCGATCTGGGGCCTCGGCTTCAAGGCCGAGCTCGGCGGCAGCCTCGCGCCCGGCCTGTGGATGCACCAGGGCGCGCAGCGGGTGCTGCAGGAGGCGAAGCCGGGCGTGCTGTACAACGACCTCAACGCCTGCAACGCCTACCAGAACGCGCTCACGGCGGCGGCCGCGGTCAAGGTGCCCGCGACCTTCATCCTCGGCGAGCGCGACATGATGACCCCCGCCAAGGCCGGCAAGACGCTCGCCGCCGCGACGCCGAATGCGCGCACCGTGGTGCTGCCAGGTGCCGGCCACATGATGATGGTCGAGCAGCCCGACGAGCTGCTGGCGGCGCTGCAATAGCGCTACCGCGAACTCCACTTCCCTTCTCCCCTCGCGGGAGAAGGTGGCGCGGGCGCAGTCCGCGACGGATGAGACGTCCGCGTCCGCGGATGCAGCCCCCTCGGCCGGCTCCGGTGCTTTCCGTTCGAAGTGCCCTTTGCCGCCCCCACCCCAAAATATCGAAAACAACCCCATGCAAAGGAGCAGGGCGGCCGCCGGCGCGTCGGACAAGCAACTTGACATGTCGGGCAACTCAGCGATATCTTCTATTATTCCGAAATTTCGCCACCGCTGCAACAGCGTACGCGTCCGCCGCAATTGCGGCCGAAAACTCTCACCACCATGCCATTGCAAGGCGACGTGGCGGGTGTAAGCACCCGATCCGTATCTATGACCAATGGCGGGTCGTATTCCCGTGGACCGACGCGGGTCCGAAGGACGTGGAGATCATCGACTATCACTAGACTAGCCAGGACTCATAAATCGAGACGGGGTCGGAACACGCGCGCTGGACGTCTGCTATGGCCCTGACAGGAGCGCGAAAGCGGACATTGCCGTAAGTCCGAGAGGGGCCCAATAGGCGACCTCGCGGTATCTCGGAGATTCTCATGATCGTGAGCTGTCGATTACCCGCTGTAGCGTCTTGCAAGGCGGCCAGCTTGGCACTTCTGTTTGCCCTTGTGCGACAATAAAGCCTCTTCAATTTACGATTGTTCCCCGTAGACGGTGCTAGTTCATCGGGTTATCGTCACATCAGCCGCCGCCCGCTTCGTTTGCAGTTCTTTGCTCCAAGAAAATGGAGGCGCCGAATGGAAGTCGACCATCCTGCCGGAGCATGGTCACGCCTTCCGATATCGAGCATCGAGGACCTCAGCGATGCGGTACGCGGGGCTGGCCTCGAAGCCACGCAAATGTCTACCGGGCGCCTGTCGGGAGTTCTTGCGTTCAGCGAAGTTGATGGAATTGTCTGCAGCAGTGGATCGATCGAGGGGCGGGTCTCGCTGTTCGGGCCGCTGTCGAGCAATTGCATCACCACCGGCGTTGCCATTCGGATCGGAAGCGGCGCGCGTCACTGGCTCAACGAAATCGAAGCAGGCAGTGTCGGCGTTTTCCTGCCGGGCGACGAACACGACGCGCTCTACACGCCCGGATCGCTCTATGCAGCCGTGACCTTGTCCGCAGAGAAGCTGGAGCATGAGGCCGCCGCGGAAGAGCTTGTCCTCGACCGGCACAGTTTGGGTGGGTCCGGCATCCACGCACGTTGCATGGCTCCGGAAGTCCTGGCGGATTTGCGGCACGCTTTCGAAACCGTTCACGGCAGCTCCGATGGCTTCGGCCCTTCAGGCCTTACTAAACATTTGTTGACGACGTTGATTGCGCATCTCGCGCGTCCCCCGCGCCGGGAAAACAGGGGGCGGCATCCCGATTTGCATGGTAAGATCGTCGAGCGGGCGCGGACCTACATTTACGACCACCTCTCCGAGCCCATTTCCATCGATGAACTCGCGGCCGCCGCATACGCGTCGCGACGTACGTTGTTTCGCGCCTTCTCGGATATTCTCGACGACACCCCTCAAAACTACGTTCGGAGGCTGCGCCTCCATCGCATCCGGCATGACCTCGCAAGCGATGCCGAGAAAGCCTGTACAATTGCACTCGTTGCCAATCAGTGGGGCATAGGCGATCTGGGGCGGATGTCCGGCTGGTATCGCGAACTTTTTGGAGAACGGCCGCGCGACACGGTTGCAGGCTCGCGGATAGCTTCCGGAAAATTGGCACAAACCACGTAGAAATCATCCGCCACGCCCCTATCCTTACCGACAAAGTCGGTCCAGGAGCCAGGATTTGTCGGCCGTCGCTCTCGAAACGTGGCATCGCTTCGACATTGCCCGAGTGGACGATCTCAGGAACGCCGTGTTCGATGCCGGGCTTGACGCCGTCCAGATGCCGGGCGCTGGCGTCCGCGGCAGCCTCGCGTTTGCGGCCCGGGATGGCATTATGTTCAGCAGCGGGCTGATCCAGGGCAATGCCGCGATCTGCGGCCCGCTTTCGAAAGACGCGATTACGGTCGGAGTGGGCCTCGAGGTGGGTCCGGGCTCGCTTCTGTGGCTCAACCCGGTGATTGCGGGGAATGTCGTGGTCGTGCTGCCCGGCGACGAATGCGACGTCCTGTTGAGGGGCAATTCGCTCTACGTGACCGCAACCCTCACGGTAAAACAACTGAAAAAGGAGGTCGAACAGGAGAGACTCGCTCTCCGTCGCAACCTGACGAGCAGAACCGGGCTTCACATTGAACCGCTACCGCGTGATGCATTGATCTCGCTGAGGGAGCAGGTCGTAACCGTTCATACACCCGGCGACACTCGGGACAAGAGACTTGGAATTGGGAGGCGAATGCTGCGCACTCTCGTCTGTCACTACGCACAACTGCCCGATATCGGGGACGGCCGCATGCGGCCCGTTGGGCAGGCGCTGATCGTTCACGAAGCCCGTGACTATATCAGGCGGCACCTGACCTCGACGATCTCGGTTGATGACATCGCACGTGCCGCACAAACGTCGCCGCGTACCTTGTTTCGCGCGTTCTCAGAAATCCTGGGAGATACGCCCCGCGATTACATTCGTCGACTACGGTTGCACCGGATCAGGCGCGAATTGCTCTCGAACAGAACGACGACGGTATCGCTTGCTGCGCAAAATTGGGGAATGGCCGGAGACCTCGGGCGACTGTCCAAGAACTATCGGGAATTGTTCGGAGAATTTCCGAGTTCCACGCTTGCGTCCGCTCGTGCGCTGCAGCGCAACGACACACTGGCATGAGTGAGATGGCACGAACTACGTAGATGATTGGCACGAACTACGTAGACCGTTGCCTATCGTGAGCTAGCCTTCTCGCGACACTATCAACTCGCTCACCGTGCGGATAAGCCGGAAATCGGCGATTGTGGAGGATACGAGATGCTGAAACGTTTTGCAGTCGCGCCTGTCGTCCTGTCGACGTTCGTTGGACTCGTCGGATCGATGCCATCGGTTCAAGCGCAACAGGCCGACGCACCTCCCTTGGTCAAGCAGCTTAACAACGGAAACTGGCTTCCGCAGAAGGAAGCCGAAGACCTTCGGGACGAGTTGTTCTATCAGCGCGCCGTCCATTCCTACATGACGATGCTTCCCGTCTTGAACACCATCGGCATGCGCGATGGATCGGAGGCCGTGTTTGGGAAGGGCTATAACATCCTGCCGATCTGGAAGGACCGGATGGACGCGCGCACTTGGGTGCCGACCCCCAACGCCGACGTGATCTATTCCATGAGCTATCTGGATCTGAAGGAGACCGGTCCGCTCGTCGTGGCGGCCCCGGCGAACGTGATCGGCATGTTTACCGATTTCTTCCAGCGCACGATCACCGATGTCGGCCTGATCGGACCGGATCGCGCACGCGGCGGGCTCTATCTGCTGCTCCCGCCGGACTACGAAGGGGAAATTCCGCAGGGCTACTTCGCATTCAAGTCGCGTACCTACAATGTCCTGCTCTTCTTCCGGACCGTCATGAAGAAGGGCGAGAGCGCGCCCGATCCGAAGGCGGCCGTAGCCGCAGCCGAGCAGACGCGGGTCTATCCACTCTGGACTCCAGAGAAGGACGTCAAGCCGATGCAGTTTCCGAACGCGAGCGGCAAGCGGATCGATATGATGTATCCGGTCGACAACAAGTTCTGGAGCAAGCTCAAGGCATTCATCGATCATGAGCCGGCTTCCGCCATCGACCCCGAACTGCGCGGTGTGCTGGCGTCGATCGGTATAGTCAAGGGCCAGCCATTCAATCCAAGTCAGAAACAGCAGGCGTTGTTGCAGAAAGCGGTCGAGACCGCGCCGAAGATGATCCTGGCGATGCGGCAACTCGGTCGGCCGGACGAGCGCGACAAGTATTACAAGGACCGCCAGTACCTGAACACGTGGGCATCCGGCACTGCCGAATGGCTCCAGGACGGCTATCTCGATGTGAACCAGCGCGCGAGCTACTTCCAGATCGCGTTTTCGACGGCGTCCGCGATGGTCATGCGGACGCTCGACGCCGGATCGAAGTATCCGTTCACCATCCGCGATGCGAACGGCGATTTCCTCAACGGCTCGAATACTTACAAGCTCCACCTGCCGCCGAACCCGCCCGCAAAGCTGTTCTGGGCCGTCACCGCCTACAACATCACGGATGGGACGATGGTCGAGACGCCGCAATTGCTGCCGTCGATCAACAGCCTTGGCAAGGTTGCGACCAATAGCGATGGGTCCATTGATGTCTGGTTCGGCCCGACGAAGCCTGCCGAAGCTGCCGATACGAACTTCGTCCAGACGGTCAACGGACGAAACTTCCTCGCCGCAGTGCGTCTTTACGGTACGGGCGTCGAGTTCTTCGACCAGACCTGGAAGCCGGACGACGTCGTGAAGGTGAAGTGATGCGAACCCGCATCCGAACGTGATCCAGCTCAGCCTTTAAACTGAAACGGAGAATGCAATGAAGACCACGATCAATCAATCCGGAGCCAGTCGGCGCGACGCGATCAAGGGCGGCATTGGAGCGGCATCATTGGCCGTGTTGGGGAGCGGCGCCGCCGTTCCTGCTGCGGTCACAAGCGCTGCAGTTGCTGGCTCAATCGCCCCCGCGCAGGCTCAACGCCTGCCCGAGCCAGCGGGGCCGGATGTCACCGAGCCCGCGACTGGCGTCATCATGCAGCCCGACTACGCAAGGACGATTGCGCAGATGGCCTACGTTTGGGGCTGGCCGCTCGTGAACATGATCAACCGGCGCACAGCGATCACGCAGGCTCCGCATCCCGGTCATCTCAACGGCGTGCTGCCCGTTGCGCCGCGCGGCCAGATCGCGATGCTGGCCGATTACATCGAGCCGTCGCAAACCTTCGTCACCTGTCCCAATCAGGACGTGGTCTACGGTCTCGGCTTTTTCTCGCTCGATGAGGAGCCGGTCGTGATCCAGGTGCCAGATCTCGGTGACCGTTTCTGGGTCTACGCGCTGTATGACGCACGCACCGATCAGTTCGGCAAGGTCGGCAAGCCATACGATACCAGACCCGGGTTTTACCTGCTTGCCGGTCCGAACTGGAAGGGCCTCAAGCCGGCCGGCATTACCGAGATCGTCCGCTGCCCGACATCACTCGCCAACGCGATTCCGCGTGTGTTCCAGGATGACACACCCGAGGACAAGAAGGCGATCCAGTCGGTGGTCAACCAGATCGTCGCTTATCCCCTGAAGGACTTCACCGGCAAGATGAAGACGATCGAATGGGCCAAAGTGCCGGATATCCCTGGGCCGAAGTCGAATGGTGAGGAAACCAAATGGGTGGTGCCGGAAAAGTTCTTCGATGAGTTCGGTCAGGCGCTCGACATTGTCGATCCGCTACCCGGTGAAGAGGCCATGTATGGGCAGTTCCGCCTGCTGCTCGACTCCGCGGCCAAGGATCCGGCGCTCAAGAAAGTGCTGATCGATACCGCGAACGAGACGGAAGAGAAGGTCATCAAGCCCTTCTTCCAGTGGAAGCATAACGGCCGGCCGGCCGGCAACGGCTGGAATCGCTCGACCAATAATGCGCAGTTCGGGATCGACTATTTCAACCGGACCGGAACATCTAAATCGAACATGTTCGACAACAGGCCCACAGAGACGCAGTATTTCTACACCGACAGCGACGCTTCTGGAGGAGAGCTCAACGGCGGCGGCAGCTACGAGATCACGTTCCCGAAGGGCGAAGAGCCGCCAGTCAACGGCTTCTGGTCGCTAACGTTGTACAACGACAAGCACCTCTTCCATCCGAACGACCTGAAGCGCTATTCGCTCGGTACCAAGAACAAGAACCTCAAACGCAACGCCGACGGATCGCTCACACTATATGCGAGCGCGAAGTCGCCAGGCGGAGACAAAGAAGCAAATTGGCTGCCCGCGCCGGGTGGACATTTCTCGCTCTATCTCCGCGCCTATTGGGGTAAGGAGGGCATCCTCAACGAGTCCTGGAAGCCGCCGACTATTCGGAAGGGTACTTAAGGCTGACGCGATCGATGAGGTCTACTATCCGCGGAGACAGACCCCTCACCCCGCTTCGCTGCGCGAAGCCACCCTCCCCACATCCGCCTTCGCCAAGGCTACGGCGGACATGGGGGAGACGGTGCAGCTCGCGCGCGGATGGCAATGCCTCACTGCTTCGCCGGCTTCCTCCCGATCGGATGGATCTCGATCGCGCGCAGGCGGCCGAGGCGGAGCACGTCCATCGACAGGGTCCGGTCGATCCGGCTGTGGTCGAGCGCGCGGATCAGATCGTCGACGCCGTTGATCTCGATGCCGTCGAGCCTGATCACGACGTCGCCCGGCAGCAGCGCGGCGCGCGCGGCCGGGCTGTCCGGCTCGATCTGCATCAAGAGCGCGCCCATCTTGTTCTCGACACCGGCCAGCACCGCGTGGCGCCGCGGCACCGGCGCGGTCTGGCCGGCGACGCCGATATAGGCGCGGCGGACATAGCCATGGCGGATGATCTCCGACAGCACGAACTGCGCGGTGTTGCTGGCGACCGCAAAGCAGATGCCCTGCGCGCCGTTGATGATTGCGGTGTTGATGCCGATCACCTCGCCCTTCGACGACACCAGCGGCCCGCCGGAATTGCCGGGGTTGAGCGCGGCATCGGTCTGGATCACGTCCTCGATGGTGCGCCCGCTCACCGAGCGGATCGAACGTCCGAGCGCCGACACCACGCCGGCGGTGACGGTCGATTCGAAGCCGAGCGGATTGCCGATCGCGACCACGAGCTGGCCGCGCCGCAGCGTCTTGGAGTTGCCGAGCGACGCGTAAGGCAGATCGCGCGCGCCATCGGCCCGCAGCAGCGCGAGATCGGTGTCGGGATCGACGCCGAGCACATGGGCGTCGGTGACGAAGCCCTCGGTGTCGCGCAGGCGGATCTCCTTCGACGATCCGACCACATGGCTGTTGGTCAGCACGAAGCCATCGGGCGAGATCACGATGCCCGAGCCGAGCCCGCCGCGCTCGCGCGCGTTGCGCAGCTTCGGCCCGGTCTCGACCCGGACCACGGCCGGGCCGACGCGGTCGGTGACGTCGATCACGGCATTCGAATAGGCATCCAGCAAAGCCCGGTCGTTATCCCGGGCAGCATCGGCCGTTCGCGGTGACGGCGTGTCACCGGCGGTATCTGAGGTAATATCCAGCATGGCGAGAGTCCTTTGGTCTCCTCAGATGGTGACCGGCTCCCCGCGCCGCAAGTGGTTACGCCCTGCACCTGCCCGGATGGCTAGGGCTGCGTCTCTGACGCGCGATTGACTCAGTGTCATTCCGGGGCTCGCGAAGCGAGAACCCGGAATCTCGATGCACGACCTCTGGATTCCCCGATGCGCGATTGCGCATCTGAGGTTCGCGACTTCGTCGCGCCCCGGAATGACGGAATGGACTGTCAAGTCACGGACACAACGCTAGGTCGCCCGCCGCAGCGTGCCGCCGCGCGCCCTGACCGGATCGAGCAGCGACCAGTCGCCCTCCGGCAGCACATGGCCTTTCGGGAACGGCGCGCGCAGCTCGAGGCCGAGCGAGCGCAGCACGCGGTCGTCGCGGTAGTAGCATTGCAGCACCACGCGGACGAGCGTCGCCGCGGCAGCACCGCCACGGCTACGAAACTCCCGCGCCACCGCATCGCGCCCGGCATCGTCGAGCTCGGCGAGCGGCTTGCCCGCGAGATCAGCCAGATGATCCAGCGCCTGCGCGACCAGCGCGGTGTCGCGGCCGAGCGTCGCCAGCATGTCGGCCTGGATCGCGGCATCGTCCGCACCCGGCACCTTGTACTCGTCACTTTCGGGAACGATCATCGCGGCGACGGTGCGCAGATCGGCGCGCTGGGCTGCGGTCAGTTGTTTTGCATCGGACATGGACGGTCTCAGTCGAACAGGTTGGCGAGGCGCTGCTTCATCTGGTCGGCGATGTAGAGCGCAAGGGCCTGGATGGTGGAGGTCGGGTTCACGCCGCCCGAGGTGACGAAGATGCTGCCGTCGACGATGAAGAGGTTCTTCACGTCGTGCGAGCGGCCCCATTCGTTGACCACGGAGCGCGCCGGATCGGTGCCCATCCGCGCGGTGCCGAGCAGATGCCAGCCGCCCCACGGGATCGGATCGTTGATGCAGATGTCGGTGGCGCCGGCGGCCTCGAGAATCTCCCGGCCGCGCGCCAGCCCGTGATCCATCATCTTCCGGCTGTTCGCGCTGATCGTGTAGTCGATCTTCGGCGCCGGGATGCCGTGGCTGTCCTTCAACACGGGATCGAGCGTGACGCGGTTGTGCTCCTCCGGCAGATCCTCGCAGATCGCCGATACCGCGAGACGATGGCCGTTGAGCTTGCGGAACACGCGGTGATGATCCTTGCCCCAGGGCAGGATGCCCTTCTGCTCGCTCGCGACCGCCTCGAACACCGGCCCGGCGCCGCGGCCGAACTGGATGCCGTAGCCGCGGACGAAGCCGCGCGACAGATCGGTGTCGTAGAACTCCTTGCTCCACAGGCAGGTCGGCGGCGCGCGGTTGCTGTCGGTCGGCTCCTTCACGAAGCCGTAGATCTGCGCGTAGGGGTGGAACATCAGGTTCTTGCCGACCAGGCCCGACGAGTTGGCGAGGCCATTCGGGAATTTGCCTGACACCGAATTGAGCAGCAGCCGCGGCGTGCCGACACCGTTGCAGGCGATGATGACGACTTCGGCCGGCTGAAACTGCTCGACGCCGTCCTTGTCGTAATAGACGACGCCGGAGGCCATGCCGTGCTCGTTGGTCAGGATCTCGCGTACCCGGCAATGGGTCTTGAGCTCGACCCCGGCGCGGACCGCGTGCGGCCAGTAGGTGATGTCGGTCGAGGCCTTGGCACCCTGCGCGCAGGCCGGCGTGCAGTGGCCGAGATTGATGCAGCGCGCCCTGCCCTCGTAATCCATCGTCGCCACGGTCGTGTCCGACGGCCACCAGTGCCAGCCGAGCTTGTTCATGGCCTTGCCGATCAGCGGGCCGGATAGCCCGAGCGGCTGCTGCGGCATCGGCGGGTGGCTCAGCGGCGACAGCGGATCGCCCGACAGGCCCGAGACGCCCATCATCCGATCGTTCTCCTCGAAGAACGGGGTGAGCGCGTCGTAGTCGATCGGCCAGTCATCGGCGACGCCGTCCAGCGTCTTCACCTTGAAGTCGGACGGATGCAGCCGCGGCCAGTGCGCGGTGTACATCACCGTCGAGCCGCCGACGGCGTTGAAGTTGACGACCTTGATCGGCGAATTGTCGTCGTTGATCGGATAGTCCTCGGGCCGCTTGCGGACATTCGGGCTCGACGACCACTCGCCGTAGAACTTCGCCTCCCAGTCGCGCCCGGTGCTCGGATATTCGGCCGGATTCATCCAGCCGCCCTGATCGAGGCAGAGGATATGCATCTTGGTATCGGCGAGGCTCCAGGCCACCGCGGCGCCGGAGGCGCCGGCGCCGATGATCAGGACGTCAACGGGATCGTTCTTCATTCTTGTTCCTTGATCTTTATGACCCCGTCATTCCGGGATGGTCCGAAGGACCAGACCCGGAATCTCGAGATTCCGGGTTCGATGCTCTGCATCGCCCCGGAATGACAACCCCACAACTTCAATTGACGATTCTCACCGGCAAGCTTCGTATACCGCGGATGAAATTGGAATAGAGCCTTTGCGGCGGACCCATCAGCTCAAAACGCAGATCGCGCGCCAGGACCTCCTCCCAGAGGATGCGCAGCTGCTGCTCGGCGAGGCGATCGCCGACGCAGCGGTGGACGCCGGCGCCGAAGGCGAGATGCTGGCGCGGCTTGGCGCGGTCGATGATGAATTCATCGGCACGCTCGATCTTGTCCTCGTCGCGGTTGCCGGAGATGTACCACATCACGACCTTGTCGCCCTTCTTGATCCGGCGGCCGGCAAGCTCGACGTCGTTGCGTGCGGTGCGGCGCATGTGCAGCACCGGCGTGTGGTAGCGGATGGTCTCGGACACCAGGTTCGGGATCAGCTCCGGCCTCGCGCGGACCAGCTCGAACTGCTCCGGGTTCTCGCACAGCGCCATCAGCCCGGCCGACATCGAATTGCGCGTGGTGTCGTTGCCGCCGACGATCAACAGCCCGATCGTGCCGATGAACTCGCGCGGCTCCAGATTCCGCGTCGCGTCCGAATGCGCCAGCATCGAGATCAAATCGAAGGTCGGCGGCGCATCGGCCCGCGCGTCCCACAGCTTGCGGAAATATTCTCCCATCTTGACCAGTTCGGCGGTGCGTTCAGCCTCCGAACGCACCACCGCGTCGGGGGATTCGACGTTGGCGATCGCAACATCCGACCACCAGGTCAGCTTGGCGCGGTCTTCAGGGGGGAAATCGAACAGCGTCGCCAGCATCATGTTGGTGAGGTCGACCGAGACCCGCTCGGCCCAGTCGAAGGTCTCGTTGCGCGGCAGCGCATCGAGTACGGCTGAGGTGCGCTTGCGGATCAGGGCGTCGAAATTGGCGAGGTTCGACGGCGCCACGATCGGCGCCACCGTGCGGCGCTGCGCGGTGTGGCCGGGCGGATCCATGCGGATGAAGCTCGGCCGCTCCTGCCCCTTCGGCTGGTCCGTGACCTGGATACCGCCAAGCTCGGAGGCCGACGAATAGTTCTGGTGATCCAGCTCGACCGCGAAGATGTCGTCGTAGCGCGTCACCGACCAGTAGGGGCCGTAGGCCGACGCCTCGCAATAATGCATGGGATCGTCGCGGCGGAGCTGCGCGAACAGCGGCCGCCAGGTGTCGTCCTGATAAAGCCGGGGATTGCTGACGTCTATGGACGTCGGCCTGCGCAGCGCCTCTCCCATCGCTTCACTCCCGTTAGGTTCCGTCGCCGCTTGGCGGGCGATCGTCGTGTCGGGCCGACGATAGAGGGAATCCCGCAGCCGAGTAAAGCCGCGGGGCGGACAGTCCGCCGCGCGGAATGCGCGCGGGCCGACGCACCCGGCAAATCCCGATAGCTGCCCCGCTCCGCGATGTTTGTCGGCAGCAGGAAGACCGGCTAGCCTTGCGGGCAATCAATCCATCGGGGAGCAACGACAGGTGGCCGAATTGCGCCAGGACAACACCGCCCAGACGGCTGCGCTGGACTACGACGTCATCATCGTCGGCGCAGGCTTGTCCGGCATGTACCAGCTCCACCGGCTGCGCGAGCTTGGGCTCAGCGCGCGCGTGTTCGAGGCCGGCACCGGCGTCGGCGGCACCTGGTACTGGAACCGCTATCCCGGCGCACGTTTCGATTCCGAGAGCTATTCCTATGGCTACTCGTTCTCGAAGGAGCTGCTCGAGGAATGGGAATGGTCGGAGCATTTCGCCGGCCAGCCCGAGACCTTGCGCTACTGCAACTATGTCGCCGACAAGTTCGACCTGCGCCGCGACATCCAGTTCGAGAGCCGCGTCACGTCCGCGATCTACCAGGACGACACGCGAAGCTGGCAGGTCACACTCGAAAGCGGCGCGCAGCACTCCTGCCGCTTCCTGATCACCGCGATCGGCCCGTTGTCGACGCCGACCCTGCCGCGCATCGAGGGCCGCGACGATTTCAGGGGCCAATCGTTCCACACCGCGCGCTGGCCGAAGGAGAAGGTGGATTTCACCGGCAAGCGCGTCGCCGTGATCGGCACCGGCGCGACCGGCATCCAGACCATCCAGACCATCGCCGGCGAGGTCGGGCATCTCACCGTGTTCCAGCGCACCGCCAACTGGGCGGCGCCGCTGCACAACGGCAAGATCGACGCCGAGACGCAAGCCAGGATCAAGGCCGGCTATCCCGAGATCTTCGCGCGCTGCAAGGAGACCTTCGCCTGCTTCGTGCATACGCCCGATCCGCGCGGCGCGTTCGAGGTGAGCGAGGCGGAGCGCGAGGCGTTCTACGAGAAGCTCTATGGCGAGCGCGGCTTTGGCATCTGGCAAGGCAATTTCAAGGATATCCTGATCGACCGCGCGGCGAATGCGACGATCAGCAATTTCGTCGCGCGCAAGATCCGCGAGCGCGTGAAGAACCAGGCGGTCGCCGAGATGCTGATCCCGAAGAACCACGGCTTCGGCACGCGGCGGCTGCCGCTCGAGACCTTCTATTACGAGGTCTACAATCGCGACAATGTCGAGCTGGTCGATATCAAGGAGACGCCGATCGAGCGGATCACGCCCGAGGGCATCCGGACGACCGACAAGGACTACGCCTTCGACATCATCATCTACGCCACCGGCTTCGATGCCATCACCGGCAGCTTCGACAAGATCGATTTCCGCGGCGCGCACGGTGCGCGGCTGAAGGAGAAATGGACGCACGGCCCGGAAACCTATCTCGGGCTGATGGTCGACGGCTTCCCCAACATGATGATGCTGATGGGCCCGCACACCGCGCTCGGCAACATCCCGCGCAGCATCGAATACAGCGTGGATTGGGTCACCGGGCTGATCCGCTTTGCGCAGGAGAGAGGCCTGACCTTCCTCGACGCCACGCCCGAAGGCACCGCCGACTGGACCGAGCATGTCAAGGCGCTCGGCGTCGGCCTGCTCTCAAACGAGGTCGATTCCTGGATGACCGGCATCAACCGCAACGTCGAGGGCAAGCAAACCCGGATCGTCGCCCGCTACAGCGGCAGCGCCCCGGCATATCGCGCGCGATGCGACGAGGTGGCGGCGAAGGGGTATGCGGAGTTGCGGTTGGGGTAACTCTCTCAATGACGCGAGACGCCCGCCCACCCGCCGCCGTCGTCCGGCGAAAGCCGGGACCCATAACCACAGGGTTGGGTTGTTGAAGGAGGCTATGGCCCCAGCACCGTGCAACAATGACCATCGGTGGTTATGGGTCCCGGCCTTCGCCGGGACGACACCGAGTTTGATGCACGATCTAACTCGCCCTACGCCACCCTACCACGCGTCAATGCACGGCCGCTTGCGATGCGTGCGCGGCTCCGGCTTCGGCACCGAGCGCAGGCCGGCCATGATCCAGTGCCTTGTGTCGGCGGGATCGATCACCTCGTCGATTTCGAGCACCGAGGCGATCGAGACCGCCTTGCCGTTGGCGTAGAGCTCGGCGACCTTGGTCTGGAAATACTTCTCGCGCTCGACCGGGTCCTCGATCGCCTCCATCTCCTTGCGGAAGCCGAGGCGGACATAGCCTTCGAGACCCATGCCGCCGAACTCGCCGGTCGGCCACGCCACCGTGAAGAACGAGGCGTGGAAGCCGCCGCCGATCATCGATTGCGCCCCTAAGCCATAGCCCTTGCGCAGCACGACGCCGAACAGCGGCACCGTGATGCTGGCGCCGGTGACGAACATCCGCGCGACATGGCGCACGATCGCGGTCTTCTCGGCCTCGGGGCCGACCATGAAGCCCGGCGTGTCGCAGAGCGAGACGATCGGGATGTCGAAGGCGTCGCACAGCTGCATGAAGCGCGCGGCCTTGTCGCCGGCAGGTGCGTCGATCGCCCCGCCGAGATGCTTTGGATTGTTGGCGATCAGGCCGAACGGCTTGCCCTCGATGCGGATGAAGGCGGTGATCATGCCGACGCCGAAATCGCGCCGGATCTCCAGCACCGAGCCTTCGTCGGCGATCAGGTCGATCACGTTGCGGATGTCGTAGACCCGCAGGCGATTTTCCGGGATCGCACGGCGCAGCAGCCGCTGGTCCGGCGCCTTCCAGTCCTGCACCGCGCCCTGGAAGTAGGACAGATATTTCTGTGCCACCGTGGTCGCCTCGGCCTCGTCCTCGACCAGGATGTCGATCACGCCGTTCGGCGACTGGAAGGAGACCGGGCCGACCTCGGCCGGATGGTAGACGCCGAGCCCGCCGCCCTCGATCATCGCCGGACCGCCCATGCCGATCGACGCATTCCGAGTGGCGATGATGACATCGCAGACGCCGAGCATCGCGGCATTGCCGGCGAAGCAATAGCCGGAGACCACGCCGACCACGGGCACCAGTCCGGAGAGTTTTGCGAACTGCACGAAGGACGGGCCGTCGAGGCCGGTCATGCCAAGCCGGTCGGTATCGCCGGGACGCCCGCCGCCGCCCTCGGCATAGAACACCAGCGGCATGCGCCACTGCTCGGCGAGGCCGAGCATGCGGTCGATCTTCTTGTGGTTCATATGGCCCTGGGTGCCGGCGAGCACGGTGTAGTCGTACGAGATCACCATGCAGCGCGCGCCGTCGGCGCCGAAATCCTTGGCGTTGACGGTGGCGACGCCTGATATCAGGCCGTCGGCCGGCGTGTTCTTGATGAGATCCTCGACCTTGCGGCGGCGGCGCTGCGCCGCGATCGCGAGCGACCCGTATTCGACGAACGAGCCCTCATCGACCAGCTGCGCGATGTTCTCGCGCGCGGTGCGCTGGTTGGTCTTGCGGCGGCGCTCGACCGAGGCCGGGCGGTTCTCGTCCAGTGTGATCGCCTTACGCGCGATCAGCTCGGCGAGGTCAGGCCGGATGTGATCGAGATCGATCGCGGCCTCTTCCGCCGCGTGATGGCCGTCGACCTCGGCAGGCTCGAGGAACAGGATCGGCTCGCCATGCATCAGGGTGACACCGATGCCGCCCGCGATCCTGGTCACCCGGCCGCCATGTGGTGCGGTGACGAGATGCTCCATCTTCATCGATTCCAGCACCGCGATCTGCTGGCCGGGCCGAACCAGATCGCCCTCCGCGACCTCGATCGCCACGATCGTGCCCTGCAGCGGCGCGGGCACCGGGAGCGATCCCTCGGGGGCGGCTTCGACAGCAACGGCCTTGGTCGCAGCCGCCTCGCTCACCTCGATCAATGGTGCGGCGAGATCCTGCGCCGCGCCGACCAGCGCCGCAACATGGGTGTCGATGAAATTGGTGCTGATCTTGTTCCGGCCAAAGCTCTGGTGCGCCAGGATGGCGCCGAGGAACGGGATGTTGGTGGCGACGCCGCCGATCCGAAATTCGCGCAAGGCGCGCGATGCCTTGTGCACCACGTCGGTCCACTTTGGGCTCGGCGAATGCACGATGACTTTTGCCAGCAGCGAGTCGAACGCGGCAGAGGTCCGGTAACCGGAATAGCCGAACGTATCGACGCGAACGCCGGGGCCGGACGGCAGGTCGAACACACTGAGCGTGCCGCCGGTTGGCTTTGTGATGCCCTTCTCGTCCATCACCTCCATGTTGACGCGAAGCTGCATCGCATAGCCGCGCGGCAGCGGCACGGTGGCCTGCGCCAGCCCAAGCGAAGCGAGCGTGGCGCCGGCGGCGACCGCGAGCTGCGCGCGCACGAGGTCGACGCCGAGCACCTCCTCGGTGACGGTGTGCTCGACCTGCAGTCGCGGATTGGCCTCGATGAAGGCGAAGGCACCCTCACCTTCGCCGGCTTCGTCATCGACCAGGAATTCGAAGGTGCCGAGGTTGTCGTAGCGCGCAGCCGTGGCAAGCTGCTTCGCCGCCTCGATGATGCGCGCGCGCATTCCCTCGCTCAGCGACGGGCTCGGCGCCACCTCGATGAGCTTCTGGTTGCGGCGCTGGATGGTGCATTCGCGCTCCCAGAGATGGCTGATGGCGCCGTAACGGTCGCCGATGATCTGCACCTCGATATGGCGGGCCTTGCGGATCAGCCGTTCGACATAAACGGCATCGCTGCCGAACGCCGCTTTGGCCTCCGACTGGCAGCGCGCATAGGCCTCGTCGAGCTTGGCGGCATCCTCGACCACCCGCATGCCGCGCCCACCGCCGCCGGCGATCGCCTTGATCATCACGGCGGCGCCGGCGCCGAGCGCGGCGAAGAACGCCTTTGCCTCGTCGAGACTGGTCGCGCCTGATGTGCCGGCAATGATCGGGACGCCGCATTTTTTCGCTAGCGCCTTTGCCTTGGCCTTGTCGCCGAACAGATCGAGCGCCTCTGGCGACGGGCCGACGAAGGTGATCTTGTCCTCGGCACAGCGCCGCGCCAATTGGGTGTTCTCGCTGAGGAAGCCGTAGCCTGGATGCAACGCGTCGCAGCCCGCGGCCTTGGCCGCCGCAACCACCGCCTCGATGTCGAGATAGGCCCGCGCGCCGCGGCCGGGAATCTCGCGCGCCTCGTCGGCGGCGCGGACATGCAGAGAGGCGGCATCATCGGCGGGATAGATCGCGACCGTGGCGAGGCCGCTGTCGGCAGCGGCACGGGCAATCCGGATCGCGATCTCACCGCGGTTGGCAATCAGCAATTTCTTGAAGGACATGATCGGTTCCGTAAGTTTGCTCACCTCGTCCCGCTTGCGGGGAGAGGTCGAAATTTGCGCGCAGCGCGAATTTCGGGTGAGGGGGAATCTCCGCGAGCTCGCCTGCGGAGACTCCCCCTCACCCGAAGCCTACGCTTCGCTTCGGCTTCGACCTCTCCCTGCAAGCGGGGCGAGGTGATGAGCGCGCGGCATCCCGTACACATTTGCACTAGCGATCCTTCATGGTCGGATCGAGCACGACACGCAAGGATTCCCCGAGCGCATTGAACGCCAGGGAGACGATTAGAATGGCAAGGCCCGGCGCATACATCTGCTCCGGGGCGATTTCCATGTATTGATAGGCGCGCGCCAGCATGGCGCCCCAGCTCGGGTCCGGCGGCTGGATGCCGAGGCCGAGGAACGACAGGCTGGCTTCGGCCAAGAGGGCAGCGGCGAGCAAGAGCGTCACTTGCACGATGACCGGCTGCAGCGTGTTCGGCAGCACGTGCCGCCACAGCACATGCCATGTCGGCGCGCCGAAGCCTCTGGAGGCATCGACATAGAGCTCCTGCCGCACGATCAGCGTGCGGGCGCGGACGATGCGCGCCAGCGCCGGAAACATCGTGATGCCGACCGCGATCATGCCGTTGGTCAGCCCGATGCCGAGCGCGCCGGTGACCGCGATCGCCAGCACGATGGCGGGGAACGACAGGAAGGTGTCGATGATGCGGCTGATGATGTCGTCGATCCAGCCGCCGAAATAGCCGGCGATGAGGCCGACCGGCAGCCCGATCAGGACCGCAACGCCGACCGCAAGCAGGCTGGCGTAGACGGTGGCCGGCGCGCCGTAGATCAAACGCGAGAAGATGTCGCGGCCGAGGTCGTCGGTGCCGAGCAGATGGGCCGGCCCCGGCGGCGCCAGCATGTTGTTGACGTCCTGCGCGGTCGGCGCATAGGGCGCGATCCAGGGCGCGCCGATTGCGACGACGACGAGCACCACGAGCACCAGGATCGACAGCGCGGCGCGGAGGTCGCCGGCGAGCCAGCGCGCAAAGCGCCGCAGTCGCGTCGGCCGCGCCGGTGCCTTCAGGGGTGCAAGCGCCACCTCGGTCATTGCTCGATCCTCGGATCGACCGCGGCGCAGAGCAAATCGGTGATCAGGTTCACCGCGATCACAACCACCACCATGGTGAAGACGACGCCTTGCACGATCGGGAAATCGCGCTGGATCGCGCCGCGCACGATCAGGCTGCCCAGGCCGGGAATGGCGAACACCGCCTCGATCACCACGGTCGCCGCCAGCATGCGGTTGACCAAAAGGCTGATGATGGTGAGCAGATTGACGCCGACATTCTTCAGGCCGTGCTGCCAGAGGATGCGGGACATCGACAGCCCCTTGGCATGCAGCGTGCGGACATATTGCGACGACAGCACCTCCAGCAGCGCCCCGCGCAGCTGGCGCGCGACCTCGGCCATACCGTAGGCCGCGATCGCGATGCCAGGCAGCAGCGCATGCCTGATCGCATCGACCGGCGAGGCGCTGAAGGATTTTGCGCCGGTCGCCGGCAGCCAGTTCAGCTTCAGCGAGAATTCCGCCACCAGGATCATCGCGAGCCAGAAGCCGGGCACCGCGACGCCGAGCGACGCCAGCATGCTGATCAGCTTGTCGATCCAGCCGTTCGGCTTGATCGCGGCCATCACGCCCATCGGGATGCCGGTGACCAGCGCCAGCGCCAGCGCGATCACGACGATCAGCAGCGTGTTCGGAAACGCGCGCCCGATCGAGTCCGCGACCTTCTCGCCGGTCAATAGCGATTGCGAGAGATCGCCTTGCGCGACATTGCCGAGCCAGGCGCCGTATTGCACCAGGAACGGGCGGTCGAGGCCGTAGATCTTCCTGATCTCGGTGATCCGCGCGTCGGTCGCGTTGTCGCCCGCCAGCGTCACGGCGATGTCGCCGGGCACCAGCTTGAGCAGCGCGAACACCATGAAGGTCGCGAGCAGGATCACGGGCAGCGCCTGCACGAGGCGGCTGCCGACGACCTTGACCGGTGACCGCCGCGCCATCGCCTAACTCCCGAGCCAGACGTCGTCGTATTTCGGCTTGCCAAGCAGGTTCGGCCGATAGCCCTGCACCTTCTTGTTCATGGCGACCAGCTCGAACTGGAACGCCAGCGGCGCGACAAAGGCGTTCTCCATCACCAGCCGCTGCACGGTGGAAAACGCCTTGCGCCTGGTGTCGATGTCCTCCGAGGCGCGCGATTCCTTGATCGCGGCCTCGAGCTCGGCCGGCACCGGCGCGCGGCCGCCATTGTAATAGGCGTCCTTGGTGAACATCAGCGAATAGGTCAGGCTCGGGTCGGGCCGGCCGGTCCAGGCCGAGAGCAGCCCTGCCCCCTTCTTCTCCGGACCGAAGAAGGCCGCGGAAGCTTCCGCGATCGGGGCGTTGACGAAGCGCACGCCGATGCCGGCCTTGCGCAATTGCTCGATCAGGATCTCCTGACGCTGCACCGAATCCTGGTCCGGATAGCCGCCGAGCTCGATCTGGGTACCCTCCTTGAAGCCGGCCTCGGCGAGCAGCTTGCGCGCTCGGTCGGGATCATAAGGATAGAGTTTTGCGACCTCCGCGTCGTATGCCCAATGCGCCTTCGGCAGGTTCATGTAGGCGGGCTCCGCAAGACCTGCGAGCGCGGCCTTGACGAAGGACTCGCGATCGATCGCGAAGTTGAGCGCCTGACGGACCTTGAGATTGTCGAACGGCGGCTTGGCCCAGTTGAGGAAGATCTGAAGCACGTACAGCGTCGGGCCATGCACCACCTTGACGCTCGAGGCGCGCTCGATGATCACCTTCTGCCGCGGCGGCAGCTGGTAGATCAGATCGTTCTGCCCGGCGGTGACCGAGCGGGCGCCGGTGGTGAGCTCGGGAATGATCGAGATCTCGATGGCGTCAGGAAGCGGCCGCTCCGGCTTCCAGTATTTCTCGTTGCGCTTGACCACGATCTTCTCGCCGTCGGCCCAGCTGACGAACGAATAGGCGCCGGCGCCGACCGGCTTGCGCGTCACGACGCCGCCCTCGGCCGCCTTCAGCGCCGTCGGCGACACCATCATGCCCGCGCGGTCGGAGAGAATCCCGGGCAGCGCGGTATCGGGTGTCTTCAGCTTCAACGTCACCTGCTGCGGGCCGGTGACCTCGACCGCGGCGACGGAGAGCAGGTCGGCCTTGATGTTCGACTTCGCATCGCTGCGGTTGCGCTCGAGATTGAACTTGACCGCTTCCGCATCGAGCGGCGTGCCGTCATGGAAGGTGACGCCGGCGCGGATGTTGAGCACCAGCGTGGTGGGGTCGGTGAACTTCCAGCTTTCGGCAAGGCCGGGCTTCGGCTTCAGCGTGTCGAATTCCCATTCGGTCAACGTATCGTACATCGTGAACAGGAAGGCGTGGTCGGAGCCGGCGCCGCCGGTCGCCGGATCGAGGCTCGACGGATTGGCCGGCGCCGAGATGCGCAAGGTGCCGCCCTTCTTCGGCGCGCCTTCCGCAAACGCACGGCCGCTGAGCGTGGTGCTGGCCAATGCGCCCGAGATCAGCGCCATGGCCTCGCGTCGTGTCGTCATTGTCATGGCGTCGTCTCCGGTTGTGAGTTCGGCGAAAAATTCAGGCGGTCGGCGAAATGGCAGGCCACCCAGTGATCGGGCTTCAGCTCGCGCCACTCCGGCACGCGGTCGGTGCAGAGCGGCTGCGCGTGCGGGCAGCGGGTACGGAAGCGGCAGCCCGAGGGCGGATGGATCGGGCTCGGCACCTCGCCCTGCAGGACGATGCGGCTCTCCTGCCGCATCGTGGATGGCAGCGGCCGCGGCTCGGCTGACAGCAGCGCGATCGTGTAGGGATGCAGCGGGCGCTCGGCGACCTCCTCGGTCGGCCCGAGCTCGACGAACTGGCCGAGATACATCACCGCGACGCGCTCGCTGATATGCGAGACCACGGCGAGATCATGGGTGATGAAGACGTAGGTCAGCCCGAGGTCGCGCTGCAGATCGGCAAACAGATTGAGCACGTCGCCGCGGATCGACATGTCGAGCGCGGCCACCACCTCGTCGCAGACGATCAGTTTGGGTTTGAGCGTCAGCGCGCGGGCGATCACGACGCGCTGCTTCTGGCCGCCGGACAGCTGATGCGGGTAGCGCGCACCGAACTCCTGCGGCAGGCCGACGCGCTCCAGCGCCTCCCGCGCCTGCCGCTCGCGCTCGGCACGGCTGCCGACACGCGCGAGCTCCAGCGGCTCCAGCACCGAGGCCAGAATGGTCATGCGCGGATTGAGCGCGGCGTTCGGGTCCTGGAAGATGATCTGGTAGTCGCGGCGATGGTTTTGAAACTCCCGGCGTGGCAGCGCCGTTGGATCGATGCCGTCATGCAGGATGGCGCCGGCGCTGGGATTGAGCAGGAACACCAGCGCGCGGCCGATCGTGGTCTTGCCCGAACCGGACTCCCCGATGATGCCGAAGGTCTCGCCGCGGCGGACGTCGAAATTGACGCCGTCGACCGCCTTCACGGTGGCGCGGCGGTCCGAGGTCTGGAAGCGGACCTGAAGGTCGCGCACCGAAACGATGGCGTCGCGGCGCGGCTCGGCATCGGCTGTGGTCATTGCGTCGCGACCTTCGCAGCGGCCGATGCGCCGGGCGGATGCAGCGCGCCCGGCAGATTGAGCTCGGCAAAGCGCCAGCAGCGCACTCTTCTGCCGCCGCCGGCGTCCTGCAGCTTCTGCTCGGCCTCGCAACCCTTCACCGCATACGCGCAGCGGGCCCGGAAGCGGCAGCCATTCGGCATCTCCGCGATCGACGGCACCCGGCCCGGGATCGACGGCAGCCGGCCGTGGCGCGGGCTCAAATGCGGCAGCGAGCGCAACAGTCCGGACGTGTAGGGATGCAGCGGCCGCACCAGCGCCTCGTCGACCGTGGCGTCCTCGATCACCTCGCCGGCATACATCGTGATCATCCGCGTGCAGGTCTCGGCGACGACGCCGAGATCGTGGGTGATCAGCATCAGCGCGGTCTTCGAGGTCTCGCTGATGTCGCGCAGCAGCTCGAGGATCTGCGCCTGCACGGTGACGTCGAGCGCGGTGGTCGGCTCGTCCGCGATCAGAAGCTGCGGCCCGCAGATCAAACTCGCCGCGATCATCACGCGCTGGCGCATGCCGCCGGACAGCTGGTGCGGATAGTCGTCGATCCGCCGCTCGGGCGAGGCGATGCCGACGCGGCGGAGCATCTCCAGCGTTTTGGCGCGCGCCTCCTCATGGGAAACGTCGGTATTGACGCGCAGCGTCTCGGCGATCTGGTGGCCGACGGTGAAGACCGGGTCGAGCGCGCTCATCGGCTCCTGGAAGATCATCGCGATCCGCTTGCCCCGGATCGCGCGCATCTGCCGCGCGCTGCAGGAAGCGAGATCGACGCCGTCGAACAGGATCTTGCCGTCGAGGCCGGCAAAATTGCCTGGCAACAGCCGCAGGATCGACAGGCCGGTGATGGTCTTGCCGCAGCCGCTCTCGCCGACGATGCCGACGCGCTCGCCGGGCGCGATGTCGAAGTCGACGCGGCGCGTCGCCTGCCAGACGCCCTGCCCGGTCTTGAAGCGGATGCCGAGCCCGCGCACGGACAATAGCGGCGGCGCGCCGTCGCGCGCACCCTCCGCCCTGCGCTGTGCCGGCTGGCCTGCGTCCATCAGCCCGCCGCCCGCTTCTTTTCTTTCACCAGTTGCTCCTCCATCAGCATCTCGGTGCCGATGATGCCATCGCGGGCGAGTTCATCGAGCTCGGCGTCGGAAAGCCCGAGCATGCCGCCGAGGATCTCGCGGTTGTGCTCGCCGAGCGTCGGCGGCACCGAGCGGATCGCGAACGGCGCATCGCTCTCGCGAAACGGCATCGATGGCTGCGGATGTCGTCCGATGAACGCGCGGTCGACATGCTGGATGAAGCCGCGCGCGTGGAGCTGCGGATCCTCCAGGAGATCGATCGGCAGCCGCGCCACGCCGGAGGCAACGCCGGCAGATTGCAGCGCGGTCATCGCCGCATCGGCATCGCGCGCCGCGGTCCAGGCCGTGATCGCAGCCTCGATCTCGCCCTCGATAGCGCGGCGGCCCGTGGCCGTCTTGAGTGCCGCGTCCGCTGTCCAATCCTCGCGGCCGAGCAGCCGGGTGAGCTTTGGCCACATCGCATCGTCGGACACCGCGACGACGATCCAGTTGTCTTCTCCGGCGCAGCGAAAGCAGCCATGCGGCACGAAATCGGGATGGCGGTTGCCGTATTTGGTCGGCGGCTCGCAACTGGTCGAATGCGCCACGATCCAGGGCGCGGCGAACGGCATCATGCATTCGATCTGGGCGAGATCGATGAACTGCCCCTGTCCCGTCAGTTTGGCGTGGATCAGCGCGGTCAGCACCGCGGCGGCGCCGTTGAGCCCGCCGACGGCGTCGCCGAACGCGGTATGGCTCATGACCGGCGGACCATCGGGATCGCCGACCACGCTGGGCAGGCCGGAGCCCTGCTCCAGCGTCGAGCCGTAAGCGCGGCAGTCGCGATGCACGCTGCCGGCACCGAACGCCGACATCGACATCATCACCAGCTTGGGATTGATCTTGCTGAGCACGTCGTAGCCGAGGCCGAGCTTGGGCAGCACCTCGACCGAATAATTGTCGACCACGAGGTCGGCATCGGCGAGCAGGCGCTTGGCCAATTCAAGCCCCTTCGACCGGGTCAGATCGAGCGTGATGCCGCGCTTGTTGCGGTTCATGATGCAGTAGCGCACCGACTTCTCGTACATCTGCTCCAGCACATAGGCCGGACGGCGGTCGACGCCGCGCCACCAGTCCGGATACTGGGTCGCCTCGATCTTGATGACGTCGGCGCCGAGATCGGCGAGCGTGCGGGTGCAGATCGGCCCGGCCCAGCCCATCGAAAAGTCGACGACGCGGATGCCCTCGAGCGGCAAGCGATCGGTTGCAGCGGGCTTGGGCGCCGGCACGCGCGGCGCAGCCTCGCGCCTCGCCTGCTGCTCGCCGAGATCAGGCACCCGGCCGCCGCGCAGCGGCGGCGTTGCGGTCAGCCGCTGCATCGTGCCGGCGGAAAAGCCGGTCTCGTCGCCGATGGTGATCGGGACGATGGCACCGCGGGCGCGCTTCTCCTCGTCGGCGATGAGATCCGCGACCTCCGGCACCGGCACGATCGGAATCTTGCGCTTGAGCCCTTCGGCGAACCACTCCTGCGCGGTGCGCTGCTTCAGCTTCGGCAATATCCTACCTTCGATCTCGGCCACATGGCGCAGCCGGTCGACACCCATGACCAGCGTAGGATCGTCGCGCAGCTCGTTGAGCCCGAGCATCTCGCAGAACGCGCGCCATTGCGCCGGGGTCACCGTGGTGACGCCGAGCCAGCCCTGCTTGGTCTCGTAGATGCCGACTGGAAAGGTCGGCCAGAACCGGTTGACGCCGATCCGCCGCATGATGTCGCCGCGCTGGAATGCCTCGAACATGATGTATTCGGTGACCGCGATAGAGGCCTCGAACAGGCTGAGATGGTTTTCGCGCCCGCGCCCATCGTGCATGCGGCCGAGCACCGACGAAGCGGCCGCGATGAAGCCCCACAGCCCGCCCAGAATGCCGGTCTGGAAATCCGGCGCATGCATCGGCGGCCCCTGCTCCGGACCGACCAGCTTCACCAGTCCGGTCAGCGCGCGGATCGTGGAGTCCGTCGCCGCGAAATTGGCGTAGGGACCGCGATCGCCGAACCAGGCGAGGTCGAGATGGATCAGGCCGGGATGGTCCCGCCTGATCGCGTCGAGATCGATCTCGGGACAATCCGCCGCAGCGATGCCGCGCCCGTCGAGCAGGATGTCGCAGCCGGCAATCAGCTCCCGCAAGCGCGATACCGCACCCGCATCGCGCGTGTCGAGGACGACACTCGACTTGTTGAAGTTGAGGAACGCAAACCACGCGCTCCGGCCTTTGGGCGTCAGCGGCGCGGTGCGGCGAAGCGGATCGCCGTGCGGCGGCTCGACCTTCTGCACATCGGCGCCGAAATCGGCAAACAGCCGCGCGCAATAGCTCGTCGCCGCAGCACTTCCGATCTCGACAATCCGCAGATGCGATAACGCGCCCATCAGGCTTCCTCGCGACACATGACCAGCCGGTGACAGCGACTGATTCAGTCTTCTTGTTGGGTGAACTTGAAGCCGCGCCGACTGTGTGATGCAAGTGGAATTTTCTTCCGTTTGACGGAATTAGCGAGCGTATGACCGAAGTTGCTGCTCAGCGCGAAGCGAAGATTGTGCAGCTAATTGCAGGTGAGCTGCGCTTCGAACCAGTGTTGCACTGAGTTCGACAATCGCGGCCATGCGCGCAAGACATGCGCGTATGTGGCCGCGCTCGCGCGGGTGATGCCGCGCAGTTCCTGCTCGATGGCGGGGAGATCAACACCGAGGCACCGGCCGGCCTTGGCGACGCTGCGACCATCGACCACAAGCTCAGAGATCAGCGACGCATTGCCGCGTGCGAACAGCAGATCGAGCGGATCGGCATCGAGAATCTGATCACGCTCGAGGCGGTCGAGATCGATGCTGACGAAATCGGCCGGCGCACCGACCGCGAGCTCGCCGGTGCCCGGCGCGCCGGTGGCGCGGCGGCCGTTGCGGATCGCGAGCGTGAAGAATTCCTGAGCAGTCCATGTACGCTTGAAGCCGAGACCACCGTGCATCATCTGCACCAGCCGCATCTCGCGCAGCACGTCGTCATCCTCATCGAGCGCGATGCCATCGACGCCGACCGCGATTGCACAGCCGCAGCCGTGCGCCGCCGCGATTGGCGCCAACCCGGAGCGCAGGTGCAGGTTGGAGGAGAAATTGGTGACGATGCGCGCACCCGACGCCGCGATCATCTCGAGCTCGTCGGGCCGCGCGTGGATGCAATGCGCGAGCGTCAGCCGCTCCGAGAGGAAGCCGATATCGCGGAGATAGCGCACGATGCCGCCGGGAAAATGCTGGTCGGCCCAGGTGCGCTGGTAGGTGGTCTCGAGCAGATGCATGTGGATGCGGCGGCCGGTCCGCGCCGCGTTCTCCGCGACCGCCTCCAGCAGCGGCTTCGAGCACCACTGCACCCCGGCCGGCCCAAGCTGCACATCAACCTTCGGCCCGCCGATCGCAGCCGCGATCGCGTCGGTCAGCTCGATATAGGCCTGCGGCGACATCGGGGCGCGCACGAACAGCTGTTCGATCGTCTTGCGGTCATCGGCCGGAAGACCTGACAGCACCGCTTCGCTGTCGCCATAGACGATCGGGTTCTGGTCGCGCACCGCGATGGCAAAGGCGATGCGGATGCCGACATCGCCGGCGGCGCGCGCGATCGCCCTGGCTTCATCGACGAGCGGCATGGTACCGCTCGGGCGGGTGTAGTGCACCATCATCGCCGCGCAGCCGGCCTGCGCCGCGCGGGCAAACGCCGAGGCCGCGGTGAGATAGGGATCGACCGGCGTGCCGACCACCGTGCGCAGGATCCAGCTCTCCTGCGGCATGCCGACCGCGCCGAAGCTCGAGGCGCGCGGGCGGGCGTGGTCGTGGGCGTTGACGAAGGCGGGAAGGATGAGGGAACGCGGGCCTGTCGCCGGGCGCGCCGCTTCGGAAATATCGGTGATGACGCCGCCGTCGTGACGGAGCACGACGTCGTTGCCGATGTCGTGGTCAGAACCGCAGAACAGACGGGTTGCCGTGACGTCCATCGGTCCCTCCGCCGTCATTGCGAGCCACCCGGTCGGCGCGAAGCGCCGCCCGATGACAGGCTCCGCGAAGCAATCCATGCCCCCGCATGCGGAAAGATGGATTACTTCGCTGCTTCGCTCCTCGCAATGACGAACAGCGTCAATTCGCCGTATACACCAGCTCCCGCTCCGCGCGCGGCGGCAGGAATTCCCGCGAAAACACTTCGGCCGGGGCCGGCGTGCGGGTGAGCTGGTAGCCTTCGACGATGAAGCCGATGGCGCGCGCCATGCGGTCGTCCTTGACGTCGCCGATGCCGATGTCCTTCATCTCCGGCGAGACGATCAGCTTCTCGAAGGAATATTGCAGCCGGCGTTTCTCGACATCGACATTGATCAGATTGTCATAGTTCAGCGCCGCCTTCATGGCCGCGTTCTGGTCCTTGGCGACCGCGATCGCGCCCTTGTTGATGGCGCGCACCAGACCGGCCACCGCCTTCGGGTTCGAGGCGATCAGCTTGCGCGAGACCATCACGCCGTTGGAATAGAGGTCGAGCCCGTAATCGCCGAACGAGAACCATTTGAAGTCCTTGTCGGGGTCCTGGCGGTTCAGCACCAGGTTGAAATAGCTCGTGATGTTGAACACCAGCGCGGCGTCGATGTCGCCCTTGATCAGCATCGGCTCCTGCAGGTTCGGCGCCATGTTGGAGACCTTGATCTTCTCGCCATCGAGCCCGTTCTTGTGCACGAACACCGGCAACAGCCGCGTGGTCGGCGTCCCCTGCGCGCCGCCGAGCGTGTGGCCCTCGAAATCCTTGATCGTCTTGATGCCGCTCGAGTTCTTGGCGACGATCGCGAATGGCGGCTGGTTCCACATCATGTAGACCATGACCGGCGCATCCTGCGGCTTGGTCGCGGCGTTCTGGATGATCGCATTGACGTCGCCGAAGCCGGCGTCATAGGCGCCCGACATGATGCGCGTCACGGTCGCGCCGGAGCCTTCGCCCTGGTCGATCACGACGTTGAGGCCCTCTTCCTTGAAGTAGCCGTTGTCCTTGGCGTAGAAGAACGCGGCGTCCGAGCCTTGCGTCTTCCAGCCCAGCGTGAACTTGATGGTGGTGTCCTCGGCGCGCGCGGGACCGGCGACCAGGGCCAATCCCAACAGCGCGGCGCTTACTTTTCTCAGCATCGAGATCTCCTTAAGCTTCATTGCTTGACGGTCGACGAAGTGTCTCAAGTGGCGATGACATTGTCCTTGCGTGTCGCCCAGCCGGTGACCTGGCCTTCGATCAGCGAGAACAGGACGTAGAGCGCGACGCCGAGACCGGCGAGCACGAACAGCCCGGCGAACACCAGAGGCACGTTGAAATTGGAGGACGCGGTCATCATGACGTTGCCGATGCCGCGGTTTGAGGCGACGGTTTCCGACAGCACCGCGCCGACGAAGGCGTAGGAGACCGCGACCTTCAGCGAGGCGAAGAAGAACGGCATCGTCCTCGGCAGGCCGACGTTCCAGAGGATGTCGAACTTGCTGGCGCCGAGCGCCTTCAGCACGTCCTCAAGCTCGGGCTCGGTGGTGGCAAGGCCGGTGGCGATGTTGACGACGATCGGGAAGAAGCAGATCGACAGCGAGGTCAACACCGCCGGCACGGTGCCGGAGCCGAACCACAGCACGAAGATCGGCACCACGGCGACCTTCGGGATCGACGAGAAGCCGACCAGCAGCGGATAACAGGTGTCGTAGGCGGTTTTTGACACCCCGATCACGGCACCGAGCGCGACGCCGAGCGCCACGCCGAGCACGAAGCCGATCATGGTGGTGACCAGGGTCTGCACGATGTGCGGCCACAGGATCGGGAATTTCTCGAACAGCGTGACGAAGATTTGCGACGGCCGCGGCAACACGAGGTCCGACATCCCCGTCATCAGGCAGAACAATTCCCAGGCGACGAAGAACAGCACGATCAGGGCGGCGGACCAGGCCTTCTGCCTGATGTCTGACACGGACATGGTCAGGCTCCCTCGCGCGCCGCGCTGCGCGCATCGACGATGAAGGCGCGGAGCTTCTGGTTGAGCGCGACGAAGTCGGGCTCAAAGGTCATCGCCACGGTGCGCGGACGGGCGAAGTCGACCCTGGAGTCGTCGAGGATGCGGCCGGGCCGCGCGCTCATCACGCAGATACGGCTGGCGAGGAAGCCGGCCTCGCGCAGATCATGGGTGACCAGCAGCACGGTCGGCCTGTGGGTCATCCAGAGCTGCTGAAGGATTCCCCACAGCTCCTCGCGGGTGAACTGGTCGAGCGCGCCGAACGGCTCGTCGAGCAGCAGCATGCGCGGCTCGTGGATCAGCGCGCGGCACAGATTGGCGCGCTGGAGCATGCCGCCGGAGAGCTGCCACGGATAGCGGCCGCCGAACCCCTTCAGCCCGACCTGCTCGAGCAACGCATTGGCCTTGTCGCGGAACTCGGTCTTGCGCAGCTTGCGGAACTGCGAGCGGAACGGCTCGACGATCTTCAGCGGCAGCATGATGTTCTTTTCGATCGTCATCCACGGCAGCATGGTCGGGTTCTGGAACGCCATGCCGACCCGCACCGCGCGCGCCGCGACCTCGCGGCCGCCGACGATGACGACGCCGGTGGTCGGCCGCGCCAGGCCGGAAACCAGCCGCAGGATGGTGGACTTGCCGCAGCCGGACGGGCCGACCAGCGCGACGAACTCGCCGTCGGCGATCCGCAGCGTGGTTGTCGACAGTGCCGGCACGGCGCGGGCGCCGCGGCCGAAGGTCACGGAGGCGTCCGACAGCTCGATCGCGGTCGGCGCGGATCCGGCGGCCATCGGCTCGCCGGCAAATTCGGAGTTTGGTTGCATGCGCATCACGAGCAAAGTGCATGCAAGCCGGATGCCAGCGGCCGTAGCGTTGAAAATCAAGGAGATCGCGCGTTCCGCGCCTCAAAGGCCGGATTCCTTTTGGGCAATCCGCGGCTCAAACTGCATGCAATTCGAGCGCCCGATTGCTCTGGCGGTATGATAAAGAGGTGTTCGAAGCACCTTCGAGAAGGATTCGCGGCAATGGCGGGGCGCGCCGACAGCAGCAAGACGGCTGAATCGTCAGACAAGGTCAGCGTGATCTGCCGCGCGCTGCGGCGCGCGATCATCGAGCAGGCGCTGGAGCCCGGCGCCAAGCTGCCCGAGGATTCGCTCGGCGAGCGCTTCGGCGTCAGCCGCACCATCGCACGGCATGCGCTCGGTCAATTGGCGGCCGAAGGCCTGGTCGAGCTGCGCCGCAACCGCATCGCCGTGGTGGCGACGCCGAGCTGGCAGGAGGCGCGCGATGCCTTCGATATTCGCATCGAGCTCGAGCGGCTGGTGGTGCGGCAGCTCGCGGGCAAGCTGACCAAGGCGCAGATCGCCGAGCTGAATGCCCATGTCGACGCCGAGGATCGCGCCCGCGACGGCACCGACGCGGTGTCGATCCGGCTCGCCACCGAATTCCACATCCTGCTCGCCCACATGACGAACAGCCCGATCCTGGTGCGCTATGTCAGCGAGGTCGCGTACCGCTGCTGCCTGACGCTGTCGCTGTACAGCCGGCCGCATTCGTCGGAATGCGCGATCAACGAGCACCGCGCGATCATCGCCGCGCTGGCGAAAGGCGACGTCGACAAGGTGATGGGGCTGATGCACAGCCATCTGGATTCCGTGGCGACCCGTGCGCTGGTCGCGCCGAGCCCGCAGCGCGGCCGCGATCTGCTGGATATTCTGGCCCCCTATGCCGACGAGGCAACCGGCGAAAAGGTGGTGAAGCTGCCGAAGGCGGCGCGGCGCTGATGCTCTTACCTCGCCCCGCCTGCGGGGAGATGTCGGATCGCATCGCAGATGCGATCCGGGTGAGGGGGTACAGGTCTATCCGCGGCCGATACTCGCGGATGCAGCCCCTCACCCCGACCCTCTCCCCGCAAGAGCGGGGCGAGGGAGAAGTGGCACCGCTTCCTACGCCTCGATCCCCCGCTGCATCAAAATCCACTCGGCGCTGTCGTTCCAAACGTCCATCTTGACGATCTGCCCGCCCCGCACCACGAAGCGATCGACATAACGGTTGCCTTCGAACGGCGTGCCGTCGGTCCATTCGCCGTAGAGCGTGCCGACGCTATAGACGACGGTCTCGTCCGTGCCGGGGCAGACATCGAAGCGGTCCATCTTCTTCTTCACCCAGCGATAGCGCTTCGCGTTGAAGCCGGTCGGCCCGCGCGGATGGTCGAATTTGCGCCCGCCGGTGAAGGTGATCACCGTGCCCGGCTTCATATAGGCCGCAGCCGCATCCGGATCGGGGATCATCGACGCCGTCAAATAGGCCTCGACGATCTCGGCATCGGACATCGGGCGGGCATCGGCTTTGGCGGGTGCGGACATGGCGGGTCTCCGGGGATAATCAGGACTCTACAATCTGGTCATCAAAGTGTATGCATATTTTTTAGACAATCGAACCATAAAACTGCACACAATCTGGTGCTGCCGGATCCTGGCCGTTCCGCTAGGCTCAGACCACCCTGATGTTTCCCTCGCCGATGATCGCGAAACCTGCCTTCGACCTCGTCTTCCGCAATGCCGTGACGCGCAGCTCTGCCGCCGCGGTCGATATCGGCATCGCCGGCGGCAGGATCGCCGCGATCGCGCCGCGCCTCGTGTGCGAGGCGGTCGAAGTCGACCTCAACGGCCGGCTGGCGTTGCCCGGCTTCGTCGACACCCATATCCATCTCGACAAGGCCTGCCTGCTCGGCCGCTGCGGCCACGATCACGCCAGCCTCGGCGAGGCGATCCGCGCGGTATCGGCGATGAAGCGCGACTTCACGATCGAGGATGTCCATGCGCGCGGCTCAAAAGTGATCGAGCGCGCAATCACGGCGGGCACCACGCGGATGCGGACGCATGTCGAGATCGACCCGAGGATCGGGCTGCGCGGCTTCGAGGCGGTCAAGGCCTTGAAACGCGACTATGCCTGGGCGCTCGACCTCTCGCTCTGCGCCTTTCCGCAAGAGGGCCTGACCAACGATCCCGGCGCCGACGAGCTCTTGGTCGCGGCGCTCAACGACAGTGCCGAGGCGGTCGGCGGCTGCCCCTATGTCGACAGCGATCCGAACGCGCATATCGCGCGCATCTTCGACCTCGCGCAGGAGTTCGACGTCGATGTCGACCTCCATCTCGATTTCGACCTCGATCCCTCCTGGTGGCACATGGAGGAGGTCTGCCGGCAGACCGAGCGGCGCAACTATCATGGGCGCGTCGCGATCGGGCACGCCACCAAACTCTCCGCGCTGCCGCCTGATCGGTTGAAGAAAGCCGGCGCTCGGCTCGCCGAGGCCGGTGTCGCGGTCACCGTGCTGCCGGCGACCGATCTCTATCTGATGGGCCGCGACGCCACCCACAACGCGCCGCGTGGGCTGACCGCCGCGCACCGGCTCGTCGCCGATGGCGTGCTGTGCTCGGTCGCGACCAACAATGTGCAAAATCCCTTCACGCCGTTCGGCGATGCTTCGCTGCTGCGGATGGCCAATCTCTACGCCAATGCGGCGCATGCCGGGATCGGCGAGTTCGACGCCTGCCTCGATCTCGTCACCGATCTGCCGGCGCGGCTGATGAACCTGAAGGATTACGGCATCACGGTCGGCAATCCCGCCGACATCGTCGTGCTCGATACCGACAGCGGAACCAACGCCATCGCCGAGCTGCCCGACGTGCTGATGGGCTTCAAGCACGGCCGCAAGACCTTCGAACGGCAGCGGCCGACGCTGTTCCGGCCTGACACCGAGATGTTTGTCCCGTCACCCTGAGGCGCGAGCTCTTGCGAGCCTCGAAGGATGCACGGCCCCGTGAGATCCACACGGAGAGAGCCGGCCCGTCGACCCTTCGAGACGCGCGCAAGAGCGCGCTCCTCAGGGTGACGGTGAACGAAGAGGCGAGTGCCGCCTTGCCAATACGCATTGTCGCCTTGCCCTGGCGCGAATTGACGCGTCCGCCGATCCGTTGTTGGTATCCCGCCAACAGCAACAAACAACCGGGCAGGAAACCATGAGCAAATCCACCACAATCAAAAGCGTCGAGACGCTCGCCTGCGATGCCGGCTGGCGGAATTATCACTTCGTCAAGGTGACGACGACGGACGGGCTGGTCGGCTGGAGCGAATATGACGAGGGCTTCGGCGCGCCCGGCGTGACGGCGGCGATCGAGCGGCTGTCGGCGCGGGTGGTCGGCAAGAACGCGTTCGAGCACGAGCGGATCCATGTCGAGCTGTTCGCCGCGACGCGCCCTGCCGCCGGCGGCGTGGTGGCGCTGGCGCTCGGGGCGATCGAGAACGCGCTGCTCGACGTCAAGGCCAAGGCGCTCGGCGTGCCCTGCTACGACCTGCTCGGCGGCAAGATCCGCGACCGCGTGCGGGTCTACTGGTCGCATTGCGCGACCTGGCGCATCAATCATCCCGACTGGTACAAGCCGGCGATCACCGATCTCGACGGCGTCAAGGCGATCGGGGCCGAAGTGCGCGAGAAGAAATTCAGGGCGATGAAGACCAACATCTTCGTCTATACCGACGGCAAGCCGCAAGGCTGGCGCCCCGGCTTCGGTTCGCCGTTCCAGCCCGAGATCAATATCGACCGCACCGTGCTGCGCAATCTCTGCATGCACCTGGAGGCGATCCGCGACGGCGCGGGGCCGGATGTCGATCTCCTGCTCGACCTCAACTTCAACGCCAAGACCGAGGGCTATCTCAAGATCCTGCGCGCGATCGAGAAGATGGACATGTTCTGGGTCGAGATCGACACCTTCAACCCGCAGGCGCTCGGCTACATCCGCCGCCAGAGCCCGCACCCGATCTCATCCTGCGAGACGCTGCTCGGCCTGCGCGAGTTCCTGCCCTATTTCACCGAGCAGGCGATGGACGTCGCGATCATCGACACGCCGTGGAACGGGGTCTGGCAGTCGATGAAGGTCGCCGCCGCCGCCGAGCATTTCGAGGTCAACGTCGCGCCGCATAATTTCTACGGCCACCTCTGCACCATGATGAACGCGCATTTCTGCGCCGCGGTGCCGAACCTGCGCATCATGGAGACGGACATCGATCGCCTGGCCTGGGACCACGAGCTGTTCACCCACGTGCCTGAATTCGTCGACGGCCATCTGGTGATCCCGGATCGCCCGGGCTGGGGCACCGAGCCGAACGAGGAAGGCCTGCGCGCGCACCCGCCGAAGAACAAGGGCGGGCTGCTGAATTATGGATTGAAGAAGTAGGCGTTTGTTGCGCCGGCCCACACCCCATCGTCGTCCCGGCGAAGGCCGGGACCCATAACCACCGCTGCCTGGTGTGTAAGGGATTATCGCCCCAGCAGAGCAAAACAATGCGCAGTTGGGGTAATGAGTCCCGGCCCCCCCTGCGCAATTGCGCACTAGGCCGGGACGACGCATGACCCAACTCAACGGCCCTCAATTATCCTCGCGCACCGCCGTGAACGCGCTGTCGATCACGTCGCCGATCGGCTGCCAGGCATTGCCGTCGAACTGCACCAGCCGCATCTGCTTGATCGGGCGGAAGTCCTTCGGTCCGGTGTTGATCACGATCCCGGGCAGCGCGATCGGGCTCTGGTAATCCTTCAGCGACGCGGCCTGCCGCATGATGTTCTCGCGCGACAGATCGTCGCCGCACTGGCGCAGCACCTGCATCAGCGTATCGGCGGCGGCGTAGCCGAACACGGCGTAGATGTCGTCCTTATCGCCGTCGGGATAATACTTGTCCATGAAGGCGAGCCACGCCTTGATCTGCGGATCGTCCTTCCAGGAGGCATCGCCGGCATCCTTGAGGAACGAGGTCGAGATCACGCCGAGCGAGTTCTGCAGGCCCGCCGGCCGCAAGGCGCTGGCGATCGAGGCCGACGCATTGTCGAGGATGAATACCGGATGCCAGTCGAGGTCGGCCGCAACGCGGATCGCGCGTGCCGCGATCGCCGGCGCGCCGTCGAACACCAGGATATCGGCGCCGGAGTTCTTCAAAATTCCGATCTGGTTCTGGATCGCGGTCTCCGATGCATCGAAGGCGAGATCGGCGACGATCATGCCGGCGGTGTCGCCGAGCCCCTCCTGCAATCCCTTGAACAGGTCGCGGCCGAACTGGTCGTTCTGCCAGAGCACCGCGATCTTGCGCGAGGGATAGGCGGCCTGGATGTAATTGGCGTAGATCCGCCCCTCGGCGCGGAAGGTCGGCTGCCAGCCCATGGTCCAGGGAAAGGTCGCAGGATGCGCCCACGCCTCGTCGCCGGAAGCGACGAACAGCTGCGGGACCTTGTTCTCGTTGAGGTACTTCCGGACCGCGAGGTTGCTCGGCGTGCCGAACGAGCCGAACATCAACAGCACATCCTGCTTCTCGACGAGATCGCGGGTCTGCTCCATCGCGATCTTCGGATTGGAGCTGTCATCGACCGAGACGAACCTGACCTTGCGGCCGTTGATGCCGCCATGCTCGTTGACCATGTCGAAATAGGCCGCCTCCGCCCGCCCGATGGTCGCGAACGCGGCGAGCGGCCCGGTATAGGGCATGACGTTGCCGATGCGGATCTCGTTGCCGGCCGCCGCCGTCTGCGCCTGCTGCGCGCGCAACGGCGCCGCCGCGAGGACAGCTGCGAGGACGAGGGATATCGAAAGCGCAGTTTGTCTTTCTGTTTGCATCAACATCGCCACAAACGCGCCGGCACCAGGCCGGCGCTCCTCCCGAGCGAGCGGAGTTTATCGCCCAAGCCAATGCCGGAAAAATGAAATGTTGATGGCGGAGGCAGGCCTTCTTTCACCTCCCCCGCAAGCGCAGGGCAATCGCATATGGCAGCGAAAAGCTTGGCGGCGCTATTTCCACATCGTCATGGCCGGGCTTGTCCCGGCCATCCACGTCTTTTTCGCGCGGAAACCAAGACGTGGATGCCCGGCACAAGGCCGGGCATGACGAGTCTGTGGAGGGATCGAGCGCACATGCGATATCCCTGCCCGCAAGCGGGAGAGGGAGTGCAGTTCCGACTTGACGATCAGCGCAATATTATATCGAGCCAGCCCAGCGGGTTGACCGCGACGCGATCGCCGCTGTCGACCAGGACGGTCGTGGTTTCGGCCTCAATGATCGCGGGACCGGCCAGCGCTTGGCCCGGCCCGAGATCGTCGAGCGCGTAGACCGGCACCTCGCGCCAGGCACCGAACCAGGCCTGCCGCTTGCCGCGCGGCGCGCAGGGCGCAGCCGAGCTGGCCTTTCCGGCATCACTGCTGCCGCGCGCCACCTTGCCGACGGCGGCAACGCGGGCGTTGACGAACACCACCTCCTGCCCGCGCGAGGCATAGGTGTAGAGCTCCTCGTGGCGGCGATGGAAGCGTTCCTCGATCTGCGCCACCAGGTCGGCGGCGCCGAGATCGAGCTCGCCGAGCGGCACGTCGATCTCGAACACCTGCTCGCCGTAGCGCATCTCGGCCGAGCGCTCGATGCCGATATCGCCCTTGAACCAGTCGCGCAGCCGCCCCGCCGCCTGCTCTTCCAGCCCGGCGAACAAGGCGCGAACCTCGTCGGCGGAAATCCGGCCGGTGCCGTAATGGGTGCGGCTGACCTCGTAGCGCAGATCGCTGGTCAGCATGCCCCAGGCCGAAAGCACAGAGGCGACCGTCGGCACGATGATGCGCTTGATCTCGAGCTCGCGCGCGACCTCGGCGGCGTGCATGCCGGCGGCGCCGCCGAAGCTGAGCAGCGCGAATTTGCGCGGATCGACGCCGCGGCGCAAGGTCATCAGGCGGATGCCGTCGGCCATCTTCAGATTGATCATCTTGTAGATGCCGGCGGCGGCCTCGATCCGCGACAGCTCGAGCGCTGCGGCGATCCGGTCCACCGCGGCTTCCGACGCCGCACGGTCGAGCGGCCGCGCGCCGCCCATGAAGGCGGCGGCGTCGAGATAACCGAGCACGACATTGGCATCGGTGACGGTGGCAGCCGTGCCGCCATTGCCGTAGCAGGCCGGGCCCGGCACCGAGCCCGCGCTCTCCGGCCCGACCCGCAGCGTGCGGCCGCCGTCGACGCTCGCGATCGAGCCGCCGCCGGCGGCGATGCTGGCGATGTCGAGGCTGCGCAGCGCGATGCGCTGGCCGGCGAGCATGCCATCCGCCGACAGCGAGGCCTGGCCATCTGCGATCAGCGAGATGTCGGTCGAGGTGCCGCCCATGTCGAACGGCACGAGATCGGGGATCCCGAGCATCTCGGCGCAGCGGCGGCTGCCGGAGATGCCCCCGGCCGGCCCCGACAGCACCGTGCCCGCGGCGAGCCGCGAGGCTTCCTCCACCGGCGCCATGCCGCCATGCGACAGCACGACGAACAACGAGCCCTTGAAGCCCGCCTCATGCAGGCTACGCTCCAGATTGGTGAGATAGCGTCGCACCGTCGGCGCGACGTAGGCGTTCACGATTGTGGTCGACACACGCTCATATTCCTTGATCTGCGGCAGTACGTCGCTCGAGCGCGACACGCTGACGTCGGGCAGCTCCTTCGCCAGCTGCTCGACGGCAGCAAGCTCATGCGCCGGGTTGAGATAGGCATGCAGAAAGCAGACCGCGACGGAATTCGCACCCGAACGTTTCACTTCCGCGATGACGTCGCCGAGCGCGGCGGCATCGAGCGCAACCGCAGCGCTGCCGTCGGCCTTCAGCCGCTCGCGCGCGCCAAAGCGGCGCTCGCGCGGCACCAGCGGCTCGGGCGGCGGCGTGCGCAGATCGTAGCGGTCCGGCTTCAACCCCTCGCGCATCTCGACGACGTCGCGATGACCTTCGGTGGCCAGCAGCGCAACTTTGGCGCCCTTGCGCTCGAGCAGCGCATTGGTCGCAACCGTCGTGCCGTGCACCAGGCGATCGGTCGCGGCGAGCATCGCCGCGCGCGTCACGCCGAGGCGGCGCGCCAGCTCTTCCAGTCCCGCCATCACGCCGATCGACTGATCGGCCGGCGTGGACGGCGATTTCGCGAACACGGTGCGCCCGCTTTGATCCGTCGCAACCAGGTCGGTGTAAGTGCCGCCGACGTCGACACCAATCGTATACATCGCTGCCCTACACCGCTTTCGAAACCAAACCTTGCGCAAGATCGCGCGCCCGCGCTTCCGCCGAGCGCTTCTCGGGTGGACCCCAGCCGCCGCCGCCGGAGGACCGGATCTCGAGGCAGTCGCCGGGGCGCAGCTCGATGCCGACTTCCTTCGTCTTCAACACGCGCGGCGCGCGGCCTTCCGAGAGCAGCCGGTAATGATGCGGCTCGCCGTCCTTGCCGCCGAGCATACCGCAGGGACCATGGCGCGCGCCGTCGCCGGCGGTGTTGCCCTTGGCCGGCTTCTGCGTCTCCAGCACCATGTCGAGCGCGACGCCAAGGCCGCCGCGATGCTGGCCGTCGCCGCCGGAGTCCGGCCGGAATTCGTGCTGGCGGAAATGCAGGGGAAAGCGCACCTCGGCCACCTCGATGCTGCCGAATTTGAGACCGCCGACCGAGTGCCATTCGCCGATCGACGAATAACCGTCGCCGCCCGGCGAGGCGCCGCCGCCGGGCCGAGCCTGGAACATGTGCCAGATGAAATTGCGTCCGTTGCGCGGGTCCTCACCCTGGATCGCGATGCGGAAGCGGCGCCCCCACCCGCCCATGACGCGATCTGGACAGGACGCCGACATCGCCTTGATGATGGCTTCAACGATCTCGTTGGAGGGATGGCTGGTGCACAAGGTGACGGGACGGCCGGGATCGGCCCAGACAATCGTGCCCTGCTTCGCCACCACCTTCAGCGGCCGCAGCGCGCCGGTGTTCTTCGGAATGTCGGCGTCGATCAGATAGGCAAAGGCCATCGCGACCGCTGCCTGCATGTTGGCGTGTGACGAATTGACGAAACTGGTCGACTGCGGATCGGAGCCGGTGAGATCGACCTCGATGTCGCTGCCCTTCTTGGTCACCTTGGCGGCGATCTTGATGTCGGTGCGGCCGTGGCCGTCATCGTCGAGCAGAGCTTCGCCGTAGAACACGCCGTCCTTCCAGGCGGACACCACGGCGCGGGTCTGCTGCTCGGTCGCATCGAGAATGGCCTCGATCGCGGCTTCGACCGTATCCGCGCCGAACTCGCTGAACAGTTTTGCGACACGGCGCTCGCCGAGATGCGCAGCGCCCAGCATCGCCGCGAGGTCGCCGCGGAATTCCCTGGGGTTGCGGATGTTCAAAGCCAGCAGGTCGAGCAGATCCTCGCGCGGCTTGCCGGCCTCGTAGAGCTTGATCGGCGGAATGCGGATGCCTTCCTGATAGATCTCGGTGGCGGCTGGATTGTAGGCGCCGTGGGTGGCGCCGCCGATATCGCTCTGATGCGCGCGCACGATGGTCCAGAGCAGCCGCTTGCCACTGTCGAACACCGGCACGAAGGCAGTGAGATCGGGCAGATGGCTGCCGCCCTGGTAGGGATCGTTGAGCAGGATGACGTCGCCGGGCGCGACATCCTTGAAGCGCTCCTCGACCGCCAGCGTCGCCCAGGGCAAGGCGCCGACATGAACCGGAATGTGGTCGGCCTGCGCGATCAGCCGCCCGTTGGTGTCGCAGATCGCCAGCGAGAAATCGCGGCTGGAATTGAGGATCTGCGAATACGAGGTGCGAAGCATGGCTTCGCCCATCTCCTTCACGATCGACGACAGGCGGTGCTGGACGACGGAGCGGGTGATCGGATCGATCTTGGCGGACATCTTGGCCTTCTTGGCGCGAGGACTTGCGCAGGGAGGATCGTGGAACCGGTCGATCGAAACCGGAATTCCTTCTTATAGCCAGTGGCTTGCGGATCGCAAATCGGCTGGCCCGGCCAAAACGGATCATTCCGGCGATCAGCAAGTCGTGATCGACAAGAATCTGCCTGACGAAGGAATAGAACTCACGCTGCTGCGTCCCACCCATGCAAGCCGGCCCAAGCCCGTAACCGCTCGGGCCTCCCCGACAACTCCCAGGGTGAACGCAAATGCTTCCTCGATTCCTTAAGTCCGGCCTCGCGCCGCTCGCCGGCGCCGCCCTGCTTGCTTTTGCAGCTGCGGCGGCTGCTTTCGCGCATGACGACCATCATCCGGTCCAGACCGGGCAGACGGCCGAAGAGAGCGCCTTCCTTGCTGAAAACGATACCGCGATGACCAAGATGATGAATGACATGGCGGCCAAGCCGAGCGGCGACATCGACCGCGACTTCGTCGCGATGATGCAGCCGCATCATCAGGGCGCGATCGACATGGCCGTGATCGAGCTCCGCTACGGCAAGAACGAGCAGCTGCGCCGGATCGCGCAGGAAATCATCGTCGAGCAGCAGCAGGAGATCGACGCCATGAAGCTCGCGATCGGAGATCCGGTTACGGCGTCCGCGCCCGCCCCAACACAGCAGACCCCGGCGCCTGCCGCTCACGATCATATGAACATGTCCCACGGAATGAAGAACTAGGAGCCTCAAACGATGAACCGTCAAATCCTCAAGAGCCTGCTGGCCACGACCGTGCTGGCGATGTCGAGCCCTGCTTTCGCCGGACAGGGGCCGGGCGCTGCGTCCGCGCCCGACATTCCGGTCAGCCATCACGATCGCGTCTACGCCGCCGAGCAGTTCTCCAACACGGTGTCGGTCACCGACCCGGCCGACAACAAGCTGCTCGGCGTGATCCGGCTCGGCGACCCGCAGCCGGGCAATTTCAGCCCGCTCTACAAGGGCCAGGTGCTGGTCCACGGCATGGGCTATTCGCCCGACCACCGCACCCTCGCGGTGGTCTCGATCGGTTCGAACTCGGTGAGCTTCATCGACACGGCAACCAACGCGGTCAAGCACGTCACCTATATCGGGCGGTCACCGCACGAGGCGTTCTTCACGCCCGACGGCAAGGAAGTATGGGTCACCGTGCGCGGCGAGAATTACATCTCGGTCATCGACGCGCAGAGCTTCAAGGAAACGACGCGCATCGAGGTGCCCGCGGGACCCGGCATGCAGATCTTCTCGCCCGACGGCAAGTACGGCTACATCTGTTCGTCGTTCAATCCGGAGACCGACGTGGTCTCGGTCGCAGACCATCAGATCGTCGCCAAGGTGAAGCAGGAAAGCCCGTTCTGCCCGAACATCGCGGCGTCGCCCGATGGCGACCAGGTCTGGTTCACGCTGAAGGATGTCGGCAGGACGCAGGTGTTCAACGCCAAGCCGCCGTTCAACCTGATCAAGACCATCGACAGCGGCCCGATCACCAACCACGTCAATTTCGCCAGGACCTCAAAGGGGACCTTCGCCTATGTGACCATCGGCGGCACCAACGAGGTCAAGGTGTTCCGAACCGACGATTTCTCGCAAGTCGCGACCATTCCCGTCGGCAATCTGCCGCACGGCGTCTGGCCGTCCGGCGACGGCACGCGGGTCTATGTCGGTCTCGAAAATGCCGACGCGCTGGCCGCGATCGACACCGCGACCAACAAGGTGATCGCCAACATCCCGATCGGCCAGGCGCCGCAGGCGATCGTCTATGTGCCGAACGCCGCGCCAAATCCGGAAGATCGCCAGAACCTGCAAGCCCTCGGCGTCGCCGGCCAGGCCGCTCACCTCGCGCTCGCACCGAAAAAGCAAGCCAAGGGCGAGAAGCCGCCGACCAGCGTATCGCTGTTCGATCAAGGGCTGATCCAGGTGCTGCAGGCTTCCGTGACCGGGCTCGAGCCGAAGCAGCGCTACGTGCTGGGATTGGCCGAACACGCTGACGGTGGCGGCATGGTGGAGCCGCTGGCAGCCTTCATGACCAATCCGGCCGGCTCCGCGATCGTCAACGCGGCCGGTCCGATCCGGCAGATCGTGCAGAGCGCGGCCAGGGCGGAGCGACGCTACCTCGTCATCGCAGCCGGCGAGCCGGCGAAACTCGGCGCGGTCGTGCAGGTACAAGCGCCATGAGCGACATGCTGCACCTGGTCGAGCCGCTGATACCCGCCTTGCGGCGTTATGCGCGGGCCCTGGTCCGCGATCACGCCGCGGCCGACGACCTGGTGCAGGACTGCCTGGAACGCGCCGTCATCCACTGGGAGCAGCGGCGGTCGGACAATCCGCGCCCGTGGCTGTTCGCGATCCTGCATAATCTCGCCATCAACCAGTTTCGCCGCGCAACGGTGCGCGGCGTTCATGTCGCGATCGACGAAACCAACGAGGGTTCGTTCGGCCAGGAAGCGGCGCAGGAGCACAAGGTGATGTATCGCGACGTCATGGCGAAGCTCACCAGGCTTCCGCATGACCAGCGTGCGGTGCTGCTGCTCGTCGGCGTTGAGGATTTGTCCCACGCCGATGCCGCGAAGGTGCTTGGGGTGCCCATTGGCACGGTGATGTCACGCCTCGCGCGCGCCCGCGAGCGGCTGCATCACGAACTGGAGGGGACTCCCGGCGACCGGGATCATAATGTCGTGCAATTGCGGAACAAGACATGAGTAACCGACCCATTACAGAAGACGATCTGCACGCCTATGTCGATCGCGCGCTCGAGCCGGAACGCGAGGCCGAGGTCCGCGCCTATCTGGACAAGCATCCGGACGTGGCCAAGCGCATCGCCGCCTACTCCGATGAGCGTAACCTCTTGCGATCGGCGCTGCTGCCGATCGCCGAGGAGCCGCTGCCGCCGCGGCTCAACCTCGCCAGAATGATCGAGAGCCCGCGCCGCCGCCCCTCGTCGTTGCGCTGGGCCATCGCAGCGATGCTGATGCTCTCGATCGGCGGCCTCGGTGGATGGATGATCCGCGGCGTAACGCTTGCGCCGGCCGGCGGGCTCGCAGCGCTTGCCGAGGAGGCAAACGATTCCTACAGAGTGTACGCCTCCGATCATACGCGGCCGGTCGAGTTGCGCGACAGCACCGAGCTTGTGCAATGGGTCTCCAACCGGTTGCATCAACCGGTCAAGCTGCCGGATCTCACCAAGTCGGGATATCGCTTGATGGGCGGACGGGTAGTGCCGACCGCACATGGTCCTGCGGCCATGTTCATGTACGACGACGATCGCGGCGAGCGGCTTGTGGTTCTCACCCGCCCGATGACGTCAGACCAGAACGCGCCGATGGCGGCGCATTCGGGTGGCGATGTCGCGGGCTTCTCGTGGGCCGACGGCGGTACGGGCTACTCCCTGGTGGGGCCGCGCGGGGGCGATTCCCTGCGGCCGCTTGCCAACGAGATTCGCAAGCAGGCGCAGACGATCTGATCGGAACGGCGCGCTAAAGCATGATCCGGAAAAGTGCGAGCGGTTTTCCGAAAAGATCATGCTCAAACAAAGAGCCAAGGCGCGATGACGATTCAACCCAATCTCATCGCGCTTTAGGGCCTGGTGTAGACCAGGAACAGCACGGTCCCGATCACCAGAGCGCCGGCGATGAACAGCAGCACCGCGGGCAGCCCGAACAGCGCCGCGACGCCGGCGGTGCTCGATTGCAGCAGCGCTGCGCCAAGGAAGAACGCGAGATTGACCGAGGACAGCGCCTTGCCGGTGTTCTGTGCGGCGACAAGCTGCCGCGTCATGCCGTAGATCAGCGGCTGCGCCGACGTCGCAAGCCCGATCAGGATCAACAGCACCAAGTCATATTGCGTCGGCATCACGGCAACCCCGAAGAAGTTCGAGACCGGGAAATGCGGCGCACCGGCCGCCATCAAGACGAGCAGCAGCGCGGCGATGGCGTGCGTCACCGCCACCATGGCACGGCGGTGCCCGAACTTGCGATCGAAAGCGCCGATGCAGGCTGGGCCGACGATCATCGCCAGCGTGAACAGGCCGAGCACATTGCCGGCCTCGATCCGGCTCAGCCCTTTCTCGTCCATCAGCCACGGGCCGCCCCACAAGCCGCGCAAGGTCAGCGACGCGCCGAGCGACACCAGCGACAGCGCGATCAGGCCGCGCAGGCCGCGCGACATGCCGAGCCGCAGTACCTCGGCCATCTGGTGCAGCGGCGAGGAATCATCCGCATGCGCCGCCGGCTGCCGCGGCACCAGCGCGAACACCGCGATCAGCACGACAATGCCGAAGCCGGCCGAAACCCAGAAACCGGCGCGCCAGCCGAACTGATCGACCACGAACGCCAGCGGGCTTGCCGACAGCAGCATGCCGATATTGCCGATTGAGAGGATCAGGCCGGACCACAGGCCGAACTTCGCCGCCGACATCTGTTTCGCCGCGAGCGTCATCGGGCACATCAGCATGCCCGAAGTGGCGACGCCGAGCATGAGCTGGCCGAGCACAAAGCTCGCAGGCCCCGTCGCCAGCGCCGAGACCAGCGTTCCGATCACGGTACCGGCGAGCAGGCTCAGCGACACCGGCCGCACGCCGAAACGATCCATCGCGGCGCCGACCGGGATTTGCGAGGCGGCAAAGGAGAAATGATAGATCGAGGTGAGGCTCGCGAGCGCCTGCGGCGAGGTGCCGAAATCCGACGCCATCAGATCGAGGCTGATCGCCGGGATGGTCCGCAGCAGCGTCGACAGCATGTGGCCGGAGGCCAATGCCAGAAGTGCAAGCACCAGGGCGCGGAACCCGATCCCCGCCTCTTCCTTCGTCACCACGCCGTCCACGAATCGCCTCTTCCCCGAGCGGTTTGGCGACGGGCGTAACATTATTGGGCGGAGGGTGCCAATCGGTTAGCCCTCTCCCCGTTCTTCACGGGGTCGAGACGAGCGAAGCTCGCTCTAAAGGGTTGGGTGAGGGGCTGCACCCGCGAACACGGTGACAATTGGATGTGCGGAGACTCCCCCTCACCCGGAACGCATCTAACGATGCGTTCCGACCTCTCCCCGCACGCGGGGCGAGGTGACTTCACTGCTTATGGAACACCAGCGTGCGCAGCTCGATGCTCTCGCGCGGCGCGGCATCCGCCGGCGTGGTCGGATCGACGAACGCCGTATGCGGCCCGAACCGCGTGCGACCGTCGGTCGCCGAGTCGTAGCATTTCAGCAGGATCGCCTCGTCCGGCGTCATCTCGGGAATGTAGAACCAGCGGTGGTTCGGATTGTACTTCACCGAGTAGGTCTCGCCGCTGCGGTTCGGATAGATCAGGTCCGAAGCAATCAAATCCTCCGGCGCGACCGTGGTGCCGTCGGCCATCGCCAGCGGTGAATCCCGCAGGGGACCGCGGATCGGGCGCCACAGGTTGATCACCTGGACACGGCCCTTGACCAGCTGCTCGGCCTCGTCGGGCAGGTGCTCGAACACCCGGTTGCGGCCGGAGACGGCGGTCTGGTCGACATGGACACGGGTCGCCGGCTGGCGCGGACCACCGCCGCGGATGTCAGCCGCGCCCTCGACGCGCTTGCGCACGGTGTGATCGAAGATGACAACGCGATCCGCCTTCAGCGTCGCCTTCAGGAAGGCTTCGACGGCGGGATAGTAGACGTTGCGGACTTCGTTCTCGTCGTAATAGTCCTTGACGCTGGTCGGATGCTTGACCAGCGCAAAGCCCTCGCGATCGAGCGAGAAGCTGTCGGCGATCAAACGCCCGTCAAATATCGGAACATTGTGGGCTTCGGGCAGCGCGGTGGATTTGGGTTCGCCGGGCGGCGGATCGAAGGCGTAGGTCCGGGGCTTGCCCGGCGTCGGCGCGAGATAATTCAGTTCAGCGGTCACAAACGGCAGCGACTCGACGCGAGTTTGTTGAAGGCCCATGGTGATCTCCCGGACTCGATTGTTCGTCTGATTGATCTTGGCGGCGCCGGGCGGGGTGGCAAGGTCGTGGCGAAAATAGCAACGTTGCGGTTTTGGAATGTGCCAAACGGGGAAAATCCTTGCCGCGCGGCAGCCGGCGGACGAATGGATGTTTTGAATCACGGGTTCGTTAGCGGTGCAATAGTGCGGAGCTGAATCGCTTCCGCGCAGACGGTCCACATCTCCCGCCCGCAGGGCCGCCGCAGGTGCGCCGGCAAAATATCGAAAACAACCCCATGCAAAGGACCTCGCGGCTGCCGGCCTTCGACAGGGCAGCTTGACACGTCGGGCAAATCAGGGATATTTTTCCAATATTCCGAAATCGTGCGAGCACCCGCCGTCCTGGCGAAAGCCAGGACGACGTTGAATGTTTGGTGTCGCTTGCAAATTGCCTACAGTCCCGCGCCCTTCCCGACGGCCGCACCAAACGAGCGGTCGACGATGTCGGCGGCGTTGATCTTCTGCCGGATCAGGCCCCAGCGGTCGTAGAGGTCGATGGTCTTCTGCTCGTCGGCGACCACGCTGTCGTCGATCGGCGCGATGCGGATCTTGGCCCGCGTCAGCCAGTTCACCGCCACCGCGGGCGGGATGTTCATCAGCCTGCCCCAGGTCGCAGCGTAGCCCTCGACATTGTTCTGCGACCATGCGCGCGCCGCGGCGAGGCGACGCACGAAATCCTCGAGCTCGGCGCGCTTGCCCTTGATCGCATCGGGCGTTGCGACCTGGAAGCCGAGGCCGGGCGTGATGCCGTCAGCCGTGATGACGCGGCGCGACTTGAACAGCACCTCTTCCTGGCTCACATAAGGCTCCCAGGTCGACCAGGCGTCGACCGAACCTTGCGTGTAGGCGACCTTGGCATCCGACGGCGCGAGGAACACGATCTGCACGTCGTTCGCCTGCCAACCCCTGGATTCCAGCGCCGCCAGGATCAGCTGATGGCCGATCGAGCCGCGGCCGGTTGCGATCTTCTTGCCGCGCAGATCGTCGAAGCTCTTGATCGCGGAGTTCTCCGGCACCACGACCGCGAGCCCGTCGCGCGACTGCCGCACCGCGGCGATCGCCTTGACCGGAATTTTGGCGGCCGCCGCGAAGGTGAACGGCGCGTCGCCGACCAGCCCGGTATCGATCGCGCCTGCGCCCAGGGCCTCCAGCAGCGGCGCGGCTGCGGCGAACTCCTTCCACTCGATCTTGTAGGGAACGTCCTTGAGCACACCGGCCGCTTCCATCACGGCCTGCGAATTGCCCTTCTGGTCGCCGACGCGCAGCGTGGTCTGCGCGAAGGCCGCGTCGACGGCGACGAGCGCAAGCACTGCCGCAACAATGAGACGGATCATTCGGCGGCAATCCCCCGCTGCTGGTCGCGCGCTTCGATCAGCTTGCGGGTCAGCGGGATCAGCGCCCGGCCATAATCGATCGCATCGACCAGCGGGTCGAAGCCGCGGATCAGGAAGTGGCTGACGCCGAGATCGTAATAATCGCCGAATACCTCGGCGACCTGCTCGGGTGTGCCGACCAGCGCGGTGGTATTGCTGTTGGCGCCCGTCAGTTTGGCGATCTCGGTCCACAGCCGCTTGTCGATGCGCGTACCCTGATCGGCGAGCGCCAGCAGCCGCTTGGCGCCGTCGGTCGCGTGGTTGGGACGGCGATAGCCGGTCTGGTCCTGCAGCGCGGTGGCGCGCTCGAGGATATGTTCCGCCTTCTTCCACGCCTTCTCTTCGGTGTCGGCGAGGATCGGCCGCACCGACAGACTGAAGCGCGGCGTCGGCCTTCCGTGCCTGGCCGCGGCGGCGCGCACCCGCGCGGTGACGTCGCGCACCTGCGCGTAGGACTCGCCCCACAGCGCGAAAGTATCGGCGTGCTTGCCCGCGACCTCGACCGCGGCGTCCGAGCCGCCGCCGACGAAGGTGTAGATGCCGCCCTTCTGCAACGGCTTCACCTGCGAGAAGCCGTTCTCGACGTTGTAATACTTGCCGCTGTAGTTGAACGGCTTCTCGCTGGTCCACTCCAGCCGCACCACGTCGAGGAATTCGCTGGTGCGGGCGTAGCGCTCGTCCTTGTCGTCGAGCGTGTTGCCGTCCTGGCGCAGCTCGATGGCGTTGCCGCCCGTGATGACGTGCAGCGAGACGCGGCCGCCGTAGAACTGATCCAGCGTCGCGAGCTGGCGCGCCAGCAGCGTCGGCGCGGTGAAGCCCGGTCGCTGCGCGATCATCACCTTGAGCTGCTTGGTGATGGTCAGGACATGCTGCGCGACCTGCAACGCATCCGGCGTGGTGGAATGGAACGCCAGCAGCGCGCGATCGAATCCGGCGAGCTCATGCGCCTTGGCCACCGTCTCGATATAGGGTGGATCGAGCACCGGGCCTGAGCGGACGATGGTCTCGGAGGCATTGTTGTTGGTGATGAAGCCGATGAACTCGACCGGCATAACGGGAACTCCGTTGTTGTTGGCTGTTGTTTTCAGACGCCCAGCGCGGAGCGTCCGGCGGAGACACGGGTGGCATCGTCTTGCGGGGTATGGACGCGGCCGCACAGCACGTCACGGTAATGCCGCTCCAGCGGATTGGTGCGCGACAGGCCGTGATTGCTGGTCAGCGACAAGGCATCCTCCACCACTGCCGCGGCGTTATTGGTCACCGTCAGCTTGATGATGTTAGACTCGATCGCGGACAGCGGGAAGCCGTTATCGAAATCGGCGGCGAAGCTGTCGATCAGGCGGGCATTGACCGCAAGCCGCGCCTCGATCGCGCCGACGACCTCCTGCATCCGCGGCAAGGTCGCGAGCGCCGCGCCGAGATTGGCGGGCACCCGCTGCTTCAGGAATGTGACCAGCCAATCGCGGGCCGCGCGGGCGATGCCGTCATAGATCGCGGCGACGAAGATCGCATGCACGGTCGCCTGGGTAACGTCAGGAACCTTCCAGTCGTCGGGCGTGCGCACGTCGATCTCGTAATCCAGCGGAAACACGACGTCGTCGAAGATCACGGTGTGGCTGCCGCTGGCGCGCAGGCCGAGATGGTCCCAGGTCTCCTCGATCCGCGTTCCCGGCAGACCGGCGGGAACCAGAAACAAGCCGACACGGGTCTCCTGCTCGTCGGTCTTCGCCCAGACCGAATACCATTTCAGGATCGGCGCGCCGGTCGAATAGATCTTCTTGCCGGTCAGCCGCCAGCCGGTCTCGGTGCGGCGCGCCGTCGTCGCCGGCAGGCCACCGCGCGCGGGCGAGCCGAGCTCGGGCTCGACGCGCAATGCGTTGATCAGCGCCACGCCTTCGACCGTTTCCTTGGCGAGCTTGCGCGACAGCCGGCCCGGCCAGCGCGTGCTGCGCGCCATCACCAGATGCTGGATGTAATGCATCGACAGCACCAGCGCGGTCGACGGATCGGCCTTGCCGATGATGCCGAGCACGCGCGTGGCGTCGCGGGCGCCCGCTCCGCCGCCGCCGAGCGCCGCCGGCACGGTCAGCGCCAGCAGGCCCTCGCGCGACAGATCGGCGAAATTCTCGAACGGAAAGCTGGCGTCGCGGTCATGCGCCGGTGCACGCGCCGCAAACACGTCGGCGAGCCGCAACGCGCGCGCGATGTGCTCCGGCCCGTCCGCCGGATGCAGCTCCCTCGCCGCAGATCTCACCATGTCGCCTCCAGTCCGAGCAGGCCGAGAATCTGCTTGCGCAGCTCAGCCAGATAAGGGTCGCCGCGATGCCGCGGATACGGCCGGGCGACAGCAATGTCCGCCTTGATCCGCGCCGGCCGATCGGAGAGCACGATGACGCGGTTGGCGAGCACCAGCGCCTCCTCGACGTCATGGGTGACCAACAGCGTGGTGAAGCCTTTGCGCTGCCACAGCGCGACGAGTTCTGACTGCATGGCGATCCGCGTCAGCGAATCGAGCTTGCCGAGCGGCTCATCGAGCACCAGGATCTTCGGATCGTTGACCAGCGCGCGCGCCAGCGCCACGCGCTGCGCCATGCCGCCGGACAGCTGGTGCGGATAAGCGTTGCGGAACGAGGACAGGCCGACCAGCTCGATGACGTCATCGACGCGGTGGCGCTGCGCCTTCAGAATGCCCTGCGCTTCGAGGCCAAGCGCAACATTGTCCCACACCGTGCGCCACGGAAACAGCGTCGGGTCCTGGAACACGACAACCCGCGACGGATGCGGTCCGGCGATGCGGACTTCATCCTCGCGCAGCGTGCCCGCGCGCGGCTTCTCCAGCCCGGCCACCAGCCGCAGCAAGGTCGACTTGCCGCAGCCGGACGGGCCGAGCAGCGCGACGAACTCGCCCGGCGCGATCGCGAGGTTGACATTGTCGAGCACCGGCAGCGTGGCGCCATCGATATCGAAGGCGTGGCTGACGCCTTCGATATCGAGCTCGGCGCCGACCGCCAGATAGGTGATCGCCTCAGCTGCGGACTGCGCTACCATTTGACGACGCCCTTCTGCCAGACCAGCAGGCGGTCGCGGGTGCGGAACAAGAGCGTGATCGCGCCGGAGCAGAGCAGCGACATCACGATCAGCGCCGCATACATGTTGGCATACGCCGCCCAGCCCTGCGCCCATTGCAGGTACCAGCCGAGCCCGGCCTTGACGCCGATCATCTCGGCGACGACGAGCACCGCGAAGGACGAGCCGAGCCCCATGAACAGGCCGACGAACACATGCGGCAGCGCGGCGGGGATCGCGACCTTCAGCACCAGGAATGACGGTTTTGCGCCGAGCGTGCGCGCGACGTCGTAATAGGCGCTGCTGACGCTCGCGACGCCCGACCAGGTCAGGACCGTCACCGGAAAGCCGGTGGCAAGCGCGATCAGGAAGGTCGAGGCGCTCCAGCTCGACGGAAAGGTGAAGAAAGCGATCGGCAGCCAGGCGGTGGCCGGCAGCGGGCCGATGAAGCGCAGCACCGGATGCACCCAGTAACCGATCTTCTGCGACCAGCCGATCGAGACACCGGTGATAAAGCCGACGGTTGCGCCGATGATGTAGCCGCCGAGCTGCAGCTTGATCGAGGCGAACACGCTATCGAGCAGTTTCGGCAGATCGTCGGTATAGACCTCGAGGATCGACTGCGGCGGCGGGAAGAACGGCAGCGGCAGCCAAGCGAACTTTGCGGTGGCCACCTCCCACAACGTCACGAAGGCGCCGAACGCCACCAGCCATGGCGCGCGCTTGCGCAACGCCTGCCCGGCGCCGCCGAGATAATCCGCGCTGAATGTGCCGAACAGGATGAACGCGGCGATGACGATCGCGCCGATGCCGAGCGATCCGGTCCGCGACCAGTCGCCGACATCGGGCCAATAAAGGCATGAGAGGCCGAATGCGAGCCAGACGAGGCTCGCCGCAAGGCCGACACCGTAACTGCCGGAGAGGTTCGAGAACGTGACCGCCGCACGCGGCGCGGCCGCGGCCGTCGCGTCAGACACTGAATACGTCGACATAGATCCGCTCCGCGAATTTGGCCGTGTCGGTGCTCTGCTTGAACACCTGCACCGTCTTGAGGTCGTCGGCGTAGCCCTTCAGCTCGCGCTTGAGCACCTCGCCGGTCGGATGATGGTGATGGGTGTGGTAGCGCGCCATTGCCTCGAGATCGGCGAGGCTCGCCGCCTTCGGCGCATAGGGCTGGAACGACTTCGCCGCCTTGTCCGGGTTCTGCGAGGTGAACATCGCGGCGTCGAGCAGCGCCTGGGTGATGGCGCGCGCGACTTGAGGCTCCTCGCGCACCAGGCTGCCGCGCAGGCCGACGATGCAGCAGCTCTTGTCGCGATATTCGCCGTCGAGGTTGGAGGCGACCTCCTTGTACTGCGCATCCTTCAGCCAAAGATAGGCCAGCGGGTCCGACGACAGGAAGGCCTGCACCTCGCCCTTCTCGACCGCGACATTGAGCAGATTGCCGGGATAGGCGCGCCAGTCGACGTCCTTGATCGGGTCGATGCCGAGCTTGGCAAGCTGGATCGAGAAGAAATTCTTGTCGGGACCGGCGAGATCGCCGACCGCGACGATCTTGCCCTTGAGATCGGCGAGCTTGTCGACCCCGGAATTAGTTCGGGTCAAGACGCGCATGCAGCCGCCATGGGTGCCGGCAGCGATCTTGACGTCAAAGCCCTGCTCCAGCGGCTTCAGCCAGCGCAGCGCCATGCCGAGACCGGCGTCGCTCTTGCCGGTGGCGATCGCCTCCAGCAGCTGGTCGGTCGAGCCCGAATAGTTGACCAGCTCGACGTCGAGATTCTGTTTCTGGAAGAAGCCGTGGTCGATCGCGACCGGCAGCGGCGCAAGGCAGACCGCGCCGGCGTTCCAGGACAGCTTCAGCTTGCGCGGCGCGCCGGTCAAAGCCGGTGCATCGGATGCGGTCTTGCAGACCGGGAATTCCGAGAAGTCGATCGCCGGCGTGACCGCCCGCGGCGCGAACGCCTGCGCACTATACGCCCCGATCGGCGCGGCAAAGGCCGCGGCGGCGCCCGCACGCAGCAATGTGCGGCGATCCATCACCGTCTTCTTGTTATCCGTCGACATCTTCACTCCTGCATTTCGGCAAGGCTCCGCCCCGCGCGCAAAACGTCTCCGTTTGAACGCCCCGTCGTTCGAAGCACATGGTTCAGAAAAAAGCGGATTTCTCCGGCGCGATTGCACTCAAAGCAACATGCAAATGATGCGGCGCGACAAGATCATCGTCAATGAAATGGAATTTCGAATGTTGTCGGCGCCACAGCTGAACTCTCCACGATCGCATCGCGCGGCGATGAAAGGATTTTCACGATCGTCCCAGACGGAGATGCGGCGCGATCACCCGTGACTGCATCAAATCTAGGCGTTTTGCGGCCGCATGCGCGATGTCTTCTACGCGCGGCCTGCTTGACGAGATCATCCTTGCCACGCAGCCGGCGAATTCAGATTTCCGTTTCGTTGACGGCGAACGGCTTGCTCATAGACTTGATCGAACGCTGCCGCGCGTTCCGCGGCGCAGCGAATGAATCAGGAAGAAAATTCATATGCGCAAACTGACCCGCTCGGGCCCTGCCTATTCTCTCACCCGCCGCACGGCGGCAGCGCTGATCACGGCCGTGATCACGCTGTCGACATCGGCTGCGGCGCTCGCGGCCGACGCGATCGTGCTGCGCGTCGGCGACCAGAAGGGCGGCAACCGCTCGCTGCTGGAGATTTCCGGCCTCGCCAAGGATCTGCCCTACAAGATCGAGTGGTCGGAATTCCCCGCCGCAGCCCCGATCCTGGAAGCAATCAACGCCGGCGCGCTCGACGTCGGCTACACCGGCGATCTGTCCTTCCTCACGGTCTATGCGTCGGGCGCGCCGATCAAGGCGATCGGCGGCACGCGCTCCGATGCGCGGACGCAGGCGATCCTGGTGCGCGGGGATTCGCCGATCAAGACCGCGGCCGATCTGAAGGGCAAGCGCCTCGCCGGCACGCGCGGCGGCTGGGGCCAATTCCTGATCAACGCGACGCTGGAAAAAGCCGGCAGCAGGATCGAGGACGCGACCTTCGCCCCGCTCGGCCCGGTCGACGCCAAGATCGCGCTGCTCGCCGGCTCGATCGACGCCTGGGCGGTGTGGGAGCCGTATATCTCCTACGCCACGCTGAAGGACAAGGCGCGCGTCGTCGCCGACGGCGAAGGGCTGACGCCGACCATCACCTTCATCGTCGCCTCCGACAACGCGATCGCAACCAAGCGCGCGGCGGTGCAGGACCTGGTGCAGCGGCTCAACAAGGCGCGGCTGTGGTCGCTCGACCATCTCGCCGAGTACGCCAGGAACACGGCCGAGCTCACAAAACTGCCGGAGGACGTGCTGCTCGCCGCCTACACCGCTCAGAAGACGAGCCCGATCGCGATCGACGAGGCCGTGGTGAAGGAGGTGCAGGCCGCCTCCGATCGCGCCACGCGCTACGGTATCCTCGGCAAGACGCTGGATGTCGGCAAGGCCGTCGACCGCAGCTTCACGGCAAGCGCGCGCTCGAACTAGCGGCGCGCGTGAACCGGGCACGCTCTTTCCTCACCTCCCCTTGCAAAGGGGAGGTCGGATTGCACAGCAATCCGGGTGGGGATCCTGCCTCCACAGACGCCGGCGTCGGTGGAGAGCAACCCCCACCCCGCCCTCCCCCTTTCAGGGGGAGGGAGACAGACGGCGGTGCTCGCCTGACGACAAAAAAGATGCGCACCACCATGGAGATCTCCGATGTCCGGTCCGCTCCATCTCGCACTGATTGTCACAGCACACCTGCTCTGCATGACCTTGTTGGTCGCGCTGTCGGTTTGATAGCGTCCTCTCCGGGCCAGCCCCAGGGAGAACAACAATGAACCTATCAATGAAGGACCGCGTCGCGGTGGTTACCGGCGGCAGCAAGGGCATCGGGATCGCGGTGGCGCGGCGGTTTGCCGAATCCGGCGCCAGGGTCGCGATCCTCGCCCGCGGCGCCGCCGATCTCGCTGCGGCGCGCGAAGCGCTCGCCAGGGACGGCCTTGTGGTACGCGATTATGTCTGCGACGTCGCGAAGGCTTCCGACATCAGCAAGGCCCACGACCAGATCGTCGCGGATCTCGGCAAGATCGACGTGCTGGTCAACAACGCCGGCACGGCACGCACGCTGGCGTTCGAGAGCATCAGCGACGAGGCCTGGCAGGAAGACCTCGACCTGAAACTGTTCGCCGCGATCCGTTTCAGCCGCCTGGTGTGGCCGGGCATGAAGCAGCGCAAATGGGGCCGCATCATCAACGTGCTCAACACCTTCGCCAAGGCGCCGGCCGGCAATTCCGCGCCGACCTCGGTGTCGCGCGCGGCCGGCATGGCGCTGACCAAGGTGATGGCCAATGAAGGCGGCGAGCACAACATCCTGGTGAATGCGCTGCTGGTCGGCCTGATCATGAGCGATCAATGGGTCAAGCGGCATGCTGCCCAGGCGCCGAGCACGGATTTCGGGGAATTCGCCAAGGGCCTTGCCAAGGGCACCCCGCTCGGCCGCATCGGCACGGCGGAGGAGTTCGCCAACCTCGCCTGCTTCCTGGCCTCGGAGCAAGGCTCCTACATCACCGGCACCGCCATCAATGTCGATGGTGGCCGGTCGCCGGTGGTCTAGAACTCCGGTGATCTAGAACTCCGGTCCTGGCTCAGCCAGAACCGGAGCTCCGGATGCTTGCTTTGGCGCGTTTCCACATGCGAGCCGGTGTCCATTGCGCTCGAACACTCTCGCGGGCAGGCAACCTACTGCGGCTGGCTAACGGCTCAAAAGCAAAAGGCCTCCGTCACCGGAGGCCTTTCATCTTAAACCGCGTCCTTGGCGGCCTTGACCGGCCGTGCGCGGACGATCTTCCGGGCCGGCTTGGCCTTGAACATCATCTCTTCGCCGGTGAAGGGGTTGGTGCCCTTGCGCGCCTTGGTCGCAGGCTTCTTGACCACAACGAACTTCGCGAAGCCGGGGACGAGGAACACCCCGGCCTTCTTCAGCTCCTTGTGGCCGACATCGACAAGCGAGTCCAAAACGTTCTTGACGTCGCGCTTGGAGAGTTCGGTGGTGGTCGCGATCTTCTCGATCACTTGCGACTTCGACAGTTGGGTAGCCATGGTTGCTCCATTGATTCTGGAGTGGCACGATATGGCGGAAAACGCCGAGAAAAACAGTGTTTTCTGCACTCCCCACCACAATATCGCTGTGGACAGCCGCCGAATCAGGGTTTTTTCCAGTGTTTTTTCAAGTCAAGGCGCTTCCGACCCCTAAAATTACAGGGTTTGCGCGGCTTCGGCGCTCCCGAAACGTCCCTTCGAGAGAATCACCAGACGCAACTCGCGCGGCCCAAACTGCGACAATGCGGCGCCCGATCCGGGTTGCGAAGCGTCGCAATGCGCCACTTCAGGTTTCGGAAACGATCCTCCAAAAGGCCGAGGCGTTAGAAAATGACTCGGGTTCCCATTCCATCGTAACATCGCAAAGCGGCGCCACGACCGATCCGGCTGGTCGCCCGATGCAAGCCTTTATGTAAGTACCGGAGACCCGCGTATGGATTTGAGCCGCCTCGAGATCAACCGCCGCACGGCCCTTCTGACCTCGGCCGCGATTGCGGCCAATGTCATCAATCCGATGCGGGCCTTCGCGCAGGAGGCCCCGCGCAAGGGCGGCGTGTTCAACGTCCATTACGGCGCCGAGCAGCGCCAGCTCAACCCGAGCATCCAGGCCTCGACCGGCGTCTACATCATCGGCGGCAAGATCCAGGAGAATCTGGTCGACCTCGACGCCGACGGCCAGCCGGTCGGCGTGCTCGCCGAGAGCTGGGAGGCGACCCCGGACGGCAAGACCGTCACCTTCAAGCTGCGCAAGGGCGTCACCTGGCACGACGGCAAGCCGTTCACCTCTGATGACGTCGCTTTCACCGCGATGAACATGTGGAAGAAGATCCTCAACTACGGATCGACGCTGCAGCTGTTCCTCACATCGGTCGATACGCCCGATCCGCAGACCGCGATCTTCCGCTACGAGCGGCCGATGCCGCTCAACCTGTTGCTCCGGGCCCTGCCCGACCTCGGCTACGTCTCCGCCAAGCATCTCTACGAGAGCGGCGACATCAGGCAGAACCCGACCAATCTGGCGCCGGTCGGCACCGGCCCATTCAAATTCGTCAAATACGAGCGCGGGCAATACATCATCGCCGACCGCAACCCGGACTACTGGCGGCCGAACGCGCCCTATCTCGACCGCATCGTCTGGAAGGTGATCACCGACCGCGCCGCCGCGGCCGCCCAGATGGAGGCCGGCGAGCTGCACTACAGCCCGTTCTCGGGCCTGACGATCTCGGACATGGCGCGGCTCGGCAAGGACAAGCGCTTCGTCGTCCAGACCAAGGGCAACGAGGGCAACGCCCGCACCAACACCATCGAGTTCAACTTCCGCCGCAAGGAACTGGCGGACATCCGGGTCCGCCGCGCCATCGCGCACGCGATCAACGTGCCGTTCTTCATCGACAATTTCCTGGGCGATTTCGCCAAGCTCGGCACCGGCCCGATCCCCTCGACCTCGACCGACTTCTATCCCGGGCCGAACACGCCGCAATATCCCTACGACAAGGCCAAGGCGATCGCGCTGCTCGACGAGGCCGGCTTCAAAGCCTCCAGCGGCAACCGCTTCTCGCTGAGACTCCTGCCGGCACCGTGGGGCGAGGACATCTCGCTGTGGTCGACCTTCATCCAGCAGTCGCTGGGAGAAGTCGGCATCCAGGTCGACATCGTACGCAACGACGGCGGCGGCTTCCTCAAGCAGGTCTATGACGAGCACGCCTTCGATCTCGCGACCGGCTGGCACCAGTATCGCAACGACCCCGCGGTCTCGACCACGGTATGGTACCGCTCCGGCCAGCCCAAGGGCGCGCCGTGGACCAACCAGTGGGGCTGGGAGGACAAGACCGTCGACAAGACCATCGACGATGCCGCCACCGAAGTCGATCCGGCCAAGCGCAAGGCGCTCTATGCCGATTTCGTCAAGGAGGTGAACACCGAGCTGCCGGTCTGGATGCCGATCGAGCAGATCTTCGTTACCGTGATCACGGCCAAGGCGCGCAACCACTCCAACACGCCGCGCTGGGGCTCGACGAGCTGGCACGATCTTTGGCTGAGCGCATGAGGCCACATCTGCGCTAGGCGTGGCGCCCTCTTCTCCCTCGCCCCGCTCTTGCGGGAAGAGGGTCGGGGTGAGGGGCTCGCTCCACGATATTGCTCCATCGATAGACCTGTACCCCCTCACCCGGATCGCATCTGGCGATGCGATCCGACCTCTCCCCGCAAGCGGGGCGAGGTAAGAAGGGGCCGGTGCCCACCCCGAACCGGTGTCCACATCGTTCGAAAACGCTATAGATAAAATATGCGTATCCTGAGCCTTGCGGGGCGGCGGCTCGCCGCCTCGATCCCGACCCTGTTCCTGATCCTGATCGGCGTGTTCCTGCTGCTGCAGCTCGCGCCGGGCGACACCGTCGATGCGCTGATGGCGCAGATGGGCGGCGGCGACGCCGCGACCGCCGAGGCGCTGCGCAAATTCTACGGGCTGAACCTCTCGGTTCCGGCGCAGCTCGGGAACTATCTGTGGCACCTGGTCCGGCTCGACCTCGGCTTCTCCTCGATCTACGGCAAGCCGGTGGCGACCGTGATCCTAGAACGGCTGCCGCCGACCATCCTATTGATGACGGCGTCGCTGTCATTCGCGTTCTTCTTTGGCCTCGTGTTCGGCGTGATCGCCGCGCGCGGTGTCAACCGCTGGCCGGACACGATGATCTCCACCCTCGGCCTGATCTTCTACGCCACGCCGTCGTTCTGGTTCGGGCTGATGGCGATCGTGGTGTTCTCGGTCTATCTGCAGTGGCTGCCGCCGGGCGGCTTCGAGGATATCGGCAACGTCCAGACCGGAATCTGGCGCATGCTGGATATCGCGGCGCATCTGGTGCTGCCGACGCTGACGCTCGGGCTGATCTTCCTCGCGATCTATTTGCGCATCATGCGCGCCTCGATGCTTGAGGTCCTGAACCTCGATTTCGTCCGCACCGCCCGCGCCAAGGGGCTGGACGAGACCCATGTCATTACCCGCCATGTGCTGCGCAACGCGCTGCTGCCGATGGTGACGCTGATCGGATTGCAGGCCGGCACCATGCTCGGCGGCTCGGTCGTGGTGGAGAGCGTGTTCTCGCTGCCCGGCCTCGGCCGTCTCGCCTATGAATCGGTGGTGCAGCGCGACCTCAACACCCTGCTCGGCATCGTCTTCGTGTCCGCGCTGCTCGTCATATCCGTGAACTTCGTCGTCGATCTGCTCTACGCGCGGCTCGATCCGCGCATCGCGGCGGAGGGCTGACGATGGATGCCGTGAAGCGCTACTTCCGCAGCCCGGCCGCGGTGATCGGCCTGATCCTGCTGCTGCTCGTGATCGCGATGGCAATCAGCGCGGGTCTCCTCTATCCGCGCGATCCGCTCGCCCTTGCCGGCCGGCCGCTGATCTGGCCGTTCTCCAATCCGCGCTTCCTGCTCGGCACCGACAATTCCGGCCGCGACATCGCCGCCCAGATCTTCTACGGCGCGCGGATCTCGCTGCTGATCGGCGGCGTCGCCACCGTGATCGCGATCCTGATCGGCATCCTGGTCGGCGCCTTCGCCGGCTATTACGGCGGCTGGGTCGACAATGTGCTGATGCGGATCACCGAGGCGTTCCAGACGCTGCCGAACTTCGTGCTGCTGCTGGTCCTGGTCGCGGTGTTCGGCTCGACCCTGACCACGGTGACCATTGCGGTCGGCGTGGTGTCATGGCCGGCGCCGGCGCGGCTGACTCGCGCCGAGTTCCTGTCGCTGCGCAACCGCGAATTCGTCCAGGCCGGCAAGACGCTCGGCATGAAGGACGTCCAGCTCATTCTCGGCGAAATCCTGCCCAACGCGCTGCCGCCCGTCATCGTCTATGCCAGCGTGGTGATGGCGGTCGCGATCCTGCTGGAAAGCGCGCTCGCCTTCCTGCGTCTGTCCGATCCCAACGTCGCCTCCTGGGGCAATCTGATCGGGCTCGGCCGCGACGTGCTCCGGGTGCAATGGTACGTCTCGGCAATCCCTGGCATTGCGATCCTCGTCACCGTGCTCGCGGTGTCGCTGGTCGGCCAGGGCCTCAACGATGCGCTCAATCCGAGGCTGAAGAGCCGATGAGCGACACGGTCCTTTCGCTCGACGCCCTGACGGTGCGCCTGCCCAAGGGCGCCGACCGGCCGCATGCGCTGTCCGACGTTTCGCTTTCAATTGCGTCGAACGAGATCCTCTGCGTGGTCGGCGAGTCCGGCTCCGGCAAATCGATGATGGCGAACGCCATCATGCGGCTGCTGCCGAACGAGGTGACGATCGAACGGGGCCGGATGATGTTCGACGGCCGCGACCTCTGCGCCGCCGACAGCGCCGAGATGCGCGATGTGCGCGGCGCCGGGATTGCGATGATCTTCCAGGAGCCGATGACCGCGCTCAATCCGCTGCGCACGATCGGCGACCAGATCGGCGAGATGTTTGCGATCCACACCGCTCTCTCGAAGGCCGAGATCAGTGCTCGTGTGCTGGCGCTGCTCGAGGACGTCCGCATCCCCGACCCCAAGGCTGCCGCAAAAGCTTACCCGCACGAGCTGTCCGGCGGCCAGCGCCAGCGCGCGATGATCGCGATGGCACTCGCGCTCGACCCCAAGCTCCTGATCGCGGACGAGCCGACCACCGCGCTCGACGTGACGACACAAGCACAGATCCTAAAGCTGATCCGCGATTTGCGGCAGCGCAAGAAGACCGCGGTGCTGTTCATCACCCATGATTTCGGCGTGGTCGCCGAGATCGCCGACCGCGTCGTGGTTATGCAGCATGGCGCGATCGTCGAGCACGGCACGGCCGACAAGGTGCTGAACGATCCGCAGCATGCCTACACGAAGCAGCTGATCGCAGCCGTTCCGCCGCTGAAGGCGCCGCCGCCGCGCATCCTTTCCGGCAAGGACATCCTGACCATCGACGGCGTCTCCAAGACCTACCGCACCGGCGGCTTCCTCGGCCGCGGCGCGCGGATCACGGAGGCCGTCAAGAACGTGTCGCTGCACCTGCCGCGCGGCGCGACGCTCGGCATCGTCGGCGAATCCGGTTCGGGCAAATCGACGCTCGCGCGCTGCATCGTGCGGCTGATCGATCCGGACACCGGGTCGATCGTGCTCGACGGCAAGGACTGGGCAAAGCTCGGCCGCGACGATATCAGGCGCGAGACCCGCCACATCCAGATGGTGTTCCAGGATCCGTTCGCCTCGCTCAATCCGCGCCGCAAGGCGGCCGAGCTGGTGGCGCAGGGACCGATCGTGCACGGCACCGACCGCGCCACCGCGATCGCGGAAGCGCGAAAGCTGTTCGAGCTGGTCGGCCTCGATCCGTCCGCGGGTGACCGCTACCCGCACGAATTCTCCGGCGGCCAGCGCCAGCGCATCGGGCTCGCCCGGGCACTCGCGTTGAAGCCGGATGTGCTGGTTGCCGACGAGCCGGTCTCGGCGCTCGACGTCTCGGTGCAGGCGCAGGTCTTGAAGCTGCTCGCCGGGCTGCGCCAGCAGCTTGGCCTCTCCATCATCTTCATCACCCACGATCTGCGCGTCGCCGCCCAGATCTGCGATCTCGTCGCCGTCATGAAGGACGGCGCCGTGGTCGAGCATGGGCTGACCGCCGAGATGTTCGGCAAGCCGCGGCATCCCTATACGCAGGCGCTGCTGTCAGCGATCCCCGGCGGCGCGTTTGCGCGCGAGCACGGCACCGCAACCGTGTAGCCGGGCACGCGCGGCCCTACTCCGCCGCTTGTGGCTTGGGCTCCTCGCGCAGCCGGAAGCGCTTCAGCAATCCGGATACCGTGTCGCGGAAGCCGCCATATTCCAGCTCTGAATAGGGCAGCATCGCAGCGCCGGACCAGCCCTGGCTGCGCATCTCGATCGCCTTGCGCTGCGCGCGCTGGCGGACCTCGTCCCAGGCAAGGTTGTCAAAGAAGTCGGTATAGGACTCCGAGAACTTCCCGTCCCGGTCGATCGAGAAGCCGACGCAGGACACGATCGGCAGGCAATACATCCCCGTCACCGGGGTGTTGAGCGGCACCGGCATGAGCGGCATCACATGCGAGCCGCGCGCATCGCCGCCCACGAAGTGCGCCTTGGCGAAGGGCGAGATGATTTCTTCGGGCGCCGCGAAAATGCCCTGGTTCCTGACGACCGCGACCGGATCATCCTTGCCGGTGTACTTGCCTGCGATGGAGTGAAGGCGCTGCGCCGACACGGCGACGGCGACCTCGCCATAGGTTTTCGAGACGATGCGATCAATGCCGAAGCGCTCGTTGTCGCGAAGCAGCGCCGCAATGTGATAGCCGTCCGCGGGCGCATCGAGTTCGATCACGCTGTCGCCGGCCGTGTTGTCCATATCGATGATATGGAAACGGAAGCCCTTGATCATCGGGGGCAGCATCAGCCCGGCGCAATACATGGGATCGGCAAAAGCCAGATAGAGCGGCAGGTTGTAGGCGCCGGGGCCGCACTTGTCTGCGGCGAACACCATGAAGGACTCCGCGGGTCTCGCGCCCGAGAGGCTGTGGTCGAAGCTGAGCTCGGCGACAGCCGGGCCCGCGCCGCGAACGTTTCCGGACGGGGCGTCGACGAGAAGATCCTGGCCGGCGCCGTAGAGCCCGGAGGTCTTCGCGACCGCAGTGGCCGCGAGAAACGTCTTCCAGGCGAATTGGTGGACTTCGGAGCTCCCTTCGCCCCGCGTGTGCGTCATGATGATCGCAATATCGTCGCCGGTATGGCGCACGAAACCGTCGATCAGGAGACCGTTTTCGATCGCCTTCGCGACCTCCCCTTCGACAGCCGCCATCATGCGCGCAGATGGTTTCGTGTGGCCCCCGACGGAGCCAATGTCAGCCTTGATGACCGAAATGGTGAGTTTCATGAGCATCCCTCCGACCGCAGCGCAGCGCCTTCGCCTCGGCGCTCGCTGCGCCGGGGGCGACGGCGCGCTCATTTGCAAAAAAGAACGTCGTGTGGTGCGACAGGTTCCCTGCGCATATTGCTTGCGGAACTATGGCCCCTCCGTCACCGCGTGTCGATACGGGCTATCGACGCATCTGGAATAGCTCGCCCTGCCCGATGGGGTTACCACCCGCCCTATGAAGCGCGGTTGAGAAAGATCGGCAGGCCCCGCTTGTTGGAATAGAGAGGACGGTAGCGCTCGGTATTGTACGCGCTTGCGACGTCCAATTTGCGTGGCCCGAGCTTGGCGTCGGGGATCGGCACGAGGTCGTATCGGCCCTCGACCAGGGCCGACATGAGGCCGGTTTTGCCTTCCAGGATCGCATCGTAAGCCATGTTGCCGAACGTCAGCGCCACAAGCTTGTCGATGAAGTCCGGATCGCCTGACCGCAGGTCGTAGGTGAGGTCAGAGACGATGGTCTCCTCGCCGGTGCGCCGCTTGATCTCGTCGGCGAATGCTTCGGCCACGCTCGCCTTCCTGCGGTGACCGTAGGCGTCAGGCTCGCCGAATTCCTGCACCTTGTAGCCCTCCCACTCGGCGCCCTCGCTGAGCACGATCAACGCGTAGTTGCTTGGGTTGCCGTGCTTGTCATCGAGGAGAAGCTGGATCAGCTTGTCGAGATTGACCTTGTACTCCGGTATGGCGCATCGGATCGAGGTTGCGTATGCGGTATAGAGTGCCGTAAAGCCGGCATCGCGACCAAAGACGCGGAAGATGCCGATTCGCTCGTGCGAGCCGACGGTGGTGCGCTGGCGCTGGATGGCATCGCTGGCACGGGTGATCGCGGTCGAAAAGCCGATGCAGTATTCGGTGTTGCGAACGTCGTTGTCCATCGTCTTCGGGATGGCAATGATCTTGACGCCTCGCCTGTTGAGCTTGTCCGCGTAGCTGAGAGTATCGTCGCCGCCGATGGCGATCAGATGTTCGATACCGAGCCCCGCGAGGTTCGCAAGCACCTCGTTGGTGAGGTCCCACGTCGTGGTTGCGATGCCACCCTTGGTGCTCTGGGAAACCGGAAAGTCGCGGCCCGCGAGATGATTGGGCAACTTCTTCATTTTGGAGGGATTGGTGCGGCTCGAGTGCAGCACGGTGCCGCCGCGCCGGTCGATGACGCGCGTATTTTCGCGGTTCAGCGGGATGATGTAATGGGACTTGCTCGACGGGTCGTCGAGGTTCAGGTGCGTGAGGGCCTCCCAGCCCCGGCGGAGACCGACAACCTCGATGTCGTCCTCACTGCCGCGATAAGTCACGCTCTTGATCACCGCGTTAAGGCCGGGGACGTCACCGCCTCCCGTGAGAATACCAATGCGCTTCCTCGCCATGCCCACCTCCCAGGGTTGCTATCTGGCAATAACGCCTGCGTCGCGTCGGGGTTTCCACAACGCTATCCGCCAACGGCGGAATCCTCGTGATCGCGGCACCCACCCGAACCTGCTTGGGCCCCAATCTTCCAGCGACGTCCTCTGACCAGTCCCCAACTCGGGCGGCTTGCCCCTCCATGCCTCTCGCGTGCATGGCGCGACGTTGCTCCGCGCCTACCGCGAACGGCGCGAGGCGAGGAAATACTCCGCCCATCGCAGCAACTCGAAACGATCGCCCTTGACCAACTCCTGTGCATCGCGGCGCCGGTAGAGCATCAGCATCCAGGGCGCGAGCTTGCGGAGCACGCCGTGCGCCATGTACTGCACCGGCTCGGAGAACGGCAGCGCCAGCTCGCTTTCCGGCACGCCTTGGACCGCGCGCGCCAATTCGCGGCCGAGCGGGATCGTCAGCGCGACGGCACGGCCGTTGCAGCCGGTCCAGCCATAGGCGTTCGGTCCCAACCGGTGCATGCGCGGCAGGAAATCCGCCGTCATCCCGACATAGCCGTTCCAGACATAGTCGAAGGAGACCTCGCCAATCTGCGGCCACAGGCGCTGCAACCGCTCGGTCACCCGCGCCTTCAGCCGCCCGGTCTTGTCGCCCGGACCGAGCACGGCACCGCCGGTGACGAGGCGATTGCGGGCATCGTAGCGCGCGAAATATAGCTCGCCATGGGTGTCCGACATCGCCTGCCGGCCGGGGATGATGGTCTTGCGCACATTGTCCGACAGCGGCTGCGTCGCCATCTGCCAGGACAGCACCGGCATCACCTCGGTTGCAATCTCAGGCACCAGCGATTTCGCGAACTCGCCGCTATAGGCATTGGTCGCGACCACCAGCGCGCGGCCGGAGATTTCACCCTTTTCCGTCTTCACCACCCAGCGATCGCCGCGGCGCTCGAAACTCGTCGCAGGCGAGCGGGCATAAATCCGCGAGCCGAGGCCGAGCACGGTCCGCGCAAGGCCGCGCGCCAGCGCCAGCGGATTGACGTGACCGCCGGTCCTGTTCCAGAAGCCGCCGTACCAGGCATCCGAGCCGAGCATGTCCCGGGTGTGATCGCGCGACAGCAATTCGACCGGCGCGCCAAATTTCGACCATTGCCGCACCCGCCGCTCGGCGATCTTGATACGGCCCGGCGAATGCACCGGCTGCACCCAGCCGGCCTGCTCCTGCTCGGCCGCGATGTTGTAGCGCCTGACGACGTCGAACAGATCAGCGGCACTGTCACGCAGCATCGCGACGAAGCGCTCGCCGGCCGCGCCGTGCCTCGCGATGATGTCATCCGGATCGGGGCGCGACAGCGTCGGGATCACCTGGCCGTTGTTGCGCCCCGAGGCGCCCCACCCCGGTTCGGCGGCCTCGACGATCGCGACGTCGACATTGGCCTCGCGCAGATGCAGTGCGGTCGATAGACCCGTGAAGCCGCCGCCGATGATGACGACGTCGGCCTGCTGCGCGCCAGTCAGTTCGGGACAATCGGGGCCGGAGGGCGTCACTGCTGCCCAGAGCGAATTGGGCCAGCGCACGGCATTGCTGTTCATCATGATCCTTCCTTGCGGCCGCCCGGTCATTCTGGTTACTTTACTCTACCCTCCTATTCCAGCCGGGAAGACAACAAGTGGCACTCAAGAACGTCATCGGAATCGATCACGCCGTGGTCATGGTGAAGGACCTCGACAAGGCGGCCGAGAACTACAAGCGGCTCGGCTTCACCGTGTCGCCGCGCGGCACCCATAGCGCGCATATGGGATCGGGCAATTACACCATCATGTTCGACCCCGATTATATGGAATTGCTCGGCGTGCTGACCCCGACCGAACACAACGCTCCGGCGCGCGCCTTCCTCGAGAAGCGCGGCGAGGGCATCGAACGCATCGCGTTCACCGCGGTGGATTCCGCTGCTGGCGCCGAGGAGATTCGCGCGCGCGGCTATGCGCCGATCGGGCCGACCGATTTCGAACGCCCGGTGACCTTGCCGAACGGCACGATCTCCGCGGCGAAATTCCGCACCTTCCAGTGGCCGACCGCGGAGGCGCCCGGCGGCGTCCGCATCTTCGCCTGCCAGCACAAGACCCGCGAGACGGTGTGGATTCCCGAATTGATGACGCACGCCAATGGGGCAAAACGCCTCAAGCAGGTGCTGATCGTCTCGCCCGATCCCGCAGCCGATGCCGCGCATCTCTCCAGGATGATCGACGTCGCCGTCAGGAACGACGCCGACGGTGCGGTTGCGGTGCCGTCCGGCGGCAACCGCGCCGACTTCGTGTTCCTGACCAGGGATCAGCTCGGCAAACGTTATCCCGGCGTATCGCTGGATGGCCTGTCCGACCGCGGCGGCGCCGGCCTCGTGATCGCGGCCGACCTTGCCGCGAGCGAGAAAGCGCTGGGCTCAGCCGGCGTGAAGAGCGGCAACAGCATCACCGTGCCGCCGGCTTCCGGCAACGGCACCCTGCTCGCTTTCGTCAAGGCATAGCTGCCATACCATGCGCGGCGCAGCGTTATGCAACGGTGCCGCGCATGTGGGACTAGGCACAGAAAGTTGAGGCGCTAGTATCTCTCGCAAACAAGAACCGTCCAGGGAGAGAAACATGTCGCATCACCTGATCTCGCGCCGGCAGATGCTGGCCGGCACCGCGGCCGCCGGCGCGGTTGGACTGACCGGATTTCCGGCCCGTGCCGACATCAACTGGAAGAAATATTCCGGCACCACACTCGAAGTGATCCTCGCCAAGGGGCCGCGCGGCGACAATCTGCAGAAATACATCAAGGAATTTACCGAGCTCACCGGCATCAAGGTCGAGTCGGAACAGATCCCCGAGCAGCAGCAGCGCCAGAAATGCGTGATTGAGCTGTCCTCGGGCAAGCCGAGCTTCGACGTCGTGCACCTGAGCTATCACGTGCAGAAGCGGCAGTTCGAGAAGGCCGGCTGGCTAGCCGACATGTCGGGCTACCTCAAGGATCCGAGCATGACGCCGCCGGACCTCGTCGAGAGTGATTTCTCGGCGGCCGGCCTGCAATATGCGCGCAACGACAAGGGCCAGATGCTGTCGCTGCCATGGTCGGTCGACTATTTCATCCTCTACTACAACAAGGAGCTGTTCCAGAAGAAGGGCGTCGAGGTCCCGAAGACGCTCGAGGAGATGGCAATCGCGGCCGAGAAGCTGACCGATCCGAAGGAAGGCATCTACGGCTTTGTCGGCCGCGGCCTGCGCAACGCCAACATGGCGATGTGGACCAACTTCTATCTGAACTATGGCGGCGAATTCCTCGATGCCAAAGGCAACATCCTGACCGACGGCCCCGAGGCGATCGAAGCCACCAAGCTCTATCAGCGCCTGCTGACAAAATGCGCGCCTCCCGGCGTCGCCGGCTTCAACTGGATGGAGTCGATGGCGTCCTTCACGCAGGGCAGGTCCGCGATGTGGATCGACGCCGACGGCTGGGCGCCGCCGCTGGAAGATCCCGCCGCCTCGCGCGTCGTCGGCAAGGTCGGCTACACGCTGGTACCCGCCGGTCCCAAGGGCAAGTTCTCCTCGACCTATGGCGACGGCGTCGGCATCGCCGCGGCGAGCAAGAACAAGGAAGCCGCCTATCTGCTCTGCCAATGGGTGGTCTCGCGCGGACAGGGCGCGCGCCTGCTGCAGGCCGGCGGCGGCGTGCCGTTCCGCAACTCCATCGTCGACGATGCCGAAGTCGCCAAGGGCGTGAAGACCAAGGAATGGCTGCAGTCGGTGGTTGACTCCGCCAAGATCTCCAAGCTCGGCCTGCCCGTCATCATCCCGGTCGCCGAATTCCGCGACATCGTCGGCGCCGCGCTGACCGCGACGCTGTCGGGCGCCGATCCGGCCACCGAGCTGAAAAAGGCGCACGAGCAATTCCGCCCCATCCTGGAGCGTAGCGAAAAAGCGTGAGCGTGGTGACACAGACTGAGCCGGCGGCGGCCGGCAAAGCGTTTTCAAGCGAAGTGGGTACCGGTTCGCGTGAAGAAAACGCGTCAAAGCAAGAGTCCAGAGCCGCAGGCTCTGGAGACGCCGCCCCGGCGCGTGAATGGCGTCCGCCGTCGTACTGGCCGTTCGTGATCCCGGCGCTCGTCGTGGTGCTGGCGGTGATCATCTTTCCGTGGGTCTTCACGATCTGGATGAGCCTGCAGGAATGGAAGGTCGGCTCGCCGACCGTGTTCGTGGGGCTCGCGAACTATCTGCGGCTGCCGACCGATCCGCGCTTCGTCGAGGCGGTCGGGCACACGCTGTCCTATACAGCGCTGTCAGTGCTGTTGCCGCTGGTGTTCGGCACGCTGGCGGCGGTGGTATTCCATCAGAAATTCGCCGCGCGCGGTTTCCTGCGCGGCATCTTCATCATGCCGATGATGGCCACGCCGGTGGCGATCGCGCTGGTGTGGACCATGATGTTCCACCCGCAGCTTGGCGTCTTGAACTATCTGCTGTCGCTGGTCGGGCTGCCGCCGCAGCTCTGGGTGTTCAACCCGGCGACGGTGATCCCCTCGCTGGTGCTGGTCGAGACCTGGCAATGGACGCCGCTGGTGATGCTGATCGTGCTCGGCGGCCTCGCCGCGATCCCGACCGAACCCTACGAGAGCGCGCAGATCGACGGTGCCAATTTCTGGCAGGTGTTCCGCTTCATCACGCTGCCCTTGATCATGCCGTTCCTGTTCATCGCCGGCATGATCCGCATGATCGACGCGGTGAAAAGCTTCGACATCATCTTCGCGATCACGCAAGGAGGGCCGGGCTCGGCGTCGGAGACCATCAACGTCTATCTCTACAGCGTCGCCTTCGTCTATTACGACCTCGGCTACGGCTCGGCGATCGCGGTGGTGTTCTTCCTCCTGATCGTGGCGCTGGCGGCACTGCTGCTTTACTTGCGCAAGCGCCTGCTGTGGACATCTGAACTCGGGGGCGAGGCATGAACCCGCGCCAGATTCTCGGGCGGATCGGGCTTTGGCTGTCGGTGTTCGTCATCGTCTCGCCGGCGATCCTGTTCTTCCTCTGGATGGCCTCGCTGTCGCTCAAATTCGAGATCGACAACGCCTCCTACCCGCCGGTGTTCTTTCCGGAGCATATCGCCTGGAAGAACTATGCCGACGTGTTCGCCTCCAACCGGTTCCTGACCTATTTCAGCAACAGCCTTGTGGTCACCGGCTGCGCCACGGGCCTTGCGATGCTGGTCGGTGTGCCCGCGGGCTACGGGATCGCGCGGATGGCCGCGCATAAATCGGCGATCGTGATCCTGATCGCGCGCATCACGCCCGGCCTGTCGTATCTGATCCCGCTGTTCCTGCTGTTCCAGTGGCTCGGCCTGCTCGGCACGCTGGTGCCGCAGATCATCATCCATCTCGTGGTCACGGTGCCGATCGTGATCTGGATCATGATCGGCTATTTCGAAACCACGCCGCTGGAGCTGGAGGAAGCTGCGCTGATCGACGGCGCCACCCGCTGGCAGGTGTTCCGCCATGTCGCGCTGCCGATCGCAAAGCCCGGCCTTGCGGTTGCCTTCATCCTCGCGGTGATCTTCTCCTGGAATAATTTCGTGTTCGGCATCGTGCTGGCCGGGCGTGAGACCCGCACGCTGCCGGTCGCGGTCTACAACATGATCTCGTTCGACCAGCTGAGCTGGGGCCCGCTCGCCGCCGCCGCCTTGATCGTGACGGCGCCGGTGCTGCTGCTCACCGTGATGGCGCAGCGGCAGATCGTGGCGGGACTGACGGCGGGTGCGGTGAAAGGCGGCTAGTCCCCGAGCGCCTCCAGCACGGCAGCTGAATCGGTGACCCAACCAAAGATGCCGCCCTGGGCCTTGATCATCTTCAGACCCATCTCGTGGAATTCCGGGAAGTAGGACGCGCAGCCGTCGGAGATCACGACGCAGCGGTAGCCGCGATCGTTGGCCTCGCGCACCGTGGTGTTGACGCAGACCTCGGTGGTGACGCCGCAGACCAAGAGATTCTCGATGCCGTATTTCTGCAGGATGTCGCCGAATTCGGTGGCGTAGAACGCGCCCTTGCCGGGCTTGTCGATCACGATCTCGCTGTCGAGGGGATAGAGCTCGGGAATGATGTCGTGCCCCGCCTCGCCGCGGATCAGAATCCGTCCCATCGGTCCGGGATCGCCGATCCGAAGCGACGGCGCGCCCCGCTCGACCTTCGCGGGCGGTGCGTCCGAGAGATCGGGCAGATGGCCCTCCCGGGTATGGACCACGAGCAGCCCGGCGTCGCGCACGGCCGCGAGCACTGCGGCAATCGGCTTCACCGCGCGGGCAAGCCGGCTGACGTCATTGCCGAGCGTCTCGCCGAAGCCCCCTCGCTCCATGAAATCGCGCTGCATGTCGATGATGACGAGCGCGGTCCTGCTCCAGTCGAGCGTGATCGGCGCCGGCTCCGCCGCGATCGTCCCGCTTGAATTCGCCATGACGCACGCCCCGAATGCGAGAAAACCCGCATTTGATTAAGCAAACCGCGTGCCATTGCGCAATGATGCGGCGCATCGCGGCGATCCCGATCAGCATGTGACCGTACGCTGCATTTGCGCATTCTGCGATCTTGCTGGCATGATCGTTGCTAGCTGGGAGCCCGACCGAACGAAGATCATCGTTCGCGAAATGACAGCCCATTTCAAGCAGGCGGGAGGACAGGCATGAATGGACTTGGCGGTCTCAACAAATCACCGAACGGCGTCGTGATCGGACTGGTGCAGCTGCAGTTGCCTGTGGTTGCGACAAGGTCCGACCTGGCACGGCAGACGGAGCGCATCGTATGGATGGTCGGCAAGGCGCGGCGCAACCTCGGAACCATGGACCTCGTCGTGTTCCCCGAATACTCGCTGCACGGCCTCTCGATGGATACCAATCCGGAGATCATGTGCCGGCTCGACGGGCCTGAAGTCGCGGCTTTCAAGCGGGCCTGCATCGAGAACAAGATCTGGGGCTGCTTCTCCATCATGGAGTTCAACCCGCATGGTAATCCCTATAATTCAGGGCTGATCATCGACGATCACGGCGATATCAAGCTGTACTACCGCAAATTCCATCCCTGGATTCCGGTCGAGCCGTGGGAGCCCGGCAACATCGGCATTCCCGTGATCGATGGACCGAAAGGCGCGAAGATCGCGCTGATCATCTGCCATGACGGCATGTTCCCGGAAATGGCCCGCGAATGCGCTTACAAGGGCGCGGAGATCATGATCCGCACCGCAGGCTACACCGCGCCGATCCGCGACAGCTGGCGCTTCACCAACCAGGCCAACGCGTTCCAGAACCTGATGGTGACGGCCAATGTCTGCATGTGCGGCTCGGACGGGTCGTTCGACTCGATGGGCGAAGGCATGATCGTCAATTTCGACGGCAGCATCATCGCGCACGGGACCACGGGGCGGGCCGACGAGATCATCACCGCCGAGGTGCGGCCCGACCTCGTGCGCGAGGCGCGGATCAACTGGGGCGTCGAGAACAACATCTATCAGCTCTGGCACCGCGGCTATGTCGCGGTGAAGGGCGGTGCGATGGATTGCCCCTACACGTTCATGCAGGACATGGTGTCCGGCCGCTTCCGCCTGCCCTGGGAAGATCAGGTCAAGATCACCGACGGCACGTCCTGCGGCTTTCCCGCACCGACACGGATGTTCGGCAAGACCGCGAAGGCCGCCGAGTAGCCGGCCCTTTGATGTGAGCATGATCTCTTCGGAAAACCGCTTTACACTTTTCCGGATCATGCTCTACTTGAAGAAGTGCACGAGGCCGATGCTCAAGCCCAGCAGCAGCATCAACGACAGCGTGACGGCGGCCGTCACCCGGCCGCCGACGGTCGAGAGCACGCGGACATCGACGCCGAGCCCGAGCGCTGCCATCGAGACGACGGTGAGGATCGCCGCCGTCTTGGTCACCGGCGCGATCGCGATGTCGGGCACGAGCTGGAATGAGCGCAGCGCGGCCAGCGCCAGGAAGCCGATGATGAACCAGGGCACCAGCTTGAACGGGCTGATCGAGGCGGCCTTCGAGGTGCCCTCCCTGGCGGCGCCGGCCTTGCGCCGCCGCGCCACCAGCAGCGAGAGGCCGATCACGATCGGGCCCAGCATCAACACCCGCACCAGCTTGACCAGCGTGCCGATCTGGGTCGAGACGATGCCCGCCGGCACGGTCGCTGCCAGCACCTGCGGCACGGCATAGACGGTGAGGCCGGCGAGGATGCCGTATTGCGTCGCCGTCAGCTTCAGCAGCGGAATCAAGAGCGGCAGGCCGAGCACCATCAGCACGCCGAGAATGGCGGTGAACGAGATCGACGAGGCGATGTCGTCGCCATCGGCCTCGATCACCGGCGCCACCGCCGCGATCGCCGAGTTGCCGCAGATCGAATTGCCGCAGGCGATCAGGATCGCGAGCTTGGTCTTGAGCCCGAGCATCCGGCTGAGGCCATAGCTCACCGCCAGCATGATCGCGACGGTCACGGCGATGGCGCCGATCAGCAGCCCGCCCGACGCCACGATCGCGGCAAAGCTGATGGAGGCGCCGAGCAGCATCACCGCGACCTCAAGCAGCTGCTTGGCGCTGAAGGCAATGCCCGAGCGCCAGCGCGCCGACGGCTCCCAGGCGGTGCGCACCGCCATGCCGAGCAGGATCGCGACGACGAGGGCCTCGATATAGGGATGGTCGAAAACGCGCTCCTCGGCGGCCTGGATGCCGAGCGAGATGACCGTGACGACCCCGCAGAGCAGAATCCCCGGAATGAGCTGGAATATGCGCCGCAGCGCCCCCTGCTTCTGCCCCTGGTCTTGTTCTTGTTCCGGCACAAAATCCTCTTTTCGGAGAAGATTTTATGCGCCAAGGCACACCTCTTGGCTAATATATTTTCGGACTGCCCCAATAGAGAGAAGTTATGTCCCTCAACCTGCATCTGCTCCGCCTGTTCGCGGCCGTGGCGAGGACCGGAAGTTTCTCCCGCGCCGCCGACCTCCTGCACATCAGCCAGCCGGCGATCTCCAAGGGCGTGCGGGATTTCGAGCTGCAGGTCGGCTGCCGGCTGCTCGACCGCACGCCGAAGGGGGTGCGGCCGACCCGGGAGGGCGCGGCGCTGGCGCGGCATGCCGAGACGCTGTTCGCGGCCGAACGCGCCGCCGAGGACGAATTGCAGGCGCTGCGCAATCTCGACAGCGGTTCGCTGCGGATCGGCGCCAGCACCACGATCGCGACCTACATGATCCCGGAATATCTCGGCGTGTTCCACCGCGCCTTTCCCGGCATCGATCTGCATGTCGTCAGCGCCAACACCAGCGACATCGCCGCGCTGATGCTGGGACACGAGATCGAGATCGCGCTGGTCGAGGGACCGGTCGAGGACGAGAATTTGGTCAGCGAAGCCTGGCGTACCGACGTGATGGCGCTGATTGCGGGTCCGGATCATCGCTTCGCAGCGGTCCAGGGGCCGATCGACATCCGGTCGCTGAACGACGAGATCCTGATCGTGCGGGAACCCGGCTCAGGCACGCGCGAGGTGGTCGCGCAGGCGCTGGCCGCCCACCACGTCGAGCCGCAGCGGACGCTCGAGATCGGCAGCACCGAGGCGATCAAGCAGGCGGTGGCATCAGGCGTCGGCGTCGCCATCGTGTCGATCGCAACGATCGACGATCAAGTGAAGCTCGGAAAGCTGAAGGTGATCCCGATCAAGGGCATCCATATCGAGCGCACGCTCTGGCAACTGAAATCGCCCGGCCGGCTCGAGGTGCCAGCGGCGGTCGCGTTCGAGGGGATCATTCGGGAGGCGCAAAGGGCCAGGACGGCGCCGCGCGGACCTGCGGCTAGAGCGCGGCGAACAGACCCTGCGCCCAGGCAACGGCATGCTCGAAGCTGAACACGCCGGGCTCGAAATAGACGGCCCGTGCCAGCACGATGCCGACCACCAGCACCCAGAACACGCTGGTGCCTGCGGTCTTCAGCCATTTCGACACGCCCTCGCTCGCGATCGAAGGATCGACCGCGGGGACCGGCTCGCCGAAGGGATCGAATGCGGATTGGCTCATCGTCGTAACCATCAGGAATACCCTGAGAATGTCGCGACGACGGGGGCAGAAGCAAGGGTAGTGGAATGCCTTTTGCGGCGGTTACTTGGAAGGACGTTTTCCGGTCCGAAAGCCGGGGAGCATTTCCTTCTCGTCGCCCCCTGTAGCCATCAACCATCGGTCACGCGCCGCGGCGCCACGCGTGGCAGCGTGATGCGCATGCGTGTCCCCATACCCGGCGCACTTTCGAGATTGAGCTCTCCGCCGAGCCGGTTCGTGACGATGTTATGAACGATGTGCAGACCAAGCCCGATGCGGCCGATGTCGCGGCGCGTGGTGAAGAATGGATCGAAGGCCTGCCGCAGCACGTCGTGATCCATCCCGCAACCGTTGTCGGCGAACAGGATCTCGACCTGGTCCGCGCCTGAGGCGCGGAGCCGGATCGCGATGATGCCGCCCTTGCCATCCGGGAACGCATGCGCCACCGAATTGACGAACAGGTTGGTCAGCACCTGGCCGTAGGGGCCGGGATAGCTGTTCATGGCAAGACCGGGCGGGCAATCGACCTCGAGCGCCAGGTTGTTCTTCGGCAAGGCCGGACGCAGGCTCGAGAGAACCTGCTCGGTCGCCGCGCCGAGATCGAACTGGCTCCGGTCGAAATAGCTGCGATCGACGGCCACCTGCTTGAACGATTGCACCAGGTCTGCCGCGCGCTTGAGGTTGCCGACAAGCAGCGACGAGGCGCTTTCGACGACCTCGATGAAATCGCTCAGGCTGGATCGCTTCAGCTTGCCGCGCGCAGCCTCGGCAGCGAAGTCGGCGCATTTCTGCTCCAGCACCGAGGCGACGGTGAGACTGGTGCCGACCGGACTGTTGATCTCGTGCGCGACGCCGGCCACCAGCCGGCCCAGCGCCGCGAGCTTTTCCGCCTCGATCAGCGACGCCTGGGTCTCCTGCAGATGGTGCAAGGCCTTCTCGGCTGCATCGCGCGCGGCGCGGATCTCGCGTTCGCTGCGCTTGCGATCGGTGATCTCTTCGGCCGCAACGTTGACGCCGACGATGCTGCCGTTCGGTTCGCGCTGCGGATGCCAATGCGTGATCCAGCATCGCTCGTCATTGTGGCCGGGGCGCTGGCCGTAAACCTCCACGTCGGTGACGGGCTCTCCCGTCTCCATGATCGAGCGAACGATACCTTCGACGGCCGAAGCCAGCGCGGGCACGCAATCATGCACCGTGCGCCCGAGGTGACCTTCGACCGAAATGCCGCAGATCTCGGTGAGCCGCTGGTTGATCTGAAGGTAACGGCAATCCGGTGAGAGATAGGCGAGCCCGATCGGTGCAGTGTCATAGATCAGCTGCAGCGCCGGTTGTTTTGGGAACTGAACGTCCTGGACGACGGACGACCTCATGTCCACTACCCCCCGTTGCACCAAGTCTAGCGCTTCACGCCCGGCCCGCAAATAGGCCAGCTGAGCCGGAAACGGTGGTCTGATCTGTCCGGATCAGGCATGGGTCGGGCCGGCAGCGGCCCCTGACCAGTGCCTGCGGCGTGCTGACGCAACTTGGGCAGCAAGCGCCCCTCGGCGCAGGCCTGCGAAGCGCGCAATTTTAGCTATTCACTGCAACGTGCGGACGAAAATTCTCGACGACGCGCAGCAGCACCCGCGCGCCGATGTCGGCATCGGCGAGTTCGACATGCTCGGCCGGATTGTGGCTGATCCCGCCGCGGCAGCGCAGAAAGATCATGCCGATATCGGCGACATCCACCATCGCCATCCCGTCATGCCCCGCCCCGCTCGGCAGCTCGAACGCGGCATAGCCCTCGGCCGCGACGGCCTCGGCGATCTGCGCCTTGAGCCACGGCGCGCAGGGCACGCTGCGGTTCTCGTGGGTGACGTCGATCTGCAAGGCGAGGTCGCGGCGTTTTGCGATCGCCTCGATCTGCCGCACGATGTCGGCGACGGCGCGCTTGCGATGCATGTCGTTCTGCGAGCGGATATCCATGGTGAAGGACACCTTGCCCGGGATCACATTGGTGGCGCCCGGCATCGCGTTGACATAGCCGACGGTGCCGACGAGGCCTTGTTCGTCGGACCTGCAAAACTGCTCGATCGCAACGATGCATTCGGCAGCACCCGCCAGCGCATCGCGCCGCAGCTTCATCGGCACCGTGCCGGCATGGCCGGCGACGCCGGTGAGACTGGCGGCAAGCCTTGTCGCGCCCGAAATCGCGCTGACGACGCCGACCGGCAGCGCCTTCTCTTCCAGCACGGGACCCTGCTCGATGTGCAGCTCGACATAGCCGAGCAGTTCGCGGCGGGCGCGCGCCGCCTTGCCGATATGATCGGGATCGAGCCCGAAGGCGACCAGCGCATCGCGCATCGAGATGCCGGCGCGATCGCGCGTGTTGACCACGCTCTCGTCGAACGTGCCGGCCACCGCGCGGCTGCCGAGCAGGGTCGAGGCGAAGCGCACGCCCTCCTCATCAGCAAAGCCGACGATCTCGATCGCGAACGGCAGCCGCTTGCCGCGCCGGTTCAGATCGGCGACGCAGGCGATCGCAGTGATGACGCCGAGCGGGCCGTCCCATCTGCCGGCGTCGCGCACGGTGTCGTAATGCGAGCCGAGCATCAGCGCCGGCAGGCCCGGCCGCTCGCCTTCATAGCGGCCGCAGACATTGCCGATGGCGTCGAGATGCGCGCTCATGCCGGCCTCGCGCATCCAGGACAGGATGAGATCGGCCGCCTTGCGGTGCTCCTCGGTGAGGAAGATTCGCGCCAGATGCTCAGGCGTCTCGGAGATCGTCGCGAGCTGATCGATCCGCGCCACGATCTCTTCGCCAAGGGAAGACGGTTTCGAGGACGGTTTTGTCTCGCTCATGCTGTTTCCCATCAATCCAACGCCGCCGCCGGAGCCCGCTTCACTCGTAGCAGGCCCGATCCGATTCACCAGCCGGCAAATGGCGCGTTGTGCGCAGGTCTCGACCGGGCTCGCACCGGCTGTCCGGCGGTTATAGACTGCTTAACGGCATTGCATACAACAGCGATCGATCGCTCACAAAATAGGCAAATCGATCTCAATCGGCTTCCGAGCGTTCCGGGACCGATCACCATTCTCACGTACATTCAATCATTTACGGAAGACTGATCGCCAAACATGCTCTGGCATGAAGCTTGCGACACTTCCCCTAAGCTCCGCCGTCAGGCGGCGGCGACAGGGACAGGCGGGCCGGACCCGCCGGAGGGAGCGAGCGATGGATTTTGGCAGGATTTCAAGAAGGCATTTATTGCAGGGCAGCGCCGCACTGGCGCTCGGCAGCACGCTCGGCATTCGTGGCGCGGCGGCAGCGGAAACCACGATCGGCTTCATCTATGTCGGGTCCCGCGACGACTACGGCTACAACCAGGCCCACGCGCAAGGAGCCGCGGCGGTGAAGAAGCTTCCCGGCATCAAGGTGGTCGAGGAAGAAAAGGTGCCGGAGACCGATGCAGTCGAGAAGACCATCGAGTCCATGATCAATCTCGACGGCGCCACGCTCATGTTCCCAACCTCGTTCGGCTACTACAACCCGCACGTCCTCAAGATGGCAGGCAAGTTTCCAAAACTGCGCTTCGAGCACTGCGGCGGCCTGTGGTCCGACAAGGACCCGAAGAACGCCGGCAGCTATTTCGGCTATATCGACGAGGCGCAATACATCTCCGGCATCGTGGCCGGCTATTCGACCAAGAGCGGCAAGCTCGGCTTCGTCGCCGCCAAGCCGATCCCGCAGGTGCTGCGCAACATCAACGCGTTCACGCTCGGCGCCCGGCTCGCCAATCCGAAGGCGACCACCCAGGTGATCTTCACCGGCGACTGGTCGATGCCGGTCAAGGAAGCCGAGGCTACCAACAGCCTGATCGACCAGGGCGTCGACGTGCTGACCTGCCATGTCGACGGACCGAAGACGATGGTCGAGAACGCCGCGCGCCGCGGCGCTCTCGTATGCGGCTATCACGTCAACCAGTCGCCGCTGGCGCCGAAGGCCTATCTCACCGGCGCCGAGTGGAATTGGGAGGCGCTCTATCCGAAATTCGTCAAGATGATCACCGCCGGCGAAGCGATCCCGAACTTCTATCGCGGCGGCCTCAAGGAAGAGATCGTCAAGGTGTCGCCCTATGGCGAGATGGTGTCCGCCGAGGCGCGCAAGCACGCCGACGACGTCAAGGCCAAGTTCATGGCCGGCGAGTTTACGATCTTCAAGGGCCCGCTCGTCGACAACAAGGGCAAGACGGTGATCGCGTCCGGCACCGATCGCGGCCAGCAGGATCCCGAGCTCGAGAAGATGGACTATCTCGTCGAGGGCGTGATCGGAGCCACCGCGTGACGACGGAAACGGCGGAATCGGTGGAGGCGGCCGGCATCGCTCCGGCCGCCGATCCCGGATTCCTCCAGCGCCACGGCGCGAGCATCGAATACATCCTGATCCCGGCCGCGGCGCTGGTCGGCGCGCTCGCGGTGTTCGGCGGCTTTGTCGCGCTCTACGGCAAGAACCCGCTCGATCTGTATTTCTACATGTATTACGGCGCGTTCGGCACCGCCTTCTCCTGGCAGAACACGCTGACCCGCGCCGCGCCGCTGATCCTGACCGCGCTGTGCACGGCGCTGCCGGCACAGCTCGGCATGGTGATCATCGGTGGCGAAGGCGCCCTTCTGATCGGCGCACTGTCGGCGACCGCGGCGGCGCTGGCGCTGCAGGGCGCGGCGCCGATCGTGGTGCAGATCGCCATGGTGATCGCGGGCATGATCGGCGGCGGCCTCTGGATCACGCTGTCGGGCGGCCTGCGGCAATATCGCGGGGTCAACGAGACGATCTCGAGCCTGCTGCTGGTCTATATCGCGCTTGCGATTCTGAACCATCTGGTCGAGGGGCCGATGCGCGATCCGGCGAGCCTCAACAAGCCGTCGACGCGCGAGATCGGCGCCGCCAACATGATCGGCACCATTCCCGGCACCGACGTGCATTGGGGCCTGGTGTTCGGCCTCGTCGCCGCCATCGCCGCCTACATCCTGATCTATCACACCACCTTCGGCTTCGCCGCGCGCGTCGCCGGAGGCAACATCCGCGCCGCCAAGATCGTCGGCCTCAGTGTCGGCAAACTGATCCTGACCGTGTGCTTCCTCGCCGGCAGCTGTGCCGGGCTGGCCGGCATGATCGAGGTCGCGGCCGTGCAGGGCCGCACCAACGCCAACCTCGCGGCGGGCTACGGCTTCACCGGCATCCTGGTTGCGTTCCTGGCGCGGCAGAATCCGCTGGCGATCATTCCGGTGGCGATCCTGCTCGGCGGCATCTCGGCCTCCGGCGGCCTGTTGCAACGCCGGCTCTGCCTGCCCGACGCCTCCGTGCTGGTGCTGCAAGGCATCATCTTCGTGTTCGTGCTGGCCAGCGACGCGCTCTACGGGCGCATCGGCTTCCTGAAGGGAAAGTCCTGACATGGCGGACGCATCGCTCGGCCTCTGGACCGTCCCGCTCGCCGTGTTCGGCGGCGCCATCCGCGTCTCGACGCCGTTCCTGTTCGTCAGCCTCGGCGAGTGCATCACCGAGCGAAGTGGCCGCATCAATCTCGGCCTCGAGGGCACGCTGGTGATGGGCGCGATGAGCGCCTACGGCATCTCCTATCTGTCGGGCTCGCCGTGGCTCGGGGTGCTCGCGGCCGGCATCACCGGCGCGTTGTTCGGCGCGCTGCATGCCGGCATCTGCTCGCTGCCGCGCGTCAACGACATCGCGGTCGGCATCGCGCTGATGCTGCTCGGCACGGGGCTCGCGTTCTTCCTCGGCAAGCCGCTGATCGAGCCGACGGCGGCCCGGCTGCCCGCGATCGATTTCGGCTGGTGGAGCGACATCCCGCAGGTCCGCGCGGCGCTGCGCATCAACGTGCTGTTCCTGATCGGCGTCGCGATCGCGCCGCTGCTCTATTGGGCCTTCAGGACCACGCGCTGGGGCCTCTTGATCCGCACCGCCGGCGAGAGCGCCGATGCGGCGCGCGCGATGGGCCATTCGGTGCTCTTGATCCGGTTGCGCGCCACCATGGTCGGCGGTTTCCTCGCCGGCATCGGCGGCTCGTTCCTGTCGCTGTTCTATCCCGGCAGCTGGAACGAGGGCCTTTCCTCGGGACAGGGCATCACGGCGGTGGCGCTGGTGATCTTCGCGCGCTGGGACCCGATGCTGTGCCTGTGGGCCTCGCTCGCCTTCGGCGGCGCGGCCGCACTCGGGCCCGCGCTGCAATCGGTCGGCATCACCTCCGGCTATCATTTGTTCAACGCCGCGCCCTACATCCTGACGCTCGCGATCATGATCATCACCTGCTCGCCGAAGCGCACGCTGACCGGCGCGCCCGCCGAATTGTCCATCACCCGATAGCATCTCGAAAGATCATTTCATGCCCGAGCGCTTCATCAAGTCCGAGCCCTACGCCTGGCCCTACAATGGCGATCTGCGGCCGCAGAATACCGCGCTCATCATCATCGACATGCAGACCGATTTCTGCGGCGTCGGCGGCTATGTCGACAAGATGGGCTACGACCTCTCGCTGACCCGGGCGCCGATCGAGCCGATCAGGAAGCTGCTCGCGGTGATGCGCGCGCAGGGCTTTCACATCATCCATACGCGGGAGGGGCACCGCCCCGACCTCGCCGACCTGCCCGCCAACAAGCGCTGGCGCTCGCGCCAGATCGGCGCCGGCATCGGCGACCCCGGCCCCTGCGGCCGCATCCTGGTGCGCGGCGAACCCGGCTGGGAGATCATTCCCGACCTCGCGCCGCTGCCGGGCGAACCTGTTATCGACAAGCCCGGAAAAGGCTCGTTCTGCGCCACCGACCTCGAACTGATGCTGCGGCTGCGCGGCATCGAGAACATCGTGCTGACCGGCATCACCACCGATGTCTGCGTTCACACCACGATGCGCGAGGCCAACGATCGCGGCTTCGAATGCGTGCTGGTCGAGGACTGTTGCGGCGCGACCGACAAGGGCAATCACGACCACGCGCTGAAGATGATCAAGATGCAGGGCGGCGTGTTCGGCGCGGTGACCAAATCCGCCGACCTGATCGGGGCGCTGTCGTGATCATCGGCGAGCCGCCCGCACCATCAGGCGCGTTCGGCGTCGACGCCATCGCCATGACGATGCGGTTCGGCGATTTTACAGCGCTCGACAATGTCGAGCTCAAGGTGCGTCCCGGCTCGTTCCACGCGCTGCTCGGTGAGAATGGCGCGGGCAAGAGCACGCTCGTCAAATGCATTATGGGCTATTACCACGCCACCGAAGGCGACATCCTCGTCGGCGGCCGCCAGCAGGCCATTGCCAATCCGAAGGACGCGCATGCGCTCGGGCTCGGCATGGTCTACCAGCACTTTACACTAGTGCCGGCGATGACGGTCGCCGAGAATTTGGTGCTGGCGCGCGACGACGTGCCTGCCGTGGTCGACTGGCGCAAGGAGAAGAAGGAGCTGGAGGCCTTCCTGGCGCGGATGCCGTTCAAGGTGCCGCTCGATGCAAAGGTCTCCGACATCTCCGCCGGCGAACGGCAGAAATGCGAGATCCTCAAGCAGCTGTACCTGAAGCGCCGCTTCCTGATCCTGGACGAGCCGACCTCGGTGCTGACGCCGGGCGAAGCCGACGAGGTTCTCGGCATGCTGCGCGCGATGGTGGTCGCGGGCGAGCTCACCGTCCTGATGATCACGCACAAGTTCCGCGAGGTGATGGCCTTTGCCGACGAGGTGACCATCCTGCGCCGCGGCAAGCTCGCCGGCAGCGGCCGGGTTGCCGAGCTGACGCCGGACGAGATGGCCCGCACCATGATCGGCGCCGAGCAGCTGACGGTGCAGCCGCCGCGCACCGGCGAGACCGGAGCGGCCCGGCTCGAGCTCGACAAGCTCACGGCGCTTGACGATGCCGGCGCGATTGCCGTGCACGGCGTATCGCTGACCGTGGAAAGCGGCGAGATCGTCGGCATCGCCGGCGTCTCCGGCAACGGCCAGCGCCAGCTCGTGGAGGTCCTGGCCGGCCAGCGCGAGGCCGAGAGCGGCGTGATCCGCGTCCAGGGCGAGACCTATGCGGCGAGCCGCGCGGAGATGCGGCGCCACAGGATGTCGCTGTTGCCGGAAGAGCCGCTGAAGAACGCCTGCGTCGGCGGCATGAGCGTCGCCGACAACATCGCATTCCGCGAGTTCGATCGCGCCCCGTTCGCGCGCGGCGGCTGGTGGCTGAACCGTGCCGCCTTCCGCAACGACGCCGAGCGCAAGATCAACCGCTACAAGATCAAGACCCGCACGCCGGAGACGCCGATCGCGGCGCTGTCGGGCGGCAATGTCCAGCGCGCGGTGCTGGCGCGCGAGCTTTCGGGCGACGTCGAGGTGCTGATCGCCGCCAATCCCTGCTTCGGACTCGACTTCGCGGCGGTGGCGCAAATCCACGCCGAGATCATGGCCGCCCGCAACCGGGGCGCGGCGGTGCTGTTGGTCAGCGAGGACCTCGACGAGCTGCTGGAGCTGTCGGACCGGCTGGTCGTGATGTTTCACGGCGCGTTCGTGCATGAGGCCCGCGCCAGCGAGGCCGATCTCACCGAGATCGGCCGGCACATGGCAGGGCACTAGAGCGGATCACGGATCAGCTGCGCGCCGGCGCCGCCGCGCGCTGCCGTGCCGGCGCTCCGCGCAGGAACGCCCGGCCGAAATCATCGACCGCGGGCGCCAGGATCGCCCGATCGCGCGGCAGCGCGTCTGGCATCTCGTCACGGATGAACGCCAGCAGCTTCTCGCGGATCTCGCAACGCAGGTCCCAGGATTGCGGTGCATTCCGTGCACTGATCAGCGCGCGCAGCTCGATGGTGCGCGGGTGGGTGTCGATCACCTGCAGATTGACCACCGCGCCGTCCCAGAGCCGCGACTCCTTCGCTGCCTGCTCCAGCCTTTTGCGGATCGCCGGCACGTCGGCGCTATAATCAACATGCAGCGCAATCGCACCGATCAGGGATTGCGCGTCGCGCGTCCAGTTCTGGAACGGGCGCTCGATGAAATAGGACAGCGGTACCACCATGCGCCGCCAGTCCCACAGCCGGATCACGACATAGGTTGAGGCGATATCCTCGACCCAGCCCCATTCGTTTTCGATGATGACCGCGTCCTCGATCCGGATCGGCTGGGTGACGGCGATCTGCACGCCGGCGATCAGATTGCTCAGCAACGGCCTTGCGGCAAGACCGACGATCAGGCCGGCGGCGCCGGCGGAGGCGAACAGGCTGACGCCGTATTGCCTGACCGAGTCGAACGTCATCAGCGCGGTGGAGACCGCGATGATGACGATCAGCGTGTCGGTGACCCGCTTGAAGACGCGCACCTGGGTGACGTGCTTGCGTGCCAGGAAATTCTCGGCAACGTCGAGGCGAAATTTATCGAGATATCTAGCCGACGCCATGTCGACGGCGCGGATCGAGATCCAGCCGATCAGCGCGATGACGGCGACGCCGAAGAAATGGCTGAGTGTCAGCCGCAGCAGATCGTTGAGCGGCGCCAATGGCAACACCAGCGCGAGGGCGGCAAGACACAGCGCCAGCCGTGACGGACCGGCTGTCCGGTCAAGCAGCATCGGCGCGACGGAATTCTTTGGTCCCACCATGCGATGGACGATGCGTTGCGCGATGGAGTGAACGACGAGCGCAACGGCGATCGCAGCCGTGATCAGGACGAGGCCGACCACCCAATCCGGAACCCAGCGAAATGTGTGTTCCAATCCGGTTACGATCTCCTGGACGTCTTGCATGAAACCCGCCTGCTCCCGCATTGCAGGCTGCTAACGCGTGGAATCCGGGATCGCTTCTGACGTCTGTGCAACGCAGCAATTCACCCGATGCAATTCGAATGCGCAGGATGTTGCGTCAATTCGGCTGGAGTGGCACCGGCGCTAGCCGATCTCAAACGCTTCCGCGGCGAGATGCTTCATATTGGCGTGCCAATGCTCGGCGATCTGAAGCCGGGTCGGCGCCCAGACGTGCTCGTGCTTCTGGATGTAGTCGAGAAAGCGCATCAGCGCGGCGGCGCGGCCGGGACGCCCGACGACGCGGCAATGCAGACCGATCGACATCATCTTCGGTGAGGTTGCGCCCTCGGCATAGAGCACGTCGAAACTGTCCTTCAGGTAGGTGTAGAACTCCTCGCCGCCGCCGAAGCCCTGCGCGTTGATGAAGCGCATGTCGTTGGCATCGAGCGTATAGGGGATCACGAGATGCGGCTCGGTGCCGGCTGCCTTGATCCAGTACGGCAGATCGTCGGCATAGGAATCGCAGAGATAGCGCAGGCCGCCCGCCTCCATTAGAAGCCGCAGCGTGTTGATCGAGGAGCGGCCGGTGTACCAGCCGAGCGGCCGCGCGCCGGTCGCCTCGGCATGCACGGCAATGGCGCGGGCGATCTCCTCGCGCTCCTCGTCCTCCGACATGTCCTTGTGCTCGACCCAGCGCAGGCTGTGGCTCGCGATGTCCCAGCCCGCCTCCTGCATCGCGGCGACGACGTCCGGATTGCGCTTCAGCGCCATCGCGACGCCGAACACCGTGGCCGGCAGCTTCCGCTCGGTGAATATCCGCCACAGCCGCCAGAAGCCGGCGCGCGCGCCATATTCGAACATCGTCTCGATATTGGCGTGCCGCCGGCCGACCCAGGGCTGCGCGCCGAGCACGTCGGACAGAAACGCTTCCGAGGCGCGATCACCGTGCAGGATGTTGTTCTCCCCGCCCTCCTCGAAATTGACCACGAATTGCACGGCGATGCGCGCCGCGTCGGGCCATTTCGGATCGGGCGAATTGCGGCCGTAGCCGCGGAGATCGCGCGGATAGCGGGCCTCGGTCACATCAGATTTCCTCGAAGCGGATGTTCTGCGCGCCCTTCCACAACACGGTCTTGCCGAACGCGGTGAGGTTCTCCAGCCCCGAGGTCAGCGTGATGAAGTGATTGCCGGCGAGCTGGCCCATCTTGCTGGCGAAGTGCACGCCGCCATAGGCGAGCAGGATCTCGGTCTCGCTGATGCCGCCCGGATAGAGGATGATCTGGCCCGGCGCCGGATAGCTGGTGTGGTTCTCGTAGGACACGCCGAAGTCGAGATCGCCGAGCGGCATCCAGACGCCCTCGCCGCTCCAGCGCACGTGGATCGCCTGGCTCTCGAACGGCATCGCCTTGCGGAACGCGGCGACCGTCTTCGGCGCCAGCTGCTCCTCGAAACGGGCGTCAAAGGTGAACTCGCCGGCGCGGACAATCAGTTTGCTCATCGATCTCTCGTGGGTGGGCTAAGAAGTGATGTCCCAACCATTGCCGCCGGCCCGGGCCGGACGCAAGGCCGATTCCGGCCCCGGAAGCCGGTTTTTCGCCGCGCGGCGGCCTCCAACGCAGATTTGAGCAGAGTTGCATTGCGCCGCGCCTTCCCGTTTGCGAGCCTGCGAGGGTACGTCGAACAGGGTGACCTTGATGACAACAAGCAGTCTGCACGGACATGTGGCGCTGGTGACCGGCGGATCGCGCGGCATCGGCGCGGCGATCGTCAAGATGCTGGCGGATCCCGGCGCAGCCGTCGCCATCAATTATCGCGAGCGCTCGGCCGAGGCGGAGACGCTAGCGAAGGGCATCATTGCCGCCGGCGGCCGCGCCGTCGCGATCGCCGCCGACGTCTCGGAAGCTGCCGCCGTCACCGCGCTGGTCGAGCGCGCCAAATCCGAGCTCGGCCCGGTCGACATCCTCGTCAACAATGCCGGCATCGCCATCGTCAGGGGTGTCGACGACCTCACCGAAGAGGATTTCGACCGCACCATCACGGTCAATCTCAAATCGGCGTTTCTCTGCACACAGGCGGTGCTGCCGATGATGCGCACCCGGAAATGGGGCCGCATCGTCAACATCTCCTCCGGCGCGGCGCGCGGCGCCGGCTCGATCGGGCCGCACTACAACGCATCCAAGGCGGCGATGGAGGGGATGACCCGCGGCTATGCCGCACGCCTTGTCAAGGAAGGCATCACCGTCAACGCCGTGGCGCCGTCACTGATCGAGACCGACATGATGAAGAGACAGAGCGAGCTCGTCAGCCGGATCCCGGTCGGCCGCTTCGGCACAGCGGAAGAGGTGGCACAGGCCGTGATGCTGCTGGTCAACAATCCCTACATGACCGGACAGACCATCGCGATGAGCGGCGGCATGGCGTTCAACTAGGGCACGTACCATAAACACAGTGGCGTCATGCGATGAAGCTTACGTCCGCGTTGTCCTTATAGCGGTCATTTGTGCAGCATCGGAACATGTCGCGATGGGCCAACTCCGGACTCTTGCATCGCAAGTGTCCCGCAAAATGACGAGCCAATTCAAATGTCCGTCCGGAGTGGTGCCTGCTACTTGCAGCCGCGGCAAATCGTAAGCTTGCCCTTTAGTTTGTCATCGTCCCCGGGGTCGACCGATTGCTGCCGAGAGACACGATCCGCTTCTTGATCGAGCTTGGGCTGCTTTGCCCGGTGTGACCTGACGGGTCGCGTCGTCCGGCTTGACGTGTCGTCGTCGATGCCGACGCTAAAACCATCGTAATCGGGGACCGGTCTAGCCGACGACGGCGACCTGTCGATCACTTGTGCTGGCGAAGCGCTGCCTGACTCTACCGGCGTGTGTTCGACAGTGGCAGATCGCGGGGCAGTGGAGCGTGGCAAAGAATCTTCAGCGGCCCGGGGCGGTACCGATCTCTTAGCGGTCGCCGTCGGCGGCCAGACGCTGTTGGTTGCGCCCGGAGATGCCGATCCCTCATCCGGCGGCGGCGGCGCAAGCGAAAGCGGAGGGGAAAGCGAGGTCTGACATCTCGCGCTGTCTTGTGACCAAACTCCCGCCGCCAACAAACCAAGGGCCAACAGTGTTGCGTTCTTCATTACTCGTCCTGCAAATCACTTGGAATGAAAGCATTGATCGCGTGACTCCTATCGCCACGCTTCGGCAAGAATTTCCACATCTGACATGGCGATCAAAAATTGACGGAAGTTGGGAGCCATGGGCGGATACATGCGCGCTTTGGTCCACCCTCGTTACTGGCCCCACTGCCCACTTCGGGTCCAATCGCGACCGTTTGGCCCGGCCTCGGCAAGATCCGGTATGCACCTCACAGCGGACCGTTGGCGGTCGGCTGCATTGATCGCGATGGGCCATCCGCGGTGGTTCAGCCCTGCCTCATCCAGGGTAGCCCCCAAAACCAGGGCTCGACAGGCCTCCGGGCCACCAGGCTCCGGCCCAATTCGCGGGACCAACAACCCGGTGACGAAATACCCAAACCGGCATAGCATCCGCGCATTGGAGGCGATCATGTTCAACCCAACTCAAATTGTCATCCAAGCGTTTGTCGATCAGCTTAAGGGTACATACGGCCAAATCTACGGAATCCTCGAGCCCGCCTATCCGGACATCATCGGTTTCGTTGGGCGCCTCGCGTTGGAGAATATTGCCAATAGCGATGCGGCCTACCACGACATGAACCACACCATCATGGTGACGTTGGTCGGACAGAACATTTTACTCGGCAAGCATACGAGCGAAGGCGGCGTCAGGCCGCGCGACTGGCTCCATTTCATGATTTCGCTCTTATGCCACGACATCGGCTATGTACGCGGGGTATGTCGAGGCGACCGGGACGGACTTTATGTTTGTAACGAAAATGGTGATCGCGTCCGGATATCTGCTGGAGCCACGGACGCATCCTTGACCCCCTATCATGTGACACGATCCAAGCTCTTTGTCCGCGAGCGTTTCGGCAAGGTGAGCTTGACCTCCATCGACACAAAGGAAATCGAGGCGAACATCGAGCACACGCGCTTTCCGGTACCGGGGGAAGAGGAGCATACCAGTACGGCGGATTATCCCGGCCTGCTTCGTGCCGCGGATTTGATCGGCCAATTGGCCGACATTGACTATTTGCGGAAGACGTCAGCCTTGTTTGCCGAATTTCGGGAGACTGGCGCAAGCGAGAAACTCGGATATCAGACCCCCGATGATCTACGTGCAGCGTACCCTGCTTTCTTCTGGAAGGCCGTCTGCCCCTATATCGGCGACGCACTTCGATATCTGCGGGTCACGCAGGAAGGTAAGCAATGGATCGCCAACCTTTACGCGCACGTGTTCTCGGAGGAGCACAGGGGAGCGATTACTCGAGCATAGCCGGGTGGAAGAATAACTGGCTATGCCGTCTTGACCGGCTCGTTCGATTGCCTTACGCCTCACGCCATGAACCGCTCGATCCTGATCGCCAATCTCTGGTGGCTCGCCGACTGACAGGCGGGCCGAACGCGTTCATGCATTTCGGGGCCGCCGCATTGGGCGGCCTTTTTCTTTCACCTCATCCAGCCCGCATGCGGTGTCCCCATTCAAACGAATGGAGATAAGCCGTGACCAAACCGATCATCCTCACCGGCGACCGCACCACCGGGCCGCTGCATCTCGGCCATTACGTCGGCTCGCTCAGAAGCCGTCTCGCGTTTCAGGACAGCCATGAGCAATACCTGCTGCTCGCCGACATGCAGGCGCTGACCGACAACGCGCACGACATCGGCAAGGTCCGCGGCAACGTCATCGAGGTCGCGCTGGATTATCTCGCCGTCGGCATCGATCCCGAACGGACCTCGATCTGCCTGCAGTCGCAGCTTCCGGCGCTCGCCGAATTGTCGATGCTCTATCTCAACCTCGTCACCGTCGCGCGGCTGGAGCGCAATCCCACCATCAAGGACGAGATCCGCGCCCGCGGATTCGGACGCGACATCCCTGCGGGCTTCCTGTGCTACCCGGTGACGCAGGCCGCCGACATCACCGCGTTTCGGGCGACCGTCGTGCCGGTCGGCGAGGACCAGGCTCCCCTGATCGAGCAGACCAACGAGATCATCAGGCGTGTCAACGCGCTCGCCGGTCGTGCGCTCCTGCAGGAGGCGGTGGCCGTCATACCGCGCGCGGGACGGCTGCCGGGCGTCGACGGGCGCGCGAAGATGAGCAAATCCGCCGGCAATGCGATTGCGCTCTCGGCCTCGCCCGGTGCCATCACGGCCGCGGTGCGCGCGATGTTCACCGATCCCGATCATCTGCGCGTCGGCGACCCCGGCAAGGTCGAGGGCAATGTCGTCTTCTGCTATCTCGACGCGTTCGACGACGATCACCACGCCGTCGAGGAATTGAAGGCACGCTATCGGCGCGGCGGTCTCGGCGACGCAGCGGTCAAGCGGCGGCTGGAGGACATCCTGCAAGCCCTGATCGCGCCGATCCGGGCCCGACGCGCCGAGCTGGCAGGCGATCGCGACCATGTCGCTGACGTGATTAGGCGCGGAACCCTGAAAGCCCGGGAGATCACCGAGCGCACCAAGCGCGATGTGATGGCGGGACTCGGCTTGTTCCAGCTCTGAATGCGCCGTCATCAAAACCATGGCAGGAACTGTGCTTGCCTGTAACGGTTGTCCGCTTGGCGAAAACCGGATTTGGAGCCTGTCGTGATCGATCCGAAAGCGCTTCTCGAACGCGCCGCGCAATTGACCGATCAGGCCAAGGGCGAGGAAGATGCCGGCATCCGCGAGCGGCTGCTGCGCATGGCCGAACATTACCGCGACCTGGCCGCGCATGAGGCCTGGGCGAACGAGAACCCGCCATCGGTCGGCGCGATCACCAGTGCGCTCAGCCCCCGCACCCATTGACCTGTTCTTCGTCAGCTCACGCGAATGCGATAGCCCAGTGACTGCCGCGCACCCGGCGCGATGTGCATGAGGCCGGGCTTGCCGGCGAACTCGCCATCGAATTCGACAGGGCTGGCGAAACCGTACCACGGCTCGATGCAGAGGAACGCCGCGCCGCCGACCTTCGACCAGATGCCAAGTTCGCGAAAGCCGCGCCAGGACAGCTCGATCGCGGGTCCCTGCGCAGCAGCAAAGCGAACCGACGCGCTCGCAACCTGATCGAGGATCATGGCATCGTCATCGAACAATTGCTCGGACAACGCCAGCACGCTGCCCTTGATCGGACTCGGCTCGGCTTGCGGCCGCATCAGGCCCTCCGTCAGCCGCCGGATCGGCGCCGGCTCATCCTTCGCGAAGGTCAGCGCGTACGCCTCCTTTGCCAATCCCGGAAGCAGCGGCCAGTTGAAGGCAGGATGACCGCCGAGCGAGGCCGACAGCGTCTCGGCGCCGGTGTTGACGATGTCGAAGGCGACATCGAGATCGGCGCCATCAACGGTATAGGTGACCTCGAGCCTGAACGCGAAGGGATAGCGCGCACGCGTCTCCGTATCGTCGGTGAGCGCAAGCTTGCAGGATCGGGGCCCCTGCTCCACCCAGGCAAAGCGGCGATCCCGCGCGAAGCCGTGCTGCGTCATCGGATAGGTCTTGCCGTTGTGGCGCAGCGTATCGTTCTTCAAGCGGCCGACGATCGGGAACAGGATGGGCGCATGGCGCGGCCATTGCGGGCCGGCCTGCCACAACAGTTCGGTCCCGTCGGCATTTCTGAGCGACGACAATTCGGCGCCCTGCGCCGAAATGGTCGCGGCGATTCCTTCGCCGCGCAGCGTGTGACTGTCGCTCATGCCTCGCCTCGCCGGGTTGCGCTATGCCCCGACAGGAGATGTTCGAAGCCGGCGAGGCCGTCAACCCCAAAGCAATAGCGCCGCCCACGCGTGGCGGGCCACGCTCCGGGCCTAACCGGTAATCTTGGAGAAATCGGGCTGGCGACGCTCGGCAAAGGCGGCAAAGGCCTCGCGTGCTTCCGCACTCATCAGTCGCTCCTGGAAGATCTCGCCCTCGCGCGCCATTTGCGCGCTGATCCTGGCGGGGTCGCGCATCAGCGCCTTGGTGTGCTGGAGCGAGCCGAACGGCCGCTTCGCCAGCGCGTCCGCCGCCGCGCGTGCCTTGGCGCGCAGGTCCGCGAGCGGCACAACCGCGTTGGCGAGGCCGATCGAGACCGCCGTCTCCGCCTCGACCGGTTCGCCGAGCGCGAACATCGCATAGGCCCGCGCATAGCCGATGCGCTGCGGCAGCAGATAGGTCGAAGCCGCCTCCGGCACCAGCGCCAGATTGACGAACGGCGTGATCAGCCGCGCGGTCGGCGCGAGGTAGACGAGGTCGCAATGCAGCAGCATGGTGGTGCCGATGCCGACCGCATTGCCCTGCACGGCGGCAACCAGCGGCCGCGTCGCCTTGGCAAGTCCGGCGAGGAAGCGCGTCACGTGGCGCTCGCCCTGCACGCCGCGCGACACCGCCGCGAAATCGGCGAGATCGTTGCCCGCGGTAAAGCTGTCGCCGTCGCCCTGCAGCAGCACTGCGCGGATCGCGGAATCGCCCTCCGCGCGCGCGAGCGCGTCGGCCATCGCGCCATACATCGCGTTGGTGATCGCGTTCTTCTTGTCCGGGCGCGCCATCGTCATGGTGAGGACACCGCCGTCCAGCGCTACGACCACTTCACTCATGCTTCACTCCTGTTGCTCGCTTCTTGCTTGAGGCGTCTTCTTCACGCGAACCGGTAGCCGCTTCGCTCGAAAACGCTCTAGCTGTCTTAGTCCTTCGGAAACTTGTCTTGCAGGCTGGTCAGCCAGCGCGACACCACGTCGATCTCCGCGTCCGAGAACCCGTCCATCAGACGGTTGTTGATCGCCCTGGTCCGCGTTGCGGCGCGTTTGCCGAACTCCTGCCCCGCCGCGGTCAGGAGGAGCCGCTGGCTGCGGCCGTCCTCGCCATCGCGCCGGCGTTTCACGAGGCCTGCACGTTCCATCCGGTCGGCGAGGCCGCTCATCGCCGACGGCACGATGTCGAGCGCCTGCGAGACGTCGCCGATCAGCGCGCCGTCATTGCGCCCGAGAAAGAACAGCACGCCGGCCTGGGCCGACGTCAGATCGTGCGTGGCCGTCTCCTGCTCGATGGCGCGCTGCAACCGGCGATAGGCCACGGTCAGAAGAAAGATCAGCCGGTGTTCCGCTTTCATGCCGTCCGTTATATATTTCGTACGCGAAATATCAAGATACTTCGTGCACGAAATATCCGACGCTGCGGCGAAGTCCGCTGGCTGGTCGGGCCGGAAACCGTGGTGTTCCCTCAAAAGCCCGGCCTGCATATCGACTGGAATGAGCTCCCGCCAACGGGTTGATTGCGACATTTTGATCCTGTCGCTGGATCGTCGCACTGCGGCCCAGCAGAAAATCCTTGATCGACATCGATCAAACGGGAAATCTTCCCACCCGGGAGCCGCCCGGTTGCGTTGCGGCACCGGCGGGGTCACGAGAGTGTCATGACGTTAGCGGCAAGTCCGGCCAAGGAGCGTGTTGTCCGCCCAAAGCGGCCGCGCCATCTAAGCGAAGCCATGCGCTGTGAGACCGCGTTTCGCCTGATCCTGTCCGAATGCCTCGAGGAAGTCGCCACCAATCACGAGGCCACAAGTTCCGGCGATTCCGCCGCGCTGCACCAGACCCGTATCGCGCTGACGCGGCTGAAGGCGGCGATCGCCTTCTATGGGCCGATGGTGGCGGACACCGAATGGACGCGACTGAAATCCGAGTTGAGATGGCTGAGCGCCCATCTCGGCGCCACGCGCGACCTCGACGTCGCGATCGAGAACAGCAAGGGCCTGCCTGAAGAAGGCATGCTCCAGACGGCGCGAACCGACGCGTTCGAGGCGCTCAAGGAGGCGTTGCAAAGCGATCGATACTGGCGATGGTTCGACGGCATGTGGGACTGGGTCGGCAGCGGCCCCTGGACCACGCGGCAGGACCCTCGCGCCGCGCAGCGGCGAGCCGTGCCAGTCGCGGTGTTTCACGCGCGGCGGCTGGCGCGGTGGCATGGCAAGCTGTGCCAGAAGAGCCGCGGGCTGCAAGGCATGGGCAAGAACAAGCGCCACCGCGTCCGTCTCGCCAGCAAGCGGCTGCGTTACGCGATCGAGTTCTCGGAGGGCGGCTTGCCCCCCGACGAATACGCGTCATGGCGGATCATCCTGAAGCATCTGCGCAAGGGACAGCAATTGCTCGGCGAATTGAACGATGACGAGGTGCGTCGCGGGCTGCTCGAGAGCGTCGATGCACCCGCGCAACGCGCCCACGAGCGCAAGGCCAAGCACCAGCGCGTGCACGAACGAAAGCGCAAGAGCCGGCTGCTGCGCCACGCCGCGGCGGTCTATCGAAAAATCTCCGACTGAACGCGCGTCAGCGCAACTCCGTCGGCGCGCGGATACCGCTCGCGTTGAGGACTGCGCCTAGGAATGATGTATAAAACATCACTTATTGCCCTTGTGCCATCATTACTTGATGTGCATAAATAACATTAAAATAGACGCGAGTCTCAGATCGACGGCCATCAATCGATGATCACCGCGGCGCAGCTACGAGCGGCCAGAGCCTTGCTCGGCATCGACCAACGGCAGCTCGCCGAACTGTCCGGACTTTCGGTGCCAACCATCCAGCGGATGGAGGCGAGCGAAGGTACCATTCGCGGCAACGTCGACTCGCTCGTGAAACTGATCGATGCGCTCGGCGCAGCCGGCGTCGAGGTCATCAATGAGGGCGCCGTCAGCAGTGGCGGCGGCCGCGGGGTGCGATTGAAGGCCGGATCGGGCTCACCGAAGGTGCAGACATGATCCCGGCGGTCACTCAGCAGATCTGGTGTGTAGCCGCCCTGCTGGGAACGACCGCTCTCGCGATTACAACGAGCAGATCGCGCCAATCGACAGCCATCGTCTACGGCGCGACTTTCGCGATTTCGCTGATCGCGCTGGCCGGGGCCATGATTTCGCTCATCTCCCGTACCAGCGCGACGGAACTGGCCCTGCCGATCGGGTTGCCCTGGCTGGGATCGCATTTCCGCCTCGATGCGCTCGCCGCGTTCTTTCTCGTCGTGGTCAATCTCGGCGGTGCGGCCGCAAGTCTTTATGGCCTCGGCTACGGCAGCCACGAATCCGCGCCGCAGCGCATCCTTCCCTTTTTCCCGGCGTTCCTGGCCGGCATGAATCTCGTCGTGCTCGCCGACGATGCGTTCACCTACCTCTTGTGCTGGGAATTCATGTCGCTCGCCTCGTGGGCGCTCGTCATGGCGCATCACCGTGACGCGGATAATGCCCGCGCAGGCTACGTCTATCTCGTGATGGCAAGCTTCGGAACGCTGGCTCTGTTGCTTGCCTTCGGCCTGCTGGCGGGAGCGGGCGGCAGCTACAGCTTTGCGGCCATCCGCGCTGCTCAGCACACCCCGTCCGAAGCCGCACTGGTGCTCGCGCTGATGTTGCTCGGCGCCGGGTCGAAAGCCGGCCTGATCCCGTTGCACGTGTGGCTGCCGCTGGCTCATCCCGCCGCGCCGAGCCATGTCTCGGCGCTGATGAGCGGCGTGATGACGAAGGTCGCGATCTACGGATTCATCCGGGTCGTGTTCGATCTGCTCGGGCCGCCAAGCTGGTCGGCGGGTGTCGCGGTTCTCATCCTCGGCGGCGCCACGGCCGTCATGGGGATCCTCTACGCGCTGATGGAGAAGGATCTCAAGCGCCTGCTCGCCTACAGCACGATCGAGAACATCGGCGTCGTCTTCGCAAGCCTCGGCCTTGCGCTGGCATTTCAGGCGAACGGCCTTGGCCTCGCGGCCGCCCTCGCCTTCACGGCCGCATTGTTCCACGTGCTCAACCATTCGTTCTTCAAGAGCCTGTTGTTCTTCGGGGCCGGCGCGGTGCTGACGTCGACCGGCGAACGCGACATCGAGAAGCTGGGCGGCCTGATCCACCGCATGCCGCTCACGAGCTTCGTCTTTCTGGTCGGCTGCGTCGCGATCTCGGCGCTGCCGCCGTTCAACGGGTTCGTGTCGGAGTGGCTGATGTTTCAGGCCGTCCTGCAGAGCCCCGACCTGCCGCAATGGCTGCTGAAGATCATGGTGCCCGCGGTCGGCGCCTTGCTGGCGCTGGCCGCGGCGCTGGCCGCTGCATGCTTCGTCAAGGCCTTCGGCATCACGTTCCTCGGCCGCGCGCGGAGCCCGGCCGCGGAAGCCGCCGGCGAAGTCGATCGCTATTCGCTCGCCGCGATGTTCAGCCTTGCCGTGCTCTGCTTCCTCGCCGGCATTCTGCCCGGCCTGGTGATCGACGCGCTTTCACCGGTCGCGCAGACCGTGATCGGCCACCGGATGCCGCTTCAGGCGGACGATCCCTGGCTCTCGATCGTGCCGATCGAGGAGAGCCGCAGTTCCTACAACGGATTGCTCGTCTTTGCTTTCATCACCGCCGCGGCGTCGCTCGCGGTGTACTTTATCCATCGCTTTGCGTCGCGCGCGATCCGGCGCGGACCGGCCTGGGGTTGCGGCTTCTCCGACCCGACACCGGCGGCGCAGTATTCCGGCGTGAGCTTTGTGCAGCCGATCCGCCGCGTGTTCGGCACGCTGGTTTTCCAGGCCCGCGAGCATGTCGACATGCCTGCGCCGGGCGAACTGCGGCCGGCCCGCCTCAGGGTCGATATGCACGACCTGGTCTGGAAGCGGCTCTACACACCCGTGACTGACCTCGTGTGGTTCTTCGCCGATCGGCTGAACCAGCTCCAGTTCCTGACCATCCGCCGCTACCTCAGCCTGGTGTTCGCAACCCTCGTCACATTGCTGCTGGCGCTCGCGATATGGTCGTGATCTCGGACATCCTCGTTCAGCTCGGCCAGATGGCGCTCGTGCTGCTGCTCGCGCCGCTGCTGACCGGCGTCGTGCGCAAGATCAAGGCCCGGCTGTTGCGGCGGAAAGGACCGTCGATCTTCCAGCCCTACCGCGACCTGCTGCGGCTGCTGCGCAAGGAGGTCGTGCTCGCCGAAAACGCCTCCTGGCTGTTCCGTGTCACGCCCTATGTGACGTTCGCGGCCATCTGGGTCGCGGCGGCGCTGGTCCCGACCTTTGCGACCGGCCTGCAATTCAACTGGAGCGCCGACCTGATCGCGATCGTCGCCCTGCTCGGCAGCGCGCGCTTCTTCCTCGCGCTTGCCGGCATGGACGTCGGCACCAGCTTCGGCGGCATCGGCTCCAGCCGCGAGGTGATGATTGCCGCGCTCGCCGAGCCGGCCATGCTGTTGATGGTGTTCTGCGTCGCGCTGATTGCCGGCTCGACGCAGCTGTCGACGGTCGCGACCTTCATGGCGTCGTCGGAAGTCGGACTGCGCGTCTCGCTCGGCATGGCGATGATCGCCCTCATCATGGTGGCGCTCGCCGAAAACGCGCGCATCCCGGTCGACAACCCGGCGACGCATCTGGAGCTGACCATGGTGCACGAGGCGATGATCCTCGAATATTCCGGGCGCCACCTCGCCATGATCGAGTTCGGCGCCTTCCTCAAGCTGCTGCTCTACATCTCGCTGATCATCTGCGTGTTCTTCCCGTGGCAGATCACCACCGAAGGCGCGGGCCCGCTGTCCTATCTCGTGAGCGTTGCCGCCTACATCCTCAAGCTTGCGGTCGCGAGCTTCCTCCTTGCCGTGTTCGAGACCGCGACGGCCAAGATGCGGGTGTTCCGCGTCCCCGAATTCCTCGGCGCGGCGCTGATGCTCGGCCTGCTCGGCACGCTGCTTCGGTTCGTGTCACGGGGCTTCTGATGCACAACCTCGCCTTCGACATCGCCCATCTGCTCGCCGGCGGGCTCGTGCTGATCAGCTTCATGATGCTGTACCAGGACCGCCTGTACGCGCTGCTGAACATCTTCGCACTTCATGCCGTGGTGCTCGCAGCTTCCGTCGCCTGGCAGGCCTTCATCCAGAATGCGCCGCATCTCTACGTCACCGCAGCGATCGCACTGGTCTTCAAGGCGATCGTCATCCCGGTGGCGTTGCATCGGATCATCAAGCAGCTCGGCATTCATCGCGATATCGAGACCGCCGTGAGCATCGGTCCGACCATGCTTGCGGGCATGGGGCTCGTCGCCCTGTCCATGGTGCTGATGCTGCGCGTGACCGGCGCGGCCGATCCGCTGGCGCGGGAAGACCTTGCCTTCGCACTGTCGGTGGTGCTGCTGGGATTGCTCGTCATGGTGACGCGGCGCAACGCCGTCAGCCAGGTCGTCGGCTTCATGTCGCTGGAAAACGGCCTGGTGCTGGCCGCGACCGGCGCCAAGGGCATGCCGCTCGTCGTGGAGATCAGCGTCGCCTTCTCGATCCTGATCGCATTCATCGTGATCGGCGTGTTTTTGTTCCGCATTCGCGAGCGGTTCGACACCGTCGACGTCGGTGCGCTCGATGAATTCAGGGGGGAGCGCCGATGACTGCCGCGTCGGATGCCGTCACCTGGGTCCTGTTGATACCGATCACCGCAGCGGCGGTGCTGGCCGCGCTGCCCGGTTACCGGCTGACCGCGGGCCTCAATGTCCTGGCCAGTCTCGGCACCTTGCTGGCCGCGCTTTCGCTGCTCGTGGTCGAGCGCCCGCAACCCGGCCAGTACCTGCTGATCGACGACCTCAACATCGTCTTCATCGTGCTCAACACCTTCGTGGGATTCACCACGAGCGTGTTCAGCGCCAGCTATATCGCCCATGAACTCGAAACCGGACGGCTGACGCCGGGCTATCTGCGATTCTACCATGCCATGTATCAGGTGATGATGTTCGGCATGAACCTCGCATTCGTGTCGAACAATATCGGCCTGATCTGGGTCGCGGTCGAGGTCGCGACGCTCACCACCGTGCTGATGGTCGGCATCTACCGGACCCATGCGGCGCTGGAAGCGGCCTGGAAGTACTTCATCCTCGGCAGCGTCGGCATCGCGCTGGCGCTGTTCGGCACGATCCTGGTGTACATGGCCGCGCTGCCGGTGGTCGGCGAGGGTCAGGATGCCATGGTGTGGACGGTGTTGATCAACCGTGCGGCGACGTTCGACCCGGCATTGCTCAACGTGGCCTTCATCTTCCTGCTGCTCGGATACGGCACCAAGGTCGGCCTGGCGCCGCTGCACGCCTGGCTTCCGGATGCGCATGCCGAGGGCCCGACCCCGATTTCCGCCGTGCTCTCCGGCCTGCTGCTCAACGTCGCGCTCTACGCGGTGCTCCGCTTCAAGATCCTGCTCGCCGCCAATCCGGATGCGATATCGCCGGGCCCGCTGATGGTGACGATGGGGCTGACTTCGCTGTTGTTCGCGGCCTTCATGCTTTACCGCCGCCGCGACATCAAGCGGCTGTTCGCCTACTCTTCGATCGAGCATATGGGCATCATCGTGTTTGCGTTCGGCATGGGTGGCCCGCTCGCCAACTTTGCCGGCCTGCTGCACATGGTGATGCACAGCCTCACCAAGTCGGGAATCTTCTACGCGGTCGGCCACATTGCGCAGGTGAAGGGCACGCAGCGGATCGCCAACATTCGCGGCCTGACCGAGTCGCATCCGGCACTCGGCTGGAGTCTCGTGATCGGCGTGGTCGCGATCGCCGGCCTGCCGCCGCTCGGTATCTTCATGAGCGAATTTCTCATCGTCAGCTCCACCTTCGCGCGCCAGCCGCTGCTCGCCATCCCGCTGGTGTTCGGCCTGCTGCTCGCCTTCGGCGCGCTGATCCTGCGCCTGACCAGCCTTGCGTTCGGCGAGCCGCGCGGCAATGCCGCGCCGGCGGATGCGTCCTATTTGCCGATGTTCGCACATTTCGCACTGGTGCTGACTGCGGGCATCTACCTTCCGGGACCGCTGGTCGTCTGGTTCCAGCACGTCGCCAACCTGCTGGGTTAGCGCGAGGGAGAGCAGGATATGCCGAGGTTGATCGATCTGATCCGGGCGGGCCACAGGATCGAACGACATCATCCATGGCCGCGCGCCGTGGTCGACGGCGATACCTGGCGCGCCGCCGCTCACGCGCTTGCGGATGGCGGCCTGAGCCTGCTCGGGCTGTGGGGCGAGCCCTCGCGCGTGCACATGGCCGTCCTCGACGACCGCACGTCCGATATCGGCGTGATCAGCCTGGATTGTCCCGATCGCCAATTTCCTTCGGTTGCGGCCCATCATCCGTCGGCGCTTCGATTGGAGCGCACCCTGCACGACCTCTTCGGATTGCAGGCGACAGACACACCGGATTCCCGTCCCTGGCTTGATCACGGCCGTTGGCAAACGCGCTTCCCGCTCGGCGAACATCGCGATGCATCGGCGGACGCAGCGCCTTATCAATTCCTTCCGGCCGAGGGGGACAGCCTGCATCAGATCGCAGTCGGTCCGGTGCATGCCGGCATCATCGAGCCCGGGCATTTCCGCTTTACCGCGAGCGGAGAGACGGTCGTCCGCCTCGAGCAGCGGCTCGGCTACACCCACAAGGGTGTCGAAGGGCTGATGACGGGCAGCACGATCGAGCAGGCCGCGCGGCTCGCCGGCCGGGTCTCCGGCGACAGCACAGTCGCCTATGGGCTGGCGTTCGCGCAAGCCGTCGAGGCCGCGCAGCGGATTGCCGTGCCGCCGCGCGCATTGCTGTTGCGCGCGCTGATGGCCGAGCTCGAGCGGCTGGCCAATCATCTCGGCGATATCGGCGCGATCTGCAACGATGCGTCGTTTGCGCTGATGCAGGCGCATTGCGCCGTGCTACGCGAATCCGTGCTGCGCGCGGCCGACGCTGGATTCGGCCACCGCCTGATGCGCGACCTCATCGTTCCCGGCGGCGTCGCGCGCGATATCGCCGGCCATGGAGCCGACGCGATCCGGGCCGCGCTCGACCAGATCCGCCGGCATTTCCCTGCGCTGGTCGAGCTCTATGACAACACTGCCTCGTTGCAGGACCGCACCGTCAGCACCGGCATCGTTGCTCCAACGCTCGCCCGGCAATTCGCCGCCGGGGGCTATGTCGGGCGCGCGAGCGGCCGCGATCATGATGCCCGACGCAAGCCCGGCTATCTCCCCTATGATGGCCTCCGCTTCGAAGTCCCCGTCCTCAGCGACGGCGACGTCAACGCCCGGGTCTGGATCCGGATCCGCGAGGTTGAGCAGAGTCTCGCGCTGGCGTACCAGATCCTCATCGGCCTCGAGGCCGGCCCGGTGCAAGTGCCACTGCGCAATACGGCGGAGCCTTGCGAAGGCATGGCGCTCGTCGAAGGTTTCCGCGGCGACATCCTGGCCTGGCTGCGCCTGAACGGCGATCGGATCGAGCGATGCCATCTGCGCGATCCGTCGTGGTTTCAGTGGCCGCTGCTCGAGGCGGCCATCGAAGGCAACATCGTGGCGGACTTCCCACTCTGCAATAAGTCGTTCAACTGCTCCTATTCCGGGCAGGATCTCTGAGGGCTCGAGGCGATGCGCAAACTTCTGTTCCAGAGCCTGTTTCGCCAGCCATTGACGGAGCAGGCGCCGCGCCCGGACGACGCTGCGCTCGCGGAGCTCGCGGCCATGGTCGGCCGCACCGCACGACGACGCCTCGGCCGCAGCCTCTCGATCCGCGAGGTTGATGCAGGCTCCTGCAACGGATGCGAGCTGGAAATACACGCGTTAAGCAATGCGTATTACGACGTCGAACGATTTGGAATCCGGTTCGTCGCCTCGCCCCGTCACGCCGACGTGCTGCTCGTCACGGGTCCGGTCACCAAGAATATGCGCGAGGCGCTGGAGCGCACATACCGTGCGACGCCAGATCCCAAATGGGTTGTCGCTGCGGGCGATTGCGCCAGGGATGGCGGATGCTTCGCCGGCAGCTATGCCGTGGTTGGCGGAGTCTCCGCGGTTGTTCCGGTCGATCTCCATATTCCGGGTTGCCCGCCTTCGCCGATCGCCATCCTGCGGGGCCTCGTGACCTTGCTCGAGGCGGTCGACGCCGGGGTCGCGGCAAGGTGAAGGCACGGAAAGAAACGAGCACCTCCGCCCGCACCGTGGGCGAGGCGCGCTAGTGTCCCGAATCCGAAGTTCGCATCATTTGCCGCACCTTCGGAGCGAACTTCGGATTCGATAAGGACACTAGCAAACTTATGATTCTAGTGTGCTTTATGAATGCGAAGTTCGTGAAAGTGGCTGCCGCGAAATCGCACGAACCTCGCATTCAGCACACTAGCCGCTGTCGCGCAGCACCAGCTCGAAGCCGAGATCGACGCGGCGCTCGCCGCCGCGCTCCAGCGTCAGCGTCGCCGCGGTACGGCCGATCGCGTCGCCATGCACGCTGATCGTGCTCAGGGTCGGCGAGATCAGCTGGCCCATTTCGAGATCGCCGAGGCCGATCACGGCGACCGGCTGCGCCGATGCAGGCCCGTCGCGCAGCAGGCCGGCCTTGCGCAGCCCGGACATAAAGCCGATCGCATGCGCATCGTTGGCGGCGAACACCGCATCGACACCAGGCAGCCGTGCGTGCGCCGCCACGCTGCCGGAATCCTTGCGGTCCAGGATCAACCGGCGCGGCTCGGCAAGGCCGCCGGCCAGTGCCTCGTCCCTGAAGCCGAACCAGCGGCGCGTGCCGCGTGGATCGTCGCCGCCGATGAAGGCGAGCTGCTTGCGGCCCTGCGCGACCAGATGCTTCGCGACGGCGACACCGGCCTTGTAATTGTCGAAGCCCGCGACCGCGTCGATCGGGTTTGCCGGCAGATCCCAGGTCTCGACGATCGGGATGCGCGCATTGCGCAGCAGGCGGCTGCCCTCCTCGGTCGCCGGCGAGCCGACCATGATGATCGCCTCGGGCCGCCGCGACAGCAGCGCCGCCAGCATGCGGTCCTCGCGCGCCGCGTCATAGCGCGACTGCGCCAGGATCACGGAAACGCCGAGCGGCTCGAGCTTGTCGGACAGGCCCTGCACCGTGTCGGCGAAGATCGAGTTGGCGATGGTCGGCACCAGCACGCCGACCGAATTGGTCCGTGCGCTCGCCAGCGCGCCCGCCACCAGGTTCGGGATATAGCCGAGGTCGCGCATCGCCCGCTCGACCCGCGCCCGGGTCTCCGGCGCGACCAGGTCGGGCATCCGCACCACCCGGCTCACCGTGATCGAGGAAACGCCGGCGCGCTTGGCCACCTCTGAAAGGGTGGGCGCGGCACCGGCCGGGCCGGTCCCGGGGGCGGTCAGTTCGGAGCTCATGGGCCGAAGCCTGCACGATTCCGGGTTGCCAAGCCATGATGTTAGCGCTAGCATCACCTCATGTTAGCGCTAACATGGAACAAAAAGGGAGAAACGGCATGATTTCGGACGAACAGGCCCAGGCTTACAAGCGCGACGGGGTGATCGTGGTCCCCGAGGTGCTCAACCAGGAAACCCTGGCGAAGGTGCGCACCGTACTCGCGCAGCTCGTGGCCGGCGCCGCCAGCGTGAGCGAGCACACCGACGTCTACGACCTCGAGCCGGGCCATTCGCCTGACAATCCGCGCGTCCGCCGCATCAAGGCGCCGCACAAGGTGCACCCGATCTTCGACGAGATCGTGCGCAGCCCCGCCGTGATCTCGATCCTCACCAAGCTGATCGGCCCCGGCCTTCGCCTGCACGGCTCCAAGCTCAACATGAAGTCGGCGCAATACGGCTCGCCGGTTGAGTGGCATCAGGACTGGGCATTCTATCCGCACACCAATGACGACATCCTCGCGATCGGCGTGCTGCTCGACGATTGCGATATCGAGAACGGTCCGATGCTGGTGACGCCGAGGTCGCACACCGGCGCCACGATGTGGGATCATCACGGCGAGGACGGCCACTTCGCAGGCCTGATCGATCCCGACCAGATTCAGGACGACATCAAGCGCGCGGTACCCTGCATGGGCAAGGCCGGCAGCATGTCGTTCCATCACGTGCGCGCGCTGCACGGCTCGGCGACCAACACATCGAACCGGCCGCGCAACCTGCTGCTCTATGAAGTGGCCGCCAGCGACGCCTGGCCGCTGACGGGCGTCAAGGACTTCGACGAATTCAACAGCCGCCTGCTGGCGGGGCCTCCGGTGGTCGCGCCGCGGCTCACCGACGTACCGGTGCGGATGCCACTGCCGCCGGCCAAGCGACAGGGATCGATCTACGAGACCCAGTCGGCGTCGAAGAAATCCTACTTCACGCGCGCCGCTTAAGACCGACCACAATGCCCGCGGCCAGGCCGCGGGCATTGCTGCTTTCACGAGCACGATCCGCCGCGACAAACGCGGAGATCGTGCCCGATCAAGACGACCATAAAAACCAAAACAACGGGGAAACGAATGACCGAGATGGCAAGAGATGGCGCTCGCACATCGCGCCTGCGTGTGATCCTGGCCGCAAGCATCGGCTCCGCGCTCGAATGGTACGACTTCTTCCTGTACGGCACCGCCGCCGCGCTGGTGTTCGGCGAATTGTTCTTTCCGAAGAGCGATCCGGTGGTCGGCACGCTGTTGTCGTTCCTGACCTTCGGCGTCGGCTTCGTGGTGCGGCCGTTCGGCGGCCTTTTGTTCGGCATCCTCGGCGATCGCTATGGCCGCAAGCCGGTGCTGGTCTCCACGCTCCTGATGATCGGCATCGGCACCACCGCGATCGGCTTCCTGCCGACTTATGGGCAGATCGGGATCTGGGCGCCGATCCTCCTGGTCGCGATGCGCGTCATCCAGGGCCTTGGCGCCGGCGCCGAATATGGCGGCGCGGTGATCTATCTGGTCGAGAACGCACCGCCGAAGCATCGCGGCTTCTGGGGCGGCTTCGCGCCGCTCGGCGTCTCCGTCGGAAACCTGCTCGCGGCCGGCGCCTTCGCGCTGGTGACCATGCTGCCGCGCGAGGATTTGATGAGCTGGGGCTGGCGCCTGCCCTTCCTGGCGAGCTTCCTCCTGATCGTGGTCGGCATCTTCGTCCGCATGCGCATCACCGAGACGCCGGTCTACACCGAGGCGGTGGTCGCGCGCGGCAAGGTCGAGAGCAATCCGGCGATGGAGGCATTGCGCCGGCACCCGCGCAACTTCTTCGTCGTGCTCGGCGCCCGCATGGCCGAAAACGGGCTCGGCTATTTCTTCCCGGTGTTTGGGCTGAGCTACGTGATCACCACGCTCGGCGTGCCGAAAGCCGAGGCGCTCAGCGCGCTGATGCTGGCATTCACGGTCGAACTGTTTGCGATCCTCGGCTTCGCGGCATTGTCGGACCGGATCGGACGGCGGCCGGTCTACATGTTCGGCGCGCTGGCCGGCGTGGCGCTCGCCTTCCCGTTCTTCTGGATGGTCGGCACCAAGGAGTGGATCATGATCGCGCTCGCCTTCATCCTGGCGCGCGCCGTGGTGACGGCGGCGATGTTCGGGCCGCAGGCGGCGTATTTCGCCGAGCTGTTCCCGCCGCAACGCCGCTTCGCGGGCTTTGCCTTCGCCCGCGAGCTCGGCTCGCTGCTGTCGGGTGGTCCGGCGCCGTTCGTCGCAACCGCACTGGTGGCGGCCTATGGCACCTGGTGGCCGGTCGCCTGCTACGCGATGTTCCTGTCCGCCTGCACCGTCGTTGCGATCTGGATCGGGCCCGAGACCTACCAGGAGAATATCGCCGCCGACGAAGGCGAACAGGCCGAGCTGCCCACGGCGATCCCGGCGCGGGCCTGACCGGTGGCGCAGCAACTGCGCGTCCTGCAGTCGCTCTGGGCGATGGAGCGACGGCTGGCCGATGAGGGCGAATGGCCGCTGCAAACCCAGCTCGCGATGATCCGCGATGCCGGGTTTGACGGCGCCGGCGTGCGCTTCATCGATCCTGTCTTTGCGCGCGAGGCGACGAGCTTCCTTCGCGCGCATGGCATGATCTGGCAGGCGCAATGCTACCCGAAGAGCGTCGGCGGCCTGAAACCGGTGCTCGAGCTGGTCGCCCGGCTCGGCGCCGATCACGTCAATCTGCAGCCGGACGTTCGGCCGCGCCGGCTCGCGGATTGCATTCCCCTGCTCGAAGGCTGGCGGTGGCTTGCTGCCGAGGCCGGCATCGCCGTGCATGTCGAGACCCATCGCGACCGCATGACGACCGACCTGTTCTTCATGCTCGACCTGCTCGACTGCTTTCCCGATCTGCGGCTCACCGCCGATCTCTCGCATTATCTGGTCGGCCGCGAATTCGCCTGGCCGGTCGATGACGTCAACCACGCGATGATCCATCGCATCCTCGACAATGCCTGGGGCATCCACGGCCGCATCGCGAGCCGCGAGCAGGTGCAGGTCTCGCTCGGCTTTCCGCAGCACCAGGGCTGGGTGTCGCTGTTTATGGGCTGGTGGGACTACGGTATCCGCTCCTGGCGGAAACGTGCCGGTCCCGACGCGACCCTGACCTTCCTGTGCGAGCTCGGTCCCCCGCCCTATGCCATCACCGGGCCCGACGGCAGGGAACTGTCCGACCGCTGGCAGGATGCGCTGGTCATGAAGGACATGATCCGCGCGCTGTGGGATCGTATCGCGAACGAGCCGCAAGGCGCGCTCCCGCATTGATTCAAGCAGGCCGCGGCGGCATCCTGAACGCCCACAATCCGGAACGCCGCGAGGACTTGTGCGCGACCGCTGGGCTTATCCGCTTCGATGCCTCGCCGCCGTCTCGGCCATGGCAGCCTTCGCGCATACCAAGGCGGCCGCGGCAGAGCTCGCCCTGAATGTCGCGACCCTGCCGCGCGTCGCGACCATCGACCCGCGCTTTCAGTCCTACAACGTCGAGATGGTCGAGGTGACCGGCGGACAGTTCTGGAAGCCCTATGCAACCGCCGCCACGCGCCGGCGTGCAGAAACGGAGCGGTTCGCAGCTCGCGCTCCGATCGACCTGCACGATGGCAGGCTGCGCAAGCTCGCCGCAGCCCTCTCACCCGCCTATCTGCGCGTCAGCGGCACCTGGGCCAACAGCACGTTCTTTGCGGATTCCGAGACGCCACCGGCTGCACCGCCGGCCGGCTTCAACGGCGTGCTGACGCGACGGCAGTGGCGGGACGTGATCGAGTTCTCGCGTGCCGTCGACGCTCCGATCGTCACGTCCTTTGCGATCAGCGCGGGCGCGCGTGACGCCGCGGGGCAATGGAGCCCCGAGCAGGCCCGGCAACTTCTCGCTTTCACGCGATCGGCCGGCGGGCGTATCGCCGCAGCCGAGTTCATGAATGAGCCCGATCTGCCGACCATCGGCAGCGCCCCTGACCGCTACGATGCTGCGGCCTACGGCCGGGATTTTGCAGCGTTCCGCGCCTTCATGAAGGACACCGCGCCCGACGTGACGATCCTCGGCCCCGGCACGATCGGCACCGGCGCTGAGGCCCAAGCGCTTTTCGCCGCATCGGCAGCCGGCGTCGACGCGGTCTCCTATCATCACTATGGCGCGCTGTCGGCGCGATGCGGCGGTGATCGCAGGGCAAGGCATGCATTGTCGGACGAATGGATGGCGCGAACCGGCGAGAGCCTCGCCCTCTACGAGACGCTGCGCGACCAGCTTGCGCCGGGCAAGCCGATCTGGCTGACCGAGACGGCCGAGACCGCATGCGGCGGCAATCGCCTGGCCGCGACCTTCACCGACACGTTCCGTTACCTCGATCAACTCGGACGGCTGGCCAAGGCCGGCGTCCAGGTGGTGATGCACAACACGCTTGCGGCGAGCGACTACGGGCTGCTGGACGAGCGAACTCATCTGCCGCGGCCGAACTATTGGGCTGCGCTGCTGTGGCGGCGGTTGATGGGCACCATTGTGCTCGATGCCGGTATCGCGGAGCGTCACGGCTTCCATGTCTATGCGCATTGCGCGCGCGACATGCCTGATGGAATAGCCCTGCTCGTCATCAACAATGACCGGCGGATGCGGCACAAGCTCACGCTCTCAGCCGCCTCGCAACGTTACACGCTCGCGAGCGAAAAGCCTGCCGACGGCAACGTTCAGCTCAATGGCGCGACGCTCTTGCTCGGGACCTCTGACCGTAGCCCCGCCCTCAACAGCGACGCGGCTGTCGCCGGAACGATCGTCTTCGCACCCAGAACGATCACGTTCCTGATCGTCGCCGACGCCGGCAACGCCAATTGCCGGTAGCGGCCCGACGTCGCCTTACGCCGCGTCGCGGCTGGCGTCGGAGGATTCCGGCGGGCGCGCCACCAGATGGCCGAGCATGATGGCAGTCATCAGCCGCTCCATCTCGAGCCGCGCGGTGACATGCGACATGGTCGGCCGGCTACCGAGTGCGAGCTGGCTGACGTCGTCGATCGCCGTCAGTCCGCGCGGATAGAATTCGCGGAAGATCACGCGTTCGGCCAGGCCATCGACCAGGCGGAAATTCAGCGTCTTGGCCAATTCGCTCAAGGCTTCGCCGACCAAGCGCTTGTTGCGTGACCCAAGCGTGGAGAGGCGGTTGCGCAGCACCACCCACTCGAATGCCGGCTGATCGTGTGTGCTGCGCTGGCGCCGCGCCTCCTCCACCATCTTCGCATAGTGGCTGATGCCGGTCACCTTGAACTCGTTCGGATCGACGGTGCCGAGCACGTCGAAATCGAGGAAGCTGTCGTTGAGCGGCGTGATCAACGTGTTCGCCAGCGAATGCGTGAACGTCGTCAGATAGGTGTCATGGCCGGGACAGTCGATGACGACGAAATCGTGCGACCGGCCGAGCCGCTCGACGATCTCGGCAAGCGCGCTGCGCCCGAGCGTCTCGACCTCGCCGCTCCTGCCGCTCACCGTCTCGAAGCACATATGCGCGGGAACGCCGAGATCCAGCGAGGTTTCCCGCGCCCAGTCCCGCCGGTTCTCGACGTAGTGCGTCAGCGACTTCTGCTTGTTATCGAGATCGATGGTAGCGACGCGCTGACCCGCCTTGATCAGCGTGATGGCGATATGCATGGCAATTGTCGACTTGCCCGAGCCGCCCTTGTTATTTCCGACAACTATTACTCGTGCGTTTGTCATGGGAATCCATACCGGACGCTTGAGTGAAAGCAGGACGAAACAGAATTTAATGAATGGATCGAATCTCCCTGATTCGATGAATCTCGACAAGAGTCGCTGCTACATTGTCGTGATCGAAATCAAGAAGCTGCGACATCATTGTCACAGCTTCTTCGAGCACGTATCGTGAACGCAACTAGCGTCCCTGAAACACCGCGGCGCGGCGCTCAACGAACGACTTGATACCCTCGGCCGCATCTGATGTGTTGAGCACACGTTCGCGGATCTGCGGAATGATCGCGATTGCCGCCTGCTCGCCGGCTTCGATGAACTTGCGGCCCGCCTCCTTGGTCACCTGGATTCCAAGCGGCGCATTGCGCGCGATGATCTCCGCGAGCGCCATCGCGCGCTCGACCTGCTGGCCCGCCGGCACGACTTCCTGCACGAGACCGATCCGATGCGCCTCGGCGGCGGTGAACTCGTCGCACAGCAACAGGTGATACATCGCATCGCCCCACCCGGCGCGGCTGATATAGCGGAAATGCGCGCCCGCCAGCGGCGCGATGCCGCGCTTGGCTTCCATCTGGCAGAAGCGGCTGTCGTCCGCGGCGATCACGATATCGCCGGCCAGCATCATCTCGATGCCGACGGTGAACACGATACCCTGCACCGCCGTGACGATCGGCTTCCGGCAGCGCTTCGACAATCCGAACGGGTCGACGTTGCCCTCCGGCAGCGGCTTGCGCGTCGCCGTCGGACCGAAGAATTTCGGCATGTCGAGACCCGCAGTGAAACTGCCGCCGGCGGCGCAGAGCACCCCGACCCAGAGGCCGTCGTCATTGTCGAGCAGCGTCAGCGCGTCGGAAACCTCAGCCATCATCTCCGGACTGAAGGCATTCTTCTTCGCGGGATTGTCGATGATGATCTTGAGGATGTGGTCGTGCCGCTCGTGGCGGACCCGCCCTTCGCTCGCGCTGCCGGACATCAGTTCCTCCCTGCTTTGTGACTGGATAATTTCTGGATGATGGTTGTCATCCAGATGCATGATGGTCATAATCCAGAAAGAGAGTCAAACAGGGGCGAGGCGAGATGGGCCATTCCCAGGCCGACAAGGCCAGGAGCCGTGAGCGTATTCTGAACGAGGCTGCGACGCAGATCCGCGACAAGGGCCTCGACGCGCTCAGCATCGGCGGCCTGATGCAGCAGGTGAAGCTGACCCATGGCGGTTTCTATGGGCACTTCGCCTCGCGTTCCGACCTGATCGCCGCGGCTCTGGAACAAGCGCTGCATGCAGGCGAAGCGTCGGCTCACGCGGCGCGCGATCCCGACAAACCGGGCAATATCAACACATTGGTGCGGAGCTATCTCAGCCGCGCCCATCGCGACTCGCCCAAGTCGGGCTGCGCGATCGGCGCGCTGATCTCGGATGTCGGTCGCGCCGATGCGCAGTGCCGCGCGGTGATGGAGCCGCACATCGAATCCTTCATCGCCAAGGTCGCCGAGACGTTCGGCGACGATGACGACGGCAACGCAATCCTCGCGGTGAGTGCGATGGTCGGGGCGCTGGCGATCTCGCGCGTCCTCACCGACCAGAAGCGGTCCGATGCCGTCCTGCGCACCGTGCGCGACAGCATCATCGCGATGGCGTCCGACGAATGATTTCGCCCGCGCCGCGGGCACCTTGATGGAGCAAGCCATGAACGACCGATCCGCCCTCGAGCCGACCGCCGTACAAGGAAGCGTGCTGATTGCCGGCGTCGGCGCGTCGAACGGCCTCGGCGCCGCGATTGCGCGTCGCTTTGCCGCCGGCGGCTATCCCGTCGCGATCGCCGGCCGCAACGCCGACAAGCTCGCCGCGACCGCGGCCGAGCTGGCCGCAAGCGGCGCAACGGTCGCGCATGTGGTCGGCGACGCCTCCACGGCGGCCGACGTCGCGCGCTTCGTCGCGGCGGCCGAGCGGCTCGCACCGCTCGCGATGGCTGTGCACAATGCAGGCTCCAACCGGCCGGCACCGTTTCTGAAGGTCAGCGAGCAGCGCTTCGAGGAGCACTGGCGCGAACACGCGCTCGGCGGTTTCCAGCTGGCACAGGCCGCGATCCCCGCTTTGCTTGCGCGCGGCGGCGGCACGCTGGTCTTTACGGGCGCCAGCGGTTCGCTGCGCGGCAAGGCCAACTACTCACCGTTCGCCGCCGCCAAGGCCGCGCTGCGCGCGCTGGCGCAGAGCGTGGCGCGGGAATTCGGGCCGCAGGGCATCCATGTCGGCCATGTCGTGGTCGATGGCGGGATCGAGGGCGACCGCCTGCTGAACATGCGTCCGCAATTGAAGGACGAGCGCGGGCCGGACGGCATGCTCAACATCGCGGCCATCGCCGACGCCTATTGGGTGCTGCATCACCAGCATCGCAGCGCCTGGACGCTGGAGCTCGACCTGCGGCCGTGGGCGGAGCAGTTCTGAACGCGCTGCGCCGCCCTCCCGCCCGTGAATATAGGTTGCGATCGGCCGGAATCTTGTCAGCTTATGCGGCAAGGTCCGTCGAGATCGCACCCTGTCCCGGGAGAAGGCCATGTCGCAGCCCACGCCGATCCTGCACCATTTCGATCAATCGCCGTTCTCCGAGAAGATCCGCATCATCTTCGGATTCAAGAAGCTCGCCTGGAGCTCGGTGCGGATCTCGCGGATCATGCCGCGGCCGGACCTGATGCCGATGACCGGCGGCTATCGCCGCACGCCGACGATGCAGATCGGCGCCGACATCTATTGTGACACCCAGATCATCATCCGCGAGCTGGAGCGGCGCTACCCGACGCCGACGCTGTTTCCGGCAGGCAATGCCGGCGTGCCCTGGGCGCTCGGCATGTGGGCCGACCGGCCGTTCTTCCAGAACACGGTCAACCTCGTGTTCGGCTTCGTCGGCGACAGGGTCCCGCGGGATTTCATCGAGGATCGCGAGAAGTTGCGCGGCGGCAAGTTCGACGTCGCCGCCATGACCGCGGCGCTGCCGCAGATGCGCGACCAGTTCCGCGCCAATATCGACTGGATCGAGGCGCAACTCGGCGACGGCCGGCCGTGGCTGTTCGGCGAGTTCAGCCTCGCGGACGTCAGCGCCTACATGAACGTGTGGTACGCGCGGCAGAGCCTCGCCACGATGGACGAGATCATGAATTCCTTTCCGCGCGTTGTGGCATGGGAGGAGCGCATCCGCGCCATCGGCCACGGCACGCGCACCGAGATGTCGTCGGCCGACGCGCTCGAGATCGCGGCGAAGGCGCGGCCGGAGTCGCCCGTGTTCGGCGACCCCACCGACCCGAACGGTCGCAAGCCCGGCGACGTCGTTGCCGTGATGCCGGATGACTACGGCAAGATCCCGGTGCGTGGCGAGATCGTTTCGCTGTCGGCGCAACACATCGCGATCCGCCGGTCGGATGAGCGCGTCGGCGAGGTTGTGGTGCATTTCCCGCGCGCCGGCTTCCTGGTGGTCCCGGGCTGATTGCCGCGGGCTGCTCTATATCGGGCCTGGAAACGCTGCGTTTCGCGGCGTGACCTTGCCGGCCCGCTGAACCGGCAATAGTTCCCATCTATCTCCAACCCAAGGCTCCACAGCGCAGGCTTGCGGATCGATCCGCAGCAACCCGGCCTTTCGGCCTGCGTGCGATGGGTGGCCCGTGGCGGATGCTCCGCCACGCCGACAACCGGACTGACCATGACGACCTCCGTCGAATTCGGGCTTGATACGTTTGGCGACGTCACCAACGACGCCGCCGGCACGCCGCTGCCCCATGCCCAGGTGATCCGCAACGTCGTCGACGAAGCGGTGCTGGCCGATCAGCTCGGGATCGATTTCATCGGGCTCGGCGAGCACCACCGCGCCGATTTTGCGATCTCCTCGCCCGAGACCGTGCTGGCGGCAATCGCGGCACGCACCCAAAACATCCGCCTCGGCTCGGCGGTGACCGTGCTGAGCTCGGACGATCCGATCCGCGTCTTCCAGCGCTTCGCCACGGTCGACGCGGTCTCGAACGGCCGCGCCGAGGTGATCCTCGGCCGGGGCTCCTTCACCGAGTCGTTCCCGCTGTTCGGCTTCGACCTCAGGCAATACAACGAGCTGTTCGAGGAGAAGCTCGATCTGTTCACCGAACTGCTCAAGCAGGAGCCGGTGACCTGGCAGGGCAAGCTGCGGCCACCGCTCAAGAACCAGTCGGTCTATCCGCCGGTCGAGCACGGCCGGCTGAAGACCTGGATCGGCGTCGGCGGCAGTCCCGAATCGGTGGTGCGCGCGGCGCATTACGACCTGCCGCTGATGCTTGCCATCATCGGCGGCGATCCCAAGCGCTTTGCACCTTATGTCGACCTGCACCAGCGGGCCTACCAGCAGTTCGGCCGCGAACCGAAGCCGATCGGCGTGCACTCGCCGGGCTATGTCGCCGAGACGGACGCGCAGGCACGCGAGGAGCTGTGGCCGGACTACAAGGTCATGCGCGACCGTATCGGCAAGGAGCGCGGCTGGCCGCCGATGGGCCGCGACGAGTTCGTGGCCGAGGCCGAGCACGGCTCGCTCTATGTCGGCGCGCCGGAAACCGTTGCTCGCAAGATCGCGGCGACCGTCAAGGCGCTCGGCGCGGCGCGCTTCCAGCTGAAATACTCGGCGGGCCCGCTGCCGCACGACAAACTGATGAAGAGCATCGAGCTCTATGGCCGCGAGGTGGTGCCGATGGTGCGCGACATGCTCGCCGCGTGACGTGCCAGAACCAATATCACAAAGCAAAACCCCCGGCGCTTTCGCGCCGGGGGCTCTGTTAGATCGCAATCAGATCAACCGGTATTACCAGTTGCGCTGAGCGCGGAGCAGCAACATGTAGGTGTTCTGGTCCTTCAGCTCGTAGATTGCGCCGGGCTTGCCGATCGTCGGGCTGCCGGGGAAGGCGACCGTACCGGCGAAGCTCTGGTCCAGACGGGTGTAGGTGAAGTCGGCCGAGAAGGTCAGGTTCTTCACCGGGGTCCACTGGGTCTGCGTGCCGAGCTGCGCGATGCTGTAGTCGGGGTTGCAGGACGTCAGAGCCGAACCAGCACCGAAGAAGTTGCTGAGCGAGCCACCCACGCCGTTGCCGGCCGGACCGCAGATGTAGCCCTTGGCCGTGCTGTTGTAGTTAACCTGGGCCCAGGCACCGTAGATGCTGGTGTTCCAGTTCGGGTTCCAGTTGTGCACGTAGGCACCGCGGAAGCCGTAGGTCGTGATCAGCTGCTGCTGACCGCCGGTCACGAAGATCGAGTCCGGCGCGATGCCGAAGCCGATGCTCTGATAGGCGCCCGGAACGTTGGTTCCGCCGAAGATGGTGTTGCCACCAGCCGAACCGGCGAGGTCCTGGATGTTGTAGCGGGTTGCACCGTTGGTGTAGACACCCTGCAAGTTGATGGTGTCGCCAGGTCCGGTCGGGATGTTCTTGATCGACAAGGCCAACGCACCAGCCCAGCCCCACTTGTCGTCCGGATGACCGGTCAACTCGGTGCCGCCGTAGTAGGCCGCGTGGTTGTTATGCGCGGCGAACGATGCCTGGAACAGACCCCAGGCCTGATCGACGCGCAGCATCGCGACGAGATCCGGAGCGATCGTGCCGGCGTAGTCGCTGATACCGAACACGTTGGTGTTGCCGGGAACGCCGAAGGTGACCGGCGCGCCGAGGTTGACCACGCCAGCCTGATAGTAAGCCGTCTGGTCCTGAGCCGACAAAGACAGCGACACGCCGTTGCCGAACTGCGCGGTGTAGGTGAACTGGTTCACACCAGTGATCGTGCCGCCGCCGCCGACGAGACCGTCGTAGCTGTTGCCCGGGTAGTTGGCCCACGGAGCCGAGAACTGCGAGACCGCCTTACCGATGGTGAAGCCGGCGAACTGAATGAATGCGTAGTAGACACCGACCGTACCAGCGGCGACGTTACCAGAGCCGGCATTGTTCGGAGCCGCAGACGTACCGATCGGCGAGTAAACGGTCGAGCCGTTGCCCAGACCGGCATAGTTGTCTGTCGTCCAGGAGAACGTCGCATCGAAGAAGGTGCGGACCACGCCGTATTCGGTCGCGGTGCGCGTATCGATGTTCAGATCTTCACGCGAACGCCAGGTGTAGCCGTTGGTGAAGCGGTTGTTCGCACCACCAGCACCCGAGGTGTTGCCGGTGTGGTCCGAGTTGGTGTTCGCCAGAACGTCGACGCGCAGGTAGCCGCCCAGCTTGATACAAGTGTCGGTGCCCGGGATGTAGTAGAAACCGGGACCATACAGGGAGCAAACCTTCACGTACTCGACCGCTTTGGCCTTGACGGGAAGATCGGCCGCCTGAGCTCCGCCGACCGCGACGAGAGCCGCCGCCGAGCCGAGGATAAGGCTCTTAACCATCTTCATGTTAAACCTCCAAGTTGCTCTATCTCAGGGAAGGTTCCGGATCCGCCGGGTAAAACACCCTCAGGTTGGTTCCCTTGTCCCTTAAATCCCCGCTTAGTCGCTTCGCGTCTTCGGACACACCCGCATGAACGCGAGGGACTTAAGCGAACCACCTAGAACGGGACGACCTCGGGATGCCCCCCTCCGTCGTAGTTCCATATGAGACAGAAGGCCCCCGATCACGCAACAAAAGACCGCTCGGTTTGGGGCGAGTTGCGGCTGTTTTCGGGCAAATGTTGCACAAATATCACGGACTTTTGAATTGCGGCATTTCCGCAAGCCATTGAAACAAAATACGAATATTTCAGTTACCGCTATCGGGCACAAGATTGGGCAACACCACGCGGAACGGTGTGCAAAACGCGTAGTCCTACTGAGAAAGCGATTGCTGAAGCCGGCTTCGGCAGCGCTGATTCCGGTATCCGGGCACGACGTTTCGGCCCAAAACGCCGCGATTTGAACAACATAACCCGCCCTGAATACCGTCGACTCGCGCCTGGAAGGGCTTTCCGATGGCTCGGAGCAGGCCGAATGACGGCGGGCGGTTCGCCACGCATGTGCAGTAACGATGCTACATGTCACTGGGATGTCAGCGCGCAGAATCGGTCGATTTGTTCTCCGCAGCTCCGGCGCGCTGAAATATCTCTACTGCGCGCGGCGCACCCGCAAGGCTCGTCTCCGACGGAGCCGCGTCGCCCTCACTCGTCCAAAATGTCCAGGAGATCCTCGATCCGCTCGAAAGGCGGCTCGTGTATGTTGTCCGAATAGAACACGCGATCGCCGTCGCGCTGGAGCGAACGTGCTCTGGATTTGGGCAGCCTCCCGGGAAGGAACGTCGCCGCGACGGCCTCCGGGCCGACATCGAGCCTCACGATCCCTCGCCGCTTGCAATCGATCCTGAGCCTCGCCGCGGCGAAGAAGTCCCGCCCCGCCGACGGCAGCCTGCCGAAGCGGCGCGAGGTCTCTTCCTCGAGATCCTCCAGATCGTCTTCGCTCCGGCACCTCGCGGCACGGCCATAGATTTCAAGCCGCACGGATTCCGATTGCACATAGCTCCTGGGCAGCAGATCCGCGAGCGGAAGGTTGAGATCGGGCACCCACATATCGGCGGACCGGTCGTTGGTCTTCTCCGAGGCTTGCTTCAGAAGGTGGCTGTAGAGCACCGGACCGAAAACCTGCACGTGGCCGGATTGCCGCTCCGAAAGCAGATCCCCGGCGCCTCTGAGGTCGAGATCCCGCTCGCTGATCGCAAAACCGGCGCCCGGTCTGCTGAACTCCTCCAGAACGGCCAAACGCCTCCCGGATTGTTCCGAACTGGATTCGGTCAGCATGTATGCGAAGGCTCGTGTCCCGCCGCGTCCCACCCGGCCTCTGAGCTGGTGGAGCTGTGCCAGACCGAACTTTTCCGGCCAGCAGACCACGATGGTGTTCGCCCGGGGGATGTCGAGACCGCTTTCCACGATGTTGGTCGCCAGGAGGACGTCCGCCTCGCCTTCGACGAAGCTCATCATTCGATCGTCGATTTCGTCGACGGGTAGCTTGCCATGCAGGCAGACGATACGGAGCTCCGGGGCCATCGACTGCACGCGCGCCAGCATCGGATCCAGATCCTGGATGCGCGGACAGATCAGAAAGCTTTGCCCGTGACGTCGCTGCTCGCGCAGCAATGCTGCGGCGATGGCGGCGTCCGAGAGCGGAGCGATCTTGGTCGCGACCGGAAGCCGATGAACGGGCGGGGATGCGATCACGCTCAGCTCCCTGAATCCGGCAAGGCCCGCCGCAAGTGTGCGCGGAATCGGCGTGGCACTCATCCACAGCGTATGGGCGCCCTTCGCTAGCCCTGAAAGCTTCGCCTTCTCGGCCGCGCCGAAGTGCTGCTCTTCGTCGACAATGACCAGGCTCAGCTTGGCGAACCTCACGTCCTTCGATGCGATCGCCTGCGTGCCGACCACGACCTTCATCTTGCCGCTTCGCAGGCCCTCCTTGGTCTCCTTCATCTCCGGAGCCGACGTCGCCCGCGACAGGCTTCCCACTTCGATGCCAAGCGGAGCAAACCGTTTGCGGAAGGTTGCAACGTGCTGCCTTGCCAGAACAGTCGTCGGCACGACGACGGCGACCTGCTTGCCCGACAGCGCAACGGCCGCCGCCGCGCGCAATGCCACCTCGGTCTTGCCAAACCCGACGTCGCCGCAGACGACCCGATCCATCGGATGACCGGACGCCAGATCATCGAGGACGTCGCGAATTGCCTTCGCCTGGTCGACGGTCGTGAAATACGGAAAGCGCGCGACGAACCGCTCATAGGCGGGACCGGGAGCGACCAGCTTGGGAGCGCGCCGGCGGCGCCGTTGCGCGATGTGTTTGGCAAGCGCCTTGGCGGCAGTCTGGATTTCCCGCTCCGCCTTGCCACGCCGCGTCCACCACGTACTGCCATCGGCCCTGTCCAATGCCAGCTTGCCGAGCTCCGCGGCATACGGCCAGATCAGCGCAAGATCGGCCGGCGGAACGAGGACGGCATCATCCCCCGCGAATGCCAGCCTGATCATCTCGCGCGATGATCCCTTCCCCATATCGAAGGTCTGCAAGCCATCGAGCACGGCCAGCCCGCGCTGCAGATGCACGACGACCGCGCCGCGCTCCGGCACGTCGGGATGATCGAAAGCCGAGCTCCAGGCTCGCGCCATGGGCTGCGGATGATGCGCCCTGCTGCCGAGCACGTCGGTCGCCGTCACGACGACGAGCGGCTTGCGCCCTGAGCCGATGAAGCCGGTGTCGAAGTCGGCCAGCAGCGCGCCTTCGCCGCCCCGCCCCTTCGCCGCCTCGTTCCAGTCGGCGAAGCGCTCCACCTTGATCCCGCTCATTCGCTCCATCGCGCGCAGGTCATCTTCGACCGCCGCGACAAACAGCAGCCGCGATCCGGCGCGCCCGGTGTCGGCGACAAATGCGCGAAGAGCCTTCCGCGATGAGGCGACCTTCGAGAAATCAGGTGTGGCGGTAAAAGCTGCCTTTCGGGGCAGCGAGCTCATCCGTTTGGTCAGCCGTTTCCAGTCAGCGGGCCCCAGATACTCGCGCTCCGCCTCCCTGCGGCCGGCCGCCTCCTTGATCGTGCTCAGCCAGCTATCGGCGTGGCCCGAAACGCCGGCGTCCGCGATCCAGCGCGCGCGCTGACAATAATCCGGCAGCGCCGCCCGCTGTGCCCGCTTGCCGCCCAACGCGATCCGTTCGGACATCGGGTCGATGTGCAGTTCCTCCGCGTCGAACACGACGTCGTGCTCGTCCGGATCGACACCGGCGATTCTGCGGATCACGCCACCGGAATGCTCAATTCTGAACGGCCCCAGCGCGCCCGCGGGAAATACCTCGAACGTCATTCCGTGGAACAGAGCGCTGCCGGGATAATCCGCCTCTTCGTCGAGATCGTATCCCAGAGCTTCCAGACGATCCTTGAGTTCCTGCTCGGAATAGCCCGCCCCCACCTTCAGGCTGATGCTGAGGCGCGCCGAGCTGGCGGGCAACGGCAACCGCTCCATGATCGCCTCGGCCGTCGACACCAGGAAGACCGGCTTCTTGCTCCGGGCGAGGCGCCTCAACACCGAACTGCGCCGGCCGGCGATCTCTCGTGACGGCTCCAGCCCGTCAAAGGGCAAGGTATTCAGCCTCGGGAACACCAGCACCTCGAGCAAGGGATCGAGCGAATGCAGCACGCTGCCCAGGCGCTCGGCCCTGTTCTCGCTTTCCGCAAGGAAAACGATGCCGTCCCGGCCGGACTTCTTCCATTGCTCGAGAAGATGGAGCGCCAGCATGCCAAGCGGTGAGGAAGACGAGATCCCGGAACGCGCCGCTCCCTTGCTTTTCTTCTTCGCGCCAGCAGCAGCGCGGGCCTTTTTGGTATTCGCCACGTCAGATCCGTCGTTATGTCGTGATTACGATCGCCCGTCGACCTGGATCTCCGGGCGACTCGGGGCTTGTCGCCCGCCGCCATGGAAGCGAAAGCGGCACAAATTTCCAGCCAAGCCGGCCCAATCCGCCCGAAATGGCGGCGGGGGCGGCCGGCAAAAAACGATTCCTCTCTTGAAATCAACGGCTTGCTTGCTGGCTGGGGCGGGAGGGATCGAACCTCCGAATGGCGGAATCAAAATCCGCTGCCTTACCGCTTGGCTACGCCCCAACGCGCCGATCGAAGGCCACGTCGGTCTATAGGGTGAGTCCCGCCATTTCAACAGGGCGGCGATCGAAAAGGCACGAAAGCCGCAGGATGATGACGGTACTCTTATTATAAGGCGACGCCGCGGTGGCCGAAACAGACCGTGCGATGTCCGTTCGGACTGTTGAGAGGCCGCCGGTTTCATGGGATGACAATTTGCAAACGCTTCGTCGGGAGTAACGCCATGACCTACCGTGCGCCGATCAACGATATCCTGCTGTCCCTCAATCACGGTGCGGGGCTCGCTGCCGCCGTGGAGGCCGGCCACTACGGCGATTTCGACGGCGACATCACCGCTGCGGTGTTGGAAGAAGCCGGCAAGTTCGCCTCCGATGTGCTGGCGCCGCTGAATCGTGTCGGCGACGAGCACGGCATCAAGCTCGACAACGGCAAGGTGACGACCGCGCCGGGCTGGCCCGACGCCTACCACCGCTGGACCGCCGCGGGCTGGAACGCGGTCTCAGGGCCGGAAGCATTCGGCGGCCAGGGCCTGCCGCTCGCGGTCAACGCCGCCTGCACCGAGATCTGGAGCGCGTCGAACGTCGCCTTCGGCCTCTGCCCGCTGCTGACGCTGTCGGCAATCGAGGCGCTCGATGCCCATGGCAGCGCCGAGCTGAAGAAGACCTATCTCGAGAAGCTGGTCACCGGCGAGTGGACCGGCACGATGCAGCTCACCGAGCCCAATGCCGGCTCCGACGTCGGCGCGCTGCGCACCCGCGCCGAACGCGCCCCCGACGGCACCTACCGCATCAAGGGCACCAAGATCTTCATCACCTATGGCGAGCACGACATGACCGACAACATCGTGCATTTCGTGCTTGCACGATTGCCCGATGCCCCCTCGGGCACCAAGGGAATCTCGCTATTCCTGGTTCCGAAATTCCTGGTCAATGCCGACGGCTCGCTCGGCGAGCGCAACGACATCCATGCCAGCGGCGTCGAGCACAAGCTCGGCATGCACGCCTCGCCGACCTGCACCATGACGATGGGCGATAAGGGCGGCGCGATCGGTTATCTGATCGGCGAGGAAAACCAGGGCATGCGCTGCATGTTCACGATGATGAACCAGGCCCGCCTCGGCGTCGGCCTCGAAGGCGTCGGCATTGCCGACCGCGCCTATCAGCAGGCGCTGGCCTATGCGCAGGAGCGAAGGCAAGGCAAGGCGATCGGCCACAAGGGCGACGGGATGGATCCGATCATCGTGCATCCCGACGTCAAGCGCATGCTGATGCAGATGCGCAGCATGACGGCGGCGGCGCGCACGATCTGCTACGCCACCGCGGTCGCGCTCGACGTTTCGGTGCGCGCCAGGGACGCCAAGGTGCGCGCCGAGGCCGCGGCCCGCGGCGCGCTGCTGACCCCGATCGCCAAGGCCTTCTCCACCGACATCGGCAACGAGGTCGCCTATCTCGGCGTGCAGATCCACGGCGGCATGGGCTTCATCGAGGAGACCGGCGCCGCGCAGCATTATCGCGACGCCCGCATCACCTCGATCTACGAGGGCACCAACGGCATCCAGTCGATCGACCTCGTCACCCGCAAGCTCGGCGCCAATGGCGGCGCCTCGGTCTGGGCGCTGCTGGACGAGCTCGCTGCCGTCATCAAGCAGGTCGAGACCTCCAACGATCCGGCGTTCGGCACCACGGGCGCCAAGCTGCGCGACGCGCACGCCGCGCTGGAGCGCACCAGCAAATGGCTGCTCGAGCGCCTCGCCTCGGCGCCGAACGAGGCACTGGCCGGCGCAACGCCCTATCTGCGGCTGTTCGCCGCAACGCTCGGCGGCTGCATGCTCGCCGGCGAAGCGCTGGCCGCCAAGGCGAACGGCGAAGCCGAGCCGCAGCGCTATGTCGCGCTGGCGCGCTTCTTCGCCGAGAACATCGCCGTGCAGGCGCCGTCGCTGGAAAAGACCGTGACCGAAAGCGCCGAGGCGGTGACCGGCGCGGATGCGGTGCTGGCGGGATAAGATACCTTCCACCGTCATTGCGAGGTCAGAGGGCCCAAAGCGCTGTGCTCGCCAAAGGCCCTCCTCGCTCGTTTGATGCACATGACGTGCCGCATCACAACTGTCGTCCCTGCGAAAGCACTAGCGTGTCTACACGGTTTTGGGGCGCGACAGATTGACTCGGTGCAGCAAGAAGTGGCGTCTCTGCAGCATGTTGTATGATTCTCTCACTGGCGCTTTGATTCGAAGGAGCGCCAGCGATGCAGCCGGATTTGTCTTTGGGTGAGTTCGGGGACGTTCGTCTCGACAAAAGGGGGCGACGCTTCTCCGGGCTATGCTTTGCACGCGCAGCGTCTGCTTGCGCCAGATGGCCCGGGGCGATTGGGCTGCCAATATGGCGTTCTGGCGGTTTGTGAACAACCCCCAAGTCACGATCGATAAATTGATTGAGGGCTGGAGCACGCAGACGCGGACTGCGGTCAGCGGGCGTCATGTGCTGGCGATCCAGGATACGAGCGAGGTCAAGTTCCAGACCCAGGCGGGACGGCGGCGCGGGCTGGGCAAAGTCGGCAAGGGCAATGCTCGCGGCGTGCTGTTGCATGCGATGATGGCGGTGGATGCCGACAGCGGGGTCTGTCTTGGCCTTACTGGCGGCAACGTTTGGACGCGCAAAGGCAAGGTAAAAATCCCGCATGAGCGGCGCGCCTTGGCCGACAAGGAGTCGGCGCGCTGGGTGACGGCCGCCGAGCAAGGCCGCGACGTCCTGGCAGATGCCCGCATGATCACCGTCGTCAACGACCGCGAGGGGGATTTCTTTGCTCACTGGGCGCTGACGCCAGCTGAGAATGTCCATCTTCTGTCGCGTGCCATGCACGACCATGCGCTGGTCGATGGCGACACACTTTATCAGGCGGTCGAGCGGAGCCGCTTCTGCGACAACGCGGTGATCGATCTGCCGCAGCGAATGGATCGGCGCGGCCGGCAGGCCCATCTCTCGATGCGCTTCGGAACCGTCGTGCTCAAGCGGCCGCAGAGGCCCGGCGTCACCGACTTGGCGGAGGGCATCAAACTCAGCTTCGTAGAAGTGGTCGAGTTGCATCCGCCGAGAGGTGCGGAGCCCATTCGCTGGCTGCTCCTGACCACTCATCCGGTCGCCACCGTTAAAGACGCCTGGCAGATCGTCTCCTGGTACCGCCAGCGCTGGATCATTGAGCAACTCTTTCGCTCGCTGAAGAGCCAGGGTTTGCGCATCGAGGATAGTCAGATCGAGAGCGCCGAAGGCCTGATCAAGCTCGTGGCGGTCGCCATCAGAGCGGCATGTATCGTCATTCAACTCGTTCAGGCCCGCAACAGTGGCGAAGAATTGCCGGCTGAATTTGTCTTCACCGCAGAAGAGATCGAGACGCTCAGGGCCATCAACAAAACCATGAAAGGTCGCACCGAGCTTCAGAAAAACCACCATCGCCCCAACACCCTTGCTTGGGCGGCATGGATCATCGCAAAACTCGGCGGATGGACCGGCTACGCCTCCCACCGTCCACCTGGACCAATCACCTTCCACACCGGAATGGCCCGCTTCCAAATCCTCGCAAATGGCCCGACAAACGTGTAGATGCACTAGTGCGAAAGCAGGGACCCATAACCACAGCCTTCCGTTTTGAAACGAGCTGTGGCTCCAGCGTTGCAAACCAATCGGCACTTGTGGTTATGGGTCCCGGGTAGCGCTTCGCTTGCCCGGGACGACATCGAGTTTTGCGTCTACCGCCGAATCATACGTTTCGTCAGCGATCCGCGCGAAACGCGCGAAATTCCTCCGGGCCGTCGAGCAAGTCACGCTTGCGCGCGGCCTGATCGAACTGGCTGGCGGAATGATCTGCCATTGCGTTGATGGCCGTGCCGGCCAAGTTCTGCGCACGTCGCCGTTGATCGTCGTGCCTCGACCGAATATCCCGATCCACGGCTCGCCGACGACAGATCTCATCGGAGAGACGTTCCTGGAGGCATCCGTTGCCTCGATAAGATCGCTGCGTCATCTTGCACGATCCTTCCAGCAGGATCGGTACGGGCTAGGTCTCCCGTGTGCTGCCTGCTTGCTGTGGCGATTGTGGTGATTGCCTTGGCGCCGAAGGTTTGGACGCCGGGAATTTGGGTTTCCGCGGAGGCGCCGCGATCAATCCATCCCGTATCGCTTGCTTGCGGGCAAGCTTGCGGGCTCGCCGCACGGCCTCGGATTTCTCTCGAGCCCTTTTTTCCGATGGCTTTTCGAACGATCTGCGGCGCTTCATCTCTCTAAAGACGCCCTCGCGCTGCAACCTCTTCTTTAGAACTCGAAGCGCCTGGTCGATGTTGTTGTCCCTGACAAGAACTTGCAACGGATCACCTCTCTCGCGGTACAACGCACTTTGAATGAACAAGACCAGAGCCCGCTCTATCAATGACAGAGCGGGCCGCACTGCCATTCCAGTACATCCGTGGAACGGCAGCCGACCGACAACGTCGCGGAAGCTTCAGCCGCGGTGCTACAAGCACGCGTCCTCGCTTTCATCCGACGATGTCTTTGGAAAAAGGTCCTGGGACCGATCTACAAGGCTCAAGGCCAGTCGATCTAGTACAGTTATGCACTCATCTCAGCTATGCAAGACACAATCGCAGACCGTGAGAATTATATCCGACGGTTCAGCCACGGCGAGATCATGGCTGAACGGCGATGGCGGCTTGACCGCGAACGCGAAAAGCGGTTCCCCAAAAATCTCCATCGTTGCCGAGTAGCAAATTCGCTCCAACAGGCGCAGAGTACGGCGCTGCCGGACGACTGTTGAGCGCCGGCACCTGAGAGCCTGGGCAGCTCCCGCCACCAAAGGGAGCCGAAGATGGCAACCCGCTTCTATTTCGATATCCGCAACGGCGAGCAACTCTATGCCGACAAACAGGGCATCGAGCTACGCGACGAGGAAACTGCCGCGCACGAAGCGATGCAGTCATTGCTCAGCATAGCCAAGGAGAACCTGCCTTTGGATAAACACAGGCTGCTGGCGTTTGAGGTCCGGACGGACGAAGGGCCGCTGTTTCAGGTCAGTCTCAGTCTGGGTATCACAAGGTGCTAACTGCCGCGCTGCGCACCCAAACTCAAGAATCCAGCCGGCAACTGCGCCAAGCGATAGCCACCTCAAGCACGGGGCCCGTCGCCGTCCCGGACCTCGATGGCAATCTGATGGAAATTGTGACCGCGAAAGGAATCCCGAATGACGTCGGCCAAGGCGCGCGCAGCCTCCTCCTGAACCGCACCGAAGTTGGACATCTCCATGCCCTCTTCGTCGATCGCCAGGCCGCCGCCGTCACGAAGATCGAAATAATAGCGCGTCATCGGCATGGTAATTTACCCCGGCTCTCGATTGTTCCTGCGAAGACCGGGGAATGTGGCCGGTGAGGACAGTGGCGCGCGAGCCGTCCGGGTGAGTCATGACCGCAAAAGCGAGAGAGTTCCTTGATTTCTGGATTGAAAACAGCGTCCACGCTGCCGAGCAATATGGAACGCCGGGTGCCTCGCAGGACGTTGCCGAGTTGGCGCGCCGGTGCATCGAGATGGCGGGACAGCAAGGCCTGACGGAACAGGATCTGCGTGATGCGGCCGGCGATATCACTGACTACATCAGGATCAGACGAAGGCGGCGAACAGGAAGGAAGCCGATCGTCCCAAATAGTTCGGGCCACGGCCTGGCTTCGCGGCCTGAACTGGCGGCCGAGGCCGCGAAACAACAGGTCCGCTTCAGCAACGTATCAGCGACGGACTCGACGTGCGTGATTGCGCGGCTTAACGCACGATGCGCTTGACCCGTTTGGTTCTCTTGGCAGCCACAGATGCCGTGCCAGCGGGTGCAGAGCCAGCCTGCGCGGCGGCCGCCTCGGCGTCACGCGCTTCACGGAGAGCCCGCAGACGCACCATGTTCTTGCGCACGGCGATCGCATCGCGCTCGACTTCAGCGATTGCCTGCGCACCGGCCTCGGCGGCAAGCCGCTGGCGTTGGGCCTTGGCCAGGCGCTCGGCAGAGAGTTCTTCCGGCTTCTTGGCCATGAGCGAATGAGCCCTTTGAAAAGCAGCGAGACCCGCTCAACCCATCAGAGGATCGAGCGGGCCGCGGCTGTCATCCCAGTACATCCGTGGAATAACAGATCGATTCAAGCCAGCCGAAGATCTTCGGCGCTGGTCTTGCCACGCATCTTGTCGACCTTGAGTTCGAACGACAGCTTCTGGCCCTCGGCGAGACCGCCAAGTCCGGCCCGCTCGACAGCGCTGATGTGAACGAACACGTCATTCGTGCCATCATCGGGCTGAATGAAACCGAAGCCCTTCTGGCCATTGAACCACTTCACAGTACCTGTAGGCATTTGTCTTCTCCAAAGCGGACGCACGTGAATTCGCGCCTGGTTCCGCATCATCCTTCAACCGACGATGTTCTTTGGAAAAGGGCCGCTTTGACCATTCAACAAGGCACAACGGCAAATCGAACGCTGCAAGCATACACACTTAATCCGCTAGGGCAAGCTCGGAAGCGCCGTCGATGGGGGCGAGCGGAGCTTCACCGAGCTGCCGTTCCGATAAACCGAACCATGTTTCGCGTAAGGGCTTGCGCCGCCGCGCAACTCGGTGATCGGTGACGCGGACGCAAATCGCGATATTCAACCGCCCGAACTTTTCGCCTTGCGTGGAACTCGCTTGGCGCGCGTCTGAACACTTGCTTTTGCCGCTGCCGGTTCCGTCGGGCGCGTGATCGGAAACGTCTCCCGCATATGCGCTGCCAGCATTGCACAGTAATCGGTCGCGAAACGAGGCAACGGACGCCGCTTGTCCCATGAGATGGTCAGAGGCTCCTGCAACACGCGGCGCCTGTGCGTGAGACCAACAATCCTTAATTCGTAGCGCCAGCACTGAAGCTGGGAGGGAACGATCGCGACGCCGTGCCCCGCCTCGGCCAGTGCCAGCAAGGTGTGCGGACTGCGACTCTCGAACGTGATCTTCGGTTTCAGCCCCGCCATACGGCTTGCCGCATCGAAAGCACGCCGAAATCCGAACCCGCTGTCCAGCAGCAGCAACGGAAGTTCGGCGAGGTCAGCGATCTCGATTGTGCAACGGGGACCAAGCGGCATCGACGGATGACAAGCAGCCAGTAACTGTACGGATCCAAGCGGAAGGCTGCCGAAGTGCTGCTCGTTCAGTCTGACGGCGTGCAGCAAATTTTGGCCGAGGTGAACTTCCCCGCGTTCCAGCATCGCCAATATCTCGCTGCCCGTCCCCTCCCTGATCCTGATCTCGACCCTGGGATATCGCTCCGCGTACCGGTGGAGAAAATCTGACAGCACGCTCTCGATGTGTTGCGGCGAGCCGGCGATCCTCAAGACCCCGGTATCTCCTTGGCGAAGCAGCTGAGCCTGCTCTTTCAGCGAATTGACGCTGTTGAGCAGCAGACGGCAGCCCGCAATCAACTGCTCGCCTTCGCCAGTCAATAGAAGCCGGCGCCCGACGCGGTCGAAGAGCTGCAAGCCGAGCTCCCGTTCGAGACCGATGATTTGCCTGGACAGGGCGGGTTGCGCGACACGCAACCGCAATGCGGCCTTTGAGACGGTGCCGAGCTCGGCCACCGTCAAGAACGTGAGGGCCTGTTGAAGGTTCATGCCCGCTTATACCATTCGAGCATAAGATTCGAGAAAATATATGTATTGGACGTATTTCGAAGCCTCGTGAAGAGTCCTGTCAGGCTACGGCTTACGGCATCGGCACTGGCATCGGAGGAAGCTCACATGAACGCTGGAGGCAAGATGGCTCTGGTCATGTTGAGTTGTACCGCTATCGGCGCTCTTGGCACCGAAGCACTGCATGGCGAAGCCAGGCCGCCCGCCTATCTGATCGGCCAAATCGAGGTCACCGACCCCGATGGTTATGCCAGGGAATATCTCCCGAAGGCGAAGGAGATCATCAAGGCGCATGGCGGCAAGCTGATCGCGGCTGCCGGCGCGGCGGCAACCGGTTCGCAGGTCGTTGCCGTCGATGGAGATCCACCCAAGCGCGTCGTCATCTACATGTATCCGAGCATGGAGGCGCTTTGGGCCTGGCGACACGATCCGGCCTACGTGCAGGTTCGGGCGGTCGGCGAGAAATACGCGAGGTACCACACATTTGCGGTCGAGGGCTCCGTCGCCAATTAGCCCTCATCACGCCGTCGGTCGCTGCGACCTGCAACGTGCGCCACCTAATTCCGAAACACCAGGCAGCGCCCGCCGACTGCCTCCAACCGGGCGCACAGCTGACTAGCTCGCTCACGGGTCGTCTCGGCGACCCGGAGCAGATACCAGGTGGCCGAGCCTGGCCCGGCCATGCGCGATCTCAGAACGAGCGGTGCGCGATCGCCGAGCACGGATGCAAATCGTTTCTGAAGTTGCTGGTAGTCGGCGAGTACGCGCGATTGCGACGGGCCGCCGGCCAATTGAAGTCCCCAGGGCCCCCACGCAGCTTGCTGCGCGATTGTCACAGACTCTCTTGGGCCCGCGGGAAGCGCCCGAACGAGCATGCCGCGCACGATGTCACCGCAGGCCATGGCCGCGTCGGTGTGGACCCGATCCTCAAGCGAACCCTGCGCCCATTCCTCGGCGGACTTGCCGGTGATGATCCTGACATAGGCGCGCGTTTCGCCCGGCAGGTTTCCACGCCCCGCCAACCAATCCTGAACGCGCCGCGGGCCACCATTATAGGCGGCCGCCGCAAGGCCGAGATTGCCGAACTGCGCGCGCAGTTCGCGGAGCCAGCGCGCGGATTCCTGCAAGGCAGGCAATGGCTCGAACGGGTCGGCCAGACCGCGCCACCGCGCAGTACCGGGCATGAACTGGGCGATCCCCTGGGCACCGGCCGAACTGACCGAGTTGGGATCGAAATTGCTTTCCTGCCAGATCAGCCGGACGAAGAAATCCGGCGGCAAGCCGTTCTCCAATGCAGCCTCCTCCAACGCCTTGCAGTACTGCTGCGGCCCATCGAGCTTTGGACGCAAAGCTGTCGGCGCCGGCGACGGAACGGATGACGATTGCTGATCGGACGCCGACCGATCGGCCTCAGCGTTGCGCACTCCGGCGTTGCTATCCGGACGAGACGTTTCTGTTTGCGATGTTTGTGCCTGCGCCAGCTCTGCGCGCTGCGCGGAGGGCGTTACCGCTGGATTGCCGGGAGGTTGGGCGTTTGCGACGGGGACGAACAGCAGCAGGCAAGCCGAGCCGATAGCCGTTGGCAAAATCGATCGATGAACCCGCCGCGGCCCGAAAATCGACTGCATAAAGCGATCATCAAATTGGATGCATTCGCAGAATCATATCATCGGTGCCGACCGGGCGGCCAGAAAATTTGCTGCCTAGCGGTTGGACAGGCTTCCAACGATCGATGCGCGGCGGGACAGTTCGATCCAGTTGCCATCGGGATCGAGGATCATGGAGATCCGCGCGACCTCGCCGAGCGTCACCGGCGCAAGGCCTTCCCGCACGCCCTTGGCGCGCAACTCGTCATGCACGGCGTCGATGTCGGCGACCTGCAGCGTGATGTAGCGCCAGCCGCGCGCACCCCGAACCGGATCGATGGTTGCGGCGCGATCTTCCCTGAGCAGGATCAGACTGTCGCCGAGGCGAAACGCCGGACCATCAGACCATGACTGCTCGGTGAAGCCGAGGATGTCGCCGTAGAACCTGCGATGCGCGGCAAGGTCGCGCACCGCCATCGTGACGGCGATCTGGGTGATGCCGTCATGTCCGGGCGCAACCAGGCAAACGCTGTTGCCGTCGGGGTCGGCCATGCGTTGCGGTGCGTCGACGCCCGCGCGCGCAATGATCAGTTCGCGATAGCCGCTCGGCGCCGCATCCGGCAGCGGCTCGACATGATGGTTGAGCTTGATGACCGAACCTTGCGCGTCGTGCCGGTACTGCTTCTGCCCGCGGCGGATCGGCTGCACATGATCGAAGCGAAGTCCGGCCTCCTGCTGCCAGAACCGCAGCATCGGTTCGAGATCGTTGAAGGAAAGGCCGACGTCGATCACGTTCTTTGCCAGTTGCATCTGCTCCCGCCTTCGGATGAAGTGCACCACGATGGATTAGCTATGCGAGGATCAAGTCACCAACGCAAGCACCACGATCACTGTCGCGGGTCGGCCGGTGCACCTGCCTGAAACAGTCAATCCAGTGAGGACCGATATGCAAGCAGGCCTCGTTCAGACCTTTCGCGCTTTTGCGTACAATAATGCCTGGGCCAATCACCGCCTGCTCACGGCCTGCGCCGGTCTCAGCCAGGCGGAGTTCGCCGCCGCGCGGACCGGGTTCTTCCCGAGCCTGCAGGCGACGCTCAACCACATTCATGTCATCGATCTCTTCTACATTGATGCGCTCGAGGGCGGCTGGCTCGGGCCGAAGGCGTGGGCCAACGAGGTGCCCTACCCGTCAGTCGCCGCGCTGAAAGACGCCCAGCGCGCGATCGATCAGCAGCTGATCGTGCACTGCGATGCGCTGACGGCTGAGCGGCTCGATGATGTGGTGAAGATCAATCGCGACACGAGCGTGCAGACCGAGCGGCGCGACCGCCTCTTGATGCATCTGTTCCAGCACCAGATTCATCATCGCGGCCAGGCCCATGCGATGCTCTCGGAGACCACGGTGAAGCCGCCGCAGCTCGACGAATTCTTCGCCGCCGGCGAAGCCCCGCTCCGGGCAGCCGAGTTCAGGGATCTCGGCTGGAGCGAAGCCACCGTGTGGGGCGGCTGATGGTTCCGCCCGCCATCGGCGATGCGATTCCTGATCCGGAACGAGGTCTTGAAACCCGGCGCCTCCACGCTCACCTCTGGTAAAACGTGGGGAACTCTATCCGATGCCATTCGCCAATCACCGGGGCCAGCGTATCCATTACACCGTCGAGGGATCCGGGCCGCTGATCGTGCTGCAGCACGGTCTCTTGCTCGACGCCGCGAGCTGGAAACAATGCGGCGTGGTCGACGCGCTTGCCGATCGCTTTCGCGTCGTCTGCGTCGATTCGCTCGGACATGGCCTGAGCGACAAGCCCGCCGATCCGGCGCTCTATAATCAGGCGCAGCGTGCCGGCGACATCGTCGCCGTGATCGACGATCTCGGCGACGAGCGCGCCCACGTGGTGGGACATTCGATGGGCGGCTGGGTCGCGGTCGGTGTCGCCCGGTTTTTCCCGGCACGGCTGGCGTCGCTGGCGATCGGCGGCTGGGACTTTCTCACCGGACTGCCGCGCGGCAACGCCGGCCCGCTGACCTATGGTGCCTTCATCACCTTTGCCCGCCGCACGGTGCCGGAGCTCGCCGAATGGGTGACGCCGGATCTCGAAGGCGGCGTGCGCGCCTGCTTCAATGCGCTCGGACAGGTCGATGGCGCCAAGGACGCGGTGCTGTCCTCGCGCGTGCCGGTGCTGCTTTGGAACGGACAGGACGACGGGCCGCATGCGCCGATGCAGCGCTTCGCCGCGGAGAACGGCCTCGATGCGATGTCGGTGCCCGGCGATCACCTCGGCGCGCTGTTTCAGCACGGCGCCGCGATCGGCCGGGGCATCGGCTCGTTCGTCGGTCGCGGTTAGAGCGTTTAGGTAGAACAGCGCCCCCGACTCCGCTGTGCTCCCTCTCCCCGTTCTTCACCCGCTTGCGGGGCGAGGTGAAGCGTCCCGCGCTACGCCGGCTCCGGCATCCCTGCCAGCAACTTGTCGAGCGTGATCGGATAGTCGCGCACCCGCACGCCGGTCGCATTGTGGACCGCATTGGCGACCGCGGCGGCGACGCCGCAGATGCCGAGTTCGGCGACGCCCTTGGCCTTCATCGGCGATGAGATCGGATCGATCTCGTCGAGGAAGATCATCTCCTGATGCGGGATGTCGGCATGGACCGGCACCTCATAGGCAGCAAGGTCGTGATTGATGAACAGGCCATGACGCCTGTCGACGACGAGATCTTCCATCAGCGCCGCGCCGACACCCATGGTCATCGCGCCGATCACTTGGCTGCGCGCCGCCTTCGGATTGAGGATGCGGCCCGCCGCGCAGACCGCAAGCATCCGCCGCACCCGGATTTCAGCCGTGTCGGCGTCGACGCCGACCTCGACGAAATGCGCGCCGAAGGTCGACTGCTGGTAGGTTTTCGCGAGATCGCCGTATTCGATGGCATCCTCCGCCACGAGGTCGCCGCCGCCGGCGGCCTGCGCCAGCGGCACGCTGCGATTGCCGGAGCGGACCACGCCGTCGGCAAAAACCGCCTCCTCGGAATTGAAGCCGAGCTTCTGCGTAATGGCCTCGCGCAGCTTGGTGCAGGCGGCATAGACGCCGGCGGTGGAATTGTTGCCGCCCCACTGCCCGCCCGAGCCGCAGGACACCGGGAAGTCGGAATCGCCGAGCCGCACCGCGACCTTCTCGAGCGGCACGCCCATCATCTCGGCCGCGGTCTGCGCGATGATGGTGTAGGAGCCGGTGCCGATGTCGGTCATGTCGGTCTCGACGGTCACGATGCCGTTCTGGTCGAGACGAACGCGTGCCGCCGACTTGGTCACGAGATTGTTGCGGAACGCCGCGGCGACGCCCATTCCCACCAGCCAGCGCCCGTCACGGACGGCGCCGGGTTTCGGATTGCGCTTGTCCCAACCGAACCGCGCCGCGCCATCGCTCAGGCACTGCACCAGTTGCCGCTGCGAAAAGTGCCGCTCCGGATGCTCGGGGTCGACCTGGGTGTCGTTGCTGATGCGCAGCACGACCGGGTCGATGCCGAGCTTCTCGGCGAGTTCGTCGATCGCGATCTCGAGCGCCATCATGCCGGAGGCTTCTCCGGGCGCGCGCATCGCATTGCCCTCCGGCAGATCGAGCGCCGCAAGCCGCGTCGCCGTCATCCGGCTGGCGCCGGCATAAAGCAGCCGCGTCTGGCTCACCGCCATCTCGGGCTCGCCGTCCTTGACGTTGCCAGACCAGCTTTCGTGGCCGATCGCCGTGATCTTGCCGTCGCGCTCGGCGCCGATGCGGATGCGCTGGATCGTCGCCGGACGGTGCGTCGTGTTGTTGAACATCAGCGGACGTTGCAGCGCGACTTTGACCGGTCGGCCGGCCGCGCGGGCGCCGAGCGCGGCGAGCAATACCTCGGCGCGCAGGAACAGCTTGCCGCCGAAGCCGCCGCCGATATAGGGCGACACCAGACGGACATTCTCCTTGGCGATGCCAAGCGTCTTCGCCATATCCTCAGCGCCCCAGGCGATCATCTGGTTGGAAGTCCAAACCGTGAGCTTGTCGCCGTCCCAGGCCGCGATCGAAGCATGCGGCTCCATCATCGCGTGGCCCTGATCGGGCGTGGTGTAGGTGGCATCGAGCTGCACGGGCGCACCAGCGAAGGCGGCGGCGAAATCGCCGACGGCGGTATCGGCCGGGCCGCCGAATGACGGGTGCGGCGTGACGCCCTTGTCCCGCTCCGCGGCGAGATCGAACTTGCCGTCGCCCTTGACGTAGTCGATCCGGACCAGCTGCGCCGCGGCCCGTGCCTGCTCGAAGGTCCCGGCGACGACGACGGCGACGGCCTGGTGATAATGCGCGATCTCCGGCCCGCCGAGCAGCGGCGCCGCATTGCGCTCTCCTTTGCCAAGCTTGCCGGCATTGTCCGCTGTGACGATGGTGAGCACGCCCGGCGCAGCCTTCGCCGCCTCGAGATCGATCGAACCGATCCGCCCCTTGCCGATCGCCGAACCGACCACGTAGCCATAGGCCTGGTTAGCCGCGACGTCATGCCGCTCATAGGCGTAAGGCGCGGTGCCGGTGGTCTTCAGCGGTCCCTCGATCCGGCTGGTCGGGTGGCCGATCACCTTGAGTTGGTCGATCGGATTGAAGGTGGCGGGATGTTCAAAACGCATGATATCAGGCCCTCATCTTAAGCCTTGGATCTTAAGCCTTGGATCTCAAGCCCTGGCCTCGCGCAGCACCGCCGCCAGCGTTCGCTCGGCGAGCGGCAGCTTGTACGCATTGTCCTTGGTCGGCTTCGCATCGGCGAACAGGCGCGCGGTGACGGCCTTGGCGCCAGCAGGCAATTCCGCCTCCGCCGCCTCGACGCGCCACGGCTTGTGCGCCACGCCGCCGAGCGCGACGCGGCCGGTGCCGTCGCGCTGCACGATCGCGGCAACCGAGACCAGCGCAAAGGCATAAGAGGCGCGGTCGCGCACCTTGCGATAGGCCTGCGCGCCGCCGACCGGTTTCGGCAGCACCACCGCGGTGATCAGCTCGCCCGACACCAGGCTGGTTTCGATCTCGGGGCTGTCGCCGGGCAGACGATGCAGCTCGGCGATCGGGATGCTGCGCGTGGTGCCGTCGGGCCGCACCGTCTCGACGACGGCGTCGAGCGCGCGCATCGCCACCGCCATGTCGCTCGGATGGGTCGCGATGCAGGCGTCGCTCACACCGACCACCGCATGCTGGCGGCTGAAGCCGCCGATCGCGGCGCAGCCGCTGCCGGGCTTGCGCTTGTTGCAGGGCAGATTGGTGTCGTAGAAATAAGGACAGCGCGTCCGCTGCAGCAGATTGCCCGCGGTCGTCGCCTTGTTGCGTAATTGGCCGGAGGCACCGGCGAGCAGCGCGCGCGACAGCACGCCGTAGTCGCGCCGCACGCGTATATCGGCGGCGAGATCGGTGTTGCGCACCAGCGCGCCGATCCGCAAGCCGCCGTCCGCGGTCTCCTCGATGCGGTCGAGCGCCAGGTCGTTGACGTCGATCAGATGCGCCGGCGTCTCGATCTCGAGCTTCATCAGGTCGAGCAGATTGGTGCCGCCGGCGATGAACTTGGCGTTCGCGGTGCCGGCGGCGGCTGCGGCCGCCGCGCCCGGCGAGGCGGCGCGCTCATAGCTGAATGATCTCATGCGCTCCTCCCGGCGACCTCGCTGATCGCCTCGGCGATGTTGGAATAGGCGCCGCAGCGGCAGATATTGCCGCTCATGCGCTCGCGGAGCTCGGCATTGGTCAGTCGCAGCGGCGCATTCAGATCCGCCGTGACATGGCTCGGGATGCCGGCCTTGACCTCGGCAAGCACGGCGACCGCCGAGCAGATCTGGCCGGGCGTGCAATAGCCGCACTGATAGCCATCATGCTCGACGAATGCCGCCTGCAGCGGATGCAGCCCGTCCGGCGTGCCGAGCCCCTCGATCGTCGTGATCTCGTCGCCCTGATGCATCACGGCGAGCGTCAGGCAGGAATTGATCCGCCGGCCGTCGACAATCACCGTGCAGGCGCCGCATTGGCCGTGGTCGCAGCCCTTCTTGGTGCCGGTCAGATGCAGGTGCTCGCGCAGGGCATCGAGCAGCGTGGTCCTGGTGTCGAGCTCGAGCTGGTGGGTTTCGCCGTTCACGTCAAAGGATACTCTCGTCATCACGGGCGCTCCGGTCGGGGCAGATTGGGCGGCCGCAGGCGGAGGCGTCGCGATCGACGACGCCGCAAGCGAGGCGGCTCCAACAATCAACAGATGGCGCCGCGATAGTTCCAAACGTCCGGAGATCTGCATGCCGCTGCTCTCCTCAAGTCAGCCGGACGCGGAACCACGACAACGACGTGTCGAGGTCTGCTCGGCCTGTCAGCAAAGGGGGAATGCTGCGAACAGCGGAATGTTTCTCGCGGGGAAGTTAAACTCGTCGCGAGCGCTACGGGCGCGGCGGGCGGGCAGCATCGGCGCCATCGTGGCGCGGGCGGAAGGCAGCATCGCCGTGCGCCTCCGCGCCTACGACCAACGTCCCCTGCCCGGAATCGCAAGATTTATCTGCATTGCGCCGTTCTCATGCTCGCCCACAGGGAAAAGCGGCCCGGAACACGCTGGACCTCTTGGGGCTTGCACCGGATCATGTAGGATAGCGGGTACGACCTCCGCCGGCGACGATGCCGGCCGACCCTGGGACCGCTCGATGACCGCGCATGTCATAGTGACCGACGAAGCCGCCACGCGCGTGATCCGGCTGCGCAGGCCCGAGAAGAAGAACGCGATCACCCAGGAGATGTTTCGCGCGATCAGCGACGCGATCGACAAGGCGCAGAACAATCCGAAGATCCGCTGCCTGATCATCACCGGCGGCTCCGGCGTGTTCACCGCGGGCAACGACATCGAGGACCTGCTCGCGCAGGGCACCTCGACCGGTGAGACGCCGCCGGCCTCCGACCTCGTCAAATTCCTGTATTCGCTGGCCCACAATGTGAAGCCGATCATCGCCGCCGTCGACGGCGTCGCGATGGGCATCGGCACCACCATGCTGTTTCACTGCGACTATGTGCTCGCCAGCAAGACCGCGCTGTTCTCGACGCCGTTCTCGAATTTCGGCCTCGTGCCGGAAGGCGCCTCGAGCCTGTTGATGCCGCGCATGATGGGCCACCAGCGTGCCTTCGCGATGCTGGTGATGGGCCGCACCATGTCGGCCGACGACGCCCGCGTCGCCGGCTTCGTCAATACCGTGGTGGCGCCGGGACATGCCGAGGTGGAGGCGCACAAGGTGGCGCGCGAGATCTGCGCGCTGCCGGCCGAGGCGGTGGCGATCTCGCGGCGCCTGATCCGGCTGCCGCCGGAGGACGTCACCCGCCGCATCGAGCAGGAGAACCATCTGTTCAGCGAACGGATGCGCTCCGAGGAAGCAGTCGAGGCGTTCAAGGCATTCATGGCTCGCCCGAAGGATTGAAACGAAGCGTCGCAAAATTGTAGTGGCGCGGCGCCATGATCCCGTGCTCCATGGACAGGTCATGAGACAGCCCCGCCTTTCCCCTCTCGCCGCGCTCTGCGCGTTCGGACTGGCCGCAGCAAACCCCTGCCCGGCGCAGGCCGCGGAGCCGGTGAGCCTGCGCATTCTCGCGATCAACGATTTCCACGGCTATCTGCGGCCGCCGCCGGGCGGCATCCGCATCACCGACCCCGCTGACGCGACCAGGAAGATCATGGAGCCCGCCGGCGGCGCCGAGCGGATGGCCACCGTCGTCAAGCAGCTGCGCGAGGGCCATAAGAACAACATCTTCGTTGCGGCCGGCGACCTGATCGGCGCAAGCCCGTTCCTGTCGGCGATGTTTCATGACGAGCCGACCATCGAGTCGCTCTCGCTGATGGGGCTTGCGATCTCCTCGGTCGGCAATCACGAATTCGACGAGGGCAAGGACGAGCTGCTGCGGATGCAGAATGGCGGCTGCCATCCGATCGACAAATGCCAGGGGCCGCACCCGTTCACAGGAGCCAAATTCCGCTATCTCGCCGCCTCCACGATCGAGAAGGCGACCGGCAAGCCGGTGTTTCCGCCCTACGAGATCAAGCAATTCGACGGCATTGCAGTGGCCTTCATCGGGCTGACGCTGAAGAACACCCCGAACCTGGTGTCGCCGGCCGGCGTCGCGAGCCTCGACTTTCGCGACGAGGCCGAGACCGTCAATGCGCTGGTCCCCGAGCTGAAGGCGAAGGGCGTCGAGGCGATCGTGGTGCTGATCCACGAAGGCGGCTTTCCGACCGGCGACTATAATGAATGTCCAGGGATCTCCGGGCCGATTGTCGACATCGTCAAGAAGTTCGATCGCGCGGTCGACGTCGTGGTCTCCGGCCACACCCACCAGGCCTATGTCTGCGAGATCGACGGACGGCTCGTCACCTCCGGCGACAAATACGGCACCCTGGTCACCGCGATCGACCTTCAGCTTGATCCGAACAGCCATGACGTGATCAGCGCCAGGGCCGCCAACACCATCGTGCGGATCGCCGGCACGGCCAAGGATCCCGAGCAGAGCGCGCTGCTGGAATCCTACGACCGGCTGGCCGCGCCGATCGCGAGCCGCGCGGCAGGCTCGGTCACCGAAACGCTGTCGCGTACACCTGCCGAAACCGGCGAGAGCCCGCTCGGCGACATCGTCGCCGATGCACAGCTGCTTGCAACTAGCGCCGAGCCGAATGGCGGCGCGCTGATCGCCTTCACCAATCCCGGCGGCGTGCGCACCGACATCGTCAAGCGCGAGGACGGCGCGGTGACCTATGCCGATATCTTCGCAAGCCAGCCGTTCCGCAACCAGCTCGTGACGATGACGCTGACCGGCAAGCAGCTCAAGGACGCACTGGAGCAGCAATGGGCCGATCCGAAGCGGCCGCGCGCCCTCCAGGTCTCGAAGGGGTTCTCCTATGCGTGGGATGCGAGCAAGCCCGATGGCGCGCGCATCATTGCCGCACGGATGTCGCTGGACGGCAAGCCGATCGACCCGGCCGCGAGCTACCGCGTCACCGTGAACAATTATCTCGCCGAGGGCGGCGACGGCTTCACGGTATTCAAGCAAGGAACCGCGCAGCAGTTCGGCATCTACGACGTCGATGCGCTCTATGCCTACTTCAAGGCCAACAGCCCGGTAGGCCCAACGGCAGGCAAGCGGATCGAGCGGATCAATTGAGCGAGGTCTAGGGGTGGCGTACGCAGCTCCTCACGTCATTACGAACGGAGCGAACCAATCCATTGTCTCCGAGCATGCGACGGCATGGATTGCTTCGCTCCGCTGGCAATGACGCGGAAAACACCCCGGCTTTGGAAGGACGGGAACAGGGATGATGTCGGCCCTTTCCGGAACGCCGCTAACGGCCTAGATTAGGGCCTGCTCTTGCATGATCTTGGTCGGAAAACCGCCGCGCACTTTTCCGGATCATGCGTCCTCGCACGCGCATCGATTGCGCCGGGAATCTGCATGACACTGCTTCTGACGCATTCCGCCTGTCTCGACCACCTGACCCCTCCCGGACATCCCGAACGCCCCGACCGGCTGCGGGCGGTCGCCGAGGTGCTCGGCGAGGATCGCTTCAAGGCGCTGGTGCGCGATTCCGCGCCGGAAGGCGACCTCGACACCGTGCTGCTCTGTCACGGTGAGCACTATGTCGGCGAACTCCGCCACATCGCGCCGACCTCCGGCATGATCTATATCGACGGCGACACCTCGATGTCGCCGGGCACCTGGGAAGCGGTGATGCGCGGCGTCGGCGGCGCGGTGGCCGCCGCCGATGCGGTGATGGAGGGCAAGCATCAAAACGCGTTCGTCGCGGTGCGCCCGCCCGGTCACCACGCCGAGAAATCGACGCCGATGGGCTTCTGCTTCTTCGACAATGCCGCGATCGCTGCCCGCCACGCGCAGCGCAAATACGGCATCAAGCGCGCCGCAATCATCGATTTCGACGTCCATCACGGCAACGGCACGCAGGATATCTTCTGGGCCGACCCGACCGTGATGTATTGCTCGACGCACCAGATGCCGCTGTTCCCCGGCACTGGGGCCGCCGGCGAGCGTGGCGAGCACGACACTGTCGTCAACGCGCCGCTGGCGCCCGGCGACGGCGGCGCCAAGTTCCGCTCCGCTTTCGAGAACCTGATCCTGCCGCAGCTGGAGAAGTTCTCCCCCGAACTTATCGTCATTTCGGCGGGCTTCGACGCGCATCACCGCGATCCCTTGGCCTCGATCAACCTGACGGGCGAGGATTTCGGCTGGGTCACGCGCAAGCTGATGGATCTCGCCGACAAGAGCGCCGGCGGCCGCGTCGTCTCCGTCCTGGAAGGCGGCTACGACCTGCAGGGCCTGAAAGAGTCGGTGGCATCTCACGTCACCGCATTGATGGACGGGTAAATCCCCGCCACAATACGCCCGCAAAAATTCGATTGATTCTGCGCCGGGGCGAGCATGGCCTGCGACAGGTCATGTTTGGACGACAAGATCAGGTTGCGATCTGATCCACGCAATCGGGAACGCAAGAATGGCCGAGAATACCCAAGCCGACGTGAAGAAGCTCTCCTTTGAACGCGCGATCGAGGAACTCGAATCGATCGTCAAGCGGCTCGAGGACGGCAAGGTCCCGCTTGAGGAATCGGTCGCGATCTACGAGCGCGGCGAGGCGCTGAAGCGGCGCTGCGAGGAATTGCTGCGTCAGGCCGAAGCCCGCGTCGACAAGATCACCACCGACGCCTCGGGCCAGCCGACCGGCACCGAGCCGCTCGACGTGCAGTAGCGCTACCGACCACGTCGATCGTGCGGCGCGATGTCCGCCACGGCGGGCAATTGTTGCTGTGCATTTCCAGCCACCCGTAAACCTCCGGGGCTACCCGCGGGGTCGGGTACGGCTGCGAATCAGGCCGAGCCGGCCCGGCCGGCTGCCGCCAAATTAGGCGAATTGGAACCCAGCTCCCACCCGACTATTGAAAAGACTAGGTTTTTCGGCGCGCCGCATAGGAACCTTGCGGCCCCTATCGGGTTGGCTTTGGCGGCGGCTTTGGTGTAATGCTTCCAGTTCTATGGGCATTTGAGAGTGGCGGGCAGCCCGACTTTTCGGGCGGCATGCATCTCAAATGGTTCGACAAAACTGAACCGGGACGGGTGAAGAGCGACCAAGGTGATGCATATCACGTGGTCCAATCCGGAGTGAATCTAGGCTTACAACCAGGCACCGGCCTGCCGGGGCGGCACCCAGTGTCTGGCATTCGCTGCGCGGTGTGCGCGCCATCCCATCTCGCGTCGGGCGGTTCGTTCCGACAGGCAAAAATTGGAAATTCGCTGTGACCACATTTAGTAAGACGCCGCTTCTTGACACTATTCACACGCCGGATGACCTGCGCAAGCTGAAGGTCGAGCAGGTGCAGCAGGTTGCCGACGAGCTGCGCCAGGAAACCATCGACGCGGTGTCGGTGACCGGCGGCCATTTCGGCGCCGGCCTCGGCGTGGTCGAACTGACCACCGCCATCCACTACATCTTCGACACCCCGCGCGACCGCCTGATCTGGGACGTCGGCCACCAGGCCTACCCGCACAAGATCCTGACCGGACGCCGCGACCGCATCCGCACGCTGCGCACCGGCGGTGGTCTCTCCGGCTTCACCAAGCGCACCGAAAGCGACTACGATCCGTTCGGCGCCGCGCACTCCTCGACCTCGATCTCGGCCGGCCTTGGCATGGCCGTGGCGCGCGATCTCTCCGGCGGCAAGAACAACGTTATCGCCGTGATCGGTGACGGCGCGATGTCGGCGGGCATGGCCTATGAGGCGATGAACAACGCCGGCGCGATGAACTCGCGCCTGATCGTGATCCTCAACGACAACGACATGTCGATCGCGCCGCCCGTCGGCGCGATGAGCGCCTATCTGTCGCGCCTGTACTCCGGCAAGACCTACCGCTCGCTGCGCGAGGCCGCCAAGCAGATCAACAAGCGCCTGCCGAAGATCCTCGCCAACCGCGCCAACCGCGTAGAGGAATATTCCCGCGGCTTCATGATGGACGGCGGCACGCTGTTCGAGGAACTCGGCTTCTACTATGTCGGCCCGATCGACGGTCACAATCTCGACCATCTGCTGCCGGTGCTGAAGAACGTCCGCGACATGGAGACCGGCCCGATCCTGGTTCACGTCGTGACCCAGAAGGGCAAGGGCTACGGCCCGGCCGAAGCCTCCGCCGACAAGTACCACGCCGTGGTCAAGTTCGACGTCGCGACCGGCACCCAGGCCAAGGCCAAGCCGAATGCGCCGGCCTACCAGAACGTGTTCGGCCAGAGCCTCGTCAAGGAAGCCGAGAAGGACGACAAGATCGTCGCCATCACCGCGGCGATGCCGTCAGGCACCGGCGTCGACATCTTCAACAAGGCGTTCCCGGACCGCACCTTCGACGTCGGCATTGCCGAACAGCACGCGGTGACCTTCGCCGCCGGCCTCGCCACCGAAGGCTACAAGCCGTTCTGCGCGATCTATTCGACCTTCCTGCAGCGCGGCTATGACCAGGTGGTCCATGACGTCGCGATCCAGAGCCTTCCGGTCCGCTTCGCGATCGACCGCGCCGGCCTGGTCGGCGCCGACGGCGCGACGCACGCGGGTTCGTTCGACAATGCTTATCTCGGCTGTCTGCCGAACATGGTGATCATGGCCGCCGCCGACGAGGCGGAACTGGTCCACATGGTGGCGACGCAGGTTGCGATCAACGATCGTCCGAGCGCGCTGCGCTATCCGCGCGGCGAAGGCCGCGGCATCGAGATGCCGGAAGTCGGCGTTGCCCTCGAGGTCGGCAAGGGCCGCATCATCCGTGAGGGCAAGAAGGTCGCGCTGCTGTCGTTCGGCACCCGTCTCGCCGAGTGCGAGAAGGCGGCCGACGAGCTCGCCGCGCACGGCCTTTCCGCCACGATCGCCGACGCGCGTTTCATGAAGCCGCTCGACGAAGAGATGATCATGAAGCTCGCCCGCGACCATGAGATCCTGATCACGATCGAGGAAGGCTCGATCGGCGGCTTTGGCTCGCATGTCATGCAGTTCCTGTCGGACAACGCCATGCTCGACAGCGGCATGCTCAAGTTCCGCTCGATGATCCTGCCCGACGTGTTCCTCGACCACGACACGCCGGCGGCGATGTATGCCCGCGCCGGTCTCGACGCCAAGAGCATCGTTGCCAAGGTGTTCGAAACCCTCGGCAAGGACTACAAGGCCGAGACCGTCAAGCTCGCCTGATCGTGACGGGCGGCGCTCACTGGAGCATTTTCGGTTCTGATTGAATCAGAACCGAAGCTCCAGGTTGTCGCTCGAAAACGCACCAGCCCCGGCAAGTCCATGAAGATCTATCTGGCAGGTCCTGACGTGTTCCTGCCGGATGCCGTGGAGATCGGCCGCCGCAAAGCGGAGGTTTGCGCCTATCACGGGCTGACCGGGCTGTATCCGCTCGACAACAGCATCGATCCCACCGCCGCCGGCGTCTCGCTCACCATCTTCAAGAGCAACGAGGCGATGATGGAGTCTGCCGACGCCATCATCGCCAACTTGACGCCGTTTCGCGGCCCCAGTGCCGACGCAGGCACGGTTTACGAACTCGGCTACATGGCGGGACGCGGCAAACTGTGCCTCGCCTATTCCAACGATCCCACGTCCTACGCCAATCGCGTGGCGCGGCTCAGCCAGGTCGTGCCGGCATCCGACGGACGCCTGATCGATGCGGAGGGGCTGACGGTGGAAGAGTTTGGATTGCCGGACAATCTGATGATGATGCACGCGCTCGACCTGCACGGCAGCCCGCTGGTGACCCCGCGCGAGCCGTCGGCCGACCTATGGCACGACCTCACCTCCTTCGAGGCCTGCGTGCGGCTCGCTGCCGCGCAGCGCCGGCAGGCGGCGAAGTGACCAGAGCGGGCGACAACGACAACGACGCATCCGCCGGCAAACGCATCGACGTGCTGCTGGTGGAACGCGGCCTGTTCGAAAGCCGGGCGCGAGCGCGCGCCGCCATCGACGCCGGCCTCGTCACCGCCGACGGCAGGCAGATCGCGAAGGCGTCCGAGATCGTCGCACCGGGCGCGGCCCTCTCGGCCGAGCCGGCGCATCCCTATGTCTCGCGCGGCGGCGTCAAGCTCGCCGGCGCGCTCGAGCACTATCCGATCGACGTCGAGGGCCATGTCTGCCTCGATGTCGGCGCCTCGACCGGCGGCTTCACCGAAGTGCTGCTCGCCAATGGCGCGAGCCTCGTGTTCGCCATCGATGTCGGCCACGGCCAGCTGCATCCCTCGCTGCAGGGGCATCCGAAAATCGTCTCCATGGAGGCGACCGACATCAGGAGTTTCGAGGGCAAGCGCCTGCCGGCGCGGCCCGACATCGTGGTGATCGACGTCAGCTTCATCTCGCTGAAGCTGGTGCTGCCGGTTGCGCTGTCGCTGGCGGCCGCCCCGATGCATCTCTTGGCGCTGATCAAGCCGCAATTCGAGGCGGCGCGCAAACACTCCAAGCGCGGCGTGATCCGCAACGCGATGGTGCACCAGGAGATCTGCGACGACATCGCCGCCTTTGCCGCCTCGCTGGGCTGCACCGACATCCAGGTGTTCCCGTCCTCGATCCCGGGCGGCGACGGCAATATCGAATTCTTCCTCGGCGCGCGCCGTGGCTGAGCTTCTCACCATTGACCATGTCGGCCACCGCGGCGACGGCGTCGCGATCGAGGGATCGCAATCGATCTTTGTGCCTTATGCGCTGGCCGGCGAAACGGTCGAGGTCGACGACGTCCCGGGCAATCATCCCGACCGGCGGCGGCTGCTGCGGATCGCGCAGGAAAGCCCCGAGCGCATCGCGCCGTTCTGTCCGCATTTCGGCGTCTGCGGCGGCTGCGCGATCCAGCACTGGAACGATGCGCCCTACCACGCCTGGAAGCGCAACATCGTGGTCGAGACGCTGGCGCAGGCGAAGATTGCGGCGGACGTCGCAGCGCTGATCGATGCCCATGGCGCGGGCCGTCGCCGCATCACGCTGCACGGGCGCATGGGCACCCATGACGTCCTCAAGGTCGGCTACGCCGCGGCAGGTTCGCACGACATCATCCCGGTCGATCGCTGCCCGATCCTCGATCCTGCGCTCGACGGCGCGATCGAGGCGGCCTGGGCCACCGCCGAGCCGCTGATCGCGATCGGCAAGCCGCTCGACATCCAGGTCACCGCAACCGTCAACGGACTCGACATCGACGTGCGCGGTTCCGGCGCGCTGCCGACCAGCCTGATCACCACTTTGTCGCGCGTTGCGGAGAAGCACCGGCTGGCGCGGCTGACACGCCACGGCGAGCTGGTGCTGCAGCGTGCCTCTCCCGAGATTGCGATCGGAAAGGCGAAGGTCGTGCTGCCGCCCGGCTCGTTCCTGCAGGCGACCGTCAAGGGCGAGGAGACGCTGGCCGCGCTGGTTCGCGAGCATTGCGGACGCGCCAAGCATATCGCCGACCTGTTTTGCGGCGTCGGTCCGTTTGCGCTGCGCCTCGCGGAGAAGGCGCGGATCGCCGCCTTCGACAGCGACACGGGTGCGATCACCGCGCTGCAGAAGGCCGCGCAATCGACGCCGGGGCTGAAGCCACTCAAGGCCGAGGCGCGCGACCTGTTCCGCCGTCCCCTGATGCCGCAGGAGTTGCGCGACTATGACGCCGTCGTGTTCGACCCGCCCCGCCAGGGCGCGCAGGCGCAGGTCACCCAGCTGGCGGCGAGCAAGGTGCCGGTGATCGTCGCGGTGTCCTGCAACGCCGCGACGTTTGCGCGCGACGCGAAAGTCCTGATCGACGGCGGCTACAAGATCGCAGCCGTCACGCCGGTCGATCAGTTCCGCCACACCCCCCATGTCGAGCTGGTGGCGCGGTTCGCGCGCTGACAGGACGCAGAGACTATCGCTGAGCGCCGGAAGTCTCGCTATAGTCTGCACTCCATGTCCGACGATCCGCTGCTCGCACGCATCATCCCCGTTATCGCCGCCGTACCGGGCGTCGCCGCCATCGTGCTCGGCGGCTCGCGGGCGCGCGGCACGGCGCATGACACCTCCGACACCGATATCGGCCTCTACTATCGGGATGGCGCCGCGCCGGATATCGATCGGCTGCGCGAAGCTGTAACGGGTCTGGTCGACGACCCCGCCGCTGCGCATGTCACGCCGGTCGGCGAATGGGGACCGTGGATCGTCGGCGGTGCCTGGCTCACGATCGGCGGCCGCAAGGTCGACCTGCTCTATCGCAGCACCGATCAGGTCTCTGCTGTCATCGATGCTTGCCGGAACGGCGAGATCAGCATGCACTACCAGCCGGGCCATTCGCACGGCTTCTGCTCGGCGATCTGGATGGGCGAGGTCGCGCTGTGCCATCAGCTGCACGATCCCGACGGCCTCGTCGCGGCGCTGAAGGCGAGGACTGTGCCCTACCCGCCGGCCCTGCGCGATGCGCTGATCCGGCGCTTTCAATGGGAAGTCCTGTTCAGCATCGAGAATGCAGAGCTTGCTCTGCCGCGCGGCGACGGCACGCATGTCGCCGGCTGCGCCTATCGCGCGCTGGCCTGCCTCGCACAGGTGCTGTTTGCGCTGAACGGGCAATATCTGATCAACGAAAAGAGCGCACTGGCGCAGGCCGCGAATTTTCCGGTGACGGTTCGCGGCCTTGCTGGCCGCGCCGCAGAGGTCTGGCGGCAGATCGGTGCGACCGAGCATGCCGCCGCGTTGCAGATGCTGCGCGCGATAGAGAGTGAGCTCCAGAAGATCTGTAGGGCGAGTTAGAACCGTAGGATGGGTAGAGCGCAGCGAAACCCATCATTCGCGCCATAGACATGAATTGATGGGTTTCGCTGCGCTCTACCCATCCTACGAGGTCCACATGATCGCTACCGCCCCCAGCGGTCCTGCCAGATCTTCTCGCCGATCAGGCAATTGACCCGCGGCTCCTTCTCGGCGGCCCGCATGATGGGGCGCTCGGGGGTGCGGCCGGCAACTTCGAGCAGCAGCTTGGTGCGGATCGCCTCCTTGAACTTCTCACGATCCTTGATCGTCACCACGAAGGAGCCCGGTCCGCCGATCACGCAGTCCTCGTAGTAATAGTCGAGATTCTCGATATCCATCGTCGAGTAGGACGGTTCCTTCACCATGATCGGCAGACCGTTGATGACGATGCCCTTGTCGAGCGCCGCATCGCGCGCGGGCGTGATCGGCGTGCCGTTGTTGTTGGGCCCGTCGCCGGAAATATCGATCACGCGGCGCAGCCCGCGATGCGGATTCTCGTCGAACATCGGGATCGCGAAATAGATCGCGCCGGAGATCGAGGTGCGCGAGGCGCGGCGCACCGGCGTCTTCATGATCTCGGCGGCGACCGCATCGGCGGATTCAGGGCCGTCGATCACCCGCCAGGGGATGATGATCTTCTGATCGTTGGAGGCGGCCCATTCGAAATAGGTGATCGAGATCTTGCCGTTCGGACCGGCCTTCAGCGCCTGCAGGAAATCCTTGGAGACGATCGCCTGCGCATAGCCCTCGCGCTGGATCGCGAGCTCGTCCATGTCCATCGAATAGGAAACGTCGACCGCGATGATCAACTCGATGTCGACGCTCGGTGTGGATTCCTTTTCAGCCAGGCGATGGCCGGGCTGGGTTCCCGGGCCGGGCGCGGCAACACCGGCCACATCGCCGCTGGCCAACATGCCCGCGACAAGCACCGCTCCGATCGAGACATACCAGCGCATTGCGGCCCTCCCGTCGTATGAGTGTCATGGTGACACGCAATTCAGGCGGCGAAAAGCGCAGATATCAGCTGTCCTTCACATTCAGGTTAGACGTCCACACTCAAGTCAAACTTCGTTTGTCTCGAATGCGGCAACGCGCGCCGTGCCGTTGCCGCAATGACGCCGTGCAAATCGAACGGTTCCAAGGCGCGCCTGAAGACGGTATTCTTACGGGGCAATCGCGAGGGAGTGCGATGCCAGATACCGTCGTCAAGCCGAAAACCAGGACGAAGACCAAGGTCGAGCAGCCGCGCCTGCACAAGGTGATCCTGGTCAACGACGACTACACGCCGCGCGAATTCGTCGTCACCGTGCTGAAGGGTGAATTCCGCATGACCGACGACCAAGCCTACAAGGTGATGCTGACGGCGCACCAGCGCGGCGTCTGCGTCGTCGCTGTCTTCACCAGGGACGTCGCCGAGACCAAGGCGACGCGCGCCACCGACGCCGGCCGCGCCAAGGGCTATCCGCTGCTGTTCACCACCGAGCCCGAGGAATAGCGCGCCAGCGCCAGATTGCCACAGGCCTTGCCGCGAATTTTAGCGATCGCGGCGACCGGTGCTTTAGGGATCGCATGGCATGAACGCGGCATGTCCGTCGCACTGCGCCAACAGCTTTCACTGCGGAAGACCCGCCCAGAAACCTCGTTCGGGCCGTTTCGCCCCCTGCCCGCTCTGCCCTGGCTCGTCATGGCGGCGGCGCTGCGGATCGTCGGTTTCGGCAGGCCCGGCCTGACGCTGCCCGCGCTGGTGCTGGCCGACATCTGCGTGCTGCTCGCCTTCTTCGCGACAGCGCGGGACTCGATCCAGGCTGCCGGAGGCCAATCGTCGCTCGGCGAATGGACCCTGGCCGAGCAGACCAGACTGTCGGCGTCGATCCTGTGGCGGATCATGCTCGTGATGATCGTGGCATCAGTCGGCACCGCCGCGGTCGGCTTCACGTCGTTTGCTCCGCATTTGATGTGGGGCCTCGACGGCATGGCCTTCGATCAGGACTCCGATCTCGGCCGGTTCTGGAGTGCGGCGATCGCAGCGCTGGTGCTCTTGATCATCGTCAATGCGGAAGGCAATGGCGGCCGTGTCGCACTGTTTGCCGCCGTCAAGGATCTGGGCCGGCATGCGCTGTGGCTCGGCGCCGCGGTGCTGGTGCTCGGTGCGATCAACGTCGCGCTGGGCTACGGTCAGGAGCTTGTCCGCACCGCGATCTGGCACTTCTGGCAGACCGCGACGGTGGGCCAGCCGCTCAAGAACCTGGTCTACGTCGTCTTCATCTTCGGCTTCGCCATGCTGCGGCTGTGGATCACGCTGTCGATCCTGACCTTCGGCCTGAAGCAGTCTTACGCCCGCGGCGGCTAAGGCGCGATGAGATTAGGTTGAATCGTCATCGCGCCTTAGCTCTTTGTTTGAGCATGATCTTTCGGAAAACCGCTTCGCACTTTTCCGGATCATGCTTTAGCTCGTAGCAGCGACCGGCGCCTCGTCGTACAGGCCGTAGACCCGTTCGGCCTTGGCAAATCCAGCGATAGGAAACTCGCCGAGATCGCTCCAGCCGCCGTCGCTGATGCCGGCGAAGCGCTCCGAGGCCACCACGGTGCGGCCAAGACGGCCGGCGATCTTCTCCAGCCGCGCGGCGAGATTGACCGCCGGACCGATGCAGGTGAAGTCGAGCCGGTTGCCGCCGCCAATATTGCCGTAGAGCACGCGCCCGAGATGCAGCGCGAGGCCGAAACGGAAGCGTTCGACGGCATCGCCATTGGCGAATTGCAGCGCCTCGACGCCGGCGCGGGACGCGCGCGCAGCTTCCAGCACCCGTGAGCAGACCTGCACCTCGTCGCCGAGATATTCGTCGACCGGGAACACCGCGAGCAGGCCGTCGCCCATGAATTTGAGCACTTCGCCGCCATGGTCGCGGATCGCGGTGACCTGGCAATCGAAGTAGAGGTTGAGGATTTCCACCACCGTCTCGGCCGGCAAGCGGTCCGACAGCGCGGTGAAGCCGCGCAGGTCCGACAGCCAGATCGCGGCATCCATCGTATCGGCATGGCCGCGCCGGATCTGGCCGCCCATGATGCGCTCGCCGGCACGGTTGCCGACATAGGTGTCGAGCAAGAGCGAGGCGGTGCGGCGCAGGGTGATGATCTCGATATAGCGCGCCAATGGCACGGTGATCGACCGGATCGCATCGAGCTGCTCCTCGGTGAAGCCACCCGGCTGCCTGGTGGTCCAGCTCGAGGCATTGACGAAGCCGTCGGTATAGACCAGCGGCACGGCGATGTAGTCGGTGACGCCTTCGGCCTGCAGGTCCACGACGATCGGAAACCGGGCGCTTGCGGGATCGTCGAGCCGCGCGCGTACTTCAACACCCTGCCTGAACACGGTCGACAGCGGGCTGACGGCAAATTCCGGGGAGTCCAGGATGTTGTGATCGACGGTGCCGGTTTCGACCTCGGCGCCGGGCTTCCAGAAGAAATGGCGGCCATAGATCTCCGGATGCAGCGTGCGCACGAAGACGCCGATGCGCCACAGCGGCAGGCCGGCCCGCACCAGGCGCTCGCAGCATTCCGCCATCATCTGCGGCGGGGTCGGCGCCGACCGCGCGCCGCCGATCATCCATTCGATGATGTCCCGAAGCTCCGACGCGTTCATGGCATTCCCCCAGGGCGGTCTGGCGACCGCCACTATATAAGGGATCAGCGCCCGGTCTGCCCGCGGTCGCGCAGAAAATGATCGGCCAGCACGCAGGCCATCATGGCCTCGCCGACCGGTACCGCCCGGATGCCGACGCAGGGGTCGTGGCGGCCCTTGGTCAGGATGTCGGTATCCGCGCCCTTGCGGTCCACGGTCCGGCGCGTGGTCAGGATCGAGGACGTCGGCTTGACCGCAAAGCGCACCACCACCGGCTGCCCGGTCGAGATGCCGCCGAGGACGCCGCCGGCATGGTTGGACAGGAAACGCGTTCCGTTGTTGCCGGTCCGCATCTCGTCGGCGTTCTCCTCGCCCGACAATTCGGCGGCGCCGAAGCCGGCGCCGATCTCGACGCCCTTGACCGCGTTGATGCTCATCATCGCCGCCGCCAGGTCGCTGTCGAGTTTGGCGTAGATCGGCGCGCCGAGGCCGGCTGGCACGCCCTCGGCGACGACCTCGATGACGGCGCCGATCGAGGAGCCGCTCTTCCTGATGCCGTCGAGATAGCTTTCGAAGAACGCCGCCTTGTCCTTGTCGGGACAGAAGAACGGGTTGTTCGCAATCTCGTCCCAGTCCCACTTCTCGCGGTCGATCTTGTGCGGCCCCATCTGCACCAGCGCGCCGCGCACCTTCACCTCGGGCAGCACCTTGCGCGCGATCGCACCGGCCGCGACGCGGGTCGCGGTCTCGCGCGCGGAGGAGCGTCCGCCGCCGCGATAGTCGCGCAGGCCGTATTTCGCTTCATAGGTGAAGTCGGCATGGCCGGGCCGGAACTTGTCCTTGATCTCGGAATAATCCTTCGAGCGCTGGTCGGTGTTCTCGATCAGCAGCGCGATCGGCGTGCCGGTCGTCACCTGCGCGCCGGTTTCCGGATGCGCCATCACGCCGGACAGGATCTTGACCGCATCCGGCTCCTGGCGCTGGGTGGTGAAGCGCGACTGGCCGGGGCGGCGGCGGTCGAGGTCGTGCTGGATCTCCTCCGCGGTCAGGGGGATCAGCGGCGGGCAGCCGTCCACGACGCAGCCGATCGCGACCCCATGGCTCTCGCCGAAGGTCGTGACGCGGAACATATGACCGAAAGTATTGAAGGACATGGCGTGTCGTAACGCGCAGAGGCAGCGGGGTCAAACAGCCAAGCTGTCATTCCGGGGCGATGCGGAGCATCGAACCCGGAATCTCGAGATTCCCCGGGGCGCAATTGCGCCCCTGAGGTTCGCTTCGTGCCCCAGAATGACAGTGCGAGTTAACTATGCTTCCGCAGCCCCTGCTCACCGAATACGTAGACCGCCCCCTGCTCGATATAGAGTTCGGCGGCCGAGGCCGGCGTCTCGAAGCCGAGCGCCACCATCAGCGCCCGCGCCGTACCGCCATGGGCGACCGCGACCGTGTCCGACGTCACCGAGCGGTACCAGTCGGTCATCCGCACCTGCACGTCGACATAGCTCTCGCCGCCGGACGGCGACACCGTCCACTTCTCGGCCAGGCGGCGGGCATACAGCGCGGGGTCCGCAGCCTGCGCCTGCGCCAAGGTCGAGCCCTCCCACGTCCCGTAGCCGATCTCGCGCAGCCGCGCGTCGAGCGCGTAGTCGCCCGGCGGCAGGCCGAGCTCGGCGCGCACCAGCTCCATGGTGGCACGCGCCCGGATCAGCGGGCTTGCGACGAACGGCAGCGTCGCCTTGTCACGGCGGTCGCGCGCGAGGAGATCGCCGAGGATGCGCCCGGCATGCGCGGCCTGGGCGCGACCGCGCTCATTGAGGGCGATGTCCTGCACGCCCTGGAGCCGCCCTTCGGCGTTCCACGCGGTCTCGCCGTGGCGGATGTAATAGATCGTCGGTACCGGCATTCCCGTAACGGCTGGTCCCTGCTGCGCGAGAGGTCGGCCGCCTCAAGGCTTCCACGCTCCGAATTTTTTCGGCTCGGAGGTACACCAGCACTTCGGCTGGCGACAAGCCCAAATCGGCCGCAGCTTGGGCGGTATGCGCGCAGATCGGCGCAGACGGAATAGCCACGCCGCCAGGGTGTTATGTTGGACAAGGCGGCTATCGCCGAGACCATCGAAGACTGGGATGCATGACCGCGTTTCGTCAAAGTGTCGAAGCCATGATACCGGCGCTGCGTCGCTATGCGCGCGCGCTGGCGCGTGACACGGATATCGCCGACGATCTGGTGCAGGACACGCTGGTGCGGGCGCTGCGCTCGGAGCGGCTGTTTCTCGGCGGCGACGTCAGGAGCTGGCTCTACACGATCCTGACCAATCTGAACAAGAACCGCCGGCGCTCGCTGGCGCGGCGGCCGGCGTTCGTGCCGCTGCTCGATAACAATGCCGACGCCAGCGGCACCGAGGCCGAGGGACGCGACATCGAACGCGCGCTGTCGACGCTGGTCGAGGAACAACGCTCGGTGCTGCTGCTCGTCATGCTGGAGGGCATGAGCTACCGCGAGGTCGCCGATATCCAGGGCGTGCCGATCGGCACGGTGATGTCCCGCCTCGCCCGCGCCCGCGCCCATGTCCGGGCCTCGATCGAGGGCCAGCGCCCGGCGCTCCGGCGGGTGAAATGATAATGTGCGCGATGGCCGGCGTTATGCATGAACGATTTTCGAACAAGATTTGGCAGAGACGACTGATATGACCGACCCGAACATTCCCGTCACCGAAGACGAGTTGCACGCTTACGTCGACAACGAGCTGCCAGCCGAACGCCGCGGCGATGTCGAGGCGTGGCTTGCCGCGCATCCCGACGACGCGGCGCGGGTGCAGTCATGGCGTGCGATGGCCGAGACACTGCATGCACGCTACGACACCGTGCTGGACGAGGCGGTGCCGAAACGGCTCGAACTCGAGCGGCTGGTGCGCCAGCCGCGCCGCTGGGTCTATGGCGCGGTGGCGGCGACGGTCATGGCCTTCGTCGCCGGTGGCGGCGCCGGCTGGATCGCGCGCGGAGCGGCGGCGACGCCGTCGGCATTCCAGAGCTTCACGGTCGATGCCCTCGATGCGCATCGGCTCTACGTGGTCGAGGTCCGGCATCCCGTCGAGGTGCCCGGCAGCGAGCGCGACCACCTGCAGCAATGGCTGACCAAGCGCTGCGGCTGGGACGTCCGCGCGCCGGAGCTGACCGGGCTGAAGCTGGTCGGCGGCCGCCTGCTGCCCGGACCGAGCGGCCCGGCGTCGTTCCTGATGTATGAGAGCACGTCGGGTGAGCGGTTCACGGTCTATACCGCCAAGGTGAAGACCGAGGCGACCCAGATGCGCTATGCCGTGCAGGGCAGCGACGGCGCGCTGTTCTGGGCCGATCGAGGCGTCGCCTATGTCGTCAGCGGCGGCACCGATCGCACGCGCCTGACCCAGGTCGCGCAGGCCGTCTACGATCAGATGGAGAAGAGCGGCGGGTGATCTTCCGTAATTTTACGGAAGATCAGGTCGTCGAAATTGCGTCATTTCGAGCAAGTGAATCCAGCCTCACTCAGCGTCCCAATTCCGACATCGAAAACTTCGATTCGCGTCATCGACGCGTCTCATTATCGCACCGGATGCTCACGCGAAGATGATCCGCGCCCGATCCGCCGATCGGCGCACGCGGCCTCGATTGGGGTTTTGTGTACCGCGCTGGTCCCCCTCTCGAGGCCGCACTCCTTTTCCGTCATCCGGTCTGCACGCCGCAGACCTCGGACGGCCCGTCATCCTTTGTGACGCGCTCACGATGCCCGCGTCTACCCCGATAGAGTCCGGGGTAGTGCAGTTTCGCGTCTTCGCGTCTTTTGGGGCGCGTTATCGGCGGTCAGCCGAGATCGCTACGCGGATTGTAGGGTTTTTGATCCCGCCACGTCTGCATCAATGCCTCAAGCTCGGCATCGTTCCCGTCGGGAAGGATGATGCGGGTCGTGACATAGAGGTCGCCGGTCGCGCCCGCCTTCGACAGCCCCTTGGCCTTGAGGCGGAAGGTACGGCCGCTCGAGGTGTTCTTCGGGATCGACAGTTCGACCGCGCTGCCGAGCGTCGGCACGCGGACCTTGCCGCCCAGCACCGCCTCGTAGAGGGTGATGGGCAGGTCGATCCTGAGGTCGTTGCCGTCGACCTTGAAGAACGGGTGCGGCGCGACCGAGATCGTGATCAGGAGATCGCCGGGCGGATGGCCTTGCGCGGTCTCGCCCTGCCCCTTCAGCCGGATCTGCTGACCCGCAGCAACCCCGGGCGGAATCTTGACGTTGAGCTCGCGGCCGGTCGGCAGGCGGACGCGCTTGTCGCCGCCCCTGACCGATTCCTCCAGCGACACCGTCATAGCGACCGAAAGATCGAGGTCGACGCCGACCCCGCCGCCGTCAAACTCGAACGGACTGGCCCGGCCCGCGCGGCTGCCGCCTCCGCGAGCCGCATTGCCAAACATGCTGTTGAGGATGTCCTCGAAGCTGCCGCCGCCCATGCCGCCGCCGGGCCCGGAGCGGAAACTGTACTCGAAGCCGCCCGGACCGGCACGGCCGCCGGCACCGCTGCCGCCAGGGAAACCCTGGAAGCGCGGCTTGCCTTCGGCATCGATCTCGCCGCGGTCGAACTGCTTGCGCTTGTCCTCGTCGCCGACGATCTCGTTGGCCGTGTTGATCTCCGCAAAGCGGGCCGCCGCCTTCGGGTCGTTCTTGTTGTTATCAGGGTGATGCTTCTTGGCGAGCTTGCGATAGGCGCTCTTGATCGTCGCAGCGCTGGCGCTCCGCTGCACCCCCAAGACCTCATAGGGGTCGCGCATCCGTCACGTCTCCTTCACGGGAAAAATCAGTCCTGGCCGGGAACCCGTCCGGGCCCACTTTACCTTGATGTGGGGGCTCAGTGGCATTTTTGCAACTAGTCCGGCTTCGCCGGAATTCTCAGGATTTTCTCCAGGGCTTCAGGCTATGGATTTCCCACCGCCCTTGTCCAGCCTTGCATGCGGCGCCCTGCAGCCAGCTCTCGGTGGCTCCGTTGACGTAGCTGGCAAGGAAATCCCGGCACGTCTTGCCGTCCTCGCCCGAATAGGCCTGGGCCAGCGGCGTCACCGAGCCGCGCGCGCCGGTTTCAGGATTTTCCCAGGGCTGGCTGGAATCCTTGTCGCCCTTGGTCAGCACGTCGGAGGCGGCATTGCGGGCGAAGGCGAGATCGCTGTCGGTCGGCATCACCGCATTGATCTGGGTCGGCCTGATCGAGCCCGTCACATCCTTGTCGTCCAGCTTGGCGAAGGCGTCGCTGCGCGACAGGCTGCAGCCGCTTGCGCCGACGCCGATCAGGATCAATGTCACCACCGCGCCTGCGGGGTGGATCGCCGATAGGCCAACGCGCCCCCATGCCCTATATAGGGCTAGTAACGCGCTTTCAGACGCGGGCGGATGCAAATCGGGACTCCTGACATGACCGACACGACCTCCATCAAACACCCGACACCGTTAACATCGGGTGATTTCACCGCGGCGGAGGAGCCGTTCGCCCTGTTCGCCGAATGGTTTGCGGAGGCGATCAAGTCCGAGCCGAACGATCCGAACGCGATGGCGCTTGCGACCGTCGATCCCGACGGCCTGCCCGACGTGCGGATGGTGCTGATGAAGGGCTTCGATGCCGACGGCTTCGTGTTCTACAGCCACATTGCGAGCGCTAAGGGCCGCGAATTGGCCGCAAATCCCAAGGCTGCTTTACTCTTCCACTGGAAATCGCTGCGCCGCCAGGTGCGCATCCGCGGGCCGGTCACGCCGGTGACCGATGCCGAGGCCGACGCCTATTTCGCCACCAGGCCGAAGCAGGCGCAGATCGGCGCCTGGGCCAGCAAGCAGTCGCAGCCGCTGGAGAGCCGCTTCGCATTCGAGCAGGCGATCGCCAAGACCGGTGCGAAATACGTCATCGGCGAGGTGCCGCGGCCGCCGGGCTGGAGCGGCTGGCGGATCACGCCGCAGCGCTTCGAGTTCTGGCACGACCGCCCGTACCGCCTGCACGACCGCATCGAATTCCGCCGCGACGGCGCCGGCAGCGCCTGGTCGAAGGTGCGGCTCTATCCCTGAAAGCTGCGACCGTCATGGCCGGGCGAAAGCGCGAAGCGCATCTTCGTGTAAGATGACCCGGCCAGCGACGTCTTGATCCCAAGTCATCCCAAGTCGTTCGAAGGCGTGGATGCCCGGCACGCCGCCGCGCATGACGAAAACGAAAGAAACCGTCGATGCCCCACCCATCCAATGCGCCGCGGCGCACGCTGCTTCTGACCGGCGCAAGCCGCGGCATCGGCCATGCCACCGCGATCCGGTTCTCGTCCGCCGGCTGGCGCGTCATCACCCTGTCGCGGCATGCGTTTCCCGAGGTCTGCCCCTGGGGCGCCGGGCCGGAAGACCACATCGAGGTCGACCTCGGCAGCCATGACGACACCGTGCGCGCGATCTCCGAGATCCGCAGGCGGCTCGAGAACGATGAACTGCACGCGCTGGTCAACAACGCCGCGATCTCGCCGAAGGCTGCGGGCGGCGGCCGGCTCGGCACCATGGACACCGACATCGAGACCTGGACCCACGTCTTCCACGTCAACTTCTTCGCACCGATCATGATCGCGCGCGGGCTGATCGAGGAGTTGAAACACGCCAAGGGCGCGGTGGTGAACGTCACCTCGATCGCCGGCTCGCGCGTGCATCCGTTTGCCGGCGCGGCCTATGCGACGTCGAAGGCCGCGCTCGCGGCGCTGACGCGCGAGATGGCATCGGACTTCGGCCGCGTCGGCGTCCGCGTCAACGCGATCGCGCCGGGCGAGATCGATACCTCGATCCTGTCGCCGGGCACCGAGAAGATCGTCGACCAGCAGATCCCGATGCATCGCCTCGGCACGCCGGACGAGGTCGCCAAGATCATCTACGTTCTCTGCACGGAGACCAGCTCTTACGTGAACGGTGCGGAGATCCACATCAACGGTGGTCAGCACGTCTGAGCTTGGGAAGAGCCGTATTTCGGGGAAGGAAGTTTTGAGGCGATCCCGGCCGCCGCCGCGGCCGTCATTGGGATTGCTTCACTTGCAGGCGTAACAACGCAAACGAGGCTTCTGCCTCCGAGGCTTCGGCCTCTAGTCTGCGTAGAACCGACGCGACTTCTTCTCGGGCTGCCGCAGCGCGACGTCGTTCAGCGCGCTGGAGCATTCGTCTTCGTCCTCGCCATCCAGCAACGCAGCGCCACAGTAACGGCAAAGTCTCGGCGAGATCGCCTGCACCTTGCCTGCTGCGCGGTCCTGTTGATAGCGCGCAAAGTCGATGACGTTACGCCGTGGCGTTATGATCTTCTCAACCATTGCTGTCCTCCGGCTTCGAGGCGGGCGTTATCGCAGACAAGTTTCGCCCAAACGTTCAGCGCAACGCTCAAATTTTAGCAGAGGAAATAAGGCAGGATGCGCGTCCCAAAACGCGACGCGTGGAACCGGTCTACAGCCACTTCTTCCACTTGAAGATCCAGTACGGCACGACAGCCGCGATCAGCATCAGTACCAGTGCATACGGATAGCCGTGCGCCCATTCGAGTTCCGGCATCACCTTGAAATTCATGCCGTAGATCGAGGCGATCAGCGTCGGCGGCATCAAGACCACCGCCATCACCGAGAACAGCTTGATGATGTTGTTCTGTTCCAGATTGACCACGCCGAGCATGGCGTCGAGCACGAAGGTGATCTTGTTGGAGAGATAGGAGGCGTGGTCGGTCAGTGAGGCCACGTCACGCTGCATGGTCTTGAGCTGCTCGCGCATGTCCTTGGACCATTTCACGCCCTCGACCACCGCGGAGAGAAAGGTGACGAGGCGGCCGATCGAGACCAGGCTTTCGCGAACCTTCGAGGTCAGGTCGCCCTTGCGGCCGATCGCGATCAGAATCTGCGAATATTGCTTGGCGTGGCCGTGGCGCTCGCTCTCCGGCTCGAAGATGTCGTGGGACACCTGGTCGATATCGGCCCCGCAGCGCTCCAGAATGTCGGCGCAACGGTCGATCACCGCGTCCAGCAGTTCCATCAGCACCTGCTCCCCGGTGATGCTGGGGGAACAGGCGCGCGCCAGCTTGTTCTCGACCAGCGCGAACGGCTTCGGCAGGTCGTAGCGCACCGTCACCAGCCGATGACCGGTGAGGATGAAGGTCACCGCCGTGGTGCGCGGCATGTCGGTGTCGGACTGGCACATCAGCGTCGCGGTCATGTAGCGCGCGCTGTTCTCGATATAGAGGCGGCTGGAGATCTCGATCTCCTGCATGTCTTCCCGGGTCGGCACCGCGATCCCCGCGAGCTTCTCGACCGCCCGGTCCTCCTCAACGGTCGGATTCACCAGATCGACCCAGACCGCTCCCTCGGGCAGCGCGCCGAGGTCGGTCGCCGTGGCCTTCTTGAGCGAAAACTCGGACGGAACGAACACCGACAGCATCACGAACTCCACGAAACAGGGCTGGCAGGACCCGCCGACTTAGCGCGATTCTGGGGGGCGCTTCATGACCGGGGTATTAACCGGGCATCCATACTTGTGGCGGCCAAGCGGCAGCGACGTGACGCCGACTCGTCGACCGTTGCCTGTTTGCACAAAAACCAACCCGGCACCAGAACAGTTGCGGCAAAAAAGCCACAGACAGCGTCCCGCGATGCGGGAAAGGCATCTAGACTCTGGGAATAATGGCACGTTTCGGCAATAATGCAGGTAATGGAATCGTGGCGTTTGGGGCGTAATAGTGGCGCTTTCGGGCGCGGATTTTCGATTGGAATGTAATCATGTCGTCGCTCAAAGTTACCCTCGGGATCCTGGCCGCGGGCCTGATGTTGTCGGGCTGCATGCAGGCCACAACCTATGAGGCAACCAACACCGCGAACTTCAAGCCGCGTGACAAGGAACTCCTGGCCAAGACCACTTACGTCAAGACGCCGGTCGCTGAACCGTTCCGCCGCGCCATCGTCGAGTATCACCGCAAGGAAGCCCCCGGCTCGATCGTGGTCGATTCCGACAACCATTACCTCTATTACGTGCTGAACGACGGCAAGGCGATCCGCTACGGCATCACTGTCGGCGAGGAAGCCATGGCCTGGTCCGGCATCGCTAAGGTCGGCAGCATGACCGAATGGCCGGCCTGGCACCCGACCCCCGGCGAAATCTCGCGCCTCGGCGTCCCGACCTTCGTGGCCCCGGGCCCGGACAATCCGATGGGCTCGCGCGCGATGTATCTCTATTCGGGCGGCAAGGACACGCTGTTCCGCATCCACGGCACCAACCAGCCGGAATATATCGGCGCGTCGATCTCCTCGGGCTGCATCCGCATGACCAACGAGGACGTCATCGACCTCTACAACCGCGTCAAGCTCGGCACCATCGTCGTGGTGCTGGAGCCGAAGCACGGCGACTCGCCCTACAAGCCGCAGATGGCGCTGCAGGGCGGCGGCGGCACGACCTACTGATCCAATCGCAATCGCGATCAAAAGCGCCGGCTTTGCCGGCGCTTTTTTGTTGGCTGCGGTTTGGTCTCGGCGCTGCGGTCGGGCGCGGCCGCGTCATCTGATTTTGTGGCGTCCGGCTTGCCGGTGTCAGACTTGCCGTGGTCAGCTTTGGATGTGTCCGCTTTCGGCGCGTCGGATTTGGCGGCGACCTCGCGCGGCGGCGCCTCTTCGGGGCGCTCTGCCGGCAACAGCGGCGCGACTTGCGGCAGCGGGTCGTCCACGTTCCACTGGCAGATCCGGTAATTGTTGCGACGCTCGATCAGGTCGAGATGGATGTGGTCCTCGTGGTACCAGTCCGAGCCCGGGCCGAGCACTGTGGAGAAGCGGGCGCAGACCGAATGCAGCACGGTCTCGCGCAAGGTCCGCGGCACGCTGCGGTCGGTCAGCGAGATCGACTTGCCGTTGGCGAGACCGAGCGCGCGGACGTCGAGCGCATTGGCGCGGCCGTGCTCGGAGAGCTGCGCTCCGGCGACCCGATTGCGGCCGCGGCATTCGAACGAGTCGAAATTGTCGAGATTGCTGATCCCGCCCCCGAGGCTCTGCGCGAGCGGCGCGATATCGGTGCGGACCCAGTCGGCGACCGCAGCGGCCATCTTGCAGCGGAGGATGGCGGCGGGCTTGACCACGACCTTGCGCTTGTCCGGCAGCACGATCGCCTCGAGCCGCACCAGATCCTCGCCGCCGCAGCCTCCGGCGCCGTGGATATCCGGAATGCTCGGGGCGATCGCGATCTCCTCGGTCAGCGCCTGTCGGCAGGCCGAGAGCTGCGGCGCGGCGGGCTCGGCCGGCTTGGCGGCATCAGCGGGCTTGGCCGTCTCGGCGGGCCTTGCCGCCTCGGCAGGCTGCGTTTTGGCTGTGGCGGGAGGCTCCGCCGGCGCCTCAGCCGGGCGTGGCTTCGGCAGCGGCACCGCTGAGCGGCGGGCTGCCTTGTGCGGCCTTTGCGGCCGGGTGCCGAACAGATCGTCCCACGGAAAGCTGGGCGCGCGGCGGGCGGCCTCGGCTGGGCCTGCTTGCATGCCAAGGCAAAGCAGCACGGCGGCGGCGGTAACCATTGCCGCGCCCCCGCGACGAAACGCGCCAACAGGCCATTTTCGGCTTGCTTTCTCCGCGCTAAAGTTCATGTCAGTTCCATGATTTTACTGCCGGCCGTCCAAGATGCCGGCGGATCATGTGTGAGGATCGAGGAGGGATTCGCGTATGCTTGGTTTGATGCAAGATTGGCCCTTGCTGTGTCACAAGATTATTGAGCACGCCGCCAAATATCACGGCACGCAGGAAGTCGTGACGCGGTCGGTCGAAGGCCCGATTCATCGCACCACCTACGCCCAAATCCACGCCCGCGCACTGAAGGTCTCGCAGAGCCTGGAACGCGACGGCATCCAGCTCGGCGACCGCGTCGCCACCATCGCCTGGAACACCTGGCGCCACCTCGAGGTCTGGTACGGCATCATGGGGATCGGCGCGATCTGCCATACGGTCAATCCGCGCCTGTTTCCGGAGCAGATCGCCTGGATCGTCAACCACGCCCAGGACCGCATCGTCATCACCGACCTCACCTTCGTTCCGGTGCTGGAGAAGATCGCAGGCCAGCTGCCGAGCGTCGAGCGCTACGTGGTGCTGACCGACAAGGCGCACATGCCGCAGACCACGCTGAAGAACGCGGTCGCCTATGAGGACTGGATCGCGGCATCCGACGGCAAGTTCGAGTGGAAGACCTTCGACGAGAACACCGCGGCGGCGATGTGCTACACCTCCGGCACGACGGGCGATCCCAAGGGTGTACTTTATTCGCACCGCTCCAACGTGTTGCACGCGCTGATGGCCAATTCGAAGGACGCGCTCGGCACCTCCGCGTCGGACACAATGCTTCCGGTGGTCCCCTTGTTCCATGCCAACAGCTGGGGCATCGCCTTCTCCGCGCCGTCGATGGGCACCAAGCTCGTGATGCCGGGCCCGAAGCTCGACGGCGCCTCGGTGTACGAGTTGCTGTCGACCGAGAAGGTCACGCACACCGCCGGCGTGCCGACGGTGTGGCTGATGCTGCTGCAATACATGGCCGCCAACAACGTCAAGCTGCCGGATCTGCAGATGGTGATCTGCGGCGGGTCGGCGATGCCACGCTCGATGATCCAGGCGTTCCTCGACATGGGCAGCCAGGTGCGCCACGCCTGGGGCATGACCGAGATGAGCCCGCTCGGCACGCTGGCGACGTTGAAGCCACCGTTTACCGAGCGCACCGGCGAGGAGCGGCTCGACATCCTGCAGACCCAGGGCTATCCGCCGTTCGGCGTCGAGATGAAGATCACCGACGATGCCGGCAAGGAGCTGCCGTGGGACGGCAAGACCTTCGGCCGTCTCAAGGTTTCGGGCCCGGCGATCGCCAAGGCCTATTTCCGGGTCGACAGCAACATCCTCGACGATGCCGGCTATTTCGACACCGGCGACGTCTCGACGATGGACGAGCACGGCTACATGCGGATCACCGACCGCTCCAAGGACGTGATCAAGTCCGGCGGCGAATGGATCTCCTCGATCGATCTCGAGAACCTCGCGGTCGGCCATCCGGCGGTCGCGGAAGCCGCCGTGATCGGTGTCCATCACCCCAAATGGGATGAGCGGCCGCTGCTGATCGTGCAACTCAAGCAGGGCCAGAGTGCCACGCGCGAGGACATCCTGAAGTTCATGGACGGCAAGATCGCCAAATGGTGGATGCCCGACGACGTCGCCTTCGTCGACGGCATTCCCCACACCGCGACCGGCAAGATCCTGAAGACGGCGCTGCGCGACCAATTCAAGGATTACACGTTCCCGACCGCCGCGGCGTGAAAACAAACGCTCGTCATGCCCGGGCTTGACCCGGGCATCCACGACTTCATCGTGCGGCAAGACATGGATGGCCGGGTCATAGGCGAGCGCAAGCGACGCCGTCCTTCGGACGGCTATGCGCGGCCATGACGATTCGGGGTAAAGCCCAAATCCCTTGAATTCGCCGCAGGTCCGTGGTCTCACACGACTGATCGCGGCGGCCGAGGTCGCCAGAGGACATCTCAACCGGCAGATTTTTCGACGATGGCGCGCAGGTTTTCCGCTCCCTACCAGCAGGAGCCCGTGTCCGGTCTCGCCACCTGGTCGCGCAACCTCGCCATCTTCTCCGTCGTCGCGGTGGTGGTCTCGATCCTGATCGTCCGCTTCGGGTTCCTGGAGGTCAAGCCGGCGCTGGCGACCTTCTTCGGCGCGCTGGGCCTGGCCGGCCTGTCGATCCTGCTCGGGCTGGCCGCCTTTGCCGCGATCTGGCAGAACGGCACCCGCGGCATGGGCCGGATCCTGCTCGCGCTGCTGATCGACGCGGCGATCCTCGCCTACCCGGCCTACCTCATCTATCAGTACCGCAAGCTGCCGCGGATTTACGACGTCACCACCGACGCGATCGACCCGCCGAAATTCGAGGCGCTGGCGCGGCTGCGCACCGGGGAAGGCACCAATCCTGCCGCCTATGCCGGCCTCTATTCGGCCGAGCGGCAGCGCGCGGCCTATCCCGATATCGAAACCGTCGAGCTCGAAACCCCGGTCGACCGCGCCTATGAGCTGACGCTGCGGCTGGTGAACCGCCGCAAATGGCTCGTCATCGACGCGCGCGCGCCGCAGCCGCCGCGCCGCATCGGCCGCATCGAGGCGGTAGCGCGGACGCCGATCATGGGTTTCCGCGAGGACGTCTCGATCCGGGTCACGCCTGACGACGAGGACTCCCGCGTCGATATCCGCTCGGCGTCGCGCTATTTCGACACCGATCTCGGCAGCAACGCCGCCCGCGTCAAGAAGCTGATCGAAGACCTCAACAGCGCGGCCGAGAACGACAATGCCAAGCCGGCGAAGAAGGCGGCTCCTGTCGCGCCAAAGGCGCCGCCGGCGAAGACGGTGAAGAAGTGACGCGGTAGCGTCATTCCGGGGCATCGCGCAGCGATGAACCCGGAATCTCGAGATTCCGGGTCTGGTGCTTGGCACCATCCCGGAATGACGAACTAGGCCAATCGGTACGTCCCGCCGATCACGGGATCGCCGTCCGTCGCCACGACGCCGCGTGCGACCAGGTCCTCCAGATGCGCCAGCACCGAATAGCCGGCGGCATTGGCGAGCCGCGGATCGAGCCCGATATAGATCGCCCGCACCATGGTCGGAATGTCGGCATCGCCCTTGCCGAGACGATGCAGGATCGATGCCTCGCGCGCCCGGCGATGCCGCGCCAGGAAACGGACGTAACGCGGGCCTTCCGGAATCTCCGGGCCATGGCCGGAGAAATACAGCTGCTCGGGCCGCTGCTCCAGCCGCTCCAGCGAGGCCATGTAATCGATCATCGAGCCGTCCGGCGGCGCCACGATCGAGGTCGACCAGCCCATCACATGATCGCCGACGAAATTGATGCTGCGCTCGGCCCAGGCGAACGCCAGATGGTTGGCGGTGTGGCCGGGGGTCGCGACCGCCTCCAGCGCAAAGCCTGCCCCCTCGATGACGTCGCCGTGCTTGACCTGCACATCGGGCCGGAAATCGCGGTCGGCGCCGGATTCCGGATTGTGCTTTTCGCTCTCGAAGCGCGGCCGCGAGGCGCGGTGCGGTCCCTCGGCATAGACCGGCGCGCCGGTCGCGGCCTTTATCCGCGGCGTGTTCGGCGAATGGTCGCGATGGGTATGGGTGACCAGGATATGCGTCACGGTCTCGCCCTTGACCGCATCGAGCAGCGCCTTGGCATGCGCCTCGTCGTCGGGACCGGGATCGATGATCGCGACCTTCCCCTCGCCGACGATATAGCTGACCGTGCCCGTGAAGGTGAACGGGCTCGGATTGTTGCAGAGGACACGGCGAACGCCGGGGCGGACCTGTTCGACCACGCCGGGCTTCAGCGGAAAGTCGCGGTTGAACGGGATGTCGTCGTTGTCGGCCATGGGGATTTTCTCTGCATCGTCATTCCGGGATGGCCCGCAGGGCCAGACCCGGAATCTCGAAAGAAGGGAAAGGAACGCGGCGCGAGATTCCGGGTTCGCGCCGTCCAAATCGGCTGTTGCCGACTTAGACATTTAAGATCTGCCGAACTCGGGTAAACCTGAGTTCGGTTGGCGCGCCCCGGAATGACGAGCAAGCGCCCTTACGAGAACGCCTGGATGCCGGTGATTGCGCGGCCGAGGATCAGCGCATGGACGTCGTGCGTGCCCTCATAGGTGTTGACCGTCTCGAGGTTCGCGGCGTGACGCATCACGTGATACTCGATCTGGATGCCGTTGCCGCCGTGCATGTCGCGCGCCATGCGGGCGATGTCGAGCGACTTGCCGCAATTGTTGCGCTTGACGATCGAGATCATCTCAGGGGCCATCTTGCCCTCGTCCATCAGGCGGCCGACGCGCAACGAGGCCTGCAGGCCGAGCGCGATCTCAGTCTCCATGTCGGCGAGCTTCTTCTGCACCAGCTGGGTGGCGGCGAGCGGCCGGCCAAACTGCTTGCGGTCGAGCGTGTATTGCCGCGCGCGGTGCATGCAGTCCTCGGCAGCGCCCAATGCGCCCCAGGAGATGCCGTAGCGGGCGCGGTTGAGGCAGCCGAACGGGCCCTTGAGGCCGGAGACGTTGGGCAGCAGCGCGCTTTCCGGCACCACCACATTGTCGAGCACGATCTCGCCGGTGATCGAGGCGCGCAGCGACAGCTTGCCGCCGACCTTCGGCGCCGACAGGCCCTTCATGCCCTTCTCGAGAACGAAGCCGCGGATCTGGTTGTCGTGCGCAGCCGACTTGGCCCACACCACGAACACGTCGGCGATCGGCGCGTTCGAGATCCACATCTTGGCGCCGTTGAGCTTGTAGCCGTCGGCGACCTTCTCGGCGCGGGTCTTCATGCCGCCGGGATCGGAACCGGCATCCGGCTCGGTCAGGCCGAAGCAGCCGACCCATTCGCCGGTCGCGAGCTTGGGCAGATATTTCTTGCGCTGGTTTTCGTCGCCATAGGCGTAGATCGGATACATCACTAGCGACGACTGCACCGAGTTCATCGAGCGATAGCCGCTATCGACGCGCTCGATCTCGCGCGCCACGAGGCCATAGGCCACGTAGCTCGCATTGGCGCAGCCATATTCCTCGGGCAGCGTCACGCCGATCAGGCCGAGCTCGCCCATTTCGTTGAAGATCTCGCGGTCGGTTTTCTCTTCCAGATAGGCCTTGGTGACCCGCGGCAGCAGCTTGTCCTGCGCATAGGCCCGCGCAGTGTCGCGGATCAGGCGCTCGTCTTCGGTGAGCTGGTCGTCGAGCAGGAACGGATCATCCCACTGGAAGCTGGCGGCAGCCGGCTTGTCCTTGGCCTGGGGGCGCACGCTCATGAAACATCCTTTCGCATCGTCTATCGGAAATTGGCGGATAAATTAAAGCGCTATGCTGCGAAGCGCAATTGAATTGGGACCTTCGTCATTCCGGGGCGATGCGTCAGCATCGAACCCGGAATCACAAGATTCCGGGTTCGCGCTATCGCGCGCCCCGGAATGACAGTGCTAGGTCTCCAGCTTCTCGTTCGACACGATCTCGATGCCGAAACCTGACAATCCCTTGTAGTCATGCACCGACGAAGTCAGGTGCCGGATCGAGGTGACGCCGAGATCACGCAGGATCTGTGCGCCGACGCCGACCTCGCGCCACTGCCTGTGGCGATCGGCCTCCGCCGTCTTCTGCTCGCCAACCGGCTCGACCGGAACACCGGCGGCACCATCGCGCAGATATACCAGCACGCCGCGGCCGGCATCCTTGAAATGCCGCAGCACGGCTTCCATTCGCGCCGGCCCGGTGAACAGGTCTTTCACGATGTTCGGCTTGTGCAGCCGCGTCAGCACGTCCCGGCCGTCGCCGATGCCGTTATAGACGAAGGCGGCATGCATGATCTCGTCGAACGGCGAGCGATAGGCGTAGCCCTGCAGCGGGCCGATCGGGCTTTCGGTGGTGAAGGTCGCGACCCGTTCGATCAGCTTCTCGCGCGCCTGGCGATAGGCGATCATGTCCGCGATCGTGACATGCTTGAGCTTGTGGGCGGCGGCGAATTTGGCGACCTGCTCGCCCTTCATCACGGTTCCATCGTCGTTCATCAGCTCGCTGATGACGCCTACCGGCGGCAGGCCGGAGAGCCGGCACAGATCGACCGCCGCCTCGGTGTGGCCGGAGCGCAGCAGCACGCCGCCGTCGCGCGCGATCAGCGGGAAGATGTGGCCGGGACGCGCGAAATCATTGGCGCCGGCATTGGGATTGGCGAGCGCGCGGCAGCAGGAGGCGCGTTCCTCGGCCGAGATGCCGGTGCCACCATCGGGCTTGTAGTCGATCGAGACCGTGAAGGCGGTGGTGTGGTTGGACTCGTTGTGCGCCACCATCGGGTCGAGCCGCAGCCGGCGGGCATCCTCGGTGGTGATCGGCGCGCAGACGATGCCGGAGGTGTGGCGGATGATGAAAGCCATCTTCTCCGCCGTACAGAACGACGCCGCGACGATCAAATCGCCCTCGCCTTCCCGGTCGTCATCGTCGGTGACGACGACGAGTTCACCCTTCGCAAAGGCTTGCAGCACTTCCTGGATCGTATCGGCCATTGTCCTGACATCTCGCTATATGCAGGCAGTGGATTAGCCGGGTTCCGATGTCAGCGCCAGTATCATTATGCAACCCGCCATGCATCCGGCAGGGATACCAGGAGGGGAGATTTCACCTCTCCCAAAGGGAGAGGTCGGATCGCATCGCTCGATGCGATCCGGGTGAGGGGTTCAGCCCTCTCGTGGGACTCGAGCCCCCTCACCCGCTGCGCAAATCGACCTCTCCCCGATGGGGAGAGGTGATGGACAGCCTTGAGACCGGCGTTACGGCAGCACCTCGCGCCGGTCGCTGAGCTGGGCGTCCAGCTCGGCGCGCTTGTCGTCGAGCAGGCCGGCGTCGGCCGCCTCGATCACGGAATAGAGCTCGCCGGCGTCGCTGAGCCGGGTCACCGTCACGTAGTCGGCGCCGGCGCTGTAGAGGTCGTCGACGCCGGTCAACAGGTCCGCGGTGGCAACGATCCGCGCGGTCGGATTGAGGGCGCGGACGTGGCGCACCAGCTTCTCATTGTCGGCGCCGACCAAGAGGAAATCCGGCACGCTCAGGATGATGATCTCGGCCTTGCCGATGCCGGCATGAACCAGGGTGTCGACATTGCTGATGTCGCCATAGATCACATGCATGCCGCGGTCGGACAGCGTGCGGAACACCAGCGGGTTGAAATCGATGACGCTGATCTGCTCGAGCAGCGACTGGTTCTGCCGCTCGATCTGGCTGATCAGCGCGCTCGCCGCGCGGAAAAAGCCGAGGATGACGATGCGCCGGATCTCGCCATGTCCGCCCTCGTGCCCGGCCTCGCCGCGGCCCTGGCCTTCCTGATCGAGGTCGCGCAGCCCGATCCGCTTCAACGGACCGATCAGGCCGCGCACGATCTGGTCGCTGCGCCCCATCGCGAAGGTCGAGAGCACCGCCAGCACGACGAAGGCGAACGAGGCCGCACTCGCGGTTTCGGTTCCGATGTGGTTGGCGGCGACGCCGGTCTGGATCACGACCAGCGAGAACTCGGAGATCTGCGCCAGGTTGATCGCCGGCAGCAGGCTGGCACGCAGGCCCTGCTTCATCAGATAGAGCGGCGTGAACGTCGTGATCAGGCGGCTCGCCACCGTGAAGGCCGCGATGACGAGCGCAAGCCAGATCACCGAGAGGCCCGGAATCGGGATCGTCATGCCGAGCGCGACAAAGAACAGCGTGATGAAGAAATCCCGCAGCGTCGTGACCTTGGCGGTGACGTCGAGCGCATAGGGAAAGGTCGAGATCGAGACGCCGGCGACCAGCGAGCCCATCTCGCGCGACAGATGCAGCCGCTCGGCGATCTCGCCGATCAGGAAGCACCAGGCGAGCGCGCCGAGCAGCACGAGCTCGGGCCGCCGCGCGATCTGGTGGAACAGCCGCGGCAGCACGTAGCGGCTCAGCACCAGCGCGGTCGCGACCAGCACCGCGACGCGGGCAATCGACAACAGCACGACGCTGATCTGCAGATTGTCGAGGCTCGGCTGCACCGCCAGGAACAGGATCGCGAAGATGTCCTGCAGCACCAACACGCCGAGCGTGATGCGGCCCGGCAGCGTATCCAGCTCGCGCTTCTCGTAGAGCACCTTGACGATGATCACGGTCGACGACAACGAGCAGGCGACGCAGAGATAGATCGCGTCGAACTTGCCGCCGCCGACCGCAAGCCCGATAGCGGCAAAGAACGCCACGCCGATCAGGCAGCCGCCGATCAGCTCGCCGGCTCCCGCGAACAGGATGACCTTGCCGGCACGGATGATCTTCTTGAGGTCGATTTCCAGCCCGATCATGAACAGCATGAAGATCAGGCCGAGCTCGGAGATGACGCTGATCGATTCCTGGGACTTGACCCAGCCCATGCCGAATGGACCAATGAAAAAGCCGGCGATAAGGTAGGCCAGTATCAGCGGTTGCCGGGAGAAGTGGGCGAGCAGCCCAATCCCCCAGGCAAACAGGATACAGAGCGTGATATCGGGAATCAGTTCATGCATGCGTCAAAGACTTCCTGTTGCCGCAACCTAGAGGGCCGGGCGTGAGGATCAACCGAGCAATGTGTCACATCCGCGCAGGCGGCATTTTTCTCGCAGTTTTGCTCTGCCTGCTCACCGTGCGCATGTCAGAGGCGCTAGCACAATCCTCGGCAAGTATTGAACAAAATTTCGCGAACTCGTTGACGACGGTGCCATCGGAGGGCCTCACCGCCTCCGGTGCATTCTACGTGCCGGTGTATTCCAGCGTGTCGATGAGCCAGGGCAAGCTCAGGGCCGATTTTTCGGTGACGCTCAGCGTGCACAACGCCTCCGAGACGAAGCCGCTGGTGCTGAAGCGGATCGCCTATTTCGACACATCAGGCAAGATGGTGGAGAGCTACCTTAAATCGCCGGTCGCGCTAAAACCGTTTGCGACCGTCGAGGTCGCGATCGCCACGACCGATACCCGCGGCGGCACCGGCGCGAATTTCGTGGTCGATTGGGCGGCCGCCGGCGAGATCGCGGAACCGGCGGTCGAGGCCTTGATGGTCGGCAGTGTCGGCGCAGGGCACTACGCCTTCATCAGCCAGGGCCGGCCGATCCGGCCGGTCGGCAAGAACTAACCTCATGGAAGGCCGCTTGCCGCGGCCTTCTCAACGATAACAACACGGAGCGAAACGTCCATGTCCACCTCAGCCCAGTTCGACTTTACACCGCTACTCGCGGCCGGCCTGCCTGCCCCGGCCGCACGCTGGACCGGGCTCGCCAAATACAGCTTCGTCGGCGGCAACAACGATCCCGACCAGGTCCCGGTCGACGGGCTGCTGGAGGCGGTCAACGCCGTGTTGAAGCGCGAGGGCAGGAATCTGGCGACCTACAATCTCGCGCACGGGCCGCAGGGCTATCTGCCGCTGCGCCAGTTCCTGACCGAGAAGCTGAAGCGCGACGCCGGGATTGCCTGCACGCCGGACGAGATCATGATCGTCTCCGGCTCGCTGCAGGCGCTCGATCTTGTCAATCACACCTTGCTCGCCAAGGGCGATACCGTGCTGATCGAGCAGGAAACCTATCAGGGCTCACTGAACCGGCTGACACGGCTCGGCGTCAATGCGGTCGGCATTCCCCTCGATGGCGAGGGCATCAGGATCGATGCGCTGGCTGCGGCACTCGCCGATCACAAGCGGCGCGGCATCACGCCGAAATACATCTACACCATCCCGACAGTGCAGAACCCGACCGGCTCGATCCTTCCGGAGAGCCGCCGCGCCGGGATGCTGAAGCTGTCAAGGGAATACGGCGTGCCGATCTTCGAGGACGATTGCTATGCCGATTTGATCTGGAACGGCGAACGGCCGCCCGCGATCTATGCGATGAGCAAGCATGGCGGCGTGATCCATATCGGCTCGTTCTCCAAATCGATCGCGCCTGCGCTACGGGTCGGCTTCATCGTCGCGCCCTGGGGGATCATGTCGCGAATGCTGCCGCTGAAGACCGACGCCGGCTCCGGCGCACTGGAGCAGATGGTGCTCGCGGAATATTGCGCACCGCATTTTTCGACCCATGTGCCGCGCCTGACCAAGGGCCTGCGCGCCAAGCTCGATACGCTGATGGAGGCGTTGAACGAGCAGTTCGGCACCGCGGCCGAATTCGAGGCGCCCAAGGGCGGCATCTTCCTCTGGGTCAAGCTGCCCGACAATGTCGACACGCTGAAGCTCTATCAGGCGGCGCTTGCCGCCGGCGTCTCGATCAATCCGGGACCGGAATGGTCGACCAGCAAGGCCCATTCCGGCAGCCGGCTCCGCCTCTGCTTCGCCAGCCCCTCGCACGAGCAGATCCGCGAGGGCGTTGCCGCGCTGGCCGAGGTGTGCCGCAAGGAGTTCGGCGTGCCGGCGCGCAGCAGCAATGTGGAGAAGCGCGGCTAAATCATGATGACTTTGCGCTGAAGCGAGTTGCGGACTCCGATTCACCTCGCCCCTGCGGGGAGAGGTCGGAACGCATCGTCAGATGCGTTCCGGGTGAGGGGGAGCCTCCGCAACCTCGGCTATCACCGGATATGCGGAGGCAGCCCCTCACCCCAACCCTCTCCCCGTAAGAACGGGGCGAGGGAGCGCAGCGCGCTTGCGGTCGCCATTCGATCTGATCTCATCATGCTCTACGGATCTGCGCGCCTACCTCACCGAGAACGGCGCCTGATAGGGCCGGCCGAACGGCACGCCGTTGACCACGGTCTGCACCGGCTTTAGCAGCAGATTGCCGTCGCGCTTGTTGTTGCGGGTATCGACGAAGGAGACCGGGCCTTCGACGAGATCCATGATCGCGACGTCGCCGGGCGCGCCACGCTGCAGCGTGCCGACCTTCGGGGTCCGGTTGATGATCCGCGCCGGCGCCGAGGTCGCCATCGCCACCACCTGATCCAGCGACGAGCCCATCGCCAGGAACTTGCTCATCACGTTCGGCAGGAACGGAATGCCGGGCGAGTTGCCCGAGAAGACGTGGATGTCGGAGGAGATCGTATCGGGCGCGCAGCCGGCGGGGATCGCGACTTCGGCCACCGTGAAATCGAAGCTGCCGCCGCCATGGCCGACGTCGAACAGCACGCCGCGCTGCTTGGCCGCGAGCGCCGCCGGCAACAGCTTGCCCTCCTGGACGATATTGGTGAAAGCGCCGGACATGTTCGGCGCGCCGGAATAGGCGTGGGTCAGGATATCGCCCGGCCGCAGCAGATCGAGGATGTCGGACATCAGCTCCCTGGTCTCGACGCCGCCGATATGTACCATCATCCGCGCCGGCCAGCCGCACATCTCGCAGGCCTGGATGCCGCGCTTCAGCGGCTCGAGGCCGTGCTTGAAGATGACGTTTTCCGACATCCGCACCTTGACCCCGATCAGGAAGTCGGGGTTCTCGGCCAGCGCCATCGCGCAGGCTTCGACCTGGGCGTTGTCGATGTTGTAGAGCTCGGCCACCGGGAATGCCGACAGGCCGTTGTTGGCGATGTGGACGAAGGCGTAGATCCGCGCCCGCGATTGCGCGACGATGAAGCGCCGCAGCGCCGCGAGGTTGTTGACGCCGGCGTCGCCCGCCGAGACCACCGTCGTGGTGCCCTGGAATTGCACCAGCTCGTCGGCGGGAATGCCGATCGCCGATCCGTACGGGTAGACGTGGCAGTGCAGATCGACCAGACCCGGCATCACGAGCTTGCCCGACGCGTCAATGGTCCTGGCGGCGCGAGCAGCCGGGATCTCGTCTTCGATCGCCTCGATGATGCCCCAGCGGATGCCGATGTCGCGCTTGCCGCGCAGCGACTGGCTGGGATCGATGACATCGCCGTTCTTGATCACGAGGTCGAACTTGTCGTCCGGCCCCATCGCCGCAGCGGCCGGCCTCGCGATGGCTGCGGCAGCGGCCGATCCCGTCACTTTCAAAAAATCCCGGCGTGAAAATTCGCTCATGGCAACGTCCCCCCGAACATTGATTTTTATGGCGCGATGATGCGTCGGACGCAGCGGTTAGGCAAGGCCGGGAAAGCCGCCCGTGCGCTCGCTCATCGGTTGTGCGCACCAACACGCGACGGCAGCAGCGTTCGAGGCAGTTGCTGAACAAGCGTTCAGAAAACTCCTCTGATTCCTGCGGAACGTTTCAACCTCCGTACGGTTTTCTCTTCGCTTATTTGAGGAGGATGAGATGAAAAAGATTGGCTTTGTTCTCGCGGCGGTTGGTGCGCTTGCGGTGGCCGTTCCGTCGATCGCGAGCGCCGAGACGGTCGTGATCAGACATGGCGGTCATCATCACTGGGACCGCGGCTGGGGCGCACGCGCCGAAATGCGCCATGACCGTGGCTGGCATCGCGGTTGGCATCATGGCTGGCATCACGGCCATGACCGGACGGTGATCATCAAGCGTCATCACTACTAAGGACCGACACAACGGAAAATGGCTCCTCACGGAGCCATTTTCTTTTCTGCTTCCTCAGGGCCAGCGGCCTCAATCCCACGCCGGCGCAAACCCCGGATTGACGCAGCGCATGTCCTTGGGCAGCGCGGCAATCGCCTTGCGGTCCGCGTCGTCGAGCTTGACCTTCAGTGCGTCGAGATTGGCCTTTTGGCTTTCGGCGCGCGAGGCTTTCGGAATAGCCGCCACTCCATCCTGATCGAGCAGCCATTTCAGCGCCACCTGCGCCGCGGTCGCATCATGCTTGCTGCCGATTTTCGCCAGCGTCTCGTCGGTGGCGAAGCGGCCCTGGGCGAGCGGACAATAGGCCACCAGCGGGATCGATTTCGCGGCGAGATATTTGCGCACCGGCGTCTGGTCCAGCATCGCGTGATATTCGATCTGGTTGCAGGCGATCGGCGCCTTGATGTCCTCGACCACGGTCTTGAGCAGCGCGGTGGTGAAATTGGCGACGCCGATCGCGCGAGTGCGGCCTTCCTCCCTCAGCTTCATCAGCGTCTCGAAGACGGCAGGCAGCTTCATACTCCGCGACGGCCAGTGCACCAGATAGAGATCGACGTGATCGAGCCGCAGCTTCTTCAGGCTGGCGTCGAACGCTGTCCGGATCGCATCCGGCGCCAGGTTCTCGTGCCAGACCTTGGTGGTCACGTGCAGGTCCCTGCGCGCGACATTCGAGGCAGCGATCGCCGCCCCGATCGCCTCTTCATTGCCGTACATCTCGGCGGTGTCGATATGCCGATAGCCGAGCCCAAGCGCGCTCTCGACCGCCGCGCGGCAGGTATCGCCCTGCATGCGGAAGGTGCCGAGCCCGAGCTGCGGCAGGCTGATGCCCTGTGTCTGCAGATTTTCCATGGATAGCTCCTGACGCGTGGGACGCCGATGCCATCGACGACGTCACGCCAGCAAATCGTTTCGTGGGAATGAAATTGGCAGGACTGCCGACACGCAGTCTGCCCGCAAACCGGGCCCTCGGGCAAGACGCCGGCAATCAAGATGTCGCGACGGATCAGAGACGGCGCTAGATGTGCTGCGCCATGATCTGGCCGGGCCGCGCGTCCGGCCGCGGCTCGATATAGACCGACCAGAGGTCGTGGTTGTCGACGTCCTTCAGCGTCACCGTCATCACGCCGGTCTTGCCGTCGATGTCGACGCGGCCGAAGAATTGCAGCCCGAAGCACGGCGCGAGATTGTCGCCCTGCTCGGCCGAGCAGCCCTTCTGGTACATCGCCTTCGGGCCAAAGGTGTTGTCGAGCTCGCCCGGCGACCAGGTGCCGGCATGCAGCGGACCGGAGACGAACTCCCAGAACGGCTCGAACTCCTGGAACACCGCGCGGTTCGGATCATAGTGATGCGCGGCGGTGTAGTGCATGTCGGCGGTGAGCCACACCGTGTTGCGGACCCCGGCGCGCTTCATGAAGGACAACAGATCGGCGATCTCGTGCTCGCGCCGCGCGGGCGGCCCGTCGCCGAGCGCGACCGCATCGAGGCTGACGAGGCCGATCGGCAGATCCGCCGCGATCACCTTCCAGACAGCATCCGACGCCACCAGCTCCCGCTTCAGCCAGGCGAGCTGGCTCTGGCCGAGGATGCAGGCGTGGTCCGGATCGCCCTGCTTGTTCCAGCTGGAATCGCGATAGGAGCGCATGTCGATGATGAAGACGTCGAGCAGCGGCCCGTAGGGAATCTTGCGGTAGACGCGGCCATCGCGCTCCGGCATCAGCCGCATGGGCATGAATTCGTGGAAGGCGCGGCGTGCCCGTGCCACCAGGCGCGAGCTGCCGTCCGCCTCATAGCCGGTCGCATCGGTGGTGCCGAGTGGCGACCAGTCGTCGGCCACCTCGTGGTCGTCCCACTGCGCGAACATCGGCACCTCGGCGTGGAAGGCGCGGAAACTCTCGTCGAGCCAGTTGTATTTGTAGTTGCCGCGAAACTGATCGAGGCTCTGCGCGACGACGGATTTCTCCTCGGTGACGATGTTGCGCCAGATCTCACCGTTTGGGAGTTTCTGCTCCGACGGCACCGTGCAATCGGCGTAGATGTGATCGCCGGAATGGATGAAGAAGTCCGGACGCTCGTCCAGCATGGTGCGGTAGCTGCGCAAGCCGCCGCGCGCGGGGTCGATGCCCCAGCCCTGCCCGACGACGTCGCCGGACCAGACGAACGAGACGGGACGCCGGTCGGCCGGCGCGGTTCGGAAATGGCCGACCCGGCTTTCGCCTGATGTGCCCTCGCGGTCCTCGAAGCGCACGCGATAGAACAGGTCCTGGCCCGGCGGCAGGCCGTCGAGCAGCAGCTTGGCGGTGAAGTCGCGCTCGGGCAGCGCATCGGCGGACACGGTGCGCAGGATGCTGGCGAAGCTTTCGACCGCGGCGCATTCGATGTGCATCCGCGCGGCGCGATCGGCGCGCGCCCAGATGACAGCGGAATCGCTTGCCACGTCGCCGGACTGGATGCCCGCAATCGCGGGCCGATCCGCGGCGCGGCTCAGATACGGTCTTGCCAGCGCGCCGAATCCCGCCAGCGCCGCGGTCGACGCCGAGCGCACCAGAAGCTGGCGCCGGGTGAGGCCTCGCCGCCTCGCGGAGTTCGCTGTCGGCATCGAATAACCTTCGTCGAATCGCACCGAAGGTTTTGCCTGCGCTCCTTGACTCCGGCCTTACGGTTTCTTGACTCTCCGCCGACGGTTTTGCGACGGCGGGATGACTCGGGGGCGGCTGCTGGGACGGCGGCCCCGGATATCGAGCGCTCAAGCACCAAACCCGTCATCCTGAGGAGGTCGCGAAGCGGCCGTCTCGAAGGATGAACGGCCCGTCCGTGGCCGATCCATCCTTCGAGGCTCGCTTCGCTCGCACCTCAGGATGACGGGTCAAGGATTGACGCACTTCGAGAAAGCAGAGGCGCGAGAGCGCCGCCTCACCGATGCCAGTTGCAGATGCCGCCGGTGCGGCACGGCCAGGTCTGGATCCGTGTGTCACGGGCCTCCGCATCGAGCGGGTTCGAGTGGCGGCGCGCGAGCTTGGCACGGGCGGGCACGCGCGCTTCCGCGCGCTTCTTCTCGTGCGGCGCGGTCACCCTGGTGGTCCGCACGGCTTTCTTCGGCGCGACTTTCGGCTCCTCGACCTGCGGCTCGACATTCGCATGCTGATCGGGGCCATGGTCGGTCTTCGCCTCGACCGGAACGGGCTCGAACTGCGCCGCCGGGCCAAGCGGCTTCGGCGACAACACTGCGCGTGAAAGATCGAGGCTGAAGAACTCGCTGGGGCGATACTCGTCAGCCAACGCCACGCCGCCCAAAGCCAGGCACGCGGTACAAACGGTTGCAACAAAAGCGTTTTTCAGGACCATCAAACGGCCTCCTGAAATCACTCGAACAGACAGCCATCATGTAGGGGCTCGGGCGTACGAATCCAGCCACCGCTTGCAGGCAGGGTTGCCGGTCAACCAGGGCGGCTGTGGAAAGTTCCCCGGCCTTACTCCGCCGCCTGCGCCAGCGGCTGGCTGATCGCGCGCTCCAGCCGAGCGCATTCGGTGCGGTAGCGGGCGACGTTGCCCTCCTTGATGTGGCCATAACCACGCACGAGCTCCGCAGCCTTCGCCAGCGCCACGAGGCGCGGCAAGTCGAGCGGCTTCTTGCCGTCGAGGTGACGCAGGATCATCGCCGAATACTCGACCGGCAATGCGCGCTCCATCTTGCGCTCGGCGGTATAGCCGAAGATGTCGAAGGCGGTGCCGCGCAGGCCCTTCAGCCTTGCGAGCATGCCGAACGCCGTGAAGATCCACGGACCGAATTCACGCTTCTGCAGCCGCCCGGTGACGGGATCGCGCTGGGCCAGCAGCGGCGGCGCCAGCAAGACCTTCAAGCCGGAATTGCCTTGGAATTGTTCCCTCAAGGCCTTGCTGAACTCGCCGTCGGAATAGAGCCGCGCGACTTCGTATTCATCCTTGTAGGCCATCAGCTTGAACAGGCCCTTTGCGAAGGCCTCCGTCAGGTCCTGCGAGCCCGGCGCGGCCGCCGCCTCGGCGGTGCGGACGCGCGCTACATCGTCGAGATAGCGCCTGGCGTAGGCCGCGTCCTGATAGTCGGTGAGGAATTTGGCGCGGAACGCGATCGCCTCATCAAGCGTCTTCTTGGCCGGCGCGGCGCCGGCGCTCTTGAAGCGTGCGGCGCTGACCACGCGTTGCAGATCATGCGCGGCGAGCCGGCCCCACGAGAACGCGGTCTTGTTCATCTCGATGGCGGCGCCGTTGAGCTCGATCGCCTTCAGGATCGCTTCCAGCGACAGCGGGATCGCGCCGCGCTGAAAGGCAAAGCCGAGCATGAAGGCGTTGGTGGCGATGCTGTCGCCCATCAGCGCGGTGGCAAGCCCGGTGGCATCGAGGATATCGAGGTCGCCAGGCGTCACCGCGCCGTTTAGCGCATCGCGCATCGAGCTGGCTTCGAAGTCGATATCGGGATCGATCACGAAGCTCGCGGTCGGCAAGAGATCGGCGTTGACCACGGCGCGGGTGACGCCGCGCTCGGCGCGGCTCAGCGCCGGCACGCTGGTGGCGACGACGAGGTCGCAGCCGAGGATCAGGTTGGCATTGCCCGGTGCGATGCGCACCGTGGTCAGCATGTCGGAGGCGGGCGCGAGCCGGACATGGCTCATCACGGCGCCGTTCTTCTGCGACAGGCCGGTGAAGTCGAGCGTCGAACAGGCGAGCCCCTCGACATGCGCGGCCATGCCGAGCAGCGCGCCGATGGTGATCACACCGGTGCCGCCGATGCCGGTGATCAGGATGTTGTAGGGATTGCTCAACGCGGCCACAGGCGGCGTCGGCAAGTCGGCGAACAACGCCTTGGGATCGGCGGCAGCGCGGTCCGCCTTGCGCAGCTTGGGGTCCTGCACCATCACAAAGCTCGGGCAAAAGCCCTCGATGCAGGAGAAATCCTTGTTGCAGTTCGACTGGTCGATGCGGCGCTTGCGGCCGAGTTCGGTCTCCAGCGGCTGCACCGAGACGCAGTTCGACGCCACCGAGCAGTCGCCGCAACCCTCGCAGACGCGCTCATTGATGAAGACGCGCTTGGCCGGATCGGGGAACAGCCCGCGCTTGCGGCGACGGCGCTTCTCGGCGGCGCAGGTCTGGTCGTAGATCAGGACGGTGAGGCCCTCGATCTCGCGCAGGATGCGCTGCACGGCATCGAGCTCGCGGCGATGATGAATGGTAGCGCCGGCCGGGAAATAATTGGCGGGATATTTGTCTGGATCGTCGGAGACGATCGCGAGCCGCTTGGTGCCCTCCGCCCAGACCTGGTGTGCGATCTGCGACACCGTAAAGCCGCCCTCGGCCGGCTGGCCGCCGGTCATCGCAACCGCATCGTTGTAGAGGATCTTGTAGGTGATGTTGACGCCGGCCGCGGCCGCTGCGCGCAGCGCCAGCAAGCCGGAATGGGTGTAGGTGCCGTCGCCGAGGTTCTGGAACACATGCTGTTCGCTGGTGAACGGCGCCTGCCCGATCCAGCTCACGCCCTCCGCGCCCATATGCGAGATGGTCTGGGTGTTGCGGTTCGGCACCGACAGCGCCATGCCGTGGCAGCCGATGCCAGCCATGGCGCGGCTGCCCTCGGGGATCTTGGTCGACGAGTTGTGTGGGCAGCCCGAGCAGAAATACGGCGTGCGCTGCAGCTTCGCGGTGCCCGTGCCCTCGGCGGGGCGATCGAACGCCTCGAGTTTTGCCAAACGCTGCTCCAGCAGCGGGCTGCGGTGACCGAGCCGGCGCAGCCGCGCCACCACGGCGGCGGCGACCATGGTCGGCGTCAGCTCGCCCTCGCTCGGCAGCAAGGGAGCGCCGCTCTCGTCGCGCTTGCCGACCACCGAGGGACGCTTGGAGGCGTCCATGTTGTAGAGGATGCGGACCAGCTGGTCCTCGATGAAGCCGCGCTTCTCCTCGACGACCAGCACATCCTGCAGGCCCTCGGCGAAGGCGCGCGCGCCGCGCGCTTCGAGCGGCCAGGTCAGCGCCACCTTGTAGATGCACAGCCCGAGCGCCTGCGCATCGGCATCGGTGATGCCGAGATCGGCGAGCGCCTGGCGCAGATCGAGATAGGCCTTGCCGGTCGCCATGATGCCGAGCCGCGCCGGCTTCGAATCCAGCACGATGCGATCGAAGCGGTTGACGCGGGCGAAGGCCGCGACCGCCTCCATCTTGGGCCCGTGCAACCTGCGCTCGGCTTCGAGCGGCGGATCCGGCCAGCGGATCGAGAGCCCGTCCGGCGGCATCTCGAAATCGTCGGGCATGATGATCTTGATGCGATCGGGATCGCTGACGATCGAGGCCGAGCTTTCCACCGTCTCGGAGATCGCCTTGAAGCCGACCCAGCAGCCGGAATAGCGCGACAGCGCGAAGCCGAGGATGCCGAGGTCGAGATAATCCTGCAGCGTCGCCGGATTGACCACCGGCATCAGCGCCGAGGCGAACACCTGCTCGCTCTGATGCGCCAGGGTGGAGGATTGGCAGCCATGGTCGTCGCCGGCCAGCGCGATCACGCCGCCGTTCGGCGAGGTGCCGGCGGAATTGGCGTGCTTGAGCGCGTCGAGTGAACGGTCGACGCCTGGGCCCTTGCCGTACCAGATGCCGAACACGCCATCGACCTTGGCGCCGGGGAACATGCCCACCTGCTGGCTGCCCCACACCGCGGTCGCCGCCAGATCCTCGTTGAGGCCCGGAACGAAGGCGATGTCATGTTCCCTGAGGAAGGATTTCGCCCGCCACAGCGCGTGGTCGTACATACCGAGCGGCGAACCGCGGTAACCGGAGATGAAACCGGCGGTGTTCAGCCCGTGCGCGCGGTCGCGTTCGCGCTGCAACATGGGCAATCGGACCAGCGCCTGGGTACCGGAGAGGAAGATTCGTTTCGTGTCCAACCGGTACTTGTCGTCCAGTCCAACTTCCATCAACGCCATCAGTTTCCCCGTCAGTCAGCCACGCCGGTCCGGACCGGTCTGATTATCTTCCGAAATGATCATGCATCAGCATGCACTGATTTTGTTATGCATGAACAGCCCCGTTCCATGGCCGCAGCACATATCTCATGTTGCGCATGCGAGGCCTTGTCGTTCTGCAAGGCCTTGCCGAACCCCGGCATCTTTGAAACGGTGGCGCGCAAAGGGAGACCAAGGATGATTACAGTCGAATCCGCGTTCACGACGGAAATCTTGGAGAACGGCGATCTGCTGGTGGGTCCCTGGCGCAGCCCGAAGCAGATGCTGCAGGCCCAGACCTACGACTCCCACGCCTCGATTCACGACGATGCAACCGCGCAGAAGCTCGGCTTTCGCGGCGGCACGATCGAGGGACCGACCCATTTCAGCCAGTTCGCGCCGCTGTGCGAGCGGATCTGGGGCCGCGCCTGGTTCATCACTGGCTGCCTATCCGCGCATTACCGCAACCCGGTGTTCGAAGGCGAAGAGGTGCAGGCCCAGATCGAGAAGCCGAAGCCGGGCCAGACCGTTTGCACGATCGGGATGGTCAGGCGCGACGGCACCGAGATCCTGCGCGGCACCGCCTCGATCGATGGCAACGGCAGCGAGACGGCGCTCAGCCGCCGGCTCGGCGAATTGAAGCCGCTGACCGATCCCGTGATCCTCGCCGACATCAAGGTCGGCATGAAGACGCCGCGGCAGGCGATCAAGATGGATTTCGACCAGAACATGGGCGATCTCTATCCATTTTCGCTGGCCGAAAAGCTCAAGGTGATCACCGAGCCTTCGGATTATTATTCGCTGGAGCACAATCCCTGGGGCCGCGCCATCATCCCGATGGAGATGCTGAGCGTGCTGTTCCAGTACCGCGCGCGCGAGGACCGGCTGCCGGTCCGCGGCCCCGCCGTCGGGCTGTTCGCCGACCAGGAGATTCGTCTTCTGCGCGGGCCGCTCTTCCCCGGCGAGACCTATTGGGTCGAGCGCGAGGTCGTGGCGCTTTCCGGCAGCAAGCGCACCGAGAGCATGTGGGTGCGCTCGACCGTGTTCGATGCCGACAACGCGGTGGTCGGAACGATGCTGCTCAACGGCGCCAGCATGAAGGATTCCTACGCCAACTACGAAAGCGAGCACAAAGCCCTCTACGGCTGAAACAACAGCCGCCTCTTCCGCAAGCCGCCGAAACAAGGACAACAACAATGGCCCGCCTGCCCTATCTCGAAGCCGATCAGGTCGCCCCCGAATATCGCGACATGCTCAAGCGCAACACCAATCTGCACAAGCTGCTGGTGAACTCGCCGGACATGGCGCGCGCCTTCAACGGCGTCGGCGGCTATATCCGCTTCAAGAGCAAGCTCGATCCGCGCTTACGCGAACTCGCGATCCTGCAGGTCGGCTGGCTCGAGCAGTCGGAATACGAATTCACCCACCATGTGAAGATCGGCAAGGAGTTTGGCGTCACCGACGAGGATATAAAGGGCCTGATCGCGGAGACCAGTGGCCAGCCGTCGAAGCTCGAGCCGCTGGCAAAGGCGATCCTCAAGGGCGCCCGCGAGATGGTGCGCGAGCTCGCGATGTCGGAAGCGACCTTCGCCGAGATCAAGCAACATCTCTCCGACGAGCACATGACCGATCTCGTGCTGACGATCGCATTCTACTGCGCCGTGGTGCGGGTGCTCGCCACCATGCAGATCGACAACGAACCTTACTACAAGGAGGTACTGCAGCAGTACCCGCTACAGGGAGTGAAGTGAGATGCGCCTGCAAGATCGCGTCGCCATCGTCGTCGGTGCAGGCCAAAGCCCCGGCGAGGGCATCGGCAACGGCCGCGCCACCGCGCTGACCTTCGCGCGCGAAGGCGCCAGGGTGCTGTGCGTCGATTACAATCTGGCTTCGGCGCAGGAGACGGTCGACCTGATCGCGGCCAAGGGCGGGACTTCAGTCGCCTTCAAGGCCGACGTCACCAAAAATGCTGACATCAAGGCGATGGTGGCGGACGCACATGGCCGCTGGGGCAGTGTCGACATCCTGCACAACAATGTCGGCGTCAGCCTCTCCGGCGGCGATGCCGAACTGCTTGATATCACCGAGGAGGCGTTCGACCGCTGCGTGGCGATCAATCTGAAGAGCTGCATCCTCGCCGCCAAGCATGTGATCCCGATCATGCGCGCGCAGCAGCGCGGCTCGATCATCAACATCTCGTCGATGGCCGCGATCACGACCTATCCCTACGTCGCCTACAAGGCGACCAAGTCGGCGATGATCGCCTTCACCGAACAGCTCGCCTACCAGAATGCGCAATATGGCATTCGCGCAAACGTGATCCTGCCGGGATTGATGAACACGCCGATGGCGGTGGACACCCGCGCCCGCGAATTCAAGAAGAGCCGCGCCGAGGTCGAGGCCGAGCGCGACAGCAAGGTGCCGCTGCGTCACAAGATGGGCACCGGCTGGGACGTCGCCAATGCCGCGCTGTTTCTCGCCTCCGATGAAGCAAACTTCGTGACCGGCGTCACGTTGCCGGTCGATGGCGGCGCAAGTGTGCGGCGCGGTTAATCGAGACGATTAACCTGTGTGACAATTTGGGATTAATCAATGTGACGAAATCACGCGTTATTGCGCCGCAATGATTCGAAAAAATTGAAGTATTCCAATGACACGGCGATGTGACGACGCGTCCACATAAATCGAAATCCTGACTCGTTGTGGTCGCACGAAATTCATCTGCGCTCTGTATCTCGCACGCCAAGAACTTCTGGAGTGCCTGGACCGATGAGCGAAGAATTCGAACTCAGACCCGATCAGTGGGATGCGCTGAAAGCGTTGCGGGCTCCCGCAGCAAACCCTTCACGGCTGAACAGGTTCGCCGTCGAAAGCCTGATCACGCTCGGCTATGTCGCCGTGCGCGGCGATTCGTTTGAGCTGACACCCGCGGGCCGCAAGGTGCTGGTCCGCGGTTCATCACAATTGCTGCTCGATATCGCAGCCTGATTCCGTTCGAAGCTGACACGAACGAGAGCTTCAGTTTTGATTGAATCAAAGCTGAAGCTCTCGTTTTTTTGTCTTGCCGCGTTTTCTTCACGCGAACCGGTATCCACTTCGCTCGAAAACGCTCTGCACACGCGGCATCATGCCGCGTGTGCTTTTCCAGGGATGGTCGTCTCGCCGTGCTGCGTCAGCGGCTTCATCCCGGTGAGGCTGCGCAGCAGCACGTAGAACACCGGCGTCAGGAACAGGCCGAACACCGTGACGCCGATCATGCCGGAGAACACCGCAACGCCCATCGCGCGCCGCATCTCCGAGCCCGCGCCGGTCGACAGCACCAGCGGCAGCACGCCCATGATGAAGGCCATCGACGTCATCAGAATCGGTCGCAGCCTTAAGCGACTCGCCTCGATCGCGGCACGGATCGGTGACCGCCCGGCGAATTCGAGCTCGCGCGCGAATTCGACGATCAGGATGGCGTTCTTGGCCGACAATCCGACCAGCACGATCAGGCCGATCTGGGTGAAGACGTTGTTGTCGCCCTTCGACAGCCAGACCCCGAACATCGCGGCCAACAGCCCCATCGGCACGATCATGATGATCGAGAGCGGCAGCGCCAGGCTCTCATAGAGCGCGGCGAGCACCAGGAACACCAGGAGGATCGCCAGCGGAAACACCCAGATTCCGGAGTTGCCGGCGATGAACTCCTGATAGGTCAGGTCGGTCCATTCGAAAGCGAATCCGGGCGGCAGCACTTCGGCCGCGATCCGCGTCGCCGCCTCCTGGGCCTGGCCGGAGGAATAGCCCGGCGCGGCAGCCGCGTTGATGTCCGACGACAGGAAGCCGTTGTAGCGGATCGCGCGTTCCGGACCCGCGCTCTGGCGGACCTTCAGCAACGCCGACAGCGGCACCATGTCGCCCGACGACGAGCGCACCTTCAACTGCCTGATGTCGTCGGCACGCGCGCGGAACGGCGCGTCGGCCTGCACATAGACCGAGTAGGTGCGGCCGAATTTGTTGAAGTCGTTCACATAGTAGGAGCCGAGATAGATCTGCAGCGTGTTGAAGACCTCCGTGACGGGCACGCCGAGTTGCAACGCCTTGGTACGGTCGATATCGGCGAACAACTGCGGCACGTTGACCTGGAAGCTGGAGAACACGCCGGCAATCTCCGGCGCCTTCTGCATCGCCGCCATGAACGCCTTAGTCGCGTCGTTCAGCGCTTCATAGCCGAGGCCGGCGCGGTCCTCGATCTGCAGCTTGAAGCCGCCGATGGTGCCGAGGCCGTTGACCGGCGGCGGCGGGAACATGGCGATGAAGGCATCCTGGATGCCGGCATATTTCTTGTTGAGCGCCGCCGCGATCGCCGGACCGCTGAGCGAGGGATCCTTTCGCTCGTCGAATGGCTTCAAGGTCGAGAACACGATGCCGGCGTTGGAGGAGTTGGTGAAGCCGGAGATCGACAGGCCGGGGAACGCCACCGAGCTTTCGACGCCGGGCTGGGTCAGCGCGATGTCGCTCATCTTGCGGATCACTTCCTCGGTGCGGTCGAGCGTCGCGCCATCGGGCAGGCGGGCAAAGCCGACCAGATACTGCTTGTCCTGGCCCGGCACGAAGCCGCTCGGCACCTGCTTGAACAGCACGCCGGTCAGGCCGATCAGCAGCACATAGAGGCCGATCACCGCGGCCTTGCCGTAGATCACCTTGGTAACGGTGCGGCCGTAGTTCTCGGAGGACTTGGTGAAGACCTTGTTGAAGCCGCGGAAGAACCAGCCGAGCGACCTTTCCATGATCCGGGTCAGCCAGTCCTTCGGCTCGTGATGTCCCTTCAGCAGCAGAGCCGACAGCGCCGGCGACAGCGTCAACGAATTGATCGCTGATATCACGGTCGAGATCGCAATCGTCAGCGCGAACTGCTTGTAGAACTGTCCGGTGAGGCCGGAGATGAAGGCGAGCGGCACGAACACCGCGATCAGGACCAGCGCGATCGCGATGATCGGGCCGGACACTTCGCGCATCGCCTGGTTGGTGGCATCGCGCGGCGACAGGCCGGATTCGATGTTGCGCTCGACGTTCTCCACCACGACGATGGCATCGTCGACCACGATGCCGATCGCCAGCACCAGGCCGAACAGGCTGAGCGCGTTGATTGAGAAGCCGAACACATGCATCACCGCGAAGGTGCCGACGATCGACACCGGGACCGCGATCAATGGGATGATCGAGGCGCGCCAGGTCTGCAGGAACAGGATCACGACCAGCACGACGAGGGCGACCGCCTCGAGCAGCGTGTGGATGACAGCCTCGATCGACGAACGCACGAATTGCGTCGGATCGTAGACGATCTGGTAGGATACGCCTTCCGGCATGTTCTTCTTGATCTCGGCCATCGTGGCGCGGACATGGTCGGAGATCTCCAGCGCATTCGACCCCGGCGCCTGGAAGATCGGGATCGCGACCGCCTGCTTGTTGTCAAGCAGCGAGCGCAGGCCGTATTCGGAGGCGCCGAGCTCGACCCGCGCGACGTCGCGCAGCCGCACCACCTCGCCTGCCGAACCCGTCTTCACCACGATGTCGCCGAACTGCTCCTCGGTCGACAGCCGTCCCTCGGCGTTGACGGAGAGCTGGAGGTCGATGCCCTTGACGCTGGGCGAGGAGCCGACCACGCCGGCGGCAGCCTCGACGTTCTGGGCCTGGATCGCGCGTACGACGTCGCTCGCGGTCAGCGAATGCTCGGCGGCTTTCTGCGGATCGACCCAGACCCGCATCGAATAGTCGCCGGCGCCATAGAGCTGGACGTCGCCGACGCCGTCGATCCGCGCCAGCCGGTCCTTGACGTTGAGTACCGCGTAGTTGCGCAGATACGTCATGTCATAGCGGTTGTTCGGCGACAGCAGATGCACGACCATGGTGAGGTCGGGCGAGCTCTTCTTGGTGATGATGCCGAGCTGGCGCACCACAGCCGGCAGGCGCGGCTCGGCCTGCTGCACGCGATTCTGCACCAGTTGGGTCGCCTTGTCGGGGTCGGTGCCGAGCCGGAACGTCACCGTCAGCGTCATCGCGCCGTCGGTGGTCGCCTGGCTCGACATGTAGAGCATGCCTTCGACGCCGTTGATCTGCTCCTCGATCGGGGTCGCGACCGTCTCGGCGATCACCTTCGGATTGGCGCCGGGATAGGTCGCGCGCACCACGACCGACGGCGGCACCACGTCGGGATATTCCGAGATCGGCATCGCCAGCAGCGAGATCAGCCCGGCCAGGAAGATCAGGATCGAAAGCACGCCGGCGAAGATCGGCCGGTCGATAAAGAATTTTGAGAGATTCATGGCTCCGCCCCCGCGTGCAGCGCCTAGCGCTGCACGACGTGCTGGTTGGTTTCAGTGGATGCCTGCTTCACGCCGCGCGCGCCCATTTCGGCGACTTCCATCTTCAGGAGTGCGCCGGGACGCACGCGCTGCAGGCCGTTGACGACGATGCGGTCGCCGGATTTCAGGCCGGCGGTGACGATCCGCAGGCCATCGACCGAGCCGCCAAGCGTGATGGAACGATAGACGGCGCGGCTGTCGTCGCCGACAAGCATCACGAACTTCTTGTCCTGGTCGGTGCCGACGGCGCGCTCGTCGATCAGCACTAGCGTCTGCTGCTTGGGCTGGCCCATGCGCACACGGGCGAATTGCCCCGGGATCAATCGGCCGTCATCGTTCTTGAACACGGCGCGGACTCGGATGGTGCCGCTCTGCCCGTTGACCTGGTTGTCGATGAGCTGGATGTGCCCCTTGGCGCTGAGGCCGCCCGACGTCACCATGTCGACCGGAATCTGGTCGAGATTGCCGCGCTTGCCGGAGGCATCCGCGATCGAGTTCAGCGCGCGCAGCACCACTTCCTCATCGGCATCGAAGCTCGCATAGATCGGATTGACCGAGACCAGCGAGGTCAGGACCGGTGACGAGGTGCCGGCGGCGACGAGATTGCCGACGGTGACCTCGATCCTGCCGACCCGGCCGTCGACCGGCGCCCGCACCTCGGTATAGTCGAGATTGAGTTTGGCCATCTGCAGCGCGGCCTCGGCGGCCTTGACGTTAGCGACTGCCTCGCGGTTGGCGTTGTCGCGCTGGTCGAAATCGCGCTTGGTCACGATGTTGTTGCCAACCAGCTGCGCGCCGCGCTCGACTTCGCTCGTGGTGAACACGACGCGGGCCTTGGCGGCCTCGAGCTGCGCCTGGGCGCGATCGACCTCGGCGGCGTAGGGCGCGGGGTCGATCTTGAACAGGATGTCGCCGGACTTCACCAGCGCGCCCTCGGTGAAGTTAGTCGAAAGGATCGCGCCCGCCACCCGCGGCCGGAGCTGAACCCGGTCGACGGCTTCGAGCCGGCCCGAGAAGTCATCGAACAGCGTGGTCGGCCGCGGCTGGATCACGGCAACGGTGACCGGGACCGCCGGCTCGGGGGCCGCGGCAGTCGCGGTCGCCTGTGCGGCATGGAAATAGTGGCCGGTCGCGATCGAACCGGCCACCGCTAGGGCGCCAAGGATCACGATACCGCCGACGACACGTCGGAAGCGGCCGGAACGGGGATTTTGGATAGACGAGGGCATTCACGCGCTCCAGATATCTGTAGTGTTCGCTACAGATGTGGAGCTGGACGCCGGTTCGCAAGATACTTATGTATCAAGCACTATGAATTTCTTATCTCATTCATGGGGAAATGGGAAGTCGCGGAAAAACATCACGTGCAACAAGAGGATAAGCCAGGGACAATCCGTCATAGAAACGGCACCCGGCTTACGGAGCAACGAAAAATGGGAATGGGACGCCCCCGCGCTTTCGACGCGGACGCCGCTTTGGACCAGGCCATGGATGTGTTCTGGCGCCATGGTTACGAGGGCGCGACGATCGCGCAGCTCACCGAGGCGATGAGCATCAATCCGCCGAGCCTCTACGCCGCCTTTGGCAGCAAGGAGGGTCTGCTGAAGGCCGCGCTCGACCGCTACACCGAGAAGCGCGACGCCTGGATGGAAAAGGTTTTGGGCGCCTCCACCGCCCGAGAGGTGGCCGAACGATTTCTCATGGAGCACGCGGACGCCCAGACCGATCCCGCCAACCCGCCCGGCTGCCTGCTGGTGCAGGGCGGCCTTGCCTGCGGCACCGGCTCGGAGAATGTTCCATTTGAACTGGCAGCGCGCCGCACCCGAACGGAGGACCAATTGCACGAGCGTTTTGTCCGCGCGAAGGCCGAACGCGACCTGGGCGAAAGCGCCGATCCGGCCACCCTTGCCCGCTATCTCTCCGCGGTGACATCAGGCATGTGCGTGATGGCTTCCTCGGGCGCCGACCGCAACGCGCTGCGCGAGATTGCAGCGGTGTCGCTGAAGGCGTTTGATGAGCAGGCGAAGGGTTAAAGCGGTTGAAGGGGTAGAGCGGTTCACGTCAAGCGCCTGCGGCCCCAACGACGTTGGGAGTGACCGGCGATGAAGCATTGGACCGGCTGGCTGCCGGGTCTCACCACGCTGCGTCGATATCAAGCGGCGTGGCTCCCACACGACATCGTCGCCGGGCTGGTGCTCGCGACCATGCTGGTCCCGGTCGGCATCGCCTATGCGGAGGCGTCCGGCCTGCCCGGCATCTACGGGCTCTATGCGACGATCATCCCGCTGCTCGTCTACGCGCTGTTCGGGCCGAGCCGCATCCTTGTCCTTGGGCCGGACTCGGCGCTTGCGGCCATCATCCTCGGCGTCGTCGCTCCGCTGTCTGGCGGCGATCCGATGCGTGCGGCAACCCTGGCCGCCATGATGGCGGTGGTCTCCGGGACGATATGCATCGTCGCGGGTATCGCGCGGCTGGGATTCCTGACCGAGCTTCTCTCCAAGCCGATCCGCTACGGCTACATGAACGGCATTGCCCTGACCGTGCTGATCAGCCAGCTGCCAAAGCTGTTCGGCTTTTCCATTGAAGGCGATGGACCTCTGCGCAGCCTCTGGGCGGTCATCGGAGCAATCGTCGACGGAAAGACGAATTGGGCGACCCTCGGGATCGGCCTTGCGACGCTGGCGGTGATCCTGCTGCTAGCCCGGAACAAGCGGTTGCCCGGCATTCTCATTGCCGTCGTCGCCGCGACGGTCGTCACCGGGGTTCTCGATCTCGGGGCCCGCTTCGGCGTGACGGTCCTGGGTTCGCTTCCCCAGGGCTTGCCGGGATTTGCCATTCCCCGGATCGGCTATGGCGACATCGTGCAGGTGCTGATCGGCGGCTGCGCCGTCGCGCTGGTGTCGTTCGCCGATACCAGCGTCCTGTCGCGCGCCTATGCAGGACGATTGGGCGATCGCGTTGATCCCAACCAGGAGATGGTGGGGCTCGGCGCGGCCAATCTGGCGGCCGGCTTCTTTCAGGGTTTTCCGATCAGCAGCAGCGGATCGCGAACGCCCGTTGCGGAAGCTGCCGGAGCGCGCACGCAATTGACCAGCGTCATCGGCGCGCTGGCCATCGCCTTCCTGCTGCTGATAGCGCCGAATTTGCTGCAGCACTTGCCCAACGCAGCATTGGCGGCCGTCGTCATCGCCGCTGCGCTCGGCCTGTTTGAGATCGGCGACCTCAGGCGAATCTACCGCATTCAGCAGTGGGAGTTTTGGCTATCGATGGTCTGCTTTGTCGGCGTGGCCGTGCTGGGCGTGATCCCCGGAATAGGCCTCGCCATCGTGCTCGCGATCGTCGAATTCCTGTGGGACGGCTGGCGGCCGCATTCCGCCGTGCTGGGCCGCGCCTCCGGCGTGAAGGGCTATCACGACATCACGCGATACCCGGACGCGTGCCAGATCCCCGGCTTGGTGCTGTTCCGGTGGGATGCGCCGCTGTTCTTTGCCAATGCCGAGTTCTTCAAGGAACGCGCGCTGGATGCCGTGGCGAAATCCCCGACGCCGGTGCGCTGGCTGGTGGTCACGGCCGAGCCGGTCACCAGCGTGGACGTGACCGCCGGCGACATTCTCGCCGAGCTCGACGAGGCATTGCATGCACAGAAGATCGAGCTGTGCTTTGCCGAGCTCAAGGATCCCGTCAAGGACAAGCTGAAGAAATTCGGCCTGCTGGCGCAACTTGGCGAAAACAACTTCTTCCCGACCATCGGCGTCGCCGTTGCGCGCTACCTCGAGATCAATGCTGACGTGACCTGGGAGGACTGGGAAGACCGCGCCGCCGAGGCCTAAAGCGCGATGGGTTCAATCGTCAGCGCGCTATAGCGCTTTTGTTTGAGCATGATCTCCGCGCAAACGCTTCGCGTTTGTCGCAGGGAAAACCGCTTCGCACTTTTCCGGATCATGCTTCCCAGCCGTCCGGGCGCATCACCACATCGTCTGTCGCGCGCGCTCCGGCCATTCCCGATCGTATTTTTCGCCGCCGACCGTGTGCTCGCTCATCTCGGCGAGGATCTGGCCCGGCGTCGGCAAGACCTTCGGATCGACCCGCTTGTCCGGATTCCAGAGATCGGAGCGCACGATCGCGCGCGCACACTGGAAATAGATCTCCTCCACATGCATTACGATCACCGTGCGCGGTGCCTTGCCTTCCATCATGAAGGAGGCGAGCAGCTCCGGTTCGGCCGTGACATAAGCGCGGCCGTTGACGCGCAGCGTGCTGCCCGAGCCGGGAATCAGGAACAGCAAGCCGACGCGGGGATCGCGAACGATGTTGCGCAGCGAATCGCAGCGATTGTTGCCGCGGCGATCCGGCATCATCAGCGTCTTCGCATCATGGATGCGCACGAAGCCCGGCAGGTCGCCGCGCGGCGAGCAATCGAGCCCTTCGGGGCCTGCGGTCGCAAGCGACACGAACGGCGACTTCTCGATGAGCACACGATAGAGCGGCGTCACGTGATCGGCGACCTTCACGGTCGACGCGTCGTTCGGGAAGCCGTAGATCGCCTCAAGCTGCTCGACCGTTTCGATCACCGACATTCGTGCCGTTCTCCTATGGTTGCTAGTCGTCCCAGCGTTCGCCCTTGATGATGCGGACAAGCTGTCGCGCATGATAGTCGGCGGTGCCGGAATTGACGATGGTGAAATCGGGCGTCGACGTGCTCTCGTCGACGGTGCGGGCCAGCCGCCGCTCGAGAAGGCCGTCGCTGCTGCGCGCCCGCATCGCGAGCCGCGCGGCCAGCACATCCGGCGGCGCCGTGACCAGCACCACGACAGCATTGGCATAGTTGCGGCGCGCCGCGGCGATCACGGTGCGCGAGACGTTCGCGATCACGGTGCGCCCGGCGCCGATATCGTCGTTGATCGACCGCGACAGCGCGTAGCGATGGCCGTGCGCTTCCCAGTGCATGGCGTAGTCGCCGGCGGCTACCGCGCGCTGGAAGCTCTCCGCGCTGACCTCCTCATTGTCCTCCGACGCCGAGGCCTGGCGGGTGATCAGCCGGCGCGGAAACACGACATCGCGATCATCGCCACAGGCCGCCTTGGCGAACCCCAGCAGCGTATCCTTGCCGGCGCCGCTCGGGCCGACCACCAGGATCAGCCGGCCGGGACCGATTCCGGCGCGCCGGTCGGCGACGACGGATGCATCGGTCATGCGACCCTCCCTCCCTCGCGCCAGACGCTGCGCACGACAGGCAGATCGCGCGCAACGTGCACGCGGATCAGGTCGGCGCGCCGGCCGACCGCGATCTCGCCGCGGTCGGTGAGCCCGACCGCTTCGGCCGGCGTCTTGGTCACGGTGCGCACGGCGGAAGCGAGATCGATCGCCGGCACATGCCGCGGCAGCTGCAGCGCCGCCATCAAAAGGCTGGACGGGATGTAGTCCGACGACAGGATATCGAGCATGCCCTCATTGGCGAGATCGACGGCCGCGATGTTGCCGGAGTGCGAGCCGCCGCGCACCACATTCGGCGCGCCCATCAGGATGTCGATGCCGGCGGCGTGCAAGCCTCGCGCGGCTTCCATCGTGGTCGGGAACTCTGCCACCGCGACCTTGTCGTTGACGGCGTCGACCACGTTCTCATCCGTGGTGTCGTCATGGCTCGCCAGCGGGATCCGGTATTCATGCGCCAACGCGACGATCGCGCGGGTGTTCGCCACCGCATATTCCTTCTGATAGGCGAAGCGCCGTGCGAACAGCACGTCGAGCTGGGCGTCGGTCATGCCGCCGCCCTTGCCGCGATAGTAGTCGCGCAGCTTGACCTCGTCGCGGAACTGGCGCTGGCCCGGCGTGTGGTCCATCAGCGACATCAGCCGCACGTCCGGCCGGTCGATCAGCTCCTTGGCCTCGGCGACCACGTCCGGCATCGGGACCTCGCAGCGCAGATGTAGGAAGTGATCGGCGCGCAGCAGATTCTCCTCGCGCGCCGCCGCGATCGCCGCCGCCAGCACGCCGGCGCGGCCGTCGACATCCTCGGCGCCGTCCTCGCGCCAGACCCGCAGCGAATCCAGCACCGTGGTGATGCCTGAGGTCGCGAGCTGCCCGTCATAGGAGATCACGGCCGCGACCGGATTCCAGAACACCTTCGGCCGCGGCACATAGTGCATCTCGAGATGGTCGGTGTGCAGCTCGATCAGCCCGGGCATCAGGAGATCGCCGCCGGCATCCTCGGCGGCCTCGGGCGCCCTGCCCTCGTCGAACTCGGCGATCTTGCCATCAGCAATCGCGACCCAGCCCTGCTCGATCACGCGATCGGCGAGGACCAGCCGGGCGTTGCCGATGATAGTGTCTTGCTTGGCGGTCATTTCAAACGGTCCTTCAGGCAGCAGCCGCGAACGAGGTCACATCGACGATGCGGTCGGCAATCAGATGACGGATTTCGTCGTCATGGACAATGGCGACCATCGCGACGCCCTTGGTTTTCTTCTCCGCGATCAGCTCGACCACCACGGCGCGATTCGCCGCATCGAGCGAAGCGGTCGGCTCGTCCAGCAGCAGGATCGGCAGGTCCGAGATGAAGCCGCGCGCGATGTTGACGCGCTGCTGCTCGCCGCCGGAGAAGGTGGAGGGCGGCAAGGTCCACAGCCGCTCCGGAATGTTGAGCCGGCGCAGCAGCTGGCCGGCGCGCGCGCGGGCCTCCTCGCGCGCCACGCCGTTGACGATCAAAGGCTCGGCGACGACGTCGATCGTCGCCACCCGCGGCACAGCGCGCAGGAACTGGCTGACATAGCCGATGGTCGAGCGGCGGATGCTCAGCACCTGGCGCGGCTCGGCGGTGGCAAGGTCGACAACCATGCCGTGATGGCGGATGCCGATCCGGCCGCTGTCGCAGCGATAGTTGCCGAAGATCATCTTCAGGATGGAGGATTTGCCGGCGCCCGACGGGCCCGACAGCACCACGCACTCACCCGGATCGGCGTGGAACGAGACGCCGCGCACCACGGGCAGTTCGACGCCGCCCTGCAGATGCATGGTGAAGGTCTTCTCGGCGTTGGCAAGTTCGATCATCGCGGTCATTGGCACGCTCATGGCGGAAGAATCGAGGAAACGAGCAGCTGCGTATAGGGCTCACGCGGATCGTCGAGCACCTGGTCGGTGAGGCCGGTCTCGATGACGCGGCCGCCCTTCATCACCATCACGCGATGCGAAAGCAACCGCGCCACGGCGAGATCGTGGGTCACGACGATCGCGGCGAGCCCGAGCTCGCTGACGAGGTTGCGCATCAGGTCGAGCAGGCGGGCCTGCACCGAGACGTCGAGGCCGCCGGTCGGCTCGTCCATGAACACCAGCCGCGGCTCGGTGACGAGGTTGCGGGCGATCTGCAGCCGCTGCCGCATGCCGCCGGAATAGGTCTTCGGCGCATCGTCGATGCGGCCGGTATCGATCTCGACCCGCTCCAGCCAGGTCGACGCGGTGTCACGGATGCGGCCGTAATGATTCCAGCCGACCGCCATCAGCCGCTCGCCGACATTGGCGCCGGCCGAGACGCCCATGCGCAGCCCCTGCGCCGGGTCCTGGTGCACGAAGCCCCAGTCGGTGCGGAACAGGAAGCGCCGCTCGGCCTCGCCGAGTTCAGCGAGATCGCGCAGCACGCCGTCGCGCATCCGGTAGCACACCCGGCCCGCGCTCGGCGCGAGCTGCGCCGAGAGCAGCTGCAGCAGCGTCGACTTGCCCGAGCCGGACTCGCCGACGATCGCCAGCACCTCGCCGGGATAGAGCGCGAACGAGACGTCGCGGCAGGCGGTAAGCCGGCCGTAATTCTTGGCAAGCCCCTCGGCCACCAGCAACGGCTCGTCGTTGTCGAGGCTCGAGAGCTCAGACATGCGCCTTCTCCTTGTGCGGCGCTGCGCTCTCGGTGCCGTGATGGCCGGCGGCCTGGCGCTGCTCGCAGAAGTCCGTGTCGGAGCAGACGAACATCCGCCCGCCCTTGTCGTCGGTGATGATCTCGTCGAGATAGGAATTGTCGGCGCCGCACAGCGCGCAGGGCGCGTTGAAGCGGTAGCGCGTGAACGGGTGATCCTCGAAGTCCAGCGACACCACGGTGGTGTAGGGCGGGATCGCGTAGATGCGCTTCTCGCGGCCGGCGCCGAACAGTTGCAGCGCCGCGCAATTGTCCATCTTCGGATTGTCGAATTTCGGCGTCGGCGACGGGTCCATCACGTAGCGTGCGTTCACCTTCACCGGATAGGCGTAGGCGGTCGCGATATGGCCGAAGCGCGCGATGTCCTCGTAGAGCTTGACGTGCATCAGCCCGTATTCGGCGAGCGCGTGCATGCGCCGCGTCTCGGTCTCGCGCGGCTCGAGGAAGCGCAGCGGCTCGGGGATCGGCACCTGATAGACCAGCACCTGTCCGGCATGCAGCGACGCCTCGGGAATGCGGTGCCGGGTCTGGATCACGGTCGCGTCCGTGGTCGAGGTCGTGGTCGCGACACCTGCGGTCTTGCCGAAGAATTTGCGGATCGAGATCGCGTTGGTGGTGTCGTCCGAGCCCTGGTCGATCACCTTCAGCACGTCGTCGGGACCGAGGATCGCGGCGGTCACCTGCACGCCGCCGGTGCCCCAGCCATAGGGCATCGGCATCTCGCGGCTCGCAAACGGCACCTGATAGCCGGGGATCGCGATCGCCTTGAGGATCGCGCGGCGGATCATCCGCTTGGTCTGCTCGTCGAGATAGGCGAAATTGTACGTCGGCGCGTTCATTCCGCGGCCTCCTGCATTTCCACGGCCTCGTTGGCTTCCGCGAACTCCTGCCGCAGCTTGCGCAACAGGCCGAGCTCGGACTGGAAGTCGACATAGTGCGGCAGCTTGAGATGCTCGACAAAGCCGGTCGACTGGACATTGTCGGAGTGCGACATCACGAACTCCTCGTCCTGCGCCGGCGCCGCCGCCTCCTCGCCGAGCTCGCGCGCACGCAGCGCGCGATCGACCAGCGCCATCGACATGGTCTTGCGCTCGCTCTGCCCGAAGGCGAGGCCATAGCCGCGGGTGAAGCACGGCGCCTCGGTCGTCGAGCCCTTGAACTGGTTGACCATCTGGCACTCGGTCAATTCGATCGAGCCGAGCGGCACGGCAAAGCCCGCGTCCTCGGCGAAGAACTCGACCTCGACCTCGCCGAAGCGGATCTCGCCGGCGAACGGGTGATTGCGGCCGTAGCCGCGCTGCGTCGAGTAGCCGAGCGCGAGCAGGAAGCCCTCATCGCCGCGCGCCAGATTCTGCAGCCGCAAATCGCGGTCGGCCGGAAAGCTCAGCGGCTCGCGCGTGAGGTCGCCGACCGGCGTGTTGCTATCTGCCTGCGGCGAGGATTCGATCAGACCGTCACGGCCGAGAATGTCGGTCACCCGCGGCGTGGCGGCCTGCGAGGCCTCCGCGGTCGCCGGCTGCTCCGGCACAAAGCCTTCCGCGAGCTGCGGATCGAGCAGGCGATGGGTGTAGTCGAAGGTCGGCCCCAGGATCTGGCCGCCCGGAACGTCCTTGAAGGTCGAGGAGATCCGCCGCCGTACCTGCATCTCGCCGGTGTTGACCGGCTCGGTGGCGCCGAAGCGCGGCAGCGTGGCGCGGAAGGCGCGGACCAAGAAGATCGCTTCGATCATGTCGCCGCGCGCCTGCTTGATCGCGAGCGCCGCGAGCTCGCGGTCGTAGAGCGAACCTTCGGTCATCACGCGATCGACGCCGAGCGCGAGTTGCTCGGAAATCTGTGCCAGCGTCACCTCGGGCACCTCGCGGTCGCCGCGCCGCTCATGCGCGAGCAGACGATGGGCGTTCTCGATGGCGCGCTCGCCTCCCTTGACGGCTACATACATCGCTCACACTCCGCTTGCGATCAGCCGCGTGGTGCGCGGGATCGCCACAATGGCATCGTCATGGACCAGCACGACATCGATGCCGCGCGGGAACAGGGCTTCGTTGATCGCAAGCCGCTGGAACAGGTCGCGCGGCTTGAGCATCGCCTGCAGCACGGCGCTGCCGTCGATGCCGGGTCCTTTCAGCTCGAAGGCCGGGCCCTGCGACAGGCTGTCGATCTGCAGGATCAGCGTGGTCGACCGGTCAGGATATTCGCTGCTGCCGAATGCGAAGCGATCGAGCGCCGGCAGGCTCGCGGCATCGCCGACCAAAGCGAAGCTCGCGATCGAGGAATCGGTGATCACCGGCGCGCTGGCATGGAACTTCAGCCAGCGGGCAACGTCCGGCGTCGCCGACATCGCGGCGTCGAGCCAGATCGGCGTGTCGTGATCGAACAGCGTCAGCGCGATCGCGGCCGAGCCGCGCATCATGCCGGCCGGTGTTCCGACATCAGCGGCGACGCGCTGCACGCTGCCCGGGCGCGCCATCGCATCCATCACGGAACGGAAAGTCGACTGCGCCGACAGCACCTTGTCGGCAAAGCCCGCGGGCATTTCGGCAATCGTCGTCATTGCATCATCCCTCACCGCGCACCATCGTGTAGAAATCGACCCGCGTCGCCGCGGTTTCCGCTGCCTTGCGGCCGCGTTCGGCGTTCATGGCGACGCGCAGCGGCGCGATCACCTTGGCCTCCACCTCGCCGGACAACTCCGCCGACTGCACCATGGCGTCGCACAGCGCGATCATCTGCGCCTTCCGCGCGTCGCGGCCGAGCGTGTAGCCGAAGCCGACCTCGCCGGTCGCAAGCCTCACCGCCGCGCGCGACACCGTCGCCTCGCCGAGATTGAATGGCGCACCGTCGCCGCCGATCCGCCCGCGCAGCATCACAAGGCCGTTTTCCGGCTCGCGCAGGTTCTCATGCGCGGGCACCGCGATCGCGGCCAGCCTGCCTGCGATGTCCGTAGCGGCGGCGTGCGCCAGCACCGTCATCGCGGCCTTGCGCTGGGCCTGTTTGCTGTTTGGTCCGGTCGGACTCATGGTCGAACTCATGGGCAAACCTTTGGGCAACCTTGCTTGCATCAAGTTGTCTATGATACTAGACAACTTGATAGCGGAGCGCCATGACTGTTTCGTGACAAACCAAAGATTTCTGGTATCACCGCGCCATGAGCATGCAGGAAAGTTCCGGCGTCGCCTTGTGGCGGCAGGTCGCCGACGGCATCGAGCGCGGCATCGCTGACGGCCGCTTCGCCGCCGGCGAAAAGCTGCCCGGCGAGATGGAGATCGCCGAGACGTACCGGGTCAACCGGCACACCGTGAGGCGGGCACTCGCCGCATTGGCCGAGCGCGGCCTGGTGCGCGCGGAACGCGGTAGCGGCACCTATGTCGAAGCCCAGCGCCTCGCCTATCCCTTGCGCTCACGCACGCGATTTTCCGAGATCGTCGGCGCCGGCGGCCACGAGCCGCGCGGCCAGCTGATCGATGCGAGCAGCGATGTCGCCAACCGCGAGATCGCGCGCGAGCTCGGCCTGAAGATCGGTGCGCCGCTGATCCGGATCGAAGCGGTGCGGCTCGCCGACCGGACGCCGATCTGCGTCTCCACCACCTGGCTGTCGACCGAGCGGTTTCCCGATGCCGGCAGCGTGTTCGCCAACGTCCGCTCGATGACGAAGCTGCTCGGGCATTACGGCGTCAAGGACTACCACCGCGCCTCGACCCGGATCACCGCGGCGATCGTCGATGCGACCGACGCCGCACGGCTCGACCTGCCGCTGGGACGGCCGGTGCTGGTGGTCGACGCCACCGACGTCGACATGCTGGACCAGCCGCTGGTGACCAAGCGCTCGCGCTTCGCCGCCGAGCGCGTGGAGTTTCTGGTCGAGAACGGCTGACAATCCCCTTTGTAATCCGAACTAAACGGTCGAGCCCTGCAAGGCCCGATGTCTTGTTACACACGCCCAGGCCAGTATGAACGTTGGTCGTCGTCAGGTGCCCGATATTGCCTCGCTGCGCAACCACGGCTCATCCATGAGCCGATCGAGCACCCCAGGTAAAAGCGCGGTACGATCCACTGCCCTCCAGCGCGAGATCGACCAGCACGGTATCGCGCACTTGGCCCGCGCGTGTTTGCGGCTCCTTCAAGGACATGGCGGGCTCCGACTGGCGTGCGGCCACGTCGCGGCCGGCGAACGATAGACAAAGCGGCCATCAGCTCCTGCCGGGAAGCGGTTGCGGGAGTGGTTGCGGACGCTGGATTCCTGGCCGCCCAGGTCTCGGAGGCCGAGTGACCGGGCGGTGGCCTGGCCGTCGCCATCCGTGCCATCCCGCCGGACCACCCCAACCCATGCCGCGCCTTGAACCAAAACCACACCGATACCAACCGCCGCCGCGCCATCCCCTGCTGTACCAACAGTAGCGGTGGCCCCTCCAGGTGAATTGGACAGTTTCCGCGAGACGAAGCTCGTCGGCGGCCTGGCGCAGACCCAGCGGCGCAATGAGGCCGGCCTGCGAACGACCGCTGGTCGCCGTGATCGCCACCGAAGCAATCCCAAGTGCTAGGCCCCATAGAAACAATTTGCGCATGATTTCTCCCGGCTCCTGGCTGCGCGGAAGGGAAGCGAACGCGGAGCCGAACGCCGCAGCCAACCTCATCGCTGGCGATCCGCCCAAGGACCGATGCTGTTGCGCACTGATCCCCACGCAAGTCCGCAGCGTATTAGGCCGCCACAAGATCGGCGACTAGGCAGCCTTGGCCTGAGTTGCAGCTGCGAGCGCGTCGCGAAGGTGCTGCTCCCTCTTTTCATCGAGCGAGGTCGTCAGGACGATCCCTCCCGCATCCTTGATCGCATTGAGAACCTTGTCTGAGGTCATGGACTTGATCAGCAGGAACAGAACGGCATCTCCCGATTTCACCTTCGACGCGAGATCCTTCATGAACTGGTCTCTGATCCCGAAATCGGTCAGCGCACCGCTCAAAGCGCCTGCGCCGGCTCCGAGCGCCACGCCGAGAAGGGGATTCAGGCCATCCCCAAGAGCAGTCCCCAGAAGCTGCCACTGGCAGCGCCGGTCATGGTGGTGTTCACGAGCTGATTGAGCTTTACAGCGTCCCCGGTTTTGACTGCGATCACGGCATCGCTGATCGTGATCAGGTACTCGCTCTGAAGCTTGAGTATTTTTTGCCGAACTTCCTCTGCTTTGACTTCGGATGGGTACACGATCGCAACGAGATCTGACATTGAACACTCCCTGATGGCTCGAAGTGCTGCCCCTATTCCGCGCGTGATGCACGGCCGAAACTTAGCACAGACCCGAAAGTCTCTTGCCGCGCAATCATGCACGCAGCTTCACAATCCCGAGATGTTTTTAGCGCTCGGTGCAATTGAGTAAGCGACATTGTCGCATGTGTCTTGAACAAGGACTCGCCGCAAGCCTGTGTGCCGCGCCCTTCTGAGTTCGACCCGTGCGACCAAAAAGCCGTCGCTTGATCCGCCGGATGGCGAATCCTCGTCTCCTGCTGACTTCAGGGCGCCGCTGCTTTAGGTTGATTGGTTCAATTGTCGGTGCACTGCGAAGAGAGCACGCATGTCGACGGCGATTTCGATCCTCGGTGGAGTTGGTTTTTTCCTGCTTGGCATGAGCGTCATGACCGCCGGCCTCAAGGGACTCGCCGGATCCAAATTGCGGACAGTCCTGAGCAAGGCAGCAGCAACCCCGCTATCCGGTGCGCTGTGGGGCGCCATCGTGACCTTGATCGTGCAATCGTCCAGCGCCACGACGATGACCACCATCGGTCTGGTAAGCGCGGGCGTGCTGACCTTTCCACAAGGGCTGGCCCTGGTGTTCGGTGCGAACGTCGGAACCACGGGAACCGGCTGGCTCGTTGCGCTGATCGGCGTTCGCGTCTCCCTCACGGCCGCGGCGCTCCCGATGATTTTCGTCGGCGCATTGATCAAGCTGTTGGGCCGTGGCCGTGTATCCGCAGCGGGAGCAGCCCTTGCGGGGTTCGCGCTGGTGCTGTTCGCGCTGACGACCCTGCAGCAGGGCATGGGAGGACTAGCCGAACGGTTGCACCCGGCGGACTTGCCGGCCGTTCTCGGCGCCACCTGGTGGGCCGGCTTGTACGGGGTGCTGGCGCTGGCCGTCGTCGGACTGGTGATGACCGCCGTGATGCAATCGTCGACCGCGGCTATCGCGGTGACGCTCTCGGCACACTATGCTGGAGCCATCGGCCTAGACCAGGCATGCGCACTGATCATTGGGCAGAACATCGGAACGGCGACCAGTTCCGCCATGGCGGCAATCGGCGCGAGCAGCACCGCCAAGCGATTGGCCTTGGCGTACATCCTGTTCAAGCTGATTGCGGCGGCTATTGCGCTGGTGCTCTTCCCCGTGACCATTCCCCTTCTGGTCCGCGCCTCAGACAGCATTGGTGGTGTAACGCTGCTTGCAGCTTATCACACCGCCTACAACGTCATCGGCGTCCTGGTGCTGCTGCCTGTGATCAATGGCTTTACCCGGTTCGTCGAGCGCATCCTGCCCGAACGAGGCTCACCGCTGACCAGGTGCCTGGATCCGGCAGCGCTCGCGACCCCGATCGCAACCGTCGAGGCAGTGCGACGCACGGTCGCGCGCGCGCTTGAAGCGATGTGCGGATCATTGGCGACAGCACTGTCAACAGCGAGTCAGGACGCCTCCGTCCCGGCGAGACAGAACACAGTGCCAGCGGGGGAAGCTGCCTCTGCCCTGCGCCAGGCGCAGGAGTTCATGTCAGAAGTAAGTGGACCTCCTGAATCGCAGAATGAGCAGCGGCGGCTCACCAGCACGGTACATGCACTTGACCACGCGTCTCGCCTGGCCGAAACCTTCGGCGAGGAAATCGAACTCGGTCGGCTCCCCAGCGGCTCCCAGGACATGCGCGCGGTGGAAATCTGCGTGGAGGCCATGCGTAGCGCGGCATCGCTCGCCGCTGAAGTCGCTGTCGTGCCCGACGCTTCCGATTCCGCCAGAAAGATCAAGCCGAGAACAGCGCCGACGCGGTCGCACCACCCAGGGAAGGCACTCGCCACAGCCGGGACATCGACCGAGCAGGCCCTTGCGCATCTGGAACACTGCGCGAAAGCACTCGGCGAAGTGCGGAGAGACCACCGCAAGGCCACGCTCGACTCTGTGGCGGATGGAACGACGATCGCGGACGACGCAATCGCTCGCGTCGATACCGTACGGCGCCTTGAAACGCTCACGCATCACGCCTGGCGCTCCCTCGCGCATCTTCACGGTCGCAGCGCATAGTGCGGTACAAAACTCGAGGCGCCCCGCAAGAGCAGGGCGAGGCAAGGTTCTACACCACGGCACGCTGGCCGATGATGGCAAAGCGCAGCTTGCTGGAGATGAAGTCGATCGCCGCGACCGCGATTAGGATCATCAGGATCAGGAACGATACCTTCTGCCATTCCAGCACACGGATCTGCTCGGCGAGCTGCAACCCAATGCCGCCGGCGCCGACGATGCCGATGATGGTGGCCGAACGGGTATTCGACTCGATGAAGTAGAGCACCTGCCCGGCGATCACGGGCAGCACCTGCGGCAGCAGGCCGAAGCGGATCTCGTGCAGCGCGTTGCCGCCGGACGCGCGGATGCCCTCGACCTGCTTGCGATCCGCCGCCTCGATCGCCTCCGAGAACAGCTTTCCAAACGCGCCGAAGTCCGACACCATGATCGCGAGCACGCCCGCGAACGGGCCGAGGCCGACGACGTTGATCCAGACCAGCGCCCAGATCAGCGTATCGACGCCGCGGATCGAGTCCAGGAAGCGGCGCACCGGAAAGCGGATCAGGTTCGAGGGGATGATGTTGCGCGCCGCCAGCAGGCTGACCGGGAGTGCCAAAACCGCGGCAAGCGTGGTGCCGAGCACCGCGATCGACAGCGTCTCGCCGAGCGCCTGCATGTAGAGCGGGAACGACGAGCCCGGATTCGGCGGGAGCATCAGCATCGTGATCCAGCCGAGCTGGCCGAGGCCCGCGATCAGCCTGGACGGCGAGAAATCGAGATCGACCAGTCCGAACACGAAGATCGCGAGCGCCGCCACGATCATGGCCGACATCGCCAGCCGTGCCGATGTGGGACGTTCGAAGACGTCGGGGTACTTCGCGCGCAGTTCCGCGGTGTCCGGCCTCGGCATCTGGCTCATCGACGGGTCTCCTTGCCGAACAGCCGGCCGCGCAGCCAGCCGGTCGAGATATCGATGATGAAGACGGTGACGATGATGGTGATGAGGATGGCGCTGACGTCGGAATAGTAGAACTTGCGGATCGCGACCACCAGCTCCTGGCCGATGCCGCCGGCGCCGACGAAGCCCATCACCGACGCCTCGCGGACGTTGATCTCGAAGCGCAGCAGCGCATAGCTGGCATAGCCGGCCGAGACCTGCGGCAGCACGGCAAAGCGCATGCAGGACAGCCAGCTCGCGCCGGTGGAGCGGATGCCCTCGACCGGCTTCATGTCGGCATTCTCGACGATCTCGGCGAACAGCTTGCCGAGCGCCCCGGTGGTGTGGATCGCGATCGCCAGCACGCCGGCCATCGGCCCGAGGCCGAACGCGATCACGAAGATCAGCGCGAACACGATGCCGGGGACGGTGCGGGCGAATTCCAGCAGGCGGCGGATCGTGAAACGTACCCACGGGCCCGGCGACGTATTCTGGGCCGCGAAGAAATTGAGCGCGAAGGCGAGCACGGCACCCGTCAGCGTGCCGACATAGCTGATCAGGATCGTCTCGCCGAGCATCTTCAGCCACTTATGCCAACCCCAGAACCATTCGGCGGGATCGGTCCAGACCCGCGCGCCGGAATCCAGCGTCAGGATGCGATCGAAATAGCTGACGAAATTGCCGAAATAGGTGAACAGCGTGCGCAGGTTCACTTCCGCGCCGAACGCCGCGATCACCAGCACCGCACAGAATGCCGCCGTTGCCAGCGCGGCCTTCAACCGCTTGCGTGCGACGGACTTGCGGTAGGCGTCCCCCAGCGTCGCCAATTGCTGCGCTGGAAGAATGGATACGGCGGTCGCCATCGACGCGTGCCAGTCCGGTTCGGAGTTGAGTGGAGAGAAAGAGCCGGGCTATACGCCCGACCCTCGTGACGTCAGGCGTGCGATCAGCTCGCCTTCTTTCGCAAACCGTCGACGAACTTGATCAGCTCGATGGTGCCGTCCCAATCCTTGGTGGTGGCGGGATGGAAGCCCTTCTTCTGACCGTCGGACAGACGGTCGAAGGCGGCCTTGTCCTTGGTCGGGGCGTCGAAGAAGGCCTTTGCGATCGCGGCCTTCAGGTCCTCCGGAAGATCGGTGTTGTACGCATAGGGGCCGTTGATGATCAGCGCCGACTTGTGGATGATGCGGAAATCATCCTTCTTCATCGCCGAGCCGTCGGCATTCTTCAGCATGCCCTTGGTCAGCATCTGGGCGAGCGTGGAATCATCCTCGTTGGTCCACTGGTTGGCGGCCACATCAACGGTTCCCTGCGACAGCGCCAGGACGGCGTTCTCGTGGCTGCCGGTGAACACGACCTTGCCGAAAAAGCCTTCGGCGTTCGCGATGCCCATCTTGTTGAGTTCGAAGCGCGGCACGTTGTTGCCGGACGTCGAGTTCGGATCGACCAGGCCGAGATTCTTGCCCTTCAGGTCCTCGACGGTCTTGTACGGGCTCGACGCCTTGACGAAGAACACCGAGTAATAGCCGGTCGAACCGTCGGCGTTCATATCGTTGGCGAACGCGTCGGTCTTGACGCCGGTCACGCGCGCGCGAGAGAACGAGGCCGAGCCGTAGCTGGCGATCTGGATGTTGCCGGCGCGCTGGCCTTCGATGACGGCCGCGTAGTCGTTGGCGATGCGCAGTGTGACCTTCACGCCGAGTTCCTTCGACAGATACGCCACGAACGGCGTCCAGCGCTCGGTGACGCCGGAGGCGTTCTCGGCCGGCACCACCGCGAAGGTGAGCTCCGGATACTTTGCCTTCCAGTCCTGCGCGGAGGCCGAACCGGCAAATGCCAGCGCGGCGGCGCCAGCCAGAATGATGCGACGAGTGAACATGACTACCCCTCTTTTGTTGTAGTTGCACCTGTTGGCCGGGCAAAATGCCCGGCCTCCCAGATTGAAAAATGCGCGACGCTCAGGCCGCGGCTGCGGTGCCGAGTGCCGGCGCAGTTGCATCGTCGGGCGCGGGCAGCGGTGCTGCGCCGATGACGTCATTGGCCTCGAGGTCATAGAGCTCGCGGGCGATATGGTCGGTGAGCGCCGCGGGGGCGCCATCGAACACCACGCGACCTGCGGCCATGCCGACCAGGCGGTCGCAATAGGTCCGCGCCAGGTCGAGCGAGTGCAGATTGCAAAGCACTGTGATGCCGAAATGCTTGTTGATGCGCAGCAGCGCGTCCATCACGATCTTGGTGTTGCGCGGATCGAGCGAGGCGATCGGCTCGTCGGCGAGAATGATGTCGGGCTCCTGCACCAGCGCGCGGGCGATCGCGACGCGTTGCTGCTGGCCGCCGGAGAGCTGGTCGGCGCGCTGTGCCGCCAGCTGGGCGATGTCGAATTGCTCGAGCGCCGACAGTGCGAGCGCCCTGTCCTGCTCCGGCCAGACCTGCGCCAGCGAGCGCCATGACGGAATTTGGGCCAGTCGGCCCATCAGCACGTTGGTCAGCACATCAAGGCGGCCGACCAGATTGAACTGCTGGAAGATCATCGCCGAGCGCGCGCGCCACCGCCGCAGTTCCTTGCCGCGCAACGCGGTGACGTCGGTGCCCTCGAACAGGATACGGCCGGAGGTCGGATCGGCGAGACAGTTGATCATCCGCAGCAGCGTCGACTTGCCGGCGCCGGAGCGGCCGATCACGCCGACAAAGCTGCCCGGCGCGATCGAAAAGGACGCGTTGTCGACTGCGGCTTTCGTGCCGAAACGGCACGTCAAACCTTCCACCACCAGCATGTAATGCTCCAACCGCGCCTCGTTGGGCCATCGCTATCCCCGGCGTTTTACAGTTATGTGACGACAGCGCTGCGGTGCGGCGATCGTCCACACCCCTCCCTTGTCGCTCCCTTGCCGTCATCGCAACGTCATGATGTTGTCATCAAGCATCCCGATGACGAGCGCGCATCCCCCGGAAGCCCAAGATTCTTGAAGATTTGCGGAGGCCCTGATGGCCGGAAAAACACTCTCGGTTGTGCCGACCGTCGACCCGACCGCGTCGGTCCGTGAGAGCAAGCTCGGCAAATATACCGAGGTCGGCGCGCGCACGATCCTGCTTGAAGTGACCATGGATGACTATTCCTACGTCGTGAACGACAGCCAGATCACCTACACCTCGATCGGCAAGTTCTGCTCGAAGCGATGACCCGCATCAACCCCGGCAACCACCCGATGCATCGCGCGACTCAGGCGCATTTCACCTACCGCGCCAGCGCGTATTTCCCCGGAGAGAGCGACGACACCGACTTCTTCAACTGGCGACGTGCGCATCACGTGCATATCGGCCATGACGTCTGGATCGGTCATGGTGCGATCCTGTTACCAGGACGGAACGTCGGAACCGGCGCCGTCGTCGCCGCCGGCGCGATCGTGACCAAGGACGTTCCCGGCTACACCATCGTGGCCGGTAATCCGGCGCGGCCGGTGAAGCGGCGCTTCTCCGAGACGATCGCCGACCGCCTCGCCGCGCTCGCATGGTGGGACTGGGATCACGAGACGCTCCGCCGCGTCCTGCCCGACTTTCGCAAGCTCGCGGTCGAGGAATTCCTCGACAAGCATGAGGCCAAGGCCGTATCCCAATCACAAGCCAAACAACGGAGCGCCGCATCGTGACGGACATTTTCATCGAGGGCGGGCGCACGCTGGTTGACGGCGCCTTGGTCGAGACCTCGCTGCGGACCGCTGGTCGCGACATCGGCGCGCTCGACGCCGAGCAGGGTCGCGCCGCGCTTCACATCGATGCTAGTGGCCTCCTGGTGCTGCCCGGCATCATCGACCTGCATGGCGATGCGTTCGAGCGGCAGATGATGCCGCGCCCCGGCGTCGACTTCCCGACCGACGTGGCGCTGATCGACAGCGACCGGCAGGCGATCGCCAACGGCATCACCACCGTGTTCCACGGCACGACCTGGTCGTGGGAGCCCGGCCTGCGCAGCGCGGAGAATGCGCGCAAGCTGCTCGATGCGATCGAGGCGCTGCGGCCGCACCTCGCCGCCGACACCCGCTTCCACCTGCGCCACGAGACCCACAATCTCGAGGCCGAGGCCGAGATCATTCAATGGCTCAGTGAAGGCCGCATCGACCTGTTCGCCTTCAACGACCACAGCAACGTCAAGCCGAAGAAGCGCAACCAGCTGGCCGAGCGCACCGGGCTCTCCGTCGAGGCCGTCAACGACATGCTCGACCGGATCGTGGCGCGTCGCCCCGAGGTGCCGGCCTCGATAGCGCGACTGGCCGCTGCCGCGCGCGCGGCCGATATCCGCATGCTCTCGCACGACGACAACAGCCCGGCGATGCGCCAGGAGTTTCGCGCGCTCGGCGCCACGATCGCCGAATTCCCTGTCAACGAGGAGACCGCGCGCGACGCCGCCGCGGCGGGCGATTTCATCGTGTTCGGCGCGCCCAATGTGGTGCGCGGCGGCAGCCATACCGGCTGGACCAAGGCATCCGACATGATCGCACAGGGCCTCTGCTCGGTGCTGGCGTCGGACTATTACTATCCGGCGCAGCTGCTCGCGGCGTTCCGCCTCGCCGACGACGGCATCCTGCCGCTCGCCAGGGCCTGGGACCTGATCTCGTCGGCGGCGGCCCGCGCGGCCGGGCTCGCCGATCGCGGCGTGCTCGCCGCGGGCCGCCGTGCCGACATCATCGTCGTCGACGACAAGGTGCCGCTGCGGCCGCGCATCGTCGCCGTGATAGCGGCCGGACGGCTGGTGCACCTGGCGGACGCGAGCTGCCTCGTTCATTCGCTCGCGCCGCGCAAGACGGTTGCGGCGGCGTAGCCCAGTCCCATGGCCAGCACTCCGCGCTACGCGATCTATTATGCGCCGTCACCCGACAGCGTCCTGCACCGCTTCGGTTCGACACTGCTCGGTTACGATGCGGTGTCGGGCGACGACCTGCCGTTTCCCGAAGGCGTCACGCCGGACTGGCGCGAGATCACCGAAGATCCGCGCAAGTATGGATTCCACGCCACGCTGAAAGCGCCCACCGCGCTCGCCGACGGTCGAAGCGAGGCCGAGCTTCTCGATGCCTGTGCCGCCTTCGCCGGCCGCGCGCGGCGCATTCCGGTGATCGAACCGGTGGTCGATGCGATCAGCGGCTTCATCGCGGTGATCCCGGCCAGCCGCTCGGATGATCTGCAGCAGCTTGCCGCCGATTGCGTCACCGAATTCGACGCGTTCCGCGCGCCGCTGACGCCGGAAGATCGCGCGCGCCGCAGGCCAGAGAAACTCACCGCGCGGCAGTGCGACTATCTCGACCGCTGGGGCTATCCCTACGTCATGGAGGAGTTCCGCTTCCACATGACGCTGACAGGGCGGCTGAGCGACGAGCGGCGCGGCCCGATCGTGGCGCAGCTGCGCTCACGGTTCGCGGCGATCGACCTCGCGCGGCTCGCAATCGACCGCATCGCGCTGTTCAAGCAGACCGACAGCGCATCGCGCTTCCGCATCATCGGCAGCTGGCCGTTGCGGGCGTAGCGCGCGCTATTCCTCCGCCCGGGTGCGGGCGATGATCTCGGCGGCGCCCTTCTCCAGCAGCTCCATGCCCACGGCGCGGCCGAGTTCGCGCGGCCGGTCCGCGGGTCCGCGCCGCGTCACCTCGATGAAGCCGGCGCCGGCCTCGTCGAGCACGGAGGCGCGCAGCGTCATCTCGGCTCCCGCGAGCGTGGCGTGGCCCGCGATCGGCGAATTGCAATGACCGTTGAGCACCCACAGCACCTCGCGCTCGGCCTCGGCCGCAAGCCGCGACTGCACGTTGTCGATCCCGGCAAGCCGCGCACGCGTCGCCCAGTCGGTCTCGACGCATTCCACCGCGACAATGCCCTGGCCGACCGCCGGCAGCATCTCGCCGACCGAGAAATCATGCGCGATGCGCGCGGTCATGCCGATGCGCTCCAGGCCCGAGCGCGCCATCACCAGCGCATCCGCCGGCCCCACGTCGCCGCCGCCGGGCAGCCGCTGCTTGTCGCCGCGATCGAGCTTGGCCACGCGCGTGTCGGCGGCGCCGCGATAATGGATCACGGTCGCTTCCGGAAACAGCCGGCGCAGATAGGCGGCGCGGCGCACGGCGTTGGTGCCGATCATGAAGCCCTTGCCGCGCGCGGCGCGCAGCGTTTCCAGCGACAGGCCGGGACGCAGCACGAGGCTGTCATTGGCGGCATCGCGCGCCAGCATCGCGGCGATGACAAGACCCGGCGTCTCCTCGTTGCCCGGCACGTCCTTCAGCGAATGCATCGCCGCCTGCAAGGTGCCGGCACGCATGGCTTCGCGGATCTCGGCGACGAAGGCGCCGCCCTTGCCGCCATGACGCAACAGCTTGCTGGTCTGGTCCTGGTCGCCGCGGGTCTCGAACTTGACGATGTCGACGGCAAGGTCCGGCGCCGAAGCGCGCAGCAGGCGTGCGACCTCATCCGTCTGCGCGAGCGCCATCGCGCTCTTGCGCGTCCCAATCCGCAAAACCTGTCCCGACACGAAAGCTCCGCTGCGCGTGATCATCAACGGCTGGGGATTAGAACAAAAAGCCAGTCAAAACAACGGTTTTTGCCCCCCTTTGGCGATGCTCAGACGAGCTCCTCGACAAGCTCCACCCCGGCCTTGCGCATCGCCGCGGTCGCGACGGCAAGCGAACCGCCGAGATCGATGGCGCGGCAGCCCGCCAGCACCACCGTGGTCTCGAAACCGAGCCGGCGCGCATCGAGCGCCGAATACTGCACGCAATAGTCCGTGGCGAGCCCCGCCATCACGACGCGCCTGAGGCCGCGCTCGCGCAGATAGCCGGCGAGCCCGGTCGGCGTCTTGCGGTCGTTCTCGAAAAACGCCGAATAGGAATCGATCGCGGCCCGGAACCCCTTGCGGATCACGAGCTGGGCCCGCTCGGTGGCGAGATCGGGATGAAACGCGGCGCCGGCCGTACCCTGGATGCAATGATCCGGCCACAGCGTCTGCGGCCCATACGGCATGGCGATCTCGGAGAACGGCGCCGCGCCCGGATGCGAGGTCGCAAACGAGCTGTGGCCCGCCGGGTGCCAGTCCTGGGTCAGCACGACATGGTCGAACCGGCCGGCCAACCGGTTGACGACCGGCACGACGGCATCGCCGTCCGCGACCGCCAGCGCGCCGCCGGGGCAGAAATCGTTCTGCACGTCGATGACCAGGAACAGATCGTCGGGCGCAATCTTCATCAGGTGCCTATCCGCAATGACGCGCGCAGCTTGCGCAGGCAGGCGATCACCGACAGCGAGGTGATGCGGCCGGTCTTCGGGTTCTCTGAGGGAATGTTCTCGATCATCATCGAGAACCGCGCGGAATCGGAATCGACCTCGATCCGGTGGGTGTTGCGGGTCACGGTCGGATCCGCCCATATCTCGACCCTCGTGCGGTCGGGGCCGATGCCGGCCAGCGACAGCGCCACCGCGACGTTAAGGTTGGCCGGAAAACCCTTTGCGGCGTCGCGCGCACTGCCCTCGAAGATGCGCAGCGGCTCGGTGATGCCTTCGATCCGGATGTTGTTCTCGACCAGATGCGGCGCGCCGACGAGGCCCGCGACCGGCTTGCGCGTCACCAGCCTCGCCGAATGAATGGTCCCGATCGCCGCGGCGGTCACCGCATCGAGCCCGATCAGCGCGCCGGTCGGCACGATGATCTGGCCGCCATGGGCCTTCGCGAGATCGACGAGGTCCTCGTTCTGCAGCAGCGCGCCGACGCTGAGCACGACCGCGGTCTTGCCGCGCTCGACCACCGGCGCCACGATCGAACGGACCAGTTTGCTCGGCGCGCATTCGACCACGATGTCGGCAATCTCGGCCAGCTGCTCGATCGGCACCAGCTTCGGCGCAGACTTGAGCTCCGCCACCCAGCCGCGATGCTTGTCCGGGCTGTTCGCCGACACCGCAACCAGCGCGAGGCCCTCGATGCCCTGATCGAGCGCCTTGACGACGTCGGTGCCGATCGCGCCGAGGCCGGCGACCGCAACCCGTGTCCTTGTCTTGCTGTCAGCCATCATTTCCCGCCGGCGAGCATCTTGACCAGGCGATAGAGATACTCCTCGCCCTCGTAGAACGACTTGACGAGCACGCGCTCGTCCTTGCCATGGATACGGTTGTCGTCGACATCGGCGGCCAGCCCGGAGTGGCCATAGGTCGGAATCCCCGCGTTACGCAGATAGCTGCCGTCGGTCGCGCCGGTGCTCATGACCGGAACGATCGACGCATCCGGCCAGAACTCCTTCGACAGCTTCTCGATCGAACCCATGATCTCCTCGTTGAGGGGCGACGGCGGGCTCAGCACGGCCTTGCCGGTCGGAGCCACCGCGATCTCCTTGTCGGCGAGCACGCGCTCGATCGTCGCCTGCACGCCCTCGAGCGGCTCGCCGGGCAGGATCCGGCAGTTCACCTTGGCGGTCGCCAGCTGCGGCAGCGCGTTGATGGCGTGGCCGCCCTCCAGCATGGTCGCAACGCAGGTGGTGCGGAGCTGCGCATTATAGCCCGGATTCTCCGACAATCGCGCCAGCGCCGCCGGGTCGGGCTGCGGCGCCAAAATGGCCTTGATATCGTCGGCATGCGACGTGTCGACCTCGGCGGTCTTGGTGAAATAGATTCGCGTGGTCTCGTTGAGATTCATCGGGAAGTCGTATTTGGAGAGTCGCACCAGGCCTTCGGCGAGGTGATAGATCGCATTGTCCTTGCGCGGCAGCGACGAGTGGCCGCCGCGATCCTTCACCGTGAGCTGGTAGCCGATCGAGACCTTCTCGCTGGTCTGCACGCTGTTGCGGATCGCCTTGCCGTTCTTGAGGCCGACGCCGCCGCCTTCATTGAGCGCGAACTCGGCATCGATCAGGTCGCGGTGGTTCTTGATCAGCCACTGCATGCCGAGGCCGTTGGCATCGAGGATCTCCTCGTCGGTCTCGAGCGCCACAATGATGTCGCGATCGGGCTTGTAGCCCTCCTTCTTGTAGCGGATCAGATTGGTGATGAATGCGGACGCCATGTATTTGTCGTCGCTGGAGCCGCGGCCGTAAAAATAGCCGTCCTGCTCGGTGAGCTTGAACGGATCGACCGACCAGTCCTCGCGGTTGGCGGGGACGACGTCGATATGGGCGACCAGGAGGATCGGCTTGCGCGCGCCGGAACCGCGCAGCCGCGCCACCAGATTGCCCTTGTGCGGCGCCGGCGAGAACACGTGCACGTCGGCCTCGGGGAAGCCCGCCGCGCGGAGCCGCGCGCCCATCGCCTCCGCCGCCTTCTGGGTATCGCCGGTCGCGGTGGTCGTGTTGATCTCGACCAGCTCCTGGTAGATGCCGCGGGCGAATTGCTGCTGCTCGGTCAGCCCCTGCGCCGCGGCGCCGGTTGCCAGCAGCGCCGGACCAAGCGCTGCCGCGAGCCGCAGCGATCGAACCGTGTCTCTAGCCTTGTGCGACATCGTACTCTCCCAGAATTCCGCCGCCTGATCGGAGACGAATTCAGACAGGCGACACGCGCTTTGGCAAGACGGCGAGCCCTTCAATTTCCGCGCGCATGCTCCGCGGTTTCGCGCACGCTATTTGCAGTCCTTATTTCGAGTCCTTGGCCGCGATCACCTCGATCTCGACCAGGAATCCGGGATTGGCGAGCGCGGCGACGCCGACCACCGAGCGCGCCGGCAGGTTCGGCTGGCTGCCGCCGAAGAACTGGGTGTAGCCCTCCATGAAGGCCTTGAAGTCCATCGGCGCGGATGCGTTGTGCACCAGGAATACCTGCATCTTGACGACGTCGCCCATGCCAAGGCCCTGGCCTTCCAGAATGGCCTTGATGCGGTTGAGCACGCCGACGGTCTGCGTCTTGGTATCGCCATAGGCCTGCGGGCTCGACGGATCGGCGTCCTTGTTGATCGCCGGCGGCACCTGGCCGCTGACGTAGACGGTCGTGGTGTTGCCGGTGACGGTCACGGCCTGCGCGATCGGGAAGGTCGAGTTGGGAATCGGATGCCTGACCACGTCAGCCGAGGCAGCGGTCGCCATCGCGGATAGCGCGGCGCCCAGTGTGATAGTTGCTAATCTCATGATTTCTCCATTACTCGATAGAAGTTCGTGCGGCACACATCGTTCATTTCGTCATTCCGGGGCGCGCGCAGCGCGAACCCGGAATCTCGAAGTTGCGGAACTCCGAGTACATCACCTCTGGATTCCGGGTTCGCGGGCCTTGCCCACGCCCCGGAATGACGGAACGGCGCCTCTAGCGGCGGGCGTCCTGGACATCCTTGGTCGTCACCGCGTCCTCATAGTTGTTGCTGAAGTGCGTCCGCAGATAATTCACAACGGCGGCGATCTGACCATCGGTCATCATGTCGCCGAACGCCGGCATGCCGCGGCGGCCGTTAATGACCAGGAAGACCGGATAGCTGCCGGCCTCGAGATTCTTGTTGCCGGCCAGCGACGGGTAGCTGCCCGCCCCGCTGGCGCCCGTCGCATCCGGCATGTGGCAGCCCTGGCACACATTGGCGAACAGCTCCTCGCCGGTCATCTCGACGAAGCGGTAGCCCGAAGAGAAGGTGCGCTTGCCCGCGCCGCTGTCCTGCCCAAGGGCTGCCGTCGCCCACAGCAGCGCCAGTCCAGCGACGACGGATGTTGCGGTCCGCATCATCATGTCTTCACCACGCGTTCGTGCAGCCGGGAGATGACGTCGAGCGCGGACAGGATGGCGCCCTCCTGCCAGGCCGGCAGCTGCGAGGCGTGCTCGCCCGCCAGCACGATACGGCCGTCGATCTGGCAGAGATTGCGGTAATGCTGCGCGCGGGTGGCTTCGGTCCATTCGCCGGCGCAGCCGAGCGTGAACGGCACGCGATGCCAGGCCACCGCGACGCCGTTCTCGAATTCGTTCCTGTACTGCGGATGGATCGCGGCGCCGAACTCGACCGCGCTGGCGACCCGCTCGGCCGGCGTCATCGCGGTGAACTCGAACGAATTGGCACCGCCATACATATAGGCGCCGAGCAGGATGCCGCGGCCGCCGCGGTTGAAGCCATAGTTCGGGTAGGCGATTTGCCGGATCGGCAGGTCGGTGTAGCTGATGCCGCCATAGATCGCGTCATCCTCCTCCCAGAACCGCCGCTTGAACTGCAGGCCGATCTTCACCGAGGCTGCATAGGGCACGGAGTCGATCGCACTCTTCATCGGCGCGCTGACATCGACCGGCAACTGGCTCAGGATCGGCAACGGGATGGTGCAGATGCACCAGTCGGCGGTGGCCTGCTGCACCGTCGATGGACTGGCGGTGTCGACATAGCTCACGGTGACGCCGGAGCCGTTCTGCTGGATCTGCGTCACCTTGGCGCCATAGCGGATGAGATCGCCGACCTCGCGCGCGAACGCCTTGCCGATCATGTCCATGCCGCCGACCGGCTGGAACATGGTGGTCTGGAAATCGTAGCGCGCAAAGGTCTGCAGATAGCGCCACATCCGCGACCGCAGCAGCTCCTGCAGCGGGATCGGCTCGCTGGGCAGCGGATCGCCCATCAGGCCGCCGCCGGGATCGCGCGCATAACCGCGGAACTCGGCCGACACGAGGTTGGCATTGTACTTGTAGTCGCGATCCAGCGCGCCCCAGTCGCGCAGCGACTGCAGCAGGATCTCCTGATCTTCCTTGCCGACGGTCTCGTCGAGCCGGCCCTGCTGGGTGATCTTTGCGAGCAGCTCCGAAACCCCGCCCTGGAAATCCGCCTTGATGCTGCGAAAGCGCTGCGGCTTGCCGCTGAATGCACGCGTCGCGTGCAGATAGGCGTTGTGATTGAGCTGGATGAAGGGTTCCAGCGTCACATTGAGCCGGCGGCAGTAGTCGAGCAGCGCACGGTGATGATAGGGAATCCGCCACGGGCCGGGATTGAGATAGAGCCCCTGCTCGAACTGGCTGGTCTGCCTGAAGCCGCCGAGCTCGACAAAACTGTCGCCGCCGCGGATCGACCAGTTGCGGCCGCCGGCGCGGCTGTTGAATTCGAGGATCTGGACCTTGTAGCCGGCCTTGCGCAGCTCCAGCGCCGCCGTCATGCCGGCAAGCCCCGCGCCGAGAATCAGCACCGAGGCGCCCTTCACATCGCCTGCGAGCTTCAGCGGCCCCTTGTAGGCGGATTCGGACGCGAAGCCGAGGCTCGTCATCGCGTGATACATCGCCGAACTGCCGGCAATGGTGCCAATCAGCGCCAGCAGATCACGCCGCCTGATCACAGATTCGTTCTGCACCCGCGCTCACCCAGCCGCTGACGTCGATGGCGAAGGGAAACGGTTGACGCGATCCGTGTCAAGAAAGGGCGCACGCTTCCACATGCACCCACACGCGCTTTTGATGCATCACGCGACCGCCACGTCACACCACGCGCTCGCGATGCACGCGCCGGCAATCCATTTCGAAGTCGAGGCCAACCACCGGCGGCCGGTCGAAATGCCAGGTCAAGCCGTTGCGCAGCACGCCGCGGCGGCCGAGCTCGCTTTCGAGCACCGGATAGGCGTCGTGCACAGTGTAGAGCTGCACCGCGGTGGTGTCCTGCCAACGGCCGCCGAACGCGCTCATCCGGCGTTCCATCTCGTCGGCCACGAATTTCGCCTTCGCCAGCAGGCCGGCCGGGCTGGTGTCGCCGAGGGCTACGGTATGATCGCGATAATTGGCCTTGCCCTCGACCGACTCGCCGCTGCCGGCGACGACAAAGCTGGCTGGTTCGTCCATGGCGGCCGGCACCGTGTAGCAGAAGGCGTGGAAGCTCGGCTCACCGGGCGGATCGAGCTTCGGACAGACATTGCTGCGCGCCACCGGATTGACGCCGTCCCGCATCGCACCCCAGGCCACGAGCGTCTTGATGTAGATCTCGTTGAAGGCCCTGAACCCGTCCTCGGTGAACGGCGCCGGGGAACGCAGTTCGCAGGCGCCAAATGACGTCAGCGGACGACCCGCCGCTTTGATGATGTCGGCAATCCTTGCAAAACCCGCGCCCAACGGCACCGGTTCAGAGAACCTGACGCGCTCGATGGCAAAGCCGGGCAGCGCAGCGATGCCGCAGGAATACTGGCTGACGCCGGGCATGAAGCGGTAGCCGCCGTCGGAAGCCTCGATGGTGTTGGTCATGGTGCCTCGTGAACACGGTGATGGGGCCGTCGCGATGACGCCTCGCTTGATTTCACCACAGCTGTCGTCCCTGCGAAAGCAGAGACCCATACTCCGCGGCCGAGGTTGTTAAAGGGACTCGTCATTTCGGCGTCGTGAAACAATGACGATCGGTGGTTATGGGTCCCTGCTCCCGTGCGCAATTGCGCACTAGGCAGGGACGACACTGAACTTGTTGCACGACCACCGGTGGAAGGGCTCCCTTCCCTCTCACCGTCGTCCCGCGACGAGCCGGGCGGTCGTCGGCCGACAGCGATCGTCAGTCGGCCGGGATGAAGTGGAGTGTGCCTGCCCGGCGCGTCGGCTTGCCGGTGTCGTTCGTATGATTGACGCCGTCCATCACAGGCACCTCGGGGAAGTCGAACGGGCTTACACCATCCAGGCAGGCCACGTTGACGGCATACAGGTTCTGGTTCGATCGCCGTTGATGATGGGTGTAGATCCCGCAGCGCGAACAGAAGAAGTGCTGCACCGATCCGGTATGGAAGCGGTAGCTTGTTAGCGCATCCTCGCCGTGCAGGATCTTGATCCCGCCCATTTCGGCCATGGCAACGACGGCGCCCCGCATCCGGCAGTAAGAGCAGGTGCAGCGGCGGATCGAATTGAAGCCGTCGCTGAGCGTCACCTCGAAACGCACCGCGCCGCAATGGCACTGGCCAGCCCGAACACCCATGTCGCCCGTCATGTTGCTGCGTCTCCTGTCCAGATCGCCTCTGCGCCCGGTCTGGCCGGGCGGACGAGAAGGTCTCAGCGACGTCAACGCGCAGCAAGCCCGCAGTTCGCGGGGAACCGCGCAGGAGCATGATCTGCCAACTGAGACTGATCTCAATCCGAACGTATCGTCAGGATCGGCGCCGGACAACCGATCAAAACTCGCGCATGATAGGAGAAAAACTCACGCGAGGGCTCGATGCAAATTTCTGAAGGGCTAGGTGGTGTGGACATTTATCGCATCCATAAGACGATGGCTGCGAGAGTAACGACGGCCAGGTAATTTCGGGCGGTCTTTTCGAAGCGGGTTGCGACGCGGCGGAACTGCTTGAGTTTTGAGAAGCAGCATTCGACGAGATGACGCTGGGCATAGAGATGCTTGTCCAGCGGATATTTGAGCGCACGTGACGGGTTGTTGGGGATGACGGCGAGCGCGCCTTTGGCAGCGATCGCCTGGCGCAAGTGATCGGCGTCATAAGCCGTATCCGCCATGACGACCTGGGCAGGTAATCCCTCGATCAATTCGGCGGCTTGCGGTACGTCGCTCTTCTGACCTGCGGTGAGCTTGAACCGTACGGGACATCCCAGGCCGCGAACGGCCATATGTATCTTGGTGCTCAGGCCACCGCGCGAGCGACCGATCGCCTGATCTTCAGACCCCCTTTTTTCGCCCCAGCGGCGTGCTGGTGCGCCCGGACGATGGTGGAGTCGACGATCAGATACTCGAAGTCCGGATCACCGGACATCGCTTCGAATATGCGCCACCAGACCCCCTTGATGCTCCATCGACTGAAGCGCCGAAACACGCTGTTCCAGTCTCCAAACACCTCCGGAAGATCACGCCAGGGAGAGCCAGTGCGCACGATCCAAAGTACGCCCTCCACAAACATCCGGTTGTCCCGTCCGGTCGAACCCTTCTGGTCAGGCCGGCCGATGATCAGCGGCGCCATCCGCTCCCATGTCGCGTCGCTCAATACCAAGCGGTCCATCACACCCAAGGCGGCCTCCCCAAAAGCAGCCTTGAATCTGATTTGCGCCTAAAAGGGAATCCTTAGAGTCCACACCACCTAGTGCGACTTGGCAACGTAGGGGCAGCCGCCCTCATCGAGCGGACGGAAGGCCTGGTCGCCCGGCACCGTCGCGAGATACTCGTAGAGGTCCCACTTGCTCTTGGACTCTTCCGGCTTCTTGATGCGCATCAGATACATGTCGTGCACCATCCGGCCGTCCTCGCGCACGAGGCCGTTCTGGGCAAAGAAATCATTGACCGGGGTCTTGCGCATCTGCGCGATCACGGTCTCCGAATCGACCGAGTTGGTGGCGGCAACTGCCTTGAAGTAGTGCCGGAGCGCCGAGTTGACGCCGGCCTGATAGGCGGTCGGCATCGCCCCGTGCCGCTTGAAGAACTCCTGGGCGAACACGCGCGTCTCCGGCGTGCGATCCCAATAGAAGGAATCGGTGAACAGCAGATCGTGCGCATGCGCGAGGCCAAGCGCGGGCACGTCGGTGAGCGTCACCTGCAGCGCGACGACCTGCATGCTGGCGCGGATATTGAACTCGTCGGCCTGCGACACCGCGTTGCGGAAGTCGGAACCGGCATTGGCAAGCGCCAGGATCTTGGCGCCGGAGGACTGGGCCTGCAGCAGGAACGACGAGAAATCGGCGGTATCGAAGGGATGGCGGACCGCGCCCAGCACCTTGCCGCCGGCCGATGTCACGGCCTTGCTGGCATCGCGCTCCAGCGCCTGGCCGAACGCATAATCCGCCGTCAGGAAGAACCAGGGCGTGCCGCCGCGCGCAACCACGGCCTTCGCCGTCGCGTTCGAGGAGGCATAGGTGTCATAAGTCCACTGCACGCTCGTCGGCGAGCATTGCTTGCCGGTGAGATCGGACGAGCCCGAGCCCGAGATCAGAAACAGCTTCTTGCGTTCGCGCGTCACGGTCTGGATCGCGAGCGCCACCGCGGAATTGACGCCTTCGGCGATCACGTCGACACCCTTGTTGTCGATCCAGTTGCGCACGATGCCGGTCGCCACATCAGGCTTGTTCTGGTGATCCGCCGAAATGATCTCGATCTTGCGTCCGGCGACCGTGCCACCGATTTCCTCCGCGGCCATCTGCGCCGCGATCACCGATCCCGGGCCATTGCCGTCGGAATATTGCCCGCTCATGTCGGTGATGATGCCGACCCGCAGCACGCCATCCTCCGCTCGGGCAGCGCCGGCCGCAAATGAGAGACACACGGCAATTGCGACCAGGACATGCGAGCGTTTCGTGATGGACATTTCGTTCCCAGGGGTTTCGACGTTTCGGACGATCTCCTGAAGCAATCAGGGATCGCCGACAACCCCGTCGCCGGCATGGCGCTCTGCGATTCCGCTCAGAAATTCCGGGAGAAGGAACACAGCTGGACCCCGGCACGCTCGCATTTCCGATCATGCGAACGCCGCGACGAAATTTCGCCGCGGCGCGCGTTGAATCATACGAATGGATAATGCGTGGTGGCGTCGAGATCGCCTCAGCGCCGCTGCCACAATTGCCGTGCCAGAACGCCGGCCTTGCGTTCGATCGCCTCGGCGGCGTCGAGACACATGTCCTCGCGATAGCGCGAGCCGACGATCTGGACGCCGACCGGCAATCCCTCATCGAGACCCACCGGCACCACGGCCGCCGGCAGCCCCAGAACGTTCATCGACGAAATGAAGCGCAGGTCGTTCCAGAACAAATCCTTGACGCGCTGATCGCCGCCGAGATCGGCGTTGACCTCCGGCGTCTTGCGCACGGTGGTCGGCATCACGACCAGCGGATACTGCTCGAGGAACGTCATCCAGTTCCGGATATGGCGCGAGCGCTCGGCGATCGCCTTCATGTAGCCGGCCTGGTCGAGCGGGTTGGCCAGCGCCATGAAGCCGCGGAACGTCTTCTGGAAGTCGGCGCTGGTGGTCGCCAGCATCTGGTCCTGCTGCAACACGCGGGTCTCGGTCATGATCAGGTCGCACCAGAGCTGCCAGACCTTGTTGAGGTCGGGGACCTCGACCTCGCTGACCGCATAGCCGGCATCGGCGAGATGATCCGCCGCCTTGCGCTGGAGCGCAATCACGCTGCGATCGGTCGCCATGTCCTCGGGGATCTTTGCGAGCGCGACCTTGATCGGCCCGGCCGGCTTCGGCCCCGTCAGCGGCGCCGGCACATACCAGGGATCGCGTGGGTCGCGCTGCGCCATCACCTCGAGGCCGAGGCGCACGTCGGCGACGTGGCGCGCCAGCGGCCCTTGCGACGACATGAACTGCGCCATCAGCGGCCGTTCTACCGTGGCGCTGGGATTGAACGCCGGGATGCGGCCCTGGGTCGGCTTGATGGTGGCGATTCCGTTGCAATGCGCCGGCCAGCGCAGCGAGCCGCCGATGTCGTTGCCATGCGCGATGGTGCCGATGCCGGCCGCGATCGACGCGCCGGCGCCGCCCGACGATCCGCCGCAGGTCACGTCGGCATTCCAGGGATTGCGCGTCAGGCCATGCAGCGGGTTGTCGGTGAAGCCGCGCAGCGAGAACTCCGGCGTGTTGGTGAGGCCGATGATGACGGCGCCGGCCTTTCTGAGATTGGCCGTCACCGGCGAGTCGCCCGGCGCGATGTTGTCCTTGAATGCCACCACGCCGTTCGAATTGGCCTGGCCCTCGACGTCGATGTTGATCTTGATCGTGACCGGCACGCCGTGCAGCGGCCCGACGGCGCCGCCTCCGCGCTTGCTCGCGGCCAGCGCCTCGTCCGCGGCCTTCGCCGCCTGCATCGCAGACGCGCCGAGATCGACCACGACGGCGTTGAGCGCCGGATTGGCGTCCTGCATGCGGTCGAGATGGGCGCGAACCACCTCCTCCGACGTCACTTGGTTGTTTCGGATCGCCGCGGCCGTGTCGACGGCGGACCAGTGCCAGATCGGTGCATTCGTCACGTGATGTTCTCCCATGATGTTCAGTGCTTGTTGTTGGTTCAGTCTCGCGGGTCGATCGGCGTCAGCTTTGATGCACGCGCCTCGATCAGCTCGGCCACTGCGAGACAGACGTCTTCCCGGAAGCGGCCGGCGATCACCTGCACGCCGACCGGCACGCCCTCGGCGGTCCCGGTCGGTACGACGACCGACGGAAAGCCGAGCGCGGGCACCGCAAGCAGCGGCCGCTGCGCGTCGAGCAGCGCGCGGACCACCGCCGCGTCTTCCTGATCCTGATCGAAACGGAACGGCAGTTGCGCCGAGACCGGCAGGATGATGACGGGATAGCGCTCCTGGAACAGCTGCCAGGCCCGCACGATCGCCAGCCGCTGCTCGAAGCAGGCGAGCACCTGATCGCCGTCGAGCTCGGGCGCGTAGGCGATATGGCACTCGAGATTGTAGCGGCTCCGATCGTCGCCGAACTTGCGGATCATCGGCGCCAGCACGCGCCGCTCCTCATTGATGACGAGGCGATGCCAGAGATCGGCCGCCTCCGCGAGCCGCGGCGGCACGGTCTCCTCCACGGCAAAGCCGGCCTCCGCGAGCCAGCGTCCGGCAGCGCGCACCGCCGCGCTCACCTCCGGCGCCTCGTCGCCGAACGGCGCGGGCGCGACCGCGACACCGATCGGACGCTTGAGCGGCGCACCTTGCAGGGGCACCGGCAGCCATGTGCCGTCGCGCGCGTCCGCCTGGGCCATCGCGGCAAGGCCGAGCCCGAGATCGGCGACCGAGCGGGCCAGCGGCCCCTGCACCGACATCATCTGCGCGGTGATCGGACGATCGCTGGTTGCCGACGGATTGAACGCCGGAATCCGCCCCGGCGTCGGACGCAGGCCGGCGACGCCGCAGGCGTAAGCCGGATAGCGGATCGAGCCGCCGAAATCATTGCCATGCGCGATCGCGCCCATCCCGGAGGCGACGGCCGATGCGGCGCCGCCGCTGGAGCCGCCCGGCGTCAGCCGACGGCTCCACGGATTGTAGGTCGCGCCGTGCAGATCGTTGTTGGTGAACCAGCGGTGCGAAAAGGCCGGCGTGTTGGTGCGCCCGACAATGACCGCGCCCGCCTTGCGAAGACTCGCGACCACCGGGCTGTCCTCGGTGGCGATCACCTCGCGGAAGGCCACGACGCCATTGGTGGTGGCGCAGCCGCGCTGGTCGACATTGACCTTGATCGTGACCGGCACGCCATGCAGCGCGCCGAGTTCCGCGCCAGACTTCACCGCGGCATCCGCCGCGTCCGCGGCAACCAGCGCTTCGTCGCCGAGCACAGCGACAATGGCGTTCAATGCCGGATTGACCTCGGCGATGCGATCGAGGCTGGATCGCACGGCTTCCCGGCTGGAAATCGCGCGCGTCGCGATCGCACGCGCCAGATCGACGGCCGACCAGCTCCACAACTCATTCTCGCGCCGCGTGTCCATTGTCGTTTTCTCCAGGGCGTGATGCAGCAGTCCACCGATGCGGTTCAATCGAGCCGCAACGGCTGATGAAACACGGGCAGATCGATGCGCCGGTCTTCCGCGGGAACGACCACCGCTTCGGCGCTCAGCACATGATCGAGCATCACGCGCCGGGCGCGCGCGGCATTGCCGGAGCGGAACGCGGCCATCAGACGCTTGTGAAACTCGATATTCTCGCAGGTGAAGCTGGATGCGAATTCCTGCACGCCGAGCTTGCCGATCAGATGCCTGATGGCCTCGTTGACGAACCGGCACACCAGGCCGAGCAGCGGGTTGGGACAGGCCTCGATCAGGATGTCGTGGAAATCGATCTCGGCGTGGCGATGATGTTCCCAATCGGCATCGCCACGGGGATGATGCTCCTGGACCGCGATCGCCTTTTCCAGTGCTGCGAAATGCTCCGCCGTGAGGTGGCCGACCACGCTGAAGGCGAGCTCCGGCTCGATCAGCCGGCGGATCTGGTAGATTTGCGCGGTAGAGACCGACTGGAAGTAGAAGTAGTTGCTGAGCAGGCCGACGATCCGGTTGATCGACACCGGCGCCACCCGCGCGCCGCCGCCGGGTCCGGTGGTGTTCTGCACCAGCCCCTGCACCTCCAGGGACTTGAGCGCCTCGCGGATGGTCGAGCGGCTGCAGCCGAACATCTCGATCAGCTCGCCCTCCTGCGGCAGCCGGTCGCTCGGCTGCAAGCCGGCCTGGAAGATGTGGCTGCGGATCAGGTCGGCGACGGCGTCCGAGCGCTTGCGCTTGATCGAGGCGCGGCGCGAAGGGTCGAGGGACGGGAGAGCCGATTTATCCATTTTATGATCATAAATAGGTCCGGCACGGTATGGCAAGACGTTTCCGCCGGCCGCCCGGGCGACATCGGTCAATACTCCCGTTCCAGGAACGCAGAAATCGACGCTGCGGACTCAGGATCGATCAACATCTGATGCCTAGAATGCCACGGCAAATTCCAATGAGGCCGGCATGACAGGCGACGAAGTTCGAGATCAGGCTCAATCCGGTGGCGGCGTGGGACTGTCCGACGAAAACCTTGCGCTCCACCGAAGCGCCATCCAGAGCCGCATTACGTTTCAAGGCCTTGCGACCCCGGCCATTCGAGGGGCTGTCGTGGGACTACTTCCTCGCGGATGTCGAGCTGGAAGCGCGCGCTGCGCGCATCGGGATGCGCGACACGACCATCGGGTCGTACTGCGACACCATACAGTTGCTGCCTGCGGCCGCGATCGTCCGCCTGGATGCAGCGCTTTCCGTCTACTTCCTGCCTCCCGAGCCCGAGAGCGAGGCTCACGTCGATTACCTCTTGCGACCGCTGGACGCCGCGACGGCAAAGCGGATGCGGCAGCGTCGGCATGCCGTTCACGCCATGCAGGCCGTGGCGCAACAGCAGGAAGAGGCCAAAAAAAAAGCGGCTGCGCCGGACGAAGAACTCAAGTCGCAATATTGGCCGTGTCCGCATGCGGCGCTGAGTACCGAGCCCGACAACTTCCTGCTCTGGATCAAGGATCAGACGCCCGACACCTGGCACGTCATCGTCGACAGCTGGGATCACAACAGCGACGATCGGGATAGCGTGATCGAATGGATCTTCGAGCAGCCGAACTGCGACCTCGGCACGGCCGCGCAATACTTTTTCATCGCGGCATTGGGGCTCGCCAACGAGGAGCCGGCGCAACTCAGTTCCGGCTATCGGCGCAAATGGCATCTCATGAAGCGCGTGGCCGACAACTGGCAACGCGGGCATTATCTGCGCAATGAATTGCAGCCCTCAGTTCAGCCGTCCGACGTCCAATACTACGACGAGTTGGTGGCGCGCCGGGAGGCCAGTGGTCGTCCGCTGCCGTGGACAGTGCCCGGACCGAAACTGCGCCGGTTTGGCGGACGGCAGGCGAATTCAGCGTATTTCTACGAGGACTGCCATTTGAGGCTGGGCTTTACGGCTTGGAAACAGCAGCGCGAGCAATTCGGGTGCGGCAGGGACTTTCCGCGCTGTTGCCAAGAATGATCACGCCTCCTCAATTCGACAGGCGCTGCGCCTCGAGGCCGCGGCTGTAACGCGACATCGCAAAGCAGAACACGAAGTAGATCACGCCGACGAACAGCGTACCCCCCGGTCGCTTGGCATCGCCCCGTGGCAAAGCGCCTACGCGGTCAAAGGGTCGACCGGACGCTGGACGATGGTGATGACGAGGAGCCCGCGGAACCGAGGCGGCGTCTCGCTTAAAGCGGACTATGGTTCACGGTGTGGCGCATCTGGCGACAAAAGCCCTCCACGAACTGCGCGAGCGCCTCGAAATTGACCAGCAGCCTTTCGGCCTGCTCCCGGTCAACCGATCCAAGGGCAAACGATTCCGCCAGACGCCGCTGGCGATCTGCGCGATCCCGGCACGCTGCGGCCCTGCTTTCGGCAAACTCCAGTTGCTCGTGTCGGCGGCCGAGCTTGTCTTCTTCCTCAAGCAGCCGCTTGTTGAGCATCGATCTCGTGTTGGTTGGAACGTCCGGGCGCTTCAGCAGATCCAGATAGTGGTCGATGTTTGCGCGCGCGGTATACTCGTTCACGTATGTGCCTCCCGCCAGTCGCAGTCTCGGTCGGCGAGGCTTGGCTTCAACATTCAGGAGTTGCTCGATCTCCGCCAGGAGTTGGCGAAGCTCATCGGTCGAAAACCCTTGCAGGGCATCGTGGACCTGGTTTCGGGTACTCTCGGGATAGGAGGCGTTGTCTTCGGCCATTGGCGTACGGCAAAAATCAAGGTAACGCCCTGTCCGGGCCGAACCAAATCAACAAATCAACGGCAGCATTTGCGTTCAGTCCAGATCGAACGATGCCCGCGCGAACAATGATTTCTGTCATCGCGCGCGCTCGCGAATCCAATGGCGCTCAAGATAAGTTACGGGCGGAACATCGCCTAGTGCACTCTGTGCCAGCCGCGCCTTTGCGCCAACCATCGGCCAAGTCTTGGTTGCCGCATCGTTAAAACCAGAACAGGCCGCTCCAGAAATCAAAGCACACGGCTGCGGATGCGAACAGGCCGGCACCGAAGGATGCAGCATGTGAGGGAGGCAAGCGAGCGATGGGCCGCTATTGTGAAAACGCCCAGTAAAGGTGCTTCTCGTCTTCCGACAACAGCCTCACATGATTGATAAAGTCCCAGACCATTTCTCCGAAGGCACTGCCGCCGCCCTGGCTCGACTTGGCGGATACCATATCGAGCTCGTACCAGCCCCTGTACATTTCCTCGTCGATGCCTTCCAAGCGGTCCTTCATGGCCTGAGCATTGAAAGCGCCGCAAGATTCGGTGAACAGGCTTCTGACCGGATGGATTTGCCACATGCCGCGATGGCGCTCTTCGCTGCCCTGCTGCCCGTAGACACCCGACTCTCCACTGAACGGAAACGCGCCGCGCGTCGCCTTGATCATCTCGCGGCGCTTGGCGTTGCCTTCCTTGATGTCGACATACACCGATATGACCATATCGTTGTAGTACCAGAGGTCCAGGCACGCCGGATATCCAGCGTTCAGGATCACTTGCACGAGCTTTTTGATACGCTGCCCCTTGTAGCCCTTCATGCCCTGCGCAAGCGCAAGCAGGCGCATCAGAAACGTCTTGGCATCATTTGGAGTCCAGACGCAGATATCCTCGGCCTCGAAATCGATCGGATCATGATCGACGGGCGGGATGTAGATGATGCCGGGATTGGCCGAATTGCTGAACATCCAATTGTTGCCGCTAGGGCTGACCTTGACGCATCCCACATAGTGGCTGAGGTACCAGTTCACGACATCGGGGTCGTCGGTCATGAAGTTGAAATAGATCAGCTCCTTGACTCCGACACTGAACTTCTCGGCGACGGTGTGCCAGTCTTCCTGAGGCCGGGTATCTCCCGGTCGGACGGGCCCGTGGGGCCGGTAGGGAATGCCGCCTTGCATCAATCCCCAATTGCGTGGGACGGGCATGCCCTTTGGCGGTCGCTCGATCGGGTGAGGCGAGCGTTTCGGGGGCGCCATCATCGATCTCCTCATATGCGGCGTGATCGCATCACATGAGTGCAAGTTGCCGCTGCCGGGGTTCACACACTCACGGAGATGTTTTCCACTTTCTCAAGCTTGTCCGGATGGGGCATATCAGGTTCCGCGCAAAGCGGATCGATCCATCACGGCAGGCTCCAAAAACGTCCCATGCGACGAAGGAAAATGCGATGCGACCCAGACAAACGCATAGAGGTCGAGGCTTCGCGCTCGAACGTGATCACCACCTCAGCCGTGCGCGCGCTGCGCCTCGAGGCCGCGGCTGTAGCGCGACATCGCAAAGCAGAACACGAAGTAGATCACGCCGACGAACACATAGACCTCGACGCTGAAGGCCTGCCAGGCCGGATCGACGATCGCGGTCTTGGCGGTGGTCAAGAGATCGAAGATGCCGATGATCAGGACCAGGCTGGTGTCCTTGAAGAAGGCGATGAAGGTGTTGACCAGCGGCGGGATGACGTGGCGGATCGCCTGCGGCAGCACGATCAGCGCGTTCTTCTCCCAGTAGGACAGCCCGAGCGCGTCGGCGGCCTCATATTGTCCGCGCGGCACCGCCTGCAGACCGCCGCGCACCACTTCCGCAAGATAGGCGCCGGCATAGAGGATGAAAGCGATCTGGGCGCGCAGCAGTTTGTCGATGTTGACGCCGTCGGGCATGAACAGCGGAAACATGACGCTCGCCATGAACAACAGGCTGATCAGCGGCACGCCGCGGATCAGCTCGACATAGAGCACGCAGAGCGAGCGGATCGCCGGCAGCTTGGAGCGGCGGCCGAGCGCGACCAGGATTCCGAGCGGGAAGCCGAACGCCAATCCAAAAGTCGCCAGGATCAGCGTCACCGGCAGCCCGCCCCAGCGGTCCTGCGTGACAAAGGACATGCCGAGAAAGCCGCCCCACATCAGGCACCCGATCGCGATCAAGGCCGCAGCCCACAGCAGGAACAGCTCCTTGCGCCAGAAGCTGCGGCGGCTCGAGACCACGAACAGCGCAATGAAGATCACGACGGCGAGCGCCGGCCGCCACTGCTCGCTGAACGGATAGGTGCCGAACAGGATGAAGCGGTACTTCTCGGGGATCACCGCCCAGCAGGCACCGACGCCGCGCAGCGCGCGGCAGGCGCTGGTGTCGTTGCCCGAGACGATCCAGACCGCGTTGGCGATGCCCCATTGCCAGAGGCCGATGCACGCCTTGCCGAGCACGAACAGCAGCAGCAGCGTCATGATGCTCGACGTCACGGACGCGAACAGGTTGGCGCGCAGCCAGGCCACGATCTGGCCACCGAGCGTGCGCTGCGCGCGACGCCGGCCGATCGGCAGCGGATCCTGCGGGAGATGTGCGACCGAGCTCATGTCAGCGCTCCACCAGCGCGATCCGCGCGTTGTACCAGTTCATGAACAGGCTGATGCCGAGGCTGATGGTGAGGAACACCATCATGATCAGCGCGATCGACTCGATCGCCTGCCCGGTCTGGTTCAGCGTGGTGTTGGCGATCGAGACGATGTCCTGGTAGCCGACCGCGACCGCGAGCGACGAATTCTTGGTCAGGTTCAGATACTGGCTGGTCATCGGCGGGATGATGACGCGCAGCGCCTGCGGCAGCACGATGTGCTGCAGCACGAAGCTGCGCTTCAGCCCGAGCGCCTTGGCGGCGTCCGACTGGCCGCGCGGCACCGCCTGGATGCCGCTGCGCACGATCTCGGCGATGAACGCCGAAGTATACGTGACCAGCGCGATCAGCAGCGCGAAATATTCCGGCGCCAGGGTCAGCCCGCCGACGAAGTTGAAGCCGCGCAACTCGGGCAGCATGACGCTCCAGCTCGCACCCAGAAGCCACGACACCAGCGCCGGCAGCGCGATGATGAGGCCGAGCGCGTAGGGCCAGGCCGGCCGCGCCTTGCCATCGAGCATCTGCTGCGCGATCAGGCGGCGCCTGACGATGAGGAAGACGATCACGCCGGCGACCAGCGCAACGAGCGTCCAGCCATTGGCCTCATGCAGCGGCACCGACGGCAGCACCAGGCCGCGGTTGGACAGATAGACCCCGTCGACCGGCTTCCACGCCTGGCGCGCCGCCGGCAGGCCCTGCATCAGCACGTACCAGAACAACAGCTGCAACAGCAGCGGCAGGTCGCGCAGCACCTCGACATAGACGGCGGCGAGCCGCGCCAGCAGCCAGTTCGACGACAGCCGCGCGATACCGACCAGCGTGCCGATCACGGTCGCCAGCACGATGCCGATGACCGCGACGCGCAGCGTGTTGACGACGCCGACGATGAAGGCGCGCAGGTAAGTGTTCTTCGGCGTGTAGTCGATCCAGCTGTCGGCGATCGGCATGCCGGCTTCACGGCCGAGGAAGGCAAAACCGGTCGAGATGCGCCGCACCGAGAGGTTATGGACCGCGTTGGACCACAGCCAGGCGACGACGGCGACTGCGATGGCGACCACCAGGATCTGCCAGAACAGGCCCGCGACGCGGGGATCGCTGAGCGAAAGCCGCCAGGGCCGGGCGGGAGGGCGTTTCGGCGTCGATGTCGTCACAGCACAAGGACCCCAGTGAGAAGCGATCTTCTGCCATGCGCAAGAGCGTTTTCGAGCGAAGTGGATACCCGGTTCGCGTGAAGAAGACGCGTCAACCTCAAATCCTGCGCGCGTCATATGTTGCACCAATTTAATATTTGTGCAACATATGTTTCATGGCCCAGGCCCAGCCGAAACCATCGCCCCTGAACGAATTGTGCAGCGCACTGCCGTCGCTGCCGATGCGCTTGCAGGAGGTCGGCCGGTTCGTCGCCGCCAATGATTACGACGCCACCACCCGCTCGATGCGCGAGCTCGCTTCCGTCGCCGGCGCCGATCCTGCCTCATTCACCCGTCTTGCCAAGGCGCTCGGCTATTCCGGCTGGGACGAATTGCGCGCCGCGCTCACCGAGGCGCGCCGGCCGGCGCAGGGCTCGCCGTTCTCCGGCCGCGCCAGGAGCCGCCGCGCCGGGCCGAATGCCGATGTCAAACTGGTGCACGACAAATTGGAGGCCGAGGCCGCGGGCCTTGCGCGGATTTCAGCGAGCGCGATCGCGGAAGCCGCGCGTGGGCTGCACTCCGCTGACAGGATCTGGATATCGGGGTTTCGCAGCTGCCGCAGCGTCGCGGAACTGCTGACCTATCAGCTTCGCCTGTTCCGCCCCGATGCCGTGCAACTGGTCGGCGGCTCCGGCCCGTTCGATCTCGACCACGGCGCCTTCCGCTCAGGCGACACCGTGGTCGTGATCGGCTTTGCGCCCTACACCCTGGTCAGCGTCGAGACGGCGCGCGCGGCGCATCAGGCGCGCGCCGCGCTGATCGCGATCGCCGACACCATCACAGCTCCGATGGCCGAAGGCGCCGATCATCTGCTGCTGTTCGAGGCCGCCTCCTCCCCCGGCTTCTTCCCGAGCCTGACCGGCGCGATCGCAGTCGCCCAGTCGCTGGCGGCCGTCGCTTTCACGCTGGGCGGCGCGAGCGCAAAACGCAAGCTGGAGGAGACCGAGGGCCGGCTTGCCGAGATGTCGCAATATTTCGTCGAGAAAGGATGACTGTCATGGCAGCCAACAAGAGCCGCGTGATGCATCGCAGCCTGCGCGAGACCCCGCCGAAAGCGGTCGGCGGCGACGGCGTCTGGCTGATCGCGGAGGATGGCCACCGCATTCTCGATTCCTCCGGCGGCGCCGCGGTGTCCTGCCTCGGCCATCAGCATCCGCGCATCCTGGCCGCGATCGCCAAGCAGGCTTCGAAGATCGCCTATGCCCATACCGGCTTCTTCTCCTCCGAGCCCGCGGAAGAGCTCGCCGAGCGGCTGGTCGGCCACGAGCCCGGCGGCCTCGGCTATGTCTATTTCGTCAGCGGCGGATCGGAGGCGATCGAGGCCTCGATCAAGCTGGCGCGGCAATATTTCATCGAGCGCGGCGAGCCGAAGCGTGCCCGCTTCATCGCGCGCCGCCAGAGCTATCACGGCAATACGCTCGGCGCGCTGTCGGCCGGCGGCAATGCCTGGCGTCGCGAGCCCTACGCGCCGCTGCTGTCGCCCTCGTTCAGCCATGTCACGCCGGCCTTCGCCTATCACGAGAAGCGCGACGATGAATCGGAGGCGGCATTCGTGGCGCGCCTTGCCGCCGAGCTCGAAGCCGAATTCCAGCGGCTCGGCCCCGATACAGTCGCGGCGTTCATCGCCGAGCCCGTGGTCGGCGCCACCGCCGGCTGCGTGCCTGCGCCAGAGGGTTACTTCAAGGCAGTGCGCGAGATCTGCAACCGCCACGGCGCGCTGTTGATCCTCGACGAGGTGATGTGCGGCATGGGCCGCACCGGCACGCTGCACGCCTGGGAGCAGGAAGGCATCTCGCCCGACATCCAGGCGATCGCCAAGGGGCTCGGCGGCGGCTATCAGCCGATCGGCGCGATGCTTGCCAGCGGCACGATCGTCGACACGGTGCGCGACGGCTCCGGCGCGTTCCAGCACGGCCACACCTATCTGGCGCATCCGCTCGCCTGCGCCGCCGCGCTCGAAGTGCAGAAGGTGATCGCTGAGGAGAAGCTGCTCGACCAGGTCAAGGAGCGCGGCCGCCAGTTCGAGCAGCGGCTCACCGAACGGTTCGGCAATCATCGCCATGTCGGCGACATCAGGGGCCGCGGCCTGTTCTGGGGTATCGAGCTGGTCGCCGACCGTGCCACGCGGCAGCCGTTCGATCCCAAGCTGAAGCTGCATCAGCGGATCAAGTCCGCGGCCTTCGCCGGCGGGCTCGGCTGCTATCCGTCGGGCGGCACCGCCGACGGCCAGCGCGGCGATCACGTGCTGCTCGCCCCGCCCTATATCGCGACTTCCGGCGACATCGACATGATCGTCGAACGGCTAGGCGCCGCGTTGGACAGCGCGCTGAAGGATATTGGTCACGGAGCATGATCCGGAAAAACGGGCACCGGTTTTCCCGCGATAAACGCGAAGCGTTCGCGCAGGGATCATGCTCAAACGTTAGGAGGAGGAAAGCATGCTGAGGGTTATCATCACTCTAACCGTTCTCGCCGCGGGCATCGCGGGCGCGAGCGCGGCGACGCTCGACACCGTCAAGCAGCGCGGCACGTTGGTGTGCGGCGTCTCGACCGGCTTTGCCGGATTCTCGGCGCCGGATTCGCAAGGCAACTTCAAGGGCCTCGACGTCGACTATTGCCGTGCGCTTGCCGCCGGCGTGCTCGGCGATCCCGCCAAGGTGCGCTACGTCGCGCTGACCGCGCAGAACCGCTTCACCGCGCTGCAGTCGGGCGAGATCGACGTGCTCTACCGCAACTCGACGCAGACTTTTCTGCGTGGCACTACGCTTGGGCTGCGGCAGGGACCGGTCAATTTCTACGACGGTCAGGGCTTTGTCGTGAAGAAGGACCTCGGCGTGAAGGAACTGAAGGACCTCAAGGGCGCCACCGTGTGCGTCGCCCAGGGCACCACGCATGAAGTGACGCTCGGCGACTACGGCCGCGCCAACGGCATCGACTGGAAGCCGCTGGTGTTCGACCGCGTCGACACCATGTACCAGACCTTCTTCGGCGGCCGCTGCGATGCCATGACCCAGGATGCTTCCGCGCTCGCCGGCGCGGTCGCGACCGCAGCCCCGAAGGCCGATGACTACGTCGTGCTGCCGCAGACCATCAGCAAGGAGCCGCTCGGCCCGTTCACCCGCAACGGCGACGAGGTCTGGAGCGACATCATCACCTGGCTGCATTACGGCCTGATCGAGGCCGAAGAGCTCGGCGTCACCCAGGCCAATGCCGACGAGATGGCGAAGTCGCAGGTCCCGGCGATCCAGCGCCTGCTCGGCGCGTCGGGCGATCTCGGCTCGCGCCTCGGCCTCGACAACAAATGGCTGCTCGCCGCGATCAAGGCCGGCGGCAATTACGGCGAAATCTTCGAGCGCAATGTCGGCAAGGCCAGCCCCTTGAAGCTCGAGCGCGGCCTCAACGCCACCTGGAGCAAGGGCGGGTTGATGTACGCAATTCCGTTCAAGTGACCGAAGTTACCTCGCCCCGCCTGCGGGGAGAGGTCGGATTGCGAAGCAATCCGGGTGAGGGGGCGCCTCCGCATACCGTCCTCTCACCTGTTACGACGATAGAGCCCCTCACCCCAACCCTCTCCCCGCGAAAGAGCGGGGAGAGGGAGAGCAAGAAACATCGATGCGCATCACCCTGATTCACGCCCTGAAACACTCGATCGTGCCGATCGAAGCATCGTTCGCACGGCATTGGCCGGAGGCGCGGCTGATGAACCTGCTCGACGATAGCCTGTCGGCGGACCTCGCGCGCGACGGCAAGCTTGACGAGCGCATGACCGAGCGATTTCTGACCATGGGCCGCTATGCGGCAAGCACCGGCGCCAATGGCATCCTGTTCACCTGCTCGGCGTTCGGGCCGTGCATCGAGGCGGTGGCGCGCGCGCACGCGCCGATGCCGGTGCTGAAGCCGAACGAGGCGATGATCGAGCAGGCGGTGGCGAAGGGCAAGCGGATCGGCCTGCTCTCGACCTTCCCGCCGACGCTGGTGTCGATGCCGCCGGAATTTCCGCCACAGGTCACGCTGGTGCCGAAACTTGCCGATGGCGCGCTGGCAGCGCTCGACCGCGGCGACCGCGCCGAGCATGACCGCATCGTCGTCGAGGCGTCCAAGGAGCTGCGCAACTGCGACCTGATCGCGCTCGCGCAGTACAGCATGGCGCCGGCGGCCGAGCGCGTCGCCGAAGTCACCGGCCGCGAGGTGCTGACGACACCTGATAGCGCGGTGCTGAAGCTAAAGGCGATGCTGGGGGTTTGATCTCCGTCATTGCGAGCCACCCGGTCGGCGCGAAGCGCCGCCGGATGACAGGCTCCGCGAAGCAATCCATTTCACCGCATACGCGGATCGATGGATTGCTTCGTCGCTTCAGCGCAAAATTGCTTCGCAGTTTTGTCGCGAGCTCCTCGCAATGACACAAGGTCGCGGCTCACGCCCCCGCGTCGTGCACGTTCAGATCGACGCCTTGCGGATCCCTAATTGTCGACACCGTGATGAGCGAGATCAGCGACAGCACCGCGATGTAGACGCCGACGCGCCAGGACTGGCCGTAGGTGCCGATGATCCATTGCGCGATCATCGGCGCGAAGGCGCCGCCGAAGATGGCGCCGAGCGCATAGCCGATCGAGACGCCGGAATAGCGCACCTTGGCCGGAAACAGCTCGGCATAGAGCGCCGCCTGCGGGCCATAGGACAGGCCGAGCGCGATGGTGAGCCCGACCGCGCTGACGAAGAACAGCAAGAGGTTCTTGCTGTCGATCAGGAACCACATCGGCACCGCCCACAGCACCATCAGGGTGTAGCCGATCTGGAAGCAGCGCACGCGGCCCATTTTGTCGCCGAGGATGCCGCCGAGCAGCGTGAAGATGAACCAGCTGACCGCCGCGAGCGTGCCGATCAGCAGCAGCTGCTCGGACGGCATCTTCAGCGTGTTGGCGCCGTAGCTGATGATGAACGCGATCAGGATGTAGCCGGCTGCATTGTTGGCCATGAAGATCAACGCGGTGCGCAGTATCTCCTTGCTGTGATTGCGCATCAGGTCGCGCAGCGGTGCAGAGGATTCCTTGTGCCGCCGCTGCATCGCCTGGAACACCGGAGACTCTTCGACCGTGCGGCGGATCACGATACCGACGACGATCAGCACGATCGAGAGCAGGAACGGAATCCGCCAACCCCATTCGATCATCGCCTGCTTGCCAAGCGTCGCGGTGAGCACCCACAACACGCCGGTCGCCAGGATCATGCCGAGCGGCGTGCCGATCTGCGGGAACGAGCCGAAGAAGCTGCGCTTGTCGACGGGCGCCGATTCCACCGCCATCAGCGCCGCGCCGCCCCACTCGCCGCCGGCCGAGAAGCCTTGCAGGATGCGCAGGAGAATAAGGAGTGCCGGCGCCCAGGCACCGATCTGCGCGTAGGTCGGCAGCAGGCCGACCAGCGCGGTCGCCGCCCCCATCAACAGCAGCGTGACGACCAGCATGTTCTTGCGCCCGAAGCGGTCGCCGAGATGGCCGCAGACGATGGCGCCTAACGGGCGGAACAGGAATGAGAGGCCGAGCGTCGCGAACGAGACGATCTGCGCCAGCAGCGGATTGTTCGCGTTCATCGGCGCGAAGAACAGCGCGCCGAACACCAGGCCCGCCGCCTGGGCGTAGACGAAGAAGTCGTACCACTCGATGGTGGTGCCGACGAGCGTTGCAGTGAGGACCTTGCGCTCCTCATCCGACAGTTCAGCGCCGCGCGAGCGCGCGGACAGTTCGATGGACATGTCGCCTCCCCAAAACCCGTTCTTGAACCTGTTCTTGGCCGCGCGGGCGTGGTCGGCGGCGATGCGCCTGCCCCGCACGGATGCTGGGCCCGGGATTAGCAGAGGTTTCCGCACCACACGAGCAAAATAGTTGCAACCGCAACGATATTCGGCGAATTGTGCTTTTGGCCCCGGTTCCCGACCCCGCTACCTCGACCGCGATCGGCGGGCAGCTATCCCGAAACGCCGATTGTGCATCGCAGCAAGATCGCTACGATGCAAGGATTCCCAAGAGGTTGCTAAGTGTCTGACATCAATGCCGATGCCTGGGTTTCCTCAGGCCACCGCCCGATGGGCTTTCCGGAATTCATCGTCGTCATCGCCTCGATCATGGCGCTGAACCCGCTGGCGATGGACATGATGCTGCCGGCGCTGCCGAACATCCGCTCCGCGTTCCAGATCGCCGACGCCAACCGTCCGCAGATGGTGCTGTCGATCTTCCTGGTCGGCTTCGGCGTCGGCCAGTTCGTGATGGGCCCGCTATCGGACCGCTTCGGCCGCCGCCCGGTGCTGCTCGGCGGCATGACCGTCTACACCATCGCCGGCCTGCTCGCGATCATGGCGCCCTCGTTTGAGACGCTGCTGCTGGCGCGCGCGCTGCAAGGGCTCGGCACCGCGGCGACCCGCGTGATCGCAACCTCGATCGTGCGCGACTGCTACGCTGGACGGCGGATGGCGAGCGTGATGTCGCTGGCGATGATGGTGTTCATCGCAGTCCCCGTGATCGCGCCGTCATTCGGCCAGGCGGTGATGCTGCTGACGCACTGGCGCGGCATCTTCGTGCTGCTGATGATCTACGGCGTGATCGCGCTGGCCTGGAGCGCGATGCGGATGCCGGAGACGCTGCCGCTGGAATTGCGCAAGTCGCTGGCGATCCCGGAAGTGCTATCCGCGTTTCGCCAGACCGTCACCAATCGCCAGACGCTCGGCTACGCGCTCGCCGCCGGCGGCGTGCAGGGCTCGCTGTTTGCCTTCGTGTTCTCCTCGCAGCAGATCTTCACCGAGATCTTCAAGCTCGGGCATTACTTCCCGGTCGCCTTTGCGGCCTGCGCGGTCGGCGTCGCGATCGCCGGCTTCCTCAATTCGCGTATCGTCGGCCGCATCGGCATGCGGGTGATCTCGCACGCCGCGCTGACCGGCTTTGCCGTCGTCGCAGGCGCCCTGCTGCTGGCGGTGAAGACCGACACGCTGTCGCTGCCGCTGTTCATGGTGCTGTCGGGCCTGATGATGTTCGCGTTCGGGCTGATGATGGCGAATTTCACCGCGCTCGCGATGGAGCCGCAGGGCAAGATCGCCGGCACCGCCTCCTCGCTGTACGGCACGATCACGACGCTGCTCGGGATCGGCGTCGGCACCACGATCGGCCAGGATTACGACGGCACGCTGGCGCCGTTCGCGACCGGCTTCTTCCTCTGCACGCTGGCCGCGCTCGCCGTGGTCTTGGTGACGGAGAAGGGCCGGATGTTCCGGCCGCATCATCATCCGATTTGATTGATCCGTAGCCCGGATGCAGCGCAGCACAATCCGGGACGGTGTTACCTGCGCCACGAACCCCGGATTTCGCTGACCCTGTCATCGGGCGCGCGTTCGCGCGACCCGTTGGCTCCATCCGGGCTACAATTCTGACTGGTTGCATCACTGTAGCCCGCATGAGCGCAGCGATATGCGGGGCAACTGTTCCCGGATGTCGCTTCGCTCATCCGGGCTACAATTCTGACTGGTTACATCACTGTAGCCCGCATGAGCACAGCGATATGCGGGGCAACTGTTCCCGGATGTCGTTTCGCTCACCCGGGCTACGATTCTGAGATCGCGTCAGGCTTCGCGAGTCCGTCCGACGCTGCTTTGCGCCCGGGCGGGCGCCACCGCACGCCGCGTCGCCGCGAATCCCTCCATCCCCAGCTGCCACTGCAGGCCCACGATCGCGCCCTTGGTCGGCTGCAGCAGCGCGAGCGCGCTGAACAGCGTGAAGGGCAGCCAGATCGCCAGTTGCAGCCAGGCCGGCGGCGCGTAGTTCATCTCGAGCCACAGCAGCGCCGGCACCACGACGTGGCCGACCACGACGATCACGAGATAGGCCGGGAAATCGTCCGCGCGCTGCGGGGTGAAGTCCTCGCTGCAGACTTCACAGTGATCGGCGACCTTGAGGAAACGGCCGAACAGATGGCCACGCCCGCAGTTCGGGCACTTCATGGTGAAGCCGCGCCACATCGCCTTTGGCAGGGAAACCGTCTCGGTCATCGTCGTTTTCCTTTCGCCGTCGTCCTTGACCTGATCTGGATGATCCATACAATATGCATTCGAGCACCTACAATCAAAGACAAAGCGTCGAATTGCATGGATTGGATCCCTACAGTTTCGGAATGGCACGGCCCGATGTTTCTGCGCATCGTCGATGCGCTGGCCGCCGACATCGCGAGCGGCCGGCTGGTGCGCGGCCAGCGGCTGCCGACCCATCGCGCGCTGGCGTCAGCGCTCGATATCGATCTGACCACGGTGACTCGCGCCTATGGCGAGGCGCGGCGGCGCGGACTGCTCGACGCCCGTGTCGGCCAGGGTACGTTCGTCTCGGAGACCACCGCGCGCGCCGCGTCCGACCTGCCCGCGCCCGTCAACATCGACCTGTCGATGAACCTGCCGCCGCAGCCGGTCGAGGCCAATCTCGACCTGCGCATCGCGCAGGGACTTGCGACCATCCGCTCCGAAGCCGGGTTCTCCGCCTATCTCGGCTACACGCGTCCGGGCGGCACCACTGCGGAGCGCGAGGCCGGCGCCGCATGGCTCGCGCCGCGGGTGCCGCAGGCCTCGGCCGACCGCATCGTGATCTATCCGGGTTCGCAGGCGATCATCTTCAACACGCTGCTGGCGCTGACATCGCCGGGCGATGTCGTGGTGACGGAGGCGTTGACCTTTCCCGGCATCAAGGCCGCGGCGGCGCGGCTCGACGTCCGCCTGGTCGGGGTTGCGATGGACGCCGAGGGCGCGCGGCCCGACGCGCTCGACGAGGCCTGCCGCAAGCACAAGCCGAAGGCGGTCTATCTGGTGCCGACGCAGCAAAACCCGACCACGGCGACGATGAGCGCGATCAGACGCAAGGCGATCGCCGATATCATCAGCAAGCGCGGCTGCGTCCTGATCGAAGACGACGTCTACGGGCCGCTCGAACCGCAAATGGCGCCGATCGCTACGCTCATTCCGGAGCGCACCTACTACGCCGCGAGCATCGCAAAATGCATCGCGCCCGCCTTGCGCGTCGCCTATCTCCTGGCGCCCGATGCCGCCGCCGAGCAGCGCATGCGCGCCGGCATGCAGGCCACCATGCAGATGCCGCCATCGCTGATGGTCGCGCTGGTCACGCAATGGCTGCGTTCCGGCGTCGCCGCCGACATCATCCGCGCCATCCGCAACGAGGCCGCGGCGCGCCAACAGCTCGCGGCCCGCTTCCTCAAAGGCGTCAGCTATGCGGCGCGGCCGGCGAGCCACCATCTCTGGATGCCGCTGCCGAAACATTTCGACGGCACCGACCTGCTGTCGCATCTGATGCGCAACGGTCTCGCCGTGGTCGGCGAAGACGCCTTTGCGGCGGGCGAAGCCGCGCCGCGCGGCCTGCGCGTGTCGCTGGGCGCCGCGCGCAACCGCGCCGAACTGAGCCAGGCGCTGCAGGTGCTGTCGAATGCGGTGCGCACGCCCGTCGGCGCTACCCAAATCGTATGATTCCGGCGATCGCCGGGAATAAACTCGCTCCAAAATGATTATGGTGCGCGGGAGCGCGCGCCGCTAAAACTCTGCGCTCAGGGCATCAGGCAGGGGCAGGCTTTTCAATGTCACGCGGATATGATCGGGCAGTCCACCGTGCTGTGCTGACGCTTCGCGGAGCAATGACCGCGATCGGTTGTCTTGCAGTTGTCATATCAGGCGCGGCGCGCGCCTCCGATGCCCCTGCCCCGGTGCCGGAAAAACTCGAACGCATCACCGCATTCTTCGACAACGAGGTTGCGACAGGAAAAATTCCGGGCGCGGTCATCCTGATCCAGCAGCACGGCAAGCCGGTCTACCTGAAGACCTTCGGCTATCGCGACGTCACGACCAAATCGCCGATGCGGCCCGACACGATGTTCGCGCTGCATTCGATGACCAAGCCGATCACCAACTCCGCCGCGATGATGCTGGTCGACGAGGGCAAGCTGTCGCCGCAGGACCCGCTGTCGAAATACATTCCGGCTTTCGCCGACGTGAAGGTCGCCATTGAACCGGACGGTGGAAACGATCCGGCCAAGGTTGAGCTGGTGCCGCCGATCCGGCCGGTGACCATTGAAGATATCATGCGGCACACTTCGGGCATCACCTACGAATATATCGGTGCCGACTGGATCCAGAAGATCTACCGCGCAGGACATCTGTTCGACGGCAAGTTCGACAACGAGGAATTCGTGGCGCGGCTAGCCAAGCTGCCGCTGTCGCGGCAGCCGGGCACGCTGTGGCGCTACGGCCATTCCACCGACGTGCTCGGCCGGGTGATCGAGATCGTCTCGGGCAAGACGCTCTATCAGTTCGAGAAAGAGCGCCTGTTCGATCCCCTGAAGATGAACGACACCAGATACGTGCTCGATGCGGAGACCGAACGGACAAGGCTCGCGGAGCCGCTGCCCTCGGACACCATCCTGATCGAGGGCGAGAACGACCGGCGCGCGCATCCGGAATGGGAATCCGGCGGCGGCGGCCTGGTATCGACCATCCTCGATTATGCGCGCTTCGCGCAGATGCTGCTCAACGGCGGCGAGCTGGACGGCAAGCGCTATCTCAACCCCGCAGCCTTCAAGACCATGACGACGGACCATATCGGGCCGGGCTCCGGTGTCGGCCGCGACTACTGGTACTTTCCCGGCGACGGCTTCGGCTATGGCTACGGCATCGCCGTGCGCACCGATCCCGGCATTGCCAAGCCACCACCGCCCGGCTCGATCGGCGAGTTGAAATGGGACAGCGGCAGCGGCACCTATTTCGGCGTCGATCCGAAGCTCGACATGATCTACATCATGCTCGAGCAGACCCAGAACGAGCGCCAGCGCATTACGCCCGCGTTCCGCAAGCTGGTCTACGACGCGTTCAGCCCGGATTGAGTTCCCACCGTCATTGCGAGCGCAGCGAAGAATCCATGTCTCCGCATGGGGATAGATGGATTGCTTCGTCGCTTACGCTCCTCGCAATGACGCGGAAACCTTCCCGCCTTACGACTTGCGCCGAACCGGTTCCTGCCTGCGCCGTGCTGCGGCCGCGATCAGGCTCGCGGTGCATTCGTCGCAGACGAACGCACACCCGTCCGTAAACAGGCCGACCCGTGCATCGAGGCCGATCGCATCGTCGTCGACGATTCCATCGATGATGCCACCGCAACACACGCATTGGTGGTGCGACGCCAATTCCCGTTCCATGACGCGCTCTCCAGCGGACGCTGCTTCCCTCACGCTATATACTATCGTATATATCGCGACGACAAGGCAGGCGGGTGAACAATCCGGTCGGGAACCCTGCAGACAACAACCATCGACCGGAGACGATCGCCAAGAAAATCCTGCCTGGTCCAACCAGGTTCATCGAGGAAACGCGATCATGATAAAAAACAATGGCGCCGCGGGACGTCCGCGCGCAACGGGAGAACTGCTCGAGATCCGCCGCGCATCGCTAGCGGCCATCATCCTTGCGCTCGGTGCAGCCGGCGCAGTGCGCGCCGAAACAGCTGCGGTCGGCGTTCCCGACAAGAGTTTTCCGGAGAGCGTGACCTCGACTTCCGACGGGACGCTCTACGTCGGCAGCTTCAACCATGGCGGCGTGACGAAGATCTCGGGCGGCAAGGCCGAGCAGCTGGTCAAGCCGGGCGCCGCCGACAGCCGCTCGACGCTGGGCGTGCTCGCCGACGAGAAGAGCGGCACGCTCTATGTTTGCTCCAACGACATCAGCGCTATGGGCGTGGCGGGGCCGAGCGACACCAAGGGCGCCTGGCTGAAGACCTTCGATCTCAAGAGCGGCGCGCCGAAGGGCAGCTTTGCCCTGAGCGATCCGAAATCGTTCTGCAACGACATCGTGGTCGGGGCCGACGGCACCGCCTATGTGAGCGATTCCTTTGCGCCGTTCGTTTATAGCCTGAAACCCGGCAGCACGGCGCTGGCGACGTTCGCGACCGATCCGCAGCTCGCGCCCGCCAAGGACGGCGTCGGGCTCGACGGCATCGCGATCGGCGCCAACGGCAATCTTTATGTCACGACCTTCATTCCGGCAAAACTGTTCAAGATCGAGATGAAGGACGGCAAGGCGGGCGCGGTGACCGAGTTGAAGCCGTCGCGGCGGCTCGACCACGCCGACGCGTTGCGTGCCCATGGCGGCAGCTTCCTGCTGATCGAGGGCAACGGCAAGCTCGACAAGGTCACGGTGAAGGGCAGCGAGGCTACCATCGACACCATCAAGGATGGCCTCGCCGAGCCGGTCTCGGTGACGCAGGTCGGCGATGTCGGCTGGGTCGCCGAGGGCAAGCTGTCCTACGTGATCGGCGACAACAAGGGCAAGGACCCCGGCCCGTTCAAGCTGACGCCGGTGGCGTTGCCGAAGTAGCGGCGGGCTGGGTTATGCTTCGCAGCAAACTCGGTGTATCTCCCCGGCTTGCGGGGTCGAGACGAGCGAAGCTCGCTGTTAGGTCGGGTCGCATCGATAGATGCGATCCGACTCCTCACGGCGTTCGTGCTTAAAGGCCGCGCCGTACTGGATGCCTGTGCGGGGTATGGCACCGGAGAGATGAGAGCCCGCGGCTCCCTCCAACACGTCGTCCCTGCCTAGTGCGCAATTGCGCACGGGAGCAGGGACCCATACTCCGCGGCGGACCTTGTTGAAGGAATTCGTCGTTCCAGCATCGCCCAGCAATTGGCATTTGTGGTTATGGGTCCCTGCTTTCGCAGGGACGACCATGCCGGCACGATTTCTGAATAATGGAAAAATACCACTGATTTGCCCGACGAGTCAAGTTGCCGTGTCCGCCGGCAGCCACCGGCTCCTTTGCATGGGGTTGTTTTCGATATTTTGGCAGTGCGCCCCTGCGTCTCGGCACCGATGCGGTCGCCCCGCCGTCACCACGTCATCCGCTAGATCACATAGAACCCGTGCGTGCCGTCGCGGCGCAGCTGCTCGACGAGGCCGTACTCCCAATCGAGATAGGCCTGCATCGCCTGCTCCGCGACGCCGGTGCCCTCATAGGGTCGCCGGTAGCGGTGCGCGGGATCGGGCCGCGGCACGATGCGCGGCGGGCCGACTTCGAGCCGGCCGTCATAGCCGCCGCCGAGCACATAGACCTCCCAGCCCATCTGCGCGAGCCAGGACGCCGTCATGTCGGCGCGGATGTTTTTGTCGTCGCTCAGCACGATGCGCGCGCCGCGCACGGGCGCGGCCATGTCGATTTCCTGCACCAGCTGGCCGCCGGCATAGTGGCGGAAGCCGGCAAGGTGACCGGTCGTGTATTCCTCGGCATCGCGCACATCGAAGCGATACAGCGTACGGTGTGCGTCCTCGTCCAGCGCAGCGAGTTCATCGATCCCGATGTGACGGACGCCGGCGCGATAGGCGACGTCGCGCGCATTGTCGCCTGCGCCCTCGAACGGACCGATGCCGCCGCGCTTGCCGGCGCCGTGCTCGAGATCGTGCTTCGCCAGCGTCCAGCCGATCGTGCCGTTGCGCAGCGCCCGCACCTTGTTGGGCAGTCCGGCATTGATCAGCGACTGCGTGCCGATGATCGAGCGGGTGCGGCCGGCGCAGTTGACGATGATGGTGGTGTCGGGATCCGGCGCCGCGCCGCCGGCCCGCAGCACCAGCTCGGCGCCGGGCACGCTGACCGAGCCCGGGATGTTCATGGTGGCATATTCGTCGAAGCGACGGACATCGAGGATCGCGATGTTGGCCTTGTCCGAAATCAACGCGGCGACCTCGTCGGCACTCAGCGACGGCGTGTGCCTGCGCGACTCGACCAACTCGCCGAACGCCTTGGCGTAGGAATTGACATCCTCAAACACCTCGTAACCGGCCGCCTTCCAGCCTCCTAAGCCGCCGGCAAGCGCGGCGACATTGCCGTAGCCCAGCGCCATCAACTGCTCCACGGCGGCAGCGACCAGCCCCTCGCCATTGTCATAAAGAACGATCGGCACGTCCTTGCGCGGCAATCGCAGCTCGGCTTCGAGCGCGATCCGGCCGGCCGCCATGTTGGCGGCAAACAGCGGATGACCGGTGGCGAATTCCGCCTCATGCCTGACGTCGAGCAACGCGATCTCCCGACGCAGCAGCAGCGTTGCGCGGATGTCCTGGGGCGTGACGGAAGCAAGTGTCATGGAATGCTGGCCTGACAGAAGAAAACGGCAGGCTTGCTCTAGGCCGAAATCACGCCTCGTCAATAGCTTTATCCGGCCCGCAACCCCGATCTTCACGAGCGGGGGTCCGGGGAACGAAAGCCCGCCATCCCGCTTTGCTCAACCGGGATGCACTTGCTACGTTCCCAATCGGCCCCGTTGGCGCCCGATCAGGCCTTCCGGACAAGAGAAGGTAGCGGGGCCAGCCTGAAGTTCTGGGAGGATGACCATGAGATCCGTCGGAAATGAACCCTTGTCGCGTCACGCCCTCGCCTTCGTGCTGGCCGGCGGACGCGGCAGCAGACTTCAGGAGCTCACCGACAAACGCGCCAAGCCCGCGGTCTATTTCGGCGGCAAGTCGCGCATCATCGATTTCGCGCTATCCAATGCGGTGAATTCGGGCATCCGCCGCATCGCGGTGGCGACCCAGTACAAGGCGCACAGCCTGATCCGGCATCTGCAAGGCGGCTGGAACTTCTTCCGGCCGGAGCGAAACGAGAGTTTCGACATCCTGCCCGCAAGCCAGCGCGTCTCCGAAACGATGTGGTATGTCGGCACGGCCGACGCGGTCTACCAGAACATCGACATCCTCGAAGCGCACGGCACCAAGTACATCCTGGTGCTCGCCGGCGACCACGTCTACAAGATGGATTATGAGATCATGCTGAAGCAGCATGTCGAAAGCGGCGCCGATGTCACGGTCGGCTGCCTTGAAATGCCGCGGGCTGAATCCAGCGCCTTCGGCATCATGCATATCGACGAGACCGGCCTGATCCAGTCCTTCCTCGAGAAACCCGCCGATCCGCCACCGATGCCCGGCAAGCCCGACAAGTCGCTGGCCAGCATGGGCATCTATGTCTTCAATTCGGAATTCCTGTTCGACGAGTTGCGCCGCGATGCCGTTGACCCGAACTCGGCCCACGATTTCGGCAAGGACATCATCCCCTATATCGTGAAGCACGGCCGGGCGATCGCGCACCAGTTCAACGATTCCTGCGTCCGCTCCGGCGACGATCCGCGCTCCTACTGGCGCGATGCCGGCACCGTCGATGCCTATTGGGGCGCCAATATCGATCTCACTGACGTGGTGCCCGAGCTCGACCTCTACGATCGATCATGGCCGATCTGGACCTATGCCGAGATCACCCCGCCTGCCAAGTTCGTGCATGACGAGGACGGACGGCGCGGCCAGGCGGTGACCTCGCTGGTCTCGGGTGCCTGCATCATCTCGGGCGCGTCGCTGCGCCGCTCCTTGCTGTTCACCGGCGTGCACGTCAATTCTTACGCCAATATCGAGAATGCGGTGATCATGCCCTATGTCAATGTCGGCCGCGGAGCACGGCTCCGAAACGTCGTGATCGATCGCGGGGTGAGGATTCCGGAAGGGCTCGTGGTCGGCGAGGATCCCGAATTCGACGGCAAGCGCTTCCGCACCACCGAGAGCGGCATCACGCTGATCACGCAGTCGATGATCGACAGGCTGGGGACATGACGCCCATCCGCGTCCTCGCAGTCGCCTCTGAAGTCTACCCGATCGTCAAGACCGGCGGCCTTGCCGACGTGGTCGGCGCGCTGCCGGTGGCGCTGAAGCAGCACGGCGTCACGACGCGGACGCTGGTGCCCGGCTATCCCGACGTGCTCAAGGCGCTGGCTTCGGCGGAGACGCTGCTGCACTGGCCGGAATTCTACGGCGGGCCGATCCGCGTGCTGGGCGGCACGCATGATGGCCTCGATCTGTTCGCGCTCGATGCGCCGCATCTCTATGCGCGGCCCGGCAATCCCTATGTCGGCCCGGACGGACGCGACTGGCCGGACAACGGCATCCGCTTTGCCGCGCTGTCGCGGATGGCGGCGGAGATCGGCCAGGGCGCGATCACCTCCTTCGTCCCCGACATCGTGCATGCGCATGACTGGCAGGCGGGCCTCGCACCCGCCCTCCTGCATTATGCCGGGCAACCGCGGCCCGGCACGGTGATGACCGTGCACAACCTCGCCTATCAGGGCCAGTTCTCGCCGGACATGCTTGCCGCGTTCGGCCTGCCGGGCGAATCCTACGCGCTCCATGGCGTCGAATATTACGGCACCATCAGCCTGTTGAAGGCCGGCCTGCAATTCGCCGACCGCATCACCACGGTGTCGCCGACCTATGCGCGGGAGATTCAAAGCGACGAGGGCGGCATGGGGCTCGGCGGCCTCCTGCGCGAACGCGCCGATGTGCTGAGCGGCATCCTCAACGGCATCGACATATCGGTGTGGAATCCGGCCACCGATCCCGACATCGCGGCACGCTTCAGCGCCGAGCAGCCGGCGGAGCGCGCGGTGAACAAGGCAGCGCTGCAGCGGCGCTTCGGGCTTGATCCCACGCCGGATGCGATGCTGCTCGGCGTCATCAGCCGGCTGTCATGGCAGAAGGGCCTCGACCTGCTGCTCGAGAACATTCCGACGCTGCTCGGCGAAGGCATTCAGCTTGCGCTGCTCGGCAGCGGCGATCGCGACCTGCAGGATCGCTACGCCGCGCTGGCGCGCGACAATCCCGGACGGATCGCGGTCGTGATCGGTTACGACGAGGCGCTGGCGCATCTGATCCAGGCCGGCGCGGACGCGCTCGCGGTGCCGTCGCGCTTCGAGCCGTGCGGCCTCACCCAGCTGTGCGCGCTGCGCTACGGCGCGGTCCCTGTTGTCGCCAATGTCGGCGGCCTTGCCGACACCGTGCTCGACTTCGACGAAGTCGCGATCACCGGCGATGCGCCGACCGGCGTCAAGTTCGCACCCGTCACCTCGGATGCGCTCGCCCACGGCTTGCGCAAGGCAAACCTGCTGTTCAACGACAAGGTGACATGGCGCCGGCTGCAGCAGGCCGGCATGGCCACCGATGTCTCCTGGCACAATCGCGCCGGCCGCTACGCCGCGCTCTATCGCGAGCTCGCGACGACGCGGCGCTAAGCCGCCGCGATCAGTTCAGCAGATCGCAGGACGCGATGCGGTTGATGTCGGCGAGGCGCCGGTCGGGATTTCCCTTGAGATCAAGGCTTGCGACGAGATCGAGCAGCCGGCCATAGGCGCGGTCGGCGACCGCGACCGGCAGCGGCTCCTCGTCGAAGGTTTCGACGTAGTTGCCGACGAGTCCGCTCAGCAGCCGGCAAACGCCGCGTTGCTCCGGGTCGTCCTTGCTCAGAATCTCGAGTTTTTGCTGGAAGGTCCTGAAGGTTCGCAACCCATGGGGCTGTTGCGAAAGCCAATTGTGCAAATCAGGATACAGATCGGTCATATCAGCCTCTTCAAAATGGAGAAGAAGCTACCGGCTTATACAGCTCATCACGGTTCCGCGCCATCGCGATTTTTGCATGCATCCTCTGCCCTGCCGCGCAGGCCGTGTCATTGGACTGGCACGTCCTGCGATTAAAGTCGCGCGAGGGCCGGCAAGATCCTGTAGCGCGCGATCTCGTGCGGATAGTCGCCGCGATTGGCGAGCAGCACGATGCCGAGCCTGCGCGCCGGCACCAGGCCGACATAGGCTGAGGCGTTATTGAGACCGCCCGGCTTGTCGATCACGGTGATGCCGTCCAGCCGCACATGCTCCCATGCCATCGCCTGGCCGAACTTTTCGTCGACGCGAAAACTCTCCCGCTCGGTCATCTGCAACGCTGCGCGCAATTCGGGATCGATCACCGCGCCGTCGAGGCAGGCGCCCAGCAATATGCCGAGATCGCGCGCCGATGAGAACATCTGGCCGGTGCCTGGAAAATCGTAATAGCGCTGCTGATTGCCCGGCGGACCGATCGCCGTGCCGTCGTGGGAGTAGCCCTGAACCACGCGCTGCATCAGCTCGGGCGCCATCCTCGCGCGGTTGTCCTCGCTGCGGTCCGGAACGAAGGTCGACGTCATTCCGAGCGGATTGAGGATGCGGCTCCCGATCAACGTCGCGATCGGCATCTCATAGCGCCGCTCCAGCACCAGCTGCAGCAGGACATAGCCGGCATGGCTGTAGATGCGCTGCTTGCCCGGCTGCTCTCCTGCCGGCGGCGTCCACGCGTTGAGCATCGCGATGAACTGATCACGGCTGAAGGTCCCGACCGGCCATGGCGGATGATCGGTCGGCAGCAGCAGCCCCGACGTATGATTGACGAGTTCGCCGATGGTGACGCGGCTGACGTAGTCGCCGTTGAGCTCGGGCAGATACTTGCCGACCGGATCGTCCAGCCGCAATTCGCCGCGCTCGGTGCCGAGCGCGACCAGCGTCGCCTCGAACAGCTTGCGCAACGAGGCAAGGTTGAACAGCGTGTCCGGGGTGACCGGCCGCTTCGCTGAGTCATCAGCGAAACCGTAGTTGAAGAACGCGACCCGGCCCCCGGCGTAGACCGCCGCGGCGAGGCCGCCCGGGTCGGTCGCGGTCGCGGTCGGCGCGAGTTCCGTCGTGACGATGTCCCTGATCTGCGCGTCCATGTCGGAATCCGCGCGCGCTACCCCAAGCACGCTACCAGCGACCACGAACAGGACGGCCGCGATCCGGACGGTGAGCCATTGTCTCATGAAGAACGAAATCGGCACGATGTTGCGATGCGACCTGCAGACAATCTGTTCACCATCGATAGATGGCGACATCACGATCCTAGCGGTGGAACCCAAGCGTCCGAATTCACGATTGCGCGTCTTGCGCCGTTACCCGCCCGGCTGGGGACGGGGCGGCCCGATCGCTGTTCCGGTGGTCACTTCCGGAAGCCGCGATCGCGACCGCCCTCCCACTCCAGCCACGGTGCGGGAACTGCAATCGAACTAAAAAATGCGGGACGTTTGAAAATGACGGGAGTGGGCTTCGACGAAAAGGCAAGATCGGCGCTTACCGATCGGGCCAAGGATATTTCTGACTTCGTCACATTCCGCTCCCAACCGGGGACGTTTCTTCCTAGCAACAATTCGTCAATCGAAGGTTGCATAAGCCGATCGGATTCGATTTTCAAGACACGGTCATCCGCGACGTTTTGTCCTGTTCCAGATGCCGGATGCGCGCGATGCCTCGTTAAACATCGATTAACCATCGATCGCGCCGCGCGAGCCTATGTGGCGCGCAAGCGGACGATCGACCGCGGCAACGACGCCAACAGCAGCACGAGACAGACGCAAAGCAGCACGATGTCTTTGAACAGGAACTCGCCGGCCAGGTTCCAGCCCATCGGATCGGTCGACAGGCTCCATTTGACCACCCCCGGCGTCGTGAAGAAGAACGACCACGTCACCGCAAAGGTGATGACGCCCATCAGCGAGCCGATCGCCGAGAGAAGCGGGCTGAACGCGCCGGCGGCGAGCAGCGCCGCAATGCCGAACTCGGCGACGCCGAGCACGTAGGCCTCGCCGCGGAGGCCGAACACCGACAGCCACGAGATGAACGGGCTGTTGCTGATGAACTGCGCGATGCCTTGCGCCGATTGCAGCGTGAACTTCTGCATGCCGAACGACACGAAGATCACGACCATAACCCAGCGCAGGATCGCGAGCGCTCGATAAGACCCCTCGCCCTGTTCGGCGATGTTGAACGACAGATTCATGCGGTTGTTTCTTCCCTCGCTGCGATGCCATCATCGGCCGCTGTTGCGGCGTTCGTGGCAAAACTACGCAGCGTGCCGCGCGTGCGTTACGCGCGGGACAACGTCTCGGCCTTCACGATGATGTGCAGACGAGATGAGGAATAATCGCTGCGAGAGATGTCTTCGGCGCGAAGCCGCAGTGCGCGCCGCGATGGCCTCACGCGCGCTGGCGCAGCGCACGCGCGGCGTCCTTTGCCGGCACCGGCATGGTGAAGCCGTACAGGAACAGGTCCACCACCATGTCGGCGAACTCCGTTGGATCGATCCCGCCCTTCGGATCGTACCAGGTGTGGCTGAAGTTCAGGATGCCGAACAGCATCATGCTGTAGATCTTCTTGGTCCGCTTGACGATCTTGCCTTCCTTGTCGAGCTTGACCAGAAGATCCGAGACCGTGTCGACGAGTTGGCGCTCCAGCGCCTTGATCGCATCCTGCTCGGTCTCGCCGAGGAACGAGAGGTCGTTGAGGATCACGCGCTGCTCGTCGCTCGAACGCGCATTCAGCGCGACGATGGCCTGGATCGCGGCGCGGAACTGCTCCAGCGTCGTCGCCTTTTCGGCCATCGCGGCTTCGACGTCCGCGATCATCTCGCGGATATGGGCGTCGAGGATCGCGAACAGGATCGCTTCCTTGGAATCGAAATAATGGTACAGCGCGCCGCGCGACAGCTTGCAGGCATCCGCAAGGTCGGCGATCGAGGCACGCATGTAGCCCTGCCGCGCGAACAGGCCGCAGGCAGTGGTGAGAATGTTCCGCTGAATCTCGTCGTAATTCTCTGAGCGCGTCCGCGCCATTGCCGTCTCTCTCATGCACCATCGGCGCCGCCGGAATCGGGCGACTGCCTCTCTCTATACTACCGCCGCCCCACGCTCTCCTCCCCTTTGCGGGCACCATCCACCAGACTCTTCCATCGCCCGTGCGACGAGCGACCTGCGTCAAAAAATAATTTGAACGACCGGTCGGATTATATTAGACTGCCTTCCATCAAGCAAGCAGATTGCGCATGCCGGGACCAACCCGGCGGCATCGCGGGAGGTTGCGCGTGGATTCTCAGAGGATCGATGCTGTCGTGATCGGAGCCGGTGCCGGCGGGCTGTGTGCCGCGGCGCGTCTCGCCCATGGCGGGCTGCATACGCTCGTCGTCGACGACAAGGACCGGCTCGGCGGGCGCGCCTCGACCGAGGAGATCGATGGCTTCAAGGTCAATATCGGGGCGATCGCGATCGAGTTCGGTGGCGTGTTCGAGGAAACCTTCAACACCATCGGCGCCCCGCTCGACATCCGCGCGCCGGAGCCGGCGAGTTCGTTCTTCATCGACGGCAAGGTGATCGATGTCGGCCGCGGCGGCTGGTCGCTGCTGCTCGGGCAGCTCACAAAACAGGCCTCACGCATCCTGGAGAAATTCGCCGACGCCCGCTCCGGCAATCTGCCCGACGGGCGGCAATCGACCGAGGACTGGCTGAAGGGCTACACCAGCAACGCCACCGTACACGCGCTGTTCCGCAATCTTTGCGCGGCGATCTTCGCCTGCAACGCCGCCGAGCTGCCGGCCCGCGCCTTCCTCACCTATTTCACCAGCAAGGGCGCCTTCAAGAAATTCGGCTTCTGCCCGCAGGGCACGATCGGCGTCTGGAACAGTCTAGGCAATGCCGTCAGGCGCAATGGCGACATCTGGCTCGAAACACCGGCGACCACGATCCACACCGCGAACGGCAAGGTCGAAGGCGTCACCGTGCTCAGGAACGGCGAGCGGGTGCGGATCGACACCGATCTCGTGATCAGCAATGCGGGACCGAAGGCCACCGTCGCGCTCGCCGGCAGCGAGGCGTTCCCGGCGGATTATATCACCAGGGTGAAGAACGACCTTCGCCCGGCCGCCAACATCGTCATCAATGTCGCGAGCCGCGAGCCGCTGATCGGTCATCCCGGCATCGTCACCTTCGGCAAGACGCGCCGGCTCTGCAACATGGCCAACCTCTCCGCTACCTGTCCGGAATTGGCGCCGCCCGGCTGGCACCTCTATGTCGCCTATGCCGTGCCGGTACCCGCGCTCGGTGACTTTGACTCCGATGCAGAAGTCCAGCTCGCGCTCGAGGATCTGCGCGAGCAGTTCGCGAATTTCGACCAGGCAAAAATCCTGTCGATCCGGGTGATGCGCGACGACTGGCCGGCACAACGGAGTTGCGCCGGCTACGATTTGCCGCGCGAGACCGGTATCGAGGGCCTGTGGTGCGTCGGCGACGCGGTGAAGCAATATGGCAATGGCGGCACGCAAGCCTGCGCCGAGACCGCCAAGCTCGTCACCGATGCGATCCTCGCCGCGCGCCCTCGCCGGTCAGCAGGCGGGGTCTGAACGCGATGCCGACGACCATCCCGCATCCGACGCCGCAAGCAGCGCCGCAGGCCGCGCCGGCGCAGGATGGCTTGCTCGAATTCCGCAACATCCGGATCGTCTACGATAATGCGATCGAGGCGATCCGTGACATCTCGATCGCGGTGCCCGAGGGCAGCATCGTCGCCCTGCTCGGCTCCAACGGCGCCGGCAAATCGACGCTGCTGAAGGCGATGTCCGGCATCCTCTATACCGAGGAAGGCGTGATCGAGAACGGCAGCATCCGCTTCCGCAATGACGAGGTGCATCGCCTTGCACCGGACGAGCTGGTCCGCCGCGGCATCGTGCAGGTGCCGGAGGGCCGCCGCGTGTTCGCGGCGCTCACCATCGACGAGAACCTGCAAATGGGCGGCTACACCAGGACCAGCGCCGAGGCGCGCGAGCGCCGCGACAAGGTGTTTGCGCTGTTTCCGCGGCTATATGAGAGGCGCGACCAGATCGCCGGCTACATGTCCGGCGGCGAGCAGCAGATGCTAGCGATCGGCCGCGCGTTGATGACCGATCCCGTGCTGCTGGCGCTCGACGAGCCGTCGCTCGGGCTCGCGCCGCTGATCATCGACCGCATCTATGAGGTGATCGTCCGGCTGCGCGACGAACTGAAGATGACGGTGCTGCTGGTCGAGCAGAACGCGCAGCGCGCACTCGACATCGCCGACTACGGCTACATCCTGGAGACCGGCAGCGTCGTGCTCGACGGCACGGCAGCGAGGCTCACCGCCAACGAGGACGTCCAGGAATTCTATCTCGGCGTCTCCTCCACCGGTCGCAAGAGCCTGCGCGACGTGAAGCACTACAAGCGCCGCAAGCGGTGGCTGTCGTGACCGCGCTGCTCACGGTCGAGAACCTGTCAAAGCGCTTCGGCGGCCTGCAGGCAGTCGCCGATGTCAGCCTGCGCGTCGCGCCCGGCGAGATCTGCAGCGTGATCGGTCCGAACGGCGCCGGCAAGACCACGCTGTTCAACATGATCTCGGGCGTGCTGCGGCCGAGCGGCGGCCGCATCATCTTCGACGGTATCGACCTCTCGACGATCTCGCCGTGGAAGTTCGCCGCCGTCGGTATCGGCCGCACCTTCCAGAATCTGGCGCTGTTCAAGCACGGCACCGTGGTCGAGAACATCCTGACCGGCCGCCACACCCATCTGCGCTCGACCGTGCTCGATGCGGTGTGGTTCTACGGGCGTACCCGCAAGGAGGAAATCGCGGCACGGCAGCGCGTCGAGCACATCATCGAATTCCTCGAGATCGAGCATATCAGGGACGCCGTGGTCGGCACGCTGTCCTATGGCCAACAAAAGCGCGTCGAGCTCGCCCGCGCGCTCGCCTGCGAGCCGAAGCTGTTGCTGCTCGACGAGATGGTCTCCGGCATGAACCAGGAGGAGACCGAGGACATCGCGCGCTTCGTGCTCGACATCCGCGACGAGCTCGGCATCACCGTCGTGATGATCGAGCACGAGATGCGCATCGTGATGGACATCTCTGACCGCGTCCATGTGCTGAATTTCGGCCGCAAGATCGCCGAAGGCGCACCTGGTGCGATCAGGCGCGATCCGGCAGTCGCGGAGGCCTATCTCGGCGGTCAGCGCACTGACGCGATGACAAAGGCAGGCGCGTGATGTCGACGCTGGACAGCCTGCGCACCGCTCATCCGCCGCTGCCAGCCAGCGCCGCACGCAGTGTGCCCGCAGCCGGCATCGACGCGTTGCAGGCTACGCTTGCGGATGCCGCCATCACCATCCCGCAATTGCTACGGCAGCGCGCCGCGATGCACGGCGAGGCGCTGGCGCTGCGCGAGAAGGACTACGGCATCTGGAATCCCTATTCCTGGCGGCACTATTACGACACCGCGCGCGCGGTGGCGCTCAGCCTGCTCTCGCTCGGCATCAAGCCTGGCGACCGGATCGCCATCGCCGGCGAGAACACGCCGGAATGGTTTTACGCCGACCTTGGTGCGCAGATGATCGGCGCGGTGGCGGTCGGCATCTATCCGACCAATCCCTGGGTCGAGCTGCAATATATCGTCAAGCATTCGGGCGCCCGCATCGTCGTCACCGGCGACCAGGAGCAGACCGACAAGGTGCTCGACGCGATGGCCAATAATGGCGGCCTGCCGGACCTCGAGGCCATCGTCTGCGTCGACATGAAGGGCCTGCGGCATTACCGGCAATCGGAGCTGATGTCGTTCGCCGCATTGTGCGAGCGCGGCAGGACCTACGCCCAGGAGAATTCGGAGGCCGACGCGACGCTCGACCGCCTGATCAGCCAGGGCGCGCCCGACGACGTCTGCATCCTCGTCTACACCTCAGGCACAACCGGCCCGCCCAAGGGCGCGATGCTGACCCATCGCAATCTCGTCTACGCCGCCTATGCCTACGCCAAAACCGTGGGCACTGCCGACAAGCCGTTCGAGGCGGTGAGCTATCTGCCGCTGTGCCACGTCGCCGAGCGCTGCTACGGCACCGTGACCCATCTCGTGCTCGGCGGCACCGTTTCGTTCGCCGAATCGATCGACACCGTCGCGATCAACATCCGCGAGATCGCGCCGACCTTCTTCGTCGGCGTTCCCCGCATCTACGAGAAGCTGCAGCAGGGCTTTCTGTTCCGCCTCGGCGAGAGCGGCCGCCTGCGCCAGAGCTTCACCAGGGCCTGCCTCGCCTGGGGCCGCACGCTGTCCGACCGTCGACAGGCCGGCAAGGCCAGTATGCTCGATCGTGCCGCCTACGGACTGCTCTATCTCCTGATGTTCCGCAATTTGCAGCGCCATCTCGGCTTTGCCTACAGTCGGCACCGGCTCTGCGCCGGCGCCTCGATCTCGCCGGAGACGCTGCGCTTCTTCGACATCATCGGCCGTCCGGTGTCGCAGGGCTACGGCCTCACCGAAAGCGGCGGCGTCGCCTTCATCCAGACCGCAAGCCATCATCGGATCGGCGGCTGCGGCGTGCCGCTGCCGCAGACCGAATGGAAGTGCGACACCGACGGCGAGATCCTGCTGCGCAACCCCGGCGTCTTCAAGGGCTACTTCCTCGACGAGAAGGCCTCGACCGCCTCGCTGGAGCCCGGCGGCTGGCTGCGCACCGGCGACATCATCGATGTCCTCGACAATGGCGAGATCGCCGTGGTCGACCGCAAGAAGGCGATCATCATCACCGCTGGCGGCAAGAACATCGCGCCGTCCGAGATCGAGAACGCGCTGAAGGATTCCGAATTCATCAAGGAAGCGATCGTGGTCGGCGAGGCCAAGAAGTATCTCGGCGCCATCATCCAGGTCGACTACGACAATGTCGGCCGCTGGGCGCGCGACCGGGCGCTCGCCTACACCAACTACAAATCGCTCTCGCAGCTTCCCGAAGTGAATGAGCTGGTCGAGCGCGTCGTCAACGAGACCAATAAGCGGTTCGCCCGGGTCGAGAACATCAGGCGGTTCGCCATCCTGGAAAAGGAGCTCGACCATGACGACGGCGAGCTGACCGCCACCCAGAAGGTACGCCGCGCAATGATCGAGAAGAAGTTCGCCCGTGAACTCGCCATCATCTACCGGGCGGAGGGCTGAATGCAGTATCTCATCCAGCTGCTGATCTCGGGGCTCGCGATCGGCGCGATCTACGGGCTGATCGCGATGGGCTTTGCGGTGATCTACAAGTCCACCGGGCTGGTCAATTTCGCCCAGGGCGAGATGACCATGATCACCGCCTATACCGCCTGGACGATCTCGACCACGGTCAGCGGCAATGTGTTCGTCGTCGCGGTGGGCGCGATTCTCGCCGCTGTCCTGCTCGGCCTGATCATCGAGCGGCTCGTGATGCGGCCGATGCTGGGCGAGCCGGTATTCGCGACCGTGATGGTCACGATCGGGCTCGCCGTGATCCTGCGCTCCGCCATCAACTTCATCTGGGACGCCTATCCGCACGGCCTCGACATCGGCATGGGCCGCGGCATCGTGCATCTCGGCGGCATCGGCGTGCGTACCGGGCAGATTGCGGTGATCGCGACGCTGCTTCTGCTGATCGCCGCGATCTGGGCGTTCTTCCGTTACAGCAAGGTCGGGGTTGCGATGCGCGCGGTCGCAGCCGACGATCGCACGGCGCTGTTGATGGGCATCAGCGCAACAAGAGTTCATGCGCTGGCCTGGGCCGCGTCTTCGGTGATCGCCGGCATCGGCGGCGTGTTCTTCGCGCTGTCTTATGATCTATCGCCGGCGATGTTCCAGCTCGGGCTGAAGGCGTTTCCGGCCACCATCCTCGGCGGCCTCGACGCCGTGCTCGGCTCCGGCCTCGGCGGCCTCCTGATCGGCATCACCGAAAACCTGGCCGGCGGCTATATCGGCTCCGGCATGAAGGAGGTCGCGGGCTTTGCCATGATCATCATCGTGCTGATGATCCGCCCGTTCGGCATCTTCGGCGAACGCGACATCGAGAGGGTGTGATGCGCACCGGCGATTACAAGCAGAGCTACGGCGAACTGGTTGCGCTGATCGATTCCCCGCCGGTGTGGCTATGGTCGGCCGTGCTGCTGCTGGCGCTGATCACCGCTCCTTTTGTGCTGAACTCCTACGCGCTATCGTTCCTGATGATCATCCTGATCACGGTCACCGGTGCGCTCGGACTCAACATCCTGACCGGCTACACCGGCCTGATCTCGCTCGGCCATGTCGGTTTCCTCGTCACCGGTGCCTATGCCTATGCGGTGCTGGTCTCGAAGTACCACATGCCGCCGCTGGTCGGCTTCTTCGGCGCCGGCGTGGTGCCGGCGCTGGCGAGCCTGATCGTCGGTGCGCCGTCGCTTCGGCTCAAGGGACTTTACCTCGCCATCACCACGCTCGCCTTCTCCTTCATCATCAACACCGTGATCCTGGAGATGCGCTGGCTCACCAACGGCGCACGCGGCATTCAGGTGCAGCGGCCCGAGATCCTCGGCATCAGCTTCGACGGCGACGCGGCCTTCACCTATCTCTGCCTCGGCATCGCGGCACTGACGCTGTTCGCCACCCTCAACATCCGCCGCAGCCGGGTCGGCCGCGCCTTCGTCGCGATCAGGGACAACGACACGGCGGCGCGCGTCATGGGCATCAACCTGCATGCCTACAAGCTGTTCGCCTTCGTCACCTCGGCGTTCATCACCGGCATCGCCGGCGCGCTGTACGGCATCTATCTCTCCTTCGTCAGCGTCGAGGGCTTTCCGTTCCTGCTCTCGATCGAGGCGCTGGCGATCCTGATCGTCGGTGGACTCGGCTCGGCGCTCGGCGCGGTGCTCGGCACCATCCTGATCGTGCTGCTGCCGGAGGCGACGCGGCTCGTCTTCAGCCTGTTCAGCGCGCAGATGGACGCGACCTTCACGACCGGCGCGCAGGAGCTGAAGAGCATGCTCTACGGCCTCGTCATCATCCTGTTCCTGCGCTTCCAGCCGCGGGGGCTGGTCGGCGCCTGGCACGACATCAGGCGGGCCTGGGTGCACTGGCCGCTGCGCTACTAATCAAAAAAAGACGCAACACCATGATGAGGAGACAATGATCAGACACCTGGCAGCAGTTGCGCTGCTGCTCACCACGGCCTGTCTCACGACCGGCCCGGCTACTGCCGCCGATCCCGGCATCACCGACAGCGAGATCCTGATCGGCGACGTGGAGCCGCTGACCGGCCCGCCGGCGCTGCTGGGCGTCGCCGCCTCGATCGGCCACAAGATCGCGATCGCCGAAGCCAACGCCGCCGGCGGCATCAACGGCCGCAAGATCAAATATGTGCTGGAGGACGACGGCTACGTTACCGCGCGAACCATCCAGGGCGTCAAGAAGGTGATCGACGTCGACAAGGTCTTCGCGATGCTGGGCATCTCCGGTTCGGGCCAGTCGATCGCCGTGATGCCGGTGCTGGAGAAGTCCGGTATCCCGACCGTGATCGACGTCGCGCCGGTCAAATTCCTGTGGGAGCCGGCGCGCAAGAACGTGTTCGTGGTCGGGCAATCCTACGAGGAGGGCATCATCCACCTCGTCAACTTCCTCGCCGACAGGAACCCCGGCAAGAAATGGGGCCTGATCACCCAGGACGACGATTACGGCATCACCGTGCGCGACGGCTTCGATTCCGTGGTCAAGGCCAAGAAGCTGAACGTCGTCTACAGCGGCAACTACAAGAAGGGCCAGCAGGACTTCTCGTCCGACATGCTGCAGCTGAAAGATGCCGGCGCCGAGGTGTTTTTGGCCGGCGGCATCATCGCCGAGAACATCGCGATGACAAAGGAGCTCGAGAAATTGAACATCAAGCCGGTGACCGGCATCTTCTGGCCCGGCCGCATCGAGCCGGTACTGAAGCTGATGGGCCCGGCCGGCGACGGCATCTACGCCGTTGATTATGTCGAGCCGTTCGCCGGCGCGGCGGGCAAGGCGTTTCTCGAGAAGGCCAAGCCGCTGGTGTCGGAGGCCGAGTTCAAGGGCATCAACCGCTACACCATGACCGGCTATGCCGCCGCGAAGGTCTTGATCGCGGCGATCGAGCGCTGTGGCAAGCAGCCGACCTGGGCCTGCACCATCTCGGAACTGGAGAAGACCAGGAATGTCGAGACCGGCGTGATGGCGCCGATCAGCTTCGGTCCCGGCGTCCGCTTCTCCAACCAGAAGCTGCAGATCATGCAGGCCGATGCCGCGACGCTCAGCTTCAAGCCGGTGAACTAGAGAGATGAAGGTCCTGATCGTCTTTGCCCATCAGGAGACGCAGTCGTTCAACGCTGCACTGCTGGCGCGGTCGGTGGCGGAACTGACCGCGCTCGGGCATACGGTCAGGATCTCCGATCTCTACGCCATGCGGTTCAACCCGGTAGCGACCGCCGAAGACTTTGGCGCGCGGCGGTTTCCCGACCGGCTGCAATATGACCGCGAGCAGAAATACAATCTGCAGCACGGGGCGCTCAGCGGCGACATCGCCGCCGAGATCGAGAAGCTGCTGTGGTGCGACCTCCTGATCTTGCAGTTTCCGCTGTGGTGGTTCTCGGTCCCCGCCATCATGAAAGGCTGGATCGACCGCGTGTTCGTCAACGGCGCAATTTACGGCAGCGGCCGCCGCTACGACACCGGCGGCCTTGCCGGCCGCCGCGCCATGGTCGTGACCTCGACCGCCGCCTATCCCGGCATGTGCGCGCCCGACGGGCTGGTCGGTGCGCTCGATGTGGTGCTGTGGCCGATCCAGAACGGCATGCTGGCCTATGCGGGCTGCAAGGTGCTGCCGCCGTTCGTGTCGTATTCAGTGAACTTCGTCGACGAGGCCACGCGGCACCGCTATCTCAACGACTATGCCGAACGGCTGCGGCGGCTCGAGACCACCGAGCCGCTGTTCTTCCACCCGCTCGCGGATTTTGGCGAGGACTGGCGGCTGAAGCCGGGCATTGCGGCGCAGACTGTCGGCCAGGGCGCTCGTGCCCAGAAATGACATGACCCGGACGTAGGTCTGCTCCCTCGCCCCGTTCTTACGGGGAGAGGGTTGGGGTGAGGGGCCGCATCCGCAGACGCGCTGCCAGAAACGCTCGTGGAGACTCCCCCTCACCCGGATCGCATCTCACGATGCGATCCGACCTCTCCCCGCAAGCGGGGCGAGGTAAGAAAGAGCGCCGGCGTCACATCCTTTTCGCCACTTCCTCCAGCATCACCTCGGTGGCGCCGCCGCCGATCGTCAGCACCCGCGCGTCGCGCACCATGCGCTCGATCGGGGTGCCGCGCATGAAGCCTGAGCCGCCGTGCAGTTGCAGGCAGCCATGCACGACCTCGTGCAGCACCTCGGGCGACAGCGCCTTCACCATCGAGACCTCACGCAGGCAATCCTGCCCGGCCGCCGCGAGCTCGGCGGCCTGATAGGCCAGCGCCCGCGCCGCCGCCGCCTTCGCGGCAAGCTGGGCGAGCTTCAGCCGCACGCCCTGCTGATTCCAGAGCGGGCCGCCGAATGCCTGCCGCGTCTTCACGTAATTCGTCGTCAGCTCGATCGCCTTGGCGGATTCGCCCGCGCAGATGCCGCCGATGCAGATGCGCTCGTTCTGGAAGGTCTCCATGATGCCATAGAAGCCCTTGTTCTCCTCGCCGAGCAGGTTTTCCGCCGGCACGCGCACGTCCTGGAACGCGATCTCGGCGGTGTCCGAGCAGAGCCAGCCATGCTTGTCGAGCTTGGTCGCCGTGATGCCCGGCGTGTTGCGCTCGACGATGAACAGCGAGATGCCGCGGCTGCCCTTGGCATGCGGGTCGGTCCGCGCGGCGACGATCAGGATGTCGCCATAGACCGCGTTGGTGATGAACATCTTTGCGCCGTTGATCACCCAGCTGTCGCCGTCGCGCCGCGCCCGCGTCTTGAGGCCTGCGACGTCGGAGCCCGCATCGGGCTCGGTCACCGCGATCGAGCAGACCGTCTCACCGCGGATAATCGCCGGCAAATACTTCTGCTTCTGTTCCGGCGTACCGCGCAAGGAGATGTGCACCGCCGACATGTCGGTATGCACGAGGATCGACGAGGTGAAACCGCCGAAGCTGGAGCGCCCCAACTCCTCGGCGAATACCATCGAGGCCAGCGGCCCCATGTCGGTGCCGCCATGGTCGACCGCGTGGCGCATGCCGAGAAAGCCGAGCGCGCCCATGCGGCGATAGATCTCGCGCGGGATCTTGCCGTCGCGCTCCCACGCCTCGGCATGCGGCACTACTTCCTTCTCGACGAAGCGGCGCACCTGCTCGCGCAGCATGCGCAGCTCCTCGGGCAGATTGGGCTGCTCCGAAAAGTGGAACTCGGCCTCAGTGAGCTGGCGCGGATCCGACGTCATGACGTTCATTGTGGCGCCCTCTCATGACCGATGTGAAGATGGTTGCGCAAAAAAGCTGCCAGCGATGCGATCGCCTCGCGCGCCTGCGAAATCTCCGGGAACATCTGGAAGACGTGGATCATGCCGTCCCACACCTGGAGCTTGACGTCGACACCGGCAGCCTGCGCCCGGGCGGCCAGTTCCGTCGCATCGTCGCGCACGGTCTCGCGGTCGCCGACCTGCACCAGCAGCGGCGGCAGACGGGTGAGATCGGCATAAAGCGGCGAGGCCAGCGGATCGCGGACATTGCCGTCCTTGCCAAGGTAGTTCTTCGCCAGCGCCAGGATCATCGCGCGCTGGTGGATCGGATCGGCCTCGGCCCTGCTCTGATAGCTCGCGCCGCTCGCGGTAAGATCGGTCCAGGGCGACATCAGCGCGGCGGCGGCGGGCAGCGGCAAGCCACGGTCGCGCGCCGCCAGCATCGCGCACAGCACGAGATTGCCGCCGGCCGAATCCCCGGCGAAGGCGATATCCGCCGGATGCAGCCCCTGATCGCGCAGATATCGATAGGCAATCAGCGCATCCTCGAGTGCCGCGGGGAAACGATGCTCCGGGGCAAGCCGGTAATTGATCGAGAGCACGCGGCAGCCGGATGCATCGGCGATCCGTGCGGCCAGGTCGCGATGCGACGCGACCGAGCCGATACGGAAACCGCCGCCGTGAAAATAGAGGATCACCTTGTCGCGCGATGCGCCCGTCGGCACGAGCCATTCGCCGTCGACCCCGCCGGCGGCGACCGGTTGGCGCGTCACCGGCACCGAGCAGCCGGCAAAGGCTCCGTCCCAGTCGTCGCGCATCTGCGCCACCGATGTATCGCGGGTCCAGCCGCGATAGATCGCGCGCAAACGCTCGATCGCGCGATCGACCGGCGTGATTGCGATATCGTCGTCCGCGCTGCCCATTTCAGCCGCCGATGCCCATGCCGCCGGAAACGCCGAGCGTCTCTCCGGTGATATAGGCGGCCTGGTCGGAAGCCAGGAACAGCGCGGCAGCCGCGACCTCCTCCGGCTCGCCGAGGCGGCCGAGCAGCGTTGCGCCGGTCATTGCCTGCAGGATCCTGTCGCCGCCCTTTGCCACCGCCTGCTCCAGCATCGGCGTGCGGATCGGTCCCGGCGCGATCGCGTTCGCAGTGATGCCATAGCGTGCATTCTCCCGCGCGATGCTCCGGGTGAACGAGATCACGCCGCCCTTGGCCGCGGAGTAGACCGCGCCGCCCTTTGAGCCGAGCCGCGCCGCTTCCGAGGTAACGTTGATGATGCGGCCAAAGCCCGCCGCCTGCATCGCCGGCAACGCGGCGTGGGTGCAGGCCAAGACCGAGGTGAGATTGACCGCGATCAGCCGCGCCCAATCCTCCGCCGTGGTATCGGTGAAGAAGGCATGCTGATCGATGCCGGCATTGTTGACGACAATGTCGAACGGGCCGTCCTGCGCCATCACAGCCTGCACTGCCGTCGCATCGCTGACGTCTAATCCTGCAACGCCGGCGCCGGTCTCGCGCGCCAGCTCCGAGGCCGCGGCGACATCGAGATCGGCGATCACGACCCTGGCGCCCGCGCCGGCAAAGCTGCGCGCGATCGCAGCACCGATGCCCCGCGCGCCGCCGGAGACGAAGGCGCGGCGGCCATCGAGACGTCCGAATGGCAAGCTCGCCACCTCAGCGCCCCGTGAATACAGGCTGGCGCCGCTCGATGACCGCGGCGAGCCCTTCGCGTGCATCGGCCATCCCCGAGAGTTCCGCGACTGTGCGCGCCTCTTCCGAGAGGCACTGCTCGATGCTGGTGCCGGTGCCGGCCCAGACCAGCCGCTTGGTCGCCGCCAGAGCCATCGGCGCGCCGGCCGCAAGCTCGCGGGCCAGCGTGAGCGATGCATCGGCGAGCTCGGCATCGGGCACGACCCTGGTGACGATGCCGATCTGCAACGCTTCGGCAGCCGGGATCACCGGGTTGGTCAACAGGATCGACATCGCGCGCCGCAAGCCGACCAGCCGCGACAGCGTGACGGAGACGCCGGCATCCGGCGCCATCGCCACCCGCGTCGCGCCGGCGAGGAACTTTGCCGATTCCGCCGCGATCACGATATCGGAAGCGCAGACCAGGCCGAAGCCGCCGCCGCCCGCCGCAAAGCCCTGCACCGATGATATGACCGGCGCCTCCAGCCGCAGCAATCCAGTCACCGCATTCTGCAGATACGCCGTCGCCTGACGGATATAGTCCGGCAGCTTCTCGCCCTTGGAGGCGAAGGCGCGGACGTCGCCACCGGCGCAGAAATTGGTACCCTCGCCGCTCAGCAGCACGACGCGCAGATCGGAATGACCATGACAGACCATGATGGCGTCACACAGCGCGCGGAGCAGCTCGACGCTCATGCCGTTGGCCGCATCGGGGCGGTTGAGCCGCAGCCGCGCGATGCCGTCGGTAATATCGAGCAGAACGGGGCCCTTGTCGATCATGGCGCGTTTTCCTCTAGACCAGGAACGAAAGCGTGTAGATCGCCTTGTCGTTGTTGACGAGGATGACCTTCTTGGCGGCCATCCGCAATTCGCCATCGACATGGCGCAACCGGTATTCATTGCGCGCCGCCCACAGCGTGTCGTCACGCAGGCTCGATTCGAAGATGAGGCTGTTGCTGGCGACCGCGATGTCGCCATCGTCAGGCTGGTCATCCATCAATTCGATATTGGAGATCAGCCGGCGCAAATTCGACTGCGGCGTCTGGGTGAAGTGCTTGCCGGTCATCAGCTGCCGGACGCGCAGCGCGATCCGCGAGCGGTTGTCGTAGATGATCGACATCTGCCGTTCCGGGTCGATGTCGGCGCCGTTGGCCGGTACCCAATAGACGCCGTCGTCGGTCCAGAGCTTTTCCCAGGCCTCGTATTGATGCTCGTCCTGTAGCCGCGCCTCGCGATAGAGGAAGGCGGTGATGGCGCTCATCAACGTGGCGCTGCTCTCGCGCGACAGCATCAGCTAGGCTCCATCAACTTGCGATAATGGGTCCAGATGCCGCGCGACGGCACCTCGTCGGTGACGTGGCCGACCGTGAAGCCGAGTTCGTCCTGCCGCTCGCGCTTCTCGCCGCGGCCGAGGAAGATCCACTCGGGATTGCGCGCCAGCACGCCGCGATGGCAGCGCTCGTACATTTCGGAATCGTCCGCCAGCAGGAAGCCGGCTGGGCCGACCGAGCCCATGGTCTGCTGGCGCAGCCTTCGGTTCAGATCGGGCGCGCCCTTGAACTGCAACGCGGTGACGTGCTGCACGCTGTCGTCGACGCCGAGCGGCTGGATCACGAACATCTGGATCTCGGCGATGAACAGGTTCGGGAAGATCATCACATGCGGCGTGCCGTCGATCATGATCTCCCGCGCGGCGGTGTCGCCATGGGCGGCCTTCATGCGCGCCGTGTAGTCCGGCAACCGGTCCTCGCTGGTGCCGAACCAGCTCATCGGCGCGTCGCGCTTGCGGAACTCGGGCCGCAGGTCGATCTCGGTATGGCCGTTGCCGTAGTCGCGCGTCAGCGCGGTCGAGGCTCCGCCATAGAGTTTGCCGATCATGCTGTCGGCGACGCCGAAGATCGAGGTGTGCACGAAGGCCGGGTGATAGCCGTCGCACTCGTTCTCCAGGATGAACTTCCAGTTCGCCTTGACGCGATGCTTGAGGAAGCCCGCCGTGATCTCGACCTCGTTCTCCGGCGAGGTGCGCACCAGCCGGTCGATGGTCTCGGCGGCGCCGCCGAGATGCTCCTTCAACGTCGGGCCATCGGCCGCGAACGAGCCGAACACGAAGCCGCGGTAAGACTCGACGCGCGTCACCCGCCCGAGCGCAAGCTGCGACTTGTCCTGCCCCTCATAGCCGTCGGGAAAGGCATAACCGACCAGGCGGCCGTCATTGGCGAAGGTCCAGGAGTGGAACGGACAGGTGAACGAGCGCGCATTGCCGCGCTCATAGGAGCAGATCTGGTTGCCGCGATGCGAGCAGCGATTGAGCAGCAGATTGACCTTGCCCTGCTCGTCGCGCGTCATGATCACGGATTGCGGGCCGATCGACTTGACGACGTAGTCGTTGGCGTTCGGCACCTCGCTCTCGTGCCCGACATAGACCCAGGTCCGGTACCAGATGTTCTTGAGCTCGGCCTCGAAGATGTCTGGGTCGGTGTAGAGCGATCCGTGCACCCGGTCGGGCCGGATCAGCCGCTCCCATGGCGGGACGCCGGTCATCATGTTCATCGCTCCGTCTCCCTCGCCGGCCGCTTGCCGCGGATGTCTATCGGCCATTCAATAATAATCCGAACGACCGTTCGGTGAATTAATAGCATGAGCGCCATGGACCGGCAAGCTTCTTCGTGAGCGTCGCCGCTGGTCGCGGAAGGCGTGCAACGATGCATCCCGGCGGCGGTCGGCGACGAAACCACGCTAGCCCTGCGCCGCTCCACCGTCGCGCTCGCCACCTGCGATCTGCTGCAGCATCGACTTCGGCGTTGTCGCGAGCTCGATCTTGAGCTGGTCGCAGGTCGCCCGCCGCAGCAGGCGCTCGATCTCGGTCGCGGCATTGGGATTAGCCGCCCGTGCGTGCTCCCCGCTCGCCCAGAGCAGAAGTTGCCCCAGCCGCCGGTCGCCATCGTCGCGCAATGCCTCGATCGCGGCAACGTCGGACGTGCCGCCCTGGATGCGCGGCGTCGAAGGAACCTCCGGATGCGCCATGCTGCCGGCCAGTCGTTCGACCGTCGCGAAAGTATCGTCCTGCAGACGCACTTGCTCGAGCAGCGGCTCGGCCTTCCAGTCGGCTGCGAGCTTCAGCCCGTTCAGCGCGTAGACTGCAGAGAACACCTGCCCGCGAACGAAATCGTCGTTGCTGTTCGGCACGACATGGCTTTGCAGTGCATCGATGATGCCGTCGATCAGCCGTTCGAATGACGCGCTCATGCCGCGGCCTCCAATGCGCGCTCGAAGGCCCGCACGATCGAGGGCATCTGGCTTGCCATCACCGCAAGCCGCATGTCGTTGAAACGATCGACCTCGAAGGCGCGCACCGCGCACATCTGGATCGCGGCTGCCTGATACAGCGCATAGGCCTCATAAAAGGCGAGACTCTTGTCCGAGACGGCAATGCCGGAGGCACGCTGATAGAGATCGATCACCTCCGCGCGCTCGAGCACGCCATAGAGCTTGCGGCTCCTGGCATTGAAGGTCGGCATCAGCGCCCAGGCCAGATCCTCGTGGGGATCGCCGAGATGAGTCAGCTCCCAATCCAGAATGGCGGCGATCCGCCCCTGGTGCTCGATGAAGTTTCCGATCCGGTAGTCGCCATGCACAATGGTACGGCGCGGCGGCTGCGGACAATTGTCGCGCAACCAGCGCCCGCCCCAATCAAGCAGCGGATAATAGCGCGCAGTGGGACGCGCGAGAGAAGCGCGCCAGCCGGCGATCGCACGCAGCTCGGCGCGTTCCCCGCCCAGCTGCAGCGAAGCAAATGGGGTCGAGCCCGGGTCGATCCGGTGCAGCGACGCGAGGATCTCGACGAACTGCCGGGCGATCGCGCGCTTGTGGTTGGGATCAAGCCCGCTCGCCGCCCAGGGCGCAGGAACATCGCCCTCGACATGCGCGCAGATGAAGAACGGAAAGCCGATCTCGGCGCCATCCTGTTCTGATGACACCAACGCCGGCACCGGTACGCCGCTGCCGGCCAGCGACTGCAGCGCATAAACCTGGGGCAGCACCGAGTAAGGCGCAAACAGCCCGCTCGGTGGACCGACGCGCAGGATCAGTTTGCGGTCGCCTTCAGCCGCAGTGCGGGCCACGAACGCATAGGTGATCCAGGAGAAACCCGATGACTTGCGGCCGAAGCCCACAATCTCCGTCCGGCTCCCGGATATCCGCGACAGATGCCGCCCGAGTGCTGGCCGCACCGCGTCGTCATTGACCACGACCGGGCGAACAGGCTCCGGCACATCTTGATGGGATCGTTTCGCAGCCTCCGGCATCAATTGACCGACCTCGTATAGCCTTGCCACTTCTCCTCACGCAGCGCCGACTTCATGATCTTGCCGGAGCCGGTCAGCGGCAATGGCTCGAGGCGGATATCGACAGAACGCGGGCACTTGTAGCCGGCGATCAAGGTGCGGCAGTGCGCGATCACCATTTCGGAATCGAGACTCCTGCCGTCCTTCGGCACGACGATCGCATGTACCGCCTCGCCCCATTGCGGATCGGGCACCGCGATAACGGCGCATTCCTTGACGTGCTCGTGCTGGAAGATGGCGTTCTCCACCTCGCCGGAATAGACGTTCTCGCCGCCCGAGACGATCATGTCCTTCAGTCGGTCGACGATATAGACAAACCCGTCCTCGTCCATCCAGGCGCCGTCGCCGGTGTGCAGCCATCCGTTGCGCAGCACGCGCGCGCTTTCCTCAGGCTTGCGCCAATAGCCGAGCATCACGCCGGCGCCGCGGATCGCGATCTCGCCCACCGTCCCGCGCGGTACCTCATTGCCCGCGGGATCGATGATGCGGATTTCAACGCCTGGCGCTGCCCGCCCCGCCGATTTGCGCTTGCCCGCCAGCGGCCCTTCCAGCGCGTGATACTCCCACGGCAGGATGGTCGCCAGCGCTGCGCTTTCGGTCATGCCGTAGCCCTGGTGAAAGCGCCAGCTCGGCAGCACGCGCATCAGCTTGACCAGCAGCGCGTCGGGCATCGGCGAGGCGCCATATTCGCAATCCTTGACGCTGCTCAGGTCATATGTGCCGAAGGATGGATGATTGAGCATCATGTTGAGCATGGTCGGCACAAACAGGCAGTAGTCCACTCTGTGTTCGGCGATGGTCCTCATCGCGAGCTCGGGCTCGAACTTCGGGATGGTGACGTGGGTACCGCCCACGAGCGTGAGCGCGATCATCGGCGAAGTGCCGGCCAGATGGAACATGCCGGCCGAGTGCAGATACCGGGTATCTTCACGGAACCGGAGCGCATAGATCCAGACCAGCGATTCATAGATGATATTGGCATGTGACAGCATCACGCCCTTGGGAAACCCGGTGGTACCGCCGGTGTAGAAGATGCCCGCGAGATCGTTGTAGGCGCCAGAGGCGTCCTCGATCGGCGCATGCGCTATGAGCTCGTCATAGCTTTGCATACCGTCGGGCACTTGCCCCTCGTCGAGATAGACCATAGCGGTGAGTGATTTTACGCCGCGCAGCGCGGACGCAATCTCGGCAAAGGCCTTGTCGACCAGCAACAGTTTTGGCGTGGAATCGTCAATCGCATAGGCATTTTCGGCGACCGCCCAGCGCGTGTTGAGCGGCACCGCGACCGCACCGGCCCAGGCGATGGCATAGAGCGCCTCGATATAGAGGTCGCTGTTGTGCGCGAGGATGGCGACGCGATCGCCGGCATCGACGCCGAGCCGTCGCAGCCCGGCCGCGGCACAGGCGACGCGATGGCCGATCTCCTTCCAGCTCCGCGACCGTCCGGCGTGGATGGTGCCGGGTGCGTCCTTGCGCAATTGCACCGCCGCGATCAGCGCCTGCGTCAGCTTCATGTTTCCTCCACACCGTCATGCGGCCGCGCACGCCTGCGGATGTTTCCGTCACGCATGAGGCCGATACGCCGTCCGTAGATTCCAGTTGATAATCCGGACAGACGGTCTATTATTGCATAGCCGATGCGAGGGGTAAAGCCTTTCAAGGCTTCCATCGCCGGATCAACCAACCCCGCAAAAGAGGGCGTCATGGGAGGGGAAGATGCGGAAGCCAATCGTCACGCTTGCGGTGTGGGCGTTCGCGCTCACCGGCGCGCTCGGAACGGCGAATGCCCAGAAGGCCTATGGCCCGGGGGTCAGTGACAGCGAGATCCTGCTCGGCGCCAACGCGCCCTACAGCGGACCGGCGTCGATCTATGCGAGCTTCCCGAAAACCATGCTCGCCTATTTCACGATGCTGAACGAGAAAGGCGGCATCAATGGCCGCCACATCAACTTCCTGACCCGCGACGACGCCTATAGCCCGCCCAAGACCGTCGAAGTGACGCGCGCGCTGGTCGAGAACGACAAGGTGCTCGCGATCATGGCGCCGTTCGGCACGCCGACCAACGCCGCGATCCAGAAATATCTCAACAGCAATGGCGTTCCGCATCTGCTGGTGCAGAGTGGCGGCACCCGCTGGAACGATCCCAAGCAGTTCCCCTGGACGACGCCCTACTCGCCGACCTACGTCAACGAGTCCCGGATCATCGCGCGCTACGTGCTGCGCGAGAAGCCGGATGCCAGGATCGGCGTGCTGCTGCAGGCCGACGACATCGGCAAGGACTTTGTGCTTGGCCTGAAGGAAGGGCTCGGCGCCAAGGCCGACACCATGATCGTCAAGGAGGCGATGTATCAGTCGACCGAGCCCACGATCGATTCCCAGATCGTGAACCTGAAAGCATCAGGCGCCGATACGATCCTGATCGCCGCACAGAACAAGTTCGCCTCGATGGCGATCCGCAAGATCCACGAGCTCGGCTGGAAACCGCTGATCTTCCTCGGCTCGACCGCGAATTCGATCGCCGGCGTGCTGGTGCCGGCAGGCATCGAGGCCTCCACCGGCATCCTGACCACGACTTCCTACAAGACGCCGAACGATCCGGCCTGGGCCAATGACAAGGGCATGACCGACTATCTCGCCTTCGCCGCCAAATATATGCCGGGGATGGATCCGAACGACGTGATCGCGGTGACCGGCTACACCACGGCCCAGCTCGGCGCGATCATCCTGCAGCGCTGCGGCGACAACCTCACGCGGGAGAACGTGCTGAAGCAGGCCACCAATCTCAGCGGCATCGAGCTGCCGATGCTGCTCCCGGGCATCACGATCCAGACCGCGCCGCAGGACTACGCGGCGATCACCGAGCGCCGTTTCGCCCGCTTCGACGGCAAGACCTGGGTGCTGTTCGGCGACATCGTGGGCGCCGGCCCGGCCAAGGACTGATCCCGCGCTACCCATCCGACCGAACCGGCTCAAACACAAGGACAAGAACAATGCTGACAGCCCAGGACGATCTCATCGGCCACCAGACGCCGCAGCCGTTTGCCAAGGCAGGCGGCGGCGATGCAAGGTTCACCGAACGCTACTGGTACACCGCGCATCCGATCGACGGCAGCGAACTGCTGATCGACATCGGGCTCGGCTATTACCCGAACCGCAACGTGATCGACGGCTTTGCCGGCATCACCATCGGCCGGCGTCAGCACAATTTCCGTGCCTCGCGCCGGCTCGGGACCCGTCCGCTGGAGACGGAAGTCGGCGGGCTCAGGATCGAGATCGTCGAGGGTAACAGCCTGCATAGGATCTCGCTCGCCGACAATCCGTCCGGCATCAGCTTCGCGCTCGAATTCAAGGCGAGCTTTCCGGCGGCGCAGGAGAAGCAGAATTTTCGCGAGCGCAACGGTGTCGTCGAGGAAGACCTCGCGCGCGTCTCGCAATTCGGCCGCTGGCGCGGCTGGATCGTCGCCGACGGCAAGCGTTACGAGATCGAGCCCGAGCTGTGGTGGGGGCAGCGCGACCGCTCCTGGGGCCTGCGATCCGAGATGCGCACCGACGAGACCAGGCCGCCGGTCGCGACCCATCGCAATTTCTTCTGGACCTGGTCGATGTTCCAGTTCCCGGAGTCGGCGCTATCGATCTTCATCAAGGAGCGCGCGCCGGGCAAGCCGCATTACCTCTCGGGCACCGAGTTCCACCGCGAAGCCGACGGATCGGTGTCGCATCGCGAGGTGACCTCGCTGGAGCACAAGATCGAGTGGGCTGACGATCCGCTCGGTCAGACCATCGCGTCGGCCGACTTCACCTTCACATTCGATCGCGGCGAGCCGCGCCGCGTCAGGATGCATGGACTGCCGACGCGATTCTATCTGAAGGCCGGCATGTATGGCGGCCTGCAAGGCTGGACCCATGGCGACGACCGCGGCGAGAGCCATGCCGGGCACGACATCTGGAACCTCGACGATGCGGCGACGCGCGCCATCGCACGGACGCTGTCGGATCATGTCGTCCGGCTCGAGAGCGGCAACGAGACCGGATTTGGCATCAGCGAATACGGTGTCGCCGCCGGCTATCCGCTCTATCCCGGACCACAGAAATTCCCAGCGATGTGATCGGAATGGACGGGCAACGCAAGCGCGTCGCGGAAGGCAGCGAATTCACTTGCGATCAATGGGACAATCAGGCAGCCGAGGCGCTGGTCTCGCTCGAGACGATCGCCCCGCTCCGCTATCGCAGCCGCTTCGGCGACGGCAATCTCAATGGCCGGTCCTATGGCGGCCAGATCCTTGGCCAGGCGATGATGGCCGCGACCCTCAGCGCGCCCGAAGATCGTCCCGCCGCGATGCTGCAGCTCCTGTTCCTGCGCGGTGCCGATCCCGGCCGCCGCATCACGTTCGACGCGCAGGTCCTGCAGGACGGTAAGCGGTTCTCCTCACGCCACGTCGTGGGAAGCCAGGGCAACGGGCGCACGGTCCTGAGCGCGCAGGCCACGTTCTGCGCAGCGCAACCGGGTCCGCGGCACGCAGCGCCATTCACCCCCTCAGAGGATCCCGAAAGCCTGCCCGATCTGAGCATGATCCCCGACGCGCTGATGGCGCAGTTGCGGCCGCTCGGCCCATATTCCCAGCACATCAAGCCCAGCATGGATTTCCGCATTCCGGAGATCGAACGCCAGCTCTCGGCCACGACGGCAGGGCCATGTCTGCGCTTCTGGATCAGATGCCGGCAGCCGCTCGCCGCCGGTTCCCGCGCCCAGGCCGCGGTGTTCGCCTATCTCTCGGACTGGTGGCTCAACTTCTCCAGCGTCGGCGGCCATCTCGGCGATCTGCAGTCGCGCGCGCCACTCTATCTGTCGAGCCTCAACCATTGCATCTGGTTTCATCGCACATTTTCGCCGGACGCCTGGATGCATGTCGAAACCGAGAGCCCCTGCGCCGATGGCGGCCGCGGGCTGTCGATCGCGCGCGTCCACGACCGTGACGGCGCGATGCTCGCCACCGCGATCCAAGAGACGCTGATGGTCCATCCAGAGGGCGACGCTAGACGCCACGACGGTTGAGCAGATGCCGCGATCGCGGCTTAGTTGCAGTGACGAGCTACAGCAAGTTCCACCCGGTGTTGAATCCTGGCAACACCGGCCAACAAAATGAACAAACGTTCAGCTTAGCTCGATCGCGACCACGACTGTGCCGCATCCCTGTCAAATCCTGCATGCGGGTGGCGCAACAAAAACACTTTGGGGAAAACCTACATGCAGCAGGCACCGCTGGCCGCACGGAGTGCGGAATCGTCTGGATATGTTCTCTACTTCCAGCTCGCCAGCAACGGCACGAGGCGCGCGTGCAGTCTGACGATCCAGGCGGAAAGCGCCAACGAGGCGGCGCGGATCTTTCGCGAGAACTGGGGCACGATCGAATCCATGGCCCGCGACGGCGTCAGCACGGGAATGGTCGGCTCTGCACCGGTCAGCCTGGCGATGTCGTGAAGCGCATCGCGCGGCCTACGGCGAACCATACACCTGAGATGTGACAGGACGACGGCTGCAGCCTTAGGCGACGATCGCACAGCCATTTGACGCGCAGACGCGACAAGCAGGTCACGACGTTCAGGGCTCGCGCACACGCGCGAGCCCTGTCGTGTCTTAGAATGATTCAAATCTATTCCGGTTAGAGAGATTCAAGTCTGCTCCGGTTCTTTTCGCGCACGCCGACTGCTAGAGGCGCGCCGTGAACGAGTTCGCGTGAATCGGAAGTCCAAGAGTGCCTGTGAATGCTGATGGCCGGGTTGTCGGCGACCGTCGAAATGCCGCCGACAAGGGCCGTACCCATCTGCTGATCGGCGCAGCATTCCTGCTCGCCGATGTCGCCTCCCCGGCAACGCCGGCAAACGCCCAATCGAGCGTCCCGTTGCCGCCTGTTTCGGTCGACCAACCGACGCCGAAGCGCAAGCCGGCTGCCGCCGCGGCAAAGCCGGCGCAGCGAACGCTGGCGGCCGCCGCGGCACGGCAGCGCAGCCGGAATGCCCAACCGGCGCCGCCGACACCGTCGGAGCGCGCGGCAGCTGCCGCCGCGGCGCTCAACGAAGCCAAGCTGCACTACCGCGCGATGCCAAGCCCAACCACGCTGCGCAGCGGCGGCTCGCCGCTGGACACCTCGCAGACGGTCAACGTTGTGCCCGAGCAGGTGCTGAAGGATCAGCTGCCGCGCAACCTCGACGATGCGCTCGCCAATGTCAGCGGCGTCACCCAGGCCAATACGCTGGCCGGCACCCAGGATGCGGTGATGCGCCGCGGCTTCGGCGACAACCGCGACGGCTCGATCATGCGCAACGGCATGCCGCTGGTGCAGGGCCGCAGCCTCAACGCAGCGGTCGAAAGCGTCGAGGTGCTGAAGGGCCCGGCGTCGCTGCTGTACGGCATCATGGATCCCGGCGGCATCGTCAACACGATCAGCAAGCGCCCCGAGCTCTACCAGCATGGTTCGGTGACCCTGCTCGGCTCGACCTATGCCAACTCCAGGACCGGAGCCGACGGCACCATCGACATCACCGGCCCGATCGGCGATGGCGGACTCGCCTATCGCTTTATCGGCTATGGCGTGAGCGAGGATTACTGGCGCAATTTCGGGCGCCATCGCGAAATGCTGGTCGCACCGTCGCTGGCCTGGTACGGCGAGAACACCACCGTCCAGCTCAACTACGAGCACCGCGAATTCATCACGCCGTTCGACCGCGGCACCGCATTCGATTCCGTGACCAAGGCGCCGCTGGCGATCCCGGCGACGCGCCGGCTCGACGAGCCCTTCAACAACATGTGGGGCACCTCCGACCTGATGCAGGCGTCGGTCGAGCACCGGCTGAACCAGGACTGGAAGCTGTTCGCGGCCTACAGCTACAACACCGAGACCTTCAGCGCCAACCAGCTTCGCATCACCGGCGTCAACGCCAAGACCGGCGTCGAGACCCGCAGCAATGACGGCACATGGGGCTCGCTCAGCAATGCCAGCTACGGCACCTCCTATCTGCAGGGCAATGTCTGGCTCGGCAACATTCGCAACGAGGTGCTGTTCGGCGGTGACGGCCAGTACCGCACGATCTACCGCGACGACCTGATCCGGCAGGCGACGCCGAGCTTCAACTTCTACAATCCGATCTATGGGCTGATCACGCCGGGGACGACGGTGTCCGCCGCCGATAGCGCGCAGACCGACAAGCTCGGCCAGTGGTCGCTGTTCTTCCAGGACACGCTGCATCTGACCGAGCGCTTCGCGCTGATCGGCGGCGTACGCTACATGGATTACGACCAGCTCGCCGGCAAGGGCCGCCCGTTCATCACCAATACCAATGTCTCGGCCGACAAGGTGCTGCCGCTCGGCGGCGCCATCTTCAAGCTCACCGACCAGGTCTCGCTTTATGCGAGCTACACGCAATCGCTGAAACCCACCTCGACCATCGCGCCGCTTACCGGCGGCGTCGTGATCGGGTCCAACATCGCGCCCGAAGAGGGCACCCAGTGGGAGACCGGCGTCAAGTTCGACTTCAACAAGCAGATCTCCGGCACACTTGCGCTCTACGACATCGACAAGAAGAACGTGCTGGTTTCGCAGCTCAACGCCACGACTGGTATCGTCGAGTACCGTACGGCAGGCAAGGTTCGCTCGCGCGGCGTCGAACTCGACGTCACCGGCAGGCTGACTGACAATTGGAGCATGATCGGCAGCTATGGCTATACCGACGCACGCGTAACCGAGGACCCGACGCTCGCCGGCAAGGCCCTGCAGAACGTCGCGCTGAACACCGCATCGCTCTACCTCGTCTATGATTTCGGCACCACCCTGCCCGGCCGGCTTCGCCTCGGCGGCGGCGCGCGCTATGTCGGCGACCGGCCGGGCGATGCCGCGAACAGCTTCGTGCTGCCGGCCTACACGGTCGCTGACGTGTTTGCGACCTACGAGACCAAGGTCCAGTCGTTCCCGGTCATCTACCAGTTCAACGTCAAGAACCTGTTCGACACGGTCTACTACCCTTCGGCCAACAGCATCCTGACGGTCGCGATGGGCGACGCGCGGCGCTTCTCGCTCTCGGCGACGGTGAAATTCTGATGAGTGACGTTTGGCGCCCAATCAAGGCTGCACTGCTGCAGGTCCATTCCCTGGTTGGCCTCGTGCTGGCGCTGCTGTGGGCCGTGGTCGGCCTCACCGGCGCGACGATGGCCTTTGAGGATGAGATCGAGGCCAGCCTGAACAGTCGGATGATGCACGTCGAGGCCAGTGCAGCCCGGCGGCTCACGCCGGACGAGTTGATCGCGCGGCTGGCGGCGGCGGGCGATTTCGGCAAGGTCTCGGCCGTGACGATGTCGAGCGATCCATCGGCCGCGGCCCGCATCCGTTTTGCTCGCAGCGAAGGCGGCACGCGGCCGTCCTCGGTCTATGTCGACCCCTATGATGGGCACGTGCTCGGCTCGCCGCGCGGCGAGGACTTTTTCGCAACCGTCCGCAAGCTGCACCGCTGGCTGCTGTTGCCGGGCGACGGCAATGGCATCGGCCGCAAGATCACCGGCTCAGCCGCGATCTGCCTGATCGTGATGCTGATCACCGGCCTCGTGCTGCGCTGGCCGCGTCGTGCGCGCAGCGTCAAGATGTGGCTGAAGCCGAATTTGGGACTGCGCGGCCGCGGCCTGCATCGCTCGCTGCACGCCGTGATCGGGACCTGGGTGCTGCCGGTCTATCTGGTGATGACGCTGACCGGCCTGTGGTATTCGTTCGAGTGGTACAAGGCCGGCGCCAACTGGCTGTTCGCGCGGCCTCAGGCCACGGCAAACGCGATACAGTCCAAGCCGCCGCGCGGCGGCGCCGAGAGCAAGGGTGAAGCTAAGACCGAAGCGAAGGCCGAGGCAAAGCCGCTTGCCTTCGATCACGCCTGGTCGGCGTTCCTGCAGCAGGAGGACAACAGTTACGGTAGGGCCCTCCTGACCATGCCGGCCGGCGCGGGCACGGCCGTGCGCGTGCGGTCATGGCCGCGGGACTCGTCGCGCGAGGCCGTGCGTGACGAATTCCGTATCGATGCCCTCACCGGCCGCGTCATCTCATCGGATCGCTACGCCGACAAGACGTTTGGCGAACGCGTCCTCGCCAGCGTGCTCGACATCCACCGCGGCGCCATCCTGGGATGGCCCGGCAAGCTCGCCTTCATGCTGGCCGCCGCCATGATGCCGCTATTCGCCGTGACCGGCCTGCTGCTTTATCTGTCCCGTCGCAGGCACCGGCGGCTCGCGCGGCAGCCGGTCGGCCACCTCGTTCCGGGCGAATGAAGCCGTTCTATCAATTTGTCTCTCAGCCGAAATCGCACGCCGCGAGCCGGACACGTAACTCGGCGTCCGTTTCGGCCGCGAGCTCAAGCAATCCACGATAGGGATCGCCCGATATCCCGAGCACGGTAGCGAACGCAGGCTCGGTCTTGAGACCGCCCGCCCTCAATTCCCTGACGGCTCGCCGCAGCCCTCCATCATCAAGCGCAAGCAGCCGCCGTTCGACCTTGAAATGGATCCAGCCTCGTTGTTGCTCCACCAGACGCAGATCACCGTACAGTTCGAACGGCCAGCCATCGCACACAAAGCGCGCAATCACCGGCCGCGTTCCCGAGGTCCACCGGAAGAGGACGAAATCATCGCACGCTTGATAGTGAGCCCAAACGATGTCCGCGAATGCGTTCGGGTCGGACGCATGGCAGACGATATCGATGTCGCTGCCGGGCACGGCGAGGCCGAGCGGCAGCGTTCCGACGATACGGGGATCGAACGGCTTCAGCAGTTCCATCACGGCGGAGCTGGTGACGGCGGATGCGTAGTGCCCGACAGTCATCGCGTGGCATGCCCTCAAGATCGCAGCGACGCATTACCACACGGGCGTGGAACGCGCGAACCTCTGCAAATGGCGGGCTCGAGGGGAAGCGGGCCTAAAAAAGTCGCGGGGCGATCTCGACCGCGTTACCGTGGTCGAAAATCGCCCCGCCAAGGCGGACAGGCAAGGCTGCTCGCGCGCCAGCCTGTCCAGCCGATGTCGGAATGATCCGTTCGATCGATTAGCCGAACTGGTTCATCGTGTTGTGGGCGCCGCCCGCCTTGAGGGCAGCCTCACCGGCGAAGTACTCCTTGTGATCGTCGCCGATGTCGGAGCCCGCCATGTTCTGATGCTTGACGCAGGCGATGCCCTGACGGATCTCCGCGCGCTGCACGTTCTTGACGTATCCAAGCATGCCCTGCTCGCCGAAATACTCCCTCGCGAGATTGTCGGTCGACAGCGCAGCCGTGTGATAGGTCGGCAGCGTGATCAGATGATGGAAGATGCCGGCGCGCTTGGCCGAATCCGCCTGGAAGGTACGGATGCGCTCGTCGGCTTCCTTCGCCAGCGGCGTGTCGTCGTACTCCGCCTTCATCAGCTCGGCGCGGTTATACTTGCTGACGTCCTGGCCGGCTTCCTTCATCGCGTCATAGACCTGCCAACGGAAGTTGAGGGTCCAGTTGAACGACGGCGAGTTGTTGTAGGCCAGCTTCGCATTCGGAATGACCTTGCGGATGCGATCGACCATGCTGGCGATCTGCTCGATATGCGGCTTCTCGGTCTCGATCCACAAGAGGTCGGCGCCGTTCTGCAGCGAGGTGATGCAGTCGAGCACGCAGCGATCTGCACCGGTGCCGGGACGGAACTGGTAGAGGTTGCTGGGCAGACGCTTCGGACGCATCATCTTGCCGTTCTGGTTGATGATGACGTCGCCGTTGCGTGCGTTGGCGGCCGTCACTTCCTCGCAATCAAGGAAGCTGTTGTACTGGTCGCCGATGTCGCCGGGCTTGTGGCTCACGGCGATCTGCTGGGTCAGGCCGGCGCCGAGCGAGTCGGTGCGGGTCACGATGATGCCGTCTTCGACGCCGAGCTCGAGGAACGCATGGCGGCAGGCGCGGATCTTCGCGATGAACACCTCGTGCGGCACGGTGACCTTGCCGTCCTGGTGGCCGCACTGCTTCTCGTCGGAGACCTGGTTCTCGATCTGCAGGGCGCAGGCGCCCGCCTCGATCATCTTCTTGGCGAGCAGATAGGTCGCCTCGGCATTGCCGAAGCCGGCGTCGATGTCGGCGATGACCGGCACGACGTGGGTCTGGAAGTTGTCGATCTTCTCGATCAGCGCCTTTTCCTTGGCCTTGTCGCCTTCCTTGCGGGCCACATCGAGCGCGCGGAAGATATCGTTCAACTCACGCGAATCCGCCTGACGCAGGAAGGTGTAGAGCTCCTCGATCAGGGCCGGCACCGAGGTCTTCTCGTGCATCGACTGATCCGGCAGCGGGCCGAACTCGGAGCGCAGCGCCGCGATCATCCAGCCGGAAAGATACAGATAGCGGCGGTCGGTATTGCCGAAGTGCTTCTTGACCGAGATCAGCTTCTGCTGGGCGATGAAGCCGTGCCAGCAGCCGAGCGACTGGGTGTACTTGGTGCTGTCGGCGTCATAGGCCGCCATGTCGGCGCGCATCAGCGCAGCCGTGTAACGGGCGACATCCAGACCGGTCTTGAAGCGGTTCTGCAGGCGCATCCGCGCCACGGCTTCGGCGGTGACGCCGTTCCAGGTGTCCTTGCCCTTGAGCAGCGCTTCGGCCGCCTCGATCTCGCTCTGATACGAAGCCGGTCCCTGGATGGCCCGGTCGCTGATCCCGCGCGGTTGGAAGTTCATGTCCGTGATCCCTTCGGTGACGAAATAACTGCACCATTTGTGACGCGCGGCGTCATCGGGAGCTAGACCTGGCGCGGAAAACTTGTCATAACTTACAAGAAACCGATGTATTGTTGTAAGAATCTTACAAACCTTGGATAAGGCGATGGTAACCTCAAGCGCCCGTTCCGTTTTCATGGGCCCGCGGCTACGCCGGCTGCGGCGCGACCTCGGGCTGACCCAGGCCGACATGGCCGCCGATCTCGAAATCTCGGCCCCCTATGTGGCGCTGCTGGAACGCAATCAGCGCCCGGTGACGGCCGACATGCTGCTGCGGCTTGCCCGCACCTACAAGATCGATCTGGCTGATCTCGCTGGCGATGGCGGTGCCGATCACACCGCCCGCATGCAGTCCGTCTTGAAGGAGCCGATGTTTGCCGACATCGACATCCCCGCGCTCGAGGTCAGCGACCTCGCGGTCAGCTATCCCGGAATGACCGAGGCGTTCCTGCGCCTCTACACCGCCTATCGCGAAGAGCAGCTGGCGCTTGCGGAGCGCAGGGCTCCGGACATGGCGATCGCTTCACCGGGCCAGGAGAACTTTGACGCCAACGATCCCGTTGCGGAGGTCCGACGTTTTCTCGCCGCGCGCCGCAACAATTTTGCCAGCCTCGACGATGCCGCCGAGCGGCTCGTCCACGAACCTGCCGGGCCCGCCGGATTTATCGAGCGGCTTCGGGAGCGACATAAACTCCAGGTCCGCTATCTGCCGCCGAACGTCATGCTGGGTTCGATCAGGCGACTGGACCTTCATCGCAGACAATTGCTGCTCGAGGACTCGCTCGATACCGCGGGGCTCAATTTTCAGCTGGCCAAGCAACTTGCCTATCTGGAACTGGAAAACGAGATCGGCGCCGCCGTCGAAGCCGGCAAGTTCACGACCAAAAGCGCCGAGCTGCTGGCACGCCGTGCGCTTGCGGCCTACGCCGCCGCCGCACTCATCATGCCGTATTCGGTGTTCGCGAAAGCGGTCGAGGCCCGCCGCTACGATCTGGAGGCGCTGGCGCGTCAATTCGGCACCAGCTTCGAGCAGGTCGCGCACCGCGTCACGACCCTGCAACGGCCGGGTCTCGAAAAGGTCCCGTTCTTCCTGATCCGGGTCGATCCGGCCGGCAACATTTCCAAGCTGCTTGACGGCGCCGGCTTCCCGTTTGCAAAGCACGGCGGCGCATGTCCGCTATGGTCAGTGCACGACATCTTCAAGACGCCGCGCCAGATCGTCACCCAATGGCTGGAACTGCCCGACGGACAGCGGTTCTTTTCGATCGCCCGCACTGTGACCGCCGGCGGCGGCGCGTTCGGCGCCGTCCGCGTCGAGCGGGCGATCGCGATCGGCTGCGCCGCCGAACATGCGGGCCAGTTGATCTACACGCGCGACGGACAGGGACCGAATGCCGACGAGCCGACGCCGATCGGCGTCGCATGCCGGGTCTGCCATCGGCCGAGATGCGCGGCGCGGTCGGCGCCGCCGATCGGACGCGAGATTCTTCCGGACGATTTCAGGACCTCGAGCGTGCCGTTCGGCTTCTCGGCGGATTGACGAAGTCGATCACCCCTGCGGCCGGTTCGCGTCGTACAGCACCCGCACGCGGATCGTGCCGTCAATGGCTCTCAAATCGGCCAGCAGCCCCTCGCCCTCGCCGCCGACCACGTCGGTCTCGAGCACGACATAGCCGACTTCCGGATCGGTCTGCAGATATTGCGCCAGGATATTGATCCCGTGCCGGGAGACCGCGTCGTTGACCTGGCGCATGACGCCGGGAACGTTGCGATGAACATGGATGAAACGGGTGCCGGTCGGTCGCGCCGGCAATTGCACCTGCGGAAAATTGACCGCACCGAAGGTCGATCCGACATCGGAATAGTCGATCAACTTGCGTGCAACTTCGCCGCCGATGCGATCCTGCGCTTCTTCCGTCGAACCGCCGACATGCGGCGTGAGGATGACGTTGGGGAGACCTTGCAGCGGCGAGACAAAGCGCGCCTCGTTTGACACCGGCTCGACCGGAAACACGTCGACCGCGGCACCCGCCAGCCGGCCCCCACGCAGTGCGCTCGCCAGCGCATCGAGATCGACCACGGTGCCGCGCGAGTTGTTGATCAGATAGGCCTCAGGCTTCATCAGCTGGAGCTGGGCGGCGCCGATCATGTTGGCGGTGGCCGGCGTCTCCGGCACATGCAGCGATACGACGTCGCTGGCTGCGAGCAACGCGTCGAGCGATTCGGCGGGCTCGGTATTGCCATGGCGGAGCTTGTCGGTCTGATCAAAATAGATCACGCGCATGCCCATGGCTTCGGCGAGGTTCGACAGCTGCGAGCCGATGTTGCCGTAGCCGACGATGCCGAGCGTCTTGCCGCGCACCTCGCGGCTGCCTTCGGCGGACTTGTCCCAGCCGCCGGCATGTGCGGAGACCGAGCGCGGAAAGATCCGGCGGAACAGCATCACGATCTCGGCGATGGTCAGCTCCGCCACACTTCGGGTGTTGGAGTATGGCGCGTTGAAGACGGGGATTCCCAGCTTCCGCGCGGCGTCGAGATCGACCTGATTGGTGCCGACCGAAAAGCAGCCGACAACGAGCAATCGGTCGGCGGCCTCCAGGATGTCCGCGGTCAACTGGGTCCGCGAGCGAATTCCCAGCATGTGGATGCCCGACAGCGCCTGCCTGAGTTCTTTTGGTCCAAGCGCCTTGGGCAGACGCTGCAGCTCGGTATAGCCGTTCGCCTCGAACGTCCGGGCCGCGGATTCGTTCACGCCCTCCAGCAGCAGCACGCGTATTTTGGTTTTGGGAAGCGACAACATCATCGAGATCCGGATTCGTAAGGTTCGGGCAGATCCTGCCACGAGCGCAGTTTCGACGGATCGCGTGATAGCATAGAAAACGGTCGCGTCAGAAGCCGCCGTGGGCTGCCCGCCCTGCGATCCCGATGAAGCCTCTCGATCCGCGCATCCAGGCGCGGAACGGGAACCCGTTCAGTCAAAGGTCCTGGCCAATTCGCCGGCAGAAGCCGCGTTTGTGGCTCCTGGGGCGCTCGAAAACCTGCTCCGGCTCACGGGCCGGAGCTCCATTCGTGCTCAGCGCGGCGCCGAGAGTTATTGTCTAGCGCGGCAGTTTCACTCGGCCGTTCCGGCGCCGCAAGCCTGCGGCTGTCTCACTGGCAAGGATACCGCCGGCCGTCCTTTGCCTGGAACGTATTCGAGGCCGCATCGTAGGAGCGATAGCGCTGAGCGCAGGACGCCGCATGCTGCTGGGCGGCGGCAGCTTCCTGCTGCGCGGCGGCGTTGGCTGCGCCGGCCGCGATGACGCCGCCGATGACGCCACCGACCAGTCCGCCGACGGCAGCGCCGCCGCCATTGTCATAGCACTGCCCGTAACGGCACCAAACCTTCTCGGTCAACGACGGCACTGCCGCCGCAACGCCGGTACCGTGCTGCAACGGAGCCGAAATGGCGGAGGCCGAAAACACCACGGCACCGGTGGTCGCCATCAAAACAACTTTCACAAAGCGAGCCCTGCGCATCATATCTCCTGCTTCATTGCTGTGGGCGCAGGCCGGCACCTGCGTCCCGATTCCCTCGACTTGGATGAACTCGTCTGGTTCCGGACCGGACGACACCCGGACACGCGCGGCCGGTTACAATTTCGCGCGTCAGCCCGCTTCACAGATGGGCGAAGTTCATTGGCCGGCCGCGTTCACGACGCGGCAGAGGTTATCGCCGACACCTGGAGCCAACTGTCCCGGCGGCAAGCTGAAGATCGCATCGACGCGGCTGCCTTTGCCGTCCTTGCGGACGACGACTTGCAGCGTTTGTGGGCAGCCGGATCCGGTGGTGTCCTGCTGGGTGGTCAGCGTGCCGAGTTTCTTGTCGACGTTCACACCGACAAAGCCCTCCGCCAGAACGGCGCGGGACACCTTGTCGAGGGCGGCACCGGGATTGACCGACGGGAAGATCATCCAGGTCTTGTGCGTCATGCCCGTTACCATGGGAACGCCGGTGCTCTGGACGTGATCTGCGCAACCATCGGCCAGCGCAGGCATGGACGAAAGAACTGTAAGCGCGAGTACGCAAGTAATCCTTGTAAGCATGCTTTCATAACCCGTTTGAGTTGGTCGTGACGATTTAGGCCAAATGGGCTACGAGTCCATGGACGACGTCGCATTCCGGATGCAGGCGTTCGGATTGTGGCTAGAGCAGTCGATCGCGAATGCTGTGCATCCGCTGGTGCTCTCGAACGTTGGCGCGGCGGATTGAATCGGAACGTTCGCGCGATGCCGGCGAGCGGATGAGATCAAATGTCAGCTTTCGCGGCTCGATTGCGCGACCTGGATATTCTGTTCGCTATTCGGATATTGAAGAAATTGCGAGAAAGGGCACGCGACCCGAAATCACCAAAGCTGTGCTAGTGTGGTGATGCGGTCTATGCGTGTGGCGGACGCCCTGAACAGCGGAAAAACGGTCTGATGGATCGGGCAATCCGCGAAACAGCAATCATCCGATGGTTGGGATTTGATGGTCGAAGACGTACTCGCTGCACCTCCCACGCGATCGGGATCTTCGTTCGAAGAACTCCTTGAAATGCTCCACCCCCACGGGATCAATGCGCATTCCTCGCCGCGGCCTGACGAATCGTTTCGCTGGCATGCGGACATAGCCGCGGAACTTGACGTCGTGCGGGCCGATCTGTCGGCCGGTTGGGATTGGCGCTATTCTTACGAGAAATCTGCCGGAGAGCTTGCAATAAGCCTGCTGAATGCCGGCCAGGCCGAAATGCTCATCGCAGGAAAGAGCATCCAGCGGACCCCCTCCGAGATCGCCATCGTCCCCCTTCCGACGATGCAAGCGCAGCGGGTCGAAGCGGTCGATGGACGATACTCAAGCGTCACGCTCACCTTGCATACGGGCGTAGTTGCCAAGGTGCTGTCTGCGACGTTCGGGAGCACGGCGCTGGAAGATCTCAACCTAACGCCGATCGTCGACTTGTCGACCGGCGTTGGACAGACCCTTCTTCAGCTTGTCCGCACGAGCACCACCGGTCTGTATGACGGGATCCTGGTACGCTCTCCGAAAGCCAGCGCGCTGCTATCGGAAGCAGCCATACAGCTCATCCTTGAGAACGTTCCTCATCGGTTGACGGACCGGTTGAGCCGCCACCCGCGGGATGCGCCGCCGCGCTACATCAGGCGTGCGGTCGAGTATATGCGGGCCAATCCGCATCTGCCGCTGACGATCTCGGATATTGCCGCAACGGTTGGGGTCAGCAGCCGGTTGCTGCAATTGGGCTTCCGCAAAATTCACGGCACGACGCCGGTCGCCTATTTGCGGCAAATTCGGCTGGAGGCCATCCACGACGAACTGTCGCGACCGGAGAACATGCTCCCGGTCAGCGAAGTTGCCCTGAAGTGGGGCTTTACGCATATGGGCCGTTTCGCTGCGGTGTACCGCTCGGCCTTCGGCCTGTATCCGTCCGATACGGTCCGGCGCGCGCGAGGTTTCTTAAGCTAGGCAGGCGGTTGTCGAGCCAGGCTGCGGCGGATCAGCAAATAGCCGTCCCAGACACCTTGTCGAACAAGTGCGTTCGCTCGAGATCGAGCGCGACGTCGATGACATGATCCGGCTCCGCGGCGACGCCGACCGGCATTTGCGCCGTGAACGCGAATGGGCCGACGGTCCCGATCACCAGAGTGTGCGGCCCGAGCGGCTCCACGTCTTTCACAAGGATTCGGACGGAAGAGCCTGTCGATGCGTCTTGCCGCAACACATGGTCGGGCCGGACGCCGAGCACCACGGGCTTGCCGACGCTGCCGGCATAGGCCGCCTCGCGTGACTTCGGCACTCTCAACGCAGTGCCCGACGGCTCGGTGAAAATGAGCGCGCCGTCGCGGGCGACGAGCTCGCCATGGATGAAATTCATGCTGGGCGCGCCCATGAAGCCGGCGACGAAGAGATTGCTGGGCTTCTCGTAGATCGTGATCGGATCGGCCGCCTGCTCGATGCGGCCGCGGTTCATCACCACGACGCGGTCGGCCATGGTCATGGCTTCGACCTGGTCGTGGGTGACATAGACGATCGTCTTGGCGAGACGGCGGTGCAGCGCCTTGATCTCGGTCCGCATCTCGATGCGGAGCTTGGCGTCGAGATTGGACAATGGCTCGTCGAACAGAAACACATCCGGGCTGCGCACGATGGCGCGGCCGATCGCCACGCGCTGGCGCTGCCCGCCCGAGAGCTGTTTGGGCCGGCGCTGCAGATATTGTTCGAGGTCAAGCACGCGCGCCACGTCGCTGACGGCCTTCTCGATGCTGGCGCGCGATTCGCCCCGCACCTTCATGCCGTAGCCGATGTTCTCTCCGACCGTCATATGCGGATAGAGCGCGTAGTTCTGGAACACCATCGCGCAATTGCGCAAGCCAGGACGCAATTGCGTCACGTCGCGATTGCCGATGCGGATGGTTCCGCTCGTCACCGCCTCCAGTCCTGCGATCATGCGCAACGTCGTCGTCTTGCCGCAGCCGGACGGGCCGACAAGCACGACAAACTCCTCGTCGGCCACGTTGAGGTCGAGCCCTTCAATGATCTTGTAGGGCCCGTATGCCTTGCTGACATTCTCGATCTCGACGTGCGCCATGGATTCCTTTTCCGTCCCTTCATCGACGGCAAGTAAAGTCCCGGACGATGCTCGCGCATCATCCGGGGACGTCTCACTGGAAAGCTAGTTCTTCGGCGGAAGGCCCATCGCCGCGCGATAGGCCGCGAGCTGCTTGGCCCGGCCGAACTCGTCGGTCAGCCGATTCCACTCCTTGGCCATCGCGTCGAGCGCCGCCTGCGGCGTGGTCTGGCCGGCCAGCGCCTTGCCGAGCTCGATCTCGACCACCTCGGTGTAAGAGAAGTAACCGGGCAGACGCATGTCGAGCGCGACGTTCTTGGCATTGATGGAGTCCGATTGCGCGCCGAGATATTCCTTGGCCTCTTCCGGCGAGAAAATCTTGCTCCACAGTTGCAGATTGGCCGTGTGCGATTTGCGATAGGGATTGACGCCGCTGCCGCCGGTGATCGCCGCCTGGCCCGACACTTCAGGACTTGTCAGTGTCTTGACGAAATCCCACGCCGCCTTCTGGTTCTTGCCGGCCTTCGGCACCGCGATCTGCCAGCCGCCGAATGCCATGAACGGGCCCGGAAGCACGCTCGGGAACTTGTCCCACTTCTTGGTCTTGGCGTTCCAGATCTCGTCCGAACCGGGTAGCATCGCCGAACCGACCTTGCCCGAGATCTTCGATTGCTTCGGGTCGGCGGCGATGACGCCGGTGTCGCCCCAGCCGATCGATTCCGCAACCTGGCCGCCGGCCACGGCAGCGTTCACCTCACCGAACGAGAAATTCAGCGCGTTGGGCGGCCCGAGCTTCGATGCCCTGATGTATTCCTCGAGCCCCTTCACCCAGCCCGGATTGTTGATCTGCGCGTCCATCGTCTCGGGATCGAAGAACATCGCGCCCGGATAGTTCGGATTGTTGGTGTAGGCCGCCGCATGGCTGAAGAAGAACCAGAACTGCTGACCGCCGCGGCGGAAGGCTTCCGCCGTTCCCCACAGCCCCTTGTCGGGCCGCTGGAAGAACTCGGCAATGTCGAGATACTGCTTCCAGGTCTTCGGCGGCGCGAGGTCGTAGCCGTATTTGGCCTTGAAGGCGTCCTTCTCCTTGGGATCGCTGAACAGGTCGGTGCGGTAGGTATAGGTGTGGACGTCGCCGTCCATCGACTGCGAGTAGATCTTGCCTTCCCACACCATCAGCCGTTCGCGATAGGCCGGCTCGATATCGTCCCAGTCCTTGCCGGACTGCATCTCCTTCGGCATCTCGCTGAGATAGGGCACGAAATCCGGCAGCCAGGCCGGCGCGAAGCTGACGAGGTCGAACGTCGCGTCCGATGCGGTGAGCGACGTCGCGATCTTCGGATAGAGCTCGGACCATGGAAACTCCACGACATTGACCTTGCCGCAGGTCTTCTTCGCCCATTCGTCCGCGCCGAGCTTGAGCGCAGAGGCGATATACGGCCCGGTTTGCGACGCCACCGTCAGGGTGACGCCGGTATAGTCCGGGCTGCAGGCGGCATTCGCCTGGCTCGCGGCACAGGCCATCGCGAGCGAGGTGGTCAGCATCAGGAACGTCCGTCGCAACATCGTCTAGTCCTCCCTACAAGGTTTTTTGCTATTTGATGGCCCCGAGCAGCAGGCCCGACCGCATCATCCGGCTGAGCAGGCCCGCCATGATCATCATGGGAACGATGGCGACGAGCGCCGCAGCCGATATCGCCCACCATTCGTCGCCGCGCTGGCTGTTCTGTCCCGCCACCAGGATCGGCAGCGTCTGCCATCTGGAATTGGTCAGGAACAGCGCGAACAGAAACTCGTTCCAGACGAAGGCCAGCGTGATCATGAACGTCGCCAGCAGCCCGTTCATCGACATCGGCACCACGATGCCGAAGAAGATGCGCCAGCTCGGCACATTGTCGACCATCGCCGCCTCCTCGACCTCGATCGGCACAGCCTCGAAGAAGTCGCGCATCAGCCAGACGACGATCGGCAGCGAGAAGGCGACGTAGCAGAGCGTCAGGCCGACAAAGCTGTCGATCAGCTGGAAGCCCAGCCGCCCGATCTCGCTGTAGAGCAGATACAGCGCGAAGGCGGTGACGATGGGCGGGAACATGCGCTGGCTGACGAACCAGAACAGGATGTCCTCATTGCCGAGGATCGGTCCGGGCAGCGGCAGGCGGTTGGCGGCGACGGCCACGATCAGTGCGATCGGAAAGGCCAGCAACAGGGCCTGCGGGCGGGTGAACCCGAACGTCGTGTTGAACAGCAGGTAGCCGCCGAGCGCGAGCAGGAAGAACGCGAGGCCCGCGCCGAAGCGGACCTTGAATTCGAAGCGCACCAGCGCATAGGCCGCCATCGCGCCAATCGCCGTGGCGATCGCTGCCGCGGATAGGCCAACGATGGTCGAGTTCAGGAAGGTCCGGAAGAACTCGCCGCGGATGCCCTGATAGAGATCGATGAAGGGCTGCAAGGTCGGCGTGAAGTCGATGAACGGCAGATAGGTCGGCCCGCCGACGACGCCGGGCGGCGTCTTGAATGCGGTCACCACCACCCAATAGAGCGGAAACACCGTGATCAGGCACCAGATGAGAACGCCGGCCGCGACCAGGCGGCGGCGCCATGGCGACAGTCCCGTCAAGCCCTGGCCGCTCATCGGCGCTTCTCCAGATGCGGCCGCAGCAGCGCCAGATAAGTCACGCCGATGATCGTGATCGCGATCAGGAACAGGAAGCTGAGCGCCGATGTGTAGCCGAGATTGAACTTCTTGAAACCTTCCTGATAGGCGAACAGCGTCAGCGTCTCGGTGTCGACGCCCGGCCCGCCGCCGGTCATCACGAACACCGTGTCCATGATCTTATAGCTCTCGATCAGGCGGATGAAGACGACGGCGGCCGAGATCGGCAGCATCATCGGAAAGGTGATGGCCCAGAACTGCTGCCAGGCGCTGGCATTCTCGAGCTCGGCGGCCTCGTAGACATCTTCGGGAAGCGTTTGCAGCCCGGCTAGCATCATCAGGATGACGAACGGGGTCCACTGCCAGACCTCGACCGCGATGATGCAGGCGAGTGCCCAATGTCCATTGGTAAGGAACGGCAGGTTGACCAGGCCGAACTTCGACAGGAACTGATTGAGCGGTCCCATCGTCGGATTGAAGATCATGCGCGCCACCAGCGCGACCGCGACGGGCGCCAGCAGCATCGGCAGCAGCAGGGCGACGCGGAACAGCCGCTCACCCGGCACCCGCGCATTCAGCGCCAGCGCGACGCCGAACCCGATCGCGTATTGCAACCCGACCGCGATCAGCGCAATCAGCGTCGTGGTGAAGAGCGCATTCCAGAACCGCGGCTCCTGCAACAACGCCGCATAATTGCCAAGCCAGACGACGCGCGGCGGGATCGGCGGAATCAGCCGGTAGCTGAGGAAGCTCGTAGTCAGCGAATAGATCAGCGGAAATATCGAGATCGCCAGCACGACGAGCACCGCCGGCCAGATGAAGACATGCTTGATCGGATCATTCCGCATCATCGCAGCATCATCCCCTCAGCAGCGCTTCGATCTCCGCGCGCCGCGGCATCGCGGGCGCGGTGCCCGGCCGGGTCACCGAGATTCCCGCCGTGGCCGCACCGAACCGCGCGGCCTCGAGCGGATCGACGCCGTCGGCGAGCGCCGCCGCGAAGCCGCCGACGAATGCATCGCCCGCGCCGGTGGTTTCGACGACCTTGCCGGACGCGAAGGGCGGCACGTGCAGCGAGCGATCCCGCGCATGGAATAGCGCGCCGCGTTCGCCGAGGGTGATCAGCGCGGTCCCGGCGCCTTTGGCCAACAGGGCGTCGCCGGCGCGGCGGGCGCCGGCGAGGTCGCCCACCGCGATGCCTGTGAGCGCTTCGGCCTCGGTCTCGTTGGGAACGACATAATCGCACAGCGCAAACAGGCCATCGTCGAATTGGATCGCCGGTGCCGGATTGAACACCGTGATGCTGCCGGCGGCGCGCGCAATCTCGAGCCCGCGCCGCGCTGCATCGACCGGCTGCTCGAGCTGCGTCACGAACACGCGGCTGTCGCGGATCGCGTCCGCCACCGCGTCGACATCGGCCGGGCCGATACCGCCCGCTGCACCCGGCACCACGATGATGGCGTTGTCGCCGCGCGTCTCATGGACATAGATAAACGCCGCGCCGGTCGGCGCATCCGCGGTCCTCGCCACGCGCGGCCGGATTCCCTCGGCCTCCCAGGTCCTGATCGCAAGCTCGCCGAAGGCGTCGCTGCCGATCCGCGAGATGAAGCTCACGCCGGCGCCGGCCCGCGCGGCCGCGACAGCCTGGTTGGATCCCTTGCCGCCGGGCCCCATCGCGAATCCCGAACCGGCGATCGTCTCGCCGATCGCCGGCATGTTGCCGGCGCGGAACGCCAAGTCGACGACGAAGACGCCGAGGACGGCGACGCCACTCTTGCTCATCTCGTCACTCCCCGTCCGGCCCGATCACGCCCTTGCTGAACAGGAAGCAGCCATAGAAGCGCCGCTCGCCCGTCGCGATCACGCAATAGGCCGTCTTGGCCTTCTCATAGAAAGCGTGGCGCTCGACGCCGACCAGCGGCCAGGACCGTCCCTCCGCGCGATCGATCGCGGTCTGCACCTCGCGCTGCACGGGTGGCACTTCCTGAGCCTGGCCGACAATCTCCATGCGGCTGGCCGCATCGTCGACGAAGGTGTCGAGCGGCATCACCGAGAGGATCGCCTCAACCGCCCTGGCCGCGTTGACATTGTCGATGCGCAGCAACCGGCCGAGAACCGTCTGGCGCGCGATCGAGTCGGCCGGAAAATTGGTGTCGCACACCACCAGACGATCACCATGCCCCATCGCCCGCAGGGCGTAGAGTACGTCGGCATTGAGCAGTGGATCGATGCCCTTGAGCATGTTGCGTCCTTCCCTTGTGTTCAAACTCGCCGGACTCTGACGGTCCGAACCCCATCGATATCACCGCGAGGTGACGTCGCTAGTCACCGTACGGAATCCAGATGTTCTTCACCTGCACCGCGTGGCGCAGCAGGATCGGGCCCTCGCTCGCGGCCTTGTCGTACCAATCGAGCGCGAGGCCATGATCGACCAGCGTCCGTTTGAGATTGCCGATCGACAGCCGTTCGGCGGCCGCTGAGGCGTCCTGCGATCCGAACGCCCAGAGCGCGTCGACATCGTCGTGCTCGGCAAGCACCTTGACCAGCTCGCTGTGATCGCCGGTGACGATGTTGACCACGCCGCCAGGCACGTCCGAGGTCTCCAGCACCTGGTAGAAGTCGGTCGCGGCGAGCGGATGCCGCTCGCTGGGCACGGCGACGACCCGGTTGCCCATCGCAACCAGCGGCGCCACCAGGCTGATGAAGGCAAGCAGCGGCGCCTCGTCGGGACAGGCGACGCCGACCACGCCGATCGGCTCATGCATCGCGAGCGCCACGCCGCGCAGCGGCGGCGCGTGGATGGATCCTTCGAATTTGTCCGCCCAGGCGCCATAGCCGAACAACCGCTCGATGCTCGCATCGACTTCCGTGCGCGCCTTCGCAGCCGACACGCCGGTCATCTCGGCGATGCGCCGGGCGAATTCGTCGCCGCGCGCGGAAAGATTCTCGGCAAGGTAATAGAGGATCTGGGCGCGATTATGCGCCGTCGCCCGCGCCCAGGACTCGGCGGAGCGCGCCGCGGCCACCGCATTGCGGATATCCTTGCGATTGCCCTCGCCTGCCTCGCCGAGGCGCCGGCCCTTCGGCGACAGCACCGGACGCGAATAATTGCCGTCCGGGCGCACCTGCTTGCCGCCGACGAACAGTTTTGCCGTTCGATCGATCGGCGGCACATCGAATCCGGCGCTGGCGCCAGAAGCCGTCGCCAGCGGCGATGCCTTGGCCCGCGCCTTGCGCCCGCTCCAGGCCTTCGGCTTGAGGTACTCATACATGCCTTCACGGCCGCCCTCGCGGCCGAAGCCGGACTCGCGATAGCCGCCGAAGCCGACGCTGGCGTCGAACAGATTGGTGGCGTTGACCCAGACCACGCCGGCCAAGAGCTTCGGCGCGATATCGAGCGCCAGCCCGAGCGTCTCGCTCCACACGCTCGCAGCAAGACCGTAGCGCGTGTTGTTGGCGAGCATCACAGCCTCGTCGGGGGTGCGGAACGTCATCGCCACCAGGACAGGGCCGAAGATCTCTTCGGTCGCAACCGTCGAGGACGGATGCACGTTCCAGAGCAAGGTCGGCGGATAGAAACATCCTTCCGCCGGGATCGCACCGGACGCCTGATATTTCTCGGCACCCTCCTTCACTCCGGTCTCGACCAGCGACTTGATCCGTTCGAGTTGCACCGGCGCGACCACCGCGCCCATGTCGATCGCCTTGTCGAGCGGCATGCCGACGCGAAGCGTCTCCATGCGGCGGATCAGGCGCCGGCGGAAAGTATCCGCGATCCCCTCCTGCAGCAGCAGCCGCGAGCCGGCGCAGCAGACCTGGCCTTGGTTGAACCAGATCGCATCCACCACGCCTTCCACCGCGCCGTCGATATCGGCATCGTCGAACACGATGAACGGCGACTTGCCGCCGAGCTCCAGCGTGAGGGACTTGCCGGTGCCTGCGGTCGACTGGCGGATCAACCGCCCGACCTCGGTCGAGCCGGTGAACGCGATCTTGTCGACGCCGGGGCTTTCGACCAGCAGCGCGCCGGTGGCACCGTCGCCGGTCACGACATTCAGCACGCCCGGCGGCAGGCCGGCCTCGGCCGACAGTTCGGCGAACAGCAGCGCGGTGAGCGAGGTGAACTCCGCCGGCTTCAGCACCACCGTATTGCCCGCGGCCAGCGCCGGCGCGATCTTCCACGCCAGCATCAGCAGCGGAAAATTCCACGGAATGATCTGCCCGATCACGCCAACCGGCACCTGATCGGTGAATTCGCGCTCCTGCAGCTGCGCCCAGCCGGCGTGATAGAGGAAATGGCGCGCGGCGAGCGGCACGTCGAGATCGCGGGTTTCCCGGATCGGCTTGCCGTTGTCGATCGCCTCCAGCACGGCGAACAGCCGGGCGTGACGCTGTAGCATGCGCGCCAACGCATAGAGATGACGCGCGCGGCCGTGACCGCCGAGCTTTGCCCAGGCTGTCTGCGCAGTGCGTGCGGCGTTGACCGCCGCCTCGATATCGGCGGCGGCGCCCTGCGCGATGCGCGCCAGCGTCTTGCCCGTGGCCGGCTCGGTCGTCGTGAGGTGTTTGCCGGCGTGCGGCGCTGTGAACTTGCCGGCGATGAAATGCCCGAACGTGGCGCCATGCCGCGCCAGCCAGGCGCGTGCCTCGCCGTCCGCCTCCGGCGCGGGGCCATACTCCATGGTCTCGAAATAGCTTGCGACGCTCATCGCTGGAGTCTCATCCCACGGGGTGGCGATTGAAGGCCGAATAGTGGCCGGTCACGTGATGCTCGAGCTGTCGCTCGATATCGGCGAGCAGGCTGGAGGCGCCGATGCGGAACAGATCCGGCTCGAGCCAGTCGCGTCCCAGCTCCTCCTTCATCAGGAACTGATAGTTGAGCACGTCCTTTGCCGTCGAGATTCCGCCGGCCGGCTTGAAGCCGATCTGGTAGCCGGTGCGCTCCTGATAGACGCGGATCATCCGCAGCATCGCGAGCGTCACCGGCAGCGTCGCGTTGACGCCTTCCTTGCCGGTGGAGGTCTTGATGAAATCGGCGCCGGCCATCATGCAGACCATCGACGCCTTGGCGACATTGCGCAGCGTCTTGAGATCGCCGGTGGCCAGGATCGTCTTCAGATGCGCGTCGACGCAGGCGACGCGGAAATCCCGCACCTCGGCGTAAAGCGCCCGCCAATCGCCGGTCAGCACATGCTCGCGCGTGATGACGATGTCGATCTCCTGCGCGCCGTCGCGGACCGACGCTTCGATCTCCTTCAGCTTCAGATCGTGCGGCACGAGGCCTGCGGGAAATCCGGTCGAGACCGCGGCGACCGGGATGTCCGATCCGCTGAGCGCTTCGACGGCCGTCGCCACGAACCGATGGTAGACACAGACCGCGCCGGTATGCAGCTCGCGGCCGGCAAAGCCGAGCCGCTCGAGAAGGTCGCCGCGCACCGGCGCTTTGGCCTTGGCGCAGAGACGCTTCACCCGTTCGGTCGTATCGTCGCCATTGAGCGTCGTCAGGTCGATGCAGGTGATCGCCTTGAGAAGCCACGCCGCCTGCGCGTCTTTCTTGACCGTGCGCCGGCCCGGCAGGCTCGCAACGCGGCGTTCGGCGGCCGACAGATTGATCCTGATCTCGTCGACCCAATCCATCTCGAGCGAGCGACCGCTGTTGCGCGGGAGCTGATGCCCGCCGCCCGGGGAAGGCGACTGCGCGGCCAATGGGGATGGATTCTGCATGAAGACGCTCTGCGTCATGGAGGCGCCGTGCGTCCTAGCGAATCGACGAGATCGCCAGATAGACTGAATGTGTCGATCGCAACATGTGATCCTCCCCTGACCTTGCCGCGGGGTTTGCTGACTGCCTGAGGACGACACCGTCCCCGACCCTCGATCAGCCCGCCGGACTGGATGTTATTATTGTAACAAATCGACGTTGATAAACTCACAACATTGTAAGATCATTGTCAATCGGATAAGCAAGCCCGGCGATCAAAATGGCTGAAACATCGAACGCACGACCAAGCGAGACGCGCGTGCAGCGCCTGCAGAGGCTGCGCCGCGCCGTCGAATCGAGCGGCACGCTGCATCTGAAGGACGCCGCCGAGCTCCTCAAGGTTTCCGAAATGACGGTCCGGCGCGATCTCGCCGGGCCGGACGCCGCGCTGGCGCTGCTCGGCGGCTACGTCGTCAATGCGGCGTCGCCGACCGGGGTCAAGTACACGTTCGAGCAGGAGATCGATCAGCACACCCAGGACAAGCGCCTGGCCTGCCGGTCTGCCGCGGCCTCGATCAAGGAAGGCGATACGATCTTCATCGATTGCGGCACGACGATGCAGTCGCTGGCGGACTGCCTACCGGAGGACCTGCCGCTTTCGGTGATCTGCTATTCGATGAACGTGGCGTCGATCGTCACGCGACGGCCGGCCACGCAGGTGATGCTGATGGGCGGCCTCTACCATCCGTCGTCGCAGTCCTTTGCGTCGGACGACGGCCTATCCTATCTGCGGCGGCTCGGCATCAACAAGGCCTTCATCTCCGCGGGCGGCGTGCACTGGACCCGCGGCGCGAGCTGCTCGAATTTTCACGAGGTCGCCGTCAAGCAGGCCGTCATCGAGACCGCGATGGAAAGCATCCTGGTGATCGACGCCAGCAAGCTCGGCAGCCTCAAGTCGGCGTTCTTCTCCGATATCGGCGCGTTCTCGCGCATCATCGTCGGCGGCGCGGCGTCAGCGGACATGCGCAAGCACTTCCGTAGCCTTCCCGTCGAGTACGTGACCAGCGCAACCTGATCCGAGCGGGGGCTGGCACGCCCGGATCAGGCTGCTCACGATGCGCGGGCTCGCGGGACCACGCATCGCACTCCTGCGGCTCAGTTGCAGGCAGGCTTCGCCTTGTTGCAGGCGTCGGTCAGCTCCGGCGGCGGCTCCTTCTTGAACACCGTCTTGTAGGATTCCAACACGTTGGACTGCGTCACCGGCAGCGACTGCACACCGATCCAGCCCGGCGTTTCCTTGCCGAGCAGCGCGTTCATCATGGCCATCGCTTCGGCGACACCCTGGTCATAGGGGCGCTGCGATCCGGTCGCCTTCAGCGGGCCACCCTTGGCGATCTCGATCGCCGATTGCAGGCCGAGATCGACGGTGGCGACCGGAATGTCGATGCCCTGCGCGCGCATCGAGCTCAGCGTATCGAGCGCCGGCTGGTCCCAGACCGCGAACAGACCCTTGATATCCGGATTGCCGGTGAGGAAGTCGCCCGCGATCTGCGACACCTTCGGCGGGTCGGTGAAGTCGACCTGCTTCATCTTGATGTCGGGACGATTCTTCTGCATCCACTCACGGACGCCCTTGGTGCGCTCGTTGGTGCTGAAATAATCGACGCCGAAATTGACGAGGCCGATGGTGCCGCCCTGCGCGACGCAGGACGCCAGGATCTGGGCCGCGATCAGGCCGTTGCCCTGGCTATCCGCCGAGATCATGGAGGCATATTCCTCCGGATGCTTCAGGCCGGTCGGGATGCTGTCCATCAGCACGAGCTTGATGCCGGCCTTGGCGATCTTCTTGTAGGTCGGTGCGGTCGCCGTGAAATCGACCGGGATCGAGATGATGCCATCCGGATGCTGCTGGATGGTGTTCTCGATATCGGCGATCTGCTTGTCGACCTGATATTCGGCGGACGCGACGCCGGTGACGGTCACACCGTACTTCTTCAGCGTATCGGTGATGCCCTGGATCTGCAGTTGCGCCCAGTCGAGATTGACGGTCTGCATGGAGATGCCGACCTTGAAATGCTTCTCCCTGATCTTGGCGGCATCGGCGTCCGACAGCGCCAGCACTTCGGGCGAGGCGGCCTTCTCGCCGTGCGGCCCCTGACCGACGATCGATTTCGGTCCAAGCGTCGCGAGATCGATGCCCTTGACGCAGGTTGCAGGCACTTCGGCGCGGGCCGAGGCGGCGATCGAAATGGTCGTCGCCGCGATCAACGCGGTCAGCGGCAGGGTTTGTCGCAAGATCGGCTTCATTGTTTCCTCCCGTTTTGGTCGCCGATTGACCGGAGGCCGGCGACCTTGCCCCTACCCTTGCAACGCCTGACCTTGCGGCCCATGCGCTGCACCGTCGTGCTCTAGCGTTTCGTGAAGGCGACCGCGGCCACGATGATCGCTCCCTTGATGACGAGCTGCAGCGGCGAGCTGACGCCGAGCAGCACGAGGCCGTTGTTGAGTGTGCCGATGATGAGGCTGCCGAACAGCGTCCCCAGGATGTAGCCGCGCCCGCCGAACAGGCTGCAACCACCGAGGATCACGGCGGCGATGACGTCGAGCTCCATGCCCTGCACGACGTCGGGCCGCGCGGCGTGCGAGCGCGCGGACAGCACCAGCGCCGCGAACCCGGCCAGCGCGCCGGTCAGCACAAAGGCCGCGGTCGTCACCCACTTGGTGTTGATGCCGGAATACAGCGCCGCGGTCGGATTGCCGCCGACCGCATAGATGCGGCGGCCGAACACGTTATAGTGCAGCAGCAGGATGCCGACGATCATCGCCACCAGCGTCCAGGCGATCGGAACCGGTATGCCCAGGAACGAGCCTTCGCCGAAGATCGCAAAGTAGGTCTCGTTGGTGATGATGACAGGCTTGGTATTGGTCACCATCATCGCCAAACCGCGCGCCATGCTCAGTGAACCCAGCGTCACCAGGAACGACGGGATCGAGAGCTGCGTGGTCAGGATGCCGTTGAGCAGCCCGACCAGCGCGCCCGTGCCGAGCCCGGCAACAGCGCCGACGATCCAGCTGTTGTTGATCTGACTCATCGCGAGCGCCGCGGCCATGCCCGACAGCGCCAATGTCGATGCGACCGACAGATCGATCTGGCGCGCGATGATCACAAAGGTCATGCCGACCGCGATGATCGAGACCAGCGTGGTCTGGCGTCCGATGTTCAGGAAATTGTCGACCGACAGGAACCAGGGCGAGGACAGGCTGAACACGACCAGCAGCACCACGAAGGCGATGTACAGCATGTAGGGCCGCTCGCCCCGCAGCAGATTCTGCAGCAGCTTGCGGCGTCGATCGGATCGGGTCGACGAGGCGACGAGGTTGGGCGCGGTCAGTTCGGTCATGCGGGCAGCTCTTGCAATACACCTTGTTCGGAAGCCTGGTAGATCTGCAGCAGATGATGGAGCTCTTCGGCATCATCGATCTCCCCGCGCACCAGCGTTCGCGCCACGCGTCCATCGACGATCACGGAGATGCGGTCGCAGAGCTCGATCAGTTCGACGAGGTCCGACGAGACCACCAGGACGCTGGTGCCGTCGCGGGCGGCATTGCGGATCACGCCGTAGATCTCCTCGCGCGCGCCGACGTCGACGCCAACCGTCGGCTCGTCGAGCAGCAGCACGCGCGGCCGCGGATCATTCCATTTTCCGAACACGACCTTCTGCTGGTTGCCGCCGGACAATGTCCTGACCAGGCTCGAGGCGCCTTGCGCCTTCACCGACAGCCTCGCCACCGCAGCGTCGGCACGCCGGGCGGCGGCGCGCTGCTGCATGAAGCCCCAGCGCGAGAAATGCGGAATCCGCGGCAAGGTGATGTTGCGCTCGATCGAATGATCCAGCACCAGGCCCTGCAGATGCCGGTCTTCCGGCACCAGCGCGACGCCATGGTCGATCGCATCGGCCGGGCTCCTCGGCAGCCATGGCCGGCCGTCGATCTGGCATGTGCCGCTGTCGACCGGCCGAAGGCCGAAGATGGTCTCCAGAATCTCGGTGCGTCCGCTGCCGATCAATCCGGCAAGGCCGTGGATCTCACCCTTCATCACGGACAGTTCGACGGCCGACAGGCGATCGTTCGACACGCGCGACAGCGACAGAACCGGCGACGGATCGAATGAACGCGCAACTGCAGGTTCAGCGCGCGACGCCGCGGGCGCCAATCGATCGGTGCCGATGATGGAGTTCACCAGCCGCTTCATGTCGGTCTCGGCGGTGACGAACGTGCCGGCATTGGCGCCGTCGCGGAGCACCGTGACACGCTGCGAGATCTCGAACACCTCGTTGAGCCGATGCGTCACATAGATCACGCCGACGCCGCGGCGCGTCGCCTTGCCGATCGCGTCGAACAGGATACGAACTTCATCCGAAGTCAGGGACGATGTCGGTTCATCGAGGATCAACAGGCGCACCTCGCCCATCAGTGCCTTGGCGATCTCGGTCATCTGGCGGTAGGCGAACGGCAGCGAGCCGACTGCTGCCTTGGTATCGAGGGGAATGCCGAGCTCGCTCAGGAACGCCCCGGCCCTGGCCATCAGTTCGCGCTTGCGGACAAAGCCGAACCGCGTACGCGGCTCGCGGCCGAGCAACAGATTGTCGGCGACGCTCAGCGACTCGACGAGACTGAGGTCCTGATAGACGACGGCGATGCCTGCCTCGCGCGATCTAGCCGGACTGTCGAACGTAGCTGGTTTGCCGGCGATCTCGATCGTGCCGCTGTCGGCCGCGTGGACACCACTAAGGATCTTGATCAGCGTGGACTTGCCGGCCCCGTTCTCGCCCAGCAGCGCGTGCACCTCGCCGGCCCGGACCTCGAGGTTGACGTCGCGCAACGCCCGCACGCCGCCGAAGCGCTTGTTGATGCCACCGACCATCAACAGCGCCGTCGACGGCCGAGGCTCGGCTGCGATCGAACCGGACAATTCCAAATTTTCCTCCCGTCGACCGCGCGCGGCGCTGGTACGATGGTGACATATTGTTATTTTTGCAACTTATCTTGTTATAATTCTATCACATCGGCCGACCTGTCAATGGGAGATCGCGCCGGCGGGCGCTCGAATTGAAGGCGGCGATCGGATCCTGCACCGCCATACGTGCGGCCGGCCTCCGCCAAGCACGATGGCAGCCGGAAGGTTGTGCTAAGCTGCAATTGCTCTCTTCATCAAAAACCAACGCCGGTGAATCACGATGAAACTGAGTGCTGCGATTGCCATCGCCCTGATCTCGTCTTGCCTGCCCGCCGCGGCGCAGCAAGCCGGTGCCGATCTCTACGCGCAACGCTGTGCGCAATGTCACGACAGCAGCAACGCGGCTGTTCGCGCGCCGAGCCGCATCGCGCTGCAATCCAGATCGTTCGACGAGGTGCTTGGTGCGATCACCACGGGCCCGATGGCATCCTTCGCGCAGGGACTGACCAGCGACGAGCGGGCGGCGATCGCCTCACTCGTCACCGGAAAGGCCGCGTCGCTCGTGCCAACCGAGAGCGCAGGCCAATGCGCGCAGAACGAGACCGGCTTTCCGCAGCCGATCGATGGGCCGCGGTGGAACGGTTGGGGCACGGATATCAACAACAGCCGGTTTCAGCCGGCGGCAATGGCCGGCCTCGCGCAAGACCAGGTCCCGCGGCTGCGTCTGAAATGGGCGTTCGGATTTCCTGACACGTCGAACGCCAACGCGCAGCCGGCCGTCGTCGGCGGCTTGCTGTTCGTCGGTGGCGGCGACCGCAAGGTCCACGCCCTCGACGCCAAAAGCGGCTGCACGCGCTGGGCGTTTCCGACCGAGGCGCCGGTGCGGACGGCCATCAGCTTTGCCCCGCTGGACAACGGCCAGCCTGCCATCTTCTTTGGCGATGTGCGTGCCAACGTCTACGCCCTGAATGCCGCGACCGGCAAACTGATCTGGAAGAGCAAGGTCGACGATCATGTGGCCGCCCGGATTACCGGTGCTCCAGTGTTCTATTCCGGCGTCGTCTATGTCGGCGTTTCATCGATCGAGGAGGCTATCGGGTCTCGTCCCACCTACCAGTGCTGTACGTTTCGCGGCAGCGTCGTTGCGCTGAAGGCCGAGACCGGCGCGCAGATCTGGAAGGCCTATACGATTCCCGAGGCACCGCATCCGACACGGGCGAACGCCCTCGGGACCCAGCTGTTCGGTCCGGCCGGCGCGTCGGTCTGGTCCGCGCCGACGATCGACGTGCAGCGCCAGGCGCTCTATGTCGCGACCTCGAACAGCTATGCCGATCCGGCAACCGACACCAGCGATGCCATCCTCGCGTTCGATCTCGCGACCGGCCGAATGCTTTGGCACCAACAGGCCACACCGAAGGACAGCTTCGTCGTTGCGTGTTTCGGCACCGATCAGAGCAATTGTCCGGAAGACCGCGGCCCCGACCATGATTTCGGCCAATCACCGATCCTGGTGAGCCTGCGTAACGGACAGCGCGTGCTGGTGATCGGCCAGAAATCCGGCGTGGTCCACGCACTCGATCCCGACCACGAGGGCAAGATCCTGTGGCAGACGCGGATCGGCAAGGGCGGCGCGTTGGGCGGAACCGAGTGGGGTTCGGCCGCCGACCAGGACCGAATCTATGTCGCCAATTCGGACGTACGATTTCTAAGGGACGGCACGCGACGTCTGAATTCAAGCGAAGGTGGCGGCCTGTTCGGGCTCGATCTTGCGACCGGGAAGATCGCGATGCAGGTCGCGCCGGTGGCCTGTGGCGACCGCCCGCAGTGCAGTCCCGCGCTCTCCGCGGCGGTCACCGCCATTCCCGGCGTCGTCTTCTCGGGCGGCGTGAGCGGCTTCCTGCGCGCCTACGCGACCGATGACGCACGGCTGCTGTGGGAGATCGACACCGCCCGCGACTACACCACGGTCAACGGAGTTGCGGCTCGCGGCGGCGCCATGGACGGACCCGGCCCGGTCGTCGTCGACGGCATGCTGTACGTCAATTCCGGCTACGCACAATGGAGCGGCCTGCCCGGCAACGTTCTGCTGGCCTTTGAGGTCGGCAACCCCTGACAGGTAGCTGCGCCGGCAAGCTGAGCACTACTCGCGGCGGGCTATTCGTGCTTTGATGTCGGACAGGATCAGCCGAGAGATCCGAAGGGAGACCGTGTGGTGCTTGGTGACGTGCTACGCAATTTCACGTCAGGGGCCGCTTCCCTCGCGCGCTCCAATGGTCCCGAATCGCCGATAGGAGGGACCAGCGTCCCGAAATCGACCGACATGGCAGCCGCGCTTCAAATCGATGCGCATGTCGTTGCGCACGAAAAACACAGAAACTATAAGTGCTTGAAAGAATGGTCGGAGTGGCAGGATTCGAACCTGCGACCCCTGCGTCCCGAACGTAATCAGCGAGCGAAAAAATCAACAAAAACAACGAAGCTCGATCCTGACTGACCACCTTTATCGCCGTTTGTTCATGGTGTTTCGGTGGTCAATCGGTGGTTGGCAAAGTGAGTAGCGGATTTCTACTCCGCGGGTTGCAGGTTCGAATCCTGCCGGGATCGCCAGTTCACTTTCCCGCTCCAGTCTTCTCAATAGGTCGAGATTGATTTTGGCTCACCGGGTCAGAGGTGAACCAGTGCCTGTTCCTGAAATGAGCTTCGCCCCCTCACGCGCCATCTTCTTTCGGTTTGCCGCTCGCGTGTAGACTTGTGCCTGCGATATCGACGACCAGCCGAACCACGCCATCAATTGATGGTCGGTAAAACCGAGCTCGGCCAGATAGGTCGCTGCGGCCTTTCGGAGACCATGTGAAGTGCACCGCTCCGGCAATCCTGCCTCGTGACAGGTATCGCGGAAGTAGTTCCCGAACCCGGCAGCGGTAAACGGTTTGTCCTGGGCCGTGACCAGGAAGGTCAGATGGTCACTCGCCGGCATTGCGTCGATCGCCGCCTGAACGCGTGGCATGACTTCGACTTTGAACGGCACCCCCAGTCTTCTTGCGGCCCATCGCCATCATCCCGCCGCGGATATGCTGCCGCCCCATCCGGACCACGTCACAGCGTGGCTGGCCGACCTGCAGGAGCAGCTCATAGGCCAGCCGGGCCCTTGTGCCGACGGCATGACACTTCTCGAACTGCTCGCACTCGGCCGTCTTCCATGAATGGTGACCGCCGGTCCTCAGGGAAGGCTCTTCGTACCGGTTCACGTACTCCAGAACCGGCAACAGTCGATCACATCCCATCTAAGGTATTGAAATAAAAATCTTTAGTTTTCGCCCCGTCGAGCAGCTCACCAGTCAGCCCACAAATGAGAACCACTCCAGCGCGAGCTGGCGCGCCGAGGTCACGCCGCCCCGGGTTGAACCAGGAGAAAAGAAGTACGTCTGTAAAACCAATGGCTTATAGCCTTATTCTGGGCAAACTTCGGGGGAAGTCTCTGGTTCGCTGGGTTGGTCGAGGATCAATCAGGTGTGGATTAGGGTCGTAGCCGTCGGAGTAATTGGCCTGGTAGGAATGGGCGCTGTTGCAGCCTTGGGGAGGAATCCCGCGCCAGCACATCCAATTGCCTACCCGGTGGCGGAGACCTCGAGTAAGAGCGACCGTCTACCGCTGTCGCGGGTGCGGGCTTCAGATGTGGCTGCCGTCGAGAACGAAATCGCGCCAGCAAACGAGGTTGCTGCGGTCACAACGGGTGCTTCAGCTTCGGCAACGATCGCTGCCCCAGCAGCACCCCCAATAGCTGTCGCGCCCCGTCCGACCGATCGATTGAAGGCGCCGGCCAAGATCATTTCTCGACATTGGCATGATCCTGCGGACACCACGTACAAATCAAAGCCGAATGCGAGTAGCGGAAGCAGTTCGCCAGTTACCCGCCCTGAAGCGGAGAAACAGCTTGGCGAAGTTAAGAACTGCAGCCAGAGCGGGCTGGACACTTTCCTGCGGTCGGTCAATCTGAAGCCGCGCTGCGCTTCCTAGAGAGTCATTGAAGAACGGCCTCCCCGCGGGGAGCTCACCGGCGGCGTCTTTTCCTGGGACTTGCGGCAGATCAATAGGAGCTTTTGCACAAGTTGTAAGTTGACGCGCAACACCGGGGCAGGTCCGAGACCGAGGTCGAGCCATGAGTACTGTCCCTCTGGACGTTGAAAGAAAATGCGAACAGCGGTGGGCCGCCAGGCGTAAGCAGCCGGTTCTAGCGGGAGCACCTGAAAGGCACTGGTCCGAAAGCCCGATTGAACCGCCCGCTGGGCATACAAAGGCTGAGCTAGAAGCTGCTGATTTAACCCTTCAGCCCACGAAGCAGCGACTATCGGGGCCAGCTGAAATCCCACCGCCGCGACGAAACATTTCGAGCCCGGCGGCGTCACCCCAGCCGGATTCTGATTAATGGAACAGCAACGTCGCTTGCATAAGATGTAGTCCACTCGCTGCAGGACGCTCGAAAATGACCGAGTACGTCATCAGGGAAGTTGGCCTCCGCCAGTGGCTCGTGTTTGCCGATCGGCGAAGCATCGCTTTTTGCGCCGACGAAGATGAGGCGGTGAAAGCCATGACCGAACATAGCGCGCGCCGCCGTCGACCACCTGAAACGATGGAAACTGCGCCAAGGGAAAACCCGCCGGTGTGAACCGGCGGGCTGCATATGACAGGTGGCTCAATTGTGGTTGCAGGCGACGGTGTTCGTCGTCACGCCGCCGCGAGGTTGGCTGCCGCAACGGCCATCGCTTGTCGCAGTTGATAATGCCGTCCGGGCCGATGGTGTCAGTGACCGGCCATTCGTCGCCTGCGTCTTCCACCTCGTTCGCGTACTGGAGAACGGCAGCGATGCCGGCGATAGTCGTGGGTATCGTTGACGCCAGCTCCCACGCAGCATCCATCGCGGCGTAACAACAGGCCTCGTTATGGTCTCGGGCGGCGTAGTAGGCGTCTGTGCCGCGCTCCGCCCAATCGTATGGTTCGATGGAAGCCAAGTGGTCCGCGGAGGCCTGACGATGTTTGGCGATGGCGGCGAATGCTGGATCAACGGAAGCCTCGGCGACTCCGGCTGATCCACTGAGCGCTGAGCCGGCAGCACCCGCAATCATCTGCAGGCCGAACCTTCGGGTTATCTGGGTCATTCCATGCTCCCGTGTTGCCAATCCTGCGACCCGATCTGCTCGAGTAGGCCGTCCAGATCCGCGATGCCGGTCTCGAACCCCTCCTCAAGGTCGCGGGCATCACCGGCCGCCCAATGGGTCTGGCTGGCCCATAGGAGGCTGCCGAGGCTCGGCTCGGAGGCCGCTTGGTCCTGCTCGGCGTCGACCTCAAATGTCTCTTCGCCGAGACGCTGGCGGGAGGCGTACCGCTGGTCCAGCATGCGGGCGAAGGTGCCGAGGTCCATTTCCCGGTCGTCACCACGGCCGCCCGCGCCGCGGCGTGGCGTTCGTCTTACGCCAACATCGCGATATGTGAGGGACAGGCTTTCTCAAAACGGCAGGGCTGCCTCAGCGCAGGTGCCATCTCACCGGGGTTTTGCGGGCCGCAAGTTCCTTGCAACCATATCTTTTCAGGATCATTGTTCCAACATCACCGGCCAAGGGTTGTCTGTAGGCGTCGGTGGCTGAGAGACCGATAGCGCTCCCGCCTGCATACCAGGGAGGGGAGCGCATGACCGAACTCCGACTTTCCAAGCGAATTGATCCTCCGGGTAAGAGCGTCTGCGCGGAGGCTGAGCGGCTGCGAAAAGAGGCGCGCGGCACCCCGCCAGGAGTCGAGCGCGACCGGCTTATTCGGCGGGCGCGGCAGGCTGAAGCAGCCTGCCGGATGACGCGATGGCTGGCTTCACAGGAGTTACAGCCACCAGCCTGAGAGCGTGACGTTCGTGAGAATGCTGCAGGCTCGCAAAGACCTGTTCGCGCGAAAACGAAACGGCCCCAGCACTTCTGGGGGCCGTGGAGGCCAGTGCCAGGGCCGCTGCCGCGCAGCCCTATCCTGTCTCGCCAGGCCGATTCATAATACCGACATCTGATACCTACCTTCCGGGCATGCCAATCACCCGGAAGCCGCTCGAGATCCCGCCGGCGGTGACCCGGCAGTTCGCTGCGGACATGCGGGCATATCACGCCGAGCAGGAGGACATCCGCCGCGACCGGATCGCAGTCGGCACCAGGCACATGCTACTAGAGTACACGCCGGCCGGCGCGAAGCCGCGGCTGAGCGAGGCGAAAGAATTATGCGAGATAATGAGATGAATCGAGGGCTCGCAATATTCGCTGCGGTCCTGGGATTGTCGTTTCTCGTCTTCGTCGCACTCGATTATGCGCCAGCGCTTCTCGGCTGCCCCATCAAGGGAAATCTAAGCGCAGCCGGCGAGCGGATATATCACCTTCCGGGGCAGATGTACTATTCGCAGACACGGATCAATTGGTTTCGCGGTGAGCGCTGGTTTTGCTCCGAAGCAAGTGCGCTTGCAGCCGGATGGCGCAAGGCGCGGATCTAGCCGACACCCAACCCCGCTTGAGCAAGCATCCACCACGCCTCTGTTGTGCTCATCGGCACCGACAGTATTCTTACGGGACCGCCTCTGGCAGACAACTTGCGATGCGTGCGTGAATAGTTCGGCCACCAGCTATTCGGTGTGCCGAACTCAAACATTCGGAGCACGCAAATGAATATGCATCCTCGTTTTGAGACAGCCCGCGAAAGCACGGTACGAGAATTGACGATCAGCAAGATACTGGCTGATCTTGTCCGCACCCTCCAACTGATCGAAGCTGAGATCGCGGCCGAAGAAGAACGCGCGAGGATTTTCGACCGATCCAACGTGAGGTATCCGATTTTGGCAAAGTCGCTGAACGATCGGCGCGACAATCTCAGGGTGACCATTGCCGCACTCGAACAGCGTCTCACCGAGAGAGACTCAGCACCACACAGCGTCGCCGACAAGGACGAAACTCAGCGCCGCATCGTAGGCGTGTTCAGGGCGTTGTGACCCGCTGCCTTCAAGTCATCTATTGAGAGTCGACCGTTTGCCGCGGCTTCGAGGATCTTGGAAGCAACGTGCGTCCTGACGCCGGTTTCAAAGACGGAAATGTTCTCGCAAACTTCCTCTAGCACCGCTCTTAGCAGCGTGGTCGTTTCGGCGTCGAACATGCGTTTCCCTCCAATTGGAGATTGATGCTGAACTCCGCGCGAGCGGAGTATGTTCGCTCGGCGGCGATCGCCACGCATTCCAGTCTGGGCCATGAAATCCCAACTCCGAGAGGTTGGCACTTGTCCGCCAAGGTTTTGTGACACGCGTGTTCATCGTTGCGCTCCCAAGGCCGCATCAATGCCCTTGAAAAAACTACGCCGTCGGGCTCGAAATACCGCGTCCCGGCGGCGCCTGTCACTGAGCCCCTTAAATCCCTCAGCGAAAACACGATCTAGCAGCCATTCACCCGCGCATTTGTGAACCAGATCACAATCCCCCCCCCCGTAAGAACCCGGCCCTTTACACCGGCCAAGAGGTCAAGAAGATATGGGGGTAGGTGTCAGCTAGCTTTTAGCCACGAGCGCTTGGGTACATGCGAAGAACCGATTCAGCACTGTGTTTGATGATCGGAGCCGTTATAGGGCCTCTTCCAATGCTACAGTCTGCGAAATCCGCTGAGAACGAAGCCAACAATACGCTGCGTACGACACATTCGACCTACACAATTTCAGAAACACCCGAACATGAATACACGCAGTGCCTGTTCCGCAACGGCGAGCGCCTCTTCTGTTCGACTGGAGGCGGTGTTCTCTATTTCGGCGAGCCGGTCAAAACTAGAAGCTACACTCTCTTGCCAATTTCCGATTGCTGCGGCGGTAACGGTTGCCCTTCGCGGGCCGTTCGACTCGTTGTCGAACGGGGTTCAAAAATAACGGTCAAAAATGTTGTAGAAGATTGTTATTGGTGTGAGCTAACGGTCCTCCATACAAGCGCTCGAACCGACACGGCGACCTTCAAGATCGGCAATAAGCAGGGTTGTCGGCTGGCTGGGAGTTTTCGAAGAGGCACTCTGTCAATTCATCGCTCGAAGATCACCTCGAAAATCGACGCCAGAACATGTAGCGATTTGCATGAGACGATAAAAGCATGCGCGTCCAGTGAAACACGACCTTGCTTCAATCCATACAACTCGTCCGCCAGCGGCAACCGCATGATGCTTTCTATTGAAAATGACCATCCCAGTTTTTCGAGAAGCGCCTTCAACGAAACGTGCGACAACATTTGCGGTAGCGGAAAGGAAATTACGTACCGGCAATTTTCAAGCAAGTTCTGCCGTGGGTGAAGGCGCGCGCCGCCACAGTGGGAGCGAACAGCCCCCAGCACTTCGGGGGCCATGGCCAGTGTTGGAGCCGCTGCCGCGCAACCGCTCCTGCCCCGCCAGTTCCATTCGCGAAGCCGGGCCCGCTGAAGCGTGATGAGAATCGAGGCCCATACTCGGTACCCGTTCGCACATGCAGAAGGGCACGAAGCGGCTTGCCAATGTACTCAGGCGGTTCAGGGCTTAACCAGTGACGACCCCATATAGAATTCCGGCTTGTTCTCCACCGTTGGTTGCGGAAGGATGCCGTTTGAGACCGGGTAGACCCTGACGCATGGCTTTGATTACATGCGAGTTGTGGAAAATCCATTAGCGATCGGGCGCGGGTTGCAGGTTCGTATCCTGCCGGGATCGCCACGACTTATGCCGATAAAATAACCAGTTTCGGCTTCGTTCCAGCGCCCGTTTTCATGTTGCAAGGCGCTGCGACCCACACCAGCAGAATCAAACACGTTTATCAGCCGCTACAAATCACTCCGCGCAACATGGGCGCAACACGGCGGTTTAGCGTTTGTTCTGAAAATGGGGCGCAATCAAAAGCGACCCCAGCGCGGGCGCGCCGGGGCCACCACTAAGCTCCCGGTCGAGGGCGCCACCTGTCCGGGAGCAATGAAGGGACTCATTGGCCCGGCCACTTGTTCCTGAAACATGGCAATGCAGCATAACAAGGATGGCGGCCCTGGCGCGGGGAACGCCAAAGCCGCTCTAAACTCCCGGTCGGGGGGCAACCTATCGCGGGAGCTTATGATGACTCCCGGCATTGCCGCTTGTTCCTGGTGCGTCATCCCACCCGCAGATTTTCGGCGGATGTTTTTCCGCGATTGTCCTTCGCTTCGTAGCTGACTTTCGCGCCCTCATTTAGGCTGCTCAGGCCCGCCCTTTCGACCGCGGAAATATGCACAAAAACATCCTTGCCTCCGTCATCGGGCTGGATGAATCCGTAACCCTTCGTCGGGTTGAACCACTTCACAGTACCTGTAGCCACAGACAACACTCCTTTGGTCCTAGTGCGGGAAACCTAAGCGCTGAGCGTCATGTCCCGCAAGGACAAAGACGCGTGGAGAAACAGCCGTTGGCAAATCAGCAACCAAACTGGCCCCTTAAAAAATAGCAACTCGGGCGGGGGCACTGACGTTTGCTCGCGCTTGGGAAATTTTCAGGGCCCAGGTTTTGGAATGAACGCCGCCGGGCGCATATTTCTGAGACCGGCGGCGTATTTTCTGGCTGGCCCAGCGGTTAAACGTCGGGCGTCACCGTGTCGATGCCGAGCGAGCCGAGCACGCCGCGGGCACGCTCACGCTCAACACCGTGCTCGAGTCCACCACGCGACCGCGACGCAGCCAGGCCACTTTCTGACGCTGTTCGATGGGCGCCGCGGCGGCATTGAACTGCTCAATCGTCATGCCGGTATCAATGTGAACGCTCTCGCGTCCGGCCTCGACTGCCGATGTTGCCACGCTGATCGCGTCCTCCAACTGGGCGATGTCATCGATCAGCGAGCCATGCACTTCGCGCAAAACCTTCTCTTTCAGCACGCCTAGATGGCTGTCAGCCACACCCGTCAAAGCGAGCGCTGCCTCGATGATGGCCGCGCGGACCTGCGGACCGAGGTTCTCTGCCCTGGTGATCTTGTCGCGTTCGACCTGCGGCAAACCGCGCAGCCATGTCCGGAGCTCCATCTTCGCGATGGCCCCTGCCGCGTCGGCTGGATCGGCCTTCGGAAGTTGTAGACGAGCGCGCATGCGGTCGAGCTCCTGCTTGGCTCTCGAGATCGCGCGGCGCCCCTGATGAAATACTGGCACGGCCTGGTGCAGGATGTGATCGCGGTACTGATCCTGTCGGCCCTGAACGGTGTATCGAGTATCCGCATGAAGCTGTTTGCCGATGTTCTCGGCGAGATCGACAGACGACAAGGCGTCCAGGTAGCCCTTTTCCAAGCGCTCGATGGTGGAGTCTGACTTTGATGTCAGCGTCCACATCCGGATTGCCTGGGCTCTACCAGGAACGTCTGCCCGCAGCATCTTGCGGCGACCTTTGACGCCGAACTGCTCGCCAATCGAACTCATCTGTTCAGATGCGCAAGCTCTGGCCGGCGAGAGGCTAGGATTGGATTTCCCCGAACCTTTTGGCAGGACACCAGCGTCACTCGCAGCAACAAGCAACGCGCTTACGCGCCCATGCGAAAAATTCAACCGACGCGAAAATGATCCGCGCCACCCGCCCTTCATCATGGCGACGCTCTCCGTAGTTTCTGGATTTCACTATTCCTTGAGGGAAATGATGGCGGTGCCAGTCACCTTGTAAGTAACGGGCGACACCGGGCGGCGGCGGCCTCCAGTGCGCCTGAGTCGTCACGTCGAACCACAAAATTTGGTCTATAGAAATATAAGAGGTTGGGGGCCTTGGGAACGTACAATCCCGAGCACTGTGCTCATATTGCTTACAACGATGTTCCAGCGAGGGCCCACTTAGACGGTCCGGCCTCTTTCGGTCTTTGCTTTGCTCGTTCTCTCACAGACGCGCTTTATGAGCGATCGAGACAGGGCTTCGAAAGTCTGAAAGCGCTCTATTTTGTGAACCGCGCGCGTGTCTTCAGAAAACCGGAATACCCGACTTTTGAACGAAAGCGACGCCGACGGCAATAATAAATAGTCCAGGACTGCCTCGTTGTTCTCCCCCATCCTTAGCGCAACTACCCATCCCTTCGGCCATCGCACGCGACTACTCAACAACCAGCGTATCGGCTCGCGCCCATATTTGCGCCATTTAGCCACACGGAAGCAGATGTTCACGGCGTTATCTATCCGTAAACATTCGATCGACAGATCAAGTTTGGCGTTCCTACCCGCCCCCTCAAAGGCGTCCCGAAGACGGTAGGCATTCTCGAGGTGGAAATTGACCCACTGTCTGTGCTCGGCGAGTTTATCCAGGCGGCCTTGGTTGCCGGTGTAGCCAATCAACCGATAGATATTTCGAAGGGTGCCAAAGTGATTCAAATATGAGGTGAGTGAAGGTAATCCGGAGCTTTCATCAATAATCGAAGCATTGAGCTTGCCTTTCTTCATCAGAACCTTACGGAGGCGCACCAGCATCTCCTCCTCGGAAATGCAGACTTGACGCTCCTCCATCGCCTTTTTTACTCGCAGAAATGTGTCACACTTGATGATTGGCTCAATCGAGTCATCACTTCTAACCCAGAGCTCTCTGGGATTGCGCGTTCGCTTCGCCCCTAGTTTCTCAGTACAGCGATTGTAGATGAAGTTGCCGATATAAGCTTCGTTATGAAGAATTACGCCTATCGAACTCGAACGCCATCGGCTCCCTCGGTTCGTGAGGACGCCTCGTCGGTTAAGCTCTCGCGCAATTCTCGCCTGCGATTTGCATCGTAGATATTCATCGAAGATCCATTTAACGACGGCGACTTGATCTCGCGAACCTGGCCCAAGTTTTACACGGTCGGTGGTAAGAGACTTCCGCTCACCGCTATGCAGAACTCCTTTCGCCCTACATTTGTCGTCAACGAGCCGCCTCTCTAGCCCATAAGGTGCTGGGGCACCCATCTTGAACCCGCGATTTGCCAGGCGTAAAGCTCCTGCAAGAACCTTGACTGATAGCTCCCGGCTGAACTCCGCCGCCATGACCCTCTTGATATTCTTGACAATGCTCGAAAGCAGGCCTCCGTCGTTATCGAATTGCTCGGCGCAATAGGCAACTTTGATGCCGGCCCTTCGGCAGATGAATTCGTAGTGCGCACTCTCATCTACGTCTTGAAAGCGGCCCCAGCGGCTGACATCGAAAATTAGCAAATGACCGAAGTCCGTGTGACCAGTCTCGACGTCATTGATCAGTTCGGTTAAGCCTGTTCTATTCTCGATTTTGAGACCGCTTTCCCCTTCGTCGCGATAGGTGCGAACGATCCTGAGTCTGTGGAGTTCGGCATAGGCGGCGATTGCCACCGCCTGATTTTCAATTGAGTATTGCTGGTAATCGGTGGACATGCGGACGTACTGTGCCGCGCGATAAATCTTCTGCGACTCGGGTACCCGATCCCTGTGTACAACGAGAGACCTCGCCATGGTGCGGCCCTCCGCGCGCGGCGGTAATCCTGACTACAGCCCGACGCAAGCGATAAAGCTCGACAGCGCCGCCCCTGGGTTACAGTCATCATAGGGACGGTCAGGTGCGCTGTCGTATCGACAGCGTGTCACCGCGCGCCCTGCGCAGCAGCCGGCTCATCCTCAGCCATAACCACGTTCAACGCAGCCACTGCTGCGCGAACCTCCTTGCCGGCCATCCTCGGCGCATATTGGCCGCCGAATCCCAGATACTCGCCGATCTCGCCAATCCTACCGGGATCGCCAGCATTTGTGCCGATAAAATAAAGGTCTGTTGCAGTTTCGGCTTCGTTCCATTGCCCGTCTCCGTGTTGCAAGCCGTCGTCAACCGATATCAGTAAAGTCAACGAATTACCGACGCCTACGGATCACTCCTTGAGCGCGACACGACAGTTCGATTTTCGTTCAGGGTGCTGGATGCAAAACACCGCACAGCGACAGAATCACTTCTGGGAGCGGGTGCCAGTACTATGTCGCGGGCAGGCACGCCGTGACCGCTGGCCTCAACCCGATCTGCGGCAACTTTCTTCATCACGCAATCGAATGCATGTTGAAGGGCGCGATGGTGAAGACGATGACCCTTCAGGAATTGAAAAAGCTCCGCCAGGGCTTGCCGCAGCTCTGGCAGACCTTCAAGTCCGATGTTGGCGATCCTGACCTCTCCAAATTTAATGTAGCCGTCGTCGCGCTCGATAACTACGAGGATCTCCGATATCCCGACGATGCTCTGAAGAACGGCATGGAGTCGGTTATCATAGACGCGTGGGCAACGACAATTAAGATTGGGCACGCTTAGCGACGCGCACATCTTGAATGTCATTGAAACCAAGGACGCACGGCATCCGCCTTATCGGTGGTTCTATTTGTCTAGAGAGGGCCTTGGCGTTGTATCACTACGCGTGGGCAGTCTCGGATATTCGATCTTGGGCAGTTGCCCAGTTAGCGAATTTAGAAACGCGACAATGTCGTTTTCCTCTTTATCGCTGAGCTGCGCGCCGAGCTGGGTCTCACTCATCACGCCAACCGCTTGCTTAAGGGTCCAGGCTTGGCCCGAGTGGAAGTACGGGGCCCGCAACGCGACGTTGCGCAACGGCGCGGCGCGGAAAACGTACTCATCGCTGGCTACCTTGGTAACCGCTAAACGGCCCTTGTCGGCGGATGGAAGCAGCGTTCCGTCCGGCCTTTCAACCACGCCGAACGGGAAGTAATCCTGTCCACCGACGTTGATTCCATTGTGGCAAGACGAGCATCCTTTTTCCATGAATAGCTTTAGTCCTGCCTTCTGCTGATCATCGAGAGCATGCTCATCGCCCTTGAGGTACTGATCAAACGGGGCAGCGGGTGTAATCAGAGTCGCTTCGAAAGCCTCGATCGCCTTGGCGGAATTGTCAAAGGTGACGGGCCTCGCCTCGTTCGGGAACGCTTTCTGGAACATGACGACATAGTCGGTCATCGAATTCAACGTATTGAGTACCCTGTCCGGCGTGGCATTCATTTCGACACTCGCCTGGATGGGGCCGGTAGCTTGCTCCTTGAGATCTGCCGCGCGCCCATCCCAGAACTGCGCCACATTGAATACTGCGTTATAGACGGTAGGTGCCCGACGTGGACCCCGCTGCCAGCCATGCCCCACCGACGTTGGACCGGCATCTACGCCGCCCGCGCCAAGGTTATGGCACGTATTGCAGCTAATGATCCCGCTCGCCGATAGCCTCGGATCGAAGAACAGTGTCTTGCCAAGTTCGACCTTTTCGTGGGTGACTGTGTTGTCCTTTATCGCAGGAACGACCGAAGGAATCGGTTTGAATGCCTCCTTGGCAGCGCTCATCAAATCGTCAGTTGCGCCAGCTGCCGAGGAGACCAGCACCCCAACGCCCAGAACGCACAGCTTGTAGACGAGGGAAAGCTCTCGTGTCGTTGACTTCTTCATTGCTTGCATCACCAATTTCATAGATGCCGGAAACGGCCGAAAAGCTGCACGCGGGCCCCTCCAGGAAAGGCACAGCTCCACCGGAAGCAAACGTCGCAACGCAGCTCTCGAAGCCGCCGGCCACCTCGCGTGCCACCGACGAACAATGAAGAGGCGGTCAACTACAGCGGTTATGATCCAGGATCGCCGAACACGCAGCCTCATTAGCCCACCGCAGCACTTTCTGCCGGTGCAAAGACGTCTGCGAGAGATCTGGGTCGTCGAAGCTGTTGATATTGTCAAAGCAATCCATCCGATTTTCCTCCCCCAGATCTGGGCAAATCAAGCCGGACCTGTCAGTCTAGCTAGAGACCTTCCCATGCTGTGATCCTTAGCTGTCGACAAGCTGACGAGCCCCGGAACAATTCACAATGTAGGTCTTGCAACTTTCGTGTAACGCCGTGCGGGTTTTGCAAGCGGGTCGACGGCAAAACTACGCGGCAACTGAGCGAGCGCAACGCCGCCATTAAGAAGCTCAATCTCATGATGTCCCTCAAGGCACCGGCCTTGAAGGCGAATAGCTGAGCGGCGGCTGTCGCGGTGTTCGCGCAATCGGATGGCGGTAGCCTGATAGCTGAGTAGCAGCGAATGTTGAGGAACGTCGCATTGAGCCGGCGACGTCCGGCTAGTAGGTAAGCGGACTTCGCTCTCCTAGGTGGGCGTGCGCCGTTCGCGCTCAGCCCTATTTGCAGCCCTGAGCCGCTCTCCAATGTGCTCAGAGATATCGCTCATCTCAGCCCGCAACTCGGCTTCGGAAATATCCTGCTCTTTGGCAGCCTCGACAAGGCGCTCAGTGAGTTCCGCAACATCCTGCGACGCCCCGGGAGTCCGATACTGCTCGACGGCGTGAACGCTATTCTCAATCCAGAAGTCGATAAATTCCCGGGCTTTGCTCACTGTATTCCCTTTAACCAAACTAGTGGCCCAGCGTTAACGCCAGTAACGAAACGGAGCAAGGCCGTCTTAGCGGCGTCGGCATATACCAAGGTTTGACGGAGGCGAGAGTTAGGAAGTGACAATCGAACGGCGGATGGCCGATGATTGAACGCGATCAGAAACAAAGGAATTGCCGCAATTGCGACAGCCAAAAGCCAAACAGAACGATTCCTGCGCTGAAAATAAACTCGCTCATGGCAACCCTTCGCCCCGGACACACTCTGCCCTAAAAAACCAGACTAGTTATGCGTCGCGCATAATCCATCGGCCATAACAGGTTGTCCTTCCGCACTTCACCTCGATTAAATCAAACAGATCGGAATCTGCGACATTCATGAAATCTCGACCCGCCGCAAGTGCCACGAGAGATATCGAGTTGGCTTGAGGGAGTTATCGGCGCAGCCAGCGGAACGTTGTCAGCACCGCTGTCCGCTCTGCTCTCGGTAAGCCGGCCGTTGGTAGGTTCCAGGTTGAACGTGGCACGCACCAATCGGTAAGCAGCCGCCCCAGACGTTCAGAGCAGTGAATGAAAGCGAACGCCCCATGGAACCGGACTGGCGCGTCATAATTGCCTCGCTCGGTTACATCACGGCTCCAGGAACACGTCAGCGGGCCATCATGAGGCGGCCAAGCCACGAGCAAGGCGGCCGGATCCAACGGCGAACCTCCAAAGGGGTGACTGAAACTGGCATTTTTCTAGCATGTTGGTCTGGGTTCATCTCGACGACATCCCAACCGGGGGCGCCCTTCGTGTACATACCGTCCCCCTTCCGAGATGATGACCTCGAGAACATGCGAGCGACAATCCGCTGCGCTCGATTGGCCAACCTGATCACGGCCACGTCGGGCGGGCCCCTTGCGACGCCACTTCCGCTCTTGCTCGATGAGAGCGAAGGCGAGCACGGCACGCTGTACGGGCACCTTGCGAAGCGCAATCCGCAATGGCGCATCGCCACGATCGGAGATGCGATGGCGATCTTTACTGGCCCGGAAGCTTACGTGACGCCATCCTGGTATCCCAGTAAACGACAAGCTGAGCATGTGGTGCCGACATGGAATTACATCGCGGTCCATGCCCATGGGCCGATTGAGTTCTTCGACGATCCCGATCGCCTGCTCGAGATCGTGACGCGCCTGACGAATATCCATGAAACGTCACGTGCGACGCCTTGGGCCGTCAGCGATGCTCCCGTGGATTTCATTGCCGCCCAGTTGCGTGAAATCGTCGGCGTGCGCATCCCGATCACCAGGGTCGAAAGCAAGCGCAAGATGAGCCAAAATCGCCCCATGCCTGACCGCATTGGTGTCGCCACCGGCCTAGCCGCGAGCAAGCTGGCACGAGACCAAGAAGTTGCACCTCTTATCCTGGTTCAGGACTGAGACGATCATATGCATGACCGTTGTCAAGAGCGGCGGTCGACACGCAGCTCTCACGGGATCCAGCAGCAATAGTTAGCCGCTACGCCGCTCAAGGTATTTTTGCCTTGTGGCATCAATGGTTGCTCGCGCCAGATTGGAAGAGTGAATGTTGAGCATTGGCTGCAGTCTTCTCAATGGGAAGCTGTTCAACGCTCCCGAGCTTCGACTAGCAACTCAGGGTATCGAGAAGCCCATTCGCCTCACCAGAATTGCGACCAATACTCACGAATGAGTCAGTCGGCTCGGACTTATCGCACCTGGTAGACTCTTGTCCGCATTCTGACAGAGGCACAATCTCATGTCAGGTCCAGTACATCGCGCATAGCACGCGCTCAGACCTTCCAAAGCCCGTTCGGCCTTGATCGTCGGCTGGCATGACCATTGCTTCAAGTAAATCGATCCAGAAATAGGGCCACAAAAGCAGCAATGCTCATGCTCTGCGCCCCCATCTCGCCTCAGAATAACGGTCCGCCCGCTCAGCTCACTAGCGCGCGTTGTTCCGCTGACCACTCTGTCCGACCATACCCACCAGGATCGCACCGAACACGTAGACCAGCAAACAGCCAGTCTCGAACACGTTAATATCGCACGATTACTTGTCTAGGTTCACACATGAAATCCGCCGTTGTATTCGACTGGAATGGCACGCTGCTCGATGATGCCAATGCCGTGCTGCAAACCATCAATGCTATTTTGAGCCGCTTCGGTCGATCAGCCGTCGATATGCACAGACTTCGAGAGGAGTTCGAACTCCCTCTTTCGGTTCTTTTCCGCAACCTAGACATGTCGGAAGATGAAATCGAAGTCGTGCATAGTAACGACAGCGCCATTTTTCACGACGTCTACGAATTCTTGGCGCGCAACGCTGCCTTACGTAAGGGGGCACGAAACGTCTTGCTCGCCCTTGATCAGAGATCCGTTCAAACCGTCATTGTCAGCAATCACATTATTGAACCGATTCGCACACAAGTGAGAAGACTCGGAATCAAGACTCACGTCACGGATATTTTGGCATTTGAGAGCCGCGCAACCCAGTTTAGGAGCATGAGCAAGCAAGAACGGCTGCGTTTGTATATGCAGGCCAACGATCTATCCCCAGAAAGAACCGTCATCGTAGGCGACATGCCAGTTGAGACGGAGATCGCCCGCAATCTCGGTCTTATCAACGTGTCAATCACGGGGGGATTTGTTTCCGAAGCGCGCCTGTGCGCCGCGGGGCCTGACTACATGATTCACGACCATCATGAACTATTACCGGTTTTGCGGAAGCATTGCATTGTTCAGAGCAGTTAAGTGACCACAAGAACATAACTGAAGATCCGCGGCTGGCCCGCTGCTGCTATCCGCTTCGTCTTCGCGATCCGGTGATATTCGAGGTCGGAGATCGAGTTCTTTCACTCGGTCGAACCGACGGCTCAGTCCGATAAGTCGCGTCAAATATCGCGATCCGCTTAGTGCGATCTGGCTACACGTTCGGTCTTTCGCCTGGCATGATGCTTGCTGCAGATCATTCGCGAACCGAGAGGCGAGGAAGAACTGCAAGGTCTTGGAAAATCAACAGGAGCACAACGGCTTTGATCGATGACGTCATTCCGGGCACCGATGTTGTGAAACGTGCGGCGCGCATCGGTGCCGAAGTCAACAATATCAAGCTATCGGGCGATCTACCGGACCACACGATCGCTGCGATAAACAGCTTGTTGCTCGAGCACAAGGTGATCTTCTTTCGCAATCAAGGACATCTCAACGACGCCGAGCAGGAGCGTTTTGCCGCTCGTCTCGGAAAGCTAGTGCCGCATCCGATGCTCGGTGCTACCAAGGGGACGACGTCGCTCCTCGAACTGGACTCCACTCGCGGCGGCGGTCGCGCCGATGTTTGGCATGCGGATGGAACCTTCGCCGAAGCCTATCCCAAGGTTTTAGTCTTGCGAGCCGTTGTAATGCCAACGTTCGGAGGCGATACCGTTTGGTCGAACACAGCAGCCGCTTATCTTGATCTGCCGCCGCCGCTACAACGCCTTGCCGAGGAGCTATGGGCCGTTCACAGCAACGTTTTCGATTACGCTGGGATCGCGCGCGTCCGTGACATCGACAAGAAACACTTTGACGATGTGTTCACCAGCAGGATTTTTGAGACTGAGCATCCCGTGGTGCGCGTCCACCCCGAGACAGACGAGCGGACGCTAGTGCTCGGCGCCTTGGTGAAGCACTTTGTTGGGGTGCCCAAATATGACGGACAAAAGCTGTTCGAGCTGTTCCAGTCTCATATTACCGCGCCCGAAAACACTGTGCGGTGGAACTGGTTAGAGGGCGATATCGCGATATGGGATAATCGCGCAACACAGCATTACGCCGTCAACGATTACGGGGACCAGCATCGCGTGGTACGTCGGGCCACGATCGATGGTGACGTGCCCGTCAGCGTGGATGGCAGGAGAAGTGTGACGCGCCTGAAGTGACCGAATAGGTGTCCGCCACGACCAGCGCTCTCGCATCCGAAAATGGACAAAGCCTGGCTACCGGAGCTGTTTAGGGCGGACGTGGGAACGCTAAACGATATCTCAACTGTCAAAACAAACTCAGCAGCCTAAGTTGACATCGCAATTGTTTAGCGTCCCGCGAAAGCTTCGATAAGCATTGACCATCACTTCCCTTCGCCGGCGGCCGGTACGTGCCCCTCACGTTTCAGTTTAGAAAACCCTCGATCCGTGGCCATAAAGCGCGCCAACATGGGGGCGATGAGCTTAGTCGGTTCAACCACTTGACCACCTTCACGCGTAAGGGCTTCTGCATATGCAATGAGATCACGATGCACGGCCGCCGGCAGCTCCGTACTCACTTTGACCGGCTTGTCGTCTGGAAGCTCTCCTATCTTGAGCTTTGGCATGTTCTCACCTTCCATACGGCGCAAGTATGAGGTCACGATTGACCAGAACACGAACCGGAAAGCCAGGTCGCACGGTCAGGGTAGGCTGGATGCCGAGACTGCGGCGAACGACCTGCTGTCCGGTTTGATTCAGTGAGTCGGAGGCGCCGTGACGCAACGCTTGGATAATCGCGCTGTCGTTGCTGTTTGTGTCGGATCCCGCGCCTACTTCCGTCGCAACAGCTAGAAGCGTCGATAGTGCCGCAGCCTTGAATAGTTCTGCCCAGTGATTGTCGACTTGGTCTTCCAGACCCGCATAGCCAGCCTTATCAGCGCCAGGCTGCCGCTCAAGAACGATAGAACGCCCATTCGGCATGATCAGCCGCGTCCAGACCAGCAGGACGCGCGACTGGCCGAATGAGACCTGATTATCGTACATACCGATGAGACGCGCTCCCTGGGGCACAAGCAGAAAGCGGCCTGTCGGCGTGTCAAAGATATTCTCCGTTACCTGCGCTGTGACCTGGCCTGGAAGGTCTGATCGAATCCCGGTGATTAGGGCTCCCGGAATGACCGTCCCAGCCTGCACGATGTATGGTGAAGCCGGACGGCTGATGCGGTCCGGGCTGACCGTGCGACGGTCCACAGACGCGTTCGCGAAGGCAAGCTTCCGGTCCTGACCGTTCTGCGCCAATCCGTCATCGCCAGAGCTCGTCGCGCTCGGAGACGCGATGCGGTCGGTTCCAGCGGCCACAGCGGCGGGCGCGTGCATTTCGCCGCCATTGTTCGCAGCGAACAAGCGACTGATGCGGGCTGCTTCGGTCTCTTGGTCTCGGCGCTGCTGTTCGGGATCAGAGCCGATGGTTGGCGACTGCCCCTGAGCAGCAAGGATCGGCCGCCCCAGGTCTCCTGGGAGCGGCGGACCGAGCTGCGGAGCCGCTTGGCGTGGAGTGTCAGAGTAGTCCTTCGGCAGAGCCGTGATCCCGTCGGCCACATTATGATGGTCTGTGCTGTAAAGCTCCTCGGCCGCCTCTTTTAGGGGGCGATTACTTTGCAGCGCCCACAACACAGTTCCGCCAATGACGAGCATGACAACCGCGCTCCCTCCGGCCAGGACCTTCCGTGACAACCGTGTCACGCGCGGATGCTCCGCTCTCAAGCGGAAACTTCCGGATTGCCCGTCTCGTGCCTGCTGCGGAGCCGACTGATCGCGATCGTTTCCGACCTCGGTATTCATGACGACGGCCTCCCATCTTTCCTGACAATCCTGACTTTCTGCTGGTGCTCACCGCCGAGCCGCAATTCGGCAGCCGCAAACAGCCGATCGACGATCAGGACGTTGCCGTAGGCACGGTAATTGGCGAGTTCGGTCATGCCGTCTGAACCGATGATAAAGAGTGGTGGCATCTCGCCTTGCACGATGCCTTGGGGGAATTCGACATAGACCTTACGGCCGTCGTCATAGACAGCCAGCGGCCGCCAGGGCGGGCTGTCGCCTTCAATTGCGTAGCGGGAGATGCGTTGCGCCGGCTCCGGAAGCAAGGGTCTCAGAGCGACTGCACGCGATCGTTCGCGCACTGTTTCCGGATAGTACCAGGCAACCGATGGCATGTATGGCCGCTCGCGTGAGCGGAGCTCGATCAGGTAGGTGCGCCGGTCAGTATTGACCACCAGATTGGTCTCGATCGATGCGCGGGTCGGCTTGACCAGGACATGGACCCTTCGCGTATCGCCGCTTCCACTCTCGGTATCGCCCACGACCCAGCGCACGGTATCTCCGGCGGCGATCGGTCCAGATCCCGTCAACTGCTCTCCCTCCTCAAGCGCGATATCCGTAATCTGCCCCGGTGCGGCGTAGATCTGATAAAGCGCCCCGGGACTGTAGGCGTAGATTTGCGCAGCGTTGAAATACCCCCGCTTGCGCGGTTCGACCCGGGCTGCGCTGTTTGCCGTCTCAATCCGGCTCATGGGTTCAGGCGCTTCCTTCCCGGCCGCCTTGCCGCCGAGAGCCGGCTTCCAGAGGGGCGGAACGTGTAGCGGTTGCGACTTGTCGTCCAGAGGCGCTGGCGACGCTGGCATCGAAGGAACTTCCGCATCATAGCTGATCTGTGGCGGTATGTAGGTCGCGCACCCACCGAGCGCTGACGAACAAAACAGTAGAGCGGGTAGAAATGCTCTCTTCGCGGTCACCAACTCGGGCCAAGCCGAATTGAGCTTGCTTTGCTGGAGAGAACGTTTCGAATGAACGTCAGACGGCGTCTTGGTCACTGACTCAACTCCTTTGACCAGTTGATGGCGCGGACGTAGACGCCAAGGGGATTCTTGCGCAGGCGTTCGGCATCGCGGGGTGTCTCGATCACGATCGAGAGAATTGCAGTCCAGCGCTCGGTCGAGCTCAACGAGCCGTTGTCGTAGACGCGCTGGGTCCAAGCGACCCGAAAGCTTTCCAACGACGCGCGAATGACGCTCGAGACGTCCACGGAAATTTGGGCCTTGCCCAGCTTGGCAAAGGGGTCATTGTTGCGCGCATAATCGTTGAGCGCAGCAGCACCACGATCGGTCGTAAAATCATAGGCCCGGAGCCAATTTTGGCGCAGAACGATGCCGTCGGCCGGTAGGCCTCTGACATCCTCTATAAAGCGCGCCAGATGGTAGGCGATCTGCGCATCAGTAGGTTGATAATCGATGTTGGCCGGCGCCACCCTTTGGGCCTGGCCGAGATGGTCCACTTCGACCACCCACGGCGTGATCGAGCCTTGGCTCGATTGCCAAACGAGGCTACCCGCGAGACCGGCTGATAACATCAAGCAGCCGAACGCCATCAAGCGCCAGTTCCTGGCCTGCACGCGGGCAGATCCAATGCGTTCGTCCCAAACCTGCGCTGCCTTTTGGTAAGGCGTGATCGGCTCGGGCATGCGCCCGTAGTGTACGGAAGGTCGTTTGAACATCGATAGTTGCCCTTGAGATCAAGTAATCGTTTTCGAGTTGTTCGGTGTCCGCGTTTCAGTCGGTCGCGCAGCGGCTGGCGAAGGCGCAGTGGCTAAGTGTCAGCGCTCTCCTTCAGACAAATCGACGGAAGAGCCGCCGCCACCGTGATCACCTGAGCGGACCGTGTGGCTGACTGCCGACACACCGTGCCGAACAGTCTCGGCACGCTTCATGCGCCGCGCCCAATCGGGCTGCCCTTCGGCCGAAGCGCTCGCGCCCTGCGCGCCGGCTTCCCCACCTCCGCCGAGCGCAGCCGCTGAACGACGCAACGGGCTCATCGCAGCGGTAGCGCCGGCCTCCGCGACACCGGCAAGGCCGCCGCTCCGATAGGCCGCTGATGCTCCGCTCATGGCAGCGCCGCCACTACGCGCGGCGCCAGCGATCGCGCCGCCAGCGAGACCAGCACCGCCGGCGGCGAGGCCTGCGCCGGCGGCAACAATACCGCCACCGGCAAGACCCGTTCCAATCGCCGCACCGGCGCCGAGTTGCGGTCCGCCGGACACCAGGCCGTTTGCGATTCCTGGACCGAAGATGCCCAAGCCCAGCAAGGAGAGCGCCGCAAGCACCAGTGTCATCGCGTCTTCGATGGTCGGCTGATTGCCGCCAAAGCCAGCGGTGAACTGCGAGAACAGGGTCGATCCAATGCCGACGATGACGGCCAAGACGAGGACCTTGATCCCTGAGGAGATGACGTTGCCCAAGACCCGCTCCGCCGCAAAGGCGGTCTTGCCAAACAGACCAAATGGGATGAGCACGAAGCCAGCCAGCGTTGTGAGCTTGAACTCGATCAAGGTGACAAAGAGCTGGATCGCGAGAATGAAGAAGGCGAGCAACACCACGACCCAGGCGAACAGGAGAACGACGATCTGGACGAAATTCTCGAAGAAGCTGATGTAACCCATCAGGTTAGAGATCGAGTCGAGCAACGGTCGGCCGGCGTCGAGCCCGACTTGAGCGATCTTTCCAGGTCTCAGAAAATCGGATGCGGACAGGCTTGCGCCCGATGCTTTCAGTCCAAGACCGGCGAAGCTCTCGAAGACGATGCGCGCCAGGCTGTTCCAATTGCCAATGAGATAGGCGAAGACCCCCACGAAGAGCGTCTTCTTGACGAGACGCGCGATGATGTCCTCGTCGGTTCCCCAACTCCAGAACAACGCGGCAAGCGTGATGTCGATCGCAGCAAGGGTCGTTGCGAGATATCCGACATCGCTGCCGAGCAGCCCAAAACCGTTGTCGATATAACGCGTGAACGTTTCCAGGAACTGGTCGATGATCCCGGTACCGGTCATGGCCTGCTCGCCTCAGGTGCCGCCAGGTTCGGATATCCCTGTGGAATTCGGCTTTGATCCTTTGGGATGGGTATCGAGCTGGACGAATCATCGTGGCCGGAAGCTATGGCGCTGTCCTTCTTGCCAAAGAAGCGACGCCGGTTTTCGTCCCAAACGCGCTTACAATGCCGATAATCCGCTGCTTCCTCAGGAGTAACGCTGCGGCAGCCTGCGAGGTCGAACTTGGCTGCATCGGTCGCCTGCGCCGCCCTCGGTGCCGGCGGAGAATCGTCTCCGCCACGCAGTCGAATCGTGCAAGCAGCGACGACCACCAGGCCGATTGTTGTAAGTAGCGACAGGGCCTTGAATGCCTTTACGTCGGTCATCAGTGAAACATCTGCACGTTAGAGGATTGATAGCCCTGCCCCGGTGTCAGGAACCGCCGAAGCTGCTCTCGTCCTTGATCTTGAGCCGAGGCGCGCCGAGCGGCCTCAAGGCTCTGCGCCCTGCCCTGCGCCGCGGCGGCCGCCGTGAGATCGGCAAGTTGTTGCGCTTGAAGTGCGAGGATCTGGTTGCCGGCCTGAGTTGCCTGCAGGGTGCCGCTGGCACTCTGGCTCGACGTTACGAGGGCGGACGTCTGGATGCGATTGTTGTCGAGGTTGCCAACGATGCCGGCCTGGACACGAAGCGCGTCTTGCGTCGCTGCATAGGAATTCTGCCATCGCGATTGAGCGTTGGAGATCAGCAACTGGCTCGACTGGCTGCTGGTGGCCGGCGCGTAGCTGGTCGAGAAGGCGCGGTCGATCTGCTGCACGTCGTAGGCGATGCGCTGGGCCTGGGCCAGCAATTGCTGGGTCCGCTGGATCGAAGATTGCAGTTGCTGCAGCGACGAATACGGCAGGTTGGCCAGATTTTTCGCCTGATTGATCAGCATCTGTGCCTCGTTCTGCAACGAGGTGATCTGATTGTTGATCTGCTGGAGCTCCCGCGCGGCCGTCAGGACATTCTGGACGTAGTTGTTGGGATCAAAGACGATCAATGCCCGTGCAGGCATCGTAACGCCAAGCGATAGAGCGATGGTGCCAGCGGCCAGCAATGAGCCAAGTCGCCTCATAGCGATTTCTCCAGATTGACGAGATTGGGGATCAGATCCGTCGCCCATGCGACGCCACGGTGTTGAAGCCAGGCCGGCACGAAGCCATCAGGTCCATGCTCAGCCAGGAGCCGCGTGACGTTCGCTTGGTCAGTCTTCGAAGCGGCGGCGGTGAAGGCGAGTGCCACCTCGCCAAGCCCGAGCTCAAACATACGGTTGCCGCGACGAGACTGGCAGTAGTAGTCGCGCTTCGGCGTCGCGCGGCTCAGAAGCTCGATCTGGCGATCATTGAGGCCGAAACGGCGGTAGATGGCAGTGATCTGCGGTTCGATCGCCCGTTCGTTCGGCAGCAACAAGCGTGTTGGGCAGCTTTCGATGATCGCGGGCGCGATCGCAGAGCCATCGATGTCCGAAAGCGACTGTGTGGCGAAGATGACGGACGCGTTCTTCTTCCGAAGCGTCTTCAGCCATTCCCGGAGCTGCCCCGCAAAATCCTCGTCATCGAGGGCAAGCCAACCCTCGTCGACAATCAGGAGTGTCGGCCGGCCATCGAGGCGATCACCAATACGATGGAAGAGGTACGCCAGCACGGCCGACGCCGCACTCGTTCCGATCAAGCCTTCGGTCTCAAACGCCTGGACCGAGGCCTCGCCAAGGCGCTCGAATTCGGCATCGAGCAGGCGCCCGGACGGACCGCCGAGGCAATAAGGTTGCAAGGCGCGCTTCAGGGAGTTCAATTGCAGGAGGACTGACAGGCCCGTCAGGGTGCGCTCCTCCCTCGGCGCCGAAGCGAGTGACGTCAGCGCCGACCACAGGTGATCCTTGACCTCCGGGGTGATCTCGATCTTTTCCCGTGCGAGGATCGCGCCGATCCATTCCGTGGCCCATCCGCGCTCGGAAGGATCATCAATCCAGGCCAGCGGCTGCAGGGCGACGGGTTGTACACCTCCGTCAGACAATGCGCCGCCGAGATCATGCCAATCACCACCCATGGCGAGGGCGGCCGCTCGAATCGAACCACCGAAGTCAAACGCGAAGATCTGCGAGTTCGGATAGCGCCTGAACTGTAGCGCCATCAGCGCGAGCAGCACCGACTTGCCAGCACCTGTCGGTCCCACCACAAGGGTATGACCGACGTCGCCAACGTGGAGCGAGAATCGGAACGGCGTCGATCCCTCGGTCTTGCCGAACAACAGAGGCGGGCCTTTGAAGTGGAGGTCCCTCGCCTCGCCCGCCCACACGGCCGACATCGGAATCATATGCGCAAGGTTGAGGGTCGAGACCGGCGGCTGCCGCACATTGGCGTAGACGTGCCCGGGCAGACTGCCGAGCCAGGCTTCGACGGCGTTCACGGTCTCGATCATGCAGGTGAAATCTCGGCCCTGTATGACTTTCTCGACCAGCCTGAGCTTTTCATCGGCAGTGTTGGGATCGCGGTCCCAGACAGTGATGGTCGCCGTAACAAAGGCTTGTCCGATCTGATCCGACCCCAGTTCCTGCAACGCCGCGTCGGCATCAAGCGCCTTGTTGTGGGCGTCGGTATCAAGCAGCGTCGATGCCTCGTTCGTCATGACCTCCTTGAGGATGGCGCCGATGGACTTTCGCTTGGCAAACCACTGCCGGCGAATCTTGGTCAGCAGCTTGGTGGCGTCGGTCTTGTCGAGCATGATCGCCCGGGTCGACCAACGATAAGAGAATGGCAGGCGATTCAGGTCGTCCAGGATCCCCGGGGTCGTGGCGCCCGGAAAGCCCACGATCGTCAGAACCCGCACATTGGCCGAACCCAGCATCGGCTCGAGCCCGCCGGTCAGCGGCTGGTCGGCCAACAGTGCATCGATGTACATAGGAATCTCGGGCACTCGAACCCGATGACGCTTGGTCGAGATCGTCGAATGCAGATAAGTCAGCGTATCCTGATCATCGAGCCAGGCGCATTCTGGCATGAACCCTTCAAGGAGACTGAGCACGCGGTTGGTTTGGTCGACAAACCCGCGCAGCACCTCCCGGGCATCTGCTCCAACGGTGCGGTCGCGACCTTCATAGAGCAATCGCTCCGCCTTAGCCGCTCCCTCCTCGGGAGGCAGATAGAGGAGGGTCACGAAGTAGCTGGACTCGTAATGCGCCCCCGCCTCCTCGAACTGAGCCCTGCGCTCCGCGTCGACCAGTGCGGAAGCGACGTCCGGAAAGGAGGCAGGTGGGTACGCCCCCGCAAAGTGACGCTGCGCCTCGATGAACACGGCCCAGCCGGATCCGAGGCGACGCACGGCGTTGTTCAGACGGCCGGCAACGGCGACGAGTTCGGCCGGCACTGCACTATCCAGGTCGGGTCCGCGGAACTTTGCTGTCCGCTGGAATGAGCCGTCCTTGTTCAGGATGATTCCCTCGTCGACAAGGGCTGCCCAAGGCAGGAAGTCGGCAAGACGTGTATTGGAATGGCGATATTCGGCAAGGTTCATCATGACCGAGAACTCAGAGGTTGAGATGACCGGGAATGCGCAGATGTCGGCGCACCACATCGACAAAGGCGGGGTCGCGCTTGGCGGCCCAGACGGCGGCCATGTGGCCGATGAACCAGAGAACAAGACCCGCGATCCAGAGCCGCAATCCCAGCCCAAGGGCTGCCGCAAGCGTGCCGTTGACAATCGCAACCGACCGCGGCGCGCCGCCCATCAGGATTGGCTCGGTGAGCGCACGGTGAACGGGCACGACAAAGCCTGTAACCTGATCACCCATCAGATCACCACGCCGCCGCCGAAGGAGAAGAACGACAGGAAGAAGCTCGAGGCGGCAAACGCGATCGACAGACCGAACACGATCTGGATCAGCCTGCGGAAACCACCTGACGAATCCCCGAACGCGAGTGTGAGCCCGGTCACGACGATGATGATGACGGCGATGATCTTGGCGACCGGACCTTCAACCGACTGCAAGATCTGATTGAGTGGCTGCTCCCACGGCATGTTCGAGCCAGCCGCCCACACTGGTGCTGGCGTCAAAAGCACCGCGCCGAAGGCGACCAGCGATGCACCTCGAAGAAAGCGAAATTGCTGACGCATGTCAGTCTCCTGCTGATGAAAGGTTGTAGTCACCGGCGGCCCCAAGGCCCGTGACTATGGCGAGTTCAGCGAGGCGACGGTCACCGCCGCGACCCGCAAGCACAGCAACGAGATTGATGGTCTCCGCGATCAGGGCGCGCGGAACCGTGATGACCGCTTCCTGGATGAGTTGCTCGAGCCGCCGCAGCGCGCCGACCGCGCTGCCCGCATGGATAGTCCCGATGCCACCGGGGTGACCGGTGCCCCAGGCCTTGAGTAGGTCGAGCGCTTCGGCACCGCGAACCTCGCCAACCGGAATGCGATCCGGACGTAATCGCAGCGATGAGCGAACCAGGTCGGAAAGCGTGGCCACGCCATCTTTGGTCCGCAAAGCTACGAGATTGGGCGCCTTACACTGGAGTTCGCGTGTATCTTCGATCAGCACGACCCGATCGGAGCTCTTCGCGACCTCGGCCAGGAGTGCGTTCGTCAAGGTTGTCTTGCCGGTCGATGTCCCGCCGGCGACGAGGATGTTCCTCCGTGCGGAGACCGCGTCCTTCAGGGTCCTGGCCTGCTCCGAGGTCATGATCCCCCCGGCGACGTAGTCGTCGAGTGTAAACACGGCCACGGCCGGTTTGCGGATAGCAAAGGCCGGTGCCGCAACGACCGGAGGCAACAGGCCTTCGAAGCGCTCACCGGTCCCAGGCAATTCGGCCGAGACCCGCGGCGAGCCGGCATGCACCTCCGCACCTACGTGGTGCGCTACCAGACGAACAATGCGCTCGCCGTCCGCCGCCGACAGAGTTTCACCTGTGTCGATCAGGCCATTCGACAACCGGTCGATCCACAACCGCCCATCTGGATTGAGCATCACCTCGATGATCGCATCGTCTTCGAGGTAGCCGGCAATCGCAGAGCCAAGCGCGCTGCGCAGCATTCGCGCGCCGCGCGAACTCGCTTCCGATTGAATGGAATGGATTGCCATCGTTCGTCCCCCGAATGAGGACGCCCAGAGAGCACCCTCAGATGGGGATGATTAGAAAAGGCACCAATGCACCTGGCGCAACAAGCGCCTTCGGTGATCGTAGGCTGGCGTAGAAAAAGGAAGAGTGCGAACTGGCATTTGACGGCTACTTAATCGTATCCGTTCGTCTTGAGTTGTTGCTCACCACTCCGCATCGTCATCCGCGGGCACGAGGATGACCGAATCCTCATACGGCCCAACTGACCCGACAGCGTAGGTAACATCCGCCTGCTTGAAGACGAGGATTGAACTCATCCACGAAGCGATGGATCGGCGCCAGGGCACCGCGAACCAGACCAACGTCGCGATCTGCAGTGCTACGTTGAGACCGAACGCGACTTGATAAGCTTGGACGGACCTATGGCCATCATTCATGGACCATTGTTCCAGGACCAGACCTGTCGCGTATTGGGCCAGAAATGCCCAAACAAAATGCAAGACGTTCAACGCCCCATTGGCGCGACCGGCAAGTTCCGGCGGATAGTAATCCGCTATCACCGCGAAGCTGACCACGGTTGCCGTTCCGACGATCGCAACGGCGGACCAGGGCAAGATGGACGGCAAAGGCACGCGCAGGATCAACGCTAACTCCGCTGTGATAAACAGTATTGCGACCATCGCTAGTATTGTCTCGGCCCCGAGACTTCTTCGTTTAATGTAATGAACAATCGTACCGAACAACCAGGCCCCGCCGCTAAGTACGATCGACATCATGAACAGCTGTCCTACGAGGTCCGCACGATCGAGACCTTCCACGTCCATCAGCCATGGTGAGGCCCACAATCCCTGCAGAGACCAGGCCGAACCAACGCACGACGCCGACAGCGGGGCAATACGCCAGAAGCGTTTATCGCCGAAAACCGCGCTAAGGTTGGCGGACATTGACGGGGTCGAAGGGACAATAGCTCGCTCGGGAACCACGACATAGATGAGCATGGCCGTCGCAGCGGTCGCAGCCGCCAAGATTTCAAAGAGTTGGCGCCAGCCCATCCAGGCGAGTAGATACTCGGCGGGAGCCGTGGCGGTTACCGCCCCCAGTGATCCGAGCATCACCATGTAGCCATTAAGCAAGGCCGATCGTTCTCTGGGGAACCAAAGGACTATGGATTTTAGGCCCGCCGTCAAAGCCGCTGCCACGCCCAGCCCAATCATCGCGCGTGCGATCAAGAATGACAGGAAACCCGTGGATACCGCGAACAATCCAGCGCCCACTGCTGCGAGCGCGAGCAGCGCACTCTGGACGCGACGCGGACCAAACCGGTCCAGCAAAATGCCAACTGGGATCTGGACCGCCGCGAGAACAAGGAAATAGACCGACGTAAGCAGCCCGAGGTCGGCGGTCCCAAGCCCGGTATCCGAGCTGAGACGACCGGCAATCAAGGCGTTGATCGTTCGAAACAGATACGAAAGATAGTATCCAGCAGCAAACGGGAAAAATACGCGCGCCGTAAGACGCCATGCCCCTAGAATTTGCATGCTGGCCCTTCTTGCTCCTCAGCTCATTCGAGCCGATAGCGCGTCCAGCTTTTTAAGGGCTTGGCTAAATTGCTGCGATCGTGGGCTGGCGTAGAAAAAGAAGGGCCGCCGAAATGGTCTATGTACACGGTTCAATCACGTTTCCTCGGCCGGGTTCTGACGGCGGATATCTTCTGGAATCTCGCGTAGAAAGCTTTGCCCTTTTTGCAAGCGACGCCCGAGCGCATCGACGAATCCTTCAAAGCGTTCCCTACCCTTTGCCTGCGCGGCCGCCTGCGCATCGTTGGGTAGCGGCGGCGTGATGGTCAGCCAGAAACGGATGAAGAGGGCTAAGGTCTCGGCCGTCAAACCGACGTCACGCTCCAATCGCTGCATCTGACGCGATAGCCGATCGAGGCGGCGAGTAAACGCCGCCTCCCGCCTGTCCGCGCCGTCCGGTGACAGAAATGAAGCAACCGCCGCCTCCACGATAGCCGACCGCGAAAGCTTCTTGCGATCGGCGAGCTCTGAGATCTGTTTCAGAAGCTCTGGCGGGAAATAGACATTCATCCGGTCGCGCATATCGCCTCAGAGCTCCATACCGTCATTCGGGTCCATGGCGACCTGACGGGCGACGCCGCGCATCTGTTGGCGCATGAGCCGGGACTGGCGGGCCGCATCCTCATCATCGTCAAGAACCGCGGCAAATTCCTCCGCCGGGGTCGGCTCGCTCGTCTCCTTGGCGATCGCAACGTGATCGGGGAGTTCGGGCTCACGACGGAGACCGCTGTTCTCCGTGTCTTCCTTTCCTTGCCCCCTGTCGATTGGAGGCGGTGCCGGCTTCAGCGTTCCATGCGTCGACCATCCGTCCGTTCGCGAAGATCGACCGGATGACGCCGGATCGGGCGGCGGCAAGACCCGCTCAGTAAACCGCGCATCCTCATAATAGCGGACCTTCTTCGCCCGGATCGGCGGCGTGCCCGCTACCATGACGATCTCGTCCATCGGCGGAAGCTGCATGACTTCGCCCGGGGTCAAAAGCGGCCTCGCCGTCTCCTGGCGCGAGACCATCAGGTGCCCCAGCCAGGGGTTCAACCTATGACCGGCATAGTTTTTCATGGCCCTCATCTCGGTCGCGGTACCGAGCGCGTCGGACACACGCTTGGCGGTCCGCTCGTCGTTGGTCGCGAAGCTGACGCGGACGTGGCAATTGTCGAGAATCGCGTTGTTCGGCCCATAGGCCTTCTCGATCTGATTGAGCGACTGCGCGATCAAGAAACTCTTGATGCCGTACCCCGCCATGAAGGCAAGCGCGGACTCGAAGAAATCAAGCCGACCCAGCGCCGGGAACTCGTCGAGCATCATCAGAACTCGATGCCGCCGGTCACGGGCGTGCAAATCCTCGGTCAGGCGCCGACCGATCTGGTTCAGCACCAGGCGGATCAGTGGCTTGGTCCGCGAGATATCGGAGGGCGGCACCACGAGGTAGAGCGTCGTTGGGCCGCAATCTGAGATCAGATCGGCGATCCGCCAGTCGCACCGGCAGGTCACGTGGGCCACCACGGGGTCGCGGTAGAGCCCGAGAAACGACATTGCGGTGGACAGAACGCCGGAACGTTCGTTCTCGGATTTGTTGAGGAGTTCGCGCGCGGTCGAGGCGACGACCGGATGAGCACCTTGCTCGCCGAGGTGCGGCGTGGTCATCATCGCCCTCAGAGTCGCCTCGATCGGCCGCTTCGGGTCGGACAGGAAGGCGGCAACGCCAGCCAAGGTCTTGTCCGACTCTGCATAGAGGACATGGAGGATGGCGCCGACCAGGAGCGAATGACTGGTCTTCTCCCAATGGTTCCGCTTGTCGAGCGAGCCTTCCGGGTCGACCAGGACGTCGGCGACATTCTGGACGTCGCGAACCTCCCATTCCCCGCGCCGGACCTCGAGCAGCGGATTGTAGGCTGAGGACTTTGGGTTGGTCGGGTCGAACAACAGGACGCGGCCATGCTGCGAGCGAAAGCCCGCGGTCAGTTGCCAGTTCTCCCCCTTGATGTCGTGAACGATGGCCGAGCCGGGCCAAGCCAGCAGGGATGGGACGACAAGACCGACGCCTTTGCCAGACCGGGTGGGCGCAAAACACAAGACGTGCTCTGGTCCGTCATGCCGAAGGTAATCGCGGTCGAGTTTACCGAGCACCACACCATCCGGACCGAGAAGTCCGGCCGCTCGAACCTCTTCCGGATCAGCCCAGCGCGCCGAACCATAGGTCTCGACATTCTTGGCTTCACGCGCGCGCCACACCGACATGCCGATCGCCACCGCGATCGACACGAAGGTCCCTGACGCTGCGATGAAGGCTCCCTCGACAAAAACCTGTGGCGCGTAGGCGTCATAGACGAACCACCACCAGAAGAAGATCGGCGGGTAGTAGATCTTGAAGCCCAACAGCTCGAACCAGGGTCGCCCAAGCTCCGGTTGCCAGGCAAGTCGCCAAGCCGTCCACTCGGTTGCTCCCCATATGGCCAGCAAGACGATCAGGCCGACCACGATCACCTGCCCCCAAAGGATTTTGGTTCCGGACATCCCGACGACCCTTCCGCAACTGGATTGGTGAGATTGCTAGAGACCGAGGTCGCGCTTCCGACCAAAGCCCCATTCGATGCCACCGCCGTCCTTCACGACACCGGTGACGTGTTGGCCGAGTCTCCTTTCGAGTTCGCGCGACCAGGGCACGAGTTGGAAGCCGAGCCCATTATCGATCATGGCGAAGCGTCCCGAGGCGAGCGTCAGCCGCTGGCGATACGTGCCCGCCACATGCCCCCCGGAGGCAGCGTTCACGTGAGGCAGGCGAGTGTCGGCCGAAACCTTTGCTGCCACTTCGTCCAGCTCGCGCCAGCGCAACGTGTTCAGGAGGTCGCGCTGCAGGATGACGCGTTGGCCCTGCCGCCGCGCCAGGCCCTCCTGAACCAGATGCTCGGTACGGGCTTCCATGGCGTCGCGGGTCTCGCGGCCGAAACCGCCCATGGCGAGCGGCATGGGGTCGCGTTCAACCAGCCGGTGGTCGAGCCAGGTTGCCCCTCGTGCCGTGATCTGGCTACCAAGATCGAGATCGGAACGGATCGCCAGCACTATGGTCGGCCACCGATCGCCGGCTTGACCGAAGCGTCTGACTTCAACGATGCCGCCGATCGGCGGTGCGTGGTCGAAAGCTTCGAGTCCTCGGAAGCGCACGTGGTGAGCGCGTCCATCTGTTCCGTCGATCAGGGCGTAGGCCTCGCCGGTCAGTTCGTCATGCAATCCACGGTCGATCAGTCGTCCGATAATCTGGGACATCGGCTGTCCACCCTCGATGACGAAGTCGGCAACGCCGCGCGCTTCCCCACGCTCGGTAAAGGCGCGGTGCATGGTCTTGATGATGTCGCCACGCATGCCGAGGTCGCGCAAGCTCCGCTCGGCCTCGAGGCCTACCATCCATTCCCCTGGTGCGGCGGATGCGGCGAGCCCCATCTTCTCCAGGTGCTGAAGGCGACCGACCATCAGGCGCCGGATCTCGGGATCGGACCTGCCGGGATTCTCTGGGCGAAGGTCGATAGTGCCGGTCTCGTCGGCCGCCAGCCGGATCTCCCGATCGAGCCGCGTCCATCGTTCCGCCGTGACTTCCCTTTCCAGCGAATTGCGGATTTCGTGCTCCGGTTTTGGACCCAATTCGAAGGCGACCAGTTCCTCGGCGCGGGAGCGCAGGCCTTGGCTGATGTAGTCGCGGGAGATCACAAGATCCGCCCCCTCCACATCTACTCCCCGAACGAGAAGGTGGACGTGAGGGTTGTCGGTGTTCCAATGATCGACAGCAACCCAATCGAGCCGCGTGCCGAGATCGGTCTCCATCTGCTTGGCGAGATCCCGGGTGAAGGCCTTCAGGTCGGTCATCTCGCCGGCGTCCTCGGGAGAGACGATGAACCTGAAATGATGCCGGTCGTCCTTGCACCGTTCTGCGAAAGCCAGGCCATCAGCACGGTCGCTGCCGGCATCAAACATCTCGGCCCGCTCACCACTCCGGGTCACGCCGTCGCGCTTCAGATACGAGAGGTGGGCGGTCAGTGGTGCTGAGCGGAAAGCTCGCCCTTTGTGCCGGACCACGCGCGCTTTCAGCACAACGCGCCGCGTCGAGCTGAACAATCTTGCGCGGCTAAAGGCGAAGCGTCCACGGCCAAACGTCGAGCGCCCATGAGCCGCCGAACGCCTGCCGGCGACGGTCTGACCCGAGGTATGTCCGGCTTTCTTCGCCGCCCGCAGCACCTGGTTGATGAAGCTCTTGGGCTTCGGCGCGCGTGTACTGCGGATGCGCCCAGGCCGAATTCGCAGGTCGCTATCGCCTGCGGTCATGACCGGGCCTCGAAGAACGCAGCGAGACCTAGAGTGCCGAAAACATGTTTGAATGTTCTGGTGAAAGTCTTAGGCGCGGCACGCACCCCGACCGACCGGCACGCCGGAACCCAAGCCATGTCAATGGCTTGTGGTTCGACCGGTGAGCCCTTTTTATCTCGCCCTCCTAATCGGGCGTTCAAAGTCAACTCATTCCTACGCCTTTTTTCGACTCGTCGCACTTCAACCATGACGGACTCCCTGCATCGACAACGCACAAACGTCACCACACCGCGCTTGCGGTTGCATTCACCAGGCGGGGTCCATGCGTTCCTTCGCGTTCAGCACTAGGCCGTCGCATGCTCTTCATCAGATTCGTAAACAGGGCTGTCCAAGCAGTCCGGCGCTCTCGCCCTCGAAGGGCGGCAGCAGGCAAGAGATAGCGGACATTCCCCGTTTCGCGCATCCGCCAGGGGACGCTCACCGCACGCGGATCTCTAATTTCGTTCCTCCCTCAACATGCCGGGCGCAAACCCAGCGCTAATCCGTCGTCGCCCGCACCGCGGCTACCGTGCAGGTTTCAACCGCAGCCGCTGCGTGACTTTGGCGCCAAAACCAACGTGGAAATTGGTCTCGCTGCCCCACATTCGGTGCAGAATGCTTGCGGAGCTTGCACGCGACGGCGGATCGCGCACAGCATGCTCGACCGTTTGGCGATCCGCAGGCCCCACGCTCGCGGTGCCGACCATGTCCTGACCCGCAGCAGCAGGCTTGCGGCCGGCTCGCGCCTGCGACGTCACCCAGTTTGCTAATGCGCCCTCCGTAATCGATCGACGTGCCGGACTGTTGCCGCCTCGGAGCAGCACACAGTGCAGCCAATCGTACCCCTCTAGGATGGCGCGACGCACATCCAACATGGCCTCGATGGTCATTACGAAGATCGGATCGGTGCGCTCGATCAACTCGCGGACGCGCGCCTCAAAGGCGCCACGGGCAATCGCTCCAACGAGCAAAGCATAGGCCCGCAGCGCACCACGAATGTGGTTCTCGAGGTCGCTTAGTTTGCGCTTGAGCAGCCTTCGGCTGGTCAGCAGCGTGCACATCTTCTGCATGTCGATGTGCTTGACATGAACGGCGCGATACCAGTCCGACCGCATCATCCGCCCGATGCCGCGCGCGTCATTCCGGTCGGTCTTATTCCGCATTGTCGACAAGTTGCTCTCCGAAGCCGTTGCGGTACTTCGCGAGTTGGTCTCACGCGCGCAAGACACCACGGACGAGTCGTACGATGACCGCCATTCGGTTGATACTTGGAAGAGCGAGGAATTCCGCGCCGCGATAAAGCGTGCCGAAGCAGTGATCGCGAAGGCGGTAGCTGCCATGGCAGGGCCCCGCACAGAGTAGGAGTTCGCCGAGTCGACGCATTGCCGGCCGAGGCCGCTAGTCTCGTCAAGACATAACGTCACGTGCAGCCCCCGGACGCACGCGTCGTGCCTGCCCACTGCTCTCGCTCCTCCGCCGATTGCTTGCTGAAGCACGCCATTGCTGGTCATCGCATCGACCTCGAATCCGATCGAGCTACAAAAACGCCAGTACGCCTGGGGGCCATCTGCGAAACGTCGGGCGACGAGATTGCAATCGTTGCGCAGCGCGAGAGAACGAACGATGTCGGCCTACCTCGGATTTCCATCAGCTCAGCTCGTTCAACGAACAGCGTCGCGGCTGCTGAAGACCTCCAGCTCGCGGTACACGACGGCGGCGGTTGGATGCCAAGCAAATTTGCAAGCTTTGCCACATATGCTCGCGTCTCGTCAGGTAAAGCTGCTCCCGCGAGATGTTCTTCGTAGCGAGTTGGTCCGGCGTTGTACGCAGCAAAGGCGCCACGCGAACCGTAGCGGTCGAGCAATTCACGGAGATACGCCGTGCCGGCAAGAATGTTGTCACGCGGATCGTACGGATCGTTCCCTAGATCATAGCGTTGGCGCAGTTCCGCCCAAGTTGACGGCATGATCTGCATCAGTCCCATTGCGCCCTTGGGCGACTTGGCGTGCATGTCTCCAGCAGTTTCGATGCTCAAAACCGAGCATATCCACCGGGCCGGGATCGCAAAGCGTTGTGAGGCTTCTTCGATGAAGGCCGAAAGCGTGTGGGTGGTTCGACAGATCGCTGGGAGCGCAGCGGACCCGTTTTGGGCCAGAGCAGTCGTGTCAGATGCGGTCAGAGCAAGCAGCAGCGACACGACCACCCAAACAGGCACACCTGACCGAGCCAAGTCTGCTGTCGTGCTCGCGCCTGTCCAGGGTGAAGCCGCTTCGCGCCGGCCATTTGGACCACCGCTGGGCGCGCCAGGCTTGCGAGCGTTGGCTGGGTCGGAGGAATGGTCACGCAACCGATCTAACCGAGGGGGAACACGTAGAGCACGCACGGTTACTCCTCCCAGGTCCAGACCGGGAGCGCACCGCCAATCACCGCCGACGCCGGAAGAAATCCAAAATATCGGCCGTCCATGGAGTCGTCCGACTGCCAATTCATGAGAAAGAGCTCGCCGTCGCCGACGACGCGGCAGCCCTGCCATTTGGGCAGCGGCCGGCCGCGTCCGTCGCGATCCTTCGCCTCGCCCACCGCAACATCATCCACCAAAATCGTCCGTCCGCTTCTGCAGACCGTCTGCCCGGGCAATGCCAAGATCCGCTTAAGCATGGGGACGCCGACCGGCAGATAGCCGTTCAAATCGAGGAAGGTCGCAAGCGGCTCCGGCGGTTGAACGGCGACCAGCTCGGTGACATGGAAGCGCTTCGTCGGTCGTAAGCTGTAGAGACCGATTGGCACGCTTGCCGATGCATTCCAAATGTAGAGTGGAAGCGGCTCCAGGACGATCGTCGCGATGAGCGCGGCAGCCAACGCAAACGTCGTGGTCAGCGTCATCAGGCGGCTCGTCATCGCATCACTCTGCGACGATGGAGCCAGGCCTGGTGGCGTGTTTTCGTGTATGGACGCGGGTTTTCGTTGACGGACAGACGGTTATGAACATGATGCCAATGATCGGGAGCGACGTCAGCCGGATCGATTCCAAGCGCCTCGACGGCATCAACCATCTGCAACACTCGCTCGACCTTCGGCCAGCCAGAGAGCCGCAGCACGATCTCTCCGCCGGGCCTCACATACGGTACGGTCGAGCAGCGCTGTCCCGGTGCGACAGCGCGCAAGATGTCAATCCGCGACATGATCGTGCCAAAGTCGTTGGATGTCCAACGGACGAAGGCAAAGATGCTACCCGGTGCAAATGATAGGACACGCCGGTGACGATCAAGCTTTCGTTCCTTGACAATACGACCGAACCGAATGCGGTTTTCGATACGCTTCTCGAGCCACAAAACTTCCACTTCCGTGAGATCGTTCATGCCGCCGCTCCCTGACGCTCGAATCGGGAACGGTATGCTTTGGGCTGAGCGAACCGCGTGTGTCTCTTCTGAGGGTGCGCAGGCCTGGCGGCCTGACGTTGCCAGTCAGTTCCCATGAAAGTTGAGGCCTGGTCCGCCAGAAAGAAGCCCAAGTATTTATGGCTAGCAGCAGTACTGAGTTGTGCCCCCTTGCATGCTGCGCTACGGCGACGATGCCGCGCAACGATTCGCGGCTGGAGCGCACCGCGCATTCCAGCCGTCGGCGACGAAGTCGAACGATGGACTTGCACGCGGGGTTCGACGTGTCGCTGGATCCGAGACGATCTAGGAAGTCGACCAATGTCCGGGCCCATTTCGGATTGGCGCGACGGCGCCATCAATCCGGGCAAACCGGTCGCATCGGAAGCATCACCAAATGCGGCGACGAACTGACGCGGGCGATGCCGCAAAAGGCGGCCATCACGATCCTGACCAGCATTCCCGACAATTTCAAGCCGCGTCTCGGGAGCCCGTAGCTCGCCGGGAAAAGGGGTCTGAAGTGCGCAGCGACACCGGCGGCGGTGCGCTGAGGATTTGCTAACGGACATGGCCTAGCGCCGCTCTTTACCCGCATAGGGAATTGGCGCACGCCGTTTTGCGGGCAGTACGGTGCCGACACCAGGATCCGAGGTCGACTTCTTCTTGCCGAGTTTGGCCCATGCTGTCAGGTCAGCTACTGAATAGACCACGCGTCCGCCAATCTTGTGATACTCGGGACCGGTTCCGTAGGTTCGGTGTTTTTCCAACGTGCGGCCGGACAAACTCAAGAAGCGCGCGGCTTCGGACGTGCGTAAGTAACGCGGCGGCTTATCCGTGTTCGGATCGGACATTTGAAAAGCTCTGTGCTCCTTTGGAGCGCGTACGAAGTTCGCCGCGCGTCGACTGCCACGATCGCGGAGTAGAGGTGCTTAGGGGGATGCCGAAGATGATGCGGTGATTTTCGACACCCCATCGAAGGCGCTCGCCTCAGAAGCCTTGCAATAGCCGGCGATTATCAGGGCGAGGCTCCGCTCCTCGGATGGTCCGATTGCGAGGAACCGTGTCTTGCGCGGCCGGGATGCGTTTTTGCCGAGCAGCGCTCCGGCGATGATTCGATAGACGCTCATCGCAGCAATGAGCGGCGAGCGCTCGGATAACAGCAGCACGTTGCAGAGGGCGAGCTGCCGCTATGGGAGCGTCGGCCGTCTGAGATGTCATGCCGGCGAAGTGGGCCTCGACGCCGGTACACGCTTCTACAATCGGAATTCCTCGTGACGCCGACGTAGCAGTATTCCGCGGCGCGCGACCTGAGATGATCGAGCAATATTTCCGCAGGACCGTGGCACGGTCATGCTCGGAAGCAAGAGTGAGACGCGACGTGCGGCCACACTCAGCTGCTATCTCTTGAATGATCCGCTCGGATCGAGGCCGCGCCCTGGCACCGGCTTGCCAATCGATCGAATCCTTATGGAAGCAGATGGCTCAGTCAGATTGACAGAAATTGCAGCCAGTCCGCCGATGTGAAAGCCAGAGCGAGGGGGCCACCGAGCTCGGAAACTCAAGGCCGAGGCCTGGGATGAGGTAACATAGAACCTTCAATAATTCGGCTCATCTAGGAAAATTGTGACCTTCGTGCTACATATTCCTTGAATATGAAGCATGAAGACGTCAACAATGCCTACTCCACACAATCCTCCCGCTGCGGTACGGCGCGCGCTGCGCAAGCTTGGGGCGGACATCCATGACGCCCGTCGACGCCGACGGCTGCCGATGGCGGTCGTGGCCGAGCGCGCCTTCACGTCCCGGTCGACCCTGCAAAGGGTCGAAGCTGGTGATACCAGCGTCAGCATCGGCATCTACGCTGGCGTGCTGCAGGCGCTCGGCCTGCTCGACGGCCTGGGTCAGGTCGCCGACATCAGCAACGACAGCGTCGGCCAGGCCCTCGCCAGCGCGCACCTTCCCAAGCACGTCCACCTCAAGCGGCCAACCGGACCATCCCACGATGGCTGACTTCGAGGTGCACATCGATCTGGACAGCCGCACGCGCCCGATAGGGTTGGCGAGGAGCAATCGCGTCAGAGGCGCGGAGACCATCCTCTTCGAGTACGACGCTGCATGGCTTGAGGATCCGGATCGCTTCTCGCTGGAGCCGGCACTTGCGCTGACACGCGGCGCATTCGCTCCTCCTGCCCGACTAGCCATCTTTGGCTCCATTGGCGACTCGGCGCCGGACACCTGGGGCCGCCGTCTCATGCAGCGCGCCGAGCGCCGCCTCGCCGAACACGAGGGCCGTGCCGTCCGCACCCTCGCGGAAGGCGACTACCTGCTAGGCGTCGCCGACGAGAGCCGGCTGGGCGCGCTCCGTTTCCGCTGGGTCGGCGACGGTGTTTTCCAGGCGCCGACCCGGGCCGGCGTTCCTGCCCTGATCGAACTCGGCCGGTTGCTCCAAATCACCGAGCGGATTCTCCGGGATGAAGAAACAGATGAGGAACTCCAACTCATCTTTGCCCCCGGCTCTTCGCTCGGCGGCGGGCGACCGAAGGCCTCAGTCATTGACCAGCATGGTCGCCTCTCGATCGCCAAATTCCCGAAGGAGACCGACGACTATAGCATGGAGACTTGGGAAGAGATCGCGCTGCGGCTCGCTGGCCAGGCAGGTATCGCCACTCCGCAGCACGAGCTGATCGACGTCGGCGGCAAGCCGGTCATGCTGTCGCGGCGCTTCGATCGTGACGGTACGATCCGCATCCCGTTCCTGTCGGCGATGGCGATGATGGGCGCCAAAGACGGAGAGCGCGGCAGCTATCCGGAGATCGTCGATGCCCTTGCTCAACACGGCGCACAAGGGAAAACGGATGCCCATGCCCTTTATCGGCGTGTCGTCTTCAACGTGCTGATCTCCAATGTCGACGATCACCTCCGCAACCACGGTTTCCTGTGGCTGGGAAAGGCAGGATGGTCTCTCTCGCCGGCATACGACCTCAATCCCGTTCCAACTGATCTCAAGGCCCGCGTGTTGTCGACGAACATCGATCTGGACGAGGGCACCTGCTCGCTCGATCTGCTGGAGGCCGCATCGCAGTTCTTCGCACTCACGCTGCCGCAGGCCCGGGCGATTATCAAAGAAGTCGCGAGCGTGACGGCAACCTGGCGTGAAGCCGCCAAGGGGGTCGGCGCCCGCCCGGCCGAAATCAACCGCATGGCCAGCGCCTTCGAGCACGATGATCTAAAACGGTCGCTGGCGCTGTGACGAGAACGTTCCTTCACAGCTTCAAGCCAGCGACAGTGGTCAGATCACCGGCGGCAGACAAAGCTCGAGGCAGCCGATATCAAGCGCTGGTCGCGATCTGCAAGGGCGATGCGGCGACCGCCTCGCTCGAGGCGAGCCGTGTCAGGGACCCTGCAGCCGGCCACGTCATCCCTCGCTCGGCGCCCTCGCAGCCTGTCTCATGTCAACACGCTGGCGCCGCGTGAGCGCCTCTGGTTCGGGAAAACGGGCCTGATCTTCATTGACGGCGACAATGGCGCCGGCAAACCCGGCTGAGCGCCCGCCACGTCGGCGCGACCGGCGGCGCCAGGCAGACCGCAGGGCCTCTCAGGCCGCCGCGAAGCGCCCCGCGGATCAGCGGGGCGCCAGCACTCGGCTAAGTTACTCGCGGTTCTTGCGCGGCCGCGACCAGAGAAGCGTGTAGCCTTCGCCGCCTTCGTCGTCGAACAAGTTCGCGTAGATCGGTGCATTGAACGAAGGGTCGTCCAGTTTGAGCGATAGGTAATCGCGGCCCTCTTCGGAACGCTTCGACCAGGCTGCGCCGATCTCAACTCGGCCGACATAGACCCGGTGGCTCGGTGCATTCTCGCCGGAGCGGTTGGTTTCGGGGACGATCCGGATGCTCCTGGCCTGGAGCGAGAGGGTGACGATCTCGCCGGTGAACTCGTTGTTGCCGGTCTTCTTGAAGGTGCCGATGGTCGCCATGGTAGTTCTCCTTGATCTGAAGTTTTCCGAGCCCGCACCATGCGGCCTCGATGATGATCGACAGGCCGGAGGCGATCGACGGCGCACCCCGAAGGGGCCGGACAGCAAAGGAGCAACTTTCTTGGCTCGCGCGAGGAATGACGGCGCAGCCGGCAGGGGAAGAAAGTTATGACGCCGCTGTTGCGCCATAGGCGGTCGAGGCGCAGCCGTCCTTCGGGCAGATCCATCCATCGAAGGGGCCGTTTCGTGCGCTCGATCCGAACAGAGCTGACATCAAGGACAACGTGGCGAGGCCGAGTCCCGCCGAGAAGCAGGCCCAACGAATTCAGTGGTGATTGGCTCTTTGTGCTGCCAGGCGCAGATTTCCGATTCCGCGATCAACGCCTCGGCCCTACGCTCGGGCTCACAATAGTCGCCGGCCGTATCTGTGATCCGCCGCTATTTGGTTGATCGCTCACAACGGTCGCCGCGTATCTATCTCCTGCGGCAATCGGTCAAGCCGCGACGCTTGGGCTGCTCTGAGTGACGTATCAAAGACGAGGACGGCGAGAGCTCCAGCTGCGTGATCCAGTCAACCTCACGCGATGTGACGTTATCAGCCCATCACCGAGCACCTTGCCCCGCGGGTCCGGGCGCGGTCACTCGCAGGGCTCGGCATCAACAAATCCAGCCAGAGCGTGGCCGCTCAATGGCAGCGGCCGGGCGAGCGATCACCTTGCCGAAAACACGCAATTGCCTGCGGCCTATGCCACGTGCGCATTCTGTCGGAATACAAGCGCGCTTCATGTCTGAAACCCACCCCCGACTGTCTTCGAAAGCCACATTGCGTAAAAACGACGCGGGAGCGCCCCTTCTATGGTGCTGGCCCAAATCCTGCACCGGCTCTCTGCGCCAGGAAGTTTGACGACGGCAACAAGATGGGAGTCGCGTTTGGGCCTCGATCCGCCAATCGACAATGCGGTTGCCGCACCCGAGGTTGTTTGTCCGCACCACGCCGGGAGAACGCAAGACGTTCCTGCTTGCCACGACCTCGCACGGCATCGGTCATGCGACCGGACAACTGCTTTCAGAAGAGGGTCGGCGTATCTTCACTTGCATGCGGCACCCCTTCGGTGGCGGGCGATGTCGGTGGGATTCGGAGACAGACAACCCTGTCCGCGTAACTCCAAGCATTCGTCGGACGGTGCGGCGGGCCATCGTCAAGGTCGCGGAACGGCTTGCTGGCGCACCGCTACACTTATTGAGCCGCGACGCGGGCATTTCGCCATAGACACCGGACCGTACCCGGCAGATGCCGTTGATGGCGTCATTCGAAAGCTGGATGAGGCTGCTCCATGTCAATCTGCCTGGCCTAACCCTCTTCCCGCAAGACCTCTTTCCCGAGTTCGAGGCGGCTTCGGTAATGATCGTCGACATGGCTTGATCAGCAACCTGGCCGTGCGCAACGGTTTCCCTGCACCGCCATTGCCTCCCGCGTCAAGGCTGACGGTTGCCTGCTCACCCTGAAGCAAGGCGTCAATACATGATCGATGAACTGGACCTGCGAACCTTCACGCCACATCCACAACGCGACGCTGTGCTCGGCGAAGTGCACGCGCGCCCTTTCACGCGCCTTGTTTCGCCCTTCAGCGTGATCCACCTCGCTTTTCTTGCACAGGGCGAGGCGGCCTCAAGCGATCGCTGCCGTTTTATCGATTTTTGCCTCGAGCGTAATCTTGCGCCGCCTGATCAGTCGGCGAAACTTCATCAGATTGTCATCGGGCCCGCTACGCTACGCTGGGAGCAGCATTCAGAATTCACAACATTCACCTGGATCTGGACTAACGCAAATTGTTCTGCCGCAGACCGATTTGACAAGGTTGATGGTACCGTCCGATCGCTGATCCGCGCGTTGCGTCAGACCGGGCAGTTGCTGGTCGCGATCAGGCTAGAGGTCGAGCAGGACGCCTCGCCGACCAGACGGGCCGAACAGATTTTTGACAAGAACAGCCTGGCCATGGTTGCCACAAAGAGCGGCGCAGGCGTAGCGGCCTCAGACTTCCGCGTAGACGAAAAAGGCTTCACGAAAATCCTCGTCTGCGACCTCGGGTTGACGTCGCACGATCTCGGAGCGCTGGTGCAACGACTCCTGGAAATCGAGACCTACCGTCCATTGGCGCTTCTTGGCCTGTCGGCGGCCCTTGAGCTTGCACCATCTGTTGATCGTATCGACCGCCGTCTTGTTGAGGCACTCGAGAAAATGCAAAGCGGTGAAGGGCTGCAGTTCAACAACCATCTGCTTGCCGAGCTGACAGCGCTGGCCGCATCCTTCGAAAGAGGCGCGACTGGCAGCCTGTTTCGCTTCGGCGCCAGCAGGGCCTATAACGAGCTGGTCCAATCGCGACTGTCCATCATTGAAGGCACCGATGTCTCGGGCTATCCAACCTGGTCGTCGTTTCTGGCGCGCCGCATGGCCCCGGCGATGCGAACCTGCGCGACCGTGGAGGATCGTCAGGCGACTCTCTCGGTCAAGCTCGCGCGTGCCGCCGATCTGTTGCGAACTCGGGTCGACGTCGAAATCGAACGACAGAATCGTGACCTGTTGCAGGCCATCAACGAGCGCGCGAGACAGCAACTTCGGCTGCAGTGCACGGTCGAAGGATTGTCGGTCGGGGCGATAGGGTATTATGTGGTCAGCCTGTTTAGCTATCTTGCCAAGGGCGCGCATGATGTCGGACTGCGAGTAGAGCCCTCGTTCCTGACCGCAGCCTTCGTGCCGATCGCGGTCGGCGTCATCTGGCTGGTGAGTTATAATGTCCGAAAGCGGCACCTCAAGCACGACGACGCGCCCTCGGTGGCTTGCGACTAGAGCTCCTTGAGGGGATCGGTGCGTCCGTCCGGCGAAGCTCGCGTCGTCGTGCTGCGACGCTGCCGCAAGATCGCGGCCGCCTCCTGCGCAAGGTAATGCCCCGCCCGGACCAGCCGGGCGAGGCATCGTGGATCGGTCAGTCGCCGTTGCGACGGGTCGGACGGGACCAGATCAGGCTGAAACCCTCACCTTCCTCGTCGGCGAAGAGGTTGGCGAAGATCGGAGCGGTGAAGCTCGGATCGTCGAGCTTGAGGCTCAGATAGTCGCGCCCCTCGTTGGAGCGCTTGGACCAGCCGGCCCCGATCTCGGCCCGGCCCACGTAGATGCGGTGGCTCGGAGCGTTGTCGTTGGAGCGGTTGGTCTCGGCGACGATACGAACGCCCTTGGCTTGCAGGCTCAGGGTGACAATCTCGCCCTGAAAATCGTTGCCCACCTTCTTGAAAGTACCGATGTTAGCCATGTCACTTCTCCTGTTGTGTTTCGAGCCCGCGACCACCGCGGCCTCGATGGCGATCTAAAGGCCGAGGACGATCGGCGACGCACCCCTTGCGGGCCGGAGCGCAGCGGAGGACGCCGTTGTGGCGACTTTCTTGCCTCGCGAGGAATGGGCGAAGCCCAGGGGAAGAAAGTCGCATCAACGGCGTTGCGGCTCAGACGATCGAGGCGGAGCCGGTCTTCGGCCAGATCAAGCCATCCAAGAGGCCACGTGCGTCCGCGGGCTGGATCGCAAGCTCGGGAGACGACTTGGCAAATCTCGGTTGGGCTGCACAAGAGGTTGGAACGACTCGGCGAACAAAGAGAAACAACCTGCCGCAAAGGGCGGTGTCGTCATGAGAGAACAATCGAGAACGAATCAACGTGCCAAACGACGAGGTGGGCCGGGCCGAGATCGGCGCAGCCTGGTCGAAGCGTTCCGAAGAGGGGCGCGATATCTCTCGCTCCAGTCACTTGCCCCCCGTTCAATACGACGATCCCGCGCAACCTTTTCGATGAGGAAGGTGACGAGGGATCATCCTTCGCACGTGGCGGCCATGAGAATGGGTTGAGACTGTTGCTCCACCAGTTCAGGCGGCTCCAGCAGGCGGGTCTTCGCAAGCAGGAACAGTCACCTGCGTCCATGTCGCGCCGCCAACGCAAAACGCGTCAGCAGCCCGATCTGCTGCAAGCGGGAGCACCAGGTGCGACGAAGAGGGCCATGCCGCCACTGACCGCCCGGCAGAACAAGCCAATGCATGATGTGGTAACAACAAGACCAGGCGCGAGCATGGTGGCGGCTTCATCCGGATGGGTGACGATCGCGTCTTGCACCACCATCGCAAGCCGCAATTTCGGATACAAGGCTGGACGCGCCGGGGTGCCAGGCGTCCAGCTCCGCTCGATGGTTTGAAACAGACGGCGCTCATGCGCCGCCGAATTTCCAGACGGGGATGCCGAAACGCCTCGCCTTATCGGCGAGGTTGTCCTGGATTCCCGTACCCGGAAAATGCATGACGCCGATCGGCAAGAGCTCGAGCATGGCATCATTGCGCTTGAAGGGTGCCGCCTTGGCGTGCTTCGTCCAGTCGGGCTTGAACGCGATCTGGGGCACCTTGCGGGTCGTCGCCCATTTGGAAGCGATCAGTTCGGCCCCTTTGGGTGAGCCGCCATGGAGCAGGACCATGTCGGGATGCTTGGCGTGAACCTTGTCGAGGCGATCCCAGATGAGGCGGTGGTCGTTGAAGTCGAGCCCGCCGGTGAGTGCGATCTTCGGTCCTGCCGGCAACATGACCTCGGCCTGGGAACGGCGCTTGGCGGCGATGAAGTCGCGGGAGTCGATCATGGCTGCCGTGAGCGTGCGGTGGCTCACCAGCGAGCCCGACCGAGGACGCCAGGACGAGCCGGTGTGAACCTCAAATTGCTCCATCGCCTGGTCGCGGAAGAGTTCCAGGCAATTTCGGCGCTCGATCAAGGTGATGCCCTCCGCCGTGAGGCGCTCGAGCTCGACCGATCGCACCTCTGACCCATTCTGCTCCCGCTGGCTCTCGTGCTGCGCTTGTTCATTGTCGTCGAGCTGGCGTTCAATGCGATCGACGGCCCGATGGAACAGATTGACGGTTGACCAGAGGAGTTCGCTGAGATCGGGTTCGAGCCGTGTATCGCTTAGCGCGGCAACCAGGATGTCGAACATATCGACGATGGTAGCGGCGATCATCTGGCTCTCGGGGAGAGGTCTTGGATCTGGCTGATCGTCGAAGGGGCGATAGCCGAAGAGCTGCAATTCGGTGAGGACGTGTTCGGTCGGAGACGGGGCGTGCGTCGATTCGATGTCGTCGTGGTCGGTCATCGCAAGAGATCCTTTTGGCGGAGCGGCCGCGCCCATCGCGGCCTTCGTGGCGATCACTCAGACGGCGGGCGGAGCGGGCCAGAACCCGGAGCGGCTTGTCCGCCCAGGCCCGCAGGGCGCGGGCGGTAGCGCAGGGCCGAAGCGGCAGCGGAGGATGGCGAAGACCGGCTATTTTGCTTCGCGATGCAAAGCGCGCTCGCCAAGTCGCGATCATGTCTTCTCATTGCCTGCGCGCGGCGGAAAATAGCCGGACGCAGCCATTGCCGGCCCGGGCCGCTCGCCGTCCGATCGCCCACTAGAAGGCCGAAGGTCGCGTCCTCTCCGCCAATTGAGTTCGGCTATGACCGATCTTTCGCCATCGGTCGAATTACCGCGACTACCCGGCCTCGATCGTGGACGAGCGCAGGAAGCGGGCGGCATCGTCAGGAACAAGTTGAAGCCGCAACGCTGCCCGGAGAGCCTCAAGGCCGAAGATTTGCAGATCTTCATTGAAGTCGCCGAGCCGAGGCGACAGCGAGATCGCTTCGACGCCGGCCTCCTCCGCGCGCCGGGTAAGGATGGCCCGTACGGCGTCTCCGGCGGCATCAGCGTCACGGGCGATATAGAGCCGACGCAAGCCAGCCGGCAGCAACATGGCTGAGAGATGATTGGCCGAAAGCGCAGCAGCCATCGGCAAGGTCGGCAGGACGCAGCGCAGCGACAGCATGGTCTCGATGCCCTCGCCGGCAGCAAGCACATCATCCACCAGGCCGAAACGAACAGCGTTACCGAGCAGGTCGCCCATGGCCCGCCGTGGGGTGTCGATGGGAGCCTTGCCGAGCCGGATGCGATCAAAGCCGTCCGGATCGAGCCAGGTGCGATGCACGCCGCAGATCCGCCCATCAAGATTTGTGACGCTGGCTATCATTGCTGGCCATGTCTCCATCGGCAAATGCTCGTCCGGTCGATAATAGCAACGTGGATGGAAGCGCAAGCTGCCGCCATGGTGGATACTGACCATTCCGCGACGCCGCAAATAAGCTTCGACCACCGTACCGTCGATGGGGCTGGACATTGCAAACAGGCGACGGGCGGCTTGCTGCGATCCGGCTCGCGCTGCTGGACTGTCGGCTTTCGGGGCGGGTTGCTGCTCGCAACGAGGTAGCGTTAGAAAGCGTCTTGCCTCCTCGGCCACCTCGCGAAAATCTCGCAAAGCCATACTTTCGCGGATGATGTCGAGCAGGTCTCCATGTTCTCCGGTGGCGGCATCGGTCCACTTTCCGGCGGGCCCCTTCGTCGATTCCTGGAGCCGCACGAACAACGAGCGTCCTGGCGTGTTGCGGACGTCGCCAACCACCCAGTATCGCCCCACCCGCTTGCCATTGGACAGATAGTGTCGACATACGCCCTCGGCCTCGCGTGCGAGGCGGCGTACCAATTCTGAGACATCGAAGACCATCACGCGCCCTCCCGCTCAACGAAACGGCTCAAGACGAGTTTGCTTAAGAGGATGTCGCGCGACGGCGACGGCTTGATCTTCCAAACGGCGCTTGCCATGTCAGCTTCTCCGAACCGGGCGGCCGGGAGCCTCTCTCTCGGCCTCCAACCCGTTTGCGGACAAGCCTGTCAGGCTCTCGCTCTGGCTTTCGGCGGCAAATGGCGTTCGTTGGCGGCTGCCGCGCTATCGGAAAAACCAGGTCGCGCCATTCAAATCCCGGATCGGATGACACTCAAAATGGCCGGCGGCGATACCAGAGGCCGTTATGTTGACGGCCCCTGAGCCAATACGCTTGCGTGGACGCGAAGCCGAACGCGCGAAGGCGGTTCGGCGGCAATTGTACGAGTCAGCCGATCGTGTTGGCGCGAAAAGCCAGATATTCCGGATGTCGTCGTCGCAATCTTACTCGCGGGTCTCAATCCCGCGGGAATCCGAAACCGCCAGAACCTGTCCGCCGCGATGGACATGACGACGAGAAAGCAACGCCCATCACCTGTGAATCGAAAGCGTAGACGTACCAGGCCGGAGACCTGGATCTCCGGCCTGGCTGACATTACGCCGCCCGGTCGAGCAACTTCTTGGCCTTGGCCTCCATGTCCAGGCGGACATCTTGATGCGGCTTGTCACGCGCGACGGCGGTGATGCCCTGCACGAAGTCGAAGATGCTTTCAGGCGGGCGGCCCTCCTCCGCCAGCACTGCGTCTATCACCTTGCCTGTCTCGGCCTTGGAGAAGCCGCGGCGGCGCAAGAACTCGGTGCGATCCTCGTCACTGCGTGCCACGATCCGCTCGCGAGCGGCCTTGATGCCGTTGATGAAAGGCATGGGTGAGGAGTTGGCGAAGTTCGACAGCGCCGGGGCTGCCTCGTGAGCAAAGCGTGCGGCTGCGTATTTGGAATGGCGGATGGTGATCTCCTCGAAATCTTCCACGCCCCACAGATTGCGATTCTGGCAAACCGCACGAAGATAGAAACTCGCCATGCCGAGGGTCTTCGCACCGACTTCCGAGTTCCAACAATAGAAACCTCGGAAATAGAGGTCGGGCGAGCCGTCACGAAGACGACCGGCTTCGATCGGATTCAGGTCATCGACCAGAAAGAGGAAAACGTCCCTGTCTGATGCATACAGGGTCGTCGTGGCCTTGGAAATGTCGACACGGGGATTGTAGATGCCGCTCGACCAGTCGAGCACACCGGGCACCTTCCACCTTGTATCGCCTGTGCCATTGCCGGCAATGCGCTGTACGGCCTCGACCAGCTCGTGGTCGTAGATTCGGCCATAGTCGGGGCCGGTGACGGCGCGAAGCTCGACACGGCTATCCTCGGTCTCGAGCGTTTTGATCTGCTCGAGACGATTGGCGTTCAAGCCATATTGCAGGTTGATGGCTGCGAGTGACGCGGGGACCTGCCGCAGGTAAGCGGCCGGAGCGCCAACCTGGCTTGCGAGCTGACCGAAGCTCCAATGCGTCGGCGCAACCGGTGTGTCGGAGCCGGGCAACATCAAGGCCAGCCGCTCAGGGTCCGCACGGCTTGCGTTGACATGGATGAGCGCGCTTTCGACCACGCGTGTCCGGCTGCGGTTCGCGCGATCGTGCACCGTGCGCGCCAGTGCGTCGAGGGACAGGTAACGCTCATCCGCCGGGCGAGAAAACCATTCCGAGGACACCCGACCGACGCGCTCCCCGCGACTCACATCCACTTTGTATCCGCCGCTCGCAATGCGGCCGGCATCAACCATCTGCGTATTCATGGCAGCAATCTCCATGACGGGCGCCGGAAGACTCTCCTCCGACCTTCAACCCGTCATGGCCAAGGCCACCCCACTCTGCCTCTCCTTTTTCTTCGGCCGCCGAGGTCCAGGACATTCCGCGCCGCCGCAGCTACCGTCAGGGATGGAAGCCCGAAGGGTGAAAACCCGGCGCAAGCCGGGGTTTCAGCGTGAGCCGACAGCCCGCTCCCGCAGGGAGACGGCAATGAACCCCGGACCTACGGTCCATGGATGCTCACGGCGTGACGATGCCAGATTGCGGTGGCGGAACATACCGATTACGGAAAAGGCGAATGTCCCGTGACCCTCCTGGCCCCCGCACGACTGTATAGGCCACACTATTGATCTCGATGGTCGTCTGTCGCTGGTTCGAACTCGGCAGCAAGCTGTGCTGATGCAACTGAAGAATCAGGGAAGCAGGGGCCGGTTGATCGCGATGGGCCCAGTTCGGGCCGACAACAGGGCCGAAGTCCAGATGCCCGGAGTCATTTATAGGACCTGTTGTTGCGCGATCCAGTCGCTGGTGATGGCGTGAAGGCTCGGCGGAAGACGAAGGTCCGTCGGCTTCTTGATTCTGAAAGCCGAGTCCGCGGAACGGACCCACGGCTGACGGCCCGGCTTGTTGGCCGCGCTGCATCGCGAATACGTGGGCGACTTCGCGTACCGTTGAGTCGTCGCTGCGTACTCTGTCTCGGGGCGACTCCGGTCGAGTCAACTCGAGGAGGGCGCGCTGGCGACGCAGGTTCTCCTCTGAAGCAGTGAAACCCGCGCTGTCGCTGGTATCATCTCGGCTCTCGATGAAGTTATCGAAAGTGTCGACGGTGTCGTGTCGACGCCGCATTTCCTGGGCCCCTTGAGGACGCACAGGCTCGACGGAAAATGACGAGGCGGCTTGCTGACCCGGAGTGGTCGGTTCACGGGCGCTATCATGCCGCACAAAGCGAGAATCGTTGGGCAACGCAAGCGGCAACCGCTCTGCCGAAGCTCCCTGCCTATTGGCGTCCAACCGCGCAAGGCACCACTGCCGATATTCGTTAATATCCGCCTCGGAGGCAATACCGCCCGAGCTATCTAAAATGCCGTTGCGGTCGACTATCCCCGCAAGGCCGTCAGTGGGGCGGCCCTGCGACGGATTTCGCGCAAAGCGAGGACCGTCGCGCAACGCAGACTCACGATAGGGACGATTCAAGCGAGACTCCGGGCGACGTTCCCCTATCGCGGCCAGCACCGCGCGAAACTCCTGCGACATACTGCCCAGGGAATTGTCGCCCGCGTTGGATGATCCGACTCTTCTGAGTGCGACTGGTTGCTGGCGAAAATCCGTTGGATCAGCTGATGGAGAGGCTTCCGTCCTCGGGTGCTGGATTTCTTCATCCTCGATGATTGTTGGCATAGCGTGCGTAGACAAAGCTCGCTCGATAGAATCCATACCTAGTCTCCCGTTGAGCACGCCAAAGCCGGCTTTCGGATTGCGGTAGACTGCCGAGCTTATCTTACAGGATGCTGACAAGCTCGACGACAAGAGCGGTGCCTGCCTTGAGACGACTCCAGGCGTGTGAACTTCAAAGCCGCCAGTCGCGCGCGTCTATCTCCCCGACCGGGGCGACTTCAGCAGCGCAGATCTTGGACTCGTCCCTCCGGTCGTGAGCAGGCTTCGACGATACGGATGTGGTATCGCCACAGGTAAGACAACAACTTCGCGAATTTACCCCAAATCTCCTAAAAGATGACCACACAAGAAAGATTAGATGAAGCCGCGCTGCACGTACGCCTAACGCGATGCAAGCGGCGCAGGCGGGCGGCACGGCGTCGAGCCGAACTCGCTCCGTCAAGCAAACCGATCCAGGAGACGTGAATGAAATTGGTGAAGACCTCTGTACTCGCATGCGGCCTTGCGGCTTTCCTTGCTTACCCAGTCATTGCGCAAAGCCTTGCCGCAGATGCCAAGGCTCGCAAAGGCGCGCAAGGATCAAGCGTACAGAGCGGGATAAGCGATGATGAGGACTCCTCGCCCAAGCTCAGGACCACGGGTGCAAAGGCGGGCAGGAAGTCGACCAAGGGCACAAAGAATGCCGCGGACGGCAACGCGTCCGACAATGAGGCAGTTGACGACCCTGCTCCAACAGCACGCCGATAAGCAGCAAGCGGCACTGACGCGAGCCCTGTTGGGGTCAACCTCCGGTCGCGCCCTGCGGCCGGAGGTTCAGCGGACGCGCCGCAACATGGATAGCTACATTGTGATGGTCGCCAGCCTCCAGGAAGACGGCGAAGGACGGAAGGGCCCAGGCTTGAACTTGAGCGGCTGTCCCGGACGGACGCCCTGGCCCTGATCAGCTGCGGCGCAACGGCCGCGATACCCAAGAACACGAACAGCTAGATGATCTCGAAGTACCGCCGACGTTCAAAGTCAGTCACCCGATGTTGAACGGCCTCCCACTCCCAGCGCCGGGAGCAGGAAAAGGCCTCGACAAACCTTTCTCCGAACACATCATTGGCCGCCGGAGACTGTGCAAACCGATATGTCGCCTCTGACAGGCTTTGAGGCAGCCTTCCGGAGCGAGGACACATTTCCGTGCTTGCATCACCGACGATCGAAGCCGGCAACGCCGCATCTGTCTCGACGCCCAGCATGCCCGAGCCGATGGCGCATGAGAGAGCGAGATATGGGTTCATGTCTGCGCCAGCCAGCCTGTACTCAAGCCGGTGTGCAGACGGCTCCCCCGGAATGGCCCGAACCGCGCAGGAGCGGTTGTCAATTCCCCAGCTTGGGCAGACCGGCGCCCAGTAACCGGGGACCAGTCTCTTGTAGCTATTGAAGTTCGGCGCGGCGAGCACACAGAACTCATTCATGTAGTTCAGTTGTCCGCCGATAACTTTCTCCATGATCTTTGAAACGTTGCCAAACGCGTTACTGTCGTAAAACACGTTCCGACCGTCCGAGAACATCGAGATGTGAATATGGCCCGACTGGCCGGGCCACTGCTCACAAACCTTGGCCATGAATGTTGCCATCATGCCTTTCGTCTGTGCCCAGGCTTTTATCATTGCCTTGAAGATGACCGCTCGATCCGCAGCCTCCAGGGCATCACAATGATGAAGTGATGCTTCAATCACGCCCGGGCCTGTCTCGAAGTGCAAGCCGCTGAGAGGTATTCTGGCCTTCTCACAAAGCGCCAAGATCTCGCCGAACAGCTCCTGGTGCGCGACAGAGCGCGCAATCGAGTAACCGAAAGGGCCTCGCGTGAACGGAGCCCATTGGCCGAACGGCTTGTCCTCAATCGTGTCGGCGTTCTCATTGAACAACATGAACTCGAACTCGAACCCGGCCGTGCAGCCGTATCCGTGATCGGCCGCCCTTTTCAGGACTTTGCGCAGAATACCTCGCGGGCAGATGTCCTCATGTGCGCCCATAAACTCCGCAAGGTAGAGATCCTGATCGCCGAGATAGGACACCAAACGGCCGGTGCCAGACAGAACACGCAGATCGGCATCTCCAAATGCTGAGAGCGGCTTATGGGTGAATCCTGCGGGAATGACCCGGTCCGCACAATCCCACGCCAGCACCGCCTCAGAGAACTTGACGACTTTATCCCCGTCCGAGAGATCTTCACCCAGGACGTGCTTACCTCGAAGGATGCCGTCAAAGTCGCTCACGCCAATCATCGCCGCACGAGCTGAGTTCGCGCGAGGCACACGGATGTCGGTCATTCGCCGCCTTCCTGCGCCATCAGATCGAACACCTGGTTCATCCGCAGCGCACGCAATTGGCGATAGTCATCCTCAAGCTGTACCAAGTCGTTGTTGACGAGGTACACGATGCCTGGTGTGGACACCAGGTCGATCGTCGGGACCAGCTTTTGGCCTATGGGAACCAATGCGATGGCATCGGCGAAGCTCGCGAGGTTACGGATTGCAGCTAATCCGGAGTATCCGGCAACGACACCGCTCATATCGGAAATCAACGAGACGCACAGTGCATGAGCCTGTCGCTTGTAGGCCCCACGCAACCTCATACACTCACCAAATTCCTTGGGATTTGCGTACCGCCAGGCCGTTAGCGACATATGATTGTCACCCAACGCCATGGTCCGGGCTTTTGCCGACATGGTTCCTTGCAGTCTCGCTCCGAAGTCGACCAACACTGGTCCGCGATCATCGACGATGATCTCTGCATGCGAGGGTCCGTTGACGATCCGAAGCGCCTGCAACGCACGCATAAGATAATCGGACAGCTCCAGAACGATTGGCTCCCTGGCTCCCAGCAACCACTCGCGTGAGCAGACCGATGACGCGCCCTCGACGGGAACGGTCTCATAGGTCCAGGCCTCGGTGACGAACGCTTCTCCATCGATCGAGATGGCATTCACGGTATATTGCTGACCCTTTATTCTCTCCTGTGCAAGCGCCAGTTCATTGAACGCTCCGACCCGGTTCGTCTTTCCGACGATGGCAGCCAGCGCGCGCTCGACATCCGCATCAGCCGAGCAAAAGAACACGTCCTCCGTGCCTGTGCTGTTCAGCGGCTTGATCACGATCTCATCGAAGTTCTCTTGACGTTTCCAGTTTGCAATCTCAACGGCATTGTCAGACACGACCTGCCTGATCGATCGTACGCCTGCTGCGGCCAACGCTTCGGACATCCGCGATTTGTCGCGCCGGGCGGCTGACAGAGCCGTTCCATTCGAAGGCAAGCCCAGCCGTTCCGAGATGGAATCGGCAAGCTCAACTCCGGTCTCGGACCCCGCAATAACGAACTCCAGGTCCCTGCCGCGGAGCGCCTGAAGATGAAATTCAACGAGCTCGTCGTGGGTCATGCATTCGCGGGGACGAATGACTTCATCATACAGGTCCGCGTCGAAATGCGACTGGAAGATGGCTGGGATCTGTGCAGCCGACATCACGTGCACCGTTCCAATTCCGTACCGCCTGAACTCTTCAGGTAGAAATCTGCCAGTCGAATATGCGTCGACGATTACACATTTGCGTTCGTTCATACGGTCCTCCGATATTGCGAGTAGACGTTGCCGACAGCGACAATCGTGATGAGAACATTTCCAATGAACGTGTGGAGCGAAGGCACGATACGAGAATCGAAGTACTGGAACAGGAACGTGATGACAGGCGCGGTGGACAGCACCATGTTGACGGTGAAGGGCTCGACGCGGCGGATGCCCTCCTGGATCAAGAGCAGCGGAACAATGATCGTGGAAAGCCCAATCGCCGCGATCGCACGCCAATGTTGCGAGATCTCAAGCATCATGGGGGAATAGTCGACCAGTCCCAGCAACAGCAGAATCGTTCCATAGAACCGATGCGCCAATACCTGTCGGCCGGAAAACCCGCAATCGAACAGTAGTTTGACCAGTATATTTGTAAGCGCCAGCGATAGGCCGGCCACGATTGCGAGGACGATGCCGAAGGACGATTGCGGTCCCCACTGCACGCCCGCATTGCCGCTGACCGAGATCCAGATCATGTAGCCGCCAATCATCGCAATCGTGGCGCTCACGGCGATGTCGGATGCTGGAGGGATACCCTTCCGCCTGATCAGCGCATTCAACCACACCGTTGCGGCGGGTCCTAGCGCCACCATGAACGCGACGACGATCGCAGGTTCGGCGTATTTCAGGCCGATAAACAATCCGATCCAGCTGATCGCGGTCACGAGATTGAGCGACACAAAAGCCACGAGCGCTGGCTTCGTCACTCGTGCCTTGCCCGTGCCGTGACCAGCCAGCAGATTGAACGACAGACATACCGCGGCAAAGGACACCAACAGAGCGACGAACAGGTCCGCCTGCTGAAAGTACGATGCCGCATACACCTCGCCCGCCGCGCTCAGAACGACGTAAAGCGCCACAAAGAGGACTCCCAGAGCGAAGCGGCTTGTCGATCGCCCGCCGTTCGTTTGAGGCTGTCGCGGCGCAGCGCGCCCCCCGAAGCATGCCGGCGCGTCGGTTCCGGTGAACTCCTCTTTCGATCTGGGCGGACCGCGCTTGGTTTGAAATGTCACTGGCCACCTCTCGTGCTTCTTTTTTGTTCGGCGTACGCAAGACACGCCTCTCCGAACGCCGTGAATAGTCGCTTGCTCAGCAGATCGGTGGAGGCGTGCCATTCGGGGTGCCATTGCACGGCAATCTGCAGCGTCGGCGCGCCCACGACCGAGACCGCTTCGACCAGGCCGTCAGGCGCCCACGCCTCCCGTCTTAGCGCGCCGGCCAGCACCTCTATGCCTTGATTGTGAAGCGAGTTGACCTGTGCTTCTACGGTGCGCGCGATCGGAAAGAGCGCACCGTCCGGACATACCCTGATACTATGCGCGACATCGTACTGGCGATCTCTCGGGCGGTCTGTCTTCTCGGCGTGCATCTGGCCACTTCCCAGACTCCACGCGCTAAGGGATGAGCGAAGTGTGCCGCCGAAATAGACGTTGAGCTCCTGCAGACCGCGGCAAATGCCCAGGATCGGCATTCCCTGCGCAATGGCGTTCCTGATCGCTACCCCGGATAGCCTGTCCCGGGGACGATCACGGATTCCATTCTCGATGTCCTCCTGATCGGCCCTCGGACAGGACGCAGGAGCCCTCAGAACGGCGGGATCGACGTTGGATTCGTCTCCGGTCAACATGAGCCCGTCGAGAGCCCGCATGATCGCGGGGCCGGTCTCAACCGACGCATCTTCAGCGTCGATCGTCGGCAATATGACGCACGCCACTCCCGCATGATGAAGCAGAGCCTTGACGTACTTGCGCCGCAACCAATCGCGATGCACACCATCGACCAACAGACGGTTCGAGGTGATGCCGACCACGGCGCGGGCTTTGTCTGGCCGTTGCAATGTCACGCGAGGTGTCCACTCGTGCTGGCACCGCGCACAGACTGCTCATAGAGACGGCGGTTTCGCTCCTTCAGCTGAGTGATGACGCTCGGCTGACCTTGCGGCCCCTTGACAAAGAGCCCTCCCCAGCTTGCGGCAACCTTTGCGTAAGCCGGATCCTGCATCCTGATTTTCTGGGCTTTGTGCAACAGCCAGAACGGGATCCCGGGCGAGAGGTGATGCTCGAGGTGATATTCATCCAGGTTTTGCCCCAGGATGGCCCGCTCCAGGAAATTTCCTTTGCGATTCCTGGTCAGATAGACGTTCTGCGTCTCGGTCTCGCACATCGGTGAGTGCTCGGCGAGTTCGACAAACCAGCCAAGCACCTGGAACGTGGTGAGATAGGGCACGATCCAGAACAGGATCACGATGTGGAGCAGCCCAAGGGCATATGATCCGCCCAGGATGCAGATCCAGAAGAGATAGAAGCCATACTTGTCGATAAGTATGCCTGAGCGGCTCTCGTCCTCGGCATCTCTGATCGAAAACCGGTTGGTCCAGAGATACTTCAGGTACGCCACCGTCGCACCGCCAAATATCGGCTTCCAGATCAGGTTGAACGCGTACCGCTCAGGCGGCTGCACGTCGTAAACACCATTGGCCAGGAAGAACTTCAGATCAGGGTCCTTGTCCGGGTCGCCGAGATAGGGATGATGCAAATAGACGTGTGAGATCCGGTAGGCCCAGTGGCGCTGGAACAAAGGATAGGCAGCGAACAGAATCCCGAGGACGTAATTCCAGGTGGTGTTCTTCGCGAGCGTGCGATGGGCCGCATCATGGGCGATCGTCGTCAATCCGCGCTGGTAGGCGCCGATCAGAAGGACCGCGAGCGGATACAACCACCATGAGACCGACACGGTCGCGAGCGTGCACGCCGCGATCACGACGTAGTCTTTCAAGATATACGCAGCACCCATTATGTTATCGGGCCTCAGCTCGGAGAGCTGCCTATTGATCTCGCGGCTGAATGGAACGGCCTCATAGCGTGACGACCTCAGTTTCCAAGCTTCTGGCTGATTCATGAGAATCCCTTCCTGATCACCTTCTAGGTTGTCAGATTGCGGAGAGCGCCTTGTGCAGATCGCGGACAATGTCGTCGACGTCCTCGATGCCGACGCAAAGCCGGATCGAACCGCCAAATATGCCCGCGGCCTCGCGCTTCTCCCGTGGAACGGTTGTGTGTGTCGTGGAGACGGGATGCGTCACCAGGGTGCGAGCATCCCCAACATTCGAAACGTGATACATCAAGTCGACGTTCTGGATGAACTTGCGTCCGGCCAGCTCGTCCTCCACCTCAAACATGACCATTGCGCCGTGCCCATATGCGGGGTTGAGCGTCTGGTCGACGGTTTCCCGATCGGCGCCTTCGAAGAGGCCCGGATAGAAGACACGGCGCACCTTTGGATGCTTCTTGAGGGCGTCTGCGACGACCCTGGCGTTGGCGCAGTGCTGCTTCATGCGAAGCGGCAGCGTCTCAAGCCCCTGGATCAGTTGGAAGCTCGCAAACGGAGCGATCGCAGCCCCCGTATCGCGCAACCAAGTCATGCGCGCCTTCAGCAGAAACTCGCTTTTTCCAAGATCGTCGACATCCTGCAGCGCGCTGCGCCAGATAATCCCGCCATGCGCCTCGTCTGGACCGTTGAACAACGGAAAGCGGGAGGCTCCGCGGTAGCTGAACTTTCCATTGTCGACAATCAGCCCGCCCAACGTGGTGCCATGGCCGCATATGTATTTCGTCGCGGAGTACGTCGTGATCGCAGCACCGAGATCTGACGGCCGGCATACCAGTGGCGTCGTGGTATTATCCACCACCAGGGGAACGCCATACTTCCGACCGATCTCCGCCAGCTGCTTGACCGGTAGCGGAATCAGACAGGGGTTCGAAATCACCTCTCCGAACAGGCATATCGTGCGATCATCGATGGCACGCTCGAATGTCTCAGGCCTTCGAGGGTCCGCCGTCCTGACGCTGATGCCAAGACGCTTCAGCGTGTTATGGAGCAGGTTCCAGGTATTGCCATACAGATAGGGCGAGGCGACGACATTATCTCCGACCTGCCCGCTTGCCAGGTTGACGATGGCAAGGAAGGTTGCCGCTTGCCCTGATGCGACGGCGAGCGAGTCCCTTCCCGTATCGACCGCCGCATACCTTCTTTCCAGCGCGCGGGTCGTCGGATTGATGATCCTTGTATAGGTGAACCCATCAGCCTTTACGTTGTAGACGTCCGCAATGTGGTTCAGGTCGCCATCGAGTTCATACGCCGTGTTCTGATATATCGGCACGGCCACAGCTTTCGTCACCGGGTCGCGGCGGTAACCCGCGTGCAGAACGGCGGTCTCGGGGGACCATGGCACCTGCCCGCCCGCTGCCACGCGAGGCGGCACCTTGGCGAGCGCCTGGGATGTCTCCTGGGCGGATATAGGTCGCGCTGCCGCACCCTGACCCGGGCGGAAGTATGTCCGGAAGGCGCAACCCAACTGCTGGATCCAACTGGATTGAATTTCCCCGATGCAACCGACCCGAAAACTCCGCGTCGCAACGTGCAGCCTGGAGTAGATGTAAAGGTTATGGCTCGCCAGGTGGCGATACAGCCCATCAAATGCTGCCTGATCCGCCATCCCCGACGGCGCAACGAACGCAACACAGACCGGTGACTGCACGTTCGGGGCTAGCAGCGGGGAGACCACTCCCTCGAGCTCCTTGATGAGATTGTCCCTGACCTTCTCATACCTGCGGCAGCGGGCAGGAATGCCCTCTTCCTCCAGGATCTCCAGTGCCCTGGTCGTTGCCTGAACGATATGGGTGGGAGGTGTCGAACGCCATTCACCTGTGCGCTCCAGCGAGAGCCATTGATCTCTCACGTCGAGCACAAATGACCTCGGCTCTTGAGCCGCTTTCTCCAACAGTTCGCGAGAGGCGATCACAAACGCTACTCCCGGAGGCCCCTCTATGCACTTGTTGCTCGACGTGACCAGGACGTCAGGCCCCCCCTTGCTCAGGTCAATATCGATGCCGCCAAAAGAACTCATCCCGTCGACGATCGTCTTCACGCCGCGTCGCCTCGCCTCCTCCACGATCGCATCCAGCGGATTGACGATGCCGGTCGTGGTCTCGCAATGCACGAAACACAGGTGCGTAACGCCGGGATTTCGGTTCAGATGCTCGCCGATTTCCTGAGGATCCAAAGGGTCGGTCACGCGCTTGGTAAGCGTCACCGCCTCGACACCCCATAGCCGCAGCATCTTGTATATACGCTCGCCATAGATGCCATTTACGCAAACGAGCGGCTTGTGGGCTGAAGACACGAATGTTGACAGAGCGGCTTCCATCGCAAAAGAGCCGCCGCCCTGAATCGGGACCACCGAATAGTCATCGGCATTTGCCAGCAAATTGAGCAGTAGCCGCCTCATGCGGGCGGTTACTTCCTTGAACTCGCAATCGCGCGATGCAAGGTCGAGCTGCATTTGGCTCCTGACGTCCAGCGATAACGACAATGGACCAGGCGTCAGCAAAGAGCGCTGTCTTGTCACACTATTCCCCCTCAGTTGTATTCATCGATGACCTGGAGCAAAACCGCCCCAGCAAAGAGACGACGAGCGCCGTTCAACAGCCTGGAGCCCTGCGCGACAGAGCCTCGAGCGATGTCATTCACATCTCTGACCGCTCCTCGAACCCATTCGGCGCGACGGCTCACTCTGATCGCATCCCGAAGATTTGAGCGCGCGTGCCGGCTCGTCGCCGCGCATCGGCAGTCCAACTGACCGGCTTACGTGCGTCGTGTGCCACTCCGGCAATGTTGAAATCGAACTAGCAGCGCGCGTCGGACGGTGGCGACCGGCCCCGATCCCGGCATGGCGCCTTTGATGATTGCCGCTTCCTGCGTGAGCCTAAGACTTGAGACATTCGCACACTGTCGCTCGTTGGAGGTTTTTGTACGCTGACGACCCTCGCCGTCCATTTTTCAGATCGTACAACTTGACGTTAGGTGCGTTTCAACCCTCTCTGGAATTTTCTCGTGTGAATTTTTCCTGACGTACGCCTCCACCTTCGGAAGACAAGGTGACGGGTGCGGAGATTCTCGGACGAGCCCGGTAGTAGCCTGGAGTTCAATGACACTGCTGGAATTCACTTGAGCTCGATGGCCACGGACAGGTCAGCTGACCTGCTCCGCCCGCGTTGCGTGCGCGGCGCTTTGCCACATCGGCAAACAGATACACGGGGTCTGTTTGCGTTCGATGAAGCGTCCGGAAAGCAGACTTTGGAACGAGACGATGAGCGCATGGCCGGATGGCGAAGAGTAAGCAGCTTGCGCGGGTTCGAAGGCAGGTTTTCTGACAGAACGATGATGGTCTAGAACGCGGGTTGCTTAGGAAATCGCTTGTTGATTAAACCGCCTGAGAGCCGCACGTTTGGATCGCAAGTCATGCGCGGTCTGTCAGCAACCGCTCGCACGATTTTCCGTCCTGTCTGCCTGGTCACTGCGCTCTGTCGAGTACAGCCTGTTTGCTACTCTTGCATCGTGATCCACTTGGCACATGAATTGCTGCGAACCTTATCGGCTTGGCTGTTTATCTTCACGCCCCCCAAGGCGGCCAAGCTGGCGAAGCAAACTTGGCGCGGGTGGCTCCTCCAAACACCCGCGCCTTCTTTCCGAAGTGCTGTAAAAGTGAAGAGTTTCGGCAACAGACGCGCTGAGAAGATTAACTCATGGCCCGGAGGAGCCATATAAAATGCATGCCGGTTCTGGGTAGTCGAAAGGACGAATCGAAGCTCGCCTGGTACTTGCGGCGAATAAAAGCTTGCTTCATGAGCCAGCCCCTCACGATCACTTCACGAAAGTGTGCCGCAAGGGAAGGCTCAAATTCATTTCGGCTCTCCAGGAAGCGCTTCGTTCTACCAATTCCGAAAAGCGCGTCTCACAGGGAAAGCGATTCGCGAGCCTTGTGGTTCGGATCATCGTTGACGACCCCGGTGATAACATCGGCGCGGTAGGTCCGCCGTCGGTATAATTCAGCACTTACAGGTGTTGGCCGAGGAGACGATGACAGCGCGGTGTTTGGCTTCGCCGTCAGGATCTACGAATGATGCGCTCTTCCGTGAAGGCGATCGGGCGGCGCGCGGCAGCGTTATCGTTGAGCTCGGTTCGGCCATCCTCGGCGAAGCGCATCACGCCCGCCCCGCCCAGCATGAGAGCGCGCATCAGATGGTGTCCGCCAGCTTGCTGCTTGGCTGATCAAGCCGGGTTTTGTTCGCAGCCATTTTGGGACTGCGTCGTCTAGCGGCCGGACGACGCAATCCACGCCCTGATCGCAAAAGACCGGCCCATTGTGCTCTGTCCCGTAGCATCAGCGACATTATGTTTGTGCGAAGGCGGGCTAGTTCATGACCAGGCCTGGTGTCGTTCTCATTTCATCAGCGCTTCGACCTCTGCTCGCAAAGCGTGGCGCGACGCGTCTCGTGAATAGAACATGTGGCCCCCCGGAAAAACGACAAGTTTGACGCGCGGTGTGGAGGCAAATGGCGGCAGTTGATCGAGCACGATCTGTGATCCGAAATATGGCGTGGCGAGGTCAAACAGCCCGTGCGCGACCAGCAATTTCATATTCCGGTCCGTCGCCAAGATCTTGCGCAGCTCCGAAACTGACTCCGGAGGGCTACGGCCGAAATCCCAGGCCTCCCTGACCTTGCGATTGGCCAATTCGTAGGAGCCCTCCGGCCGCCAGCCAAGCTTGCGCGTAAGGAGATCGACAGTGGCGCTGGTCAGAGGCGCCACCAGCGTATCGCTTGAGGGATCGCCTGAAAGCTGGAAATTCGACTCCGGATATGGATCGAGGCCACGCACCGAGGCGTCAAACCTGCCGATTAACTTGCCATTCTTGCGATCGAACTCACGGCGGAACTCGGCCACTTCGAAACGGCCAGCGAGCCGGCGGCTGACGGCTTGGTCGATGCCGGTCAGCACAGCGACCTTGTCGGCCAGGCGCGTGGTGGCTTCCTTGTCGGCCTGGCCTTTGATGAGATCGACCAGAAACTCGCCGCGCGCATAGGCTTCCACGTCGGCGAGATCTGTTCGGTTTACCGAACCTTCGGCTTCACGCAGGGTCGCGACATAGCTCGGCAGCGTGGCGACGTACTGCAGCATGCTCCTGCCGGCGCTGTAGTCGAACACTGGCGAGACCATGATCAGGCCCCTGACGCCTATCCCCTGCCGCGTCTGTAACTGGTCGACGACCTTCGGCCCACGAATGCCGCCATAACTTTCGCCCGCGATGTACTTCGGCGACAACAGCCGGTCATGCTTTTCGAGCCAGCGGCGGATCACCAGCGCGAGCGCGTTGACGTCGCCCTCAACGGAATAGAGCCATTTGCGCGCGTCATCGCCGGCCGCCACGAAACGGCTATAGCCGGTGCTTACAGGATCGAGAAACACCAGATCAGTGAAATCGAGCCACGTTTCCGCGTTTGGCCTCACCTCGGGAAATGTCGATGGCGTGACCTCGTCAGCATTGATCGGCAGCCGCCACGGTCCGGCATTGCCAAGCTGCAGCCACGCCGATGATGAGCCTGGTCCGCCGTTGAAGAAGAATGTAACCGGGCGCGTGCCGAGATCAGTGCCTTCAAGCTGATAGGAGGTATAGACGATATCGGCCTGCGGCTCACCCTTATCGTCGAACAGGCGGATGGAACCGGCGGTCGCGATGAAAGAAAGCGTCCGCCCGGGCAGCTCAAGCGTGTGCCTGGTGCTGGAGTCCGGCGGCAGGCGATGCTGCTCGGTCAGCGACGACATACTCGGGGTTTGACCGCCGCCACCTTTCTGGCCGGCCGGTATTGTGACCTGGGCGGGGGCAGGATTGTTGGCCCGAGCGCTCTCCGTTGCCCCGCAGGCGAACAGGATCAGTGCAAGAGAGGTGAGACCCGGAGCGGTCAATTTCATCGCGTTTCTCCTGCCCTGGCGCGCCCCCTTGTGCGCGAGGCGTGTCTGTCAAAACGGCCCTAACGACTAGCTCATGCGGCTGAACGACAAAGCTACCGGATCGAGTAGTCGTCACCGTCGCCCAAGGCGCAAAATTCGTCATTCCACACACTTCCAAGAGGTGCTCGTCACGGTTCAGCCTCCAGAGGGCGATGATCGTGCGCGTGGACATTGCGCACAAGGCGAGGCTGTGGCTCGAGATCGACGATGGGCAGAGCAACTGCTTCGAGAGTAGTTCGAGAGCAATGCGACATCAGTGAAGCGCATTGTAGATCTGCGTGCTCAAGGGCAATCGCAGTATCCGGCCGTTGGATGCCAATCAGCTCGCTGATTTAAGAGTAGGATGTCGGCGGCGCGTCACGCCATCAGGACAACGTAGCGTGGACGGCCACGTGCCAGACAAGTCTGTAGCGACCTTAGACTACTGCATCCGACCGGATGAGCACCCGATGACTGGGCGCGGGAGCCCTTCCGCCGCGGCAGGCCAATGGGGATCAGCGGCACGGCCGATGTATATCTATCTGTCGAGTTCCATGCCTAGGCACGCGCGGACGCCGCCGAACACCGGCCATTGCTCGGCATCCATAGTGCACTTGCGTTGGCGTTTCACCGCCCCCGACTAACTCGGCGTGCCTTTTGGACTGCCGCCATAGGCCGCAACCTCCGCCCAACAATCGGCGGTCTCATAAATCCGCACACTCGCGCAATTGGGAATGCGATCAAAGAACCAACGGGCGATGATCTCGGCGGTTGGGTTTTCCAGTTGAGCAGTCGGTGATCGACGAGCTTCAGCAGCGGCTCAAGTTCGGCATCCATCTCAGCGAAATCCTTTACGAAGCCCCTTGCATCTACCCCTCCGCGCATCACCACTTCCATACGGTAGTTGTGGCCGTGTAGGTTCTTGCATTTGTGGCCATCGGGGAGATTGGGAAGGCGATGAGCTGATTCAAAACTATAGGTGCGGCCAATCAGCGTGAGCACAGCATCATCGTCGTTCATTCCGTAAGTCTCTCGCGCCGACAACTTGCTCCGCAGAAAGGGGCCTACCCCTCGCCGGCCCTTCTTTATCAGATTGACGGAGCAATGCCAGGCCGAGCAAGGCGGAGAGAGCAGAGCCAAGGCCCGGCAGTATCAGCGTGACAGCATAACCGAACCTCGCCACGGCAAACCCACTCGCCGCGAAGCCCACCAACGCTGACGCCGACATTACCGAAGTCAGAAACGTGACATCTGTCCCCGCCTTGCCCGGCCGCGCGAGCCCGAGAAACCAGTTCGTGAATGTAACATGCTGAACAGCGAGTGCCGCGAACACGATGCCGACGCTCACAACGGCGCTCAGGCGAACGCTGACGTAGCGATCAACCGTCGCAAGCACGCCGAAACTTATGGCCATGACTGCGCAGCCCCAGATCAAGCCACGCTGCGGTGCCATTCGGCCGATGATTGCGCTGGTCAACGGCGCCACCAGCGTATACGTCAATACGTTCGAAAGCGCTCCGATCCATCCAATGGATGCTGCGGCGAAGCCGAGGTCAACAAGCCGCAACTGAACCGTCGCGAACGCCACAGCGATCCCGATAACCGCTGGCGCGATCAATGCGGCCGTCGTCCACAGGCCACGGTAGCGAAAGATCGCGGAGATCGAGGGGCGTTGCGTCGCGCTCGATCGGTCGCCGCGTTGGAGCGGTTCAGAAATAGCGAACACCCAACCAGCGAAGACGGCTAGCAGCAGCGCCAAACCCAACAAAGCTGGACGCCAACCGACCATCTCGATCAATTGGAGGCAGACGGCGCCACCGATCACATGGCCGATGGCCCGGCCCCAACCCAGCAGCGCGGCCCCGAGCGGCCGTTCGCTGGAATCGAGAGCTTCAGCTATATAGCCCAAAGTTGCGATCCGCTGCGTGGCAGCAATGGTCGCAAGTACCAGGGAAACAAGAAAAAGCGAGACAAAATCGGTTTTTGGATTCAAGAATGCCATCGCTGCCAGCACGATGGTACTGCCAACTTGGGTCAACAGTATCCACGAACGTCTCAGCCCGAGACGATTGAGGCTCCATCGATCCACCACCGGGGCCCAAAGGAAGTTAACGGTGAATGCAAAGAAAGCGGTGCCATATAGGCCGACTAGTTCCAAGCTGGCACCGTTGCCCCGAAGGATCACGGGAATGGCCGAATAGATGAACGCGATGGCCAGATACTGCTGACTAGCCAACGCAACCATCCCAATATATGGCACGTAACGATTTTCCATCCGCTTACTTCTCCCGAAATCGATTTCGCACATGCCTTAAGAGAACTGTTTGAAAGGACAGCGGCGGCCCGTTATCCGTTCGGATCGGTGCGCTTACCGTTGGTGTTGTCCTCTCCAAAGGTCGCGCTTGCCGGCAGCAGCGCCAGCGCAGGGATGACAGCTGTTTCTGCATCAGGTCTTCACCACGCGCTCGTGCAATCGGGTAGTGGCGTCGAGCGCGGACAGGATCGCGCCCTCCTGCCATGGCAGCTGCGAGGCGTGCTCGCCCGCCAGCGCGATGCGGTCGTCGATCTGGCACAGATTGCGGTAGTGCTGCGCGCGGGCGGCCTCGGTCCACTGGCCGGCGCAGCCGAGCGTGAACGGCACGCGATGCCAGGCCACCGCGACGCCGTTCTCGAACTCGCTCTTGTATTGCGGATGGATTGCGGCGCCGAATTCAACCGCGCTGGCGACCCGCTCGGCCGGCGTCATCGCGGTGAACTCGAACGAATTGGCGCCGCCATACGTGTAGGCACCGAGCAGGATGCCGCGGCCGCCGCGGTTGAAGCCATAGTTCGGATACGCGATCTGCTGGATCGGCAGGTCAGTGTAGCTGATGCCGCCATAGATCGCCTCGTCCTCCTCCCAGAAGCGGCGTTTGAACTGTAGCCCGACCTTCACGGAGGCTAGGTAGGGCAAGGAATCGATCGCATTTTTCATCGGCCCGCCGACATCGACCGGCAGCTGGCTCAGGATCGACAGCGGAATGGTGCAGATGCACCAGTCGGCGGTCGCCTGCTGCACGGCGGACGGGATGGCGGTGTCGACATAGCTCACGGTGACGACGGAGCCGTTCTGCTGGATCTGCGTGACCTTGGCGTTATAGCGGATGAGATCGCCAACCTCGCGCGCGAACGCCTTGCCGATCATGTCCATGCCGCCGACCGGCTGGAACATGGTGGTCTGGAAGTCGTAGCGGGCATAGGTCCGCAGATAGCGCCACATCCGCGACCGCAATAGCTCCTGCAGCGAGATCGGGTCGCTGGGCAGCGGATCTCCCATCAAGCCGCCGCCGGGATCGCGGGCATAACCGCGGAATTCGGCGGCGACGAGATTGGCGTTGTACTTGTAATCGCGATCCAGCACGCCCCAATCGCGCAGCGCTTGCAGCAGGATCTCCTGGTCTTCCTTGCTGACGAACTCATCGAGCCTGCCCTGCTGGCTGACTTTCGCGAGCAGCTCAGCCACGCCGCCCTGGAAATCCGCCTTGATGCTGCGACAGCGCTGCGGCTTGCCGTCGAAGGCGCGCGTCGCGTGCAGATAGGCATTATGGTTGAGCTGGATGAAGGGTTCGAGCGTCACATTGAGCCGGCGGCAATAATCGAGCAGCGCCCGGTGGTGACAGGGAATTCGCCACGGTCCGGGATTGAAATAGAGCCCCTGCTCGAACTCACAGGCCTGTTTGAAACCGCCGAGCTCTGTAAAACTGTCACCGCTGCGGATCGACCAGTTGCGGCCGCCGGCGCGATTGTTGAATTCGAGGATCTGGACCTTGTAGCCGGCCTTGCGCAGCTCCAGCGCCGCCGTCATGCCGGCAAGACCAGCGCCGAGAATCAGCACCGAAGCGCCCTTGACGTCGCCCGCGAGCTTGAGCGGCCCCTTGTAGGCGGACTCGGATGCGAAGCCGAGGCTCGTCATTGCGTGATACATCGCCGAACTGCCGGCGATGGTGCCGATCAGCGCGAGCAGATCCCGCCGCCTGATCACAAATTCATTCTGCACCTGCGTTCGCCCAGCCGTTGATTTCGATGACGAAGGCGAACGGCTCGTGCGATCAGTTTCAAGAAAGTGCGCACGCTGCGGTGCAGACTGGTGGCGCTGCCGCGGTGCGCCTGCGAGATCGTCTTCGATTATCTCATTCCCACATTGGTCGTGCACCGCGTCGATCGCCGTCGATAAAACAATCATAGCTATCTATCCGCAGTCTTGAGGTAGCAGGCCGGTCCGCGGTCGCAGGAGCTGGTCAGTACACCTGAGTTGATGAACCAACGTCCGGTCACCTCCGGCGACGATTAGCGAGCCGTCGATCATATCTCGACGCGTCGAAGATGCGGAGGTTTCGTTCAGCGAGGCGCTTGCCGGACATGTATAGCCGTTCGACGGAAAACGAAGCAGTTAATCACGCGGCACGAGCCCCTCGAGCGACTTCTTAAACATTCGACTGAGTCTGTTGTGCACCAGCAAGAGCGATGCCAACATTTTACGACATCGATAGGCGGAGAAGCCGACTAGCCCCGATGTGCGGTAGGCCAGACGATGACTGATCTCCTCAGAGATCTTGCCGCTCTTTCATTGGCGACTTTCGAGCTCGATATCGGAGGTTTCTGGTTCTAGTCGCACAACCAAGCCGCTCCGCCGGCGATTGCGGACACAGCGAACCAGTGGAGCGCCGGGACCCACCGCGCTTGGCCAGAGCGTAAACTATTCGCAGTTTTGAACGCCTGCGATCGGCTATTTCGAAGTCGCTTTTGCGCTGGTGGTATTGAACCCGACATTGTTCGATGTCAGACGCACGGAGCTAATGACGCCGAAGACGTGCGATGATTGGTTGTATGAGTTCACCCCGGCTTGAGCGGGTTTTCGAGTCCTTGCCAGCGATAGATCGCAAATGACAGCGCCCAACTGACCAGGAAGACGCCGACGACGAGATAGCCGAAATTGGCCAAGCTGCCGTTGAGATCGTCCACCGCGCTCCAGAAGGTGCCTTCAAGCGCTAATTTGTTGGCGAGCAGGCCAAGTGCCTCGATGCCGCCGATCAGCAGCGCCACGACGACTGAGATCGCCGTAATGGTCAGATTGTACCAGATCTTGCGGATCGGATTGAGGAAAGCCCAGCCATACGCGCCGACCATCAAGACGCTGTCGGTCGTATCGACGAGCATCATGCCGGCGGCGAAGAGAGCCGGAAATATCATCACCGTAGTGAAGTCTAGCCCTCCCGAAGCTTGCCCGGCTGCGACGGTGAAAAGGCTGATTTCCGTCGCGGTATCGAATCCGAGGCCGAACAACAGACCGATCGCGAACATCTGCCCGCTCGCCGTCATCATGCGAAACAGTGGGCGCAAGAGCCGGGACAGCAAGCCACGACCAGACAGAAGCAGATCGAACTCATGCTCTCCAATTCATTCGCCACGCCGCGCACGCTGAAAGCTCCGCCAGACATCCCGTAGGATCACAAGGTTGATGGCGGCAATCGTCAGTAAGAAGAAGGCTGATGCAACGGTGCCGATGATGCTGCCAACCGCCCGGAACTCCTGGAAACCGCTTTGCAGGGCGAGCGCCGCAGCTGCGATCGCGGCGACCGCCACTGCAACCGACAAGGAATGGCCAAAGGCGAAGAAAAGTCCGACCGCGAGAGGGTGCCTGCCATCCTGCATCAGCTTGCGAACGACATTGTCGATGGTCGCGATATGATCGGCATCGACGGCGTGCCGAAGGCCGAGCACATAGGCCAGCAAGGCTGTCGCCAGCAGCGTCGGCCTGTCGGACAGCGCTACGATGGCCCAGGTCCAGGCCAAGCAATTGATGGCCAACAAGAAGGCATATAGCGAGATGATTCGACTACGCGAGGCCGCCGATCCGTCGTCTAAGGCAAGCTTTAGATATGAGAACATGATCTTGCTTCGGTAGCGCATCTAGATGAGTTTGGTTACGAACGTCCCTCGTTGCATAGGCGCCGCGCACGCCAAAGCCGGTCCGGTCAGACTGAAGACGAACCGACGGATACAGCATACGATGATCATGACCATTCGCAGCACGAGGTGGACAATAGCGCTGGTCGCAACGGCAGTGGAGTTGAGTGGCATTTCCTACTTTTCATGGCTGGTGCCTCCTTCGCGGTGCAGGTTTCGTGCCGCTCTGCTGGGCTAACGTGCTGGACCGCTTCGTGCGGCTTATATCGGCCGTGAGCTCGTGTCGCGCGATTGCGCCGCCGCGTTGACGTTGCAACCTCGATCTGAGCCGTAGTCAAGTTTAACGGGCCAACCAGTGCCTCAGAGCACCCCGCCCGACGCATTGCGCATGACAATGGCTGCTAGCAGGTTTCCTGGCTGCGGCTCGCCGCTCTTGCCCCCTTCTCGGGATTGCGAATCCCGGTGGCGTGGAATGGTCATCGCCTCGCCACTTATAGTTGCGCCGGGCCGCTCCCGCATTGTCCTGCCAGAACCCACCGAACGCCCTTGAATAGCCTTTCGAACACTACCGATGACAAAGCGAAATGGCCTCAAGGGCGCGTCAAGTAGTCGCCGGCGAACAGCGTGAGACGCCGTGGCTGAGGAAAAAGAGGTAACTTTGCCTCTCAATCTCGGAGTTGCGGACGAGATCGAGGCTCCAAGACACTGCGGCTCTGCCTGCACAGCAACTCGGCGCGGCGCTAGCCCCACGCAGAAAAAAGGACGCTTGAAGACACTTAGGCGACTGGAAGGCTGACTTCGTCTCTGTCCTTCGTCATGGCGTCATAGACTCTGACCTGGAGCATGGGACGGCGCTTCTTAAGCTCTTGCGCTCCTGCCCAGGCGCCGTCTCTTGTCGTGAACTCGGTTTTCAATTGACCGTCGACTTCGAGCACATAACCGGAAGCGGGCAATCGACGAGTGGATGCAACCATCTTAATCCCTTAGCATCGACGAATCCGATCGATGCTCGCACTTAACCCGAGTCGCCTTCGGCAAGCCAGTAGGCAGGAGAGCGGCATCCGCGACCACGAATCGGCTGGTTTATCGCCGCTCGTCGCAGAAGACTGCGCGCGCCATCACGGCGTTGACGACGACTTCCGCTGCTTGCTCTGGCGCCTGCTCCATTGTCCTGAGATGAATTTCGGGCGTTATCGGCGCTTCGTAGGACGCATCGATGCCCGTGAAGTTCTTGATCTCACCGGCTTTTGCCTTTGAGTAGAGACCCTTTGGATCCCGCCTTGCGCATTCCTCGATTGGCGTATCGACAAAGACTTCGATGAACTCGTCCTTGCCAATCAGGCTGCGAACCATGTCTCGTTCGGACCTGTAGGGGGAGATGAACGAACAGATCACGATCAAGCCGCTGTCCAGCATCAACTTGGCAACCTGTCCGGCACGCCGAATGTTTTCCACCCGCGCAGCCTTCGAGAAGCCCAGGTCCGCGTTCAATCCGTTCCGGAGGTCGTCACCATCCAGCAGCATGGCATGCCGCGACATTGCGAGCAGCTTCTGATCAACCATGTTGGCGATCGTCGACTTTCCCGCGCCAGACAGACCGGTGAACCAGACGACGCAAGGCTTCTGATCCTTGAGCGCGGCGCGCTCACTCCTGCCCACCGAAAGCGCCTGGCAGGAAACATTGGTGGCCCGCCGCAGCGGAAACGCAATCATGCCGGCGCCGACGGTGCGATTGGTGCAACGATCAATGACGATAAATGATCCGGTTTTCCGGTTGACGTCGTAAGGATCGAATGCGGCGGGCAGTGCAGTCGCAATATTGCAGAACGCGATCTCATTGAGAGAAAGCGTCTCGGCAGCCAGGTGCTCACATGTGTTGACATCGATCCGATGCCTGATCGCGGTAATGCTGCCGGCGACCGTTTGCAAGCCAATCCGCAGGATGTAATTTCGTCCGAGAGCGAGCGACCCGTTGTCCATCCAGATCAGATAAGCGGCGAATTGATCGGCGACGCTGGGTCGTTCGGTTGGTCGCGTCAGAAGATCGCCACGGCCAATGTCGATCTCGTCTTCCAGCGTAATGGTGACGGCATCACCGGCTTCGGCGTCGACAAGGTCGCCATCATGGGTCACGATCCGCTTGATGCGGGTGGTACGTCCGGATGCGGCGACAACGATCTCGTCGCCTGCCGAGATCCTGCCGGAAGCCACCGATCCGGCGTAGCCGCGAAAATCCGGATCGGGCCGGTTCACCCATTGGACTGGAAAGCGGAAAGCCTGGCTTGCGGTGTCGGACTGGATATCGACGCTCTCCAAATGCTCCATCAGGCATTGACCATGATACCACTTGGTATGAGCGGACCGGTCGACGACGTTGTCGCCGTGGCGGGCAGAGATAGGGATCGGAACAATCGAGCTAAAGCCAAGGCCGGCGGCAAAGGCCAGATAGTCGGCGACGATCCGATCGAAAGCAACCTTGCTGTATGCGACTAAGTCGATCTTGTTCACTGCCAGCACAACATGGCGAATGCCAAGCAGCGAACAAATGAAGGAGTGGCGGCGGGTCTGAACCAACACGCCCTTGCGGGCATCGATCAGGATGATTGCGAGCTGCGCATTCGAGGCGCCGGTCGCCATGTTGCGGGTGTACTGCTCGTGACCGGGAGTGTCAGCCACCATGAAAGAGCGCCGCGGCGTCGTGAAGAAACGGTAGGCGACGTCGATCGTGATACCCTGCTCCCGTTCGGCCTCGAGCCCGTCCACGAGCAGCGCGAAGTCGATGTCGGCGCTGCCATGCCTGACGCTGTCGCGTTTCACTGCCACAAGCTGATCTTGGTAGATCATCTTGCTGTCGTGCAACAACCGCCCGATCAGGGTCGATTTTCCATCGTCCACCGAGCCACATGTTATGAATCGCAGCTGTTCCCTTGCACTAGGGTGGATGGGTTTCGACAATGCTATGGAAATCATCAGAAGTAACCTTCCCGCTTCTTCTTCTCCATCGAAGCGGCTTCATCGGCATCAATCAGGCGCCCCTGACGCTCGGACACCGTCGCAGTCTGCATTTCTGCGACCACCTCTTCGATCGTCGTCGCGTCGGATTCAATGGCCCCGCTCAAGGGATAACATCCCAGCGTGCGAAAGCGGATCATGCGCATTTGCGGCGTCTCATCGCGGTTGAGCGGCAATCGCCTGTCGTCAACCATGATCGTCGCGCCATTTCGGCGCACCGTCGGTCTTAGCTTTGCGAAGTAGAGCCGGACGACCGGGATTTTTTCGAGCATGATATATTCCCATACATCGAGCTCGGTCCAGTTTGACATCGCAAACACGCGCATGCTTTCGCCCTGGCGTATCCGTGTGTTGAACAGGTTCCAGAGCTCCGGCCGCTGGTTGCGGGGGTCCCATACGTGTCCGGCCGAACGGAACGACAGTATCCGTTCCTTGGCGCGGCTCTTTTCCTCGTCACGCCTGGCTCCGCCAAGCGCGGCATCAAATCCGTAAAGCTCGAGCGCCTGCTTCAGGGCGTCGGTCTTCATCACCTGGGTATGAAGCGCCGAGCCGGAGTCGATCGGATTGATTCCGCGCGCAATGCCCTCCTCATTAACATGGACGATCAGCTCGACGCCGAGCCGCTTGGCCGTCGCGTCCCGGAAGCAGATCATCTCGCGGAACTTCCAAGTCGTGTCGACGTGAAGCAGGGGGAAAGGCAATTTTGCCGGATAGAACGCCTTGATCGCAATGTGCAGCAGCACGCTCGAGTCTTTTCCGATCGAGTAAAGCATGACCGGCCTTTTGAACTCGGCGACCACCTCACGCATGATTTCGATCGATTCAGATTCAAGACGGCGCAGATGTTTTGGCAGCATATATGTTATTTTCGATGCAGGATCTCGGTTCTGCAGCGCCGGCCCAGAGGAGGACGTCGGGTGCGGAGCGAGCTCGCCGGTGCGCGTGGCTATCCAAGTGATCAAGTGCCGGTTGGGCAGCAGACCGACTGACACACCCCGGGCATGTCGCGTTCTACCGTGGTGCCGCCGGCGCCTGCCTCACACGCTATTGGCGTAGATCAGTTCGTTGGGGGGGCCTGGCTAAATCAGCCAGCGTGTTTTGATCGCAAGCATCGAGATCACTCTAAGCCATATTGACGATCTGCTCAAGCCGCGCGACCTCACCTCGCAAGATCTCGATCGCCGCATCACGAGTCAGAATAGCATCCAGCCCTGCAGCTCGATCAGCTTCTGACGCCAACAGTGCCTGCTGCAACTGCGCTCTCATTGAATCGGCCAGCCGCAAGTTTTCCGCAATACTGGCGGCGGACAGATCCTGCGGCTGGACCACGGACATGTCGCACGTGGAACGAACGCTCTCCGGAACCTGCGGAGCAGGGTGGACTTGCCCGGATTGAGATGGCTGGGACGATGCTCCCGCCTTCCCAGTTCGCAAATCCCGCCAGGTTCGGAATATTTGTCGATGGAGTTCAGTTAACCGAGGTCCTCTATCCACAACTCCGGCTTGCTGTGCTTGCAGCAGCTCCGCCTCATATCCCAGTTCTGTCAAAAGCCTGGTGCCGACCAGATCGGTCACAGTTTGCATCTCTTCGATGCTTAGTTGGGATTGCCATGTCTTGACAGAGCTTTGATCGACCGCATTTCGTTCCAGGATTTTGCGATCCCCAAAGCTGCTGGATCGAAGATAATCTACTTGGCCCATGCTCGCCGCTGCGGCCGCCGCGGGATCACAGTCGAGCCCGCTTAGCAGGCGCCTAATCTCTTCGTCTGGATGCGTCACAAGCAGCTCATATCGCACCAGCTGCGTGCGCGGGCGCGCGCGGTGCGCAGCGAGCATCGGAAGGCCCAGAACCAAATCGGCAAGTGAAGATATTAAGGCATCGGGCAGACGGAGCACGAGATCGGCGAGACTAGATACGCTGACCGAGTAGGAGCTTTCGGCTCGAAGCGGGATGCCCCACGTGGATTTCAGTGAAGCCGCGATGGCATAAGGATTGCGTATCAAAAGGATGTGTGGTGCCTCTGGATAGACACGTTCAAGGAATTCAAGCGCCGCCCAATAGCGGGGCGTTTTGTCTATGATGATCCGCTTGCCCGCTGTTGCCAGATACTGACCGTATGCTGCATCGGCAAAAGCGCGGCTGGCAATCGTCCGATCGATGCGCCCCAGGAATTCGGAGGTTGCGCTCTCAATCAGCAAAGATCCTGCCGGGTGGCGCTGATCCACCCTGCCAAATGCCTCGAGCGCCAGCATCAACCAGGGTTCAGGCGGAGCTACAATATCTGGATGTTGCTGGAGCAGGTGCGCCAGGAGTGTCGTCCCGGATCGTGGAAGTCCGAGGAGAAAGCAGACCGCGGGCGAACGGTCAAAAGCATCGCTCATAATTCGGACCTCATGCTTGAAAAAATGAACCGCGCCGCTCGTCTGACTTCGAAGAAGAGGTAGGCGCAGAACAGTTAGGGACGACTGCTTGCGCACCAGCTAATGCTGCGACAGGGATTTGACCTGCCACTCATGATTCGAGAGCCGTTCGGTTCGATCGATTGGGCGAGATCGCAGACGCATTTGACAGCTGCGATGCCCCCGATTGCTCGACAGTCGAGATGAAGTCAAGGGGCCAGCTCAATTGCGCGAAGACTGGCTGCGGATTCGAAAGGCTGCAAAGAATTCTAATGTTCAGCAGGTACCTGCGCGCGGCACATGGGAAGTTGCTATGTACAGTCGACGTGGTGCGTTTTCCTCGACCATTGAAAGCATAAATGCGGCATGCACCATGCACTTCGCTGTCTTGGCATAGGCCGGAAAAGCTCGGCACTAGAACGGAGAGCTCGGCGAGAGGGACAAGAAGGCACACAGGCGGACATCTGAAATGTCAGGCGGATCAGACCTTTCAGCGCGCGATATCGCCCCCGCCGCAACTGCCTGCCGCTGGCCGGTCAACACAACGAGCGTGTAGCGCCTCTCCCCGCCTTGCTGTCGCAAGTCCCACAATCCGTCCGATCTGTACCAAGTATCGGAGTTGCTGCTCTTGCGGCGTTGTCCCGATTTCTAATCCGCGGTAATGGAAGTCTGTAAAGGATGGAACCTGGCCCACGATGCCGCCGGATTTACCTAGTCCAGCAAACGCGCCTTATCGTATCTCCGCTGACGGACAGGAGGTATTCCGGCCGTTCATGTGGGAGATCAGATCGATCAGTGCCTGCCTCGAAGAACTCGCCAAATTCCGTGCCAATATGCTTGGCATCACTGGGCCACAGTGGATGATCCTGATGGCAGTGGACTACCTGGGCAAAGAAAAAGGTGTGTCCGTCAACCTGGTGTCACGGTTGATGCACGTCGATCCTTCTTTCGTCACGACCCACTCAAAAGTCTTGGAGAAAAAGGGATTCCTGAGGCGCAAACCCTCCACAGCCGATGCGCGAGTAGTTCAGATGTCGCTGACCGCCAAAACGCGCAAGCATCTCGCTAGTTTGACGCCTCGAGAGGAAGCGCAGGATGTACAGGGTTTTGACGAATTCGGCCCTGACGGATCAAGCGAGTTCATTACCGGGCTGGCCGCAGTGAGGCATCGCTTGGAGAAGGCCCGCTCTGGCATCCAGAAGACCAAAACGAGCAATCGTCAGAAATGAAGCTGGCTAACCATCCGACTCTCCCGGCCTTCGAATATTTCGTGAGGCGGCGCGGTCGAAGGTGGTTATGGTCCCTCCACACCGCCGAAGGCGCGCAGGTGATGATGGGTTTCGCACGCAACCGCTCCGCCGCCGTCTATCAAGCCAACAGAGCGCTTTTTCAGTTGCTGCTGAGCGCGCCTTATCGCTTGGGAGTTCAAGTTCACCAACAGGCTCCGCGGCCACCGCTTACGCCAAAGCTTTAGCCAGGCATGAGCTTCGGCTGTGGCGGCGTGGGTCTCAAGACTTGCAGCGATCCGGTTTGCTAATTGGAGCGTCCCGTCTAGCCGTCACCAAGAACAATCGCGGCCCTTAACAGCGATCCGCCGCATTCCTCGACCCCTTAACGGGAACGAGCGACCATCGAAACAATTTCCAGCCTGGAAACATTCGAAGCAGGACCGGTCGTACGATTGTCTCGTCGCTCTCGATCATACCGGGCAAAGCAGCCTTCGCGGCCGTACTCCTTTAACCTCAAGGGATCACGAAGCACTGGAGCCCTTCCTCGAGAGTGACAAACCAAGCGCGTGAAAAGTTCTTTCCACAAAGCAATTGGCAGCCCGTGGAAAACAATTGCAACGGCCGTAAAGGGCGGCCTGCGAGCCGCCCTTTTGTGCCGGCTACCGGCGCTGCTAAGTAAGCTACCGCTGATGTCCGAGTCCTATTCCGAGATTTAACGCCTTCTGGCGCAACGCACCGACGCTGCGTTTGGTCATTTTTGCAATTTTTATGACGGGAGTCCGAGCCTTCGAATGGACTTTGAGCTCCTTGATATCTGCCTTGGTCCACTCGCGCCGCTTAACGCGTTTCTTGGTTGCTTTTTTCACAGTGAATGCTCCTTTTGAGAGGAGCGGCTTGTAACATAGTTTTTTAGGAGCGACGACCGTAAAAAAAAGAGGCAATCATGGGAACTCGCGCCATGATATGTGTGCAGAAGACAACGCAGCTCGACTATTGTAAATTTAGTTCAGATGCCGTCTTGAGAGGCTTCGCCTGGTTATTCGAAGCTAAGCCCGCAGACTGACATGTTGCTGGAAGGAAGTGAGCAAGCAGGGTGTGGTAAGCTTGAACAAACTCCGAATCAGGCATGTTCGTGATTTGTATTAGGCGGGGAGGCACAACGCTCGAGGACTATGAGATATCGTATCAGTCTCTACCACGGTCGCCCTACTACGCTTGGCGCGCTGCGCTGTCTGGACTGTCGGAGTCTCCTTGCGCTGGCGAGAACACCAGATCGAATCTCCTCTTCGTACCCGTCGTCCGGTCTCGGCTCAAGGTTGGAGGGACAAGTGTGTTCTTATGAGCAGGCAGCTTTCACCTCTTTTGACGCGGGCCGAGAGCGGCAAACGCTGGATTGACCGCCCGCGATGATCTCTCATAGAGAGGCTTCGGTTGACATGAAGATGAGCGGCCACCGCTTCAGCCTTTATGGCGCGATCCCTCCAATTTTCTTTTGATGTGGCGTATGCATATTTGGCGAAAGAAAGATGAGGCCGACGCCTGATGGTCCGCGATCGGTGTTGTTGCGCCGCGAAAAATGCGGCCGCCTTATTGGGCCAAGGCGCGATAAGATGGCTTAGCGGACCGATCCAAAGCTGACCGGCGTTATCGATCGACTTTTTCCTCGCCGCGAGGCCGGCCTCAAGCTTGCCGGACAATGCGACCTCGCGGTGTCTCGGTAGCCAGACGTCCTGCCGAGGATTTGTTGCGATCATGGCGCATTGCTGCCCTGACAATGGAAGCTCCTGCGCCGAGGCGGCAAGCCCGCCGATCAGCAGGCCGCCTGACCTTCACGCAATGCCATCCATGGAGCTCGCCGTGCCCGCGTTCATGCGTCGCTCAGGTGGTCTCGTCGTATGCGCCCTCAGCTCCTCACGTGAGACACTATGATGCTTTGCGAGCACACCGATTGCGGATTTTCGATCGGCGAGAAGCGCATTTACACGGGCGCGCGCCCTGTTCAACTGAAGCCGCCACCAGCGCCTAGTCGGTCCAGCAGTGCCGGTCGACTGATGACAAGATCGTTGAGGTTCAGGTGCGGCCGTCCTACTGCCAATCGTCTTACAAGTTCCCGGGTGCCGTCCACGACAAAGACGCCGCAGTCATAACCGTTCTGCTGCTGTCTTATCGGGGCCTGTTGCAGGTTAGCGTCGAGCCGTCCTGCGAGTTTCGCGGCGGGCCTGTCATTGTATCCCTGGGCGGAGTCATAGTGATATGCGACCGGCCGGCCCCGATCGCGGCGATCAACCAGCAGCAGCGACCAGTGACTGCCGCGCTGATGTCTATCCGTATCGCTGGCATCACTTACCGGCAGAAACAGGAAGTCGGCGGTATCATGGCGAACCCACCCTAATGCTCGTGCGGCTACCTCCTTGGAGGGAGATCGCAACATTTGGGCTATCAGGGGATCCACGAACCGCGTCCGGGCGGCGAGATCCGGATCGTTCTGCAGCAACTCATGCGCCAGGAGCTCATAGTCCCGCTGGATATGCTCGTCACCCAGCCACTGCGTGGGGCCGAGGACGGCCTCGCTGCGCTGGCCGGAAGAGGCAACGGTAGCCGAGGGGCGGATTTGAGCACCCGGGACGGGAGACGGGCGAGGATGATGGATGAACTGCGCACCGCGGCGTCCTCGCGGCTCCAATGGGATCGAGCGGGTCTCGCCATTGACGGAGACCTGGGTTGGGCCGCTGGACTGGGGCGGCAGGACCCCGATGTTATCCCGGACATCGCGTAAGAAATCCGGCACTGGCTGGCGACCATCCTGCCAATCCGCGTCAACTCGGTGTCCGATGTCCTCAAGCGAGTGAAGTACGCCCGACCGCCCGACAAAGAAGGCGGGTTTACCGGCAGGGCTGAGCACCGGCGCTGACTGAGCATCGTCGCGCATCTGCTGCGGCGTGTACGGCAGATCAGCGAAAGACTGAAGACCGCGGAAGGTGTCTGCCGACTGAGCTGGCGCGTCCGATGGTCCGGTGAAGAGCGGCGGTCTGGCGGCAGCCCCGCCCGCCGGCGCTGACTGAGCATCGTCAAGCATCTGCTGCGGCGTGTACGGCAGATCAACGAAAGAGTGAAGACCGCGGAAGGTGTCTGCCGACTGAGCTGGCGCGTCCGATGATTTGGTGAAGAGCGGTTTGGCGACAGCTCTACCCACCGGCGCTGACTGAGCATCGTCAAGCATCTGCTGCGGCGTGTACGGCAGATCAACGAAAGACTGAAGACCGCGGAAGGTGTCTGCCGACTGAGCTGGCACGTCCGATGGTCCGGTGAAGTGCGGCGGTTTGGCGACAGCCCTACCCACCGGCGCTGACTGAGCATCGTCAAGCATCTGCTGCGGCGTGTACGGCAGATCAACGAAAGACCGAAGACCGCGGAAGGTGTCTGCCGACTGAGCTGGCGCGTCCGATGGTTTGGTGAAGAGCGGCGGTTTGGCGACAGCCTCACCCGCCGGCGCTGACTGAGCATCGTCAAGCATCTGCTGCGGCGTGTACGGCAGATCAACGAAAGAGTGAAGACCGCGGAAGGTATCTGCCGACTGAGCTGGCGCGTTCGATGGTTTGGTGAAGAGCACCGGTTTGGCGACAGCCTCACCCGCCGGCGCTGACTGAGCATCGTCAAGCATCTGCTCCGGCGTGTAAGGCAGATCAACGAAAGACTGAAGTCCGCGGAAGGTATCTGCCGACTGAGCTGGCGCATCCGATGGTCCGATTAAGAGCCGCGGTCTGGCGGCAGCCCTACCCACCGGCGCTGACTGAGCATCGTCAAGCATCTGCTGCGGCGTGTACGGCAGATCAACGAAAGACTGAAGACCGCGGAAAATGTCTGGCGATTGAGCTGGCGCGTCCGATGGTCCGGTGACGAGCGGCGGTCTGGCGACAGTTCCACTCACCGGCGATGACTGAGCATCGTCGCGCATCTCCTGCGGCGTGTACGGCAGGTCAACGAAAGAGTTGAGACCTCGGTAGATCGCCGACGACCCCTCTGGTACCGCTTCCGGCGTCGGCCGCTCAAAATCGTGCGGCAGGTGCGGCGACCACGTTGAGCTCGACTCGTCACGCCGCGGCTCCCCACCCGCCTGCTCAGGGGAGACGCCCAGCGCAGCGTTCGCCTCGACGAGGCATAGGTAGCTCCGAAGACGATCGAAGCCCATGTCAGCGTTTCGACTGGCTTTTTTGAAGTCCCTGTGATCGTTATTCAACGACATTTGCTGCTCACTGGTGCCGGTGAGCCGGCTCACTATGCTCCCTCGCCCGTTCCTTTGTAGCCAAGCACCGAATCTTCGTTGGTTGCCGGCCAGATTTTGAACAACTTTTCTCCTAGTATCCTCGGATTTGAGCAGGCTCAGCTCTGCCTTTTCCAGGCTATCAATGATGCGGGCGTCGTCGGGATAAAGATGCAATGTGGGCGACGGGACAGTATGACCGCGGGGTTTCCGGGACGCACCCGCTCCGGAAACGTGCTCGGCATCGCCGACCTTGCCTAACGCGAACAATAGATGCTCGTCCTTCGGGAACAACTTCTGAGCAAATTCAATGCGCGCAGCGTGGTCTAGCTTGGATATCGAGCAGCCTTCAACTTTAAGCGCGTTAGAAAATCTGCGAAGACTACGATCATGACGAGCAGCGCTGCCCGACGTCATGCCGCTGGCATTAAGCCGCTCCGAGAGGGGCGCGTCTTCCGCTGAGGGGATCGTGCGCGGCCGCCCGCCAGAAGCTACATAGCTCGAATCATGATACGAACGAAGGATATTCAACCCCTTCTTCATGTCTTCGTCCTTTGGGAAGTAAGTCTTGACGTAACGGATCAAGGACTCGTGTTCCTCCAGAACAATCGTTTGACGATGAGCGCCAAGATGATTTCCAAGTCGGCGAAGCGCCTGAGTATAGCGCTTAACCGTCTTCTTGCTTGGCTTTTTCTGATCCGCATATTGGGCAATCGCCTTATCGATAATGTTTCGATGTTCTGCAGAGAGATCGGGATGGTAGTTGCGGCCGCCACGGGAGACAGGACCCGGATCGGGTGGGCGCGCCTCGGCCAAGTGCTGCTCAAACCCCTCTTGCGCGGCATGGCCGCCCTGGTCCTCTTCCAAGACGGCGTGATGCACCTGGGACCAAGCTGTTACATTGGATGGATCGGAATTGTACGGGTCCACGCTAGCCTCACATCCAAGAAATCAATTGAGCTGATCCTATCTGGATAGGCTTTCCGGAAGCTGACGAGGCCGTCGCTTGTGGAACAATGCACCGCCACATCCGCAACATGAAACGCCCCCCGCGGGCTCTCAATCGTCGCAGGCTTCATGGGTTTCAGGACCCGCCTTCCTTGCCGCCGATGACGCCTTCCGCCGGCATGGGAGCCGAGGACTCGTCATTGCTCTGGTTGCAAAGCGGCATACGGCGGCGCCGCAGGTGCACGCATAGGTGCCAAGCCACAGTTGATCCGTGGATCGCTCTCGCAAATCCGCAACGAGCCTTCCGCGGTTCGCTTCTCCTTCATTCGCTCTCTCATCGGCTATTCACGGAGAGGGCGCTGGGACGACCTCGCCTGCTTCCTCGACGATGGCGGGATCTGCATGACCACAATTGTGCTGATGCGTGCATTGAGAGGCATCGTTTTGGAAGGTGGAACTGAATCTTCGCCGGCAGCCAGCGCGGCACCAAACGGGCCGCCATCATGTTGACGATGATCACGACCTGTCGCCTTAACAAGGTCAACCCAAGGCTTGGTTCGCCCACGTCCTCGCCGGTATCGCCAAATCTTCCCGCATCGCATCTCCACGAATAGCCCTGATCAACAAGTTGTCGCTGCCCGTCCCTGCAACCGCGCGTCTCTAGTTGCGCCGCGGACCACCGGAACGGCCGAGCTAGCACTCTCGTCCCAGCGGGGACCGTCGCAATTACGCTGGCCCATCTGCACTATTTGGACTGGCGCCTCGTCGGGCTCGTCATCCGCGAGGGCGCGCCAGGCCGCGCCATCGAGATCGTCATACTGACCACTGTTCAGCGACCACAGAAAGCCGAGCAGGCCAACGAAGCCCAATGCAAGAGCGAGTGGAACCAGATAGAGCAGAACCTCCATCAGACTGCCTCGCCCCTTCGCGCCCGCAGCGCATTGAGCATGACCAGCACGGATGAACCTGACATCGCCGCGGCGGCAATCAGCGGCGTCACCAGGCCGGCGATCGCAACCGGGACTGCCAGGACATTGTAGACGACAGCGAGCAAAAGGTTCTGCCGCATCAGCCGCAGCGCCTTGCGCGAGGTCATAACCGCCGTCATCACGGGCCGAAGACGCTCACCGAGGAAGACCGCATCAGCGACCGCCTGGCTCATATGAGTGGCCGTAACAGGCGACATCGAGGTATGAGCTGTTGCGAGTGCGGGCGCGTCGTTCAAGCCATCGCCGACCATCAGCACCTTGTATCCCTCGTCCGTCAGGCCTTCGACCCGCGCGACCTTATCCGTCGGCGAGACGCCGGCGCGCCAATTTTGAATGCCGAGCGTCTCGGCCGTGCGCCGAACTGCTGGCTCGCGATCTCCCGACACGATCTCTACCACGACCCCAAGGCTCGCGAGGCCCGCGACGACCTCGGGCGCGTCTGGCCGCATGCGTTGGCGGACGGCGAAGACGTGCTTGCTGTCGCCGTGTCTAAAGGCGACGATAGAAGCCTCTGGATCTCGGCAAAGAGCCTCGTCGGCGAGGCTGTCAGCGCCGCAGAAGGACGGGCGGCCGAGCCGGATCTCTGACCCTTGATAGTAACCCCTAACACCCTGCCCCAGCTCCTCCTCGATATCGGCCAGCGGCTCGCTTGCGCCAGCAGCTCGCGCCACGGCCGTGGCGACCGGATGGCGGCTCGATAATGCAAGCCGGCCCGCCAATTTGACGACATCTTCCGGAATGTTGGCGAGATTGGCGACATCGAGCTCCGGCAACGTCAGCGTTCCGGTCTTGTCGAAGACCACCCGGTTCACTTCGGCCATGCGCTCGATCGCATCCCCGGCGTTAAGCAGCACTCCGGACCTGAACAGCACGCCGGACGCCACGGTCTGCACCGCCGGTATAGCCAGACCCAGCGCGCAAGGGCACGTGATGATCAAGACCGCGATCGCCGTGACGATCGCATCATGGAAGGTTGCGCCAGAGGCAAGCCAACCGAGCATCGTCAGAAAGGCAGTTGCATGGACGATCGGAGCATAGAGCCGCGAGGCGCGCTCGGCCAGGCGTAGGTAGCGCGAGCGGGCCTGCAGGGCATGATCAAGTAGTCGAGAAATCTCGGCGAGCAGCGTGTCCTGCGAGGCTGCCACCGCGCGAACGCGCAAGGTACCCGATCGCACCAATGTACCGGCGAACACTGCGCTGCCGGGCACCACCAGCGCGGGCAAGGTCTCACCCGTAATGAGGCCTTGATCAACCTCGGAGCGGCCGTCGATCACGTCGCCATCGACGGCACAGCATTCGCCGGGTCGGACCAGCACGACGTCGCCCGGTTTGATCGTTGATGCCGGAACGGTTCTGATCTCCGTCGGGCTTATGAACTTCGCGGCGGTCTCCGCCTTGAGCGCGGCAAGATTGCCGGCGACGGCGCGGGTGCGCCGCCTCACGTTCTGGTCGAGATAGCGGCCTGCGAGCAGGAAGGCGATCAACATGATCGCCGCGTCAAAATATGCATGCTCGGCATGAGCGATGGTCTCGATCAGCGAAGTCGCCAACGCGAGCACGATGCCGATGCTGATCGGCACGTCCATATTGGCCCCGCGCGCCCGTAGCGCGGTAAAAGCTGAGAAGAGGAACGGCTGCGCCGAATAAGCCGCGGCGGGAAGCACGATCAGCGCGGAGAGCCAGTGAAAGAAGTCGCGCTGCTCCGGCAGCATGTCCGAGACATTGCCGGACCATACCGGGATCGAGAGCATCATAACGTTCATCGCGGCAAAAGCAGCCACGCCCAGCCGCCGCAGCAAGTCCCGCGCCCGCTCCGATTCCAGTGTCTCCGCATTGTCCCGTTGAAAGGGATATGCGCGATAGCCCAGTTCAGCGAGCCGCTTGATGAATAGCGCTGGATCGAGCGCGCCGGCTTTCCATTCCACCGCCAGTCGGTTGTCGGTGAGATTCACGCGCGCCGAGGTCACGTCCGGAATGCTCGATAGATTGCGCTCGATCTTGCCCATGCAGCCCGCGCAATTGATCCCTTCTACCGCGAGGTCGAGTTGGACGAAGCCCGTGCCTGTCCTCTTCAAATAGTGCGAAAAGTCGACGTCCTCCTGCATGCTCATCTGCCCTCAGTCCAAGACGATGCGATTTTTCGACAAAAACATGCGGCGGCCGTCAGCGCCGCCTTCGATCACGAGATCCCACCTTCCGACAGCGACCCCCGCGGCGTCTCCTCGGTAGATTCCAGCACTGCGCTCAGCCACGTTGATCGCGAGATCGGCCCGGCGGTCCACCGGTCGCTCGAGCCGGGCCTCGAAATTCATTCCTACGAGAGGCGCGCCTGCGCGGTCGCGCGCCTCGATCGCAAGCACCGCCCGGCCGTCGAACTGCCGTTCCACATGTACCTGCACCTGCCAGCTTCGCTCGTTCTGGTCCCGCGCCGCCAGGATCTCGCGCTGATAGGCGAGGCTCGCGCTGTAGGCGCTGTCAACCTCAGTTCCTGGCAGCGTCGTGATGGCAAAGCGCATCATGATCAAATTGGCGCCAATCACGACCGAGAAGAAAGCCAGTATGGCGATCAGGACAAAGCGTCCGGTAATGGGCCGTGCGACTGGAGTTGATGCGGTCATTGGCAAGATCTCGTCAGTAATTCTTAGGGGAAGACGAAGTGGTCCGTTGCGGTGGCGACCTCTCCGAGGCCAATGTCGGTGACCCGAAATGTCACCGGCATCGACCGTTCCGGCGTGTCGTCGGCCGGCGCGGTCACCAATAAGCGGAGTTCTGTCGTGGTATCGCGAGCCAAGACAATCGTCGGTCGTTCCACGGTCACAGAATCTACGCCGACGACGTGGACGGACGTTTGGGGCGGTCCATCGATGTCGATCGCAATGACGCGGTCGAACGCGAGTTTGTTAAGCAAGCGTACCGTGTAGCCGTTGCGAATGGAACCATCGCTGAGCCTGACCGCTATCGGATTACGATCGTGCAGCACGTTGACGTCGAGCAGTGTTCTGGACAACACCCCATAAAGCATCATCGCACAGACGACCGAGATCAAAGACGCATATACGATCGTCCGCGGGCGTACCGGCTTGAACACCTCCGACTTGCCTTCCATTCGGCGCCTGATATTGATGTCGTTGTCGTAACCAATCAGGCGACTTGCGCGCCCGATCTTCTTCATGACGGCATCGCAGGCGTCGATGCATAGCCCGCACTGGATGCAGCCGAGCTGGGCGCCGTTGCGAATGTCGACGCCGGTCGGACAGACCGCCGCGCATTGATTGCAATCGATGCAGTCTCCAATCTTTTCGCCCCGCGCGCGCAGATCGAATGACTTCTTCAACGAGCAGCGCTGTTCGCCGCGATCGTACTTGTAGGTGACATTGAGTGCCCACTCGTCGGTGAGCGCGGCCTGGATGCGCGGCCAGGGGCACATATACACGCAAACCTGTTCGCGCATGTAGCCGGCCAACAGATAAGTCGTAGCGGTCAGGATCCCGATCCAGATATAGGCGATCGCGGGCGCCTGAAATGTCGCCAGATCGCGCACCAATGTATGCGCGTCGGCGAAGTAGAGCACCCAGGCACCACCGGTCCACCAAGCGATCATCAACCAGACCGCGTGCTTTAGCACGCGCTTTGCCGCCCGCCCCACTGTCATCGGGCGTGCGGCGGCCCTCAGTCGGTCGCGACGATCGCCCTCGATCAAACGCTCTACCGCATAGAACAGATCGGTCCATGCCGTTTGCGGACAGAGATAGCCGCACCAAATACGTCCGCCCAGCGCGTTCATCAAGAATAGTGCCAGCGCGGCAAGCACGAGCAGCCCGGTGAAGTAATAAAGCTCCTGCGGCCACAACTCGATGAAGAAAAAGTAGAACCGCCGGTTCGGGAAATCGAGCAACACCGCCTGGTCAGGAACGCTTAAGCCACGACGCCAACGCACGAACGGCAGCAAATAGTAGATGCCCAGACACACCACCATCAGCCGCCATTTGATCGTGCGGAAAGTGCCGCAGACGCTCTGCGGCTGGACCTTCTTATGAGTTGTATAGAGAGGCCCGTCTTCGCCGATCGGCGGGTTATCGCGCGCACCAGTCTTGTTCAGGGCTAGCTTCATGGCCGACCTTACATCTGGCACGGGTGACTGATTTAGAGCCTCGTCGATGGGCCGGTGGCTTCTCGGCTCATCTCACCTATTGTCCGCCACCGAGCGAGTGCACATAGACCGCAAGTGCCTTGATCGTGATGGAATCGAACCGCCCGCTCCAGGCCGGCATGATGCCCCCACGGCCATAGCTGATCGTCTCGATCAGCGTCTCCTCGTCCGAGCCGTACAACCAAATGTGGTCCGTCAGATTCGGCGCGCCGAGCTCATGGTTGCCTTTGGCGTTCTCGCCATGACAGACCGCACAATTGTCGGCAAAGATCCTTGTGCCGGCCGCGGCATCGAAATTGCCGACTGTTGACAGGCCGGACAGCGATCGCACGTAATTCGCTACTGTGGCGATCTCATCTTTCCTGAGGATGCCGTCGCGGCCGAAGGCCAGCATTTGCCCCTCATGAGCCTGGGCGTGCCCGGACCGTGCGCCGAACTGGATGGTCCGCTGGATCTGATCGAGCGATCCGCCCCACAACCAGTCATCGTCGTTGAGATTGGGATAACCCTTGGCACCTGCGCCGCCGCTGCCATGGCATGGCGCGCAATTGTCTGCGAACACCGTCTTGCCCCGGGCACGGGCCAGTGCCAGCAGGGCCTGATCCGTCTCGATCTCTGTCAGAGACGCTTTGCCGAGAACCGCCATCTTCTCGCCCCGCAGCCTCTCGAGCCCGGCAAGATCGTTGACGACACTCGCGCGGGTCGAATGTTGAAATACGCCGGTCGTGTAGCTGGACAGGAGCGGCCAGGCCGGATAGACGACCCAATAACCGATCGCCCAAAGGATGGTGGCGTAGAAGGTCGAGATCCACCAGCGCGGCAGCGGCGTGTTGAGCTCCTTTATGCCATCCCATTCGTGTCCCGTCGTGGAGCGGCCGGAGATCCGATCGAAGTCGTTGCGGTCAGTCATGGTCTGTCAATCCCGGCACAGCGGCATGCGCGCCGCAGAGTCAAAACGCCGCCTATTGCCGGGCCACAGCGCATAAACAACAATGGCCATGAAGATGCCGACAAACAACGGCGTCCAGAGGCTCACGACGAAGCTTGACGCCAGGTTCTCGATGGAAATGACGGCTTTCATCACAGGATCCTTCAGCGCAGATTGGCTTTTTCGTCGTAGAGCTTGAAATCGATCAGCGTTCCGAGCATCTGCAGGTAGGCGATGAGCGCATCGAGTTCGGTCGGATTGCCAACGCTTCCGTCGAAATTGCGCACAGCTGCCTTCGGATAGCGTTTCTGGAACGAGGCGAGGTCCGCGCTGTCAGGATCGAGTTGGGCCTTCAAGTCAGTGACCGCGTTCTTGATCTGATCTTCGGTATAGGGGACACCGACCGCCCGGTTGGTGCGCAGATGTGCAGCCACGTCGGTCAGGTCGAGCTCGGTGCGCGCCAGCGTCGGGTATCCGGGCATGACCGACCGCGGGACGATGGCCCGCGGATTGGTCAGATGCGTGACGTGCCATTCATCGGAGTATTTCGCGCCGACGCGTGCGAGGTCCGGGCCGGTACGCTTCGAGCCCCATTGAAACGGGTGATCATACATGCTCTCGGCGGCCAGCGAGTAATGTCCGTAGCGCTCGACCTCGTCACGCAATGGCCGGATCATCTGCGAGTGGCACACATAGCAGCCTTCGCGTATGTAGATGTTGCGGCCCGCAAGCTCAAGCGGGGTATACGGTCGTACGCCATCCACGGCCTCGATCGTACTTTTGAGGTAGAACAGCGGCGTGATCTCGACCAGCCCGCCGATCGCGATCACGGCAAGGATGCCTGCGATCAGGATGATCGAGTTCTTCTCAAAGATCTTGTGTCGGTTCCAAAGAGACATGCGATGACCTATTCCGCGACTTGGAGCGCTCCAGTGTCCTGGATTTGATCGGTTTGCTTTGCATTCACGGTCATCCAGAGATTGGCGGCCATGATCAGCGCTCCAATCAGGAACATTGCGCCTCCCGCGGCGCGGATGATGTAGAAGGGATGCATAGCCTCGACCGACTCGATGAACGAGTATTCGAGGAAACCTAGCGGGGTAAAGGCGCGCCACATCAGGCCTTGCAGGACACCAGACACCCACATCGCCGAGATGTAGAGCACGATCCCGATCGAGGCGATCCAGAAGTGCCAGTTGACGAGCTTGAGGCTGTACAGCTCGCGCTTCCAAAGCCAGGGAACCAGGCAATAGAGCGCACCGAACGATACAAAACCGACCCAGCCCAGCGCACCGGAATGCACGTGGCCGACCGTCCAGTCGGTGTAATGACTGAGCGAGTTGACCACCTTGATTGCCATGGTGGGGCCCTCGAACGTCGACATGCCATAAAAGGCCACCGAGACCACGAGCATGCGGAGCACCGGGTCAGTGCGCAGCTTGTCCCACGCACCCGAGAGCGTCATCAGGCCGTTGATCATGCCGCCCCATGAGGGCATCCACAGCATGATCGAGAACGTCATGCCCAGGGTCTGCGTCCAATCCGGCAGCGCGGTGTAATGTAGATGGTGAGGGCCGGCCCAGATGTAGAGGAAGATCAGCGCCCAGAAGTGGATGATCGAGAGGCGGTAGGAATAGACCGGGCGCTCGGCTCTTTTCGGAATGAAATAGTACATGATGGCCAGAAAGCCGGCGGTCAGGAAGAAACCGACCGCGTTGTGGCCGTACCACCACTGAAACATGGCGTCCTGCACACCGCCCCAGGCGATGTAGGATTTCGAACCGAACACGGAGACCGGTAATGCGGGATTGTTGCCGAGGTGGAGCACCGCAATGGTGACGATAAAAGCGAGATAGAACCAGTTGGCGACGAAAATGTGCGGCTCCTTCCTTTTCACCAATGTCGCCAGGAACACGATGAGATAAGTGACCCAGACGATGGTGAGCCAGAGATCGGCGTACCATTCGGGCTCGGCGTATTCCTTTGACTGGGTGGCGCCGAACAGATAGCCGGTGCCCGCGATCAGGATGAAAAAATTATAGCCAACTACCACGAACCACGGCGCAAGATCGCCGGCGAGGCGCGTGCGGCAGGTTTTCTGCACGACGTAGAAGGAGGTCGCGATGAGCACGTTTCCGCCGAACGCAAAGATCACGGCCGACGTATGCAGCGGGCGGAGTCGGCCGAAGCTCGTCCAAGGCAGATCGAAATTCAGTGTGGGCCACGCAAGTTGCGAGGCGATAAAAACGCCGACCGAGAAGCCTGCGATACCCCAGAACATCGCCATCACTGAGGCGAATTTGATCGGAGCGAGATTGTAATTCGGCCGGCCTTTGATCTGCGCCGGTGGCAAATGCGCCGGGCGTTCATAGTACCGATTGAGGATGACGGCTGCGGCCGCCAGACTTGCGGCAGACGAGATCAATGCGTGGAACGTAAACGCAGGATCGCGCCCCATCGCCCCCGCGAAAAAGCAAACGTAGGCAGAAACAGCGAATACCGAGAATAGGCCTGCTTCACCCATAGTCATGGATTTCGAGGCGAGGGGTGGGCTTTTCATGTCTTGGCCTTCTTTGAAAGTGGGCTTGCCAGGAGATCACATTTTCCGGGGACGGGGCGATCGAGCGCGATCAATCGTCAAAACGGCGCGGAGCGCTGCCGATCTCACGCGCGAGCGCGCGCAGAGTATGTTCGTTCGGGCAGTCTTTGAGGGGATCTACAGACTTATACCGCTCGAGGTCGGCGGCGCAGCGGATCTTGGTCTGACACAGGCCGCATACCCGCTGCAAATCGCGCAACACGTCTCCATGGCGGGAGGCTAGCGCATTCTCGGAAAAGCCGGCAAGTGCGAGGCGCTTGCTTAAGGGTTCAGGATAGCCCGGACTTTGCGCCATCTTTCGAAAGTCGGACGTGGACAGATTAAGTTCACGTGCGATCGCGTCGATGTCCTGCGCGCTCAAATAGGCCAACTCGGCTGTCCGGGACAGGTTGGCTCGTAACCGGGTGAGCAGATTCTTGAACCCCCAAGGGCGACCGACATATCCAGATTGGCTAACCATGTGTCATACCCCTCAAAGCAGCCATAGCTGCCGGCGGCAGACTTGTTTTTGACATGCATCAAATAAGGCGCATCTGTAGGAGAAAATCGTCGATCCGGATCGCTCCTGCCGGACGGCGATGCGCTGCGAGCCCGCAGAACTGCAGGCCAGCAAATGTCGGGCGAGGTCTACCAGTGTGTCACGGACAAGAGGGCCGCCTGCTCAATTGGCGGCAGCATCGCTGAGCTGTTCTCTCGATCGACGCTCGGGAAGACGTTTTGTAAGTCTCGTCTGGATTCTCCACGATCAGAATTCGCGGACTTCCCTAGCCGAGCTCAACCACCCCATGCCGGGGGCAATGCAGGCGGGGTTCGAAGCTCCATCGCATCGGCGAAGATGGTCCAATCACGGACACCTTTTTGCTTGCAGAAATCGGTTTCTGCCTGCTGTGCAGCAGCACTCAGCGAGGCTGCATGCACCCGGAACGCCGCCTGACAGGCACGATGCTCGTGACCGGTATCGTCACAAACGGTTTTGATGAACCGAACGTTAAATGAAGGCATGATACCCTATTCCTGTGCGTTTTCTAATCTCGCATTCTGCCAGCCGCGCCAGGCGAGTGTTTGATTTGTCTCAAGCAGCACCCAAAAAGATCTCGCTCCATCGAGATAAGGTCGAGAGTGATGCGAGTGCTCTTTCGCCCCGAAGAAGCTGCAAATCACCAAACGTCCAGGTTTGGCGGATCACATTGGTTGAGTTGCTCAGCAACAGTAGCTTCTCGTCTTCTCACGCCTTGGGCCGGCAGAGTTAAGGCGCTGATCCAGAAAATTCTCATGAGACGGTTGGGAGCAGAATGAACCGTTACGCCCGCGTTGGCGATCATCGATCAATTCCAACTTCAGCCGCCGGCAATGGAAGTTTGTGACGCCGGTGCTTGGCAGTGTCACAAAGCATTCCCGACAGCTCTGGCTGATTGCCGGGCAGCGGGCAATGGCATTTCTGACCAGCGCCGGCGGCCGAGGACTACCGGCGGCGAGAATTGCCCGCACGTGAGCAAATGAGGCGAACCGGCCTCATCTCGCTCCTGATGGTCCACCCTGCCGCCGCAACGGCAAAGCCAATGATCAGGCTAGCCGCAGCCAAGGTTTCGATAAGCCCAAGGTTGAAGACTTCGGCGCCGTAGCCGATCGCTGCGATCAGCGCGGGCAAAACCAACGACAATGTAAGGCGAGCAATCAACTTACCATCTCCTTCGCGACTCTCGCAGCTCAATGACGCGGGTTGTCATGGTGCAATGCCCGTGCGCTGCGCAGCCTCAACATTTGCACATTGCGCGTCCTGCATTTTGATTTCCATCAAACTCGCTACACGCTGGCGATTGTGTCGATCGACGCGCGGCTCTGCCGAATGACTCGATTTAGTGCGTGCGACCGGCAACGCGCTGGCAGTGGCCGCTCGCCCTCGCCCCGTTTCTAAACGCGCATCAGCTTCTTTTTGACCTGCATCAATACAGCGGTGGCGGTTTGCGGATAGAAACGACCTTCCAGTCAAGCTTAGACACATGGCAGATAGAAAGCCTTGGCGCCCGATGATCTTTTCGTATCCAGGTACCAGCGAGTGGGCTCAAGCGCTGCTGCCGGACGCACCCGACCCGGCTGCACCCGGTCACCTGCGCCGCGTGTGATGCAAGCCACGTCATCGACTCGCGGATCGGCGCGGTGCTCGGACCGAGCGCAGCTGGCCCATCCGAATGCCATCAAGCGAATTCCGGCGTCATACCGTTCCCGCACGGACACGCCGCCAGACTCGCAAGAGCGCGCTGGAGGGCATCAAGAATCCACGCCCCACGTTGAATTCGTGGGACGGGGAGACTTCCGACGGACAAAGGATGTTCGACATGATAGACCACGGCGACAAATGTCCCGCCGCGGGCACGCTTGCGGGAACGGCAGTCCACTCCAGCTGCAGTACAACAGTAATCAATACCAACCGGCGCTGGCTTGAACTGGTCCGGTTCGATTCGACCGGATCCCGGGAACTGCTTCGCAGCCCTAATACTTCGGTCGGCGATCGGATCACGTCCCAGCACGACAGGATCGGCGACGCTCCGCCCCAAAGCATCCGGACCGCAACTGGCGTGATCGAGATGCGCCGCTTGGGCGAGATCAGACTGAGCCTGCTGGCGCAGCGGCCGAGCGATCTCGCCCGTAGTATTCGAAAGGTTGCCTGATTTTGTCAGCCAGCGGCGATGAACACCGTACAGGATCTGTGACGTGGGAACGCATTGAAACGGCGCCCTTTGACCGGGAGCTGGAGATCGCGGTGATCGAGGGTAATACCATTCACCGGTTGGTCTTTCCTTGCCGCCGGATCTTCGGCGGCTGGATCAAGGCCATGACCGGAGAGCACGTCGCTGTGCAGCCCACGCACTGGCGCATCTGGCCGAGATAGCGGCGGCCGCCCTGCACAATAGGTAGCGCAACGAAACGCGGCTGCATCCGGTCGCCTCACATAGACAAACTATGCACAGTCGATCGATGAGAGGGGTTTGCCGGGAAACATGTCGAACCACATCTGGTACCGCTATGGCACAGCCGCGGCGGGCGCCGCGCTGGCGCTCGTGCTTCGTGCGGCGCTGGATCCGTATCTTCAGGACCGCACGTTCACGATCATCTACCTTCCAGTCATCGTTTTTGCCGCTTTCGCTGGTGGCCGCGGACCGGCCATCTTCGCTACGCTGCTGTGCCTCACCATCAGCGCGGCATGTCTTGGGAACAACCTCATCTCCGATTCCGCAAACATGATCGATATAGCCGGGCTCGCGGTACTTGGGCCCCTGCTCGGCTTCATGGGCGATCGGCTGCGGCGAGAATCAGAGCAGGCGCGGTACCGGCAAGCCCATCTGCAGTCGATCCTGGACACCGTGCCGGAAGCCATGATCGTGATTGACGAGAAGGGAATCATTCGCTCGTTCAGCGCCGCGGCAGTGCGTTTATTCGGATTGTCTCCAGACGAAGTGGTCGGAGCGAATGTATCCAGGTTGATGCCGCAGCCCTACCGCGCCGAGCATGACCGCTACATTGAACGCTATCTGACTACCGGAGAGCGGCGCATTATCGGCCTCGGCCGTATTGTGGTCGGCGAGCGAAGCGACGGCTCGACCTTTCCGATGGAGCTTGCCGTCGGTGAGGCCAAGGTGCGCGGTGAACGATTCTTTACCGGTTTCATCCGAGACCTCACCGAACGACGAGCGCAAGAACGCCGATTGCAGGAACTACAGTCTGAGCTCGTGCACGTCTCACGGTTGACCGCCATGGGTGAGATGGCCTCGTCTATTGCCCACGAGATCAACCAACCGCTCTCCGCAATCACAAACTACATGCGCGGCGCCGAGACGCTGCTGGCGTCAGACAAGCCGAATGCCAACCGTATTGGTGATGCCATCGAACATGCTGTCCAGCAAGCTCTGCGTGCCGGCGATATCATCAAGCGCCTGCGGGAATTCGTTGCCAAAGGCGAGACGGAGCACACAACGGAGAATCCGCTCACCCTGCTTGAAGAGGCGGTCGCTCTGGCCTTGCTCGGCGCCAAGGAGCAAGGCGTGCGGGTGACGATCCGCGGCGATCGCGATCTGCCATCGATGATCGTGGACAAGATCCAGATCCAGCAGGTCGCGCTGAACCTGATACGAAACGCGATCGAGGCGATGGCATCCAGCCCACGTCGCGAATTGACCGTCGGAGTTGCCAAAGTCGATGGCCTCGCCAGGTTTACCGTCGCCGATACCGGCTCTGGCATCAGTCCTGATATCGCCGACCGCCTGTTCCAGCCCTTTGTCACGACCAAAGAGCATGGCATGGGTGTTGGACTATCAATCTGCCGGACGATCATCGAGTCCCATGGCGGCCACATCGTTGTAGAAGCCAATCCGGGCGGCGGCACGGTCTTTCAGTTTACGCTACCATTCGCGGAGGGTAATGAAGAAGCATGACCATGCGGCGCATTCTTGTGATCGACGATGACGCCGCGATGCGGGACTCGCTCGCGTTTCTGCTTGATGTTAGAGGCTTCTGCGTGGCAACCTATGAGACGGCGAGCGGCTTTCTCGGTGACACCGCGAGCGGTCCGGTTGACTGCATTGTGTCGGACATCCGCATGCCGGGCATGAGCGGTCTGGAACTGGTCCGCAAACTGAAGGCCGATCGCGCCGACTGTCCCGTCATTCTGATAACCGGTCATGGCGACGTAACGCTGGCAGTCGAAGCGATGAAAGCGGGTGCGGTCGACTTCATCGAGAAGCCCTTCGAAGACGAGGTGCTATTGCGTGCGATCAATAACGCCTTGGAAGCAAGGCCAATCAAGCCAGCGGACGATGTGGCGAAACTGCAGGCCGAAGCCCGCCTGGCAGACCTCTCCTCGCGCGAGCGTGATGTCCTGCAGGGACTACTGGCCGGCAAGATCAACAAGGTGATCGCCCATGATCTTGGTATCAGCCCAAGAACGGTCGAGGTTTACCGGGCGAACGTCATGGCAAAGACCAATGTTCGCAGCATGTCCGAGTTGATGCGAATAGCCATCGCCGCCGGACTCTAGCAACATCGCAAGCGGCGGCATATGAAGCGGATCAAATGCGGGCTCGGATTGTGCTCCGAGGCAGCGGGTCTTGACTCCGGAGAACTACAATGCTCGGGAATATACTGGTTCACCTTCCGACGGAGCTCCCGGTCCGGGCTGCAATCAACGGGTCGATTTCCTTCGCACTGAGCACCGGCGCGCATCTTGACGTTGTAGCCATCGGTTACGAGAGGACCATTATTCCGCTTCTTGCAATCGGCGTAACGGCCGTCACTTCTGTCTTCGACGACGAGCAGGCGCGCGCGTTGGACCGAGCCGAAGCGGCACTTCATATCTTCGATCTGCAGGCACGGAATGCCGGCATTTCCTATACGAGTCGCGCGCTGAGCGCGCTTCCAACAGACGCGCGCCGGATCATCTGCGCGAGCGCGCGAGTCCACGACATGACCATCGTCACACAGCCTCAGAGCGGCTACGATAGTTACGATAATCTGATACCCAGGAAGATCCTTTGCCAGGCTGGTCGACCTGTTCTGTACCTGCCACATATCTTCCACGGCGCTTTTTCGATCAGACGGGTGGGGATTTGCTGGGACGGCAGCCGCCGTGCGGCCCGCGCGTTGCACGATGCGATGCCATTTTTGTGTAAAGCCGATGCCCTCACCATCATAGCGACCACCGCTCCGGACAAGGTTCCGGCAGACAGTTCCACCGCCTGTCTGGGAGAGTACCTTGCGAAATCGGGACTTCCTGCGAAAGTCGTTTCACTTCCGACATCCCAGGCAGCGCAGCGTGCCCTCGTATCGCTTACGACCGACGAGAGCCTCGACCTTCTGGTGATGGGAGGATACGGCCGCTCTCGGCTGCAGGATAGGCTGCTCGGCACCGCGGGGCATATGCTTCGCGGGATCAACATCCCGGTCCTGATGTCACACTGAGGGCAAGACCGTACGGGCGGCATGTCGCCAAATCCGCCAGGATGCCATCAAGATGCTGTCGCGATCGCGTCACCGGCGTCCGACGATGCCCGAGTTCAACATCAGGCTAGATCACGATTTTCCTTTGGTTTCTAAAATTGCTGGAGTGCAGCAGAGCCGGCTGTTGAGCCAGGTCAATATGTCGCGCGAGCCCAGCTCTATGATTCAGCTTCCAACTCGGACCACATGAAATAGCGACCCGGCCGTCGTCCACGTCGACGTCCCAATGACCCCGCCTCGTCACTCCGCGGCCGACCCGGGCTGATCAGGATCAGAGGCATGATTTGCGAAGGAGACTTCGGCGGGCTGAAAGTGACGGTGGACGACTGCTCTTGGATCTCTTCACCTGTGCGGCCGTGCGCTTTCGATTGTTTCCGTGGCGGGCGACCAAGTCAGCATACAGCTTCCGATCCAAAGCTGGCCCAGTCTGATTTGAGCATGTTCGAGTAATGGGGGACCCGCGTCGTTCAAGAGGATCTCATCATGAACTTACGTGTAAATACCTAGTGGCTTCTACTTAGGTAAAATATCCAGATTTCACAGTTCGTCAGGAGCGACCAATCTGCGTCACACCGACGTTTGCAAGCAGAGTCCGCCATGTACGCCCAGGCCGCCAGCCTTACTGAGACCAGCCGCCATCCACCCAACGTCTTGCGTGAGCAATCTGACAGTCGTGGACCGCTTGGTATGATTGCGACACCGATGCGGTTCACACGCAATAGCGAGATTTACGGAGAGGACGAAGCAGCCGAATACCTTTATCAGGTGGTATCGGGTGCTGTGCGAACCTACAAGATTCTGGAAGACGGACGTCGTCAGATCGGCGCGTTTTATTTGCCCGGTGACATCTTTGGCTTTGAGGCCGAAGAAAGCCATATCTCTTCGGCCGAGGCGATCTGCGAGACGCATCTGCTAATGGTGAAGCGCACCGCTGTCATCTTTCGCGCCAGCCACGAGAGGGAACTCGCAAGGCAACTCTGGGACGCGATGGCGCTTGAGCTCCGCCGTTTCCAGGCGCATTCGATGCTCCTGATCAGCAGCGCAGAAGAACGGGTCATCGCGTTCCTGCTCGACATATCTCGCCGCACTACGAAGGGCGCGGCCATCGACCTGCCCATGTCCCGGCAGGATGTTGCAGATTACCTTGGCTTGACCATTGAGACGGTGTCGCGCACTTTCACTCAACTTGAGCAGAATGGCGCGATAGCTCTGCCGAAAACTCGCCGAGTCGAGCTCCGCAAGGACACATTGCCCAAGCGCTTTGCGCAGAACTTTGGCTAACGTGATTTGCGCCAGCTCCAGGCAGGGCGGCGCACTCCTTCTGTGCGCCGAGCAGTGCCGGAAAATACAGCGCAGAAGGACATCAAACTACGGCTTGGGCGATCCGGGCACAGATCGCCGCTAGTTTACATTTTCCCCCATGGAGCACCGCAATGATCATCGATCGCCTGCTTCGAGAGCATCGCAATATTGATATGCTTCTGGTCGCCCTTCAACGCGAATTGGAGATTTTTGAGCAAGGACATCGTCCGGACTATGAGGTGATCCGCGCGATTATCAGCTATTTCGAGGTTTACCCTGAGGTGTATCATCATCCTCAAGAAGACTTGATCTTTTCCAAGCTCAGGAGGCGCGATCCGGATGCGGCCGCAATGGTCGGCGATCTCGCGCATGAGCATCAGGAAGTCATGGACCGTTTGCACCACTTCGCTCGCGCCATTGATGGCGTCCTGGCAGATCGTGAAGTCCTTCGGCAAGACGTCGGCAACATCGTGCGCGACTTTATAGTACGCGAGCGACACCACATGATGTGGGAAGAACGAGACTTCTTCCCCGCTGCGCGTGAGGCCTTATCGGCTCAAGATTGGGGCGAAGTCGCCTCCGCCCTCACCGATCACGGAGATCCGCTATTCAGCGAGACAGCTGAAGCGGCTTCCGACGTGCTAAGAGCGCATATTCTACAATTGGAACAAGAAGCTGAAGCCGAACGGAGCGCACTCGCGTTTTCGAGCGCGTTGGCCGGCAACCAGCGACACAATGCGGGGAGGGATGGACCACATTGATCGCTGCCGCTTTCGGCAGGAAAGTGGACATCATTTCATGGGACCCGAAATGAAGGTCGCCTCACCTGCTCTCAGGTTACGCACAGGCGATATGCTTCTCCGCCCGACGGTCGTTTGCTTCAACTGGCGGCGCAACCGGCATGGCCGAACGTCAAAAGCGGTCTGATTCAAACGTAATCGGCAGTGACCAGGCTCGACCATACCGTATCGCTATCGCGCGAACGGGCATTTCACATCTCCGCGAGCCGATGGAGACGCGTGATGGCGGCCAGGCAGGTGGCGAAACAATCTCCATCCGCAAGCCTTGCCTGGCACGGGCTGAATTCGTGGGCTCGGGGCGGGTTCGGATTGCTGCACGCCATCGCGAGATACAGCAAATCCCGGAATGTTCGCTCTGAACAGCAGAGCTGTCGGATGTCAATTTCGATAAAGATCCGTTTGCTGCTTCGTTTCGTCTCGTTCTCGCTCGATTGACCATGATGAGCCATGGGGGGTGCATTGCTAAGGAGGCTCATTCCTGCCGTGCGACCACTTCATCACAATTCAAAGCATGATGTATGCGCCACTGGCATGACCTACCGGCAAGCCCATCAGAAACCGCGATATTTGAGGCAGCGCAAAGCTTACCATGCACCCATCCGATAATCGGGCGCCCAGAGAGCGAGAGAGGCATCCCAATGCGACCGGACCTAGCACGATCCTACGGGCAGCACCGACTACCGCGCTACACCAGCTATCCGAGCGCCCCTCATTTCTCATCATCAGTTCGGGAGTTCGACTATCAAGCTTGGCTCAAGTCTCTCGACGGCCAGCGGTCCGCCTCGATCTACGTGCACGTCCCATTCTGCCGAAGCATGTGTTGGTACTGCGGCTGCCATACATCTGTCACGAAACGCGACGATCCGATCGCGATCTATACGGCTGGATTGCGCACTGAAGCCTACCTCGTTGCAGAAGCCGTTGGCCAACGACAGCCAATCTCTCATATCCACTTCGGCGGCGGCACGCCGACGATCCTGACACCTGAAGCATTCGCGGATTTGGTCGGCTCGTTGCGTTATTCGTTCGCCGTCCTGCCTGATGCCGAGATCGCCGTGGAGATCGATCCCCGCATGTTGAGCAATCCGATGGCCGAAGCCCTGGGCTATAGCGGGGTCAACCGGGCAAGCCTTGGCGTGCAGAGCTTCGACCCGGTCGTCCAGCAGGCCATCAACCGCTCGCAGAGCTTCGAACAGACCGCAATTTCGGTCGAGCGGTTACGCCACGCCGGCATTTGCCGGATCAATTTCGACCTGCTGTATGGGCTGCCCGGACAGACGGTCGATTCGTGCCTGGACACCGTCGACAAATGCCTCGAGTTGCATCCGGACCGGTTTTCTGCCTTTGGTTACGCGCACGTTCCGACCTTCAAGAAGCATCAACGCAAGATCGACGAATCCACTCTGCCCGACAGCGTCGAGCGCTATCTCCAATCCGAAATGCTAGCTCACACTTTGGTTGACGCTGGATACGTGCGTGTAGGCCTCGATCACTTCGCCCTGCCGCATGACAATCTCGCTGTGGCGGCGAAGCAAGGCAGGTTGCGCCGCAATTTCCAGGGATATACTGACGATTGCGCAGACGCGCTTATCGGCCTCGGTGCCAGCGCCATCGGCCGCCTGCAACAGGGGTTCTTAGCAAATGCTGTCTCGACCAGGGATTACATCGCTCGCATCACCGAGGATCGGCTCGCGACGGCGAAGGGCTATTTACTGACTGATGATGATCGCTACCGGGCGGAGATCATCGAGCGAATTATGTGCGACATGACAATCGATCTCTCCGAGATGTCTCGCCGTCACGGCAGGGATCCGGATGCGGCCGTTGTCGATCATTTCCGGCTTGACAGCCTTATCGCAGATGGCGTCGTCGTGGTCGACAATGGCCGGCTCTCCGTAGCTGACGACGCCCGGTTCCTGATCCGGTGCGTCGCCTCCGCGTTCGACGCTCACCTCGCTCGGTGCGGGGCTACGCACAGCGCGGCGGTCTAATCGTGTGAATGGCGGGCTTGCCACTCTGGCAATCCCGCACTTCAGTCACCAGTGAGAGCATCCTATTTGTCCGCCACGTTCATGGTCGCGCGTCGATCCGCCCATCCATTCCAAACAGAGTCCAAAACCTTCGCCAGAGTGGAACCGGACAGACTGCCTGCACAGCCAGATCAACAGGAAGCCACTCATGTATTGGTTGCTTGAGTAATTCTTGGGTCGCGTTTGCTCGCATGGTCGCGCCGATCCAGCGGGAGGAAAGCGCCGTTAATTGCACTTCGCCTCGATCGGTACCAACGCGGCCGGGCGTCGCCAGCCACGGACTTTTGTCGCCTCGGCAAGCCGTTGTGAACGATGCTCATTGCAGACAAACCTTAGTCTAGTCTTCCAATACTCGACTACATCGGTCGCATACCACAGCATGATTGAGCTATGCTGAGCCGTGCTTTAACTCGGGTTCAGATTTACGGCGAATGCCCTCGCCGGCAATCGGATCATCAGCTGTCCTCCCTCCGCCGATGGGAGTCGGCGACGTTTAGCGTCGCTCTTCTCAGACTTAACTTTTGCCCGGCCTGCTAAGCGTGGCCGGGCTTTTTTCTGTCGTGCAAGCTCGGTCGAGATGATCCAGAGCGCAAACGCCCTATGAGCGGATCAGCGCCCTGGAGGAGAGAGCCAAGCGCTGGATCAACGACTTGGCCGGTCAGATGCCGCGCGAAGTTGCCGGGCGGCGGCGACCATGTTGATCAGCGCCGGGCGAACCTCCTCCCATCTGCGCGTCTTCAGACCACAATCCGGATTGACCCAGAGCTGCGAGTCCTGCAACCGCTGCCGAGCCAATGCCATCAGCTTCTTCATTTCCCCTGCCTCGGGAATGCGTGGAGAATGGATGTCGTACACGCCCGGCCCGATTTGATTGGGATATTTGTAGTTCCTGAACGCGTCGAGCAGCTCCATCTTCGAGCGCGACGTCTCGATCGAGATCACATCCGCATCCATTGCAGCAATGGCGTCGATGATGTCGTTGAACTCAGAATAACACATATGCGTATGAATCTGGGTTTGATCTGCAACGCCTGATGAGCAAATGCGGAAGCTATCGACGGCCCATTGAAGGTAGGCCCCCCACTCCGATCGGCGCAACGGCAATCCTTCGCGGAGCGCAGCTTCGTCGATCTGGATCATGCTCGCACCGGCTATCTCGAGATCGCGGACTTCGTCGCGTATCGCCAGTGCGATCTGCCGGCAGACCTCGCCTCTTGGAATGTCATCGCGAACAAACGACCAATTCAAGATCGTTACTGGCCCGGTCAACATCGCCTTCACCGGCTTGCTGGTCAGTGATTGCGCGTAGAGCCACCAATCCACAGTGATCGGTTTTGGCCGCGAAACATCTCCGAATAGGATCGGTGGCCTGACACAGCGCGACCCATAGGATTGCACCCAACCATTCCTGGTAAATGCGAAGCCGGCGAGTTTCTCGCCGAAGTACTGCACCATGTCATTGCGCTCAAACTCGCCGTGCACGAGGACGTCTAGACCAATGTCCTCCTGCCAACGCAGAGTGCGCGCAGTCTCCTCCTTGAGAAATTTGTCGTATTGCTCGTCGCTCATGACGCCTTGCGAATGTGCCGCGCGGGCATTACGGACCTCTGGGGTTTGCGGGAAGGATCCGATCGTCGTGGTAGGAAAGGCCGGTAGTCCAAAGCGATTGCGTTGGATCTCGGCCCGATGGACAAATGGGCTGGCACGCCGGCGCATGGCTTCGTCGATCGCTCGCATCCGCACCGCGAGATTGGCATCACGGATCTTTGGTGAAGTCCGGCGGACCGTCACGGCCAACTGCGATTCAGCAAGACTTTGAGCAACATTCTTATCACCCGCGAGCGCCCGCGCTAGGATCGCAAGCTCACGCATCTTCTGTACCGAAAAGGCAAGCCAACTCTTGAGATCGGATGCAAGTCCGGTCTCCAGTTCAACATCGACGGGCACATGGAGCAGCGAGCAGGACGGAGCGATCTGAACACGATCCCTGCCCAGCTTCGCAATGGCGGGATCCAGTTGCTGGCGGAGCGTCGACAGGTTCGAGCGCCATACATTTCGTCCGTCGACGACGCCGAGGGACATGACGAGATCACTTCGCCGCGCAGCAATGATCCGGCTCAACAGATTCGGTGCGCGAACCAAATCCACGTGCAGTCCGGCAACGGGCATGTTCAAAGCTATGTCCAGATTATCGCCGAGATCACCGAAATAGCTCGCGACCATGATCTTGACGTCTGGTACTTCCCTGGCGAGCCGATCGTAGACACGCAGCAAAGATCTTCGCGCTTCCTCCTCCAGATCAAGGACCAGGCAGGGCTCGTCGCATTGAACCCAGCTTGCTCCCCTTTTGCCTAGTTCTTGCAGAACCTCGATGTAGACCGGTATTAGCTTATCCAGGAGAGACAGCGGCTGAAACGCGGGGTCCGCACTCTTGCCAAGCTTCAAGAATGTGACCGGCCCGATCAGGACAGGGCGCGTCTGGAACCCCAGGGCCTTGGCTTCCTCATACTCCTCGATAGGCTTGCGAGAGGATAGGCGGAACCTCTGTCCCTGATGAAATTCAGGAACCATGTAGTGGTAGTTGGTGTCGAACCACTTGGTCATCTCCTGTGCGGGCGCGCTAAATCCGCCCGATCCGTGGCCGCAACTCGCATTCTGGCGATCGCATTGTGAACCGCGCGCCATGTCGAAGTACGTCTTGAGCGAAACCGATTCGATTTTCGACGCATAAACTTCCGGGATGGCACCAACCATGACAGAGGTGTCGAGCACTTGGTCGTACAACGAAAAATCGTTGGACGGAATGACGGTGACACCGAGGGATTTTTGGCGGGCCCAGTTCGCAGCACGCAGGCCAGCTGCGGCCTCGAGCAATTGCTGTTCGCTGATTGCGCCGGCCCAGTAACTTTCAAGCGCGCGTTTGAGCTCGCGTCTTGGACCGATCCGAGGCGTTCCAAGCGTGGCAACCGGAAGGGAGAGAAGAGACATAGCGCTAACCCCGTAGTTGGGGGCAAAGGCCAAGGCGGACGCAAGCAGGATCGCCCGAGCGGCGGCGGCTTGGCGCACCACCGGGACACCCCGCCCGTGGACGTATATGTGGTCGAGGCAGGTCTCCTGGCTCGCGGGTCATCGCTGCTGTCCGGCCTTCCCGAAGCCGCACGGGCTTCAGTGACTTTGTTGGACGGCGGCTCGCCGCTTACAGTTGCGGGGGCAGCGCCGGCATGTTCACCGGCTTCCCTCTTAGCTCCGAATCCAGCGGGACCGGAGAACCTCTACGATTTGGATTATCGGCAAGAGACCTCTTCCGTCAACCTCCCAGATGACTCTCTCACGTCAATGCTGCCATCATCAGTGACTCAAAATGATAAACGTCGAAAGTTGATCACGCGATTGGAAGCTTATCCAATAGACGCAGTCTGCAATATATGTGTCGAAAGGATTGTCGAAGGCGCAGGTCGCGGCGCTTCGAGTGTATTTCGGTCTCTCGACAGTCAAAAGCCGCGCCAGGGACAACACACCTGCGAAAACTCCATCAGCAACCGGTCGCCATATTGATCTACGAGCCAACCAATCCTGGTAGGCGATTTGCGGTCTCTGATGACGCTAATACTCGGGCATGCATATCGATTCGCCTCGACGAACACCGGAAGGCCCGCAATGACAATGGCTGTTTGGAGCGCTGTCGGCGTCCTTTCTGTCACCCTCTTTGCGGTCGGCCCGTTCGGGGGCTGGTAAGAGCGTTCATGAATCAATCCGTCAGACAACTGCTCTCGAGAATGTTGAGCAACTCAAGAGGAAGCTAGCGCGACTTGATCGTTTCTCGCTTGCCGCGTGTCGCGACTGGAAAGGGTCATCCCACCATGAATGCGGAGCCGAGGCAGCTGGACTGAGCGGACTGCAACATCGTGCGCGTAGGTAGAAACCCGCGCACCATATCATCTGCCTGCCCCAGAACGCGCTTTCGACGATTCCACACGCCCGGCGGTGACGAGTGGTTTTGCTTATCATCATTACAAGCCGATAGCGATCGCAGGCGTTCGGGTGACCGCGCCGGACCAGACGGTTCAACAGCACTCCAAAGTGCGCCCCGATTTCTCATCCGTAAATCGGCAGCGGCCTTCGCTTTGGCCTCGAAGATCGGCACGACAAAAGCTGAACAAGCTCGAGCGGATCGGCTGAATGGAAACATAGAAACGAGCGTAGGTCGGAAAGCCGACAAACACTGCACGAATCTGGCGGGATTTGCCGGCTATTTCCTGGCACGAAGAATGCAAGCTCAAGGGTGCCCAGGCTTCTCCTCCTGGGCAGGTCCAGCACAGCAAATTGGGGTTGTGGCTGGCCCACTGAAGTTAGCGGCGCGTGACCCGAGGGGACAGCGCCTGCTCGCGCGGGACATCGGCAGGTGCCCGCGTCACGTTGCCGCTAACTTCTTCCGATCGAGCATAGCATTGAAGGCTGCCGCTTTGACGTGTGGATGAAAAATCGATGGTCCGGCCGTTATGAAGAGAATGTCTGCAAGAGGCGTGCTTTGCCTCTGTCAATCGCTAATTTTCGTTGCTGGGCTTGTTGCGACGGGCAACACTGCGCGAGCCGTCGAAAGCGCGCTCGTCGAACGAGTCAAGTCAACCTGGCGAGCGCGAGACGGTGAGACAATCGAGCACATTGTCTCCAAAGTTTCGAAAGTGGCGCAATTCGTCCCTCGAAACTGGGGAATCGCCGAAAGCGTCGACCACACTGAGTATGTTTACCTTTCCTGGACCAGGCATCAGGATAACAGATCAGACGAACATTACGTTATTACCTGGAAAGTCGGGACCGACGGAAAGATTGAAGTTGCGTCTCCCTATGCAAAGCCTATCGAACTCGGCTGGCGCGCCCTGGCGCTTTCACTCATCGCCAGTGAAGTCACCGACGGCGAAAAAGACGCAAACCTTCGTTTTCTGCATAATCCGGTCAATTTCAACTTTGTCACGACTGCGCAAGGCAAGCTCGGCGATCTGCTCCGGCACGGCCGCTGTCATATCATCGAACCTGTAATCGTGGATTACGTTCGAGCGGCGAATGACAAGCCGACCGAGAAAGAAGACCGGTGGCGCGTTCTGCTGTTGGTGAACTGCAACATACCAGGCCCCCGCTATTTCACCCAAAATGGGGTCATCACCTTCGACAAGCGCGAGGGACACGATTGGGAGCCGCAATCTTTCCTTGCCAAGAAGATTGCGACTTTTCCTCCGGGGTCCTGGTTCCATCACAAAGATCAAAATGAACGGGACGCGTTGGAGGGGGGTGCGAAGGGCATCGAGAACTGATCAGGGTGGCAGCGCTACTCATGAGCGTTGAGCGCCTCGGCCCCACACCAAGATCCATCCGACGGAAACTTTAATTCATCGCTCTGAAATGGCATGCGGATCGCCGCTCGCAACAATGCCGGGACGCCTTGGCACCGCAAGCCCGTAAAGCCGACCGCGTCAGTCCCCACGCCGCCATTATGCCGAGCTTCTTGCTTTCTTCCATTCGAGCATCGAAGGCCAGTTAGGCGTTGTTGGAGTCATTTCGCGCAGCGTTTGTTGCGGATACGGTCGCAGATACAGGCCACCGTGTGAGTCAAGCATGGTGGCTTTGTAGCGTAGGATCAAGCGGGAGGCCGATCTCTTTTGAGCAATCACTCTTATCGTGAGTTGTCCCGACTTCCGCTTGATGAACCTCGCGTAGTCCTGTCGAACGATAACAATCATAGGAGGCCCAGCATCGCCGCTTCTTCCGCCCGGCGGCGAAGCGCCCCGCTTCTTCCGAGCCTTTGGAGAAATGACGTACCAAGAGCCGTATTCCTGGGTCGCGAGTGCAGCGCTGAAACATGCGGGATCTCTTCCTGCAGGAGACATGTCGGGGGGAGAGGGAGGGGCAGCTGGAGATGCCAGAAGCACATCGAAAAAAGCCCCCAAAGAAATCCCTTGAATCTCACCCAGCGTCAGGTCGTAGGCTGAAAATATAAGCAAGCCTCCACAACAGCATCGTCGAACGATGCAGACCCGATGACGTATGTGCAGTCAAGCAGTCGGCTGTGACGACACCGGATCGCTGCGATTTTGTGAGCCGATGAACCATGAGCGAAGGGATATTAGGATGAAGTACCGCGTAATGATGGCAGCATTGCTCGCTATCATCGCGTCTCCTGTTTGCGCGGCGAAACTGAGCGGTGCTCCCCAAATCCTCGACGCCAATACGATAGAGATCGAACGAACGCGAATTCGGCTCTCGGGTATCGAGGCTCCCGAGACTGATCAGATTTGCCTGGATGCTCATGGCCGGAAATGGGCCTGCGGGGTAGCGGCTCGCGACGCCCTTATCAACTACTCGAAAGGACGAATATGGGATTGTCAGACCGCAGGAGTAGACAAGTACGGTAGGTCTCTTGGCAGTTGCTTCATCGAGGGCCAGGACGTGAACGCCTGGATGGTAAGCTCCGGTTGGGCACTGTCATCCGAGCCATCCGCCCATGTTTACGTCATCAATGAGGTGGCTGCGAGCAGCGCCTTTGCCGGCCTGTGGTCGGGGGCATTCATCACCCCCTGGGACTGGCGCCGCCGCAACAAGAGCACGATCATTGTCGGCGCGAGCTCGGTGCCGAACGATGCCCAGGAACTCCTGCTCGGATCCGCTCTGCTATCTGACCCACCCTCGCCCGACTGCCTGATAAAGGGCACCGTCGAACGTAACGGCGAGCGCACGTATCACTCTCCTGGGCAACTCAGTTACGGACAAATCGACATGACGAAGAAACCGGCTGAACGCTGGTTCTGCAGCGAAAACGAGGCCGAAGCCATGGGGTGGCATAGAGCCGCGCGATAGAGGTCCTATCCATGTATGCAGACCGTTCACAGGGCAATCCCCATCCGACCAAGCTCGCGCCTTCGCGCCGCTCGCTGTTGCTGTTCGCTATTTCGGCATTTGTCGTGCCGTTTGGCGGCAACATTGTCGAGGCGAAGCAAGCAGCAGCGCCGCCGAAGCCGGATAATCAGCTCTCGCCCGATGCTGCGTTGAAGCGGCTGATGGAGGGTAACGATCGTTATGTGCAGAGCGTGTCGCGAGGGCGCGATCTGGAACGCGAGCGCCGACTTTTAGTCGATAGTCAGAATCCATATGCGGCGGTTCTGAGCTGCGCCGATTCGCGGGTAGCGCCCGAGCTTGCCTTTGACAGCGGACTTGGCGATTTATTCGTATGCCGCATCGCCGGTAACTTCGTCAATGATGACACGCTAGCTAGCCTGGAGTATGCGGTTGCCGTACTGAACGCGCCGTTGATCCTGGTACTCGGTCACGATCACTGCGGCGCGATAGACGCCACGATCAACTCGCTTGACGAAGGCAAGCCGGCACCGGGACATATGCGCTCCCTCGTCAGCGCGCTCGCGCCTGCCGTGAGAGGGTCGGGCCACCAACCAGGTGATAGCTCCGCCGATGCGATCCGGCAGAACGTGATCGATAACGTCAATAAACTCAAATCCGCCAGCCCGATCCTGAACCCGGCGGTTGAGCAGAAAACACTAAAGATCATCGGCGGTCTATATCGGCTCGAAACCGGCAGGGTCGACGTATTGGGCTGACGCTGGTGCCTTCTCGCGCTCGCCCAGCCGGCATTTGTAGGTCCATCGGGCTGCATCAAGTACACCGGACGTGATCCGCTTCACGATTGTCATAGCTTCGGGATAATGTTTTGCGTGGTCTCCTGATACTGGTCATATTCTTCGTACGTGTGTTGGCAACGCGCGGGTCAGCACCAGGAATCACGATATCGGCCGACGGTGTTCATTATCGCTGTCTACAGCAGCGTTGCGACGGCCACCCGGATTCAGCCGCGGCCATCGCCGCCCGTGGAGAGGCCCTCCTTCGCGTAATTGTTTTGTGGCCTTATGGCGCGTTCGAAGACGATGCCGACGGCGATCTCACGGAACTGGTCCATGCCGACGCTTCGGCGGCTCTCTGAAGCCGCGATCCACCAGGGGCCGATGCTGTCCACTCGCTGGCGGCACGCGGCAGTCGGTTGCTGAGCGATGAACAGTCGACACAGTTGGAACCGAATGACCGCAAGACTGTAGCGGCCGGCTCCGCCGGTTCTATCCCCGGTGTCTCACCCAGCCCGCCTGAGCCTAACGAACCCTCCTTCCATTAATTCTGCATTGTAAGCTCGGCCGTTGAGGGCAATGGTTGTTGTGTTGTTTGGACTAGGCATGAAGCCCGTTTCCTGCAGCTTCTCGAGTAGGGCTGGGGGCGCCCACTGCTCCGGAAGCGGAAAACCTCTACGCGACGTCTCGAAGATGAATGCTCCGAAATCTGGTAGCCCCGCCGGCCCGGCTCCAATATTTTGGTCCTCCGGAGGGTTATGAATGAGACGCACGCCGCTGGAGGGGTCCATCGCGGCCGTATAGCGATGCCCTTTGATTTCATAGGTCATACTCGGCTGGTCGGCGTCAGGCAGGAGACCCAAGTGGTTCAGTCTCTCGACCATTTGCCCCGGGGCGGATTGGGTGCCGTGGGAAAACTTGCGGGGAACGGCGAATGAGACATCGTATGCCGCCTCCTCGGGCACGGCGGACGACGATGGCCCGGGTTCATTGATGATCCGATTAAATAGATCATGATCCTCTTGTGTCCAGGCGTACTCTCCTGGAGACCCTTGGGATCCGCCGCCGTTGATCTCATTGAAATCCATGCAGCTCTCCTTCTGTGCGATCCCTTGCAGATCCGCCCGCCAGTACTGCCACCGGTTCGGTCTAGGCGGCTCGACATCGAGAGAGAAGGTCTAAGATGCTTGGCTTTCGAGAAGCTGACGAGTTTCGGGGAGATTGAGCACACCGGCACGCGCGGCGGTCGTGGATCACAGGAAAGGAGATGTCTCGGGTCCGGGCCTCGAACTTAGGTCGATAAGTCCAAGCGAACGACCTACAATCATCGACTTAGGCCGACATCGAGAAAGGGTCGGGGTGCCATCCTAAACCTTCCTGCAATCCCTCCCGTGGACGAGGGCTCCACTGCGACATGGGTCGATCCGGCGATCGGTCGGCATGCTGTTGGACGCAATGTCGAACGGGTTCAGGAAGCTATACGAGCCGGATCGTCCGACCTTGGCGATCAAGCAGGGCTGAAGATTACATAGAGGAGAATTGCGACGACGATGGCTGTCCAGCCCACCGATGAAAGGAAAAGCGCTACTCGCGTCGGCATGTGTCGATTTCTCATGTATCAGTCAACGAAGAGGGCCGCCAGTGTTGGAAACGCAGCCTCGTCGAATTTGTGTTGAGCTCACGTGCGCCGCACAAAGCGGCACTAATGCGTCAGCACATCGTGATCACCGATCGGAGAGGAGATAATTTGCACGCACCGGTGCATCCCTCGGATATCGCTTACCGATCCGGATATCCGCGTCACGTCATGATTATGCGACGTCACCGTACCTCACCCCAAGTCTCTTCAACCAAGGCATCAATCATATCGGATACATCATCTTGCCCGACATTAAGCGTCAGCGAGATCCGCAACCTTGCCGTTCCCACAGGCACTGTTGGTGGCCGTATGCCGCGGATATCAAAGCCGCGCGCCTGCAGTGCAGCGGCGAGCCGCATCGCGCGGACGTTGTCACCCACGATGTAAGGAACGATCTGTGAGCTCGAACGGATCGGCCGGCCGCACATGGCGAACTGCCGATGCGTAAAATCGACAAGATCGGTCAGGCGTTGCTGTCGATCAGGCTCCTCCTGTAGGATCAAGAGCGCCTCCCGAGCAGCGACGGCCATCAGGGGCGATGGCGCGGTGGCGAAAATGAATGGACGGCACCGATTCACCATGAAGTCGCGCAATACGCCGGAAGCGGTGACAAGCGCGCCCTCCGTTCCCAACGCCTTCCCGCAGGTGTGGACCACCAGGAGATTTTCGCGCCCCTCATAGGGCGCGGTGAGCCCCCGTCCCTGGTCGCCGTAAACACCTGTGGCATGAGCCTCGTCCACGACCAAGAACGCCTCGCAGCGCTCGGCGATTGTAACCAGATCCTTGAGGGGCGCGAAGTCTCCGTCCATACTGTAGAGGCTCTCCACCACGATCCAGACGCGTCCCTTTCCGCCCTTGGCGCGCCAGTCGCCAATCGCATCGTCGACCGACTGGGGATCATTATGGTCGCTTATCCGGAACTGGGCTCGGCCCGCTCGTGCGCCTTCATGAATACTGGCGTGCACGAGCGAATCGAGAATAAGCAGATCGCCCCGCTGCGGCAGCGTTGTCAAAAGAGCGAAATTTGCGATGTAACCGCCGCCGAAGAACAGCGCTGTCTCCGCGCGGAAGAACCGCGCCGCCTCCGCTTCGAGAGCTTCGTGTTCCTTACAATTGCCGCGCAGGAGCCGTGACCCACCAGCACCGATCGGCGTGCCTGCATCGAGCGCCGTGAGCAGAGCCTTCTTCATACGTGGCGCGCTCGCCAGCGCCAGATAGTCGTTCGAAGAAAAATCACTTCCTGCGCGCGACTTCAGTCCGCGCAGCCGATCGTCTTCTTTCAAGGCTTGCAGGGCCGCGACATAGCCATTCAGCGGCGTGTTCATTGATCAACATCCTGCCGCCCCGCCGCAGGGCGCGACCAATCGATTCTTCGTGGCACGGATCAGTGCTTGTATCACCGACATGCGATGGATTCGCAAGCAGATCAAGCCACGCAGGCCGAAGACGCGCCGCGCCTCCACCCCGTCGGTCACGGACTGCCGTCCAGCCAAAACAAGCCTCATGAATAAGCAAGCAGGACGAGCATGCCGACGCGATTCTCGACACGCCCGCCCTTGCTGGTGATGCCGACGCGGCTCACCCTGATGCCAGCGCCACGCGGAGACACCTGCGCTCCTAATTTGTTCCGCACCTAAAGGTCCTCCCGGACGGCCGCTGAGAGAATGAACCAGTTGCATGCGCGGACCATTCTGCCTTCGTGTAGCTATTTGGCAGATTTGGCACCCTCATGCGCGCACAAACTTTGTACAGAACGGACAAGCGCGCACACTCAGCGAGCGTGATCTGATTGCACCAAAAGCGCACGCTCCGTACCCCTAGCGATCGCGACGTCGCACGCGATTTCAGGTGCGCCTCCTTTGCGCGCCTCGCCGCACCTGCACCGGCGTTGTGGCGCGGCCAATCTCACGATGTCATTTGGCCGATTTACAACCAAAGCTCGGGTCAACTATGCTTCGTCACATCGTCTTGGATGCTTTTATCGTCGCTTGTAAGAAAGGATAGACTCTCGCACGTCTAGGACGGCGACTTGATCGCAGAATGACACCAAGGGCGGTACGAGCTCGTCTTGATCTTCGTCATATCCTGCGTCTATCGTCGGCTTCTCACTGTAGCTCAAGTATGCATCACCGTGGCGGAGATCGATTTTTTCCCCGCGGCTTTACGTCGTGAACCACGCTCCCTGGAGATGAGCTCCATCAAAAACGGGTACTCAAAGGCCGGTTTCAAGCGACACGCAGGGACGAATTGCATTTAAACATCGCGCTCAGTGAAGATAATGATGCGATCAAATGCGTATCGCTGGCTCGTTGGCGAAAATCGAGCAGGAACAGGAACATGGTCAGTCATTTCTACCGACTGCTTTACCGATTCCGCATGCGCGCATATACTGAAGCTCTGTTCCTGCGTAGCAGGCACGAGAAGCAGGAAAAGCTCTGGCTGCAGTGCAGCCTGATGCGCCTTGGGAGCGAACTACGGCAATCCGAGCACTGGTCCAGTGCAGCGGGTCGGCCGGTCCAGGACGTGGCCGAAGCTATCGGTAGCTCCATCTGAGGACGCGGCAACTCGGCCTGCAATAGCGCGTTACGGCGGCAACAAGCGGTCCTGATGGCCGTGCATCAACGTGCACAACGGCATGAACTAGCGCGAGAAGCACCGACAGGAGGAAAGTCATCCTGAGATAGTCATGCTGTTGGATGGAGCGGGCGCGCCGCGGGTATCACGGCCACTTGTCATCAACCTGCACCGCATCACGCATGCGCTATTCCGTGTTGGCCGACTCTCGCTTGGCAACACCGGTCGTGAGCCCGAGCCGTTCGGTCGGATCGCGCCCGAGCTTCGGCTTCAGCTGCGCTAGTTCAATAAAATCGTCCGCCTGCCGCCGAAGCTCGTCTGCGATCATCGGCGGCTGGATCGCAGTGGTGGAGATGACGGTGACACTGACGCCGCGACGCTGCACCGCTTCAACCAACGAGCGGAAGTCACCGTCACCAGAGAATAGGACCATCTGATCGATATGCTCCGCGAGTTCCATGGCATCGACTGCAAGCTCGATGTTCGTGTTGCCCTTCGCCTTGCGCTGGCCGCTGGTATCGAGGAATTCCTTGGTTGCCTTGGTGACGACGGTGTAGCCGTTGTATCCAGCCAATCGATGAGCGGCCGGATCGACGAATACTCCAGATCCTCAGCAATCGTCGTGTAATAGAACGCCCGCAGCAGCGAGCCCCGCATCCAATACTCATCGAGCAGGCGCTTGTAGTCGATCTCGAAGCCAAGCGCCTTGGAGGTCGCGTGGAGGTTTGGACCGTCGATAAAGAGGGCAAGCTTTTCCGACATTACTGCTCCAACCTCCAAAATGGATCCGCGGGGCCGCGCAGGCTATCGACTGTCCGTCTGCGAGGTAAACTGGGGCTGGCAGCCAAGGCGTGCCGTGCAATGACCCGGAAAGAGCTTTATGTCGAACTCATGCACCGCGGATCCCCTGTTTCATCCAGTTCATGTCATCGGTTCAAGGATCCAGCGGAGGCCCTTTCGAAGTTCTGTTGCTTGCCTGCGCCAGGCGCACGTGCAAGATCTAGCTTGTCAAGCTGACCGTTCGAAACGCTGAGCGCAGGTGCAGAACTGCAATCGGCGCTGCTTTGTACGAAGGCCGTTGAGCGTAAGGATAAGCGGAACGGAAGTCGCCACCGCAATCAGACCGTACTCGACGGAGGTCGCCCCAGCCCTGGCCGTCCAAAACCGCAGAAAAGCAGATGATCTCATGACAATGTCATTTCTGGCGGCTCCCTCCCCGCTTGGCATTCTAGCCCATAAATTCCGTTCAACTTTCAGCACTTTGCGCTAGGTCACGTGAGGTTATTTCAGATCACTTCACAACATGCGCTTTGATGCGCGCAATATCCTTCTTGCAGCACCGCTATTCGCACTATTCACCTATCGTCCCGCGGTGATCGACAGCAGTTCATGTTTCCGTCTGCATGCCCCGGCAAAGAATACTTTGATTCCCTTCGGCTGCGCTCCGACGAACTCAGTACGCAACGGACGAGCAAACTTCATTTTAGCCCGAGCGTCTCATTAGTGCCCTTCGCCCGAGAGGTGCCATCCCGATTAGGCTTTGACGTCATGACCGAGCCTGGATCCGGCGTCCAGCTCCAGGTGCCGTCGTCGCAAATCGGCGCAGCAACCGGGCATCAGACGTCGCGAAAGCGGCTATTGCCCGGGAAGAAACTAAGCTCCTTGAGCCTAAATCATCCGAGCAGGCCTCGCTCAGACCCTGACTGCTCGACCAAAGAACCCACGCGTCTCAAGACAATGAACCGAAGAGGCATAAGCGCTCGAGACAAGCTTATAGCAACAGCATGCCTTTTGCTCGAGGGACTTGCGATCATCAATCTGCAAAACGCCGCGCACCTTGCGAATCAGCCCGTTTCCCTCGAATCGGACGAGCGTCTCCGTGACCGCGGCAAGGCGCAATCCTAAGCCGTCGGAAAGGCAATGATCGGTAATGGGCAGCATAGGGGCGTCAACAGCATCGCTTGCCAAACAGAGCCAGGAGGCGAGTCGCTGTTCGCGATCGTGCCGAACTCCGCACAATGCTGTCTGAACGCACTGAAACGTCATAGCTTGGATGTAACCAACGAGATGCTCTCGGATCTCAGGGCGTTCCTTTATCACTCGACGCAAATCCTCGATACGGGTCCGGTGCGCGTTTCCCGCAAAGAGCACGACCGATTGACGCGTCGAAAGACGCCCTCCCCACAAGAACGCGGCGCCGAGCACGCCCCGATATCCTACGACTGCCGTTTCAAGCATGCTACCCGCCGTGAGAATTCTCAGCGAAGCGAGACCCGACTCTATGAAGTAGACGTGCTCGACATGCTTATTCGGTTCATGCAGAGTCATACCTTTTCTCAAGGTGATCGGCTCAAGGATCTCCCCTATTGCCGCAAGGTCTTGCAAAGAAAGTCGCCCCAGAATCGCATTTTTGATCAAGGCCGCTCCTTGGGCCGCACCAAGAGAGGACGAAGCATTGGCAGCGTGCTGAACGCCCTTGTGAGCTACACTTTCGGAGCAGTCCAGCGCATCGACAACGGCGGGCACGTGGTCGGCCATGGTCCCCTTTTCTAGCGTGCTTTTTGTGCTCCGCGCGGTAAGAGGCCCCGCCCCCACCCACTAGGGAGACGAGGGCGGAGCCCGCCCCCCTTGCCCTGAAGCGGTAAGCCACGCTGTGCCATAGATTCACGGGAGTTCTGGTCTCCCGCGCGTTTTACGCCGTCGCGTAAGATAATTTCAGCCAGCCACACCACCAGGCTTTGAGACGCGCATTCTCTTGCTTTGCAACGTTCCAGCTCGCACTGCTCGTCTGTCATTGCCGAAGCTTCATAGAGAACTTTTTGTCATCGTTCAGTCATATTCATGTAGACCACACGTAGTTGAGAATGCTCCGACTAATGCCGTACGTGAGGTACAAACGATCCAGCTCCTCGACAAAGCGTGTCACCTCGGCCTCAGATTTGATCGTTTCGTACGAACGCAAAAAGAGATCTCAGGGCGGTTTCCTTTGGGTATGTCCGACGTAGAATATCGCCTCGTCCAAGACCTGCGTTGCGGCGGCTATATGAGCAGCGACAGTTCGCTGAAGATAGAGCCGCCGGCGGCCGCGAAAGGTTGACTCACGCCAAGAATCTGCGCGAGTCCCTTGCGTTCGCTGCGACAGACTACGAACAGGCGGATCACTTGCCGGGCAGACCTCCAAATTCTTCGGAGGCTGCTGGAAGCTCTCGGTAGTCGCTTGCATGAGCTGAGGACTCTCGTAGCACCTTTAGGCGGCGACTTGTGCGATGGCAGCGCCGGAAGCCGCCGTCGCATTCTACAATGCACCTTGCATCTGCTGTCCGCTTCTAATCAACAGCTCAAGCGGCGCGGACGAGCCTCGCTAAACTTCGATACAAGTACAGAACTGTGCCGGCGCTGCCGTGAACCTTGGCTGCGACCAGCGATACGTCATGTTCCCAGCTACGATTAACGGCAAATAGCTGAGGCCGGCTATCCGGCCTATTTCAGCTCGCTCGCCTCGCGCCATGTCCGCTTGATGACATCGTGACTGGAACCAGACACAGAGCTCGCACGCATCCTGTTGACGCAACTCGTGCCAGGCGATCTCGCCCCGTGCAAACCAGCTGGCGGACCATGTTTGATGGCACGTCGATTGCTGGGGAAACGGTAAGGGATCCGCGGGCTAGAGCGCGCCAAGTCAGGAATTGACGACGTGGGCTGAAGTGGCCTGCCACCATGTGTGAAAAATCGCCAGCTTGAGAAGACAGGACAAGACATGCGCTGTCACCCCTCGCAGTCATCGTGCAGCCGAGTTGGATGGATCTCGCCGCCGCCTATGGTCTGATTTGCCGGTTCAGCCTCAATACAACGCCGAGCCACATCTTGGCCAGCTTTTCCCGGCCCTCAAGGCCCGTTTCTTTGGCCCGATCCGTTCGGGATGTGATTTAGAGAGGAGACCGCCTGCAATCCGATCACAATCGATATCAACGCAATCGACGATCTTCTCCGACTGGAATCAATCCGGCCGGGCCTCCGCCATGCGTGCACAATCCACATCAATCATGCCGCTGCGCCGCTGGGCGTCTCAAGACACCGAGGACAAATATGAACACTCCGCCAGAGATGATCGCGCCAGAAACCGACGTTACGGCAGCGACACGGGATAATCTGTTGCCGCTGCTGGCCGATATCCGCGCGCGTCGGAACGAATTCACCCGCGCGCAGAAGCTTCCAGACGACATCATCGACGCTTTCAAGCGCGCCGGCGTCTATCGGGCCATGGCCGCCAAGCGCTTCGGCGGCGAAGAGCGAACGCCGGCCGATTTTTGCCGCCTGATCGAGCGCATTTCCGAAGCGGACGGATCGGCAGGCTGGGTCGCCAGCTTCGGTGACGGGGCTTGCTATCTATCCGCTCTTCCAGACGACACGCTTTGCGAAGTATACGCAAATGGACCTGACGTGGTGTACGCCGGTGCGGTCTTCCCGCTCCAGACCGCTAAGCGAAGCGCCGACGGGTTTGTCGTGAACGGCGTGTGGCCATTCGCCAGCGGCTCACCGGGGGCGGAGCTGATAGGCGTTGGGATCACTGTGGCAGATGATCCAACAGGTGGTCTTGCACGTGTAGCCGTGATGCCGGCCGAGAAGGTGACAATCCGTCCCAATTGGGACGTCATCGGCCTGCAGGGCACCGGCAGCCATGACGTCGTTGTCGACGATGTCATTGTGCCGGAGAAGTGGACCCTGATCCGCGGCGGTCCGCCGACACTCGACGGGCCGATCTACCGTTACCCGTCAGTGGCTTTCGCTGCGCAGGCGCATGCGATTGTCGGCATCGGTATTGCGCGCTCCGCGCTAGACGAGGTGATCGCCATGGCCCGAAGCCGCGCCTCGATCACTGGAGCGCCCGTGATGGCAGAGCGCGGCTATATCCAACTGGAGGTGGCCAGAGCCGAAGCCATGCTGCGTTCCGCCCGCTCTTTCTTCTATGAAGCAACCGAGGAGCTATGGAAGGAAGCGTTGGAGGGCACGGTCCGGCCGAACACGACGACGCTGATGCGGCTCGCCGCGACCAATGCCGCCCGACAAAGCGCTGAGGTCTGCAAGGTCGCGAGCGGTCTCGCCGGAACTGGCTCGCTCTATACGACGAGCAACCTGGCGCGCGCGATGTGCGACAGCTTCGTGGTTGCCCAGCACGCCGCTTTAAACGAAGGCACTCTTCAGAGCGCCGGCCGCCTCTTGCTCGGAAGTCCAGCGCCGCCGGGCTTTCCATGAAGTCGTTCAACCACGGCAACTCCGCACGGCCCGCAGCAACGGAGCGTCCGACCTGCGTCATGATGCCGGAACGCACAGCGTCGATCCCGCGCGATCGTGCGCAGTCTAGCCGCCTCTGCACTTGGCCACTGCTATACAGATCGAATTGGATTAAAGCGCCCATGCGAGCGAGCAGTGAAGGAGCGCTTCACCGTATCTCGCGACGAATGATTCCGCACTCGTGGACTTCGCCAATCTGTCCGTTACGTACAAAGTTTGCGCGCAAGACATGTATCGGCAATGCAAGCGACGCACTGGAGCGAATAGGCACGAGGCGGATCTCACTCATCCGATCTACAGCGCCAGGTAAGCCAGGAATGCGTGCTTACTGAAATGGAGAGATCGGAAAACGAGCCGAACACCGCCATGCGATCGGCGCCTCGTTCACGACTAAGCCAATGTGACGCGATATCGCGCCAGGAACATCCTTGTGATCTGCATTAGAATCAAATCATGGTAGATCATCACGATCTGACATGACCGATTCAACCACAGTCCAGTCGCGTAGCGCCGAACGCATCACGGCGCCTCTGCGGCACGCGACGTTTCGCCGTATCTGGCTTGCGAGCCTCCTGTCCAATATCGGCAGCTTGATTCAAGGTGTCGGTGCAGCCTGGGCGATGACGCAGATGACGTCCTCGGCTGACAAAGTCGCGTTGGTGCAGACCGCGCTATTGCTGCCAGTGATGCTGATTTCGATGCCAGCCGGCGCGATCGCCGATATGTACGATCGCCGCATCGTGGCGCTGGTTTCGCTTGGCATCGCGCTTGCCGGCGCAACCGGCCTGACTGTGGCCGCCTGGCTTGGTTTGGCCACACCGAATGTCTTGCTCGTACTCTGCTTCGTGGTCGGCACCGGGATGGCCCTTATGGGACCGGCGTGGCAATCGTCCGTAAGCGAACAAGTGCCGTTGGAAGCGCAGCTGCCTGCGGCCATTGCGCTGAATGGCATCAGCTACAATATCGCACGGAGCGTCGGCCCGGCAATTGGCGGCGTGGTGGTAGCTAGCGCCGGTGCAGTGGCCGCATTCGCGCTCAACACGCTGCTCTATCTGCCGCTGATGGTCGCGTTGTTCCTTTGGAAGCGCGTCAGCGCCCCCTCACGCTTGCCGCCTGAAAGATTGAGCCGCGCAATGGTGTCTGGCGTGCGCTACATCAGCAATTCGCCATCTATCAAAGTTGTATTGCTTCGCACCCTTATAACCGGCGTCGGAGGCGGCGCGATTACTGCGCTGATGCCTCTGGTGGTGCGGGATGTGTTGCATGGCGACGCCCAGACCTACGGCATCATGCTCGGCGCCTTCGGCCTGGGTGCCGTGGTCGGCGCGCTGAACATCGCCGAGATCCGCAAACGAATGAGCGGCGAGGCCGCGATCCGCGCGTGCGCGTTGTCCATGGGCGCGGCGATGGCCGCGGTCGCGCTCAGCCGCCAACCGGTGTTGACCGCGGCGGCACTGGTCCTGGCTGGAGCCGTGTGGATGATGACATGGGCGGTGTTCAACATCGGGGTGCAGCTGTCGGCACCGCGCTGGGTGACCGGACGCTCGCTTGCAGCCTATCAAGCGGCGAGTTCAGGCGGGATCGCCGTCGGCAGCTGGGGTTGGGGCCATCTGACCGACGCGGCCGGCGTTGAAATTGCGTTGCTGGTGTCGGCCGCCCTGATGCTCGCCTCACCACTTATCGGCCGTTGGCTACCTATGCCCCGTGTCGGCGCGCGCGGCGAAGAGCCTGAGCTGCTCGCCGATCCCGAAATACGGCTCGCGTTGACCGACCGAAGCGGGCCGCTCGTCGTCGAGATCGAATACCGAATTGCACAAGAGAACGCCCGCGCTTTTCACAATATCATGCAGGACGTGCAATTGTCGCGCCAGCGCAATGGCGCCTATGGCTGGTCGATCGCGCGCGACATCGCCGATCCCGAATTGTGGACCGAACGCTATCACTTTCCGACCTGGTTCGATTATTTGCGCTGGCGCAACCGCCCGACCCAGTCGGAACGTGCCCTGGAGCGGCGGGCCATTCACTTCCACATCGGTCCTGCGCCGGTACGTGTTCGCCGCATGCTGGAGAGGCCATTCGGCTCGGTACGCTGGAAGGACGACACGCCCGAGGGTGCGAGCGCGGAAATGCGGCCGGAGATGGCAAGCGCGGCAAACGCACGTAGCCGGGCGCTTCGGCCGACCAAGTAACCCGGTTTTCCGAAGCCCGGAACCTTCGCGGACGGACGTGCTCGAATATGCAGAAGGTCGAGTTCCGGGCAGGCTGCACGGCTAGTTCAACGTGCGAGCAGCCCGCCAGCGCCTGACCAAGGCCAGCTCGCCGGCCGTGTCACCCGAGCACTGATGCACTTCTGACAGGCTTCGAACTCGATCCGCTCTTGCTACGCTGCGCTTCAACGAGTTGCGGCGCAATAACGCTGCAAAGATGCACCATCACGCAGAGAAAGCAGGAATAGTGCAATCAGAATCGCCAAGAATTCAGCTTAGCGAACTGCCACCCTGTGCTTCGTTATAGGTCCAATCGAGGGCGATTCATGCGCAATCATGACCTTGTCTCGGGTAGTCTCCTCGCGCTGACCGCAACCAGCTTCGCGCTCCTCTGCTCAAGCCTGCTCGTCTTTGCCTTCATTTGAAACGAGCGCCGGTTGCCTTGTCGCCTTGTGAATGCCGGCCTCGCCATCAAGTATCAAGAGTTCAACGACCTGTAAGGACGACAAGGATTTCTGACCTCGTCGCGGGCTCGGCTGACGCCGAGAGCCTTCGTGCCAGCCTAGCCAGGACAGCGAAAACAACGCTGCAGTCAGTTCCGTCTGCCACCGTCGATGTCGGTAAGGCATGTGGACCGTCTTTCGAATGGCGGACGATGTGAACGATCGCCTCATCTCTCTCCCGTCCAGACCGCTTACCTCTCACGTACGCATTCCTGACGCGACGAGCTCTGTACGTTGCGGACTGAGCTATTACTTTCCTGGCTGCACGTTTCCGCTAGTGTTCGTCCAACGTAGCGCCGCGCGTTGAACGAGCGGCGGGCGATATGAGATGGGCAACGCGTTGCGAGAATGAGACGGGACGAACGTTCGTACGTTAATATTGCTCGTTGATATAGCTCTACCCTTGCGTACGCGCCCCGGCTCCTCCTCACTCTGCTGGAACGGCATCGGAAAATGTCCTTTGTACTGCTTTCGGACGATGAGCTGCCTGCCGATAGTTCACCGTTTTATAGGGTTCGGCGTGACGGACTGCTTCTCCACCGGCTCAAGGTGGGCTGCTCCTCCATCATGGCAGTGCACTCGAAGGGGTTCGATGCGCGACCATGACTTTATCTCCGGCTGCTTTTAGGCGCTGGCCGTCGCCCGGATCGCTTTGCTTTGCTCGACTTACTCGCCGCTGTATTTACCTTGTGAGGACCATCCATGACATCACTCAAGCTGATCGGCTTTGCGTTTGGAGCACTGATTGCGCTGTCCACCGCGGCACTGGCAGAGGACATCACCATCGCCGTCGCTGGACCGATAACTGGGGGCGAGTCCGCCTTCGGGCGGCAGATGAAGAACGGCGCCGAGATGGCGGTGGAGCAGATCAACGCTTCCGGCGGCGCACTCGGCAAGAGGCTCGCCCTCGACATTGAGGACGATGCCTGCGATCCTAAGCAGGCGCGATCGGTCGCGGAGAAGATCGCTGCCGCCAAGACCCCATTCGTTGCCGGGCACTTTTGCTCTTCGTCGTCGATCCCGGCTTCAGAAGCCTATGCGGACGGCAACGTACTGCAGATCACGCCCGCCTCGACCAACCCCCTGTTCACCGAGCGCAAGCTATGGAACGTGGCGCGCGTCTGCGGCCGCGACGACCAGCAGGGCCAGGTTGCTGCCGACTATATCGCCAAGCATTTCAAGGGCAAGAACATCGGCATTCTCAACGACAAGACCACCTATGGCAAGGGGCTTGCCGACGAGACGAAGAGGGCCCTCAACAAGGCCGGCGTCATCGAGAAGATTTACGAGTCCTATAATAAGGGCGACAAGGATTTCAATGCGATTGTCTCGCGTCTAAAGCGGGACAATATCGACCTCGTCTATGTCGGCGGCTATCACCAGGAAGCAGGTCTCATCCTGCGCCAGATGCGTGATCAGGGCCTGAAGACCGTACTGATGTCGGGTGACGCCTTGGCTGACAAGGAATTTGCCTCGATCACCGGCGCAGCTGGAGCGGGTACGCTCTTCACTTTCGGGCCAGACCCACGCAAGAAGCCGGTGGCGGCTGCCATCGTCAGTAAGTTCAGAGCCAGGAACATCGATCCCGAAGGGTACACCCTCTACACCTACGCTGCGGTTCAGGTCTGGACCCAGGCCGCAACCAAGGCCGGCACCACAGATCCGAGGAAGGTGATGGACGTGATCAAGGCGGGCTCCTGGGACACGGTGATTGGCAAGCTGGAATACGACGCCAAGGGTGACATCAAGCAGCTCGACTACGTCGTTTACAGGTGGGATGACAAGGCCGGCTACAGCGAGACCAACCCGAGCGCGTTTTGACGCATCTTAGGCCGACGCATCAAAGCTACGTGTCTCCCGGAGCGGTGATCAATGCCGATCGATCGATTACTCCAGGGCAGTAAACTACGGCCGGAAGAAATTGAATGTCTGAGCTTGGCCTATGCACAGACACTGCATTCGCTTTGCTTGGTTGATCGAGACGACCCTATCGCTGAAATCGTCGCGAAGAAGGTCATCGCGATCGGCGCAAGTGGGGTTAGCGATCCAGCAGAGATATCAAAGCTAGCTGTGGAGCAGCTTCGTATCCATAGATCGCTATCCGCATAAAGCGACCACCGCGTGCATACGCCGATCGTTGACCTTTACCCGATCGATGCACGGCCCGCTCTCCAGGCTCAGCGCCTCCACCGGGTTGGAGGCAATGGAGCTTGTTAGACCTGCCTAACGCAGATCTATGAGGGATCGACAAGATGAAAGGGCTGATCGAGAGCCTGCAGACTCACATCCGTGCGATACGTATCACTGATGTTTATCGATCCACGAAGCGGTTCGACCGGAAATTACGCGGCCCCGCCCCATGAAGAACAAGGGCGGGGCCGCTCCCCTCCCCCAGGGGGACGCCGCGCGGCGGATCATAATGGCTTTGTCTAACGTCCATCATCTGCGGATTAACCATTCGGTATACGGACGAGCGCGTCAGTCGGATTGCGGCTTTCGGCCCTCTGCATTCTGCGTGACATTGCGCAAGACGAGTTCAGAAAGCTGCACGACTAGCTGTTTGAGACGCGCGATCTCCTGTCTGCAGCGCACCAACTCACGCTCTTCATCTGTCGTTGTCGACTCATAGCGGCTCCCAACCGCATGATGCATTTGACCCTCTATCCGACCAATAGCCGCGAACGACAGTTCAAGCACACTCTATTGCCCTGTAATTTTACGGGCACATCGGCCTTTGTACGCCACTAAACATTGTACGCAGCGATCCAACTGTCTCGTCGGCCCTGGCAATGTGTTATCCGCGCCACAGATTGGACCGCTTCGTACTAAACTCACTGGCATGACCGGCAAGGACGTCGAGTTTTGTTCTCTTGGAGCCGGAACGACTCAGCAGGAACGGCGATCGCCTCGTCAGCCTGGGATAGGTTTCGGGTAGGCACGACCGAGCGCCGGTTGTAATTGGCTTTGAGGCGAATGCATTGTTCGTGGGCGAAATCCAGGGCAATTCGCCCACCCGGCCAGCGCCCCGCCGCGATCTCGCCGCAGCGAACGGCTGTCGCCGATCGGATTTCGGGGAAGGCCAGCAAGCTTCAGAAAATCCGCATCGTCAACCGCTGAAGAACCCGCGGCTACAGGAGAGCGATTTCCGTGTTGCCAGCACAGCTCTGGCGCTTGGCTGGGATGGGCCCGCCGAATAAGCCGTGCCCCGCAACTCCCCGGTAAGGATGCTCAGATCGGGCTCCAGGTCTGTCGTGCCCGGACCAATCTGCCGGTATTGGTAGAATGATCATCGCGCATTTGAGATCGTCGACGCCGACCGTGTCATTCGGCTGGCTAACAAGACACTCAAATGGTGCGCTGAAGATTCCCGGCCGCCAATCAGAAAGCACGTCAGCTTCTGGAAAGGCCAACAGGCATGAGCTCACATGGAAAACATGCGCGCAACGACGCCTCGATCGCGGTGCGGTGCACGACCATCAAAAAAAAGCGGATGCAACACGTGAGTCTACCCCTCTCGGAGCACTTAGCTGCTTGTGAAAGACGGTCAGCTTGAAATTGTATGCGGATCAGCTCAAAGAGCTTGATTCGCACGCGGCGTCACGTTGTACCATCTCAGAGCAGCTAACGAGGATACCCGAGCTGCCACGATGAGACGATGACGCCGATGCGGTCGGATGTGTACAGCAGAGTGCAATGCCACTGTTCCAATCATCGTCTATGAGATTACGCAAAGGAGGACAATTCACACCAGATTTGTCAGACATGATCCTTTCGCTGTTTGAATTTGCGGTGAAAGCCTTGCCGCAAATACCGCCGACAGTCCTCCCTCTGTCGACGGAAGTTGGCGCGATGCTTAGCAGCCTCGCTCCCCCAGACTGACTCACGCCCGGCCATCGATCAGGCCGGGCCTTTTTTTGCCGTCTATGGAGGGCGCAGCTTGAGTCGCTCCAGCCGTCGTCTGATGATTGCGGAGAGTTGTGAAAGAAAATGCATTGCTGGTGGGTCCATCATCACACGGACCGGCTGAGTTTCCCGCGATCAAACCGCGCACAATTCGCACAATGATATATGAGAGTAGTGACCGATCGACGCATTCCAGCGGGTGCGACCTTAAAAGCCCCCCGCATGGCGCCTCGAAGCGGAACTTGCGAGCGCCTTCTCGATCACGAAAATATATGTTTGGTGCTCACAACAGGAGCACAGGTGGGTGAATTTGCTTTGAGAGCTCTTAGATCTATCAAAAATTGCGTTCGGAAGAAGCCGCTTGCTCATATTCATGCGGTTGCTGCCTCGAAGGGCTTGAATCGCACGCGGCGTCATATTGTACGATCTCACGGCGATGATCCTTGCAGATGATCCTTGCAGATGAGCGAGGCCAAACCGGATAATCCGAGGCGATCGTATGGATCAGCCGCGCGTTCAGCACTCGCGATGAGACTTGTTTGATGGCACCTGCTCTCTAATGAATACGGCGCTATTGTGCATCGGCGATATTTGTTGCCAGAAGATGGGAAAATGATGGCCGATATTGTTGATGTATGCGTAATCGGGAGTGGCGCCAGCGGCTCGACGGTCGCTCACGAGATTGCGCAACGCGGATTGCGAGTACTGCTTCTCGAGGAAGGTCGAAGACTTCCTCCCGGCGCTTCGCTGGCGAGCGTCCAAAATGGGATGGATAGCGCGCTGGTGCAGTCTGCGGCAGGGACGTTGACGCCGTTCGGGCGTCCGTGGACCGTCTGCGCGCTCGGCGGCGGAATGACTTTGTATGCCGGAATAGCCTTCCGCTGTCGCGCCATCGATTTTGACGCACGAGCGCATGTGGCCGGGGACGCGCTCGACCCGAGCTGGCCGATTGACTACACCGAACTACGCCCATTCTATGATGAGCTGGAACGGCACGTCGGAGTCGCCCGCTTGGCCGGAGCGGACCCGCTCGAGCCGCCGAGCGATCCCCCCGTTCTGCCACCGCACCAGTACAGCGTGCAGGGCCAGTTGATTGCCGATGCCGGGGCACGCCTGGGCCGGCTGCCGTTCCCCACTCCATTGGCAATCAACTCGATGCCGTATCGCGGCCGGCCAGCCTGTGGCTGCGAGGGACCATGCAACGAACATCTGTGCCCGAGCGGCGCGAGGGCCGACGCACGCTCGCCGTTCACGGGTATCGCCCTGCCGCCGGACGCGCTGACGGTTGCGCCCGGCAGCAAGGCCGTCCGCATCGATCTCGGCAACGCCAGTCGAGCCGATTCGGTGGAATGGATGGATACGCTCAACCGACAACGCGCTCGGGTCCGCGCCCGCTGCGTGGTACTCGCGGGCAACGCGGTGCAGTCTGCCGCCCTGCTCCTACGGTCGACGCAACAGGCAGCGCCCAACGGCATCGGCAACGCATCTGGCATGGTAGGCAGTGGCATCTCCTTTAAGATCAGCGGCTACGTGTCCGGTAGGACCACGATAAATCCGCCGATCACGCCCCAGCTTGGCCGCCCCTTCTCCACTGTCGCGGTGTCCGATCACTACCTGGACGACGAGGCGCCTTCGGGGCTTGGCGGAATGATCTACGAAGCAAGTCCGCCTGAACGCACGGATTCCGACGGAGAGATAAGGCTACGGCTGCATTTTTTGGCGGGCGATCAGCCCATGCGCAACAATGCGGTCCGGCGGGCCACCAGCCGGGACGGGCTGGGTTTGCCCAAGATCATTCTCGATTATCGGACCCATCCCCTCGACAAGCGCCGACTAGGTTACTTGTCCCGACATGCGTCGAACTTGCTGGCCGAGGCTGGGGTAAAACAAGTCGATTATCAAGATTCCAACTATCAGTTCGGCAGCGGCCACCTGCATGGCGGCTGTCGGGCGGGACTCGATCCGACACAATCGGTGGTTGACCGATGGGGTCGCGTGCATGACATCGACAATCTCTATGTCGCGGATGGCGGCTTCTTCCCCTATGCCGGGGGCGTCAACCCGACCTTCACCATTCAGGCGAACGCGCTGCGGATCGCTCGAAGAATAGTCACGCAACTGGCGTAAAGAGCGCAACGGAGACGGGTTTTGTCGATCAGCACGCCTACTGCCGCCGTGACCGCGACCGACGGGCATGGATCGGCACTGCGACGCGCCCTGCGCGTCACCGCCTCGCAGAAGTGGGATCTCAACAGGCGTTTTCCGGTCGTGATGACGCGCGTCAGGCGCGCATGCATGGGACATCAATGGAAAGCAATACGTCGATTTCACTTCCTGTAGCGGTGCTGCGCCGCTGGGGGCCGGATTCGAGCCGGTCGTGGCGCATGCAGCCGCTGAGATGCGCCGTACCGGCGGGATTCTGCCCGGACCGCTGTCCGTGCACCGGGTCGAATTGGCCGAACGGCTGGCGGAGATCTTCCCCGTCGCGGAACGCTCAATGTTTTTCCGTACCGGATCTTGCGCTACCACCGCAGCCGTGCGCCTTGCCCGCGCGTTCACGGGCCTCAACCATGTACTGACCAGCGGATATCACGGCTGGCATGACTGGCAGCTGCAGGACCGACCGGAGATGGGGCTGCCCAATCGGGACCGGGACAGCGTGGACTTCCGCTACAACCTAGACTTGCTCGACGAGCTGGCAAGTGTCCAGCGCGTCGCCGCGGTGATCATCACCCCGGAGGTCAACTTCTTCCCGCCTGAATACCATCAGGAACTGCAGAGGCTGGTGCATCGGCACGGCGCCCTGCTTATTCTTGACGAGGTGATGACCGGATTTCGCTACGCCCATGGCGGGTACCACATGGCGATTGGCCTCACGCCCGATCTGATTACACTGAGCAAAGGACTGGCGAACGGAATGGCGCTGTCCGCAGTCGCGGGCCGAGCGGACGTACTCGCCGCGGCCGAAAAGACATACATGGGAAACACCTACCAGCGCGAAGTCACCCCGTTCGCCGCTGCATTGAGCACCCTGCACGCCCTGCGCGACGGGACCGCGCTGGCCCGGATGGGCGAGGTCGGCGAGCAATTGATCAAGGGGCTCAACGGCGTCTTCACAAGACAGCAGGTCGCGGCATGGGCGTTTGCCTGGCCCACCATGTTCGACGTCGTATTTGCTGACGCCGAGCTTGGCCATGCCTTCTTCCAGGAAATGTGGGGTCGGGGCTTTCTGATGCAGTATGGTGGGCGTTTCATGCCATCGGCGGCGGTATCCGACACCGATGTGCAGGCCGCCGTCGAAGCAGCTGGAGAGGCCCTTCCGGCGGCGCTGTCCCGCATGGAGAGCCCGGCTCGCGACCCGGATCCAGTCGCAGCTGCGGTACGGTTCGCCAGAGATCATTTCGTTGCCACCCCGGGAGCGGTTCGGCGCTGGTTCAATGCGCCCGTCCACTGACAAGCACGCATGTCGAACAGAGAACAAGGCCATGTCGCAACCGGATCCATTTTCCACATCGCCGGTGCTTCTCGGAGGTGACAACCGGTCGGGCACCACCCTGCTGAGTATCGTGCTCGACTCGCATCTGGATCTGGTAGCCGGGCCAGAGATCGACTTCCTCGAACCGCCCAACCTCGGGCCGCACATTCTTGGTGCCATCGATCTGCTTGCGGCCGATTCACGGCTCATGGGCGCAAGCAAGAACACAATTGATCCGTTCTGGTACGACGGGACGCATTTTGTGGTGCAGTGCCGCCGCTTCGGTCTCGACTTCGATGACGTGCGCGAACTTATCGGCAAGGTCATGGTCGTCACCGGCAATGACATTGTTTCGTTCGCCGACCGATGCCACCTCATCAACGAGATCGGCGAGTTGCGCCGGACGCGCAGCGGAGCCCAACGCTGGGGATTGAAACTGCAGCGGAAGATCACCCGGATCGACGACTTCGCCCGCCTGTGGCCGCGTGCACATTTCGTGCATATCGTGCGGGACGGCCGCGACGTTGCCGCCTCTCATCTGAGGACAGTTCCTGATTGGGGGTACCGAACAATTGCCGATGCCGCCCAGGGCTGGGCTGAAGTGGTATCCCGGCCGCACGGAATCGCGCCGCCTGGCCGTTACCTCGAGGTGCGTTACGAGGACCTTGTCAGCAGTCCCCGCAGTACTCTGGCGGCGATTTTGGATCACCTCGGCTTGCCTTGGGACGAGGCCGTGCTGCGTCACGCTGAATACGAACACGCGTTGTTCGAACAACCGCACGACCATCCGGCAGCCGAGGCTGCGGGAAAGCCGCTGCATCAGGGACGGATCGGTCGCCATGTCCAGGATTTGACGCCAGCTCAGATTTTGGAGTTCGAGGAGATCGCCGGAAGTGAACTGGCCCGACTAGGCTATCTGTCCACCTCAACCCCGTCTGGCGACGCGTGAGTCGCCGGCACCGATCTGGTGTGCCTCACCGGCTGCCAAACAGCTACCTTGCGCTGCTCGTTGGTCAGACCATTTCCTTGCTGGGCTCCAACGTAACCGTGCTGGCGCTACCGCTCACTGCAATTACCCTGCTGGATGCCGGACCGGCGCAGGCGGGGCTCTTGCTGGCCTGCGGTCGGGCACCGTGCCTTTTCGTGAGCCTGTTCGCCGGGGTCATCGTCGACCGTCTCCCGCACCGACGAATCCTTCTGACCGCCAATGTGGTGATGGCGGTAACGCTCGCCACCATTCCGTTGTGCGCCAGCCTTGGACATCTGGGAATGGTTCAGCTGTACGTGACAACCGTGCTGGTTGGGGTAGCCGCGGTGATCGCCGACGTGGCTTATCTGGCGTGCATACCCGCAGTCCTGGACCGGTCTCAGCTGGTTCGGGTGCAGAGCTCATTGGAATTCAGCCAGGCGACCGCGATGGCCGCAGGTCCGTTTCTGGCCGGCTGGCTCATCAACGCGTTTTCCGCTCCAACCGCAATCCTGGCCGACTGCGTCTCCTTTCTGCTTGCCGCCGCGTTGCTCTCGCTGGTGCCGATGCGTGCCGCCTCATGCTCAGCGGCCCCCTCGAGCACTGTGCTCGTCCAAATTGCGGAAGGGTTGGCGAGCGTGTTCGGCAATCCAGTTTTAAGGGCCGTTACCCTGGCCACCGGCACATTCATCTTTTGGCACAACGCGTATTCTGCGGCTTTTCTGCTGCATCTGACCAGGACTCTCGAATTCGACAGCCGGATCGTCGGCATGGTTCTCGGCATCGGCGCGCTTGGTGGTGTGGTGGGCGCGGCAGGCTCACCATGGGCGGGCCGGACAATTGGGCTTGGTCCCGTATTAATGACCGGTTTGGCGGTGAGCGCGGCAGGCATGAGCCTTGCGGCCCTGCTCACCGGGCCCTGGTGGGCAGCAGTGGCATGCGTGGCGCTCTCCCAATTCATTCTGTGGATCGGCCAGGGACTCTACCACGTGCAGCAAGTTCCAATTCGATATGGGTTGGTCCCGCAGCACCTGCAAGGCCGGGTCAATGCGAGCATCCGCTGCGTCGTGTGGGGACTGGGCTCATTGGGCGCACTGGTCGGCGGCGCGGCCGCCGCTGCAACGGGCCTGCGCACCATGTTGCTGACCAGCAGTGTGCTAGGCACTGCCTCGATACTCTGGATCTGGCGCTCGCCGCTGCGCCGCATGCGCAGCTTGCACCTGTAACCATCGCGACGACCCTTCATGGACATCAAGGAATTTTGCGATACTGATCGGCAGCCGGGTCGGCTGATGGTATGGCGGGTCGGCGTTCCCGACCCGGTCAGCTGGCGGCCCGACCCGCGCCGTCCGTCCCATGTTCAGGAGGACCATCTTCGCTTTGCGCAAGATGGCCGGCCCGGCTGGCTCGGCACCGCCTTCGACTTGCCGGGCGAGTTCAACAGCGCTGCGCTGACCAAATCGATCCTTGGCTGGGTCGACCGGCACGAGGCGCTACGCAGCCGGTTGGTCAAGGATGGATCGGCAATTCGTCGTGCCACGATTGATCGAGGCGCGGCAGCGCTTGAAAAAACCGTGGTGAGTGACTGCGCCGATCCCGATGAAATAGCTCAATTACTGGAAGAGCTGTTCGACGCAGAGACCAAGCCGCTGTCCTGGCCGGCATATGTCTTCGTGACGATCACCCGGCCGACATCGACAAGCCTCCTCTTGGCCTGCGACCACTCCGTCAGCGATGCCTATTCCATCGCCTTGGTGCCATACGAAATCCGCGAGCTGTACACAGCCGCAATCCTAGGAGTGGCACCCGGGCTGGCACCGGTGAGCAGCTATCTGGACCACGCTGAATCCGAACGAGCGCGACTGGGCGATTTGACCGATGATCATCCTGCTATCGCTCACTGGCGCGAACTGATCGCCGCAACCGGCGGTCAATTGCCGGATTTTCCGCTACCACTCGGTGTCCCGGAGGGGACCTTACAACGCACAGGGCGAATGTGGCTGCTCGATGCGGCACAAGCATCTGAGTTCGATCGCGGCTGCAGGTCCCAGGGCGGAAACGCGACGACGGGATTATTCGCCTGTCTGGCGCTCGCCGGAAAGACACTGGCGGACCAACGAGAATTCCTCGCCGTTGCCCCCTTTCACACGCGGTACGATCTGCCCTCGATGCGCTCGGTAGGATGGTATGTCGGGATGGGCCCGGTGCGTTTCCGCCTGGCTGGCACGTTGCCGGAACTCCTGCGCGTCGCGCGGCTCGAGCTCAAGCGAGCCAAGAAAACCGCTCAGGTGCCATTTCCAAAAGCGATGGAGCTGCTCGGCACCGCGCTGCGCGACCGTTTCATGGTCTCTTATATGGACAATCGCATTGTGCCGGGGTCAGACCTGTGGCCGCGGTGGCGGACACGATTTATGATCAGTCGTAGTTCTGATGCTTGCGAGACATACCTGTGGATCAGTCGCTGGCAGGACGGAATTTATGTGCACTTCCGTCACCCCGGCACCGCCCTCGCGCGAACCGCGATGGATCACTATCTCGCTGAAGTCGCGGCGCACGCTCATTTCATCAGTCGCGCTCGTCCGCTGCCGCAAGTTTCGCACTGACCAAAAGGCGCACAGCATCCTCACCTGCCTTTTTTGCACTGAGCCTGGCGATGGCACAGTCCTTGCCAAGTCTCGGCCGTGAGATTAATTCGTCCCAGAACGGCCGAGGAGGCCTACGGGATGATCGGCTGTTGCAGTTATGCTCTCATGGATAAAGGGAGCTTCAAATGAAGCCTGCTGCGACCAAGTTGTCCGCAGATTCAGACCCGTTCGAACAAGGAAGACGCCAGGGATGGCGTGAGCAACGGCATGAAATAACAATAGCGGCGCCAAGTGCGTGACGAAATCCGACCAACTCAAGGAGCTACGCGAACTCATGCAATTGCTTTGGCATTTGTTCGAACGGGTGCACGAGCTTCCAAGAGGCCCAGAACATACAGCAGCCGTTCAGACGCTCAAACGCTTGGAGCGCCGGCTGGTAGTCCTGGTTCAAGCATCTGAAACGGCTCGGGCGACTGACCGCAAACTCGCCGGTCGTGCCGGCTCGCCAAGCCGGTGATTGTCACACTCTCACCAAAGCCTCGACGTGGCCGCCATGGGCGGGATCTGCAATAACAGCCGCGAACAAAAACGACGCTTGCAAGCCTGTCCGACCGCTACGTCTGTTCGCCCTATTGATCACTGGTTGAGCAGCTTTGGGCGGCATAAACTGCGCAAATCAGTCTTCCAGCTACGAATGAGCGCCGTATTCAAGTAGCCGTTAGAAGCGCGTATTTTTGAGCAATACATCGCCTTCCACGTCGCGCGGATAATGCGCCGCCACTTCGAACGACGGTAACAGGTCAAGAATGGCCTGGAGGGACAGCTGCCCTTCGTACAGCTCGCGGTCGCTGTATTCCGTGTAGATGAAGCGCGTGTTGCTGACGGTCTGCATGCCGCCGGCGATGACGTCGGCTTCGGCTCCCTGGACATCCATCCAGATGAAATCGACCCTGTTCAGCCCGGCTTCGTTGCACCAATCGTCAAGCCGCCGCGTTTGAACCGGGACGGGAAGATCGAAACGAACCCAATCATACTCAGTCAAATGATTTTTCGGGCGGCGTATCGAGCCGGAAAGGTCCCATTCCTTCGCATCACCATCTGCATTGCTTGGATGGAATTCGATCACCCCGTTTCGATCGCTGATCGCGATTTCAAGCAACCTCACCTTGTCGAGAGATGGGCCCAGCTTCTTCTTGAAGCGCGCGATCGCTCTCGGGTCAGGCTCGAAGCAGTAGAGCTGCGCTTGCGGGCACAGGTTGAGAAAGTGTTGCGTGTCGGTTCCGTCGTTGCATCCGATATCCAGGATCACCGGATCCGACTTCTGAAGAAGGGAAACAATGTGCTGATGTATTTCCACAGAAGACACCGGTCCTGCCCCAATAGTTGAGATTTGTGCTCGAAGCCGCAATCACATGCCAGACGCCCCCGCACAATGCATATCAACGTATATAATTCATATGCCTGTCCCCCCTTTATCCAAGGCCATCTGGACGGTGATACCAAAGCCGCAGCGATTGTCCTGGGGCGACAGAGCTATCCGGAAGGACCTAAATCGGAAAACGTGCATGAGAAGCGGATAGCCATGCAGGTGTGCGATCCCTCGCCCTCGAGACTAAAGATCGTCTTCCTCTAAACATCGTCGTGCCGGCGCATTACCCGTCGGCGGCTCTCGATGGAGCGGTCGAGGACAGAGTGACCGCTCCTGCGCAACGATGACCAATCACCGTCTATCGCAGTTGCAGCCCAGCCAATGTCGCCCTCCATCTGATAGTCGGCGTTCCGGATTCGCGCACTCTCGATCCTTCGGCTCACGACTTTTAGGCAGTTTGGCCTGAAGGAGCGCGATCACGCCGGAGATCCAGAGAGCGCGCCCCAGGCCACGCTGACCGCCGCTGAATGATGGTCGCAGAACTCACCGCAACGTTCGCCGATGGCGCTCGGAGAAAACAGCATTGGTGCGGCGCGAACTCCTTAAGGAGCATCGATCACGGCCACTCCGACGGGTCACGCGGCCTCCCAGGTGGTCGGGCGCTCCCGACGAATCGGCTCGGTTCCGGAAGGCTACGTCAATTCGGACCGTCGACCGCGGGTCACGCTACGTTCCGCTACCCTTCACTTCGCGGACCCGCGGGGTGCATCCAGAGACCGCGAGATAAGGGTATAGGGGGAATGTGGTTGTGTTGATGAAATGCAATGTCATTTTCGCAACAGCTTGGCTGTCTCTAGACATGATGACGTCTGCTTCCGACCTAGGACACGCGCAGTCCAGGCGCACGATTCAGCAGAACCGCAGGCAAGAGGCGCTCCTCATCGTTGGCCTGGCTCTTGCTATCACCGATACTGTTGCAATGTGGCGAAACGCCAACTCGTTCAAACGCTCAGGAGGCCCGTATGAATTTCCGTCCGCTTCACGACCGCGTCGTGGTCAGGCGCATCGACGCTGAAGAGAAGACCGCTGGCGGTATCATCATTCCCGACACAGCCAAGGAAAAACCCTCGCAAGGCGAAGTCATCGCCGTTGGCCCGGGCGGCCGCGACGAGACCGGCAAGCTGATTCCGATCGACGTCCAGGTCGGCGACCGTGTTCTGTTCGGCAAGTGGTCGGGCACCGAAGTCAAGATCGACAGCCAGGAGCTGTTGATAATGAAGGAAAGCGACATCATGGGCGTTCTCACCGATGTGTTTTCCAAGAAGAAGGCCGCCTGACCCGGCTACTCGCACATCTCACCCCGACGGGCGCCTGTTGGCGCGCCGAAGGATGAGAGAATAACCGAAGGAATTGTTTATGACAGCCAAAGAAGTCAAATTCGGAGTAGACGCGCGCGACCGCATGCTGCGTGGTGTGGACATCCTCGCCAACGCGGTACAGGTCACGCTCGGTCCGAAGGGCCGCAACGTGGTGCTCGAGAAGTCGTTCGGCGCTCCCCGCATCACCAAGGACGGCGTCGCCGTCGCCAAGGAGGTCGAGCTGGAGGAGAAGTTCGAGAACATGGGCGCCCAGATGGTGCGCGAAGTCGCCTCCAAGGCTGCTGACGCGGCTGGCGACGGCACCACCACGGCGACCGTGCTTGCGGCCGCAATCGTGCGCGAAGGCGCCAAGTCGGTCGCCGCCGGCATGAACCCGATGGATCTGAAGCGCGGTATCGACCTCGCGGTCGAAGCCGTCGTGGCGGACCTCCAGAAAAATTCGAAGAAGGTCACCTCGAACGAGGAGATCGCCCAGGTCGGCACCATTTCGGCCAACGGCGATGCCGAGATCGGCAAGTTCCTCGCCGACGCCATGAAGAAGGTCGGCAACGAGGGCGTGATCACGGTCGAGGAAGCCAAGTCGCTCGAGACCGAACTCGACGTCGTCGAGGGCATGCAGTTCGACCGCGGCTACATCTCGCCCTACTTCGTCACCAACGCCGACAAGATGCGCGTTGAGATGGACGACGCCTACATCCTCATCAACGAGAAGAAGCTCTCCTCGCTGAACGAGCTGCTGCCGCTGCTCGAGGCCGTGGTGCAGACCGGCAAGCCGCTGGTCATCGTCGCTGAAGACGTCGAAGGCGAAGCGCTTGCCACCCTCGTCGTCAACCGCCTGCGTGGCGGCCTGAAGGTCGCGGCCGTCAAGGCTCCGGGCTTCGGCGATCGCCGCAAGGCCATGCTGCAGGACATCGCGATCCTGACCGGCGGCCAGGCCATCTCGGAAGACCTCGGCATCAAGCTCGAGAACGTCACGCTGCAGATGCTCGGTCGCGCCAAGAAGGTGATGATCGACAAGGAGAACACCACGATCGTCAACGGCGCCGGCAAGAAGGCCGACATCGACGCCCGCGTTGCCCAGATCAAGGCGCAGATCGAGGAAACCACCTCGGACTACGACCGTGAGAAGCTGCAGGAGCGTCTCGCCAAGCTCGCAGGCGGCGTCGCAGTGATCCGCGTCGGCGGCTCGACCGAAGTCGAAGTGAAGGAGCGCAAGGATCGCGTTGATGACGCGATGCACGCGACCCGCGCGGCTGTCGAGGAAGGTGTCCTGCCGGGCGGCGGCGTCGCCCTGCTCCGTGCCTCCGAGCAGCTCAAGGGTCTGCGCACCAAGAACGACGACCAGAAGACCGGCGTCGAGATCGTGCGCAAGGCGCTGTCCTGGCCGGCCCGCCAGATCGCGATCAACGCTGGCGAAGACGGCTCGATCGTGGTCGGCAAAGTCCTCGAGAACGATCAATATTCTTTCGGCTTCGATGCCCAGACGGGCGAGTACAGCAATCTCGTCTCCAAGGGCATCATCGACCCGACCAAAGTCGTGCGCATCGCGGTCCAGAACGCGTCCTCCGTGGCAGCTCTGCTGATCACCACGGAAGCGATGGTCGCCGAACTGCCGAAGAAGGCCGCGGCGGGTCCCGCAATCCCTCCCGGCGCCGGCATGGGCGGTATGGATTTCTGACGCCGTCCATCAAAGGGTCGACACCTGCGGAGCCCTGGCAGGAATGCCAGGGTTTTTAGCTTCGGGCGAACCATCTAGACACCTTTTGACCTGGATCGGCGGGTGGCGTCGAAAGCCGCATCGGTCATCCATGTCAGGAGCGGTTGGCCCGATCAAGCCTCTTCTGACGTATCCTCCGCGCCTGTTGCTTTGCGAAGTAGAGCGGGACGACCGGTATCTTTTCGAGCATGGTATAATTCCATCTAGCTCGGTCCAGGTTGCCATCGCGAACACCCGCATGCTTTCACCTTGGTGGACCCGCGCATTGAACAGGCTCCAGAGCTCCGGTCGCTGGTTGCGGGGATCCCATATGTAGTCCGGCCGAACGGTAGGAGAGTATCCGTTCTTTGGCCCGGCTCTTTTCTTCGTCACGCCGGGCTCCCCCAAACGCGGCACCATCTGTAAAGCTCGAGCGCCTGCTTCAGGGCATCGGTCTTCATAACTTGGGTATGAAGCGCCGATCCGGAGTCGATCGGATTGCGTCCGCGCGCAATGCCCTCCTTGTTGACATGCACGATCAGATCGAGGCCGAGCCGTTTGGCCGTCGCGTCCCGGAAACTGATGATCTCGCGGAACTTCCATGTCGTATTGACGTGAAGCAACGGAAAAGGCAATTTTGCCGGACAGAACCGCAATATGCAGCAGCACGCTGGAGTCTTTTCCGATCGAGTAAAGCATGACCGGCTTTTTGAACTCGGCAACTACCTCACGCATGATTTCGATCGATTCAGATTCGAGACGGCGGAGATGTTTTGGCAGCATGTAAGTTCTTTGGATGCTGGATTTCGGTTCTTCACCGCTCCGCGACGCCGGCCTAGAGGAGTAATGTTGGCGGCGGACGGGCCCGGCGCTGCGCGTGGCTATTCAGAAGGTCGAGCGCGCGTTGGGCAGAAGACCGACACAGCCTGAGACCTGTCGCATTCCGCCGCAATGCTGTGGCATCAGCCTCACACCTATTACGTAGATCAGCTCGTTATAGGCTAAGGGCTAAATCAGCCAGCAGGTTTTGATCGCAAGCATGCAGATCACCTAAGCTACATTGATGATCTGCTCAAGCCGCGCAACCTGACCTCGCAAGATCTCGATAGCCGCATCGCGAGTTCGAATAGCATCCAGCCTTGCAGCTCGATCAGCTTCTGACGCCAACAGTGCCTGTTGCAACTGTGTCGGTGAATTGGCCAGCTGCAAATTCTCCTCAAGCTCGGCAGACGACGGATCTTGCGATTGCACCACGGAGGAGTCGGACGCGGAGCGAAAGTTCTGCGCAACCTGTCGAGCAATGTGGACTTGCCCACTAGATTGAGATGGCCCGGACGATGCCCCCTTGCCAACTCGCAAATCCCACCAGGTTCGGAACACCTGTCGATAGAGCTCAGTTAGCTGAGGTCCTCTATCGACGACCCCGGCTTGCTGTGCACGGAGCAGTTCCGCCTCATATCCGAGTTCTGTCAAGAGCTCGGTGCCAACCAGATCGGTCACGGTTTGCATCTCTTCAATGCTTAGTTGGGATTGCCATGCATCGACAGAGCTTTGGTCGACCGCGTTTCGTTCCAGGATTTTTCGATCTCCGAAGCGGCTTGATCGAAGATAGTCTACTTGTCCAAAGCCTGCCGATGCGTTCGCCGCCGGATCACAGCCGAGTCCAGTCAGCAGGCGTCGAACCTCTTCGTCCGAATGGGCCACAAGCAGTTCGTATCGCACGAGCTGTGTGTGCGGGCGCGTGCGCTGCGCCGCCAATCTGGGAAGGCCCAGAACCAAATCGGAAAGTGCAGATATCAAGACATCTGGCACGCGGAGCACGAGATCGGCGAGACTGGACACGCTGAGCGAATAGGAGCTTTCCGCCCGAAGCGGGATTCCCCACGTGGATTTCAGTGAAGCCGCGATGGCATAGGGATTGCGCATCAGAAGGATGTGTGGCGCTCGCGGATAGACACGTTCAAGAAATTCAAGCGCTGCCCAATAGCGTGGCGTTTTGTCTATGATGATTCGCTTGCCTGCTGCTGCCAGATACTGACCATATGCTGCGTCGGCGAAAGCGCGATCGGCAATCGTCCGATCGATACGCGCTAGGAATTCGGAGTTTGCGCCCTCAATCAAGGAGGGGCCTGCCGGGTGGCCTTGGTCCACCCTGCCAAAAGCCTCGAGCGCCAGCATCAACCAGGGTTCAGGCGGAGCCGCAATTTCTGGGTGTTGCTGAAGCAAATGCGCCAGGAGCGTCGTCCCCGATCGTGGAAGTCCAAGCAGAAAGCAGACCGCGGGCGGACGGTTAAAAGTACTATTCATAATTCAGACCTCATGCTTCAGCAGCGAATTCATAGCCGCTCGTTCGACTGAGCCAACCCAGCCGCGGGGCTAGGGCGCTACTCATAAAGTTACGACAATACCTGGCGTCAGGTCAGTTGTTCGCGCAGTTCCGGTTCAGGTGATCAAGCGGGATTGCGGCGCAACCATCCTTCATTTTGAGACCGTCCCGCATGTTGAGAGCAAGAAGTGTAATGTTTGTTGCGCCGGCGACGAGCTCGATCGCCTGCACAGCATAGAACGTGGCATCGAATTCTGCCGCCTGAGCCTTGGACGCAAGGAAGAGCGCAGACGGAATAAGAATCAGGATGCCGTTTCCTGTAACGAATGGCATGCGCTTGAATTTGGCCGCGATCAGTCCGGCCCGGCGCCCCTTTGCCAAGATGACACCTGTACCACCGGTCACAGCGAGCGCCGGAATCAGCAACAAGAAACCCCACGCTATGGTGTTCTTAACCGCTGCAACTGTGGCATGGAACGCGAACAGCTCACTGAGTACCGTCGATAGCCAAAATGTGCCGATCGTTGCGATAGCCAAGGCGCCAGCGACAGGATGGATCAACTTGATCATGAGTATCTTCACTTCCTAAAAACAGCAGGGCTAGGCAACGCAGATGCCTGGCACGGCAACTTTCTGGAACAGATGAGGGGAAGCTATCGCCGAGGCCGGATAGCTGGCGATTTTTGCTAGAAAGTCAGGATGGGTGAAGGCCGCGCGGAAGTGTGCGGTGGATTCCCAGACGGCGTAGTTCAGATAGGTCGAGCTGTCGCCGAGAGCCCTGTGCAGCTGAGTGGAAATGAAGCCCGGCTGTCGCTTCATGAACGCTGCGTCATCCTGCCAGGTCTTGAGAAAAGCCGCCTCATCGGCCCTGTCGAGAGTGAATGGGTTTACCAGGACGACAGAATTTGCCTCAATTGCGATCTGGCGGTCGATCGGGAAGGAAGGGTCGAGTGGGCGTAGCAGCGACATGAGTGCCTCCATGGCTATTTAATCTATGATGCCTAATTGGTATTATGACTACATAACGACTTGACGTCATGATGTCAATATAAAGCAATGGTGACAAATGAAAAGAGCCAAGCGAACCCCCGAGGGTGACGCCCTGACCGACCTTGTTCTCGATCTATTCAGGCTCGACAGCCTACTTCTGACGGTCGGCGACCGTCTGGTCGCCCCGCTTGGCCTAACAAGCGCACGCTGGCAGGTGCTTGGCGCCATTGTGTCCGCCGAACGTCCCCAACCGGTCGCTTGGCTCGCTCGCGACCTCGGCGGCAATCGTCAAAACGTGCAGCGGATTATCAATGATCTGCACAGGGAGGGCCTCGTATCTTTTGAGGTCAACCCGCATCACCGACGGGCGCAGCTCGTCGTGCTCACTGATAATGGACAGCGCGCCTTCGAAGCCGCAATGGAATTGCAGGCTCCCTGGATCAACGATCTTTCAGAAGGGCTGTCGGTCAAGGATATACGGATCGTCCATCGCGTGATCACGGCCTTGCGAGATAAACTTGAGGGCAGCCGTGAGGACAAGTCGGCCTGACATGGCAAAAGCATTGTGCTCGCCCGCGATTCAAGCTCCCAAACTGGGGCCTCGAATCATGCGCCATGAACTAACGGACTACGAATGGGCAGCTATCAAGTCTATGCTACCAAACAAGCCGCGTGGAGTTCCTCGGGTAAACGACCGACGCGTCCTCAATGGCATCTTTCTAGGTCCTGCGATCTGGGGCACCTTGGCGCGATTTGCCGGATCATTTTGGCCCTTACACTACCTGCTATAACCGCTTTGTTCGCTGGCGCCGGGCCGGTGTCTGGGGCCGAATCATAGATGCACTCGCCGCTGCTCACGATGCGGCCGTCCAGATGATCGACACCTCTATTGTCCGCGTTCATCAGCACGGATCGTGCATCGCCAAGAACCAGAGGCAATCGTGTGCACCGACTTGCGAAAGTTGACCGGCTGTGCCGCCAGCACCACCTTGAGGTCAGACCGTAACGCAATCAACGGATGCGCCGAAGCGCCGATAGCACTGTCGAAAGCGTCGCCAGCTCCACTCCCGGCTCGACCCGGATGCGTGCCCTGCCCACCTCGATCTCAATCATCCCGCCAAGCTTGCCTGGGGGCGATGCGATCTGCGGCAGCACCTTATGCGCGGACGCGAACCGGTCCGGTTCGTCTGCCGTCGCCGGACCGCTCTCGGAAGCGATCCGGACCGGCACGAAGCCTGGCGCCTGAAAGCTCGCTGCCGTCGCGAACTTGCGCCGCCACACCGTCGCAGCCCACGGACAACGCCATGGCGCCGAGCGACCTCGGAAATATTAGCCCTTCCTTGAAGCTCTCCGCCACGATTTGGGCCTTCTCTTCCGCCGTCCAGTACCGTCGCCAACGCTGCCCCGTGATCACCTCGATCCCACGATAGGAGCCGCCTTCCTGCCTGGCATCAACCACGGCTTCATGCATCTGCCATAGCCCACCTCAAAAAAACAGGTCATACCAGGCTGTATCGCAGCTCATTCGCGCGATGCCCAGGTGGGGCGCTCATGCCGGTTACCATGTGATTGACGCTGTTGAGTGTTCGACAGATCGCGGGATCTCTGGCGAAGGAACAACTTGCTCAAGAGGCTGCAAAGATACTCCACTGCTGCGAGCCGTTCGCTTGATCAAAGATCAAGCGGCGCGGCCAGTTGTCCGGGCTGTACAAGCAACGGCCAAAGCCCACAGAGCCAACCGAGCACCGAACGCAGCCGCAAGACCGCCAATCTGACGCCTCAGTTTCACAAATGAAGAGGCCGCAGCGGGGACCCCGCTGAGGCCAGTTGAGATTGCCGAAACCGCTGGTCGCCGAAATCAGCAGCCGTACGTGGGGCTGAAAAAATACGAAATGAAAATTACCTGCGCCATAGCAGCATAATCTGAAAAAATTTGGGTTCCGAAAATAACAGGTGTCAATCCTCTTGAGAATTGCCACATCTATAACGGCGGTATCATAGTCCCAACCTTCCAATTTTGCTTATCGGCTCCCGTTTCCAAGGGGCAAACACTCAAACTCGAGCCCCGCGCACCCAGTTCGTGGGTGGACACGTCAATCCGCTATGGAAATCCGCGCAAGGTCGGCCGACTTTGAAGCAAAGCAGTGAGCCGCCGGGGCAGCGGTCTTGTGTTGTCCAGTGCTCCCAACTTATCCTCGCAACCCGAGCTGAGCCGAAGGCCCGGCATCGGCGAGCCACCGCCCTCGCCGACCGCTGGCGACACTCGGTCAGCCACTTCTCGACCCGGCCAGCTCATTATTGTTGAGTCCCGGACTGCTGATTGCTTGACGCGCCCGTGTTCTGATTTATTGAATTGCTTGGCTTGGCTTCTGGCGACGCAGGACCTGAACCAGCCCCTGCTGTGCCTTCACTGCTTTCCGTCCCGTTCATTGCTTCAAACACAGACATTCCATGCGGACCAATGCCCATAACGAGAGGTTTGCCGTCCCGTGACTTCGCCTGAACAACGAACAACCTCGCAACGACTTTGACGTCTGTAAAGCCGGCGTTCTGGAGGTCTTGTCGAATACGACGGCTTCATCCCACGCCGACCTGGCGCACCGAGAGCCTCGACTCTCCATCAGAGCCGAGGTTCGCAAATGAAGCCTATGACCGCCTGCACCTAAGATGCGGATGAACTCTTCTTTTGTAGATCAAGCCACCTTGTCAGCTAGCGTTTTCAGCGCGTGGCTGAGAGGACGCGCCAGCTCCCCGAATACGCGGCCTGGCTGTAACACTTCGCCGATGGTAGCCGTGCGTCCGGATGTCTTCGCGGATTTGCTCGCTCACCGACCGTACGACGCGTTTCTTCCGCCAGTTCCTGTTGAAATGGAGCGGAATGGAATCGCCCCGAGGAACAACGAGAAGGTCGTTCCGTTCGTTCACGTAGATATCGTACATGGATCCTCGCTCCCGACGAACATAGGCCGATGCTCAAGCGTTTTGGTGACTTTGACGACACGGTCGCGAGAAACCCACATGAGCCGCTTTGCTCCTCGAGAGGGTCACAATCAAGCCGCCGCCTCCACGGCAACGCGGCGCCGAGCGTGAACTAGCCAAGTCGCAAGAATCCCGCACGCGGACATCGAAAGACGCCTCGGCGTCTTCCTCAAGTTCCGTTTCCACGTCGGTCTTCAAATTACTCAGCATGCTGCGGCAATAACCTGCAACGTAGTGAGCGAGAGGAAGGCCTCGGGGTCTACGAGCAGCTTGCCGACCAACCTTTTGACGTCCTCTGGAAAACGGCCCCAGCACCTCTGGGGGCCAAGGGCCGGTACTGGGGCCGCCATCTTGCCTGACTCAGGGATAAGAGACGGGCGGCTTGAAAATACGGAGCGGGCCAGACTGGGCAATTAGCATATGCGAATCTCGGCCACGTTTTCCAACGAGAAGCGATCGTAGCCGACCTTGCACCCCCGCCTGAACTGGATGCGCGCCAATATTCTTTTCACCAAAGCGGCGGTTGACTCGCTTCTGAACGTTGGGCCCCCTCTGTCGCGAGCTCGGCGCAGCGTCTCGGTTCGAAATCGCTCCGACATCGATCGGGCCGACTTCGTAAAGCTCGATGTGGGGAATCACCGGTGCCAGTCGGCGGGACGGTCCGGGTCGCCGTCTGGCAGACCGTCAGTCTGATCAAGACTCTTCCGCTTCGCAGAACTCTGCAGAGTGAGCGGTGCCACGAGCCTGCTGCACGTCGTTCGCTCATCGGGGAAGCGGACAACGCCGGGCGCCACGTTCTAATGCGGAGTAAAGGGGTCCTCAGAACCGACGGTGCGCTCTGACCGGCAATTCCGCGGGCGTCCTGTTGCCTAGCGTCCCCCGCACAAATTCTGGGGCTCTGGCGAGCGAGCTATACCAATGTGTATTCCGGCGAGCCGCAGGGATAATTGGCATAAAGCGCAGGGGCAATCATTCTGGCTGCATGGCTATGTCCTCTCAAGTTTGCGCCCTTTTCGAGGAGGCGCCGGAACGCTCAGCCGGAGTTCGTGCTTCCAGCCTATACTCCACTCTGATCGATGACCTCAGTCAGTTAAATTTCGCAGACGCGGATGACCGTCGAGCATTCCCTCCGACCCTACATAGTATGCTGGCAAGGCATGGACTGTTCGGGCTCACCATACCGGCAGATCGCGGCGGATTGGCTCTTTCCCTGCAAAAGGCCATCGAGCTCATCTCTGCCACTGCATCTTTCGATGTCTCCGCTGCCTCTACCCTCGTCATCCATAACTTTCTGGCCTTGCCCTGCATCGAAGCGGCACCGCATCTCCCCAACCAAGAGCAGGTCATACGGGGTGCAACACGCGGCGATCTTTGCGCTTTCGCTTTGACGGAGCCTGGAGCAGGTTCTGCCCCGAGGCACATAGAAGCTTCGGCATTCATGCATGAAGATAAGGTTCGCATCTGCGGCCGTAAGATTTGGATTGGCCTCGCTGACTGGGCCCGGTGGATCGTTTGTTTTGCGCGAGCGTCCGGTCATGATGCCAAAGGTCGCCTCGTTGGTGTACTGGTTGATAGGCAGGCTCCCGGCCTTAAAGTCACGCACGAGCATCGCACCCTCGGTTTGCGTGGAATTATACAGAATACTCTCGAGTTCCAGGATGTCGAGGTGCCACGTGCTTACGTGCTTTCTCGCGACCAAGACGGTTGGGGCGCAGCGGCATCCAGCATGAACCGCGGCCGAATAGGTGTGGCTGCGATGGGCCTTGGCGCCCTTGAGCGCGCGATCCAGGTCGCGGCTTCATATGCAAATCATCGTCGCCTAGGTAAGCTGCGCATGATTGAGAACAGCTACATAGAGCAGCTGTTTGGGCAGATGGTACTTCGACGCGAAGTCGTGAAGGCGATGCTTACGGCATCCTGCCGACTCGTCTCTGGGCAGGGATCTCCTAATAACCACCTTGCGTCGGCAACGAAGGTACTGTCGTCCGAATGGTGCGGCCTTGTCGCCGATCAATGCGTCCAACTGTTGGGTGGCCGAGGGTACGACGAGGGGACGCCCTTAGCTAAAATCTATCGTGACGCCCGTATTCTCCGCATCTTCGAAGGTCCGACGGAGACGCTTTTATCCCATCTTGGCCGTTGTCTTCTTTCCAGAGCCACACGCGACGAAATAGCCGATCTTTTTGTCTCTCTGGGTGCGGCGTCGGTCCATGCGGACGCCGTTGAGGAGCTCCGCGGCCTCGATGAGACAGATGGTGCCGTGCTAATCTATGCAGGTTGGCTCACCACATTGGGATTAGCACAAGCTGTCATGACTGCTGGCACTTTCACTGCCTCGAACTGTGCCACAGCGGCGGCTGATCTGGTCAGCACCGAACTAGCTGCTGTGCGTTCTCGCGCGCCGACACGCCTAAGTGTCGAACGCCGCAGTCATGCCAGCCAGACGCTGGCCAATTTTCTTCAAGACGCGGCCTGCTCCATCCGCTCCCCTGTTCTCACAGACGATTACCTTAAATTGGTACAATATATCTAACGTCCAGCCACGAGGTGGAGCGAAGGCGAACTGCCACACAGGCATTGCAGATGCGCCGAGTCTCACCTCGACCATGGCCTGACCTTGTCAGGGACAACAAGCCGCTGACCACGCAAAGCTGCCGGTTCATGATGGCGCATCGCGTCAGCCTTGAGATGCTCCATCACCGCCCCGCCGGACGAGGGTCCACGATCGCGCGGCGCGGCACTTTCCGTTGAAAACGATCTGTGGTTCTTGCAGCATTTTCGTTCTGGACCGTTGCTTGCTCGCGGCGTCCGCATTTGAGACGACGTTGGACGGCATATGCCTGCTAAGGCTCGTATCCGCGTAACAATCCCTACTTCACTGAATCGATGCTCAAAACCGACTTGCATTTCATCTTTTCTGTTGACGCCTACGACGAAGCAAGCGTCGCCCCCTCCTCCCCCTTCTGCATGTCTCGTAAGACGAACGCGAATAACCTTCACACCTGCTCGTTACTGAAATGAAGGAAATTACAGACGTCAGAGTATTTTGCCTCATTCAAGCGGAATCCAAATGCCGATATTCGGCTCGTCAGAACACACGGATCGAAAGCAAACGCCTCGAAGCCGTTCGAGCAATCTAATCGGACGTAGTCATCTGTCCGCACGACAGCCTGAACGTTTATCCCGCACAGATCATAATATTCTAGCCGCGCCGCGGTCGCTGCCTCGCTCGTTGAAAAGAGCGACAACGCGAGATCAAAGGGCGTTTGGCAGATTAGCGTGAGAAATTCGATTGGACGATCCATGGTGCCAAGAAAATTGAACGGCAAAATGCAAAGCACTCTTCCGTCATATCGCCGCACGATCTCATCGACCAGACGCCTTCTTTTAAAGAATTTGTTGGCCTCGCAGCGGACAATAGCCGCGTTGTCATCCTTTAACCTTCGCGCACGAGGTGGATTGATATCGACACCGAGGTAATCACTGTCATCGTTCTTGATGCCGACAAGGCGGTAGCAACTGCAACCTACCTCAATAATCAACCGGTATGTGGTCGAACGCAGGAGTTCAAGATAGAAGGCTCTCTCACGTTCATGGAACTGACGCACCCGAGCGGTGAAGTAGCCCGGACGCATGAGCCGCATACCTTCGTCGCCCAGATAGATCGCTCGATTCACTTGGCGAGATCGGAATGCAGAGGAGTTCATTGGCGCCTCATCTCATCCCGCTTGGCCGAAACATAAAGTCTGCGACATCGTTGTCCGATCGCCGTGGTTAATTCATCGCTCAGCATATTCGCGACCAAAGCCACATCTGCGACGGTCTGCTCGGGGCAGATCAGGTCGACCGTTGTACCCGGCGCAGTCCAGCTCTCGGGCAGATCCGTCACATCGATACTGATGAGATCCATCGAAACGAAGCCGACGATTGGCGCGCGAGCACCACATATGAAGACATGACCTCGATTGCTGAGACTACGCGGAAACCCATCTGCATAACCGATAGAGGCGGTCGCGACACGCATCCGTCTCTTCACTGGGTATGACCTGTGGTATCCGATCGCTTCCCCGACCTTTACCCTGCGACTTTGAAGGATTCGCGTTCGCAGGCGGACGACTTGCGACGGCCTGAAGTCGGGATCACCGGATACGGAAAGGCCGAGAATTCCTCCACCCGACCGTATGAGGTCGAAATGAAATTCACATCCGGCAAATAGTCCCGCGGAGTTCGACAGCGAAAGGATCGCTTTGGGAAACAGATAGGTGAGTTTGCGGAACTGATACAATTGTTGCCGACTGATTTCGTTACGCCACTCCGCGCAGGCGAGTTGGCTCATGAACAGCACGACCGGCAACTCCGACAGCCCCCTTTCATTCTCGGCGGCTTTTTGCAGCTCATCGATGGGAAACCCTAGTCGAGACAAGCCCGTGTCGACATGGATACCTGCGGGCAACAACCGGTTGCGAAGGCGGCAATGCCCAAGCCATGCATCCAGCTGTTCCCTGCTGTTCAGGATCGGCAGCAAGTCATGGTGCTCGATAGCCGCCTCCGAACCGGGCATAACCCCATGAAGCAGGTAGATTTTCGCAGCTAAAGGCAGCACCTTGCGCAAGGCTACGCCTTCTTCCACATCGGCCACGAAGAAATGCCCGCAGCCAAGCCGCGCAAGAAACGGCGCTATGCGGAGCGCGCCAAGGCCGTAGGCGTCTGCCTTGAGAACTGCGCCGCAAGCGCTATGGGGCGCAAGCATCCGAAACTTCCGGTAGTTAGATTCTATCGCGCCGAGATCAACAACCATGGTCGATCTCGATGTATTGGCATAACCGGCATCTGACAGATTATCAGAGAGATTGGAGTTGAGACCAATCACATCCGGCATATGCCGCCCCTCATGTCGCCGTACTGTCATGCCGATCCGCAGCATATAGGGATCGTACCGCCTCTTCCGCACACGCCGGCCCAAAGCGAAACCCATTACCCGAACCACCGCCGATCACATGCAAACCTGCGATATCTTTCGCAGGACGGGAGAACGGGACACCATCCGCCGAATAGCAGTCGCAGAACACACGTGCTGACGCCACCGCTGGCACTTCGGCGGAAAACCACTTGGCCAGAATTGCGGTAGCACGCGCGAGATCATCCGAACTGAGCCGCAGTTCATCGGAGACCGGATTCACATCCCATTCCTGCGAGGTAAAGCTAAACAGCCAGTATCCCTGCTCGATCATGGGAATGAGGAACGCGTAGTCATCGAATAGCCCGATCATTGGACAGTTCGGTGTGGGCCGTGCGGCCAAATGGAGCGCGACTACCTTCTTAACTCGCAATCCCGATTCGTCTGTTAGATGCCGACGCAACGGTGACCCTGGTAACCAGGGCCCGATTGCAAGAATGGCCCGCTTCGTCGAGAGCTCGCTGTTATCAAAGGTCTGGAGAAGAATATTGCGCGGCCCCTTCCGTATTCTTGTAATCGATGTACGCTCGCTTATTGAAACCCCTTCAATCTTGAGTCTTTGAGTCAGATCCTGAATGATGGAATCGACTTGACAGTACGAACCACGATCCAACAGGACGGCCACATCGCCGGGGACCAAGAACTGTGGCAGCGAAAATAACCTCTCGGCCAGAGCGAAGGATGTTGATGGGGACGGGTGGCCCACGCTGCTCTGTCGCGCGAGTTCGCCGGGATTGCGCGTCAACCAAAACACATCACAGTCTCGTCCCTTGGGCCATTGTCCGTCAGGATAGATCCCACGCCAGAATTTCGAACCACAATCGATGAGGCTCCTTTCCTTCTGGTTACGACAGATGTTGATCTGGATCCCAGGCGCAAATCCGCTAGTACCAGATCCAACGATATCTCGTTCGACGATGACTATTCTTTTTCCCGGGCCATCGCTCGCTGCGATGAAGGCAGCACTGAGGCCCATAACGCCGGCCCCGATGACTGCGAGGTCATAGATCTTGTCAGTCATTGAGTTTGTTTCCAGGAGATGGAGAAGGCGCTCAGAACTTCGCTGCCACTATTCCGCAAGTGATGGGTCTGATTTGGCCGCAGAAACACCAAATCGCCGGCCTTCACGGCCAACTCACCATCGTCGGTCACTACCTGACCGCGCCCGCTCGTGATCCGCCAGATCTCGGTCGAAGGATGGGAATGAGGCGTCGACACCGCGAGTGGATCGAGGCGGAATTCGATAAATTCAACCGGAACGGTGATCTCCGGATCATCTATGCCTTTGACGTCCTGTACCAGTACGCCGGGGCTATAGACCGTTACGTCCCCTAAAATCATCAGCTGAGCATTCTTCACGGTGTATCTCCAATCGTGCAGCGGGATCGCGACACGTTGCCCATTGCCGATCCTCAGCGGGCGCTCTCAGGCACCGCACCATGCCACTTGAGAGCTCCTGTTGCAGGCCCGCAATCGTAAGCTACCCGACCAATGATCGAATTGAGCACCGTTGAGGCGCGCCAAGGAACCAAACTCAGATTTGTGTCGGCGATGCCATGTTGAAATCGTGCGCCATTCTGGACGTATAAGCGGCAGCTTTCGGGGCCATCAAACCGGGCCCGGAACTCCTTGCCGACCACGATCTCCCGAGAGCCACCAGGCGCACTCACAATCGAAAGCCGGTTTGCGACCGGCTCCAGAAAGGGAGGGATCTCGGTACGGTAGCCCGTGGCCAGCACGATAATGTCAGCGACATGTTCTGCGCGGACGCCGGTGGCCTGCTGACGCACTCCCAGGCGAAATGGAGATGTGGCACGCAGCTCCTCAGCCATGGTGTCGACGCGTATTTCGACCTGAGTGGGATACGAACCTCGACCAACCTCGCGATCGTAAAGTGCGTTGTAGATCGCGCGTAGTGTCGATGGGTTGACGCCATCGCTCGCCAAAACCTGCCGTGCAAGGGTTTGCTTTCTGGCGACGTCGCTTTGCTCAAGGAACCATGCGCCAAACTGTGGAAAGAACCACTCATTGACGAAGGGACTATCTTCGAGGGCAAATATGCTTGCGCGGCGCGTGACCCAGGCCAAGGCTCCCAGCGCGCCGCATGCACCGGTTAGCAGATGAAGAAATATTTCTGCTCCGCTTTGTCCCCCACCTACCACAACAACACGCTTGTTGGGGAACTCGCGGCGGCGCAGGAGAAAGGTACTCGCGTGAAACACCTGATTCTCCGGTGCATTTCTGCTCCAGTCAGGAACAGAGGGCACCCGGCCTACGCCGACCACTGCCGTACGGGTCTGATAATCGCGGCGGTTGGTAGCGATACTGAACGCATCACCGCGTAGTTCGACTGCAATAACCTGCTCGCCGAATTGAACGTTCGCTAGCTTTTCTGCTGCCCATTTCAAATAATCTTCAAATTCGCTCCGGCCAACCGAAGCGATTCCTCGAACAATGGCTTGATAAAGCCGTCTTTTCTCGTGCAGGTAGGCGAGAAAGCTATATGCACTGGTCGGATCTGCTGGCGTTACCAGGTCCTTTAAGGGGCTGGTTTGCATAAGAGCCCCATCTAGAAGCAACCCTGGATGCCAACTCGGCGCCTCCGATCTTTCCAGGATGTGTAAGGAAATTTCCGGAATCGGGGCCGCGAGCGCTGCCAGGCTCAGATTCGCCGGGCCTGCGCCGATTGCCGTTACCTGATGGCCGCCGCCCTGCTTCGACATCACACTGTCCGCGAGACGAGCCATTTAGCGCTCCCGGCTGGTTGAAAACACTTGAATTGCGAGAACGATGCCATTGCTACCGACAAGCATCATCATGCTGATCAGCAGATCATCGAAGCTGTGGGCACTCACGATCTGCCCGGCGATATATGGAAATCCGAATAGACCAACGAAGTAGGAAAGCGTGAAGACCTGAGAAGCAACCGCCAATGAAGTCCCGTCTGTACCTGCAATGAAGACGACCATACCGTTCAGAGTCGAATAGCTAAGTCCGTATCCAAGGGCGAATATCGCTGTACCGAGGATGTAGATCTCCGCACTCCTTGCATTGATCAAAAGCAAGAATAGTCCCGCCATGGTGCACACGACGAGAAACGCAGCGACCCACTCAAGCCGGACCTTTCCGATGACGGGCGCCGCCGCGAAGCGCAAGAAAACAGCCGTCAACGTGAAGACTATAAAGAATGTATCGGCGGATTGCCCCCGCGATGAAGCGTAAAGCGTCTGGAACGTGGACAGACCGGAAAACACGCATGCGCCGATGCCGATCATGACGATCGGATAACGCGTATTCGACTTGAAGGCCTCTCGCACGCCCTCAAACGTGAGTCGAACAGTCGCCATTTTGATCTGAGGAGCCTGCGCCAGTGCCCTGCCGGCCAACTCCAGCAGCATGGCGCCAACGAGACATGCAGCCGCGAATAGAGAGTAGACTGCGATATAGGATCCGCAAATCTCCACGACGGTGCGCGCCAGGGGAACAGCAAGTCCGATCCCCAGCATCTGGGATCCGGAAAGCAAGGTGAGATACTTGACACGAGCCGCAGGCCGCACGCGTTCCAGTATTTGAAGCGGCGCCAGCATATAGAAGATTGACCATCCAATGCCGAGCGAGAGCCCGCCGAGATAAGCGAGGAACATAGAAGCCGGCGCCGCTGCAAAACAGATCATTGCAATTGCCATCACCGCGGCAGCAAGGGTGATCGTTCGCATCACCCCAAATAGATCGGCGATCCGGCCAGCTACAAGCGAACATAGTATTGTCGCGATTGTACCGGTCGAAATAACTGTTCCTGCTATGGATGCGCTCTGTGGAGCCGACCGCAGAGCATCCACGAGAAAGAAGCTCGACCCATACGAGGCGGCCACGTTGATGCTACCAAGCATGAATGGAATCGAGACCTCGAGCGGCACTTCATCGGGCAACTTCTCGGCGGCGACAATGTTCGCTGCAGCGCTCATTGTGCAACTTTTCCCGGAAGGCACCGGTCAATGTCTGCGGCTGTCAAGCTGCGCCCATCGATTCTTGGTACGTTTCCGCTTCGTTCGGATGAGGGTCTCGCCGCGCGGGCTGCGAGGGGATGTCCTTCATGACCGAGCCAGTGCCACAGAGCTTCTGTTATCCTGGGCATCAGCGGCCAACCCAGTATGCTGAAGCCCATCAGCCATGTGTAAGCGATCTGATGGTTCGGATTGGAATCAAGACAATCGAGCCATTCGGTTACGGATCTGGACGCGTGCGATACGCGCAGATGATCTAGCGAGAGAGCGGAGCACTGTTGGTCGTACAGCCGCTCCAGCGTGATCATCATTGCATCATCTACGTGACACGCGGCGAAGGCCGGCATCGCGTTGATGATGTCCGTGCAACGGTTGATGACCCCAGCGCTCTTGTCGAGAATTGCATTATAGCGATTAATCAGTTGTTTTGGGATCAGATCGGTTTCCGCTTCTTCGGGGCAGATTTCCGACAGACATGCTCTGAGAATATCGATAGATATATCCGGCACTTGAGCTATTTCACCCGCCCAAATCACGTGGCCGCGGCTGGTGGAGAACTTCGATCCGTTCAACCGAAGGAAACGATTAAAGAAAATTCGGTCAAATTGACGAAATGACTCTTGGCCCAATGCGCATCCGGTAACTCCCACGAGCATCGGAATTGTATTGTCGATGCCGGTCGCGCCGATCAGGAAAGTATCGGAATTGCGCGCAAAGGCACTTGGCGTGCCGGATGTCTCCACATCTTTATGCCCGCAATAGAGGGAATGAGCATAGAGCAACGAGGAGTAGCTAAACAGGATCTGACGTGTGTTGAACTGCCGCGAATTCCAGGACAATCCATGCAGGCCAGGAACGGTCAACCGCATTTGCTGCCCTTTGCGTGCGATATACCGCTTCCCTATCTCCACAAAGCCAGGTTCGATAGCCGCATCGTCCCACGCCCGGACGAGTTGGTCCTTTCGTGCAATTGAGAGAAAGGCAGAAATGTTATCTGTCCATTCTACAATCCGTCCCCGCCTCGACACCGGATTTCGTGCTTCATCTGGCTCGAAATGATGTCCACACTGTTCGCAGAAGAAGCTCCCCGCGGACGCTTCGCATACGGGGCAGGTTGCACCAAACCAGCCTCCAATGCAGAAACGCTCTTCCGTTGGCGTCAGAGCAGAACCAGCATCGTCGACGGGTAGCCGCGCTGCGCGAAATTCCAGCGATCCTGCTGCAGATAATGCATCCATGAGCACGTTGCTGACATTGGAAAACCGCTGAAGATTTTTACCGTGGGCTGGATCATCGAAATGGTCGAAAACGATCCCTAGTGAGGCGAGATCATGAGCAATCCCGACATGGAAGCCATGAGCCAAGTCCGACGGGTCGATGTTCTCGCGGGCTGCTCGGACTAGAACATGGTTCTCGAAACCGTCGGTCGTCAGACCGGAGCGAACATGATGGCCTGCCCTCTTCAGGTGCCTTTGTAGAACGTCTATTCTGAGAAATGGGCCGGCAGCGTGGCCGAGATGTGCCCTGCCATTAGCCGTCAAGTTGACGGGCGAGATATACACGTCGGCGGGATTCGTATTCGCTACGCTTAGCGGTGTGATGATTGGGCTTCTTCTCATATCTGCACAAATGACATCCAGGAATAGATCCTGAAAACACCCGAATAGACATCCAGATAATTCGCCACGACAACGGGAATACGCGCGCGGCTTGATAGGTTACGGCTCCCATCGGGTTGCGGATCCAGGGCGTTCAAAGCGTGTCACACACTCTTTGAATACCTCTAGACCCTCTCCTAGCTGGACACGTCACGGGTCGGTTCACCTCAGCTCGCAACCTGGCCACCCTCTCCACCTCTGCTTAGTCAATCTCACGGGTCGCCTCTGGAGCGATCAAGATGACGCCGTGAAGAAGCAAGCGGCGCGCCAATTCAAAATCGTTGATTTTGCCCATGCCGCGGCCTGCATTTAGGTCGGCTACCAACATTTGGTCATGAATCTGACAGGCGGCTCGGCAGGGCCGGCAAGAGTCCGCCACAGGCTCTTTCCCATTACTCCCTCACGAGCAACGGCGACCTGTGGAATGGGCAACCGACCCCGGCCTGGGCAGCTTCGAGCTCACGATCTACACCGGGCGACCATTCGTAAGCGGCAAGGAGACCCCGTCTGGCGGAGGGGTGAACGATCGGCTATCGGCTGCTGAGTTTGTGAGCCGATGTGAGCTTCTATGTCTGCGCCTAGTTCTGGAACTAAAACCTTCCATATGATCGAAGCGGTCGCTGACCGTCTTGAGGGAGCGCCGCGGCAGCTTCGCCGACGCTGGTCGGACGAGTTTAAGGCCAAAGTCGTGACAGAGGCGCTGGAGCCTGGCGCGAGCGTCTCGGCGATCGCTCGCCGGATTGGCATTCACCCGTCGCAGCTGTTTGCCTGGCGCCGTGATGCTCGGGCGGAACGACATTATCGCGAGCGGCACTCGAGTTGCGGGGGTGAGATGGCGTCTTTGTCAGGCGCAGTGATCGAAATTGCCATTGGCGAGGTGATCGTGCGCGCCGGCGTGGACGTCGACGAGGCGCATCTGCAGAGGGTAATCCGGGCGGTACGTTCGGCATGATCCCCTCTGGCGTGAAGGTGTTCCTGGCCAGCCATCCAGTCGACTTCCGCAAGGGTATCGATGGCCTTGTTGCGCTGGTGCGCGATGCCGGCTCAGATCCGTTCGACGGTGCGCTTTATGTGTTCCGGGCCAAAAGGGCCGACAGAATCAAGATCGTATGGTGGGATGGCTCTGGCGTGTGCCTCTATTTAAACTACGTGCATTCATACTACACCTCCTTCAGCTTCAGTTGAGGGTTTTAGCACCAGTGACGTCGTGAGGGCGGCGGCTCGATCGACAAGACGATTCCATCGGCTGCATTGCTTGCGGGGCAGGTTCGATGTGGGAATCTCGTATAGGCAATAGTGTGCATTGTAGGCATGCCTGGTAACGAGTCCATGTTCAGCCCACCTTGCGAGGGTCGTTTCGTGGATGTTAAGGCGCGCCGCGGCTTCCCGTTTTGTCAGCATTCCGCGATCTCGCAGTCGGTCATAGCGCGAGCGCAAGCCATAGCGATGGACGAGATATGCGACCCGCAAGGCCGTGAAGCGGGTCTCGTGGCGGCCAGGGCGCGCTGATCCACCCGGGCGATATCCTTGCTGGTTGAGAAGTTCGGCAATCTCTGAATAGATGTGTTTGTCGAGGAGCTTGTCGACCAACTCGACGATACCGGGTTGCGTCTTGACCTGCTGCGCGGAAGATTTTGGGCTCATGGTGGTGAGCGTTTGGATTTTGCCGCCCTTGAAGCGAACATGAATTTTGGTGGTTCGTTCCGCCGGCATCTTGATGAGGGTGACATCTTCGATGATGTGAGCGAGCAGCCGTTTGCGTTCACGATCCGGCGTGTCTGGATCTGCCCAAAGCTTTTTGAAGTCGACGGTCATCGCGGTCAGCCGCTCGCGAACAGCTTCATCGAGGAAGAGCTGATCCTGCTCTCGCGCGCGCTCGCGATCGTCGCGGGCTTTGGCCAGCACGCGGAGCTTGTCATTCCATTCGCCTTCGAGCGTGTCGGCGACGAGACGATTATTGGGGTCGACCAACATGAAGCGGCGCTGAGCGAGATCCGCTTCGATTTTGGCCCGTTCGATCGCCCGACAGCGCAGCCGGTCTGCTTCCTCATACCTGGCTTCGATCTCCTTGCGGATGTCGAGCGTCAACTCGACGGCGGCCGGCGTCATCTGTTCGGCAATCAGCATGCCGATGGCTTTATCGATCTGAGGCCCGGCGATTGACTGGCAGTTTGGCTCGCCACGATAACCGTGAGCGCGATCACAGACGTACCAGGCATCCAGCCGTCCGCGCCGGGCAGTGTAGCGGATGCGAAAATGTTTACCGCATTGCCCGCACACCGCCCGTCCTTGCAGCAGTGCCGTCCCCTCCCGAGGAGGCGATGCGCGCGCCACTTCATATCCTCGACCGTTGGTCTTGAGAATTTTGAGATTCTCCTGGAACTGCTCCCACGTGATGTAGCCGGGATGGGCATCCGGGATACAAGCCAGCCAGTCATCGTGGTCACGCCGCTGCAGAGTCTTCTTACCGTCGATGGTTCGTCGATAGCGCCGGCGTCCATAGGCGTAGGCGCCGGCATACCGCGGATTGTTCAAGACGCGTATCGCCGTTGACGCGGTCAGTGTCCGAAACACCGTGGTCTCGCTGTTGCGCAGACGCGAGGGAAACAGAAGGCCCTCCTTGCGAAAGGCCTTGACGGTCTGGCATGCGGAGCCCACGCGAGAGAACGTGTCGAAGAAATGGACGATTGTCTCCCTGATCTGAGTGTCGGGATCGAACGTCACGTTGCCGGAGTGGTCATAGATCAGCCCGGTTGGCAAGACGCAGCGGTACTCGCCGCGCCTGACCTTGTTGAGGATTCCGCCGCGCAGCCTTGCTTTGATCACATGCAACTCGGCCTCACTCATTGTGCCCTTGAGCCCGAGCAGGAGGCGGTCATTGAAGCTTGACGGATCGTAGACGCCATCCTCATCGAGGATCAGGGTGTCGGCTAGTGCGCAGATCTCCAGCAAACGCTGCCAGTCAGCATTGTTCCGCGCCAGGCGGGAGACCTCCAGGCCCATCACGATGCCGGCGTGCCCCATGCCGACGTCGCTGACCAGGCGCTGAAAGCCCTCGCGCCAGACAGCCGATGCACCGGACTCGCCCTGATCGCTGTCGATGACGATTATTTGCTCGTCGCGCCAGCCAAGGGCAATTGCGCGTCCACGAAGTGCATATTGCCGCTTCGCGCTCTCGACGTTCTCGATGACTTGTCGCATCGAGGACTGGCGAATGTAGAGGTAGGCACCCCGTTCGAGGTGGTGAGGCTGGACTTTGAGGGACTCCTTCATGGCGTTCTCCGCTCGGGTGTGCTCATCGCCATTGTCGCGAGCACGTAAACGACAGCTGTGTGCTCGTTACGCGGCACTGGTGGAGTATACGAGGCAACTGACTGTTGAACGGGGGCTGCGGCGGCCAGCGTCTGCGCCCACCCCCACATGCCCCGGCGCAGAAAAAGCATGAGGCCACTGCGGGCCGTAGGCGGCAGCGCTTCGCCGAGAGCTGCCATACGCAGCACCTCATACTGGGCCGCAATGGCGGTCGAGAGGATCGAACACGCCGGTGTCGTGGGGTGTTCATCCGGCAGTTTTTTTTAATGCTCGCTCGATCGTCCTGGGATGAACCTCGATGCCGAGCTCGGCGCGGATCAAGCTCGCCAGCTCCCGAGCGCGAACCGGCTCGCCCGGGACCAGCCGCGCCTGCAGGAAGGCGAGGACCTCGCCCTGGACCTTGTGGGGGCCGCGGGGGCCCGGCTTCTTTGGGACCAGTCCCGCAATCCCGGCGGCATCGAAGCTCGCCTTCGCTTGGTAGTAGGTCGGCCTGGAGACGCCATACTCGTCGGAAGCCTCCGTCACCGAAGCGTTGTCGATCGAGACACGGCGCAGCATCTCGTACTTGACCTGCACGGCGTCGTGCGGATCGAAGAACTCGCTTCCCTGAAACTTTGGATCGCGCACCTTCTCGGGCGTCGGATTGAGCGTGCCCTCCTCGAGGAGGGCGTCGATCTTTGAGCGCTTGCTGTCGTGCTTCGCCGGCACCGTCGGCTCCGAGCGTACAAGAAGGCGTTAACGTAAATATATTTACGCCGCTAAATGCATCGCTGTCAAGGTCGCGAAAGTAGCCTATAGCGCATTTATAACCCGTATTTGATGAAGCGATGCGGACAAAAGAGGGCTGATGCGGCATTAATCACCTTACATCTGCGGCATAATCATCCTTACGGTTTGCGCGCGATCGCAACGCTGCCCCGTCGGAAAGGCGCTTCACCAGGCTGGCCAGCTCCATCAGGTCGAAAGTACGCAAAAGTGCCCGTCCATGACCCATGACGATCTCTGCGTCCGGGCTCACAAGGTCCGTCCATTGCGGAGGAACCGACCATACGGTCGCGCCGTCGCCCTGCAGCAAGAGGCGTTCGCCATACCGGTTGTATCGTTTGCCGACGCAGAGAAGCTGCCGCCCAAACAATGGGTGGAATGGATGCATCACCCGCACAAACTGCCGCGCTGCATCCGAAGAGTCTGCATTCTCAGTTGAGGTACAAACGGCTTGAGAAGGCGAGGTTCTGCTGGCCGCGGATCGGACATCATCGGGTGCAGCTGAATGCTGCGCAGTTGATGGCCCTGGTCGATGGGATGGACTGGAAGCGGGTCCGGACCGCGGCGGTCAAGCCGCCGGAGATTGTTGGGTAAAAGCACTGCGGCGAAGTGAATCAGCGGCCTGAAAGGGCAAGAGAAACGGAGCAAGATGTGCTCTGGTCGGGTCAATGACGCCGCCCGATCTCAGCCTCCCGAATGACGTAGAGACGCTGAAGGCCATGGTTCTTGCCATGGCCGAGAAAGCGGCCCGCGCCGATGCTCTGGCGAGCGAAGTCGCCGATCTCAAGGCCCGCAACGCCGATGCCGATACGCGCATCGAGCGGCTGACGCAGATCCTGAAGGCCTTCGACCGCGCCCGGTTCGGCCGACGATCGGAAAAGCTCGGCTCGGCGAATGGCGACGATGAACAGCAGGCCTTCGTCTTCGAGGAGATCGAGACCGGCATCGCTGCGATCAAGGCCCAGGTCAGCAAGGGCCGTGCGCAGGCGGATGGCAAGCGTGCACCGCGTCGGCGCAAGGGCTTTGCGCCCCATCTGGAACGGATCGAAACTGTCATTGAGCCGGAAGAGCTGGCTGAGCATGCCGGCAAGCAGAAGGTGCTGATCGGCGAGGACGTGTCGGAGCGCCTGGATGTGGTGCCGGCGAAGTTCCGGGTGATCGTCACGCGCCGTCCCAAGTATGCCTTCAAGAACGCGGACGGTGTGATCCAGGCGACGGCCCCGGCCCACATCATCGAAGGAGGCATTCCGACGGAAGCCCTTCTGGCCCACATCGCCGTCGCCAAATATGCCGATGGCCTGCCGCTCTACCGGCAGGAGGACATCTACGCCCGCGATCATGTCGAGCTCGACCGCCAGCTGATGGCCCAATGGATGGGTAAGCTCGGCTTCGAGCTCGAGATCATTGCCGACTACATCTTTAGCGAGGTCAAGAAGGCCGAACGGGTCTTTGCCGACGAAACCACTTTGCCGACGCTCGCTCCGGGCTCCGGATCGACCAAGACGGCCTACTTATGGGCCTATGCCCGGGATGACCGAACCTTTGGCCGCAACGGTCCGCCGATGGTGGCTTATCGCTTCGAAGACAGCCGCGCCGGCGAATGCGCGGTCCGCCATCTCAATGGTTATCGCGGTATCCTGCAGGTGGATGGCTATGGCGCCTATAACAAGCTCGCGCGATCCGATCGCGGCAATGATGGCATCACATTGGCTGGCTGCTGGTCACACTGCAGACGCAAGTTCTACGAGCTGCATGTTGCAGGGAGCTCAGAAGTGGCAACGGCGACGGTCGAGCGGATGGCAAGGCTCTGGCAGGTCGAGAAAACCGTGCGCGGTCAAAGCCCCGACGCTCGCGTTGCCGCGCGCCAGCAAACCTCCGCGGCGATCGTCGCAGATCTCTTCGATCTCTGGCAGCAGACCTTGCGGCGGATCTCCGGCAAATCAAAATTGGCCGAGGCGATCCGCTATGCCGTCTCGCGCCGTGCCATCTTCGAACGCTTCCTGACCGATGGACGTATCGAGCTCGACTCCAACGTCGTCGAACGCGCCATCCGGCCACAAACAATCACGAGAAAGAATAGCCTCTTCGCTGGCAGCGACGGCGGCGGACGAACCTGGGCGACCATCGCAACGCTGCTGCAGACGGCGAAAATGAACAACGTCGATCCGTTCGCCTGGCTCGCCTTAACACTTCAGCGTATCGCCAACGGCTGGCCGAGCAGCCAAATCGACGCGCTTATGCCATGGAACCACGCAGCCTGACGGCCTCAGCTTGCCGCTTACGACCATTCCGGCCATTGCAAGGCTTCAGATGATGCCGCCCAAGCGGACGACCGCGCAGCGATCAAGGGATGCATGCGCTCTCACTGGACGAGATCCGATAGCTTACTGCGAAACACGGACCTTACCGACCAGCCGATTGCGCTTCGGAGCAGGTCGTTTCCGCGCGTCGCTGAGAACTGGCCGGCGAACGTGCCGACCTCCGCAGGTCGGCAAGGCCATTGAAGCCGACACCAGGAGCTTAACCCTGTTTTTGGAAGGTTGAGACGGCTTCAATCCTGCGCCTCAAGGAGTCGAGTGGTCGCCCCAACTCAACCGAGACCATTCAACAGACACCGTTATTGCGCTTTCCCGCGGCGCGCAATCCTGGCGTAGGGCGACTCAGCCTCCTTAAGTTTGAGGCAGGCGTCCTCTGTCGTGCGTGAGCTGTCGGTCTCTTCCAAGCAAGCAAGGCAATCTCGCGAACGTACAGCACCTCATGCGCAACCATCGTGAATCTCGGCGCCAAGCTGCGATACCTTCAGGGCACTGCCGGGACGTGGGCAGCAAATTCGATCTTCGATGGCTTCGGAGTTGGCACCTCAAACCAATGCGGCTTCCGATCGCGATCGTTGCCGTCATGCAAAACAATTCGGGCGAGGACGTCGGACCGGCCTCCGGAGCCCTGATATGCCACTCACGTCATTCTTTGCGTGACGACCGTGGATATTCGAAGCCTGTTCGGGGGATTCCTGTATCGGTCGCCGAGACTTTTAAACAACTCGCCCATCTGGTCTGACCGAACAGTAAATTCTCCATAATTTGGATCAAACAGGGTCGTCATTCCATTCGATGTCGAGGTCGCAATTGTATGCGCATCACGCGGTTTAAAACGCAGGCTGATCAGATAGACCGATGGATCGTGGGTAACTTCATGCACTATCCGGGCAATTCCGGAGGACGTTCCAAACTCATATCGAGTCTGAGCGTTCGCAGGATCTAATCCCGCCTCCCGCAACATAGCGGTTTTTGCCTCAAGGTTGGTAGAATCTCCCGCCCTGTCACTTCGCATCAACGCCTTGAGATCTTCATACCGTTGCTGCCGCACTGCCGCCGAGGCATGATTTTCAGCGCCCGGTACCAGCGCGCGCATTCGAGACGATGGACTTCTGGCGAGATTGAGGAGCCACTCAGCTGCCAAGCCCACGCAGATGCCATTGACATTGGCGCCAGATAATTCGGCAGTTCTGTATCGGAACAAAGGCTGGCCCGGCTCCGCCGGAGAGGCCGAACTTGAACCGGAAGACAGAGAAGAGGTGGTGAGGTCCGATGAGACCGGGGTGTGAACGTTCGCATCCGAGGTATACGGCCTGCTGCAGCAGAGCCCCATTTTATCCGACAGCTCTTCGGGAGGCAGGCTCTCTTCCTGCGCGAGAGCCGTAAGCACTTGCTCGAAGTTGCTGTTATCCGTCGACTGACTCAGTTCGTCCGCTTGATCGGCGCGCATGGCTTGATCAATTACCGGATTGAACATGGCGGTCCCGTGCCTCTAGCGCATGCTTGCCTGGACCGAGTGGGGCCGGGCGAGCTCTACCTGCGAATGGTATTGCGGCAAGCTGACGACGAGCTGACGAGCAAGAACAGGTTGGAGAAGCCGCCGCATGGCGTCTCTTGGATGGCCACCTTTTCCGCTTACCTAATCGCGGCCGAAATGCCGGCGCCCTGGTCGACGACTTCAAGGATACGGAGTGGCCGGGCACAGTCGTCGGAGGATGCAATTTTATCCCGAGCTCGGGTTTGGCGCGGCTCTCCACGCAGATTTGACGCGGCGATGGCCCGATTCTGACGCGGTCGTTCCCGCAATTCGCCAGCACGGGGCTCGCCGGGCCGGTGCGTTATCATCACCTCCTGTTTTGCTGGGCTGGCAAGCCCGCGACGTTAGGCAAACGGAACAGCCGACACCTTCCGTTGCGGTGTGGGGCTGACAACAGCGCCGAACCACTTCTTTTCATCTGCCACGCGGACAATCCTTAGCCTACCTCATGCGGTCGCACTCATGCGGGCAAACCACATTGCCGCCTCCGATGGGCCGAGCCCAACGACGCCTACAAAGCCCGATGGCGGCATCGGGATGTCCCGATGAGTTGGCCTCCACAGATGCAGGCAATACCGACTGTTATTTACATATTGCGAGTGTGGGGGATGCAGCTGCATCACGCATTCCTCTTCATCCCAGAACAGGTTTTTGACGAAGCACATCTCTTCCCAATTCGGACAACGTCGCGGTGTTGAGACAGCGACATGCTCCCAGCCAGGACGAATTAATCCGCTGATCCTCAGTTCACAGCCGCAAGGTCCCTGTACAACGAACATGCCGCAAGGACCTGATCCTGGAAGGCTGGCAAACTGGCCATATTGTACGCGACCGGCCTCCAGCCTCTCTATTATTTGCGTCCGCACGTTTCCTCCTTTGCCTCGTGGACCGCCTTGAAGTCGATGTAGATGACGTTGTTGTTTTGTAACTCACAACTTGACGCATGTTCCGTCCTCTTTGGGACGGCGCTCCAATACCATTCTTCAGCGAACCACCTGCTGAGAAAGCCGCAGATGTCCATCACTTGTTCTCCTGTCTTTTTTGACGCTGACGCCCTGCCCAGGGCGCTTGCCAGTCCTTGCGGGGCCTTTATTGCCCGAATGCAAACCGTGCTAGATCCACTCGATAATGACCCGGCGCATAGGTTGAGAATTGCCACTCTGGGAAGCTCGGCGGCTATGGGAGCCGACATCTCGATCACCGCACAAGACCCATGCGGAGCGCCTTGCTCATCGACTGCAGCGTACACCGCCGAACAACGTGCGCATCAGCATACGATGTAGCCTTGAGCTTTAGCAGTTAACGCACAATGTTTCGTTGCGTGCGCCGCGTCGAGGTCTCGCGCAGATGCGCTTGATCCTACAGAGGCGTCGAGGGCCACCACCTCATCGCCGCCGGATCGACCACCATGCTTGGTATGCACTCCGACATGGCCTGACATCTACATTCCATTATCGCTCGCAATACCACAGCATATTTCGCCTATCCTCGTTCAATGCTTCGCGAGCGCGATTATTGCTGCCTCACCACCTGTCCTACGATCATTCGCTGCTTTCTGCTCGCCGGCTCTGAAACAGTGCCAATGCGTCATCTATGTGACCGTAATTGATTCGTGCGGTAGCAAAATCGAAATGGGCTCGCGTCACGCCGTGACGGTTAAGCATACATTGTCCCCATACCGATAACATCCATGGGTTGATGCGATCTCGTAAGCTAGTAGTCAGAGAAGCTGATTAGTCTATCTATCTTGAGGCACTGCAATCGCGCTGCCGCCGGCTGCCCCTTTGCCGCGTCCCTACAATGCAACTCCCACCCCCTATTTGTCGAATGTCGCTAGCGAGCTCTTGCCTTCTTTCGATGCCGATGTCGCCTTCCGGACACCAAGGTGGCAACTCCGACCAAGGGCAGCGAGCTCGCGTAGCTTCCTTCGCATCAAGGCTGCGCCGGCACCTGTCTGCTCGTGGCATGCTGATTGCTGCAGTTGAGTCCAGGCTGAGTCCAGGCGCCACTTATCTGGCTATTTGTTTAGTTCTGAGCGATGCGCTGCCCAGCGCCCCTCAGCTTTGGTAGCACCACCTCTAACCGCCCATTGCATGAGAACGCCATCACCTGGATGCAGGTGGCGCTGCAAACAAGACTCTGACAACCCGAACCATGAAGGAAGACTGCGAACTTATGAACGATACGATGCATTTGGAAACCAACCGTTCCCCGCGGACCAGTGCGGCACGTGGTCAATGACTCACTGGCGCGCACCGAAGGACCCCACTGTCAGGCATTATGGTGCCGATTGCCGTTGTTCGCAGGCGCAACGGCGATGGAACCTATGGCCGCTGGCCGCACTCCTCTTGGGTGCGCTGCTCTGGGCCAGCATTTACTGGATCGTCGCAGCGGTCTTATGAGCCAAAGAAGCAAGCAGAACCGAAAAATCGCAAGGAAAGCTGCGTTGGGTGGCACGCCCACGCACCTCCCGACCTCGGCGGTCCGATTGCAGGGCAGGAATATGCCCGCCGTCAGTGGGAAGCGGACACTTCTTTCACGAGCCAGCCTTGTCTTTCACGAGCCAGCCTTGCGCCCCGGCTTGGCTAGCGGGATATGAATTCGCAACTGAGGCAAGAAGACGCACCGGCATACCATGCCGAACCAGCTTCGAGGCCACTCAATGTGCCTCGAAGCCAAAAGGGCCATCGTGGACCAAAGCGCCAAATTCAGCGCTACTTGCTTGGATGCGCCGATTGCCGAGTGACATTTGCTCCGCGATTGGCGCTGCGGCCGTCCAGCTTTGGCGCAGCTTCTCGATGCCCAGCAAAGCCCTACAGCTCTCGCTCTGGCCATGTTTCGTCCTCCCTTCTATGCGTCTGCCACTCTTGGGCACGCCGAGCCAGCTTATCGTACTCGATCGCAACGTTAAGAAGCCTGTCTCTGGGTTTACCGTAAGCGAGTCCTTCCGCCTTTTTTCGCGTTGCTTCCGCACGGCTTCGCCAGTGGTCGGGCTGATAGAGTTTACTTTTCGGATTCATGCCGTGAGCATGCAATTGAGACATCAAAGAAATGCGACACGGCGCTCCGTATAATCACGTAAGCGCCGGCGGCCATCAAAGCGCCATTCGCCACCGCAGCGGATACTCGGTCGACTTGATTCAAGAAGAGGCTTGAATCATACGCAGCGTCAGATTGTACGATCCCGGACAGGCTGGGACCGCCTCCGACAATCCAGACGCTTGCTGCAGGCAGTGAGAAGAGCGAATGTGTCAAACATCTAAACTCACCTGGCGAGAGTCGCGCGGGATCACACGCTTCTGCAGACACGTGCCTGTTCACACGTTATCCGAGGCTACCTCGGCCAACGGCGGAAGCAATCGGGCCCTTCGATATTTCTACAGAAGGCATCATCCCGATCGCCGTCTCCACATTAATGTGGCGCGCAGGCCGACTACACTAAACATGACCTGCTGGTGTCCCAGCAGGGTTCGTTACGCAGGATCAATTGCGTCATCAGCTAGCGCACCTGGCGTTTGGCCCTCTCTCTGCCTCGATAGGTCCGGCACCAGGCCGCAGGTCTTGTTCGATCCCGTATCGCGCAGGCGTGACGGCAACTATCGGCCGTGAGGTGGGGCTGCGCTCAAACACCGAAAGACGTACCACGCCGAATACCTCAGGACATCGAGGCATACCAGAGTAGGCGAGACGGAACTCGGGAGCATTGCACCTGGCGCTACACGTCTATTGGCCGACGGACAGAGGATTTTGCGCTTCGCTCAAGACATCGCAGACCACCACTCTTAAGGAATGACATGACTCAAGACCAACTGACCGGTTTGGCTTCGCTCCTCAAATCCTGCCGCGCCGTCGCTCTAGCTGCCGCAGTGACTGCTGTAATCCCGCGGCAGGTAAACGCGCGAGATCAAGCCCCGACTCCCGAGGAGAGACAGGCGTGTATGGAGGACGTGTTCCGCCTTTGCAGCAATCACATACCGAGCTACGTCGCTATCCTTGCTTGCCTCAGATCCAAGCACAACAGCCTCAGCCAGCAATGCCGTTACGTGATCTCCTCACGAGATACGGGCAAGAATGGCGGCACCTCGAAGTAGAGGATCGGGTGGCCTGCTCGCCCGCCTCACGTTCCGAGATAGCCCACCTCGCACGCAGGACGGTCACGAAACGTCGGCAGGGAAGCAGGGAGCCCGGCCATTCACGACGGTTTGGTCCCTTGATGCTTATCTGGATAGGCAAATGCAACAATTGCCCTAGATAGCCGCTCGCATCGTCAAAAACATTACGTAAGCTTGGACTGCGTTCTGCAATTTCGTACGACGAACTAGATGCGAGAACACCCGCCGTCTCCATGGCCGACCTGGCCATTCAGGTCGGCGGCAGAACGCCGATCACAAGTTATCTCGATCCTGGGCAGATCATCGCGGCCGCCGACCACGCGCGCGCCGGCGGGATGCTCCCGGCTATGGGCTGCTGCTTTCCGAAGTGCGGAGTTCGCCAGAGCCGTGACAATCGCCGGCGTTGCGTTCGCCATCTTTGCTGGCGTAGCGACGGCCCTGCTCTCATCGGCCAGCGATCTCTTGACAGCATCCACGACATGGAGAGCTTGACCCTCACGTAGCGTCAGGTTGTAGCCTTGCCAAAATGGCGGTGCCAAAACCACCCGATCACTCAAACGTCGACGTTCGGCCGTGCGTCGATGGGCACGACGGCTTCATCAAGACAGGCAATGCCATGCCTCTTCAACAAACGCCTCCGTTGAAGCGAAGCGCTTCGGATGCCGACAATGAACGTGTAAAGTCGATGGAAGCGCTGAAATCAATTATCGGTAAAGTTGCTACCGGCGCCACTCTGACCCGTGCGGAAGCTGCATCAGCATTCGATGGCCTGTTGTCGGGTCATGCGACTCCGTCGCAGATCGGCGGCTTGTTGATGGGTTTGCGAGTCAGGGGCGAAACTATCGAAGAGGTCACCGGAGCCGTCTCCGCGGCGCGCGAGAGAATGCCGCGGATCGAGATCGCATGCGATCCCATTAATATGGTTAGTACGAGCGACAGCGTTGCGTATTCGGCCGCCGTCATGACCTGCGCCTCCTTTATCGTCGCCGGAGCCGACGTTCCTGTCGCCAGGCATGCCCACAGCGATACATCTTCATGTCCTAGCACGGCAGGCCTGTTGGCGCATCTCGGTGTCAACGTTGACCTCAAGCCTGAGGCCGTTGCGCGCTGTGTCAACGAAGCCGGAATCGGCTTCTCATTTGCGTCGGCCCATTATCCAGCGATGCAGCGCGTCGGCCAGATCCGGACCGCACTTGGGACCCATACCATCCTTAACCTCATCGGGCCCCTGTCCAGTCCGACCAGGGCCAAGCGGCAGATCGTTGGGACATTTGCTCGCGAATGGGTCCAGCCTCTGGCTTACGTGTTGAAAAACCTCGGCGTCGAATCGGCATGGGTGGTTCATGGCTCTGACGGGGTCGGCGAAGTTACCCTCGCCGGACCGACCTTTGTTGCTGCGCTTGCGGCCGGCACAGTGCGCAGCTTTGAAGTAACGCCGGAACAAGCCGGGCTTGCCCGCTGCGACAAGGAGACGCTGGAGAGCGGCGAAGCGAAGGCCAATGCCGTCGCCCTGCAAGACGTACTCAATGGCATTCCAGGTCCACTTCGCGACGCTGCACTTTTAAATGCGGCGGCGACACTGATCGTGGCTGGCCGCATCCAGACGCTGCGGGAGGGCGTCGCCCTTGCACAACATGCGCTTGACGGTGGCCGCGCAGCCGTTCGACTGAAACGCCTGATTGCGGTCTCCAACGGCTCCGGGTTCGAAGGAGATTCCGGCGGAGGCCGATCGTGACAAGCGCTAAGCAATTTCAGCTGCGAATGGGCGTCGACTCCTTGGAGCTTTCGATGAGCATGTGCCGCCTGCCGCGCGCCGATCAAGGCAATCCGCATTAAGCACGCGGGTTCGAGAGCCGTTCCTGTTCATCTGCGAGAGTCTGCTCCCTGTTGCCGAGAGAGAGACCCGCGGCGTGCGCTGCGTTCCAAAGGAGATAATCAGATAATGTCATCACAGAAGCTGGAAGCACTCGGATCCATCGCAATGATAGAACACATCATTCGAAAGTTTCGTGAATTGATCGATACGGACGGCTCGATCCCGCCCGAGCTGCGGGGTTCGCTGCATGCGACGCTCGATGTGCATCTTCTAGATGCGAAAAAGCGTGTTCTCTTGCGAGTGCATTGAGCGCGCTAACCAGGGCGGCACTCCGGTCGAAAGCTGATTATGAAGCACCAGTTATCCCCTGGCTAGGGAAACTGCTGTCTATCCAGCCGGCAGACCTCCGTCCGGCAATGCGAACTCTGGCAAACGGTGCCGCCATCGTGACATCGTGACGCCCGGAGCGGCCGGCGGACGACGTCGACCGATAGAGAATTACATGACTCCATCTGCATCGCACTCGTCGTGCTTGCTTGTCGGCATTCGCTCCTCTGAGTTGCATGACGCGATACTTGGTAGGTGCAGTTCTGCAATCAATCTTATCCGCAGCGACGAGGAGGGCTTAGTCTGCGTTTTTGCGGCCAGGAGGGAGCGACACGTGTTCATCGCTTCGGCACCGCTTCCTGGACTCAAAGCATGATTGATGTTCCGTTGTTGTACCAAGCATTTTGCGCGCTCGAATGCGCTTGGTATGACGACAAGATCATTGGCACACATAGGATATTTATCGGACAAGTTGCCGCAGCGCGGACTGGCCACGGCTATACATTGTTCAATTTCGAGCGCGCGCTTCGAGTTCGGCGCAGAACGTCGTTAGAATAGAATACGTATTGAGCGGACGACCGGTACTGGAGCGACAGTTATCAAACAATCATCCCGCCGACTCGTGGATTGGTTTGGTTCTTACGGGCCACCTCACGTTGAGAAGCACGCATTCCTCGCGACCAGCTACACTTTCCTACCGCATGCTGGACCCACATGGTCCACGACGTAAACTACCAGCTTTGGTAGCTCAGTTCTCCTCGGTAGGCGCGTAGCATCGCGGCAAGATCGTGGTTCAAACGCGCACTGCGTCACAATAGACAGCCAAGCTGAGATCTCTGTGCTCGATCTCGATGCGGGCAAGTGGGCGTACCATGATCTTGGGCGAGTGATGAAAGTTCAGATTCGAGGGGCATCAGACAACTATGTCCAGTCACCCGTTTGAAACCTCCGCGATCCTCGATGGCATCCGCCGATGGGTCGAACTCGAGTCGCCGACGGAGCGGCCGGATCAGCTCAACAAGCTGGCTGACGTCGTAGCGGCAGGCTATCGCGACCTACCGGCGACCATCGAACGCATTGCGGGACGCGAGGGTTGCGGCGATCACCTGGTCACGCGCTCGTCCTGGGGACAAGGCGTGCCGGGCATTCTGGTTTTGAGCCATCTCGACACAGTTCATCCGATGGGATCCATAAGACGACTACCGTTCAAAATCAACGGTGACAGCGCGTTCGGCCCGGGTACCTACGACATGAAGGGCGGCGCCTATCTGGCCTATCATGCATTTCGGCAGATCTGCGCCGACGACGCACGCCCACCGCTCGGCATCACCCACCTCTACGTGTCGGATGAGGAGATCGGCAGCCCGACCTCGCGGGCGCTGATCGAGGCAGAGGGCCGCAAGGCGAAATATGTGCTGGTTACCGAACCAGCGCGCGACGGCGGCAAGGTCATCACCGGGCGCAAGGGCGTTGGCCGCTTCGATGTGCTCATCAAGGGCGCATCGGCGCACGCCGGTACGCGTCCCGAGGACGGCCGTAGCGCGATCCGGGAACTAGCCAATGTGATCCAGACGCTCGAGGCAATGAACGATCTTTCGCGCGGCATCACCGTCAACGTTGGCGTCGTCCGCGGCGGCACCAAACCAAATGTAGTCGCCGAACAGGCTTATGCGGAAGTCGATCTGCGCGTGCCGACCATGGCTCATGCAGACGAGTTGGTGCCAAGAATCCTCCGAATGACCTCACGCACCGATGACGTTCGCCTGAAAGTATTGGGCGGCTTGAACCGTCCTCCCTATGAGAAGAGCAAGGCCGGCGCTACGCTCTACGAACACGCCAGGCAACTTGCCGCTGAGATCGGTTTCGATCTGCTCGACGCGTTCAGCGGCGGCGGCTCCGACGCCAATTTCACCGCGCCGCATACCGCAACCCTCGATGGCCTGGGCGTAGACGGCAAGGGCGCGCATACGCATTATGAGCAACTCTATATTTCATCGATCGAACCTCGCGCGCGGCTGCTGTATCGCCTCTGTCAGACACTGCGATAACCACGAAACGGGAGGTGAGCGTGCCTAAGCGGAAGTTGTCGCGGAATCGGCTACAGCTGCGAGCAGTCGATCGCTGGACGTGCGAGCCTCTCCAACAAGGACCCGGTCAGCAGCAGAACCGTTCTCATAAGAGCGCAACTTTCTGACGCAAATCGCGCTGCAAGCTCTCCACCCACCCCCGGGGTCTGCCCCGACATACCCATTGGGATGTACGCGCAGGTTGTCAGAAAGGACTTGAAACGGACGTAACGTTAAGTTGTACGATATTTCGGTTGGCACGCATCTTCATCCGCCGCCGGGACTGACGAATGTCTCAGCTGGTCAGAACAATCCCGCACCCTGGTTGGTCATGATCTTCATCCCTGGCGGCCTGTCGGTCGAAACAGTAACGCAACGCGCCTTGAACGCAGCCTTACGCCTCGCGGCTAGTTGCAATGGTCGGGCATTGCAGAATCGCAACATTGTGGCTGGCGCAAGTCGGCCCAGCAACGAGCAGGTGACGTGAGAAGAGATCAATGCAGAGTTCGATGCAGCGCCCTTGCAGGGCGCGGCCTCTTCCCGATATTGAACCCGAACCCCTCTTCTGGCGGAACACAGTCCCAAAAGCAGTCCGCCGAACCGGCTCTTCGCTCCGTTCATGCCGGCCTGCCGGTGGGTTCTCGTCGCGGAGATGTGCGACCGGCCGTGAACCTCCAGAGGATTTCAACGGGCCCCCGCTGCAAGTATCCCTCGGCGTGAACGGAACGGCACCGAAGAGATTGCCTGGTATCCTGGAGCAGCAAGTTGAAAGAGCCTGACGGCGTCAACAAAGTCTTGTTGATCGATCATATTGAAGGCCAGTGCCGGGCCATCATCGGCTTCAAGGATGGAGACGCCAGAGCTGCCTATATGTGCGGCGAGCCTGTCTGTCAAAGACCAGGCAAGAAACAGTCGTCATGGTGCGCTTACCACTACGGGCAGATGCACACCACCACTGCTGAGCCAAGCAGAATGAGTAATCAATCGCCAGCGATTGGCCAGGCAATATCCGTTGATCGCACCCGTAACGACCATCAATAGCTGCGTTGTCCTGCCGAAGGTCGTGATTATCGCTTGTGCAACGGACGCCAAACCATGTGATGGCGGCCTCGCGAGCGCGTTGCGAGGTCGCGCCCGGATCGAAGCAGAAGCGCTGATGGCGCATGTCCGGTCGCGGCTCGCCCGTTTCAAGGTTCCAAGCGAGATCATTTTCACGCATGGGGAAGGTCCAGCATTTTGTGCCGAAGGAAGCCAGCAGGCAATCAAGCGGCAAGGGAGGCGGCAGTTGAGTTCGGGGGATGCAGACACGCCGTGCTTTCCAGCAACCCTGCCGATGATGCCGTGATGCCACGAAATGATCTTGTCGGCCGCATTTCCAGGTCACGGGCAGCCGGTTCATCCGTTTTTGCTAACGCTCTCTGAGTAACCGACTACGCAAAGGTGACCGATGCCACGGATCATAATCATGAATGCCGGTACGCCCCAAATGTCGGGCTCCGATCTGACAGCAGCTCAACTCGCGCTCGCTGCCAACTCGGCTTACCGTTCGACGTGGTTTGCTAAGGAGGGTGATCTGATCGTCTCGCCACTTTCCATCCCGGCAGATCTGCTCTCCTACATCGGCGAGATACTTGATTTCGACGCCTCAAGCGTTTCATTGCTTGTACCTGAATTTGGTCACGAAGCGCCGGTCTTGAATGATTGCACCCTGCTGTCCAGCAGCATCGTTGAGGGACTCAACAGCCATATTCGTCAAACATCTTCGTGGAGCATGTATCCCTGCTACTCCAGCGAAGGCGTCGCGCGATTGGCGGCGATGCTGGGCATTCCGCAAACCGGGGACGATTTCGCTCTGCAGCGAGGACCTGATCTGCTGAACCGCAAGAGCCATTTCCGTCAATTGGCGACAAGTGTCGCGCTTCCGATGCCAAATGGAATCGTCACGACGAACTCGAACGAATTGTTCCGGGCGGTCGACTTGCTCCGGCACGAGACCGGCAGGGTCATCGTGAAGCTGGACAATGGGGCCGGCGGCGTCGGAAATATCATCCTGGCCAGTAACGAAAGCGGTCCACTGCCTGGGGCAAGAGATACACGGCGGATTCTATGGCCGTCGTTTGATCCTGACGCACTTTGGGCCGAGATGGCCACGGCGTCGTGCAGCACGCTGGTCGTGGAATCATATCACCTTGCCAGGTCCCTCTTCTATCTTGAGTATGAGATCGAGAATGATGGTTTAATCTTCATCAACAGTGGAAACATACGTCTGCGTCGAAGCACAGATCAATCCGAAAAGGCTCTGATCTGGACAGGACTAGAGCTTCCAAGCGATCTGAGGAATGAGCAATGGTTGACTGCGCAGACGCATGCTCACCGCTTCGTGTCCCTTGTCCGCAATCTAGGATATCGCGGACCGGTTAATATTGACGCCATTTTCACGAACGACGGGCGGCTGCTCTTCAATGAAGCGAACGGCCGCTGGGGTGGCGGCTCGGTATTACACAGCATTGCCGTCCGGCTCCTGGGCTTCGACTACTCCGGTTCCCACGTTATTTCATCCGTGAGGAATGTTCGATCGGGTTCGCTCAAGGCTGCACATGAACGTTTCGCCAGGGAGGGTTTTCTATTCGATGGCACACGCAAGCAGGGCGTGATCCCGCTCGCCAGTGACCAGGAGGCTGGCACGGTGGAGTGCCTCGTGATTGCGTATGACCGGCCCGCCGCCGACGATCTCAAACAACGGCTACTCACATTGGTTTGATTGGGGTCATGGTAACCGCATGTATCCTGCCACTCCAATCATTCGAACTTACCCCTGCTTCCGACAGCGTGCTGGAGGACGGTACCTGGGAGGTGACCGGGATCCGCGTCCATCTCGCCTGATGCGGATATCCGTTGCCGGCTGCGCTGTTCAGCCGACAGACGGATCCGGGCGAAAACCGGCGGTCGGATGGAGTCCGTCAGCGTAAGGCGCGATCAGTCCCGAGGCGATCCTGAAGTGCCGGTCGATCGGCGATGAGGCGCTCGAGGTGCAGCGGCTCACGGTCCGGCCGCTCTCCTTGCGCCAATCGTCCGACCAACGCTCGCGTCGCGTCCACCACGAAGACTCCGCAATCATGACCGTTCTGCTGCTGGGCCATCCGTGCCGCTTGCAAGCGGGAGCCAAGACGTGCTGCGAGCTGTTCTGCAACGGCACGGTTGCGAAGCCCGGCAGAGTCATAGTGATAGGCAACCGCGGCTGTCGGCACGCGCCGATCAACCAGCAGCAGCGACCAGTGCGATCCGCCGCCAGCAACTCCACCATCATTCACGGGGACGAACAAGTAGTTGGCGACATCTGTATGTTCCTCATTGAAGATCTGCAGCAGGATCTGCATGCGGTCGCTCTCACTTGGCACCAGACGCAATAGCTGGGCTTCGCCGGGTGTACAAATCGCGTCTGGCGAGCAAGATCGGGATTGTTCCAATATAACTCCTCTTCAACCAGCGCGTAGTCGGCGGCGATATGTTCGTCGTGCAACCATTCGGTCAGGCCAAGGCGCTGTCCGTTGTGCCCGTCCACCTTGACCGCCGGAGCCACGCCTTGGATGCCGGCATCAGTTGGCGTGCGTGATGGCCTAAACTGGCCATCATCACGCAATTCTTGAGACAGCAAATCCATCAGGGCCTCGACACCGCGCTCGACATCAGACGAACGAGTCTCGACAGAGGCTGGCGTAGCCGGCAGCATGCTCCAATCAAAGTCGGGCGACATCGGCAGCGACCAGCTCGAGGTTGGTCCAGCGATTGCCGGCCTTGCTACTTGATCTATCTCTGGCGCGCGCTCGGGGCTGGCTAACCCGGACCACGCCGGAAGGTCTACCAACATCCCCCAAAGGTGATCCTGATCGTAAGCCGTCGGCAGAAGCAATGGCCAGCTGACAAGCCGCTGCGGTGATCGTTGCTGCGAAGCTTCGTCCACAACGTGCCCCGGGGCAGCTCGTGGCGGTGGCTCGTAGCCATGTCCATTCTGTTCCTGTGAAACGGAAGCATCTGGCTGATTGGCTGGAAGCTGCGCCAACGCTTCGGCTTCTGAACCGCTGTTGTGGCTCGACTGCCGCTCGAACGCGCCGTTTTGCGGATCACTGTCGATCCTCTGTCTCTTCGTCGATCTAGCGCCCGCCACCACGTGCTCATCATCGCCAACAACGTACTCGGTGGAGAGCAAATCGTCCCAATCAAGTGCGTTGATCAGCCCCTCCGCGGCAATCGCATTCTCGTAGTTCTCGCTCAAGGCATCCAGGCGCTCTCCAGGATCTGGAGCCTCGTGAGGGTGCGGGATCGGCGCGAGCAGCGAGGACGTGCTGGCCGCAGGCGGTCCCCCCGACAGATGGTCGTGCTCTTCCGCGGCAACATCCACAGGCGAATTGACGGCACCTAGGGGGGCATTGTCCGGCGCGACTTCATCAGTTGTGCGCCTGAGTTCCGTGGTGCGCACACCTGCGGCCGATTTTGCCAGACGTGCCAGTGCAGCACCAGTCTTTGCATGACCGCCGGACCCGTTGTACGTCTGGAGATGTCCATCCAGCGACTCGTCGGATATCCGGGCGGCAATGCTCTGCTTATGCCGCGAGTAATCGCTGAAACTGATAAGGAAAGGTGCATCGTTTCTGGCAGTCGGCCACGATTCTGCGGTTTTGTAGTGTTCGATCAGGTCCGCATCTTCGGGATAAGGGCTGAGCTCAGCACCGTGCTTCCTCGGCGCAATTCCGGCAGCCGAGGCCCGCAAATGTCCCAGTGCCGTGAGGGCGCGCCGTTTGCCGCTCTTGTCAAAAGCTGCTGCATCCTTATCCAGCGACTTATCGTAAAGCCTGACAGCAATGGCCAGCTTTTCGTTTGCAACAAGCCATCGGCTGAATCTTCGGAGAATCCGTACATTGGTTTGGGCGGTTATCTTCTCGAAGTTCGCCTTGATGAGCGCGTTCTCTAGCCCGGAAATGAGCGGCGCATCCTCAGCATGCAGGGATACGGGTTTTCTCCCACCGGTCCGCACATGCTTTAGCGCGGCACGGATCGCGTTGGACCCACCGGACTGCTTATAGAGATCCATATCTTCGATGAGCGACTTATCCTTATCCAGCCAATCCTCAAGGCGAGCGGCAATGCTCTGCCTATTGTTTTCGCGCAGGTAGTGACTGAAATTGGTCATAACACTCGCATAGGTCCTGGCAAGCTTTGATGTGCCGGCGGCGGCCGCGTCTTCCTTGTACTGCTTGATGAGTGCTGCGTCGTCCGGATAGGCTTTTAGGTCAGGTTGGCCTGCGACGGGTGCAACTCCGCCCGCTGCCTGAGAGGTCCGCAGATGAGCCAGTGCCGTACGCACATTCGTGGCACCGCCCTTTGCTATGAATTCCTCGATCTCTTCATCCAGTCTCTCGTGGTCAAGCCGTTCCGCTATTGGTTGCCTGTCGTTGCCAAAGAGCCAGCGGTCGAAGCCTAAAAGATAATCTACATTGCTGCTGGCTGTGCGCTCGGCAGCCCCGCCCCTGAGGAGCGCTTCCCTGAGCCCGAGAATGAGGGGAATATCCTCAGAATAAAGGAGATCGGCGCTGCGCCCGATCTGGCCTGCTTGCCGAGCCAGATAAACCGAGGGGCTCGGTTGATCCATGACGCTCGAGGGCGCATCCCGCTCGTGACCTTGCGCAGGCAGCATCTCTGGCCAGCCGACCGTTCGCTGCCACACACTGTCGGGCGCAACGACGTCTGCCGACCGCATTTCATCCGTTCCGACCGAGGCTTCCGTATCGGGACGAAAGCCGCCATCAAGCTCGACCGCGTCATCGCCGGCCAGTGTCTTTCGCAAGTGGGCTAGTGCAGCTCGAACCTTCGGGTGATGATCGGGGGTGGCCTCATAGCGCATGAGGTCTTCATCCAGCGACTTGTCGTGAAGCCGGGCAGCGATGGCGAGCTTGGCATTGTTACGCAGGTACTCACTGAATTTGCCTAGGGCAGTTCCATACTTGTATGCCGTCGCTGCTTCCTTCTTGGCCTCGTTAATGACAGTCGACTTGTACTCCTTGATGAGCTCGGCGTCCTGAGCAAAGGGGCCAGTCCGCGATGGGATCACCCCCCCTCCGCCCGCCATCTGAGAGGTCCGCAGATGGCCGAGCGCAGTGAGGATACCCCGCCCGCCAATCTCTTCGAAAGCCGCTGCATCGCTGTTCAGCGTACTCTCGTGAAGACGCTGGGCAATTCCCTGCTTGCTATGTTTGACGAGCCAGCGTCCGAACCTGAGAAGCGAACCGACGTGCCCCTTCGCAGTACGCTCCTTGAATCCGCGCTTGATGAGTGCTGCTCTCAACCCCTCGACGAGAGGCACATCTTCAGAATAAAGGGGCTGCCTGCTACGGCCTGCGAAAGCCCACACCGCCTGGCCCTGGCTCGACTGCTGCACGGAGGGCAGCAGCATCGCCCGGGAGCTTCCGCCATGCGACAGCCTCGAATATTCTTGCTGATCGGTATCCGTAAGGGGCATCGCCACGCTTCGCGATGCGCCGACCAGCTGGGCGGAGGTCTGCTCCGGCACGCCACTACCCGCATTGGCGATCTCTCTCAGCTGTTGTCCGAATGCCGCCGCGTCCGCCAAGGGGGAGACCGACGAGTTGTCTTGCGCGCCCGCGCTGCCCGACTGCTGAAGCGCGCGACCAGGAGAGGGAAAGTTCATTCGCAGTCACTTTCGACGGTGAAATATCTGGGCCTCGGCTGCGGCAAGGGACAATCGGCGATCGAGCGAGTGCGATTAGAGCATCAGTTAACCGCTTCTCTTTCGCCTGTCCTTTGCACTAGACCCTGGTTTCGCCACACCGTCCCAAATGGTCCAAGCATCCGCCTGTTTTGCTAGGTCGGATAGCTGTCGAGAACCTGACGAGCCCGTAGCTTTCTACGAGCGGCGCGACAACACGGTCGTGCACGCGCCGGAACACCCGCAGTTCGAAAACAGTGACGAAGTTCCGCGACGTTGCCCCGGTATACTTATGAGGCAGGTTGCGCGATTCTGCCGATCGTGGCTTCCATGGCCCGGATCAGCATTCTGGCAGCCTGGGCGAGGAGCAGCCTGTCCGCGCGGGTGTTTGCGTCGTCGACTCCCTTAAGCCAGAGCAATTTCGGTCGCCGAATTCACCATCTACCGCCACGCTCATTGCAGCAAGCGATCAGCTGACGATGGGTGCCAACGAAGGCATCGCCGCATAGGCCCTCCAAAACAAATGGACCCGGCAAAAAACGTATTCACTGCTCGAAACACCCGGTTCCCGCGTTGACCAACGTTGGCGCACCTCGACCCGGTAGAATCTGGAACCGCCGACGCGCCTTTGTGGGCGCGAGCTCGCTGCGGGGATCCTGGCGGGTCACCACGTCATTCCTTTCCGAATGGCTCTCGCCGACGGCCCTCACCGGAGCCAACCTGAAAGCGCGCGCCGCAGCGACAAACCATCTCGCAAGACAGATCTTCTGCAAGATGGGTGCGATCTGCCGATCTCACTGCCTGAGAGCACTTGCGCCACTCAACCTATTCGTACATTTTTTTGAGCTAGCTTGCTTTATGGCCGCTGCTAGAGCTTTCGATGACGCGCCGGTTTGTGCCGCTGCGCTTCGAACAGAAATAGACCAGCGACCGGCGCTCCCCGGCGGATACAGCCTTCACCTCATGGCGCAGCCTACATGTTGTGACGAGCACCGCACCAAGTGGTGGTCGAAATACCTGCTGCTCATACGCGCTCGGATATACGACGAATTCGCCCCCCTCAAAATCCTGCGCGAGCTGCACAATTACGGAGTACTCAAAGTCTGGATCGCTCTCCGCATCCAAATGGATGCCTACAAACGAACCAGGCGGCATACGATGCAATTGGCATCTGCGAATCACATAATCCGACGATGCTCCCAGGATCCGGTTTAAGGCGAAGCCGCGGTCCTTCCTTTCAAGTAGATCGATGATTTGCCCCGCCGCTGCGCCATCCACATTGCTGGGATTGCGGCCGGGCGGGTCCACCCTCACGCGTTTGACAAAGACGTTGTGCGAGTCTCCAGCATCTCCCAATCGCACCTCTTCTTCGGGAATCTCAGCCTGCAGCTGATTGATCCTTGCCAATTCATCCTGCGTAAATAACGTCTGGGGGCTGATCACGATCGTACCCTTCACCAGCAGCTCTACGCGGAATTTCGTCAGAGCCTCTTCTGAAAGTAGGCCTTTTTTGTCATTTGCTGAACGCGCCATTGGGTTCACTCCGGGGTTTGTTCTTCAATGCAGAGCCAGGCTCCTGGTCGCTTCGAGCGGAATGCTTGTTCCCAATGCTCGCCATCGAAGTCATCAATTCTGATGCCTTCGATCGTTCTTTTATCCAGGCATCGAACATTGACGCTGAATCCGGAGGGATTCGACCGCGGGCGATAGAATGGCTTGACGCCGCAAACGCGACAAAACGTGTGCCGGGCGATGTTCTTATTGAACTGGTAAGTGGTGAGGAACTCTTCGCCGCATTCAATCGTGAGCCTATCGCCAGGTACCAGCAAATGCATAAATCCGGACATCCGGCAGATCGAGCAATTGCATCGAACTGCAGATAGCTGCCGCGGCGCCCGCACGAGGAATTTGACAGAACCACAATGACAATGGCCACGGTGTTCGATTTCAGCTCGGTCATTTTGCTCAAGTGAGGAAATTCGGAGCAGATCCTGGCACCACGTTAAGTTCAGTCGATAGGCCCGATCGAACTCGTTCAGAAAACGACCATTGCGATCCGCCGAGACAAGTTCGCCAATGAGGCGGCTTGTCATCTCTCCATGATACTTTTCGGCTGGATCTTCTCCACCGACGTGGCTGCGGAAGTACTCAAGATCGTCGGGCCGCGTGTCAAAGGTTTTGACCGTGGTGGTCCACAGCGCCTGGATCATCTCCGCAGCGTGCAGCTCAAAGGCGACCATGTAGGCGCAACGCACCACGGGGTCTTTTGCTGATAATCCGTCATAGAGAGAATGCAGGTACCGGTTCGTCGTGGCGCTATAGTTGGGACGTATTGCTCTGCCGAGCAGTCGCGATGCATCCCTTCTGAACAGGTTCGAGTGAAACGTTTCGGTCAGCAGAATGTCGGGTAGCGCCGCCTTGCCACCCTGGATAATTCGGCCATAGCCGCCCGTCTCATCCCAGCAAATGAAATTTGCGACGACGCTGGTCAGCTCAATATCCCTGGGAAGATCCCGATTATGATGCATTGCATCGAATATGAGATCCTTTTGCGATCCTGCCTGCAGATAGGGAAACGCCTGCGACATCGCCAGATATTCAGGCAGCAGGCTAGCAAACTGCTCTTCGGATAGCTCCTCAGCAAAGGGATGTGCGCCAAACAGAGCTCGCGCGCGCTCGGTCAAATGCGCGCAGAATATCTGCGCAGGCTGATCCGGCGAAAATCGAGAAGCTTGAGGAGACGTCATTTGGACGATAGCCATGAGGGGAGAACAAGCCTTGAAGAAACGAATTCTCGTCCGTGACCGACTATTGGCCAGTCGAGACAGAAGAGCTCGTTGGCGCGATGGCGCTTATGATCGCCGTCGCCCTCGAGGCGCACTCTGCTCTTTGTGCCCTCGCGGCCACCCTTAGCCGGGCGTCTTGAGCCCAATCCTGTTCACACATGGAGCACGCCCACTGATTGAAGCGGCGATAACCCTGTCGGATTACGATCCAGATCAGTCCAATTCCACGCATGGCTGGCGCCTCCAGGCATCACGCGCAGAATCATGGTGAGTTATTGGCCCGCGCAAACGCATCGGGATTTTGCGTCACAGGAAGGGGCGTCTGTTTGCGCGTTCGTGCCTCGCTTGACGTCGGTCGTAAGATGCATCGAATCCTCGCGGTTTCTGCACATTGCTATTTCTGGCTGGCTACGCGCTTGGGACAGCGCTGCCGGAAGGAGGCGCACCTACCGCGCTCTTGAGAGCTTCGGCCGTGATCTCCACGAGATCTCGGCAGTTCGGCCGCCACGAGCATCTGAGAAAACACCGCCGCTGGTTCTTACCCGTTCCGCCTGCACTCGTCCGCTCCCGTTGTCTTGCACGTTTTCAGCAATCGCCGTGCCAAACCTGGTCTCACGCCATAAGTTTCGGAATTGTTTGGGAAAACGTTCATACCGGCTCGTCAGGGCAGGTGTCTTGAGTCTGACACGGTTTGCATGGCTGTCGGAAATCGAGCAGCGAATAAGTGCCAGACTCCCGCGAGGGGCATGCGTCCTTGACCGCCGAGATCGCCCCAACAGGCCTCATAGCTGCCGTGAGCCGGCAAACGAAATACCTCATGTATTTGTCAATTTTGGTCTGAAATGAAGTTAGCTTGCGGCAATTGACGTTCCGCTGCTGCTCCGCGAACCGACGGCGAAATATGTGCACTAATCTAATTATCGCCGAAAATACGCCGAAAAGATCAGGCGCCTTCCGCGCGGCCGGTAATGTCACCAATGACAGAGTCACGGCCTGATGCAATTGGGCTGGCGTGAGGTTTTCCGAACCGGCCATTTTTGACGGGAAGGAAACTCGCGTGTCACAAACACTTATTCAGCGCGGGACGGTCAAATCGCGCGTCAATGCGATCCTGCGCGCAACCAGCGGCAATTTCCTCGAGCAATTCGACTTTTTCCTATTTGGCTTTTACGCCAGCGCTATCGGACGAGCCTTCTTCCCATCCGAAAGTGAAACAGCCTCGCTGCTCAACACCTTCGGCGTGTTCTGGCTGGGTGCCTTAATGCGTCCAGTAGGCGCAATCGTCCTCGGCGCCTATATCGACCAGATCGGACGTCGAAAAGGCCTGATTATCACGCTATCGATCATGGCGATCGGCACTGTCATCATCGCCTTCTGTCCTAGTTACGCGACCATTGGCATTGCTGCCCCGATTATCGTTTTGGCCGGACGGCTGCTCCAGGGTTTTTCCGCCGGCGTCGAGGTCGGCGGCGTTTCAGTCTACCTGGCGGAGATCGCAACCCCAGGTAATCGCGGCTTCTATACATCTTTTCAATCGTCCAGCCAGCAGGTCGCGATCTTTGTCGCGGCGAGCGTGGGCTACCTGCTGAACGATGCGATGCCGGCCGAAACCGTCGCCGCCTGGGGGTGGCGTATTCCGTTTTTTATCGGCTGCCTTATCATCCCGCTTATCTTCCTTCTTCGTCGAACACTGGAGGAAACGCCGGAATTTCTGGCGATGAAGAAGCATCCGAAAGCCCGCGAGATCTTTGCCTCGGCGCTGATCGGCTGGCGCATAGTCGTTCTCGGAATGATGATGGCGATCCTGAGCACAACGACCTTCTATTTCGTCACCGTTTACACGCCCACTTTCGGCAAGACAGTCTTGAAGCTGTCCGCTCAGGACGCTCTCCTGGTGACGCTCCTGGTCGCCATGACCAATTTCATCTGGAATCCAATTGGCGGCGCCGTCTCCGATCGTATCGGCCGAAAGCCAGTTCTGCTCGCCATTGCCGGCCTTGCATTGATGACAGCGTATCCGGCTTTGCACTGGCTGGTAAGCGCTCCCACCTTCGGCAAGATGTTGGCGGTCGCGATGATGTTCTCGTTCTATTTTGGCACCTACAGCGGAACTATGTTAGGCGCGCTCGTTGAGATCGTGCCCGCGCATGTGCGCACAACTTGCTTTTCTCTGGCCTTCGCACTCGCGGCCGCCTTGTTTGGCACCTTTACACCATTGGCCTCGACCTGGCTCATTGAGCAAACCAACGACAAGGCTTCACCGGGGTATTGGCTGATGTTTTCAGCCGCGCTCGGCATCATCGCCGCACTGACGATCTATCGGGGTACCGCCAAACCGTCGAGAATCGCCGACCGTTCACACCCTGAACCAAATGACAGCACTTTGAGCGTGCAGACGGCATCGCCCTAGCATGATGCTCCTGGATGCAGACGAGTTTCGCCTCGTCGTCCCCGTCACGTCGAAGCTCCCCTTGTGTTGTGGTCTGGCTGGCCTTCTATCCAGATCAAACATCACGGGCTGATGCCGCAAGATCGACTTCGAGTTTCGGTTGATGCTTGAAAATGGCGTCTATCAGCGCCTGCGCCGGTTGCTCTGTGGCCTCAACCAGGGCCGCCTTCTCAGCGCGTGCGGATGGCGCGAACACTCGCTTGACGACGGTCGGCGAGCCCTTGAGACCGCATTTGGAGATGTCCTCGACGCCGGCGTCGTGCGCGCTCCATCTCACGATCGGCGCCCGTGCGGCACGTAAAGCATCCGCCATCGCGCCGCGCCGAATCTGGTTTGTCGCCTCCAGCATGGTGACGAGACAGGGAAGCCGAGTGTGCAGCACCTGGACACCACCCTCGGAACGTCGTTCCGCTTCGATTGTGTGTGCGGCGAGATCCAGGGATCTGACCTTGGCGACGTAGGTAAGCTGTAGCACGCCCAGCCGTTTTGCGATGCCGGGCCCAACCTGAGCGGTATCGCCGTCGATGGTCTGCTTGCCCGTGAAGATGAGGTTTACCGGGCCATATTCCTTACCAATCTTCCGTATGGCTGTTGCCAGTGCATACGTCGTGGCAAGGGTGTCGGAGCCCGCAAAGCATCGATCGGTGAGCAGTACGGCGCGATCGGCGCCATAGGTCAGCGCCTTCCTCAAAGAGTCTTCCGCCGACGGCGGGCCCATTGTAAGCACGGTTATTTCGCCGCCGAACCGATCGCGCAGTTCCAGCGCGGCCTCAAGCGCAAAGAGGTCATATGGGTTGATGATTGTCGGCACGCCCTGACGCATGATTGTATTGGTAACGGGGTGCACGCGGATCTGCGCAGAGTCAGGAACCTGTTTGATGCAGACGACATTGTGCACGGAGTTGCTCCAAAAGTTGCGACAGCTGCGAAGAGGACAGCAAGTCTCGTACCATCACGACTCTCTTTGGACTTTGCTCGCTATTTCAAAGGCCTGGACCAAACCGATCGAGCGATCTGGCCCGGTTTTGCGAGGGACGAATACCGACATGCGTCCAAGCCGCGACATCCCCGTGCCGCCGCCGGGCACGTCAGGTAAATGACGCCAAGATCCTTGCGTTCAAAACCGCTTGATCTCGATTCCGTATTTCCTCAACGCGTAACCAATCTGACGCGGCGTTAGCCCCAGCAAGCGCGCTGCTTTTGCCTGCACCCATCCAGATTTCTCCATGGCTGCAATGACTCGCTCGCGATCGGCGATCTTCGCGCCGCTTACGAGGACAGTGCCGGGAGGGGCAGCCAGCGAAGACAACTCGCTGTCCCCTGGCGGAGCCGGCGCGGTCGCTTCCGATAGCGGAGCGATCGACTTAGCCAGCACCGGCGTGCTCGGCACCGGTGGCATGATCATCTGCTCCGATGTACTTTTCCACAGCATCGCGGAAAGACATTGGCCGTGGCAACAAGCGAAATCATTTCTCACGATCGCTGGCCCAGCGGACAGCGTCGCCGTGCGCTGAATGCAGTTTTCTAGCTCTCGGACATTTCCGGGAAATCCGCAGTTCATGAGCACATCAATCGCGCTCGCCTCCAAGGTCAGCGTACGCCCGTTCTCGTTGTTGAAGTTCCTGAGAAACTCGCTGGCCAGCAGCGGAATATCACTGCGCCGCTCGCGCAGCGGCGGCAGGAGCAAGGGAACGACGCTGATCCGATAGTAAAGGTCAGCACGAAACTCGCTCTTTGCCACGGCCTCTTCCAAATTCCTGTTGGTCGCTGCTATGACACGAACATCGACCTTGATGGTCTGGTTGCTGCCGACGCGCTCGAACTCTTGCTCCTGCAGAACTCGCAGCAACTTCGCCTGGAACGGCGCCGAAATTTCGCCGATCTCGTCAAGAAATAGTGTCCCTTTGTCAGCAAGCTCAAAGCGCCCCTTGCGCGAGCTGAACGCGCCGGTGAAGGCACCTTTTTCATGGCCAAACAATTCGGACTCCAGGACTGTCTCGGGCAGCGCCGCGCAATTCAGTTTGACGAAAGGCCGCTTGGCGCGAGATGACGACTCGTGAATAGCTTTGGCTACCAGCTCCTTTCCGGTCCCGGATTCACCGCGCAGTAGAACCGTGCTGTTCGATTTGGCTATGATCGCGATCTTCTCGAGAAGCCCACGGAGCGCCGGGCTGTCGCCAATGATGCCATGGACGTGGACCTTCTTACGATCCCGTGCAGGTTGCCTAAGCTCAAACAATTGCTTTTGTAGCCGGTCCTTCTCCACCATCAGCCGTTCGCGATCGCAAGCGAACAAGCGATGCAGCTTCACTGTCTGTCCCACCAGGTTGGCGATCATGGCGAGCAGCCGTGTATCGTGATCGAGCCGCAGGCTCGACCTGTCGTCCCGGATACGGTCAATTGTCAGCGTACCCACGACCTTGGGGTCGATGCGAATTGGAACTCCGATGAACGACACGGGCGTACTATCCGAGGCGCCCAGCACTTCGAGATCGGCAGCGCTGAATGCCGGCTCGGCTGCCACATTTTCGGCGACGAGAGGCCGGTCCGCCGCGACGATTTGGTCGATCGCCATCCGGGGCAAGCGCATCCGGTAGCGTTCGTCGCTGCCTTCGCTCCAACCGGCGCCCACGGTGATGTCTGGCGTCCCGTCATCGTCGAACAGTGAGACGATGCCGTGTCGCATCTGCACAAATGACTGCAGAAGATCGAGGACGTTGGCCAATGTGACTTCAAGGCGGCAAGGAGCGTTCAGTATCTTCGATATTTCGAAAATGCCGGTCAGTGCGCTCTCGCGCAGCGGCTCGACGGAGAGCTCACGTTCCGGCTCCACTTGTGAGGCAGGTCTTTCGCGTGCGGAAGCGATATGCAGCATGGGACGGTCTCCGATGTTTTGATCATCCTCCCTGGCGTTTTCTTCTGGTTTGCGAGCTTCGTTCTGCATGTCATTCTCGATCTAGCGCCAAGCGGTGACGAGATGACATAGAAGCGTAACAGCTTTTCGTGGCACGACGATAAACTTTCAGTGCGTTTTGTTTTGCGGAATGGGTGACCGACGCCAGCGTAGAACGCACGTTCCACTGCTGCAGCTCACGTCAGCTGCGTTGTCAGGCGAGGCCGATCACAGATGTTGCCCACCGTTGATCGGCAGCTCGGCTCCCGTGACGTAGCTCGCAGCATCTGAGCACAGGAAGAAGATGACCTTGGCCACCTCGTCGGGCGTTCCCACTCTGCGCAGCGGGATGGTTGGCACAAGACGCGCTTCGGTGTCGGGCGACAACATGTCTGTCCCGATTTCGCCGGGAGCGATCGCATTTACACGAATGCCGTGCGGCGCATAATCATGCGCCATTTCGCGTGTGAGACTTGCAAGCGCCGCCTTCGATGTCGCATAGGCACTTCCAGCAAACGGATGCACCTTCGATCCGGCTATCGAAGTCACATTGACGATCGATCCTGACCCAGCTCTCAGCTCGTCAAACAAGCCCTGCGCCAGCAGGATCGGAGCCACGAGATTGAGGTGGAAGACCCTCATCCATGTCTCGGTGGATGTCGTCAAGGACGTTAGCCGGTCCCCATTAGGTGTTTTGGGCGAAATCCCGGCATTATTCACCAGCGCATGCAAAACTCCGCCGCTCAGGCGTTTCTTCACTTCGCTCACCGCGCGCGGCAGCATTCGATGGTCGCTTAGGTCGATCTGGACATGATCCTCATTCCCTGATTCCCACGGGCAGCGCTCGCCGTCAAACGGCCGGCGCGCGCAAGAAATGATACGCCAGCCAGCTTCTGAAAACAGCTTGGCGGTAGCGTGACCAATTCCGCGCGACGCTCCGGTTAGCAGCATCGCCTTCCGTTCTCCTCGATGCACGCCAGCTTTATCGACATGAAAAGGACAAGTCGAGTGCATCGCCGATGGTGCGGCTGGGATCAGATCGTCATTTGGCAGATCGAGACCCACGCCCACCTCCTCTCCTGTTGCGTGCTCGCGCACTCCAAGCAGGAATTGGGCCATCATAACCGAGGCGACGCCGCTCCGGCTTTGCGGCCTGGTGTCGCGCACGCAGAACGGTCTGGCGGTGGCTGTGAGGCGTCGCGTTGTCTTTGCGACAATAGTGGCGCGCTACCGACAAAATGTCGGGAGTCAGTTCTCGTCTGTGTCGCGCGCAAGACAGGTCACGAGGCGTACGCTGAATCCTGAACGCACAATCGAAGGCGCTAACCGCGGGCAGAATTTGCGCAGCGCACCGATCGGTCAACGGAGTCCGGCCCGTCCCGCCGTAGCTCGATCGATCCAAAGCTAACGTAATCATCATCGCACGTCCGATTTTCCTGCGCGCGACTCTGACCTGCAGTTCATCGCCAATGATGGTCAGATTAGCCCCACCTCCGGGCTATCTGTGGACAACCACGCTCCCTGGCTGCGCCAGAACACCTTCAGAAGATCGCCGCAGCGAAGCACGGAAGACGAACCGACTGAGTGGATCTTTGCCCGGGACGTCCTTCGTCTGCATGGTCTACGTTCCGTCGACGATCTCGCCCAGATGAAGCCCATTTTTCGCTGAAGGGGAGATTGCGGCCCGCGAATAAAATTTGGGGCATCAGGGCCTAAAGGATCATGTCGGCTACAGTGAACTGGACCCGCGGAGCATGAGCAATTGAACCGGCTTGTTAAACTCACCGCTCCTGATCCCTCTCTTCGCGCTGCCAGAGTCTCGCTCTGCTGCAGTTACTCTGGGCATGTGGTCAACGCATCAGCGTTGCCCTCCACCATGTCCACAGCCTTCGCGGCCTACATCCGTTCGCACCAGACCGCCATCGGCGTGCGATAGCCGTGCGCCTGATGAAAGCGACGATCGTTATAGAATGCGATCTAGCTCGCGACCCCTGCCTTGGCATCGTGGCAGTCGGCATAGCCCTTGAGATAGATGTCCTCATGCCTCATGCTTGAGCGACCGCCACAACTTTTCGCTGAAAACCTTGTCTATGCAACTACCGCGGGCATCCATGGAGATCTTGACCCCTGCGTTCGCTAACGCGCCGGTGAAGGCCGGACTGGTGAATTGGCTGCCCTGATCGGTGTTGAAGATCTCCGGAGTGCCATACTTCGCCAGCGCCTCGTCCAGAGCCGCTCCGAAGAACGCGACGTCCATCGTGTTCGACAACCGCCACGCCAGAACCGCACGGCTCGCCCAGTCGATGATGGCGACGAGATAAAGAAAGCCGCGGCCGATGGGCAGATACGTGATGTCGGCCGCCCATAGCTGGTTTGGCCGTCGATCGTCATGTTGCGGAAAAGATAGGGATATGTCTTGTGGCCCGCACCGACCCCGTCGTGATCGGATTTGGTCCCAGTGCCGAGATGCCCATCTTCGGCATCAACCGCTGCACCGCTTGCGATTGACCTGAAGCCCCTCCCCCTTCAGCATCGCGGTCATTCGCCGCGAGCCCGGGAACGGTCAGACGCTGAACAGCTCGTCGAGACGCCGCATGAGGGTAAGGTCGTTGTGGTTGCCCCGCCGTGGCAGCCGGCAGACCCCAGAGCGCGCGATACCGAGCAACATGCATTGCCGCCGAGTCGACAGGGCCAAGTCGGCGCTATCGAGCATTTCTCGACGGTCCGGCGCGCTCACCTTGCGGACCTTCGCGCTAACCAATCGCGCTCGACTGTCAGTTGTCCAATCTTGGCGTACAGCTTCTCGATCCCGCGTTCGCGAACATCCTCACTCTCGCCCGACACCCGCGTCAAAGGCCCGGGCCGCCTGGTCCAGCAGTTGCTTCTTCCAGGCATAGATCTGGTTCGGTGAACCTCATAGCGCTGGGCCAGATCGGCCACCGTCGCCTGCTCCCGCATCGCTTCCAGCGCGATCTCTGCCTTCAGTACCGCGTCGACCTTGCGTCTCGTCTTCGTCGTCACCATGCCTCCGTCTATCAAACGGAGCAGCCTCTTCCAACCAAGCATGCGGTCCCAAAAATCGGAGTCCATTTCACCAGCATGCCGCGACGAATTTCGGAAACGGTGAGCGAGGTGATGGACAAAGGGTTTTTCGAGCTGCGCAGCCATCCAAGCCGGGGGCGACTCCGACAGGCCGCTTGAGGACATTGCTGATGATGTTGTTGGCGAGAGCAAGGCCCATCCCGGTCGCCATTGCGGCCTCCTTCGCGACGCTTTCACGTCCAGATCAGCGGCGCCAGATCCCCAGCTTCCAACCCTTCTCGTCCCACTTACGCGCAAGCGCTGTGGCGAGGTCTTGCTCCGTCTCCAGGCCTTGAGGCTCGAACTGCACGGCGTCAGCTTTGGTTAGCGTAGCGCAGCACTTTTCGATTCCCCGCTTCCGCAGCGTAATAGCGCCGACTGTGTCGACCGTCCCCAGTAACGCCGGCGGCGAGAATATGGGTGGCCCTTCTCCGACGCCAGGATCAACGAGATTGACGAGGCTCGCGCGAGGCGATGACGAAGACTGGTTGCACCTTTTTGAGCGCGGCGGAGCCACTCTTCACGGATTTCGAGTACCGCGGTCGCCATCTAGCTCCTGGCGGGTGGCGTCCTTTGATGGAACCTCGCCGCCAGGAGCTGCTTTGGCAACAATTCTGCGCGCGGAGAAAAAGTGACAGTACTTCTCGATGCAAAGAGCGGCCAACAGATTAATCAGGCGAACAACGACTTTCATAGCGTCACAAGCTCTTGGGACGCTTCTTCAATCAAGATTAGCCGGCCCGGATCGTTCAGGTCGAATTCTACCACGCGTGGCGCAAACAGGCGGGCATAGCGCGTGAATGCGCTCGTCGGGGGAAAACGAATTGCAGTGTCGCACCTCGCAAGAAGATACATTTCGATAAGAGCGGAAAAGCCGCCCGCGGCTCCGAGCGCGCCACTGTGCAATGGTCCGGCTTGAGGCGACTGGAAACTCTTTGGAACCGTGAAGACATCAGGAAATATCGCCGAGATCTCTTCGAGGACGACCGCACTGTCCGTGCAAAGGAACACTCTCGCAGGTTTTGCGTGCGGCAACGCTTTGGCCATTTCGACGGCATTGCAGACCTGTCGCAGGGCCCGCTCCGGATCGGTCCAATACGGGGTATGCCCCATAATGTCTTCGCCGTTGCCATGTCGAACATGCACGCCGATCATGCTGTATGGCTCAAACTGCTCGCGGTAGATCGCATCAATCCTGGCCTGAATCTCAGATCGTGGTTTGATGGTCCGAAAAATTTCCCGTTCTGCTTCTTGATCGCAGCGCCACATCAGGCAGGCGTCACACACAACAGTGTTCGCATCACTGTCTTGCTCGCTTTGAAACAATTGATCGAGTTCGTCGCGCTCTTTGAAAATTTGCTCGTCCGGCCGATAGACGCAGTCGATCGATGGCTTATTCCACCAACTCGGGAAGAATGGTCCTGGAAACGAACGCTGATTGATCTGGTCGTCGCAAATCACCCGTACGCCGGCAATGTCTTGAACTGGTTCAAAGAACACTGGAAAGGCATTGATGAAGGGTTGGTCGAGATAACAGGATCCTCGCCAATCGATGACCAGGTTTCGCCCGGTCCGCTGTGCAAAACGCCAAGCTGCCGCCAGCGACCACAGGCAGTCACCGAATCCCGTACGTCGTCGGGAAACTACGAACCTATCATTCCTCGAACCGCTCCGCATGGCCTCCTCCCGGGCTCCTGGTTGGACAAGTGACGCCATTGTAGACATCTCATGTATCATCTCGTCCGACGTCACGACCTGAAATCGCGGTGCCGGCGAGCTGCGTCTGTAGATCTTCATAGCAGCGCTATCCGTGATGGGCCGCGTTCTCGCAACACTTTCCGTCTTGTCTTGAGCGGTGTTGCGGCGACGCGCCGATTTCAGCCGGATGCCCGATGCCCCTCGTGCGTCGGATGGCCTGGCCTCCTCCATGCAGGCATCGGCATGGCCATGCTCACGAGTTCCGGCTATGTTTCGCTTTACACTGTGTTGCGGCCGCAAGCTGCGCGCGGCGGATGCAGACGGATGCCTCGCAGCTCCCACACGAGGCGCAATTCCTTCACGAGATCTTCACGCCTGGCCTGGCCCAGCATGGTTGCGTCGAGCAGCCCGCCGAGCGACGCCTCGCCCTCGACCCGCATCAAGATCTCGAAAAGCTCCTGTGAGATGCGCATACTATCGCGGGTGGAAGGTCCCGTGCGGATCTCGCAGACCGTCTCCTGCCGATCTACCGCTACGTGAGAGCGGACACGATGTAGCGATGCATAGGGTGGCAATGAAACGCCCAGTGCGCTCCAATCCTGCAATGTTGCCGCCCGCTTCTTGACCAGGAACGGCCCGACCACAAGTCCGTCCAAATCGGTCGTCAAGAAGGTAACGATCGCGTCTGACACCGAATCAACGATCGGCTCGGCATTGTTGTTAAACGACGTGTTTAGAAGGATCGGTATTCCAGTTCGCTTCTTGAACGCGTTGATTAAATCCCAATAAGCGGGGTTTGTCTCGCGCGACACCGTTTGCAGCCGAGCGGTCCCGTCAACGTGCGTGATCGCACCGAGCACGCTACGCTGGGCTTCACGCACGCGAACCACAAAGTTCATGAACGGCAGCTCCCTCGTGCCGCCTGGAAGCTCGAAGAACTCGCTCGCATGCTCAACCAGTACAGACGGCGCAAACGGACGATAACTCTCGCGCTTTTTGACCATCTCGTTAATTCGGTTCTTGTTATCGGCTGGCCGCGGGTCCGCAAGAATGCTGCGGTTACCAAGCGCACGTGGGCCGAACTCAGAGCGCCCCTGAACCCAGCCGATTACAGCGCCATTTGCCATCCAGTCTGCCGCACTGGATGCTATGTCATCAGCTCGTTGAATGTCGAGGTGGCTTGACCATGCGTTGAGCTCACACTCTACGGCTTGCTCATTGCCGAGATCGGGCCCCCAATAAACGTCCGGCAGTCGCTCGCGCGGCGCCGGCCTGCCCAGCTCGTTTGACACGATCAATGCAGCGCCGAGCGCGCAACCGGCGTCGTGCGCCGCGGGTTGAACAAAGATGTCGTCAAATAGCCCGGAATAAAGCAGCTTACCGTTCAGCGTGCAATTATGGGCTACCCCTCCAGCCAGGCACAAGCGTGTCATGCCTGTCGCTTCACGATGGTGCCGCAGGATGTGAAACACGATCCGCTCCAGCGCCTCCTGCAGCGAAGCGCTGACATCTCGATGTTGTTGGGTGAATGGCATTCCTTTTCGCCGAACCTCGATGTGGCGGACCAGGGCCGGAGCGATCCGATCCAGGTGAACGCGATAGCCACCCTTGTCCAACAACTCGTAGAACTGCGCGAAGAGTTCGCGATAGGGAGCGGGATCACCATACGGGGCAAGCCCCATCACTTTGTACTCGTCGAACAATCCGTAGCCGAGATATCGGATCGTCTCGAGATAGAACAGCCCCAGGGAGTTACGTTCCGGGAAGCTTGCAAGTTGCGCAATTTCGATGCCAGACCCCACCGCCAATAAGCCGGAGAGAAAATCGCCACTACCGTCGATCGTAAAAATGAGACTTTGTTCGAACCCGGACATGGCAAACGCGCTCATGGCATGCGCTTCGTGGTGATTTACGAAGGAAAGCCGCGACGGATCGATCTCGGCGTCAAACTCCCGTGCCAGCAGCTGGCGCATCAACAGTTTGGCGTCCAACGGAACGGGCTTGGAAACAGAAAGACGCTCGAGCATTGTATTGCAGTAGGCTTCAGTCGCGTAGAACGCGATACGGTCGATCTCGCCGAGTTCAACTCCTGCGGTAGAAAGGCAGTATCGGATGGAGTTGCTCGGCAACTTGTTGGAGTGCTTGACGCGGTTGAGGCGCTCCTCTTCGACGGCAGCAATCACGCGGCCATCCTGCACAAGAACCGCAGCGCCATCGTGAAGAAATGTACTCGGCAGCTCCGACGATCTTTCATAGATTCTGTCAAGACCACCACTTAATCCCAGGCACAACATCCGGCTCTCCATTTGATTAAGGCGGGAACGACAACTGCGTTCCACCTATCCAATCTGTGCGGTCACGCTCCGTCGGGTGCGCGGGCCAGACAACACAATACAACTTTGCAATTCCGTCTCGGCGCCTAGCGACAGGCGCTCAGAAAGTAACGGTGCCGCCGTCCGCACCGATCGACCGAACAGATGGCCGGAGACCTTGCTCGATCGCGGCCTCTCAAGTCCATTGCAGCGGCCGCTGCGACAGACCAGGTCATCCCGAGCTACCGCACGACGCATCGTGACTGTGAATTTCTCCATTCTCGCTGAACTCACGTCAACGCAGCAGACGGCGCCGAAATACTGCTATCGACGCAAAAAAGGGCACGACCGTGTAAACGCAGAGCGCGGCGACATGCAGGGCAGCACTGTCGACACCGCGTTCAAGCATCGCTGGGCGAATAAGGTCGACCGAATGTGCGAGAGGCAACAAGCCGACGAAATGCTGAAATGAGCCGGGCAGTTGGCTCGTCGGAAAGACCACGCCACACAAAAACACCATAGGACTGAGGACAAGTGTCTGGTAAAATACGAAGTAATCGTAACTTGGCGCAAGAGATATGACGACCATGGCCAGGCTGGCGAAGACAAGGCCAGTAAGGGCGATTGTTGGCATCGCATACAGAATGGATAGCCAGGATGCATAACCCAGCGTGACAGCGACGATCCCGATCGCTGTTCCGGCCAGAACGGACTTACTGGCCGCCCACACCAGTTCACCCAAAACGATATCGCCAAGCGTGAGCTCAGTGGAGAGGATTGCTTCCCAAGTACGCTTGGCGTCCATGCGTGCAAAGGCTGCATACATGGTTTCAAAGGTCGCGGACGTCATGGCACTGGTCGCGACCAAGCCTGCCGCAAGGAACGCGATGTACGACGTCCCCTCAACGCGCCCCACGATCAGCCCAAGGCCAAAGCCGAGGCCAAACAGATGGGTCAAGGGATCTGCGAGGTTGCCGAGAATCGATGCAAGCGCAACTTTCTTCCATGCTAGGAAGTTCCGACGCCATACTGCGATCCAGTTGTACGCGTTAGTGGGCATCACCGCCGCATAACTTTCACCCATCGCTCACTTCTCCATCTCGCGCCCGGTCAGCCGCAAAAACACGTCTTCGAGATTTGGGGAGCGCTGCAGAACACGAAGTCCCGCTCGCCCCTGCAGTTGCACGCGGACCTGCTCCGGATATGGCGCATAACAGAAGAGCGTCTCTCCACTCACTTCGATGTGCCGCGCATGGGGCCTGATCAGCTCGCGAAGCTGATGTGGATCACCTCCATAGATTTCGACCACGTTGCAGCCGATATGCTCGTCGATTAGCACATCTGGCTTGCCTTCGGCGATCTTGCGTCCACCCTCGAGGACACACAGCCGATCGCACAGGCGTTCGGCCTCTTCCATAAAGTGAGTGGTCAAGAGAATCGTCTTGCCGCGCGCCAGCAGAACTCGCAGGCGCTCCCAGATCAAGTGGCGGGCGTGCGGATCCAAACCAGTCGTCGGCTCGTCCATCACGAGCAGATGCGGGTCATTTATAAGCGCGCGTGCCAAGGTCAGTCGCCGCTTCATGCCACCCGACAGTTCTGAGACCCGTGCGTCTGCCTTGGTTTCGAGCCGCGCGAACTCGAGCAGCGACGGTACGACGGCCTCGATCTTGCGGGCGCTCATGCCAAAATAGCGACCAAACACCAGCAGATTCTCGCGTACGGTAAACTCAAGCTCAAGGTTGTCGAACTGCGGTACGACACCGATCCGCATGCGTGCGACACGAGCGCGCGCCGGTACAGGTTCATTGAGTACCATTATCTTGCCTGCGTCCGGCGAGATCATGCCGAGGAGCATACGGGCGATCGTGCTCTTGCCGGCTCCATTTGGCCCGAGTAGACCAAAGCACTCTCCGCGGGCAACCGAGAACGACAGTTCATCGACGATAGTTCTGCCGCCAAATGACTTTGTGACGCCGGCAAGGTCGATTGCTACCGTGGACATGCTCATCTTAGGCCGACTGGAGCCGTTTAGCCGGCGGTTGCTTCCTTATGACCGGCTTAGTCCAAAGCTGTCCGTCACACCACACATGCTCAACGCGCCCCCATTGACAGGCTGCTGCGGCGTCCGGAAAGAATCCCCGCCCGTTTAGGTTTGCGCTCGTGTTGCAGAGCAGCGGAAGGCCCGTAAGGCGCTCGAATTCGACGAGCAGCTCAGCGACCTTGTGCGGAGAGCTGCGGGAGATTGTCTGCAGTCGCGCCGAACCGTCCAGATGGATGACAGCGGGGATCTTGTCGCACCATTCCGCCCTGGTCTGATGATCGAACAGCATGTAGGGGTCCGGCGTACCTGGGTTGAATATCTCTGGCGCGCGATCCTCCAAGCAGATCGGCGCCACCGGTCGGAAGTGCTCACGACACTTAATGTCGTTGAGATGATCCTTCATCGCCGGTGACGTCGGAGCCGCCAGAATACTTCTGCCGCCCAACGCTCGCGGACCCAGCTCGGCGCGCCCGGACAGGAACACTACCGGCTTGTTGTCGGCGAGAATGCCGGCGAGCTCACGCAGACTGCACGGCTCGGCCTCCCATTCCGACAACCCCTCGGTGGCCTGCAGAGCCGGACCGCTGTAAACAGACCATTCCAACGGTCCAAACCCATTTCGCGCCGCCATAGCCGCGCAAGCAGCACCTATTGCCGAGCCGCTGTCATTCGGGAAAGGCGGTACCCACACCTCATCGAACAGGCCCGTCGCGCGAAGCGCACTATTCCACTTGATGTTGAGACCGCACCCACCTGCCACACATAGATTTCGCGCGCCCGGAAGAGAGGAGTGCTGCAACAGAACCATCGCGATTTCGCGAACCAGAAGACGTTCCAGGAACATATGGAACGAGGCAAGGATGTCCTCCGCTCGTTTGCCCGTAAGGCGCAATGCGCTTGCCTCGAAAAACTCGTGCGTGGCCGCAAGCAACGCTTCCGGATTGTGGATGTCTGCGCGGTAGCGACGAGCCTGCTCCGTGTCCGCGGCAAAGCGCTTCTCGTAGAGTTCTTGAAAAACTGCGACAACGCCTTCATCGACAGAGCCAAGCGCGATGTACGCCATCAGCTTGCCGGCGATGCCTAAATCCCAACTGGTGCGGCTCGGCTGCCTGTAAGGCCCGAAGTGAAGGCCGGCGGCAGCATAGGCCTGACCAATCATGGGAAACAGGGATCCCACGAGCCGCGTGCCGCGAGGTTCGACATAGTAAAGGCGGGGAAAGATGGAGCCGTCCCATACCAGACAGAACGCGGGTTTTCCGGTACTGGCAAAGGGGCTGGTGCTATAGGCTGACGCAACGTGGCCCGTGACGTGCGGGTAACTTTTATAGGGAAAGACCTTGTCGCCGAGGATCAGGCCAAAGCCTTCGACGGAATCAAGAAGGCCCTCAGCATGACGCTCGACATATGGCCCCCCTTTCAGCGTGATCGGCACCGCCCCACTAAGGACCTGGAACCGCGACTCGATCTCTCCATCCCAGCCATCGATGACGAACTGATCAATGTCTCGCGGATCAAGACCATGCTCTGCCAACACACGCACGACCTCATCGAGGTTGTCGATGGATTGATAGCGTGGGTTGTTGCCGCGCTTTTCCTGCTCGGTGCAAAAGACGAGCCGCCCGTCCTCGACAAGAGCAATTGCGCCGTCATGTGTTAATTTGATGCCGCAGATGCGCATACGACCCCCTGATCTAATGACCGACAATTGAGTGCTTTAACGACTGCCCCGACTTCCGGAACAGGACCAGCAAGCAGTCTTCGTTGACCGACGTGGTTTGGCAGTGCAGACGCTCCACCTCCAACAGACTCTCCTTGAAGAGAGAGATCACCGTCTCGGCACCAGCGGCATGACCCCAGTGCCGACAGGTGGCATCACGCGCGGACCCGAACACCAAAGAGCCGTCTGGGGCAAGCATGCTCACCAGGTTGCGGACCGCCGCGTGCATCTCGGAAACGTCATTGAGATAGTAGAGAACCTCGGCGACGACGATCAGGTCGAACTTCTCTGTGGTCGAAAACTGCTGAATATTGCAGGTTATCCAATTTATATGTGACCGATGCCCGGTCCGCAGGCGCGCTCGTTCGATCGCCTGCGGCATGACATCGACCACCGTTAGGCGTTGGCAACGCGGTGCAAGCATTTCCGTGAATGCCCCGGCTGCGCATCCGACTTCGAGGGCATGCTCGACACCCCCATTGCAAGACGACATCCGGAGCATCTGCGCGTACCGTTCCTGCTCGAACGCACTGCTGTCGAGATGCCATGGATCATCCACAGCGAGCTCGCGTTCCAGTAATTGATGGTTCTTGTACACAGTCATGCGCCGATAGACCTACTTATACGCGCTCGATCGTTTCCGACCGCAAATGCTCTCCGGCGCCGCCAAGCGCGATGGACGGTGAGGAACCGCCGACTTCGGAATTGTGCCAGAAGCCGTCCCTGTAGCCACAGGACCTGCTGCACTGTTCGGCACCGGCATGACCGCCTGCTCATCTCCTTCAGTCGGCTCGTTGACGATCGTGCGCGACAGCCAATCGCTGTTGCTCAATGTACAAAGGGCATACGCCTTGAGCGGCAGTAAAAGAAAGATGTTTATCGGTGTGTGGAGCGAGAAGCCGATAAATCGCAATTCCCCCGCCCGAAGTGCAGCTACACTGCACCGAACGATCGTCATCGCCGCAATTGTCAAGCCTGTCCACCAGGGTACAGATCCGCCGACTGCAAGCTCGGCAAGCGCAGCCAGTGCTGAAAGGGCGAGTAGCAGTGGGCCAAGATTCTGCCCGACAACGTCCAATGTGAGGTAGCCATCGAGTTCCGGCAGCAGACGCAATGCGAGAACCGTATCGCGAAAGGTGCTGCGCGCCCAGCGCAGCTGCTGACGCAGGTATGGCCCGAGAGTGTCAGGGACAACGGTTGCCGCAATCGCGTCCGGAACATACTCGGTTCGAAATCCCGCCTTGAGCATGAGAATCGTCAGATGGCGATCTTCGCCGAAATCACTCGGCTTGCCGCGAAAGAATTGCGTTTCGTATTGATCTAGCAGCAGGGCAAGAGCAGAGCGACGATACATCGCACATGGACCGCAGCAGCACATGACCGCACCGAACCGAGCTTGCGCCGCACGCTCTTCGTTGCACGCCAACCAGTATTCCATGTCGATCAGACTGGTCAGCCATGTATCGTTGCGATTGCTCGCTACCAGCTGGCCCATCGCGGCACCAATGTCGGGGTCCCGCATCTTCGCCGCAAGCTTGGTGACCACGTCGGCGGCCAGTATCGTATCCGAATCGACGTTAAGCACCAAGTCACCGGACGAGCCGCGTATTGCGGCGATCTGCGCTTTGCGCTTGCCAACATTCCTAGCAAGCAAGATGATGCTGAAGCGCGCATCGTTGGCATAGATCTCATGTACAGGCCCCACAACGTCGCGATTTGCCGAGCCATCGTCAACCACATAGACCCGCAGCTCTCCTTCGTAGTCTTGCCTGGCGAGCGAATCCAAACACTGCGCGAGCGTGTCCGGTTTCTCGTTGAAGCAAGGCACGACAATATCCACACTTGGCAGAGCCAGCGCGGATTGTCCCAGATCGTTCCGCAACGATGGGGCATTCCCCCGCCGCGCATACAGCGCCTGCGTGCTTTTGTAGATGGTCGAGAGCAGCGCGTAAGACGAAACCGCGACGGCGCTGGTTGTAGCGAGCAGGTCCATAGGGTGCCAGTTGTTGTTCAGTGAAGCTGAGGGAGCGGGCGGATCACGAAGCCGCGGCGTTGTAGTGCTGGAACCAAGTAAGAGAGCGCTCTAACCGTCTGGTCTCGCCGACTTGCATCAGCGCACGGCCCGTCCTCATCAGGAGGATATCCGTCGTGCAGGAGAACAATTGAACCCGGTCGAACGGCTCCGAGTACCGAAGTTACAATTCTGTCCACCCCGGGCTGGGACCAATCTCTCGGATCGACCGACCAGTGCACAGCCGTAAGGCCAGCCTGTGCCGACGTAGCGAGCACCTCTTCGGTCCATTTACCGTAGGGGGCCCGCATGTGCCTGGGCGCAGCCTGCCGACATGCCGAACGAATCGCCTCGCTGGCCATTAGCACCTCACCGCGCACCTGAGCCGGCTCGCATCTCGACAGATCCGGATGCGTCATCGTGTGGTTCGCCACCTCGTGGCCTTGCGCGATCATCCGCCGAATGAGCTCGGGCTGCTCGGCCGCGTAGGTACCGATCACAAAGAACGTCGCTGGCACCCGATGTTGCGTCAACACATCGAGAACCTCTGGCGTGCAGAATGGATTTGGCCCATCGTCAAAGGTCAAATAGACAGGGAAGCTCCCGCTCACATCGGCGTAGTCGCAAGGCACGGCAGACACGGGGACAAGCTCTTTCACAGCTCGGGCCCGTTCCGATCGATCATTGCGCCGGCGGGCCACTCGCTGATCGCGCTTTGAACCGGGAACACCACCACGATCACCTCTTCGATGCGGATCGGCGACAGATTGGGATAGACATCCGGATGCGTGGAGCGGACGCGAAGGCCCGACATGAGGGTCGCGAGGCCCTGTCTTTGCACAAGTCGGGTAAGATGCTTCTCAAGCGCGGGCCGGACCGTCCCGAAGCCGAACGGGACTCCAAGTTCGTGCAGCATAGGATACATCACCCGCATCGCGTGGCTGATTCCCAGTCCCTCGAGATCCGGCCGCACGGCATACAGCCCGAGTTCGGCCACGAGTAGATCGACTGCACCAATCTTGATGAAGCGGCGCAGTAGTCCGACGTGAGCAGCTACACCATGGGCGTCGCGACCAATCACGCGGACCTCAGGCCTGGCGCCCGCCCAACTTCTGTTGCCTTCAAATGGCTGCGCATTGAAAGCACCGGTCGGCCCGTAACTCTTGCGAAAAAATTCGGCGAGCTCGGCATGCTCGGTAAGCCGCAGCTCGTTTTCCCAGCGAACGCTCCAATGAACTTGAGTGCGCGCAGAAGGCGCTTCCGCGGTCCGAGATGCGACAATGTTCATGGCAGGCTTTCCTACGCGAGTCATTTCAAGAGCGGGCTCAGTCACGCAAACTCACTCACCGGACGCAGATCGATCGAGAAATGCGCCGTCGCGCTTTGTTGGATGCCGGTTCTCCTTTGCGCTCGGCGCCGGAGCAGATCGCCTGGGGTGGCGCCTTTGTGTGCGATCAGCTGATCGCGCCGTTGAGGCTCGTCATCCAGACCGAATGCTGTGCCGAAGGTGTACGGACGGGGCGATTTGATCGTGCAGATGTTATCTGCACCATGGAGCCCTTCCGCCTCGTCTATGGCGGCCGTCGGCGCTTTGCCGCTCGTGACCGGACCATCGATGCGGACCACCTCGTTGAGGGAGCGTCCCAATGACACCAGATCACCTTGGTTCTCATGCATCTTCGACACGCCCCGAATGCGATCGACAGTCAAGCCAATGGACTGTCGCCAGATCTATTTGGCATCCGCAATCTGCGCTTGCCTCTGTGTTGCGACACTAGGTCGATGCTGATCCGGCCCTCAAGTGTACGCGGGTAAACCGCCGATATGGAAAGGGTTGGAATGCACATACGAAGGTTTACCGAGCGCATCGCGTTACTTCGAATGCGCGGGTCGCGCCGGTCAAGACCGACGCAACACGTACGCATTCGCTTTGAATTGCCGCCCAAGGCGTCGACAGCCGCCACTCGCGTTCAAGGACTTTCCGAGAGCCCGCGCAGCGACCAACAGCCATTGTGGTGTTCCGATTATTTTCCAAACTGATGTTTGCTATCCAACAACCCGCAGTTTGGTAAAATCGATTGTTTCGATAGAATGCATCCACACGATGGATAGACTCAAAAGATGCGATTCAAGGGACTCGATCTAAACCTGCTCGTTGCGCTCGATGCTCTGATGACCGAGCGCAACCTCACAGCAGCGGCGCGCAAGATAAACCTGAGCCAGCCCGCTATGAGCGCGGCAATCGCGCGGCTGCGCACCTACTTCGGCGATGAACTTTTCACGATGCGCGGTCGAGAGCTCGTCCCGACACCGGGCGCGGAAGCGCTCGCGGGTCCCGTTCGCGAGGCCCTGTTGCACATTCAAATTTCGATTATTTCGCGAGATTCGTTCGACCCTGCTCAGTCCAGCCGTCGCTTCAGGGTCATTCTCTCCGATTTCATGACAATCGTCTTTTTTCGCCGAATTATGGACCGTATCGCACAGGAAGCCCCGGCTGTGCGCTTTGAATTGCTGCCCTTTTCGGATGAGCCCGACGAGTTGCTCCGCCGGGGCGAGGTCGACTTTCTCATTCTGCCAGAGTTGTTTATGTCGAGCGCTCATCCCAAGGCGACGCTGTTCGACGAGACTCTCGTATGCGTGGGATGCCGCACGAACAAGCAGCTGTCACGTCAACTGACATTCGAAAAATACCTTTCGATGGGTCACGTTACGGCCAAATTCGGACGGGCGCTGAGGCCCAACCTGGAAGAATGGTTTTTGCTTGAACATGGCCTAAAGAGACGGATCGAGGTGGTAGTGCAAGGCTTTAGCCTTATCCCACCCATAATATTGGACACCCGCCGTATTGGCACGATGCCTTTGCGACTCGCTAGGCACTTCGAAAAGCGGATGCCCGTGCGGATCGTCGCACCACCCTTGCCTCTGCCCATATTCACTGAAGCATTGCAATGGCCTGCGTTTCACAACACCGACCCAGCGAGTGTTTGGATGAGGCGAATATTGTTGGAAGAGGCGTCCAACATCGCATCGGGGCATTTCGAGACATCTACTCGCAGGCGATGTTAAGTTCAGCATAAGCCGATTCCGGCCGTGTCTCGAGTATGGCGGCACGCCATTAATTCTCCGCCGACGCTTTCCATTTCTCGACGCGCGATGTTGCAGATGCCTGACGTTAGATGACGAAGCGCTCCGAGGGCTTGGCAGGTCGAGCCCGTAATGTTCCGGCTGAGGTTGGGATACCGGCGGTACAGGTCAACGGACGTCCAGCGTTGCTGCGGTACATAATCCTTATTGGTGCGCAAATGTCCGGCACGTTCAATTATTCGCTTGAATCCCACGCTGCGTGAGGTTGTAGGCTGCGCGCCTTGGCTCGCGCTGCGTTGAGCGGCGGTCGACCGGGCGCACAGCCGAACTCACGGCTTTGGCAGAACAACTTGGACTGGTGCCAATAGTTAACGACCGGGTCTTGTTACGAGGCGCGCCGGAGCGGCGAGCCTGTTAGCTTCGGGCTTGTAGCGGTTTCCGGCCTCTGATGTCCGCCAACGGCCGAACTGTCCATTGTTGCGATGGTTCCGCGACCTTCCTCGCGCGATCGCAAGGTGGGACGAAACCGATTCGGACGAGCCGGTGAGACCGCCCCAGACGTAGCCTCGGCCGGTCGTTTATACACCGCAAGCACGTTTGCGCCGGACAAGAAGATATGCGCTTCAAAGGACTGGATCTAAATCTTCTCGTCGCGCTCGATGCTCTAATGACCGAGCGCAGCCTGACTGTAGCGGCACGTAAGATCAGCCTTAGCCAGCCCGCTATGAGTGCAGCTGTCGCCCGACTGCGCTCCTATTTTGGTGACGAGTTGTTTGTAATGAGAGGACGAGAACTTGTCCTGACCCCACGCGCGGAGGGACTCGCCGCTCCGGTTCGTGAGGCGCTGATGCACATTCAGCACTCGATTATCGCGCGGGAGGCCTTCGACCCTACCCGATCGAACCGGCGGTTCAGGATCTGCCTGTCAGATTTCATAACCGTCGTATTCTTCCGCCACGTCGTGGAGCGCGTCGCGCGAGAAGCACCCAATGTTAGGTTCGAACTGGTAACGCTCACCGATGAGCACGATGAGCTACTTCGGCGCGGCGAGGTCGATTTTGTCATCCTGCCGGAACTATTCATGTCCGGTACGCACCCCAGAGCGGCCTTGTTCGAGGAGAGCCTCGTTTGCGTGGGCTGCCACACGAATAGTCACCTACTGAGGCGGTTGACATTTGATCGGTATATGTCGATGGGCCACGTTGCGGTCAAGCTCGGCGGCACACGCAAGACCTTCGTCGAGGATTCCTTGTTGCTCGATCTCGGCCTCAATCGGCGCATCGATATTGTTGTGCAGAGCTTCAGCATGATCCCGCCCCTGCTAGTGGGCACAGGCCGCATAGGGACCATACCCTTAAGGCTCGCAAAGCATTTTCAAGGAACCGCGCCGCTCCGGATTGCCACGCTTCCCCAGCCATTCCCCACCTTCACCGAGGCAGTCCAATGGCCAGTCCTGAATAACAGCGACCCAGAAAGCATCTGGCTGCGGGAGATATTGCTGCAGGAGGCAGCTCGGATGGCAACTGCGCGTGAAGAGGTATTCAGCATTAGCGGTTCGGAGCAAGCAGATGATGCCGGCAGCTTCGCAGGATCGGTCTCGCCGTGAGCGTGGCAAAGGTGAGCGAACCCGGCACCCGGACCGTGTCGCAACGCGTGCAATTTCGGATCGTCTCGCTCGAACTCGTTGTCTCTCGTCAAAGCTCCTCATAGTTGGCGACCGTCACAAGCCCGAGTCCGTCCTTCTCGCACCGGCGACGGGCTCGACGTAAAGCGGTCGCTCGAGCATTAGCCCGGCTTTGAGAGACAGAGAGGCCGCCACGTGCCCGCGCCAAAGCTACGCTGGCGCATTGCAAGCCCGGCTTGCGGCCGCGCCGCTTTCGTGACGGCAGGATCGGCTCGGCGGCTAATCGCATCAACACGGCGAATCGGTCGCGGCGCTCGCAATGAGCGGACAGTTCGGACCCGTCGGAGACACCCAGCACCACGACAGCGAACGCAGTGCCGATTGATTGTGCATATGAATGTTGGACTCGCTCCGTCCAAGCAAGGCATCGCACGTGCGTGTTGCTCTGTCGCATCACCCTGGAGCGCATCGCATCCTTGTCTCTCTACGCCGCCGGTCTGACTTCTTTTGGCCGCACCTCGGCCAAACGTCTTGACGAGGTGCGCTATGCCGACGCAATGACGAACAAGGAGCCGTACGTTGGAGCAATACAGTGGAGTATTCGATCCCGAAGAGCTTTCCGTCTTGGGAAGTCTTTTTGACAGGGCAGTCTCCGCGCTGCCGCCATCAATGCGAACTCCGGAAAATCGAACGGCGATCGCCAAACTCATCCTGGAGCGTACAGCGGCCGGCAATACCCAGCTGACATGCTTAACGAACCTGTTGATCACCATTTCCCCTCAGGGTTGATCGCGCGCCGTTCTAAGGATAGTCACCACACCTGCGCTGGAATGGAAGACGATCCAGCTAGAGCTTTGAAATAGCTTGAATCCAACGTGACGTCAGGTTGTAGGCTTTGAAATTGAACAACATGAGCAAAGCTACACCAAGACGGCGTCGATGGCGCATTGGCGAACTTGCGGAAGCGACCGGAGTGACGGTACGCACGCTGCATCATTATGAACACACCGGCCTGTTAGCCGCTTCAGAGCGCACGGACGGCGGCCATCGGATGTACGACCGCGAAAGCGTCCAGCGGGTTCATCAGATCCGGGCGCTACGCGAGCTCGGCTTCTCCCTTTACGAGATCCGTAAAGCTATGGAGGGAACGACTTCACTGACCGACCTATTGCGCAAGCATTTGGAGCGTATAGAGCTTCAAGTTGCTCGAGCAACGCTGTTGCGAGATCGATTGCGCAACATGACGACCGACAGTGACGTTCAGGTCAGCGTGGATGAGCTACCTGCCACCTTGGACGCCATGTCGCGGGTTGAGACACGTAGTCAAACATCCCGATGCACATGCAAGTTGGCTGCAGAACGCGAGGAGCGATGGCGACGCATTCGGGACGACCTCCGCGATTGTATGGATAGAGGCGAACACCCTTGCGGCGAGCGCGCGAAGGCTGTCGCGATTGCCGCGCGCCTGCTGATCGGCGAAATCGCTGGAGCGGATTCTCGGGTTTCGACGATCCTGAAGGTCCTTGCACGCCTAAGCGCCCCACGCAGTTTGGCTGGTTGGGATCCCTGCCTCATGCAATATCTCGATCTTGCCCTCACCGGCCTGGAGGATCAGCCATACTGAGATCACAAGGCGGCTTCGGACGGCTTGACCAGTCCGCTTGGCCGGCTCGATCGTCATGGCGGTTCGGCGTGATCCGACGGCTTTGATGCCCGGCGGCAGCTTTACCAATCACCGGTCAGATTTTCTGCGAGGGTCTCAACGATCCGCCGCTTTCTCTGATGCATTGAGCGAAGCTCCCGTTCAAGGAAGGCTTGAATCGCACGTAACGTCAAATTGTAGGCTCCGCCATGGTCGTTGCCCGAGCTGACGCATGCTTCGCTTGGCGATCCTTCGACCTGCGGGCCCGTGCTGGCCGCAGACAGTTGGGGTTAGATCGAGGTGAGCACTAGGAGTTCTGCAGTGTTGAATAGGCGTTACACTCCAGCTGCAGCTGCAGCCTTCCTTTTCTGTGCCCTCGCCTCGACTGCGTGGGCTTCGGACGTTCATATTGCCGTGGCCGGTCCAATGAGCGGAAGCAGCGCGGCGTTCGGCACGCAGATGCGCAACGGCGCCGCCGCGGCTGTCGAGGCATTGAACGCTTCGGGCCTGCTTCCCGACACCAAGGTGATACTGAGTGTCGTTGATGACGCCTGCGACCCGAAGCAAGCGGTCGCTGTTGCAAATAAGCTCGCAATGGCTCAGGTGCGTCTGGTCGTCGGCCATTTTTGCTCGTCTTCGTCCATCCCAGCCTCCGACGTCTATGCCGAAGCAGGTATCATCCAATTGTCACCTGGTTCGACAAATCCTCAGCTAACGGAACGCGGCATCCAGACCGTGTTTCGGATCTGCGGCCGCGACGACCAGCAGGGCACCGTTGCGGCTGAATACATTCACCGACATTACCATAGCGACAAGATCGCAGTGCTCGACGACAAGAGCACCGCCGGCAAAGGTATCGCCGATGCGGTTGAGGCACAGCTTCAGGGATTCGGCGAACACGTCATTCGGCAGAGCTATATAGCCGGTGAAAAGGATTATACGGCGCTGATCTCTAGATTGAAGAAGGACGGGGTACGCCTCGCCTATATCGGCGGTTATCACACCGAGATTGGGCTGATCATCCGTCAGGCATCAGAAGCAGAGGCCGGCCTTACCGTCATGGCCAACGACCCGTTGATGACCTCCGAATTCTGGGGCATCACCAGCAGCGCGGGAAACGGTACGCTATTTACCTTTATGCCCGACGTGGCAACGAATGCCAATGCGGCCGACGCGGTGGCCAAACTCAAGGCTTCCGAGCTGTCGTCCGAAGGCTACACACTTTACGCCTATGCCGCAGTGCAGGCGTGGGCAGAGGCGGTGAAGCGGGCCGGTTCCCTCAATGCTGCGCGGGTCGCAACCGAACTCCGTTCACGACCGATCGAAACAGCCGTTGGTCCGGTCAGGTTCGATACCAAGGGAGACAATGCAGGCCCAGGCTTTGTGGTTTACCGCTGGCACGACGGGCGTGTTGAAGCGCTGGACCAGAATTGATCGACGCGATCACAGCCCTTCTCCCTCAACCCAGCCACCGACACAGATGATGAAACGACATCAGGACCTTGCTGCCGTTATACTCGCGAGCTCTCTTGTGCTCGCGGCTTTCGGAGCGCTTGTCGCCCTCGCTGCAGCGCTCGCAGAATTGCCAGACGTCGACGTAGAGGAGGAGCTACGTCCGATGTTAGACAAATAGCATCCCGATAAAGGCCAGTTCTTGCGACGCTTCACTGCCAAACATCCGCAACAGTCTGATTGGCAATGCTGCGAGTTCCGGCCGTTGCCGCTCATGCGACAGCAGCCATGACAACCAAACCGCCGCGGCAATCTCTCTGTCGGCCGCGCATGCTGACAAATGCAACTGTACTTCCCAACCTCCAGCGACCTCACATTGCGCGAAACGCGATTGCGATCCAATTGCTGTTTCGCCGGCGCGTCCCTTGTCAATTCTGCCAGCGCCTCGACCGATCCCCAAGCGACTTACGTCAAACTTAAGGTCTGTGCGAACGCGATCCCACCGCCGGCCAGTTTGATGCGACGCAGCTTGTTGCGAAGCGAATTGCCGATAACAACCTCACATTGATTCCGGCAGCCGGTAATTCGGGCATGGCGCCTCAACAATCGGGCAGAGTTACAACATTGAGAATATTATCGACATGACTTCGATCAGCTCTCCTATCGGCCTGCGCGTCCTTGGACGTTGTTCTACTTTCGGGCATAGCCGCCGATCCGTTTGGCAAGAAGGATGGAACGCTCCATCTGACATCGCGGAAACTTGGAATATCTACTGCGTGTCTTGAGCCAACCTTCGTAAGGGCGCCGACGACAGCTGATGTCGCATTGCATGTTGCCTGCACTTCGAGTGCAAGTGCTGTGCAAAACGGAACGGACAGATGAAACGACCGAGATTCACAGAAGAGCAAATTATCGCGATACTGAACGAGCATGGGGCTGGTGCGAAACCGGCTGATCTAGCTCACAGACACAAGATCTCTGAAGCGGCGATCTACGACTGGAAGGCCAAGTTCGGCGGCATGGACGTTTCGGCCGCCAAGCGGTTGAGCGCCCTGGAAGAGGAGAACGCGAAGCTAAAGAAGCTTCTGGTCGAGCACATGCTTGGCGTGGATGCACTTCGCGAACTCCTATCAAAGTAGTCGCAACCAACATGCAGGTTCTCACGCCCACGCTGCATGGCGCAAGCCCAGAGCGTTAGCTCCCGCAGAATAGCCAGATCGGCCAAGTGATGCACACCACGTCTTTGACGCCGAAGGCACAAAGCAACCAGGACTCCCATTCGGAAATCGGAGATGATCGAGTGAAAAGCGGCCTTCCTTCAAGACTGACATGCGCAATCTTTGACCACTTGGACGACGACGGCCGCGACATTGCGCGACAGTATGAAGATCGTCTCAAGCTGGCGGAGGCGTGTGATTCTCTGGGCTTTTACGCTTATCACCTGGCGGAGCACCACTGCACCCCTCATGGCAGAGGGCCCTCGCCGAACCTGTTTCTAGCAAGCCTTGCGCAGCGCACCCGGAGGCTTCGCTTTGGTCCGCTTGTTCTGTTGCTCAACCTCTATCATCCATTGCGCGCGTTCGAAGAGATCTGCATGCTTGATCAATTGAGCGGCGGCAGGCTCGAACTCGGTATCGGGCGCGGCTCCCAGCCGATCGAATGGGGCTATTTCGGCATCAGCGCAGGCGCGGCGCCAAGCCGCTATGTGGAAGCCAGCGAAATCTTAAATGTTGCGCTGAAGAGCGATACGTTATCCTACCAAGGAAGCCATTTTGAGCTGAACAGTGTACCCTTAACCTTGAGGCCTCATCAGCGCCCTTATCCACCGACCTGGATCGCCAGCAATCGGACCGAATCGGCGGAATGGGCCGCGGCAAATGGTGCAAATCTGGCGTGTGTCGGCCCTGCCTCTGCTGTCCGAAGCACTACGGATGCTTTTCGTTGCCGTCGAGCGCGCTGCACAGCCGCGGACGATCGAGAGCCATTCCTAGGGTTGGCTCGTATGATCGTGATTGCGAGATCTGACGGAGACGCTCATGCGGCTGCCGAAACCGCTTATGGACAATGGCTGGATAGCTTTAAGTTCCTTTACGAGTTGAACGCCAATCCGACACCGCCGACCCTGCCGCTGTCGTTCGATGCAGCGCTGGAGAGCCAATTGTGCGTCGTCGGAACGCCAGCTTCCGCCCGACAGCAGCTTCTTAACCAGATGGAAGAGGCAGGTACCAACTACCTACTCTGCCAGCTTGCATTCGGGAACCTTCCGCTCGACAATTCACTATACACCGCGAGCGCGATCAGAGCCGAAATTATCGATAGCTTTGGCTGACAATGTCTATTCAACTTCGCTACTTCGGGATGCCCGGCCCCTTCTTGGCATGCGGTACGTGCCCATTGGCGTACGATCAAGGCGTTCTTTCTTGCTCGACGGGAGATCCCAAACCCATAAGGATATAGGCGCGACCTCAAGCATCACTTTGCCGGCCGCGCAGCCGATGTCGTCGGCAGCGACATGACAGGTTGAATAGCGTTGGCATGACAAACCGGCTCAACCCGTATGCGGGCTTGTCTTATGCGTCGTCCAGAGCGGGTCAAGGATAGTCGCGCGCGCTATCCGCGGACTGGATGCATCCCATCAAAACTTTCGATTTTACGGATTTCAGCCAAATGCACCATAGTCGCTCACCGGTTTCCGGAAAGCACCTTTGACGAAGCTCGTGTGACCATGGACCCCCTTTGCTTTCTGCCAAGTCGCAGGCCGGCTCAAGCCTTTCGCGCCAACATCACCAACGATATCCCTCGACCTTTGAAACCGCGCCACCAGCGGCCTAGCTTCAGCCGGATGGCTCGCCGAAAAGTATGGCCTTCATTCGAAGTCGCCGACAGCAATTTCGTCATCCTAAAGGCGTTCCCGAAGATTAGGCGCTTCGCACGCGCATTGGCCGGGTTGCATGCGTGCGTCGCATAGAAGCCAGGCAGGCGCACTGCCTCTTGCGCCAGCCTCGGCAAGGCTTGTCGGCCTGACCAGGTGGACAGCCCCGTTACTTCCGCGATGTCGCGATTCCCATGCTATGCGACCTCAGCTATCTGACCTCCTTAAACACAAAAGGGACGTGCTGGTATCAGTGGCGCCTATCGACGTCGATTTCGGCGACGCGAAAGGCTATGCGACAACACTAGCCGCCCACTTACGCGCTGTGATCGCGGGGTTCTCATGCCGCCCATCCGCTCCACGCTGTTTGGTGGGCTCGGCCTATGCCAACGGCGTTCCTGCGAGGTCCGCTAGCTTGGAGTGCGCCGGCTCGATAGCTCAATCAAGGACGAGCGTTCTACCGCGCAGCGCACAGCGCTCTATAGCGACCAGACCTCCTTCGGGTTTTTCTGCGAAACCAGCCTGTCCCTTTCTTCGGTTGCACATGCGCGAGGTGTCTTGTGCAGCGGCAATTCAGTCACGCACCGCATCGGCGGCCTCGCAAACCGGAACGCACACAAAAACTACACGTCAATCTCGTTTAATTAGTCTGGAGCAACACTGTGGAACTTGACCCTTCGAATTCACGCATGCAAGACCTTGAGGATCGCATCGACCTACAACTCGATATCGTGGCAACTCTCGTACGCGAAGGAAGCAACGAGCTCGAGGCAATCCAGCTGCTCAACGCACTCACGAACGAAATGATATCAGCGGAACTGGAGCTCGGCCAGCTCGGCGATACGAGCACCGGTGGCCATCCTGGCGGCGGGCGAGCAGCGCGAATGAGACGGGACCATGGCGTCTACAATCCAGAAGAGCTTCAAATCTTGGGGCGCCTTCTCGATCAGGCAGTGGCCGCCTTACCGCCTGCACTGCGCACTCCGGCCAACCAGATGCGGATTGCCAGATTGATTCTGGCACGTGCGGCGGGCTGAGAGCCGTTTTGCTCTTCTGCGATTGACGGCCGCCCGGCGAGAGCTTCATCGCTGGGCTGACCGTGGCTGTGCTCTCCTACCCACGGATAAGGCCGGTTCAAGACCGCGGCTCACCGCTACGTGAGTGAGCCGCTTCCACGTGCTGATCATTTCGCTTCGAGGAGCGAGACATCCATCCGATTTCCGCTGGACTGCACCTCAAACGCTTGATCATGGCATCTTACACGGTCGCAGTTTACTCCAAGGCAGATAGGGGGCGCACGATCCGAGATATTCGTACCGCACGGTTGACCGCGCCTTCCGATATTCGGATCTTGGCAGCATAAGCTAGCTCCCTGATCGCGGCCGCATTGTTCTAAAGTTGCGGGCCACCTGATATTTCGTTGCCAGAACGAGCTCCTGGCAGATCAACGCAATTGTCGCGATAGCTTGTCCCGTTTCTTTGGTGCGACCCATCCGGAGCAGAATCGTATCGCAAACGTGGTGCCGCGCGCAGGAACCGGCGGATGTGGCCAGGCTGTTGACGCATGTCGGGAAGCACACGAACGGATTGTCGAGAATGAGCCACACAGCTGGACGCGACATAAAGAGCGCATACGACATCTCCCAGAACACTTCTTAGCCTTGAAAGTGGAAGGTAGCGAACGGCCTGCTCCGTAAGACGGCTGTAGTTCGACTGCCCCTTGGGAGCGTGAGCCCGGCGAACGGCGAAGGGCGAACGCCGGGCAACAAGATGCGGGGCGCAAAGAGGCAAATGTCAACGCAGGGTCTCTTCAGACAATTCAGAATCGTTCGACTCGCGCTGGCACTTCAACACTCGGTCATCCGGACTTCAACAAGCGGCATTATAAAGTTCGCTGTAGCGCCGCGGGCAGCTCGACACACATTTTGGCTGTGGCTCCGACTTCTTGCCGGTCAGGACAGGCCGCAGCTCGTCGGTACGCTTCGGACGAATCTTTTACCTTGTGCTAGGAGTCGAGGAGTTTCGAGATGGATCAGGTCATATCCGACCAGGTGCAAGCGCCAGAGGCTATCGTAAGTATCGCATTTGAAAAAGCGTGGCGCTTTGTCGAGAAGGACCCAGTTCTGGCGCATCATCTCAAGACGTTCCTTCACCGCCGCTTGCGAGCATTACTGGAGTGTTCGATCAGGACCGGCGAACGGAATACCCTGCATCTGGCAAACGAAGCGATACGCAATTTACGAGCGGAACTGGCGTCGCCGAGCAAACAGTAGGTGGTTCGTTCCCCTAGCTGGCCGCCCCCCCTTGTTATCGGCAGGAACGGGACGGTGTCGTCAACTCCGAAGGGTCAGGTCGTGGTCGAGCTGAGTTTTCACTGCTCATCTTCTACACCGACGACTGCGTCAGAGAGCGCTGCTCGTGCAGCTCTCGTGGTCCCTACACCAGTAGGATAGAAACGGGAGCACACCGGCAACGAAAGGCGGGACAAGCACGCGTTGCCCCGACGTGACACAATGCGCACCGTATCTGGCGGCCTGGCATGCGTCTCAGCAATTTCGATGCGGGCTTCATCCGGCGCGGTGACCAACATTCTGCGGCAGACGATCTTGGCGGCGCACCGGCTCGATTGGCTTTCCTGTCGCGGCAAGAGCAGTTACAGCTCGCCAGATACCGCTCCGGATCTTCAGGATGTCCGAATTTAGATCGATTAATGCCTCTGATGGGTCATTTCCGACGTTACCACAATCTTAAGTCGCCACACGACTCCTGACCCAAGATAAATTCAAATCCCATCCCGATAAGGACGCCTTCATCTGTGCGGCTCATGACGAAACCCGCTGAACGACGCGCAGCCGGACATATCGCCAGGAACCTGATTGTGGCGGTGCTTCAGCAAATGCGCTCGCAGCATTGCGTCGCACAGTGCCATCACGATCGCATCGCCTTCAGGTAAAGGCGCCACGAGGCGCCCTATCAATGTCGCTGCATCTTCGTCCAGGCGTCGCAAGTTAGGCGCCTCACAACCTGACGCACCGTGCGTTTCGACCCATTTCTTGCGGAGGAATGTTGTGCCTCAGTTACAGCAATTCGCAAGCATGTTGTTAAGACGCACGGCGCCGGGGGCATCAAAAGGAATGACACTGGAATGAAGAATTTGCTGATTCTGACCGCAAGCATCGCACTCAGCGCTGCAACTCCCACATTCGGCGCTGACCTCGCCGGGCAGCCTGTCAACATCAAGGCGCCCACATTGCCGGTGGTAGCCCCGATCAACGACTGGAGCGGCTACTATATCGGTCTCAATGGCGGCTGGGGATCGAGTCACAATTGCTGGAATTTCAACGGCGCCACTTCCGAGGGCTGCCATAATTCGACCGGCGGCACCGTCGGCGGCCAGATCGGCTATCGCTGGCAGATCTTCAGAACGGTGTACGGCATCGAAGGTCAGGGCAACTGGGCCGACTTCAGCGGCTCCAATGTCAGCACCGCTTTCCCAGCGGACACCGTTGGCACCAAGACAGATGCATTTGGATTGCTCACCGGCCACATCGGCTACGCATTCAATGCCGTGCTGCTTTACGCCAAGGGCGGTGCGGCGGTGACCAGCAACACCTATCACGTCAACTCAGTGGCTGCTGGCACCGAGCTTGGCAGGAATAACGATGTTCGCTGGGGTGGCGCGCTCGGCGCTGGCGCCGAAGTCGGCCTGACCCCGAACTGGTCGGCTGGCCTCGAGTATAATCACTTGTTCATGCAGGGCAGCAACGTAAGCTTCCCCACGGCCGTTGGCTTCGATCGCGTTCACCAGGACATCGATCTTGTCACGGCACGGCTCAACTACAAGTTCGGCCCAGCGTTTGCGAAATAGCGAACACCACGCGCGCAAGCGTTAAATCGAGAGCCCCGACTAACGGTCGGGGTTCTTTCTCGAAATGCTGCCCTACCGCCTCGCAACCAGCCAGCGGAACCGGCTCGAACTCGTCTAGGCTCAGATCACTGGCTGGCAGAGCAGACCGCAGGCACACCCGAGGGCACCAAGCCAGTCGGCTTGACATGCGTCGTCAAACTCCAGAACCTCACGCAACGTGAGTTTCCCGTCGCCTGTCTCAACGAAGCACTGTTCGAATGACATGAGCCTTGCCAGGGCTTGGCGTCAATGGCACTTCCTGGCAGTGAGGATGGGATCTCAAAGAATATTGAGGCGAATGGCTATAGCGGTCGCCTGGATCCGGCTGGTCGCACCCAGCTTTCGCATTGCATTCTTGATATGAAAATTGACCGTATTTTCGCTAATTTTTAGGATCTTCCCAATTTCCCAGGACGATTTCCCCTCTGCCACCCACCGCATGCAACTGATCTCCCGTTGCGACAATGCAATTTGTTTCCCGCCGCCGCCATTAGAAGGTCGAGCAATCTCGCCATAGGCGCTGTGAAAGAGCGAAGCCAGGGCATTGAGATGACCGATGCGATTCTGAGGATCAGCATCGTCGGACGGAGATGCGAAGGACACCACAGATACTTGGCCCAACGGACCAAATAGAGGCACGCTCATGCCATGCTTCAGCCCGGCCTCCCTGGCCTCATCCAATACGCGTCTCTCGTCCGGTTGAAGCTGACAATGGTCAGCGAGTTGGTCCCACAGAAACGGACGCGAATGCATCGGCGTCCGCCGGACCACCGGATCGATGGTGTGGTACTTGCGTTTGAAGTATCGATCGCACCAGGCCGGCGGCCAATTCACAGCGACAGTCGGCGGTGGATACTCAGCCAACCGAAGCGGCTCGACGAAGTTGAGGGCTCCGTAAGCGACTTCACTGAATCCTTCCTCGGTGGCACGGTTTACAAGAAGATCGAACAACGCTCTCAGCGAATGCGTCTGGTTTGCGCATTCGGTGAAGCTAAAGAGATCCACAATGGGCGCTTCGGCACGCCGATCCGGCTCGCCATCGCTGCGTTCGATTGCATTTGTTTCAGGCCGAGCCACATTCCATTCCATGAGCTGAACTCTCAGGTTTGCTCTTCGTGAAGTCTGGAGCGCGCGCTGCGTCAGACGCCATTCCCGAATTCCTCGCCTTCCGCCAGCTGCGGCGCGACAATTGTTCCGTCAAACGCCGGGATCCAGCTGCTATCCTCGTCGGACACCCGACGGCACGCCACAACCGAAGCGCCGTCAAATTCCGTCCGATCGGTCCTGCTCGCCGATGACGCGCTGGCCAAGCAGGCGGTCACCGCATTGTCGTTCGTCTGATGGTCTGTGCCCTCGATGCCGCCTTGATAGTGCGGCCAAAGCAGCCCTGAATGACAAGATCGGCTCTACTCAGATTAAATGGTAAGGAGCGACTGTCCTGCCCGAAGGACGCCTGGCTTCGCCTCAAGGTTGAGCGCGATGATACCCTGAACGTTGACCTTCGCGATTCAAGCGGGATGGAGCACGTTGGCCAACTTGGCGGTGCCGGACTCGATCTTCGCAGTTCTGACATCGGCCTTCTGCTTCCTGCCGACAGGAAGGTCATTTTTTCTTCCCCATCCTGCGAATTGCTGTCGCGGATTCTTCGCTCATCCTCCGTCCTTCGACGGCGTCGGGAATGCGGCCTGCGAGCAACGCGGAAGAGCCGCACCAGCAGGTGACCGCGTGATATAACGGCCCGGCGCCTGATCAGGCGCGTTGAAGAGGTCCAGCGCACCTGAATTGAAGGCACAGATGATCCGCGCGCCAGGTGCGCAATGGGAGATGCGCGCAGAAACGACACCTGCCGGCCGCAGAGGACACCTTGCATGCGCATCTCCATAAGGGAGAGGACCTGGGCGCGGATCAGCAAGTGTCGTACCAACTGGCGGCCTCGCAAGATTCAATCCTCGATACCAGGGATTCAAGGCAAGAGCCCGGTTTCGGCGCACGAGGGCTTGAAGCAATGGCGACAACTGGAGGAAACGCGACAGCGCCACTTGCGCTAGGCTCCCACGGCCTGGAAAGAGTGCTGCTCGGCGCGGCGGCTCCCAAGCGCCTTTCAAACAGCCGGGCGCTGGCGTACCACTTTCACATCTTGGTCAAGTACCAATGCTGACAATTGAAGAAGCCGATCCACAAATGGCAATCGTGTGGGAACCTTAGCCGGTGCCAACTGCGGCGCGCGGCCGCGCGGCATCCGATTAAGCGCTCGCTTGGACTTCTTCCCTCGCGGAAAGGCAATTGGGACTGCGTGCAGTTAGTGCAAGGCAAGCGAAGAGCTTTTCGCAGGGCTGGTGACGTATGCTTTCTCTGTTCTTCGCGATTATCTCACTGCTCTATGCAATGGTTGGCCAAGCCGGTGGAACCGCGTTCCTAGCGCTTATGGCGTTTTCTAGCTTGCCCTCCACGGAGATGCGCCCGACGGCGCTTGGCCTCAACATAGTTGTCGCGAGTTATTCCACGTGGTTCTTAAACCGCAATAAAGTCATCGACTGGACAGCGCTCCGGCCGCTTCTATTGTCATCGATGCCGGCGGCACTTGCCGGCAGCTTGCTGGTGCTCGGGGAGCACGTTTACAGGACGTTGACTGGTCTTGTCCTCCTTTTGGCGAGCGCTGTGATGATCGTTCGGCGCGGCCGCGTTGCCCATCGTATTTTCGAAACTCCGCTCTGGGGAAGCGTAGGCATTGGAGCGGTCGTCGGGTTTGTTTCGGGTCTGACCGGCGTGGGCGGTGGAGTATTCCTGGCGCCCGCGCTCATGACACTGAACTGGGCGTCAGCCAGGCAAGTCACCCTGCTGTCTCCTCCGTTCATCCTAGCGAATTCCACAGTGGGCTTCGTCGGAGTTTTTTTCACCGGCCAGTTTCCGTGTTCGGATTCGGCCGTTTACGCAATCGCCGCACTGGGAGGAGCCGTCGCAGGGACGGTTATCGGCCTGAAATGGCTGAGCCAGGCAGCTATTAGGTTCATCCTCGTGGCGGTTCTGCTCATTGCCGGCGTGCAGTTGGTGCGCACCTAAATGCCGTCGGATCTGCTTTTGCTGCAGCTGTCGTTGCGGTCATCGAGCACACCGAGGCTCATGACAACAGTCGCAAAGATTCCAAAACGAACGATCCGAGCCCCTGAAGCAGAACAGACGCGTATCGTCTGACTTGGACGTGCCAGGGAGTGCAGAAGCTGACAATGCCCGCGCGTTGCAATTCCGGCACAGCCTGCGGCCTGTTTGAGAATTGGTGAACTCGCAGCGCTCACAATGGCTCGGCCGAATTAAAGCGCCCCGACGCACCTGCCGGGGTTTGAAGTGCGCCGGGGCAGCCCCAGCATCATCAGTACATCCGTGACGATGCTTGGCGCAATGAGACAAGCGGCGTGGCGGAATTGAGGCTGATCCATCCTTATGACGTGGAATGCAAAATGTTTTTCACGCCGGTTCGATGGCTATTGAAACTCACGTTGCGTCACGTTGTACGATCTCACACCCTGCGTTTCATCGACCGAGACTCCTTGTCTGACAATCCCGGCTTGAAGAGCATTCTGCCCGTTGCATCCGGAGGCGTCGCGCTAAATACTATCCCTACCCTCGTTCGCCTATACCATTTTATCCTGCACAACCTAGGCAGCCCGGAACGCAAATCGGAACACGACATCGCGCCCCGAAGCATTTCCCGCCAAGTCGCTGAATGCAAATGGGCTCAAATCCCGTCTGCGCAGGTTTGAAAAGGCGCGACTGACAACGATGCGGCAGATTGTGCAGCTTCAATAGAAGCGCCGACTAGCGCTCCTCGACGAGCCCTTCTACCGTAAGAAAAACAACATCGACGCCGAGACCCGCCGGCGCTTTCTCACCATTACGTGCAAGCGTGTGGCAAAGGTGCTATTGCGCGAGGGGGAAGTGCCAGGCGCGAGCCGAACGGTAGCATGCCAACCTGTCAGTTCGCACAGGGTGTATGAAATCGAAGCCGAAAGAAGCTCAACTGTGCGTCGCATTTGATTATGACGCTTTGCGCTCCGATTGGGCCAAGCATTCCAGCAGCGGTGCATCGAGGCTCGGGATTTCCGGCATCGCCTTGCCGGCGATCGCCTGAAGGTCACCGACCATGCCAACGGTAGATTCGATGACAGAGAGGATCTGCGTCTCGCGCTTGGCCCATTGTCGGCCCATGAACTTGCGCTCCTTGTCGAGATCTTCTCGCATGTCGTTGAATTTTTCAACGACAGCTTCTACCCGCTGGCGGAACCTGGTGCCGGTCAGATACCGGTACACCTGCTCCATTTTGGTTTGCTGGCCTTGCTGCACCAGGCGCGAGCTGCTCAAATCAATCAGCCCCTGACGGAGCGCGATCGCGACCGCAACAGCACAGCGGGGATGAGCAACCCATATTCCGTCGATCAGATCGAAAAATTCGACGTGCTTCGGCAGCGCCTGTGAAATGATGAGGGCCACATCTGCGCCACACCGCCTTTGGTCGTCGCGCAGTTTCCCGAGCCAGCCGTCGCTCCATGCCTTCGTACGCTTGGATTCCCAAAGGATGAGGCCCGCAGGATGACCGATTGAACCGTTGACCTGCTGGACGACGTCCGCACCCAGCTCTCCCTTGCCGATCGGCTCGATTGTATCAGTGGGAAAACGGCTGCGAAGCAGCTCTTCGAGCTCGAGCTCAAGCACTTCGCCCTGGGATTGCTGCGAGCCCTGCTCAGCCTTGCGCTTCAACTCTTCGATCGTCCGCGCCATGGATTCGATCGTTTGATCCTTCTCGAGCACCCGAAAGCGGGCGGCTTCGTCGGCTTCCTGCCTGGCTTTGGCCCGGATATCTGCGATTGAGGCCTGCACGCGTTTTTCGATGGTCAGATCGAGTTCACGTTTCTCTTCGTCAAGGGCACGTTGCCTGCGGATCAGTTCGGCCTGAGCCTGCTGCGCCTCAGCAAGTTTGGCATTGTTGGCCTCCAGGCTTTGACGAAGCTCGGCTGCTTCGGCAGCTTTTGCCAGCAGCTCGGCCGCCGCGGCCTGCCGAGCCTTCTTCGCTTCCATGGCGACGAGTTCGGTGCGCTCGGCCGCCAGGCGCGCGGTCACTTGATCCTCGATCTGTTCGCGTTGCCTCGCCAGTTGCTCCTGCTCATGGCGCAAGGCCTCGGCCTTGCGGGCAACCTCGGCATCCTTGTCCGCCAACTGTCGCTGAAAACGTCGGCGAGTTTCCTCGATCAGGGGAGCAGCAAGAGATTCGGTGAGGTGAATCTCATGATTGCAGTTCGGGCAATGGAGAATAGGCTGATGCGCGGCGCCCGCCGCGGGTGCTTTCAGGTTCATGAGCCCTCCTGGCCGATTGGCCCTGTGCTGCCGGCCCAGCGTGGCGCGGACTACCAATCGGATTTAGCGTGATTTCCTGACTCGATCGAACGCCTGGGGCATCCACATCAGCTTTTCCACCGAAAACACCTTGAAAGGCTGAGGCCGACTGGTTCGCCGCCGGCAACGCCTTGGATCCTGTCTTTGTCGCAAAAGCCCCCGCGTTGGAGAATGCAGACGCAATGTGCGCTCCGATGAATCATTGTTCCTGCGCACAATGATTGGGCGGATCGAGCCCGGGCGGCCGAGCTCATGTGAGACATTTGTTCTCTTACCGGGTGCAAATGATGGCTAGCGCCTGACTTTCTCTCCGCTCCCAGTTCGCAGGCTGTCCTGGCAGCTACATCGAAGAAGGGTCTCGAGCTTCAGGATCAAGGCAGTGCCTTTTGACTTAACGCAAAGACAGAGCAGAGGATATCCGTCAGCCTCATAGCGTATCAGCGCGGAAAGGTAAGCGTTGCAGACCTCACTCCTGAACAAGTATTGTGATGCTCGCCTGCCCTGGTACACCATCTACCCAACGGTACCGGATTTCTCTGCTGCGGTCGGCGCCACGACCTGTGAGGCGTGGTTGCGGCGGCTGCCGCCTGACGAATCCGTATCGCTCTACCTTCACGTTCCGTTCTGCCGGTCGATCTGCTGGTATTGCGGCTTCCCAACAAGCCTCACTCACAGCGAGCGGCCGATTCGCAATTACCTGCTGACGGTACGTGAGGAAATTCGTCTGGTCACAGAGCAAACGCCTCACGGTCTTCCGGTGAGCGACCTGCATTTCGGCGGCGGCACGCCGACTACTATCCCACCGGCCGATTTCTTGGCTCTGATGGAGCTTTTGCGCCGCTGCTTCGCGTTCAGCAAATCGACCGCGCTCGCCGTCGAGATCGACCCCCGCGCGTTCACGGCCGAGATGGCGGAAACCTTGGGATTAGCGGGCGTCAGCCGCGCGAGCATCGGCGCGCAAAGCTTCGATCCCGTAGTTCAAAGGGCGGTCAACCGTCTCCAAAGCGAAGCGCAGGTCGCTTTTGCGGTCGAACGCCTTCGCCAACATGGAATAAGCCGTATCAATTTCGACCTGCTCTTCGGATTGCCGCATCAGACCGTGCAATCCTGCGTGAACTCAGCGCAGACGGCTTTGACCATGCGGCCCGACCGCCTTGCTGTGTTCGGCTATGCCCATGTTCCCTCTTACATGAAACGTCAGCGCCAGATCGACGAGACGGCGCTGCCCGACAATGTTGCACGCGCCGAGCAAGCTGCAGCCATGGCAGATACGCTGGTGTCCGCCGGATATCGCCAAATCGGGCTCGACCATTTTGCCCTCCCGGACGACGAGCTCGCGCACTCGCAGAAAACCGGCCGGCTGCGCCGCAACTCGCTGGGCTATTCGGCCGATACGTGTAACACAGTGATCGGCTTTGGTCCGTCAGCCATCGGCCGTCTGCGCGATGGTTACGTGCAGAACGAGACGGCAACCAGTTCCTATAGCCGACAGATTAGTGCCGGCCATCTGGCAACCTCAAAGGGCCACTGCCTCACCGCCGAAGATCGCGTTCGGGCTGCAATCATCGAGCGGCTGATGTGCGACTTGCAGGCCGACGTGCCGGCAATCTGCGCCGCCCACGGATTTGCTCCGATGCCCTTTGTCGATTCAGCTGATCGTCTGGGAATGCTTGCCGAAGACGGGATACTGGACATCGAAGAGGGTTTCGTCCGAGTCAAACCAGAGCACCGTTTTGTCATTCGCGCTGTTGCTGCCGCGTTCGACGCTTACCTCGACCGCGCCCCCTATTAGCAGGCGACGGATATGCGCATCGCGAAGGAGCGCTCGGAGGGGCGCCTCGGTCAGCCGATTGTCCAGTGGATCGGACTGACTAGTCGCGACCTGCGTTGCGCTGGAAGCGGACAAGATTGGTGCTACGCAACTCCGCGAGGTCCTGCGTGACGATCTCGCCGGGCAACTACGCTTCATCTGACGAAGCGTATAAATGTTGAAGTGCTTGTCGAGCGGTTCAGGGTAGTGGCGGGCGAAGCTGTCGGCATGCTCCTGGATTCGGACTGGCCACTCACAGCTTCATCTTTATTTAAAGCCTATAAGCAACTGACAAACCACGCATATCTCCCAAACAGAGGACGGGAAATTGATGAATGCTGCTCTTAAGAGCATGGTAAGTCGCATAAGTGGCTTTTAAGAGCATGGTAGCAACCAACAAACTTCAAAAGGCTCCCCCCTTCCCCGTGTCCCGGGCCCTCAAGCAATTGGGAGCAGATCTGCGTACCGCACGCATCCGCCGCAACATGACCATCGAGGACGCAGCCAGCAGAATCGGAACGGGCTTGCGCGCTGTTATGGACGCCGAAAAGGGCAAAGCATCGACGGGTATTGTGGTCTATGCCGGGTTGCTGTGGCTCTTCGATTTGCTCCGGCCCCTCGAAGAACTCGCCGATCCCTCAAGGGATAAGGAAGGAATTGCCCTGCAAGCGACGCGGGAGCGCAAACGGGCACGCAAATCCGGCGGTCTCGACAATGGCTTCTAAGGGCAACACTGAACGCTTCGTCTACATCACGCTGCCCGGTCAGACCGAAGCGGTAACGGCCGGCCGCTTCCAGCTCGTCGAGAACCGCCGTGGCAATGCAGTGGGACGCTTCGTCTACGGCAAGTCGTATCTATTACGCGAAGATGCCGTCTTGATTGATCCTGTCGAGCTTAAGCTTTCGGGAGAGACAACCAAACAGGTCGACCGAATGGCGTCTTTGGCGCGTTGCGCGATGCAGGACCGGACTATTGGGGGCGCCGTGTCATCGAGAAGCATGCCGGCGTTCCTCAGCTCGGTGAACTCGACTACGTGCTGAATTCAGCCGACGACCGCGCAGGCGCGCTTGGTTTTGGACTTGGTCAACAACCTCCGGCACCACGTCGCAAATTCAACGAGACGCTCGAACTCGCAAAGCTGCAGGAAATCGCCGACGCCTTAATGCTGAGGACGATGTAAACACCGAGGAAGCTGCACAGATACAAGACTTGATGCTCATAGGCACCTCCATGGGGCGCGCTCGCCCAAAAGCTGTCATAGAGGACGATGACGGACCCTGGATCGCAAAATTCAATCGCCCGGACGACCGCTGGAACAACACCCGCGTCGAGCGCGCGATGCTTGAACTGGCTAAGGCTTGCGGCCTTCGTGTCGTTGAGAGCCGTATCATCAGCGTCGGCGAAGGACGTTCTTCTCATCAAGCGGTTCGATCGCACGAAGACTGATAAGGGATATATGCGCTCGCGGATGATCAGTGGACTGACCGTGCTCGCGCTAACGAAACGGTCGAGACGCGAGACCGCTGGTCCTATGTATTGATGGCTGAGGAGATGCGCCGGGTTACCGAAGAGCCCAAAAAGGATGCCGAAGAACTTTTTGGACGCATGACGTTCAATGCGCTGATTTCCAACCTGGATGATCATCCTCGCAACCACGCCATGGTCGCCAAAGAGCGGGAATGGCAGCTTTCGCCGGCCTATGATCTGACGCCTTCCCCGGTTATTTCGCAGGAACATCGTGATCTAGCGCTGGAGGTTGGCAACCGGGGGGCGATTTGCAAATGCAAAGAACGTGCTGTCGCAACATGCCCGCCTTCTGCTGGATGCCGAAGAGGCCAAAGCGATTGTCTCGGGCATGACCGAACAGGTGCGCGCCTCATGGTACGATGTCGTTCGCGGTCAACGGGTGAGCGACAAGGACGCCGAAACGATCAGCGGCGTCTTCGTATACTCCGGCTTCTTGACAGAATAGAGTGAGGGACGATCGCTCCCACTGACTAGCTGGAGATTCGATTCGGCCACTGCGCCAAAATGGCGGGTCGTTCTCCGTCCCTTGGCCGATGCTTGGAAGCAGACAGGTTTTTGCGAGCTTCAATCACTTTGCCGAATGGTTGGCCTTTCTGCTTCAATTCAGTTGACCTCCGGTATTCCGCAAGTTGTGAGCGCAAAGTTTGAATGCGCTCAGAACCCCTATGGGCTCGCATGGCCTGATTTCGGCATGATCAAAGCGGGATGGTTGGTCCGATTGACTGCGCTATAGCTGGCGCGGAACGACAGGTATGGTGGCAAAAACGCGGCCTTTCGACGTCAAGGCGCGCTTGCCTTTGGTGCTACGATCACTGGCGCCCCTCCAACGGAAACAGGTCCTTGTGGTGTGGACTGCCCGAGCCGTTTCTTGGCCCGGCTCGAAGCAGCCTGGGCGGACGGTGGGGCAGAAACGGAGGGCGTAGAAGCAACAGGCATTGAATTCCGCAGCGCCTCGATCCGCGAAGTCAGCACGCTGATCTGATCTAAGATCCCCTTGAGGTCCTCCCGCGCGGCATCGATCCTGCGGTTCAGTTCTGCGATCTCATCGCTAGCCTTCAGCTGTGCCCACTTGATCTCGGATAGGGAAGCTCTGTCATCCAGTGACGACCTCATGATTGAAGCGACTTGGTGAGTTTCCGGCGTCCCGACAAATTCCCAGAGGTCAGCCCAAAGCCAGGCGCCAGCAGCACTGGAGCCCACGAGGACAAGGAGAACCACCAAGACACAGAAAATGCGTCGTGACGGCCCTCGCAAGAGCGGTCGCAAATCCGAAGCGACCGCATCGTCAATCATCACCATCGCTCCTCGTCCAGCATTCTTCTTTCGACCGGTTTGCTTCGCCGATCCGAGCGCTTGCGGTGTTCGCGCGCTCCAGAGGTCCCGACTGCCGATAATGCCACGTTTCGCGGTCCTCCTCGGCCGCCTGCCCATTTTGCTTCCTGCGCGCCTTGAAGGACCTGCCGCTTCACTCAAGACGCGCCGCTTAGGCGGCGGCTGAACGTCAATTTCTCATAGGGAGGGCAACCATTGCGCGCGATCAACTACCAATCTCAGCAGGTTGATTGAGATCACGGGCGCATGCCAAGCGGGACCAACGAAAGCCGCGCAGGGGAAGCACCCGCTATGCAAGACAGATTCGGCCGTCCCAACGGCTCTTACGGCGCCAGCTGCTCGCCCGCCTCCACCAAAGCCGCTCGAAGGCTGTTTTGTCCATTCACCTGTGACGACCATGATGGACGTCGTCGTGCGATCTGCGAGCGCAGACATTCCAGACGCGGCTGGTCGCGGATCCAGTCGATTGTCTGGCGCATCACAAAACTCCATGAACTCGTGCCTCGTGCACCACGAGATTTGCTTCCTGGCGCTTGCCACTTCGTCAGTAAAGGGATCTTCCCGCAAGGTACCCGCCAACGCCAGCCTGCTCTGTCCCAGGGCGAGCAGCCTGGCTGTGTTCATAGAGTGAGGGCGAGGGTAAAGGCACTCGTCCTCAACCCTCTTGCCGCGCCAGCGCGCACTGCTCTCTTTCGGCGCTTCGGCCTGATGCGCAAGTTATTTGCAGAGCAGATCATCTGCTGCCTCCTCGGGAACGAAAATGTTGGGATGCCACTCTCGGCCAATCAGGCGACAGTTCTTTCCGATCATGACTGGCTGACACGGACCTGAAGTACGCTATGCGTGATTGGTTTCTTGCGGCGACGTCGCTTCGAACATCTTCGGCCGCCTTGGCATCTGTTTTCACGTTTCGGCCAATCGGCAAACGATGGAGACGGGCTATCGCAGTTTCGCTGGCGGCTTGCCTGTTCGGCAACGCCGCGCGGGCACAAACCGGTGACGAGTTCGATCCCGGAAACGACACTGTAGGTCAAGCCAGCGAAGGCAGACAAGCTTCCGGTCCGGCGATAAAGTTGCGGACCGGGATGATGCGTGCAATCCGGCCTCGGCGCCCGTGGTCTGCGGCACGTGCCGATACGTCTGGCGAAAAGCGCAGCAGTGTTGATAGATTTGCTCAGACGCGAACGCAAAAGCCCATCGATCCCTTCGCCAGGTACGACAATCTGCGTGAAAAAGGGTTGTGGCTCGCCATTCCTGGTCCTGCAGATACGATTGATCAGGAGGACGGCGGCGTTCGGTCCGCGCTGGCAGATGTCGGCATTGGCTATATCGGCTGGACACACAACATGTTTGTAGATAATCAGCTGCCGAATGCAGCGAGAAGCCCAATCGCAAACCAGCTTTACATGGGCCAGAACCCGACCTTCGCTTCGGCGAACTTCTTGATTGTCACTTACGATCTCAGCCGATTTGGCATTCCCGATGGCCAGATTGTCGTCGGAGCCGAGCAGCAATACTGGACGTGGGACCGCCCGGGGCCTGACAGAGTGGGGTTCAACACGCTCGCCTACTACCAGACTTTGCTCGACAGGAAACTCGAACTCAAACTTGGTTACCTGAGAAACCAAAATGAGTTTGCCGGCACATTGTTCGGAGGGATGACCGGATCGAACATGTTCGCCTTAATCCAGGCAGGGGTGAGCACCAATGCTGCGCCCACGCCGGCGGTCAACCTGAAGTACAATTTTGATGATCGCTTCTACAACAAGTTCTCACTTCAGCGCTCAATCAGTCCGGATGGTCCCTATGCCGAGATAAGGGAGAATCCCGCCGGCTTGAACTGGAGCACGACCAATGCGGGCACGCTTCTCGTCGATGAAATCGGCTACAGGAGCAAGGCCGCTCCTGGATCGCCCGACACATGGCTGCGGGCCGGCGCTGGTTTCAACACCAGCCGCTACAAGAATTTGGCGGACCCGGATCAACAGCGAGTAAGCGGCAACAATTTCCAGTACATCGCTGCGGACCGGCAATTTTGGCAAACTGATGCCACTGGGTCGCCGTCTCGCGGACTCTATGGCGGATTCTCTTTCATGGCAGCTCCGCCTGACCTCAACAGGATCAGCCAGTATTACGAGCTTCGTCTTTATACGAAAGGGCCGTTTGATAGTCGCCCCAAGGATCTGGTTGCTCTTGTCGCCAGCAACACGACCTGGAGCAAATTCGCCGTGGATGCTGCCCTGGCTAAGGGCCAACTTGCGCATCGCGATACCCTGGCGATCACGGGCACATATACTGCCCATCTTGCCCCGGGCATCTATGCAAGCGCCGGACTGTCATACATCCACAACCCGACAAGCGTCACACATACGCTTCACACCGAGCACGCCCTCAATCTGCTGGTGTCTACGCTGGTTTTCTTCTGATTATGGCAAGCGCCGTTCTGCTGCCACCTTCGCGTGCCCCCGGGAACCGGAACTCTGCGATCTGCTTGCAGGATCGGTCCTGCATCTGAGTTTGATGAGCCGGTGACATCCGATGTAAAGGGACGCCACCTGTAAGTGATTGCGCAAAATGGAGGACGTTAGGTCTGTAGGGACGGTCGACGGATCGTCGAGAAGAGGCTGATACCGAACGCCGTCATTTGCGGGATTGGCCAACGCCAATAACCTCAAGTACGGAACCTTAACCACGTCAGGTTCTCGAAAGCTTGACCGACTAGGCAGACCTGTTCAGGTGATCCTGGACGAGAGGTTAGCGTGGACCCGCAAGATTTTGACCCGTCTAACGTGCCAGCTTGGCCGCAGGTGCAGCACGACGTCTCGCAAGAGCTGCAAACGAGCCAAGCCGGACAAGAAGGCTTTGAGCAGCACTTGGCTGAGACAAGGCAGTCCGAACCTGCGTCCGTCGGCGCTGGTGGCTCCTATCCCCATCTAGCTGCCCAAGACCGCGACCTTATCGACAGGGCGATTGCTCAATATAGGGCTCAGAAGGGTCTACAACCGAACACGGTCAAGCTTTATACTCACGCACTTTTTCGACTGGCGAATGATCTCCGCCGCCGTGGCCAAACGACTGACCTAAGGGACCACCAGTCCCTGGTTATTCACCTAGATACTTACTTTCCGAAAGACGCCCTCATGAAGACAGGCGTAAGCGTGCTTCGTGCGTCTCATGATTCCGGTCATTCGGTTTCTCGCGGGCGACCGCGCGCGCTCCCCTCGGCGAAAGACACATCTAGCGATGGCCAGCAATCCCCGGACGAAGCGGTGGATCCACGTGCCAGAAGCAATCTCCTGGCAAGCGAGGATGTCCCCATCAATCATGAACCTGACACAGTTCAATCGAGAGCATCGAAAAGAAAGAGGACGCTGAACGATCTGGAAGAAGTTCAGGTATATAGGAAACCGAACGCAAGCGCCGCTTCGACAGGAAGTGGCGGAGCAATGCCGGTCGCTTCAACGGGCGTCATAATCCGGGGACAGTGGGACAGACGGCCTCTTTATCCCGAGGATGCTGCCGATATCTTCAGGCTTGAGGAGGCGCTTTTTGAGGGCGGGACGGCTGCCGTTACGGCGAAGCAGCATGCAGGTTCTCTTATTGGCTATAGTCGTTGGCTCTTCGCAAATAACAAACCAAGCATTGTTGCTCGGTTAGACGGCAAATCGCTGAACGATGGCAGTGACATGCGCGAGTTCAGCGGTGCCTCTAGTAGCAACAGACTCGCTAGAGCATTAGAGCATCTGCGGATCTTTCGGTCGACGGGGGCCGTCGCGCCCATCGTGCGTCCAGGGCGTACGCGCGCTAAGCTCAATCCTTCCGTTCAGAACCCGGCGCTCATCAATCCCGAAGGCGCTTTACTGACAGAACCGACACGCATCGACAGCGCCGCTGCGCAGCACCGCACGTCGTACGAAGCTAATCGACAAGTGGAGCATCAGGAGGGACACGACAATCAAGCTGTCCCGTCGGCTCTCCTCGAAGGGGCGGTCGCGGTCGAGCCAGAGCAGCTTCCTCAGGAGCAGCTTCGGCGCTTGTGGGACGATCTTGATGACGAAGCTATTCCCTTGACAGTTTCCCTGCCTTCAGAGGAGCTTCAGCAACTGGAAAAGGAATTGGGCAACGAGCTTCAGCGGCAATCGGAGCATCCCCCGGCCCCCTCGTTTTCCTTTGATCAAGTAGAGTTTATCATTGATCCAGACCAGTTCTCTCCAGCGGAGTTTCGGCGACTGCTCGAGGATGAAGACGCACAGGAGCTTACCGAGGGGCGAGATGATCAACTCGCCACCTCGGCTTTCAGCCAGGAGCAAGTCGCATCCGATTTAGAGCAGCTCCCTCAGGCAGATCTTCGGCAAGTACTGGATCATCTCGATGATCAACCTAGCGACTCGCCAGTCTCCCTTCCTCCAGAGGAGTTGCGGCAACTGGAAAAGGAATTGCATGACGACCTCCACGGACCACTAGGCGATCACTTCGTCCCTTCGGTATCGATTGGCCCGCCGGATGGTCAAGCCGTGCCGCGAGCTTTCCTCCAACAGTCCGTTGGGCGCGATCAAGCGTCGATTCCTCCGGAGGAGCTTCGGCGAGTGCTGGATGATCTGGATGATCGCCCCCTTCCCTCGACGGTCTCGGCCTCCCCGGAGGAGCTTCAGCGACTGGAAAAGCAATTGTATGACGAGCTCCACGGACTAACAGACGATCATGCTGCCCTGCCAATCTCGACCGATCCGGAAGCATTTGCTCTTAATCGAGAGCCGTTCTCTCCAGGGATGCTTCAGGGACTGCTCGGCGATCAATACGTACGGGAGCATACCGACGGGCGAGATGATCAACCCGCCGGGTCTGCGTTCACTCAGGAGCAAGTCGCATTGGATTCAGAGCAGCTGCGGGGGGAGCTTCGACTGGCCCTTGATCATCTCGATGATCAACCCACCCGCTCGGCCGTCCATCCAAAGGAGCAGTAAATGGAAAAGGACTTGCATCACGACCTGCATGGACTACGAAGCGATCACTTCGCCCTTCGGTCTCGATTGATCCAGAAGAGTTGACTTCCGATTGGAAGCAGTCCCACTCTGGCCATTTCGGCAACTGCATGATGATGAATAAGCAGTGGAGAGCGCGAGACCTAGCGGTAACCACCCGAGTGGACCGCACAGGTATGGTACCAAAGACACTGCATGGGCTATGCCACTTCTCCTCGATGGTTTCGCAGTCTTCTAATTCCCCCCGTGGTCCGCTTCCTAATTATCGTAAGCCGAGCGCTGACTGCCGCCTCGGTGCGCCCAAGCTTCTGGGCGATCTCGCGCTGTGTCAGCGCCGTCTCCCGGATCAACCGCAATAGCTCTTGCTCTTCCTCAGCGGACCACGAGCCTGCCGGCATCGAAACCCTCCGAAATTGCGCCGTAATGAAATGCCAGCAGGCTTGCAGATTTTGGTAGCTGCGTCTGTCCGGTCTTTCCCGGATTTGTCCAAATTTGTTCGATCGCATCTCCCAACCAGGACAACACCTGTGAGCGAGCACCTCCTATCCTGGATTCCGCGTTGAATGGATCGTTGACTCGATTGGCACCACGCTGCCTTGCGAGAGGGGCGTTTCGATATCTCTCTGCCTAAACGCGGGTGTGATATCGGGGCAACGAAGGTTTCAATTGAGAATTGGAGTCGATAAGGCACCTGTCCTCGTTAGTTGGATTCGGGATAAACGCGGACACGCTGGCGTCCCTCGCTTTCCACCAACTCGCCCCTATAAGGCACTCCACGGATCTTGAAATAGCTCGGCCGCCCGGGCCCGGGCATGATGCGCTCGCCTTCCAGAACGCGGACGAGGTAAGGCGGAAGGAACCGCTCTCTGTGCTCCCAGCCGCCCCGAATCAGAGAGCCAAGATCAACCGCTCCTTCCCCGGGCCGTCTTACGCTTACGATTGGCTGTGGGGGGTGCAGCGGCCGGGATGGCCCGGCTTCGTTCATCCCACCAACGCGCGGGTGATGGATCAGGCGAATATCCCTGCGACCGCCCGGTCCAAATGTCGCCGAATAGCGCTCCCCATTAATCGCAAATTGACTTGGCCCGAACTGGTTTGGCAGCAGATTGATGTTGCCCAACACATCGATCAACACGTCTGAGGCCGCCTGGGAACCGTGGTGCCAGTTGGCGCCAACGATCGCTCCGATGTCCCGCAGCTCCGGAGTCACCCCCGGTGGGCCCGCGAACGACGAAGCAGCTGCAAATTCAGGTGGCGCAGAGCGCGCATCGTCGCGCAAATCATGCGGTGTGGGTGGATCCAGATCAACGAAGGACTCGAGATCGCCGTAGATGTTTGACGATCGAGGCCTCACGGACGAAGGCGATGCGGGTTCTTGCATCTGTTGCCCAAGCCAGGCCCAGGCTCCCTGGCTCGGGGTGGCTGGAGTAGCAGGAAGCTCGAATGGCGGATGAGCCTGCGCGACCCAGTGCGGTGCCGGCATCGGTGAAGCGGGCCCGTGGATCTGCTCACCAAGCCAATCCCAGGCTCCAGCGCTCGGCGTCGCAGGCGTTGCGGGAAGCGGTTGAGATGAGCTGGTCTGCCAACCGCTGTGCGGCGCCGGCATCGATGAACCGGGCCCGTGCATTTGCTCTCCAAGCCACTGCCAGGCACCCGCGCTCGGCGTGGCTGGCGTTGCAGGAAATTCCTGTGGCGAGTGGGCCTGTGGAGCAGCCAACCCAGAAGGCTGACCTGCGTCCTCAGGAGGCGGCAATCCCAATGCCCTGTTCGCCTCGAGGATTTGCTGGTAGAGCCCAAGCCTGACCAGATCAGCGTTGATCTTGCTGTCCTCGGTTTCTTGCGTGTATTCCGCGAGGTCTTGAGCGAGCCCAGGGGTAGAAAGTCGGCCGGCGATCGGCTGTCTGTCGTGCGTCTGCAACCACTCACTCAACCTGAACATGCGGCGAGTTTGCCTGTCGATCGTCTTTGGATCGATCCTGCCGGTTGCCTTTTCCGCCGCCGCCCACATGCGGATGAAGCTTGCGTCCTCAGCATGAGGAGCCAGCCGGCGGACATCGGCTGCCAAGGTATTTCCGGCACCGACATCACGAAGCTTCTTCAGGGCCGCCTTGATGCGCCTGCCGCGGTCCTTTGCGTAAGTGTCTACGTCCTCATCGAGCTCCGCTTCCAGCTGGTGGTTTTCCACATCGGGATTTTCCAGCTGCGCATTCTCCAGTTCGCGGCGAATTCGATCGGCAATCGAGGGCCTGCCGGCGTCGCTCAGGCGCGCGCTCAAATGGCGCAAATCGGCTGCCGCGTTCTTGATCGTGCCGTCGCTGAGATTGCCCGCCGCCTTGTTTCGGAAATCCTCGATGAGCTCCTCATCGGCCCGAGAGACCCCACGCGTCCGGCCTGGCTGCCTGGCGTGATCAATTCGTAGATTCGTCGAAATGACGTCAGATTGCCCCGCATCTCGCGAGGACTTTTCGCTGCCGCTCCCGCCAAGGGCCTTGCCAAGTCCCGACTTGAAGCGTGACCATAATCCGCGGCTTTTTCCGCTCTTGGCCGACGCTGCAGACGCTGCGTCCGGAAAGCTGTAACGTGTGCTGCTGAACAGATCATCTCGCAAACCAGACTGCGGCACTTGCGACGAAGCGGGAAGCTGAAGGCTGGGAATGTCTACGCTCCGTCGCGTGCCGCCTAGCGCACTCTCCCTAGAAGTGGAGCGTGGCGGCGCCCGCATCGAACCGCCGAAATCGTCCCTCCGCACTGCTCGACCACCTGCTGCGGGAGGCCGATCAGGCGAAGTTGAATTCCTTTGATCAGACGGATCGAGGGTCAAGTCCTGCAGCCGCCCTTCAAAGTCACCCTGCTCGCTTGGGCTGCCCGCTCGCTGCCCAGTCCGCCCCTGAAGGGCGGCATATTCGCGCATCCAGGCCCCTGAATCGAAGAATGGGTCAACCGGATCCATCCTGCTCTCCCCATGTTTGCATAGACCCTGCAACAATCCGCACTTCCTGGATTACGGCCAGGTAGCAGTTCGTTCAGCAAGGGTCAGATCAATCTGATTGTTGTAGCTGCAACCTTTCCAAAAGCTGACGAGATCAGGATATTGCAGCGCGCAACACCGCCCTCGCATCGTCACCCGCCTGACGACAGGATAGGGTCGCTCCAGTTTTGCCGAACCTCTTCGCCGGCCGCGAATTGGCCGACGGATATAACAATGGATCGCCTGTCGATCGTGCGCCGAATTCAAACATCACGGCCGGGCTCACATAGCCTCTACTAGTCTCCAATAGGTAACGTGACGAGTATCGTGTCGTCCTTGGCATCAGCTTTGGCCCGGCATCAACTTTGGCGCTGAGCTTGTCCTGCTGCACGCACAACGTCTTTTCCTTGACGCAGACCGGGAGGACTTCTCGCGCGGTGAAGTTCCACTTTGCTTGACTGCGGTTCTGAGGGACCAAATTATCCTAGCTTGCTTCATCAGTCCGGAGCCATTGTTCGAATGCGGTATGTGAGATCCACGTCGTCCGGGAAACGGCGGATCGGGATCAGATAGGTTTAAGGTTTATCCGCACACAGTTCGCTGAGTAGGCCTTGCAAGACAACTCGGCAATGAAGATTCGGCAGACTTCGCTCACTTAAATCGGGCTCAGTTTTTGCCTGAGGAGACTTTTCGACCGATGGGGCTCGGTCTCATAGCCGATTTCGCCGGACGTAGATACAACCTCGCCTCGCGCGCGGAATTTTTGCCGCTCGGCGAGACAAGGGCCCAGATTGACGGCGGCATACTTTCCAAGGTGCAAAAGCACGTTGGAAGCGATGAGCAAGGCCTCACAAGCGATCGTTACGTACCGCCGCAGAGCAATGACAAACATCTCTGCGGCGGTTCGGGAGCCTCATAGTTCGAGGCCACGCTCTGCGAGCACACGGTCCATGACCTCGCGTTTGATCTCGCCAGCGATCTCGTTTCGGACTTGCGCTCCGAGCACCCGCTCGGCATCCGCGTCGCCCAGCAGATCATGCTCGGCCAGTCGCGGACCGAGGCGGCTTTGAAACTCCTCGCCCATGGCTTCGAGCACCCGGTCTTGCATCGCGGCATGTTCGTCCGGAGCGATGCGCTCCAGCACCGTCTCCCAGGGTTGCCAGCGGCTTGCCATGTAGTCGATGAACTCGCTTGCTTCGCGCCTCCGGACCAGGTCCAGCGCCTCCGTCGCATCATCCTCGCTTACGTCAGCGACCGCCAAGAAGCGCATGTCAGAAGCGACGTGACTGAGCTCCAGCGGCTCGCGCAGCCGATGTTGATAGGCCAAGTAGACCTCGACGTCGTCTACGTTCGGGTTGACGCTAGCAAGCACGTTGACCCTGTCGCGCGCGATCTCGTCCAGCGCCTCCAGGCGAAACGCGAGACGGCCGCACTGGATCAGTTCGCCAAGCCGGTTGTCATATAGCCCATTCTTGACCTCAGCGTTGATGCGCGCCGTCTGCATACCGTTCCAGTGCAACGTAACACGATCCTCGCAGCTGGTGTTAGCCTCGGAAGCCTGAGCAAAGAACTGCTCGCGCAATCCCTCATTGGCGGCCGCCTGCCGCAGATCATCAGCCACTGCCTGACGAAACGCGCCATTGCCGTAGTTCACAGTGCCACGTAGCCTTTCCAGGAACTGTGCGTAGTCCTGGGCGCCGGGCTCATCCGCAAAGTGCTGCCATTCGGCCAGCGCGGCCGGGTCGTCTGCGAGCCAGTGTGCCGCAGCCTCATGCAGGGATTGCTGCGCAAGCTGCGGTGGTGGCGCTTCAGCCGCCGCCAGATGAGCGAGGACGTCGTCCGGCAGCGGGTTATCCCCGAACTCGGGGCTCACCAGATGCGGGTAGTAAAGGCTATTCATCGGTACGAGAGCCTCTAAAAGACCTTCAGGCAGGCTGGTCAGCCGGTTACCGCTGACGTTGAGCGACTGGAGCGTGCTCGGAAGTGGGTCGGGAAGGCTGGCCAATAGATTGCTGCTGACATTGAGTTCAACGAGCCGCGACGGGAGCGACTCGGGCAGATCGGTCAACTGATTGCCGCCAACCGCAAGCGAGGTAAGCCCGCTCGGGAGAGCGTCCGGCAGGCTGGTTAGCCGGTTGTCGTTCGCGTTCAGGACCTCGAGGGCGGCTGGAAGGTTGGCCGGCAGACTGGTCAATCTATTGTCGGCGGCCTCCAGCTCAGAGAGGGTCGCCGGAAGATCGTCCGGCAAACTGGTCAAGCGGTTATGGCTGATGAAAAGACGCTGGAGACCGGGTGGGAGCATGGCGGGCAGGCTGCTTAGCTCGTTGTGCCTGGCGCGCAGTTCCAGCAATCTTGGCGGCAGGGCGGTAGGCAAAGCGGTCAGCGAGAGTGAGGATAAGTCAAGCGCGCGCGAGCCTGTGTTCTCAGTATTCCTGATTCGTGTGCGCCCCTGCCGCCGATTCTCGGCCTCGCCCTGCCCCACTTCGGCAACCCAGTTGTCGATGACCTGCGCGCGCGCGGAAGCCGGAGTCCGATAGCCCGTCAAGGTTTCAACCAAATTCGCCACGGCGCGGTTGAAGCCGCCGAGGTAGCTTTCCTGGTCCACCTCTTCAGAAGGCGCCGAGGAAGAAGAACCTGCGTTCCACTGTGCCCGTCCCGCGTCCATCAATCTCTCCATCATCACAAACAAGAATGACCCCTGCGGAGCAGGCGGTTGCACAGCGCGAATGTCACTTGATAACCGCTATACGTGCTCGACAGCCCCGTCCGAGCGGGTACGGGTTTACACGAGTTCAAGCGCGGCAAAATGGATCGACACTGCTGCGAGTTTTGCCGCCATTTCGTTGACCAGATAAAGGCCGGTAGGACCCGTTCCCGGGGCAGCGTACTGCCGTTAACAAGCCTACCTGTCGATTAGCTGACGAGTGTCGCTGCAGAACCTCAGGGTTCGCTCGTTTGCCACGGGTGAGCGAAGCAAACCAGCTTGCGGGCGAACCGGTCAAGCTTCACAAAAACCAACTCGGCACCACTGCCTAGGCATTTGAGAGGCTCGGACTGAATTGGCCCTTCGGCCCGCCTGCCGTGCTTCGTTTCCCGTTGCTCGACCGAGAAGGCTCTGCTGGTCATCGTTGAGCTCCATACCGAAGCCGCTACCGCCTTGGTTATCCGCCGGGACGTTCCGGCACACTATTCCAAATCGTTGTAGCGACGATCGTGACGGCTTCGTTGGCTCTTTGTCACCTTATGACGACAGGCTCTGTCAGCTTATCGAAAGCTAAATGCCTTAAGCGCTAAAATGTGTAGTCGTGGACTGAGTCTGCTCGGTCTCGTTAGGAGGTAGGATGGTTCCTTTTGAGGCAGGACAGATTCAGCACGACGGTGGCCCCCCTTCTGCGTCTGCCGAACAAGAGGGCAGGCAAAACGAGGCCGCGGCGCAGTGGCAGGTACTCGTGACGGGCTATGCAGCTGCAGCTTCAGACCATGCTCAGGCCAATGAAGATCAGACGCTTGAGAATTGGGCTGCCGAACCTGAGGTCGGCCCGCTTGAGGATCGCGAAGAAGTGGTCAGGCGAGTGAATGCTCGGGGTGACGCCGATAGACTGAATCTCGAATCGCTGTCCCTTACTGGTCTGCCCAGGTTTCCGGACGATATCGTCGTGCTCGATATTCCCTTCAACCGGCTTACGAGTCTGCCCGACAACCTCCCTGCTTCGCTCCGACGTCTAAACGTCAGTGCCAATCAACTGACCAGCCTGCCTGCGCTTCCAACCGAGCTCAGAGGCCTCGACGCGAGATCCAACCGGCTGAGGAGCTCGCCTGAGGGCCTACCTGCTGCGCTGGAGTTTCTCGACCTCAGTCACAATCAATTGCTAGATCTGCCCGAGGTTCTCCCTGTTTCGCTCCGGTTTCTCTACGCCAGCCAAAATCAGTTGACGAATCTGCCGGAGGTCCTTCCTGCCACGCTCGAGTATCTCGACGTCAGCGAAAACCAACTCACGCGTTTGCCGGAGGTCCTCCCTGCTTCACTGGAGTTTCTCGATGCCAGCCAAAACCGGTTGACGAGTTTGCCCGAGGACCTGCTGACGCAGATTGGCGCTGATGGCGGGATAATTCTAACTGAAAATCCCTTGCCCGAGCAGGTGCTCGCGAATCTGGATACAGTCCTTAGCGCTAACGGCTATGTCGGTCCGACCGTCTACCTTTCGCGCGATGACGAGAGTGAATCGTCCGGGACGGACGATGAGCCGGCCGATGCTCTCATCGAGAAGGTCGCAGACTGGCTCCGCGGCAATCCACAGGAGGCTGATCGAGAGGTGCTGGCAGCTTGGCAGAGCCTTGCTGAAGAGCCGGGCGCCCGGGAATACACGCTCTTCCTTGGCAAACTGTTCGACTCCGTGAACTCACGTAATGAAGAATTCCGCCAGTCGGTCGCCGATGATCTGCGGCAGGCGGCGAAAGACCCGCAATTGTGCAAGCGCTACTTCCAACTGGCCCTGGACGCCAACCAGAGCTGCGAGGATCGCCGAACTTTGACTTGGAACGGCATGCAGACCGCACGGCTCATCGCAGACGTCGAGAACGGCGCCTATAACAACAAGGCCCGGCTTCCCGATCTCATCGATCTGGGGCGGGTCATGTTTCGCCTGGACGCGCTGGAGAGAATTGCGCGTGAGAAGGTTCACTCGCTAGGCTCGGGCAACAACGTCGAAGACATCGACGCCATTGAGGTCTCTCTTGCTTATCAAAATAAGCTCCGCGAGCGACTGGGATTGCAACACGTCGCGCCGAACATGCGCTTCTTTGAAGTCTCCGGCGTCACCAACGCTGACGTTGATAGCGCAGAGGCATCCGTGCGGGAGAGGGAGGCGACGGAATTCGCCGACTATTTGGCGGTGGACTGGCAACCTTGGGACGACGTTGTGAGTCATATCGCGCCCAAAGACCATGCCATGGCGCACGACGAGCTCATAGCTGCAATGGGGCCGGAGTTCGCCAGGCGGCTGCAGCAACAGCTCACCGACAGAGGTTTGATCGGGGTCGAAGCTGACCTTGTCGAGGATGCCAAGCTAGAGTTGGGTGCCGCAGTTCGTAGGGAAATCGCCCGTGAGATCAAGGGCGCTCTCAGAGACAAGGTGCTCAATGATCACTGCCTCAAACTGTAAATCGACTTTTGCTGCAGAAAGCTGCTAAGTCTCCTGTTGCAGTTTTCCTCCGGTGGGGCGAGTGGGTCGCCGAGAGAATTCGCGTGATGCGCAGCGAGTGCTGCGGAACGCCGATCTAAGGCACCGGCGTTGCTCGACTCATGCACCTTAAGCGACGAGGGCCGATCTCGCGATGATGCGGATGTCCTCGGCGGCTATCGAGGGCGGCATGGCCACGAACCGATGAGATCGTCGCGCCGGCCCCTTCTATCGGTTTGACTCGGGCGCCAGTTGGGTTTCTGTACAAGACTCTCCATGACAATTGGGCTCTCCTCCCGTCATTCATCCGAGAATCGCCGTCGAAGCCCTTCGCCCCGAACGCTGCTCTGCGTGCCATCGTGATGGTTCGTTGGCAACCAATCTGTGGCGCCTCCGAAGAACGCGCTCAGCGACCATCGCGCAGCTTCGCCATCTGTCAATTGATGGGAGTGAGGCTCGCGGCCTGAGGGGTTGGCCCCGACGCCGAAGGATCTGTATTCAGCATAATAGCTTGTCTTCAATGTAGTGGTCTTACCGGGCGTCCATTCGCGCCACCCTTCCGCGATCACGGGGGCATCTATCTTCGCCGACAGGAAGACCACTGTGGCGTAGGGGCGCCAAGGGCGGCCAAGTGCGATATAGCCCGCAACAGGGTCGGCAGTTAGCCTGCAATGATCAAAAACATAGCCACTGTCCTCATCCGGCGCCGCCTTGCTCTGAGCGGTATAGATGACCGCTTGATTGGCGATGCCGTGCAACTCACATTGCCGAAACCAGGCCTTGGCGTTGCCGAATATAAAATCGACATGCCCCTCGATGTAGCACTTCGAGAAGTATTGTCGTGACATTCGGCCGTTCGGTCCCTTGCCGGCAAAAAGCGTGTCCTGGGCGCCGAGCAGGCGGACGCGCGTAATGACGACCCGGTCTCCGCTAACTGACAGCGCTACTGCTTGCGAGGGGGGATTGGCTGGATTGAGGGCGTAGTCGTTCTGGATCGTCAGATTTTCAAGCCGGAAGTCATCGCCAGCGGCATCCAGTGTTGCCGAACGCGGGGTTCCTCCCGCATTGATCGCGCCGTCGCCATACACAATGACCGTATCCTCCGGTTTGCCGCCAGTCCCCACGATATGAATACCGGATTTTGAGGCTTTGACCTTCTCGCGATAGGTCCCCGGCGCGATCCGAATATCCCCGCCTTGCGCCGGCAACGCGTCGATGGCTTCCTGCACGGAGTGATAGTCTGTGTTTGCAGCATGCGACACCAATAATGCCTCAGCGTATGCTACCGGGATACAGAAACATCCAGCCAGAAGCGCGGCGGACATTAAGAACATTCGCATTTGATCTTCCCCTTGGTCGCGTTTGCGGCGCGTTCGGTGCAGTCGATGTAACGCGCCGCCGCGAGATAACCCCGTGGAGCCTGCGCGCGGCTCTCGCAATGTCCGCCCCTGCAAACCAGTCGGGCAGCGAGCGCGGGCCATGAGGCTTTCTTCCGCCAATATCGGCAATCCAAGCTATCGATGCGGCCTCTCCGCTCCGACGTTCCGCGCCGGAGTCCTAGTGCTTACCGGTCGGCGTCTCGGAATGCCCTGGAACAAGCGTCCGATCCGCGCGACAGCGGTTCTGTCGTTCGCCCCGGCAGCGGCGGCGATACGTCAGACTGATCGGCGGTCACCTTTGCATGTTCGAGCTGCCAGGTCGCGGAACTGGCAAATCGGACATCCTCGAGTGTCACGTCAAGGGCATGCTGCTCGTCTACGCCCCGCATCATCAGCGCGCCATTGTCGCCACGCACATGGCGCAGAACAATCTGCCGATAGACCGGAATCCGCGAGCCCTGTGCACGTGGATCGTATTTCGCATCGAACGCCAGCGGCCACCGGTTGCCCCTCAGGCAGATGTTTTCATAAATCACGCGCTCGACCAGACCGCCTCGACTGACATCGCTCTTGATGCGCAGACCAGACGTCGTGCCATCCAGCGTCAGATTACGTACCACTATGTCGCTGGCTCCGGAATTCACCTCGCTGCCGATCGACATGCCGTGCCCCCAGCCGAAATAATTATCGATGATGGAGATATGGCTGCTTGAGCCATTATCGCCGGCCTTGATTGCGACGTTGTCGTCTCCCGTTCGGATGAAGCTGCGGGTGATGGTCACATCCTGGCTCGCGCCAGGGTCGATGCCGTCGGTATTGCGGGCATCCGCCGGGGCATCGATCGTGAGGCCCCAAAACGTGGCACCTTCGACCCGGTTCATCGCGATATGAAAATTGGGCGCATTGCGCAAGGTGACACCCGCGAACGTGATGTCTTGCGCATGATCGATCTGGATCAAGCGCGGGGCGTTTTGGTTGCCGCCCTCGGCTTGGGCGCGGCGGGCCAGCTGCCACCAGGTTTCGGCGCCGCCGACCATGGTTGCACCGCCCTGACCATCGATGATGCCGTCCCCGTAGATACCGCCGCCCCGGGTTTTGGAAAAACTGATGAACGGCCGGCAACCATCGCCCTTGCCCGAGATGCGACCACACTGTCCGCGGCCCTTGTCGTAAGCAGCCGGTTCGGGGATGGCGATGAGCTTGGCGCCTCGTCCGATCCATAACGTCACGCCCGATTTCATCTCGAGGGGACCCGACCGGAACTCGCCCCGCCCTAAATACACGGCGGCCCCCGACGGGCATTGGTCGATGGCATCTTGCAAGGTGACCGTATCTTGTTTGCCGGACGGCACGGGGCGGTCGCACACTGTCTGAGGTGCAGTAGGTTCGGTAACGATGCGACGATCTTGTGCGCTGGCGGCCGGACAGAGAATGATGCAGGCAATGATGGATAACAGACTGCATGCTCGAAAAGGCTTTGTCATCGACCTCATCTCTTCGCCGCGTTGATCTATGCGGCCTAATTGTCTCACGTGCGCGAACTGATCGGTCGCTGCTCGCCTCACTCGCCGCGCAAGATGACATTTATAAGACGCAGAGGATGCATTGACCTTTACGAGCTCGCAGCAGCATTGCTGCAAGGGGCGATGAACGGCCTGCAAGGGGGCACACGATTCATCGAACAGCTCATAACTGAGAGAGGCTTGCGCGCGGGTGACACCTGCGCCTCAAGGTCGCAAGACTTGCAAATCAGCCAGTAGTTCGCCCTCGATGTCTTCAGTTATGGACTGAGAGCCGGTCACGTCCTACAGGGAGCTCTCCGCACTACAAATGCACCTTCAGCCATAGCTTCGAGAGTACTGCGCGCGAAGGCAATCCAGTTCAGATAGGGTTATCGAAGCAAAGCCGGCTGAAAGCCAAGGTGGCACCGCTCAATACCGACCAGACGTGCCGTGGGTCGCCGCGAATTGAGCAGGTCGCCAGAGCAAACTCAGTGCGTCTGCGGCGATGCCTCGTGTGATCTAATAGCCGCTCGGCAAGCGGCGAGGCGGGTGATCCGTGGCTGGCGATGCCGGCTCATCGTCAAGCAATCGCCCAAGCTCTCCTGGTAGCATCTGCTCTTCGTTGAATGTGAACCCATCTGGATCCGCCGAGACCGGCAGATTGCCGACTGGCTGATTTATACCAATCGGCGCGGGGTCATCATCCAGCCCCCCGCGGAGCGGCGCTCGCCCGGTGAGAACGGCACGTTTTCGAAGTCGATGCTGTAGGAACCGGCAGCAAGGTTCGGCGACTGACCGGTGAATTGGTCGACTCTGCCGGGCGCGGGCGCATCATCGAGCAGTCGACCAAGCTCGTCCTGAGAACGCGGCGGTCGAAAGATGACAGAAGCTCCTGTATCGACGGCGCCTGCTGGCTCGTCGGCGAGTTGATTTGGCTGTGGCGGCGTAGGTTCATTATCCAACAGTCGCGACAGCTCCCCCGGTGAAAGTGGAAGGGGTGCGAAAATAAACGCATCCGGATCTATTGGGCCTGCAGCGTCGTCGGCGAACGGATCCGGGTCGAACTGAAGCGGCTCATTCAGCAGTTGCGAACGCTGCTCCGCCGGAACCAACTGCCGGGGGTCGGGGCGAACCGACCTGGATCGACGGTGGTCGGGGAATGCGGGAATTGAGCATCCAGCACTCGTCTTCGCTTTGCCAGCCGCCCGGTGGGATCCTCTGGATCGGATGTCAATTCTTCGCCCGGGACGGGAAGCGGCAGCGAAGTCGCTTCATCGTTCTGTCCGCCCTCAATTTGGTCGCGAAGATCCTGCTCCTTGCTCAGAAGTTCGGGAGTCTCGGCTACGACGGAGCACTCGTCGAGATCATTATCCAGCAGCTGGTAAAGCTCCTCGGGGATGACATCCGAGCTTGACGAGCCGGCAGCGGCCACGCTCTCGGCCCGCTCAACGCCGTCCGGTGCGGAAGACCTGCCCTCCCCCCCTCCTCGATGCTCGCGGAGCGCCCAGAGCGAACCCGTCATTCTCTTCCAGTTCTTCGGGAAGGCTTCCTTAATATATTCGTACAGCGCATCATCGCTCGTTCCGGCAAGCGTCTCGCCCCGCGTGCCGAGACTGTTCGACAGCTTGCGAAGGGTGGTGTCATGATGCTGGACGGTAGCCAGCGCCCAGTGCTTGCTCTTGATACCTTCATTTATGATGCTTTCGATAAGCGGAGCATCAGCCTCGGTTGGGGCAACAGGTACACGCCCGATAGTTGCCGAAGACGCGCCACGTATACGCCCAGCAGGCGCGCCACGTTTACGCCTTCCAACCCCGCCACGCTGCTCCTGGAGAGCCTGCAATGCGATACCCACATGCTTGTTCTTCTTGAACACCGTCTCAGAAAGCTCATTTAACGTCTTTCTATCAGTTTCTTCGAGCGATTGGCCTCTCTCGCCCAGGAGCCTTGCGACCTTGTAAAGCATCTGAATATACTTCTCGGCCGTCGCGTGTGACAGCTTTCGGCGCGTGCTGCCCCCCTCAATCATAGCCCAAATGTAATCGCGATCTCTACGAGACACATTGGTCGGCGGTTTACGGTTGGGGCGCCGGTGAATGTGGGCGGTATCGGCCATCCGCGCTGCATCCAGCTGTTGCTCAAAGGCATCTTGTCCCGCCCGAGCTTGTTGATCTTCCAGATGGACGTTCTGCACCGGTGCTGAAAGTGCAGCACCAGATGCGTCGAAATTGTGCGAGTCCACGCCGACCTCACCTCGAAGCCTACCCGCGTTAGTCCGTATTCGTACAAGCTTTCGAGAAGCTGACGAAATCGCTGTCCGCATATGGATTTGGATGGACCTAGAACCCTCTTTTTTGGCATCCGCGAACTCAGGTGATCGCCATTATCATCCGCTGCTCGAGAACCCAGCCGGAGGAACATAGTCAGGCACCTCTCATCAACATCCAGGCGATGCCAAATGAGGCTGGTCAGCTTGCCCGATCACTGCCCGGGGCGTGGCGTGCCTTGATCTTACCGAGCGATCACGACCGATTAAGTACTCCGGCCTAGCTCTCTAACAATAGAGATGGAGACCTCTGCGTGAGCGGCCCAATCCGGAAACATAGCGTCCGGTCGGAATCGCGGACGATACGCCCCCAGTCAGCGTTACCAATCAAACGCGCGTCCGCTGGCCACGCAAGCAACAAAAAAGCGGAGCCGATAGAAGTATCGCATCTCGATGTCCATTTCGGCAGTCGGTTCGCAACACGATAGATATTGAAGGCTTTGCTACGCGTGCAGAGCCTCCGGGTTCACGAGCGTCCGGCGCACCTAACGGTCCCAGGATTGACTCGTGAACGTGGCGGCCAGCGGGTCGACAGGATCATTGACGCTCTGAGATTTGCGCGGCCGTGCCTTACGCGCCGAGGTGTCTGCCGCAGATTTCTGCTGGCGTTCATCGATCGGCGCCGAGACTGATCGACACTCAAGCCTCCGCTCGAGCTCCGCCAATTCTGTCTTACATTCGGCTACAACCGATTGGGCACGAAGCAACTTGACCCTGAGTTCGTCCCGTTGCCTGAATAATTGCTCAGGATTCCAATCGTCATGCATCAGCTCATTCATCATCCGCTGGCGCAAGCCCCTCTACCTGGTCGTCGCTCAGCAGCAAGGGAAACGGCTCGGCATCTCGCCGCTAATCGATGCCGCGCCTGAGGTGCCGATGAAAGGTCAGGCGATAGATCGCCCTCGGGTGCAACACCTTCAATCAATCTGACATGCACATTCGTGCCGTGCTCCTTGGAAGGTGATTTGTGGCGACTGTCAAATCACACCGCGATCTGAAGGTGACAAAACGTCGCCATGCAGGCGCGCGCTATGGAGCGCGATTGATGAGACCTCTGGAATCGAACGGATCCGACAATCCTCATTTGAAAACCCGTATGGGTTACTGGAGAAACATCATGGCCGCATAAATCTTCTCACATCTTTCAAGCAATCGACATGCCAATGGCGCTTGAGAGTTTTTCATTGAAGAATGATGCGCCTCTCGCTGCATTAGCTCGCTGCAAACGTCCTGTTGTCGCGCTTGAGACAGGCGGCGTCTGAAGCGAGACAGCCAAGTCGCAAGCACAACGCTCATACCAGCGACTGCTTTTCCTTGGCGGCCAAACGCTCTCACCATTTTTGAGCGGAGCGTCATCGATTCAGAACATGCTATCAGCAATGACCGTGCCGATGACGCGGCCTTAGATTGGAGCGCGAATGTCGTGTCAGCAGGGCAATTGGCTGAAGCGTGGAATCCGGAGCGGCGGCATTCAATGAGAAAGACAGGGGACGACACGCACCGATCATCTTGGCGTCGCCAGTTGGCCAAATGGGTGGCTCGCCATCACCTCAGTGGCGAACTCGCCGCAACCGCGACACTCGCGACCCCGATCGCACTCACGCAACTTGCGCAGATCGCGATGATGGCGACGGATCTGGCATGGATCGGCCACATCGGCACCGACGCCCTCGCGGCAGCCGCGCTTGCCGGCATGATCTTATCGGTTGGCCTGACTTTCGCAGCTGGCGTGATCTCGGCAGTAGGCCCGCTCGCAGCGCAAGCGCGGGGCGCGGCAAACACAGCCCTGGTACGGAGCTCGCTGCGCATGGGGCTATGGATTGCACTCGTTCTATGGGCGCCGATCATGGTTTTGCCGGTGCAAGGCGAGCAAATCGTGCTTGCGCTTGGCCAGGAGCCAGCTATTGCGCGCTTAGCTCAGCAATATCTACTCGGGCTCGCCTGGGGTATCTTGCCGGCGCTGTGGTTTTTGGCGATCCGCAGTTTCATGGCAGCGGTCGATCGACCGGCGCCGGCCTTGTGGATCACGCTCGCCGCCATTCCGACCAACGCACTGCTGGCCTATCTGTTGATCACCGGCAAATTCGGCTTGCCGCAACTTGACTTGTTCGGGGCCGGCCTTGCGACCAGTCTGGTGAACAGTGGGACCTTTCTGGCTGGTATTTGGTTCGTTACATACTGCCGTCCTTTTCGCGACTACCAGGTGCTCCGATATCTTTGGCGGTTCGATTGGCCATTGATGCGGGAGCTCCTCGTGGTCGGCACCCCGATTTCGGTCGCTATTTTCATGGAATCGGGTCTTTTCTCTGCGACGGCCCTCCTGATGGGTGTGATCAGCACCACCGCGGTTGCCGCCCATCAGATCGCATTCCAGGTTGCAGCCGCCCTGTTCATGATCCCGTTTTGCATCGGAATGGCGGTGAGCGTGCGAATTGGACACGCACTCGGCCGCAACGATCTACCAGGTATCAGACAAGCTGGTTTTGCCGCCATGCTGCTTGGAGTCCTGATCGCGGCGATCGCTACGATTGCGGTGGTCGGCACGCGCTTTGAAATCGCCGAGCTGTTCGTCGACCAATCGGCCAGCAATGCGGACGCCACGATCAAGCTGACTGCAGCTCTCATCCTTGTCGGAGCGAGCTTCTTCATTACTGATGCACTTCAGAGCATTGCCGCTGGCGGCCTGCGCGGCTTAAGGGACACGCGTGTGCCGCTGCTCTTCGCAGGCATTGCTTACTGGCTGATCGGCCTTTCGGTCAGCTACGTGCTAGGCTTGAAAACTGGCCTCGGTGCCATCGGTATCTGGATCGGCTTGTCTATCGGCAAGGCCGTTTACGCGGCCCTCCTTGTGACACGTTTGCGTCTTTTGGCGAACAGACCTCTCGTAGCAGCCATGAGCCAGGCTTCAGCTCGAGCGGTGGGCCAGCCATGAGCCGAAGCTCCAGCGCGACGAGAAAATGCGCCTGAAGGACAGGCTCCGCAGTCCATGGAGCGCGACGGGGCGGGTCCTCATTCTCTTCGGACCACACAGGCAGCCGGCTCCTAGCCTACCCTGTGGTCACGTTGGCTTCAGGATCCGAACCTCCGGCAAACCTTGTTCCTGAACGTAGAAGAGCCCCCGCCGGATACGGGAGCCCCTCGAGGAGGAGAAGCTCCAGCCCTACGGCGTCGGCGGCTGAAGCCCAGCCGAGGAGACCCAATCGTCAATGTCTGCTGCAATTTCCGCGGTGCGGGCTCGCTTCAGCAGATTATCTCGCTCCGCGCCCGCAGGCATGGTCGCCGCCATTTCAGCAAGACCTCTTGCAAATACGGCCAGGCGGTCCTGCAGTGATGTTGTTTGCCTCGCATGATTTCGCTTTTTCTTCACTGAGGCGTTCCTCGTTTCAAGCGTCGTCGCTCTGCGGATCTTCGAGCAGCATAACTTCCGACAAGAGTTTTACCACGCCAACCTAGGTTTAGTTGCGAGATAACTCTCGACGGTTCGCGTGCAGCAAGCCATCGGACGCGATGTCGCTACCGTTTCTGTGGCAAAAAAACAGGCCACTCCATATTGGCTAGGGCTTTCTAAGTGGCTTACTCCATTTGCTTCTTGGACTAACATGCGGCCGGGGCTTTGGCTTGAGGTGATCGATTGAAGCCGATGCCGGACATCGCCCATATAGACAAGATCTTTGCCTTCCTGCTTGCCAATAGCAGCCGGAGCAAAGGCGTCGGCTCAGGGATGAAAGCGCCTTGATTGACGATATTGCGCCTGCGAGCTGAATCCTTTGCTTGACGGTCATTCCCTTTGGACGGGATGAAGCAGCTATGGTGTGTTTCTCAGCAGGCGGTCGCGGTCGACGAAAATCCATCCACGGCGAATGCGATGCGCCGCTGGCCCCCGCGGCATTCAGGACACCCGGGCCGCACATCGCACGATCTACTGTGCTGGAGCGGGCGATCACAGTAGCGCGCCCACGGAAACCAAATGCAAGGATCGGTGAGCCACTTTTTGTAGCCGGGCGGAAGGCCCGCCAGCTTCTCGCAAGCTTGCCGGCGTAGCTGTGCTGCCACCGTCCGCGGAGTGAGAAGAGCGTGGACAATCCTTTCCCATCCAGTCCGGCAGCTTTGATACAAGTGCAACGGGCCGCCGCGGAAGATCGTCAGGCAGGCGAGGCGTTCGAGCAGCAGTTGGCAAGCGCCAGCGAGCCTCACGAGGAGACCGGGCTGTACGCCGGACCAGTCAGTTTCCAACCAGCAAAGCGGTTCAAGGTGACCTGCCTCTGAGTATTTCGTCCGGATGGAGTTATGGTCCGGCCTGAGCAGCAGTCTGGAGTCCGACGCTGCGAATGTGGAATTGAAATATTTGAGCAGCTGCGCGACAGCACAGGATCCTCACCAAGCGAACATAGAGTAGCTTTGCAACCGCTTCATGGCGGATGACCTGACGCTCGTCAGCTTATCGACAGCTGAGCTTCCTACCATGCGAACGTCTCGATCTAGCCGATAGGACCGCCTAATCGGCTGAGTCCAAACATGTCATGGAGTTTAATGAATACCGAACGAGCTCAGCCTGGCGCTGGCGTACCTTCCGAATCCGAAAGCACCGCACCAGCGTCTGCGGCCGCCGGGCAGTCCCCCTCATGCCTTCCCCAGTGGGCGTCAGCCCTGACGCGGTGGGTCACGGGAGCGGCCGGCGCCGACCTCGTCTCGTCGCAGGACAGCGCCCTGGCGAGCTGGGCAGCAGAAGAGGGGCAGGGCCAAAACGAGAATCGGCAAGAGGGGGTCAACCGGACGAGGGCATGGCGGGACGAGGGTAATGTCAGAGACGAGCTGAATTTGTCGTCATTGTCCCTGACCAGCTTGCCAGCCTCACTCCCGCCCAGGCTCCGGACCGTCATCGTCATCGGTAACCAGTTGAGCAGCCTGCCGGCCCAGCTTCCGGGCGGACTCCGGGACCTCTACGCCTCTGACAACCGGCTGACTAGCCTGCCCGCCCTTCCGAGCAGGCTGCGGAACCTCCACCTCATGGCCAACGAGCTGACCAGCCTGCCGGCAGAGCTGCCATCCAGGCTCCGCAGCTTGATGGTCGATGGCAACCAGCTGACCGATCTGCCCGCCCTTCCCGCCACGATCGAGGAGTTCTCCGCCAGCAATAACCAGCTGACCAGTCTGCCCGACCTTCCAGCCAGGCTCCGCCGCTTGGACGTAAGCGAAAATCAGCTGACGAGCCTGCCCAATCTTCCAGCCAGACTGCGCTACCTGGACGCAAGCGACAACCAGCTGACAAGCCTGCCCGAGATTCCGGCTAGAGTTGGATACCTGGACGTCAGCGAAAATCAGCTGACCAATCTGCCCGAGACGCTCCCGGTCAGCCTTGAAATGCTCGGCGCCAGCAATAATCAGCTGACCGGCCCGCCCGCGACCGCGCTGACGCAGCTCGGCAGCGCGTCCAGCATCGACCTGCGGTCTAATCCGATACCGCCCCCGGTGCTGGCCGATTTGGCGTCAGTCACGCGTGGCGCGGATTATGCCGGTCCGCAGGTCTTGCTGTCGATGCCGCTACAACCGGTGGAACATCAGCCGCCTCTCCTGCACGCGGTTGTCGCGGATTGGCTCGCGGACGAGCCCGGCGCAGTGGACACATGGCAGGGCTTCGCCGAAGAGCCGGGTGCGCAGGACTTCGCACTGTTTCTCGAAAGGCTCGCGGGCACCGTGAACTATGGTCATCAGGCGTTCCGCGACCAGGTGGCCGAGAGTCTGCTACAAGCCGCGATGAGGCCGCAGCTGCGCAAGCAGTATTTCGAGCTGGCCAATGGAGCGACTGCATCCTGCGAGGACCGCATCACTTTGACCTGGAACGGCATGCAGACCGCACGCGTAAACGCTGATGTCAAGGATGGGCTCTATGACAATCGGCTCGACCAATTGCTCCAACACGGCCGTGTCATGTTTCGTTTGGGGGCGCTTGACGACATCGCACGCGAGACGGTCAGCTCGCTGCGTCGCGCCGACCCGGAGGCCGATATCGACGAGATCGAGGTCTATCTTGCCTATCAGACCCAGCTACGGGATCGGCTTGAACTGCGCCACATCGCCCCCGATATGCGCTTCTTGAATCTCGCTGAGGTCACGGCGGACGACGTTGCGAGGGCTGAGACGTCGGTGCGGCAACAGGAAGCGACGGGTTTTGCGGATTTTCTGGCAACGCGCTGGGAGCCCTGGGATGCGGCAGTGAGGCGGATCGCCCCCGATGATCATGCCGCGGCGCGGGACCGGATTGCCGATGCGCTCGAAGATGAGTTTCCGGCGCGCTTGAACGAGCGACTCGCGGAGCATGGCCTGACGGATGATGTCGATGCCCAGCGGGTGGTCGGAGCCCAGATCCTCAGCGAAATCGCTCACGAGATCAAAGGCGAGCTGATGCATAAGGTTCTCCGGGAGCACGGCCTCGAGCCCTGATCGATGCGATAGCCGCCCTGCAGTCTCGTTTGGTCGTTACGGGACGAGCGATTGTTCAGGTTGAATGGATACGCGCAGTTGCCGTCTGCTGACTACATCCGACCAGTCCGGCGTGTTGTTCACGCGCCGGCCGTGCCCAGAAACCCGCAATTCTCAACTTGTAAGCGCCGCCAGAAGGTCATTGCTCGGCTGGATTTCGACGAACAGACCATGTCCGACGGGTCCGAATACAAGGCTGTGCCAGGACACGACTGGCATTGCCTGGGTCGAACTTGATCACGCGCAGGATACTTCGGCAGCGCGGGTCAATGAATCTCCGTTCCCATCGGCGCAAGGTTTCATAGCTCAACACCTAGGGCGATTGTCTGGCATCGGCTTCGCGGCACAGAGCGCCTCGCCGTAGGTCTGCGAGCAGGATAGCTAGGGTGCCCGCCCCACAGCTACCGGGCCGGAAGGCAGCCCCTGCTGACCATCCGAGGGCGTCACGCGGCTCACCGTCAGAATGTCGATGATCCAAAGTCACTTCGGCGCGCTCGGCTCGACGTCATGCCGAGGGGAGGCCGATGACGTAAGCGTGACGGAATAGATCGGTGCCAATTTCGAGCCGCCCGATCGCGAGCAGCTACGCTGCGGCTTCGTCAGCTTTTCGAAAGCTTGCTCTGGTAGGATGTCTGCTCAGGTGATCTTGGACGTGAGGCTACGTGGATCCGCACAATTGTGACCCATCCAACGTAACAGTTTGGTCGCAGGTGCAGCATGCCACCTCGGAAGAACAGCAAGAGGGTCGGCGAGGCACCAGGCGTTTGAGCCGTCCTTGGCGACGGCGCACCCAGCCAGCAGCGGTACATGCCCTCATCAGTCTGAAGAAGACCGGCGCCGAATTGATGACGCGACGAATAATGCGGCGGCTCGGACCCGTTAAAGGGCGAACATTAAGCCTGCATACTACCGAACTTGGCCGATTGCGGGCATGTTCTCCGCTTTCGACGTCGAGCGTTTGATCTGCGCAATCAGCAATCCTATCGCCCACGTCAACGAATTCTAATAGCCGAAGGATGAAGGCGCCGCTGAGCAATCTTCGCGATTGCTGCGAGCCCGACGCTCGCCGTGCGATTCCACCAGGCCCCTCAGAAAACGACGAGAGTTTCATTGAAATGATGACGCGTGCCAATCGGCGCAGCGAGGCCGCCCTTGACCCGTATCGCCCTGCTCTTCGTAGATTCTCCGAGGCGCTTCTTTTAGAGGGCCAGACGATATCTGGACTGGACCATGACGCGCGGGTTAAGTCCGCTCGGAGGCTGTTCCCGCACGACAAGACTCTCATCTCCGCGCTGAATTTGTTTCGTGCTGCGGAGCTCCGCGATAAATTTGGGTCGTGATGCGGAGCCCGCCTTTCGGTCCAGGCGCCTCGAGCGGGCAGCTGACGTTGCAGCTTGGCGGAGTAGTCCTCCATAGTCATTTGCCAGCTTCGGTTGGGTTGGGCGACGCGGCACGTAACCACCTTTTGCCTTCAAGAGCATGTCGCTCTGTGGAAACTCGTTATTGCCGTGGGCGTTGGCAATGAACTCACCGCCAGACCTAGCCGGGGGCGATCGGCTCGCTCTGTCCGAAATCAGATGACAGACGATAGCCAGGTGCGGCGCATCGGCGCCGACGAAGTGGATAAGCGTTTGGAGCGTCTCGCCGACATCCTCATTGACTGCGTCGCCCACGGCGATTCGGTCAGCTTTCTGCCACCCCTAACTCGACGACGTGCGCTGGCGTACTGGCGTAGCGTCGCAGACGCGGTCATTTCAATGGATGCGTGTTACTAGCTGCGGAAGATGGCGCAGGTCAGATTGTTGGCACAACCCAGATGATACCTGCCGCGTCTGAGAACCAATTGCATAGCGCCCGAGTCGTCAAAGTCCTGGTTGACAGAAGTGCACGCCGCCGCGGCATCGGGCGCCTGCTCATCTCGGCTGTCAGCGACTTAGCACGAAGGGAGGGAAAGACGTTGTTGACGCTCAGCACTACCACAGGTTCTGCTGCCGAGCGTCTTTACGCCAGCGAGGGATGGCAGCGGGTGGGTATCATACCCGGGTGTGTGCTCGCCCCTGACGGAACATATCGCTCGGCGACCTTCTTCTACAAGCATCTCTAATGCTGCGTAGCTGAATTGGCACCTGCTATTCACCGACAAGATCTATCCGGTCCGTGTCCTGATAAATTATCATCGTCGGGGAACATCACTGACGTTACCGCTGTATTGTATGGCTTTGTGAACAACGACGACTTTGGCTCTCGAGAAAGAAACCAAGCGGATCACGGTGGATCATTCAACTGCCGCACGGCCTGTCATCACAATGCCGAGCCGACGATCGGGAAAGTGACGTCCATTTTCCGCCCTCGATCTCATTCAACGTCCATAGCGCAGGGGCCGCGGAACCTGAAGCAATCCCTATCATTGCGCTTGACATACTGCCCCCCGCTCCTAACGACCTCGTCTTGAGGCCAAGATAGCGGGCATGTCGCCGCAATCTCACTACGCGAACGCCTTCTACGACGCCGTCGGATTATTTTGCTGCTCGGGCCAGCCGTTGGACCAAATGTGCGAGCCAGGCGAACGTCCGGCATAAACTTTCGTATCGTCAGGTGCTCCCCTTGAGGTGCCCAATCTTTACCAAGGTTCGATTGAGCCGCTGATCACGATCCTCTTAGCTGCATGTGCGGCTGGCTACAGCGACAACTCATTCGTCTTCGCCGGCTTCGTCAACTGATAGCTGATCAGGAGGTCGCGAATTCTATTTTTCGTCGGAGTGGCAGCCTTTGCCGAAATGTGGATAGAGATACTGATGGAACCATTCGAGCTTGCGTGGTGCGAGTTCGAATACCAACAGGCTCTCAGATTCCTTGAAAAGATGGAGAACAGGGCGGACGACGTCTAGTCCCAGAGCGCGGAGATTCAGCCGTTCTGATCCGTCATGCGGAAGGGCCTGTGGGCCAAACACTCTATGACAGCGCACGGCCACGCACGCCAGCAATGTCCTTCAGCGCGCCAGCGAACCGGCCACGCACGAACCCGTGCCGCTCGATGAGATGGCGGGCAACGGTAGTCTTGCCGGACCCAATCCCAATACCCTGCAGGCAATGCTCGCGCCCTTCCCGGTCGGTAGGAACGTCTCGAAAAAACCGCCTTGCCGCTGGGTGACGAAGACGGTCTTGCCGTCACTGCCGCCGAACGCGAGGTTGGTCGGCTCCTTGCCACCGGGCGTCACCTCTCTCTCGCAGCGCCGCTCGGCTGCATGATGGCGATCGCCCCTCTCAGGATGTGGGCAACGTAGATCCTGCCGGCGACATCGGAGCGTAGGCCGTCGACCGTATCTGGCTCAAACGTCCTGATCAATTTCGCATCGCTCAATCCGCCCGCGCCAACTGCATAGGACCAGATCTGGCCGGAATTGATCACTGACATAGAGCCGCTTTCCATCGGGACTGAGGTCGATGCCGTTGGTGGTGCCCATGGCGCGCGGTGCGGCCATCACTTCGCCTTGCACTGTTCCGTCGGCGGCTTGCACGACACGCCAGATCCGGCCGCCAAACGACATCATGAACCCGACGGTGGGGGCAGTCCTTCATGACGCAAAGGGGGCAGTTCCGGATGGCGTTTGACACCGTCGACCTGACGTTCCCGAAAACCCTGAATCCTTCGTTGAGTACCTGGATAAGGAAACTATCACCACACCGTGGATAAACGCACCCTGCCCACCGCCAATGAATACATCGAGCGATTGCGACATTTGGCATTGCCCGACAGAAATCTCATGAGGGCCATCATCGAAAAGGCGCTGGCGCTCGGAGGTTCAAGGCTGAGCGAGTATGGAATTTCCGTTCACCCCGATGATCTTAAGACCCTCCCGATCAATAACAGCCGTCTTTCTGACTATCGCATCGGAAAACTTGGCAAGACTCTGGAGCGAAATGGATTGGGCCATTTGGATGTTGAGGAGGAGCCGAGACTGTTCATCTCGGCACCCGATGAGGATTTGGTGGAGCGATTGACGCACTGAATCACCGTCTTTCGTGGTGGGTGCCCGTCCACCAGCTCGTTACCTACAATATCTTGGCCGTTATCGCTCCCCCATCTGGCCACCTCACCCGCGCGTACCCCAGCATTGCCATCAGAGGAGCCCTCCGCAGTTCAAGCGGGCTTAGCTGGCCAATCTTATGTAGGAAAATCCCCGTTTTTCAATGATTTAGCTACATAGCATTATGTTGAAAAATGCCCGCATTTCGGGTATATTCGTACATGATGCTTGATCGGCGCCGAACCCTTTCCTCCTACCTGACGGACCTGCTAGCCAGCGGGCGGATATCTTTTACCCGCGACGAGGCCATTGCCGAGTTGGGTACGACTTCTCGCGGATTTCTCGCCGCAGCAAAACGGCTGCAAGACAAAAAGGCACTCATCAATCCGCGGCAGGGCTTTTACGTGGTCGTCCCGCCGCAATACCTGGCTCGTGGCGCGCCTCCGCCTCAGTGGTACATCGACGATCTAATGAAGCACGAGGGCCACCCTTACTACGTCGGATTGCTGAAGGCCGCCGAGATACACGGAGCTTCCCACCAAGCTGTCATGCAATTTCAGACCGTAACAGACAAGCGGATACCCAAAATCCGCGCTGGCCGTTCGATCCTCACGTTTTTCTACCGCAAGGACATAAACACTCTTACGGAAGCGATCACCGATCAAAAGACGGATACAGGCCGGTTCAAGCTGTCCTCGCCCGAACTCACCGGTCTCGACTTGTTGCGTTACATGCATGTGGCCGGAACAATCGACAGTATCGCTACCGTGCTTTCCGATCTCGGTGCCAAGATGAAGGCAAGGGAGCTACAAAAACTCGCGCCCGCCTTTGAGCGCTCCGTCATCCAGCGGCTCGGCTACCTGCTCGATTTCGTCAAACATGGCCAGGCCGCCGAAGGGCTTCACGCCCACCTACAAAACGAAAAAATGCTGCCCTGGGTCAACCTCGATCCATCCAAGCGTACTGGCAAATCCCGCAATCCGACCGAGCGCGACGCCCGCTGGAACGTTCTGGTTCACCGTCGTCCGGAGCTCGATCAATGATCCCGGCCATGAACATCGTTGCGTGGAGCCAGACGGCTCCATGGCCGGAAGACCGTCAGATCGAGCAGGATCTCATTATATCCCGCGCGCTCGTCGAAATCTTCAAGGATGACTATCTGAAGACAGAACTGCGGTTTCGTGGCGGCACCGCACTTAATAAACTACACTTTCCAAGCGCATATCGGTACTCGGAAGACATCGATCTTACACGCACAACCGAGGGCCCGGTCGGTCCAATCATCGACCATCTCCGAGCTGCGCTGGAGCCGTGGATGGGCCGCGGCCACTACGATCTCGGAGACATAGGACCGAAGCTTACTTTCACGATCAAAGCCGAGGATGAAAACGCCTCGCAGCCCATTCGAGTCAAAGTTGAAATCGCCACACGCGAACGAACCGCCTACGACGGAGAGAAGACCTTCCCATTCGAAGTTAAGAACCCCTGGTTCAACGGGAAAGCGGACATTACGTCGTTCAGCCGAGAAGAAATCCTAGCGACGAAACTCCGTGCACTTCTCCAACGCGATAAAGGCCGAGATCTCGTTGATCTTGCGAAGGCCGTTGCGCTGTTTGACGGGCTCGACGCTGCACGTGTCGTCGAGCTGTTTGGCAAATATCTGAGTGCGTCCGGCCAAACCATTTCTCGAGCCGAGGCCGAGGAGCGCATGTGGGCTAAGCTGGAAGATCCCTCATTCTTGGCCGACGTGCGCCCGCTGATGGCTCCCGATGACGCGGAAGAATTTGACTCCGACGCGGAGCGGACCGCGTTCGTGACCGTCTTCACTGAATTCGTAAAGCGCCTACCGAGCCAAGCTTGGTTGGATACGCCTGCCATGGCGAAAAAGAACGAAATGCCTGAATTGGCTAAAGCCTAGCGCCATGACTCGCCCGAACGCTCCCATCGCATTGCGACGCCAACCACCTACGAACTGCATTCGTTGGGTTGGAAGGCATTTCAGCAATTACGCGTGTCTGTAGCCTCAGAGATCTGGGGGCAGACCGTTCAGGGCTTTTTCGACTCGCATGACGGAGGCCGCGACGGCGCGTTCTACGGCACCTGGACTTCCAACAAGGGGGAGACGTTCACAGGCAACTTCACGGTTCAACGCAAGTTTTCGCAGAAGCCGCACCGGCACCTGAGACTGACTTTCCTGAAGGATGAACTCGCCAAAGCTGCTCGTCTCGCGTCACGGGGGCTTGCGGACAACTACTTTCTCTTCACGACTATGCGACTCACTGCCACGACCGATGAAACCGTTCGTGCCGCGTTTGAAGCCATTCCAGGGCTGAACACTGCCGCATCTACGGCGCAGACCAAATTTCCCAATTCATCCAGGAGTCCGCACGCTTCCGGATGCTGATCCCTCATATTTATGGTCTTGGAGATCTCAGTCAAATCCTCGGCCACCGCGCCTATGACCAGGCGCAGGAAATTCTCAGCGCGCTCGGTGATGACGACATGAACAAGTTTGTCATGACCGATGCATTCCGTGCCGCAGCTCGTGCCATTGTCGAACGTAGCTTCGTTCCTTTTCTCGGCGAACCGGCATGTGGAAAATCATGCGATCGCAGCGGCGCTCGCTCTCGGCGCTCTGGAATGGAACTGCTTTACAGTGAAGTTACGCGACCCGTCCGAATTTGTGGCTGCGTCGAACCCACATGAAAGGCAGTTTTTCTGGGTGGATGACGCCTTTGGAGCCAGCCAGCTTGATTGGCAAATGACGTCAGAATGGAATGCCAACTTTTCCCCATATTCGGGCAGCAATTCGACGCGGAGCCAAATTTGTCTTCACATCCCGGGATTACATTTACAAAAACGCCAGAAATTTTCTGAAGGAATCCGCTCTACCGGTAATCCAGGATTCACAGGTCGTCATTCGCGTGGAGCAGCTGTCAAAAGACGAGCGGGAGCAAATCCTCTACAATTATATTCGCCTCGGTGCTCAGTCCGTACCTTCAAGCGTCAGCTAAAACCGCATCTCGACACGGTCGCTGCTCACCAGCGTTTCAGCCCGCGATCGCACGGCGTCTTGGAAATCCGCCTTCACGAACAGCTTTTGATTTCTTCAAGCGCACTGAATGATTTCGTCGGGCGCCCCGTACAATTACTGCATTGTCGCCTGTGCGCCGTAGCCACGCGATTTCAAAAAATTCTCTGTCGCCGCACGGACCGAGGCGTCGTTGTCAACAACGGAAATCACAGGCGCGGACAAGACGAGCCGTCCTGAAGGGGGAATAGGGGCTGCAAGCATTAGCCGCCTTCGGCGAAAGATGCGCTGGACTGATGAAATTGTAAAATCATACTTGTGTTTATTCAGGACGATTGGCGCGAATTCCCAACGTCTCAGTCATTCTGATCAAGTCGGCCAGCGACCGTGCACGCATCTTCTTCATTACGTGTCCCCGGTAGATCTTGACCGTGATCTCGGCGAGCCCAAGCTCGGCGGCTACCTGCTTGTTCATCAGGCCGGCAGCGACCAGTTTCGTCACCGCCTGCTCGCGCAGGCTTAAGCTCTCAAATCGACACTGCAGGTTCGCGACGATGTGCTGAGCCTCCCGTCTTTTGCGATCGCGTTCGGTCGCCGCAACCACGGCATCAAGCAGTTCCTGATCGCGAAACGGTTTGCTGAGAAAATCGACCGCTCCTTCCTTCATGGCCCTGACGGTCATGGGGATGTCGCCATGGCCGGTAATGAAAATGATCGGAATACGTATGTTCAACCTCGCTAGCTCGGTCTGGTAGTCAAGGCCGCTCAAGCCTGGCAGCCGGACATCAAGAACTAGACAGCTAATAACGTCCGGGATTGTGCTCTGCAGCATTTCGTGCGCCGATCCGAATGCAATGACGCCTAACCCTACCGATTGAAAAAGATTCGTAAGCGAGCGACGCATGGAGATGTCATCCTCGACGACGAAGACAACCGCCCTTGTCGAGGACTCGGCGTTGCTGACTTCACTTGGCGAGTCAAATCGTCCTGTCACGAGACGGCCTCCTTATGCAGCGGTAGGGCAACCTGGAAGGTCGCGCCCGGTCCACTTTTGTGAACCATTGACAGCCGTCCTCCGTGAGCTTCCACAATCGACCGGCAGATCGAAAGACCCATTCCAAGGCCACTCGACTTGGTGGTGAAGAAAGGATCCAACACGCGGTCCACGTCGTTCTCGGCGATGCCGACGCCGCAATCGGTCACGGCAAGTTGGATGTGCCCGACATCGTCCTTTGATGATTGAATCAGCAGTTCGCACGTCCGGTCGGTAACTGCCTCCATGGCTTCGATTCCGTTCATCACCAGATTGATGATCACCTGTTGTAGCTGAATCCGATCGCCAAGGATCGGAGGCAGCCCTGCCGTCAACTCGGTTCTTAACGTCACTCGGTGGCTCACCAGCTCTCGTGTTACCAGCGCAATGACCTCCTTAACGACCTCATTGATGTCGAGCGGCACCATCTCAATATTGCCTTTCTTCGCGAGCGCGCGAATACGACGGATCACCTCGCTTGCCCGGGTTGCGTCTTCGATGATCCACTCCACCGAAGAGCGCGCAGCGGCAAGATTAGGAGCTTCCCGCCCCATCCAACCGAGGCACGCATCGGCGTTGCTGATAATAGCGGCGAGTGGCTGGCTTATTTCATGGGCGATGGAAGTTGTCAGCTCTCCTAAGGTCGTTATACGCGTTACATGCGCAAGCTCCGCTTGTGCCTTTCGTAGTTCTTGTTCGGCTTGATCGGCGCGAATGGTCGCGGTGATGTCAGTGCTGACGCCACGGTAGCCGAGAAAGTTCCCCTTTCCATCGAAAAAGGGCTTGCCACTCGTGCGGACGTAGATCGGAGAACCTGTCCGATTCACGGTGCGGTAGACGAGATCCCGAAACGGAAGATGGGCCTCCAACGTCGCCCGATGCTGCCGCCACTTCTCGGGCTCCTCCTCGAGGTCGCACGCAATGTCCCAGCGAAGCAGGCCGATCAATCCTGTCGCCAAAATTCCCGCAGCGTTGGTGTGCTCGGATAAGCGAGTGACCTGATGATCCGGCCCAGTCTCCCAGAGCCAGTCGGAAGCTGTTTCGGTGTAGTCGCGAAAGCGCTGTTCGCTTTCGCGCAGCGCGGCAAGTGTGTTTTCCAGGCGCTCCCTAGCTGCGTGTTGCTCGGTGACATCCATATGTGTTCCGATCAGCTCGCTGACGTTACCATCGCTGCCGACCACCACCTGCGCAACGGAGTGTATGCGTCGTATCCCGCCATCTGGTAGAAGGATACGAAAATCATATTCGAACCGCCCCTCCTTGTGTTCAATCGCCTGGCGCTGCACCTCCTCCAGCCGCGGCAAGTCGTCCGGATGGATGCGCGATCGAATGGCCTCGATTGATACCGGCTCTTGTGGGCGAAAGCCGAACAGACGATCGATCTCGGCGGAGCGATACACGAAATCTAGACCGTAGACGTCCCAGGACCAGCTGCCCGTGTGACTGAGATGCTGGGCTTCGGCCAGATAGGCCTCGCTGCGGCGCAGCTGTCGTTCTGCTCGCCTGACCGCCGTAATATCCGTAGCTGCCCCAACAAACTCGATCTCACCAGAGGCCGTTCTCGTCGCTCGTGCCTGCGCATGGATGTGCTTTACCGAGCCGTCTGGTAGCAGAAGCCGGTATTCGTGCTCGAAATCGCTCGGGTCTCGCATCGCGCGCTCGATAATTTCTTGAACCGAAGCCCTATCATCTGGATGAGTGCGCTCAACGACGAGCTGCGGCCCCGGCGGCGTCTGGGGATCTAATTGGAAAATCCGAAATGTCTCCTTTGACCAGAAGGCCTCGCCCGTGGTGGGGTTCCAGCTGAAGCTGCCTGTGTGGCTCAACTCCTGCGCCTGGGCCAAATGTGCTTCGCTCCGCTGCAGGGCAAGTTCGGTCCGCCTTCGCTCCGTAATATCTTCGCAGGCGATAAGGACAATGGGCTGCTCATCCGCCCAGAGCATGGCTTTGGCGCTTTCACGTACCCACAAGACCGAGCCGTCCTTCCTGACCTTCTGGACGTTCCAAGTGCGCGTTTGTCCGAGATCCTCCAGGCACGTCCGAACGCATTCCCGAACGAACGCGCGATCCTCCTCGAGAAATACCTCCAGCACGGATTGACCGATCAGTTCAGCACGAGCATAGCCGAGTTGTGTCGCGCCGAATGTATTGACGTTGAGAACAGTGCCGGCTTCATCGACCATGAAGTACATGGCCGGATTGTGCTCGAAAATGGCGCGCCACTGCTTTTCGCGATCCTGCAAATCGGCCGCACTCCGCTGAAGCTTGGCCGCAATCACACGCGCAGCCTCTCTTTCCTGGCGGAGCTTACCGATCAGGTGTGCTCCCACAATCGAGGCAATAAAGAATGCAACAATCACAGGCAGATCTTGGGGGGTCATCGATTCGTAGGCTGAATGCCGGCGGCGCAAAGCAGTAAGCGAGAGCGGCGATGGTTACGATGCAAAGCGCAGACGACGCGATGAAGCTGCCCATCAGCGAAAACAGCAAGATCACTAACAAATACGCGAACGCCGTCGTGGCGAAATGCGCGTGAAGGTACAAGCAGGCCAGTGTTACCACGGTCAGCGTTATGCTGCCGAAGATAAACTGAAGGCCCGAACGTTCTGCTGCTGATTTGGCTGCGCATTCTGATGCCATCCGGCCTGTTCTCCGGCGGGAGATAGGGCGCGTACTCATAAAGCCACGACAATACCGGGCGTCACGTCAGTTGTCCGCGCAGTTCCGGTTCAAGCGGGTTTGTGGCGCAACCATCCCTTCATTTTGAGACCGTCCCGGATGTTGAGAGCAAGAAGTGTAATGTTTGTTCCGCCGGCGACGAGCTCGATCGCCTGCACAGCATAGAACGTGGCATCGAATTCTGCCCCCTGAGCCTTGGACGCAAGGAAGAGCGCAGACGGAATAAGAATCAGGATGCCGTTTCCTGCAATGAATGGCATGCGCTTGAATTTGGCGCCGATCAGTCCGGCCCGGCGCGCCTTTGCCAAGATGACACCTGTACCACCGGTCGCAGCGAGCGCCGGAATCAGCAACAGGAAACCCCACGGTATGGTGCTCTTAACCGCTGCAACTGTGGCATGGGACGCGAACAGCTCGCTGAGTACCGTCGATAGCCAAAATGTGCCGATCGTTGCGATAGCCAAGGCGCCAGCGACAGGATGGATCAACTTGATCATGAGTATCTTCACTTCCTAAAAACAGCAGGGCTAGGCAACGCAGATGCCGGGCACGGCAACTTTCTGGAACAGATGAGGGGAAGCTATCGCCGAGGCCGGATAGCTGGCGATTTTTGCTAGAAAGTCAGGATGGGTGAAGGCCGCGCGGAAGTGAGCGGTGGATTCCCAGACGGCGTAGTTCAGATAGGTCGAGCTGTCGCCGAGAGCCCTGTGCAGCTGAGTGGAAATGAAGCCCGGCTGTCGCTTCATGAACGCTGCGTCGTCCTGCCAGGCCTTGAGAAAAGCCGCCTCATCGGCTTTGTCGAGAGTGAATGGGTTCACCAGGACGACAGAATTTGCGTCAATAGCGATCTGGCGGTCGATCGGGAAGGAAGGGTCGAGTGGGCGTAGCAGCGACATGAGTGCCTCCATGGCTATTTAATCTATGATGCCTAATTGGTATTATGACCACATAACAAATTGACGTCATGATGTCAATATAAAACGATGGTGACAAATGAAAAGAGCCAAGCGAACCCCCGAGGGTGACGCCCTGACCGACCTTGTTCTCGATCTGTTCAGGCTCGACAGCCTACTTCTGACGGCCGGCGACCGTCTGGTCGCCCCGCTTGGCCTTACAAGCGCACGCTGGCAGGTGCTTGGCGCCATTGTGTCCGCCGAACGTCCCCAACCGGTCGCTTGGCTCGCACGCGACCTCGGCGGCAATCGTCAAAACGTGCAGCGGATTATCAATGATCTGCACAGGGAGGGCCTCGTATCTTTTGAGGTCAACCCACATCACCGACGGGCGCAGCTCGTCGTACTCACTGAGAATGGACAGCGCGCCTTCGAAGCCGCAATGGAATTGCAGGCTCCCTGGATCAACGATCTTTCAGAAGGGCTGTCGGTCAAGGATATACGGATTGTCCATCGCGTGATCACGGCCTTGCGGGATAAACTTGAGGGCAGCCGTGAGGACAAGTCGGCCTGACATGCACGAGGACAGCGGCTGCAGTGCTGTCATGACGTTGAGCCGGAACAATCAGGCGCGCCTCGCCGAACCAGAAAGAACAAAGACAAGCTGCCGCCGGATCGGTCAGCGGAAGAAAGCGCAATGGTACTGTGCCCAGATACGAAAGCGAAGTTACGCGACTGCTTTGTATGCCGTAGGGCCATCACGCCCTTGATGCGGAGGACTTGTCTCTGAGTGGTTGGCCGGAATCGAGCGCGTGCAGCGACGCCGAACGTCGTACGCACAGCTACGTGCGGCATGGTACGACCACGTTGTTTGCTGCACGCGATGTCTCCTTGGGGTTTATAATTGGCAAATGCTACAAGCTCCACCGAGCGTCGAGTTCTTGAAGTTTCTCAAAGAGATCGGTGTTCAAATCCCTGAAGGGCTCGATGTCCATATCGTCATGGACAACTACGCCACCCACAAGACACCTAAGATTAAAGCGTGGCTCGCTCGCCGGCCGCACTATCATGTCCACTTCACGCCGACTTCTGCGTCCTGGATCAACCAGGTTGAGTTTGCCGAACTTACCAGAAAGCAGATCCAGCGAGGCGTTCATACCTCCGTCAGGCAGCTCGAGGCCGGCATCCGCATCTTCATCGAACTCCACAACAAAAACCCGAAGCCATTTCAAATGGACCAAGTCCGCCGACCAGATTTTGGCATCCGTCAAACGCTTCTGTCACAAAGCCCAACAGACTTTATGTGGCGAACTTTAGATTCACGTGACTAGCTGGGGTATCGATTGCTTTAGTGGGGCGACTGCTGATCTTGGAGAGGCTCTTCGACCTCATACGTCCGCGAATAAGCCACCCCGATTACATTTTTAGAAATAAGTAACTCGAGCGAAAACGTGCGATTTGCCTTGGACACGTGTCCTGATCGCGCAAAGATATCAATTTCCACGTCCTGGAACTCCAGAAACTGGCGATCCATTGGAAAGCACGCCTTATACACCGCCTCTTTCAAAACAAAGAGATCGCGCCGCTCGAGCGTGTGTAGATCGTACATTCGCCGTTCATTAGGAGTGGCAATCAATTCGATCAGATTTTCCGGCAGAGGTTCATTAGGCTCAATGTCGACGCCGAGAGCTGCAATCCTTTTCGTTCCTGCAATAGCGGCGGCTGCGACTGTATCGTGGTGGGCCAAAGATCCGACCACGCCGGCTGGCCAGAGCGGAACACCAGAGCGTGTCTTCGGAATCGCCATTGGTGGGAATCCCAATTGCCCAAGAAGTGTTCGGGCAGCTACTCTTGCGGCACCGCTTTCGCGACGGACTTTGGCAACGGCGCGTCCCATCGACATAACTTCGGAAGCGTACAGAGTGGATCCGTCGCAGCGTTCTATCGGACGGATACCGACCATGATGTTCCGTTGATCAATTGTGACAATCTCCATTACTTGGTCCCGCTAGCTTTTCGAACATTTGAGGGTCGACCAGAGCGGCGGCGGTCGCCCACATACGGACCGCTTCTGATCTGCGCCTGAATTTGATCGGGGGGCAGTTAGAGTCTCGGTGGTTTTGCAGCGAGATCGAAGTCTGGACCACCGAGCCGCTTGCCGACCTGTGGGGTATTTTGGGGCTTGAGACTGACCTTCGAACCCAAGCTTTTCGAGAGAAAGTCCTTGTCTATTTAACAGTCCCGCTTAGCGCCCTTGAAATGGCCCGAGCCAGAACTTGCCGGTTTTCTGGATTGCTCACCATTGTCGTGTGATTGCCTGGCATCGGCACCGCATGAATGGCCGCGGCATCCAAAACCAAGTCCCAACCCTTCTTTGGCGAGTTTGCCTTGTGATGCGGTTGTTCGTCGGGTGGTACCCCAGAGCTGATGAGAGGCTCGCTGGCATAAAACTGATGTATCTCGATCGGGAGCGGCGGAACTCGGTACGATTGTAGCGCCCGCTGAAATGCCACGGCCCTTTGATACATTGAAACATCGCTGTGGAGATCGTGATCTGGAGGTAACGCTCCTATTTGCTGCGCCTTTTCGAGCAACTCAGAAATGGAACATTGCTCCGTGCATCCTTCGAAAGCCTCGCCGTATTCATCGTGCGAGATTCTACAACGCTCCAAAACAAATTCTCGAGCCAAATTGATGTGTGATGCGTTTGAATAATCTGCAGGTGAACCAACATCGATGAACGCCATGAATGATACAACTTCGTCGATGCTCAGCAATTGCTCGGCAATTGCATAGGCCAGGATTGCACCTGATGAGTATCCAGCAAAACGGTATGGGCCTCGTGGCTGGATCTCTTTAATCGCACGGATCACCTCTGCGGCCATCGCCTCAAGAGTGGGTGAGCAAACGTCATTGAAGGGCGGCCATGGCAGGGCGTAGACGGGGCAATCTACATCCATTTCCGCCACCAAACCGAAGACATAGGAATAATCCCCAAAACCTGAGGGGACAAAGAAGAGCGGTGGCTGCGATCCGGTTGATCGAACGGAAACTACCTCTCGGCTACTGGGCTGTGGCTCCACATGAACCTTTGATGCAAATTCCTTCAGAACAGGGGTTTGGAAGAGATCGGCAGCGCTAAAGCTCAGCCCAAGTTCTAATGCTCGACCGAGCATCTGCACGGCCAAGAGCGAGTGGCCGCCCAGTTCGAAGAAGTGGTCGTTGCGCCCGATGCGCTCGAGACCGAGAAGCTCGGCCCAGATCTGCGCCAGCGCGGTCTCGACCGCACCCTGCGGCGCCTCATAGGCCGCCAGCGCATAGGCTGCATCGGCCGGCGCCGGCAGCGCGTTCCGATCGAGCTTGCCGTTCGGCGTCAGCGGCAGCGCCGCGATCGGCACGAACGCAGCCGGCACCATGTAGTCCGGCAGCCGGCTACTTAAGTGCGCGCGCAAGGCGCCCGCAAGCCCGCCTGCATCACCCTCGTCCGCAGCCCGCGGCGCGCAGACCACATAGGCGATCAGATGCTTGTCGCCGGCGCGGCTCTGGCGTGCCACCACCACCGCCTCGCGCACAAGGGCGTGCTCGCAAAGCTTTGCGACGATCTCGCCCGGCTCGATGCGGTAGCCGCGGATCTTCACCTGGTCGTCGTTGCGGCCCAAAAACTCAATATTGCCGTCCGGCAGGTAACGCCCGAGGTCTCCGGTCCGGTACAGCCGATCGCCCTCGACAAAGGGACTGGCGATGAACCGCTCGGCCGTCAGTTCAGGGCGGTTCAAATACCCGCGCGCCACTCCCGCCCCGCCAATGTAAAGCTCGCCGACCGCACCAAACGGCACGGGCGCGCCATGACCGTCCAGCAGGTACACCCGCGTGTTGGCGATTGGACGCCCGATCGGAACCACTGTCCCATCAAAATCAGCCGGGCAATTCCAGACCGTCGCGCAAACTGTTGTCTCGGTCGGGCCATACGCGTTGACAATTGATGCCGGGGCAAGACTTCGGATGAGTTCAGCCTTCGGCAGCTCGCCAGCAAGAATGAGAACTTGCGAAGCCAAACATCCCAGATTCTTACTTGCCGGTAGCAACGCGGGGGGTAACGTCGCATGGGTGATAGCTTCGCTTCGGAGATAATCCGATAGCTTGTTACTCGCTTGACGCATCTCGTCCGCTGGCAAGTGCAACGCGGCTCCAGAGCCAAACGCCATAACAAGCTCCCAAGCGCTTGCATCAAAACCAATGGAGGCGAACTGCACGACTCGACTCTTGGAAGAAGCGCGAAAAAGGCCGACCTGAGCCGACAGCAGATTGACCAGCTCCCGATGCTGGACCATGACGCCCTTTGGGGTTCCCGTGGATCCTGAGGTGTAGATCACATAGGCGAGATGGCTGGACGTGAGACCAAGCGCGCGTGGGTCAGGGTCCGAATCCGGCCGTTCGGCCCAGGCCGGCGTGGCCGTTGCCAGATCGACCACCGTCACGGCATTCAGCACGTCGGGGCCGAGTGCTGCGCGTCCGGCGGCATCGCAAAGCAGCAGCCGCGGCGCAGCATCGTCGACAACCTGCCGCAGCCGCTCGCCGGGATAGGCCGGGTCCAGCGGCAGATAGGCACCGCCCGCCTTGAGGATCGCCAAAAGCCCGACCACCATCGCCAGACTACGTTCCAGGCAGATCGCCACTGGCTGGTCCGGCTTGACCCCGAGGGCGATCAGATGATGCGCCAGCCGGTTGGCGCGTGCGTTGAGCTCACCATAGCTCAGCCGCTCATCTTCGCAGACCAGCGCCACCGCCTCCGGTGCCTTTTGCACCTGCGCCTCGAACAGCTCATGGATGCACCGTTCCGACGGATAAGGCGCCGCGGTTCGGTTCAATTCCTCCAGCAGATAGCTGCGCTCCTCGGCCGGCAGGATGTCGAGCTCGCGCACCGGCATGTTGGGGGCATGCTCCAGCGCCTCGGCCAGTTGCTCGAGCGCCCGCTGCATGTAGCCGCAGACCCGATCAGCAGAAACAGGCTCCGCCACCTGCGCCGTCAGGCCGAGCGCTTCGCCATAATCCTCGACCGACAAGTTTACGGGATAGTTGGTGCGCTCCTCGCCGCCGAGCCATTCCACGCCCGACAGGACATCATCCGTTCCGAGGCCGGGCGTGGCCGCCGGCCTGTTGTGACGGTAGTTCAACAGCGCGCTGAACAGCGGCGCTGGCGCCGCAACGCCGCTGCAGCGTTGCGCCAGCGCCAGCGAAGCATGCTCATGCGCAAGCAGCTCGGAAAGCTGCGCGTGGGTACTGCGCACGCTCGCCGCAACCCCGGTCTCGTCCAGGGCAAGCCGCACAGGCAGCGTGTTGATGAACAGGCCCATTGTACGGTCGGCGCCCGCGCCCGCATGCATTCGGCCGAACAGCACCGTGCCGAACACCACCTGCTCTCGGCCGCTGCTGCGCGCCACCACCTGCCCCCAGGCCAGATGGCACAGGCTGGCCAAGCTCACCCCGAGCCGTTGCGCCTGTTCGCGCAGCCGCTCGTTGAGCGCCGGCGGCAGCATCCGATGCGCCTCACTGAGCCCGCTGCCGTCGCCGTAGACCTCGCTTAGCCCAAACGGCATGGTCGGCTCGTCGATGTCGGCCAGCATCTTTCGGAAGAATTCTTCGTGCGCTTCCGCACTCACGCCGAGCCGCGATTGCATGACCAGATTGCGGAACGGCTGCGGCTCTGACAACTCATGCGCACGCCCCTCGAGCACGGCGCGCACCTCGGTATGCATCACCTCCAGCGTCGTGTGATCGCCGATCAAATGGTGCTGCAACTGCAGCAGCAGCCAGCGCCTGCTGGCGGGCTCGCGCGCGATCACAAACCGCAACAAGGGCGCCTGGCCAATTTCGATGCGCTGCCGGCGCGGATCAAACCGGCGCCGGAGCTCATCGGCACCGGCGCTTTCGCAGCCATCCAGCTCGACCTCGCTCACGTGTAGCGGCGCGCGCCGCCAGACGACCTGGACCGGGCTCGACAGCCCCTCCCAAACAAACGCCGTACGCAGGATGTCGTGCCGATCCACCACCTGCTGAACCGCACCAAGATAACGCTCCAACAGGGCACGCTCGGCAAACGCCACCTGCGACACCATCAGGTAGGGATCGCCCCGACTGGCTAGCAGATGATGGAACAGGATGCCGTCTTGCAGCGGCGACAGGCCATAGATGTCTTGGATGTTGCTGACGCCGCCGGGCACTGTGGCGACGATCCGATCGATCTCGCCCTGTGTCAGCTCAATCAGCGGCAGCATCGGCGGCGTAATGGCGGTGCTTTGCTCGGTGATCAGGTTGACGGGGGCTGCCACCTCGTGATGGCTGCCAAGGCTGGCGGCAAGATCGGCCAGCACCGGCCTGGCGAACAAGGTGCGTACCTCCACCCCGAGCGACAGCCGCCGCAGCCGCTCCAAGACCTGCACAGCCAAGAGCGAGTGGCCGCCCAGTTCGAAGAAGTGGTCGTGGCGACTGATGCGCTCGACACCGAGCAGCTCGGCCCAGATCCGCGCCAGCGCGGTCTCGACCGCGCCCTGCGGCGCCTCATAGGCCGCCAGCGCATAGGCTTCATCGGCCGGCGCCGGCAGCGCATTCCGATCGAGCTTGCCGTTCGGCGTCAGCGGCAGCGCTGCGATCGGCACGAATGCAGCCGGCACCATGTAGTCCGGCAGCCGGCTACTTAAGTGCGCGCGCAAGGCGCCCGCAAGCCCGCCTGCATCGCCCCCGTCCGAGCCGGCCTCGGGGGTACCGGTCTCGGGCGCGCAGACCACATAGGCGATCAGATGCTTGTCGCCGGCGCGGCTCTGGCGTGCCACCACCACCGCCTCGCGCACAAGGGCGTGCTCGCACAGCTTTGCTACGATCTCGCCCGGCTCGATGCGGTAGCCGCGGATCTTCACCTGGTCGTCGTTGCGGCCCAAAAACTCAAGATTGCCGTCCGGCAAATAACGCCCGAGGTCTCCGGTCCGGTACAGCCGATCGCTCTCGCCAAAGGGACTGGCGATGAACCGCTCGGCCGTCAGCTCAGGGCGGTTCAAATACCCGCGCGCCACCCCCGCCCCGCCGATGTAAAGCTCGCCCACCGCGCCAAACGGCACGGGCGCGCCATGACCGTCCAGCAGGTACACCCGCGTGTTGGCGATTGGGCGGCCGATCGGGATCACCGATCCATCAAAATCAGCCGGACAAGTCCAGGCGGTCACGTCGATAGCAGCTTCCGTGGGACCGTACAGATTGTGCAGACCAGTCCAGGGCAATACGCGACGAACCTTCTGCACAAGAGAGGCAGACAGCGCCTCACCACTACAGATGAGACGCTTCAGCGATGTGCAGCGATCAACCCCCTTCGCGTCCATGAAGCTGATCAGCATCGATGGTACAAAGTGAGCTGTGGTGATGTGTTGGCTGACTATCAAGTTGACAAGCGCATCAGGGTCTTTGTGCGCACCAGGAAGCGCCAGCACCAGGCTCGCCCCTTCAAGCAACGTCCAGAAGAATTCCCAGGCCGAGACATCGAAGCAAAATGAGGTCTTCTGCAAGACAACGTCAGTCGCATTGAGTGCGTAGGCTTTTTGCATCCAGATCAGGCGATTGATAATAGCCCGATGCTCATTCTGCGCTCCTTTGGGCGTTCCGGTTGAGCCTGAGGTGTAGATCACATAGGCGAGATGGCTGGACGTGAGACCAAGCGCGCGTGGGTCAGGGTCCGAATCCGGCCGTTCGGCCCAGGCCGGCGTGGCCGTTGCCAGATCGACCACCGTCACGGCATTCAGCACGTCGGGGCCGAGTGCTGCGCGTCCGGCGGCATCGCAAAGCAGCAGCCGCGGCGCAGCATCGTCGACAACCTGCCGCAGCCGCTCGCCGGGATAGGCCGGGTCCAGCGGCAGATAGGCACCGCCCGCCTTGAGGATCGCCAAAAGCCCGACCACCATCGCCAGACTACGTTCCAGGCAGATCGCCACCGGCTGGTCCGGCTTGACCCCGAGGGCGATCAGATGATGCGCCAGCCGGTTGGCCCGTGCGTTGAGCTCACCATAGCTCAGCCTCTCATGTTCGCAGACCAGCGCCACCGCCTCCGGCGCCTTTTGCACCTGCGCCTCGAACAGCTCATGGATGCACCGCTCCGACGGATACGGCGCCGCCGTCCGGTTCAACTCCTCCAAGAGATAGCTGCGCTCCTCGGCCGGCAGGATGTCGATGCGGCCGACCTCTTGCTGCGCATCGGCAGCCATCGCTTGCAGCAGCGCCAGCAGATAACCACGCTGCCGCTCGATGGTCGCGCGATCGAACAGCGCCGTAACATAACCCAGTGTTCCGGCGATCTCCCCGCCATGCTCGCCAAGGCTCAGCTCCAGGTCGAATTTGATCTGATCGATCTCGGAGACAGCCTCTACACTCAGCCCCGGCAGCTCCAATGACCCAACCGCATTGTTCTCCCAAGCCAGCATCACCTGCAACAACGGCGTGTGATCAAGAGCCCGGGGCGGCTGCACGATCTCCACCACCTGCTCGAACGGTAGGTCCTGATGCTCTTGCGCAGCCAGCACCGTGCGCCGCGTCCGCTCCAGAAGCTCCGACACGCTTGGCTCGCCCGACAGGTCCAACCGAAGCGCCAGGGTGTTGACGAAGAACCCGATCAGCTCTTCGATCTCCCGATGCCCCCGATTGGCGCTCGGCACGCCGATCACAAGATCGTCCTGTCCCGACAGACGCGACAGCACCGCCGCCCAGGCCGCCAGCACCGTCATGAACAAGGTCGTGCCATGCTGCAGGCTCAGCCGCTTCAGCTCCCGCGTCAGATCCGCATCGATGACGATCGGGACCGTGGCCGCGGCAAACGACTGCTGGGCCGGCCGCACACGGTCGGTCGGCAAGACAAGACGGGTCGTGCCCGCCAGGGCGCTGCGCCAATACTGCGCCTGCTTCTGCAGCCGTTCCCCCGACAGCCATTGGCGTTGCCAGGCGGCGTAATCCGGATACTGGATCGCCAGCGCCGGCAAAGGATCGTCCTGACCAGCCCCGAATGCCCGGTAAAGCTGGCTGAGTTCACGCAGCAGCACGCCCATCGACCAGCCGTCCGAGACGATGTGATGCTGGGTCAGCAGGAAGACGTGCTCATCATTCGACATCCGCACCAGATGCCCGCGGATCAGTGGACCGCGCGCAAGATCAAATGGCGTACGCGCCTCTTCTTGGCACAGATCCAAAAGTGCCGCTTCCGCATCAGTTCTGTGCCGAAGATCGTGCTCAAGTACCGGCAATCCCGCATCCGGCGGCAGGACCTCAACGCGGGGCTTGCCTTGCGTCGCGACAAAGACACTGCGCAGCGCCTCATGACGCGCAAACAGACGGTCAAGGCTGCGCTGCCAGGCGCTGCGGTCGAGCACCCCGCGCAGTCGCAGGGCCAGCGGAATGTGATAGTTCGTGCTGCCTACGTTCAGCTGCGCCAAAAACCATAGCCGCTGCTGCGCAAACGACAGCACCAGCGGCTCACGCCGCGACACAACTGCAATCGCCGGCAGCTGTTGCGGACCGGAGCGGCTCAACAGCTCGAGGATGCTTGCCGCCAGGTCAATCAGCACTGGCCTGGCGAACAGCGTCGACAGCGGCAGTTCGATCCCGACAGCCTGTGACAGCCGGCTCGACATCTGCACGGCCAAGAGCGAGTGGCCGCCCAGTTCGAAGAAGTGGTCGTGGCGCCCGATGCGCTCGACACCGAGCAGCTCGGCCCAGATCCGCGCCAGCGCCGTCTCGACCGCGCCCTGCGGCGCCTCATAGGCCGCCAGCGCATAGGCTGCATCGGCTGGCGCCGGCAGCGCGTTGCGATCGAGCTTGCCGTTCGGCGTCAGCGGCAGCGCGGCGATCGGCACGAACGCAGCCGGCACCATGTAGTCCGGCAGCCGGCTACTCAAGTGCGCGCGCAAGGCACCTGCAAGCCCGCCTGCATCGCCCTCGTCCGAACAGGCCTCCGGCGCGCAGACCACATAGGCGATCAGATGCTTGTCGCCGGCGCGGCTCTGGCGCGTCACCACCACCGCCTCGCGCACAAGGGCGTGCTCGCACAGCTTTGCTACGATCTCGCCCGGTTCGATGCGGTAGCCGCGGATCTTCACCTGGTCGTCGTTGCGGCCCAGGAACTCCAGATTGCCGTCCGGCAGATAACGCCCGAGGTCGCCGGTCCGGTACAGCCGATCGCCCTCGACAAAGGGACTGGCGATGAACCGCTCGGCCGTCAGTTCAGGGCGGTTCAAATACCCGCGCGCCACCCCCGCCCCGCCAATGTAAAGCTCGCCCACCGCGCCGAACGGCACGGGCCCGCGATGACCGTCCAGCAGGTACACCCGCGTGTTGGCGATTGGACGGCCGATCGGGACCACCGACCCATCAAAATCAGCCGGACAAGTCCAGGCCGTCGCAAACGTCGTCGTCTCAGTGGGCCCGTAGCAGTGAATGAGACGTACGGGGCCTTTTTCTTTCAGCAATCTCAGAAATGAGGCGAGATCACCGCGCTCACCCCCACAGAGGACGTACTTCAGCTGCGCCAACGTCGGAGCAATCGATGAAGTATATTGGTTGAACAATGCTGTTGTCAGAAACAGTGATGTCACGCGGTGCTGTTCTAGCGCCCGGGCAAAACTGGAAGTATCTCTGACGGTGGCGGCATCCATTGCAACAATGCAACCACCGTTAAGCAGCGGTGCCCATACTTCGAATGTGCTTGCGTCGAAGGCGGGATTGCCAGCCCATGCCACCCGATCTCCTGCATCGACCTTCGCATAGCCACTGTTGATCACGAGCCGGTTGACGGCACGATGAGGAACAACAACGCCTTTCGGAAGGCCAGTTGAGCCGGAGGTGTACATGACGTAAGCGGCAGTCTCAGCGCTCAACACCAGACCAGGATCGCTACTACATCCCGTTCCAACTATGAGCGGCTCAATAGCGAGAACAGGTATCGTCGCCTCAACCAGGTCATCCCCGCAAAGCACCAGGCGTGCAGCACAATCGGCCATCAACAATTCTTGTCGCGCAGATGGAAGGGCGCGATCGATCGGTACATACACTCCGCCCGCCTTCAGAATCGCCAGCTGCGCCACCACAAGAGCGGCGGAGCGGTCCAGCACGGTGGCAATGCGATCCCCAGGCTTGACCCCGAGGGCGATCAGATGATGCGCCAGCCGGTTGGCCCTCGCGTTGAGTTCGCCATAGCTCAGCCGCTCATCTTCGCAGACCAGCGCCATTGCATCCGGCGCCCTTTGCACCTGCGCCTCGAACAGCTCATGGATGCACCGTTCCGACGGATAAGGCGCCGCCGTCCGGTTCAACTCCTCCAAGAGATAGCTGCGCTCCTCGGCCGGCAGGATGTCGATGCGGCGGACCTCTTGCTGCGCATCGGCAGCCATTGCCCGCAGCAGCGCCAGCAGATAACCACGCTGCCGCTCGATGGTCGCCTGATCGAACAGTGCCGTGGCATAACCCAGCGTTCCGGCGATCTCCCCGCCATGCTCTCCAAGGCTCAGCTCCAGATCGAACTCGACCTGGTCAATCTCCTCCCCGGCAACTTCGATACTCAGTCCCGGCAGGTCCAGTGACCCAACCGCATTGTTCTCCCAAGCCAGCATCACCTGCAACAACGGCGTGTGATCAAGAGCCCGGGGCGGCTGCACGATCTCCACCACCTGCTCGAACGGTAGGTCCTGATGCTCTTGCGCAGCCAGCACCGTGCGCCGCGTCCGCTCCAGAAGCTCCGACACGCTTGGCTCGCCTGACAGGTCCAACCGAAGCGCCAGGGTGTTGACGAAGAACCCGATCAGCTCTTCGATCTCCCGATGCCCCCGATTGGCGCTCGGCACGCCGATCACAAGATCGTCCTGTCCCGACAGACGCGACAGCACCGCCGCCCAGGCCGCCAGCACCGTCATGAACAAGGTCGTGCCATGCTGCAGGCTCAGCCGCTTCAGCTCCCGCGTCAGATCCGCATCGATGACGATCGGGACCGTGGCCGCGGCAAACGACTGCTGGGCCGGCCGCACACGGTCGGTCGGCAAGACAAGACGGGTCGTGCCCGCCAGGGCGCTGCGCCAATACTGCGCCTGCTTCTGCAGCCGTTCCCCCGACAGCCATTGGCGTTGCCAGGCGGCGTAATCCGGATACTGGATCGCCAGCGCCGGCAAAGGATCGTCCTGACCAACCCCGAATGCCCGGTAAAGCTGGCTGAGTTCACGCAGCAGCACGCCCATCGACCAGCCGTCCGAGACGATGTGATGCTGGGTCAGCAGGAAGACGTGCTCCTCGTCCGAGATCCGCACCAGATGCCCGCGGATCAGTGGACCGCGCGCAAGATCGAATGGCGTGCGCGCCTCTTCTTGGCACAGATCCAAAAGTGCCGCTTCCGCATCAGTTCTGTGCCGAAGATCGTGCTCAAGTACCGGCAATCCCGCATCCGGCGGCAGGACCTCAACGCGGGGCTTGCCTTGCGTCGCGACAAAGACGCTGCGCAGCGCCTCATGACGCGCAAACAGACGGTCAAGGCTGCGCTGCCAGGCGCGGCGGTCGAGCACCCCGCGCAGTCGCAGGGCCAGCGGAATGTGATAGTTGGTGCTGCCTACGTTCAGCTGTGCCAAAAACCATAGCCGCTGCTGCGCAAACGACAGCACCAGCGGCTCACGCCGCGACACAACTGCAATCGCCGGCAGCTGTTGCGGACCGGAGCGGCTCAACAGCTCGATGATGCTTGCCGCCAGGTCAATCAGCACTGGCCTGGCGAACAGCGTCGACAGCGGCAGTTCGATCCCGACAGCCTGTGACAGCCGGCTCGACACCTGCACGGCCAGGAGCGAGTGGCCGCCCAGTTCGAAGAAGTGGTCGTGGCGGCCGATGCGCTCGACACCGAGAAGCTCGGCCCAGATCCGCGCCAGCGCGGTCTCGACCGCGCCCTGCGGCGCCTCATAGGCCGCCAGCGCATAGGCTGCATCGGCCGGCGCCGGCAGCGCATTCCGGTCGAGCTTGCCGTTCGGCGTCAGCGGCAGCGCCGCGATCAGCACGAACGCCGCCGGCACCATGTAGTCCGGCAGCCGGCTACTTAAGTGCGCGCGCAAGGCGCCCGCAAGCCCGCCTCCATCGCCCCCGTCCGCAGCCCGCGGCGCGCAGACCACATAGGCGATCAGATGCTTGTCGCCGGCGCGGCTCTGGCGCGTCACCACCACCGCCTCGCGCACCCAGGCGTGCTCGCAAAGCTTTGCTACGATCTCGCCCGGCTCGATGCGGTAGCCGCGGATCTTCACCTGGTCGTCGTTGCGGCCCAAAAACTCAAGATTGCCGTCCGGCAGATAACGCCCGAGGTCGCCGGTCCGGTACAGCCGATCGCCCTCGACAAAGGGACTGGCGATGAACCGCTCGGCCGTCAGTTCAGGGCGGTTCAAATAGCCCCGCGCCACCCCCGCCCCGCCAATGTAAAGCTCGCCCACCGCACCGAACGGCACGGGCGCGCCATGACCGTCCAGCAGGTACACCCGCGTGTTGGCAATTGGACGCCCAATGTGAGGCATCTCGGGCCAACATGACGGATCAGCTGCAAGGTGGTGCTCGGAAATGACGCTGATTTCTGTGGACCCATATTGATTGATCAATCTCGCGTTCGGGTGCGCTTCGAAGAACGCCCTAAGCAGTGGAGTGGCCTGCAATCGTTCGCCGGCTGTATAAAGCTCTCTTAAAGAGGGCAGCTGCACGCGCTGCGTGCTCCAGACTTCTGCAAGATGATTTAATGCCACGAATGGGAGGAAAAGCCGCTCAATCTCTTCCCGCTCGACAAACTCCAGCAGGTCGGAAAAGCGCCTCCGGGTCTCTTCCCGCAGGAGCACAAGTACTCCGCCGTCCTTCCAACAAATGAACAATTCCTGGCAGGACACATCGAAGTTCAGGGTCGCGAACTGAAGTGTACGCAGTTTTGACGTGCCAATCCCGGCAAGCGAATTCACAAGCGAGCCGTGGGACATTTCGACGCCTTTGGGCGTTCCGGTCGAGCCTGAGGTGTAGATCACATAGGCGAGATGGCGCGATGTGAGACCAAGCGTGCGCGGGTCGGGGTCCGAAGGGGCCAATTCGCGCCAGGCCGGGGTGCCAGTATCCAGATCGACCACGCTGACATCGGCGAGCCCCTCGCGGCCCAGTGCGGTTCGGCCGGCGGCATCGCAAAGCAGCAGTCGCGGTTCTGCATCGCCGACAATCTGCCGCAGCCGCGCCGGTGGATAAGCTGGATCCAGCGGCAGATAGGCGCCGCCCGCCTTGAGGATCGCCAAGACACCAATCACCATCGCCACGCTGCGTTCCAGGCAGATCGCCACCGGCTGGTCCGGCTTGACCCCGAGCTCGATCAGATGATGCGCCAACCGGTTGGCCCGCGCATTGAGTTCGCGATAGCTCAATCTCTCCTTCTCATGAACCACCGCTACCGCCTCCGGCGCCTTCTGCACCTGCGCCTCGAACAGCTCATGGATGCACAGCCCCGACGGATAAGGCGCCGCCGTCCGGTTCAACTCCTCCAGTAGATATTTGCGCTCGTCGTTCGACAGAATGTCGATGCGGCCGACCGGCTGTCCCGCATCGGCCGTCACGTCATGTGACAAAGTTTGCAAAGGCTGCGTCATGCAGTCGATCTTCGCCTTGCTCAATATGTCGAGCCTGCCGGGTCGTTGAGCTTGTGGCGCTCGGTTCCGTTAAGGGGCGGGTTGAAGATGCTGACGAGGATCAGGTCCTTGTCCTTCCCTCCGCGCAGAAGATGCTTGTCATGCTTGTCAAGTACATACATGTCGCCCTTACGAATGGAGAAGACATTGCCGTCCATGTCCTCGACCTCTCCCTCTCCGGCGATGCAGTAGCAGGCTTCGAGATGGTTCCGGTATTGCAGAAGCGAAACGGTGTTAGCGCGGACCACAGTGTGGCAGACGCTGAAACCCATGCCGTCCTTCTCCGTCAAAAGGCGGTGGCTCGTACCATTGCCCCAATCGACGAAGTGGTCGGTCGCTTCAACATCGTGCAGGCTACGCACAATCATGGCGTTCGATTGCCGGATACACGTTAAATTCATTGTTGCGGCAGCTGGAGGAGGTCGTTGTACTGACCGGCAAGCGCGGCCTCCGCACACTGCCGAAATAACGGCGACACCCTAAAGGCCTACCGAGCCCTCGCCGGCGTCTGGACAAAAATATCGGCGTGAGCGTATTCCGCAGCTGAGCCGAAGGGGTGCACCTACCACCTTGATGTTCCCCAGTCGTCGTGGTGCGGCTGCCTGCGTTGGTTGGGTAGAGAATGCTGCTGGTGATGTTGCCGGCCAGACAAAGCGTTTCCGGTCGCAAATTTGGCAAGTTGTTTCCTTCGCTGTTCCTCGCGCCGCGAATACATCACCGCAGCCTCTCAGCTAACTGAGCAAACGTCATGCCATGGTCGCACGCAGATAAGAGATGAATTTGTGACTGTCTCAGCTGGCTAGCGAGCGGAAATCAGCAGGGCAGTGAAGCCAATCTGACAAACTGCTAAGTTCAAGCGAACAATTGTCCTTGATGCGCTGCGCGCTGCCCGAGATGGCCAGATACAGCGCGTTGAGAGCTGCAAAGGCCAGGTGGCCTCACCGCGGACGAGATCAGACGTCGATCAGCGACGCGATCGTCGCTGCGCGCTTAGGGAGGCGGCATGAGCCGACCGCTGCCCTCTGCGAAATCAGCTGCCGCCCTGGCATGCAGCCTCGCCGAATCGAACACCGGCAATTGTGTATGTTCGGGACCGATGAGAAGACCAATCTCCGTGCAGCCGAGGATGAGCGCGTCGGCGCCCCGGGCGCGACCTCGCGCAATGATGTCGATGACTTCCTGGCGCGAGTGATCAGAAACCGTGCCGCAGCACAGCTCATCGAAAATGACATCGTGGATCCGGCTCCGCTCGTGCTCCGCCGGTATGACCGGCGAAAGGTCGAACCGCTGCCGCAGGCGATCACAATAGAACGGCTGCTCCATCGTATAGCGCGTCCCAAGCAAGAGTGGTCGCTTGACGAAAGCGGCGAGCAGAGCCGCCGCGGTCACATCGACGATGTGAATGAGCGGCACACTCAGCTCGGCAGCAACAATGTCGGCAATCACATGCATCGTATTGGTGCAGATCAGGATGCAGCTGGCGCCTGCATCGACCAACTGCCGGGCGATCCTCGCCAGATAAGCAGCGGCTTGCCTCCATTCTCCCGCCTTCTGAAGGGCGACGATATCGCCGAAGTCAACAGAGCGAAGCAAGATGTCTGCCGAGGCGAGACCGCCGCGGCGCTGACGGACGATTTCATTGATTTCCTTGTAATAGATGACCGTGCTTTCCCAGCTCATTCCCCCGATCAGCCCGATGGTTCGCTGCACTTTACGATCTCCACTTGATACGAAGGCGACACAGGCGTGCCGCGCCTTCGGCTGGCAAATCTCGGCGTTGTTTCTTGCAATCTCTCTGGAAAGTGCAAATCAAAGGCCTTATCTCTGCGATGGCAAAACTCTTCTCACCCGAGCTGCGAAGCCGGCTGAAAGGGCATGCCGTCGCCCGAAAGATTCTGGACAAGTTGCAGCTCGACGCAACGACTCCCGTGACGACGCATGCCGGATCGAGCGATCTTTCGGTGTCCGCCTGTTGGCGGCGCGTCAAGCACCGTGGAGGACGACGGTCTGATCGGCGCGTCGCCCTGGTTGACCGACGCAAAATCAACGTAGCGATGACTGTGTTCATGGGTGTCCGCCGTCGCGCCACTCGATGGCTGGCTTGAGGATTTCCGGTGGGCCCTTGCAGATATTCCGGAAATCCTCGAAGCCTCTCGCTTAACCGGCGAAACCGATTATCTGCTCCGCCTCGCGGTGCCGGCCCTAGAGGTCTATGATGCAGTTTACAAGAAGCTGATCGCCTGCCTCGACTTTGCTGACGTCAGCTCGTTCACCAGCATGAAGAGCTGAGGTTTACCGTCGACCTATGCTTAGGGTGCGGCTCCCGGTGGCTCGGGGGAAAGCCGCCTGGATGCGTATGTGTATTCCAGAGCCAGCCGGCGCGCATGTTCGATGAGATTGGCCGGGGCGCTGTGCCCCCCATCGAGGTTCTCAAAGTAAAAATAAGGTTGGCCAAGCGCAGCAAGCTTTGCGGCGGCCTTGCGGCCGTGCGCTGGATGGACGCGGTCGTCCTTGGTGGAGGTGAAAATAAAAGGCTCCGGGTAGCTCCTGCCCGGTACCAGCTTTTGATAGGGCGAGTAGCCCTCGATCCACTCTCGTTGTTCGGGAATGGCCGGGTCGCCATACTCGGCGGTCCAGGACGCGCCGGCGCCCAAGTGGGTGAATCGAAGCATGTCGAACAACGGCACCTGTATGATCGCCGCGTTGAAAAGGTCGGGGCGTTGGGTCATTGCGGCGCCGACCAGCAGGCCCCCTTGACTGCTGCCGATCACGCCGAGCCGGCGCGGACTTGTGACTTTCCGGCGGATCAGATCGTCGGCGACCGCGATGAAATCATCCCATGTCTTTTGCTTCGTTGCCCCCTGGCCAGCCTGGTGCCATGGTGGACCGAACTCGCCGCCCCCGCGCAGGTTGGCAACAACATACGCATTCCCCTGTTCGAGCCATAGCCGACCTACAGTTCCTGCGTAGGAAGGGAGAAGCGGAACCTGAAACCCGCCATAACCATAGAGCAGCGTCGGGGTTGACCCGTCGAATCTTGCGCTCCTTGGTCGCACCAGGAAGTACGGAATCCGCGTACCATCGCGCGAAGTTGCCTTGAACTGCTCGACGACATGCTTCGATGCGTCGAACGCCGCAGGTGCTGTCTTCAAGAGCTCGAGCCGTTTGCTTTCGGCATCAAAGTACCAAAGCGACGCTGGCGCGAGATAGTCAGAGACGCTAAACATCATCTCGTCCGCTTGCTGGGAAACGGCTGATAGGCTGACGCTCGCATTCTCCGGCAGCGGGATCGGCTTGGCATGCCATCTGCCCCGATCGTACCTGTAGACGAATGCCTTGCTTTGAAAATTGTCCAAAATCGTCAGCACCAGGAAATTCCTGCTGCTACCAAATCCGCGGAGTGCCTGGCGGCAATTGGGCTGGAAAACGACAGATGGTTTGGCCCGCAGCGGATCCTGCTTCCATTCGGCCAAGTCATACGAGATCATTGAGCCGGCCTTGAAGCTGGTCTCGCCGCTGCGCATCCAGTCTTCGTCCAGTTTCACAAGCAGGCGGCCACTCGCGATGCCGACGATCGCCGACTTCTTCGGCAGATCGAGCTCGATCGGCCCCGCGGGCTCGAACAGCACATACTGGCGCTCGAAGCCGTTGATCCGACGGGCGACACCGGTCACATGGATTCGCCCTTCGCCAAGCACCAATGGCACGATTTCGAAGTCGCTGCGCTCGCCACGAAAGACTTCGCGCGCCTGATCGAGCGGCTGAGCGCGCTTGAGTTCCTTCAATACGAAAGCGTAGCCAGCCTCCGTCGTGGTCCCCTCGCCCCAATCACGTGCAACAAGGACAGTGTCGCGATCGAGCCAGCTGACGCTCTGCTTGCCCTCTGGCAGCTCGAATCCACCTGTAACAAAGCTTTTGGCGTCACGATCGAACTCGCGTATGGACACGGCGTCCTTGCCACCATCGGAAAGTTCGACGAGGCAACGGCGTCCAAAGCAGCTGCGCCCCTTGTAGACCCAGTTCTTGTTCTCGGCGGCAGCGAGCGCATCGATGTCCAGGATGGTCTCCCATCGGGGATCCTCGCTGCGATAGCTCTCAAGGGTGGTGCGCCGCCAGATGCCGCGCACATGGCTCTCGTCCTGCCAGAAATTTTCGAGACCTTGTCTTCCCAGCGAAACGTACGGAATCCGGTGTTTTTCCTGGAGGATGGTTAGGGCGTCCCGATAAAAGCGATCATAGCGAGGATCCGACTGCAGCGAGCCGAGCGTCTTTTCGTTCTCGGCCTGCGCCCAGGCCAATGCGCGCGGCCCCTCGGACTCCTCGAGCCAGAGGAACGGATCGTCCGCCGGCGTCGCACCGGACTGCCCGTGGAGCAGCGCGACTGTCACACATATGATCGAGAGCAACCCGGCGCGCAGAACGGACTTTTTCATTGTCTTATCCTCGGACGGGCACGCACAAGGCGAGCCCGCAGGTTCTTGCGACTGGGTCACAGTCGCGAAATTCGTGTTGCGAGCGTGCACGTGCTATGTCGCGCCGCCCGCACCTCGACTGTGCAAGCAGCATGCCGTCTGGAAAACAGCGGTTTCTGACGCGTCGTACCGCATCGCCAGGTCAGCTTCCCGACATTGGGTCTGAAGCTGACAATCAGGCGTGCGCCGGACAAGGTTTCGGCATCAGACAGCCTCGCCTGCCCTTTGAGGCCGCTGGTTCGACCTGGGAAATCGACAGTGCGATATCGCGGCGGGGCCGCTTCTCGCTCGCGTTCGGACAGACGGCGCAAGCTGTTAGCCGCCGGAGTGTTGGCGCGTTTGGGACCCCGCCTTTGCTGAGTTGAACGCGCCATAGTTCGGCCCGCCGCGAAGCGATGCGCTCGCGCCAGTAAGAGGATCTCCTGGAAAATGGAAGCGAGCCCGCCTTTTCGCTCGTCTTATGATCCAGACGCAATTCGTCCTTGAACTGCCATCCCCACGCTCAGCGGTCGCCACGTATGCGCAGGCCGGTGTCCGATATCGCAAAACGCATTCTTGCCTTTAGCGACATGACCCAGCCGCTCGCCTGCCTGTCGACACAACGCTTCGTGACTCCTTTGGCGTCCTAAGATGATCCGACACAGATCCGGGACTTACCAATTTACGCGAATGCCGAGCTTGCCGTCATAGGCGTAGGTTCTGCCTTCGAAGGGCTGCTGGTAGGAGGCGTTAGCGAACAGCGTGGTGAAACTGTTGATCTGGCCACTGATACCGACGTTGAGCTCGCCCCAGCCGCCGCCGAGGCTAGAGCGGAACGGAATGAAGCCGGTGTCGGAGGAGAACTGGGTCAGCGGGTCGCCGCAGAACTCATGCCAGACGTTCGGCCGCAGCCAAGCGGTGATGGTGCGGGCGAAGCCGCCGGCCGGTTCGGCATCCAGCGACCAGGTACGGCCGAACCGCGCGCCGATGCGCCCGGCCAGCGAATCGACGTTGCTAAAGCGGATCTGGGCGACCGCATCCGTCGCTCCGATGCCGTGCAAACTCATCTTCGTGCAGCTCAGATGCGACACAACCTTACGGCGCAATATCGTCTTAATTGTGTAAATATTAAACACATCTACAACTAGTTTTGAGTGTGATTCAGCAGCCACGCATCGTTACAATTATCGCGCGGTTGCGTTCCCGATACGCAAATCTCGAGCCTAACGGCCTAAGCGGCTTGCCACCCCCCTCGAGGTACACGAGACGAGCTTCTTTTGATTCTGCGACCCCATGTCCGTGATCGTGCGGGTTTGAATTCACAACCAAAGGTAGCTATTGAGTGATTGCGGACGGCCAAAAGAGCTAACGTCACCGTTCCAAATGTTCGTGACTTCTAATCAATCTGCATCCGAACCCTTCGTGCCGTTCAGCAGGCGCTTGAGGTAGAAGCTGGCGATGCCCTGGAAAGAACCGCCATGGAGCTGGAGGTCGCCGCGCAAATCCGTGCCTCGGGAGGGCGCGCCTTTCCGCTTTCCCGCGACGGCTGGGCACTGTCAAGCCGAAGTCCCGCGCCCCTCGCGGAACATGCAGGAAGCCCACGAACTGTTCGGAGTTTCCAAACACGCGCTCCAGCGCCTGGTCGCAACCGGGATGGTCGACATCAGGCGTGCGGATGCCGAGCAGTCGCCGGTGTTGATGAACGGTGATGAGATCGCGCCGTTGGCTGCCCTCCACAAGGACGCGATGGATGAGACCGAGCCAAGGCGCCCCCCTTCGGGTGTCGATCGCGAACTTCACGACTCGCTGACCGTGGCGTCGTCGACAGGATTGGAGAGCCAGCAAAATCCATGCCGGACAGCAAGACCGTCCATCGCGCCTCATCCGTGAACACGGTTCTCATGGCCATCGGGAACGCGCACTTCCGGCCGATCCGTCACGTTACCCCGCAAGGTAACGTCATGGAGGCAATTTCCAGATTTGCTTGACGATGCGGCAATATCGCTCTTGCCCGAGGCTATCCACAAGGCAACAAAAGGAAACCGATAATGAGCCCTAAGAAAAAGCTGCCGGCCCATGCCGTGGGCTCCGGCAACATTTTTGCTGATCTCGGCCTGCCCAATGCCGAGGAGCATCAACTGAAGGCGGCCCTTGTAGTCCAATTGAAACGTCTAATGGCGGACCGGGAAATGACCCAGATCGAAGCCGCAAAGCTTGTGGATATGAAGCAGCCCGACTTGTCCAAGCTGCTCCGGGGGCATTTCAAGCTGGTTTCAGTGGAAAAGCTGCTGCGCATGCTCACGGCGTTCGACCAGGACGTTGAAATAACGGTTAAGCCACATCGCAAGCGCGGCGAAGTCGGCCGGATCACGCTTATCCCGGCTTAGAGCGGCTCAAAGGGAGGGGTCATGACATTCAATGCGACGGCGGCCAAATCCGCCCATGAATTCCACTCTCCACTGCCCGAACTGCAACCACGAGATTCAGCTGACTGAATCGCTCGCAGCTCCATCTCGAAGATGGCGGTTTCAAGATTCACCATGGTCTTCCCCGCCAGCCGAAACCGACGAGCCAATTCCCGTACGACGACATTCTGTATACGCAGCCATTCGTAGATCAGCGCCTGGAGTCGAACGCGTCCCTCCTTCCGATCAAGCCCAAGCAGCAGGTCCCTGCGTTGCCGTCTTCAGTCAGACCGATGAGCTGATATCGATGGGTTCAGGCGCCTCCTGTCATGCATTTCCCCTATGGGTGGCCAACGGGAGAAGCGTTCGACGCCGCGCTTTCGAGAGGGCTACTGCCCCGCAATGGAAAGATGCTCCGCCGGCCAAGGCACGCGTCTCCCGTTGGCTAGCCGTCTCGATATTAAAGGGGCACCTCCATTCAGCTCGACGGAACAGAGTGGGTCGATCGCTTGAAATTGGGACGGGTCACTACGCCACTGTGCAACTTCATCCCGCGCCTCATAATCGAAAATGCGATTGTGCGACGGCTGACAAAGCAAGTTCTCAGTTGAGATCCTCCGGCGTGATATCGCGAGCACCGTGCAGCACTCGCACGATCTCAACGCCGTTGGGAAACGCTTCGTAGAAGAGTACGTAGTTGCCGACCGGAAAGCTCCGAATGCTCATACCCAACTCGGGCCGCTGTCGGCCCGCCAGTGGATTCTCGGCAAGCATCTGAAAGACGTTGCCGATACGATCGAGCACGCGGTCTGCAGCGGCGATATTGTCTGATGCGATGAAGAGCCAAATCTCGTCCAGGTCGGTCTCGGCCTGGGGCCGCCTGGTGAGATTACCCGCCATGCTTCCCGGCTTTCAGCCGTTCACGTCCTCGGGCCTTAATTTGTTCGACCAGTTCCCCGGGCTCAAACGGTTCGGCCGGACCGCTTTCAAGGCCTTCCTGTAAGGCAGCACGCAATGCTTCAAGCTTCGCCTTGCGACGCTCCTCGCGTTCTTCAACAAGGCGCAGTCCCTCCCGCATCACTTCGCTAGCGGTTGCATAGCGACCGCTGTCGACGAGATCCTTGATGAAGCGCTCGTAGTGCTTGCCGACAGTATAACTCGTGGCCATACGCACCTCCTTGCCTCATAATATATTACTTTATGCTATAGCTCGCAAGAGGTTCCTGAATACCGCGCCTCGGTTCTCCAGCCACGTGGGGGCTATAGAAGGACGGGGGCAAACGAAATCTCTTGGCCCAGCCCGTCCGAGGCGCATTTTGCTAGCGCCCACCAACTTCGTGTGGGAGGCATGAACAACGATCGAGGGGATCAGCCCGCAATGCGCTGAGCACGGGCCCACTGTTCTGCGGCGGAAGGCAGCGCCGGGGAGCAACGTTGTGAGGCCAGAGCGTTCAGATCGATGCGGTGGCATACCAATGATGCCGGGCTCTCAGCTCCTCGACGAGCCGCCGGACTTGTCGCGGGGCGCCTTGAGATCGGCGGTCAGCTGCGAGGATCAGCACAAGCGCAGCACCGAGAAAGATCCCGGCCCGGTGACTCGTAGCGCCATCTCTCAATTTTAGGGCGGGAAAATGGGTGACCTCCGTGCCGGCTGGTCAGCGCGATCTTGAGCTGATTTCTCTGGCTGACCAACGCGCCGTTCGTAATTGGCGGCCAGCTGCAACAAGCGCACCTTGATGAACGGGTCAGCTTGCTCGGCAAGTTCCCGCACGGTCCGCGCCCTCTCTCTACAAAACTCGTCGTCCATGACATCCTACCAGAAATTGTCTCGCTGATAATGCCAGTTGAGAAGCGGGACTGCATATGACCGAGGTTACACTGCAAGATATTTTCCCCCAGTCCCAGCCCTTGGAAGCAAGCGCTCGCCTCATTTAGCAACAAGGGGCGGCGTGTCCTTGCCCTTTCCGCCAGACGACTTTGCACGGGCAGGTCGTGTTCGGCGGAACGACCACTGTGAACCGCTCAGAAAGCGGCGAGGAGATCGGCCTTCAATGCTCCGCTCCGCTCCTCTCCTCTGAGGCCTCCGGGTCCAGCACAGTGACAGGAGCCAAATCCGTCCTGACATTATTGAGCAACGGATCACGCGCAGGGCTTTCTCCATCCGGATGGCATTTTTGCCCAGTTAAGTGCCGCGCGCCCCGCCCCCGGTGCGGGTGACAGTTAAGGCAACCGCCCCGTCGCTGTTTTTCGCTTCTGGTCGTAGATTGGGAAGGGCCGATCTGTCGCGCTACGCATTGCCCTTCAAAACGCGGGCTTTTCGGCTGGGGCGTCAAGAATTCCCAAAGCGTATTCGCAACGCTCGTCAATGGCCCCGGATCGACCGCGACCTGCTTGGTGAACGCGGCCCATAGATCTTTCTTGCCGGCGTCCTCGGTGAAGCTGGTCGTCAGTCAATCAGGGCGCGCGGTCGGAATCTCGGTGTTGCGGCGTTCGAACGTGGCCTGAATGGCGCGCGCCAATGCGTCACCCTCAAACTTGTAGGAGCGGATCAGCACCCAGACGCCATAGAAGTCCTTCATGCGGCTATTCGCTAGGCCAAGCGCGACCATGGCCTGGAATTTCTCCGCGACGACGGTTTCGCGCGGGTAAGAACGCAGCTTTGGCGCCGGAAAATCCAGCAGTACCGGCAAGTCGATTTCCTGCACGCCGGGCTCGACAGCGTCGCCGAACGCAATGTCGATCACGACGCGAACGCGCGCGTTGTCGACCGTGGCATTGCCCTTGATCCGGACACCGCCGTATTCGGTTTCGTCGCGGATGGGATCGACGGTGAAGCTGGCCGGGTCGAAGATGACGCCGTCGGTCGCATTGATCGCGGCGATCTCCTCGAAGATGGCCAACAGCGCATCAGGATCGGAGTTGCCCGGCCAAGAAGGTCGAGGTCACGCGTTGCCCGAAATTGGTTGTCGACCCAGGTCGAAAGCAGCATCGCGCCCTTGAGAATGAAGCGTTCGCGGTACTCGGTCGAGCCGAGGCGATAAAGAAGCCGCTCTAGCATCATAATTGCATGATTCTTCAATAAAAAACCGTGCAACCAGTCGATTTTTGATCTATATTCGAGGCATGACAAAGCTCGACGAATTGAAGCGCCACTTGAAGCCGGGCCACGCATACCGGCGCGCCGATCTCGCGCGTTGGTCGACATCTGTCGATCGGCATCTCAGGGAGCTGGTTGAGAGCGGCACCCTCAGGAAGCTCGCCGGCGGCCTCTACATGCATCCGAAGGAAACGGCCTTTGGACCGGCACCGGCGGCCGACAAGGATGTGGTGAGTGCGTTCCTGAAGGACGATACGTTTCTGCTGGCGTCGCCGAACGCCTACAACAGTCTGGGCGTGGGCACGACGCAGCTCTATGACAAGACCGTGGTCTACAATCACAAGCGGCACGGCGAATTCCAGCTCGGCAACCGCAAGTTCGCGTTCCGTGTGAAGCCGCGCTTTCCAAGATCACTGACGAAGGAATTCCTGCTCGTCGATCTTGTCAACAACGTCGATCAGCTCGCCGAGGCCAAGGACGAAGTTCTCAAGCGTGTGGCGGAGCGTGCTGCCCAATCCGATCAGAAGCGCTTGCGTCGTGCGGTGCGCGATTACGGAAGCGAGCGCGCCAAGAAATTCTTTGAGCGCGCGCTGAGAGCGAGCGAATCGCATGCCGCGTGACTTTCTCCACAATCACCCGCAGTTTGCTGATCTGATCCGGATTGTGGCGGACGAGAAGAACATTGATCCGGCTCTGGTCGAGAAAGACTACTGGATCATGCATTGCCTTTATGGACTTGACGAGCTTGGCTTCATATTCCAGCTCAAAGGCGGCACATCACTCTCCAAAGGTCACAAGATCATCAGCCGGTTTTCGGAAGACATCGATATTCTGATTCAGCCGTTCCCCGGCCAGGATGTGAAAACGGGCAAAAACCAGAACAAACCGGCTCATATCAAGTCACGCAAGGACTTCTACGATTGGCTGACTGGCGAGATCAAGATTGACGGCATCTCAAACGTCGAGCGCGATACCGAGTTCGATGATCTGCCGAACTATCGCAGCGCTGGCATCAAACTGAACTACACGACGGTCGTCGAGGCTATGGAAGGCTCGCGGGAGGGCGTCCTGCTTGAGGTCGGCTTCGACACGGTGGCGCCGAACGCGCCAAAAGACATCAGCTCGTGGCTCTACGATCGGGCTGTTGCAAGCAATGTGGACGTCATCGACGACCGCGCCATGGAGGTGCCTTGCTATGACGCCGGTTATACCTTCGTGGAAAAGCTGCAGACGGTCTCAACGAAATTCCGCAAGCAGCAGGCGGACGGTAGCGATCCGGTTGGGTTCATGCGTCACTACTACGATGTCCATGAGTTGCTGAAACAGCCTGACGTTCAGAAATTCATCGGTACGGAAGCCTACAAGGCTCACAAGCAGGTACGCTTTAGGCAGGGTGATAATCAGAACATCGCAGAGAACCAGGCCTTCATCCTGAGCGACGCGGAGACACGCGCGCTGTACGCTGACGCTTACAAGCGCAGCAGCGCGCTCTATTACGCTGGTAAGCCGACTTTTGAGCAAATACTGGCAGATATCGCGAAGTGGGCGAACAAGCTGTAGAGGCAAGAAACAACCCACTCAATGTTGCGGCAAGGCTCCGCCTTCGAGCATTCTCCTACACGGATTGGCTGTTTCGAAAGTCGCGATTGCGAAGGACGGCAATATGAAGTTCTGGACGAGATCGCAACGCTGGGCCTGATCAAGAAACAAATGCGGCGCGGCCGGACAGCGCGGCTTCAGCTGCCGATGGCTCGTCGTTTGCTGAAGCTACCGCAAAGTTTGCTACACGCCAAGGAAGTCAACGCCGTTATGCTCGTAGTCGTTTACGTCGATAGTAGTGCTGCTCGAACGCGGTCGCCACATGCTCGGCCAGCTTGTCAAGGCTGAACCCCGTCCGCAATCCTCGACTCACTTGATTGCGCTACAGAATACGTCAAGCATTGCGATACGCTGCTGGCATTGCCTCAAGCTGAAGAGAATATTTCCGGGAACAAGGCCAGCACGATCTTTCCTGACACGCTTTGGCGATCGTCTTGCGCCACTGTGCGTGCTTTCACGATCTTGTTGCGAACACTCTCGATTTCAAGGAGAGCGTCCCCGTTGGTCAGTCGGGCGAAGGTCCGAATGAGGCGCACATAGCGCTGTCGTCGCTCGACATTGAGGAAGGAGTTCAGCACCTCGACAAGATTCTGCTGCCGCGATCCGACCGGCCGACCGTCGACCAGGGAAAGTAAGCAGTTGATCAATGCATCCACATCGAGCGCGTGCAGCTCGTTGACGTCGCTCCGCGGAATCGCCACTTTGGCGACGAGTTCGCCAAACAGGATCTCACGCTCTTTCCGTTTCGCACCTCTTTCTCCGAGCGCGCCGCGCCAGCGCGACAGAAAGTCATGATGCCAAGACGGCCTCGACGGGACCGCGTTTGCGCGCCCTCCCTCGATCCAATTGAGGTCGGAAATCGCGACCAATTTCGAGCGCCATGCGTCTTCATCCAGCCAGAACGCGCGCAAGATTACTTCTCGCCGCTGTCTGGAGAGGGCTATCGTTTCATCGTCAATTGAGAACAGGTTCTTGTCGTGGGAGTAGAAAATGTCCTCAAACGAACTGAGTAATCGGCCGCTCGTGGGTGGCTCAAAATTCCATGTGAGCCAAATCAAACGAATGGACGCGTTCTCATAGAAATCTTCGCGTTGCACGATGATGGGGATTTGCGTGGTTGCAAGTTGAACCTCCACGACGAGTGGCATGCCATCATAGATCGCGCGTACGTCCGGCCGCCGTCGTCCATTCTCCAGGATGAGATACTGATCGACAACGACGCTTCCTGCGGTCGTGCTCGGATCGTTGGTCAATAACTCACCGACGATATGTTTGATTTTAGCATGCAGCGGGCTTTCCTGCGCTCCGTCAAATTGCTGCGCGCTAACGATATCGACGCTGGCCGGCGTCCCCGTCCACCAGGGACAAAGTTGTGGGGCACCCGGGTGGTGTTTCCAGTAGGGCTGGCCGGTCCGGCCTTCGCGCGGAGCATAGACGGCATGTCCGCATTTCGCGCAGACGAAACGCGCTTTCCTGTCGAGCCGCGCGCGCGTCGCCGCGCGACGGAGAACCTGATAATCGTCCTTGCTCATCGCTATGAGCGCATCACTCGTGATGCTGTGCATCGATGCAAGGTCAACCACTCTCTTGAGAGTCCTTCGGAGAATCACCTCGACCATCTACCGAATCTCCCTTTCTCCGACGTGATCAATGAGCATTTGCGGGATCGCGTGCTATGGAAAATCGCTTGGCGTCTCACGGAAGTCCGAGCCGACGGCATGACCGACGGCGGGGCGAAGCCGCAACTCGCGGCGCCACCGATTGTCAGCCTGGCATGGCGGCCGTCAGGTGTCCGCACCGGAAAGAATGGGTTCTTCGCCGAAGGGGCGATTAATGATCGATAGCGCGTCGGGCGCGGTGAAGACGCGGTTGCGCGCATAGCCGGTACGCTCGTTCAAGATTTTATGCTCGACCAGTTGTTCTACCGCTTGCGAGGCTGCAGGCACCGTAATGCTGAGAAGCGAGGCCAGACGCTTGACGGTCAGCACCGGATAGTGCGGCAGAACATCGAGTGCGCGCAGGCTGGCTGAACCCTGGCGAAACTTCCGCCGCTTCCGCCATAGATCGCCAAGAGCAGACAAGGCGTCGCGGGTCTTCAGGAGCTCATCTGTGGTGCCGACAATCGCGTCCGCCATGAAGCCGACCGCTTCGTGCCATTCGAGGCGCTGCTGAGCCGCCTTGAGCGATTCGTAGTAAGCTGTCTTGTGGGCTTCAATATACGGTGACAGGTAAATCGGCATCATGCCTTCAGCGGCCATCATCAATGGCAACAGCAGACGGCCAACGCGGCCATTGCCATCACGAAACGGGTGGACTGCCTCGAAATGTGCATGCGCAACCGCCATTCGCACGATGAAGCTCTGGTACATCGCCTGCATGCCCTCGCAGCGCATGTACTTCATCGTGTCCTCAAGACACGCGGCAATGTCCGACGGCGGCGTCGGATTGTAGGTCGAGTAAGCAATATCGCCTCTGCCGCCGATCCAGACCACAACCTGGCGAAGATCGCCGGGCTTGTCTTTGTATTCGGCGTCGCCGCGCATGACGGCGCGATGCAGATCCTGCACCAAACCGCTTGTAAAGATTTCCAGTTTCTCTTGTCTGGCCCGCGGCACGAAGTCATCGAGCGCGAGCGCGTAGTCACGCACCTGAACTAGCGCCTCGCTCAGCTGGGAATCTTCGCTTTCTTCACCGGACAGCAATTCGTCAAGCGTGCTGTTGGTGCCTTCGATCGCCGAGCTGCTGACAGCTTCCCGCCGTGGCAAGATGCGGCTGATCAGATACGGGTCCTTTAGTTCGGCCGCGAGCGTCTCGATGCGCACCAAGGCTGTATCCGCCGCCCTGAGCCGGGCAAGGATCGACCCCACGGCAGCGCCGTCCTCAGGCGGGGGCAGCGGAACCACGCCATAATGCGCCGCATAGGGCGCCGGTAGCCGCTTCAATCGTTCCCGCACGGCGTGAGTGAGATGATCGCGGTTCAACGGAAACCTTTCGCAGAGGAGCTAAGTCCAGATCCATAATAAATGTTATTTATATATACTTCAATAAAATGGCCGACGCAGGATCCTACGTAAGGCTTGCCGAGTTCCTTTTCTAAGGAAGGGCCTCGGCGAGGCGCAAAAAATTATTGGGGTTTGGGGTGTGAGCCGCCGCATGTGATGGATCGGCCTTGAGCCTCGGCTTCGATCCTGGCGCGCCGACACGATCGACGGCCATACTTCGACGACCATCGAAAAATAACGCGGGTGTGCGCGTGTGTGGGTGGCCGCGCCCACCACTCAGGCGGCTTCAGACTCTTGCGCGAGCGCGCGCTCCACGGCCGTCCGGATCACGATCGATAATCGTCAGATAGGCGCGCGCGGTCTGATCGGGAGCATATCGCACTTGCTCCCAATCTCGCAGGCTGGCGAGCTTTACAGAGAAGCGCAGGGCAAACTCCTCTTGCGTCAGTCCGACCTTCTTTCGAATTGCCTTCACATCGATCGTTGCCGGCACGAACGTCTTGTAAGTCGCCGGATCGGCCTCGCCGCGCGCGATCGCGCGGCCCTCCTTCGCCGACTGGATCAGCCGCTTACCAAGGGTGGTCATCGTTATCCCTCCAGACACACTTCATCACACCGAACACTCAAAACCCAACTACACACTCAATGACCTGAGATTGAAGCAACCTTGATCGCTACTCCTTTTCGATAGTCATCCGCATATCCCTCAAGTTCTTTCTTGAGGGCGTTCCGCTCCGCCTTGCTCAAATTTGCCGCCTCTCTGGCGGTCAGGAGCGGATGACCGGGCGGCGGGGCATGATGCCTTGCCCATCGCTTAGAGCGATCCTGATCGCGTTTCAAGGGGTGGCGCGACAGGATTGACGATGTCGCTGATGATGTTGGTGTCGAGAAGATAACGCGTCACAGATCGGCCTTACGCCCTTCTTCACGGGGGCGCGTCAGGTCGAGATCGGCACCAACGAGCGGCGAGCGACGCAACCCACTCAAGATGCCACCGGGCTTCGGTGGCTCGCCAGAAAAGGTCTGTTGCGCCGCGCGTCGGAGATGCCCGGCTTCCGTCTGTCTGTTTCCGCTTGGACAAAGTCCCGCGCGGCCTTCTGTGCGGAATCATATGAGTTTGTCGCGGCAAGCCGTGTTGCCATCGTCGATAGGCCTGGCAGCCGTCGGATACACTGACGGGATTTCGCGGCAGGTTGACATGTCGAACGAAATCGAATCGGTCGTCGCCAAGTATTTTGGCGATGCCCGCAACGAGATGTGAGCCTGTCAGGAACCAGTCATCGGCAACGCCGTCGGAACATGTGCCTAGGTTGCGGTCTTGCCTGATGTCGTGGGTCGCTTGGGTGTCGAATGCTGATCGAGACGGTGGCGACTACCACGCGCAGCACGGCCGACGCTTGGCAGATCACAAGCATCACCGCCAAAGGTCCGTGCTGATCGAGTCCGGCCGGGGCCCTTAGCGCTGGATCGCGCGGCGGGGCAAGCGCGTTAGTCCGCAAGGCGCTTGCGATTGTTCTGATATTGTGTCCGACCATCTCGATGTAGCTGGGAGCATTGCCATTCTCGTAGGTCAGGCTAACGGCGTTGACTTCCTTGGCGTGTAGCAAACTTTGCGGTAGCTTCAGCAAACGACGAGCCATCGGCAGCTGAAAGGGCAGCAGTATCTCCCACCTTCTCGATCGTTTTGCGCGGAAGCAACAATTCACGTCCCATCTTCCGTCACGCCACCACGTGGTCCAATCCAGAAGCAAACAATCGGCGCTTCCCTCGGATTGGTCGGCCAGCTTTCAAAAACCCAGAAGCTGAGCCCGTACTCGCGCATCACCTTCTTCTCTTCTCTGTCGACATTCGTGCTGAGAGGCTCGTCATCGGCGGCAAAATATAGTTCTAGTCGCCGCACCAGTTCTGGCTCGGATATCAAAACGTCCAGAATGCGAGAATTCGGCGGTCCTCTCCAAGGGAGGCGTTCGCGGGTCTTTTCCGCGTTCAGCAAATCGTTTTCTGTGATTGGTCGCCCGCGAAACCGTTCGTCGAACATCGTTCGAATTGAGGCCAAGCCGTCGGCATCGGTGATCAGCATTCGCCTCTATCGTAGTAGTGACGCATGAACCCAACCGGATACGGCGCCCGGAGCCCCGGCTGCAACCGTGGCCACATCGCGCCTGATCAATCTGGTGCGCCTGCTTGCTCGGCAGACGAGCCATTCATTCCCAGAGGCGGACACAATCTTTCCAGTCACCTACCAAGCCTATCAATTGATCAACAAGACAGACACATGGCATGCATCCGCGTCCGTGAACCCCTCAAGAACATTGACCTCGATTTGGGTCGAGAAGAATGAAAGGGCTGCTCCTGGGCACGATAGTCATCATCTTGCTGGTCGCAGCTGTCGCCGATCTGGCCGCGCGGCTCTGCCAGCGAAGCGGTTCAGACATCGGTATCAATCGCGGCGGTGGCCGTCGATGCTGGGAGTACGTCAACGACGGAGATGTGGTCCGTGCGCAGCCTCCTGCCCTGACGTATCCTGGTGCGACAGGAGGCCCGCTCGGCGGTGAAATCGGCTTCCGCTGGCAGATCGCGAACTCGGTGTTCGGCATCGCGGTGAAAGGCAACTGCGCCAATCCCGAAGACTGTAACGCTAAACTCGTTCTGCCGGGCCTTCAGGATGAAAGCCAGATTGTTACAGGCGGCCCGGTTAAGGACCCGTTCGGTTACACCTGGAATGAGGTGCTTGTGCACGTAACAGGCGCTACTACAGTCGCCCGCAATAAATATCGGCTGCGCGAGCTTGCGACTCCGCTGCTCCTCGTCAACGGCAGCGAGGGCCAACGGGGCGGTGCAGCAGGGGTGGACGTAAAGCTTCTTTTTCTGCCCACTAGGCCGTCAGCGCTGGGTACGATTGCGTGTTCATGGACCCTCCGATCATTGGCTTTTGCTCAACCGGAATCGCAGGCTTTTCAAACGGGCGCCGCAGGAACTGCCCGCATTGGGCAGGACATCAACATCGGATTGGTCCACGTGAACTAACGCATGGATGTCGCGGACGTCCTTGATCTTCGCTTTGGTGTGAATCTCTGTCGAGCGACGAGAGTAACTGATGTCCAGAATTTTGGCTGTTGGGACAGCTTTGCCACCGTTTCGTTTCTCTCAGACCGACGTCAAGGCATTGGCGGGTCACCACTTCGTATCCAGAATGGAGACGCTGAAGAGATATCTTACAGTATTCGATCATGCGTTAGTCGATCAGCGCTTCTTTTGTGTTGAGCCCGAATGGCTTCTCAGCGAGCATCGCATAAGTGAGACCAACCAGATATACTTGGATTGGGCGAAGGAGCTCGCGTGCAAAGCGACGGTGCTCTGTCTCGACCGGGCTGGGGTTAAGCCCGAGCAAGTCGATCGGGTTTTGTTCGTCTCCACGACAGGGATAGCGACCCCTAGTCTCGACGTGGACCTGATCTTCAAGGTCGGGTTGCGACCAGATGTGGGACGGACGCCGATTTTTGGCCTCGGATGCGCTGGGGGAGCATCAGGAGTTAGTTTAGCAGGAGCCCTTTGCCGGGCAACCAACGAACGCATTCTCCTCGTTGCTGTGGAGCTGACTTCCCTTACATTCCAACCGAATGATCTCACGCCAAAGAACGTTGTCGCCTCGAGCCTCTTTGGAGATGGCGCTGCCGCGTTATTAATCGGGCCAGCTGAAAACGGTTCTGGCAAGCTGGATATCGTGAGAAGTACGAGTTTGCTTCACCCGGACTCGACTTCTCTAATGGGCTGGCATTTTGGAGACTCCGGATTTGAGGTCGTGGTCTCCGAGCGCATTCCGTCAATGATTAGCGAATTGATGCCGAGCGCAATGCGATCGTTGCTCGCGGAGGATGGCATCCTTCCTAGCCAGGTGAAGAGCTTTATCTTTCATCCCGGCGGGAGAAAAGTATTGGAAGTTTGTGAGCGGGGCCTCGGCAGGTCCTCTGAGATCTTCTTTTCCAGCTATGAGACACTTCGACTTCATGGAAATATGTCCAGCGCAACTGTGCTATTCGTGCTGGAACACGTGCTGGCGCATGAGGAGCAAGCGCCTGGATCATTCGGTATCTTAGGCGCCTTCGGGCCAGGCTTCTCAGCCGAACTGACGCTACTGAAGTGGGCTGACACAGAAGCAGAACAGCCAAAGCCCGCCCACCTCGAGCTGTCGGGAAACCAATTGAAGCGGGTCGCCTGGTCGTGATCGGCATCACCAAACTGTTCGCCGGGTGCTGTCGAGCGCTCGCGTGCCCGAGATCTGCCGCTGGTCAGCTCTGTTCCACGGCACCCAGCAGCGTCCGCAAGACCGCTTACAGTTACAGCATCGCTCCGGAACCGATCTTGACTGCCCTCTCTTAGACAACCTCAGACGGCGAGTTGATCAATTTGGAGTCTCGTCACGGTTAAGGCGCTCATGCATTGCCCTGCTGGCCTTGAAGACCGGAAAGCGCTTTTGCTCGACTTGCACGTACTCGCCCGTTTGTGGATTACGGCCTAGGCGAGCCCGCCGATGGCTGACCGAAAATACTCCGAATCCCCTCAACTCAACGCGGTCACCGCGCGCGAGCCCCTCGACGATCTCATCGATGATTGCGTTCACAATATTGTTGACGACGCTCTGATAAAGATGCGGGTAGCTGTCGGCGATACGTTGAACGAGTGCGGACTTGATCATTGACACCGCTGTTGCCATTTGGGAAGCGGCCATTTGCTCGAAAGCGTTGGCAACTGTCAAGATACCCCTATGCCGGCACTGAGCAAGGCATGTCATCGCGCGACGAAGAACCAGCGTTTGCTAGCTGCCTCGCAGGTGAGCGCGACATGTCCTCGACTTACGCCTGATCGGCACACGAACCTTCAATGCCGCCGCCGAGAGATCCATAACGTTGCACGGCGGCGGCACGCCTGTTGCAACGACCCCACTATCGGCTGCTCAAGCTCAAATCATTTGCCAAAAACGCGGTCTGTCTTTGTGTTGGTCGAATGGAATGCGAGCACCGACCGGTCAGGTGTCCGAGGCGACACGGAACGAGCCTCGGCGTCGATGGCAGCTGGATTCTCGGTCGATCATTGCAAAAAGCTTAGCTAGCATTGCTTCGCACTACAGCGATATGCAGCCATCCCGCGGCCGTCAACTACCAATCCCGGCGATTGATCTAGATGACAGAAACAGGTCACCTTCGACTGATGAACGCTTCTCGGTCCGCCGCAGGCGCAGACACTTAGCATGCTTCACCAATCACAATCAGTTCGCGCCAAAGCGTCTAATCGAGCCGCCGACCATCACCTTCGCAAAGGCTGCGCACTCAGGTCTGCTCCAGCAGCGAACTTTCCCTCCTCACGGAGACGCATGACGGCCTCTCAGCCGCAGTAGCCGGGCGCGCGGGATTCAAGGGCCTCTGGGCGCCGGGTCTATCGATCTCTTGCTCGCTGGGCTGCCGCGATGCCAATGAAGTATCGTGGAGTCAACTCGCCGACGCAGTCGAACGGATCGTTGACTCGACCGAACTGCACGTCCTGGTCGACGGCGATAGCGGATTCGGAAATTTCGACAACGCCCGCCTGCTGGCGCGCAAGCTCCATCAGCGCGGTGCTGGCGGGATTGCGCTGGAGGATAGCTGTTTTCCGAAGACAAACTCGCTTATCGGCGAGCGGCATCCCCTTGCGGATACCGCCGAGTTCGTAGGCCGTCTACGGGCAGTGAAAGACACAGTTGCAGAGGACTTGGTCCTGGTGGCCAGGATCGAGGCGTTGATCGCCGGCCGCGGAATAGACGACGCAATTTCGCGTGCTCATGCTTACGCGGATGCGGGTGCTGATGCTATTTCTTATTCACTCCCGGAAGAGCAGCGCGGATGAGATCCTTTCGTGCGCCGCACGCGTGGCGGAACCAGCTGCCTATTGTGCTCGTTCCAACGAAGTACTATCGAACACCGGCCTCTGAATATCGGAAAGCACGCATCTCCACGGTCATCTGGCCCAATCATGCAAGTGGCGGAGATGCGGCGGGTCTGCCGTCGCATCCTAACCGAGGAGAATACGACCAGCATAGAGCCCGGCATAGCAACGCTCGACGAGGTGTTCGCTCGGCGCGTCATCACCCGCGGCCGGCATCAGTTGGGGAGGACCACGAGCCCATTGAGATCGCTGAATTTTGGCGACAGATCGAGTACGACAGGTTTGCTCTGCATTGGGAAGCACATGGGCTCCATTACGGTCTCCTCAAGCTCATCGACAATTGGCTCGACCAGAGTCATGTCGTCGTCGCCAATGGCTTGCGCTCCGTAGGGCCCGAAGCACGTCGCCGCTATGCCAATCTACAGGTCATCCGGATTACGGCATCGCCAGCCGTGCTCGCGGAACGGCTGGCGATGCGCGGACGTAAGGGAAATAAAGCTCAAAAGGAGCGCATAGCGAGAAGCGGCACGATCGACGTTGACCTCAACGACGCGCTGACGATTGACAACTCGGGCAACTTCATCTCTACCGGAAATCAGTTCATCGAAACTGTTCTGAGCGAATTGCCAGCAGATACTCACATTGAACACTATGCCGGACGCGGAAACGATGCATGAACTCATTACTGACGCGCGTTATCTGTTTGCGTCCGCCGCGCGAGCGAGTTGGATCCAAGGTCGCCGTGCCGGCACGAACGCCTCCAGCGGCACCTCGATTCACCGGGTTTAATGACAATTGCGTGGCGCGAGCTCCGTCCGGAGACACGCAACCATCGCATCGATTCTTCGAGATCCAGAATGGCGGTCCGCCACCACGGACCGCAGGTGTGGACGAGCACCTGCTAGAGGCCGCAATTGAGACGACCTTCGCACTCTCTTCATTGCCCGGCGAGTACCAGGAACGAAAACTCGTATTAGATAGGTGACCATTCAAATACCCGAGCACCGTAAATCCCTTTGTATAGGTGGATCTGGCAAAAACGTTTTGGGTATAACCGTCACCCGCCAAACCGGTACTGGTCAGTATCACCACCGGGGGGTGCTGTAGCTCGTTAGCGAATTCAAACGTGAATGTCCCCGCTGCTTCGCGCGAGACACGAACTGTTTTGGCCGGAACTACATCTAAGCCAAGTTGTGGTCCCTTACTATCATCGTAGCGGCCATAGCAAATTATCCTTGGATCGTTTGTCATTGCAAAACAACTCCATGCTTCGGTGAGACTGGTTCGCGTGATTGAATATCCTCCCGACGTCGACTGTGTGACAGTGCGAACGACTTATCTATGGATAGGCGTAGCCATACACCCGACTTCCATTGAGCGTCCGTTCTGTACAAAGATTTGAACGCCGACAACGACACCATCTGTCAACATAACCATGCAGCGGGCATGGTCCGCACCGTGATGTTCGCTGTGAAACTGCACTCTCTCGCCCGAAGGAGCCGAAACTTGATCTGATTTGCGCCGGCGACACCTCTCAACGTTCATCTATGTGATCTGGGAAGACCTCGTTCCACAATTTCGACCAACGCAATCTGGAGCTATCTTCGACCAAGAACCGTGCACAGCTCATTCGCTGCGGTATTGCAGCGGCATCGGCTATCTAGCGACTGACCGATTTCGAACCTGATCCTCTCCTTACCCCCGACGGCGGACAGAACGATTGCGGATTGGCAACGAGTGAATAAGGGGGCGCCGTCACTCGAACGCGGGATGTAAACCGACGATTCTCTTCTGGTTGTTCATTGACATTCACTCACTCTGTGCGAGAGTAGTTGCGTTTTCGCAAAGAGGCCCTTCTGACCACTTCGAACCTATGAAGAGCTTGACGGCATTAGCAGCTCCTAACTGAGCATTTTGACCTTCGTTGTTCCGCCAATGATTTTGAGGGAGTGGATTATGATCCGGCTTGCGACGAACTTAGCCATTCTTGCCTGCGGCGCGGCTCTCAGCTGTTTTCACATAAGTGGTGCGCTTGCCTGGGGCGACGAAGGTCACGAAGTGGTGGCGCTCGTAGCGCAGTCATTCCTTGATGGAGATGTACGCAAGCGTGTCAATGCACTGCTTGCTGCCGATACCGACTCGCTTACGGCGCACGACATTGCGTCGGCGGCCACTTGGGCTGACAAGTTCCGGGACACGAACGCGAACAATGCTCGCGAGCGCACGCGGCAGTGGCATTTCGTTGACATCGAGATCACGGCTCCGAACCTTGACGATGCCTGCTTCAATCATCCCCCTGTGCCCAATGGAACGCCCGCCTCCGATGGGCCTGCATCCGATTGTGTGGTCGACAAGATCGATCAATTCGCGACCGAACTCGCCAACCCCGCCACCGATATCGAGGAACAAGTCGCCGCGCTCAAATTCTTGCTTCATTTCGTTGGCGACGTGCACCAGCCATTGCACAGCTCGGACGATCACGATCGTGGCGGCAATGCCAAGAGGGTCTCGGCGGCAGGGCTAAGCGCAGGGAATCTTCATCATTTTTGGGACACCGAATTCGTAGACCAGTTGGGGCCCGATCCGCAAACGATTGCCTCCGATCTCATCGGGCACATCACGAAGGATCAGCAGACGCAGTGGCAATCGGGAAGCCCCGCCGACTGGGCCAAGGAGACGTTCGCGCTGTCGAAGGACGATGCGTATGGGCAGCTTCCAGCTCCCAACGCGCGTGGAAGCTTTCGGTTGACGGACGACTACGTCACGACCGCAACAAATGACGTCGGACTCCAGCTGAGCAAGGCGGGCGTACGGCTGGCGATGATCCTGAACCAGGCACTGCACAAACCATAGGACTTTCCGACGGCGAGGTCTGCGAAATTCGCAGCCGGCCGAAGAGACAATGAGGTCACGCTCAGACGTATCGTTTCAGACCAAGGATGTAAGCTCGCTTGTCAGGACGCTATAGGCTGCCTGGAGGCGCAGGCGGTCGAGGAGAGAAATGCCATGACCCAACGCGACGTCCATGCTGTTGTGCTCGTGATGCGGGATGGGCGCGGATCCGGCTTCGTATCATGGCCATGGCAATCGAAGCGACGCGGATCGCTGACGCGAGCGGGAGACGGCCGTGGCTAAGAGTGTGACTGGCCGCTTTGGTGTTGGCATCCTGGGCGATGCGACGGTCAAGCTAGGCGCGGTCGAAACCCTGATGACGTGCTTGCCGGAAATTTCGACGGGCAGTCGGCAAAAGCTGCTTGATGGCATTATCGCTGCCGCCGCCGAACACGGGCCATTAGATTTAGTGTACGGCCAGCTTAGTAACCGACACCAGCTGACGCTCGACGCCGAACAAGTCATTTCGGTGTGCCGGGAGATTGTCGATCACGCTGATGCGACGGTGCGTCGAACCTTTGCCAATCGTCTCGCTCGCGCCGACTGGGTCGAGGCTATGCCGTTTCTAGGGTATCTAGCGGGCGACACCGATACGAGGGTTCGCCGGAGAGCTTATGCCGGCGTGAAGCAACACGATCCGCCGCTCTTCCAGGCGCTAAAGACGATCGAGGAGTTGCCCACCGCCGCCAGGCGATTTGCGCCATCGCCGACTTCTTTCGATGTGCTGTCTCTGTCACCTGACATCGAATTGGATATGCTGCCGGAGGACTCACCGACTAGCCAGAAGGAATCGCCGGAGGCGACGCGGCCGTTCACGGCCATCAAACGGCGTACCTGTCTCGGCTACGCTCCCGACCTCAAGGCTCCCGGCCAAGGGGAGATCACCTTGCTGCTTCGGGTGGAGGGCGCCGAAGACGCCGCACGCAGTCTGGACATCCGCGTGCCCGCTGGAAAGGAACACGCGACGCTGCTTTTGCACGTTAGCTCACAGTCCGCTTCCCTGAAGGTTGAGCCTGAGGTCCAGACGATTCGCGTTCCGCGCAATGGCGACAGCGACGAAGCCCGCCTGCGGGTCACGGCGCTGCACGCGATCAACAGCGAAGGCGAAGTGGCCATCACGATTTTCGACGAGTTTCGCCTTGTCGGCAGCATCGCCGTCATGTTCCGAGCGGAGGTCCGTGATAGCACACTCATTCTCGAGAAGAGCCGCGATATGTTGTTCCGCGAAGCTGGCGACAGCGGAGCCGCGCCGTATATCGGTCCAACGATCCAGCTGTCGCTTACCAATGAAGCTCCTGCGCGCATCCAATTTCACATGCCGGCGCTGAACGAGTCGGGCCAACTAGAGATGGTGCCGCTCGGCAGCTCTCGCGACGACTACGACGCTTTCGCGGTGCTCAATGCCCTCGCCGCGGCGAGCACGCGGATCGAAGGCATCGAGAAGAATCTCGGCAACCCGCGTAAGGTCGGGGTCGAGAGCGTCGACCAGGTGCTGGAGCTACTGGCTATGGATTTCCATGGCATTGCGCGCGAGATCGTAGACAATCTGATCTCGCTGCAGACGCGGACCGTGCTCGCCCGCCTCGACACGAATGCGGTGGTACAATGGGTGCTCAAGAACCCGAAGCTCGACGCCGTTCCTTGGGAGCTGGCGTTTCAGACCGCCGCCCAGTCCACTCTCAAGGAGCCGATATTGCTGGTCCGGGTTCCAGTGCGTGACGACACCGGCGCAGCCGGCTCTCCGAGGACGGCCGCCAACGTGGCCGCATCACCGCAGACCAAACGGAGGCTTGTGTATGTGGTCGGCGATGGCGTGGCCTCCGACGCAACCACGCTGAACGGGGTGCTCGAGGTCGTCAACGTCGCCAGGAATAAGGACCTTGACGTTGTCCCCAATGTGACCGGCGGCGCCCGCGAGCCGATGAACCTGCTGAAGCTCAAGAACAGCGTCCCCCAGGCCGACATCATTCATTTTCTCTGTCACGGCATCGTCGAGTCCTCGGGCAGTCTGTATCTCAAGATCGAGAACAACCTCGGCGGCCAATTGTTGCCGCACCACATCCGCACTTTCGCGCTTCCGAAACAGCCATTGGTGTTCGTCAATGCCTGTTCGTCGGCGGCGGCGACATTTGGCGCAGTCGGATTCACCAGTTTCGCTCGCAGTTTTTTGGCCGCTGGTGCGTCAGCCTACATCGGAACGTTGGCCCCGGTCGTCACCGCGACGGCATTGCGCTTCGCGACCGCGTTCTTCGATGGCCTGCTGGGCAAGGGCCTCAGCATTGCCGGAGCGATGAATGCAGCGCACGCGGTTATGGCCGGCGACCCCGATCCGACGTGGCGTCTCTATGCGGTCTACGGCGACCTCGGCGTCGCTCGCGTGTCTGCGTCATGAAGACTGGGAGGGTCAGATGAATATGAAGGACTGGGTAATCGTCGTGCTGACGGCGGTGTTCGTAGCCCTGTATGTGCTTGCGCTCGCTGGCGTACTGCAGCCGCCGGGCAATGACAAGTTGGTGGTCCAGATCTCGCCAATCATCTCAGTGATCATCGGCTATTATTTCGGCAGGATACCGGGAGAAAAGAACGAGCAGACACTCCGGCAACAGGTTAATGACACCCGGGACGAGCGGCAGCAGGCGGTGGACCAGAGAGACCAGGCGCAGATCGAGCGAAACGATGCCGTCCAGCAGCGTGAGAGGTTGGCGACGAAGATTGCCGATGCAAAGGCGGCACTGAGCGCCGCTGCACCGGCAGCTCCGCCCGAGCAACTCGCCGCAACCCTCAGCGGCGGCGGGGCCGCGGCGCCTGACCCAGAGGCGGTGCAAAAGGCGGCCACGGCCGCCCTCAAGGTACTCGAAACCCCGTAAGCCGCCTCTACTCGACCATGTGGACGTCGCGATTCTGCTTGGCCGGGCCGGCAATTCAGAGCGTCTCAAATTGCACGATCGACGTCTTGCGCCAAGCGCTTCATGCAAACGGGTGGTATGGCAAACGCAACCTGCGAGGAGGATTTTACGATGCCGTTCGGAGACAACCAAGCGCCTCGACCTGAACGATCCTATCTCAATCTTTTTGAGCCCCCGCCACAGTTGGTTGAGCCCGCCGTCCGGGCCTGCCGGTTATTCAACACGACGCTGGACCTCATCTTCTACAATGTGCCGGCGTTAGCTATTCAGCTCGCCGAAAGAGACGCGCCGATGCGAGCCCGTGAGGAGAAACCTCCTTCCCGCATCGTCCAGTTCGATGCGCTCAGCGATCCGGAAGGCTCACTTCTCCTGATCGACGCCAATACCGCGCCCTACGTCCACAGATATACAGATGTGGAGCTGTTCCTGGCTTCACCTCACGCGGAGACGCGCGCTGTCGAGATCGCCACGATTACGGGAGTTGGGAGCTCGGCGCTCGGCAGCGCCGCGATGGCATGGGACATCTCTCGCGCGCTCGGAAAGCCCGTGCTTGCGATTGTTCCCGGATACGGCATGGCGGACGTCATGCTACAGGCACTTGGCGGGTGGTTCGGCTTCGGCCTCTACGACTATATGCATGCAAAGAGCCTGATCCAGAACACTCTCGCCAATGCCACGCCCCGGACCGCGAGCATCGGCCGTCAACTGTCGGCGTCCACACCGGACGCGAAGACGCTTCATGGCGCACCCGTTTTTCGCCACGGGTCCGGCTCCTCGGACGTACTGCACGCGCTCCTCCTTCATCGCGAGACTCCGTTCAGGCTGCTGGTTGGACACAGCAAGGGCGCCCTGCAGATTGGAAATGCGATCCGTTCCCTTCCGCCGGAGCGAACGCAAGACCTCCACGTCGTGACGCTTGGCTGCCCGATCTCGAGTGATGTCGAAGGCGTGCGCTACTATCAATACCTTGGGCTGTTCGACGCCCTGGGACAGCTCAATATGTGGGGACACCTGCCAAACAAATGGCCGCCGACCTGGCACAGCACTAACCCCAAGTTGCCGCCCGCAATGGCGGCGGGAACATACACGGTAGACGCGTTCCTGCCTGCTCCAAGCCGAGATTCACCGTCCACTTAACTGCTGTGCGACATTCATCGGCAGCGAAAGCCTAGCTGATAGGGAGCTCGACAGGTCCAAGATTCCGGCCAATTCCCGTATTCCTCGTTTAGGAGGCGCTCTACATGCGACGAAAGCAACCGTGGCCAGGGGAGCGTTCAACGTTATGGAGGTCATTGGACCGGATGGAAGCTGTGCTCACCACTGCGCTCTACCTAGCTTGGCGCGAAGAGCGCGGCCACCACGAAGGTCCCCCTCTGCAAAGCGTGTGAGAAGCACAACGGTACGTTTCGTACCGGAATGCGGCGACGCCATTGCCAATTCCGAGTCTCAAACCACCAACCGTCTTGCCTCGTGTCGCGGCAGTCCCGCATAGACTTGCGAGCGTCCTTCCCGCAGAATGAAGCGAAGTTCGGATTCGGGACACTCGCGCACAGGTCCAGTCCAACCATGGCACTCGCACCGCTGATCGTCTACGCCCATGTCGGGAAGCGCTTTGCCGACGGTCACGACGGCGAACGCATCACAGCCGTTGACGATGTCTCGCTCGATATTGCCGCGGGCGAATTCCTGGCGATCGTCGGCGCATCCGGCTCCGGCAAATCCACCTTGTTGCGGCTCGCCAACCGCCTGCTCGATCCCGACAGCGGCCGCATCATGGTGGAGGGCCAGGACGTGCGCGACCTCGATCCGGTGCGCTTGCGCCGGCGCATGGGCTACGTCTTCCAGAGCGGCGGGCTGTTTCCACACATGCGCGTTTTCGACAACATCGCCGTCACGCCGAGACTGCTCGGCTGGCCCACCGCCGAGATCGCCGCGCGGGTCGACGAGCTCCTCGACCTGGTGCGGCTCGATCGCTCCCTCCATCGCGATCGCCTTCCGCATGAACTGTCGGGCGGGCAGCAGCAGCGTGTAGGCGTGGCGCGGGCGCTCGCCGCCCGCCCCCGCATCATGCTGATGGATGAACCCTTCGGCGCCCTCGATCCGCTGACCCGCGATACCCTCGGCGAGGAGTACCGCGCGCTGCATCGCAGTCTCGCCTTGACCACGGTCATGGTCACCCATGACATGACAGAGGCGTTGCTGCTTGCCGATCGCATCGCGGTGATGCGGGCCGGACGGGTCATGGCGCAAGGCCAGCCGGCTGAGCTGTCAAACAATAACGACCCCTATGTGGCGGAGCTATTGCGTACGCCCAGGCGCCAGGCTGAGCGGCTAAACGCCCTGCTCCCGGGAGCAAGCGCGGGATGAGTTTCCTGACCGACCCTCGTTGGCGCGACGCTGCGGCGCACCTGCCGGATTACCTTGGCAGCCATGTTCAGGTCAGCCTGGCAGCGCTCGCGCTCGGGCTTGTGATCAGCCTGCCGCTCGCGATCCTCGCACGCAACGATGCCGTGATCCGCAGCATCCTGCTGGGCCTCGCCAGCGTCGTCCAGACCGTGCCAGGACTGGCGCTGCTCGCGCTGTTCTACCCGCTGCTGCTCGCCATTGCGTCGTTGACACTTCACTGGTTCGGCTTCGATTTCTCCGCGTTCGGATTTTTGCCCGCCATGCTGGCGCTGGCGCTTTACTCCATGCTGCCGGTGCTGCGCAACACCATCACCGGGCTGAACGGCGTCGATCCCGCGTTGCTTGAGGCGGCGCAAGGGGTCGGTATGACGCCGCGGCAATCGCTGTTCACGGTGGAATTGCCGTTGGCGCTGCCGGTGATCATGGCCGGCATTCGCACCTCGGCGGTGTGGGTGATCGGGACCGCGACATTATCGACGCCGATCGGGCAGACCAGCCTCGGCAATTACATCTTCGCCGGCTTGCAGACCCAAAATTGGGTGCTCGTGCTGTTCGGCTGCGTCGCCTCGGCGCTGCTGGCGCTCGCGGTCGATCAACTATTAACGCTCATCGAGCGCGGATTGCGCGAGCGCAAACGCCTCCGCACCATGCTCGGCAGCGTCGGGATCGCCGCACTGGTCGCGGCGACGCTGATCCCTTCGATGGCACGGACGCCATCGGCCTACGTCATCGGCGCCAAGACGTTTGCCGAGCAATATGTGCTCTCCGCGCTGATTGAGCAGCGGCTCCAGGCGGCGGGATTGCAGGCCTCGACGCGCGAGGGGCTCGGCTCCAGCGTGATTTTCCAGGCGCTCGCGGCCAACAACATCGACGTCTATGTGGATTATTCCGGCACGCTGTGGCTCAACCAGTTTCACCGCACCGATATGCCGCCGCGCGAAACCTTGCTCGCCGAGTTGAAGGAGATCCTGGCAAAACAGGACATTACCCTGCTCGGCGCGCTCGGTTTCGAGAACGCCTATGCGCTGGTGGTGCCGCGGCAGCGCGCCGATGCACTCGGTATTCACTCGATCACCGACCTGGCTGCGCACGCGCCGACGCTGTCGATTGCGGGCGACTACGAGTTCTTCTCGCGCCCCGAATGGACCGCCCTGCACAAGGCTTACGGCCTCGCATTTCGCACGCAACGACAGATGCAGCCGGATTTCATGTATGCGGCCGTGGCGAGCGGCAACGTCGACGTCATCGCGGGTTATACCAGCGAGGGGCGGATCAAGGAATACGACCTGGTGACGCTGGCCGATCCCAAGCACGCGATCCCGCCCTATGATGCGGTCCTGCTGCTGGCACCGCGGCGGGCGCATGATGCGGCGTTGCAGGCGGCGCTGAAGCCGCTGCTTGGCCGGATCGACATCACGGCGATGCGCGAAGCTAATTTGCGTGCCAGTGGCCGCGATGCGAACTCCTCGCCCGCCGCGGTGGCGCGTTGGCTGTGGCAGCGGATCGGTGGGCCGTAGACGCAAGCTCAGAGTATCAAATGGCTGGGAAGGCGGTGGACAGAAAGCGGTTGCCCTTCGCGCTGGCCGAGCGGCGGCGAGCGAGGGCGTGATGTGCGGCCCATGGTCACGAAGATGTTAAGCATTCCAGACATTGACCTACACGGGCAAAACAGCGGAGGGGCAGTTGAGCCCCTAGCCGGCTGCTGCAATGGCTGCGCGAGCGCATCGATGCGCAGATGGCCGCAGGGGACGACTGTCGCAGCGTGATCGATGCCATCAGGCCCCATACGCAGCGGCTCTGGCCTGCCGCTCGCTTCCGGGCGCCGTTTCCTCGAGCACGCACGGGCCTGGTGCGACATCCACCGCCATCGCACGGCGTCTGAGGTGGAGATGCGCCTCGCCCACGCGTTATCATCGGAGCGTCTCGCTCTGGTGGCTGCGAAGGTCGCCGGCATCGAGCCGATGCGGCCGGCGCTCTGGTTCGCTATCGCCGGCGGGGGTCAACAAGATACGGCCAGCCTCCAGGTCGGCTTGATCGTCGATTGCACGGGCATCGTTAAGGATCCGCGGGCGACCAACAATCCAGTCATCCGTCGCCTGTTTGAGCAGGGCCTGGCACGAGCAGACGCCCTACAGATCGGCATCGACATCGCGGATGATTGCGCCGTAATCAACCGGAACGGGACTGCTTCGCGGCGTCTGTTCGCGGTGGGCCCCTGACCCGCGCCGCGTCTGGGAGATCGTCGCGATTCCCGATACCCGCAACCAGTGCGCCGAGCTGGCGGCGCGCGTCACGGCCATCAGCGATCCGATCGTCGTTCCGCCGGACTTAGCGACGTTGAATGGAGAAGCGTCGTCGCCGACAGCGTCGATGCCCGCAACGCCGCTGTAAGGACCAGCTATACCGCGACTGCGTCTTTGGCAACCTTGAGCGGTGACGCTTTAACCGATTTGCTGGCAGGCTTGGCAGCGAATTTCATCGGCTCCTTCGTGAAGGGATTAACCCCCATGCGGGCCTCGGTAGCAGGCTTGTTCACGACCGACATTTTGACGAAGCCGGGAACGACGAACTCACCGGACTGATTCAATTCCTTGTAACCGATAGTCGCCAGCTCCTCGATGACGGCCTTTACGTCAGTCTTCGATAGCTGCGTTCCTTCAGCAATCGCGTCAATTACCTGGTTCTTGGTCATCTTGGCCATGATTAACTCCTTTGAGAGGCGCAGAACGGTTCATAACCCGATCAACCGATGTCCGAACGTGGTCGTGCCAGTGCACGAGGTCGAGCGGTTTGACCGCGAATTCGTGTCTCCTGTTCGCGATCGCCAGGCAGCGAGGGTGGCATTTCATGGCGGTCAAGAAAGAGCTCCAGGACGCCGGCGTCGAGCCCGTGTTCAATCCGAAAACGATCGGGGCGGCGTTCTATCGGAGGGCGTTAATTTGCTGCAGCCCGGGTATTGGGACGCCAATTGCCGCGGAGCGGGACAGCCTCTTGCATATAACATAATTTCGATTATAATAATTCAGATTATCAAGTATTAGTCAAAATGACCGCTTTCATCGGACGCCACCAGGACCTTGCTGTTCTTGAACGTGAATTCGAAGCCCAACGTGCATCATTAGTTATTCTGTATGGGCGACGCCGCGTCGGCAAATCAACGCTTATCCAAAAGGCATCCCTGGATCGGTCGGCCATCTATTTTCAAGCGACCCTTGTCGACGATTCCCTCAACCTCGCTGCCTTCAAAGGGGAGATATCCCGCGTTCTCGGGAGCGATCCGATAATCGATGGAATCTCCGATTGGCTCGGCGTCCTGCACTACGTCGCCAAAAAAGCCGAAAAAACCAAAGGGCTCATCCTTGTTCTTGACGAATTTCCTTACCTCGTCGGCGGCAACTCGGCGCTTCCGTCCATCATGCAAAAGTTCTGGGATTCGAAAGTCGCCGAGCCCGGCGCCTTGAAAATCGTTCTCTGCGGATCGTTGATCGCGCAGATGGAAGAACTCCTCGCTGGGCGCAATCCCTTATATGGCCGCAAGACGCTGGCCCGCGAAATCCTTCCCATGTCGCTCAGAGAGGCCGCCGAATTCGCGCCGCAATGGGATCCGGTCGACCAGATATCTCTCTTTTCTATCCTCGGCGGCGTTCCGTACTATTTGAGCATGTGCGACGCATCGCAGTCGCTTGCCCACAACGTCCAAAACTTGTTCCTCGTCCCCTCGGCGCCCCTTCAAGAGGAGCCGGAATTCTTACTTCGAGCCGAAGTCAATGAACCGCGTCGCTATGCGAGCGTCGCGGCCGCTATCGCAGATGGCGCGACCAAAGCCTCTGAAATCGTCGCCCGTATCCCGGGGCTGAAAGAGGTAGCTCAGCTTTCGCCTTATCTCGTCCGCCTGCAGCAGATGCGCGTGATCGCGCGTGAGCGGTCTCTGGACGCCGATGAGCATGCGCGCAATCACAAATATTCGCTGCAGGATCCGCTCTTCAGGTTCTGGTATCGGTTCGTGCGCCCCAATCTCGGAGCTCTTGGCCGTGGATTCGGAGCCGAAGTTTGGAAGCGGAACATCCACCCTCAAATGAACAATTACATGGGACCGGCGTTCGAAACCGTCGCGCGCGATCACCTGCGTGATCATGCCCAAGAGCGCTTCGGCGTCCCGGCCTCCGAAATCGGCCGAGTCTGGGGGAATGATTTCGAGATCGACATCGCCGGCCGGCTCCTCGACGGATCCGCGGTCTTCGGCGAGTGCAAGTGGGAAAACGCGATGATCGGCGAATCCATCCGGAAGCACCTCGAGGAGTGCATTGCAAAGACCCGATATGCGGAAGAGTCTCAAGCGAGACACCTTGTTTTCTTCGCTCGCAAGGGCTTTTCTGACGCCTTGCGGAAAGCTTCCGAGATTGACAGTAGCGTTCAGTTGATCGACCTGGAGGAGTTGGTGCAAACACCAGAACCGCATCCCGCGCCTCGCGGACCCTGAGGTTTTTGACATGTCGTGGATCGACGAAGTGAAAGACAGGCCCGACCGTCCAGCAGTTCATCGAAATCGCTGGTAAGGAGCGCATTGCCAAATTGCCTCATCGTTCCCCTGCGCTTCATTGCTGTTGGGAAGCAATCTATGTGAGGCAACAACTCAGCATTCAAGACCTTTCTGGCGACGCAATGCGTTTACGTCTTGAAAGGGTTTGCTGCTCTGTCCGATACGCGAGTGCCGAGCCACGTCGCTTACTGACTTCACTATCCAGCGCGGGCGCGGTAGGGACAGCGTCGGCTTCAATCGGCCGGCGACACTGTCGTGCGCAAAACGGGGACAGCAGAAGCCAGCAGATCCACGCTGAAGGTCCAGTGAACGTTGAGGGTGCCAGCGTGGGAACAATCGATAAGCGGATCTGTGAAACGAGCATCGACGCAAATTTCGGCGCGGCGGCGATGCATCAAGAGAGTGAGAAAGTCCCTGCCCCATCTCGCCCCGATGCGCCCGCTTGCGGTAATTGAGGCGAAGAACAGGGCCAGATTGCCGGTCTGGAAACCGAGCTTCGTCCAGACCAATTCTGCCCAGTTGGCGGTCGGAATCGGAAGCTCGGGGAGCTCGATGAAGAGTGTTTCGATCTGAGCGGTGTCATAGGCGAAGAGCCGCCCTTTCTTCTTGCGCCACGCGATCAGTACCTGGTTCGTCCCGGACTCCAGAGCGAGCGCCGCTTGTTCAGACGGATCGACCAGTATGAGGCGGCAGCCGGAGTACAATTGGGATCGAATGTTGCGGTCGGCATTCCAGGGCAGGTTCATGAGCGGCTGACCCTTTCAGCGAACAGCCCGTAACTATCGGCGTTGGTCATGTGTTGGGTTGTCGAAAGGTGACCGAATCTTGGTTCGTACGCGTAGGCATGGTCGTCGGTGCCCAACAACAGATGTGTTGCCTCGTGCACGACCGTTGAGGATCGGAAGCGATCGGGGTAGGCGAAGTGCCCTTCATGCAAATTGATTCCGCTCGCGGAAGTCAAGCGCCTGAGTTGATTTACCCCATAAGACGCGCCGATCATTGCCGCGGCAAATCCACCGAACAACACCGCACCTAGCGCCACAGCACGCTCTACGTGCCGTTCCTCAACAGACCTGCCGCGATGGAGCATCGCAAAACCACGATGGTAGGCACTCATGCCCGCCAGAAACAGGCCCAAACCCGACCATCCCGAGCTGACCGAACGGGACCGCAGTGACCGCGGAACGATACGCCAGTCTGGCCAGCAGATGGGGCTGCCTCTGACGTAAGCCAACGCGACATTGGATTCCGGCCGAATCCGATAAAGAGGAACATCGACAAACCACGCCTTAAAACGCTGCGCTCGGGTTAGTGGCTCGTCGCGATTGAGATAGCTGGCCACCTTCCTGTAGTTCGTGAGGATTTCTTGGATGTCGGCGACGTCCTGTTTTCTCGTGCCCGCGATACCAAAATATTGGCTCAGGGTCGCTCTCACGTCTTGCTCCACGTCTTCGCGCGTGACGGGATCCAGGTAGGCTTCCAGCTTCTGGATGGTAAAGCGGACAATGCCCTTCGCCCGTTCATGGTCCCTCGCAACAATGTCTTGGTAGTTGTGCAATTGTCGAGGCGTTCCGCGTATCTCGACCCCATTGGTGCCCGAAGGATTGATCAGTGACGACAAGTTATGATTGATATAGCTGTCGATGTTGATGATGCGAGCGTCGTCGGGATAAGTATCCATTCGTCGGCGCCCTATCAGGAGGGGCCGGAGGCCAACGGCTTGGAGTTCTTGCCCGTCAGGCGTGAGGCTCCTGAGGTGAGGCAGCGCTGGCTTGAGAGAGTCACGAACGTCCCCATTGGGTGTCATGTGCTCCTGCCTATCGTAGGCCGGCAACCTTGGGGGACGGTCAGTCCGCCGAGTAGCCATCGAGTCCTTGTCTTCTGTTGGAAGCAAATGATCACGTCCCCTAACAACCCCGAAATTGGGGTCACGTACGCGGGGCAATAACGTGTCGGCTTGGCGGACGATGATCTCGTCTGGTCTGCCTATTAGGCGGAACATGGCCGTGTAGTTCACGTGGCCGATCGTGAAATTTGTTTCCGGCTGAGACGCGCTCGGCAGTACTCCATTGGAGAGCATTGCGGCCCTGAGCTCGGGTGACGCGGGTTTGTCGCCGTGCTGCCAAGCTCGAACGTACATTGCTAAATTTGGAGCCGCAGGCGCGCGTACACTTTGCTCAGCCAGATAGGTGGGCCACGGCGCCCTCCGGAGAGGGCTAGGTGTATTCCAATTGCGGGCTGGCAACTGGTTAACTAAGTCCACTCCCAACCGAAACTCCGTCGAAAGCGGCAACCGCGTGGGTTCATCAGCCACTCCCAAATCTCCCCTTCATGTCGCTGACTTGAAGACCCTGAAGGGCCCACATCCTATGAATGCATCTGCAAATGCTGAACTTCCCAGCCCGAACGATTCTAACTCAATCCCCCAGCAAATGCCGGGCCTAAACATCGGGGAGTGTTCACAGAGGATCGCGATTGTTGACGAAAAGCTCCTGCGAACTGAAAATCAGAGAAGTCAATTGGCTTGCGCTCTGGCTCCCAAGGATCGTTGTAGTACAATGTGTTTGCTTCCAGACCAGTCAGTATGAATACATGCGGATCCACTGACGGCAGATGCAGCGCAGCCCAGATCGACCCTCGTGTCTCCAAACGTCTCAACGACAAAATCGCGCGTAAATCCGTCAGGCGGCTCTACGAGCCTCTCTAATCCTTCGTAGAGAGCCACCAGTCAAACTCGCGAACGTTGAGGCCTAAGTCGGGCCGCCAAAGCGTAGGCAAACCGAGGCGAGGCTCTGGGCGAAAGTAGTATGACACCATACGAGCGGAGGCATACCAACAAGCGTTAATCCCGTGCGGCCGGATGTTTCCGCAATAATCTGGTCGCATGTTCAATTGACCATCATAGCCATGCTGTTGGCCGGCAAGCGGAGCATTCGCTCGTATATCTCGCACTTTACAGCATTCGCTAAATTGACGGGCTCAAAGCTACGCAAATAGCGTGCCGTCCGGCCAAGCGCAGCCGCAGACGATCCGGGACTGGTGGTGCCTCGAGGAGCGGTTCGGTTCGGCGCGATCTACGAGGAGAGGCCGGCCGGCCGCCGCTGCCGACGCGGCTGATGGCGGGATTGGCGATCCTCAAGCACAGCGACAACCTTTCCGGTGACGCTGCTTGTGAGCGCTGGATGGAGAGCCCCTGTTACGATTGACTAAGCACCGACGCAGGTTAACCCCAGACGGCCGGGAAATATTCGCGCTATTCGCGCCCCGCCTTCGCTCGCGGGAGTTTCGTTTCACTCGCGCCGGCAAACTGGACAAGCAATAGCCTCACCCGATGTTACCATCAGATGAAGCTTTCCAAGCAAGGGCATGCTGGCACCGTGCTGAGAACCAGCGCACAGCAACGTTACTGGACCGACTGACACAGACCTGACGGCGGGAGCTATTTGCTTCTCGATGTGTCTGTTTGGTTACGAAAGGGGGTAAATCGCCCAGGGTAAGGAATTCGAGCGCCCCACCTACAATACATGCGAGGCGAAGCATCCACGAGTTGATGCTTCCAACCACGGACCATTCGAGTGGCTACCGCTCCCGGAATGCTCGTGTCATGGTGTCCTCAAGCGGCTTGGCGATGTACCATAGGAAAGTCCGTTCCGTGGTCTTGATGAAGACCTCAACCGGCATTCCGGGCGTCGGACTGAAATGCGGCAGGTTCGCAGCTTCTGCCGCATTCAAGCGCACCCCACGACATAGACGTCCGTCGGACCCCGGCGGTGATTGCAAGGAGTCAATCATAGTAATCAGCGAAGAAATTAACCGACCCGACGTTCAAAGTGATCGCGGGCCACCGCGAGGTGTCAAAGGACTACGATGACGCTGGCGCCATATAAAAGCGAAATTTATCCCAGGGCCCGAAAATGAGGCCGTCGGGTGATCCTCACTTCTCAGGAACGCGTCGCAGCCCGTTCGCCGCTTCCCATGCGCTCGCCCATGGTCCTCGATTTCAGCCACCAGGGTGGTACGTGAGATAATAGCGATCGCCTTTCAACTCGGCCGCGTAGAGGTGACGGTGAATTTGGAAAATCGTAACTTCTTCGCCGCGCGCGGTCGGCAGCCGCCCTCGTTCACGTAGTGCATCCTCCAGGTGCGCCGGAACCTGTTTCTTACCGTCGTGCCAGTCGCTGTGGGTCCAGTTATCGCCGACCACATCTCCGAAATCCGGCAGTTGCTCCTCCTCCCCGGGCCCTGCCATGGCAGACGACGATGCCCCTCGCGCGGATGCCAGTGAGGCTGTGACGCCTGTACTTGACGACCAGTAGGGCTCCGCTCCAACTGGAACGGTAAGAGCAATGGTCGTGCCCGACGGATTGGTCAAAGTTGCCCGCCTTCTCGTTGCCGGCGACTCCGGCGCATAGGCCCGGCCATGGACGTAAAGATGTGACGGCTGCGAACTCCTCGGCGGGCTGCCGGATCTGACCAATTCGTCTCTCACGGAATCCGGTACCGAAACCGATCGCACGCCGTGATCGAAGCCCAAGGGAACCCAAGGGCTGAGATCTGTCGCTGACATCCGAGGTTGGGGGCCCTGCTGCCCACCTAAGCCGACGTGTGGTTCGAAATCCTCATCTCGTATCCTAGCCCGCACACCGAATGCTGGGAATGGCAAGTGCCCCGGCAGGTCAAAATGGCTTAAGCCTCCGGCCAATTTCCCCTCGACCTTTTGTTTCGAACTGCTGGACTCCCCCACATCCCGCGGGCTCTGTGTTGCGAGTTTCTCGGTCCGAATTTTCTCCAACTCGGAGATAAAGTGCGCCGACCATTTCTGGATGGGATACTCTCGAAGCTTCGCCATCATCTTCTCCCAGCGGCAGATGCGCTTGGGCAGTGACATTGAAAGTGCGATCGCTATCTTCTCTGCTATGTCTTCGATGTCGTTGGGATCGATGAGCAGCGCCCCGTCGAGTTCCTTGGCCGCGCCGGCATATTTCGACAAAACGAGCACACCGGGTTTGCTAGGGTCTTGCGCGGCAACATACTCTTTCGCTACGAGATTCATCCCGTCACGCAACGATGTTACCACGCCGACACGTGCGGCGCGGTACAGACCCGCGAGCACCGGCTGACTCTGAGGCTTCGTTTCGTGACGGATCGGCACCCAGCCATCCGCGCCGTGGCGAACATTGACATCGTCGACAAGACGCGCGACATCCTGCTGATAGTCATCGTAGCTTTTGATGCCGGATCGTGAGATGGTCGCGATCTGCAAAAGGCAGATGCTGCGCGGGTCTTTGTTCAAAGCGTGATTGATAGCCCGAACGCGATTGTCGAGACCCTTGGTGTAGTCGAGCCGGTCGACGCCGACGGCAAGCTTCTCACGATCGAGACCTTCCAGTAGCGACGAGACATCGGCATTCGAACTCGCGTCTGCAGCATATTGTGCAAATTTTTCTGTATCTATGCCGATCGGAAATACTTGGCATCTTGTGATGCCACCACGGTGTGCAATCACAACACCGTCTTCGCTGGGTGTGAGGTCGAGATCGGCACGGACGCAGGCAAGGAAATTCTGCCGATCCTCGTCGGTCTGAAAGCCTACCAAATCATACGCAAGCATCGATTCGATCAGTTCGCGACGATGCGGTCCCAGCTGCACGTCGGGCGGCGGCCATGGCGTGTGCAGGAAGAAACCGATCGGCCGATCGACGCCCCGATCACGCATCTCAGCGCCGAGCGTGAGGAAATGATAATCATGCACCCAGAACGCGTCCCGGTCCCTATACTCGAGCAGCGCGTCCGCCATGAGGGCGTTGATTTTGCGATAGCTATTATAACCACCTGGCGAGGAGGAGACCCGCTCTGTCAGCGAATGTAACGCCGGCCATAGTTCCGAATTCGAAAAGCCCTCGTAATAGCGGTGATAATCCTCGGCAGGCAGATCCACCCTCACGAGCTTGCCTCCACCGAGCGCCACGACGAGCGGTTCAGCCTCCGACGGGCGCCTCGGCCCCACCCAAATCGCGCCGGATTGTTGCACCACGGGAACCAGCGCGGCCTCAAGCCCGCCTGTCCTTGGTTCAAGGGCGTTGCTGCCGGCAACCCGGTTCGAGACGACGACGAGATTCACAAGTCATCCTTTCCCGTCTGGATCTGCGTTTGCCGGGCGTTCGATCAATTTGCCACGCCTGATCGCTGACTTTTACGGCCTGCTGCCCGCCCCACTTCGACGATTTCATGCGGGCTTCGTCGGCTGCTAATGAACACAGCGCGCAGCTTCGAATAACGAGCGTAGGCCCTCGCTGCCCGACAAGGCGAACGGTCATTCCGGCGCCGAGCGCACCAACGGCTTCGTCGCGCGAAGGCGGCCTTCGCAAGCCAACGAAGCACCGGTTTTCTGCAGACAGAACGGCCTGTACTTTTCGGCCAGCCGCACCTGGTCTTCTATCTGACCACTCGAGCGGCCTTGCGGGACGATGATTCCGCGGCAGCAAATCGCGGCTACCTCGACCATCAAACCGTCACGGTGCGGAGCGACCATTTATGCAACGCGATGCTGAATGGCTGCCTACCTAACTTGGTATGTGGCACAAAGACGCGGTTGGATGTTGGAGCCGAAAGTCCGTCACGCTCAAGAAATATTGGTAAAAAACCAAAATCGTCACGGCAGGCTTCATGCCCGTTCTTGTAAAGCCCCGCACACTGGGTCTGTTGACCAAATGCGAGCGTCGTCGTCCAGGAGCGAGCCTCATCATTTCGGTCTTCGCGATGTTCGACCTCGCCAACCCGGGCGCCGATCGTCTGCAGAGTGAGCAGGAGCTTTGGGTGATGGCCGCGAAGGAGCTTCCGCCCGGCACCCCTCTCGACATCGGCATGCCCAAGCCGCAAGCTGAGCTGCTCATCAGCGGACATGCGGCGGCGCCTGAGGGACGGCCGACCGAGCGCATGATGTTGGGCTGGACACTCGGACCGATCCAGAAGCACCTTCTGGTGACGGGCGACCGCTATTGGCAGACGACCACCTCCGGCTGGCGACCGACAGAAGTGCAACCATTCCAGCAAATGCCGCTCACGCGCCAACGCGCGTTTGGCGGGCCCGGCTACGCAGCGAACCGGGTCGGCGCTGGCCATGAGGCTCTCCGGCGCAGCATGGCCGGCGAGCTGGTGGCCCTACCCAATATAGAACGCCCCGAGCATGCTATTCAGTTCATCGACGCGATCGCACCGCCCGCAACCTTCGGACCAATGGCACTTGATAGCAACGAGCGCCTACAGTACGCGGGAACCTATGATGCCACGTGGCTGCAATCAGTTGCCCCTGCTCTGGCGAGCGATGCCGATCCGCGGCTTTTTCTGTTCGCTCCACCAGACCAGCGCTTGAGCGGCTTCATCTGCGGCGGAGAATCCTACGCGCTGCAGAACTTCTCCGCCGAGCATCCGTTGATTGAAGGCCGTCTGCCGACCTTTCGCGTGCGCTGCTTCATCGGCTGGCGCGATGTGATGCGTGGCGTCACGGAAATGCAGACGCACATCGATACCCTGTGGCTGTTCGCAGGGGCCCGCCGCGGCGTCATGATCTATCGCACTGCGATTGCCGTGCAGGAATTGGACGGCAGCGACGTTGGCGACGTTATCGTCGCTTACGAGCAACAAGGCGAGCCGGCGCGGCCGTTCGATCATTATCTGAATGTCCGGCGGCTGCGGCTCGACCCGGCGAGCGCCCCACGCTATGCGTTTTCGGAACATCAACTTGCCCCTGAGATTTCGGCTGCCGAACGCGAACGTCGCAAGGCTCGGCGTCGGCATCTGGCCGAACAGCGCACAGCGCGACAGCTGGCCTCCATGCACTGGGCGCTCGATCAGGAGTTCGCACGCATTGAGCTCCCGCCTTCGCTGCGTCCGACGACCGAGATACCATCAAGCGAACCATCGAGCATTCCCGAATTGTTGCCGGAGGAACTCGAGAGCGGCGAGATCGAATTGTCCGAGATCCTCGACGCGCTGGAGACGGTCCAGGCAAAGGCAGAATCCGACGTCGACAGGCTTGACGCACAATATCGACCGATACGTGCAGCCTATGAAAAGGTTGCTAGCGGAAACGCCGCATCGAGCGATATCGACGCCTTGCTTGCCGCAATCTCGTCCACGGACGCCGCGCAGTCGATGGACGCAAGCTTTGAGCACGCCTCGCCATTCCCTGAGTTGCCGGATACTGATCCGGGCCTCATAAAGGATATCGAAGACAAGTTTGCTCGGGCGAAAGACTGGCGCGGCGATGTCCTTGGGACGGCAACGCAACCGCTCGACGAGCAAAAACAATTCGAACTTGCGCATGCTCGTTTCTTTGACTTGGCGGCGGGACGGCCACTCGAGCCGATACGTAACGCGATATCGGACGACGCCTTTTTGCTTCCCGATATCCCAGAGCCGGACCTGCCGGAAAAGTCGCGTAGCGTCACGCCAGAGGCGCCGCCGCGCCTGACCATTGACGAGATACTGGCACAGATCGACGCCTCCGATCCACCGCCTGACGCGGCCCAACGAGCGCGTACGGCACTCACCGATGCTGAAAAGGCGCTCAGAAGGGTCCTTCCTGCGTCACTGTCCGATGATCGCGCGCCGTTTGCGGCTTTGAGTGCACCCCATCAAGGGGCAAACAGTGACGAGCCCGGAGCAGGGATCGCCGCAGCGAAGATAGAAACTACGAAAGCGGTGACCGTCCTACGGACCGAAATCGATAGAGCGGAAGGTCAGTTGGCAGCCGGCACGGCCGCGGTAAGGCTCGCCTCACCCAAGCCGCTCAAGCCTGACGCGATGCTGGCGCCGGCTGTCGCACGCGCGCTGGGCGATCTGGTGGAAGAGGAGTTCCGACGCGGCAGCCTGGTTTCTGGTCGGGATCTCGCCGGCGCCGACCTCTCCGGGCGACGGTTCGCGAACGCGGACTTCTCTGGCGCCTTCCTTGAAGGCGCGAAGCTGAGCGGAACCAACCTGGCCGGTGCGAAACTGATGAAAGCCGCGCTGACCGGCGCAACGCTCATCAACGCTGATTTAAGCGCGACCGATCTCACCGAAGCCAATCTCGGTGAAGCCGACTGCCGTGGAACACGTTTCGCGCGCAGCCAGCTTGTGCGCACCAATCTTCTCGGCGCGCGCATGGTGGGCGCATGCTTCGACCAAGCGCATCTTGGCGAGCTCCAGGTTTTGCGGGTACCGATGATCGGGGCGACCCTCCGCTCTGCGCAAATACGTGAATGCTCCTTCATCGAAGCCGCGCTCGATAACACGGATTGGGGGAACGCCATCCTCGAGCGCGGACAATTCATGGATCTCTCGCTATCTTGTGCGAGCTTTGCTGGCGCGCGACTTGAGCAAACCTGTTTTCTCAAGGTGACAGCGGCCCTACTCGATCTCTCGAGCGCGCGATTTGACCAAGTCAGCTTCATCGGCGATGTCGATCTGCGCGACGCCCGGTTCGGCCGCAGCAGCGCCGAGGCGCTCTCCTTTCAGACGGTCGACCTCAGTGGCGCCGACTTCACCATGGCTCGACTGGACGGTGCCTATTTCGGCAAGTCGACGCTGGCGCGCGCCACCTTCCGAATGACCTCGCTGAAACGCGCGGTCTTCACCGCCAACGATCTGCGCGGCAGCGACTTCTATGCGGCCAACCTGCTCGAGGCGCATCTCAACCAGGCCAACCTGGCCGGCGCCAGCCTGCGCCATGCAAATCTCTATGGTGCAGACCTGATGGATGCTTCCTTGGTCGCGACCGATTTGAGCAACGCAAATATCGACCGCACCGTCCTGATGGTCACGCGCCATGTCAATTGATCTCCTATTGCAGTCGATCGACCATCAGTTCCCCGTACGCAACGCTAACCTCGATGGCGAGACGCTATCTGGACTACGCCTGAACGATGGCGTGGTGCTGAGTTCCTCTTTTCGCGGCAGCCAGTTCACGCATGCTCGCCTGACCGGCATGACGTTTCAGGACTGCGATTTCAGCGGCGCTTCCTTCGCCGATGCTTACCTTGACAAATGCACATTTGTCGATTGCCGCGCTGGCGGATCCGACTGGCGGCGGGCGCGCTTGACCCAGTCGACGTTCATGACATCAGATTTCAGCCATAGCGACTTCGGCGGGACGCGGCTCAGCCAGACGACAGCGATGCGTTGCAAGTTGGCTCGGACGATCCTGAGCAAGGCCAGCCTATCTCAAAGCGCGCTCATGGATTGTGACCTCGCCAATGTCGCGCTCGACAACGCCACGCTGACGAACGCCGCCATAACGCAGGCCGATTTGCGTAGTGCACAGCTCACGGGACTGCGCTGCGACACGATCCATTTCTCCGAATGCGATCTGTCGGAGCGGAATCTCTCCGGGCTGATGCTCGCGCGAGCGAACCTGAGCGGTGCCAAGCTGAGAGGCGCAAACCTGTCCGGAACAGACCTGTCCGGTTCCGTGTTGACGGGCGCGAGCCTCGTGGGTGCCGATCTCTCCGGCGCGACCGCTCCAAACACACTGTTCGTCAGGGCTGACCTGCAAGCCGCCAGGCTGCGCAATGCCGATTTGAGGCAATGCATCTTCGTAGAAGCGCGCCTCGACGGCTGCGATCTTTCCGGCGCTCAATTGGGAACAGCCGTTTTCACACGTGCATCGGCCAGGTGCGCCTCGTTTGCCGGCGCCGACATGTCCTATACGCTGATGCACCACGCCATGGTCGATGGCAGCGACTTTTCCGGCTCGCGATTTCTGCGCACTGACTTTCACTGCGCGTCGACCGAAGACAGTCGGTTCGTGACCCAGCATGAGCGTGTCTTAAAAACTGTGCCGGAACGCGCCGTCGCCGAACTCTATGATCCAAGCCGCGTCATCCCTCTCTATGGAGTGAGCTAAACAAATGACTTTTGTCAATTCAAGTGGCCCGATGTCGGCGGAAGATCAAGCGTTTCCCGACGTCTGCAACACACCATCCGGACTCGCCATTGTGCCCACCCCCTATCCAAACGTCGCTATGAACACGACGGCTATTCCTACGCAGTCTCGGTGCCTGATCATGTGTATGCCTGCACACAACATGACGACCGAACGCGCGATATCGATGGGTGATAGCGCAGGTGTGGCCCTCGGCGTCATCTCTGGTCTTGTCATGGGTCCAGGCCGCGCCAAAGCGGGATCGGACAATTTGTCAATCGGCGGGTCACCGGCAACCAAAATGGGGATGCCGACGAAGCAGAACGGCGCCAACCCGAACGCGTTCGGACTTTCGATATCACCCTCTCAAACCCGATTGACGGCGCAGCGCTAATGTGCCGACAGCCACCCGATTAGGATATCCGCTATGCCAAATGCCTATACGCGACTGGTCGTTCCAGACAGCCTGACTTCTCCCCTGACGAAGTCAACTTATCTGCGTCTCGGCTCTTATTCGGACGAAGAAGAAAAGCTTGTCACTGGTCTCACAACGACTATTGGCGAAAGTCCGGCTGCGATCAGCAAACATGAGAGCGACAATGCCGGCTTACTTGCCTTCACCAACAAGGACTTCCAGGCCAATATCGAAGGCGCTGCGCTGCTCAAAATCGGTCGCGGTCAGACCACGGAGGTCACGAACGGCAACTCCCAACATCAGGTCTCGAAAGGCACTTATGAGATCTCCGCCGAGAACGGCGTGTCAATCAGTGCTGGCGCTAATGGGACGCCCGCGGACATCATCCTGACGGCCTCGAACCGAGTCAAGCTCATCAACAACGGCCACAAGCTGGAAACGACCGTTGGCAATTCGGAAAAGCAGACGATGGGCGACACCAAGGAATTATTTCAAGGCACTAAATTCACCTGCATGAGCGGCGCAGCTACCACGCTGACGATGGCCAAGAACGTAAGCATGTTCTTTGGAGAAGCGTTCACCTTCAAGATCTCGCGAGAATGTTCAGTCAATCTCAGCGATATGAACTGCATGACGATCGGCAACAAACTTGACATCGTCGAAGGACACGACGTCAAGCAAGTGATTGGAAATTCGACCAAGTGTGTTTTTGGACCCGATTTCAAGTCGGCTGACAGCGATACCAAGATTCTCAGGACAAGCGATTTCAAATTCGCTCCTCTCGAAGACTTCAAGTCGGTCGGTCGCGACATCAAATTCTGCAAGACCAGCGTATCCAAATCAGAAGAAGAATTGAGAAAGGGACAGTCGAACACGGAAGAGTACAAGCTCGTGAGCCGAAAAGCTGAGATCACGTCCAGTTCCGGTAATGAGGAAGTCATACAAAAGAAGTCGATAAATTTCATGTAGCGAGCTGGAGAACAAGGATGACGATGCCGATCCGTGCCACAAGCACCGACATCTTGGCGATGGCCGAGCGCTTGCTTGCGCCTGGGCATCACACCGCCCGTGTCGTGTCGGTCAACAAGGATGGCTCTGCGGTCGAGGTCGAGGTCGCTGGCGCCCGTCACACGGCGACGGTCGCCCTTGGCTGCCTGGTCCGACCCATGCCACAAGACGTGGTGCTGCTCTTCACCAACGTTGAGCAAATCTTCATCGTCACTGTGCTGGAGCGGACGGCTCCCAATAATGGCATGGTCGGCCTGCCCGGCGGGCGTAATATGTCGATTGAGGGCGAGACCATCACGATCGCCGCGCGCCAGCGCCTGTCCTTGCGTGCCGACAGTATCGATTTGCAGACTAAGCTGCTCGCTGTGCTTGCGGACAAAGGCACCTGGATCGGCAAGCTCTACACGTTGATCACGGACCGTTTCCGATGCTCAGCGCGGATCCAGGAAGCGAGCGCCGAGCAACTTACGGTAAAAGCGGTCGAGCGTGTCGCGGTGATCGAGCGTATCGACACATTGCAGACTGAAACCCAGGCCATTAGGGTCACCGGCATTGCCTCCGAGATGGCGCACAGCAAGGTCATCGCGGTGAGCGAGGATCTCCGCCTCGATGGCAAGCGCGTTACGGTTGCATAGCGCAGATGCTGTCCACTGGCATGTCGGCTCCGACCTGGCAGGAGAGGGTTAGAACCGCCCAGGAGTTTATCTCGGCCGGCCGTCTGGAGGAGGCAGAGGCGCTGCTGGAGGAGGTCGCCACCACAAGTGATCCCGATACGCTCAATGCGAGGGCCACACTGGCGCTTGTGCGCCGGCGGATCGAGTTTGCCTTCGACATGCTGTCTGAAGCTGCGACCATCTATCCCGAACACGCCGGCCTCACCACCAATCTCGGCATCGCCCACGGATTGCTCGGCCGCGCTGAGGCGGCGGTGATTTGCCTCGAACGCGCGGCGGCTCTCGCGCCGCGCAACGCGGAAATCAAGCTGGCGCTCGCTCACGCCTTGCTGAGCCGCGGCGAGGTTGCGGAAGCCCGTGCGGTGACAGAGACCGTCGTGCACCACGAGCCCGGGAATGCGCGTGCGCTGCTTCAACTTGGCGCCATCGAGTTCGCCTTGGGCCACAGCTCGGCGGCTGAGGCCGCCCTGGTTCGTGCGCTTGAGATTGCTCCGGACGATCCCGATGCGCTGGGCAATTTATCGGTGCTCAAGCTTGAACGCGGGCGCCTCGACGAGGCGCTCAGCCTTGCCGCGCGCGCGCATCTGCGCGCCCCGCTCGATACAGCTGGGCTCTTGCATCTGGCTTATTGCCACGCTGCATGTGGACTCTGGTCGCAAGCGGAGGCCACCTGCAAGAAACTGCTCGCCTATGCGCCCGCTCATGTTGGTGCGCGCGAAATCTTGGCCCGCGTTACGATTGCCAAGGGTGAGGTGGACCGCGGCATTGCGCAACTGACGGAATTCGTGCGCTCTCGCAAATCGGATCCTGCATCCGCGCTTGCTCTGGCGCGTGTCCTACAGCTCGTTGGCCGGCTCGACGAATCCCTCATGCTTGTCGGTCACGTCGTGCACATGCGACCTGAGAACGACGCAGCGAAGTCTTTGCAGATGACGCTTGAGCTGACGCTCGGCCGCTTCCCGACGCCCGAGCCGGCCGCCTTGGCACCTGTGAGGCGGATAGTCGTTCCGCCGACGATGGGCGCCCTTGAGTTCATCGCACTCGTTCGTCTCTTGCGTCGGCTGCCGAGCCCGCAAGACGTGCATGTGGTCGCGCAGCCACGTCATCAGGCTCTTCTTACCCACCTCGCCGAGCAGGTGATTTTGGACGAAGCGAGGCCCGCGATCTCGGCCATGCCGCTGCAATCATTATTGCGCGTTCTGCCGACCGACGCCGGCAACATTGCCGATGGCATTCCCTACCTGCGCCCCGAGGCCGAACTGCTCACCAAATGGCGGGATGCATTGGCCGCGTTCGCAAGGCCTCTGGTGGGCATCGTGTGGGAGGGTGGCGCGCTCGGCTTATCGATGGAGCAAGTCGCAGCTGCCACTCCAAACTCCGTCACGCCCGTCAGTTTGATGAGTGGCGCGCAACGGCATGACCTGAAGCGATGGAGTCGTCCGATCGATGCTGGCGTGCACATCGAGAGCCCTGCGGAAATGATCGCAGCGATTGCCAATCTCGACGCTGTGGTCGGGCCCGACAGCTTCGCCGTCCATATCGCCGGAGCGCTTGGCGTTCCCGGCGTGGTTTTCGTGCCGCGCGGTTATCCCTGGTATTGGGCTCAGGCTGGCGGAAAGCCATTGTGGTATCCTTCATTCGAAGTTGTCATGCAGGAACGGTTCGGGCATTGGTCCGGCGCGATCGACGAAGGTCGGCGCCACCTCGAGACCCTGCTACGCAAACAAACCGATTGACCGAGCTGCGCGCTCCCACAGCATCGCGGCGAGCGCAAGTCGCTGATTGTTGAAGCCGCGATTGGTGCTTCTTTGTGGTCGAGTCCGATCGGCGGGAGGACGGCAATAGCCGAGCGGCTCGACCCCATCGTGCACGTGATCAAGCCGCTTGAACGCAATTAAAGTGTCACGTTCGAGGCAATAGCGTTGCTCGTCCGCTTTTGGATGACGGTACCATCGACATTGCCGAAGCAGTCGAGCATTGGAGCAGGCGGAAGCTCATCACCCGACAAGAGACATGCCGGCCATCGCCGACTCATTTGGTATATGCGCGCCGCCTCGGAGCGAAACCCGACGCCGTTACACGAGACTTGTCGCCCACGAGAGCGTCCCTATCTAGGAGTCACCGTTTGACCTGGTCAGATTTAGAACGAGGAGCGTGATGAAACCCGTTCACAACATCAACCACGGCGACGGCCGCAGATGTCGTGCGGACCTACGACGTCTCACTGCAACTGCTCGGCAGCGGTCCTTGATCGCCTGCTTCATCAATCGTCGGTGATCACCATTCGTGGTGATAGCGATCGGTTTCGAGACGAGTCGTTGCGCATTTGCTTGCTTGAGAAGGCATTGATGAACACAGAACAAGCCCAGCGAGGCGCTGGCATGGCTTGCGAAACTCCCGAACAAGGGGATCAGCAAGGTTCGAGCACGCGGAGAAGGGCAAGGCCTTGACAGAGCCGCGGGCGTCAGCCGCCGATGATCCGACGAACCTCGAGGCTCCGGCTCCAGGCGAATCGTCGCAAGACCAGATCCTTGAGGCCTGGGCGGCCGAAGCGGGGCAGGGCGACCATGAGAATCGGCAAGAGGCGGTAAGACGAACGAAAGCTTGGCAGGAAACAGCGCCCCATGAACCACCGTGGCTGGATCTTTCTTTGCTGTCCCTGACCACCTTGTCCGCCGCGCTCCCGGCGGGGCTCCAACACCTGAATATCGACGGCAATCAGCTGACGAGCGTGCCCGATATCCTTCCGAGCGGTCTGCAAACCCTCCACGCCAGAAACAATTGGCTCGCCAACCTGCCCACCAATCTCCCGGCCAGCGTCGAATGCCTTCGCGCCAGCGGCAACCGGCTGACCAGCCTGCCCGCAACCCTCCCCGTCGGGCTCCAGCGCCTGTACGTCCCAAACAATCAGCTGACCAGCCTCCCCGCAACGCTTCCAGCCGGCCTCACGCTGCTCAGCGCCAGCGGGAACCGGCTGACGAGCCTGCCCACGACTCTCCCGTTAGGACTCCGTCAACTGCACGTCGACAACAATCGGTTGACCAGCCTGCCCGAGACCCTGCTAACGCAGCTCGGCTCCGGCTGCCTCGTTGACCTGGATGATAACCCGCTGCCTGCGCGGGTGCGGACCAACCTGACGGCGGCCACGACGGCTGAGGGTTATGCTGGCCCGAACGTGTTCTTCTCGGATCCCGACGAAACAGCACAGGCTCGGGCGCGGCCCCTGCCCGAGGCAGTCGCGGATTGGCTCGACGAGCCGGACGCGGCGGCCATCTGGCGGAGCTTCGCCGACGAGCCGGGAGCCGAGGAATATTCACGCTTCCTCGACAGGCTGCGGGACACCGTGAACTATGACGTATTCCGGCGGGCGGTGGCCGCGGACCTGCGGCAGGCGGCGGGCAGGCCGACATTGCGCGAGCATTACTTCCAGGCGGCCGTCGCAGCGAACGAGAGCTGCGAGGATCGCATCAAGTTGAACTGGAATGGCATGCAAAACGCGCGCGTGAACGCTGATGTTCTGGACGGAGCCTATAATGAGCATCTCGACAAGCTCCTTCAGCAAGGCCGCATTATGTTCCGCTTGGTCGCGCTCGAGGGGATCGCGCGCGAAAAGGTCACCTCCCTCCCCTTCGTCGACGAGATCGAGGTCTATCTCGCTTATCAGGCCAAGCTGCGCGAGCCGCTGGAGCTGGGGCACATCGCGCCGGACATGCGGTTCGTCGAGGTCTCCTACATCACTGAAGACGATCTTGCGGCGGCTAAGACATCCGTGCGCAACCAGGAGGCGGCGGAGTTCGCCGACTTCCTCGCAACGCGCTGGCAGCCATGGGACACGCTGGTGAGCCGCATCGCACCCGAAGCCTATGCCGCGATGGAAGGCCGGATGGACGAGGAGATGGAGAGCCGATTGACGCAACGGCTGGCTGATCATCAGCCGACGAGTGACGCCGAGCCGTCCCTCCAAGCCCAGATCCGAACTGAAATAGTCCGCGAGATCAAGGGCGAGCTCATGCAGAAGGTGCTCGCAGAGCACGGCCTGGAAAGGTTGCTCTTACCTGACAACTCCGCCACGGGGTAAGTCCTTTGGTCTGCCATCCCGCCTAACGCGCAATCGGCGATCCGCTGAACTGCCTAGCTGGAGCGTCGCCTGATGCTCCCTATTGCAGATCGCCCCCGTCGCGCGGCGGCATTGAAGCCTGTCGCGATCTGCACAAAGATGTCGGCCCGCCTCGCCTCGATATCGGCGATCGCCATCGCAAGGACGATTGCCCACCGATCATATATCTTAAGAACGACTTTAGCCGGTCTGGGTCAACTTGGCGTCGCAGGCTCGACGAACCCCGTTGTTGTCGCCCAAACCGATACAATTAGTCTAGATGGCGAAAACAGCGGACTGGTGACACCGCCCTATGACGCGACATTATCGAGCAAGCGATAACGGGCCAGCCCTATTGCCCCAGATCAAGCAACTATACTCCGCGCAGTCGATCACTGCGTTATTCCGGATGACTGCGGCACCGTCATCGCCCACTTCTCGTTTTTGGAGCGCGACCAAAGTCTTTCTTGAAATGACAACCTGCGGATTGCGTCCCCGCCTCATCGTTCGCTCGAACGAGCCGCTTTTTTCATCCTCCTGGATTCGACCTCCGCGTCTCAGGACGCATATGTGCAATGAATCGGACCCAACTCGTCTTCGGGCTCTGACCGCCTCGAGAGTGTCGTATCGCTAATGCTCGGTTCGTTACGGCGTCAACTCCGCATCGAGAGATATCTACCGCCGTAATACGCTTGCGCAGCTTTGCGACACACTCCCTCGTAGAACTCGTCAGCGTCTTCAATTGTGTAACCAGCGCCGGCGAAGCAGCCTCGTGCTACCTCGTGGAGCGTATGCCTTATTGACGTCGTATCGTCATATACCGCGTTCAGACACGCGATGATGACTACGACCTCCTCCTTTGAAAGGCGCGGCTGGCCACTCATCAAGCGCGCGTGATTGATGCAGGCGACCGCATTGGCGCGATCCGCCAAACCCGGGAACGTCGAGAAGCAAGGAATTGCCCATTTCGTGGAGCGCAGTCATCGAGCTAAGCTGTCAGGCAGTCCACGAACGATCCGCCGGCTGAGTGGCGAACATCGTGCCGGCTGGTTATTCCCAATTCACATCTCATGCTCGTCAATCACGGCCATGATGCAGGATCAACAGCCCGATTGCGGCCCCTCTTGGCGCGCGCGACATTTCGGTCCGAACACGACCGACTTGATGCACCGCGATATCCTAAAGCATGACCACTTCGAAGGACGCGTCGATGTGCGTAATATATCCACGATTGCCCGCTCGGCACCTCGGCTTTGCAAACCTGACGGGGAGCTACCATTTATCCTCGCCGCTGGTGCTGCCGGGAACGTGCTCCCATTTCACTTCCTTGTAGGTGAACGACCACTCTTCCATGTTCTGATAGAAGTTGTTCTTTGGATCGATCGTCAGCGGCATGTAAGCCATGCCCTCGACCAATGTCGCGTTCTTCCAGCTTATTTTGAAATAGTTTTGCGGCTGTGGCATGCCACCAGGGTCGGTGCGGTAGAACTCGCAAACCACATCTTCGAGCACCTCGTTGGTGGCCAGCGCCTGCCACAGTAGTGGCGAGGCACGATCGAAGAACTTGGTGAAGACCACCGGCTGGTGATTGCGAGCGCCCGTGGCGACTCCGCTCGTCGCGTCGCGCGGAAGGAAAATGCGGCTGGTGAAGGAGACAACGGTGATCTTGCCTTGCTTCCCCGCATCACCCTTGGCGACCTGCCCGATGCTGTCTGGCTTGGAGGCATCCTTCGAGATGTCGCCCTGCTTCTTTCCCTTAATGGTCAAGTAGGCTTCAAGTGACACGTTCGCCTCCCGTTTTGCGACATACGCCGGCACGCACCGGCAGATGAACATCGCAACATCCGTGCCAAGAGCTCTGGGTATCCGCTATCAAATATCGCGAGCCCTCCCAATCTGTGGGCGCAGCGCGGACGTCCCGGCACCGACACAATCGAGCGACGACATCGTCGCGATCGTGACAGCCCTGTCACGACGGAACCGGGCCGACCCGTTTCAATTGACAAGAGACATCAAGAAATGCACGCGTGGTAACGTCGAGGACGGCCCGCCCGGTCACACCGTAACCCGTGCTGTTATCGACAACGACACTACCCTTCAGGGCGTAGACGAGCACCGCGCGAGGTCCGCGTTGTTCCTGCCCGAGACAGTGCGTAGACAATTTGAGGCGCAATTCCCGTCCATCACGAAGCTGTTGCGACCGAATGCTATCGGTCGATGGCGGCGTTATGTTGATCCACACTGTCGGCAAGATGGTTGCGCGTGCCGTATTGGCGACCGCTTCCAATACTGGGTCGATCTCATGAGTCGCTGGACGCCAGGCGGTCATGGGGGCGAAGGTGTCGCAGGTCCGTCGAAGAATTCGATCTTGGAACCAGATTGCGATTTGAGGCAATTGAACAAGTGCGTGTCCGAAGTCACTCCTCCCTTCATATCTGGGTTGTGGACCGCGCCGATCACAACGGGTCGGTCGATGTCGCCGTTCAAGTAGCCGACCAGAACTTCCGTTCCAGGTACCAACGGGCAATGCAAGCCGGTTTGATTCGGACCTACATAAGGTTCGAGCTTGCGCACGTAGTCGCTGCCAGCGCCTTTTGCCAGTTCCTCGGCGAATGTAAACTGCAGCCTGTAGCGTCCCTGATCGTCAATCTCGGCCCGCCCATTCCAGGCTTCTCCATCGACCGTGGCGCTGTGGAGGCCGACGCCCAGAGGCACGGGCGTCATCGCGACCGGTCGATAAGGTACGTCTGAGCGGATGCAATGGACCATGTTCTGGTAGGCTCGCCCATTTTGCGTGGATGCATGGAATCCAGTCGGGGCCGGGCAATAGGCCGAGTGATCCGCCGCGATAACGAGATACTTTCCATCGAAGCGGGGATGGCCCTCGAGCTCGAAGATGACGCCAGCTCGTAGCTCCGGCGCGTCGCTGTGAGCGATGTACATTGTCTGGCCGGCACAGATCTGTTCGGCCCGGGTCCGGGCCAGCGAGGTCGCTTCGGCTTCGTTAGCAAGATGGCCGCCGAAGCGTGAGGCCTTGCCCACGAAACCGCTGCCTTGCCCGACCTGTTGATCGGCGGAGACGACGGAAGGCACCGTTTCATTATAATCGCGGAGCGCGACCGTCTTTGTCGAGAGAACCCGGCGCTGCCGGAATGAGCGAACGGCGCTTTCGTCGACGCTTCGCGGTGCCTGCCGTTCGTGCGGGTGCGCGTAAAGAATCCTCGACTTATCGCCGAACTTGACGCTGGGAAAGGCCAGATTCTTGTCGCCAAAAACGACGATTTCCCCGTCGTCTTCTTGCTTGAAGAAGTAGAAAATTCCATTCCGTTCGCAAAGCCGAGAAATGAACGTCAGATCACTTTCGTTGTATTGCACAATGAACTTTCGCTTCGGATAGCGATCAAGGTTGTATTCGCTGGGAATTGCGATGCTCACTTTGGCCAACTGCAATTTGATGATGTCGTCGACACCCACGGGTTGGTCAGGGCCATAAATGCGGCTCGCAACCGAGAGTTCGGCGACCGCAAAGCGCGGTCGCAGGACAAACTGGAGCACCCGCAGGTCGGTCACCGTAGGGTCGAGTTCCTCGATTTGGGCGCATAGGCCCGAGGCAAGCCATCGCCCACATGCGGTTTTGACAGACAGCGTGGCGCGCTCGCCAATCAAAGAGCTGGTATCGACATCGCTCGACGTCGTGGCGTAAATCACGTAGCTAAACGGCAAGGAAATACACTCTGTGCCCTCGAACCCTTGGACGTTGAGCTCAATGCTGCGCTTGCTGTGAATGTCTAAGTCAATTCTGAGATTGGATTCGTTGGTCATCGGCGCACCAAATCAACTGCGGCAGAGCTAACAACGCTTGTCACAGTGCCGCACAGCAAGGGGCAAACACCTAGCGCAAACGAATCTCGCGTTCTCGACCCTTTTACGGCGGCAGCAAGCGCCGACAGGAGACGCAGACTCGGGATGATCGAGGCGCCAGGCGAACTCGCCGATAGGCTCGATACGGTCGCGTCGGTGGCCTGTAGCGAGCCCGCCTGTTCCGCTGACGAAACGGCAGGGGGCCAGCCAGCCCGACGTCAGTTTCTCGTCGCCATGAATAAGGTATCGCAATCGCGCTGGCGCCGCATGGTGCACGTCCCAACCGTGGATCTGGCGCCCTTGATTGTGATGAGTTCATCGCCTCTCCAATGCTCCGAGCGCAAGACGCATCTTTCGGCGAGCCTTGCCCTCAGCAAGAGACCGACGGCCGGGTGGTGCATTTCGAATTGGCTGCGGCACTAGTATTGGCCACCTCTGTCGCGCCATTGTCGTGAGCCCAATCGACTGTGGGGATATCTTGGGTTTCCTTCTCGAAACGATGCGCGTGGGTTCAAGGGAAAGCGAGCGTCATTCCCAACGGTTTGTGTACTCTGCGCATCGGTGTTTCTGCATCTCAATAGCAACAGTTGTGCCAATGGCATTTCCTCTTTGAGCTCTGATCAGGTTTGAAAAGCGGTTTGCCAGTTAGTGTTCTCAAGCTGACAGAGGCGGCGCGACTGTCAGATACCCCACAAGTCAAGCTGGCCCGAACCCTGAGGTCCTTTTGCCACATCACATGATTTGTCGATTGAGAAGGATCGATACTTTTAAATGGCCGACTTGCAGATGGATAGCCCGAGATGATCGGCAGACGAAGTACGGCGCTGGAAGATAAGTCTTTGTCGGGTGCTGAGCTACCACATTGGAAATCGCACGTCGGGTCTAAGAATTGCCCAGCAGAAGAGCCTGTCGATAATGTTGTAACCGAACAGACGCTGCAGGCTGGTCTGTTTCAGTTCCCGGCATCGCGCTCGAATTGGATATCTTCGCCTGGCCTAAGCATCTCAGAAAGGCGCCGCTGGGAGCGTTATGATCAGTTCAAGCGCGGCCGAGGATTGTGGCTCCTATCTTCGAACCACTTTGGTTGCAAGGCCGTGATTACTCTGGAGCTATCGAGGACGCGGACATTACGACGCGAGAGGACGACCACGGAGTTTTGTCCGGGCCAGACAAAAGAAAGGGATCCAAGCGGCAGAGCGTGGGCGGCAGATGAGCCGCCCGCGTGAGCCTCTCGTCTCTCAGGATTGACTGCAGCCGACCGACTCGCTGTTGCTCCCATGGAGTTGCCTTCTATGAGCGAACGCGAGAACGGGTATCAAGAAGCCCAGATGATTGTGGTCGTCAGAGTTCTCGTGGTCATCGCGGCATATATGGCGCTGCCTAACGAGCAAGTATGGGCTGCGGGAAGATTGATCGCGAAGAAGCGACTGCAAATCGCGCTGCTTTTCAACTTTGAGGCATCGGGCCCAACCGAACTCACGTAACATCGCGCTTCGGATCGAGCGAGCATGCCTCAACGCTGCAATTGCACTTTTTGCCGGAGGTTCGCGTGAGTGACAGCAGCACCGGCTCCAATCAGTGGCCGCGCCCCTATCGGGTGGATACGCAACTCTACGACGACTTCTGGAACTGGCTTGCTGCGAAGCTTCCACGGCGCCGCTCCTATGGTGCCGCCCTTGCCGCTGGCGATATGTACGACTTCCTCGCGTGGATCCGCGAGACCAACAGACCCCCAATGGCCGACCGGATTGCGCAGTCGTCGTTGGACGCCGACGTGCAAGCCTATGCAGCTGACTATATAGGGCGCGATGTACCGTTGATGGGCGGGTTTCGTGACCGCCTGCTGAACTTGCGAGATATGCTTCGCGACCTGCAATTTGAGAACTGGGCTCGTGGAAGGAACTTGATGTTTCAGGCCTTTGAGGGAGCCAGGCCATCGTCATCGGGCAGCAGTAGCAGCCATACCACCAATAGCGGTAGCACCCATACCGCAGACAGTAGCATCTCCAATCCGGGACCCGGCCCTCATGACGTGGACTTGCGCCTCTATGAGGCGTTTTGGAATTGGCTGACTGAGAAGCTCCCGAGCAGCCGCTCCCGCGGCGCCGATCATGCCGCAGACGATATGAGCGATTTCCTCAAGTGGATCCGCGAAACCAACAGACCCCCAATGGCTGATCGGATTGCGCTGCCGTCGCTGGACACGGACATACAAGCCTATGTACGCGACTATATAGGCCGCGACGCGCCCACGATTGGCGGATTTCGTAACCGTCTGCTGAATTTGCGAGATATGCTTCGGGATTTCCACCGCGCCCAATTCGAAAACTGGGCACATGCGAGGGGGGCGATGTTTCAGGGCTTCGAAATTGGCGGGCCATCGTCAGCACCATTGGCACCCACAATGCCTTCGGATGGACCGATGCTTGCAGCCGGCGCAGAGGCTAACTCGGTGCGGCGTGACTTCGGAGCTTATGTCCTCCCCGGTTGGAGCGGCGGCGTTGCCCCGGACCCGCTGATCGCCGAATTGCGAGAAAGCGGCCTCCTTCCAGGATCGTTGCGGCCACAAAGTGTGCTGATCAACGGTATGCGCTATGCTGCGGTATTGCGGCCAGGCCGGGCACCCGTGACCCCAAATAATCCGCAAGGCGAAAATTTTGTTCTCACGCCTGGATACCCCGAATTGGGGCTGCCGCCTCACCCTCGAGTTGACCCGATCAACCAAATCGGGCCATTGCTCGATATCGGAGAGAGTGTCGGGCGTGACTGGATCCACGGCCCGCGCGTCGCCGACCGCTCCCTGATCAGCGTATTGAGCGAGTTCGGACTTCTGCCGACCCATCGGGTCCCAATGACACTGTTCCACATCCACCGCGAGCGATACACAGCCGAATCAGGACCGGACGGCCGCATCCTTGTCATCCATCGACCCCAAGCCGGCTAAGGGAACCGCGCTTGGGCTGCGACCGGAGGCATCAGCTAACCGCACCATCGATAGAACCGGCGCGGGCGGGCAAGACGCTGGACGAACTCACCGACAGTATCGATCCGGTCGCGGCGGTTGAGGGCAAGGCCCGAAGCGAGCACCTGCCACTGCGCCGACGAAATAGTCGGCGGCGGCGCCGGTGTGAGATTTGCGTTAAGTGCCTCGTCGGCTGGCCGCTGGGCATATGGGTGGTTGCCGGTCAGGGTCAGATAGGCGACCACCGCGAGAGAATAGACATCGTCGCTTTCTGCCCGTGACTTACCCATCAGCATCTCTGGCGATGCATAAGCCGGCGTCAATAGTCTAATGTCGTCGAGCAGCGCGGTGGCCCTGTCGCCTTGCGGCGGAAGGTCAAGCATGAGGACTGTCCCAAAGTCCACAATTTTGATCTCGCCGGTCGAGGTCATGAAGATGTTTCCCGGTTTGAGGTCACCATGGACGATCCCTAGACTGTGCATGTGAACGAGGCCCTGCCCGGCGGCGCGGACGATCTGAAGGGACACGGAGGGCGAAAGCGGCCGTCCCTGACGATCCGCCAGGATCTGCGCCAGCGAGCGGCCCTTTAAGAACTCCATGACCAGGTAATGGTACTTGCCATCGTAGTCGGAATCGTAGATCCGCACCAAATTCCGGTGTACGCAATCGCGCAAAAGACGCGCCTCGCGGTGCAATAACTCGACTAATTTCTGGCGCATCTTCGCATGTGGTTGGATGACCTTCACTGCGACTTCTGGATTTTGTTCACGCGCCCACAGGCCGATCCGATCAATCGCTCGATAGACGGTGCTGGTGCCGCCCTCGCTAATAATCTCTGCCAGGTCGAAGCGGCCGCCGAGCACGTATCCCAAGGGAGCCTCACTCACAGCACAATCTCAAGTAGGCATTCGAGGATCGCATTCATGACGCTGGTCGCATGTCGCGCAAAAGCGCAAGGAAGGCCCCTGCCCGTCGGAACGTCGATCGCCAATAATCCGTTGAGCTCATGATAAGGTGTTGCCGTTACGATCTGATTGCGGCCTGTCTGGAACGTGTCGCGTAGCTTACGGGACGGCCTACCAGCGTTGCGGCCGACCCCACCGCTCGCGCCAAGGTGCCGTCAGCGGCATGTGCCCTCTTCCTCCCGAAAAGCCAAGAAGAGCTCTCACGGCGCTCCTGTCATAGGTGATCCGGACATCGGAACGAACGAAGGACGCCCGAGCTGAACGGATTGCTTACACTTTCTGCCCGCAGTTCATAGGTCACGTCGGGCCGGTCAGGTCGACCGATCGTGATCGTGAAACGGTCGGGAGCGCCACGCGAGGTGGGCCGCGAAGCATCGATGAGACGGAACAGAGCCCAAGGGCCTGAGCGCTCAATCCTCTCCTCGGTTCCGTCCAGGGAAACAAGGGCGACGGAAGCCATGCTTGCATCAGTTCGACTCGGCCATTCAAGGTCGTAGGCACGGGGCGCCTCGTGACGATAGACGATCTCCTTGCCATCCATGACAAACGTCGCGCGCAGAAGTTTAGAGGCGAGATAGGCCGGTTTGATGCTGAACTTCACGGCCGGAGCGGAACCCGCGCCGTTGAAAAAGGACCTGCGAATTTCTCGCGCGCGTTGAAATTGAGTCAGGGCATCGGCATGGATCGGCGCCGTCGCACCGTCGATGGTTGCCAGTTTAATGCCGGTTCTGCCCTCGATGACGAACGGCGACAGGTACTTCTGAAAAAAATCATCGAGGATGCCGCCAGGACGAAAGAGATCGCTGAAGTCCTTTAAAGTTACGTCCTCGGTCGCGGTCGCAAACAATGGATAACGCTGGTAGATGCCCGCTTGGCAGATCGGCGCCACCTCCCGTGTCCAAACGGCATTGACATGACCGTGCGCCCGTCGAAGCAAGACGCTCCATGTCGAGAGCGCGATGTCGTTCATGATGGTACGGACCAGTTCGGGCCGTAGCGCCGAGTCAGCGCGCAAGGCGCCAAAGGCATCGTTGCTCGGATCCCTGACGCGTCGCTGAAAGAGCTGAAATGCAGCCTGGCCGGGATCGGGCGCGGTCGCGATATTGGCCATCGTTGCATACAGGCCGCCGAACAGATCGCGGATGTGATCCATGCTGGCCGCCTGTCCGGAGGCTCCGCCTATGCCCAGTTGAACCACAGGCCGGAAGGCTTCGGTGATCCGTGTTCCCGGCCAGGGGGCGTCGCCGAATGCCGCCGAGAATACGGCGGCCGCTGTCTTCCCGGCCTTGACCGCGGTCTGCTCTCCGGGCGGCGGCAGGTTCGTATTGTCGCGTACGAGGGAAATGATCTGCTGCAGTGCGCTTTCCGGGCCGGCCAGCCCGCGCAGGATCGCCGAGGCACGCTGCATATCGTCGAATTTGATGACGCGGACGCTGCTCAGTGCGCTTGTCCAAATGCGAATGTAATCGGCAACATAGCGATCGACGACCTTGCGCACGACCTGTTGTGTGTCCGCCACATCAAACGAGCTGCCAGCAAGCACCCAGTCGCCGCTTTGCTCGTCCTGGACAATGAGTGGAAGGTGCGGCAGCAGGAAATCGATCAAACCATCCCGCGTGAAGATGCCCGGGATGATCGCGGTGCCGCCCGACGAAGGGAGATCCTGCCGACCAATGGTGGGGAAAACAGCCTGGGGCTTTATCTCCAGCTGGCCGGCTCCCAGCAGACTAACGAGGTCGATTGGCCGGAGCTGCGTGTCCTCAGCGGCTTCGCGCAAAAGCCGGGCGTAGACCTGCTCGACGAGAGGACGTTCCATCAGCCGCAAGCCTACCGCAATCACGAACTTCCGGTCGCTCGTGATGGGCCTCGGCAGCAACTCAATAAGACGTGAAAAATGCTCCTGCAGTTCGCCAGCTGATGTCGTCTCGAGCGCAAACGTAAGCGCCACTTCACGGCGCATAGCCTGTTCGATTTTGCCGCGATCGAAATGCCTCGGATCGCCCAGCATCAAATAGGTGCGGAACATTTCCTTGGCCTGGTCCAGCAGAGTATCGTTGCCCGACTGCAATACCGTATCAATCCGAACGGCAAGCCTTCCAGCAAAAACCGGCAGCAGGCGGTCGACCAGAATCTGGTCATAGGTTCGTTGCGCAGCCGGCGCGAGCACCGGGGTCGCCGAAATCCCGAGGCCACCGAGCCATGCAACCCAAGTGTTCTCGCCGGCGGCCAGACGCAGCCGGCGCGCGGCGTTGAGGGTCGGCAGGAGCCTGGTCAGATCCAGCGGCTCGCGTGGTTCGTTCAGGCGCGCTTGCATTGTCTGTACGGCCATTCTGGTTTCAGCGATGCGTGCTTCGCTGCGAGCGAAGGCGCCGTACCACTGCGTCAGCGCAGCGACCGCCAGTATGACTGCCACGAGATAGCCACCACAGTGCACCATCGCGAGCTTGCGTTCGAGTTTGAGATTGCGGCCGACCAGTCCCTGCTCAGCGAAGATCACGTCGGTCAGCAACTTCTTGATGAAGAATGCTTTTCCCGGCCCGATGGACGGCGTGGGTGGGCTTGCGTGCAGACCGAAATTCCTCCTGATCGCAGCGCTCATCCTCTCGATCGGCACTCCTTCCTGGGCAGCGCTAGTCAAGTAGACCCCGCGCAGCATCGGTTGCACTTCGAATCGGCTCGGCCGGAAGACCTCACTAACGAAGGCGCTGACCGCGGTCCCGATGCTCCACAATTCTTTCGGGAACATATACATCATTGCACGACGGTCATTATTACGTTCGTCATGCATGCGGAACGCCAAGTTGCCCTCGAGCCGCTCGGCAAGTTGGTGAATCTCGAGGGCTACGGCGCCGTCGATCTGATCGCCTGGTCCCTCGAGAGGAAAGGTCCTGCCCCAGACCTGGGCACGACCATCATGGTCGAGATCGTCGAAATACTCGGTGAAGCCAACTACCAGATCGCATTTGGTTACCAGAACATAGACCGGAATACGCATCCTAAAGGTCTTGGCGAGCTCCTGTATCCGCGAACGAATCGACTGGACGAGCCTGCGCCGGTTGTCATCGCCCGATAAGAGATCGCGCAGGCTGATCGCAACCAAGATCCCGTTGATCGGTCGCCGGCGTCGATGCACGGTAAGAAGATCGAGAAAGCCATGCCAAGCCGCGCGATCGACCTCGGCATCCGTATCCTGTGTCGTATAACGGCTTGCCGTGTCGATGAACACTGCCTCTTCGGTAAACCACCAGTCGCAGTTTCGCGTGCCGCCGACACCGGCCACCGGATCGACGCCGAGCCGTTTGGCCAACGGAAACTCGAGCCCCGAGTTGCGCAGGATCGTTGTCTTTCCGGCCCCCGATGGTCCAATGATGATGTACCAGGGCAACTCGAACAGATAGCTCGGTCCGCGCTTGCCGGCGAACGCCGTATCGCGCAGGACCTTCAGCGCATCCTCGAAGCGTCCACGGATGAGATCGATCTCTTCGTCGCCACGATTTTTGGAGCTCGTGACGAGGCCCTCGCTCGCCATCAATGACTTGATAACACGTCGGTTAGCACGGCGCGCCAGCCAGTAACGGACAAGGATGGTGACGACGACCGTCAGGGAGAGGCAGCCGATTGTGGCCGCGCGAACCGTCATCGAAACCAGCGGGTGCTGATCGAACAGGTCAAGGTGGGGGCCGCCGAACCAGATCAACGCGTCGACCAGCAACAAGGTGACCAGCGTGATGACGCCTCGAACCGAAAAGAGGGCCGCGAATCGACCGCCAAACACCTGCATCTCCCTTTTAGCGTGATCCAGACTGGCCGATCATGACGAGCAGTTGCTCAACGGGCGCGAGTTCGTCCGATAGGCGCCAATGAAAGACACCGTAGCCGATCAGCCCAATGACGGCCGCAGCGGTGAAGATGATCCATAACGGCACGTAGCGACGCATCCGTGTATGTACTTTGGCGCCGCGCCATCGGATCGATAGTTCGGCCGGCGGTTCGCTCGTATAATCCCGCAACAGACGCCGAACGTCGGAACGCAGGTCTTCGAGCCGCTCGCGGCCTCCTTCCACCACGCGATATTTGCCCTCAAACCCCATCAACAAGCAGATGTTGATGAGCTTGAGCAAGGCGAGGTATTTGGCCGGCTTTGTCTGCACACGTTCGAGTATCTGGAAAACCCTCTCGCCACCCCACGTCTCGTTATGGAACTGGTTGAGCAGGCTGTTGTTGCTCCAGGCGCTCTCACTGCCCCAGCGCGTGGTCATCACCGCTTCGTCCAGCAACGCGCATATCACGTAACGGGCGGCTGTGACATCACTGCCGCTCGCCTGATCTTTGGCCGCACGCACCTCGAAACGGTGGATTTCCTCGACCATCTCACGTCGCAGCACGCTGATATCGGCGTTGTTGACGACGCGAAGCTGCGCGACGACCAAAAGGATCGGCGTCGCGGCCGCGACCAAGGCGTCCTCCATTGCCTTTGGCTCGAACGGGCTTTGCATGACCATCTCGGCATGGTTCGCCGCCCACACCTCGTCGGATTCAGATACAGGCGACGGCAGAGCGCCCGCTGGGAAGGCGATCTTCGGCGCAACGCACGCTGAGGATTGCCCGACTTGAGTGTTACGGGTCGGACCAACTGGCCTGCGACCGATGACTGTTGGTTCATCCATGTGGTTCGGGCCCGTCACGTATGTTGCCCACGGATGGCCCAGAACTCGAGATGGAGATCCGTGTAGTCACCGCTGACGTGGAACGCAAAGGCCGCCGAGCGCGGCAGGATCCGCCACAGCTCCACCGACTGGTCCAGCTCGAAATAGACGGCATTCTGGATGTAGGGCAACTCGCGCGGCGCCACGGCGAGCGCGTGAATCGGAACACCCGGGAGCTGAAGATTGACGAGATCGCGAATCTGCTCGACCGAGCCCACCTTCATCTGCGCCGGAAGCTGGTTGCGCAACGTCTCGCCTGGTACGCTTGCCACGGCGATGAGAACGAACCGAGAGTCCTGGAACAAGGTGCGGTCGGTGATCAGGCCAATTAGAATGCCATAGCCTCGGTCCTGCAACGGAAGCGATATTGCGGCGCTCTCGATCACAACAGCCAGCAGCCCACGCAGAATATGAGCCAACGGAGTGAAGCAGCTTTCGAGGTCCTCATGCCGATAGGAAGGCACCTCTTGCGCCTTCCGTCGGTCGCCAACGAAGCTCGATAGCTGTCCGGTAAGGCTCAGCAATGCTCGGAAGAGGGTTTCGGGATGATGCCCACGTGTTGCTGCGAAGTGGTCGAACACGGCTTCTGCACCATTCACGATCGATAAAGTGACAAGATCAATCAGTCCGGCTCCGTCCGCCGTCGTGCGCGAAGGATCCGCGCGCGCAGCAAGCGCCTCTGCGCGTGTCCGCAGCAGCGACCTGACCTCGTTCAGCAGCGCGATCAGCGACTCGGCTGCGTGGATGTCGATGGCAGGCGGAACGTAGGTGTCGGATAACGCAATCGCGCGAGCCGGATCGATATCACGGATGCGACAGATAGGCAGCGCGATCAGATCACCCTGTTCCTCGCCGTCAAAGATGAGATGTGTTGATAGCGACGCAACCTTGATATCGACCGGAGCCTTTTCAGGCGAGGTCGCATTGCGGATCTGCAAGACCTCCTGATCGTGGCGGCGCGTTAATGTATCCCCGGAACAGACGTCGCTGCCGGCCTGCCGGCGCGTACCCACCGCGATCTTGACCAGCAGATTTTTCGCAGCCGGTGGAGGGATTCGTCCGGTCGGAAGGCGGACATGCGCCGGCGCATGAAGGGCCGTGCCGTCGGGCATAATGGCTTCAAGTTCGGTAAGTGCGACTTGGCCAAGCGCCAGAAGATCACGATCAAAGCCAATTTTTCGAATGCCCCAGCCGTAGCCGAGCAGACCAGCAACACGGTTCTCGACCAGTTGTTCGACCCAGCGGTCATATTGCTGAAAGTGCTGCGGCCGCACCAACATGCCTTCGGACCAGATCGGTTTGCTTGTCGCAGACACCAGTTCAGTCGCCTCTTCGCTGGCTTTCCAAAAGGTGCATGTGCCCCCGGCAGCTGCTAGTGGTCACGACGGACCGGTCATTGGATTTTCCACCAGTTTCGGCTGGCTTCGTGCTCAATGCTGACAGCTTGAGCAGTCAATTTTACCGAGATTCTGTTGTCACGATCGGGCTTGATTTCGGCCGTTGAGCGCCACTGGGCATCGTTGCCCGCGCGGAAGCCCGCGATTACGCCGATATTTCGGGTCTCGATCGGCGTATCGCGCTCGAAGTCCATCTTATCGCCAGGCGCCAGCTCGACTTCGCGCTTGGCCACCAGATCCGGCCCAAGTCGTTTGGTGTCATCGTCGAACAGCTCGAAAAACTGCGCGTGGGTGAAGGTGGTCGTCGACCTCAGTTCATAAATGCGGACGACGACCGGCGACGGCTTGCCGCGCGCGTTCGGATTGACGAATTCATCGGCCTCGATCACGAACTTTATCGGCGTTGTCTTGGCGGTCTTGTCAGTCGAACAATTGGTGGCTACAGCGGCCATCAGCAACGCACCGCCAATCTGGGACAACCGATGGGCTGTATTCGGCGGCACCATTAGGCCGTCTTCCCTTCAATGCGGCCAGATTCTGAGCGTTGCGTTTCGTAGCTTCGAGCAAACTCTTCTGCGACATAGGAGCGAGCGGTTCGATCAATGTCATTGACCATCGATGCGTGCAGTTCCACAAATCTGTCCCACAACTTGGCCTTATTGATGCGAGCGCCGAAAAGCCCGCTGATTGCACCGTCGCTCTCGATACGCTGGGGGCTCATGTGCGTGAGCACATTGCTGACCGCGCCTCTCATTGCGGCCATTGCCGCGACCTCGTTGGCCTTGATGTCGTCGAAGCCTGCGCGCACCGACCGGGAGAGCAACCGGAATCCGTGATCCTTTGCGAGCGCCTCGCGGAGGACGTGACGGCTGTCCGTGAACTGTACTGCGTTGTCATTCCCGGCGCGTGTCTGCGTCGGCCTGATTTGGCACTCACTCTTGAGCATAGCCCACGCCGCCAGTATCGAATGCAGCCCGTTCGTCATCTCGGCGACCGCATGGCCGAGTTCGGCAAAAAACTCTCGACGCTGTGCTGGCGGCACAAGATCCGGATTGAAACCGAGCGCATCCCAGAACGCCTGCAATTCGTCTGTGTCGGATGGAGGGCTCGCAGGCAACGGCGGAGCACCGCTCCTTGTCGCGCTTCTTGTCTCAGGAACGCCGACCACGCGCGGCGCAGCGGTTTCCTTCAGTCTCAGCAGCAGCCGATCGAGCTCCCGCTCATCGGGCGGCGGCGTCCTTGATCCGGAATTCGGCAATTTCCCGAAGTGATTGGTCAAAGAAGAGGCGGTCGGCTTAGGCGCGATCCGGAGCGCTTCGTTCGACCCATTGAGGGGCGCTTTTGTTCGCTGCGATGACACCGACGCCATGCAGCACGAGACCGGTCCCGTCAATAGATCGCCAAGATCGAGATCCTCGGGGATGATTGGCGCAGGATGGCCATTCGGCAGTACACTCCTGCCATTGGAGGAGGCGGAGGGCAGCGGTTGGGATGGCTCGACAAATGGCGTGTCGACCGATGACAACAGAATTGATCCGACATTTCCCGATTGTGCGTGCGAGGATGGCCTCTGGGTCGTAGTAGCGCTCGACGGTCGCCGAGGAAGATCCGCCAGTATCGGATCCACAGCCTCGATGTCGCTGCTGAGCGGCTTGTCTCCAGGCAAGGATGGCGGATGAGGTGCCTGCGGCTCACATTGTGCCGCTGAATATAACATCTGGCGCGGGCCGGTCAGTCTTGAGGGTTCGGGCGGAAGATGCGCATCGCTTACCGACGGTCCGGCAGTCGGAACGGCTGCAGTTGCGGACTTTTGGGTGAATGCAGGAGGCGACGACGTCGGCGTTGCACGGTCGACACGCACCGCCTTCGACCCCGTCAAGCTTAGCCGTTGACGTTCCTCGACAGGATCGTCCTCGATCATGACCGAGAGGATGTAATGCGCCAAGTATAGCGTATCGCCATCAGCTAGCGGTGTGGTATTGCCGCGTCCCAGCGGTGCGTCCACCGTGTTGATGTACACACCATTGGTGCTTGTATCGGTGATCGTGAAACCGATGCCATTGAATGCGATCAACGCGTGGTGTCCTGACAGCGTGTTGGTTGGATCTGGAAGCCGCCAGTAGCAACCGCGCCCGCGACCGATGGAGCCCCCTTCCGGTCCAAACGCCTGCCTTGCGTTGCGGCCCAAGGGCTCGGCATTCTCCCCGAGGACTCCGAGTGTGAGATGCATCCTGCACCTTCAGGCTTGCTCGCCGGCACACGTGGTCATCCGCAAGCCCCATTGGAATTGCCGTGGCGGCAGCATTGCTTTCGACTGACGAGCATTGTTGCTGGGCCGATCGATTGTCTCATGCGCCGGTTGCGCAAGGCGAAAAGGAAGGTCTCTTCGTGCGCTCAGCGGTATCGGGCGCCGCGCGGGGCTTTCTCTCTCAGAAACAAGGAATGCGAACGCAAGCAAAGAAGCGCGGTCATCTTACGCATCTACGTGCACTCCGCCAATTAGTGTTGCTAGCTTTCGGTAGCAACGGTCGTGCCAATTGCGCCTCCAATCTAAGCCACTGATTGGAATACGACTCTCTGGTCCGGCGAATGACGCCGCTGTTCTCAAACTGACAGAGGCTCGTGCAGCCGTCAGACACCGGACAAGGTGCCGCCCTCAAGCAACTTTTTTGACTACCACCGCCCCAATGTCATCTCGCTATCCTTGACCAAACGGACAGCGGCAACTTGTCGAGCCAATATGGCGTCGACTTGGGACCCCAGAGATGCGTCGCCGCTTGCGGCAGGCAGTGGATTCGACGACACGGCAGTGCTTGCGTCTTGAAACGAGCGGACAGAAGTCCGTTATCCCCGGCAAGTTATTGCGGACGTGATGCCGCACCGAATTCTACCCCAGAGCTCGCATATTGGAGTTCGATATCGACGGCATCGACATAGGAAACCTTTTTTTTGCCGCGATCAGATTTAGTTTGTTGCTATCCAAAAAGAGTGCAGATGCGGTGCGAGTGTAGAGCCCGGTCGGCTTCTGCTTCACGAGGTTCGCATTCTCGTCCTCTTCACGGCGAGGCAAAGCCGCTTTAGGACGGCAAGGTCTAGGCGTCGCGGAGTGCACGACGCTGCGATATAGGCGACGGCGCCAAACGCAGAAAAGTTGCGCGGACGGCTGAAAAGACCGCGCGCACGTGTTGAGCGAGGCCTTGGCTGTCTCGCCGGGCGTCACGGCCAAGCAACCTAGCCATCACACGTCACAGCAACCGGCTTGCCGACAATCCTATGCGATGAAGGGAGGCCAAAGCAGCGTGCTTTCACGCCATGCCCGGCCAACCAATCGCGCCCTCGGCGACGGCTTCTGGCCTTACATGTCGCCAATCGGATACGAAAGCAGGAGGAGGTGTCTTCGCTCGGGCGTTCGCTATCGGAAGGCCTTGCGGTCCAGAGGGGGTTTTCACAGCCAGTCGCGATTCTTGACGAAAAGGTCGTCGAACAAGAGACTATCGAAGTTGATCACTCCACGCGCTGGATAAGACGGATCATTGTAGCACAACATGTCTTCTATCAGACCAGTCAGCACTATTATATGCCCGTTCCATGGTGGTTCGTTCCCGGAGATTGACGGCAGACGCAGCGCAGCCCAGATTGGCCCTCGTGCGATCAACGTTTCTGCAATAAAATCACGCGTAAATCCGTCATCTGGCTGGCTGAGCCTCTCTAATCCTTCGGTGCGCGCCAACCAGTCAAACTGGTAGCCATTGATGCCTATGTCGGCCCGCCAAACGGAAGGTAGACCCAGCCGAGGCCCTGGGCGAAAGTAGTACGACAGCATACAAGCGCAAGCATACCAACAATTGTGGTTCCCATGCGGTCGTACATTTCCGGCATAGTCTCGTCGCATGTTTAATTGGCCGTCATAGCCATGTCGTTGACCGACAAGCGGGACATCCAGCTTTACGTTTGGCACCCTGCACTCCCCCAAATTTACCAACGAGCTGTGGCAAATAGCGTGCCGAACGGCGTTAGCGCCAACCGCCGGTGGCCATGCCTACTCACACACTTGGCGCGAACGAGGTGGCTCTCATGGGCCCGGCGGGCGCGCACCGGCTCGTGGCTCGGATCGATGCGCAACATGATCTTCGCGACCTCGCGCCAGTCCGCGCTCTCTGCATCCGCATCCAAGGGGCGCGTGCAGGTGACGGCGTGCTGGCGGTCGTAAGGAGTCGTCTCGTGCACTGGCATGGCATTCGGTCATGGAAGCCATTGGACCGCAGCCAGCACGCGATGGTAACGTCTAACCAGGTTGACTGCGACTCTGGCCCATGATCCGTAACGCGCGATGATGGTCCAGTATCCTGTCATCGCGAGTGATCTTCACCCGAACGACTCGAAAACGATCACAATAGAACAAGGCTTCCGGTTCCATTGGGCGGGTCGATCCATGTCGTCCAACCTAACTCTCCTTCGCCCAGAGTCCATTGCGGTGTCTGACCGAGCGCCAATTCTAGCTGGAGATCCCATGCCAGGGGTTCGCGCAGAATAACGCTAAGGAGACGGCAAAGGATGGCATGGGTTTCGCAACCGGGCAGCAGTGACCGAAACTGCTGCTGGTTGAGCGGGCCGAGGCAAAGCCGAAATTTGCCTACGATGTCCGGCATGGTTTCACCGGCAAGGGTATCAACGCCGAGCTCAAGACCAGGTCGGCCAAGGCGCCACTGCGCCTGCCGTGGAATGTCGATCTCGCGCCAGATGAATTCCTCGACCCGGGCTGAAATGTTGAGATGGCTGGAAATCACACCGGCCACAAGCTTGGCGGACCGGCTGCATAAGGCAAGGACGCCGGCCTGCGGCAGTAGCCGCGCCCGCCATTCCCGTTCCCTAGCTGTGTCTTTCCCGGGCACGAGCCCAAAGAGCATGCCAATCAGCACCGAGATCGCGTCGGTTGCGCCCTCCTCGAACCGCAAATGGTGACGGTGGTACCGCCAGATCCGCAGCAGCAGGCTGATCAGACGGTGATTGAAGAAATCAAAGAAATCGCTGAGCGATCCCATGCCGTCTGCATGCATGACCCGTTCGGTGTAGAAGGGCGGCAGCGGCGAGGAGGGACCATGCAGCCCGAGGAAGTTGACGTTGACCTCCACGCGCTCGCCGGCGGCCTTGGCCTGTCTGATTCCCGCGATCTCTTCGGCAGGAAAGCCAAGCGTTGGTGCTGCACGGAAGCGCACCGCCTCATGCGCGGGATCAACGGTGGATCCGATCGGGGGAGCGTCGCTAAAGCGCCGCTCGAGATGCGCAACGAGCGAAAAGAACCCGAATGCCGAAAGCTCATCGCGTTCGTCGAGCGTCGTCAGAGTGCCGTCATCGATCCGCTTCTCGCTGGCCATAGGTAGTGTGCGTTGCTTTCCGTGCCACGAACCGAAAACCGGTGCAGCATATTGATGCCGGCAAACGTCGCGAAGAAGGCGTCGAGTACCGCTCCCAACAGGAACAATTCGCTCTCGCCCCCGATCTTGCTGTCGATCACGGCCATTTCGATATTTCGCATTCGGATCGGGGCGCCGCGCACCACGTGATCGGTGTCCGTGCTCACGAACTGATCGAGGCCTTCGAGCAACAATTCCAGGCGACGACGCGCCTGAACGTCGTAGACTGCACGGAACTCGTAGCTGGCAAGCACAGTCCGCAACGCATCGACGTTAGCCATCGCTCCGTAGTTGCGCGCCAGATTGGCCGTCAACCGCCGCAACAAGCCATCGCTGACCGGTGGCGGCACCTCTGCAACGACCGCTGTGATGTTGGAGAAGGTCACCGAGCGAGGTGTATCAGAGGTCGGCAGATCCACGCTACCGATGGGTAACCGGTCAGCAATGGGTCCATTGGAGCAGGTCAATTGCAGGGATGCGACGTCGATCGGCGGATGTTGGCCGATGTCGAGCCGGTCAACGAAGCTCACGTAGTGATCGACGCCCCGGCCGACCACCGCCGGCCGGATACGCTCGCGAAAGTAGGCGCGGTTGCGCTCGGCGCCCGGCAGATCGTGGCGCAACAGGTCGAATGGCTCGAACTCGATGCGTTCGGGACGGCCTTGGACATAGCCGGTCACATCATCGACGGACCGGATGGTGAAGTTTGGCCCTCCCGAGGCAAGTACGCGGTATTCGGTCTTGGTCCGATTCAGCCGAATTGGCGAGGCCTCATGGCTGAAGACATTGATTGCCGGCGTGCAGTTCAAGCAAATCTGACCTTTGCCGACGCGCAACTGGGCGGGGAACGGGCGCCGAAACTCGAAGGTGAGCCTGCACTCAGTCTCCGTGTGGCCTGCAAGCGGCTCAAGACCAGATAATTCGACGTAGAGAAATTTCGACGGATAGCTCAGATACTCCTGAATGATCCGGAACCCTGAGAAAGCGTTGTGCGGCCAGGGCAAAACCGCCTCGTCATCGCTAAAGCCGACAGGCGCGATCTGTGCTGAGCCGATTGCGGCGACCTGTCGATCGGCCACGCTCACAGTTCCCTGCGAGGCGTGACGGCACAGCCATGCCAATAGGCAGCGTCCCACTTGCGGCTCTCGTTCGGTCGAGAAGAAAAGACGGAGCCGACCCTTTTTAAGACATGACAGGTTTTGCTGGCCGGTTGCTTTGATATCCAAGGTAAGGCGAGCGGAACTCGTCCGGTTCTCGAGCTGGACATCAATCATCTCAAGCGGCAGCACGTCAATTGGGTAGCAGGTGACGAACGTGCAGTTCGTTCCTTCAATCGGCCGCGAACGCACGCTCGTGCCGGCCGGCACGTTCAGGCTCGCGGCGCTCGCCGATGACTTCAAGGCAAAAGATAGGGTCGTGATGGGCGGCAGGGCTTGAAGATATTGCGGCCACACCATCCGCAACAGGCCGTGGACGAATTCGGGAAATTCGTCATCGAGCTTTTGGCGAAGCCGCGCGACAAGGAAGGCGAAGCCTTCGAGCAACCGCTCGACGTCGGGATCGGTCGCATCCTGCCCGAGAAAGGGCGCAAGCTTCGGATTGGCCAACGCGAAGTCAGCGCCGAGCTCGCGCAAATAGGAGAGTTCGTCCTCGTAATAGGGATTAAGGGCCACCGCCGCCTCAGCCCCTTATCCGAACGTGCTTGTCGCAGATCGCATCGAAGGAAATTGGCTCCATCTGGTCGTCATAATCGAGCGTCGCGTTGACGTGAAAGCTCAGCTGCAGCGGGTTGTCGGGATCGGCATGAAAGCGTATCGACACATTCTTCAAGCGGGGCTCAAATGTCTCGATCTGCTGCTTGAGCGAACGGGCGAGCGCGCGTACTGCGTCGGCTCCCTGCCCGACCGCCTCGTTAAGGTCGGGCATGCCGAGGTCCGGCCGTGTTTCGCAGCAGCCCTGGCGCGAGTTCAGAACCCGACGCAGGTTTTCCAGAACGCTTGCCCGGAAACGGTCGAACGACACCCGATGGGTCGCCGCGCCGTCCTCCAAGCGCTCCATAAGGCTGCGGTCGAACATCGCCTACCACCATTATTTCTTGTCGAGCTTACCTTTGAGCGTCAAAGCAAAATCTGCGCCCATGTACTTCAAATGTGGAACGACGGCGATGCCGACGCGATACCAGCCCGGTTCACCTTCGATGTCCTCGACGATGATCTCCGCCTTTCGCAAAGGCCGCCGCGAGCGCACCTCTGCCGACGGATTCTCTTGATCGGCGACATACTGATGGATCCAGTTGTTCAGCTCGCCTTGCAGCTCTTGCCTGCTCTTCCAGGAGCCGATGTTCTCGCGTTGCAGCACTTTGATGTAGTGGGCGAAACGATTGATGATGAACATATAGGGCAGCTGGCTACCGAGCTTGTAGTTGAGTTCGGCCGCCTTGCCTTCCTGGGTGTTCCCGAAATATTTCGGCTTTTGCACGGAATTAGCCGAGAAGAAAGCTGCATTGTCGGAGCCCTTGCGCATGGTCAGCGCGATGAAGCCCTGCTCGGCTAGTTCGAACTCGCGCCGGTCCGAGATGAGCACCTCAGTCGGCACCTTGGTCTGCAATTGTCCCATTGCCTCATAGGTATGCAGATTGAGATCCTCAACCGCGCCGCCAGACTGGGGGCCGATGATGTTCGGGCACCAGCGATACTTGGCGAAGCTTTCCGCTAAGCGCGTCGCAAAGGCAAAGGCAGCGTTGCCCCAGAGGTAGTTGTCGGTTTCGCCGTCCGAGGCCTCCTGGTAATTAAAGTCCTTCACTGGAACCGTCTCTGGACCATAGGGCAAGCGCAGCAGAAAGCGCGGCAGCGTCAGGCCAAAATAACGAGCGTCCTCGCTTTCGCGGAACGAGTTCCACTTGGCATATTTTGGTCCCTGGAACACCGATTGCAGGTCCTTCAGACCCGCGATCTCCTCGTAACGTTCGACGCCGAACATGTCCGGTGCAGCAGAAGCTATGACTGGTGCATGCGACATGGCGGCCACTGCGCTCATGTACCGCATCAGCTTGACGTCCTGGCTGCCACGGCCAAACTCGTAGGCCGATATCATGGCGGCGACAGGCTGGCCGCCGAACTGGCCGTACTCTGCTGTGTAGACCTGCTTGTACAGGCCGGACTTGACGATCTCGGGACTGTCCTCGAAGTCGGTGAGCAGTTCATCCTTGCTGACGCTGAGGATTTCGACCTTGATGTTCTGGCGGAAGTCGGTGCGATCGACCATGAATTTCAGCCCGCGCCAGGCTGACTCGAGCGCCTGGAACTCGTCCGTGTGCAGCACATCGTCGAGCTGGGCCGAGATTTTGCGATCGATTTCGGCGATCATCCGATCGACGAGGCCGTTGTTGACCTGCTCGTCGGCGCGGCTCGGTTTCATGAGCTCGGCGAGGAAAGCTGCGACGCCGCGGCGAGCGAGGTCGTAACCCTCGTCGCGCGGACTCATCCTGGTCTCAAGGAGGACCTGATCCAGCAGCGAAAGCTCAGTGGTCGGGGTGGTGACTTCGGCCGGCTGCTGCGCACTTGTGTCGGTCATAGCGCCCTCGCCTCAAAACGGCTCGTTGGTCCGCTCACTCGCTCTTGCTGGTGAGCTCGCTCAAGAGCTGCGGCCGCGCGCCGTGGTCTTCGAGCAAATTTTGAATGGCTTTGCGGAAGCCCGGCACGTTGCCGAGCGGGCTTTTCAGGGTGATCAGTGCTGCGCGCAATTCGGTCAAAGCGCGCAGTTCGGGGATTTGCTGCACGATACGCTCGGGTTCGAAATCCTTGAGGCTCTGAAACTGCAGCGACACCGACAGCTTGCCAGCCTCAGGCTGATCGTCGAGCTTATTCTCGGCGGAGATATGAAGAGTCAGATGCTGGCTTTTGACAACCTCGTTAAAATTGTCCTTGTCGATATTAACGAGCTCGCGCTGTTCAATCGGGCGGTCATCGGCCTGTCCGGTGAAGTCACCCAGAACCAGCAATTTGAGCGGCAGCTCGACATCCTCCTTGAGGTTGCCGGTTGCCGGCTTGAAGCGGATGTTGATGCGCTCCTTTGGAGCAACCGAGCTTTCCTGTGCCATATCAGCTCCTGTTTAAGACTCTGCCTTGATTAAGTCAGCTAGCGACCAAGCTGGCTCTCCCGTGCGATATCGATGCTAGCGACCCTCTTTCGGATTTGTTCGAGCACGGCGCAACGGCGCGGCTCGTCAATCAATTGCTGAGAGTCGGAATGGGTCATTGCGCGAAAGCGCAATTCGGCGACGTCGAGCGCAAGCCGAGGCTCCCAGCGTTCGAGATTGCGCTCGGCGATCACCTCTTCCATGTGCTCGAGCAGCGGGACGGCGGTCGTCACGAAGCCGGTTTCGATGCAGAAACGTGCTTGCGCAAGCTGGCCCACGAACCGCGCTCGTTCTCCGCTTGCGCCATCCAGCGCACGTGACAGCTTCTCGAGGGCAGCCTGAGGCTGCCCATCGCCAACCAGCTTATGTGCCTCAACAACCGCTTCGTCGGCAGGATCACGGCCCGGCGACACGTCCGCACCACCGACGGCAGCCCAGGCGCGCGTTTCCTCATCCGCGAACGCCCGTCCGTCATTGAACTGAAACGTCAAGATCCGCGGATAGCGTGTGACCAGCAGGGCTAGGCTTGCGCGCACTGCCGCGGCCGCCGGCTCAAAGAGCGGCCCCATTTGCTGCAATGCTTTCGCGGCATGCCGGTGAACGTCGAGCCAGAACGGTGACATCCAGACGATCTCTTCGGCCAAATTCAAGACATCGGCGTGCTGACCGGCCGCTATTTTGGTTTCCAACGCTGCGATATTGTCCGCAGGTGCAAATATCGTTGTGCGGCCGCCCGTATCCGGCGGCAGGGCTTCAAAGCGCATCCAGGAGCCGACACGATTGAGCAGATAGACCGTCGGGTCTGTGGGGGACGTGACGCGCCGGGCGGCCGAAGCTAGCCGCAGCATATCAGGCAAGTGGTCGATCAAGCCGGCCCAGTCGCCGTCGGCGCCAACCGGTCGTGCCACCTCAACCGGCGAAGTGGATTCCGCCGGGGCGACGCCGGCCTGCTCGACAGCTCGGGCCGCCTCCGCCGTACGTTCCAAGGGCACGGCGGTTGCGCGCTTGGCTTCTTCGTAGTGCGGCCGCAGAGCCCTCAACAACTCGCCCAAAGAGGCTTGCTCATTGACCAGCTTGTCGCGCAGCTGGCTGTCGAGATTGTCAAGCGCCTCATAGGCAGCGAGCACTGCCGGATATTCAGTTTCGATCGGCACATTCTCGGCCACCTCCGGCCCAACGCGACCAACGAGCCAATCGATCGCTCCGACCCGCGCCCGTTCCCGCTTGATCGGCGGAAAGAGCCCCTCCCAATGTGCTTCCACCATGCCGCGCAAAACGCCTAGGCCGATCGCAAGGCCCTGGTATCCTCCGGTCCGGAACAGACCATAGGTGGCCCAACAGACCACCAAAAGGTCCTTTGACTGATTCGACAGGATATGGAGCGACAGCGTGCTGACTTTGCTCCAATCAACCGCAGTCGGTCCGTCGGCGTCCATGCGCCGGACCTCGGTTTCGAGCTGTTCAAATTCGGCCGCACCACGGACATTGATGCCGGCGGGCACGGGGCCCGGCACAGGCGCGGCACCGGGCTGCGCACGCGCATCGATGTCGTCTCGAACCGCCGCCCAGTGATCAATCACCGTGACAAAACCATACGCGAACACGCACTGCGACGGATGGCGGAAAGTCAACGTCGTACCCGCCGCATACAATAAGCCGAGAGGCGACACCCTTGTAAGCCATCACTACCGTCCTTGCGCAAGCGCTGCTGGATGACGTCCGCCTTTCGCCTTCACCTCCTTCAAGCCTTATGCCAATTGCAATGGCTTGATTAGTAAAAAGCGATTTTATCAATTCGAGGCGTCACGGCCTCGACAGCATGTTGTAAACCCGACATCAGAGGTGGTGGCTGTTGGGTCGGCTCAGTCATTGGCCTGAAGGGGCCATGGCTCAGGCAAAATGCGCCGCGCGCCAGCCTCGGGAAACTTTGAAAGAAGATGAGGCGAGGATTTTCAACTCGCTACGTCGATGGATCGTCGTTGGAACATCTCACGTCGTACACGACTTTAAGATCACAACGACATCGGCTTGCGCATCACCGACAGGAGGATCCGTAGACGGCGGCGCTGGCGCCGTCAGCTCCCACAAACCGTGCGATCTCGGATTGCCGTGCATCGGACGAACTCGTTTGACCTATGATCATCAATGACATCGACCTACACATGATTGAGCTGTCACAGAATCAACTGCAAGATTGTACGCGCGGTCTTACGCGTTATTGGGTCGCTGGACGCAATAAAGCCATTGGCCAACCGCCGGGCTCTCATAAATTCACTTAATCCGGTCGGTGGCATCCTTTGAGCAATTTGAGACAATCAAGCGATCATACATATGTTTGGCAAGAACATCCAATTTGGCGAGCCGGCGGCTGTCGCGTCCAACCCAGTCGCGGATGCTCGCGTATGCCCCGTCGGCAGGTCGCGCAACGGGCACCCGAGCAGTCGGCCCATTCCTTCAATTCACCCGAGCTTGAGGTGATAGCAAGGGGTTTGACCAGAGGTCGGGATTGGGAGGGCTTCGCCGCCCGAAGAGCCTTCACCGAGCCGTGAGTTCCCAGATGATACGGATATGTCCTCCTTCGATCGATGGCCGGAAGACATGCATGTTTCTAACACGCAGCTTACTCTCATCGATCAAGTTCACGACGCGCCCAACATCTCCCTGATCGGAAAAGACGACATACATCAGGCCATTGGAAGTGAGCCAGTTATGCGCTCTCCCCAGAGCTGAGGCCATAGTGCTGTGACCTTCGTCAAAGCAGGAGCGCTCCAGGTCGTCGTTTGCCTTTCGGTTCCAGTACGGGGCGGCAAACAGAATAAGGTCGAACCTTTCTTGAGGCTGCAGCGCAGAATAAACGTCACTGAGGCGCACTTCTGCCTGATCGGAATAACCTAACCGCTCGATGTTCGTCTTTGTGGTAAGAACGGCTTGTGGATTAATGTCGAGAGCCACCAAGCGTTCTGCCCCAGCGCGGAGTGCCGCCAGGCCCAGCACGCCTGATCCGCATCCCAGATCCAATACTGTCGCTCCAGATTGGATGTGCCACTTCGATACCAAGGCATCGGGAGCGTGACTTAGGCGTGGCGATAGAACACCAGGCAAAATGTGCAAGAGCATACCGCACACCTCTACATCATGCGGGTGTTCGCACGACCGGAGATCAGCGATCATTGCGTCTACATCGGTGGTTTGGCGTCGCACCGATATGGCTAGGGGGACGGTCATTTTAACTTTCCAATTCACTCGCGAGCGCGCCGCCTCATCGCCGTCCCATCCGATCAACGGATCGCCTGTTGAGCGAGTACGGTAGCTGTCGCAGGCTCGGTGCTCTGTACGGGGCCCGTTTTAAAGAAGTTGCGAGCATGGTTTGTCCCATCGTGTCTGAATGCACTTCGCGCCTTCACTGACTCGTCGCCTCCAAAGCAACGGCCGTGCCATCAGCATTTAGAGCGCGCTCGGCTTCTGATGTTCCCTAGAGAACGGCAGCCGGCAGGCGCTCGGATGTTCTGTCGCCCCAGCGAGCGTGTCGCGCCAGTGTCGCAAACCCAACACCTCTAACCGGGTTGGTGTATGAATTGACTTCGTGTCGCAATTCTCACGGCGGGATTGACCAGACGTCAGAAGTTGCGACCTTTAACTGACGCGCCAACGAAAGCTCGTCGGGAACGCACAAGACTTCGTGCAATTCACGATTTTGATGCCGCTCCAAATACCTATCTACTAGCTGATCTTAAGGAAGTGATATTTTACCCTACGCTGGCCTACGACGATCAAAAACTCGTCGATCATACCGGTCGCCCCAATCACAGCGCCGATCGCCGCAACTGAAATCTGAAAAGACGATCATTAATGGAGCGACATACTCCTCTTGCAACTCAACTCATCAACCGTCCCCCTTTTTTCACAAATTTCTCTTTGCGCCCCGACTCACGTTGCAACGCCTTAGAGCAGGCACCTTCAGGACCCCGTTCATTTTTACCTGACCGGCGGTCACGTCAAGTTTTGGAAAGCTAACATGAGTAGCGAGGAGCCAGAGAGCTATGCTGGCGGACGAGATCGTGGACCGATTGAACGCTATCAACCAGGCTGATCATGATTCGGCCGCATCCAATACAGCCGCGGAACAGCCGCAAGCGGAGTTTGAGCAGCACCTGCCGGACGCGCCCAGGCATCAGCGAGTAGGGCGTCGCGAATGCGCACGACCGCTCAGTCGATCCTGGAGTGCCCGCCGATCGGCGACGAGGTTGTCGAGGTGAAGCGACTCAGGCCGCTCTCCTTCCGCCAATCGTCTCGCCAGCGCCCGTGTGCCGTCTACCACAAAGACGCCGCAGTCATAATTGTTCCGCTGTTGGGCCATGGGGGCGGACTGAAGGTTGGCGCCAAGGTTTTCCGCGAGCTGTTCTGCGCTAGCGATGTTAGATTTCCCGGAGGAGTCGTAGTGATAGGCAACTACGTCCTCCCGATTGCGGCGATCAAGGAGCAGTAGTGACCAGTGGTAGCCGTCATCGGCCTTGACACCTCTACCATTGTTCACTGGCACGAACAGGAAGTCGGCAGTATCGTTCTCATCCTCGTCGTAGACGATTCCTTGCACGGCTAACAGCAATTCGGCCGCGTCGTGGTTCAAGCGCAGCATTTGGGCTTGCGCCGGCCGCAGCAGCCGCATCCGAGCAGCCAGATCCGGATGTTCCCTCTGCAGCTCCCGCTCCAGGAGCGTGTAATCCGCCCTGATATGCTCGTCAGTTAGCCAGCTGCGCTGAAGCACCGGCGGAGCCCGCACTCGGACGCCGGATCCGGAGGCCTGTCCATCCGGCTGATCCAGACGGGCCGACGAGTTTTCGCGACGGCTCCCTCGGAACGCTTTGGACAGTCCGGACTTAAAATACCGCCACAGTCCACGGCCTTTGCCATCCTTCACCGGCATCGCGGACGTCATAGCCGTGGTCGATGATGATTCTTCGCCATGTCTCGGGAAGCTATCGATGCCCGCCACGACTGGCTGGTGAGATTCAAGCCCATGCCCCGGGACGAGCGTTACGCTAAGCCCGCTCGGATTGTTTGAGGTCGGCTCTCTTGTTTCTTGCCCCAACTTAGGTGTGTAAGGCCGACCATGGATGTAAAAATGTGTTCGCGAATGGAGTGGTGTCGTCGGTAGAAGTCCTTTTCTGCTCAGGGAACCGATCAAGGCATCGGGGGCTGATTGGCAACCATGTTCCCATCCCAAGCCGACGAGATGTGTGAGGTCTGTTGTGCATGGGAAGTTCTCCGCGGGCACGCTGGCCGGCATATCAACGGCGGGGGCGGACAATTTGGGTAGCGGATCCAAATGGCTGCAAGCGACGCTGGATTCAGGAGCCGCCGGTCGCTCAAGGTGACCGCACGTCGGTGATGGCTCGGCCCTAGCAGTCCGCGATGGCAACATTGGCGGCGTCCTCCCAAGTATCCCATCCTGATGGGTCGGAAAATTGAAGTCATCATAGTCTCTGCGGCAAATGACCTCGAACGTCTGACGCTGCATCTCGGAGACCACACCATGCTGAGCACTATCCGCGTCATTGACCTCGATCAATTGACGGGCACCGGGCATGGCAAGTCCTTCGAATTCATTTCCACAAGAGGAACCAGGACGTCTCGCCCATCTCGCACAACTTCCCTCTGCTCATGATCAGCAACTGAGCAGAGTTCGCCAAATGAGGCGGTATGAGCGGAACAGCGCGAATGCCGCGACTTTCGCCGGGCAGGCGCGAAGCATCAGTTCAGTGACGGATTGCGGGGTGTAGCCGCCCGACTTGCCACTCGATGAAGATCTCCGCCGCATGCGAATGCCGGATCGGTTCGCCGACTCGGCCCGATGACTCGTAGCGCCATCTCTCAATTTTAGGGCGGGAAAATGGGTGACGTCCGTGCCGGCTGGTCAGCGCGATCTCGAGCTGATTTCTCTGGCTGACCAACGCGCCGTTCGTAATTGGCGGCCAGCTGCAACAAGCGCACCTTGATGAACGGGTCAGCTTGCTCGGCAAGTTCCCGCACGGTCCGCGCCCTCTCTCTACAAAACTCGTCGTCCATGACATCCTACCAGAAATTGTCTCGCTGATAATGCCAGTTGAGAAGCGGGACTGCATATGACCGAGGTTACACTGCAAGATATTTTCCCCCAGTCCCAGCCCTTGGAAGCAAGCGCTCGCCTCATTTAGCAACAAGGGTCGGCGTGTCCTTGCCCTTTCCGCCAGACGACTTTGCACGGGCAGGTCGTGTTCGGAGGAATGACCACTGTGAACCGCTCAGAAAGCGGCGAGGAGATCGCCCTTCAATGCTCCGCTCCTCTCCTCTGAGGCCTCCAGGTCCAGCACAGTGACAGGAGCCAAATCTGTCATGACATTATTGAGCAACAGATCACGCGGCAGGGCTTTCTTCATCCGGATGGCATTTTTGCTAAGTTAAGTGCCGCGCGCCTCGCCCCCGGTGCGGGTGACAGTTAAGGCAACCCTGCTTCATGCTGTTCGTCGACTGTGTCCGCGATTTCGCTCGGCGGCATCCGGGAGTCACGATGGTGGAAAGATCTGATCTGCCGGACCTTCAACAGTTCTGCAACGAGGTGGTGGACGCGTCTGATGATCCCAAAAAGATCGTGAATTTAGCCATCCGGCATGCGGAAGCGGTCATGACGTCGGTTCGTGGGACCGTTCTGTCACAACGAGTGGAAAGCCTCCTGAGTGGCCGTGCTAGGAACGCTCCTGACCAGGCAGAGCAAGCTGCCCTTTCTTTCTTATCAGACCCCTCGCCGAAGGGCCTAATACAAGTCCTAATGTCCCTCCGAGCAAGAAGAGGTACACGGCTGTTTCGGCCGGAGCTTTTCGAGGCTACCACTCAAACGCTGTCTCGCTGTCAAGCATTCAGCGAAATTCAAGCTAGCGCCGATATCATCAGAAACAGACGTCGCTTTTTGCCCCGGGCTCTTTACCAAAAATCTATCGGAAGCACCTTGCTGCTAAAGGGCTTGCAGTCACACTCAGCGATCGTACTCGATCACGGAGCCTTGCCTACACGCCATCTCTATGTTGCCCTGACAAGGGCTTCCAACAAACTCCTTGTATTATCCTCGCGCTAGAGAAGCGGCGTTGGACGAGATAAAATCGTACGCGTGACGTCTGCGCAGATGGCGCGCCTCACTCGGCGGCTTCAGCGGCCTGGTTTTTAAGCTCCGCGAACTTCGCGGCCATCGTCGGGTTAGACCGGGTCAGCTTCTTAATCGTCACGTCTTGCGCCTTGTCGTTCGCAAGGCGCAAGTTGCGGTCCGCGCCGATCAGCGCATCCTTTGTTTTCTGGAGATGATCGATGGACTTATCGATCTCAGTGATCGCCGTCTGGAAGTGCCTGGAGGCAAGATCGTAGTTCTTGGCGAACCCGTTCTTGAACGTCTCAAGCTGGTTTTCAAATTGTGTGATGTCGATGTTCTGCGCCTTAACGAACGCCAGCTCCGTCCTGTACTTCAGTGAGTTGAGAGAAGCATTCCGCAGAAGCGTGATCATGGGTAGAAAGAACTGCGGCCGGATGACATACATCTTCGGATAGCGATGGAAGACGTCGACGATGCCCGCGTTGTAGAGTTCGCTGTCAGGTTCGAGCAGTGAGACCAGGATAGCATATTCGCAGCCCTTCTCATTGCGATCCCGGTCGAGCTCCTTCAGAAAATCTTCATTCTTGCTCTTCGTCGCGGTTTTATCGCTCTCGTTCTTCATCTCGAACATGATCGAGATGATTTCGCTGCCGGCCTCGTCCGAGTCCCGAAAGATGTAATCACCCTTGCTGCCGGTCCGCGCGTCGTTGTCTTTCTCGAAATACGCTCGTGGAAAGGCCATCGATCGCACCCGGTTGAACTCGGTCTCGCAGTGCTGTTCGAGGGTCTCGCCAACCATCTTGGTCGACAGGCGGACCTTCATATCCTTTAGCCGTTCGATCGCGTCATCGCGATCCTTGAGCTGCGTTTCGTACTTGTCCTTGAGCGACTGTTCAGAGAGCTGCCTTTCAAGCTGTACCTGCTTGATGCCGTTTTTCAGCTCATCGCGCTCCTTTTCGATCGTGCCGACGGCCTCGGTCACGGCGAGCTTTTTCTCAAGCTCGACGCCTTGGAGCTTGGCCTTCAGCTCTCGGATTTCCTCTTCCTTGGCGGCGGAGACTTTGTGCAGCTCGCTGGCCAAAAGGGCCTCAGCAAGCTCTGAGGAAGCTTTCTTCTCGCGTTCAGCTTGCGCGAGCGCGTTCGCTAGCGTGTCACGCTCTTTTTCCACTGCACTAAGGGCTTCGGTGACGGCGAGCTTCTGAGTAACCTCACTCGCCTCAAGCTTGGACTTCAGTTCCTGGATTTCGGCATCCTTGGCGGCCGCGGTCTTCTGCAAATCGCTGCTGACCTTGGCCTTGGCCAATTCCACAGCGTTCTGCTTTTCCCGCTCGGCCAACTCCAGCCGTTCGTGCAGTTGTTTCTCAAAATCGCCGTCACGGACCTGCTTCAGAATCTCGGCATAGCCGGATTCGTCGACTTTGAAGGCCTTTTCACAGTGGGGACAGATGATCTCGTGCATTTTTCCTGTCCGAGGGGTTGGGGCGGCTGCTGTTGTCTAGAAAGCTTGGGGGGAACCCGGCCCAATCTGGCTGATCGGCTTTCTGATAGGCTCCCTTGCGCATGAGAACAAAATTAGAACTTGCCGCTTTGGACGGTCAAGCAATGCGCAACGTTTCCGGGCATTTTCCCCGGTTTTCCGATCGGGCGAGTTGGTTTGGCGGGCGTAGGGGAGAAAAGCTGCCCAAACGGAGGGCTCCGTCCTACCTAAGGAAAGGAAAACCAATTATCCTTTACTTACACGAATCGTAAGGAAAGGATAGCTTTCCTGGCTAATGCGACCGGAACCCGGCTGGGTACTTTCATCGAAAGCGCCGTGGGGGGCGAGGTCGTGCGCGCCTTCATGCCGCCCCCTCTCCCGCCGGTTCCGCCCATTGACCTGGTCAAGATCGTCGAGCTGCTGCATCGGGCGACGGCCGCCTTAGGCCGCCTGGACGGCGTGACCACCGTTCTACCAGCCCCGCCACTTTTCATCTACATGTACGTTCAGAAGGAAGCGGTCCTGTCGTCCCAGATCGAAGGCACGCAGTCCTCGCTTTCCGACCTCCTGCTCTTCGAAGCCGATGAACTTCCCCACGCTCCGATCGACGATGTCGAGGAAGTGTCGAGCTACGTGGCCGCCCTCAACCACGGCCTGCGCCGCCTGCGCACAGATAATTTTCCTCTGTCGCTGCGGCTGATCAGAGAGATTCACGGCGTACTGCTCCGCAACGGACGCGGAAGCACCAAACAGCCAGGCGAGTTTCGGCAATCCCAGAACTGGATCGGTGGAACGCGACCCGGGAACGCAACGTTTGTGCCCCCTCCCCCACATCTCGTCATGCAATGCCTTGATGAGCTGGAGCGCTTCCTTCATGCGGAGCATCAGGGCATTCCTCTCCTCATTAAAGCCGCTTTGGCGCACGTTCAATTTGAAACCATTCACCCATTCCTAGACGGCAACGGCCGTCTCGGCCGCCTGCTCATCACATTCCTTCTTTGTGAAGCGGGTGCCCTCAAAGAGCCTGTGCTCTATCTCAGCCTCTATTTCAAAACTCATCGAAAACGCTATTACGAGCTGCTTCAACGAGTCCGCGAGACCGGCGATTGGGAAAGCTGGATATCCTTCTTCCTTGAAGGCGTGATTGAAACCGCGACCCAGGCAACCGAAACCGCGCGCCAGCTATTGGAGCTGTTTGAAAAGGACCGGCGCGCCATATCCGCGCTTGGCCGGCCTGCGGCATCGACGCTGCGTGTGCATCAGCTTCTGCAGAAGCGCCCACTTCTATCGGTGCCGGCGACGACAAAAGAACTTGGTCTTTCGAAGCCTACTGTCGCCAAGGCGATGGAGCATCTGGAAAAACTCGGCATCGTCCGCGAAATCACCGCCAAGCAGAGGCGGCGGATATACGCCTACGTCCGCTACCTCGACATTCTCAATCAAGGCACCGAAGCGCCAGCATGAGACCATAACCACCAGCACGTCACCTTGGTCCAGCGCGGCGATGGCACGGGCGAGCTGTGGCCGATCGGCCCTCATACCGCTCATCTTTTCACTGAAGACCTTGACGGCGCCGGCAGCCTTTAGACTTGCCCAGCATGATCCTGCTCGGAGGTCGACACGCGGGCGTAGCCGTGTTTCACTGTCTGTAATTTGCAACAGACTGGTGCAACAGTCAAAGCGGTTACGAAGACTGATGACTACCAGTGTTGCAAGTTTTTGACTTGTGCAACAAGCTCGCCAGTGACTCACACATCATTCATCGTCGTGCGAGTCATCCTGATCCGATTCCAACTCCTCCTCGAGTGTTGGGATGAGCTCATCGTTCTCGCGAAGCGCTGAACGCTCGTTGGCATCTATAAACTTCACGGCCGTTACGGACTTGGCGGCTTCGAGTGCTTTGGACTGCAAAGCGCCATAGCCGCCCGAAGCCAGTTCGAAAAGAATCCAATCGTGATCGGCCATCCGGCAGCGCCTGCGCGACGCCGAGGCCATCCACAAGGCAACAAAGGGAGACCCAGATACTGGCCGTCATCGAATCCACGGTGGGAATGGTCGGCGACCTTCAGGCCATAGCTGGGAAAGCCATGCCAGAGATTCCAAGTTTGGAGGTGCGCTTGCTGGAAAGCGACAGCGAACTGGAGAGAAAGCTAGGATAGCACTGCAGCAGCTGGTGCTCCGGGGCCACAGGGCTAATCGCAGATGCTTATGTCAGTTTTCGGAGTCGATCGACCAGTTGAGCGTACCGGACGCCGCTTCCGCCGGAGAAGTGCCCGCACCACGCGGCAAGGAACTGTTTCTCTAAATCCAATCTCTTTTCGCGCCGTAGAATGATGGCAATGCGCCAGGGATAGTGCGGGGCCGGGACTTCGCCCATCTTCAGGTACTTGGAAAATGCGTCGGCAACGATGGCCGTCTACTCTCAGAGATTGTTATCGATTGCCTTCAGGTGGTGTCGGAATTCGCTTTCGCTTAGGGAAAGAAAAGCGGGCTCGGACGAGGCTTGATTCCAGCTTTCGCCGCTCGCGAGCATTCGCTCAATGACGGTATCCTGGTTGGCGGACAAAACAACGATCTCTTCGTGAGATAGCGGTGGCGTCTTCTCCATACAGTCGATGAGTACGCGCAGTGCATCAGAGTCCGCTTCACTCACCTTGGTTTCAGACATAGTGGGAGCCCCTCTAATCGGCACGATAATAAGGTACGCCAGATCAAATCGTATAATCGTAAATGCGATTTCACGATGATGGTGAGCTAACTCGTTGATAAGCCGCTGCGCCGCACGAAATCGGCCAAGCGTGCACCGACTTCAGGAAACAAAAACGATAGCGCAGGCATCCATTCTTGAGGCGGCGCGTACTTTGGATCTCCCTTGCGCAATTGGGTACGCATTACCTTACACCGTGAAGCCCACTTCCCGGTCGAATCTTGGCTTTTCAGCAACTCCTTGTGGCCCGCCACCTCGACAGCAAAAGCAAACGCAAGCAGGCTTTCCGGGTGCTTTTCGGCAGCCTGGTGCGCGCACTGTATCAACGTATCAAACTGCCATCCTACGCCGTGGCCCTTCAGGCCACTCAACACGGCATGCATCATACCCCTAAAGCAACTATCCCATGCCGGGCGGTCTGGCACGACGACGTGGCGCTCGGCAAGTTTCCCTTTGATAGCGAGCCAGCGATCCTGATGTCCCGGCCTTCCCTCCATCTGCCGGGTCATATTCTCCATCCAATAGGCAATGACTTCGTCACGCAACTGCCGGTCCAAAGCCTTCGCTTCTTCCGCCTCATAATCGAAATAGTAGGCGGCGCGTTGCTGCTCGATCTCCTTCTTGACCGCGCTAAAAGGAACCACGGCTTCCTGCCACTTGTCGCCGACGGAGCCGGCATTGCAGAACGGAACGCGGTAGTGGCATCGCAGGTGAAACTGCTTGGTTTCCTCCGACAAGCGAACCGTTTCCTCGTCGACGACAAAGACGTTTGAGTTATTGGAGAACAACAGGTCGTCAGTGGTCGTGCGCCTGTAGTCTTCCGAGAAACTCGCCAAAACCCAGATCAGGTGCGCTCCAACCTCGCGATAGAACATCCGACGACTGACCACGACATCCAGAAAGGTCGTCGATAGCTGGGCCTCAAAGGCAAACTGTCCTTCAGTCGAGGTCGCCTGCAGATCGGGCTTGCGCCAAGTCCGGGGATCGTCCGCCGCACTCCAACGTTTCTCTTGAACGATTGTCTCTGTGTCGAATGCCGGGTCGGCCCGCAAACTGCGTTCAATAAGCTGCTTGATGCGCTTGTGTGCTTCGCTTTCGCGCAGACCATGATACTTTCGCGCGCGGATTTCTTCTTCGCTTAACGCACCCCGCGTTATCGCGAGGCATGAGCCATCTTCTGTCTTATGGCGAAAGAAGAAGCGCTTGCGCATGTTGGCGACTAGGTGCACTGGCGTACCGCAAATCGCGCAAATATGCCGTGGCTGTCCCTTCTTCATCCGCTCGCGCATGGCGACACGCGCTTCCACCAATTCGCTGTAGCGGTGCGACGCTATGAACGTTGTTGCGCGCTGTACCTCACCTGAATTGAGGTCGATAACCTCTCGATCTCCGGGTCATTCACTCGCGCCGCGAAAGCGCGCGGTTCGATGATGACGTTATGGCCCTTGCGGATTCCGATGATCGCGCGCAGGTATTCCAATCTGATGCCGCGCAGCGTTCCGATCTGATCGCGCGCAGGTGAAGTACCCGATCGTTAAAGGCAATTGGCACTATCGTTAGCCCGTGGTCAAGCGGCTGCCGAAGAGATCGCGTCGCATGTTTGATGGTGTCGCTCGATGGAGCGAAGCTGACCGGACGCGCGCCCCCAACAGTGCCGTAGCGGCCGGTCAGCTTCGCGGGCTGCAGTCCCGGTCTTCATTGGCAGACCGCGTAATCAAGGCCGAGGAAGAACGGGCGGGCGACGCATGGAGTCACCGTTCAGTTCGAGCCTGTGAGCGTTGTGAAGCAGGCGATCGAGTATGGCATCAGCATAAGTTGGGTCGTTTATGAGCTCATGCCATTTGGCAATTGGAAGCTGGCTGGTGACGAGCGTCGACCGACGGCCGTAGCGATCTTCGAGGATTTCGAGCAGATGATGCCGCGCGTTGGCGTCGATGGCCTGGAGGCCCCAATCGTCCAAAATCAGGAGCTCGACGGCGGCGATGCTCTTCATCCGCGAGCTGAGTCGGCCGTCGCCCCGGGCAAGGTCCAGTTCTTCGAACAACCGCGGCAGCCGGGTGTAAAGTACCGAGTGGTTGTCCCGGCAGGCCTTGTGACCAAGTGCACAGCCAAGCCAACTTTTCCCGATGCCTGTCGGCCCGACAATGGCGCAATTCTCGTGGTTCTTGATCCAGTCTCCCTTGAGCAGCATGTCGAACAAGCGGCGGTCGAGCCTACGGGGGGCGCGGTAGTCGATATCCTCGGGCACGGCATGATGACGCAGCTTTGCCTTACGAAGGCGAAGCGCCAGGCGCCGGTTGTTACGCCAGGTCGCTTCATGGTCCAGCAGCAGCGCCAACCATTCGGCGTGAGCGAGGCCATGGACCTCCTCGTTGTCGGCAAGGCTCTTAAAGGCCTCGGCCATGCCGGTAAGGCCGAGCTGGGTAAGCAAGTGGAGCGTGGGGTGTGTCAGCATTTTCTTCCCTATTAGTGGTAATAGTCCGAGCCTCTGATGTTGGTGTGTAGGATCGGCTCGCGCTCGGGGGACGTGGGCGTTGCAACGCGATCGAGCCCCTTCTCGAGGATCGATTTGACGCTCGGGTAGTTGCGAGCCTGGATCTCAATTGCGCGCAGCGCGGCCGCCTCGAGGCGCTCGGCGCCAAAGCGCTTCTCAAGCCGGATGATCCCCAGGCACGAACGATAGCCCTGTTCGGGATGCGGCCGATCCTCGATGATCCGGTCGATCAGCAGGCGCAGCATCGGGCCGATCCGGCTTGCCTCGCTGCGGATCTTTGCCGGCGTCCACTCGCCATAGCGCCGGTGGCTGGAGGGCATGTGGGCGCTGATCGTCGTGTGCCGCCCGTTGCCGCTGCCGCGCATATGCGCGGCAATACGCTCGCCCCCCAGGAAGATTTCAATCGTTCGCGCACAGATCCGCGCTTCTACCTCGCGACGGGCGAAGCGATAGGGCACCGAGTAGTAGTGTCGTTCGACCTCGACGTGATAGTCGAGCCCGACCCGACATCGGCGCCATTCGGCATGGACCCACGGCTCGCCGGGAAGCGGTTTAAGATTCGGCGCGTCAATTTCCTCGAACAGCTGGCGCCGTGTGCGGCCATACTGGCGCAGCACCCGTCCGTCATTGAGCTTGGCCAGCCACTCGGCGATCGCACCGTTGAGTTCGGCCAGGCTGTAAAAAGTTCGGTTGCGCAGCCGCCCCAGCAGCCAGCGCTCGATGATTCCGACGCAGGCCTCAACCTTCGCCTTATCTCTCGGGCGACGCGGCCGTGCCGGCAAAATCGCCGTGCCGTAATGCTGCGCCATATCGCTGTAGCTGCGGTTGACCATAGGGTCATAGAGGCAGGCCTTGATCACCGCGACCTTGGCGTTGTCGGGCACCAGCAGTTGCGTCGCGCCGCCAAAAAAGCTGTAGGCCGCGTTATGTCCCGCGATCCAGTCGCCGAGCTGCTCGGTCCAGGTCGCCAGCGCGAACGACAAGCTGGATGCGCCCATGACCGCCACGAAGATGTGCGCGTCACGCACCTCGCCAGTCTTACGGTCAACCACCGGCACCGTGTCGCCGGCATAGTCGACAAACAATTTCTCGCCGCCGCCGTGGTGCTGGCGCATCACCTGCGGCAGCCGGCCTTCCCAATTGCGGAACAAGTCACAGAAGCGGCTGTACCGGTACCCGTCCGGATGCTCCGCAATGTACTCGTCCCACAGCACCTGCAGAGTCACATGCTTGCGCTTGAGCTCGCGGGCAACAACGGACCAGTCAGGCTCGGCCACCTTGCGGCGACCAGGCTTCACGCCAGGCACCCCGTACAGCAGTTGCTCCAGCTCGGCGTCGCTTGTCGCTTCCGGGACCGGCCATGCCAGACCCGCGCGCGCAAACCGCTTCAGCGTGTCACGTACCGTCGTCGGTCCGATGCCGACGCGCTCGCCAACCACGCGCGTCGAGAGCCCAGCCTCAAGGCTCAGCCTCACAATCTCGCGCACCTGGCGCATGATAACCCTCCTCGTTGGCATCCAATCCTCCCAGCTGCTTCCAGCCGGAGAATTGGCCCAACGATCGGGCTTCACACCATCCGAAACTGCGCGCGATCAAATCGGAATGCTGCGCGGAGAATGCTCGGAATGCTGCGCGCGATCATCTCGGAACCCTGCGCGCCATCAAGTCGGTACGGTGCGCACCATCATCTCGGAATCCGCAGGCCCTTAAAGGTCATTGGCGGGTGCCCAGGCAGGAGGTCGAACAGACGACAAGCTTGGCCGATTCGCTCGTAATATGGTTCAATGATCTGGCTGGCCACGACTTCACTAATCCAAGCTGCCTATAGGGAGTGAAAGATGATTCCCACTAGGAAGCCCATAATGCTCGTCCATTCATGCGACCAACTCTCGACAAACGGTCGTGCGAGACCGAGCCAAAACAAGAGGCTGGCGATGCCCACGATCATGGTGAGCAGGATGCTACCACGGATGAGCATTCGCTCCCGCGTCGTTCGCAGCAAAGCTGCCGCATCGTCATGAAGGGCCAACATGGCGACCCCGGTTTTGGCAGAAACCAGTACTATCGCCAGGATGACTGCTGACCAGAACCGGCCGTTTAGTGGAGTGAGGTGAGAGATCAGCCACCCCGCCGGTAAAACGAAAATTGACTTAAACAGGCCGTCCGCTGCTCCGTCGAACTTACTGGTCCACCATCGAAGCAGCGCATTGGGAACCTCTTCGGGGCTTCGCTTAAATTGGGTCAGAAAGCAGCCACCTATTGCGGAGCCAAATGCGAAAGAGCCGAAGAATGCGGCTGCTATAGAGTATTCTCGTGCTTCAGAAATAAGTGCGATCGCAAATAGGACCATCGTGTAAAATGCGCTGACCGTCGCCATGCCCCACGATGGACCGTCTTCGATCCTGTGTGGGTTCATCTCGGTCCACTTCTTGGCAGGGATGAGGAAAGCGGCAAGTATGCCCAGGAATAAGAGGTTATTGGCAAAAGGACTCATAGATTGCAGCCCCCGCGAGCCTTCGTAATAGGCAAAGCTGTATCAACTATAGCGAGTATGTCCGCCCTACTATTACTCGCAAGAACATTCTGGCGATAGGCCGCGCTTAAGGGTCAATGCCATGGCGATGTCCGTCGTGCCCCGGCTCTGATACGCTTCAATGCGAACTGTGCCAGTGCGGCCAATACGTCCCAATTCCCCGACCAGGGAACACGCGCCAACCAGCGTCGGCTGGATACGCTAGTGCCATAGCCACGCCACGATACCGACGATGAGGATGGCCGCGACGATCGCCTGCCATCCCTTGGCGTCGAAGTCGAAGCCGGGACCTTTGAATTTCAGTTGATGGTCGGACATACAGCTCTCCATTGAAAACCTTGAGAGCCGGTGGGATTCCTTTGTCGGGGTTTCGGAGCTGATCCGCAACGCACTAATCGGTTATGCACGTTTCCCACAGGCAGCTGTGCGAATCCCGGTTTTCGTCAGTTCTTCCAGTGAGTTGTGAATCTCTATCCCCGCTATATACAAGATTTTCCAACACCCGCCGCTGAACACGTCAGCGAGCACCGGCTGGCACATTCCGCACGTGCTGCATCGTCAGCACCTCGTGCGCTTTCCCGTCTTCCCAGCTCATCGTAAGCCAGTTGGTGGAGGTCGGATACGATATGACAATTCTGGCTGGTCGGTACTTTGCCCCCTGTAAGAAGGGATGCTTGCTGACATCGAGCGGTTCCAGCAGTAACACGAAAACCAGGCCCATGATGCTGAGCGCCAGAGCTTCGATATCGTCTTGCGCATTGGTGAGTGGCTGCAACTGAAAGCGCGACTGGTTCAGCAGCGTATCGCCCGTGTTCATTACACAATAGAGCCCGGCCCCGTCGGGCCAGTGACGCGGATCGTCGAGCATGTCCAGTATCGCCGCGTCCCGCGAGAACGTGCCGGATAGCCGCTCCCGCCCCCTTGCAAGATTCTTCGAGACGGCAGCCGCTTTGGCCGTTTTCAACAGCCAGCGCTCAATGTCGTGCTCCGACACCAGGGCATGCCTCATTCCCGCGTCGTGCTCAAGATACGATTTCAGTGACGCAAAGAGATACTGTGCCGCATCGTCGAGCGGATGTAGCGCGCTGTTGTGCTTGGTGCAAAGGCAGTTGGTCCGCAGGCTTTGGGACGCCAGTATCTTGGTCTCGTCCGGCGCAAGCCATGGCAGGCCGGCAACCGAGAATTCACCGTCCCCTTTTAACACCCGGATGACCGACTCTGAGATGATGTGTTCGCTGGATATTGGGGCAACACAAGACCCTAATTCCTTCATGTAACACTTGGCGACACTCGATGACGGCGGAAGCGACCTTAGCCCGAGAGTGGCGGCGGGCTTGTGCCAGTCTTTGCCGTTAAAGCAGCAATGGCGGGCGGTCTTCTGCGAACCGCACGGACAGGGGCCGTTTAAAACCGCTTCTCGCCTTCGCTTCCGCTCGCCCATCACTTACCCGCATGTTACGCCGCCTCAAACTTGTTTGTCGCATCTCCTCAGCACTACGGGTCAAATGCCGCACCTATCTTGGGTAGGGGACGGGTGGTAGTTGGCGTCAAGCCACTTCATGCTGTACGCCGATCAGACCGGGCCTTCCTGCGGCGCCGCCGCGACCTGCGACGGCGATCGCAGGGAGCAGCATGTGGCTTAGCGGCATCCAACGCATGCGCATGGAGTTCGTTGGACGAGGGATCGATGGTTGATTGGGGCCGCTCTCTTTGATCGGCGACCGCCCTTTCGAGTGCAGACAGGAATTGCCGCCCCTCTTGTGTGATTTCCCAGCCGAGAGCATCACGAATGACAAACTTCGCCGAAAAGATATTCAGATCCGGCGCATGTTCGGCCAACCGCTTCATGCGATCGGTCCAGTCGCGGCCGCTGTTCATCAGGATCTCCACGGCGCGCCGGACTTCGGCAACAGAGGCCCGCCCGGTGGACTGACCGGCCAGCACTTTCAGGACGGTCAGCTGGAAGGACACTTGCCGTGCCTCCGATGGGCTGTGTGGTGCAGTTCCCCTACAATGGATCAAGGCTTGGGGCGCATCGTCAACAGGATGGCGCCGTTAACCTCAACTATATTGGCTAACCCGGCGCCGGCGTCCTCAAATCGCTCGCCGGCTCATGCGCGAGGAGTCCTCGAGCGGGCACGCTATCAGCACGCCGCAGGCTCGTATCGTCCATAACGGACGAACTCGCCTCGGTGAGCTCGTTTTAGAATCGACAGCACAAGCTTTGCGTCGGCCGGTGCAGCAAGTTGCTACAAGGACATGCGCGGCGTACACCTCCTGGCCCGCTGGGCAGGAGTGTACGGTTCGGACCATTCATGGCACCGAGGATATTGTGTCAGGTCCACACTGCTCCAAGGCGGGCAGAATCCGGAACCGCTGTGGCACCGGCGAGCAATGCCTTGATTGAAGCCGCCACGGACCTCAGTTGGAAGCGACGGTCGTAAAGGACCGCCCGGCGCACCAGATACAAGGCATCGCCGGACAGGCGCGAGATCACAAGTTGCAGAGGGCAGCCCGGAGGTGCACTTCAATCAGCCAACCCGAAGATCCTCAGCTGACGTCTTGCCCGATCGCCCGGCCTTGAGCTCGTAACTGACCCGAGCCCCCTCCTCAAGGGTGGTGTAACCGGCCTTTTCCACGGCACTGATGTGTACGAACACATCGGCGCTTCCGTCCTCCGGCCGAATGAAGCCATAACCTTTGCTGGAATTGAACCACTTCACAATACCCATTGCCACGGCGGCATCTCCATCAGTGAACCTTCGTGATCTAGCGAAGACTCTCGCAGCCATCAAGGTGGGCGGCAAAACGACGCTCGTCCGCCGCGGCAGTCACGTCCGCAACTTTCTTGCCCGATGACTGAGATGCTGACTCTTTTGTGCGGCGGCCGACCGCAAGACCCTGACGTTGGAGATTCTCGCTTCAGGGGGGATTCGGATGGGCGTTCAGCCTGCGGCTCAATCATCGCGCGCCACCTTCTTACAGGAAAGTTGCAGAGCCAAGGACGTCGCATGCGCATCCGGAGCCGAGCTGGAGCGAATGCTGCGATCTCCCTTGCAGAACCAGGCGACGGCAAACTCCTTTGCGCAACCCGGCGCAGGATCGGCAATCCGTGCCGCCTCTGTACGAAACGTACACTCGCTCTTACCATTACACGTTTCTGCAAGCGCATCCGTGGTGTTGCCGCGCGCTGACATCCAGCGGCAATTGCCGCCATACGTACCGGAAACGACCGAAATGCCCGATTGCGTGATGGCATCTCCGGTCGCATCCCGCAGTGCATACGCGGCCGCCGCACCAACAAGAGCGGCAAAGCCGACAGTTCCCAATCGCACCAGGAGCCTGCGCTGTTCCGCCGAGGCCGCCTGATAGGCGCCGCGAATTCGCCGTCGGGCCGGCACTTCGAAGCCGAAATGCAACAGGATCGCGGCGCAAGTCGCCAGGGCGAAAGCAAGAGCGAGTGCACCGAGATGGCCAATTAGTTGACTCGCCGTTTCCCAACGCACCACCGGAAAACGCCGGAAGATGATGATGTGTATAAGATAGAGGGCAAAGCTGGCCTCGCCCAGAAAGACAAGCCACCTTGCTGACAACAGCCGTCCTGCAGTGCTGCTGGGCTGAGTCGCCGCGACAAGGATGAGCGCAACCGGCGCCGCCAGGGCGATATTGTTGCGTGCAATATCGAACAGACTCATGGAAGCCGCAAATGCCGGCTTGTGGGCGGTAAACCAGAACACCCAGCTAATCGCTCCGACGCCAACAATTGTTGCGATGTCGAGCAGAGCGCGAGACGGTCTAAAATCCTGCGCCGACCACACTTCATGGAGCCTTGCCAAGCAACAGCCGAGAACGAACTCCCACACCCTGCAAAACGGCGAAAAGTAGACGATCCAGAGGATGAGCGTGTTCTTCCAGTTCGGCAGAGCCGCCTCCGTTCCGTAGGCATGAAGCGCAAACAGGTTGATGCGGCCCTGCAGCATGAGCACGGCAAGGTCGATGCCCAGCTCGACTGCGACGGCTCCAATGGCGCACAAAACCGCGGCGGGCACAGTTCTGACCCGCGCAAGGAGAGGACAAACGAGTGGAAAAACGAGATAGAAAAACCATTCGGTACTCACCGACCAGGAGACGATGCCGACCTCCTCGTACTGCCAGACGGGCGCTACACCGGCGACATTTGCGAAAAACCAGGTTTGAACCATCCCGAGTTGAAATGGGATGAGGTGCGTTGAGAATCCTTCGGCCGACGCCTTGGTTCCGAGAAGCCACGGCCAGACCATCGGTCCGGTCAGCAATTCGACGAGAAACAGAACAACGAACAGAGGATAGATTCGCGCTATGCGCGCCACGAGAAAGTCCGGGATCGCTTTCCGCGGGCTGCTCACAATCGAGCTGCCATAGTTATATTGAATGACAAAGCCACTCAGCGTGAAGAAGACCGACATTCCGAGCAGGCCGAGTGTCCCGACGCTGATATCGAGTCCGAGGCTCGGTCCCTGCAAGAACACGCTGCCGCCGTGAGACAATGCGACCGCTGCCGCCGCGACAAACCGGATACCGGTCAGCGCGGGTATCTGCTTAACCATCGATGTCGCTCGTCATTTGCGAGGTGGGTACAAATCCTGGCGATCGATGGCACCAAAGGCCGGCGGTTGGACTGACCGCTAAAGGCAGGAAGGCTGATCGCATCGAGCGAGCGTGCCATGCGATCAGCCAAACTCCAGCGGTTGCTCAAATCCGTAATCAGAGCGCCCTCGCACCTTATTGGGAAGTCGGCTAGCGCTGAAACTCTGCCTTCTGGTAGGGCTACTCGGATCGAGGTCCATATTCCGACCGGCCCTGGCCCACGCTACGTCCCCTGACCTGTCAAACTTGAACTGCGCCATTGTCTCACCGGAAGCCTTCCGGAATGGGTTGGCACCAGCCAATTTGCTCCCTCTGCGAAGGGAGCTCGGGGCGCAAGGTAGTCGATGAAAGCCCAGGTCAGAGCAACGCGCTGTCGCCAAGGGCAGCCTCACGACGGATACTTGCACCAGTTCACGTCCTACGCGGAAAACCGCAAAGGCTATCATCAGCCAGCCACCAGGAGGTTCATGTGCAGAAGCAGAGCGCACAAGGCGCCTATCCTCGTGACACTCCTTGCGACGAGGTTTATTCTTACGCCCCCGCCGCCAGCCGGCCCAAGGCTGCTGAGCCTGAGATCGCGATACCTGAACGCATCGCAAAAGGAAGGGCGCAGCTATTGCTGCCGGCTCGGGCAGCCGATCCGAATCGCGCGTTCAATCTTTTTGACAACGACTGTCAAGGAATCTCGCTGCGGATTGGTGCAGCAATTTACTATTCTCGTCCTGCACGACTGGCCGCGCCTTCGCTTGGGCCTGGCGTGCCAGAGAAGGAAAGGAGCATATGATGAAAAAGAAGATCGCTGAGATCAAGACCACGATCCGCACCACCACTCCGTACACGGGTACGCTCTAGGTTGGTGTGACGGATGCCTTGGATGCATCTACCTGATGAGAGCATGGCGGCATCGGAGGGTGGTCGTTTCGACCACCCTCTTTTGTGACAGTTCGGGAGAGTAAAATGGTTGATCTGATCCAGCAGCGCGTGGTTTCAGCGATATCAGCATCCGTCGAGCTCAGTGCGATTACGATTTTGAAGGCAGAAGCGGGCATGGCGCCGCTGCCGACGATCAAATCGGCACTCGCGAGCTCCCATTATAACTTCTCTATCACCGACGGCGACTGGCGGACCGGCGGCTATCTTGCCGGGCTGCAAACGCTCATTGACGCCGAACTAAGGTGGGCCAAAGAAGCTAGGCCCAAACTGGTTGAGGCGGCACAACAATCCTTGAAGCGGCTATTCCCCCTCCTAAACAGCGACGCCTTTACCGTGCCGAAGGATCTCACGAATACCTCGAGCAAGGAGGAGCGTACCCGGTTCTATCATCATGAATATCAAAACAAGCTCCTGGTCGGACTAGCCGAATTCCTGATCAACTGCGCCCAACAGCTCAACGAGCGTCACATTATCGTCATCGATCGGGCGGCGGCCCTGTCCGGCTCGGCCAAGAACCTGATCAAGCTGCTCGTCAGGCTGGACGACGATGCGCGGCTGTTTCGCTTCGTTCTGATCGACTATGAGCAACGCCTCTATTTCCCGGACGCCAGCGAGGTTCATTTCGGCAGATATAGCTCGCAAGAGCTGGGACCAACCTTTGATCCGGATCTCGCCGCGGAGAAACATCGGCAGATCTATGAGGCAAGCGGCGGCAATCCGTTGATTGCGGAGGCTTTGAGCAAATGCGCTGCGGCAGGATTACCAGTCGTCGGCTATCTCGACCCGACCGCGACCGTGGATCTCTATCTGGCTAGCCTCAACACGGGGGAACGGCATAGTCTTCTCAAATCTTACATTGAATCCGATTGCACCACGCCCGATCTGATCGCGCAACGAAACTATGCAATTTTCGAACCGGCCACCGCAGATCATCTGCATGAAGAGCTGCACCACGCATGCCTGGAGCGTTATCTGGCGGGCAAGGCGCCTCTCGTCATGCTGCATGCGCTATCGGTACGGGACAAGTACAAGCGTCTGGAGCTGCTTGCAGAACCAAGTCAGATCCTCCAGAGCATTGGCCTGTATGATCTCTGGTTTGGCTACTTCGGGGAAATTTTCGCCGACCCTACGCTTCGCACCTACGGCTCCGGGGATGCTCCCGTGAATGCCGCCTTCATCAACGCGGCTTTTGTGCTGTACTCACTCGGCTGCGGGCGGGTGTCGGTCCCCTATCTGGACGAATTTGACAAAACCTTCCCAAAGAGCCGATACACGCCAACGGTTCTCTATGCCCAATCAATGACGTATGGACGCTATCAGCAGCCAGTCAATCTCACGCTGGCCGAAGAGTACGCGTTACGGAACCTGGAGACCATCGAGCGGGATTTCAGGGGGCACGACAAGTACGACTACATCAAGGTGTTTGCAGAGAACGCCTATGCTTACATCAAGGCCAAACAGCAGAAGTACGACGAAGCCCTCGCGCTGTGCGCCGAAGGGCTTGGCAAGATGCTCAAGGCGTATGGCGACGAGCGCTTCAAGCTTCACCAATCGATTCTGGTCTACAACACCAGTCAGGTCTATGAACTCATCGACGAACTTTCTCGGGCTGAGAAGCAGTTGCGTGAGGCCATTGCGTATGATCCCTACTATGGAGAGTATCACAACGACCTGGGGAACCTGCTTTCGAAAGTGGCTGGACGGGAAGCCGAGGCTTTGGAGGCCTATGCGCGCGCCATTGAACTTTGCCCACCCTATTATGAGGCTCACCTGAACAGGGCCGCACTTCGCAGCAGAATGGGGGATGCCGCAGGCGCGCTCGCCGATCTCGACAGGACACTTGTCATCAAGCCAAACGAATGGCGGGCTCACTTCGAGAAGGGCAACATTTTGATGCGGCAGGACAGGCCGAAGGCTGCCCTGGAGTCCTATCTGACGGCCGCCGAGATCAATTCCAAAAACCCCGACCTACAGAGCAATATCGGCCTTGCCTATTCCGAGCTTGGCAAGGCGCACGAGAGCATCGCGCACTATGTTCAAGCTCTTGACCTTAACCCTCGACATGCGCTCACCCACAACAATCTCGCCATCGAGTACTTCAACGAAGGCCGGCCAGATATTTCACTGAACCACGCGACAGTCGCTGTCGAGATAGGAGGAGATCCAGACTACGTCCTCACCCGTGAGCACATCGAGAAAAGCCTGCAAGCTGACCTGGCTTCGCGGCGGGAGCGAGCTTCTACATCTTCCGCGAAGCCGCGGTGAGCTTGCGGCTCATAGCACTCTTGCCATCGAGCTCGAGCGGCGTGAGACAGGATCGCTAAGGACATGGGTGCTGCACCTCACAGCTCCGGCGGGTCTAGCGGATGCTGTTGCGGCAAGCGCTGCAACTTAGGCTGACCGGAAAAGCAAGCGCCTGGGCCGGCATAGCCGGGAATGGCCGAACGCCGACATGGAGGTAGATAGGTAATACGATGCCTTGCCGAGCCGACCTATTGCGAGCGCGTTCGTCGTGGCGTCCGGGCTCATCGCACCGATGATGCGTCGCAAAACCAATGCCATCCAGCTTCCCTTCCGCGTCAAGCGATATCCAATGATCCTCGATGAGTTAAGCCAACAATGAGTGGGGCGAGCACACGGCAGTTCATCTATCTCTCGCATTTGATCATTCAGATCGGCGGTTGGGCGTTCCGTATCGGCATCCTGATCGGCCTTCTGCAATCCGGCATGAGCGCCGCGGGTCTCGGCGTTGCGGTTACTTTTGCGCCTATCATGCTCGGGAGCCTCTTCCTGTCGCCGTTGGTCGACCGAGGCGATCCGATCTCGGCCATGATGATCGTCAATGCTGTTCGCATATGCGCGCTGCTCGCCATCTTCGGCAGCGACGGAGCCGATTCCTTTCAGAGCTATGCCGCAATGGCCGTCCTGAGCCTGGTCCAGCCGGTCTATTTGTCTGCAGAGGTTGCTTTCTTCCGTCGTGTTACATCGGAAGACGGCATGATCTCGGTGCTACGCAATATCGCCAATATCGACTGGCTCACCTATCTTTTGGGAATGTTTGCAGGTGCCATGCTGTCCGATCAATTGCACTTGCCCGGCGTTTTGGCCTTCAACATATCGGCGATCATGCTGTCCTTGATTGTGCTCCTTGGCATCAAGCAGCAGTTCAGAAGAACGCCAGCAGTGCTTGAGGCGCGGCCGTCGGGAACCGTCCTGGACTTGGCACCGCTCTATCCCGCATTCTTGGCTGTTTTTCTGCTCAACCTCGGCGCCGGTATCATCAATGTCTATCCTGCGATACATGCCACAGCTGACGGGGTTCTCGACAAAAGCGTTCTACTGACGATTGTCATGACGAACGGCGTTTTTGCCTTGCTGGGCGCGCTGGCCGTCAAGCCGATTTACGACCTGCTAGGCGCTCTGCCGACCATTGCCGGGGCCGCGATGCTGCTTGCGGCATGCCTTGCGCTGATGTCGCTTGATGCCGGCCTTTCCGTGGTCATCGCGTCCAGCAGCGCAATGCTTGGTTTCGGCCAGATCTTTGCGGCTGCCGCTCACGCGCACATGGTGTCTTCAGTGGCTCCGGACCGCGCCGGTCGCCTTTCGGGCTTATTTCAATGTTGCACCTATAGCGGCGTTGCGGGAAATGGCATTGCTTTGTCGATTCTAGGTGATTGGCTCGCTCTCGGCACGATCGTTCTCTTATGCGCGGCGAGCGTATTTGTTGCCTTCGCCGTTGCGACCTTCGCGGTGGTCAGATCAAGGGATTCTCAAGCTTCATGTCCTGCCGATCGCTAGATCAGGGATCCACACCATGCCATGGGATCAGCTGTTCATTTTAGAACGCCCTTTTTCGGATCCGGCCTTGCCGGGACGGCAATTCTATTGTTGGCACTGCTTGCTATTAGACGGGTTGCTGTCCGCGTTTCCAAGCCGCGCTGCGAGGCTCGACGTTCGTCGGATTCCCTGGGTGAAGCCACGAGCCGCGCTTATCGAGAGGCTTGGGCAGGATCATCAGTCCGCGCCCGTTCTGATTTTGGAGAAGGAAAGCTCTTTACCAGTGAATGCGAAGTACGCGAACGGGCTCGCCTATGTCGACGATGTGTTTGCAATCCTTGATCTTCTGGCTGCGCGCCACGGATTTCCTGCGTCTTACCGTCGAACAGTCCGCAGCTGGTAGGTCCATGATGTGGCCGTCAACGACTTGATGCTAGCAGGGACCCATCCGGCGGCCCCTTCGATTGAGCGGCTTGCTTGATCTGCCGGGTTGGGGCCTCAAAGAGCGACTGCTGATGATCCCGGCTCAGGATTTCTGACAGCGCCCAGCGCTCAAACTGTTTGACAGCCGCGCTATTGCGCGATTGCCCATTGACGAACATATAGATTGAGCGATTAACCGGCACGAAGCCGAATGGAGCTACGAGCTCTCCCTTTTCAAGGTTGCTTTTGACCAGAATTTGCGAGGATATTGCGGCTCCCAGCCCACTTTTTGCCGCCTCCAAAGCCAAGGAAAATGTGTCGAACACGACCTTGCGCGATGCTTGCAAGCATATTGCAGCTGCGCTGGCCCATTCGCTCCAGGCGTTCAGCCTGTCGGCCTCGTGCAACAGAGAGATAGACAGAATATCTTCCGGGCTTTTGATCGCCTCGAGCGTAGCTGGCGCACAGACTGGGCCAATCATCTCATTTGAAGCGTGCACCTCGCGGACGGGAAGCGGCCGCTTCAGCGGGCCGGCAACAAACAATACGTCCAACGCACCAACAGCCAGCGCGTCAAGATCGGCTTCGGTTTCAAAGACAAGGTCAATGTCCGGATAGAGTTTGCGGAACCGACCGATACGGGGCAACAGGCCGTGCGACAAAAACGTGGTTGAGCACCCGACCACCACAGAACGTCCTGCATGGCGCCTTCGTAGCTCGTAGCATCCCTTCTCGAGCATGGTGAACGCGCTCGCGCAGCTGCGCTTGAGCTGTTCGCCGTCGGATGTCAGCCGCACGCCCGAACTATGGCGCACGAATAGTCTCCTGCCGAACCAATCCTCGAGCAGGCGCATTTGGTAGCTTACCGCGCCGGTCGTCATGTTTAGCCGCTCGGCCGCCCTTGAGAAACTTGGAAACTCGCTGACTGCCTCAAACAGATGGAGACTTTTCAGGATCGGTAGCTTGCGCATCTTCTCTCCTGCCTCTCACTGGGATAGCTATTGTGGAGCCGTGCAGTGTGCACCGATCTTCTCCAGCACCACCAACCGCCATCGCTGACTGCCGGGACCGCGCACGACTGAGACTTCTTTCGGGTCAGCCTGTCACGGCGAACTCAACGACCTGGCTCCCTACCCCACCCGCAGGACCAGATATCGATCCAGGTACACAAACCTTCGAATCTTGGGTTCCCTGAGGCACAGTTGGATTTGAGACCATTCGGTGCAGGGTTCATCGCTACGCGATTTCTCCAGAAAAGCCAGGACGGAGCTTTAGGTTTGGAATAGCTACGCATGGGCCAATCCGGCTCAGCAAAACTACGGTCCTTCATGGGGATGGGCCTGGCCAGCCATATTGCATGACGAACTAGGCATTGCGGGCTTGTGTTCGAACACCTCTAGCGCTGTCGGGATTCGTCCAGTTCCCCTTGAAATCTGCAGCATCTTGCCTGTCGATTGGCTGATTCTGTGTATCGCCTTGCATCTCGCTTCAATGATTTAGCTGGCGGATGTGGTAGGGATCATGAAAGGTCTGGAGCCTGGTTCGATTGACCCGTCCGCCGGCTCATTCAGAACAAAAGCCGCCTCGATGCGTAGGTGTATTCAAGGGCTAGTCGACGCGCCGTTTCGATGAGGTTGGCCGCCGCGCTGTGCCCCCCATCGATGTTCTCGTAATAGAAGTAAGGTTGGCCCAGGGCGGCGAGCTTTGCTGCAGCCTTGCGGCCGTGCGCGGGATGCACGCGATCGTCCTTGGTGGAGGTCAGAATTAATGGCGCGGGGTATGGCTTGCCCGGCACCAGTTTCTGATAGGGCGAGTAGCCTTCGATCCACGCGCGCTGCTCGGGAAAAGCGGGATCCCCGTACTCGCCGATCCAGGAGGCGCCGGCACCCAATTTGGTGTATCGAAGCATGTCAAACAGCGGCACCTGAATGATCGCCGCGTTGAAGAGCTCGGGACGTTGGGTGATTGCGGTGCCAACGAGTAGCCCGCCCTGGCTGCCGCCAATGACGCCGAGCCGGCGCGGACTTGTGATCTTGCGGCGGATCAGGTCCTCGGCAACAGCAATGAAATCATCCCACGTCGTCTGCTTCGCCGCCCGCTGGGCTGCTTGATGCCATTGCGGGCCAAACTCGCCGCCCCCTCGCAGATTTGCAACGACATAGGCATTGCCCTGTTCGAGCCAGAGCCGCCCCACAGGGCCTAGATAAGAGGGCAGAAGCGACGCCTGGAATCCGCCATAGCCATAAAGAAGGGTCGGAATGGCGCCGTCAAACCTTGCATTCTTCGGTCGCACCAAGGAATAAGGAATTAACGTGCCATCACGCGAAGTCGCTTCGAATTGCTCTACGACATGCTTAGACGCATCGAAGGCAGTAGGTGTTGTCTTCAATTGCTCGAGTTTTTGAGTTTTGGCATCAAAATACCAGACCGACGTTGGCCTGAGATAGCTTGAGACGGCGAACATGGCCTGGTCCGCCTCGTCGGAAGCGGCTGTCACACCTACATTGGTATGTTCCGGCAGCGGGATCGGCGTCGCCGACCAGGCTCCCTTATCGTACTTGTAAACGAACGCTTTGCTTTGAACGTTGTCCAGGATCGTCAGGATCAACAGGTTCTTCGTGAAACTAAGCCCGCTCAGCGCCTGACGAGGCCCAGGCTTGAAGACAAGCGAGGCTTTGGCGCGCAGCGGATCCGCTTTCCATTCGGTCAGGTCATACGAAATCAGCGAGCCGGCACTAAAGTTGACATCACCCGACGGCGCCCACTCCTCGTCAAGTTTCACAAGCAAGCGATGACTCACGAGGCCTACGATCTCCGCTTTCTTTGGCAGATTGAGTTTGACGGGCCCATCGGGGCGGAAGAGCACGTACTCATGCTCGAAAAACCCGATCGCACGAATGGCCCCCGTCGCATGAACATGACCTTCACTGTCTCGAAGTACCAAAGGCACCGCCCGAACATCGCCAGGCTCGCCGCGAAAGACCTCGCGCGCCTCGCTGAGCGGCTGAGCGCGTTTGAGCTCCTTCACCACGAACGGGTAGCCGGCCTGCGTCAAAGTGCCCTCGCCCCAGTCCCTTGCAACAAGGAGCGTGTCACGATCGACCCAGCTGACGCTCTGCTTGCCCTCTGGAAGATAAAAGCCGTTCGCAACGAAGGTCTTGGCCTTGCAGTCGAACTCGCGTATGGACGCGGCATCCTTGCCGCCATCGGACAGACTGATCAGGCAGAGACGCTCTTCAGGCGCAAGGCAGCTCGCGCCTTGAAAGATCCAGTTCTCGTTCTCGGCAACGGCCAAAGCGTCCACGTCAAGGATGGTTTCCCACTGTGGGTCTTGGCGACGGTAGCTTTCAAGCGTGGTGCGCCGCCAGATGCCGCGCACATGGTCCTCGTCTTTCCAAAAGTTCTGCAACCCGCGACGTCCCAAGGAAACGTATGGAATTCGATCCTTGGCCTGCAAGATGGTGAGCGCTTGTTCGTAGAAACGCTGATAGCGGGGATCTGCCTGGAGCACGCCGAGTGTCTTCTCGTTCTCGGCGCGGGCCCAAGCCAACGCGTCTTGTCCTTCGATTTCCTCGAGCCAGAGGAATGGATCGTCAGTGATCATCGCAGCCTTTCGCTCCTGTGAAAGCGAACGCTCCTGTGAAAGCGCAATGGCGGTGAAGCAGGCAATCGAAAGCAACGCTGCGGAGAGGACTGACGTGTTCATGGACTTGCTCCGGCTGAGGTCGAGCGGCCACGCTGGCCTGCGCGTCAAGCCGAAGCCGCAGAAAGTACGCAATACATGACATGGCTCGGCTCGCGCTCCCTCGCGAACCCTTCACTGCAAGCTGCATGCCGACCACAGCACCGCAAGTTTCAGCCGCTTAGGGCTGCACGACGATGTCCGCTTGCCGACATTGGTTGCCAAGCAGACAGGCGTGATGTCGGCAAGACCGAGTGTCAGACAGCACCATCAGATCTTTTGTGGCCAAGTACCGGAACAGAGGACCGCGGCCGCCGGCCATCGGAACGCTTACCTCCAAATGCGACGTATAATCTTCCGAGGTGGGTCATCGGGCAGACTTGTCGACGCGCGTCAGCATGTCATAGAGCAGCACGTTGATCAGCAGCCAGATCGCGATCAAGCTGAGGGCAGTGCGCAGGGCGATCTCCGATTCGTGATTGTAAGGATCCGCTGAGGCGTTCCGTTCATCATGCGGGCCAGCGCGGGCCGAAAGCACCGCGCCAGCCGTCAGACCTGTATTGTGCCTCTCGCCTGCTACAGAAGCGCAATTCGCCGTGTGCTGTTCGCCCCGTCAGTCCTCCTCGGCACCGGATTGTTCGGCGACCAGAACTAGGGCAAGCTGTCCGGTGCCGGCAGGACCCAGAGTCTGTCCTGCGTATGCATCAGTGGAGCCGCCAGCGCCTCAAAGTTTGACTTAACATCTGCATAGGCGGCCTCCCTCAAGGCGGCATCAGCGGGGTCGACCTCGTTGAAAGCAGTCAAAGCCGTGGCATAATTCTGGTACAGCGGCATTTGGGCTTCGTTGGTCCAGCCAAGACCGAGATGGTGGAACTGATCAGCCGGAACAGTGACGCGGCTTTTGTCCAGTTCGCTAACATAGTCCGCCGCCCAGTCGTGGATGGTATAGGATTCAATCTTGTCCATCATCGAGCGCCAGCGGGTGACACGCTCCTCAAGCGGCATGTGGGTCGCCTTCGAAATAGCAGCTGCGATCTCTTCAGGGTGGTTTGGATCCACCAGAAGTGCATCGTTCTCGTTGAAGTCTTCAGCTGCGCCCGCAAACTTGGATAGGACCAGCACGCCGGGATCCTTCGGGTCTTGTGCCGCGACATATTCTTTCGCCACAAGATTCATGCCGTCGCGCAACGGGGTCACGATGCCGACATGGGCGGCGCGGTAAAGACGGGCGAGTGCCGCCTGGCTGAAGGGCTCATTCCTGAAGTGGATAGGCTTCCACTCGCTTGTGCCATGCTCGGCATTGACGTGGTCGATAGCGCTCACCACGTCAGCTCTGTAGTTTTGATACTCCTCGACGTCGTCGCGTGAGGGCGGCGCGATCTGCAATAGCGAGATGCTGTGGGGCTCTGTCCTTAGATGCTGATTGAGCCCTTCGACCCGCTTGTCGATACCCTTGGTGTAATCGAGCCGGTCCACGCCGATCGCAAACTTGGATCCCTCGAAGGTTTGCAATAATGACGAGACTTTCTCTTGCTCTGCAGGAGAGAGGTCCGCAGCGAGATACTCTGCGAACTGCCTCGGATCGATCCCGATCGGAAATTTTTGAAGTCGCGTCTGGCCTCGCGCCGTGGTCACGACACCATCCCTGCTCTCCAATCCAAAATGGGTTTGCAGGCAGGCCACGAAATTGTTCAGGTCCCGATTCGTCTGAAAGCCCAGCAGATCGTAGTCCAGCATCGATTTCATCAGCTCGCGATGGTTGGCTACCCGCGCTATCATGTCGGGCGCCGGCCACGGCGTGTGCAGGAAAAAGCCGGTTGGCCGCTCAATGCCGAGCTTGTGCAGCTCGGCGCCGAGCGGAAATAAATGATAATCATGCACCCAGAATGCATCCCGATCCCGCAGGTTGAACGCCGCGCGCGCGATGAAATCGTTCGTCTGCCGATAGCTGTCGTAACCCTTCTCGGTGCGCGCCATCCGGTCGGACAGGGAGTGCAATGCCGGCCACAGCGTCGAATTCGAATAATCCCGATAGTAGCCGGCAAAATGCGCCGCCGGTAGATCGAGCTTGGCGATCTGACCTGTACCAATGTCCTCGAGTGGCAGGGGCCGGTCACTCCCGTCGCCGCGGACCTTCGATGAGAATATCCAAGCCGCGCCGGAGCGTTCAACGACCGGCTCGAGCCCAGCAGCAAGCCCGCCGGCCTGGGGTTTATTAGGATCGAACTCTGCGCCGCGGTTCGAAATGACGACCAGCTTCAAATCAGGTTGCTGGTTGACCACATTCGCCACCTCGTCCGAGGCAATAGAATGGGTGCGACCTGCGCCGGCTGGTTCATCCGGCTCCGGCGGTATCTCGTCCAGCTGATGGTCAAAAGCGTGCTGGTTTATGGTTTCATCTTGCTGGGCAGCGCCTGATGCGCTGCCGTAAGCCAATGTTGCCGTGTCGAGCGCATCGTGAATTCGAACCATCTCAAAACTCCGTTTGACGATGTTTGCGTTTGATTCAGTCGCAGATCAGCCCCGAGCGATATCCCCACGACGCCAGGATGGCAGGTCCAGCTTTCGGGAAGCTGACCAGTCACCCAGCCAAATGGCCGCATTGGTTCACCAATACAGGGCTGCAGCGCGATCGTGGCGGATGAGGCGTCGGTACGTTCAGATTTGATGGGAGACGCCCCTGGCGTTCATCGCCTCGATGAACGCACGGCGGCGTATCCGCACAGGAGGGTCGAAAATCCGACAGCGGCGAATGTCCGACGACTAACGATCACGGCGCACCGCCTTAAGCTCTCTGCCAGATTGTTCCTTCGCACCAACCGACATCTCGATCACCTCTACAATATCTGCCGCGTCACAATCTCCACAGGTGCAGTTAGCTGATCAGCAAAGCACTCAGGAGATGTCGTCCTAATCTTTGACCTTGCGCCGGAGCAAGTCGCGATAGCCGCCCCGCATGAGACGCAGCCCCATCTGGACCAGGCGAATGGTCCGGCTACGCAGATCGTGTGTCTTCCACCCTCGATCGGGAATGCGATGAACTCCAAACAGGCCTTGCGCGATTTTACGATAGCTATTCCCTTCCAGCCACCCGTCCACGCCACGCAAAGCGAGGACGTGCCGATGCCGCGACGTAACCGATTGAGTGAGAGGAGGCCGTCCAACCGGGCGCTGTTCGAGCGCCAGCCAAAATTGATGTGCTGCCTGCAAACGGATATCGAAGTTGCGATCTAGCGGCAGGTCAACGGCAACCAACGAGCCGCCGGGTAGAAATTTTCTTAGCCAAAGACGATGCCTCACTCCGCCGAGTGGCACGATAGCATGCCATCCATCTGGAGCCTCACGAAGGTCGCGGCCCGCGAGATTGGCGAAATCAAGCTCATACTTTTTGGAGGCCGTCGAGCAGAGGGCCTGGCGGACGGCTAGGATGGTCGACAGCGCCTCAGGTGCCCAGAAAACAGCTTGTTCGTCGAACGCCTTCTGCGGATCAGCCGGGAAACGTCAGCCCCCACTTTCTTCGGAAAGCGTCTGTCGCGCGCGATTGTTTGCTGCTCACCAGGGCCCTGTAGTCCTTTTGATATTCGCAATCGCGCCGTAGCCACTCCCAGGCTAGGTCGACCGTTTCGGCCTTCTTGACCTCGCGGTATGCGCTCTCTGATCTCCAGTCCGCACCTGGCATCGCAACTATTTCCTCGCATATTTTGAACGCACGCAAAGGAAACCGCAACTTGTGACGATTTATGGCTGTGCTCTTGCTGTAATTCAATGTTGGCGCACTTCCGCGATGGAACGATCGAGTTTTTCGATTGAAAGAAAATCTGATCTGTTCAGATGCTCACCGTTCACTACTCGGCGGCCGCCACGCACCAGATCACGCTAGTGGATCAAATCTGACATTTGAATCTCGGAAGGGATTCCGTCGGAGCCGATTGCATGCGACGCTGACGCATGCGCACCGGCATTTCCATCAAGGTTAGTCTGTCTGATCGCCACCGGCTGGAGGCGCTCTTGCGGGATCGCAATGCCCCACAGAAGCAGGTTTGGCGGGCCGAGATTGTGTTGTTGAGCGCCGCCGGGTCGGCACCAACGAGATCAGGCGGCGGACCGGGAAGTCCAAGACCTGCGTCTGGCGCTGGCAGGAGCGCTTCATGCAGGAAGGCTTCGACGGCCTTCTGCGCGACAAGACGCGTCCCTCGCGTATTGCACCGCTCGGAACGGAAGTTGCGGCACGCGTGGTGGCTCTCACGCAAACCGATCCGCCAGCCGAGACCACTCACTGGACCGCAACCATGATGGCGAAGGCGGCCGGTATCAGTGCCAGCTCGGTGCAGCGCATCTGGCGCGCACACGGGCTGCAACCGCATCGTGTCCGGCAGTTCAAGCTCTCCAATGATCCCAACTTCGTCGACAAGCTGCATGACGTGGTCAGGCTTTATGTCGATCCACCCGAGCATGCCATCGTGCTCTCGGTCGACGAGAAGAGCCAAATCCAGGCCCTCGACCGCACCCAGCCGGGCCTGCCGCTGAAGAAGGGGCGCGCCGCCACCATGACGCACGATTACAAGCGCAACGGCACCACCACGCTGTTCGCCGCCTTCGACGTCCTCGAAGGCAAGGTCATCGGGCGCTGCATGCAGAAGCATCGGCATCAGGAGTTTATCCGCTTCCTCAACCAGATCGAGACGCAAGTTCCCGCCAACAAGGCCGTCCACGTCATCCTCGACAACTATGCGACCGATAAGCACCCGAAGGTCTACAAATGGCTCGATCGCCATCCGCGCTTCACCTTCCATTTCACGCCCACCTCGTCCTCGTGGCTCAACGCCGTCGAGGGCTTCTTCGCCAAGCTCTCACGGCGACGCCTCAAGCGCGGCGTCTTCCGATCCGTCCGCGAGCTCAAGGCCGCCATCAACCGTTTCCTCGACGAGGCCAACAATGACGCAAAACCCTTCAAATGGACCGCAGACCCGGACAAAATCGTCGCCGCCGTCAAACGAGGGCATCAACTGTTAGATTCGATCCACTAGCCGGCGCGTCCTGCCCGGCGATCACACTGTCGCTACCGCTACCAGACTCTATGCTGGCGAACTGGGCTTCCCCAACCCGGCTCTGAGGGCGATTCGCCACTCTCGTTATCCGACCGCCTAATAAACCGAAGGTGGCGGAATTCAGGTTAACCGCACACGCAGACTCTCCAGATCGTTGGAGAGGATTGCCAGATCATCGTCGCTCGAGCAGCCATCTGTGATCGCCTAGCGTGACCAGCGTTAGCCACACAGCTTACGGCGAGATTCAGCAATTTGAGCTCAAGTCAACTCCCAAGGCTCGTGATTGATCGAGATGACAGACGCATGTCACCTTCATTAACGAACGTCGGCCGGTCAGGTGCACAAGGAATCGGCATGCAAGAACAATCACTATCTGTCCTCGCCAAAGGCTCCGTTCAGTCCGCGGATTCCTCGTCTGCAGAATTGCTGCGCGCTCAGGTCTGCTGCAGCAGCGAACTTTCATTTCTCATGGAAGCGCATGATGGCCTCTCAGCCGCAATCGCTGAGCGCGCAGGTTTCAAGGGTCTCTGGGCATCCGGTCTGTCGATAGCTTCCTCTCTGGGATATCGCGACACCAACGAAGCATCATGGAGTCAGCTTGTCGATGCCGTGGAGCGGATTGTGGAGACCAGCCAACTTCCGGTCCTGGTTGACGGGGACGGCGGCTTCGGCAACTTCAATAACGCTCGCCTGTTGGCGCGCAAACTCCATCAACGCGGCGCTGCGGGCGTCGCGCTGGAAGACAGCTGTTTTCCGAAGACGAATTCATTTGTTGGTGATCGGCATCCTCTTGCCGACATCGATGAATTCTCGGGCCGCTTGCGCGCTGTAAAGGACACGGTCTCGGACGATCTCATCCTCGTGGCCCGCATCGAGGCATTAATCGCCGGGCAAGGAATGGAAGAAGCAATTTCGCGCGCGCACGCTTACGCCGATGCAGGGGCCGATGCGATCCTCATTCATTCGCGACGAACCGCAGCGGACGAGATCCTCGCGTTCATGCGCGCCTGGCAGAACAGGCTGCCGGTCGTGATTGTTCCAACGAAATACTATCGAACTCCGGTGTCTGCCTATCGCGAAGCCCACATTTCTACAGTGATCTGGGCCAACCACTCCGTGCGAGCTGCAATAGCAGCAATGCGGCAGGTCTGCGATCGCATCTTCGCCGAGGAAAGCCCTGCGAGCATTGAGCCCAATATCGCAACACTCGACGAGCTCTTCGAGCTGTTTAAGTACAAAGAACTCGCCGAGGCGGAAGCGCGATATCTGCATTCTGGCGACGTCCGGCAATAACTTTCTTCGCGCATTGCATAGACACTCCTAAGGACTGCCGACATGCAACCATCTGCTCCGCTACAGCATTCCGCTTCACCGTCCGGCGACGTGCTCGTTAACAGTCCCGGTGTTGGAAATACCATCAAGCGGCACGAAAGTTCTTACCAGGCTGACCTATGCACCGCTGCGATGCCCCGCCCCGATCCCTTCACCGGGCGGAAGAACCTACTGAGATCTACGAGCGCGCTGAGCCGGCCGACACGGACAATATTTCGTCCCAGCTGAATTTTGCGTGCCTCCGGAAGATCTCCTAGGCGTTGCGCCGCAACCGCAACCTCCTACAGCATCTTGGATCGAGCGAAAGCGCCCATGGCGGCGGGGGCCAGCGTCCATTGCTATCACCGGCTGGAGCGGCCTGACATAGCGCGTCGCATTGGTGATGGCCTGAACAAAGACGAGATCCTTGGAAACTAAAGCTATTCAAATGGCTATCAATGCACCCAAGAACGCCGTCATCCTCGCCGCCGGCGTCGGCTCTCGCCTTCGACCGCTGACGGATCTACGGCCGAAGCCCTTGGTCGAAGTCAATGGCGCGCCAATCCTCCACAATGCGCTCCGCAACTTGGAAGCAGTTGGCGTCGAAGAGGTGACGCTCGTGGTTGGTTACCGCAAGGACGCTATTCAATACGCGTGCGGTCGCCGCTTCGGTACGCTTGGGATCAACTATGTGGACTCGTCAGCCTTCGACCGTACCGGCAGTGCCTATTCGCTATGGCTCGCGCGAGACGCGCTGCTTTCCGGAGACTGTTTTCTCCTCGAGGGCGACGTCATTTTCGAAGAGGATGCGCTACGTTATTTACTGCTGAGCCAGGCGAACAACGTGGCTGCAATCGTTCCTTTCGATGAATTGATGGAAGGGTCGGCAGTTCTGTTGTCGGATAGCGGCCTCATCTCGGAGTTCCGGATGAAGCAAACCGGAGCCAACCTGGTCGCGAATGGGCCAAGGCTTTTCAAGGTGATGAACCTGTTGAGACTTTCAGCAGCGACTCTCAAGGAGACGATCGTTCCAGCGCTGGACGAGATCATTGGGTCCGGAGCGACCCAAGCCTACACAGAGGAGCTTCTTTCTTATCTTGTCGAACTGCGTGGTCTGCAGCTGGCAACGGCCCGATGCGATCACCTCAAGTGGTACGAAATCGATACTCCTGAAGATCTGCAGATCGCAGAGCGCATTTTCAGAGGAGCGCAGCCTCAAGGCATGACCCGCAGAAAGTGAAAGTCAAATGCTTAGATATCTCTGGGATCCAGCGAACGCCATAACAACTGGCGGCCTTCTTCTTTCGTCCGCCAGTCTATTTCTTGCTCTTTCAGGTCGTCTTGAACTGTCGATAGCCGCGGCACTTTGGGCCGTCCTATGCGATCACCTCGACGGGATCGTGGCAGCTCGCACAAAGCATCGCCACCCGGATGTTGCAAAGATGGGAAAGAGCCTCGACGGATTTGCTGACATTATCTACGGTGCTGTTTTGCCCGCCGCAATTGTAATTCAACTCAGCCGCGCTTCCGTTCTCGCCTTGGTGACCGCAACTGCGCTACTCGCCGCAGGGGCAATTAGGCTCAGCTACTTTGCGAACTTCGGCAAATCAGCCGATGGGCGTTTCTTAGGGGTGCCGCTCTCATATGATGTTCCGATAATGGCTGCCGCTTTTGTTGTCCGACCGCTTCTTCCGAGCGAACTATTCGTAACCGTCACGCTCATCATTTTTCTCCTGCTTGCGGGATTGCATGTCTCGTCGATCCGGGTGCCATCGCCGGCTCCGGCTATGTACGCCGCGATCACCATCTTCGCCATAGTCGCGTCGGCTATCCTCGCATTAAGGCCTCTTGAATAGGCCGGTCCGAGCCGAAGCCTACACACCCACGCTCCGCAGAACCAAGGAGAGCAAAGCTATGCGCATCACTCCTGTCTGCATATCAGCAAGGGTAACAGGAGGTCGCTGACGGCTCGCCGCGCGATCGACGATGGCGAGGTGGTGACCGACTTGCTGATCAGGCGACCCAAGTATCGACAGCTCTTATTCGTCATAGGTGAAGATGGATTCGACCGCACAATTTGCATATCTTAATGGCCAAATCGTTCCCTGGAATGATGCCAAGGTGCACGTATTCGCACCTGTGACGAAGTATGGCATAGGTGTTTTCGAAGGAATCCGCGGCTATTGGAATGAAGATGCAGAGCAAATGCATCTCTTCCGCCTCGCAGAACACCTTGATCGATTTGCGTTCTCGCGAAAGGCAATGCGGTTCGACCTGGGGCCATCCCAAGAAGAGTTGACCGAGGCGCTCGTTAGCTTATGTCGCGCAAACGCGTTTTGTACGACGGTGCATATCCGGATGATGGCTTTCATAGACGGGACCGGCGACATAGGGGCAACAGGTCCCGTAGGAATCGCGATCACTGCGCTGCCGCGGCAGTCCGCTCAGGGATCGATCCAAGGCGCCTCTGCTCAGATTAGTTCTTGGATGCGCATGCCAGACAATGTGATGCCCGCGCGCATCAAGGCTAACGCAAACTATCATAACGCTCGATTGGCAACCATGCAGGCTCAGCGGGATGGTTACGATGTCGCTTTCCTCCTCAACACGAGAGGAAAGCTGGCCGAGGCACCTGCGACGTGCGTGTTCATGGTTCGCGATGATCAGTTGATTACGCCGAGCGGGACCAATGACATACTAGAATCGATTACACGCCGGACCGTGATCGAATTAGCCCGCAGCCATTTTGGGCTACTGACGGTTGAGCGCGATGTCGATCGAACCGAACTGATCCTCGCCGACGAAGTATTCCATTGCGGCACTGGTGCCGAAATTATGCCGGTGACATCAGTCGACCGCATACCTGTTGGGAACGGTCAACCTGGAATCAAAACGCAACGATTAATGGAGGTCTATAAGGCGGTCGCCACGGGCATGAATGGCGCATATGCCTCGTGGCGAACTCCCGTCTTTTGATGGCATGTGTTCAGACGCTTCTTTAACGACCTGGAAGGATCCTCGCGGAGGCGCGGCAGATGCCGTGCTAAATCTCGACGGGCGTGAGCCAATTCGGCCAGAGATTTGTACGCCCGTGGACAAGATCGAAGTAGGCCGCCTGTAATGCTCGTACAACCGGCCCGGGCTTGCCATCGCCCACTGGAAGCCGGTCGATGCCGAGAATCGGCGTCACCTCCGCTCCCGTCCCCACAAGGAAGGCCTCGTCGGCCGCATATAGTTCTGAGCGGTTCACAACCCGCTGCTCCACCGGTAGGCCGAGGCTTTCGCGCGCGAGCTTGAGGATCGTATCGCGGGTGATACTTTCCAGCACGTCTTCGCAAAGCGGCGGTGTCACCACCACGCCATTGCGGACGATGAAAGGCGTTGACGTCGGGGCCTCGGCCAAATTGCCCTGCTCGTTTAGCAGCAGGGCCTGCTGGTAGCCGTCTGCAACGGCCTGCATGTGAGCCAATCTTGAGTTGTGGTAGTTGGCGTTAGCTTTGATGCGGGCTGGCATGGCCCGATCCGGAATCCGCACCCAGGAGCTCACTTGAGCCTGGACACCATCGAGCACCGCCTTGGGCACCGGCCGAGCCAGCGCCGTGATAGCGGTGCCGATCGGCCCTGTTACTGTCATGTCTCCCTGACCGTTCAGGTAACTCATGATCCGCAGGTGGGTGCTCTCTCGATAGCCGCAGGCCCTGAGCAGGTCGGCAGTCTGCTTTGTCAGTTCCGCGGCGGTGAAGGGAGTGTCGAAGCGTACAGCCTTGTGACTGTAGGCCAAGCGCCGCATGTGGTCTTCCATTCGGAATAGGAGGAGACGGCCCTGCTGCTCGCTCCAGTAGGCCCGCACCCCCTCAAAGACTCCGAGGCCGTATTTTGCGGCCGGGCTGAAGATATGCATTGTGGCCTCCGGCCAGGAAACGATCCTTCCGTTCAGCGATGCGTATGGCGCAGGCAGGGTCATGTTCTCTCCTTAAGGAATGTTGATAGGAAGCCGGCCTCGATCCGCTTTGCCGGCTATTTGCCGCAGGCAGAGGAAATCCCAATGAGACGATCTCGCCCTTGAGCCAAGCTTCCCGAACGCTGGAGCGCCGCTACGTCGATGACACGAGCACAGAGCGGATTATCGAAGCGAACTCGTGATGGCTTAGTACGATCACATCTGCAGCCCCGGCGGCGTTCACTCGCCTTTTGGGCCATGACTTCCCAATGCCCGTCCCCATTCATCTTTGAGCTGCCCGCCACGCCTGCCGTTCCCCAGTCAACTCCCAGACCATAGGGGGTCTTCGCCAAAAGGTCTAGTGATATAGATCATTATCAGCTAGGCTGAATGTCCGAATTTCCTTCAGACCCTTGGAGCCCGCATGACTGTCGTCGCCGATCTCAGCCGCAACCTTCCGCCACCTGTTCCAGAAACCAACCAGGCGTTCCGAGCGGCGCTGACCGACCTTCTCGTTGAGACGGACTTCACCGCCCTGACGCGCACCCATCGTTTCATGGGGACGGAAAGAGATCGCATCCAAGGTGGGGAATGGCTGGCACGTCGCCTAGGCAAGGCGCCGGCTCCGGAGCGGGTTGTGCTTACCAATGGCACGCTCAGTGCAATGAACATGATTTATCCCGCCATCATGCGCCCCGGCGAGACCCTCCTCACCGAGCCACTCACCTATCCCGCGGTCCCAGCGATCGCCCGGCAGTATGGATTTCGCACCGAATCCGTGGCCTGCGACGTGGACGGCATGGTACCCGCCGCACTTGACGAGGCCTGCCGCCGGTTCAAGCCCAAAGCCTTGTATTGCCTGGCCACGTTGCAGAATCCCACGACCGTCGTCATGCCGCTCTCCCGCCGACAGGAGATCATTGAAATTGCCCGGCGCCATAACATTGCGATCGTGGAGGACGACATCTATAGCGCTTTGCCTGAAGACGCACCGCCCCCGATCTCAGCGCTCGCGCCCGACATCAGCTGGTATATCCTGGGCCTCGGCAAGAGCTTCACCGTGGGGCTGCGGTTCGCCTATGTGGCCGCCCCTTCTGGCGCGGAAGCCAAGCGGGCCTTTTGGCCTGGGGTACGCTCCACCTTCTGGATGGCGGCACCGATCACGGCTGCAGTGGTCTCACATTGGATGGAAAGCGGCATGGCTAGTCGGCTGTTCGAGGCAGTCCGCGCGGAGGCCGCCAGCCGCCACGCCATGGCCATTTCCGCACTTGCCGGCCTGGACTTCGCCTCTCCGCCTGGCGCGATCCATGGATGGCTGAAGCTGCCAAATGGGCAGCGCGAGGCATTCCACGCTCAGCTGAAGGCCCGGGGCGTGCTCGCCGGCGACGCGGCCCCTTTTGTGACCGATGGTGGTCCGGTGCCCGACGCTGTGCGGGTCTGCTTCGGGTCTCCGGAAACGCGTGATGAGCTTACCGTCGGTCTCAAGGCAATCGCCGAGACTACAGCCGAGGTTGGTGCGCACCCGAGCCTTACGGGCGAACGTAAATGATCTAGCGAATCACGCCAACGACTGTTGGCATCGAGGTCCTGGCAAATTCGGCGCTATCTGGGAGACCACATCTGCACATGGTGAAACGGACGGTGGAAGGGATCAGCATGTGGCGGAGAATCGTGGATTCCTTAGTCGACGACATCAACCGCGGCGCCCTAGCGCCCGGAGGGCGGCTGCCTTCAGCGCCGGCGATCGCAACCAGATTCGGCGTCAATCGCCTGACCGTGCTACGCGCTCTGTCGCACCTCGAAAACGAGGGCATAGTCAGCATGGAGCAGGGCCGCGGGACATTCGTTTCCCGCGGCCCAATTAACTATCACTTCGAGAACAGGAAGTACTTCGAGGAAAACATCCTCGAGAACCGAAAGAAGCCCTCCCGCAGACTGATTTCGATCGAGCGAGCCGACGCCTCGCCCCCGGTTTGCGCTGCACTTGGGCTCCGCGATGGTGAGCGTGTCGTCGTAGTGACCACATTGAGTGAGGCTGATGGCGTGCCGATCAGCTACGGACCAAGTTACTTCCCCGAAAGGTTGCTTCCCAACATAGATAAGGCTTTCGAAAAGGCGGCGCGGCCCGCCGATGCCATTTTGTCCACCTCGGCGGTGCTGAAGAAGCTCGGAGTAGTGGACTATCACCGCAAATCTGTTCGCATGCGATCGCGGCCGCCAACGACCATCGAAATCGAGCGACTGAAGATCCCAACGACGGAGCATGTGCTGCAGACTGATGTCATAAATGTCGACGCGGAAGAGCGTCTGATCTCCTTCGGTCAGACCGCCTATGCCGCCAGCCGGGTGGAATTTGTCTTCGGTGGCTGACAGCTGCGCCGGCAGCTGCCCTCTCGGTTGGATATCGTCGCGCGCAGAGAGCTGGAGAAAGCAGGTTGATTAAATGCCTCGGCGACATCCTCGCGTTCGCTCGTCCAACGGACTCCAGGACAAGTCGCTCGACATCATCAGGAACTTCGCCTGGGTCGCACTGCAAATTTTGCTCGACGATAAAGCTCGCCAAATCCGTTGAAGCATGTCGGCCAAGCGCAACGAGAACGAGATCAGCAAGCCCACGCTGAGCGATGCTCGCTTCGAGCAACGGTTCGCCAGATATGGAACGAAAGACGAGATGCCAGGCAAGCGGAATGGACCGAGTATTTGGGAACGCGGCCTGCGGCTTAAGTACAGCATCGTCATTGGCAGGTTTGCTGACCTGGCGGCAAATAAAATGCCGCCGCTGCGACATCCCCCTATCGCGCTCGACAAACTGGACAATGTCCGCGGCGAGGCCAAATCCATCCCGTTGTAGAATGAGCGTTCCAATGGCATGAAAGCGGCTACGCTGGATTGAAGCGCTATCCATCGCGGCGTTCGGATGCTGTGTTGCGCCTCTCTTCGCAAGCGTTTAGTCCGCTTGCGAGAGGCGTGCTCGGGTGCCAAATCCACCATTGCGCATTTGACGCGAAATGGCGAGATCTTCAGCGAGAGCGTTGGCTCATCTGAAGAACCCTACCGAAAGATCCTCAAATCTGTCGCGCTGGCAAAATATAGCGCGTTGTTGCCGAGAGCCCAGACGATCGTATCAAGGCTATGCCAAAGTATCGTGCCATGATTTAGGGGCTCGGGGTTCTTGAGCAGGCAGTCGATCCTCCATAACCCAAGGTCCCCCGCATCATGACCTTGTCAGAGCGCGGACTGGCAACTCGCTGTCGATTTAAAGTCGATCGCACATCCAAATGTCGGCCGCTCAGTCCGATCCGTACAAAGGTCTACCGTCATGAGGCTAGTCATCGACGTCGCGTCTAAGTACAACCTGGGGAAGTATGCCGCGCAACAGGGGATAAAAAAATGGCGCACGAGGTTGGACTTCATCCGGGTACGACATGGCATAAGTGCGACTTTCAATGTCATACACCGCGCGACCTCAACTGGGTTGGCTCACCCGGCCTGCCTGGCGGGAATGAGGCTGGCGAGTTGGCCCGCCAACAATGGGCTGACAGCTTTATCGATGCCGCCGAGGCTGCAAAACTGCAGGCTATCGCTGTCTCGGATCACCATGATATCTGCCTGTCCGCTTATGTTCTGCAGGCGGCGGAGCGCCGCGGTTCGACCGTACGCGTGTTTCCCGCGGTCGAGATCACCTGCTCGGACAACGCGCAATGCATTGTGGTCTTCGATCCAGCGATGAGCGTCGACACGCAGAAACTCGCACTGGCTGCGGCAGGCAATATCCTTGCCGCGCCGGCGGCGCAGGCCAAAACTTGCGCGATCGTTCCTGCTCGGGAAACCGTGGCCGGCTTCGTTCAAGCTGTCCAGGGCGAGCAGCATCTGCGCGACACAAGCGTGATCCTACCGCACTTCAGCAAGGAGGAAGATCACAAGACCCTGAATGAAACCGGCCATCACCCCAGATTCGCGAATTTGCCGATCGACGGCGTCTATATTGAGCGGCCATATCGTTCGCTGGATGCGACGACCTTGGAAAAGGTCCGCGGGAAAATCGCGGACTGGGGCAGTCGGCGGCGAGCGATTCTCGCGACTGGCGACAACCGCAACGCAGATTGGAGCCGATTGGGCGTCCACGACTGCTGGATCAAGCTTGGCGAGCACTCAATCGAAGCCTTTCGCCAAGCGCTCCTGGCCGACGAGGCGCGAATCGTGTTCGACGCGCCGACGTCTCCGACGGAATACCTGGTGGAGTTGCGCGTAAAGAGCAGCCTCACCGGACCTGCTCCTGTGAAAATATCGTTCAATGAGGGCTTCAACGCATTCATAGGCGGGCGAGGATCGGGAAAGAGCGCATTTCTAGAGTATCTTCGCTTCGGCCTCGGGCGGACCGACAAGGACTTCGATAACAAGATCGACCCTGAGTTTGACCGTGAAGCCAAGCTTATCAGCGAAACGTTGGCAGATGATGGTTATGTGGAGGTCGTGCTTGAACGCGAAGGCGTGAGGGAGACTTGGCGCCGTATCCTCTCGAACAGCGAGATGATTACCGTCAGCGCAGCCGGGCGGACGATTGAGGTGACGACCAGGATCGCTCGGGAACGCTTTCGAGGACGGGCTTTCCGGCAGAAGGGCCTGTCGAGCACCATGAATAACCCGGCCACCGCATCTGAACAGATCACAGGCATTGCCGCGGCGGAAGAGGTCGACCGGGAGCGAGACGTCAAGAGAGCCATCGAGAACGCCCAACGCAGCGTCGGTACCGCGCTGATCAACCTGGCCGCGCTGTGGCAATCTCGCGTCGACCTGCGCCAAACAACCGAGAAGGTGGAAGATCTCAGACAGCGCATTGCGGCGCTGACCAAACGGCTTGAGGAAGAAGGCCTCTCCCCTGAGGCTCTTAAGACAATCGAGGATGGTCCAAAGTACGGTCGAGCGAATGATTACATCCGCACTGTCGGCGATCAGGCGAGAGACGCCAAGGTCGAACTGGAACGGCTGGAAAGCGCTACGCTGACGGTCGAGTTGTCGGCTTACGAGGGCGCGAGCGACTTTGATGAAGCAGCAAGCTTGCAGCGAGCCCTGTCGGATGCCAAGGCTGCGATCAAGTTATCGTTCGAAGCGGCGAAGGCTGCTCTCGACGTTCTTTCAACAAAGCAAAGGGAAGCCGGGGACCGGTTTGAGGTTAAGCGTGCTGCTTTCGGCACGACTTACGCAGCGGCCGTCGAGGAGCAGGGTAAGCACAGCAATCTGATAGACGAGGTCGCTCGATTGAACGGCGAGCTGCAGACGGCCGAAGCCGCGCAGGCGCGCGCCCGAAGTGCGGAGCTTGCCAAAGCGAATGCCGAGAAGGACTACAAGGATGCAATCGCGCAATTGGATCGTCTCGTGAGCCAGCGGCGTGACATCCTAAAATCCGCCGCCGACGCCGTCGCCGGCAAGTCAAGCAACATGCTCAAGGCGCGCGCTCGCCGAGATCGACTGCCGGCGCAGTACTTGGCCGCGCTGCAGAAGCTGTTTGAGGCATCTCACACCCAATCGGTTGAAGAGAGCTGCACGGAGTGGGTCAGTGCGACACTTGCGGCCGACGAGGTCGAAGGCTGGGTCAAGCTGCGCCAGCAGTTTGTCGGGCTTTATGAAGCAAAGATCATGGCCGGGTCACCGCCTGATGCGAGTGATGGTATTCTCAGCTCCCTCCAAACGATCCTGTTCAATGGCGAAAGACAGCTGACAGAGCGGCAGCGCAAGAGGATTTATCTGAACCTCACGGACACAACGATCGCGGGCATCGTGGCAGCGGTTCCGGCGGATTCGATCATCATGTCCTATGTTGACGACGGTAAGGCAATCGACTTCAAAATGGCGTCGCCTGGTCAGCAGGCGTCCGCGTTGCTCGAACTTCTGCTGAAACAATCGGCTGGAACGCTGATCATCGACCAGCCGGAAGACGACCTGGATAACCGAGTGATCATGCGTATCGTGGAGCTTTTGAGGACCTCGAAGTCTACCCGGCAGCTCATTTTTACGACTCACAATGCCAACATCGTCGTCAATGGTGATGCTGATAAGATCATCGCACTGAAGTCTCCTGAGCCATCGTCAAATCCGAACAATAGCTCACCTCGCGTTCAGCTTGACTGCGACGGAGCCATCGAGACGCCTGCTGTGAGCGCCACCATCACTTCGATTATGGAGGGAGGACGTGAAGCCTTTGATCTGCGCAGCCGCAAGTATCGGTTTGATTTGCAAGCATGACGTCGCCCCCCAAGTTTCTCCTTCCGCAAGCTAAAGTCCCATTTACGATGCCGATAGCCGCAGGTTAGGCGCTCTTCATTGGCTTTCTGGCAAACTTATTCCCTCGTCACAAAGATAAGCTGAGCTCCAATCGACCAAGTCTCTGCCCCCACCACCAGCGCGACGGCTTCCGCGCGGCTACGGCCACTTGCCTGAAATCGGGCTAGTCGACGCCGACGAAGAGCAGCTTCTCGGCCATCGTCTGATGGAATCTGATAAGCGGCGCGATCTGGATCTTGGTGAAGCCCTTCGGCCGCCCGGCGGATTTCCGTGCGTTTTTCAAAGCCGGTAAGAACCTCTTCCAGAACCTCACCAAGGGATACCTTCTGGTCTTCAAGGTCAAAGCGGACCTTTTCAGCGATGTCTGCTTCGCGCGCAGTCGGAAGCTGCAGAGGACTCGAACAAAGGTATGCACGTTGATCGTCGTAGACGACCTTGTGTTCTCCATCCGGAACGCTGTTGTTGTCCAATACCGAGCGAATTGCCTTTGGCGTCACAATGAGCGACCGCCGCAGTATCTTTTTCTGCTCATAGTGACCCAGATAGACCTCCCAGTCGTGAAACATGGGAGCAACATAAAATACGCGCGCACCGTCGTGCTCAGCCTTTAACAGTAACTCGAACTGACCGTCAGGCTCTCCTGTATCGACCTGATTTCTCCAGAACTGCTGAGAAAGCTGAGGTCGCGGCGAAGGCCTAAAACGCCGCATGGCTTGGCCCAGCTTGAACTGGATCATCAACGGTATTCCCCGGACATTGAACGCAACATCAAAACCGACGGCGGCTTCTTGGATCAAGCTTGGTAAGAACGGTACCGCTGACAGACCCGCCGATTTCAGCCGGCGTTCGACTTCGCGGGTTACACCATACCCGTAGGAAAATTCAGATAGACGCTCGTGCAATTCGATTGGCATACCTTAAACCGGCGTGCTTAGCGCCCGACATCGCCGGTCACGTTAGCCCGCCCTCCCCGTTTGGATCCATTTGGACGTCGCATCGTACCTACGTATCGACCGAGATCAATCCAGGGAATTCAGTTGTCGTGCGAGCGGGCAGCCCTTGTCGCACTTGGCACTGTTCGCCGCGACCATCTGGTTAGGTTGCGCGAGGCCGGTAGAGCCGCGGAAACCAACGATCAACGGCATCCGTCGGAAATCCAAGCGGACCCAAGCCTGGAGCGATGGCTGGCCCGCGAAGTTACGCGACGACCAGCGCCGTTGTGGCGTAGACGAAGCGCTCATCATTTCGCCGGCGCTGCCGAGGCACATAGATGCAGTTCGATCTGATCAACGGAGGTCTGGGTTCCCCCCGCTGCGCCGTTCCTGTGGCAGTTGCGCTGCTTCAGGGACTTAACGACGTCACAAATTCCCGCCTGGTGCAGCAGGGCCAGCAAACCAAGATGGAGCAGGTCTACCACTATCTGACCGGGACGAAATTCCGGGGCCACGTCGATCGCCTAAGTCGAAAAGTTCACCGACATGCGCGAGGACCTCGATCAGGAACGAAAGTTCATTGGCGGCAATGGGCGAAGCGCGAACCGCAGATCCTATCCATTATTGACTCGACGGTGGGCATGGTTGGCGACCTTCGGGCGATCGCCGGCTAGGCTATTCCGGACATACGGAGCCTTGAGGCGCCCTGCTGAAGGTTCAGGTTGACCGCAAAGTCGGATGATTGGCCGGGCCGAACAAGACCAAGATGGCATGCATTGGGGTCTGCTGCGCTGCGGATCGCCATCATGCTAGAGCGCGCGGGGGCTGTTCACAGCTCGAGACCAATCGTCATCGCGCTGATGAAACATAAGCAAACTGATCCAAATGGTGACCGTACATGGCGTTCGCGTGAGAGGGCCACTCCCAAGAGTGGCCCAAGCCGGGACGAAACATGCCGCCGCAGACCTCTGGCTCTAGCCGCATGCTAGTCGATTGGTGCGCCGGACGTTCCCGGGCTTACGACGAAGTTGCTGTCCTCCAGTCGTCCGGCGGAATCTCACCAATTGCGCTGAACGCGTAGAAGCCCGACCAGTGCGCCCTGGTTCTTCAACTCATACACGGCAGCCGGTTTGCCGACGCCTGCGACTGCCGGCGCTTTGATTGTGCCAGAGTACTTCTGATCGAGGAACGTGGCATCGAGCTCGGCCGAGAAGGTCAGGTTCGTGACCGGCGACCAGCGTGTGATTGTACCGACCCCTGCAATGTTGAAATCGGGATTGCAGGCGCCCGTCAGGCCGAGAGCAGCCATGCCAGAGCTGCCGCAGATCTGGGCCTTAGCTGCGTCTGTATAGCGAACGGCGGCCCAGCCGCCATAAATGCCAGTGTTCCAGTACGGATTCCAATTGTGGGTATAACCGCCATTGAGACCAAAAGTCGTGGTCAGCTGCAGAGCTGTACCTGTTGCTGCCGCTGTACCGGAATAGATCGCATCCGCGATGCCTGCGATACCCATGCTTTGATATGCGCCACTTCTGGCAGAATTGGCGTACATCGCCCAGGAAGCTGGAATGTTTTCGTTGATGCCAAAGTTGATTGCGCCTTTGGCGTAGGCAGCTTGCAAGTTGATGCTATCGCCGGCGCCGGTCGGAATATTCTTGATCGACAAGGCCAGCTGACCAGCCCATCCCCATTTATCGGAGGCGTGTCCAGAGGTTTCGTCCGCGCCGTAATAGGCAGCATGATTATTGTGTGCCGCGACCGATGCCTGAAAGAGACCCCAGGCCTGGTCAAGACGCGTCATACCCACGACATCTGGAGCCAGGGTGCCACCGAAACTCGGTGAGCCATAAACGCCGGTCACAATGCCCGCTGCCGATGCATAGCTCGTGTTCCAGATATTCCTCTGATAGTAAGCGGTCGGGTCCTGCATTGAAACCGTCGCCGTCAAGCCCTGACCAAAATCGGCGGTATAGGTGAACTGATTGACTCCCGTATTATTTCCGCCGCTGCCCGGAAGGCCGTCGAAGTTGCCAGCCGGATATTGCACCCAGGGCGAGCTGTACTGCGAGACTGCCTTTCCGATCGTGAATCCGGCAAATTGAATGAACGCGAAATAGACGCCAACCGAACCATAGGCGACATTGCCAACGCCTGCATTGGCCGGCGCGGTTGTACCGCCGAGGGATTGGTAGACTGTGGAGCCGTTCCCAGCACCAGTGTAGCTACCGGACGCCCAGTTGAGAGTCGTTTCGAAGAAGGTGCGGACCAAGCCGTAGTCTGACGCTGTGCGCGTATCGATGGTGAAGTCGATGCGAGCACGACCGGTATAAGTACCGCTCAGCCGATTATTGGCGCCTGCGAGACCGGAAACGGGTGTCATCACAAAACTTGAGCTGTCCAGTACCGTGTCAGCGCGGACAAAGCCACCGAGTTTGATGCAGGTGTCAGAGCCAGGCACGTAATAGAATCCGGTACCGTACAGCGAGCACGCCTTCACATACTGGATCTCCTTGGCCTTTACGGCAATATCGGCCGCCTGTGCCCCGCTCAGCCCAATTAAGCCCGCCGTTGAACTCAGTACAGCTCGTTTGATCGTTCGATGTAAGCTTGAGCGCGCATCGGAAAATGTCATTGTTCCCCTGTCCTTGTTAGACCCCATCGGACTCAGGGGGTAGCACCGCAAAATAATCGTTTGACAGGCACTCATCGAATAGTGCGATGGTTAGGTTCGTGTTTGATGATGGATGCCCCATGAAAGCCGGCCTCCACTGGTCGGACTTCTATGCTTAAAGAAAGCAGCCCGTTACGATTGGCCGCGGGAGGAACGCGGCACATGTAGCGTAAGAAATCCATCACAAGCCAATCCAGAATGGAGCACGCCTAGCCGGTTGGCATGCCGCATTGCGGTGCACGGTTGGGAAAGCTCGAAGTTCCAAGATGCGCAAATTGCAGGTGCGGTCTATCGCTGGTTCGCAATGCGAACTGGCATGTGCGCGGCGGCGATCAGGGTGAGACTCCGTATTGCCTCACCTATCGATACTCCCGAGTGCGATCGGTTGCCTCATTTATTTTGCTCCCGGCTTGGGTTGAGGAGGAGGCCGGGTGCGGAGATGGCCGGGGTTTCGGAGCGCCCGGCCTCCTCCGCTGGCACCTGGCACATCATGGGGTTGTTGTGACCTCATGCCCCGGCTGCGTTTTCTCCGTAGGAACGAACAATAACGCGTTTGCTTGCTCGCTGCGCCAGGATTTAAGCCGACGTTGAAGCGTTCGAAGGAGCTTGCTCGGATAGGCTCCAGGATATTCCACCTGCAACCGGGAGAGCAGTTCGCTACCAGTCCGCCATGGCTCGGCTTCAAACCATTTTCGCAAATCTAGCGTTGCCCGGATGAGCGGGTCAGGGCGACGCCGGCCTCTTTTCGCTTTCACGATTGGCCGATCCGTCGGTCGCATAGCTCCGTCCTTCCAGGCGGTTCGTAGGCTTGCCAGGAAGAGATCGATCGATGGTGATGCCGCAGCAGGATTGGCGATTGGCTGGGTATCCGTGAGCGCCGCGAGGCGTTCCTGCGCGCCGCGGATATCGCGCAACAACGCGACCGGGTCGAGAGCGGCATAGAATTCTTGGAGATGGTGGCGAACCGCGTCGGGCGTGCGGGCGTCGGCGGCCAAGCGCTGGTGTGGCGTTGCCGGCGCGCTGTATGTCTTGCGCACACGAGCACCGTCGCGCTGCTTGGCCATCAGTTTGAATGAGGGTTGGAAGAAGTTCACGAACAGCCGCGCCGATCGATAGAGTTCAGCCAGCAGCTTGGCCGCTTCCAGGCCCTCGAACCGACGATAGCCGACCATCCTGCGCACGACAGCACCGTTCTTCTGCTCGACGAACGCCTGGTCGTTCTTCCGGTAGGGCCGGCAACGCGTGAAGACGATGTTGGCCGCATCGCAGTAGGCTTTCAGCGTCTCATTCATGAACACGGTATCATTGTCAGTATCGAGGCCGACCAGCGCAAAAGGCAATTGTTTGCGCAATTCCGTCAACACCGTGCTCAACAGCGTTTGTTCGCGCACGATCAGAGGAGCGCACTCCGTCCAGCCGGTAGCAATGTCGGTGAGCACGAGGGTCTGGATGAAGCTGCCGCGCGCCGATGGACCGCTATGCGCAACAAGGTCAGCCTCGACGAACCCCGGCGCCGGATCGTTCCAATCTGCCGACGTCCGTATTGGAATACTGCGACGCAACGAGTGCGTCGCGTGCCGTCGACGCTTGCGACCTAATCCTTCTCGGACCCGCGCCAATGCGCGGTCGATCGTCGCAGCGCTCATTGCCAAAAGTTTGTCGCGGATCTCGGGGGCAAGGTCGAGGTGGCCGTGCCGTTCCATCGCCTCAATCAGCGCAGGCATTAACGCCTTCAGCCGCTTCCCGCAGATCCGGTCTGACGCCTCCCAAAGGAGCACGAGCGCGTTGTGTTCCGCCTCATTATACACCCGGCGTCGCGCTCGCCGGCCGGGGCCTGCGTCTTCCTGACCTCGAAGAAGCCGCATCGCATGCTTGCGATGGAATCCGGTGATGTCGACGAACTCGTCCAATATCCGCGACTTCTTCGCGCGATCCGACGTCCGATAGCGCGCGCCTGCCGCCGCCGTCAGTTCCTTCCGCGTCGCCATGCTTAGCCGCCCCACCTTCGCCCCCCGCTCGTTCCCGATCCCAGGGAGCAATTTACGTGAGGCAACGGCTTAGCATCCGGTAACAATTAAGGTGAGGCAATGCGGCCATCGCAGAAGAAGACGCCGAGGGGCCAGCGCCGGTCCGATCCGCTCGCGCAGTATTGGGAGGCCGAGATCGTTCCGATCCTGAAGGCTGCGCCCGGCATCCGCGTGATCGGCGTGCTGGACGAGCTGCGCCGACGGCATCATGACCTGAACCCGAACATCCGCCGCACGCTGGAGCCGCGCATCAACGCCTGGCGGGCGCTCAACGGCCCCGAACAGGACGTGATCTTCCGCCAGCAGCACGAGCCCGGCCGCCTGGGTCTGTCCGACTTCACCGACGTGAGCGCGCTCGGTATTACCATCGCGGGTGAGCCGCTCGATCACCGGCTCTATCACTTCCGGTTGGCGTTCTCCGGCTTCGAGCATGCCCATGTCGTGCTCGGCGGCGAAAGCTTCGTCGCCCTGGCAGAGGGCTTGCAGAACGCGCTGTGGGCGCTTGGCGGCGTGCCGCGGGAGCATCGCAGCGACAGCCTGTCGGCAGCGTTCCGCAATCTGGCCGCCGACGCACGGGAGGATCTGACGCAGCGCTACGCCGGGCTGATGGGCCACTATGGCATGGCGCCAACGCGCAACAATGCGGGCATCGCACATGAGAACGGCTCGATCGAGAGCGCGCACGGCCATCTCAAGCGGGCACTGGAAGATGCGCTGTTGCTGCGGGGGACGCGCGACTTCGCCAGTCTCGATGCGTACCGGGCTTTTGTCGACGAGATTGTCGGCCGGCGCAACGCCAACCTCGCCAAGCCGATCGCGCTCGAGAAGGAGGCATTGGCGCCGCTGCCAAAAGGCCGCACGACCGACTTCGAGGAGAAAGTGATCCCGGTGACGTCGTCAGGCGGCTTCATCCTGCGGCGCGTGTTCTACACCGTGCCTTCAAGATTGATCGGCCATCGCCTGCGTGTACGCATCTTCGACGACCGGCTCGAATGCTTCCTTGGCGTCACACCGGTCGTGACGCTGCGGCGCGGTCGGCCTGTGTCCGAGAGCCAGGGCGGTCATGTCGTGGATTACCGGCACGTCATCCATGCCCTGCGGCGCAAGCCGATGGCGCTCCTCAATCTCGTTTATCGCGACCAACTCTTCCCGCGTGCAGCTTACAAACGTCTGTTCGAGACCTTGCGGGAGCATGGTGATGACCGGCGCGCCTGCAAGGTGACGGTCGAGCTTCTGGCGCTGGCTCACGAGCGCGTCTGCGAAGCAGAACTCGCCGAGGCGATCGCGATGGATCTGGACGCCCGACAGTTACCCGATCTTGCCGCGCTGCGCGACCGCTTCCGGCCCGAAGCGGCCTCGATCCCGCGTGTCGCCGTCAAGCTGGCGCCGCTCGACGTCTACGATGAGCTGGCCTCCGTCAGCATCGTCTCGGCCCACTCCAGCCTGGGAGACGCGGCATGACCAGCATAGCGACCTCCATCGATGCCGCCCGCGTCGAGCTGCTGCTCAATGAGCTGCGCCTGCCCGGTGTCAAGGCGATCTGGCCGAAACTCGCTGCGCAATCGGACAAGGAAGGCTGGCCCGCCGCCCGCTTCCTCGCCGCCCTTGCCGAGCACGAGGCCGCCGATCGCACCCGCCGTCGCATCGAGCGACACATGGCGGAAGCGCGTTTGCCCGCCGGCTAGACGCTCGCCACCTTCGACTTCGAAAGCGTGCCGATGCTGTCAAAGGCGCAGGTGATGGCGCTCGCCGCCGGCGACGTCTGGTTGAAGACCGGCGCCAATCTGCTGCTGTTCGGTCCACCCGGCGGAGGCAAGACCCATCTCGGCGCAGCGATCGGCCTGGCGCTCGTCGAGGATGGTTGGCGCGTTCTCTTCGCGCGCACCACCGATCTGGTGCAGCGGCTGCAGGTGGCGCGGCGCGAGCTGGCGCTGGAGTCCGCGATCGCCAAGCTTGACCGCTACGACCTCCTGATCCTCGACGACATCACATATGTGAGCAAGGACCAGGCGGAAACCAGCGTGCTGTTCGAGCTGATCGCCTCCCGCTACGAGCGACGCTCGCTGCTGATCACGGCCAATCAGCCATTTGGCGAATGGGGGCGTATCTTCCCAGATCAAGCAATGACGCTGGCGGCGATCGATCGCCTGGTGCACCACGCCACGATCCTCGAGATGAACGTCGAGAGCTACCGTCGAAAAGTTGCCCTCGATCGCAAGCGCGGTCCAGGCCGGCCGCCCGTTCACGCCACTCCAAACGAAGTCGACAAAGCGGTGATTGACGCGCTCTCATCCTGATTGTCGCGCTATAGGCATGCAGGCTACAGCACGACAAGATCAAGTGCGCGGGACGCATGGACCAGCAGACCCGCAAAGTCCTCACACTGCGACAACCATATGCGGCCTGATATTTTGGCTTAGTCCGTCCACAGCGAAATCAAATAGCGAAATGCAACAATTCTCGTGCCAGTCAACTACCAAGGTTGGCATTTGATTCAGATGACCCAAAGGTTAGATCAATATTGCACCTAGTCCCGTTTAAGGAGCAGAAGGCCGGCTGGCACACGTTGCATTCAGATAGCTCCTCGGCTCCTGTCCTCGTTGCGGCTATGCCGCGGGCCCTCACCCATCGAAGTGCAGGGGTTCAATGGCAAGTTCGTGGGGCTGCACTTCTCATCGCAAACCAGGCCAACTGGCTCGTGGCGCTGGGCAGCGGAAACTCAATGAGATCGAGGTGCTGTTGTCGTGGCGGCGACCGCTTTGCCATCGCCCTCCCTTCACGGACTTGAATACGAATTCAGGCGCGCGAGCAAAGCCTCAATGGTGGCCTGTCGGCCATCGGAGAATTCAACGAAAGCAGCTAAACGTATCCGTTCTTGCGAACATGGCCATGGCAACAACCTTCCCCAATTTTGCGACTCCATGGTCCGAGTTCGCCGGCGAGGGAAAGAATTATGATCTTTATCGGCCAGGCTACCCCAGCGAGGTTGCCAAGCTCATCGTGGATCACACTGTTCGCTACCGCCTGAACGGCGCCATTGTGGATGTTGGAAGCGGCACAGGCATTTTTACAAGGGTGCTCGCGACCGCGGCCCAGCGGCAACGCTCCATTATCGGCCTCGAACCGAACGCCGACATGATTCATGTTGCGGTTCAATCGACGCCGGACGAATTGAACATCGAATTCCGAATGGCACCAGCCGAGCGGTTACCCTTTCCGGACTGTTGTGTCTCTGCCATCGCGGCAGCGACAGCAGCTCATCGATTTGACAGGCCGGCGTTCTACAATGAAGTCGCGCGCATATTGGTTCCGGGCGGGCTCTTGGCGCTTGTCCACAATCGGCATCGGTACTCGGACAGTCGCGCACTGTCGGAATATCACGATTTCGTCGAACAGTGCATTCCGGAGTACCGCAAGGGTACTTTTACCTCCGCAGCCGGGACGTACTCCACGATCGATTTCTACAGTGAGCTCGAACCTGACTTCAGATTCGAGGACGTAAAGGTGCGACAATGGAAATGGGATTTTGATACGAGCCTTCCACATTTTCTCGCACTGAGTTTCTCCTCCAGCCTCATCCAACGGTCGGCTGTGATGATCGGCCAACAAGCCGTCACCAAAAAGCTGACCGAATTATTTGAGCGCTACGCGCAGGACGGTCTTCTGCGTCAACCGCACGTTACCGAGGTGACTTTTGCGACAAGCAGTAAACCGGTTGCTCCGCTGATCAAATAGATCGAGATTGGCAATGTTCGACGCAGCTTGGCGCTCGCAAGTTGAGATACCGTCTCCCTTCGCCTGATAGGCTGCTATTCAGCCGCAACGACCATTTGCGCGAGGGCGCCGCGTAAGGGATGATGCGGGCGCCCTCGCGTTGATGAGCGAAGCCGTCGGGGTCGGGTTCAGAGCGTGCTTGCCGATTTGAGCCGTTCCTGCCGGCTTTGGTGCTGAGCGGCAATGGCCTCCTTCCGCCTGCGGCTTTCGGCAACCATCGCCTCATAGAATTCAACAGCATCTGGATCAAAGTCGCGGCTCGGGCGAGGCTCGGCGACAAAATTCCGATACTTGTCGGTCCCGCGGACCAGGGTCGCACTGTCTTTGTACCCGCTGGTCTGGCTGACATGCGCTGCGACATATCTAATGGTGATCCCTAGCCGGCGTGTGTCGGAGAAGTTCGGCTTGGAACCATGGATGAGCATCGTGTGATGAAGGGAGATTTGGCCGGGCCGAAGCTCCAAATCGACGGCGTCGGCTTCATCGACCTTGACTTCGACATCCTGACCACGGCTCAACAGATTGTTTTTATCGTCAGTGTCTCTATGCGGCAATTGCCCCTGGTGATGGCTGCCAGGAATGACCCGCATGCATCCGTTGTTCCGGTTACTGGGCGTTAATGCGATCCAGGCCGTAACAACGCTTGGTTCGGAGAGCCCCCAATACGTCCCATCCTGATGCCAGCTTACAAAGCTCGGATCGTGTGGTTTCTTATCAAAGTGGCCGGTTGCCCATGCCATGATGTCGGGCCCAAGAACGTCTTCAACCGCGTCCAGAATATTCGAGTTCCTCATCAGATCATTCAGCCACATCATCAAAAGATGCGGCTTTATCTTCGAGCGCGCCCATAGATTCGGCTCCCGACTTTCGAGATCTTCCATGCGCGCCAAGAACTCGTTGGCCTCCTCTGCCGACAGAGCGTCAATCGGACAAACGAACCCCTTGGAACGATATTGTTGAACCTGCGCTTCACTCAATATTTTTGGCATTTTCTCTCCTGAGTAGGTCGTTTCACGTCGATTGACGTGAGAAGGAATGAGGCGACCAGCAGAACTGGTGGCCGATGTCGGTTCGGTCCAAAATCGGCGAGTGCCGACGAACGAAGGGGTCTATGGCCTCGTCTAAGATGGTTGGAATTGCTGCGGTCGACGACGTTTATATTGAAGAGGGCGACGAATGACCGAACCTCGGAAATTATGGATCTATCCTGCGGGAGATCAGCGAGAGCTCACGCGTTGAGCAGTTTGCGGGTCTGCTCGGCCATCGTGGCGAGCGCGGCTTTTGGCTGAATCCGATGCACAAGCACTAGCCTGATCAGCTCAGTCATCATATCGGTGATCTTGACCGCGTTGTCACTCGAGAACGAGACCTGATCTGTAGTGATTGCCAACTGATCAAGGATCGCCGCGTGATAGGGATTGACGGCGAGGTACTGGTTACGGAATGCCGGATCCTTAAGCGCCATCAGGTTGACGGGCAGATAGCCAGTGTGCCGGGCAAGAATCATCTGGCCCTCCGGCCCGGCGGCGAAGCGCAAGAACGCCCACAGCGCCTTCTGCCGCTCCCAGTCTTTGGTAAACATCATGAAGCCATGGGCAGCACCGACCAGTTGGCCCCCGGCGGCGGGAACTGGCAGCCTGCCGACTTTCATCTCGAAGCGCCCGTGGGCTGCCTTGGCGACCGATGTGACACCGCTTGCCGAACGAACAAGGATGCCGCAGGCGCCGGCGTTGAATGCTTGGCGCGCCTGTTCGCGGGTCATATTGACAGTGCTCACCTCTCCAAAGCGCCACACAACCTCTAACGCCCTCAAGCCTTCAGCTGTATCAAAGGCGATCTCGCTCAAATCGGACTTCATCATTCGTCCGCCGAATGTGGCGATGAGATTCTGAAACATCCAGGCGTTGGAGGCGTCGTACTCGACAAAACCACCATTAATCGTTCGGTCAAGTGCTGCAACTTTCACGCCGAGAGCGATGATGTCCTCCCAGGTCGAGGGCAGGCTGGGCGAGGTGTATCCAACCCGGTTTAGGAGATCCATGTTGTAGTAAATGACGGGAACCGTCGTGCCGAATGGCATGGCGTGGATTTCACCACCCGCCGATACGGCTTCCAAGAGCGCGCTTGACAGGCCGAGCTCGGCGAAGACCGTGCTTCCGCCAGCAACGGAATCAAAAGGCTGCGCGTAGCCACGCCGCGCGAGCAATGGCGCGTAGGTCAGTGACTGCCATGTGCCGTCAGGAAGATCGCTGATCAAACCGTCGCGCAGTGTGGTCTGGAGCAAGGGATCCCAGTTTTCGCCTTTGGCTACGAACTCTATAACGATGTCGGGATTGGCAGAGGTGAACCGGCGGGCAAGTTCACCAAGCATTTTCTGATAGGTGCCGATTGGGGTGCTGATCTTCAATGTTAGCTTACGGGCAGCGGCGCGCGACGAGCGCAAAGCCCCGATGCCGATCGTGGTCGTGCCGGCGACCAGAATATCTCTGCGTGTCAAAGGCATAAGGATCTCCCAGCGCTACTTCACCGCTCCCCCGGTCATCCCTTCGACGAACCATTTCTGTGCGGCAAGGAAGGCGATGACGAGAGGCAACACGACGAGGGTAGAGGCGGCCATGAGGGGGCCATAGTCGTTGCCAGCCTCTTCGTTCCTGAACGCCATGATGCCGAGCGGGGGCGGCATCAGGGACTGGTCGCGCACCGCAATGAGCGGCCAGAACAGACCGTTCCAATGGCTGACAACCGAGAAGATGGAGAAGGCGATGACGGCCGGCAGCGCCATCGGCAGCATGATCCTCCAGACGATGGCGAGTTCGGAAAGTCCGTCGAGCCGCGCCGCATGCACGACGTCATCTGGAATGGTCTTGAAGAACTGCCGAAACAGAAAGATACCAAACGGCGAGACAATATAAGGAAAGATGAGCGCCGCGTAGGTATTGAGGATGCCGAGCTGATGACCCAGAGCAAAGAGCGGTAGCGAGAGCACCTGGTGCGGCAGCAGCAGTCCCACCAACACCATGCCGAAGAGAAGGCCATATCCAGGAAAGCGAAGCTTGGCCAGCGCATAGGCACAAGGGGCACAGACGAAGATCTGCGACAGCAGAATCATTGCACAGACGATGAGACCATTGCCCATAAAGCGCAGCAGTGATGTCTCCGTCAGCGCTTTGGTATAGTTCTCGACGACATATAGTTGTGTAGGCCAGAAGGAGAAGGACGCCCGAAAGATCTCCCCCGGCGGCTTGATCGACAGCGAGACCATCCACACGAAGGGCAGGAGAATGAGAGTTCCGGTCATGAGCAGCACCGCGTGTCGAACGAGGGCTGCTGACAGCGACAGGCGGTTCGGGGAAATAGCGCCGTTCATTGGTAGTGCACCTTGGTGTCCATGAAGCGGACCTGAACGAGGGTAAGCGTCACCACGATGGCGAGAAATACGACCGCGACGGCAGCGCCGTATCCCGTGCGCAGATACTCGAAGCTCTCGCGGTAGAGGGTGTAGAGCAGAACTTCGGAGGCGTGGCCGGGCCCGCCTTGAGTTAGCACCTTTACCGTGTCAAAGGCCTCGAATGCCCGCAGCCCCACCACGATGACAACGAACATCGTGACCGGCCCAAGCATCGGCAGGGTGACAGTGCGCAACCGATCAATCCAAAGGTCGGCGCCGTCGACATCGGCGGCATTGTATAGCTCCTGCGGGGTGCTCTTCAGGCCCGCGAGAAACAACACCATCGCGTAACCGAGATTCTGCCAGATGCCGATCACGGCGAGGATCGGAAGAGCCATATTCTCATCACGCAGCCAGTTGGCGGTCGGCAATCCGATCGCGGCAAGCGCCTGGTTGACGAGACCAATTGTTGGATGCAACAGCGCTTCCCAGGCGATCGCCATCGCGGTGAGCGTCGCCATGAAGGGCAAGAAGTGGACGGCGCGATAGAAGCCGCGGCAGGACCGTCCGCTTTCGATGACGAGCGCGATCAGAAGACCGAGGATCACGGTTCCGGGCACGACGATCAAGGCGTAGACGACGGTATTGACGAGCGAGGCCCGGAAAGCTGCATCCGAAAAGACCTCGCGGAAGTTCAAAAGGCCGACAAAAGAAAGAGAAGTCGCCCCAAATCGCCAGTCGGTCAGCGCGATGACGAAGACGGCAGCAACCGGCAGAAAAAACAGGACAAGCAGAAAGAATAGCGCGGGCCCTGCCAGCGCCAAGGCCGTCAACGCTTCTGCAAGGGCTCGCCTGCGAGCCAGCGGAGCGGCTGACAATGGCTTTTCGATCGGCATGGATCGCTTGTCCGAAGCCCCGGATAGAGCAAGAGGTCCAATCATCCCGCGACCTCCCGGAACGGGGTGACGGAACCCTTAAAAGAATCCCCTTCCCGCCGTAAGCGTCGCCCATCCCGCGTGAACAGAAGAATGCGGTCCGGTCTCACGCCGACATGCAAGGTCTGGCCGGGCACAATATGCGGCGCCCGTTCAGCGAGCAGCCTTGCGATCAATGGCTGGTCGATGCCGGCCAGATCAAGATGAACGAAGAGATCTGACCCCATATGCTCGATCATTCGCACGGAACCCGTCAGCGTCCCCTGCCCGCCGCGGTCAGCGAGATAAAAAGCCTCCGGACGAATGCCGAGCGAGAGCGGCGTACCTGTGAGGGCATCGGCTTCGATCGTGAGCGTCGACCCGGCCGCGTCGATGAGGCCGCGTTCGCGCACCACGCCGTCAAACATGTTGATCTTGGGTGAACCGATGAATTCGGCGACGCGTCGATTGTCGGGATCGGCATAGATGTCTTGCGGCGGAGCAACCTGCAGCAACTCGCCGTCGAGCATTACCGCTACCCGGTCCGAAAGGGTCATAGCTTCGGCCTGGTCATGCGTGACATAGACGAAGGTGACCCCGAGCCGCTGGTGCAGTTCCTTGATCTCGGCGCGCATCTGCACGCGCAGTTTGGCGTCGAGGTTGGATAGCGGCTCGTCCATCAGGAAGACGGCCGCATGGCGCACCATCGCCCGACCGACCGCAACGCGCTGGCGCTGGCCGCCTGAGAGCTGCCCCGGTTTGCGCGACAACAGGTGGCCGATACCGAGCGATTTTGCGGTACGGGAGACTTCCATATCAATGTCCGCGGTGATCTGGGCGGTTCCTGGCAGCAGACGACCGAGAACGGGAAGCCTCTGTAAGGCAGAGAGTCCGCGCATCCGCAGCGGCAATGCCATGTTCGATGCGACGCTCATGTGGGGATAGAGTGCATAGGACTGGAACACCATCGCGATATCCCGCCGCTTTGGCCGCAGTCCGTCCACCACGCGTTCGCCGATCCGGACCGAGCCCGCATCCTGCACCTCAAGTCCCGCCAGGATGCGGAGCAACGTCGATTTCCCACAGCCCGACGGCCCCAACAGTGTCAGGAACTCCCCGTCGGCAATCGACAGTGAAACGTTGCGTAGGACAGGCGTCTGGCCGTAGTCCTTACGAATGCTTTCGATCGAAACCGATGCCACCGCGCTACTTCCCCACCGGCATGAAACTCTTCGCGCAAGCGCGACGAGGAGATCGTCTATCCCCTCAAGCCCAGGCCGAGCTTCAAGACCCTTAGTGCTACAGCTGGATGACACCGATCGAATAATTCGATGCAAAGCCAAGCTATATGCGATGGCGCGCTACTCCAGAGTTCGAAGCGAACGCTCAAGGCTTAGCGTGCCCGCTTAGTAATCGCAGTGCGCGGGAACAGAGCCTGCCACGCGCTGCACGAGCCTCAGCGCCGATCGCAGCTGGAACACAGCGCAATTGGCCACCGAACCTGACGCGCCGCGTCTCGCCGGTTCCCCCTGCTCGTTTTCTCCTGGACTAAAGGGTTTCCACGTGTCCGCGCCGCATCAACAAAAAGACCAACCAACCTTGCACGCCTTCTGCCGGATGACGCGCGCCTCTCGCCGTCCCTGGCGACACCACGCGGGGCATCGCAACTTACGATCATTTCGTTCAACAAACGCGACGGTCTGTTTGTTGGCCGCTCTGCGAGCGAGTAGAAGCCGTCGAGAATTCATGTCGAAGTCCGCAGGTGCTCCATTTTGTCTCTCGTTGCAGAACGGCTCAGACTTGTCCGCCCCTCTGAAACCAAGGCCATGACGGCGCGCGCGGCCGAGCTGCGCGACCGGGGTTTCGATGTGATCACGCTCAGTCAGGGCGAGCCGGATTTCGAGACGCCCACTGCCATCCGCGACGCCGGTATCCAGGCAATCCACGACGGGAAGACGAAATACACGCCGGTCGCCGGCATCAAGCCGCTGCGCGAGGCGATCCAGAAGAGCCTCGAGCGCGACCACGACCTCGCTTACGGGATCGACCAGATCACGGTTGGTTGTGGTGCCAAGCTGGTCATTTTCAACGCCCTGTTCGCCAGTCTTGATGCAGGCGACGAGGTGGTGATACCGACACCGTGCTGGGTTTCCTATCCCGATATGGTGGCACTCGCTGGCGGCAAGCCGGTCCTCGTGGCCTGCGATGAATGCCACGGATTCAAGCTGCGTCCTGAGGCACTGGAATCGGCGATCACGCCTCGCACGAAGTGGCTGATGCTGAACTCGCCCTGCAATCCGACCGGAGCGGTTTACAGCCGAAGCGAGTTGCAGGCGCTCGCCGCCGTGCTGCGCCGCCATGCCCATGTCCACGTGCTGTCCGACGACATCTATGAAAAACTCACCTACAACGTCGACTTCGCCACAATGGCAGCCGTGGCACCAGACCTCTACGACCGCACATTGACGATCAACGGTGTATCCAAGGCCGATGCGATGACCGGCTGGCGCGTGGGTTATGGCGCAGGGCCTCTGCCGCTCATCAAGGCCATGAACCTGATCCAGGGCCAGACCTCTTCACATACCAGCTCGATCTCGCAATATGCCGCGATCGAGGCGCTGTCCGGCGGACGGAAGCACATCGATGAATTTGCGAGCGCCTTCCTGCAGCGCCGCGATCTTGTCGTTGCCAAGCTGAACCAGGCCGAGGGACTTTCGTGCCGAGTGCCGGACGGCGCCTTCTACGTTTTCCCTTCCTGCGCCGGCGTTATCGGCAAGCGCACACCGAATCGCAAGGTGATCGAAACCGACACCGATTTTGCGATGTATTTGCTCGATGCGTTCGCCGTGGCCGTCGTACCCGGCGCCGGCTTCATGGCTTCGCCATACATCCGTATTTCCTACGCTTCGTCGCTCGCGGACCTTACTCGCGCCTGCGACCGTATCATCGCGGCCTGCGCCACCCTGTCCTGAAGGATCTCCCGTGTTCCCTGCCAAACGCCTGCGCGCCCGCATGGCCGAGACTGGACTCGTCCACGTCATGGCCGCGCATAGCCCGCTTTCTGCAATTCTTGCAGAGGAAGCCGGATTTGATGGCCTATGGGCCTCCGGATTCGAGCTGTCGGCGCTTTACGGCCTGCCAGACATGAGCCTGATCTCGATGACACAGCATCTCGACATGCTGCGAGCGATCGCGGGACACACGAGGCTGCCAATTGTCGCCGACATCGATACGGGCTACGGGAATGCGATCAACGTGATCCATGCGATCGGCGAATACGAACGTGCCGGCGCCAGCGCCATTGTCATCGAGGACAAGACTTTTCCGAAGGTGACGAGCCTTGTTGCCGATGGACGTCAGGAATTGTTGCGGATTGAGGAGTTCCAAGGGAAGATCGAGGCCGCCGTTGCGACAAGACGGGACCCGGACTTTCTCATCATTGCCCGCACCGAAGCCTTGATTGCAGGGCTCGGCGAAGCCGAAGCACTGCGTCGGGCCCATGCCTACGTAGAGACTGGCGCGGACATGATCCTGATTCATTCGAAAAAGAAGGATCCTTCTGAGATCGAAAGCTTTTCACGCGCCTGGACGGACTTGGCGCCGCTGGTCATCGTGCCGAACGCCTATCCGGATCTTAACGCCGAGCGGGTCAAGGCGTTGCGCAACATCCGCATGATGATCTATGGCAACTACGGGATCCGCGCTTCTGCCAGTGCCATGCAGGAGACCTTCCGCCGAATCATTGCCGACGGCGGTGTCCACCACGTCCACAAGGACATTCTACCTGTCGAGGAAATCTTCAGGCTTCAAAGGATGGATGAAGTCAAAGCGGCCGAAGCCCGCTTCCTTCGCTTAACCGTTCGCGAGTAACAATTTTTGAAACTATACCTAGCGCTAGAGGCCCGCTGAGACCTCATCCCGAGCATTAGGAAAGTTTGAGTAGCGGCCTAATACTCTAAAACGTCGCGCGCGGCCGACGCGAGAGCAGTGATCGCGCCACCCATTGGCGCTTAGTACCTGTGAAAAACCGCCGACAGCCGTTGCGCGCCCAACCGTACGAAACGCACCAAAATTGCGGATTTTGTGCGCGAAACCCGCGTGATAAGCGGTTATCCTGACGTACGCATCGAATAATGTGATACAGCATCCATGCTTGGCAACGGCCTGCCGTGGCAAGTAGCCAACAGTCAAAGAGCTACCGGAGCAGAAGATGGCTGCCGAATACGATGAGGTGCCCCTTAATGCGGTCCGGGCATTTGTGACCATTGCGCGAGAAGGAAGCGTAACGCGTGCGGCCAACGCATTGGGAATAACCCAGAGCTCGGTCAGCCGCTATTTGGCTGTGTTGCAGGAGTATCTCGGCACAGATCTCGTGGAACGGCGAGGCCGGCGAAGTGAATTGACTCAATTCGGACGGCTGTTCGCGAATACCGTTTCCGAACCGCTTGATACAGTGTGTTTCACCGCCAAGAGAATGCGACGCCGGAACCGATCGGACACCAACCGGATTGTGGTGCGCACGTCGCTTTCGACCTTCGCTTATTCCTTCCTCATTCCTAATCTCCAGGCGTTCTCTGCGGAGATGGATGGCGTGATCGTAGACGTGATCAGTTCATTGTCTCCGCCGACATCTTCCGACAATTTCGATATCTTGATTACGCGAGATCTCTCCGTCGTTGAACCGGCCGACGATTGGGAAATCTACAATGAGACCCTCGTATGCGTCGGCTCTCCAGGTCACGTCGCAGGAAAACCGCTGTCGATTGCGCGTTCAATGCCACTTCTGAACATCACATCGCGGCCTGACATAATGCCCACATGGCTGAGAGCGATGAACCTGACCGCAAGAGACATAAAGTCCGGGGCACGATACGATCACAATTACCTTGCCCTGCCGGCCGTCATGACGGGAAAATGCCTCCTGGTCGCGCCGGAAATCATTGTCGGCGATCTCGTGCGCGCGGGAGCACTGCACGTGATACCAGGATCCCGCGCGCCAAGCGGCATGCAGTATCGGGCCTATGCGGTCGATCGCAGTAACAATCCCGAAATCGCTCGCGCCTTCTGCCGCTGGGTCGCTCGGCTCTGTAAGAAGGCAGCAATTGCGGAAGCCGCCTAACTTCGCATCAGGCGATACCACAAATTATATGAATAGACACGGACGCCGCAGCTCAACGTGGCCGAAGCTGATCGTTCGAGCAGCGAGCGGTCCAATCCAGCCTGCCCCTTTACTTACATTGTTCTATAGGCCTTCCGCGGTCGCGAAAATCGAACCGAAGTAATGCCCAAAGGAAACCGCGCGCAATGATGCCCTCACGAGCTTACCTGCAAAGCGGCATTGTCGGGCCGCGGTTGCAACGAACCGAACAGCCAAGAGCTTAGGACTTATCGTACTTGCCTTTGCGCTTGTGACGGAGCAATGCGCGATAACCGCCACGGATGAGACGCAGCCCCTTCTTGACCAGGCGAACGATCCGGCTGCGAACATCGCTTGTTTTCCAGCCGCGATCGGGAATGCGAGGAGCGCCGAACAGGCCTTGCGCGATTTTGCGATAGCTATTTCCTTCCCGCCATCCATCTGCGGCACGCAGAGCAAGGATGAGCCGATGCCGGGTCTGGATTGGCAGAGCACGTGGGGACGGCCCGAGGGGGCGCCGTTCGAGCGCTCGCCAAAAGCGCTGTGCCGCTCGCAAACGAACATCGAAATCGCGGTCGAGCGCCAGATCGACGGCAATCACTGAGCCGCTCGATGGCAATTCTCTCAGCCAAAGGCGATGCTTCGCTCCTCCGAGCGGCACGACGGCATGCCATCCATCTGGCGCCCGACGAAGCTCGCTGCCCGTTAATTTCGCGAGATCCAGGTCGTACCGTTTGGACGACCTCAAACCGATAGCTGGATGGACGGGCAGCACGGTCGACAGCGCCTCGGGCGCCCAGAAAATCGCTTGTTTGTCGAACGCCGTTCGCGGATCCGCGGCGAAACGAAAGCCCCCACTTCCGCCGGAAGTCATCCGACATCGCGTCGGATCGTTCGCTGCTGCCCAGGACCTCATAGTCTTTTTCATACTCTACGTCGCGACGTAGACATTCCCAGGCTATGTCCTCCGTTTCTGCCGTCTTGGCATCAGGATATGCTTGCTTTGATGTCCAGTCAGCAGCTGCCATCGTACTTTCTTCCCCGCACATTTACGCAAGGAAATTGCAGCCATGATTGTGACGATTTCTGGTTGTGCCGATGCATTTGTTCGATATTGATGTGCTCTGACGATGGAACAATCAATTTTTGCGATTAGAGCTGGACAAGAAATCACGTCCCCTTCAAGTGGATCCATTATCCACTCTTCGGCCAACCGTGTCGCAGGAGATAACGATAGCCGTGACGCGCCATCCATTTGGCGCGAGTCAGATGAGAGTCGAAAGCACGACGCGCGCGATCCGGCTCAAGGGCCGGATCAACACCGAGCACAATGCGCGCCACTTCGCGCCAATCTGCATTGTCCGCCCGTGCATCGAGAAGACGCATGTAAGTAACGACGTGCTGTTCGTCGTATGGCGTAAGCTCGGGCGCGCTGGGCGCCACATCTTCGATCTTCGGATCGTCCGACACTGCCTGGAACCCCTATCAAACTGAAAAACCTCTATCGAAATCGACGCGATGGTAACCGTTTTCGTGGCACCTTGGTACCGTCCAATTGTCGTGATCCGCAGCAATCCCGTCGAAATCGATTGCAGCCGCCACCGGAAACGTTGGCATCCTTGGTTCCGTCGATCGTTTTCCGTCCGCTCGCCCCATTTTGGATTTGATGGAAGTCCATATCGCTCGCAACACGATCAGCAGATTTGCTATCCGGGCTTTTGCCATCCAGGCTAATGTGTGCTCGCTTCTTGCCTGCGACAAATGCGGTTGCGCGACACGTTGCGTGCTCGCTACCGGATGACTTTGTCACTCGGATCGGTCGGCTGGTGAGAACTTCATTCTCAATTTCGAACCCCACGCGCCTCACTTTTTCTGTTTGGTCGCGCAGCCAAGAAATACGGTTCAAGGATCATTAGAGGGTCTCCCGCGTAGATTGTCGAGAATACTCCGTGGAGAAATACCCTTCAATAGACCTCTCTCGTATCCATGGCGATACGGGAGATTTTGGCGCTCAATTTGATAAAGTACCGACAGGCTGCAGGCCTGTCTCAGGAGGAACTTGCGCACCGTGCCGACATAGACCGCACTTACATCAGCTCGATTGAGCGCTGCAAATATGCGGCCAGCATCGATGTTCTCGATCGGCTTGCCCGCGAACTCGGAGTTGAAGCAGCGGATCTCCTGCAAAAGAGAACCCGCGCGCCACGTGCGAAGCGGGGCACTTAACGCATAGAGTATGTACCCCAGCGGGTCTCCTCTGCCGCCGCTCAAAGCCTGCTGCTCCCCAGAGCCTGGATGCACTTACCCATCCCAGATCCCGGACGTCTGCCAACCGAGCCAATTAACGAAACCTAGAGACGATTCATGAAACCTCGTACCAGTTCGAGAAACCTGGGATATCGACACGCAGTTTCGGTTCACAACGTTCATCAGACGACATTTTGTCAAGTATATCGAGGTGCACGAGTAAGCCGCATCCTTTGCCGTATGGACTTGCGGGATACATTCGCCACCAATTTGCGCCGTCTGCGCAACGCGAGGGGATGGTCGCAAGACGAGCTTGCCTTCGAAGCGAAGATAAGTCGGGCTATTTGAGTAAGCTTGAAAAGGGCGAGTACTACGTCAGTATCAAAATTATAGATCGCCTTGCCGACAAGCTCGACGCTGCGCCTGCCGAGTTCCTGAAACGGCCCGCAAAGAAACCCGCTAGTACCTCAGCACGGTGATTATGACTCCTTGACCGAAGATCGGCTGGGGTAAGCGCGGCCCATTTTGGCGCGAGCTTTCTCGGTTGTGAACATCCATTTGATGCGGGCGCGGGAGGTATTGCGTTGTCGCTCCCAGGCCGCGACCTCGGATACGAGGCGTTGTTTGGATTCGATCCGCCGATCCAAGCATTGGCTGCGCAGCACGCCGATCTCGATCTCGACTATGTTTAGCCAGCTGGCATGCTTGGGGACGTAGTGGAACTCGAGCCGGCGCAGAATGCGACGCGCTTCGGCCGGCGGGAAGGCTTGATAAAGCGCGCCGGCGGAGTGGGTGGACAGATTGTCCAACACGACGCGGATGCGCTCTGCCTTTGGGAAGTAAGCATCGGTGAGTTCGCGCATGCAGGCGGCGAAGTCGACGGCGGCGCGGCTGTCGGTGACTTTGACCTTGCGCCAGGGTCGGTGCGCGTCGAAGAAGATGAACAGATTGACGGTGCCATTGCGCTTGTACTCGCAATCGTAGCGCTCGAGCTGGCCAACTTTGGCCGGGATCGGCCGGCGTACTTCGCCGATGAGTTGGGTCGGGCTTTCGTCAAAGCAGACGACCGGGCGCTTCGGATCGGATTTTTCGGCATAAAGGTTGAGCACATCCTCCATGCGGGCGACGAACTCGCCATCGACCTGCGGAATGCACTACATGTCCTTGCGCCAGGGCTTGAGCTCGTTCTCGGCCAGGCGCCGGCGCACGGTCTCCCGAGAGATGGTATCGTGCTCAGTAAGCCTGACCAATTCGCCCGCCAAGAGCTCCAGGGTCCAGCGCGCACGGCCTGCGGGCGGGTTTGAGCAGGCCGTTGCAACCAACAGCGCCTCCTCCTTGCCCGAGAGCTTGCGGTCCGCTCCGGGGCGCGGTTCCTCGCTGAGCGCTGCCTCCAGGTTGCCGAGCACGAAGCGGCGCTTGGTCCGATAGATTGTCGAGCCGCTGACACCGACACTGATGGCAATTGCGTCGTCGCTGGCGCCCGCATCGGCTGCCAGCAAAACCTGCGCTCGCTTGAGCTTGCGCGCGGCGTGCTTACCGCCACTCAAACGCGCTGTGAGTTCGGTCCGCTCGGTTTGGCTCAGTTCGGTAGAGTCGGAATGTGACGCGGTGGCTGTAGGCTGAACATATCTGTTTCCGCCTCTTTCGTCTGGCGGTGCCTTAGTGGTTCAGCCATGACTCCGTTTTCACATCCACCGGGTCACCGGAGGCGGTCGCCCGCCCCCGGTTCCCACAGAACGTGGCGTGCGGATTTCCCGCACCGACGCTCTTCGACAGTTGGTTCACAGCACCGCAAGCGCTTGCAGCTCCCGATAAGGGAGGCGCAGCTTAGGCTTCAGCAACGGTGTCCGTTCTTTGATTTGGTTGAAGGCGTCCCAAGTGAGGCGTCGGCCTGCCCAGCTGCGGCTGCGCAGCATTCCGCGCCAGTAACGCTCCACGGCCCGATAAACTTTTACGAGACTCCGGAGATTTCCGGCGACGCCGTAATAGGCATAGTGGCCGCGCAGGACGACGTTGATTTCACCGGCCTGGTCACTGATCTTGTAATGCCGTATTCGCCGCATCAGCTCCTGCAGAGACATAAGGCTGCGCTTTAGCCGAGATTTCTCGGTGCGCATCCCAACCTTGAAGTTGCCTTTTTGGTTTCGCGTGCAATAGAGCGTCAGACCCAGAAAGTAGATTGTTTCCGGGCGGTTTCTGCCGCGTTTGCTCGCGTGTCTTTGCGCGAACCGACCAAACTCGACCAACTTGGTCTTGGTCGGCTCTAGAGTGAGGCCGAACTTCCCCAACCGAAGACGCAAGGCCTCCTGTACGCGGATGGCGTCCGATCGATATTGGAAGCAGATCACAAAGTCGTCGATATAGCGCACCAGTCGGGCTTCGCCCCGCAACCGACCCTTCACCACGCGTTCGAACCAGAGGTCGAGAACGTAATGAAGGTAGAGGTTGCTCAAAAGTACACTGATCGATCCGCCTTGTGGCGTTCCTTGTTCGCTCGGGTGCACCGCTCCGTCTTCCAAGACGCCCGCTTTCAACCAGCGCCGGATCAAGCTGATCAGGCGCGGATCACCGACTCGATGTTCGACAAACCGGAGGACCCGATCATGATCGAGACTCCCGAAGAAGTTCTTCAAATCCGCCTCCAACACCCAGCTGATCATGCCGCCGGCGATGACCTCATTGAGGGTCGCCAAGGCATGATGGGCGCTGAGCTTCGGCCTGCCGCCGAACGAGCAGGGCAAAAAGTCCTGCTCGTAGATGGCGGACAATACCTCAGCCGTGCTGCGCTGGAGCGCCCGGTCGGCGACAGTTGGAACCCCGAGGGGGCGCTTCTCCGTCTTACCGGGCTTGGGGATATAGACCCGCCGAATGTTCGGCGCCCGATATCCCTGGCGATGGATGGATTGGAGCATTGGCCCTATCCAGTCCTCGAAGCTCTCCTTCGCCGCCTCCACCGTCTGTCCGTCCACCCCGGCGGCGGAGCGCTTCGGAATCTGTAATAGATTCTTTTGCACTCGGTCGCGCGTGATGTGATGGGCCAACGAGGTGAAGCGAAGATTTGGCTCGCGCCGAGCTTTCACTGCTATTTGTTCAAGTTTCGATTCCATGGTCAGCTGATCTTCTCTTAGAATAGAAGGCCGTGACTCCCGTTGAATGGAGCCCATGTCGCCCAAGAACAATTCAACTACCGCTGACCGCTTCCCCATGTGGCCGGCTCTCCCGTCCTCGGAGTACTATCGGTCAGTCTGACTTCCACCCGGTCGTCAGACCCTTCTCACCTCAGCGGCTTGGCAGGTCTTACAAGCTTGCGCTTGAACCGGATGGATCTCCCTTGTTCACGCTGCTTCCTTTGATTGCATGCTGGCGGTACGAACCCCGGGAGCACCTCTGACCGCTCGCGTTGTCGCGGCCCGCGGTTCCGCCTTCCCCTTTGAGAGACAGGGTCGGCTACTCCGATCACGTTCGATTTCGGGGCTATTTTCCCGTTCACTTCATTCCGGCCTACAACCTCCCTGTCTACGCTTCGCAACGGCCGTTACCGGACGCCACGCAAGACTCGGTTCGCGGCTGCTCGCTAGGCTTTGCCGCGGCCGTCATCTCAGACGGCAGACTTCAACGCGCTTGCAAGGCGCAACGCTCATCGAACCGGACAGGCGAATCTCTCGCATCCGGCTCTCGGACAAGACTTCACGCCTTCACCCACGGCACGCCGCGTCCAAGCGCAGTTAAGCGTACGAGCCCGAAGTGCCCGTAGAGGTGCGAGAGTGGATAGGTCCCGCCCTTGCGTCGCCTGACCTTGTGCTTGCTGCGCAACCACCGGCGCAACCGCACAGCGGTGTAGTTGTCGATCGCTCGGTACGCCTTATTGACGGTGCCTACATTGAAGTAGTTCGCCCATCCGCGCAACGTGCGGTTCAACTTGCCCACCAGCTCTGTGGTTTCTTGCCATGTCCCCGTTCGGTCCGTCAGTGCATGGATTTGCTCAACCATGCGCTTGATGCTCTTCTTCGATGGCCGATAACCCAGGCGCGCCTGGCCGGTTCTCGCAGAATACATTCGTCCGAACGTGTAGCCCAGAAAGTCGAACTCTCCTTCCGGGACCTTGCAGATCTGTGTCTTCTCCTCGTTAACCGTGAGCTTCAGCTTGCTCATGATCTTGCGCAGTTGCTGCAAGGCTTCTTCGGCCTTGCCTTTCCGACACAGAATCACGAGGTCGTCCGCGTAGGTCACTATGCGAGTGCCGAGGCTTTGCTCCAGCCCGAGCATCTTCCATCCCAGCACGAACCGGCGCATGTAGAGATTTGCCAGTAATGGGGAGATGGGTGAGCCTTGCGGGATACCGCACCGGTTGTCCCGGGCTTCGGTCGTGCGTGTCTTCCTTCCTCGATCGTCGGTCTCTTCCACGGGACATTCCAGCCACATCTTGATCAGATGCAGCACGCGCCGATCAACAATCCGGCGCGCTACCGACTTGAGAAGTTCGGCATGCGGAATGCTTCCGAAGTAGTCCGCGAGGTCGGCGTCGACGACTTCCGGGTGGCCGCGGAACAGCAGCTCTTCCACTTCGACCACCGCCTGTTGAGCATTTCGCCTAGGACGGTACGCGTACTGTTCGGGTGGAAGGTCGGCTTCGAAGATCGGTTCTAACACCAGCATCGCTGCCGTCATGCAGACCCGATCCCGCACGGTCGAGATGCCCAGCGGCCTGAGCTTGCCGTTGGCCTTCGGGATGAACACCCTTCTGATGGGATCCGGTTGGTAGCTCTCCTCCCGGAGCGCAAGCGCCAGTTCGCCAAGCCATCGCTCGACGCCATATGCCTCGATGTCCGCAAAGTTCTGGCCGTCCACACCCGATGCGCCCTTGTTGGAGCGGCACTGGGCATAGGCATGGGCCAGTATGTCCTCGCGGCTGATCTTGTCATACAGGGCGTAGAAGCGGTAGCCGGCTTCTGCCTTCGCTTTCGCGTGCAACGCCGTCTGCAGTTTCTGAACACTCTTCGGAGTTGATAGGTTGCCCAATCCCCAGGTCCCTCACTACGTCTTGAACTGAGGTCCCTTCCCTCCACCGGAGTTACCCGGCTTCCGCGGTACTGCGAACCTCTCCGTCTCCGCACGGCGCCCGGCCTGTCCCTCGCGGGCGTCCGGTTGGTCATCCCTGACCACGTCGTGGGGCCTCCCGTGTTGCGTACGCTTTCCTTGTGTACATGCTGTCGCCACTACCCCGGCGCAGCGGCTGGGCGTACTACTTCGCTCATTCGCCCGGCCATATCAGCCTTCCCCGAAAGGGTCGTCGGGTCGGCCTGCGCATCGTACTTTTCGAGGCTTGCTCGGCGTTCACTCGCGTTACGGCCTGCACACTCGCGCTGTCACCAATTCGTGACACGCTAATCGAAGGCTTCAGCCACTTCGTTACCTCCATGACTGCTCCGATTGCTTCCGGCTGGAGCGTTTGCCGGGTGGGGCTTGCACCCACTGGAAAGCGCCGCCTTTGCACGGCGCACACCCGATAGCGTACATTCATCCCTGCCTCCTCGTCTGAGGCATGGACGAACAGCTGAATCGGATGGCCGGCGTGAGTCTTGCTGCAAAAAACCTTCACGCCCAAGCAGGGGCAGTATCTGGCGTTTATCCACCTCTACACGCGCCTGCATCGCCAGCCACCGGCCGAAACCGACATGCAGCAATATTTTCGCGTCAGCCCGCGCTCCGTTCACCAGATGGTGCTGACGCTCGAACGCGAAGGCTTCATCAGAAGGCAACCGAGGGCCGCTCGCAGCATCGAGCTCCTCGTTGATCCGCGCCAGTTGCCCGAGCTATTGTGACCAGCGTGCAACCAGTCAAAATCACTGTGTCACGGTACTAGTGGATCGAATCTAACAGTTGATGCCCTCGTTTGACGGCGGCGACAATTTTGTCCGGGTCTGCGGTCCATGTGAAGGGTTTTGCGTCATTGTTGGCCTCGTCGAGGAAACGGTTGATGGCGGCCTTGAGCTCGCGGACGGATCGGAAGACGCCGCGCTTGAGGCGTCGCCGTGAGAGCTTGGCGAAGAAGCCCTCGACGGCGTTGAGCCACGAGGACGAGGTGGGCGTGAAATGGAAGGTGAAGCGCGGATGGCGATCGAGCCATTTGTAGACCTTCGGGTGCTTATGGGTCGCATAGTTGTCGAGGATGACGTGGACGGCCTTGTTGGCGGGAACTTGCGTCTCGATCTGGTTGAGGAAGCGGATAAACTCCTGATGCCGATGCTTCTGCATGCAGCGCCCGATGACCTTGCCTTCGAGGACGTCGAAGGCGGCGAACAGCGTGGTGGTGCCGTTGCGCTTGTAATCGTGCGTCATGGTGGCGGCGCGCCCCTTCTTCAGCGGCAGGCCCGGCTGGGTGCGGTCGAGCGCCTGGATTTGGCTCTTCTCGTCGACCGAGAGCACGATGGCATGCTCGGGTGGATCGACATAAAGCCCGACCACGTCATGCAGCTTGTCGACGAAGTTGGGATCATTGGAGAGCTTGAACTGCCGGATACGATGCGGTTGCAGCCCGTGTGCGCGCCAGATGCGCTGCACCGAGCTGGCACTGATACCGGCCGCCTTCGCCATCATGGTTGCGGTCCAGTGAGTGGTCTCGGCTGGCGGATCGGTTTGCGTGAGAGCCACCACGCGTGCCGCAACTTCCGTTCCGAGCGGTGCAATACGCGAGGGACGCGTCTTGTCGCGCAGAAGGCCGTCGAAGCCTTCCTGCATGAAGCGCTCCTGCCAGCGCCAGACGCAGGTCTTGGACTTCCCGGTCCGCCGCCTGATCTCGTTGGTGCCGACCCCGGCGGCGCTCAACAACACAATCTCGGCCCGCCAAACCTGCTTCTGTGGGGCATTGCGATCCCGCAAGAGCGCCTCCAGCCGGTGGCGATCAGACAGGCTAACCTTGATGGAAATACCGGTGCGCATGCGTCAGAGTCGCATGCAATCGGCTCCGACGGAATCCCTTCCGGATTCAAATGTCAGATTTGATCCACTAGGTAGGCACATCCCAATACGCGCCTTACTCCCTATCCATTTCGTCTCATCTATTCGGTAACCATTGAATGCTGGTCTAGGTGATTTCCGGCGACCGGTTGTGGGCTTTCCCGCGGCTAATATGGTTGTTCCGTGCCGTTTCGGTTATGTGTCGAACCGCTCGGTCTCGGCGACATGTTCGCGAGGCTTGATAAGATGAAGCTGCCCACCGGACGGGGCGAGGCTCTTTGCTCGCTTGCGGCTCTTGTGCGGCTGCGACCTGGCAGGACGTGAACTTCACTCCTAACAGATTCCCAGTTCGGGTCGAAGGATCGTCGAGCTCGAGCGACAGTCGCGGCTATCTTCGGACCACGTCGCCCCGATCGCCACCCTGCCTGCGCGCCCGATACGGCGCGCAGGCACGAGGACGAGAACCGGATCGATCCACTCGACGCCGGGGCGTCCACCGGTACGCAATTGGGTTCAAGGAACCCATTCTGCGATTGCGTACGGGGGGACTGCCCCGGCCCAGTCAAGATAGGGCCAGTGACGGCCCCAATGCTTAACGCGATGAGCTTGTCGTTAAACTAAACAACCGGCTCACCGCGTCGTGGCCCGCCACGAGCGCGCGTGGATTGTCCATCAGCACTTCCTCCGGCACGCCGCAGAAGCTCGTGAATGCGCTCTCGAGCCCGGCGAGTGCTCTTGCTTCTCGGCTCGGAACGCACGCACATGCAGCCGCCGCGAATGCCCGAGCGTTGCCACGAACACGAATGCTTTGATCTTCACCCCGCCGATCTCGACCAGACACTCGCCGAAGTCGATCTGTACCTGCCGCCCCTGGGGCGTCTCGAACCGCGTCGTCGCCAGCGCTTCGGCCTTCAACGCCTGGCGATAGGGCTGCACGGCCTATTGCAGCGGTTCGCCGGCTAACTGCAACGCCTTCCTCAGCCAAGAGGTCCTGACGCCGCACTGCCGCCGTGCCGAATGAACCTCTGGCGCAGCCAGCCTTCAAGAACGGCTCCCCCCGCCCGCCACCACGTGGCCCTTCACCGTATGATGGCTGCAGCCCAGCTGCCGCGTCATCTGCTTCAGACTCCACCCGCACGCCCTCAGGCGCAACGTCTCCGCCACATCATCCGGCGTCTTCATCACCTGCCCCCCGTCGATCAATCCACGACGAACCTTCCGTGATTCGTTCCTCGTTTATTCGCTCTCTCCTCGGCTATCCAAGGAGAAGGCAATTCCTCGTGACTCCGAGGGGGCAATTTCCATGGCGCGCAACACTCTCCACCGGTCCCAACTCGTAATGGAGGCATTTTTTTTGCGGGCGGCCCGTAATGGCACTCTCGAGTCGAGTGGCGCAAGTTGCAGAGTCATTAAGCTTGCCACGCTACCGCACAAGAAAGGTTTCACGCGGAACAAACTCTCTGGAGCTCTCGGCCTTACTCAAAGATGATTGTGAGCGATTTGAATTGTGATCGGCGTACGCCAGTGGGGTGGCGCCATGGATGCGCTCGAACGGACTCAAAAGCTCGCTAAGCGCCACGTCGTGGTTATTGCCCATCGAGATGCTTTCAAGCGTGGCATCGTTGGACATCCTCGCGCCAGATTCGATATTGGTTGGCTGCCAGCTAGCGATGTGAGGGGAATACTGGCATTGCTCTCTCAAATTCACCGAATTCCATGCCTGAAGGCGGAATGGTCTGCAACTGACGTACATAACTCGCGCGCCAGCTCGTTGCCGCGCGCTTTGTCAAAGAAGTGCATCCACGGCTCGACGTTCCCCGCCCGGACTACTTGCACAGACGGCTTTTGACGAGCCCTGTCCTGCGCACCAGTATCGATTGCTCCAATGCTGCGATGAGCGGTTCGACAGACGCAGCATATGGTATGCAGCTGGGGTTGTCGGTAGCCGGTCTGAGCGTCCATGCTGAAAATCAGTTCTCAAAGAACACCGGCTTGGTCGGTGCGGTGAAATGCCGCCGCGCTCATAGCGACGAAGCCTCAGCAAAAGACCCGATCACGGTGACCCAGATTGGTGGCCGGTCCTCACTGGGCAGATAACATCATCTGCGACGACGATCCAACATCCTATGATCGTCGGATCTTAGAGCATATTCCGATCACGTTGCGTCGTATCCTGCGGCGGCGAGATAGTTTCGACACTCGTGTGGCGTGAATCGTTGATTGCGTTGGCGATTGCTTGCCAAAGATCTGGCATCGAGCGCGCGGCAGCGGCGCGCAACAGCGCCTTCAATTTGGAAGGGCCATTTCGATCGGATTGAAGTCGAGGCTATACGGCGGAAGGTCGAGTAGGTTCGCTCCGACCGCCTGGATGGTCCTCTCCACGCCATGAACTTTATGAGCGGGCAGGTTGTCCATGATGACGGTGTCGCCGGGGCGCAGCGATGGCGCAAGCAGTTGTTCGACGTAGGCAAGGAAAGCATCTCCATCCATGGGGCCGTCCGGCACAAACGGCGCAACGAGACCGTCCGAGCGCAATCCAGCAGTGAAGGTTGTCGTCTTCCAATGTCCACGCGGGACGGCAGCACGGCATCGCTCGCCGCGGGACGAGCGACCGTAGAGGCGCGCCATTTTGGTGTTGGCTGCGATTTCATCGATGAAGACGAGACGCTCAGGATCAAGATCGAGTTGCGCTTCGAACCACTCCTCCCGCGCCAAGTTCACATCGCCGCGCCACTGCTCGGCGGCGCGCGCTGTCTTTTGTAAGGGTGATTTTCCTGCGCCGGAAAAAGCGCCAAAGCGAAGCGACGCCCACAGGTACGCCATGCTTCTTTAACTGGTCCCGCAGCTCGGCAAGCGTGATGTCTGGCTTCACCGCCACAGCTTCTAGAATCAATTGGGACTTCGCTGCGCCGCAACTTGCGGTCCTCTCTATTGTTTGGGGGCGATGTCGCCAGCCTCTCTTTGGCGTCCCCGCCAGCGGATTGCGCTGGTCTACGCTGACGCCGAAGCGCTCGACAGCTTGTAGACATGATAGACCGCCATCAATAGCGGCGATTACCCTTTGACGAAGATCAACGGAAAGTGCCCTGGCCATGCATGCCGGCCTCCTGCGCCAGCATGAAGCTTGAATCCGACTCGAGCCATCTTGGGAATCCCAGTCGATTCAGTCAGACCGAAAAATGCTCTAGCTAGTCTGACTGAGTCACAAAACCGCCGGCTAGAATCAATGATGGTTGCAGCATGGACCATTAGCCGATGAGGCCGACATGAGCGGGCGTGGCACGAAGACGAGCGAGAAGCGATTTGAGGCGTATTTGGAAGGGCTTGCTAGTGTCATCGGTCATGCTGATCGGAAGGCGCCGCTGCGCGACTATTGCGTCGGCCTGATGGCCTGTGGCGGTCGCAAGAGCGTGGAGCCGATGGCGGCGGTGACGGCTCCGGAGCGGACGGCGGCCCAGCATCAATCGCTGCTGCATTTCGTCGGCAGCGGCGCCTGGTCGGATGAGAAGGTGCTGGGCAAGGTACGCGAGATGGTCCTGCCGGCGATTGAACGCCAGGGCCCCATCGAAGCCTGGATCATCGATGACACCGGATTTCCCAAGCAGGGGCGACATTCGGTTGGAGTTGCACGGCAATATTGCGGGCAGCTCGGCAAGCAGGATAATTGCCAGGTGGCGGTGTCGCTGTCGATTGCCAACCACCACGCCAGCTTGCCTGTCGCTTACCGCCTTTATCTTCCGAAGGATTGGACTGAGGACCGCGATCGGCGGCGCAAGGTGGGCATTCCTGCCGAAGTCGGCTTCCAGACCAAGCCGGAGATCGCGCTGGAGCAGTTGCGGTGGGCCTGTGCGAGCGGCCTTCCGCGCGGTGTCGTGCTGATGGACGCTGGCTATGGCAACAACAGCGACCTGCGCACCGAGATCACGGCGCTGGGATTGACCTATGTGGCGGGTCTTCTGTCGAGCACGACGGTATGGGCGCCCGGCACCGGTCCCTTGCCGCCGAAGCCATGGTCGGGCCGCGGCCGTCCACCAAAACTGATGCGCCGCAACCGTCAGCATCAGCCAGCCGCCGTCAAAGCGCTCGCGATCGGCCTGCCGGCCCAAGCTTGGCGCACCATAACGTGGCGGCAAGGAACGAACGAAAAGCTGACCTCGCGCTTTGCCCGCGTGCGGGTTCGTGCCGCGCATCGTGATTATTGGCAAACCACCCGGCGAGCGCAGGAATGGTTGCTGATCGAATGGCCGAAAGGCGAGGACCAGCCTACCAAATACTGGCTCTCGACATTGCCGGAAGATGTGGCATTCCGGACGCTCGTTGAGACGGCTAAATTGCGCTGGCGCATCGAACGCGACTATCAGGACCTCAAGCAGGAGGTCGGACTCGGCCACTTCGAGGGACGCGGCTGGCGCGGCTTTCATCATCACGCAACGATGTGCATTGCGGCCTACGGATTCCTAATCTCCGAGCGGGAGACGATTCCCCCCTCAGGCGCTCGGCGCGCCCGGCCGATCCCGCTCAATCGCATTCCCGCAGATTACAGACCCCGCGGATCTGCCGCTGCGGACCCAACGTCACATTCCAAATTCGATCGCGACGATGCGACGGCGGCTCGAACATGGGCTCGTCCGAATGCTGTCGAGATGTCCTTGTTGTGCGATCAAGTTCGACCACTACACAGATCATCGTTTGTGATCCCGGTAGGGACGCTCATTGCTGAGCGCCCCCCGGACAGATCCGGACATGCAGCTTTCCCGCATCCGGCTCCCACCTCGGGTGCTTGACGGCGAAGCGCTGTTCTGGCCAGGGGTGAAGGATCCTCGCTTTCGGGAGCCAGTCATCCGACAGCTTCGTGATCCGCGCCCAAGTCAGGTGGTCCTTCTGGCTGCGTCGCCTTAGCGAGCGCCGCCATAGGTCGATGACGTGGTAGCGGAACGCCTCCAGCACGCGCCCATTGGTCGGCACGGCATGGTAGGCGAAGAAGCCGGTGACGACTTGCCTCAACCATTTCCCCTGGTCGGGGATCGGCTGATGCCGCCGTCGTCGCATCTCATCCTTAATCTCGCTGAGTTTCGCTCGTATGCGATCGCGCCGTGACTTCCGCTTGAGCAGGAAGCCGCCTCGGCGCGATGTGCCGCAGATGAAGCTGAACCCGAGGAAATTGAAGGTCTCCGGTTTTCCGAGCCCGCGCCGCTCGCGATTGGTCGCAGCACGGCGACCAAACTCGATCAGGCGGGTCTTTTCCGGATGGAGCGACAGTGCGAACTCCTGCAGTCGCGTTCGCATCGCGTCCCAGAAGCGACGGGCGTCGTCCTCATGTTCGAAACCGACGACGATATCGTCGGCGAAGCGCACGATGATCATATCGCCCGTAGCGTCGCGCCGTCGCCAGCGCTCGGCCCAGATATCGAACACAAAATGAAGGTAGACGTTGGCGAGGAGCGGCGAGATCACCGAACCTTGGCCCGTTCCCTTATCATTGGTCGTGACGATTCCGTCTTCAAGAACGCCCGCCTTAAGCCATTTCTGGATCAGGCGGATGATGCGTTTGTCGCCGACCCGATGCTCAACGAAGCGGGCCAGCCAAGATTGGCTGACCCCATCGAAGAACGACCGAATGTCGGCGTCCAGGATGTAGTTCACCTTCGTGCTGTTGATCCCGGCAACCAGGGCGTCCAGCGCATCATGCTGGCCGCGCCCGGGCCGGAAGCCATAGCTAAATCCGAGGAAGTCCTCCTCGAAGATCGCGTTCAGCACGGCAGCAGTTGCGCGTTGGACGATTTTGTCTTCCAGGGCAGCCACTGCGAGCGGGCGCTGACGGCCATCCGCCTTCGGAATATACCGGCGGCGGCTTGGTTGCGCCCGGTACGCTCCCCGATGGACCCGTGCGTGCAGGTCTGCGATCTTGCGATCGAGATCGGCCTCGTAGTCCCGCCACGTCACCCCATCCACTCCAGGCGCCGCCTCCCGCTTAAGCGCGAAGAACGCCGTCCTGAGCATAGGCAGGCTGAGATGGTGGTAGAGCGCGGTGAACCGTTCCTTCTTCCTTTGCCTTGCGGCTTGACGTACGCGCTCCAGCGCCTGTGACACGCTTTCCCGGTCCTGCGCCCGGCGCGTGCTGAGCTGGTTCGCGTTCCCCTTGGCCCCCGCCCTTCGCTCCGCCGACTCCGCCGCCGGTCGCTCGGCTTTGTTCGTCAGCTTCGTTGCTAATATGGCGGGGTCTGACTTCTCGTGTCCGTGCATCACCGGCTACGGCTCCTCGCCTTCCCGGTGCGGGCCGGGGCGGCCGAACCGTCCCCCGGTCAGACTCGAGATCTCCCGGTTTCCGCGCAAGGAACGTCCATACATGCCAGGGTCTACGACCACGCCGGGACGTCCAGGTGCTCGCGTTATCGCACCCGTCCGCGTCGCCTTCCGCTCTGAGTACAGCGTCGACTCCCGGGATAATCTTCTTTCGCGGCTCAATGGCCGGCCTGTATGCTCCCCTGCCGACGCTTCGCCAACGCCCTCACGGACGCTGCCGCACGGCTCGGGGCCGATGTGGGGCGCTACTCCTTCGTCGTAATGGACTCTCACCATCTATTCCTTGCCGGCCTCCCGGCGCACACGCAGTAAGACTAGCCACATTTCTTGCGCATCTATAGCGGGATGTAGAAACTTGTGCCACGGTCAACTACCAATGCCAGCAGTTGATTTGGATGGCAAGAACATGGCATCGGGTCAATTGATGAATGTCGCGCGGTCAAACAGTCCCGGCAAATAAAACTGGCACTTCCCGAGATGGATGCCGAATGGCACAGGTATGCCACCAAAATGAAGGCGCGCTATCATGGCCGCGAGATCGGGCGTCGATACGTCGCCGCCCGATGTTGTCCTTTGCATCAACAAGGTCGTGCCTGAGGGCGGCGCCCCATTTCCGGCGATATCTGCGCCGCGATCTGTTGATTAAGCCTTCAAGATTAAGCGTCACACGCTCTTTACCGCAGATGGCAATTCGCCGATGGGATATGTCGTTACCATTGCCAGAGCGAAAGTCGCGGCACCGTGCCGCCACGTGATTTCCCCCAATGGAGACGGTGACATGCAGCTGAATATGCAAGGGAGTCCCGGTCAACGAAGATTCGTAGCCTTCGCTACCGGTCAATCGCTTAGGTCTTTTCCCGCTCACGCTGAAACATTCGAGATGAAAGTACGCCAATACGCCGGAGCACCTGAGTTTCCAGGTTATCGGCCACTGGCAACTGGCGGGCGTGTCTAGTGTAGCTGTTCCTGTCAGAAACACGAGCTGTTCGGGCTTGCTAACACGCGCTTCGGCGTCAAATCCAGTCGATAGCACCGCCGGATCCAATGCGGTGCTTGCGCCGAATTTCCGACAGGCCGTTACCGTTGGGAGTGGCCGCGGGCACCATTCCCTTGGAATCGTATTTCGTGCCTTAGATGCGGCTCCGGGCCACGTCAAGAGCCCGCCATGGCAGGTGACCTTCCGGCAGCTACTGGCTACGAGGACGAGCGCTCATTGGCCACTTTTATCAAATTTGTGCTGGTCGGTATGGTCAACACGGCCTTCGGCTATGCTCTGTTTGCGCTTTTCTACCTGCTACTTGGATGTCATAGGCTTGCCATAACGCTCGCGACTGCCTGCGGCGTTTTGTTCAGTTTTCATTCCACCGGACGACTGGTGTTTCGCAATCGAAGACTGTCTGCGATCCTGCGCTTTGTGGCTGGCCACACAGCCGTCTGGCTGGTCAATATCCTGCTGCTGGATGAATTGACTGCTCTCGCAATATCGCCGCTCGCCGCGCAAATCCTTGCCCTCCCCTTTCTCGCTCTGCTCTCTTTCGTGATCAATCGCTTTCTTGTATTTGGCAAGCCCTGATAGAGACGAATTTCGATCGTGACGCCGTGTTTCGCTGAACGGCAGAGCGTCGGGATGTCTACGATCCCAGGGCCAGAGCATATAGGCCATGTGCGCGGCGCTGGAGTTCGACAGGTCCACCTACCGTTCCTAGTTTGGTCGCTCATGCCAGATTGCCCTCGGCGGTTCTCGAAGCCACGACAGAACACGTCGTTGGCGAGCACCAGCGCGATTTGCGGGCAATGCCCCTGAGCCGGGCATGATGAACGGTCTTCGCCTCCACCGAGCCGCTTGCTGTTGCCGATGCGCGGCCGCGTTCTCCACGTCGAGTACACTGATCTGCCTCTGCACCAACAGGTGCCGCTAATGCTCGCGACAGATTTTCGTCCTTCAAGCGCGGCAGCAGAGCGCGCCCGTCGCCGGTGCGCATCATATCAAGATTCGGCAGAAAGCTCGGCTTCAAGGTAATGGCATCGCGGATGCCCTGGCCATGTAGCGGTCCCTTGATCCGGTTGCTGTGCGCGGTTCGTTCGTGCAGCAACCGCTCACGCTCGCACGTCCGGCGCTTGCGGTCTTCCGTCCTCAGGCGCGGGAAACACGACCCATGCAGCAGTACGCATACCTCGCCGCGTAGAGGGACGACGCATAAGCTGCGCCAGATCAATCCGATCGGTCTTGGCTCGCCGCGCCCTTCGGCTAACCTCAATGCTCGAGGCAATCGATCTCGAAGTTGGCGATCCCGTTGCTCGTCAGCCAGCGATAGCCCGGCCTCTAGGAGACAGCACGCGAACCGGCTTGCCCATCCGCTCTACCTTCGCTCGAACCCGCGAAAGCGCACCAGACAGAGTCGCCATATCGCCGACATCAATCCGGTAGCGGCTCAGCGTTTGGGCGCCAGGCGGCACAATCCCGATCTGCCATTTCGATTTGCTCAATTCGAAAGCCACATAAATCGTGACATAATCGAATCTGGCGGATGCGTCAGTGCGATCAGTGCGCATGATTGATCCCCAGGGTCGGTTGGTGGTCGCAAACCCACCTTACTCCTGACCACCCGCCATCGATAGGATCTGCGAGCGTGAGTCATGCATCGTAGTACAACAAAGGCTCACGAACGCCCACAAAACCGTTCTCCGCGACTTATCGATTTTCATCCCTGGCTTGGTCGCCGAATTTGCGCTTTCAGCTGCTCTCTGGATGGATCGCAAGCGGATCGATCGTTGGAGGTTCCAGCATCGATGTTCGATTGGGTGCCATGCCATGGCGGGGAGACCAGTTTGTAGGCCTTCATCACTGTCTGCTTGTCGATATCGTACTGCTTACGTCCGGTTACACTCACATGTCCTCCTGCTCATCACAGTTGCATATGGTTCGGCCCCTTCCCTCCAGTTCCATTTCAGCACCTTTCATCACTACTAAGAGCCGATCCGCCCCAGTGTTGTGCTTCAGTACTCTTGTCTCGCGGTGTGCGCCGCTTGAACTTCTCCCTTGGCATCACAACGACTGCTTCCTGCAGTTCCCTGCAAGAACCTGTATCCAGGCCGCGCCCCCTAAACGCCGGTCGCCATCCGCGCAGTAAGCCAAGTGGAAGCGCGGCTCGCCAATATGTCGCGTTGCCTAATCGGCATGGAGGCCTGCGTCGGTGCACATCACCTGAGCCGCAAACTCGCATCGCTTGGTCACGATGCCAGACTGATGCCGGCCAAATACGTCCGCCCCTGCAGCAAGGGACAGAAGAACGAGTTCAATGATTCGAAGCGATTGCCGAGGCCGTGCAGCGCCCGACGATGAAGTTCGTCGCTAGCAAGACCGCCGAGCAGCTAGATCTGCAGGCATTGCATCGGGTGCGCGAGCGCGCTGGAGTCGCAACGCACCGGGATCGTCAACCAGATTCGCGCCTTCATGCTAGAGCGCGGGATCGCCACGCGACGGGGCATCGGCGTCCTGCGCACAGAACTACCCGCCATTTCTTGCGACGCGCGCCGATGCCCTGCCACACCGCATATTGTGTGCCATCGAGGAGTTGGCAGTCGATTGGCGCCGTTTGGATCAGCGCAACAGTGGCCTATCCGAAGAGATCGAAGCCCTTGCCCGTCAAGATCAAGCCTGTTCGCGTCTGATGACGGCGCCTGGCATCGGGCCGATTATTTCGAGCACGATGGTGGTCGCGATCAGCACTGGAGACGTATTCTAAGGCCGCGACATCGGCGCCTGGCTTGGACTGGTGCCCAAACAGATCTCGACGGGCGACCGCACGATCCTTGGCAAAGTCTCGAGGCGTGGTAGTCGCTACCTGCGCGTTCTATTCGTGCAGGCGGCACGGGTCGTGCTGGTCAGGATAAAGAGCTGGGAGCGTTGCGGGTGTACGTCCTGGATCGAAGCCGCCAAGAAGCGGCTACACCACAATGTGCTCGCGATCGCGCTCGCCAACAAACTTGCCCGCATCGCCTGGCGGTGCTGGCCAAAGGACGCGCCTTCGAGATAGCGAAGATCGGCGATGCAGGCGCCTGACGATCGCGCCGTGCTCGGCGCTGTCAAGGCGCGGCCTGGCGACGTCCAGTCGGTCGTAAGCCGAGGGCGACGGCCGGCCTTGACCGCCCCTGCGCGCGACGCGATCGACGTTCTGCGGGTCGGGACGAAGGAACGGCCCCGTGGTCCAAAGAAAGGAACTACGCAATAACAGGAGCAGGCGATGACATAGCCGCATCAACAGTCTCCAGCCGAGGTCTGCGAGAAGAGAAGACAAAATGGAGGATCGATCTTTCCGAGCGTGTGCGGATACTGGTGACAACGCTCGCGATCACGCCGCTTGAGCGCAGCCGCTTGGACTGGTCTGGGCCTGCGCCTGAATGCCGATGCCCGGGCACGGCCATACCTTTTAGCGAAGCTTACTCACAGGCGTAGTGTTCAGCTCGAACTCTCCTTTTCTATGCTGCTGCAGCGCACGCTCAATGGCTGGCCTATACGTTCCCCACCGGCGCTTCGCCGACGTGCTCACGGACGCCTGCGCACGGATCAGGGACGACGTGGATCGCTATTCCTTCATCCCACTGGACTTTCACCATCTATTCCTTGCCGGTTTATCCCGGCGCACGCGCAGTAAGACCTCCCAATTTCTGCGCCGGTTCCTTCGCTCACGCTCTCGCGCCCCCCAGCCTCGAACTGCTTCTCGCTGTACTCGGCGACGAAGTAGCTTGGCCGCGCCTTCAACTCGGATAGGATCTTGCCGATATATTCGCCGAGGATGCCGATCATGATCAACTGCACGCCGCCGATAGTCATGAGGCCGACTACGAGCGACGGATAGCCGGGCACCTGCTTTCCGGTGGTCCAGACTTCCCAGATGATCGAAAGCCCGAACAAGAAGGCGACTGATGCCAAAGGCACGCCGAGCAGGCTCGCAAAGCGCAAGGGCACCACCGAGAACGAGGTTAGGCCTTCGATGGACAGGCCAAGCAGCCGCATGAAACTGAAGGTGGTTACACCATGCGCGCGCGGCGCCGGCTCGTAGTCGACCCGGATCTGGCGGAAGCCGATCCAGCTCGTTAACCCTTTCAAGAAGCGATTTCGCTCGGGAAGCTGCCGCAGCGCTCCGACTGCGCGCGGCGAGAGCAGGCGGAAGTCGCCGGCATCTTCCGGGATCTTCTGCGCCGCGCCTAAGTTAATCAGGGCGTAGAAGCCGCGCACAGAAAGGCGCCGCAGCAGGGACTCATCGTTGCGATGGGCTTTGGCGGTATAGACCACGTCATAGCCGCCCTCGATCCAGTGGCTGACGAGCTGTTCGACTAACGCCGGCGGATGCTGGCCGTCGCCATCCATAAACAGCACGGCATCGCGGCGGGCATGATCGAGCCCGGCCAACAGCGCGGCCTCCTTGCCGAAATTGCGTGACAGCGAAATCACCTGCACGTCGAGCGAAGAGGCCGGCAGCGTGCGCGCGACCGAAAGCGTCGCATCGCTAGAGCCGTCATCAACATAGATGACTTCGCAACCGAGTCCGTAGCGCTGCCGCAGCACCTGGGCCAAATTGCAGATCCGCTGATGGAGTACAGCGAGGCTCGCCGCCTCGTTGTACGCGGGCACGACAATCGAGAGCCCCTTCGCCACGGCACTGTCCGCGGTCGTGGACAGGCTTGAAAAGTCACCACCCAGCGTCATCAATCAGACATCTCAGCTCGCACCGCGGGCAATATCTGGCAATCGTCTGAGCTCGTCGCCAACCCACCGCTAGCGGCACTTCGGCACCGCAATCACGCCGCAGGACCGACTCGATCCGCGCGAACAGCGGGTTCTGCCGGTGTCGAACACATAACCCAGCTAAGCAACCGACACCGCGTCCACGCCATTGGTCCGCGGGAAGCTGACGAGCGTATAAAGCTGCGCCGGCGGGCAGCCACCGTCCGAAACGATTATGGGCCTCGGCGAGCATGCTGCATCACTCCTTTAACCAAGTGCGGACCTCGCGGTATTTGCTGGCCAGCACACGGATTGACGACGCGCGCGGTCCCCAGTGTATCGTCCGACCCGTCGGCTTCGGGCGAGGCTACGAGATTGGCGTGGCTGCACACGACCACGCGGTCGTCCACTTCCGTCGTGCTCCGGCTCTCCTCGAACGAGATCAACGGTCGCCACCGATTTTGGATAGTTCCAAATTGCTTCGCGTGACGCTCCGTCGTACTCTGGCCACGCGGTCGCGGAGCCTATGAAACGCGATCTGGGCGCGGGTGTTGATATCGGCAATGCAGTCTCATAAGTGAGGGAAGACGCGCTTGACGTGTCCGCCGACCTTGCTCTTTTCGCCGCGATCCACCAAGTACCATCAGGGCTCTGCCGTGTTGCGGTGACTGTCGACGCAGCTCTCAGCGACGAGAAGAGTTACATCTGGCGTACCGAGAAAATAACTCACGAAGTATTTCTCAATCAGGTGACCGCGTGTAGGCTGGGCATGCGATGAAATCGTTGATGCCATAGTGCGAGTAGATTTTGAGGATGCGCCACAAAATCGGCTTGCCGCCGATCAAGGCCGCCGAGGATCACAGTTTCCACCATTGTCTCCATTTCTGGCTATGCGGCTGTTGCCGCCTGGTTTCATGGCAGGATTGCTCCGCCAGCGCGGCGGGGCGTGTGGGCTTCAACAAGAACTGCCTGTAAGCATTCGGAAAATCCCCATCATTGACGGGGCTTTCAAATGTAGCGGCGGCGACGTAGTCCGCCTGCCCGGATCCAAAGGAGGCCATGACACTGGCACGGTCAAGATGACGCGGGCCCTCCGGCTCGATCAGTATCCACGCTTTGGCCAGGTCGACGCAGCTCTCAAGTCCGAGCGTTTCGACCGCGACTGCGCTGCTGCCGGAAAATCCCCCCATCAGCGATGGTAGACCGAGCGATCGCGTTTCAAGCACATACACCAAGCCCGGCGAGCGGCCAGTGAGATCGATCACCGGGGTACCGACTTCAAGGCCGGCCGCACGAGCCTGGGCTTTGGCCGTGGCCAGATAGTCGTGGAGGGATTGCGAGAGCACCAATTTTCCACCACCCGGCATGGGCGTGACAGCGGTATAAGCACGCAAATTTCCGACCTGACCGTACGGCTGAAGGATGCCACCATTAACGACTGATGCAGTGAGCAACTGCGCCAGCACCGTCAGGGGCAATAGGATGGCGACGCTAGGTCCTTGTTGCGCGAGAGGGCTGAGGAAGGCAACGGCCGCGAGCATCCAGAACAAGGCGTCCTTCGAACCGATGACCCAGTAGTGGCCAGCGGTGCCTAGTGCGTACAGGTGCGGCAGGACCAAAAACGCTAGTGCTAAGGCGATGCTGGTGGGAGCCTGGGTGCGCAGAACCAATCCCTCACGATAGAACATGGCGCCAAGGCTTATGAAGGCCGGCACTAGGAATAGGGTCGAGACCTTGGTGCTGATCGGATCGGTCGCCAGCAGCGCAATCGGATCGATCCCCAGCAGCGCGATCTCTATCGTGACGACCAACACGGCAGCGAGAGCCAGCGATCGGAACAACTTGTGCGTAGATTCCATGAGAATGCTGAGTAGAAGGGCTATCGCCAGTGACACAGCGATAGCGAGTTGCGAGCGACTGGTGGGGAGCCAGTCGATCCGAAACATGAGGGACATCCCGTGCCCGTCACCCAGCAGGATTATCATTTCAGTGCTGTTGACCATACGGGTCAACAGCCCAGCGATGCGGCCGTCGATCAAGAAGGCAGTAACGATCAGTAGAGCGAGGGCGAGCAACGCCGCGTAGAGCATGGGCAGGAGCAACTTTCGACGCAAAACGACCACATAGATCATAACGACGAGAGCAATGCCCGCGGCGGTGGTCGGCTTGGCCATGAAGCAGCACCAGCCGCCAACGCCGACCAGGATCCATCCCAAGACCTGGCGGGCGCGCCCTGACCGATCGGCTAGCAGCAAGCCGATCATCACCATCAAGAGCGAATGAAAGCTCAGTTCGTAATAGCTAGGGGTGAGCAGCCAAAAGCGAAAGTCGACAAATCCCATGCTGGCGATCCCCGCCGATAGAATCGCAGCATGCGGCCAGCCCACTGTCCAGAGGCGCCGGATCGTAAGGAAGCTGAGAATCCAGCCCAGCGCCATGGTGAGCGTGACGTTTGCCATGCGAAGCACTGCGATGTCGCCACCCGCCCACTGATATGGCCAGTGATACACGAAGCCGAAAAGGGTTGGCGGACTATTGATTGTATAGGCGAATGGGTTCGCAATGGAGTTGAGGTGGAAACCTTCCCACTCGAGATCGAGGCCGCAACTGCTGTAGTATATTAGCCAAGCGAAAAGGATTGCTGTGGTCACTGCTGACAGAGTCAGCAAAGACCGATCCAGCAAGACTGACAATAGCTTTCGGTTGGCGAAGTGGTTGTCTCTTAGCATGGGCCGTTCCGCCTCGTAGAAGAGGCCCATATCCAATGGATATCAGCCTCGATGCGCTTCTAACTGCCCTGAGCCTCACAATCTCCTCCAAGAATTAGTAGCGAGATGGACATGAGGCCGAGGTTTCGGGCCCTATCGCCTCACCTATTTGCCAAGTAGCCGCTTTTGACTGACGATCAACGAGACCGATTCTTCGCTGTTCGCTACCGACACAGGTCCCAGCGTACTTTCAATGATTGTGGGCCCACTGATCGTCCGGGAGCAACAAAGAGGATAAAGTCCGATCCGATGCACGCGCGGCCGCTCGTTTTGGCTGAAATTCGTCGAAGATGGGCCTACCAATGCGGAATTCGAGCGTCGATCCGGGTCGCGTTGCATCAATCAACTCGACGATGTTGCTACAGTGGCGATCAATTTCTCGTTCCGATCAGCGCGCAGGCTAGCAAAAGCCGCTTGCGAGGAGGGGACTATGACCGATCGCGTGCCCACCGCGCTCGAAGCGCTTGACTGCTCCGCAGATGTAGGTATCAAGCAGCTGCCCGGCATACGGCCGGCGCTTCACGGGCCTCTTACGGAGCGTCTTATAAAGCGCCCCTACCCTAAGAATGCGATCTTGGCCCGTCTTTCTGTGCAGCACCTTGCGGCGATAGGGGAGCACCTAGAGCCGATCGTCTTGAAGGAGCGCATGGTTCTGCAAGAGCCACGGAGGCAGGTCGAGTACGTCTACTTTATAGAAACGGGCCTCGTCTCACTGAGAGTTGTTGCCGCGGAAAGCATGATTGAAGCGGCCATCATAGGATATCGGGGCGCGGTTGGCGCTTCGTTTTTGTGGGGAGGACATCTTTCGACGTATCAGTCCATGGTCGTTATCCCAGGAAGTGCGCACAGAATCCGGATTGAGGATTTGCGTCGCGTAATGAAGGCGCATCCTGATGTGCGAGACCATCTGTTTGAGTACGTTCAAGCGTTGACATTTCAGTGCGTCCAGACAGGATTATGCGGGGTTCGTCACCATCGTGAACAACGGCTTGCGAGCTGGCTGTGCCTTGCGAGTGAGGCTGTCGGTGCCCGCGTGCTGCCAGTTACCCACGATTACCTTTCCTCAGTGCTGGGATTGCGCCGCGCCGGGGTGACGGAGACGCTCATCCGATTCGAAGAGCAAGGGCTGATTCGCAAGATGCGCGGCGTCTTGCAGATTAATGAGCACAAATCGCTCGAAGAAAAGGCATGCTGTTGCTACAAGCTTGTCTCAAATGCGTATGCCCCGTCGTCGGTCCGCACTCTTAGTGAGGAAGATTCGAGCTAGTGGATCGAATCTAACAGTTGATGCCCTCGTTTGACGGCGGCGACGATTTTGTCGGGGTCTGCGGTCCATGTGAAGGGTTTCGGGTCATTGTTAGCCTCGTCGAGGAAACGGTTGATGGCGGCCTTGAGTTCGCGGACGGATCGGAAGACGCCGCGCTTGAGGCGTCGTCGCCGTGAGAGTTCGCGAAGAAACCCTCGACGGCGTTGAGCCACGAGGACGAGGTGGGTGTGAAATGGAAGGTGAAGCGCGGATGGCGATCGAGCCATTTGCGGACCTTCGGGTGCTTATGGGTCGCATAGTTGTCGAGGATAACGTGGACGGCCTTGTTGGCGGGAACTTGCGTCTCGATCTGGTTGAGGAAGCGGATAAACTCCTGATGCCGATGCTTCTGCATGCAGCGCCCGATGACCTTGCCTTCGAGGACGTCGAAGGCGGCGAACAGCGTGGTGGTGCCGTTGCGCTTGTAATCGTGCGTCATGGTGGCGGCGCGCCCCTTCTTCGGCGGCAGGCCCGGCTGGGTGCGGTCGAGCGCCTGGATTTGGCTCTTCTCGTCGACCGAGAGCACGATGGCATGCTCAGGTGGATCGACATAAAGCCCGACCACGTCATGCAGCTTGTCGACGAAGTTGGGATCATTGGAGAGCTTGAACTGCCGGACACGATGCGGTTGCAGCCCGTGTGCGCGCCAGATGCGCTGCACCGAGCTGGCGCTGATACCGGCCGCCTTCGCCATCATGGTTGCGGTCCAGTGAGTGGTCTCGGCTGGCGGATCGGTTTGCGTGAGAGCCACCACGCGTGCCGCAACTTCCGTTCCGAGCGGCGCAATACGCGAGGGGCGCGTCTTGTCGCGCAGAAGGCCGTCGAAGCCTTCCTGCATGAAGCGCTCCTGCCAGCGCCAGACGCAGGTCTTGGACTTGCCGGTCCGCCGCCGGATCTCGTTGGTGCCGACCCCGGCGGCGCTCAACAACACAATCTCGGCCCGCCAAACCTGCTTCTGTGGGGCATTGCGATCCCGCAAGAGCGCCTCCAGCCGGTGGCGATCAGACAGGCTAACCTTGATGGAAATACCGGTGCGCATGCGCCAGAGTCGCATGCTATCGGCTCCGACGGAATCCCTTCCGGGATTCAAATGTCAAATTTGATCCACTAGGACTATTGGGAGGGCCGTTCGCGCGCTCTATGCCATGGCGCTCGATGAGCTCAATCTTGAGCGCGGCTATTGGGAGGATCATGGCCGATCTCCGGCATCGCTCGGAAGCCGATTACGAGGACGTACCCACCAGGGTGGCGGGAGATTGTGGGGGCGGTGGCGAGGAGATCGCATTCTCGTATGGCGCGACCGAGACGCTGCAGTCTCGTCGGCAGCTACAACGCGTCGAAGCCCGTCGACGGCATGCTCTCCGATCTCGGGCGAATCGCGAACCGCCTAGTCGATGCACTCGAATTCGAGACCGGCACGAACGCGGGCGGAGGCGGCCTATCCTTGAATAGGGCTGCCACATCATGATCGGGAAAAGAATGGTGAGGCTGGAACGACTGCGCCATTGCCCGAGCCAAGCTGCAGCGACGGCTCACCGGCGCCAACAGTCAGAATATCATCCCGGCAGTGGAGTAAGTATCCCCCGGCAAAGCCGGGGGCTTTAGGAATTGGGCCGCTCAAAGCGGCCGTTGGGGACGCTAACGCGTCCCCCACTTTGTTGGCCGCCTAAAGGCGGCCTTAGCGCCACATGTTCATTTGGTCGAGCCGGGTATCCTCGGCCTCCTGCTTGCGGATGTATTCCCTGATCACCGCTTCGTCTCGACCGACGGTCGAGACGAAGTATCCCCGGGCCCAGAAGTGCTGCCCTACAAAGTTGCGTTTCCTCTCTCCATAGACCCGCGCCAGATGGATGGCGCTCTTGCCCTTGATGTACCCGATCACTTGCGAAACCGCATATTTTGGCGGAATCGAAATCATCATGTGAACATGGTCGGGCATCAAATGTCCCTCTTCGACCCTGCACTCCTTCTGCATTGCCAATCTGCGGAACACCTCCCCGAGATGCTGCCTCAACTCCCCGTACAGCGTCTTCCTGCGACACTTGGGAATGAAGACCACGTGATATTTGCACTCCCATTTGCTGTGGCTTAGGCTCTCGTAATCGTCCATCGCGAAACTTCCTCTCGTGTGCGTGGTGGCTCACAAGTCGCGAGTTTCGTCGATGGACGACTGCCTGAAATGTCAAACTTCTGCTGCCTCCCCGGCAGAGCCGGGGGGCCTCCCTTGTTAGGCTAGGCCCGTGCTCGCGCGGAAAATCAAAAAGGACGCACGAAACGGAAGCGCTGCGTCCATGTATGAACCCGGAGCCTCTCGGACATCTCTTGTGACGCCGAGAGGGCGGTTTCACCTTCGATTAATTGGACTTGATTGCGGTGCGCGGCAATCCGTATGGTTCCACTGCCAACTGCAATTCTTCGACCGGTTCGTCTTGGTCTATCCTTCGAAACTCGCTCTCGCGGCGACGTTTCGGTCGACTTTTGACCAAATTGTCAGGAGACGATGCCCACCTCACTCGAAATGCCCGTACCTCTCACGCTGAGTCCATGCGAGCCGCGAATGACGAGCTAGCACTACTGAGTCAAGCGGTCGCAGCCGTCGAGGCTGAGAATCAAGTAATTGGGGAGATTCAATATTTGGCACGCGGAGGGCCAGATGGATCTCGATCAGGGTTGAGACAGCGAGGCACGGTTTGTGGCGTATGTGGCCGGTCACGCGGAGCGGACAAGACCGTTGCGCGACTATTGCACGGGCCTAATGTTGCCCGGTGAACGCAAAAGCGTTGAGCCGATGGCAGCGCGAACGGCTCCGGCACGCACGGCGGCACAACACCAGTCGCTGCTGCACTTCGCCGCCAACGCGGCCTGGTCGGACGAAGACGTGCTGGCCAAGATGCGCGAGACGGTGTTGCCGGCGATCGAGAAGAATGGACCGATCGCGGTGTGGATCATCGACGACACGTCGTTCCCCAAGCAAGGCAAGCATTCGGTCGGCGTGCACCACCAATATTGCGGGTAACTCGGCAAGCAGGCCAATTGCCAGGTCGCAGTGTCGCTGTCGATCGCCAACCACTCTGCCAGCCTGCCGGTCGCCTATCGGCTGTATCTGCCACAGGAGTGGACCAAGGACCGTGCTCGACGGAAGAAGGTGGGCGTTCCGAAGGAGATCAAGTTCAAGACCAAGCCGGAGAACGCGCTGGAGCAGATACGCTGGGCCTGCGAGGCCGGCCTGCCGCGCGGCGTCGGATTGATGAACGCAGCCTACGGCAGGGACGCGCGGCTGCGTTCAGGCATGACGGAGTTGGGCGTACCTTATGTGGCCGGCATCGTGCCGACCATCTTGATGTGGGCCCCTGGCAGCGGCCTGCGGCGGATCGACAAGCCGATGACCAACATCGGCCGGCGCGACGAGCCCGATCTGGTCTCGGCCAAGAAAGTGGCGCTCGGTCTACCGAAGCAGGCCTGGCGCACGGTGAGCTGGCGCGAAGGCTCGGCCGACCGGCTGTCCTCGCGCTTCGCGCGTGTGCGCGTCCGTATCGGGTACAACAAGCTGATCCCCGAGACATTGTCGCCCGAGTGGTTGTTGATTCGAATGGCCAGAGGGCGAAGCAGAGCCGACCAAATACTGGCTCTCCAGCCTGCCGGAGACCGTCAGCTTCGAGCGGCTCGTCGATCTTGCCAAGCTGCGCTGGCGCATCGAGCGCGACTATCAGGGCTCAAGCAGGAAGTCGGGCTCGGTCACTACGAGGGACGCGGCTGGCGCGGCTTCCATCACCACGCAACCCTGTGCATCGCAGCTTACGGGTTCTTGATCGCCGAGCAGACGACGATCCCCCCTCAGCACCTCGTTCCGCTACGCTAGTCCCGGTCCCTCGCTTACCCGACGATTACCGACCCGGAGGCTCCGCCCGCGCGGCCCGAACGCCACGTTCCGAACTCGATCGCAACCATGCGCGCGCGGCTGATACAGGCGCTCATCAAAACCTTGCCGCGATGTCCATGCTGCGGCGCTCGTGTAGCATCAAATGGACGTCGGCCATGACGCAGTAAGACTAACCAAATTCGAGCGACGGGGGAACATTCTTGCACCTAAGGGTCGAAGCCGCAAGCCGTTGCAAATTTATCGTCTTGCAGAGGGTTGGACCACCGACGGCGGGTTTTTGGCAGCTCGTTTCATCCGGAAATGCAGAAATCAAGCCGCTATCCGACAGTACAGCAGAACATGAGACATCCCCTTCGAGAATATAGCAGTCGCCAGATAGCAGTAGGTCGCGGGAAAGCCACAGCGAATAGCCACTTCCGCTACTGCCAAAGGTACGGGAGTGGAGATCCTTGATCTCAAGTGCGCCGGAGGTGAGTGTTCTGCAATTCATGGGTTGTTGTGAATATCGAGTTCGATTTCACGCGTCACCTCAATGATGCTCTCTGGCTGGCGGCGGATCTCGTAGAGAGCGTATTTCATAGCTTGCGCGCGGTTGACAAACAAGCCGCCAAACGCACCGAGTTGTTCGCGGACAACCCAGTTACCGGCCCGATTCCTGCCGACAAAAACGATGCGCGGGGCGGAGTTACGCGAAGGAAGCTCGAAAAGTTGAATCATGGTGTCCACCCTCAGTGAGATGACAGCACAGACGCATGTAAGGGAACCCCATTCCATGCAGGTCGAGCGCCTCGACGAACACATCGATCACATGGACCGCGTTGCCCTCGCTTACCCAATCCTCCAGACATTCCGGCAAGAGCGTCAGCTGGGATGACACAACCAAGGTAGAGTCGAGATGTGGCGCGGTGGTTGTAGGCTGAACATATCTGTTGCCGCCTCTTTCGTCTGGCGGTGCCTTAGTAGTTCGACCGTGACTCCGTTTCCACATCTCGCTCATCGAACCGGACATGCAGATCGCCCGCATCCGGCTCTCGGACAAGACCTCACGCCTTCACCCACGGCACGTCGCGTCCGCGTGCAGTTAGGCGTACGAGCCCGAAGTGCCCGTAGAGGTGCGAGAGTGGATAAGTCCCGCCCTTGCGTCGCCTGACCTTGTGCTTGGAGCGCAACCACCGGCGCAACCGCACAGCGGTGTAGTTGTCGATCGCGCGGTACGCCTTGCTGACGGTGCCTACCTTGAAGTAGTTCGCCCATCCGCGCAGCGTGCGGTTCAACTTACCCACCAGCTCTGTGGTTTCTTGCCATGTCCCCGTTCGGACCGTCAGCGCATGGATTTGTTCGACCATACGCTTGATGCTCTTCTTCGATGGCCGGTACCCCAGGCGTGCCTGGCCGGTTCTCTCTGAGTACATCCGCCCGAACGAGTAGCCCAAGAAGTCGAACTCCTCTTCCGGGACCCTACAGATTCGTGTCTTTTCCTCGTTGACCGTCAGCTTCAGCTTTCCCATGATCATGCGCAATTGACGCAAGGCTTCTTCAGCTTTGCCCCGTTTACACAAGATTACGAGGTCGTCGGCATAGGTCACGATGCGAGAGCCGAGGCTTTGCTCGAGACCGAGCATCTTCCATCCCAGCACAAACCGGCGCATGTAAAGATTCGCCAGCAATGGTGAGATGGGTGAGCCTTGCGGGATGCCGCGCCGCTTGTCCCGGGCCTCGGTCGTTCGTGTCTTCCTTCCTCGATCATCGGTTTCTTCCACGGGACATTCCAGCCACATCTTGATCAGATGCAGCACGCGCCGATCAACAATTCGGCGTGCTACCGACTTTAGGAGTTCGGCATGCGGAATGCTCCCGAAGTAGTCCGCGAGGTCGGCGTCAACGACTTCCGGGTGGCCGCGGAACAGCTGCGCTTCCACCTCGACCACCGCCTGTTGGGCATTGCGCCCGGGACGGTAGGCATACTGCTCTGGTGGAAGATCGGCCTCAAAGATCGGTTCCAGCACCAGCATCGCTGCCGTCATGCAGACCCGATCTCGCACGGTCGAGATGCCCAATGGCCTGAGTTTGCCATTGGCCTTCGGTATGTACACTCTTCTGATAGGGTCCGGCCGATACGTCTCCTGCCTGAGCGCAAGCGCCAGTTCGCCAAGCCACCGCTGCTCCCCATACGCTTCGATGTCCGCGAAGTCCCGCCCATCTACCCCCGGTGCGCCCTTGTTGGAGCGGCATTGGGCATAGGCATGGGCCAGGATGTCTTCCCGGCTGATCTTGTCGTACAGGGCGTAGAAGCGGTAGCCAGCTTCTGCCTTCGCTTTCGCGTGTAACGCCGTCTGCAGTTTCTGAACACTCTTCGGAGTTGATAGGTTGCCCAATCTCCAGGTCCCTCACTACGTGTTGCGTTCGTCTTGAACTGAGGTCCCTTCCCTCCACCGGCGTTACCCGGCTTCACCAGTACTACGAACCCCTCCGCATCCCCACGGCGCCCGGCCTGTCCCTCGCGGGCGTCCGGTTGATCATCCCTGACCACGTCGTGGGGCCTCCCGTGTTGCGTACGCTTTCCTTGTGTACATGCTGTCGCCACTACCCCGGCGCAGCGGCTGGGTGGATTTCGCTCGTTATCCCAGCCGTATCAGCCTTCCCCGAAAGGGTTGTCGGGTCGGCCTGCGCATCGTCCTTTTCGAGGCTTGCTCGGCGTTCACTCGCGTTACGGCCTGCACACCCGCGCTGTCACCAATTCGTGACACGCTAATCGAAGGCTTCAGCCACTTCGTTACCTCCATGACTGCTCCGATTGCTTCCGGCTGGAGCGGTTGCCGGGTGGGGCTTGCACCCACTGGAAAGCGCCGCCTTTACACGGCGCACACCCATAGCGGACGTGTTCCCACTCGTGATCGCGAATAGGTCGCTAAACTGAAAGGCTTCGTTTTTGTGGTTTCCGAGAGTTAAGGTGGAATGACATCAAACCTCAGTTCTGCCGCGATCCAATTATACGCTGTGGCTTTAGCGTCGGGCCGAGCATCGATCTGCGCTTGAAGAAATACCGTAAACGTGAACAGAGTTCTCCTACCAATTCTGGACAAGGAGAGAGATTCCGCAAGGATGCATGGCCCGAGCGCGGTAACGACGAAGAGTTGTCCGGTGCCTGCTGCTTGTGCGCGGTTCTATGTTTGTGCCGGACCAGCTGTTCTGTTGGCGCAAGTACCGGAAGCGGCAGCTCATGCGGCGCCAGCGTTTGTTCAGTCAGGACGACTATGTTGGGATGCGTGTCGGATTCATTGTAGTGCCGAGCCAATAGGCGGTCGCCAAAAGTCGCGATGACGAGGCTGCGGCGAGTTATCGGAGCATAGTTGCTCACAATCAGGAAATCGCCGATACTCGCTACTGGTTACGCAATATAATGGTTCTCTGGCTTCCTGTCCTTCAATCGTCAGTACACCGGCGTCGACGCGGCCGTCGCTTCTGGCTGCTGCGGCAATGCCTCGTGTTCGCAAGCGGAACGGCCTCGAGCGTAGGAGCATGACACGGCAGAAACTCGGCCACGGCCTTTTCCCAAGCGAACACGCGGGATCGCTGATATACGCCGTGAACTCGTGTGAAGCTGTTTGCTAGCTTGGCATCCCAAAATGTCTTCACATCCATCGCTTAAAGTCTCGCCGGTCCGCCGCCACCTGTCAGCATCTCGTAAGTTAACGCTGAGCGGTTAAACGGAGTAGCGCTTGCATCCCTCAATCGCTTCAACTCCTTCAGGCTATCGAAGTTTATATTAGGGATACGCGGGCCTTCCCCACGCATCATGCAATTGAACAGGTCTTCGCAGTAAATGCGGACATCGTTAATGAACTTGTGCCGAGCGCATCGTCATCGGCCGCAATGGCGGCAGCATATTTGTGCCTCGGCGTGCTGCCGTTCACCACCGTGGCGACGCGCCGCCTTGTTGACCGGTATCGGCGTCGATAGCTTTGCGATCGAGCGTGCCGTTTCGGCGTCCACAAGAAGACGTAGGTCCTTGAGCGGTACCAGCGCGTCGGCGATAGTGGATCAAATCTGACATTTGAATCCCGGAAGGGATTCCGTCGGAGCCGATAGCATGCGACTCTGGCGCATGCGCACCGGTATTTCCATCAAGGTTAGCCTGTCTGATCGCCACCGGCTGGAGGCGCTCTTGCGGGATCGCAATGCCCCACAGAAGCAGGTTTGGCGGGCCGAGATTGTGTTGTTGAGCGCCGCCGGGGTCGGCACCAACGAGATCCGGCGGCGGACCGGCAAGTCCAAGACCTGCGTCTGGCGCTGGCAGGAGCGCTTCATGCAGGAAGGCTTCGACGGCCTTCTGCGCGACAAGACGCGCCCCTCGCGTATTGCGCCGCTCGGAACGGAAGTTGCGGCACGCGTGGTGGCTCTCACGCAAACCGATCCGCCAGCCGAGACCACTCACTGGACCGCAACCATGATGGCGAAGGCGGCCGGTATCAGCGCCAGCTCGGTGCAGCGCATCTGGCGCGCACACGGGCTGCAACCGCATCGTGTCCGGCAGTTCAAGCTCTCCAATGATCCCAACTTCGTCGACAAGCTGCATGACGTGGTCGGGCTTTATGTCGATCCACCTGAGCATGCCATCGTGCTCTCGGTCGACGAGAAGAGCCAAATCCAGGCGCTCGACCGCACCCAGCCGGGCCTGCCGCCGAAGAAGGGGCGCGCCGCCACCATGACGCACGATTACAAGCGCAACGGCACCACCACGCTGTTCGCCGCCTTCGACGTCCTCGAAGGCAAGGTCATCGGGCGCTGCATGCAGAAGCATCGGCATCAGGAGTTTATCCGCTTCCTCAACCAGATCGAGACGCAAGTTCCCGCCAACAAGGCCGTCCACGTTATCCTCGACAACTATGCGACCCATAAGCACCCGAAGGTCCGCAAATGGCTCGATCGCCATCCGCGCTTCACCTTCCATTTCACACCCACCTCGTCCTCGTGGCTCAACGCCGTCGAGGGTTTCTTCGCGAACTCTCACGGCGACGACGCCTCAAGCGCGGCGTCTTCCGATCCGTCCGCGAACTCAAGGCCGCCATCAACCGTTTCCTCGACGAGGCTAACAATGACCCGAAACCCTTCACATGGACCGCAGACCCCGACAAAATCGTCGCCGCCGTCAAACGAGGGCATCAACTGTTAGATTCGATCCACTAGGGTCGAAACGGCAGCAGATTGTATCTATCAGTCCGACGACATTTTCTTTGCTTTTGCGAGCTCGCCCTCGGAAAGCATCGCCGTACCTATGATACCCGCCTTCACCAATTGCGCGATGTCGGTTTCGGAGAGGCCCAGATCTCTTGACAGGATCTCTCCGTTGTGCTGCCCCAACGTTGGCGCCCCTCTGTGGATGACAGTGCGTCCTCCTCCTTCGCGGATCGGCATCGAGGCCTGCGGATGCCAGCCTATGAAGGCGCGTTCGACCTCCTGCAGAAAGGCGCGCGACCCGAGATGCCTATCGTTGAGCAGGTCAACTGGCAGGCGGGCCACACCGGCGGCGACCCTTGCCGCTTGCAATTCGGACATCGCCTGATCCGCATCGCGAGTTAACGTCCAGGCTTCGATGCCACTCTCGATGGCATCCTCGATTTCACGACGACCGTGCGCATTTCTGAGCGATACGTCAGTGGCCCAATCTCTGCGACCAATATGCAGTGCAAGCCTCTGCCACATGTCTTCGTCCGTTGCGGCTACCACAATCCAACTATCCTCACCCGCACAGCGGAAGCAGCCATGTGGCACGAACTGCGGATGTCGATTGCCATACCTTCTCGGTGGCGTGCCATCGATCGAGTGGATAGTGATCCATGGTGCCGCAAAGGGCATCATACATTCGATCTGCGCAAGATCAATAAACTGGCCCTCCCCGGTCCCAAGGGCGTGGATGAGCGCAATCAGAACTGCGGCGCAGCCGTTCAACCCGCCGACAGCATCTCCAAACGCGATGTGGCTCATCACGGGTGGCCCGTCAGCATTTCCGCTCACGCTCGGCAAGCCGGAGCCCTGCTCGAGAGTAGAGCCATAGGCCCGGCAATCTCGATGTATGCTTTCCCCACCAAATGCCGACATTGACATCATCACAAGCCGAGGGTTCAACGTCTTAAGAACGTGGTAACCTAGCCCGAGCTTCGGCAACACATCGACTGAATAGTTGTCGACCACAATGTCGGCTCCAGCCACAAGCCGTTTAGCAATATCGGCCCCCTGCGGCCGCGTTAGATCGAGTGTGATACCACGCTTGTTGCGATTCATGGCGCAGAACCGTGCAGTCTTTTCGTACATCTGTCCGTCGACGTAAGCGGGCCGCCGATCAACGCCACGCCACCAATCTGGGTATTGGATGGCCTCAATCTTGATTACGTCTGCACCGAGATCAGCCAGCGTGCGAGTACACAACGGCCCCGCCCAGCCCATCGAGAAGTCGATGACACGAATCCCATGTAACGGCTGCTGCCGGTCGGCATCGCCGCAGCCGGAGGCTGGCAACGAGGCGCTTATACCATGCCTTCGGCTATGTGCAGAAACTTGCTGCTCGCCTGGAGCCGGCACTTTTCCCCCGCGAAGAGGTGGCGTCAGGGTCAACCGCTGAGCTGGGCCAACCGTGAAGGCTTCTTCTTTGCCAAACAGAATTGGCACGATCGCACCACGCAGCTTCTTCTCCGCGTCATGGAGTAGACTGGATATTTCAGGCACTGGCACGATCGGGATTTTGCACTTTAGTCCCTCCGCGAACCACTCCACCGCCGTGCGCGCCTTCAATCCAGGAATAAGCTGTCGTTCGATTTTTTCCATGTGAAGCAGACGATCTTCAGCGACGATCAAAGCTGGATCATCGCGCAATTCGAGCAGGCCTAGAATATCGCAGAATGCGCGCCATTGTGCCGGCGTTCCCACCGAAACGCCCAGCCAACCATTCTTCGTTTCGTAAATGCCCCACGGAAACCCCGGCCAGAAGCGGTTAATGCCAATCCGGCGCATCACGTCCCCGCGCTCAAACGCTTCAAACATAAGATACTCGCTGAGAGAGATGCTCGCCTCAAAAACACTGAGCGACCAGGAGCGCCCTGTCCCGCCTTCCATCCGTCCGACCGCTGAAGAAACCGCGGCAATGAAGCCCCACAGGCCGGCGAGGATTCCCGTTTGGAAATCCGGTGCATGCAACGGAGGCCCCTCGGCGGGTCCAACGAGCTTGATAAGGCCGGCGAGCGCACGGACAGTCGAATCAGTTGCGGCGAATCCCGCATAGGGGCCATCGCAGCCGAACCAGCTCGCTTCGAGATAGATCAATCCGGGATTCAGGCGACGGATCGCCGCCATATCAATGGCGGGGCAATCTGCGGAGTCAACGTCGCGACCATCTACCAGAATGTCGCATTCCTCGATCAGTGCCGATAGCCGTCTGCTAGCGTCCGGTTCAATAGGGTCGATGATGATGCTCGACTTATTGAAGTTCAAGAATGCAAACCAAGCACTCTGGCCACCGACCGTGAGCGGCGCACTGCGGCGCGCTGGATCGCCTGCTGGTGGCTCAATCTTCTGAACATCGGCGCCGAAATCGGCAAACAACCGCGCACAATAACTAGTTGCATCCGAGCTGCCGATCTCGATGACTCGCAAATGCGATAAAACTTTCGTCGAGCGCCCTATTTTCCTAACCATGCTGATGCTACGGAACCCGATCCGCCCTCAAATGGAAATCTATTGACCACGATGGCGGTGGCGCTCGCCACACGGCCTTTCACGGCAGTTTGTGATTTGTGATACTGGCGGCACTACCGACCACGGGCGAGCCGCCTGTGTCAGAGGTCTGACCTCCGACAATGCTGTGGAACACCAACATGCAGTACATTGCCCACTTAGGCGCGGTCCAGAAGCGCCAGATCTATCTGGAGATATATCTGGCCCGTTTGGGGGTGGCACACGTAATGGATTCAGTCTCACCGAAGTCAAATCCCATCAAAAGCTTGGCGCGTCTGAGCTGAGTTACCCGCTTATGCTACACGAGAAACAATGGATCGAAGCACTACCTAGTTTGGTAAGGATTCGTGGGTGTCGAAGGTGTCATTATTCGACCGCACCCGTGATCCGCATCCAAGCCCCGGCAGCAAACTCGATCTCAATCGACCCGCCGCTGCTGGCCGGCGTCACTGGACAAGGCGTCGGTCCTGATTCCGCGACCACCACTGCGGGTACGAAGCCAGGCTGGGCGGAATCCTTCGGCTCAGGCCGAAACGACCGTCGACATCGCAGCAGCAATGAGCGCGAAACGCCATACCGCCGCGCTGTTGCCGCGACCTGGCGCGGCGCCTGTACGCTCTCCAGGACGATCTTGAGCTTCTCGTCCTCGGACCAGCGCCGCCGCCGACCCGTGTCCACCACCCCAAGCCGTTCGAGTTGGGCACCGCGCCTATCACTGTCTATAAGGACAGTTCTCAACAACACGCCTCATTCCGGAAGGCGGCCTTCACCGGACGGATACCCCTGATTTTTGCGACGTCTAAATAATTTTCGACGCGTCATCGAAAGATTCGCTTTCGCTCGCCTTCTGGATACGTACCTGCTCCGTAAACCCGGAACTTTTGCAACACTTGCTGATGACCGCGCCTTTTAAGCGAAGCCACAGTGTCGTGGTTTTGCACCTGCGCCTGGAACGCCGATGCAGGATGGCCGTCCTCTATCTCTCATAAAGCTGCACGCATTAAATTCGGTTATTCACCTCCGCAATGCCCTGCAGCACACCGTGCCAGATCACTTTCAATAGATCGCCTCTGCATCCGCGGAAGCAGAACAAATAACCACTCAGCGGATCGCTGCGCAGCACCTCTTACACCTGCAGTGACAATGAGGCGAAGCCTTTGCGCATGTCGGTGTGGCCCGTCGCCGGCCACACCCGAACTCCAATAGGAACCGGAATCATTGCGGATCCAGAGCTTCGATGATCTGGCGAAGTGCCTCAACATCGACGCCCGCCTCGACAATGACGCGCCGCGCGCCGGCCAGCTCGATTTCAATCCGACGCTCCGTCAAATGGGGTCTCGCGCTCTTCTATGAAGCCGCCACCGGCGCCACAGGCCCATCTTCGGCCACAACTGTCCTGACAAAGTCAGCCTCGGATTGGGTCGGGTTCGCCACGAAGGATCTTCGCCAAGTCACCAGCAGAGAACGCGACAAGCTGTATCGCCGGGCTGTCGCCGCAACCAGGCGCGGCTCGGATAGGCTCTCCAAAACAATCCGCACCTTCTCTTCCTCAGACCAACGCCACCGCCGGCCTGTACCAACCACTTCCAGTCGATGCAACGTACTGATCGTATGGTTGTCCATACATACGGTTCTCAACCATCAGGCCAGCCCGCCCCAAGGCGTCTCTCCTCGGAGACTTACCTTGAAGTTGGTACAAGATCCTTGAAGTTGGTACAAGATCGTGTGCTGCGCGATCACGTGGACTTGCGGACTTTGATTGCAGCAATCGCTCCTGCGCGCACGGATGATGGGCGCTGGATGATGACTTCGCCGCCTGCTAGGTCGACGACCTGTCGCCGCAGCTCCTGTGGCCGCCTCACGGCCGGCAGCGGTGCCCGAGCCCGACAGCAAAGAAATCCGTTGCGCCACGTGTCCGCTGATTTCGTAAGATGATCTTCGACTTCGTCAAGGTGGTCCCAACCGCTTAGTCATCGGCGCATAGTCAGCTTCAGCAGATATCGCTCTCTTCTGTTCGACAATGACCCGCCGCAACCAAATGGAATCCTTAAGGGTCTATGTCTCTTGAAGTGCTTGCATCTAGCAATCGCCCGACACGTGAGGCATCGGTTCAGATAGGCCAGCGTCGTGTAAAGCGCCGAGTTATAGTAACCGCCAAGCGAGCTTTTCAAGGTTTGCGTTTAGCGCCCACTTAACAACTCGATCCTCCGGTACAGTTCCGCCTCACTCACGCCTAATCGTCGGCCGACACTCACCGGTCATGTCACTACGGATCCTCGATTGTTTTAGCGTTTGAGCAAAAGACTCCTCGAATATCTCAAGGCCATGTATTAGAGTCTCAACGTCAATCGTCAGTGCAGGCAAGAATTTGACCACCTGATCATTGGGGCCGCATCGTTCGACCATCAACCCCTTCTCGAACGCCTTGCGTGTTGTAGCCTCAGCGAGCTCCGGCAATTGGCAATCAAATCCCAAAGCCAAGCCCCGCCCTCGGATAGTAACACTGTTTGCATGTTCGGATGCAATGGCCTCAAGTCGGCGCCGCATGACTTCCCCCTTACGATGAACTTCCTCCGAGAAGATCCGATTACGCCAATAAATATTTACAGCTGCGGTCGCGGATACAAGTGCAAGATTGTTTCCTCGAAACGTGCCAGAGTGTTCTCCCGGTCGCCATGCGTCGATACTCTCTTTGATCAACAGCATTGACAATGGGAGGCCGTACCCACTGAGCGATTTTGACAGTACGACGATATCTGGTGACAATTCCGCAAACTCGAAGCTAAAAAATTCGCCCGTGCGACCACAGCCCATCTGGATATCGTCAACTATGAATAAGGCTCCAACACCCTTTGCTATGGCCTGAATTGATTGCAACCATCGCTTTCCAGCTACATTTATGCCCCCTTCTCCCTGCACAGTTTCGACGAGAATGGCCGCCGGACAATCGATGCCACTGCTCTCGTCAGTCAATAAATCTCGCAGGTACTCGGCAGTATCAACATCCGACCCAAAATACCCGTCGTAAGGCATGAAAGTTGCACCAGACAGAGAAAGGCCGCTGGCCGCGCGAAAAATACGATTTCCGCTCGTCGCAATCGCTCCTAGACTCTGGCCATGATATCCCTGCGTGAATGAAATAACATTTTGACGGCCCGTGACTTTGCGTGAGAGCTTCAGAGCCGCTTCAATAGCATTGGCACCTGTTGGTCCCGTGAACTGGAAACGGTATTGCAATCCCCGTTCCCGAAGTATGATCGAGTTGAAGACCTCAATAAATTCGAGCTTTGCAGGAGTGGCCATATCAAGCCCATGAACCACAGCATCTGACGCTAAGTGCTCAGCAACAGCAGCTTTGATCTGGTGATTGTTGTGGCCGTAGTTCAATGCTCCAGCACCAGAGAAAAAGTCTATGATTTTTCGACCACAGTTTGTCAACATAATGGATCCATGCGCTCGACTGAAAACAGCCGGAAACGAACGCGAGTATGAGCGCACATTTGATTCCAAGGCTTCGAGAATCTGCATGTTACGCGAGTCGTTAATGACTGCACCCATGAGCGGCCTCCTCGGCAAGTACTTTAGTTCAACGAGCAAGCACAGTTCTTGAGATTGCCCGAGCTTGCCCCGCCCGAACGAGCGCTCGGTTCGACGGGCCCTATATCGCACGAATGATCTTCTAGAACCGCTTAACTCCTTATCCGAGAACCGGGAATAGCGAACCTACCAACACGGATAGTGCGCATTTACCCAAATGTAGGCGTGCATCGAGGATTCGAAAAATTCAAAGACCGTTCAGCTTCGGGCTGTCCTCTTCTTCCAGTCCGTCGTGGATCCGACTTACCATTACAGTCCGGCCGCCTCATGACCTTGCCCCTGAATTTTCATCCAGCGGCAGTTAGAGTCTCGGGGAGTTGTACGCCTTGCGGCGCGGTGGAAGCAACGGGCGATCGGCGGAGCTGGTCGGGGTTGCGCAGCCGAGCGCCCGTTGCGGTGAGAGAGGCGGCGTAGGCCGCGGGCGTGAGGTATTGCAGCGAGGAATGGGGGCGTTCGCCATTGTAGTCGGCGACCCATGCCGCGAGTTTGGCCCTGGCATCGTCGAGACCGAAGAACAGCGTCTCATTCAGGAGCTCGTCACGCATCCGGCCGTTAAAGCTCTCGACGAAGCCGTTCTGCATTGGTTTGCCCGGTGCGATGAAGTGCCAGTCGATGCCGGTTTCCTTGCACCAGGCCAGCATGGCGTTACAGGTGAGTTCGCTGCCGTTGTCGGAGACGATCAGGCCGGGTTTGCCGCGCCGCGCGACAACCGTCGTCAGTTCCCGCGCCACACGCCGGCCCGAGATCGATGTGTCAGGAATGGCGCCCAGACATTCCTTGGTGACATCGTCGACGATGTTGAGGATGCGGAAGCGACGCCCGTTGGCGAACTGGTCGTGGACGAAGTCCAGCGACCAGTTCGCATTCGGCTTCGCTTCCACCGGGATCGGCGCCCGGCACCCCATGGCCTTGCGGCGAGCCCGCCGCTTGCGGACCGTCAGTCCTTCTTCCCGATAGATCCGGTGAATGCGGTTGAGCCCTGATGGCTCGCCCTCTCGTCGCAGCAGAATGAACAGCCGATGGCAGCCGAACCGTCGGCGCTCGTGGGCGAGGTCGCGCAGCCGAACACGAAGCTCCGTATCCGCAGCGCGGCGAGATCGGTAGCGGATCATCCTCCGATCCGCGCCGACGATCATGCAGGCCCGTCGCTCCGACAGGCCCATCACGGCCTTCAGGTGCGCCACAGCGGCGCGCTTGGCGGCGGGCCCTACCATTTTTTTGACAGAAGCTCGCGCAGTGCCGCCGCATCGAGCATTTGCTCGGCCAGTAGCTTCTTCAGCTTCGCGTTCTCCTCCTCCAGCGACTTCAGCCGCTTGGCTTCGGAAGCTTCCATGCCGCCGAACTTGGCCTTCCAATTGTAGATCGTCGCCTCCGAGACCCCGTGTTTGCGAGCCAGATCGGCTGTCGTCGCTCCGGCCTCATGCTCCTTCAACACTGCGACAATCTGCTCTTCCGTGAACCTTGCTCGCTTCATCTGTCCGTCCTTGCTCAGGCCGGACTCTAGCTCCATCTGGAGGAAATACTCAGGGGCAGGTCAGTTGCAGTTCGAATGGACACAGTCACATTCCCACTCGCCATCGAATTACTCCCCAAACAGATCCGCGACCTTTGGGGAGGACGCATTATCTCTCACAGAACGTGGTGGTCGGCTCAGGCCACTATAAGCTTTTCAAAAACCAAAATGTCATAATGCTTCCCACCCTCTGAGAAGACCTCTGGAAGGCACCCGGCGCCTAAGAATCCACATTTCTTTACGAAAGAAAGAACCTCGGGCCTATCTTTAAACGTCATTGTCAAAATGCAGTGCAAATCAAGGTTCCTCGATCGATCTAGAAGGGTGCGCGCAAGCGCGGAGCCTATTCCCCTACGACGGACCGATTCTTGAACATGGGTCGACATCTCGACTGTATGCCTAACGTCTTCCCTGACGCGGTACGGAGTGAATGCCGTCCAGCCGACCACACTGCCGTGGTCCACGCAAACATAGGACTCGAGTGACGGGGCCGACCCAAATAGAAATCCTTCCATTTCCTCGACGCTCCAGGGCCGCATTCCATGCGTTGATTCCCTTGCACGACATGCTGCGTTATAGATCGCTGTCACGGTCGGAAGGTCGCCGGTTTGCAATCGGTGCACTTGGTATGACATCAGACGTCCTCCGATCTCATCTCGCAACAGCTGTCTCATTGCTGGTCGCCGAAGCTCGCGGCAAGCTACTAGAGGCGGTAGCTTGTGGGGACATATCCGACTGTGGTCTGTTCGACTTGTTGAGCACAGACCCGCGCGTCTCCGCACTCTCGGCGCAACCGGCTTTCCGAACGCCAAGGACGAATAGAACCAAAATTGCAGGCATGACCGTGCTTCAGTGGACCCTAAGCGCATACCCCTAAAAGCGCTCGGCGCGCAGACGTAAACGAAAGCGGACCAGTCAGACAAATGTTTCGACGCGCAACTATTACCGATGCCGATGACATCGTAAAGATCTACAATCAGGCAATGAAGCCGGGCGTCTTTGCTATAAATCAGATTACTCCAGATACTCGCAGCGACCGCGTCGCATGGCTTAGAGAACACCAAGATCCCTATCCTGTGTTCGTCTATGAAATTGAACGTCGTACAGTGATAGGCTGGTGCTCTTTGAGTAAGTTTTCCGTGCGCCCGGAGTATACAGGCGTGGCCGAAATATCACGCTACATTGATGAGAATCATCGAGGAAAAGGACTAGGCGGCCTCATGCTTACATATCTGATTGAAGCCGCTTCTGGTCTGGGATTGCGATTACTAGTTTCAAATGCGTATGAAAGGAATATCGGAAGTATAAAAAGTGTTAACTCCCACTTTCGATGCGTCGCGGTATTTCATGAAGTCGCACGTGTTCATGGTGAATGGCAGAACGTCGCATGGTTCTGGAAAAAATTGCGATGAGACGATCCATCCCGAAGACGCCTGCCGCGGTTGGCATCCAAAATGGCGAAGACTCGGCCTTCGTTTCGAACTCCGCTGAGTTCTACAACCGCGTAGCTGTCCCTTCCGGTTTGACGCCCGCCTTACGCTTGTGCGATCGGGGTATGCCTATTAGATGGGGCCGCATCGCACAGGACCAAGCCTTGCGGCGACCGAGCAGCACTCGATGAATATCGACGCCACATGTTGCGCAGAACATCAGGAATGTCACGGCTCCGCATGGCTTGAGGGCGTGGATCGAAGAGCGATAACAAGGAAGCTTCACACTAAGCCCATCTGGGGCAGAATTTTCTGCTATCCAAGCCCTTATATATATTGGCTAGATTCAAGTCTAAGGTTCGAGAATAGGAGCTGGAGTGTCCGGTTGATCAAGGTCGGAGCCGAATTGCGCTGGCGAGCGAGCTCTGATAACCTCCAAAAACGTGCGGAGGCATCAATGTTGCTTCCACGCTGCACGTACACCGAAAGCGAATGAATTGGGATTTTGCGGAAGTCAGATCCGAAAATGACGCATAACGGCGGCGCACTTGGCATATTGCAGTTACAGAATGTACCACAGACGATGGCCGGATCGCTCAGCAATCCCGCCACTTTTTCATTTCCAACAATTTTCCGTCAAGTTCCAGGCGCTTGGACCAAGAATGTCGTTCTTGGCGGTGAGGACAAAAAATTGGAAGCCGCGTTCATAAGCGCCGCAAAGGAGTTGGTGAGTGATGGCGCAGTCGCGATCACGAGCAATTGCGGATTTACCGTCAAGTACCAGAAGGCAATGACGCAAGCCCTCTCAGTGCCAGTTTCGATGTCTTCTTTGCTGCTCCTCCCGTATCTCATGGCGACCGTCAAAGGACGCGTCGGCATCTTAACGTTCGACTCAAGACCTCTGACGTCCGATCTGCTAAAATGTGCAGGTATTGAGTCGCGCGATCGAATAGCGGTCGCTGGCATCGAGTATTCCGAGACATGGGAAATCATGTCGGGGCCCGAAAATAACTATACGACTCCGCAGGTGTCGAAAGATCTACAGGCCGCAATCGCATTTATGCGTAAGCGATATGATGACGTCGAGGCCATCTTATTTGAATGCGCGGGATTTCCAATAGCGACGCAGGAAGTGCGCAAGCAGACACAGCTGCCGGTGTACGATGCCGTGACCAATGCGAATCTATTGATGAGCCGATATAACATCTCAATCCCAGAATCTGCACGAAAAGAAGCTTAGCATGTCATTGAAGATTCAACCGCATTCGCAGCCGACGCCTGGACCGTAACGAGGGGGTGCGCTTGCCCGCCCTCCTATTCGAGGCGGCCAACGTGTTGCAGTAACCCAGCGCGGATTGCTGTTGAAGCGTTGACTGGCTAAACGAGCCGCGAAAAAAGACCAAAATCGCCGCCACGCGTAAAATGGCTGCCATCCTCCATACGATCTGAACCGACGGGATGGAATGGAGGAGCGCAAACTCTAATGTTTGGGTGGTTCAAACTTCGGTCTCGCTACACAAAATCCGGGACTCTAACTGCCGATGAGTAAAAGTTTGTTGGCAGGTCACGCGGTGTATGGGTCTGCATAGACCACTGAGGTCCGACAGCGTGATCCGGCAGGGATGCTCTGATGTCCGCTGTCAAGGATTAGAACGCAGACCATCGTCCGATCGTCGATCAGCTGTTCATAGAGAGGCGCACATAGGTTGGGGGCGGAACAACGACGTCGGTGATCAAGCTCTGATGCGCTGATCTGCTACCGCATTCCCGATTGTGCGTCCGAGGTTTGCTCCTATCTTAGAACGCGAGTCGGCACTCTTGCCGGCCACAAGCTGCGATGCGAACAGTTTCGACATTTCTTGTAGCGCGATCAAATAGCGCATCGTCCAGCCCTTCTTGCGGGGATAGGTACAGCATAAAGGCGCTCGCCTGCAGCCGGTGGATTCGCAGCGTCTCAACCGATCGGGCGCGAACGAGATCGCGCATCGCTTGTGTGACCTTCATCGGGAACCCACACGGCCGTTAGCTCGCCGGCGCGGAGCAGCCGCACGAGACAAATGGCGTCCCGGCGGTTCGTCTTCACCCGATCCCAGGCTTCCTTGGGATCAGCGATGGCGCCACCACCAAGCACTCGTGGCCGAGCGACCGATTCAGACGATAAAAACCATAGCCAGTTGGGCCGGCTTCGTAACAGAAGTGGATGCGGTCAAACGGGTTGGCGATCCGCGCAATGATGACACCCGCTTTGGTTGCAAAATCGTCGACCTCGCCGAAGAAGAGAGCTTCTCCCTCGCGGCCTGCCTCCGCCTTTTGCGATGGTGTTTCTCAGCTTGGCCACATCGATTCCGACGAATGCTTCGCTATAATCCGGCACGGTTCGTCCTGCTGTGACGAGGATCTGCTCGGTCTGCCCGAGCCCCCGGACGCGCAGTCTAGGGCGGGTCACCTCATGAGGTGGACATACGCACCTATCCCGCCGGAGCAGAATCCCGCTTATGATGATACTCCGCGGCCGCTCTGATGCCATGGTGCGTCCGGGAAATCCGACCGCGGAAAGAGCCATGAACTCGACAAAGGACGATCATTCAAAGCAGATCACGGTCGCGATCAAAGGGACGCCCCCTCCTAGTGTTCTGTCCCAGAAATTCGTCGACAAAGTCGGGCGAGTTTCTGGAGGATGGAATCCGCGGTAGCAGTCCGAACGAAGGGACGTGAATTTGCATTGTGGGTGCGGATAAGGCGGTCGATTTTGTGATAAGGTCGGTGGTGGACTCGAACGATGCTCGCCGAATGGCGCGTTGGGTGATGAGCGCGAAGAAGCGTTCGACCTGATTGAGCCAGGAGGCGTAGGTTGGCGTGAAGTGAATGTACCAACGCGGCCGGCGGGCAAGCCAGGCCCTGACCTTGGGATGCTTGTGGGTGGCGTAGTTGTCGACGGCGAGATGGATGTCCAGTTGGTCCGGCACGTTACCTTCGATGTAACGCAGGAAGGCGAGGAACTCCTGGTGACGATGGCGGGGTTTGCATTGAGCGATGATTTCGCCGTCGAGCACGTTGAGGGCGGCGAACAGGGTGGTCGTGCCATGACGCTGGTAGTCGTGGGTGCCCCCCTCGATGTAGCCGAGTCCCATAGGAAGCATGGGCTGGGTGCGTTCGAGGGCCTGAATTTGGCTCTTCTCGTCAACGCAAAGCACGACAGCTTTGTCAGGCGGATTGAGATAGAGCCCGACGACGTCACGCAACTTCTCGACAAAGAAGGGATCGGTCGAGAGGTGCTTTTGGCAATTCCCGTCTCTTGGGCGACGGCGCGCACGCTCCAATGGGTTGCGGCTTTGAGCTTGCGAGCGAGCGTTTTGGCGATCAGCTCGGCCACAGCCTCATCCTCAACGGTGCGGGGCCTGCCTGTCGGTACGCATCTCGTCGTAGAGACCCTCGATGCGATTTGCGATGAAGCGATTGCGCCATTTGCCGATCGTATGTGGACCGACACCAAGCCGCGTCGCCACGAGGGCGTTGTTCGGCTCACGTTCGCAGGCAAGCACGATCTTTGCTCGCAGCGTCAACGCTGCAGGGAGCGACCGCGATCGTGTTATGGCCGCGAGCTGCGTGCGTTCGTCGCCGGAAAATCGTCAGCATCGCCTTCGGTCGGTGCGCATCGGGTACCTCCTTCGATCGGGACACCCGAAACACTTGCAATTATTATGCTACGAACTAACGGGACAGAACACTAGTGTCCTGAACCAGACGTTTTCAACATCGCGTCGAGTTCTGTCTGGGCATTGTATCGGCAGAAGCAGCTCGATGGATTGCAAGGATGTCATGCGGATTTGGTCCATCGGAAAGGCTTGGGATCGGCGTTATGTCCGTCGATGAACGAAGTGATGTCGGCCCTGAGGGCGGCGGCGGCGACGCTGCGATAGACCGCGCTAATCTTCTTATCGGTGAGGAGCGCGAAGAAGCGCTCGACCTGATTGAGCCATGGCGAACTGGTCGGGGTCAGGTGCACATGTCAACGCAGCCTTCCAGCCATCGCCGGATCAGCGGGGTCTTGTGCGTGGCGTAGTCATCTATGACGAGATGGACGTCGAGTTCACGCGGCACGGCGGTTTCGATCTCGTCGAGGAACTTGCGGAACTCGGCAGCACGGTGCCGTCCGTAGCATTTGCCGATGACCCGTCCGGTCGCGATGTCGAGAGCGGCGAACAGCGATATGGTGCCGTGCCTTTTGTAGTCATGGCTCCTTCGGGCCGGCTGACCGGGACGCATCGGCAACATCGGCTGACTGCGGTCCAGCGTAAGCGATTCTCTGTCCCCACCTTGTCGGGAGCGAGCTGACCGGCAAGATACGAGCCATCAGATACAGTACGCTTCGCATATATGGTTGACCATATAGTTGACGCTTCGAAGCCGCGTGGCTGGCTGGATATTCAGGTCGGTGCGGACGTCGTCGTCGGTGGAGCGATGAGGTCAAGGGGCGGATCGTGGCGGAGTCCTATGCGCCGGGCGCGATCGTGTCGGGGGTGGCGCGCCGGCCGGTATCTCGCCGCAACATCTTTTCGTGTGGCGTAAGGCAGCGCGTTCCGGCCTGCTCCGCCTGCCGATCGAGGAGGTGCATGTTTCGCGGGATCGTGAGCACGGATTTCAGGGGATCGTGAGCAGAGATTTCAGACGATCGTGAGCACGGATTTCGCGGGATCGTGAGCAAGTTTTCAGCAGCTCAGCCCGCTTCGGCCGACAACTCAACCGGCTTAGGAACTGCCTCGTCAGTGAACGAGGAAGGCCGATGCCCACCCAGAGATTGTCGATGCGCCGGATCAAAGAGGTTCTCCGCTTAAAACATGTTCAAGGCTTGCCGGAGCGAGCCATCGCGCGCACCCTGGGCATCAGCAACGGCGCCGTGCACAGCTATCTGCGCCGAGCCGGGGCTGCCGGGCTGAACTGGCCGTTGCCGGCCGGAATGACCGACGAAGACCTGGAGCTGCTGCTTTTCACCGCCTCGGCCGGAGCGGGCTGCTCACGATCGTCTGAATTCGGCGCTCATGATCGCGCGAAATCGCTGCTCACCATCAGTGAAATATGCAAGGAGGCGCCGCTCTTCGTTCCGGTGGCCTTCCGTAAAAGTGCTGACGGCCCCGCCACGCTGGTACGCGAGCAGCTCCGCCATGATGCAACGCGCGCAGTTAGGCCGCCGCTCGGAGAAGCTCGATCCGGAACACTGCTGCTGACAATCGAGGACATCGAGCAGGCCGTTGCAGCCAACGAGGCGACTGAGGACAAGAAGGACCCTGCGCGCGCACGCAAGCGCGCTGATAAGCGACGCGCCGATCGTGGCGCGCTTCCGGCCCATCTGCCGCACATCGACGTGACGATCGCTCCGGAAGATACCAATTGCCCGTGCTGCCGCGCGCCGATGCATGTGATCGGCGAGGAAACGTCCAAGCGGCTCGACGTCGTCCCGGCGCAGTTCCGCGTGATCGTCACGCATCGTCCCAAGTATGCCTGCCGGGGCTTGCACGGATGGCGTGGTTCAGGCACCGGCGCCAGAGCGGCTGATCAAGGGTGGGCTGCCGACCGAGGCGATGGTCGCCTATGTGCTGGTCGCCAAATATGCCTGGCATCTGCCGCTCTATCGGCAGGCTCAGATGCTGCTTGCGCAGGGCATCGACATCAAGCGCGCGGTGCTTGCGTTCTAGGTAGGCTATGCGGCCGCGGAGCTTCATCCTCTCTGGCTGCGGCTGCACGAGATCATCCTGACCGCGGGCAAGATCGCGGTCGACGAAACCACGGCACCGGTGCTGGATCCCGGTCGCGGCCGCACCAAGAAGGGCTTCTTCTGGGCGATCGCGCGCGACGATCGGCCGTGGGGCAGGGCCGACCCGCCGGCAGTGGCCTACACTTATGCCCCCGGTCGTGGCGTGGTCCACGCGCTCAAGCTGCTCGACGGCTATCGCGGCATCGTGCCATGCTAGTGGATCGAATCTAACAGTTGATGCCCTCGTTTGACGGCGGCGACGATTTTGTCGGGGTCTGCGGTCCATGTGAAGGGTTTCGGGTCATTGTTAGCCTCGTCGAGGAAACGGTTGATGGCGGCCTTGAGCTCGCGGACGGATCGGAAGACGCCGCGCTTGAGGCGTCGTCGCCGTGAGAGTTCGCGAAGAAACCCTCGACGGCGTTGAGCCACGAGGACGAGGTGGGTGTGAAATGGAAGGTGAAGCGCGGATGGCGATCGAGCCATTTGCGGACCTTCGGGTGCTTATGGGTCGCATAGTTGTCGAGGATAACGTGGACGGCCTTGTTGGCGGGAACTTGCGTCTCGATCTGGTTGAGGAAGCGGATAAACTCCTGATGCCGATGCTTCTGCATGCAGCGCCCGATGACCTTGCCTTCGAGGACGTCGAAGGCGGCGAACAGCGTGGTGGTGCCGTTGCGCTTGTAATCGTGCGTCATGGTGGCGGCGCGCCCCTTCTTCGGCGGCAGGCCCGGCTGGGTGCGGTCGAGCGCCTGGATTTGGCTCTTCTCGTCGACCGAGAGCACGATGGCATGCTCAGGTGGATCGACATAAAGCCCGACCACGTCATGCAGCTTGTCGACGAAGTTGGGATCATTGGAGAGCTTGAACTGCCGGACACGATGCGGTTGCAGCCCGTGTGCGCGCCAGATGCGCTGCACCGAGCTGGCGCTGATACCGGCCGCCTTCGCCATCATGGTTGCGGTCCAGTGAGTGGTCTCGGCTGGCGGATCGGTTTGCGTGAGAGCCACCACGCGTGCCGCAACTTCCGTTCCGAGCGGCGCAATACGCGAGGGGCGCGTCTTGTCGCGCAGAAGGCCGTCGAAGCCTTCCTGCATGAAGCGCTCCTGCCAGCGCCAGACGCAGGTCTTGGACTTGCCGGTCCGCCGCCGGATCTCGTTGGTGCCGACCCCGGCGGCGCTCAACAACACAATCTCGGCCCGCCAAACCTGCTTCTGTGGGGCATTGCGATCCCGCAAGAGCGCCTCCAGCCGGTGGCGATCAGACAGGCTAACCTTGATGGAAATACCGGTGCGCATGCGCCAGAGTCGCATGCTATCGGCTCCGACGGAATCCCTTCCGGGATTCAAATGGAGGGCCTCGTCGCCGCCGGCTCGGTGCCCTCCGGCAGCTTCAACAAGCCGTCGCGGGCCGCCCTGGCCGAAAGTTGCTGCGGCGAGATCTCGTGCTGACGAGCGACCTCCAACATCACTGCGCATGGCGCGTAGGATTTCGCCACGATCTCTGCCTTGACATCATCGTACCAACGACGGCGCCGAACCCAAGCCCGCAATGCGTCAACAACATCCGCAATCATGCTGCGACGCCTGGATTTGGGACTTCTCATCCACACACAGAACGATGGCATGCTCCGGCGGTGAGACATAGAGGCCCACGACGTCGCGCGCCTTGGCCTCGAAGCTTGGATCGGTCGGGAGCCTGAACGTCTCCAGCCGGTGCGGCTGGAGCCCAAAGGCCCGCCAGATGGGTTCACCGTCGACACCGACAGGCCGCTGGCCTTCGCCATATCGCGAGAACTCTAATGGGTGGCGTTCTCGGGGCAGTTCTCCAGCCTCCGCACGATCACAGCTTCGATGCGGACATCGTCAATCGTGCGCGGCGCCCCGGAACGCGGCTCGTCGTGCAGCCCGGCCAAGCGCCGCTCGACAAAACGCCGCCGCCACTTGCCCACGGTCTGCCGGCCCAGCCCCAGCTGCGCCGCCACTTCGTTGTTCTGACCGCTTTCCGCGTAGGTCAGCACGATCCGGGCTCTCAGAGCGGGCGCCTGCGCTGTCTTCTGACGCATCGTCAGCGACCGTAGTCCAATACGCTCATCATCGCTCAATATCAGGGCAGCAAGTTACCGAGCCGCCATCAGATCCTCCGTCGCTGCTGCAGTCGCCATCTCTGGCACAGCGACGCGAATCCAATGCGAATCTACGATTGCGAACTAGTGACTCGGGACACTAGGTGTACTCGGTCGATGGTCTCGGTCTAGTCAACGAAGTCGACAGCATGAGGATAAGCGGAAGCATTCGTATACCTGTGAGTTATTTCCTCGTCCACCTTTATGTCCTTTATCGCCACAATGCTCGCCCACGCGCCCGCCGCTTCATCGGTCCATACTATTTGTGTATTCGGATCCGACGAGTGATTCACTATCGAGATCAACCCGAAAACAACGTAACCTATCAGAGGGTCTCCTTTGAGATGCCGATCATGCCGCACGAAGTAGTACTCGAAGATCCCTGTGCGATCGAGCAGCTGGGCTTGAGCATAATCAAATCCCCAGGTTGGAGCGCGCTCAATTACATCTCCAACCTTGAATGAAATGTTTGCAAATACGCCTCGACCCTTTCGTGACACAGTTTTCACATACATAGTGTTGCTGCGATCAAAGACCTTCCCGACCATCATGTGTGCCTTTTCGGCGCCGAGTGTTGACCATTCCTTCACTGTGTTTATCTCTTTCGGACTTTAGAATGCTGGTATTCGAGCAACTATCACCGGTGGCTTCGGCCAAATCGAGATACACCATCCCACTACGTCTTCCACCACGCCCACTAACCAACATCGCCGCACCTTTCCTGCTGAGGCCAGTACAATGGGTAACGCCGACAATCGGGCGCGTCTTCTCCAGTCTGGACGAATCTCGAGCGTCTCATTTAAATACCTCCACGTTGGCGAGCGAACATAGCTGATCCCCAAGCGCCTGCTACCTACCTACAAAGATGGCCCCGCCTCTTTGCAGCCTAGCCGTCAAAGAAAGGGGCCGCCGGCATCTATTGATGATGCCGAGAGACAGCCATTCTCCCGATCCAGAAGGTCAGTGGCCAATTCACCACGTTCCACGATTCGAAGTCAAAGTTGTTCTTGGCGTCGGGCCGGTTCAGTAACGAGCAGTGAAGGTCAGGACCCCGTTGGACAATTCGCTAATTCGTCTCTCGCAGTTCGCCTTGCTTCGCGAATTGCTCGATTTGCTGCGCAGCGAGGTCGATTTCGGAAAGCACTTCGCTTGTATGGGCGCCGCGAACTGGCACATGGGTCGGCGCGACCGACGGTGTGGCCGAAAAGCGAGGCGCTGGTGCAGCCTGCAGGATGCCATCGACGGTCGTATACACGGCCCGCGCGACGTTATGCGGGTGGACAGCCGCCTCCGGTGGACTTAGCACCGGACCGAAACAGGCATCGGTGCCTTCCAGCAATTCTCGCCACTGGGCGCGCGTCTTGGTCGCGAACAGGGCATCGAGCTCCACCGAGAGAGCCGACCAGGACTCGCGATTATTTTGCCCATTGACGAAGCGCTCATCGTGGTTGAGGCCAAGACGCTTTATTAATTCGGTGTAGAACTTCGGTTCAACGGACTCGACACGAATCCACTCGCCGTCGGAGCAGCGATAGGAGCGGACGAAGTGCCTGCCGTAACCGTTCGACCTGATGTACTCGAACCTTCCGTCGCAGCTCGGAACGACCGCGAGCATCAGATTGAGCAAGCTCGCGGAGCCGTCGACTATCGCAGCCTCCACTACTTGGCCGCGTTTGTCCTCTCTCGCGCGCAGGACGCCAGCCAACACTCCGAGCGCGAGATAGAGCGCACCGCCGCCGACGTCACCCAGGAGCGTGAGTGGCGCATCGGGCCGCTCTCCAGGTTGGCTGGCAAGCCACAGCGCGCCGGAAAGAGAGATGAAGGTGCTGTCGAATCCCGGAGCGCGTGACAAGGGCCCGTCGTGGCCAAAGCCGGAGACGCGGCCATAGACGAGCGACGGGTGACGTACGAGGCAAACATCGGGGCCCAACCCGAGCCGCTCCATCATGCCCGGCCCCATGCCTTCGATCAGCGCGTCGGCTCTTTCGGTAACCTTCAATATGGTATCGACTGTTCCGGGCTTGTTAAGGTCCACAGCGATCGAGCGCTTTCCACGATTGTAGATTTCCGAGGGTCTCGGACGATCAGCATCGGTAGCAGAACGCTCCACGACGATGACGTCGGCGCCGAGATCGGCTAGCAACATGCCGCACATCTGAACAGGCCCAAGCGATCCCATTTCGACTACCTTCATTCCGTCGAGAACACCCATCGATGACTCCTTCCGCGCTAGACGGCTATCCGAATATTTAAGCTTGTCGATATCAGAACAGCGAACCTTGCGCGGTTAAGAGGCATTCCTGACAAACATCACCTCGCCAATAACAAACAAATTCAAGCCCGATAGGCCGACACGATGGGATTCCGCTCTCGTGTACTTTGGTCGGCGTTGATCGACAATTTTGGATTGCTAGGTGACCTTTACTGTTTGTTAGGAGCCAATAGCGCGATACCTGTATCGCCAGCTGCCGATGATCGAAACCATAGATCAGCGCATAAGTACAGGACGCACATTTGAGGGTCCTAGAGCAGTCACTTGCGTTCCGTCCGTCTTCAAGACTCGCGTGCCCGCCTGACACTCATGTGCGTCATCATCACTCCGCGGCGAATCGAGGCGGACCCAGCGCACCCGATTTCGTCAGTTGCTTGATCTGCTGAGGGGTGAGCTTGAGCTTAGAAAGCACTTCGCGCGTATGGGCTCCGCGCACGGGCACATGACTCAACTCGTTAGAAGGTGTGGCCGAGAAGCGGGGCGCCGGGCCAGCCTGCAAGATGCCGTCGACAATCGCATACACGCCGCGCGCGACGTTGTGCGGGTGGACGGCAGCCTCCGGCGGACTCAGCACTGGCGCGAAACAGGCATCGGTGCCCTCCAGCAGTTTGCACCATTCACTGCGTGTCTTGCTCGCGAACACTCTCGCGAGTTGATCTGTCAGATCGGGCCACACCTCAGCGTTCATCAGGCCACCGACGAAGCGCTCCTCACCGTCGAGGCCGAGCCGTTTGATGAGTTCGGCGTAAAACTGTGGCTCGATGGCGCAGATATTGACCCATTCGCCATCAGAGCAGCGATAGGAGCGTGCAAAGGGTTGGCCGTCCGACGCCGGCTTTCCGGTCTTGTAGACTCGGCTAGGGATGATCGAGAGCAACAGGTTGAGCAAATGCGCGGATCCGTCGACCATGGCGGCGTCCACGACCTGACCACGCCCGTCCTTGCGCGCGCGCAGGACGCCAGCGACAACGCCTATGGCAAGATAGAGCGCCCCACCTGCCATGTCGCCCAGCAGACTTGGCGGCGGCTCCGGCCGCTGGCCGGATGCCGTGGCGAGCCATAGCGCGCCGGATAGAGCAACATAATTGCCATCATGCCCAGCAGCGCGCATCAGAGGTCCGTACTGGCCCCAGCCGGTCATGCGGCCGTAGACGAGTGATGGGCGGCATGCGAGGCATACATCAGGACCCAGACCGAGGCGCTCCATGACCCCCGGCCTCATGCCTTCGATCAGCGCATCGCTGCCCTCAACAAGTTTTAGCGCAGTATCGATTGCCCCTGGCTTCTTCAAGTCCAGGATGATCGAGCGCTTGCCGCGGTTGTAGATCTCGGCGGGTCGTGCGCGTCCTGCATCGGCGGCCGGACGCTCCACGTTGATCACGTCTGCGCCGAGATCCGCGAGCAACATGCCGCATGCCGGGGCAGGCCCAAGCGACGCCATTTCGACAACCTTCAATCCATCCAGCACGCCCATCTCGATCCTTCCTTTGTGTTCAGTGCAGGTGCTGCTTGCGTCAACCGAGACGACTCTCTCCCAATGGATACACGTTGACAGCATCTTGTAGCCAGACCTGCTGCCCGAGCTACACGCGATTGCTCCCACGACTCGGACATTACCATCGAAGCAGCGTGGTCGGTTCTGGGCTGGAGCTCTTAGCGAGCGCGTGACCGAGCAGGCTCGTTCCAATTTGCCAGCCGTCTGGGCTGCGTGGCCCAAGCGCCTGGTGAAGTTCACCGCGTGGGCCTGCTTTGGCGGCAGGCCGTCGCGCGCAATGATTTCCTGCCACCTCCCGAAACCTGGTGAGCGCCCCGATTCCCCGGGCGGCTTGGCGATTATGACATGCCGAATTGAGGTCGCGGCTCAGCGCAACCTGATACCTGCGCCGACCCGCTCCGGACGGGGCAACTCCGCGTGGAGTCGCGCAAGCTCCAGCAAGCGCTCACGCACGTTTCCCTGCACGGGTCCATGGCGTCCGCTGGGAACGTCGATGTGAACCAGCATCTGCTCGCCCGTGGCCGCCGGCGTCTCGTCACCCTCGCGCATCAGCACGTGAAACAAATGGAGGCTCTTGTCGTCGGCGGCAAGAACGTGCGTGAGCACCTGGACACAATCACCGGCGTACAATTCCCGGAGTCGGGACAGGTGCGTTTCGACCGTGTCGTACCCGCCTCTCCTAGAGAGGTACTCATGGCCGATGCCGACGGAACGGAGCAGAGTATTGTTGGCATTGATGCAGAGCTGGAGGTAGCGGGTTTCAGAGATGTGGCCGCTAGCGTCCAGCCAGTCATGCGGAATTTCCTGCGTCGGAGACCGCAGCGGGCTTGAATCGGCTGGGAAGAGCTGGGGGACTCTGTCAGGTAGCTCCTGCTCCCAACGCGCGAGCGTCTCACCCGCTCCGTGACGTTGTGACCGCAGTCCCTGCAGCAACGCAACGAGGCAGTCGTCGCGCTCCTTCTCGGTAATATTGTCAGTCCTCACCTGCGCGTCCGACTGTTCGGCAAACTTGTCCAGGAATGCGTCGGTCAGTTCGGGCACGTCGGTGAGTTTCGACAACGGCCATTTTAGATAAGGCCCAAATCGCTCCATAGCCTGACGCATGCCAGTCTCGCCGCAGGCCATGCGGTAGGTCATAACAGGGCCCATGATCGGCCGGCGGAGTCCGAAAGAGTAACAGACCGCATCATCCACCTCCTGCACGGTGGCCAGGTCGTCATGCACCAACCATAGCGCCTCGCGCCATACCGCCTCCTGCAGCCGGTTTGCAATGAAGCCGTCCACCTCTTTACGCACCACAAGCGGGTGCATTCCAATTTTCCGGTAGATCTCGGCAGCCCGCACCAGCGTCTCGGGAGCGGTGTTCTGCCCGGCACATAGCTCAACCAATGGCAGAAGGTAGACTGGGTTGAAGGGATGCGCGACGAACACGCGCTCGGGATGATCAGTGCCCTCCTGGAGCAATGACGGGCGAAGCGAGGATGTCGAAGAACAGATTAGGACGTCGCGTGCCGCCGCCCGGCTGGCAGTCGTAAGCAGCTGCCGCTTAAGCTCAAGCCGCTCGGGCGCAGATTCTTGCACTAGCTCGACGTCGTAGACAGCGTCCGCGACCGAGGTCGCCACTGTGAGCGCTCCCTCGGCCGGTAGGGTGACCTGCGTCAGCCGACGATATGCCCGCCGCGCATTGGCGAGGATATTCTGTACGCGCTCGACAGCACGAGCCGAGGGACCATACAGCCGCACATCCACTCCATTTAAGAGGAACCGCGCTGCCCACCCGCCCCCGATCACCCCGCCCCCTAGCAGCCCGACTCCGCGCGGTAGCCTTCCAGACATGGTCTTTGACCTCTCAGGCATGAACTTTGAGCGCGAGCTTGGCGCGTACATCATCTGGACCCATCACCCGGACGCCAACTCGTTCGAGAATCTCGACAGCTCGCTGCACGAGCTCAGCGTTGGTCGCTAGACGCCCGCGGGATAGGTACACGTTGTCCTCTAACCCTACCCGCACGTTCGCACCCACCAATGGCGCCAGCGCCACATATGGAAGCTGCTTCCGTCCGATCGAGAAGGCCGAGAAGATAGAGCGAGGCGGAAGCCGATGTACGAGCGCCATCAGCGTAGTCAGATCGTCCGGCGCGCCGTAGCGAATCCCCATGCACAGCTGGATTAGAGCCGGATCATCGATGAGCCCCTCCTCAATAAGATCGTTCACCATAACAAGCTGGCCTGCATCAAAGACCTCAAGCTCGGGGCGAACACCGAGCTCCTTCACGCGCACGGCCATCGCGCGCAACATCGCCGCGCTATTGACCAAGATGTAGTCGCTACCAGCACCCCAATTCATCGTTCCGCAATCCAGCGTGCAGATCTCAGGCCGCAGTTCTTCCACATGCACCAACCGCTCGATCGCACCGGCCATATCTGTTTTTGCAGGGTCAAGCGGGAGGGGAGAGTTCGCCCCCCCGAGCACAAGATCGCCGCCCATCCCTGCAGTTAGGTTGAGCACCGGATTCACATCGGAGTTCCGAATGCGCTCAACAACTTCCCGATAGAGCGAGACATCTCGCGAACCGCGCTTGGTATCAGGATCGCGTACGTGGATGTGCACCACAGCTGCGCCAGCGCGCGCCGCCTCGATAGCCGAATTAGCAATCTCTTCAGGGGTTATCGGTACGAGCGGACTACGTACGGCGAATCCGCCACCTGTGACCGCACAAGTAATGAAAACCTCGGAAATCATCCTGAGCTTCCCTTTTTCTTGCACATCCCAAGCCGGGCCAGAAAGTTTGATCTCATGATGTTCTTCCATTCGCGTTCTATTGGGAACTCTCGGCGACATCGCCTCGGCGAACACCACGGCTGCAGTTGTCCTCATCGTAGCAAACGGCGTGCCGCTCGCGGAATTTCGTGAGCGGCTTGCCTAATGGGAGAGAGCATATATAGCGAGCGGCTCGCCGTTGGAATCGCACTGCTGGTTGTCGGAGTTCCGACATCATCGAAGTCAACCAGACACGATTTGGACGACAGATGACGCCTCATGTGATGTGGCGCGCCTCGTGCAGAGCTTGAACACTGCTAGAAGATGATGCGCCCATAGCCAACCACCGCCGACGTTGCCGCAATCAGTCTATTGTCTGCCACCATCTTCCTTTAGCCGAATAGATTCGAGTTGATCTGACTGACAGCGTTTCCTCGGCCTCGCTGTGAGACGCCGATCACAACCGAAAGCCGAGAAGAGAATCCGCGCCAAGACCAGCTTGCTCGATTAGCTTAGTGTTCCGGTTCCCGACCAGCCGCTCCAGTCGCTCATGATCGGCCGCGCCGATCAAATCAGTTCGATTTTCCTCTTCGGCGTAGACTTGGGGGCTCGTACCGACTTGTGAATCGTCCGTCAGTGACCGACCATTACACGGCTCACAACCCATCGCGCTGTCGTAGCATCAGCGCCCACAGGCGCTTTGCGGCCTCATCGTTTCTTTCCTTGTCGCTCACCGCATGGAGCCGCTCCCCAGCACTTGCTAGCTAGTCTTACTGTGTCATGGGCGTCGACGTCCATTTGATGCTGCGCCAGCGCCGCAGCATAGACATCGTGGCAAGGTTTTGATGAGCGCTTTGATCAAGCGGGCGCATGGTTGCGAGTGAGTTCGGGACATGGCGTTCAGGCCGCGCGGGCGGAGCCTCTGGGTCGATAAGTCTCGGGTAAGGGAGGCACTTGGACCGGCGCGGCGGAACGAGGTCCTGATAGTTGCGCTCGATGCGCCAGCGCAGCTTGGCAAGATCGACGAGCCGCTCGAAGCTGACGGTCTCCGGCAGGCTGGAGAGCCAGTATTTGGTCGGCTCTGCTTCGCCCTCTGGCCATTCGAATCAACAACCACTCGGGCGACAATGTCTCGGGGATCAGCTTGTTGTACCCGATACGGACGCGCACACGCGCGAAGCGCGAGGACAGCCGGTCGGCCGAGCCTTCGCGCCAGCTCACCGTGCGCCAGGCCTGCTTCGGTAGACCGAGCGCCACTTTCTTGGCCGAGACCAGATCGGGCTCGTCGCGCCGGCCGATGTTGGTCATCGGCTTGTCGATCCGCCGCAGGCCGCTGCCAGGGGCCCACATCAAGATGGTCGGCACGATGCCGGCCACATAAGGTACGCCCAACTCCGTCATGCCTGAACGCAGCCGCGCGTCCCTGCCGTAGGCTGCGTTCATCAATCCGACGCCGCGCGGCAGGCCGGCCTCGCAGGCCCAGCGTATCTGCTCCAGCGCGTTCTCCGGCTTGGTCTTGAACTTGATCTCCTTCGGAACGCCCACCTTCTTCCGTCGAGCACGGTCCTTGGTCCACTCCTGTGGCAGATACAGCCGATAGGCGACCGGCAGGCTGGCAGAGTGGTTGGCGATCGACAGCGACACTGCGACCTGGCAATTGGCCTGCTTGCCGAGTTACCCGCAATATTGGTGGTGCACGCCGACCGAATGCTTGCCTTGCTTGGGGAACGACGTGTCGTCGATGATCCACACCGCGATCGGTCCATTCTTCTCGATCGCCGGCAACACCGTCTCGCGCATCTTGGCCAGCACGTCTTCGTCCGACCAGGCCGCGTTGGCGGCGAAGTGCAGCAGCGACTGGTGTTGTGCCGCCGTGCGTGCCGGAGCCGTTCGCGCTGCCATCGGCTCAACGCTTTTGCGTTCACCGGGCAACATTAGGCCCGTGCAATAGTCGCGCAACGGTCTTGTCCGCTCCGCGTGACCGGCCACATACGCCACAAACCGTGCCTCGCTGTCTCAACCCTGATCGAGATCCATCTGGCCCTCCGCGTGCCAAATATTGAATCTCCTCAATTACTTGGTTCTCAACCTCAACGGCCGCGACCATCTGATCCCGGTAGGGACGCTCATTGCTGAGCGCCACCGGGTCGCGGAAGGCGGTCGCCCGCCTCCCGCTCCCACAGAACGTAGCGTGCGGATTTACCGCACTACGCTCTTCGGCAGTTGGTTCACAGCACTGCTAGTGCCTGCAGCCTCCCGTATGGGAGGCGCAGCTTTCGTTTCAGCAACGGTGCCCGCTCTTTGATTTGGTGGAAGGCGTCCCAAGTGAGGCGGCGACCTGCCCAGCTGCGGCTACGCAACATCTTGCGCCAGTAACGCTCGACGACCCGATAGACTTTTACGAGGCTCCTGTTCACTGATCGTTTGATGTCGTATTCGCTGCATGAGCTCTTGCAGAGACGTAAGGCTGCGCCGTAGCCGAGATTTCTCGGTGCGCATCCCGACCTTGAAGTTACCTTTCAGGTTTCGCGTGCAATACAGCGTCAGACCCAGGAAGTAGATAGTTTCCGGGCGGTTCCTGCCGCGTTTGCCCGCGTGTCTTTGCGCGAACCGACCAAACTCGACCAACTTAGTCTTGGTCGGCTCCAGAGTGAGGCCGAACTTCCCCAACCGTAGCCGCAAGGCATCCTGTACGCGGATGGCGTTCGATCGATATTGGAAACAGATCACAAAGTCATCGATGTAGCGCACCAGTCGGGCTTCGCCCCGCAACCGTCCCTTCACTACGCGTTCAAACCAGAGGTCGAGAAGGATGGTAGAGACGAGCCTTGAAGCGGTAGCCTTTGCGGAGCCTCACTGTTGCTGACGCTTTCACGTCAGTGCCCTCACCGAGCCGGCATGGCTTCTTGAACTCGCCTCCTCAAGCAGAACCCGGCGTGCAGATTTCCCGCACCGGGCTCCCCAGATGACATTCGCGAAGAGCGCCTCATCACACCGTCGGATGCAAGTTTCGAGCGAACGGAAGCTCGAACCACGGGCAGTCGCCCAATTGTGCCCAACTCAGCCGACGGCGTTGGCCACGGCGTTGTAGGGCTTGCTTCCACTGTCGCTGGGTTTCAAGGCGGATCCAGCTCAGCCTACGGTCGCAGTGGTGCAGAGCGAAGTACTGGTAGAAGCCGCGCAGCATCACCGTTAGGTGTTGTTGCTGTTCGCGTCTCTTCCAGTGCCGATGCTCGAGCAGCCACTCGCGGGTACGAGCGAGGAACTTTCTGCAGCTCTTGGTGCTGGGGATACGGATCAGGGCGAACCGCCCGCTCCGATCCACCCCACAGACATGCTTGAAGCCGAGAAATTCAAATGTCTCCGGCCTCTGTCCGTGCTTGCCCCGCATGGTGGCAGCAAAGCGTCCAAAGAGTAGCAGCCGAGTCTTGTCCTCGGCCAACTCCAGATTGAACTGCGCGAACCGCTCCTGCAACTGGCGCTGGAAGTTCTGCGCATCGTCCTGGAACTGGAAGCGCCCCACGAGTCGAGTCGCCCGGGGGAGTTTCACCCCCAGGCGCTCACAGATCCGGACGTGAACGTCTCCGCTCATCCGGCTCTTACCGTCCAACCGCCGCCTTGTGCAGCATCGGCCAATGGGCCAACAGCGTGGGGGTGCGGCAAGCAATGTCCCGTACCCAGTGCTCTGCCCGTCTTCGATGTCGCCGCAGACGTTTGTATTTTGACATCGCCCATCGCGCGAGACATCGGTCGAGATGGCGTAGTGTCGGGTAAAGCGCCGATTTGTAGTACCGACCGTAGTAGTTCATCCAGCCTCGAATGATCGGGTCGAACATCCTCGCCAGGTCGTCGATCCTCTTATCCACCCGGCAGCGTAGTTGCCAGGCACGGATTTCCTGTCGGATTGCCTTCGTCGCGGCATTGCTGACACCGGGGCTGAAGTTGACGAAGTGCTTTCTCCAACGGTTCTTCGAACGACGGGCACGGAACGTGTAGCCCAAAAAGTCGAATTTCTGTTCAGGATAATCACCTCGCCGGTCGTCATCCTTACAATAGACTATCTTCGTCTTGTCCGGATGAAGCTCCAGTCCGCATTCGGCAAAGCGCTTCGCAAGCGCTTCCTTCAGTTCTTGTGCCTGCCGCTCACTGTCGCAATGGCAGAGAATATCATCGGCATAACGCTCGAACTGGATGCTCGGATGATTTCTTCGCATCCACATGTCGAACGTATAGTGGAGAAAGAGATTCGCCATCAGCGGTGATACCACCGAGCCCTGCGGCGTGCCCTTCTCTCGGGGTTCAAGGGTGCCGTCTTCCAGTTGAACGGGAGCTTTAAGCCACCGTTCAATGTACAACAACACCCAAGCGCAGTCCGTGTGCTTCCGAATCGCCTTGAGCAAAAGCTCATGCGATATCGAGTCAAAATAAGCCCGAATGTCGAGATCGAGCACGAAGGGATGCCGCCAGCATCGCTGGCGAGCAACCCCAACGGCATCGAGCGCCGATTTTCCGGGTCGATATCCGAACGAATCTGGATGAAAGTGCTTCTCCAAATCCGGCTCCAGATATCCTTTGACGACCGCCTGAGCAACGCGATCCGACACCGTAGGTACGGTTACGTCGAACTGCACTTCAACCCCGTCAGGATTTGGGTTCGGCTGAGATAACCCATCCCTTCCATGTACTTCGTGGTCAGCGATTTGCTGTCCTCAAGGTCAGAAAGGTCTCTGGCGTAGAGACTTTGAGCCTGCGCCACGCCGAGATCGGATCGCTTGCTGTCGCGCGCGACTGGACGGACTGGGCGCTTCCCGGTGATCGGAGCGAGCCTATCAATGGCCAGCAGCCGTTGCTCATCGACGCCCTTGGTCTGCTTGCGCTCGCCGAATTCGCCTCTTCGTTGAAGCACAAGAAATGAGGCTTGACCAATGACTCAGCTTCTGAATCACTCGGACATCAATTCGATTCGGTCCGCAAATGAAGAAGCCTTCTTCCGCGGCCCTGCGAAAGCGCCGCCACCAGCTCTTGCGTGCCCTGCCGCCGATCGAGCAGATTGTGCGCGGGTCGCTCATCGAGACCTACAAGCGCTGCGGCCGACCCCGCTGCCACTGCGTCGACGGACCGGGACACGGCCCCAAGCGTTACCTGTCCACAATCGCTCGAACCGGCGAACGCCCGCGGCTCGGCTATGTGCCGAATGGCGCGTATCCTCAGGTGGCCGAGTTTCTCGCCAACTACCGCAAACTCCAGGAGATGCTCAACGAGATTTGCGCGATCAATGCCGAGCTTCTGCGTCGCCGCGAAAGTCTCGATTAGATGGATCCGGCGGTCGCAGCCCTCGACTTTGCCGAGGCGGGCGCCATCATCGCCAACATGATCGACTCCTATCTCGCTGCAGGCGCTCCGCCGCCCGATGTGGAAGGACCCGATCATGATCAATCCCAAGATTGCCGATCATCATCTCGCGCGGCAGGCCTGCATCTACATCCGTCAGTCGACGATGGGGCAAGTCCGCTTCAATCAAGAGAGCACAGAGCGCCAGTACAACTTAGCGGACCAAGCGAGGTCGCTCGGGTGGACTCCGGAGCAGATCCGGATCCTCGACCGGGATCTCGGTCACTCCGGCGAGCAGGCGACCAATCGCGACGACTTCAAGACGCTGGTCAGCGATGTGGCAATGGGCCAAGTCGGCGCGATCTTCTCTCTGGAAGCCTCGCGCCTGGCCCGCTCGAACAAGGATTGGCATCGCTTGCTGGAGCTGTGCGCGGTGACACGTACATTGGTGTTCGACGGCGATGGCTGCTACAATCCGGCGGACTTCAACGACAGCCTTGTGCTTGGCATGAAGGGTACGTTTGCTCAGGCAGAGCTGCACATCATTCGCGCGCGCCTCCACGGAGGCAAACTCAACAAGGCGCAGAAAGGTGAATTGCACTTCCCTCTGCCGGTCGGTTTGGTATTCGACGGCGATAGGATCACCCTCGACCCCGATCAGGAAGTGCAAGGCGCGGTTCGAACAGTCTTCGAACTATTTGAACAAGAGAGCAGCGCCTACGGCGTAGTTAAACGGTTCAATGAACTCGGCCTTGTCTTTCCACGCCGAGCCTATGGCGGCGTCTGGGACGGCAAGCTGATCTGGGGACGACTTACGCATTCACGCGTGCTCGGTGTTCTTGCCAATCCCTCTTACGCCGGCACTTACGTGTTTGGCCGATATCAATCTTGTAAGCAGGTTGGTCCTACCGGTGAGATCCAAACTCAGTTGCGCCGCATGCCACAAGATGAGTGGCGTGTTGTCATTCCCGATCACCATGCTGGTTATATTACCTGGGATCGATTCCTTACCAACCGCGAACACTTGGCGGCGAACAGGACCAATAGCGAAGTTATCGCCGGACCCGCTCGAGAGGGACTTTGTTTGCTGCAAGGTTTATTGCTTTGTGGCGCTTGCGGACGGCGTCTAAATGTGCGCTACGCCGGCAATGGCGGTCTTTATCCGATCTATGAATGCAATTGGAGGCGTCGGGAGGCACTGGCGCCGCAGCACTGCATGTCTCTGCCATCAAAACCGCTTGATCACGCCATTGCAGAGCGCCTGTTGACCGCCGTCACGCCACTGACGGTTAAACTGGCGTTGCAAGCGCTGACAAGCTTGGAGGAGCGCGATAGGTCAATTGCTGCGCAATGGCAACGAAGGATAGACCGGGCCCGTTATGATTGTGACTTGGCAGAACGACGCTATGAAGAAGCAGACCCCAGCAATCGGTTGGTTGCCAGTACGCTCGAGAAGCGCTGGAACGATGCAATGGAGCGGCTTCTCGAGCTCGAGACTGAATTGGCCAATTTTGAGCGCCAGAACCTGCGTAGCATCACAACCGAACAGAGGCAGCAAATACTGCAGCTTGGCAGGGACTTCCCCCGACTGTGGAAGGCTTCAAGCACTTCAGCTCGTGACCGCAAGCGCATGCTCCGCCTGTTGATACGCGACATCACCGTCGCTAAGGGTCCAGAGCCCAAACTGCTGCGATTGCAAATTCGCTGGCAAGGTGGGGCTACTGAGACAATTGAGGTCCGGCAGCGGCCGAACCGCCCCGAAGCAGTTCGTTATCCCGAAGAGTTCGTTGCCAAAATCCGCGCGCTGGCGGAACTACATGATGATCATGAGATCGTCGCGCAACTCAAAAGCAATGGCCAGACAAGCTCGACCGGCAGGCCGTTCACCGTCAGCATGATTCGATGGATCCGCTACAAGCATCGTATCACTGGCCGATCTCTTCCCGCCGGAACGTTGAACGTCAGCCAGGTTTGTGAGAGATTTGGCGTCAGCCTGTGGGTCGTCCATTACTGGATCGAACGTGGTATAGTCTCGGCGCTGCAACGCAAGCCGAATGCGCCATATGCAATCACCATCGACGATTGCGTCGACCGGCGTCTCCGAAAATGGGTTGCGACTTCAAGCCATCTTCACCCACCATCCCCAACGCAAACTGTATGAGGTGTATTATGCCCGGCGCGTCGGAATTCCTAGCGGCCTCTTCCCGCCGTCGCGCTTGTCGATCTGCACACGCTTGACCGGCGGTGGAAAGTAGCTACCCGAAGACATTCGATTCCAGAGCTTGTACAGATTGCTCTGCAAGTCTGCCTCGAACACCTCGATCGACTGCTCGTCCACACCGGCTGCGCCCCGATTTGCTTTAACCCGTTTGTACGCCTCCCAAACCCAGCGCTTGGGGATGTCATACGGCTTTGCTTGACCCAAAAGAGTCCTCCCGTTTCCGGTTGTTCTTCCAATCAAGCGGGACAGTGCCGTGCCTTCGCTCCGCCACCATTACAGTGCCTTCGTCACTACTACACACGGCTCCGTCCCTGCATCGCGCATTGGTACTCAGACTCTTGTGGGGCTTCCACTTGAACCATTCCCTTGGCATCGCGATACAGGTTCCCACGTTCCGCACAGAAGCCTGAACCGAGGTCACGCCACCTCGCCTGCCGGACGCCGCCTGAGCCGTAAACAGGTATCGCTCAGACTGATCCCAAGATAACGACTACCCCTTGGTTTTGACGTCTTCCCTACGCTTTCGACAGTTCATCGGTGGTTCGCTTGCGCTCGTCTCCTCGATCCTTACCTGACAGAGTCTTGCTCTGCCTTTTCCGGTCTCGCTCACCACCTCGACCATTGGGCCGAAGCAGCAGCCGGTGGTTTGAACCCTGATCCTGCAACCCGAGTTCGAGGGGCCGACCCCCATCTTCTGTGCAGCAAGGCTGCTCAAAGGTGCTCTACATCACACCTCCTTCGCACCGTCGTGGCGCACCGTCATCTGCATAGCGGCACCATGGGAGGTCAGGGTGCTTCCGTGTCATCCAGAGGTCGAAGCAATAGTGCAGGAAAAGATTGGAGAGAATCGGACTAACTACGCCCCCTTGAGGGGTACCGCGAGTTCGCTCGATCAACACTCTGTCCTTTTCCATGGGTGCCTTGAGCCATCTTTCGATGTAGAGCAGAACCCATTTGCACGTCACATGCTTTCGAACCGCTTTGAGCAAAAGATCGTGCGAGATGTTGTCGAATAGTCCTTTGATGTCGAATTCAAGAACCCAATCATACTTCCAGCACCGCTCGCGCGTAACATCCACGGCATCCAGGGCCGATTTCTTCGGTCTGTAACCATAGGAGTCTGGAAGAAAAATTGGATCAAGAATCGATTCAAGGTACTGCGCAACAACCAATCTGCGCGATGCGATCGCTGACGGTCGGAACACCCAGAATCCTTTCGCCATCTCCCCCCTTTTTCGGAATGGAGACTGCACGCACTGAGGGAGGAAAGTAGCTGCTCGAGCTCATCCGATTCCAGATCTTATAAAGGTTGCCCTTCAGATCTTTATCAAACTCCCCGAGCGTCTGTCCGTCCACGCCAGCCGCACCACGTTTGGATTTAACCGCTTTATAAGCCCGAACCACACTTCTCTTATCTCTTATCGATGCTCAACGGCTTGCTTGTCGTGATCGTCGTATTCATCCTGTCTCCAGTTGGTCCATGATCACAACCGTCCTGATCCGACCCCTTTGCTCCGGCCCCATTACAGAGCCTTCAACGCTCTTACGAGTCGGTCCGCCCCAGACCTTGGCATCGGCACTCTGGCCGCGCGATTTTGGTCGCTTCAGCTTCTCCCTTGGCATCCAGAGTTTGGTTCCTGCAGTTCCACGCGAAAGCCTGCATCCGCTTCACGCCCCCTCTACGCCGGTTGCTGCCTACCCAGTAGTCAGGTTGCCGATAGGCTTATCCCAGAAGATTGAGCCGCCTCTGGTTTTAGCAACGTCCACCAGCTTTCGACGCGTCATCGAGGGTTCATTTTCATTCGTCTCGCGAACGCTCACCTGCCCGAATTTCTCTTCGGACTTTTGATCCAACGCTCACGACCACACCTTTTGAGCGCAGCCGCTTGGACTGGTTTGGGGCCCGCGCCTGAACGCCGATCCCGGAGGGCCCACCCCCATCTTTTCGCGCAGCTTACGCACATGGCTAGGCGTTCATCTCGAACTCTCCTTTTCTATGCTGCTGCAGCACACGCTCAATGGCTGGCCTGCATGCTCCCCTACCGACGCTTCGCCGACCCCCTCGCGGAGGCCTGCGCACGGCTGTGGTTCGCCACACCTTCATCGCAATGGACTTTCACCATCTACTCCTTGCCGGTCTCCCGGCGCACACTCAGTACGACCAATTAGGAGTCGGCACGGGTACCGAGATCTACTTGCATGATCTTCACATTGTCGGCAAAGCAAAGAGGACGGTTGGATATTGCCTTTCGTGCGCACGATGGCCGCCGCGGCCACCGCCAGGACGATTGCTGAAGCGATGTGACCACGAACGTGTTTGTGTGTACATAAGGGCTCAGCGTCGCTCGCGCACGAAGCCCTCCTGGGCGACGGACGCCACCAGCGTGCCGTCGGCCTTGAAGATCAAGCCACGCGCGAGGCCTCTTCCAGAGTGCGCGCTCGGCGACTCCTTGGCGTAAAGCAGCCAATCGTCCGCCCGGAATCCGCGGTGAAACCACATCGCATGATCGAGGCTCCCCGACATCATGCGGTCATCGAACACCGTGCGACCATGGCGAGCCATCACCGCATCCAGCAGGGAGAAGTCTGATGCATAGGCCAGTACGCACATGTGCAGCATCGGATCATCAGGCAGCTTTTCGGTGGTCCTGATCCAAATGTGAACGCGGCCATCGTCAATCTTTTGACCAACATAACGGCCGATTTCTACCGGGCGCAATTCAATTGGACGATCGGATCTATAATAGCCGCGGATGATTTCCGGCATCTCCGTAAATATCGCCAGCTTTGACAATTTTGCCGCTGCGAGTTCTTCCGGCGGCGGCACGTCAGGCATTCTGTCTTGATGATCGAACGCCGCCTCCTCCTCGGCATGAAACGATAGCATGATAGAGAAGATCGTGTCGCCGTGCTGGATCGCGATGACGCGGCGGGTCGAATAGCTCTTGCCGTCGCGCAGACGTTCGACCTCGTAGATAATCGGGACCTTCGGGTCTCCGGGCTGCATGAAATAGCAATGCAACGAATGCGGGAGCCGACCTTTCACCGTGCCATATGCTGCGACCATTGCCTGTCCGATCATCTGGCCGCCGAACACCCATTGCGAGCTAGTTTTCGGACTGTTGCCGCGAAACAGATTCACCTCGATCGGTTCGAGATTGAGGCTGTCGAGCAGGTCGACGAGTATCGTGGACATTGACGTGTCCTTGGTTTATTCTGCCTCATTCCGAGGCATAGCAGGAAAGCCTTGGCCAAAATCCATCCTGGGATCGGCTCTTTCGAGGCTCACCGGTCCTTCGCCGTCTTCCAGCAATCGGCGTGCCAATAAAGGTCGTGCAGGCCTGCTTGAAGGACGGAAATCCATTTCCATGCCGTCGCTGACGGAATGGTCGCGCTGTATGTTGAGTTTCGGACGTAGACGTATCCAGCCGGACACGCCTGGACACGTCAACAAGGCCGCGAAGCCACAACAGCGTTCGGTCTCGTCCCGAACTCTTCGCGGACGGCCTCAATACACATATTCTTTCTATCGATAATTCGCGCTTCGCATGAACTTTGCAGTTTGACGAAGACTCGGTCGCGGTAGGGACGCTGGTTGCCCAGCGCCCGCCGGTCACCGGGCGGTCGCCTGCCCCCGGTTCCCTCAGAACTAGCGTGCGAGTTTATCACACTACGCTCAGCACAGCTGTTACCTGCAGCTTCCGTATGCGAGGCGCAGTTTTGGTTTCAGCAACTGTGTCCGCTCTTTGAGTTGGTGGGAAGGCGTCCCAAGTGATGCGACATCCCGCCCAGCTCCGGTTACACAACATCTTGCGCCAGTAAGGATCGACGATCCGATAGATCTTGACGAGGCTCCGGAGATTTCCGGCGACGCCGTGGTAAGCATAGTGACTGCGAAGGCCGGCGTTGATTTCGCCATCTCGTTCACCGATTATTGGATGTCTTATTCGCCGCATCCCACTCTTCAAGTAATCCTTTCGGTTTCGCGTGCAATAGAGCGTCAGACCCAGGAAGTGGGTAGCTTCCGGGCGGTGCGCGGCGGCGATCAGGGTGAGACGCGCTCTCATCCTGATTGTCGCGCTATAGGGCGGCTCCTGCCGCGCTTGCCCGCGTATCTTTGCGCGAACCGCTCTAACACTCGCCACCGCGGCTCTTTGCTGCAACAACTTGGAGCGGTTTGAGACCTGCTCCTGCAAGCCTATGCCGAGGGACCTGCACTCATCTTTCACGCAGCAACGACACTGCTTTCCCCTTGCTGTTTCCCTCCCTTCTATGTGTCTCTTCAGCACACACACAAAAGCTCAGGAAGCCATCTCGTGGATTGCATTCAGAACCATCGTCACCGCGTGTTGGACGATCTCATCCTCCAACGCAGCGATTCCGAGCGGCCTCGGCTTGCCATTCGACTTGGGGATATATTCGGCCCAGACGGGAGTGCTTGGCAGCGGCCGGATTTGGATCGCATCTCATAGCGCTGCTATTCGCTCGTCGAGCGTCTTCCTCGTGATCGCCGACGTCACGCTGTCGACGTAGAACGCTTCAATTGCTTGAAGCGTTCAGTCAGCAATTTGCGGGTCTCGTGATGCATAAACGCCGTGAACCGTATCCTTCTACCCAGTTTTGTCAGTTCACGTATGGCGTTCAACCTCGTTAACGATCTGGTCCAGTTCTGTTTCCGGGGCGCGGGAGGCCGCTTGCTAATGCCCATTGGCTGCTCACCTTGCCTCCAGAGCTCGCGCGAACAACGGTGTCGACCCATCGCTTTTTTCAGATCGTTCATTGGTGTCAGATCGAAGGAGGCGCGCTCGATGCTCTTGCCCTGCCCCGTCCGCCCCACAACTGGACGTGCAGTTTTCCCGCATCCAACTTTCATGAACGGGCTCTCGCGGCCTTAAGCGAAGGGATCAGTGAGCCAGCCCTACCAGCTTGAACTCTGCGCGCAGCCGTTTCGTTGTACATTCCTTCCAGGCTGCGCTCTGCCACCACTTGGTGCGATGGAACCAGAGCCTTCGAACGATCCAACCATCCAGTTGACGGAAGCGTTTTCTGATATGGGAGCAACGGTAGTGGTTTCGCGATATACAGCGCACAACATCTTGCCTCGCTTAGCGTAACAGCGCCTACGCTCCAGAGTTTCGATTCGCGGACGAGCAGGCCGGCGGAATCTCAGCGCCGGCCTCTCTCAGAATCCAGCGTGAGGGTCTCCCCTCACTGGGTTCCCATCAGGCCAACGAGCCGCGTAGTCCGAGTTTCCTGTGTGCGAAAAGGTCACTCCATTCTCGAGATAGTCGAGCGATGATTTTTCCCGCTCGGGTCTTCCTTCGCTTCGTCCGTTGCTGTCTTTGCGGCGAACGCTGTAACGGGCCAAGCAGTTCTATCGCCAGGCGCGGATGGCGTTTGACAAAAGGACCATCGGACCCAGCCTTGACAATCTCGCCGAGACAACCACATGCGCCAAACACGCACCACTTGATTGGTGAACCAACGCAACCGTCGACTGCTGCCACAACGCCATAGTAGCCGAAGTGGCCCCGCATCATCGAGGACCGATGGCGATGCTGGTCGCGGGAACGACCAGTGGCAGTGCATCCGCCACGTCATTAGCCGTGGCCACCATGCGGGCAAACCGGCCCTTGGTCGTTACTTGCCGAACCATACTCTTGCCGTTCTTACCGTTGCGAGACCCCATAACCAACGAGTTTGGCCAAGAAAGTCGAAACCGGTCCCATCCGTCTCGGGATGGCGCGCTCGCTTTACCCTCCTTAAGCGGAAGAAGTCAACAAAGTGCGTCTTTTCGGTATGGACAGCGAGTCTCCGTCCAGCACCTGATCCATTTGAGAAAAACACCTATCGGTACAGCCATAACAAAGCTGCGCCGGTCCTATGATCTAGCCCTTCTACTCCGCACCCGGCGCTGCCACAACGACACGTTTCTATGCTCGAGCCCTATTCGATTTGGTAGCTGAGCAAGCGAGGCAGGCAATGGTTTAGTTCGCCCGGACTAACGGGTCGATCGAGCGACCCGTGCGATTTGTATAGCACTCCCCGTTCGTTCCGACTTCGTGCAAATCAAATTGGAGAACGAAATGCAAGAGCGGGTCGTTCACTCCGAGGCTGGTCACTCGACAGCACTCCTTCGGAATATCGCTTATGCGACCGGAGAAAGCAGGCCGCATCTAGATACAGGAAGGACGGATTGTCTCAAGCCCGTCGTTGGATGTTCCACGACTCGGGGCATCGTTGTTTCCGGCGATGGCTCAACTGATGATCGTTCGCAGTTAGCTGATTTTGTGCGATGTTCCTACTTAGGCCTGGACAATCATCCAGTAATCGTGGGTAAAGCGATCGAGGCGCAGCGGTCACTACATTCCTCAACCGCCCGAACGCGTCTCAATTTCGATCTTCTGGGAGACCTTGAAGCGGCTCTCTCCGAACTGTTCTGGGCGCGCGTGGTCGTCTTTTCTAGTGGCATGCTCGCCAATCTGGGCGCGATGTCCATTCTTGCTTCGGGCCAATTGACCGGTGGAACGAAGCCCGTCGTCGTGTTTGATAGCTTTGCACATATTTCGCTCGCCTGTCACAAGCCGCTGGTGGCTGATGAAACGAGGGTGGAAACGATCGCACATAATGACATGGACGCACTTGAACGCTTGTGCAGTGAAAATGCGGTGGTCGCCTATGTATGTGATGGTGTTTATTCCACAGGAGGCCATTCGCCGCTCAAGGCATTGTGTCAACTCCAGGAACGTTATGGGCTCTTTCTCTATATCGACGATGCTCACGGCATAACAATCGTCGGACGCCAAGGCGAAGGATTTGCCCGCTCTCATTTTTCAACAATTCTTGGTGAGCGAACGATCATTGCAGCTTCGCTGACGAAAGGCTTCGGCGCATCGGGTGGCATGTTGATGCTCGGAACGACCGAGCAAGAGGCTCTGTTTCGGAGGTGTTGCATTCCGTACATGTTTTCGGCGCCTCCCACTCTGGCGGCAATTGGCGCTGCGCTTGGCTCCTGCAAAATTCACCATTCGACAGAACTGGGTGAGCGGCAGAGGCGACTGGCGCAAAGGATCAAGGTCTTTGACCGTCGTGTCGCAACCGCCGAGCAAGGCAATTCACTTCCGATTAGAAGGATCGTCATCGGATCGGAGGCCAATGCGCTTGCAGTTGCAAGAGGACTTCTTGATCGTGGCTTTTATACCCAAATGACGCTCTTTCCAAAGCTCGGGCAAGAAACGGCGGGAATTCGAGTGCGCATTACAGTGGAGCACGAGGTCAGCGATATAGAGCGGCTGTGCAACAGCATCTTGGAAACAGTCGACGAAATAACCGAAAAGCCCTACCCTTTGAGGTGACGTGATGATTCAACGGACGAATTCATGTAGCTGACCGAAGGACTATGCGGACTAGGAGAATGGAAGCATGTCCTTCCTTAGGGCGTCGCGAGGGAGCCATCCATCTCTATGTCCGATTGAGATACGCGCACATCCTCTTTTGGTACGCTAGATAATACTTCAGAATCAGGACGTTGGCACGACGATTTGGCACCTGAACCGCTCTCGACGCAATCTTTTTGACGGAACCTTACAATATCTAGAAATATAAGACCTAAACAATCGGCTCTCTAGTCACGCGACAGCGATGCTGGAGTGCGATCGGCTCTTTTGATGCAAGGATCGCACTCTAAATGCTTCAGCTCACCTGTAGGTCAGCAAACGGTGAACGCCATGCGGACGACGATCGAGGCTAGAGAATTCGCAAGTGGACCGAGGCTACTGGCTGCACTTCTTCCAGTGGTAGCGATTCCCGGACGCGACGATCGGGCGACGCCTGCGGGAAGGTCTCGTATGCAATGCTGCTTAAGACACGACCCAAATGGATGACTGATTCTGTGACGGATGACGCGGAGAAGGCCTGCAATGCAGCTCAGCCTTAGGGCGCGGGCAATGCTAGGACAGCATCTCGGCTGCGCGTGGCACCGTGGGCATCGTCAGAATCTGCTTCAAGCCGAATAAGCGCGGATGAGCTGATCGAGACGATTGTCGACGAAGTCTTTCGGCGATGACTCCCTTGAGGAAGAAGGCCGCGGTTCGTACAAAAGCTAAGTGCGTCAACTCTGGCAGTCCTAGCGTCTCTCGCGTGGATTCGAGAAAGAATTGAAACGGTGGAACCATTCTGGGCCGCTCACGCGTGATACACAAAGAAACGCCCCTCGACACTCTTACGAGGCTTCGCATTGGGATAAGCGCGACGATTGTCGAACGCCGAGTGAGCCGTTATGGGGTTACAATACACCTCGGAATCGTAGCTCTTAAACAGAATAAGCTCGTCCGCGGTCATTTCCGGAAAATAGTACCAACGTTGAGCCGGATTGAAGTGCACAAAGCCGAATTTAATCGTGGTGTCGAGAGACGCATAGTTCACGGCGTCAATATCGGTATCGTGAAAGGACGCTCCATCGCAGAACGCTAAGGGAAAGTCCTGCGGGGGTGGAGAGAGCGCATGCCAAGTTTGAATTATCATCAATCGAGAATACGATCGAATCGTAACTCCCGCTAGTTGGCTAGCAATCGCGGCCAGCACAGGCCCGTCGATCGGCACGTAATCAATGTGAGCCAGTGCAACCGGATCCTTTACGCTGGGAATGGAGCTCCCACCGGCAGAACGAACGATGCCCCCCCCTCGCCGGGGCACGACCCACGAGGCGTTGAAGTAGTCTTTGATGAATGGCACCATTTCCTCCAGGTACTTATCACCCATAAGTTCTGGATCACGCTCGTTTGCACAGGATATCTTGTGCTGAATTAGAGTGAAGCCTTCCCGGTCAAGGGTGAATTGGTTCATTATCGGACGCGCGTTGCGAATGGTGACTTCGTAGGTTGACATAGACGGCGGGTCGTCTAGGTGACCAAGCAGCATGTTGGGAAGCCGTGCCGGAACCGCAACTTCGGGAGCTTTTTCGTCGGACGTACGTCGAGCAAAGGTAATTTGACCTTTGACACCCTCCGAGCATTGGCGGCTTACTTGCGCTGTCAGTGAGGCTTGTTTCGCATTTCCCATGATGCTTGGCTCCAGATCAGGATGATGAAAGCCCGTTCGGTCGCGGGTACTATTGTGAACCGGGCATCCTCGAAAGAGTACAGCAACAGGGAAAGGAGTCTTCCTACCAATTCTGGCGGACGCGGAAGATTACTCTCACTTTTTACAGACACGGATAGTTCAAGTGAGAAACCTGTGAGGCTGCAGAGGTCGGGCGAGGTGCCGGTCGAGCACCTCGGCCATTCAGCTTGGCCTTCACAGATCCGGGCATGCGGCTTTGGCGAGTAGGCCAGCAGGCTCTCACCGCCGCCATTCATAAACCCCAGCGTGAGACTCTCGCCTCACTGGGCTCACATCAGGCGATGGCACCCCTCCGAGGACGGACGCCTTGCGACGAGCTGGCCTGATGGTTGAGAACTGTACGTATGGACAGTAATATGATCTCAGTGCGCTGAATCGACTCGAAGTGGTGGAGACAGGCCGGCGGCGGCCTTGGCCTGAGGAGGAGAAGATGCAGATTGTTTTGGAGAGCCTGCCCGAGCCGCGCCTAGTTGTGGCGACAGCGCGACGATACAGCTTATCGCGTCTCTGCTGATGACTTGGCTAAGGGCCTTCGCGGCGAACCGGACCAAATCCGAGACTGCCTACGTCAGGGCAGTTGTAGCCGAGGATGGACCTCTAACGTCGATGGCGACGTCATCGGAGATTACGACAGCCCATTCGACGGAGCGTCGGATTGATATCGAACTGACCAGCGGGCGGCGCGTCATGGTCGATGCGGGCGTCGACGTCGAGGCGCTTCGTCGGATCATCGAAGCTCTGGATGCGCGATGATTCCAGTTCCTACGCGAGTGGTGTGGCTGGCGACGTGCCGACATGCGCAAAGGCCGCCTTTTTGGCGGAGGAGGTGCAAGAGGTGCTGCACCGGGATCTGCTGAGTGGTCATTTGTTCTGCTTCCGCGGGCGCCAAGGCGTTTACTGAAGGTAATCTGGCATGACGCCAAGGGGCGTGCCTGTTTACGAAGTAACTGGAGAGAGGTCGTCTTATGCGGCCATCGTTGGCTGGGCGGCATGGTGTCGAGCACGGATGAGCTATCTATTGTCCGGCATTTGATTGCCGCAATCCTCAAGACTCCTGGCGTCCGACGAGCGCGGGCTGAGAGTTTGTTGTTTGAGTCTTGCCGCGAATGTGATTCCATCTGGTTATGGACACCAGCGCCGCCCTGCCGCCCGATCTTGCCGCCGCACATGCAATGATCTGGCCGAGCGCGCGGACAGGCGTGCGACGGAAGTTAGGCTTGCTGAAGCGGCCAATGACCAGGCGAAGCTATCGAGTACCGAAGCGCTGATTGCCCATCTCAAGCTCGAGATCGAGCAGCTGCGACAGATGATCTATGGCGAGCTCAGAGCGGTCGGCGCGGCTGCTCGATGAGCTTGAACTTGAGGAACTCGAGGCGGACGCAACTGAAGATGAACTCGCTGCCGCGCGGCCGGGAAGATGCAAACGGCGTTCGTTTGAGCGCAAGCGGCCGGTGCTCCAACCCGTTCCCGATGATATCGAGCGGGAGCGCTTGGTTCTGCCGGCCCCGACGCAAAATGTCCCTACTGCGGATCGGCCCGGCTGTCGAAGGTTGGCGAAAGCGTGACCTCGACGCTGGAGGAGATCCCACGGTGGTTCAAGGTGATCGGTATCCCTCCATTGAGGGCCTGCGGGCAGCGTGATCACCTCGGTCCAGCGGCAGCGTCGATGGTCGCAGGCGGCTGGTTGCAGCATCGCTCGAGCCCGGAGTCACTGTTTCCGAGATGGCTCGCATGTCCGGCCCTCATGTGAGCCAGCTGTTCAGGTGGCGCAAAGAGTTTTGCAAGCACGGTGAGACGAGCATGGCGCCGTTAGTGCCGGTCGAGATTGGGTCGTTTGTGGCGCCGCGGGATGTGGCCGAAGGGCCATTGACGACGCCGGCGCGTCGACGGAGGAGCCAGGGCATCATCGAGATCGATCTTGGTAGCGGACACCGCATCCGGGTTGATGGAGACGCGCTGCGTCGAGTTCTCGAAGACCCGGCGCGCCAATGATCTCGATTCCGATCGCGTGCGAGTGTAGCTCGCGACAGGCTACACGGATATGCGCAGAGCCCTTCCGTCGTTGGCACTTCAAGTGCAGGAGGTGCAGCGCAAAGACCCGCTCAACGGGCATCTGTTCGTCTTCCGCGGTCGCCGCAACCAACACGCGACATTCTGCATACAGTCTTCGAAGCGCGACAATTGCATATCCGTGACATCCGCTTTTTCGGCGGATGCTTCAGGTCGCACCTTTCCGACGCGGCAAGGATTTGAAGTGCATCTATACCGAGGAGCGGCGTGGGTTTAGCCGCGAGGTTCCCAATTGGATGTTCGACGAAAGCTACTGTGCCGGCATGGCGCTTGGGCCGCCGCAGGTCAGTATTGAGGGGCTCAACGAATTTGCCGCAGTTCTGAAGCTTCTCGGCACGACTCAGGCGTCGGGCGCACGATCCCGTCCTTCAATGAAGAGGGAGAAAGGACGTGCGGAGAAAACACCAATATCGCGAGCCGATGCAACTGGGTCTGGATCTGGGGCATCGGATTCCCCAGAACCCGCTGGGCGCCAATCCCAACGACCTGATCCAGGCGCTCGCCGATCTCCTGCTGGAGGCGGCAGGCGTCGAGACGCTTCAGATGACGGGAGGTGATCATGAGCATCAAGATCACGCCTGATCACCTCAGTCGCGTCGCCGTCGTCTATGTTCGCCAATCGACGATGTCCCAAGTCATGGGGAATCTCGAAAGCCAGCGGCGGCAATATGACTTGGCGCAGGCCGCGGAAGCCGCCGGATTTAAATCGGTGACAGTCAATTGACGACGATCTTGGCCGCTCAGTATCCGGCAGCACGCAGCGGCCTGGATTTGAACGGCTTGTGGCGATGGTATGTTCGGGCGACGTCGGTGCTGTTTATTGCATCGAGGCGTCGCGGCTGGCGCGCAATGGACGTGACTGGCATCACCTGATCGACCTCTGCGCGCTCGCTGGCGCGTTGGTTATCGATCCCGACGGAGCCTATGATCCGCGGCTTGTCAACGACCGCCTGCTGCTCGGATTGAAGGGGACGATGTCGGAGTATGAGCTGAGTCTGCTTCGCCAACGGGGAATCGCCGCTCGAGACTCCAAGGCCCAGCGCGGCGAGTACCGCTTCATGCTTCCACCCGGATTTTGTTGGAATGAACTTGGCAAGATCGAAATCGATCCCGACGAACATGTGGCGGGAGTAGTCCGACTCGTCTTCACGAAGTTCCGCGAGCTCGGCAGCGCCCGGCAGGTCTTTCTTTGGCTACGCGCCGCCGACATCAAAATGCCTGTGGTCTTGAGGAACGTTCAAATCTACAAGCTTAGCTGGAAGGCGCCGGCCTATCACACGGTGATGCAGATCCTGCACAATCCACTCTATGCTGGCGCCTATGCGTTTGGCCGAATCGCCCAGAAGACACGGATCGTGGACGGTCGCGCTCGCAAGTTCAGCGGGTTGAAGAAGCCGCGGGAGGAATGGAATGTCCTCCTGCGCGACAATCATCCCGGTTATATTAGCTGGCAGGAGTATGAAGACAATCAGAGGCTGCTGCTGGAAAACGCGCACATCAAAGAAGAATTGCTCGCGTAAATCGGCGCGCGGGGGACGCGCACTCCTGACCGGCTTGATGCGGTGCGGACGTTGCGGGCGAATGATGCGTGTGTTCTATGGCCAGGCCAAGGGGAATGCCCATCGCTATCAATGCCGCGGCGATGACGCCCATGTCGGAGCAGGCCCATGTATCGGCATCGGCGGAGTGCGCGTCGATCGTGCGGTCGCGCTGCAAATCCTTGAGGCGGTCTCCGATCGGGCTGTTGAAGCCGCGATATTGGCGTCGGACCAGGTTGAGCGCTCGAGACAAGAGATCATCGCTGCCGTCGAACGGGAGCTTGAAGTTGCAAGCTACGAAGCGTCCCTTGCCGCACGCCGATACGAACTTGTGGATCCGGCGAAGCGTCACGTTGCCCGCGAACTCGAGCCACGCTGGAATGGCGCATTGGAGCGGGTTGCCGAGCTTGAAGGTCGTATCAAGGAGCAGCGCGTCGCGTCAGCGGAAACCCCCAAGATCGACCGCGCCCTGCTTCTGCAACTTGCGCACGATCTGCCGCGGGTCGGGAATGCACCGTCCACGGACACGCGCACCAAGCAGCGGCTAGTTCACATCGTGGTCCGAGAGATTGTTTGCGATCTCGACGAAAACACCAATGAAGCGGTTCTGCTCGTCCACTGGACCGGCGGCCGGCACACGGAGGTTCGGGTTGCTCGCGTAAAGACGGGCCGATATCCGGCCGATATGACACCCACTGCCGTTGACGCACTTCGCAAACTCGCTGGTCATTGGCCTGACCGGGAGCTCGCCGTGTCGCTCAATCGGATGCGTTGCAAGACCGGCGACGGCGAAACCTGGACGACTGTTCGCGTGCGGGAAATGCACGAACGCCTGGGCTTGCCGGAATACGACCCCGCATCATCCGACGGCAAAATGATCAGCCTTGCGAAGGCTGCGGCACACTTTGGGATTTGCGTCGGATCAGCAAAGAGCCTCGTGCTGAAGGGCATCCTGCCGGCAACGCAAGCGATCAAGGGGGCGCAATGGTTGGTTCCGGTCGACGCGCTGACGTCGGAGTCAATGCGCATAGCGGTGCAGCGCGTGATCGAACGTCGGCCGAAAAACTACATTGATTATCAGTACGATAGGTTGATCCGCCTGCCTGGAATCTGACAAAGGGACGTACAATGAAACGAGCTGTAGTGATCTTGTGAAGGTGATCTGGCACGGTGTGCTGCAGAGCATGAAGGAGGTGAATAACCAAATTTAATGCGTACAGCTTTATGAGAGATGGAGGACGACCCTCCTGCATCGGGCGTTCCAGGCGCAGGTGCAAAACCAGGACACTGTGGCTTCGCTTAAGAGGCGCGGTCATCAGCAAGTGTCGCAAAAGTCCAGGGTTTACGGGGCAGGTAAGTACCCAGAAGGCGAGCGAAAGCGAATCTTCCGATGACGCATCGAAAATTACTAAGGCGTCGCCAAAATCAGGGGCGCGTGCCATCCCTGAGATCAATCCGTGAGGCGCCTGGACTGCCGCGCGGATGGCGTCGGCGTTTAGGGGACGCGATCTGGATACAGGCTCTTGTAGGGAACTGCAGGAACCAGTCGTTGTGATGCCAAGGGAGAAGTTCAAGCGGCGCATACCGCGAGACGAGAGTACCGAAGCACAACACTGGCGCGGATCGGCTCTTAGTAGTGATGAAGGTGCTGAAATGGAACTGGGAGGGACGGGGTCGAAACAAGTGGGTCACGCCCATATCCAACTGTGATGAGCAGGAGGACATGTGAGTGTAACCAGACGTAAGCAGTACGATATCGAAAAGCAGACAGTAATAAAGGCCTACAAACTGGTCAAAGCCAATGTGGGCGCGGTCGGCGTGGATAAGGTGTCGCTCGACGCTTTTGAGAAGGACTTGAAGGGCAACCTTTATGGAATTGAATGTCTTCTGGCAGCTACTTCCCACCTGCCGTTCGGGCTGTCACCATTCCCAAGAAGAACGCCGGACAACGCATTCTAGGCGTGCCGACAGTAGCAGATCGCGTGGCGCAGACGGTCGTCAAGCTGCAGATTGAACAAGCACTCGAGGAAAGCTTCCTTCCCGATTCCTACGGCTACCGGCCCGGAAAATCCGCGCTGGATGCCGTCGGGCGTCGCCCGACAACGGTGCTGGAAGATGGACTGGGTGCTGGAGTTCGACATCAAAGCCTGTCGGATGTTGCGTCATACTGCACCTTCAGTTTTTTTGAGAGGGTCGAAGAGGCCCGGAGCAACTTCACGTACTTGAATTCACTTGCCTTTTGCCCGTCCGCGATAGACGTGAACGGCCTTAAGCTCGCCGCGCTCTACACGTTGCAAGATGGTTTGCCGCGAGACGCCGAGTAGCTTCATGGCCTTGAACATCTTCACGTAACCTTCGGGCGTGCTCTCCACAAAGCGCGACCGCAACCTCGTCATTGATACGGATGCGCCACGGCGCGCCAGGTGTGATCTGCTCTCCGGCAATGAAGCCATCGTTGAGGCAGCGATGCAAAGTAGAGGGTGCGCTCCTGAGAGCGCGTGCTGCTTTCTCGATTGTCATGCAGTCGCCGTCCTGCACTTGCTGTTTCGGCTGGAAGCACGGGATGTCCAAGTGCGTCCGCAGGCTCGACACACGATTTGCCGTAAACGACAGTCCGGTGGCCGTTGTACGGCCTTGGCGATTGAGGATGCCGGCGATCTTGGTGTCGGGATAATGTGCAGCCAGGTCGCCGCAGCACATCGATCGTATCGTCGGCGGTGCGGATCGGCGATGGATGCGAGTGCGGCAACGGGACATTAACTTCACTGAAGAGACCGCCGCGCCAACGCAGCGTCAGGTGATCATTGTATTTATCGCGCTCGACTCTCAAGGTGACATCGTCGAGCAGCGTGCGGAGCAACTCTTTGCGATCGCGATCGCTCGTCATGGGAGCGAACCAGATACGCTTGAGGTCTTTACCGAGTGCAAGGATCGCGTCGCGTTCTTCGTGCGTAAGCGAGCGCGGTAAGGCATGTCCGCGGTCCGAGAGTTCGGATTCGGCAGTCCTCAGTTCCAGCAGAGCGCTTTCCCATTCTCCTTCGAGTCTACGCGCGACGAGTCTATTCTCCGGGTCCACGGCGCGATAGCGGCGCTCGGCGCGCTGCGCGTTGTAGCGCGCACGCTCGACGTCGCGACGGAACTGCGCGAGAGTCATCTTGTGATCGGCGTCGAATTGCTCGATCGTCTGGAGAGAGGATTCCAGGCCTGCGGGCGCGAGAGCCGCAAGGAACGCTTCGGCGACAGCCGCATCGATCTGCACACCGCCGATGTTGAGGCAGTACTCGCCCCGGCCGTTGACGATGTTCTTGCCGGCGCCGTGATATCCGGGCGCTGAGAACCGGCCGCTGTAGTGTACGGCCAGGCGCCGACCGCAGTGTCCGCATACGGCGAGGCCTTGCAGGAGTGCTGCGCCTTCTCTCACGGCACCCCCGCTCTGGTGCGGTCGAGGACGGATGTTCTGAGCCAGGCGCTTCTGGATCGCCTCGAAGGTATTCCAATCGATGTATCCGGCATGATGGTCACGAATGAACACCGGCCACTGCTCGCGGTCGCGTTGTCGGATGCGCTTCCGGATTCGACCGCCCGCATCGAGATAGCATGTCTGCTGGGTGCGGCCATACACATAAACGCCGGCATAGAACGGGTTGGTGAGGACTCGGTGGATCTTTGTGTAAGTGGGGGCGACCCAGCGGAGATCGACAAGGCTGTTGGAGTGCAGCGGAAAGCGCAGGCCTTGCGAGCGGCACTACAGCCACACGCGTCGTGCCGAGCCGAATTCGGCAAAGCGGTCGAAGACAGCATGGATCGCGGCTTGCACCGACTCGTCAGGATGCAACAGCACCTCCCGTCGGCGACGCCCCGTACCAGACCCACCGGCAGCCCGCGGTGCAGTTCTCCGCGTGCGGCCTTGTTGCGGATGCCACCGAGCAGCCGCGCACGCAGCACATGCAGCACATGCAGCTCGGCCTCTGACATCGTACCTTTGAGCCCGAGCACCAGGCGGTCATTGAACAAGCCCGGATGATAAATCCCATCTCCATCACCGATGAGCGTGTGGGTCAGGCCACATAGATCGAGCAGACGGTACCAATCTGCATTATTGCGCGCTAGTCGCAAGACTTCCAAGCCGAGCACGATGCCCACCTGGCCGAGGCCGACCTCCGCGGCCATACGCGCGAAGCCGGTGCGCTCGGAAAGGCCGGAACCGGAAGCACCGAGGTCCTCATCGAGGACCTTCACCTGATCGCGTCGCCAACCAAGCCGCGCGGCGCGTTCGGCTAACTCGTATTGACGGCCAGTGGCCTCGCGATTATGCTCGACCTGCGTCGTACTGGACTGACGCACGTAGACGATTGCGCATCGGCGTAGGTGCTCAGCGGTGATCTTGCTCAGTTCGTTCATCGTTGTGATCTCCGGCAGTGGCGATTGCTCGGGCGATTAGTCGGGCGAATCGCAGCACGAGATGTGCACGCTGCTCTCTATCGAAGGCCTCCCATACGGGTACGGCACCGTGCTGAGGTGGTGGGTCGAGAAAGCTTAGCTGCTGCATGGCTTTCCTCCGATTCCGGTGGCAGGACAGTATGCGCGGCATCCAATTGCCGCAGCAAAGCGTCGACGATCGTCCGGGCGTGCAGCAGTTCGGCGTGGGAAGCCAGGAATGCCGCTCGAGCGCATTGCGGGCTTGCACGCGGTAAATGTTGTGCGATAGGCAGATCTGTCCACGCGGCCGGTACAAGGGCACGGGTACCATCGGGCAGTACAAGCGTCAGATGAAGTTCGCCGCGTCGATGACACCAGCCAAGCACATTAAGCGCAGATCCCTCAAAGGGATGGCGCGACCGAACGATGGTCACCCGATCGGTATAGTCGTCGAGATGATGAGCGCGGTGGTGGGTAGTCTGTCGAGTAGTCTTTCGACAATATCAGCCACGAGCTACTCATGAAGGCGCCGTCAGGAAGCGTGTGCAAGACGAATGGGCTCTGCTCTAGATCGAACGCTGGCTAATAGCGCCGATGCAAGGCAAATATGGAGCGATCACCGCTCGCGACCGGGGCGCCCCCCAAGGCGGCGTGATGGCGATGACGATCTTGTCGTCGCCGACGAGGACTTCCTTCACGAAAAGGCGCAGCACGCGTCGGCGTTCGATTATATCGAGTGCGCCGACGGACGAGCGCAGGCGGTCGCGGAAGCTCGTCACGGATTCGGCGAGACGCAGACTAACTTCCTGCTCCTTCGATTGGTCTTCGATCGCTTGTAGCTCCAACAGGCACGCCTGTTCGCGGCTGCGCAACTTTGGCATGCGACTACGCAGCTCTTCAGGTGAGAGAAGGCTGTCCTGATAGGCCGTGAGGAGACGCTCGATACTTTTTCGGGAGCGCGCAAGATCGCGGCGAAGCGTTTCCTCCCGGCGTTGTGTGGGATCGGCGTTGCGCGCCGCCTTGAGCCGACGCTCAAGTTCATCTTTGATGAGGTGTCGGTCCTCAAGTAAACGCGCGATCTTTCCATACCACCTCGTCCAACAAATCCTGGCGCATCGGGCGACTGTCGCAGACCGGCCCGCCGAGCCGGCGCCAGCCATCCGAGCCCAAGCAGCGGTAGTAATGGATGGTTCGAGCGCTCGGCCCGGTGGAGGTACGATAGAGCCCATAGCCGCATTTGGGCAGCTCAACAATCCTTGCAGGGCGCTCGGCGTGATCGTGCGTCGCTGGGCATGCTTCTTGTTGGCTCCAAAAGCTCGTTCGCAAATGCGAAGGTCTCTTCGCTGATGATGGTCGGCACAGCGGTTTCGATCCACTCTGTGCGAAAAAGTTCATGATTGGCGCTATTGCGAGGCGCGACGCCGCCGCGCAATAGCAACGGCCGCGTCACACGCATGCGCGGCGCGATCCGCGTCTTGCCAAAGCAGGCCGTTCCTTTATGCCCGGGATTGCGGAGCATCGCCCAGACCGTCGCGCGCTCCAAGCGGCCTGTTTCTTTGGCTGGTGGAATCTGGCGCTCATTGAGCAGGCGCGTGATGGCGCCGACGCAGTGGTTTTTTGCGGTGTAAAGCTTGTCAACCTAGCGCACGATGCGGCCTCTCGCTCGTCGAGCTCATAATAGGCGGCAGAGTGATCGATCTTGCGCTTGTAGCGACAGCCAAACGGAGCGTCAGAAGGCACGCTCACTTGGCCTTGAAGGGCGCGATGGCGCTTCCCTCGCCGCGACCGCTCCAGGAATTGCGCGCGTTCATACTCGGCGATCATGCCTTGAAACTGCAGCAGAAGCTCGTCTTCCGGCGTCGCCGCCCGTCTCGAGCGAATGAGCAAGACCTCGACGCCGGCGCGCGCGAAGCGCACCTGATCTGGAACGAGAATTTCGTAGACTGCAAGCGGAGCGCTCCTCGCTGTCGCGTTCGTCTAACGTGATCGACCCGATCAACTATCTGTTCAAGCGGTGGGATGGCCTCGACCGCCTCGTCCATGAACTGGACGCCTCGCACGTGGGCGTTCTCCGTTCAGGATCTGTAGCCACCTCGGCGAAGTCGAGGACTGGCTCGAGACGTGGCTAACGGAATGGACCCGGAGGACGGCGTCATCTGGGTTTACGGCATAGGTGGCGACGGCGTCATGACGTTCACCGGCTTCGGCATCGAAAACCTGATGGAGCTCATCAGGATACAGAAGGAAGACCCCGGACTCCTCGGGCGGCGGATTCGGTGATCCACTGTCCGCGGCCTAGCCCAGATGGACACGGCGAACGAGCGGCGTATGCTGATCTCCCGGTGTGCGAACAAGCCGGGACGTTCCGACATAGTCGTTCGAGGACGCTGCCAGCCTTGGCCTTGCGATCCATAAAGCGTTTGAACTTCCGCATCATCCAAGCCTAGATTTTCTGATTGACGTATCGAAGGATTGGCCCCAGAGCCGCGCGCGTGAATCGACCTTCGGAGGTTCAAATCCCTGATTGCCGCCCGGACGGATTTCAGCGCCGAAGCGCTGGACTCTAGGCAGAAAATCGCAAAAACCGATGCGTCTTGAGAATTCTTTGCTCGTCGGGGCCGAAGGCTGTAGCCAATGAAGTTACGCTTGACGTTCGCATAGCTTCCTTTCCGCCAGCAGTCCTTACAGACCGACCAACTCCACGCCTTGGGAATTTGTAGTGCGCGAACTTGTAGGCGCTAATCTCACCTTATAGCCTGCGGCCGATTCTCGTCGATCAGCTTTGCCAAAGCGTACGCCTTCTCGCGAAATGCATCTATTTCCCCTTCCATTCGGGATCCCGCTTTTCAGCGAAAGCTCGGAACCCCTCAAGCCGGTCCTCTGAGCCGTAGAGGATATCAACAGTTGCGAGCTGGCGCCGTGTGACCCGGTTCATAGCATCTTGGAAGGTGAGCGATTCAGCCACGCGCGCAGTCTCTTTTATAGCGGCAAATACCAGCGGCGGTCCGCTGGCGAGCAGCCGCGCAATCTCCCAGACCCGTTCCTGAAGTCGTTCTTTGGGGAGCACCTCGTTGACTAGCCCCCAGCGATGCGCCTCTGCGACATCCATCCATCGACCGGTGAGCAAAAGATCCATTGCTACATGGTACGGAATACGCTTTGGGAGTTTGATCGTTGCCGCGTCAGCCAGCGCTCCGGCGCGGATCTCCGGCAGCGCGAAGCTTGAATGTTCAGAGGCAAAGATCAAATCGCACGCGAGCGCCAGCTCCACACCGCCGCCGACAGCCATGCCATTGATGCAAGCAATCACCGGCTTGTTGAGATCACGCAGTTCCTGCAGCCCGCCGAAACCGCCGACACCAAAGTCACCGTTAGATTCACCGTCGGCCGCCGCCTTTAGATCCCAGCCCGCGCAGAAGAATTTATCGCCAGCAGTTTTGATAACAGCGACGCGCAACTCCGGATCATCACGAAATGCCTTAAACGCCTCGCCCATGAGGCGCGAGGTCTTAATGTCGATAGCGTTCGCTTTGGGTCGGTCCAGCATGATTTCGAGGATCGCGCCTTCACGACGGGTGGTTATAACCTCAGCCATTTCATTTTTCTCCAGAGACCAATAAGGCATCAGTAATCCAGGCGCCGTTGCCCTCGCCGCAGACTATGAGCGGGTTGATATCGAGTTCCTCGACACGCTCGCATTGCGCTGCACGAACGCAGCAATATCCGATATGACGTCGATTGCCGCCGAGACATCGGACCTCGGGCGCCCGCGGTAGCCATCTAACAGCGGATACAGCCTCAGACTGCGCAATGCTTCAGCGATGTCTTCTTGTGAAGTTGGCAGTATCAGCGTGACACTGTCGCGCAGTAGCTCGACCAGGACACCGCCGCTGCCCAACGTCATAACAAGACCGAACATTTGATCGCGGGTGAAGCCGACAATCAGCTCGGCGACGCTGTCGCGCACCATACGCTCCACATAAAGCCCAGTGCCGAGCGGCAAAAGCTCATGGGCAGCGGTTCTAACCGATTCGGCATCCTTGAGATTGAGCCTTACCGCCCCGACTTCCGATTTGTGGGCCACCCCGAGCGCTTTTAATGCTACGGGGAACTCAAGCTCCACAGAGAACCTCACCGCCTCGTCCGCGTTAGTGGCACGCTTGCCTTTCGGGACGGGTAACCCGGCTTCGATTAGGCGAGCCTTCGCTCGGGCCTCGTCGAGCGTGACAGTATGACCTGCGTGCGCGCTGCAGGCCGAAGTGTTGGTCGGACGCGCCTGCGGCTTCCGCCAGGCAGTGCCGATAGGCGCCGCCGCCTCCGCGGCGTCCATCGCCTCCGAGATGCCAAACAAAGGCGCCATGCCCTGCGCCATGAGCTCTGCCGTGTACTCTTCTGGGAGATTTTCGGGCAGTGACGAGACGATTGCGCCATGCGCATGGTTGGCCTTCAGCCCCGCTGCGAACGCACGTACGTTTGGTAGGCGGTCAGAGGTCGAGCAACGGTCCGACCGCTGAAAGTCAAGTACCAGCATGTTGAGATCAAAGCCGCCGGACACCATCGCGGTAAAGGTTTCCGTCATCGCCGGCTCGTTACCCCAAATAAACGCATGATAATCCGGCGGATTCGCAACAGAGACCAAAGGCCCTAGCGTCGACTTGACGTGCGCGCGATGCTTGTCGGTTAGGCGTGGAAAGCCCACCGCGCGCCCCTCTGCACTGTCAGCCATCACCGAAGCTTCGCCGCCAGAGCAGCTCATTGACGAGAGTCGGTAACCTGCGATTGGTCCGACAACGTGCAGGAGCTTCAATGTCTCGATGAACGCAGGAATGGAATTGACGCGGGCGATTCCAATACGCTTTAGGAAGGCACCGCAAGCAGCGTCTGAGCCGGCAAGCGACGCTGTATGCGACACCGTTGCCTCCCGTGCCTGCTCGGAACGGCCGACCTTCATCGCAATAATCGGCTTCCTCAGGTCTCTAGCCCGCGCCGATAGCCTTTCGAATCCGTGCACGGAGTCAAAGGCTTCGATGTGTAGACCGAGAGCGGTAACGCGATCGTCCTCGATGAGCCCGAGTGCAATCTCAGAAAGACCGGTCTGCGCCTGATTGCCAGCCGTCATCAGATAAGCGATAGGCAGACCACGCTTCTGCATAGAAATGTTGATAGCGATATTGGAGGACTGTGTGATGACGGCGACACCCCTTTCTCTCTCAGCCAGTCTAACGCCACCATGCTGATCGGGCCACAGTAGTACGCCGTCAGCAAAGTTGATCAAACCATAACAGTTTGGCCCGATAATCGGCATCTCGCCGGCGGCGGAGACTAGGTCGGCCTGTAGTTGCTCACCCTCCGCATCATACGATCCCGTTTCTCGAAAACCCGACGCGTAGCATACCGCGCCGCCCGAACCGCGTGCGGCAAGCGCCTTAACGGTCTCAATGGTGAGGTGTCGGTTGACGCCGATGAAGGCGGCATCTGGCGCACCCGACAGCTCAGCCACCGAACGATAGACTTTGCGACCAGAAATTTCGGTTTTGGTAGGATGCACAGGCCAGATCTCGCCGGAAAACCCCAACTTGATCGACTGCACAACGATGTGAACCGCGTGGCGGCCACCGAAGACAGCGATCGATGTTGGGCGCAAAAGACGTTCTAATCTATGCATTGGCCGGGCTCCCGCACGCAACCGCGCTTGCGCGACTCCTGCGCATCTTCTTCAATTCGCTTGGTCGGCGCTGAGCCCTCCAAGCGCGGCAAGCCGTCTCAGGTGATGGTTGGTGTCGCCGAGGAGCGTGTCCAGCATGATCACATGCTTGAAGCAGTGACCGATGGTGTATTCCTTGGTCATTCCGATACCGCCGTGGAGCTGGATCGCCTCATGACCAATCGCCTTCGCCGACCGGCCGATCTGGATTTTTGCCGCCGAAGTCGCGCGCTCGCGCTCGGTCGCGTCGCTTTCGCCTGTCATCAAGGCGGCGTACATTGCCATCGAGCGCGACTGCTCCAATTCGACGAACATGTCGACTGCCCTGTGCTGCAAGACCTGGAAGCTGCCAATCTTCTTGCCAAACTGCTCACGCGCTTTGAGATAGTCAAGCGTGATGGTCTGCATCCTTTCAAAGCAGCCGACGGCTTCGGCGCATAGCGCTGCGACCGCCTCGTCCGCAACTCGCGTGATGATTGGAAACGCTCTTGTCGGATCGCCAATCACGTTGGCTTGCTTTACACGTACATTCTCGAGCGTGATTTCGGCCGCGCGCAGACCATCCTGAGTCGGATAACTCCGGCGTGTGAGACCTGGCGAATTGGCATCGACCAGGAAGAGACCAATTCCATCCTTCTCCCGACTCTCTCCTGTCGTTCGGGCCGACACAATAATCCGATCAGCCATATCGCCGTGCAGGACGAGGCACTTGGTGCCTTTCAGGATCCATTCGTCGCCGTCTTTCTTCGCCTGCGTCTCAACGTCAAAGAGGTCGTAGCGCGACTGCCGCTCGCTATAGGCGAAGGCGAATTTCATCCGGCCTTCGGCAATCGAAGGGATCAGATCGGACTTCTGTACTTCGCTTGCCCCAAGCCGAAGCACCCCACCGGCAAGGACCACGGTCGCGAAATAGGGCTCCAGAACTAGTGCCTTGCCGAACGCTTCCATAACGATCATGGTCTCGACCGCGCCGCCACCGAATCCGCCATGTTCCTCAGAGAACGGCAATGCCAGCAGCCCCATCTCGGCGTAGCGGGCCCACATCTCCTCGCTGTAGCCTCGCTCCTCCGCCTGATACAGGCGGCGGTCTTCGAATCCGTAGCTGTCGTTTACCAACCGCTCGACGCTGTCCTTGAGGAGCCGTTGCTCTTCCGATAAATCAAAGTCCACTTTAGAAAATCTCCTGAATCAGGGCACGCAGCCAGCGCCCTTGGCTCATCAGAGGCCGAGGATCGCCTTGGCGATGATATTCTTCTGAATCTCTCTGGAGCCCGAATAGATCGACGCCGCACGGCTGTAGAAATATGCGGGCGCGATCGTAGCAGCCCAATCGGGGCGGATCGGCGACTCGTTGCGGCTCTCAAGTTGCTCCTCCGAGAAATAGGGAAGCGCGTAAGGTCCGACCACTTCCATCAGAAGCTCCGCCGTCGCCTGCTCGATTTCAGCGCCCTTAAGCTTAAGAATGGAGCTTGCAGGATCGTGCGTGCTCTTCTGTTGCCTCGATGCGTTAGCTAAGACGCGAAGCTGTGTCACTTCGAGCGCCTTCAACTGGACTTCGACTGCGGCAACCTTCTCGCGGAATGCAGCCCTATCGATTAGTCGTTCACCGCCGACGCACGACTGTTGAGCGAGGTCCTTGATGCGACGAATGCAACCTTTGGAAGAACTTACGCCAGCGTCGGAAAAGCGTTCGTTGCCGAGAAGAAACTTAGCGTAGTCCCAGCCCTTGTTCTCCTCGCCAACGAGATTTTCGATCGGAACACGGACGTTGTCAAAAAAGACCTCGTTGACTTCGTAACCCCCGCTAATCAACTCGATTGGGCGCACAGTGATGCCGGGCGTCTTCAAGTCGATCAGGAGGAAGGAGATACCCTGCTGCTTCTTCGCATCCGGATTGGTCCTGACCAAGCAAAAGATCCAATCAGCGTATTGTGCCCAGGTCGTCCAGGTCTTCTGGCCATCGACGATATAGTGGTCCCCATTGCGCACGGCTCGGGTCCTGAGCGAGGCGAGGTCCGAGCCAGCGCCCGGCTCTGAGAAGCCTTGGCACCACCAGTCCTCAGCCTTGGCGATACGAGGCAGATAATATTGCTTCTGCGCCTCATTGCCGAAGGTGTAGATGACCGGGCCAACCAGAGACTCGCCGTAGCCGAACTGTGTCCACGCCGGAAACGCGCGCACCTCTTCTACGAAAATATAATATTGTACGGGGGTCCACCCCGCTCCTCCATATTCCTTTGGCCAAGTGGGGACGCCCTTCTTATAGAGGACACGGACGCCGGCAGCCTTTTCGTCCTTTGACAGCTTCCGGCCTTCAGCCAGCTTGCGCCGCAACTCCGGCGGCACGTTTTCACGCAAGAACTGACGCACCTCTTCGCGGAACGTACGCTCTTCGCTTGTGAATGCGATATCCATAAGACCTTCTCGTGAGCAAATTAAGCTTCGAATTCAGCGCAGCCGGATGGCGCCGCCAGCGCACTCTGGATGAGGCAGCTTGGCATTGGGTTTAGCAAGCTCCATCAATCGCTCTTGCAGCTCACCCTGGGCGGGTGCACTCCGTCGAGTGCTAGCGTCGATATAGGAAAAGTACTCCTTCCCGGGATCAGAATTTGACCAATATGGCGGCTGCCGAAGCAGAAATTCTGCAGCCGATATCGAAAGATGAAGGTTTTATCACGTCAGGCCTACGGATGACGCAAGCAATCCACGCCGAAGTTTTGCAGTAGATCTGGCTCGACTCTTCAAATGGAAACCTCCACATTCGTCGGCAGCGCGGTCATCTCGATTGGAAATTGGACTACAGCCTCTTGATGAGTGTCCCAAATCAAATGAGGGCCCTCTCGCCCCTTTCTCTTCTCAGAAGTAAGATTTTGCGAAGACAAGCGAGCAGCATTAGCGTCCGTTCAGACGCCTCATCTCAGCTTAGCTTGGTAGGGTGCTCCTGTTAGGCTGCGAGTTGAAGCGCCGGGACTCGATCGAGGCAAACGGTGCGAGTCATCGCGTGCTCAAACGTGCCAGCAAGCTTCTTGACCGATCCCGTTTCCAACCTTTGGTCGTACTCGTCCTTACTCTTTCAACTCGATCTCGACGAATTGCATCGACCGTACCATGTCATCAATCTTGTCCGGACGGTCAAGACCAAGCAAGTAACCTCGAAGTTACCCGGGCGCCAGTTGGCGCATCGACTTGGTGTCACGCCGTTTATCAGTCAGCACAACTATCGTGCGAATTATGCGGTAATAATGCTATTGCAGCTCCGATTGGTGCGCCGGCTTCAAGTTACAATGGAAACAGCCTCTTTCATACGCGGTGCGCTCGCTAACGGCAGATAGTCGTGCGATGCAAAATCGATCCCCCCGCGCATCCTGAGCGCGCGTAGCCGGTCGCTCTCCTTCGCCAGAATTTCATTTTTCAGTCCCCGAGCGGCCAGCGACGGCCGGAGACTTTCTTGACTGCCCGCAAGAACGACGGCTCCGCGCTCCGCTCGGCCTTCACCTTGCCAAGATCCGATTTTCTCGATCAACCATCACAACTCGCGGGTTGAATGTCTTGGCTTCGGCCTCATCAAAGGAGGCATATGCAACGATGATAATTTTGTCTCCAGGCATTGCGAGTCGGGCAGCCGCACCATTAAGGCCTACGGTGCAAGAGCCGCGTCGCGCCTCGATCACATAAGTGGCGAAGCGAGCTCCGGTTTCGATGTTGTAAATGTCGACCCGTTCGTTTATCAGAAAACCTGCTGCATCGATCAGCGCACGATCGATCGATATCGAGCCTTCATAGTGCAGATCGGCTTCGGTCACCGAGGCGCGGTGGATCTTACCTTTCGTCAACGTAATTTGCATTTTTTTCTCACTGGTTGAGCGTAGCCATGCCCTCGTTGGGCGGCTTCCCTCACGGATGCGATTCCGAGCAAAACAATTCGGCGCCGCGATCTTGCGGAGGTCTTTGCGTCAACAGCACGTCGCCGGTAAACTTTGAATCTGCGCCGGCTACAAAACACGGCGCCTGCAGCTCATCGGTCATATACCGGGCGTAGCACACCATTCGGCAATATGATTCAAGCTATTGCCATCAAAGTATTGGTGGAAACGTCTCGCGCGCTTGCCGCGTCGCCACTATCGTGCCGTGTAGCGCCGACCCGATGATATCTCCGCAAGTCGTGAGGGATCGACTTAGGGATGGCCTTCATTCATGGGAATGACCCGCACGTCGTTTGTGTTGATAGTAACGTTGAGGATGTCGCCTGGATTCGGATTGCGGCCAAACAGAAAGCGCTCCTGCATCGTCAATTGCTCTCCGTTGACGTCAAGCAAGAGTCGTGTCGCGCCTCCGTAATAGTGGGACTGAAGGACGCGGGCCTGCTGCAATACTCCAGCAGCCCCATCGGTTGAGAGCTTGACCTGTTCCGGCCGGATCACTGCAGTGCCAGGACCAACACTCCAATTGCCCACGAGAGGTAGGCCCGCCTTGGACGTGAAAGTGCCATCAGCGCGTACTGTTCCCTTGAGCAGAGAACACCAGCCGATAAATTTCGCGACGAAAGATGTCGCCGGGCTCTCATAGATCTCACCTGGCGTTCCGACTTGCTCGACCTGACCAGCATTCATCACGACAATGCGGTCCGACATTGTAAGCGCCTCTTCTTGATCATGTGTCACAAACAGCGTCGTAACGTTGACGCTGCGCACTACTTCCCGGAGCTCCTCTCGCATGCGCAGCCGCAACTGCGCATCCAAATTTGAGAAGGGCTCATCGAGAAGGAGTACTGCAGGCTGCATCGCTAGCGCGCGCGCGAGTGCGATGCGCTGTTGCTGCCCTCCAGAAAGTTGACGCGGCAGGCGTCCGGCTAAATGAGAGAGCTCGACAAGCTTGAGCATCTCCTCAACGCGTTTTGAGCGCTTATCACGCGGCCATTTCAAGTTTTCCAGGCCGAAAGAGATGTTTTCAGCGACCGTCATGTGCGGAAACAGAGCGTAGCTCTGAAACACCATTCCCGTATTGCGCCGGTAGGGCGGTTGGTGCGTCACGTCGGCGCCGTTGATGTACACGGCTCCAGAAGTGGGCTCCACAAATCCAGCAACCATTCGCAACGTCGTTGTCTTGCCGCAGCCCGACGGCCCCAATAGGCAAACCAACTCGCCGCGGCGCACGCCCAACGAGATGTCGGCGACAGCCACCGTTTCGCCATAACGCCTGGAAACGGAGCGCAGCTCCACGACGAAATCACCGACAGTGCGCATTGTGCTCTCTTGTTCTCCTTGAACAACCAAAATCTATCCTCCGCCTAGACAAGTCGTTCGGTGCCAATCAACTGCTCGATCGTCAGGATGACAGTCATGGTCACGAGGATCGTCAGGCTTGATACGGCAGCGACGAGCGGATCATAGCTGGTATCTACATAGGCGAAGATTTGTACCGGCAGCGTCACGTTGCCACCGTAGGTGAGGAACGATGTGACCGTCACGTTTCCGAACGATGTCACGAATGCAAAAATCGCCGCGGAAAGCAGACCGGGAAGAATAAGCGGCAGAGTGATACGTTGAACCACACCCAACGGCGTGGCGCGCAGGTTCATCGCCGCCTCCTCGAGCGTCCGGTCATGTAACGTCAGACTGGCGAGAATGGTGCGCACGACGTAAGGGATCGCAAGAACCAGATGGCCCAGCAGCAACGGATAGATTGTCTGCGTCAGGCCCAACCACGCGAAGAGCTGCAACAGTCCGATGCCGAGCACGACGGCCGGGACAATCAAGGGCGAGAATGTGAGGCCCTGCAGCAACGCTTTCCCGGGGAACGAATAGCGATTGATCGCAAACGCGGCGGAAAAGCCAATCGCTAGCGACACGATGGCCACGAGCACGGCAATGTACGTACTTGTCCAGAGCGACGTCATGAAGAGCTCATTCTCCCAGGCCTTTTGATACCAGCGTAGCGAAAAGCCAGTAGGGGGGAATTTCATTGAGTCGCCGCTAGTGAACGACGAAATGATCACAAGAACCGCCGGTAGCGCCAGCGTTACGTACACGATCGCGCGAATGACCGCGCCGGACACGGCCATTGCATAGTCGCTGAAATCAGACCGCATAGCGCTGCCCCCTCATAATGAAACGTGACGCAGCCAGAGCGTTAAGCGCCGCTGTGAAGCTGAGTACAAATACGAACAGCACGAAAGCCAAAGCCGCACCGGACGGCCAGTTCAGCTCCACCATGATGCGCTCATAGATGAGACTCCCGAACATGGCGACGCGACTTCCACCGATGAGGCGGGGCGTGATGAAAGCCGAGATCGACAAAACGAACACGAGATTGAACCCAACGAGTATACCGGGAAGTGCGAGGGGTATGATCACCTTCCGGAAGGTGACAAATCTATTTGCGTGCAGATTGGCCGCGGCTTGCTCAAGCACTGGATCGATTTGAGTGACGACGCTCATGACAGAGAGAATCATGAACGGAAGAAACTGCTGTACCAACACGATAATTACGGCAGGCCTTGAAAAGAGGAGAGTCTTTGGTGAAGAGAAAATGCCGAGCTTTACGAAGAGCGAATTGAGGAGGCCATTACGGCCAAGGATTATCAACCAACCGAATACAACGACCACGAGACTGAGCGTCAGCGGCAGGATCACTATAATGGTCCGCCACCGCCGAGCCCGTGGTGGGAGGCGGGCAAGCGAGTATCCAGTAGGGAAGCCGATCACCAAGCATACAAGGGCGACAAGAAGCCCATCGACAAACGTCTCAATCAGTATTGACGAGTAGAAAGGCTCCGAAAAGATGCGCATATATTGCTGCAGGCTGAAACCGGTTCCATCGAGAAGATGGTTGCCCGATAGAAAGCTCGATCGGAGCAATCCCAACACCGGCACTACCAAACATGCGATAAGAAGCAAGACTGCTGGGGCAAGCAAAATCGCTATAGTCATGTTTCGGCGATTGAGAAGGGGCTCTTTCACGATGCCCCTCAAGAGTTTAACAGCTGCCATCCTAGTATTCCGCTAATCCGCGAAGTCGCTCTCGGTGTCAACGTGAGTATCAACGCGCACGCCGCGCATCGAAACACGACCTCTTTGATGTTTCGTCCTAGAGTCCCGTCTGCTCGCAGAGCTTACTTTGGTTTAAGGTCATGTTTGGACGACGACCTCTCAGCTTCGAACGGAGCAAAGATCGGCTCCTGCTTATTGTTTGCTGCCATCAACCAAGGCCGGGCGAAAAAAGGCAGGCTTCCCAGCGCTCATCACCGGGATAGCCCGAACTTCCGGAGACCATTGATAATCGCGCGCGCATCCTGAAATTCGCAGTATGCTCGGCTCGCTTCACCGTCATTTCGTATCTCGGCCGTTTGCACTTGACGCAGGAACTATAAGTGCTTCGCCCTCCTCCCGCCCCGCGTGCGAAGAGAGCGGATGGCAGATTTGTCTGGGCCAAGCGGATTGGACACTTACCAAGTGGAGTGACTGGACGCATACCGGCGCATCTTAGATCATAGCCACCGATCGGGTCGGCGTCATACCCAGACACCCGATCGACGGCCTCAGACTTCTCGTTCGGCAGACGGCAGCCAACTAGGTTCGAATGATACCATTGAACCGTTCGATCCGAGCACTGCGACCTTCCGCCCACTTTCGCCAGTCAACGTTCTTCTTCAGGGCGACGCGCTCAGGCGATGAAAACACAAGTTGCTTGCGAAGCTCTTCGGGCATTTTGATATCGGTGGTTACGTCGTACCGGACGCCCTCAGCAAATGCGAGCAACCCCTGATCGGAGAGCAGCTGCTCTGCAAAGGCGTACGCAGCTTCCGGATACTTCATTCCCTTCACAACATTGAAATAGACAGGGTACGCGTAAATGCCCTTTTGTGGAACCACGAATTCCGTGGGGAATCCCTTGGTCTTTAGTTGGTAAGCAGCGCCATAATAGCAGATCGTTGCACTGATCTCTTCGCTTTGATACATTTGGATGAGCGGAACTTGCGCCTGCGCGATAGCGACAATGTTCGGCTTAGCCGCCTCAAGGATCTTCCACGCCGGCTCCATGTTCGAGATCGAGCCACCGTTCTCCTCGGCGAAGGCAAGAAGATATAGGCTGGTGGTGTTTGTGGTCGCGGGGTAAAGAGCCACGCGCTCCTTCAGATCCGGCCGAGCTATATCCGAGTACGACGTCAGCGGCTGCTTGATCAATTTTGGATTGTACGTCGGACCGATCGCCCCGACAGCGAATGGCGCACCATAATCACCGAATTCGCGGAAACTGGTAAGGACCCGCTTGATGTTGAGAACGTCCGACGCCTTGATCTCTTCGATGACTCCGGCGTTAAGGAGCTCGACCATGACAGCACTATCCCCCTGAAACATGTCAAACGGGGGATTGTCTTTCTCCGCGATTAGCTTGACCATTTGCGTCGCTTGCTGGCCGATAGCTATTTCGACCTTTAGACCGTACTTCTCCTCTAGCGGAGCGATCGTGCCCTTCTTCAGCGCTTCATCCCACTCGCTACCCCATCCGTTCACACGCAAGGTAATGCCGGCAAATTTTTTCGACTGAGCATGGACGTAGGGCGCGGCCAGAGCACCCGCAGCAGCCGCCGTCGCGAACTTTAGAAAAGTGCGCCTTTTCATTTCCCGATCTCCACCCAGGGATGATGACAGTTCTTGTTTCTCGGCAACTTAGAAATGATCTCGCCCTTGTTTGCGACGAGCCGCCGACCTGCTCGTGAAACAGGAAGAGGGCATCGGCGCGGACAATGACCATCCACTGCTGCTATCCGTTGCTCAGCTGGGGAGCGGCGGCTTCGCAGTAACTACCATTTGATCATAGGCGAGGGCTTGAAATCGAATTCATCAAATTTTGAGCTGGTTTCGCGGAAATTGTGCGCGCAACGGGCCTGCAAAGCTTTCATGCGACTAGGAGCTGCTCTATCCCCGACCCGAGGCGCTGCAGCGCGACTTTGAACCTGCGGGAGGCCATGAATATTCCGACATGATCTCGGGCTCTGCCGTCATCTGTTCGGTGCTCACCGCTTAGTGTCGGTGACCTCACACTTGTTTAAGCTCCGGCTCGTGGACTGGTGGATGAAGCCGCACGAATCGTCATGCTTGACGCGCTGCGTGGCTAGCGAAATGCACGGTTCGGCGACCGTATCAGGCGATGGGCGCCGTGACCGAAATTCTGTTAGGTTCGCTCGACGTATGGTAAGCGCCCTGCTGTGAGCGGCGCGGCGTGCGTGGGGATCGAGCGCGACATCCTGGAAAAAGCGACGGCGTGCTTCGCGAGAGTGCAGCAGTGAAGCGTGCCTTCGATCGAGTGCAATTGCCGCTACATCTGACCGGTGTCGATGGTGTGTGAGGTGCTGCATAGCCCGGCCGCGGTGATCGGCGCTTCCCTTGGCCTCCTCGACTTCCGAGGCCTTGGCCAAGGCCCAAATTGGGATCACTTTTCCCAGGTGGCGAACCATCGCGCTCAAGCTTCGTCGGGCTAATGTAGCCATTAGAGAGTGGCGTCAGTGTTGGCAAAGCTGAAGCGGGCATGCGCCGTGTCGACCGATGCGGATGACGCGGCAGCGGACTCAGGCAAGCGACCGCCTTGCGCACCAGGGCGCCAAAGTCCTTTTTCTCGTGGAATTTCCTCTAATCGCCTGCAAATCTTGCGTGTTTCGGCGAAGATACGCTTTACATTTGGCCTCCCACCCGTTGAGCAGCAGAGAGAATATAGTGCTTCCACGCTTCCGTTCCGCTATGTCGGCGCCAGCCAGCGAAGGCGGGCTATCGGCTCTCTTCCGACCGAACTCGGTAGCGGTGATCGGCGCAAGTCCAACTTCGGAGACGCGTCGTCAACCCCTCGAACTCTATAAAAAGATCGGGTATTCGGGGAAAGTGGCCGCGGTGAATCCCAAGTACGAAGAGGTTGCAGGTTACCCCTGTTATCCGTCCCTCAAGAGAATGCCGTTCGTGCCGGATGCGGTACTCATTCTGCGAAATCGTGAGGCGACGCTGGCCTCGCTTGAAGAGGCCGCAGACGTCGGGGTACGGGCGGCGGTGGTCCCAGAGATCGGATTCGCGGAGTCTGGTGTGGAGGGGGCGGCGGCGCAAGCCCGGATTGTGGATGTAGCACGAGCGTCAGGAATGGCCATTCTCGGTCCGAACTCCGGTGGAGTGATCAATTGGGTTGATCGCGTGCATCTCAACCTGTCAGCCTTCGAGGTCCGCCGTCCGGGCCGCGTTGCCCTTTTTTCGCAAGGTGGAGGAACAAAACTTGCTCTAATGGGAAGTGGGCGTGGGATCCGCTGGAGCCACGCGATCACCTGCGGGAATGAAGCCGTCACGGGAAGTGCCGACTTCCTTCGCTACTTCGTGGACGATCCACACGTGGGAGTGATCTGCGGTTTTATCGAAACGATTCGCGATCCTGAGCGCTTCTTTTTTGAATGCGACCGAGCGCGCACCGCCGGCAAGTCAGTCATCCTCCTGAAGCCAGGACGCACGGAGGCCTCCCGAGAAATGGCCACGGCGCATACAGGCGCACTTGCCGCACCATATCGGTTTTACCGCGAACTGTTCAAAAGGTATGGTGTGGTGCAGGTGGACTCGTTTGAGGGATTGATCGCCTCTGCCATCGTTGCGCTAGCTGGACGATCTCCGGGTGAAGGCAGACTTGGAGTGGCCTGCCCATCAGGTGGGCTGATCCAAATGTATCTGGACGAGTCGGCGAAGTGCCCCGCGCTCAGTTATGCTGAATTTCAGCCACACACTGCGAAAGCGCTACGCAGCCTTCTAACCGACTCCCTCGCCTGCAGGAACCCTCTGGACTTCTGGGGCATTCAGAACCCACAGGAAAACTCCGAGAAGATTTTTCAGACCATCGCAAGCGACCCGAACGTCGACATTTTCGCTTCTCTCTATGATCCAAATCATACGGGCGCGACCGGCGCGGCATACGAGACGTGGGCTGACTGCGCAGTGGAAGTCGCCGCGGCGACGGACAAGCTCGTTACCTTGATTACACCTGTGGATGGTTCGACTCCGCCCGAGAAAGTCGAGGATCTCCTCGATAAGAATGTTGCCGTCCTGGGCCAACGGGAGGCGTTTCTCGCCCTCGATCGCGCGGTGAAGTCGGCGCGGCCCGTGCCACCATTGGCAGAGGAGCCGCCGGTCGACAGATCTAGCATGGCGAAGCGGCTCGATGGGTTCGACGGAAAGCCATTCTCAGGGAGGCCGGCGCTCGACTTCCTGGGCGCTGCGGGCATTCGGGTCGTCGAGAGCCGTTTTGTAACGAGCGTTAATGCCGCCGTAACCGCAGCAAACGAACTGGGATACCCGGTCGTCGCGAAAGTCGGCGACACGGGCGCGTTGCATCGAACCGAACTATCCGGCGTGATAACGAACCTGAGGGATGCGCACGAATTATCCGCGGCAGCGGCAAAGATCTTTGCGGGAGGCTCGCAACTTCTCATCGTTCAGCCGTACGTACGAGATGGGATTGAGATGATTCTCGGCCTCGAGACCGATGATGTCCTCGGGTCATTCGTACTCGTTGGTCAGGGCGGCATCTGGACGGAGATCATGGATGACGCAGCTCTCCGCCCGGCCGGTCTTCGGATCGGCGAGCCAGAGCAGATGCTTGCCGAACTGCGCGTACAAAAGCTTCTGTCCGGGTTCCGCGGCAGTCCTGTGCTTGATACAAAAGCTCTAATTGCGGCAGTGAGGAGGCTCGATGCGATTGCGCGAAATCTGGGCGACCAACTGCGCTCGATCGACATCAATCCTCTTATCGTAACCAGCCAGGGCGCCGTGGCTGTCGATGCGCTTGTCGTCCCCGCGCGAAGAGCGCGCGACCTACACAGGAAATGGGAATAACACTTAGCTGTGCGACACATGACATCGCCGGGTTCAAGGTTGAAAGGCGTTGTGGCGCTCACCTTTGCGTCAACCTCTAGCGTCCCAAAATGGTGACGCAGGCGGAGGCAGAAGTGATGACGATTTCCGGTCGCAGCAAGAACAAATTTGCGAACTTCAGCGCTTTCTCGACAGGGAAATGGTCGATGCCGACATTTTGAAGTAAGTGCGCATGACGTCGTGGGCGATACTAAGAGAACCGACGTTGCGACGGTTCGCGATAGAGACGGTCTGCAAAACGCTTCGCGTCACGCGTCCGAGATGAGAGCCGTCGTGACCGTACAATTGTGGTCTTGCGCGGCTACGATGGCTTTTAGATGAGCTGCGACGACGTTGAAAAGGTTCGCGTCGCATTCGCACTCGACTGTTGCGACCGCGAGGCGATAAGCCATGTCGCGACCACCGCAGGCTTCAGAGGCGAGGACGTCCGAGATCTCATGGTAACTGGTAAGCTATCGCAGATGTCCTCCTAGAAGCCTCCGTTGACGGCGAAGGCCATGAGTCGACTGGGAAGTCCGGGAATGGGCGCGACGCCGCCGTCGGTCGCGCCCAGGCTGTCACGCGTAGGTCAACTGAAGCATTCGAGGTGAATGCTGCTCAGGTTGCTCCATGCTCAACCCTTCCCTGGCCGTTTGGGTGCTGTGCGCGAGGAAACCCATGATGTTTCGGATTCGAATGGCGCGAAGATTGAGTCGCGCCACTGGAATGCTGCCTTCGCCCCTTCAGTGCGTGCCAACTCACGGAAGTGCTTGAACTCGGAATCCGATCTACTAATGATCAAGTCGGCGGCGAAGCCATATCGCAGAGCAGAATCGAGGCCTGCCGCGTGGAGCGTGTTGTTGAGTACTTTCTTGTTCCACACCAAGGTTGGCAGTGCGACCCGAGACATGCGCTTCGCGATGCGCGTCACCTCTTCCTCAAGTCGATCCTTGGGGAAGACACGATTTACGAGGCCGAGCCGGTACGCCTCTTGGGCGTCGAACATGTCTCCCGTATAGATCAGTTCGCGGCAACGCTGACCGATCAAGTGCGACATCATCGGCAGTTCCGTGTCACCAATCCCCATCCGGGCCTCAATCAAACCGAATCGCGAATCGTCAGAGCAGTAGCGAATGTCACACAACGTAGCCAAGTCCAAGGCCCCGGCCAGACAGTAACCGTCGATCATCGCGATAACGGGCTTGGAGCAGTGAAACACTGAATGCAGAAACTTCACGCCGTGATCGAAAGACCTGTTCAAATCATTGATGGTCCAATCATCAATGTTTGCCGGCCCGAACTCGGTCTTATCTTCATCCATATCAAATCCGGTAGAAAACGCCCGGCCGCCCTCTCCCTTGACCACGATCACGCGAACGTCCGGATCGCGTTCGGCGATCACGAGCGCATCTTGAAATTCGTTGCAGAGCTTAATTGAGAACGCATTCCTTTTGGTCGGCCGATTCAGAGTTATCCACGCGACACGGTCGTCCGCTTTGTAGAGAATGGTGCTGTACTCCATCAGATGCTCCTTTGGTTTTGTTGCTGATGACTCTTCATCGAATTTAGAGAACTCTATCCGAACGCGGCGACACCTGCGGGTAGACGCCTATCTTCCGGTACAACGACGTCTCTTTGCCGGTCGTTTCCGGATGTTCTCGCGCGGCCGCACGAAAAGCGCATGAATCTAATCGAACGTGCTTTATCTCCAAGGCCGCGCACAATCACGTCTAATCGTCTTACAGCTCCAACAAGAGCTTTCGTATCGACAGCAACAGCGACTCCCACATCGCGGAGGCGTTTTTGTGCTCGCAGTTCAGCGAGCATCTGTACTCGTCCACCCAATCGAAGGCTTGGCGGTATGGAGTGGAAGCACTTATTTTCTCTGGGTGGCTATCCCGTCAATCCAGACAAATCGAACGATAAACTATGTCATCGCCGAGAAACCCCGAATTTTGCGGGTGATTGGAGCAAATTCTGCGAAAAAGATAGTCTGACGCCGCACGTTGGCGCTGAACCAGCGCGCTTGCCCGAGTCGGCAGCTGGCGCGACATCATTCGCCACTGGTCGAACCCGCGCACGGCCGAACTAGCGTTCCGAACACCCACGCCATTTTCGAAGTCCTTACGGTTCATAGAGACACTCTAAAGCGCATCGAGCTGACGCAGCACAGGCATAAGCGCAGAGGCTCACAATGCGTGATAAAGCATGTCGCCGAGTTGCGAAGGGGGCATCCGCTGCGGGTTGCAACAGCAGCAGGCAGGCTGGTCGCAGTGCGATGTGACGCTTAGACAGCTTCGCAGCGATCCATTGAAAGACGTCAGTCATGATCTGCACGACGCACAGAATGTCTCCGTTGCGAAGACCGCCCCATTGTTTCATTGAGGGTCACGGGGCGGCCGCCGGACGTTCCACGACGATCATGTCGGTGCCAAGATCGGCGAACAACATCCGGAAAACGGCGACCTTCCCCCATTCAGAAGGCCCACCGTCGATCCGTTAACGCCAGCGCTCCTCCTCGCTATCGTAGGCGCCCGACAGCGGATCTCCGACGTCCATCAGCTCACGTTTGAGCACCTTATTGCTGGTGGTGGTCCGGGGGAGCGCTGACGTGAATGCGATGTATCGCGGCACCTTGAAAGATGCCAGGCGCGCACGAGCATGCGCGAGGATGCGTTCCGGCGGCAGATCGGCCGACCTGAGACCTTTGTGCAATTCCACGTAGATCTTTACTTCCTCCCCGCGCTTATCGTCGTGAACCGGTACCGCGGCCACGTCAGCAATCTCCGGGATCTCTCGAATGACAGATTCGACCTCGCGAGCAGCTATGTTCTCGCCCGAGCGTCGAATCATTTCCTTTTTGCGTCCTACAATCCAATGAAATCCAAATTCGTCCTGGCGGAAGAGATCACCAGTTTTAAACCATTCGCCTTCGAACAATTCGGCATTCGCGTCTGGCTTATTCCAATAGCCCAGTAGTATTCCACGACCTTTCACCCAAAGCTCGCCGATCTCGCCGACCGGCGTCGGACTGCCGTCGTCGCCTACTAAACGAATCTCTCGAAAGGGGGACAGAATCCCGACCGAGCCAGATTCGTCCATCTCTTCAAAGTCATTTGGGAACTGAGTACCCATACCGATCTCAGTCATTGCATAAGCGTTCTGGCCGCGCACGCCGAACCGCTCACGAAAGCGGCGCACCGTGTCCGCATTCCATACACCGCCAGACATCCCTGCCTCCTTGAGGTTTGTCGATGCGACGTCGGCAGTCGCGGCAATTGGCCCGGGGATCGGACACCACTCAATACGGTATGTCTTGAGCCAATCAACAAAACGCGTTGAACTGAGATGCTGAGCTACATAAAGTGTACCGCCCTGTAGCCACGACTTAAGGATCAACAGCTCGCCGAGGACATAGGAGAAAGGCGACCAACACAGGTACGCCTTGTAGGGGCGACGGTCCATAAGGGCATACTGATACGTAAACACACCCCAGTAATCGTGGGTCAACATGCAGCCCTTCGGAAAACCCGTTGTCCCCGAGGTGTATTGGATGTTCAGCAGATCGTTCGGGCGAACATCCTCTTCGACCGGCGACTCGTCGGCACCCTTGAGCAATTCATCGAGGGTAGTAGCTGTCTCGCGGGAGGGCTGCCCGACGAGGATCACGCGCTCTTTGGCGAGATCTTGCGGCCAAGGATCCATCGCGGAAAGCACGGACCACACTGACTCATCGACGATTGCGAATTTTGCCTGTGCATCGCTCAAGACGTATCCGACTTCTCTTGACGTATAGCGCATGTTGATCGCGACCAGCACCGCACTGAGCTTTGCGCACGCGAACCACAGGATCGGGAATTCGATCCGATTGGGAAGCATCACGCCGATGTGATCGCCCTTGCGCACCCCGAATGCGCGCAGCGCATGCGCACACTGATTTGACCTACGGTCCATCTCTGAGTAGGTAGCGCGCTGGCCGCGCTCGAAGATGTCGATCGCAATCGTTGAGCCATGTGTTCTCGCGCGCTCGGAGACCAGCTGAGCAACCGTAACGGTCTGATAAGCAGACTCAAGCTTGCCAAACGTACTCAACGCGTTTACCACGCGGTCGTGCAACCGGTGTTGCGTCAGATCTGTTGAATTCATCGATGATTCACCTGATATGCGCCGTACGAGCTCTCGGCGAAGATATTAGTCCAGCCCTCATGCCTCGGGGATATCGCGCTTCACCTTAGCGCGATTCTTGCGCCGGCCCGCCGTGGACGAGGCAGCTCCGCGTGAAGCTGCGCCAACTCCATCAATCGCTCGCGCACGCATCCTTGCATGCGTCCGCTGCGTCGGGTGCCGGCATCGACATGGACCAGAACCTGCTCGCCCGTGGCTGCCGGCTCGGCTTGACCATCAAGCGCAATCACGTGAAAGAGATGGATGCGCTTGTCGTCTACTCCCAAAATCTGTGTGAGCACCTGAACGCGGTCGCCAACGCGGATCTCCCTGAGGTGCGACAGGTGCGTTTCCAGAGTATAGTAGCTTCCATATTTTGAGCGATAGTCGCGATCGACACCAATGCGATTGAGCAGGTTGCTGGTCCCGAACGTGCAAAGCTCAAGGTAACGGCTTTCGGTGACGTGGCCGTTAGCATCTAGCCAATCAGATGGCATATCTAGCATCGCAGACCGCAGTGGGCTTGAGTCGCCGGCGACGACTGCGGGAGCGCTGTCGCGCAGCCCCTGCTCCCAACGCGCGAGCGTCTCACCCGCTCCGTGACGTTGTGACCGCAGTCCCTGCAACAAGGCAACGAGGCAGTCGTCGCGCTCCTTCTCGGTAATATTATCAGTCCTCGCCTGCGCGTCCGACTGTTCGGCGAACTTGTCCAGGAATGCGTCGGTTAGTTCGGGCACGTCGGTGAGCTTCGACAACGGCCATTTTAGATAAGGCCCAAATCGCTCCATAACCTGGCGCATACCCGTCCCGCCGCTGGCCATTCGGTAGGTCAGAAAAGGCCCCACGATCGGCCGACGGAGTCCGAAAGAGTAACGGACCGCATCGTCGACCTCCTGCACGGTGGCCAGGTCATCATGCACCAGCCATAGCGCCTCGCGCCATACCGCCTCCTGGAGCCGGTTTGCAATGAAGCCGTCCACCTCTTTACGCACCACAAGCGGGTGCATTCCGATTTTCCGGTAGATCTCGGCAGCCCGCACCAGTGTCTCGGGAGGAGTATTCTGTCCGGCACACAGCTCAACCAATGGCAGCAGGTAGACGGGGTTAAACGGATGCGCGACGAACACGCGCTCGGGATGATCAGTGCCCTCCTGGAGCAACGACGGGCGAAGCGAGGATGTCGAGGAACAGATTAGGACGTCGCGTGCCGCCACCCGGCTCGCCGTCGTAAGCAGCTGCCGCTTAAGCTCAAGCCGCTCGGGCGCAGATTCTTGCACTAGCTCGACTTCGACAACTGCGTCCTCGATTGATTGGACCAACTTCAGCGTCCCCTCGGCCGGCAGGGTAACCTGCGTCAGCCGACGATATGCTCGCCGCGCATTGGCCAGGATCTTCTGTACTTGATCCATTGCACCAGGTGCCGGATCATACAGCCGCACATCCACTCCATTTAAGAGGAACCGCGCTGCCCACCCGCCCCCGATCACCCCGCCCCCTAGCAGCCCGACTCCGCGCGGTAGCCTTCCAGACATGGTCTTTGACCTCTCAGGCATGAACTTTGAGCGCGAGCTTGGCGCGTACATCATCTGGACCCATCACCCGGACGCCAACTCGTTCGAGAATCTCGACAGCTCGCTGCACGAGCTCAGCGTTGGTCGCTAGACGCCCGCGGGATAGGTACACGTTGTCCTCTAACCCTACCCGCACGTTCGCACCCACCAATGGCGCCAGCGCCACATATGGAAGCTGCTTCCGTCCGATCGAGAAGGCCGAGAAGATAGAGCGAGGCGGAAGCCGATGTACGAGCGCCATCAGCGTAGTCAGATCGTCCGGCGCGCCGTAGCGAATCCCCATGCACAGCTGGATTAGAGCCGGATCATCGATGAGCCCCTCCTCAATAAGATCGTTCACCATAACAAGCTGGCCTGCATCAAAGACCTCAAGCTCGGGGCGAACACCGAGCTCCTTCACGCGCACGGCCATCGCGCGCAACATCGCCGCGCTATTGACCAAGATGTAGTCGCTACCAGCACCCCAATTCATCGTTCCGCAATCCAGCGTGCAGATCTCAGGCCGCAGTTCTTCCACATGCACCAACCGCTCGATCGCACCGGCCATATCTGTTTTTGCAGGGTCAAGCGGGAGGGGAGAGTTCGCCCCCCCGAGCACAAGATCGCCGCCCATCCCTGCAGTTAGGTTGAGCACCGGATTCACATCGGAGTTCCGAATGCGCTCAACAACCTCCCGATAGAGCGAGACATCTCGCGAACCGCGCTTGGTTTCAGGATCGCGTACGTGGATGTGCACCACAGCTGCGCCAGCGCGTGCCGCCTCGATAGCCGAATTGGCGATCTCCTCAGGGGTTATCGGTACGAGCGGACTACGTACGGCGAATCCGCCACCTGTGACGGCACAAGTAATGAAAACCTCGGAAATCATCCTAACTTTCCTGTCCCTGAAGCTGGCTATCCCAAGCCGCCACACAACGGCAACGATCTCTCAACTCGTACGCCGCAGTAAGATCAGGATTCAACGAATTTAGCCCGCTCCAGCGCAGTAATTCCTCGCCATGACCCGAAAACGTAGGTCATTGAATCGCGAATAGCGCAGCGAGGCGCCATTCGCCCATCTTCGTCCATGGGAACCCGCCACCGAAGACTCCGCATCCGGCTTGTATCTCGGCCATTGCGTTGCTTTTTCTGTGGGACTGCGATGACCGCCGTCAAAACCAACCGGTCCGAGCGACGTCGACGCTTGAAAGTCGAGTATGCCTGATCCGCGCAACCCGATCTTTATCAAAAAAGGTTCGCGACCTCCTCACGTCGGCGCCAAGGTGCACGAAAGCTTCCCATTCTACCGATGAAGTCCAGAATCTCTGCCACGCGAGGCTTGCACCAGCAACTCAGATCTGGGACGCAGCAATAGTTCCGGAGGGAGATCGAACGTTCCAAAGTCGCCAAGAGACACTTGCACTTCCTGGCGCCGTCGCTTGTGTAGAAGAAATGGCGGAGATATCACTTACTTGCCGCGCCGCCGAGAGATTGGCCGTGTACGGATGGCGGCAATAATCTAATTCTTGATGGAGTAATATCTGAACATGGCGCAGAACAGTGGCGCACTCGGCATATTGCAGTTGCAAAATACCCCACAGACTATGGCGGGATCGCTCAGCAATCCCGCTACCTTTCGATTTCCTACAATTTGCCGCCAGGTTCCAGGCGCATGGACTAAAAATGTCGTTTTTGGCGGCGAGGACGACAAAATGGAAGCCGCATTCATAACCGCGGCAAGGCATTTGGTGCGTGAGGGCGCCATCGCGATCACGAGCAATTGCGGTTTCACGATCAAGTACCAGAAGGCAATGACGCAGGCCCTCTCGGTGCCAGTTTCGATGTCCTCCTTGCTCCTTCTGCCGTATCTCATTGCCACCATCAAGGGACGCGTCGGCATATTGACGTTCGATTCAAGGCCGCTGACGTCCGTACTGCTCAGACACGCAGGTGTTGAGTCACATGATCGCATAACCGTTGCCGGCATCGAAAATTCCGAGACCTGGAGGATCATGTCGGGACCAGAGAATAATTACTCGATTCCGCAGGTAGCGAGAGATGTTGGGGCCGCAATTGCACTTATGCGCAAGCGGTGCGATGACGTTGAGGCTATCCTATTTGAATGCGCGGGATTTCCGATAGTAACGCAGCAGGTGCGCGAGCAGACGCGGCTGCCGGTATATGATGCGGTAACCAATGCGGAACTATTGATGAGTAGATACGAAATCGCAGTCTAAAAACGGACCAAAGCGTCGTTACCCATCGAGACAGAGGCGCAGTAGATCCCTTTGCATGAAGAAGTGGAGCCCCCCCGGAGAACGGCATACCGGTTCGTTGGAGACTCACTGCGTTGTTTCGACGTTCAGGCGTGCTCGCAATTTCTGTACGATAGGCGGACGGCAAACTGGGAGAGCACTGAGCAGCTGCTTATAAGATCTGCAAGTCCGAAGCTCCAGATTAAAGACTTCCGAGGGGTACGCTGGAGGCCTTGTCGATCAAGTGCGTTTCTAGAGACCCGCTCGCTTACTTTCCTCCTTTTCGGCGGTTGAACGAGACTCAAAAATTACGCTGAATGGCGAGAAGCGTCGATCCGGCGGGCGCACAGCATCTCATCCAAAAGCTTGTGCTTGCGCTCCAGGATAAACAGGCCGCCGACAAGCGGCGCTGGCAGGCCAGGCTGCCCCGGACCGGTTTGGCACACCGAGCCCAAGCGGTCATCCTGAGACTTCCAGTCGATCACGCCGCCAACGGCACCAGCGAGTTGCCCATCACCTCAACGGCGGACGGAGCATGCAAGAGTCGCGCAACTCTGCTTCTGAATGAAATGAAAAGATTTCCACGACTGCCCCCGCTCTTCAGTCCCCTCACATGGCGACTAAAAAGAAGAACGTTCGCTCGCCGGAAAGCCGACCTTCTTCGTCGTCCGATACGCGGATGACTTTGTCATCCGAGTTGAGGGAACACAGGACGAGGCGGAAGCGGAGTTTCTCAAAGAGGAATTTGCGCATGGAGCTGTCTGCGGATTCCGATGATCGCGCGCAGGTATTCCAATCTGATGCCGCGCAGCGTTCCGATCTGATCGCGCGCAGGTGAAGTACCCGATCGTTAAAGGCAATTGGCACTATCGTTAGCCCGTGGTCAAGCGGCTGCCGAAGAGATCGCGTCGCATGTTTGATGGTGTCGCTCGATGGAGCGAAGCTGACCGGACGCGCGCCCCCAACAGTGCCGTAGCGGCCGGTCAGCTTCGCGGGCTGCAGTCCCGGTCTTCATTGGCAGACCGCGTAATCAAGGCCGAGGAAGAACGGGCGGGCGACGCATGGAGTCACCGTTCAGTTCGAGCCTGTGAGCGTTGTGAAGCAGGCGATCGAGTATGGCATCAGCATAAGTTGGGTCGTTTATGAGCTCATGCCATTTGGCAATTGGAAGCTGGCTGGTGACGAGCGTCGACCGACGGCCGTAGCGATCTTCGAGGATTTCGAGCAGATGATGCCGCGCGTTGGCGTCGATGGCCTGGAGGCCCCAATCGTCCAAAATCAGGAGCTCGACGGCGGCGATGCTCTTCATCCGCGAGCTGAGTCGGCCGTCGCCCCGGGCAAGGTCCAGTTCTTCGAACAACCGCGGCAGCCGGGTGTAAAGTACCGAGTGGTTGTCCCGGCAGGCCTTGTGACCAAGTGCACAGCCAAGCCAACTTTTCCCGATGCCTGTCGGCCCGACAATGGCGCAATTCTCGTGGTTCTTGATCCAGTCTCCCTTGAGCAGCATGTCGAACAAGCGGCGGTCGAGCCTACGGGGGGCGCGGTAGTCGATATCCTCGGGCACGGCATGATGACGCAGCTTTGCCTTACGAAGGCGAAGCGCCAGGCGCCGGTTGTTACGCCAGGTCGCTTCATGGTCCAGCAGCAGCGCCAACCATTCGGCGTGAGCGAGGCCATGGACCTCCTCGTTGTCGGCAAGGCTCTTAAAGGCCTCGGCCATGCCGGTAAGGCCGAGCTGGGTAAGCAAGTGGAGCGTGGGGTGTGTCAGCATTTTCTTCCCTATTAGTGGTAATAGTCCGAGCCTCTGATGTTGGTGTGTAGGATCGGCTCGCGCTCGGGGGACGTGGGCGTTGCAACGCGATCGAGCCCCTTCTCGAGGATCGATTTGACGCTCGGGTAGTTGCGAGCCTGGATCTCAATTGCGCGCAGCGCGGCCGCCTCGAGGCGCTCGGCGCCAAAGCGCTTCTCAAGCCGGATGATCCCCAGGCACGAACGATAGCCCTGTTCGGGATGCGGCCGATCCTCGATGATCCGGTCGATCAGCAGGCGCAGCATCGGGCCGATCCGGCTTGCCTCGCTGCGGATCTTTGCCGGCGTCCACTCGCCATAGCGCCGGTGGCTGGAGGGCATGTGGGCGCTGATCGTCGTGTGCCGCCCGTTGCCGCTGCCGCGCATATGCGCGGCAATACGCTCGCCCCCCAGGAAGATTTCAATCGTTCGCGCACAGATCCGCGCTTCTACCTCGCGACGGGCGAAGCGATAGGGCACCGAGTAGTAGTGTCGTTCGACCTCGACGTGATAGTCGAGCCCGACCCGACATCGGCGCCATTCGGCATGGACCCACGGCTCGCCGGGAAGCGGTTTAAGATTCGGCGCGTCAATTTCCTCGAACAGCTGGCGCCGTGTGCGGCCATACTGGCGCAGCACCCGTCCGTCATTGAGCTTGGCCAGCCACTCGGCGATCGCACCGTTGAGTTCGGCCAGGCTGTAAAAAGTTCGGTTGCGCAGCCGCCCCAGCAGCCAGCGCTCGATGATTCCGACGCAGGCCTCAACCTTCGCCTTATCTCTCGGGCGACGCGGCCGTGCCGGCAAAATCGCCGTGCCGTAATGCTGCGCCATATCGCTGTAGCTGCGGTTGACCAATAGGGTCATAGAGGCAGGCCTTGATCACCGCGACCTTGGCGTTGTCGGGCACCAGCAGTTGCGTCGCGCCGCCAAAAAAGCTGTAGGCCGCGTTATGTCCCGCGATCCAGTCGCCGAGCTGCTCGGTCCAGGTCGCCAGCGCGAACGACAAGCTGGATGCGCCCATGACCGCCACGAAGATGTGCGCGTCACGCACCTCGCCAGTCTTACGGTCAACCACCGGCACCGTGTCGCCGGCATAGTCGACAAACAATTTCTCGCCGCCGCCGTGGTGCTGGCGCATCACCTGCGGCAGCCGGCCTTCCCAATTGCGGAACAAGTCACAGAAGCGGCTGTACCGGTACCCGTCCGGATGCTCCGCAATGTACTCGTCCCACAGCACCTGCAGAGTCACATGCTTGCGCTTGAGCTCGCGGGCAACAACGGACCAGTCAGGCTCGGCCACCTTGCGGCGACCAGGCTTCACGCCAGGCACCCCGTACAGCAGTTGCTCCAGCTCGGCGTCGCTTGTCGCTTCCGGGACCGGCCATGCCAGACCCGCGCGCGCAAACCGCTTCAGCGTGTCACGTACCGTCGTCGGTCCGATGCCGACGCGCTCGCCAACCACGCGCGTCGAGAGCCCAGCCTCAAGGCTCAGCCTCACAATCTCGCGCACCTGGCGCATGATAACCCTCCTCGTTGGCATCCAATCCTCCCAGCTGCTTCCAGCCGGAGAATTGGCCCAACGATCGGGCTTCACACCATCCGAAACTGCGCGCGATCAAATCGGAATGCTGCGCGGAGAATGCTCGGAATGCTGCGCGCGATCATCTCGGAACCCTGCGCGCCATCAAGTCGGTACGGTGCGCACCATCATCTCGGAATCCGCAGCTGTCTATGGAAAAGACCCGCGATCACCGAAATCCAGGAATGATTTGACTTGATCGGATATTGGGTGATTCAGAACGGGGCTCTATACTGGGGCGTCGGTTGGCAAGCTCTTCATTCCGAAGAGCAAGCTGAAAGATCTGCATCATAAGATCAAGGTCATGGTCAGGGCGACGCCGACGGGCGACACGCTGGCGGATCTCATCGACAAGCTCAACCACATAATCACCAGATGGCGAAACTACTATTGGTACGCCACCGGAGCCAACAGTGCCTTCAGCTCGCTCGACTGGTGACTCTGGCAGCGCGTCGGGCCCTGCCTGAAGAAGCACGGGCAAGCGACGTGAACGCATTCACCGCCGCGACCCTGTCCGGCGTGGAAACAAAAGGGCATAGGCAGACGGGAAGACCCAAGTGCGGCCGTTCGCCGAACGGGGCACCCTGCACTTTCCCGACCGACGCATGCGCATATTATTCAATCGATGGAATGCCGACCCGGACGAGTGGTTCCTGCCAGGAGCTGACAAGTTCTGAAAGACAACCAACGCTCTCGCACAACTGCGAGGGCCACCCAAGGCCAGCGCCTCGCATGGAGAACCGGATGCAGGGAAACTCGCATGTCCGGTTCGGTGAGAGGGAGGAAGAGACCCACCTAGCAACGAGGCACGGCGCTTCATCCCTACTCTACAAGGAAGGCTTCCGAGGCATCGATGGGCGGAACCAAGCCGAGCCATCGCGCCCCGGCACGACAGAAAACACCCTCAAAAATGAAACACTGGCCGGAGTGTAGCTCGCGTTTTTACTTGCCGAGTTCGGCCGTGAGCTCCGGAACCGCCTGGTAGAGGTCGGCGACCAGGCCGTAATCGGCGACCTGGAAGATCGGCGCGTCTTCATCCTTGTTGATGGCGACGATCACCTTGGAGTCCTTCATGCCGGCCAGATGCTGGATCGCGCCGGAGATGCCGATCGCGACATAAAGTTCCGGGGCCACCACCTTGCCGGTCTGACCGACCTGCCAGTCGTTCGGCGCATAGCCGGCATCGACCGCGGCGCGCGAGGCGCCGACACCGGCGCCCAGCTTGTCGGCCAGCGGCTCGATGTACTTGGCAAAGTTCTCGCGGCTCTGCATGGCCCGGCCACCGGAGACGATGATCTTGGCCGAGGTCAGCTCGGGGCGGTCGCTCTTGGCGACCTGCTCGCCGAGGAAGGACGACAGGCCCGGATCGGCCGCCGCCGCAACGCTCTCGACAGCCGCGCTGCCGCCCTCACCGGTCGCGGCGAAGGTCGAGGTGCGCACTGTGATGACCTTCTTGGCGTCCTTCGACTTCACGGTCTGAATGGCGTTGCCGGCGTAGATCGGCCGCTCGAATGTGTCGGGGGCGACGACCTTGATGATCTCCGAGACCTGCATGACGTCGAGGAGAGCAGCAACGCGCGGCATCATGTTCTTGAAGCGCGAGGTCGCGGGCGCCACGAAGGCACCATAGGAGGGCGCGAGCGAGACGATCAGCGCAGCGAGCGGCTCGGCGAGATCGTGAGCATAGGCATCGCCGTCGGCGAGCAGCACCTTCGTCACGCCGTTGAGCTTGGCGGCGGCGTCCGCCGCGGCCTTGGCGTTCTGGCCGGCGACGAGCACCTCGACGTCGGCGCCGAGGGCAGCGGCCGCGGTCAGCGCCTTGTTGGTCGCATCCTTGAGCGACGCATTGTCGTGTTCGGCAATCAGAAGCGTCGTCATCAGAGCACCCCGGCTTCGTTCTTGAGTTTCGACACCAGCTCGGCGACGTCCTTGACCTTGACACCCGCCTTGCGGCCCGGTGGTTCCGTCGTCTTGAGCACTTCAAGGCGCGCGGTGACGTCGACGCCGTAGTCGGCGACGGTCTTCTCCGCGATCGGCTTCTTCTTGGCCTTCATGATGTTGGGCAGCGAGGCATAGCGCGGCTCGTTGAGGCGGAGGTCCGTGGTGACGATCGCCGGTCCCTTCAGCTTCACGGCCTGGAGGCCGCCATCGACCTCGCGCGTGACCTTGAAGTCCGAACCTTCGACCTCGAGCTTGGAGGCGAACGTTGCCTGCGACCAGCCGAGCAGAGCAGCCAGCATCTGGCCGGTCTGGTTGCTATCGTCGTCGATCGCCTGCTTGCCGAGGATGATCAGGCCCGGCTGCTCTTCTTCCGCAACCTTCTTCAGGATCTTGGCGACCGCGAGCGGCTCGACATTGCCTTCCGCCTTCACCAGGATGCCGCGGTCGGCACCCATGGCAAGACCGGTGCGGATCGTTTCCGACGCTTGCGCCGGACCAATGGACACCACCACGACCTCGGTGGCCTTGCCGCCTTCCTTCAGGCGCAGCGCTTCCTCGACCGCGATTTCGTCGAACGGGTTCATCGACATCTTGACGTTGGCGAGTTCAACGCCCGATCCATCGCCCTTGACGCGGACCTTGACGTTGTAATCCACCACCCGCTTTACCGGCACTAAGATCTTCATCGATCCCCTCACTTGAACCTGGGAGGGGATTATCATGAATAGATTGAGCCAAATCGTGGAGATCGCAAGGAAAACGCCGGTTTTATGCACGAGCGACCCTTGGCACGCAGCAAAGCGCCTGTGTCTGGCTAACAGCGTGATGGAGCATTTCGGTTTCGGCTATGGTTTGCCATGAAACCAGATATTTCAGAACCCCGCCAGCAGCTGATGGCTGCCCACGTTGCGTTTTTTGGCCTCATTGATCCGTGGGGCAATCGTATCGCGGCACAATAGCTGCTTCACGTGAGGCGATTGAGGCGGTGCGCGTGGCAGAGATGAGCCTGCACGGGTTCCTAAACGTCCCGGCAAGGAGCTCCGTAGTCTTTGCGCGATGATCGAAACCAGATGGGTGGGCGCCGTTGAGGCATGGGGAAGAAGGGAGTGTTCGAAAGAATGGAGTCTGCTGGTTTTTACCGGTGGCGGACTAAACTGCGAAAGCAGAACGGGATCAGAGCATGCCGGGAAGCGTCTCAAAATTGGGCACCGCAGACCGATGGAGAGCACAAGGTCAGGCGTGGAAGGTGAAGGCTGTATTGCCTGAATCCCAGTTTCCAGTCGGAGGGTGGCAGCGGCGACGCAGCTGACCGGCTGCGCCACGCGGGGCGGATCCCACCGGCCAGTGCGATTTGGCACCAGTTCGCGTGGAACGACCACCGATCTGTGGGGGGCGAGACGAATGGACAACTAAACACACTGCAACTCCCCACGCACGCAACTACGGGATCGTCTGCAGCAGGTTCTTTCGAGATCCTGTATGGCGGCGGAGCCGTCATAGTACCCAAACGCCTAGCGTAATGGCTGGACAGCCGCTGTGAGGCGGTCGATCATGCTTATAAGGCCGGGCGACAGGATGGAATGCGCCTCCGATCGGGGAGGACCTTGCCACCCATAGCGGCATATTTGCAGTATGCGTAAAACACGTTCTTCGACGGAGGGGTTCTGCCGATGCAGACCGTCATGTTTTCGTAGGACCACTCGAAGAGGTGCGGAGATCTCGTCAGGCGGAAGGCCGAGTTTTGGTCGAGGACCGGCATTGCATTGGCAAGGTTTTCCCTTAGGAAGCTCTCGCGCTCGGCGGCCTCGTCATGCACCACGACATCTAGGCCTGCCCGCATGAAGTGCGCGGCCCAGCCAGATCCGATCAGGCCGCCGCCGACACAAGTGACCTTGGCGATCTTGCGAGCTCCAGGAGTTCCGACGTCTGACATCCCTCTACTCCAGTGTTGGACTGTCGTCTTGGGATGACATGAGGACATCGACTGCCTCCATCTCCGCTCGAGCACGTGACGGAATTGATATTGGAAACTTCACTAACTTGAGCTTGAGCTGCCAGCCATCGCGAAGAAAGAGCCGGGCCGTGTCGTCCCTTGTCGCTTTGATGTGGCAGCGCGGCCCGAAACACGTTCAACGCTACCGCTCAATCATTTCCGTGATCTCCTGGTGGCGTCCGCCCACTCCGAAGTGACTGGAGGCTCTCAGAAGACCTGCATCGACGATGGACCTTTGCTTCTGAGAAAACGGCAGCGAGCGGTTGGCGGCGCCGACCAGTCATTCTATGCATTTACTGGTTCGGATCCGGAGCTGCATGAAAGCCTCGCACAGCGACCAGATGTCTGAACGCTCACGCTGCGATTTGACTATTGATCGGGAGGAACGATCGTGCATCTCTTGGGCATTGGACGAGGAGCACGACTGTCGAGAGGTGAAGGGCTCGCATGAAGGTGAGGTGACGTTCTGGCCTGGCAGGTCTCGATGCCGAGGCCGAAACGATCGGTGACGACATCGTTCCCGACCCTTGTTGCAAACAGGATCGCTCATGGAAGGCTCGGCGGACGGCCGGGCCGCTCGACGTAGCGTCTCGGCAAGATCTTCTGGAGATCCTCGACGATCGCTGCGGCCGCCGCTCCACCATCGTCACCAGCCAGCTCACCGTCGAGCACTGGCACGCACTCATCGACGACTCCCACCTACCACAACTGAGACTCTTCGTTTCGTGTTAAGTCTTTCGGCGGCTCTCGACAGGACGCGCGACACCTAGGCGGGATAGTCGCAACTGTTGGGTGCTGCTGCCTTGGGCATCGTAGCTTCCGCCCCACCTAACGCGTTGCTGTGCCCCCCTCGGCGCTGCGTTCACGGGTGCAGAATTACCTTGCCCATCGCCTTGCGGCTCGCGAGCACATCCATCGCCTCAGCTGTATGAGCGAGTGGGAAGGTCGCGTGGACGTGGGAGGAAAGCTTGCCTTCCGCAGCCCAGTTGATAAGCTTCCGCAGATTGGCGCGGTTCTTCACCGGATTGCGCTCCGCCCATACGCCCCAGAACACGCCGCGGATGTCACATGACTTCAAGAGCGGCAGGTTCAGTGGCATCTTCGGGATTTCGCCGGCAGCAAAGCCGATTACCAGGAAACGGCCTTCCCAAGCGATCGCGCGCAGCGAAGCCTCGGCAAGCTTGCCACCGACGGGATCGAAGATAATGTCGACGCCTTTGCCATCGGTCAGTCTGCGGAGTCCTTCCTTTAGGTCCTCCTTGGCGTAGTTGAGCGTCAGCTCAGCTCCGTGGGCTTTGGTGAATGCTAGCTTGTCCTCGGATGACGCGCAGGCGATCACCCTCAAGCCCATCAGCTTGCCGAGTTCGCAGGCGGCAAGGCCGGTCCCTCCGGCCGCACCGAGCACCGCAAGGCTTTCGCCCGGCTTCGAGCTACCGCGATCCATCAGCGCATGCAGTGCCGTGCCATAAACAACCGGGATACCCGCGGCCCGATCGTAGTCGAGGTTATCCGGAATCTTGAGAACAGAGCTCGCGGTGACGGCCACCTTCTCGCGGGCACCGTTGTAGCATGATGCGACGACACGATCGCCCACCTTCAGGTCAGTTACACCGGGGCCGACGCTGTCAACCACGCCCGCAACTTCCCCGCAGGGAGAAAATGGAAATGCTGGCGCGCCCTGGTACTTACCTTGAATCTGCAGGATGTCGTAGAAATTCAATGCCGCCGACTTCACAGCGACGACCACCTGGCCCCTTTCCGCCACAGGCTCGGGGAACTCTTCGAACGTCAAGTCTTCGGGTTTGCAAAACTGCGAGCAGAGAATGGCTTTCATTTTTTTGTCACGCGTAAGGTTGGAGGTTTTTCTTCATAGAGGATTGGCTAGAGCAGCTCGCCGCCAGCCGCCGAAGCTGTCGTGCCGTGGGTCTTATATGCCTTAATCACATTTCGACCGATCATCCATTTGTGCACCTCGTCTGGCCCGTCGACGAGGCGTTGCTGGCGGATCTGGGTGTACCACTGCGCCAGCGGCGTATCCTGACTGTAGCCGAGCGCGCCGTGTAACTGTATCGCAGTATCGACCACCTTGTGCACCATGTGCGCTAGGAAGAGCTTCGCCATCGAGTTCTCCTGGCGAAGGTCCATACCTTTCTCAGCCTTGTATGCAATGTGGAGCAGCATTAGACGAGCTAGGTAGAGTTCACTCGCGCACTCGGCGAGCATGAACTGCACCGCCTGGCGATCCGCCAGCATCGTCCCGAATGTCGATCGACTCGTTACGCGCGCCGTTGCCATGTCAAGCGCGCGCTGTGCCTTTGCGATGTTGCGCATGCCGTGACGCAGCCGACCGTACGCTAAGCGATGCTGCCCCATTGCGAAACCATTGCCTTCACCACCCAGCAGATCTTTGGCGGAAACCTTAAGGTCCTTGATCTCAATTTCCGATTCGCCGCCGTAGAGCTTGTCTTCATGCGGGCTTTCGATCGCCATTGTCTTGATGACGCGTTTGATCCGATAACCGGGATTCGGCAGCTCGACGAGAAAGGTCGAAAACTGCTTGTGGCGTGGTGCATTCGGATCGGTCTTCGCCATCACGAAAGCGACGTCGGCGACGCTCGCTGCGCTTGAAAACCACTTTTCCCCGTTCAGGATATAGTTCTCGTCCCCGTCCTTGACTGCCGAGGTTTGAATGCCGGTAGCATCGGCGCCGGCCGCCCTCTCGGTCATCGAAAAGCAGACGCGCTTCTCCCCATTCAATATGGGCTTCAAATATTTCTCTTTCTGATACTCTGTGCCGTACTCCAAAATCGTCAACATGGACGCATCGTCCGGCCCCTGCGTGTTCATCGACAGCTCGGCGAGAGTACTCTGGCTGACCTCCATCTGGACCAACGCGTTGGCGAGCTGACCCAAGCCCATGCCCCCGTATTCCTTTGGGATAAACGGACACCACAAACCCCGCGATCTCGCCTTCTTCCGCAATGGGCCAAGGACTTCGTCAAGGGACTTTTTGTCCAACTCCTTTTCCGCCGGAATGCATTCGTCTTGCACCCACTGGCGCACTTTTTCCCGAATTGCTTTTGCCTCGGAGGGAATTTCGAAATCGATCGCCATCTATTTCCTTTCTCATCCTCATTGCTGATGAATTCAATGAATTCTTCGCAGGCTCGGCAGCTCAAGCCTGCGAACTGTGATCGCCACGAGCGATCTTGATTTAGGGATGATCATCAGCTGCCGAAACACCATCTTCTCAGATTTCGCTGCAATGCAGTCGATCATCGCGATCACTTTGATGCACGCGACACGATCGTCGACCTGATAGAAAAAGATCAGGCGCCGCCCGCGGAGCAGATATCCAAGAAACACGCGTATTGCGTGCCGGCTTCCCTGAGCTTCCTGAACGACCACACGATGAGCGTTTTGATGCCGATGGAGCGCATTCGGACGCCTAAGATTTCGCCAAGTGCGTCTCAAGTCTATGCACGGCGGCAGCACGAAAGACGCAGAGATAGCTGACACCAGATTGTCGAGGCCTATTCTTAAGCACAACGCTCATGGCTTCCCCTCCAAGTTCCCATAGGGCTAAGCGCCGACTGTAAGGAAGACTCAAGATGGATAACTGCATTGATTCACGATCCGGCGCTAAAGTTCTGCGCTTCTCGACGTTATTTTGAGTTTGAGCGACGTGATTCCTTTTGGACTAAGGCCTGTTTACAGTCGGGGGATTCCCAGATCGGTCGAAGATTGATTCAAGGCTGAAAATGGAGATCAGCCTTGATTCGATTGATGTTAAGCGACAGCCAGTGGGAGCGGATCGCGCCGGAGCTGTCGGGCAAAGCCGGTGATCCTGGCGGCACAGGGCGCAACAACCGGCTCTTTATCGAAGCGGTGCTTTGGATTGCGCGCACCGGCTCGCCGTGGCGCGATTTGCCGGAAGCGTTCGGCAAGTGGTTCACCGTCTACACGCGCTTCTGGCGCTGGGCGCAGAAGGGAGTCTGGGAGCGGGTCTTCAAGGCGCTCTGCGAGGATCCAGATTTCGAATATGTCCTCATCGATGGCACGCTGGTCCGGGTCCACCAACATGGCACCGGCGCAAAAGGGGGACTCAAAATCAGGCCATAGGTCGCTCGCGTGGCGGCTTGACCACCAAAATCATGGCCTTGGTCGACGCCCTCGGCAATCTCATTCGCTTCGTGCTGTTACCCGGCCAGCGTCACGACAGCATCGGCATCGAACCTTTGATCACCGGCCTCGATTTTGCGGCGCTGATCGGCGACAAGGCTTTCGACAACAACTGGCTGCGCGCCAACCTCGATGAACGCGGTGCTGCTGCGGTCATTCCGTCCAAAGCCGATCGCGCCGGCCGTATCCCGCATGACGCCGAAATGTACAAATGGCGCCATCTGGTCGAGAACTTCTTCTGTTCCCTCAAGGCATTCCGGCGCATCGCAACTCGTTACGAAAAGACCGATACCAGCTTTGCCGGCCTTCTCAATCTCATCGCGAGCTTCCTCGCAAGCCGCTGACTGTAAACAGGCCTTAGCATTACAGTTGCAATTGATTGAGGGTTCTGAATCCATGGGTGACCATGATTCGGGATCTGATGATTGGTGGTGCGTCGGTTGAAGATACGCTGACGCTGTGGGCTTCCTCGTTGCGAGATGCCAAGCAACGCATCCGTCCGCTGTTTACGCAGGAGCGGGTCGCGGCCTCGGCGTGGCAGTTTCTCGACGGACTGTTGGGTAACGAGCCGCGCAAGACGGGTTGGATGCGGGCGGAGGCGGCTGGCGATCCAGGCCCGTGGCGCCAGCAGGCGATTCTGGGCCGAGGGCATTGGGATGCCGACGCGCTGCGCGACATTGTGCGTGAGTACGCACTGGAGACGCTTGGCGATGAGGACGCGGTCCTGGTCATCGATGAGACTGGCTTTTTGAAACAGGGCAAGGCCTCGTGCGGGGTCGCACGTCAGTACACTGGCTCGGCGGGCAAGATCACCAATTGCCAGATCGGAGTGTTCGCCTCCTATGTGTCACGGCATGGCCATGCCTTCATCGACCGGGCGCTCTACCTGCCAAAAGAATGGACGGACGACTCCGCTCGCCTGAAGGCAGCGCATGTACCGAGCGATGTGAGCTTTGCGACGAAACCCAAGATCGCGCGTCAGATGATCACTCGCGCGACCGCGGCCAACGTGCCGTTCTCGTTCGTGGCGGCGGACAGCGTGTATGGCACTGGAGAGATCGAAACCCTGCTGCGCAAGGCGGGCAAAGGCTATGTCCTGGGTGTTGCGTCCAATCATGTGTTCCGCTCCTGGGGCAAGCAGCAGCCTGTCGCCGGCACCGCCGCCGCGATCGCGCAGAGCCTTCCCAAAAAGGCCTGGCGCCGCCTGTCGTCCGGCGGAGGGACCAAAGGTCCGCGCTGGCACGACTGGGCCTATCTCGAGTTGGCCGATCTCGAAGCCAGTGAATACAACGACGACCTTGCCGGGGAATGGACGCGGGGTCTTCTGATCCGCCGCAACATCGCCGACGGCAGCTTGGCCTTTTTCTCCACATGGTGCCCCAAGGGCACCTCCATGCAGAAGCTGGTGTCGGTGGAAGGCCATCGCTGGGCCATCGAGGACAGCTTTGAAACCGCCAAGAACGAGCTCGGCCTTGATCACAACGAAACCCGCTCCTGGCATGGCTGGCATCGCCATGTCTCACTCGTCATGCTTGCCTTCGCCATGATGGCCGTCATCCGTCATCGGGCCAACACCGGGCCATCGCTCAAAAAAACGCGACAGCGGCCGCGACCGACGCATCGTTCTTGATCCGCTGGTCGATCCAAGAAATCCGGCGCATCGCCATGAAGCTCGCCCAGCGGCGCATCCCGCACGCCCGCATCCTCGCATGGTCGTCCTGGCGCAGGGCTCATCAGGCCAATGCGCGCAAAGCCCATCTCAAGAAAAAACTACAACTGTAATGTTAGTAGGGTCGGCTCTTCTCTACTGTCATGCACCTTTTTCGTTTGATCGAGCCCACCCCTGCGATGCAGGCTAGCGAGCGCGCATATCATGAATCACCAGAAAAATGGGATCGCGCGCGTCGCGTGGTCAGTCTGGTCAAAGTCTCGGCAACATTCTCTGTACATCTGACCATGTCCGGGCAAACGGCAGCGCCCCCCTCTTGAAGCGGGCTTGATCGAATGGAATTTAAGTCCGGACCGACCCGAGCTACTACCCGACGCATTCAGAAATGGCTTGCAGATGGTCCGCGAAGGCGGACCACCGGTCGAGTCGCCCGGGGGAGTTTCACCCCCAGGCGCTCACAGATCCGGACGTGAACGTCTCCGCTCATCCGGCTCTTACCGTCCAGCCGCCGTCTTGTGCAGCATCGGCCAATGGGCCAACAGCGTGGGGGGGGCAAGCAATGTCCCGTACCCAGTGCTCTGCCCGTCTTCGATGTCGCCGCAGACGTTTGTATTTCGACATCGCCCATCGCGCGAGACATCGGTCGAGATGGCGTAGTGTCGGGTAAAGCGCCGATTTGTAGTACCGACCGTAGTAGTTCATCCAGCCTCGAATGATCGGGTTGAACATCCTCGCCAGGTCGTCGATCCTCTTATCCACCCGGCAGCGTAGTTGCCAGGCACGGATTTCCTGTCGGATTGCCTTCGTCGCGGCATTGCTGACACCGGGGCTGAAGTTGACGAAGTGCTTTCCCCAACGGTTCTTCGACCGACGGGCGCGGAACGTGTAGCCCAAAAAGTCGAATTTCTGTTCAGGATAATCACCTCGCCGGTCGTCATCCTTACAATAGACTATCTTCGTCTTGTCCGGATGAAGCTCCAGTCCGCATTCGGCAAAGCGCTTCGCAAGCGCTTCCTTCAGTTCTTGTGCCTGCCGCTCACTGTCGCAATGGCAGAGAATATCATCGGCATAACGCTCGAACTGGATGCTCGGATGATTTCTTCGCATCCACATGTCGAACGTATAGTGGAGAAAGAGATTCGCCATCAGCGGTGATACCACCGAGCCCTGCGGCGTGCCCTTCTCTCGGGGTTCAAGGGTGCCGTCTTCCAGTTGAACGGGAGCTTTAAGCCACCGTTCAATGTACAACAACACCCAAGCGCAGTCCGTGTGCTTCCGAATCGCCTTGAGCAAAAGCTCATGCGATATCGAGTCAAAATAAGCCCGAATGTCGAGATCGAGCACGAAGGGATGCCGCCAGCATCGCTGGCGAGCAACCCCAACGGCATCGAGCGCCGATTTTCCGGGTCGATATCCGAACGAATCTGGATGAAAGTGCTTCTCCAAATCCGGCTCCAGATATCCTTTGACGACCGCCTGAGCAACGCGATCCGACACCGTAGGAATTCCTAGCGGCCTCTTCCCGCCGTCGCGCTTGTCGATCTGCACACGCTTGACCGGCGGTGGAAAGTAGCTACCCGAAGACATTCGATTCCAGAGCTTGTACAGATTGCTCTGCAAGTCTGCCTCGAACACCTCGATCGACTGCTCGTCCACACCGGCTGCGCCCCGATTTGCTTTAACCCGTTTGTACGCCTCCCAAACCCAGCGCTTGGGGATGTCATACGGCTTTGCTTGACCCAAAAGAGTCCTCCCGTTTCCGGTTGTTCTTCCAATCAAGCGGGACAGTGCCGTGCCTTCGCTCCGCCACCATTACAGTGCCTTCGTCACTACTACACACGGCTCCGTCCCTGCATCGCGCATTGGTACTCAGACTCTTGTGGGGCTTCCACTTGAACCATTCCCTTGGCATCGCGATACAGGTTCCCACGTTCCGCACAGAAGCCTGAACCGAGGTCACGCCACCTCGCCTGCCGGACGCCGCCTGAGCCGTAAACAGGTATCGCTCAGACTGATCCCAAGATAACGACTACCCCTTGGTTTTGACGTCTTCCCTACGCTTTCGACAGTTCATCGGTGGTTCGCTTGCGCTCGTCTCCTCGATCCTTACCTGACAGAGTCTTGCTCTGCCTTTTCCGGTCTCGCTCACCACCTCGACCATTGGGCCGAAGCAGCAGCCGGTGGTTTGAACCCTGATCCTGCAACCCGAGTTCGAGGGGCCGACCCCCATCTTCTGTGCAGCAAGGCTGCTCAAAGGTGCTCTACATCACACCTCCTTCGCACCGTCGTGGCGCACCGTCATCTGGGTATCGAACCAGATGGCGTTGCGCCTTTGAGCCGTATGCGCGCTATCTGTTCGAACTATCCAGCACATAGCCGCAGGTACAAGTTCGCAAGCAGTGGCGTTCCGCCAACGCGGGGCGCAGGATACCTTTTCGCACTTCCCAGCCTTCAACCATTTCCTTCGGATGACTTCGTCGGGGACTCGCTAATCGAGGACATTGAAGCAGGTGCATTCGCTCGGTGATGTTGAACTTTTGGGGCTATGGCTGCCAGCGACCCAGAGCAGCGCTTGCTCCATGAACCCGTTGCACAGAGCGTGCAAGGTGAGCAAAGCGAAGCGCGAGAAGCGAATTCAGCCACCATAAACGTGGTGGCACAGCACAAGATCGCCTTCCCACCTACGAGGCCACGGGCCTTTGAAGCGCAATTGCGCTTCGGGGCGTCTCCATATTCCGGCCTGAACACGCGGGAATAACGGCACGAGCCCCCCCTATCTATTCCTCTGCTCGAACGCGTTGCGCATTGCCATATAGCTCTGATGCTGCTGCGTCCAGTTGCGGCCGCCCGTGAGAGCGCCATCGACCACGAGATCGTGCCCGTTGATGAAAGAGGATTCGTCACTCGCCAGGAACGCCGCGGCATGCGCGATGTCGTCGGGAAGTCCGGCGCGAGGGATCGGCTGCGCGCTCTTGTAGACCTCCTGCATCAAGGGTGGCGTGTTTTCTGCCACCTCCACCGACAGACCCATGGCCTTCGCGAAAATGCCGGTTGCGATCGCGCCCGGCGAAATCGAGTTTACGCGCACGCCCGTTTCACCCAACTCCATGGCCACGCATTTGGTGAGATGGATCACGGCAGCCTTAGCCGCGCTATACACCATCGAGGAGGAGAAGCCGGCGAGCCGCCCGGCGATGCTGCCATTATTGATGATGCTGCCAAAACGCTGCTTCTTCATGATGGGCGCGGCGTGCTTCATGCCCAGCATCACGCTTCGCACCAAGGTCGCCATGGCAAGATCAAAGCGTTTGACCTCCAGTCCTTCGACACCTCCGGTCTGTGCCGGCCCGCCTGCATTGTTGAACATGCAATCCAGGCGGCCGAATTTCTCGACCGCCAGCACGATCAGAGCCTCGACCTGGGCTTCCACCGTAACGTCGGTCTGGCGGAAGATGCAGTCCGTGCCCAGCTTCTTTGCCAGCGCCTCGCCTTCAGCCATTCGCCGACCAGCGATCACAACCCTGGCACCTTCGGCAACGAAGATTTCGGCTGTGCGCCATCCGATACCCACTGGTGGCGCCCGTGATGATCGCGACCTTGCCGCGGAGTCGACCCATGACGTTTCCTCTTCTTTGGAGTTGAATCGACCTGATGCAAGCTTCTGGCGCGCTAACTAAACCGCGCCCGCCTTCTGCGCATATTCCCATGAGGCCTTTGACAGTGGCACGGTGCGCTCGGCGGCTTCGGTCGCCCTAGCGCTGGCCGCTGTGCCGTCACGGACGCGGCCCGCGATCCCCTGCGTGATTCCGGCCAGGCGAAACAGATTGTAGGCGAAGTACCAATTCAGATCTGGCAGGGCCGTCTTCGTGATGTTGCAATAGATTTGGGCCGCCTCCTTGGCGCTCGGGATGTTCAGCGCCTTGAGGTCGGCGCCGTCGAGCCCCGGCATGATCCATTGCATCAGCAGATACGTGAAATCCGCCATCGGATCACCGAGTGTCGACAATTCCCAGTCGAGCACGGCTTGGACGCGCGGTTCCGTGGCATGAAAGACTATGTTATCGAGGCGGTAGTCGCCATGAACGATCGAGACGCGCTCTTGCTGCGGAACAGTCCTCGACAGCCATTCAGCAACCTTCTCAAATTCTGGAATGTGCTGCGTTTCGGAGGCGCGGTACTGCTTGGTCCAGCGATCGATCTGACGCACGAAATAATTGCCAGGCCTGCCGAAGTCGCCGAGCCCGATCGCCTCGGGATCGAACAGGTGGAACTTTGCCAGGGTCTCGATCTTGCTGGCAAATATCTTTCTTCGAACCTCCGGCGGTTGGCTGGGCAGCGTGGGATCCCAGAATACGCGTCCCTCCTCCATCGACATGATGTAGAAGGCCGCGCCGATAACGCCATCATCCTTGCAGAGTTCGTAGGCCTTCGAGACGGGAAAGCCCTGCTTGCTCAGTGCTTCGATCACACGATATTCGCGGTCGACCGCATGCGCCGATGGCAGCAGCTTACCGAAAGGCTTGCGGCGGAGGACGTAGGAGCGGGCGGGGGTATTGAGCCGATAGGTCGGATTGGACTGGCCACCCTTAAACTGAAGGACCGTCAACGGCCCCTCATAACCTTCGATTTTCTCGCGCATCCACGCATCAAGGCGCGCTTCATCGAACCGATGCCGCTCCTCTACAGGCTTGGTGCCCGACAATTGGTCGTCCTTCCCGACGCCCTCAGTCACGATGATGCTCCCTTGTTTGTTGCTGGTGACTGGCGCGCTGGAAGAGCTTGGGAACGCCGTTGTATCTCTGACTTAACATAGCGCCCAACACATGAGGCCTCAGAAGATCTCGAACAAGCCCGCCGCCCCCATGCCGCCGCCGACGCACATGGTGACCACACCGTATTTCGCGCCGCGGCGCTTGCCCTCGTACATCAGGTGCATGGTGCAGCGGGCGCCGGTCATGCCGTACGGATGGCCGATAGCGATGGAGCCGCCGGAGACGTTTAGCTTCTCGTTCGGGATCCTCAGCTTGTCACGGCAATACAGCACTTGGCTGGCGAAAGCCTCGTTCAGCTCCCAGATGTCGATGTCGTCAATCTTGAGGCCGTTGCGCTGCAGCAGTTTCGGGATAGCGAAGACCGGGCCGATGCCCATCTCCTCCGGTCCGCAACCAGCCACCGCAACGCCGCGATAGGCACCCAGCGCCTCCAGCCCGCGCTTCTCGGCTTCCTTGCGCTCCATCAGGAGCACGGCAGCGGAACCGTCCGACAGCTGACTGGCGTTACCAGCGGTGATGTACTTGCCCTGCTTCACGTAGCGGCCTCCCTTGAACACCGGCGTCAGCTTCTTGAGGTCCTCAAGCGTAGTCTGCGGGCGGTTGCCTTCGTCGGCAGAAAGGGTCACCTTCTTGTCGGCCGTCTCGCCGGTCTCCTTGTTGACCACCACCTTCATGACCGTGGTGACCGGTACGATCTCGTTAGCGAAGCGGCCTTCCGATTGTGCATGCGCCGTGCGCTGCTGGGACTGTAGCGCATATTCGTCCTGAGCCTCGCGACTGAGGCCGTAGCGTTCGGCAACGATCTCAGCGGTCTCGATCATCGAGGTCCAGAGCTCGGGTACGCGCTCGTTCAGCCAAGGGTCGGCCGCCATGAAGGAGTTTGACTTGTCGTTCTGCACCAAGCTGATTGACTCAATGCCGGCCCCGATGGCGATCGGAGCGCCATCGTTGACGATGTGCTTGGCCGCCGCGGCTACGGCCATCAGTCCGGAGCCGCACTGGCGGTCGATCGTCATGCCCGAAACAGTGTTCGGCAATCCCGCCCGCAGGGCAGCCTGGCGGGCGATGTTGTACCCCGTGGTCCCCTGCGGCATCGCCGCGCCCATTACCAAGTCATCGATCTCGCCCGGGTCGACGCCGGTCTGAGCGACCACTGCTCGAATGGACATCGCACCGAGCGTTGCGCCGTAAGTGTTGTTGAATGCGCCTCGGTACGCCTTGCCGATGGGCGTCCGCTTGGCCGCGACGATGACTGCTTCACGCATAGAAAGGTCCTTTCTGCTCTACCGTGAGGTGGAGGGGCGCGTCCGCCGGACGGCCTACGGTGTGAGGGGCGAGCAACTGAAATTTCACGCCGATTGCGTGGCGATGCGGCTACTTGAAGTCGCTGAACTTCTTGCCCTCGGCGACTATCTTCTCAAGCAAAGTCGCCGGCTTGAATTCGTCGCCTAGGGTCGCATGGAACTCTTTCAGCTTCGCCAGCACCTTGTCCAGCCCGATCTGGTCCGCCCAATGCATCGGGCCGCCGCGATAGATCGGCCATCCAAAGCCAAACAGCCAGACCACGTCGAGGTCGCTCGGCCGCACCGCGATCCCTTCTTCGAGGATTTTCGCGCCCTCATTGATGACCGGGTACATCAACCGCTCGAGGATCTCGTCGTCACTAATGACGCGCTTCTTGCGGCCCAGGCGCTCGATCGTCTCGTCGATCAGCTTCTCGACCTCGGGATCGGGCAGCGGCGCGCGCGAGCCCGCTTCATATCTGTAGTAACCCTTGCCGGTCTTCAGGCCGTAGCGGCCGGCTTCGCACAGCGCATCCTCGATCTCCGACTTGACGCCTCGGTCCTTTCGTGAACGCCAGCCGATATCGAGGCCTGCCATATCGTACATCACAAACGTTCCCATTGGCATGCCAAATCTGGTCATCACCGCATCCACCTGCTGCGGCAGCGCGCCTTCAAACAACAACTTCTCGGCCTGCTTACCCGTTCGATCGTACATCCGATTACCGACGAAGCCATGGCAGACGCGGACGACCACCGGCACCTTCGCGATCTTGCGCGCAATGTTCACAGCGGTGACCAGCGCATCCGGCGCGGTCTTGTCCGCGCGCACGATCTCGCACAGCTTCATGATGTTGGCCGGCGAGAAGAAGTGCATGCCGAGCACGTCTTGCGGGCGCTTGGTCGACTTTGCGATCTCGTCGATGTTGAGATACGAGGTGTTGGAGGCGAGCACGGCGCCGGCTTTTGCGAATTGGTCGAGCTTGCCAAAAATCTCCCTCTTGACTGCCATGGTCTCGAACACGGCCTCGATCACGAGATCGGCATCCCTGACGCCCTCCAGCCCGACAACGCCGTTGATCAGCGCCATCCGCTTGGCGGGCGCATCTGCCGGGATGCCGCCGCGTACGGCGGTCGCTTCCCAGTTCTTCTGCATGACGCCAAGGCCGCGCTTGAGCTGCTCCTCGCCGGTCTCGATCAGAGTGACGGGAATGCCGGCATTCGCAAACGACATTGCGATGCCGCCTCCCATGGTGCCTGCGCCGACGATCGCGACGCGGTTGACAGGACGCGGCTCGGTACCCTCAGGCAAGCCGACGATCTTCTTAGCCTCGCGTTCGGCGAAGAAGGCATATTGCTGAGCCTTCGCCTGATCGCCGGCGGAAAGTCTATTAAAGTCCTCGATCTCCTTTTTCAGGCCTTCGTCGAATGGCAGGTCGATCGCCGCACCCACAGCGTCTGCGGCGACAAACGGCGCTTCCCGACCGCGCGCCCTCTTGGTTATCGCGGTGACAGCATTGGTAAAGATCGAGCGGTCCGCCTTGGCCTCCGCAAGTTTGGAGTCGTCATCTCGCAACCTGCGGAGCGGGCGCTTCTCAGTCAAGACCTTGCGGGCAAACATCTCGCCGCCAGAAGCCGCATCCGCGACGATCTCCTCGATCAAACCGCTCTTTAGCGCATCCGCCGCGCTGATCGGATCGCCACCGACGATCATCTTAACGGCAAGCTCCACCCCCACTGCGCGCGGCAGGCGCTGTGAGCCGCCAGCCCCCGGCATTAGGCCGAGCTTGACCTCGGGCAGACCAAGCTTGGAGTCCGGCGTCGCAACCCGATAATGGCAGGCCAACGCCACCTCGAGTCCACCGCCGAGGCCGTTACCGTGGATAGCAGCGACGATAGGCTTTGGAGAGTTCTCCAGCACCGCCATCATCTCGGCCCACCCCGGCGACTCCGGTGGCTTGCCAAATTCGGTGATATCCGCGCCCGCAATGAACGTACGGCCTGCGCACGTGAGAACGATCGCCCTCACCTCCGGATCGACTATCGCGGCATTCATACATTCCACGATACCGCGGCGCACTGCAGCGCTCAGCACATTCACGGGCGGATAGTTGATCGTAATAATGCCGATCACGTCATGACGTTCGAGTTTGACTACGTTACCCACGCAACACCCCTTGGGTTTGTATTTTGCATCCTGCGGATGAAGTCCTCGCCAGGCAAGCCGCCACAGGCGATCCTCGTTCCGCAAATAGCGTATCGATCATTCTCACGCGCGCCAAATTCTGGCCAGTGCAGCACTCAATCGTCAGACCGACGCGAGCGCTGATCGATTCCTGATCTGTAAGGTTAAATGCTCCCCACTGCGCATCACGACGCAAGTAAATCCGATTTACCAGGCTTCTTCGAAACACTTGCGAGCCTGTGCGCGTTGAGTTCCTGTGAAACTAAAACGGTACCGAGGCATAATGTCGGCAAGATTCGCATCGAGGTCGGCGAAATTCTGCAAGGCATGGTCGCTTTTCTCAGTTTCCACTAGGAAGCGAGGATCGGCGCAAGATCGTCTTGGTTGTCCGCGATCAGCTCGAACCATTTGCGAAGGATGCTGTAGCGCTCCTTCGCCGTTAGCTCGACCAAGGCCGGAAGGCGCGCTCGGCGGCTTCCGCCGCCTCCTGGGCCTCCGCTGTGCTCATGAACCAGCAGAGCACTTTGTTTACTGCCGCTGAGTGCACCATTTCGCTCGAGCTGTTCTGCTCCATCGGATCGAATCGATCAAGAGGCGGGCTCTCGAAGTTCGCGCCCGCCGTTGCTCTTCGACAAACTCGCGGCTCCCAATCACCGATGCTGGCCCAGCGCATTCTGTCTACATAGCGCAGCTGCACTTAACACGAGGATGGTCCCTCAGCCGCATGGGTCGCGAGCGTCCGCTGTGTTCAGCCAAGACATTGAGGCCATCGCGACCTGAAACCAACACAACGTTGAGGCCATCACGGCCTGCAATCCAAGAGACACAATGCCTTCCATGTCATTTGTTGTGAGGTACGGAAATCGAATGCCCCTGAAATGGCTGCGTCGATAGCAATCGTATTCGCAGTAATGTTTTCGCGTTATCACGTCTCGCAGGTAGCCTGGCCCGAGCGACCGAGAACATCCGGTGCAGGTGCCGTCGCCGCGCGGGGACCTGTAATTCACGAGGACGAATTGCATCGCACTGACTCGTTGCTGTATGTCCGAAGTCGCTGAGCTGTCAACGAACTAGGTGCAGGTTGAATCAGGGACATAGTCGGCACCGACACGTCTACTCGCTTGGTTTATTTGCGCACCCCAGAACGGCGCTTCCATCGGCGACGCTTGTGCATGGATTTTTCTGTTTTCAAAGTCTGCCTGTTACCGAACGTGGCGTATTCACACGCTCACAACTGGCGAACCATTTATGATCGGCCTCACGGCGAGCCGCGAAACGGGCTACGCATTTCTGCGAGCAAAGAGCCATCTGCCGGGAGTAGTGGCGGATCAGTCCGAACTTTCCACCGCATATGGCGCAGCACTCTACTGCACCGAGGTGGGTGTGGGAGCTATTGCGCATTCTCGCCTCCTGTTGATACCTGGGCATGGTCTCGCGCACATCTTGGAACGCAGCTCACGTCACGTGGACGCGTTGATATGTCAAAAGCTCACTGCAAGAACGGACAACGGCGCAACAAAACGACTTTTACGTGCGCCTTGCTGAACGAAGCGGCATGCTATGCCGCAGCTTCGCTAGCCAGATCTCGATCGTTAGCTGTACCGATATTTGAGTCCTGCATAATGCAATGATTCGTACTTTGCCGCCAAAATTCTGCACCAAGTCAGATAGATCATCGAAACTCGACGAAGTGAGCGGGTCGGCTGCGCATGACTCTGTGCGCTTCCGATAGTCCAGGAGCGGAGCTCTGCGGGAATGCGCGTATGACGGCCTCAGATAGGCGGCGTATCGGGCGGGCGTCGAAGCCTGCCAGAACATCTCAACGAGAGTGATACGTCATGAACGAGACTAGCAATATTGTCCCCGCGTCGTCAGCCCGAGGAGATCAATGATCCACTGACCAATATCCTGCGCGCTGGTGCGCTGGAGCTTTTTACACAGGCTGTCGACACGGAAGTCGAGACATTTCTTGCCAGTGGTGGAGTTGAAGCTTGCCAACGGGCGCGCCGATTCGTGCAGCAAGGGTATGGTTCGGCGCGAACGATCCGGACCCGCATAAGTTCGGTCGAGGTCGCGCGGGTCGAAGATTTGCGACGACAGGGCGGCCAGCGATGGCGAGCGCATCGGTACAGCTCGGCGATTCTGCCGCTGTGGGCGCGCGGACCCGAAGTCTGGATGCGCTGTTCTTGCTGTGCAAGGTCGCGCCGAACCTGTCACCCGCGGTGGTGTCCCGGTTGACACGGCTGAAGAGACCTTTGACCGATGCTATGCTGGACAATGCTGCCTTGAAGTACCTCCCCGAAAAAAAGCCGCACGAGCCTAAGATTGAAGGGCACCCAGGTGGAGGATGCCGGCCTTCGCCAGTGCATGAAAGATCGCCCAGGAACGCCGCCGTTTCGGCTATCGCGGCCTGCATGTGCTCAAGGGGAGGGCTACCGGATCAACCACAAGAAGCTCATCCGGATCTTCCGATGAGCTGTCAATTGCCGCCGGCACGCCAGGGTAGCCGATTCCCAGAAGTGTTCGTGCCGAAGTGCTTGTCCCGTCGCTAGCGATCGCGGAGAGGCGCGATCGCGCGGTAAGTTCGCCTAGACCTTTAGAATTACGTTGTCGATGAGCCGGGTCGACCCGACGTGTGTCGCCACGCAAAGGGCCGCAGGACGGCTAAGAGGACTCGCAGCCGGCCTGAGAGTGTCAGCATCGACGAGCTCAACGTACTGCACCAGATCGAGTTGGTCCAAATGCTGCTTGGCAATTCCTAAGAGGGTCGCGGCGTCACGTTCGCCTGCACAAAATTCGGCCTCTGCCGCGAATAGAGCGCGACTAATCGCGAGAGCGCGCCGGCGCTCCTCGTCGTTAAGGTATCGATTTCGACTGCTCATCGCGAGCCCATCTGGCTCCCGAACAGTTGGTACGGTGGCACACTCGAGCGGAAGATTGAGATCAATCGCCATGCGACGAATGACCGCGCATTGCTGAAAATCCTTCTGTCCGAAGAACACAACATCCGGCTGTACCATATTAAGTAGCTTGCGGACGACAGTCTGCCACTCCGCGAAAGTGTCCTGGCCTGAAACTTCCGCACAGCGGGTTTGCGAGCTCACCTGGTTCTACAAACGTCTCGAGCCCAGCCCGATAAATCTCCTGCGGATCCGGCGCAAAGACGATTGCGACACCGGCATCCCGGCACAGCCTTTCATCGCGCCGAAAGTCGCGCGGATACGCGCTGAGATCCTCATTTGGTCCAAGCTGAGTGCGATTGACGAAGATACTTACGACCGTGACTTGGCTCCGCGCCCGGCTCGCCTGGACGAGCGCCATATGGCCATCGTGCAGGTATCCCATAGTAGGTACGAAGGCGACGCGGTTGCCCCGATTTCGAAACTTTGTAAGAGCATGACGCAGCTCGGCAATCGTCGTGATCGTTTGCATACCTAGCTTTACATCAGGTTCACTTGGAAGGCGCTCTGAACTGTGGCTCATGTTAGACCCTGCCTCGACTACTGAAGTTCCTGCTGCTTTGAGAGCGTTGAGACGAGAGCTTCACAGACAGGTCCTTGCGATACTCCGTCGATAAGGATCTCGGCCGTCATGAGCCTTCGCTGCGGATCGACTTGAGACGGCGCAGTTGCCTCAAGCATGATATCGCCCTGCTTCCCCGGCCGAAGCGTGATGTTTCCCGCCTCTCCATGCGACGCCCAACCAAATGCCGGTAGGAGGCGGGCGCTGTAGACAGCCGTGCGCTCCAAGTTGTTGCGCACCTTGACCGTGAAGGTGACCTTGCCATTCGGGTGAGTTTCCGACACATAAGGCAGCATTCTTGCCCAGAATAAATCGATGAAATGGTTTACGGGCTCGTCGACGACGTCGCGAAAGGCTGCTTCCTTGCGTTCGATGTAGTCCTTGTATTCGGCGATCCTCGACGCATCCATGGTTATCAGCTCGTTGTGTCCGGGGCACACGAGATCCGGCTTAGCGGCCTGGATCACCGCTGCGCAGCGGCGGTGCATCTCCAACTGAAAGCTATTTCGCATGACCGTCGACTGGACGAGGATGTCGCGGTCAATGCCACCTGCCTGAGGATTAAAGAGAGCCATATTGTCGCCGCCGAACAGGATTCGCTTATCGTCGATCTTACCGAGGATAATGGCGTGGTATTCGGTTTGACCCGGAGCGTAATAAACCTCAAAGTCGAACCCTCGCCAGTGAAATACCTCGCCGTCATGCAGAATCCGCTGTACCTTGATCGGCTTGTGGAAACAGCACGGCGTGCTGGCCCAGGCGGCCGGATTGGCAATGACCTCGGCAACACAGTCGAGTGCCCAGCACTGTGTGCCGAAATGTCTTTGAAGGTATGGTATTCCGCAGACGTGGTCATTATGAATGTGTGTGGGAACCACAAGTTCGATGTCCCGCACTCCATAATCGTCACGCAGTTGATCGATGTGATGCTCGACGAAACGCAGCGCCTGCATGCCGTCGTGGTCGGTGCCAAAATGGAGATGCCCGTAAGAGACCAGTCCGTAGTCGATCAGCATAGCGTGGCCGCTTCCACTCAAAACAATGTAGAAATTGGAGCAGGTATATGGACCCGCCCATAGCAAATTTTTCGAAATTCTCTGGAGTTTGCTCTCGCGAAGGGTCTGGGTATCACTAAAATAGCCCTGTCCCGACGTATTGAGCCGTCCTATGCTGGCAAGTTTTTCCAAGCGTGATTCAAGCCTAGCAATATCCGCGTTCACTTCCCGGATTGGCTCGCCGTGCGAGGGAAAGGCAGTTTCGATATTTTCCTTTTTGAGGGCAAGGATCGACTGCATTGTAAATTCAACGCCTAGAAGATCGCCGTAGCCATATTCCATGGCATGGAGTTGATAGAGCTTCCCGCCGCTGATCATCAGATCGCCGGTGAAGGCACTCTTCTTTCCATCCACATCTGCGATGAGACAAACCATGCCATATGTATGGCCTTTGGCGGGTAGGATGCGAAACGTGTACTCCTTCCAGACAAAAGTGCCGTAGTCCTCAAGAATAGCATCCACCACTAGGTTAGCGCCTATCGAGAAAAACGTGTTGCTGTCGTTGTAGTTGTCGTAGATACGCCGAGTCTGCCAATAGGCTTCGACGTTCTCGAACAGGTGACGTTCGTATTCAGGCACCGCAATTTTCGCTCCAGCCTTCTGCACGAGAGGCGTGCCCCAGCACTGATCGCGATGGTGATGAGTATGTAGAACCCAATCAACTCGCTCGATACCGATAGCGGGAAGGTGCTGCATGATAGCCCCGGATCCTGTATCGATCAGCAGGCACTCCGTGCCACTCTTCAGAATGTAAACGTTACAGGTATCCTGAAATTGCCAAAGGTTTTCGGAGCGCTGGATGAGAGACATTTTTTCCTTGTAACGAGTAAGAGTGCGAGCGAGCCATCTACGAATCGAGGAACATGTGTTGCCGCTACGCGAGGCTTCAGTCGTCGTCATCGAACTTTAGCTGAACCGATGGAGGACATTCAACGTAACGCGTAAAGCCACGTTTTGTAGCCGTTGATCGGCAGGCATCCTATCCAACAGATCGAACCGGTTGAAAAGATGCCCCGTCTCTTCGTATCAAGCCAATCATGTCCCCACGAATTTGCGGATTCTGCGAGCCGCCTTATTCTCCTGGAAAGATGTAAGTGCAATCTGCGATGAAGGCCTGGCAGTCATTGGTCAGTCCGACCGATATTGCGAGCACGGTTGTTTTGGATGGTGTTCCAAAGCCAGCTAGATTATCGGTTTGATCGCCGACCGCTTCGCCTAGCATCATTCTTTGCGTACCGATCAGATCCTCGATGACACTCCGATGATCCATTCGTGTTCGGCGGCTTTGGCGTGAGAGCTGGGTTTGTATGGAACGATCTCGCAAGAGCCCACCGCCCCGAACTTGCTCCCGGTGATAGACGAGCCAAGTCATAGAACATCGACGGCGTCCTGGTGATGGGCCGTAGACCCCTCTTCGGCACCGAGACCGTTTGTGGCGGCAGTCGTCGGCGATTCCACCGCCCGCCTAGAGTACAAAGAGCTCGCGCGGCGCACGAGTCAGCGTCTCAACACCCGTGTCAGCTACGCGGATAGTTTCGCTAACCGTGACGCCGAATTCCTCTTCCACCCAATTGCCCAGCATCAGATGAAAGGTCATGTTCGTCTTGAGCTCAGTCATATCCTCCCTGGCAAAACTTGCGGTCGGTTCGATCCATGCCGTGAATTGGTTTTCGATACCAATGGAGTAGCCACAGCGCGACTCTTTCGGAAAGCCGTGCTTCTCGATCGCGCGATACATAGCATGGGCAACCTCGCTGCAAGTGCGGCCAGGTCGAATGAGATCAAGTGCCGTTTCGATAGCAGCAACCTGCGCATCATGTAAGCGGCGCACGCGGTCGGTAGGCGCACCGATCGAGAACGTTCGCATCAGAGCAGCAAGGTAGTTATAGCGATTTCCGCTGACTTCCGAGTTGATCTGCATGCCTTCGCGGAAGACATTCTCGCTCCACAAAATATGCGGCGTACCCGTCCGTGGGGTTGAGGAAATCAACGGCGGCCGCAATCCGGTCGCGGCGGGTCCGCCCTTAACGCCATTGACCTGCGCCGCCATAATCTCGACCGCCGCGTCGGCCTCCCGCACACCAGGGCGGATAACCTCCTTAGCCCGCATAACGGCCGCGTCAGCAAGGGCTGCAGCTTCGCGCATCACCGCGATCTCCAGATCTGACTTGACCCCGCGGATCCAATCGACCGCCCGCGTACAATCAACGACCCGGGCTTGCGGCAATCTCGTCTTGAACTTCTCTACCGCCGGGGCCATCAGGTTGCCCTGTTCAAGCCCAATGCCACGCTGCGCCACGCCAATGTCATAGAGGAAATCAATCACGGCGTCATAGCCGTCGCTATTAGCCTTGCCGACTAGATTTTCGGAGTAGCCAACAATCTTTTCTCTCGCCATGAAGCTCTGGTGAGCTGCCCCGGGCGCGCACATTTTGCGTACGATCAGGGTCGGCTCCTCATCTTTGATCGAGACGACAAGCGCGTGCACAGCCAACATGCGCGTCACGTTGCCAGTCAGATAAGTGATATTGCCCCAACTTGTGATGACAAGCGCATCGATATCGCGCCGCGCCATGTCCGATTTTACTGCGGCCAACCTGCGTAGATATTCTGTTCTTGGGAACGCTTGCCGCGCTTTTGCGATTGCCATTGTCGTGGGCTCCGTGGTCGCGTAGATTGTATCGGGCAGGCGCCCTGCTTGACCAGAGCGCGACACTAGCTTCTTGATCGCGTGAATAGGTACAACGCGTCAGAAGCCGATTTTCTCCCAAATATTAGGAACGTATCGCAGGTTTGTGCATCAAACGTCGATTACATGCATTTTTCCGGCATTCCGACGGGAATGTAAGACATTGAACGTTGCGCAGCAATGCTGTCGGGGGCGAGGGCAAACTACAACTTAAGAATGATCAGTCGAATTGGCGCCATTCCAAGGAAAAATTGATGCGTCAACTCGCTTTGCTAATCCCACTGCCGAGCTTCCTTGCGCGCCCTCGTTCGGCCTAAAGTTGCTGGGCGATGAAATCACGTCCCATCTTGATCATCATGAGCTTACCTGCGACGTGCGGCGTAGCTTTCGCGCATTCCCACCTCCTGACGATACAGACCGGCTATAGTCGCAAGGGTGGTGACAGGAGCGGTATCTGTTCGCCGAAAATCAACCTTGGCTGCTCGAAAACGCAGAGTTTCGGCGGACGATAGCTTCGAAGGCGCGCCTTCCTCGCACTATCATCACTATGATGGATAAGTCGTTTCAAGATTTGGCCACATCGTCTCTCCTAGAAAGCGGGATCACCGCCCATGAGCACCAACACTATGCCGATCGCGCACGCCCAATTGTCAATGGTATTCCAACATATCGAGACGAATAAAGATCAGTTCGCCAGCCGTTTGTGCGATTACCTGAGGCACCCGAGCATCAGCGCGCACAACATCGGTATGGTTCAGGTCGCTGCGCTCCTCGTGAGCATGTTAAGCCGTTTGGGATTTGAGGCGTGGACAATCGCGACATCCGGCCAACCGATGATCATCGGGCGCTGGGAGCGCGCGCCTGGCGCACCAACAGTCTTGCTCTACGGCCACTATGACGTCCAGCCTCCGGACCCATTGGAGGCCTGGGTCAGTCCGCCATTTGAACCAACGATCCGAGATGGACGCATATATGCTCGCGGTGCCGGAGACAACAAGGGCCAACACTTCGCTCAGATCCTAGCTCTCGAGTCATATTTGGCAGTACATGGCCGGTTACCATGCAACGTTTTAATACTGCTCGAAGGCGAGGAGGAGATCGGAAGTCCGAACATTGCGGAATTTGTTCGCACTCACCGCGACCTGCTCAGAGCAGACTTGGTGGTAACAGCCGATGGTCCTCTGCACGAGTCGGATCGTCCAATTATCACATACGGCGTCCGCGGAATCGCGGCATTCGAACTGCGCGCCCGAGCCGCTAATCGAGATGTTCATTCAGGCAACTTCGGCGGCGTAGTCCCAAACCCGATCTGGACGCTGGTGCACTTGCTGGCAACCATGAAGAATGCAGACGGGGAGATTACAATTGATGGATTTTATGATGATGTCGTGCCCCCTAAAGACGTTGAGCGTGCCGCGGCAGCACGACTGCCTCTAGATTCTGAGGACCTTAAGCGCACTCTCGGGCTCGCTAGACTCGATAATCCGGCAGATAGGCCGTTTGCAGATAGGCTGATGTTTCATCCGACGCTGACGGTTAACGGATTCCACGGCGGCTATGGCGGCCCTGGTTCGAAAACGGTCTTGCCGCACGAGGCGATGGTCAAATGTGATGCCCGTCTTGTGGAACGCCAAGACCCTGACGACATCCTTACGAAGATTGAGGCTCACGTAAGAAGGCACGCTCCGGAGGTCGCGTTCCTCAGAGTTGAATCCATGCCGCCATCAAAAACGCCGCTTGATGCGCCGTTCTCACGAGTTGTTCAGTCTGCGGTGTATACTGCGCACGGTATTGAGCCTCTCATCTATCCTTCGCTCGGAGCAACCCTGCCGGATTACGTCTTCACGAAGATCCTCAGTATACCATCTTTTGTGGTACCCTATGCCAACGCTGACGAAGCCAATCATGCGCCGAACGAGAACATCAAAATTGACTGCTTTCTCAAAGGAATACGCACTGGAGCGGCTCTATTGGACCTGTTGGGTAGCTTTGTATGCTCAAATTGAAGTGTTCACTTAAGTAGCGAATTGAGGAGCCGGACCCAAGCGTAATCGGGTCCCTACTCCTTGCAACCTAGGACGTTCTGCCGTTGTGCAGAGTGCATTCGGTCGGATCGGTGGCTAGGGCGAGCTGGCCTACGATCAAGCCGAAATTGATTGCGTCCGCTCGCTGATGCGAGAGTAAACGGGATTAATTCGGTGCCTACTGCGACCGGGGGGCGGCGCAATGTTCGCGTCCATTTCAATTGGCTGTGCCGCGAGCGCGCATAGGTGCCAGGTCCATTGGCAAGCGAAACTCTGGGTTACCAATCAACGCAACCTGCCACAGCGAATACTTTGCAGACGCAAGGCTTGGGTTTTCTGAATAGAAGCCGCGTCAGTGGACGACAAGCTCTTAGCTTGCTCGTGCTGCGTCACGATCGCCCACCCTGCAATGAGATGCCGGTATCGAGCCAAAGTGTCCTTCACGTGCCAGGCGCTCGGTCTTCATTTGTTTGAAGGACGCGGATCTCGTTGGTGTTGATGGTAATGCTGAGTGTATCACCGGGCGTCGGATGGCGCCCAAATGAAAAACGCTCCTGCATCGTCAGTTGCTCTCCGTTGACGTCAAACACGACCCTCGTCGCTCCTCCGTAATAATGGGACTCAACGACTCGCGCCAGCAGCGATTGCCCAGCATCGCCATCGCTCGACAGTCTAACCTGTTCTGGCCGGATCACCACGGTACCCGGCCCGGCACTCCAATTCCCCGCTAGACGCAGGCCGCTATCAGACGTGAAAGTACCGTCGGTCCCTACTATTCCTTTCAGCAAAGAACACCAGCCGATAAACTTCGCGACGAAAGATGTCGCCGGCGTCTCATAGATCTCACCAGGCGTCCCAACCTGCTCGACCTGACCAGCGTTCATGACCACAATGCGATCTGACATTGTCAGCGCCTCTTCCTGGTCATGTGTTACAAACAGAGTAGTAACGTCAACGCCTCGGATAACCTCTCGCAGTTCTTCCCGCATGCGAACACGCAACTGCGCGTCCAAATTTGAGAATGGCTCATCAAGAAGCAATACTGCAGGTCGCATCGCCAATGCACGCGCCAGCGCAATCCGTTGTTGCTGCCCCCCGGAAAGCTGGCGCGGCAGGCGCCGGGCCAAATGAGATAGCTCGACAAGCTTGAGCATCTCCTCAACGCGCTCCTCGCGCTTGTCGCGTGGCCACTTCAGGTTTTCCAAGCCAAACGCAATGTTTTCGGCTACCGTCATATGCGGAAATAAAGCGTAGCTCTGAAACACCATTCCAGTATCTCGCCGATAAGGCGGTTGATGGGTCATGTCGACGCCATTGATGTTGATGGTGCCAGAGCTCGGCTCTACAAATCCGGCGACCATGCGCAGGGTCGTTGTCTTGCCGCAGCCCGACGGTCCAAGCAGGCACAGCAGTTCGCCGCGTCGCACCGAAAGCGAAACACTTGCTACAGCAGCTACTTCGCCGTAGTATTTAGAAACAGAGCGCAACTCGACGACAAAATCGCCGGCTTCTTGCACAAGATTTTCACGCTCTTTCGACAACGCCAGCATCTTCCCTCCGTCTTAGACTAGAATTTTCGCCCCGATCAGACGTTCAATTGAAAGAATGACAACCAGTGTCACTACGATGATGAGACTCGATACGGCTGCCACAAGTGGGTCATAGCTGGCGTGCGCATGCGGGGTAACAGAAATGCGTAAACGCTGGCGTTTTCGACCACGTCACAAAGGCAAAGATCGCAGCAGATAGCAAGGCAGGCAGGTTGAGCGGCAGGCCGGTACGCCGAATGAGCTGCAATCGCATCGCCAGAAGGTTCATCGCCGCCCGTTCAAGCTGCTGGTTGTTGGGCGCAAGCCTCGCGGGAATCGGCACGACATACGGGATCGCAAGAACCAAGTAGATTGTCTGCGTAAGACGCAACCACGCGAAGAGCTGCAACAGTGCGATGCATAGCACGACGGCTGGTACAATCAATGGGGAGAAGGCCAAGCCCGGCAGGACCGCCTTCGTTCGAAAGGAACTCAGGTTGATTGCAAACGCGCCGGCCAAGCCAATCCACAGGGCGATGTTGGCGAGCGTCGCCTCAACGTACGTGCTGGTCCAGAGTGTGCTCATGAACAGTTCATTTCCCATGAACTCTGGTACTAGAGCAGCGAAAGGTCGGCGGGAGCAAAATTCAACGTGGCGTCGCTGGTGAGCGACGGCACAGTTATGAGAAGGGTGGTGGCGCGAGGAAGTCGCGTGTACAATCTCGCGAATGAATTCGCTGAACACAGCTATCGCATCATCAGCGAGATCAGACCGCATAACGTTCCCTCGTGTCACCACGCGGCCCCACTTAGCTTCGAATTGTTGTATTGACCCGCTCGATCAAAGTGCTGCGAGCCGCCCACAGCTTTTCCCAATCAATTTTCGCTTTTAGGGCATTGCGTTCGGGTGAGTTGAACAGGAGGTCTTTGCGAAGTTCGTCCGACAAATTCACATCGGTTGTTACGCCATACCGAAGCGCTTCAGGTATTCCGAGTATGCCCTGATCAGAGAGTAGCTGCTGAGCATAGGCGTGTGCGGCTTCCGGATATTTTGTACCATTGACTAAGTTGACATAGCTGGTCGTCGAGTAAATGCCTTTAGGTGGTACAACGGTCACGAGGGGGACGCCCTTGGTGCGCAACTCGTGGGCGCGGCCATCCCAGAAGACACCCGCATAGCCCTCTTCATTTTGGAACATCTGCACCTCGGCAACGTTTGTCTGCGCGAGCGCGACAATGTTGGGCTTCGCGGCAGCCAGCACCTTGAACGCTGGCTCCATATCCGAAATCGAGCCACCATTTTCCTCAGCTATGCCGAGTAGGTATAGACTGCTGGCTATTTGATCCGCGGTCGGAATGATCACGCGAGCCTGAAGATCAGCTCGGGCAACATCGGAATACGAGGTAAGCGGCTGCTTGATGTATTTTGAATTGTATACGGGAACTACGGAAGCGACACTGAACGGCACACCGTAATCACCGAACTCGCGCAACCCGGGAAGTATCCTTGCGATGTTGGGAACGTCTGGGGTCTTTATCTCATCGACAACGCCGGCTTTAAGAAGCTCCACCATATAGGAGCTATCAGCCATAAACATGTCGAACGGAGGGATGTTCTTGTTCGCGATCAGTTTCACGAGATCCGCTTGCGTAGTGCCGGCGACGAACTGAATCTTTAACCCATACCTTTCTTCTAGAGGCGCGGCCACGCTCTTTCTGAGGGCTTCATCGTAGAGGCCGCCGTATCCGTTGATACGCAGTGTGATGCCGGCAAACTTTTTCGACTGAGCCTGCACGTAGGGCGCAGCCAGAGCGCCGGCAGCCGTCGATGTCACTAGCTTTAAAAATGCTCGCCTTTTCATTTCCCGATCTCCTCCCTCTTGTACCCCTCAGCGAACATGACGGTGTTGTCGACACTGAGAGGGAAGTAACGCAGCATGCGCTGATGCTGGCTGCCAGTCAGCTGACCTTCCATCGACGCGGGGCCCCGCATTTGGAACGGAAGTTCGAGTTTCCGGCGCGCCGCACGGCGCAGGAGCAGCGCGTACCTCCGGATCACGAGACCATTGTCACGCCAGCAAGGCGACGCTGAGGCGAGATCTGTTCTGACAATAGAGCCCATCTCATCCTGCGAGTCGAAGTCGGCGAGCAGCATCAGCCTTCCGATGGAGCTCGAATCGCTCCGAGCGAGATAATCAGGGGCTCGCCGCGATGAACGGCCGGCAACAAGTGCCGGATCCCGGCGATGCGCCGCTACGCTTTGCCGACCTCGCAAGATTCGATACTCCTCCGCGCTTTTTGATTCCGTGACCCCGATCCTCCGGGAAACCAATATTACCGAGCTACAGATCAGAGTTTAAGTAATATAACATCTCGATCCGCAGGAATTCTGCGTTATAGAGCCAGCGGCGTAAAGATTTCCTGCGCTCCTACACCAACCCGAACAGGCCCCGAGAGTGCTTTGAGCTTTGGGCCCCGACATGGTGTCTGGTCCTGGTTCAAACGGGAGCATCAGCCGCAAAACGGAATGCCCCCCGACAGCGCCGTTGCGATATCGTATGTGTTCAACACGTTCTCGATTGAATGAAAGTGAGCCGCGAGCAGGCGATGACAACAGAATCCCCCGGTCCTGCGGCAGCCGTGCTTCATCGGCGTGAGAAGTTGGGAAGTTGAGCAACGATGAAGGAGGGCATTATTCAGCTATGTCGACCTTTAAGGCGGATTTGCGAAAGCGATCTGCTCCTCGCAAGCCGGCGATCGAGAACGAAGCACCGATCAGCCTGGTCAGCGGTTTGCGCTGCTTTATCCCCTGTTCTGCGGGAGAGATGCTTTTTGCTGCGAATGCCCGTACGGCCACAGATTCGGTCGGCAAGTCGCCTGGGTTCCGGTTGCCTGTGGATAGCCCACACTTCGTGCCGTTAAGGATGGGAACGAAGATTTGTGCGGTCTTCGGTTGCTCGTGAAGTACCCGAAGATGACCGGCCAATCGCCTTCAGGTCCACAAACAACTTTATCGCCTGCCGCATGGAAATGGCAGATCCCAATCTCAAGCGCCACGAATGGTAGGAATTGCCGACGCGTCTCAAAACGGCGTCCCCTGATCATTCTGACGAGATCGCTACAGACCAACTTGCACGAGCTTACTCTCGGGCGGGGGATCGCCACATGTGGCGGATCTCGAACTCATCCCCAACGACAAACCTCGTCGCGAAACTGCCGCACTCAGTGTGTTCGCGAGCAAGTAAGCGACAGTCATGGGCCCGACACCACCGGGCACCGGGGTTATGTAGCTCGCGCGTCTGCTCGCTTCTGCGAAGACCACATCTCCTACGAGCTTCGCCGTGCCCGTCGAATCGATCACACGATTAATACCTACATCAATGACGATAGCGCCCGGCTTGAGCCAATCGCCCCGGACCAGTCCCGCGCAACCGGCAGCAGCGATGACAATGTCTGCCTTTCGAGAGAGGTCCGGCAGGTTCCGGGTCTGGAGCTGGGCACCCGTCACAGTGCATCCAGCATCGCCGAGCAGAAGCGCCAAAGGCTTTCCGACTATATTCGAGCGACCGACGACGAGCACATCAAGCCCATTCAAGTCGCTCACGACAGTCCTGATGAGATGGACGATCCCAAGCGGGGTGCAAGGAGCAAGAGCCGGTCGGCCCGCTGCTAATCTTCCAACATTGTACGGGTGAAAGCCGTCCACGTCCTTTGTCGGATCGATGGTCTCAAGCACGCGCCAACGGTCGATGTGCCCTGGCAGGGGAAGCTGAACGAGGATACCATCGATGCTATCGTCAGCATTAAGCTCCTCGATTAATCGCAGCAGCTCGGCCTCACCGACATCGTCCGGCAGCCGGAACTCTTGAGATTTAAACCCCACGGCCTGCGCGTGTTTGGCTTTCGTCTTCACGTAAACGGAACTGGCTGGATCCTTACCAACTAGCACCACGGCCAAACCCGGGGTGACATTGCATTTGGCTTGGAGCAATGCAACATCACGCGCGACGCGATCCCGAAGGGCTCCGGCAATGGCTTTTCCATTAATTTGAATGGCATTCATGATCAATTCCAGAGGATATCTGTCAAGCTCGCTTTGTGATCTCTCAAAGGTGCGAGGACGGAATCCGCGTTCTCCAACGATCGCTGGCTACGCCCCGCTATGTCTGATTTTCCGCCGTGCGTTCAAACACGCCCACGAGTGAAATCTGGATCTACAACTTGCCGACGTGCTCCGCCAACTCAGCGGCACAGGATCACAGACAAGCTACGACTGAGATCTGATATTGAGAAGACGCTCTCGCGCGCAATGCTGATTTGATCTCAAGAGCAGCCAGGGCGGGTGAACGCTCTAGATCTTTGACACGCTCGAGGTGCGAACGCCTAGACACTCGCTCCACACCGTACACGTTAGACGTCTGCCAGACAGCTCGGAGTCTATCCTTTAACCCATTGATGATTGTTTCGCGAGCTCGTCCATCACTTGCTTGGTCGCTTGATAAGCGAGGTCAACGATCTCTTGGATCTCGCTCTCCGATACGACCAGAGGCGGGGCAAAACCAAGAATGTCTCCATGCGGCATTGCTCGTACAATAAGCCCCCGGTCACGAGCAGCCTTCGAGACCCGGGCGCCCACCTTGAGCTGCGGATCGAACCGCCGTTTCGTCTGACGATCGGCGACGAACTCGATCGCCCCGAGCAACCCCACACCTCGAACTTCGCCAACGATCTCCAGCTGAGCAAATTTTTCGTTGAGTCTCTTATGGAAGAGAGAGCCTACAATTCTCGCACGATCGCTTAGTCGCTCCTTCTCAACAATATCGAGAACTGCGTTGGCAGCAGCGGCTGCAATCGGATGGCCGGAATAGGTGTATCCATGCGAAAATGCCCCGACACGATCGGCTGCCTCCTCCATAACCGCGTAAACCCGGTCACCGACGATGGCCCCAGAGAGTGGCACGTAGCCGGATGTCAGACCTTTGGCGACCGTCACCAAGTCTGGTTCAATTCCGTAGAGTGTGCTGCCGAAATCCGCGCCGGTACGACCGAACCCACAAATAACCTCGTCGGCAATCAGAAGAACGTCGTAGCGCCTCAGCACGGCCTGAATTTCACGCCAATAGCCGGTAGGCGGTGGCGTAATACCGCCCGTCCCTAACACCGGCTCAGCAATGAAGGCACCAATCGTTTCGGGCCCCTCTCGCACGATTAGCTCTTCAAGTTCGGCTGCGCGCCGGCAAGAAAAGGACTCCTCTGTCTCGCCCGGTTCAGCGCCCCAATAGTAGTGGGGCGTGCCCGTGTGCAGAATACCTGGAAAGGGAAGGTCCATGTGGTCATGGTAAAACGACATACCAGTCATCGAACCGGAAATGACCGAGCAGCCATGATACCCGCGCTCGCGCGAGATGATCTTCTTCTTCTTCGGCTGGCCGCGTAGATTGTTATAATACCAGACGAGCTTCGCTTGGGTTTCGTTGGCGTCTGATCCGGACAGCCCGAAGAATACTTTGCTCGGCTTACCTGGCGCCATTCGCACAAGGCGATCCGATAAGTTCGCAAGCTCCTCCGTCGTGTGGGCCGCATAGGTGTGGTAGTACGCCAGCTTGTAAGCTTGCCGCGCAATGGCTTCAGCCACCTCGGTTCGGCCGTAACCGATGTTAACGCAATACAGGCCAGCAAACCCATCGATGTAACTACGTCCCTGCGCGTCTTCGATTCGGATTCCCTTACCCCCAGCGACGATCGTGGGGTTGCCGATTTTGCCACTGGCGAAGTCTTTGAGCTGAGTAAAGGGATGCAGGACGCTCGCGCGATCTCGTTCTGCGATGGTTTTGACATCAATCATAACCGCTCTCCTAAGCCGACAGATCGCCGAAGCAGACGTACTTCAGCTCCATGTATTCCGCTAAGCCGTGTCGCGAGCCCTCGCGACCGATACCCGATTGCTTCCATCCGCCGAACGGAATAGGGGGACCGGTGAATGACGCCGTGTTGACGCCAATCATGCCGCACTCGATTCGCTCGGAGACTCGAAGCGCTCGACGTAGATTGTCTGTGTAGACATATCCGGCCAGCCCCATCTCGCTGGCATTAGCTCGCGCAATAACCTCTTCTTCAGACTCGAACGGAAGGACTGCAGCTACCGGCCCGAAAGTTTCCTCGCGAGCAATGAGCATGTCTTCCGTGACTTCACTTAGCAGTGTCGGAAGAACAAAGTTCACACCTAGACCGGCGCCTTCATTTGCGGAAATCGCTCGCGCGCCCTTCCTCACGGCATCGTCGATATGGGCCCTGCACTTGTTGGCCACCGACAACTTGGTCATTGGCCCTATATCTGTTCCAGGATCCAGACCGTGCCCAACCTTGAGTTGATCCACTGCCGCAGCTAACGCCTGGACGAAGGCTCCATAGACGCCCCTCTGCACGTAGATACGGTTAGCGGCCAAGCAATCCTGACCTGACGTAGCAAACTTTGCGGCCATCGCCCCTCTTACGGCCTTGTCGAGATCGACATCATCAAAAACTACGAAGGGGGCATGCCCCCCTAGTTCGAGGGACACCTTCTTTACCGTTTCGGCAGCCCCCTCCAGAAGCAAGCGGCCGACTTGAGTAGAGCCTGTGAACGAAAGAGCGCGAACTCTTGTATCACGCAACAGAGGAGCGGACAGCTCGACTGGATTGCCGATGACCACTTGAAAGACGCCGGGCGGAACCCCAGCTTGTTGAGCCAACCTAGCTACTGCAAGAGCAGAAAGCGGCGTCTCTGGGGCGGGCTTCACGATGATTGGACAACCGGCCGCGAGGGCAGCTCCGGCCTTTCGTGTAATCATGGCAACAGGAAAATTCCACGGAGTAACTGCCGCCGCGACACCGATCGGCTGCACTCGCACGTACAGTAGACTTTCAAGCTTGTGGCTAGGGATCGTCTCTCCGTATGCACGCTCTCCCTCCGCAGCGAACCACTCAAGGAATCCCGCGCCGTACGCAATCTCGTGGCGCGCGTCTGCGAGGGGCTTGCCCTGCTCACTTGTCACCAAGGTGGCGAGATCGTCCAAATGCTCGAGCATCAACGCCGCCCACGACCTCAGGATTGCGCCACGCTGGGCTGGCAATAACGCTCGCCACGCCGGGAACGATCGCTCAGCTGCAGCGATTGTCAGATTTATCTCTGCGACACCGCAACGAGCAACGTCTGCGATCTCTTCTCCGGTTGCGGGATCAATCACAACATCTCTATGATCACTCGCAACCCAGCAACCATCGACTAGCGCTGCCCCCTCCAGAAAATCGCGACGTCTAAGATTTTGCAGGTGCCTAGTAGCAATACCCGCGAAGCGCGGACTTTTGCGCCGTACAGTTTGAAAGTCCATTTGCAAGTCCCGGGCGGTCATGTGTTGCAATTTTCAACATTCACGATAGTCATATCGGCAAGATGTTTGCCTTGCATTTTCCTGCCGATCGGATGATTTCCTGCATCGCGCGGGCGCCTTGCGGCGAAATTCACCTGAAGGCTTGGGAGCCGATATGCAGTACGATCGAATAGACGCCCGCATCCTTGAGATCGTGCAGAGGAACAACCGTCTGACTACTGAGGTGCTCGGTGAACAGGCAGGCCTTTCTGCTACCGCATGTCAACGACGCCTGAAGCGGCTCCGCTCGGAAGGCATCATTGAAGCTGATGTCTCGATCGTTTCACCGAAAGCTGTAGGAAGAACTATTCAGATGCTCGTGCTGGTGAGCTTGGAGCGAGAGCGTTCAGACATAATCGACAGATTCAAAAAGGTCATCAGATCATCGACTGAAGTTGTAAATGGATTCTACGTCACCGGCGACGCTGACTTCGTTCTCTACATTACTGCGCGTACGATGGAAGATTATGAACAGTTCACCCGGCGTTTCTTCTATGAGAATCCGGACATAAAGGGCTTCAAGACGATGGTCGTAATGGACCGTGTCAAGACGAGCTTTGCCGTTCCAGTCGAGGTCCCGCCCGAGGACTGATCCGGCATTAACGCTGCTTAGACTTTGAGCTAAGGAGAAGTTTCTTTGTACCTGACAACTGAGGTGCGCAAAGTTATCCCCAGCGGAGAATGGGTCCTGAGGCAGCCTGCACTTTCAACCAGGAGCGCGATGCAACTCGCCACCCTGTCGCGCTATATATCGGCTCATAGGGAACACCGACTAGGAAGGTCTTAAAGAGAGCGTGCGGCTGTCGCTGCCGCGCTCAAGTGTCATCGTGTATTTTGCTTTGTGACTGCGACGTTCGGGGATCTAATTTCGCCCATCCGCCATCTAGGTCAGCACGTTTTTTCGTTGGTCCATTGGGTGTGCTTCGATACCGGGCGCTCCGCCCAGCCAACGATCTCGGTGGAGCTTGGACTAAAACCCGAGAGTTCGGTTGGATTCGAAGGCGAACGGTCGCCGTTACCTGGATAGTGCTCCATTTCATTCAGCGGCACACCCGAGTCTCTTGTGCAACTCGGTTCTTACGTCAAGCTCGGTGTCAGCTAGCAAAAACGACGGTCTTTTTGCCATTCAGCATCACGCGATCTTCGAGGTGATGACGTACGGCGCTGGCGAGTACACGCCGCTCGATGTCGCGCCCCTTACGGACGAGGTCGTTCGGCATATCTCGGTGAGAGATTCGCTCCACGTCCTGCTCAATGATAGGTCCCTCGTCGAGATCGGAGGTGACGTAGTGCGCCGTCGCACCGATTAGCTTGACGCCTCGCTCGTGAGCCTGGTGGTAGGGCTTGGCGCCTTTGAAGCCTGGCAGAAAAGAATGATGAATGTTAATGCAGCGCCCCGCCAACTTGGCCGAGAGTCCATCCGAGAGAACTTGCATGTAGCGTGCGAGCACAACAAGATCCGTATTGGTCTCCTGCACGAGCTCCCAAATTCGTGCCTCTTGTTCCATCTTCGTCTGCTTGGTGACGGGCAAATGGTGGAACGGGAGTTCGTCCAGATCGGTGCAAACCAGATGCTCGCGATCGTGGTTGGAAACGACTGCCGTCACTTCCATTTGCAATTCGCCGATGCGCCACCGATACAGCAAATCGGCCAGACAATGGTCGAATTTGGAAACGAGCAGCATCACCCGCTTCTTCGCGGAACGCTCCCGCAGAGTGAATGTCATGGCGAAGCGCTCAGCGAGGCCCCTGATCGACGCAGCGATCTCAGCCTGTGATTTTGCCTGATCGAGGCGATCGAAGACAACGCGCATGAAGAAGCGACTTGTCTCGGTGTCGTCGAACTGCTGAGCATCAAGGATGTTGCAACCAGCCTCGAACAGAAGACTCGAGACCGCTGAGACGACGCCTGGACGATCAGGACAGGATAAAGCGAGAATCATGGAAGCATCGCACAAGAGGGGGGTCCTCGTAAGCCGCGTTCAACAAAGCTGAAAGTCATTTCTTGAGCCGCATTGCGAGCAATTCGGGAGCGATGAGCTCTTCGAGCTTGCGTCGTTCGCCCTTAACTCTAGTGCGGTTCGAATCGTAGAAGCCCCGAAGAGATGCGATGGCAGCATGTCTCTCACCCGCGATCTCTATCTCAAAGGTCCCTTCAGATAGCCACTTGGCGCTCACCCCACTCTCAGAGTTCAGGTACCCCATGCCGACGCCACAACCAAGAGTGTGGCCGAACCCTGCAGAGCGCAGGTAACCAACGAGCGATCCATTCCGCCAGACCGGCTCTGTTCCAAACATGAGCGGCGCGGCCCGAGGCGCGGCCAATTGCACAAGGCGGCGGCGTGGAGTCTGGCCGCGCTGGGATTCGAGAACTGCTCGCCCGATGAAGTCCTCACACTTGTTCCAGGCAACCGTGAATCCTAGTCCCGCTTCGAGCGGCGAATCTTCATCACTCACGTCCGCACCCCAGTCACGGTAACCCGCCTCAAGGCGCAACGTGTTCAGTGCCACGTACCCCGCATGGCACAGGTCGAGATCCCGTCCCGCGGCGATCAGCGCATCATAGACGCCTAGCGCCTGTTCGCTTGGGATGTGCAGCTCCCACCCAAGTTCCCCCACGAAGGTCATGCGGAAAGCAAGCGCTATGCCATAGCCGATCTCGATTTCTCGAGCGGTTGCGAAGGGGAATGCAGCATCGGAAAACTCCGCCGGGCTCACGCGCATGAGCAGCTCTCGGGAACGGGGCCCCATGACCGACAAGCACGCATAGCCAGACGACACATCAGTGACGAACACGTGGCCCGCACCTTTGGCGTGCCTTCGCAGCCAAGCGAGATCTCGGATGCGTTGCACGGCCGCCGTAACCACAATGAATTCCTCATCGCCAATTCGTGCGATCGTGACGTCGGACTCCATGCCGCCGCGCTCATTGAGCCAGGGCGTGTACACAATATGGCCCACTGGAACGTCAACGTTGTTAGTCGAGAGGCGCTGGAGAAACACGAGCGAGTCACGACCTTGCACCAACAGATGCGCGAAGGAGGTCTGATCAAAAAGCGAGACCCCGGAACGAGTCGCCTCATGTTCCGCGCCGCTCGCCTTGAACCAGCCATCGCGAGCGAACGTGGCCCGCGCGTTTGCCGGCGCCTCACGGGTGCAAAACCATTGCGCGCGCTCCCATCCAGCAGCCTCACCGAAATTCGCACCAGCGGCCGCCAACCGATCGTGCAGCGGCGATACGCGAACGTTGCGAGCTGTAACAGGTGACTTGTGAGGCCAATGCAGGGCGTAAAGAAGCCCAACTGCCTCGCCTGTTCGATCGCGCAAGTATCGACGATTGCGCTGGAATGGCATTGCGCGTCGCACGTCCATTTCCCAGTAGTCATTGGCGGGTGAACCCGTCGACATCCACTCGGCCATGACCTTCCCGGCGCCGCCAGAAGACTCGATACCACACGAATTGAATCCCGAGGCCACATAAAGGCCGGCGATGTCAGGTGCGGGCCCTAACAGGAATCGATTATCGGGCGTGAAACTCTCCGGACCATTGAAGTTCAGTTGCAGCCCCACGTTTTCCAGCGCCGGCATGCGCCGCAAGGCATTGGCGAGGTAAGGCTCGATGTGATCGAGATCATCCGGCAGCGAGTCGAAGCTGAACTCGCGTGGAATCCCCTCCATGCCCCAAGGCTTGCCATTGAGCTCGAAGAAACCCACCAGCAATTTGCTAGCGTCTTCTTTTGCATAGAAGCAGGCGTCAAGATCGCGCAGCGTGGGCGTATCGGGTGATAAGCCCGAAATAGATTCCGTTACGACGTAGAAGTGCTCTGCCGCGTGCAAGGGCACCGTCCAATTGAGCTCCGCAGCTAACGTCCGCGTCCACATCCCCGCGCAGATGACGGCTCTTTCGGTGCGCACGGTGCCTTCCGCGGTTTGGACGCCGGCAACTCGCCCCTTTTCGACGAGGACGCGTGTCACCGGTGTGCGCTCGAGGATTTTAGCTCCCCCTTGCCGCGCGCCGGCCGCGAACGCGCGCGCCGTGTCGACTGGATTCGTCTTGCCATCGGAAGCGATCCACGCCGCGCCAAGTACATCGGCCACGTCAAGCAAGGGAGCGCGGCGCTTGGCTTCGGCGGCGTCGATTATTTCGACATCGAGACCGAACGAGCGCCCCATCGACGCACCTCGCTTCAGTTCCTCGAGCCTCTCGGGTGTCGTCGCGACAGTAATCGATCCGCATTGCCGGAAACCCGTAGGCTGTCCAGTCAACTCCTCAAGCTCTCGGAACAGCCCCGCAGTGTACTGTGCTAGCTTCGCCATGTTCTCGCTGGCTCGAAGCTGGGTAACCAGTCCTGCTGCATGCCAAGTAGTACCGCAAGTGAGTTGGTCGCGCTCAAGTAGCAGAACGTCGCGGTGGCCGAGCCGCGTGAGGTGATAGGCGATGGACAGACCGATTATACCACCACCGACGACGACGTACTCGGCATGGGAGGGCAGCTTACCTTCCATTTCACGACCTCAGACATATGACTACCGGCCAGACGGGCTTGGCCGAGAATTGAGTCCATTGATACCTTTGGCGTCCACGTATGAACTCTGGTAGCAAAGTGCTGAGCACCGCCTTCTGGTCGCGAGATGCGTCGACAAGTACAGCACCCCGGCCGCCCAGAACGGTCGATTGCCGGCTGCAAACAGAGATTATTCACCGCGGGACCCGTTGAAATTGCCCGTGCATTCAGGATACTGACGTCGTAAAGATATTTGCGTCGCACTTTGCTGCCATTTGGATGATTTGCTGCGCCCTCCAGCTGCTTTGCGACGGAATTCGCCTTGGAGCCGATTATGAAATACGATCGAATAGACGCGCGCATTCTTGAAATTGTGCAGAAGAATAACCGTCTAACGTCGGAAGTGATCGGCGAACGTACAGGGCTTTCCGCCACCGCGTGTCAGCGAAGACTCAAGAGGCTGCGTTCGGAAGGCATCATCGAGGCCGATGTCTCAATCGTTTCACCGAAGGCGGTGGGAAACCCTATTCAAATGCTTGTGCTAGTAACGCTGGAGCGGGAACGCGCAGATATAATCGACAGGTTCAAGAAGGCCATGAAGTCGTCGGTTGAAGTAGTCAATGGATTTTATGTTACCGGCGACGCTGACTTCGTCCTCTACATTACCGCGCGTACGATGGAAGATTATGAGCAGTTCACTCGACGTTTCTTCTATGAGAATCCGGACATTAAGGCGGTCAAGACGATGGTTATAATGGACCGCGTAAAGGTGGGCTTTGCCGTTCCAGTTGAGCCTCCGCCCGAGGATTGATGCGATGTTCCACCGGCGGATCTATGCGTGAGCGTTTTTTTCATCCCTCACTCGCATAGAACGCGGGAATTCCGCACTGTCGCTCCTCTTTGTTCAAAGATACCGTTTACGTTTTTGGCTTGCACCCACCAACTCGCCACGGTAGCAGAGTCGTGCCGACCCGCACCAAGATAACCGACGCGATCATCGACTGATGCCGCCGCTGAGCGAGAGCCAATTTCGGGCTGCTCACTGTCTTCCAGAGCGTGCTCCTGCTTACGGTCTCCTAGGAGAAGTTTATATGAAGGTCGTGATTGCGATGTCCATCTCGCCTCCGATCACATTGGCTGGTGTAGTCGGGGGAGAATTACGTAGGCCTTCCGAACCGTCTCAATGATGTTCCATTCCCCATTTGTGTTTGGATGAAAATATATGGAGTCGCCGGCTTCAAGGACGATAGACGAACCACCATCGTGGCGTAAACGTACAACGCCCCGAAAGGAACGTGGAGAATTCCACCTCGGCTACCTGACGGCGCCATCTTCCAGGCGAGCATTCCCAAACGCCGGCGCAGGTAACGTTGGTAGAAGACTTGAACGCGAGCTTGCTGCGCATGATAGAAACAGGCTCGCCGATCGGGCCTTTATACTGGGTAATGTTAGTTGCGCCGGGAAGGCACGTATCCGACGGGAGCAAGGTTCGCGATCGCAAGAGTAAGGAAGTCGGGACGCCGGGCACGGTCTTGGAGGCCCTCTTTTCGGCGCAACGCTTCACGCACAAAGATGGAGCCGGCGTAGCGGAAGGTTCTATTGGGAATCGCTCTACATCGTCTCGGACCAGTCCGCAGTCGGACCACTGGCTCGCTTCGTCGAGGGCAAGTGAGGCAAGTATCTTTCCCCCGAGAACGGTCGGCCCGACGCCCTGACCGGAAAAGCCGATCCCCAAACTATGTCCGGGTGATTGTCTAGATGACCGAAAAACGGCAGTCCGTCCACTGACCGGTCGATCGGGCCGGTCCAAGATGATTCGATATTCAGACCATTGAACACCGGGTAAAGCGTAAGCAGCAAGCTAAGGCCGTCAGGCGGCGTGGTTCCATGGCATAGGCGCGTCGAGTTCGCTGTTCGGCCAACCGTTGGCGATACGCTGAAGTGTTACGGCGAGCCAGGCGAACGGATCGACGTTGTTCATCTTCGCCGTCTGCAGCAGTGTCGCGATGGTCGCCCAAGTTCGTCCGCTGCCGGCGAAGAGGCTATTCTTTCTCGTGATTGTTTGTGGCCGGATGGCGCGTTCGACGATGTTGGAGTCGAGCTCGATACGTCCATCGGTCAGGAAGCGTTCGAAGATGGCACGGCGCGAGACGGCATAGCGGATCGCCTCGGCCAATTTTGATTTGCCGGAGATCCGCCGTAAGCGGCAAGCTGAGGCCGTCAGGCGGCGTGGTTCCATGGCATAAGCGCGTCGATTTCGCTGCTCGGCCAGCCGTTGGCGATACGCTGAAGTGTTAGGGCGAACCAGGCGAACGGATCGACGTTGTTCATTTTCGCCGTCTGCAGCAGTGTCGCGATGGTCGCCCAAGTTCGTCCCCCGCCGTCGCTGCCGGCGAAGAGGCTATTCTTTCTCGTGATTGTTTGTGGCCGGATGGCGCGTTCGACGATGTTGGAGTCGAGCTCGATGCGGCCATCGGTCAGGAAGCGTTCGAAGATGGCACGGCGCGCGACGGCATAGCGGATCGCCTCAGCCAGTTTTGATTTGCCGGAGATCCGCCGCAAGGTCTGCTGCCAGAGATCGAAGAGATCTGCGACGATCGCCGCGGAGGTTTGCTGGCGCGCGGCAACGCGAGCGTCGGGGCTTTGACTGCGCACGGTTTTCTCGATCTGCCAGAGCTTCGCCATCCGCTCGACCGTCGCCGTTGCCACTTCTGAGCTCCCTGCAACATGCAGCTCGTAGAACTTGCGTCTGCAGTGTGACCAGCAGCCAGCCAATGTGATGCCATCATTGCCGCGATCGGATCGCGCGAGCTTGTTATAGGCGGCATAACCATCCACTTGCAGGATGCCGCGATAACCATTGAGGTGGCGGACCGCGCATTCGCCGGAGCGGCTGTCTTCGAAGCGATAAGCCACCATCGGCGGACCGTTGCGGCCAAAGGTTCGGTCATCTCGGGCATAGGCCCATAAGTAGGCCGTCTTGGTCGATCCGGAGCCCGGAGCGAGCGTCGGCAAAGTGGTTTCGTCGGCAAAGACCCGTTCGGCCTTCTTGACCTCGCTGAAGATGTAGTCGGCCAGGATCTCGAGCTCGAAGCCGAGCTTGCCCATCCATTGGGCCATCAGCTGGCGGTCAAGCTCGACATGATCGCGGGCGTAGATGGCCTCCTGCCGGTAGAGCGGCAGGCCATCGGCATATTTGGCGACGGCGATGTGGGCCAGAAGCGCTTCAGTCGGAATGCCTCCTTCGATAATAGAGGCACACGCCAGAGCCATCCCACCATACGATCTTGATTCGGTCGGCCCTTTTCGCCCGGAACACGTAAAGCGCACCGTCGAACGGTTATGTTGCACGCAACATAACCGTTCTTGGACGAAGCCGCTCCGCGGCAGAACACTCGGCAAGGGTGGCCCATCGTCGGATGAAGGAATGCGGCTGAAGCAACTGTAACCGCTTTGGCGTGCCATGGTGAGACGTAATTTGCAGCGTTCATGCCAAGGAGCCTTCAATGACCCCGCTTCGGTTACGCATGATAAACGACATGCAGATCCGCAACTTGTCACCGCACACGCAGGAATCCTATCTGCTGCAGGTTTCGCAGTTCGCCCGCCATTTTGCGAAGTCGCCGGCTTTGCTTGGGCCGGAAGATGTCCGCGCCTACCAAGTCTATCTGACGAACGAGAAGAAGCTGGCGCCGAAGTCGATCCACGTGACCGCCTCAGTGCTCCGTTTCTTGTACCGTGTCGCGCTCGGCTTCGAATGGGATTTCGACCTCATCATTCCATGTCCAAAGGTGCCCAAGACGCTCGCCGTCATCCTCAGTCCCGAAGAGGTGCTGCACTTCCTCGGCTGCGTGGAGAGCCTCAAGCATCAAGTGATCCTGACGACATGCTACGCCGCCGGTCTGCGCATTTCCGAAGCGGTACGCCTAAAGCCGGGGGCCATCGACCGACAGCGGATGGTGCTACGCGTTGATCAAGGCAAGGGGAAGAAGGACCGTTACGTCATGCTCTCGGCACGGTTGCTGGAGACACTGACCGACCGTTGGCGCACCGTCCGGCCGAGCACGTGGATGTTTCCCGGCGGTATCCCCAACGAGCCGATATCGACCAACGCGGTGCAGGACGCCTGCAGCAAGGCACATCGGTTAACGGGCCTTGCCAAGCCCGTAACGCCGCATTCGCTGCGGCATGCTTTCGCCGTCCATCTACTCGAGGCCGGCACCGATCTTCGCACCATCCAGCTCTTGCTTGGCCATCGCAGCCTGTCCACAACCACGCAATATCTCCGGATAGCCACAAACAAAGTCTGCGCGGCGACCAGCCCGCTGGAGCTGCTGCCGCGCCCAATCCCTAAGGCACCACCACGGCCGCCGCCTGAACATTTCTGACGGCGGCCCCATGGGACGCTCAGGTTCGGAAGTGGCGGATATCTTCCGCCGCTATGGTGTTGCCTGGCGCGAGCAGCACTGGAGGTCTCTATCGACCGAACGACGTGCAGCAATGACGGCGATCGAGCGCTGCCGAACGGCCGCGCTCGGTGGCCATGTCGAGCAGTGCGATCACTGCGGAGAGCGGCGGATCTCCTACAATAGCTGCCGCTCGCGCAACTGCCCCAAGTGCCAATCGCTCGCGCGGGCAGAATGGATCGAGGCCCGACAAGCCGAGCTTCTCGATACGCAGTATTTTCGCGTTGTTTTCACCATACCCGACCAAATCGCAGCGATCGCATTCCAGAATGCCGGCACCGTGTACGATATTATGTTCCGCACAGCTGCAGAGACTTTGCGAACTATCGCTGCCGACCCCAAGCACCTCGGTGCCGAGATCGGGTTCTTTTCTGTCCTTCATACTTGGGGCCAGAACCTCCTTCACCATCCCCACCTCCATTGCGTCGTTCCTGGAGGAGGACTGTCCCCGGATGGCAGCCGCTGGATCGCGTGCCGGCCCGGCTTCTTTCTTCCCGTGGCCGTGCTTTCCCGTCTGTTCCGGCGCCTATTTCTCAGCGCCTTGCAAAAGTCGTTCGATACCCGGCGAGCTACAATTCTTCTCTCGTCGGCTGGAACCGTTGCGTGATCCGGCTGCGTTTCAGCGTTATCTGAACGAGGTCCGCAGAATCAATTGGGTTATCTACGCCAAGCCGCCATTTGGCAGCGCCGAACAGGTTGTGCACTATGTCGGCCGCTATACGCATCGAGTAGCGATCAGCAACAGCCGTGTCATCGATATCGAAGACGGCAAAGTACGCTTTCGATGGAAGGATTACCGCCACGGAAGCCAGCAGAAAGTAATGACGCTGGACGCCGGGGAGTTCATTCGGCGTTTCCTCATCCATGTTCTGCCCGAAGGCTTCAAACGTATTCGCTACTATGGTTTTCTGGGTAACCGCTACCGCAAGCAAAAGCTCGCTCGCTGCCGTGAACTGCTCGGAATGATATCCGCCGATGCTCATTCGGAGCCGGAAGAGCCATCCGATTGCCCCGAGAAGGCTGAGCACTGCAATGCCGCTTCCTTGCGTCAATGTCCATCCTGTCATCAAGGCCACATGGTGTGCGTCGAGGTCTTGCAGCCAGGTTCGTTCAGCGCCGCTCGTTCACCGGACACTTCTTGATGCGAGACCTCGATCAAACCGCCACCTTCCTTTTCGCAATTCTTCCGGCCGTCGTGGCAGCCGATAGATGCCCTGTTGTCGTTCTTCCGACGTCAAACCTCCGGCGCTTCGCATTTTTCGGCTACTTCGCTTCCCAGATGTTCCTTCCACCCAGTACTTTCGTAACAATGTCTGCTTTGGACTTGTCTCCAGCCCAGATCACGACGTCCACAAATAACGGCGCAGTGATTCAACACCCATAGCTGCAGCGGCGTGCCCGCGGCTTCGTCCAACACGTTTTTAGATTACCGGCGCCCCTCGCGAGTGCCCGTGTTGGGTGCTGAACCACGCGCCGCCAATCTAAAAACGCTCTCTATTATGTGTCGGACGAGATTAAGTGGCGGAGGCTCCCTAACGCCAGCCAGGGCCGGCCATCCAGGGTTTCTCCGCCACATAATAATCAGATGTTGGCCAGCAGCTGCAGGATGGTGTCGTTCGGCCGGAAGCGCGCGCTGCGGTCGCCTGAGACGCCCGCCTTCTCGAGTCCCAGGCGCATCATCTCGACATCCGCAGCGGCGTATCGGTGGGTTGTGGCGACCTGAGCATGGCCAAGCCAAGCCTGGATCGTCAGGAGGTCCACGCCTGACCGGAGAAGCTTCATGGCGAGGGAATGCCGGAAGATGTGCGGCGATATCGGCTTGCCCTCCAAGCTTGGCCTCGTGGACCCGGCCTGGGAGGCGGCACGCCGCACGATGTGTGTCGCGCCGAAACGCGTCAGGCGCTCGTTGTGGACCCCGACGAAGATCGGCCGCGGTTCATGATTGGCGAGGCCGCGTTCGCTCAATAGGTCCGTCAGCGATCGCACCAGATCCTTAGGAATGGGAACGACGCGATCTCGGCGTCCCTTGCCGTGAAGCTGAACCTGCGGGCGTCCTCGCTCCAACTCAAGGTCGTTCGCGTTGACGCCGGTCGCTTCGGACACGCGAGCGCCGGTTCTCGCCAAGAAGAGCAGAAAGGCCCGGTCGCGCCGGCCGCGGGGCGTCGTCTGATCAGGGGCTTCGATGATGGTCTCCACCTCGGCGTTGGTGAGATGATGCGTCACCTCGATGTGGGCCCGTTTGGTGGGGATCGTCAGAACCCGTTGGGCGACGCCGAACGAGGCGGGATCGGCGGCAGCGACGTGATGGAAGAAGGATCGGATCGCGGCTAGTCGGGCGTTGCGCGTTGCGACGGAGTTGTTCCGCTTCTCCTCAAGCTCGTCAAGAAAGGCGAGAACGAGGTCCCGATCGAGATCCTCAAGGGCCAGCGCCGCCGGCTTCTTCCCCAAATGGGCGGCGGCAAAGAGGATCAGCATGCGCAAGGCATCGCGATAGCTGGCTAGTGGATCGAATCTAACAGTTGATGCCCTCGTTTGACGGCGGCGACAATTTTGTCCGGGTCTGCGGTCCATGTGAAGGGTTTTGCGTCATTGTTGGCCTCGTCGAGGAAACGGTTGATGGCGGCCTTGAGCTCGCGGACGGATCGGAAGACGCCGCGCTTGAGGCGTCGCCGTGAGAGCTTGGCGAAGAAGCCCTCGACGGCGTTGAGCCACGAGGACGAGGTGGGCGTGAAATGGAAGGTGAAGCGCGGATGGCGATCGAGCCATTTGTAGACCTTCGGGTGCTTATGGGTCGCATAGTTGTCGAGGATGACGTGGACGGCCTTGTTGGCGGGAACTTGCGTCTCGATCTGGTTGAGGAAGCGGATAAACTCCTGATGCCGATGCTTCTGCATGCAGCGCCCGATGACCTTGCCTTCGAGGACGTCGAAGGCGGCGAACAGCGTGGTGGTGCCGTTGCGCTTGTAATCGTGCGTCATGGTGGCGGCGCGCCCCTTCTTCAGCGGCAGGCCCGGCTGGGTGCGGTCGAGCGCCTGGATTTGGCTCTTCTCGTCGACCGAGAGCACGATGGCATGCTCGGGTGGATCGACATAAAGCCCGACCACGTCATGCAGCTTGTCGACGAAGTTGGGATCATTGGAGAGCTTGAACTGCCGGATACGATGCGGTTGCAGCCCGTGTGCGCGCCAGATGCGCTGCACCGAGCTGGCACTGATACCGGCCGCCTTCGCCATCATGGTTGCGGTCCAGTGAGTGGTCTCGGCTGGCGGATCGGTTTGCGTGAGAGCCACCACGCGTGCCGCAACTTCCGTTCCGAGCGGTGCAATACGCGAGGGACGCGTCTTGTCGCGCAGAAGGCCGTCGAAGCCTTCCTGCATGAAGCGCTCCTGCCAGCGCCAGACGCAGGTCTTGGACTTCCCGGTCCGCCGCCTGATCTCGTTGGTGCCGACCCCGGCGGCGCTCAACAACACAATCTCGGCCCGCCAAACCTGCTTCTGTGGGGCATTGCGATCCCGCAAGAGCGCCTCCAGCCGGTGGCGATCAGACAGGCTAACCTTGATGGAAATACCGGTGCGCATGCGTCAGAGTCGCATGCAATCGGCTCCGACGGAATCCCTTCCGGATTCAAATGTCAGATTTGATCCACTAGGGTCGCGAAGGTTGCGTTGCGCTGCTTGGTCAACCGGCGACGAAAGTACGACTCCAGGAGCGGCGCCAGCAGGAGGTGTTCGTTCATGCCGCGCCTCCGTCGAGGAAGGCGCGCTCAGCCGCGATGGCGAGGAGATCCGACGAGCCGGTGAGGTAGTAGGCTGTGTCGCTATAATTGGCGTGGCCGAGGTAGGTGGCGAGTAAGGGCAGCAGCGCTTGGACGTCTTCGCGCTGTTGGTGCCACAGCCTGAGCCTGGTCACCGCGAACCGGTGCCGGAGATCGTGCGGTCGCAGAGGCTTGCCATTGTCAAGACCCGCGAGCTTGCGGGCCTTAGCGAAGTTGCTTTGCAGGCCGGTCGCCGACAGACGGCAGCCTCGCGAGCTGAGGAAAAAGGCCTCGCCTTTGGGCCTGGGAAACACGGTGTCGCGCTCACGGGCGTATCGACGAAGGGCTGCCTGGGTCGTTGGGTGAACAGGAACCAGGCGGTCTTTACGGAACTTGGTTTTACGGACGAGGACGACCCCGTTGGTCAGATCGACGTCGCCGCGATCAAGGCTGACCACTTCGCCCGATCGTAATCCCGTGCTGGCCAACAATCCAATTAGCGTCGCCATCGTGCGGCCCCTGAGAGGATTCCCTGGCGAAATGAAACTGCATGCGTCGATAAGCGACGTCAGCTCAGCCTCACTTAGGATGCGCGGCGGCGGAATCGCCCTGGACCGCGGGAAAGCTTTGCGCTCCAAGACCTCGGTCTGGGGGGCGTAGACGACCAGGTACTCGTAGAATCGGCGGAGCACGCCGTGACGGACCGCGCGGCTGTCGGCGGCACCACCGAACGACAGGACGAAGTCCAGCACCATCGTCCGGGTGGCGGGCGCACCCAGCTGAGATCGCTCGACGTAGCGAACGAAAGCCCGCAGCGTGCCGGCTTGCTTGTTGAAGGCGTAGCCGAGGGAGCGGCGCAGCTCGATGTAGCGCTCGACCTTGTCGTCGAGGAATGCGGCGAAGGCGGTCATGCGGCGCCTCCCGGAAAGGGAAGCGCGACCTCAGCGAGCTGCGAGGCCGCGACCTTCACGTAGAGCGCCGTTGTGTTGATGCTTCGGTGCCCTAGAAGATCGGCGACCTCGTTGATCGGCCTTCGTCGCCACACGAGCTGGATGGCTAGACTATGGCGCAGGAGATGTGCGCCTCCGACGCGACCGAGCTTGATCCCACCATGCTGCAATCGCTTCCGCACGATCCTCGAAACAGACGACGCGTACGTGAATGGTCCCACGGGCGGCGTGAAGGACAGGAACAGATGCTGACTATCGACCTTCGGTCGAACCCGCAGGATGTAGTCGGCGAGCGCGGCGCCGGTCTCCTCGATGAGCGGGGCCACTCGGTCACGCTTGCCCTTGGTGCGCCGGACAAAAACCTCGCCAGCTCGCCAGTCGATATCCCGGAGCTGAAGAGCGCGTAGCTCGCCGTTGCGAATGCCTGTGGTGGCGAGCAACAACAGGGCAGCTCGATCGCGAAGGTCGATCGGCGTCGCCTTGCCGATCGCATCGATGGCGCGGCGAACATCATCCCACGAAAGCCGGGGCGGTAACTGGGCCAGTCGCCAATATGACGTTCTTGGAACGACGGGAGCCAGATCCTGCTCGTGGTGGCCACCCCAATGCAGAAAGCGGAGAAACGTTCGGATGTGAGAGATCGCCACCGTTCGAGTGCCGGAGGTCGCCGAGAGCGACAGCCGATACTCGACAGCGGCAAGGACATGCTCTGCCGCCAACGCCTCGAGGTCTTGGCCAGGATGGCGATGGCGGAGCCAATCCAGAAAGCGCCGTGCGCCCAAGAGAACGCCATCGCGGGACCTTGGCTCAAGGCCTCGTCCCCAGCTCAGATAGTCAGAAAAGGAGCGCAAAAGCGGAGCGTCCGGATCATCGACTACAATGGGCGTCGAGGCAATGAATCGTTCGGGCGCCACCCGTCGCGCGTGTTGGCGCGCAGACACTGCCGCAATCCGCGATGAGTCCGTGGTGAATGTGCATAGATAGCTATCGTCGCTTCGCCGATCGGCCGTGAACCGCAATGTGCTGCAGCAAAACGGCCGAACCGCGCGATCCGGCTCAGATAAAGCTTAGCGGATGCTTGCTTGTAACCGAGCGAGAAAAAGTGCCCCGCGATGCGATCCATCTCGGCGCCGAGCGCCCCGTCACGAAGGCGTTTAAGCACCCCGCGGTACGAAAAATAGAACTCGAACATTGTGCCCCTCCGGCGTTACGGCGCAGGGGAATCCCGCGTCCGCACGAGGGGCACGAAATATCATGTGGCGGAGGAATCCAGCCGTGGCCGGCCCGGATGGCGTTAAGGCGCCTCCGCCACATAATCTCGTCCGACACATAAGAACGGATCTGAGCCGGCATCGCGCACCAGCGCAACAAGCCCATCGATACCCTTGCGGAAGTCGACTGGATGGCTGGCCAGGAACACCTTCACGCCAGAGGGGATCATGCCGAACGTACCGCCCGGATCACCCGCTGCAGCTGCGCCTCGTCGACGTCCACGCCGGCGCGCACGATCACCTCGCCAATGGCAATTTCGATCACTGCGCCTGACAAAGACGCCATCTCACCCCCGCAACTCGAGTGCCGCTCGCGATAATGTCGTTCCGCCCGAGCATCACGGCGCCAAGCAAACAGCTGCGACGGGTGAATGCCAATCCGGCGAGCGATCGCCGAGACGCTCGCGCCAAGCTCCAGCTTCACGACTTGGGCCTTAAACTCGTCCGACCAGCGTCGGCGAAGCTGCCGCGGCGCTCCCTCAAGACGGTCGGCGACAGATTCGATCATATGGAAGGTTCTAGTTCCAGAACTAGGCGCAGACGTAGAAGCTCACATCGGCTCACAAACTCAGTAGCCGATAGCCGATTGTTCATCCCCCGCGCCAGACGGGGTTACGGTAAAGCGTGCGGAAGTTGTCCCCGACTTCCGCAGCTCTGGGCGATGGCCCATCATAGTGATTGGCTACCTGTCCGGCGAACGCAAAGTGCTACAGCAATTTGCCGAAAATGATGCGACCATCAGGGTGTGTTTCGGTAATAGTTCAGGAACATTCGGGAATCGCATATTGTGACGCCTTTCCTAAAGCCGATCTCATTCAGCTTGTCGGGCCTCGCCGTCGTCGCGATCATGTCACTGGATAACGATCGCCACCTTGCGCCGCAGATAGGGGAACTGGGCTCCCAGGCGTTCATTGCCAGTACGACCTTCTTGCTCGTAACCGAACCTTTGTGCGTTATGGCATTTGGTGTTCACGCGGATCATAGGCGAATGCTCATAGATCGTTACACCTAGCTTGTGGGCGTGAGGTCGCCTCATCGCTTCTCCAAATCGGGAGCGGCTCAACTGCGTCATGGTTTTTGCGGGCCGCAAACGGTCAATCCGTAAAGCAGGGTTACGTTTGACCCTGCACAGTAACGTCGTGTCGATACTGAAAAGGGCACCGCATTGACGCTTAAACTCCGCGTTCGAACGTCCTTGAAGAGTTTCGCTACACCGCCTGCTCGTCTGCGCTAGCAACGCGCCAGTGATCAGCGGATTTTCGGCGACCCCAAGGTAACCCGGAAGCTCGTCGAAGTGCCCGACGATCTAACCGCGCTGTGAAGCTCGACTGGATTTGTTCGAGCAATTGCGCTGTTCCCATTTTTTATCTCCGCTAACGGGAAGGAGACCAAGAATGGACCCCTCGACGTACGATGCCGCCGGATTTGCTCAGCCCAACGAAACAGGCCGGCAGCAGTTCTGCCGAGCTCAGGGCACTTTGCCATTGATGTTACGAGCGCCGAATCGATCGCGACTTTTGGCGCGAACGATCCAAACCAAACAAGAGGCTCGCCATCGGCGTGCGCATCCGCCGGATCTTTAGGGCTGCTGTGGCCAAGAAGCGGCCCGTTCGGAAGCCGCTCCGTCCGGACGTTGGGGACACTGGCGAGCGTCCAGGGACTACGGCAGGGCATCATCGGTTCCTGTCCCCAGTTTCTGAGCAAGCGGATCGGCTCACTGAGGGAGAGGGTTAGTATGTACATACAGCTGCGGCGGTGGGGCCGGGTTCAGCTCCGGCATCACAAGCTTCACTGCGGGTCAATCAAGCGCGGCAAATCGACGCTCAAGCAAACCTTGGAGCTGATGCCGGGATAGGGCGGCGCAATGCGCGTCGCCGCCGAGGACCTAACCGCGATAGGGCCGCAGGACTACCTTCCGTTCGTCGGCCAGCTAGGCCGTGCAACGGCAATTTGAGGCGTGGCCCGATCTCTGCAAAACCGGCCTTGAGGTACAATGCTGAGTTGGGGCTGCGGCTCCACATCGGCTGATTGGGCACCCCCACTTCAAGCTGGCCCCAGCCTTTTGCCGTCCCCAGATCCACGGCGGCCTCAATGAGGCGCATCGCGACCCCAGATGATCGCTGATCTGATACCACGTAGAGCTCCGTGATAATGCCGTAGGTTCCGCGCGCGAAAAGGGCGGCGCTTTCCGACAACATGATGATGCCGACGGGGCGCTCTTCTGTGAAAGCGAGAAACCCTGAGATGCGCTCTTTCATGGCGAGGAGGTCGTTAACTAGCTGGGTATCTAATTCGGCCTGCAGGTGGCCGGCCCCAAGTTCGGCAAGCAGGGCACCAACCATCTCGGTCACCGTTGTGGCGTCATCGACAGACACTTTACGCGTGGTCACCATGTCACATCCTCCTTCAAGCTCACCATGTAGTCCAGCGGCAGCATCGGGGCAGGAAAGCTGCCGCAGCAGCGACCCAAAGCAGATATGCTGCCATGTTGAACGTCAGATGACGCCTTGGTTCACACCATTGAGAGGCACTAACTTCTTCGCTTCACTCTTAGCTGAAAGTATCGCCAGAAGGTCGAAAAGGAACAGGGCTGACCGCTAGCGATTAACCTCGCGAATTTGGATCTACTCTCCTCCCGTAGAACAAACCGACCAGCGACTTGCCGGTCCAGTTGCCGAGCAATGACGTTCGAGGGGGCCCATTGCGATTGCCGCCCGGGCGGCGCGAAGCGAACGCTCGTTGAGTCTGCGGTGATAGCCGTAAACCTTCCGTCACGATCAGCAGCTCTGTCGCGACATCGAATTCCTGCGTTGCCTCGTGGATCTTTCGTCCCGTGGCCCTCTTCGAGACGAAGTACGTCCACTCCTGTCGCAATCCCGGCCACTGGGCAGCCCCTCCTTACGCCTATTCGGCGGCCTGAACGTGCATCGGCGCCTCTAACGTCGGAGCAGCGGGATCGCATGCTTGCCGAAATATTCGACTTCCTCCTGAAAATACCGGAAGCCGAGTAGGATCGACGACATGACAAGACCGCAGGACACGTTCGGCGCCAAATAGCCGCATTTGGTGGGGTCGTTGGTCGTGGTCATCATGCTTTCCTTGGCGGTGCGAGTTTGGACAGAAGGGCAATCGATTGACGCGGGCATCATTTCGCATTCACGCCGCGCGATGCGATCGAGCAGCTGTTCACCGCAGCGCCTGGCTACTATCCGCGATCTGCGGCGTCAGCACGCGGAGGCGAAATGATAGGCCCATAGCGCGACGCGCAAATCGTACGTCGCAGGCACTTGTGCAAATCAGAGTTATCGGATTCGAAGAGGTTTTTTCCAGATCCTCAGGCATTCACCTCTGTCAAGCAGCATTGACTACCGCCAATGATCTCAAAGAAAGAACGACTGCGCGAGTCGAAGATGAACTCTTTTTCACAGCGGTTGGAGAACCCGCTTTCTTAGATTTACAACGAACGGATGTTTGTTGCCGAGTGAGAAAACTATCGCCGGCGAGAACTCACTTGTCGGCAACCCGCGCTACCGCATTGACCGCCTCTCGAATATGTTTCTGCTCTCACGGGCCGGCTGTTCCAGGCTCAGGCGACAATTTCCTCTCGATCCCTCATGCGACGAAATTGCACGACGAAAGGGTCTCCCTTCACATCGATTTGTTTCAACGAAGACAAACTACTCCAGTAACTTCAACACAAGATGGCTCGCAGAAGCTGACACCACGACCTCATATCATGCGGCAAAGGCAGGATCGACCTCCTCAATGCCGTTACGGTAGATAGACGCGCGGGTGCGCTTCCATTTCGGCTGTCCCGGTGCTCCGGCCTCCAGACGCTTCCATCCTAGCGCGCATCCTTCCAGAGCGCTCCCAATAGATGAGGCGCAACGCCCTGCGATCTATGTCGGGACGAAAGCACCGAGATTTGTCCAAACTCGCCGCCCGCGTAGACCGCAGTTCATTCGTCCAGAACTATGACGCCAACCGCCTCGTTGTCTCCACGGGCGATCACCGCGACACCGACATCCGCAAGGCCTGTCTCCGCGTTTTCCGCGACGATTTGGATTCCGGGAGCCTTTCCAAGAGCTCGTCGAGGAGCGCTTAGGCGAAGCCGGCGATGGTTACCGCATCTGTGACTCCAGCGCGGCGTGCGGACAAGTCGGCACCGCTCTCTTTCCGCTCCGCCTTGAATCGTTGTGCGCCACGAGCCTCAGCGTGAGATTTGGGCACACAAAGGTGCGGATTCCGAGATGATGGTGCGCACCGTACCGACTTGATGGCGCGCAGGGTTCCGAGATGATCGCGCGCAGCATTCCGAGCATTCTCCGCGCAGCATTCCGATTTGATCGCGCGCAGTTTCGGATGGTGTGAAGCCCGATCGTTGGGCCAATTCTCCGGCTGGAAGCAGCTGGGAGGATTGGATGCCAACGAGGAGGGTTATCATGCGCCAGGTGCGCGAGATTGTGAGGCTGAGCCTTGAGGCTGGGCTCTCGACGCGCGTGGTTGGCGAGCGCGTCGGCATCGGACCGACGACGGTACGTGACACGCTGAAGCGGTTTGCGCGCGCGGGTCTGGCATGGCCGGTCCCGGAAGCGACAAGCGACGCCGAGCTGGAGCAACTGCTGTACGGGGTGCCTGGCGTGAAGCCTGGTCGCCGCAAGGTGGCCGAGCCTGACTGGTCCGTTGTTGCCCGCGAGCTCAAGCGCAAGCATGTGACTCTGCAGGTGCTGTGGGACGAGTACATTGCGGAGCATCCGGACGGGTACCGGTACAGCCGCTTCTGTGACTTGTTCCGCAATTGGGAAGGCCGGCTGCCGCAGGTGATGCGCCAGCACCACGGCGGCGGCGAGAAATTGTTTGTCGACTATGCCGGCGACACGGTGCCGGTGGTTGACCGTAAGACTGGCGAGGTGCGTGACGCGCACATCTTCGTGGCGGTCATGGGCGCATCCAGCTTGTCGTTCGCGCTGGCGACCTGGACCGAGCAGCTCGGCGACTGGATCGCGGGACATAACGCGGCCTACAGCTTTTTTGGCGGCGCGACGCAACTGCTGGTGCCCGACAACGCCAAGGTCGCGGTGATCAAGGCCTGCCTCTATGACCCTATGGTCAACCGCAGCTACAGCGATATGGCGCAGCATTACGGCACGGCGATTTTGCCGGCACGGCCGCGTCGCCCGAGAGATAAGGCGAAGGTTGAGGCCTGCGTCGGAATCATCGAGCGCTGGCTGCTGGGGCGGCTGCGCAACCGAACTTTTTACAGCCTGGCCGAACTCAACGGTGCGATCGCCGAGTGGCTGGCCAAGCTCAATGACGGACGGGTGCTGCGCCAGTATGGCCGCACACGGCGCCAGCTGTTCGAGGAAATTGACGCGCCGAATCTTAAACCGCTTCCCGGCGAGCCGTGGGTCCATGCCGAATGGCGCCGATGTCGGGTCGGGCTCGACTATCACGTCGAGGTCGAACGACACTACTACTCGGTGCCCTATCGCTTCGCCCGTCGCGAGGTAGAAGCGCGGATCTGTGCGCGAACGATTGAAATCTTCCTGGGGGGCGAGCGTATTGCCGCGCATATGCGCGGCAGCGGCAACGGGCGGCACACGACGATCAGCGCCCACATGCCCTCCAGCCACCGGCGCTATGGCGAGTGGACGCCGGCAAAGATCCGCAGCGAGGCAAGCCGGATCGGCCCGATGCTGCGCCTGCTGATCGACCGGATCATCGAGGATCGGCCGCATCCCGAACAGGGCTATCGTTCGTGCCTGGGGATCATCCGGCTTGAGAAGCGCTTTGGCGCCGAGCGCCTCGAGGCGGCCGCGCTGCGCGCAATTGAGATCCAGGCTCGCAACTACCCGAGCGTCAAATCGATCCTCGAGAAGGGGCTCGATCGCGTTGCAACGCCCACGTCCCCCGAGCGCGAGCCGATCCTACACACCAACATCAGAGGCTCGGACTATTACCACTAATAGGGAAGAAAATGCTGACACACCCCACGCTCCACTTGCTTACCCAGCTCGGCCTTACCGGCATGGCCGAGGCCTTTAAGAGCCTTGCCGACAACGAGGAGGTCCATGGCCTCGCTCACGCCGAATGGTTGGCGCTGCTGCTGGACCATGAAGCGACCTGGCGTAACAACCGGCGCCTGGCGCTTCGCCTTCGTAAGGCAAAGCTGCGTCATCATGCCGTGCCCGAGGATATCGACTACCGCGCCCCCCGTAGGCTCGACCGCCGCTTGTTCGACATGCTGCTCAAGGGAGACTGGATCAAGAACCACGAGAATTGCGCCATTGTCGGGCCGACAGGCATCGGGAAAAGTTGGCTTGGCTGTGCACTTGGTCACAAGGCCTGCCGGGACAACCACTCGGTACTTTACACCCGGCTGCCGCGGTTGTTCGAAGAACTGGACCTTGCCCGGGGCGACGGCCGACTCAGCTCGCGGATGAAGAGCATCGCCGCCGTCGAGCTCCTGATTTTGGACGATTGGGGCCTCCAGGCCATCGACGCCAACGCGCGGCATCATCTGCTCGAAATCCTCGAAGATCGCTACGGCCGTCGGTCGACGCTCGTCACCAGCCAGCTTCCAATTGCCAAATGGCATGAGCTCATAAACGACCCAACTTATGCTGATGCCATACTCGATCGCCTGCTTCACAACGCTCACAGGCTCGAACTGAACGGTGACTCCATGCGTCGCCCGCCCGTTCTTCCTCGGCCTTGATTACGCGGTCTGCCAATGAAGACCGGGACTGCAGCCCGCGAAGCTGACCGGCCGCTACGGCACTGTTGGGGGCGCGCGTCCGGTCAGCTTCGCTCCATCGAGCGACACCATCAAACATGCGACGCGATCTCTTCGGCAGCCGCTTGACCACGGGCTAACGATAGTGCCAATTGCCTTTAACGATCGGGTACTTCACCTGCGCGCGATCAGATCGGAACGCTGCGCGGCATCAGATTGGAATACCTGCGCGCGATCATCGGAATCCGCACACAAAGGCAAGGCTAGCCGAGATTCGCGAACACCTTGGACCAGAACCTGTTGGCTCTTCCCATGCGCGGAGATTCCCTTCTAACTCAGTTAATCTCTGCCGTGAGAAAACGCCCAGATGATCCACGGTTTTGGCTATCAATCGGCATCTACAATTGCGTTTCGATACCAATTGGTGCTGATTCCGCTCGATGTCGCTCAGGATTGAAACGAACCCGCTGCGCGGGAGTTGGGGGGAGCCCGCTGAACTGAGGTGTCCTGTCTGAGAGGATGTTGGTCTTCGCACCACCCCTCTCAAGACAGGGAGACCCAGATGGCTACGATGAGCCCTCTTCGCCAGCGCATGATCGAGGACATGACGGTCCGCAATCTGTCGCCGTCGACCCAGAAATCCTATATCTATGCGATCGCAAAGTTTAGCCGCCATTTCGGCTGCGCCCCGGAGCGGCTGAGTTTCTAGCAGGTCCGCGCCTACCAACTGCATCTCATTAGCCAGAAGCGTTCGTGGTCCCACATCAATCAGGTGGCCTGCGCGCTGCGGTTCCTCTACGGCGTGACGCTCGGGCAGTCGGAGACATTCGAGCGGATCATCGGGGGCCAGAAGCCTGACAAGCTCCCGCTCGTCCTCAGTGTCGAAGAGATCGAGCGCTTCCTCGGGGCCGTTACGGGATTGCGCAACCGCGTCGTGCTGACCTCCACTTACGCGGCGGGCTTACGGGTTGGCGAGGTCGTCCGCCTGAAGGTGAGCTCAATCGACAGCAAGCGAATGTTGCTCCACATCGAGAACGGCAAGGGCGGCAGGGATCGCTACGCGATGCTTTCGCCGCGGCTGCTGGAGATTCTGCGTGCGTACTGGACGCGAACACGGTCGGGCCTGTGGCTATTTCCAGGCCAAGACCCAGGTGAACATGCCAGCATCCCCGCCATCCGGGCCGCCTGCCGGGCCGCCCGTCGCCGTGCTCGGATTGCCAAGCCGATCACTGTCCACACGCTCCGGCACTCGTTTGCCACCCATCTCCTGGAAGGCGGGATCGACATCCGCATCATTCAGGTCTTGCTCGGACATGCCTACCTGGGATCGACCGCGCGCTACGCTCAGGTTGCGACGAATCTGCTCGCCCGCACGACCAGCCCATTCGACCGGCTCTCCATCACGGTGATCCCACCCGACTGAGCTGCGCAGATGCGCCCCGTGCTCGAGGTGGCGGACATCTTCCGCCGCCACGGCGCCGCATTCCGTGCCGCACAGAGCTCTCGGCTTTCATCCGACCAGCGCCGTGTGATGGCGGCCATCGAGGCGTGCCGCACCGCGACGCTCGGCGGCCATGTCGAGCGGTGCGACGACTGCGGCCTGGTTCGCGTCGCCTATAACAGCTGTCGCGATCGGCACTGTCCAAAGTGCCAAGAGCTCGCGAGCGCCCAATGGCTCGCCGATCGCCAAGCCGACCTGCTGCCGGTGCCCTATTTTCATGTCGTCTTCACCGTGCCGGCGCCCGTGGCCGCCATCGCGCTACAGAACAAGGCGGTGGTCTACGACATCTTGCTCAAGACGGCAGCCGAGACGATCCGTCTCATCAGTGCCATGACCTCGTATGCAATGAACAGCACCTCCGAGGCCTCGCAGATCCGCTTCATGAGCACCCATGCTGGGTAAATCGGAATTCCGCCCGTCCCCAATATCAAAAGGCCCGGCCGGAATTTCATTTCGGCATGCAAACTCGAGTGCATCGAGCGTCACCTGTTCATGACCTCTCGCAGGGAATGGGACCGAGGTGACGTCGAACAGTAGGGGTCCGCATGCTTCGTTAAACACGCCCCGGGTGCCGACTGACATTGCCCCAACCTTATCGTCGCGATAGGAGTGCTGCATCAGGACGCTGCTCGCTGACATTATGCCAATAGCCGAGTGCCATCTTCAGCGCTACTTCCACACTCGTCGAGCCACTGTCGGAAGAAGACGTGGTCAAGATCAGAAGGCGCAAATAGAGTAGCGCAGCAACCTTTCAGCCGGATCATGAATATGGCCGGCGAAGATGATCTGGTTGAGCTTGCTTCCTGCTCCTGAATGGCCCTCACGATATGCGGGTGGCAATGGCCTTGGGTCAACCCGCCAGGATGAGATTGCATCGACGATGCGACGACCATCCGCGATGTGGAGATAGGCGCCCTGGCCACGCGCGACCTTCGTCATTTCGCCTTGATGTGCGTGTTGCGTGAACGGATGCCAGATCGTCGAGACTTCACGTTTGGCATCATGGATTCAAGAAATCATCACGAACAAACGACCTCTTGAATGCGACTTGCAGCGCTTCGGACGTGAGAGGGATAAGCTAGAACATCCGCTCGACAAGCATCTCTATGCCCAGCGTCATCTCGTCGAATGCTGCTTCTGAAAGCTCAGGCAATTCCGACGGGTCGCAACCCGATTCGAAAGGTGTCCCTCGGCGAAAACTGCACTAGATTGGCAAAAAGCGAACTGTTTGTGCGATCCGAAGCAGAGTCTATCGAAATTCACAAATTCGATATACACGATCTCAATCCTCTCGCCGCCAAGACCGAGATGGCATCTGCCTTGCGCTTCTGGAGCCGTGCAGTCAGTAGAAGTCCTCGATATTGATCGTCGCCTTCTGCCGGTACCTGCTGATTCGCCTCCGCGCAGTACGGATCAATATTGATGAATGCAACGAGGATGGTTCTGCGATTGAACGAGCGTAACCAGAACGCGCGGACCGTGTCGTCATGCTCGCGATCGCCCTATGTATTCTTCAGCGCGACGCGGAATTCCGCTTCGGTCTTGGCCTTGACCTCGTCGAGCGTGACGCCGTCGGCGAGCTCGATCAGCGCCATGCCGTCCTTGCCGTGCTTGTCGATGGTGAACACCGCCAAATCGGTGACCACCATGTCGACCACGCGCTCGCCGGTCAGCGGCAGATTGCACTGCTTGAGCAGCTTGGGGCCGTCCTTGGCGGAATGCTCCATCACGACCACGACGCGCTTGACGCCGGCGACGAGGTCCATGGCGCCGCCCATGCCCTTCACCATCTTGCCGGGGATCATCCAGTTGGCGAGGTCGCCGTTCTGCGCCACCTGCATGGCGCCGAGGATCGACAGATCGATATGGCCGCCACGCACCATGCCGAAGGAATCGGCCGACGAGAAATAGCTGGTCGAGGGCAGCTCGCTCACGGTCTGCTTGCCGGCGTTGATCAGGTCGGCGTCGACCTCGTCCTCATAGGGGAACGGGCCCATGCCGAGCATGCCGTTCTCGCTCTGCAGGCTGACGTCGATGCCGTCGGGGATGTAGTTCGAAACCAGCGTTGGGATGCCGATGCCGAGATTGACGTAATAGCCGTCGCGCAACTCCTTGGCGGCGCGGGCGGCCATCTGTTCACGGGTCCAGGCCATGAGGCTCTCCTGAGGAAAAATGTTTTAAGCTGCGGGCCGCGGACGGGTGTTGCGGAACTCGATCCGCTTCTTGGCCGAGCCGACCTCGATGATGCGCTTGACGAAGATGCCGGGGGTATGGATGTGATCCGGGTCGATCTCGCCGGCCGGCACCAGATGCTCGACCTCGGCGACGGTGACCTTCGCGGCGGTGGCCATCATCGGGTTAAAGTTGCGCGCGGTCTTGCGGTAGACCAGGTTGCCGGCGGTGTCGCCCTTCCAGGCGTGGACGATGGCGACGTCGGCGAACAGGCCGCGCTCCATGATGTACTTCTCGCCGTCGAATTCCTTCACTTCCTTGCCTTCGGCGATCAGCGTGCCGACGCCGGTCTTGGTGTAGAAGGCCGGGATTCCGGCGCCGCCGGCGCGGATGCGCTCGGCCAGCGTGCCCTGCGGGTTGAATTCGAGCTCGAGCTCGCCGGCGAGATATTGCTGGGCGAACAGCTTGTTCTCGCCGACATAGGACGAGATCATCTTCTTGATCTGGCGCGTCTCCAGCAGCCGGCTCAGGCCGATGCCGTCGACACCGGCATTGTTGGAGACGACCGTGAGGCCCTTGACGCCGGAGTCGCGGATCGCGTCCGACAGGGTCTCGGCGATGCCGCAGAGGCCGAAGCCGCCCGACATGATCATCATGCCGTCCTTGAGGAGACCATCGAGTGCCGATTTGGCGTCGGGATAAACTTTGTTCATGAATGACTAACGTGATGAAGGGGCACTGACGGCCGAAACCGCTGACAGCTGGTATTGGTCCGGAGTTGTTAGGAGAACTCTTCGCCGCGGGTCACCGAGATGGAAACAAGCCCGTCCCAGGGAACCTGCGAGCGCCGAGCGCGCACCTGATCGCAGGCTACGAAAAACGGTTTATTGCCCGTTTGGCCGATTGCACTGCGATAGGGTCGAGCGCTACGGCCGGGGATTAGGTCGCGCGCTACCTAGCCGCGTCATGGCGGGGCACCATTCGGTCACCACGTGACTCCGCGGATTGGACAAAGCGTGTTGGTGCTCATTCGATGCAACTCCTTGCCGCGCCGTTTGGCGGGGCTCCATCTACACATGAATTTAAATTGGATTGAGGAGGAAAGTCGGCCGCTCTCGCCCCTAAAGAGTCTACATCCACCGAATTTCTTTCCTTAATGCAGGACATCATCGCGAAATTCGCGCCGACCACTACGAACCTTTTGAAACCTGGGCAGCTACCTATCTCAGGCCGGTTAAGAGAGCCGTCCGCTAACTATCCGCCGGTTTCGGGAGTTCTCCGCCAAGGTCGATTACGCTACATTTTTCTTGGTGCGAACACGCTTGTGGCCGCGGCAACCAAGCGAACCTCGAGATTATGGCTTTCGGTCAAATTAAGCACGGACCTAAACCCGGCCGAAGTGACGAATCTCGGAGCGGGACGACACTCGCGATCTCATGGACAAACATTTGCAATCGATCTGGCGCCAATTGCTCGTCAGGTCACGATGGGTCCATTCAGCGCAAAAAATGCAATGCACGCTCGAAACTCACAGCTAATCGGCGCCCGAAATGCTGTTCATCAGACACGACAAAAGAATGGTCTCGGAACCGATAGTTCCACAAGCCTGGAGTTCTCGGTGAGTAATCGATCTGATCATCTCGATGCTCCATCACTGGCTAATAGGGGCATTTCCTAGTGATTTGGCTGCGTGTAAGGCTCGCGGGGCCGTTGTTCTGGAGCCAGGTCGCATCGTCAGGCCGGCTCTTGGGATAGCAGCGGCCAGGGTGACCATTGGCTTTCAGGTGTCCGATGATGGGTTCGATGGCGGAGCGGCGTCGCAGCTCGCGCTTGATGACACCCAAGACGCCGCACCTTCAGGCCAGAGATGAAGACTTGGGGAATTTTGTGCGTTGCGGCCGCGGCAACCCTTGTCGACATGGGCCCGCTCGGTCGCGCGGCCGCGAGTGTCTCGGTGCGTCGATGACGTCCCGCAAGGTGTGACCGTCGTACGGGTTATCGGTAGCGCCCTTGGGTGCAGCACGAACGGTCGACCGGGAGCACGGCGGTTGTTGGTGACAATGGAGGTTTTGACACCAAAATCGTAAGGCGCTGCTGCTTTGCCCTTGCCGATGCACCTCACCGCCGGGGAGTGGAAGGAATAAGGCTTCCAGCCGCGCTGGCGCTGCTGCGAGCGGATCTGCGAAGCTCGGCTGAGCGGGAGGGCGGACGCGTTCTCGAGCACAGCCTGACGTTCTACCTTGCGGCGGATATCGCGGATGATCCGACCCAGCCGGCCGCGAATGATGCGCAACTGCCGCTGATGCCGCTTGAATTGCTTGGCGGCTCGGATCGTCCAGTCCTCGTCCCAGTGATAAGCATCGGCAGGTCAGCTCGACGGCGCACTCGCGCAGCGGAGGGAACGGACGCGTGATCGTCTCACGATGTCGCACCAACACACGTTGCAGTTGAGGCTTTCGAAAAATCCAAAAGTCAAAGCTAGCGCCCGAACATGGCCAATCGTGATTGAAAAGAAAATCGCCTCCAGCGGGCATGCCGGGGGCGCTGTTTGGAGGCCAAATGCAGATAAAGAAATCCGCTCCGTTTCTCTTCTTGTGGCTTTGCCAGAGTGTCACCAATTGCGCTGAGCTTGGATTGCCAGCGTCAGAACGTTTTGGTTCTTCAGCTCATATGCAGCACCCGGCTTTGCGATATTTGACTGCTGCGGTAGTGTGACGATGCTTCCGCTCGCGTACTTCTGGTCTAGCATTGTGTAATTGAGATCGGCCGCGAAGGTCAGGTTCTTGACCGGAGTCCAGCGGAGAGTTGTACCGACACTCGAATAGTTGAAGTCGGGATTACAGCCGGAGAACCCGCTCGACAATGCGAGCCCCGCGACTACCGCACCGCAGATGTAGCCTTTAGCCGTGTTATCATAGCGTACGGCGCCAATCCCACCGTAGATAGAGCTGGCCCAGTGCGGATCCCAATTGTGAGTGTACGCGCCGTTAAAGCCAAAGGTTGTAGTCAACTCCTGGCCGGAGCCAGTCACGAACACGGAGTCGGAAAGTCCAGCAAGTCCGACGCTCTGGTAAACACCCGCCAAACTCGTTCCGCCGTACATCGCGAAAGTGCTGTTCATGTAGCTGTGGAAGTTATAACGGCTTGCACCTTTCGTATACACGCCCGCCATATTGATGGTGTCGCCCGGGCCGGTCGGGATATTCTTGATCGACAATGCTAGCTGACCAGCCCAACCCCACTTGTCGTCCGGATGGCCGGTGAGCTCAGTTCCACCATAGTAGGCTGCATGGTTGTCGTGAGCAGCAAACGACGCCTGGAACAGGCCCCACGCCTGGTCAACACGAAGCATGGCGACGAGGTCTGGAGCGACCGTTCCGGCAATATCATTGCCACCGTACGAACCCGCAGCGAGACCTGCGGCTGATGCGACACTCACGTTCCAGATGTTGCTTGTGTAGTTTTGGACTTGATCTTGAGCCGACAATGATACTGTGACGCCTTGACCGAAATCGGCAGTATACGTGAACTGGTTCACGCGCTCCCAACCGCCGCTGCCCGTAATGTCGTAGTAGTTGCCCGGATAGTCGGCCCAAGGCGCAGAGAACTGCGAAAGTGCGTGACCGACGGTGAACCCAGCGAACTGGATGAACGCGTCGTACGTACCGAGTACACCGCCAGCGACAGCGCCCGGGTTGGCATTGTTCGGCGCCTGAACCCCGCCGAGCGACGCGTAAACCGTCGATCCGTTTCCGGCCCCGCTGTAACCCGCATCAGTCCACTTGAAAACGCCTTGGAAGTAGGTGCGCACCACGCCATACTCGGTCGCGGTACGAGTATCGATGTTTAAAGCTCCACGAGAATGGGCTGTGTATCCGTTGGAAAGTCGATTACGTGCCCCACCCAAACCGGCATCGGCAGTGTACAAAATACTATTTGTGTTGAAACCGGCAGTGACACGCAAATAGCCACCAATCATCACGCAGGTGTCAGTGCCCGGGATGTAGTAGAAACCGGGGCCATAGAGCGAGCAGACCTTTACGTACTCGATAGGCTTCGGCTTCGCCTTCGCCGGAAGATCGGCCGCCTGCACCCCCGCACTCGCAATGATTGCTGCAGAGCCGAGTAACAGACTATTCGTAAGTTTCATGGATATCCCCCTTTGGAGCGGATTCTCCCTCCGCTTAATACATATTAAGCGTCTCCAAAGTCGATATTTCCCAATGTAAGGCGCGCATTGCAGAAATTCTGCATCGAATTCGAGAATTCATCGATTCACGACCGACTCCAACGGACGCCAGAAGCAATCTCGTTCGCGCAGGCAATCATCACAACCAGCCCATGGCGCTCTTCATGAAGCGGCCTCCGTATCGAACTCGCGCGCTGAAAACCGCTGGTAGCCGCCACTCGCGAAGTGAGCGGATCGTCAAGACCAACTTCATCGTGCTCTTGAGAATACTCTCGTTGCTGAATCCACGATATGGACACCATAGATTGCGGAGCTGGCAGAATTGTCCGCATAGGAGCCTGCATACTGAGCCCACGAAGACGCCCCCCGGCCGGCGATTGCTTGGCAGGCGAGACGCTGAATCGAATAATCGGCACTTCCGGCAACTGCGGACAAGAACCATCACCGAACATTCGTAGTCTAGTTCTAGCTCTTTCCGGTCGTACTCCTGTCGCCAAAGTAACCTGCTCATTGGCAAGACTTTCGTGGGGTCGCGCACCTCAGCGTAGCGCACCTCGCCAACTCTCGCCGGGGAGTACACAGGTTAAATCCAGACTGAACGGTGGAGTTGCTGGCCAGCGTCAAGCTCTGACCGACAAGAGCAATTGCTCGTCTGCCGTTTGGGACGGAGAAGCAATACAAGGCTTTCGACATCGAACTGCCCGCCTTTCGCGCTCATTGGCAAGCGCCAGTGAAGCTTTATGGCTCAAAGCGAATTCTGGCGTGATGGTATTCGTGAGTTCACATCCCGGGTCGAGCTCGATCAGCCGAATGACATAGCCACGCGCGAGTGGCGAGGCCAAAAAGCGCTCGGTGTAATTTGCGAAAATGCCCCCGTCACGCAAATCGGAAGTCCAGTGCAACAGCGCCTCCTGCAAAAACTAAAAGCCTTCTACATACATAGCTGCGAACGAATTTGGGACGATGGGGTCATGGTTTGAAATCATCAGCAAGGAACGCGGCCTGCCGTGTGTTAGGCGTCAGTGGAGAAAGCCAGGGTAATCGGCCTAACCAATGCACCCGGCCGATCTCGCGTATTGCGACCTGAGCCTCAGCATTTTTTGCCAATGGAGGCGGTGCCTAGGATGGGAATCTCGCGCTTTCGCAGAGCCTCTATCGAGAGCAGCGAGTGATTGACGGTGCCGAGCGCCCTGCTTGGAGATCGATATAGAGTGCGTCGCCTCTCAGCGGCACCATCAGCCCGCCGTAGCCCTCGATCACGAACGGTCGCTCGCCAGAGGCCGGCACATCGAGTGAATCCGAATCGATGTCGATTCCATCAATTTCGGCGGAACAATGAGGCGAAGCGAATGTCCGAAGCCGATAACGCTCCGGCACAATCCGTTCGGGCGAAAGATTGCTCAACCGTGCGGCCACCTCAGAATCGGTCTCTCCTTTCACGACAGCCTGAATCGGCTTCCAATAGTCCGCGCCGAGAAGGTCAGCGAGCCCCGCGCAAAAGACCGTTTTTCCGATCCAGGCGTCCGTGCCGGTCACCACGATCTGCATAGATACCAGCCTCCTCGTCCCCTCAATCAGCAAGCTTGGCCTCCTCATCTATCATCCTGACAAGATGCGACTTTTGCCGTCGACCGGCACTACCTCGACTTTGCCTGAACAGGAATAGGCAACGATAACAACTTTCTCTCCGGGTATCGCCAGTCTCGTGGCCGCGCCGTTCACGCGTCAATCGCGCCCGAACCTCGGGGCGCCTCAATCACGTAGGCAGATAGTAACGCGCGCTCCAGTTTCGGTGTTGAAGACTTCGACGTTTGTCGGCGACAATATCTCGGCGCGTCCATCAGACCACGATCGATCGAGATTGGGTTGTCATACTGCCTGCAGATCAACTTGGGTGAACGATGCACGATCGATTTTGCCCTTGATCAAGGTAACTTGCATTCAGCACCTATATTGGAACCATGCACATCGCTCGGTGAGCTACCGAGCCTCGATGCGACATAGAGCCGCGCGCGAATGCGCATGGTGCTTGGTTGGCCACTGCGCGGTAGGGACGACGACCACGCGATTGACCAAGCCCGTGGCTTTCGGTCTGATATCACAGTGAGCGCCCTGCGAGCAGGAGCCGTACCGCACCTTTTGCAGCTCTCTTGCGCTACGGCAAGCTGACGATTGCGTCGAGTTCGCCCGAACGCTTCTTAAAGCTAAACGGACGGGACGTCGAAACGCGCCCCATCAAAGGCACGATTGCACGATCGGCTGCCCTCGGGAAGATCAGCGCCGCGCTGAGATTCTAAATTCATCCGAGAAGGGCCGTGCCGAGAACACGACGATCGTTGATCTGCTGCGGAACGATTTATCACGTGTTTGCACTGCGGACTCAGCGGAGGTTGTGGCGCTCTGCAAGCTCGAAACCTACGCTTCGGTGCACCAACTGGTGTCAATCGTTGAAGGGAAACTTGCAAAAGAGCCGCGCCCGCAATCGTGACGCCAGGAAGGCAAGCTCGAAGTAGCGAGATGGGTCTTGCTCGCGCAACACGTTCGATCTCCGAGATAAACTCCATCGAGCGCACCTTCGGCGCGCGATCGGCTTCATCGAGTTCAACGGCCGCATGGATGCGAATATCGCGATCCGTACTGTAGCACTCAACTCTGATCTTGCGGTATTTCATGCCGATAGCGGGATAACAGCGATGTCGGATCCACGGAACGAATACGAGGAGACGCTCATCAAAGCGCGGTGAATCTTCGACGCATTCCTAGCTGGAACATCTGGTGCATCTTGATTGTCATCGTCGACAGTTGCGTCTCCTCCGTCTTCAACGTTGTTCGATACTTCAATAAACTTGGTGAAGCGACGGAAGTGATTCCGAACGACGTGGCGACCGTCCGCGATCTCGCTGGATTCACGCCGCGGGCAATCGTTATCTCTACCAGTCCCCGCGCTCCGGCGGAGGCCGGAATATCAATGCCCGTCATTCGCGAACTTTCAGGTCGCGTGCCGGTTCTGGGCATTTGCCTCGGGCACCAATGCTGGAAGCGTCTTCGGCGGTCGCGTGGTGCGTGCAAGCCGCCCCATGCACGGTCGCTCCTCGGCCGTAACGCGTGACCACCGAAGGCTGTTCAGGGTCTCCCGTCGCCAATCCGCGTTGACCGTTACCATTCTCCTGTCATCAAAACTCGATCAGTCACGCGCGTCCCCTCTCAGGGTCACGGCACGTTCGGAGGAAGGCGAGAACGTGGCCCTCGCCCATTGCAACCAATCAACTTTTGGCGTGCAGTTCCACCCGGACTCGATCCTCACCGAAGAAGGCGACATGTTCCTGCAGAACTTCTTGCGAAGCACAGTCCGCTTTGAGCGCTAGGACCTGAGATTATGTCGCACACACGTGTAGACCCACGCGCTCGCTCAATGGCAACTCGGTCAATAATGAGCTAACGCACCACGGAGAACCAAAATGCCTCGGAGACGTTGCTAACCCGACTCCCAGCGATGTAACCGCTGTCAAATCCGTGCTTCGCCCCGGGGGCGTAATGAGCGCATCGGGAAACACAGTCCAGCGTGGCGGCCAGTGAGGGCAATGTATCAAGTCGCTCGTGAAGAACTGGCGCCGGCGCCCGGCTCAAGCGGTGTTTCGAGCCGGGACGGTCTCGAAGAAGGCTCGGATGATGACACGCAAGATCTCTGCGAGCCATCTCAGCAGCAGGCCGAAGTTATAGCCGGCGGCGGCGATAACAGCGTTGATGCGGTCGCCGGGGCGTCCCTTGAGATAATTTCTGTCCATACGGCGCTCGGCCTTGACGTGGCCGATGAGGGGCTCGACAGCCGCGCGACGCTTCATCTCGCGACGGATGGAAGCGCTGACGCGGCGGACTGACCCGAGATCCAGACCCTGAATCGATGCGGGTGGTTATCACCGCGATATCCTTTGTCGACGTGGATACGGCGAGCCTCCACCCCGGTGAGCTTCTCCATGTCGGCGATTACGGGACCGAGCGTGTGCTCATCGAGGGGATTGCCATGCAGGGCCTTGGCATGGAGCACGAACTGGCCGCCCTTCGGAGACGTCACAGGGGTGGCTATGCTGACCTTGCAGCCTAACTCGTAGGGCGCGCCGGCTTTACCCTTGCCGATGCACTCAACCTCCGGAGCATGTAACGCATAGACCTTCGGACCGCGCTGATGCTGATCCTGGCTGCGCATTTGCTGCGCTAAACCGAGCAACGGGCGCAACCGAGCTTCCAGTACCGTATCGCCATTAATCTTGTGGCGGAGGTCGCGGATGATCCGGCGAAGCCGTGTCCGCAGGAACTTGAGCTGCCGCCGGGCGCGTTTGAACTGGTGGGCGTGGGTATAGCGGCCGGTCATGATGGCGGCGCGCTTGGCCAGGCGCAGATAGCTCTGGCGTAGCGGCACACGGTTGCGCTTGGCGAGCCCGACCAGCTTGATGATTGCTCGATGCAGCAGCCGCGCGTCGGTCGGATGCTCAACCGCCTTGGGCTGCACCGTGGTATCGACCACCACGCGCTCCTGGTCCTTCGGGCCGATGGCGCCTGTCTTGCTTGTGCGCCACCGACAGGCTTTCCTAGATTAGCGCAACGAGCTGCTCCTCGCCGAGCCGCTGCCGCCAGCGCGTCATCGACGATCGATCGAACGGCAAGCGGTGGCGGAAGCTCAGCTCGCCGCAGAAGTATTGGTAATAGGGGTCTCGATCCAGCGAGGCACAGCACCTCATCTGACAGGTTGTGCATGTGCTTCAAAATGAACAGCCCAGCGACTAGCCGCGTCGGCAAGCCCGGCAGCCCCGACCCTGCTTGGCATACCGAACTGAAGCGCTCATTCAGGATGTTCCAGCCGATCAGCGCGGCCAACCGCACCAGCGGATGACCCATGTCGATGATCTGATCAAGCGCCGGAAGCAACAGGTCTTTCTGGCGATCATCCCGCGGCTTGCTCATCGCATTCCCCAATGTCGACGACGCCGTCAGGGAATCACGAACCGCCAAAAGCAAAACCTAAAACGCAAGAAAACGAGGTCCAACACCCCGCTTTCTTGCAAAATCGAATACTACATCAAAGACCAATTCTGCTTATTTCTTAGGTCAATCCGCATTCTTCACGGACGACTATCTATCGTTACCCTTTGCACGACGCTCCTAACGTCAATATCGCGATCCGGCGGCGTGCTCACCGGGCCGTCAACGCGACAAGTTCCTGTTCCGTACGCACGCAGCGGACGTCCGCGCCCTTCGAAAAACGTCGCAATGGAATTGGTTCGACGTCGCAGCGCCCGGGAATACGCACAGAGCAACGCTCGAAGAAGCTGCAGGTCGGACCCGGGCCGCGGCGGGCCTCGCCAGTGGACGCCTCCTTCCGGGCCGTTTCGCTGATCTCATCGAGCCAACCCTGGCGCAGCTCCGGCACCGAGGAGATCAGGAGATCGGAATAAGGATGGAGGGGGCGGTCGTGCAGCGCCCTGCGGCTGCCGTACTCCATCATTTGCCCAGCATAGAGGATCATCACCTCGTCGCAAACTGCTTTGACTGTCGACAAGTCGTGACTGATGAAGAGGTAGGAAACACCGAGCTCTCGCTGCAGGTCGGCTAGAAGGTCGAGAATTGCAGCCCCTACTACGGTGTCCACCGCGGAGGTCACTTCGTCGCAGAGGATCAGCGACGGCTCGGCAGCGAGGGCTCGCGCAAGATTCACGCGTTGCTTTTGCCCTCCCGAGAGTTCGCTCGGGTAGTGATGAACCATGGTAGCCGGCAGGCGCACCATTTCAAGTAGCTCGGCGACACGCCGCCGCCGCTTTTCGCCGCCAAATCCGTGATAGAACTCAAGCGGGCGGCCGAGAATACGCCCAATCGGGCGCGCCGGGTTCAGCGCGGTGTCGGCCATCTGAAACACAATCTGAATGCGGCGAAGCTGGTCGCATGTGCGTTCGGCGACGCTGGCCGGAAGCTTTGCACCATTGAGCAGCACGTCACCCCGCTGCGCTGGCAGAAGGCCAGCGATGACGCGGGCCAGCGTGCTCTTGCCGCAACCGGATTCCCCGATGACACCGAGCGTCGAGCCCGGCTTGATGGTGAGGTTGACATCGCATAGCACCGGCACCGCGGGCACGCCTTCGCGATCGACGGAGGCATAGCCCGCAACGACATTTCTAATCTGTAGCACCGGTGGTACGGACGTCTCCTGCGCTTGGTCGTTGCTGACCGGCCGAACCCGCGGCTCCGCAGCCGCCAGGAGGCTCCTAGTATAGTCATTTTTCGGCTGTGTGAGGATGCGGCCGGTCGCGTCGACCTCGCGGATCATACCGTCTCGCAGCACAATAATTCGGTCAGCCATCTGCGCGACCACCGCAAGATCGTGCGACACGTGAATCGCCGTCGTGCCACGTTCCTTGATCGCCTTCTTGAAAGCCCGTAGCACCTCGATTTGTGTTATCACATCGAGTGCCGTGGTCGGTTCGTCGAAAATGACGAGCTTAGGATCGTTAACGAGTGCCATTGCTGCGAGCAGGCGTTGCAGCTGGCCGCCCGAAACCTGATGTGGATAGCGGTCGCCCACATGCTCAGGATTTGGCAGCACGAGCTCGCGGAAAAGCGAAATCGCCTTCGTCTCGGCATGGGTCCCCGACATGGTGCGATGGATCTGCGAACTCTCAATCACCTGCTTGAGAAGAGGATGAGCCGGGTTGAAGGCAGCCGAAGCACTCTGCGCAACGTAGGCAACGTCGCGCCCGCGAAGGCCGGACAGCTCGCGCGAACTCATGTCGAGGACGTTGCGTCCGTCAAAGGTCACGCTGCCGTCGACGATGTGTGCGCCCGATCGGGTATAGCCCATTAGGGATAAGGCAATGGTCGTCTTACCCGAACCAGATTCGCCGATCAGGGCAACCACCTCGCCTGGGTTCGCCTCGAAGCTGACGTCCTTGACGATGATGTTCTGCCGCCCGCCTTCACCGCGTCCAATGACACGCAGGCCTTCGACTTTCACGAGTGGGGCCATCTCAGTCCTCTCTAGTCGAGAACCAACGGTCTGGTAAGTTGTCGATGAGAAGATTTACACCGATTGTCAGCGTTGCGATCGCAACCGCCGGCATGACGACCGCGAGCGCGCCGTCAGCCAACCCGCCGATATTCTCGCGTATGAGCGAGCCCCAGTCTGCATTGGGCGGCTGGACCCCGAGGCCGAGGAAGGAAAGGCTCGATAGCAGCACCATTGAATACACGAAACGAAGGCCGAAATCCGTCAGAACTGGGCCAGCGATGTTCGGCAGGATCTCCTCGCGGATGAGATAGCCGGTGCCTTCCCCGCGGGCGCGCGCTACCTCGACGAAGTCAAGCGCGTTCACGTTCACCGCTAGCGCGCGCCAGATGCGGAAGGCGCCGGGCGTATAAATCACCGCAACTGTGCCGACTAGGATTGGAATCGAGGAGCCGAGCGCAGCGATGGCGACCAGGGCGGACATCTTGCTCGGAATCGCGATGAGCGCGTCGAAGAAGCGGCTGAGCGTCATGTCGACCGCCCCCCGCGAGACGGCAGCCAGCATGCCAAGCGTGCCGCCCATGAAGATAGCGAAAACGGTCGCTGCGGCGGCGGCGCCGATCGAGTAGCGAGCGCCAACAAGAATGCGGCTGAGCACATCTCGACCGAGATAGTCGCTACCGAGCGGCACTCCCCGGTGCATCGGTCCGAACACGTCATCGTCTACCATCACGCCAACGTCATGTGGCGCGATGTAGGGCCCCACGATCGCCATCACTGTCCAGAAGGTGACGATGATGGCGCCAAACATACCGACTGCCGGTAGCCACGGACGGCGACGCGGCGGGGCCAGCGTCTTGAGGGCAGCGATCGTCTTATCTACGCTCATTCGTTGCGAAGCCTCGGGTTTGAGAGAATGCCGGCGATGTCGGCGAGCATGACCAGGATCAGGTAGGCTGAGCAGAACATCATGACGCAGGTCTGGACGAGCGGCATATCGCGCGTCGAAACCGCGTCGACTAGAAGACGCCCCAGCCCCGGATAGTTGAAAATGATCTCGACGATGATTGTGCCGCCGAGAAGGTAGGACAGACTGAGCGCCACTGCGTTCGCGATGGGACCGATCGCGTTCGGAAGAGCATGAACCAGAACGACGCGCATGGGGCGTGCGCCCTTCAAGATAGCCATCTCGACATAGGATGAACGAAGCGTCTCGATCACAGCGGCGCGCGTCATGCGCATCATCTGTGCGATCGTCACGCAGCTTAGCGTCAAGACGGGAAGCGCAAATAGCCGAAAGAATTGACGGAGCGAGACGATCCCGGTCGCGTATGACAGCGCGGGAAACCAGCGCAGGTGGACGGCGAAGACAATGACGGAGAGCGTCGCGATCAGAAATTCCGGTACCGCAACGACCGAAAGCGTCAGGAAACTGGCTGCGCGGTCAAAGAAACTGCCACGCCAAATCGCTGATAGCACACCGAGTGCCAGCGCAATCGGCACGCAAACCGTGGCTGTTATAGTTGCGAGCATGAGCGAGTTAGGTAGACGGCTTGCGATGAGGGTCGCAACAGGTAGATGGTTAACGAGCGAGTGGCCGGGATCGCCGGTGAGCAAACCACCAAGCCAAAGGAAGTAGCGGATATAAGGCGGCTGATCGAGATGAAGGGCTTGCCGCAAGCCAGCAACCACCTCTGGCGTTGCGCTTTGGCCGAGTACGGATTGCGCGACGTCGCCAGGCAGGATTTCGGTACCAACGAACACCGCGACTGAAACAAATAGGAGCGTCAAGATCGCAATAGCGACCCTGTTCACAACGAGACGGATCAACACTGTCTTGATAATCATCGTCATGGCCCCGACGTCCCGCCATGCACGACCCCACTTTCAAAAGCATTAGGGACGTTCACTGGTCGAGCCAAATGCTTTCGGCGAAGTTGAAGCCCATCATGCCGCCTGTTGGAATTGCCGTGAGCCCCTGCACCTGCCGCACATGCGCATCAAGGATTGTCGCAAACACCGGGATGCATACGCCGGAGCCCTCGTGCACGAGGCGCTGCATTTCGCCGTACATCTGATGTCGCCTGTCATTGTCGGTCTCGGCGCGGGCTTCGAGTAACAGCTGATCAAAACGGTCGTTGTGCAAGGCACTCTCGTTCCAGGGGGCCTTTGTCGCAAAACCCAAACTGAACGCAAGATCAGCACTTAGCTTAGGTTGAGTGTTTGAAAAACCGATTGGGTGCTTCATCCAGTGGTTGGACCAGTAGCCGTCGGCTGGGACGCGCTGCAGGTCGAAGTTGAGACCAATCTGGCGACCGCTCTGCTGTAGCAGTTGCGCAATCTCTTCCGAACTCAGCGCTGCCGGCGAGACGACGATCGGAAATGTCTGATGGGCAAAGCGGGACCGTTGCAGATGAAAGCGCGCCTTGTCAAGATCGAAGGGACGTTGAGGCAAGCTCCAGTTGTAGAAGCGGTTGGTGGGATCGATGGGCTGATCATTGGCGACGACCGCAAAGTTTCGGTAGACCACGCGTCGGATCTGCTCGCGGTTGAACATATGCTTTATAGCGAGCACGAAATCTGGGTTCGAACCAGGCGTCTGGTCAAGCCGAAGTGCGAGGTCTTGATATCCGTTGGCCTTGGTCTCAAACAAGGAGAGATTGGGGGCCGAGATGATGCGCTGCGCCGAGCGCGGGTTGATAGCACTGATGAAGTGGACATCACCCGAGAGCAATGCGTCGACGCGCGCCAGTTCGTCAGTAATACCGAAAAGCTCAATCTCGTCGAGATAGGGCTTCCCGGATTTGAAGTACTCAGGATTGCGCACAGCGATAGAGCTCGCGCCTGGCTGAAATTCTTGGCACTTATATGGGCCGGTGCCGTTCGCCGTACGAAAGTCGGTTGCGCCATACTTAGCAATCAGGAAATGCCAGTATCCCAACATGGCTGGCAGGTCGGCATTCGGGCCAGAGAGGCGGATACGCACCTCTCTCGGACCAGTCGCCGTGATCTCCTCCATTAGCATGGCTAGGCTTCGTACCGGCGAGCCGAGAGATGGGTCTTTATGGCGTTGCAGAGAGTAGACGACATCGGCAGAGCTGAGCGGGGATCCATCATGGAACCGTACATCGTCACGCAACTTGATATTCCACGCAGTTGCACGCTCACTCGAAGCAATCTCCTCTGCAAGGCAGAGCTGCGGGGTCAGTGTCTCATCGAGCACGGTGAGCCCATTATAGAACATGAATGCGCGCGAATAGTCCGTGTGGTTAAGACCTTTCGCAGGATCGAGCGTCTCGCCGGTCGAGCTCGCGGCCGTCGCAATCTTGATCTTGCCGCCGCGGCGCGGAGTTTGCGCATAGACTGGGTTGAATGTCGCAACCGCGCCATCAGCGATCGACATACCGGCCGCAACAAGCAGGTTCATCATCTGGCGGCGAGACATCCCATGCTCATCCTGTGACGCGACGCATCAGTACTGCACACTTCGATGATCTTCAGTTCTGATTTCGACAACTCCTCTTGCATCCAACAATTTAACAAGGATGGCCCTTCCAAGCTTCCGTGCCAGCTCGTCGTATAGTTTGAGAACATGAACATCAAGGTTTTGCATCCAAATCTCTCATTGTGTGCAGCCATTCGACGGGATTCAGCTTAGAATACAGCTTCGTCGCTGATCGATCCGAGGTGGCGCTGTCGCCGCAAGCTTTATCTGGTCTAACTTTCCCAGCTGAAGGGTGATGCTCTTTCCGCGCCCTCCCGCGAGGTCCAGCCAAATACTGGCAGGAGGTGAGCGCTGTACACGCTGGCGCGCTTCAATTTGTTGCGAACACGGATCGCCTTTACGACCTGTTATTCGGGCGCGCCACTGCAAGATCTGGTAGCATTCGCGCCTGGAACACATCGAATATGGTCAGCGGATCACGACCACGATTCCGGAGTAGTGCTGATGCATCTCCAATTGAAAACTTTTTTGTGTGTGAATCGGTTGCCGGCGAAGGCCATGAGTCGACTGGGAAGTCCAGGAATGGGCGCGACGACGCCGTCGCGTCGCGCTCAGGCTGTCACGCGCAGGTCGTCGTTCGTGAACAGCCTGTAAGCGATTGAGCGGGAGTCTGTTTTTGGGGATTTGATGGCGTTTGAGATTGCAGGGATTTGAGGCATGGGCGCCGCAAATCTTGCAAATTCAATTTTTGAGGATTCCTCTTCGTTGTGAACCGTGGTTCTGTGGTGCATCGGAGGAGCGATGCGGCCGAATAAGCGCAAGACGACGGGATCGAACGATCTGTTCCGGGCAGGGTTGGATCAGATTATCAACTTGAAGCACGAGCTGGTTCTGCTCGCCGGCAGAATCGATTGCGACTGAATCGATGGGGAGATTGCCCCGCTCTACAGCGAGAACGGCAGACCGGGGATCGAGACCCGCTTCATGATCGGGCTGTTGCTGCTCAAGCACATTTATGGGCTGTCCGACGAGGGGGGAGCGCTGGGGTCGACGACCCGTACTTCCAGTTTTTCACCGGCGAGGAGTTTTTCCAGCACGAGCGCTCGGACCTGAGCCATTGGCGCAAGCGGCTCGGCGATAAGCTGGAGCGATTATTGGCCGAGAGCCTTCGGGTGGCGCACGAGGCCGGTGCGTTGCGCAGCCAAGACCTTAAGCGGGTCTCGGTCGACATCACCGTGCAGCCGAAGGCGATTAGTTTTCCGACCGACGCCAAATTGCTGCATGCAGCGATCCGCGGGCTGAACCGCGCGCCTGGCGAGGAAGCACGGGGTCAGGCTGCGGCAATCCTATTCTCGCGTGGCAAAAAGCGCGGCGATGATGGCGGGCCGTTACGCTCATGCGAAACAGTTCAACCGGCATCAGCGGCAGCTGCGCATCCTGCGCAGCCGGCTGGGACGGATCATTCGTGACGTCCGCCGCAAGATCGAGGGTCAGGCGACACTGGAGGAGGCGTTCGCCCTCCCGCTTGGCAGGGCGCCGCAGATCCGCTCGCAGCAGGAGCGACAACGCGGCTGGAAGCCGTATTCCTTTCATGCCCCGGAGGTCGAGTGCATTGGCAAGGACAGGGCCGCCGCGCCTTATGAGTTCGGAGTGAAGGCCTCCATCGTTACCAACAACCGCCGAGCTCCCGGCGGCCTGTTCGCGCTGCATGCCAAGTCGCTGCCCGACAACCCTTACGACGGTCACACATTGCGGGACGTCCTTGACCGCACCGAGGCATTCACCGGCTGTGCGATCGAGCGGGCTTATGTCGACAAGGGCTATCGCGGCCACGACGCGCAAAATCCCCGCCGCGTCTTCATCTCCGGCCAGAAGCGCGACGTCTTCGGCGTCATCAAGCGCGAGCTGCGCCGCCGCTCCGCCATCGAGCCCATCATCAGACATCTGAAGGCCGAAGGGCACCTCGGCCGGCGCTATCTCAAAGGCCGTGCCGGCGACGCCGCCAACGTCCTCCTCTCAGCTGTCGGCCACAACTTCCGCCGCGTCCTCGCCTGGTTCAGAGAACTTTTGTGCCTATTGTTGGTCTCGCTCTGGCGCTCGCTCAACTGTCCAGTTCAGCTCAATCCGGCTTCTTAACGGGCGACTAGGTCAACTGAAGCATTCGAGGTGAATGCTGCTCAGGTTGCTCCATGCTCAACCCTTCCCTGGCCGTTTGGGTGCTGTGCGCGAGGAAACCCATGATGTTTCGGATTCGAATGGCGCGAAGATTGAGTCGCGCCACTGGAATGCTGCCTTCGCCCCTTCAGTGCGTGCCAACTCACGGAAGTGCTTGAACTCGGAATCCGATCTACTAATGATCAAGTCGGCGGCGAAGCCATATCGCAGAGCAGAATCGAGGCCTGCCGCGTGGAGCGTGTTGTTGAGTACTTTCTTGTTCCACACCAAGGTTGGCAGTGCGACCCGAGACATGCGCTTCGCGATGCGCGTCACCTCTTCCTCAAGTCGATCCTTGGGGAAGACACGATTTACGAGGCCGAGCCGGTACGCCTCTTGGGCGTCGAACATGTCTCCCGTATAGATCAGTTCGCGGCAACGCTGACCGATCAAGTGCGACATCATCGGCAGTTCCGTGTCACCAATCCCCATCCGGGCCTCAATCAAACCGAATCGCGAATCGTCAGAGCAGTAGCGAATGTCACACAACGTAGCCAAGTCCAAGGCCCCGGCCAGACAGTAACCGTCGATCATCGCGATAACGGGCTTGGAGCAGTGAAACACTGAATGCAGAAACTTCACGCCGTGATCGAAAGACCTGTTCAAATCATTGATGGTCCAATCATCAATGTTTGCCGGCCCGAACTCGGTCTTATCTTCATCCATATCAAATCCGGTAGAAAACGCCCGGCCGCCCTCTCCCTTGACCACGATCACGCGAACGTCCGGATCGCGTTCGGCGATCACGAGCGCATCTTGAAATTCGTTGCAGAGCTTAATTGAGAACGCATTCCTTTTGGTCGGCCGATTCAGAGTTATCCACGCGACACGGTCGTCCGCTTTGTAGAGAATGGTGCTGTACTCCATCAGATGCTCCTTTGGTTTTGTTGCCGATCACTCTTCATCGAATCTAGGGAACTCTATCCGATTTGGCGAACTCTATCGGAACGCGGCGGGTAATCAGCAAGGCCAATGGCGTAAGTCGTCCCCTCCGGTGAGTTGTGCCGAGCAGCTTGAGTAAAGGTGTCGTCGCCGAGACACCGCGAATTTCGCTACGATTGGGAGAACTCGTGTGAAAAAGTTGACACCGCGCCCTTGCGCGGACCAGCGTTTTTGCTCGTCAATGTTGCCGCGGCATCATACGCACCGAGCCGGCGAACACCGCCTTGCTTTCCCAGGTTCCACGCCATTCCCGAAGCTCTTCGGCGCCTATATAAGCATTATCATACGGATCGAGCTGACGCAGAACTACCAAGAGCAGGAGGAGTCCAGATGCGTTAACAGGCATTTGGCGAGTTGCGAAACCAAAATCGCGAGCCAGCAGAGCGCGTCAGCCCATACGGATAACTTACTGAAAACTACAGATAGTTGGAGCATGTGATCAGCCCTGACGTAGTTCGCTGGAATCCCGTGGCGCCGAGCTTCACCAAGATACGTAGTTCAGTGGTCCGCCGCGCGAGTCGGTAACTCCTAGTACATGGGAGATGGAGTTCCACGACGGAACGCCGACGGCCGCGGGAAGTTCAAACGCCAGTTTGCCGACGAAAGGGCTTTCCTCCAAAGCAAGCATGCCCAGGCCATCCCGGGCGCTTTAGGAATTAAGCCGCTCAAACGGGTCAATGGCGTCGCTGACGCGTCCCGTTGATGCCGAAGCCATTGTGCACTGCCCTTTTTAAGTCGACGGATCTCGAATGGAAGTCCCATGGCGAACGCGCTCTCGCTCCTTACGACTACCCTCACGTTGTCATCGAGAAAGTCCGTCTCGTGCGCGTGGTAGCTCACGAGTCGACAACTTCATCGGAGGACAACTGCTTTTAAATATACTTCTGCTTCCATCCCGGCAGGGCCGGAGAGACACTCCCTTGGTAGCCTAGAGGATCCGTCCCCGGGCCTCCTGCTCTAGCAACTGCTTAGTGGGCGCGACACGGTCCGCCTCCACGATCGTACAATCCCTTGAACAGGAGCTGTCGCGCGAATATTCCATCATCTTGCAGGCCCAGCTGGCATTGCCGATTGTCCGGCCAATCGAGCGGTCGGATTTGGCGCTGATGAGTTTCTGGCCGTCGTACTCGGTGTCTCACAAGAATTCGACAAAAATGCTCTCAGATCAACCCGAAGCCACATGCCATCGGCGCGTCTCGTCAAGCTTGTTCAAGCTCGGCACGAGGACGACCGCCTCACATGAGACGGCATCTGTAGTGCCAACTGGGTCCAACCAGACGTGTTCGGTTGACTACGTCGATGTCAAACTTCTGACGACCCGCAGCGTGATTAGCTAGATGTGTTCTCTTTCGTAACAACCCGCGCACAGAATTCCACGAGCGGCACGCCGATTGCTAGGATGCGGACAGGCCGCAACCAAGGCCTTCGCAGAGGCGGTGCCGCAGGAGTTTCCGATGGACCAGTTCGATGAATTCTAGTCAACGCTGGCGCTAGCCTCTGAAATCGAACATCGTGAGATGGGAAGGTGAGGACGATCTCTGAAGTGAATCGGATGGATGCAACTTCCGTATGTCACGTCGGCGCCGATGGTGGAGACCAATGCGCGAGTGGGGTTGGAAGATAACCCGAACCTCTCCCAGGCGCGGCTGGCGACAAGGCCTAACTCTAGTCTAAGGCGGCGCAAACATCCTCGATCGGATGGGGGGTGCGCGTGATGAGCCCGGATTAGGTGCGGGAGAAGCTCGCCCTCAAGATGCACACTGAGACAAGTTCATGTCAGAGAAGATTTATGTTTGAGAATTCGAAGTTCATGCCTTGGCGGCCGCCGCGTGCGGTTGGACTGCTGGGAGGCGGGGTAGTCGGCGGCGAGCGGACCGCACGGCTTGTCCTCAACGGAGTCGACGTGCGGCCGTGCGGTCGAGCGCGTGCAACAGATTTTTTTGAGCGCGCGGCGGGCGTATCGTTGGCTGACGCAAGCTCCTCTGCCGGCCGAGGCCTGCTCACAATGGTCAGCTCGGTCGCGGACGTTGTGCCCGGCGTGGGCCTTGTGCAAGAATCCGCGCCGGAGCGACTCCAGCATAAGCGGCAGCGAATGTGGCGAACCCCGAGAAATCATCAGCGGCGCGTGAAGACAGCTATGCGCGCCCGGAGAATCAGACCGCTCACTAGGTATCGTGAGGCTTCAGAGGACGCCCAATGGCGCGCAAGCAGTTCCGCGGCAAGCGAACGTTCTTCGCCGGGCCCACCCGAGACGTCGAGGATGTAGTGGGCGCCGGCCTCTGCACAGGCTGTGGCGTGTGCGCGAGCATCGCCGCCCCTGTGATATCGATGGGCATCAATATCGAAGGTAACATGCGGCCTCTCGTCCGAGGTGAACTCGTTGCCAGCAAGAACGAACAGATCATGGCCGTCTGTCCGGGCGTGTCGGTCCAAGGCCCCGGCAGGCCTCAAGGGGTCACCATTCATCCCGTATGGGGACCCATGCGCGAATTACATAGATCTTGGTCCAGCGACCCGGTCGTTCGTCACAAGGGTGCCGCAGGCGGCACATTGACCGCCCTTGGCCGATATCTCCTGACTAGTGGCCGCGTTCATGCGGTGCTGCATGTCCGCGCCGACGATCGAAAGCCGTGGCTGACAACATCCACGATATCGAGAACACCGGACGAAGTGCTGCGCGGCGCCCAATCTCGCTATGGCCCATCGTCACCTCTCGTGGAGGTGCACCGGTTGCTTGAAGAAGGCAAGCGCTTTGCCGTGATCGCCAAACCTTGCGATATCTCGGCCGTTTGTGCGCTCGGGCGTGTTGACCCGCGGATCGAGCGGCTGATCCCCTACAAGTTGACCAACTTCTGTGGTGGTGTTCACTCCGTCCACATCGCAAAAGCTGTAATGCGCCACCACGACGTCGACGAGTTGAACGTCGCCTTGTACCGATACCGTGGGGAAGGATGGCCCGGCCCGCTGCGTGTGCAGACCTTCGACGGAACCGTTTACGACCTACCCTATCCGGGGGGTTGGCACATGGGCAAATTCCGCTACGAACTCCAGTTTCGCTGCAAGATCTGCCCAGATGGAGTAGGCGAAGTCGCAGATATCTCCGCGCCAGATGGCTGGATACTTCAGAACGGAAGACCGGTTTATGCTGAAGCACCAGGAGTCAACGTGGCCGTCGTTCGCACGCCAATTGGCGAGGAGTTGCTCCATGCGGCGATCGACGCAGGATATCTTGAGGTTGCACCGGCTTCGGTCGAGGAGATCGATCAGATGCATACTAACCATCACGCGAAGGCGGCTGCTTCCGCTGCTTTGTTCGCCCTGCGACTCATGGGCCAAAGGACGATCAAGGCTTCCGGCTACCGCGCGAATGAGGGCCTGAAGCGCGCAGGCTTGCGCAGCATCTTCCGGCAATTCGTAGGGACGGTCAGGCGCGTGCTCACCGGAGAGAACCGTGAGCACCTGATCTGATCTGTTGTCACTATTTGAAAGTCGTAACTTCGCCGGCCGTACGTGGTCCGTTCGGCAATGACCGCGAGCTCGCACCGCACAACGGCACCCGACCGGATTGCATCGATGCAGCTCGACGAGCACGTACCTCCACGGAAGCTCGCCGCAAATGTGGCGGAAAGCAACGGTCCCGGCGAACACCTCGCATAGGCATATCCGGCATTCGTCCTGACCGCCCGGTTAGCAATTTCGGTCAATGCTTCGCCTTCATACGCCGAAGGTTAAATCAAAATCGCCTTCGCCCGTTTCAGTCCTGAATCCGGCGTGCGTTGGTATTTCTGCCTGTTCGCAGCCAAGATATTCCAGCCGAACACGGTTTGACCTGCCCCTGAGTATTTCCTCCAGATGGAGTTAGATTCCGGCCTGAGCAATGACGGACAGATGAAGCGAGCAAGGTTCACGGAAGAGCAGATTATCGCAGTGTTGAAGGAGCATGGGGCTGGGGCGACGACAGCTGACCTGGCTCGCAAACACGGAGTCTCCGAAGCGACGATCTACAATTGGAAGGCCAAATTCGGCGGCATGGAAGCTTCCGAAGCTAAGCGGCTGAAGTCGCTCGAGGATGAGAACGCGAAGCTGAAGAAGCTTTTGGCCGAGCAGATGCTCGACGCGGCCGCTCTTCGCGAGCTTCTGTCAAAAAAATGGTAGGGCCCGCCGCCAAGCGCGCCGCTGTGGCGCACCTGAAGGCCGTGATGGGCCTTTCGGAGCGACGGGCCTGCACGATCGTCGACGCGGATCGGAGGATGGTCCGTTACCGATCTTGCCGCCCTCCGGATACGGATCTTCGTGCCCGGCTGCGCGACCTTGCTCACGAGCGCCGACGGTTCGGCTACCGTCGACTGTTCGTCCTGCTGCGGCGGGAGGGCGAGCCATCAGGGATCAACCGCATTCACCGGATCTATCGGGAAGAAGGGCTGACGGTCCGCAAGCGGCGGCTCGCCGCAAGGCCATGGGGTGCCGGGCACCATCCTGGTGGAAGCAAAGCCGAATGCGCGCTGGTCGCTGGACTTCGTCCACGACCAGTTCGCCAATGGACGACGCTTCCGCATCCTCAACATCGTCGACGATGTCACCAAGGAATGTTTGGGCGCCATTCCTGACACATCGATCTCGGGCCGGCGTGTGGCGCGGTAACTGACGACGATTGTCGCCCGCCGCGGCAAACCCGGCCTGATCGTCTCCGACAACGGCACCGAGCTCACCTGCAACGCCATGCTCGCCTGGTGCAAGGAAACCGGCATCGACTGGCACTTCATCGCACCGGGCAAACCGATGCAGAACGGCTTCGTCGAGAGCTTTAACGGCCGGATGCGCGACGAGCTCCTCAATGAGACGCTGTTCTTCGATCTCAACGACACCAGGACCAAACTCGCGGCATGGGTCGCCGACTACAATGGCGAGCGCCCTCATTCCTCGCTGCAATACCTCACGCCCGCGGACTACGCCGCCACTCTCACCGCAACGGACGCTCGGCTGCGCAACCCCGACCAGCTCCGCCGATCGTCCGTTGCTCCACCCGCGCCACTTGGCGTACAACCCACCGAGACTCTAACTTCCGCTGGATGAAAGTTCAGTGGCAGGTCAGGTTAAACACTTGGGCGATTGATGAACTCCAATACGTTGGCTTGCAATATAGTTAAGTTATTACTTGATCGGCTTTTGTCCCAGCTACGCACTTGGTTTGGAGATCGACCTTGGCGCGTTTGATGCCTGAATTGGGCTTATCAATAGACACGAATGTTCACGAGGGATCCTCGTCCTGCATTCCCAGTTCCCCGCGGCAGGCTCTCGCGTCATGGCCGTTACTTAACAACATAAATGACGCCTTTTGGAACCTTGAGAGATTTTTTTACTCAGCAGGCTGACGATGCAAGAAAATTCACAAGTGAGTCTAGGTGCCGCGGACTCTCCGGTGCCCCATTAATTCGGAGCTCTTCGTCCATTCGCTGACCATGAGCTATGCTCACGCACGTCCTATTCTGATAGCGGCAACTCGACAAGCCCGTTAGGTTCACAATCCGGGACAACGTCTCGACGACAGCGGCGGTAATTAGCCTGAATCTTCCTCTTCAACATTGGCAGCACGGGCTATTCTGAAGCTCAGCTGAATCTCGTGCGACGCCGTCCGCGCCGGAACGTTCAACGTCTCGAATCCTTCGAACCTGAATGAGCTGGTGATTTGGCACGAACATTCTCGACTTTCTCGATCGTGAGTGGCGCCCTTCCTGCTCATAATGGCCGGCGAAAAAAAGGCGTAGAAGACGGCCGCTCATCGGGCCGGCCGGCGAGATTCTGCGACCGCAAGCCGCATGCCCCGTTGCGCCCGCTATCGCTCAAAGCGATGCCGCCTTGAATGCTGATGTTTGCCTAACCGTTGCTTGAATGGCGAATGCAATATTCCTCACCAGACTAAGTAGGGTTTTCATGCTTGTTAATGATGTACCGTCAAATACCAACTCGACGAATAGATTACAACGCAATTTGCCGACAGGACAGGACAAGGTGCAGCAATGGCAAGCATAGATCCGTTGTACGTCTCACGCCCCTATATGACAAACGCCACTTCTATCCCGATACGTCCCGGCGGTTTGTCTGCCTTCAGCGAGCGCAGAAGGTCACGATGATTTCCGAGCCATTTATCTCAATCACAGGGGCGGTTTGCGGTGGAGCCAGCCCGCATCTGCCGGTGAGCACACGGATCGCGAGATCGCCGCGGAAAGCATACGCCAGATCCATAGGATCGTGTCGCAGTCGGCATTTGGGTTCCAGAGCCGATCTGACGAAGTTCGCGGGCCATTGCCGCTACCATCTTCGAGCCCGTCTGCACCACAACCGTTCTGCACCACGAAGAGGGGTTATGAGGAAAGCCCGAGGGCGGTTGATTTGCGTGTCAGGGGAGACCTAGACAGAGCGAGTCCCAGCATCTCCAGCGGGCATACCAATGCGCACAGCCTCCTGATGACCTCGAGGGCGCCGGATTTCATCCTATACGAATCCGATCGGCATACTTGACGCCGACAATACCGATCCCGGACAATCGAAGAGTAATAGCGATGCGACGTTCAAGCCTTCCTCTCTTCGGCGTCAAGGTCGTCGATTTCGGCCAGTACATTGCTGGCCCGGCGGTGGCGATGATCCTCGCCGATCTTGGCGCCACGGTCGTACATATCGACCCGCCGTCCGGTCCCCTATGGGACAGCCCGGCCAATGCGACCCTCAATCGAAACAAGTTAATCGTCTCGATCGACTTGAAGTCTGAGGAGGGGGTGTCGCAGGCGCACGCGCTTATCGGGAAAGCGGACATCGTAGTCGAGAATTTTCGCCCGGGGGTACTGAGCCGCCTTGGAATTGACTTTACGGCTCAGCGCAAGACCCGACCTGACCTGATCACCGTGTCCATTCCGGGCTTTGCTTCCAACGACAGGCTCCGTCGCGAGTGGCGTGCCTTTGAGGCCGTAATCGCGGCAACCTCGGGCGTGTTCACCGACATGGGGCTGAGCCGCGTGCTGATGGGTATCAATCCGTCGTTTTCGCCGCTGCCTCTGGCATCGGCCTACGGCACGATGCTCGCCGTATCGGCCACGGTGCTGGCGCTTCAGGCGCGCGAGCGCAGCGGAATCGGCGACCAGATCGAGGTACCTCTTGCATGCGCGGTTATGGAGGGCCTTGCGTACAACTCGATCAATATTGACGCCCTTCCGCTCCGCTACAAGAATCGACGCGAGCGCGAGATCGACCGGCGGCGCGAAGCGGGCTTGCCTATGGATCTTTCCTACGAGTCCTCGCAAGAGCTCCTAAATCCATTTTGCCGCAACTACAAATGCAAGGATGGACGCATGTTCTATGTTGTCTGTCCAAGCCACAAGCATCACGCCAGGCGCTGTTTGCAGCTTTTGGGACTATACGACGAGCTCGTGGCCGAGGGGTTGACGGAGGAAGCCGATACCTACCGCCCTATCCGCGAATGGCGATCCGACGTCTCGCTTGCCGACTATTCCGTGCCAAAATATTGGGCCGACAAGATCGCCGGACGGATGAAGGCGATCTTTCTGACCCGAACCGCAAAGGAATGGGAGCGTATCTTCGGGAAAGGCCGGGTCCCTGGTGCACCGCAGCGCTGGCTGCAGGAATGGATCAGCGACGATCACGCGGAATGCGCGGGCTTAATGATTGAGCTTGACGATCCCGTATACGGGCGGATGACCCAGCCGGGACCTGTGGTCTGGCTTGAGGAAAGTGGGGAAGCGATGTTGAGCGCGGAGCCACGGAAATGGGTCGCCTTCCACCAGGCACTCGCGGCACTCTTGGCGACACCTGCTAGGCCGCAGGCGGTCAGGGCGGCCAAGGCATCCGCGGGATGGCTCGACGGCGTGCGGGTCCTCGACATGTGCAACGTCATCGCTGGCCCGCATTCGTCGTCCTATCTCGCGCGTTTCGGGGCCGAGGTGATCAAGATCGATCCAGCGAGCCCCTTTTACGACTGCTTGTTCACAGTGATCCTTGGCATGACCCACATGCGGGGCAAGCGCTCGATTTTGGTAGACATTGGCTCATCTGGCGGCCGAAAGGTCTTTGAGAGGCTGGTGAAGTCAGTTGATGTCGTAGTTTGGAATGCAACTGACCGGCAGATCAAGCAATGGGGACTCGATCTGGAGGGCATGAAAGTGCTCAATCAGGACGCGATCTTCTGCCAGCTCGATTGCTTCGGCGGCATCCGTCGCGGCCCGCGTAGCGACTACCTCGGCTATGATGACCTGGTCCAAGCGACAACTGGCATCATGTTGAGGTGCGGGGGCTCCGAGGATACGCCCGAGCAACATGCGCACATCGGTACGATCGACGTGATGTGCGGGTTCGGCGCGGCTCTCGGCATTGCTGTCGCGCTGTACCAGAAGGCTAGGACCGGCCGTGCTGGGCGAAGCCGGACGTCGCTGTCGGCCCTCTCCGGCGTCTTGCAAATACCGTTCTGCTACGACTTTAAACGGCGTGGGGAGTTCAATGAGCCGGCAGGTATCGATGTAAAGGGCTATGATGCACTGACCCGACTCTATCAGACGGCCTCGGGCAGCAGTCTCCTGTTGAGCGCCTTCGAGGACGACCTGGCTCGCTTTGTCCGGGTCGAGGGGCTTGAAAGGCTTGCTGACGTACCGAAGGAGGAACGAGATTCCTTCCTTGTTACGACTATCGGAAAGGTTTCCGCCAAGGAATGGTTATCGAGATTTATTGCAGCCGATATCGGCGCCGCAATCTGCGAGAACATCGCAGCCCTGCTGTCGGCAAATTCGAGGCCCGCAGATGGCACTTCAGGGGTCGAGCAGGGCAGCTATTCCTTCTCAATATTTCGAGACCATCCCAGCGGGCATGCCGTTACGCAGGTTGATCCTTATGCGGTCCGCTCGGCGGTCGGAAAGATCTATGCGTTGTCCCCGGCGGAAAAATACGGCGCCTCGACGCGGCAAGTCCTACAGTGGTTGCAATACTCAGAAGCCGAAATAGATGCTTTGCTCGCCACAGGCGCCGTAAGCGAGACCTGGAGTCGCGAGTATTTGCCTGGATGAAGCAAGTAGATCAAATATATTTATGCGCTGATCCAGTCATCTCTGCCACAGGATCCTTTCGATTGATGACCCACACGATCAGACGCCTATCAATCTTGTTGGACCGCCTCTGGCTGAGGTTTGGCCTAGAGCAAGCCCTTATTTCTTCCGCCCCGTACAGCTCAATCAGATCAGCCAAGATCACCGCGCTATGGACACTTGCTGGAGACGTACGAGTCTTTTGGCTCTAGTCATCTGGAATACAAGCTCATCATAACATGATACCTGAAATCTCTTTAGACAGACGAGAGCGCTTGTGGCGAATGAAGTGTGCGGCCCGGTAGATCGCACCGCTACTGCTGCGTGCGCTGGAGAAAAACGTACTTGACGACGCAAGCTCGCCGTCATCGTGCTGCCGGTGGCTATCTGTGCGACGCGGTGCGATTCTGCTGTTGGAGATGATTTACCAAGCAAATCCGTGGTTGCCAAACTCAGCATTCATGAGCACATATGTGGCGCACGTTATCCAGACATTCAAATCATCGAGCGATCCGCCGCTCGTCGCAGGTGCGCGATATCGTCGCCTCCACCTATCCCACCGAATCGCGTTCTTGTGCTCAGAATCGATGAGAAACACTAGATTCGGGCGCTCAAGCGCGAGCAGCCGGTCTTGCCGATAATGCCTGGCGTACCGTAACGTCGTACTCTGCGAAGGTTTGCCGCATCATGCCTTCCATACGGCGCGAGATCAAGCGTCGTGTGGCTGTCGAGCCTGTCATCCGCCAAGTCAAGGCTGAGCACCGCATATGGACCCGCAAAACTACGGCAATGGATACACTTCGTCGACCGCATCAAGCGGTCCTCGCCGCGGCCGACTACAAATTTGCCCTGCTCCCGCGGTTGGTTGCAGAACTTTTGTGTGCCATCACCCGGGCGTTCGCCACAGCCGTGCGGGCTCAAAACATCACCTAAATCACAGGTCGCGCGCCTCTTTCAGAGGACTACTGATGAACTTCTTGCAGTCGCAGCGACTTTCTGAGCATGGGCGACTGGTTGCTCCCGAGAGGAGCTCGGCATGACAAATGGTGCTTTAGATGTGAGCGCTGCGAACAAGTGTGAGATTCTGCGACGGACGACGGGGAGAACGTCTGCAATTTGCGCTGATCCTCTCAGGCGCGGGCAAGCTTCGAGCACGCCGCTCTCGGTAAGCAGTGTCAGGATTTGTTTCGAGCTAAATCACGCAAGCGAGCTGATCGAGGCGAGTTGACGACGTCACCCGGCAACGATCTCCCGGACGATGAAAGCCGCAATGACAATCCGGTCAGAGCGCTACAGCGAGGCGCGTCTGTCCGTTGGACAACCACGATTCTTGCGGGCACCGACGGAATACCAACTCGCTCGAAGCCCTCAGACATAGACAGCCTGAGTAGGGCCTCGATTCTGGCGTCAACTCCATCAGGGCTCGGATCTCAGACGCTCCTCGGCATATGCTTTTGTTGCACCGCTGCAGTCATGCGCTAACCATAAGAGAGAAGCACTCTCTTTCCGTCAGGGTGGCAGCAATGAAATTTTGTCGACCAACCCAATCTTGAGCCACGCTCCGCGCGTCATCAAGTATGAGCGCGTTTCAAGCCCGAGGTCGTCATTGTTTTTTGACCGATTGAAGTATTGAACGGCACTGTGTGCGCGCGAACTGTGGCGTAAAGTTTCAACTTCAGCGCCAGCGTTCTTCCTTGGCGTCGTAAGCGCCGACGAGCGGATCGCTTACGGCCATCAGCTCACGTTTAAGCACTTTATTGCTCGAGGTCGCTCTAGGAAGCGCCGAGGTGAAGGCGATGTACCGCGGCACCTTGAAGGCGGCAAGTTGCGCACGAGAATGTTCGAGAATGCGCTGCACGGCCAGACTGTCTGGCGTGACACCTTCCCTCAGTTCGACGTAAATCTTGACCTCCTCTCCGCGCTTCACATCGCAAACGGGCACAGCAGCCACGTCCGCAATCTCAGGAATCTCGCGAATGACAGCCTCCACCTCCCGCGCAGCGATGTTCTCGCCTGAACGACGGATCATGTCCTTCGTGCGTCCCACCAGCCAATGAAAGCCGAGTTCGTCGCGACGCATCAAATCACCCGTCTTGAACCATTCGCCTTCAAACGAAGCGCCATTTGCTTCCGGCTTGTTCCAATAGCCCTTGAGAATCCCCCGCCCCCTCACCCACAGCTCACCGACGTCACCGATCGACGTCGCGCTACCGTCCTCTGCCACCAGCCGCAGCGCTCGAAAAGGCGCGCGTATCCCAACGGAGCCTAAGTCGACAACTTCATCGAGCTCCTTCGTCGTTAGTGTACCGAAGCCGATTTCCGTCATCCCGTAAGCATCCTGGGTACGCACCCGAAATCGCTTGCGAAATTGGCGTATCGTCTCAGGACTCGAGCCCCAATTCAGGGTTTGCTTCAGGCACGTCGCCCCGTCTTCGTCCACGGCTTCGGCTTGGCGAGCTATCAGCTCGGTAACTTGGCACCAGTTGATGCGGTACTGCTTGACCCAACCGATGAAGCGCGTCGTGCTGAGCTGCGGAGCCAAGAAGAGCGTGCCACCCTGTCGATACGACCTCAGAAGATCCCCTTGCGGATCGCCATAAAAGAAGGGCTTGGCAGATAAATACCTCCGGTACGGCTGCTCGTCCCAGCACACTCCCTGGTACGAACTCACGCCCCAATAATCGTGCGTCAACATGCAGCCCTTCGGAAAGCCGGTTGTCCCCGATGTGTATTGAATGTTCAACAAGTCATCGGGGCGGATATCCTCCTCTAACGGAGATTCGCTGGCGCCCTTGAGCAATTTATCGAAAGTATTGGCTGTCTCACGGGAAGGCTGTCTAATCAGAATTACTCGCTCCTTGACGAGGTCCTCCGGCCAAGACTCCATCGCCGAGAATACTGGCCACGCGGCCCCTTCCAGAACGGCGAACTTGGCCTGTGTATCACTGAGAACGTATTTGATCTCCCTCGGCGTGTAGCGCATGTTGATCGGAACCATCACCGCACCGAGCTTCGCAAGCGCGAACCAAAAGATGGGAAATTCGATGCAGTTGGACAACATCACCCCAATGCGATCGCGCTTGCGTACACCAAACGCACGCAGTGCATGCGCAAATTTATTAGATAATACGTCCATCTCGGAGTAGGTTGCGCGCTCGCCGCTCTCGAAGACGTCGATTGCAGTCGTTGAGCCATGCGTTCTCGCCCGCATTGAAACCAGCTGTCCGATCGTGATAGTCTCATATGCCGCTTCCATGTCCTCGATCTTGCGCAACGCATTTGCGACGTGCTTTTGCAGCTGGGTTTGTGTCAATTTTGGAGAGAACATTATTGGTATCCTTGGTTTTGAGGTGAACAAAGGCAACTCTGCCAACGGGAGCAGCCTCGGCAATGGATAGCTCGCTGAGGTTGCCGAGCGCTAAAACCGTACGATGCGCTGCCCATTCCAGGACCTCGATCTGCATGCGCGTAACGAACATGACCGCGGATCAGGCGCGCTGTCATCCGGAGCTCAAATCCAACGTGCGCCTCATCGTTTGATTCAACTCGAACGGCGCGACGGCGGAGTGGGCAGCTCCCGTGATCGGATATCTTATCGAGCTTCGTGGCCTTTCAGGGGAGCGTCCCTCCGCGTCCTCGAGGCGAACATGAGACGTCGAACGAACTAAGTACATTTGCCATTGCCACACCTTTTTATGGTGATGAGCTGCATCATAGCCCGTGCGGCGAATTATTGATTGGGTAATATACCATTGTCGACGATCGAGACACTACCTACTCTGGTGAAGGACTTGTTTTGGGCTGTTGAAGAAACGGATTTTGGCACGTGTCAGCATTCAAATGCAGAAGAGCGTCGTGGAGTCGCAGCTACGTCCTTGGAACTGCAGCTTGCGGTAGAGATGACCGCTTGCCAGGCCGTGAGAAGCCCAGCGAAACGCTGCGCTGGTTGGCCCACAGATCAGGATCGCGCGATACCGAACTCGCGGCCTTGATCGACGCTGATCGTCGCCGAAACTCCTCACTGACTTGCGGGCACTTTCCTGCACCGGCACAACGTCAGTGCTGCGGGACGTAGAACCGTGACGCCAACGCCGGCGAGAAGAGGGAAAAGGTATCGACCATCATGAGTCGCTCGTGAAGAACTGGCGGCGGCGCCCCGGCTCAAGCGGTGTTTCGAGCCGGGACGGTCTCGAAGAAGGCTCGGATGATGACACGCAAGATCTCTACGAGCCATCTCAGCAGCAGGCCGAAGTTATAGCCGGCGGCGGCGATAACAGCGTTGATGCGGTCGCCGAGGCGTCCCTTGAGATAATTTCTGTCCATACGGCGCTCGGCCTTGACGTGGCCGATGACGGGCTCGACAGCCGCGCGACGCTTCATCTCGCGACGGATGGAAGCGCTGACGCGGCGGACCTGACCCGAGATCCAGACCCTGAATCGATGCGGGTGGTTATCACCGCGATATCCTTTGTCGACGTGGATACGGCGAGCCTCCACCCCGGTGAGCTTCTCCATGTCGGCGATTACGGGACCGAGCGTGTGCTCATCGAGGGGATTGCCATGCAGGGCCTTGGCATGGAGCACGAACTGGCCGCCCTTCGGAGACGTCACAGGGGTGGCTATGCTGACCTTGCAGCCTAACTCGTAGGGCGCGCGGGCTTTACCCTTGCCGATGCACTCAACCTCCGGAGCATGCAACGCATAGACCTTCGGACCGCGCTGATGCTGATCCTGGCTGCGCACCTGCTGCGGTCGCGGTAGGGACACGGATTTCTCCGTGCCCCCCGCCCAGATCCGTACGTGCGGAACTACCGCATACGGCTCCTGCCTTGGGTCATGACGTATACCTTGGGTTGGGATGCGGATGACATGCGCGGACTTTCGGGATGTATCGCCCAATGAATCGTCGGAACCTTTCCCAGGTCATGCGAGAGCGCTGGCTGCGTCGACGAAGCGAGCGCAGCCAGGCCCGGCAGACCTCGGCGCGGAACATGCCGAGCCGCTTCAGGTTCCCCGGGATCGCGTGGTAGTTCAGGTATCCCTGCATCACGCGACGGAGCCAAACGCCGGTCTCACCGATAGGCGCATGGCGACGTTTCATCAGGTCGTGTCGTATCGCACTCAGCGTCGCCCGCAAGCGAGAGGCGATGGTCACGCGCCGGATTGTGAAGTGCGGGTTTATCCGGGTCACCGCGCAGATGTGCGTGAACCCGAGGAAGTCGAACGTTTCCGGGCGGCGTTGCCCCCGGCGTGCGCGGCGCTCGGCCGCGTACCGTCCAAATTCCAATACCCGCGTCTTCTCCTCATTCAGCGACAGACCGAACTTCGCCATCCGCTCACGCAGTGCGTCGAGAAAGTGCAGGGCCTCGGACTTTGTTTCGAAGCCCATGACACTGTCGTCCGCATAGCGGACGACGATGACATCCCCTTTTGCCGACTTACTTCGCCACTGATGAGTCCAGAGGTCGAAGACGTAGTGCAAGTAAATATTAGCAAGAAGCGGTGAGATCACTGCTCCTTGCGGAGTACCTACTCGCGCTACGGACTTCAATCCACCTTCGACAACGCCAGCGGTTAACCACTTGCGTATCAGTCGTAAGAGCCGGCGGTCTGCAATCCTGTGCTCGAGGAACTGCATCATCCACTCGTGATCGATCGTATCGAAGAACGAACGGATGTCAGCGTCGAGCACCCAGTTCACTCTTTTCTGATGAACGCCGATCCACAGTGCGTCCAGCGCTTGGTGCTGGTTCCGCCCCTCCCGGAATCCATAGGAAAAGCCGAGAAAGTCCACCTCGTAAATCGCATTCAAGACCGTCGTCACCGCGTGCTGGACGATTTTATCTTCCAACGCTGCGATTCCGAGCGCTCTCAGTTTGCCATTTATCTTGGGGATATTCACTCGGCGAGACGGGAGTGCCCGATAGCGACCTGACTGGACCGCGTCCCAAAGCACTTCGATTCGCTCGTCGAGTCCTTCCTCGTAGGCACGCCATGTCACTCCGTCGACGCCGGATGCAGCGGAATGCCTCAGTCGCCTGAAGCTTTCCGTTAGCAGTTCGCGCGTCACATGGTGCATCAGCGCTGTGAACCGTGTCTTCCTATTCCGTCTTGCCAGTTCACGTATAACATCCAACCTCGTCGACGCGCTGGTCCGGCTCTGTGTCCGGGGCACAGGAGGATGTTTGCTATTGCCCTTGGCTGCCCGCCTTCCCTCCGGACCTTCCGCGAGCATCGGTGTGGACCCGTCGCTCTTGTTCAGATCGTTCATTGGTACTGTGCAGACATCCGACTTCTCGTCGACGGTGGTGCTGGGCTTACGGCATTCAGCCTTCCCCAGCCTGCCCGAAGGTTGTTCCCCCTCGGGCGACGACGAGATCTCCCAGTTCCTGTGCGAAGGATTTCCCCGCATGCTCAGGGTCTCCGACCGCGTGGAGCCGTTGGGTGGCTTGCGATAAACGCCGTCCAACGTGTTGCCTTCCGCATTGCATAACTGCGTCGGCGCTCCAGACTTTCGATTTCGCGGCTCAATGGCTGGCCTGCGGTTTCCCCTGTCAACGCTTCGAAGTCGCCCTCACGGACGCCTCCGCATGACTCGGGGTCAGGGTGGGTCGCTACTCCTTTTCTGTATCGAACTTTCATCGACTATCCTTCGCCAGTTTCACTGGCGCACTACGCATACGACGAGGACCGCCTGATTGACGCACGCGCGCGGGCACAGTGAGCTCTATGATCGGTTGGGTGAAGGTCAGGCGGCCTGCTGACCGGCAGGCTTATCGGCTTGGCGCAGGAGCTTCCATTCCCAGGGCAGCAGTTCGTGCAGCCGCGACGTGGGAAGATCGGCGATCCGGGCGAGGACGTCGGCGAGCCAGGCCTTGGGATCGACGTCGTTGAGGCGACAGGTCGTGATCATCGTCAGCATGATAGCGGCACGGTCGGCGCCACGCTGGCTACCAGCGAAGGTCCAGTTGCGCCTTCCCAAGGCAATGCCTCTCAATGCACGCTCAGCGCAATTGTTGGTCAAGCAGATCCTGCCATCGTCGAGGAAGCGGGCGAAGTCGTCCCAGCGCCTGAGCATGTAGTTCATGGGCTTTAGGACCTCGGCGGAGCGCGAGAGGGTTTCTCGCTCGCGCAGCAGCCAGGCGTGCTTGTCGTCGAGCAGCGGCTTGCTCCGCTCCTGGCGCACGGCGCGCCGCTCGTCGGCACTACGGCCGTTGATGGCGCGCTCGATCTCGAACAGGGCGTCAAGACGCCTAACCGCCTCCAGCGCGATCGGGGAGACCGGTTTGCCCTTGCGGCCTTCCCGTGCGGTTTTCTCGATGTCGGCCAGCTCGAAGAAGGCTCGCCGCGCATGGGCCAGGCAAAATGCCGGCGTGATCGGCATCGCTTTCCTTTTTGGGTCGAACAACGGCTCGAAGCCGCCATAGCAATCCGCCTGCAGGATGCCGGCGAAGGCGGCCAGATGCTTCTGGGGATGTTCGCCCCGTCGGTCGCCCGAGGCATAATAGACCGCCGCCGGCGGCGCAGGCCCGGCGAACGGCCGGTCATCCCGCACATAGGTCCAGATCCGGCCGGTCGTGCACTTGCCCTTCGCCAGGATGCGGATGGTGGTGTCGTCGCCATGAAGGCGCTCGGCCGCGAGCACATGACGCTCAATCAGCTGGAACAGCGGCATGACAGCGAAGGTTCCGTGGCCGACCTGGTCGGCCAGCGTCGACAACGGCAGGTCCATCCGCTCGGCCTTGAAGCGCACACTCTGGCGATTGAGCGGGATATGCATGCCGAACTTGTCGAACAGGATCGTCGCCAGCAATTGCGGACCGATGAAGCCGCGCGGCGTGGCATGGAACGGTGCCGGCGGCTGGCTGATCTTCTCGCAATCGCGGCAGGTGAACTTCTCGCGTACCGTCTCGATCACCTTGAAGCGACGCGGGATCTCCTCCAGCGTCTTGGTGACATCCTCTCCGACCTTCGCCAGCCGAGATCCACCGCAGCAGGCGCAGCTCGTTGGAGCCTCAATGACGACGCGCTCGTGTTCGATGTCGTCCGGCCATGGCTGGCGAACCGGCCGCTTGCGCATGAAGGGGCGGACGTTCTGCGTCTTCGCCGCTGCGGCCTGCGCGGCAAGCTCATCCTCGCTCGCTGTGGTGACGAGTTCTTCGAGCTCCAACTCCAGCTGCTCGAGCAGCCGTGCCGAGCGCTCGGAGCGCTGCCCGTACAGTTCGCGTTTGAGCTTCTCGATCCGCAGCTCGAGATGCGCGATCAGCGCCTCGTTGTCCGACAGCTCCGCCTGTGCACTGGCAGCCACCGCCTCGGCTCGCAGCCGCGCCTCACGCTCGGCCTGCAGCGCCGCCAGGGCACTCGCAAGGTCCGATGGAAGATCGTCCGGCTTCGATATCATGAAGCCATTGAATCAGATCACATAGCAGATTCAAACCGTAAAAGCGGCTATCCGACCCGCGTCGGCCGATGGGTTTCTTGAGGGTTACGCCAATCGATCCCGGACAGCAGATAGCTCAACTGCGCCGGCGAGATCGTTACCGATTCACCGGCAACCGATGGCCAGATGAACTTTCCTCTCTCGAGTCTTTTTGTGAACAAGCAGGCTCCCTGGCCATCGTGCCAGATCGCCTTCACAAGATCGCTGCGGCGACCGCGGAAGACGAACAGATGACCGCTGAGCGGGTCTTTGTGCAGCACCTCCTGCACTTGGAGTGCCAGCGACGGAAAGCCTCTGCGCATATCCGTGTAGCCTGTCGCGAGCCACACTCGCACATTCCCCGGTATCGCAATCATCGGCGTCCAAGCACATCGAGGACCCGCGCCAGCGCCTCCGGATCGACGTGCGCATCCACCCGGATGCACCGTCGGTTGCCGAGATCGATCTCTATCAATCCAGTACGCGCGGCTGCCACGGAGCGAACTCGGCCATCAACCGTAGGCAAAAGCTTCGGAGTTTCCTCAGCCGATGCCGCTACGGCGGCGATCTGCACCGGCGTAAAAGATGGTACAATTTGTTCCGATGTCCGTGCTTGTCGACGCCAGGTAAACACCAGGCTGGCCGCTACTCCGTTGCGACGCGCAACCTCAGTCACCTTCGCGCCCGGCGCCAACGTCTCCTCGACAATCCGTGCCTTGTCGTCCTGCGACCAGCGCCGCCGCCGCTCCAGCCCGCCCAAAACCTCGACCCGCATCGCCTGATGACCTTAAAGCTAGACTTAAGGTCACACGCTTCGCGAATTACCACCCGTCACGCAAGACGGCCCCTGTCGGATGCGTACCCTGCTGCGCTGCTGCGCCCATCCGCTGCCAACAGAACGATCCGCGCCCACTTCAAATCGCGCTGCAACTTCATCGGTGAGCGACAGCACGCCTCAAGCACCTTGCGATCTTTCCTCGAAAGGTGGACTTCTCTTGCTTCGGGTATCATCCATATCTTGAATCACGACACACGATCCAAGAAAAGTGGGTCCTAGAGCGCCGCGTCTTTCTGACCGTGGCGTGCCCTTCTAGCACCAGGATGTGAACGTGGCGATAGCCGTACTGAACGCGAGGATGACAGATCTACTTGGTCTTCTGTTCAAGAGCAGCCTGGTCGAAGCGACAGGCATGCAATGGTAGGTTATTTGGCCAGACTTGAGAGCGTCACAGAGACCTGCCATCGCTGCGGATCTCGTCGACCTGCTCGCGCTTCCTGCGAGGCTTCATAGATTTCGGGATCTCGTCCTGCGGCATCTCCTTGTCGGCGACAGCTCTACCGCTAGCCTTCTTCAGTTTGCCGTTCTCCTTCTCGAGCTGTTTCAACGGTCGTTCTTTCTCCAATTAAAATCGGTCGCCGGGCTGATCCTGGCCTTGCAGCAGATCTCCGCAACCGCAACGCCATCGCTGCTCCAGGATGATCGCATTCTGGGCGTCCGAACACTTCGAGACCGTCATCGTCTTGCCTCCTCCCAGCCAATGGGATTTCGGCAACGAAAGCTCTAGCCAAAAATGGTCCAGTTTGCCCGTCTCAGATCAGCGTCGCTCAAATCCGACGTCAACGGTGCAAAACGACGGTCACCGTCCATCTTGATCGAGAGCGCGCAATGCTTCCCCGACCACGAGCGGGTTCTCGCGTGCGGCGAACTGTGGTTCAGTTCAAACTGCAGGGCTAAGTCGATGAGCATTAATGCCAGGTGAGCAGCACGCCGCTAGCACAGCACTGAAGCACCGAGCGGATCCTGCCCGCGTCAGGCCGCGATCGCATTCACTTATGGCGTTTTTGTCCATAGCAAGCCCTCGCACCATATGTGCTCAACGCGCCCCCACTGGCAGGCCGCCGCAGCATCCGGAAAGAACCCACGTCCATGGTGGTTGGCACTCGTATTGCAAAGCAACGGAATTCCGGTGAGTCTTTCACACTCGACGAGGAGTTTGGCGACGTTGTGCTGGGACGTTCTGGAAATTGTTTGCAATCGTGCAGACCCGTCAAGATGCACAACTGCGGGAACTTTGTCCAGCCATTCCGGCCGCGTTTGGTGATCAAAAAGCATGTAAGGATCCGGCGTTCCTGGGCTGAAAATATCCGGTGCTCGATCCTCTAGGCATATCGGTGCCACTGGTCGGAAATGTTCGCGAAGCTTGATCTCGTTGAGATGATCCTTCATTCCCGCAGATGTCGCGGCTGCGAGAATGCTCCTGCTACCTAGTGCTCGTGGCCCAAGCTCGGCACGGTCAGCAAGGAAAACAACGGGCTTGTTGCGCGCCAGGATGGCCGCAAGCTCACGCATGCTGCACGACGCCGAATCCCAACCAGACGGAACCTCGCTGCACTGCAGGGCCGGACCGCTATAAACTGACCACTCCAACGGAACGAAGCCTTTGTCTGCCGCCACTGCGGAGCAGGCAGCACCGATTGCCGAGCCGCTGTCATTCGGAAACGGTGGCACCCAGACAGCATCGAATTGACCTGAGGCACGTAGCGCACTGTTCCATTTGATGTTCAGACCGCACCCGCCCGCTACGCACAAATGTCGCGCTCCTGGTAGATACGAATGCCGCTGCAAGACATTCGTCACTTCGCGGACAAGCAGACGCTCAAGGAAGCAATGAAAGGACGCAAGCACATCTTCGGGTGACTTGGCCGCCAACCGGAGCTCGCTACCATCGAGAATGTCATGTAGTGCCGCGAGCGCGGCATCCATACTGTTATCGTCCCCACAGTATCTAAGAGAGAGAGCATCGGCCGCAAAGCGATCCTCGTAAAGCTCCCGAAATGCCGCCACGATGTCTTCATCAACAGACCCGCGCGCGATGTAGGCCATCAACTTACCGGCAATAGATCGGTCCCCCCAGCCGCGACGGTTCGCTCTCCTATAGGGTCCGAAATGATGACCCATCGCAACATAGGCGCATCCAATTATTGGAAATAAGCATTCGATGAACCGGGCCCCTTTGCGTTCCACATAGTAGAGGCGCGGAAACATGCCGCCGTCCCACACCAAGCAGAAGGCGGGTTCTCCAGCCTTGGCAAATGGGCTAGTGCAGTATGCAGAGGCTACATGGCCTGTGACGTGCGGATAGCTTCTATAAGGGAAGGCCCTCCCGTCGAGCTTCAGGCCAAAGCCGTTGCGCGAAGTAAGCAGACCCTCGGCATGGCGTTCAAGATACGGCCCCCCTTTGAGGATGAGAGGCGCCGCACCACTGACGACGTTGAACCGCGATTCTACCTCCCCGACCCAGCCGTCGATAACAAACTGGTCAACGTCCCGCGTATCCAAACCATGCTCCGCCAAAGCGACGACAATGTCATTGAGATTGTCGATGCTTTGGTACCGCGGGTTGTTGCCCCGCTTCTCCTGTTCAACACAAAAGACGAGCCGCTCATCCTCGACAAGAGCAATCGCTCCGTCATGCGTGAGCTTGATACCGCAGATTCGCATAAGCCCTCCAAATCTAACGCCGACCGTTCGCTTTGATCGAATATCCAATCAGTCTGGAAGCTGGCGATCAAACGTTCTTTCTTGACCGACGCACCTTCGCATGGCGGACGCTCGCCTCAATAAACCTTCGTTTGCGCCCGCGTTTCATTAGCGTTCACCAGAAATGGATTATTTTCGAACGGCCCTTCACCAAAACAAGGCGGCGCCATCGTCCTTGAGCGGCCACGAGGCTAGCCACGCGGGTTGCATCGAAGTACGGGCTGCTCTGATTGATCATGTATGCGGCGTTCCGAAATCTCCGGTCCGCCGATCGCCTACTTGGTGAGCCACTCGCCTCTTTTGCATTTCATTCTTCATTTCCTTCACCCGCTGCGCCGACCGCGCATAAGTTGAGTGGGCGGGACCGACGCATTGACGACGTCGGAGCGAACAAGGGGTTCTGTAATACTGCAGACGGTTTGATCGGCTCCCTTGGTACGCGAACTAAATCACTGGTGACGTCTCCTGGGCAGCTACCACATTTGATAGCGTAACAGAGTAAGGATCATCATGTTGGACACGCCTCGTTTTGACAAAGTCGCCACGACCGAAACAAGCCGTCAATGCGAGCCTAACCAGCGCGTGGTTGCAGCTCTACCGATCCAGCATACCGGTCGATGCTATCCCGATGGATTTACCGGCTTCAAGAAACGAAGTGATCCATTGCGAGACTTGACTTTAAGACGTTCCTCGCGCCCAGCTGCGATCGTTGTTACAAACAGTGGGCGCAATCGTCCTGTAGAAGGTCAGCATTGCGTAGCCATCAGAGCATGTGAAGGACCGAGGCATACGACTCTTGTCCCCAATCGACTTTACTCGTAGCCAAGGGGATGCACTCAGACCGATGGTAGCGACGAGTTCATCACCGACGCAGATTGAACTTTTCTACCCCGAAGACGCATTGCCAGCTCGAGCTCAGAGCAGCCACGAACACGTACATCATCGATCATGTGCCCTGCTGCGCATATTCACGGCTGTTGCATCAGGTTACATAGCGGCGTGTGGCTCTCGCAGCGATCGACCAAAACATTAGCGACGGATCAAGATGACACGCATGGAACTGATTGGTTTCAGAGCTGCGCGACGGCTCACAAGTCAAATTATCTTGGCATGCGTGGTCGTTCATACTCTGATTTGGAGAATGGCCCGGACGGAGTCGCGCCGACTTGTTGTCAACTGAAATGTTGCGCGCTCACGCTGACGATCGCATCGAGCTCTCCTGAGCGATTTCTGAGACTTGACGGACGGCTAGTCGAAACACGACCGATCAAGGGTACAATCGCGCGCTCCGCTGATTCCGCCGAAGATCTGCACTGTACCGAGCTCCTTCTCGCGTCAGAGAAGGATCGCGCTGAGAACATTATGATCCGTCGACCTGCCGCGCAACGATCTGTCACGCGTTTGCACAGACGATTCGGTCGAGGTTTCAGCACTATGCAACTTCGAAACCTATGCCTCAGTCCGCCATCTCGTGTCCGTGGTCAGGGGCGCGCTTGCCAGTGACCAAGATGCTATCAGTCTGCTTCGCGCTTGCTTTCCCGGCGGCTCCGTCACTGGCGTCCCAAAGGTGCGAGCAATGGAGATCATTGCGGATATCGAGAAAGTGGCGCGAGAGGTCTATTGCGGGGCGATTGGCTTTATCGGATTCAATGGACACATGGACACGAACATTGCGATCCGCACCGTCGTGATCGAGGTTTGACGTGGCTGTGTTTCATGCAGGCGACGGAATAACGGCGATGTCGAATCCTGAGTCCGAATATGAGGAGACGCTGGCCAAGGCAAAACGACTGTTCGAGGCCTTTGGTGCCGATCAATCTGGTGCTTTTTGATCTTCATCATCGACAATTACGATTCTTTCGTTTTCAACATGGCGCGCTATTTCCGCAAGCTTGGTGCAGAGACGCAAGTGGTCCGAAATGACGCGATCAGCGTGGCTGATCTCGCTTGGCTCCAGCCGCGTGCAATCGTCATATCGCCCGGACCCTGCACGCCAATGGAGGCTGGTATATCCACCGCGGTTGTCCACGAACTTTCGGGGCGGGTCCCAATGCTTGGCATCTGTCTGGGTCACCAATGTATTGGAAGCGTTTTCGGCGGACGCGTGGTGCGTGCACGTCGTCCCATGCACGGGCGGGCCTCATACATAACGCACGACCGTCGTGGGGTATTCAAGGAACTGCCGTCTCCACTTTGTGTCGGGCGCTACCATTCTCTGGCGGTCGAACTCGATCTACCAGACGCACCGGATCTCATGGTGACAGCCCGTTCGGATGAGGGAGAGATCGTGGCTTTGGCACATCGGCATCAGTCGACCTATGGCGTACAGTTCCACCCCGAGTCGGTACTTACTGAGCACGGTCACGTGCTGCTTATGAACTTCTTGCGATTGGCAGAGAGTTTCGGAGCATGAACCGGAGACTTCATCGCGAACTGGTAACCTGGTCCGCAGAAGCAACTGCGAGCTGCGCATTTGGCGAATCTGGTTGGACGCAACGTCATGCGAAACAGCTAACATGCAACGATAGCGATACGAAAGAGCTCAGTCGGTACGACGCGTACCCAACTTTTTCTTATAGTGCAGTCTCAATTGATTTACTTGAAGCCAACGATATGTGGCCCTTTTCGCATTACCTCGATTCGATGAGTCGGCGGATTATCATCTAGCCTCGTCGCAAATGTTTACTCGAGATCCGCCAAGAGACTGGCGGTGCCATGCGGCAGTCTCGCTACCGCTGCCCTCACGGGCGTTTCCTCCCTTGACTTGGCCGCCGATCCGCTAGGATCGGCGGTTCCCGTCGATGCTAAGTCAACGTTCTCATGATTGAGGAATCGTAGATCAATCTGCACTCGGCTGACGCGGTGTCGGACAGGGGACAACGTGTGTGATGGGGGCTGGAAGAACTTATGTAACACAGACGCGTGCAATTCAACATTCGAGAAGCCTTGCCAGGCGAATGGCGCTACAGCTTTAAGATCGATGGCAAGACGATCAGTGGCAAGACCCAGACGAGATTGCAGCTTCTTGCGGTTCGTCGGGTCAAGATCGCACCAATCGTGAACTCAATCGCAGCGCGGAAAGTAAGACTTGATATTGGTGTGGATGCTTCTCTCGGGTACGCTAGTTCGAAGTCTGCCGTTTCGAGACGCAGCAGCGCGAGTTGGCGCGTCGTCTCGAACTTGATGTGTGGCACGCGCGAAAACGCTGTGCATGATCCGATTGACATCGCCCATCTCAGCACGAGGGGAGGCGCCTCTTTGTCCTGGCCGACGTGCACCTTGCGAAGCGTTCCTCTCCATGTCTCCCATCCATCGGCCGTCATAGAGCTCTGATAAAATAGATTGAATCGGCGCAACTCAGGCAATAACGAGCGGAGACCCACATATGCGTCACGCGATTTCTATCGGCTTTCTAGCCTTGGCTCTCGGCGTCGCGGCATCCCCGGCCCACGCATGGTGGGAGCGCCTCTCCGATCCTGTCCGCGACAAGGCGAACGCCTTGCTGAAGCTCAACAAGGATTGCGCGAAATGGACCTCCGGCGCCGCCGACGACAAGACGGCGAAGATGCACGCTTTCGTCCATGCCGCGACTTGGGCCGACAACATCAAGGCCAAGGAGTACGGCTACACACGCGACGCAGTCACCAGCTCGACGACCGGCCAGAACATCGGTTATTCTGACCACAACCAACATGCCTACTGGCATTTTTAATGACATCGACTTCACACCCGACGGCACGCCCCTGCCCGCCGCGGCCCCAGTGGATTTCGTCACGCAGCTCAAGCTGATGATCGCAGCGCTGCCGGCATCCTCGGGCGTATCCGACGATTTGCGCTCGTATAACCTCGTGTGGATCTTTCATCTCGTCGGCGACGCCCATCAGCCGCTGCACGCCGCCGCCCGCTCCACGCAGCAGATCCCCAACGGAGACGCCGGCGGCAATGCGGAATCCGTGATACCGGCGATTGGATCCAGCATGACTCCGCACGCCTACTGGGACGCAATCTTCGGCGATTCCTCCTCGCCCTATGGCGCAATCTTCGACGCCGACGACAAGGACGGACTGTCGAGCGTCGGCGTCAATGATGCCCAGGCACGGATCGCCGATCCAGCCGTCTGGGCTCAGGAGAGCGCGGAACTGGCCAAGCAATACGCCTACGCTGCGCCGATAAGCACGGGAAAGAATCCCGTCCTTCTGACGCGCGAGTATGAGACGAGCGCCAAAAACGTGGCCCGTGCCCGCGCGGCGCTTGCCGCCGCGCGACTGGCCAACCTGTTCGAGACGGCACTCAAGTAGATTTTTGCCGGATCCCGGCAAACGATGATCTGGAGACCAGACCATGTTGAGAATTTTCGCAGCCGTCGCCTTGTCAGTTGCGTCGCTCCTTTCCGCGCCCACCTTCGCGGGAGCGCCTTTGGCGCAGCTGACGTCGACCTCCGGCACTCCCGTTTTCTTCGATGCCAAGCGCATCACGGCGGTCACTTCGCTGCCGCTGGCCAACGAATTCAACGTGAACGCCGAAGACGTTCCGCCTTTCACCGCAGATATTCTTCCCGACGTCCGCCCAAATCGAGTCGACCACCCCGAAGGCGCCGATCACGCAAGTGCTGGGCGTCTTCGCAAACCTGATGGCGGTAAAAGAATCCGTAGACGACGCTCTGAAGCTGGTTGGCCGCGATCAGTTCGCCGAGTTCACCCTGATGGACGGCTCGAAGGTGTGGATGCGCGCCTCCGCTATCGGGTGGGTCTCCCACGAATTCCCGGCCGCGGGGATCCCCAATGCCGGGTGCTTCGTTGGCCTTGGGCTTTCGCCTGGCCGGCCACCGCGTTGAAGGAAGACGTGGATACCGTGCGCAAGGCCATCGATCAAATTACGCCTCATTGGCCGACGGCGTTTCGCACTTTCAGCTGACGAAACGCGTGCAGCGTCGGTTCCATGCACGGCGGGCATCGGCGGCCGTCGCAGAATCCGTCGTCCAATTCACGGTTGAGAGACCGCGGATGCAGTATGCACTGCGGAGCCGGCACTCCCGGAGATCCACTCAAAACGGTGAAAGAGCATCGGCCGCATGTCCGCGGGTAGACGGACGTCGACAACGTCGCACACGCGCGGCTCCTGCTCGATCCGACCTTGAGATCAACGATTTCGACATCGAGGACAGGCATCGTTTAGATCGATGGCCGCGCGCCGCCGCCAAACATCGACCAGGCGCCTGCCGATACCCGTGAGATGCTCCGCGCCCATGCGGAGGTTATCGGTTTCCCCTGTAGCACCGCCCGGCGCGGCAAAATGACCCCCGCCGGCCTGACGTCGACCAATTGCCTCGACGAACTGGCCGACTGCCACGTCGTTACGAGCACCGAAGCCGATCCCTCGCATTGCATCGGCGCGCCGGCCCGATCCCGCCGCGATTGCCCAGGAGACGGCGGTGGATCCTCCTTATGATCGCTACTCTCGCAGCTGCCGGCTGGCCTGGCAGTACGTCGACAGCCTGCTGTCAATGGTCGGCAGCGGCGCCTCCGAGCCGAATGCCATGCTCGGCGGACGAGGCAATGTTGACCGACGTCCTTGCTGCCCAGCAGAAGCCCGGCGTCTCCACAGAGCGTCCGAAAGAAGGGGACCATGGGGGTCACACTTCGTCGGACTCTCTTTTTCAAGTCGCCGAGGACCTTGTGGCAGGCAGAGCGCGCGAGTAATGCACCAACTGAAAGCAAACGGACACCGGACGGACCAGAAAACGCCGCGCAGACACATGGAACACGCTCGGGCCTTTCAGACTGTTCAGTATGGCCGGATCGAGGTCGGGAAGATCAAGCGGCCTATGTTTTACCTGATAAAGCGTCCGCCAAATATCAGCGGGTTTAGAATACGCGAAAAAACGAAAGTCGCTCGAATACCAGGGAGCGAGACCTAACAGGAGCGAATTGCGTCCGAATTTCACGCCTCCGAAAGGCGATCTCCGAGAGATTGCGATTGCATCCCATACGAGGTTGAAGCGTTCGCTCGTACAGATCTCTCCGTTGAATGGTGCCTCGATGTTCTGCGTGCGCCTTTGATCTCCATCGATCGCCTTGCAGCTCTTGTCGCCCCTTATCCCATTTCCCTATGGACTCTTGAGAAATACTCTCGAAATCGGCGAGTAGGATAGCTTATAGTCGCCCGATACGCGTACAAGGGGGCTTTCTCGGTGCACGACAGTTCGGTGGAAAGAGCCAGATGGCTCCGCGATTTGCTGCGCTTTCTGCCTCTGCGCAGCCAATTCGTGCTCTCCGGCAATACCCGGGACCTTCAGATCCACGAGGTCGGTCCGAGCGAGGTGACCGCAGCGCCGCTATCGAGGGTCCTGCCAGACCATTTAAAGGCAGCTGGTTATGGGCGGATCATCTGGTTCGATCTTCTGAACGGATTTCGCGACGTCGGGGCCGACGGAAGTTACCTCACTCAATTGGGTCTAGTGCCGACCAATGGCACTGCGGCAGGCGGGATCGATCTGTTGTCGACGACGCTTGAACGGCACGTCACGGCTGAAGGCCAGCCCTCCGCCCTGGTCGTGGACTTCGCCTCGAGACTGGTCGCACGAAACGAGGCATTATCACCTGCCGAGCACCAGCTTTTCTCCCGGGCGCTGATCCTGTCTCATGCGGCGCGGGCGCGTCCGGCAGGCGACAAACGCCTTCCCTTCTTCAATACCGTCGTCTGGATCGTCGACAAGGAGGGTGATCTGCCCGATTGGTTTCTGATCGGAAACCCGAAAGTCAGACACGTCCCCATCGGCCGACCGGATCATCTGGCGAGAAGCAGCATGATCCGCTCCCTTGTCCGCAGCCTACCCGGCGCGCAGAACGCGGGCCAATCGGACCTAGAAAAGTGTACGCAAGGATTTGTGGACGAGACTGAAGGGCTTCTGTTGCTCGACGTCAGCGCTGTCGCGCAGCTCGCCCGCAGCGAAGGCGTGCAGTTCGATCGTATCGGGGACGCCGTTCGGCGCTTCAAAGTGGGCGTGACTGAGGATCCCTGGCGCAAGATCAACCGCGACAAGATCACTTCGGGTGAAGAATTCGTCAGACGCCGCGTCAAGGGACAGCCCCACGCGGTCACGCATATGCTTGATATCGTCAAACGAGCGGTGACCGGGATCGGACAATCGCCGCGCGGCGGCCGGCCAAGAGGTGTGGTCTTTCTTGCCGGGCCGACCGGCGTCGGCAAGACGGAGCTTGCCAAAACCATCACCAGCCTGCTGTTCGGCGATGAATCCGCGTATGTCCGCTTCGACATGTCAGAGTTCAGCGCCGAGCACTCCGACCAGCGGCTGATCGGCGCACCGCCTGGCTATATCGGATATGATGTCGGCGGCGAGCTCACGAACGCGATCCGTGAAAAGCCATTCAGCGTCGTCCTGTTCGACGAAATCGAGAAGGCTCATCCGAGGATTCTCGATAAATTCCTGCAGGTTCTCGACGACGGCGTCCTCACCTCCGGCCGGGGCGATCGGGTCTATTTCTCAGAAGCCTTCATCGTCTTCACCTCGAATTTAGGCATCTACGTACCGGGGCCGTCCGGCGAGAGAATTGCCAATGTCACGCCCGAGGAGACTTTCGAGGCGGTACGCAGCAAGGTGCGCGGCGAGATCGAAAGGCACTTCAAGCAGGTCCTCAACCGGCCCGAGATATTGAACCGGATCGGAGAGAACGTCATCGTTTTCGACTTTATCCGCCCCGAGGTCGCAAACGAGATATTCGATTCAATGGTCGACAACCTGCTCAAGGACGTCAGCTCGCTGGGCCATGACGTGACCATGAGCGGAAGTGCCCGCGAGGTGCTTCGCGGCCTCTGCGTTTCTGATCTTTCCAATGGCGGCCGAGGCATCCGCAACCAGGTCGAAGCTCACCTCATCAACCCGCTATCGCGGGCTCTGTTCGATCGCGGAGCGGAAACCGGGCGCAGATATAGGATCGAAGCGGTCCGCCCCGCGCCATCGACCTCGATTGATCTCGTGAGCGAGCAGTCCGTATGAGCATGATGATCAATCTATCGCGCATCCATTTCCCGATCACGACGCTTGGGCCCGGTCGCAGGATCGGGATCTGGTTCCAGGGCTGCTCGATTCGCTGCCCAGGATGCATCTCCATGGACACATGGGCGCAGGGACGCGGAACAACGACCATAACAGACGTCGTCCAGACTGTTTCACCATGGCTGTCGGCGGCCGATGGGATCACGATTTCGGGTGGAGAGCCCTTTGACCAGCGTGAGGCATTGTTCGATCTATTGGCACAGCTTCGCGGCCGAACGGATGCGGACATCCTCGTGTTTACCGGCTACCCATGGACTGCGATCTGCGGAGCACTCGCTATCTCGACCTCTCTCATCGACGCGATCGTTTCCGGGCCATTCGATATTAATGAGACGCAAACTCTCGCGCTTCGTGGCAGCGACAATCAGGAACTGCACCTGCTGACGCCCCTGGGCCGCGCTCGGTTTGCAAGCTTCGAGCGCCGCATCGACGAAACAGACCGCGCGTTCGATATCATGTTCGACGACCATGGCGATCTCTGGCTTGCCGGCATTCCCGCGCGCGGCGATTTCCGGCGGCTGCGACATATTCTCGAAGACGGCGGATCGACGCTTGGAACTTCGGAAGATACTCGTTTCCTTTCTCTTTAGAATCTAATGATGATCAGACTTTGCCCGAACTGCACGACCGAACGGCCTGTCACCGAAATCTTCTGTGAAGGCGTGGTGAATGGACAAACCTGCGGCTGGGACCTGTCGCCGGTCGATATAACGGCTCCCGGCACAACAAAACCGAAGCCTGGTCCGCGGGCGACGTCGCAGTCGAAAGATCCGACCTGCCGAAATGGTCATCAGGGCTCTCCCGGCGACCTGGTTTGCGGCGTCTGCGGCGAGCCGATCATCGAAAGTGCTGAGCCGCCCTTACCAGCCGAACCCCTTCCCGCGCCGGAGCTTCCGCCAGAGACCGAGACGGTCGTCGACGGTTGGCGTCTGGAGGATCGAATCGCCTCGTCCAGCGCGGTTCGCGAGCGCTTCGTCGCAACCCGCGCCTCAGATGGACAACGTGGAATACTTACACTTTACGCCGTAGGTTCGGAGCCGGATCAAGCGATCTATGATCTGCTCGTAAAGCTTCCTCGAGATCATGTCCCCGAATTCTTCGCGACCGGCCGTTGGCAAGAGCGCGCCTACGAGGTCGCGGAGGAATTCAAGGGCGGCACTTTGGCGGATTTTGCCGTCGATCCTGCCGATCCGGCGACCATTGCGACGTTGGTTGGCGAGCTCGGCAAGGCAGTTCATGCGCTCACCGAAGCCGGATTGCGGCACAGAGATCTGCGCCCTTCCGTCGTCTTCGTGCGGTCAAAAGAGCCGCTTGACCTTGTCATCGGCGGCTTCGGATCGGCACGGCTGTCTGAATTCGACCTCGATATCGTGTCTCCGCTCGAAACCACCCGCTATATGGCGCCCGAGGCGATCGCCGGCGGCGTAGCTCCAGCTTCCGACTGGTGGAGCATGGGGATGATCCTGCTGGAGAAGATCACTAAAGGCGCCTGCTTCGGAGGCATCAATGAGCAGGCCTTTCTGATCCACATTCTCACCAACGGCGTACACCTGCCCGAAAACCTGGACGAGCGGATCAGCACCTTGCTGCGGGGCCTGTTGGCCCGTGACAGGCGCCAGCGCTGGCAGTGGAAGGAAGTTCAGGCATGGCTGCGCGGAGAGAGCGTATCAGCACCGGCAGCTGAGGCAGCGGGCGAGAAGGAGGGGCAAAGCTCGATTTCTCTGGGTGGCAAACAATATCGCTCCGCAAACATGTTCGCATTGGCGGCGGCGGAAGCTGGGAATTGGGACCAAGCCAAGGCCCTTGTCCTCAGGGGCGCTGTTGCAAGCTGGGCGTCCGAAGCCGGCTTCGAGGCGGCGATTGCGGCAGGTCTTCGGCAAATCGTGCGAACCGAACATCTTCAGGAGGATTTGAAGCTCTCCATCTCTTTGAAGACGCTCAATCCTTCGATGCCACTGATCGTCAGGGGCAACATCGTCACCCCCGCTTGGCTACTCGATCACCCGAGCGACGGTTACACTCTGATCACGGGGCCGGCCCCCGACCTGCTCCGGAAAATCGATGCGGACGATTGGCTTTGGCGTCTGAAGGTCCGCTCGGATGCGGTTCGAAAGCGACTGGACCAACTCGAAATCGCGGTCGAGGAGGACGCCTTGCGCGTCCACCTGCTGTCGACCTCGATGGCCCGCCTGACCGCCCTGTGGGAGGAGCGGCGAAAGCTCTTTCCCGACAGCGATCATGCTGGCGTCGCCACCCTCACCGAGCGCCGCATCTCGGCGGAAGAAGACCTCATCATCCTGCTCAGCGCGACCTCGAACCAGTTCCGCTCTGCCTCCGAGATCATCGAAGAAGCAGAAAAGGAAGCGTCCACAGCAGGGCTTGGCAGTTTTTCGGCCGAGGAAGCGATGCAACTGCTTGGGCGGCCGCGTCGCGAGATCTACCAGGCAATTGACGAGCGCATTCAAAACTTTGCCAGATGCGGCATCCAGCAGGTCGACGAATGGGCGGATCAGTTTCGCCTCGACAGACGCATGCCGCTTGGCCGCGCGCTCGCCCTTCTTTGTGTGGAACTGGGCGCCTGGAGACCGCTTCCAAAGCAAGGCTATGTGTCCACCATCCTCGACTTCTTCGCCAAGCGGATTTCGGGCGGGGTTTTGCGCGGTCCGCTGACGCGGATGCTGATCGGAAAGTCGACCAGGATCGACCTCACCGAGCTCGATACGTCCAGAGTGCCGGCGGCTCAGATTCTCGATCAACTGATTGGTCGCACGAGCCGGATCGTGAACCTCGATCCAGCAGCTTTCGCCGATGACGATGGCCTTGAGCGAAGGTTGCGATCGCTGCATTCCCACGCGCTGCTCTACAAGCGTGACACCGGCATCGATGGCCTGTTCATGGGATTTCCGTTCCTGATCATGCGCGATCATCGGCCGAACGCCAGGCCCCGGATCGCCCCGGTCCTGCTATGGCCGGTCCGCATCAATCCCGAGGTCGGAAACCGCGGTCATGTCACTTTAAGCTATGGACGCGAGAAAAACCCGGACACAGAGGTCGAGCACGTTCTCGTCAACCCGGCGCTCGAAGCCATGCTCGGCATCCCGGAGGCGAGACGTTGGCAAGAGGCTGCCAATGAGCTTCTGACCCATGCGAGCCTGTCGGTCCAGGCGGCGATGGACGCATTCAGCCGATTGGCCGAGCCAGCCGGCAATGAACTGACGGCCCTTCCCGGAAAAGACGTCCAGGTCGGCGCCCAAGAGCGTCAGCTGGTGCCAGCAGCCGTGCTGTTCCACTTGGCCTTCATGGGCCAAGCGGTGATGAAGGATCTCGAGACCCTCCGCGGCTTACCGCCGACAGCCACGGCACTCGAGGCCGCTCTGCGCCTGAATGAACAGCAGGCGGCATCTTCGGCATTCCCTCCGGTGAAAGAGGCCGACCGCTACTTTACTGCGGACAGCGATCCCTCACAGGAGGCGGCCGTGCTCGAAGCACGTCAGGCCCCCGGACTCGTGATCGAAGGGCCTCCCGGAACCGGCAAGAGCCAGACCATCGTCAACATGGTTGCGGACGCGATCGGCACCGGAAAATCGCTTCTCGTGATCTGCCAGAAGCAAGCCGCCCTCGAAGTGGTCCGCAAACGCTTGGACAAGGAACGTCTGACGGACCGCTTCGTCATGATTACCGACGCCAATCGCGACCGCGAGCCGATCGTCGGCGCAATCCGTTCGCAGGTTCAGGCTTTGCACAACCAGCCTGCTGGCGGGTCTCCGGCCTGGAAGCGCGAGCGCGATCGCCTGGCTGCGCGCATCGAGACCCTCGAGATGGAGCTGGACCGCCGTCAGATCGCGCTTCATTCCGTGGACGATCGGACCGGACTGTCGTATCGAACGATGCTTGGCGAACTGCTCGAGATCGAAGAAGGCAAGACCAAGCCGATCGATGCCCCTGAACTCCGCTCTCTATTGGCTGATCTACATCCAGCGGACGTGGCGACGATCGAGGAGAATTGCGGGCCGCTCGCGAAATCCTGGCTTGCATCGAAATTCGAAGACAATCCCTTATCCGCCCTCAAGCCGTTCAGTCCTGACCGAGGAACCGCCGCCGCCCTCGCCTCGCATCTGCAAGCATTTTTACAAGCCGACGCCCGGCGGGAGCAAACCGACGCTGAGACAGCGAATTGCCTGAAAATATCGGATGCCGTGGAATTTCGTTCCTGGCTTGCCGAAGCAGATGAGCTGCGCTCGATCAGCGCTTCAGTCTGCGCAAATCTCGCTCGGTTGCGGCCGCTGTTTCGGAACGTCGAGGATGGGACATCGGAAGCTAGACGTATTCTCGAAGGCCTATCGGCGATCAAAGAAATCCTCTCATCGCTCGACGGTCCGTCCTACAAGCCAAACTTTTGCTCCAAACTCATCGCCTTAGATGAGGAAGAGCTCTGCTCCGCTGGAGAGCTCGCGGGCCAAGTGCGCTTGCCGGCAAGCGCCATACAATGGATCAACCCGCTCAATTGGCTACGAACGCGCCGTGTACGCCAACTCCTTGCCTCATTGCAGCTCCCGCAAGATAGCGACGCCATCAGCTCGTTGTATTATGCGGTCGAGCTCGAATTGGCCATACGCCAGCCACGGCGCGAACTCGAGCAATATTTCACGATTCTGTTCGGCCGCGCCCCCAGTCTGGATCTATCGCCCGGCAAGCTCGCCGATTTCGCCGGGCGTCTCAGCTCGTTCCTCAATGGTCTGGGCGGCCACAACTCGCTCATAGATCGGTGCCCTAGCCGGCTTGAGCTCGATAGAGCGTTGTCCGCCGGAACCACCGAAGAGCTCGGCACGTTCTTTGAGCGGGCTGATCTCGCGCTCACCAGGCATGACACCCGAGAGGAGAGCCGCGCCGCCTTGGAGCAGCTCAAGACCTATTTCGACGAACTGTGGCTCGGATCGAGACGCTCGGCAATCGAGAATGGCCGCTCCAATGCGAGCGCCATTGATCAGATCGCGCAGGCCCTGCCGATGCTCCATAACTACCAGGAATATCGACTTCGATCTTCGCGACTGGACGCCAAGGAGCGCGCCATATTCGCAACGCTCAGGTCCAGAGAGAGCGAACTTGCGCAAGTGGCTTCCGAAGACCTCGACGCCTGCATTCGCGCCACCATAGGGCGCGAGGCCCGTTTGGCATGGAAGGCCGACATGGAGGGCACAAATCCTGACGTCTTGTTCGACGCCGACGAGCTAGATGCGAAGATAAAATCGCTCGCTGAAGCTGACGCGCAGATCAGGCAGTACAACCGCGATCTTCTCGTCCAAGGTATCGATGCAGCAAACGTGCGTCCGACCGGCGATTGGGAGGCAATCACCAGGCTCCGTGGCCCAAGGGCGCTCAGATTGCGCGAATTCATCGATCGCGCCGCTCCGCTCGGTCTTTTCGCGCTCCGGCCGGTCTGGCTCATGACACCGGATGTCGCAAGCCGCGTTCTGCAACCGCGCGCCGGACTATTCGATACTGTCATCTTCGACGAGGCTTCGCAGATGCCCGTTGAATATGCCCTGCCCTCCCTATTCCGAAGCCGGCTCGTTGTCGTCAGCGGCGACGAAAAGCAGATGCCGCCGACCTCCTTCTTCGCAAGTAGGGTCGAGAACGACGAAGCGGCGATATTCGATGGTGAAGAACCAGAAGAGGGAGCCAGCGAGGAGGAACGCGAGGCCTTCGCGGAGACGTGGAATCGCAGAGAAATCAAGGATTGTCCTGACCTCCTCCAACTCGCCCGCTCCGTCCTTAGGACCCGCACTCTGCAGGTGCACTATCGCTCAAAGTATCGAGAGCTGATTTCATTCTCGAACGCATCGTTCTACGGCAACACACTCAGCGTCCCCGTTCGCCATCCCCAAGAAATAATTCGCAGGCTCAAGCCGATCGAAGTGGTGCGCTCCGACGGCACTTACAAGGCCCAGACGAACCAAAAAGAAGCAAGCGATGTCGTGCAATACCTAGCCGAGCTTTGGGAGGATTCGTCGCCGCCATCCGTCGGTGTCGTCACGTTCAACCGCAAGCAGGCCGACGCCATAGAAGATGCTTTGGAAGATCGCGCCGAAGACGATGCAGCATTCCGAGAGGCATTGATGCGCGAGCGCGAACGTGTCGAGCATGGCGAGGACATGGGCTTTTTCGTCAAGAATGTGGAGAATGTGCAAGGCGATGAACGTGACATCATCGTTTTCTCCACGACCTTTGGTCGCAACGAGCACGGCGTCTTCCGCAAGACCTTCGGCGCGCTGGGGCACGCTGGCGGCGAGCGCCGCCTGAACGTCGCCGTGACGCGCGCAAGACAGAAGGTGGTCATAGCCACATCCATGCCGGTATCGGAGATATCGGATCTATTGACCAGGCGGAGCGGACCCAGGATCCCGCGCGACTATCTGCAAGGCTATCTCGAATATGCCAGGACCATCTCCGACGGTCTTACAGATTCCGGAAAGACGCTTCTGGACCGCATGGTCAGCGAACAGCGCCCTCACAACGATTCTGGAAGTTATGAGGACGACGGCTTCACAAGATCAGTCGAAGGGTTCCTGGAGGCGAACGGCTACAAGCCCAGTCGAGCCCGCGATGGCGGCGCATTCAGCCTTGATTTCGCCGTAACCGATCCCCGGACCGGCCTTTACGCGATCGGCGTGGAATGCGACGCGCCGCGACATCGGTTGCTGGAAAGAGCGCGTGCCCGCGAAATCTGGCGTCCCAACGTGTTGGGAAGAGCCGTCCCTTACGTCCACAGGGTTTCGTCGTATGCTTGGGCTCATGCCCCAGACGCTGAACGCCAGCGGCTCAAGAAAGCTGTCGAACACGCACTTCGTGGGGGAGCATTGCAATGAGCGGACCCAAGGCATTCAGGATCGTTACCCGAGCCGAGATCATCGCGATCTGTCGCCGCAATCTGGCGCGGCTTGACGCGGCGATCGAAAGCTGGACTTCCGCGGGCAGACGTAACGGAACGGTTGAGCAGAAGGACATCGACAGGGTCGTAGCCCGTAGAGATGAACTTCGTCGCCTGCTCGAGGCCGATCGTTTCATTGAACTCCAGAAGCAGGTTGCCGCCGAGATCGGCTTCCTTCAGGTGGACTCCGAGCGCCGGATCGAACGCGCTGCCGAAATGGCGGCCCGTTCGAACCGTGATTTGAGGCGTTCGAAAGCCGCAGCCGAGGCGCTGCTACAGAGGCTGCAAGGTCTGAAGGTCGAGATTCCCGTCGACATTCGAAGCGAGCTCAGTGGCTCGGCGGCATCTTCCGAACGCCTGGAAGCGGCCATGGCAAAGGCGCTCTTGCTGCTTCCTTCCGAGGCGGCACAGGATACCACAACGGACCGGCAACGGAAGCTTGCTGCTCGCCTAGGAGCAGGTGAGCGCCGCGACACCCTGCAGGAATGGATCGCTCGACAGCCTCAGCAGATGGAGGATCCCGCGCTGGGGCGCGTCGATGCTCTTCTCGGCGAGTTGCGCGGGCTCGGCATCGATTTCTCCCCATTCTCCGCCCGTGTCGCTCTCTTGGAAGCGGAGCCGCCGGCTCGAAGATCGCTCATCGCAGATAGCGTTCTGTTGGACCTGGCCGTTGCCGTGAAGGATGGCCGCGCCAGGGCGCAACTAGCGGACGAGCTTCGGGCGCGACGCGCCGAGCTTTCCGTAATGAAGTCAGCGGAGGCTGCCGCGATGCTGATCGAGATCGAGGAGACCCTCGCCTCGCCGACGCTCAACAATGGACAACACCTCGTCAAATGCGCAGACTTTCTCATCGAGGAAGAATTCAAGGCAATGGCAGCCGCCGAGCGCAGGCGCGCGGTGCTCGAAGGTCTTGCCAGCCTGGGATATGAGGTATCGGAGGGAATGGCGACCGCCTGGGTCCAGAATGGCCAGATCGTCCTGCGTAAGGCGGCCAATCCTGGCTACGGAATAGAACTCTTGGGTGGATCGAGATCGGATCTCCTCCAGGTGCGCGCCGTAGGTATCGGCAGCTCGGCCGAAGCTCGCGATGCAAATCGTGACCGCGACATGGAAATGATCTGGTGCGGCGAGTTCGATCGCCTCAAGGCGCTGGTCGCTCAAGCAGGCGGCAACGTTGCGATGGAATTCGCAAGGCCGGTCGGTCAATTCCCTCTGAAGATCGTCTCAGATCCGGGTGCAAGCCACCAAGCGGATGTCGCCATACGAGCACAACGAGAACTACCTCTCGACCGCCGCGCTTAGCAACTTGCGATACTCAAGTAGGGATCACTTTGAAATGGAACAAAAATGTCGATTTTTCCAAGAATCGGATCAATCAGCTAAAATCGCGGCTGCGCAGCTGACAGGCAATGGGGTCTCAGTTCAAGCCAAGGTTGGTACATTTCAGGTTCTGCCGCTGCTATCCGGCAGCGAACGGCCCGACGGCGTGACCGGGCTCTCATGAGACCCCGCCGCCTGGCTCGGTCAGTCGGCCCTTTCAGACATCGTCGGCATGCTCAAGTTCCGCCCCGCGAGGTGGGCTGAGGTAAGATCGTATTGATCCAATTCGTGTCACGCGCCCCAAAAAAACTACTTCTTTTCAATAGGTTGAAGGCGAGATGCAATGGAAAAGCGCCTCGACAGATTGACAAACGCTCCCAAAAAGGGAACATTCTTCGGGCATGAGAATTATCGCTTGGAGCACCTTGGCAGCCTACGCGGCGAAGCATCCGGAGACGAAAACTTCCCTTACGCGGTTCAAGAACCTAGTTGAAGCCGCCAGTTGGACGTCGATGGATGAGGTCCGGCAGGCTGCGCCCCATGCGGTGATCTTGAATGCTCAGCGTGCAAGGTTTGAGGTCGCGGGCGGTAACTATCGGCTGATCGTAATGATCCATTTCCGGAGACAAATCGCCTACGTGAATTTCATCGGGTCCCATGCCGAATACGACAAAATCGACGCTTTGACGGTTTCGATGTTTTAGAGGACGCAACATGGAAATTCGCCTGATCAAGAACGATGAGGACCATGCCGCAGCGCTCGCGGAGATCGCGAAGCTTTGGAATGCTGTCGAAGGTTCGGAGGATGACGACAAGCTCGATCTTCTCGCGACACTGGTCAGCCGCTACGAGGCGACACGCTGGCCGATCGATAGTAACATGGATCCCATCGAGCTTATCCAATTTGCCATCGATGAACTCGGACACACCCAAGCCGAACTCGCGGAGCTGCTCGGATCGCGATCGCGTGCATCAGAGGTTTTGAATCGGAAGCGCGCTCTCTCGATCGATATGATCCGGAGGATCAACGAAGCTTGGAAGCTTCCTCTTGAGCTCCTGATCAAGCCGTACTCATTGCAGCCGGCAGCCGCCTGAGCAACGACGCGCTCGCACGGCCTGGCTGGGCGCGCCCCCAACCCAACGCCGAAGGAGCGCTCGATCTCCTTTGACCTGCCACTGAACTTTCATCCAGCGGCGGTTAGAGTCTTGAGGTCTTGTCCGCCACGTGGCGCGGGTGGAGCAACGGACGACCGGCAGAGCTGGTCGGAGTTGCGTAGCCGGTCGTCCGTTGCGGTGAGGTGAGCGGCGTCGGCCGCAGGGGTGAGGTATTTCAGGGACGAGTGAGGCCGCCGAATGTTGTAAGTCGGCAACGCAGGTGGCAAGCTTGGCACGGACGTCATCCAGATCGAAGAACAGGGTCTCGTTGAGCAGCGCATCGCGCATCCGGCGAGCCAGGTCAGTCGTCTTCGCCCCAGCCTCACGCTCCTTCAATACCGCGATAATCTGCTCTTCCGTGAACCTTGCTCGCTTCATCTGTCGATCCTTCTTCGGGCCGGACTCTAACTCCATCTTGAGGAAATATGCAGTGGCAGGTCACCTTGCGAAACGCCGGGAGCGCTTGCTCCCGCCAATCTTTTCCGCGAGACGTTCAGCGAACAAGTTATAGCTCGTTGACGCCGGCGAAGTGGAGACAGCGATATCGAAGATATTACGCTGCCAACGGATAATGCTCACCGGAATAGCAGGAAAAGGCTCTTGCAGAAGCGACAAGCTGCGCATCGCTGATGCCGAATTGATGTGCGAACTCTTTCTGCAAGGACCGCTCAACTTCACCGAAGAAAGCTGCCATGTGTCCAGGCACAGTCTTAGCGGTAGCTGGATCGTTTAGACAAAAAACGAGCGTCTGCGCGTCCAGCTGTTTGCTGTGAGGCGCATTGATAGTGGCCAGAACTATAGCGATCTTCATACGTGATCCTTATACCGCCGAAAGCGCGCGTATTGCCAATCAGCAACGCGAACATTCACCATTCAATTCGAGTCCAACTAAATCATCGAAGAATCGTTCATCCATGCGTCAGGGTTGGCGCCCGTCCTGCTTGGCTTCCAGCTTTAGAAGAACCTTATGTCGAACCAATGGCGGCAGCGAGGTTGGCTGCAATCGCTCAAACCAACTGGTGTTTCGTAGGCTGCGCGATTAACGCCACTTACCGTGTCGGCAACTCAGAACACTTTCCGGCAGCAATTGGATCCGTGCTCGTCGCCACGCTCCGGACGTTTACATCGATCAATTTCGAGCGCTACCGCGCCGGCGTTCCCTTTCAAGCTGCGATCGCCCAAGCGCCTGACGGGATTACCGCCTGCGTCTGCTCGCATACGAATTACAGAATACCAATTTGCGCATCTCAACTTTGGATTGATATAGACGATCGTTCAATCACGGACAATCGAGGAAAATTATATCAAGGATTGCTGCCTATCATACGGATTCGCTCGAATAGCCACGCGTTTTGGCTTGAACGTCAACAATCTTACGACTTTCTACGTTTGAGCTCCCGCAGAAAACTAGTGATCAGCTCGATCACGAGGCGCGTATTCCCCGTGTCATGTTGCTCAGGAAAGTCCGTATCTCTTCATTTGATTTAATCGACCGCAACGTCGCATTTGGGAAATGAACTATGCTGGTGATGTTTAGCCGTATGCCCTCTAGCGCTCCGGGAGCAGCATGTTGAGCCGCGGTCTGACACACGGCCGACGACCGTCTTCTCGATCGTCAGCTCGCCTTGCCGCGAGGCATCATCATCGCCGGGATGGCCCCGTAGACCCGACCTGGAGCGCCCCCCTGAAAGTCCAATGATCGATAATAACGAGTGTCGCCCCTTCAGATAGGATGCTGGGCGTCTCGCTCTCTGCGCTGGATCACAACGGGCAGGAAGAACCCCAACTCGGCTTGCGCATCGGCTACGTATCGACGTTCCAACGTCGACTCTCTCGCCACGATCTCGAGGCAATCAGGAGAACCCCGGCGGGCGCGCGGCGCTCTCGGATTCAAGCGCCTCAGCCGGCTCGTCAGCGACATGGGTCTTCAGATTGCGCAGCATGTCGCGACAATAACCTGCGACGTAATCGGAAAGCCGCTTGTAGACGGGCGAGGCCTTCAGTGCATTCAGTTCGTCGACCACGGACGGCAGCGCTTCGAGAACAACTTGAGATAGGCCGCTAACGCGACGCCGCACCTGCGTGGCCGAAAGTTGGTTCTCCTCGGCCATGCTGTTCCAATGCCGCGCGTGAATGTAGTGGCCACGGTTCTTGCCCGCGATCTTCATCGCCAGATTGCGCGTGACGTCCGGATAGATGTCGCCGTTCACCACGTCGTAGAGCGGTGCCATCGCAACGGCTCCGCCGGGCAGAAGGAGCAATGAGTAGTTCTTCGAGTGTGCGTCGACGTTTCCGCAGAGCACGTTGAAAATGACGTAGTCGAGAAAACGCGCCGCATTGAATGCGCCGCCTTGCGTGTTCCTCAAGACGTCGAAGCAGTCCTTCAGCGCTGGTCCCCGCAGTTTGCTCGCCGGATTGGACTCGTACTTCGTCGAGGGGATGTGGCCGGTCGCCTGGCAGAAGTCCTCCTGGTGGACTCTCCGGAGGCTTCGCCCATGGGGTTCGCGGTCGTAACGCTTCACCAGAAGATAATCGAGGTCCTCGGCCTTGCCGATGGTGCACTCGGCGACGGGCAGCTTCACCTTGGCTGCTAGACGAAGGCAGAAGGCTTCGTTCTCGACCGCATTGTTGAGATGCTTGTTGGCTGGCTTGAGGATGTGCGTCGTAGGCGCGCCGTCGAGCGCGAGGCCGATGCCACCGTCTGGGTATCTGACGACGGGAAGTTTGTCCTGCGCGCCGGCCAAGGACATGTGGATGCCCTCTTCGCCGACGAGAAGCGGTTTCTCCGGAAGTCGGCGGATCGCTTCGGCGACCTCGGCTTCCGTCAGACGATGATAACGCGGTCTGCGCTGCGGGCGCTGGTCGGCGGGACGATACACCTCGAGCGCGCCGGGAAGGTCCTCTCCCAATTCTCCCAGAAGCGCGAAAACGTCGGCCTCCGGAACCTTGAGGATCGTGCCTACCGTGGCGAGGGTTCGTCCTTCGGGCAGCAGGTTCAGAAACCACCGGTACACGACGCCCGGTTCATGGACCCGTTGCGCCAACGGCATGCGGGTAGAAACCGCAAACGCCTGCGGATCCGCCGTCCATGCGTCGTCGTACACGAACTCGATGTCTTGGATCTCTTCTGAGCGACGGCGCAGCAGTCCGACGAGCTTGTCTCCGAAGCGCACTTCGAGAGTTTCGCCGGCGCCGCCGAATTTCTTCGTGTCCTTCATGGGTGAAATTGCTCTGGGTCGAAGGGCTCGGCATCGTCGGCCGACCGTGCAGGTGGCGCCGGGTTCATCTCGGCAGTCAGCGTTATGCCGAGCGCGCTGAGCAGCCGAAGGACGAGGCCCACTTGACTGGTTTCCTTGCCGTTCTCGATGTCGACGATAAACCGCACGCCAACGTTCGCCGCGAGCGCTAGGTCCTGCTGCCGTAACCCAAGCGATCTGCGTCGGTTCCGAATGGCTTCGCCCAGTTCCGACGTTGTTATGATAGCCATTTCCATTTCCCGAGCGGGAATATTTAGCAAGATAAGCTAAGCTTTTCAATGCATATTTCCCGAGCGGGAACGTCTAGGTTGGGAACTAGTTGGTCACGCCAAAATTTACTGAACGGTAAATTAATCCCCTATCCAGGACTGGCCACGGGGTTTATTTTCCCGATCGGGAACCTACGCGCGAACGGAGCCCAATTCTCAAACGATCCTGGTCGCGCCACGAGCCGCTACCGCGCAAATGTGCAGAGCATTGCCGGACAAACCGCGCCGCACTCACGAGACCGAGTGACATCGCCCGCAGCGGCGACGACCTCATGATTGCGGACCTTCACGGCACCGATCTCGCTGATGCGGTCGCCATTCGACCAGGCGCCGGTGTCTCGATGCCAACCACGAAGCAACCCTGCTCGGGGTCGAAGCGGTGAAGCGGTGATCGTGTCCCCAGGCGTGGTGTAACTGGCGGTGGGGCACCGCGTTCACCGGCAAGGGCCGGACAGGTCAGCTGGCGATTGCCGGAAGGCTGACGGTGGGATCATCGCTCAACGGCGCGATGGTTTCCAGCGTCATGTAACGGGCGCGCTGGACGGCCCATTCATCGTTCTGCTCGAGCAGGATCGCGCCGATAAGGCGGACGATGGCGTCTTCGTTGGGGAAGATGCCGACCACCTCGGTCCGCCGCTTGATCTCGCCGTTGAGGCGCTCGATCGGGTTGGTGGAGCGCAGCTTGGTCCGATGTTGCGGCGGGAAGGTCATGTAGGCGAGCACATCGGTCTCGGCCTCGTCCAGGAAGGTTGCGAGCTTGGGCAGCTTGGGGCGGAGCTGGTCGGCGACCTTCCGCCACTGCGCTCGTGCCGTCTCGGCATCGTCCTGGGCAAACGCGGTGGCGATGAAGGCAGAGACGACACGCCGTCCGCTCTTGCCGGCATGGGCGAGCGCGTTGCGCATGAAGTGCACGCGGCAGCGCTGCCAGCTGGCGTTGAGCACCTTGCTGACGGTCGCCTTGATGGCCTCATGGGCGTCGGAGACGACCAGCTTGACGCCGCGCAGGCCGCGGCGGGCGAGCTTGCGCAGGAACGCGGTCCAGAACGTCTCGGCTTCGGAGGGACCAATGTCCATGCCGAGCACTTCGCGCCGGCCGTCGCTGTTGACGCCGACCGCGACGATCACCGCGACCGAGACGATGCGGCCCTGCTGGCGCACCTTCACGTAGGTGGCGTCGATCCACAAATACGGCCAGTCGCCCTCGATCGGGCGGCCGAGAAAGGCCTTCACCTTGTCATCGATCTCGGCGCAGAGCCGGCTCACCTGGCTCTTTGAGATGCCGCTCATGCCCATGGCCTGCACCAGATCGTCGACCGAACGGGTCGAGACCCCCTGCACATAGGCTTCCTGCACCACCGCGGTGAGCGCCTTCTCGGCCATGCGGCGGGGCTCCAGGAAGCCGGGGAAGTAGGAGCCCTTGCGCAGCTTGGGGATGCGCAGTTCGACCGCGCCAGCGCGGGTCTCCCAGACGCGATCGCGGTAGCCGTTGCGCTGCGCCAGCCGCTCGGGATTCTTCTCGCCATAGGCTGCCCCGGTCTGGCCTTCCACTTCCAGCTCCATCAGGCGCTGGGCGGCAAAGCCGATCATCTCGCGCAGCAGATCCGCATCAGGGGTCTTCTCCACGAGCGTCCGCAGGTTCATCATCTCGTCGGTCATCGGTGGTTCCTCGAATCAGGTTGGTGTCAGCAACCCGACCCTACCGGCGAATCGCCGGTGACCACCGCAAAGCCGTCCGCCCGCTACGGCGCTATCTGAGGGCGCGCGTGCGGACGGCTTTGCTCTACCGAGCTACACCATCACTGGGGACACGACCTGAAGCCGAAGCGGTAGCGCAAACGCAATAATCCGCCACCACCTGAGCGGACGTCGACCAGGGTCAAGCTGCCTTTTGCGAAACCGCCTGCGAGCTGCGAGCGCACCGCCTCCCGTTGCGATGCGGCTCGCCGTTGCCTTGGCGCTGAACTCAGCTAGGGAGATTGTTGGGTGCCGTTTTCGTCGCTTAGCCATCACGCGTCCCACGGCTATCGGCGCGAAGGCGATGGCGTGACACCCGAACAAAACGCCAACCTTAGGCGCTCCACGCATCCTCCGGACTTCGATGCTCACCTGGGATAGACCGCAAGCTGAACTCGACGACGGAGGAAGCAGTCCAGCGGGTTCGACCTCATTGGGGTGTAAGGAACCATTAGCGCAGCCCAAAGCTGCTTGCGCTTGGCTTGACGAAGAACGGTGAGCACGAAATAGCCGGCGGGCGCACTATCAAGATACTCATAGGATTGGTCATTGGGCCATCGCCCCGACAATGCGGCCACGGACCATCTTGCTGACGTGGCACTCGCCCAGTATTCGCTCATCCCGGAAAACAAAGGGATGCCGTCGTGGGCCTTGCGAGAACGACGACGAAGTCGGTCTTCTGTTCCGTCGAGGAAGCAGGGCCGCCCAAAGCGGCTGGCGCGTTCTCCGCGAGTGAAGTCGCTGCGGAAACGACCCACTTCTCTTCCAGACGCCTCGCCAGTTCGGCCGCCTCGAACAAAGTGAGCTCGAAAGCCCGTCAAATCATCTAGTTTGTCCTGCTAGACGGCCGCTATCCAGAATGGTGCTGTAACGTTGATCGAGGCCACCACGAGTGCGCGCGCCGCGTGTCATGAGCCATGAGAAGAATGCACCCACTTGTACTTGGTTGGCGAGCTCGGTCCGCCAGCGCGCGAGTTCCGCGGCTGCAAGGTTGCGATGGGTCTTTTCCGGACCATCAGCCGCCAACGCCACCAGCAGGTCACCTTGGAGCCGGTTAGCCTCGAAAAAATAGACGGCGCCGGCACGACGAGCCTGCTGCAGATACCCAATTGCGCCATCCACATCGGGGGGGTTTTGCGCGAGACGTTGATGCGCCGCGAGAATGGATGCATCTGCGAGCCAACGGTGGTGCCGTGCCAGTTCCTCGAGCCAGTAGTCGTTGTCCCGAAGCCAACCCAGTCGCAGCATCAACACGCCTACCGCCACTGAGACCCACGGATCATCACCAACGTCGGCGCTCGCATAGCGGGCCAGATGGGCTGGACCATGCCCGATTTCGTTCCAGATGCCGGTCGCGATTTCCATCGAATTGGAGGTTAGCGCTTGGAGTAATGCGTGCGTCTCCGGGCGGGACGGTACGATGCTCAGCGTATCGCTACTGAGATAGGGAGCCTCTGCGGTGCGGAGCCTTACTCTGACCCCCCCAGCGAACAGAGGAACGAGTACACGCTGAACACGGTTGGCTTCGATTGCAATCGAAAGTCTCAGGCGCGCTCCCGAATTGGCCGGCGGAAGTGTGTCGTCGCGATCGAATTCGACTTCGACATCTCCTGAATCAGTCCGGCGCGTGTTTACGGTACGCGCTGTGAAGGGTCGCCAACCGCCGGAGCGGAGCGGCTGGCTGTCATAGGATAAGCCGAGACTATAGGCCACCCCGGGACCGGGATTGAAACTCATGGTGGGGCCCGCTGACACGTTGCCGACGTCGAGCCGCCTCTCGAACGCAACGGCATCCGTCGGGAGTATGTTTGGCAGTGTCTCGGGATGGTGGTCGGCCCAAAGTTCGATCGCCGCGATCTCCCCCGGCACCGCTGTATTGGATCCACCTGATCGATTGCGCGCGCCCGCACGCTCGGGACGTTGAACCCGCAGCGAGTCGAGTGGGGGAACTTTCAGTGTCGATGTGTCAGATGCAACTGAAAAGCTCCACAGTACTTGGCCCGCGCCGAGCGACTCCAGACTCGCCGTGTAGGTTCCTGGCTTCGGCGCGTCGAACTCGAACGCACCGGTCGGCGGAAGGACCAACCGAGGGTGTACGAGCAGCTGTCCGTCTGGAGCGAACACGCCGATTCGCACAACTCCGGCCTCGCTCGGCGGCTCTATAGTGATCTTCGGCATCATGTAACCCGATGGAGAAGAACCGGATCGACCCGCATTTCGGACAAGTCAACCCGCGTCAGCGACTGCGAGACATAGGGAACGTTAGGCTTATTGAAGGTCGCTTGGACGAAGCACAAGTCCATACGGGCCTGCGCCTTTCCGATCCACTGCTCGGCTTGATCGGCACGAGCGACGATCACGTTATCGGCTGCATCCCGCAGACAAACCTGGTCGGCATGGTTGATTGCGACGGCCGGATCAAGCATCACGACGAACGGCACCTCGGGCGGCGTCTGATACTTGACGATCGGACCGGAACTAACAAGCGACCTGATTGGTGTCGGGTTGAAGGCGTCCGAGGACCAGCCGCGCAACCGATAGAGTGTGTTCATTGCTCGCGGAAGGCCGTCCAGCAGCACGCCCCACTGTCCAGCCCCCGTGTAATTTCTTGCCCCGGCTCCGTTTAGCGCCTCCACAAGAACTTGTGTGAAGCGTCCTCCGCCGCCCTGGCCATCGTCATAGGTCAACTGCCCCATCGGTCCGGGCACCAGGAGCAGCACCTTGTTCCTTGGCGTAGCGGCGCCTTGAGGGAAGAATCGTAGCATATCGCCCATGCCGACGGATGGATCGATCTGACCAAGCACTATGTCGGTGATGAGCTCCTGACATGCGTCAACAAAGAGATAGCCTTCCCGAAGGTCTGCTTGGCGAGACATGACACTCGCGAGATATTGGACATCAACATGTGACTGCCAAGCAGTGTTTGTAGCGGCAACATTCCCAGCGACATCCGACAGTAGCACAACCGATCGCGTGGGCACTGCCGCCCCGTGCCCGCAGATGTAAAACACGGCAACTTGGTCCGGTATAGCCAGAAGCCGCCCGGACCAATCGGTTCCGTCTTGCTGGATCGAGGCTCCATCGGTTGATGATACGGCAGTCGAGCTTCCGCGGGGATCAACGGCCGATGTGTTAGCCAACCTTCCTTTCCATTCGTACTGAGAAGCAGACGGCGGCGCCGTCGGCGGGGCCGAGAGCGCGAGGTGAACGCTCCCGAGCGGCGCGGGCAGACCATCCGCGTGGCTGAGCAGCCAGTCGCAAAACAACTTGGCACCGACGGGCGCACTATCCAGATCTGGCACATTGGAAAGAGGCAGAGGTGTATTCGGCCCGAAGAGCGAAGCGCCCGGCTTTGCGTAGGGATAGGAGCCGACCCCGATGATGAATGCATGGGTCGCCGGGCCGTTGATTTGTCTCTCGTACACGAGGCTCATGCGCCGATACCGATTTCCTTAAGGCGCTCGCGCAGCCGCGCGTAAAAGCGCGGTCGCTTGAAATAACTTGTGTGTGCGTCGATGAGCCCTGCCACCGAGCTAAACTCAAAGTCGGTCACGTCCTGAAACATCGGTGCGCAGCGGAACGATAGCAGATCCACGGGGTCATAAACGTTCCACCAAGAGCCGACCGTAGCGACAAGCGAGACCTTCTGGGGAGCTTTCGTAAGATTCCCCAGCAAGCTCATTTCCTGAAAAAGGCCGGGCTGCGATCCGACCGTCGCCAACAAATCTATCCTGATGTTCTGATCGAGGCCAGACAATGGGTCCCCAAGCATGTCGCGCAGGATGACGCCTCCGAGGCTATGTCCGATGAGGACGACCTTGCCGCCCTGCTTCTTCGCCTCAGTCGCTGCTGCATTTACATCGTTTGCGATGATTTCGCGGATTTTCACGCGCTTCGACGGCGTTCCGCGATCGTATAGGTACACAAAGATATCACCGAGAAAACGTGCCACAAGCGGACTGGCCCCATCACGTATTATCGGCGCGATACCGGATGACACCAAGTTGCGTGCTCGGTCGGCAAGCGACTTTGCCGCACTGGCGATGTCGTCGCTGAGTCCGAACGACACGGCCGCGGTTGGGGCGACCCGTTTGCGTAGTTCCGAGACGATCAGTTGGTCTGATGATGCTCCGCTAGCCCAGGAAGGAGCGGCGACCGCATTGTTCACCGCATAGTCGCCCGCGGTCCGAAATTTCGCGATTTGGTCGCCGGTCAGAGGCTTGCCAGCCGCTTCGGCCTCATCAATCAAGGCAACGAAAATCGCATCGACCATGGCGCCGAAGTCGGTTGACGCGAGTCCACTCAAGGGCTGAGCCTGCAGAACCGTTGCAGGGGTCGCGACACTGCCAAGCAAGCCAAAACTTGCAGCCTTGGGGCCGTTGCTCGGCAGGCAGGCAAGATCGTAGCCGAATTGCGCGCCCAAGTCGCCCCAGTAGACGTTGCGGATGTTGACGGGCGCCCCCGCCCACGCCGCTTCCTTGAAGAGTCTGTCGCGGTTATCAACCTCTAGATCATAGCCCTCCCCTTTGCGAGTGTTGACGCCATGTACGAACACAAGTTGATCCATCGCATCCTCCGGATTTGTCGCGGTGACGGCGGGTAACCATTTTGATCCTAGTGAATAAAAAGATGAACTTCGGCGGCCACAGACATCTCTTGCAAGTAATATCGAGCACGCCAAAAAAGAAAATCTCTTCAAGACCCCCCTATCTCACACGTCGCCATCGACGCGTATTGCTGGACGATGGCTACTTCAGCAACAGGTTGAGCAAATTCGCCAAACGCGCCGCCATTAATGCAGCCTGATTCCTGGAGATGTTCCTTGCGTTCGTCTCATAATCGCGGGTCAACTGCACGGCTGTATTGTCGGCGCGGATGGGGCCGCGCAGGCATTTTGCTTTGCCAATTCGAAACTCTCTTGTGCCCAGACATCGGGATCCAAGATGAGTGCCTTTTCGCCGTCCGGTGCGACGCTTGCCAGGCCCTCTTTTTCGTCGGCATCGAACATCGCGGCGAATACCGAAGAGTATCCGCCGAAGATCCGATCCCAGTAGGCGTGCAGCGCGATCGTTTCGCCTGTGGCTGGAATGACCATTTCGGCATTGCCTCCCCGGTCTCCGTCCGGGATTTTCGCCGCATACCGCGCAATTGGGTGCAAGGGCTGGTGAAGATCGCCGACAAGATGGACCATCCAGGTTAGATCATAGGAACGCAAATTATCTGATGCTCCTGACACGCCGGGAGTTTGGCGTTCATCAATTTCAGTCGCGTGACAGCATCTGGGGCGGCCGGCGCAGGCAGGGTCGTGCCATCAGGCGAGTAGAGAATATCTTTGAAGTGCCAATAGCCATGTTTCAGGTGCCCATAGGGCACGATCTGACCGGCGGTCGAGCCCGTGACTTCGTCGGCGTAGTAATCGGCCTTGGTCTCGTCCGCCCAGGTCGCCGCGTGAACGAAAGCATAAAGCTTTTCCTTCCGCTCGGGTGCATTGCTAGTCCAGGTCTGATGGTCCGGATTAAGCCTAAGGAGGACGTCGGCCCTATCTTTCACCGCCGGATCGAGTCGCTGGTACACCAAATAGGCAATCTGCATATGCCCTTCGTCCCACCAGGCGAACGCCGGACTGGATACCGACTCAAGCAGTATGACGAAGAGAAACGCGAGGACACGCATCGGCCTAAATCCCAGTTGGCATCCCGTTAGTTCTTAAGAGCAGCATTGAGCAGATTGGCAAGGCGTGCTCCTGCAAGAGCGACGCGATCGCGGGCCACTTGGCTTGCGGTCGCCTGGTACGCTTCATCCAGCGTGAATGGACCCGAGCCATCACCGATTGCGGCAGTATAAACTACCTTCTGCGCGAGCGCGGCTCCTTCCTTAAACCAGGTCTCTGGATCGTTGATGGAGGCTGCAGATGAGTCGGGCGACGACAAGGTTGAGGCGATTACAATTGCATCATCCGGACGCCCAGTATCGCCCATGAGACCATCCCAGTAAGCGCGCAGCTTCAATCCACACACCGTCGTGCGGCACAAGGCTTCGGCATTGCCGCCGTTGCCGCCCTTAGGAAGTTGATGAGAAAAGCGTGATGTCGCATGAAGCGGTTGGTGGGCATCGCCCACAAGATGCAACAGCCAGACGAGATCATAGGATTTGACGTCGTCGCTTGCATTTGAAGACAAAATCGATGTGAAGGTTCTGATCTGCGTCAGCCCATTGGGCTCTTCAGGCCGGATCAGCGGTGTGCCGTCGTCGGAGAACAGAAAATCAATGTAGTGCCAATAGTTGTGCATCGCATGGTCGACATAGCCTATGTTGTCGAAGGCATGGCTTCCATCCTGCGCGAGCGTTCCAAAGTGGTAGTCGTGACGCTTCTTGATGTCATCAGCCCAGGTGCTGGCGCGGGTAAACGCGATGAGGTCGACATTTTGGAGCGATGCGTTCCGGACCCAGTTCTCATAATCGGGATTGAGCTTGACAATCCTTGCCCGTATGGGAGCATCAAGGCGCTGAAAGGCAAAAGCGGCCACTGTCATGTGCCCCATGTCAAACTAGGCACGTGCTGAAGCCGGCAGAAGCGAAACGAGCGCCATAATCGCCACAAATACCGCTCGCATAGTCGCACTCCTAGCAATCTTCTCTGGATTTGCCTGGCTCAGACTTGACCGGGTTTCTCGCCCTTCTTCAGAGCATCAACAATGTGCGAGCCGACACGCAAAGCGTTGGCCACAACGGTCACCATCGGATTGAGGCCAAGGCCAGTTGGCATGAAGCTCGAATCGACCACAAAGACGTTTTCCGCGTCATGCAAACGGCAGAACCTGTTCACGACTGAGGCCGCCGGGTCATCCCCCATGCGGCACGTCCCCATCTGATGGTCACCGACCAATTTGAGGATGGCAGGGCTCGTGCCGACAGGCGTGTTCACGATGCCATTTTGTCGATACTGCTCAAAGACCTTCGGCATCAGGTCCGTTCCAAGGCGATCAACGTTTTGCTCGTTGCGTCCCTTGGCTCGCGAGATGCAAGCGACGGGATAGCCGTACTCATCGACATAAGTTGAGTCGAGCGTGATGCGATTTGCCTTCATCGGAAGATCGTCGGCGGTCAGGCGGATCTCCAGTTGGCGATTGGTGACTTGCATTTGATTGAGAATGTCGATGCCGAGCTTTGGTGGATTTCCTGTCGCGGAGCCAACAGCCGCCTCGAGCGGATTCTTCTTGGCGGCACTGGTGAGATGACCGCCCTTGACCCACGTATCGCCAGTGCCATCCTTCATGAAATAGGTGGCAAAGGTCGTCGTGTTTCCGGTTGGTCCCAATTCACTATGCAGGAAGCCTTGGAATTTCTCATCCAAGGTTGCCGTGGCGCCCAACCCAAACATATGGAACATGGCGTAAGCGCCGAGCTGATCGGTCTTGTTGCCGAGCCCCGCCGCAGGTCCCGACATCAGTAGCAAGCGCGTGGTCTGCACGGCTCCGCACGACACTATGACATGATGGGCATCGACCGTCTGCATGGTCGCATTGTCGGGATCGCTCAGATCAAGATAGGCTACGCCTGTGGCGCGCGAGGTCTTCTCATCGAATATGATTTCCACGGCCTTCGCGTTCGGCCGGATTGTCGCATTCTTGACGTTGGCGAGTTCATACAGCGTCGAGTCCTGGGTACCCCATTTGGGGCCGGTTCGTCCCCAGCAAAGATACTCGCCGCAATAGCCGCACATATTGCAAGCTTGGCGGATGCGGTCAGACCAAAGTTCATCTGCCTTATTTTGCCAGAACGCACCCGGAAGCGCGCCCTTTTGCCGCCGAAGAGCGGCGCCAAGCGCACTGCGTGTATCGGCCCCGCTTGAGCCGGGCTGTACAATCGCAACCGGTGTTGAGAAGGCCTTCCAGCTTTTGTCAATCGATTCAATTCCTTCGAACACAAATTGACCGACCGGTGTTCGTGGATAAGCGCCAAGTGGGAACGGCTCGTCCGGAAACCATTGCTTCTCGTCACCCCAATAGGCCTCGTTCTTGAAGCGCTGGTACCAATCGCTCTGCCGGACGCTCTCATTGATGGCCTGTCGGTCGCCGCTGACGCCAAGAAGGGCTTCGGCTACAGAAAAATATGGCATCATCTCAGTGTAGGCGATTGGCCAATCCACGACGCAATAACCGGCCCTTTCAAGACCGTTCGCCCCCTTCAATTGGCCGGTCGCCTCAAAATGGGTCTTGAGCTTGAAGTCAATGGGCAGCGGCCGAAAAGCCCAGCTGCCCCACAAGACAGACCCCCCGCCGACGACGGAGCCGGTCCAACCGCCATCGAACGGAGTTGGCATGGAGCCTGGAACGCCGCGCTCAAGGAAAGTGTTGTAGTCGCCGCGCCGCCGCCGCTTAGGGTCAGGCTTCCCGAGCCGGAAGAAGAATTCGTCATGGACGGCGGGATCAAAATCCTTAGCCGGATCGCGATGTTCCTTCGCCAAGTCAGGTCCCTGCTCGAGCAACAGAACGTCGTATCCCGCTTTGGCGAGAAGCCAGGCGATCGTACCTCCTCCTCCTCCACTGCCTACAACAATGAAATCGCGTGGCTTGGCCATGGCCCGCCCTCCGAAGCTCTATGAACGACTTGGCAATATGGCCTTAGATAAGGCTCTTAAAATGTTGGACCGCCGTTGCAGCCTCGGCGACCGTATAGGCATTACTAGGCTGTCTATTTTCGCCGGCCTCGATCAAGATGGCACGCGGCCAAAGAAGCCCCTTGCTGCTCGCAGCGGGATTTTTCTGTCCAAGGATTGCGACCAGAATATCGATCGTGAATTGACGCACAAAAAGTGACGAACGAATGTTTCTCGTAGAGGGCCACGCCTGAATGCCATCGGAACGCAAGCGGCTGGCGAAGTTCGGCCATCCGTTCGCATCGGGATTCGATGCCTTGTGAGCATCCTCGAGCGGACCCCAGCACGCGTCGTAAAATCCTTCCCGGGAGATGGCATCTTTCGGATTGCCTTGAGCGTCCTGCGTATAGAATCCAAAATTGCTGCTGGTTGACTCGAAAGCACCAAAGCGAGGCGCAGCGTTCAGGTTCGCGCGCCGCGCTCGCCATGCCGCTGCTTGTTCTCCCGTCCACGACTTAAAGAACGCCGTCGGATTGGCTCTGACCTGCCGCCATCGTGCGGCAAGCGGTTCAAGCGGCTCGTCCTGTTTGGCTCGGTATTCGAGGTAAGCGACGATGTCGAAATCATTTATGCTTAGGCTGGGTGCAGCGCCCGCTGGACGCCATGGGACATTGGCGAGCGCGGGGATAAATTCGGTACATTTGGGCGGCGCCTTGCCTGCTTGGTTAATCCAGTCAGCAATTGGAACGATGACGTCCGCGAGACGCGCCAGGATCGGCCGAATATTTGCCGGGATCTGATAAGCCAAGGCCGCCTCCCCCTCAGAAGACCGCGATCTACCTATAAATGCATGTCACTTTGTTGCACGCAACAGGAATTTTGTACGTTGCGCTACCGCATGATCAATTAAGGTCTAACCTACGCTTTTCGAATTGAATGCACTTGAGAGTTATCCTGTTTCACTCGATAGCGCCTTCGACGATCGCGTTACTTAGAGCTTGCGGGACACAATCATAGCTCCAGCCATTCCCGCCTAGAAATATCGTCCGGATCGAACGAAGACATTTGCGTCCGGCAGAGTGTATCCCAATAGACGCATAACGGTACGTTTTGAATTGAGTCCGCTAGGTTTGGCGTCATTGACGAATCGTCTTCTCCGGAAAACATTCATCGACGGATAAGCGCTTACAGACGGGTTCGCAGAACGATGGTCGTCAACTGCTGTGCCGGTATCACGACACGGCAATCTCCAGTCGTCCCAGATAGCGGCGAAATGTTCGTCGTCTATTCATTGCAGGCGATAATCAACCCACAGGAGTTCGACGGACCAGGTTTGCCAAATAGTTGGGTTCTTTTTAGTATTCGTTTTTCGGTTTGGCGATCTGCTTTATGGATACTTCTGTCGCGTCAGGGATGACGCTTGCCGAGCGCTTGGCGGCCTTAACCCGGCGGGGTCTCGATCTTTCAGCGGTTTTTACAACTGTCACAACGCACGCCGCGGTAGACGGTACAAAAGCCGTTGCCCATTGCCATCATGTCGCGCTCGACGGCAGCTCCTTGCCCCGCCTCTCTGACTTCACGGATGAAGTGGCGAACTGGCTGCTCGATTACGTCACGCCCCGTCGGTTGCTGATGGCTGCAAGCTCATCAACAGATTTGGAAGCCCGTTTGAAAAATGAAAGGCTGCGGCGCCGCGCGATCGACACCTTCAAAAAGCACGGGATGTCCGGCGAGCAGGGAGAGATGCTGCTGTTTGTTCTCGCCGAGAGCTTTTTGAAATTGCCGCAGTTGCTTTGCAAAATGGACCTCAAGACCGATGGCGAGATGCATTTCCACGGGTTGGACGGTGTGCATTGCGGGCCAGGAGATGGACCCGACGAGCTCGCCATTTATTGGTGCGAATCAAAGGTCCATAAAGATCTCGATGGAGCGTTATCGGAGGCCTTCGACGGCCTGAAGCCTTTTCTCCTTGGGCCGGGAACAGGTGGGTCGGACAAACGACGTGAACTCGCACTTCTCGATCATTACATGGATCTCGCCGACGCCGAATTGCAGAAACAAATTCTGGACTCGATCAATCCACACTCGGTCGCTTTCAACAAGGTTTCGTGGCGGGGAATCTGTCTCGTGGGATTCGATTACGATTACCCACAAAAGCCTAATCAGATCAAACACGCCGAATTCACGGCCAAAGTGAAGGCGGCATTCCCCGATTGGTGCAAAATGGCCAAATCGCGCGCGGTAAACCGCGGGGTCGAAAGTTTCGAGATCCACATTTTCTATGTGCCGTTCGGATTTTGTGACGACTTTCGTAACGCAATGAAAACGTCGTTGGGGTTGACGTCGTGACGGTACAAGCGCTTGCCGAATTGATATGGAATGACGGTGGTCTGCAGGCAGCCGTCAGAGAGATAACGTTGAGCGCTGTGGCCGGGGATTTTCCAGCTCTTGCCGAGCAGCCTTCCGTCGCCAAACGCGACTGGTTTCATCTCGTTCGATGCGCGAATATTTTTCTCAACAGCGATTCAGAGCTGTATCACGACGCTGGGTTGCGCATCCTTCACTCGTGCCTGTCATCAGGCAACGAACAAAATGAGCGGGCTTTCGCGGCCGCAATTCTCGCGAAGGCTTCAAATAATCCAACCGTTCAAGTCGCCATCAAGCGTAACTTGTTGCCAGCCGACGTCCTGGAACGTCTCCCGTCGAGCCTGTCTCTCGATATCGCATCCCACCAGATCGCCTCGACCGTCAATATAGGCTCGCCCAGGGAATTTATTGGCAACGATTTTCAGCAGGCGCTGTGGAGAGCACTACAGACGCACGACTGGGTAAGTGCGTCAGCTCCCACTTCTGCCGGCAAGTCCTACGTGCTGAAAAAGTGGATCGAAAATGTCGTTCTGACGAGAAAGGGAACAACTACATTCTTTCTGGTTCCGACGCGTGCCTTGATATCGCAGGTCGAAAGCGACCTTCGGAATCTTGTGGGCCAAAAGCATGATATCAATATCACGTCGCTTCCGCTTTCCTTCAACAACGCAAAACCGCACAACATCTACATTTACACGCAGGAACGTTTCCATCTGTACATGCTCCGTCGCGCTTCTCGCAAGCCGGCCGATTTGATCGTGATCGATGAGGCGCAGCAGATCGGGGCAAATCAACGCGGGGTGCTCTTGCAGCAAGTTCTTGAGCTCGCACAAAGCGAATTTCCAGGCTCGAAGTTCTTATTTGCGAGCCCTTCGACGGACAATCCGCAAAGTTTGCTGCAATTTGCTCCTGAGGGCAAACGCGTAACCGCGGTCACCGGCACCAAACCGACGGTGAACCAGAATTTGATTTGGGTGGAGCAGATAAGGGGAAAGCCTAAGGTTTGGGACTTAAGCCTGCTCGCTGACGAAGAGCCGGCAAAGATAGGCCAGCTAACGCTATCCGACAGACCTTCTGCGACCCAGAAACTGCCCTTCATTGCGTATGAATTGGGCAGGTCCGGCGGCAATGTAATTTATGTCAACCGGGCTTCCGACGCCGAAACCGTTGCGGAGATCCTTTGCCAGTTCATCAAGCATGAAATACCGGATCCAGAGCTGTCAGCGCTGAGCGAGCTCTGCGAAAAGGCGGTGCATCCAAAATTCAAACTTCGCCGGTTTGTCAGAAAGGGCGTCGCTTTTCACTACGGCAACATTCCTCAGCTGATCAGAACTGAAGTAGAGCGGCTCTTCTCAGCGGGTAAAATCAACTTCCTCGTTTGCACGTCCACACTGATCGAGGGCGTCAATCTGTCCTGCCGCAGCGTATTCATGAGAAATCCAAAGCGGGGCCAAAAAGAGCTCATGAAGCCAGAGGACTTCTGGAATCTGGCTGGTCGCGCTGGCCGCTGGGGTAAGGAGTTTCAGGGGAACATTTTCTGTATCGACCCCTTGCATGAAGCGGAATGGTTCGATGGAAGCGCGCCACGATCCAAGCGTAAGCAGACGATACAGATCGCTACACAGCGTCTGGCTTCCGAATTTTCAGAGTTCATACAGTATACGCAAGCCCGTGCGGGAGCGACAAGAAACCGCTTTTACGAGTACCTTCTGTCCTATCTCATCTTCCGCCGTATCGCTTATGGTTCAATCATCGGCTCGCCAAGCATAGACTCTTTGACGGAGCGCGAAATCTCTACCTTGTCGACCGCCGTGGACGAACTTCTGGCGAACCTCGAGGTGTCGGCACAGATCGTTCTGCGAAATCCAGGCATCAATCCGTGGGGCATGAATGATTTGCAAAGACATTTTCTGGCGAAGCCGGATATTGAATTGGAAGGCCTTCTCCCGGCCGATCCCCTGAGCGAGGCCACTATTCAAGATGAGAAAGGGGATAGCCGGGAAGATGCAATAAGCAACTTCATTGAGATTTTTTCGCGCCTCACGGATCATTTGGGAGCAGGCCTGGGAAGCGGCAGTTCCGCTTATCGCAATGCTCGTCTCGTCATCGAGTGGATGCGGGGCTTGCCTCTCAGCCGTATTATCGACAATCAAATTCGCTATTGGTCGAGGAAGCGGCCTTCCAAACCCGCGACTTCCGTCATTAGGGAAACGATGGAGAGAGTGGAGCGGATTGCCCGTTTCGAGACGCCAAAATATCTTCATGCATATCTCGATATCTTGCGAACGGTGCTGATTGCCCGCGGCAGGGAAGATATTCTGCCTCCGACGGAAGACTTTTGGCTGTATCTGGAGTTTGGCGTGTCCAAGCGGACTCAGCTTTCGCTGATGGCGCTCGGCCTTTCAAGATCGAGCGTGACGTCTCTTTCGAATTTCATAGTCGAGGATAACTTCTCCGAGGCTCAGTGCCTCAATTGGTTGTTGACGAATGATTGGCGGGAGTTTGGTCTTGCCAGACTGGTCGAAGTGGAGATCGAAGCAGTCATTAAACGACACAGTGTCGGATCGACCTCATAGACGAGGTGTTGGTTGCGAATCATGATCTGAACCACCTGGCGGGATAATTGGTCGCAGCTAGCGTGATTTGTATTCTCAACACAGCTTCAGTCCACAGCTTCAGAGCCTCGCTCGGTTAGCGACGGGCCGCCGAGTTGAGCTGGAATGAATGAGAAGGCGCCGTCGCGTTCGAGGCGGTCGCTGCTGCTGAGCTGCCCATGCGCGCGGAACCGCTCTGGCTCTGTCGCCGTCGCCTTTCCGCGGACCGGAGACTCCGCCCAAAGGCGAATTCGGCGCACACCAAGCTTATCGGGAAATTCGCGGAGCTGCCGGACGACCTCAGCGTATCCGAAGGACAATCGTCCTCTCCAGGCTCGGACGTTCGCGGCGCTCGAACTCACAGAGTGTCAGCCTCCGTGTAGGAAGAAGCTGATGTGCGTAACGATGTCGTCGCAGTCGCGCGCTTTTCGTTGGCGGATGATTGAAGACTCTACGAATCTAGTCGAACTACTCGTCTTCCGGGAGGTCATCGGCATCGAAAAGCGTCAGCGCTGTCTGAGCGCCTGATTTCGCGCAACGAGCTTTGCGACTGTCGACATCTGGGTTTCCGCTGTGCACGGCATGTGATTTCGCCTTCGAGCTGCTCGGTGAGCAGAAGCACGATTCGGGAGCCCAGCCCGCCCGACTGCGCTCCCTCTCGGAGGCCGACGCCATCGTCTGAGGTCGACAACTCGATGCCGTCCCCTTTAGATAACGAGACCACGATATGGCCCGGACTGTCGGCGGGAAAGGCGTATTTCAGTGAGTTCGTGACGAGCTCGTTCGTAATCATGCCTATCGCGAGCGCGTGATTGTTCGGCAGGTCGATATCGTCGCAAACCACCTGGAAGGCGACCGGCCCGGACGGAGCCAAGGAATGGAAGACCTTTTCGACAACGTCATTCAGGAAGTCGCGCATGTTCACCGAGCGCGAGTCCTCCTTCAGCAAGAGATGATCGTAGACCTCGGCCATCACTTGCACTCTGCGCGCTGTGGCCTCTAGCGCAGCTGCGACCTCCGGCCCGCCGTGCCTTGCCTCAAGCCGGATCATGCCGCCGAGAATAGCAAGATTGTTTTTCGTCCGGTGCGCCACCTCCTGCAGCAGCACAGTCTTCGTCTTGTCCGCCAGCATGACCCGCCGGAGTTCGGCTCGCTGGAATTCGGCTATGGTGGCTGTCCCGGCGGCCGTGATAACAAAGAGCGCATTCGGTGCAAGGAAATCAATGGCGAAGTGGCCCGCGTAGGTGACGTAGGCGCCCACGGCGATCGCGATGATCGCCGCGAATATTCCGGACCCGCGATCAAAAATTAGGCCCGACAAAAACACGCCGGGGAGTAGCAGGAAGTATCCCGGCGCCCCGGTCTCCAACTGAAGCGCGATCTGCAGGACCGCGCACACCACCATAATGCACGCCGAGATACAGTACCGAACCAGGCTCGGAAGCCGGTGCTCCAGAACTAGCGGGTAGAGCCTGTTCATGGAATTCAAGCCGCGCGATTAAAATTCAGTAGCCATTAATTTGCCCACCCGCCCACAACATGGCAAGGGCAATCGGAGCCTCACCCATGCGAGGACTTCGTCCTACCACTTTGTAACTCAACAACGCTCGTCGGAGCGCAGGAGCATGCGCCGGCCGCGCGCTCGATTGCGGATCCGGAGCCTGGTCCCATATGGCTGAGTGAGCTCCTCCTCATCGCCCGGAGCTCGGTTCAGGACGAGCGGCGCTTTTCGCAAATCGCGGTCCCGAGCTAGCCCGCTTACTTTCTCGTTGGCAGCTCGGGCGGTCGACCGAGTTCGCCGACGTCCGTCAGCATCAGAGCCGCGCACGCAGCACGACGATAAGCCCGGTTCCGCGGCTCCCTTTCCATAGTATCCTGCGGCCTTAGTCGTCCGCGGATAGGCAATCGTGCCGCCGGCACGCTGTATTTGAGCCCGAAGACGTGCCTTCTTGACGGTTGATTGGCGCAGGTCGCTTCGACGGCTTCATTCGAGAGGTACGGAAAGTACCCAAGGCGACTTCTTGCCGTGCTCGCAAGCTGTTTGTCGGTTGAGCGGTAGGATCGGAGTTGAGGTAGCCGCCGCGACCTCGGTCCGGTTGATGAATTCCGTCAGATTGGTGTTCGAGGACCACTCCAAATAACGAACGAGCGCAAAGACAAGCGCGACGACAATGAGAACGCCGAGCCCCGACGCTACGGCTGTTCCCGACCAGCTTTCGCTACTGAATAATGACATCATGGTGTCCGAGACCGGAGCTGCTAGGCCCATCTAGGTCATCTCTCGATCATCACGTGTGAACGGCCTCACATCTCACGCGCACTTGATGTCGATACAAGTCATACCAAGGCTCGCTGACGCCAACGGGCAAGTCGTTTCGGACCTCCTGCCGATCTAAGTTGAGGATCGGAGCGACAATCCTCGCCTAGCTGATCGTGCAAACCTTCCCTGCCGATCCGGTCAACACCGGGCCGCCTCTGTCGACCTAGCATAGCGACGGCGACCGGAGTTGGGCTGGCTGGACTCGGACGAGGTGAGTGTTTGCATGCCCACCGCATCGATTCGGATGCCACGAACGCGCTTTCGAAAGATGACTCGGCCACTGGCACGGGCCGTGCAGTACGTTCGTTGCTGGGAATTTCAGTGTCCCGGTTCAGGAATAAAGCGCGGATCGTGTTTTCTTGACACGAGTATCGTTTTTCCCTGGAACAGAGATTTGCAGGTGGCAGGCCAATAAAGGAGGAAGTATTGAACCGGGAATTACCACCGCAACAGCCCAGGTTCCTCGTTCGAATGGGGACCACTGGCTGGATGGTTTACGATCGAGAACGCAAGGGGCCGGCTCTTTTAAAGGATCATAGCTTGGCCGAGAAGCTGTCCAAGGAACGGGCCGAACAAATAAGGCAGGCATTGATCGATGGTTCGATCAAGTGTCGACTCTGAGCCCTTGGGGTTGAGCGTTCGATTGAGGGGAATGAACGACGCGATAGGCCCGCGCACCAGCCGTGCAATGTTCTTCAGCTGAGCAGCCGAAGGACGAGCCCCCACTTGACTGGTTTCCTTGCCGTTCTCGATGTCGACGATAAACCGCACGCCGACGTTCGCCGCGAGCGCTAGGTCCTGTTGCCGTAGCCCAAGCGATCTGCGTCGGTTCCGAATGGCTTCGCCCAGTTCCGATGCTGTTGTGATAGCCATATCAATTTCCAAGCGGGAATATTTCGCAAGCAAGCCAAGCTTTTCAATGCGTATTTCCCGAGCGGGAAAATCTAAATGGGAACCAGTTGGCCAGGGCCAAAATTTTACTGAGCGGTAAATCCATCCACCATCAGGACTGGTCACGGGGCTTATTTTCCCGATCGGGAATCTATAAATGCGCTGAGCATTGCCGGTACAAATCGCGCCGCACGCACGAGACCGAGTGACGTCGCCCGTAGCGGCGACGGCCTCATGATTGCGGACCTTCACGGCACCGATCTCGCTGATGCTGTCGCCGTTCGACCAGGCGCCGGTTGTCTCGATGCCAATCACGAAGCAACCCTGCTCGGGGTCAAGTGGTAGCGCAAGCGCAACAATCCGCCACCACGTGAGTGGACGTCGACTAGGGTCAAGCTGCCTTCTGCAAAGCCGCCTGCGAGCTGCGAGCGCGCCGCCCCCGGCGGGGAGGACGACCTCTGGGAAGCGAGCGCGTCAAACGCGGCAAGTCCGCCGGGATTTTCGCATCCGTTCAATAGAGCCTCGGGAGCCCTTAACCGTCTCTCCTTGGGCGGAGTGCTCCGAGCGATGGAAGTCGCAAAGGCATGATTGGATAAAGTCCGGGAGATCGCCAAAACCCTTCACGGCTTCAACCGAAAGCCGACCCGATGCTAGCCGTCAGCGTGACATTAGACATTCGGCTCGAGACCTATACCTGATGCATTAGGTCACGTGCCTTAGCAAGATGTGTCTCGATTTCGACCCTTGCCTGACTACTCCTACAGCTTCTTCTTTAGCGTCATGGCTTGAAATCATCCGGCCAAAAGGATGCTTTGAATGCGGCTTGCAGCGTGTCTGCCGACAGAGGCGCAATCCAGGGCAATCGCCCTAACCACCGCACCCGGCCGATTTCGCAAATTGCTCTCACAGCATCCGAATTCTTTTCGCCAACGAAAGCGAGTCCAAGAATGTCGATCTGGCGTCGCCGGAGCGCCTCTATGGACAGCAGTGAACAATTGATCGCGCCCAAAGTTGTGCTCGCGCAGAGCACGACAGGAAGGCGCCATTTCTCCAAGACATCAATATAAAGCGAGCCGCAATTGAGCGGCTCCATGAGCCCCCCGGTCCCCTCGATCACGAGCGGCTGCCCTCCAGTGTCGGGCACATCAAGCGAGTCCGTGCTGATGCGAACTTCGTCAGTCTCCGCTGAACAGTGTGGCCAAGCGGCCGTCTGCACTCGGTAACGCTCAGGCACAATGCGATCCGACGCAAGATTGGCAAGCCGAGCGACGCGCTCGGTGTCCGTTTCTCCTTCAAGGCCAGCTTGAATCGGTTTCCAGTATTTCGCCCCGAGGAGACCGACGAGTCCTGCGCAGAACACCGTTTTTCCGACGCCGGCGCCTGTACCTGTCACCACGACCTGCTGCTGGCTCATCAAGCTTGTCCTCTTGCCCAGCATTGTACGCACCAACCTCCATTATATGCAGTAACGGCGCAAAACGGGCTCCAGCCGATGGGACCGCCTTGCTCTTGCGAGAATGATTGACGCTCAGTGCCCTCGCCTCCCGGTTCGAAGCAAACGCTGCTCAGCAATTCAAACGGGCCGTGTATCCACAATTCATGCCAGATAGCTGCACAATTCATGCAAGATACCCGTCGCGATCACGGCTCATCGCTCCAAACTTAAAACGGCTACGGGATGCCAATGTTGTGTTGAATGCTAGAAGGTCGCCGCGGATGACTGCCGCTTCCCAGAGTTGCGCTTTGTGCCTTGTGACAGGTTAAGATTGCTATCGGCGCACAAATACGGTCCGGATCGGACGGCGGCGTTCAGCTGCGGCAGGATGTATCCTAATCGATACAGAACGGTACCCTGCGAACGGAAGCTGTACGATTGGTGACCGACTTCGCTTGATTCTTCGCATTGAAATAGCGCGATAAATCGTCTTGCCGGAAATTAGCCTCGACGCTTATCAGCTGCGATCAGGGCAATCTTCGCGTTTGGACTTGCGCGCGGGGAGTATCTACCGAGGTACGAACCGGTGGGCCGATTTCGCTTCATCGATCACTGTGATCGCCAAATAACACGCCGACGTTCAGTCGTCTGGCAAACATTGCCCCCAATCGAAGAAGACAAGCCGGTAAGATCCCGAATTTTTTGTCGTAGGCAGGCCTTCTAACAGCGATCAGAGCACGCCAGGTTGATCACGTCTCGGCCTCTCGTACGCCACATTCGGACCATTGGGAAACGGACAACTCTCACATCCGCTCAAGCAAATTAATGCGAACTCGTACCGCAACGTCGCGGCATCGTGCAATTTCGGGCCGCTCGGATGTCGGGACTGTCCAGCATTGCGTCGAGCTACATCCCGATATAAGAACGCGGCCAAGTTGCGGCGTCACGTTTACGGTCACCATGATCCGTCACATCGTCTTCTTCACAGCGAAGGATAGAGCCGATATGGACCAAATCATCGACGGTCTCTCGGTTCTCACCTCAATTCCATGTGCACGCCGGCTCGAGATTGCCCGCAACCGCAAGAGCGATCAACTGGGCAACGACATCGATGTCGTGGTGTATGGTGAATTCGACAGTGAGGCGGACCTCGCTGCGTACAAAACGCACGATCTTTATCGAGAAGCGATCCAGCGCGTCAGACCACTCCGGGAGCTAAGGTTTGCAGCTGACTACGAGCTGTCAACAGATGTGCATTTCGCTGGAACAAGGGGGCTAAGACAAGTCGCTCGGAGCCATGGACCAGTTGGCCGCGAGTAGCTTAATGATCAGCTGCAAGCTCTGCTACGTCTCCGGCGGAGAGAACCCTTATTCGGAAGGGCCTCACGAGGCGCGGGCAACTGCTGGTCGCCAGTAGCGGAGAGCCTATGCACGTCCGCGAGTTGCCGTGGATTGAGCCTGTCACGGCCTTGCGAAGCGTTGCGCAGCGGCCGCAGCTTACCTTTCTCGATAGCGCGGCAGGGCATGAGTTGCTTGGACGTTACTCATATTTGACCTGCGAGCCGTTCGGCACCTATTTGGTCGCCGACGGACAGGCAGGTTGGAATGGAAAGGCTCTCATAGGCGACCCCTGGCAAGCCCTCCGCGACCTCCTTGCCAGATACAAACAAGACCATTGCTCCGATCTACCCCCATTCCAGGGCGGCGCAGCAGGCTTCCTTGCTTACGATCTGAACCGCACACTGGAGCGGCTGCCATCGCCGTCGGATCTTGGTCTCGGAGTGCCCCAGTCAATACTGCATTTTTACGATGTGGTGGTCAGCTTCGATCATCGAAACCATAGGTGCTGGATCGTCTCGACCGGATGGCCGGAGCAAGACTCCACTCGACGAGCCGAGCACGCGCGTCGTCGCGCCGACGAGTTTGCGGCACTGCTTGCCAGGCCAAAGCCGCCGCGGATCATAATCCCTAGCACCGCGGGGCAATGGCATTCGAACTTTAGCCGTGAAGGCTTCATGGCGGCGGTCCAGCGGGTCATCGATTTGATCCTGGCTGGAGATATATTCCAGGCAAACATCGCGCAACGGTTCAGTGCGGAAGTGTCGCCCTTGTTCGATCCGCTCACCTTTTATTGCCAGCTCCGTTCGTTGAATCCGGCCCCGTTTGCAGCCCTCCTGCGTTATGACAGGCTGACCATCGCCTCGAGCTCTCCTGAGCGATTTCTGAGAGTTGACGGACGCCAGGTCGAAACACGCCCGATCAAGGGCACAATCGCGCGCTCTGCTGATTGTTCGGAAGATGTGCGCCGCGCTGAACTCCTTCTTGCCTCCGAAAAGGATCGCGCCGAGAACATTATGGTTGTCGACCTGCTGCGCAACGATCTGTCACGCGTTTGTACAGACAATTCGGTCCAGGTTTCAGCCCTGTGCAACCTCGAGACCTATGCCTCAGTGCACCATCTTGTGTCGGCAGTCACCGGCGCACTTGCTGCAGATCAGGATGCCGTCAGTCTACTCCGCGCCTGCTTTCCCGGCGGTTCCGTCACTGGCGTTCCAAAGGTGCGAGCAATGCAGATCATTGCGGACATCGAAAAAGTGACGCGAGAAATCTATTGCGGAGCGATCGGCTTCATCGGATTCAATGGACAGATGGACACGAATATTGCGATCCGCACCGTCGTGATCGAGGGTGATCTGGCTGTATTTCACGCAGGCGGCGGAATAACTGCGATGTCGAATCCTGAAGCCGAGTATGAGGAGACACTTACCAAGGCAAAACGGCTGTTCGAGGCCTTTGGGTCCGATCCATCTGGTGCATCTTGATTGTCATCATTGATAATTACGATTCCTTCGTGTTCAATATTGCGCGCTATTTCCGCAAGATTGGTGCAGAGACGAAAGTCGTTCGCAATGACGCGATCGGCGTCACCGATCTCGTTGGGCTTAAGCCGCGTGCAATCGTCATATCTCCCGGCCCCTGCACGCCGATGGAGGCTGGTATATCCACTGCCGTTGTCCGCGAGCTTTCGGGGCGCATCCCGATTCTTGGCATCTGTCTTGGGCACCAGTGTATCGGAAGCGTTTTCGGCGGACGCGTGGTGCGCGCACGTCGCCCCATGCACGGCCGCGCATCGCGCATAACGCATGACGGTCGTGGGTTGTTTTTGGCACTTCCGTCACCACTTTGGGTCGGGCGCTACCATTCTCTTGCGGTCGAACCCGATCTGTCAGATGCACCTGATCTCATGGCGACGGCCCATTCAGATGAAGGCGAGATCATGGCCTTGACACATCGGCATCAACCTACCTACGGCGTACAATTTCACCCGGAGTCGGTCCTTACTGAGCAAGGTCACTCGCTCCTTGTGAACTTCTTGCGATTGGCGGAGAGTTTCCGATTGTGAAGCCGATACGTCCTCCTTGCGCTCCCGGCAATCTTGTCCGCAGACGGAAATGACAAGCTGCGGCGCGACTCCAGCTCAGCGCAACGTGGTGCGGGAGAGCTCCGGCTTGATCAGGATTGCAACAGACAGCACGAAACAGCTCACTTTGTACGCTGCGTACTCAATTTTTTCTTTTAGTGCCGCCTCGATTGAATTACTTCAAGCCCGCAACGCGTTAGTTCTCTTCGCATCAGCTGCATTGGGTCAATAGGCGGAAAACACCCTCTGCCTAAACGCAAAGATGCTTTCTTGAGATCCGCCAAGAGCTTGGCGGTGCCTTGCGGTAGTCTCGCTACCGCTGCCCTCACGGGCGTTTCCTCCCTTGACTTGGCCGCCGGTCCCATCAGGATCGGCGGCTCTCTTACAGGTGGGTCAGCGTCATTATGCTCGAGGAATCAAGATCAATCTGCACTCGGGCCGACGCGGTAACGAACTGGCGCAAACGGCGGTGATGAGGCTGAAAGAACGATGCAACACAGAGGCGTGCAATTTTGCATTCGAGAAGCGTCGGCAGGCGAATGGCGCTACAGTTTCGAGATGGGCGGCAAGACGATCAGCGGCAAAACCCGAACGCGATTGCAGCTTCTTGCAATCCGTCGGGCCAAGGATCGCATTAATCGTGAACTGAATCGCAGTGCGGAAAATCAGAGTTGATATCGGCATGAATGCTTCTGCCTGCTGTGCTAGCTCAATCTTTGCCGCCTTGGAACGCAGCGGGGCGGAGTTGGCTCGCATATCGCACTTCCTGTGCACGCTCCACACGGGGCCCGATTCGCCATTGGACATCGCCCACCTGACAACGAGCGGTACCTCTGCGTCCCGCCCGGCGTCGACATTACGGAGCCTTCTTCACGAGGTCCGCATCCATAGGTCCGCATCCATCGGCGCGTCACAGAGCACTGGTAAACTTACCCGAGTTGGTGCAACCTCAGGTAACAACGAGCTGGAGACCCACCTATGCGCCGCATGGTTTTGAACAGCGTTCTGGCCTTGGCTCTCGGCGTCGCTTCATCCCCGGCCCGCGCGTGGTGGGACGAAGGGCACATGCAGATCGCTTATTTGGCGTATAAGCGCCTCTCCGATCCTATCCGCGACAAGGCCGACGCCTTGCTGAAGCTCAACAAGGATTATGCGAAGTGGACCTCCGGCGCCGCCGACGACAAAACGGCGAAGATGTACGCTTTCATCCATGCCGCGACTTGGGCTGACGACATCAAGACCAAGGAGTACGGCTATACGCGCGATGCGGTCACCAGCCCAACGGCCGGCCAGAACATCGGCTACTCGGATCACAACCAACATGCCTATTGGCATTTCAAGGACATCGACTTCACACCCGACGGCACGCCCCTACCCGCCGCGGCTCCAGTCGACTTCGTCACCCAACTCAAGCTGATGATCGCCGCGCTGCCGGCGTCCTCGGGCGCATCCGACGATGTGCGCTCGTATGACCTTGTCTGGATCCTTCATCTCGTCGGCGATGCCCATCAGCCGTTGCACGCGAGCGCCCGCTACACGCATGAGATCCCCGACGGAGATTCCGGCGGCAATGCGGAATCTGTGATACCGGCGAGTGGATCCAGCATGGCGCTGCACGCCTACTGGGACGCGATCTTCGGCGGTTACTCCTCGCCCCATGGCGCCATTTTCGACGCCGACGATAAGGACGGGCTATCGAGCGTCGGTGTCAACCAGGTTGAGGCGCAGATTGACGATCCCGCCGTCTGGGCTCAGGAAAGCGCGGACCTCGCCAAGCAATACGCCTACGCTCCGCCGATCAGCACTGGAAAGAATCCTGTCCTTCTGACACGCGACTATGAGACTAGCGCCAAAAACCTGGCCCGCGCGAGGGCTGCACTTGCCGCGGCCCGACTAGCCAACCTGATCGAAACGGCGCTCAAGTAGATTTTTTGCCAAATGCTGCAGACGATAATTTGGAGGAGGAGATCAAGCCCAGATTTTTCGCGTCCGCAGCCTTTTCCTTGCCTCTGCATGACCCGCAGGCCTTGGCAGGGCGGCCGGATCGAAGGCCAAGCTCTGAATACCGCTTTCCAGCACCCCTTACCTTAGTAGTGGCGCGGCGCCCCCGTAATAACCCCCAGTTGCATCACAGGACCCTGTCATGCTCTATGGCGGCGTCAATAAGATCCAGGGACTCAAAATGAAGCAGATCGTACTTGCCACGGCCTTGCTGCTGGCAACCACAGCCGCCCAAGCGCAGTACCTCGGCGGCACCGGTTCAAATCCAAACAGCCATGGTGTGTCGGGCTATACGCGCAGCAATGGCACGTACGTGCAGCCCTACCAAGCGACGAACCCCAACGGCACCCAGCGCGACAACTACGGCACCAGCGGCAACGTCAACCCCTACACCGGCGCCACTGGCCATCGCACGCCGCGCTATTGAGCCCGTGTCACCTCCTGCTTAGGCAATGAGGCGCGGGCACATCTGCATCCCACGAGATTCAGTAAGCAGAAGTCTACTTGCTATTCGCGATGATCATTTTTGTCTCACCAACTGAGCGTTCGGGATAAAGAAAGGGCTAGTGGAATGAACAAAGAAAACGAAGGCACCAGGCACCAGGGAGTTGCGCCAGCTCCAAGCAGGCCATCTCCTTCCCCATCGCGGCCAAGTCCTGACGTTCATGCTCCGGTTCGCCCTGCTCCGTCCGTGCCTTCGCCAAGCCCGCCGCCAAAGCGGGATTGAGCCGCGAGCATGGTCGAGGAAATCAGTGCCCCGAAATTTGATGCGCTACGGAACTCGATCTACCACGCTTCGCGTCGCGAATATTATGACACTCTCAATCGGATACTGAACTTCCTAGTCATCGTTTTCGGAGCCGGCGTCGCAGGAAAAGTCTCGGAGCTCTTTCATTTCAGGGAGCTTTGGCTTGAATTCGGCGTTTTGATTTTCGCCACCTCGCAGCTTACGTTCGATTTCGGCTCGAAAGCACGAACCCACGAGTTTCTGCGGCGCAAGTATCAAGAGATGCTTGCAGAAATTGAGCTTGAACCTACGCCAGAGGCGGCGAGATGGAGGTCTAAGCTTCAGACGATCGCTGGCGAAGAGCCTATGCCTATGCGAGCGTTAGACGCTCTCGCCTATAATGCTGCGCTGGATGCCACTTATAGCGATCCTGAAATTCGGAATGGAAACAGACTTTACGTGCCGTTCTGCCACCGCTTGCTCAGACACCTGATCGCGCGCGAGGGCTATGAATATCGACTCGAAAGTGAGCCACGTAGTTGGTGGCAAAGGTTTTTGAGCTGCTTCAAATCTTAATCAGGAGTTGGCATTGGCGAAGAAAGCCAAGAAAGCAAAGAAGGCCAAAAAAGTCGGCAATAAAGAAGACCGCCAAAAAGACCAGGAACATTGCAAAGCATCATGGTGTTCAGCCCTCCTCCAAAATGAGGAAAGCAAACCCCAACGCAGGACCTTGGCGTCGCGCTATGATTGACCTGCCCCTGAATTTTCATCCAGCGGCAGTTAGAGTCTCGGGGGGTTGTACGCCTTGCGGCGCGGTTGAAGCAACGGGCGATCGGCGGAGCTGGTCGGGGTTGCGCAGCCGAGCGCCCGTTGCGGTGAGAGAGGCGGCGTAGGCCGCGGGCGTGAGGTATTGCAGCGAGGAATGGGGGCGTTCGCCATTGTAGTCGGCGACCCATGCCGCGAGTTTGGCCCTGGCATCGTCGAGACCGAAGAACAGCGTCTCACTCAGGAGCTCGTCGCGCATCCGGCCGTTAAAGCTCTCGACGAAGCCGTTCTGCATTGGTTTGCCCGGTGCGATGAAGTGCCAGTCGATGCCGGTTTCCTTGCACCAGGCCAGCATGGCGTTACAGGTGAGTTCGGTGCCGTTGTCGGAGACGATCAGGCCGGGTTTGCCGCGCCGCGCGACAACCGTCGTCAGCTCCCGCGCCACACGCCGGCCCGAGATCGATGTGTCAGGAATGGCGCCCAGACATTCCTTAGTGACATCGTCGACGATGTTGAGGATGCGGAAGCGAGCCCGTTGGCGAACTGGTCGTGGACGAAGTCCAGCGACCAGCGCGCATTCGGCTTCGCTTCCACCGGGATCGGCGCCCGGCACCACAAGGCCTTGCGGCGAGCCCACCGCTTGCGGACTGTCAGTCCTTCTTCCCGATAGATCCGGTGAATGCGGTTGAGCCCTGATGGCTCGACCTCTCGTCGCAGCAGAATGAACAGCCGACGGTAGCCGAACCGCCGGCGAGGTGACGGAGGAGGCCGAGCCGACCGGGTGATCATCAGCGGCGGGCTCCCGGATGAGGCTGTTCTTTGGTTTGGCGCAGAGCCGGTCGCTGTCGCCGCGGACAATCAGCGCGTAGCCGTGGTGCAACAGCTGCTTCAGGATCACCCGAATGCAAATGATGACCTCGGATCAGTGGACATGGTGCCGGATTCGTCAACGCTGCGGTTCACGCGATCGGCATTGCGCCGGTTTCATGACGCCGGCTGACCAGCTGGAACAACAGATGCGTCTGCGTCAGGCTCCGGCTTCACTCAAGTATAAGTCAGTGGACTAGAGAATGGCCGGCGCACTTCAGTGCGCAGCACTTAGTGGATCTGCTGGTCGAGATACCAGATCAACGATTGGTTAGTGTGTCACAGGGAGGCACCTCAACGGGAACAGCGAAGCCAGCCTTTACCCGATCCAAGACGACCAGCGTCTTGAAGCATTTGATGTCCGGCATCTCGTAAAAGAACCGTCTGGTGAATTGCTCGTAGTCCTCCATGGTACGTGCGGTAACGTATAGGATAAAGTCAGCATCACCGGTGACGTAGAAGCCATTGACGACTTCGACTGAAGACTTGATGGCCTTCTTGAACCTGTCAATGATATCAGAACGTTCCCGCTCCATAGTCACCAGTACAAGCATTTGGATAGGTCTACCAATGGCCTTCGGCGAAACGATCGAGATATCCGCCTCAATGATGCCTTCCGAGCGCAGCCTCTTCAAGCGGCGTTGGCACGCTGTTGCAGAAAGCCCCGCTATTTCGCCGATCACCTCGGAGGTCAGGCGATTGTTCTTCTGCACGAGTTCGAGGATGCGAGCGTCTATCCGATCATATCGCATTGCATACCAGCTCCAAGCCTAAGATGAAATTCTCCGGCAGATCCACGCGCGGGCGACGAGAAGCGCCCAAAGGCATGAAGATATAGAAGATGTTCAGCGTACCCTTGATCGATCAAGCTCGGGAAACTACCGGCTTTCGGCGGGCACTCGTCAAAACACGCCCGCGTTTCGATCGTCTCGGCTATTCGAGGCCCATTTCCGCTCCAGCTCGAACTGATTCCTATGCACATGCAGGACTTCCCCGATGCCGTTCGCACGGTGCACTGCGAATCCTTTCGGGCACTGCTGCACCCACTTCGGCAGAAATGAGCCAGGCCAAGTTCGCGGTTGACGGATTCGCCATCGATTAACGATCGCCGGGTCGTGGCACTTTGAAGTCGAGCGGCAGCGCTTCAATTGGTCGCCGCGCATGATCGATGAGTGTCGGCTCCGCCCTCTTTGCTCGCCCAATTGGCCGCGCATTGACACGCAAATACGAGAGAGCGGCACTGGCCAGTCGATCATGCTCGATATGGCGGGTGCACCAATCACCTTCGATCATTGACGTTCATGCACGCCGACAAGCTTTTTCAAAACGGTTGGCCGCCCGCTCAGCGATGCGTCGTATCCTCCCGATGCGCTTTCTGAAAGAACTGAAGCGCATTGCCGCGCATGATCCGGTCAATGAGGCCACGGGTGTCCTCGAGCGCGATCCAGCCTTCGGTGACCAATTGCGAGATGGCTTGTGCGATTCCACGACGCGCTACGCACGCATGGCCATAAATTGGCTCGACAGCGACATAGTCGCCGCCGAAGGTGAAGATCTTGTTGGATGGAACCGCCATCAAAAACTCCTTCAAGAAGCGAACGCCCGCCACCGGATTGATGATCCATGCCCAGCACATGTCGATCGCCGCGTTAGGATAATGTTTGGCCAGCGCGATAAACTCGTGCTCGTATGGGTAGCCAATATGCATCAGCACGAATCGGGTTTCAGGAAAATCCTGCAGCAGACGGCAGACATCTGCGGCATTGCTGCGAGTACGGGCGAGTTGCATCACGCCGTAGCCAGCCAAAACGCCGGTGTGGAGTTTGACAGGCAAGCCGTACTCGCCAGCCTTGCCGACGCAATAGCGGAATAGATAGTCTTGCAGCGCCTTGAGGTCCTCAGGACCCAGAGCGTGCAAAGCGCCTACCCTGTCGGCATGGTGGGGAAATAGTCTTGCGGCATGCGCCTTGGTGACCGGCTCGAAATCGAGGGCGCGCGAATAGGCAATTTGCGATTTTACGGCCACGGCTTTGGCGCCGTATGTTGCAAAATAAAAGTCAATAACATCGAGCCATTCATCGAGCGTGGTCGGGCGCCTGCCCGTTTCGGCTTCCACCCACGCAAAGTCAGCAGCACTACACCGGCACAATTGAAGAATGCTTATGTCGTGGTCGAGCAGCCCTGGCTGCTCGGTCTCCATAAAGATGCGCTGGAGCGAATTGACGTGACAGCCTTTGATGTTTGCCAGCTCCAGAATCCGTGCGTAAAAACCCGGCTTTACGGTTTGATGGTATTTCTCGGCGATGCGGGGCAGGCTTTCATCCGTCAGGTCCTCTTCACCGTAAACGCCACGAAACGTATGGCGCAGCGCCTGGGCGTAGCCGGTGTGGCGGATCCTTTCCCAATAGGGCGCGATCAACCGATATTTTTCTTCGCTCGTAAGGTCCGGCCCGAGAAACCCTCGAAGGTCGCTCGCTGGCAGGCCTGCAACCACCAGATCCTCGGCAGCGTAGGATCTGAACAGATAGGCCCAGTCGTTGCATGGCAATGTTCGTGGATGGATTGCTCCGGAAAGGCGCTGACTTTCCTCGATCAGGTGTTCATGGGTGTCGACAAATGGCGTCTGCTCGACCCATTGTGCGATTTGTCGATCCACGTCTGTCATCGACTTCCAGTCAACTGCTCCGCTTGTCATTTCGCGCTCCCTTGAGGTGACGACAGTTGCTTGCGTCCGCATTAGCATTCGCAATCAGAACCAGCATTGGACCATGCTGATAGGTCTGGCGTTGACGTCCTATCGCCGCGACGGCTTCGGCTCGCCGCGGTCAAGCTCAGTAATTGACCACATCACTGGGGTGAGCGACGCGCTCCTTGAGCGCATCAGTCATTGGAAAGTTCAGATTGATGTTTTTCGGCGGAATCGCAGCCACGAACCATTTGTCGTAGATTTTGGTGAACTCGCCGGAAGCCATGAGTTTGGAGAGAACGTCGTCGACTAACTTTTTGAAGTCGGGATCATCCTTCGAGAACATCAGGCCATAATAATAGATGGTACCATAGTTAGCATTTAGAAAGATGAGGTCGGCCGGTTTCGCATAATCCGCCTTCATGCCGGCCAAGAGAATGTCAGCTTCCACCCACGCCGCCGCACGACCGGTCGTGAGTAGCAGCAATGATTCCGCATGGTCTTTGGCTTGCGCGATGGTCAGGTTGAGATCGTCCTGCTGCGAAATGCCTTTGGCAATGCCGAGAGCATCGGAACCCTGAGTTACGACAACGGTCTTCCCTTTCAGATCTTTCGGCGTCTTGAGCCCGCTCGACGCCTTTGCGAGCCAGGCCGTTTGACTGGCGAAGGTGGCAACACTGAATGAGACCTGTTCTAGACGCTGCTTACTGCTGGCGGTGCCGCCGCACTCGATGTCGATCGTGCCGTTCTGGATAAGTGGAATCCGGTTGGACGAGTTGACGGGCGTCAGCTTTGTCTGAATGTCCGGAGTACCAAGATCAACTTTCAGACGATCGACGACGTGCGCGCACAGGTCGAGCGAAAAACCAACAGGCTTCTGATCAGCGCCGAGATAGGAAAAGGGAATCGAAGCCTCGCGATAACCAATGGTGATCACCTTTTTCGATCTGATGTTGTCAAGCGTTGGACCCGCGTCCGCCGTGGAAATCGCGGTTGCGGTGATCGCGATCGCTGAAAGCAGTGCAAATATTTTAGCCATGGGAATTCCTCTGATTCATATGAAACGCGCTTTTTGCGCTTCTGATCTTGGGCAGCGCCTGCGCTCCCAGGCGATCCGTGCGCGATCAGGCGTCGCTGAGATGACAGCTTCCAACCGCCGGCAGACACCTAGTTCCCGAAGCAGGGCAACGTACGATCCGCTCATTCCGCACCGCACATTAACCGGGCAGCGTTCAGCCATGGCTAAATGATAGGCCTCTCGAGCCATTTGGCACTACAAAATGTCAGTTTGCGAACATTTAGATTTCGAAATATGAGAATTTGTTGGATGAATGTCATGAACCCGACGGGCCGTCGTCCCCGCTTGTGTGAGGCGCTCCCGCCCATCGGCGATCATGCTCAATCGGAAAACACGAAATCCGGGCGATATGCATTTTCTAGTTTTGGTTGGCCGAAGTTTTTCATGGTTCGCAATTTGCTCCATCGCCGGGGCATCAGAGCGTCTTTCCGCAGCACAAAGCTTGTGGTTTTAGAGCAAGGCAGCGCCGACTAAGGCTACGGGATGGTCGAGGCCGAGCCGAAGGGATACCGGACCGGGTCGAACCGCGAGTAGAGCTGGCGATGCTTTTATTGATGTTGTCGGCGCTCCCCCGATCGCACGGCATCTCGCCTCGTCGTGTGCAGGCGAGACAACCGGTCGAGTTTTGCAACTCAGTCCCCACCCAAACGCCAAGTCGAACGGCTCGAGCGAAAGAGCGGCCACAGCCTACGCGGTGGCCAAGTCAGGACGTAGACATGCTGATCGCCGAGCTTGATGGTCAGACGACGACCGTGTCACGCGGCCGGCCCGTACTGAACAGCCCCGCTTGCATGCTTCGAGGTCCTTGAATTGCCCGGCATCAATTTTCATTTTGGCTACGTCTTGGCGGAACACGCACCGCCGGTAGGCGTGTCGCTTAAGCGTTTCCTCCGACTCCCGAGCAGAATGATCTGACGAGCGCGTCGTCGAGGGCAGCCGAGGTCGATCAGTTCCATGGATCGATCCGGCTTGCTTCTCTGCTCTTGTGAAAGATTTCTGAAAAAGTGACGATCTATATATCGTCGTCTCGTACTTGCCTTTGAGCCTTGATCGGGACCTATGATGCCAATCGCGTCCGCGTTGGCCTAGTAAGTCGATGCGGATCGGCCGTCTGGGCAATCAAATCCGGGGAAAGACCCGGCTCCTCGTCAAATACTTCGCGGATTGTCTTGCCCGAGATGAGCACCTTTTTCGCCAGCTCCGCCGCACGCTCATAACCAATCGCCGGCGCGAGGGCTGTCGCAACCGCAGCGCTGGCCTCGAGGTGTCCAAGGCATACTTGCACGTTTGGCGTGATCCCGGCGACGCACTTCGTGCGTAATACCTCGATCGCATTCATCAGCAGTTCGAGAGAGTGGAGAATATTGTATGCTATCACCGGCTCCATGGCGTTCAATTGGAGCTGCCCGGCTTCCGCAGCAAGCGTGATCGTTAGATCGTAGCCGATGATTTGGAATGCGACCTGATTGACGACTTCCGGAACCACCGGATTGACCTTCCCAGGCATGATGGACGAGCCGGGCTGAAGCGGTGGCAGATTGATTTCGTTCAGTCCTCCGCGTGGGCCACTAGAAAGTAGCCTCAGGTCGTTGCAGATCTTCGACAGCTTAGTCGCGGTGCGCTTGAGCATCCCGGAGAACAAAACGAAGGCTCCGGTATCCCAACATGCTTCTATCAGATTGCCGGCGGCAACGAGCGGGAGACCCGATATCTCGCAAAGCTCCGAAATGGCAAGTGCCTGATAGTCAGGGTTAGTGTTGATGCCGGTACCGATCGCCGTGCCTCCAAGATTGATCTCCTGGAAGAATGAGGCGATCTCTCCAAGTCGAGCGACATCCTCGCGAAGGGTCGTCGCAAAGGCTTGGAATTCCTGCCCCAAAGTCATGGGGACGGCATCCTGCAATTGCGTTCGGCCGAGCTTTATCACCTCGCTGAAGCTAGTTGCCTTCTCCTCAAAGCCAGTCGCCAGACGCTCAAGGGCAGCCTGGAGTTGCCCATGGGACAGCAATATCGCAAGCCGGATTGCCGTCGGATAGACGTCATTCGTGGATTGCGACAAGTTGACGTCGTTGTTGGGGTGGACGACGTCGTATCGCCCCCGCGGCAGTCCCATGATTTCGAGAGCGCGATTTGCAATCACCTCGTTTATGTTCATGTTGGTCGACGTTCCCGCCCCTCCCTGGAAGACGTCCAGCGGAAATTCTCTCCACAACACTCCTCGCGCTATTTCGCCGCAAACCGCGCAGATTACATCGGCCTTATCTTTCTCAAGGTCCCCGAGGCGCGCATTTGCCCTGGCTGCGGCCATCTTCACGAATGCCAGCGCCTTTATGAAGATGGGAAAGTGACTAATCGGAATACCTGAGATCGGAAAATTTGCGATCCCGCGCGCGGTCTGCGGACCATAGTAGGCTTTGAGCGGGATCGTCACCGGGCCAAGGGAATCGCTTTCGATGCGCTCTGTTGGCGATGCGCTGGTCATATCAAGCTCTCATTTTCTGTGGTGGCATTTCAGGGAAGACCGCGCGGGCCGCGGTTTCAGTGAATGATCTGATTGAGGAAGGCCTTCGCGCGTTCCGTCTTGGGCGCGCGAAAGAAGGTGCTCGGATCGCCCTCTTCCACGATTGAGCCGCGATCCATGAAGACCACTCGATCCGCAACTTCGCGCGCAAAACCCATTTCGTGCGTGACGCAGACCATCGTCATCCCATCCTGCGCGAGCTCAACTATGGTTTCGAGCACCTCCTTGACCATTTCCGGATCGAGGGCAGAGGTCGGCTCGTCGAAGAGCATGATCTTGGGCTGCATGCACAGGGCACGGGCTATCGCGACACGTTGCTGCTGGCCGCCCGACAATTGCGCGGGATATTTGTTGGCCTGATCATGGATCCGGACTTTCCTCAACAGCGCCATCGACCGCTGATGCGCCTCGGACTCAGCAAGGCCCCTGACCTTCATCGGAGCTAGCATGCAGTTTTCGAGCACCGACAGATGCGGAAACAGGTTAAAGCTCTGAAAGACCATGCCGACTTCAGAGCGAACGTTGTTGATGTCGCCAATCCGGTCTGTCAGTTCGATCCCATCGACGACTATACGTCCGGAATCGTGCTTTTCGATATGATTGATGCAGCGAATGAGAGTCGACTTTCCGGAACCCGATGGTCCGCAGAGTACGATCTTTTCTCCTTTTGCGACTTTGAGGTTGACGTCGCTCAAGGCATTGAAGCTACCGAACCGCTTGACGAGGTGCTCGACGACAACCATCGGGAACGGGTCAGCTGGGCTAACTGTGCGCTCTTGCTGCATGCTGATCTCCAGGTTGTAGCCCCAGGGAATGACGGGCCATCAGATTGTGATTGACTATCGGCGGGCGCCCGCGATCGCGTACTTCCTGCGAAGCGAGGCAACGAATTGGGACGCGGCGCAGCCTATGATGAGATAAACAACGGCCACTGCGAGGTACATCTCGACGAGACGACCATTGAGCTGTGCAAGCTTGGAAGCCGCACCAAGGAGATCAGTGAGCGATAGAACGTAAACAAGGGACGTATCCTGAAACAGGATAATGGTCTGGCTCAGTATGATGGGGCTTGCGACCCGAAACACCTGCGGAAGGACGACATGACGATACGTATCGAACGTCGACAGGGCGAGAGCCTGGCACGCCTCGAATTGTCCTTTGTTGACGGCGCGCAATCCGACACGGATGATTTCCGAATAGTAGGCGGCTTCAAACAGGCCGAAGGTGATGAACGCTGTATAGGTGGCACCGACTGGAACCGGGCGACCGTTGCCTGACAGGTGCCCCAGAACGAGGGGCACCAAGAAGAAGAACCAAAACAGGACCAGAATGAGCGGAATCGATCGCATCAGCGCGACATAGCTACGGACGAGCTGGCTCAGAATGCGGAGCTCAAAGTGCTGCACGAGGGCGAAGAGCGTTCCAAGAAGCATCCCAACCAAGAAGGCGGCTGCCGTCAAGGAAAGTGAGAACAGCAATCCTGACCACAGATAGGGCCATGCCTGTACGACAATCGAGAAATCGAGACTGTTCATTTCACGACCTCCATACCGTTAGGGACGGAGCTTTCCAGCTGCACAGCGTCGAAATCTGACCCGCCGGCCTCCCTGCCGGGTGCGGTACCGGGTATGCGCAGGGCTTTGTCGATGAGCATCATCGTCTGGTAGGCGATCAAAGCCAAAGCGAGATAGATGAGTGTGGCGGCGCCGAATGCCGCGAAGGTTTGGAACGTCGCATCGCTGATTTGGCGCGCCTGGGCAGTCAGCTCCATCAAACCGATGGTTAGAGCAACGGATGTATTCTTGTAGATGCCCATCACCTCGCTTGTCAGGCTTGGCACGACCAGGCGAAGTGCCTGCGGCAAGATGATATGGCGATATGTTAGATAACCGCTCAGGCCGAGTGCGGCAGCGGCTTCGTCTTGCCCCCTGGGCAAGGCTTCGATGCCTGCGCGAACCTGTTCTGCGATGCGCGCGGCGGTGTACAGGCCCAGGCACCACAGGGCCGGAAAGAAAGTTCCCCAAGGTGGAGGTATCTGCTTTATCCAGTCGCCCATGGTCGTTGGAAGAAGCTCGGGCAGGACGAAGTACCAGAGAAACATCTGTACGAGAACGGGGATGTTTCGGAAGATCTCAACGTACAATCGAGCAAGGACCCGGAAGAAGGGGTTCTGCACAGTTCGACCTATGCCGACGACGATTCCGATTGCGAATGCAATCCACCAGCCGAAGAAGGCAAGCGCCAGCGTCCAACCGAGACCCGAAACAAGCCAGTCGATGTAACGCTGGCCATCCACGGTCTTTTCAAGAAGAACTGTGAACATCGCGAACCTCACGATTGCGGGTGTGCACGACGACCACGCTCGGCATGGTCGTTCATCGTGCGCGTTGTGCCGGTACTAATCGACCGCGTCAGCTGAATGCACGATCCTCTCCTTCAGCGTATCGGCAAGCGGAAGGCCAAGATCTTCGCACTTTGGCTCGATCAGGCCGTCCGCTTCGAGCGCATTTTCTCGAACTGATCCCATGCCTAATCCTATGCAGCCTTGGATGCCTTTTTTGACAGCCGTCCGCGGATAAGATGCACTAAGCGATCCACATCGTCGATCGTGTTGAACATGCCGAACGATATACGGATGCCGTCACGCTCTGGGGAAACACGCACGCCATTCTCTTCGAAGTAGCTGAGCCATTCTGTCGCAGGAAGACCGACGACGTAGATGTGAGGCGATCGATGTTGCCGCTGATGCGGACCGATGAGACTGACGCCGAGATCGTCCAGCTGGGCAAGCAGATGATCACCTAAATCGAAGCAATGGTTCTGAATGTTCTTCACCCCGATCTGCTCGATCATGTCGAGCGAGGCTCCGAGCGCATGAATTGCAGGAAGGTTGAAGTTGCCTAACTCGAAGCGTCGCGCGGTCGGAGACGACGCCAAGCGATCGGGGCGAGCGATAAGGTCGTCAGGAATTTCTGCCAAACTGGCAGCGGCAAGATAGGCCGGCTCCAGCTCCTTCAGAGTCTGGTCCCAATAGAGCAATCCGAGACCTTGAGGGACGAGCAATCCCTTGTGACTTCCGCAGCCCACGAAGGTTGCCTGGATGGCCCTCACATCGATCGGAACGACCCCGATTGCCTGCATGACGTCGACGACGAAGTAGAGCTTCTTATCCGCGCAAAGAGCGCCGATACTCTCGATATCGAAGCGATGGCCTGCGTGGAAGGTCACGTGCGACAGCGAAATCGCGCGAGTCGTATCGTCGATGTAGGGAAGAAAAGCCTCAGCGTTTACGACATCCGTCATGGGAAGGAAGTCGATCCGGATCCCCTTCCTCTTCAAATTGAGGAAAGCATAGGTGTTGTTTGGATGATCGCCATGGATCATCAAAACGCTATCGCCGGCTCGCAGAGGCAACGCGTTTGCCGCGATGTTCATGCTTTCCGATGTGTTCTTGGTGAAGGCAATTTCGTCGGCCGATACCCCAAGGAAACGGGCTACTTTGGCACGCGTTTGCTCAACCCGATCGAGCCACACGCTTTTCGGCCCGGCGCTCTCCAAGCCTTCACGAAGAAAGGTTTCGATGGCGGCCATTACGGGACGGGCGAGCGGCGCCTGAAAACCGGAGTCGAGGTAGACCATCCTTTCGGCTGCAGGGAACTCCTTGCGCACAGCTTCCACGTCGTAGTGACGAGACATTCCCACTCCCCTTTCAAAACGTGTCGCCCGTACTGCCAAATTTCCTGGGCTTGATGGGCCATACCGAGCCTGTGCAGTGCACAAAAACCGATCAACGACCGACGACGCCAACGATATGAGCAAACCCGAGTTCGATCCAGGCCGTTTTTCATATTTCAGTAGCAATAGTTCCGAAAAATGATAATTTACCTCGACTAGGGAGATTGCGATGGCTGACCAAAAAAAGACTGCCGGGCCCCTCGACCGAGCGTTCGCGATAGTTGGCCATGTCGCTCATCAGACAAAGGCCGTCTCGGTCGTTGAGATCGCGAGCGCCCTTTCGTTACCCGTTCCGACGGCGCATCGACTTGTCGGAAATCTGGAAGAACGCGGCTTTCTTCAGAAAGCGCTTGGATCGAAGCGCTACGTGGTAGGCAATCAGTTGGTGATGCTGTCCGCCAGAGTCATCGGCGCGGCTTTTCGCACGGCTCGGCGCCATGCGGTGCTGCGCGCGGTTGCTGGCGAGATCGGCGAACAGTGCGAGATCGGCGTCGTGCGCGACAATCTCGTCACTTACGTTGACAGCGTACGCGTGTCCCAGCCACAGGGGCTTCAATTCAATCCCGGCGAGGCGGCTCCCCTTCACTGCACCTCGACGGGAAAGATCTACATGAGCCGACTGCCCAAGAGGCCGCGTGAAAAGTTATGCCGCTCACTCGCTCTGACCCAGTACACTGACAATACCATCGTCGATTGCGAGACGCTTCTGAAGGTTCTCGAGGAGACGCGCCATCATGGGTGGGCCAAGACCAATGAGGAATACGTGAAAGGCGTGGTCGGCTGCGCGGTCCCTATCGTTTCTCCGGACCGGGAGCTGATAGCCTGTCTCGGCGTCTCGGTGCCCGCGGCGCGAGTGAGCTTCGCAGAGCTTGACCGGTTCATTCCTCCACTCCAAAGAGCCGCCGTGCTCCTATCGCAAACCATTCTTCAAACCGACAGCGAGGATGAAACGCTCGAGGATAGTTGAGGAAAACGATCCCTCGACTTCGCCGCTTCTGGTCGGGAGAAAGCACGGATATCTTCGGAAACGATCACCGTTTGCTTCGGTATAAGTCATTGCGGCAAGCACTTCTAGTCTCCGCAAGATCCGAGCCATCAGAGCTCGAACTGCGCCGCAGCGCCATCGTCAACTAGCATGTCTAGTGGTTGATTGAGATGGAGGGCACCTGGCAAGATGGAAGCCAGAGCAGAGTTCAAATGGGGCTGATAGTTCCAGTACATAGACCTGTCACGCATGATCGTTTCGGCTCCGCTATCGCTGAAAACGGCAGGCGCATCTTTGCCGATCCGGCTCACGCCCAATCCTTGGCATGTACCGCTCGCATGTTGCGGCTTGCTGCCATGCACGGTTCGCGCCTCGTTGACGGACGGCATACCGATATCGTCCCGCATCCGCTTTTTGCGTGACCGGCTCAAAGCGCGAGTCTCGCCGTTTGACGTATATAAATTGACCGCCGGTGACCGCATGACATGTCTTCAGACAATCTCACCCTATGACCATCCTCTCTATGAGCGATCGCGGCCGATGCATTGCTGTCTATGCCTACGATTCGCGGCATAAGACCATCATGCCTTTACCTTCCAGGTCCCCAAGGAGAGTGTGGATAAAGCGCGATGCCGAACTAAGCGGCATGGCTCATATTGTTTTCGCTGGCCTGATCTTCGTTACGATGTCTTCGGCCATCAAGGTTGTAACGCGGACAATTTCTCCTTTGCAGGTGACTGCTCTGCGCAGCATGCTGGCGATCCCGATACTCTTCTTTATTCTTCCTAAGCATGACCGCTGCGACTTTCGCCTCCTGTTCTCGAAGGAGCAGTTCTTCAGATCCGTCTTCGGTTATACGGGATTTCTGGCATTCGTCGCTTGTGCGTCGAAGCTCCCCTTAACGGTAGCTGCGTCAATATTGTACACCTCCCCCATCTGGTCCTTACTATTGTCGGCGCTAGTACTGAAGGAACGACAGAACATTGCGCCGGCCTTCGGACTGATTATCGGGTTCTTCGGCATGCTTGTCGTAGTTCAGCCCACCATCAGCAGCGCAGACGGCTGGATTGTCATTGGCTTGATTGGCGCAGCGCTCGACAGTCTCGCTGTTATGATGATACGGCGCATAGCAAGCATCGATGCTCCGGAACGGACGGCCCTGTGCTTTATGCTTTGGAGCTCTGCGATCGGCCTGCCTTTTGCAATCCCTGTGTGGGTTTGGCCGGCACCCGCTGATTGGCCGTTGTTGTTGCTTATAGCGGTGCTGGCCGCGCTGTCACAGATCGCGCTGGGACGAGGCTACGCTCTCGTCCGCCTCGCACGCGCCGCTCCTCTCGACTTTGTCCGTCTGCCAGCAAGTTTACTGGTTGATCTGGTGTGCTTTGGTACCACTCCCACACCCATGATGTGGCTTGGCACCGGACTTATCCTCGTCGGATCTTCGGCCTGTCTGGCAGGGCGAGTGATGCGCGAGTGATTATGAGCGTGTTCACGTTCAACTTCATTCCCGCGGATCGCGCGGACAGGATAGAAAACTCGTAAGCATCGACGCCTACGAAAGATCGACCTGAACTGAATCCTCCTACGTCAGCCATTTCTCATTGAATAACGGCAGCCCCTCTGTGTTGTCCCTGACAAACGCGCTCAAGCTTGCAATGCCGCGATGCTTGTCGGTCGATGTGACCACGTCTCCGATCAACTTTCCAAGCTGAACGAATTGCGCTTCGTCAAACCCTCTCGTCGTGAGAGCGGCACTACCGATTCTCAGTCCACCGGCTTCTGATGGCGGACGCCTGTCGAACGGAATCGGATTCCTGTTGGCGATGACCTGCGCCCCTGACAAGGCGACTTCAAGTTGACGACCGCTCATATCCGAGCTCATCAAACTAAGAAGCAGCAAGTGCGACGAAGTGCCTCCGGAAACGAGCGTAGCGCCCGCCTCAAGTAAGCCATTTTCCAGCGCCTTCGCGTTTTTCAGTACCTCCCTGGCATATCTCTGAAAGCAAGACGTTTGCACTTCAGCAAACAATGCTGCTCTTGCTGCAATCAAGTCCATTTTCGGCGCCCCTTGCAATCCGGGAAATATGGCCCGATCAATCGCCTTCCCCAAACTGCTTTTGCATAAGATAAGCCCGCCGCCCCTGGGACCCCGGAGTGTCTTGTGTGTGGAAGTTGTTACAATGTCGGCGTGAGGGAACGGAGACGGAACGGCACGGCCAGCAACCAGGCCTGCGGTATGAGCCAGATCCACCCAGAGAAGCGCGTCAATCTCACGTGCGATCTCATGCATCTTCTCATACTCAATCAAGCGTGGATATGACGACCCGCCACAGATGATTGCTAAGGGTCTGTTCTCGAGGGCTATCGAACGCACCTCATCATAATTCAGTTGCTCGTCGCTCTTTGACACTCCGTAGAAGCACCACCGAAAGTTTTGGCCGCTCGCATGAAACGAGGCACCGTGGCTCAAATGACCACCATCTTGAAGACGCATTGCCATCAGCCTGTCTTGAGGCTGAAAAAGCCCGTTCATTACTGCGAAATTTGCGATGGTGGCACTCATCGCTTGCACATTCGCATGTTCGCATCCGAATACGGATTTTGCTCTCTCTATTGCCAAACGTTCCAATTTGTCGGCATGCTCGCAGCCTGATACACAACGGCTTCCTGGGTAACCCTCCGCATTCTTGTCGGCAAATAAGCTGCCTTCAAACTCCCTGACTCTGGGAGAGGAATAGTTTTCAGAAGCCACTAAGCTCAGCTGGCTTAATTGGCGCTGCTCCTCTAAGCGCAGTAAATCCCCTATTTCTTTGTCGAACGTTTCGCATCGATTACCCATAACCGCCCTATTCTCAGTGATGCCGCCATCGTGGTCAGTTTCTCGTATGCGACAGTTGAGCCAACTCACGCTCAATAGCCTGAAGCTCTTCGAGATCTTTTCCGAAAATGACAAAGTCATAGGGGCCTGCATCTTGATGGCCCTCCACCATCACAACGACGCCCCGTCTATCAACAGGCCTGTAGTGAAGCTGCTTTCGCTGCAGCAGATCGATGAGATCGGAAAATCGACGTGCGATCGAGATGCAGTTTCGGGAGAGAGCAACACGTGATCCACTTTTGATATCGAACTCCAGTCCAAGCGCTTTTGATACGGCCCTGATGGAAGAGAATCCGCCGTGGCGTCCATTCACTTCACATGCAAAGAACCCAATCTCCTTGGCTCTAACGATGTCGACACTAAGCGGCCCGAAATACCCGATCTCTTGAGCATAGTTGCCAAGACTTTTGCACCAGGACAGAACATCGCCCGGCAATTGATCGAGCAGAGCGCTACTCCAGTATGCCCCGCCGTATCCCGGATTGAGGAGGATCGACGCTACGCCCACAAGGTCAACACTATCTCTTCTGACGTCAAAATGGACGCCCATCGACGACTCATTTTCGCTATACACCTCAACAATCACGGGCTCTTCGACCGTCGGAGACAGCCTAAGTTCATGAACGGTCTCGCGCAAAGAAGCGGCGTCAATTTTTGCTGCTGCCACCGACCGCGTCGCGCCTTGGGACGAGCGCGCCGCGCGTTTCGAAACGACGATATTACCGTCCCCACCTGCATGACGCGCCATCTTCAGTATGGCACTCTCGCAATCCGACAGGACTTTACATACGGCGTCGACTAATTGTTGTGTGCTCGCACAATTGCGGCCATTAGCGATAGGCACGCCAAGATCGGGGGCGAACTGGCGGAACTTTTCCTTATCATTAAGAAGTCGAGTTGCGACAGGGCTTACTCCGACGTCCTCGTCTGAAAACCTTACAGGAAGATCCCCCAAGACCCTCGCGATGGAAATTGATACCTCGTCGGCGATATACGGCTCCAGACATGACAATTGAGCACCCGAAGCCATCAGACGTAGCGTGCTAGAAAAGGCGCTGCCGGGCGCGATGTCCTTTTCCGAGATTGGCAAAGGACGCTTCGTTGGCGTCGATGAGGTCGACAGTAACGTGATGTTACTTCCACCTGTTAGGGAATTGACGTAGTTCAAGAACTCCTTCGTGACCGGAGTTGGGGTAATAAGTATATCGTTGCCGTTGGCAAGCCAGAGTAGCCTCTTGGCGGCGGCTGCATTTGTTCGCAGGAGTTCATCCGAGAGCGTGTGAGCCGAGGGCGCCATTGCGGCGGAGCCGGTGTTCGCAAGTATTACCCGGCTCATCATTCTCCTCCGTTACGCGCCGCGGTTACGAGCTTACTTTCGCTCTCCCACCAGGCAATGCAGGCGTCGGCAAGAATGCTGATTGGATCAATGATGTCATCGTCGTCTACCAGACCGCCGGAAATGGCGGACAATTCACTGCAACCAAGAATAATTGCGTCAGGCGCGAAGGATCTGATCTGATGAACAAGCTGCTTCAACTTTGGTCGTGCTTCTACGGTATTTCCAGACTTGACATCCGCGATGATCTCAATTGCTTCCCGTTGAATATCTGCACGGCAGCGTGCGAATTGTTCGCCGAAACATTTCTCATCCGTTTGCGGATATAGAGAGCGCTGCATAGTTGCGTTCGTCCCCAGCAGGATCAACCGAAGATCGCGAGCTGCAGCATCCCTCATGCCACAGATCACCTTGGCTGTGATTTCGGTTACGTCAATCAAAACGGTCGACAGCCCCTGCTTGATCTCGCCAATCCAGAAGTGCGCGGTATTGCAGGGGATGGCTATCGCTCCACATCCCGCCTGCTCTAACCAGCGAGCCCGCTGCAATATTTGCTGCAGCGGCGCGTCGCTCCCCTCTGAGATTGCTCGCGATCGATCGGAGATATCGGGAAGCGATAGGGCGACATACGGGATGTGATCCTGATCTTTCTCCGCTCGGCGTCTTTGAGCGAGCGATTCCAGAAATTTGGCAGTTGCGAAGCTTCCCATTCCGCCCACTACTCCAAGCGGTCTTTGTTGCCTGAACGGTCCAGCAAACGGCATATCGAGCCTCGAGACGAAGTTCATAATGTGATGACCTGCCTTTCACGCCACTTTGACCGCAACAGAACTTTCCGCTCCGCGACCGCTATTTCGAGAGACGATGCTCGCGTAGTAGCCGAAAAGTTCGCTCCCTCAAGTTGCGACAACCTTCGACGCCGGTTGTGACGTTAAGTGATGAGCCGTGCGAACAGCAAAGCGCATGCCAACTCAACGAAAACGTCTTCCGAGGCTCAATCGAGATTGCGATATCGATATCTCTCGACGCATTGCCTGCGTCACGAAACAGACACGCTGGCCGACGTTATGTGTGCAGCCCTACAAACACGACCAGCGACATCGAGTCCATGTCGGACAGCTTGCTCTAACGGTCACAGAAAATGTAGAGATCGCCATCGACGTGCGAATTGAGCGCAATTTATTCTTTGCTGGACAAAGCTGCTCTCGGAGGCAGACAGACCATCCGAGCAACGGCTTCCGTAGAGGAAAGGACAAAGAGGCATGTCTTCGAAAGTGTCCCGGGAGGATCGCCATCACATGCCCAAGCAGACAGTTGAAGAGGCCCTGCGGCATGCGGACATCAACCTGGATGCCAGCCTCAATCGGCTCTTCCAATTGCTGCGAATCCCCTCCATCTCGTGCGACGCGCATTATGCACGGCAATGCCATGAGGCAGCTTCCTGGTTAGCTAACGAGCTATCTGGCATTGGCTTTGATGCATCCATCAGAGCTACAACTGGAAACCCCGTCGTAGTCGGACACAGCAAGCAGGCCGCCGGTCCACACATCCTGTTCTATGGTCACTACGATGTTCAACCTGCAGAGCCTCTGGATGAATGGGGGTCTCAGCCGTTCGAGCCGACGCTTAGGGTGCAGCCCAACGGAGAAACCCACATTGTTGCCCGAGGCGCATCTGACGATAAAGGCCAGCTCCTGACCTTCATTGAGGCGTGCCGTGCCTTGAAGGCGACGACAGGAAGTCTGCCCGTCGGCGTATCGATGTTGTTCGAGGGAGAGGAAGAAAGTGGCAGTCCAAGCATGCCGGCATTCTTGGACGAATTCGAACATGAATTGCTTGCCGATGTCATGCTACTTTGCGACACCGCCTTGTGGAACGACTCGGTACCCGCGATCACCGTTATGTTTCGCGGCCTATTGGAAGAAGAGATTCGCGTAACGTGCGCCCACCAGGACTTGCATTCGGGTGCTTATGGGAATGCTGCACGCAATCCGATCCAGGTGCTCGCTGAACTCATCGCCAACCTGAGAGGTCAGGACGGGGAAGTGGCGATTGAAGGCTTCTACGACAACGTGGTGGAGTTGGACAGTACTATCAGAGACGAACTACTGAAGCTGAATTTCGACGCCAAGCAATTCCTGGCAGCTGCTGGCCTCTCCCAATCGGCTGGAGAGGTTTCTTACTCGGTAATGGAGCAGATCTGGACCCGCCCTTCGTGCGAGATCAATGGAATAGCAGGCGGGTATTGCGGAGTAGGTCTGAAGACGATCATTCCGTGCAGTGCCGTGGCCAAGGTCTCTTTCAGGTTGGTAGAAGGTCAAGATCCGGAAAGCATACGATCGAAGTTTCGCAACCATATTTGCGCTCGAACACCGCGCGACTGCAAAGTGCAGTTTACCGGGCTTTCAGGCAGCCCCGCATCTGTTATCAGGCCAAGCAGCTCGTATCTGGACTGCGCGCGCGCCGCGCTGAAACAGGAGTGGGGTTGCGAGCCGGTTCTGATAGGAAGCGGCGGGTCGATCCCCATCGTAAGCATTGTCAGGAATCGGCTAGGGCTGCAGTCTCTGCCCATCGGCTTCGCGCGAGCTGATAATCACCATCATAGTCCAAACGAAAAGTACGACCTCTCTACGTTTCGAAAGGGAATTCGCTCGTGGATTCGCATTCTTGCGGAGCTTTCAAGATACACAAGCGATCGGATCGAATCCCAAGCCGGACGCGTTAGGCGGACGAAATGCGAATGATCGATGAAGCCGGCCTGCAATGACCCGCTGACGCTTCGACGCCACCTTCTGGAGGCTCCTTCCGTTCCAGTTGAAGCCATTCAAAGTGGCACGGGAATACGCTGACCGTCAGTTAGCAATGATCTGGTTCGCGTATGTCGCGCATGCAGTTGCGCCAGACCGAACACGCACCCCTGTACGCTAACGGACAAACTGCTGGTGGAATGACATTCCGGATCTAAAACGTCAGGCGATTCCGCTAGTTGGCCCGCTTTCTGCATTATCGTAACGCGGTGGAACTAGATGTTCGACGTTAGACATGGAGACGCAATGCGGATCTGCGGCATCAAATTGAGGCATGACGGAGCGATTGCTCTCATCGAGGACGGAAGGCTGGTTTTTTGCGTCGAGCAAGAGAAGCGGCACAACAATCTGCGGTATCAGGCCATCGAAACTCTTGACGACGTCGTTACCGTCTTGGCCGAGTACGGACTGGATTCGCGTGACGTTGATCAGTTTGTGATCGACGGCGGAGGAGACGGTCAGTCCGAAGTGCTCGCTGGTGCTAGATCTATCATTCTCAAATGGGGACCGTACGTGGAATCCCATGCGGAAGGGCTTCTCACGCCGTACAAAGGCTCTGGCTTGATTCTCGAAGGCAAAGCATTTCCCTATAGAAGTTACTCACACGTCTCGGGCCATGTGGCTTCCGCGTACTGCACAAGTCCATTTGCGCAATCCGGAGAGTCGGCTTTGTGCCTTGTGTGGGACGGCTCCATCCTTCCGCGTCTCTATCACGTTGAACGTCGGGGCGCTCGGTTCCTTGAATGTCTGTTTCCAATTGTAGGCCACGCCTATGCTGTGGCCGGCGATCACTTTGGACCTTATAAAGACCTGGATCGTAAACCCTGGGATTTAGGTGTCGCCGGCAAGCTGATGGCCTACATCGCACTGGGCTGTGTCGATGATACGATCGTGAGTGTGTTTCGGGAGCTCTACGAGGAATGCTTTGCCGGCGACACGCAGCGTGCCCGCAGCTACCGGACGCAGATCGAGAGCGGGGATTGCTTTCCGGCTATGCATGCCTTCTTTGAAGCCAGCGCCTCGCGATTGGATCGCAAGCGAGATGAAGATATACTTGCATCATTTCACTCGTTTCTCGAGCATCTCCTCGTCGAGCAATTGGCTACTGCTGTACAGCGTCATTCACGCCTCCCAGGGCGACACAATCTATGCATAGCAGGTGGCTGTGGTCTTAACATAAAGTGGAACAGCGCAATACGATCCGCCGGACTGTTCGATGCTGTTTGGGTGCCCCCATTTCCGAACGATAGCGGCGCGGCTATAGGTGCAGCTTGTGCCGCATTAGCAGAGCGGAACGGCTTCGTGCCGATCGAATGGTCGGTCTACAGTGGTCCGCGATTGCTGCAGAACGAGGTGCCGTCAGGATGGAAAGCCGTACCATGCAATATGCGCGAGCTTGCTAAGATTCTTGCGAGTAACATGCCGATCGTCTTTCTGGCCGGCAGCGCTGAGCTTGGACCGCGGGCGTTAGGCGGACGAAGCATCCTATCGGCTGCGACATCAGCGAGGATGAAAGATCATCTCAATCAGATCAAACGTCGTGAATGCTTTCGGCCGGTGGCACCGATATGCATTGAGGATCGTGCGCCGGATATTTTCTGCCCCGGAACCCCGGATCCTTACATGCTGTTCGATCATCAGACCCGGGCGGAATGGCTCGATAGAGTACCTGCTGTTGTACATCTTGATGGATCTGCACGATTGCAGACTGTCTCCAGAACCTCTGAACACAAGATCGCCGAGCTTCTCGTGGCCTACGAAGGGCTTACCGGCATCCCACTGCTTTGCAATACGAGTGCTAATCTCAACGGACGCGGGTTCTTCCCGGATGCCGCAGGGGCTTGTGAATGGGGAGGCGTTGACCATGTATGGTGCGATGGCCTGCTGTGGACAAAAGCTGCATAGGCATGGTGGTGATCAGCAATGTGTTCTGCTTTTAGATCTCGGCTAGAAACAATTCTCTACGGCTCGCGCTGCTGCGAACTCCGTAACCCAACCTGCCGCCGCGGATGGGCTGTCGACAAGAACGCTCTAGCGAACTTTGGTCGAGCAAGACGCAAGAAGGCCCACCGTGGTTGAGAATCTTACTCCTGCGTCAAGCCGAAGCCTCTCCTGACATGTGCGCCGTGATCGAAGCCCGGCTCTGAAACATTTCCATGTCCGCAGCGCGCGGCCGCGATTCATCGGGCACTGGCGATGGGGAGTCATCTGCAGCGAGTCCGAGTCCGCGCCAGGAAGCCATAAGGTCGCTCCGCCGCCCCACTGACGCGGGACGAACCCAGAGGGTTCTCTTCAGAGAATCGGATGACAGAGCCAGGCGCTAGCGCCGTTCCGCCGTATCTTTTGCGGAGAATATGGGCCCTCCGGTGCTCCTAGCGGCCATTTATCCGGCCAAAATCAGAGGCAAATGAGAGCTGGAATGCACTCTAAATTATTGCTATCGCTATAAAAATGAGCGACGGCAAACAGGACAAGAAACCGGCCAAGTCAGCGGACCCAGACCGAGACGAAAGCACCGGCCTGATGGAACCGATGCTCGTCTCGGAAAGCTCGGGACGCCGGACCCAGCTCGCCGACCTGACGGTAGAACTGGCGGCAAAGTCGGCCGCTTTCAGGCACAGCCTGCCCGGGGGAGTTCTGATCTCCCTGGCCAGGCTCGTACGCTTGATGAATTGCTACTACAGCAACCTGATCGAGGGGCACGACACTCACCCGGTCGATATAGAACGCGCGCTCAAGCACGACTACAGCGCCGACCCCGAGAAACGCGACCTGCAACAGGAAGCCATCGCCCATATCGCCGTACAGAAGTGGATCGATGAGGGAGGCCTCAACGGTCGCGCGACGACGCAAGACGGCATCATCGAAGTCCATCGCCGCTTCTGCGAACTGCTCCCGGCAGAACTGCTTTGGGTCGAGAATCCGGACACCAAGGAACGGATCGAGGTCGTCCCCGGCAAGCTGCGCGACCGCGACGTTGCGGTAGGCCGCCATGTGCCGGTCAGCCCAGGCGCCCTGCCGCGCTTCCTCACCCGCTTCGAGGAAGCCTATGCAAAACTCGGCAAGACCGACGCAATCATCGCCTCGGCCTGCGCCCACCACCGCCTGCTCTGGATTCACCCGTTTCTGGACGGCAATGGCCGCGTTGCGCGGCTCATGTCCTATGCCATGCAGCGGGACACGCTCGACACCGGCGGCATATGGTCGATCGCGCGCGGCCTTGCCCGCAACGAGGCGGCCTACAAGCAACATCTTACCGCCTGCGACATGCAGCGCCGCAACGATCTCGACGGGCGCGGCACACTGAGTGAAGAAGCATTGGCGGAATTCTCAATCTTCTTTCTGCAGACCTGCATCGATCAAGTCACCTTCATGCAAGCTCTCGTGCAACCCGATCAGCTCCGTAACCGCATCCTGATCTGGGCCGAAGAAGAAGCACGGGCCGACCGCCTGCCCCAAAAATCAGGAGCCGTTCTAGAGGCGATCCTCTTCCGTGGTGAACTTCCGCGCGGCGATGTCACTGCTTTACTGCAAACAAGCGAGCGCAGCGCCCGCAGGGTTACATCGGCCCTGCTTGAAGCGGAAATTCTAACCTCCGAAAGTCCGCGAGCGCCGCTACACCTCGCCTTCCCGGCAAGGTTCGCGTCCCGTTGGATGCCGGGACTGTTTCCCGGGTAGGATTGCGCGGCAATGACAGCGATAGAAATCAGTTACCCCGCATGGACCGACCACCGCAGGAAAAACGGGCTCGACCCACTAGGCATGCAGAACAGCAGCCTCGCTCTCTATCAGACCTTGCTGCCCGGCGTCGGCAACGTGACCCTACGCATGCGCTACTACGGCCTTTATGCCTGGCTATGCCGCACCCCGGCGGCATTGCGCTCTCGCACCTGATTCCTCTTTGCGTGAGTCGGATAGTCGCCGCTGGCGGACGCACGTCAGACACCTGCGGAGATTTCCTCGGAGCACTACAGCCACCTATGAATGCCTATGCGTCGGAAGATTCGGAGTGATCGCTCGCCGGCGACATCATGAAACGCGCTGGGCGTATCGATGCAAATCTTTGCCCTCCGGAAACGGCATGGATGGCGGTAAAGCTGATCGCAATTCTGCACAGACAACAAAGATGCACATTTTCAGAGAAGACGATGAAAGAATGCGCCAGAACCACAACAACGCACCCCGCGCAGCCGAGCTATAGTGCAAGATGCACAAGATTGCGGGTTCCAAGCCGACGGTGGTCGCGAGCATATAGTAACTTTCACAGGCATCATTGCGAGCGATGGCAGTTAGGCCGCTGGCGAAGTGGTCAGTCTACAACTCGATCGACGCATAGTGGGTTACGTAGAAGGTCTAGGTAACTTAGAAGGGGCAAGCTGTCTGAGGCGTAAATTCTACTACCGGCTGAGATGCAAAACTCATTACAACTATGGATTTCTGCACAGAACAGGCTTAGCTTACTGGTCATTTCGGGGCTGGTTATTGCATGTTACTCCACATTGCTTTGGTCTCCCTCACCAAGGAAGTCTCCCTGGCGCAGCTCGCACCGGTATCTGCCGCCATCCAGAAACAGGTCTCGCGCGATTTCGGCCCACTGTGGAACGTGGACGCCACGGTCGATGCCTTCGGCAAATTGGAGGACGTCCCTGTTGGCTATTGGCACGTGCTGCTCCAGGACGAATTGCGAAACGGCGCCGCCGGCCTACACCAGCGCGACGACGACAAACAACCGTTCGCTCTCGTTGGCTTGACCAACAACTGGACAGTATTCATGAGCCATGAAGTGCTCGAAATGCTGGTGGATCCTCAGGGTACGCTGACCCGAACGGGCAATTCTCTGAAGTCTGGCCAAGGCCGCGTCGAATATCTGATCGAAGTATGCGATCCTTGCCAGTCTTCGAAATTCGCCTATTCAGTCAACTCTGTCCTGGTATCTGATTTCTATACCCCTCACTATTTCGACCCTGTGAAGACCAGTAGCGTGCGCTACAGCTATTCGGGGCAAGTGCGTGGTCCGCGCGAAGTGCTGGATGGTGGCTATCTTTCGTGGTTCGACCCACAGACCCGCCATTTGTTCCAGTTCCAGGTTGACGGAACCAAAGCCACGATCGCAGACAAGGGCGATATTCCGCTCAAAGCCGAAAGTTTGCGAGCATTTTCGGATCGCGTTTCGGTGGACCGGCGCGAAGCGGTGATCGAGGGTGGCTCGCGCACTGGGCTTCTCTTGAACGCTGCAACCGACTACCGAACGACAGCTCGTATCGTGAAGCCAAAGCCGACAGTCGCGGATGACGCACAAGCTGCTCACGCTCGCAATCTGCGAGCGCAGCTCGAACAAATCACTTCGGCACGCTAACGCCCGATCCTCGAGGGAAGTGAAATGAACCTTTATCTGTTGATCGGATTTTCAATTGTCTTGGCGTCTTTCAACTCGGCGAGCGCTACCGCCGAGGAAGATACTCCAGTTTTTGGACAGGTGACAACCAACAAGAAAACGGCCTTCAAGATCGCACCGAACGCCCAAGCGGCTGCGTCAAAGACGATCGACCCCAACACGGACCTGCGCTGGGTGAGGGGCGATCGCAAAGGAAAGTATCTGCGTGTCATGCTCCCAAAGGGGCCGATCGGGTGGGTTCTGGCGGCGGACGTCAAGACCAGTGCCCAACCGGATCTATCCAGCATCGCACTTGAAGGATCAGCGCAGCCATGCGTATCCCCGGAGACGTTGAACGCCTGCACCACAAGAAAGCCTACGGGCTGCGCGGCGGCCGACAGTGCCCATGGCCTGCTCAATCAATTAAAACGGACAACGCCGCCAGTCGGCGCGCCGACCACAGTAACTTTCGACACCTTCTCCCAGCTGCAAAGCAGGGCGGAGGAGCTCGTGGACCAGGGCGTGGACATAGCACCGTCCGATCGAGACAAAATCAAGAACATTGATACAGCCGAGGGAACGGTGGGCGAAGGCTCCCTGGTGCGCCTGGTTGCGTTCTTGTCGAAAGGAAAGCCACACGCAAATACGGGCGAATCCGTGAACTGCAATTTGAAGGGCGAAGCCAAAAACGATCTTCACATCTCGGTCACAGAAAAACGAAACGGCAGTGAATTCGATGGGATCGTTGTTGAGATGATCCCGCAGGATCGGCCAGATAACTGGACTTCGGCAGACATAGCCACATTGCGCGGAAAGGTGCTCCTCATAGAAGGAGCCCTGCTGTATGACAACATGCACGTAACGAATGGCGATGAGAACAATCCGCTCAATGGACAACCGAAGCGTTTCTCGCTCTGGGAAATTCATCCGATCACATCATTGAAGGTGTGCAAGAAGTCGGCAGTCAGTCAATGTGATCCAGACCGCGCCTCCGATTGGAAGGACTTTTAGTGCGAGAGGCTGACTTGCCAATCGAGCGGCGAAAAGTCGGAACATCAAGGCTGTCGAAAAAACGTCCGGTGGCTATCAACGTGAACACGCTGTTCGCGGTGCTCGCAGCCAACGAGGCGATCACATGGCAACCCCCGTTTCGCGAGAAACTAAATCGCGCACGCGAACATCGGCCTCAGCCTCAGCGAGATGGCGTTCTATCCTGAAGCTGAGCGTTAAGACGTTGTCGCTACACGAGCAGTCAACGCTCGACATAGACCATTTTGCGCAACCAAGGCTCGCCAGGCCTCCAATTTCCCATACTTCGGGAATTTATTATCGAGGCCTGCGTTTCACGTGCTCGGAATTCAGTGCGCCATCACGACTGTTTTCGAGTCAATAGCAAACTGACGGTGAGTGCGGAATTGATTGATGGGACCTTGTATCGTTCGCTTCTCACAAGTTTGCGCAGCTTTTCCTGTTTGGCATTTGGCGGTTTGCTTGGCAAGCTGCGCCCTCATCTTACAACTGAAAACGCGCTCACAGCCCTACAAAGGAGCTTGGATATGCCGAGAACACGGGTGCGCGCGCATCGCATTTGCAGCATCATCCCAAAAGACTTCGATATCGATTCTACCGCCCATTGAGGCAATTCCGGAAACGCTGATTTTGATTGGTCGCGACTGGCACATCTGGCTCTGAGCGAGGGCTCGAGCATTGCGTCTGCAGGCCGACGTTCGTTCGCGGAGTACCGCGATCCTCTGCTATCCGTTGAAAAGCGCGCTCCAAATTCTGGACCAACAGGGGATCTGAAAGCACCACGTCGCTGGTCATTATCTCTCGCACCCGCGCGAGATCGTGAGCTGGCAGATTCCGTATCAGGATAGCGACAAGTTCGCTCACGACCCCGGTCGTGCCCCACCCTGCTCTCGTCGCATCCAAATTGGCCGATCTAGCCGATCTTCGGCCGCCTCCGACACGCGGTTGAGGTTCGGTGGAACGAAACATTTTTAGCTCGAATTCTTCTGGCGGCCGGATGCACAGAGCAAGTAGAGGGCTGACGGCGACAAACGCGCGACGGTTACGTGTTTGTCTGCGACCCACTTGGCAGCCCGCATGTAGGCTTGAGCAGAACGCGATGCACACCTCACTTTCGATCCAACGAAGGAACTCACCGTGAGATAGGTATCGCTTCGCCTCTAATTAGGGCCTTGCCGATCCGAATAACTGAGATGGCACATTGCTGCCTAATACGGTCAGCTTGCGAATTTGCGCGAGCGCCACCGATCAAGCGCAAGGTGATGTTGCAAGACTTGTTTGTTCGACAATTGGCTGCTGAGCCCACCCGCGCTGTTTGGCCAGTACTTGGTTGGCGATGGCCAGCAACTCGTTTCAGGATACAGGCAGCTCAAATATGAGGCGGCCTCATCGCGAAAGGCGGATGAACCCTATCGCTGGAGAGAACCGAAGCTTACTGGACGTGAAGGGTCCAACGCGAGGAGTTTCCGGTTCGGCTTCATCAGGCCTATGCGACGCCTCTGCCTGCGCAAGCCGGAAGGCCCGGTAGCTGGGCTAGATGGGCAAGGTCGGGACTAGTTGATCGCGGACAGTGTCCTGCCAATCGGCGAAGCCGTTCGACTCTAGTCGTGAGCCCGAAGTCAACGCTCACCGAGCCAGTCAGGAAAGGCGAAGGCTCGATGGGTTGAGGCGCTGCTCTCATCTTGATTGTCGCGCTGTAGGCGTCGATTGTTGCCGACTCGAATACCGCGACGTCACAACCGAAAGGTTGCGACGCGCCAGTTCGTTCAAGGGCCTGCCCGGGACGTAGGAACGCATGAAGCTCCCGTCCGTTGAAGCTCCGGAGAAATCCTATGAACAAACGGATTGACGAAACAGTCGCAGTGCGCGCCTATCAGCTCTGGGAAAAGGCCGGCAAGCCGGAAGGACGCGACGAGGAATTCTGGCGTCTGGCCGAACAACAGTTGCTCAACGAGGATAAGAGCTCGCCTCTACGCACCCCCGACACTCTCTGAGGACGCCAACTGCTCATTTGCCGGGGCCTCGGATGGATGTCGCGCCTCGCCTCGATGTGAGCGGAGTGCTCAGTGAGATTCCGGCCCGGCAAGGCTTAGCGTCGACCTTGTTTGGGCATCTTCTCGGGCGGGCGTTACCTTGATGCCCGTGAGCTTCTCGAACTCCGGCAATTCGGCCGCGACCGCGTCGGCATACGGATGAATGTCGTAGGCCCAGACGATCGATGCGCCTTCAAACTGGCGCCAATTGATGTCGTCCGCCTTGGTTTGGGTGAAGATCACGGCCGTTCCAGCAAAAAGCGTGGAACAGAACGTTTCGGGCAACCAATAACCGCGAGAAGCGGCGAGCTTTCTTGTCATCATTCCCTTCCAGGCTCTTTGGCCCGTGAACCCACGCGCCCTCCCCTTCCGGGGCCGCGAGGCAGGGATGCTAATCCGTCATTTTTTGCGCCTTGAGGCGGCTTTCAAACCAACGTTGGGTAACATTGGGCAATATCCAAATTCACGCTTGGTGCCGACGACGCACCTGGTGGGTAAGACAGCATCACGGTCGGGTTCCGTGAAACAGGTCCTTCTCGGCGAAGCATGATCGCTTTCGCTGACTTGGCTATCGACCTGACGAGGGCCCCGGCCTTCGAACCGGACGCGCATGCGCTCGGCACGCTTGACTTGCAAACACCTGAAAGCAGGGGCGCCAGTCCCGCCCGATTCGACCGCAGTCGATCGCTCGTCAGGACTGAGAGGGTCAGTTGCCGGAATCCGAGGGGCAATGAGCTCGAGAGTCCGCCATTTTCTCGGACGTATCGAAGGTGATCCTCGCTCTCTTGATCGGCGCATGATCTTGCGGTGTGCTAGTAATGTTCAAATTATCCACGCTGGCTGTCCAATAATCAGCTAGGTTGCCGCCCAGAAACAAGACCTCGGTCTCCTCGCGCGGTATTCCCCCTAACCAATCTCGCAGCTCCTCATCTCCGGGAGCATGCCCACGCTCTAGAATATCGTTGATCTTTTTGATCGGCCAGGCGGTGACGCTTGGTAACGTATAAGTGTGCAGCTTCTTAGCGTTCCTTGCAATCGCGTTTGCGCCGTTCTCGCTGTGGTCCTTTGAAAGGAGCAGTCGCGAGGGGGTCTGGCACAATGACACAAAAGCACTCTCTGTAACGCCTTTCGTGTGCCATGCCGCGAGACGCGCCATATCAATTTCGTCCTCCCGTTCGTCGTCCGAGCAGATGGCAGCCTTATAAACATGCGGGCGAGCCTGAGCACGCAAACCCGCTAGTGAACGCACATGCGCGATGGCACTCACCTCCTTGTCTAGAATAGGCTCACAATCGATGTCCTCGTTCTGAAAGCGGTGCAGCGACAGATACGATGATGCCAGCACATCGTCGAAAATGCAGTCGCCGTCGATACTGTCGGCAGAAGATCCGGCGGTTTGTTGCCACTGTGCGGCTCGCTGTGCAGCGAGTTTGATCTCGTTCTTCAGCGCCTTAACGCTCGCTCCGGCTAGCGATGCGGCAAGTTCGGCGCGCCCCCTGACGAAGGATGCGGCCGGGCACCGCTCGCTTTCCTGGATGGCGCCCGCTCTCCGATTGCCCCTCGTCATGGTCGAGGGTGATCCAATCCGGGAATCCGTCGAAGCAGCAGTTGAATCTGATGTTCGGTGTGACCGCAGTTCGCTCAGCTGCTGCTCAAAGTCCGCTTGATCCGGCGACGGGTGTGCTGGTGAGCTGGTTTGTGCGCTTAGGCCGCTCGGCTGTTGCTGCGTCCGCTGCTGCCGGGTCAAGCGTTCTAATGTATCCAGTGGATCGATGTTCATCTGTTCCCCTCGCGCATGGGACGTTCAGTTTGATCTTGGCAGGTGCGGCTTTCGAGAAGCTGACAAGTGAGGAAAGGAATGGGACCGACCGCCAATTTTTCGGGGGCTTCCCGCTCGGCTACCGACGCTACGGTGCGTACGCCGGGTAATCCCGCGTCTTCGGCGCGCATGAAGGGTTATCGGGTAACGTTGCGGCTGTGTAGCTCCCTGCCAATAGTTGAACAGCCGCTGGTAGTGTGCGCGCAGCCGTGCTGTCCCACATCCTTTTACGCGGCTGGAAGTCGCGCAGAGCCTCGGAACGAAGCCACACTTAGCAAAGTATCGCGGCAGAAAAGTAAAGGAAGGGAAGAATTCTGCGCACAATCTGCACATCGAATCTGCCAAGCATCTGCGCGCTTTGTGTCCCCCAGCTACTTCCAGGAGGAGCGAACGTAACCGGCGGACACCGGCCTAGGCTAAGCAAGCGGACGGCTCGTTGGCATGCAACACCCCAAATGCCCGCGTTCTCGAGCGCAGTCCACCGGTCGGTGGCCAAGGCAAAGGAGGAGGAGCTTCTGCGCGAGGCAGCATTCCTCTTTCTATGCGAATATATGCTCTCCACCTATAAGATGTCCGGGTGCGAGTCCTTCGCCGCGCGATGAACCAACGGTTTTCAATGGATGACGCCTTGCGAGTGCAATGATTCAAGCTTCCTCCTGGCGACACGCAACATGTCGCCACGTCGGTCCTCCTTCACATCGGTCGCAGCTGCAAGAATTCCTGCACCGTCGCACCGCGACACGTGCCAAGATTGCTGGATCCGATTTCCTCTTTGCGGCCAAAGTCCGGACCTTCTCGGCAAAGCATGCCTTCAACGAAGAAGTCCGCCTCAGTTGGGGCACCATCCGGACGGCATCGTCAGAGCACATCCCAGCTCAGTACACACTCTATTTGGGACGATTTTGTAGATCTCATGATGCTACTCAAAATAGAATCTGTTCGTGCCGGCTCCGACTCAGCCCAGCCAGTGTTTTTTGAAAAATGCAATCCGGCATCCCTAGCGCGTCCCTCGGGTGAGTGTGGCAGTCGGGCTAGCCAATTTGGCTCTCTCAAATCCCTAAGTGCGTCAGCTTGTCGACAGCTGAACCTAATAGAGCGAGAACACAGAGCGACACTATCTGCTCGGGATTGCGACCGGCTCAAACGGGAGGTGACATGGACCCATTTAACAGCATCAACCCATTCAACCAAGATCGCGCTGCTCACAACGCCGCGGAGCCACAACCGCAACAGCAGCAAGCGGCGTTTGAGCCGTACTTGGATGAAGTGCCGCAGCTTGATACCAGTGCCGTCGCAGGGGTTCCTGTTTCTCCAGGTCACTACTATCCTCGTTTATCCGACGAAGACCGTAGACTCACCGAGGCGTTGGAACTTGTGCACCATAGGGCCCGCGGTCCTCATCCCGAAGACGCAGGACGCCCCGGGGGCGCCGTCGCGCAGCACAGCGCGCCGCGAGAAGCTTTAAGTTGGCCGAACGAGCTGACTGCGGAACATCACGATCAGGATCCGCTGCGAGGGATGATGGGCGCAGCCATCCCGGCACCGTCTCTCAACCCAACCGCGCGCGATCACCAGGCATCGGATCCCGGAGAAGCCGTTCGTCACTTCAACTGGAGCGACAGTTACCAGCCGGCTCCGAACGAACGGACCGGCAGCTCCTCCCTTTCAAGTCACGCGGCCCTCATGGGTGAGGATTTCAGCGGGCAGTTGAGTCCTGCGAAGAGGCAGAGGACGCTAAGCCATGCGGAACTGGATGCTATTGAGCGCCAGCTGAGCGAGCCGGGCAATTCAATGGCTCGTGTGCTGATGGAAAGCGCCGGCGCACCGTCGCCTTTCGGGCCAGCGGTCGGTTCGCCATTGGTCCTTCCTGAGGAAGGTTACGATCAGGATCAGCTGTGGGCGATGGCGGAAGACGCCGGCCCATCATCGTCTCTCGAGCCAACCGCGCGCCATCAGCAGACCCTGGATTTAGGAGCGGTCGTTCGTCCCTTCAACTTCCGGCAGGGCGACCAGCACGCGTCGGCTGCGCTTGACGGTAGCAGCATCCCGCCGGGCCAGGACAGCCGACCCAACAGTTTCGTGGTCCACACTGACCGCTACACCGCGCTGTTCGTGCCCGCGGCGACGATGAGGCGAAGCAGCCCACTCAATCCGCCAGGCGCTGCCATGCGTCCCGGCTTTCGACTGGAAGGCGTTCCGAACCCCAGTGCGCAGCCGGCGAATCGGGCCTCGCAAGAACAGCTTGGACGGTCGACGGAAAAAGCCGCTCCGGCGTCCGCCAGGGCTGAGACGCCGTCCCCCGCGGCCCGCGAGATTTATGCTGCATCATGGGCCGTTCCCGAGGGCTTTTCGCACGGCACCCAACCCGCCCCGGACACGATGCTCTCGAAGCTCGGCCGCTGGGGCCTCTTGCCGGACGCGGCGCAGCCGGCAAAACAGTACGACATTCGTGGCGAGCGCTACACCGCCCTCTTGGGCCCGGGAGGGCCCAATGACGTTCGGCTCATCCATCACCCACGAATGGAGGCCGACTGACACTCCCGACGCTAGGAGCCCGTCCAGATAGCTCTGGTATCGGGCTTGTTAATGGACGATAGCTTGCTCCAGCGACTCTTGCGAGCTTGGCGACCTTATGGGCGGTGCAGATGAGCGCTCCCCGATGAACTTGCGCGCATCATCGCTCAGCGACTCCTCGTTCAACCGAACGGCCACCGCCTCTTGTTAGCAGGCCGCCAAAGCTGCGAAGAAACACCTACGGTGTTCTTGACGGCACGTTTGGCGGCATTGCCCTTCGTAAGGCCCTGCTCAAGCCCCGAAATAAAGGAAGCATCCTCGGAGTAAAGAGGCTGCTTCCTGCCTCCCATTGAAACCCCGGTCGACTGAGCTGGCGGCACCCGACGACGACGGATCTGGTGGTCCATCAGCCCCAGATGCATATCCTGGTCGTGGCCTTCCGCAAAAGCTCCTCTGGCCAACGGCGTCTGCGGCGTCGTCCATCCGCCTCGAGCCTATCAGTGCCGTATCTTCGGGATCAGCAATGGTCGGGATACCGGGCGCGATCGCCATCGCTCTAGCGCCCACCGATGACTTCCGCAGCTGAGCCAGTGCTGCGCCGACGTTGCCGCCAACGCCAGTGTCCTGGTTATAGCTCTTGACATCAGCATCCAGCGCCTCCGCGGAAAGCCGGCCAGCAATGCCCTTCCTATTTTTTGAGGCAGATAGTCGCTGAAACCTCTGAGAGCTGTGCATAGATCCTCCCAACTATGCCACCGACGCTCGCCGAGTTCACTGAGAAGCCTGATCCGACATCCGCAGCACCGAAAACAATGCAGAGATCGAAGAAGAATCGAAATTGTGGCGGAGGCGCGATTAAACGACCCTATCAATTCTTACAGGAGATTTGCGAGACTTAGGTCAGTTAGCCTGCTGGGTGTTAGTCACTTTTGGAGATATTTCAGTGTTGATTGTTGAAACCATTTTGAAGCCAGACCGCTTTGGCGGCATCGGACTTTTCTCTGCTACTCTTTTACCTAAAGGCACATTGGTTTGGATTCATAATCCAATCGTTGACATTGCCGTGACGCCTGAACAGTACGAAGCCCTTCCTCCAACATTTCAAGCTTTACTTGACAAGCATGCCTATCCAAGAGACCGCGATGTTGATGATGGTGTTGTAGAGTACAATGCTGACAATGCCCGTTTCATGAATCACAGCAGTCAGCCAAATACATATCAAGACGATCATTGCCGAATTTTCACAGCCCGTGACGTACAACCCGGTGAAGAACTGACCTGCGATTACTTGTCTTTCGATCCAAGGTGCGACTTATCGTGGGTTAAAGAGCTGGCGCCGAATCCTGGAGCCGGAAGGCGCCAGGCGGCGTTGGATTGAGTTTGCGGTCTGGCGACGTTGATTCCGTCGGCGAATTTACACCGGGGAGAGTTTCGGCAGCGGCTGTCCCCATCGAGACGACGCGAGTTGAAGATCATCGTGAGCGCGGTCTTGTTCGACGTCCCTCGGCCGCGCACGAACGCGGGAGTTCACTACACCTGTTGTGCCAACCTAAGGCTTCGTTACTGACTCGCTTTTTTGCTCGCGAATGTCCGCAACGCGTCCTGGCAGCGAAAACACTGGGCTGCTGTTACGATTCCCCCGCGAGTCGTTAAGGGAATTGGTGCGGCGTTCATGCAGACGCAGACCGTGGGAGCGGACGCTGCTGCCCCGAATGCCTCGACGACTTGATTGACGAGAGCAGCCCGGTTCGCGTGACGACGTATTTGTCGATGCGCTCGGCTGAGATAGGCTTTGAGGTTGCAGAGCCGGCGGCGGTTGGCCATCGTACCATCCCTCGGCGCTCCTCAGGCTTTACATTTAGGCTATCTAAACTCGGGTGCAGTCGGGCTGGCGGCTGGAACGAGAGGCCGGGCGCAATGTCGACGTGATGAGGCTGCTGGTTCGGCTCGCTCCCGATCACAGACGATTGCGGACTTCCGCAAGGACGACGGCCTGGCGCTGCGCAAGGTGTGTGCGAGCTTCGTCGAACTCTGCCAAGAAACGGGCCTTCTGGCGGCGGCCAGCCGTCGCCATCGACGGTAGCAAGTTCAAGGCCGCGAACAACCCGGACAGGAACTTCACGCGCGCGAAGATGGAGCGACGGCGTGCTCTGTTGGAGGAGAGCGGCACGCTATCTGAGCCAAACAGACACGGCCGAAGCCAAGAGCCGACGAGCCTCCGACCACGAAGGTGACGAGGCTTATCCACAAGCTGACAAAGCCGAAGGAAGGAAATGGACATGCTTGCTTTCTGCGAGAAGCAAATGCTTGCTTCACCAAGTGACCTGCCGCTGAAGTTTCATCCAGCAGCGGTTAGGTACGCCAAGTGACTTGCAGTGAGACTGAAGTTTGGACCACCGAGAACTAGAGTTTTGCGCCTTGGTCACGTTGGCGGGCTGGTTGCGCCGATACGCAACAGCCCCCCTGAGACTACGATTTGCGGCGTAAATAGAAGCCCTTAGAAGCCATTTGGAGAGTCGCTGAGCGGCCTCCCGGATGGCCGGTGTTCTTGCCCTGCCCGCCCGAAATAACGCATGGGCGACTCGCTTCCGCCGACTGTGAAGCGTCGGAACTTCTCTGAACCATGCCTCGTCAAGATCGTTAATCCGAGCACTGTGCGAAGGAGGGCAACATGCAGGACATGGCGGCCAGACTGGAAAAACTCCGCAAGGACGCTGCGGAATGCGCACTCATCCGAGACTTGGCAACCGATCCAGCAAAGCGCGAACTGTTCAAGCAACTGGCGGAGCAATACGGAGCGCTCGCAGATGCCGTCGAGCAAACGATGAACCGCTTCGGCGGCGGCTCAAACACGTTTCTCGCCACAAATCCCATTGTAGCGCACGGAACCGGCTCGTTAAAAGTTGAATGATCCTGCCAAAAATATCTTAGAGGTTGCACCGGCTATCTAGCGCACCTAGCGTATTCTCCCTGACTTTTAGGGATGATTTTGCCATGCGAAGTAACGTGCTTTCTAGCATTTGCATTGTGTTGATCGGACTGACCCCTCTGGTCGTTATCGGAATAGCTATGTTGATCTGGTGAAAGTCTCGGCGCGGATGCATGTGAAGTACACCTGATGACGAAGGTCCCATCGCCCGACGACCGGTTCGAGCAACGGGGACAGCGCGGTCCAAGCGCGTTGGCAAGTCTGCGCGCCATGAATTTAGAACCCGCCGCGCTTGGACACAGCAACACCGTTTCTGGCTGTTCGTTCCGCTTTCTCGCACCTGCTATTCGCCGTAGCTGCGCTCCGGAGGTTTGTGCGGCGTACTGACGAGTCGCGAGGGCCGGAACCATTTCCGCTTTTCACGACTTAGTGGAGTCCGCCAGCGCAGTGCGCGGTCCCTGATGGTTCATCCGCCAGCCCCGGATATCAGGGACCGCCTTACTGCACTGCGGCGAGGGCCATGACTGGTTTGTCCAATGACCGAAGCGACATTGTTCATGTTGGGCGTGGCAGGTTTGGCTGTGTGGTCCGCTATCGTCGCGGTGTTTGAAATCAATGCGGCATGGCGACGAAGCCAGCTACGACGGCGAGGCTCTACACGATCTCGATAGCTTGGACGATCGCCGGGCCGCTCAGCACCGCCCCTGCTTCCAGAGACCGGGCGGGCACCCGTGTCCGCGCCAGCCGACCTTGCGACCGCGACTCCAGCCAAATGGTCGATAACCGTAGCCACGACCCCAGCCGTGACCGTGACCCCAGCCGCCACCGCCTCTTACTTGAATTAGCTCAGTGCTGTTCGTGGTACCCGCCGCGAGCGGGTAAGCAGGCGATCGGGGCAACGCCGTCACCGGCGAAGTCATGAAGGCGATCGGCAGTGCGAGCGTCACTCCAAGAAACAATTTGCGCATGGCGCGGTCTCCTTCCGCATTTCGATACCTTGATAGCCTGAACGGGAAAAATGGGGGCGAAACCTTTCACCCCGGTCCGGTTCGTCCCCAGAGGAAAGAAACAGGCGGTCCTGACCGTGGGGTAGTCCATTGGGTGGCAGGACCGCCTGACGGCGCAGCTTCAGCCGTGCCTGATTGAGTAATTCCAATTCGGGCAGCATCAGGGCGGTGCGAATGTTGGGCGATCGGTGAGCGGTCGAGGCGATTGCGGATCGGCACGATACGCCGGACGAGTCGATTTCTAGTTCAACCGAGCACCTGAGGTGATTGGGTCCGTCTTGTTGTCGAACAGGACTAGGACCTCACCTGTATCAAGGCCAAGGTCCCGCAACTCTTCTTCGCTGAGTTGCGAAGCCGCCGTTGCCGCTTCGCCGGAGCAGTCGTTCATAGCAGCCGTGATGGCGTCGGCTGCATTAGGGATCGCCACCGCGTAGGTGATGTGCCCGAAATTGCCGCCCTCATCGAAGACGGCGACCATGATCACCCATCCCGCCGCAGCGACGCCCTCGTTTGTCATCCAAAGAACCACCAATAGGTGAGATATCCGATCGCCCAAAATATGACGATCAGCACGCCAGCTTCAACGAGGCGGCGTGACAGGCGATCGTCATACGGCATCGGGCGGTTACCTTGTGCAGGCGAGACGGTCCCGGCCGTGGGGTAGCTATGGGATGGCCGGGACCGCCCGCCCCAGCACCGCAGAACCGCCGCTGGCGCGCGTTTAATCTCTCGTGGCCTTGGCAGTCGCAGAAGTGTCTAAAGTCATGAACCAGAGCTGTCCGTAGGATACCGGAAACCTCTTCCACGCGCGTCGCGTGTTGCGCTAGGCTTACAACTTCAAGAGGAGCATCCGGGATGACGAGCGAGAAACGGGCCGGTGTTTTTGAGGAGCGTCCACCGATCCTGCCGCGCCTCCGTCGCGTGCAGGCATGGCGCAGGGCGCGGCTGCAACGCCTTTTAGCTGATCCTGATATTGCCAAGAACGACCCGAGGCGGTTGAAGTCCATCAAGGCCGCGAAGCACTACATGGCCGTCTCTGCGCGCGCGGAAGCCATCCTGCGGGGTCTGATCGACCGCTAGCGACGAGCCATCTGCGCTGCCCCCGACAGTGCGTTTGGTAGTGGGTAGACCTTCGCACAGCTTGCACGGGTCTGTTACTTCCGGTCAGTCAGGGCCTGCTTTGAACGGGCGAGGTTAATCTTTCCATGAAATTGTTCGCAACCGACGCTTTCACGCCGAACCAATTCCCTGAGTACACGTATATCGAACGTCCGAAGGAGGACCTCGAAGGTAAATTGAAGAGGCTCTCGCGACGCCCAATGTAGTGACGTCACTATCCGGCCCCTCGAAATCGGCAAAAGACCGTTTTGGCGAAAAGGCTGGTCGGGGAGGACAATCTGATCCACGTTTTTGGGGCTGAGGTCAGAAGCGGATCGGAGCTTTGGGAGCGTGTTCTTTCGTGGATGGATGCACCGAGCACTGTCGCTGAACAATCTAGTGGGAGCCGCGCCAACAAGTTGGGGATAGAGGCTGGCGGCAAAGGCTCGTTATTCGTCGCTGAGGCTAGTGGTAAAGGTTCGTTTGACACCACAGTCACCAAATCCAGCAGCGTCACGACGACGAGAGCCGACGCCTCGCTTTCTCGCATCGTGCGGGATATCGGAAACAGCGAGTACGTCGTATTCTTGGACGATTTTCACTACATTCCGACCGCTGAGGCGCAGGAGGACGTTGCTCGCCAGATCAAAGCGGCGAGCGAGCGCAGCATCAAGATTTGCACCGCTACGGTGCCGCACCGCGCCGACAACGTTGTGAGGAACAATCCAGAGCTGGGGGGGAGGCTCGCGCAAGTTGACACGACCTTTTGGGCCGCATCCGGTCTGGTCGAGATTGCGAAGTCCGGTTTTGCGAGGCTGCAAGTCAATCTGCCTGTATCCAAGATGATGGACCTCGCACGAGAGGCTTGCGGGTCGCCGCAACTCATGCAGCGCATCTGCTTGGATGTTTGCTTCACGTAGCGGGTGAGGAGAAGATCGAAGTGCTGATTGCGTTCCTTGGAGAGCGCAAGCAGCCGTGCACAGACCGAGGCGCCGACATTTTTGGGTTGGTTAGCCATTGGCTGTCATCGCCTCGATGTAGGGTTGCATTGCTTTCCAAACCCCGGCCTTGCGCGCAAAATCCCGCAATCTCGGAAGGCTTGGCCTTGCGTGTACGCAGGGCCTCGCGCAGTCCTTCGAGCGCGAGATTGAGGCCGGTGCTGTGACGATAGCGCGTCCCGGCGCTCCGCCGGTAGCGGAAAAGATCGACGACGGTCTTAGCCGGGCTGAAGATCTTCACCGGGCAACCTTCGATGATATGCGTCTCGACACCCTCCAGAAGCCGTTCCGGGCTGAAGCGAACGAATTGCATAGGCGGGTTTGCCGGGAGCGGTTGCCGGTCTTTGGGACCGATGGCGATCCAGACCATCGAGGGGATGGTGTCGGTCAGGTCATGGAAGGAGAATGCCGAGGTCAGCGCGACGACCCCTTTGGGCACGCGCTTGGCGGCCTCGGCGAGGGAGTGATGGGTGTCGATAGGCGCGTCGGGTAGTTGGTAGAGCCCGCGTCCGAGTTGGACAACGAGGCCCTTCTGTTTCATGCGGGCGATGGTCGCCGCCGTAACGCCCGCCGTGGCAAGCTCAGAGAGGCGCGCGATACCGCGTTCCTTGAGGAACTCAATAGCGCGGTCTTGTTGCGAAGCGGCTTGGTCATGGCGCGATTTAATTTGTCGGATATAGGATATTTATATCCGACATTTCATATCATAGACGGCTTGGCTGTTTATCTTCGCGTCTCCAGACAGGCCAAGCTTGGCGTAGCACACTCGGCGCGGGTGGCTCCTCCAGACGCCCGCGCGTCTTTTTCCGCTAACCCCAGGCCGCGGCCGGTCCAAAGACGCTGTGGAGACCATTCCATGAACGTGAAGCCTTCTGAACGTGGCGAGTGTCTGCGCCCGTTGCCAGACTAGCGCCTTGACTTCGGTTTCCACCAGCGCCTCGCGCTGAAGCGGCCGGCATAACGCTTCGGTCGCGACCCGGGCAGTATTTGTATTTTATCGGCCTTCAGCTCCACACTTTTTGCAACCTCGCCGCCAGACCATTCGCTAAACTGAGCTGGAATGATCCGGATTTTCCTTCGATAGGCGACCGATTCCAGCATCGCCTGAAGCGTCGCGCAGTTGTTTTTCAAGACCGCCCGTTCGGCTCCCGGAATGACGGACCTTGCAAAAACGGTGAGTGTTTTTGCAGAGGCTGTAACCTTGCGTGGAAAGGCTCCGCAGCGGAAGCCGTCCATGCCGTAGACGCATCTCATCCTTCGAAGCTCGATAGGCCGCCCAATGAACTTGGCGGGGTCGGCACAAACGTCGTTCCAATCAACAAGCCGAAAATCATTCACGGGGAAAGTCATAACGAACTTGTTTGCAATCTCTGTTTCCGGCGAGCGACGTACGTCGGCAGTGAGCGCGGGCCGCGGCGAACAGAGCATGATTGCAGCTCCAAAAGAACACCATAGCAATCTACTGAATCGCACATTCGACATCAAAGCTAGCCTCGTTTTGAATTGTGAATTCGCATCGTCGGCGCCATAACCGAATTTTTCGACTGCTTGGGCACGAGCAAGAACCACACCAACGTTCTACGGCAAAGGCGACGAAGCGGCACGCCGCAGATGCGCGGTACAATCAATTATGTCTGACGAGGATCACATCGCGCTGCGTTCCCTACACTCAGCCTCAACACTTAATGTAAGCGATTTAACGTGCGAGCTGCTCGATGAACCAACAGCGTTTTCGTGCAAGATCGCGGGACCAAACCGGCTCGGAAGCGCAATGCATAGCCACCCCCTAAGACTAGCGAAGCGGCCGACCGCGTTGAGCGACACCTCACTTCGCGTGGACAATTGGAAAAGAGTCACTTCGAGGTCACGGCCCAAGGGTTGACTTCGAAGTTTAATCCGCTTGGAGACGAGGTTATCTCAACGCCGTATTGGACGATGGTTCGTATGGTCCCGCCGGCCTATTCCGGGGGGCACGCCGCAAAGGGGCTCCAGCCGCTGCCGCTGCTTTTCCAGAGCTCGTCCGCAGCGCGCGAGGGTTTCTCCAGAGCCTCGACCTCGGCCAGGATGGCCGAACCCGTTGCGCGTACTCGCTCCCGGCTTTGTCCAGCGCTGCCTGTCCCGAAGCCATTGACTTGTCGCGCCGGTCGCGACCCGTTGCGTCGAGGTTTCCTTCCCGCAGGCGCTCGGTCCTTCGGCCCTACCGTTGGAATTCAGCCGGGACCTCCGCCTCACGCTCGGTGATGCGAGCGCTTCACTTCACCGGCTTTACGGGAGACTTCTCCCGCCGATGCCGGTTTGCGCCTGCCCCGAGTCGGACGGAAAATCGCAGTGCCGGCGGAGCGGCCGCTCGATCCCACCCGACGCTCGAGGCGCTCAAGACGATGTCGGAAGATCGTCAGCGCTGATAAAAACGCTGCTTGCCCTCGAGCGAGTTCGCTCCGACATCCCGCGTAGACGCCAGCACCGGCGTTCAGGCAGGCTGACCTCGATCGGCGGCGTCAAGTTCTTGTCGACGAGATCTGGATTGAAATCAACGTGATCGTTGCTGTGCAGCACGCCGGGCCGAAATGCGTTGCGTGCGTATTAGAACTTCACGTTGAAGGTGGCATTCAGTCCGTTCTGGGTGATGCCTGAACCGAACTGACCCTGGTAGGCGATGCCAAGGGTGCTGTTGCTCGAAAGCTGGAAGTCCAAACCGGATTCGACGAGTGCCACGTCCTTGCCAATGGATACGCCTGAAGCTGCAAAAGCGCTGGAACCAGCAACAAAGCTCGCGGTCGACAGCGGAACGATTCCACCTAACGCATGACGCCAGCCAATATCGGCTCGCGCAGTCGTGGCGATTTGGCCAAGTTGAAAACGGGTGGTCGCGTAGACGCCGAGCGTGGAGAGCGTCGTATCCATCGTGTCAGCGCGAATATTAAGCGCCGCTCCGTTCAATCCCCTCTCGCTAAAGCGGTCCGTCGCCGCACGAACATGGGCGAGACTGGCATAGGGCTCGATGACGGAAGACTTGCCGAGAGCGACTTTGTAACCCAGTTCTCCAAAGATCTGGAAAGTGCCTGCATCGTAATCCGAGATCAAGTTGTCGTTGAAGCCCGGGAACCGAACGTTGCGGCTCATCTCGAGATCGTGCCATGTATAGGCAAGGCCTGAGCGGAAGGCGATGGCCCCTTCTGGCACGGTCCTCTCGGTGCCGGCATAGGTCCCGAACGTGTAATTGTCGCTGCGGCCTGACGAGGAAGCAGCGCCAACCTTGAAACTGGAACGGCTATAGCCCGCAAGGACACCGACGCGCCAGTCGTCAAATACCGGCGTGTCGATCCCGGTCATGAGGCCGCTGATGGTGGATTTGGTGCTCGCACCATTGCTATCGCCCGATTGGGTCGTCCATCCGCCAAAGGCAGAAGCCCACGCTGCATACCCCTGCAGGTCATAGGAGGGTAGGCCAGACGAAGCCGGGCCGAACAGGCCGGTGGCAGAGGCAGAATTGCCGCGCGACCTGTTCTGCTCAGGACCATAACCTATCACCGCCATCGCCGAGGTTGACGCGCCGCCAAACGCCTGGTCGAGACGGTTGTAGACTGCCGAACGCGCATAGTAGCTGTCGTTGACACGTCTGCCCTGCTCCGACGCATAGATGGACGGCGAAAGCTGACGCAGCCCAGATGTCACCGCCGTGCCGTCCGGCGCGGAAAAGTCGAGCGCCGCGAGAAGCGGGTGCAGCCCTATAGCCGCGTTGCCAGCTACTCGATCGAGCGCCGTGCCCACCTGGCGGCTGTTGGCATCGGCTCCATAACGCGAATAGGCATCGGATGGGCGGGAGAGTGTCAAGGCGTAGGTGTTATCACCTTGAGCCGAGGCACTCGCCAGCAAGGTGGGCGATTGCAGGGCTGTCGTCACGTTCGCGAACGAGCCCGTAAGATTTGTTGCATTCAGCCACTGATCGGAGGAGACGTTAAAGCCGCTGCCATACCAGCCGCGCTGCGGGGTGATCGTGAGCGTACCGTCGAGCGTTGCATTGCCATTGACCACGAGATGGCTGAACGCGCCAGCATCGTTTACGGCGACCTGCAAGCGACCGGTCGAGGTTTGCAGATAGTCGCCATTCACCTTGATGCTGTTGCCCAGACCGTTGATGAGGGGCGCGACAACACCGCTATTGGCGAAGCGGCCGTTGGCATTGAGGAGATAACTGCCGCTACCGGCCAAGATCGCGTCTTGTGCGACACTTGCCTCGTACAGCTCGTGATTGCCAGTCAATGTCGTGGCGCCACCTGCGAACTGCAGCGAAAGATTGTTGCGTCCAACGATATTACCGTCGTAGCGGGTTGCAAAATTTGCGTCGGGCTCCTGCGTTGAGTGACCGTTCGCATCAGGCTTCAACCCGAACGTTAATTTGGTCAGACGCGGAGCACCGTTCTCGTCAACCTGGTTGTAATCAGACAGGATATCCCCTGACAGGATTGCGCCACGCATCACATTGATCTCTCCGACGTAACCATTGTTCGACATGTACATCGCTGCATGATTGCCGACCAGGCGCCCGGTCAGATCGAACTTGCTGACAAGCGGACCTGCGATCTCGTTCAGCATGGGGGCCGCGTTATCGCCAATCGTTCGGATATACGAGCCACGATATTCATAGTCATTGCCCATCGCATTGTTACCAAAATCGAAACTTGCCGCGATGCCATGCTCACCGAGAGCCTGCACATCCCCACGCTGAGTCAGTATGTGATCCCTGCCATAGGCGAACATGACGCCGCGCCCATAGGCGCCGTCGGCGTACACGCGGGTTCCGGGCGGGACCGTGATGTGATTGTTTTCGCCGTCGACGCGGATGCCGGCGCCCCCTGCTCCTTTCGAAAGCAGGTCGGCGCGCTGGACCACAGTGTTGCCGCTGCCATAGACGTGCAGTCCCAGTCCGAGCGTAGCTGTATTGTATGTATTTGGCAGATAGGTGGTACCCTCAGCACTGCGAGCGAAGAAGGGATTGTCGTTGACCAGATTCTGGCCGTTTCCGTAGATGGAGTACCCCAACAAATTGCGCCGATCGATACTGTAACCTATATCTTGAAACGCGGCGATCTCCGCCTCCATCAGGGCGGTGTAGTTCCGGTATCCCTGATGGCTCATCAAACTGTTCTTCAGTTCGCTGTGCGAGACAAAGGGGACATCCAGCCCACCGTACTCACCCTTCACTCGCACCGGAATACCTGGCATGGCACCGGCCAGCACTTCGCTCACATGCTTTCCGGCGAAGTAGCCACGATCACGGCGCAGGTCAAAGACGTCATCAGCCGCAGGATTCAGGCAGGTGGAGCAATAGATCACCTGCCCCGGCCTGGCTTGTTTGCCGTTGTCGTCATACAAATGGTTAGTCCAGGCATTTATCGCCTTAGGGAAGTACGGTGATATCGGCTCGGTGCGCCAACCATCATAACCGTCAATGGTAGCGGCCATTCCCAGCTGATGAGCTAACTCATGAATCATAACAGGTGCCAGGCCGATCTTCGGCGTCATTGGCAATTGCGAAGGAATGTATGCTTCGGATGAAAATCCCATTTCGCCGATCGCAATCATACCATGTGCGCCATGGTTCAACTCGCCCGGATTCTGACCGGTGACTGCCGCCTGCACCTTGTTCTCGCCATCAGGCGACGTCTGGACTGAGGCCCATGCCGTGTTGCCCTGAATTCCGCCGATGTTGACGACGGCCGGCGACTGCCCGGGTTTGACCCTTATGATTTCGGCCCAATAGCGGATCGCTGCGAGCGAATGGTCCTTTTCCCATTGCGGCAGATTCCGAACTGAATACGCCGGCTCGCGACCTCCGCCACAACAGAAAGGGCCATCTCCGGGACCGAATATTCGTGCTCGGATGAAGGACACGCCGTTCGAATCCCTAACATTGTAAGTTTCAACCGCTCTACTGGGAGAATCCAGCAAGGCGCTAGCCGCAAGCACGATGGTCGTAATTGTCTTCGTCTTCATTTACAGATTCTGTTCGAGGTCTTGATTGCCGGCGTGCTTCGCCGTCCAACTTGGAGCGCGCGTGCACGCAGATGCGCCAGCGAAGCGCAGCCGTCATTGATCGGACATCGGCCTTGCGCCTTCGTAGCCCGAGTCTGACGGTAGAACTTCAATTCAAAAGGAAGGCTAGTTCTCTGCAGCGAAGTCAGCCTTGATGAAGTCAAGTCAACTCACAAGTATGTCCCTCATTGCTGGTGACTTTGATTTCAACTTCCTCAAGCTCAAGCTCTGGCGCTTCACGCGTGCCATTTGCGATCCGCCGAGCCGCGGCTCCCCTGAGCGAAGATGACCGCCCGATGCTTCGCGGCCGTGGCCGATGTCGAGCGTTTTCATGGGCCCCGTTAACAATGCGAGCTCCTATTGTCTTTTGATCGCAGACAGATCCTGCATTCTGCAGCGCCAATCCCGACAAAGCAGGCGACTGCACGCAACTAACAAGCAGCGGAGCAAAAGCCGGGCCAAATCGCCTGATGCCTTCGCCGTGCGCAAACAGATGAATGCAACGCCGCGCGGCGGGCCCTTCTGCGTGAAAACGGGCGATGCCTGTTCGTCGCCTGCCAATGTTGTCGCAAACTCGCCATTGCACAGGAGCAAAACGACTGCCCCGCCCGACAATTGCGGCGCGCCCTGTTCATCTTTGCTGGCGATCGCCGTGATCGCTTCAAGGTTTGAATGGGGCGCAAGAGGCAGGCATTTTTGTTGCACTCATCGTCGTGAGCTTCGCCCCGGCATGCGTCAGGCAGATGTAGAGCACCGGGACGTAAGCCCGGCCACCTCAAGCTAGCTCGGCGATGTTTACAGAGAGGAAGTACAGCCTGCTGCATCGCAGCTACCTATTCAACGCTTACGCCGTTTGCTCTCAGCCTGTTCGCGGCCTTAAGCGGGTCTGCGATGTGATCGGAGATGTCGCCGATTTCAGCTTGCAAGTCGGCCTGGATGTTCGGAAACCGAGCCCGTAATAGCGAGACTCAGCCCGTTCGTTGAATATCTCAAGTGCGGCCCGAATCGAGCTCCTCTGGAGCGATCGGGCCATCATAGCGGGAACACCCTGGAGGGCGCGGGGCTGGCGTTGCTGGTGACCATGATCATCATCGGCGCGCCGATCATCGCGTTCCGGCAATTCTGGCGCCGGCGCCGCCGACGGCGATCATGGGCGCGATGATCGCGCTGTCGACATTGATACCGACGCCGACGATCCTCATCCTGCTGGTGCCGGTGTTGGTGCCGCCAGCGCTGGCCCGCTCGCACGCAGCCCCTTAGGCTGAAAGTGTCAACGGTCGTTTATAAGACCGATGCGGCGAATAGCGGCGACTCTTATCGAGTCTGCCAATTCTTTGGGAAAGCCCTTGGGGAGGTCCTTTATCACTTTCGCAAAGGCTGCCTCGAAGTTTTCGACGAGATCCTCAAAGATTGCGTGGACTACGACCGGCCCAACGCCGGAGATTTCGGCGGTCTGTAGGAAATGACGCGGCAAAATATCAGTCATTCCATAGTGGCGATTTTTGCCGACCGACATTGCAAGTTTAAAAGCTTTGCGCTGAATTTGTCCGGCGTCGAGGCTTGGTTGCGCGCTCAAGACATCATAAAGCGGCGTGAGCCGGAAGCGCCCGCCGGGGCTCAGGAATAGGCTAAAATTCTTGGCGTGTCCGTCGGTTGCGCCGATGAGCCAGAACACGATGCTGGCCCGCAAAAATGTCGCGATGTCTTCGGTCGGTTCATCGCTACCCTTGAGCAGTTGCAGGATGTCTTTCATGCCGGGGCCGCCATCCGATTGATATTTCCGGGTGGTGGGTACGGATAGAGCCTGGCAGCAATCTTCCTGAGGAAGGCGCAGCAACCTTTTATCATTGGTCCAGCGCCTATCGAAGCGCTCGACAATCAACGTGCGGCGACCACCAAAATCGGCGATCTCGACGTTCGCCGTTGGTACGCCAAGCGCGGCCAGCAGCTTGAGGCAGAAATATTCGTTCTCGACGCTGTTCGAGAGATCGATCCCGTTCGGCAAACGACCGATTTGCGGTTTGAGAATGTGCGTCGTCGCCGTGGTACCAGTCGGCTTGTACCATTTGCCATCTCGCCGCAGCAGGGCGGTCTTCTCCTGGGCACCAGCGATGGAAATCCGGAAATCGTCGTCTTCCCCCATCCCAAGTGGAGCGCTGGCAAGGTTCTTGATGATGGCGGCGACATCGCGGTCGGTGACAGCCTTCCCTTCGATCGTACCGGCAGGTCCAGGATCGACACGCTGTGGAAGAAACTGGAGTGCACCAACGCAATCATGCCCGAGTGCAAAGAGCATGCTGTAGGCGTCAGTACCTTTTGCCCCCACCCGCTCCGCGACTCGTTTGCGTGTCTGTTCGCTATCGGGCAACAGGTTGTCAAACACGGCGATTACAGGTGCGCCGATATAGCGGTCTTCGCGCAAGGGCAGCGATAGCGAGATTGGGAAGGTCGATTCCCAGGAGAGCCATTGCGGAGTGTAACGAAAGTCGATCGCACCGCTGGACTCGCGCCGGAGCATGCCTGCCAGGCGTGCGTTGACGAACACATTCAGGGGCGCGTTTGCTGGAGGCCGGCCCATCAGAAAATGTCCTCGATGTCAGTCGAGGTGGCCTTGCTGCGGGTACGGACCACCAGTTCAAGATTGAGCGCGGCCAGCGCCTCCATGAGGGTGTGGAGCTGAATGGCAGGCTCGCCCGCTTCCAGTCGGGATACGGTGCCCTGACGCAGATGGATCTGCTTTCCTAAGCCTGACTGGGTAAGTCCGGCCTGTCGGCGGGCCCGCCGTAGAATGGCGCCGAGTTGCTTTTCCGTACGAGCAATATGCTGCGTCATGTGAATCTCCGCGTTCAATATACGCGAATCCGTATAGATCGTCAATATACGCGAATGCGTATATTATAGTAATATACGCGTATGCGTATATAAAGCAGATATACGCGATCGCGTATCGGCTATTCTCGATTGCGGGCCGTGCGGGTGGTGCTTGGCAAGTCAGTGTTCGGCAACATTCCAAAATGTCATCGATCGCCGCCATCAATGCTGCCGTACTCGAGAGGCGTGCTTATCCGTCGTGCCAGATGGTCGCAAAGACGCATCCGCTGTTGGGATCGAAAAATGCGGCTTGCTCGTCCTTCTTGATCTCCTTGCGCTTGGCCCGAAGCAACTGAGCGAGACAGCGTCCCTCACCCGCATTGACCAGAAAGTGGCCGGTCGGTTTGTCCTTGGGGCCGCGTTCGGGTTCGACGACAGGAAATTGCAGCATGCCGAGGATGCGATACTGGCGGCGAGAGCTTCGACTTCAGCCTTTCGAATTTGGCATCTTACGAGCATTCTTGGGCGACTTCTTCAGTTTGCCGCGCGGCACCATCACGACGGGCTGCGGCGGAGGTCTTGGTTCTGTTGTTTTTCTCCTTAAGGCTGAGGTTGTGCGCGGCAAAAAGCCGCCATAACCCCTGCCTCGCAGCGCGTAGCGAGGTGTGCAAGGCGCAAGGGCTGAAGGAAGTTGGAACAACTTTTTTGGGGCACCGCCGACCGTGGGGGGGAGCCAAAACCGAAGGCCTGTCCTTGCGCCGCGCCGAGGGGCGACGCCCCTAAGCTGCTGCCGCGGCAGCGGCGATACAATGCTTTGTAGAACTAAAGGCGCGCAAGGCTTGGGAATAGAGGCATTTCCAAAGCCTCGGGGAGAGTGGTGCTCCGGCGGCACCAGCCTTTGAGCGGCACCCGTCTGACGCGGCAGCGATAGCGACGGCGGCTGACCGCCGGACCGCTTCAGCGAGTGCCCCCCGCGAGGAGAACCTTATGTCTTGCGCGAGAGTCGTGACCCGAGGCCGAGACAGCATGCTCGGTGAGCTGGCGCATAGACGAGGTCGTCACCGCGTGTAATAGCGATCTGCGCAGCGCCCTCAAGGTCCTCTTGCTCGGTTTGAGCACACTCTAAACTGTTTGAACGCCAAATTGAACGAGCATATGCGGCGGCATCATCGACAGCAGGCGTTGCATTAGCCGGCAAAGTTCTAGTTTGGACCCCCGATCTCCCTAAGCTTTTCGGCGGCAAATGAATCTTACTTCGCGCCACCTCAGGCGGGCGCGGCGCCGCGACGTCGTGGCATGTCTTCGGCTGATGGCGACGGCAAGACCGCTGTGAGGCGCCGGTGGCGGCATTCAGGTGAGCTCGATGGCCGGCCAAGCTTTTGCCGACGAGATGTGGACGGAAATCAACATGGCTCACTGCACAGCGGCGCCGGAGCCACGCATCCCCATTCATCAGAACTTCACGTTGAAGGTGGCATTCAGTCCATTCTGGGTGATGCCTGAACCGAACTGACCCTGGTAGGCGATGCCAAGGGTGCTGTTGCTCGAAAGCTGGAAGTCCAAACCGGATTCGACGAGTGCCACGTCCTTGCCAATGGATAGGCCTGAAGCTGCAAAAGCGCTGGATCCAGCAGCAAAGCTGGCGGTCGACAGCGGAATCAGGTCACCTATGGCATGACGCCAACCAATATCGGCTCGCGCAGTCGTGGCGATTTGGCCAAGTTGAAAACGGGTGGTCGCGTAGACGCCGAGCGTGGAGAGCGTCGTATCCATCGTGTCAGCGCGAATATTAAGCGCCGCTCCGTTCAATCCCCTCTCGCTAAAGCGGTCCGTCGCCGCACGAACATGGGCGAGACTGGCATAGGGCTCGATGGCGGAAGACTTGCCGAGAGCGACTTTGTAACCCAGTTCTCCAAAGATCTGGAAAGTGCCTGCATCGTAATCCGAGATCAAGTTGTCGTTGAACCCTGGGAACCTCACGTTGCGGCTCATCTCGAGATCGTGCCATGTATAGGCAAGGCCTGAACGGAAGGCGATGGCCCCTTCTGGCACGGTCCACTCGGTGCCGGCATAGGTCCCGAACGTGTAATTGTCGCTGCGGCCTGACGACGAGGCCGCGCCAACCTTGAAACTGGAACGGCTATAGCCCGCAAGCACACCGACGCGCCAGTCGTCAAATACCGGCGTGTCGATCCCGGTCATGAGGCCGCTAATGGTGGATCTGGTGCTTGCACCATTGCTATCACCTGATTGAGTCGTCCATCCGCCAAAGGCAGAAGCCCACGCTGCATACCCCTGCAGGTCATAGGAGGGCAGGTCAGACGAAGCCGGGCCGAACAGGCCGGTGGCAGAGGCAGAATTGCCGCGCGACCTGTTCTGCTCAGGACCATAACCTATCACCGCCATCGCCGAGGTTGACGCGCCGCCAAACGCCTGGTCGAGACGGTTGTAGACTGCCGAACGCGCATAGTAGCTGTCGTTGACACGTCTGCCCTGCTCCGACGCATAGATGGACGGCGAAAGCTGACGCAGCCCAGATGTCACCGCCGTGCCGTCCGGCGCGGAAAAGTCGAGCGCCGCGAGAAGCGGGTGCAGCCCTATAGCCGCGTTGCCAGCTACTCGATCGAGCGCCGTGCCCACCTGGCGGCTGTTGGCATCGGCTCCATAACGCGAATAGGCATCGGATGGGCGGGACAGTGTCAAGGCGTAGGTGTTGTCGCCTTGAGCCGTGGCACTCGCCAGCAAGGTTGGCGATTGCAGGGCTGTCGTCACGTTCGCGAACGAGCCTGTGAGATTTGTTGCATTCAGCCACTGATCGGAGGAGACGTTAAAGCCGTTACCATACCAGCCACGCTGCGGGGTGATCGTGAGCGTACCGTCGAGCGTTGCATTGCCATTGACCACGAGATGGCTGAACGCGCCAGCATCGTTTACGGCGACCTGCAAGCGACCGGTCGAGGTTTGCAGGTAGTCGCCATTCACCTTGATGCTGTTGCCCAGACCGTTGATGAGGGGCGCGACAACACCGCTGTTGGTGAAGCGACCATTTTCATTGAGCAGATAACTGCCGTTACCTGATAGCGTTGCGCCTTGCGCAACCGTTGCGTCGTACACCTCGTGATTGCCGGTAAAAGAAACGACGCCGCCGGAAACCTGCAGAGAAAGATTGTTGCGTCCAACGATATTACCGTCATAGCGGGCTGCAAAGCTTGCGTCAGGCTGTTGCGTTGAGTGACCGCTCGCGTCAGGCGTCAAACCGAACGTTAATCTGGTCAGACGTGGAGAACCGTTCTCGTCGACCTGGTTGTAGTCAGACAGGATGTCCCCTGACAGCATTGCGCCACGCATCACATTGATCTCGCCGACGTAACCATTGTTCGACATGTACATCGCCGCATGATTGCCAGCCAGGCGACCGGTCAGATCGAACTTGCTGGCGAGCGGACCCGCGATTTCGCTCAGCATCGGGGCAGGTTTGGTGCCAATCGTGCGAATATACGAACCACGATATTCATAGTCATTGCCAACCACATTGTTGCCAAAGTCGAAACTTGCCGCGATGCCATGCTCGCCGAGAGCCTGCACGTCGCCACGCTGAGTCAGCGTGTGATCCTTACCATAGGCGAACATGACACCGCGCCCATAGGCGCCGTCGGCGTACACGCGGGTCCCGGGCGGGACCATGATGTGATTGTTTTCGCCGTCGACGCGGATGCCGGCGCCCCCTGCTCCTTTCGAAAGCAGGTCGGCGCGCTGGACCACAGTGTTGCCGCTGCCATAGACGTGCAGTCCCAGTCCGAGCGTAGCTGTATTGTATGTATTTGGCAGATAGGCGGCACCCTCAGCACTGCGAGCGAAGAAGGGATTGTCGTTGACCAGATTCTGGCCGTTTCCGTAGATGGAGTACCCGAACAAACTGCGCCGATCGATACTGTAACCTATATCTTGAAACGCGGCGATCTCCGCCTCCATCGGGGCGGTGTAGTTCCGGTATTGCTGGTGGCTCAACAGGCTATTCTTCAATTCGCTGTGCGCCATAAAGTCCTTCGATCGCAGCGGAATACCTGGCATGGCACCGGCCAGCACTTCGCTCACATGCTCCCCTCTGAAATAGCCTTGATCACGTCGCAGATCGAAAACGTCGGCAGCTGGCTGGTTCGGGCATTGGGAACAATAAATCGCCTGCCCCGGCTGAGCCTGTTTGCCATTGTCATCGTACAAATGACTCGCCCACCGATTTATCGTTTCGGAAATATACAGCCCGTCGGCACGACCAATGAAGGCAGCACCAGTCATACCGAGCAGATGCGCGTTCTCGTGCACGCTAACGGCTGAAAGGTTTGTGCTCGGTGTCATAGACACTTGGGACGGGACGTAGGTGTACGGTGAAAATCCCATCTGGCCGATGCCGATCGCGCCATGAGCACCAGATTCAAGTTCGCCCGGATCCTGACCGGTGAGCGCAGCCTGCACCTTCGTGCCGGCTCCATGAGAAGGGGACACGCCCCAGGCGTTGTTATCGTAGTCCGCGCTGATACTAATAATCGCTGGCGATTGACCAGGGATGACCTTGATGATTTCAGCCCAATACCGAATCCCGGTAAGCACCTGATCTATCTCCCAACGAGACAAATTGCGCGATGAAGATCCCGGATCGGCCTCGTCGGCGCTGAGTATGCGAACCCGCATGAACGGCACACCGTTCGAATCAGCGACATCGTAAATTTCGACGGCCCTACTGGGCGACCTCAGCACCGCTATAACTGTAAGCACGACGGCCGCGATTGTCTTCGTATTCATACTACCCATTCTATTCGAGGCGTTGATTGCAGCTGGTTGCCATCACACGTTCGACCATGCGCACGCGTGATGCGCTTGAGCAAAGCGCGCCTGCCGTTGATCAAACACTGGCTGTGCGCATTCGCGGCGACAACCTGACGGCCGCACCGCAATATCAAAGGAAGGCTCCTCCCGTGGAGGTGACCTGATGAATCCGGGTCAACTCACAGAGGCGCACTCGCTGATGACGTTTACTTCCATTTCCTGGAGCTCAGTGCCCGGTGCATGAAGTTCGCCATGTGCGTCCGGCTGAACGCGGCCCACCATGAGCGGATATCCTAGACGTCTGCAGCGCAGGCTGCGATCCGTCCTTTAGATTGTGTCGTCAACAATGCGAGCTCATGCTACCTCTGATCGTAGGAAGATCCCTGGGTTCTGCAGCGACATCCCGACAAAGTAGGTGGCTGCACACAATTGGTAAGCAGGGGAGCAAAAGCCGGGCCAATTGCCTGACGCTTTGCGCATACGCGCAGCCGGCTGAACCCCGCGTGCATGCGCGGTCATCTGTGTGAAAGCAGGCGGCTTCTGTTCGGCGCCCACCAATATTGTCGCAAACTCGCCATGCATAGAAGCACAACGAGCGCTGCGCCCGACAATTGCAACGCGCTTGCTCTTCTTTGCCGGCGATTGCCGCGATCCGTTCAAGTTTTGAAACGGGCCGCAAGAGGCAGGCATCCTTATTGCATTCATCGTCGTGAGCTTCGTCCTGGCATGCGTCAGGAATGTAGGGCACCGGGACGCGGGCCCAGCCCACCTCAAGCTAGATGACGTGCAGAGCAAGTGAAGTGCAATGCGCGCGACCTCGCTGGTCGAAATGCTCAGGCCGGCGATCGTGCCTCAGACGGATCGAGGATGGGCAAGCAATCTACTCGGCAGAAACCGGAGCCGGTCCTCGTTCCGGCAGACGAACGCTTGACCGGCCGCGCCGTGTTAGGTGCAACGATCGGCAATATTCTCGAATTCTACGACTTTGGGACCTATAGCTTTTTCGCGATCCAGATCGGACAAGCGTTTTTCCCGGCAAGCGACCCGTTCGCCAGCCTCATGCTGTCGCTCGCAACCTTCGGCGCGGGTTTTGTGACCAGGCCGATCGGGGCCATCGTGCTCGGCTCGTATTCGGATCGGGCCGGGCGCCGGCCCGCGATGACCGCCAGCTTTGTCCTGATGAGCGCCGCGATCCTTGTGTTAGCGCTCACCCCCTCATACGGGACAATAGGAGCTGCTGCTCCGCTCCTGGTCATTGTCGCGCGTTTGGTGCAAGGCTTCGCGCTCGGCGGTGAGGTTGGTCCGACAACTGCCTATTTGCTGGAAGCGGCGCCGGCCGAGGGGCGCGGTCTTGCTGTCTCGTTTCAGCCTGCCAGCCAACAAATCGCTGCAACGGCCGGGGCGCTTGTTGGAGAAATACTCTCCCTGACCATGACAAGCGAGGCACTCAACGCGTACGGATGGCGGATCGCGCTCTTGCTCGGCGCCGCTACGCTGCCGTTCGGATTTTGGCTGCGGAGCGGCTTGCCCGAAACGTTGCACCGGCCCCAAGCGCCGACTCCGGGCGTTCACCCTGTAAGAAGATTGCCTGCCACTCGCCGTATCATGAGCTTGGGATTCGTCGTCCTGGCCAGTTGCACGATCATCACCTACATCACGGGATATATGACCACCTATGCACTGAACACCCTACAAGTTTCCGCGCCTCTCGCCTTTGGCACCACGCTCGTTAGCAATACGGTAGGAATTGCTGCCGCGCTGCTGGGCGGCTGGCTCGCAGACCGCGCGGGCCGCCGGCACATCATGATATGGCCGCAGATCGCTGCGTTGTTGATGACCTATCCGGTGTTCTTCTGGATCTCAGAGAGCCGCAGTGCCCTCGCACTTCTCGGGGGTCTCGGCGCGCTCACACTTATCGGAACGATTCCGTATAGCGCCTTCTATGTGAGCATGGCCGAAGGTTTGCCCAAGAACATTCGTGGTGGCGCCTTCGCGATCATCTACGCTTTTGCGATAGCGATCTTCGGAGGCACAGCTCAACCAGTCGTCACCTGGCTGATCTATCTTACCGGGAGCGCGCTGGCGCCCGCCTGGTACATGCTTATCGCTAGCGCGGCTGGGCTCCTTGCCATGCTCATGATGCCGGAGACGGCACCGCTCAAAATTAACAGCGCTGTAAACAAGCAAAGCCCGCTATAGCGTGGCGAATGCGCTATTTTTCCAACGTGCAGCAGCGCGTGCTGGGGCTCATCTTCGGCAATCCTCAGCACAGCTTCTATACGTCGGAAATCTTTCGAAGCGTCCGTTCCAGCAACCGGCCTTACTTACTATTTGCGCGCCGCTGCAGAGCTTCACAGCGCTTCATGAGCTGCTCAAACGGCTCAGGTTCGCCGAGAAGTAATCCAGCGTCGATCGTCTTTTGATAATCGGCCTCAAGGTCCTTACGCATCTTTTCGTCAGGAACTAACTGAAGCTTGCCGGATACCGCGGCGTGATAGTCGATGACATTGCCGTCGCGATCTTTCTCCCGGAAGAACTTGCTCTTCCAATCGGCGACTTCCTGCGCCAGCACTTTGTCATCGAAGGCAGCTTGCGCAAATCCCTTATCATCGAGCTTCACGAGATCGTACCAATGGCGCGACACACGATCGCCCGCGATACCCTGAGCGCAAAGAACGTGGACGGCCGTTGCTTTCTCCCAAACGGTGCGCTTGGGAAGCATGATTTTTGGGGTCGCTACAGGAAACTCGAGCTCGGGCAGGGATTTCGCCGCATCGCAGGTGATCTCTCTCGTCTCGGACGGCTCACCGGTCGAGCGCGCACCGAATTCAAGCTTGATCCAGGGCGGAACATAGTCGAAGCCCTGGGTCAGCTTTTCATAGTCGACATAGATGACATCGTTCTCACCACGGAACGTGACGTCGACTCCTGTAGCTGCTGCGTGTTTCTGTAGGACAGGAAGGGTCTTGTCTTTGACCCAGGCGGTGAGCCGCTCGCGCGCAAGCTTTGTCCACTTGTCGGCCTGGGTTCGCGAAGCGGGTATGGGTGGGTCGCCCGTGGCAAGCTCAGGAATGATCCGGCGGATATCGTAAGTGAGATCGATATCCTCCGAGAACCGTTCGATGACGTCGTAACCTTTGGAGAGGGACGTACCTCCCTTAAAGACAAGATGCTCACCCAATTCAGAGTCAAAGAGTCCTTGCAGGGCCCAAACGGCCCAGATGTCCTTCTCCAAAAGATGGACCGGGCGGCCTGAGGCGGTGGCGGCGACGCCAAGTGCCTCAAGCCTCTCGTCACGAGAGAGCGTCAGGTAAAGTTCAGCCATGATTTAGAAGGGATTGGCTGACGGATTTCGACATCCACGGAGGCATCGCGCGACGCAGCGCGACGAGATCCTGCAAAGTGTCGTCGGGCAGCTTGCGCTTCAATACCTTAAGAGCCTCGCCCGCCTCTCGCTCGCCGAGCCAGGCAAGAGCCCGGATTGCCTGTCCAGCAATCGAGTCTGTCGGCAGAAGCATCCAGTGCGGTGCATGCCGCATCTCAACCGTCTGTGCTCCGAGACGAAACTGACGATCAGGACCGGAGGTCAAATAGACGAGCTTCGTCGGCACTTGCGTAGTGAGACCAAGTTTATTCGCGGCCGCGGCTCCGTGTGGAACGATCGTTTCCGCGTGCGTGGAAGCCAGCGCTTCGATGACCTTTTCGGCAGCCGGCGCGCGTATGCCAAAACGTGTTTTCACTGGCAGAGCGTAGAGCCCATGGGCAAGACGCATCAACTCGTTGCGTTTGGCGAGACGCTTCAAAGCTTGATCGACCGCAGCACGGCTTCCCAAATGCAAAACTTCCTTAGCACCGATCAAAGTGCCTTCTGGAAGCGCTTGGGCATAACTCAAAATACGCTCGGCGACGGTTTGCATGGCTTCCCTCCGTTGTCAGAAACATATGCCAATTTCTGACAAAACGCAAGGTTTATCGAAATAAACAATAAAAATCAACAGCTTATCCACTGCTTGATATTACTTGGCAGGGGCCAAGATCAGAACGGCAAGGGCATGAAAGGCCATGAGCGTGTGGGGTCTCATTGCTCGGGGCATCGAACGGTGGGCTCAATCCTCAAGCCCTCCGTCGGCAAACGAGATAGAGGCGGCAGAAGCGCGGCGTGGAGGGCCAGGAAAAAACGTGGGATCGGACATCGCGAGCGCGATTCCGGCTCTCCCTTGAACACTCTATTATGGGTGCTGGGTATCGAAGAACACGCACACTGAAAGATTGGCCGTTACACACTTCAGCGGTTAGCAGGGCACAAACTACAGATCACGACTACCTTAGCACCACGCCCGGCTTGGAAACTCAACGGAGCCCTGCTCGTCCGGAGGCTTCCGTCCTCAATAGTTCTTCCCTAAGATCTCCGCGCCTACTTCGGCCGAATAGCGGGGCTTTTTTGTCTCATTGGACAACATAGCTTGCCGAAGTTCTTAGAACGGCCCTTCTCCGAAGACCCATCCCTCCCTGAAACCGCCGGCACGGAGCCCTGAGGCTCGACAGCTTCCCTTCGGCAAGCTATATACGAACATACAGCGAACAAAACCCTTCTAGTTGCGAGTGCCTCGCGATACATCTCGACTGAAGTATTTCCCCAGTAGATCATGAAGTTAGGGGCAGGCAGCTCGCCCCTTTTCTGGATGACGCCGACTCTGGAGTGGTAGCGATTGTCCTTGTTCCGTCATTTGCATGACGAGGCTTTTTTGGCCTTCTCGCGCGATCACAAGCACCTGTACGCGGCTTGTCTGCTCGACCTCCTTGAACGCTTCTTTTCAGGCGCGCCGTCGTTCCCGACTCCGCAGCAGGTCGTCCACGCGATCTACGACGTCATGCGCGCCAACCCGACCCTCTGGAGCGAAGGCGATGACTTCGGCACCCTGCCTGAAATGATCTCGGCAGGTCGCCGCCGTATCCGGAAGGCCGACGTCGCGCTCGCGTCCGAGAAGGGCGACAAGGCGCTCGGTCTGGCGCGGCAACTCTACGCGCGGCTGCTCGCCTGGGGTTGGCTTGAGGAGGAGGAATACGGGCTCCGTGTCACGGTCGACATGGCTATGGGACCGCTGCTCGTGATCCAGCGGCTCGCGAGCCTCAATAAGGATCTCTCGCAGCGGTTCGGCGGCTTGATTGTGCAGATCCGCCTCAATCTCGAGGCTGTCGAAAAGCTGAAGCCCGAGATCACCGACCGCAAGCAGCGCGAAGCCGCGCTCGCCGTCCGCGAGGCACGCAACCAAGCCGACCAGTTTACCAAGAGCCTGCGGGCCATTCTGGCCGACCTGAAGCGGATCCGACGGACCGTCATGGAATCGAAGACGGTGGCTACCCGGCTGGAAGCCTTCTTCGAGGAGTTCGTCGACCAGCTCCTGCTGAAGGATTTCGAGTCCATCCTCACCGTCAACCATCCGTATCGCTTCCGCGATGCCATCGTCGATCTCGCACGGCGGATCTCCTACACCCCGGACACCATGCAGGTCCTCGCCGAGGAGTACACCGCTTCCAGCATGGCCGCCGACGTCGAGGACGGTCGAATGGCGGCGGCCGACGATCTGCTCGCAATCGAAAACATCTTCGAACAGATCGGCGAGATGTTCGAACGGATCGAGGCCTTCCGCAGGCAGCTCGAAGCCCGGGTCCGCAACACCATCAAGTACGCCGAGCGCGGCGGGCAAGGACTCGTCGGCCGGGCCGGCGACCTGGTGCGGCGGCTGGACGCTCTGCTGCGAGACGGCAAGCACGACAAGTCGACCGTCGAGTGGAGCATCGAGCCGCTGCGGTCGCCCTGGTCGGAGCACCATCAGGCGCCGGCCAGGCAGCCGCGCCGCCCGGTCGAGGCGAGGGAGCTCGCCGGCCCGCCCTCGGACCCGTTGTACGAGCTGAGGAAGAAGCTCCGTCTCGAGTACATCGCTCGCATCGCGCCCCGGCCCGAGGATGTCCGACGATTCCTTGAGGGCCAGGTGCCGCCATTCGCGACCAAGGAAGCTCGCTTCATGGAAATCGACACAGTGGACGACTTCCTCGCCTTCGATTGCGCCCGCCGCTATGCGCTGACGGGCGAGGTTCCGCCGCAGGTCGCGGCCGGATTCGATCTGGAGCCGCGCCCAGACACGCCGCCACACGACAGCGAATGGCTTCGTTGCGCGAACTTCCTGGTCAGGCGGTCCGGCAGGCTCCGGAAAGCGGAGGCGCCCCATGCTCAGTGAGTTCGAACACGTCGAGCGCTCCTTCGGTGCGGAAAAGGCGGCCGATCTCCGCAAAGCGCTGCACTTCCTGCTGCGGCGGCAGTTCGTGTTCGCGGGAGATCCCAGAACCGGAACCGTCTACAACATGATCATGGACGGCCGCTTCCGCAATGTGGTCGATGACTTCTTCGATAGTTGCGGATACCGCCTCCATCGCGATCCGGAGGCGCAGTGGGCCGGCATCGTCGCCATGGACGAGGACGTGCCGCTGCCCCGGATGAAGCTCGACGAAACCGTCGTCATTCTGGTGCTGGCAGCGTACTGGCAGCAAGAGGTGAACGTCGGAGCGGTCGAAGACCGGGCCGTCGTGGTCGCCACCTTGAACGATCTGTTCGACCGCTACCGCGAGATGGCGCAACACGGCGGCGGAGGCGCGATCTCGGCCGCCCGCTTCCGCGACATTCTGCGCGAGGCTGCCCAGCGCAGCCTTGTCGAGATCGGCGACTTCGACGACGAGCAGCAGGACTGCGAGGTCAGGATCCGCCCGATGATCAAGCTGATCAGCGGCGGCGACGCCCTGCAACGGCTCGAGCGCTACGTGCGCAGCGAGGAGGCCCGCTTTCCGCAGCCCGCGGGAGACGAGGCATGATGGAGCTACGCCACCTTACGATGGTGAACTGGCACCTGTTCGACGTCGCGGACATCGACGTGACGGGGCACGTCGGCGTCCTTGGCGAGAACCGTTCCGGCAAATCGACGATCCTCGACATGGCCCAAGTCGTGCTCACCGGCGGCAGCCGGCGGTTCCTGCGCCTGAACGCAGTCGCCGGCGACAGCGGAAAGTCGCGTAGTGGCTCGAAGCGCAGCGTCGTCGACTACTGTCTCGGCACGCTCGGCGAGGACCAGCGCCGGCGCGACGAGGCGCGCACCTACATCGCGCTCGGTTTTGAAGACACGGAAGGCGCGCGGCCGCCGGTCACAATCGGCATGGCGCTCGAGGCGCGGAAGTCAGACAGCAGGGAAACCGTGCTGGCGCTGTTCGTCACCGTCGGCACCGTTCTAAGCTCCAAGGACTTCATCGAACAGCGAGGGAAGTTGCAGTTCCCGGCGCCGTGGGAAGACGTGCGCGCCCGGATCGTCGCGGCGGTTGGCGAAGGCAACTTCGTCAACCACCGCGATCGGGCCGGCGACTACGTCCGCGAGTACATGCGCCATCTCCTGCCGCATTCGCCCTACGGCGAGCAGAACGCAAGCGCCCTGCAAAAGTCGATCGTCAATGCGATGACGCTCGATCACAACCAGACGGCAACGCAGTTCGTGCGGAACTATATCCTCGAGGACAGTCCGATCGGGATCAAGGAGCTGCGCGAGTCGATCCAGACCTACCGCAATATCAGCGAAACGATCCGGAAAATGCGCCTCAGACTCGAAGCCCTGAGGGCACTTCGGGGGGTTCTCGCCGCACTCGAAGAGGCGCTTGAGACCAAGTTCAGGGAGGAGTGGATCGCCAAACGCGCGGCCTGGCTCGCGGCGCGGGCGATCAACCTGGACTTTAAGACCAAACGGCGTACCGAGATGGCGCGCCGAGATGCCGCAGCAAAAGAACTCGAATTCATCGAGGAGGACGTCAAGGCCATCGATCAGGAGATCGAACGCCTGACGGCGGCGATCGCCGAGCACGATGCCAAGACCGGAAGAAAGTCGCTGCAGCAGAGCGCCGATGTGGCCGCGCAGGCGGCGCACCGCGCCTCGGCCGAGTTCAAGGCACGCCTGGATAACATCCGCAGCCTATATCCGCTCCGGGCGATGTGCGCGGACTCTTTCGAAGACTTCGTCCCTGCGCTGGAGCGTCTTCTAACCGCCGCCGTCGGGGCCGACATAGCGGGCGTCTCAGACGAGCTCTCCGCGGCCGAGAAATCCTTCGCGACCAGCGGTGCGAAATGGCTGCCGAAGATCGACGAAGCGCGTCAGGCGATCATCGCGGAGCTTTCCGGGCTGCGAGGCCGGCGCGACGAGGTGCTCGAACGGGTCCGACAGCACGCCTCCGGAGGGGCGCGGGCCTATCTTGGCGACGACACTGAACTCCTCTGCCGAAGGCTCCGGCAGAAGGGAATGGCCCCGCGCGTGCTCTGTGACATCATCGAAGTCGCCGAACCCGAATGGGTGGGGGCCGCCGAGGCGCTCCTCGGCCGCGACCGGGAGGCGGTGTTCGTGGACAGAGCGGACATCAGCGCCGCCACGGCGATGTTCAAGGAAGGCCGCCGCGAGTTTCGCCACGCATCCCTCGTGAGCCTGAACAAGCTCGAGCAGTTCAGGGCCAAGCCGGAGCGCGGCAGTTTCCCCTCCATCTTCCGGAGCCAGGATCCGGACGCGATGGCGTTCATCATGCGCCGCTACGGCACGGTCCGTCTCGCCGACACGCTCGATCAGTTCAATAGGCCCGGCCGGGCCATCATGAAGGACGGCCTCTACGACGATGGACTCGTCAGGACCCATCGCTGGATCGAAGCCTCGCAGCACAAGATCGGAAAGGCGGCCCAGGCGAACGCCCTGCGCTCCCTGCATGATCTGGCCGAGGAACTGGATCGGCTCCTGGCCGACAAGAGCAAGGAGGCCCAAGCCGCGGAGCAGGCCTTTGCCGCTCTGAAGAACATCTGTGAGGGGCGTGACGACCTGAAGGCTTTCGCTGCGGCCTTCGCGGCCGCGCAGATCGAGATCGGCGAAGCCCATGCCAGACTCGATGCACTCGATGGCGCGGGCGACGGCGGCCTTCGCGACAAGAAGCGAGCGCAGCAGAAGCTGAAGGACAAGAGGCTCGACGAGAGAAGGACCCAGCAGAAGGCATTTGGCGAGCATGACGGCGAACTCAGATCGGCCGAGAGGAGGCTCGGAGATGGGGAGAACGTGCCGGGCTCCGAGCTCAACCTGCGGGTCGCCCGATCGATCTACCGCAAGACCTTCCCGCTCTACTCCGCCGCGAAAGGCAGGCTCGTCTACCGCGAGCGCCTCGATGCCGCAGCAAAAGGCGGTTTTGCTGAGAAACACCGTGCCATCGCAGACAAGGCGGTTAAAGATGCCGACGCCTCGGACGTCGAGCGCGTCCGGATCGAGCGCCGGGTTCGCGAGTTCCTCTACGATTACTTCGACCAATTCGGAATGAGCTCGCAAGTTGGCGCCGAAAGCGAGCCGCTACGCGAGGTGAAGCCCTGGATGGAGCAGCTCATCTCGGATATCGAATCCAATGAGCTGCGCCAGTACGAACGGCAGGCCCGAGAAGCAGCAGAAAAGGCCTCGACGCTACTTCGCGGCGAGTTCATCAACGCGCTCACGGCCCGGATCGGCAAGATGGAGCGGGAACTGCAGTCGTTGAACCGTAGCCTCTACGCACATCCCTTCCACAACGAGAGATATTCGTTCCATCGCACCCAAGTGGTGGAATTCCAGCCCATCCTGAAGATCATCGAGATCGCCAAGACCTCTCCGGAGGCGCTCGACATGCTGTTCCGGGGCGATGTGCCCGATGACTTCCCGCACAAGGATACGATCCTTGCACTCGAGGCGCTGCTAGAGGATCCCGACAAGGACTTCACCCAGTTTGAGGACTACCGCAACTTCTACACCTTCGAGATCCACATGGAGGATGTCGCTACCGGCCGCTCGACCCGCTGGGAGCAGCGGCGCGGCACCGGATCGGGCGCCGAACAGCAGGTCCCCATCTACGTCGCCATCGGCGCTTCGCTCGCCGCCGTCTACGGCAGCGCCGAGCGTCGTACGGGCAAGCCCGCCGGCTTCGCTCTCGCTATGTTCGACGAGGCCTTCTCGAAAATGGATGGCAAGAACCAGCGGCAGATGATGAGCTTCTATAAGAATCTCGGACTCCAATTCGTGATCGCGGCGCCGTTCGAGAAGCGGGTCGCCGTGCTCGAGCACATGGATACGATCGTGGAAGTGGACCGCATTGGCGAGCAGTCCAGAGCCACAGTGGTGCAACTGAAAGAGAAGGCCAAGCGCGAGCTGATGGCCATCGATCCGGACCTGATGTCCGAAGATGAGCTCGCCAGCCGTTTGGCCGCCGAATAGCCATGGCGCGGCGTTTCACGGACGCGAACGGCCTCTTGAATGACCTGCTCGATCGCTTCGAGGCCGGCGCCGCGAGCCCGATCGCGCACCCGGATTATGCCGCCTTCGCCTCGGTCGTCGCGGCGGACGGCTTCCTCAAACAGATCAGGGAAGCCGAAGGTACCGGCGCGGTGTCCGTTGGCTGGGGCCGAGGCGTCAAGCGGGATCAGGTCGCACACGTGCGGCTGGCCTCGGCGGAGATCCTATACCGATATCTCGACCGCACCCCCGCGTCACGGATTGCGCAGGACGCTGCGGCAAGGCTTGCCGCCGGATCGGCGCTGCGCGACTCTCTGAAGAACAGCGCTTCCCAAATCGCCGAGGTCTGGGGACGGGGGAAGACGTGGCACGGATTCGCGTCGTCCGACGTCGAGATGCTGCGCGACGCCTTCGTTCTCGCCCAGGCCATCCTGGACGACAAGCATCTGGACGTCGACTACAAGACCTTCTCGCGACGGACGGTGGGTCACAGCAAGACGCTCGAACGCATCGAGGGGGCGGTCGTGCGGCTCCTGAGCGGCATCCTGGAGTTTCCGCCCGGCGCGCGGCCCCGCGAGGCACTGCGGGCAATCGGACTGGAACGCTTCGCGCCACCGCTGCTGGTCGCAGGAAAAATCGACCTCGAGGGAGCCGACCTCTCCAGGATTTCTCCGCATTATCTCGGAATCACTCCCAAGGAAGCAGATCGCGTCCGTTTTCGGGAGCCGCCGGCGTACATTCTGACGATCGAAAACTTCGCAAGCTTCAACCGGCACATTGCCGAGGCGGACCCCGGTCGACTGGGAACGACGATGTACGTCGGCGGTTACCCCTCGCTCGCCACCCAGCAGGCACTGCGGATGATCGCAGGGTCGGTATCCGAACAGACGCCAATCTTTCATTGGTCGGACATCGATCCCGACGGGACCTGGATCTTCCACACCATCGAGCGCGCCATCGGCCGACCGATCCGCCCCCACCTGATGAGCGCCGAAATTGCCGAGCGCTCGGGACAAGTGCCGTCCAAAAAATCCGCACCCGCCAGATGCTCACCACAGTCCGGTATCGCGCGGCTGGCAGCGTACCTGGCAGAAGATGGAGCCAAGACGCTTGAGCAGGAAGAACTCGATCCCGTTTTGCCAGAGCTTCGTTAGAAAATCCGTGTCGGTGTGAGGCCGACATCGCGCCGTCCGCAGTTCAAGGATCTCGGCCGGCGATGGTTGAACAACACCTGCGATCGGCAAAGCGGACGCCATGAGTAAGGCGGCTGCTTGCCGGGATCGAAAAACGCCGTCGGCACGCGCTCGACACGCCCCCAAGTACCGCCTGCTCTCTGAAAAGATCGCGTCCCCCGTTTTCCTGAGTTGCATACCCACCCTCGTGGTCAAGCGCATGCGCGCAAGGGCGACGCCTGCGATCCAGGTGACGGCGCAGGACCATGTCCATCTCGCCAATGCCGCGAAGGCATCGTGGCCGATGTTGTCGTCCGGACGCAAGTAATGGGTAGTGGGGCGATGTCTACCTTGTCGACGAGCTCATCAATCGCGGCACATATGCGCAGAATTCCGTCTGGTGCAGCCTGAATTCAGGACGAAGGAGCCTGTTCCGACCGCAAGCCGGCCGATCGCCAATCTTACACCCGCCCCTGCCGACTGGCGTCGCAGATTGGCAATCGGCACCCTGGAATACTTCACGTCTACCGGAGCACAGGGCCCCGATTCCATCATAGATACCGAGGATGGTCTCTATGACGTGGGCAGCTCCTTGAACGGCGAAGGCATCTCGTCCGGCGATGCACCTTCTGTGCGGCGTCAACGCGCCGGGCCGATCATTCACTTCGCCTATGTCACTGATAAGCCGCAGTCGGTCAGGTCGACCACGACGTCGCTTGTAGAAACGACGCCCTTGCGGTGAGTGATCGCCAGCACGGTCACATCTTTGGCTAGCGTACGGATATGGTTCATAATGTCCTGCTCGGTTTCTTCGTCGAGCGCGGAGCTGGCCTCGTCAAGAAGAAGGATCGCCGGCTCGCCATAAAGCGCGCGGGCAATAGCAATGCGCTGGCGCTCCCCGCCGGAAAGCTTCAAACCACGTTCTCCAATTGCAGTGTCAAATCCTTCAGGCAAGGCCTCGATCAAGGGGAGAATAGCGGCTTTTTCCGACGCAGCGCGAAGGCGCACCTCGTTGCGGGGCCGCCCTAGCAGGATGTTGTCGGCTAGGGACTCATTGAGCAACATCACGTCCTGCGGCACGACAGCAACTGCGGCATACCAATCCGCGCGTTCGATGCCCGCTATATCGGTTCCATCTACCAGAATACGACCGCGGTCCGGTTCAATCGATTTCAAGACGAGCTTAAAGATTGTCGATTTTCCCGATCCCGATTCACCGACAAGGAAGGTGATTCCACCCCGCCCAGCCACAAACGAGACGTTCGTAACGCCACGACCGTTGTCGTAGGCATAACCAATGCCCTCGAAAGAGAGCTGGCCAGCGGAGGGCGTGAAATCTTGAGCGTGAGATGGTCGCCGCTCTTCGGGTGCGGCCCATAGTCTAGCCAGAGGGATGAGGTCGGCTCGCGACCGCGCCGCGTCAGAGATGGCACGCGCAACCATCTCGAATGGCATATTGAGCTGAAGTAAAAGCGTGTTGAATAGCACCATATCCCCGATGGTGACCGCCCCGACCTGGTATTCAGGTATGAGAAGGAAAAACGTGACCGCAAATTGTAGCGCGACGGCTGGGCCGAGCACGGCGATGTAGGCAACGCGTTGCAACACATAGGCGCGCCAGTTATCACGCACCTCCCGCGCCGTTATCGTAAAGCGCTGGCTCATCCAGGAATGACTGCCGAAATAGCGCAGGGTGTCCATGGAGCTCATGACGTTGCCAACGAAACGCGCATTGTCCTGTCCGGCTTCTCTGGCTCGTTCCAGGAACACGTACGCCCGACGCGTGGAACTCCACGTCAATGTAATTAAGACTGCCCCATAGATGACGACGATTGCAGCGATCTGGATATTGAGGAGCGCGCCGAGAGTAGCGAACGTAAGTAGAAGTTGTGTTGCAGCAGGGATGAAGACGACGATCCCAAGCTGGACCAACGCCGTCAGGGCGCTGCGCCCGCGCGCGGCCGCATTCTGTATCTCTACGGGATTGTGCTCAAGAAAAAAGGCTGCGGTTTTCCTCAGGATGCGATCAAAGAAGCCCGTTGCAGCGATGAAGCCCAGGTTCTCGGCTGTCATGAAGGACAGATACTGCAGCATGCGCTGCAACGCGGAGGCTACCCCGAGTAGGACCGCATAGCCTGCGAACCCCCACGCAAGCACCGACATGTCTTGCTCGCGCGGGAGACGGTCAATGAGACATGAAAATACATAGGGCGCTGCGACGCTGGTCGCGCTTGAGATCAGCACCACTGCGACAACGACGAGAAGCAACCACCGATCGGAGCGCCAGTACGCATGCAAAATTTCGGAAACCGGTGATAACGTGCTGCCGTTCGACATATCTAGCGGATAGAGGAAATGCGCTTTGCTGAGGCTGAAAGAGCCGACATAGCCCTGTTCGCACGATGATTCCATGCGAGCTCACATGAAGATGCTCGATGAGGGCTCGCAGGACTTTCCTGTGTATCATTGCTTGGCTTCAAATCAATCGATCCAGCACGGTCATCAACTCACCAAGGCTGGTAGGTTGTCGTCCGCCTTCTCACATGAGAGATCATTTTTGTGGCGGGGTGGCTGAACGCCAGCTGCGAATTTTGCGATTCTTGTTTGGCGATTGACAACTCGACGGAGCGCTATGGATCTCACCTCGAAGCGCGCCGAGGCGACATTAGGCAGAAGGTCTGAACTCAACGATTTTACCCGCGTTTTAATCTCGTCCCGGCCTTGGTGACAAAGCGGAGCTCAGCAGTGCGCGTTGCCTGATCGTTGTTAAGCACCCAGTCCTTATCCGCGCGATCCCAAAGCTCCTGTGGCGAAACTTGAACAGCTTCAGAGACCGGAACGCAACGGCTTTGATCAAATCGCAGTTGGCTTGGCCTTTGAACATAGCCGGACGCACACATGTGCTCGGTAAGTCTTGATCTTTACCGGCAGGTGAGCCTTGGAGGCTTACGGCGAGATAAATGTATTCGGGCGTTCTGAAGTTCGCGGCTATATTGGAAAGTATTGCACCCGGTATGCTCAATCGCGAACACCGAGTAGCGACGTCCGCCCACATTGTCCGCCTGCCCTCTTTGCCTCGGACGGATTTCGGAGTTGTCGGGATGCTCGCACGCACGCCGCGATCCAGCGCACTTCTTTTCCTGTCCGCAGTGCTCCTCACAGACCGGCTGGCCGCGTCATCAAGAGCAGATTCAGCCAGCTCGACCAGGCGAAGCCTCATATGGGACGCGCCGAGTCGCCTGCGAGTCCCAGACCGCGTTCAGCCTCTCAGACGGCTTTGCAGTGCCCGCCGATCGACGACGAAGTTCTAAGGTTCAGGTCTGGCTGCGGACCTGCCGCTAATCGACTGACCAATGCCCGCGTGCAATCAACCGCGACGACGCCGCAGTCATACTCATTCCTCTGCTGGCTTATGGGCGCGTCTTGCAGGTTGACCGCGACTCGTTCAGCGATCCTGCTGCGTATCATTATATCCTAGAACTGAGTCATAGTGATAGGCAACGAGCCGAACGCGGCGATCCACCAGCAGGAACGACCAATGGGAGCCAAGGCGATTGAGGTCTGTAGCGCTAGCATCATTCACCGGCAAGAACAGGAAGTCGGCTGTAGCCGGAGGAGGAGGACGCGACCGCTGTCCAGCTAGCGGCCGGCGCCTCTATCCTCGTTCTATGCTTGGTTGTCTTCCGTCGTTAGTGCTGCACGCACGAGGGATCGGTCAAACAGAAGAATAAGTCGCAGATACCATCCAACGGGTCATCCGCGCATTGAGGATATGACGTATCGGCTACCTGCACCTTGGTGGCGACCGGTTGGGCGGCAACCTCAGCAACAAAGGTCGGCACCGCCGCCGTTCCAAGCGCGAGGGCGCTCGCAGTCACAATCACGAATTTCTTCATTCTAGAGTCGCTTCCCTAGGTTGGCCCCAGCCGTCCGCCACGTCTATATGACCTCACCGCAAGTGGTAAAATTGATTTTCTTGATTGGGTCTATCTACGGAATGGATACGTTTGGATATCTCGGCAGGGCCTCGCCTTAAGTCAATCGGAGTCAGCGGAGCCGTTTATGCTCGAGCTCTCGCCCAGCCATCGAAGCTATCGATACATCTGTCGAAGCAATCGAAGCATTGATCCTGGCACAAGGTGCGTTGCATTGGTTGGGCTGCACGGGGTTCCCGACGGCCCCTGCGTCACTTTCCGGATGAGCGTATACGCGATTTCTTCACCGCCGATACGACCGATTGCGGAGATCGCTCTACTAGTTCCTTTTTCTTATGGCTGCGCTGCAGGCCACACCGCAAGGCTTTCGTCAATGCAGAAATGCAGAAATGGAGCCATCTTGGCTTTGATGTGATGAGCAACAAATGGCTCCATGAGGGGCCGATGGATCTAGACCTTACGTGCCCCGCCGGCGGCTGGATGTTGTACGTGAAAGGCCGACGTGATTTCGATCCTCCGGAGGGCATGAATGTCGAGTCCATGGGGGATGGCATCGTGGTGTCCGTAACCTCCGAGATTTTCTCAGATGCCCAGCCGGAGCACGTCGACGCAGCAAATCGGCTGAACGAGGCTGTCGTTTCAGTGCGGACGGCGGAGAATGAATTAGCCTCCCAACCGGACAGCCGGCGGGTCAGTCCTATCCGGTGAAAAAAAAGGCGTCGGCACCCGCGAGTTTGCGGAACCTGCCCAACCATGTAAGGGGCCAAAAAGGGCCAAAACCGCGAAATTGCAACCTACTAGGCCTCCAATGATCGACTAATCGAGAGGAAAGTCTATATTTTGTCGATGGCTTACGTAGCAACCGAGGAGCACAAGACTAGTACGGCCGGGGGCATCTCGGCCGTCGACAAGGTTGTTTTGGCCACGGTCAACGCACCGTTCAAGCGGGATATCAGCGCGGCAACGCTCCAGCACTGCATTGCGCGGGCGGAGCTTGGCGAGTGGCCAGTCCACGTCGCGACGTTCTTCACCGACGTTTCGCCGCACTTGATTTTGAGCTTTGCTGCCGGTCACGGTATCTCCAAGTCCAAGCTTGCCGAAGCGTACGTGGTCATGAAGACCAAAACGGGCGAGCAAAATCTGGATTTGGAGAGCGATCTTGTCCCACTGGCGGCTGTTGCTCGATGGAGCAATTACCGGTTTAGAGCGCTTTCGATCCAACGGACAGCCTGTTCCTGATTGGGTGCTTGGAGGCGGTACCGCTCTGATGATTCATAGCGCGCACCGCCTCAGCAAAGCATTTGCGCTTGGGCTTGCCGTCGAGGACAGCTGAACGATCTCGATCGAACCGCAACACGCCATCTTGGCGGCGTCCTTGATGTTGGCCTGAGGCCACGGCAAAGGCGCTGCCCGACGCCGTCCAGGTCGCCGAGCCCACGCGAATCCTCGCGCTCCGTCAGGAATCCCAGTAGAGCACAATGTCGCTTCCACGCAACGCCAACCGGTCACGAGCCCGATGGCTGTGACAAGATCGGCTATTCCGACCAGAGCCAGCGTCTCGAGCGGCACGTTCGGGCATCGATTCACGATCGATGCAAGCCTGGCTCGGCAGCCTTCCTTACGCAACTCAAGCTCAGGATCGTTGCGCCTCCGCCGGGCTGCGTCTGCCAGACTTTCGCACTGCTGGATTTAGCGACGATGGCGCCATCTCGCCAAAATCAGCTCTGCGATGAACAATGGACGGCCAGCACAGTCGCAAGTGCTTCAATTTCTTCAAGCGATGAAACTCGTCAGCTGATCGACAGCTAAACCCTCTAGCAATGAGACCGTCTATATCCGGACAAGGCTGGGCTTGATGGGCTCAAAATCTGGAACAGAAGAAGGAGCGGGATCCCCTCAACATACCGCCCCGTCGAGAACCAGATCCGCTCCATTTTATAGCCGTTTGTGCATGTCTCGGTTTCCGACCCTCGCGGCTCGCTCAAATCGGATCAACTTGTCCGATTGATATCGACAAGGCTACCAAAGGGAAAATGGAATGAACCCGTTTGACAATATCGGCCCGTCTGCGGCTTTTACGAATTGCGTCGAGCAGAAACCAGAAGAAACCGGGCAAGCAGACTTTGAGCAGCGGCTTGGAGAGCCTCAGCCGAGCCTCCAAACATCAGATGCGCCCGGGGCCGGATCGTCCCGGACTGACACGGAAGGCAATTTGAGAGCGCAGGCTATTCAGGGGGACGAACGGTGCGCAGCTGCATCCTTTATCAGGACGCGCGCTCAGCTTGCCGCGACGCTGACCTGCGCAACCGTTGCGGAACTCAGAAGAGAAATCGAACTCGCTGCGCAAAAATCGGCACGATGGTCGAAAGCAACTGGGCCATCAGCCGGCGGCATCGATCGTGGTCGCGTTTACGACGAGGTGGTGGCATCGTCGTACGCTGAGCTGCAGCGCTTTCAGAATCACGCCAGCCATTGCAAGCCACATGTACTGGACCGTCAAAGCGCGATGGACCATTTGCGTTCCATGGCGGCTTTGCGTTACGATGTCGCCCCCTGGAATATTTGGGGAGGCCAACAACTTGATCTGGGTCGCGCAGCGGCAGCGCACATGAGAGGGGACACCTATTCTTCGCCTTTTGTATCACTGTCCGAGGAGGCCTCACAACTGCTCCTGTCGCCGGACGATGACAACGAGTATGGCGCCAAAGCAATTGCGGAAAGCGCGAATGAGTTGCACACCTACACGGTGCCACGGGTCACCACCTGGACGGCCGAAGAGATCGTCAGTATCCTTGAGGACGGGACCGAGAATGATGAACCCAATCTTGCATGGGTGAGCGATACCCCAACCGAGGAGCGCGAGGTACTGTTTCTGGGCGGGAATCTGGATGACTATCGGACCGCTAGCGAATTGAATCCATACAGAAAGTCACAGACGAGAGGATGAGGCTAAAAGGGTGCGAGAAAGCGCGACATCTCTTGTTGCGCTGCTTGGAAAAATCGGAAGCAGCGTTCGCGGCATCTATAATGCCTGATCGGAGTGGCCCGCGGGGGAGCTGACCGGGTAGCGCACGTCGACCATCAAAGTGTCCGCCGAGATCTGTATCGTCTTCAAATTCGTCGCACTTGTCGTCGGAGGGAAGCGAGGTATTTCGCTCGCCGATAGGCCAATATGGCCCCGTTATAATCGCCAGAGCTCCACGCTCGAGCCTGACAGCAATGCCGGCAGAGCACAACGAGCTTCCCGCCACGCCGACGCGGTCGTGGCCGTCACAGGATCAATGTTTGCAGAGAAGCAGCTCCGCCCTCACCGGCTGGGACACTCGGAAGAACGAAAAACCCCAGCATCTTCTGGGGGCCTGGAGGCCGGGATGCTGGGGCTCTCGTCGCCTTATCCAAGAGAAGCAAACGGATAGGCGGGCTCATTGTGCATTGCGAAGTCGATTCGTCAAACCAGAGCGCATAGTTTTCTTTTGGCATGCCAACCATCCGAAGCAATCCCTCTGGAGGTTTACTTGTCAGTTGGCGGCGCACATGCAGGCCTTTCGCGACGAGCGCGACGACATCCGGCCGTATCGTCTTCGGGATCACGCACATGTTTCTCCGGCTGCCGCGCTCAGCGGCTGGCTTCGTGCCGACGCGCCGATCTTCGGCGTCACCAATGGCCTCATAGAGAGCTTACTTGCCCGTGATTGGAAATGATCCGGCTCTCCGGCCGACGAGCGTCTCGTGGATTTGGTGCGTGTTCTCTTCCTCCGAGCTCCATCCTTTGGGAGATGGAGCCTGAGGAGGCCCGGTGCGGCTCAGGTAATCCGCCGAGCCGACTTGGAGGCATGAAAGCTGCCATCGAACGGCATGCTGCCGCAAGACAAGAAGCTCACTAGATTCCCAGTCGCCCTATCTGCGCTGACACGTGCCCAGCGTCGGGAAGGTGGTACAACGCCTGGCCGCCGGCTGCGGTGCTCAACAAGGACTTGCAAAACGCAGGTGTGAGCTTGCCGCGGTGGATCACGACGTTGTTGTGCCCCTCGGCGGCTCGAGCGTTCTGCCAGTGCCGATTATAGCCGCGCTGTTCATCGGACTTCACGTGGCAAGCGGCGAAGTCACGGTCCCCCAGCATTGGCAATTGCCAGGCATGTACCGGCCGCTTGGTATGGATGTGCACCCACATCGGGCTTGGCCTCGCACCACTGCTCAGCGCCTTGGGCTGCAGCTTGACCTCGAACAGCTTCCCTGGCTCTCCCTGCAAGGCGCGCGGTGGATCGACTGGCGCCAATTCCCCCTCCGCCCGCAATTGTTCAAGGTACCTTTGCGACGGAAACGCATAGGTCTTCATGCAATCGCTCGTGATTGCCGCCTTTCGCCCGCTCAATGAGTTTGCCTGCCCCTGCACCTCGGACCACATCGCCCTGAGCCGCATTATTTTTTCGTGCACTTCGGGCAGTTGCGCCGGCGTGAGCAGGCCCCGGCGGCGAGGCTCCTCCAGCGCGACTACACAGGCCTCAATCTCGGCCGCCTGCGTCTGCAAGCGCTTACTGACGAGATCCAAGACGTGGTCGGCGTCCTCGGGCTTCATCTGGCGCGCCTGCGAGACGGCACTTTGCTGAGCCCGCAGATCGAATTGCAGCAGCTCGTCCAGTCGCTCGAGTAATCCCGCCAGCGCTTTCCTGGAGGGCGGAGCCTGCCACATCTGGAGGTGCTCGGTAGCAGAGGTTGACGCGCTCGCCCGTGCCTCCTCCGCGGTCGCGAGTTTTTTGGTACCGAGGTCCGAGAGCACGATAACCTTGCCGGTCGGCGCCGTGGCCGCATCGGGCCTGGCGAGTTGCGGCTCGGGCGGGCGCGCCGTCGAACTCCCCTCGCCTGCGGCCGCTGCGCGCCTTCCTTTGCCCTTTCTGCGCGCTCTGCTGCTTTCGCCCACCATGGCGGTATTTTCCGGCAACGCAGCCCAAGCCGGCGGTTCAATTGTGGCTGCCAACTTTGGCTGCACTGCCAGCAACCGCATGACTTCGTTCGCCGTAAGCCACGCACCTTCCACGATCTGGTCCAGCAACTGCAACGGAAGGTCAGCTCCTGATCCGGCTTCCCTCAGCGTGGCAACCATGGAACTCACTCCTGAAGCGAATTCCGAAAGCCGCTCCATGACACCTTCCAGAACGGCGCGATGCTCGGCGTCGAGCGATGCCCCGTTGCTGTACATTACGGCATGGCCGGTCGAGACGAATGCTGGAAAAACATCTTCGATGAAGGTTCCGAGCAGACGCACCCGCCCGTTCTCGTCCATGAGGGCTTCGTGCGCGTCTGGCTCCAACGTGCTCGCTTGCGAGTCAATCAAGAGCTCCGCGAGAGCTATCCGGGTTTGCAGATACATGCACTTCGTATTGAGCGCATGGCCGGTATGCAGCCTTAGTGCGGCCTCTTCGGCCTCGCGCATCGCGGGCGTAGCGCTTGGCAAGTCCGCAGTAGCTGCGCAGACGGATTGCATCCGCTCCAAGCGCAGTGTCTTCTTTCCCCACCACTCCATGTGGGCCGCATAATGTTCCGCCACGCTTGCAACCGAGCGGCTCAGCTGGTGGGGCGTAGCGATGCCTTTCAACCTCTCGAGGCATCTCAACGCTTCTTTTCTCTTCGTCTCCAGTTGGTCAACAATCTGCCTGGCCACGGTGTTACATTGGGTGGCTGCGTCAAGCACGTCATCGCGGAGAAGGCGGGCCCGATCGTCGGGCAGAATGCGACGCGCCAAATTTGGGGGCAGATCGGCGTAGTAGTCCAGAGCTGCTGAGCCTGCCCTGACGACTTGGTCGATCAGCTCTTGCGCCTCGGGCAAGTCCCGGGCGCGCATGGCCGCTCGACGACAAGTTTCAAGCTCCTCAAGCAGGCTCTCCAATCTTCGCCTTGCTGCTCTGATCTCGTCCCGCGTTGGCACCACCACATCTGAATCTGGTGGCTGGTGCGCGAGTGGCACGGCTCGCTCCTGAGGCCCGGAGCGCATCCGCTCCACGACGGCGTCGAAGGATCGACTGCGTTCTCCAGGGAGGACGCCGAGTTCCACGGTGCTGTCGGCTGCTGCCGCCCCAACGTGCGATTTCCCGGATCGGCCAATGCCCGTCATGCTTTATCTCCGATTAAGTCGACGATGTGCAGCCTGTCTGGATAGACCGCTTGGCTGACGAGTAGCTGACCAAGAGCGTTCTCCAGGGATGCGCAAAAAATTATGTGGCCTGTGGCTTCATTTCCCGTCGCACCTCCTATGTTGCTGAAGTGCGGGGATGACCGCGTAGGTTGCCGAATAATCAGCTGAAGCACATGACCGCGGACTGACCTGTCCTGGTCGTGATCTGCTTTTCCGAATGCGATAGTACAGGCCGCGAGGCGATCCGTGATCATCCTGCCTCCAGAGCAGTGGTGAGTTCACACGAACTGGATCCAAATGCTGGAGAACACCAGGCAACGACTGTGGTCAGGCAGAAATTGGCCAGCGTAGATCGATCAAGATCTACGACCCCCGCACGCGTCTCACTATCCGGCAAGGAGACTTCGAGAAGAGTTTACGAAGCCAACGGCAACGCACCGACCGTGATGAAACGTTGAAAGCCGATCAGCAACAACATTAGCCTCCGTGCGAAGCGAGCAGAACCGACGTTGCGCAGGTCCTATTCAAACTACATCTCGCCGAAGCCAGCACCCATCCAGGCTCAATCAGAATACCCTCATAGACATATGGCAGCGAGCGTACCAAGCGCACCGAGCATCAGCCCGATCAGCGAACCGGTTGTCGGAACGTCTCTAAAGAGGAGAAGAGTGAGTATCGGCTCCACCACCAGAATAGCTCCCACCGATATTGCGACAATGATCCAGATATTCTTCAGATGCATGTAGCCCAGCGCGTATCCGAAAACGAGAAGGATGCCACCGAAAGATATCAGCAGAAACATCGGCAGGAGCATTGTCACATCCCCGCCGGCTTTTCCAAACCGCCTTGAGGCAATCAACTCGGCGATGATCGAAATCGCTTCTCCAAGGAAAATCGCTGCCACCGCTACAATCTTCAATATCAAGCTCATCGGCCTTTACCGTTGCAGCTATCCAGGCGGCCCGGAGATAGGGCATTGGGGGGGGCACCGTTGGCGTTGCCTTTTTCGCTTGTCCGGCGCCTGCACGGCGCCGGGCTGGCTCAACTGTCGCTCCTTACACGGGCTCGTCAACGCCCGCCTGATTGCCGACCGGCTCGCGACATGCAGCGATTGTTTGGCGCCGATCAAGCCGCTTTCGCTAGCGGCGTCAACGAATGCGGTTCAAGACGAGCCCAACCGCACCGCGTGCCGCGTGCCGCCGACGCGATCAGGGACTAGGCTGCAATCCGCACTGGGAGTGAGGAATAGCCGTGCACGAAATTAGATGCGATTCGCTCGGGTTCGCCGACAACGCTTACGTCTAGCCCTGCACGCAATATTTCGTCCCAGAGGATATTCAACTGCAGTTGTGCAAGATGCCGACCAACGCACCGATGGATACCAAATCCGAACGATAGATGCTGCCGCACATTCTTGCGGTCGATCACAAAGCTGTCGCCATTCTCGATGACTTCTTCATCCCGGTTGCCAGAGATATACCACATAACGACCTTGTCGCCCTTGCTGATCTGCTTGCCACCCAGAATGCAATCTGCCGCGGCGGTGCGGCGCATATGGGCGATCGGTGTCTGGTATCGAATAATCTCCGACACGGCGCTCGACACGAGCGCAGGGTTATCGCGCAGTTTTCGCAGCTCGCCGGGGTACTGATTCATGAATAAGACGCCGCCGGTCATCGAGTTGCGGGTGGTGTCATTGCCTCCGACGATCAGCAGGATCAGATTGCCGAGAAACTCATCCGGCTTCATATGGCGCGTGTCGGGCGAATGTGCCATCAAAGAAATCAGGTCCAGGCGCGGCTCGGCATTAATGCGCTCGTTCCAAAGTCGCGTGAAATACTCAAAACATCCGGACAGGATTGTCCTTCGCCTTTCCCAGCTATCGATGGGATGGCCGGCTCTCGGAGGTGTGACAGCTACATCTGACCAATAGGTCAGGAGCCGTCGGTCTTCGAAGGGAAAGTCGAAGAGCGTGGCAAGCATCTGCGTCGTCAGCTCGATCGAGACCATATTCACCCAATTGAACGGATCATTGCGCGGCAACCCGTCCAGAATCACCCTGACCCGCGAGCGGATCAGACTTTCAAACTTCGCCAGGTTATCCGGTGCAACTATCGGACTTACGGTATTGCGCTGCCCGGCGTGTTTTGGAGGACCCATCTTAATGAAGCTCGGGGTCCAGTGCTCGTCAGGCACATCGACGATCGTGACACCCTGTTCTGACGAGAATGCCTTATGGTTTGTATCCACCGCGACAATATCGCGGTACTTCGTGACGGACCAATAGGGGCCATAGCAGCTGTCTTGGCAGTAGTGAACGGGATCCTCCCTTCGCAGCCGCTCGAAGTACTCCCATATGCTATCATCCTGAAAGCGCTTGGCTTCGCTAACATCCAGCTTGCTCAGCGGGATACTCGACGCCTCATCGGCTCTACGTGCCGATCTCGCTTTCATGATGGTCTCCGCAGATTTTGTTCATTCGAGAGCATACGGGTCCGCATAGTCGCTCTCCACGACCGCCCTGATGTGTTGGTTGCGAGCATGTCCTCGCTCCAACAGAGTATCTCAAAGCGCGAGCCGGCCTCTCCTACCATTTCTGGCAGGACAGATCGCATTGACTTTCCAAGTCGATCCAATCCAGTGGACCTTAGAACCATCACGGCAACGCTGGCATCGCCTGAGATCGGCTATATCGTTGCTCGAAATCAAATAGCTGACATGCCACCACAGCTCTCCAGGTCTTGAATATCTCAAATGCGAACCTCTTTGGCTCCTCACGGCCGCATTGAAGCTATTTTTGGGCCGCAGCGCGTGCGACGACAATCATTAGCGCTGCTCATCCTCCATGACACCACTTAGCCGCAGCACCACCGAGAGTACGCAAATGTTCTATTCGACCCGACAAACGCCTGCTTAATCCAACATCCTGGCGGGCAGCCCAGCACCTGAACGAGACAGGAGCTCTCGAGGACGATCGTCTCCAAGGCTACGATGCTCAATCGCTATCCACCCAGTTCATGGCCGCGGAACCATTCGCAAGGACGATGGCTTGCGCGACAAGTAAAAAGGATGGTCCGGACCTGGCACCGTCATCGGCAGAACTCCAAATAGCCGTTTCGCCCGGTCAGCTTCTGATCAGCATCGCCGCTGCTCGGCAAGCTCTGCGCAGACCATTGCGACGAGGAGGCCAGGCCTGGCGCCCGGCTCACGCGAAAGCTAGACGAGGATGTCAGTGACAGCGAACGGTACTATGCGCAGTCAGCACGTAGAAAGCGGCATTCGACCCCGAGAGATCGGCGCCACGTACAGCAAACGCGTTGTTGAACCCGGCGCATTGCCGACCGCCCCTTGCTCTCCTTCCAGCAGTTCCACCTGAAAGGATCAAAGAGAATGACGGCATACCCGACGACGTTGCAGAATCTGCGCGCGGCCGATCCTGGTAGCAAGATATTGGAGATAACCACGACCACCGGCTGCATCGTCAGATGTTCTTATTGCTCCCAGGACAAGTTTGCAGATCGCCAAAGGCTCGTATCCCAAGCCAAGCATCTGGGTGTTCAGGATTTCAAGCAATGTCTATCACGCGTACCGACAGCTACCGGCATTAGTTTTGCCGGATATTCGGAGCCCTGGTTGCATCCGCATTGCAGCACGATGGTTGAGCATGCTTACGCACGCGGCCACGACGTCCGGATCTTCACGACCCTTGTTGGAATGAACGGAACTGACGTTCGGCGCTTGCAAGTGCTCCGGTTCAAGACTTTCGTCGTTCACGTACCCGACGACGGCACCTATATGAACAGCCGCCTCGTCGGAAAAAACTACATCAATGTCATGCGCCGACTGATTGAGGCAAACATTCCCTCAATTCAATTTGTGGTCCTGGGTAAAATCCATCCTGATCTAGCCGACGTAATCCCCGCCAAAATGCTACAACGCTTGCGGCCGCTGAGTAGCAGGCGAGGACGTATAGATCCGAGAATGATCACCTCCCGGCAGCCGATCGCCGGCACTCTGACATGCAATGGGAAACAGCAGCATCGGAATGTCCTTCTTCCAAACGGCGATGTTACTTTGTGCTGCATGGATTTTGAGCGGCGTCATGTCCTTGGGAATCTTTTGTGCGACGAGTACGAAGATCTGTTCGAAGGCCGGATATTTAGCGAAATCGCCGACCGCATGAACGGTACGGATGGCTTTCTGCTTTGCAGGACGTGTGAATTTGCCAAACCGGAGCCGGAATGCTGTAGGACCCCCGCCCGCGCGCTGTGAGGAATGGCCATACCGATGGAAGCTCGCCGCACCAGCTGGACTAGTATCAGAAGGCGGATCAGAGCCGCGCTTCGGCGAAATGCACGAGCCGGGACCTGCCCGTAAGAGAGCCCCAAGGATCGCCTTTTGCTCAACTGGTGCGACTGGAGGTGGTAGATGCTTTTCCCGCAAGATGACGGACGATTCGGCTTCGCCGTTGATCTCGTGCCTCTCGATCGATCCAAAAGCCCTTGCCGTCTTCAGTAATTCAACGAGCCGCTCTCCAATGGGAGTTCGAGCGTACAAGAGAGCGTAACGGGCCTGACCCACATGCCTGCCATGACGAGACCAACGTTGCGCTTACAATTCAGCAAGGTGAATAGCTACAGAATATTCCATCCACGATCGATCAGAACGACATCGACTTGCGGATCGTCCCAAGAAAGCCCGCACACGGCGGCGCTGGTGCCGTCAGCTCCCACAAACCGTGCGATGTGGGCATCCGACAACTCGCTCCCCGGAAGGTCATCACCTGCGCATCGTGAGATGCTGCCGCGGAATCTACTGCGACATTGTACGCTGATCTTCCGCTCAATAGGACGCTCATAGCGCAAACAGTATTGGCCGACGGCCGTTCTCATGAGGGGAGGGATTATCCGGCTGAAGGAGCGATACGCTCTCCTCTCATCAATCGCGAACTCGGCCCAATGGCAGACCGATCATCACGATGACAGGCCTGGGATCGTCGCGATCGCGAGCTGAGCGTTGGATCGAGATCCTCGCATCGCATTGCAGCTCGAACTCCAGTTCGACTCTTTTGTCATCCCGCGCTCTCCTTTTCGCGACGCGAACACACTGCATCGCCTTGGGTGCCGCCCTTGTTAGCCTATCGTTCTCTGTCTTGCTTGGGGGCCATGTCAGGTTTTGGACAGCCAACGCTAGTAGCGAGGCACCGAGACCGATGCAAGCGGAGACGCGACCATGAACCAATTCAATAATATCAACCCTGCCGACAATCGTCCCGCTGCGTCTGAGACAACCGTGGAACAACCGCAGCCACAGCAAGTCCACTTTGAGCAGCAGCTGGCAGACGTGCAACAGCTGGGGCCTATATATGCTCACAGGCAGCTTTACGATGTCACTCAGGAAGACGATCGCCTGATCCAAGCAGCGTCTGGTGCGGCCCTCGAGCGAGGACCACCGCCCGGGTCGACAACCATCAGCATTTACGATCGCCGCCTTCGCAAGTTGGCTGAGGCGCTGAAGCAGGATGGCAAATCAATGGCGACCCTCGATGATGATACGCTGCTCGATTGCGCCAAGAAGCTGCTGCCAAACGATAAGGTTATCGCCCCAGCATTGTTGATGGTCAGCCGCTACCGCAAGCCTGGCGCCACCGTTCGGATCACGACACATTACCGTCCATCGCACGAAGACGAACGCCTCATTAGGAAGGCCGCCGAGGCAGGCTTCGGTCGCGGGATCGACGCGAAAACGGTCGGAAATTACGCAAGCAGCCTCCGGAAGCTGGCGACAGCTCTCCGTCCCCTGTCCATTGCCAAGCTCAGTGCCGACAAATTGCGCGGTCACGCCGATACTTTGTTCCCGGATGACAAGAAACTCCGCTACGCCTTGAACAGACTCCGCGACTATCGCGCGATCATCAGGCAGGACAATTTGGAAGGACAAGGAGGCGGCTCGCATCTGCCAACACAGCCGGCCGCGCATTCGTCCATGCTGACTGTCGAGAACCAGCCTTTGGGGAATGCTGCGGATCAGGGCGTATTGCTGGCTGGCAGCTTCAATGCTCCGCAGGTTTGGGGCGAAATGGGTTTAGCCGCTCAGTCTCCCATACAAAGTGTCGCGCAGGATGTGCTTTTCGATGACGCGGAGCGGAGCGGAGAGCTTGCGGTCGCCGGTTTCGATGCACCGTTACTTTGGCAGGGAGTGCGCGCCCCCGATTTCTCGTCCCTACAGCGGTTTGCTCAGGACGAGCTTTTCGATGCTACGGATCGCGAGAGCCTGCTGGCAGCCGCGCCCGACGATCAATTGGCGCTTTGGCGAACGATGAGCTCAGCCTCCCATTCGAACCTGCAGAGCGCCGACCAGGCAGAGCGTTTCCATGGCATCGATCGAGATGATTTGCCGCCTGGGATGGCCTTCGATGCACCGGAACTGGCATCGCGGGTGGATCCGGTCGTCCCTTCGCCGGTGCAAAGCGTAGCCCAGGAAGAGCTTCTTGAAGCCGCGGATCTTGAGGGCTTCATGGTCGCGGACGATCTTGTTAGTCCGGAGTTTTGGCGGGAACTGGACTCTACTGCCAACGTGCCCATTGAAAGTGCCGGCCGAGAGGAGCTTCTTGATGCTGCAACCTCACAGCGGAACTCGCGATTGCAGAACCTTGCCTCTGAACAATACTTCGCACGGATGATTGACCAAGGCGGTGCCGCCCTGGCCACAACGCCACTCCCAGTCAGCGAAAGCTTTGACGCTTCTTTGGTCGTTCCACATGACTTCTCCCACGGCAACCAGCCCGCGCCGGATATGATGCGCTCCAAACTGGGCCATTGGGGTCTGTTGCCGGACGCGACGCAGCCGGTGAAGACCTACGACATTTACGGTGAGCCCTATACTGCCGTGTTAGGACCCGGAGGACACAATGATATTCAGCTTATTCATCTGCGCTCTCTCGCCGTCGGCGACACGTTTGATGTTTCATTCGCCGTACCGAAGGACTTTTCCCATTGCACCCAGCCGGCACCCGACATGATGCTTTCTCAGTTGGGTAATTGGGACTTCTTGCCTGATGCGGAAAATCCGGTGATGAACTATGAGATTGCCGGTCAACGCTACACGGCTGTATTGGGACCGAAAGGGCCCAACGACGTTCAACTTATCCACCACCCTAGGTTCGCTTTGCGGGGTGAAGCTGCCCTTGCGACGCCGACGGCTCCCCTGCATACCTATGGCGGCCCTGTACCCGGGTTTAATCCATCCGCCACGCTCGAATTACGAAAGGATGCCCCTTCGGCACTGGGGCCAAACCTTCCACTGCCGTCTGCGGCTTCGGCATGGAGCCATCAGTCGGCCCCGCAAGTGCCTGAACTTGGAGAGTTGTTCGGCCAAGACTGGAGGCACGGCCCACGAGAGGCTTCGCCTCTCGTGATCGACATGCTCCAAGACCTGGGCCTTCTGCCGAGCCAGGGCGTCCCCATGACCTGTTTTTTGATCCACGGTCAGCCCTACACGGCCGAAAGCCTACCCGGAGGCCGCATTCTTCTGTTTCATCGGCCGCAATTCGACTGAGTGAGGGGCTCGTTGGCACCTTGCACGGCTACTCAGGCCGCGAAACCACATCGAATCGCTATGGTTTGTAACCATACACCCTTTCGAGGATGGAAATGGACGCATCGCGCGAGCCATCGCCGATCTAATGCTGGCGCGTTCCGAGAACATCACGCACCGCTTCTACAGTATGTCGGCCCAGATCCGTCGCGAAAGGAACGATTACTATGCGGTTCTCGAAAGAACCCAAAAAGGCGACCTGAATATCACCCAGTGGATTAAGTGGTTCCTAGATTGCTTGGACCGTGCCTTTGACGGGGCTGCGGTGGTCCTCGCCAGCGTTCTGCGGAAGGCTACTTTCTGGGACGAACATGCGGGAAAGCAACTCAATGAGCGTCAGCGGGCCGTTCTCAACCGGCTTCTGGATGGCTTCCATGGAAAAATGAGCTCATCCAAGTGGGCGAAGTTGACAAAGATTTCCCAAGCGACGGCTTCGAGAGATATTGATGAACTCGTTGCACTCGGCGTCCTGAAGAAAGACGCAGCAGGCGGCAGAAGTACCAGCTATTCTTTGATCGAGCCGATGGTAGAAAGCTCATGAAGGACAATCAAGAAAAAGCCTTCGAGAAGACTCTCTCCACGCAACTTGTCCGAACCATCGATTTCGTCAAGTTCGCCGAAATCAAGAATGCCGCCCTTCTTACGTTCTCCTCGGCTTGGATCATCGGCACGATCAACCTGCTAACGAGCCAGGCCAGCTTGCCACTGGGTTACAACGTCGCATTCTGAGCGGCGCTTCCTCTTCGCTGTGGGCGGTCTGGTTTGTATTCTGTCGTTTGTCCCGCAGGTGTTGGCTCAGTTTTTCGAGACGGATGACGACTCCATCAGCTTGCTGTATTGGGGCGCCGCGCCGGGCACACATTCAGGCGCTGCCTTATTCCATATGCGAGGCGCTCCAGACCCTGAGGACCCGGGGTGCCAGTCTGGTATCGACGAGTTTGCTCCAGGACTTGCCTACTTCGATCCAGCGGCATTTTCGCGCGGGCAAGGTCTCCAGCACTTTTTGGGCAATAGGTGCGAGACTCGCAGCTTCGGAGGTTGGGTCAAGTCCAGCATCTGCAAGGATTTTTAGGGCTGCCTCTTTGGATCGCATCCACGCCGCTTCGGTGAACCTGCTCTCCGAGAAATACTCGAAACAGGTGCGAAACGTCAGAGCACGGCCGACGACCTTATGGTTTGGTAATCCCGTCTCACTGAGCCATCGGCGCAAATGGTCGCACCATTCCTTGTTGCTGAAGTCGAGAAGATTGCCACCTTCGAAAATCAAAAGCGCCGCCATGCCGGCGATCTCACATCGCACGTCTTCATCTTGTTTTTCGAACCAGTCGCGGATTGCTTGCAAGGGCGTCCTCGGCATCTCGGCCGCGCCGGTCCGCTTGAACGGGACGACGTTTTCCAGTGGGGGCATGCGCGGCCAAGGCTTCCCTTTTGCGTCCCATAAGACCCAACGCTCTGCGATCGCTTTTGCTTCTTCCGGTGACCTGGTCCGCCAAAGTTCCTTGAGCGCCTCGTCGACGTAATATGAAACATCCGCCTTCAAGCCACATGTACGCGCGATTGCTGCTAGGCGTCCGGCGTCAAGGAGCCGGGCCGCGAAGTTGTTCTCTGCGTTCATTTTCCGAGGTCTTTCGCGCCCTCTCCAGCGCGTCCCGTTCATTCTGCTCTAAGCGCACTACTAACCCGCTATTCACGCCGTTGAAAGTTAGCGGCGACGTGACAAGACGCCCGTCGGTATCGGCCGAGCAGACGCCGTCTGCTTTATGTCACGCGCCGCTAACTTCAGTGGCCAGCCACGGCCGCAACCTGCGATGGTAGCCATGCCCGGAAAGCTCCTAGGCATGGCTAGGGGTGTGCATTCTTCGTGCCAAGCAATAGTCGACAGTTTGGATGACGTTTGTGTTGGGTTTGTCTGCTTCCCGACATACTAAGGTCTCGATCCTAGCAGTGGAGCTTGTCGGCAGCGGGCTCATCTTGATGCTGCCGTCTCCGCAACCACGCGAGCGAACCTCGCTGGTGGGTCAAAACGCCTTCTGTTTTCGCTATTTGCGCTTTAATCGGCGCCCCTGCAACCACGCTGGGCTCCCTTATGGTTAGCTTAGTCCGTCCAGTTCGTACAAAATTCCTGCTCCAAGCTGGTTGCGGTCACTCTGACACACAACCTGCGTTCCAACCATCTCAATAGCAGTCTGGCCATTGATGATTGTGCTTTCTCTCTCAGGCGTCTTCAAAATCTTTCAACAACGACGGCAGTTTAACGTCGCTGGCACGTGCATAGGAGAGGGATGCACTGATACTCAGTTAGGACAATTTTCATTCGTCGAATTTTGGACATCTTAATGAGCGTATCGGGTGCGGAGACTCTAACAACAGATCGTTCCTTTCCGAGGAAGATCATTTCTTTCTTCCATCGCCAAAAAGGGAACGGTCGGCTCTCAACTCTTGAGGAGGTCGATCGGCGCCGTGTTGTGTTTGCCTTAGTCGAATAAGGAATTTATCGAATTGGCGCGTCGGCTTCGCCGACTAGGCTCTACGCGCTACGCGCGCCGAGCCTCCTATCCCGGCCTTCGGTCACGCCCCCTCGCGCGGGGCTCCGCCCCAGCGCCCACAAGGGCTGCTGCGCTCCCCGCGGCCGTCCCCCCAAGCCTTCCGCGCTGCGCTTGTGCAGGCTGGGTGATCCCGCTCGGCAGCGTCGGCCCTGCGTGCGCCACCCCCGGTCTCAGTGGGCTGGCATGACGATTCAGCGCGGAAGTCTGCGCTGAATCGTCACCCCAAAAGGAAAACTGAAAAACCAAGAATTGCGTCCAAACGACAGCTTAAGCGGCATGCAAACCCTACCGCGGCAGTCGCGCCACGATCTTAAGCGGGATGGTTCAATCACTGTAACCGCGTTTGGAAGCACGAAACTCTCAGATGAACGGACCCAAAAGACGCGGGATGCATGATACGAGCGCATTGTCGGGCGGCCAAGGAGTAAGCGTCATCATCGCGGGCCAGCAGCTTGATCGGGTTGAGCAATAGTCCTCATCGGATCGCGGATCAGGTGCGGACGTACTTCGGAAAGGCCCGTCTGGAATGTTCAAATGACAGGCCTGTCTCCGAACAATATGAGGATAGCCGGAACCGCCGATCTTCCGACAACTGAGGTTCAATGAGAATCGATGGCCGTCATACGGTACTTTGGGACAGCAAGTTCGTGCACTCGATGCGCCTTAGGAAATGACGGCCAGAAACAATCTGGCCGTCTCTCACGATCGAAACCATCCGTCATGACCTGCGAAGGTGTTTGCGCGGTTAAAGGATCAAGGTTTCGAAGCGCGTCCCCCTGCGCTGTTCTCTTCGTTTACCAGATGAACTTAGCGCCATCCGGCAGTTCGCAGATGAATTCGCCCTGGTCCACGAGTTCGGTGGTCCCGACAACAAGCTTCGAAGCCCGCACCGTGAGCCTGCCTTCGCGGCTGAGGCTATGGCGGATGTACTCGGTCACGGCATGTCCGGAGCTGTCCACCGTTTGGTGAGCATTGGCGAAGCTAATGCCGTTCTGGGGGGTCACCCTGAAGGCATTGATGACCAGACCAGCCTGAGTTGCCGACGCAGCTTTGCCACCCTCCGCGGCGGTACAGCGGCTCATGTCCAATACGAGCTTCACATTCTTGCCGGTCTGCAGGGCATTGAGCACCTCGATGTATTTCGGCGAGGGCTCATCGGCTCTCGCCATCGTGCTCACGCCTACGGTCGAAAGCAAGGACAATACGATCGCCAGTCCTTTGCCAGTACACTTCATACGCTCTTCTCCCTCAATAAGTACCACAGATCGCACGTTGCAAGACGTCGTGTAAGCCGATTGGCGGATTTAAGACATCAAGCGCCTACGACAAAGACAATTTGCCGCAAATAGACGCAAGTGGTTGTGACGGCTATTCCGACGTCACAACCTCGTAGGTCAGGTTTGCTAAAGCGGCTCGCCCCCGTGCGAAATCGACTAGAACGATTTGATCGAGCGTCGGCCGCTTGGAAACCACAAAACGGTAACCGGTCGCGCTCATCCATCGCAAGTTCGACGGCCGAGAGGATGCCGTTCTTGCGTCTTTGTAAGCAAACGACTTGAAAAGAACACGTCGGCCCGTCGCATCCGCCAGCTTGTCCATGTGATAGGCGGGCAATGACTGCTGACCCAGAGGGCGCAACCGCAAAGAGGTGGTGGTGGAGCGAACCTGACGCGGCGGTCCGAACGAGCTCAGTCAAGGGGCCTGATCTCGGCCCATTCGAAACAGCAACGACAGAGAGCACAAGACAGCGCCGACTTGTGATCCCTGGCTTTTCGCGCCTTCTGGCTGACGATCGCCTCACTGATAAAATCCATCCGGCTCCCCTCAAAGGCCAAGGCAAATGGCTTCCTTCCTGGTCCGTCAGCTTCTCGAAAGCTCCGCCTGCAATAGTCTCCGCCAATAGCCGGCACTCGAACGGAGACTGAAATGAATGTTGATCCCCGGAATGCCGCCGACACTCCATTCGAGGTTCACAACGTGCTGCAGCAGCCGAGCCGGATCGACAGGCAATCAGACGAGCTTAGCGCCCAGCCCAGCGCACCCGCACACAGTTCCGAAGATCAAGCAAGCTTTGAGCAGCAGCTGTATGACCTGGACCTCAATGACCAGGATTCGGTTTTGCCAAGGTCGGATTCAGTCTCGTCGGTGGCAAGCTCCGCAACCGGCACGTCGTCGTCTGCGTCGAACCAGGCGGCCCCGGAAGCCGGTTGCTATCCAGCCTCATCATTTGTCAGCGCGCGCGCCCAACTTGCCGCAACACTGACAGGTGCCACTCTTGAAACGCTCCGGAACGAGATCAACCTTGCCGAGCAGCAATCGGCACGTTGGTCACCGGCGACCGCACCTCCCGTCGATCGGGACCGCGTATTCGAGGACGTGGCGGGCTCGTCATATGTCACACTGCGGCGCTTTCAGAATCAGAACAGCGATTGCAAGCCGCGCAAGGAAGAAAACACAAGCGCAATATCGCATGTTCGTAACACGGCTCGGGATCACTCTTCCGTTGGATACCCGCTAGAGCGCTATCCTCTGGACCGGGCGCGCCAAGCTGGCTGGCATATGCGCGGCCAGACAACCACATCTGCCTTCGTATCGTTGGTCGAGGATCCGGAAAAACTCGCCGTTTCGCGCGACCCTTGGGCAAGAGCGATCGCCAACCATGCGGACGCGCTGCACACCTACACGGTACCGAAGTCCGCGGTCTGGACGCCTGACGACGTGCTGAGCAGCATCGGTCTTGGAATGAATGCCGAAGATCCGGACCACGTCGACGGGGACGTCGATTTGATGTGCTCACTCGGCAGAACTCCAACCCGAGAGACTGAGCGCCTGTTCCTGGGCGGCAATTTGGAGAGTTACCGAACCGCAAGCGAAGCCAATCCCTACAAGCGCGGGAGTAATGAATAGATAATCTGTCGACCGCGCCATTTGGCAGGTTCGTTTGGGTTCATGCGCCGAGACGACCGCCTCAAGGTAGACCTGGAGCACGGCACATCTCACGCGTTACAATTTGAGCATAGGGCGTGGCACGACCGATGTCTGATTAACTTGTCGATCGAACGGGGCAGCCCTCTACGCAGTGCGCAACAGGCGGTTGAGGGCTCCGAGACGGAAAGTCGCACTACGACGGCCGGGAGGAGCTGGCCGTTTGGGGCATCCTGGTATCTTGACTGCGTTCTGACATCGCACGGCATCAATTTGTTAATGGCCATCCCGCGTGGCCGAAGACGTGATGAAATAAGCCGCTGAACGCGAAGCATCGCCCCTTTTAGCTAGCTTGACCTGACATTGAACAGGCGATCAACGCTTTGGCCGCGATCGCATCAGCTGTCCACTCGTCCGCGGCAAGCGATACTGTTGCAGCAAGGCCGATCCGTCACCTGGATGTGTTCCATCAAAACAATCGATTTTGCCGGGGACGGTTAAACGGCTCATAGTCGACCGCGATCTATGGAGGCAGCATTCAAAAATGACGTCTGGCAATCGATTCTCTCCTCAATCTCTTGATGATCAAATTGGCTCGCGCGATCACTCGTCCGCATCTCGGCTGTTAGCCCGTGACCGTCACGTGAACGCATACCCGCCCCGGTCTTCCCGCAAAATTGCCACGTATGTGGCGGATCCGTCGATCGTCCGATTGTGACGCCATGGCTTTGCTCAAAGCCTGGCACGAACGACTGGCTCTTCGTGCACATCCATGGCTCTGGCGCCAAGCTTGATCGGACGACGAAATGGTGACGACCTGGACAGCGCGAGACAAACCGCCATGCGCAGGTCGATGGTCTGGTCCAAACTGTGTCACCGTTAGCTCACAAGGCTTTCGACTTTGATGGCACCGCCACAAGCAGTCGAAGGCCCTTGAATCTTACCTAGCGTCAGATTGTAGGATTTCCGACAGTCTCGCGACAGAATCCGCTCGCGTGAACTCTTCCCGACAGGTAGCAAGAAATGCGAACGTCTCAAAAACTCAATGCTCGGTGGCTCCGCCTCGTTACGCTCCTCGATGGCTTCTCTTCAGAGCGGACATCGTGCGTCGCCTCTGCGCACAGCAGAGGACGAAGCATCCCACGCGTAACCAGAGCAGGATCCAGCCGGCGAGAAGAACGGGGGCAGTCGCAATTTTGCTCATGCCGGTCACACACCGAGTTGGAGATCAAATCATTCATTCGCCGTTCATCCCGTGTGATGACACGGTGCCAGCGTAAGCACCTTAGGCGATGCGCGATGACAACACCGGATTCGATTCGTTCTTTGTTCGCAGCATTCGCTCCGCGGCGTGGGAGGACTTCAGCGCGTCCCAACTTCGGGACGCTTGGCACCTCGCGTGGCAATCCAGCGAGAGGATGCCTATCAGGCCGCTAGACGTACTGATCTTTTGTCATGCATCTCGGCCCTATCCAGCACTCGGCCAGATGCAGAGCGCGTGAACCGTCTTAAAAGCGCGGGAAAACTTGCATTGTCGTGGCTTGACGACACTACAGGCTCAACAGCCTAGCAGGACCGACCGCGGATTAAGACGAATTGGGGGAGTTTCCAAAATGTCAACTTCGCTTGTCTGTTCGGCCAATTCCGCCGCTCTCGCCTGCGATTTCGTTTCGCTCGTGCGGTTTGGCGCAATCGCTCCTGCAGGCGGCGGGCTCGGCCCACAGATGCATCAGCGCGCTGCCAAGGCTTTCAACCTTGTTGGAAATCGCAGAGCTCTTGCCGACATACAGGGTCTTTTGAACGGTGTCGCCGGCGGAGATGCGCGGCAGGCCGCCTATCCGATGACGATAGACCGGCAGACATTGATCGCCTGCCACTATGCTCCACCCTGGCATTTCCGACTTTTCGAATTCGCGTCAAAGCGGCCGCCTCTCGGATCCACCCAGCTTCATGGTCAACCGTGACACGCTCAAGTCCTGCCGAGGATGGACGAGAGGCAATGAATGCGAATTCTCCTGGTTGATCATCATGCGGACTTTGGCCGCGCCGTGAAGGAAGCGCTCTTGAATTGCGGCTTCGCCGTTGATGTGACGCGCACACTGGATGAGGCGTCGGCCGCGCTGGAATGCGCGAACTACCACATGGTCCTGCTCGAATCTGTCTTGCCCGACGGAGACGGACTGGACTGGCTGAAGCAGTTACGGCGCGAGGGACGATCAATGCCGGCGATGATGATGAGTAGTCTCAATGATCTCAGCCGCCGAATTGCAACTTTCAATGCAGGTGCGGATGATTTCCTGCCCAAGCCCGTGTCTATCGACGAACTCATCGCCCGCATGCGAGCTATTCTGCGGCGGTCGACGCAAATGACGGCGCCGGTGGTAACATTCGGCAATCTGCATTTCGACCCGATCGCAAGGCAAGTCTCGGTCGGCGGCCGGATACTGAGAATTGCGCGGCGCGAAGTGTGCATTCTCGAACATCTGCTCAACCGCGCCGGCCGCACCGTGCCGCGCACATCGCTGGAAGATAGCTTGTATGCGTTTGACGACGAGGTCTCGACCAACGCGCTGGAAGTCGGGATCTATCGCTTACGCGCGCATTTGAACCAGGCCGGTGCGACGCTCAGGATCAAGACCGCGCGCGGGGTCGGCTACACCCTTGAACTCGTCGGCGCAGCATCGGCTGCCTAGCAATCTAACTTGAAAGCAACAATCCCTTGAAGGTCGTCAAGAATGCTGCCGGCGCCAATCTGCCGCCGATGGTCATGATCGCGCAACGCTCTGCCGCTCTGCCCCGCTTGTGCTACGTCCTGTGCGGACTTGCTCTGCTGTTTCCGCTTGCCGGCGCAGCCGAGACAAAACGGGACGGCAAAGGAGAGCCGCCACGTGCGGCGCCTGGCAGCACCACCGGCACGCTCAACCTCACCTCCTCACAGGGCAAGACTGTTCATCTGAACGCGCCGGCAGCGAGCATTTTTGTTGCCGACCCGGCGATCGCCGACTACCAGGCGCCATCGAGCAGCACGATATTCGTATTTGGCAAAAAATCCGGGCGAACCAGCCTGTTCGCCTTGAACGAGAACGGCGAGGCTCTCGCCGAGCTGCGCGTCGTTGTCACCCAGCCGATCGAGGACCTGCGTGCCACGCTGAAGGCTGAGATCGGCGATTATCCGATCCAGGTCAGCTATACCCCACGCGGCGCAATCCTTGGCGGGACGGCTCCCAACGCCGATATCGTCGAGACGGCCAGGAAGGTGACCGAGCAGTTTCTCGGTCCGGGTGCGCTGGTCGTCAACAAGATCCAGGTGGCAGGTTCGCTGCAGGTGAATCTGAGTGTGCGGGTGGCAGAAGTCTCCCGCAGTGCCGTCAAGGACCTCAATATCAACTTTACGGCTTCCGGTCCGAACGGCGCTTTCCTTGTCACTGGAAAAGGTGGCGGTTCTGGGCCGGCCCGCGGCGGCGGCACGATCGGCATCGGGTACAGCGCTGGCAATACCAACCTGAGCGCTGTTCTCGACGCGCTCGCCAGCGAGCACCTCGCCTCGATCCTGGCTGAACCGAACCTGACCGCCATGTCTGGGGAATCCGCAAGTTTTCTGGCCGGTGGCGAATTTCCAATTCCGGTGATGCAGGACAACCGGCAAGTCTCGGTCCAATTCCGACAATTCGGAATCAGCCTGGAGTTCGTCCCGACCGTCCTCAGCAATAATCAGATCAATATCCATGTGAAGCCTGAAGTCAGCGAACTGTCGAAAGAAGGCGAGGTCAGCGTCAACGGAATATCGGTGCCCGGTCTCTCCACGCGTCGTGCCAGTACTGTTGTCGAGCTTGCCAGCGGCCAAAGCTTCGCCATTGGGGGGCTCATCAGGCGCAATTTCAGTACCGACATCGGCACTTTTCCTTGGTTAGGAGATGTTCCGATCCTTGGTGTGCTGTTTCGCTCCTCTTCATTTCAGAAGCAGGAGACCGAACTGGTCATCATTGTCACTCCCTACATCGTCCGACCGGGATCTGGCCCGGGCAAGATGAGCGCTCCAACTGATCGCATCGGGCCGCCTTCGGACGCAGGGCGCACCCTGACGAATACGCTGGCTGGTTCATCGAAGGGGCGTGAGGCGGCGCCCGCCACGGTCAGATCGGGTGCAACCGTCGGTGCCGGCTTTATCATTGAATGAGGACTGCCAATGACCTTGCGACGACACCTATGTCTTTTGATCGCAGTTGCGGCTGCCCTTGGCGGATGTGCAAATAGTACTGCGATTTCTTCCGGACCGGTCGGACAAGCGGTCAGGGTGGAGCGGAAGACCAGTGTCCTGCTGCTTCAAAATCTTCGTCGCAACGAGAGGTACGGCCTGCGGGATTTCATTGCGAATGCCAGCCGCGGCCGGCGCGATGCACTCCAACTCGACGTCGCCGGCTCACCGCGGCTCGTAGCGCAAGTTGCCCATGAGGCGCGCGCGATGGGCATTGCCCCCTACAATATCCGCCTGTCCGCCTCTCCCGTCGATCTACCCGCACATTTCGGGGTCCGGATCGAGGCAATTACCTACGAAGCACATCCTGCCGCTTGTCCGCCGTTCGCTGTCACCGGCCCTTCTCTCGGCGACAATTCGTTCGATCCAACGCTTGGCTGCTCAGTCCGCAATAACCTTGCAGTCATGGTCAACGATCCCGGCGACCTGCTCGGCAATAGCGTCGTCATGCCGACCAGCGGTGATCGGGCAGTGCTTCCCATCACAGTCCGCGGGCCCGCGGCGACCGGCAATCGCAGCAATTTGGAGGATGGAACCCAAAACAAGGGTGCGCCCGAAACCCAATAATATCCGGCCAGGACCAACGACGCCGGGCACTCTGGTTTCCATATCAGTTTTGCGATCGGCCGACGAGCTCCTGGACTCCGGTCTGTGCTCGGCCGCTGTTTTTGGTTCGCGGAGCTCTTACCAAGTTCTGCGACAATAGCGGTTTTGACCGAAGGTCTGAGCGCGTCGACGCTACACAAGGCCGGCGGCAAACACCGCCTTTGCGACCCTCTCGAAACAAACCATGGGAACGGCCTTGCCCATCGCACCTTTACTGATCAGCTGACGCGCCAACACATGATCCTCGACAATGCTCAGACGCTGGGCCCGCGCCTGCGCCAGTAACTCTGACGCCGCCTCGCCTTCACCGCGGCACACCAGGACCGGGACGCCTGTCTCGCCCCGCACGTAGCGCAGCCCAATCACCGTCGCCGGTCCAGTCAATATCAATGTTGCCCGGTGGATGCCGAGCGGAGACTCGTTCGCCGACTCGCGACGGAGCCTGCGGTGTTCACCCTTGATATGCGGATTACCATCTTGTTCCTTGGACTCGCGCTTGGCCTCGCTCTGCGTCATGCGCATGTCGCGCAGGAATAACCAACGCTGAATGAGCAGATCGGCGAGCCCACCAATCAGAAAGGCGCCGGCAGCAATCGCTATCAGTACTTTCAGCTCGTTAAAGACAAAACCAAGGCAGCTTAAATCGCACACCGGCAAATAGACCAATGCCCTCCAACCTGAGAGCACAGTGAAGACGAACGTGGCGCCAAGAACCAATACTTTGACGAGGGACTTTCCAAGCTCCACAAGCGAGCGCTGGGAGACAATCCGCTTCAGCCCTTTGACCGGATCCAATTTCTCAAAGCTAGGTTTCAGTGGCTCGACGGAAATCGTCAGCCCGCCGTTGGCCAAGATGCCGGCCAAGATGGCCGCAACCAACGCCGCACCCAGAATGGGGGCTACGGCTGCCATAGAAAGGTCCATCAATCCGACCAAGGCCTGCCGGACCGCACTGTTGAATGGCTGGCCCTGCAGCTTGTCGATGAGCCGCACCGCTTCGCGCCATCCGTCTTCGATCGGGCCTGCCCTGAAGCACAGGCAGCCGAAACCAGCGCAGAGGCTTGCCGCGGTCACAAAGTCGGCGCTGCGCGGGCTCTGCCCTTTCTTACGCGCGTCCCTCAGCTTCTTGTGACTCGGTGGAAGCTTTTTCTCTTCACTCGTATCATTCATTTCAAGAACTTCTCGAGCCGCTCCAGCACACCGTCGAACTGAACGATCTCGGCGCCCATATATTCGATCAGGAAGACGGTGTAGCTCACCATGATGATGCCAAAGGCAGCATTCTTGATGGTCGGAGAGAGATCGTTCAGCTTGATTTGCGGCGCAAAGCGCCCAAGCAGCATGAGGGATACGTCAATCAGAAGCAGCAGAGCCAGCACAGGCCCGGCGACCACGAGCGTCGCATGCATGATATGGTCGAGAAGCTTGATAAATTCCATTGCCCCCTGCTGGGTCAGGGGCGGTAGCAGCCGATACACGGGCCAGATCAGATAACTCCCGTAAAGGCATCTGACCATTGTCTGCAGGCCTCCCGATACGACGAAGATCGTAACCGCCGCAGTTCCGAGAAAGAGCCCCATTGCGGAGGTTTGGCTGCGTGTCGCGGGATCGTCTACCTGACTGGAGATGCCGCGCTGGGTATCAATGATGTCACCAACGGCTTGGATGCTCCAAAGTGGTATGCTGAGCAGAAAGCCGAACAATAGGCCGATAAATATCTCCTTCACACCGAGGAGCGCGACCGCAATCATACGGGTGCCGGGATCCAGCGCCTGCAAGCCGCTCTTGACTTGCATCAAGCAAGGCAATCCAATTACAATCGTCGCGCTTGCGCGGATCATCCCGCCAATGTGCGGCCGCGTGAATACCGGATGAACCAGCATAATGCCAAGCGCACGGGCCGCGCTAAGTCCAGCCGCAACGACGAATTCGACGGCAGTCTGAACCAGACTTTGCGTCTCGGTGGGTGACAACGCATCCATTTGAGCTCAGCTCACCGCTCGCTTCAAGCTAATCTAATCGCCCGGGCGCCTCGCCATTATGCGAGTCGTCAACTCTGCTGGTCATCTACCTCGTGTCCGAGCGGCTGCAAATCGACATACCTAGCGCTAGGGCCACGTCACTTGCGCTTCCACTCTCCGCAGCCACGGCTGTCCACCAATAAGGTATGACCATCTCAATGATAGGCCCCCCCAAATAGCGCCGTTACCGGGCCAGCAAGCCAAGCTCCTTTGGCTGTCACCGGCCCGTAGGGCGGTTTCTGGTGACCTGGAGCTTCGGAGCTTGCATCAATTCAACAGTTCGCGGCGATCGGTCTCGGCCGGCACTTCATCGCGGCTTGATCCATCAGATCGTCAAAACCCTGCGCCCACTTGAGATCAAATCGGTTCGCCTATCCACCTAGTTAACAACTCGCCAGGTTATGCATCGAGGGCCAGGCCTCACAGCAGATCATTTCATCGTGGAGCCAGACTCGAATTGAGTGGATGGCAATTTCAGATGAGGTCATTCCTCCTTCGAAGGCCGATCGAGCCGAACAGGACAGTCCGGACATCTATCTGTCCCATGATAATGAGGCGAGCTTTCGGTAAGCTGACGAAACTCGTCTCTTCCATGGTTCAAAATGAGGACAGACAAGCGCGACGCCATAGCTGCAGGCTTGGTCCGCCTTGCGTTCCCCGCACTAATACCTCGCTGTGAGCGCCGGGAACTCGGTGAAGATGTGCTGTGCTTGCTCGATCAGTGGCGCGCTCAGCACCGGGGCAAACAGAACGAGAACCGCGACGACGACGAGGAGCTTCACTGTCAGTGGCAAGGTTTGATCCTGGAGCTGGGTTGCTGCCTGCACGATGCCGATACCCAGTCCGGCCACGAGCGCTGCCAGGAGCGGCGGAAGAACCCAGATCATGAACAGGACAAGTGATCGGCTCAGGTGGGTGAGGATGCTGGCTTCGTCCATCTCAACCTCCGGGGGATGCGTAGCTTAACACCAGTCCGTGCATGAGCCGCGACCAGCCGTCGATTGTGACGAACAGAAAGAGCTTGAAAGGAACGGATATCATTGTTGGTGACACCATTGACATGCCCATGGCCATCAGAATTGTCGTCACGATCAGGTCGATCGTGATGAACGGAAGGTAGAGAAGGAAGCCGATCTCAAATGCACGCTTAAGTTCCGAGATCAAAAACGACGGCACGAGAATTGCCAAATCATCGGCTGTTGCGTTGCTGCGCATCTCGTCCGACCAGATATGTTCCGTCGATGACAGGAAGAACGTGCGCTGCTCCTCAGTAGTGAACTTTTTGAGGTGGGCGCGCAGCGGCTCGCTGCCCTCCTTAGCGGCGGTCAACCAGTCGTCGGCGGTTTGGTAGCGAAGTTGCGGATCGGTCACGCGGTTGTAGGTCTGCTCGAACACTGGAGCGCCTATGAACACGGTAAGAATCAATGCAGCGCCATACAGAACGATATTCGGTGGTATGGACTGAGTCCCGAGCGCGTTGCGAACCAGGAACAGAACGACAGAAACCTTTATGAAGGCGGTCGTTGTGACGACTGCGAACGCCAGCAGGCCAAGGCCGACCGTCGCCGCAAGAAGTGCAAGGATGCTCGGTTGAATGTCAACCATTGACCGCCAACCTGCTACGCAACCGGATCCCAAGCGCCTCACCGATGCGCACGATGTCGCCCCGGCCGATCAATTGACCGTTGGCTACAATATCGACCGCACCGTCCAGGGACCGCCCAAGTTCGAACACGTGTCCCTCGTTGATGCTTCTCAACGTACCCAGCGGGATAGGCCAGCGGCCGCATTCGAACACAAGCGTGATCTCAACACTGTCGATGTCGGCTTCCGAGGGCGGGATTGCTTGTTCCATTTGGGGGCGTATCGTCATATTTACATACCTTAGAGGATGAGGCTGCAGGCGGAATGGTCCGCGAAGGACAAGTCTGTCGTCCACGGCCTGCGCCGGCGCCCACAACTTGTCCGCCGTGAGGATCAGCTGGCTATGGGCAAAGGGAATGACGTCGGGCAGCAGTGCGTCGCCGGGCTGTGCTTGGCGAAGTAGCCTGACAGGCGCCCGCAGCGAGCCGATCTCTGTCTTAAGCACGACCGGAAATTCCGACGAAATCTTGCCTTGCTCTCGCGGTAATTGACCAATCAACTCGCCTAGCAAGCGAAACGCAGAAGGAATCAGACCGTCAAGCGGCGCGAACAAGAACAGGCGAGCCTTTCCCGCCAGCGCTCCGATGGCAACATCGAGCTCCAGATAGGGGTCTTTGGCCGTTGCGTCTTCGATGCGGATCAGCTGCACATTCGATGCGAGAACGTTCTCTAATCCAGCGATCCAGGGTTCCAGTGCGAGCTCGAGAACGAGCGAGCGGGTTGGGTCGGAAGGTAACGTAAGGCCCTGCTGGACCGTTGAAATCAGTGTCTCGACGAGAAGACGAGGCAAGGACAAAACAGCTGTCTCGCCGCCGGCGCAAAATACGCAGTCGAGCATCGACATGTCATATGGCTCCGCCTGCCAGACAAGCCGGCTCACACGGATGGATAGTGGCTTGTCGCCAAGGCGGCTCTGCAAGATGGTACGCCGTGCGGCAATCTCGTTGGCCCACGAGACCACTTCATGCGCCAGCTTCACCGCTGGCTGAAATAGTGCGGGTTCAGCCACGGCGCTTACCGACAGGTTGCACAGGCGCAGTTCGCGACGTCATAACAGAACCAGCCATTAGAACGCCCCGCCGATCGTCTGGCTGCGCGAACCACCCTGATATCGGAGCAAAACCTCATCGTCGGCGTCGATTTCGGCCGCAGACTCCGAACGGACGGCGCTCGCGCGCTGGACATTGCCCTCAATCTCTTGCCATTTCTGGCTCGCCGCCGAACGCCCGGCCCATAGTGCCCGCGCCTCACTCACCGCCCGCTGTGCCTCCTCATGCGCGATGCGTGCCTGCTCAAGCGCCTGACGCGCCGATTCGATCTCTGCTGCCAGTCGCCCAATGACGAGTTGACACCGTCGATCGAGCTCGGTCACGGACGTTGTCTCGAGCTGCGCCAGTTCCCGATAAAGTTCAGCTTCGACCTTGGCGCGATGCTTCTGCGCGGCTTCAAGACCCTCAGACGCCCGCTGCAGCGCGTCGGCTGCAATTCGGCGCTTGGCTTCCATGTTCGACAATTCACGAAGCGCGCTTCGCTCCCTCATGTCTTTCACCAGCCGCAATTTCGACGCTTGCACGGGATTCAGGCCGTGAGACGCGACATCCATGAAACGGTCTCCTCAAAGCTGGACGGCTCGTCCTGTCCCTGGCGCAAGAATGCGCGCAGTTCCTCGATTGAATCGATTGCCCGATCAGTCAGTGGGTCGCTGCCGGGCTTGTATTCACCGACCTTGATCAGAAACTCAGCCTCATTGTAGCGCGAGAGCAGATCGCGGAAGACGGAGGCCGCCTTGCGATGTGGCGCGGAGGCGACCGCATCCATGACACGACTTCGGCTCGACAGCACATCGATGGCGGGAAAATGCTCGCGCGAAGCCAGCGCGCGCGAAAGAATGATATGACCATCAAGAATGCCGCGCGACTCTTCGGCAATCGGATCGCCCGTGCCGTCACCTTCGACAAGCACTGTATAGAATGCCGTGATGGAGCCCCGCTCTCCCATACCGGCACGTTCCAACAGACCGGGCAGCAGCGCAAAAACGGAAGGAGGAAAGCCGCGTCGGGTGGGAGGTTCTCCCGCGGCGAGGCCGATTTCGCGCATCGCGCGGCTAAAGCGCGTCAGCGAATCCATCATTAGCACGACCTGCAGTCCTTGATCCCGAAAATACTCCGCGAGTGCGGTCGCCATATGAGCGCACTGCGCCCGCTCCATTGCGGATCGATCGGATGTCTCAACGACAACGATCGTGCGCGCAATGGCATCTCCAATATGACGTTCAATGAATTCACGCACCTCGCGGCCGCGCTCTCCTATGAGTGCAACTACGGTGACATCAGCGGCCGCCCCTTTTACAATTTGCGACATCAGCGTCGACTTACCGCACCCAGCATCTCCATAGATTCCGATCCGCTGACCTTCGCCACACGTCAGAAGCCCATCCAACACGCGAACGCCGAGAGGAAATGACTGCTCGATGCTGCGCCGTTTCATCGGGTTGGGTGCCCTGCCGCGGAGCGGACAAGTGTGGACCGTCTTTATGGGCCCCTTGCCGTCGAGTGGACGGCCGAAGCTGTCGATCACGCGACCGAGCAGGCCGGGCCCGACCGACACTTCCTGCATGCGCCCGGTCGGGACCACTTCCGCGCGGTGTGACAGGCCCACCATATCGCCGATAGGCGTCAGCAGAACCCCATCCGGCAGCAAACCGATGACTTCCGCCTCAAGCGCCCATCCGGATGCGTGATCCTGCAACAGGCAAAGTTCTCCGACACGGGCCCCTGGTAATACGGCATGAAGTAACGTGCCGATCGCCCGCGTGATCCGTCCCCGCACAGCGCGCGTATCGACATCCTTTGCTGCGGACCTTACAGATGCTAGCGCCGCATGCAAATCTCCTTCTCCGGCTGCTTGATCAGGGTCTGATCGTTGCATCGTCACGATTCGCCTTCCTGAGAAGATGGATCAAGGCTGAGACGCAGTTTGCGGAGCTGTGCGGCAAGTCCTAAATCCACATTGCCAAACTCGCTCCACAGAATGCACTGGTCAGGCCCCATAGCCGGGTCCGGATCAAGTCTGACTTTCGGCCGACCATCCGTCCCGTCGAACGCCTGGAATTCATGTCTTAGTGCATCAGCGTTCACAGGAGACACGTGAAGGCATACTTCTGCGCTGCCATATCTTTGCTCGACGGCGTGACGAACGGTCCTTACCAGCATCTCGCCGGGATCAAAGGAGCCCAGCAGGTCGGTCAATATCTCAAGGACGAGCTGTGGCAACTCCTGTTGCAGAACGGCTTTTCGCCGGGCCACATCGGAAGCAGCTCGGGCGATCAGCTGTGCCATTTCATCCGATCCTGACCTAAGACCCTCGCTGTGGCCGCGCTCCCGCTCTTGCTGATGGGCTTTGCTTGCCCAGCTGCGAACCTGCCGCAGATAGCGGTCGGCTAGCGCACGCGTCTGCACCGCATCGTACCAGATGCCGAGTTCCGCGGCTGGTATGAGTGGACCAAGCGGCCTTATCCGTGGGCTATCTGGCCGGGCTATTTCATCGGCCGTCATGCCGCTGACGCCTCGCTGGCCAAGTGGGCTACCACCAAAGACAGCAAACGACTCGCTGCGTTGTGGTGTTCGGCTGCTGGGGATTCGGCGGCGGTCCCCACAGGTAAACGGAAAAGGACGCGCACACGGTCAAGCTCTGATGCGTCCTTGAGCCAGGCACCAAGGCAGGCATGTCCGTCATGTTCAATCTGGCTCGATAGTTTATGCGGATCGACAATCGATGTGGTCGCGACTGCGCCAGATAAGTGTCGGATTGCGAAAGCATGTGCTTCCGCACCAATATTTTCGGTCAGAATCGCCACATCATGCTTTGACACAAGCTTCAGCACCGAACGGGCATGCCAGATACTGCCAGCGAGCAAGGCCGCCCGACGCGGATCATGCCCGAACAGAACGTCCCTGCCCCAGTCAGTTACATTCGATGCCAGTTCACTTTTCAGCAGCAATTCGGCCAGTCTTTGCTGCAGCCTCGGAGTCTTCTGCAATTGAAGCACTGTGGCCTCCGACAGGAGCCCATCAAGATGGCCGGCCAAACGGCTGGGATGGATCAAGACGGCAAGCTCGCGCAGGCGATCGGAATGCGCGTTGAGTGAATGATTTTTGTCGAGGGATACCATCTATACGGACCTGAATGTCCGCCTATTTCGCATCGGCGGAGAGCTTTTTGCCAGCGGACTGGACCGCTGGCTTGCTGGCACCACTGCCGAGATTTATCAGCTTACGCCAGGATTGGCGAAGTTGCCCCCCGCGTGCGCTCAGCAGTAGGCAAGATACGATGCCCAATACGGCGAGCGCACCTCCTGCGCCGATCGCAATGGGAGCCGCAACGAACCTGCTTGGCTCGTTTGAAGCTGCCGCTGGTGTAACCGAGACCTCATGCTGAGTCCGCTCAACGGGCACAAACACGACCGCCACCTTGTCGTATGATAGACCTTCGATGCTGTTGGCGACGAGCATCTTGATTTGCGGCAGCAAGGCTGAGAGCTTCGCGCTGGAGGCGTGCCGAATGAAAACCGACGCCGAGGACGGGGTTGCATCCTGCCGCAGAAGATCATTCTTCGGCAGAACGACATGAACACGGGCGGAGAGAACCCCATCAATATCGTTGATCGTGCGCGACAATTCTTCACTTAGGGCATAGACGTAGCGAGCCCGCTCCTCGACCGGAGAGGCAACGAGCCCCGACCCCTTGAACACCTCACCAAGGCTCTTGAAGGGCTGGCGCGGCAAGCCCTGGTCATTTAGCAACTCGATGGAATAGGCGAGCTGCTTTTCTTCGACCTGAATGGTGCTCGTCCCATCCTTGCCGACGACCCGGATGGCATCTACGCCCCTGCTCAGCAGCAGCCCAAGCATCTCGTTGGCGTCCCGCTCCTGAACTTTGGTATACAGATCCGTTTTGCAACCGGTGAGGATCGGTAAAAGCAGCAGCAGAACAAGAGCATGAAGCCGCTTGCTCGCGGGCCGACCGTTACCGATCTTACCTTTCGTCAAGACAGCCAACGGCTCGCTCAGCCTGCTGATAGAAGTTTATTCAGAGATGAACTGACGGCACCTGTACCCTTGGAGATGAGCGAAACCTGGACGACGCCGTTGTAAACATCGCGCAAATTCGTCAACGCCGAATCGAAATGATCAGCACCTTCCGGCTTGCCCGCCGGATGCACCTCGACTTGCTGCGGCCGCAGGAGCGGTTGCGCGGCCGGCCCAAGCTGGAAACTCTTCGCAGGATCAAGGTCGCCGACGAGCGTCGGCGAAACTGCACCTCCAGGAAATGGTTTACCCTGGTGGATAGCAGAAATGCTCTGAAGGACGCGATCGCCAAGCGGGCTCGCCGGCGTGACTGCGCGCTGCACTTCCGGCACCGATGACACTGGCGCGCGCTCGGTCACAGAAGAGGCGCCCCCCTGTTTCAAGGCGGCCTGCGTGAGACTCTCGTGAAACTGAGCGTCTGCCAGCGAACAGCCGCTGGATGCACACTCGACGGGGTTGGCGGAGACCGACGCAATTCCAAGCAACATGGGAGAAATCATTTCTGTCACGTGGTGAGATTAGCCATTCGCTCGCATGAATGGGCTGGCACCCTAGAGACGCAAGCTGACCAAAAGCTGACGAGCATCTGTCATCTAATGATCACGGTTGGCTTCCAATTTCGGGCGAAGCGTCGGCCTCCAAATTTTGGGACGAATTCCGGTGCTTGGTCTTAAGTAGAAGAAAATCGCTGGAATGCTCATCCCGTCTACAAGGCTGCATATCTTGAAGAAAGTTCTCTATCTTGCTGTTTTCATGTGCTTGGGCGCCATCAAGGCGCTCGGCGCCCCGCTGGCGCTGCCGTCGACGCCGTATAGTTACACAGTGCTGGATCAGGACCTCGCGGCCGCGCTGCAGGAGTTCGGCAACAACCTCAATATCAGAGTCAATATCAGCACCGGGGTGAAGGGACGAATTCGCGGGCGAATGCCGGATCTCCCACCGCGGGAGTTTCTCGAACGGTTGATCAATCTCTACAATCTTCAATGGTACTACGATGGGCTGGTGCTCTACGTATCTGATGCGCATGAGGCGCAAAGTCGCCTTCTGATACTGGATCCGATCAGCTTTGACGCGCTCAAGGCGGCACTCGATGCACTCAACATCTCGGACGAGCGCTACATCGTGAGAGCCGTGCCGGGAGATGGGCTCGTCTTCGCGTCCGGTCCACCTCGCTTTATCGCGCTTGTGGAGCAAACACTCAAAGGAATGGTGACGGAGGCACAGGCGCGACGAAACCCAAACGGAGCCGAAAAGCCACCGCATGAGTCGGTCTTGATGCTGTTTCGCGGATCTTCCAGCGTGGTCGTTCGCGGAGGACGCCCCAATGACGCTCCTTCGCCCGAGCTTTCACATCAAGACGGCATGGTTCACGCACCTGATACTGGCAAGAAATGAACGGATGTAGCAGATGGGTTGGAAGAGATGTAATTTCTACTCTACTTATGTCCTCTGTCAGCTTTTCGAAAGCTGCTGCTGTCATGATTAGAGGGCGGCTGTCCAGCGGCGATGCCGCAAGACAGGCGATAAACGTCCGGGCCCGCACCACGGATGCTCGAGCCGGAAAGGGCAAGCAGTATCCGTGACCTGCTTTGCATCCTTAGCGCTTCATGCGAGCCTTTGAAAAGCTCTAGGAAGTCCGTCATGAACTTCGCCGCATCGGTTGAGAGCCGCTTTGTTGTGCAAAAGGTAGGAACAGGATGGACTTCAATGCGCTAGGCGGAGCAGACAAGAGCCCACCACCCCGCTCGGCCTCATCGCCAGCCGATCGAAGTGAGTTTGAGCGTGAACTGATGGCATTGCATGAAATGCCCGAATACAACCAGGACCTGATTTGGCAGGAGCTGGGAGGCCAATCATCGCGCGGCGAGCCGTCATTGATCGACGGCGAGCAGTCCAATTCCCAACAAGCGGCCGCTCAAGATCGCGCGGACTCCTCCGATTTCGGCAAGGACCCTGTTTGGCAAGATCTTGAGCCTGGACTCATGCAGGCGGGGTCGCCTCACGCCGGACGGTCCCAAGGGCGGCCCGCGCTGCCCGCACGCGTCGCGCCGCCGGAACTTGGCGATTTCGTCATGGCGAACGGATATCCCGCCAGGGACAACTGGGTCTTCATCGGCCAAACAGCTACGCCTGCTCAGATCGAAATGCTGAGAGGCCGTGACGTCATGCCGAGCAGAAATGTCCGGACTACAACGTTCACCATCCTGGGTGTGCCTCACACGGCGCAATGGCGAGCAGAAGGGTTCATTCGTCTCGAACCGTCGCTGGACGCCGCCCTTGGGCCCGCAGGTTCGAGTGAACACCCGCCAGGTGACGAAGCACAATGACATTGACAGAGGTGCATCTGAGATCCGAGGTGTCCGGAGTACCATGCACCGCTCAACTTTTTGGGCGATGGATTGATTCGTGCGGCCACCCCAGCAATCTGATCCGATCATGCTGCATCGCCCCGATCGGGCAGACGCCAACAACTTGTTTGACACGCAGGCGCGAGCTGGCTGAGCGCTGGTGAGTTGCCGAGAGATGTTGCGGAACCCGCGATGTGTTGCATGAATCAGCGCACGCGAATCCTGCGAAGAGCGGCAGACTCGTTGACCTGGCTGTCGCAGAGGCGAGCGACCGAGCACCGAAGCAAGCCGATGCCGAATTGAGGACCCGTCGCCGCCTTGAGCGACGTCATTTCTCAACTCATTGTGAAATCCTTTGAGCGCCGTCAGCTTCTCGAAAGCTAATCGCTCCTACCATACGGCGTGAATATCTAGACGGCGATATGCCTATAGATTGTAGCCAAACTGAGCGCTGGGAGCGCTGTGCAATCGGAAGCAAGCGGTAGGAGCCATTGAAGCCTATCGACCTCTCTTGCTCGTTGTTCGCCGCGATCTCAGGCTGCGCCACATAGCCAGCTTGTGGTGCGATCTCAAATCAGAGGACGTATGATGTCAGTCAACAATCTGCCGCTAACCACCAGCTCGAATTTGGCTTTGTCGGGGCTAGCTTCCGGGCCCTCGCCGGCGCGTGACTTTTCAAGCTTCGAGGCGGTGCTGGTCAGTTTGTCGTTGAAGGGCGCGACTGACGAGCATTCCCCACCGCAAGGTCCGGCGACCGAGGACTCGGCCAAGCAACTGACGGAGGAACTCACGCAAGAGGTGCGGAACATCATCCCGCCGGAGATTAAGGCCGCACTGGACGCATGTCAGGAGACCCCCGAGCCGTCCTCTGAGGAAGCCTCCTCCGCTGCGAACGCCCCAAAGATTGCAGAAGCCCCCGTACAAAGCTCCAGAATTACGTGGAACAGCGGCACCCCGACTGAGGCCGAGCTGCAGATTGTGTCGGTGCTGATCCGACACAAGGACAAATGCCCGCTGGATTGGAAATCTCTGGGAGATTTGGCCAACGATCCCTCCACACCGCCGGATCTGAAGGCGGCGATCGAGGCACTGCAGCGAGACCCCGAGCTCTTCTACGCGATAGGCTCGCAAGGCGACGGCCGCTGCGGCGGTAAAATCAAAGCGGGTGATCTCTCCGGCTTCTCCGATCACCACCCGCAAGTTGCTGAGTTCCAGGAGCAGCGGGCAAAGAACTATACGCAAAACTACATCCCCTCCGACGGCAGCGGCAATGGCGAGCCATCGGTTATGATGCTGACCGATGCATTGCGCGAGCTCTATCGCTATTCCGACAACCTGCCCAAGAACCTAAGCCTTTCGGATTTCAAGCAGATCGTCGACGGCGAAGCTAAGACGGGCAAATGCCCGCCGCAGGTTCTTGCGGCCGCTCAATACTTCCTCGACCATCCGGATGAATGGAAGCAGTTGTATGGCGGCTCGATAGACAAGGTCCACAAAGAGGACTTCCTGCAGGTTGCTTCATCATCGGTGAATCTCACGAAAGCCGAGCTCGATACGCTCGACACGATCAGCAAGAACCAAAGCGCCTTTTTCGGGAAGGGCGACCTGACGCGGGAAAAGCTGGCGAGCATGGCCGATGACAAGAGCCTCGCGCCCGCGGTGCGAAAGGCGGCATCCCAGCTGCTGTCCGACCCTGTCCTGTTCGGGTTGATGAACAACGCGATTACGGGCTACAAAACCCACCACAAGTTCTTCGACTTCGGCGGCGGCCATACGGTCGATTCCGGCAATATCAGCAAGAGCGACTTCAACCAGTTCTTCAGCAACATGTCCGGTGCGAACCGCACCGTTCAGCATGTGAAGACGCATGTCGCCCGAACGGCCGCCGAGAAGGACGCGGTCGCGGACATGTCGATGGGCGTGGCAGACCAACCCGACATCAAGTCTCCCAAAAAAAACGGTGGCGCCTTCATGCACGCAATCAATGACGTGCTCAAGGTTGGCTCGAAGGTACTCGACTGGGCCGCGACAGCAGTCGGTGTACTTAGCTTCATTCCAGGCCTGGGCGAATTGGCCGATCTGGCGTCAATGGTGCTCGAAGCCGAAGCGCAAGCTGCAAATCTTCTTCACACGGCGATCAGCGGTGGCAACATAAAACAAGCGCTCGAAGAAGCTGGCCTGAACCTTGCGGCACAGGCGGTAGGCTGCATCGGCGGCCCTGAGGTCAAATTGGCAATGCGAGAAGGCTTGGTGAAGCAGGCAATCCAAGAAGCGGCCACGGCGGGGGTCAACCTCCCGGTTTCGGTAGCCCAGTCCTACGCGGAGGACTACCTGAACAACTTGAAGGCTCGCATCGAGTCCGAACGCATGCAAGCTGCAGGCGCTAACGCCTAGCCGGATCGCACTACCTGTCAGGATCAGGCTGAAAACGCCAGTCGAGCTTGTGCGGCTTACGCGCGGTCGGGTCTCCCTGCCGAGCAGTCGGTCGCGCAAGCTCTACCATCCTCGATGCCGTCCGCCGGATCCGAGGAACTTGCTCGCTCTCCACTGCGCACAGTTTATGTAGGCCGCGCCCGATCGCGCGAGGCCGACCTCAAATCCAGTCTGCCGCTGCGAAGGTCAATCGGCTGAATACGCAGCCCGGCAAGAAGGTCGATGCATTAAAGCCGCGCGACAGAACCGGTCAGAGGTGCGGATCCTGCCGGCTTGCGCAAGGATCAGGAGCATGCTGATCGCAGAGCGCCAGGGCGATGGACCGCTTCTCGAGCGGGAGGCTGCTGTTCGCTCTCCTGAAGGCGGGCCCCGATTGACGGATCCTTCATGAGCCCTCCAGGACCGAGGGATCATCCTTGACCGCTGAATCGCCGTCAATCTGGCTTTCCGCCCCGCCCCAAACCAGGTCAAGCTCCGCCCCGCTGCGCCCGGCCGCAAGAAAATTGTCGAAAGACCCCGCGGGCATCGAAAGTGACGTCAGCCCAATTGCAGCGCGTCGACTTCAAACGCGATCTATTAATAGTCGCGTTAACATCCGCCTGCTGAAGCTTTCGACTTGATGAGCAGCGATCCGACCCGATCGAGCTCCACAAACGAACGTTTGTCCTGGTACATACCATCTGATCTGCAGCTTTCGCAGATCCAGCATCGGCCCATTGCATTTTGTAGAACTCGTCAGCTTCTCGAAAGCTAACGTTTGCACATTGGTGGGCGGAGACTGCCTCCATTGGCACGATTGAATTGACATAGGAGAACCCGATGCGCGTTACAAGCTCCAGCGCCACTGGGCACGTTGATGCCGACCTCCATGCGGCTGGCGGCAAAAGCAGCGGCAAAAAAGGATCTCACAAACCTGACGAGCGCGATGATCATGGCCGATCGCCAGATGCGAACATTCCCGTAAACGGCGGCGCGTCCACGCCAGGCGGAACCTCGCGCGAAGCCGCTATGCAGCAAGCATTCAACGTCGCTCTGGGAGCCGCTGCTCTGCAGCTTGCAAATAGTGCAATGAGTCATTTCGACGACGTCATGGCCGAAACAGAAGAGGATTCCTGACGTCGCATGTTGCGGCGTCAGGAAAATAGGAGCCGCACGTTGCGGCGAAATTCAAGCAAACAGGAGAACTAGTATGACTAAGGGTGTTGGTGCAGCTGGCACCGCTGCTGCTGCAACCGCTTCCACCGCCGCTGAAGTTGCTGGAGAGGCGGCATTCCAACGGCAAATCGCCGCTCTGACTATCACCAGCACCAAGGCTGCTGAGAGGGATGTGGAACTTCGCGTCGTCTCGACCGAGCTATCGACCGTCAAGAAAGCAGCCGATGAGCGGGTGCAGTAAGAGATGAGGCGGGGCGACGTACGTCGCCCACTTTCCCGGGCTGCTTAGTCCGTGAAGTCGCAACGGGCCGTACGGTTTTGCCGTACGGTCCCGTTCGCAGTTCAGGAGAGCGACCGTGAATGAACCACATTGCCCGCGTTTCGAAGTGCTGCTGGGGTGCTATTCCGGGTTGACGGGCAAAGTAGGGGTCGGATCGTGTCTGGTCGGCAGCAGCCTCGATGCTGATTTAATCTTTGTCGAACAGGGCCTCGAACCGCACCATCTTCGTGTCACCCCGCATTCCAACTCGATCGAGATCGAGGCACTGGCGAGCGACGTTCGTGTCGAGGGGCATGAGACTGTTTTGCCAAACACGCCCATCGTTGTCCCTCTTCCTGCCGTCCTTCATGCCGGCGAAATGTCGATCCGGTGGTCTTTCGAGGATCTCGAAAAACCTGGCTCTATCGATCGCCGGCGTGTATCGCTCGCCAGACTCGCCATGGTCGTGATCAGCTTTGCCGCGGTTGGCACATTCTCAACCAGTTTTGTCCAGACCGACACCGCTGCGGTGCCAAGTTCCTCCCCTCCTGCCGCGGACGTTGCACCAAAGCTGGCGCTCAGCGCTCCTGATGCTCCGGCCAGCGATGCAGCTGCCGGGCTTCTGCAAGAGGAAGTTGACAGAGCGGGCCTTGTCGGCATCAAAGTCGGTTCTGGGGCCGGCGTTGTCACGGCCGACGGCAGCGTTACGCCCGCTGCACTCGCCACTTGGCAAGACATCCAGCAACGGTTTGATCGCACTAGCAACGGCGCTTATACGCTCGTCAATGCAGTCGCCATCAAGGATGAGAAGACACCTTCCGCAATCGGGATCCAGGCTGTGTGGCGCGGCAGCGATCCTTATATCGTCGTCGCTGGCCAAAAGTATTTTGTTGGCGCGCTCTTGAGCAATGGATGGACCGTCAACGGAATTGAGGAAGGGCGTGTTCTGCTAAGCCGGAATGGCCGGCTTGCCGTTCTGTCCTACTAGCGTTTCAGGCTGCAGGTAAGGAAGCAAAGTGCCATGACTAGGCTGCCCCCGAATTCCGTCGAGCCTGGCCCATCTTTTCAGGGACCAAGCGTTGATCATCATGCATCTGCCATCACGCCGGTCAATTCTCGAGCCAGGTCCATCGGGATTGACCGGACGCGTGGCAATGATGAGAAGAGCCACAGCGCGTTTTCCCGGCATAGTGACGCACCGGATCGCTTGGTTGAAGCCACGGTCGACAGCGCGCTTGAGCTCGGTTCGATCAATGCGATTTCGCGCGTCAATCTCGACGAGGCTCGCGCCCAGCCAGGTCAGATTGAGCCAGGCTCGGAACTCGCTTGGCTTAACGGGCCTAATCTCGCGCATAGCCTGCTCTCTTTCGTGACGCCGCGCCTACGTCATTCGCACGTTCTGCGTCCCGAGCAACACGGCCCTCTTTTGGAACGTTTAGCCAATACGCTATCTGCCGCCCCGGAGGACTTGGTGGCACGTGAAGGAGCCGCCCTTCTGCAGCTGGAGCTGCAGCGGTTAATCTTGCTCCGGCAGAGCCACAACGGCCTGATCAAAGGCTAGCAATGGCCGATCCAGACAAATTGCAACACGTCACATCTACACAGCCGCCAAACGTTTCCGAAGCCGATGCTCTCGAGCTGGTCTCTGGGCCGGAGCGAGATTTGCTCTGCGTGCTTTCTTATATCTATCTTTCGTGCGGGCAGAGCGCAAAGAGCCTGGCTCTGTTGCGGCTGGTTGCTCACGAGCAGTCTCGAGACATCGGCTTGCTGCGGATCCTGGCCTACGCTCTCATCTCGGAGCGTCGCGGTGACGAAGCACTGTCGGTATTGGATCGCCTTGACAAACTAGATGACGAACCGTCCTCGTCTCTGCCCTTGATGCTGATGCGTAGCCACGCCCTGCGCCACGCCGGCCGCATGACCGAAGCGCAGGCTGTCTTCAAGCGCTATGTTTCATTGCGGGGCAACACAGCTGCAGCTAGGCAACAATAAGGCTTTTCATGGCCAACGTTCTACGAAATCTCATCACGCGCGCGCCCGCCCACCCGGATTTGATGGTCGCGCTGATGCTTCTTCTGGCGATCGGAATGATGATCATGCCGATCCCGATCGTCGTGATCGATATGCTGATCGGCTTCAATCTTGGCTTTGCCATACTGTTGCTGATGGTCGCGCTGTATCTCAACACGCCGCTCGACTTTTCGTCCCTGCCGGGCGTGATCCTGATCTCCACTGTTTTTCGTCTCGCTCTTACCGTTGCAACGACGCGGCTGATCCTGTCTGAGGGTGACGCCGGCAGCATCATCCATACGTTCGGCGATTTCGTCATATCCGGCAACATCGCCGTCGGCATTGTCATATTTCTGATCGTAACCATGGTGCAATTCATGGTTCTGGCCAAGGGCGCCGAACGAGTGGCAGAGGTGTCGGCGCGCTTCACGCTCGATGCGCTGCCGGGCAAGCAGATGGCGATCGACGCGGAGCTGCGCAACGGCCATATCGACCAGCACGAAGCGCGCAGCCGACGCGGCGTGCTGGAGCGGGAAAGCCAGCTTCACGGCGCGATGGACGGCGCCATGAAGTTCGTGAAGGGCGATGCCATCGCCGGACTCATAGTCATCTGTATCAATATGCTAGGTGGCATCACGATCGGCTCGCTCTCCAGGGGTATGTCCCTTGAGGAGGCGATGCATCAATACACTATCCTGACAATCGGTGATGCGCTCATTTCGCAGATCCCAGCCCTGCTGCTGTCAATTACAGCCGCAACCATTGTCACTCGTGTCAACGGTCCTTCCAGACTCAATCTCGGCGCCGATATCGTCAACCAGCTTACGGCCAGCACACAAGCGCTCCGGCTGGCCGCCTGCGTCCTGCTTGTGATGGGGCTCGTTCCTGGCTTCCCTTTGCCCCCCTTTGTCATACTGGCCGCGCTCTTTTCCGCCGCCAGCTTTGTCAAGGTTGGCGTGCCAGAGAGCAAGACCGCTCCCAAGGCCGGCGTCAATCCCACCGGTTCAGCTCCCGCTTCCACGCAGGGTCAGAAGCAAACCGTGCCGGCCGAAGCACTTCCGATTACCCTGTTGCTGGCGCCGAACCTGATGAAGGTAATGGACGTGAGGGAACTCGAGCAGTGCGTCGCACGGGTTTCAGCACTGGTCTCAGCTGATCTGGGTATCACGATTCCACGCATTCCCGCCCAAAGCGCCAACCACCTCGCCCGATCGCAATTCAGTGTGGCCGTCGAGGGCGTACCCGTAGAAGAGGGCGCTATTGACCCGACAAAGCTCTTGCTTGACGACGACGTAGCGAACATCGAATTGAGCGGCATCCCGTTCTGGCAGGATCCAGACACGAATCGGATCTGGATCGAACAGGGCCATGCGGCTGCTCTCAAAGCGGCCGGCATAGGGCATCACGGTCCGAGCGAAATCATCGCCTTGCGCGTCCGGTCCACGTTGACGCGCTATGCACAGCGCCTGGTTGGCATTCAGGAGACGCGCCAATTGCTTGGCCGGATGGAGCAGGAATATGCCGATCTGGTAAAGGAGGTGCTGCGCACGACACCGATCCCTCGGATCGCGGATGTCCTGCGTCGTTTGCTGGACGAGGGCATCCCGATCCGGAACACCCGCTTGGTTCTGGAGGCGCTTGCGGAATGGAGCGAGCGGGAGCAAAACGCTGTACTGCTCACCGAATATGTGCGCTCTGTTCTGAAGCGGCAGATCTGTCACCGCTATGCCAACGCACATCGCGTTGTGGCCGCCTTTATCGTCGAGCGTGAGACTGAGGATATCGTGCGGGGTGCCGTGCGCGAGACCGCCGTCGGCCCATACCTCGTTTTGGAGGACCGGCAAAGCGAGATGCTGCTTTCCCAATTTCGCCAGATCCATTCGAGCATCGCGCGCAGCCAGAACCAGCCAGTTATTCTAGGTTCGATGGATATCCGGCGTTTTGTTCGCGGCTTTCTCACGCGTAACGGAATCGACCTACCTGTCCTTTCTTATCAGGATCTCGCCGCAGATTTCACGGTCCAACCGATCGGGTCCGTGAAGCTGGCAGCTGCCAAGGACAAGAGCCCTTCCCCGGGCGGTCTCCTGAACGCTGCGAGTTGAAACTGCACAGCAGATCATCGTGAGCAGGCTATGAATTTAAATGGAACCAAACGTCGGCGGCGCTTGTGCTTCGTTAGTCCAGGCCCATGGTCGGCTCTGCCTGCGATACTCACTACTGTGATGCTCGCCGGTTGCGCGAGCCCGTCCGACCTTTCACGCCAACAGTGGTCCACGTCAGCCTCGGCAGGCACCAAAGAAGTTGATCCCGCCATGCGCGAGCAGAGTTCGCGCACTCTCGTTGATGCTGATGGGCAGAGTCTGCGCGATGCCTTTAACCAACAACCGAACAACGTCAATGCGGCGATTTCTCTTACCCGGGTCTTGTTGGCGCGCAATTCCGCAGATGAGGCACTTCAAGTGCTTGATGAGGTACTATTGGCAGCACCCGGTGACCTGCGCGCATTGAACGCCAAAGGCGTCGTACTCGATCAACAGGGGCGCCACCAAGAAGCGCAAGCGCTATACCGTCAAGGTCTCGCGATCGAGCCGACAAATTCGATGTTGCGCAACAACCTCGAACTATCGGCCGCAATTGAAGGCAAGACGGGCATCCGAAACTCCAATCAGGAGCTGCAAGGCGAACAGTACGCCTTAGCCAGATCGAGATCTCACAGCCGACAAAGGTAAATCGCGGATGCATATCCATGTCAGTCGGCTGGCCGACAGACAGCCAGATGGCCGACAGACCGCCAGATAATGATCACGTGGAGATTACAAGGCGCATTTCCTTTCGAACGATGTGGTCGCGCGGAACGCAAATTTCTCGCGTACAATCGCGAGAGCCGAGCGCCTTCTTCTGGCTAGACGGCGTGAGCCCACCACGCACTCGTCTGGGCGAAGCATGCCTCCACCCTCAATTAGACGCCATTAGGTCACCCCTCTCTTACACGACTTCGTAACCAAGTCACCTGGCCAACATTCTGTATCTTGAGTCTACCCATTCTTGGGTAACGAACTCGGTCGTCCGGTCACTTCAACGAGGACATGCAGTCGAACAGTCAAAATATCTCTCAAGCTCCGCAACTGCGCGCTCTTCCCAATCTGCAGCTTGCGCCAGCAATGAGCCCCCTTGGATTGGCCGGAACGCAGCAGCCTGACGACATAGCGAAGCTATGGCGCGGTAGCGCCGCACGTTTTCCATAACGGCCAGTCCGATCATGTTTGCATCTCCCCTGCCATCTCGGGCTAGAACTTGCTACACAACTGTTTTCGAACCGTTATCGGGCAGAACGGAAAGCGAGAATAGTTGGCAAAAGCTTGCCGACCTGCCCGACGTACTTTTCCACACTGGACGTCCACATTAAAGGCTCTTCGGAAAAGCTACAGCGCGGCGCTGCCGCATGCAGGGAGGACGTTGATAGCAAGCAAGAGCGCCGCACTTCCCGGCCAGCCCCTCGACCATGATCTTGCTTGACCTTCCAGATGGATCTGAAGCCGGAGGACGGTGTCTCGTAAGAATCATTTACCGATCACGTTCGGGACCTACGCTGACGCGGATCAAGCATCCATCGGTACCCGCCTCGCGGCTGAGCCTTAATCCGGTGTCCGTGATGGCGCCGATTATAATCGAAATATGCGCAGGGCCACGGGCATGATCGCGGGTAGGGCCTGAGCCCCTCGCTCGATGTTTTGTCGCCAGACGTCCTGTCAGCATGCCAGATCACGATGGCGACACTCCTGTCGTCAGGCGAGCCCTCCTGCCGGGCGATTTGAACACGCAGCCTTGACTAAAACACGCGCTGAGCTCCATTCAAGACGACATTTCAGGCGGAACGCTCCGCAGCAAACAATAAACCTCTTAAAGCAGATAGGCGACGGCACAGCTTGTCTGCGGCAGATTGTCTTGAGACCGTTCGGCCCGCAATGCTGCGCCAGAGCGCTCGCACCACGATTAGGGGCACTGAGATGATTACCCCGGTCCGGCGGCACTGGAGTCCAAAAGAACTATTCAATGATCTTACACCAGCGATGTTCAACGCCGAGCCGTCAGCTGTACGCGCACGTTGGGATAAATTGTGGCCCGACCTGTATACGGAATACGATGCGAGGTTCTTAAAAGAGGAGCTGACGCACCGAAACCTCATCATTAGCGATGAAGCTGCGGCATTCTTCAGCGCCTGGGCGATCGACGAGGAGCGCCACACCGATGGCTTCATCCGCATCATTGAACTCGTCGCTAATGGATCCGAAAAGGATCTTCGGGAGAGATTGGACGCTCGGTCGCACGACTTTGGTCCAATCGTTGAACACCTGAAAGACGAATTCTCCCTAATGGTTATGATTGCATTTGATGAGATGTGCACTTGCCGTGCCTATGCAGCAGAGAAGCCCTTCTACGACGCCCTTGGTAACAACACGTTTCATCACTGGCTGAGGGAGGTGATTGCCGACGAGGCTGTTCACTCGATGAACGCCGTAAACGTTATCCGTGCGCGCTACCGCGACCGCATTGGCCAAGTGGAGGCAATTCTCGATAACCTGATCCGCGCGACCGAAAGTCTACGCTATTCCGGCACCTTCGTCCTCGACTACTTCGGCGCAGTGTACTCTAAAGAGCTGCTCGCCAACTCTCGCCTCGTGACCATGAGAAATATCGCCAGGCCATTCACGGTGTAGAGTAGAATGTTGACAGCGAGCCTATCGATACTTGAGTCGACGCCACATCGCCGCCCTTCCCCGTCACTTTCCACCAGCTTTTCATTTGCGTTCGAGCGCGCCGAATTTCGATGACCGCGTCGGGAAGCCGCAATTGGATACGCCCGATCTTCTGCAAGTCCGCCTTAGCTAGATAGATGCGGTTGCCGTCGCGCACGATGTTGTCGGACCGCGCTGCCGGGCAGGCGGCCCGGCTTCCCTGCCTACCTCGTCCGCGACAAGATAATCCTGCTTCGACGCGAACAGATGCAGGATTGCGATTTGCGTCGTTGCGGATTCAAGCGCTCGCACATCCCGACACCCTCCCACGAGGGAGAGAGCGAGTTCGTTTCAACCCATTTTTAGAACTGACGAGCCGCATTCTAGCGAAGACGTCATCACGCTTCTGGAGACACTAGATCGGGCCAACCCATGTCGAACGAGCTAGATCCGCGACTTTTCTCCAGGCCATGTAGCGCCACCTCGATCCTGTTTTCATCGAGGCCACAAGCTGACGCAGCGTAAGATTCACGTCCTTTCATGCCGACCCAACGTTCGGTAGATAGAACGCTATCGCTATCGCAACGATCACCAGGATCACGGTTGATCCTTCGGCGGTCGGCCTTTCGGCTACTCACAAACCTGACGTAGAACACGAGAAGGAGCGATTACTCGCTGCTCTCAGCGTGCGCCGTCGTCTCAATCAGACGACGCAACTCGCTCGATGTTGAAAACGTTCATCAACCTGAGGAGCTCTCGCATCGAAAATTCAATTACCCTTCATTCTGCCATGTTCTCACCCAAAGCAGAGACGCGCCGATTGCGCACGTTGCGCGCGGCAAGAGCGAGTGTCTCAGGAGATTTCGATGGTGAAGCCAGTTGTGATTGTGGTGGGCGCAGACAAGGGAGGAGTCGGCAAGACGACCGTATCACGAACGCTGCTGGACTACTTCAGCGTCAACAACGTGCAAACGCGCGCCTTCGATACGGAGTCTCCGCGTGGGACGTTGAAGCGCTTTTATCCCGAGATCACCGAGATCGTCGACATGACGACGACCGCGGACCAGATGAAGATTTTCGATACCCTGAACTCCGGGCTATCCGTCACCGTCATCGACGCTCGCGCCGGATTGCTGTCCTCAGCACTGGCCTCCTTGCGCGACATCGGATTTCTGGATTCGGCGCGATCCGGCCAGATTACCTTTGCCGTATTCCACATCCTAGGATCGTCTATCGCTTCGCTCGACGAGATCGCGGAGACCGCTACCTTCATGAGCGGCGCAAAGTACTATCTGGTCAAGAACTTCATCAATGACACTCAGTTCTTCCAGTGGGACCAGTCGACCTATAATTCCTATTTTCACCGCATCAAACAGGCGACCGAGTTGACCATCCCGAAACTTAACGAGATGGCCTATGAGCAGGTCGAAGTCGCATCCGTCCCGTTCGTCGATTTCGTGGCAAACAAGGGCCGCAACGATGAGCCCGCGAACAACTCCTTCGTGCTGCGCGGTTATGTCCGGCACTGGCTGGCAAATGTCTGGAGCGAATTTGATCGCATCAACTTGACGGAATTGGCCGGCGCTAAGTCCGCAACGCGAAGTGGCGAGAAGTAGTCGCATATTCTTGCGGGCCAAGAGCAGGCCCATATACGAAACGAGATTGATCTGCTGGCTATGTTAGCGACCCCTATCTACATCATCTGCTCTCCTAGCCCGCAGGTCGGAAAAACCCTCATCGCTCGCGTCCTGAGCGAGTTCTTGCTGCTCAAAGACGGCACCGCCCTGTCGTTCGATGTCAATCTAAAAGAGCCATCACTGCTCGATTACCTGCCTAAGATCACCGAGACCGCGAATGTGACGGATACTTACGGCAAGATGCAGTTGATGGACCCGCTTATCGTCCACGACCGGGTACCCAAGGTGATCGATCTCGGCTTCCATGCCTTCGACGAATTCTTCAAGATGTGCGAGGAAATCGGCTTCATAAAGGAGACGGCGCGCCGCTATGTCGTTCCTATCATTCTCTTCATCGCAGGCGCTGACCGCATTTCCTTTCGCGGTTATGACATGCTGCGGCGGCGGATTCCGCCAGCATCGCTGGTCACAGTCCACAATGAATTTGCGCTGCGCGACGGATTACCTGAAGTCATGGATGGCGAGCGAGTGCTTCAGATTTCCGCGCTGCCGCTGTTTCTCAAGAGATATATAGACCGACTTGGCTTTTCCTTCACCGGATATCTGCGGGACGAAAAGGACTGGTCCACCGAGCTGCATCAGTGGATACGACGGAACTACACGACGTTCCGCGATCTAGAATCGAGTTTGATGCTGCGAAGATCCTATCGATCGCGTGGGACGAACATCGAGAGCCTGCGTTGCACAAAGGCAACTTGAGGCTGGGACTACTCGCCATCTATTTGTCGAGCTTATGGGCAGTCGTTTGACCGGCGATAATGAAATGCACCGCGCGAATCCCCGCCTGGATTGGGTGCAATCAAGCGTACTTTTCCTTGAGCTCATCCGCACCCAATCGCGCGACCGGCAACTGCCCTCTTGGGCTTTGCGGGCGGCGAGACGCATCGATGATGCCAGCGGAGGAGCTCATAGCTCGAAGCCGAGCCTCCCGAGCACCCGGTCCATGACCGCGCCTTTGATCTCGCGGGCGATCTCGTTGCGTATCTGGACGCCGAGCATCCGCTCGGCATCGGCGTCGCCTGTCAGCCCATCTTCCGCCAGCCGCCGATCCAAGCGGGCTTGAAACGGCTCGCTCATCGCATCGACGAGCCGTTCCTGCATCTTAGCATAGTCTTCGGGCGCGATGCGCCTTAGCACACTTTCCCATGGCTGCCATCGGGTCGCCAGGAACTGCGCAAATTCGGTCGCTTCCTGGTTCCGCACTGCCGTCTCGGCCCTGGCGACATCGTCCCGAGTAACGTGAGAGACGCTCATGAAGCGCATGTCGGGAGCGATGTGCCGCAGCTCCAGCGCATCACGCAGTTGGGTCTGGTAGGCAAGGTAGACTTCGATCTCATCGACGTCCGTGTCCGGATCGGCTCGACGAAGCGAGTTGACGGTCTCGCGCGCGATTCGGTCCAGGGCCTCCAAGCGAAACATGACGCGGCCGTGCTGGAGCAGTTCGCCAAGGCGTCCGTCATAGGCGCCGTCCTCGACATCCGCGTTCAGGCGTGCGCTCTGCATGCCGTTCCAGGTCAAAGTGACGCGATCTTCGCAGCTCGCGCTCGCTCCGGAGGCCAGTTCGAAATACTGCTCGCGCAGATTCGACCTGATGGCTGCCTGCCGCAGATCTTCGGCGACCGCGTGCCGGAACGCGTCGCTGCCATAGTTCACGGTGCCGCGGAGCCTGTCGAGAAAGCGTGCATAATCTAGGGCACCTGGCTCTTCGGCGAAGGCCTGCCAAGCGGTTATTGTTGCCGGCTCGCCCTCGAGCCAGTGCGCGACAACCTCCTGCAGCGACCGCAGCTCAACTTGCACAGCGCCTGCGGTGTTCGAGAAAAAAACCTGCGGGCCGGCATAGTCTCCGGCATGCATGGCGGTCGCCAGGCCGGCCTGCACCGCGTCGGACAGAGGATTGTTCTCCAGATCAACACTCGCGTCACGGCTTAGCTGTGTCAGCACAGTCTCGGGCACGCTGGTTAGCTGATTGTTGCTGGCGCCAAGCCATAGCAGCACGGCCGGAAACGTCTCGGGCAGACTGGTCAGCCGATTATGGCTGGCACTAAGCCATTCAAGCCCGGCCGGAAGAGGCTCGGGCAGATCGGTCAGCTGGTTATGGTCGACATTCAGGCGCGCGAGCCCGGCTGGAAGCTCGGGCAGACGAGTCAGCTGATTACCCGCGACGTCCACCTCCTGAAGCGTCGCTGGAAGGCGATCGGGCAGACTGGATAACTGATTGTTGTCGACATTCAGGCGCCGCAATCCAGGCGGCAGCTCTGCGGGCAGGCTGGACAGCCCGTTGCTAATGGCATAGAGCCGCCGCAGACCGCGCGGAAGCTCGGGCAGCCCGGTCAAGCGATTATTGTTCGCATAGAGCCGCTGCAGACTGGCCGGAAGTGTTTCTGGAAGGCTGTTCAGCTGATTGTCGTCGACATTCAGGCGGCGCAAGCTGGCCGGGATCGGGGCCGCCAAGGTGGTCAGGGACAGGGATGACAGATCTATTGGTTCGTTCAGATCGCCCGTGTCCCTCCAGGCCCTCATTCGACTTACCACCAGCTGCCGATTCTCATGCTGCCCCTGCCCGTCTTCGGCAGCCCAATCCGTCAAGACCTGGTCCGGCAAATCGGCAGACGCCAGCTCATCCGTCAAGGCTTCGTCCCATTGCGATGAGGCCGGAGACCCTGGTTCGGAGCTTTCCCAATCGGAAGCTTCGGAAGGAATCCCAGTGCCAAGCTGTTCTGTATTCACAGATGTCGTCTCTTCGGTAGCTAAAGGAAGCGAATGCACCGGGGCGTCGTATCATGAAGCCGGTAGAGCCCCGCTATGGATGCGCTTCATCGGTTGACGAGGGCACATCACGAAGCGGTCGCCACGCAGGGCTTGGTGCGATTACTCTGCGCCCGATGGCGACCGAGGACCATTCTCAACGGGCCTCGCTCGCGGATCGGGTTGATACTGGACTCCATCTCCCCTCTCCTGCCATGCCTGAGCACATCGAGCCGGCCTTGCGAGCAATTCGGGGACATTCAGCCTACGAGATATAGCTGTCGACAAGCTGACAGCCTCGAAGCGATGATCAATACGCCGCCCAACATTCCTTCGATGTCTCTCGACGCTTAGGCGCAGCGCTCCGCAAAAAGTCCGACGGGATCGAAACAGTTTCCTGCTCGGCAAAATTGGTGTCCGAGCGGCGGCACTCCGGCAGCGTGATGCTGACAGGACGGCGACGTTGCCGCTCCTGTGCCGGCGAGCTAAGCTACCCCTCCTGCGAAAGGTCGTGTTTGATCGCTGAGCCGAAAGCTAACAGATCTTTGCGCGTAACGCGCTAGCTGCTCACCGAGGCCAAGGCGCGTACCCAATCAGCCCGACCTGAACGATGAACCTACAGCTATTAATGATCGGGGCCATGATCCTCAAGCTCGACTGGCGCTTTCGCGGATTGCGGCAGGCAAGCGGTAATTCCGCTCGCGGATCCCTTTCGTATCGAACAGACACCGCGTATCGCTGCCGGGACCGCATTTCCCTACGTCGCGCTCAGTGTAGCCGGCCCTCGCCGCGACCAACGAACTCGAGCACTGACTGCGCTTGGTTGATCTCGCGCGACACGCGCTTCAATACCCGTATTGCGACCTCTTCCGTCGCGATCAATCCCGCTCTTTCGCAGGCCAGCCCGAAATGATGCATCACTTGTTCGTCGGATGGCGCGATACGATTCTGAAACAAGCTGATCGTCAATGATGAGAGCATATGCTCGACGACGTCGTTTTCAGCCTGACTCACGAATCTACGTCCTTCTGATTAGTCGCGCAATTCTGTACAATATGGGCGTCGCCGATAGAGCTATGACACCTCTCATCGTTCCGGGTTGTCGTGTCGTGACATCGCCCCGCGCGTATCGAACACCACTAGCCTGGCGCTTTCTTTGCTCGATCGCCTCATCTGGTAACATCGCTTCTCCTCTCACGGGCCTACGCGGTCTCAGACGCGAGTTGCAGCTCCCTGATGATCTCAGTCACCCTCCCTTGCCCGGCGGCGTGTTGCGGCCACTTGCTAAAGCCACTCAGCAAATTCTCCGCTTCCAGCTTGGTAAAATTAAAGAGCCTAATACCCCGCCCAAGGACCTCATTGACGATCGTGATCGTGGCCTGGCGGCCGGCACTTTCTGGCGGCGATCTGTTGAAGCCGATCAGCAGGCCCCTGAGATCCTGGGTAGTGAAATCCGAGAGCCCCGTCCTCCGATCGGCGCGGCGAAGGACCTCGCCTGCGAGCACCACGGTCACTTGACCGCATGGTAGCTCGTCCAGCCAGTTACTGAAGCCGCTCACTAGGTTCGCAAGTCCCTGCTGTGAGAACTCGCAGAGCTGATCAGCGCGGCGCAGGACCTCGCGAGCGAGTGCGACCGCAGCTCGGCGAGACGCGGCCTCTTCCGGCCACTTACTAAAACCGTTCACCAGGTTTGCCAGCCCCTGCTGAGTCAGATCGGGAAGCTGGGCAGCACGGCAAAATACCTCACCGGCGATCGCGACCGTAGCCTTACGGCAAGTCGCATCTTCGGGCCATTTGCAGAACCCGTTCACTAGGTTCGCTAATCCTTGCTGGGTATAATGGGGAAGCTGGGCGGCACGGCGCAGGAGCTCGCTTGCGATCGCGACTGTTGCCTGACGAGATGCATTCTCCTCTGGCCATTTGCTGAAGCCATTCACCAAATTCGCTAGATCCTGCTCGCTAAACTCGTGGAACCGCGTCGCACGTCCAAGCACTTCGGTTGCAACCGCGACCGTGACTTGACCGCAGGGCAGCTCTTCAGGCCACTTGCTAAAACCGTTTACAAGGATGGCCAACCCCTGCTGAGGGAAATCGGCGAGCCGGCGGGGGCGCCGCAGGATTTCTAGTGCAAGCGTGGCCGCGGCTTGGCGCGAGGCCGCCTCTTCTGGCCACTTGCTAAATCCGTTTACCAGGCTCACCAATCCTTGCTGTCTAAACTCAGAGAGCTGGTGGGGGCCGTCCGCTCGGCGGATGACCTCACCCGCGATTGCAACCGCGGCCTGTCGAAAGTCACTCCCTTCCGGCCACTTGCTGAAGCCGTTTATCAGCCCTGCCAAGCTGAGATTGTTCAATTCTTGAAGCGATCTGCTTTCCTCGCGACAAAATTTGGCTATTCGGACCGCCCCATCGCGACATTCCGCTCTCCTGGCGTGCCTGCCGAATGATGCCGCAAATATGGAAAGCGCCCTGATACCGATCTTTCTCATCAGAGCATGGTCCAGCTGCGACACGCGAGAAGCTATTCTCTCGCAAGTATCCCGCCCCACCTGACCTCCAGCCCTTCGGCTCACCGCATTGCATGTCGTGGCATAGCCCCACGATTTCTCTGCACGGATGCTTTCCTCGAAACTCGGTAGAAATCTGGATTGAAACTCAACGGCTGCTTGTTGCAGAAACACCGGCAGGTCCGCCTTGCACAGTTGCTTGTCGCGCCTGACCACTGCAGTTGAGAATTCAACAATGCCGCCAGCACGATCGATTTCGTTTAGCGCCGTCGTGAGACTAGTTTGAACGGACATAGGACCTTCCGAGCTTTCATCGCAGCGCCCTTCGGCTATATGCGACCGGTCATCGCCTCTGGCTAGATATTTATCATCTACGGTCTTGAAGCATCTGCCTGTGGGCGCCGGCCTGTTCATTCAGGGCGCCTTGCTTGCGCGACTAAATGATTGCAGTTGTGGCAAGCCACATTTTGCTGCCCGCATCATTCCGTCGGTCCAGCCATATGGCGACTCCACTTGCCAGCTGCCCGCCCAGAGTTCCCGTGGCGATGGTGCAACTGCCCTTCCTGGCTATCGCCTGCAAGCTCCAAGATGGCAATCAGCAAGCCGTCTCCCTCGATCCCGATTTGCCAATGAGCCGTCGACGCCTGCCCAATCCTGAGCTTTGTCTTGACGCATCGGCGCAAGTCTACAACCTGTCGCAACGTGAGATTCAAGCTATAAATCGGTCTCCTGGAGCGGAGGCGGATTGTATACGGCGGGTGTCGATCGCAATGATTCCCGGTGGAGTGCTTATTTAGCGAGATACCGCGTCCAGCTGACATTGCCGTCGATAGCTGAGATCCCACCCTTGGCTCATGCGCTTTGTTTGATCGATTCGCGAGCGCCGGAATCGCGGTCAGGCCCACCCGCCTTCCCCATAGGGGAAAACATCTCCGCCATACCATTTCTCATGCTGTGGATGAGGGTGCCTCACTCATAAATTTATCCATTGGGAACGACGATAGGCAATGCCCGGTGGCAGCGCGGGACTGCCCAATCATTAGAGAGGAGGCCTGTGCAATGAAGGCGCCACTCATTATACCGCTCGCACGGCCAGAGAACGACGTCGCTTCATTCCGGGTCTCGCGCTATTGTCCTACAGTTTCGCCGCGCCCACCCTGGGCAATCAACAAAGCCGCCGGACGCTTGTAAGTTTTGGTGCCATAGAGCATGGCGAGATGCGCCCTAGTTTGCCAGCTCATGCTCAAGCTACCTAATGCCGGACGTGATTTAACATCTCTCCATCTTTCGTATCTGATGGGCACGAAACTATAGAGCGCAGGAATTATGCAAGATACGCTATCAGGGCGCGGAGAACACTCGCGGATCTGCCGCGATTTCTCGTCAGACGTGCGGTGTAAGGTGATATGGATTAAGAGGGGCCTTGCACAAATCGAACCGCTCGCCACATCTGCGCAGAAACGGGTGAGCAGTCACAAGTCCTCAGACGGAATTATTCGGCATGAATGCGGAGCCACCGCTACTCATGAAGATCCGCGTGCTTAAGCTCGAATGCCAAAGTGAACTACATCTGCAATGACTTCGATCGATGATAGATTAAGTGAGATCAGGTGGCTGCGGAACGAGATCTGGCGCTGCCGGCGGTTACTTAAGACGGACCTATCTGGCGCGGAACGCGAGGGTGTTGAGAAGCGCCTGCTTGAACAGCTGTCAGCCTTTGAGCGGCTCTTGTCGACGACGTTTCCTTTGGTTTTAAACCCTAATGTGAATTCGACCACGAGCACGCCGACCCGGCCAAACGGCTCCTCTGAAGCGTCCATCGAAAACGCCGCAATGGCATCATGCAGTTCCTTCGCGAATTCGATTGGGGGTTAACCTCTGTGGTCTCTTCGGCTCGATTCGCACCCCCGAGCCCAACCTAATCCCAATGTGAGAATATCTGGAAGACCGCGATCAAATGCCCACCCCAACGCGAGCATTCCGGCGCTCTTTTGCCAGTCATAGTCGATCTAGTCACCTGCGAGAAATGCTAGGCTGCCGACAACAACGTCATAGATTGATGGACAATACGGGCTCCTGAACGATGTGCGGCCTAACGACCTCCGACGTTGAAGCAGATTCGTCCGTCGGATCATTTCCAGCCAGCCGATGGCAACTTCACGGTTGCCTTGTCCGCCGAACGGGCTGCAGCGCAGATAGCGCGCAACCGCCGCAGTAGCACATCGAACCTCAAAGCGAACCATGACCTCGTAACACGCGTGGTGGCCCTGTCGATCGCCGAACGAGGCCAATCGGTTCACGACGTTCAGTGCCGCTGGCGGATGCGTCCGGCTCAACAGGGTGACGATTCCAGCCCGATAGACTTTCGAACAGCAGGCAGATCAAAGTCCAGCGCTAATCAGCCTGGAACACGTCACCGTGCGTCAATTTCTGTAGCTTCTGCTCGGACGGATCACTCTCGATGGAGGACGATCGGAACCCTATTGAGACGTCGTTTTCGTCCTCCGCTTCTATCCGCGGCGGTTGGCATCGCGCGGCGACATTCGACGCCCAAGCTTTTGAAATTGTCCCTAAGACAAAACATGGCTGCGTCTACATCCCTACGTCCTGTGAAGCGCTCACAGAAGCGCATTACGTCTGGTCTGCACGACGTAAGGACTTCTTCAGCCCGCTGATCTCGCGCGCGAGCGTATCCTGTACACCACATGGCCGCGATCGCGATCGCAGCAAGGGCGGTTGCCGAGCGGTGCGCATTGTAAGTCCACCCCATTCGTCGTTCTTGATCCACCAAATCCCTCTTAAACCGCATATCCTTCACTATGGTTCTTTGCCCAACGAGCGTCATCTGTTTATCGGGAGCTAGGCAACCGCTCGGCAGCGGCCGTCGCGGGGCCGCCGTAATCATGAGGTCTCCCGAATCATCGCCTCGCCACGCGCAACCCGTTCACTGCGAAGACCGAGACACGACAGAGGCCGGCTGCGCTTTGCAGCGCGCGCAATGCGTTCCAGCCTCTGTGACATTCGCGATGCTAGTTCCCAATGTGGCGTTCCCTGATGCGAAGCTCTGCTTCGCAATGCCTACAACCTGACGCTACGATCGATTCAAGCATTTTGAGCGTCCAGCAAGTGTGAATACGCTCTGAGACGGGCACATCCGCATTGTGGACGAACTCGCGCCAGCTGCACGCTTCACCGGCTGCCCCGGGTATGAAACGTCGCCGGTGTTGGTCGATCATCGCTCGGCCTAGTGTTGGGTTGAAGGCGCGCTGGGACGATCGGCGATAAGTTGTCGCCGACGCTGCTCGCTTGTTCGTCGCCAACGGTCTTAGAGCCCGCAGACAAGAGTTTGGCACGATAGTTTTCCGAGAAGCACAAGACTTTGGACCGGTGGGTCAGAATGGCTTGTTCTGAATTGTGACGGCCGCGGCTCTGACCGACGGCGGATTCCGCAGGCTCAAGCTGCCCGCTGCCTATTACTAGTGTGGAATTGCTCGATGCCAGCTCAGCGGCTTCGATCTTGAGCTCCGCTGGCACGGCAGTTGCTACTCAGCGCGTGAGCTGGATTTGCGTGCAGCCTAGCCGCAACGCGGAAGATATCATTCGTCGTTGATTGCTGCGGGTCTTTCTGCGGACGGACTGAAGCGCCCGCACCGCCCTATGCTCGCGATTGCCTGATCTACGACGAAAGAGGCTTAATATGAGGAAACCAGCGACAGGCCAGCTTTACATGGTAGGCAAGCTATTTGTCGTGGCCATTGCCATTCTGGTTTCGCCGGCAGCAGGTGCCAATGATGATCTAATGAGCGCCGCCAGGCGACTCTTCAAGCCAATCCCCTCAATGGTTCCAGCGGTGAAGGACAACCCGATCACCCACGAAAAGGTTACCCTTGGCAAATCCCTGTTCTTCGATCCGAGGCTTTCGGCGAGCGAGGTCATTAGCTGCAACACGTGTCATAACGTTGGGATGGGCGGGGTAGATGCCGGTCCGACTTCGATCGGTCATCGCTGGCAGCAGGGTTCACGTCGCGCGCCAACTGTCTACAACGCGGTCTTCAACGTGGCGCAGTTCTGGGACGGGCGCGCGGCAGATCTCAAGGCGCAGGCCGCGGGCCCTATCCAGGCCGGTGTCGAAATGAATGCGACGCCCGATCGCGTGCTCAGCACGTTGAATTCCATGACGGAATATGTCGTTATGTTCAGTAAGGCGTTCCCCAACGATGCGGCGCCCGTTACCTTTGAAAATGCTGCCAAGGCCATCGAGGCTTTCGAGGCGACCTTGATCACACCCACCGCCCCCTTCGATCAGTACCTTGAGGGCGATGCATATGCTCTCAGTGACCAGCAGAAAGCCGGGCTACAGCTATTCATCGAAAAGGGATGCTCCTCTTGCCACAACGGAATCAACGTCGGTGGACAGGATTACTTCCCGTTCGGCGTGATTAAAAGGCCCGACGCAAACTTGCTTCCGAGAGACGATAAGGGACGTTTTGCCGTCACTAAGAATCCTAGCGATGAGTATGTTTTCCGCACCGCGCCATTGCGCAACGTCGCATTGCGGTCTCCCTACTTCCATTCCGGTCAGGTTTGGAGCCTCAAACAAGCGGTTGGCGTAATGAGTGAGGTTCAACTCGGCATAAAGCTGAGTGACAAAGAAACTGACGAAATTGTCGCCTTTCTACATTCGCTTACCGGTCAGTTGCCGAAGATCGATTATCCGATACTACCCACACGCACCAACGTCACCCCAAGGCCCTCTTTAGACAAATAGGCCGTCACGATCGCGAAACTCCGTGTGATTAGCGAGAATACAGCGCAGTGACTCAGGCCGCGACGAAGTCAGGATCGTGTGGTCGAGCTAAAGCTGTCAGCCAAACCTTTAGGCCGCTACTCTTTCGCAGCCGACACAAGTACTCTTTGGGCGCGGGTCGACTTCATCTCGATCCTAGGTGGCTCAGCCCCGGAAGGAACAGCTGGCACTGCAACAAAAGTCGCACTGAGACGCGCCAAGTAACGCTGCTACAAGGGACCCGCGCCTTCCGTAGCTCGCGGGCACCGCATATCATCTTACGCCGGCGATTTTTCCAACCCCGACTTCAACGATCAAGACGCCCTACCCTTGCGCAAGGAGCAAGCGCGACGTCGCAGCAATTTGCGACACCGTCCAATTATGCGAAAGGCACCACTCTCTCGAACAGGCGCAAAAGTGATGCGGCAGCCGCACGTTTTTGGGAAACATCGCTCTGTACGATCTCACTCCAGTTGAGCATGTCGGATTTGCGGGGAGCAGTTTTGCTTCCCGATTTGCGCAATGTTGCGACGGCACGGCAGCTTCGATCTCGTGTGCCGGGCGCGCGACGCTGACGGGCGGACGCAGGCGCATTCGAAGATGCGCACAAGCTTCCGGAGGCTGCAAGCTGAAATTGCCGCCTCAGCCGCGATGAGCTTCTTAAGAAGCCATTCGGTTGTGAATGGCCGTTTTGCCTGAAATGCTACAGAGCCCGAGTTTCGGGAGAGCCGTCGTGCGAAGTGTCATGGCGATAGCGAAGCGACCAAAATGATCAGGCGTCCTTACGCCATCACCGCTTTATTTTCCCTTCGGCAGCTCGCTCATTGCGGCATTCCAGTTCGGCGTTCTCTGACCGAGAATGTTGCAAACAAAGAAGTCCAGCAGCTTGAGCTCGGCATAATTGCCCGGTGTTCCGTGATTGCCGCCGGGCACATAAAGCATATCGAAGAATTTTCCCGCCTTGATCAGCCGATCTGCAAGCTGCAACGTGGAGGACGGATCGACATTTTGGTCCATTTCGCCGACGACAAGCATCAGCTTACCCTGCAACCGATGTGCGTTGTCGATCATCGAAGACTGCGAATATTCGACGCCGACCGGCCAACCCATGTACTGTTCGTTCCACCAGATTTTGTCTATGCGGTTGTCGTAGCAGCCGCTGTTGGCCACGGCTACTTTGTAGAATTCAGGATAAAACAGCAGCGCGCTCACCGCATTCTGCCCGCCGGCGGACGTGCCAAAGATGCCGACATTGGAGATATCATACCAAGAATATCTTGCGCTGACCGCCTTGTGCCACAGGATTCGGTCGGGAAAGCCGCCGTCCTTCAGATTCTTCCAAGCAACGTCATGAAACGCGCGCGAGCGGTTATTCGTACCCATGCCATCGATCTGAACAACGATAAATCCCAACTGGGTGAGCGGTTCGACGCGGGTCGAGAAAGATTTCGGAACGGAGGATCTGTGTGGTCCGGCATAGATGTCCTCGACGACCGGATATCTCCTGTTTGGATCGAAGTTGACCGGCAGGTGAATGACGCCCCATATATCGGTCTTGCCGTCCCGCCCCTTGGCAGTGAAGCTCAGTGGCGGCTTCCAACCGACGCCGATCAGGTCTCTTATATCGGCGCGCTCGACATCCGTAAGTTCGGAATTATCGCTGGCCCGGTACAACACCATGCGCGGCGGCAAGTCAATGCGTGACCACAGGTCGACATAGTAGCGTCCGCTCGGTGAGAACTCGATGTGATGATTGGCCTGCTCAGGCGTCAGCGCAGTCAGTCCCCTCCCATCGAAGTCGATGCGATAGGCGTGGACGAAATAGGGATCCTCCCCAGGGTTCATCCCGCTGGCGCCAAACCAGATCTGGCGTTTGATCGGATCGACATAATAGACCGCGCGGACCACCCAATCTCCTCTGGTGATCTGATTTTTGAGCTCACCGGTCCGGCCATTGAACAAATACAGGTGCTCATGCCCGTCGCGCTCGGACGCCCAGATGATCTCCTTGCCATCCTCAACGTCGTACCGGAAGGTCTTTCCAGTACGTGGCTGCAGACGCCCGTACTCGATAAAGGTCTCGCTGACCTCGTCAATCAAGGAGCGCACCTGCCCGGTGGCGGCGTCCACCTCGACAAGTCGATAGAGCTGATGCCCACGTTGATTGTATTCGAAGGTAAAGCCACGTCCGTCCTTCCACCACTTGATCGGCGAGAGTTTATACGGATTTGGGAAAGCGGCGCTGTCGATTGCGATCACGCGCCGGCTGACGACATCAATGAGCACCGGCTGGGACAACGCCAGGGCATCACCCGGCTTTGCGTATGTCATCGACAAAGGCCTGGGTTGAATCCGGTCAGTTGGAGACGATTCGACGTAATGAATCTTCCTTTGGTCGCCTGGACGGATCCGATAAGCAGCCAGGCGAATTGAGTCCGGAGACCATCTTAACGTCGACAAAGCATAGTAGTTTCCTTCTGATCCGTCCCAGGTCAATGGGATGTCCTGCAGGCCGTCCTTGCTGCGCAGAAATATATTGTAGTTTCTAATATAGGCGTCCCATCTCCCGTCGGGAGATGTACTTGTCTTCGACGAATGATTGACGGCAGGTAGCGTGTCGTCAGCACTCAGCCCCTGATGGACCTGCATGCTTGTGCAGACATAACTCGCAAGTTCGCAGCTCCAGCGGGTATTCTCGATTTCGAAACTGAGCCTTTGACCGCTATCGGCCAGCTCGAAGCGGGCGAAGGGCAGATCGTCGGCTTTGTAGTTCTTATGGCTCCTCTTGTTTAGCGCCGCCGCGAGGCGAATCTGATCAAAAGCTGGTCGCTTTACACCTGTGGCAGCATTCACCAGCATGAACTGGCGTTTGCCCTGGGTTGTACGTCGGTAGACGAACGACTCGCCCTCTGGCAGCCAGAACGGCACTTCGGGTACATTGACGGTGAGTTGGCCATAGCGATCGCCGATCGTCAGCGCTCGCTCATAATCGGACTGAACTAGCGGCGGACGGGCGATTTCGTCGGCCAGGGCGTGCGCGGCAGCAGATTCCGGCTGGACCAGCATCGCAAGCGCTACAAGAACTCCAGGTCGCATTTCATCCCACGAAAATGACAAGCTCGTGCCAACCGCGGCGACCTGACCAATGTCCGATCGCTGCTCGGCCGCCGGTGATATGCAGGGGCCATGCCAGCCGATGCGGGGCGTGCCGGCTCTTTCGATCTCAACGTCGTTTGAGCACCAAGATCTGTGACTGTTCAACGCACAGCTGGTCGGAGGTCGAACACAAAGTGCATATCGCACGTGGTCTAGTGGTTGATTTCAGGCCAGTATGCTGAAAGACGTGAACTCCGGCTCCAACAACTGCCGGGGCAGCATGAAGATGCCAAAGGCAACCGATTGGCTCCTACTGCCACCACATTCAAGGATGCAGCGCTCGCCTCTTCGTTCGCCATAGCTGTCGTGATTGTTGCAGCTCATCAGATAGGTGATGATCTTCGTTGTCAGATCGCGCGCCTCGGCCTCGACGGCAATTGCAACCGGACGCTAAGTGCCGCTGGTTAGACGTACATCATTTGGTCGACAGCTCTTTGACTTTCCGTGCGGTGCGATCGATGGGCAGCCAATGATCAAGCCTCTGTCGGTATCGTTGCAGACGACCCTGCCGGTCGAACCCGTCTGCACCGGGAACGCAACGTCGTAGTCTCGATACCTTGATGCGGGAGTTGATGCGCAATGGAGCAATGGTGTTGCGGTGTGCTGCTCCTAATGAGAGAATATTCCACGCAGCGGCACCGTTGATCGTTCGCAACCGAATCCACCTGGGTGCTGATGTGACCAGGAGATCGATCATAAGTTCGCGCGTGACGCCTCCCCCTCGGGTTGCTGGGACGATCGCGTGCGGCTACGAACTGGGCTGGCTCTGAATGCTCATGACCTAGCGATAACTCGCATCCGTGAGATATCCGTCCAGGCGATCACGAAAGCTTCTAGATAGCCAGTCAAGTCCCTCAGGTTGCCAATGAGCCCCCCTTCTCTCCTCCGGCAGATCGGTAAGGTCTGACAAACTGGATCACATCGCCTTGTGCATTATTGGCGAGTTTGACGGCCGCATGTTCGCCAACGCACCATCTCCAGCGTAAGTGACGATGGTACCGCGCCCAGCTTCCATCTCATCGCCCTGCATGTGCGGTTGATGACGCGAGCGTCCAAAACCTTACCATAAGATACGTCCATCTAGGACGCCGGGCAGGAGAACGATGCGAAGCCCCTTTGCCCCGCCAGCCGCGCACCATATTCCTGGGAACGGCACGCGGATTGCTCGGCAAGGATCAACGAGCTGCCGCGAAGAAAGCGGTCGCAGCGGACCCGGAGTCTAAAGTGAGACTTATCCGATTGATCTTGATCGATCTGACTTTGATGCTGCTTGCGCCCGGGAACGCTGAAGCTACGATTAGGGGTGCTGGCGCAGCCTTCACATCTGCTACCAAAACTGTGGCGTCATCGGAGCGGATTTCGGCCCCAGAGCCAATCTTGAGCTCTGGCGCGAGCCGACAGCCTTCCCGCCCAACGACACAAGCGGCGCCATTTCAGCTTGCAACGAACCCCCTCGGTCCGGCCAAGCCGGCTGAGCATTCCACGATGCTGGAATTTGGCTCTCCCTGTGTGATCGGCAAGCGCGCAGGGCAGCTTCCGATTGCCACGATCATCGATGGCTCGGAGATGCCCAACAAGCCGCTCGTCCTAACACCATCGATCTGTAACGCCGCAGCCATGCGTTATGGCCTCTTGGGGGCGGAGACACCGCGCTGGAGCGGAACAGACTGGATTCTCGGAGGCATGGTGATCGCGGCGATTCCGCTCGTGATCTTGGTAGAAAGATGCATCACAGGCGCGGGCACGTGAGAGAAGCAAAACCTGGCTATATCGAATTCGCCTTCAACGGCTCTCTCGCAAACATCCCGCTAGTGGCCCAATTCAGCGCACCAGCCAAAGGCGTCACGGCTATTTTCGGGCCGCCTGGCTGCGGCAAGACCGCGCTCGCACGCTGCATCGCCGGCGTGCAGCGTCTGCCGGGTGGATTTTGCGCAATCGATGGTGAGATTTGGCAAGATCAGACGACGTTTCGGCCGCCTCATCTGCGTCCCGTCGCTTATGTATTCCAACGACCAATTCTTTTTTCGCATTTGTCCGTCAAGCGCACCCTTCTGTTCAACGCGTCGAAATCGAAACCGACACTGATCGATTTTGATGGCGTGGTCGAATTGCTCGCCCTTACCCCGCTGCTCGAGCGTTCGCCGTCGCATCTTTCTGACGCCGAGCGACAGCGCCTTGCCCTGGGCAGCGCGCTGCTGGCACAACCTCGGCTACTTTTGCTTGACGACCCACTCATTTTGCTCGACCGCTCCGCTAAATGCGAGATATTGCCGTTTCTCGAGCGCATGCGGGAAGAGCTCCCATTACCCATGATCTATGTCAGCCATGACATGGCTGACATCGAGCGCTTTGCCGATCATCTCGTCATGATGAAAGATGGCGTTGTGACTGCGGCCGGGCCACTCAATGTCGTTCAGATCGCCCCGGCTCTTGCCGCGCGCGGCGATGCGGCAGTCTGCCTTGATACCGTGGTCGGCGGCTATGACGGGCGCTATGGGCTGATCATCCTCCGCCTCAAAGGTGCGCGCCTGTTGATCCCTGGATCGCCGCTTAGGCCGGGCGCGCAGTTGCGGCTGCGCGTCGCAGCCGGCGATGTCAGCATCGCGTGCGAGCCGCCGCGCGCCAGCTCCATCCTCAATGTCTTTCCGGCACGCATCAAAGCCTCTCTGCCGTTCGACGATGCTGAGGTCACCTTGGTCCTGGCTCTCGAAACTGGCCGTTCGGGCGTACCGCTTCTGGCCCGCATCCCGCGTCGCTCCTTTGATGCGCTACGGCTCAGCAATGGCATTGACGTATTCGCCGAGGTCGCGCGCGCCGTGCCGGTCGCAGTCCCCGAGCGGTTGCTCGCAGGGCCCTCAACATCAACAGGAGGCGTTCGACGGGTAAGCGCCGATACGAGAAACGAACAGCAATCGGAGTACGACAGTGAGCGACAATCTTGATGAGATAGATCCGAAGCATATTGCGGCTGCCTTCGACCGACCAGACGATGTAGATATGCTACAGGGCGACTCAGCCCAGGATCTCGCGCGGCGAGTCTGTACGCGTCGGCGGCATCATCCGGCGACACTTGACGGGCGCACACGGTACCCGGCCTGGTCGCAGGGGACATTGCGTCAGGGCGAGAAATCTCGATTTCCGAGCAAGTCGGCAGCGCAGCTTTGTCTATAAGCTCGATACAAATGGACTCGCGAAGGCCGCAGCTATCGCTTTCCGCGCGCTTCGCGACCTGGTCGATCTCCTCGCGATGAGCACATTTTGCCGGCAGCAAGCAACCGGCCGCCTGCGCGCCGAATTCGTCGACCCAGTCGCCCGTGACGTACCACTTCTGACAGCCGTTCTAGTTAGATGTCTTGCCGCTTGGCGAACTTTCACAGGTGATGTTGGCACGTTGCTATTTTGCGATCGCCAAATCGTTCAGCGATGGTGGCGCGATATCTCCACGCGCCTGGCGCGCAGCTGGGCTTTCATTCCCAGCTGCGACTATTTAGGCACTATGATACCGGAGCGCTTGATGACGACAGTACGACCACCGGACACGCCGCTCCGAAATCGCCCGTCGGACTCCTTCGCCGCCTCTGAAAACAGCCTTAGCTCCGGGCTCCGCTCCTCGTTACGAGACACCATGATGCTTTGCGAAGGCTCCGATCGTGCACGTTCAGCCGGCGAGAAGTCGCAGTTCAATCAACTTGGCGCTATTCAGTCGAGGCGGATTTCAGCCCCTCAGCCGGTTTTGCAGTGCCTGCCGATCAATGACGAGATTGGTGAGACTGAGGTCTGACTGCCGTCTTCCCGCGAGCCGCCTGACCAGCGCCCGCGTACCGTCGACCACAAAGACACCGCAGTCGTAGCCGTTCCTCTGCTGGCGCATGGAGGCGCCTTGCAGATCGGCTTCCATCCGCGCTGCGAGCATTGCTGCAGGTCTGTCATTGTATCCCTGAGCTGAGTCGTAGTGGTAGGCAACCGGCCCGTCGCGATCGCGGCGGTCCACCAGCAGCAACGACCAATGGGAACCGCGGCGATCGAGGTCCGTGGCGCTGGCATCATTGACCGGCAAGAACAGGAAGTCGGCTGTATCGTTGCCATCCCGATCGTCGACAATGAGATGGAATGCGACTAGCGCGTCGGCATCGGTCCCCTGGCCCACCCGAAAGGCCATGAGAGGATCGACGAACCGAGTCCTGGCGGCGAGGTTTGGATTGCTCGCCCACAACTCCTGCGCCAGGAGTTCGTAGTCCCGCTGGATATGCTCGTCGCCCAGCCATTCCCTCGCTCCGAGAACCCGTCCGCTGCGGTCGCCGGCAGAGGCACCCGCAGCCGAACCAGCGACCCGGGTCTTAGGAACCGAGGATGGGCCAGCATGATGGATCAGCTGAGCGTCGCGGCGTCCTCGCGGACCCAACGTGATGGAGTAGGTCTCCCCGTTGATGGAGACCGGCTGGGGAGCCATTCGCGAAGTCGGCAACAGCATTTTATTGTCCAGTACATCGAGCAGGAAATCCGGCACCGGCTGTGAGCCATGCTGCCAATCCTCGCCAACGAGATATCCGATGTCCTCGAGCTCTTGAGGCATACCCGATGGCCCGATGAAGAACGGAGGTCTCTGCACCGACCCTGACTGGGCATCGTCACGCATGTCCTGCGGTGTGGACGGCAGGTCAACCAAAGAACCGAGACCCCGATAGATGTCTGAGGACCGAGCTGGCTCGCCCATCGGCGTTGGAAAGTCGAAATAGGACGGCAGTTGCGGGGACCAAGTCGAGCTCGCCCCAGCCTGCTCATGCAAGCCGGCCTGGCCAAACGGGCCTAACACCGGCGGCCACTCACTTTCGGACGGCGGCGTCGGCAAATCTCGTATCCAGGTCGAGGTGGAGGTTGAGTCCGAGCCTGCTCTTTGCTGAGGAAAGGGTACACCCAGCGCTCTGTTTGCCTCGACGACTTGCACATACTGCCTGAGCTTCTTGAGCGTCACGCCAGATTTCCCGTTGGCTTCGGCGTAAGCCCGGTAGTCTGCATCCAGCGAGCGTTGCTGCTCATTATTGCCGTTGATTCGGCTCGCGATGCTCGCCTTGCCCTCTGTGCGGAGCCAATCACTGAACTTGCGTTGCGCCGAAGCAGTACTTTGAATGGCTTTTCTCCTATTCTGGGAACTCGGGTCGAGCTTGCTCAGCTCTTCGTTGGCAAGGCCCGCGATGAGGCTGGCGTCGTCGTCGTAAGGACGAAATCCTTGTTGGGGCTCGAGACCTAGGTATTCTCTAAAGGGATCGAGTGGGGCCGTCCGCTTTGTCGCTTTACAGAATGCCGCATAATCTGCGTTCAATGACGATTTCTGCGCAGCATTGCCGTCGATTCGATCCATGATGCTTGGCCTGCCCTCCCTCTGAAGCCAATCACTAAAGGAGCGTAGCCGGGAAACCATCGTCGAAACGGCGGCTTTCTCTTTCTTGGTCGCGTCAGATCCAAGCTTGGACAGAGCGTCGGTCAAAAAGTCATCGATGGTGGAGATATCCTCCGGATGAGCCGACAATGTTTCGCGTCCCATCAGCCGAGCCCCGGCACCGACAGCTTGGAGCCCGTCAGCCCCGATCCTGCGCAGATGAGATAACGCCGCGCTGAGGCGGTCACGATCATCACCGCCAGCTTCGACGTACTCGTCGATGTCGTCGGCGAGCGACCTTGGTTCATTGAACGCCCGAAGAGCCAATGGCCCCTTATTCTGTGCTCGGAGCCAACGAGCAAACGTATTGAGCGCCTGCACATTGGACTTGATCGTAGCAGCCGGGACCTTTCCAGTCCCGCGGCCTCTGGTACCATCGGGAGTAATTCTGTAGTCTTTGACGTTTTCCACGAACTGGTGGATCATCCGCTCGTCCTGGGGATGCATCGGTTGCTCTCGCGTATTCACAAAGGCCGGGGCCGGAATGGGATTTCCAGCCTGGAAATTCCGGAGTGTTTCCAATGCTCCACCCACATAGTTCCTGCTGTTGGCGCTGGCCACCTTCATAAATTCATCTTTATAGGCGGCTAGCCGATCAGCGTTGCCAAGCAGGTCCTTTAGCGTGATGCCTTTGGGTCGGAGGAACTCGCTGAACATTCGAAGAACCGTCACGTAGTTCTCGATGGTCTTGGTCTTACGGTTCGCGCTACCCAATGCCGTCTTGAATTCTTCAATCAGCTCCAGGTCCGCTTCGGACGGGCGACTGCGCTTTGCAAAGTCGATGCGAAGCTCCGAGTAGAGTTCATCAGACGGTGGGCCGCCGGCCTCCTTCTCACGACGGCTTGCTCCAAAGAATTTGGTTAAGCCTGATTTGACCTTAGAGAACAGTCCTCGGGACTTTTTATCGTTCCTCCGGGCCATCGATTGTGCTTCCGAGGGCGCTGCGTAGCGCATGCTGCTAAATGGCCTGTCCCGCAAGTCAGACCGGTAATCGTTTGCAGACGAACCCAGATGAGCGTGCGGAGCGTCGACGCTGTAACGCGTGCTGCTGAACGAACTGTCTTGCAGGTTGGACCTTGTGGGCATCCGCATCGAACCACCAATGTCCGCGCGCTGCAGATTTCCATGCGAGCGTGCGGCCGGAGCGTCGGGCGAACCAGCCTCAGGCGAACTCTCCTCAGGGGAACGGAGTTGCAGCCCACCCAACTGCTGCTCGAAGCCAGCTTGATCCGAAGGACCGGCCTCTGCCTCTTGTTGCGCGCGCTGCAGCTCCTGCTGCTCAGCGTACCAGCGCATCCAATAGTTCGGATCGTTATAGACCGGTTCCACACCATTCTCCTTTGATGAGATGACTCTTCACAGCTGCACCAGCTCGCGCTTCGGTGCGATCAATCACAGAGCCTCCGGCCTAAGAAGCCGGATGCCAAGATCGTCAAATTCAACAAAAGCGACTGTCATCGCGCCCCGCTACGAGCGCGCATTACTCAGATCTGCCCAACCCTGGCTGCTGCAGAGGGCGTTCCGGCCCCCAGGGCACCCCTCAAAACAATTCAAGAGAAACGACGGCCGGATACTGCCATTCGAAAGGCAGCGGCGTTCGGCCCTCCTCCCGGCCAAGGTCGCATGCGGCACCTCGGGACAGAATCCGGGCCGCCCCATTGCCGCTGGACCTTCGGGATCTGTTCAGATTCTGCTTCGTCTCGACTCTTCAGTTTATGTCCTCACATTAGCTACAACCGGCCGGGCCATGCCTGCACATCAACATGCTCCAGCGCACCACCAAAGAACCTGACATATCGAAGCCTTTCCTCGTGGTCATGACGCCTCAGAACGATAGCCGCATGTGCGTTGACACTCTACAACCTGACGCTACGTGGATTTCAAGCCTTCATTGCCACCGCAGCGAGCCTGGGTGGGTTCATTCCTGTTTCAGATGCGGCAAATCCTCGTAGCTTGGTGATCACCTGCCGTTTCGAGCGGCCTTGATGCGCGAGGCGAACTCTGCAGCCAAGTCGCTGCGCGGCGCAACTAGGACAATCGGCTCTTGAGAACTGATGGCATATCGTTTGCTTCACCAGCGTGGTCACCATGTCCGGAAAACAAACGTGTGAGGACCGTATGCTTGGAATTGGAAGTCAATTGCCGCCGTTCGAGATCACAGGCGTGAAGCCTGGCTTTCAGGCGCAGGAGGAAGATGGGCAGAGTGCATTCGAGACGTTGACCGAAGCCAGCTTCCCAGAAAAATGGAAGATCATCTTCTTCTATCCCAAGGACTTTACCTTCGTCTGCCCGACCGAAATCGCCGAGTTTGCCCGGCTTTCCAAGGAATTCGTCGACCGCGATGCAGTGGTACTGGGCGGCTCGACTGACAACGAGTTCTGCAAGCTTGCGTGGCGACGCTCTCATTCCGACTTGCACAATTTACCAATCTGGCAGTTTGCCGACACAAAGGGGACCCTGGTCGATGGCCTTGGTGTGCGTTCCCCCGAAGGGGTCGCGTATCGCTACACCTATATTGTTGACCCCGCCAACACGATCCAGCACGTCTATGCGACCAATCTCAACGTCGGGCGCAGCCCCAAGGACACACTGCGCGTGCTGGACGCCCTCCAAACCGACGAGCTCTGTCCCTGCAACCGCGAAATCGGCGGCGAAGTCCTGAAGGTCGCTTGAGGCAGCATGTCGTCGATTGAACAGTTGAACGAAAAGATCCCCGATTTCGCCAAGGACGTCAGACTCAATCTGACGTCCTTGATGGCCGATGAGACACTCTCGCCGCAGCGGCAATACGGGCTGTTGCTGGCGAGCGCGATTGCGACCCGCAATGCAGACGTCATTGCCGCAATGGAATCCGCCGCGGTCGCTGTGATGACGCCCGTGGCGATCGCGGCAGCGAAATCTGCGGCCGCTGTGATGGCGATGAACAATGTCTACTACCGCTTCGTTCACCTCGCCTCTAATCCGGAATACAAGACAATGCCGCCACGGCTGCGCATGAACGTGATTGGCAGTCCGGGTGTTGACAAGTCTGATTTCGAGCTATGGTCACTTGCTGTCTCCGCCATAAACGGATGCGGTGCTTGTATCGATGCCCACGAGAAGACACTGCGAGCTGCGGGCCTCAGCTCCGAAGTGATCCTCACTGCCGTGCGCTCTGCTGCTATCGTCCAGTCAGTGGCGATTGCTATCGAAGCCGTTCGGCCGAGCCCATCCCAGGCAACGGGCTGACTCCTCTTCTGCCATCCGATCGACAGGGTGTGGCGCCGTTCCGTATCGCCACACCGGTCCTGTTACCTTAATACGTGTCTAGCTCAAATTGCGCGCACCGTGCCAGAGGCGGAACGCGCGAAAGATGCTAATATCACGACGCTTAGGGGCGGTTCGTACCACGGCTTCGTTCCATCCTCACCTTACCCTCAGCCAAACTTGAACAGCACCCCATATCCGCCGCGCGGGTAACTCCACTGGACATCGCCGGTGGGCTCGGCGATCACCCGACAGGTACCGCACTCGATACAGCCGTCAACAGTCACCTCGACCCGCCCCTCATCGTTCAGCTCATAGCATCGCGCGGGGCACGCTTTCAAAAGCGCGACTAGCTGCGGCGATGGGGACGTGTGTGCGCGAACCTTTACGTGAGGACGACCAATGTCGACAAGGTAGCGGTTGTAATATAGCTTGTCTTCTACGCGCACCGAGGCTTCGGCATCCATGCTCTGTCCTTCCATACTTGGAACTCACACTGTTGATAATTAGCGCCAGGCTCGCGCAAAACGACATGCATCGCCGAACAGCCCCATCCATGAGCGCGCCTTGACAAAGGATTTCAAGGTCGCCTTCTCCTTCTCAACCTTGGGCGTACCATCGACCCGCACAAAGTTTTGCATTGCCTTAGAGATGAGCTGCGGATAGGTGAGAAAGAAGTTTTGTGAGTGAGTATGCATCAGGGGCGGCAAATCCTTGTACTTCTTGAGGTCCTTAATGACGAAGGACTCATCCAACATCTTCTTGTAGAGCGACAGATTTGTCGCTGTCATCGGCTCGCCGCGCGATTTCACCAGGCCGATCGCTTCGGCCGCTATGCGACCTGAGGTCATCGCGAGATTGGACCCCTCTCGATGAACGGCATTGTTGAGTTGCGCCGCATCGCCAACGACTACCCAGCCTTCCCCGTAGAGCTGCGGGATCGATTTGTAGCCTCCTTCAGGGATGAGATGCGCCGAATATTCCTTGACTTCGGAACCTGCTAGCAGAGGCAACACAGAGGGATGCCTTTTGAATTGATCGAGCAAGCCGTAGGGCGTCTGGCCGGTGCGCTGGAAATCGGCGACGAGACAACCGATGCCCAGCGAAATACACTCTTTGTTGGCATAGATGAAACCCATTCCGGTCATACCGCGGGAAATGGTGCCCGCCGCTTCGATCACGACGCCTTCTTCGCCCTTAAGATTGAAACGCGCTTCGATAGTCTCGCGAGGCAAAAAGTGCATTTCCTTGACGGCGAGCGCAACGTTATCGGGTGTCGGCCGCGCGCGCAGGCCCGCGCGCGTCCCAAGCAGACCATTGACCCCTTCAGCGAGCACGACGACATCGGCATGTATTTCGCCGTCGCGGCGATCTGTACGAACGCCAACAATCCTTTCACGCTCGTCCCGTACGAGCTCCGTCACGGTCGTCTCGCAGAGCACGGTCGCGCCGGCTTCGCGCACCTTTGACGAGAACCATTTGTCAAACTGCGCGCGTATGATCGTGTAACGGTTCGGCCGCTCCTCGTTGAAGTCGTCCGAGCGGTAATGCATCCCGACATGCGAGCGGTCGTCCATCATCCAGAACCGTTGCTCAACCAGATGACGTTCGAGCGGCGCCTCTTCGCGAAACTCGGGGATTAGCTTTTCCATCATGTCCGCGTAGAGGATTGCGCCCTGCACATTTTTCGATCCAGGATATTCGCCGCGCTCGAGCTGCAGCACCTTCATGCCTTGCCTGGCCATGGACAGCGCCGCCGCGTTACCAGCCATACCGGCTCCTACCACGATGGCATCGAACCTCTCTTCGATCATCATCATCTCCTCTAGACCGCGATCCGGGCGCGCGAATTCGGCAAGAGCCGAGCGCGAAATGCCGCCGTCAGCGCCGGCAGCAATTGCATGGCATCACTGACGATCGCAACATGGGCGAAGTCGAAGATCGGAGCACGTTTGTCAGTATTGATGGCGACGATCAGATCCGCCCCCTCGACACCCACCCGGTGCTGGATCGCGCCGGAAATACCGGCCGCAATATAGAGCTTTGGCCGGATCGTCTTGCCGGTCTGACCGATCTGCCGATCAGACGTAACCCACCCCTTCTGCACCAGAGGACGCGAGCAGCCATATTCAGCGCCAAGAAGAGTTGCGAGCTCGCGCACCAGCCGGAAGTTCTCAGGCGATCCCAGTCCCAAGCCACCTGCAACCACGACGTCGGCATAGGCCAGATTTGATGTCTCGGAATCACGATCTGGGAGGAACGACAGAACTTTCGTGACAATATCGTCTTCGACAAGGCCGAGCGGATGGACGATGATACGGGCCGCATCACGTTCGACGCGCTCAGGCATCGGCATGACCCGCGGGCGCACTGTTGCCATCTGCGGACGATAGTTCAAGGTATAGATCGTGCAGAGCAACGAGCCGCCAAAGGTTGGACGCGTCGCCGCAAGAGAACCATCGGCGTCGACATCGAGCGCGGTGCAGTCGGCAGTGAGTCCCGTTGACAAAGTCGTCGCCACGGAACCCGCGAGATCGCGCCCCAGCGTGGTCGCGCCCAACAGCAGGATCTCGGGCTTGTAGGTATTGACGAGTTCGGTGAGCGCCTTGGTATAGGATTCATTGCGGTAATCGGCCAAAACGTTGTCGCTCACGAGATAGGTCAGATTGGCCCCATAGCAAAAGGATTCAAGTGCGGCGTTACGGGTGGACTGCCCCTCCGGGCCGACAACGACCGCGGCGAGATTCACCTTCAGCTTGTCGGCAAGCCTGCGCCCCGCTCCCATGAGCTCCCAGGAAACCGGATGCACCTGGCCGCGCTCCAGCTCGACGAAAACCCAGACATGCTTGTAGGCCTTAAAGTGCTCCGGCAGTTCCTTCTTGGCTGCTGCCCGGCCGGCCGCCGCAGGCACAGCCGTTTTGGTGACATTGCTCATGCTTTAAAGTCCCCTCAAGAATACGCGCGCCCGCGCCACAGGTTTGTATCTAGATTCAGTTGACTGAGGATCAGTTCTGATCAGCAAGTGGCCGGCTGCTCGGTTGCCCGGCCCGCCTGGTGCAAACCGACCAGGCAGTAAAACTCGTCATCGACGTAGACGCTCCGGGCGGGCCAGAGCCAGAGATGTCCTCGACGGTAGTGCCTCGCGCGCTCGGTTCGACAAGCGCCACGGTGCCGGCGACGCCGCTACGGCATCTGTGCCCGGAAGAGTTGTTGCGTCCGCCTGCTCTGCAGTATCGGCGCCTCGCTTTCGGCCCAGCGCTCTGCACCGGGTGCGACCACCAAGGCGATCGGAGCTGCACACCTTTCATGCACTGCGTGGTCAGCCTCCAGCCCCGGCACCTTGCATCGGCCGCGCTTGGCGCCTCCGCCGGACGCATGTTGCTATCCGCGTTGCGACGAATGCCACTTTGCGCGCAACCGCGGACTCGCTCGACGCTGACGACTATGTACATGCCCTCTCCAGATGTTGCGCAACGGACGACTTAGCCACTGACCACCATCTCACGGTCGGTGTCGGCTTCGTCCGCATCAAAGGCCATATCGAACGGACCGGGCGCGAGCGTGAGCCGCGAGATCATTCCGCATCGCTCGGTAGGCGGTAGAAGCAGTGTCATAGGTGTTTCTTTTCATCTCGGACGACCGCCATCTGTCAGCATCGATGACGGGATAGGCACGACAACAGCAAGTGTCGTACCACTTGCAAGAACCATCGAAAGTCAGGCGGAAGCAATGATTTGACAGACACTTAAATGCTCGCTCAGGGCCTTGGACACGATCAGTCCGGACATGGGTCGGGAATGCGACAGCGTCGCTCGGGTCATGGCTGGCAGATAGATGATCTGATGAAGGAGCTTTCAGACCGCACGGCAATCGTTAGAGAACACCTCATTGCGGTGGAGCGCGAAGTCACTTCAGCTCGCTCAACGGAACAAAGGCTGTCGGTTTGCCTGGGCCTGCAACCGCATCCTTCAAAACCTTGAATACTCGCTGATCAATCGGCCGCGATGCCACGAAATCAGCATAAGCCTGCTCCAGCATCGCTTTGCACCGAGCTCTGATTTCCGGCTCTGTGGCGCCAAAAAATTGCTCTTTGGCGAAATATTGTCCCATGCGCTTTAGGATGTGAAGGCGCGCGACATTTACAATCTTTGGATCATAATCGACGCCAAGCAGCGAAAAGAACTCCTCTGCCGACGAGGCGTTGCTAAGCCGGTCCAGAATAGGGGCTGCCGGGGATGAGTTGATCATCGAAAGGTCTCCTTTGGATCTGCTTCGGACGCCAAATTAGATACTCTTAGCGCCTGATGATATTGCCGGGGTTCTACCTCGTGCAGCGGGTGCGCATCGCCAACGCCCGCCCTGGAGCGCCTACGCGCTCAACTTCGCTATCCAGATCTGCAGGTTCGGCGGACGGCGACGGCAGCCCGGATGAGGAAGGGACATGAACGGCCAAACCGCAATCGGTGCTGATGCTCGTCCGACCGGTGGTCGGGCGGGACGGCAGCCTCAAGAGAAGACGTCGCTTGGCAGTCCGCGGACGGCTCGCTGCCGGATTGCAGATCACAGCATGAATGCCGGAATAGCCCGTAATAACCGGAGCGCAGATTTGCGACCAGCGAGTTGGCATGCGGAAGTGCGGCATTTTCGCGCCAATCAGTGGCATCGGATGGCCTCCTTGCGACGCACTTGGTCTGTCGAATAGTCGGCGCAAACGATGCTAAGCACGGCTCTTCACCCGCTTTGGGTGGCTGGGCATCCGCACACGTCGCGCCAGATCGCCGCCACCGTTTTGCGCTCGACCGGCAGCTTGTGTTCGATCGCATGCTTGCGAACCTGCGACAGGATCTGTCTGGCTTGATCGGCGCTGGCGGCCAGCTTGAGTTCATCGAGCAACGCCGTAATCGCCGCAAGTCCGGAATGCTTGCCGATCACAAAGCGGTTGCGGCGGCCAAGCAAAGCCGGATCAAGCGACTGATAGGTGCGCTGATCCTTCAAAAGGCCATCGACATGAATGCCGGATTCGTGCGTAAATGCGTACTCTCCAACGATGGCCTTATTCAGAGGAATGGCACGCGCGGCCGCTGCAGCCACCAGTGCGGCGACGTTCTCGAGCTCCGGAAGTATGATGCCGGTCTCGCGCCCGTAGAGCTGCTTGAGTGCGACCGCGACTTCCTCAAGCGGCGCATTTCCGGCCCGCTCGCCTAACCCGATGACGGTCACTGAAGCGTGGCTCGCGCCAGCTTTGATGGCTGAGAGTGTATTGGCGGTTGCGAGTCCGAGATCGTCGTGGCCGTGAAATTCGAGTTCCAAATCGGTGGTCACACGCAGTTTCCTGACCAGCGCGTAGGTTGCGTCGGGATCGAGCACACTGAGCGTATCTGCAACACGAAAACGACGCGCGCCCGCGGCTTTTGCGACTGCAATCAGCCGGATCAGAAACTCGACGTTGGCGCGCGAAGCGTCCTCGCCGCCCACAGAAACTTGAAGCCCCTTCTGACGAGCATAGCCGACCAATTGCCTCACCTGTTCCAGTGCCAGGCTGCGATGACCGCCGAGCTTGGCTGCGATCTGCACATCGGAAGTCGGGATCGACATGTTGATCATGGACACCCGGGCTTCAATCGCCGCATCGACGTCCGCTTTCCTCATCCGGCACCAGCCTATCGTCGTCAGCGGAAGATCTGCTTCGACAATGGCGCGGATTGCTGTGATTTCCTCATTGCCCATCACGGGCGTTCCCGCCTCGATCTCCGTGACCCCGGCCCGCGCAAGCGCCTGCGCGATCGCCAGCTTTTCCTTCGTGGTGAACGCAACACCGGGCGCCTGCTCCCCGTCCCTTAGCGTCGTATCGTTAAGCACGGTCGGCTTCGCGCGTTCTTGATCGAACCATGAGGGTTCGTCGCTAGAGGCGATCACGCAGGCTGGCTCCTTATCTTTGACCACATCCATTTCAGCAACCCGCATGCCACTGCGCTATCCCTGCCAACGGATTGAAAATCTACGCTTCCTTCCTTAACCTCCTCCCGCCAATGGATTGCCGCAAACGCGACTGGCTCATGAAAAGGGCGCTTTTGCCATTCCCAAGTCGAGTTCGAAAGCCAACCCGATTGCAGCGCGACGCGATGTTGGCGATTGATCCCGGAGCAATTCTGGCCGGCATGTCTTGGATCCATGGTCACTTGCTCGCATTAAAGCGGCGTTTATCCGCACGATGACATGCCGCGGGGATCGCTAGATCCTGGAAGCGTTGTCGCGCTGCAACGCACGAGAACATTTGTGGCAAGTCAGATGGGCCAATCAGCGGTGACCCGCTGGCGAGCCGCCTCCAGCAACTGGTCGCGCCGGCGCTCGGCCATCCGGCTCTCACCGCTTTCTTCGCCGAAACAAAGGTTGAAGTCGTTACATTGCGTGCACACTGGTGTTGTGCACATCGCGAGGCCTTCATCCTCGCAAAGCATGCGATAGAAGAAACGCTTCCAACGCATATTGTTGACATTGCGCGCGGCGAGCGGCGCGTAGTGACGGCTGAGCAGCCGAGAGAGCTCGCCACGATTGCGCAATCCGAGATCTTCCCATAGATGGTCTGGTTCGATGGCTCGTCGGGCGATCATGGCAGCCAGCCAGCGGCCGAGATCTCCTTCCGTCGAGCGGTGCTTCAGGAGAAGATCGCGCACCATTGCGATTTCGTCGTTCTCGTTGCATTTGGACCTCAGGAGCTCATCGGGGAGTTCGACCTCAAGTGAGGGAAAGTACTGCGCGAGCAAAGCCGCGAGTTCATCGCCCGATAGGCCAGTCTTCTCCGGAAGAGCGCCACCATCCATCGTGGCAGCCGCCAGAATAGATGCCAAAGCGTGGCGGTCGAAATGACCGTCACTGGCAATGTCGGCATCCGCAGGAAGTACGCCGGTGAGGAGGCGGTAGGCTACAATTCCGTTGGAACTGCTCGCATCAGGCTCACAAGCAGCCATAAACGGAAGGAAGTGCACTTCGGACATGATTTTGTGGGTCTCTATAGCGGCCAGGTTTGCGCCGCCGCATCCTGGTCCCGGCCGGGGGGCGCTGATCAGAATGCCGGCCTCCCCGGATGGGGGGTGAGGGAGGCCGGCATCCGTCGCGCGCCTTCGCAAGGCCGCGACTCACGACCTTTACTCGGCCGCGAGCTCGGCGGCAGTTTTGCCGATGATGGATTCGTCGACCGGCTTCATAATGCCATGCTCCATCAGCATGTCCTCGAGCTCGTCCATGGAGATCGGAGTCGGAATGATGCCCTTGCCGCCATTGTTGTGAACCTTGGTAGCGAGATTGCGATAGTGATCGGCCTGCTTCGAATCGGGCGCATACTCAAGCACCGTCATGCGGCGGAGTTCGGCATGCTGCACCACGTTGTCGCGCGGCACGAAGTAGATCAGCTGAGTGCCTAGCTTCTTGGCCAGCGCCTCCGCCAGTTCCAATTCCTTGTCCGTCTGTCGTTCATTGCAGATCAGGCCGCCCAGCCGCACACCGCCCGAGTTGGCGTATTTCAGGATACCCTTCGAAATGTTGTTGGCGGCATACATGGCCATCATTTCACCGGACATCACGATATAGATCTCCTGCGCCTTGTTTTCACGGATTGGCATCGCAAAGCCACCGCAAACGACGTCGCCGAGCACATCATAGGATACGTAGTCAATGTTCTCATAGGCGCCGTTCTCCTCGAGGAAGTTGATCGAAGTGATGACGCCACGACCGGCGCAGCCGACGCCCGGCTCAGGACCACCCGACTCCACGCAACGGATGTCCTTGTAGCCGACCTTCATCACGTCCTCGAGTTCAAGATCCTCCACGCTGCCGGCGCTCGCCGCCAAGCTCAGAATCGTGTCCTGCGCCTTGGCGTGCAAGATCAAGCGGGTCGAGTCCGCTTTAGGATCGCACCCGACAATCAGGATTTTCTGACCCATCTCGGCCAGCGCCGCCAACGTGTTCTGGGAAGTCGTCGACTTGCCGATGCCACCTTTTCCGTAGAACGCGATTTGCCTTAGTGAAGACATGTTGCTCTCCATCAACCGATTTGCCAAAAGTTGCGCGCCTCTGACGCGCGAGCTTGTTTCTCTCTCTCAGAAACGGGGCACACGGGTTCAAGGGAAGGAGCACATCGCTCGTCTTACGCGTCGGCGTGCACTCAGCCCTCACTCAGTGTTGCTGCCCGATATTAGCAACCGCCGTGCCAACGCTCGTAAGCGCTGCCCAAGTCTTTGATTACATTTAAAAAGCCACCTGCCCGCGAGTGCGCCTGGCTGTTTTGGAATCTATCGGTCAGCGCGGCTGTCAGAAAACGAACAAGAGCGGCAACCGCCGACGCGAAGCCCATTTGCATGGGCTGTCCCATATCCTCAGCCACGGAATGGGACTTGCTACTCCTCTCGTGAACCGGCTCTCTGGGACTTGAGCGGTGCGACAATGTCGGTTGTGATCCAGACTGACCGGACAGCGGATACCAGCGGCGCTTAGCCGACCGACATTGAAGATAATTGGCAAGACCATCGAATGGGCGTCGAACGCAGCAGCGACATGGCCATCGCTCAGCTCAGCCCTGCCAACATAGGTATGACATGGCGACAATCATCTTTTATCAAAAGCCCGGCTGCGCGACCAACGCGCGTCAGATTCAAGCGTTCAACGCTGCCGGTCACGACATCATAGCCAAAGATGTTTTGATGGAGCCGTGGGCTTCGGAAGAACTGCGCCGCTTCTTCGGCAATACCCCGGTCGCCTCCTGGTTCAACCAAGCGGCCCCCCGTATCAAATCAGGCGAAGTCAATCCCGCCATGATTGACGCCCAGCGCGCACTAGCGTTGATGTTAGACGATCCGCTCCTGATACGCAGACCTCTGATCGACGTCGACGGATCACGATGCGCCGGATTCGATCATGAGCTCGTGCTGTCGCTGCTTGGCCGCAAGACCCCAGATGATCTCGATGGATGTGCGCATGACGCAAACGAGACGCGCTGTCCGCAAACGTGAGGCTAGGACAGAAGGCTTTGATGCGAAGAACCACATTTTTCTGCTTCCGGCTTGGTTCGTGACCGCCGACTCGGACCCTCGCTGAGAGGGCCAACCTGGCTGCTCCGTAACACGGATCTGCCGATATTGCCCCTCGGGTGAATGCTGCCTCTACCGGCCCTGCAATGTGCGGGGTTGCTGCGTTGCCACTTTAATCGCGATGGCACAACGGGACTGGATAAGGCATCAAGCCACCAAACAATTTCCTGAAGAGATTGAGACTCAGCACAGGCTATGAATCGAACAGCTATAAAGCAAAGACAACGACGCTTCGATAGCCGTGCTTCTTATGCAACTCAGCCGCATAATTGCTGTGAGCCAGGCACCTTTTTGATCCGCATCAAATCCTCCGCCGCTCGTCATGTGTGACAGAGATCCCGCGCGCCTTATCGCGCGACTTTTGGAATGGAGAATTCGATGAGAACAAGAACAATTTTGACGACGACGTCGCTCCTCACGCTCGCGATCTCGTTGGCCAGCATCTCGGCACAGGCTGCAGATCTCGGTCCGGCGCCAGTTTATTACAAAGCGCCCCCGATCGAACCGTTCAATCCATGGATGATCCGCCTGCGGGTGCTCGGCGTTTTGCCGGATACCGCAGGCAGTTCAGTCCACGTCGCAGGAGTGCCCTCGCTGTCTTCTCCCAACTCCGGGCTATCGATCAGCGATCAAGCCATACCGGAGCTCGACATCACCTATTTCTTCACGAATAACATCGCGGCTGAACTTATTCTCGGCGTGACCCGCCATCACATCAACGGCACTGGCACGCTTAATGGACTCGATATCGGCAAAGCTTGGCTATTGCCGCCGACGCTGACCCTGCAATATCACTTCAACGATTTCGGCCCACTGAAGCCTTATATCGGCGCAGGCATCAACTACACCGCATTCTTCAATCAGTCGGCGGCCAATACGTCGCTCGCCGGCCTTACCGTGACGGATCTGCACATCAGCAACAAGTTCGGCGCGGCGGTCCAATTTGGCTTCGATTACATGCTTGACCGTCACTGGGGCCTCAACTTCGACGTGAAAAAGCTGTGGCTGCGGCCAGACTATTCTGCGACCGTAAACAATGCGATTCCCGTCTCCGGGCGCGCCAATATCGACCCATGGCTCATCAGCGGCGGCATCGCTTACAAGTTCTGACGTCAGAATAGGGTCCAGAGAAGAAGACAAGGTTGTCAATCCGGACGCGGCGAGCCATCGAGCGCGTCCTTCAACCGCACCGCAGTTCATCCGCGAGCGAGATGGCGTGTCAAAGACGCGTCGTCTCGCGAAGAAAGTGAGCGCCATCCGCTCCTTGCGCTTGCCCCGTGCAGCGTACCAGACAATAGAGTGACGCGAACAGATTGATCCAACAGCCATCAAAGAAACACGTTCTTGCTTTGTCAGGCGTTGCGACCGCGCCAGTTGCTGATCGGGTCTGAAAATTCAAGGCGCCGCGCTGCGCCGTGACAATGATAGGCTGACAAGGGAGTTGACGCTCAAGGTTCAGCGCCCGGGCACGAGCAGCGCTCTAATCTGGGCCCGTCTCACCGAACATCTCAAAGAGCGCCATAACGACAAGCTCCATGACGCGCTGTTCGCACGTCCCGACGCCTGAGGGCCGCCCGGTCATCGTGAGCCGACCGACGTGCCGAGGGGACAGCTCATCGACGGAGAAGCTGTCCATGCTTGATTGCCCGGCCAAGCGGCGCGAAGCAAGGCGTTTAGCTGCGCTTTAGCACCATCACGAGGCGGTCGACGCGTTTACCCTGCTTGAGATGGGATTCCAGGATTTCATCGACGTCCTCCGGCGTAGTCGCGCGGTACCAGATTCCGTCAGGATAGACGACCATCAAGGGACCGGAGTTACAATAGCCGAGGCAGCCAGCCATCGTGAAACCGATATCGTTAAGGCCTTGCGCTTCGATCGCCTTGCCCATGCGATCCCACAATGCTTGCGCGCCGGAGGCGCCGCAACTGCCGTGCGGATGAGTGGGCGGACGCTGCGTGTTGCAGGCAAAGACATGATGCCTATAAATTTGGGGGAGCCCGAATTCGGTTTCTGAGTCCATGCGCTTATCCTGTGATCAGTGCGAGCGATCCGAAAGAGACATGGCCCGGGCTCGCATCGCCCTCACAGGGTCTCTTGCTGTCGAACGCCGCATCGATAGATTGATGCTACTGATTTCGACGCGCGCCTGCGAACGCAGGCGAAATGAGCGAACGCAACTTTAATTGTAAACGCTGAAGATCAGCCACACATGACTCACGTCTGGCACAACCTTCCTGATTCGTTTCAACGTCTTCTCCTACCATCGCAATCTCTTTGCTCCTACATTGCTCAACCATCCGATTGCTCCGAAGCAAGTTCCACACCAAATGCGGAATCCTCGCGTTTTTACGACTATCTCTTGCTCTGCCGAGGCGCTCCTCATCGTTGATGCTGGAATTCCGACAATGTCGTTTCTCTTCTGCTTTTTGACAGGACAATCGTTGGCTTCGCATTTGACGCTCCCCATTCTGCTTCGGCCGTTCGCACGCATGATGTGCGCTCTGCTGTTTCCGATCTATTGTTTACCTCAACAAGAGAGCGCCTGACGCAAACGTCCCGACAGTCAGAGTGAACGCAGACCCGCGTTCAAGACTATAGGTTAAGCTGCCTGGACTTGATCGGCTGTCACGAAACCCGCAATACAGCGGACCTGGATCGCGCCCACAACCGTGCACGATACGGTCAAGGCGGACTTGCCGCCTCAATGCCGAACAGCGAACACGTGTTCATTCATGCATGCGTCCGCAAACCTGCGGTGCGCTGAGGATCGCGGCGCCACTCGCTGAGAGGTCGCATTGAGGCGTTTGGCATTGCAATTGCAGCGCAGAAAATAAGCCGGCCGTCGCTGACGGCCAAAAGCTTCTGACACAGGATCGTCATTGTTCCTCCCAAACGATCCTGTCAGTCTGGGTCTCCCCATTCTCGCAGCCCAGACGGTGTCCTCGGCGGACTTCCAGCCGCCGAGGACATTTCTTGAACATGTTCTATCGGCCGGCAGCAAGAAGCACGTCCCGCCTGCGAGATCCATTTGGCGAGTTGACGTAAGAGCAACCTTTTGTTGGTACGGCGGAGCTCGCTGGCGCCCGGCAGCAATGCGTTGGACTGCCGTTCGCTCTGACAAGCTAAGAGAGCATAATACCCATCTGCACCAACGCTCAGGAGCGACGATTTCGTCCTCCGATAAAATCCCTCAGCCACCTTGAACAACAGCCAAATGATACGCCGTTAATCCGGATGGATCGTGATATCCATTGTTTCTTCGCTGTCCTCGAAGCGCTCGGAAGCCCGATCCTCCTCCAGCAGCTTGACGCCACATAGGCAAACGTCACCTTCGATCACGGCGAGCGCTACTGGCTCAAGCGCTTGTCCATTGCAGGGACCATCGATGCACACTCCGGTCTCGATCTCGAACCTTGCACCATGCCGGCCGCATCTGAGAAAGGAATGGTCTGCCGAGAAAAACTCGCCGGATCCGATGTTCAGCCAGACGCCGTCATGCGGACAACGGTTGACATAGCCAAAATAGTCGTTGCCGAAGGTGCGCACCACGATAATGGAAAACAACCGGCTCTCGCCGCTATCATCGATACGCGACAGGCTAAAGCCCCTGGCGCCACTCCGCTCGATGGCATCGGCCGGACAGACGGTAAAAACCTCGATCTGATCGCCCATTGTGTTCCGGATCATCGCTTGGCTCATCCCGGCCTCGCAGTTTCCTGCTTGAAGGCTTCGACCGTAGTACGGCTCAATCGGAAGATGCCACGACCACGAGCGAGCGGTCGATATGCCGAGCTAGCGCGGGCGCTGAGAACTTCAAACCATTGGTTCGGCGTGAGCTTTGCCGGGCGTTCGCTGATCTGGACCACCCTTCCATTCGGAGCGAAGCGGACGTGAATGATGACTTCCTGTACGTTCATGGTAAGCTCTGTTTGACTAACTCGAGACACCCCAGCCGAAACCGATGGTGGCGTGCTCGGATTCGAGCATCTTGGCGCGTAGGCCTTAAGCCACGGCGTGGGCACGACACTTTGCGACGATCGAGCAGGCTTTCTGCGAGCGCGAGGCTGGAGCATTTCTCCCGCAGCTTCCCGAACAGTACATGATGCGGCGGCATGCGACGTGTTCCGCATTTATGCGGATATCTATCCGCCCGCGGGGCATCGCATGACATGCGCTCGATTGATTTCTCATCTCGCGCACGCCCAGAGCTACGATTGTGCTCAATCAATCCTCCTTTCATGTGGTGCACAACGATCATCTCAGTAAATCGCCGCACCTGCGCCCACGTTGATCGAGGCATCTTTCATGGTCTCCACGATAAACGCGATCTGCTTGTTCGTGAGATGGGTGTGAAACGGCAGCGCTAAAGCGCGATCAGCGACCTTTTCGGTAACCAGGAAATCGCCACGGCGATAGCCGAGGTCAAAATAGTGGCGTTGCAAATGCAACGGCTGGCTGTAGGCAGCGGACTGAATCTGGGCGGCGCGCAGATCATCGATGATGGCGTCCCGACCGGATCGCGTGAAGCGTGTCCCCAATTGAACGAGATAGAGCATCCAGTTCACATCCGTCACATCGGGACCGACATAAGGCGGCTTGATGCCTTCAAATGACTGGATATGCGCGTTATAGAGCTGCTCGATGAGCCGACGCCGCTCCAGGATTTCATCGAGACGCTTCAGCTGCGCCAGCCCCAAGGCAGCAGTGAGATCGCTGATGCCAGCCTGGTAAGGTGCTGTGCTCGCGACGACGACTGAGAATCGCTCGTCCAGGCAGTGGGCGCGATGGCGGCGCAACCCAAGCGCAATATCGATGTCATCCGTCACCACCATTGCGCCTTCACCGCAGCTTAGGGCTACCGGCTGGGCAAAGTCGAACACGGCCAGGTCGCCAAATCGGCCGACGAGCTCCCCCTTGTAGCTCGACCCGATCGCCTCGGTAGAATCCTCCAAGAGCAGCAGCCGGTGGCGCTGTGCGACCGTCCGCAGTTCTGCCCATGGCGCAGGATGACCGTTGGGATTGCCGGCGACAATCGCCCGCGTGCAGGCCGTAATCCTCTCTTCGACCTTCGCTGGAACCAATGTTCCCGACCAATAGTCGACATCGGCAAATACCACTCGTGCGCCTGCGAGACTGATGGCATGCGCGGTTTCGCGAAAGGCGTAAGGCGAGGCGATGACCTCATGTCCTGCTCCGATCCCGAGCGCCTTCAGTGCAAGCAGGAGCCCAATGGTACCACTCGAAACCGCAACGGCATGTTTGCGGCCCAGATAGACCGCGAAAGCCTGCTCGAACGCCTCAGTGATCCGCCCACTGGAGATCTGCGACGAACACAGCAGGGTTTCCACTGCAGAGAGCTCAGCGACGGTAATATCCGGGTCCGACAGTGGGATGAAGGATGCATTATTCTCCACATTGTGCGCGCCATCGCACGGATGCTCTGCGAGCTCAGTGCCGCTCACTGCGCAGCGTTCCTTTTGGCCAATATGATGCCAGTCGCCCGTGCTGGATCGGCCGTAATCTGCACGCAGTGATCCGATCCATCGATCAGATGGAGATCGAAACGCACAAACTGCCGGAACGGCTGATCCGGCATATCCGACGCATCACAGCGCACACAAGCAAGCTGCGGAAAGCGGCGCCGCAGCTCGACAAACGGCCCCTCCTCGGCCCTGTCGGCCGCAAGCAGCTGCTCGATTTCAATCAATTCCTGCGCAGTGAGCGTCATCGTGGCTCCTCTGTGACCCCTCAAAAGCCGCCCCTCATTGCCAGAACAGACGCTCCGGATCCGTGTTCAATTCGTCGATCGCTGAAGTCAGGCGGTGATATAGGCTGTAAAATTCCCAGATTCCTTGGGCGTGGTTCTTGCAAAACACCTTCCAAATTCCGCTCACGCCATCATAAAGAATCAGCGCGACGTCGATTAGCGCGCCGTCCTTATCAATATTGCGCGAGCAACAGGGGCTCTCGACGAGGTAGCCGCCCTTCACCGGCGTCACCTTCGGCGAGACGTAGAGATAGCGCGTGCGGGAGCTCAAGCTGCGCTCGATCCGCTTGCGATCAAGCTCGTTGGGGTGCGCCACCAGCCCGGTCTTGACCTTTCTCATCAGCCCGGCATTCATCGCGGAAGCCTCCCTTCAAAGACCTGTGATTTCTTCTTCAAGACAGCCGATGAGCCGCCGTTCTCCAAAATCGACAGTATAGATCGGAACGTTCGCTTCGGTATGGATGGCAACCCTGATGATCTCTCCAGCCACTCCGGCGCCGAGCAAGACGCCGTCAGGCTCCGCATTGGGAAAAGAGCCGTCGTTGATGATATCGACTACGGTTTTAACCTGCTGGCCCCGCCGATATTTCAGAAAACCGCCTTCACTCACCACACGGCCTCCTCCGGCAATGGCAGATCATCGATCTCCTCGCAGGCATCCACCGGCTCGAGTTCCTTGCGCTTCATGCCAACGCGGTAGCCGCTTTCCAGAAACTCGACACCGTAGATGTAGAACTGCTGCAGGAATGTGCCGATCGAGATGACGTAACCGATCTCACCCTTCTTGACCAAGATGTCGCCAATCTCCTTGCCGCGAAAGGTGCCATCATTCCGGATGCTGCGATTGGCTCGTACCTTTTGGCTAAAACTGAAGACAGGCGGCTCGTCGAGCTCGACGACGTCGCTGTCGCGAACAATACCGCTCATGTAGCGCTCCTCATGCATCGCTCGCTGGCAGACATGCAGGGGTGCTGCCCGGTCCGACCAGGAGACATCCTCCACGATTGTGTTCATCCCTCGCCGCACTCAGCCGATTCGCCCACCGCAATGCGGTTCGCCAGTTCGTGCCGACGCCAGGATGTCGCTGTAGGGCAGTCCGTGCCCCGAGTGACAGCCATTCCGCGATATCTAGCCGCGCTCTGGCGTATCGGCCCGTAGCCACACCAAGTAGCCCCGCAACGGCAGCGCGACGCGGCACGATGTGTCGGAACTGGACGTCCTCAGCGCAGACCGATTGATTGCGGAGCTGCGGGGCGAAGTGGCGCGCGACGGCGTCGCCGGCTCCTTGTCGGTCAGCATCGGCATCATTTCCCCGTATGAAACGATGTTCCGGCTTGGGCGACGAGGTTTCTATAGCCGTCAAGCATCGACGATAAGACAATGGCATTAGCCTGCGCGGACACGATCGCTGGGGCCTCGACGTCTGCGCGCCAAGCGCCGCCGTTGCCGAGCGCGGGATTCCGCCGGGAGACGTGCTGGAGACGTTGCCGGCATGATCATTTGCGCAAATAGCCGAACGCCGGCAGTCGCAGCCCTTCTTGCGCGACGGACGAACGCAGGCACCGTAACTGGAGTGATGCCCCGGGGCGGCGTTGCCAATGTGACCGATCTTCGGATTGGCTCCTCCGCTCCAGGACGTCCGCGAACGATTCGGTACCGATCGTGTCAGCCGGTTCGAGTTCGAGCAGCTTGGTCGCGGCCTCGCCCCTGCTTCCAAATTGCCGGCCCATATTGGGAGGCCGGTGAGGTCCTTCAACACGGTGGGATGCAACCGCGGCATGATGATATCGGCGTGATCAAGTGCAGCATCAGTCGCGTTAACCATCCACCAGTCTTGGCCCGGGACTTCGCCGAACAAAGAGCGCGCGATCAGCGCTCCCTGACCGGCAGATGGCGACTTGGCTGCTGCCTCGAAGGTCATCGGCGGCTTCGCTCGCCCGGCACATTCCGCGATGTTGCGGCTCGGTAAGGCTGATCCCGCCGGGCATGCGCCGATCAGCGTGACCTCGTCAGTCACATCAACGATAACGGCGCTGCCCAGAAGCCTACGCTCGGAGCTGAGAGGCGGTTTTGGCCTGCCGCGCCAAATGAAATGCCTGCCGACGCTCCGCTGCCGGCGAGCAACAGCACGATCGCGGGGACATCCGGAGCAGTCGTCTTCGCGAAGGGAGGTGCGAAGGTCGAGACCTGCCGTGTTGACAACGCGCCGCACGAAGTTTGCAAATTTTTCAGCCCCAGCTCTTGGCATGCCGTTCATGGAAGCTCGCGTCCTAGGCTGGCGCCTGATAGCGGGGCAAGGAGGTGTCAACTACGCAGGTATTGTCGACCGGACAGGCCGCGGCGCATTGCGGCTCGTCGAAATGGCCAACACATTCGGTGCATTTCGTCGCTTCGATGACAAAGCTTCCTCCCTTTTCCGAGATGGCAACGTTCGGGCATAAGGGTTCGCAAGCCGAGCAGCTGGTACACTGAGAGGCGATGATCTTGAATGGCATATATCCCCCTTACGCCGCGGAGATCAGAGCTCCCTGGCGGATCGCGGCGTCGCCGCGCTTCTCATGCTGGACATCGCCGCTCTTCACCTTGTCTAGATAGGACCTGAACCAGGCGATCGTCGACTTCTCGATGAACTCATGCGCGTATTGATCGACTGGCTCGATCCCGGCCTTGATCAGGTTGCTTTTTGGGCAGCCACCGATCTTGGCCACGAACACCGCATGGCAGTCATGGATGCCACGAATGATGGTCGAAAGCCTGTCCTCCTCGCCATAACCGTCCTGGCAGTAGACGTCGACGCGACGGTGACCGATGAATTTGGCGCCGGATGTAGAAAGTTCGTATACTTGGAATTCCTTTGCATGCCCAAAGTGCTCGTTGATGAGTCCCGCGCCCTTGGTTGCGACCGCCACCACAACCGTGATCGCGCTCGTCTCGCCGGCGAACTGTGAAAGCTCTTCTTGGTGGGCCACGACGCTGGCGGCACGCTCGTCCTCCACCCTGCCCTGATGAGCCTTGCGCGTCCCAAGGTCATATTTGACGTCCATTTTCATGATCTGATCGGTACTGAACTCCGCGCTGCGATCCTCTCCGATCAGTCCGACAGCATCAGCGCGGCACTGGCGACAATGCCGCATCATGTTCATCTTCCCTTCACAAGCATCCTGCAGCGTCTTCAATTCCTGCGCCGTCGGCCCCCGCTGACCGTTTAGGCCAAACACCGTGCCGTACTCAGGCGCGGAGATCAGCGGCATGATATTGTGAAGGAAGGCACCGCGGGCCTTCACCGCCTTGTTGACCTCAACCAGGTGCTGATCGTTGATGTGGGGGATCATCACCGAGTTGACCTTGCACAGGATCCCCCGTTCGCTAAGCATCTCCAGTCCTTGCAGCTGACGGTCGATGAGTATCCTCGCCGCATCGATGCCGGTGTAGCGTTTATGGTTGAAGAAGATCCAGGGATAGATCTTGGCGCCGATTTCGGGATCGATCGTGTTGATAGTGATGGTGACGTGGTCGATTCTGGACCTGGTGATCGTGTCAATATGGTCCGGCAGAGCCAGTCCGTTGGTCGACAGACACAGCTTGATGTCGGGCGCCGCCTTGGCGACCAGTTCGAATGTCTTGAACGTCTTTTCTGGATTAGCGAGAGCATCGCCGGGACCAGCGATTCCGAGCACGGTCATCTGCGGAATGGTGGTCGCGACCACGAGCACTTTTCTCACCGCCTGCTCGGGGGTGAGCTTCTCGCTCACCACGCCCGGGCGAGATTCATTGGCGCAGTCATATTTGCGGTTGCAGTAATTGCACTGGATGTTACAGGCCGGCGCGACCGCCACATGCATGCGGGCGTAATGATGATGCGCCTCTTCGCTGTAGCAGGGATGATTCTTCACCTTTTCCCAGATTTCGCTCGGCAGATCGCCTTGGCTTGTCCGTGACCCGCAGCCTGCCTGGGCGGTCTTGGCTGCGGTGCGACAGCCCTGTTGCTCGGCGGCAGACTGCATCATCGTGCCGTTATCCAGCGCAGCTTTGGCGTATCCTCCGCCCCCCACGACCGCATTCATTCTCTTTCTCCCCGCAGGCACATTGGCTTCCCAGGACCATCCGTGAGCGAGCCTCTAGACGAGCCATAGCAACTCACATGCCACGGCGCAGAAGACGCACTTTCGTCGGTTTGTCATAGCGTTAGCTGACCCGGCCGACGTTGAGACATGTAAGAGCCGCAATGATACGCTTGTTAAGAATGCGACAGATGCGTCCCCATCCTCACTTAGAGCTTCGCGGGCTGGCGCATCAATGATGGCCGCAACGCGCGCGCAACACCCGGCTCCATCTGAGCGGGCCTTTCGTGCGCCGCCCCCACTCACAACTGGTGATACCAGTCGGGCTATCCAGCTTCGCACATCTAACGGGTGAGCAGTATCTCAACCGCGCAAGGGAGCCGAATCGCAAGCGGCGCCAGACCTTGTTCGAGCAGAAAACGGAGCTCGTTGCGCGACAGCGTGTCCGGATCGACGATCGCATAGTGGGCGCCACCCGAGCGCTTGATAATCTGCCGCGCATAGCCGCGCAACAGCTGGTCGTTAAAGCGACAACCGATGAAGAGAAAGGCCCGTCCGCTCCGCCTTTCCTTGATGATGTCCGGAATTGGCGTCTGAATGTCGATCTCGGTCAAGGCCTCGACATAGTCAGCATCGGAGATCAGGAAGTTGTTGGCTGGATGCACGCTGCCATGCGGCTTATAGAGCACTGTCGCCCAGCTACCGGCCACGGCACTGTCGACCTCTTGGCCAGAGAAATCATAGAAGCGGTACCAACGATTCTCGCCAATGCCGGCACGGGTAATGCCCTGAACTTCACCCCAGCCCTCGCGCTTGCCCAGCGCGGCGCGCATTGCGCCGTCGTACCATGCATCGACGATGACGGGAAGCGACAGGGACGCGAAATGATGATGTAACGGCGTCGGCTCCGCTGACCGAGCGAAGGCCTGCACCATCAATGTCGTCAGCGTAGAGCGATGTTTGCTGACCTCGATATGCTGCGCCGATGCCCATGCATTGCCTTTGGCCCGCCGAGGCAGTGCAACCTTGCTGGCGAAGAAGTCGGACAGCGCCTCGGGCGAGGTCGGCACATCGGATCTGGACAGTTCGGTGAGGCCAGGACCGAGATAGGGCACCACGCGCGCAGCCCTTAGCCCGGCAGCGATGTCGACGAGAATGGTCCTAGCCTCAGCTGCATCGACCAAGTCGATCCGCCGAGTCCCCTTCACTGACCCTCTCCGTCCGCTCCTCGTTTTTTGGCGTCGATTGTGATTGGTAATTTTGTATCGCTCGCCATCTTGGGCAAATCGAGTACCCAACCGTTGGCTATTTTGATCCACCCACCCCAGAGCGTCTCATACTCGGACTCAACGATCGGCTCCTCGAGATCTTTCTTTGGTACGTAGATCGACAGGCCTGCCTCTGGAGACCGGCGGATCATGATTTTCACATTGAACTCCTTGACTGTGAACCATGGCTGGCCAAGCGGGCCGACTCCCGCGAAGCGGCGCGCAGGCGAGCCACGATGTCAGACACGGCGCACACGACCTCGTCGACCTCTGCAAATGAGGTTTCTCGCGATAGCGAGAAGCGCACCGCGCCACGCATGCTCCACGCCGGCACCTGCATGGCCCGCAAGACATGCGATGGCTCCATTGAGCCCGCGTTACAGGCTGATCCGAGCGACACAGCAATGCCGGCCCGATTGAGATGATGGGCGATCGCTTCGCCTTCGAGATGGTCGAAGGCAATATTGGTCGTGTTCGCCAGCCGGTTACTGATATCGCCGAGCGCAATGCACTGACCAATGTGCAGTATCCCCTGCTCCAGGCGGTCGCGCAACGCAGCAATGCGAACGCGCTCCGGTTCAAGCCGCTCCGCCGCGAGCTCTGCAGCCTTTCCAAGGCCGACGATTGCGGGAATATTCTCCGTTCCGCCGCGGCGCCGTCGTTCCTGGGATCCGCCCCAGATCAGCGGCCGGAAACTTGTCCCTTTGCGCAGATATAGCGCGCCGATGCCTTTGGGACCATGCAGTTTGTGCGCGGATAGCGACAGCATGTCGATCGCACTATCCTTAAGGTCTACGCGCATCTTGCCGACGACCTGGACCGCATCGGTGTGAAACAGCGCGCCCGCCTCATGGGTCAACCCTGCAAGAAACTCTACAGGAAATATCGTACCGGTCTCGTTATTGGCCCACATAACGGAGGCAATCGCTGTCCTTGGTCCGAGCGCACTGCGAAACGCCTCGATATCGAGCCGGCCGCGGGAATCTACCGGTACGACATGCGTCTTGACTCCGCTTGCCGCCAATTGCTCGGCTACGGCGAGAACGGCAGAGTGCTCGACTGAGGTGGTGACGATCTCGTCGCGGCCTTCCTGGGTCGCAAGCGCAGAGAGAATCGCGGCATTGTTGGCCTCGGTCCCTCCCGAGGTGAAAACGATCTCACGATCGTATGCGCAGCCTAGCAACCCCCGTAAGCTACTCCGGGCCTGCTTCATGGCGACTGCGACTTCGCCGCCAAAGACATGCGTGGATGACGCGTTGCCGAATTGCTCTGTGAAGAACGGCAACATGGCTTGCACGACGGATGGATCGGTCCGGGTCGTTGCATTATTGTCGAGGTAAATCGGCACTTGAATCCCGCTCAATCCAGTGCCTGGCCGACAGCTGCAATCGGGACGAGACGAACGCATTCGCCGATTTTGTCGACCAGCCTCGTCTGAATGCGGTCCAGCGTCAGTCTAGGACGCTTATAGAACGCGGATGCGCCGTTCAGACTGGCGATGGTCCTGTGGCTATTGGTCCCGATGAGCCGACAGTCGCCACGATCGCCAAGCGGATCCGCTCGCATCTGTCCGATTGCGTCACGAATGCGAAGCGCTCTCGCAGCCGACGATTGCCATACTTCTTCCGGTTCGGCCAGCATGCTGCGATGTTTCCTCTTCATCAGCTGAACGATTTGCCGCAGGAGCAGCTCGCGGCGGCGTTCGGGTTTTGAAAGATGAATCCGGAGCTATCCGGCGCCAGGACGAAATCAATGGTCGTGCCGATCAGATGCTCATGGCTCTTGCTGTCGACAAATACCTTCAGACCGGCGCATTCGATCACGGTGTCACCAAGCGTCGGCACCTCGGCCAAGCCCATCTTGTATTTGAACCCACTGCAGCCGCCTGCTTCGACCATAATGCGCAGGCCGCCGGTTGGGTGCATTGATGATGCCATCGCGCCTTTGATGGCACTCACTGCGCTATCTGTCAGGTTGATCACGGCTTACCCTCTCATGAGCTTAGGTCTGCCCGACAATGGCAAGTCATGTGCCAGCGTGCACAAGCTTGATCCCGCTTACTTTTTTTGATCGCATCTGTCGGCCTCAGCGCCGGTGTCGAGTTCGTGACAACGCTGCCCGGGACGATCGCCTCTCGCATACGCGTTTTGTTTCGCGGCACGGGTGGAGGTCGTTACAGAGGCGGCGGCAAGCAATTTGCATCGCATCTGGCATCGGCCAGCGCGCCGGTGGAAAGCTCAAATCGAGGACGAATTTAATGACTGCAATCGAGAACACCGCACTCGGTCGACTTGAAAAGGAGGGCCGCCTGCTCAATGCTGTACTGAAGGGCTTGACGACTAAGCCGGGCCGGTTTGGCTTTCGCGGCGACATAGCACTCAAATTTCAGACTCAAGTCGCGGACGAGAAGCGGCCGCCGGACTATTCGATCGAACAGGTTCTGACGGTCGCGCAGGACGGAGAACGTACTATCCCGGTGCTGGCCGGCTACCTGCACTCCTTCGCCTATCTTGCCGACGTCGCGGCCGTGCTTGACGGTGCGTTGAGCCAAAAGGGCAGTTATTTCATGTTCTGTAACAACGTCGATTTGCTGGCGAAGTACCACATCAAGCTCGGTGGCATTACCTTCCACGTCCTGCCGTGCGATGAATCCACTGTTTGGAAGGAGATGATGGACCTGGTCGGGCTCAACAAGGACGACCTCAAGAAGCTGGATGCGGGCGGCAAGCTTGATTACCTCCTCGATGCGGCGAAGGCTCTCGATCTGTCCTACGACGAGATCTCCTACGAAGACGGGCTGGAGAGGATGGAGCCGGTAAAAAACCGCAACGAGAACCGGCCGGTCTGAGCGCGGAACGTCATTCGTTCCGGGACGCATCGTCTTCGACAAGACGCACGCCGACGACACAGATATCGCCATCCAGCACTGTCAAGGCGATCGGCGTGAGCGTTCTGCCCTTACACGGACCATCGACGCACAGCCCGGTTCCGAGCTCGAAGGTGGATCCGTGTTTGCCGCACATCAGCCGGATGCCGTATGGATCGAGGAACTCGTTTCGTTCCCAGTCCAAAGCAACGCCGTTGTGCGGGCATCTATTGAGATAGCCAAGCACCTTCTTACCCCAGCGCACCACAACGATGGACCACGGCCGGTGATTGCCGTCATGATCGAGGACCATAAGGTGGAATCCCATGGCCTTGCGGCTCGGAATGTCGTTAAAACCACAAATCGCGTAAATAGCATCTACCTGCATTTATTGCTCGTCTATCCCAAGGGCTCTGCACTGTTCCTGTGCCTTGTGCTTGCAAGAACCATAGGACTGCTGCTCGGCTTCCTCCTAGCCCGACGCACAGCCTTAGCGCTGCCGCACGACTTGACCGGCTAGCAGAATCGCAAGCGCGTGCGCGACTCGCTGCTCCTGGCGCAGCGATCCATTCCGCCTCTCGGCGTACGCGCATTGGCGCTCTCGGGCGTCTCTATAAAGCTGATGTTCTATTTTACCGATAATTTCGTCCATTTGCTGGACGAGCCCGACAAGACGCTTCATCGTATGCTGGAACGTCCGTTTCGTCGCACACCCGATCGGGGCACCTCGCGCTAGCCGTCGCAAAACGATTTTCACGATCGCCAACTTCGCAACCGCCTAAGTGATACCGGATTCAACGGAAGTACTGATTTCGTGAGCGCAATCGGTTCTCGCATTTGCCTCAGATTGCCGCTCAAAAAGCCGGACTAAAGCAGGTCCTCTCCCAAACCGTACCAAAGCCCCGCTGGCTCGGCGCCGCAGGCCCTCCGGCACGTATGACACAAGGCCGGCTCAGCTCCACCAACCAACTCGCGAACCGGTATCTGGCAAGCATAAGGGAGCGCGACGTGGCGCACGCCCCCTTCAAGGCTACGACTTCTGCTCGTGCGCGAGCTATGGCGAAAAACCGATCAGTTCCGCCGCACTCCGATTATTCCGAATCGTCTTCAACAGCCATTCGTCGAAGTTCGCGCTCCAAGTAAAACGAAGGGTCATCGTCAGATGAATTCGTCTCAACGCTCTCTTGACGACCGCTGCGGGCCTCTTCGACTTTGGAAAGATATTTTGTAGGCTTGTCTACTCGCTGCCACTTGTCGTTCTCGTTCTTCGTCCACACTTCGGGATGCTGGTGAGGGTCGAGCACCCAGTGATTTTGAGCCACGTGAACAAAACCCATTTCAGCCAGACGGGGCTCCATCCCCGGTCGGGCAGGACGTGACAATACCAATGGATGATCGCCGTCCAATCGCAATTGATGCTCGAGCAGGATATCGCCTGCGTTTTCGACAAGCGGGTGAGTAACGCGTAGATCTACGACGGACGTGATATCGTTACGCCCGAACTGTTCTCGAAACCGGTCTCCCTTGATCCGGACCGGGCCGCCCACTGCTAGCAGGCCGACACTTTCGTTACCCAGTTGATAGCTGAAGAACCGCGCGGGTCTATTCGGGTCATGGTAAGTGTTGGCATAGGCTCCAGCGACAGTTGCAGCCCACTCAGCTTTCTTCGAGACAAACTCGGGGTACTCTTCTTGTGGGTCGTCTGCGATGTCCATGATATCGCGACGCAAGTATCTCTCCACGAGATCCATGAAGTCGTCTTGTTCGTGGATTTCGATAATGGGTGGATCGGAACTCAGAGAGAATGGCGCCGCGGCCCCCGACGACGACCCACCTCGCTCCATGCGCGCAACTGTTTCCGCAAAACGGGGGCTATCTCCCGCCTCGCTCGAATCATCAGCCTGATTAGCGCTTGTGGACTGGCTGGATGAGCCAACGATTCTGCCATACATCCGGATCGTTCTCCTATCGGCGAATTGCACGCAATCGAGCTCGTGCCGCGCAAGCTCTGCCGATGAGGATACAATCTCTAGCTGACCACAAGCTTACCGCGCCACCGGCCCACTACGGGGGCGGCAAGGCATCCGCCGGAAGACAGACAACGACTCGGCTGCCTTAAGGCTCAACTGGATAGGTGAACCGCGTGTCCCTTGTCGCGGACAGGCGATCAACGACGTGCCGCTCGACGTTGTTGCTCTCAACCAACTAAAATACCCAATCAATCATTTCCAAGTCACTTGGTCTCGGAGGTTTGAGCACGATGGCCTGATCAAAGCGGCGAGCTCACTAATCACGTGCGCGTCATCCGCAGGCGGCGCATGTGAGTGCACTATCCTCTGCTGCGGCTGGACGGGGCGGTCTTCGCTCACGCGACTTCAGCTCCGACGGAGGTGTGGATCTGGCAATTGGCCGGGCACACCCTTGCGCAGGCGCCGCAGCCGATGCAGGCGCCCTGATCATTTAGAACCATGATCTTCTTTTCGATCTCATCGTCCGCGTCATCGTCTAGATCGACAAGCTCGCCCTCTTCGCTGATTCCCTTCAAAGTCATGACATCTCGACCGCACACCTTGAAACAGCGGCCACAACCGATGCACTTCTTGTCATCGATCGATGTCAAGTATTCCGGTATCCACTCGCGGCCATCGCGCGCTGCAAATGACATAAGTCAGTCCCTCTGGTTATTTTTCCAGCGCCTTCAAATCATGGCTCTTGCGCTCGAGTTCGGCATAGGCATCGTACGCCTTCTGCGCCACCGTCATGATCGATCCCCAGTTGACAGGCAATTCCTCCGACAGGTCGTGCAAATCCATTTTGGCTTGCAGCGCTTTTCCTGACAGCTTCTTCAGTTCTGCTTTCAATGCGTCACGATCACTCATGAGCGCCCTCAATAGTTCGCCACGTCCGGAAATCTGCGAACCATCTCGATTCCGTCGTTGACATATTTGTCGCCTTCCTGTGCAAGCTTTACGAGATTAACGAAGCCAAAACGATGCACATCGCGTAGCTGCTTGTTAACGGCGATCAGACGGCCTGCGATCAACACCACGCGGCCGAAGCCTTCATGATGCAGCTTCATAATGGGCTGGATCATCACGCCGGTGACCCTCTCGATCGAGATCGCGACCGCGTCGAAGAACAACTCAAGCCGCCACAGCGTGTCGGGATCGGGATCGCCGACAATCGGCAGGGCGCGCCGCTTCTCCTTATCCAAGATATAGGGTTCGAGCAGGTCGAGATCGCTCTTCTTCGTCCAGGCGCCGTTGGCATCCTGAGCGCGCCAAATCTTGATCAACTCCATGAGGAACGGTGTGTCGATGCCGCTACCCTGCCGCACTATTTCTTCGGTCATCTCACCTCATTCGTCGAACTCAAACGCGCGGCGCTGGTCCTTGGCCATGGCCTTGCGCAGCCAGGGAGGTGGCGTTCCCTTCAGTACGTCCTGAAGCTTTTCAAGCAGCACTAGGATACTTTCCGGCTTGTTCACCTTGATAGGATGGATCTTGTTGGCCACCACCCGCGCGGCAGCAGCACCACCGATGGCGGCGACGTACAAAATTGCGCAATCTTTGATTGCCTCGATCTTCGGCGCCAACTTATCGTCGTTGCCGTCTTCCTTGAGATCGCCCTCGAACTCAATTGCTTTAAGAAAGACGTGCCCGCCCGGCGTGACATCATAGATTGCGATGTTCTTTGCCCATCCAAAATGTGCATCGACCCGTCTGAGATCTTGCGTAGCGAAGGCGACCTTCATGCAATCGACCTCTCAGCTGTGCCAGGCGAGCTGTGGTCGGCTCGTCGTGGTAGTGCGGCCGGAGCCCGCCAGCTATCGGGCGTTGGCTGATGGCTCTCCTCGCGGTCAGCAATCACGAGATTGGCGATATCGAAGATCATATCGCGCGTACCACGGTAGCCGACGGATAGCTGGTGTCCTGCTCCAAGCCGATCGAACATCGGAAAACCCGCGCGATAGAACGGGATTTTCAGCCGAGCCGCCGCTTGCCTGCCATGCGAATGCGTGACCAGTAGGTCGCATTGCTTGGTTCCGGCGAGTTCTTCGAGGTCCTCGAGGTCGCCAATGAGGACCTCCTCGGCCTTGACTCGCTCAATAACGACCGACTGCGTCGTTGTCACTGCTGCGGTCACCTGCGCACCCATGTCATGCAGCATACTGGATAGGTCGAACAGGAGGTCTGGCTCGGCGGCGATCGCAACTCTGCGACCACCAATATGGAAGTGCGCGTCCAGCATTGCATCGGTGAGCTGGCCACGCTGACGCCGATATTTCACCGGTACGGGCCGGCCGCTGATCTCGCTCAAAAAGGTGATAAATTCGTCGTTGGGATCGAGACCGCAAAGCCGTTCGAACAGGCGAAATGGCACGCCGGCCTTGGCCTGCAGGACCTCCGCCGCGCGTCGCATCTGTGCGCCAATTGCGATCGTCCATTGAGCGCGTCCCATGCTCGCAATTTCGTCGATGCCGATGCCGCCTATGGTTGTCGGCGTAAACTCATCGGGGATATGCCCATCAAGCGAGCCTGCCAGATCAGGCAAAAAGGACGGCCGCAACCCGAAATCCTCCAGGATGGCCCGGAGTTCGTCTAGATCACCGGGAGTAAGGTGGCATCCTGGAAGAACATTCACCTTGGACGGGTCGCGCAGTCCACTTACGCCCGGCCCCTCGACCAACGCCTCCACAATGCGCGCCACAGCCTTCTCCCAGCCGTCCTGGAACGCTCCCTTGAAATCTGGTGTCGAGACATAGACCAGCGGCAATTTTGCAAGTTGCGGATGCTTGTCCCGGATCAGCTTGAGGTAGGCATCGACATCGTCGCCATTGGTCTCTGTAACCCCGGTCGAGCAGATCCCCACGATCTTTGGCTTGGCTCGGCTGTGGATATTGAGTATCGCCTGCTCGAGATTCTCGTAGCCACCGAGCACGGTGGCGACCTCGCTCATAGCGGTGGTTTGCAGCGGCACTGCTTCCTTGAAATGGCGCACGAAGAGCGTGAGCCCGAAGGATGTACAGCCTTGCGAACCATGCAGAAGCGGCATAGCCCCACGCAACCCCATAAAGGCGAAGGCTCCGCCGATCGGCTGGCTCATCTTCAGCGGATTGACCGCACAAGATTTAGTAGACGCTTTGACGAGGGCCATAACAGGTCCTTATTCTGCGGCCTGTGGCAGGGCAGATGGTGAGGCCGCCAAGATTCCCTCGATGCGTCTGTTGCAGCAGCCGCCGACCGCATTGGTGTGCTCTCTGACAGCTTCCACGCTGATCAAGCCATGCGCGGTGATTGCATCCTCGATTGTTCCGAGATCGACCTTGTTGCAGCAGCAGATCTCCTTGGCTCGGCGCGCCGTTTCGCCGAGCGCAGGATCGCAAGCGATCTCGGCCAGCGGTGATCGCATCTGCACCATCGCCTTCGCCAAGACCTGCCATGGCGCAGGTCGACGCAGCTGCTCCCACATCGGATTGGAGAGCGACTTGTCGATCTCCTCCACCAATTTGACCATTCCAAGATAGCCCAGATAGGCATGGCACCGCTCCTGGTTGATATCGATCCAAGGCATCGCCGCCTTCAGTGCGACAAACTGCGATTTGCCGCCCGACAGCATGATGTCCGCTTCCGCTTCTTTCAACATTCTGTACATTTCGCGCGGCGTCATCTCCTCGATCATGTGGGCATCCTGCCCCATCAGCTCCTTGATGCGTTCCTTGTCCTCCCTGGTCGATTTCTTCACGCTGGTTCCGACCAATTCGAGACCGGCTTCCTGCAGTGCCGCCACGACCGACCATGACTTGACGCCGCCGGTAATCAACAAGACCTTCTTGCCTTTGAATCGTGGCTTGTACGGTTCGATGGCAGCCCAGGCGCGCGTTTCCTCGCGCGCGATCACCGCATCAGTGCGCCCGAGCAACTCTTCGGGGGCGCCGCGCTCGACCAATAAGCGGGCGATCTGGCGAAGCGAATCACTCGAATCCTGGATACCGTAGAACGACCCCTCGAAGAACGGGATCCCGTAGCGTTCCTTCATTTTGCGTGCGACGTTGATCATAGATTTTGAGCAGACCAACATCGCCGCCCGCGCACGATGAGAAGAAGCGACCTCGCGATACTTTCCGTCTCCAGAGATGCAGGAGAGAATCCGGACTCCGAGCTCGTCCAGCAATGGCTTCACTTGCCAGAGCTCTCCTGAAAGGTTGTATTCTCCGATCAGGTTGATGTCGTACGGCGTTGTGTAGTCCGGCTCCTGCGTTCCGATGACATGTTCGAGCAGAGCCTCGCCGGCGAGCTTGTTACCCAGGTTCTTGGAGCCAACGAACCCCGGGGAATTGACCGGGATAACTGGTTTTCCGAACCTTTGAGACGCAGCCTTGCAAACCGCATCGATATCGTCGCCGATCATCGCCGGGATGCAAGTCTGATAGACGAAGATCGCGGGAGGGTCCCACTTATTGATGATTTCTGTGATTGCCTTGCACAGCCGCTGCTCGCCTCCGAATACGATATCGGTTTCGTTCAGATCGGTTGTGAATGCGGTCCGCCACAGATTTGAGCCAGACGACGCCGAGCCGCGATTGTCCCAAGAGTTGCCTTCGCACGCAATCGGACCGTGCACCAAGTGAGCGACATCGGTAAACGGCTGCAGCGCGATCTTGGCACCGTCGAAGGCGCAGCCGCCCGCAGCACTGCCCGGCTGCGGTTGCCTGGTGCAGCCCTTCCTGCGATCAGCCTTCGACTTACTGCCATTCTTGGCGCAGCCCGGCTCGTCGAAGATATTCTGGACCGTGGCCGCTAGCGAACTCATCCGCTTTCCCCTCAGCAAACTAATTGAAGGATTAACCGCCGTGCGTTTGTGCCATCGCCGGGTTTGGCGATGGCACGCGCACCGTTCGTCATCAGCGAATGATGTCGAAGCTGTAGTCGGTTTTGCCAAGAAGGTTGGTCTTCTTGTCGATTTCGTCGAAGATCTTGTCGAGGATCTTGACCAGCACATTCAGGCCACCCTGATAACCCCAAACGGGCGAGCGGTGATGGTGATGCCGATCAAAGACTGGAAAGCCAATTCGGATCAGTGGCGTTCCAGTGTCGCGCTCGAGGTACTTGCCGTACGTGTTGCCAATCAGAAAATCGACCGGCTCGGTAAATAGGAGCGAGCGCATGTGCCAGAGGTCCCGCCCAGGGTAGACTTGGCAGCCCTGCCCAAACGGCGAGCTTGCAAGCAGCGCCGCCATTTTTGTCTGCCATGCCTTGTTGCCGTTGGTGGAAAGCACATGGGTTGGCTCGGCGCCCAGTTCGAGCAGAAAGGCAGCTACCCCGTAGCAGAGATCCGGATCACCATAGATCGCGAACTTCTTGCCATGGATATGCGCACTGGAATCGGCGATGGCATCGACCAAGCGGCCACGCTCTCGTGCGAGTTGCTCCGGAATGTCCTTGCCGCCGATCCGCGATAACGCCACCAGCAAGTCATCAGTTGCGGATATGCCAATCGGGTAGTTGAAGGACACGACATCCTGCCCATGCTCGGCCACGAATTGCAACGTTTTCTCCGTACACCACTCCTGCATGGAGATTGTCGCCTTGGCGTGAACGGCGTTGGCCGCGTCTTCCAGCGTGGTGCCACCGTCATACATCCGGAACTCGCCATCTGTCGGGGTGTCGAAGACTTCGGAGTTGTCGGCGAGTATGGTGTGCTGGATTCCCATCAGTTCCAGGATGCGCTTGATCTCGCGAAGGTTTCCGACGGTATAGCCATCGAAACCGCCGATGATGTTGATGGCCTGGTTCGGCCTGCGCTCCAGCTTCGGCACCGTTCCAGCCTTGCCGTCCCAAAAATGCTCCAAGATGCCCTTGAGCGCGTTGTCGTAGCCGGTGACGTGGCTGCCGACGAAGGCGGGCGTGTGGGCGAATGGCACGTCGAACTCCGCCGGAACCGAGCCCTTCTCCTTGGACGTCTTGATGAAGGCGTTCAGGTCATCGCCGATCACCTCAGCCATGCAGGTCGTGGAGACCGCAATCATCTTAGGTTTGTACATGTTGTAGCTGTTGGCGAGCCCGTCGATCATGTTGTTCAGGCCACCGAATACAGCAGCGTCCTCCGTCATCGACGAAGAGACGCAGGAGCTCGGCTCTTTGAAGTGTCGCGACAGATGGCTGCGATAATAGGCCACGCAGCCTTGCGAGCCGTGAACGAAGGGCAGCGTGCCTTCAAAGCCGACGGAGGCGAATACGGCGCCAAGCGGCTGGCAGGCCTTGGCCGGGTTTATCGTTAGCGCCTCCCGCGCAAAATTCTTCTCGCGGTACTCCGGCGTTTTCGTCCATTCCTTGACACGCTCGACTTCGGCGGGCTCGCGGGGATCCTCGAACATCTTCTTCTTGTCCAGCATCTGCTGGTATTCTGGACCGCGGAACAGTTCGAGATGATCGAGCACGTGCTCGGCACTTTGCGCCATTATTAGGATCCTTTTACTATCGAAATTGACCGCCCCGCTCTCCGCTGAGAGCGAGACTTGTTGCCCTATTCTGCAGCCAAGAGCTTGGCCCTCGGCGTTTCCTTCCAGGGCGCCTTCGTCTTTTTCCAGATTGGCGAGTTGACAGCCATGTCCATGTCGCGCGCGAAGATCGCAAAACCGTCATAGCCGTGGTATGGACCCGAATAGTCCCAGGAATGCATCTGCCGGAACGGCACACCCATCTTCTGGAACACGTATTTTTCCTTGATGCCCGAGCCGATGAGGTCAGGCTGGAGCTTTTCGACGAAGCGCTCGAACTCGTAGCCATTGACGTCGTCATAGATCAGCGTGCTGTCCTTTACGTAGTTCTGAGCGGTGCGCTGATAATCGTCGTTGTGGCCAAACTCGTATCCGGTGCCCACGACTTCCATCCCGAGGTCTTCGTAGGCGCCAATCACATGACGCGGACGAAGCCCGCCGACATACAGCATGACCGTTCGGCCCTCCAGGCGCGGGCGATACTTCGCAACCACCGCGTTCACCAGCGGCTGGTACTTTTCAATCACCCGCTCGGCCCCTTCCTTGATCTTGTCGTCGAAATAGGCCGCAATCTTCCGCAGCGATTCTGCGATCTTTGAAGGTCCGAAGAAGTTGTATTCGCACCAGGGGATGCCGAATTTCTCTTCCATGTGACGGGAGATGTAGTTCATTGAACGGTAGCAATGCAGAAGGTTGAGCTTGGCTTTCGGAGTTGCCTCGAGTTCAGCGAGTGAACCGTCCCCGGACCACTGCGCGATCACCCGCAGGCCCATTTCCTCCAGCAGAATTCGCGATGACCAGGCATCGCCGCCGATATTGTAGTCGCCGATGATCGCAACATCGTAAGGCGTCGACTCGAACTTTGGTGCGCCGTCGGGCTCGAGCTTGTCGAAGATCCAGTCACGTACCGCGTCGTTGGCAATGTGGTGACCTAGTGACTGCGACACGCCACGAAAACCCTCGCAGCGGACCGGCACGATGGTCTTGCCTCCATACTCCTTGGATTTAGTTCTTGAGACAGCCTCGATATCGTCGCCGATCAGTCCGATCGGGCATTCCGATTGGATGGTGATGCCGTTGTTGAGAGGAAACAGCTCCTGGATTTCGTCAAGAACTTTGACCAGCTTCTTGTCACCACCGAATACGATATCCTTTTCCTGGAAGTCGGAGGTGAATTGCAGGGTCACGAAGCTATCGATCCCCGTCGTACCAACGTAATAGTTGCGGCGCGATCCCCACGAATACTGACCACAGCCAACAGGACCATGGCTGATATGGACCATGTCCTTGATCGGTCCCCAAACCACGCCCTTGGATCCCGCATAGGCGCAGCCTCGGATCGTCATCACGCCGGGTATGGATTTGATGTTGGACTTCACCCCGCAGTCGGACTTGCCGGCCTGGTGAACGTTGAGGTGCTTGGCACGCCTTTTCGCGGTTTTCTCCGGATAGACTTTCAGCACCTCCTCGATCAGCTGTTTGTTGCGAGCCCTGATATCTGCGATACTCTGGGTCGTGGCGAGACTCATCTGATGTCCTCAAGGTTAGCTGTTGCAAGAGCGGCTTCTGACCAGGACTTTTGCAACCAGCATGCCAGCGCCTCGTGAACACAAAACCCATAACGATTAACGGCAGTTAGCGCGTCTCGCGCGGGGGGCAACGCCGTTGTTGCGAACGCGACATCGCGCTTTGCTCGCAGACTTCTTGGTTTGACCTGTTCGAAATGGAACAAGGGCGAGCTATGCGCGAAATGGCCCCGCTCAGCTGTCAGCGCGTGTTTTCGTTCTAGACGTGAACCCATCTGTGGACGCCCCGCCAGATGCAAGCGGTATTTTGAAGAAGATTGGCACGTGGTCGGATGCTGCCATCTGTCCGGCCTCTGGTGCAGCGATGGAGCTGCGGGCCCGTATGGGAGTTCGCGGACCGGAACCAAATCATAAATGCGTGCTCTGGGCACGATGGGTACATCTGGTTCTTCCGGCCCCGTCTCGCCGACTGTTGCGCCATACCCTCCTTCGACCGACTGCACCTGCGACGACCTCAGGCCCGCCAGGCTCACGCCTTGGCTGCGACCGGAGCCCTGTAGTTCTCCTGCTTGACAAGCAGCGCCCAGACGATCCGCGCCATCTTGTTGGCGAGCGCGACGGTGACCAGCATGCGCGGTTTGCGAGCCAGCATCTGTTCGAGCCACGACCCCTTTGGTGCGCCGCGTTTGCTTGCCTGCTGCACAACGGCGCTGCTGCCGATGATGAGTAGGCGCCTGAGCGTGCGTTCGCCCATCTTGGATGTCGCGCCGAGCTTCTGCTTGCCGCCCGTCGATCTTTGAAGGGGCGTGAGACCGAGCCAGGCCGCGAAGTCACGCCCTTTGGCAAAAGTCTCGGCCGGCGGTGCTAGGGCGGCGATCGCGGTGGCGGAGATCGGGCCGATGCCGGGAACGGTCATCAGCCTGCGCGATACTTCGTCCTCGCGAGCGCGTCGCGCGATCTCCTTGTCGAGATCCGCGATCTTGCCATTGAGGCCGGCGAGAAGGTCTAACATCAATCGGAACATGGTGTGGGCCGCTTCGGGAAGCGAGCTGGCCATCGCTTCTTCCTCGATCAGGTCGGCAAGCGTCGCCACATGCGACGGACCCTTGGGTGCAATCCATCTGTGGACGCCCCGCCAGATGCAAGCGGTATTTTGAAGAAGATTGGCACGTGGTCGGATGCTGCCATCTGTCCGGCCTCTGGTGCAGCGATGGAGCTGCGGGCCCGTATGGGAGTTCGCGGACCGGAACCAAATCATAAATGCGTGCTCTGGGCACGATGGGTACATCTGGTTCTTCCGGCCCCGTCTCGCCGACTGTTGCGCCATACCCTCCTTCGACCGACTGCACCTGCGACGACCTCAGGCCCGCCAGGCTCACGCCTTGGCTGCGACCGGAGCCCTGTAGTTCTCCTGCTTGACAAGCAGCGCCCAGACGATCCGCGCCATCTTGTTGGCGAGCGCGACGGTGACCAGCATGCGCGGTTTGCGAGCCAGCATCTGTTCGAGCCACGACCCCTTTGGTGCGCCGCGTTTGCTTGCCTGCTGCACAACGGCGCTGCTGCCGATGATGAGTAGGCGCCTGAGCGTGCGTTCGCCCATCTTGGATGTCGCGCCGAGCTTCTGCTTGCCGCCCGTCGATCTTTGAAGGGGCGTGAGACCGAGCCAGGCCGCGAAGTCACGCCCTTTGGCAAAAGTCTCGGCCGGCGGTGCTAGGGCGGCGATCGCGGTGGCGGAGATCGGGCCGATGCCGGGAACGGTCATCAGCCTGCGCGATACTTCGTCCTCGCGAGCGCGTCGCGCGATCTCCTTGTCGAGATCCGCGATCTTGCCATTGAGGCCGGCGAGAAGGTCTAACATCAATCGGAACATGGTGTGGGCCGCTTCGGGAAGCGAGCTGGCCATCGCTTCTTCCTCGATCAGGTCGGCAAGCGTCGCCACATGCGACGGACCCTTGGGTGCAATCCATCTGTGGACGCCCCGCCAGATGCAAGCGGTATTTTGAAGAAGATTGGCACGTGGTCGGATGCTGCCATCTGTCCGGCCTCTGGTGCAGCGATGGAGCTGCGGGCCCGTATGGGAGTTCGCGGACCGGAACCAAATCATAAATGCGTGCTCTGGGCACGATGGGTACATCTGGTTCTTCCGGCCCCGTCTCGCCGACTGTTGCGCCATACCCTCCTTCGACCGACTGCACCTGCGACGACCTCAGGCCCGCCAGGCTCACGCCTTGGCTGCGACCGGAGCCCTGTAGTTCTCCTGCTTGACAAGCAGCGCCCAGACGATCCGCGCCATCTTGTTGGCGAGCGCGACGGTGACCAGCATGCGCGGTTTGCGAGCCAGCATCTGTTCGAGCCACGACCCCTTTGGTGCGCCGCGTTTGCTTGCCTGCTGCACAACGGCGCTGCTGCCGATGATGAGTAGGCGCCTGAGCGTGCGTTCGCCCATCTTGGATGTCGCGCCGAGCTTCTGCTTGCCGCCCGTCGATCTTTGAAGGGGCGTGAGACCGAGCCAGGCCGCGAAGTCACGCCCTTTGGCAAAAGTCTCGGCCGGCGGTGCTAGGGCGGCGATCGCGGTGGCGGAGATCGGGCCGATGCCGGGAACGGTCATCAGCCTGCGCGATACTTCGTCCTCGCGAGCGCGTCGCGCGATCTCCTTGTCGAGATCCGCGATCTTGCCATTGAGGCCGGCGAGAAGGTCTAACATCAATCGGAACATGGTGTGGGCCGCTTCGGGAAGCGAGCTGGCCATCGCTTCTTCCTCGATCAGGTCGGCAAGCGTCGCCACATGCGACGGACCCTTGGGTGCAATCCATCTGTGGACGCCCCGCCAGATGCAAGCGGTATTTTGAAGAAGATTGGCACGTGGTCGGATGCTGCCATCTGTCCGGCCTCTGGTGCAGCGATGGAGCTGCGGGCCCGTATGGGAGTTCGCGGACCGGAACCAAATCATAAATGCGTGCTCTGGGCACGATGGGTACATCTGGTTCTTCCGGCCCCGTCTCGCCGACTGTTGCGCCATACCCTCCTTCGACCGACTGCACCTGCGACGACCTCAGGCCCGCCAGGCTCACGCCTTGGCTGCGACCGGAGCCCTGTAGTTCTCCTGCTTGACAAGCAGCGCCCAGACGATCCGCGCCATCTTGTTGGCGAGCGCGACGGTGACCAGCATGCGCGGTTTGCGAGCCAGCATCTGTTCGAGCCACGACCCCTTTGGTGCGCCGCGTTTGCTTGCCTGCTGCACAACGGCGCTGCTGCCGATGATGAGTAGGCGCCTGAGCGTGCGTTCGCCCATCTTGGATGTCGCGCCGAGCTTCTGCTTGCCGCCCGTCGATCTTTGAAGGGGCGTGAGACCGAGCCAGGCCGCGAAGTCACGCCCTTTGGCAAAAGTCTCGGCCGGCGGTGCTAGGGCGGCGATCGCGGTGGCGGAGATCGGGCCGATGCCGGGAACGGTCATCAGCCTGCGCGATACTTCGTCCTCGCGAGCGCGTCGCGCGATCTCCTTGTCGAGATCCGCGATCTTGCCATTGAGGCCGGCGAGAAGGTCTAACATCAATCGGAACATGGTGTGGGCCGCTTCGGGAAGCGAGCTGGCCATCGCTTCTTCCTCGATCAGGTCGGCAAGCGTCGCCACATGCGACGGACCCTTGGGTGCAATCCATCTGTGGACGCCCCGCCAGATGCAAGCGGTATTTTGAAGAAGATTGGCACGTGGTCGGATGCTGCCATCTGTCCGGCCTCTGGTGCAGCGATGGAGCTGCGGGCCCGTATGGGAGTTCGCGGACCGGAACCAAATCATAAATGCGTGCTCTGGGCACGATGGGTACATCTGGTTCTTCCGGCCCCGTCTCGCCGACTGTTGCGCCATACCCTCCTTCGACCGACTGCACCTGCGACGACCTCAGGCCCGCCAGGCTCACGCCTTGGCTGCGACCGGAGCCCTGTAGTTCTCCTGCTTGACAAGCAGCGCCCAGACGATCCGCGCCATCTTGTTGGCGAGCGCGACGGTGACCAGCATGCGCGGTTTGCGAGCCAGCATCTGTTCGAGCCACGACCCCTTTGGTGCGCCGCGTTTGCTTGCCTGCTGCACAACGGCGCTGCTGCCGATGATGAGTAGGCGCCTGAGCGTGCGTTCGCCCATCTTGGATGTCGCGCCGAGCTTCTGCTTGCCGCCCGTCGATCTTTGAAGGGGCGTGAGACCGAGCCAGGCCGCGAAGTCACGCCCTTTGGCAAAAGTCTCGGCCGGCGGTGCTAGGGCGGCGATCGCGGTGGCGGAGATCGGGCCGATGCCGGGAACGGTCATCAGCCTGCGCGATACTTCGTCCTCGCGAGCGCGTCGCGCGATCTCCTTGTCGAGATCCGCGATCTTGCCATTGAGGCCGGCGAGAAGGTCTAACATCAATCGGAACATGGTGTGGGCCGCTTCGGGAAGCGAGCTGGCCATCGCTTCTTCCTCGATCAGGTCGGCAAGCGTCGCCACATGCGACGGACCCTTGGGTGCAATCCATCTGTGGACGCCCCGCCAGATGCAAGCGGTATTTTGAAGAAGATTGGCACGTGGTCGGATGCTGCCATCTGTCCGGCCTCTGGTGCAGCGATGGAGCTGCGGGCCCGTATGGGAGTTCGCGGACCGGAACCAAATCATAAATGCGTGCTCTGGGCACGATGGGTACATCTGGTTCTTCCGGCCCCGTCTCGCCGACTGTTGCGCCATACCCTCCTTCGACCGACTGCACCTGCGACGACCTCAGGCCCGCCAGGCTCACGCCTTGGCTGCGACCGGAGCCCTGTAGTTCTCCTGCTTGACAAGCAGCGCCCAGACGATCCGCGCCATCTTGTTGGCGAGCGCGACGGTGACCAGCATGCGCGGTTTGCGAGCCAGCATCTGTTCGAGCCACGACCCCTTTGGTGCGCCGCGTTTGCTTGCCTGCTGCACAACGGCGCTGCTGCCGATGATGAGTAGGCGCCTGAGCGTGCGTTCGCCCATCTTGGATGTCGCGCCGAGCTTCTGCTTGCCGCCCGTCGATCTTTGAAGGGGCGTGAGACCGAGCCAGGCCGCGAAGTCACGCCCTTTGGCAAAAGTCTCGGCCGGCGGTGCTAGGGCGGCGATCGCGGTGGCGGAGATCGGGCCGATGCCGGGAACGGTCATCAGCCTGCGCGATACTTCGTCCTCGCGAGCGCGTCGCGCGATCTCCTTGTCGAGATCCGCGATCTTGCCATTGAGGCCGGCGAGAAGGTCTAACATCAATCGGAACATGGTGTGGGCCGCTTCGGGAAGCGAGCTGGCCATCGCTTCTTCCTCGATCAGGTCGGCAAGCGTCGCCACATGCGACGGACCCTTGGGTGCAATCCAACCATATTCAGTGAGGTGACCCCGGATCGCGTTGATGAGCTGGGTTCGCTGCCGCACTAACAGATCACGGGTCCGAAACAGCAAACCCGCCGCCTGTTGTTGTTCGCTCTTCACGGCCACGAACCGCATGCTCGGCCGCTGTGCCGCTTCGCAGATCGCCTCGGCATCAATCGCGTCGTTCTTTTGCCGCTTCACGAACGGTTTTACATAGGCGGGCGGGATTAGCCGGACTTCATGGCCAAGCTGGGTCAGCTGACGGGCCCAGTGATGCGCTCCACCACATGCCTCCAGCGCTACCGTGCAACTCGGCTGGGCCGCGAAGAAATCCAGCAGCTTTCCTCGGCTGATCCGCTTGCTGAATATTGCTCGACCCCGCTCATCCGCTCCGTGCGCGTGAAAAACGTGCTTGGCGATATCCAGACCGATTATGATAACCTCTGACACGGACGCCTCCCTTGAGTGGTGCTCAACACCTCCACTTTGGCACATCGATGCCGCCGGCGGGGCGTCCACCCCATCATAAATGTGCCGAGCGGAGGGCTTGCCAGAATCCGCTATGGCCCGATAGCGACCAAATTCCGCAGCGCGACGAAATAACGCGAAGGGTCAGAGCGGACGTCAGCTCCGGCTCACGCTTCGCTATAAACTTGGCGCAATCTCAGACCTGATCCATTCCACGAAGGTCTGCAAAGCGCGGCGCTGACGGCCAGCGCGCGGGAACACTAGATGATGACCAACGTAGCGGATGTCGGTGGAGCGGCCAGCCAGGGGCGCTATCAGGCGCCCCGATGCTATCTCACTTTCAGCCAACCGAGTTGATTCCAACGTCACGCCAACCCCGCCGCAAGCCATGGCTATCGCGAGGAAGCTGCGGTCGAATCGCATTCCATGGATCGCCGGAGGTTCGAGCCCGTTCGCGGTGAACCATTGATACCATTGAACCTGCTTCACGTCGGAGCGAATAAGAACTTGGCTCAACAAATCCTTTGGCTGGCGGATTCTCTTCGCGATCTGAGGAGCACACAGAGGGGTGACGGTTTCCTCACCAAGCGGGATCACTTCGAGGCCCTCACCGCGAGGTGAACCGTAGACGATGTCCAGATCGAAATCGTCGTTCGTGAAGCGGGCGTACTCCGTATTGGCGGCGAGCCGAACCTCCAGTTTCGGTTCGGCCGCTAGAAATTTGGTCAGGCGCGGGGCCAGCCATTGCGCGGCGAAACTTGGGGCACAATGCACCCTCAGGAGCTGCGGCCCGCGACCTGCGACTTCTTCGATCCCGCGCCGCAAATTGTCGAAGGCCGCACCGGCGTGGCGCATCAGGTTCTCGCCAGCGGGCGTTAGACGGACGGAACGAGCACTCCGCTCGAACAGAACGGTGCTCATGGTGCTTTCCAGCTTGCGGATCGCGTGGCTGACGGCGCTCGGCGTCAAATGCAACTCGTCGGCCGCGTCGCTGAAGGAGCCAGTGCGCGCAGCCGCTTCGAAGGCCCGGATAGCGGAGATCGGGATGCTCGACAGCAGCATACCCATAAGTGAACCAGATTCACACATCCAAGACAACTGCGCGTTTGTCCCGGCCGGCCCCTCGGCTCTAGCAATGGGGCAAGAGGACCGGCTGCCACCCGCGGCGTCCAAAACGACAGGGACAGGGAGGATTCGAATGCTGCTTCGCGGCAAAACGGCGATCATCACGGGGGCGGCCTCGCCTCGCGGGATTGGCCTCGCAACCGCCAGGCGATTTGCCGAAGAGGGCGCGCGGGTCGCCATCCTCGACATCGATGGGACCGCCGCACAGGCCGCCGCGCAAGGCCTCGGCGACGCTCATATCGGAATTGCTTGCGACGTCGCCGACCAGGCTTCGTGTCAGAAGGCAGTCGAAGCTGTCGCTGACGCTTTCGGCCAAATCGATATCCTGATCAACAATGCCGGCATCACACAGCCGGTCAAATTCCTCGACATCACGCCGGCCGACTGGGACCGCATCCAGGACGTCAACCTGAAGGGCATTCTGTTCCTGTCCCAGGTAGTGATCCCGCATATGCGCAAGCAAAAATCGGGATCGATTGCATGCATGTCGTCGGTATCGGCCCAGCGCGGCGGCGGCATTTTCGGTGGTCCGCACTACTCGGCGGCGAAGGCGGGGGTCCTTGGGCTTGCCAAGGCGATGGCTCGGGAATTTGGCGCCGATGGTATCCGCGTCAACTGCGTCACGCCGGGATTGATAGGCACCGACATCACCTCTGGCAAGCTCGACGACGAGATGAAAGCGAAGATCCTGGAAGGCATTCCGCTCGGACGGCTCGGGGAGGCCAAGGACGTTGCCGGTATCTACACATTTCTTGCATCGGACCTCTCGGCATACGTCACCGGCTCCGTGATCGACGTCAACGGCGGGATGCTCATTCACTAAGAGCAGCGATGGAGAGACGGATGTCCACGAGTTTACTTGTCAACACGCCCAGCCTTTCGCAGCGTGCGCGCAACATTCGCCGCAACGCCCTGCGCATGGGCGAAGTTCAAGGCCAAGGCTATATCGCGCAGGCGCTCGATATTTCCGACGTGTTGGCGGTCGCATATTTTCACGCGATGCGCTACCGGCCCGAGGAGCCCACCTGGGAAGATCGCGATCGTTTCCTCCTTTCCAACGGTCACTACGCGATCGCCCTTTATGCCGCACTGATCGAGGCCGGTATTATCCCCGAAGTCGAACTCGAGACGTATGGCTTCGACGAAAGCCGCCTGCCGATGTCAGGCATGGCGTCCTACACGCCCGGTATGGAAATGTCCGGCGGGTCCCTGGGGCTCGGACTGAGCATCGCGGTCGGCATGGGGCTCGGGTTGAAGCGCAAGGGCTCCAAGAGCCGCGTTTTCACGCTGTTCTCGGACGGAGAGCTCGACGAGGGTTCGAAGTGGGAAGCGATGATGTCGGCTGCACACCACAAGCTCGACAATTTGATCGCGATCATTGACGTCAACAACCAGCAGGCCGACGGCCCTTCGAAACAGATGATGGGGTTCGAGCCGTTGGTCGACAAGCTCGAGGCCTTCGGCTGGTTCGTACGCCGCGTCGACGGCAATGACCTGGACGCCGTCGTGGCAGCATTCGACGCGACGATTTCGCACCCCGAGCCGCAACCGAGGATCATCATCGCCGACACTCTCATGGGCAAGGGAGTTCCGTTCCTCGAACAGCGAGAAAAGAATCACTTCATTCGGGTCGAAGCGCACGAATGGAAATTGGCGCTGGCAGAACTTGATGCGGGAGACAGGTCATGAAGTCGGTTACCTCAGCTACGCCCGGGAAACCGCGGCTCACCACCTCCGCGATGATCGCGTCGATCGCCGCCGAGGGACAAAAGACGAAACCAGCGCCGTTCGGTCACGCGCTTGTCGAATTGGCCCGAAGCTGCCCCGAGGTGGTGGGCCTCACCGCCGATCTGGGCAAGTACACGGATCTGCACATTTTCGCGAAGCAGTTTCCAGACCGCTACTATCAAATGGGTATGGCGGAGCAGCTCCTCTACGGTGCGGCTTCGGGCATGGCGGCTGAAGGATTCATGCCCTTCGCAACGACTTATGCCGTGTTCGCCTCGCGGCGCGCCTACGATTTCATCCACCAGACGATTGCAGAGGAAGACCGCAACGTAAAGATCGTCTGCGCCTTACCAGGTCTCACTTCCGGCTACGGCCCAAGCCACCAGGCGGCGGAAGACCTCGCGCTGTTCCGCGCAATGCCGAATATGACCGTGATCGACCCCTGCGACGCTCACGAGATCGAGCAGATCGTTCCGGCCATCGCGGCGCATCACGGGCCCGTATATATGCGGCTCTTGCGTGGTCAGGTGCCCCTCGTCCTGGACGAGTACAACTATCAATTCAGGCTCGGCAGGGCATCCTTGATTCGGGACGGTCGGGACGTCCTGATCATCTCCTCTGGAATCATGACCATGCGAGCGCTGGAAGCCGCAAAGGAACTCGCCGGTGATAGCGTGGACGTAGCCGTGCTGCATGTACCGACAATCAAGCCGCTCGACCACGGAGCGATACTGCGCGAAGCAGCAAAACCCGGCCGTCTCGTCGTGGTCGCCGAGAACCATACCATCATCGGCGGGCTCGGAGAGGCGATTGCAGCGCTGTTGATGCGCTCCGGCGTCCATCCAGCTTTCCGCCAGATCGCGTTGCCCGATGAGTTCCTTGCCGCTGGGGCGCTTCCCACGCTGCACGATCGCTACGGCATTTCGACTGCGGAAGTTGCAAGGCAGATCAAGGGGTGGCTGCGCTAAGCGCGCACCTAGATACGTCAACTTCGACTGAGGGAAGCATCGCCTACGCGGCGTCGCCGCGGAGAACGATGGCCGCTGCCTGACGGCCGGTGCCCGAGAACCGGCCGGAGGCTGCAGAAGCGTGCTGCTGCCGATCAACATACCGATACTCAACAAGGAGGAAGCAATGACCCAACGCAAATCGACTGCCATCACCCGTCGCAAGTTGCTCCTGGCCGGCGCGGCTGTCCCGTTGTGCGCCGTCCTCAGTCGCCCGGCCGCCGCCGCAGAGTTCACTTACAAGCTCGCGACCGGGCAGGACCCCGCGCATCCGGTGAATGCTCGGGCCAAGGAGGCCGCCGATCGCATCAAGGAAGCGACTAGCGGGCGCTTGGAAATCAATCTCTTTCCCGCCAACCAGCTTGGCTCGGATACGGATCTGCTGACGCAGGTTCGCAACGGTAGCGTCGAGTTTTTCAACCTCTCCTCTCTGATCCTCGCTACCCTTGTACCCGCCGCGGGCGTCGTGAATCTCGGCTTCCTCTTCCCCAACTACGATGCCGTCTGGAAGGCCATGGACGGCGAACTCGGCGCCTACATCCGCGCGCAGATCGCCAAGACGCCCATCATGGCGGTGTCCAAACCTTGGGACAATGGCTTCCGCCACATCACGTCGTCGGGCCGTGAGATCAAGACACCGGACGACCTCAAGGGCTTCAAGCTTAGGGTACCTGCCGCACCCAATCTGACGTCGCTGTTTCTTGCGCTCGGGGCAGGACCAGCGCCGATCAACTTCAACGAGGTCTATTCCGCGCTCCAGACCAAGGTCGTGGACGGTCAGGAAAATCCCCTTCCGATCATAGCAACGGCGCGGCTGTATGAGGTGCAGAAGACCTGCAGCCTGACGGGTCACGTCTGGGACAATTACTGGATTCTCGGCAACAAGCGCGCGTTCCAGAAGCTTCCGCAGGACGTGCAAGAGATCGTGACGCACGAACTCGATCGCTCGGCCAACGATGAACGAGCCGACATCGCAAAGCTCAGTGAATCCCTCCGCACCGACTTGACAGCCAAGGGGATGCAATTCCTCGACGTCGATCGATCCGCCTTCCGGCAGGCGCTGGCAAAGACGAGCTTCTATGCCGACTGGAAATCCAAATTCGGCGCGGAGGCCTGGGTTCAACTTGAGAAAGCCGCGGGCAAGTTGGGGTGAGCCATGGAACATGTGCACATGGACGGGGCGACACTTGCTCTTCCTGAGCCTGCCTCCGGATGGCGCAAGGCCATTGCGAACCTGAACAAGGCACTGAAGCCCGTCGTCGCCATTCCTGCCGCACTGCTGGTCATCGCAGAGGTGATAGTCCTTTTCGTCGGCATCGTCTCTCGCTACGTGCTCCATACCCCGATTGTCTGGTCGGATGAGCTCGCCGGCATCCTGTTTTTGTGGCTGGCGATGCTGGGATCGGTCGTCGCCTTCCAGCGGGCCGAGCATATGCGGATGACGGCCATCGTTGGCATGATCCGCCCGGAAGCCAGGTTGTTCCTTGACGTCTTTGCGACGGCTGCCTCGTTCGCGTTCTTGCTTCTGGTAGTTCGCCCCGCCTACGAGTTTGCGGCCGACGAAGTCTTCGTCACAACTCCCGCTCTGGGAATAGTCAACACTTGGCGCGCCGCCGCCCTGCCGGTCGGCATCGGCTTGATGCTGGTCGTTGCCACTCTGAGGCTGGCAGCCACGGCCAATGTGAAGCACCTCGCGGCTGCAATCGCTGCGGTGGGAACGCTGATCGGGGTTCTCGCGCTGCTCGCACCAATCCTTAAACTGCTCGGCAATCTGAACCTGCTGATCTTCTTCGTGTTTATCGTTGGCGCCATGGTTTTCGCAGCGGTGCCGATCGCCTTCGCGTTCGGCCTTACGACCATCGGCTACATAACGCTGACGACCAGCACACCCGACGTGGTCGTTATCGGTCGCATGGACGAAGGCATGAGCCATCTCATCCTGCTTGCGGTACCGATGTTCGTGTTCCTCGGCTTGTTGATCGAAATGACCGGCATGGCCCGCGCCATGGTCGGTTTCCTCGCCAGCCTGCTTGGCCACGTTCGGGGCGGCCTCCAATATGTGCTTGTCGGTGCGATGTATCTGGTCTCGGGTATTTCGGGATCCAAGGCGGCCGATATGGCAGCAATAGCGCCTGTGCTCTTCCCCGAAATGACCAGACGCGGCGCGAAGCGTGGTGACCTGGTCGCGCTCCTGGCGGCGACCGGCGCTCAGACCGAGACAATCCCCCCATCATTGGTGTTGATCACAATCGGATCGGTGACGGGTGTGTCGATCGCGGCCCTGTTCACGGGCGGGTTATTGCCGGCGATCGTGCTCGCGGCCGGACTGTGCGCGGTGGTGTGGTGGCGGTACCGTGGAGAGGATTTGTCGCACGTTCAGCGGGCGACCAGCCGTGAAATCGGCCGTTCCTTTCTGATCGCGCTTCCCGCCCTTGCCCTTCCATTTGTGATCCGCGCTGCGGTGGTCGAGGGGGTAGCAACAGCCACCGAGGTCTCGACGATAGGCATCGTCTATTCCGTATTGGCCGGGCTTTTTATCTATCGCCGGTTCGACTGGCGCCGCCTCTATCCGATCTTGGTTGAGACCGCGTCTCTTTCCGGCGCGATCCTCTTCATCATCGGTGCGGCGACGGGGATGGCCTGGGCTTTGACCCAATCGGGCTTTTCGGCATCACTTGCGAAGTTCATGACCTCCTTGCCGGGTGGTGCGCCGATATTTCTGATCGTCACGATCCTTGCGTTCGTCGTCCTGGGAAGCGTGCTCGAAGGCATCCCTGCCATCGTGCTCTTCGGTCCGCTGCTTTTCCCCATTGCCCGTCAGGTGGGGGTGCATGAGGTCCACTATGCCATGGTCGTCGTTCTGGCGATGGGGATTGGACTTTTCGCGCCGCCATTCGGCGTCGGCTACTATGCGGCGTGCGCCATCAGCCGGATTCATCCCGACGAAGGCATGGGTCCGATCCTGGCGTACATGCTGGCTCTGCTCCTCGGCACGGTCATAGTGGCTGCAGTGCCGTGGATTTCGATAGGTTTCCTTTAAAGTCCGCAAAACGTCTCAGCTGCGGAGATCGTCCGCAAGGTGAGCTTCTGGCGAGCAGACAGGTTGTTCGCACAGTTCTTTGCCCCTCGTGGAGGCAACGATCCGGGCGCGAAGCGACACACCGCGTTCAGGGCCATACGCGACTATGGATCGCGCATCGACCAGATCGCCATGCGAGTTTTCGAAAAGGCCTGACGTGAATCCGGGTCGCCCTTCGCTCGAAGCTCCGATTACTTTCACGACAGCGCGACTAGCCTCTGGAAGGCCGATCCTACGTCATGTCCACTTCGATCATGAACGACCGGGTCGAGCCACTAGCAAGCCCGGCCAAGTCCGCTATGCCGCCGAAAGCGGAAGTATATGCAAAGCGTTACCGGTACGGCCGCGGGGCGTTGCCGGTTGATGGCGCGGCCCGAGACATGATTCAAGCTCCGAAACCGGAGCCTCGAATCATGCGCCACGAACTCAGCGATTACGAATGGACCGCCATCAAACCGATGCGGCCGAACAAGCCGCGCGGCGTTCAGCGCATAAATGTCCGTCGCGTGCTTAATGGCATCTTTTGGGTCCTGCGTTCAGGTGCGCCATGGCGCGACCTGCCGTTAGAACTACGGCCCCCGCGCTCGACGAAGGCGGACGCAAAGGAAAAACGGCTGCAAGGTGCCCTGGCCGACCAGGCTTGCCAATGCGAACTTTGCTTGCCGAGACTCAGGTGTTGACCTTCTGCGATGACGATGATCAGGCACGACGTCATTATACTTTGCAGCTCAATGCAGCCTCCCTCTCACCTCGACGCAGCACGCCCGCCGATCACGCCAATAGCTGGCGTGCCTTGATAAGTGCACGCGCGAGCACATCAATTTCTTCACGGGTGTTGTAAAGTCCAAGGGACGCACGGCATGTTGCCAGTGCGCCGAAGCGCTTGAGCAGCGGCATCGCGCAGTGAGCCCCCGCCCGCACCGCTACACCGGCGCGATCGACGACGGTGGCAATATCGTGCGCATGCGCACCTTTCACATCAAACGAGATGATCGGCCCCTTCTCGGCCGGCGTCCCGATCATGCGCACGAAGTTGATGTCCTCGAGCTTCTCCTGCGTGTAAGCGAGCAGTGCGCTCTCGTGCTTGCGGATCTCCGCCTTGCCTATCGAATTGATGTAATCCACGGCTGCGCCCAACCCGATCGCCTCGACGATCGGCGGCGTACCCGCTTCGAACCGGTGCGGCGGATCCCCATAAATGACGCCGGAACGCGAGACCTCGCGGATCATCTCGCCGCCGCCATTGAAGGGCGTCATCGATGCCAGATGCTCGGATTTTCCGTAAAGAACGCCGATTCCGGTCGGACCATAGAGTTTGTGGCCGGTCATGACATAGAAATCGCAATCAATATCGCAGACGTCGACGCTCAGATGGACGCATGCTTGCGAGCCATCGACCAGCACCGGGATACCACGAGCATGTGCGACCCTCACCAGGTCTTTCACCGGCAAGACCGTGCCGAGCACGTTCGACATCTGTGTGATTGCGACCATCTTGGTGCGCGAGGTCAGCAGTCGCTCAAATTCATCGAGTAAGAAGTTGCCGGCATCATCCACTGGTGCCCATTTGATCACTGCACCGAGCCGTTCCCTAAGAAAATGCCATGGCACAATGTTGGAGTGGTGTTCCAAAATTGACAGAACGATCTCATCACCCGGGCTGATGCGCTCACGACCAAGCGTCTGTGCGACCAGATTGATCGCCTCGGTGGCGCTGCGCGTGAAGATAATCTCTTCGTTCAAATGCGCGTTCATAAACCGCGCTACCTTGGTACGGGCGCCCTCATACGCTTCGGTCGCCGCATTGGCGAGATAGTGCAAGCCACGATGAACGTTGGCATATTCGCTGGAGTACACCTGCATCATGCGGTCAAGCACCGCATTTGGCTTTTGCGCGGACGCAGCGTTATCGAGGTAGACAAGCGGCTTGCCGTACACGGTCATGGCCAGCGCCGGAAAGTCACTACGCAGACGGTCGACCTCGTAACGACCATTGCTGACCGCGGGATGTTCGCTCATTGCCGTTCCTGCAGCCAGTGTTCAGCTTGCGCGGTCACAAAATCGCGCAGGTTATCGGCGAAAATCTCCTCAATCGACTCTCCAATGAACGCTTTAATCAGCAACATCTGCGCATCCTTCTCGGACAGTCCCCGCGCGCGCAAATAGAATACGAGATTGCCGTCTAGCGCTCCTGAGGTCGCTCCGTGGCCGCAGGTCACGTCGTCGGCCGATATTTCAAGTTCCGGCTTACTGTCCGCCTCGGCCTGGTCGGATAAGAGCAGCGCTCGCGTCGACAGGCTGGCGTCGATCTTCTGGGCGACGGGACGAACGACGATTCGGCCCTGAAACACCGAGCGGCCGCAATCATCAACGACCGCGCGGAAGTTCTGCCGACTGGTGCAATGCGCCACGGCGTGGTCGACCACGATTGTTGTGTCGGCGTGCAGTTTATCTTTGATGAGATTAACCCCGTTCGCAGAGAGCTTGGATCCCTCGCCACCCAGCGTCACGAATCCCTGATAGCGATTGATGGAGCCGCTGCACGTCATGCTGAAGAGATCGAGCTTAGCTCTGGTGCCGACCGCGATGATCCCCGACGAGATGTTCACCGCATCAGCGGCGTCAGCCGCTATGCGGATATGCGAAAGGCTCGCCTCGTCCCCAGCCAGGGCGATTAAGACATCGTTGGCCTGATAGCCGCTCGCGCCTTCGGCCGAGATGAAACTTTGCACCACGGTCGCATGCGCCCCTTTATCGAGCTGTAGATATGAGCGTGTAAAAGCGGACACCGACGATCCCGTTGCGACCTGAACGATTTGAATAGGGCGTCTGATCGTGTTGCCTTCGGCAATCGAAATCACCAGACCATCCGAGGCCATTGCCGCATTGAGCGAGATCACCGCATCGTCCGTCGTCGAAAGCACCAACCCGGCCATTGCGCCAGTGGCCGAATTCTCCAACACCTCTCGCAGTGACTGCACATGGAGCCCATTTTCCAGCTCGCCGAGATCCGATAGCTCAGGCGCGAATATGCCGTCCACCAAGACCAATTTGACCGCCTGATCGACAGCCACTCGCCTGGCCGACGCCTTTGCGCGCGCCAACGCCGCTGCATCCGGTCGCGGAGCGAGTGGCAACACCTCGCCGATCAGGGCACGCAGATCCGTGTATCTCCAGGCCTCCATGCGCCGATGCGGCAGGCCGGCGCGCTCATAGGCTTCGAATGCCCTCGCACGGATGTGGGGGACGATGCCCGCGCCAGGCAACCGTCCGAGCGCGGCTGCGAGAAAATTGCTCGTTGCGCACCCGGCATCGGCCTTAGCCAATACTTGCTTCATGGGAAATCCCTAAAGCCGTCAGGCCGCGGTTTCGAACTGGGCGTAGCCACAGGCCTCGAGTTCCAGCGCGAGTTCCTTGCCGCCGCTCTTCACGACGCGGCCTTTCGACATCACGTGCACATAATCGGGCACGATGTAATGAAGGAGCCGCTGATAGTGGGTGATCACGATCATCGCCCTTTCCGGCGAGCGCAGGCCGTTGATGCCGCTCGCGACAATACGCAGGGCGTCGATATCCAGCCCGGAATCGATCTCGTCCAGTATGCATAGACTCGGCTCGAACAACGCCATCTGCAGGATCTCGTTGCGCTTCTTCTCGCCGCCCGAGAAGCCGACATTGACGCCGCGCTTGAGCATGTCGCGGGTAATGTTGAGTGACTCGGCCACCTCACGGACCTTTTTCAGAAGTTCGGGCGTGGATAATTCCCCTCGGCCGCGCGCCTTGCGCTGGGCGTTCAGCGCCGTGCGCAGGAAGTTCATGGTGGTGACGCCGGGGATCTCGACCGGGTACTGGAACGCCAGAAACACGCCCTTGGCGGCGCGCTCATTGGGCTCCATCTCCAGGAGGTCCTCGCCCCTGAACAGGATCTGGCCGCCCGTGACTTCATAGCCCGGCTTGCCGGCGATGACGTGCGACAGCGTCGACTTGCCGGAGCCGTTCGGCCCCATGATCGCGTGCACTTCGCCCGCATTGACCATAAGATCGAGGCCACGGATTATTTCACGACTGTCGACACCAACATGCAGATCTTGGATTTCGAGCAGCGTCATTTTTGATCTGATCCCTCAAAATGCGTCGTCCGGAACGGCGAGCCGCGTTCGGGGGCTCGCGGGACGTTTGGTTATCCGACAGATCCCTCGAGAGAGATCGAGATCAGCTTCTGCGCTTCCACCGCGAATTCCATCGGCAGTTGTTGCAGCACGTCCTTCACGAAGCCGTTGACGACGAGGCCGACGGCTTCTTCCTGCGAGAGCCCGCGCTGGATGCAGTAGAACAGCACGTCCTCGGAAATCTTCGACGTCGTCGCTTCATGCTCGAACGTCGCCGAGGAATTCTTGGCCTCGACATAGGGCACGGTGTGCGCGCCGCATTTGTCACCGATCAGCAGCGAGTCGCAGGCGGTGTAGTTGCGCGCGCCGGTGGCCTTGCGATGGGCGCTGACCAGGCCGCGATAGGTGTTCTGCGACTTGCCGGCGGCGATGCCCTTGGAGATGATCCGGCTCGACGTGTTCTTGCCGAGGTGGATCATCTTGGTGCCAGAGTCGACCTGCTGGAAGCCGTTCGAGATCGCGATCGAGTAGAACTCGCCGCTCGAATTGTCGCCGCGCAGGATGCAGCTCGGATATTTCCAGGTAATCGCCGAACCGGTCTCGACCTGGGTCCAGGAGATCTTGGAGTTCTTGCCGCGGCAGTCGCCACGCTTGGTGACGAAGTTGTAGATGCCGCCCTTGCCCTCGGAATTGCCGGGGTACCAGTTCTGCACCGTCGAATACTTGATCTCGGCGTCGTCGAGCGCGACCAGCTCGACGACGGCGGCGTGCAGCTGGTTCTCGTCGCGCTGCGGCGCGGTGCAGCCCTCGAGATAGGAAACGTAGGAGCCCTTGTCGGCGATGATCAGCGTGCGCTCGAACTGACCGGTGTTGCGCTCGTTGATGCGGAAATAGGTCGACAGCTCCATCGGGCAGCGCACGCCCGGCGGCACGTAGACGAACGAGCCGTCGGAGAACACAGCCGAATTCAGCGTCGCAAAATAGTTGTCCGAGGTCGGCACCACGGTGCCGAGATATTTCTGCACCAGCTCGGGATGCTCGCGGATCGCCTCCGAGATCGGCATGAAGATCACGCCGGCCGCCTTCAGCTCCTTCTGGAAGGTGGTCGCAACCGAGACCGAATCGAACACGGCGTCGACCGCGATCTTGCGGTTCGGCGTCTGCTCGCCACCGGGCGGCGGCTCGACGCCCTCGAGGATCGCGACCTCGCGCAGGGGGATGCCGAGCTTCTCGTAAGTCTTGAGGATTTCCGGATCGATCTCGTCGATCGAGGACAGCGTCTTCTTCGGCTTCGGCGCCGCGTAGTAATAGATGTCCTGGTAGTCGATCTTCGGATAGTTGACGCGCGCCCAGGTCGGCTCGGTCATGGTCAGCCAGCGGCGATACGCCTCGAGACGCCATTCCAGCATCCAGGCCGGCTCATTCTTCTTTGCGGAGATGAAGCGGACGGTGTCTTCCGACAGCCCCTTCGGGGCCTTGTCGGACTCGATCAGCGTCTCAAACCCATATCGATACTGGTCGACGTCGATGCGCCGGACGCGCTCGACCGTCTCTTGTACAACTACCATTGACCACTCCGTTCACGCATGGACGATTCCCGGCGGCGATGATCGCGTCGTCTCTCCTCCGAGCGGATCGCGCAAGTCACGGCCGACTCGAAGCCAGGGTGCGAAAGAACCAGGAGACGAACCCAAAAGGCAGCCGCCCTCGGTAGGGTTTCGATCATGTTTTGCGCCGGAGTGCCACCCGTCGGCTACTCGATCTATGCTGGCACACAGGTATCAGGCACCGGACAAACGACGGCGCATTGCGGCGCATCAAAATGCCCTTCACATTGAGTGCACTGGCTCGGATTGATCACATATATGTCGTTCTTCAGGCTGATCGCGGCGTTAGGGCATTCGTACTCACACGCACCACAGACCGTGCATTGTGACGCGATTATTTTGTAGGCCATCACTACGATTCCATAAGCAAAGGTGCGGGACTACGCCTTGCCTTCAAGTCTCATGCCAAGGAGTCTTGTGCTTGATTTGTCTTGGCTACTTTCGATAGCGCAAGCCGCCGCCTCGACCAGGTGTCGTAAACTCTACAATCGGCATCGCAGCTACTTGATCTCGTAGCTTGCGCATTGTCGAGATTTCGCGATAGCCAGCGATCTTGTGAAGGAGTTCGCCAATAAGACGCAGCTCGGCTCGACCTGACGTGGCGGCGGAGCGCTTTTGAAGTGGTATCGATTGTAGCCGTGCCACCGTCTCGGGGGGATCGCAGATCGCCCTCTGGTGATGGTTCTGCTCACCCGGACAGCGGCAGCGAAGGCACCACGATGTCAATCGGGCGACGTCGGTCATCGGCTCAAGCAACGTCTCTATATCGCAACCAGAAAAATCGTCGCGATGGCGCTAAATAGAGCCGCTCCGGTGATCGAGCGCCCCCTGGCCGAGCCGGCGCACGCAAATGTTCAAATCTCGCAGATTACGGCCGCGCTCGGCGTCGCAAATAAATCTCAGCGGACCCCAGCAGATTGATAGAGCCGAAAAAAAGCCACCCCGGAGGGTGGCCCAAGTCAGGGAGGAAACGCCCGTAGGGGCCTCTGGGATCAGGCTGCAGCCTGCTCGATCGGTGAGAACGGGAGCCCGAGACTGTCGGCCACCGCCTTGTAAGTCAGCCGGCCTCGATGGACGTTGAGGCCTGCACGCAAATGCGGATTTTCCAACACGGCGGAAAAACCCTTATTAGCCAGAGCCAAGCCAAACGGCAGCGTGGCGTTATTTAGTGCCTGGCTCGAGGTCAGCGGCACGGCGCCGGGCATATTGGCCACGCAATAATGAATGATGCCATCCACTTCATAGGTTGGATCGGCGTGGGTGGTTGGGTGCGAAGTCTCAAAACAGCCGCCCTGATCGATAGCGACATCCACGAGCACGGCCCTCTTACGCATCGAGCTCAGCATGCTCCGGCGGATCAGCTTCGGCGCACTCGCACCTGGAACGAGCACGGCACCAATCACAACATCGGCCGCAAATACCTCTTCCTCCACAGCTTCGATGGTCGAAAACCTGGTTCGAACGCGCCCTTCGAATAGCTCATCCAACTCGCGCAACCGAGGTATCGAGCGGTCGATGATGCTCACCTCTGCACCCAGACCGGCCGCCATCCGTGCCGCGTGCGTACCAACGACGCCACCACCGATCACCACGATGCGGGCCGGCTGAACACCGGGCACGCCACCGATCAACAGCCCTCGTCCGCCTGCACTGCGCTTTAGGGCGCTACCCGCCGCTTCGACCGCGAGCCTGCCTGCGACCTCGCTCATCGGAGCCAGCAGCGGAAGACCACCATGCCCATCAGTCACGGTCTCATAGGCGATTGCGGTGCATCCCGATTTTAGAAGCCCCTTGGCCTGCTCCGGGTCCGGCGCCAGATGCAGATATGTGAACAGGATCTGGCCCTCCCGCAGCTGGCTCCATTCGGACGGCTGAGGCTCCTTGACCTTCACAATCATTTCGCTCGATGCGAATACCTCAACTGCAGAATCCAGAATCGCTGCGCCAGCGCTGCGATAATCATCATCGGTTGCGCCAATGCCAGCGCCGGCATTGGTCTCGATCATTACGCGGTGTCCTGCTGCCGCGTATTCGCGGACGGCTCCAGGGGTCAGGCCCACTCGATATTCGTGTGCCTTGATTTCCTTGGGAACTCCGACCTTCATTTGCAAACTCCCTGCCTAGTGCGCCTTTCTAATTGAAAGAGCGCAGCGATATTGCGACGCAGCAGCCCAAATTGCGCAGGAATTCAGCGATCTTTGACCAGCCATGCAGGTTTTCGATGCCGAATGGGTTGAGCGACCGTGCTCGCTAAGCTTAACCGTCGTACTCCGCGATGGAGATGACGCGCTTAATCGGATTCTCGGCTCGCGGAAAAGTTAACAACGATTCCAGTCTTGCCGACCTTGTTAAAGAACGAACAACGTAGTCTGCCAGTGAGGCAGGATTTGCCCAGAGGCTGGATTGTTTGCCACCGCTGATGGCCAAATGACCATTGATCATCAATCTGATTCCTAGATGCGCACGCTTGACGCCTTCATGCTCGTCGCAAATGGGCGTGGATTGTTCAACAAATCCGAGGCAACTGTTCGCCTGACAACCAATCGACGATCCGTCCGCCGCCGAAACTGGTCGCTATCTGCACAAATTTGTGATCGTCAGCTACCGTCTCGCCAATATCAGCAGCATCGCGTCCGAGCGGATGCGCCTTCATAGCTGCAAGCACTGCATCGGCCAAATCGGGCGCGACGATCGCAACGAGCTTGCCCTCATTGGCGACATGGATCGGATCAAGCCCAAGGAGTTCGCAGGTTGCCGCGACCGCTGGCTTCACCGGAATGGCTGCTTCCTGTAGACGGAAGCCAAGGCCCGATTGATGCGCAATTTCGTTGAGGGTTGCGGCAAGACCGCCGCGCGTGGGGTCGCGCATCACCCGGATGCCGGCGCCGCCAGCCGCAATCATAACGGCGACAAGGTCATGTAGCGCTGCGGAATCCGACACGATCTCGGTTTGAAACCCGACGTTCTGGCGTTTTGACATGATCGCCACGCCATGGTCGCCAAGGCTGCCGGACACCAACACACGGTCCCCGACCATAGCCTTATCGGCGGAGAGATCGAAGCCATGGGCCAGAGCCCCGATTCCTGTCGTGGAGATAAACAGACCATCAGCCTTGCCGCGCTCGACGACCTTAGTGTCCCCCGCAATGATGTAGACGCCCGCGCCGCGCGCTGCCGCGCCCATCGAATCCGCAATCGCCTTCAGATCAGATAGCGGGAACCCCTCCTCAATGATGAAGCTGGCCGACAGATAGAGAGGGCGCGCGCCGGACATCACGACGTCGTTGATCGTCCCGTGCACAGCGAGTGAGCCGATATTGCCGCCAGGGAAGAACAGCGGCGAAACCACATAACCGTCGGTCGTCATCACCATTTTACCCGTCGCAACGTCAAAGGCCGATTGATCATTGCAGCGGGCAAGCCATTCATTACCGAAGGCTCGGTGAAAAAGGCTGGAGATCAGCTGTGCCATGGCTCGTCCCCCGGCCCCATGGGAAAGATCAACGCGTCCGTTCTCGAGATCGAGCTTGCGTTGATAGCCCTGCACGCTCATGACGTTCGCCTCACCTGATCATCGCGAACGCGGCCATATGTCCAATACGCCGCACAGGCGCCTTCCGATGAGACCATGCAGGATCCTATGGGAGTTTCCGGCGTGCAGAGGGTTCCAAACAGCTTGCAATCGACTGGCCGCTTGGCGCCGCGCAGGATGGCGCAGCACTCGCACGCCGGATTGTCGGCGACCCGCAGTTCGTGCATCGCAAAACGCGCCTCCGCGTCGAACCGCGCGTAGGCCCGCTTCAGCTTCAGTCCACTATTTGGTACGAAACCGAGCCCGCGCCATTCGAACTGCTCACGCGGTTCGAATGCCTGCGAGACCTCGTCTTTGGCGCGCCGATTGCCTTCACGCCTCACTGCACGGCTGTATTGGTTCTCCACGTCGTAGCGGTCTTCGTTCACCTGTCGCACCAGCATCAGGATCGCCTGCATCACGTCGAGCGGTTCAAATCCCGCGATCACGATCGGCTTGCCGAATTGTTCCGCCAGGAGCTCGTAAGGCTGCGTCCCGATGATCGTGCTGACATGTGCAGGCCCGACGAAACCGTCGATTGCAGCCCCGCCGATATTGCGGATCTTCGGGTTCTCGAGAATGCTCTGCATCGCAGAGGGTGTAAGCACGTGGTTGCAGAACACGCTAAGGCTCTTCAGCCGCTTCTTCTCGGCTATCCGGATCATCACGGCCGTCGGGGGTGTCGTGGTCTCAAATCCGATGGCAAAGAACACGACCTCGCGGCTCGGCGCCTGTTCGGCGATCCGGATAACGTCGAGCGTCGAGTACACCATCCGGATGTCTGCGCCGAGCGCCTTGGCTCGCAACAGGGACTGTCCTTGCGAGCCAGGCGCCCGTATCAGATCGCCGTAGACGCAAAGGGTGACCTCCGGCCGCTCGACGAGACGAATCGCCATGTCGATCCGGCTGGCAGGTAGAACACAGACCGGACAACCGGGCCCGTGGATCATGCGAATATTCGCGGGCAGCAGATCCTCAAGGCCATAGCGTGATATGGCATGAGTGTGTCCACCGCAGAATTCCATGAACCGATAGGCTTTTTGCCGATCGGCTTCGGCGCTAATCGCAGCGGCGAGCCCCTGCGCAAGGGTCTTGTCGCGAAATTCGTCGGTATATCTCATGGCCGGAGTTCCTGCCCTGTGCTGCCTAGCTCCTGCAGGAGCTCCAGCGTGCGCTTGGCTTCTATCGGATCGATCTTGGCCAGCGCATACCCAACATGGACAAGGACGTGATCACCGACGTCGAGCTCGTCGATAAGAGCAATCGATATCTCCAGGCTAACACCATCGATGCACACGGCGGCCATGTGGTCAGGAAGAATTTTTACGATCTTTGCCGGAACCGAAAGACACATATCAGCCTCTCCCTTCGCTGGCGGACGACTGTTCAGCAATCTGCAAAGCGGCAATCCAGGCTTGGCCAAGGCTCAAACCACCGTCGTTGGGCGGCACCCGCTGTGGCACCAGCGGGGTCAGGCCGGCGGCGCAGCACCCGCGCCAGATTTCATCCATCAGTATCGCGTTCTGAAAGCAGCCGCCGCTCAGAACGACGGTATTGACGCCGGTTGTCCGCGCGGAGCGCATGACCCAGTCAACGCAGGCGGCGGCAAAGGTGCCATGAAACAGGCCGGCTCCGCCCGCGGCGTCAATGTCGTCTGCAATCAACCGCGCAAACATCGGACGAAGCGACAGCACGCCACCATCGATCGTCCACCCGGCCTCTAGAATCGTAGTCCGCCGCACCAGCGCCTCGAGCTTGATCGCGGCTTCCCCTTCATAGCTCTGCCAACTCACAATCCCCAAGAGCGCCGCCACCGCGTCGAATAACCGGCCTGCGCTGGTCGTGGTGGCCCCGCCCGACTGATCGAGCAAGGCCGAGATACATCGAGCTTGCCGTTGCGCTGCAAAGCGCGGCGCGATTTCGTTACCCCGTCCGAGCCAGTGTAGTATCGCGCTCGCCATGCGCCACGGCTCACGGGCTGCGCGATCACCACCAGGCATTGGCAGCGGCACGAGATGCCCGATGCGTCGGCACATCGCGCCTTCGCACAACAATAGCTCGCCACCCCAGTTACCGCTATCCGAGCCAAAGCCATGGCCGTCGAGCACCAGAGCAAGCGCCGGTCCCGCATGACCATGTTCAGCGATCACGGCGGCAGCGTGCGCGTGGTGGTGCTGGACTGCAATCAGCCCGCGGCCGCTTGCTTGCGCAAAGCGTGTGGATGCCATGTCGGGATGCAGATCATGAGCGATGACGACAGGCTCTACGTCAAGAATCGATGTGAGGTGCTGGATCGTTTCCTCGAACACACGGATGCCTTCGGGCGTGTTGAGGTCGCCAATATGTTGGGAGACGAACGCTTGGTTGTCTCGCGTGATGGTGACGGTCGATTTCAGCGCGCCACCGACGGCGAGCACGGGCGGCACAGACTGCGCGAGCTGGATCGGTTCGGGAGCATAGCCACGAGCGCGACGAATGAATTGGGAGCGGCCAGCTACCACTGCGACCACGGAGTCATCAGCACGCGTCACAATATCCCGATCATGGGTCACGACAAGGTCGGCAATCGCCTCGAGTCGGCGCAGCGCCTGCGCGTTGTCGATCAGGAGCGGCTCGCCGCAAGGATTGGCACTGGTGACGACGATGACCGGGCTTGGTTCCGCAATCCACGCTCCTGTCGAGCGAAGCGCATGAAAGATCAGATGATGCAGCGGGGCTACAGGCAACATGACGCCAACGCGAGACAAGCCGGGCGCTATGGCGGGCGCCAGACATTTGCGCGAAGTTAAAAGCACAATGGGCCGCGCTGCGGATTCGAGTAGCGCGAGCTCGAGAGCGTTCGCTTCCGCGAACTCGTTGACGCACTCTATGGAACCGAGCATAACTGCAAACGGCTTCTGACGGCGCTGCTTTCTGCTGCGCAGGCGCTGCACAGCGTCCTGGTTACGGGCATCGCAGAGGAGCTGGTAGCCGCCGAGACCCTTTATGGCTATGACTTGACCGGCCGCGATTGCAGCGACAATGGCGTTGATCCGATGGCTAAGCCGAGGGCCGCATTCTGGACACGCGATCGCCTCCGCATGAAACCTGCGGCTCGCCGGATCCGCATATTCGGCCGTGCAGGCGGCGCACAGCCTGAACGCCTTCATCACCGTGTTGTGGCGATCGTATGGGAGCCGCCCGGCAATAGTGTAGCGTGGACCACAATGGGAGCAGCTAATGAAGGGATAAAGGTAATGGCGATTCTGTGGATCGAACAGCTCGCCGAGGCATTGCCCGCAGGTCGCGGCGTCGGCGATGATGTGCGTTGACAATTTGCCGCCTTCGCTCGCGCCGATCGAAAAGTTTTCTGTCGCGAGCGCCGCTGTCTCCTGAACGCAGATGTGGTCGATGCGCGCCAACGGAGGCGCCTCGAGCGGCAATGTGGCAAGAAATTCCGACGCACGGCCACCTTCGACTTCGATTGTGACGCCCTCCGGGCCGTTGGCGACAAATCCCGCCAATCCGTACCGCGTAGCGAGGCCATAGACGTAAGGACGAAAGCCGACCCCTTGCACCGCTCCGCTCACGCGCACGCGCAGTCGTGTCCGGTCGCAAATGGTTGCGGCGCTCATCGCCTGGCGTCCTCTACGGCCTGCCTTTGGTGGGCCACCTGTCTATCGATCCAAGCGTAGAGCGCGCCAAAACCCTCGCCGGTACGGGCCGAGACCGTAAGCACTTCGATCTTTGGATTGGCGCGTCTGGCATATCCAACGGTCTTGTCCAGATCGCACTCAAGCAGTGAGGCCAGATCGATCTTGTTGATCACCATGAGTGAAGAAGCCGCGAACATATCGGGATATTTCAGCGGCTTGTCTTCACCTTCGGTCATCGACAACACAACGATCTTGCAGGCCTCGCCAAGATCGAAGGCCGCGGGACAGACCAGGTTACCGACGTTCTCGATGAAGAGAATACCGCGCGTGAGCCGCGGCAAGCGGCGATAAGCCTCGCCAATCATTGCAGCATCGAGATGGCACCCCTTACCCGTATTGACTTGAATAGCTGGCACGCCGGCCGCTCGAATGCGTTCGGCATCGTTTGAGGTCTGCTGATCGCCCTCGATGACTCCGGTCGGATAGCTGAGCTTGAGCTCGGATACGGCGCGGACGAGCAGCGAGGTTTTGCCCGCACCGGGACTCGACATAAGATTAAACACCAGCAGCTCGTCGGCCGCAAAGAGCGTCCGGTTGTCGGCCGCGATCGCATTGTTCTTGCCGAGGATGTCACGCTCGACCCGAATGACGCGTTCGCGGCTCGTGCCCTTGACCTTCAATCCAGCTGGGCCGGCGCCGCAGCTCAGAAGCGCTTGCCGACCATCACTCTGATAATGTTCGTGATCATGACTGTGGCGGGCATGGGACGAATGCTGCACCCTCTCGTCGCCGTGAAAATGCGCGTCATGGCGCTCGCCATCGTCCTGCCTATGAGGATAGCAACGGCCTTGGCTCTCCGGATCACGAACTCTGGCAAGTTCGATCGAAGACGTCGCTTGGCTACAACCGCAAACGGTACACATCAATCGATCTCCAGTTCTTTCACTCGCATCTGCTCGCCGCCCGTTACTTGCAACTGATAGCTGCCGCAGCAAGGACAGGGGTCACCGCGGCGAGCAATTTCGACACTGTTAGAACAGCTCATGCACCAGGCGATACCCGGAAGTTCGAGGATCTCAAGAGCTACCCCCTCGGCAATCGTTCGCGTCGCAACGACAGCAAAGCAGAACCTGATCGCATCAGGCGCGACATGGCTGAGCGCCCCGATTTCCAGACAGATGCTCCGCACCCGCGACAACGATCGCTGACGCATCTCCTCCTCGACGATTTGGATGATGCCCAGACAAATCGCCATTTCATGCATCGTCAACTTTGCGAAACCTGAGTGTGAATCCGACACAGGGATCAAGCGATTCAATCACCGCACGAACCGCTTTCTGATGCCGTCTCGCCCTCAGCACCACGCCCTGCAGGTTCCGGACAAGCGGTCCGCTCCTATGGAAATTCCATTCCGTCGGAGCAAGAAATTCGAAGCGGCATATCTGGCCCTGAGGATCAAGCTCAACCGCGTGATAGAGCCTGCCCCTGGCGCATTCGACCGCGGTCGCGGCGCGTCCCGAACCCAACCGGTAGCTTTCGATGATCCCAGGCTCCGCTGAGTCGATATGAGCGCCGGACTTGAGCCAATCGCAGAGCCGAACGATTTCTGCAATTCTGGCCTTCAGCCGCTCGACCGCACCCGACCGACCCAGCCAGAGCCGATCACGCGTCATTTGGCGTGCCCATGGACCCGTCTCGGGCGCACGCCCCCCAAGGTCGGGACAATGACAAAATGTCGGGTCATCGCCGAGCAGCCGTTCAATGATGTTGCGGTCGTCGGCAACGGACAGGAACGAGTGCGCGATCCGGATCGATTTCAGGTCGATCTCGTCCAGCGCGGCTATGCGAATTGCCAATGGGCTGCAGGGCCTGGGCACGTCATCTCCGTTCGGCATGCCGATCGCGGCCAGCCCAGCCACAATTCTTGCCGTCGCTTCGCGTCGAGCAGGCCCGCAGGCCGGTTGTCCGCTACCGATAAGTGCGGACATTCCCTGCATCACGGAGCGAATAGCCGCGGCACTGGCGGTGTCCCGGGCAAGATGTCTGACCAAGAGACCCCGCAACAATTCCGCGATGCGCTCGGCAACGACCAGCGCAACACGATGCTGCCTTGTCGTGGGGCTGATCGTTTCGTCGCGCGCCGTCTCGATCGCAGACAGCAGCGCCGTTTGCTGCGCAACGGCACACAATGCGAAGAGCCGCGGGATCTGTTTGAGCAGCGACGAGGCCGGTTTGCCGACGAACAGCCGCGCCAGCGGTGGCCGGCCTCGGGGCATGATCTCGACCGCGGCAATTACGTCGGCAGCGAGCCAGACCGAGACATCGATTTTGTTGCGGACCGCGAAGCTCATATGCACCGCTGCGTCATTAGCCCACGCAAAACATGTCGGCAGCAGCCGTCCGCGCGCAGTCTGCGACGTCCCACCGGATTGCGAGCATTCTTTGAGTTCTTCATGTGAAGTACGCCTCCATAATTTCCTGCAGGCGCTCGGCAGAGTCCTCGAAATCCTCGTCAGCAGCCAAGGCAACGATCGGCACGTCTCCGACCTCCACCGTATCAAGGATGACGTCGTCCAAAGAATTGAAGTACTGCACCGACCAGACGTTCCTCACTCCGGTCGCCTGCACGCGGCATGTGCCGTAACCGCGGAAGATGAGCTGGACCGGACCATTGCCCAAACTTTGCTGCAGGAACGCCATGTCCACAGCACTCATCGGCAGCAACGTCAGATTGATAACATGCGCCCGCGTGCCCGACCGCCAGACACGCGCCCGCTCGCGTATTTCCGCAAGCACCGCGAGCACGTTCATGGCGCCGTCCGGTGCCGCGCCGATCGGAAAGTCGGCAGACGTCAACTCAGTTGCGGCGCGCTGCACAATCTGCGGGATTGCCCCAACCTCAACATATTCGTGCGCCGGTTCGGCCCCGATACGCACGCGCCAGATTCCCGCAAGGACCGCCTCCCGGAGTTGCGCAAAAGAGCCATCTGGCAGCGCAACCACGCCGGCGACCTCGCCCTCCCCGAGCACCTCGCCAATCAGCTTGCGCTCGAGCTCGCTGAGATCGGCGAGTCCGTACAGCTGCGTCCGAGTGCTCTGCCTCTGGCCGCGAGCGGCAGCGGCGACATTCGACAGCAGCACCGTGACATTCGGATAGTTCCTTGCAAGCTCGTTGCCGTCGCGCCGGGCGCGCTTGGCTACCACCCCCATAGTCGTCAGCCCGCTATGGAATACATCGAGACTTTCCGTGCCCGTGGCAGACTTGCTCACCACCTGCTCGGCGTCCTCGGATACGACGCGGACCGCTGTCTTCATGATACGATGTCCCGTTGGATCTATCGGGAGGCATAGCCGGCACAAATGCTACCCGCGTACAGCCAAACGATCGATACGACGATGCGGTCGATCTTGACCAAACGGTCCAGACGCCTGCCGATCAGGCAGAGCGTATCGTGCCGATGGCACAAAATTGGCGTCGATCGACGACGCGGGCCGAGTCTTCCGACCAGCTTTCCAGCCAACGCATGCGCAGGCCCTGCGCTTTGCACGCAACGCCGAAAAGCCTTGATCAATTCAGGAAGGGATAATGCGACATGGACGGCCCGGAGCGAATGCACGGCAGCGGCCGCCAGCAGCACTTCGGGTGCGCTCGCGGAAGCGTGCGTGGCCAGGCGTGCATGCGCGCTGATGCTCTCCACCTCGGACGGACAGGGTGCGAGATCATGCCGCGCCGGCTGGAACTTCATCAGACTCCCTCAGATAGTCCTTGGTTTGAGCTAGGTGAGATGTAGCAAGGCACGTGCCAATCATCGTCGCGCTGTGAGGGAGACTGGAATCATCGCTCGAAGCATTGACCTTTCCATGCGGAAGGTGCGCGCGATTGATCGATTTGCGAGCAGGCGTAGTCACCGCAACATCCGCAGCAGAACCGCTAACGTAGATGCTCGGGCAATTGCGGCTCACGACCGACCAGGTCCGCAAAGAAGGGGCCGCAGTCCTGGCCGTTACGGCTAGCGTCAAGCCCGTCGAGTGCTTCCGAGATCAGTCTTGCTTCATCCTCATCCAAGAGTCGCACGGCGGTGTCGATATGAACGAGCACCCTGGCGCCGACCGGGGCGCAGTAGAGCAGCATGACCGAGACACGCCGCTGTTCGTTGCGATACTCACAAAGTGCCGTGATGTCGTCCGTCTCAACAATCATCATTGGTAAGCCAAGGCACATGATCAATTGCGGGCCACTAGATCGGCTGCGCTCCCATCTCATAACTTGCATGGTCGATATTGTTCGCCAACAGCCGTTCTGATGCAGGCAGCGGCGCCGTTCGCAGTGTGGCCGGCGAGCCCCACTGCGCCAGGAGTTTGCAAGCCAATTCGATCGCCGGCGCAATCTGGAAGCGCACCGGAGCTGTCAGCGGACCGCCCCAGTGCTCCAGGTCCAGCGCCTGACATCCGATGAGAGCGAGGTCTCGGGGGCAGCGGCCAAGCAGATCGGCCGCGCTCAAGACCTCCTGAAAGCCGGTCTGATGTAGGCTTATCTTCTTGGCGCCAGCAAATTTTGGCACCTCGGCATCCCGCATGAGCTTCAACTCTCCGGGTGGGAGTGCAAAGTCGATGGCATCGAACACGATCAGGCAATCGGCCTGCTCAAGATAACTCACGAGGTAGAGCCCCTGCGTGCCGCCATCAAGGACGGTGACGTTGTCAGCGACTACATATCGGCGATGGAACTCCTCTACCGCCCGCACGCCGAACCCCTCATCGGCCCACAGGATATTGCCGATGCCAAGCACAAGGATCCGTTGCTTGTTCTCCGGAACTAGTAACCGCGTACCATTCAATCGCGAAACTCGCGCTCACCCGAAATCATGGAGGAGATGCTCCGGCGCGACATGATGTCCTCCCGGATCACTGCGTAGATGTGAACCAGCACAAAGACCAAGATCACCCACAGGCCGAGATGATGCCAGGTATGGACGTCCTGGCTATTCGGCCAGATTGAAAACACCCAGCCGAACAGCCTGTCCTGCCAACTGTCGCTACCGGCGCCCTGCCCATAAAGTGCAAAGCCTGTGATGATCATGAACGTGATCATTTGCGTAAACATGAGGAACATTGCGAGCTGAGCCAGGGGGTTGTGCCCGACGCGTCTGTCGGGCTCAACTGCAAGGAACCCGTACCGGCGAATCTCGTGGTGCACCTCGCGCCAAAAGCACCCGCGCCAGAGCGGAACACAAAAGATCTGCGTGGCATGTCGATTTCCAATCAGGGCCGAGTAAATGCGCAGAACAAAGCCGACGCTGAGGACATATCCCGCAGAGAAATGCGCAAATCGGATATAGCCGAACAGGAAATTGCCGCTTGCTTGTCCCGACATCGCCGGTGTGCCCGTTCCAATCAGATAGCCGGTTAAGGCCAGCATCAGAATGGCCGCCGCATTGACCCAGTGCCACAGTCGCACCGGTGCGTCATAAACGTAGGCGCCGCGATGGCCGATGCCGCACTCGGTCGGTGCCGCATCGACGGCAGCGGGGGGTTGCGGAGCCTCGTTTCGCATGTCCCTAACGAACATTGACTAAAGCCATTTCTTGGCCGTCAAGACTCATCACATGGGTCGAGCACGCCAGGCACGGATCAAAGGAATGGATCGTACGCAAGATCTCCAGGGGTCGCAGCGGATCGGCCAACGGGGTGCCGATCAGCGAGGCTTCAAAGGCGCCAATATTGCCCTTGGGATCGCGAGGAGATCCGTTCCATGTCGTCGGCACGACACATTGATAGTTGTCGATCTTTGTGTCCTTGATCTTGATCCAGTGTCCAAGCGCACCGCGCGGCGCCTCAGCGAAACCGTAGCCCATCGCCTCCTTGGGCCAGCTTTCCGGCTTCCATCTTGTGACATTGGCAGTTGCCGTATTGCCTGCCTTAATATGGACCACCAACTTATCCTGGAAATAACGCAGCTGATGCGCCGCCCACTGACATTCGAGTGCCCGCGCCGCGGTACGGCCGAGCGTCGAGAACATCGCCGTCAGGGGAAGATTCAGTCCCTTGAGCAGTCTGTCGGCCGGCTCCTTGAATTCGGCTTTGCCCTGCGCATAACCGATGATGTATCGCGCCAAAGGCCCGACCTCGACGGCGTGGCCGCGCCAGCGCGGCGCTTTGATCCACGAATACTTGCCGCCTTCGTCGAGTTCCTTGATATCGGTCTGACTGCCCTTGACTTTTGGCCCGAGCTCGAAACTCGGTTCGGTGATGCCATCCCATGGATGCAGTCCACAGCAATCGTGCGGGTATTTATACCACGAATGCGTGACGAACTCCTGGATCTGCTCCGGATCACTATGGTCGATCGGCAATATCTCCGTGAGGTTGCCATCAAGGATCACGCCGCGCGGCAGCTTGAGATTGTTCGAAGAACAGTCGTTGGCGTTTTCGAGGATGTCGCCATAGGACATTACGCTTTTGCTTGAAAGTCCGCCGCCATGGAGCCAATCCTTATAGAACGAGCCGATCATTGCGACGTCGGGCAGATAGACCTGCTCGACAAACTCGATCGAACGGTCGATGATCGAGGATACGAGATTAAGGCGCTCCATGTTGATCGCACCCACCGCACCAGTTCCGTCGATGTTGATCGCGCAGGGCACGCCGCCGACCAGCCAGTTCGGATGCGGATTCTTGCCCCCATAGACGGCCTGGATTTTGACGATCTCCTTCTGGAAGTCGAGCGCTTCCAGATAATGCGCCAGGGCTATCAGGTTCGCCTCCGCCGGCAGCTTGTAGGCCGGATGCCCCCAATAACCGTTCTTGAAGGGACCTAATTGCCCTGATCCGAAGAATTTAGTCAGCCTGATCTGCAGATCCTTAAAATAGCCAGGAGACGACAACGGCCACGGCGAGATGGACTGCGCCAGCGCGGAGGTCGACTTGGGGGCGGCCTGGAGCGCGGAGACCACGTCGACCCAATCGAGTGCATGCAGATGGTAGAAGTGCACGAGATGATCATGCACGAGCAAGCACAGCTGCATGATGTTTCGGATCGAATTGGCATTCTCCGGAATCGTGATCCCTAACGCATTCTCAACCGCGCGCACAGAGGTCAGCGCATGGGTGCCGGTGCAGACACCGCAAATCCGCTCAGTAAACGCCCAGGCGTCGCGTGGATCGCGCCCGCGCAGGATGACTTCGATGCCACGCCACATCGTCCCGCTCGAAACAGCATTGCGGATCACGTTGTCGGAATCGACATTGGCTTCGACACGCAGGTGGCCTTCGATGCGCGTCAACGGATCGATGACAATTCGCTTGCCGGAGCGATCGAGATTGAACCCATTTGGTATCTGTCCGGCCACCGTCGCCCTCTTCTCAATTCCGTTTACTTTGGTGGAGCTGTGCGATCCGGCTTGTTGGTCAACCGCTTCACGGCGGTGACCGCTGCATGGGCGGCGACGGTCAGCCCAACCACCCCGGCAGCAGCCATACCAATCTGATCGGCGTTCTTCTCAATGCCGAACTGCTTGATGGTCGTCAGTCGGTCGTAAAATGAACCCTTGTCCCAAAAGCCGTCTTCGGAGCAACTGAGGCAGCCGTGGCCGGATTGAATCGGAAATGAAACACCGCCGTTCCACCGAAGGGCCGAACAGGCATTGTAGGTGGTTGGCCCCTTGCAGCCCATCTTGTAGAGGCAATAGCCCTTGCGTGCGCACTCATCGTCCCACTCTTCGACGAATTGGCCGGCGTCGAAATGGGAACGTCGATAGCATTTGTCGTGAATGCGCTCGGAATAAAACATCTTTGGGCGCCCTTGGCGATCGAGCTCCGGAAGCTTTCCGAACGTGGTGATGAAAGTCACCAAGCCGCTCATGACCTCTGCGATAGGCGGACAGCCGGGCACCTTGATGATCGGCTTGTTCTTGATCACCTGATCGATCGGCGCAGCGCCAGTCGGATTGGGCTTGGCCGCCTGGACGCATCCCCAGGACGCACACGTGCCCCAAGCGATGATCGCCATCGACTCTTCCGCCATCGACCTGAGCTTTTCAACGAACGGCTTGCCGCCGTCAATGCAGAACATGCCCCCCTGCTTCAGCGGCGGATTACCTTCGACCGCAAGCACATACTTGCCTTTATACTTGGCGCGGATTTCCTCCAGGATAGCTTCAGCCTGCTCTCCTGCCGCCGCCATGATCGTATCGTCATAGTCGAGCGAAATCATTGACAGCAGCGTGTCTTTGATCAACGGATGGGCCGAGCGGATAAAGCTTTCCGAGCAGCAGGTGCACTCGAGCCCGTGCAGCCAGATCACGGGTACGCGCGGTTTGGTCTCCAGGGCGTCGGCAATAGTGCTTGCGGCAAGCGGACCAAGTCCGAAGCTGGCGGCCGTCAAACTACAGAACTTATGGAAACTACGACGCGTGATGCCCTGACGTCTGATCACGCTGTAAAGCGTCTCCGTTGCCCCACTCATGAAGCCTTCCATGTGAGTCGTCGTCGGCCGAACGAACTGCTGACGCAGCAGCAAGAAACAGGCCATCGGAACCCAACGCTTGACTGGATGCCAAGCCAGCCTTTCGACTCTTGCCCTATCGGCGAGCCGGCCAGCAAGCCCCAGGCTCGCGCCGTTGAGCCCTGTCACGCCAGTGATGTCGGGCTTTGAACGTCGATGTGAGAACTTCAACAGAGCAGCACAATGATTTTGCCAATCCAGGGCGACCACGTCATACCCGCTTTTGCACGATCGGAACACGCGCGCGCTTGCCGGTTGTTGAACGAGTTGGTGCAGTTGACGGGCACCGTCCATCTCAATCAGACTCGCTCTCTGCGGGCCAAATGGGGTTCGATCCGTGTCATAGTCCGACTGCGGAAACACGCCAAAGTGGCCGGCCCAGCGCCGAACAGAACGCGATGCCGAGCCGCGCAGCGCACATGCTTTGATTTGCGAGGCGAATCGATCCGATCTGTCTGTCATTCAATGTGGCTGCCGCACGGCATTACCAAGGGATCGGGCGCGACGGTCTGGATGTTCTAAAGCGATCATCTAGGAGAGCATCGCGCGAGCCAGTCGACGGCAAGCCGCGGTCCTCTTAGCATATCGCGACACCGCACTCGCCTGCGAGAGTCTCTTCGCGATGCCGGAAGCGTCACGTTCGTTCCTAGCACCGGCGCAATCCGGCCGAGGATAGCCGCTCCGGCGCTGAGTTCAGTCATCGGTGTCCAGCGGCAACGCCGGTTTCCAACCACCCAAAACTGTCGTCGGGTCTTTCAACGCCGGGCGAATTATCGAATTATTCCAGCATAGACGATGTACTGGACTTGTTCGCGATAGTACTTGCGAATTTCTCCGGGCGCGGCCGTTCCGACCACCACGATCAGACGCTCCTTCGGGTCGCAGAAAAATTGTGTTCCGTAAGCGCCGGTCCAGGTGAACTCACCTGGATTGCCCGGAACCGCCGAGATACCCTCGCTTATGCGCACAGCCACTCCGAGTCCGAAGCCGAAGCCGGCACGATGCGCCTCCACATTGGCGACCTTATTCTTGATCTCCGGCCCGAGGTGGTTGGAGATCATGTGGCGCACCGTCTTCGGGCCGAGAATGCGCTGCCCATCGAGTTCCCCGCCGTTTAGCAGCATTTGCCCGAAGCGCACATAGTCACCGACTGTCGCAAACGCGCAGGCCCCTCCGCAGTCAAACATTGTCGGACTTTCGAGGAGCTCGATCTCTTGTGGCTTTCCAGTCAGCGGGTCGTCTGGAAACGGATGCGCGAGGCGCTCGCGTTGTGATGTGGACAAATGGAAAGTGGCATCCTGCATCCCGATCGGCTTCCACAGGTTGCTGGCAAGATAGTCGCCCAATCGTTGTCCGCTGACCTGTTCCACGACAGCTCCGAGCACGTCGGTCGAGAAGCCGTATTCGAATTCCGTCCCCGGTTGGTGCGCTAGCGGCAACTTGGTAATGGCCTGGATGAAAGCCTGCTTGTCACCCTTTAGCGGCGGGGCTGCAAAATCCGGGTAGAGACGCGCCACTTGGTCTGGACTATCTGGAGGCGCGCCATAGGTGAGACCTGATGTGTGCCGATAAAGATCGTGGATGTAGATCGGAGAGCTCTGCGCTTGATACTTTAACGAACCGTCAGGCCGTGGCACCGCGACCTTCATGTTTGCGAATTCCGGGTAATAATCCGTAAGCCTGCCCTGTAGAGGCAGGCGACCCTGCTCCATGAGGGTGAGCCCGGCAACGGCCACCATCGGCTTGGTCATAGATGCAAGCGCGAACATCGCATCGAGCCGCATCGACGATCCTTTTGCAGGATCAAGTTGGCCATACGCCTTGTAATGAATCAGCTTGCCGTCTCGGGCGATTGCAACTACCGCGCCCGGCACGCGCTTGCTTTCGATCTCACGATCGAAGAACTCGTCTAGCTTGGCAAGGCGTTGCTGAGAAACTCCGACGTCATCGGCCATGGCCTCGGGCAGAGGCGCTGAATGCACTGAGTTGAAGCTGATTCCAGCAACCACTGCGGCCATAACAAGCTTGTTCATTCTATCCTCGCCAATAGACGGAGCTGGCTTGCGCTGCTCCAGCTCTGGCATGTCTGGTCTGGCAAGCGGAACGCCCCTCGACCCGGCTTGGCGTGCCTGCGCTCATGTGCTTCTCCTGGAACAGCGTCTGTCGAGGAGAGCTAAGGTGAAGATGACCGCAAAAGCGAACATCACCATACCGCCCGCAACCACACTCGCCTCGCGCCAGCGTGATGCTTGGACGTAGTCTATGACGTAGGCCGACAACACCTTGGTGCGCCCGGGAATATTGCCGCCGATCATCATCACGACGCCGAATGTGCCGATCGTATGAGCAAAACCAATCACAGCGGCTTTGACAAACTCCAATCGCGCCAGCGGCAAACCGATGGTAATGAAGGCATACAACGGAGAAACCCGCGCCGCAGCTTCCAGCGGAGGGTCGCCCATCGCAGCAAAGGCGTTGCGGATTGGCTGCACCACCAAAGGCAACGCCGAGAGCACCGATCCGACTACGATTCCTGCGAAGGTAAAGGCGAGCGAGCGTTCGCCCCAGAAAGAAGCGAGAAGCCCGCCCGGGCCGCTGGGGCCGAGCAGCACGAGGACGCAGAAACCGAGTGCCGTCGGCGGTAGCACCAGCAGCAGCGTGATGATCGCTGCCACCGCCTCGCGCAGAGCAGTCTTTGAACGCGCTAGCCACCACGCGAGCGGCGCACCAATCACCAGGAGGATCATGGTCGTCACGCTGGCGAGCTCGACCGTAAGCGCAACGGATTGCCAAATCTCTGCCGAAAACGCATCCATCGCCGTCAGCCCCCCAGCGAGAGACGGTCGCCGTCTCGGGGCAGTGATCGCCTGCACGTCCGGCGCGCCGAGGCATGGGGCGCGCAGCGCCTCTTAGTCGTGCGGAACTTCGTGGCGGCCCCCACATTGACGCGCGTCGTTCTCGAAAGCAAGAGCAGCGTCGCAAGCTTCATAGGAAACTCCTGTTACGGGGCCGCTTCGACCGATCTTGACGGCGGCAGCTCCTCGCTCGTCGTCCAGCAATCCCTGTGCCGCTTGCGCAATGTGGTGCACCTAGGCTCAACGCGAGAAAATACGCACAGCCGACGAGTTCGCTGTGGAGTGGATCTTGCGCTCTGTCAGGTTTCCGGCATCTTTGTTCCCGAGCAGACAGCGGCGGCACAATGATGCGGCAGAGTTTGACGCCCTCAGGGTTGCTATTGGATCTTACGGCGCTTCATGATCACTCGACGCGACCCTTAAGTGGATTCTGTTTCGAAAATTGCCCCGGTCGTTTAGAGTTCGCTCGAGCGCGGGCGCGGCTGAGCGCAAGCACAATCCGCCACAGTCCCATTTACGATAATGGACGCGGCTGGTAGCAAGCGTATCGGAATTCATGCCTTGCTGGACATTGCCGCAAAGGGCCTCCAAGCAGCGACGCCTTCATCCGGTAATCATGTGCGCACCGTGATAAACGAGCGCACAACCTTGCGACATGCAGCTAGTGTGCCGGGAGGCACCGAAAACGGTTTGCAGCGACCTACAGAGCGTCCGGGCGGTGCCGTATATCGACCGTGATAGTGCCCCGGGCGCGGGAGACACATGCACAGATCTTTTCGTTCGCGCGTTTCTGCGGCTCGCTGAAGAAGACGTCACGATGATCAAGCTCACCGTCGATCTTGATGATGTCGATGGCGCAAACACCACACTCGCCGCGCCGGCAATCCGCAATCACCTCGCAACCGGATTCATTGAGTACGTCCAGCAGCGAGCGATCACTCGGAATTTCGATTTCGAGGTTCCGATCGACAAAGCGAACCCGAAATCCTTCAGTCGGCAGCGAGCCGCTCGACCCGAAGGTTTCGTAGCGCAGGTCGGACACCGTTCGTCCTGCGCTATCCCAGGCCCGGCGCGCGGCATCGAGCATCCGCATCGGACCGCACAACATGGTCAAGGCGTCAGGCGGCAGCGAGGCGAACAGATTATCGAAATTGAGCCGGCGCCCCTCATCGGCTGCATGGACAATAAGCCGCTCGTTCAGCAAGGGGGCGAGGACATCCAAATAGGCGGCTTGCTCGCGGCAGGGCACAGCATAATGCAGCGTGAAATCGGCATCGCGGCAGGCGAGCACCTGAGCTGCCCCAACCAGTGGCGTAATGCCGATGCCGCCCGCGATCAGGCAGTAGTGCCGGCGCGCCCAGTCGATCTGCAGCAACGAGGCAGGCAATGTGATGCTCAGCCGCGCACCCGGCGCAAGGGACCACATGTACCGCGAGCCGCCGCGGCTGTCCTCGGCGCGGCGCACCGCGATACGATAGCCGCCTCGGTCGGCTTCGCCGACCAGCGAGTAAGACCGCGTCTCTGGGCGCCCATCGATAGTGACAGCGACATTGATATGGCTGCCGACCGGATAGGTCGCGCCATCAAAGCTTTCCGGTCTGATCAGCAACTCGCGGATCGAAGGCGTCAGATCGCGCGTCGCGACAAGGGTTGCCGGTATCCAGCTTTCAATGAACCGCATGCAGATTCCTTTACTCGCCTGCCATCCTGATAAGCGCCAGCCCCGGCAGTAGGTCAAAATGCGTCTTGTTCTGGAGCACCAAGCGCAAATTGCGCGCCGCCACTCGCGCATGCTCGCGCATGATCGCCTCAGCGCGCGCACCTTCGCGGTTTTCGATTGCGTCGATCACGACGCGGTGTTGATCTTGCACAATCATGAGCGTGTCGCGCGCATCCGGCAGTGTCGATTGGGTCATCACAAAGCCGCTTGGGGAGGCAAAGGGCAGCGCGGAGGCGCGATCCACCTGCCGGATCAAGGGCGGGCTACGCGACAATTCAGTCAACATGGCGTGAAGGCGCGCATTGAGCGCGACGTAGGAAGAGAAAGCGTCCACAGAGATTGGATCCTGCCGCACCACGCCGTCGATCTCGTCAAGGCATCGTTTCAAGGGCTCGAGATCGCGCGACGAAGCACCGCGCTCGGCTGCAAAACGAGCGGCGAGACCTTCGAGCGTGCCACGCAGCTCAATCGAATCCATGACATCTCGCTCGGAGAACGTCTTCACCATGAAGCCGCCAGAAGGAATGGCTTCCAGAAGTCCCTCCTCCTCCAGGCGGACCAATGCCATTCGCACCGGGGTGCGCGAAGCGCCGGTCGTCTCAACAGCCTGCAATTCGGAGATCCGCTCGCCCGGCCGCAAGTCGCCGGACAGGATCAGATCGCGCAAGCTGAGCTGGGCACGTACAGTTTGTGAGACGGAGCGATCGCTTTCGCGCTCGGCCATGCCCTACTCCGCGGCCTGCCGACTGTGCGATTTCTCGGCGTCGATCATCCGGTCTACTAGGCGGCGGGCCCACATCGCGCCCGCATCGATATTAAGATTGTAAAAGGCGCGGTCAGGATTTTCGTCAATCGCGCGCTGCTGCGCCTCGAGGATGACCTCGTCCTCACGGAAGATGCCAGAAACACCTTGGCGGAGCTCGGTGGTCAGGCGCTGTTCGTTTAACCGATAGTTGCGCACAAATGCCCAGAAATAATGGCAGCTCGTTTCCGTTTCGGGCGTGATCGTGTTGAGGACAAGACCATTGACCCCGGCAGCGCGATTGCCTTCGGGCGCGCCGGTTCCAGTGGGCGCCACGCCGACGTCGATATTGATCGTGCACGGAGCCTCGAAACGAATGATTTGCCAGCGGTCCACCGGACCAGGTTTTTGCAACTGCTTGGCCCAAAATGGCGGCGCGGTAATCCCCTTCATCCAGCGCGTCACGGTGGCGGTCTTCTCCCCATGAGTGACGTCAAACGGCGCTTCCGCGATGGCGTCGTTGCCGATGCTGGCGCCGTGCACAAAAGTTTCGTGCGTCAGGTCCATGAGGTTGTCGATAACCAGACGATAATCGCATTTCAGATGAATGGTATCACCATCGCCGGCCCAAGCGGGATCATCGTTCCAGTGCATGTCCGGCACCAAGGCCGGGTCGGCTAGCGCCGGATCACCCATCCATAGCCAGACGAAGCGATGGCGCTCGACGACGGGATAAGCACGCACACAGGCGGAGGGGTTGATCGTTTCTTGCGAGGGCATGAAGGTGCAGCGGCCCTGCGCGTTGAATTTCAGACCATGATAGCCGCAGACAACGCTGTCGCCCTCAAGGCGGCCTTTTGAGAGAGGCACTAGTCGATGCCAACAGGCGTCCTCGAGCGCTACCACTTCGCCATTGGTGCGCCGATACATCACCACGTGCCTGCCGCAGATCGTGCGCGGCAACAAGGCCTGCTTCACCTCGGCATCCCAAGCGGCTGCGTACCAGACATTCATCGGAAAGCACCGGCTCATGTATCACCCCAACTCTGGACACTTTATGTATACAATGACGGGTAACTTCGGTCGAAGTGCGGCCATAAATGCACAATTGCGCGGCTGGCCCAGGAAAACTTGTATACAGAAAAGGGTCCTAAATTGATCTCGCTAGCCAAGCATCAGCTTGGGTTAGCGCGCGGCAAAACGGCAGTACCCGCTGAGTTCGACCTCGCCGGCGCGCATGTCCGACGGCATCTCGCGCCAGAATCTGCGCTGTCCTCATATGGCGGTCTGCTGGGTCCCTAGCCTGATGGGACTCTCAGCACCGTCCAGCGTGCGCAACAACCGCGCGATAGCCCGAGATCGGATCGAGCTTGATAGCTCCAGGTGAAATGCGCAGCGCGAATCGCAGCAACTTTATTGATGCCAACATCGTGCATACGCGCGCTCCCCGAAGCGATAGCAAAGTCGATGGGCGACATTCAACACCCAAGCAGAAGGCGCCATTCGTCCGTGCGATCCGAATGGCCTCCGCCAATTTTGCCGAAGCGCGCCTCTGCGCGATTTACGATAGTGGCAGCCCCTCCCCCGATGCGCATGGATGGCGTGAAGGCGCGTTGCTCAAGCATCGCGCAATGCTTGAACAATCCGATAAAAACGACGGAATCAGCGCGCCCATTCATCTTACGCCGCGCCGCATGCGCTCGTGCTCGGAGATTCTCATCAAACGACGATTCGGCTCTGTAGTGCGCGCCTACATGCGGGAGCTATCGAGTATGTGCGGTGTTCCCATTCTGGCCAACCGCGAGGTCGAGCAGAGACGACGGTACCCCGTCTTGAGGGGCCACGTTGCCGCTGAACTCGGCAACAGACGGCAGGACTTCAAGGGCCATAAGATTGCTTCTTCTTGGACGACCTCTGCGGGCTCTTGTGCGCACAGCCAGATCTCCGCCTTCTGCTGAGCTGTGCGTTCACTTCACCTGGAGACAAATGCCCCGCGAACGGACATGCTTTGCCGCTAGCGAAAATGCAGCGCCTCCATCACAGAATTTGCGGCAATCGGGTTCTAGATCTTCGATGCGCCAGACTTCCATCCTATGAATGCCTACGATCAAAACTATCGATTTTACCAATCTCACGCAGTGTTGCATCAATCTCATCAGTCGGGGCATCCGATCACGCCAAGTTTCCAGGTCGAGACGTGCCCGCGCTACGCCCAGCCGACCAAAGATACGCATTATGCTGCAACGTCATGTTCGAGCTTGCAACCGCGGTCCGAGCACCTGGACCGAGCCAACGGCGAGAGACGGTTTATCCGCGGACACTTGATTGGCCGCAGATCGGGCATCTGGTGCATATCTTGCTTAGCGAAAAAAGATAACGTAACTGAACGCCTGCCTTTGGGATGACGCGCCGCCTCTCGGATCGTCTTCAATCGGACACGGCTAAAACGACGAGCCTCGCATGATGCTGTCGCCTCTCAACGACGCGGCGGCTTGCATTCGAGTATATTCGGGAAGGAAGCGTCATGACCACCATGGCAACCGCGGCGCCCGCGCGCGCGTCGCAAACTTGGTATAAGATCCTCTATGTCCAGGTGTTGATCGCCATCGTGGTTGGCGCCTTGGTCGGTTGGCTGTGGCCATCTGTCGCGACCAACGATTGGGTCAAGGCGCTCGGTGACGGATTCATCAAACTCATCAAGATGGTGATCGCGCCGATCATCTTCTGCACCGTCGCATCCGGCATCGCACACATTCAGGATGCAAAGAAAGTCGGGCGCGTCGGCGTCAAGGCATTGGTCTATTTTGAGATCGTCTCCAGCTTTGCGCTGCTGTTGGGCCTTATTATGGGTAATCTGGTCCAAATCGGTCATGGCCTTGCAGTCAAGCCGGACGCTGCAGCGGTCGCCAATTACGTCAAGCAAGCGGAAGCCTCCAAGAGCGTCGATTTCGTTCTCAACATCATTCCCGATACCATAGTTGGCGCGTTCGCTCGCGGCGATGTTTTGCAGGTGCTCCTGTTCGCGATCCTGTTCGGTTTTTCTCTGATGGCGCTAGGAGAACGCGGCGAGCGGCTGCGCGGCATGATTGACGACGTCGCGCACGCGGTGTTCGGCGTAATCGCCATCATCATGAAAGCGGCCCCGATCGGGGCCTTCGGCGCCATGGCCTTCACGATTGGCAAGTTCGGGCCGGCAGCGCTCGGCAGTCTGGTCGGTCTGATCGCGCTATTTTACGTGACGGCTGCGCTTTTTGTGGTGGTGGTGCTCGGCATTATCGCACGCATCGTCGGCTTTTCGATTTTCAAGTTCATTGCCTATATCAAGGACGAGCTTTTGATCGTGCTCGGCACTTCGTCCTCGGAAAGCGCGCTGCCGCAATTGATGGGGAAGCTTGAGCGGCTGGGCTGCTCCAAGCCCGTGGTCGGCCTGGTGGTCCCAACTGGGTACTCCTTCAACCTCGATGGCACCAACATCTATATGACGCTTGCCACATTGTTCATTGCCCAAGCACTTGGAGTCGATCTCACCTTTGGCCAACAGCTCACGATCTTGCTCGTGGCAATGCTGACCTCCAAGGGGGCAAGCGGCGTCACCGGCGCGGGCTTCATCACGCTCGCCGCAACATTGTCGGTCGTCAACCCAGCGCTGGTACCGGGTATGGCAATCGTGTTCTCGATCGACAAGTTCATGAGCGAGGTACGCGCCCTTACCAACATCACCGGCAATGGCATTGCAGCCGTGTTCGTATCCTGGTGGGAAGGCGAGCTAGAGCACGCGACGTTGCACGCTCGGCTCGACCGGCCCACCACTGTCGACACAAGGAGGTAGGCCCCGGATCTTGGTCGCCGTCATTGCAAGACGCGTCGAATCCAAGCGCAACCGCATTCACGATCCTTCGTAGTTCAAGTCGGCACCGTGCTTGAACTGCGAACTCCCACGGGATCTCCAGAACGCAGCTCTTGCTCCGCGTCACGCCCCCGGCAGTCGCCTGTGAGACGCTAGCGCACGCGAGAAGGAGCTGCAATTTTGGAAAGTCATTTTCAAGCGTGGTCTTTCGAGGTTAGGCTTCTGGCCAGCCGAGCGCCTGTGCAACATTGCCGAGCCAGACAGTAAGACTGCGAAAGAACGTATCCAGCGTGACGGACCAAGGCCTTGGCCTGCCCACAAATGGCCACGTCGTGGTCACCGCACTCGCCTCGCCCGGCCGGCTAGGCGGTAGCCACTTGCGCGTTCGACTCAGTCTAACGGTGCGTATCCAGATCGCGATAAGTGTGATCTGCGTGGACTAGATTGGCACCTTGACTGAGACGAGGCGGCTCGAAGAAGCTAGTGTCGGCTCGGCGTTATGTACGCGCTCTCGATTCCGGCTAACGGCTCATCGGCACGAAACCTGGGCTGAGATGGCCGCGAGGCATAGACAGCCGTTGCATAACTTCGCCTTGCTATCTTGGCACATTACATTGCGTTCCCTTCCGCATGATCGATCGCGAGATGCGTGGTCCCGCAGCTTGCATCTATCCTTTCCGGATTCGGCGAGCGGGGTGCTTTTCGGCCGCGACGTCCTCGCTGAACTGCAGCCCTTGTCCTCGTCGTGGCGTGCCAACAGGTTCCGGCGGCGATCCTAGGGCCGCAACCTCGAATGCCTGCCCCGAGGTCACCGGCCGCGGAGGAAACCAGACAACGCAGCCTCGATTGTACACAGGTTAGCGCGCACTATTGAAAGGTTTAGGACAACTATACGTACGTTTGTAATGCGAATTTCTTCGGCGCGTGCTGAGTTCAACAGAAGGCAATCGATCTTGGATCCGCTCACGAACGTCTGTCGGCAGCGAAAGGATTGCCCCATTTTTGCCTAAAATGTTATAGCTCTCCCGCCGGAGAAAAGGCCGGACGGTACAAAAATGCGTAGCCAGATCAGCAGTTTCAAAGTTTCAGCGCCTCAGTTTACCTTCGGCAGCATAACGTTGGCCGTGGTAACGCTGGCTTGCTTGTACCTTCACGCGCAGTTCGCTGCGACGGCGTTCGCCTATTTGTTAGTCGTATTGCTGTTTTCGTTGATGGGCAGCTTCATCGCGTCAGCCGCGCTTTGCGTCGTGGCCATCGCGGCTCTGGCTTACTACTTTGCGCCGCCGGCGTTCAGTCTGCGGATCGATGATCCACAAGATCTTCCGGTGGTCGTTGCATTTTTCATTGTCTCGATCGTCGGGACGCACTTGATCGGAAAAGTCCGCCAGGAAAGCCAAGCCGCGCGTGAGGCCGCATCCAAGCTCCGGATCAGCGCAGCCGATTTGGAGGACCGCGAGAAACGCTGGCAAGCAATCTTTGAACACAATCCGGCCATGTACGTCATGGTCGACGAAGCCGGTACCGTCCTCAATACCAATACGTTCGGCGCGTCACAGCTCGGCTATGCGCGTTCCGAACTGATCGGCCACTCCATCCTGGGAGTCTTTCTGGAGGAGGATCGCGAGTTAGCTCGCGAATGCATTCGCGCTTGCCTTGAAGATATCGGTCAATCGCGAATCTGGGAGGCCCGGAAAGTCAGGAACGACGGCTCGGTACTGTGGGTACGTGAAAATGCCAAAGCCATGATCTGGGCTGATGACCGGCCCATTGTTCTGATATCCTGCGAAGACATCACCGAACGGAAGCGGACCGAGTTTGCCCTGCAGCGGAGCGAAGCACATTTGGCCCAGGCCCAGGAGCTGAGCCATACAGGCAGCTTCGGCTGGAATGTCGTCACCGGCGAGGTCTTCTGGTCAAAGGAGACGTTTCGAATATTTGAGTTGGACCCGCAGACCGTTCCGTCGCCGCACCTCGTCGTCGAGCGCACGCATCCAGATGATAGGGCTTCGGTTCAAGAGGTCATTGATCGGGCGATGCGAGATCCGAAGGATTTCGAACATGAATACCGGCTGCTGCTGCCGGACGGCTCGGTGAAGCACATCCATGCGCGGGCACGAGCCACGAGAACCGCCAGCGGTGATATTGAGTTTGTCGGAGCAGCGACGGATGTTACCGCGGAGCGGCAAGCAGAGCAGAAGCTGCGCCGCAGTGAGGCCTATCTCGCCGAAGCCCAGCATCTCAGTCACACGGGCAGTTGGTCCTGGGACGTTCACGGGCTCGATTTTGTGTATCGCTCCGCCGAGGTCGATCGTCTGTTTGAGTTTGATCCGCAAGAGACTGTATCAATAGAGACCATTCGCTCGCGCATCCATCCAGACGACCTCCCCGGGCTCCAGGAGGTGCAGCGCCAGGCTATCGAGCTCAAGCAAGATCGCTTTGAGTATGATTTTCGAATTCTTCTAAAAGACGGCGGGATAAGGCGCATACACTCCGTTGCGCACATCGTGGTCGGCAACGATGGCTGCGTGAGCGAATTGATCGGAACGCATATGGATGTGACCGAGCAATACGCCGCTAGAGAGCGCCTGGAAAACACACTGGCTGCGCTGCGCGAAAGCGAGCAGCGCTTTCGCGATTACGCCGAGACGGCTTCCGATTGGCTCTGGGAGACTGGGCCGGATCACCAGGTTACGCGCTTGTCCGAGCACATCAGCGCTGCGGGAATCTTAGCGACAGGATTGATGGGCCTGCTCCGCTGGGACATTGCGTGCGATGTGGAAGAGGAACCTGAGAAGTGGCGACAGCACCGGGCCACACTGGAGGCGCATCTGCCGTTTCGGGATCTGGTCTACCGTACTGTCAACCGGACCGGATCTCCGATCTACGTTCGGACGAGCGGCAAGCCCTTTTTTGATGCGAACGGCAAGTTCCTTGGCTACCGCGGCGTCAGCACCGACATCACCGCTATTATTCGCGCAGATCAAGCCGAACAACAGTTGCGGAAGGCACAGGCGGAACTTGCCCATGTGACACGTGTGACGACGTTAGGAGAGCTGACAACCTCCATTGCCCATGAAATCAACCAACCACTCGCCGCTATTATCAGCAACGCTGACGCGTGCCTCGGTTGGATGGGCCGCGAACCTCCTGATCTATCCGCGGCGCGCTCTTCGGTTGAGTGGATCATCGAAGACGCAATACGGGCAAGCGAAGTAATCCGTCGCGTGCGCGCACTTGCGAAGAAGGGCGAGATCGAGATGGTGCCGCTCGATATCAATGAGGTCGTTAAGGACGTCATTGCACTGGTGACACGAGAGCTGGTGAGCCACCAGGTGGCGTTAAGAACCGAGTTGACGGCAGCGCTGCCTACGATTCTCGGTGACCGGATTCAGCTGCAGCAAGTGATCATCAATCTGGTGATGAACGGAATCGAAGCCATGGACGCAGTCACGGACCGAAAGCGTGAGTTGCTGATTCAGTCGTCTATGGACGATATCGGGCATGTGCAGGTGGCCGTGACAGATTGGGGCGTCGGGATCGCCGAGAATGATGCGGACCGCGTGCTAGAGCCTTTCTTCACCACGAAATCCAGCGGCCTTGGAATGGGTCTTTCGATCTGCCGGTCGATCGTTGAGGCTCACGGAGGACGGCTGTCAGTGGTGCGCAAGGAGCAGCCGGGCGTGACATTCCAGTTTGCCCTGCCGTTGCATGAGGAGGCCCTCCCGTGACGCGACGCTTTGACTCGCCAAGCAGCAATCCCGAGACCTCGACAAAGGCGATCGTCTTCGTCGTCGAGGACGACATCTCCATGCGTCGGTCGCTCACCAACCTTTTTCAATCGGTAGGATTAGACGTCGTTGCATTTGGATCGGCCCGCGAAATGCTGCAGAGCGCACTTCCGGATGTTGTTAGCTGTCTGGTTCTTGATATCCGGCTCCCGGGCTTGAGCGGCCTGGAGTTCCAAACTGAGCTAGCGAAGTTGAACATACATATTCCGATCATTTTCATTACCGGCCATGGCGACATTCCCATGAGCGTCAGGGCGATGAAAGGAGGCGCGGTCGATTTTCTTACCAAACCGTTTCGCGATCAGGAATTGCTTGACGCGGTGATCGCCGCGACCGAGCGCGACCGCAAAAGACGGGAGGCCCAGCAAACCGTCGCAAAATTGCAGTCCCTATTTGAGACCCTAAGCCCGCGCGAACAGGCGGTGATGAAACTGGTCGCTTCCGGCCTGATGAACAAGCAGGTAGCCGCTGAGCTTGGGCTCGCCGAGATTACGGTCAAGATCTACCGGGGACACGTAATGAGAAAGATGCGTGCCCGCTCGCTGGCCGATCTGATCAGAATGGCTGAGACTCTGGGGATCGGCGCCAATCGTCCTGAACAAACCTAAGTATGATTTTACAATTTCGTCACTCGAGCCCACTTTTCGCCCAGGGTGGCTAATGCCTCGGCAGCCGTTAGTCCCGCGCCAGGAGGGATCGTCTTGTCCACGCCTTTGATTTCTGTCGTTGACGACGACGCATCTGTCCGTGCGGCGACGGAGAACCTATTGAAATCGCGCGGCTACATCGTTCAAACGTTTGCGTCGGCCGAGGATTTTTTGAGGTCCCAGCGGTTGAATGAGACCTCCTGCGTAATTACGGACATGCAGATGCCGGTTATGAGCGGCCTGGATCTGCTGGCGGAAATGCGGACCCGCGGCTACGGGGTGCCGTTCATTTTCATTACTGCCTTCCCGAACGACCGCGTGCGCGCCTCAGCTCTGAGCGCAGGGGCGATTGGCTTCTTGGCCAAGCCCTTCGCCGGACATGCACTGATCGAGCACCTCGATGCCGCACTGAAGGAAAGCCGCAACGGAGGACGCACTTGAAACGATCAGCCGGCGGCGAGTCATTTCAGCCCTGAATGTTGAGATCCGGTCGCGAGCTCGGTACGATCTTATATGAAGCGGACTCTCCGAAATCTGGCGGCACCAGCGGTAGTCGATGTCGTATTGCCTTCTTGGCCCGTGAGCTGCCCACCAGGCATCAGGCCGCTCAGAACGACGTTGTCACCAACGGCCGCAGTACTTGGCACTTCTAGGCTCCGCTCGTCTCTGCTTTTTGACACTTCGGGTGACCTTGCGCAGAAGTTATTCGACAAGCTCAAGCGCTTCTTCGCTCAGATTCGTAGCAGCAAAATACGATTGCGACATATCGCTTGGCGCAACAAAAGAGCTTCGTTCAACCCAGAAGCTCTCTGTGGGGCCATCGTGAGAAGTCATGCGTGTTTTGGGTGATATGGGTTGGCGCGCAAAGGCCCTGCGCGAGTTCTTTCGGCCACGACGCCAGTCACCACATTTTTGCCCTGCTTGTCTATTGGAGCTTGGCATCGCTCCGCGCCTTCTTCAGGCCACCCCTTGTGACGACCTCTTCGACCCTCCCCAACTGCTGCGCATGTTAGATGGTGCACAAGACCTCCACAGCCAAGCCGCCCAGATACTCATGCGAAACGCCCGGCCGCCTAACGGCGGCCGGGCGGAACTGGTCTGATCTGACGCAACCAATCAGCGGATGCGAGCTATTCCATCTATTGGATTGCGCATCGGATCGGCTGCCCAGTAGGCACTAAGCCCGGTGGCGCGGCTGCACTCCAGGCGGTATCTCGCTCGAAACCAGCAGGCTCTCTACGGGCTGCGGCGGCAATAGACCGCTTAGCTACGCAAGATTTTGCGAAGAGCGGCGCTAAATAGTCTAGATGCCGACCTTATGTAAGATCCTCTCGTCACATGAAATCGTCCTCGTAGTCGTACCTTGAGGAGCTTTCTACGTTCTCGCTATCGCTACCGTCACTGTCGTCAGCTTTTGAAAGGTACCGCCCAGTGGTGCCTTTCCGCTGCCATTCACCATCACTGTTCCTTATCCAATTGGCCGACTTCTCTGGGTCGAGAACCATGTTGTCTTCATCAACCTCGACGAACCCCATCTTTGCCGCACGGGCTCTTGCTTCTGGATTAGCCGGACGCAAATTGAGCAATGGCCTTTCGCCGTCCATTCGGAGCTGGTGCTCAAGCAAGATATCGCCGGCGTTCTCGACAAGCGGATGAACGACTTGAAGGTCCACAGTTGATGTAGTCCCAGTTCGCCCAGGAAATAGCTGCTGCCATCTCTTGACGTCGAACTCCGTCATGCTGTCGCCGCCCTCCATTCTTAGAAGTCCGACACTCTTGTTCCCCAACTGGTAGCTGAAGTATCGCGCGTCGTCGGAATCTCGGGTTGTTCCATAGTCTTCGGCAACTTCTGCAGTTCGCCTTGCTCTAGCGGACACGAAGTCGGAGTACTCTTGCGGGTTATCGGCGATGTACTTGATCTCGTCGCCATGATAGGCCTTCGCGGCTTCCCGGAACGATCTGCGATCTTTGAATTCTATCACAGGAGGAGTTGAAACCAGCGAATACGGCCTTGTCGCCGAAGATGAGCTGCCGCTTGAGCCAGATTCGCCCAACCGCATGTTGGTGAACGCATCCGCAAAGCTGTTTGCATCCGCTTGCTCGTCAGCTTCGGCAGAGGGCGGTGATTGGTCGTAGTACGAGCCGTTGATGCGATTATACATGGCGATTGGTGCTCCCGTCGGGCAAGATTTCTGCACTTGGTCAAGGCCTGTTAGGCCGTGTGGAGCTGATAGGCAGCCTGGCTTACGAAAACCTGACGTGGATCCCGCTAATCGTACTTCACTCTGGCTTGTCACCGTGCTTGCTTCCAAACGAGCACGGCACACGCTCAAGCCATTGGCATTCAGTAGGCTTGATGAGGCCGCGAGCAAGTCCCAGAATGCCTCTTCACAAACAATTGGATCGTTCGATGTTGGCCTGCTGACCCCATACAAAGTCCCGCCGCACCGCCTCATATCCTTGTTCTTCGTTGCGATGGTTCAGTGGAGCTCGTGGACGGGCCGTCTTAAATAGATTGACGACGTCCAGGCTTTGACCGGCGATATCGCTTATCCAACTACGACTCGTAGAAGCGCACCCTTCGTCAGCGTCAACGCTCATTTATCCAAATCCGCATTTCGCCTTCACCGCGGTTAGCCCAGCTGAACCACGGAATGAATGTCAACCGCTGCGGTTCTAGCTGTCCAGGCACCTTGTCGTACTGATAAAGTTCCGCTTCTTCGCATTGCGTGTGTTGCAGTCGCACTCCGTCAGCCTGCAGCAAAATCTTGCCCTTGAAGAGACCAGTTCCGTCGACAAGCGAAAACCGGCTGTCTGCAGGAAGCCAAACGTTGTGTAACTCGGTCCCGTTGTCGACTTCCTCAAGGCAATAAACTAACGGGCCACGCTCTATGGCCACCTTGCCGGCCAAATTACGAACTTGCGGATGGCCGTAGACGCGACGCACTTGCATCGGCAGCAATAGTTTGACGCGATCTCCCTGCCTCCATGTCCGGTGAATGTGCAAATAGCCATTTCGCAGCTCGCAATTGATACGCTCCCCGTTCAGGCTCGCCGCCGGCGCGCTGCACCATTGTGGTAGGCGCAGAGCGAGCGTGTGAGAGATTGGCCGTGCAGATTCGACGGCGATCTCCACCTCGTCTTTCCAGGGATAGTTGCCGCTCATGAGCAGTCGCAGCTTAGCCCCGCCGACCGATATTTCCACCCTATTGCCGACGTAGAGATTTACATAGAGCGTATCGGCGCGAGGCGTATAGATATAGTGACCTATCGATGCGAAAAGCCGTGCGATGTTCGGTGGACAGCACGCACAGCCAAACCAGGGCCTTCGCACTGGCGAGACATGATTATAAATGCCATTGAACCTCAGCGTTTTTGGATGCATTTCAAGCGGGTTAACATAGAAATAATGACGACCGTCGAATGCGATACTGCCGAGAACGGTATTGTAGAGCGCGCGTTCCATCACGTCGGCATAGTGACCATCCAGCTCCATCTCCAGCATACGACGCGCGAACATCATTATTCCAATGGACGCGCAACTTTCCGCGTACGCAGTATCGTTCGGCAGATCGTAGTCGCAGCTAAACGCTTCGCCCGCGCTTTGCGAGCCGATGGCTCCGGTGATATAGAACTGGCGTTGCACCATGTTTTGCCACAGCCGTAGGCAAATCTGACGTTGCTGATCGTTCTGACGCAGACGCGCAAGATGCGCTACCCCGGTCATAAGGTATACAAAGCGCACCGCATGGCCGGTGGCAGTCCGCTGCTTGGAAAGTGGCAAATGCGCTTGGCTATATGCTTTGTTTTTTAACATCCAGGGCGGGCCGCCTGATTCGGTGGCGCAGGATTGCCGGCGCTTCTCGTACTCAATGTCGTAAAAATGTGGCTCCGAGCCGCGTTGCTCCACGAAAAAATTGGCTAGCGTGAGATATCGCTGCTCATGCGTCACTTCGTAGAGGCGCGCCAACGCAAGTTCAATTTCCGGGTGGCCATCGTAGCCATGTAGCTGATCGCGCTCCGGGCCGAAAACTGTGTCGACGTGGTCAGCAAGTCTGCAACCAACCTCGAGCAATCGCCGTTTGCCCGTCGCCTGAAAGAAAGCGACACCCGCTTCAATCAAATGGCCGGCGCAGTAAAGCTCGTGGCACTCTGCTAGGTTGCTCCAGCGCTCCCGAGGCGCGTTCAGTATGAAATAGGTGTTAAGATAGCCATCGCCACATTGGGCGGTTGCAATCAATTCAATCAGCTCGTCGGCAGCCTTCTCCAGCTCTGGATTGGGCGCCTGGCATAGTGACCAAGCAACCGCCTCTAGCCATTTTGCGACGTCACTGTCCTGAAAAGCCGTTCCATGGAACTCGCCTCTCGCATCTCCTGCGGCGATGCGGAAGTTCTCCACCGCGTGGCTCGGTATCGCCTCGGGATTGCGATCGTTCAGCACCTCCCATTGGTAGGGAATTGCCACTTCCCTTACCAACTGCTGGCATTTCCCAATCAGCGGATCCAAGACGTGCAGGTTGTGAAGATCGATTTCGGCAACATTCCGCTCACTCATTTCGTTCCTCCCTGGTGGGTCGGAAGGACGCCTAGCAAGGCAAGCCGACTCACCATGATTGCGTTGCTGGGGTTGCGGCCCAGAGGTTTGCGGCTGCACAGTCCTATTCCCGAAGCGAGCGTTGCAGTGACAGAAATGGAGAGGGTTCTCCTGCGGCGTCGTACGACCAGACATGGGCGGGCAGCGGCTCGTTCGAGGAGCGGGCCAGCAATTCCCATGCCGAGAATGAGGACTGTTCTTCTGGTCGATCCGATCTGCGGCTCTGCGATAAGCATCCGTTGCGATCGCTGGTCCACCAACCGGATTTGCCAGTCGAGCTAAATCCCGCATCGCCGCGGCGCTGGGTCGATCCTGATACACGAACCGGTCGGCTGTCCCCGGGCAGATAATAGCCCACGACCCTCGCCGGCCGCAGATACAGCCGGAACGCCGCTCCCTTCGTCGCGACCAGCCGCCCGCACCTGATTCGAGCCTTCAATACGCTGCGCGGGAATGTCCGGTTTCAAACAGTCCTTTGATGACGCGTGGCAGGTGGGAGGGCCGCGCAGGGCGCGTGAACCCCAGTCGGATCGAATGGGCAGCCGCTACGCAGGATTCAACGGAGAAACTGGGCCGTTAATCCTAGGCAATTCCGACGGGTCGAAGCGCATGCTCAAGTCGGCCGACATGGCGCGCATGCTGGCATATGGAAAACAGTAAGTTGCCGCGCCTACGCGCTGCCAATGAGCTAGCCGCAACGAAGCAGCCCGAAGATCTCTACGCCGGTCTGCTCGTCGGCTTTGGCAAGGGCGCGAGGATACGGAGCATCGGTTCTGAATCGGCTTCAGGCTGATTTAGCCTTGTGGAACGGTAGCCCTCGCTCCCATCGCGTTAGTCAGGGCTACGATGATGACCCAAGCAAGATCGAATCTGCTCGTCCAGCTGATCGGTCTATTGATTGACCCGTTGATGCCGGGATCGTTCTCCTTCGAAGCCCACCCGTCCGGCCGATCAGCGGAGCCCGAGGCGAAGGCGACAGCATTGCCTGAGCGCGCAACCAGCAGAAACTACGAGCAACTTCGGATGCAACTAGATCAAGGACTTGTCCGCTCCGTCATCCACAACCAACGCAACGGAACGCAAATCCAACACCCCCATGCCGAGGCGAGAGGCTCCGACATTAATACTGCGGTTTCATTCGACGGTCACCGATTTGGCGAGATTACGTGGCTGATCTACGTCCGCACCTCTTATGAGGGCGGCATGGTAAGCCAAGAGCTGAAGCGGAATGGCATAGATCATCGGCGTAAAGTTCGCGACCGTCTCCGGCAACACAATGGTCATGAGTGTGTCCAGCGTCGCTTCCAAAGCGCCCTTCGCATCGGTGATCAGGATGATCTTGCCGCCGCGAGCCGCAACTTCTTGCATATTCGATACGGTCTTCTCAAAGAGCTCGTCGTAAGGCGCAATCATCACCACAGGCACGGCCTCATCGATCAAGGCGATCGGTCCGTGTTTGAGCTCGCCGGCGGCATAACCTTCTGAGTGGATATAGGAAATTTCCTTCAACTTGAGTGCGCCTTCCAACGCCAGGGGGGCCGACGTGCCACGACCGAGATAGAGCACGTCCCTCGAGTTGGCGATATCACCCGCGAGCTTTTCGATCTGCGGCTCGGTCAACAGCGCCGCAGCAATCAACCGCGGCACTTCGATGAGCTCGCGCACGAGCTTCGATTCATGGATCTCTGACAGCTTACCGCGCTCTCTTCCTGCTGCGACGGCAAGCACCGCCAATACCATCAGCTGGCAGATGAATGCCTTCGTAGAAGCGACGCCTATTTCTGGCCCCGCCAGCGTCGGCAGCACGGATTCGCTCTCGCGCGCAATCGTCGACGTAGGGACGTTGACCACAGATATCGTGTGCAGGTCCTGGCTCTTGGCGTATCGCAACGCAGCTAGTGTGTCAGCGGTTTCGCCGGACTGCGAGATGACAATCGCGAGATCGCCCTGACGCAAAGGCGCCTCCCTGTAGCGGAACTCGGAGGCTACATCGATCTCGACAGGCAAGCGAGCCAACCGCTCGAACCAGTATTTGGCGATGTGACCGGCATAGTTTGCCGTTCCGCATGCGGTAATCGAGATGCGCTGAATGGAGTTAAAATCGAACGGCAATGTGAGCGGCAGGGCTACGCGCTCGCCTGCGCTATCAAGATAATGCGCCAGTGTTTTGCAGGCCACTCTCGGCTGCTCGTGGATTTCCTTGGCCATGAAATGGCGATAGTTCTCTTTATCCACAAGGAGTGACGATACGCCAGGCTTTGATGTCTCCCGCTGGACGACGGAGCCGTCTGCGCCATAGATCACGCAGATCGCGCGGGTAAGGACGGCCCAGTCGCCGTCTTCAAGATAGGTAATGGTGTCGGTCAACGGCGCGAGCGCGATCGCGTCCGATCCTAGATACACTTCGCCGTTGCCATATCCGATCGCGAGGGGCGATCCCTTGCGCGCACCAATCATAAGGTCGTCGTGGGCCTTGAAGAGGAATGCAAGCGCGAAGGCTCCGCGCAGCCGCGGGAGCGACGATTGTACTGCATCCTGCGGCGAGTAGCCATTCTTGAGATAAGATTCGACGAGATGCGCCACCACCTCCGTGTCCGTCTCTGAGCGGAAGTTGGCCCCATCCCGCTCCAGCTCGGCTCGCAACTCGCGGAAGTTTTCAATGATCCCGTTATGAACGACCGCGACATTTTCCGTCGCATGCGGATGAGCATTGCTCTCGGTCGGTTTTCCATGAGTCGCCCAGCGGGTATGACCGATACCGGCATGACCCTCGGGCGGACAATAGCGCAGCCGCTCCTCAAGGTTTCTCAGCTTACCTTCAGCCCGCCGGAGCTCGATACGTAGCCCTTCGAGCGTCGCGAGGCCTGCGGAGTCGTAGCCACGATATTCCAATCGCTTAAGCGAAGCGACCAACTGCCCCACGACCGGACCACGCCCCAAGATGCCGACAATTCCACACATATCGATTAATGCCGCCCAAGTTCAAAGAGCCCGACGTCCCCGACAGGAAATCTGGTCATGAAATTCGCTTTCGACAAAAACTGACTTTCGCTGGATAGCGACGATGGCGTCATTGCCGAACGAGGCCGCCGCAAGGATACGTCGTGCAAGTAGTGTGGCGTCACCTTACAACGTCCTGCTCTCGCATTCACGCAACCGTTCTAGGGTTTGTCGCGCTGGTGTAATAGGCTCATCAGCCTCTGACGGTTTCCAGCTATGTTGGTCGGGATGAGACTAATTGATTGCCACCGAAGCTCCATTGTACGAACGTAAGCTTTCGATATCGAACTTGTTCGAAGAACTATACCAACGTTTGCTGCATTCTCACATTTCGTGCTCGCGTCGACCATTCGCCGCTTACGACAGCGGGCCGTCAGCAGAAGAGCGATGATCATCGTCGATGATCCTGCCGCCCAGACTATGGGTTCCGTTCAGAAGAAGGATCGGGGCATTTTGTAGAGCTAATGTTGTTGATGCGCGGGCTTCGCCGTGCTCTGGCTTACGTGCCAGAGTTCAGACGAATGCATCGACTACCGCGGCTTGAGCAAGTCACCCTCTTGCGCCATCGCCACACCGAGCGAATGCACGCACCCAATGAAAGACAGGGAACACGGACTTTCGGACTTTCGGGCTCTCTCATTGACGTATGCACATAACGGGGTTCGCCATCTGCGATGGTCGTTGGCTTTCATTTTGAAGCTCGATGGTATTCCCCCTCCAGCACGATATAAATCAATGTATATAGTGTGCATTCCTGCACGATGTGTATGACTAGATCTAACGATCGGCTTCCTCTGATTGCGGGTGAAGTGCGCCGGCGGATTTCTCGAGAAGCCCGTTTCGCAAAGTACGATTCGAAGGGAAGCTTTCTTTCCAGCGTAGCTAAGAGAGACCATGGCGACTCAGGATTCGAAGCAGCGCGTTGCGCTGATCACCGGCATCACCGGGCAGGACGGTGCGTATCTCGCCGAATATCTGCTCGGTCTCGGCTACACCGTCCACGGGATCAAGCGCCGGTCGTCCTCGCTCAACACCGCGCGCGTCGATCATCTCTATCAGGACCCGCATGCCGGCAATGTGCCGTTCCTGATGCACTACGGCGACATGACGGATTCGACCAATCTGATCCGCTTGATGCAGCAGATCCGGCCGACCGAGATCTACAATCTGGCCGCCCAGAGCCACGTCCAGGTCAGTTTCGAAAGCCCGGAATACACCGCCAACGCGGACGCGATCGGCGTGCTGCGCTTGCTGGAAGCGATCCGCATCCTCGGCATGGAGAAGGACACCCGGTTCTATCAGGCCTCGACCTCGGAGCTCTACGGGCTGGTGCAGGAGGTGCCGCAGAAGGAGACCACGCCGTTCTATCCGCGTTCGCCCTATGGCGTTGCCAAGCTCTACGGCTACTGGATCACGGTAAACTACCGCGAGGCCTACGGCATGTTCGCCAGCAACGGCATCCTGTTCAACCATGAGAGCCCGATCCGCGGCGAGACCTTCGTGACGCGCAAGATCACCCGCGCCATCGCCCGCATCGAGGTCGGCCTGGAGAGCAAGCTCTATCTCGGCAATCTCGATGCCAAGCGCGACTGGGGCCATGCCCGCGACTATGTCGAGGGCATGCACAGGATCCTGCAGATCGACGAGCCCGGCGACTTCGTGCTCGCGACCGGCGAGACGCGGTCGGTCCGCGAATTCGTCGAGCTGGCGTTTGCCGAGGTCGGCCGCAACATCGAATGGCGCGGCAAGGGCGTCGAGGAGGTCGGTGTCGACAAGGCGTCTGGCAACACCCTGGTGCAGATCGATCCGACCTATTTCCGCCCGACCGAGGTCGATCTCCTGATCGGCGACGCCAGCAAGGCGCGCGCCAAGCTCGGCTGGACGCCGAAGACGCCGTTCGCGCAGCTGGTGAAGGAAATGGTCGAAAGCGATCTCGTCGAGGCCAGGCAGGATGCGGCCAATGGCAAGCACGTTTGAACTGAAGGGCAAGGCTGTCTTCGTCGCGGGCCATCGCGGCATGGTCGGCTCGGCGCTGATGCGCCGGCTGGCGCGCGAGCAGGCCGATCTCTTGACGGTGTCGCGCAGCGAGGTCGACCTGCGCGACCAGGCCGCGGTCAACGCCTGGTTTGCCGCCAAGCGGCCGCAAGCCGTGTTCCTCGCCGCCGCCAAGGTCGGCGGCATCGTCGCCAACAACACGCTACGCGCCGAATTCCTCTACGACAATCTGGCGATCTCGACCAACGTGATCCAGGCGGCGCACGCCAATGGATGCGAGAAGCTGATGTTCTTCGGCTCGTCCTGCATCTATCCGCGCCTCGCACCGCAGCCGCTGCGCGAGGACTCGATGCTGACCGGCCCGCTGGAGCCGACCAACGAGCCCTATGCGATCGCCAAGATCGCCGGCATCAAGATGGCCGAGGCCTATCGCAGCCAGTACGGCGCCGATTTCATCAGCGTGATGCCGACCAACCTCTACGGTCCCGGCGACAATTATCACCCCGAATACAGCCACGTCGTCGCCGCGCTGATCCGCCGCTTCCACGAGGCCAAGGTCTCGGGCGCGACCAACGTCGTGGTGTGGGGCACCGGCACGCCACGCCGCGAATTCCTCTATGTCGACGATCTCGCCGACGCCTGCATCCATCTGATGAAGACCTATTCCTCCCCTGAACTGGTCAATATCGGCACCGGCGAAGATATCACCATCGCCGAGTTCGCCCTGTTGGTCGCGGCCGCCATCGGCTTTCGCGGCGAGATCAGCTTCGACACCTCGCGCCCGGACGGCACGCCGCGTAAGTTGCTCGACGTCAGCCGACTGGGCAGGCTCGGCTGGCGCGCCCAGACCTCACTGCAGGAGGGCATTCAGTTGGCGTATCGGGCGTATCTCGCCGACAGCAGATGGACGGCCAGAGTAACCGCGTGTCCCGACAAGCGGGCGCAGGGCCGATCCCAGAATACTCGGCGGTGAATGTCCCAACATAGCCGGGCTAACCACTCACGCAGATAATCAACCTCGCCGCGCAGTCAACCCAGTTCGTTAACAACAATGCTCGGTGGGACGCCCAACGCCGAGTGATCCGGTATGTCAAAGCTGCGGCTCAGCCGGCCGACTTGCAGGGACAGAGGCATGATCGACGTGCTTTCCACAGCCATCAAGTTGCGAGCTATCGACGGTCGGCACGAACGCCGCCTTGCGACCGGTCATTAGCTCGACGCGCGTCGCTATTCCCTCTGAGCCGACGTTTAGAGAGACTCTGCCATCACCATCCGCGCCGACAGCGTCGCGATGCACATGAGCACGCCTAACATCGCGAACGCTAACGGCAAGCCGACCATGTGTGCGACGAGCCCGATGCTGGCGGGACCGACCAGTATACCCGCATACCCGGCTGTGGTGATGACTGCAATCGCAACGCCTACGGGCATCACTCTCTGCTTGCCGGCGCGTCGACACAGTACGGGTACAACATTTGAAACACCCAATCCAATAAGCACGAACCCCGCCATGGCAATCAACGCAATCGGCGCGGCCACCACGGCCAAGAAGCCGGTCAAAATTGGCACGGTCCCGAGCATCAATGTGGTACGGTCGCCGAGCCGAGCTACCATGGTATCTCCGCTGAGACGGCCTGCGGCCATCGCAATTGAGAAGAGCATACAACCAAGGCCGCCGTGCGCCTCTGCGAGGAGGCCTTGCCCAACGAGAAGCAAAGCGCTCCAATCAAGCATTGCACCTTCGACGAGAAAGGTGACAGCCGCGAGTACGGCTACCAGCAACACACTGCGATTGGGCAAGACAAACAACGGTTCCTGCGGTTTCAAACTCATGGCGAGCAGCCGCGGCCATGCTGACATAATCGCGATCATCATTAAGGCCGAACAGACCAACGTCGAGATAAGCGGGCCACGCTGCAGCGAAAGGAACGAGGTCACCGCGGCAGAGCCGGTGAATTCGCCAATGCTGTACTGGGCGTGGAAGCCGGACATCAATGGACGTCCTGTGACGTGCTCCAATTCGATCGCATGAATATTCATGGCTACGTCGATCGAACCAAGTGAAACACCGAAAGCAAACAGCATGGCACCAAGGCTGAGAGGTGTGCCGGCAACTGCAAGCCACGGCAGGATGAGCGAGATGCCAAGCCCACCCGCGATGATGATGGGCTTGCTGCCGTACCGCGCATTCGACACACTGGTCAAAAGCATAGCGATGACGGACCCCGCTCCGAGACAGAGTAGCAGAAGACCGAGCACGCGGTTATCCACCCCAAGCCGCTCCTTCGCGAGCGGCACCAAAGGCGCCCAGGCCGCGAGGCCGAAGCCGGCCACAAAAAATGCGAGCCGCGTCCCGAGCAGGCCCGCAGACCAATTGGCAGATGGTATCACAGGCACTCCTGAGAGAACGGCTCGCGAGCGCAGCGCACCTCATCCCGTGCGCTACGCCTGCAAGCGGCCCGAAGCTCGATGATGACGGCCTCAAGTTGACGATCTTCATCTCTGCAAATGCTATGCCGTCGCAAAACGGGCCCAAGTCCTGGCGCGCGAACGTCAAATGAGAGTAATTGTCGATCACCATCCGGCGTGTCGCGCAATCTTTCTGGGATAAACCAGCCCTACGAGTGACAATCGTCTTTGCTGGTACCCGACGGAGCGCAAAGCTCAAGGATCCTTGTCGGAAAACATACAAAGCCCAGCGCGCCCTTCCATGCGCTGATTCACCTCGAACACGGTCGTCAGTTTTTATGACATCCCTTTTCAGCCAATCCGGAAGCTCTCATCATAAGCAACGACACTGGTTGCAAGATCAATACAACGCGCATCACCAGAGCGGGCTTCCAGATCAACACCTAGCTTTATTCGGCACTGTCGCGGAGGCCAAGGCCCCCTTCATTCGTGCGGCGTGCGCGACGCCTCGGGCCGTGCATCTGGCTTCTGCGCAAGCGCTTCCGTCAGCCCAATGATCTCAGCGAATTGCCATCTCGTTATCTGGGAGAGATTGCGCCGAGTGCGACGATGGTAGAAGCTGAGCAGGCTGAACGTGTGCGCGGGGATCTCTGGGACGAGCTGGGACGTAATTAAGTCCCCGCTGATGACGAAAAAGACCTCTCCGCCGATAAAGCCGCCGGGGACGATTGAGCCTTAGTGAAAGGCGATGACCGATAGGATGGCGGTCGCGCGCAAGCCGTCAATGCCGGTCCAATACTTGTGAAATTCCTTTTATTCCCGGCTTCAGGCTGGTGATCCCCTACGCCGTGCCAAATGTCTTCGCATTTCGGGTGATCCGGTCTTTCAAGGTTAGTGTGCACTGACGAAGATCACCACCATTTCGAGTGGAACGGCAAGAACATCAGCCTCCAAATGTTCTGGGCTTTCCTCTGATATTGGATATCTGGCTCGTGCGCTGTGTTGTCTTTGGAGCAATCAGCTGGATGTCCATGTCGTTCTCGTCGACACCGAAAGGGGCAGCGCGGCGCCGCGAGCACATCAATTCAATTAGCTCCGCGATCGCTTGGCCAGGTCCAGGACGGGTGCCTTCGACATCAAGGGCCCGCTGGCATCGTTCAAGCGCTTATACCCGCACCTTGCCGAGGTCGCCGTTCTGACCAGCTCGAACGGCGCGTGGTAAGGAACGAGTATAGCAACCAAAGATCGATCAATATCGTCGCGGCCATCACGCTATAAGCCCATGCGCTCTGCACTAGATTGAGCTCGATCAGAACCCGTGACAAACCGAAGCCCACGATCCAAGCATCGAAGCTCATGCAGATGCGTCGAAATATCTCCGGATCAAGTCGGCGAATGACGTAGGATCCCAGCGGGATGCCGAGCACAACGCTGGGTACTAAGACATGGAGAAGACTGCCGCTTTCGGAAATGAACAGACCGAGCTTGTAATAGACGAAAGCGGTCACGCTCGATTCCGCCACGCGCACCAGGGCAAGGCCGGCGCGAAATTCGTTTTTGACCAGGCCCTGATTGTTAAACAGCATCGCCAAGGGCGGGCCGGAGATAGTCGTCACCGAATAGAGGATGCCCAGCATCGATCCGAATGGCAGACCGATCAGCCAGCTTGCTTCGATAGGGCGGCGCCAACCGGCGGCTTGCAGCAGGATCAAGGGAAGAATGATCGTGTAGGTGGCGAATTTGATCCAGCCTGGCTGCAGTGAAGCCAATGCATAGCCGCCAAGCGCAATGCCTGGCAAGAGCCCAACCAAGATGGGAAACACGCGTCTCCAAACCGCCGGTACGCCCTTCAAATTGATGAGGAGCACGTAGACGTTGACGAAGACTTCGACGATGACGATGGCAGGATTGAGAATGCGATTGGTGTAGAAAACCAGCGCAAGCGGCACAGTGAGCGACGAAAAACCGTAGCCAATGGCTCCGTTTACGAAAGCCGCAAAACACGTCGTTGCGGCCAGGAACCAGATAGAAGCATCAAACCCGGGCATTTCCTTAACTTTCTCACGCCAGAGGGCGTCCAATCCCGCCAGGGAATCAGGCGTAAACATTGGTCTTCAAGATTGCGAAAGATTCTGACCACTCGCTTACGAGCTCCGGCCGCCTTGATAATGGCGACGGCCGTGGTCAAGTGCAGAGCTTCTACATTCGCTCCCTGTTACGGGCTGCAGTTGTGCAACAATAAGCGGCGCTGTACTCCCCGCTACCTAACTAAATCACCCAGCCATGCGCCTCAGTTTGCTCAACCAATGGCCTTCGTATCGAAATCGCAACAGCGTCAGCATCCGTATAAGTGCGGACAACCAGTTCTCCAATCCCACAGAATTGCACTTGCGGTAGCACCCTAAGGCGGATCAGACCGGAGTTCATCTCTTTCAGCTAGCAATTCAACGCGGCCAGACGAAAGAAAGCAAATTCTCTTTCAAGAGCAATTTGGATGATAGAAAAGCTGTCTTCTGCTCGAGAACGCATTAATTCTCTCCGCGCGCGGCGCGGTGGGCCAACGTTCGGCTGCGGTGAACATGCGGCAATTCATCGTGGCGAAGCAACAGCGGATTGTTGACGTGTTCTTCGAGAGCCCGATGCGCGGCAACCTCGGCGGCAATGGCGCGAAGATCTCGATGCAACGGAGCGTTACGCCCCTCCTGAGGCTCCGCCGTTCACGACGCCGACACCTTGAAATGATCTTCTTTCCCCTCTATGAGGCAGTCCTTTGCCGCGGGCGAACGATGGGTCGAGAGGAGCGCCGCCACGAGAGACCGTCCTTTGGTCCCGCCCCGAATTTCGGGCAGCATTACCACGTTTGGCAAGAAACGTCCCTACCGAGAGCAGTAATCAGTCAATCCGGCCTGATCCTGGCGTTATTGCTCGGCCGGCTGGGCCTCGGCAGCGCTGGTGAGGTCGAACTTGGCGCCCTTCTTCGCGTGACCGGCACTCGCATCGACACGGTGATCGGAGGCGATCGCGACATAGACCGCCGGCAGGACGAAGAGCGTGAACAGCGTGCCGATAGACATGCCCGCGACGAGCACCAGCCCAATCGAGAAGCGGCTCGCGGCGCCAGCTCCTGTTGCCGCCAACAAAGGTACCACGCCTGTGACCATCGCCGCCGTCGTCATCAAGATTGGACGAAGTCGGACGCGAGCCGCCATCTCTATCGCCGAGCGACGGTCAAGTCTCTCCTTGAGCTGCAGCTCGTTGGCGAACTCAACCATCAGGATCCCGTGCTTGGAAATTAAACCGACCAGCGTCAGCAACCCGACCTGAGTGTAGATGTTCATCGTCGCCCAGCCAAAGAATAGTGGTATCAAGGCGCCGACAATTGCCATGGGTACACTGATCATAATAATGAGGGGATCGCGCAGACTTTCGAACTGCGCCGCAAGCACCAAGAATATGACGATCAGTGCAAATGCGAAGGTGATGGCAAGTTGGTCACCCTCGTGCACATATTGCCGCGCGTCGGCAAGGAAGTCGTGGCTGAAACCCGCCGGCAGCTTCTTTGCCTCTGCTTCCAAAAAGTCCACGGCTTGACCGATCGTGACCCCAGGCATCGGCACGGCCTGAAAGGTCGCGCAGTTGAGCTGGTTGTAGTGGGTGAGCGCGTTCGGATCAGTCGCAGTCTCGACCGAGACGACGGTAGATAGCGGAAGCATCGAGCCCGTCGCAGTCTTTACATAGTAGTTCCCAATCGCTTCCGGGGCCATGCGTTTCTCGCGCGGCACCTGCGGGATCACCTGGTAGGAGCGGCCCTGCAGATTGAAGCGATTGATGTAGTTTCCGCCAAGTAGGGTGGCGAGCGCGTCGCCGATATTCTGCATGGTGATGCCAAGATCGTTGGCCTTGGACCGATCGACCTTGATTCGCACCACCGGCTGGTTGAATTCGAGGTCAGAGTCGCTAACGATGAACAGACCGCTCTTGCGCGCGGCGTCCTTCAGTTTCGACATCTGCTCATAGACGGATTGGAAGCCAAGCGTCGAATTGATCACCATCTGAACGGGCAGGCCGTCCGATCCGCCCGGAAGCGCCGGTAAGCTAAAAGCAAATGCGTTAATGCCTTCGATTTTCGACAGCTCAGCTTGAACAAGGGACCTAAGCACGATCGATGATCGCTTGCGCTCGTCCCATGGCTTCAGCAACATTCCGGCCATGCCTGATTGCGAGCCGCCACTTCCGTTGAGCACGAAGCTCAAATCGGTCTCGGAAAACTTCCGGAATGCCTTTTCGAGCTTGGCACCGTAATAGTCGAGATAGTCGATATTGGCATATTTCGGCGCCTTCGTGAGTGCGAATACGATACCTTGATCCTCCTCGGGTGCAAGTTCCTTAGAGGTATGCACATAGAGAAAGCCGACAAGGCCCAGCATGGTCAGCGCAAACAGCCAGGTAATTGGGCGATAGTCGAGCGAGCGATCAAGCTTGCGGCCGTACCAGCATGTCATGGCAGCGAACACGCGGTTCGCGGATCTTGCAAACCGCCCCTCCCCGGCGCTCTTTAGAAAGACCGAGCACATCATCGGCGACAGCGTCAAAGCGATCACGCCAGACACGATCACCGCCCCGGCCAGCGTGAACGCGAACTCGCGGAACAGCGCACCGGTGAGGCCACCGAGAAAGCCGATGGGGGCGTATACGGCCGCCAACGTAATCGTCATGGAGACAACGGGGACCACGATCTCGCGCGCTCCCCTCGTGGCGGCCTGCAGGGGCGGCGCCCCTTCCTCTAGATGACGATGGATGTTCTCCACCACGACGATCGCGTCGTCGACCACAAGACCTATCGCGAGCACCATCGCAAGCAGGGTCAGGAGGTTGAATGAGAACCCCAGCGCCAGCATCAAGCTGCAGACGCCAACGAGCGACAGCGGAATGGTGACGACGGGAATGACGACCGATCGCAGCGAGGCCAGGAACAGGAAGATCACCACCACCACGATCACGATGGCCTCGATGAGCGTCTTCTCCACTTCATCGATCGACGATTGGATGAATTTCGTTGAATCGTAGGCCACTTTCATCTTGAGCGATGGCGGCAGGTTACGCTCCATTTCTGGAAACAGCGCGCGAACACCTCGCACTATGTTCAGCGGATTGCCTTGTGGACCCGCCTGCACGCCGATGACGACCGCGTGCTCGCCGTTCATGACGGCACTGACGTCTGTCGTCTGTGCGGCAAGCTCGACTGTCGCAATGTCCTCAATGCGCACAAAGCCACCATCATTGGCTTTAACGATCATGCGCTTGAAGTCATCTACACTCCGTAGGTCGGTATTTGCCGTGACGTCGGAGATAGTGAAATATCCCTTGGTCTGGCCGGCCGCCGCCTGGAAGTTATTGGCGGCGATTGCAGCCGAAACATCAGCCGGCGAGACGCCGCGCCCTGCCATTTTCGCCGTATCGAGCCATAGCCGCATCGCAAAACTTTGGCCGCCCAGGATGTCTGCCGCGGCGACGCCGTCAACGGTTGACATAACCGGTTGCACGACGCGCGAGAGATAGTCAGAAATCGCGCTGGCCGTCAGTTCCTCGCTGGAGAAAGCGATATACATGACAGCGGTGGCCTGACCCGTTGCCTTAGTGACGACTGGATCGTTTGATTCCTTCGGGATTAAATATTTGATTGAGTTGACCTTAGAAAGCACCTCGGTGAGCGCCTCGTTGGGATCGAAATTCAGCTTTATGTGGACTTGGATCGTCGACGTACCGAGTACCGATGAGGAAGTGATGTAGTCGACGCCCTCGGCGGAAGCGACGGCCTGCTCCAGTGGAGCGGTGATGAACCCCTGGATCATGTCGGCGGAGGCGCCAGGATAGGAAGTCGTGATATTGACGACCGTATTGGACAGCTTGGGATACTGCCGGATCGGCAGAACGGCGGCCGCGCGAAGTCCGATCAGCAGGATCAGGAGACTGAGGACGACGGACAGCACCGGGCGTTTGATGAAAAGTTCGGTAAATGCCATCTCGACTCGCATTCAAGGTAACGCAAATTCGCGAGCAGGTCGCGCTGCCCGCGGCTAATGCGCGTAAAATTTGGGAGCTGGAAACGCCTGATCCAAAGGCACACGCTCCCAAGCAGGGAGCTCAGTGCTGCGCTTCTTACATCTTGGTTGCTTGGATGGACATCGGCCCTACCCTTCTCATCACTGACCGCGACCTCGAATTGCGGGAGCACTTCCCAAGTTAAACATCCATGTCTTTTTTGCGCCTAAGCAGCCTGCGGGCCGCCTCGAGACGTGGAATTGGGCTCACCTGTTTCCATGTAGTTTCGTCCTCAGACCTTGATGGAACTCAACGACTTTCCAGCAAGGAATCAAGCCAGCTCAAGGCTTCGCTTCGATCGCTCGTTCGAATGATCCGGCTTCGATGTCGAAAGTAGAAACGATCTGATGGATGCTCAACTCTACAAAGGTGAGTGGGTAATATAGGATGGGCTGTCAAACCTATACCAAGGTTTTGTCAAAACGGAACGCTGAAGCCTCATCGCCCGCCTCAACACCAGTGAAGAGCTCGCTAGGTTGGAAAACCGTATCTTTTGACTCGGCTCCGGCGCGGCCTGCTAATTCTACGCACGTCGCGCGCCTTCATAACGACACATGATAACTGCGCCAAAGCAGGCCTTCGGACCGAATTCACGCTTCGAGCTACAGAACGGGAAAGGAACGTATGCGGAGAAGTCCGAAGCCCGGGCGCGGAAGTGTGACTGAACCTTGCGGGAGCGACAGACAACCTGTAACGATGCCAGCATGCCGCGCCGCCGCCTTTTAGTGGCGGGGCCTGTAGCTCAATGGTTAGAGCCAACCGCTCATAACGGTTTGGTTGCAGGTTCGAGTCCTGCCGGGCCCACCAATTTCGTTAATAATATGTTGGTCCACTTTAAGAACGACTCGCTTGGGCTATAAGAGCGACTCGATTCCGGGCTCTAAGAACGACTCGATTTTGTAAGTCATTGCCAGATCACCTCAAATCGGAAGAAAATCTCGAACCCAAACATTAACGCTGCGCTGCTTTCACCGTGAGTACGGTGCGCGATTTCGCTGAGATCGCAACTATGGTCAGCGGCCCCTGGGCCGTCGGCTAGTCCGACGGCGCCGATCGGGATGCGAGGATGGTATTGCCGCCGGTGGTGGTGGTGCTGCTGCTGGTAGTGCTGGAGATGATGATGCCGGTGACGATGCCGATGCCGTGGCGATCATCATCGACATGCCGACGAGCAGCAGCACCATGCTGATCATGCGGCGCCGATGATCGGCGCCTGCTAGGAGGTTTCTCTGGGTCCCATTCGTACATTTCGACGATGATGATCATCGTCGCGTCGCTGGCATTTCCGGCGCCTACTCTCGAGCGGCATCCAACTCGGCCAGCCGCTCCAATGCCTGGTCTATTGACCGGTCGTCTGCCTCGGTCTGCGCGCGCGCGACGTCGCGGTCCAATTGGTAGACCAGATCCGCAGATCCCGGTCGTTCAATGAGGGTACCAGATCAAAGGCCTCATGCTCGATCACCAAAAGCGGGACACCGTCTTCACCGTAAAGCTTGAACGCTTCGGCCGTCTGCGTCGGCAGCCACCGTTCGTAGTCCCGCAACGGGACGCGGAACGCGCCGTCGTATTTCCTGAGAGCAAGGCGGTTGCTCAGCAGACCTTGATAGTCCTCGTTCCGTCGAGCCCGAGCCCGCGTCTGGCGGGCCCGTTCGTAAACCGCGCGTCTGGCTGCGCGAAGAGCGTCCATCTCCGCCGCGGCGGCATTGCTGGCGAACGCCACCCCACCGCCCTTCGCGGTTCGCACCAGAAAGCCTTGTTTCTCGGATAGGCGGCCTTTGTAGCCCTTTTTGACCGTGCAAGCCTGCCAGACGTCTACGACGGTAAGCGAGGCCGGTCCTCGAAGAATTTGGGACGGCACCCTCTTCAAGCTCAACGGATGATATTCAAGAACAGAATGCAATCCAGTGTCGTAGACGGCGGTTAGCCAGTCCCGATGAACGGGCAGAACGTCGCGGTTGAACATTGCACAAGCTTCTTTGTGATCGTCGACGACCTGCACGTTCCACCCTCCGACCCTGGATGGCATCACCTGCCTGACCAGCGCCGCAAACCTTTCATCAGCCAATCTCGGCATCCGTCGCCCCCTCGCTTTGTGCCGTTTCTGCTCTCGCTTTGGCTTCCAGAAGATTAAGTCGAGGCCGCCGACGGCGATGCCGACGGGGCAACCGTCGCTTCTTCGTCAACGAATCCTTGAAAGCTCCAGGCATCAATCGTCTCGAAAAGCGACGGATTATTTTCGACGACATGTACCGGTGTCATTTCTCACCGCGACGCCTTCAATTTTAACGATCCGCGCGGGACGCCGCCGGTCTCCGCGTCCACCCTTTCAGGGCCGCACGTTTTGACCACGCTTCATATCGCCGACGTGTTTTCCTCGCTCGCGTCTTGCAGGATGCGGTCATAGAATCTTCGGCAGCAGGAGTGCGACGATGAGAGCCACCGATATCGCAGCCTACTTTGTGAAGAAGATCGCCAAGCCGATTCAGTTTGATCTTGTTTGTGGAAGCGACCACCGCTTCTATGCGATCGAGCCGACTGCAGTCGAAGACGACGTCATCCATGTGCTGGTTTCGCTGAAATACGAGATGTCGGGGCTCGAGAAGCGGAAGCGGGACGAGTATCTCGGGGCAGTCGCGATCCCCTTTTGTGATGGCGACACCGTGGAAAGCGTCTTCGATACGGCGATCGCAGTCGCCGCCTTTGGGGAACGAAGTGAAAGGACCCACACCGGCGGAGACGACGACAACCGAATCCGCCGGGCCTACGCAAAGTACGTGGAGCGTTCAGAAGCGCAATCAGCCCGACCGCGGATCTAGATGGGCAGCACCAAGCTTAGGGGTTAGCCAGGGAAGGCCTCGGAACGTTGCCAGGATCTAGAACCGGGCTCATCTCCTCGATTTTTGCATCGATCTTACTAAGAACAGCGGCCGGAACGACTTCCCGTTCTGGGAGCTGCCACCAATGGTCGTTCACCAACGATACGACCTCCTCGACGGCCGAGATGACCGCCGGTTCAGGTAGCCGGGCGCGATTGGCGAACTTTCGCCAGCGGTCCGGAGTAAGCGCTTTGAAGGATTTCTCTCCTCCCAAAGAGAGCGCCATATCGTCCTTCGGAAAATAAGCGGTGGTTGATAGGACGTCGTACACGGGGCCGATGGCCGGAGTGCAACCATCACCTGGATATATTGTTGACCAGTTCTTCAAGTGCATGTCGCCGTTGCCGACGAGCGCGGCAAGTGCCAGTCGGCGGACGAATTCGAGTGCGGCGTCGGTCGAAACCGCGACATTCAGCGCGGAGGCGATGTCGTGGTATGATGCGTCATCGTATTTTTGGGATGGCTGCCGGCCAAAGATCTGAGCGAAGTCTTCGATGTGAATTCGAGTACCTTTGGGCCCACGGTCGAACCGCTTCACCAGCAAGACCTTGCCGGTCGATAGCGTATTGAATTCTTCGGGAATTCCCTCGAAATCGGATTTTTCGACAAGCTCGCGTTCCGGCACATCCATTCCGAGGACCTCGGACAGCGCCAAAATGGCGAATTCGTTTTCTGACAATCCGACAAGATTGGTCGAGGGGAATTTTGCGATGTACTGACCTTGCCCGTCGCCGATAGGCAAAGTCAATCCGCCACCCTTGCCCGTGTTTTTCATCACGGAGAGCTTCATCTGAACTCCCGCCAAGGAAAACCGCGCTTTGATCTCACGTGGATTGTCTTGTACGGCTATCGTGGTGCTGCCGTCGCTCGGCACGACGCGCACTGCACCTGGCAGGTCTTCGCCAAGCGCCGCCAGGAGGTCGAAATCGTTTCCTTGCCTCACTGCTCCCGCGTGGTGCTTTTCCATCGCCTCGCGAAGCTTGTCCTCGGGCAACATATTCGCGAAGAACGCGGGCAGCATGTGCGCTGCGGGCTTCGGATCCTTGCGAAGGCCACCATCGGCGGAGCGGAGCGAGAGGCTTAGTATCGGGGGCTTCGCCATAGCTCGATAGGCCGGATCGAGACTGAAGGCGTTGAAATCGCCCGGCGTACGCACAACCGTTCCGACCTTGAGGTCTTTAAGGAACACATCCAGCGACTGAATGGTGTTAGGGGCGCGGACCCGGGTGCTCATCATCATCATCCATATCGGTGGTGAACGCTGGTCGGTCCTCGTCTTCGGACGGCCGAAGGAGTGCGTTGACGCCGGGCACCATGGCCTGTGGGATCAGCATTAGCTCCATGCCGAGGGCGCGCGCGACGTTGATCAGCGTGGTCGCCCGCGCAGCGGCGTTGCCCTGCTCAATATCGCGGTAACGTGGCCGGGAAATACCCGCTCGTTCGGCCACCTGCTCTTGAGTCAGGCCCGCTTGCTTTCTTGCATCCCGGAGGAGGCGTCCTAGTTGTTGGGTTGCTTCGGAGTTCCGTTCCATGATCTGTTTACGTATCTTTTTTCTTTTATAAGATACGAGAAGGTATCATTTCTCGTCACCCTCGTCAAGGATCTGATCTGTTTACGTATCATTTAACAATGAAATGATCCTCAAACGTATCTTCTAGGCCAAAAGCACGGTTCCCTAAAGCAATCTGCGACCAGCGCGGGGCGAACCGCGGCGTCCGTATGGACTTCCACGGCTCCCGCCGCCCCGCCAAAACGGCTGTAGAGCAAAGTCTCCGACGGCGCCGGCGACACGCCAAAATCAAGGAATTTTTTCAAGTGCAGGCAATACGTCCGCCACAGGTAGTTTTGCAGATCCACGCTGGTTACCTACGCCGGTAGTTTAACTCCGGTCAGCTCGCCCAACTTATCGATGAGTTCGTCCTGGAAGCTCGGATCAGTCGCCTGATTCGCCGGCTCCTGTTGCCGGAGTTGATGCCAGTAGCGGCCGCTAACTAGCGCGGCCGGATCGTCGCTCACGGCCAGCCAGGCTTGCGTCTTCTGAGCCGTTTCGACATCTACCGGGGCGCCCGCGCCGCCCATCTTCGTGCGCGCCCAGCCTGGATCGACCGCGTTGCTTAGGACGCGCGGCCAGCGTCGCGCCAGCGCGGACGCCAGCGCAACGAGGTGCAGCTTGCTCTCTGCGTAGGCCCTGGCCGAATCCCAAGACCTTTTCGTCCAATCGAGGTCGTCCAACGAGCCTTCCCCGCCACGATGCAGCCCGCTGCTGAGATAGACCAGTCTAGCGGGGCGCTCGATCAGTGCCGTCAGCAAGTAGGGTGCAAGAGTATTGATCGCCAGCGTTCCAGCATGGCCTTCCGGGGTCGAACCACGACTCCGCTGTGTGTAGACGCCCGCGTTATGGATGACCGCATCCATGCGCCCGATCGCATTCACTTGGTCCGCGATGCCTTTCGTCTCGACGCCGCTCTGCAGATCCCCAACCACAACTCGTTCGGAGCGCAACGCGAACTCTCCGAGGGCTGCGGCGCGATCCGCCGATCGCGCGTGCAGCACCACTCGATGCCGAGAAGCGACTGCGCCGCCGCCCGGCCGAGACCATCCGTACTGCCAGTAATGAATACGATCGCCATGCGCTGCACCTCCGGATGTTTCCGAACGCACTCTACAGCACGTGGTGCTATTTCAGCCACGTACCAAAACTTGCCCCGCATCTAGACGCCAACCACGCCCCAAATTTCTTCGGTCGGAAGTAAGACGTCCCGTGTTGAGGGGCAGAGAGGTTTCAGATCGCAACGATTTGCCAACCATAGATGCTTTCCGAGCCGGCCGCTAACCAATCGAAAATCGATCCGCCTCATGTTCGCGTCTCGAAGCTGAATGGGGAAATCAAACATGACGGGATCGGCAATTCTGGAGAACGTGGGTCGCTATCGCGCAATCGCTTCGCTGTGCCGTCAAGCCGCAGCATTCCGCCCAGTCCAACGAATCTCATTGCTGACACAGGCCGACGAATGGGAGCAGAGAGCGGTTGGTGAGATCGAAGAATACTTTGACGCCCAAGACTCTCCAATACCGGGTCAGCCCTCAAGCAGCGTCAATTGACCTAGAGCTCAGTACGAAAGCGGACAGCTTGACACGTCAGGGGACAAAGTCGCCTAGGTGCTTGACTATTTGCCACGAGTTAGTCGTGCGCGGCGAGATCAACCCCGACCACCCGGCTTAGTGGGTTGTTGCAAGACGCTTCCTGGTCTCAATGCCTGGATCAGCGCCAGATTTTTGCTCGCGATGATCGAACTCTTTGCTGCGACCTCGCGGTTGACATCACCAATATGATCGGCGTCGGTTAGTACCCGCGCTGGCAGGTCCGCCCGCCCCCAGAGAACTGCCGCAAATCGGGGCGTAAAGGCTAACCATACCTCCACCGAACTGTCGTGGAGATCGTTCGGACCATTGGACGTCTTAATGACATTCGAGCTTCCGATGATGTATTCGGAATTGCTTGGAGCCTCGACGATCACCAGCGACTTTTCCTGAAAGGCCCTCAGCACTTCTCCGCTTGACTTCCTGAGCGCACGCCCTGGGATCTCCTTCAGGACGTCTGGGTTATCGAGGCTATCAATGAGACGGGCCTTCTCGTCTTCGGGCAAAGGGCCCTTTGTCCGCTCGTAGTCGCCTATCGCAGTTTCGACCCGGGAGCGGAAGGTTTCGGGCTTCAGAACTCGCGCGTGCATATCGGGCACGCGCCGCCACTGCTCATAGATGAAATGATCTAGGAGCCGACGGCTCCGGGCCGAAAGTACCGGACTTCCTCCCTCATCGAGCTTCTGCTCAATTCGATCGAAAAGCTCATTCGCCGCTCCTTCGAGGCGGCTGTATCGCTCCTCAAGGGAAAAGTCCCGTTCGCCATCCGCATTTGCCGGCGAATACAGATAACGTTGGAGCAGGATGTTTTTCGGAGTCGAAGGCCGGATCAGATTGTCGTCCAACCTTTTATCATGGAAAAAGAACTTGCCATCTGGGCGCGCGAAGCGCTTTGAAAGCATTTCGGGAATGAAGTGCTGCTTCTTCGTCGTGTTCATCAGATCCTTAGCGCCCCTTCTCAGAGCGTTGCGACTAGCCCTCTTCGATCCATGCATATGACGCCCAGCAACCGCCTCGGGGCATCGATGGAACGCTAAACTCATGCGACGCAACTGCCGCCATCGGCGGATGCTGGGAGGCCGGTGCCTCCCCTCATCAAAAGTCGAAAGACAGTTGACCGGGTGCCGATCGGTAGTGAGAACAAACCTGTTCCAACTTCCCGAATCTCCACCGGAGATACGCGTTTACAAAAACTGACTTCCGACTGGCGCTATGACTTCGCATAGCTCTGCCTCCTCTGTTGCGCGGAAAAGACAACCCGCAGGCTCGCTCCTTGTACGCGGAGCCCGGACCGATTGAGCCTCCAGCCTTGCGGCTAGATCACAGAAGAGATGCCGATGGCGGCAGACCGAGACTACCCTCACAGGGGAGCCCCGGACCGATGAGAGTCGGCGAGTCGTGACTACTCGGCAAGTCGCGATTCTTGAAATTCACCATTTGCCACGTTGGGCGAAGGACCAAATCTATCTGTTTGGTACAGCACCCAAGGTGGACACTCGAAGATGCCGTCGAGGCATCGGAAGGGTGGATGACGGTCAACTTGCGTCGTCCACGAGACGCTTTAAAGCGTCAGTCGGCAGGATCCATCGTCTCCACTCAGGGTCCTCTGTCGCACCGACACCGCGGTAAAACGATTGCGCCGGCGCATTGTCGGTCAGCACGAACCAGCAGAAGCGCTCGTGACCCGTTTTACGAGCATGCAGCGCCATCTGGCGCATAAGCCTTCGGCCAATACCCGTGCCTCGATATTCGGGATCGATATAGAGCCACTTCATCATCAAAAGGGGCTGCAAAGTATGCATGAATGGGATCTCGTAGTGGACCGCCATTCCGGCGAGTGCCCCTGGGCCGACGTCTGCAACGTAAGCGCCGAACTCTGGCCGCTCACCGAAGCCACGGCGAAGCAACTCCGCTTCGCTGAGCGCGAAGTTCTGACCACGCTCAAAACTGACGATCGCATGCATTAGCCGAAGCAATTCCGGAACGTCGCTCTCGACCATTGGCCGTATCGCAATTGTGTTCGTTCTACCGTGGCTTGTCGGCTGCTCCATGTAGCGCGTACCTTTTCCTCGGCTGATGGACGGAGGGATCACTTTTATGCGGTATCGCTCTCCGCGGCCAGCCGAGATGATAGTTCACGTCCGAATCTAGCCGCTCGCAAGATATCGCCATGCCGCAAAGCTTTGTCGCTGTGGGAGTAATGCGGCTGTAGTCCGCGTCCCCGCCGGGTTGGTGCGTACGCGGCCTATCATTGGTTATTGCAGCCTTATGGTGGCAACGAATAATAGGCCCATCAAACGTAGAAACTACTGTACCATCCCTGGGATCAGCAGACACCTTGATCGACCGTTCGCGTGGCCGAACTAGCAAGCCGACGCTTGCATCCCGCTGTAGAGGCCTTTGACTGCCGGCCGGGCGCCAAACGTCACGCAACACGCCTGCAGTCCTTGGTCCGAAACAAGGGCGGGCTGCGACCGACGGCGTCGCAGCCCGCATAGGCTTGCGCTACGGGATCAATGGACGATGACGTCCAGCTTCTTAAACCCGCGCAGTGTGTTGTTTATGGCTCGTTCGCTGGATCTGATCTCAAAACGCTTCACTCTCTTGGCAAGCGCAGTCAGCAATGCTGCCATCTCCATGCGAGCCAGGTTTATCCCGATGCATGAGTGTTCACCGTGGCCAAAGGCCAGTTGGCCGGACACTCCCTCTCGACGTACGTCGAACCGGCCCGGATCCACCCATCTCCGCTCATCACGATTGGCGGAGCCGTAAAGCACGATAACACGCGATTCTTGCGGAATCGCCATGTCGTCGAACGAGTGCTCTTGCACAGCAAACCGTGAGAATCCTTGGATCGGCGACTCCATCCGAATCACTTCGCTGATCGCGTTGGGAATCAGCGTCGAATCCTCCCTGATGAGATCCCATTGATCGGGATTATTGGCGAATAGCCAAATCGCACTGGAGGTCGCAAAGATCGTTGTATCGAGGGAAGGCTCCACATAAGACAGCGCCATGAGGCTCGCTTGCTCCTTGGGTATTTCTCCTCGATCCGCCGCATCGTGCAACATCTCGGCCCACTGCCTGGCTTGAGCTTTCCGCGACCCTCGGCAATGAACTGTGCGAGCGCGAGATGAGTTGCCGTCGCGAAGGACGGCGACAGACACGCTGCAGCTTCCCCAAACCGCGATTTTAGATCATCTGGGACTACCAAGAAGCCGAGGTTCAGGGACGGTTTCAGCGTCTTGCTGAAACTCCCGATGTGAATGACTTTTCCGTAGCCGTCTTCAGACGCGAGTGCCGGCCGGGCACGCCCCACTAGCTGAAGTTCGCTCAGATAATCATCTTCGATGATCCAGCGGTCACCATACGTGGCCATTTGAGTAGCTGGCTCCGCCTTTCCCTAGACATAGTAACCCCAGTTGGGGCGTGCTGGCCTGGTGTCACGAGGCCTATAACCTCCCGCTTGGTTGCATCTCCCACCTCTATCGCAATATCGCTGCACGCGGTCCCGGCGTGATCTCCAAGGTCGGGCTGAAGACTTTCGTGGATCCGCGCCTCGAGGGCGGCAAACTGAACGAGAAGACCACCGAAGATCTCGTCGAACTGATGCGGATCAATGACGAGGAGTGGCTTCGCTACAAGTCCTTCCCGATCAACGTAGCGTTGCTGCGGGGCACGACGGCCGATCCGGCGGGGAACATCACCATGGAGCGGGAGGCGCTTACGCTCGACAATTTGGCGATGGCAATGGCCGCGAAGAATTCTCGCGGCTTCGTCATCGCGCAGGTGGAGCGGATCGCCGCCAGTAACTCGCTCAATCCGCGGGAAGTGCAGATTCCGGGCATCCTCGTCGACTGTGTCGTCGCCGACGCTATCCATGCCGCTGGTGACTCGTTCTGCCCTCCAGAAGCTTAAGCTGGAACGCCGCCTGCGATCCTGACGGAATGCTCGTTCGAGTCTTCCTCAACGAATCCTTGGGAAATCGCCAGAGCCGAAGTCTCGAAGGCAACGGATTCTTTCCCATTAAACGAACCGGCCCCGCCCTTCGCCGGAACGCTTCAAATTGTAGCGATCGTTCGCGGCACTCGTTCACCGCCGCCGGCCAATCCTCGAAGCACACGCGAGAGCTTCTCCCGCGCACAGAAACTTTGCCGCAGGCGACGTGCCTGGCCGGCGCCAAAAATGGAAGTGCGACGTGTCCTCGGCCCCCTCAAGCATCTGCAGGCGGAAACTGCCTTATCGGGACTGCCACGTAATCGTCTCAGGACCGGAAGATCCGGCGGGCCCGGGCACCGTCACCTGTATCGACGTCGAGACCGGCACGTTCGTCGGTAACGCGCGGATCGCCGATCGGGACGATCGTCCGATCGGGGACGAGGAAGTCACGCGGATGGTCGGGGGAGCGTACCGATTGGCCTCGATCGCGGTGGATTTGGAGACGGATCTCCTGTCTCGCCGCAGCAGGCGCATTTCGGATATCCTGCGGACCCGCCGACGTCTCTGGCGTCGCCGCTGCCACGCCCGACTGCACGCTCTCGGCTGATTTTTCGCGCCGCCCGCGTCTTGCAGGGCCGAACCATTAAAATCTTGAGCACGAATGTAGCGCGATCACGGCCACTTCGGACCGGCCGGGAAATCATCCGGATCAGGCTCGTCGGGATCGACCTCATCTTCCTGACGGCCGGTCAGCCGAGCGCAGGCATCGTCGAGGAGCCGCTGGCCGACCTCCTGCCAGACCGACTCGGGACCGTACAGTCGTAGCGCGAGCGCCGGCGCCCGCCGGTCCTTTGTTCGAATCCTGGATGTCCCGATGGCGCCATTACATTATCTGCCCCTCTCTCGGGAGGCCCCCAATAGCGAGTTCGGGAAGGCAGGCGATGATGAATATCCTTATCGACCTCAATATCGAAGCAAAATGGCGGATCCAATTATCGCCAACAGGATCGCTCTTGATCTCGGACGCGCCCTAGCTGCCATTCGACAGATAAGGCTCCGTTTAAGGCGCCCTGAGAAGACGGCGGAGTCTTGCTGTGGACATGGACGCCGCTGGTCTAATCGAAACCGTTGACCTCCCGACAGCACACGTCCCGGTCGCTCTAGCATCGCCACCGGCAATGGAGAGCTATTTCACAAGAGAGACATCTCATGTGCGAAGGTTGGGGATGTCCCCCTGTTCGACTTACTCTCCCCCCTCGTAGAAGAGCTCCAGCGGCAGACCGACCACTGCCTTCCCGATCCAGTCGCGCGCGATGACATTGGACGGCCCCATCGCGATCGCTGCACGGGCGTCGCGATAGGCGCGCTCGATCGGGCCGCGATGATAACCGTAGCCGCCCGTCACCGTCAGCGCGGTCGCGGCGACCTTGTTGGCGACCTCGGCGGCGTGCACCTTGAACTCGGTCAGCGGGATCAGGATTTCGCTTTGCGGCTTGCCGGCGCGCCAGAGCGCGTCGAGCTTGCCCGCGAGCTCATTGCGCCACGGCCGCAGCGTCTCGACCAGCACCTTGGCCGCGCCGAGCTCCTGGCGGATGGCCTGATAGTCCGACAGGCTCTTGTTCCTGTCCTTGTGCACGAAACTCGTGGTGTGGGCGATCGCAGCATTCAACGCGCCGCGCGCGACGCCTTCCCAGACCGCGCCGAGCCCGATCAGATAGACCGGCGACACGCCGTCATAGATGATTTCCTTGCCCTGCCCTTCGGCGCCGAGCCGGTCGCGCTGCGGCACGCGCACATTGCTGTAGCGGATCGGGCCCGAATGGTTGGCGCGCACGCCGAGCGCGTCCCAGGGCCGCGACTCGATCCCCTCCGCCTTGCCGTCGACAATGAAGAAGATGATGTCGGCCTGGTCCTTGGCGCCTGGCGTGCGCGTCTGCACCACGTAATAGTCGGCCTGGCCCGAGCTGGTCGTGAACGACTTCTCGGCGTTGACGCGGTAGTCTTCGCCGTCGCGCGAAGCTTCGGACAGATTGTACCACCAGTGACCGCCGGTGGCGCGTTCGCTGGTCGAGTAGGTGCCGAGCAGGCTGCCATTGCTGGCCTTCAGCCAGCGCTCCTTCTGATCGGTGTTTCCGAACAGGTTGATGGTCTGGGCCGCGCCGACGTGCATGACATAGACCAGGCCGGTGGAGGCGTCGGCCTGCCCGATCCGGTACGCCGCCTCGGCGAAATCCAGATGGCCGAGGCCGAGCCCGCCGAACTGGGTCTCGTTCAGCACGCCGGTCCAGCCGGCCTCCGCCAGCGCGCGAAGATTCTCGCGCGGGAAGCGGCTCTCGCGATCGTTGCGGTCGGCATTCACCTTCACCGTCGCGTCGATGGCGGCATCGAGCCTGGCATAAACGTCGTCGTCGATCTTGCGTGCGAGATTGTCGTTGGCCATGGTCAGTCTCTCCGGGTTGCAATCATGCGACAGCCTGCGTCGGCTGCTTCCGGCTGAGATCGCCCTGCGACGATCCGCCGAGATAATGGGTCTTGATGTCGGCACGCTGCCGCAGCTCGGCTGCGCTCCCTGCCAGCACGCTGCGCCCGTTCTCGAGCACCACCGCGTGATCGGAAAAGCGCAGCGCCACGGTCGAATTCTGCTCGGCGACCAGGATCGACAGCCCCTGCTCGCTGTTGAGCTGCTTGAGCGCGCGAAAGATCCCTTCGACGACCAGCGGCGCGAGCCCCATCGATGGTTCATCCAGCACCAGGAGCCGAGGCCGCGACATCAGGGCCCGGCCGATCGCCGTCATCTGCTGCTCGCCGCCGGAGGTCAGACCGGCGAGCGCGCGGCGATGCTGCTTCAGGCGCGGAAACAGCTGATAGATGCGCTCGAGGTCTGCGGCGATCTCGGTCCGCCGCGCATCACGCCCCATGGCGCCGGTGATGAGGTTTTCCTCCACCGTCAGCGAGGCAAAGCAATGCCGCCCCTCGAGCACCGGCACGAGGCCGGCGCGAACCAGCGTCGCCGCCGACGTGCCCGCGACATCGCGGCCGTCAAAGATGATCCGCCCGGCGGTGATCTGGCCGCGACGCGCCGAGAGCAGCGCCGAAATGGCCTGCAACGTGGTCGACTTGCCGGCGCCATTGGCGCCGAGCACGGCGACGATCTCGCCGCGACGCACCGCGAGCGAGACGTCGCTGACCGCCGCGATCGCGTGGTTGTAGGTGGCTGCGAGTGCCTCGACCGAAAGCAGGGTTTCACTCATCTGTTGATCCATGGCGTTGCAGGACGCGGGAGCCGGATAGCTCCCGCGGCCTGTGGCGGCGTCAGTTGCTGACCGCGTCGTCGCCGGAGGCTCGCACCTTGATGCCGTGCTCCTTGGCATAGGCGGCGGCCGACTTCTCGATGATCGGGCGAAGGAAGGCCCAGTCCGGCGCGATCCAGCCCGAGACGACTTTCCATTTGCTGCCATCCCACTGCTGGAAGGTGACCCGGCCGTCGCCTTCGTGATTGTCCCAGGTGACGTTGATCGAGTGGAACAGATCCTTGGCTCCGAGCGCTTCGACCCGCGCCGGATCGAGTTGAAGGTGCTCGAAGCCCCAGCGCACTTCGTCACCGGTCAGGGTGCGCTGGCCGAACTTCTTCTGCGCGATCCTGATCGCCTCGACATTGAGGATGCCGTTCACGATTCCCAGATTGTGGTAGACGCTGCCGATCCGCTTCTTGTCGTCGAGATTGCCCCTGCCGGCGCCGTAGACCGTCTTGATCACCTCCTGCAGCACCGGATATTGCTCGCCGGATGCCTGCGTCGTGATCGCGATATAGCCCTTGGCGGCGTCGCCGGCCGGAATCACGTCTTCCTCGGAATTGGACCAGACGTTGCCGATGATGTGGTCGGCGGGGAACCCGACCTTCTGCGCGGTCTTCAGCGCCACCGGATTCATCACGCCCCAGCCGCGCAGCACCACGTAATCGGGCTTCGCCCGGCGGATCGACAACCATTGCGATTGCTGCTCGTTGCCGGGGTGCGGGACCTCGATCTGCTCCAGGCTGAACTGATACTTGTCGGCCAGCAACTTGTAGATCGGGATGGTCTCCTTGCCGTAGGGCGAGCCGTGGTAGAGCACGACGAGCTTCTTGCCCTTCAGCTTGTCGACCCCGCCCTCGCGGCTCGCGATGTAGTTCACGATGCCCGAGGTCTCGCTGTAGGGATTGAGCAGCAATGGGAAGACGTAGGGAAACACGCGACCGTCGGTCGAATCGGTGCGGCCGTGATTGATGGTGATGAGCGGCACCTTGTCTTTGGTGATGCGGTCGATCATGGCATAGGCGATGCCGACCGACAGCGGATTCCACGCGGCAACCCCGGGCCGCCCCTTCAGCCGCTCATAGACCTCGACGCCACGCTCGACTTCGTACTGGGTCTCGCCCTCGTCCCAGGTCAGCTTGACGCCGTTGACGCCGCCATCGCGGATGTTGATCAGGTTGAGATAGTCGATGAACCCGCCGAAGAAGCCGGTGCCCCCGGCCGCATAGGGGCCGACCCGGTAGCTTTGCAGGGGGAAAAACTGCTCGTCGGCCCGCGCGGCAGGTAGCCCGGCCAGCACCGAGGCGACCGCCGCGGCAAAGGCAAATTTCAGATATCTCGATTTAATCATCTTGGACTCTCCAGTGGTGCGAAATGTCATGTGTTGCTGATGGCGGCCGGCCGCGTGACGGCGCTCCAAAGCCGATCCCACAGCGCGACCAGGCCGCGCGGTTCGGCAATCAGGAAGGCAATGATGAGCGCGCCGACGACGATGCGCTGGCTCATCTCCAGCACGCCCGAATCGAACACGCCGCCGAGCAAGGCCATGCCAGCGCGTGACAGGATCAACGGAAACACCACGATGAAGGCGGCGCCGAGAAACGCGCCGCGCAGCGAGGCCAGCCCGCCGATGATGATGATGAACAGGATCTGGAAGGAGCGGTCGAGATTGAAGCCGGCCGGCTCGACCGTGCGCAGATAGGCGAAGGCCCACAACACTCCGGCGATGCCGATCAGGAACGAGGAGACGGCGAAGGCCAGGAGCTTGGTGCGCAGCAGCGGCACGCCGATCACCTTGGCCGCGAGCTCGTGATCGCGCACCGCGATGAAGTTGCGGCCGCTCTGCGCGCGCAGCAGCCGCAAGGTCAGGAACGTCGCCACCACGACGACACTCAGCGAGAACACATAGCGCCCGGCCGGGCTTGTGAAGGTGAGCCCAGCCACGCTGAGCACCGGAGCATCGATCACGCCGGACGGATTGTCGTTGGAGAACCAGCCGAACTTGGTGAGGGCCCATTGCACGAAGAACTGCGCGGCCAAGCTCGATACCGCGAGATAGAACCCGCGCAGGCGCAGGCTTGGCAAGCCGAACACGATGCCGATCGCGGCCGCGATCAGGCCGGCGAGCACCAGATCGACGATCAGCGGCAGCTCCGGAATCCGGAGGTGAAGGTTGTAGGTGGCATAGGCTCCGACCGCGAGGAATGCGGCGGAGCCCAGCGACACCTGCCCGGCATAGCCGGTGAGAACGTTGAGCCCGACGGCGGCGAGCGCCAGCGCCAGAAATGGCGTCAGCACCGCGTCCATCAGATAGTCGGAACCAAGCAGTGGAACGGCGCCAAAGGCGATGACCGCTGCGGCGGCGATCGCAATGGTCCCGACGCCAGGCGCGAGCCGTCCTCCCGGTGCTGCTGCGCTCATCGCCTAGACCCTTTCCACCAGCTTCTGCCCGAACAGCCCGGACGGCCGCACCAGCAGCAGCACCAGTGCCACCACATAGGCGGCCCAGGCCTCGATGCCGCCGCCGAACAGCGGCCCGACATAGACTTCCGCAAGCTTCTCGATGGCGCCGATCAACAGACCGCCGATGATCGCACCGGCGATCGAATCGAAGCCGCCCAGCACCAGCACCGGCAATGCCTTCAATACGACCAGCGACAGCGAGAACTGGACGCCGAGACGCGCGCCCCACAACAGCCCCGCGACCAGCGCGACGATGCCGGAGGCGGTCCACACACTGGCCCAGACCCGCGACAGCCGCAGGCCGACGGCAAGTGCCGCGAACGGGTCGTCGGCAACCGCGCGGAACGAGAGCCCGGTTCGGGTGTAGCGGAAGAACAGCGCGAACAGCGCCACCAGACTCCCTGCGACTGCTGCGGCGAACAGATCGAACCGGCTGATGAAGACCCCGGCGATGTCGAGCGGCACGTCGCTGATCCCGATGTCGAGGCCGTGAACCTGCGTGCCCCACAACAGCTGCGCCGCGCCCTCGATCACGTAGGACAACCCGAGCGTTGCCATGAACAGCGTAATCGGCGGCTGGTTGACGAGCGGCCGCAGCACGGTTCGCTCGACGCTCACGCCCAGCACGACCATGATCGCGAGCGTGACCAGGAATGCGACCGGAAACGAGATGCCCCGCTCGATCAGGCTGACGAAGGTCAGCGCCGCGAACAGCAGCATCGCTCCTTGCGCGAAATTGAGCACGCCCGAGGTCTTGTAGATCAGCACGAAGCCGATCGCGACCAGCGAGTACATCACCCCCGACAGCAGGCCGCCGACCAGCACCTCGATCAGAAACTGATAGTCGAACATCAGATCACGAGCTCCGTGACGTCCTGATGCGCGACGCCGAGATAGGCGTCGATCACCGCCTGGTTGGATCTCACCTCGTCGGGCGTGCCGTCGGCGATCTTGCGGCCGTTGTCGAGCACCGCGATGCGATCGGACAATCCCATCACCACGGCGATGTCGTGCTCGATCAGCACGATGGTGGCGTCGTAGCTGTCGCGCGCGTTGCGCACGTGCTCGGACAGCTCGAGCTTCTCGCTCAACGTGACGCCCGCGAACGGTTCGTCCAGCAGCAGCAGCGCAGGCCGCGCGACCAGCGCCCGCGCCAGCTCGACCCGCTTCTGCAAGCCATAGGGCAAGGTTCCGGCGGCGCGCTCGCGGACATCGCCAAGATGCAGGAAGCGAATGACGTCGTCGGCGGCGGCGCGGTTCTCCGCCTCGATCCGGCGCGCCAGTGGCGAGCCGATGATCTGGCGCAGGAAACCTGTGCGGACACGATGCGCGAGCCCCATCAGGACATTGTCGAAAACCGACAGCCCCTTGAAGATCGCGAGGTTCTGGAACGTGCGCGCGACGCCGTGCGCAGCCAATCGCGCTGTCGGCACCTGAACGAACGCATGCTCGCCGAGCCACACCTGGCCGCGGTCGGGCCGATAGAGCCCGCTGATGACGTTGAGCAACGAGCTCTTGCCGGCGCCATTGGGCCCGATCACGGCGCGGATCTCACCCGGCGCCACCGCAAGGTCGACGTCGCGCAGCGCCGCGACGCCGCCGAATGTCAACGCGATGTCGCTCAACGCCAGCACCGGCCGTGCCGCGCGATCGGCGGCCGGCGCGAGCCGCCGATCGGGAGCATCGGCCATCGCCGTTGCCCGCGGCTTGCCTTCCGCTGGAGCCGCCTCCAGCGCAAGGACGTCAGCATTCGTCGCCATCGCCGTCACGTCGAAAGGCTCCCGATTATTCGGCGGCCTGGGCGTGCACGGCGGTTTTCGCCTCCAGCGCACGGACCAGCGGAATGACGCGGCGGCCGAAATATTCGACCTCTTCCTGGAAATGCAGGAAGCCGAGCAGCACGAGATCGACGCCGACTTCCTTCAGTGCCACGATGCGCTCGGCAATCTGCTCAGGCGTGCCGATCAGATTGGTCTTGAAGCCGTCATTGTACTGGACGAGGTCCTCGAAGCTCGACTTCGCCCAATTACCCTGACCTTCCGGCGAGGCCTTGCCGGCATTCTTCACCTCATGCGCGAAGGCGTTGACCGCATCGGGATCGGCGTTGACGACGATCTCGTCCAGCACCGCGCGCGCCTCGGCCTCGCTGTCCCGCGCGATCGCAAAGGCGTTGACGCCGATCTTGACGAAGTGATTGTTGGCTCGCGCCTTGGCCCGGATGTCGTCGACCTGTTTCTTGATCTCCTCGACCGAGTTGCCGTTGGTGAAGTACCAGTCCGACACCCGCGAGGCCATGTCGCGCGCGGCGCGCGAGCTGCCGCCCTGGAAGATCTCGGGCAATGGATACGCCGGCTTCGGCTTCAGCGTGTAGTCCGAGAAGCGGTAGAAATCGCCGCGGAACGTAAAATTGTCCTGCGTCCAGATCCCGCGCAGCGCGCGGATGAATTCTTCGGAGCGGCGATAGCGCTCGTCGTGGTCGAGCCAGGGCTCGCCGATCGCGGCGAACTCGCCGCGGAACCAGCCGCTGACGATGTTGACGGCAACGCGCCCCTCGGTCAGCTGGCTGATGGTGGCGATCTGCTTGGCGGCGACCGCCGGATTCCACGGTCCGGGCAGCAGCGCCGCGATCACCTTCAGCTTCGTGGTTGCGGCGAGCAAAGCGTGGCTGAAGGCGACCGGCTCATGCTGGAACTCGGCGCCATAACCGGCGGTGAAGCGGATCTGGCTCAGCGCATAATCGAAGCCAGCCTGCTCCGCGATCTGCGCCAGGCGGCGGTTATAGTCGATGTCCCATCCGGTTCGCTGTTCGATCTTGCTGATTACAAGGCCACCGGAAACATTTGGAACCCAGTAAGCGAATTTGACCTGATCATGGCTGGTAGTCATTTGAATTGCCTCAAACGTTGGACGCGAAGGGGTGAGGAAGGCAGCACGAAGCGTTCGCGCGGGTGCCCATCCAGCGGGTTACAGCGCGGCTCATGCGAGCTGCCGGCAGATTTGAACTAGGGGAAGGGTGGCCGATCAGTGTCCGTGATACGCGCCGGCACACGCTCGCTGCGTCAACAACACACCGTTCGACACGATGTCAGCGGCGCGGCGCGACTTCGAGATCGGTCAAACGGGCCATTGCAAGTCATCCGCATTCCCCTCGCAGGCAGCATCGGCGAACGATCAATAGTCTCAGAGAAAGCAGAGACGAGCGAGCCCAAGGCAATCTCTTTTTCAGCCAGTCCGGGAAAGCGGTATTCTTTTGTTGATGCAAAATGCATCGTTTGATGCTGAACGGTCGATTTTCTTCGGATTGAATGCGCCGCTAAACACCGAGCGACGCTTATAACGCGCTGGTATTGCGTCTAGCCCAGAGCCTTGCTGCTCCATTCGTAAGGCGAGCATGCATGCGCGAAGAGATGAGGAGCTGATTATCGCGGACCAATGTGGCTTTTGCGCACCTCCAGGAGATGTCGGCAAATTCTTCCAGCGATTGGTAATTGCCCGATGAAGCCAAAAGCATTTCTCTGTCGAAGCCAATATCAATTACCGCATGGTAGGCCGGAGTGGCCGTCCGGTTAGAAATGCGAGCAATATTCGGGATGGCTTTTTTTGCTTTTGGGTTTCTGCGTGGCAACCGAAGCCACGGCATCAAAAGCGATATGGCAATATGTGTTTTTGTACCTTAAGCTGTATCTGCAATGCTCAGGAGGTTGCCAGCATGGATGGTGCAGACTCGATGTCTGATTTGGTCGATTTCGCGTTCGAGATCGCTGGAAGCGCAGGTTCTCACGCCACCGAATGGTTTCGACGGCCGATAGACATCAACACGAAGGATGACGAGAGCCCCGTTACGGAGGCGGATCGGCGTGTCGAGGAAGCCATCAGAAAGGCGATTTCCGCTCGATTTCCAGAGCATTCGATTTTCGGTGAAGAATACGGGATCCAGGGTGATCTCGATTCGCCGACGTGGGTGGTCGATCCCATAGATGGCACGCGCAGCTTCATTTCCGGGTCTCCGCTTTGGGGAACGCTGGTCGCGCTCGCTATCCAAGGGCGATCACAGATTGGCGTCGTCGAGATGCCCGCATTGCGGGAACGCTGGACGGGCGCAACCGGCCTGGGTAGCTGGTTTGTCAACTCGAGCGGCATTCGCACAAAATGCCAAGTTCGCGACTGCCGGCGCCTCGCCGATGCGAACTTCTACACCACGTCGCCCCTCTATTTTGCAGAATCAGAACGCGATCAAATCCTGGGCATCAGCCAAGCTGCCCGGATGTGTCGCTTCGGCGGCGATTGCTATAATTATGGGTTGCTTGCATCGGGGCACATCGACCTCGTCATCGAGACGCGGATGGAGCCTTACGATTTCATGGCGTTGGTGCCGGTGATCGAAGAAGCCGGCGGCATTGTCACCGACTGGGAGGGCAAGCCGCTCACGATCACCTCCGGCAAGCGGGTCATCGCTGCAAGCACGGCAGAACTCCACGCCGAAGTTCTGCCGTTGCTCTAGAAACGATAGAAGCGCGGCTGAATCGGTCAGTACGTGGAAGGATGGGCACCAGCATCATGTCGGTTGGACGCATAGAGCCTATTGTCGTATCGCGCTATGGCCCGAAGTCGACGATAGAAACTGCTAAGATACTGGGGAGCATCTATGGGGCAAGGGGAACGACGGCGTTACATTCGAGCGATCTTGGCAACGTTCGGCACGCTAAGCGTTGATCGGCTGACGGAAGATTTTGGAGTATCGCTCGAACCGATACGCCGCGATCTCATGGAAACGAAAAGAGCGGAAAGCTCCGCCGGGTCCGCGGCGGAGTCATTCCGGTTGCCAAGGACAAGGAGGCTCCCTGCCAATTGCGCACTGCCGTACGTAGCCGCGAGAAAAGAGCGATTGCCAGGGCAGCGGCAGCAATGGTCGAGGCCGGTCAGACGATCTATCTCGACGCGGGAAGCACGACAACCACCCTGGCCCAACGCTTAGCTCAGATGGAAGGGCCCATTGTCGTCACCAGCTCGGTAAATGCCGCCAAGTGCATGACATCCGTGGGAGATTGCACACAGCGCGGAAACAGGGCGGTGATCCTGGGTGGGGACAGACGATCCGCCCGCAACGCTCTGGGCCATTACCGTCAATGAGATAGCTCGCTACCGAGAAGATTTCGCGATGGCCTCTCCTTTCGGTCTCGATGCGACCGCTGGTGCGACGAGCCACATCCCGACGAAGCAGAGATAGCAAGAGCGATGCTTGCTCATGCGCGGAAGCGCGTTATTCTCGCCGACTATTCCAAAGTAGGTGTCGTTAGCCGGGTTTCATATTGCGCGCTGGTAGACGCTGACTGCGTGATCGTCGACGTCAGAGCCCGTCAGAACGCCATGTTTTCCGCAACTGTGCTCAGTCAATCCGAACGTAGTTGTCGCTGGGGGACCGCGGCGCATCGAGAGGCACGTGAGGCATTTCCCACATCCCCAACATACCTAGGCTCCAAATTTCTAAAAACTCAGCAGGCCAGTATCCAGCCCGATACGATAGAGAGTTCATTGTCGAAGAAGATCGTAGTTTGTCTTGAGAAACTGGACCCTGACGCCTTGGGCTTGGTCCCGTACCAAGCGGCGGATCTTCAAGGTTGCGGGCCAAGCGGATCATAGAGTGTCCCCTTTCCGCATGTAGCCGATCACCTGCGCCGTTTCCTTGGCGAGGAGAGATCGATGAAGGAGCGGTGAAGGTGTATACTGACGAACTGACGATCGATTCTGAGGGTGTCTAACCCATCATAACAACCTGCCCCGTCCTACCCTTTCAGTGACTCACGTGCTGTCAAAAAAATCTGAAACGAACCCAGTTGTGAGCTGCGGTGAGGCTCTAGCGACCGCTTGCGGCTCGCGCCATTGTACGGCCATCGAATTGCTCAGAAGTGAGCGGAGCGCGTGTCCGATGTAGCGCAGCGCTGTGCTGCCTGTGCGGATATAGCCGCGCACCCGGATCGCTCGTGGGCACGTGCACGTGGTTGCTGCGCGATTGTCCGCGGAAGTCGCTGCCGCCCTCGTCATCGCCGTCCTCCTTGAAACTGCTCTGCCCGGCCCAGGCCTAGATCAACGTGCCATCCACACTGAAATGTTCGCCCGACAACCATCCCCGGTCATTGACGATCTCCACCACTTTGTTGAACAGCGCGACCACCGCATCGTGTTCGATCAATCGCTCGCAGTTCTTACGACCGTAGCCGGCCGCTTACCGATCCAGCATGACGTCCGGATGGTCGGCCTTGCGCCGGCTCAGGGCGGTGTCGCTCATGTTCGCTCCATCGGTCGCATTGGGCGACGAATCGGACCGACGGCAGTGCGCGGACGCCATCGCCTCCCGCGCGTTCAGGCCGGCGCACGCTAGCCTCCCCCCACAGCGTCGCTGCGGTAGCGGCTGGTCGAGGTCTGGTAGTACTGAGCGCGGATGGCCGCCATGGCCTCGATCAACGCGCCCCATGGCGCGGGAAAGCGTTCTTCCGCCATCACCCCGTGCAGCATGCGCGTATGGCCGGCCAGCTCGTCGTTAAGGAACTCCACCACAGGCATAGCCGGATAGCGTTGCAGCAGCAGGATCGCGGCGTTGCCGGCCTCGCCGGCCGACCTGTCCTTGTCTCGTCCATGCAGATCGTTCTGTAGGCGCCCTATCGCGGAAATGAGTCGCAGGACCTGACGAAACGCCGGACGCGCGCGCAAGGTCGCCATGTCCAACCCCCACAGCAACGACAAGCAACAGAACACGTTCACGTAGGCGATCGAATCGATGCCGTTGTGCAGGTACTCGGCGTAAGACCAGCGTTCCGCCTCTGGCGCCCGCGCCTGTCCGGCGCGCAGCGCAGCGCAGTAGCGCCGGGTATCGTGGAGAAGCTGAGCATAGTCGCGACGATCGTAGGCAAGCGCCGCCAGCGAAGCGCGTAGCACAGCGCAGCCCTCGAATCCGGGGAGCGCGCACGGCTCGCCCTGCCCTAGTGCCTGCTCCACCGCGGCGAGTTGTTCCGACGCGATCAGGCCGAGGTCGTTGCAATCGTCGAGCCAGAACAGCAGCGCCAATTCGCGATAGAACGCCACGATCAGCGTTTCGTCCTGCGGATCGCGGCCGGTGCGGGCGCTGGTATCGCGTAGGCTCGGGTGGATGCACTGCAGGATGTACTGGCCGCCCCTGACCGCTTCCATGGCATGCTCGTCGGCGAACCCGGTCAGGGAACGCCCCCACTCCAGCACCTGCTGCAGCGCGCGTTGGGGCTGGATCATCGCGCCGCTCCTGTTTCCTCGGCCTGGACGCGCCGCCCCCAATGAAGCGAGAGCCACAACCCGGCGAGTTCGGCCACGCGCACGACCCGGGTGGGGCAATACAGTTCCTTGCCGATCCACAGCGGCGTTTGCGGCAGTGCATACGCCGCATGGCGGGCGAGCATCCACTCCAACGCACGCGCGACCGCCTGCGCGATGCGCCAGCGCCCTGTCGGCTCTTCGCTGCCGTCCATCACGCGCAACGCAAACAACGCATAGGCGGTTTCCTCGAATGTGGACGCGCGACCCGCGCCCCAGCCGCCGTCGTCGCGCTGCGCCTGTATCAGCGCCGCCAGCGCGCGCTCGTCGCGCCACTGGGGCTTGCCTTGCGCCAGCGCAGCGATCGCATGCGCGGTGGGATACAGCCACGAAACGTGCCATTTTTCGTTGTTCCATAGACCATACGGGTTGCGATTGGCCTCAACGTAGGCGCTGGTGCCGGCGGCGGGCTTTCCCAATAGTCGCAAGGCATGCAGGGCATGGATGTTGGTCGACACCGAAGCATTTCGCTCGCCGGGGAAGGTGGCGAACAGATCGCCGATTTCGAAATGGCGCAACGCATCGACCGCCGGGTCACGGCCAGCAAGGTGCAGGACGCATAACGCAACGGCGGTGTCGTCCGCATCGGCCGCGAAGTGCAAGGCCGGCCCCAGACCGCGCCCGCTCAGACGCGCGTCGAGCCGCGCGACTATCCCGCGCACCGCCTCGGCGAGCGCGGGATGCGCAAACAGCCCGGCCAAATGCAGGGTGTACAGCGACCAGCATGGCTCGAACACATTGATCGGCCAGACGTTGGGAACGACACCTTCGATGCCGCTGCGCGTTGCCCGCGATGCCGTCTGCAAATACGCGTCGGCGCGCGCGACCTGCGGCGTGCTCCCCTGTGTCGCGACATGCGCGCGCCACGCGACGGTGGCCGCCGGACTGATGCCGATGCTGCCGTCCTCATCCGGGCGTGCAGTGGTCGGCGACGTCCCCCAGGCTTCCCAGGAGTGCAGCAGCGGATGGCCGCTCGGCAACGTCGCCACCGCCGCCAGCTTGATCAGGCACGCTTGCCGCAACGGCAACAGCGCTGGGTGGCGCGGAAACGTCACGCCGCCCAGCAAGGATGCGGCCTCGCCGCAAAGCTGTGGCAGAATGAGTTCCGCGCCGATCGGCGCGTCTTCCGGGACTGCACGCGCATAGGGATCGGGCTGGCGCTGGAGGAACCGGGTTGCAGCCTGGACTGCGTCGGCAGCGCCGGAAAGAGGACAGGCGCGCTGCAATGCCAGCAATGCCGCCCACGTAGGCGCATGGCGGAACAGCGGAAAGTCCGCGCTTCCCCATCCGCCATCGGCCTGTTGCTGCGCGATGACCCACGCGTATGCGTCCTGCCGACCGGTGACGTCGCCGTGAAACCGCAGAGCTCGCGCCGTGTCGTAGACGGACGGACCGACGCTGCCGCCATCGCTCATCTCGCTCAGCAGATGACGCAATTCGGAAATGATCTGTTCGGAGAGCGCGTTCACGCGGGATGCTCCTCCTGCAGACGGATGGGCAGACGTCGAGCATGTCGCCGCGGGCCGTCGCATAGGCAGTGCCGGACGGCCGCTCTGCTCCGGCGCGGGCGCCCCGATGCTGGCGCCGGGCCGCCGCATAGGCTTGCGCTCAGCGTGCCGCGGCCGTGCGGGGCAACCGCTGCGATCGGTGCCGGAGACTTCGCACACAGTGCAGCATGCACCGCTGCCGCCAGCCGATCGCAGCGGCACACGGGCATCTCCAAGCGGACGGGCACGCTCATGCGCATGGCGCGTGCTTGAACAGATACGCGTTGGCCTGCTGCAGGATGTGCGCCAACCGTTCTGCACCCGGCCCCAGCGGCGCGATGGCCTCCCCGGCATCGCGCAACAGATCCAGCGCGAACTGGCGCGCTGCCTGCAGTCCCATGATCGACGCGCAGGTCGGCTTCTTCGTCGCCGCGTCCTTGCCGGGGGTCTTGCCCAGCGTCGCGGCATCCGCTGTCACGTCGAGAATGTCGTCGATCACCTGCAACGCCAGGCCGAAACAGGCGCCGTAGCGATCGAGCGCACAGTACAGCGCAGCGTGCGCGGCATCCTCCGCGATGGCACATAGCGCGCCCATGCGAACGGACGCGCGCACTAGCGCTCCGCTCTTCATCCGGTACATCGCCACGATCCTGTCCAGCTCCGCGTGCTTTCCAACCAGCGACAGATCGATGGCCTGCCCGCCTGCGGCACCCTCGGCGGACACCGCCTGCGCCAGTTCGCGCACGAGCGCGATACGGTAGTCGCCCGGCGCATCCAGGCTGGCCAGGGTCAGAAAGGCGTGCGCCTGCAACGCATCGCCGACCAGGATCGCAGTAGCTTCACCGAACTTGACGTGCACGGTCGGAAGGCCGCGGCGAAGCACGTCGTCGTCCATCGCCGGCAGATCGTCGTGGACCAGGGTGCAAGCGTGCATCATCTCGATGGCAGCGCCGACGCCGTCGAGCATGTGCGCCGGCGTGTCGGACAGTGCGCCGGCAGCCAGGCAGAGCAAGGCACGGGTGCGCTTCCCGCCATGCAAGGTGGCGTAGCGCATCGCGGCCATCAGCTCGGTCTCGCCGTCACGTTCGACAAAGAGAAGGCGCGCCAGCACCTGTTCGACCCGCTTTGCACCGTCCTGCATCCAGATCTCGGGCAGCAGCCCGCCGGATGTGCCGCGCGCCGGCGCGCCCAATCCGCGGAGCGCGGAATCACCAGTTCTGTCGTCCTGTGGCGTGGAACCGGTCTGCATGTTGTTCATGTCCTTGTCCCCGACAAGCGAGCCCCCGAGGTTTTGTCGGCGTCGGACCGTGCGCGCGCCGAGTGCAGCATTGCCGCGCGTCGCCGGCGCCGCTGCCTCGCCTCATGCGCATGGGATGCCGGCTCATGAGAATCCGATGCGCATAGTCATGGACGGATGTGCGGTCGGGTAATAGCGCCGGCCTTTTTCGGCGTCGCTCAGCAACCGCGGCCGCACCCCGGCCTCGTGCATGGTCAGCGCCAAGGCGATGCAGAACTGCACCAGTTCCAGCCATGCCAAGTGGTAGCCCATGCAGACGTGAGGGCCGGTTCCGAACTGCAGCATGTCCATCGGACGGATCGGTTCGGTGCGTTGCAGCCACCGCGCCAGCCGAAACTGATCAGGCGCCTCGTGCAGCAGCGCCGAGGTCGAGAAATGCAGCAGCGGGATGCACAGATCGGTGCCCGCGGGAATGCGCCGTTGGCCGACTCGCAATTCACGCACTGCGCGACGCACCAGGAGCGGCGTCGCCGGATGCACGCGCAGCGTCTCGCGGAACAGCGCCTCGGCGACCGGACACTGCGCCAGATCCGCGTGCCGGGTCGGCACCGCACCCACGCGTTGCGCCTCCTCGACCAGGGCGTCCCACAGCCCAGGCTGCCGCGCCATCTCGATCACCATCCAGGCCATCGTCGAGGCGGTGGTGTCGTGACCACCAAGCAGCAGCAAGCGGATATTTGCGACCAGGACGTCATCGGAAAGCGCATCGTCACTGCGATCGAAGGCGCTCACCATGTCGTTGATCAACCCGGTGCGCGAGGCATGTTCGCGCGCGGCGCGGACGAACTCGCGCAACCGTGCATCGATCCAGTCGCGGGCGGCGCGGCCGCGCCGCAATGGCAGTCCGGGCAGGTCGACCGGGGGCGCGACGATCAGCTGCAGCAGTTGCCGGTACTTGCGATGCCATCCCGGCAGGTCCTGCGCGGGGATTCCCATGAGACTGAAGATGAGCTTGAGCATCAGATCGCCGGTTTCGCGCAGGATGGTTACGTCGCCGCGGTCGCGCCACCTCTGCACGCGCGCCCGGATGACGGGCGCGAACAGCTCGCCGATGCCGGCCTGGGTCAGTCCCTTGGGCAGAAGCGCCACCTGGATCGCATCGCGCGCCTGCCGGTGCGCGATGCCGTCCTGGGCAACCAACGTTCCGCCAAACAATTCGGGCGCGATGTCTTCGATCAGCGCCGAAGACACGTCCTTGTGCCGGAGCAGTGCGAGAGCGTCCGGATCCAGACTGGTCATCAGATGTCCGGCAGGGCCGAAATCCAGCCAGAAGTGGCTGCCCAGCGTCCGTTCCGCGCGCCGCAGCAGGCGCGGCAGGTCGCAGACGACGGCGGGAAGATGTCCGACCAAGGGGAAAGCGCCCGGCACGACCGGGATGTCGTGCCGCAGCCGATGCCGACGGTTCAGCGGGTTGAGCAACATGTCCATCAGCAGCCCCGCGACGCGTCCGCTTCGGCGGTCTTGCCGGAAGGCCGCGCGGCGCGGCTGTTGCCACCATCGGCGTACGTCGGCACATGCGCCAGCATGCCGCCGTCGATGCACACGACCTGGCCAGTAATGAACGCAGCATCGTCGGAGAGCAGGAACTTCACCAGCGCGGCCACGTCGTCGGGGCGGCCGACGCGCGGCAGGAGCTGGTGCCGGCGCAGATGCCATTGCGTGCACTCGTCCAGCTTGGCGAGGAGACGATCGGTCATGATGAGACCCGGCGCAACCGCGTTGCAGCGGATCTGCGCATGACCGTACTGGGTGGCGAGCGAGGCGGACAGCATGTTCATCGCTGCCTTCGACGCGGCGTAGGACGTCTGCGCGGTGTCACCGCTGAGCCCCTGGCACGACGACATGTTGACGATCGCGCCACCACCGCGGGCGATCATCCGTGGGATGGCCTGCCGGCAGCAGAGCAACGTGCCGCGCAGATTGGTCGCCATTGTCTGATCCCAGACCGCCAGGTCCAGGTCGAGGATCGCGCTGTCGCGCGGAGTCAGATGCATGGCGCTCGCGTTGTTCACCAGCAGGTCGACCCCACCGAAGTGTCGCTCCGCCGTTTCGAACAGCGCAGCCACCGCCTGTGCATCGGCGATGTCTGTGGCCGAGGCAAGCGCCCGGTCCGCCTCGGATGCAATTTGCGCGGTGCAGGCGATGGCCGCCGAGCCATCAATGTCGGCGACCACCACCCTGCCTCCCTCGCGCGCGATAGCAAGGGCGCATGCCTTGCCGATGCCAGCGCCGGCACCGGTCACCACGGCCACCTTGTCTTCAAACCGTCCCATCGTGTCCTCCTGGATGGCGTTGGTCTCTTGCGGCATGCCGCTCGGCCTCCGGTGGAGAAGGCGGAGGGTCGGCGCTGCCGCGCTCGTCATCGCCAGCGTCGCTTTCGATGACCCGAATGGCGGCGACTGGGCACTGGCTCGCCGCCAGCCTCACGGCGGCGTGCAGCGCCTGCGGGACCGTCGCCACGCATACTTCGGCCACGCCGTCCGATTCGCGCTGGCGAAAGGTGCCCGGCAGCGTCAGCACGCACTGCCCGCTGGTTCCGCACAGATCCTGGTCGACCACGACGCGCATCTCAGCTCCGCTGCGCATGCAGCCGCACCGGCAGCGCGCGGAACGTCCGAAGGAACGCGGAGGGCTCCCGGGTCGGCTGCCCGGCCAACGCCAGCGCGGGGAAACGGGCCTGGATCCGCGGCAGGCTCTCGGCCAATTGCACCCGGGCCAGTTGCGCACCGAGGCAGAAGTGAATGCCGTGGCCGAAGCTCAGCATGATCTGCCCGTCGGTCGACATACCTGGACTGGTGCCGTAGAACCGCGCCGGATCGAAGCGATCGGGATCGGCGAAGGCGTCCGGGTCGCGATTGCCGGACGCGATCAGCACGCGCACGTCCGCGTTCTTCGGGATCACCACGCCGCCCAGTTCGATGTCGCGCTGGGCGATACGCGGAATGGAGCTGAACATCGCGGGCGCGTCGCAGCGCAGGACTTCTTCGACGAACGCCTTCACCCCCACGGCGTCTCCCTGCAGCCAGTGCCTCTGTTGGGGATACGCCAACATCGCCAGGACCGCATGGTCGATGGTGGCAGCAGTGGTGGCGAAGCCGCCGAGCAGCATGCCCCACAACATGCTGATCAACTCCGCATCCGACAGCGTGTCGGCATCATCGTCGTGTGCGCCGACGAGCATCGACACGATGTCGTGGCGGGGATCGGTGCGCTTGCACTGTATGAGGCCGCCGAAATAGGCCTTCACTCTGGCACTGGCCGCGTCCGCCGCGGCGAGCTGGGGATCGCTGGCGTGCGGGCTCAGGCCTTCCAGAATGGCGCCGATGCCGACGGCGAGCCCGAACATGTCGTCCTGGGGCATGCCAAACAGTTCAGCGAAGACCAGCATGGGCAAGACCAGCGCGAATTCCCGATGCAGGTCCACGGCGTCCCCGCGCTCCAGTGCGGGCGCCATGCCGTCCAGGCGCGCGGCGACGATGCGCGCGATGCTCGGCCGCAGGTCGTCGATCTGGCGCATGGTGAAATCGCGCGAGATCAGCCGGCGCAGACGCGTATGCGCCGGTGGGTTCTTCATCGCCAGCGTGGACGCCAGCAGATTGAGCGACAGGCTGGTCGCCGCATGCGGAAAATAGCGCGCCAGCTCGCCCGGCGCCGGTCCCAGAAACGCATCGCCCGTGGCCTTGAGCGCCCAGTAAATGTCGGCGTGGCGGCTCAACAGAAAGAGGCCCGACGCCGCACGATGCACCGGATCGGTCTCGCGCAACCACCGCATGAACGGATATGGGTCGTGGATGCACGCTGGCGACGCCAGTTCGGCGAAAGCATCCGGGCATGCTGCCGTGGTTTCTTGCACGTCCATCCTGATTACCTGTCGGCGGCTTGATCTGACCGGCGCGCCCCAGGCGCGCCGGCAAATTGCGGAGAGGATCGCGATCAGCGTTGGCGTCCGTGCATCACCAGAGCACCGGGAATTCCTCGAAGCCGCCAGTAATGATCTCCTTGCGCAACTTCAGTTCTTCAGGCGCCACGGCCAGACGCAGCGCGGGAAAGCGCTGGAAGATCGAACCGAACACCGCCTTGAGTTCCAGCCTGGCCAGCGCCCCGCCGATGCAGGAGTGCGGCCCGTAGGAGAACGCCAGGTGCGGCTCTTCCTGGCGTTCGATATCGAAGATTTCCGGGTCATCGAAATGGCCCGGATCGAACGACGTCGCCGGCAGGCCGACCAACACTTTGCTCTCCGCGGGAATATCCACGCCCGCGATGGTCACGTCGGTCCTCGGATAGCGCATGATGCCGTCCCAGCCCGCGCCCGGCGGGTACATGCGCAGGATTTCCTCCACCGCCATGTCTACCAGGGATGGATCGCCGACCAGGCGTTCGCGCTGTTGCGGATGGCGGAACATGGCCAGCAGGCCGAATTCGATCTGCGCGACGGAGCTCTCGTGCCCCGCCACCAGCATGCCCGCCGCAAGGCCGACCGCCTCTTCCTCGGTCGCCTTGCCCTGGTCGACCGCCGCGAGCAGATCCGTCAGCAGGTTGTTGCCCGGAGCCTGGCGCTTGTCGCGCATCTTGCCGCGCATATAGGCGCGCAGTTCTTCCCAAGCCCGGCGCGACGCACTGCGCGGGCCGCTTTCATGCTGGTGCGTCATCACCTCGTCGGACAGCCGGGCGAAAAAGGCGTGATCCTCGTAGAGCACGCCCATCAGCGCGCTGATGACCATGGCCGGAAGCGGAAAGGAGAGGTGGCGCCTCAGGTCGGCGGGCTGAGGCTGGGCCGCTAGTTTCTCAAACAACTGCGCGGCGATCGCTTCGACCTGCTGCGCGAGCAGCTTCACCCGGCGGTCGCTGAAGGCCGGCGCCACGATCGTGCGTAACCGGGCATGCTCGCCCCCCTCGTGCGAGACCAGCCAGCCCGGCGAACCGAGAATCACCGAATCCGGGGTGAATGCCGCCGGCGGCATTCCCGCGGGCCGGAACGCCGCGTCGGACAGCACTGCCTTGGCCTCGTCATAGCCTGTGACCCACCAGCCTTCGTGTCCGGACGGGAAGCGCACGCGGTGGATCGGACCGTTGGCGCGTAGCGCCAACATCTCCGGCGAAGGCTCGATGTGATCGACGCGCCACATCGGCAGCGTCGGCAAGGATTGTTCGGACATGGTGGCACATCACTCTCTAAGCGATGAAAGGCGGAAGGTGACCGATAGGAGCCGCAGGCAGCGAAGACGGCAGATAGACGACAGCCTCCGCGACGTTGGTCCGCACCAGATCCCCCATCCGCACGAGTGGCGCGAAGAAGGCCCATCGCAATTCCAGGCGTCCCAGCGCACGCTCAGGCAGAAGGGCGGCCCCTAGCCGAACGGCAGGTGCGGGTTGTGCCGCCGCATGACATCGAACCTGTCGGCATCGCCAAAGATCGACTGACCGTAGGGATTGGTGAAGGAGCCTCGAGGTACCCGCCACCAACTTGCCCGCCAATTTAGCCTGCGGAGCAGTCGCACTTTTCCGGTGGCAGTTTCGCTGGCTCCCAAAAGAAGAACTCTAGATCGCATCCAACCCTTCCCTGCATTTCTCGGTCCACTACCGAGCGCCAAGTCATGCCACAGCAAACCGTCGGAACGGACCAAACGCGAACGGCGACGCGCGCCGTGTCCGTCCCGAAGATCATCGCACCGCGATTGTGATGATGCCGTGAACAGAGCAAATCGCGTGCCGAGATGAGTTCGCAGGCTCAGCAGGCACTTCGTAGCGCGCGTATGTCAGGTTTCTGGCATTGAGTCTCAATGCCGACAACGGCGAAGCAAGTGCCCGACAAAGGCCTGCTCTCGCGCTGAATGTGCCGGGCGGCCTTGGACGGATTTCAAGCAACCGGATTGGCTGTGGAATGTGGTTCGCAGGAAACCACTTCGATGTCGGCGGTAGTTATCCCGAAAATGAAACCCGCCTCTCCGACATCTCGCTGAGTTGGATGGCGCATGCTGCCGAGACCTTTCCGGACCACAAGGGACCCGACGGATTCGGCATCAAGGTACACGATAGATTTCTGAAGCTGAATGCGGATCGCTTGGTCCCTGGCACGACGAGCGCGAACTCGGTCACATTTGACTGCAAGTCAGGGGCCGTCCACCCCAACACGAGAGCGCGGTGCGGCTCTGCCTGCACGCGCAAAGACCTAAGCGCACGTGATGCAGACCATTCTACAAGAACCGCCCGGCATCTTTCACAGGGATCTCAGAATTGGGGAAACCTTGTCCTCTGCTTACTGGGAATCCAGCCTTGTGCGAGGAGCCGGAACAGATGGCGGACCACAGGATTCGTCGTATTCGGAGCCTACTTCAATGCTGATGACTACTGAACGAAGGCCGACAATACGGACGCTGCGCGGATGGGAGATCCACGTGCTCCGGGAAGCGGGCGCCATCAGCGAGTGCGAGGAGCACGGTTGGATGCAGGACCGCGCCGATCCGCGTGCACGAGAGCGGGCCTTTCAATATCGCCCGTCGAGACCCGCCAATAGGCGCATCCGCTGGTGCAGCGGAAGCCGCTGTTCGCGACGTGCTGGACTCGATTGGAGACACCTGTCCAGAATGCCCCAACGAGGATGACCGGCACTAAGCGTCTACGCCAATTCGTCTCTGACTCTGCGGCCTAACTGTTTCTCCATCCGCTTGCGCGCGTCGCCGACCTTTTTGACGGCCTTCTTCACCACCGGCGCCGACTTTCCGGTCTTCTTCGCCTCGTACTGCACTTCGTAGTCCTGCCCGCCTGCCACCCGCGGCCGGTCCTGCTTCGTTCGCGCGCCGTGTTGCATTCTTCGCTGCCGCCATCGGTGCCTCCTGTTGTGACATTGAAAGCACTGCGACAGGGTTCCGGCACGATTCGAACTGTGCCAATTTGAATCGGCTGCAACGTGGAGTTCTTCCTGTGCCGTTTCAGCGTAAAGCCAATAGCTACCGGCGGCCGACGGCACGACCGACTTCTCGGTCCTGCAGAACGAGCTCAAGGGCAAATCGAAGAGCATCGTCCTCGTAGCGTTCGATCTGCTCTATCTGAACAGCCCCGCGACATCCGACTCCTGCTCTTTCAGCGCAAAGCCGAACTTAAGAAAATCCTAATAGCGGTACCCGGGAACGGGCAGTGATAGCCACGCCAGCATACGCCATGACGGCGGGCCCCTTTCCCGAGTGCCGACGGCGAGGAGCTTCATGAGTCCTTGCGCGAGGGATCGAACCCGCATGGCCGAGACGCTGCGCGGCTCGGTTCAGGAGAGCCCGTTGCGGCATCGGCCGCACGCGCCAAGCGGAAGAAGTGACCCGGGCTTGAATCTGAGGGTCTAGATTTCCTCACGCGCATGCGTCTGCGCGTCATAGATCCTGACCCGAAGCTTGGGAAAGCGTCTCTTCAGTTCTTCTCCGCCGGCCCTGGCGCCCTCTTTCGTTGCAAACTCAGTTTTTAACAGGCCATCGACTTCGATCGCGAAGCCTGAAGTCGGCATCTTGCGGGCGGTAGCAACCATCTTGTTTCGTCTCATATTGGATTTTGCGCACAAACTGCTTAGCCTGAGTCGGCGAGAAGCCGCCAGTCACAACGGCCATTGTTGACCACCAAGTGGCGCCTGTCTGCAATTCGCATGCTGGTCTGGATGCTTTTCGGTCTACGCCTCCCCCAACCTAGGCCGCCTGGATTCTAGCGAGGAAGTCGTCCAGCTCGCGCTTCAGCCGAGTACCTTCCTCAGAAAGCAGTTCGGCAGACCTTAGCACTCCCGCCGAAGCCTCCTCGGTCAGCTTTGCGCCCTTAGTGACCTCACCGGCGCTTGTCGCCACCAGCGTCGTCCTGGCTGCGGCTTCCTGCACATTGAGTGCGATGCTTTGGCTGGTCGTCTCCTGCTTTCCGATGGCCTCCACCACGGTCCCCGCAATCTCCGAGATGCGTCCGATGAGGCCGCCAATTTCGGCAATAGTCCCGACCGAATCACGTGTCGCAGCCTGTATTCCGCCGATGTGTTCGCTGATCTCAGCGGTGGCATGGGCGGTCTGTGTCGCGAGAGATTTCACTTCCTGTGCGACGATCGCGAATCCCCTGCCGAAGCCTCCGGCGCGTGCAGCCTCGATAGTGGCGTTCAGCGCGAGCAGATTTGTCTGCCGCGCGATCGCGGCGATCAGCTGAACGACGCCGCCTATCCGCTCCGCCGCGACCGCCAAACCGGATATTCGCTGGTCGCTCAGTTGCGCCATACGGACCGCTTCGTGCGACATACTGGCCACCTGGTCAACCTGCCGGCCGATGGTGGCGATGGTTCCCGCCATTTCGCCGGTAGCGTCAGCGAGGCGCTGAACGTTGGCGGAGGTCTCCCCCGATGAAGATGCGACCTCGACGGAGAGTTGCCTGCCGCGATCGGCCGCGCCGGTAAGGCTGCGCGCGGACGCTTCGAGCTCTGATGATGCGGATGAGACGGCGCCGATAATCTGACCCACGGCGCTTTCGAACTCACCGGCGAGCCGCGCGATATCGGCCTTACGCCGTTCGGCAGCGACACGATCCAGTTCGGCGCTCGCATCGAGCTCGGCCCGCGCCCTCTGGCGGGCTTTCAGCTTGAACATTTCGACCGATTCGGCCATCTCGCCGAGCTCGTCCTTTCGGCCAAGTCCTGGCAAAATCACGTCGAACCGCCCCTCGCCGAGCTGGCGCATGGCCGCCGTCATCGAAGCCACTGTTTCGGCGATGCGCTGGCCGAACAGCACTGCGGTGAGCCCCACAAGAACCGTTGAAAGTCCAATCACCCAGATGAGCGTCTGCCGGATCTCTTCAGCATGGGCTTCAGCAACCTGCGAACGCGCGCCGGCCGAAGCCATGATCTTCACGAGCGCCGGACGGACACGGTCGTAGATGTGTCCAAGATCGTCCACTTGGTCATTCAGCGCTTGCTGCGTGACCATGAACGCAACGAAACTCAACTTGTATGCGCGGATCAGGTCGAGGATCTGGGATTTCGCCTCCTCTGGCAGGTTGGCTTGAGCAAGCGCGGTCTCGAATATCGCCTCTTGATCGACCAGTTGATCGCCATATTTGTCCTCGCCGCGCAGGATGAAATCCTTCTCGTGCCGGCGCATCATCAACATCAAGGTCGTGAGGCGCGGCTGGCTCAGCTCTTTCAGCCGTTGCTCGACGTCGTGAACGGCATTGCGCAGCTTGCCTTGAAATCCCTCATTCTCATTGAAGCCGAGATTGCGTTGGGCGGAGACAATGTTATGAAAGCGCGTTGCGTAGAGACCGATCACCGAGCGCAGGGACGTCACCTGCTTGAGCGGGTCGTTATCGGGCAACATCGTCGCAAATGTTTCAACGTAACCGAGGTCTGAAAGCTGCCGTTCATAATTCTCGGCATGGTTCTTGATCAAGACATCACTTGGTTTGCGGAGGAAGTCGTTTGCGATTTGTCGCGACTCCAGGAAGCTCTGTGACAAGGATGCGATATGATCCTTCAATTTGTTGCTGTCGTTTGATTCGCTCTGAACAAGACGCGCGTAAGTCAGTGCGCCGGCGCAGATAACGCCAGTGACAAGGACCCCGGATATCCCGAGCAGCGCCATTTGGCTGCGCAACCCGATGCGGAAACGCTTCGATGGCTTGCCGTTCCTTGTCACAACTTCTCTCATGTTACCCCTTGAATGAGTTCGTGCCCCGGTGGCCGTGTTGGTTAACACGGCGCCGACAGACGTTGGCCAGTATTGGCTGAACGGAAGTTGTTGACCTGGTTCATTCGGTCGATGTTGACCGGCTCAATAGGTCAGATTGATTTCGAAATCCTGAACTTGCACTGTACCTGCTGGTCGGCGTGAACGACGAGCACTCTCCGGCGATTGCAACAGCATGCCCGCAAGGTGGGACTCGTCGATCGCTTTTGCAGAAAAGATGCGAGCCTTGCGCGAAATTCGCCGTCAACCGGCGTGAGACATCGATATCGCTATAACCGCTCGCGCAATTGGGGGCCGTAATAAGACCCAACTGGCTGCGGGCTGGATACTTCCGGTCGAATCATCGTGATAATTATCTTCGGTTGATGTTGACGTGCGTCATTGGCACTTGGCGATAATACGCCCTTTCGTTGCACGGAGATTTCTGCGACGCACTGCACCGCTCAGTACATACAATCGTGCGCAATGGACAAAGATGGGGAGTAGATAGTGCGTTGGTTGTTTGCAAGTAACGCGGCAGGCGCCTCTGGACGGGCGCGCCGAGCGAGCCTGCGTCCGCAATCACGCCAAGCAGACGCCGGATTTCACGCCGCGTGGCCATGTCCGCGTTCTGCAGCGGTTTGAGCAGCGCCGCGGCGCGGTCGCCATTTGATCCATAGCCTCAGAATTGCTGATCGGTTTGATGTTTGTCGACGTAGAACCCGAGCCACTTCACAAGCCATTTTGTCCGCTGCTTTGTGTCGAAGCGCTCTGCGAAACGCAGGAGCGCAAGAGCTGCCGACGGGGAGTAGGCCGTGGCAGTGACCCAGCCGTCGATGGCGGGCAAGGTCGCGTCAAGGTGAGGCCAATCAGGAGGAATCGGCGACATATATGCTCCGACGAAACCTGCAGCTGCGGCTCCCCTGCCAAGATCATCGAGGTCGGACCTGTAATCATGCGCTCGAAGATGTAATTGGCAGGCGGCTGCCGCACTGCCCAAAATCTGGCATCTGGCGCGCGCCCGCTCTGAACGAACTCGGTCGCGATGGCATCGAGGTAGTCCCCGATGAGATCATCACCGGTAGCGATGTTGATCCACCGCCGGCGGCCAGGCGTCCTGTCGCGTTTGCCACAGCGTGCACCACTTCGTACCCTCATGGGCGATGCGAAGTACCGGGCTGACAACAAAACCTACTCGCCTGCAGAGGGCTGCGGTTCGCTTGCACGATCGCCTGGTGAAGATTCATCCGTTTCTTAAGACAACGGAAGGCATGCCCGCATCATGGCGGCTACGGTTCTGGACCGTGTCTACAACGCAAAGCCGATTGATTGGGCGGGCGGGCAGGATCTTCAAAAAATGAATGAACGCCGAACGGCATATATCGCTCCGCTTAAGGCAGCGGACAAGGACGATATCAATCCGTTACTGGAATTTGTAGGCGAGGCGTGATGAACGCTCCGTCGAATGCAGTACGAGGACACGAGCAAGAAAGCCAACTGTGGCTTCAGCCACAAAATCCAAAACAACGCGGAAAAGACGCGATCCGATCATCCATGGCGCTCCATCCAAACGGCGTCGACCAAGAGTCCTTGCGGAAGAGTCCCTTCGAGGTGGTTTAGCTTTCTGTTCGCTTGCTTAGCCACACCTGGCTCAAGGTTTGAAATCTGCCAATTTACGCAGTCAAGCTAAGTAAAAATGCGTAAACGTAAACTCCTCCGGGCCATCGACGAGAATTTTGAGGCTGAACACGCATTGTCCCGTGCAACCATCCGATTTGTGCGCCGCTGCACGCATGGGCTTCCGAATCGGACCGCGTGCCCTTGTTTGGACGAGCCAAGCATGTTGCGATGCACAGATCGGCGGAATGGATCGCCTAGCATAGGGCATCGCGATGCCACGGCAAACAGCGCTACCGCCATCACTTGCACCACGGCTCATCAGTCGCGAAGCCGCCGCCGCTTACGTCTGCGTGTCACCCAACACGTTTGATGAGATGGTGAAAAACGGCCAAATGCCCCGAGCACGATTGCTCGGGGAGCGGCGTCGGGCTTGGGATGTCCGTCAACTAGACATCGCCATTGATGAACTGCCTTCCGATGGCAATAATACTCGCGTTGATGACACGTGGAATGATGTCGATGCCCCGCAAGCTGCCGCCTTACGTCGAGCGTAATCACGTCAAGGGCCATACCTATCTATCGTTTCGTCGTGGCAAAGGACCGCGCTCTCGTTTGCCGAATGATCCCACGAGCGAAGAATTTATGGTGGCGTACCAAGCCGCGTTGCTAGGCCAATTTGTACCGGTCCGAAATCGGTTTGTGCCGGCCGCGTCAGGCACTATCGCGGCGCTCATTGCTTCCTACATGAAGAGCGCCGAATACATTGGCCTCCGTGACACAAGCAAGACGGGCTACATTGGCCGTCTTGAGACGCTCCGGATCGAACACGGTCATCGCACAATCGCCGGGCTCTCGCGCGAGCGAATCGTCACCGGCATTCTTCAACCCTATGCGAATCGCCCAGGTGCGGCACTCGATACACTGAAGAAGCTTCGGATACTGATCCGTCACGCGATCAATATCGGATGGCTGAAGCATGATCCGTCATTGGGTATCAAACGGCCGAAGATCAAGAAAATTCGGTCGTGGACCGACGACGAAATTGAGCAATTCAAAGAATGCTGGCCGCTCGGCACCAAACAGCGCACTGCGTTTCACCTGTTCCTCAATCTGGGTCAGCGTCGCTCCGACGTAGTCAGGATGGCGCAGACGCACATCACGCCAGAACGCAAGATCAGGATAAGGCAACAGAAGACCGGGCGCGAGCTTCTCATCCCGTTGCATCGGGACACCGTCGAGGCGCTCGACGCATATGACATGCAAAGCGTCGTGATCATTACTACTGCTTATGGCAAGTCCTTCACCGTTGATGGTTTCAGTGGATGGATGCGCGACGCTATCTCGAAGGCCGGACTGCCTCTCGATTGTAAGCCGCATGGTCTACGGAAAGCCGCCGGACGTTTGCTCGCCGAAGCCGGCGCAACGGCGAAGATGATCATGTCTGTCCTCGGCCACACGACGCTAGCTGAAGCTGAGCGCTATACGGAGGAGGCTGATCAGGCGGCCCTCGCTGAAGACGCGGTGATCAAGCTTGAAGGACACAACGCGAACAGGATTCCCCAAACCACTTCCGCGAGTTTGGGGAAAAAGCCGAAAATGAAAGGGAAATCAAGCCGAAAGGTGTCAGGCTGGCGCTCCCTAGGGGAATCGAACCCCTGTTTCAGCCTTGAGAGGGCCGCGTCCTAACCGCTAGACGAAGGGAGCGTTGAGAGGCAAGGCAATAGCCTTGAAATCCGGCCGCCGCAAGATGCCTTGTGCATTGCGGCGGGGATTTTGTCACGCATGCTTTACGAACGCCCCCGGGGGCATCCGGCGCCATAGCGCTGGATTCCGGGTTCATCGCCGCGCGATGCCCTCAGGTGTGCAATCGCGCATCCGGGAAGACGAGGCCGGGCGAGATGCCGCGCGTGCCTTTGCCGAGCGCGTCGCACCTGCACGCTACAGTGGCACCGCCCGCGCGATCGCATGATGGCCACCCTGAGATGTCATGTCGTCGTCGTGCACGGCCCTGCTTTCGCCAAATGGCAATGCAAAACACTTGGCTGTGAAGTCACCCGGCGTCCGTCTCTGCTAACATCGCAGCCCTTCACCATGCTGCGCCCCGCACGGCGCCGGACAAGCGAGAGGAGTGCTTGGAACAAAGCGCAAGCGCTTGACGGCCTTGGCGCACGGCAGATTTGGCTCACGAATATCTTGGCACAACAAACATCAGCGCGGTCGCAGGCCATGGAAGACGTTCCGCACCTCGCGCCGCACAGGTCAATAGCTTAAGCAGAGCGAGGACAGACCATGATCAAACTAAAAATCAACGGCCAGGAACAGAATTGGGACGGCGACCCGGATCTTTCGCTGCTCTGGTATCTCCGTGACGAAGCAGGCCTCACGGGCACCAAGTTCGGCTGCGGCCAGGCGCTGTGCGGCGCCTGCACCGTGATCGTCGACAAGGAGGCGGTTCGCGCCTGCATCACCTCGGTGTCCGACGTCGTCGGCCGCGAGGTCACCACCATCGAGGGGCTGCATCCGACCGGCGACCATCCGGTGCAGAAGGCCTGGCGCCAGGTCAACGTGCCGCAGTGCGGCTACTGCCAGGCCGGCCAGATCATGCAAGCCGCGGCGCTGCTGGACCAGAACCCGAAGCCCAGCCACGACCAGATCCGCGAAGCCATGGCGGGCAATATCTGCCGCTGCGGCTGCTACCAGCGGATCGAGAATGCCGTCCATCTCGCATCGACGGGGGTGTGACATGAATATCCGCACCAATCCCAGCAAGCTTCGCGGCTTCGAGAAGCACGTGAAGGTCGAGAACGTTTCGCGCCGCAGCATCCTCAAGGGGCTCGGCATCGCCGGCTCTTTCGTGCTCGCCGCGCCCGTGATGACGCGCCAGGCGTTCGCCTATGAAACCGGCGCCGGCAAGATGCCGCACGGCGTCGTGGTCGACCCGCGCGTGTTCGTCGCGATCGCCCCCGACGGCATCGTCACCATCCTGGCGCACCGCTCCGAGATGGGCACCGGCGTCCGCACCAGCCTGCCCTTGATCGTCGCCGAGGAAATGGAGGCCGACTGGTCGCGCGTCCATGTCCAGCAGGCGCATGGCGACGAGGTCAAGTTCGGCAACCAGGACACCGACGGCTCGCGCAGCACGCGGCACTATCTGATCCCGATGCGCCAGATCGGCGCCTCGGCGCGCTCGATGCTGGAAGCCGCCGCCGCCAAGAAATGGGGCGTGCCGGTCACCGAGGTGAAGGCGCAGAACCACGAGGTGGTGCACAGCGCGAGCGGCCGCAAGGCAGGCTTCGGCGAACTCGCGGCCGACGCCGCAAAGGAGTCGGTGCCGAGCGTCGAGGGCCTCAAGCTGAAGGACCCCAAGGACTTCCGCTATCTCGGCAAAGGCCAGGTCTCGATCGTCGACCTGCACGACATCACCACCGGCAAGGCGAATTACGGCGCCGATGTCCGGCTGCCCGGCCTGAAATACGCCGTCATCGCGCGTCCGCCGGTCACCGGCGGCAAGCTCAAGTCGTTCGACGACAGCGCGGCCAAGAAGGTGCCGGGCGTCGAGAAGGTGATGGAGGTCAAGGGCTGGCCGTGGCCGTCCAAGTTCCAGCCGCTCGGCGGCGTGGCCGTGATCGCGCGCAACACCGGCGCCGCAATCAAGGGCCGCGACGCGCTGAAGATCGTCTGGGACGACGGCGCCAACGCCAAATACGACTCCGTCACCTATCGTGCCTCGCTCGAGGAAGCCGCGCGCAAACCCGGCCTCGTGGTGCGCAAGGAAGGCGACGCCGATGCGGCCCTGAAGACCGCCGATAAGGTGATCACGGGCGAATATTATTTGCCGCATCTCGCCCATGTCAGCATGGAGCCGCCGGTCGCGGTGGCCGACGTCAAGGGCGACAAGGCCACGATCTGGGCGCCGGTGCAGAGCCCCGGCGGCACCCGCGAGGATGTCGCCAAGACGCTTGGCATCCCCGAGGACAATGTCACCGTCAACGTGACGCTGCTCGGCGGCGGCTTCGGCCGCAAGTCGAAATGCGACTTCGCGCTCGAGGCGGCATTGCTGTCGAAGGAGCTCGGCGCGCCGGTCAAGGTGCAGTGGACCCGTGAGGACGACGTGCATCACGACTTCCTGCACACCGTCTCGGTGGAACGGATCGAGGCCGGTCTCGACAAGAGCGGCAAGGTGATTGCGTGGCGGCACCGCAGCGTGGCGCCAACCATCGCCTCGACCTTCGCCGCCGGCGCCAATCACGAGGCGCCGTTCGAGCTCGGCATGGGCCTGATCGACAACCCGTTCGAGATCGCCAACCTGCAGTGCGAGAATCCGGAAGCGGCCGCGTTCACGCGGATCGGCTGGTTCCGCTCGGTCTCCAACATCCCGCGCGCCTTCGCGGTGCAATCCATGGTCGGGGAAATCGCGCATGCGACGGGCCGCGACCAGAAGGAGATGCTGCTGGAGCTGATCGGAAGCCCGCGGATCGTCAACCTGTCCTCGGTGAAGGATCCCTGGAACTACGGCGAGCCCTATGACAGCTACCCGATCGACACCGCGCGCTTGCGCAAGGTGGTCGAGCTGGTCGCCGAGAAGGGCGAGTGGGGCCGCAAGGTGCCGAAGGGCCACGGCCTCGGCATCGCGGTGCACCGCTCGTTCGTCAGCTACATCGCGACCATCGTCGAGGTGGCGGTCGACAACAAGGGCAAGTTCTCGGTGCCGCGGGTCGACACCGCGATCGATTGCGGCACCTATGTCAATCCGGAACGGATCCACTCGCAGATCGAGGGTGCCGCGATCATGGGGCTGAGTCTGGCCAAATACGGCGAGATCAGCTTCAAGGACGGCAAGGTGCAGCAGGGCAATTTCGACGACTTCCCGGTGATCCGGATGGACGAGTCGCCTGTGATCACCAACGTCTACATCGTGCCGCCCGGCGCGGACACCCCGCCGAGCGGCGTCGGCGAGCCCGGCGTGCCGCCGTTCGCGCCGGCATTGATCAACGCGATCTTTGCCGCGACCGGAAAGCGCATCCGCGCCCTTCCGATCGGCAAGCAGCTGGAGACCTGAAGCTGGAACGTCGGACGAGATAGGTCGTTCTCATCGATCCACTGGAGCAGATCGATGAGAACCCCACCTCAAACATTCGGGACGCTCGCGGCAACCCTGTCCGCGGGCGTCTTGCTTTTTGCGACACAGACGGCGCTTGCCCAGACCGCCTCGCCGCCGAACGCAACGGCGACCCGTCCGGCGCGGGTGCTGCCCGACCAGAACTCGGTTCCGAGCAGCGGCCCGCCAGCGACCACCGGCCAGACCACTGGCGAGGTCAGCCGCGATCCCACGATCAAGCAGATGAACGACGACGAGAAGCGGAAGGTCGATACCAAGGGCAAATAAAGCAAGCGCGGACCGGGAAGCGGCGGTCTCCCCATCCGCCGCTTCCCGATCGCATCGCCCCCTATAGGTGAGAAGCGTTTTCGAACGGAACGAACACCGTTTCGCTTCGAGAAAACGCGTCATAACAAGCCGGCGCTTCGGTCCTGATTCAATCAGGACCGAAGCTCGGATCACGTGGCTTACTTCTTGTCGAGCGCGAACACCCAGATCACGCCGCCTTGCGGGACGTTGTTCTCGAAGCCCTTGACCTTGCCGGCCAGAGCATCCTGGATGCGTTGCGCGTCGACGCCCCAACCCGACTGGACCGCGATGTATTGCGTTCCGTCGACCTCATAGGACATCGGCATCGCCATGATGCCGGAGTTGGTCTTCTGCTCCCACAACAGCTCGCCGGTCTTGGCGTTGAAGATGCGGAACATCCGGTCGTTGGTGCCGCCGGCGAGAACCAGATCGCCCGCGGTCGCCGTCACCGAGCCGAACAGCTGCGAGGTCTTGAAGTCGTGCTGCCAGACCTTCTTGCCGGTGGCCGGATCCCACGCCTGCAACTCGCCGAAATGATCGGCGTTCGGTGCCGGCGTCAGTCCGATGTCCTCCGGCTTGGTGCCGAGCCAGAGCTGGCCGGGTACCAGCGGCTGCTTCTCGCCCGTGAAGCCGCCGCAGAAGTTCTCGTTGGCGGGAACGTAGACGAGCTTGGTGCTCTGGCTGTACGCCGCCGACGGCCAATCCTTGCCGCCCCACAGCGACGGGCAGAACTCGACCCGCTTGCCGATCACCGGCTTGTGCTCGGGATCGACGATCGGCCGACCGGTCTCGGCCTCGATGCCCTTCCAGACATTGGTCTTCACGAACGGCCAGCCGGACACGTAGTTGATCTTGTCGGGCTTGTTCTCGAGCACCCAGAAGATGGCGTCGCGTCCCGGGTGGATCAGGCTCTTGAACGAACGTCCGTCACGCTGCAGGTCGACCAGCATCGGCGCATCGACCTCGTCCCAGTCCCAGGAATCGTTCTGGTGATACTGGAAGTGCTTCTTGATCTTGCCGGTCTCGGGATCGAGACCGATCACCGAGCTGGTGTAGAGGTTGTCGCCGGCGTGAGCCGAGCCCGGCCAAGGCGCAGCGTTGCCGACGCCCCAGAGGATCGTCTTGTTGTCCTTGTCGTAGGTGCCGGTCATCCAGGCCGATCCACCGCCCGACTTCCAGTCGTCGCCACTCCAGGTCTCGTGCCCGGGCTCGCCTTCGCCGGGGATGGTGAAGGTGCGCCAGAGCTCCTTGCCGCTCTCGGCATCGTAGGCGACGACATAGCCGCGCACGCCGAACTCGCCGCCGGAGCCGCCGACGATCACCTTGCCGTCGACCACCAGCGGCATCAGCGTCAGATACTGACCCTTCTTGTAGTCCTGGACCTTGGTGTCCCAGACCACCTTGCCGGTCTTGGCATCGAGCGCGACGACATGGTCGTCGGTGGTGGCGAAGTAGACCTTGTCCTGCCACAGGCCGACGCCACGGCTCGTCGGGTGCAGCTGGAACAGATCGTCGGGAAGCTGCCGCTTGTAGCGCCAGTACTCCTCGCCGGTCTTGGCGTTGAGCGCGATCACCTGCCCCATCGGGGTCGCGGCAAACATCACGCCGTTGTTGACGATCGGCGGCGCCTCATGGCCCTCGATGACGCCGGTCGAGAAGGTCCAGACCGGCTTGAGGTCCTTGACGTTGGAGGTGTTGATCTGGTTGAGCGGACTATACCCCTGTCCGTCATAGGTCCGGCGATACAGCATCCAGTTGCCGGGTTCGGGATTTTCGAGACGCGCCGAGGTCACCGAACTGTAGTTTTCGATCGGCCCCGCGACGGCATAGGTCGAAATGAGGCACGTGAATGCGACACAACTCGACAGTAACCACTGCTTGCTTGTCATGAGATGCTACCTCCCTGCTCTGTTTTGATTTTTTCAGTTTAGGTCATGCAGAAATCCCGATGTGGCCTCATCCTCCCTGCTGAGCACCCACCTTTCCGACGAATGGCGCTGCGACCGTGATCGCGCCGTCGGCAACCGTCAGCGGCAATGCCGCGAGGCGACGTGGCGCCGGCCCGAACACGACCTGCGCATTCTGCCGCGGATCGTATTCGGAGTTGTGACAGAGGCATTTCAGAACGCTCTTGTCGCCCTGCTCTTCCTTCAACCAGGCAGTGATCGGACATCCGGCATGCGTGCAGATGACCGAGTAGCAGACGATGCCGTCAGGGGCGCGGGCGCGCGTGGCATCGTCGAGTTCGGCGGGATCGAGCTTGACCAGCACGACCTCGTTCAGCCGCGAGCCCTTGCGAACGACCGAGGTGTTCGGGTCCTGCGGCCAGGCGCGAATAGGCGGGCCGCCCAAGGTCAGATCTTCCGACTTGATGACCTGGCCGGCCTTGTCGCCCTCGGCGCGCACGAGCCGATCCGCTTTTTGCGGCCGCTCATTGGCGCCGGGCTGTTCGTCATCATCGGCGGCCGCAGGCTCGATCGCGGCGAGGCAGGCGCAGCCTGCGAGCGCGGTCAACACCGCGCGGCGCGTCGGGTCGGCGCACGAGCCCGACAGATCGGACTCACCGGACTGTTCGATGGAAGCGCTCGGGTTGGATCGCGACATGGCGCAAGCTGAACGTGCAACTCGGCCGAAAAGATGGCGGCACACCTTCTCGATGCGCGAACGCATGCGCAAAAAATACGCTGCAGCTTTCGGTTGATCGACCGCGCGGCTTCGCGATTGCTGCGATCAGGGTTCGTTGACGAAGCTCAGCCTGCCGACAGGTTTCAGCGTCTTTGCATCAAATGTGCGAATCTCTGTTGCACCGCCCACGTCAAGCGTGAGGACCAATCGTTCGCCGGCGACACCGGTGGCGACGATGCGCGCGCCTTTCGGCAGCGCAGCAGTGACGTCGGAAACGGAAACGGGGCTTCCCTCGCTGCGATAAAGGCGGTAGCCGATGGCAATCAATACGACGGCCACGGCCAGTGCCGAGGTCAGGCCCGCGATCAGCATCATGCGCCGCACCCGCGCGATCAGCGCGGCCTGGTCGGGGGTCGGTTCGGTCACAGCGGTGTCGGTCATCACAAGGCTCTATCTTTGCAAGTGTCTTCGCAACAAGTCTCTTCGAATGGCGGTCGGAAGCTGGAGGTCGTCGTCGCCGGCGACGAGGGCTCGGCCCGGCTCGACCGCGTGCTCGCGCAGCGCAGTCCCGAGCTGTCCCGGTCCCGGCTGAAGGCGCTGATCCTCGCCGGTTCCGTGACCGTCAAGGACGCCGTCGTCCGCGACCCCGCTTATCATGTCGCCAAAGGCGATACGATCATAATCGACGTGCCGGAGGCCGCGCCCGCCGAGCCGCAGGGCGAGGACATCGCGCTCGATATCGTGTTCGAGGACGACGACATCATCGTCATCGACAAGCCGAGGGGCCTCGTCGTGCATCCCGCCGCCGGCCACGCCAGCGGAACGCTGGTCAACGCGCTGATCGCCCATTGCGGCTCGAGCCTGTCCGGCATCGGCGGGGTCAAGCGGCCGGGCATCGTGCACCGCCTCGACAAGGACACCACGGGGCTGATGGTGGTCGCCAAAAACGACCACGCCCACCAGTCGCTGACCGCGCAGTTCGCCGACCATGGCCGCACCGGGCCGATGGAGCGCGGCTACATGGCGTTCGTCTGGGGCGTGCCGAACCGGCCCCACGGCACCATCGACGCGCCGATCGATCGTCACCCGCACGCCCGCGAGAAGATGGCGGTGCGCCAGGGCGGCCGCGAGGCGATCACCCATTTCGAGGTGCTCTCGAGCTTCGCCGGCCGCGACGGCAAGCCGGTCGCCTCGCTGCTGGCGTGCCGGCTCGAGACCGGGCGGACCCATCAGATCAGGGTGCACCTCGCCCATCTCGGCCATCCCCTGCTCGGCGACAGCGTTTACGGCGCCCACTTCAAGACCAAGGCCGGGCAGCTCGGCGCGGAAGGTAAGGACACACTCACTGCGCTGGGCCGGCAGGCCCTGCACGCCTATCTGCTGGCATTGGAGCACCCCCGGACCGGAGAACTTTTGCACTGGGAGGCGCCTTTGCCGGAGGATTTGCTTCTTCTGCAACGGGCGCTGGAAGCGGCGGTATGACGCACCCCTCCCGGAAAAGCCGCGTTATGACAACAGGTTATACCTGCCACACGGGGACGTGACGTCAGCAATCCTTCCCTATCACGGACAGTTTGGTGTATGTTGCACCTGCGCTGAATACCCAGCGCGGAACATCGCAGCATGGCCGGCTTTAACCCAGCGGCCACCTGCCGGGCCCGCCGCTATCGGGGGCCTGAACCACTGGAGGGCGCTCTAATGGCCCGTACAGCTACGTTGCCGGTCCTCAATGGAGAATCCGGCCTCTCTCGATACCTCGCCGAGATCCGCAAGTTCCCGATGCTGGAACCCCAGCAGGAGTACATGCTCGCCAAGCGTTGGCGCGAGCATGACGATCGCGACGCGGCGCATAAGCTCGTCACCAGCCATCTCAGGCTCGTGGCCAAGATCGCCATGGGCTATCGCGGCTACGGCTTGCCGATTTCCGAGGTCGTCTCGGAAGGCAATGTCGGCCTGATGCAGGCGGTGAAGCGATTCGAGCCCGAGAAGGGCTTCCGTCTCGCCACTTACGCCATGTGGTGGATCAAGGCGTCAATACAAGAGTACATTCTGCGTTCCTGGTCGCTCGTGAAGATGGGCACCACCGCGAACCAGAAGAAGCTCTTCTTCAACCTGCGCAAGGCGAAGAGCAAGATCTCCGCCCTGGAAGAGGGTGATCTCCACCCCGACCAGGTCAAGCTGATTGCCAAGCGCCTCGGCGTGACCGATCAGGACGTGATCGACATGAACCGCCGCCTCGGCGGTGACGCGTCGCTCAACGCCCCGATCCGCGACGACGGCGAAGCCGGCGAATGGCAGGACTGGCTGGTCGACAACTCGCCCAACGCCGAAGCCCTGATGGCCGAGAGCGAGGAGTTCGATCATCGCCGCCAGGCCCTGAACGGTGCGATCGGCGTGCTCAACCCGCGCGAACGCCGCATCTTCGAGGCGCGGCGTCTGGCGGACGAGCCGATGACGCTGGAAGACCTCGCCGCCGAGTTCGGCGTGTCGCGCGAGCGCGTGCGGCAGATCGAGGTCCGCGCGTTCGAGAAGGTGCAGTCGGCCGTGAAGGGCACGATTGCCCGGCAGGAAGCCGCGCTCGAAGCCGCGCACTGATCGCGCAGCAGCGAGCCAACAGACACGAAAGCCGGCGGCAACGCCGGCTTTTTTGTTGTTTGCAAAGTGGTGCTCGGCACGCACCTCGATCCGGGGCGTGTAGCCATCAATCCGCCTGCCGACGAATGTCCGCATCAGCCTCGGGTGCGGACTCGCGAGGCGCATTCGGTCATGCCGGCTAAGGGGCCAGTTTCGGACCTTCCCGACAGGCTGCAGTGTCTTCGTGCAACGCCACCCGTTCCCCGGATGCGTCAGGTGCCGTAGAATGTCACGGCCCTTGAAGCGGGACGTGCCGAAATCACCGTCCGGGCAAACGAGCAGCACTGGTGCTATCGGCAGGCACACGCTCTCCTAGAGGCCGTTCTTTTTTCGGTTTCGCACCACCGTTCACCACGAACTTTGCGCGCTGCATTTGCGGCCGCTCGTTCGGTAACGTCGGGAGAAAAGCGATGAGGAAGGTCGATCGAAGGTCCGCACTGGGAATCGCGTTGGCAGCGGTTTCGACTGCCATGATCAAGCCCGCCAAGGCTCAAGCCACGGGCTACAAGGATGCGGCACCTTGGCCAGGTGTCGTGGTGCGTGAATATGAAGGCGAGACACCATCCCTGATCCCAGGATTTAAGACGGTCTCAATGCGCGATGTCATTATGCAGCCGGGATCGAAGACCATGGGCCCCCCGATGATGAATGCCATGATCTGCCATATCACCGAAGGGGAGCTTCGGCTTGAGCAGGACGGAAAGACCTTTACGGGCAAGAAGAATTTTGTCTGGACCTGTAACAAGGAAACAAAAGAGCAGGCGTACAATGATGGGAATGTGGTCGCGATCATGCGGATCACGGACCTGAAGGCCTGAGGCTCTTTTTCTTCGCAAGAGATAGCAAGAGATAGATTGCAGGAGCGGATGGCGCACGCGACGACGCCATCCGCGTGCAGGACCGCTTCGGGTCAGAAGGCGATATCCGTGAACTTGGATCGGGTTTCCGCTTCGTCCCCGAAAGCAGGCGTTCTGGATTTTGATGGAGTACGCGGCCCTACTCGCCCACTGCCGCGCTTCGCCGCGACATCGCGATGAAACCCGAGCCGCCCACGCTCATTCCGCCGAAAACCACGGAGTGTCCTATGGCTTCGCCTTCACCGACTTCGACGGCACCTTCAAGTAGCCGCCGGGAATCCGAGGGCGACGATGAACCGGCATAAACTCCAAAGCGACCCATTGATACGCGGATATTTCAATCCGGGTCCTACCCGATTCCGCAGTCGGTCTCTCCGTTGGGAGATAGTCAACATGGCATCACCTGGAAAAATCCAGGAGTACGGATCGCAGGCACCGGATACGATTGCGGCGAAGTTGTTCAACTTTGAAGTCGGCAAGTTCGCCATAAAGCCGGAACATTCCAATTGGCTGATCAGTGTCGTCGCTCCAAAATTGAGGAGCGGAGGAAGCCTTACAATCATAGGACTTGCGAGTCGTACCGGCAGCGACGATTTCAACATGGAATTGTCGCAGAATAGGCTGCGGGCCGTAATTGATTTGCTTCGCAAGCAAGTGCCCAACAATTTCAAAGTTGCGCTCGAGGTGGCGAAAGGGGAACGCGCGGCCAAGTATGCAGGTGAAATGGATGGGGTGGAAAACGAAGCCTGGCGTGGTGTGATCATCTCGGTTTGGAATAAGCCAAATCCACCGCCGCCGCCGCCACCACCGCCGCCTCAACCGAAACCTCAATTTTATCCGGAGGAACGCAAGTTCTTCAAACGTTGGCTTGGCTTCGGCGTCAAGTCTGGCGGACAGTTGTTGATCGGCGGCATCGAGAGCACGACCGCGTACGTCGTGAACCTGGGAGATTTGGAGACCTTTGATCTCCAGATTATTAGCAGCCGGTGGGGACTGGGTCTTGGAGGCAGCGGAGGGGCGGTTGCTGTTATCGGCTTTGGTTTCAGCGTTCCATATGAGTTGCACCGTGAACCCCTGAATGACTGGGGCGTCAATGTCGCATTTACCGAAAAGCTGATCTCGAAATCGGCACTACAATCGATCCATAACAGCAAGTACTTCATCGATGGCTTGAGAAACGGCAGGTACGTGGCACCCGCGCTGAATACGCGTAACACCTTTACGGCTATTGGCTTACTTCAAAACGTGAGAAATGCACTCCACACGCTGTACGGAGGATTCGAGGCAGCCAAGGGCTCGGGCGTCATTGTGCTCGACTTGCCGTTTTTAGGTGTGGGACTTGAATTGTCCGCTTTCTTGACGCGAGGAACCATGTACGTCTCGAATCCTTCCCATTGGATTGAACCGAGCTGAAGGCTCGGACGAGACTCGCCAAAGCCTTGCCGCTACCGAGGGACTTCCGGTTCACCTCGAAGACCCGGCGTTCTCGATGGTCACGCAGGCCGTCAGCGATGGTGTCCGGCGGCCCCGCGACGGGAGGGGTTCCTTTTTGCTCGCCGCCGGTGTTTGCTCTGCACGGCGGAGAACGGGCATGCGAGGATCGCTGGGGGAAAAGATCGGTGAAGGCGCCTACTCCGAAGCCTACGCCTGGGCGCCGGGGCGAGTCGTCAAACTGTTCAAGCCCGGCTTGCCGCGGCGGATGCCCTGGTTCGAGGTGCACATGATCCGCGCCGTCCACGCCGCCGGCGCTCCGGTGCCGGAGGTGTTCGGAGAGGTGACCCTGGACGGGCGCTTCGGCATCGTGCTGCAGCGCCTCGACGGACCGACCCTGCTGCAGCTAACCCGAACCGGCGCGGTGACGTTCGAACAGGCCGGCGCGATCATCGCGGCTCTTGCCATGTCCATTCACAAGACGCCCCTGCCGCCGGAGGTCCTCTCCATGCACGAGTATATGGAGGCTCAGTTGGAGCACGACGACGGCAAGCTCCCGAAGCACATCGCCACTGAAATCCTCGCGCTGATCGATCGCTTGCCGCCGGGCGACGGGCTCTGCCATACCGACCTGAGCCCCGGTAACGTGATCATGACAGCGGAAGGCCCAAAGCTGGTCGACTGGGTCAGCGCGATGCGCGGGCCCGCCGTCCTCGAGCTTGGGTTCTTGCGCGTGATCCTGTCCGAGCTCGGGCCGGAAGTCGCCGACAATCCGGAGCGGCCGCGCGCGACCAATGCGGCGGCGCAATCCGAATATGCCCGGCTCAACGGCATGTCTCTCGCGGATCTAACGGCGGCAATGGAGCCGTATTTGCCCATCGTCCGCACCTTCGCCGTTCTCGGCAACGCGGTGCCTTCACTGCGGGAGCGGCTGATCCAGCGCATCGAAGCGACTCTGCGCTCGGAAGACTGAATGGTGACCTCTCCGCACGCTTCAACAGCGCTCCGTCGCAATTCATCGAACGGCGGTTAATTGCCTGGCGTTTTCGAACCTTGCCTGGGCCTCTGAGAGGGCTCTGCCGATGGCGAGTCCCAGTCAATCATTTTCAAGCAAATGAGGAGTTCGACATAGCTTTGTACTTGCCCTGACCCTGCCATGAGTTCGCAACTTTCTCGCGGTCCCGCCGGGACAGCTAGCCAGATCGAGTTTAGCTGCTGCCGCGCAACCGCCTCGTCACTCACGCACTTGCTCGCGTCCTGGGGAAGTCCCGACGCTTTATCGTCAACGGAAACGTCCGCGCAAAGCGACTTGATGTCGAAGTTGGGAACACTGTCTGAAATTTGTACGGGCGGCTGACCAACGAGCGATAATGCCAAGAGCGCTGCCCTCATGAGATCTCCCTCCCCGTCCGGTGCGCCCAGCTGGAAGGCGGATTGAGCTGGGACTGACGCGGCTTCGGAGGCTGTAGCGGCCGCCCTCCGCCCACGACGTTACATTGCGCCTTTTTCCCAATTTCTATCCACTACGAACCGCAATGCTGCGGCGCGCTACTACTTTTGCGCATGCGATTTGCCTGCCCGTCTGTTGGTTAGGACCAGTTCCGAATGGCAATTGCCGCGGGCATTTGCCGATTTACGATGTGCTCAGTGAGACGTGATCGCTAACGCGAAAGGGCGCCTGTGACCGCGGTCCCTGCATGCTGGTGCTCTTGGCCGTCGCGATGGTGTGGGGGTTGTAGGGCTGATCATCCGAGCAGAAGAGCGCCCCCGCCGACGACGAAGAAAACGATCGCTAGACCTATCAGGCTGTACTCGACGCCATCCATCCCGATCGACCATCGAACGAGGAACCAAGCAAGCCCCAGCTCAGGGGGTGAGCTGGGGCTGCCGGGGCTGGAAGGCTGTAGCGGCACAGCCTCTACTCACGACGCTACGACTTTCCCGAATTTGATCCACAAGAAACCGCTGTTGCTGCAGCGCGCTACTACCAATGCCCCACGCACGCGATCATACGGTCTCATACAGCGCACCGACGCCTGGCATGCCGCAGGTTACGGTGCGGCCACCCAGCCCATTTTGAACGGGGCTGCTTCTCAAGTTGTAGATCTGGGACAGAAGAATTGAGTTACTGGGCGTCGGCCATCTTCGATCGAGAAGCCTGCGGTTGCGCGTTGGCTGCCGAGGGCCGGCTCGACGGCGACGCCGGTTCCTGCGATGAGACGGCGGCGTCGGGCGGCGCGCCCGGGGATGGTCGATGGGCAGCTGGTGCCGGAAGCACGATCACTTTCGCGCCGACTTTCACCCGATCATAGAGGTCCATGACGTCGTCATTGGTCAGCCGGATGCAGCCGGATGAAACCCGCTTCCCGATCGTGTCGGGCTTGTTGGTGCCGTGGATTCTGTATTCGGTATCGCCCAGATACATCGCCCGGGCACCGAGCGGATTGCCAGGACCGCCCGCCATGAACCGCGGCAGATAAGGCTGGCGCGAAATCATCTCTGCCGGCGGACGCCAATCCGGCCATTCTGTCTTGCGGGCCACGACCTGCTCACCGGACCATGTGAAACCTTCGCGGCCGACACCGATGCCGTAGCGCATCGCCTGCCCGCCATTCAGAACCAGATAGAGGAATGTGTTTCCGGTATCGATGACGACGGTGCCCGGCGGCTGGTGACTGACGTAGTCAACCACCTGCCGAGCGAATTTTCCGGGAGCGTCAGCGGCTTTTGGTGTTTCGATCCGGGGCGCGGGGACCGGGATCGGAACCGGAGCTGGCGCTGGCGCCTGAACCGCCGCCCCTACGTGAATGGGAGTCGACGGCGTTGGACTAGATGGTGCCGGCACCTGGTGCGCGGCTTGCTTCCGTATCGGTTGAACGCCCGCCGGCCGCCACAGCAAGCCGTACCCCAATGCGGCAGCGGCCACGACGCCAATTACAACTCTTCCGGCCACTGGTAGCGCGAGCGTCTCGGTCTTTCCACGTTTGGCCCGCTTACCCATACTTCTCCCCTGATCGCAATGCCCGGAAGGGGTACCCGGCAAATTTTAACAAGCTTCGAAGGGATGTCGCCCAGGCTGGAAATCGCCAAGCGTCGTTAACGCCAGCCCCTGTGCTGCAACACCCATCGTCCACATTCGATCGCCGGTTCGGGCAAAGCAAGGGCCGCCCAAAAGGCGGCCCCCGCGCAAAGATGCAACATCACTTCAACGTATAGGTACCAGTCTGGTGATTGCAGTCTTGAAAGGTTCCCTCTTTGATGACCGGGAAAGGCCCTAAGGGTTGTATCGTTGCGGTCATGACCATGCCGTCGTACTTCCCAGTCCCCGCGACTGTCTCTCTGGTTACCTTTCCTTCTGACGTCGAGAAGTACGAAAGTCGCTTATCACCGTCTCGGTCAATGGACTCGCAGACCGTGGTGCCAGTAATCTTCCCACCAAGAGATGCACTAACCCCTACGCACCGGAATGTATCTTTGTCGAAAAGCCCAACCGGAGGATTGCTTCGGATAGAGCCGGTATGCTCATAGCTTCGCGCGATGTGGGTCTTGGAAAATGAGATAGTGTTGCTCGTGCCCGACCAGCACGCCGTGTAATCGAAGTTGCCTTCTTTTGGGAGCTCGGCGGCGAAAGCAGACGGTGCCAACGCAAAGACGATCAACGCTAAGGGATACCTGCATGCGCTTTCCATAGTACCCTCCGTATGGATTGGCGGAACGAACGATGCCAACGCGAACGTGAGGGGACGCATTGATCCAGATCAATGGATGAAGACGAGGAAATGTCCGCGATGGGTCAAGGCTGCCCTGGCCAGTCCGTAGGATGGGTGGAGCGCAGCGATACCCATCATCCGAACGCGCAGCACAAGCTTGATGGGTATCGCTTCGCTCCACCCATCCCACGAAGCGGACAAAACAGGCGCTCTTGGCTATGTCGGCTAGGGGCTCAGAAGGCGATATCGGCGAGGTCCGGTCCGGTTGCCGCTTCGTCCCCGAACGCAGGCGTCCGGGATTTTGATGAGTACCCGCCCTACTCGCCCCACTGCCGCGCCATGGTGGCGAGCGCGCAGCCCTCGCAGTAGCGGGCATCCTTGAAGTCGATCCAGTTGTGGGCGTAGACGCGCTCCGGCGGGATGCCGTAACGCGCGCGCAGCAGCTTCACCAGCACCCGCCAGGCCGCGACCTGTGCGTCGGTCGGGCCCGTCGTGACGTCGGGATAATTGCCGGAGAACTCGACGCCGATCGACGTGTCCTTGTTCACCTGGTGATAGGTCTTGCTGTTGTCGATGTATTTGTTGTCGTTGCGATCGGCGCCGTCTGTGTGGGTCGGAACGAGGCTGTCGGCGACCGCCCAATAGACCGTGCCGTCGGTTTCGACCCAGATCATGACGCCGCGCCGGGTCGGGTTCTTGTGCTGCGCCTCGGCGCCGTATCGCGCCGAGCCCTGCGGCCCCTCGGTCTGGTGCACGATGATATTGCGCCAGGGATGCGATTTGGCGACGTCGCCCCAGGGCGCCAGCCAGACCATCTTCAAGCCGGGAATCTCGGGCGTGCCTTGCGATCGCGCGATGGCCGCGAGATCGGGCGTTTCGGCCGATGCGGCAGCGAACAGGACAAGCACAAGAAGTGCGGTGAGCAGGCGAGGCATCATCACGGAGATCCGGTGTCGTCTCTCGTTAGCACGCTCAGGCGCGCTTGCGCAGGCTCGCCTCGACCGTCTCGGGCGCCGGCTTCGGCTCGTAGGTCGCGTAGCCGTTCTTGCCGCCCTTCTTGGCGTCGTAGAGCGCGTGGTCGGCGGCGGCGACCAGGCGATCGGGATGCAGGCCGATCTCGCGGGTCCATTGCGCGACGCCGATCGAGACCGCGATCGGAATGTCCCTGCCGGTGCACTGCTCGGCATCGGCGCGGCAGACCTCGAGCACGCGGCGCGCGATCATCGCGCCTTCGCGCAGCGTCGAGGACGGCAACACGATGCAGAACTCGTCGCCGCCGGTGCGGGCCAGCATGTCGCCCGGGCGGAGCCGCGTCTGCGCCATCAGCGTGAAATGCTGCAGGCAGGCGTCGCCGGCGGCGTGGCCATGGGTGTCGTTGATGCCCTTGAAGCCGTCGAGGTCGATCACCAGCAGCGCGAACGCCTCGCCGTTGCGGTCGGAGCGCGCGCATTCCTCGGTCAGCCGCTGCAAGAGATGGCGGCGGTTGCCGACGCCGGTGAGATCGTCGAGCAGCGCGAGGTCGGCGACCTCGTTGCGCAGCCGGTCGATCGCCATCAGCAGGAAGCCGAAATTGAGCGCCATCGACAGGAACACCATCAGCAGGATCACCAGCGACTGCCCCGCAGAGAAGCGGACGAAGGAGAACTCGCCGGGCTGCAGCAGCGCGCCGATGGCACGCAGCGCATAGATGCCGATCAGCACGGAGGCGACGATGCCGGCGAGCCGGGCACCGGGGCTGACGCGGCCGTTCTCGGACGACAGCAACAGCTTCAGCGTCAGCGCGAACGGCGTGACCTGGGCAATGGTGTAGACCAGGATGCGCATCGGCATGCTGTCATAGGCGAAGATGAAGGTGCCGAGACCGGCGAAGGCCAGCGCCGTGGTCAGCAGGGTGGCGCGCCAGGTCGCAGGCTTGTCGTAGAACCGCTCGATGCCCATCGCGGCAAGGCCGGCGGCGAACACCATCAAGGTCCCGGCCGCAAGCAGCGGCAGCAGCGAGTCCGTCAGCATCACGCGAAGCATCGCGCAGCTGGCCCCGGCGGAGGCGACGAGGGCCGACGCGGTCCAGAACCGCGCCGCGCCGAAAGCAGGATAGCTGCGCGCGACATAGGCCCAGATCAGCCCGAGCGCGAGAAAATTGATAATGAATACCGTCCAAAGCGTCGGAACGCTCAACATCGCCCCTGTTCGAGAGCCGTATCGGCCTCGCCTCTCCTGAAATGACCGTCTGCCGCTAAAGCGCGATGAGATCAGGCTGAATCATCATCGCGCGTTAGATTCTTGTTTTGGCATGATCTTTTCGGAAAACCGCTTCGCACTTGTCCGGATCATGCCCCCGGGGCGCTTCCTCAAATGACAATCCCCGTTGTCTTACGGAACAGCATGCGGCCGCGCCGCTTAACGGAGCGTCACCCACAACGTGCCAATCCGCGCCGTGGTTTTGAATTGATGAAGATCTGCGCATCCGCCGTTTGCGCATCGTTAAGCATGACGGATGCGCGACGCCGCGACGCGCGAGATGCGCAACGCTTTGCGAAAAAGCTGGCGAAAACGCGTAACAGTTGTGGATAACACGATGACGGCGCCGTGACAGCACGCGGCAGCAGCCTCCGAATCTGCTGAGTTTGATATCGAGGATGTTGCGAGGCTGGCCCTCCGCCAAGCATGCCTCGGAGTCGCGTTCAATCCATGAAACCCTGAGAGGATACTATGGCTAAGAAAGCGAAGAAGGCGAAGAAGGCGAAGGCGAAAAAGGCCACCAAAAAGAAGGCCGCCAAGAAGTAACGAATTCCAGCCCGGGTAGCGGCTCTTGCCCTGCCCGGGCACCCGGACCGGGACAACCGGTCGCAGCGACGTCAACCTCGAATTCACCACCCTACATCGATCGGCCCCGAACTGACGGGGCGCAAGGCAGCAGGCGCAACGCCTGCTTTTTTATTGCCTGCGTCCGGGCGTGACGGCCGCGACGTCAGCGCTCCGCCAAGGCGAGCCTGGCGCCGAGCAGGGCAAAGCCCGCGGCAAAGCTTCGCCGCAGCCAGGCCATCACCTTCGGCCGGGTGATGACGCGGTCGCGCACCGAGGCGGCGAACAGCCCGTAGACCGCGAACACCGCAAAGGTCATCGCCATGAAGACACCGCTGAGCTCGACCATTCGCGCCAGCGGGTGTGGCTCGTCGACCGCGATGAACTGCGGCAGGAAGGCCAGGAAGAAGATCGACAGCTTTGGATTGAGGATGTTGATCAGGATCGCGGTCACGATCACCCGCCGGCGCGAGCGCGGCTTGATCTCGGTGTCGACGGCAAGCGCGCCGCGCTCGCGCAGCGCCTGCCAAGCCATGTAGAGCAGATAGACGACGCCGCCCCATTTCAGCGCCGCGAACGCCACGGCGCTGGTGTGCAGGATGGCGGCGAGCCCGAGCATCGCCGCGATCATCTGCGGCACGATCCCGAGCGTGCAGCCGAACGCCGCCGCGACGCTCGCCCGCGCTCCCCGGGTCAGCGCCACCGCCAGCGTATAGAGCACGCCGGTGCCGGGCGAGGCCACCACGATCAGCGACGTCAGCAGAAAGGACCAAGTCACTTCAAATCCTCGGCGGGCGGGACAGGCGGACGGGACATCGTCCGCCAATATCACGGCGACGGGGACGGCGGAAGCGGCTGCCGGCCTCCGCCCGGCGCCAGCGTCGACACCCCGTTACGACGACCTGCGCCATCCGCGATGCGAAAGCTCCGACGCCTTCATCTCGGCGACCCGGATCACGTCCAGCGGCGCCCAGGGCTTGGCCCAGAACAAGGCGCCTTCGGGCAGGCGCTGCCGCAGCGGCTTGCCCGAGGTGACGATCACGTCGAGATCGGGTCTGTACTTCTTCGCGGCATAAGCGAGCTCGATGCCGGTCATGTTTCCGGCCAATTCGACGTCGGTCATCATCAGCACGACGTTGTCGCCGTTGCCCTGCAGCACCAGCTCGGCGGCCTCGGCGCTCTCGCAGGCGATGACGTCGAACTCGCTCTCCTCCAGCAGCAGCCCGATCATCTCGCGCTGCATCGGGTCGTCCTCAACCACCAGGGCCTTCGCACGATAGGGCTTTGACTGTCCCATGGGTGTGGCTCCCTTGGTTTGAATGCTTCGCTTCGAGCGCGTAACATAGATTAAATGCCCAAAATCACTGGATGGTTCAGTTCCAATTTGAGAAAAGCGTGGAAATGCCGTGTTCCTCGCTTGGCAACCACCACCCCCGTTGAGATGGAGCTCACCCGACATGACCGCGATCCCTGGATCCGCCGCTGCCGTGACCGGAGCCGCCAGCGGCATCGGCCGCGCGCTCGCGCATGAACTGGCGCTGCGCGGCTGCGATCTGGCGATCGCCGACCGCGACGAGGCCGGCCTGCAGGCCGCCGCCGCGGAGATCGCGAAAGCGAGCCCGCGCAAGGTCACCGTGCATCGGCTCGATGTCAGCGAGCCGGACCAGATCACGGCGTTCGCGGAGGCCGCCGTTACAGCGCACCCCTCGCTCAACATCGTCGTCAACAATGCCGGCGTCGCGCTGCTCGGCGAGTTCGGCGAGTTCGATCAGGCGCAGATGGAGTGGCTGTTCAACATCAATTTCTGGGGCGTGGTGCACGGCACCCGCGCCTTCCTGCCGCAGCTTTCGCGGCGGCGCGAGGCGCATATCGTCAACATCTCGTCGATCTTCGGCATCATCGCCCCGCCCGGCCAGAGCGCCTATTGCGCGGCCAAGTTCGCGGTGCGCGGCTTCTCGGAAAGCCTGCGCCACGAGCTTGCGGTGGCGAACAGCCCGGTGCGTCTGTCCGTGGTGCATCCGGGCGGCGTTGCCACCAGCATCGCGCGCAACTCGCGCGCCGGCACCGGCGTCACCGACAATGCCCGCCGCGCCGAATCGATCGAGCGCTTCGACGCACTGGCCAGGACCACGCCGACCGCGGCCGCGCAGCGCATCATCGCCGGCATCGAGAAGAACCAGCCGCGCATCCTGATCGGCAAGGACGCATACTTCATGGACCTGCTGCAACGCTTCCGCCCGGCGACCTACTGGAAAACGATGCAACGGATGATGGAGAAGACGGCGGCGCGGCGGATCGCGCGCGATGCCGCGAGTGCGAGCCAGTAGCACGATAGCGCGGAGTAACCCGCGCACCGCCGTCGTCCCGGCGAAAGCCGGACCCATAACCACAGGATTGGGTTGGTGAGGCACGCCGGGGGCCACAGCGTCGTGCAACACGGACATTTGTGGTTATGGGTCCCGGGTCAAGCCCGGGACGACACCGGGGATGTTGCACGGCCCGCGGGTCATACCATGCCTGCGAGTCACGCCTGCGCGTCATCGCGACACGAGATTACCCGCCCAGCTGCTTCTTCACCCCGAGCGCCAGCCGGAACAGCGGATCGCTCCGCTCCGAGGGATAGAGCGCGCTCCTCGCCACCTGCGGAAAATTATCATTCTTCCAGAACGACGCCGGCGCGAACGAGAATTTGGCGACCAGCCGCCGGCCGAAATCCATCTCGTAGGGAAAGTAGTTTTCCTTCTGCTCGGTGCCGGACATCTCCGGATACTCGCCGAGCAGATAGCCCTCCTGGATGTGCGGCCGCACCGCCGACGGCGGGCAGACGCTGGCGAGGCGCACGATCTGCAGGCCGGCCTCGGCGCTCGCGGTGATCGCGCCGCTCAGATTCGGCACGCCGAGCACATAGAGGAAGGCGGTGCCGGTCTCCGCCAGCGAGGCAAAGGAGGCGGCAATCCGGATCGAATGGGTGACGTCGAGCAGCGGCGTGGTGCAGACCTCGTAATGCTGCAGGATCGACCAGCGCAGGATGCGATGCCGCTTCAACCGCTCGAGCCCGAGCAGCTTTTCCCTGGCGTATTCGGCGATCAGGATCCGCTCGGCGCGTTGCAGCGCATCGAACCGCCCGACCAGCGTCGCTTGATCGGGATTGCCGCGGCCGCCGCGAAACAGCGTCGGCTTCAGCGACGAGTTGCGCTTGATGTTCCTGTAGTCGGCGCCCTGGCCGCGAAACAGCAGCACATGATCGCGGTTGAGGAATTGCAGCTCGGCGATCTTGGTGGCGAGCTCGAGATAGGAGCCGACGCGATGGCCCGGCCCCTCCCGCACCGCCGAGTTCTTCGCGACCTGGCATCCGCGGCGGTCGAAGAACGACCAGATTTTTTGGCTGCCGATGGTTTCCATGGAGACACCAGAATTCTCAACCGTCATTCCCCGATGCGCAATTGCGCATCTGAGGGCAGCCCGCAGGGCTGAACCCGGAATCCATTTTTCCATGCGTGATGCGGCCCGATGGAAACGATCGTCATTGCGAGGAGCTCGGCGACAAATTTGCGAAGCAATTTTGCGCTGAAGCGACGAAGCAGTCCATCGCCCCGCATGTGCCGAAAGATGGATTGCTTCGCTCCGCTCGCAATGACGGACAAGGCCGCCGCGCCCTCACCGCCCCACGAGCTGATCGGCAAAATACCCGATGGTCTTGCGATAGATCACCGCCCTGTTCCACTCGCGCATCGCCTCGAAATTCGCGGTGCCCTCGCCATAGGGCGCGCCCATCTTGAAGCCGCTGGTGTGCAGGAGGTTCGCGGTCGAGGCCAGCACGTCGGCGACCGAGTGGCGCAGGTCGACATGGCCGTCGCCGTCGAAATCGACGCCGTACTTGATGTAGGACGACGGCAGGAATTGCGTCTGGCCGATCTCGCCGGCATAGGCGCCGATCATGTCGTTGAGACGGAGATCGCCGCGCTGCACGATCTTGAGCGCGGCGAGCAGTTCGCCCTGGAACAGGTCGGTGCGGCGGCAATCATGCGCCAGCGTCGCGAGCACGCGGAACACCGGCAGCTTGCCCATGTCGCCCTTGCCGAAATCGGTCTCGAGCCCCCAGATCGCGACCAGGATCTGGCGCGGCACGCCATACTGCTGCTCGATCTTCGAAAGCAGCGCGGCGTGCCGCTGCAGCATCGCGCGGCCGCCATTGATGCGCCCGGGCCCGACCCGGGTTGCGACATACTGCTCGAAGGTCTTGTTGAAGGTGTAGCGCTGCCGGCGGTCGAAGGCGAGCACCCCGCCATCCTGCTGCACGCCGCCGAGCGCCGCGGAGATCACGTCCTGCTGGATGCCGGCGCTCGCCGCCTCCTGCGAGAACGACTGGACGAAGGTCGGAAAACTGCCACCGCAGCGCGCGGCATAGGAGGGGGTGGCAAGCAGCAAGGCGCCGAACACAACCGCCAAACGACACCTGAACATGCAAAAAATCCCCCTGCTTCGATTGGCCGATCATGCCATGGAGCAAACGAGGCAGTCAAAGCGTCGGCACGACACTCCATCCTCGACGGGCAGCTACGCGCCTCTATCCATGTTCGCACGGTGAATGACCACGGCGCATCCATCAACCGATCGGCACGTAGCCGAAGCTCAATCCCTGAGCTGGCGCTCCAGGTCCACAAAATCGATCTCCGCCCAGCGCTCGGAAATCCTGCCGTCCTGAATCCGCCAGAACGTCATGCCGCGGAATTCGACGTGGCGGCCGGTTGGCTGAATGCCGCGCCACGGGCTGCGGTGCCGGCCACGCCAGACGAAGCGGCCGGCGACGATGTCGCGCTCGGCCACCAGGCATTCCGCCACCGCCGACAGGTCGGCGAAGGTCTCGTGCATCGCGGCCGAATGCGCGATCACGTCCTCGGCGCTCAGCCGCTTGCCCACCGCATGGTCGAAGAAGTCGGGCGCCAGCTGCGCCCGGATCGCCTCGGGATCGTGGCGGTTGGTCACGGCGTCGTAATGCGCGAGCACGAGCGCCTTGTTGGCGTCGATTGTGGCGTTGGACATCGGCGATCGATTCTCGAAGGAGAGGTTGTAGAAATAGAAGGATGCGCCTCATACGCGAATCGGACGGCATGACGCAAGTGACGATGGTCAGAAAAAGCTCGGCTTTCGGCCGTCGTTCGTTTGCGCGACGATACGAAAGACCGCTGCCGGAAAAGTGCGCTGGCGCGCGAGGCTCCACCGCCAGCCATTCCCTCACCTCTGCCCTCGCCTCTGCGCGAACGGCGGGCCGGCGGTAACATCGTCCGTTGGCTTGACTGCCGGTGGCATGCAAGCGGCGGTGCCCGGGCGAGCGACGCACCGCACGGCAGCATTTGAGGATGCGACGCATGAACGCCGAAGCCGCCGGCCGCGACCAAGAAGCACAGGCCGGACAAGCTGCTTCCGCCGGCAGGCGGCCGGCCGCGCTGTCTTGTTCATGCAAAGCCGCGCCGCTAAAGCCAGGCACGCCGGCTGCAACGCCGCCGTCATTCGGGGACGCCATCCGATGACGCGTTTGGGGATGAGGATGCTGCCGATGACGATCGCCTTGGGCTTCCCCTTGGGTTTCGCACGCGCGCGCAGGGCTGCCGCATCGATCGGTGTCGTGCTCGCGCTCGGCGCTGTTTTGAGCACAGCGATCGGCACCGCCGCCGCGCAGAACGCCGCCGCCAAGCGCGCGCCGGCGCAAGGCGCCGGCAGCACGCAGGCGATCGCCGCGCAAATGAAGAACGCCATCGCGCTGACGCGCGGCGGCAAGTTCGACGCGGGCTATGCACAGCTGCTTGCAGCACTGGATGCCGCCGACAAGCTCGACGACGCCCAATTCGTCATGGAGCAGTATTTCGACGCGACCACGACGCTGCGCGCGGTCAAGCGCGACGATCTCGCCGAAAAACTGTTCGTGCGCGCGTTCCAGAGCAAGGCGGCGGCGCAACGGCCGCCCGGCAATGCCGACGTGCTGCTGATGTACGCGATCCTGCTGTCCGACCACGCCAGGATCGCCGAAGCCGTTCCGCTCTACATGAAGGCGATCGCGGCGTTCAACGCCTATTGGGGCGAAGGCTCCGAGGAATCGCTGATCGCGAGCGACAAGCTCGCGGTCGCGCTGTCCGCCAACGGCTCGGCGGCGTCGGCGACCAATTTGGGCCGGCACAATTTCGAGCGTGCGGAGAAGGCGCTGGGGCCCGACCATCGCACCACCTGGAAGCTCGCCAACAATTATGCCGACATGCTGCGCGAGATCGGCGCGCCGGCGAAGGCGCTCGAGCTCGATCTGTTCGCGATCGAGAAGCGCGCCCGACATTATGGCGAGAACCATCTCAACACGCTGGTGACGGTCAACAACGCCGGCCAGGATTTCCTCAATCTCGGCCGCTTCGACGACGCCCGCCGCTACTTCCGCCGCCACCGAGCGATCGCGGCCGCGATGGCGCCGAAGGATCCGAGCTTTGCCGGACAGGCCGACGCCTGGCTGTTCTACACCGACATGCTCGCCGCCGGCGATGCCGCGATCGCGCCGGCCGATCTGGGGCGGCTGGAGGCGATCGTCGCCAATGAGGCGAATTATGCGGATTTCCTGCGCATCAAATCCGCGGTGCTGGCTGCCGGCCAACGCGCGCAGCGCCGCGAGCGGGACAAGGGGATGCGGCTGCGCGAGACCGCGCTGGCGATCTCGACCCGCGCCTTCACCGCGCAGCATCCGATCAGCTTCGAGATCAAGCTCGGCATCGCGACCGCGCTGATCGCCGATGATCCGAGCCGCGCGGTGCAGGCCTTCGCCGCGCTTGACCGCGAGATGTTCGACTGGATGAGGCGCGAGGTCGGCACATCGGGTGATCGCGCCGTCGCCGAAGCGATCCGCGCCCATGCCGACCATCTCTTGTTCGCGTTCGGCCGCTTCGCCACCGGCGCCGGCTCCGCCGTGGCGCAGCCGGCCTTTGCCGCCGCCGTGCTGCACTGGAAGACGCTCGGCGGCGCCGACGCCACGGCGCTGCGCCAGCTCGAGACAGAGGTCGCCGGCAAGGACGAGGAGACCGCGACGCTGCTGCGGACGGCGCTCCGGCTCAACGGCGAGAAGCAGGAGCTGTTCTCGTCGGGCAATATCGACGACTGGGCGAGGTCGGTGTGGGGGCGGCAGGACGCCGCCGAGAAGGCGCTGCAGAAGCGGCTCGATGCGATCGGCATGAAGCTGCCGCAAGACCCGATCCGCCCGTCACAGCTGCTCGCGGCGCGGGAAGCCGTCGTCAACTATTTCATCACCCGGCAATGGAAGGCGGATCGCCAGGCGAAAGACCCGTTGGCGGCGACCGTGCTCTACGCCATCGTCGAGACCGCAACGAGCGAGCCGCGCGTGGTCGATCTCGGCGATCCCGGCCGGATGGTCGACACCGGCGTGCGCACCGAGATCGCGCGGCTGCGCGCGACGCGGGCCGCTGCGCCGGATCCCGACACGCACGCGCCCGACGTCAAGGGCCGCTTCCAGAACCTCCGGGCGCGGCTGTTCGCGCCGCTGGAGCCGCTGCTGAAGGACAAGACCACGCTCTATGTCGTGCCTGACGGCTTCCTGTTCGCCGTGCCGTTCGCGCTGCTGCCTGGCAGTGGCGGCGGCCTGCTGGAGGACAAGTTCACGATCCGGATGCTGACCAGCCCCGATGCGCTGATCGCGATCCATGCGCGCGAGACGCTCGATCAGCGGGGCACGATGCTGCTCGCCGGCGGCATCGAATACGGCGAGCCGGGGCCGATGCCGCTGCCCGCGACCCGGACCGAGATCGAGGCGATCGCCAAACTCGCCCGCGCGCGCGGCGCGCCGGTCGAGATGCTGACCGGGCGCGGCGTCAGCGAAGGCACGCTGCGCGCGGCGATCGGCAAGGCGCGCATCGCGCATCTGGCGACGCACGGCTTCTATCGCGACAGCACGGCCTCCGGCCTCGATACGCTCTGGCAGAGCGGCATCGTGCTGTCGGGCGCCGGCGACAGCCGATTTCCGCTGCGCGACGAGAACGACGGCTATCTCTATGGCTTCGAATTGATGGACTGGGACCTGTCCGGTCTCGACTTGCTGGTGCTGTCGGCCTGCGAGACCGGCCGCGGCGACGAGAGCTTCGTCAGCGGCCTGCGCGGCCTGCCGACCGCGCTCGGCATCGCCGGCGCGCGGCGCGCGCTGCTGACGCTGTGGCCGGTCGCCGACCAGGGCACCGCGAACTTCACTGTGCGGTTCTACGAGCACCTCGCGGAGGGCCTGACCTATTCCGATGCGCTGCGCCAGACGAGGCGCGATGCGCGCGACGACAAGGTCGCGGGCGCGGGCGACGCCAGCGTGTGGGCGGCGTTCGTGCTGTTCGAGGGCTGAGCCGTATATGTCGTTGATGTGATCGGACGGGCACCGCGAGCGCATGCCGGGCCGAACTGCGCCCGACGTTGCGCAAGGGCCGCACGCAACCCCATCGCGCAGGGCAGACCGGCGCGCGGACGCAGGCGATTTGCTTTGACAGCGGCGCCCCGATCGAGGACAAGCCGCGCATGCCGAAAAAACCCGGGACCAATCCCAAAGGCGAATTCGCCTTCTTCAACGTCTTCTATGAAGACGGCTCGCAGCGCTCCAACCGCCGCGTGCCGTCGGAGCTCATTGGCGGGCTCGACGGCGACGAGCCGGTGCGTGCCTTCCTGCGCGAGCAGGACCGCGAGATCGCCGAAAAGGGCGGCCGCCCGCCGCTCGAGATCAAGTCCATCGAGCGCGTCGGTGCGAAGAAGAAGTAGCGGCGTCCACACAACTCTATCCACGTCATTGCGAGCGCAGCGAAGCAATCTCCTCGCAATGACGTCGGAGACGGATCAAAATGAAAACGGCGGGCCCAGGCCCGCCGTTGTTGTCTCGATGGATTGCCGGGTCGAGTCCGGCAACGACAATCGGAAATATTAGTTGTCCAGGAAGCTCCGCAGCTTCCGCGACCGCGACGGGTGCTTCAGCTTGCGCAGCGCCTTGGCTTCGATCTGGCGGATGCGTTCGCGGGTGACCGAGAACTGCTGGCCGACTTCTTCCAGCGTGTGGTCGGTGTTCATGCCGATGCCGAAGCGCATGCGCAGCACGCGCTCCTCGCGCGGGGTGAGCGAGGCCAGCACGCGCGTCGTGGTCTCGCGCAGGTTGGACTGGATCGCAGCGTCGATCGGCAGGATCGCGTTCTTGTCCTCGATGAAATCGCCGAGATGCGAATCCTCTTCATCGCCCACAGGCGTTTCGAGCGACAGCGGCTCCTTGGCGATCTTGAGGACCTTGCGCACCTTCTCGAGCGGCATGCCGAGCTTCTCGGCGAGCTCTTCCGGGGTCGGCTCGCGGCCGATCTCGTTCAGCATCTGGCGCGAGGTGCGGACGATCTTGTTGATCGTCTCGATCATGTGCACGGGGATGCGGATGGTGCGGGCCTGGTCGGCGATCGAACGGGTGATCGCCTGCCGGATCCACCAGGTGGCGTAGGTTGAGAACTTGTAGCCGCGGCGATATTCGAACTTATCGACCGCCTTCATCAGGCCGATATTGCCTTCCTGGATCAGGTCGAGGAACTGCAGGCCGCGGTTGGTGTACTTCTTGGCGATCGAGATCACGAGACGGAGGTTGGCTTCCACCATCTCCTTCTTGGCCTGACGGGCCTCGCGCTCGCCCTTCTGCACGCCGTGCACGATCTTGCGGAATTCGCCGATCTCGAGCCCGGTGAGCGCCGCAAGCGACTGGATCTCGTGACGCAGGTCCTTGATGCGGTCCTTCTCGTGATGGACGAAGTTCTTCCAGCCCTTGGCCGACAGCTTGGAGACGCGGTTGAGCCAGCGGGGGTCGAGCTCGGAGCCCTGGTAGTTGCGCAGGAAGTCCTCGCGCGCGACGCCGTGGCTGTCGCCGAGGCGCAGCAGGCGGCCCTCGAACGAGACCAGCTTCTTGTTGATGTCGTAGAGCTGCTCGACCAGCGAATCGATGCGGGCCTGGTTGAGGCGCAGCGACTTCACCTCGACGATGATCTCGTCCTTCAGCTTCTTGTACTTGCGCTCCTGCGAGGGCGACAGCGACTCGCTCTGCAGCTGGTTGGCGATGTCCTGCTCCTGCAGGCGGCGCAGCTTCTTGTACTCGGACGCGATCTTGTCGAAGGTCTCGACCACCTTCGGCTTCAGCTCGGCCTCGATGGCGGCGAGCGACATCTGGTTCTCGAACTCGTCGTCGTCCATGTCGCCTTCGGCGGCGGCCTCGGCGGGATCCTTCTCCTCGGTGGCGGCTTCGCCACCGGCGGGCGCGGCGCGGAACGGGGTCGGCGACGGCGGCGCTGCCGGCGGCGCGACATGGGCCGGCGCACCGGCCTGCGCGTCGCCGCCATTGCCCTCAGCGGCGGCACCCTCGGCGCCGTTGCTGCCGATCAGGTTCGGATTGATGCCGCCCTTGGACTCGGGGCCGGCATAGGTGGCTTCGAGATCGATGATGTCGCGGAGGAAGATCTTCCCTTCGTTGAGCTCATCGCGCCAGATGATGATGGCCTGGAAGGTCAGCGGGCTTTCGCAGAGGCCCGCGATCATCGCCTCGCGGCCGGCCTCGATGCGTTTTGCAATCGCGATTTCGCCTTCGCGGGAGAGCAGCTCGACGGTGCCCATCTCGCGCAGATACATGCGCACGGGATCGTCGGTGCGCTCGCCGGGCTCCGACTTCTTGACCTCGGTGACGGCCTTCTGCGTGACCTCGACGAGTTCGTTATCGGTCTCGTCGTCGCCGTCGTCCTTCTCGTCCTCGCCCTCGCTATCGTCGGCCTCGGTGACGTTGATGCCCATGTCGGACAGCATCGACATGATGTCTTCGATCTGTTCGGGCGAGGTCGTATCGGAGGGCAGCACTTCGTTGAGCTGATCGAAGGTCACGAAGCCGCGCTTCTTGGCCTGCTTGATCATCTTCTTCACCGCGGCATCCGACAGGTCGAGCAACGGCGACGGCGCGTCAGCGGCATCCTTCTCAGGAGCATCCGCTGCCTTGTCGTCCTTTTCCTTGTCCTTAACCTGCAGCGTCTTTGCCTTGGTGGCCATTCACTAAGCTCCCGAAACGCGGTCATGCAAAATGGCGCCACGCACGCGCATCCGCACGAAATCTAGATTTACTCTCTCGACGCACAAAGGGCGGCGCAATATCTCGCCACCCCTGTCATCCGTCTCGACGGTTTCCAATCTGCAATAGCCCGTTGCGTCTTCCGTAAAAGTGGACACCGGTTTTACGATCGGAAGACGCGACAGATCTAGATCTGACGCATTTTCTGACGGCGAACCCGGAACCACTTCGCCTGAAAATGCTACGGTAGCTATTAAGTTTCGCTTAACCCTGTTTTTGCAGCCAAACCATGGATTTGGCGAGTCTTTTCGCGGGTGCGGCCAGCGCCGTCCGCAGCATTTTTGTTATCAGACATTACGCTGGAACCGGCCCGATAATTCGCCGAACCCTTCAATCAGGGCTTCGGTCCCGTCGGCTTCTGCCATCCGGGCCTGGATATCCTGCAACCATGCCAGATTGGCCTCGCTGGAGTCTTCAGCCAAAGCCGCTTCCGCATCTTTTCTTTCCCTAAGTAAGGCGTGGGTTTTCTGATGCAAGGCAACGAGTTGACGCCAGGTTGATAAAACATCCTCGCGCGCCGCGCCGACCTGCGCGCCCCACACCGCCTGGGTTGTGATCGCCCGCTCAACCCTTTGAAGAATCGGGGATAATCCGTCCGCTTCGAGGTCGGCCCGCATCTTCTCGGCCTGCTCCTCGGCGTCAGGGGAATGGTGATGGTCGTGGGCAAAGGCGGCGATGATGGCGGCCCTGAGCTTGTGGGCCTCGGGATGGGCGAGCTCCAGCGCCGCCACCTCCTCGAGATGGTCGTGCAGCAGCCAGGGGTGGTTGATCAGCGATTGCAGGATCAGGGCCTCGCGGCGGGAGACCGCGCTGCGCTGGCCGCGCATGATCGGGCTGTTGGCCAATTGGGGGCTGGCGGCCTGATAGGGACCCCGTGAAATCCCGGGGGTGACACCGAACCGGCCGCCCTGCGGGCCTCCCTGTCGGCCGTTTTGGGCAGGTCCCCGGGGGACAAACTGGCGGGGTGATTCGCCGCCGCGGCCGCCGCCGAAATTGCCCCTTCCGTAGCCGCCGCGGCCATAACCGCCGCGGCCGCCCTCGGGCGCAAAATTGCGCTGCAGCCGCTCCTGCAGGTCCTGCCGGTAATAGCGGCGCACCACCTCGTCGCGGATGCCATTGGTGAGCTCGCCGATCCGCGCCTCCAGCGCGGCGCGGCGCTCGGGCGTATCGAAATTGCCGCCCTCGATCTCGCGCGACCAGATCATTTCGGCGAGCGGACGCGCGGCCGAGATCACGTCCTCGATCGCGCCGCGGCCGCCGGAGCGGGCGAGATCGTCGGGGTCCTGCCCTTCCGGCAGCAGCGCAATCCGCAGGCTCTTGCCCGGCTTGAGCTGCGGCAATGCAAGGTCGGCAGCACGATAAGCCGCCTTCTGGCCGGCGCGGTCGCCGTCGAAGCAGAGGATCGGCTCGTCGACCATCTTCCAGAGCAGGCCGAGCTGGTTCTCGGTCAGCGCGGTGCCGAGCGGCGCGACGGCGCCGGGAAAGCCCGACGTGACCATGGCAATGACGTCGACATAGCCCTCGACGACGATCAGCTGTGCGCCGTCATGCGCGGCCTGCCGCGCGGTGAACAGATTGTAGAGATTGTCGCCCTTGTGAAACAGCGTGGTTTCCGGCGAGTTCAGGTACTTTGCCGGAACGTCCTTCTCCAGCGCACGCCCGCCGAATGCGATGACGCGGCCGCGGGCATCCGTGATCGGGAACATGACGCGGTCGCGGAAGCGATCGAACGGCACCGGCTTGTCCTCGCCGGACACCAGAAGCCCGGCCTCTACCATGTCGTCGGTGGAGATACCTAGTGCGCCGAGATGCTCCTTCAGCGCGAAGCGATCCGGCGGCGCATAGCCCATCCGGAACTGGAGCTGGGTCGCCGGCGAGATGGCGCGGTCGGCAAGATAGCCGCGCGCCTTGGCGCCGCCCCGCGAAGCCAGCGTGTCGGCGAAGAACTTGGTCGCCAGTTCCATCACGTCGTGCAGGGTGCGGCGGTGCTGCTCGTGTCGCGCGGCATCGGGCGTCACCGCCGGCAGCGGGACACCCGCCATCGCGGCGAGACGTTCCACCGCCTCGGGGAAAGTCACGCCCTCGGTCTTCATCAGGAAGTCGAAGATGTTGCCATTCAGCCCGGACGAGAAGTCGAACCAGGCCTGCTTCTGGTCGTTGACGAAGAACGACGGCGTCTTTTCCTGCTGGAACGGCGACAGCCCCTTCCACTCCCGGCCGGCCTTCTTGAGCTTGACGCGCCTGCCCACGACTTCCGAGACCGGAAGCCGGGCGCGCAGCTCATCGAGGAATTCGGGCGTGAAACGCATCAGTCAGGATTTTGGGCTCGGGCGGCGAATCGCGGACAACCGGTTAGCCATATAGCGGCACGGCCCGCCATGCCGAACAATGTGGGGCTTTTCCGGGCTATTCACAGGTCTGGCCCGTCGCCTCCGTCGAGCGGGTTACCCCCAAATCCACGGTGGAGAGCCTGTGCGGCAAGCTTGCCCCCTCCCCCCTTCCGGGATTGGATAGGCCATGTTCACGACATTCAGAGGCGGACAGAGCGGCGGCTGGCAGGTCACGTCCATCACGCGGGTGAAGGGCGAGACGCTGCCGAAGGTCGCGGCGTTGTCGATCGTTGCGAGCGAATCGATCGCGCTGCCGCTGCTGCCGGCGCAGACCTCCTGGCGGCTCGCCGGCGTCGCCAGCCATCTGCGCTACACCGAGAAGGAGGAGCGCGAGAAGCTCTTGGCCGTGCAGGCCGGGCTCGGCCGCAGCGAGGCAACGCACGCGGCGCTGATCCCGATCCGGAAATCCGCGGCGTGGTGGGAGCTCACGCAGGAGGAGCGCCGCAAGATCTTCGAGGACAAGTCGCACCACATCGAAGGCACCCTGAAATTCCTCCCCGCAATCGCCCGCCAGCTGTTTCATTCGCGCGACCTCGGCATGCCCTTCGACTTCCTGACCTGGTTCGAATTCGCCCCCGACCACGTCACCTTGTTCGACGAACTGGTCGGCATGCTGCGCGCGACCGAGGAATGGAGCTATGTCGAGCGCGAGGTCGACATCCGCGTGGTGCGGGAGGATTGACTTCTCTTTCGTGGTGGCCGGCACAGCCGTCAGAATGACGGCGTCGCTTCCGCTCGCCTGTGACCCGGCAATCCATCAAAAGAATGACTATTGCGAAGTGAGATGGATGCCCGGGTCAAGCCCGGGCATGACGAAACATGCGGTACGTCCGAGCGCTAATGCTCGAGGAATTTTCCTGACGCGATCCGCGGCAGCTCGGTGACCGGCCAGTTGTAGAGATAGGTCCACGCCTCGCTCACGCTGCCGTCGGCGAGCGTGACGGCAAGCATCTCGCGGACATATTCGGTCGGCGGCGGAAAGCCTTCGCCGCAGGCTTCGTACATGTCGAATTCACGCAGCATGGCCTCACGCTCCCGCAAGCGGAACAGCTCACCATGCACGATGTCGGCCGGATCGTCCGACACCACGAGGCCCGGATAATGCTTCACCAGATAGAGCCGGCCGCGGCACTGCGCCGGCCCGAGGAATTCGGCATTGCCCGCGAGCAGCTTCGCCATCGGATGGTCAAAGCCGCGCATCAGCGTGCCGTAGACGAAAAGAATATCGGAGGTCATAGGTTCAGTTGTCATTCCGGGATGGTCCGAAGGACCAGACCCGGAATCTCGAGATTCCGGGTCTGGTGCTAACGCACCGTCCCGGAATGACAGAAAATCCCGGGGGACGCTAGGCCGCCGCCACCTCGTCCGTCACCACGACGAACTTCGTCAGCGTCATGCGGCCGAAGCTCGTGGTGAGGGCGACGTCGGCGGCGTCGCGGCCGGTCGCCATCAGGATGCGGCCGATCCGCGGCGTGTTGTGGCGGGCATCGAAGGTGTACCACTGGCCCGACAGATAGACCTCGAACCAGCCGGAGAAATCCATCGGCGCCGGGTCCGGCGGCACGCCGATGTCGCCGAGATAGCCGGTGCAGTAGCGTGCCGGAATGCCCATGCAGCGGCAGAAGGTGAGCGCCAGATGCGCGAAGTCGCGGCAGACGCCGGCGCGGCTTTCATAGACGTCGTGCGCCGACTTCATGTGATGGGCGTGCTGATAGCCGAACGTCACGTGGTGGTGCACGAAATCGGTGATCGCCTGCACCCGCGCCCAGCCCTGCGGTGTGTTGCCGAACAGCGACCAGGCGACATCGGTCAGCTTGTCGGTCTCGCAATAGCGGCTCGGCATCAGATAGAGCAGCATGTCGTCCGGCAATTGCTCGACCGGCAGCTGCTGTCCAGCCGGATTGACGATGTCAGGCAGTCCGGAATCGCGCACCAGCGCGCTGCCGCGGAAGGTGACGCCACCGCTGGGGGCAACGAGCCGCCCGCAGACATTGCCAAAGCCGTCGCGATAGAGGCCGATCGGCACGTCCGGTTCGGTCGAAAGGCGCTCGGTGCCGACGATGTCGGCGTAGCGCGACGGATGGATCGACAGCATGATCACCATCGGGGTCGGCTGCGCCGCCGTGTAGGTGATCTCGAAGCCGACCTTGATCTGCATCGTCAGGCCGTCTCCTGCTCCGCGTTCTCGCCGACCGAGACCACCTTGATGTCGACATCCATGCCGAGAAAGGCGTCCGCCGCGCCGAGATAGACGCCGTGCAGCGGGATCGCCTGGCGCGGGTCGCGCGCCACCGCGACGCGGATCAGATCGCGCGTGCCAACGATGCCGTTGGTCGGATCGAACTCGATCCAGCCCGCGCTCGGCAGATAGACTTGCACCCAGGCATGGGTCGAGCCGCCGCCGACATAGCCGTGCGCGCTGCCGGGCGGCATGGCGAGATAGCCGGAGACGAAGCGCGCGGCGACGCCGAGCCGGCGCAGCGCCTCGATCATGAACAGCGCATAGTCGCGGCAGGTGCCGGACTGCGTGCGCAGCGTGTCGAGCGGATGTTGGGTGCCCTGCTCATAGCGCTTGCGATAGCTGAACGCCTCGCGGATGCCGTGGGTCATGCCGCTGAGGATCTTGAAAGTCGGCGTCGGCGCCTCGACATCGAGGAAGCGCCGCGCCCAGGCCGACAGCTCGCTATTCGGGTCGCCATATTGCGGCGTAATGAACTGCTGCAGGTCGGGGAATTCCTCATCGTCGTAGAGGAACGGATAGAAATAGGCGGGATCGTCCGGCGTCAGCGCGAACGTATCGGCCGGATTGTGCTCCACCGTCGCGGTCGAGACGAAGGACAGCATGTCGGCGCGCTCGTCGAAGGCGGCGATCGCCATGCTGTTGCCGAACACGTCGTGGATCCAGCGCAGCGACATCGGCTGTGGATCGATCACAAGTGCGCTGTCGAGCACGCGCAGATCATGGCCGTCACGGGGGCGCAGCATGATGCGGTGCTCGCCGAACGCCACCGGGCGCGCGTAGCGATAAACGGTCTTGTGGTGAATAGTCAGCAGCGGCATCTTCAAACAATCATCGTGATTTCGGGCTGCATAATCTATAGAGAAAGCTGCCCGATTCCAGATCAGCATGCCGCCTGAATAGGCAAAGTTGAGGAAAAAAGCCCTTGAATTACGGAGGCGGTCCATCGTTCCTGCTCGCGAGCACCGACGCTTCACCGGTTCTTGAACACAATGCCGGCGGCCGCTCGCCGTTCCTGTTCACCTGCGACCATTACGGCAGGCTGATTCCCTCTCCGCTCGGCGACCTCGGCCTGCCCGAAGACGAGCTGGTGCGGCACATCGCCTGGGACATCGGCATCGCCGGCGTCGCAGCCCGGCTCTCGGAGCGGCTCGGCGCGCATTTGATCGCGCAGCGCTATTCGCGGCTCGTGATCGACTGCAACCGTCCGCCGCATGTCGCAAGCTCGATCCCGCTGATCAGCGAGGCCACCACGGTACCGGGCAATGAAGGCCTGTCGCGCGAGGCCGCCGAGATGCGCCGCGCGCAGATCTTCGATCCCTATCACAAACGCATCGACGAGATCATCGACGCGCGCGCGCGTCGGGGCCTGCCGACGATGCTGGTGTCGCTGCACAGCTTCACGCCGATCTACGCCGGCATCGCGCGACCCTGGCACATCGGCACGCTCTACCACCGCGACACGGTACTGCCGCCGCTACTGCTGAAGCATCTGCGCGCCGAGGGCGATCTCGTGGTCGGCGACAACGAGCCCTATGCGGTCAGCGACGAGACCGACTACACGATCCCCGTGCATGGCGAGGCGCGCGGCCTGATGAACTCGGGCATCGAGATCCGCCAGGACCTGATCTCCGACCAAGCCGGCGAGACGGCGTGGGCCGAACGGCTGGCGCGCATCCTCGGCGAGATCGAGGCGACGCTGCGCACGGAAGCGCTGATCTAGCGACTAGCGGTCAGCCAGGGCGTGGCCTCTAGCCCGAAGCCAGCTCGACGTGCTTTAATTGGCTGGGTTGAACTTCCAAGTTAGGGTAGTCCGTGGCGCCCGAGCGAGTGGAAAGGCGACTGGCAGCAGTGCTGGCGGCAGATGTCGCCGGCTACAGTCGCCTGATGGGAGCGGACGAGGAAGGCACGCTCGCGCGGCTCAAGGCGGCCAGAAAGAATCTCATTGATCCAACGATCGCCGCTCATCGAGGCCGCATCGTCAAAACGACCGGCGACGGCATGCTGGTCGAATTCGGCAGCGCCGTCGACGCAGTGCGCAGCTCTGCAGAGGTTCAGAGCAGGATGGCGGAGCTTAACGCATCCGCACCGCAACAGCAGCGGATCGAATTTCGCATCGGCATTCACGTCGGCGACATCATCATCGACAACGACGACATTTTCGGCGACGGCGTCAACATCGCCGCGCGGCTGGAGAACATCGCGGACCCGGGCGGCATATGCCTGTCTGACGACGCCTACCGGCAGATCCGGAGCAAGGTCGATGCAGCCTTCGAAGACATGGGCCAACAGAATCTGAAAAACATCACTGAGCCGATCCGCGCCTGGCGAATGAAGATCGGCGCCAGAACTTCACCTGAGCGCCATCCGGCTCCTGCCGAATCGCATCACATGCGCCCGTTTTCGGGAAAGCCCTCCATCGCGGTGCTGCCGTTCCAGAACATGAGCGGCGACAACGAGCAGGAGTATTTCGCGGACGGGATCGCGGAAGACGTCCTTACGACCCTGTCGAAGATTCAGGAACTGATGGTGATAGCTCGCAACTCGAGCTTCGCGTTCAAGGGACAGAACCGGGACATTCGCGAAATCGGGCAGATCCTGGGTGCTCGTTATCTGCTGGAGGGGAGCGTTCGAAAGATCGGCAATCGCATCCGGTTGACGGCGCAGTTGATTGATGGTCGAGACGGCGGTCATCTCTGGGCGGATCGCTTTGACGGAGACCTGGACGACGTGTTCGATCTCCAGGACCGAATTACGCAAGAGATCGTCGAAGCGCTCGAGGTCCAGTTGACGGTCGGCGAACGCGCAAGGGTGTGGAGAAAGCGCTCGGGCAGTCCGCTGGCTTATGAGTATGTTTTAAAGGGGCGCGCCCTGTACGTTAATTTCGCAAGGCAAACTCACGCACAGGCCCGGAAGCTTTTTGAACAGGCGCTGGAGATCAACGGCTCGTTTATGCCTGCGCTCTACTTGTTGGGTCTGACCCTGACTGACCAGGCGCGCTTCGGTTGGATCAAGGATGAAAATGAAGCGTATCAAGCCGCACTGGGCTGCGCTGATCGGGCTCTCGCCGCCGACCCCAGCTTCGGGGAAGCATACCTGGTGATCGGCTATGTTCGTACCTATCAACGCCGTCATGATGAGGCTGTGGCAGCAGGAGAAACCGCGATCAGCCTCGCTCCCAGCAGCTCTGACGCCCATCACATGGCGGGCATGTACCACGGCTACGCCGGCAATTTCCGAAAAGCCGTCCTCTACGAGGAACACGCCCAACGGCTCAGTCCGATTGAGCGCAACGAATCCATGGTGGACGAAGCGCGCGCAAGATTTCATCTCGGAGATTTCGCGGCGGCGCACGATATAGCCTCCCGCGTTCTGAGGCAGCGGCCGTTCTGGCTGACCGCGCAGTCGACACTCATAGCGGCGCTTTGGAATCTCGGCCGGCAAGATGAAGCGCGCATGATCTCAAGCGACTTGCTGGCGGGCCACCCCAATTTCAGCCTGGCCCGCTGGGCCAGGCTGCTTCCGTATCGCCGACAAGGCGACCTGGATGCATTGGTCAACCCGCTACGCATGGCGGGGCTCCCGGAGTGAAGACCTGTCATCTTACAATGCCGGCGCGACGCCACACGCCAGACACCTGCGCGGCCGCGACTGCTTATTCGATTGCTCGTTCGGCTTCTTGCGCATCTCCGCGGATGAGACACCGCAGGATCGGCATATTCCGATTGGACCGGCTTTGCTGATTGCCCGGCCGGTTCGAAGCGCGATCAGGCAAACCCGATCAATTCGGCTGGCGCCGCCAGATGAACACCAGATAGAGCAGGAGAGGCAGGCCGAGCCCGGCCCACGAGACCGCATCCCACCAGCCGTCGCCAACCAGCGCGCTGATCAATCCGACCGTGCTCACGATCGCGATGACGAGCGGGGCAGCGAAGATCTGGGTCAATGAACGATGCGAGACCATGCTGACGTCACGACGATAATGCGGGGTTGTCGAGGGAGTCGGCGTTGGCGATCGCGCGTTCCTGGCTCACGCCCGCCTTGCGGCGACGCATCCACAGATACACGCCGGTCACGAGGATGAAGATGGTCAGGATGTCGAGCAGCGCCCAGACGATCTTGAGCGGCATGCCGCCATAGTCGCCGAAATGCTGCGGCTGCGAGACGAACAGGGTCGTCACATACCAGGGCATGTCCCTTGTGTCGGTCAGCTTGCCGGTTTCCGCATCGATCAGCGCCGGCTTCAGCAGCCGCGAGGTCAGCGGCGTATCGCCGTGCAGGAACACCGCGTAGTGGCTCTTGCTGCTGAACAGGGTTCCCGGGAAGGCGACGAAGCTCGGCGTCATGCCGGGCACCGCATGGGTGGCCACTTCGACCGCCGCATTCAGCGAGGTCAGCTTCGACGGCACCGGCCGGTCCTTGTACTGCGCGGTCATTTCGGCGAGCTGGCCGAACTGCCACATCTTGAGCACGAGGTCGGCCCAGGTGTTGATGACCCCGGTGAAGCCGACGACCAGCGTCCAGGCGACGAGCAGGATGCCCGCGAGATTATGGACGTCGAGCCAGCGCACGACGCGGGTCCGCTGCGCGCGATAGGCGCCGAAACGCAGTTTCCGCATCGACGGCGCGTAGACCACGATGCCGGAGATGATCGCGACGCAGAACAGGATCCCCATCAATCCGAGGAACAGCTTGCCGGGCAGCCCGGCGAACATGTCGGTGTGCAGCTTCAACATGATGTAGGTGAAGCGGCCTGTCACATCGGGCGCATCGAGATAGGCGCCGGTATGGGTGTCCATCCGGATCAGCAAATTGTTGGTCGGATCGGCATCGATGGTCGGGCCGACGCTGACGAACATCGCGCTCGGATCGTCGCGATCCCAGATCAGGAAGTGAGGCACCTTTCCGGGCGCCTGCGCCAGCGCGTTGCCGAGCAGACGGTCCAGATTGGCCGGCGGCGTGCCTGGCGGCACGTCGGCCGGCTTGACCTGGCTGTGCAGGAGATCGTCGATCTGCTCGTGGAAGATCAGCGGCAGGCCGGTGATGCAGAGCAGCAGCATGAACAACGTGCAGATGAGGCTGGTCCATTTATGGACAGCGCCCCATCGCCGCAAGGATCTGGTCGTCGCAGTCAATTTCGTTACCTAAAGCGCGATGAGATCAGGTTGGATCGTCATCGACCTTAGCCTCCTGTTGAAGCATGATCTTTTCGGAAAACCGCTTCGCACTTTTCGGGATCATGCTTTAGTTCCAGGTGTACTTCATCGTGCCCAGTACCGTGCGGCCATTGCCGAGGCCGCAATAGGGAAGCCCGGTCAGGCAGGATGCAACGTAGAAGTGGTCGGTCAGGTTGGTCACGTTGACCTGTGCCTTCCAGCCCTTCAGGTCCGGCCGCAGATAAGCGAAATCGTAGCTGACCGACGCATCGAGCAAGGCATAGGAGGGAATGACAAAGGTATTGAAGTTGTCGCCGTAGGTCTCGCCGACATAGCGCACGCCGAGGCCGAGCCCAAGGCCCGCGAGCGCGCCGTCATACCAGCTATACTCGCCCCAGACCGCGACCTGGTCCTGCGCCGTGTTCATCATGTACTTGCCGGCATAGCCGGCAATGCTCGTCGTCACCCGCGGGTCGAGATGGGTGTATCCCGCCGTGATCTCGAGCTCGCGCGTGAGATTGCCCTTCAGCTCGAGCTCGAGGCCGCGGACGCGCACGGCATCGGTCTGCACGTTGAACAGCGGGTTTAACGGATCGGCCGTCAGTACGTCCTGCTGACGGATATCGAACGCCGCGGCCGTCACCATGAAGTTCGAGCCGTTCGGCTTGAACTTGACGCCGACTTCCGCGCCCTCGCCCGTCGTCGGCCTGAACGACCGGCCGGCGCTGTCGGCGCCGAGGTTGGGCGTGAACGAGGTCCCGTAGCTGACATAGGGCGCGAGGCCGATATCGAACAGGTAGCTCAGGCCGATGCGCCCGGTTTGCGCCGAGTCATCGCGCGAATAGTGGCCGGCCGGCGGATAGAACGCCATGCTGGTGAAGCCGGAGCTGACCCAGTCCTGGCGGCCGCTCATGGTCAGCGTCCAGCGATCGAGCTTGATCTGATCCTGCAGATAGGCGCCGAGCTGCGACTGCCTGTCGTCGCGCAGAATGAAAGGCGCCAGCGAGCTGGCTAACGGAACGGCGGTGCCGTAGACCGGGCCATAGGCATCGATCGGCGCAATCGGCGTCGTGCGATAGTCCGTGTTCGCCCACAGATCGAAGTAGTCGACGCCGGCCAGCACCTTGTGGACCAGCGGCCCGGTGGCGAAATCCGCCTGCAGCTGATTGTCGAGCGCGACATTGGCGGCGTTGGCCTTGACGTAGTTGTAGGTGCGCGCGACCAGACGATCCGTCACCATGCCCTCGGTCCGCACCGATGCGAGGTCGTTGCTGGCCTGGGTGTAGCGGAGGTTTTGCCGAAACTGGAAGATGTTGTCGAAGCGATGCTCGAACGCGTAGCCGACCGCGAACTGCTCGAGATGATAGCCATCCAGCCCGGGCTCGCCGAGGTAACGGCTGTAAGGAATATGTCCGTTGGGGTTGGGCAGGAAGGACACCTGTCCCGGGACGTATTGCTGGTAACCCTTGTTGTCGACCTTCTGGTACTGCGAGAGCACGGTGAAGCTGGTGTCGTAGGTCGGGCGCCAGGTGAAGCTCGGCGCGATGAACAGCTTGTTGTCCTGAACGAAGTCGGTCTGGCTGTTGCTGTCGCGGCCAAGGCCGACGATGCGGTAAAGCACCCGGCCGTCCTTGTCGGCCGGGCCACCGATGTCGAAGGCGCCTTGGAAGCGATCGAACGAGCCGAAGCTGCCCTCGATCTCGTAATGCGGCGTCTCGGTGGGCCGCTTGCTGACCAGGTTCAACAGGCCGCCCGGATCGGACTGTCCGTACAGGCCGGATGATGGCCCCTTCAGGACCTCGATGCGCTCGAGACCATAGGTCTCGATGCGCGGGACCGCGAAGGTCGTGGTGTCGGTCGGCAGCCGCAGCCCGTCGAGATAACGCGGCGCGGTGAAGCCCCGCAGCTTGAACTCGTCGAAGAACGCGTTGGCACCAAAACTCTCGATCGTCACGCCGGGCGTGTAGCGCAGCGCTTCGGTGATGTTCTGCGCACCCTGCGCCTGGATCTGATCCTGGGTGACGATCGAGATCGACTGCGGCGTCGTCAGCACCGGGCTGTCGGTCTTGGTTGCGGTGACGCTCTGGCTGGCGAGATAGCCGGTGACCGGCCCGTTGCCGCGCTCTCCGCCGCCACCCGCCCCCGGTGCTGGAACGTTCTGCGCGGGCGCCCGGTTCGCGATCAATCGCGGCGTCGTACGTGCAGGACGCGCCGCGCGTCGCGCCGGCTGCGTCCGCCGCGCCTGCTGCTGTTGTTTCGGCGCCTCGACCGTCACCGGCGGCAGCGCCGATTGCGCAACGCTTTCACGCGGCATCACCACACTCAGCACGAACAAACCACTGCCGGCCATGTACCCGGCCGCCAGCGCAGTGCGACGAAACATCCGACCCCCGTCAACTCACATCGCCTTCATCCTGGCCGTCACTAACACGATGAAAGACGTACGCAGCCGATCGGTGATTAGAACACGTCCAGTGTTGGGCTTATCGCCGATGGTGTTGCGTGCTCGCAACGTGAACGCAGCGAAACTGCGTCAATGCGCCTCAGATTTTTCGAGCGCTTCTAAGAGTCTGACTCATAAATCACCCAACCTTAGCTGCAGCCGCGAGTCTGCGGGTCAGGAGCCTGATGTGTGCAATCAGCAGCCAGGCAGCTTCGGTTGCCACCGTCGCCTCGAAGTCCTTGGCGAGGCGGCGGCATCTGCCGAACCAAGCGAATGTGCGTTCAACCACCCACCGCCTCGGCAGAAGCTGGAAGCCTTTGACGCCTTGAGGCCGCTCGACGATCTCGACAGTCCATGGACCGCAGTCTGAGAGCGCGTCGAGGAGTTGATTTCCGCGGTAGATCCGGTCGGCAAAGACGTGGCGCAGCCGGGGGAAGTTCATCCGCACGTTCTTCAGCAGCGGTACGGCGCCATGGCAGTCCTGAACGTTGGCCGGATGAACATGAACCCCAAGGAGGAGGCCATTGGTATCCGTCACGATATGCCGCTTGCGGCCGTAGATGCGCTTGCCTGCATCGTAGCCGCGCGGTCCGCCAGCTTGCGTGGTTGGCGCACTTTGACTGTCGATCACGGCTGCCGTCGGCTTCGGTGTCCGTCCAAGCTTTTTTCGCGCCCGTCGGACAAGCACGCTGACAATCCTCTGCCACCGGCCTGTATCCCGCCATCTATAAAAATAGCCCTGCACCGTCGAATAGGGCGGGAACTCCTGCGGCAACGCCCGCCACTGGCAGCCGGTCGAAACGATATAGAGGATCGCTTCGATCACACGACGCAGCTCCGTCTTACGCGGCCGGCCGCGCCGGTTCGCTCGCGGCAACAGGCGTCTGATCACCGCCCACTCCGCATCGGTCATATCGCTTGCATAACGCAGATCGTCCCGCCGATATTGCTCCCGAGTGATCTTGGTCCAGGGCATCGTGCTCTCCCTCGAATCTTTGCAAATCCGATGGAATCACACCCCACTGAGATCACTCACCCATTTTTCAGTCAGGCTCTAAGGACGATTCTAAACTGCGTTTCGCTCCGCGATACTTCGAGTCAGTTCCGCGCACAGCGATCGAACGACGCCGTGCGCGGAAGCGATGATCGCAGTTGCGGTGCTCTCGCCGAGCTCAGCGTCAGACTTCGGTGACGTGCTCCGGATCGGCCGATGCCAGCGCCGCGGCACGCTCGGCGCGCGGCGGATAGATCCAGACGGTGTTGATCTCCCGCTTGGTCTTCTTGGCCACATCGCCGACCATCTCGACCTTGCGCTCCCAGCCGCGGGTGAACAGCGCACCGGCCTCGCCGAGGTCGAGGCAGGTGACATAGGCCTTCTGGTGATACGGCCTGGTCGGGACACCGAGCAGCTCGGCCGCGGCGTTGTTGCCGGCAAAGGCGCCCATCCGCGTCGCGTGCTGGCACGACATCAGCGCGTAATTGCCGACATCGTCGCATGCGGCACGCGCCGCATCGCCGGTGGCGAACACACCCGCGACCGACGGTACGCGCAGATCGCGATCGACCAGCAGCCGGCCGAAATTGTCGCGCTCCGCCGGGATCTGCGTGGTCAGCGGCGCGGCGCGAATGCCCGCCGCCCAGACCACGGTCGCGGCCTCGATATGCTCGCCGCTGGAGAGCGTGACGCCGGACTTGCTGACCTCGGCGACGCCGGCGCCGAAGCGGCCTTCGACGCCGAGCTTGCGCATCGCGTCCTCGATGATCGGGCGCGGGCCCTCGCCCATGTCGGGCGCGATCGCCACGTTGCGATCGACGATCACGACGCGCGGCTTGGCGTCGCTGCCGAGAATGTCCCGGAGCCGCGCCGGCATCTCGGTCGCCGCCTCGATGCCGGTGAAGCCGCCGCCGGCAACGACCACGGTGTCGCGTGCCACTGATGCCGGCTGCCTGGCGAGGTCGTGCAGATGGCGATCGAGCGCGATCGCATCCGCAAGATTGTCGACGCTGAAGCCATGCTCGGCGAGACCGGGTACGTTCGGACGGAACAGCCGGCTGCCGGTCGCCACCACAAGGCGATCATAAGGCAGCGTCTTGCGCGCGTCCTTGGCGGTGACGATCTGCACGGTGCGGGCCTTGGTGTCGACGGCTTCGGCGCTGCCCTGCACATAGACGACGTCGATCGCGTTGAAGACGTCGAGCAGCGGCGCGGTCAGTGTCTCCGGCTTCGGCTCGTAGAGCCGCGGGCGCACCACCAGGGTCGGCTCCGGCGCGACCAGCGCGATCTCGAGCTCCTCGGGCGAAACGCCCTTGATGTCGCGCAGGCGGGCTGCGGAGAGCGCGGCGTACATGCCGGCAAAGCCGGCGCCGATGATGACAATTCGCATGGGTATCTCCTCTGGGTTGGCAGTCTCTGATGTCCGCGCGTTGCCGCCGCTGCCTGCCGCTTGCGGCGAAGCCTGTCGCGATCGGCGACGCGAAGAGGTGAAACGAAAAGCGAGCGCCTATTGCCGGGCGGCGCAGCTCGACAGGAACGGCGTGCGCGCCCCGGGCATGCAGGCTGCGCGGCAGCCTCTCGCGCCCGACAGCGCTCCATGCTGAAGGCCGATCGGCAGCGCGGCCCCCGGGAGCCAGCCCCGGTAGAGCGCCTGGGCGGCGTCGCTGATCATCACCGACGTCATGGCATCGGCGCCCTGAACGGCCTGCGCCGGCGCATCGGCATCCTCGCCGGTTGCCGACGTGAAGCGCACGGTGAGCGTAAGCCCGTACATCAGTGCAGTCGCGAGGACCCGGCGTCGCCGTGTCACTGCAAGGGAGCTACCGAAATCCTTCCAGGCCATCGCTTGTCTCCGTTGTTGGCGTCGGCGCCACGGTGATCTAGCGAATTGGCCTTATGAGTGCCCCAGAGCGATTGCCCGACCTGAAGAGCGATTGCGGCTACCGCAGGCGCCGCCGCCAATCGCTCGGGGTTTTCGCCGGTCAGCTTCCTGAACGCGGCCGCGAACGCGGTCTGCGAACTGTTAGCCGAGCGCCGCCGCGATCGAGACCACGGATGCGTCGGTGTCGCGCAGCATGTTCATGGCCTGCTCGAGCCGGTGCTGGCGCAGCCAGGCATGCGGCGAGAGCCCGGTGCTTTCCTTGAAGGCGCGGCAGAAGTGAAAGCGCGACAGGCCGGCATCCGTCGCCAGCGCCGCGAAGCGCAACCGCTCGATGGCGCGGCGCAGCGCGGTCGGCGCCAGACCGCCCACGGTCGCCTGCACCGTAGCAGGCACGCCGGCATGCGCCGACAGCAGGCGCGTGGCCAAGAGATCCGTCAGTTGCTGCCGGAACAGCGCATCCAGCGCCGCGCTGCCATCGAGCGCATCAGCGGCGCTCAGCAGCAACCGCGATGTAATTGGATCGGGATGCCCGGTGCGCTCCAGCAGATCGCCGGGAGCGGCGGTGTCGGCCTCGCCGGCGACGCGCGCCAGCGTCGCATGCGGAAGATAGAGCTGAACGACGTGCACCGACTGGTGGATATCCCAGCGCGAGCTCGAGCCGGCCGGAATGATCGTCACGACCCCGGACCGCGCCGTTCCGATCGAAGCCACCCTGCCGGTCCGCCGCTCCAGCCGCTGCGAGCCGGCGGGATAGCTCATGACGACATGGTCGACCATCGGCCTGACCACGTCGTGCAGGGCGTCATGCTTCCAATAGGCGATCGCGCCGCTCGACGGGTCGGCCGCCATGCGAAGCGGCTGCGTCTTGAGCACGCGGGCCATCTCCTGGCCGGCCGGGCAGCGCGGACCGGCCGGTGCCTCGGCCGGCCGCGCTTCGGATGCGGCGGGCGAATCCCGCAAAGGATCGTGCAGGATCGGCTTACTCATCACCTGTGCTCGCGTTTGAAGGCTCATGCGCTCCCTCCTTGCGGGCCGGTCTGTCGGACCCATGAGGCGCGGAACTGCCCGCCGGACCTAAGCGCCGCGCAGTTCGAATGTCTTTCCTGAAACGGCCATGCTTTGCCCAATTCTGCGCCAAGCGCGCGGCTGCGACATTTCTGCGTCCGGCACGGTCGATTGGACCAAAGCAGTTGAATTCATTCCGGAATCGCATTGCGCTGAACGACCGGCAGCATCGTTCATGATCGCCTGAGACAATTGGACTGCGCCGCAGCAATCCCGGATAATGAGTGACGGCTTCGCAGGCTGACTGACAAGTCCCTGCCCGGCCGCACATCAATGATGGACTCAACACGCATGGCACAGGCGGGCGCCTACGGGCAGCGGCTCGGGCAATTCCTACGCCTGAGGGATACGCCGCCGGCGCTGATCACGCGCACGCTGCGCAGCGCCGAACTCGCGGTCACCGAAACCCGGGACGACAACCCGGTGCCCGGGCTGTCCGGATCGCTCACCGCCGAGGATGCCTTTCTGGTCAGCCTGAAGCTGCACGATTATCCGGACTGCGAATTGTGGGAGGGCGGCAAGTGCCTCATGAAGCGGGACATCCCGGCGGGCGCGACCTATCTCTACGATCTCAAACGCGATCCGCGCTACGTGATCGACAAGCCGTTCCACTCGCTGTTCTTCTATCTGCCGCGCTCGGCGCTCACTGACTTCGCCGAACAGACCGGCTCGCCGCGCATCGGCGAACTGGCCTGCGAAATCGGCACCGGTCACGACGACGGCGTCATTCGTCATGTCGGGGCGCTGCTGCGCGAGGGATTGCACCGGCCGGACGAAACCAACCAGCTGTTCATCGATCACATGATGCTGGCGCTGACCGCGCACGTCACCCGGACCTATGACGGAATACAACATCCGACCGGACCGACCCGCCTCGCCGCCTGGCAGATCAACCGCGCCTGCGAAAAGCTCGAATCCGACCTCAGCGGGAAGATTTCGCTGAAGCGGATTGCGGCCGAGCTCGATCTGTCGGTCGGCCATTTTTCGCGCGCCTTCCGCATCTCCACCGGCCTGCCACCGCACCAATGGCTGCTTCAGCAGCGCCTGAACGTGGCCAAGCAGCTGATGGCGGCGCGCGACCTGTCGCTGTCCGAGATCGCGATTTCGGCCGGCTTTGCCAATCAAAGCCACTTCACGCGGGTGTTTTCCACCGTGGTCGGCGTCAGCCCGGCGGCGTGGCGGCGCGAGATGTACCGCCCGGCGAGAAGCGAGAGCTGAACAGCGCCGCGCTCAACCGGCGGGCGCAGCTTGAACGGCGTGCTTCGCATGCCATTTGGGACCCGGTCCGCGCATGTAGTGCAGCTCGGGCCGGTAGGGATCGCGAATTCGCGCGATCAGATTCTGCAAGCCCGCCGTAATCGCGTTCCAGCTGTCGTGCAAAGAGAGCAATGATGCGTGCGGTGACAGCATGGCGCCCTCTCAGTGCGGCTTGCCGAGCACGGATGCGAAGGACAGGATCACGATCTCCTCGCCGGACTCGTCGCTGACATGCACGACCCAGTCGCGCCAGTCTTCCAGGCTGACCGTTGCGACCAGCGATCGCATCATGCACGTCGCCGCCTCGCAGGCCTCCGAGAGGCTTGTCACCGAGGTGCCGCGGCGATCCATCAGCACCCCGTGCGTGGTCGAGCAATGGAAAAAGACCTGGGTCATGTGCGTATCCTCGCAAGCTCCGGACCAGAAGGTCATCTTTGGAGCTCCACGTTTCTTCGACGCGACCATTCGCAAGGCGGTTCACATGGGCGCCGGCCGCGCGGCGGCCTCGCGGAATGGTGATCAAGCCCCAGCACCGCCTCCTCACCAAATCGCGATTTGACAGTTTTTCTATATTTGTCAAAATCGTCAAATGGGACCGAAAACCCGCATTCTCGATGCCACCATGCTGGTGTTCCGCCGGCACGGCTTTCGGCGCTCCTCGATCGAGCAGGTCGCCGAGGCGGCCGGCCTGACGCGGCAGGCGCTCTATCACCACTTCGAATCCAAGGAAACGCTGTTCCGCGCCGTGATCGAGCGCGTGCATGAGAGCGCGATCGCAGCCGAGGACACCGCCATTGCCGAGGCGGAGGCGGCGGGCAGCGATCTCGGCGACATCCTCGCTACGGGCATGACCGCGCGGATGTCGACCATGATCGGGTCGCTGGACGGCTCGCCGCATCTCGAGGAACTGTATTCCGAGCACCTCGTGCATGCGCGCGACCTCTTCCAGACCTACGCTGCGCGCTATGCTGAGCGCATGGTCGCGACGGTCGCGCGGGTCGTGCGCAAGCAGCAGCTTGCACTGCCGCAGGACCTGACGCCGGCCGAGTTCGCGCGGCTGGTCGAAATGTCGATTCACGCAGCGAAGTCGCAGTATCCGGCGATGCAGCCGGCGGAAGCGTTCCTGAAGGACATGGCGATCATCGTGCGGACGCTCTGCGCCGGCGCCGAGCCGAAATTCAAGTCCAAATCCTTGCCGAAACCGCAGAAGCCGTACGTCAAGAGGGCGGCAATCCCCAAGAGGCCGACACGCAGGACAACTGGAGGACATCCATGAGCACGACGACCGTCAATGGCCGCGTCGAATCCCTGCCCGATGATCCCGATGCGCTCTTGATCGACATCGTGCGCGACCAGCTCAAGCTCACCGGCACCAAGCTCGTCTGCGGCGCCGGCGTCTGCGGCGCCTGCACCGTGCTGGTCGACGGCGCGCCGGTCGCAAGCTGCCTGATGCCGGCACACGCCGCCGCCGGCAAATCGGTGACGACGGTGGAAGCCATCGGCGCGTCCGGGCTGCATCCGGTGCAGAAGGCGTTCATGGCGCATGACGCCCTGCAATGCGGCTTCTGCACGCCCGGCTTCATCGTGGAAGCGACCGCGTTCTGCGACCATTGGCGCGCGACCAGGGGAACGGCGGTGCCGTCGCGCGAGGAGATCGGCGCGGCGCTGTCCGGCCATCTCTGCCGCTGCGGCGCCTATGACGGGATCTACCGCGCGGTGGCGGATGCCTGTGCCGGCCGCTTCGACGGCGATCACGTCACGGCGCCCCGCATCGAGGCGCGCGACAAGGTGACGGGCGCGGCGAAATACACCGTCGACATCCATCATGACGGCCAGCTCGAAGGCCTGATCCTGCGCTCGCGCGAGGCGCATGCACGCATCGCCACGCTCGATCTGGCGCCGGCACGCGCGCTCCCCGGCGTTAGTGCGGTGTCGCTGCTCGGCGACGACCACATCGTGCGCTATGTCGGCGAGCCGATTGCGGCGGTTGCAGCTCCGGACCGCAAGACGGCGCTGGCCGCGCTCGCCGCGATCAAGCTGACCAGCGAGCGCCTGCCCGCGGTGGTCGGGCTCGACGCCGGACGCAAGGATGATGCGCCCGTGGTGTTCGACAAGGCGAGCCGCAAGCGGGCCGGCAACGTCTCGGAGGCGGCCGGCGGGCCGGCGCCCTGGAAGCAGAACATCCGCGGGCCGACCGCTGTTTTCTCGACCCGCGCCAAGAAGGCCCGCAACTGGGTGGACGAGGCGCGCCAGGCCAACAACAAGCTACTCGTCGAAGCCACCTTCCGCACCGCCACGCAGCAGCATGCTTGTCTCGAGCCCCACGCCGCGGTGGCGCGCTTCGACGGCGACCGGCTGACCCTGCACGCCTCGACCCAGCAGGTGTTTCACCTGAAGGAGCAGATCGCAAAACGCTACAAGCTCGATCACGACAAGGTCCGCGTGATCGCGGAGCACGTCGGCGGCGGCTTCGGCTCGAAAGCGAGCCTCGGCACCGAGACGATCGCCGCGATCGAGCTGGCCCGCGCGGCGAAAGCGCCGGTGCGGGTCGCCTATGATCGCCAGGAAGAACTCTCGGTCGCCGGTTATCGGCCGGCCGCGGAGTTGAAGGTCGCGCTGCTACCTTCCGAGCAAGGCGGCCTGAAGGCGCTCTCGGTCACCGCGCATGCCGATACCGGGGCCGCGACCAACTCGACCATCGCGGGACTGGCGCGGCTGATCTATCCGGCCGAGGCGAAGGACCTTTCGGATTTTGACGTCATCAGCAATCTGCCGCCCGGCGCCGCCTTCCGCGGCCCCGGCGGTCCGCCGATGGCATTCGCCGTGGAGCAATCGATCGACGAGGCCGCGCTGCGGCTCAAGGTCGATCCGATCGCCTTGCGCAAACGCTGGGATCCCGATCCCAACCGGCAGCGGCTCTACGATTGGGCATCAGGGCTCGAGATCTGGCGCAACCACAAGCCGGCGCAGAACGGGCGCTATCGCCGCGGCATCGGGGTCGCGACGGGCTACTGGCTCTATCTGTGGCAGCCGAAGGTGAAGGTCGAGGTCGCGGTCAGGGGCGGCCGCATCGTTGCTAGCACGGCGACGCAGGACATCGGCACCGGCACCCGCAGCGTGCTTGCCGACGCGATCGCGCGCGAGTTCGATCTCGAACCCGGTGAGATCGATGTGCGGATCGGCGATTCCTCGCTGCCCGAAGGCCCCGGCTCCGGCGGCAGCCGCGTCACCGCCTCGGTGATGCCGCCGACGCTGCAGGCAGTGCGGAAGCTGAAGGACGCGATGCTCGAACAGGCCACGCGAAAGCCGGCGCCCGGCTCGAACGCGCCCTGGCGCGAGCTGATCGCGCGCTCGCCCGATATCGCAATGGTGGAGACGCGCGGCGAGGACGGCAAGAACACTGCGCCCGGCATCCGCTCGCCGTTGCGCGAAGTCGGCCTGATGGGCATGGTGTTCGGCTGGATGATGCGCCGCTTCTCGAACATCGCCGTCGGCGCCGGCGTGCCGAGCTCGGTGCAGGTGATCGAGGTGGAGGTCGACACCTGGCTCGGCCATGTCCGCGTGCTCAACGTGCACACCGGCATCGCGGTCGGCAAGATCGCAGCGCCCGCGCTGGCGCGCAGCCAGGCCTGCGGCGCGGTGATCCAGGGCCTCGGCTACGCGCTCTACGAGGCGCGCGAGCTTGATCCGACCAGCGGCGACGTCCTGACCGCGGGAATGGAGGATTATCGTATCCCTGGGATCGCCGACACGCCGGAGATCGAGGTCCATTTCGACGAAGCCGGCTTCGACCATGTGCTCGGCAACAGCGTCGGCATCGGCGAGGCGTCGACGGTGCCGACCTCGGCCGCCGTCGCCAACGCGATCCACAACGCGATCGGCGTCCGCCTCACCGAGATTCCGATCCGGCCCGACCGCATCGTCGCCGCGCTGAAGGGGAGGGACGCCGCATGAGTGTCGCGACTGCAGACGTCATCTCCGCGCCCGAATTCCGCGCCGCCGGCACCGATCTGTCGGAGCGCCGCCGCAGCGGCCTGTCGTGCGGCTCGATCATCGATCTCGCCGCCAGTCCCGATACGATCGGCGTTGCGTGGAATGCGGACGGCTCGGCCCGCATCGGCGCCCTGACCACGATCGCTGCGATCGCATCCGATCCGCGGCTCGCCGAGGCTTACCCCGGCATCGCCGCAGCCGCGCAGGGCCTCGCCACGCCGCAGATCCGGCACATGGCGACGCTCGGCGGCAACCTCGCCCAGCGCTCGCGCTGCTGGTATTTCCGCAATCCGCAGATCGCCTGTCTCAAGAAGGGCGGCCCCGACTGCCCGGCGCGATCCGGCAACCACCTCTATCACGTCGCGTTCGATCTCGGCCCATGCGTCGCGCCGCATCCGTCGACGATGGCGATGGCGCTGCTCGCCTATGATGCGAAGGTCACCACCGATCGGCGCAGCGGCTTGTCGATCTCCGAGCTGCTCGGCGACGGCAGCAACGGCGCGGCCGACAATCTGCTTGCACCGGGCGAACGCATCGAGCGGATCGAGCTCCCCGTTCCGCTGGCCGGCGAGCGCGCGCTGTACAAGCGCGCCATCAGCCGGACGCATGCGGAATGGCCGCTGGTCGAGATCTGCGTGCGTGCGGTGATCTCCGGCGGCGCGTTCCAGCAGGTCCACATCGCCGCCGGCGGCATCGCCCCGGTCCCGCTGCGTCTTGCCGCGTCCGCGGCGGCGCTGCAAGGTAAGCAGATTAACGCGGCGACCATCGCGCAAGCCACCGAGCTGGCGATCTCGGGAGCCAGGCCGCTGCCGATGACCGGATACAAGCTCGAGCTGCTGACGGGCCTGGTGCGCGACGTGGTCGAGCGGATCGTGGCGTAGGATCAAGCGCCCATTCGCGGCCTCGAGGCAACGTCGCGTCTAGAATGCATAGATCCAGGAATTCCTACGCCGGAATGCCGGCCTCACACAGCACGGCGACCATGCGTTCGCCCCATTCGACGGTCCTGGTCGGAAAATTCTGCCGCGCGTAGGACGCGCGGAAATCGGGTCGCAGCTTGAGCAGGCGGCCGGCGATGACGCGCGCCTCGTCGAGGCGCCCCGAGCCGACTTCGTTCATGATCAACGCGCTGAGCGTGTGTGCGTCTTCGCCGATCACCAGCGCCTTGGCGGCGGCCGCGCGGCCCTGCTCATACTGACCGAGCATGAAATGCGCGAAACTGATTCCGTTCCACATCGACGCACGCCCGGGATCGATCGGGCTGAGCCGGAGTCTGTGCTCAAAACTTTCGATCGCGCGTGCCGGCTGGACGCACATGAGCGAAATCCAGCCACGATATCCCCATGCCGCAGCATCGTTCGAATTGAGCGAGATCGCCTCTTCGATCATGGTCTCGGCGCGATCGTAGTCGTGGCCGAGATAGGCAAACATGTGAGCCGCGCGCGCCAGCACGAACGGATCGTCGCTGGCCAGCACGCAGGCGAATTCGGCGATCCGCAGCGCCTCCGCCAACTCCTCCGCGCCGGGGGGCGTGCCGCGCGTGGTCTGTTTCAGCAGCGACGAATAGGCCAGCATGACCTGAGCGGCTGCATAGTTCGGATCAAGCCCGCAGGCCTTGTTGAACCACTCGCCGAGTTCAGCGTCGCCCCACTTGGAGCGATCTGCATAGGCCGCAATGCCTCTCAGAAAGAGATCGTAGCTATCGAGACGGTCGGTCGGCTTGGTTCGGGTTCGTTCGATTTCGCTCTGCTGGATCTTCGGAGCTATGATGCTGACGACATTCGCGGTGACCTGGTCCTGCAGGTCGAACACATCCCTCAGTTCGCCGTCGAACCTGTCCGCCCAGAGATGCGTACCGCTGCCGGCCTCGATCAGTTGCGCGGTGATCCGAACGCGCCCACTCGACTTGCGCACTGATCCCTCCAGCACGTATCGCACACCGAGCTCGTGCCCGACCTGCTTGATGTCGACGGACTTCCCCTTGTAGGTGAAGCTTGAATTGCGCGCGATCACAAACAGCGATCTGAAGCGCGACAGCGCGGTAATGATGTCCTCGACGACGCCGTCGGCAAAGTATTCCTGCTCCGGATCACCGCTCATATTCTCGAACGGCAGCACCGCGATGGAGGCCTTCTCGGCAATCGCGGCTGGGGAAGCCGGTGCAGTGAACGCGTGCTTCGCGATCGCGGCCGCTGCGGAGGCGCCGCCGACGCGAACTCTCCATGTCCGAATAGGCTCGGCAATATTCTTCAGGACCTGCGGCCCCATGTCCTCGAAGGTTGCATCGACCTTGCCGCGAATGTGCCGTTGCACGTCATCGGAAATGCAGACGCCACCCGGCTCGGCAATCCCCTCCAGGCGCGCTGCGATGTTGACGCCGTCGCCAAAGATATCGTCGTCATCAAAGATGATGTCGCCGACGTGGATTCCGATTCGGAATTCGAGCCGCTGCTCCGTTGGCACGGCAGCATTCTGATCGGCCATGCGGCGCTGCACTTCGACGGCACTGCGCACCGCGTCGACGGCGCTGGCGAATTCAACGAGGATTCCGTCGCCGGTCGTCTTGACGACGCGGCCGCGATGTGCCGCCAGCGCTGGATCCAGCAACGCTCGCCTGACCGACTTCAGCTTGGCCAGAGTGCCTTCCTCGTCGATTCCCATCAGCCGGCTGTAGCCGGCGATATCGGCCGCCAGAACCGCTGCCAGACGCCGATCCATGCTATCGGTGGTCAAAGACATGCCCCCGGACGAGGGGTTAATTTTCGTCGCCGATCAAAGCACGGCTGACGGCCTCCGGGCTAGAGCAAACGTCTGCGCTGCTTGCCCAGGCTGGAAATCGGCGGCATTGTCAACGACGACCTTGAGGCTATCGCCCAGCGGGTCTATCGCGCCCGGGTCAGCGCCAGCCAGATGCCGCCGCCGATCATGAAGCCGCCCGAGATGCGCGACATCAGCCGGGTCCGCTCCTTGGAGAAGAATTTGCGGGCGCGGCCGGCCGCCAAGGCGTAGGCGGCGTCGGTCAGCACGGCGGTCGCCATGAAGGTGAGGCCGAGCAGCGCCACCTGCGGAACGTGCGGCTTGTCCATATCCATGAACTGCGGGATGAAGGCGCCGAAGAACACCAGCACCTTCGGGTTCGAGAGCAGCACCAGAAAGCCTTGCAGGAAGAAGCCGCCGCGCGGCGGCGGCGGCGTGTCGTCGGTGCTGACGCCCTCGACCGGAGAGCGGATCAGCTTGAAGCCGAGCCAGACCAGATAGGCGGCGCCGGCAAAGCGCACCCAGTCGAACCAGTAGCCCATCGTCGCCATCAGCGAGGTCAGCCCGACCGCGACGGTGCCGATCACGATCGCAAGCCCCACCTGCGCGCCCAGCACGTTGGTGAGCGCGGCGCGCGTGCCGTAGCGCAGCCCGTTGGCGATCACCATCGTGACGATCGGACCGGGCAGCAGTGCCAGCGCGATGCAGGCGGCGACGAAGGCGAAATAGGCTTGCAGGGACATGGGAGAGCTCGTTTGTTTCTTATCGTCATTATGCACGCAAGAGCCGAACATGGAAGCGGCCCGCCGCCTCTCCCCGTTCTTCGCGGGGTCGAGACGGGCGAAGCTCGCTCTTAGAGGGTTGGGGTGAGGGGCTCTCTCCGCCAGGCGGTGCGAGTCGTTAGACCTGTACCCCTCACCCGGATCGCATCTGACGATGCGATCCGACCTCTCCCCGCAAGCGGGGCGAGGTGAAGAGAGATCACGCTCAACGGCCTTCCATTGCCGCGATCATCCATGACCTGATCTCTCGCCCCTCCAGAAATTTCAACGTCGCGCCTTGCACACGCCCAACATCGCCGCTCCCCTGCGCCACGACCGCCATCAGGTCGCAGCGATGCGACACCGCGATGCCGATCGCAGTGCGCTTCCCGTTGGGCATCTCGAGGTCATAGACCCTGATCCGCCCCGGCATATCGGCGACAGCAACGACATCGCCGGCCTTCAGCGGCACAAAGCGCGGGCTGATCATGTCGACGTCGGAAACGCGGTCGACCTCGTCGTCATCGGCGACGCCGCCGTCGCAATTGCAGAAGCCGAGCTTTGGCCTGAGATAAACCTCGACGTCGCCGCCGCACTCGGCCGCACCACACCGGAACGCGCGGCCGGCGGGCCAGCCGTCGCGCGGGAACGGCCAGCCGATCTCGTACCACGCGGCTGCGCGCGGCGGCGCCATCTCGTAGCCGGCGACGGCGGAGAGCCCGCCGAGCGCCAGGACCATCGCCGCGATGACCGGCCATGAGCGCATCATCGCGCGCTCACGGCAGACCGGCGATGGCGCGCGCCGCGCCGGTCAGTTCGAGGATGTGCAGGCCGGTGTTGGCGCGGTCGACCGCGTAGATGTAGCCGCGCTCGTCGGTCTCGACATTATTGGTCTGGATCGCGACCTTGCAGCGGTCCTTGCCGTCGATGGTGACGCATCGCTTGTCGGTCGCCGCCGTGATGGAGGGAATGAAGTAGCCGACTTCCCTGGGATGATAGGGATCGCGGATGTCGAGCGCGCGGACGCCGGCGTTGAAGAAGGCGAGGAAGGCCAGCTTCTTGTAGTAGACCGGCGCCATGCTCTCGTTCGACGAATGCGAGCCGAACCGGCCGCCGCGCTCGCAGAACGCTCCGGAGGCCTCGGGCACCGTATAGCTCGAGATCAGCATCGGCCGCGCCTCGGTGGTGACGTCGGCGAACCACACCATCTGCCGGGCCTCGCCACATTCGTTCTGGATCGCCTCGTCGACGATCATCACGATGTCGCGGCTCTTGCCGTCCTTGTCGCGGGCGAACTCGGCGATCGGCATGCCGGGCATCGGAAACACCGTATGCGCGCCGTTCATGGCGGACAGCGGCATCCGCGCGATCTCCGGGAATTTCAGATTGTCCGGCGTCGGCTCCTTTGGTCCGTTCAGCAGCTTGTCGCGGTCGACGATCTGCAGGAAGCCGCCCTTGTTGGTGCCATAGCCGAAATAGACGCGATTGCCCTGCGGCCCGGTCGAGATCGGCCCGTGCAGTTCGGTCGGCACCGCGCCGGTCGCGCCCGGCTCCTGCCCGGGCAGGCCGAAGTCCCTGATCTTCGTGGGATGCGCGGGATCGGAGAGATCATAGACCTGCGTCATGCGCCGCGTGCGCCAGTCCGGCGCGCCCGACACCAGGAAGGCGATGCCGGTGCCGCATTCCCAAAAACTCTTGTGCGTGTCCTTCAGGCCGCCGATCCGGGTGACGAGCGCCGGATTGGCGGGATCGGCGACGTTCCAGATCTCGTGCGCCTCGCTGCCGAAGGTGCGCAGCATGTAGACCGCTTTGCGATCGCCCTTCGGCAAATCCTTGCCGTCGCAGATCCGCACCATCTGCGCGCCGCCGGATTCATACTTGCCTTCCTGTCCGGGAATGTGCCGCAGATATTTCGGGTGCGCGGGATCGGTGACGTCGACGATCGAGGTGCCGTTCGGCTCGGCCTTGCCGGTCACCGGGTTGACGGGATCGGGAATGTCGTCGGTGCCGCCGTGATGACCGATATAGGCGATCCATTTGTCGCCCTGATGATGAATGGTCGGCTGATAGGCGCTGCGGGCCTGCAAATCGTTGGTTCCAACCAGCCTCATGTTGGAGGCTTCAGGCGGATCGCCGATCTTCTGCTGGGCGCTCGCACCATTCGCGAGCAGGACAAGAACCAACGTGCAGCAAACTGCCGTAACGCGACCGCCCATGCGCACCACCCAATGTTCCACACCAATCTGCGTTGGCTGCCGGCAAGGCTAGCACGGCGCTGCCGATGCCAAAACACACGCTCTTGACATGCAACCATTTGGTTGCCTATTATCCGACCCATGGATGAAGTCTTCAAAGCCCTCGCGGATGCCTCACGGCGAACGCTGCTTGACCGGCTTCACGATCAGAACGGGCAGACGCTCGGTGAGCTCTGCGACGGCCTCGACATGACGCGTCAGGCCGTCACCAAGCACCTTGTGATTCTCGAGGAGGCCAACCTCGTCACCACGATCAAGCATGGCCGCGAGAAGCTGCACTATCTCAACCCGGTTCCGATCCATCAGATCGGCGAGCGGTGGATCAGGAAGTTCGAGCGCGGGAAACTCGCCGCGCTGAGCGAGTTGAAAAGACAATTGGAGAAGCGTGATGAGTAAACCGGACTACGTCTACGTCACCTATATCGAGACCACCGCCGACAAACTGTGGCACGCGTTGACCTCGAGCGAATTCACCGAACGCTTCTGGTTCGGCTATCGCGTCAGCTCCGACTGGAAGGTCGGCTCCCCCTACCACCTCACCAAGGACGGGCGACGCAGCGTGCAGGGCGAGGTGCTGATCGCCGATCCACCGAACAAGCTCGCCTACAGCTGGGACGTCGTGAAGGAAGGCGTCGAGCGCGAGCAGCTCTCGCGCGTGACCTTCGACATCGAACCGCACGGCACGGTCGTCAAGCTGACCGTGACGCACGACAATCTCGGCCCGAAGACGCTGCGCGACATCTCCGGCGGCTGGCCGATGGTGATCGCAAGCCTGAAGAGTTTCCTGGAGACCGGGCGCGAACTGCCGGCCGACCTGCTCACCAGCGGCGCCAGGGAGGCCTACCATGCCTAAGCCCGAATTCGCCTACGTCACCTACATCGAGACCACGCCGGACAAACTGTGGGACGCGCTGACCAAGAGCGCGTTCACGCGGCAATACTGGTTCGACACCGAGCTACAATCGGACTGGAAGGTCGGCTCGCCGCTCGCGCTGGTGATGGGCGGCAAGACCACCGACACCGGTGAGATCCTCGAGGCCGACCGGCCGCGACGCCTCGCCTACACCTTCAAGCACGTGCTCGACGAGGACATGCGCAAGGAGCCGGCAACCAAGGTGGTCTTCACGCTGGAGGCCCATGGCAAGATCGTGAAGCTGACCGTGACTCATGAGGGCTTCGGTGCGGGCAGCAAGCTGCTCGACGGCATTTCCAAGGGCTGGCCGGCGATCCTGTCGGGACTCAAGAGCCTGCTCGAGACCGGCAAGGCGGTCACGATCCCGCCGGCCGCGCTCGGGATCGACGGCTTCGAATGACAATGAAAATCTATCGACGGGTGCGTACAGACATGAACATCGAGAAATTCAAACCGGCAATCGTCTACGCGATCTACATCGCCGCCACGCCCGAGAAGGTGTGGCAGGCTTTGACGACTGCCGAACTCAGCCGGCAGTATTTCTCCGGCAACGCGGTCGAGGTCGACCTTCGGATCGGCGGCGCCTACGTCGTGCGGACGCCCGACGGCGCGCTGCACATCTCCGGCGAGGTGATCGAGTGCGATCCGCTGAAGCGGCTGACCGTCACCTTCAACGTCAACTGGCCGCAGCTGGTCGAAAAGCTCGGGCCGACGCTCGTCACCTGGGAGATCGAACCGGCAGGCGACGGCGTGAAGCTGACGCTCCTGCAATCGCATGACCGTCCGATCAGCGACGACATTCTCGCAGGCGGCCGCACCGGCTGGCCGGCGATCCTCTCCAGCCTCAAGAGCCTCGTGGAGACCGGCAAGGCTATGGTGATCCCGATGCAGCCGCCAGCGCGCATGATGGCCGCGCTGAAGGAATTGGGAATCGCGATGCCGACGTGAGGTTGGCGATACAGCCGCTCCATACTCCGCTGTCGTCCCTGCGAAAGCACTAGTGCATCTACACGTTTGTCGGGCCATTTGCGAGGATTTGGAAGCGGGCCATTCCGGTGTGGAAGGTGATTGGTCCAGGTGGACGGTGGGAGGCGTAGCCGGTCCATCCGCCGAGTTTTGCGATGATCCATGCCGCCCAAGCAAGGGTGTTGGGGCGATGGTGGTTTTTCTGAAGCTCGGTGCGACCTTTCATGGTTTTGTTGATGGCCCTGAGCGTCTCGATCTCTTCTGCGGTGAAGACAAATTCAGCCGGCAATTCTTCGCCACTGTTGCGGGCCTGAACGAGTTGAATGACGATACATGCCGCTCTGATGGCGACCGCCACGAGCTTGATCAGGCCTTCGGCGCTCTCGATCTGACTATCCTCGATGCGCAAACCCTGGCTCTTCAGCGAGCGAAAGAGTTGCTCAATGATCCAGCGCTGGCGGTACCAGGAGACGATCTGCCAGGCGTCTTTAACGGTGGCGACCGGATGAGTGGTCAGGAGCAGCCAGCGAATGGGCTCCGCACCTCTCGGCGGATGCAACTCGACCACTTCTACGAAGCTGAGTTTGATGCCCTCCGCCAAGTCGGTGACGCCGGGCCTCTGCGGCCGCTTGAGCACGACGGTTCCGAAGCGCATCGAGAGATGGGCCTGCCGGCCGCGCCGATCCATTCGCTGCGGCAGATCGATCACCGCGTTGTCGCAGAAGCGGCTCCGCTCGACCGCCTGATAAAGTGTGTCGCCATCGACCAGCGCATGGTCGTGCATGGCACGCGACAGAAGATGGACATTCTCAGCTGGCGTCAGCGCCCAGTGAGCAAAGAAATCCCCCTCGCGGTCGTTGACGACGGTGATCATGCGGGCATCTGCCAGGACGTCGCGGCCTTGCTCGGCGGCCGTCACCCAGCGCGCCGACTCCTTGTCGGCCAAGGCGCGCCGCTCATGCGGGATTTTTACCTTGCCTTTGCGCGTCCAAACGTTGCCGCCAGTAAGGCCAAGACAGACCCCGCTGTCGGCATCCACCGCCATCATCGCATGCAACAGCACGCCGCGAGCATTGCCCTTGCCGACTTTGCCCAGCCCGCGCCGCCGTCCCGCCTGGGTCTGGAACTTGACCTCGCTCGTATCCTGGATCGCCAGCACATGACGCCCGCTGACCGCAGTCCGCGTCTGCGTGCTCCAGCCCTCAATCAATTTATCGATCGTGACTTGGGGGTTGTTCACAAACCGCCAGAACGCCATATTGGCAGCCCAATCGCCCCGGGCCATCTGGCGCAAGCAGACGCTGCGCGTGCAAAGCATAGCCCGGAGAAGCGTCGCCCCCTTTTGTCGAGACGAACGTCCCCGAACTCACCCAAAGACAAATCCGGCTGCATCGCTGGCGCTCCTTCGAATCAAAGCGCCAGTGAGAGAATCATACAACATGCTGCAGAGACGCCACTTCTTGCTGCACCGAGTCAATCTGTCGCGCCCCAAAACCGTGTAGACACGCTAGTGCGAAAGCAGGGACCCATAACCACCGCTCCAAACGTTTAGAGTTCGCTGGGGCCATAGCGTCGCACAACAACTTTACCTTGTGGTTATGGGTCCCGGGCCGCGCTGCGCTTGCCCGGGACGACGACGGAGAAAACTACCCCAGCGCCCTCAGCTCCCGGCGCAGCACCTTGCCCGTCGCCGTCATCGGCAGGCTATCGGCGAACTGCACGAAGCGCGGATACTCGTGGGCGGCGAGCTGGACCTTGACGAACTCCTGGATCTCGCGCGCCAGGGCATCGCCCGGCGCGTAGCCCGGCCGCAGCACGATCCAGGCCTTGATCGATTCGGTGCGGATCGGATCGGGGATGCCGACCACCGCCGACATCGCGACCGCCGGATGCTTCATCAGCGTGTGCTCGATCTCGGACGGGCCGACACGATAGCCGGCCGTGGTGATGACGTCGTCCTCGCGGCTGACGTACCAGAAATAGCCGTCCTCATCCTGCACGCCGAGATCGCCGGTCAGCAGGAATTCGCCGGCATATTTCTTCGCGGTCGCTTCCGGATTGCGCCAGTACTCGATCATGGTGCAGGGGCACGGTTGGCGCACGCCGATGATGCCGCGCTGGCCCCGCGGCAGTTCCGCGCCCTTGTCGTCGACGATGCGGACGTCGAAGCCCGGCGTAGCGCGGCCCATCGAGCCCGGACGGATCGGAAACAGATTGGAATTGCTGCCGATCACGAGATTGCATTCGGTCTGCCCGAACACCTCATGGGCGTCGATGCCGAAGGTGTCGCGCACCCAATCCAGCAATTGGCCGCCGAGCGACTCGCCGCCGGTGAAGATGCTGCGCAGCCTGACGCCGGAATTCTTTACATTGGCCTGCCGCATCAGCTTCAGCGCGGTCGGCGGCAGGAACACGTTGCGGATGCCGAGCTCGGCCATCATCCGCATCGCCGCCTGCGGCTCGAACTTGCGGGCGCGGTGTCCAACCATCGGGATGCCGTGGTACCAGAATGCGAACAGGCCGTTGATCAGGCCGCCGATCCAGGCCCAGTCGGCCGGCGTCCACATCAGGTCGCCGGGCCTCGGCAGGAAGTTGTGGCACATTTCGACATTGGGCAGATGGCCGAGCACGACGCGATGCGCATGTAGCGCGCCCTTCGGGTTACCCGTGGTGCCCGACGTGTAGATGATCAGCGCGGGATCGTCGGCCGAGGTGTCGACGGTCGCGAACTCGGGCGATGCCGACTTGACCGCGCTCCAGAACGGTTTCGTCCCCGCCGGCGTCTTATCGCCGACGATATAGACGCTCTTCAACTCGGGCAGGCGATCGCGGACTTTCGCGATCTTCTCCCAGCCTGCTTCATCGGTGATCACGGCCTTGGCAACAGAATTCGACAGGCGGAATTCGAGCGCATCCTCGCCGAACAGCGCGAACAGCGGGATCGAGATCATCGCTGCGCGAAACGCCGCGAGATGCGCGACCGGCAGTTCGAGCGATTGCGACAGGAACACGGCGACGCGGTCGCCGCGCACCAGCCCGTCGTTGGTCAGCACATTGGCGAAACGGCGCGAGGCGTCCGCGACCTCGTCGAACGAGGTGCGCGTGGTGCCGCCATCCTCGTCGACATAGACCAGCGCGAGCCGCCCGGTGCCGTCGGCATGGCGGTCGCAACACGCGGTCGCCATGTTGAAGCGCGCGGGAACGTCCCAGCGGAAGTTGCGATAGAGCTCGTCGTAAGTAGCGGCTTCCTTGAGCATGGTGTGTGTTGCTTCCGTCCCTCGTCATGGCCGGGCCTTTCCCCTGCCATCCGCATTTGCTGCGGCAGATTGTAGAGACGTCGATGCCCGGGACAAGCCCGGGCTGACGAAGAATGTGATGCCCGGATAAAGAACCCCGGATGGAGCGGTCGCGCGAACGCGCGCCCGATGACAGGCTCCGCGCAATCCGGGGTTCTCATCGAGTGGACAGACTCCCCCGGATTTCGCTTCACTGCATCCGGGCTACGAACATCCTTGAGGAGAAAGCCGTCAGGCTGACGCCCGCTCCATTGCGACCTCGGCCTTGAGGTTATCGAGGTCGCGATAGATCGACGCGACCGCGAGCACGCGCCCGCCGCGCTTGTAGCGCAGCACGCAATCCCTGCCGGCGATGCTGCCGTCCACCGCGATCTCGTCCCACTGCTCGGCATGGCCGACATAGTTGATCGGCACGTCGTAATGCTGGCTCCAGAAGAACGGCACCGCGTCGAACACCTCGCGCTGCCCAAGCATATTCCGCGCGGCGGTCTGGCCCTGGCGCTCCGCCACCACCCAATGCTCGACCCGGATCGTCTCGCCGCTGTGCGGATCGGGCCAGCGCGCGATATCGCCGGCCGCGTAGATGCCGGGAACGCTGGTCTCGAGATAGGCGTCGACTGTCACGCCGCGGTCGATGGCGAGCCCGGCCGCTTCCGCCAGCGCCAGCCGCGGCTTCACGCCGACACCGACCACGACGAGATCGGCATCGAGCACAGGCCCGCTCTTCAGGCGGGCTCGCTTGCCCTCGATCGCGGTCACCGTGTCGCCGAGGTGGAATACGACACCATGCTCTTCGTGCAGCGCACGGACGAAATCGCCCATCTCCGGCCCGAGTACGCGCTCCATCGGCCGCTGTTCCAGCCCGACCACGTGAACCTCGATCTGGCGCGCGCGGAGCGAGGCCGCCACCTCGAGACCGATGAAGCTTGCACCGATCACCACCGCGCGGCGCGCTCCGCTGGCCGCGGCGATGATGGCCCGGCAATCGTCGACGGTGCGTAGCACATGAACGTGGGGCTGGTCCGCGCCCGGGATCGGCAGCCGCACCGGCTCCGCGCCGGTCGCCAGCAGCAGCCGGTCATAGGCGAGCGTTTCGCCGCCGGCGAGCACGACGTTGCGGCGGCCGGTATCGATCGACTTGACCTCGGTCCTGAGTTTCAGATCGATCGCCGCGTCACGATAAAAATCGTCCGGCTTCAGCGGCAGCCAGTCTTCCGGCGCGCTGCCGGCGAGGAAGTCCTTTGACAGGTTCGGACGATCCACCGGCGGCGCGGCCTCGCCGCTCAGCATGACGATGCTGCCGCGATAGTCCTGCCGTCGCAGCATCTCGGCGGCGGCAAACCCCGCCCCGCCGCCGCCGACAATCACGATGCTGCCGGGCGCATCGACCGGGCCCTTGACGCGGAGTTTCGGCTGCGCGCGCTTCTCGCGCACGATGATGCGATCGCCCTCCCGCTCGACCTTCCAGACAGCGAGCGCGTTGAAGGCGGGCGCGGCGGTCGCTTCACCGGTGCGAATATCGAAGCAGGCGTGATGCCAGGGGCAATGGACGGTCTCGCCCTCAAGGAGGCCTTCGGCGAGCGGGCCGTGGTAATGGCTGCAATGCGCGTCGATGGCGAAGATATCCGCCCCCGAGCGCACCAGCAGCACGTCCTCGTCGCCGACATGGCCGAGCAACATCGCGCTCGTGAAGTCGGAGAGGGCAACGCCTTGTGTCAGATCCGGACCGGAAGGAGCTTGCTGATCGGCCATATCATTCCTCCATCGCCCTGTGACGCTCTAAACCGCTATGCCGAGGAATTCCTGGCGGGTTAGCGCATTGTCGCGAAAGCAACCCAGCATGCGGCTGGTCACGAGATCGGTATCCGGCTTGTGCACGCCGCGGGTCGTCATGCAGTGATGCGACGCCTTGATGATGACGCCTACGCCCTGAGGCTTCAAGACGTCGTTGATGGTGTTGGCGATCTGCGCCGTCATCTTCTCCTGGATCTGCAAACGCCTGGCATAGATGTCGACCACCCGCGCCAGCTTGCTGATGCCGACCACGCGGCCGTTCGGGATGTAGGCAACCCAGGCCTGACCGATGATCGGCGCCATATGATGCTCGCAATGGCTCTCGAAGCGGATGCCCCGCAGGGCAATCATTTCGTCGTAGCCTTCGATCTCCTCGAAGGTCTTTTCCAGGATCTCCGCGGGACGTTGGTCGTAACCCGCAAAGAATTCCTCGAACGAACGCGTCACACGCGCCGGAGTTTCAAGCAAACCATCCCGCTCGGGATCGTCACCAGTCCAGCGGATGATGGTGCGGACTGCTGCCTCGACTTCGGCCCGGGTCGGCTTGTCGGATTCGGTTTGAGCGGCTCTTGCACGATCCAGCGCATGCACAATCGGGTTCATCGGGGCCTTTCCTTTGCGGAGTCATCGCGAGGTCATGCCCGTCAGATGCTCCGTCAGCAGAAAGGTTCCCGCAATTCGGTCCGCGGCACTTTGCGCCGCAAGCCAGCCGGGACGAACGGCTAGCCCGTCAGCGCCGCCTTCACCAGGCCGCTGGCCTTGCCGAAATCCATCTGGCCGGCGTATTTCGCCTTCAACGCGCCGATCACCTTGCCCATGTCCTTGATGCCGGCGGCACCCGTCTCGGCGATGATCGCCGAGATCGCCGCCTTCACGTCGTCATCGGACATCTGCTTCGGCAGGTACGCCGAGATCACGGCGATCTCCTCGCGCTCCTGGGCCGCGAGCTCGGCGCGGCCGCCCTTGTCATAGAGCTCGACCGACTCCTGGCGCTGCTTGATCATCTTCTGCAGCAGGCCGAGCAGGTCGGCATCGGAGAGGGGCGGCTTGCCCTGCCCGCGCGCGTCGATGTCGGCGTTCTTGATGGTCGAATTGACCATGCGCAGCGTGGACAGCTTGCGCTCGTCCTTCGCCTTCATCGCTTCCTTGACCGCAGTATTGATGTCGTCGCGCAGCATTTCGTTGTCCTTGAGCCAGCAATCCCCTCATCTAGGCAGTTTGCACCGGCAGAACAACCTAGTTCCTCAGCCATTCGACCAGCGCATCGGCGCAGGCCTGCGGCAGTTCCAGCTGCGGCAGGTGACCGCAATTGGCGAGCACTACAAGTTTTGCGCCGGGAATGCCGTTGGCCATCTCGTCCGACAGCGAATTTGGCACGGTGTTGTCGGTATCCGACGTCAGCACCAAGGTCGGGCACTTGATCCAGGCCATGCTCGGCCGCGAATCCGGCCGGCTGAGCACCGCGTTCTGCTGGCGGATGAAAGCCTCGGCGCCGACGTCCTCGCTCATGTCGTCGACGATCCGGCGCAGGCTTGCATCGCCCTGCCGCGACGGATGCACGAAGCCCGGAAACAGCTCATCGACCACGCTGCGATATTGGCCGCTTCTGGCACGCTCGATCATGCCGCGGCGACGCGCGGTCGCTTCCGGCGTATCGGCCCGCGCCTGGGTGCTCATCAGCGCCAGCTTCGCAACCCGGTCCGGCGCCTGCCGCATGATCTCGAAGGCGATGTAGCCGCCCATCGAGTGCCCGGCGAGCGCAAAGCGCGGCGGCGCCTCGGCCAGGATCCGGCGGGCGATGGCCCCCATATTGTCGTCCCTGATATGGTTGGCGACCGTCACCGGCCCGCATCGCCACAGCGCCGGAATGACGGGGGCGAAAATCCGCGGCGAGCAGATGAGGCCCGGGACGAGCAGGATCGGCATCGTATTATCCATGCGGGAGCTCCGGACGGGTCATTTTCGGCAAGCAAACGGCCGCTTCAGGGAACTTTAGATTAAAAGGCCGTTCGGGCCTGTCAAATCGGCCGGTATTGCCGTGTGAATCCGTGCCCTTTCGCTTTGACGCCGCCGGGTGCGGCGTCTATTTAAAGGGCTCATGACAACATCCGAAAACGCTCCCGCCTGGCCGGACCATAAACCGACCGCGCTCCTTGTGCTCGCCGATGGTACCGTGCTGGAAGGCTTCGGTCTCGGCGCGGAAGGCCACGCCGTCGGCGAGGTCTGCTTCAACACCGCGATGACCGGCTATGAGGAGATCCTCACCGATCCGTCCTATGCCGGCCAGATCATCACCTTCACCTTCCCGCATATCGGCAATGTCGGTACCAACGAGGAAGACATCGAGACGGTGAACATGGCGGCGACGCCCGGCGCGCGCGGCGTGATCCTGCGCTCGGCGATATCAGATCCCTCGAATTACCGCGCCACCCGCCATCTCGACCTGTGGTTGAAGGCGCGCGGCATCATCGGCCTCTCCGGTATCGACACCCGCGCGCTGACCGCGCTGATCCGCTCCAAGGGCATGCCCAATGCGGTGATCGTGCACGCCAGAAACGGCGAGTTCGACCTGCACGGCCTGAAGGAAGAAGCCCGCGAATGGCCCGGCCTCGAGGGCATGGACCTGGTGCCGATGGTCACCTCCGGCCAGCGCTTCACCTGGGACGAGACGCCCTGGGTGTGGGGCAACGGTTTCGGCCAGCAAACCGCGCCGGAATTCAACGTGGTCGCGATCGATTACGGCATCAAGCGCAACATCCTGCGCCTGCTCGCCGGCGTCGGCGCCAAGGTGACCGTGGTGCCGGCGACGACCGCCGCCGAAGACATCCTGGCGATGAAGCCGGACGGCGTGTTCCTGTCGAACGGCCCCGGCGATCCCGCCGCCACCGGCAAATATGCCGTGCCCGTGATCCAGAAGGTGATCGCGTCGGGGACGCCGACCTTCGGCATCTGCCTCGGCCATCAGATGCTTGGCCTTGCCGTCGGGGCCAAGACCATGAAGATGCATCAGGGCCATCACGGCGCCAACCATCCGGTCAAGGACGAGACCACCGGCAAGGTCGAGATCACCTCGATGAACCACGGCTTTGCCGTGGACCAGGCGACGCTGCCGAAAGGCGCGACCCAGACCCATATCTCCCTGTTCGACGGCTCCAATTGCGGCATCGCGCTTGAGGGCAAGCCGGTGTTCTCGGTGCAGTACCACCCGGAAGCCTCGCCCGGCCCGCGCGACTCGCACTATCTGTTCCAGCGCTTCGCCGATCTGATGCGGAAGAACAAGCAGGCCGCGTAGACACACCCGTCATTGCGAGGAGCGCAGCGACGAAGCAATCCATCTATCCCAGCCTGGAGCGATGGATTGCTTCGCTTCGCTCGCAATGACGGAGATTTTTCTCAATGACCGCCCCCGCCACCCCGAAGCCCGTCTACGGCGTCTCCTCGATGGCGGTGATGGCATCGATGTCCGGGCTCGACTTCGTGCGCGGCATCTTCGCCCGGACCCTGCCGGAGCCGCCGATCATGGAGAATGTCGAGCCGTTCGACTGCTCCGCCGAGACCGGCCATGTGGTGATCCACAGCGTCCCGGGCCTGCGCCACTACAACCCGATCGGTTCGGTGCATGGCGGCTACGCCGCGATCCTCTTGGATTCCGCGATGGGGCTTGCGGTGCAGACCACGCTGCCGCAAGGCTTTGGCTACACCACGCTGGAGTTCAAGATCTCCTTCGTCCGCGGCATGAGCCAGGACACCGGCAAAATCCGCACCGAGGGCCATGTGCTCAACGCCGGCCGCCGGGTTGCGACGGCGGAAGCGCGGATTACCGACGACAATGGCAAGCTGCTCGCCCATGCCACCACGACCTGCCTGGTGTTCGAGTTGCCCAAGACGACCTGAAGGCAATCGCGTCTTGGCGCCAGATCTTGGCGCATTGGAGCCATGACGAAGCGCGCTGGATCGCGGCCTGCGCTCTGTGATTGAGTTTCCCTGTCCGAGATCAGGCAAACATGATCCGGCCTGGAAGGAAACGCCGATGATTTCAGCCCATTCAGACATGACCATCCACGACATCCGCGTGACGATGCTGCGGCTGCCCTGGGCCGACGATCCCTGGCTGAAAGGCGCGGCGCTCGGCGCGACGCGCGACATTCTGATCTGCGACGTCGAAACGTCCGGCGGCGTTACCGGCATGGGCTATCTGTTCGTGTTCAAGCCGGCGATGAAGTCGATCGCGGCCTGTCTCGAGGAATGCATCATCCCGCGCGTCATCGGCAAGGACGCCACCGCGATCGAGGCGATCTGGCGCGATCTGTGGACGGCGACGATGACCTATGGCCGCGGCGGCATCGCCACGATGGCCATGTCGGCGCTCGACATCGCGCTGTGGGACGCGGTCGGGAAACGGGCCGGCCTGCCGCTGCACCGGCTGTGGGGGCACTATCGCTCGGAAATCCCGATCTATGGTTCCGGCTGCCTCCGGGGCGCCGGCGGCGACGGGATGATCGAGAAGGCGCTGCATTTCGTGAAGCAGGGCTACAAGGCGATCAAGATGCAGGTCGCGCACGTCCACACGCCGGCGCAGGACCTCGACAATGTGCGCCGCATGCGCGAGGCGCTCGGGCCCGACATCGACATCATGATCGACGTCAACATGGGCTGGAGCGCCGATGTCGCGATCGAGATGGGACGCAAGTTCGAGAAGTACGATATCTACTGGCTTGAGGAGCCGGTGCCGGCCGATGATTTCGCCGGCTATCAGCGGATCGCGGCGGCGCTGGACATGCGCGTCGTCGGCGGCGAGACGCATTTCACGCGCTACGATCTGCGGCCGTTCTTTCTCAATCCCTGCCTGCCGATCCTGCAACCCGACCCGATGCGCGGCGGCATGACCGACCTGCGCAAGATCGCGGCGCTTGCGGACACGTTCGGCATCACGATCGCGCCGCATCTGTTTCCCGAACTCAATGTGCACCTCTTGGCTTCGATTCCGAACGGGATCTGGTGCGAGAACATGGCGCTGATCGACGATCTCTGGGTCGACCCGCCCGAAATCGCCAACGGCATGATCACCGCGCCGGAGCGGCCCGGGCACGGGCTCAGGTTCAGGGAAGACGTGTTGAAGTTCAAAATCTAGCTGGAACGGTTTGCGGACCGACGGTTTGATGGTCTGGAGACCACCTCGCAGCGCTGGAGAGCCACCATGTCGGTCGTCCGTACCGATATCGAACCCCAGACCATCGTCTTCCGGGACGACGGCCTCGTGCCGAACAATCCGATGCCGTTCCTAGTCTACAAGGCCGCCGTCGACGTCAGCAAGAATCCTGAGGCCACCATCGAGCAGCTGTTCGGCGAGAACGGCTGGGGCGCGATGTGGCGCAACGGCGTCTACGACTTCGCGCATTACCACGCCACCGTGCACGAGGTGCTGGGCGTCGCGCGCGGCCGCGCGCGCGTGCAGTTTGGCGGCGAGCGCGGGCAAGCAATCGAGATCGCGGCCGGCGACGTTGCGATCCTGCCGGCCGGCACCGGGCATCAATGCCTGTCGGCGAGCGACGATTTCTGCGTCATCGGCGCCTATCCGCCAGGCCCGCCGATGGATCTGCAGCGGCTGACGCCGGAGAACCACGCCAGGGCGCTGAAGACGATCCCACAGGTTGCGACCCCCGCGACCGATCCGGTGATGGGCAAGGACGGGCCGCTGGTGCGGCTGTGGAAGCGATAAGATCTAGGATGGTCGAACGGGTTGCTCTTGCCCTGCCCCCTCGCGAGAGGTGACCGGATACAGGCAACCTGAATCGATCATCGGAATTGCAGGCCATTTCAATCAAGCCTGCCGGCTTCACATTTCCAAGCTCCTTGATTTAAGTCAGCATCGCTGCGGCGATTTATGCCGCCAATGACACCTTAAAGCGCGCGATTCATCTGCGGGAGTGACAGAGCTTCCGCTTCCGCGTCCGCTGCTGCTCTTTTTGCAGGAGCAATGGAGGTCATACACATCACCTGACGGCATCAGATGCTCCGCGCTTCCCACAAGCAACCGCAACAGAGATCAGGAGAGGAGAATTCGACATGTTTCGAGGAATTCTGACGCTGACATTGTCGCTCTGCATTGGCGCGGCTACCGCGCCTGCAGCGCTGGCCCAGACGGCGCCGGCAATCAACGAGCAGGAGGCACACGCGATCGCGGTGGACGCCTATATTTACTTCTACCCGCTCCTGACGATGGACATCACGCGAAAGCAGTTCACCAACGTCGAGCCCGGCAAGGATAACTTCAAGGGCCCGATGAATACCTTCGTCAACGTGCCCGAATACCCACCGGCGAATTTCAAGGGCGTGGTGCGGTCCAACTTCGATACGCTCTATTCCGTTTCATGGCTGGACATGACCAAGGAGCCGGTTGTCGTCTCCGTTCCCGATACCGATGGACGCTTCTATTTGCTGCCGATGCTGGACATGTGGTCGGATGTGTTCGCCTCGCCCGGCTGGCGCACCACGGGCACCAAAGCGGGGACCTTTCTGGTGACGGCTCCGGGATGGCGGCCTGATCTGCGCGACAGGTTTGCGGAGGAGTTCAAGCTTCCGAAGGATAGCCAGCGCATCGACGCGCCGACGCCTTACGTCTGGGTCATTGGCCGCACCAAGACGGACGGCCCGCCGGACTACGATGCGGTCCACAAGATACAGGCCGGCTACAAGGTCACGCCTCTTTCCGAGTTCGGCAAGACTCAGAAGCCGACCGAGGTCAGGATCGATCCCAGCGTCGACATGAAGACGGCGCCCAAGGTGCAGGTCGATACCATGTCGGCCGGCGTCTACTTCGCGCAGGCCGCCGAGCTGCTCAAGCTTCACCCGCCGCACATCACCGATGAACCAATCATCGCGCAGATGAAGAGGATCGGCATCGAGCCCGGCAAGAGCTTCGAAATCAGCAAGGTGGACCCGGTGCTGCAACGGGCGCTGGAGACGGCGCCGCAGGACGGGCAGAAGCTGATGGCATGGAAGGTGCCGACGCTGGCGCGCGTTGCGAACGGCTGGTCGATGAACACCGACACGATGGGCGTTTACGGCAACTACTATTTGAAGCGTGCGATCGTCGCGCAGCTCGGGCTTGGCGCCAACCTGCCGGAGGACGCGATTTATCCGCTCAATCTCGCCGACAATACCGGCAAACCGCTCGACGGCGCCAACAAGTATACGATCACCTTTGAGAAGGGCGCGGCCCCGCCGGTCAATGCCTTCTGGTCGATCACGCTTTACGACCAGGAAGGATTCCAGGTCGGCAACGTGCTGAACCGCTTCGCTGTGTCCAGCTGGATGCCGTTCAAATACAACCCGGACGGCTCGCTCGATCTCTACTTCCAGAACGAAAGTCCGGGCGCGGACAAACAAGCCAACTGGCTCCCGGCGCCGAAGGGCGCTTTCAACCTGACCATGCGCCTTTACGGTCCGAAATCGGAGGCGCTGACCGGAAAGTGGAATCCTCCGCCGATCGTGCGATTGGAGACAGCGGTGGGTCTGTCAGCTCAGTAGGCTTCAACCGCACTGACCGCAGCCGGGCGGCCAGACCGCAAGCTTCGCGAAGCAGTCCGGAGCAAAGCAGCTCTGGATTGCTGCCTCGCGGGTGCGGGCGCGCAGCTTACGCCGCGTTGCTGCCTTCCTGGCGGCTTGCCTCGAACAGGAACCAGGTGCGGCGCTCGGTTTCGTCGATGAAGGTTTCGAGCAGGCCTGCGGTGCCGGAGTCCTCCTGGTCGTCAGCCAGCTTGTGCGCCTTGCGCATCGCAGCCGCCATGTGCTTGTTGTCTTGCATCAACTCGCGCAGCATTTCGCGCGGCGGCACATAATCGTCGTCATTGTCCTTGATGGTCTGGTGCCTGGCGATATCGCCGATCGACTTCAGCGTCGCGCCGCCAAGCTTGCGCACCCGCTCGGCGAGCTGGTCGGTGGTCGCGAAGATCGCCTCCGACTGCTCGTCCAGCAACAAATGGTAATCATGGAAATGCCGGCCGCTGACGTGCCAATGGAAATTCTTGGTTTTCAAATAGAGCGCGAAGGCGTCGGCCAGAAGCGTGTTGAGCGAGGCCGAGATCGTGTCCACCGCAGCCTGCGGCAGGTCGCTCGGCGTGTCGAGATCGGGCGAGATCTTGTCAGTCTTGGCTTTGCTCACGTTGGACCTTCCTGTTAGGAACCCGTATTTCGGCGCATTGAACATTGGCCGCCGGACCGCTAACGCATCATCAGCCCACCCGTTCCTGAGGCCAGGAACCCGTTCTGCCGGATACCAAACGCGATGGATGAATGGATCGATTATTACGATTCCACGCATACGATCTATGCGAGCCGACTGCACCGTGACCTGCATTTCCAGATCATCGCAAACGACATCATCGGCTACATCGCTTCGCCGGATGCCGTGGTGCTCGACTATGCCTGCGGCGAGGCGCTGTCGGCGGCGAAGGTCGCCAATGCCTGCGCCCAGCTCTATCTGGCGGAGCCGGCGCCCGGCGTACGCGGCCGTCTGGTCGCGCGCTTTGCGCCCGACACCCGCATCCGTGTCCGCTCGCTCGATGACCTGAAGCACATGGACGCGGACTCGATCGACCTCGTGGTGATGAACTCGGTGGCGCAATACATGACGCCGCAGGAGCTCGATTCCGCGTTCGACGTGATCCACCGCCTGCTGAAGCCCTCGGGCCGGTTCGTGCTCGGCGATATCCTGCGGCCTGAAGTCGGGATGGCGAGGGACGTCGCGGCCCTGCTGCGCTTTGCGGCGACCCACGGTTTCCTGCGCGATGCGCTGGTCGGGCTGGCTTCAACCGCGCTGTCCGACTACCGCCAGCTGCGCACCCGGATCGGACTGCAGCGCTACCGCGAGGACGAGATGATCGCCAAGCTCGGCGCCGCGGGGTTCAGCGCCCGCCGCGCGCCGCGCAACATCGGGCACAATCCGTGGCGGATGACGTTCGTGGCGCACCACTGATCCTGGGTTGCGCCGGCTATTAACGTTACCCATCAGTAAACGTGGCGGCCGCTGAAATAATCAGCAATGATCCACTCGGCCCGGTGGCGGAAGCTTCGACGCGGCAGTGGTGCAACACTGTTTATCCTGGTTCAAATCCAGGCCGGGCCTCCAGCCTTCGCTGCTGACGCAGCTTCGGCTCGGCAGGCCTTCTCGTAGCGAAGGCTGCCGCGGCGTAGCCCGCAGGGCGAAGCCGGGCCGGTAGCCCCTCCCAATCCCGAGCACCCCCAACCGGGCATACGCCGAATGCGGATTTTCCCCCAGAATCGCGGTTGATTGCGCGTTTTTGGGGGTTTCGCGGGTGCGGAAACTGGTCTAAAGACCACCCGCGCGCGAGGGATCGCGCTTCCGGCGCTACAACATGTAGCGCATGGCTCGAGGGACGCGCGGGAAGCGCGCCCTTTTTTTGTGCCTAAATTCCAGTCCGCGAGAGCTGATGCCCAAAAGAACCGACATCTCCACCATCCTGATCATCGGCGCCGGTCCCATCGTGATCGGCCAAGCCTGCGAGTTCGACTACTCCGGCACGCAGGCCTGCAAGACGCTCAAGGAAGAGGGCTATCGGATCGTCCTGGTCAATTCCAACCCGGCGACGATCATGACCGACCCGGAGCTGGCGGATGCGACCTATATCGAGCCGATCACGCCCGAAATCGTCGCCAAGATCATCGAAAAGGAACGCCACGTCGTGCCCGGCGGCTTCGCGCTGCTGCCGACCATGGGCGGCCAGACCGCGCTGAACTGCGCGCTGTCGCTGCGCAAGCAGGGTACGCTGGAGAAGTTCGACGTCGAGATGATCGGCGCCACCGCCGACGCCATCGACAAGGCCGAAGACCGCCAGTTGTTCCGCGACGCCATGGAGAAGATCGGGCTGCAGACGCCGAGGTCGCGGCTCGCCAATGCGTCGGCGCTGAAGAAGTCCGACCGCGACAAATACCTCGCCGATCAGGCCAAGCTGTCCGGCCCCGAGCTCGAAGCCTTCGAACGGCAGTGGGAAGGCGGCGAGAACGAGCGGCGCAAGCGCTACCAGCAGCAGGCCTTGGCCGAAGCGCTGATGGCGCTGTCCGACATCGGCCTGCCCGCGATCATCCGCCCCTCCTTCACGCTCGGCGGCACCGGCGGCGGCATCGCCTACAACAAGGAAGAATATCTCGACATCATCGAGCGCGGCCTCGATGCCTCGCCGACCAACGAGGTGCTGATCGAGGAATCCGTCCTCGGCTGGAAAGAGTTCGAGATGGAGGTGGTGCGCGACAAGAAGGACAATTGCATCATCATCTGCTCGATCGAGAACGTCGATCCGATGGGCGTGCACACCGGCGATTCCATCACGGTGGCGCCGGCGCTGACGCTCACCGACAAGGAATACCAGATCATGCGCGACGCATCGATTGCGGTGCTGCGCGAGATCGGGGTCGAGACCGGCGGCTCCAACGTGCAGTTCGGCATCAATCCGGACGACGGCCGCATGGTCGTGATCGAGATGAATCCGCGCGTGTCGCGCTCGTCGGCGCTGGCCTCGAAGGCCACCGGCTTCCCGATCGCCAAGGTCGCCGCCAAGCTTGCGATCGGCTACACGCTCGACGAGATCGCCAACGACATCACCGGCGGCGCGACGCCGGCCTCGTTCGAGCCGACGATCGACTACGTCGTCACCAAGATTCCGCGCTTTGCGTTCGAGAAATTCCCCGGCGCCTCCTCCACGCTGACCACCTCGATGAAGTCGGTCGGCGAGGTGATGGCGATCGGTCGCACTTTCCAGGAGAGCCTGCAGAAGGCCCTGCGCGGGCTCGAGACCGGGCTGACCGGCCTCGACGAGATCGACATCGAGGGCCTCGGCCGCAGCGACGACAAGAACGCGATCCGCGCGGCGCTCGGCACGCCGACGCCGAACCGCCTGCTGCAGGTCGCGCAGGCGATGCGGCTCGGCTGGTCCAACGAGGATATCTTCAATTCCTGCAAGATCGATCCCTGGTTCCTCGCGGAGCTGCGCGCCATCGTCGAGATGGAAGGCAAGATCCGCAGCAGCGGCCTGCCGACCAATGCGTTCGCCATGCGGATGCTGAAGGCGATGGGCTTCTCCGACGCACGGCTCGCCGTGCTCACGGAGACCACCGAGGCCGACGTCACCGCCAAGCGCCACGCGCTCGGGGTGCGCCCGGTATTCAAGCGCATCGACACCTGCGCGGCGGAGTTCGCTTCACCGACCGCCTACATGTATTCGACCTATGAGCGGCCGTTCGCCGGCGAATTTGCCGATGAGAGCGCGCCGTCGGACCGCAAGAAGGTGATCATCCTCGGCGGCGGCCCGAACCGCATCGGCCAGGGCATCGAGTTCGACTATTGCTGCTGCCACGCCTGCTTCGCGCTCGAGGACGCCGGTTACGAGACCATCATGGTCAACTGCAACCCGGAAACGGTGTCGACCGACTACGACACCGCCGACCGGCTGTATTTCGAGCCGCTGACCGCCGAGGACGTGCTCGAGATCATCGCGACCGAGCGCAAGAACGGCACGCTGCACGGCGTGATCGTGCAGTTCGGCGGCCAGACCCCGCTGAAGCTTGCCCGCGCGCTCGAAGCCGCCGAAGTGCCGATCCTCGGCACCTCGCCCGACGCGATCGACCTCGCCGAGGACCGCGACCGCTTCAAGCGCGTGCTCGACAAGCTGCGTCTCAAGCAGCCGAAGAACGGCATCGCCTATTCGGTCGAGCAGGCCCGCCTCGTCGCCGGCGATCTCGACCTGCCGCTGGTGGTGCGTCCGTCCTACGTGCTCGGCGGCCGCGCGATGCAGATCATCCGCGAGGAGAACCAGCTCAACGACTACCTGCTGGGAACGCTGCCCGAGCTGGTGCCCGCCGACATCAAGGCGCGCTACCCGAACGACAAGACCGGGCAAATCAACACCGTGCTCGGCAAGAACCCGCTGCTGTTCGACCGCTATCTGTCCGACGCGACCGAAGTCGACGTCGACTGCCTCTGCGACGGCAAGGACACCTTCATCGTCGGCATCATGGAGCACATCGAGGAAGCCGGCATCCATTCCGGCGACTCCGCCTGCTCGCTGCCGCCGCATTCGCTCGACGCCAAGACCATCGAGGAGCTGGAGCGGCAGACCCGCGAGCTCGCGCTCGGGCTCGACGTGGTCGGCCTGATGAACGTGCAATACGCCATCAAGGACGGCGAGATCTACGTGCTCGAGGTCAACCCGCGCGCATCCCGCACCGTGCCGTTCGTCGCCAAGGTGATCGGCACGCCGGTCGCCAAGATCGCGGCGCGGATCATGGCCGGCGAAAAGCTCGCCGACTTCAAGCTGAAGAAGAAGAAGCTCGGCCATGTCGGCGTGAAGGAATCGGTATTCCCGTTCGCGCGTTTCCCCGGCGTCGATACTGTGCTCGGACCGGAGATGCGTTCGACCGGCGAAGTGATGGGCATCGACCGCTCCTTCGAGGTCGCGTTCGCGAAGAGCCAGCTCGGCGGCGGCACGCGCGTGCCGCGGCAGGGCACGGTGTTCGTTTCGGTGCGCGGCGACGACAAGATGCGCATCGCGGATGCGGTGCGGCTGTTGCACTCGCTCGGCTTCAAGGTGATGGCAACCTCGGGCACGCAGCGCTACCTCAGCGACAACGGCGTGCCGACGGAAAAGGTGAACAAGGTGCTCGAAGGCCGTCCGCACATCGTCGACGCCATCACCAATGGCGACGTCCAGCTGGTCTTCAATACCACCGAAGGTCCGCAGGCGCTGGCCGACAGCCGCTCGCTGCGGCGGGCTGCCCTCTTGCATAAAGTGCCATATTACACCACTCTTTCGGGCGCGGTGGCGGCCGCACGGGGAATCCGGGCCTATCGGGCCGGGGACCTTGAGGTCCGCACGCTTCAGAGTTACTTTTCCGAAAGCTGACCGCTGCCCGGGCTGAAGGCCCGAAGCGGTCAATTAGCCGAATGGCTGGAACTCACCGCGCGATTGGATGTTGTCACGGCCCTTAGCGGGGCCGAATATCACTGGGCTTCCGGGCGCGTTGGCGCCCTGATTCCTGCGTTAGCTGAACTGGATATTCGTGCACGGCCGCCGGGCGCGCGCGATGAAGGACGAAGATGATGGATAAGGTTCCGATGACCGCGGGCGGATACGCCGCGCTGACGGACGAGTTGAAGCATCGCCAATCGGTGGATCGTCCGCGCATCATCGAACACATCGCGGAGGCGCGCTCGCACGGCGATCTCTCGGAGAACGCCGAGTATCACGCCGCCAAGGAAGAGCAGTCGCACAACGAGGGCCGCATCGCCGAGCTCGAGGACAAGCTCGCGCGCGCCGACATCATCGACATTTCGAAACTGTCAGGCGACACCATCAAGTTCGGCGCGACCGTGACGCTGATCGATGAGGACACCGAGAAGAAGGCGGTGTGGCAGATCGTCGGCGAAGTCGAGGCCGACGCCAAGAAGGGCCGCATCTCCATCACCTCGCCGCTCGCGCGCGCGCTGATCGGCAAGAAGAAGGGGACCACCGTCGAGGTGATGGCGCCGGGCGGCGCCAAGGCCTACGAGATCACCAAGGTCGAGTGGCGGTAGTTACCTTCACGTGACTGGTGCAGAAAAGCCGCGTCCCGCACGCGGCTTTTTTTATGCCCCGCGCTTCTCCCCGGTCTGACAGCAATGTGAATGGAGAGCCGCTGCACGCCATGCCAGTGAGGCCGTGACATGTTTATGCAGTATAATCATGTCGGGGGACGGAGTTCGGGCTGACGATTGCGTCGCAACACGCATCGCTGCGCGTCACCGTGTCACTGCCGCGTTCTCTCGCAACTGCCATCGCGCGAGGAATGATTCCAGGCGCAAGGTGTTGACATCACACTCCGGTGGCGGACACCGTGTGTTTCTGCATCTTGCAACGTTCCAGTGTGTCAAACAGGGGGTAAATGACAATGGACCAGATGTTCTCCAAGCTCCAGCCGGTGGCGCTCAGCCTGTTCCGGTTCATCACCGGACTGCTGCTGTTTCAGTTCGGCGTTGCCAAAATTTTCAAATTCCCACCCGGGACAATGTTCGAGAAGGTCGAGCTGTTCTCATTGATCGGCGCGGCCGGCGCCCTCGAATTGGTGCTCGGCGGGCTCCTGATGATTGGCCTGTTCTCGCGGATCGTAGCCTTTATCCTGGCGGGTGAAATGGCCTTCGCTTACTTCATCGGCCATTTCCCAAAAGGGTTCTACCCGCTGCTCAATAACGGCAGTCTGGCGATCGCGTTCTGCTTCGCCTGCCTCTACCTCGCGACCTCGGGTCCGGGTCCGATCAGCGTCGACGCTGCGATGGGGAAGAGGTAGCAGCGCTAGGCGCTTCCCACTCATTGACGACGTCATTCCGGGATGGCGCGTTAGCGTCAGACCCGGAATCTCGAGATTCCGGGCTCAATGCTAACGCATCGCCCCGGAATGACGCGCACGGCGCTCTAGCCGACCGCCTTCAATCCCAGCGGCACCGCGGCCTCATATTTCGAATTGTGCAGCACCAGTGACGTCCTGACGTTGCGCACATGCGGCGCGGCCGTCAGGTGGGTGACGAAATCCTGGAACGTCGCCATGTCGGGCGCGACGCATTTGAGGATGAAGTCGACTTCGCCCGACAGCATCCAGCATTCCCGCACCAGCGGCTCGGCGCGCACGAAATTCTCGAAGGCGCGGAGATCGGCGTCAGCCTGGCTCGACAGATGCACCGAGGCGAACACCGTGACGTCGTAGCCGAGGCGGCGCGGATCGAGCAGGCCGCGGTATCCCTGGATGTAGCCTTCCTCCTCCAGCGCCCGGACCCTGCGCAGGCAGGGCGGCGGCGAGATACCGACGCGCTTGGCCAGTTCCACATTGGTGATTCGGCCATCGGCCTGGATCTCGGCGAGGATTTTGAGGTCGATCTCGTCAAGGTTCTTCGACACGCGACTACAGTTCCCTAGGGGTTTGGAAGGCTTGGCGGGTCCGCCGGCAACTCTCATAGCGCAGCCCGCTGGCATTGCGCAATTTTATTGCGCGTGCAGCGCACGATTTCGCGAATGTGACTTCAGTTCCGGGGAAAAATCGCTGCCATGGATTGCAAATCTTGCATAGCTTCCCAGATATCCTAGACTTGGATTTGACACTTTTAGCACCGCCGTGACCTGCTTCCGGGGTGCTTCCCACACAAGTCCCCGTCAAAGTCCCCAGAAGAGAGGGATCAGCTAATGCCCGCGCCTGTCCACGCCAAGGTCGTCATCATCGGGTCCGGCCCCGCCGGCTACACCGCAGCGATCTACGCGGCGCGCGCGATGCTCGAGCCGGTGCTGATCCAGGGCATCCAGCCGGGCGGGCAGCTCACCATCACCACCGACGTCGAGAACTATCCCGGCTTCGCCGATGTGATCCAGGGCCCCTGGCTGATGGAGCAGATGGAGAAGCAGGCGGCCCATGTCGGCACCAAGATCGTCACCGATCTTGTCAACAAGCTGGAACTCGGCCAGCGCCCGTTTCGCCTGACCTGCGATTCCGGCGACGTCTATCTCGCCGAGACCGTGATCCTCGCCACCGGCGCCCAGGCGCGCTGGCTCGGACTGCCCTCGGAAGCAAAGTTCCAGGGCGGCGGGGTGTCGGCCTGCGCGACCTGCGACGGCTTCTTCTACCGCGGCAAGGACGTCGTGGTGGTCGGGGGCGGCAACACCGCGGTCGAGGAAGCGCTGTACCTGACCAATCACGCCTCCCAGGTCACCATCGTGCATCGCCGCGATCATTTCCGCGCCGAGCGCATCCTGCAGGAGCGGCTGTTCAAGAATCCCAAGATCAAGGTGGTGTGGGATTCGGCGATCGACGAAATCTGCGGATCGGAGAACCCGAACAAGGTCACCCATGTGCGGCTGAAGAACGTCAAGACCGGTGCGCTCACGAACCTCAAAACCGACGGCGTCTTCATCGCGATCGGCCATGCGCCGGCGACGGAGCTCGTCAAAGGCCAGATCAAGCTGAAACCGTCGGGCTACGTCGAGGTTGCGCCGAACTCCACCGCGACCTCGATGCCCGGCCTGTTCGCCGCGGGCGACGTGGCGGATGAAACCTTCCGGCAGGCGGTCACCGCCGCCGGCCTCGGCTGCATGGCTGCGCTCGAGGCGGAACGCTTCCTGGCTCTTCGCGCGAGCGATCGCGCAGCGGCGGAATAATCATGGCACGATCTCGCGACGGATTTACGGATATGGATTGGGACAAGCTGAAGGTCTTTCACGCAGCGGCGGAGGCGGGCAGCTTCACGCATGCCGGCGAACAGCTTGGCCTGTCGCAATCGGCGGTCTCCCGCCAGGTCAGCGCGCTGGAGCAGGAGCTCTCGGTGTCGTTGTTTCACCGCCACGCCCGCGGCCTGATCCTCACCGAGCAGGGCGACCTCCTGTTCCGCACCGCGCATGACGTGTTCATGCAGCTGCAGGCGGCCCGCGCAAAGCTCACCGACAGCCGCGAGCGGCCGAGCGGCGACCTCAAGATCACGACGCCCCCGGCGCTCGGCATCAACTGGCTGATCCCGCGGCTCGACGAGTTCACCGCGCTCTATCCCGACATCCGGATTTCGCTGATCGTCACCGACGAGGATCTCGACCTCTCGATGCGCGAGGCCGACGTCGCGATCCGCACCCGCAAGCCGACCCAGCCGGACCTGATCCAGCGTAAGCTGTTCTCCATCGGCTTCCATGCCTACTGCTCGCCGGAATACATCAAGCGCTTCGGCACGCCACGCACGCTCGATGATCTCGACTCGCACCGCATCATCATGCTCGGCGACTCGCAGGTGCCGGCGCATCTGCAGAACCGCAGCTGGCTGATCGATGCCGGCCGCAACGGCTCCGGTCCGCGCGAGCCCTACTTCAAGGTCAACAACATCCTCGGCCTCGTGCGCGCCTGCCAGCAGGGCCTCGGCATCGCCGCGCTGCCGGACTATCTGGTCGAACAGAACAACCTCGTGCAGCTGTTCGGCGAGTCCGACTCGATCGCGCTCGACACCTACTTCGTCTATCCGGAAGAGCTGAAGACGGTGGCCCGGGTGCAGGTGTTCCGCGACTTCGTGGTCAGCAAGGCGCAGCGCTGGCCGTCGTGATTAAGCCGCCCTTATAGGGCTGCTTTATAGGGATATCCGTGCTGCCCCCGGTCTCCGCATGACTGACATGCGACCTGGATAGTTGCTGCAAGCCGTCGATGGGGATCATAGTGCTTACACGCTGAGCGTTCGCGTCGCGCATATGTCCCCCTCCTCCAGTGGCGCGGAAGTTCAGTAATCCCTCTTGGAAGGTGATTGTGTCGGCCTCACGTGGCCAATACCTTAAGCCGGGCTCACTCGAGCCCGGCTTTTTTTCATCGCCGTGCCTTTTCACCTCCATGGCATGCGCAAAACGCGCCGCACGCGCCGGTCAGCATGTGCATTGACAACAACCTCGCAGCGCAGCATCATTATCCCATGATCACGACTTCGTGCGCCGTTCTGTCGTCGAAAAAAGCTCCCCTCCCGGGGACACGAGATCGCGCGCGATAAGATCACCTTCGCATTCAGACCGATCCCGAAACCCCGCCGCCTGGACGGGGTTTTTTGTTGGTCCCGTCTCCGGCTTTGCCTTCTTAAGGAGATGGAACATGACCGATCTACATCAGCAATTGCAGGGCCTCTGGCTGCCTTTGATCACGCCATTCCGTAACGGCGAGCTCGACGTCACGTCGCTGCGGCGTCTCGTACGGCACTACGCCAATGGCCGCGTCGACGGGTTCATTCTCGGCGCAACCTCCGGCGAGGGCATGGCGCTCAGCGTGGAGGAACTGGAGGGGCTGGTGAGCGTCGTGCTCGACGAGCTCAGTGCCAGCTCCCGCCATTTGCCGGTCTGTCTCGGGCTCTCCGGCGCCTCGACCGCCCGGATGAAGGAAGCGCTGGATGATACGGCCGACTGGCCGATCAACGGCTATCTGATCGCCAGCCCCTATTACATCAGGCCCTCGCAGCGCGGGCTCGTGCAGCACTTCAACGCGCTCGCCGATCACGCGTCGTGGCCGATCGTGCTTTACAACATTCCCTATCGCACGGCGGTGAACCTGACCAACGAGACGCTGCTGGCGCTCGCGGACCATCCGAACATCGCCGGCATGAAGGATTGCTGCGCCGACCGCGCGCAGTCGATCGACTTCCTCAACCGCCGGCCGGCCGGCTTTCGCGTGCTGACCGGCGAGGACGCGCAAACCTTCGATGCGCTCTCGGACGGCGCCGACGGCGCGATCCTGCTGTCCGCACATCTGGAAACAAACACCTTCGCTGCGATCCGCACGCTGCTGCAGCAGGGCCAGCGCGACGCGGCGCTGGCCGCCTGGCAGAGCGTCGTCGGCCTGACGAGGCTGCTGTTCGCCGAACCGAGCCCCGCGCCGGCCAAGCACTGGCTGTGGCGGCAGGGGCTGATCGACAGCCCCGAGGTGCGGCTGCCAATGGTCGCGGTCAGCGAGGATCTCGCAACCTGGCTCGACGCCGAGATGGAGCGCCGCGCGCAGCTGCTGCTGCCAGCGTGATCGCTCCGCTCCCTCTCCCCGTTCTTACGGGGAGAGGGCTGGGGTGAGGGGCTGCTTCCGCACAAAAGGCGAGAGACAGACTCGTGGAGAGCCCCCCTCACCCGGATCGCATTTTGCGATGCGATCCGACCTCTCCCCGCAAGCGGGGCGAGGTAAGAGACGCCTAGTCCAGCTTCACCTGCGAAAGCCGCAGCGCATTGCCGATCACGCTGACCGAAGACAGCGCCATCGCGGCGGCGCCGACCATCGGCGACAGCAGGATGCCGAACAGCGGATACAGCATGCCGGCTGCGATTGGCACGCCGGCGGCGTTGTAGACGAACGCGAACGCCAGGTTCTGGCGGATGTTGCGCATGGTCGCGACCGACAGCCGCCGCGCGCGCACCAGGCCCATCAGGTCGCCGGTGAGTAGCGTGACGCCGGCGCTCTCGATCGCGACGTCGGTGCCGCCGCCCATCGCGATGCCGACATCGGCGGCGGCGAGCGCCGGTGCGTCATTGACGCCGTCGCCGGCCATCGCGACGGTGCGCCCCTCGCCGCGCAGCCGCTGCACGACCTCGCTCTTGCGCTCCGGCAGAACGCCGGCCTCGACGTCGCCGATGCCGAGCGTCTTTGCCACCGCCCGCGCGGTGGTCTCGTTGTCGCCGGTCAGCATCACGATGCGCAGGCCCTCGGCACGCAGTGCCTGCAGCGCGCTGGTCGCGGACGGCTTCACCGGATCGGCAATCGCGATCACCCCGGCGATGCGGCCATCGACCGCGACATAGATCGCCGTCGCGCCGTCCCGCCGTGCGGCCTCGGCCGCCTCGTCGAGCGCTGCCGTCGCGATCTTCAGCTCGGCCATCAGCACCGCGTTGCCGAGCGCAACCTGCCTGCCCCCGACCGTGCCGGTCGCGCCCTTGCCGGAGGGCGAGGCGAAATTGCTGACGGCGGACGATGCGAGCTTGCGCTCCCCGGCGGCGGCGATAATCGCCTGCGCCAGCGGGTGCTCGCTGCCCTGCTCGACACTGGCGGCAACGCGCAGCAGATCGCTCTCGTCGAATCCTTCGGCGGCAATGACGCGCACGACCTTCGGCTTGCCCTCGGTGAGCGTTCCGGTCTTGTCGATGACCAGCGTATCGATCGCCTCCATCCGCTCCAGCGCCTGCGCGTCGCGGATCAGGATGCCGGAATGCGCCCCGCGGCCGACGCCGACCATGATCGACATCGGCGTCGCCAACCCCAGCGCGCAGGGGCAGGCGATGATCAGCACCGTGACGGCGGCGACCAGCGCGAAGGTCAGGCGCGGCTCGGGGCCGAACACCGTCCAGGCGATGAAGGCGAGCACGGCAGCGGCGATCACCGCCGGCACGAACCAGCCGGCGACACGATCGGCCAGCCGCTGGATCGGCGCGCGTGAGCGCTGCGCCTTCGCCACCATGTCGACGATCCGCGACAGCATGGTGTCGCGGCCGATCTTCTCGGCGCGCATCACGAGGCCGCCGCTCTGGTTGACCGTACCGCCGATCACGCTCGCGCCTTCGGCCTTCGTGACCGGCATCGACTCGCCTGTGACCATGGACTCGTCGATGACCGCACTGCCCTCGACGACGACGCCGTCGACCGGAACCTTCTCGCCCGGCCGCACGCGAAGGCGGTCGCCGACCTTGATCGCATCGATGTCGATGTCCTCGTCGCCATGATCGGTGATTCGCCGCGCGGTCTTCGGCGCGAGACCGAGCAGCGCGCGGATCGCGCCCGAGGTCTGCGCGCGGGCGCGCAATTCCAGCACCTGGCCAAGCAGCACCAGCACCGTGATCACCGCCGCCGCCTCGAAATACACCGCGACCGCGCCATGCATGTCGCGGAACGCGGGCGGGAATAGCTGCGGCGCCAGCGTCGCGACCACGCTGTAGACATAGGCAACGCCGGTGCCCATCGCGATCAGCGTGAACATGTTGAGATTGCGGGTGACCAGCGACTGCCAGCCGCGCACGAAGAACGGCGCGCCGGCCCACAGCACGACCGGCGTCGCCAGCACGAGTGAGACCCAGTTCGACCAGTGCTGCGGCACCAGCTGCATCAATCCGAGATGGCTGCCCATCTCGAGCACGAACACCGGCACGGTCAGCGCGAGACCGATCCAGAACCGCCGCGTCATGTCGATCAGTTCGGGATCTGGACCGTCGTCGAGCGAGACCTGCTCGGGCTCCAGCGCCATGCCGCAGATCGGGCAGCTGCCGGGGCCGACCTGGCGCACCTCGGGATGCATCGGGCAGGTGTAGATGGTGCCCGCGGGCGCCGGCGGCTCCTCTTCACGCGGCTTGAGATACTTCTCAGGGTCGGCCTCGAAACGCTCGCGGCAGCGGCCGCTGCAGAACAGGTACTCCTCGCCCTGGTAGCTGAAGCGATGCTTGGCGGTCGCCGGGTCGACCTTCATGCCGCAGACCGGATCGATCGCGAACGCCGTCTCGGCCGGCGGCGTGTCGTGATCATGCTTGCCGCCGCAGCAGGAATGCGCGGCCGCGCCATTGTGGTGATGATCCGCGTGCGAATGGTCGTGCTTTGCGTGTGCCACGAAACTCTTCCCGGCCGGTAACCCGACCTCTTGATTTAGATACCCTAGGGGGGTATATGAGACCTATGAGAGACGAGGTCAAGACATCCTGCTTAAAACGGCTCAAACGGATCGAAGGTCAGATCCGCGGATTGGCCGCCATGGTCGAGGACGACCGCTATTGCATCGACGTGGTGACGCAGATCGCGGCCGCGCGCGCGGCGCTGCGCCGCGTCGAGGAAGAGGTGCTGCGCGATCATGTGGCGCATTGCGTCGAGCATGCGATCTCGTCCGGCGACAAGGCCGACCAGCGGCGCAAGATCGCCGAGCTGATGGACGTGATCGGCCGTGCGGATAGGTGATCTAAGCGCCAGCCCATACTCGATGTCGTCCCTGCGTTCGCATTGCGAAAGCAGGGACCCATAATCACAGGACGCCGGGATGGAGCGAGCTAGGCCACAGCTCGCTTCAACAACGCGACCCTGTGGTTATGGGTCCCGGGTCGCGCTTCGCTTGCCCGGGACGACGTGGGAAAGAGCGGCACCCGCACATTCAGCGTCGTCCCGGCCTTCGCCGGGACGACGTGGGGAGAAAGCTCTCTCGAAATCGATGCTCAGGTATTGAATCTGAAATGCATGACGTCGCCGTCGGCGACGACGTACTCCTTGCCTTCAAGCCGCAGCTTGCCGGCATCGCGCGCGCCGGCTTCGCCGTTGCCGGCGATGTAGTCGGCATAGGCGATGGTCTCGGCACGGATGAAGCCCTTCTCGAAATCGGTATGGATCACGCCGGCGGCAGCGGGCGCCTTGGTGCCGCGGTCGATGGTCCAGGCGCGGGCTTCCTTCGGGCCGACGGTGAAATAGGTGATGAGATCGAGCAGCCGGTAGCCGGCGCGGATCAGCCGATCGAGGCCGGCCTCTTCCAGACCCAGCGTCTCCAGGAAGTCAGTGCGTTCCTCACGCGACAACGTCGCGATTTCGGATTCGATCTTGGCCGAGATCACGACCGCGACCGCGCCCTCCTCCTTGGCGCGCTCGAACACTGCCTTGGAGAAATTGTTGCCGTCCTTGGCCGAGCCTTCCTCGACGTTGCAGACGTACAGCACGGGCTTCGAGGTCAAGAGCCCGAGCATGCGGAACGCACGCTCCTCCTCCGGCTTGCGTTCCAGTCCGCGGGCAGGCTTGCCGTCGCGCAGCAACACCAGCGCGCGGTTGACCAGCTCGAGCTGCTCCTTGGCTTCCTTGTCGTTGCCCTTGGCCTTCTTCGAGAGGTTGTCGACGCGCTTCTCGAGGCTGTCGAGATCGGACAGCATCAGCTCGGTCTCGATGGTCTCGATGTCGGCGAGCGGCGCGATCTTGCCTTCGACATGGGTGATGTCGGAATCCTCGAAGCAGCGCACCACATGGGCGATGGCGTCGACCTCGCGGATGTTGGCGAGGAACTGGTTGCCGAGACCTTCGCCCTGCGACGCGCCGCGGACGAGGCCCGCGATGTCGACGAAGGTCAGCCGGGTCGGAATGATCTGAGCGGACTTCGCGACCGCCGCGAGCTTCTCCAGCCGCGGATCGGGCACCGCGACCTCGCCGACATTCGGCTCGATGGTGCAGAACGGATAGTTCGCCGCCTGGGCGGCCGCCGTCTCGGTCAGCGCATTGAACAGCGTCGACTTGCCGACGTTAGGCAGCCCGACGATCCCGCATTTGAATCCCATGTCTTCCTCGATAATCTCTGGTTCGTCATGGCGGGCTCGTGCCGATGACGGATAAGGGAGATCAGGCCGGCTTCTCGCCGCCGTTCTCACCCTTGTCGAAAAATCCCTTGGCCTGCATCGTCAGATGCACCTTGTTGGCGAACGACGCGTCGTGCCCCGCAGCCAGCAGGCCGGCATTGTCGGCGACGGCCTGGCACAAGGCCTCCACCCACGCCCGGTCGCTCTTGGCGAAGTCCGACAGCACGTGGCTGTGCACGAGCTCCTTGACGCCGGGATGACCGATCCCGAGCCGCACCCGCCGATACTCGTTGCCGATATGCGCGGAGATCGAGCGCAGGCCGTTGTGGCCGGCGATCCCGCCGCCGATCTTGACCCGCACCTTGGCGGGCGGCAGTTCGAGCTCGTCCTGGAACACGGTGATGTCGGAGGGCGCGAGCTTGAAGAAGTTCGCCGCTTCCTGCACCGCGCGCCCGGAGTCGTTCATGTAGGTGGTCGGCTTCAGCAGCACGACCTTCTCGCGATCGACGACGCCCTCGGAGGTCTCGCCCTGAAAGCGACGGCGCCATGGTCCGAAACCATGACGCCGTGCAATCTCATCGACCGCCAGGAAACCGATATTGTGCCGGTTGCTGGCGTATTTCGCGCCGGGATTACCGAGACCGACAAAGAGGCGCATGGCGCGGCATCCCGCGTCGGCGCGCCATCAGACGATCGCGCGCCGACCTGATCGATTACTTCTTCTTGTCGCCACCGGCGGGAGCCTTGGCACCCGCGGCCGGAGCCGCAGCACCCGCAGCCGGAGCCGCCGCAGCGGCCGGAGCTGCAGCACCCGCGGCCGGAGCAGCGCCACCGGCAGCAGCCGCAGCCGCAGCTTTCTGCTCTTCGGCGTAGCCGGACGGCGGCACGAGGGTGACCAGGGTCGCGTCCTCGCGGGTCAGCGACTTCACGCCCTTGGGCAGCTTGATGTCGGTGAGATGCAGCGAGTGGCTGATCTCGAGGCTGCCGACGTCGGCTTCGATGTATTGCGGAATGTTGTCGACCGCGCATTCGAGCTCGAGCGCGTGGGTGACGATGTTCACGGTGCCGCCGCGCTTGACGCCGGGGGCGGTTTCGGCGTTCACGACGTGCAGCGGCACGCTGACGCGGATGGTGGCGCCTTCGCCGAGCCGCATGAAGTCGACATGGACCGGGAAGTCCTTCACCGGGTCGAGGTGGTAGTCGCGCGGAATCACGCGATGCTTCTTGCCCTCGAGATCGATGTCGAACAGCGTGGTGAGGAACCGGCCCGCCAGGATGCGCTGGCGCAGTTCACGGTCGTCGACCGAGATGGTGACGGGGGGCTGGTTGTCTCCGTAGATCACTCCGGGAACTCTCCCGGCGCGACGCTCTGCCCGGGCGGCCCCCTTGCCGCTCTTCGGACGCGCGGTCGCCTTCAATTCCTTGACGGTCGCCATAGCGTTAAGTCCTTGTATTTAAAAAGTTAAAGGCCGCAGCGCGGCCCATGCTCAGGTCCACAGCAAGCCTCCAGGGGTGCGGGGGCCGCGGACGTGGCGGGCTTTTAGCCCCAAAGGGCCGAAATGACAAGGAAATGAAGGGATTTTTCTTGGGTTACCGAGCGAGGATCGTAGCCCGGATGGAGCGAAGCGAAATCCGGGACCACTGCCTCCGCGGGCCGGCCCCGGATTGCGCTTCGCTCCATCCGCTACGGGGCTGCGCTCCGGGCCGTATCAGCCGGCCGTACCGCCGAGCTTGGCCTCCAGCGCCGCGATCCTCGCCTTCAGCGCCTCGTTCTCCTCGCGCGCCAGGCGGGCCATGTCCTTGACCGCGTCGAATTCCTCGCGCTTCACCACGTCGAGGTCGCGCAAGATCCGTTCCGCCTGGTTGCGCATGACCGTGTCGACCTCGCGCTTGACGCCCTGGGCGGCGCCCGCGGCATCGTTCATCAGACGGCCGATCTCATCGAAAAACCGGTTGCTGGTCTGGGTCATTTCGCAAAACTCTCCGCGTTCACTGCCTCGCGCCAAAGACAATGGCGATCTCAGCCATCCGGTTCAAGTCCGCCGCGAATGGCAGGCCTCCCGAGGCTTGCCTTGTCATGCTCCGGTTTCCTTGCAATCGTATGAACTCACAACAGAAATCGCACACATAACGCGAGCAGAAACGCCATGATCGACCAGACCGTCGAGATCCCGACCAAGGACGGCAAGACCAGTACCTTCATCACCCATCCCGAGCGCGGCGGCCCCTTCCCCGTCGTCATCTTCTACATGGACGCGCCGGCGATCCGCGAGGAGCTGCGCGACATGGCGCGCCGGCTCGGCACGTCAGGCTATTATGTGATGCTGCCCAATTTGTATTACCGCGCCGGCGTGATGGAGCTCGGCCCGATCAATCCCGATCCGGAATCGCCCGAGCGCAAGCGCATGTTCGAGCTGATGCACTCGCTCAACATCCCGCTGGTGATGGAAGACACCAAGGGCCTGCTCGCCTATGCCGAGACGCAGAAGGCCGCCAACACCAGGATCATCGGCACTGTCGGCTATTGCATGAGCGGCCGCTATGCGGTGAACGCGGCGACGCATTTCGGCGATCGCGTCAAGGCCGCCGCCTCGGTCTACGGCACGCATCTGGCGACCGACCAGCCCGACAGTCCGCATCTTGCCGCGCAAAAGACAAAGGCCGAACTCTATTTCGCCTGCGCCGAGACCGATATCTACGCGCCCCAGGACATCATCGAGCAGGTGAAGGCCGGCATGAAGGGATCGAACAACGAGGTCGAGATCTATCCCGGCACGCATCACGGCTTTGCGTTCCCCAAGCGTCCGGTCTATGACCGCGACGCCGCCGAACGCCATTGGGAGCGGCTCCTCGCGCTTTACCGGCGCAACCTCGTGGGCTGAGCCTCAAGACGCACGATGCCGTTCCTGCTGATCGACTTTCCGGTGTTCAATCCCGTCGCGCTCTCGCTCGGGCCGATCGTGATCCGCTGGTATGCGCTGGCCTACATCGTCGGCATCGTGCTGGGCTGGATCTACGCCCGCTCGCTGATCAAGAAAGAGCGGCTGTGGGGCGGCCCGGCGCCGATCACGCTGCCGCAGCTCGACGATTTCATCCTCTGGGTCACCATCGGCATCATCGTCGGCGGCCGCACCGGCTATGTGCTGTTCTACAATTTGCCCTTCTTCATCGCGCATCCGGCCGAAATCCTCGAATTGTGGAAGGGCGGCATGTCGTTCCACGGCGGCTTCCTCGGCTGCGTCGCCGCGGTGATGCTGTTTGCCCGCCGCAACAACATCCCGATCCTGTCGCTCGGTGACATCACCACCGCGGTCGCGCCGATCGGGCTGTTCCTCGGCCGGCTCGCCAATTTCATCAACAGCGAATTATGGGGCCGTCACGCCGATCCGAGCCTGCCCTGGGCCATGATCTTCCCTAATGGCGGGCCGCTGCCGCGGCATCCGAGCCAGCTCTACGAGGCCGGGCTCGAGGGCATCGTGCTGTTCGCGGCGCTGGCGATCATGATCCGGATGGGTGCGCTCAAGCGTCCCGGCCTGATCCTCGGCAGCTTCATCACGATCTATGGCGTTGCCCGAATCATCGGCGAGCACTTCAGGGAGCCCGACCCGCAACTCGGATTCCTGTGGGGCGGACTAACCATGGGCATGCTGCTGTCGGTGCCAATGATCATCGTGGGCGTTATCATCATCACGGCCGCCGTCCGCCGCAGGGCGAACGGTCCGGCACCGAGTTCAACCTGAACAAGTTCAATCCAAAGCAAGTGCAATCCAAGGAAGGCCGTGAACGAACCCTCCCCGCTGCTGGATGAGATCAGGAAGCTGATCAAGCTGTCCGGGCCGATGCCGGTCTGGCGCTACATGGAATTGTGCCTGATGCATCCGCGGTACGGCTACTATCTGTCGCGTGATCCGCTCGGCCGCGAGGGCGATTTCACCACGGCGCCCGAGGTCAGCCAGATGTTCGGCGAACTGCTCGGGCTGTGGAGCGCCTCGATCTGGCGCGCGATCGGCTCGCCGGAGACGTTCCGCCTGATCGAGCTCGGGCCCGGCCGCGGCACCATGATGTCCGACGCGCTGCGTGCGCTGCGCGTGCTGCCGCCGCTCTACCAGTCGCTCAGCATCCACCTCGTCGAGGTCAACCCGGTGCTGCGCGAGAAGCAGTACGCCACGCTGACGGGCGTGCGCAACATCACCTGGCACGATAGCATCGACGACGTGCCCGAGGGACCGGCGGTGATCCTCGCCAACGAATATTTCGACGTGCTGCCGATCCACCAGATGGTCCGCCGCGAGACCGGCTGGCACGAGCGGACGGTCGGGATGGATGCCAATGGCAACCTGTATTTCGCGCCCGCGCCCGAGCCGACACCGCATTTCGAGGTGCTGCTGCCGCCGCTGGTGCGCGCCGCGCCACTCGGGGCAGTGTTCGAATGGCGGCCCGACAACGAGATCATGAAGCTCGCCACGCGGCTGCGCGACCAGGACGGCGCCGCGCTGATCATCGATTACGGCCATCTGCGCAGCGACGCCGGCGACACCTTCCAGGCGATCGCGCGCCACAGCTTCGCCGACCCGCTGAAGAACCCCGGACAGGCCGACGTGACCGCGCATGTCGATTTCCAGGCCCTGGCGCGGGCCGCCGAGGATGTCGGCGCGCGCGTCCACGGACCGGCGACGCAGGGCGACTTCCTCAAGCGTCTCGGCGTCGAGGCCCGTGCCGCCGGGCTGATGGCGAAAGCAAGCCCCGAAGTATCCGCCGACGTTGCCGGTGCGCTGAAGCGGCTGACCGATTCCGGGCGCGGCGGGATGGGCTCGATGTTCAAGGTCATGGCCATCTCCGACCCGCGCCTCACCTCGATCGCCGGATTGAGCGATCAGCCTGACGAGACCGAACAATGACATTGGGATCACCGCTGCTGTCGGCCATTCCGGGCCTGCGCCATGCCTTCTTCTCGCGCGAGGGCGGCGTGTCGGAGGGCATCTATGCCGCCCTCAATGGCGGGCTCGGCTCGCGCGACGATCCGGCCAAGGTCGCGGAGAACCGGCGGCGGATGGCGGCGCAGCTCGGCGTGCCGCTCGATCACCTCGTCAGCGTGCATCAGGTTCACTCGCCTGACGTCGTGGCCGTGACCGGTCCATGGAATGGCGCCGTGCGCCCGAAGGCGGACGCGCTTGTCACGCGCACCGAGGGCCTTGCGATTTCGGTCACGACGGCCGACTGCGGCCCGATCCTGTTCGTCGATCCCAATGCGCGGGTGATCGGCGCGGCGCATGCCGGCTGGAAGGGCGCGCTGACCGGCGTGCTGGAATCGACCATCGACGCGATGGAGAAGCTCGGCGCCGAGCGCGGCGGCATCGTCGCCGCCATCGGCCCGCTTATCCGCAAGGAATCCTACGAGGTCGGCAACGAATTCGTCGAACGCTTCATCGAGGCCGATGCGGAGAACGGCATGTTCTTCATGCCCGCCGAACGCGACGGACACGCGATGTTCGATCTTGCCGGCTTCATCCGCATGCGGCTGGAAAATGCCGGCGTGCTGATGATCGACGATCTCGGCATCGACACCTATTCCGACGAGCGCTGCTTCAGCTACCGCCGCTCCGTGCACCGCAAGGAAGCCGATTACGGCCGGCTCGTTCACGCCATCGCGCTGGAACGGCCGGCGTAATCATCGACCATGCGCGAGCGCCACGAAGCGGGGTTCACCCGTTAACAGCTGCCGACGGCCTGATAGTAGAATACTGTTCCGCCTGCGCCGTCCGATTCGACGTAAACGTCGTACAGCGTGCCTCCGCCGCATTCCTGCCCTCCATAGGAGGAGCCCGGCGCCCGCGCAATGAGACCGCCTGCCGAATCCGATCCCCGCATTCGCATGAGCCGGTTGAACGCCGATCGCCTGAGTGCGGAGGTCTTGTCACCGGACGCCACGAGCGTGCCGGCCTTCGTGCGTGCGAAGGTTTCGATGATGACGAAAGCATCCCGCGCCAGGTGATACTCGTACAGGGCTTCTCCAGCCTTGTTCTTGCCTTTTGCGGCCACGCGCTTGCGAACGTCACCATCCAGCAGCCAGACGATCGGGCCGTCCGGATCGTCGCAGGGACAAGGATCGGTTACACAAACGCACGAGGACAGCAAAACCGGAGAATATCCCTTCAGCCTCAGTGGATGGTCCCCCGGGAGGTCGAGCGGGGCGGCGGCTATCGTGGTCGTGTCGGCTGCGGCAAATTGCTTTTCGAGTTCGTCGGCATAGGATGGCATGACAACTATCTCCTGAAACCTAAAATTGCATAAGTATCGATGAATGCCTAAACCGGTTGTCGGTCTGGCGGTATGCGCTGCTTCACATTTTCAGGCGAATTTTGTCTGACGGGAAACAAACCCGAATGTCGCGGCTGGATCGCGGATATGCGCTGCACGACGCTGGTCGCCATGAGATGCGCGGCCAAACCGCCGACGTCTCAGAGCCGGAAAATCCGCTCAGGTTGGTGGCGTCGTACGGCAACATGACGGAGCACGGAATTCGATCCTGGCGCGGCGCTTGAACCGTCGACTGTTAAGCGCTGTGGCCGTCCTGCCCTAGACGTTAAGCCGTTTTAACGATATCGCAGGACGCAATGAGGGAAGCGTCGAACCGCCAGTTTCAAACTGGGACAGCCGTGCGTGCCGCGATCGCATGCTCGTGGCTCGCGATCGCGTGCGCGCTTGGCGGCTGCGCGGCCGGCGGCAACGTGGCCGATTCCTACGCCATGGCCACGCCGGCAAGCAGCGGCGCAACGGTTGCGTTCGAATCGATCGACGGCCCGCCGCCCCAGGTGTTCGACCGCATGGTCGGCGTGCTCGACAGCGAGTCCAAGCTGCGCAGCCTGTCGATCGTGTCGCGCCAGGGCGCTGCCGCCTATCGCGTGCGCAGCTATCTGTCGGCTCAGGTGGTGCGCGGCCGCACCATGATCGCGTGGGTGTGGGACGTCTACGACAGCAACCAGCAACGCGCGCTGCGGCTCTCCGGCGAGGAGCCCGCCGGCAAGGCCGGCCGCGACGCGTGGGCCGCCGCCGACGACCTGGTGCTGCGCAAGATCGCCCAGGCCGGCCTCAGCGGCCTGTCCGGCATGATCAATGGCGGCCCGGCGGACGGCCCCGCGCCCGCCCCGGCACCGGACCTCCGCGGGCCCACGGTGGCAAGCGCCCCGGCCGCCGCCGCGCCCGAGACCGTGGCGCTCGGCTATTCCGCCGACTAAACCCCGTTATCGCCCGGGGAAATGCGTTTTTTGCCCAGGAAAACGGCGGCCAAGCCCGGCTAATGGGTTGCCATCGGATGCGCCTGCCTGATATTCCCTCGCGCACCGAAAACCCGCCGGTTCTGTAAGGACTTGAGATGCTGAACGTCGTATCCAGCAAGGCGCGGGGGGAAGCATCGATGTCGGCAAAGAACGGATCAATCAAACTCGTCGCCGGCAACTCCAATCCTGCGCTGGCGCAGGACATCGCCAAGGGACTTGGCATCGAACTGACCAAGGCCGTGGTCCGGCGCTTCGCCGACATGGAGATCTTCGTCGAGATCCAGGAGAACGTCCGCGGCTCGGACATGTTCATCCTGCAGTCGACGTCGTTTCCGGCCAACGACAATCTGATGGAACTGTTGATCATCACCGACGCGCTGCGCCGTTCCTCGGCGCGCCGCATCACCGCGGTGGTGCCCTATTTCGGTTATGCCAGGCAGGATCGCAGGTCCGGCTCGCGTACGCCGATCTCGGCCAAGCTCGTCGCCAACCTGATCTCGCACGCCGGCGTCGACCGCGTCATGACGCTCGACCTGCATGCCGGCCAGATCCAGGGCTTCTTCGACATCCCGACCGACAACCTGTTCGCGGCGCCCCTGATGGTGCGCGACATCAAAGAAAAGTTCGACCTCGCCAAGGTGATGGTGGTGTCGCCCGACGTCGGCGGCGTGGCGCGTGCCCGCGGCCTCGCCAAGCGCATCAACACCCCGCTCGCCATCGTCGACAAGCGCCGCGAGCGCCCCGGCGAGTCCGAGGTGATGAACGTGATCGGCGACGTCGCCGGCTACAACTGCATCCTGGTCGACGACATCGTCGATTCCGGCGGCACTCTGGTGAATGCGGCCGAGGCGCTGATCGCGCACGGCGCCAAGGAAGTCTCGGCCTACATCACCCACGGCGTGCTGTCCGGCGGCGCCGCCGCGCGCATCGCCTCGTCGCGTCTGAAGGAACTGGTCATCACCGACTCGATCCTGCCGACGGAAGCCGTCAACAAGGCACCGAACATCCGCCAGATCTCGATCGCCGGACTGATTGCCGAAGCGATCGGCCGCACCGCGGCGGAAGAGTCGGTTTCCAGCCTGTTCGATTAAGCCCCACTGTCGTCCCGGCGAAAGCCGGGATCCATAACCACAGGCCTCCATTGTGGAGAGCCACTGTGGCCCCAGCTTTCGTGACAACAAACATTCGTGGTTATGGGTCCCTGCCTTCGCAGGGACGACACCAAGTATGTGGCGCCAGACGCGTTAGAACCCCGGCCGTGGAACGTGGCTCATCAGCGTCCGCGCATAGCCGCCATCGACGATGATCTCCTCACCATTGACGTATGACGAGCGGTCGCTGGCTAGGAACAGGGTCGCGTCCGCCATGTCCTGCGGTGCGCCGATCCGGCGCATCGGCACCACGGCGGTGCGCCGCTCGGTGACCCCTGGCGTGTCGTAGAAGGCCTGGCTCATCGGCGTCACGACAAGGCCGGGGCTCACCACATTGCTGCGGATGCCATGCGGCCCCCATTCGGCGGCGAGTTGCTGCGAGAGCATGACGACCGCGGCCTTGCTGACGCTGTAGGCGCCGCTCTGCCCCTGCGCATTGCTGGCAGCGATCGAGGCGACGTGGATGAGGCTGCCGCGTCCGGCCTTGCGCATCTGGTGGCCGAACGCCTGGGCGCAGATGAAATAGCCGGTGAGATTGACCGCCAGCACCGCATTCCACTCCGCGAGCGGCAGCGTGTCGAGCTCGCCCGGGCGCAGCACCGCCGCGGTGTTGACGAGGATGTCGCAAGCGCCGAGCGTGCGCGCGACGGCGTCGGCGGCTGCCGCGACATTGTCCTCGCTGGTCGTGTCGCAGGTCGCGACGAGATGACCGTCGCCGAACTCGCCAAGCTTTGCCTTGGTCTCCGCGAGGGAGCGCTCGTCGCGATCGAGCGCGGCGACCCTGGCGCCGGCCCGCGCGAAACTGACCGCGGTAGCGCGGCCGATACCGCCGCCTCCGCCGGTGACGACGGCAACGCGGCCCGACAGGCCGAGCCAGTCGGAGGAATGTTGTTCGGTCATGGGGCGCCTCCCGCGCGTTTTGGTTTTATGCCGCAAGCATAACCGAACGCGCCGCGGGCGAGAGCGATCCCGGCACGCATGCCGGAATCGCTTTTCCGCCGATGCTAGCCGGGAATCCCCGCCGCGACCTGGCCGCGCAGACGCTCGAGGCTGAGCAGCGTGTTGGCGCAGGCTTCCGCGACCTCGATCCCCTTGATGACGAAGTGCTTGCGGAAGAACTCGTAATGCACCTCGGTCTCGTGGAATTGCTGCGGCGTCAGCACCGCCGAGAACACCGGCACCTCGGTGCGCAATTGCACATCCATCAACGCCTTGATCACGGTGTCGGCGACGAATTCGTGGCGGTAGATGCCGCCATCGACGACGAGCCCGGCCGCGACGATCGCGGTGTAGCGGCGGGTCTTCGCCAGCAGCTGGGCATGCAGCGGGATCTCGAACGAGCCCGGCACCTCGAACACATCGACATTGGTGATGTGCCTCGCCTCGATCTCCTTCAGGAAGGAGATGCGGCACTCTTCCACCACGTCCCGATGCCAGGACGACTGTACGAAGGCAACACGCTGCGGCTTTGCGAAGTGCGGATGCTCCGGCGTCGGCGGAATGGCCGGCGTATCGGGAGCGCTTTCTGCCTGGGGGGTTTGGACTTGAGAAGCTTGAACGTCTTGGTCTTGCAACATCTGATTCATGGCTTTCCTCTTTCAGGACCAGAATCAGGGCACACGGACAACGACACGAGCCCACGCGAAAATCGCGTTGGCTGCCGCAACCGTTCTCTTTCATCCGGACTGTAACCGTCGGCTTCGGAATTGCACCGAATCTGCTGACCCTTCTCCCGGCTTCGCGGAGGAAGGCGCTCGCGGGCTTGGGCTCATCACCCTTACCGCCGGTGGGGATTTTCACCCCGCCCTGAGAACTCGGCACGCCCGGGATGGACGTGCCTGAGACGAAATATGACCAAAGCGCGACAGCCGGGCAAGGCCTTTGGCATGGGGAAACGGCATGTCCCCATGAGCGCGTTGCGGCTCTGCGAGGTTGATGCGAGGGCCCGACAGCTGATTCACAGGCGCGGCGAAGCGCCGGCAAATGGTTAACAAAGCGTTACGCAAACGCTTAGATTCCGATTTGTTCTCAAAATCACAGATGTGGCGGAGATCAGCTGTGGACGATGCGCGCTTTGGCTGTGGACGGACTCGGCGTGCGGTTGCGCGGATTCCGCAAATCACATCACTTCATCGGCGTCAGGTCCAGGGGCATCCGGAAGCCCGGTCAAGGAACTGCACTCGGCCACGACGCAGTATGTCGCAAGTGCCGGCTTCCGTGTGCGTATCAAGCGATCATAAGAACAAGGTCCGAGACGGCATGTCCCTCCTCGAAAGCATTATCGATTCCCGGAATAACCCGCTTGCGGTGGTCGAAGATATCGCCACCGACAACAACTGGGCGTTCGAGCGTTCCGGCGAAGACGAGGTGACGATCGTCTCCAAGGGAGACTGGATCGATTATCAGCTCTCGTTCACCTGGATGGGCGAGATCGAGGCGCTGCATCTCGCCTGCGCCTTCGACATGAAGATGCCGCAGGCGCGCCGCGCCGAGGTGCAGCGGCTGGTCGCCGCGATCAACGAACAATTGTGGGTCGGCCATTTCGATCTGTGGACCCACACCGGCATGGTGATGCACCGTCAGGCGCTGGTGCTGCCCGGCGGCCTCACCGCCTCCACCGCGCAGTGCGAGGCCATGGTGGTCAACGCAATCCACGCCTGCGAGCGCTACTACCCGGCGTTCCAGTTCGTGGTGTGGGCCGGCAAGTCGACCGCCGAGGCGATGGCCGCGGCGATGTTCGATACCGAGGGCGAGGCGTAAGGGTTTCGCTCCAGCGCTCCCACACGCTCGGTGTCGTCCCGGCGAAGGCCGGCAACTGTTATGTTGGTTTGGTCTGCAGGTACGGCTTTCGGTCTCGCATCATGGCATTGAGGACCGTCAACAGCTTCCTGGCGACGGCGATGAGGGCGAGTTTGGCTGGTTTTCCGGCCTGTCGCAGTCGTGCATAGAAGGCCTTGAACGGATCAGCCCTGCGAATTGCGTTGAGGGCCGCCATATAAAGGGCGTCACGAACGCGCTTTCGGCCGCCCGCAATTTTGCGCTTGCCGCGGAAGGCGCCGCTGTCGACGTTGAAGGGAGCAAGGCCAGTTGAAGGGAGCAAGGCCAGCAAGCGCTGCGAGTTGTTTCGGTCCGACCCGCCCGAGTTCCGGCATCTGGGCGATGAGCTGCATGCAGGCCACCGGACCCACGCCGGGCAGCGAACGCATTAACTTCGCATCGTCCGCGATCTCCGCTTCGGCTTTAATCAAGGCGCCGATGTCGGCCTCGATCTCGGCGATCTCGCTGTCGAGGACCTCGATGAGGCGGCCAATGCGTTCGGCCATTGCACGATCGTCGGCCTCGCTGCGCCGGTTCTTCTCCTGGGCGCGCATGAGGACCAGCTGATCCCGCCGTTTTGCAAGCCTCGCCAAGGCGCCCCGTGCAGGATCGGCGACCTGCTCGGGGGCGGGCTGCATGGCCCGCGCAAAGGCCGCCAGCATCCGCGCATCGATCGGATCGGTCTTGGCCAGCAGGCCGCTAGCCCGTGCAAAGTCGCGGGCACGGGCCGGGTTGATCCGTGCGAACTGGATCCCGGCCTGACGCAGCGCCTCGCGCAGCGCGAGGTCATAGATACCCGTCGCCTCGAAGACGACCAGCACATCGCATTGCCAACGCGCCACCTGCTGTGTGATGGCCTGTGTCGCGTTGGCAATGCGCCTCGGCACGCCGTCAGCCTCATCAAAGATATCGAGGTGCTTCTTGGAGATGTCGATTCCGACGTAACGAAGAGCTATGGTCACGGTGCCTGTCCCTGTGATGCGAGGTCTGTTGCTGCAGCCTCGTGCAACTGTTCAGGTTGATAGATGGAACGGGCGGGACACCGAGCCGGCTCACGGCGTCAAGCGCCAAGGACCCAACGGCTTCCCGCCCACCCACATCCTGACAGACTTCCAAGACACAGGGACCCATACTCCGCGGCCCCTGGGCTTAAGCAAACTGCTTGTGGCTGATCGCGTGCCTCACTAGAACCGCCTGTGGTTATGGGTCCCGGCCTTCGCCGGGACGACGTGAGAGTTTGCGGAGTCACCTGTGAGCACATCCAACAGCGCACTGACGAATACTTCCGGCACCATCGCGCTCGCGGGCGCGGGCAAGATGGGCGGCGCCATGCTGACCGGCTGGCTCGCGCAGGGCCTTGCACCCGAGCGCGTCGCGGTGATCGACCCGCATCTCTCGCCGGAGATTTCCGCGCTTGCCGCAAAGGGCGTGCGGCTCAATCCGCAGGCGAAGGATCTCGGCACGGTCGACACGCTTGTCGTCGCGGTGAAGCCGCAATCGTTCCGCGACGCCGGCGCCGCACTGAAATCCTTCGTCGGTCCCTCGACACTCGTCGTCTCGATCATGGCCGGCACGACCACGTCAGCGCTGGAAGAGGTTGTCGGCGGCGCGGTGGTGCGCGCGATGCCGAACACGCCGGCAGCGATCGGCCGCGGCATCACCGTCGCTGTACCGTCGAAGCGCGTCACCGCCGCGCAGCGCGCGATGACCGATGCGCTGCTGAAAGCGACCGGGCTCGTCGAATGGGTCGACGATGAGAGCCTGATGGACGCGGTGACCGCGGTCTCCGGCTCGGGCCCTGCCTATGTGTTCCTGCTCGCCGAGGAGCTGGCGCGCGCCGGCGTTGCGGCCGGCCTGCCCGAGCAGCTTGCGACCACGCTGGCGCGGGCGACCATCGCCGGCTCCGGCGAATTGCTGCATCGCTCGGATCTGCCGTCGGCGACCCTGCGGCAGAACGTCACCTCGCCCGGCGGCACCACCGCCGCGGCGCTCGAGGTGCTGATGGCCAATGACGGCATGCAGCCACTGATGACCCGCGCGATTGCCGCCGCGGCAAGGCGCTCAAGGGAATTGGCGAAGTAGCGCATGCACCGTCATTGCCGGGCTTGACCCGGCAATCCATCGAACAAGGACGCTTTCTTCCTTAATGGATGCGCGGGTCAGGCCCGCGCATGACGAGTTCGCCGGACCAACGACACAGGCCGCCTACTGCGCCGAACCCGACGTCCCGGCCAGCCGCTTGTTGAAGCTTTCGACATTGATCAGACCGCGGGCGTGGCGGCCTTCGCCGAGCTTGCGCGTGCCCTCAAAGGCCTCGACCTCGAAGCGGATCACGCGGCGCTCGACCGCGATCACTTTTGAGGTCGTCCGCACGGTGGCGCCGACCAGCGCGGCGGCGAGATGGCGGATATCGACCTCGGTCCCGACCGTGACCCAGCCGGGCTGCAGCGCGGCGCGAATGGCATCGCCCGACGCCATCTCCATTTCGAGGATCATCATCGGCGTCGCATAGACCATCGGCATGCCCGGCACGAAGTGACCGACGGTGCGCTCCGGCGGCACCACGAGCATGCGCTCGGCGCTCATGCCGATCCTGATGAAATCGCGTGCGTCCATGGATGCCTTGCTCGTCATTCCGGGGCACGCGAAGCGTGAACCCGGAATCTGGAGATTTTGATCGAGATCCCCGGCTCGCGCTAATGCGCGCCCCGGGATGACGCGCTTTCGCGCGTCACTTCTTCGCCGCAGCCGCGCGCTCGACGAACGACTTGCCGCCCTTCATCTTGTGATGCAGCGGCGCTTCGTTGATCTGGATCACGACCGCGTCGGCATCGACGCCGAGATTCTTCACCAGTGCCTGGGTGATGTCGCGCATCATGCCGAGCTTCTGCTCGTCGGTGCGGCCGGCGGCCATGCTCACGGTGATCTCAGGCATTGTTGCTCTCCCTCTTGTTGTCGCCATGGCCGGGCTCCTCCCGGTCATTCACGTCGCCGCGCATCAAACAAGAGGTGGATGCCCGGCACAAGGCCGGGCATGACGTCACAAGCGAATGGCTATCCCCACGCCACGTCATGCCGCGCCAGGACCTCGCGGACCCTGGCGACCAGATCGGCCTCCGCGCAGGAGAACTGCGCCGGACGCGTCTCACGCCATTCTTGGTTGGAGGCGATCGCAGCTGCGGCCTTGGCGCCTTCGATCAAATCCTTGATCTGCACCTCGCCGCGCGCCTTCTCGTCCGAGCCCTGGATGATCACGCAGGGCGAGTTGCGGCGATCGGCATATTTGAGCTGGTTGCCCATGTTCTTCGGATTGCCGAGATAGAGCTCGGCGCGGATGCCGGCCTGGCGCAACTGCGCGACCATCTTCTGGTAGTCGGCGACACGATCGCGGTCGAACACGGTGACGACGACAGGGCCGAACTCGGCCCGCGTGTCGAGCTCGCCGAGCATCGTCAGCGCCGCCTGCAGGCGCGACACCCCGATCGAGAAGCCCGTTGCCGGCACCGGCTCGCCGCGGAAGCGCGAGACCAGGCCGTCATAGCGGCCACCGCCACCAACCGAGCCGAATCGCACCGGGCGCCCCTTCTCGTCCTTGGTGTCGAGCAGCAGCTCAACCTCGTAGACCGGGCCGGTGTAGTATTCGAGGCCGCGAACAACGGTGGGATCGATGCGGATGCGATCCGCGCCATAGCCGGACGCCGCGACCAGCTTGGCGATCTCCTCGAGCTCGCTCACGCCGGCCTGACCAACTTCGCTCTTCGCCAGATAGGTCTCCGCCGCAGCAATCGCCTCTCGCCAATCGTCGCGCTGCTGCGTGACGGCCAGGACGATATCGGCATCCGCGGGGCTCAGGTCGGCGCCCTTGGTAAAGTCGCCCTTGCCTTCTTCGCCGCCATCCCATCGTCCGGGACCAAGCAGCTTGCGAACCTCGTCGGCGGGAAATTTGTCCAGCTTGTCGATCGCGCGCAGCACCGTGAGACGGCGGCCCGCATTCTCCTCACCGCCGAGGCCGATCGCCTCGAGCACGCCGTCGAGCACCTTGCGGTTGTTCACCTTCACGACATAGGAGCCGCGCGGAATGCCGAGCGCTTCCATCGTGTCGGCCGCCATCATGCAAATCTCGGCGTCGGCCGCCGGCGTCGCCGAGCCGACCGTGTCGGCGTCGAACTGCATGAACTGGCGGAAGCGGCCGGGACCGGGCTTCTCGTTGCGGAAGACATAGCCGAACCGATACGACCGATAAGGCTTCGGCAGCGCGTCGAAGTTTTCCGCGACATAGCGCGCCAGCGGCGCGGTGAGATCGTAGCGCAGCGATATCCACTGCTCGTCATCGTCCTGGAACGAGAACACGCCCTCATTGGGCCGGTCCTGGTCGGGCAGGAACTTGCCGAGCGCGTCGGTGTATTCCATCGCCGGCGTCTCCACCGGCTCGAAGCCGTAGAGCTCGTAGACGGCGCGGATCTTCTCGACCATCGCCCGCGTGGCATTGATCGCGGCCGGGCCGCGATCTTCCAGCCCGCGCGGCAGGCGCGCCTTCAGTTTCTGGGGTTTTTTGGGTTTCTCGGCCATGTCATGCGCTGCAAGGTCTGTAAGCCGCGGTAGCTTACAAAGATACGCCGGGTTACCAGCCGAGGCGGCGCGGAGCAAGGCATCCGGCCGCTCTTACCTCGCCCCGCTTGCGGGGAGAGGTCGGAATTCAAGCGTAGCTTGAATTCCGGGTGAGGGGGACTCTCCGCGAGCCGTGCTCTTACCATGTTTGCGCAAGCAGCCCCTCACGCCACCCTCTCCCCGCAAGAGCGGGGCGAGGGAGCGAGAGAGAGTGCCTACCGTACAGCCCGCGCGTCAGGCGACGTTCCTGATCCAGTTATGCGGGTCGTTGGTGCGACCGTACTGGATGTCGACCAGCTTCTTGCGCAGGCCCATGGCGACCGGGCCGGCCACGCCGCCGCTGATCTGGAAGTCGCCGCTCGCCGAGCACACCTTGCCGATCGGCGAAATGACGGCCGCGGTGCCGCAGGCGAACGCCTCCTTCAGCTTGCCGCTGGCGGCGTCAGCGCGCCATTGCTGGATCGTATAGGGCTCCTCGCGCACGCGCGTGCCGGCATCCTTGGCAAGCGCGATGATCGAGTCGCGGGTGATGCCGGGCAGGATGGTGCCGAGCGGCGGCGTCAGCAGCGAGCCGTCGTCGAATGCGAAGAACACGTTCATGCCGCCGAGCTCCTCGATGTAGCGGCGCTCGACCGCATCGAGGAACACGACCTGGTCGCAGCCCCGTTCGATCGCCTCGGCCTGCGCGCGCAGGCTGGCGGCGTAGTTGCCGCCGCACTTGACGGCGCCGGTGCCGCCGATCGCGGCGCGCGTGTAATTCTCCGACACCCAGATCGACACCGGCGCAGGGCCGCCCTTGAAATAGGAGCCGACCGGCGAGGCGATGACCGAGAAGATGTATTCGGCCGACGGCTTCACGCCGAGGAAGACCTCGCTCGCGATCATGAAGGGCCGCAGATAGAGACTGCCCTCGCCGCCCGGGATCCAGGCGCGATCGATCCGCACCAGCTGCTCGACTGCATCGATGAACAAATTCTCGGGCAACGGCGCCATCGCCATGCGCTCGGCCGAATCATGGAAGCGGCGGGCATTGGCGTCCGGCCGAAACAGGTTCACGCCGCCGTCGTCGCGCTTGTAGGCCTTGAGGCCTTCGAAAATTTCCTGGGCGTAGTGCAGCACCGCGCCGGCCGGATCGAGCGGAAAATTCGCGCGGGCCTCGACGCGGGCGCTGTGCCAGCCCTTGCCCTGGCTGTAGCGGACGATCGCCATGTGATCGGTAAAGACCCGGCCGAAGCCGGGGTCCACGAGCTTCGCCGCGCGATCCTTGTCGGACGTCGCATTCGGCGAAGGCTGGATGTCAAATTTCAAAGTCATTTTTCTTGCTTTCCGCTGTCGGAACCGGCGCGATACCCGGCGCCGGCCTGTTTCCCCCGGAGCCATCAGGCTCGGCTGGCCCGAACTTCACCACCGCCGGCCACGCCGCCGGCTTCCATCGCCAACATGCCGTTTAGACATGCTTTTGCGGAATGCTGAAGTCCAGTATGTTTGCCGAAATGCCGCTCGACAATCGCACGGTAGTCCAATTTGCGGCCCAAACCGCCTCACAGGCTCGTTCAGGCCGCCTTAAACGCTGTCGAGGACAAAACGACCTAATGTTTCGTCGTGACAGGCAGTTTTGTAACATTGAACCCAAGATACGTCAATATGACTGACATAAATTTCTCAGGCATGGCTGCCAAGCCCGATTCGCAGGGAGACGACAACGCCCCGGCGGCGGGGGCGCGCGACCTGCGCTGGGATATCATCGAGCTGTTGTTCTTCGCCTACCGCGACTTTGTCGGCGATGCCGACCAGGAGCTGGAGGCGTTCGGCTTCGGCCGCGCCCACCACCGCGTCATCCACTTCGTTACCCGCTATCCGGGGCTGAAGGTCGCCGACCTGCTCGACGTCCTGCGCATCACCAAGCAGTCGCTCGGGCGCGTGCTCAAGCAGCTCCTGGACGAGGGCTACATCGTGCAGAAGACCGGCAACAACGACCGCCGGCAGCGCCTGCTCTACGCCACACCGAAGGGCGAGGCGCTGGTCGCCAAGCTCGCGGGGCTGCAGACCGACCGCATCAACCGCGCGGTCGCCGGCATCGATCCGGCCGGCGTCGAGACGGTTCGCCAATTCCTCCGCGCGATGATCGACCGCGACGATCCCGACAAGGTGCTCGAAGCGATCTTCGGCGGCGGCAGAAAAACGAGGGAGTGAGCTGGTGCAGGCTGCAACCATGATGCGCGCGCCGGTCGAGCCGGCCGACGACGCGCCGCATCTTCTGCTGGTCGACGACGACCGCCGCATTCGCGACCTGTTGTCGCGCTTTCTCTCCGGCGAAGGCTACCGGGTCACGACGGCAATGAGCGCCACCGATGCGCGCGCCAAGCTGCTCGGGCTGCATTTCGACCTGCTGATCCTCGACGTGATGATGCCCGGCGAGAACGGCTTCGACCTCGCCCGCTTCATCCGCAGCTCCTCGACGGTGCCGATCATCATGCTGACCGCCCGCCACGAGGCGGAAGCCCGCATCGAGGGCCTGCAGATCGGCGCCGACGATTATGTCGCCAAGCCATTCGAGCCGCGCGAGCTGGTACTCCGGATCGGCAATATCCTCAAGCGCACCGCGCCGCCGCAGGTCGCGGTCGTCGAGCAGATCGCGTTCGGCCCCTATATTTTCCACATCGAGCGCAGCGAACTGCGTCAGGGCGAGGAGATCATCCACCTCACCGATCGCGAGCGCGAGATGCTGCGCATCCTCGCCAGCGCGCCCGGCGAGACCGTGCCGCGCGCCGAGTTGACCTCCGGCGGCACCGTCAACGAACGCGCGGTCGACGTGCAGATCAACCGCCTGCGCCGCAAGATCGAGCACGATCCTGCCAATCCGCTGTTTCTGCAGGCGGTGCGCGGCATCGGCTATCGCCTGGTGGCTTCGCCCTGAGCATGACCCAGAAAGTAGCCCGCATGAGCGAAGCGATATGCGGGGTTGGCAAGCCCCGGATATCGCTCGCTCATCCGGGCTACGAAATCCCATCGCTCAATAAGTATCGAACATGAGCACGCTCGACTCCGGCCTGACCCTGATCCGCAACGCCTCGCAGCGCGTCTCGAAGGCGAACGGCTGGATGGGCAACGCGTTCAAGAGCTGGATGCCGACCGGCCTCTATGCCCGCGCGCTGTTGATCATGATCGTGCCGATGGTGATCCTGCAGACCGTGGTGGCGTTCGTGTTCATGGAGCGGCACTGGAACACGGTGACGCGGCGCCTGTCGGCCGCGGTGGTGTCCGATATCGCCGCGCTGATCGACGTCTACAAGAGCTACCCGCAGGACAAGGACCGCGCGCAGCTTCGCCGCATCGCCCAGAAACTGCAGCTGGTGGTCGACTTCCTTCCCGCCGGCGACATGCCGCCGCCGGGGCCGAAGCCGTTCTTCTCGCTGCTCGACCAGACGCTGTCGGTGCAGCTCGGCCGCCAGATCAGCCGCCCGTTCTGGATCGACACCGTCGGTAAATCCAATTTGGTCGAGATCCGCGTGCAGCTCGACGATTCGGTGATGCGGATCTTCGCCCAGCGCAGCGCGGCCTACGCCTCCAATTCGGAGATCTTCATCTTCTGGATGCTCGGCACCTCGACGATCCTCCTGATCGTCGCCGTGCTGTTCCTGCGCAACCAGATCAAGCCGATCCTGCGGCTCGCCGACGCCGCCGAAAGTTTCGGCAAGGGCCGCGAGGCGCCGAACTTCCGGCCACGCGGCGCGCGCGAGGTGCGGCGCGCGGCGCAGGCCTTCATCGAGATGAAGGCGCGCGTCGAACGTTCGATCGAGCAGCGCACCGCGATGCTCGCCGGTGTATCGCATGATCTGCGCACCATCCTGACCCGGTTCAAGCTCGAGCTTGCCCTGATCGGCGAAGGCCCCGAGATCGACGCGATGCGTAAGGACGTCGACGAGATGTCGATGATGCTGGAGGACTACCTTGCCTTCGCGCGCGGCGATTCCGGCGAGGTCGCGCAGCCGACCGACATGGCGTTGGCGCTGGAGGAATTGCGCAGCGACGCCGAGCGCCACGGCCACACCGCAACCGTTGCATTCCACGGCCTGCCCGTCGTCACGGTGAAGCCGGCCTCGTTCAAGCGCTGTCTCGCCAACCTCGTCTCCAATGCAGCGCGCCACGCCAACACGATCTCGATCACCGGCCATCGCGACCATCGCTATCTCAACGTCACGGTCGACGACGACGGGCCGGGCATCCCCGCCGACATGCGCGAGGAAGTGTTCAAGCCGTTCCTGCGGCTCGACGATGCCCGCAACCAGGACGAAGGCGGCACCGGGCTCGGGCTTGCGATCGCCCGCGACATCGCCCGCTCGCATGGCGGAGACATCATGCTCAGCGAAAGTCCGATGGGCGGCCTGCGCGCCGTCGTGCGGGTGCCGGTGTAACCTACCAGCGGTAGGACAAGGTGCCGATGACCTGTCGCCGTTCGCCGGCATAACAGTAACCGGACTGGCAGGTCTGGTAGTGCGTATCGAACAGATTGGTGGCGTTGACGCGCATCGTGGCGCCGAGGAAGCGGCGGTCCAGCTTGCCCAGATCGTAATCGATCACCGCGTCGAACAACGTCGTCGCAGCGTTCTGGAACGTGTTCTGGTCGTTGCCGAAGTTCGTGCCGATATAACGCACGCCGAGACCAAGCCCGAGGCCTTCGACGGGCACGCCGGACTGGAACGTATACTTGCCGAAGGCGGCGAAGGAATTCCCCGGAATGCCGGAGAACTCATTGCCGGTCGTATCGGGATTGCCCTGCGTGATCACGACGTTGAGATGGGTGTAGGCGGCGGTGAGATCAAATCCCTGCTTGAGCGCGAGCTTCGCCTCGAGCTCCACACCCTTGGATTCGACCTGCCCGGTCGCTGCCTGGAATGCCATGTTGTTCGGATCGGTACGCAGCACATTGTCCTGCGTGATGTCGAACACCGCGGCGGTCAACAGCACCGGAACGTTCGGCATCTGGTACTTGATGCCCACTTCCTTCTGCTCGCCGGTGGTCGGCCTGAACGGCAATCCGGATGCGTCGACGCCGACCTGCGGGGCGAATGCCGTCGCGTAGCTGATATAGGGCGCAATGCCGTTGTCGAAGACGTAGCTCAGGCCCGCACGGCCCGTGAAGGCGGTCGCCTTCTGCGTTGACGGCACGCCGTCGAGACCCGCGGTCGTGGTCTGCGACACCCAGCTCTGGCGGCCGTTGAGCGTCAGAATAAAGGCTCCGAGCTTGGCCTGCTCCTGCGCATAGACACCGACCTCGTCGGTCGACTGCTTGTTGAAGATCGAGAATGCCGGCGTCGCGATGGCCTGGGCGCCGTAGTTCATGGTCAGGAGATTGAGATCGGGCGCCGGGCCGTAACCGATCTTGTCGTTGTAGTAGGAGTGACCGTAGTCGACGCCGAACAGCACGGTATTCTTGATCGCGCCGAGCATGAACTTGGCCTCGGCCTGATTGTCGAGCGTCACCGTGTTGAAGCTGTCCAGGATCCGCCACGCGGACCGCGACGCCAGATTGGTGCTGCTGTCGATTGAATCGATCTGGGTGTATTTCGCGTCGACGTCGACCTGGTAGAAGCGGAAGTTCTGCCGCACCGTCCACACGTCGTCGACATTGTGCTCGAACGCGTAGCCGATGCGATATTGCTTCTGATCCATCGCGCTGAACGCCGGATCATTCGAATAGATGTTGGTCAACTGTCCGTCAGGCGTGCGGAAGTTGCCGATGCTCGCGGCGGTTCGGCTGCTTTGATATTCGCTCAGGATGGTGAAGGACGTGTCGGCGTCGGGCCGCCAGGTCAGCGCCGGCGCGATATAGGCGCGATCGTCGTCGTTGCCGGGGTACCAGGTCTTTGCGTCGCGAAGCAGGCCCGTCAGCCGGTAGTACAGCTGATCGCTGCCGGGCACCGGACCACCGACATCGAAACTGCCCTGGTAACGGTCGTAGGTGCCGCCCTGCAGCTGCACCTCACCGAATGCCGTCAACGGCGGCCGCTTGGTCGTGACATCCACGATGCCTCCCGGAGAGCCGAGGCCATAGAGGCCCGAGGCTGGTCCGCGGAGGATCGACACGCTGTCGAGACCGTAGGGTTCGATCTTGGGAATTGCGAAGTTGCCGCCGCCCTGGCGCAGGCCGTCGCGATAGATCCCTGTATAGGTCGCGTCGAAGCCACGGATGTAGAAACTATCGAACCTTGGATCATAGCCGAACGCCGTGGTCGTCACGCCGGGCGTGTAGCTGACGGCGTCCTTGAGCGTCTGAACGTTGCGATCCCTTAGCTCCTTTTGCGTGACGACCGAAAGCGACTGCGGCGTTTCGATCAGCGCTGTGCTGGTCTTGGTGCCGGCCGTGCTCGCGGTTGCGACGTACCCCGTGGTCGTACCGATCGCGCCTCCTGTGCCTTGCGACCGCGGAGCCTGGCTCCGGGCGGGCGCCGCGGCACTGCGGCGCCGGTTCGCCGCGACCGCGCGCGAAGTCCTGGTGTTCTGGCTTGAAACGACGGCACCGCGCTTTTTTGCGGCGCCAGGTTCATCCACCGTCACTGCGGGAAGTTCGCTGACATTGCTCTGCGGAGGACTTGTCTGCGCCTGAGCGCTGGCGACGTCTGCACCCATTGGCACAAGTATGACCGAACCGAGCAGCGCCGCATTGATCGCAGCCGTTGATGCGAGCAAGCCGCGCTTGCTCCGCAACGAAGCCATTCCCACCGAACAAATCCCCACATTGCCTTACGCCGACATCGATCGAGCCGCGTTTGCGACAAGGCCGACATCGATTGGGGCGGACTTCTATCGGCGGGATGATCGAAATTCCACACGCGCAAAATAGAATCGATGGAAGCAGCAACGAAGCGCAACACTGGAGTGATTCAAGATGCGCAACGCTGGAACGATTCAAAACGACATGTTGGCGCGTCAGGCTTTCGACACGACGAATGCGATGCGCGTCGTCTCTCGCAGAGAGTCTCTCGAACGCGAGGTACGCGGCGATCATTCAATGACGTTGCATCCCGTCGACGTCATCACGCGCCGAGGAGCACACGAACGCGCTGAACCGTCATCTCCGCGCAAAGGCTATCGCTTTTCGTGGCGGCGTGCTCGTGGCCATCCTTCGAGACGCCCGCCTTCGGCGGGCTCCTCAGGATGAGGTCTTGTTCTGCGGCACAATAGTAGACCCTCATGGTGAGGAGCGCCTCTTGCGGCGCGTCTCGAACCACGAGGCCAAGCACTTGCGCGGTCGCCAAGGGGCATATGCGATAGCCCTGGTGACGGGAAGGATCGGATGGATTGCACATCGCCTCAGCGCAAGATTGCTTTGCAATTTTGTCGCGAGCTACTCGAAGTGATGGTGGTGCAAGCTGCGCAGCCTCTCAGCATGCGAGGCGATGCATTCGGGCGCCCGGCAACAGCCGGATGCGCTGCGCGCTACTTCTGCTTGGGCATGAGGCCCTTCAGCTTTTCCATGTCCTTGACGTTCATCTTCATGCCGCCGGGCATGATGATGTCGCCGGCCTTCTGGTCGCTCTTGCAGGCGCCGAGCCATTTCGCCTCGATGGTCATCGTGGTGTCGCGCGAGCCGGCCGCGCCGCCCTCGGCATGCGAGGTGCTCTTCACCGTGTAGGCGGAATTGAAATCGCCGACGATCTCGGCATGGCTCTGCATCGTCATGCCGGCGACGCTGCAGACGCTGTCGCTGACATAGCCGGTCGCGGTCTTCTTGATATCCTGCTTCGAGCAGACTTCCTTGGCCATCGGCGAGGCCGCCGCGCTCATCTCCTTGTCGGTGGTCTCGTCGGTGCAGTGCTGCATGGTGATTTCGGGCATCGGCCCGCCGGTGCGCACCATCTTCATCTCCCACAGACCGGCCTTGCGGATCGGCAGGTCGACGGCACTTGCGGCGCCAGCGGACAGGACAAGGCACACAGCCGAACCAAGCAAGGCAAGCTGTCGGGTCATGCGGTCGGCTCCCGGCTGAACGATCGAAAGATCCGGTGCGCGCTCAGTAGAGCGTGCGCAGCGGCCTCTGGGCTGCGCCATAAGGCACCCAGCGACAGGCGAAAGAGATGTAGCCGCCCGGATAGTTCTGCATCGCAAGGAACTTAACCACCTTGCCGTAGGAGGCGCAGTGATCGACTGCGAGTTGCCGGGCGTCGCTCTGGGTCGCCAGCGTATAGGCGATGATACCGCCGGTATCATTGCCCTTGAACGGCGGTACCGGCTGCATCCAATCCGCCCGCGCCGGCACAACGGCCAGCATCCCGCAAACGGCAACCAGGCACGCGGCCAATTTCCTTCGCATCGCAGACTCCATTTCGCTTCGAGCCAACATAGAGTGCGCCGGCGACCGTGAAAAGAACGAGCCGGCTCCCCAAAGTGGACTTCTCCGCAGGTGTTGCCGCCCTGCACTTGACCTTGCCGGGGCTTCGCGGCACCGTCCGCGGCATCGGATAATCGGGTGGATTCCCATGCGCAACCTGTTCAACTCCCGCAATAAACTCGGCCGCAAGCTCGGCCTCGGCGCCGCACTCGTGGTCGGCCTGCTGACTTTCGGGGGTACGGCCCAAGCCGCCAATCCGCTCGAAATGAACTTCTGGCTGTCCGGCCCGCGCTATGACGGCAATGTGGCCCCATGCGAGAAGGCCCTGACAGTCATCAGCACGCAATTCCAGGAAAAGGAAGCCACCTTCTGGAATTCGCCGCTCGTGATCACCGGCTTCAACGGGATTCACGAAACCGCCTTCCGCCCCTGGCAGTCCGACAATATCCCGCGCCGTTATTGCACGGGCGAGGCGATGCTGAGCGACGGCAAAGTGCGCAAGGTGCACTATTCGATCATCGAGGACGGCGGCTTTGCCAGCATCAATCAGGGCGTCGAATGGTGCGTCGCGGGGCTCGACCGCAACTGGACCTATAACCCGTCCTGCAAGGCCGCGCGGCCCTGATCTCCGACCAGATTGCTAAAGCAGGAGCCGCCGCCATTTGGACGGCGGCTTTTTGTTCTTGAAATGTTCTCGCGGCCTGCTAGGCTCTGGGCGGTCGAGTGAGGGAGCGTTTTGATGCCTCGGTTGGACACGATTTCCCGATTTTTGATTTCGGTTGCCATTATTCTGTGCGGTGCGGTCGGGGCGTCGGCCCAGGATCGCCGCCAGAATGCGCCCGGTGAGTTCGATTTCTATGTGCTGTCGCTGTCGTGGTCGCCCTCGTTCTGCGAGGCGGCGAGCGAGCGCGGCAACAACGGCCGCGGCACGCAGGCGCAATGCGGCGGACGGCCCTATTCCTTCGTGGTGCACGGCCTGTGGCCGCAATATGAGCGGGGCTTTCCGGAATACTGCCAGCGGCCTTCGCCGCGACTCGCCCGCAGCATCATGAGCTCGATGCTCGACCTGATGCCGGCGCCCGGGCTGATCTACAACGAGTGGGACAAGCACGGCACCTGCTCCGGTCTCGGCGAGCGCGCCTATTTCGAAGCCATCCGCAAGGCCCGCGCCACGGTGAAGATCCCCGAGGAATTCCTGCAATTGTCGGAGCCGAAGACGGTCGCGCCCGACGAGCTGGAGACGGCATTCATCAAGGTCAATCCGGGCCTCAGCAACTCCGCGATCTCGGTGACCTGCGACAGCAAGCGGCTCAGCGAGGTGCGGATCTGCCTCAGCAAGGATCTGCAATTCCGCTCCTGCGAGGAAATCGACCGCCGCGCCTGCCGCCGCGATCAGGTGCTGATGCCGCCGGTTCGCGGCGGCTGAAACTCTGGGTCATGGCCGGCAGACCCGCGCTGCGCGTCGTCGCGCAGCATGTCCCGGCCACCTGCGCCATCGCGAAACAAGCAAGATAAGGCGCAGATGCCCGGGAGCCGGCTACGCCAAGGCTTCGCCGAGCTCGGACGTTACCCCCGCCGAAGCTTTAGCGAAGGCCGGGACAAGCCCGGGCATGACGAGTACAACATGCGCACCCTTTGGGAGCGCAGCACGATCATCACATGAACTACCGTCACGCCTTTCATGCCGGCAGCTTTGCCGACGTCATCAAGCACATCGTGCTGGTGCGCATGCTCACCTATCTGCAGGACAAGCCGGCGCCGTTCCGCGTCATCGACACCCATGCCGGCGCCGGTCTCTATGATTTGACGTCGAGCGAAGCGCAGCGCGGCGGCGAATGGCTCACCGGCATCGCGCGGCTGATGCAGGCGCGGCTCTCCGACCAGGCATTGCCGCTGATCGCGCCCTATCTCGACATCGTCAGAGCATTCAATCCGAAAGGCGAGCTGAAAGCCTATCCTGGTTCGCCGTTGATCGCGCGGGCGCTGCTGCGTCCGCAAGATCGCCTCACCGCCTGCGAGATCGAACCGACGGCGCGCAAACAACTGATCGACGCGCTGCGACGCGACGCGCAAGCGCGCGTCGTCGATCTCGACGGCTGGATGGCGCTGCCCGCATTCGTGCCGCCGAACGAACGGCGCGGCCTGGTGCTGATCGATCCGCCGTTCGAAGCGAAGGACGAGTTCGAGCGGCTGGCCAGTGCTTTCACGGAAGCGTACGCGAAGTGGCCGACCGGCTCGTATCTTTTGTGGTACCCCGTAAAAACCCGGAGAGCCACCGATGAGCTAACGCGCAGTGTGGCTGCTGCAGCAGCAAGCAGCCGGCCCGCCGGCAAATGCCTGCGATTGGAATTCAGTGTGGCACCGCAAGAAGCAGGCGCAGGCCTCGTTTCCACAGGGCTTTTGCTGGTGAATCCGCCGTGGACGCTGGCGAATGAGTTGAAGATCATCCTGCCCGAACTCGAGAAGCCGCTCGGTCAAGGCGGCGCGGGACGCTTCAGACTCGAGACGCCTAAACCATGATCGACAACCTCCTACTGAAAAGTTCAATTTTGAGCATAGGCAATTTGCGCGGAACCGTATTATGCTCATCCTGTTACGACTGGCTTTACGTTCCGCTTCCGCGAATGGTTGCGGCGGAGTGACAAGGCCGAAATAAATCCAGGCAGACCGGCGGCGTGACGCCGGCCTGTTCAGGTGGCCAAGCTTCCGACAAGCGAATGTCGGTCAACCGCTACGCGGCGTGCGCGTAGCGGTGGAGCAATACGGGGGAGGAGTTTCCCGATGGCCATGACTGGGACAGTCAAGTTCTTCAACGGAGAGCGTGGCTACGGCTTCATCAAGCCTGATGATGGCGGCCGCGATGTGTTCGTTCACATCACAGCTGTCGAGCGTGCAGGATTGAAGGACCTGACTGAAGGACAACGCATTACGTTCGAGGTTGAGCCCGACAAGAAGGGCAAGGGCCCGAAGGCGGTCAACCTGGTGGTCTCATGACGAGCGCTCGCGATGCGCGGCTCGGAATGAACACCGAATGAGGCGTTGCGTGTGAGTTGGCTGCCGAGCGCGTGGCTGGCGCTCGCTGGATGACCACCTGCATGATGCGGACGCGACCGGCGGAGCCGCATATCCCACACGTGCGGCCCACCGATTGGATTCGCGCACGCCGCGGCATGCATGTCGCATGCGCGACGTTGAGATCATCAACACAAAGAAAAACCCGGCCGCGCTAGGCGCGGCCGGGAGTTGATGGTCGACGTTTTCTTGTTCTCAGAAGTGATAGTTGATGCCGGCGCGAACCAGGCTGAAGCTGTAGCCGTTCGACACGCCACCGGTGATCGTGAAATTGCTGTTGGCAAGGTCGACGTAGAGATACTCGATCTTGGCGCTCCAGTGCGGGGCAAAGCCCATTTCGGCGCCGGCACCGACGGTGAAGCCCGCATTGGTGTGGCTCTCCGTGATGCCGAACGTCTCGCCGCGCAGTTCGCCGAAGGCGAGACCGCCGGTCGCGTAGAACAGCACGTTATTGACCGCATAGCCGGCGCGGCCGCGCACCGTGCCGAACCACGGGTTGGAGAACTTCCACGGCGCGAACCGGTCGTCGGCTGTGGTGCCCTGGATATCGGCCTCGATACCGAACACCCAGGGGGAGCCGTTCTGGAAGTTGTAGCCGGCCTGTACACCGCCGACGAAACCGGAGGGCTTGGTCGGGTTGTTCTCCACCGAGCCCCAGCCATAGCCGACATTGCCGCCGAGATAGGGGCCGGCCCAGCTATAGGCATTGAGCGGCTGATAGACGGTATAGGGCGATCCGTAATTGAGGTCGGCCGACGCGGCCGAGGTCGTCCAGCCTGCAACGATCAGTGCCAGCGCACGCGCAACAAACCGGGTCATTGGTACTCTCCAGAACGCAACTGCCGCAGCCCGCCGGCGAGGGCCGGCGTGGTTACGGAATTCCACTTTTTTCGCTAAGGTTTATCGAGAGTTTTAAGTTAAAGGGCTGTTAAGCCCGGTTACCGGCCCGCTCATCAGTCTTAACAAGGTGTTACGCACCCCTTCCCGGCGCCCGTGCGGGGCCGGTAACCTCCTGCAATCGAGGTGCTTTTTGTAGGTGCCGTCAACGCTGGCGACCGCTCGCCCAAGCACTTAGTTTACGGCCCATGGTTCACGATTCTCCCGAGCGCCCGACGCCGGCCCCCAAGGTTGACTCCAAGGTTGACTCCAAGGCTGCCCCCAAACCACGGCGCGGTTCGAAGTCCGACCTGCCGCAGGACGATCTGACGCTCGATACAAGTGACGTCGATCCCGAAACCTCCGCCGCCGAGGAGGAGGACGAGGCGCGCCTGCCCGAGACTTCGGAGGACGCCGCCGAGGCGGTCGCCGAGGGCACGCTCTCGGTCGGGCATGCCGCGATCGAGAACGCGGTCCGCCTCGCCCCGACCTCGCCCGGCGTCTACCGCATGCTCAACGCCGCCAACGACGTGCTCTATGTCGGCAAGGCGAAGAACGTCAAAAAGCGGCTGTCGTCCTATGCGCGGGCCAACGCGCCGCTGCCGGCGCGCATCCTGCGCATGATCGCGGCGACCACGCAGGTCGAGATCGTCTCGACCATGACCGAGACCGAGGCGCTGCTGCTCGAAGCCAATCTGATCAAGCAGCTCCGTCCGCGCTTCAATGTGCAGCTGCGCGACGACAAGTCGTTTCCCTATATTCTGATCACCGGCGACCATTGGGCGCCGCAGATCCTCAAGCATCGCGGCGCGCAGTCGCGGCCCGGGCGCTATTTCGGCCCGTTCGCCAACGCAGGCGCAGTCAACCGCACCATCACGGCGCTGCAGCGCGCGTTTCTGATCCGCTCCTGCACCGACGGCTTCTTCGAAAGCCGCAGCCGGCCCTGCCTGCTCTATCAGATCAAGCGCTGCGCCGGCCCCTGCACGCGCGAGATCGACTTCCCCGGCTATAGCGAACTGGTGCGCGAGGCGACCGAATTCCTCTCCGGCCGCAGCCACGCCGTGAAGGAGCTGCTCGCGGCCGAGATGGAGAAGGCCTCCGGCGAGCTCGAGTTCGAAACCGCGGCGCTGTACCGCGACCGTCTCGCGGCGCTGTCGGCGATCCAGTCGCAGCAGGGCATCAATCCGCGCACGGTCGAAGAGGCCGATGTGTTCGCAATCCACCAGGAGGGCGGCTACTCCTGCGTCGAGGTGTTCTTCTTCCGCACCGGCCAGAACTGGGGCAACCGCGCCTATTTCCCGAAGGCCGAGAAGAGCTTCACGCCCGAGGAGGTGCTGTCCTCGTTCCTCGCGCAATTCTACGACGACAAGCCGCCGCCGAAGCTGATCCTGCTCTCGCACGAGATCGAGGAAAGCGCGTTGCTCGCCGACGCGCTGTCGGTCAAGGCCGGATCCAAGGTCGAGGTCACCGTGCCGAAGCGCGGCGAGAAGAAGGAGCTGATCGGCCACGCCCTCACCAACGCGCGCGAGGCGCTCGGGCGCAAGCTCGCCGATACCGCGACGCAAAGCCGGCTGCTGGAGGGCATGGTCTCGACGCTCGGCCTGCCGCACACACCCAAGCGGATCGAGGTCTACGACAACAGCCACATCCAGGGCACCAACGCGGTCGGCGCGATGATCGTGGCGGGACCCGACGGGTTCATGAAGAACCAGTACCGCAAGTTCAACATCAAGTCCGAAGGGCTGACGCCGGGCGACGATTACGGAATGATGCGCGAGGTGCTGGAACGCCGCTTCAAGCGGTTGCTGAAGCCGCCGGAGGGCGAGGCCGCAGCCAAGACGAAAGCGGATGACGATTCGTTCCCGCAATGGCCCGACCTCGTCATCATCGACGGCGGCCGCGGCCAGCTCAACGCGGTCCGGGAGATCTTCCAGAATCTCGGTCTGACCGAGGTCTCGCTGATGGCGGTGGCCAAGGGTCCGGAGCGCGATGCCGGGCGCGAAACCCTGTTCATGCCCGACCGCGAGGCCATCAAGCTGGAGCCGCGGGACCCGGTGCTCTATTTCATCCAGCGGCTGCGCGACGAGGCCCACCGCTTCGTGATCGGCTCGCACCGCAAGCTGCGCAAGAAGGACATCCGCGAGGCCGGACTGCAGGAGATCCCGGGCATCGGCCCGTCCCGCAAGCGTGCCCTGCTGCACCACTTCGGAACGCTCAAGGAGATCGAGCGGGCCTCGATCGCCGACCTCGGCAAGGTTCCCGGCGTCAGCGCCGAGAGTGCCCGCAAGATTTTCGAGTTTTTCCACGCCCAGCCGGGTTAAACCAAAGGCGAGTCATCAGGGCGTCGGCTGCGACAGGGCATCTAGGGCATGATGCGGAAAAGTGTGAGGCAGTTATCCGAAAAGATCATGCTTAAACAACGAGCTAAGGCGCTATGACGATGCAGCGCAATCTGGTCGCGCTTGACGCCTCCGCACGGTTGACCTTCTCGCTTCAGCGGTATTGGTAGAACGGATGAACATCGCCACGACCCGGGGACAGACCAAGACCATGTCCCTTCCGAATATCCTGACCTACGCCCGGATCGCCGCGATCCCGGTGGTGATCGGCTGCGTCTACTGGCAATCGATCCTGGACGGCCCGTTGTGGCTGCGCTGGGTGGCGCTGGCCGTGTTCATTGCGGCGGGAATCACCGACTATCTCGACGGCTATTATGCCCGGATCTGGGACCAGCAGTCCGCCTTCGGCCGGATGCTCGATCCGATCGCCGACAAGCTCCTGGTCGCCTCCAGCCTTCTGATGCTGGCCGCCGACAATTCGATCCATGGCTGGACGCTGTGGGCGGCGATCGTGATCCTGTGCCGCGAGATCCTGGTCTCGGGCCTGCGCGAATATCTCGCAGGGCTCAGGGTCAGCGTTCCCGTCACCAAGCTGGCGAAATGGAAGACGACGATCCAGCTGGTGGCGATCGGCTTTCTGATTGCCGGCGAAGCGGGCGAGCAGGTCTTCCCAGCCACCACCCTGATCGGCATCGTGCTGCTCTGGATGTCGGCTATCTTCACGATCTACACCGGCTGGGATTACTTCCGTGCTGGCATCCATCACCTCATCAAGGAGGATGAGGGATGAAGCTGAAATATTTCGCATGGGTGCGTGAACGCGTCGGCAAGGCTGAAGAGATCGTCGAGCCGCCGGCTGAGGTGCGCACCGTCGGCGACCTGATCGGCTGGCTTGCGGCGCGCGACGATGCCTACGCCTATGCCTTCGAGAAGCCGACGGTGATCCGCGCCGCGATCGACCACGCCCATGTCAAATCGGACGCGGCGATCTCCGGCGCCCGCGAGATCGCGTTCTTTCCGCCAATGACCGGCGGCTAAATCTTAACATGACCGTCGCAGCGACCATCCGTATCCAGCAAGCCGACTTTGACGTCGCGCAGGAGATCGCGGCCTTGAGCAGGGGCCGCACCGATGTCGGCGCGGTCGTCAGCTTCAGCGGCATCTGCCGCGGCAGCGAGCAGGGCGAGCCGATCGCGGCGCTGACGCTCGAACATTATCCGGGCATGGCGGAAGCAGAGATTGGACGCCACGCCGACGAGGCGCTGTCGCGCTGGCCGTTGCAGGGCCTCACCATCATCCATCGCTTCGGCCGCATCGCGCCGGGCGAGAACATCGTGCTGGTCGTGACCGCCTCGGCGCACCGGCAGGCCGCGTTCGAGGCCGCCGAGTTCCTGATGGACTATCTGAAGACCAGCGCACCGTTCTGGAAGCGCGAGGAAAGCGCGCGCGGCGCGAGCTGGATCGAGGCGCAGGGTCATGACGACGCGGCCGCCGCGCGCTGGACCAAATCCTGATGGCCAAGCGCAGCAAAGTGCCGGCCAGGCGCAGCCCCGCCGTGCCGAAAGCGCCGAAAGTCGGCGCCGGCGAGCTGCAGACCCTGTTTGATTTCCTGCGCTATGCGACGAGCCGCTTCAACGCGGCGAAGCTCGTGTTCGCGCACGGCACCACCGATCCGGTGGCCGAGGCCGCGTTCCTGATCTGCGAAACGCTGCACCTGCATCCCGACCAGTTCGAGACCTTCGCCACCGCGCGCGTCACCGTGGCCGAAGGCAAGCAGATCCTCGACCTGATCGAGCGCCGGATCGCGACGCGGAAGCCGGCCGCCTATCTCGTCAACAAGGTCTATATGCGCGGCCTGCCGTTCTATGTCGACGAGCGCACCATCGTGCCGCGCTCCTTCGTCGGCGAATTGCTGGATTCGCATTTCGGCGGCGACGAGGACGGCACCTCGCTGATCGGCGATCCCGAGGAGGTCGAACGCGTGCTCGACCTCTGCACCGGCTCCGGCTGCCTCGCGATCCTGGCCGCCCGGCATTTCCCCAACGCCGCGGTCGATGCCGTCGATATTTCAAAGGACGCGCTCGAGGTCGCCGCGCGCAACGTCGCCGACCACGGCCTCGACGGTCGCCTGACGCTGCATCGCGGCGACCTGTTCAAGCCGCTCGGCGGCAGCAGATACGATCTCATCATCTCGAACCCGCCCTATGTCGACGCCGAAGGCATGGCGGCGTTGCCGCGCGAGTGCCGTGCCGAGCCGAAGATCGCGTTCGATGGCGGCGCCGACGGGCTCGACATCGTCCGCCGCCTGCTCGATGAGGCGAGGCAACATCTGACCCCGCAGGGCGGGCTGCTCTGCGAGATCGGCCGCGGCCGCGACAATCTCGAGGCCGCCTATCCGAACCTGCCGCTGCTCTGGCTCGACACCGAGGACTCCGAGGGCGAGGTGTTCTGGATCGCTGCCGCGGACCTCTGACCGGCGTGCCGCCGCCGGCTCCGGCGCTTTACGGAGCCCGACCCCGGCGAAACGAAAATCGTGTGCAGTTCCAGCCGGTTCCGAAGATCGCTGGCCCGTCGAATCAACAATGGTGCTAAGGTCGCGGTCCGGGGACGTTCGGACAGAGGGCGCGGGCGCGCGACATGATTCGCATTTCGACGATCTTCATCGCCATCTGCATGGTGCTGGTCGCAGCCTCGCTCGGCTTCGTGCTGTATTCGGTGGCGGGCATCAGCGGATCGGAATCGGCGATCGTGGCGCTCACCGCCCTCACCTGCCTGATCCTCTACAACGCGGTCTCGATGCGGCTGCGTGACCGCAGCGACGTCGGCGGCCAGATCGCGGATCTGTCGCGCGGCACCGCCGACCTTGCCCGCCAGGTCGCCGAATTCGGCCGCCGGCTGGCCGCGGTCGAAGGCCGCGTCGCCTCGGCCAACTCCACCGGCGCCGACCGGATGCAGGGCATGGCCGGCGAGATCAGCGAGCTCGGCGGACTGGTGCGGCAGCTCGCGGCATCCGTCGCGCATCATGAGGATCTGCTGGCGGCGGCTCCGGCGATGCAGCCGGTCGTGTCCCCGCGCGACGATGTGCTGCAAAGGGTTGCGCCGGCGCCGACCGTCGTGGTTGCGCCTCCGCCGCCACCTGCGGCTCCGCCGGAGGTCTCGCGCAGCCAGACCCAACTTATCGGCGCGATCAAGCAGGCCATCGACGAGAACCGCCTCGACATCTACCTGCAGCCGATGGTGACGCTGCCGCAGCGCAAGGTGCGCTACTACGAGGCGGTGACGCGGCTGCGCGACGAGCGCGACCAGGTGCTGGCCGCCGAGGATTTCATCGAGGCGGCCGAGGCCGGCGGCCTGATCGGCCGCATCGATCACATGGTGATGCTTCGCTGCGTCCAGGTGCTGCGCCGCCTGATGATCCGCAGCAAGGATGTCGGCGTGTTCTGCAACGTCTCGGCGGCGACGCTGTCCAACCCGGCGCATTTCACCCAGTGTCTCGACTTCCTCGAGGCCAACCGCGCGCTGGCGCCGTCCTTCGTGCTCGAGTTCAAGCAGGCGACCTTCCGCAATCTCGGCCCGACCGAGAGCGAGAATCTCGCGGCGCTGGCGCAGCGCGGCTACCGGTTCTCGATCGACCATGTCAGCGACCTTCGCCTCGAGCCGCGCGAGCTCGCCGATCGCGGCGTCCGCTTCATCAAGGTGCCGGCGGCGCTGCTGCTCGACGCCAGGCAGATCGCGAGCACCGATATCCATCCGTCCGATCTGTCCGACCTGCTCGGCCGCTACGGCATCGACCTGATCGCCGAACGGATCGAGGGCGAACGCTCGGTGGTCGACCTGCTCGACTACGATGTCCGGTTCGGCCAGGGGTTCCTGTTCGCGCCGCCGCGGCCGTTGCGGCCGGAGGGGGCATCTGCTACCGCCGAGGCTCCGCAGACCAACCCCCAGGATCTTAATGGCGCCAGCACTTCAGCCCCTGTCTCCAGCCCCGCAGCTCCGCCGCGCGCGACCGGCAGCGCCGCGCTGGCGCGCCGCGCCCTCGGTCCAAATTAGCCGGCAATTTGCATCATGACCTCACTGCGTTTCGTGGAGCAGCTGCGCGACCTCGTCGGCGGCGTCGATGTGGTGCTGTCGGACATCTGGGGCGTCGTGCACAACGGGCTCGAGTCCTTTCCCGAGGCCTGCGAGGCACTGCACACCTTCCGCCAGCAGGGCGGCACGGTCATCCTGATCACCAACGCGCCGCGGCCGGCCGATTCCGTGCAGCGCCAGCTGCGCAAGCTCGGCGTCGCCGACGAGACCTATAATGCGATCGTCTCCTCGGGCGACCTGACGCGCCACTTCGTCGCCGATCATCCCGGCCAGAAGATCTTCTGGATCGGCCCGGAGCGCGACAGCTCGATCCACCGCGGCCTCGACGCCACGCTGGTACCGCTGGAGCAGGCCGACTACATCATCTGCAGCGGCCTGTTCGACGACGAGACCGAGTCGGCCGAAGACTATCGCGACACGCTGCTGAAGGCGCTCGAGCGCAAGCTCACGCTGGTGTGCGCCAATCCCGATATCGTGGTCGAGCGCGGCGACCGGCTGATCTATTGCGCCGGGGCGGTCGCCGAACTCTATCGCGAGCTCGGCGGCGAGGTGATCTTCTACGGCAAGCCGCACCGGCCGATCTATGAGCGCGCCATGGCGCTGGCCGCCGAGCGCCGCGGGCGTCCGACCGAGCTCAGCCGGGTGCTCGCGATCGGCGATTCCGTGCGCACCGATCTCACCGGCGCCCTTGGCTTCGGCATCGATCTCCTGTTCGTCACGCGCGGCATCCATTCCGAACAGTTCGAGGGCATCGAGCAGCTCGATGCGGCCTCGATCAAGGAATTGTTCGGCCATCCGCCCCGCGCGCTGATGCGCGAGCTGAAGTGGTAGCGGCAAGCGACGCTGTCCCTCGCCCCGTTCTTCACCGGGTCGAGACGAGCGAAGCTCGCTCTGGGAGGGTTCGGTGAGCGGCTGCCTCCCCAGGCGCCGGATGCCGAGAGACCTGTACCCCCTCACCCGGATTGCATCTCTCGATGCAATCCGACCTCTCCCCGCAAGCGGGGCGAGGTGAAGGGGCGCGCCGCCAAAATATCGAAAACAACCCCATGCAAAGTAGCCCGTGGCGCGCGGGGTTCGCCAGTCGCCTTGACACGTCGGGCAACTCAGCGATACTCTTCTAATATTCCGAAATCGTGCAGCCGCCCTCCCCCTCGTGTTGCACAAGCGGGGCGGGTAAAGGGAAGCGTGATCAAATGCAAATGCCCGGGACATCTAGCGCGAAGACGCGCTTCTGCCCGGGCATGCGTGAATTTCAGCCGATGCGATCGATGTCGGGCGGTTATGCCGTCGCCATGTCCGGGAACACCGCCTCGATCTTGGTCTTCAGCGTGGCCGCATTGAACGGCTTGACGATGTAGTTGTTCACGCCGGCCTTCTTGGCCGCGATCACGTTCTCGGTCTTGGATTCCGCCGTGATCATGATGAAGGGCGTGGTCGCAAGGTTGGGATCGGCGCGGACTTCCTTGAGCAGGTCGTAGCCGGTCATCGGCTCCATGTTCCAGTCGGAAATCACCAGGCCATACTTCTTGCCGCGCATCTTGTTCAGCGCTGCGGAGCCGTCGGAGGCATCGTCGATATTTTCAAATCCAAGCTGCTTGAGAAGATTCCGGATGATGCGGATCATGGTGCTGTAATCATCAACCACCAGAACCGGCATGGACAAATCAACCGCCATCTTTCCCCCCAAAACACAAACGCAACTTGGCTTCTGCACAAACGCAGCTTTCCGCCAACGACTAACAGCAGCCGTTAAACAGCGCGTTAACCGGCTGAATCCGGATTGTTACGGATTTGACGCGATTTTCGTTAGCCTTGACTTCCACGCCGCCGCCGCGTCACGGTCCGGCCCGCACCAATCATGCTTAAGAATCCTTGAAGAATACCGCTCATGAGCACCGGCTTTACCGTTATCCGCGACAACACCCCCGCAAGCGCCATTCCGAAAGGCGCCGTGGTCGCGATGGGGAATTTCGATGGCGTCCATCTCGGTCACCGCGCCGTGATCGGCGCGGCGCTTGCGATGGGCAGAGCGCGCGGCGTGCCCGCGCTCGCCGTGACCTTCGAGCCGCATCCGCGCAGCTTCTTCAGCCCGAACACTCCGCAATTCCGTCTCACGGACGAGACCAACAAGCTGCGGCTGCTCGCGGCCACCGGCCTCGCGGGCGCCGTCGTCATGACGTTCGACAAGGCGCGCGCCGGTACCACGGCACAGGATTTCATTCACCATGACCTGATCGGCCGGCTCGGCATCAGCGGGATCGCGGTCGGCTACGACTTCCATTTCGGCAAGGGCCGGGTCGGCTCGCCAAGCCTGCTGGTCAGCGAAGCGCCGCGGCTCGGCATCGAGGTCGATGTGCAGGCCCATGTCGACATCGAGGAGCGCCCGGTCTCCTCCAGCGCGATCCGCATGGCGCTCGCCGAAGGCGAGATCGCGGATGCGACCACGATGCTGGGCGGACCGTGGTTCGTCACCGGCAAGGTGGTCCACGGCGAGAAGCGCGGCCGAGATCTCGGTTACCCCACCGCCAATATCCGCCTCGACAAGCATTGCGGCTTGAAGCACGGCATCTACGCGGTGCGGGTCGGCAAGGGCTCGCAACGGTTCGACGGTGTCGCAAGCTTCGGGCGCCGGCCGACCTTCGACAACGGCGCGCCGCTGCTCGAGGTGTTCCTGTTCGACTTCAAGGGCGATCTGTACGACGCGGTCCTTGATGTCGCATTCATCGGTTTCATTCGCGAAGAGCTGAAATTCGACACCATCGAGGCGTTGATACGCCAGATGGATGACGACAGCGCCAAGGCGCGCGCGGTGCTGGCCGCGGCGCCCGACGCGTTCCCGCAGCTCGGAGTGATTGGTTGAACCGGACTGAAAAGCAAAAAATGCTGGCGGGCGAGCTGTATCGCCCGGATGCAGAGCTCGCCGCCGAGCATACAGCGGCGGAACAATGGATGGCACGCTACAATGCGTCGGGCGCGTCGTCCGCGGCCGAGTTGCACGCGCTGCTCGGCGAGCGCTTCCGCAAAGTCGGCAGGGATGCCGTGATACGCCCGCCGTTCTTCTGCGATTACGGCAGCAATATCAGCCTCGGCGACGGCGTGTTCCTCAACTTCAATTGCGTCATCCTCGACGTCGTCGAGGTCGTGATCGGCGATCGGACCCAGATCGGACCCGCGGTGCAGATTTATACCGCCGACCACCCGCGCGATGCCGAAACCCGCCGCGCCGGGCTGGAATTCGGCCGCCCGATCCGGATCGGCAGCGACGTCTGGATCGGCGGGGGTGCCATCATTCTGCCCGGCATCACGATCGGCGACGGCGCCCTGGTCGGGGCCGGCAGCGTGGTCACACGGAACGTCGCCCCCGGCGCGATCGTGGCGGGAAATCCGGCCCGGGCACGGCCGGCCTGAACCGCGCTATGCGCGGCCCTGCGAGCCACCGGGGGCTTTGCGATTTCCCCGTCCGGCTGCTATGGAAACCCCATGTTTTCGCGGCGCATCATACGGATTAGCGGCCCGGCTTCCGCCTGAGCCTGAAGGCTCGGCGCAAGACCGGGACTTCGCCGTTTCACCCGCGATTGATCGCGTATCCGCGCCCGCACCTGCCAAATCAGAGCTTTCATGTCCGACAAGCCGCAAAAGACCGACGCCCAAAAGACTGACGTTAGGGACTATTCCAAGACCCTTTACCTGCCGCAGACGGATTTCCCGATGCGCGCCGGCCTGCCCCAGCGCGAGCCGGAAATCCTGAAATACTGGAACGACATCGGCCTCTACGACAAGCTCCGCCGGGAAGCCGAGGGCCGCGCCAAATTCGTGCTGCATGACGGCCCGCCCTACGCCAACGGCAACATCCATATCGGGCACGCGCTGAACAAGATCCTCAAGGACGTCGTGACCAAGAGCCAGCAGATGCTCGGCTTCGACTCCAACTACGTGCCGGGCTGGGACTGCCACGGCCTGCCGATCGAATGGAAGATCGAGGAGGAGAACTACCGCTCCAAGGGCAAGCAGAAGCCCGACTTCCGCGACTCGGCGGCGATGGTCGCGTTCCGCAAGGAATGCCGTGCCTATGCGACGCACTGGATCAACGTACAGCGCGAGGAGTTCAAGCGGCTCGGCATCATCGGCGACTGGGACCATCCCTACCAGACGATGAGCTATCCGGCCGAGGCCCAGATCGCCCGCGAGCTGATGAAGTTCGCCGCCAACGGGACGCTCTATCGCGGCTCCAAGCCGGTGATGTGGAGCGTGGTCGAGAAGACCGCGCTGGCCGAAGCAGAGGTCGAATACGAGGACTACACCTCCGACATGGTGTGGGTGAAATTCCCGGTCACCTCGCCGGCGCATGGCGCGCTGGCCAATGCCTCGGTCGTGATCTGGACCACCACGCCGTGGACGCTGCCCGGCAACCGCGCCATCTCGTTTTCGCCGAAGATCGCCTATGGCCTCTACAAGGTGACGGATGCGCCGGCGGACAATTGGGCCAAGACCGGCGATCTCCTGATCCTGGCCGACGCGCTTGCCGCCGAGGTGTTCAAGCAGGCCCGCGTCACGTCCTATGAGAAGGTCCGCGATATTCCCGGCGACACGCTGGACGCCGTGGAATGCGCCCATCCGCTGCGCGGCTTCGGTGGCGGCTACGAATTCATCGTGCCGCTGCTGGCCGGCGAGCATGTCACCGACGACACCGGCACCGGCTTCGTGCACACCGCGCCGAGCCACGGCCGCGAGGACTTCGACGTCTGGACGGCCAACACCCGCGAGCTCGATGCGCGCGGCATCCCGACGGCGATCCCGTATACGGTCGACGAGAACGGCGCCTACACCGCGCAGGCTCCGGGCTTCACCGGCAAACGCGTGCTCAACGACAAGGGCGAGAAGGGCGATGCCAACGAGGCCGTGATCAAGGCGCTGATCGAGGCCGGCAGGCTGCTCGCGCGCGGCCGCCTCAAGCACCAGTATCCGCACTCCTGGCGCTCCAAGAAGCCGGTGATCTTCCGCAACACGCCGCAATGGTTCATCGCGATGGACAAGCCCATCGCCGAGAACGGCCATGCCAGGAAGGGCGACACGCTGCGCGCCCGCGCGCTGCACGCGATCTCGGTCACGCAATGGGTGCCGCCGGCCGGCGAGAACCGCATCAACGGCATGATCGCCAACCGTCCCGACTGGGTGATCTCGCGGCAGCGCGCCTGGGGCGTGCCGATCGCCGTGTTCGTGAGGGAGAACAGCGACGGCTCGGCCGAGATCCTGCAGGACGAGGTCGTCAACCAGCGCATCACCGAGGCGTTCATGGAGGAAGGCGCCGACGCCTGGTACATGGACGGCGCCCGCGAGCGCTTCCTTGGCAGCCGCGCGTCCGAGAACTGGAAGAAGGTCGACGACATCTGCGACGTCTGGTTCGATTCCGGCTCCACGCACGCCTTCGTGCTGGAAGACCGCCAGAACTTCCCGCAGCTCGGCAACATCGTCCGCAAGGTCGATGGCGGCAACGACACCGTGATGTATCTCGAAGGCAGCGACCAGCATCGCGGCTGGTTCCACTCGTCGCTGCTGGAAAGCGCCGGCACGCGCGGCCGCGCGCCTTATGACATCGTGCTGACCCACGGCTTCACGCTCGACGAGAACGGCCGCAAGATGTCGAAGTCGCTCGGCAACACCGTCGAGCCGCAGAAGGTGATCAAGGATTCCGGCGCGGACATCCTGCGCCTGTGGGTCTGCGCCACCGACTATGCCGACGACCAGCGCATCGGCCCGGAGATCCTCAAGAACACCATCGAGACCTACCGCAAGCTGCGCAACTCGATCCGCTGGATGCTCGGCACGCTGCATCATTTCAAGCCGAGCGAGAAGGTCGCCTTTGCCGAGATGCCCGAACTCGAGCGGCTGATGCTGCACGAGCTCGCCGGCCACACCGAGACCATCCGCAAGGCCTATGCCGACTTCGACTACAAGACCGTGGTCGCAAGCCTCGCGGCCTTCATGAACTCCGAGCTGTCGGCGTTCTACTTCGACATCCGCAAGGACACGCTGTATTGCGATCCGCCGTCCTCGGTGGCGCGCAAGGCGGCGCTGACCACGATCGATCTGCTCTGCGACGCGATCCTGAAATGGCTGGCGCCGATCCTCAGCTTCACCACCGACGAAGCCTGGCGGATGTATCGGCCGAACGCCGAGCCTTCGGTGCATCTGACTCTGTTTCCCGAAGGTCTCGAGCAGTTCCAAGACGACGCGCTTGCCGCGAAGTGGGAGACGGTCCGCAACGTCCGCCGCGTCGTCACCGGCGCGCTCGAACTCGAACGCGCCGCCAAGCGGATCGGCTCCTCGCTCGAGGCATCGCCGGTGATCTACGTCGCTGACAGGGAGATGCTGGCCACGCTGTTCGATATCGATCTTGCCGAAGTCTGCATCACCTCGAACTACGAGGTGCGCGAGGGCGAGGCGCCGGCGAACGCCTTCCGCCTCGACGCCGTGCCTGGCGTTGCCGTCGTGGTCGAGAAGGCGGTCGGCACCAAATGCGCCCGTTCGTGGAAGATCCTGCCGACGGTGGGCGAGGACGGCGAATATCCCGACGTCTCGCCGCGCGACGCGCAAGCGCTGCGCGAATGGAAGGCGCTGGAGGTCAGCATCTCCTAACTGTCCGTCGTCCCGGCGAAGGCCGGGACCCATAACCACTGCTGTCTCGAATGGACGAAGGTTGATGACCCCGAGTCATTCAAACGATACCCGACACGGCGTATGGGTCCCGGCCTTCGCCGGGACGACACCTTTGGTGGGCTGGCAATGAGCCCACCCGTGCGCGCCGGTGTGCTTGCGGCGATCATCACCCTGATCGCCGACCAGGCCTCCAAGCTCTGGCTGCTCCACGTCCTCGACATCGTGCATCACGCCCCGGTGCGGGTGACGCCGTTCTTCGACCTGGTGCTCGCCTGGAATCCGGGGATCAGTTTCGGCTGGTTCCAGAGCGAGACCCCGGCGGCCCAGATCCTGCTGATGGTGATCAAGGCCGCGGCCGTGATCGCGCTGGCGATCTGGATGGCGCGGTCGCGGACCTGGCTCGCGACGGTGTCGCTCGGCCTGATCATCGGCGGTGCCATCGGGAACGGCATCGACCGCTTTGCCTATGGCGCGGTGGTCGATTTTGCCCTGCTTCATGCCGAGATCGGGGGAAAAACCTTCAATTGGTACGTCTTCAACCTTGCCGATGTAGCCATCGTTGCTGGCGTGGCAGCCCTATTGTATGATTCCGTGGTGGGGACCCCCGCCGTAAAAGCGCCCTGATCCCGGCCGATACGAGCCGGTCAGCGGCCCACACCTGTATCAAGCGGAACTGTGCCTAAGCCAGTGATCGCTTTGGCGAATTTTGAGATGGGAATGGCGCAATGCGCAACACCAAAGCCCGCGGTTACCTGATCGAGACGTCCCGGCTGTCGCTGATGCGCGGCCTGCGCCTGGCGTTCGTCGCAGCCGGGATCGGCCTTGTCATGACGGCCGGCCCGGTGCGCGCCGGCGACGATGAAGATGACGGCGACGACGGCCTGACCTTCGAAGAGCGGATCGTCGACAATCTGATGACCGGGCTCGGCGCCAAGAGCGCGGCCAGCAAGGGCATCGACTACCGCGAGCGCTCGCCGCTGGTGGTGCCGCCGAAGCTGGATTTGCCCCCGCCGGCATCGACCGCCCAGGTCAACGCGCCGAACTGGCCGAAGGACCCTGATATTGCGGCGCGCAAGGCTGCGATCGCGGCGCGCAAGAAGGAAGTCAAGAAGGAGCCCTGGCAGTCGGCGGTAGCGTTGACGCCGGCCGAGATCGAGGCGGGCCGCAAGCAGCAGACCGCCACCGATGGGCGCAAGGAGCCGCTGGAGCCCGGCGTGAGCACCAATCCGTCGCTGATGCCGAGCCAGCTCGGTTACAACGGCGGCCTGCTTGGCATGTTCAAGGGGAACAGCAGCGAGTCCAAACCGTTCAAGGGTGAGCCGACGCGCGAATCCCTGACCGAGCCGCCGCCGGGCTACCAGACGCCGTCCGGGGGCTATGCCTACGGCACCGGCCCGCAGGCGCCGAAGGCGAAAGAAGGCCAGTACGACGTCATGACCGGAAAACCGGTGCAGTGATCGCCTGGCCTCCGCGGGCGAAGGCTGACATGAGCAAAGCTTAATGCGGGGCGGCGGGTGTCTCTCCGCTTCGTGACCATCGGCACGGGAACGACCGCGTACGATGGCTTGCTTTCGCGCCCCGGCCGGTGTCCGGGCTTTCATAAGGACCATGATGCGCTCTCGCCGATCGATCGCCCTGTTCGCTGCCGCATTCGTTTCCACCATCCCGCTGCCGGGTGCCAGCCTCCGCGCCCAGACCACCGTCACCTCGGAACGCCCCGCCAGTTTCACGCTCGACAACGGCCTGCAGGTCGTGGTGATCCCCGACCACCGCACGCCCGTGGTCACGCAGATGATCTGGTACAAGGTCGGCTCGGCCGACGAGACGCCCGGCAAATCGGGCCTCGCGCATTTCCTCGAGCATCTGATGTTCAAGGGCACCGCCAAGCATCCGGCGGGCGAGTTCTCGCAGACCGTGCTGCGCGTCGGCGGCAATGAGAACGCCTTCACCTCGGTCGACTACACCGGCTACTTCCAGCGCGTGCCGCGCGAGCAGCTGCCCACCATGATGGAGTTCGAGGCCGACCGCATGACCGGCCTGATCCTCAAGGACGAGAACGTGCTGCCGGAGCGCGATGTCGTGCTGGAGGAGTTCAACATGCGGGTTGCCAACAACCCGGATGCAAGGCTGACCGAGCAGATCATGGCCGCGCTTTATCTCAACCATCCCTATGGCCGGCCGGTGATCGGCTGGCATCAGGAGATCGAGAAGCTCGACCGCGAGGATGCGCTCGCCTTCTACCGGCGCTTCTACGCGCCGAACAACGCCATCCTGGTCATTGCCGGCGACGTCGACGTCAAGGATATCCGCCCGCTGGTCGAGAAGAACTTCGGCCCGATCCCGGCGCAGCATGCGATCCCCGAGAAGCGGGTCAGGCCGCAGGAGCCGACACCGGCCGCGCCGCGCACCGTGACGCTGTCGGATCCGCGCGTCGAGCAGCCGAGCCTGCGCCGCTATTACCTGGTGCCGTCGGCGACGACGGCGGCAGCGGGCGAGAGCCAGGCGCTCGATGTGCTCGCGCAGTTGATGGGCGGCGGCGCCAATTCCTATCTCTATCGCTCGCTGGTGATCGACAAGGGCCTCGCGATCTCGGCCGGCGCCGGCTACCAGGGCACCTCGCTCGATCCGTCGCAATTCTCGATCTCGGTGACGCCGAAACCCGGCGTCGAGTTCGCGCAGATCGAGGACGCGATCGACAAGGTGATCGCCGACCTCGCGCAGAACCCGGCGCGCGCCGAGGATCTCGAACGGGTCAAGACCCAGCTCATCGCGGAGGCGATCTACGCCCAGGATAACCAGGCGACACTGGCACGCTGGTATGGCGGCGCGCTGACCACCGGGCTCAGCATCGAGGATATCCGCAGCTGGCCGGATCGCATCCGCGCCGTCACTGCCGAGCAGGTGCGCACTGCTGCCGCCAGTTGGCTCGACAAGAAGCGGTCGGTGACCGGCTATCTGATCAAGGATACTGCGCCGAAACGCGAGGAGAAGCGCTCGTGATCTATTCCCTCACCCGCCGTGCGGCGCTGATCGGCGGCGCCTGCACCGCGCTGCTGACGCTGACGTCGGCGCCCTCGCAGGCTGCGGCCAAGATCCAGCGGCTGGTATCGCCCGGCGGCATCGAGGCGTGGTTCGTGCAGGACGCGACCGTGCCGCTGATCGCAATGGAATATGCCTTCAGCGGCGGCGCCAGCCAGGATCCGCCCGGCAAGCCCGGCGTCGGCAATCTGGTCGCCGACCTGCTCGACGAGGGTTCCGGCGATCTCGATTCCAAGACCTATCATGAGCGGCTCGAGCGCCGCGCCATCGAGCTCAGCTTCCAGTCGAACCGCGATCAATTCCGCGGCTCGCTGCGCATGCTCAAGGACAACAAGGACGAAGCCTACGACCTGTTGCGGATGGCGCTGACCTCGCCGCACTTCGAGCCGAAGGACGTCGAACGGATCCGCGCCCAGGTGATCGCCAATCTGCGCCGCGAATCGACCAATCCGTCCTCGCTCGCCGGCCGCAAGTTCCTCGAGCTCGCATTCGGCGATCATCCCTATGCCAGGACGGCCACCGGCACGCTCGACAGCGTGCCGACCATCCAGATCCCGGATCTCAAGGACTATACCCGCCGCATCATCGCCAAGGATACGCTGCGCGTTGCCGTGGTCGGCGACGTCGATCCCGATACGCTCGGCAAGCTGCTGGACAAGACCTTTGGCGGCCTGCCGGCGAAAGCCGAATTGACGCCCGTCCCCGACGTCGTGGCGACCAGGCCGCCGCAGCGCGCCTTCGTCCCGCTCGACGTGCCGCAGACCGTCGTCACCTTCGGCGGCCCCGGCATTGCCAGGCATGACCCGGACTTCATGGCGGCCTATGTGGTGAACCACATTCTCGGCGGCGGCGGATTGTCGTCGCGGCTCTACAAGGAAGTGCGCGAGAAGCGCGGGCTGGCCTACTCGATCTATGAAGCGCTGGTCTGGATGGATCACTCCTCGCTGTTCATCGGCAACACCGGCACCCGCGCCGATCGCGCCGGCGAGACCGTCGATGCGATCGAAGCGGAAGTGCGCCGCATCGCCGAGGAAGGTCCGACGCAGAAGGAGCTCGACGAGGCGAAGTCCTACCTGAAGGGCTCGCAGATGCTGGCGCTCGACACCTCCTCCAAGCTCGCGCAGGCGATGCTGCAATACCAGCTCGACAAGCTGCCGATCGATTACATCGAGAAGCGCAACGCCATCGTCGACGCGGTGACGCTCGACGATGCCAAGCGGGTCGCCAAAAAGCTCTGGGGCAACGGCCTACTCACCGCAATCGTCGGCCGCGCCCCGCAAGCCGCGGCGCAGCCGGTGTCGGCGCCGCCGAAGGCGAACTGACGCGTTTCGGCGGGCCACCTTCCCTCTCCAACCCCGAGAGCGAGCTTCGCTCGCCTCGGCCCCCGCAAGGGGGGAGAAGGGGGAGCCGCGCACTCGGACGCCGACGTAACAACCACTGCATCAACACCACCCAAGCAGATCCAAACCCGCTATCCTGCGGCCTGCCGATTCTTCCCTCCACGGGTGATGTCATGCTGCGGGTGTCCCGCGACCTTACGATCGATGAGAACGACATTGAGATCGTCTTTGTCCGCGCCTCCGGCCCGGGCGGACAGAATGTCAACAAGGTCTCGACCGCAGCGCAGCTTCGCTTCGACACCAACAAGATTGCATTGCCGGCAGACGCCGCGCAGCGGCTGGCGCGGCTCGCCGGCAGCCGCATGACCAAGGAAGGCGTGATCGTGATCCACGCCTTCCGCTTTCGCACCCAGGAACGCAATCGCGCTGATGCGATCGAGCGGCTGCTCGAGATGTTGAGGGAGGCGATGATGCGGCCGACACCGCGGCGGCCGACCAAGCCGACGCTCGGCTCCAAGCAGCGCCGGCTCGAGGGCAAGAAACGCCGCAGCGACATCAAGGCGGGGCGCGGGGCGCGTCGTTTCGACGATTAGATCATAATGCGTTTCCACGGAATCGCATCATGATCTCATCTCCTTGTTTGAGCATGATCTTTTCGGAAAACCGGTTTCCACTTTTCCGGATCATGCTCCAGGGAACGCCGGACGCAGCGCACGCGGCACTGCATCCGGGATCCGGTCAGCGTAACCAGAAGCGTTTTCGCGCGAAGCGGATGTCGGTTCGCGCGAAGGAACGCGTCAGAACAAGAAGCCTGAGCCTTGGTTCCGATTGATCAGAACCGCGAAGGCCCTCGTGCTTCAGTACTTCTTGGTTGCGGGCGCCATCTCGGAACCACCCGACTTCGGTGCCGTGCGTCCGCTGCCGACCGTTCCCTTGCTGCCCGACTTGGCGGCGGCGCCGCTCTTCTGCGTCGTCGCGCCAGGTTGCGCCGTCATTTCCTCATCGCCGCTGCCGGACATGCCGCCGCCCTGCTGCATGGTACCTCTGCCCTGTGCACCGCCGCGGGTATCCGGTGCAGTCGTTCCCTGTGCCAGGACGGGGCCGGCCATCGCGGCCGAGATGGCAAGGGCGAGCACGCTGGTTTTTGCAAACGTCATCCATTTCTCCTGGGACTTTAATTGACGATGGAGGAGCGGCGCAGGTGGTGCGCCGTTTGCAGCGCCGACCCTGAACCCCATCGCGCAAGACTGCATTTTCCGCAAACGGCGCACACGAGATGCAAGCTGCGTCGTGTGGTGATCGTGCAGGGATTTCGCGGTCATTTTGCGAAATTGTCGTCCGCATATGCGGCAACCACCGGTTCCGCGCCAGATCACCGCCCAGCTTTGTTCTGCTGTGAAACAGCCCGCTACTACCAACGGCGGATTTCAGCCTCCTACAGTCACCGCACAGAGGCGGTGATGTAGATGACAAAGCTGCGCGCAAGGTGGACGTTGGGGCTGGGATTTTGCAGCGCAATGCTTGCAGTGCAAATGGCCGGCGCGCAGATGCCCTTGCCCGCCGCCAAGCCGCCCGATGGGGCGACGCTGTTCAAGCAGCAATGCGCGACCTGCCACACCACTAACATGTCGGATGCCGTCCGGCAGGGACCGTCGCTCTACAAGGTCGTCGGCCGTCACGCCGGCAAGGCCGACGGCTTCAAATATTCCGCGGGCTTCAGCAAGGCCGACTTCGTCTGGGACGACGCCAGGCTCGACGCCTGGCTGACCAATCCGCAGGAGGTGATCCCCGGCGCCGTGATGGCCTACCGGCAGGCCAAGCCGGAAACCCGCGCCATGATCATCGCCTATCTGAAGGAGCTGAACTGAATGGCGAAACCCGTGCATTCGATGATCCGCGTGTTCGACGAAGGAAAAGCGCTCGACTTCTACCAGCGCGCGTTTGGCCTGGAGATCGCGGACAATCTGAGATTTCCCGATTTCGCGCTGATCTATCTGCGCCATCCCTCCTCGCCGTTCGAGGTCGAGCTCACGGTCAACTTCGATCGCAAGGAGCCCTACACGCTCGGCGACGGCTACGGCCATCTCGCCGTCATCGTCGATGACGTCGATGCCGAGCACGCGCGCTTCGAAAAGGAGAAACTGTCGCCCGGGCCGCTGCGCGACTTCAAGCACGAGGGCAAGACGCTGGCGCGCTTCTTCTTCGTCTCCGATCCCGACGGCTACAAGATCGAGGTGATCCAGCGCGGCGGGCGCTTCGGCTAGAGCATGCTCAGACAACAAGGCAATTGCACAAATAAAAATTGACGGAGGAACCCATGAGAGAAATCGATCGACGCAGCAAATATGACCGGCGTGTCTTTCTCAAAGGCGCGGCCGTGACCGCACCCGCAGTCGCGATTGCGACCTCGACGGGGCTCGGCATCACCGATGCGTGGGCCGAAGGCGCCACGACGCTGACGCCGGCCACGATGAAGACGTTGCTGAAGATGGCGCGCGACATCTATCCGCACGATTTCCTCGGCGACAGCTACTACATAGCAGCGGTCAAGCCGTATGACGAGAAGGCCGCGAAGGATCCGGCGGTCAAGTCGCTGATCAATGACGGCGTCACGAGGCTCGATCAGGCGGCCAACGACCGCCACAAGATGCCTTATGTCGAGGTCGCCTGGGAAAACGATCGCGTCGCGCTGCTGCAACAGATCGAACCGAGCGCCTTCTTCCAGAAGATCCGCGGCGACCTCATCGTCTCCATCTACAACAACAAGGAGGTGTGGCCGCGGTTCGGCTACGAGGGCTCCTCGGCCGAGCATGGCGGCTACATCAAGCGCGGCTTCGCCGATATCGACTGGCTGCCGAAGGTCTAACGGGTCGGGAGGAAACAATGGCAAAATTCGATCTGAATGACAGCGGCGTTGTGGTGATCGTCGGCTCCGGTGCCGGCGGCGGAACGCTCGGCAATGAACTGGCGCAGAAGGGCGTCAAGGTCGTGATCCTCGAGGCCGGCCCGCGCATCGAGAACCAGGACTTCATCAACGATGAATGGGACAGCTTCACCCAGCTCGCCTGGTCCGACGCGCGCTCGACCTCGGGCAGCTGGCGCGTCCACCAGGACTTTCCGGGCCTGCCGGCCTGGATCGTGAAGGCGGTCGGCGGCTCGACCACGCACTGGGCGGGCGCCTCGCTGCGCTTCGACGAGCACGAGTTCAAGATCAAGTCGGCCTATGGCGCCATTCCCGGCGCCAACCTGATCGACTGGCCGATCACGCTCGCCGAGATGGAGCCGTGGTACGCCAAGGCCGAGGACAAGATGGGCGTCACCCGCACCAACGGCATCCCAGGGCTGCCCGGCAACAATAACTTCAAGGTGATGGAAGCCGGCGCCAGGAAGCTCGGCTACAAGGAGGTGCACACCGGGCGGATGGCGATCAACAGCGAGCCGCGCGACGGCCGCGGCTCCTGCCAGCAGATCGGCTTCTGCTTCCAGGGCTGCAAGTCGGGCGCCAAATGGTCGACGCTCTACACCGAGATCCCGAAGGGCGAAGCCACCGGCAATCTCGAAGTGCGCCCCGGCAGCATGGTGATCAAGATCGAGCACGACCAGTCCGGCAAGGTCACCGGCGTGGTCTACGCCGATGCGACGGGCGCGATGCAGCGCCAGAAGGCCCGCGTCGTCGCGGTCGCCGGCAACTCGATCGAGAGCCCGCGGCTCTTGCTCAACAGCGCGTCCAGCATGTTCCCGGACGGGCTCGCCAATTCATCCGGCCAGGTCGGCCGCAACTACATGCGGCATATGACCGGCAGCGTGTATGCGAGCTTCGAGAAATCGGTGCACATGTATCGCGGCACCACGATGGCCGGCATCATCCGCGACGAGGCCAAGAACGATCCGAAGCGCGGCTTCGTCGGCGGCTACGAGATGGAGACGCTGTCGCTCGGCCTGCCCTTCATGGCCGCGTTCCTCAATCCCGGCGCCTGGGGACGCAGCTTCACCAGCGCGATCGAGGGCTATCCGCGGATGGCCGGCATGTGGCTGGTCGGCGAGGACATGCCGCAGGAGACCAACCGCATCACGCTGGATCCGAAGATCAAGGACAAGTTCGGCATGCCGGTCGCCAGCGTGCATTTCGACGATCATCCGAACGACGTCGCAATGCGCGACCATGCCTACAAGCAGGGCTCCGCGGTCTATGAGGCGGTCGGTGCCACCGTCACCTATCCGACGCCGCCCTATCCCTCGACCCACAACATGGGCACCAACCGGATGAGCGAGAAGCCGCGCGACGGCGTGGTCAACAAGTTCGGCCAGACCCACGACATCAAGAACCTGTTCGTTTCCGACGGCAGCCAGTTCACGTCAGGCGCAGCGTGCAACCCGACGCTGACGATCGTGTCGCTGGCGATCCGCCAGGCCGACCACATCGCCGGCGCGATGCAGCGCAAGGAGATCTAGACCAGACGACCATTCGAACCGAGTCGCGGATTCCGCCTCACGTCGCCCCGCGCGCGGGGAGAGGTCGGAGCGCATCGTTAGATGCGTTCCGGGTGAGGGGGAGTCTCCGCAAACGCAGCTGTCACCGGATACGCGGAGACGGCCCCTCACCCCAACCCTCTCCCCGCAAGAACGGGGCGAGGGAGCGCAGCGCCGTCGTGGTCGCCACTGCGCTTTAGCAAGAAAATACAATTCCCCTCTCACTGAAGCGGCCTTGCCCAACTGGACAAGGCCGCTTTCTTCTTTGCGTGATGGACCGGTGCGAAATCTATTCCGCCGCATCCATGATCGCCGCCGCCCCGCGATAGTCCGGGACCACCGCCGGAGCATTGGCCTTGGCGCGGTAGATCAGGCAGGAGCAGCGCAGCAGCGACGCGAAATTGTTCACCTCGCCGTGATGATCGAGCACCTCGTTGTGCAGGGTGGTGAGGAACTTGGCCAGCGTCATGCCTTCCTTGGCCGCGATCTCCTCCAGCGTGTCCCAGAACGACATTTCCAGCCGGATCGAGGTGCAATGGCCGTCGATCCGCAACGATCGGGTCTGCGATTCATAGTCGCGTTGCGGCTGATGCGCGAAAAGATGGCACATGGCGTTCCTCCGGCGAGAACTTATAATTTTTCTAAACGATATACCTGTGCGCGCGGCCCCACAATCGGGACGTAGGGCGTGACGCGCCGGCCGCCGAAGCCAAGCGTCTTCAAGGCGATAGGCCGGAATCATCCCCAACCTGCTTGCGGCCGCCAGATCGGTCCCATGCATTTGCCGGCGCGGCGATTTATAGTAACGGCCAGTCTCGAATCGCGCTCCGAACGTCCAATCCATGCCTGTCCGCCAGCTTCCCGAACAGCTCGTCAACCGCATCGCCGCCGGCGAAGTGGTCGAACGCCCCGCGAGCGTGGTCAAGGAACTGGTCGAGAACGCGATCGACGCCGGAGCCAGCCGGATCGACGTTTTCACCGATGGCGGCGGGCGGCGCCGGATCGGCATCACCGACGATGGCGGCGGCATGACCCGCGCCGACCTCGCGCTCGCGGTCGACCGCCACGCCACCTCCAAGCTCGACGACGAAGACCTGCTGCGCATCCGCACGCTCGGCTTCCGCGGCGAGGCGCTGCCCTCGATCGGGGCGGTCGCAAAGCTCGGCATCACGACGCGTCATGCCAGCGAGCCGCATGCCTGGTCGCTGTCGGTCGAAGGCGGCGAGAAGTCGGAGGTCATGCCGGCCGCGCTCGGCCAGGGCACCCGCGTCGAGGTCAACGAACTCTTCTACGCAACGCCGGCGCGGCTGAAATTCCTCAAGACCGACCGCACCGAGGCGGAGGCGATCCGCGAGGTGGTGCGCCGCCTCGGCATGGCGCGCCCGGACATCGCCTTCACGCTGGCCGGCGAAGAGCGCGCGCCGGTCACCTGGGCCGCAGCGCTGCCCGGCGCGGCCGGCCGGCTGACCCGGCTCGGCGACATCCTGGGTGCGGATTTTCGTGCCAACGCGATCGAGGTGCGCGCCGAGCGCGAGGGCGTCGTGGTCGAAGGCTTTGCCGCCGCGCCGTCGCTGACCCGCGCCAATGCGCTCGGGCAATATCTGTTCGTCAACGGCCGCCCGGTGCGCGACAAGCTGATCCTCGGCGCCGTGCGCGCGGCCTATTCCGACTATCTGCCGCGCGACCGCCATCCCGTCGTGGCTCTGTTCGTGACCTGCGACCCCGAGGGCGTCGATGCCAATGTGCATCCGGCCAAGACCGAGGTGCGCTTCCGCAATGCCGGCCTGGTCCGCGCGCTGATCGTGCACGCCCTGAAGGAAGGCCTCGCACGCGAAGGCAGGCGCACCGCGGCCAATACCGCCGACGGCGCCGCGCTCTCGGCCTTCCGCCCCGCCTTCACCACGCCGCCGCGTCCGGGCAATTGGGACTGGCGCGGCTCGCCGTCCTATCCGGCTGGTCCGCTGCGCGCGTTCGACGGTGCGGCGGCGCCCGCCTTCGCCGAGCCCGGACAGGCCGCCTTCGACGTCGGCGCGCCGACCGCCGATGTGCGCTTCGAAGCCGCGCCCGCGCCAGACCTGCTCGACCGGCCGCTCGGCGCCGCGCGCACCCAGATCCACGAGACCTACATCGTCTCGCAGACCCGCGATGGCCTCATCGTGGTCGACCAGCACGCGGCGCATGAGCGCATCGTCTATGAGAAGCTGAAGGCCTCGCTGGCGAAGAACGGCGTGCAGCGGCAGATCCTCTTGATCCCCGAGATCGTCGAGCTCGATGAGGCGACTGTCGAGAAGATGCTCGATCGCGCCGAGGAATTGGCATCGTTCGGGCTCGCGATCGAATCCTTCGGCCCCGGCGCGGTCGCCGTGCGCGAAACGCCCTCGCTGCTCGGCAAGGCCAATGCGGCTGGGCTGTTGCGCGACCTCGCCGAGCACATGGCCGAGTGGGACGAGGCGCTGCCGCTGGAGCGCCGGCTGATGCACGTCGCCGCCACCATGGCCTGCCACGGCTCGGTCCGCGCCGGCCGCCGCCTCAAGCCGGAAGAGATGAACGCGCTGCTCCGCGAGATGGAAGACACGCCGAACTCCGGCCAGTGCAACCACGGCCGCCCGACCTATGTCGAATTGAAGCTGAGCGATATCGAGAAGCTGTTCGGGCGGCGGTAGTCTCCATCCCCGTCGTCCCGGGCAAACCAACGGGTCGGCGCAAAGCGCGGCCCTATGATAAACTCAGCGAAACCCATCATCTCTCCCGCGGCCCGGAAGTCGATGGGTTTCGCTGGCTCTACCCACTCTACGAATTGTTCCGCCGGGCAAACACGTCCAGCAACCGTGCGAAGTTGCGCGATCCATTCGTGACCGTCCTCGAACCCGCCTGCCGCGATCCGCGTGCAGATCTGATCGAGATCTTCGCCCCCAGGTGATGCTTGATCCTTGCCGACCTGCCTCGCAATCGCGACATAGCCCCCCGTCAGCAGCACGAGGCCGGGCGCGCTCGCGACAACATAATGCTCGCGTGCTTCGCGAAACATGCTGATCGCCTCCTCATAGCGGCCAAGCGCCAGGTCAAACGCCCCCACCATCCAGACGCCCGTCGCCTCGCGCAGCGGTCCGAGCTCCAGAGTCCGCACCAGCCGGAGCGAACGTTCCGCAAGCTCGCGTGCGGCCAGCAGATTGTCCTGATTGATCGGCTTATCGGACACGCTCCAACCCGGCCAGCAATCGGCCGCCGCATTGAACGTCCAGCGCTGGACCATCATGAGCACTTCACGTTCGTCACCATCCCGCGCGCCGCAACCGTGCTCGATCTGATCGGCGGCATCGCGCGCTGCCGCAAGCAGCGCCGCATCATCGCCAGCGCCGCGCAACGCCTTGACCTGCGTCTCCAGCTGACCGGCCAGCCCGGCAAGAGTGTCGGCCATGGTTCGCGCTCCCCTAGCGGTGATGAATCAGTATCGCGTAGGATGGGTAGAGCGCAGCGAAACCCATCATCTTTCCCGCGGCCCGGAAGTTGATGGGTTTCGCTTCGCTCTACCCATCCTACGAATTCTAGATTGCGGTGACAGCACGCAAAAACACGAACTCCGTGTCGTCATACGCGCGCCGCTCGAGCTCCTCGAAGCCCTCGGGCGCCGCGAACGCCGCGGCCTTTGCCTCTTCCACCACGAGCAGCGCGCCCGGCGTCAGCCAGCCGCCGTCGCGCAGCGAGGCGAGCGCCTTGTCGGCCAGCCCCTTGCCATAGGGCGGATCGAGAAACACCAGCGAGAACGGCTCGACCGGATGTGCCGGTCCAAGATCGGTGGCATCGCGGCGATAGACCTTGGTCGAGCCGCCGAGGCCGAGCGACTCGACATTGTTGCGCAGCAGCGCCCGCGCCTCGGCGCCATTGTCGACGAACAGCGTGAACCTGGCGCCGCGCGAGACCGCCTCGATGCCGAGCGCGCCGGTGCCGGCAAACAGATCGAGCACGCGCGCGTCCTCAATCGGATTGTCGTAGGCGTGGATCAGAATGTTGAACACGGACTCGCGCAGGCGGTCCGCGGTCGGACGAATCTCGCGGCCCGCAGGCGAAGCGAGATTTCGGCCCTTCAGCCTGCCCCCGACGACGCGCATTGACCGTTACTCGTCCCGCGGCTTGAGATCGCGCTTGCCGTGATAGCCGCGCTTGGGACGACGCGGCGGGCCGTAGCCGTTGGCCTCGTCTTCATTGCGGGCACGCGCTTCCTCGCTGCCGGTGCGCTGCACCAGCACGCGGCGGCCCTTGCGATCGTTGATGGTTTCGCGCTTGCTGGGCTTCGGCTTCCTGGCCGGCGCAGCGTCGCCGTCGGCTGCGTCACGCTGCTCCGGCCGCGTGAAGTCGGCACCCGCGATCTTGGCGATCTTCTCGCCGAGCTGCTCGCGCAGCACCCGCGTCTTGACCTCCTCGACCTTGCCCTCCTCGAGCTCGCCGAGCTGGAACGGGCCGTAGGAGATCCGGATCAGGCGGTTCACCTCGAGCCCGAGATGCGCCATCACGTTGCGCACCTCGCGGTTCTTGCCTTCGCGGATCGCGAACACCACCCACACATTGGCGCTCTGGTCGCGTTCCAATGTCGCGTCGATCGGCCCGTATTTGACGCCGTCGACCTCGACGCCGCCCTTGAGCTGGTCGAGCTGGCCCTGCGTCACCTCGCCATGCGCGCGCACGCGGTAACGGCGCAGCCATCCGGTGTCGGGATGCTCCAGCGTCCGCGCCAGGCCGCCGTCATTGGTCAGCAGCAACAGGCCCTCGGTGTTGAAATCCAGCCGGCCGATCGAGATCAGCCGCGGCAGGCCCTCGGGCAGATTGTCGAACACGGTCGGCCGCCCCTCGGGATCGGCATGCGTCGTCATCAGCCCACGCGGCTTGTGATACATGAACAGCCGCGTCCGCTCGCGCGGCGGCAACGGCTTGCCGTCGACCGCCACGACATCGTTGTCGGTGATATCGAGCGCCGGCGAGTTGATCACGCGTCCGTTGACGGTGACGCGCCCTTGCGTGACGATCTCCTCGGCATCGCGGCGCGAGGCAAGACCGGCGCGCGCCAATACCTTGGCGATGCGTTCACCTGTCTTCTTCGGCTTCGGCTCGGGACGCTCGCGCCGGTCGTCGGTGGCGCGTTCGCGATAGGCACCGCGGCCGCCGAAGGCCGGGCGCTTCGCAAAGATCCTGCTGTCGTCCTCATTGTCGCGGCGCGGCCGGTCGGAGAAGCGACCCTCGCTGCGCGGGTGCTCCTGCCAGTCGGTGCGGCCTTCGGGCCGCTCACGCCGGCGATTGTCGCGGCCACCATCTTCATCATGACGATCCCAGCGCGGCCGGCCGAACTTCGGACGATCACCATGCTCGCGGTCGTCGCGTGACTTCGAGAACCGCGGACGTTCGCCGCCACCGCGATCGTCGCGCGAACGCGAAAAGCGCGGGCGCTCGTCGCCGCCGCGGTCGTCGCGCGGTTTGCGATCCCGCTTTTGCCAGGGCTTCTCGTCGCCGCGGTCGCGGCCCTCGAAGTCGCGGTCGCGCTTGAAGCGCGGCCGATCGCCGAAATCGCGGCGCGGTGCGTCGCCATCCTCGCGGCGACGGAACGGGCGGCCTTCGCCCTTGTCCCCGAACGAGCGCTTGTCACGATCGCCGCGCGAAAACTTCCTGTCGTCGAATTTGCGCTCGGCGCGCTCGCCGCGCGGCGCAAAGCTCCGCTTCTCGCCGTCGCTCTTGCCACGCGGCGTATAGGGACGCTTCTCGCGATCGCCATAGGACCGCTTCTCGCCGAACTTGCGGTCGGATGACCGGCCCTCCGAGCGCGCGCCACCGCGCTGCGGACGATCGCCCGCATCAAAGTCGCGGCGCTCGCCGCGCGGCTTGAACGGGCGCTTTCCGCCCCCCTCGCCGCCACGGTCGTCGCGCTTGAAGCGCGGCCGGTCGCCGTAATCGCGGCGCGGCGCATCGCCGTCCTCACGGCGGCGGAACGAGCGGCCCTCGCCCTTGTCGCCGAAAGAGCGCTTGTCGCGATCACCACCTTTGCCGCCGAAGCTGCGCTTGCCGAACGGCTTGTCCGATCCGCGGGAACCGCTGGGCCGCCCCTTCCCGGGCGCCCCCCGGTCCCGCCGGCCGCGCGGGGAATCGTTGTTTTTGTCGCTGTCGCGGGGCATGAATGTTCTCGCCTGGAGGTTCAATTGGGGCGCAGGGCAACCGGCGATACGCGCGCCATCTGGGCGCGACTGGCGCAAAACCGGCATCCACTTCTGCTGAAGGCGACGCTACTAGCAGGTTTCTTCCGATGATACGAGGCATGTCTGCCCCTTCTTTCATGGATTTGGCGCTAAAAACCGCCGAAAGTGCCGGAAAAGCTGGCGAGGTTCCGATCGGATGCGTGATCGTGCGGGGCTACGAGGTGATCGCCACCGCCGGCAACCGCACCCTGACCGACCACGATCCGACGGCCCATGCGGAAATCCTTGCGATCCGGCAGGCCGCCGAGGCCATCGGCACCGAGCGGCTGGTCGATTGCGACCTCTACGTGACGCTGGAGCCCTGCACGATGTGCGCCGGCGCAATCTCCTTTGCCCGCATCCGCCGGCTCTATTACGGCGCCGCCGACCCCAAGGGCGGCGCGGTCGAGTCAGGCGTCCGGTTCTTCGCGCAGCCGACCTGCCACCATGTGCCGGAGGTCTATGGCGCGGTCGGCGAGACCGAGTCCGCGCGCCTGCTACGCGAGTTCTTCAGGGAGCGTCGCTGAGGAATTCGTAGCGCGGGCGACCTGCAGCCCGGATGAATCCGGGGGATATCTCCGCGGAGACGGTCCCGGATTTCGCTCCGCTCCATCCGGGCTACGAAGCTCTCAGCTGTTGATCCCGTCATCCTGAGGTGCGAGCGGAGCGAGCCTCCCACCTCCAGCGACAAAGGCGAAGCCTTTGCGCGGGGATGACGGCGCGCGAACGGAGTCATCCCGCCAGGAAAAACTCCCGCAGCAGCTTCGCGGTCGCGTCCGGAGCTTCCTCGGGCAGGAAATGCCCCGACGCCACCGGCGCGCCGCTGACATTGGTGGCCCAGGTCTTCCAGGTGTCGAGCGGCGTTGTTGCCGCGCTGGCAACCCCGGCATCGCCCCACAGCGCCAGCATCGGGATCGTGATCTTCTTGCCGGCGTCGACATCGGCCTTGTCGATCTCGTAGTCGGCATAGGCGCCGGCGCGATAGTCCTCGCACATCGCATGGATGCGCGCGGGATCGCGGAATGGCGCGAGGTAGTGCTCGAGCGCGCGCGGATCGATCGCCTCCAGCGTCTTGCTCCTGGTCTGGCTCGCCATCTTCTCCTTGAGGAAGAATTCGCCATTGTTGGAGATCAGCGTCTCCGGCAGCGGATAGGGCTGCGCCAGGAACGCCCAGTGGTAGATCTTCAGCGCCGAGAGGCGATTGAGCTTCTGCCAGTAATCATAGGTCGGCGCGATATCGAGCACCGCAAGCTTCGACAGCCGGCCGGGATGATCGAGCGCGAGCCGGTACGACACCCGGCCGCCGCGGTCGTGGCCGGCGAGCGCGAAATGCACGTGCCCGAGTTGCTCCATCACCTCGACCATGGTCTTCGCCCAGGCCCGCTTGGTGTAGGGCGTATGGTCCTTGTCGCTGTCGGGCATGTCGGACCAGCCGTAGCCCGGCAGGTCGGCGATGATCAGCGTGAACCTGTCGTCGAGTTTCGGCGCCACCGTGTGCCACATCACATGCGTCGAGGAGAAGCCGTGCAGCAGCAGCAATGGCGGGCCCTTGCCGCCGACGCGGGCGAAGATGCGGCCCTGCGAGGTGTTGATCCATTCGGACGCATAGCCGGGAAAAAGATCAGCGAGATCAGGCATCGGTAGCTCCTTCCCTGGGGCGGCCGCGCTGCTTCAAACTTTGTTCGGCGTTGCCGCTGGCTTTGGCGAGGTTTATGCCATCCTCAAGTCCTGCCAACAACAACATGAAACGAGGAAGTGCCATGTCGATCGACTTCGAAATTCCCGCCGAAGCCAAGGCGATCCGCGAGAAGGTTCGCAAATTCGTCCACGACGAATGCATTCCGGCGGAAAAGGAACTCGACACCAAGCCGCTTGCCGAGGTGCTGGGACCGCTGCGGAAGAAAGCCCGCGCGCAGGGCCTGTGGTGCCCGTTCGTGCCGAAGGAATATGGCGGTATGGGCCTCGGCCCGCTCGCCAACGCCCTGGTGCAGATGGAGCTCGGCGAAAGCATGCTCGGCGCGCTCTCGATGAACACGCAGGGACCGGACGACGCCTCGATGATGACGATCCTGGCGCACGGCACCGAGTACCAGAAGGAAAAATTCCTCAAGCCCCTGTTGAACGGCGAAAAGCGCATCTGCTTCTCGATGACGGAAAAGGCCGCCGGCGCCGATGCCACCGGCATGCAGACCACGGCGGTGAAGGACGGCAACGAGAACTACATCCTCAACGGCGAGAAATGGTTCTCCTCGTCGGCGAGCGTCGCCGACCTCGCGCTGGTCATGGCGAAGACCGATCCCAACGCGCCGCGCCACAAGCAATATTCGACCTTCATCGTCGAGCTGCCCAACCCCGGCTACCGCATCAAGCGCAACGTCGCCAACATGGCGATCGAGGGTCCGCATGACGACGTGATCCACGGCGGCCACTCCGAGATCGAGATCAAGGATCTGAAGGTGCCCGCCGACAATCTGCTCGGCGGCGAGGGCAACGGCTTCAACATGGGCCAGCACCGCCTCGCCTACGGCCGGCTGCGCCACGGCATGCACAACGTCGCCAAGGCGCAGCGCGCGCTCGACATGGCGGCCGCCCATGTCACCAAACGCTCGACCTTCGGCCAGTTGCTGGCCGACCGCCAGGCGGTGCAGTTCATGCTCGCCGACTGCGCGAGCGAGCTCTATATCGGCCGGCTGATGCTGCTGCACATCGCCTACAAGGCCGAGAAGGGCCTCGACATCCGCCAGGAGAACTCGATCGCCAAGATCTTCCACGCCCACATGGTGCACAAGGTGATCGATACCGCGATCCAGCTGCACGGCGCGCTCGGCTTCAGCCAGGATACGCCGCTGGCGAAGTGGTACACCCAGGTGCGCTCGCAGCGGCTGGTCGACGGCCCCGACGAGGTGCACAAGTGGAAGATCGGCAAGAACGTCATCAAGGCGTTCCGCGAGCACGGCACCACAGCGTCAGCGGCGGGCGGGGATTTGCTTTAGCCCACTTCGTCATTCCGGGGCGGCGCAACGCGCCGAACCCGGAATCTCGAGATGAGGTGAGAAGGTGTCCACAACATCGAGATTCCGGATCGACGCGCGATGCGCGTCGTCCGGAATGACGGCGTGGGGCCGAACCTAGCCGCTCGCCGCAAACAGCTCCCATGTCCCGGGCAGTCCCTTCAGCTCGAACGCGCCGCGCTCGGCGAATTTCAACCCGGCGCCCGCGACCAGATCGGTCACCACGCGTGACACCAGCACCTCGTTCGAGCCGCACTGCGACATCACGCGCGCCGCGGCGTGGACCGCTATGCCGCCGATATCCGTCCCCCTCACCTCGATCTCGCCGGTGTGCAGGCCCGCTCGTACCGGCAGGCCGATCTGCCGCGCGGCCGAGCCGAACGCCAGCGCACAGCGTACGGCGCGGCCGGGACCGTCGAAGGTCGCCAGAATGCCGTCGCCGGTGCTCTTCACCAGATGGCCGCGATGGCGGCCGACCACCTGCTGCGCGAGTTGATCGTGATCGTCGAGCAGACGTCGCCAACGATGATCACCCATCGCGGCGGCGCTGCGGGTCGAATCGACGATATCGGTGAACAGCACGGTCGCAAGCACACGGTCGAGCTCGGCATCACCACCATCGCGATGGCCGGTAACGAATTCCTCGATATCGCCGAGCATCGCCTCGGTCTCGCCGACCCAATAGTAGTGATCGCAGCCGGGATATTCGACGTATTTCGCGGCGGGGATCGAGCGCGCGACGGCACGGCCGAGTGCCACGGGAACGCGGGCATCGCCGGTTCGATGCAGGACAAGCGTCGGAGTCTGGAGCATCGGCAGGATCGTCGTGACGTCGATCGCGCGATTGAGGATGAGCAGCGTCCGCAACGCTCCCGGACTGCTCGACAGCCGCTCGAATTTCGCGATCTGCGCGATCACTTCTGCATTCGTTGCCTGGCTCGGCGCGACAGTCTTGACCGTGTCGCCAGAACCCCAGCTCTGCACGATCTCGTCGCAGCGCAGCTGCCACACGTCATCCGGCAGGCGATCCTTCGAGCGGGCAAAACTGCCGAGCAGAACGAGATGCGAAACGCGGTCCGGATAGGTCGCTGCAAACAGCACACTCATCGGACAGCCCTCGGAGAAGCCGAACAACACCGCCTTCGCGGAGCCGATGGCATCCATGATGGCCCGGACGTCGTCCATGCGCTGCTCGAGGGAGGGCGCGCCGGTCATCCGATCCGACAATCCCTGTCCGCGCTTGTCGAAGGTCACGACCCGGGCGAAGCGCGACAGGCGGCGCAGCACGGCGGTGTAGCCGGGCATCTCGTGCATGAACTCGATGTGCGAGAACAAGCCGGGGACAAGGATGATGTCGACAGGACCATCGCCCATCACCTGATAGGCGATGCTCGCGTCGGCGCTTTGCGCGTAGTGGGTCTCGGGCAGTCTGAAATCGGTCATTCGAAGGCCCCGGGGCGCGCCATTGTCGCCGCTGAGGCCGGATCGATCAACCCTTCTCCGCCTCCACCGCCTGCCAGGCGATGTCGTGGCGGCAGAAGCCGTCCGGCCATTTGATGCGATCGACGGACTGATAGGCGCGGTCGCGCGCCTCGGTCACCGTCTTGCCCATCGCGCAGACGTTCAGCACCCGGCCGCCATTGGCGATGATTGCGCCATCCTTCGCCACCGTGCCGGCGTGGAAGATCTCGACGCCCTCGACCTTGGCGGCGGCGTCGAGGCCATCGATCCGCGTGCCCTTGATGTAGTCGCCGGGATAGCCCTTCGCCGCCATCACCACCGTCAGCGCCGGGTCCGGATACCAGCGCAGATCGAAGTTCTTCAATTGCCCGTCGATCGAGGCGAGCAGCGCCGGCACGATGTCCGACATCATCCGCAGCATCAGCACCTGGCACTCGGGATCGCCGAAGCGGACATTGTACTCGAACAGTTTTGGGCCCTGCGCGGTCAGCATCACGCCGGCATAGAGCACTCCCTTGAACGGCGTGCCGCGGCTCTTCATCCCGGCAACCGTCGGCAGGATGATCCGCGCCATGATCTGGTCGTGCACCTCAGGCGTCACGAACGGCGTCGGCGAATAGGCGCCCATGCCGCCGGTGTTCGGCCCCTTGTCGTGATCGAACACCCGCTTGTGGTCCTGCGCCGAGGCCAGCGGAATCGCGGTCTCGCCGTCGCACAGCGCGAAGAAGCTGATCTCGCGGCCCGACAAGAATTCCTCGATCACGACCTCGGCGCCGGCCGAGCCGAACGCGCCCTCGAACATCATCGCAATCGCGGCCTCGGCCTCGGGCAGCGTCTGCGCCACCACGACGCCCTTGCCGGCCGCAAGCCCGTCGGCCTTGACCACGATCGGCGCGCCCTGGGCGCGGACATAGGCCACCGCGTCCTTTGCATTGTCGAAGCGGCGATAGGCACCGGTCGGAATGTTGAACTCGCTGCAGAGGTCCTTGGTGAAACCCTTCGAGCCCTCGAGCTGGGCGGCCTGCCGGCTCGGTCCGAACGCCTTGATGCCTTCAGCGGCGAGGTCGTCGACGATCCCGGCGGCGAGCGGCGTCTCCGGTCCGACCACCACCAGATCGACCGCATTGCCCCGGCAGAACTCGATCACCGCGGCATGGTCGGTGACATCGAGCGCAACGCATTCGGCCTCGCGCGCGATCCCGGCATTGCCCGGCGCGCACCAGAGTTTCGTGACCAGCGGGGATGCGGCGATCTTCCACGCCAGCGCATGTTCGCGGCCACCGGAACCGAGCAGGAGGATGTTCATCTGTGTCGCCGATCAGAGGGGTTGTAACGCCATTTCGTCCGGTTTAGCACGCTCCCGAACCGCGGCAACACGCGGTTCGATCAGATGTGGATATGTGATTCGACGCCCGAAACGCGGCGTCCGGACCTTGCACACGGGGTCGAAAACCCCGATTCTATAGATCAGATGACCGCTGCTCCGAATCTCGTCAACGCGCCTGAATTCACCGTCTCGGAACTCTCTTCCGCCCTGAAGCGGACGGTGGAGGACCGCTTCGGCCATGTCCGTGTCCGCGGCGAGATTTCGGGCTTTCGCGGCCCGCATTCCTCCGGCCACTGCTATTTCGCGCTGAAGGACGAGAGCGCCAAGATCGAGGCCGTGATCTGGAAGTTCGCCCATGCCCGGATGCGCTTCAAGCCGCAGGAGGGCCTCGAGGTCATCGCCACCGGCAAGCTGACCACCTATCCGAACTCCTCGAAGTACCAGATCGTCATCGATTCGCTGGAGCCCGCCGGCGTCGGCGCGCTGATGGCGCTGATGGAGGAGCGCAAGAAGAAGCTCGCCGCCGAGGGCCTGTTCGACGAGGCCCGCAAGCAGCTTTTGCCCTGGCTGCCCGAGGTGATCGGCGTCGTCACCTCGCCGACCGGCGCCGTGATCCGCGACATCCTGCACCGGCTGGAGGACCGCTTCCCCCGCCGCGTGCTGGTTTGGCCGGTCAAAGTGCAGGGCGACGGCTCGGCGGAACAGGTGGCGGCCGCGATCCGCGGCTTCAACGCGCTGCCGGAGGGCGGCAGGATTCCACGGCCTGATCTCTTGATCGTCGCGCGCGGCGGCGGCTCGCTGGAGGACCTGTGGTCGTTCAACGAGGAGATCGTGGTCCGCGCCGCGGCCGAGAGCCATATCCCGCTGATCTCCGCGGTCGGCCATGAGACCGACATCACGCTGATCGACTTTGTCGCCGACAAGCGCGCGCCGACGCCGACCGCCGCCGCCGAAATGGCGGTGCCGGTGCGCAGCGAGCTGTTCGTCGAGGTTGCCGCGCTCGCCCGCCGCACCATGGTGTGCTGGCAGCGTGCCCAGGAGGCGCGCCGCAACGAGCTGCGCGCCGCGGCGCGGGCGCTGCCGGCGGCGCACGAACTGCTGGCGATCCCGCGGCAACGGCTCGATCATCTCGCAGCAGGTTTGCCGCGCGGGCTGAAGGCCAATACGCACGCGCATTTCCGCCGCTTTGCCGCCAGCAGTTCGCGCCTCACCATCGGCGTGCTGCGCGGCCAGATCGCGCATGCGCGGCAGCGGCTCACCGCATCCGGCGAGCGCATCACGCTATCGGCGCGCGCGCTGCTGCATCGCCGCCGCGAGCGCTTCAGCGGGCTCGAGATCCGGCTCAAGGCCTCGAAGCTCGCCAACGCCAAGGCCCAGCGCAACGCCATCGCCCGCGACCTCGAGCGCACCCACCGCCTGGCCGAGCGCGCCCGCCGCGCATTGGTGACGACGATGCAGCGGCTCGAGGCGCGCGTCGCCCATAGCGGCCAGCTGTTGTCGGCGCTGTCCTATCGCGGCGTGCTGGCGCGCGGCTTCGCGCTGGTGCGCGACGCGCACGGCCACGCCCTGCACTCCGCCGCGGCGGTCGGCCCGAACGCCGGCCTGTCGATCGAATTTGCCGATGGCCGCGTCGCCGCCACCGCGAACGCCGATCAGCCCCCGGCGACGGTGGCGCCCGAGAGCCAGCCGAAGCCTCAGCCGCGCGAGGCGAAACCGGCAGCGCCGAAGCGCGTCACCAAGCCGGTCGATCAGGGCAGCTTGTTCTAGCCCGGCAACAGCTGTCTTAGCGCGACAGCCACTCGGCGACTTGCTTTTGCGCATCCTTGCGCGCGCCGGTATCGGTGCCGACGTGACCGCGCTCGGCGATCTCGGCATCGGAGGCCGCGACCGCGTGCAGCGGCAGGTTGGGCCGGTCGAAGTCGTGATAGGCCTCGGGATAGACCACGATCCGCGCCAGTGCGCTGCGGCCGCGGGCGCCGTCGACCATCTGGTGGCAGGCCGATGACGATGTGACGTCGTCGCGCGCGCCGATCAGCACCAGCGTCGGCACCCGCGCGCTCCAGCCGAGGCCGAACGAGGCGCGGCAATCCGGATAGAACGCGACCGCCGAGCGAAAATCCGGCTCGACGTTGCGCGACCACATCTGCGGCCGCACCGCCCACAGCAGGGCGGCGGCGCCGTTGCCCCAGCCGATCAGGCTGATGCGGCCCTTCGCCACCCATTTCTGCTGCACCAGCCACTGCCGCGCCGCGTTGATGTCGGCGACCCGCGCACGGCGGGTCTGGACCTGATGCTCTTTGATGCGGCACTGCGGACCGAGCGCGCGCGAGCCGTAGCTGTCCGGCAACAGCACCGCATGGCCGGTCGTCAGCAATTGCTCGGCCCAGTCGCGATAGCGCGGCAGCACCGGCTCGGAACGGCCGGCGAGACCGCCGCAGCCATGCAGCGCGATCACGGTCGGGAACGGGCCGTCGCCATCGGGCCGGTAGAGCTGCGCGTGCAGCGTGACGTTGCCTTCGGGGATCTCGACCTGATGCGGGTCCGGGAGCGGCGCCGCGGCCGCGGCCGGCACGGCAAGCATGGCGAGGCACATGAAAACTGACGTGAGGCGCATCCGATCCGGCCCGCTCGTTATGGCGCTGCAAACACAGCGGACCACACCTACAAGGCTACCATGCGCCTCCGCCGCCAAATCATCACAAGTCGGTGGTTTAACGGGCGGACATGACACCCTATCTGTGATAGACGGTTTCATCGACATCGAGATGGCCTCATTGGAGGCAAGGCGGAGAGCTCAATCGTGCTGAACAAGTTCGGTCCCTCGGGCCATGGCGAAGCGCAGGTGCAATATCTCGACGGCGATTTCCGCGTGATCTCGCCCGGCACCTTTGTGCGTTGTGCCATCACCGACGTCCGGATTCCGCTCGACGAGCTGAAGTACTGGAGCGTCGATCTGCAGGAAGCCTACGCCACCCCGACCGCCGTGCTGCAGCGCCACCATCCTGGCGTCCTCAAGCCGCAGGCCTAGGCTCAAGGCCGGGTTCATTTGGAGCGTCTCCTGTCCCGCGCCCTGAACAGCTGATCGGCCACCAGGCGCCGCAGCGCGTCGCCATCATCGAATTGCAGCGTCACCGCAAACGGCACGATCGTCTGTGCCCATGCAGGCATCCCGTCCGGACCACGCAACCGCGCGAGATCCTTTTCCGTCGTCACCAGCGTCAGGGCGTCGCCACGCGCGTCAGCAACGAGCGCTTCGATCTCCTCCTTCGTGAAGGCATGATGATCGGCGAAAGCCTTGCTGCGCACGACGTCGACGCCGCTTGAGCGCAACGTGTTGAAGAAGCGCGCGGGATCGCCGATGCCGGCAAAGGCGAGCGCACGTGTTCCGTTCAGCGCCGCCAGCGAAGCCTGCTCCGGCTTCAGATGCGCCGACAGCACCGGCTTGCCGCGGGACGCGAGATCGGCCGCAATCCTTTGCGCCGCGCTCCCCTCGCCGACCACGATCAGCGCGTCGGTCCGTTGCAGCTGCGGCACCAGCGGCGCGCGCAGCGGTCCCGCAGGAATCACACGGCCGTTGCCGACGCCGCGCGTGCCGTCGATCACGATCAGGCAGACATCCTTGAGCACGCTCGGATTCTGGAAGCCGTCATCCATCAGGATCACGCTGGCATCCTGCGCGCGCGCCAGCGCCAGGCCCGCGGCACGGTCGCGCGACACCACGACCGGCAAGCTCGTCGCCATCATCAGCGGCTCGTCGCCGACATCGGCCGCCGTGTGGCTGTCGCGATCGACCTTGACCGGGCCAGCGAGCCTGCCGCCATAGCCGCGGCTGAGCACCACCGGCCGCTCGTCGAGCTCACGCAGCAATCTTGCCAGCGCCAGCACCGTCGGCGTCTTGCCGGCGCCGCCGACATGGTAATTGCCGACGCAGACCACGGGAATGCCGGCATCGACGCCGGATTGCCGCATCCGCCGTGCGGCGACCGCGCCGTAAAGCGCGGCGAGCGGTTGGAGCAGTTGCGATAGGCAAGACGACGGCCGGTGCCAGAAGGCCGGCTCACGCATTGGCGGCTCCCATCTCGAGCCGCAACTGCAACAGATAGGGCTCGAGAGCGGTCACCGTGCGCTCCAGCGCGCCACCGAGCTGTTCGACGACGCGCTCGGAGGCCGCCAGCGAATTGTCGCGGGCTGTGGAATCCGCAAGGAACTGGCCGAGCTGCTTGACCAGCGCTTCCCGATCATCGGCGCGGCGCGCGCCGCCGGCGCGATCGAGCGCCTCATAGACATCGGTGAAGTTGAACACGTGCGGGCCGTGCACGATCGCCGCGCCAAGCTTGATCGCTTCGATCGGATTCTGGCCGCCATGCGCAACCAGCGAGCCGCCCATGAACACGATCGGCGCGAGGCGATAGAACAGGCCGAGCTCGCCCATCGTATCGGCGACGTAGATATCTGTTGTCGCGACCGGCAGATCCTCATGCGAGCGCAGGCCGGGGCGCAGGCCGGCCTCCGTCACCAGCCGCGCCACCGCCTCGCCGCGCGCGGCATGCCGCGGCACGATGACTGTGAGCAGGCCGGGGAAGAATCCCGCGAGCGACTTGTGCGCCTCGATCAGGATCTCTTCCTCGCCGGGATGGGTCGACGCCGCAACCACGATGGCACGGCCGCGGGTCACCGACATCAACCGCTCCAGCTTGGCCGGATCGGCCGGCGGCGCCGCGACGTCGAGCTTGAGGTTGCCGGTGACGACGACGTTGTGGCTGCCGAGCGCGGCAAAGCGTTCGGCGTCGGTGTTCGACTGCGCGAGGCAGATGTCGAACCGGCCGAGCAACGCGCCGATGGTGTTGGAGACCCGGCGCCAGCGCGGGAAAGAGCGCTGCGACATTCGCCCATTGATCAGCACCATCGGCAGCCGCCGCGCGGCGCTCGACAGGATCAGATTCGGCCACAAATCGGATTCGATGAACAGCGCCAGCGACGGATGCCAGTGATCGAGGAAGCGCGTCACATAACGCGGCGAGTCGTACGGCACGTATTGATGGATGACGTCGGGCGGGAAGCGCTTGGCGACGATCGCGGCCGAGGTCACCGTGCCCGAGGTGAGCAGGATGCGCAAATTGAGCGCGCGCAGCCGCTCGATCAGGCCGGCCGCTGCCAGCACCTCGCCGACGCTGGCGCCGTGAATCCATACCAGCGGGCCCTGCGGCCTGGTATCGGCGCTCACGCCGCGCCGCTCGCCGACACGTTCGGGATCTTCCTTGCCGAGCTTGAGCCGCCGCTTGATCAGGGCAGGCGCGAGCGGCACCATCGCGGACGACAGCTTGCGGTACACACGCAACGTCATCGGTAGCGAGCTAGCCAAGCGCTGCCTCCGGCCGCCCGACCGCTGCATAGGCACGTCGGGTCGCTTCGTTGAGAAGTTCCTCCACGTGCTGCCGAAGCTTTTCCATCGTCGCGGCGTCGGCATCCGGCGGCACATAGACCGGCTCAATACCTACCACTGCGCCGCGCCCGAATGGCAAATTGATGGTGGTCGAATCCCAGTTTTTCAACCGGATGAATCGGCTGGTGACCATCGCAAAGGGGATGATCGGCCGGCCGGTCTCCCGCGCCAGCATAATGGCCCCGAGGCCCGCCACCCGCGCCCGCTTCGGCACGTCGGCGGTGGTGGCCATGTTGCAGCCGTCTTCCAGCGCCCGAACCATCTCCAGGAAGGCGCCGACGCCGCCCTTGCGATGGAACGCGCCGGAATGATCGCCGGAACCTCTGATGGTGCCGATGCCGAGCCGCTCCACCGCGAGGGCGTTGAACTCGCCGTCGCGGTGGCGGGAGATCAGGACCTTGGCGCGGTAGCTCTCCTTGGTCTTGATGAACGGCGTCATGAAGTGCTGGCCGTGCCAGAACACGAAGATCGCCGGCATCAGGGGCTCGACGATCCCGTACACGTCATGCGGCTGGTAGCTGAAGCGGTTGGTGTACCACACCAGCCGCAGATACTCGGCCGCAAGCACACCCAGCGCGCGCTGCACGAAGCCGCTGCGCAGCAGATCGCGAAAAAGTCGTTTCAATGGGAATGCTTTGTGTCCTGCTCAGGATCGAGCAACCGGTGGAGGTGAACGACGAAGTAGCGCATCTGGGCGTTGTCCACGGTCTGCTGCGCCTTCGCCTTCCAGGCCGCATAGGCGGTCGCATAGTTCGGGTAGACGCCGACGATCTCGACTTCGTCCAGATTCTTGAAGGTGTTGTGCTCGAGATCGGTCAACTCGCCGCCGATCACGAGGTGAAGCAGCTGGGGCTGGGCATTGTCTGACATGATGGTGCTTTTCCTAACGAGATGCCCGGCAAACAAATGAAGTCGTGGTCGTCACAGGTCTGGTCGTCACAAGGCTAGTCGTCACAAGGCTGTCGCAACAGGTCTGGTCGTCACAATCGGAAAGCGGCGTGGATCGGCGAGGCCTCACGGCAAAGGACGGCTGCGAAAATGCTCGACAATGCGTGCATGACGGTCGCGTCCTGCTGCCACCAGCACCCCATGCGTCACCTCCCGGCGATTGTACTCAATCGCGTCCCCCGAGAGCGCGGTCATCTTACCACCCGCTTCCTGCACGATCAAATTCGCGGCGGCAAGATCCCAGTCGCGGCTTTGCCCGCCCGCAAAGGCCGCGTCAAGTCGACCTTGTGCTACACGGCACAACCGCAGCGCCAGCGATCCGATGCGCGGATAGAGCGTGATCTCGTCCGGCGTCGGGCTGAGCCGCTGCACCAGCGGCTTCGGTCCCGCCATCCGCGGAAAGTTGAAATCGGTGCCTGCGGTTGCATGCACCGCGCCGTCGTTCAGGGTGGCGCCCTGTCCACGGGCGGCGAAGAAGAATTCCTCGCTGACCGGCGCATACACCGCCGCGAGCACCGGAGATGCATTTTCAACCAGCGCCACACTGACGCACCAGTCCTCGCGGCCGGCGAGATAGGCGCGGGTGCCGTCGATCGGATCGACGATCCAGGTGAAGCGCCTGCCGAGGCGGGTGTCGTTGTCGGCGCTCTCTTCCGACAGCCAGCCATAGCCGGGCGTTGCCGAACGCAGCTGCTGCTCCAACAGGTCGTTGACCGCGATGTCGGCCTCGGAGACCGGCGAGGACGCGCCCTTGATCCAGTTCTTCAATTCGGTGCGGAACAGTGACGATGCGAGCCGGCCCGCTTCCTGCACCGATCTGGTCAGCAAGGCGGCATCGCGCGCCTTGGTCCAGTCGTCCGTATCAGCGTCCGCCAAGCGTCAGGCCCTCGATGCGCAGCGTCGGCGAATTGACGCCGTAGCGGAATTCCAGATCGTTGGCGGCGACCAGCGACTTGAACATCGGCAGCAGATGGCCGGCGATGGTCACTTCGCTGACCGGATAGGTGATCTCGCCGTTCTCGATCCAGAAGCCGGACGCGCCGCGGCTGTAATCGCCGGTCACGCCGTTGACGCCGGAGCCGATCAGGTCGGTGACATAGAAGCCCTGCTTGATGTCCGAGATCAGCTCCTTCGGCGTCACCGCACCCGGCTCGAGATGCAGATTATACGTTCCGGGAGACGGCGAGGACGACACGCCGCGATGCGCATGACCGGTCGTCACGAGGCCTAGCTCGCGCGCGGTCGCCGAATCCAGCACCCAGGTGGTGAGCACGCCCGCATCGATCAGCGCCGTCTTCTTCACCCTGACGCCCTCGGCATCGAAGGTCTGCGAGCGCAGGCCGCGCACGCGCAACGGATCGTCGATGATGCGGATGTCCCTGGAGAACAGCTGCTCGCCGAGCTTGTCCTTCAGGAAGCTGGTCTTGCGCGCGATCGAAGCGCCGTTGATGGCGCCGACGAGATGGCCGACGATCGAGCCGGCGACCCGCGGATCGAACACCACCGGCACCTTGCAGGTCTCGACCTTGCGCGGATTGCCCCGCGCCACCGCGCGCTCGCCGGCCTTGCGGCCAACGGAAGCAGGTGAATCGAGATCGGAGGCATGCGGCGCGCTGGTGAAATCGTAGTCGCGCTCCATGCCGGTGCCCTCACCGGAAATCGCCGTCGTCGAGATGCCGTGGCTGGAGCGCAGATAAGAACCGTGGAAGCCGGTCGACGTCACCAGCACCATGCCGCCGATCCCGGTCGAGACCGACGCGCCGCCGGACTTGGTGACACCCTTGACCGCGAGCGCCGCAGCCTCCGCTTCGATCGCGCGCTGCTCGAGTTCGGCCGTGCTCGGAACCTTGCGATCGAGCAGATCGAGGTCGGGGAAATCGTGGGCGTGGAGCGCCGGATCGGCGAGACCGACATATTTGTCGTCCGGCGCCACGCGCGCCATCGCGACGGCACGCTCGGCAAGCTTGGCGACCCCGTCGCCGCTGACGTCATTGGTCGACACCACCGCCTGGCGGTGGCCGACGAACACCCGCAGGCCGACGTCATCGCCTTCGGAGCGCTCGGTTTCCTCGACGCGGCCGTCGCGCACCTCGACGCCCTGCGAGACGCCGCGCACCGCGATGGCATCGGCCGCATCGGCGCCCGCGCGCCTGGCGGCATCGACCAGGCGCTGCGCAAGGTCGCTCAGGCCCGATTGGTCGAACAGATCGGAGCTATCGCCGTGTCGCGATGCAGATGGTGAAGAGTTCACGAACGAATTCCTGCGGATTGAGGGGGGCCCGGAACGAGGTCGACAGACCCACCAGATGTGCCGGTTTCACAGGGATTTCAAGCACTTTGCGCCGGCAGGCAACAAAGATTTGAGTGATCGGGGCAAGGCTTCGTCAATCATGCGGGCCAACCTCTTGTCAATCATGGCACGAGGTGAGGAGGGGTTAACCAGGCTTTTTAAGGGGGAACGGACATCGCTCGGCTAGGCTCTCACCCAACGACCGGGAACAAAATCCCGGCGGGGAGACAGAGCTTTGAGGCGTCAAACACCAACAAGCGGAATCAATTCCGCCGGGTCGAGCTGCGCGTTGCGGCTCGACCCTCTTTCCCTTCCGCTCAGCTTCCACGCGCAGGACGCGCGCGCGGATGGCGGCATGCGGCAGGTCGAGCTTCATCGCGAACACGTCGTGCTGCGCCGTGCCGTTCTCGGCATGCGGATGGCGGTCAATGTTCGCGTCAGCGACTTTCTCGGCGTCGCGGTGCGCGGCATCGACGACGCGCAGATGCTGGTGCTGGTTCACCGCGATCCCGCGCTCAGCGTTCCGCTCGGCTCCAGTTCGGATGCCGAGGAGATCAGCTCCGCCTGGCAGATGTGGAGCGACATCTTCCGTCTCCCGCAACTGACCGAGCCTGCGCCGCGGACGCCCTCCCCGCGCCGCCGTCGCCGCAACGCGATCCGCGCGCGGAGACCGAAATTCCTGGTCCGCCGCCGCGCCGGTGTCAGCCTCAACGGCACCAGCATACATCGCGGCGAACGCGAGATCATCGCGCGGGATTAATCTGACCGTCTCGCTCCATTTGCCTCACAATCGGTGTCGTCCCGGCGAAGGCCGGGACCCATACGCCGCAGCAGATGTCGTTGACGGGACTCGTCGTTCCAGCGTCGCACAACAAGAAGCATTGGTGGTTATGGGTCCCGGCCTTCGCCGGGACGACGGCGAGTTTGTGGCGCGGCCGCCGAATCATGGGTTTGTACGCTTCGCTCCGCCCATCCTGCGAAGTCATCACGCCGCGCGCAGCACCGCGTCGACGACGAGGCTCGCGAACAGGATCAAGCCGGCGTCGCGGTTGGACTTGAAGATGCGCAGGCAGAGCGCGCCATCGCTGATGTCGAGCCGCCGGACCTGCCAGGCGAGATGCAACGCAAACGCCGCCAGCCCGATCCAGGCCGGCCAGCGCGCCCCTGCGAGTGCGAACGCCACGCCGATCAAGAGCACGGCGAGACCATAGAAGATCACGAGCGCACGATGGGTGCGTGCACCGAACAGGCGCGCGGTGGATTTGACGCCGATCAGCGCATCATCCTCGGCGTCCTGATGGGCGTAGATGGTGTCGTAGGCGATCACCCAGGCGATCGATCCGGCGTAGAGCGCAATCGCGGCCAGATCGATGCGCTCGAGCGTCACCGCAAATCCCATCAGCGCGCCATAGGAGAAGGCAAGGCCGAGCACGACCTGCGGCCACCAGGTGATCCGCTTCATGAACGGGTAGATCGCGACGATCAGAAGCGAGGCGATGCCGGTCATCACCGCGAAGCGGTTGAACTGCAGCAGCACGAGAAGCCCGATCAGCGCCTGCAGGACCATGAAGACCACCGCCTGCGTCACCGTGACCTGCCCGGCCGGGATCGGCCGCGACCGCGTGCGTTCGACCTTGGCGTCGAGATCGCGATCGGTGATGTCGTTCCAGGTGCAGCCGGCACCGCGCATCACAAAGGCGCCGATGAAGAACAGCAGGACCACGAGCGGCAGCGAACGCACATCATGCGCGACGCCGGCGGCGAGCGCCGCCGACCACCAGCACGGCATCAACAGCAGCCAGGAGCCGATCGGCCGGTCGTAGCGCGCAAGCCGCAGATAGGGCCGCGTCCAGACCGGCGCATGGGTATCCACCCAGTTGCCTGTGGAGTCGGCAACGCGGGTGGAGACATCGCTCATGGGTGATCCCTCAACGGGTGAGGACGTTGCCGTTCAGCGTATCGAAGGTGCTGCCGCCCTTCTTGGTCGGCGTCGCTTCCGGCAGCGAGGCGGACGAACCGAGTACGTCGCTCAAGCTCGGCCCCGCTGGCCCACGCGGCTGCGCCGCCGCCTGCTCCGCGACATTGCAGACCTTCTTCAGCAGCGCTTCGGTATTCTTGTGTCCGGCCTTGAGCTGGTCGGCGATCTGCGGCGGAATTCCGCACTTCTGTGCGTTGGTGTCGACATATCTGATCATCTTGATCTCGGCCTGGCTGTAATTGCCGATCAGCTTGCAGGCCTCCTGGGGGCTGGCGTGGCGATCGCTCGCCGCCTTGATCGCCTTGCCGCGCTTCTCCGCATCCTCGCGCAGCGGCGTGAAATTCTTCATGCAGGCGTCGGCGGCACCACCACCACCCGCACCCGGCGGGGGCGGCGACGACAGCCCGCCGCCGGCGATGGGGGCCGCGCCACTGCTCGGAAATGCCGACGGCGTGGCACCGACCCTGGCCGCCGGCGCGCCGTTGACCGGCGGGAATGCGGAATCCGAGGCGGTTCCGGCCTGGCTTGGACGCATGCCATTGACCGGCGGAAACGCGGGGTCGGACGCGGTGCCGGCCTTACCGGCCTGATTGGGCAACGGGGCCGGAAAAGCGCTCTGGGCAGCAGCTTGCCCCGCGGACAGGGCGGTCGCAGCAACGGTCAGCACGATCAGACGGCGGATCATCGAGGGTGTTTCTCCGGCAAAAGGTCCAGGCAACCCCAGCGCAACAAAAACGAAGCAACGAATTTTGGGGGCGTTTTACGATTCCTGTGAGGCCTTAACAACCCGTGGATTTGGGCGACAGCGCGGCGTAGGGCCACACCGGCCATATTAAATTGTTCCCCGATTCTAAGCCTTTAGGCTACGAACGGCGGTAAAATGGACCATCAAATTTGCCTGAACAGGATTTTCGGTAAGGCCCCGGTTTGGATTCATGGGCCGACGCCGCGGGCGACCGAACAGCAAAAGGGACCGCGTGCAAGCGGCCCCTTGGACTAAAGAAATGACTTGGTGACAGAAGCAATATATCGACGCTCAATATTACCTGGCTGGCGAGTTCCTGAGGAGTCCGCGGGATTACGGTGTCGCGCAGTTTGGTAAACTGGCCACACCGCACTGAAGCCGCCTCGGATATGCCTGAACTCGATTTCCGCAGCCCCCGCCTGTTTGTCGACGCCCCGCTCGGCGCCGGCGCAACCGTTCCGCTCGAACGCGATCAGAGCAACTATCTCGGCAACGTGCTGCGGCTCGGCGCCGGCGACAGCGTGCTGGTGTTCAACGGGCGTGACGGCGAATGGCGCGCCGAGATTTCCGGCCGCAAGCGGGCCGACATGCTGACGGTCGCGGCACAGACCCGCGCGCAGGACCGGCTGCCCGACGTCACCTATGTGTTCGCGCCGCTGAAGCATGCGCGGCTCGACTACATGGTGCAGAAGGCGGTCGAGATGGGCGCCGCGCGGCTGGTGCCGGTGCTGACACGCTTCACCCAGGTGTCGCGGGTCAACGGCGAGCGGATGCGCGCCAATGCGGTCGAGGCCGCCGAGCAATGCGGGATCATCTCGCTCGCCGAAGTCGCCGACCCCCTGCCCCTCGAACGTTTCCTGGCGGGCCGCGACCCGGCGCGGCTGCTGGTGTTTTGCGACGAGGCGGCCGAGGTCGAAAGCCCGGTGCAGGCGCTGGCGGCGGCATCGGCTGCGAACGCCGGGATCGATGTCCTGATCGGCCCGGAAGGCGGCTTTGCCGAGGAGGAGCGCGCGCTGCTGCTGCGCCAGCCCGCCATCCTCCGCCTCGCCCTCGGTCCGCGTATCCTGCGCGCCGACACCGCCGCCGTCGCCGCGCTGGCGCTGGTGCAGGCGGCACTGGGGGACTGGCGAGGAAATGGGCCACACACTCCCTCCCCGTCAACCTGAGGTGCGAGCCTCTTCGGCGAGCCTCGAAGGATGCACGGCCCGGCTGGTGGCCGTCGATCCTTCGAGGGCTCGCTGCGCTCGCGCCTCCAGCGACAAAGGCGAAGCCTTTGCGCCGGGATGACGGAACCTGCAGCTCGTTTGCCCGATGAAAGGCGAGGACAAACATCTGCCCCTAGCCAAGTCGTCGCAAAATCGTTAACGAACCCAATCATTAAGCCACTTGGCCGATCCCTGTCGAAAGCATGGGCCGACCGTGCTAAGGGCTCCGCAAACACCACTCATGGAACCCGCTCTGGAACGCGATTTCGGAGCGAATTGGACGTCGAGATGACCGAAGCTGCCGCACCACGATCCGCCGCCGGATCCGCCGTTTGGGCGGATGCGCTGCTGGCCTCGTTCGCGCAGGCCGGCTATCAGAGGTCCGAGCCCGCGATCCTGCAGCCGGCCGAGCCGTTCCTCGATCTCTCCGGCGAGGACATCCGCAAGAGCCTGTATCTGACGACGGACCCGAGCGGCGAGGAGCTCTGCCTGCGCCCGGACCTCACGATCCCGGTGGCGCGCGACTACCTCGCCTCCGCCCGCGCCGGCCAGCCCGCCGGCTTCAGCTATCTCGGCCCCGTTTTCCGCTATCGCGGCGGCGCGCCGAGCCAGTTCCTGCAGGCCGGCATCGAATCGTTCGGGCGGCAGGATCGCGCCGCGGCCGATGCCGAGATGCTGGCGCTGGCACTGGAGGCGACCACGGCGTTCGGGTTGAAGGACGTCGAAATCCGCACCGGCGACGTCGCGCTGTTCAACGCGCTGATCGATGCGCTCGACCTCTATCCGGTGTGGCGGCGCCGGCTGATCAAGGACTTCAACCGCAAGGTCTCGCTGACCGACGACATCGAGCAGCTGACGCTCAAGACGGCGCCGGGCCGCAACGAATATGAGGGCGTGCTCGCCGCGCTGGCCGGCTCCGACCGCAAGGCGGCGCTGGCGCTGGTCACCGATCTGATGTTGATCGCCGGCACCACCAATGTCGGCGGCCGCACGGTGGCCGAGATCGCCGACCGTTTCCTCGAGCAATCGACGCTGAAGGGAGGCGCGCTGCCGCGCGATGCGGTCGCGACCATCAAGCGCTTCCTGGCGATCGCGGGCGATCCCGACGACGCGGTCGCGCAATTGCGCGCGCTGGCTGGCGACGCCCAGCTGAACCTTGCCGTCGCGATCGACCAGCTCGAGAGCCGTATCGGCTTCATGGCCGCGCGCGGCATCGACATCCGAAAGACCCGGTTCTCCACCGCGTTCGGCCGCGGCCTCGACTATTACACCGGCTTCGAGTTCGAGCTGCACGCCAAGGGCAACGGCGCCGAACCGCTGGTCGCCGGCGGGCGCTATGACGGGCTGATGACGCAGCTCGGCTCGGCGGCTCCGATCCCCGCGGTCGGCTTCTCGGTCTGGATCGAGGCGATGACCCGGCATGGCCAGGCCACCTCCTTCGGAGCCGCCCAATGAGCACGCCCTTCGTCGTCGCCGTGCCCTCCAAGGGGCGGCTGCAGGAAAACGCCGAAAGCTTCTTCGCCCGCGCCGGGCTGACCTTGTCGAAGGCCGGCGGCGCCCGCGACTATCGCGGCACCATCGCCGGCGTCGACAATGTCGAGATCGCCTATCTCTCGGCGAGCGAGATCGCGGCCAATCTGGCTCGCGGCTCAGTGCATCTCGGTGTCACCGGCGAGGACCTGGTGCGCGAGAGCATTCCCGATGCCGACAAGCGCGTGCTGATGATCGAAGGCCTCGGCTTCGGCTTTGCCAATGTCGTGGTCGCGGTGCCGCAGGCGTGGATCGACGTCCGCACCATGGCCGATCTCGACGACGTCGCAAGCGGCTTCCGCGAGCAGCACAATCACCGCATGCGGGTGGCGACCAAATACATCAATCTGACGCGCGGCTTCTTTGCCAAACACGGCGTCGGCGACTACCGCATCGTCGAAAGCGCCGGCGCCACCGAGGGCGCGCCCGCCGCCGGAACCGCCGAACTGATCGTCGATATCACGACAACCGGGGCGACGCTTGCCGCCAACGGGCTCAAGGTGCTCGACGACGGCGTCATGCTGCGCAGCCAGGCCAATCTGGTGGCGTCCAAGGATGCCGACTGGTCGAAGGGCGCCCGCGAGACCGCGCGCGTGATCCTCGACCATATCGCTGCGCGCGCCCGCGCCAGCAAGTATCGCGAGGTCCGCACCCGCTTCGCCGGCTGCAACGATGCGCTGCTCTCCGAGGCGCATAACCGTTTCGGCGTGGTCGCCCCGTTCGGCGGCCCGACCTCGTCGGGCATGCTTACGCTGCACTGCCCACCGGGCAAGCTCTACGCGCTCGGCAGCTTCCTGCGCGAGCACGGCGCCGAAACCGTGTCGGTGGTGTCGCTGGACTATGTGTTCGACCGCGAGAACCCGCTGTTCGCCAGGCTCGAGGCGTTCCTGCGACAATGAGGCGGCCACGCCGTTCATGTTGGCGACAGCTACCCTGCGGTACCATATTGTGTTCGAGGGATCTCTCGTTTTGACGCGGTTTCTTCGTGCGAGGCGGAAGGCCATTTCGCTCGAAAACGCTCTAGTTCTGGAACCTGATCGATGATGCTGGGCTCTGACGTTTCCAGCCTGACCACGACCGCCAAGACCGCCGCCGGGCAGGGTCTGTCGATCGTCGTGCCCGTCTACAACGAGGCCGCCGGGCTTGCTGCGTTGCATGAGCGGCTGATCAACCTCGCCAAGACGCTGCGCGCCCGCTACGGCCTCGTCTGCGAGGTGATCTATGTCGATGACGGCAGCGCGGACAACACGCTGATGATCGCGCGCGGCCTGCCCGCCGACGGGCTCGACCTGCAGGTGGTGTCGCTGTCGCGCAATTTCGGCAAGGAGGCGGCGCTGATGGCCGGCCTCGACCACGCCCGCCGCGGCGCGGTGCTGTTCATGGATGGCGACGGCCAGCATCCGCCGACGCTCGTCGAGCAACTGGTCGCACACTGGATCGATGACGGCTACGACGTGGTCTACACGGCGAAGGCGCATCGCGACAATGAATCGGCCGCGCGGCGGCTGGCCGTGCGCGGCTTCTACGCGCTGATCAACTGGGGCGCCCGGCAGCAGATCCCGGAGGATGCCGGCGACTTCCGTCTGCTGTCGCCGCGCGCGGCCGCGGCGCTGCGGCAATTGCCGGAGCGCAACCGCTTCTTCAAGGGCCTCGCCAGCTGGATCGGCTTCCGGCAGATCCGCGTCGACTACGAGCCGGCGCCGCGCGCGCATGGCGTCACCACCTTCAATGCCGGCCGGCTGATCGGTCTGTCGATCGAGGGCCTGACCTCGTTCTCGGTGGCGCCGCTGCGCTTCGCCAGCCTGCTCGGCGCGCTGCTCGCCGGCGTGGCGTTCCTGTTCGGCCTCTCGATCCTGTGGGAAGTGCTGACCACCGGCAAGCAGGTCCCCGGCTATCCGTCGCTGATGATCGGCATGATGACGATCGGCGGCGTGCAGCTGATCATGATCGGCATCGTCGGCGAATATATCGGCAAGATCCTCTCCGAGTTGAAGGCGCGGCCGATCTACTTCGTCGCCGAGCACACCGAGAAGCACGCCGACGGCGGCGCGGCGCAAAATGCCTCCGAGCGGACCGCCGCGGAATGAACACCGATACGCCGCGCCGGATCTGGCTGTGTGCTGACGATTATGGCTTGAGCGACGGCGTCAACCGCGCGATCCGCGACCTGATCGAGCGCGGCCGCCTCAATGCGACGTCGGTGATGACGGTGACGCCGGCGATCGGCCGCGATGCGGCCAGCGCACTCACGGCGTCGGTGGCGAACAGCCCGCGCTGCGCGATCGGGCTGCATGTGACGCTGACCGCGCCGTTCCGGCCGCTGACGATGCATTTCCGCCCGCTCGACAGCGACATGTTCCTGCCCTTCCCGCGGCTGCTGCGCGCCGGGCTGATGCATCGGCTCGACGCCGAACTGGTCCATGCCGAGGTGCTGGCGCAGCTCGACGCCTTCCATGATCTGTTCGGCCGCGCACCCGACTTCGTCGACGGTCACCAGCACGCGCAGCTGTTCCCGCAGGTGCGCGACGGCTTCCTGCGCGCCGTGAAGGAGCGCGCGCCGGGCGCCTGGGTGCGGCAGTGCGGCCGCGAAGGCCCGCTGGCGCGCCAGCTGGCGGCGCCGAAAGCGCTGGTGCTGAACGTGCTCAGCACGCAGTTCCGGATCAAGGCGCAGCGAGCAGGCCTGCGGTTCAATCCGGCCTTCGCCGGCGCCTATGATTTTACGCGCGGCAATGATTTCGCGGCGCTGATGCAGGGCTTCCTCGACGGCATGCCCGAGGACGGACTCGTGATGTGCCATCCCGGTTTCGTCGACGAAACGCTGAAGAGCCTCGACCCGCTGACGACGCAGCGCGAGATCGAGCGTGCCTATCTCGCAGGCGACGATTTCCCCGCGCTGCTGGCCCTGAATAAAGTTACACTGGCCTGACAAGGCTCATAGGAATCCGCCGGTCGTATTGTCGCATACATAAATTTAATTCTGGCCCCCACTCCTTGCGCCACAAACCCCGTCCTACATCTCGGACGCGCCGATTCGATCGACGCGATGGAGAACGCCATGACACCGCAAGAACGCCAACTGATCGACGATCTCTTCGACCGGCTCGCCAAGCTGGAGAATGCCCCGCGCGACGGCGAGGCCATGTCCGCGATCATGCAGGGCCTGCGCAGCGCGCCGAATGCGGTCTACGCGCTGGTGCAGACCGCGCTGGTGCAGGACGAGGCGCTGAAGCGCGCCCATGACCGGATTCAGGAACTCGAGGCCGCGGTCGGCCAGCAGCAGACAGCCCAGCAGCAGGGCGGCGGTTTCCTCGATTCGATGCGCGATGCGATCTTCGGCGGACAGGGCCAGCAGCATGGTTCGGTGCCGCCGGTGCGGGCACCCGACATGGGCGGCCGCGATCCGGGCAGCCGCCCGGTCTGGAACTCGGGCCAGGCGATGCAGCAGGCCGGCGGCGGCTATGGCCAGCCTTACGGCCAGCCCGCGCAACCCTACGGCCAGGGCTATGGCGGCCCGCAGCCGCCGGCACTCGGCGGCGCGCCGGGTGGCGGTGGCGGCTCGTTCCTCGGCACGGCGGCGGCGGCCGCGGCCGGCGTGGTCGGCGGCGGACTGTTGCTCTCCAGCATCCGCGGCATGATGGGTGGCGGCAGCCACCAGTCGATGGCCGATGCCGGCGGCCTCGGCGGCGGTTCGCGTCCCTGGGGCGGCGACCAGTCGTCGAGCGACCTCGCGCGCGACGCCGGGGTCAACGACATCGGCTCCAACCGCGACAGCGGCTCGCGCGCCGGCGCGTTCGACCAAGCGCAGGCCGACCGGGACAGTGACGATGATCAAGACGCCGACGACTTCGACAATGATGACGACGGCTTCGACGGCGGCGGCGACGGCGACGACAGCAATTACGCGTAAGCGTCTCACCTGAAACACAAACGGCCGCTCCATCGAGCGGCCGTTTTCATTTGATCAGTCGTAGCCTGGGCGGAAGCTGTTCTCCTTCCCCCTGAAAGGGGGAAGGTCGGGATGGGGGTCAGCCACAAACGCCGCTGCTCGTGGAGAGAGATGATCCCCACCCGCTTTGCTCTGTTGAGCAAAGCGACCTCCCCTTTTCAAGGGGAGGTTGACGCATCGTGCGGCTCGCTGTCCCGGATTTCGCTTCGCTCCATCCGGGCTACAACTTCACATCACAACGACCCTGGCCCCGACATTGACGCGGCCGTAGAGGTCGATGACGTCCTCGTTGCGCATCCGGATGCAGCCGGACGAGACGTTGGTGCCGATCGTCCAGGGCTCGTTGGAGCCGTGGATGCGGTAGAGCGAGGAGCCAAGATACATCGCGCGGGCGCCGAGCGGATTTTCCGGGCCGCCCTCCATGTGCCGCGGCAGATCGGGACGGCGCGCCAGCATTTCCGGCGGCGGCGTCCAGGCCGGCCACTCCTTCTTCGCCGAGATCGTCTTGACGCCGGCCCAGGTGAAGCCGGGCCGGCCGACGCCGATGCCGTAGCGCAGCGCGCGGCCGTCGCCCTGCACCAGATAGAGAAACTTGTTCGGCGTATCGACGACGATGGTGCCGGCGCTTTCCTTGCCGCTATAGTCGACCAGTTGCTTCTCGTATCTCGGATCGAACGGACGCTGCGCCGGATCGCCCGCGGCCTCTTCCTGCTGCCGGAGCATCTGCTGCTGCGGATCCATCGGCGGCAGCTGACGGTTGCCGTAATAGCCAGGCTGCTGCTGATACGGCTGTGGCGAATAACCCTGCGACGACGGCGCATCGCCGAACAGGAATTCGATGAAGCCGCCGCCCATGTTGGAGCGCTGCGGCTGCACATAGGCGGTGCGCATCGGCGGCTGCGGAGCGCCCTGATTGGCATAGATGACGGCGGGCCCGGCGGGCGCTGCCGCGTCGATCGCCATGGCGTGATGGGGAACGGCAATAAGAGAAGACGCGCCGGCGAGCAGCGCAAGCGTGGTTTTCCTGAACATCGACGTACTCTGTACTGGTTTCGTCGTGACGTGATGCGCGCGGCGCCGACTTTGCGCCGTTGCACGTGGTCAATAAGCAATGAAAACCGCATCGGTTTGGTAAACGGATCGGCCGTTTCGATTCACCACATCGGCAATGGAGCGCGGTTTTCCCTGACAGCGTTTATTTTGCGTGAACGGCGTGGCGACATGGTTAATCGCCGGTATCGCCGCGCTTGCGCGCTATCCGCGCAAACAGTTCCGGCGTGAACCTGACGTTAAATCCGCTCTGTCTAGAACGGACTTCAGTGAAGGGGCGGGAATGAAAATCATGTCAGTGAAGCGCAAGCGTTTTCGTGTCGAGCAGGCGATGGGCGAGGTTGTGATGCCGGAGCCGGATGTTACGGGCGGCGCCGATCTCGGTCCGATGCATCGCGAGATCATGGCCGAGCTTCGCTCGATCCGCGCCCAGATGGCCGCAGCCCCGGCACAGCGCACCGGCGACAGCGTCGATGCGGCGGTCGCCCGCGAAGTCGCCGAGACCCACGCGCTGCTCGAGACCTACCGTGCGCAGGTCGAACAGTGCGAGAAGCTCAAGGTCGAGCTCGACCTGATTCACGACGCGATCAGCCGCACCAAGCGCGAGATCGCCGTGCTGCACGGCAAGAGCTTCAACGGCGAGGAGATGGCCAAGGTCAATGGCGAGCTCGGCGCCGTGGTCGGCGGCACCGAACAGGCCACCCAGCAGATCCTCGAGGCGGTGGAGGCGATCGACCAGGCCGCGTCCGCGCTCGCCAACAACGTCACGCCCGACCAGCAGAAGCGGCTCAGCGAAGATATTCAGGAGCGCGTGGTCTCGATCTTCGAGGCCTGCAACTTCCAGGACCTCACCGGCCAGCGCATCAGCAAGGTGATGCAGACAATGAAGTTCATCGAACAGCACATCAACGAGATGATGAACATCTGGGGCGGCGTCGACGCCATCAGGTCGCACGTCCCGGCGATCGTCGACACCCGCGAGGGCGATGCCCGCCTGCTCAACGGTCCGAAGCTCGACGGCGACGCCGGCCACGCCTCACAGGACGACATCGACGCGATGTTCAACTGAGGTTCGTCAGATCAACACGAAAAACGCCGGCCCTCGGGGCCGGCGTTTTTGTTTGAGCGATGTTGCACTCCCGCGAGGATCGCCGCCTCGCCCTCCGCGCAAGCCGATCGTCGCAACGCGTCGGATCGGTCAAGGCGACTTACCAATCGCAGCATCCTTTATCCTCCGTCGCCATACAACATCGCCATACTGGCTGCCGGCTGGCTCGCCATCTCGCTCACGCTCGGAGCGGTGGTTGCGCACGCCGTATTCCGGCGCGGTCGCGTCACCTATCATCGGATCATCGGCGCGGGCCTGCTGTATCTGCTGATCGGGCTCGGCTTCGGGACGCTATTCGTCTTCCTCGGGTTGCGGTTTCCGGATGCATTCAAGGGAATGAACTTCGAGGATGACTCAGCCCCTGCGAGCTCGGTCTATCATCTCAGCTTCGTCACGCTCACTTCTACCGGCTACGGGGACATCATCCCTGTGCACCCGCTAGCGCGCAGCCTGTGCAATGTCGAGAGCGTGATCGGCCAGCTTTACCCGGCCACGCTGCTGGCGAGGCTCGTTACGCTCGAACTGAGAGACCAGGGCTTATAAGGCTTGTATTTCACGCTGCGAACCCGGCTCGCGCTACTTCGGGCTTCGGGCGACCGAGCCTCGCTCCCTTGGCACAAACCGCCCTATCGCCTTCAAGTTTTCCGACGTAGATTAGGTGCCCGATGGAAGGGATCGTTCATGGCACCCGGGTGCTTAAAACCGAACCCGTCAAATCACGTCCTCTATGACGAGAAGAGCTTGCTGCGACATCGAGCCGCGCCACCTCCCATCGGCGCTGCAAAAGTCGGATCGGCTCGCCAACCACAACGCGCATTTCAATCGAGCAAATTGCCTCGTCAGCTCAGGCGTCGATGGGTCGAACCGTCGAGCGGTGACGTGGTGCTCCGCATCACTCTGGCTGCGAGCGCGCTCTGGCCGATCCTGCTGTTGACCGTCCTGTTGCTCGAAGCTCAGTAAGGCACGGCAGGCCCGACGGATTGTCGCCGCTGATTGTCATGGATGATTTAGAAGCGGCATTCGACCGGATGCACTACAGTACTGGCGCCCAGTCGCGACCTGAACGCCAGTAGAGTCGTTCATTCATACAAGGCGCAGACGCCTCCCTGCCAGCGCACGCATCTGCGAACGGCTCGGCGAGTTTGACGGACGGTCGTCCTTGCTACGCATACACCATTGATACGCGTCCGGCCCGGACCGCAGCCGACGGCCACCGGTATTGCCATTGTTTCCGTCTGGGGGAGCGGCGCGGGTGTCATGGCTTGCGCAGGTGCTCCAACACACAAAGCGAAGATAAAGACAGCAAACAAGCGGATCATTGTGTTCCTCCATTTAATCCTTTGAGGCACCACAGCTCCACTCCATAGCGATGGAAAGGCCCGGCCTTGACTTGCGTCAAGGCTCGCAGGCATGCGTCCCCTTACCGCAGGCATATGCTACTTGATCACCAGATGAAGTTGCCGAACCACCCATATCGCGGACGTCGCTCCGCAAAATGCGCATAAGGTGACGGCGCGTATCTCCTGGCATGGGCATACTTCCGAGGCGGCTTGGCTTCCCTCGCCTTGCGGCCCGACGATTTTGGCCGCTCGATTTCGGATTTCTGCATCTGGGTAAACGCTTCCCGCTCGCGAACGATCGGGAAAGGCCCGACAGTTTCGGCCGCGGCTGGAGCAGGAATTTCCGCAACCTGTTCAGGAACGATAGTCGGGAGACTGGTGTCGTAAACGACAAGGTCAGGCAGCTTTTGCATCGAACGGATGCGAATGGTCGGACGACTCGAGTCGGGCTGCTTTGCCAGTGGAGAATTGGGGATGGTGGCATCCAGAAGGAATAGCAGCGCGAGCAGCACTCCGCCGATATACAGGAAATACCGCGCCACTGGCATGGATCGCTCCATCCGCCATTGTGCACATCGCCAGGCTTCTTTGCCCAAGGGCACGCATCTGCGCTGAAGCATGACTCAGCACAGCGTCAGGCGGCTACCGGCCGACGAGACCGCATTGACGTGCGCGTGGTCGACACCAGCGTCCCATTCAAGAACTTCAGGACCTTTGACATAGATCAACAGTATCGCGTCAAGTGATGAATCAGTCCGATCCTCCGTCTCGACAACATGCATCTTGTGCCAGCGTCGACGGTTGCAAATCCGCTGGCAGGTTTGTTGTCGCGGGTGCATATTACTGCGTGAGGGAAATTGTCATGCGTATGCCGGGAGCCAACATTGGGTGCCGGTTGCATGGGACTTCCGGAATCATTCCGGTCGCCCAGCGCGAGGATTCGCATTTTCGTCCAGCGCTGGATCATACATTCGCGGCCGGCTCGCTGCGTGTGACCAACGTGCAGAGCCTCCTATTAAAAATTGGCAAGCAGTTCGTATCGCAATAGCAATCGCCGCAAGTGCAACAAGCGGCGCGTGGTGGAAGCGAGCGTTTGAGCTTGTGGTGAGGACAGCCAACCGCCGGTAAGCACAGCGCGAGGTCGTCTTTGAAGGTGCGACGATGAGCGCCGGGCTTCTTTCAATCGCGCTGATGGCGTGCGCCTTGCTACCGGATCACTGATTGGGGCGGAGCCACTGGAGTACTCAACACTGGAGATTGAACATGACGCAAAGAATTGTCCGAAATACTGCAATTGCGCTTTCGACTATCGCTTGTGCGACACTGTTCTCCATCACCTGGTCCGAGCGGGGCGGTCTTTCGGCGTCGGTCGAAAGTGCCCAGGCGCGTGTGGGCCGGCCGCTGACGCCCGTGAGCGTCGCCGGCGTCGCGCGTCGTCAGACCCGGCGCGCCGCGTACGGGTACGGGGTGGGCGCGGGTGTCGCCGCTACGGCAGCGGTCGCTGCGGCCGCCGCTACCGCGCCGGCCTATTCCGGCTGGGGCACAAACGATTGGACCAATTCGTATGCCGCCCAGACGGATCCCTACTTCGGCCAGCCCTACTATCCGGCACGAGCCTACCAGAGGATCAGTCCGTATTACGGATATGCCGGATGGACGGAGTACAAGGCAGCCAATGGTATCGGCTGCGAGCCCGGCACGATGACCAAGATGGCTGACGGCCGCATGTACGTCTGTCAGTGAAGCCGGCGCAACGGCAGCGCAAGAGGGCGGCTCCCTGAGCCGCCCTCTTTCACGATGAAGCAGATCAACCCCACGCGGCGACGGGTCGCGCGCGGCGTTGATCTACGTCAACATCGCCTCCCCCTTTTGCCACTGACGATACCTTGGGCCGCATCTGAAGCGGGCTCCATCACCTTCAGTTCACGTGCGATGAGGAGGATCACCATGCGTCGGACGAACATTTTTCCAACCAAGTCAGTGACGGTTGCGGGAATAGCGGCGAGCCTGATGTTGGGGTTTGCAGGCGCCGCTCTCAGTCCAGCACCGGCCAACGCCGTGATTTACTGCACGTATGTCGGTTATCCGGCAGGCTGCGTGGCGCGGGCAGGCGTTGTGCTCAGGCCTCGTCCGGTGGCGCGCGCTGCGGTCCGCCACAATGCGGGCGGCAATTTGAATGGCGGCGTCAATCGGGTTGGCGTGCGGCGATAAGGCCGTGTTTGCGGGTCTCCTTCCCTTCTCCCCTTGTGGGAGAAGGTGGCGCGGATGCAATCCGCGGCGGATATGGGGTTCTATCCGCTAGCCAGAAGAGGGGCTCACTCGCGGTGAGAGACCCCTCGCCTGGATTTCATCTGGCGATGCAATCCGGCCTCTCCCACAAGGGGAGAGGCGAACCGGCAAAGATCGGTGGAAAACTGATCGCCGGCCTTTACGCCCTCGGGGCGCAGCGGACGTAGACCATGTTGCCGTAGCGGACCCCGGCGTCCTTGTCGACGAAGCGGGTGATCATGACGCGGCCGTCGAACGAGACGATCTCGCGGTCCTGCTCGCCGGGCGTCGGTCCAGGCGGGCCGATATAGTTCTTGCCACTCGGGGAACCCTTCAGCCGCAGTTCCTGCGGGGTGGCCTGGTCGGCCAGATGCATGATGACGCCGCCGTTCTGGCCGGCGCCGATCACGTAAGGCTGCTTGCACTGGCCGCGCGCGGCGGCCTCGGTGCGGGCGCGATCGGCGGGATTCTGGAACGAGGCGAGACCCCAGCGGCCGACGATCTCATCGGCGCGGATGCTTGCGGGCATTTCGGGGGCGACCCCCGGCTCGGCTGGCGCCGGCTCAGGGTTCGACGACAACGACGGCAGGCTCATGCTGCCGCACGCCCCCAAGAGTGTCGTCAGCGCCGAAACAGCCGCGAACCGTGCGACCAATCGCGCGTTGAATGACCTGATCATATGCATCCCCCGACTATGTCCCGGCCGCACCCGTCCTGCAGCCAAGCGTAAAACTTAAGACGGAGCAATGACGTCTGACAAAATTACGTCATCGCTACGATTTGGTTTCTGGTCCACCATCCTATATTGGCCTCACCAAGGCCTTAACCCGTTTGCTTGACAGAAACTGCGCCAGGCCATATTTCCCGGCCCACAATTAGCACTCTCGCACCACGATTGCTAAGAGCGTCGGGCGTCCTGCCCAGCGCCGACCGGGCCGGCATCCAACGCCGGTCCCGATGAACCGGACCTGAAACCGAGCCTCCAAGAGGGAACGTCATGGCTAAATCCACCTTCCGCCCCCTGCACGACCGCGTCGTGGTCAAGCGTATCGATGCCGAGGAGAAATCCAAGGGCGGCATCATCATTCCGGACTCGGCGAAGGAGAAGCCGTCCCAGGGCGAGATCGTCGCCGTCGGCCCGGGTGGCCGCGACGAGGCCGGCAAGCTGATCCCGATCGACCTCAAGGTCGGCGACCGCGTGCTGTTCGGCAAATGGTCGGGCACCGAGGTCAAGCTCGACAACCAGGAGCTCCTGATCATGAAGGAGTCCGACATCATGGGCGTGCTGGCCTGATCGCCATTCAACCGCGCGACCGCACCACTCGCATCGTCATGCCCGGACTTGATCCGGGCATCCATCACGCTTCCGAAGAGTTCTTACCAAGGCGATGGATCGCCGGGTCAAGCCCGGCGATGACGAGCGCGGAAACGGCAAGCGCGTCTCTCAAAACTGACAGGAGTTCAAATCAATGGCTGCCAAGGACGTAAAATTCGCCGGAGAGGCCCGCGACCGCATGCTGCGCGGTGTCGACGTGCTCGCCAACGCCGTGAAGGTGACGCTCGGCCCCAAGGGCCGCAATGTCGTCATCGAGAAGAGCTTCGGCGCTCCCCGCATCACCAAGGACGGCGTCACCGTCGCCAAGGAGATCGAGCTCGACGACAAGTTCGAGAACATGGGCGCGCAGATGCTGCGCGAGGTCGCTTCCAAGACCAACGACACCGCCGGTGACGGCACCACCACCGCGACCGTGCTGGCGCAGGCCATCGTCCGCGAGGGCGCCAAGTCGGTCGCCGCCGGCATGAACCCGATGGACCTCAAGCGCGGCATCGACACGGCAGTATCGGCCGTGATCAAGGACATCGAGAAGCGCGCCAAGCCGGTCGCCTCCTCGTCCGAAGTCGCCCAGGTCGGCACCATCTCGGCCAATGGCGATGCCGCGATCGGCAAGATGATCGCGCAGGCGATGCAGAAGGTCGGCAACGAGGGCGTGATCACCGTCGAGGAGAACAAGTCGCTCGAGACCGAGGTCGACATCGTCGAGGGCATGAAGTTCGACCGCGGCTACCTCAGCCCCTACTTCATCACCAACGCCGAGAAGATGACCGCCGAGCTCGAGGATGCCTACATCCTGCTGCACGAGAAGAAGCTGTCCGGCCTGCAGTCCATGCTGCCGGTGCTGGAAGCCGTGGTGCAGTCGGGCCGTCCGCTCTTGATCCTCGCCGAGGACGTCGAGGGCGAGGCGCTGGCGACCCTGGTCGTCAACCGCCTGCGCGGCGGGCTCAAGGTCGCCGCCGTCAAGGCGCCGGGCTTCGGCGATCGCCGCAAGGCGATGCTGGAGGACATCGCGATCCTGACCGGCGGTCAGCTGATCTCCGACGACCTCGGCATGAAGCTCGAGAGCGTCACGATCAACATGCTCGGCCGCGCCGGCAAGATCGTGATCGACAAGGAGAACACCACGATCGTCAAGGGCGCCGGCAAGAAGAAGGACATCGACGCCCGCGTTGGCCAGATCAAGGCGCAGATCGAGGAGACCACCTCGGACTACGACCGTGAGAAGCTGCAGGAGCGCCTCGCCAAGCTCGCCGGCGGCGTTGCGGTGATCAAGGTCGGCGGTGCGACCGAGGTCGAGGTCAAGGAGAAGAAGGACCGTGTCGAGGACGCGCTGAACGCGACCCGCGCCGCGGTGCAGGAAGGCATCGTGCCGGGCGGCGGCGTCGCGCTGCTGCGCGCCAAGAAGGCGGTCGGCCGGCTCACCAACCCGAATGCTGACGTCCAGGCCGGCATCAACATCGTGCTCAAGGCGCTCGAAGCTCCGGTCCGCCAGATCTCGGAGAACGCCGGTGTCGAGGGCTCGATCGTGGTCGGCAAGATCCTCGAGAACAAGTCGGAGACCTTCGGCTTCGACGCGCAGACCGAGGACTATGTCGACATGGTCGACAAGGGCATCATCGACCCCGCCAAGGTGGTGCGCACCGCCTTGCAGGACGCCTCCTCCGTGGCCGGCCTGCTCGTGACCACCGAAGCCATGGTCGCCGAACTGCCGAAGGACGCGGCGCCGGCAATGCCGGGCGGCGGCGGCGGCATGGGTGGAATGGGCGGCATGGGCGGCTTCTAAGCCTCCCCCATCCCTATCGAGATCGAAGGCCGCCTCCGGGCGGCCTTCTTTTTTGCAGTTTGATTACGATCGGGATGCAAGGATCATCTGATGTCCCGCGACGCCAAATCACTGACGTCAACGCTCGTGCTGTTCTACGCGATCGGCGCACTGCTTGCGCTCGGCGCCTATGCCCTGGACAGCCTCGATGATCTTGCGGTCGTCTTGACGTTCTGGCTCAGGCAAACGCTGACGTTTGTCGTCCTCGGCGCGGGTTATGGCGTCTATTACGTCATTTCGGGTTCTGCCGGTCATCGTCCGAAAGCGCCGTTGCGATTTCTGGACATCTCGTTTCTGGCCGCTGCTTCCACGCTTGGGGTTGGCATCCTCGTGCACAGCTGAGCGATCCTTGATGCGACGGCCTGACAGTCCGTTACGCCACGCAGATGTCCGGCACCGCCACCTTCTGGAACAGGTGCGGCGAGGCTACCGCCGAGGCCGGATAGGCCGAGAGCTTGGCCCTGAACTCGGGGTTCATGAAGGCGGCGCGGAAGGCGGCGGTCGATTCCCAGACCGCGTAGTTCAGATAGGCCGGGCTCTCGCCGAGCGCGCGGTGCAGCTGGGTCGAGATGAAGCCCGGCTGCCGCTTCATGATGGCGGCGTCGTCCTGCCAGGCCTTGAGAAACGTGTCCTCGTCGGCCGCATCGAGCGTGAAGAGGTTGACGAGCACGACGTTGCTGGCATCGACCGCGAGCTGGCGGTCGATCGGGAAAGCGGGGTCCAGGGGGCGCATCTGCGGCATGGTTGGCTCCGTTCGATATGGTGTTATGATGTCATTCCGGACTGATGGATACATACAGAAATTGACATCATGGTGTCAATACGTTTATATGGTGACAAATGCCGAATGCAAAACGAACGCCGGCGGGTGAAGCCCTGAGCACCCTGATTCCCGACCTGTTCAGGCTCAACAGCCTGCTGTTCACATCAGGCGACCGGCTGGTGGCCGGGCTCGGGCTGACCAGCGCGCGCTGGCAGATCCTCGGCGCCATCGTCGCCACAGAGCGCCCGCAACCGGTCGCATGGCTGGCGCGCGACCTCGGCGCTGCCCGACAGAACGTGCAGCGGATCGTCAACGACCTCGAACGGGACGGGCTCGTCGCCTTCGAAACCAACCCGCATCACCGCCGCGCCCAGCTCGTCGTGCTGACCGCCAAGGGGCGGCAAAGCTTCGACGCGGCCATGCGCCTGCAGCTGCCTTGGGTGAACGGCCTCGCCGACGGGCTGTCGATGAAGGACCTCGAAACCGTGAGCCGGGTCGTGACGGTGCTGCGCGGCCGACTGGAGGGCGGCGAGGAACCTGACGAACGCACATGACCGCGATCGCGGCGCGCGGCCGCCGTTAGGCGGCCTTCTTTTTTGGCCAATGACATGGAGGTTTGCTAGTTACGACGGAACCGATTCTGCCCTTCGAGGACTTATCGTATGCGCGCGCTCCCGCTCCTGCTGCTCGGTCTTGCCGTCACCTCGGCGCCTGCCCTCGCCCAGATGAAGCTGCAATCGAAGGCGGCTCCCGCCAATGGCCCCGAGACGCGCTATTTCACCTCGATCGACGGCCTGATGGACGGCAATGCCGACGTCGTGCTGAAGGAAACCCGCCAGGGCAAGACCGTGACCGCGGCCGTGCTCGACGTCTGCTATCCCGCCGACAAGAGCTCCGACCGCAAGGACCGCTTCGTCGCCAACCTGACCGTCAGCGGCCAGACGCTTTCCGGCACCGCCCAGAGCGTCGCCGACAAGCAGCCGGTCACCGTCAAACTGAACCGCAAGCAAACCGGCGACGGTTTTGAGTTCCGCGGCCAGATCACGATCGGCCAGACCGTGACCGAGGTCGCCTCGACGGACAATTCCGATCTCAGCGAGAAGGAATTCCAGGACAACCAGGCCACCGAGGACGGCATCACGCCGCAGCCGAAGGATTTCACTGACGTTTCGCCGGAATCGATCGGTGTGCGGGTGAAGCTCGATGCGGCGGCGGATTTCCTCAAGAGCCTGAAAGGCGAGGCCGTCGAGATCGGCACCTCCAGCCTTGCGGTGACCTGCGATGCGATGCGCTCCGGCGAGCAGACCATCAACCTCACCGTCGATCCCGAGCACGCCGGCGCGCTGCTCGCCAAGGCGAAATCCGCGCCCGGCGTGACCGCGGCCGGCTGGACCAGCGGGGTGGTCGAGATGGACCGCACCATCCGCTTTGCTGCCGCCGATTGGCGCGAGGGCGACAAACTCAACCATGACAAGCTGGCAACCGCGATCGCGGGCGTGCTCGCGAAGACGCTTGCCGCAAAGCCCGCCTCGGCGACGTGGAACGCGAACACCGGCAAGCTCAAGCTGGTGCTGAAGCGGCCCAGCGCGATTTACCCGGCACTCGGCCTCACCCAGAATTACGAGATCACTGCCCTGGTCTCACCCGACAAGCCCGGCAGCTCTGACCGGCTGATGCTGTGGGTCTCGAGCCCCACCGTTTCGACATCGGACGACAGCGCCGGCGCCAAGCTCAATCTGTCCGACGATTCCAGCAGCGACGAGGAAGGCAGCGAGACCAGGGACGACAACGGCGCGATCGACGCGCTGCTCAAGGAGTTCAAGGGCCAGCGCTGGGACGCCGACAAGTCGGTGTGGCGGTAAGGCCGCCGCTGTCCTGAGTTAAGCCGCCTTCGTCTTCAGCGGCACGACGTTGTCGCGCACGGCCTTCGGGGTGGCGTCCGGACCGGACTGAAGCATCCCGTCGCTTCTGACGAACAATTCGGAACGAGGCTCGATCGCAGCGCGATCGAGCAGCGCCCGCAGCTCGGGACGAAGTCCGTCGCCACGCAGCGCGGCGATCGCATCGAAGTTGCGCATGATATTCTCCTGCGTGATCGCAATCAGATTCTCGCATTCGTCTTCCGCGAGCCACCCGCTTCCCGATTCCGCGACGACGCTCGAGAAGCGGTGCTAAGCGCCATATCGACAAAGCGGAATCTCGTCTGAAACTCGATCGCTCGCCCGATCTGAAATCGGGTGGTGCGAGACACGCCTCCAAATGTTCACTGCGCGCATCGAGAGAGTGCCGGTCGCGATACCGGCAACGCGCAAATGGAGACGAAGAGATGTCAGAGGAAAACAAAAACGTCGTCGGCCGGTGGTTCAAGGAGTTCTGGGGCAACCCCTGGAATCCGCGCATCATCAACGAGCTCGCCACAGCAGACATTGTCGTGCATTACCCGATGCACGAGCCGAAGAAGGGCCGCGCCGCGGTCACGCAGTTCATGACCGAATTTCGCGAAGCCTTTCCGGATCTCAATTTCTGGGGCGTCGGCGATCTCGTCGCGGAAGGCGATCTCGTCGTCGGCCGCTGGGAAGGCGGCGGCACGCACACGGGACCTGCGTTCAGCGACTTCCGCCTCGGCTCACTTCCTGCGGCCTCCGGCCGCAAGATGACATTCGCCGGCACCACCGTGCTGCGCGTGCAGGACGGACGGATCGCCGAAGAGTTCGGACAGGAAGATGCGATCACCGCCATGCTGCAGCTCGGCCTCATTCGTTTGCCCGAAAGCGACGGAGCCGCTTCGCGGCCGGGCGGCGAGCTGCCCGACGGCTGGAACAACATGCCGGGATATCCGGAGGGGCCGCGCTGAGCACGGCCAGAGTGCATGGCTCCATCGACGATCGCATCATGACTACCCGAACGCGCTTGATGCGCGTTCGGGTAACGCAATCGATCGGCACGGTGAACTTGAAGGTCTCTAAGCCGCAGGCTTGCTGGAGGCATTCCAATATTGCTGCGCCGGCATCGTATCTCCCGATGCAGCGCCGGCGCGGTCTCGCGGCCGCAATTTGCGTCAAGACGGGAAGATCAAGCACGTCGTCGTGCCGTGGGCGAGCAATCTTCCCTTCCCGTCGGTGACCCTGCCTTCGGCGGTGCCGATGCGACGGCCGCAATTGAGCACCCGGCCCTCGGCCCTGATCGGACCGGTGTCGGGCGTGATCGGACGCACCAGCGAGATCTTGAACTCGAGCGTGGTCTGGCTGGTGCCGGCATCGAGCGTCGACTGCACCGCAAGCCCCATGCAGCTGTCGAGCAGCGTCGCGGTGAGGCCGCCATGCACGGTGCCCGCCGGATTGAGATGCGCGTCGGTCGGCACCAGCGTGACGACGACGCGGCCGCGCTCGGCCTCGGCGACGTCATAACCGAGTGTCCGTGCGATGGTGTTGAGCGGCAATGCGCCGCTGGCGAGACCCTGCACGAATGCGAGGCCGCTCATCTTAAGCTTCTGTTCCGCACTGACGGTGCCGTAGCTCTTGGCCATTGCCGATCTCCATCGGGGTTTATTGTATCGCGACGGTTGGCCGCTTGCACCGCAGCGACGCGCCGGAGCGGCCGTAGAGTTTTGCGAATGCGGCATTCATGCGCCGCGCGCTGGAGAAGCCGGCGTGCTGCGCCACCAACGCAAGCGGCAGCTCGCTGCCGTCGATCAGGCGCTTGGCGCGCTGCACGCGCAGCGACAGCGCGACCTGGAGCGGCGAGGCATCGAGATGCTCGGCGAACAGACGCGACAGATGCCGCGCGCCGACGCCGAGCCGCCCCGCCAACGCCTCGACATTGCCGCGGTCGAGCGCGCCCTCCTCGATCAGCGCCAGGGCGCGCTCGACCGTGGTCCTGGTGCCCTTCCAGGCCGGGCAGAACGGCGCCGCCTCGGGACGGCAGCGCAGGCAGGGCCTGAAGCCAGCACGCTCGGCCGACGCCGCGCTGCCATAGAACCGCACGTTGCGCGCGAGCGGCGTGCGCGCCCGGCAGACCGGGCGGCAATACACGCCGGTGGTCTTGACCGCGACGAACACGACGCCGTCCCAGGCCGGGTCGCGGCGCTGAAAGGCTGCATATTGTGCGGCGAAATCGAGCATGCGACCGCTATAGCCCCGCCCGCGCGCCGCGACGACCCGCTTTGCGGGGACGACGTCCGGAAACGACCGCTGGTGCGGAAGATACCCGGGCATCTACGGGGGCCTGCGACCAAAAGACTTCGTGCCGCCGCAGTTCGGTCACCGAAAATTAAGGCTCGATTTAGTTTCGAGGATCATGCTTCGCGCTATCGAACACAGGTCACGCCATGCAAGACCGCGAGCCGATCAACGCTGCGAACATCTGGCCGACGGATGTGCCGGAGGGTCATTCGCCGGCACAGACGGCGGACCTCTGGGATGTCACCGGCGAGAACCACGACGCCGCCCTGCTGCTGCGGGAGCCGTTTGCCGACCGCATCGGCACCGCGCTCTTGGCAGCGACCGCACTCGCTGCAAGCTTCGTGCTGGGATGGACCGGCGGAGCCAACTGGCACGACCTTGCAGCTCCCGCCCCGGTCCCGGTGGCCCAGAAGGAAGCGCCGGCCCCGCACATTGCGGAGGTGGCGCCGAGCCGAAAGAACGAGGGCCCGCGCCGGGCCGCGTCCAACGCCGACCCCGTCGTCACCGGCAGCATTCCCAAAACCACACCGGCCAGCCCGCGCCCGCTCGCCTTGGGCGCCGCGCCGACGACCTTGAATGCACAGGCCGCCGCATTGGGGCCGAAGCAGGCGCCGGCGGCGGCGCCGGAGACGCGGCCGAGCACCATCCCGGGATGGTCGGTGGTCGAAGTCCGCGACGGCACCGCCGTGCTCGAGGGGCCCGAGGGCGTCAAGATGGCCGCGCGCGGCGACGTCGTGCCCGGCCTCGGACGGGTCGATTCCATCGTGCGCTGGGGCAACCGCTGGATCGTCGCCACCGCAAGCGGACTGATCGCAACGCCCTGAGCGTTTTGTCTTGACGCGTTTCCTTGAACGCGAACCGCCGTCCGCTTCGCTTAACGCTTTAGTTGCTGTTGATCACGAAACGCAACGACTTGCTGCCGGTGAAGGTCACCTCGTCACCGTGCCGCCGCCAGCCCGTCATGTCGCCGAGCGCCGCCAGCAGATCCTTGTCCGCCTGCGCCCGCTCCGGCGTGCAGGTGCGGTTCTCCATCGCGCCGGGAACGAAGACGATGGTGTTGCCGGCCACCGAAAACTGGCCCTTGCCGCCGTCGCACCACAGCTCGAGGATCACCTCGCCATTGTCGCCGACCTCGATCGAGGGAATCCGCTTGGAGCCCGGCATGCGCGCGGCGTCGAGCGTCATCACGAAGCCGAACGGGAACTCCTCCTGGGCCCGCGCCGGACCCGCGCCGAGAGCCGCGGCAACCAGCGCCAACGCGGCGATGCCGCCGTTCAAACCTCGCCTCATCGAAACCATGCCAATCCTCGAAATGCGACGCGCAACTGCGGGCCCCTTCTATGGGAGCAGAACGCGATTGGCCAGATTGGCAACGCCGGAAAATGTGCTGGAAAAGCAAATCCCCGCGAGCTGTCCGCTCGCGGGGATTCCTGGTTCGCCAAATGCGTCGTGGCGCTATTTCAGCACCAGCATCGTGAACGGATAGACATAGGCCTGCAGGGTCACGAACAGACCGACCAGACACGCCAGCACGATCGAGTGCAGGAACACGTAGCGCAGGATCGAGCCCTCGTGGCCGTACCAGTTGGTCGCGGTCGAGGCGACCACGATCGATTGCGCGTCGATCATCTTGCCCATCACACCGCCCGAGGAGTTCGCCGCCGCCATCAGGATCGGCGACAGGCCGAGCTGCTCGGAGGTGATCTTCTGCAGATTGCCGAACAGCACGTTCGACGCGGTATCCGATCCGGTCAGCGCCACGCCCAGCCAGCCGAGCAAGGTGCCGAAGAAGGGATAGAGCACGCCGGTCGCCGCGAAGGCGAGGCCGAGCGTGGCGTCGACGCCGGACAGCCGGGTCAGCGTTCCGATCGCCAGCATCGCCGAGATCGTGATCAGCGAGATCGCGCAGATGCGGATGGTGCGGCCATACTCGGCGATCAGCTTGAGCGGCGAGAAGCCCATCAACAGACCCGAGATAATCGCGGCGATCAGCATGCCGGTGCCGGTGAACGACAGATAGGTGAAGCCGAACACGGCGCCTTCCGGCGTCGGCTTGGCGGCCACCGGCGGCACCTTGAAGATCAGCTTGTCGAGCTCGGGGACCGGATAGTTCCAGACGAAGTTGGCGTTCGCCCAGGCCTTGAAGGCACCGTTGCCCCAGATCAGCATCAGGATGCAGACGATGATCCACGGCAGCAGCGCGCTCCACATTTCGCCCTGGGTCAGCGGCGTCTTGTCGAGCGGAGGTGCGGCGGCCATCGTCGCCGCCGATTCATCGCGGCCGCGCAGCGCCGGCGACAGCCAGAGCTGCCGCGGCTGCCAGACCTTCAGGAACAGGATCAGGGCGCCCATCGAGATCAGCGAGGCGCCGATGTCGACGATCCAGGGATTGATGTAGTTCGAGATCACGAATTGCGGGACCGCAAACGACACGCCGGTGACCAGGATCGCTGGCCATACCTCCTTCATGCCGCGCCAGCCGGCAAACGCCCACACCACCCAGAACGGCACGATCAGCGAGAACAGCGGCAGCTGACGGCCGACCATCGCGCCGAGGATGTAGGGGTCGAGCCCGGTGACCGAGGCGAGGCCCTGGATCGGCGTGCCGAGCGCACCGTAGGCAACGGGTGCCGTGTTGGCGATCAGCGACAGGCCGGACGCAGCGAGCGGCGAGAAGCCGAGCCCGATCAGCACCGCGCCGGTGATCGCGACCGGCGTGCCGAACCCGGAGGCGCCCTCGAAGAAGGCGCCGAACGAGAACGCGATCAACAGCAGCTGCAACCGCCGGTCCTCGGTGACGCCGCCGACCGCGCGCTTGAGCAGCTCGAACTTCCCGCACCTCACCGTGACCTGGTAGAGGAAGATGACGTTGAGCACGATCCAGCCGATCGGGAAGAACCCGGTGATCACGCCGAGCAGGGTGGCGCGGATCGACATGTTGGCCGGCATGGTGAAGACGAAGATCGTGATCAGGTTGGTCACGATCACGGCGATGATGGCCGCAATGTGCGCCTTCACCTTGCCGCTGGCGATCAGCACCAGCAGCGTGACCACGGGAATGGCGGCCGCGACCGTCGACAGCGCCGCATTGCCCAGCGGGTTGTAGATTTGATTCCAGGTGTTCATCTCGGGATCCTTCCCACATTATTATGCAGCGCGCCGGCCTGCATGCGGGCAGGCGCGACTGGCGCGATTGCGGGAGTCCGTCGGAAAAGCTGCAGCCCCGGCTCGCGAATGAACGATCGGTAAGAATCGCTCACATCCTCGCGAAAAATCGAAGGTCCCCCGCCCCTCGCCGTTGTCGTCATGCTAGGATTGACTCGATTGCCGGGACAAGCCAACGCTTGCATGCCAGAACTACGACTTTAGTCGAGGACTACCCCGATTGTCCCGATTCTTCAGGCCTTTGCGGCCCCTTCCCCGGAGACGATAATCTGTGAACAACATTCGCTCGACGCTCGCGACGGTGTGGCGCATCGCCTCGCCTTATTTCAACTCCGAGGACAAATGGGCCGGCCGGGGGCTGCTTGCGGCGGTCATCGCGATCGAACTGGCGATCGTGGGCATCAACGTTCTGATCACGCAGTGGAACAACCGCTTCTACAACGCGCTGCAGGAACGCAATTGGGATTCCTTCGTCAGCGAGATCATCTATTTCTGCGTCGTCGTCGCGTTCTTCATCCTGCTGGCGGTCTACCAGCTCTACCTCAATCAATGGCTGCAGATCCGCTGGCGGCAATGGATGACCACACACTATCTTGGGGACTGGCTGCATCAGGCCAATCACTACAGGATGCAGCTGCAGGGCGACGCGGCCGACAACCCCGACCAGCGCATGACCGACGACGTCAAGCTGTTCGTCGACCGCACGCTCACGCTCGGCCTCGGCCTGTTGAGCTCGGTCGTCACGCTGGCGTCCTTTCTCACCCTGCTGTGGGGCCTTTCCAATGAGGCGCCGCTGCATTTGTTCGGCACGGAATATTCAATTCCCGGCTACCTTGTCTGGTGCGCGCTGATCTACTCGGTGCTCGGCACCGTGCTGACCCATCTGATCGGCTGGCCGCTGGTCGGCATCGATTTCAAGCAGCAGCAATATGAAGCCGATTTCCGCTTCAACCTGGTGCGCGTGCGGGAAAACTCCGAGCAGATCGCGCTGCTGCAGGGCGAACCGGCCGAGCGCGAGCGCCTGCGCGTTCGCTTCGGACGCGTGGTGGAGAACTGGATCGCCCTGATGAACCGGACCAAGAAGATCACCGCGTTCACGGCGAGCTATAATCAGGCCTCGGTGATCTTCCCCTATGTGCTGGTGGCGCCGGCCTACTTTGCGCAAAAGATCCAGCTTGGCGGCATGATGCAGACCGCATCGGCGTTTTCGAACGTCCAGGGCGCGTTCTCGTACTTCGTCAGCATCTATCGTCAACTGGCCGAATGGCAGGCCGTGGTGAACCGGCTCGATGGATTCGAGGCAGGGATCGCGGCGGCATCAAACCTCGCCAAGCGCGACGACCGAATTCATGTCACGGCGACGCCGGGCGACGGCGCCGTCAGCCTAGAAAACCTAGTGCTGCGGCTGCCGGACGGCACGCCGCTGCTGAACGCGGACCGGTTCGGCTTCCGCAAGGGCGAGCGCACGCTGATGACCGGCCCCTCCGGCGCCGGCAAGTCGACGCTATTCCGCGCGATCGCCGGCATCTGGCCGTTCGGCGACGGCGCGGTCGAGATCCCGGCCAATGCCAGCCTGATGACGCTGCCGCAACGTCCCTATCTGCCGATCGGCTCGCTGCATGACGCCGTCGTCTATCCGGGCGAGGCCAGGCAATTCGATGCGGGACGGGTCCGCGAGGTTCTCACCGCCGTCGGACTGCCGCAGCTTGCGTCGCGGCTCGAGGAACAGGCGCACTGGAACCGGATGCTGTCGCTCGGCGAGCAGCAGCGGCTCGGCATCGCGCGGGCGCTGCTGCATGCGCCGCAGTTCCTGTTCCTCGACGAGGCGACGGCCTCGCTCGACGAGCCGGCGGAAGCCGCGCTGTACAGGCTGATTGCCGAGAAGCTGCCCGGCACCACGGTGGTTTCGATCGGCCACCGCTCGACGCTCGACACCTTCCATCAGCGCAATGTCACGCTGGTCCGCGACGGCGACCGCTTCACCCTGCGCGACGCGGTCAAGGTCGCCGCGTCGTAGCGGCATCATGGGTCAGCCGCGCCACGGCTTGCCGCTGACCCCGGCGGGGGCAGCCCGCAGGTCTCGCGAGCGCCTTTAGCTATTGTCCGCCCTGTGCCGATTAGACCTATCCGCAAAAACAAAAGGGGCGGCAGATTGCTCTGCCGCCCCTCGATCCCCGGAGGAGAGATTACTTCAGGTTGGACATCGCGGTCAGGTCGACCGAGAGCTTGGCGATGCCGGCGGCGCCGCACCAGTTGGAGCTCGTGCCACCCGGATTGATCGGGGTGACGGCAGTGGTTCCGCCCGCGGTGAAGTCGCTGGTGAAGGCGCTGCAATCACCCTTCGACATGTCGGTGTCGGAGTAGCGCAGATCGAGCGTGAACACCTTGTAGGTGAAGCCGATGCCGATGTTCCAGGTGTTGTAGTCGGCATACTTGATGCCGTTCGGAAACGCCGGGACGCCGTAGAAGCTGTCGGAGGTGCCGAGCCACTGCCGGCCGAACTCACCCGACACGTACATGCCGACGCCGCTGCTGCCGAACACGGTGCTCGGCGCAGTGTACTTGCCGATGATCGAGGAGTAGTTGCCCCAGGCGCCGGTGTTGAGGAAGTTCGGCGAGTAGTATTCGTTGATGGTGAACGCCCAGTTGTCGTTGATGGTCCAGGTCGCCTTGCCATAGACTTCGAAGAACGAGACGTCCTTCTTCATGACGGCGAGGTTGGTGAGGGTGTTGGCCTGGCAGTCGGCGCTCAGCGGATTGCCGGCGAAGTCGGCCACCGCACCGCCGCCGTAGTAGCAGGTCCCGCCCGGATACAGGTAACCCCAGACACCGATGTCGAAGGCGAAGGCGCCGAAGGTCGGGCGGATACCGCCGTAGACGTCGACTTCAGCCGCGGCGCGGTTGGCGAAGGAGATGCTTTCGGTCGACGTACCGACGTAGAGCTGCAGGTCCTTGCTGACGTTGTAGCGCGGCTCGAAATAGGCGGTGACCGACGGATTGTGGTTGGACTGGGTGACGCCGCGGAAGATGTAGTCGCTCATGATGCCGGCGCCAAAGGCGATGTCCCAAGGATCGAAGGGAGCCGGCGGCGGCGCCTTGACGGCCTTCACCGCCATGTCAGCTGCCATTGCCGAGCTCGAAATCATTGCTAGCGCCGTTGCTAACAAAGCCAGTTTCTTCATGACGATCCCCATCTACCTGTTCAGACAGCCCAGCTCCGGTGGCCCCCCAGGGCGCGCGATAACGGACTGCAACTAAATCGCGTGTGGCCAATCTGAGGCTCATGCACGGTACCGTGAAGCCAAAAAGACATGCATGTGCCGCCTTTTTAGGCGTTCTAGCCATCTTGCCGCATGTTGACTTGCCGGTGTTGCATTTGCACCACAATACCGCTGCTCTCGCACCGGTTGAACGTGTCCATCCGGACCGGGAAACGGCAACAGCCGGCTCGGCGGGAGAGCATCGGCGCGAATCGCCGTGCCCGTAAAAGCACGGATTATCGTCGCACCTACGGAAGAAGCCGCAGCGTGGCGCGCTGCGGCTTCGATCAGTTGAACCTCGGCAATGTGGCAGCGGCCTAGAGCATTTTTGGTTCTGATTGAATCAGAACCGAAGCTCTAGATTCTTGTTTTGACGCGTTTTCTTCACGCGAACCGGTGCCCACTTCGCTCGAAAACGCTCTAGTGGTGCTCGCCCCCGTCGGCCGACCCGGCAATCCAGCCCGGCGCCGGTTCGTGGCTCGGTGTGGCCCAGCTCGGCGCCGGCTGCGGCTCGGGCGCCGGAGGTGCTGCGACCGGAGCGGCCGGCTTCGGCGCGGCAGCCTTCTTCGGAGCAGCGGCCTTCTTCGGCGCGCTCTTCTTGGCAGCGGCTTTCTTCGCAGCCTTCTTCGGCGCAGCCTTCTTGGCGGCTTTCTTTGCCGTTTTCTTTGCAGCTTTCTTGGCCGACTTCTTCGCCGATTTCTTTGCAGCCTTCTTGGCGGATTTCTTCGCAGCCTTCTTGGCCGACTTCTTCGCGGACCTCTTCTTCGCCGCTACCACCTTCTTGGCCTTTTTGGCCTTCTTGCTTTTCTTCGCCTTCTTCGACTTCGCCATCGTGGTCCTCCTGTTGCCGCTATCTGAGTCCACCGGGCGTATTGAAGTGATCGCTTGCCGGACGTTGGCTGCACCTCGAAGAGAGGCACCCTCCACTTCGCTTGTCGGGCATGATGGCCGCGCGATCGCTTCGCGTCTGTGGCAAGGAAGCGCCGGTCCTTCACGTTGCGTCAGGGCAAGGCTGAGGTCCGGATCATGCTCGAGTGGCAGTCGATCAATTCAATCCTGGCCGGGGACCTCCTGTCGCCCAATCGAGAAGCTCAATCGTGTGCACCACAGGAACTGACGTACCGCCGGCAATCTGAACCATGCAGCCAATATTGCCCGCAGCGATCATGTCCGGTTTGACAAGCGCAATATTGGCGACCTTGCGATCGCGCAATCTGCTCGCAATGTCGGGCTGGAGAATGTTGTAGGTCCCCGCCGAACCGCAACACAAATGGCTCTCGGGCACATCTTTCACCACGAATCCATTCTTGGAAAGCAATTCTTTCGGAAGTTGAGTGATTTTCTGTCCATGCTGCAACGAACAAGCGGAGTGATAGGCGACGGTGACGTCGCCTTTCTGTGTTGAAGGCGCGAGCTCGAGGCCAGCGAGATACTCGGTGATATCCTTTGCCAGCGCCGAGATTCGCTTGGCCGGCTCCGCGAATGTTTTGTCCTCGCGCAGCAGGTAGCCGTAGTCTTTGACAACTGTCCCACAGCCCGAGGTCGTCACCAGGATGGCGTCGAGCCCGTTCTGGTCCGCTTCCCTTTGCCACACCGTGATGTTGGCCCGCGCGCGCGCCAGCGCGTCGCCGTCCTGTCCCATGTGATGGGTCAACGCGCCGCAGCATTGCTCGTCCTTGACCAGCACCACCTCGACGCCGTGCCTGGTCAGGACATTGATCGCGGCCTGATTGATGCGTGGCGCCAGCACCTGCTGGGCGCAGCCCTGCAGCAGCGCGACCCGGCCGCGCCGCCGGCCGATCGGCGCAAACACGGTTCCCGCAGCCGGCCCCGGTTGCGGCAGGCCGCGCGGCGCGAGCGCCAGCATCGCCTTGATCCGCCGCAGCAGACCCGGGCTCGACGCACCGACCGATGGCGTCGGCAGCAATGCGGCGAACGGACGGGCGAGCCCGGCCAGGATCATACTGATCCGGAATAGGCCCGGCCGCGGCAGCACGAGGGCGAGTACCGAGCGCAGCAGCCGCTCGGTCAGCGGTCTCTGGTAATCCCGCTCGATCCGGACCCGGGCCTGGTCGACGAGGTGCATGTAGTTCACGCCCGACGGACAGGTCGTCATGCAGGCGAGGCACGACAGGCAGCGGTCGATATGCTTGACCACGTCGGCCGTCGGCGGCTTGTCTTTCTCCAGCATCTCCTTGATCAGGTAGATGCGGCCGCGCGGGCTATCGAGCTCGTCGCCGAGCAGCACATAGGTCGGGCAGGTCGCGGTGCAGAAGCCGCAATGCACGCAGGCGCGCAGGATCTTGTCGGCTTCCTTGATGTCGGGATCGGCAAGCTGCGCCAGGGAAAACTCGGTCTTCATGCAGCCCCGCCTCGCATCATCCGGCCGCGGTTGAGGACGGACCTCGGATCGAAGCTCGCCCGGACCCGTTCACCGAGCGCGGCAAGCCCGGCCGCCTGCGGCTGGAACACATCGACCGCCCGGCGCACATCCTCGGTGGCGCGGATCAGGGTGGCGTGTCCGCCAATCGCCTCGACCTGGCCGCGGACCGGCGTGGCCTGGGCGTCGGCGCCCGGCGGCACCGCGGCCCAGATCAGCCCCCCGCCCCAGTCGTAGATCACGTCGCCGCCGGTGGCGCGCGACAACGCCTGGCCCAGCGCGCCGCCAGAGGCCGGCGGGCAAACGATACGCCACACCGGCCAGGCCCCGAGCGCGCCGTTCGCCGCGAACGGCACCACGTCGCGCAGCGCACTCCAGATTGCGGCCGACCCGTCGTCGGCGAGGCTGTCGACCGTTCCATAGGACGAGAGCGTCTGGCTCAGCGAGGCCGCCCGATGTGCCGCCGACGCCGAAATCCCCTCGAGCCGCACCAGCGTGACCGGCTGGCCGGAGGCTGCGAGGCCGGCGAGCGCACCGCCCCCGGTCCGCAACGCCGAACCCGGAAGATGCGCGGCGCCGGAGACGTCGAAGGGCGAACCCAGCGCCGCCGTCATCGCCTTGTTGGCGGTGACGTCGTCGAGCCCGCGCAGCAGCAGCGTCCGCTCGGCTTCCGGCTTCGGCATGACCTTAAGCGTGACCTCGGTCATGACCGCGAGCGTGCCCCAGGAGCCGGTCAGCAGCTTGCAGAGATCGTAGCCGGTGACGTTCTTCACCACCCGCCCGCCGGTCTTGAAGCTGTCACCGAACCCGGACACCGCGTGCGCCCCAAGCAGATGATCCCTGATACCGCCGGCCTTGATGCGGCGGGGACCAGCCAGTCCGGCGCCGATCATGCCTCCGATCGTGCCGGCGCCCGCGGTGCCGAGCAGCACCGAGGTGTCCATCGGCTCGAAGGCGAATTGCTGGTTCTTGGCGTCGATCAGGGATTGCACGTCGGCGAGCGGCGCGCCGGCCTGCACGGTGATGATCAGCTCGTTCGGCTCATAGGAGGTGACCGCATTCAGCGCCGAGACGTCGAGCAGCGCATTGGTCGCCATCGGATGGCCGATGGCGCGCTTCGATCCATGTCCAATGACCTCAAGCGGCTGCTCGCTGGCGACCGCCGCGCGCACCACTTCCTCGACGTCTTTTGCGTCTCTGACCTTGAGCGTATCCACGCCATAGCCGGTAGCCAAATTCGGCTCCGAAATCAAATGCGCGCGCCGAACAAATTTCTGAATGCGAGGAGTCCGGCGTCGGTGATTTCGACGGAGCGGCCCTGCGGCCGGCGCCGGATCCAGTCCCGTTGCAATGCAAGGTCGGCAACCGCAGCCCCCGCCCGCCCGGCCAGATGCGGACGCCGCTCGCTCCAGTCGAGACAGGGCCGGCACAAGATCCGCCGGCTCCGCGCCGGCGAACGCAGGTCGATGCCGAGATCGCCGAGAAAAGCACGGCCGCAAGCAGTCAGCTCGCCGGCCTCATGGTCGAGATTGAGATGGCCGCGATCCCGCATCGCGTCGGTGACGGCGACGCCGAGCTCGCCGGCAAGGTGGTCGTAGCAGGTCCGAGCCCGGCGCATCTCGGGATCGATGCGCGGCGGCGGCCGGGACGGCTGCGGATCGATCGCGGCAACCGTCATCATGCCCTCGAGCATCTGCGCAACCAGCGGCGTAGCCAGCCGGTAGAAGCGGCGCGGACCACGCCGCTCGACCTTGAGCAGCGCCCGCTCGACCATGCGCGAAAGGTGCCAGCTCGCGGTCTGGGGCGTCACGCCCGCGACCAGCGCCAGTTCGCTCGCAGTCTGCGGGCGTCCGTCCATCAGCCGCGACAGGATGCTGGCACGGCCGGGATCGGCGATCAGCCCGGCGAGTTCGGCAAGCTCCGGTGCGATGGTCTGCATGGCCGGCTCCGCATCGATCGAAATATGCCTCTTGCGCTTGTCGCACGTCATGCCGCTGCAACGCTTCGATCATGATCGAAATGTTCACGACATCGACAATTCGACCATCACCGAACTGGGACGCCGAACGATCGACTATCTCTCGCGTTGCGGTTCGGCCGGCAGGACGCTTGGCGCGAATCATCTGGAGGCGAACATGAAACGTTCGGAAGTTTCGACCACGACGATGATCCTCACCCGACGATCGGCCATCGGCTCGTTCGCGATCATGGCGATCGCCGGCGTCTCGCCCTGGGCCGGATCGCAAGCTCGATCGGAGCACAGCAACGGAGGAATGCCAATGAAGCACTATGCGATGAGCACGAGAACCATCAGCGACGCGATCAACACGTCAGGCCTTCTGGTTGTGGCGCAATGGGAAGCCAAGGAGGGACAGGCCGATAAGGTCGCGGAAATCCTCGACGGCTTCCTGCCCGAGGCGCAGAAGGACCCCGGCACCAAGCTGTTCCTGATCGGCCGCGGCAAGGATAATCCGGCGCAATTCCTGTTCTACGAATTGTTCCAGGACGAAGCCGCGTTCAAGGCACACCAGGACAGCGCGGCTTTCAAAACCTACATCGCGGAGCAGGCGCTGCCGCTGCTCGCCAAGCGCGAGCGGTCGCAATACGCGCTGCTGTGAAGAAAAGCGCGGCGGGGAGGATGCTAGAGCGTTTTCGAGCGAAGTGGACCCGGTTCGCGTGAAGAAAACGCGTCAAAACAAGAAGCGAGAGCTTCGGTTCTGATTCAATCAGAACCGAAGCTCGTCCTTCCCGCCGGCGCGGGTCAGATCGACGCGCCGCTGTTGCCGAGCGTTGCGCGCAAGCCGGCCCGCTCGGGCGGCCTGCGCCAGAAGCCGACGATCGAGATCCGCGACAGCACCGCCGCCTCGAGGCTCTCGACCTGGGTTCGGAGCCGAAGCGCGCGTTTCTCGACGAGATGCCAGGACGCGGCGGCGACGCCGAAGGCGAGCGGCAGGCTGATCAGGAGGTTCAGATACCAGTGCTGGACCGGCGGGCCGAAGGTGGCGACGCATTGCTGGATGACGAAGCCGTAGAGATAAAGCCCGTAAGAGTAATCGCCTGACGAGACGATCCAGCTCCGCCGCGGATTCATCAGGCCGAGATAGCATGCGACATAGGCGGCCGGCACGGGAGCCAGCGCGTCGCCGCGCCCGGTCGCCATGCCGGCGGCGCACAGCACCAGCGCCAGCAGGCACAGCGTGCGGTTGAACGGCACCTTGTCGCGCCAGAGGTAGAAGCCGACGCCGGCAAGGAAGCAGAACACCAGAAGGTGCGGGCGAAGCTGGATCGGCACCTCGTCCCAGCGCCAGATGTCGTAGACGATGAGCCCGATCTGGGCGATCACCATGACCCCGAGGAACGCCACCCGGTTGAAGCAAATCGTGAGCACGGCGAGCAGTGCCAGGATGACGTAGCACCATAGCTCGTACGGCACGGTCCAGAGCTGGGCGTTCACCAGATCGGGCAGCGGATTGTGCAGGAATACGCCCGGCAGCTCGTAATGGATGTCGCCGACGATATTGAGAAAATAGGCGTGGAATTTCGGATCGGCGACATATTGCGCCAACGGCAGCGCGGTGAAGACCGAACCGATGATGATTGCCGATAGCGTGGTTTCGACCGCGAGCGCCGGTCCGATCCGCAGCACGCGCAGGCCGAGGAAGGAAATCAGGCTCTTGCACCGGAGCAGGCTTGCGGTCACCAGGAAGCCGCTCAACGCAAAGAACAGCGCAAGGATCATCGCGACGCCGATGCGCAGCGTGCTCTGGATTTCCAGCGCGCGGCCGAGCCCGAGCGTCACGTTCGTGCTGTGCAGGCCAATGATCGACGCCGCCAGCGCGATCCGCATGTAGTCGAAACCCGCGGGCCGATTGCGCGAAAGCGCCAGCTGATCGGCCAGGCTGGGCATCGATGTGCTCCCGAAGACGTGCATCTGCGGAAAATACCGAGCAACAGTCTAAGGCCGTGTAAATGGGTCCGCGCTGTAATTGCAGCGACGCACGGGCGCCGGCCACCGCGCAAGGATCGGTTAAGGTTATCGGCCGGCTAGGGCGATCTGTCGAATTGTATCGACCGGCCCTCGCGCGTTGGTGGCTCTGGGCGCACGCTCACGCATGTTGGCCTCGGGGCCAATAGCTGACGTGGCTCCTGATGCCCTGGAAGCAGACTTGTTATCGTCATTCGGCAACCATTGATTTGATCGCAGCTCCGCCGGGAGAAACCACCACGATGCACATCAAACTGACAGCCATCGCGCTGCTCGCGATCATCGCGCCGGGACAGGCGGGTGCTGCCATGCTCACCGACGCCGAGGCGACGTTCCTCGACCAGCTCGCGACCGCAGCCGCGGTACTCGAACAACGATGCACCGGCTATGAGGCCAATGGTGCCGGCGGCGTTCAAACGGGCGCCAGACTTCTCGGCAGCCCCGACGCCGCGATGGCCATGATCAATGCGTTCGACGCGGCCATCAAGGCTCACGACGGCAATGACTACGATCCGCGCAAATTCCGCCCCGAGGTGTCCGAAGCGGCCGGCAAGACCTTCAAGCGAGTCCGGGCGGCGTTGATCACAGACCCGGAAGGGGCCTGCGCCGACTATGGCGATAGCGGCGCGGCGTCGGGGCTGCTCAGACGGTACTAAAGCGCGATGAGATTGGGTTGAATCGTCATCGCGCTTTAGCTCTTTGTTTGACCATGATCTCCGCGCAAACGCGTTCCGCGTTTGTCGCGAGGGAAAACCGCTTCGCACTTTTCCGGATCATGCTCTAGTGTGCTGAAGGCGAAGTTCGTGCGATTTCGCGGCAGCCACTTTCACGAACTTCGCATTCACAAAGCACACTAGAATCAGAAGTTTGCTAGTGTCCTTATCGAATCCGAAGTTCGCTCCGAAGGTGCGGCAAATGATGCGAACTTCGGATTCGGGACACTAGAACCGCGGGATATCCGGGAAGGCCAGCTTGCCGGCGTGGACATGGACACGGCCGAGCTCGGCGCAGCGGTGCAGGGTCGGAAACACCTTGCCGGGGTTGAGCAGACCCTCCGCATCGAAGGCGCATTTCAGCCGCTGCTGCTGGTTGAGGTCGATCTCGGTGAACATGTCCGGCATCAGGTCGCGCTTCTCGATGCCGACGCCGTGCTCGCCGGTGAGCACGCCGCCGAGCTCGACGCAGCAGCGCAGGATGTCGGCGCCGAACGCCTCCGCCTTTTCGATCTCGCCCGGCTTGTTGGCATCGTAGAGAATCAAGGGGTGCAGATTGCCGTCGCCGGCGTGGAACACGTTGGCGACGCCGAGGCCGTATTTCTCCGAGAGGTCGCGGATCCGCGCCAGGGCCTTCGGCAAGGCGCCGCGCGGGATGGTGCCGTCCATGCAGAGGTAGTCCGGCGAGATGCGCCCGACCGCGGGGAACGCCGCCTTGCGGCCGGCCCAGAACAGATTGCGCTCGGCCTCCGAGGTCGAGATCTGGCAGGAGGTCGAGCCGCAGCCTTGCGCGATCGCCTCGACCCGCTTGATCAGCTCGTCGACCTCGACCTGGGGGCCGTCGAGCTCGATGATCAACAGCGCCTCGACGTCCAGCGGATAACCGGCGTGAACGAACGCCTCCGCGGCGTGGATCGCGGGCTTGTCCATCATCTCCATGCCGCCCGGGATGATGCCGGCGCCGATGATCCGCGCGACGCATTCGCCGGCCGCCTCGACCTCGGCGAAGCCGACCATCAGCGCACGCGCCGTCTCCGGCTTCTGCAGGATGCGCACGGTGATCTCGGTGATGACGCCGAGCAACCCTTCCGAGCCGGTGATGATTCCCATCAAATCATAGCCGGCATTCTCGGCCGACTTGCCGCCGATGCGCAGGATCTCGCCACTCATCAGCACGATCTCGCAGCCGAGCACGTTGTTGGTGGTCATGCCGTATTTCAGGCAGTGCACGCCGCCGGAATTTTCCGCGACATTGCCGCCGATCGAGCAGGCGATCTGCGACGACGGATCGGGCGCGTAATAAAAGCCGGCATGCGCGACCGCCTGGCTGATCGCGAGGTTGGTGACGCCGGGCTCGGTGACCACGACGCGGTTGTCGAAGTCGATCTCGCGAATCCGCTTGAACTTGCCGAGCCCGAGCAGCACGCCGTCGGCAAGCGGCAGCGCGCCGCCGGACAGCGAGGTGCCGGAGCCGCGCGGCACCACCTTGATGCCCTGGCCCTGGCAATATTTGAGCACCTTCGACACCTGCTCGGTGGTATCGGGCAGCACCACGACCATCGGCGGCTGCCGATAGGCGGTCAGGCCGTCGGATTCATAGGCCAGCATCTCGGCGGCGCTGTCGATCACGCCCTCGCCCGGGACGATTGCGCGCAAGGCGGCCACGATTTCGGCGCGGCGAGCGAGGACGGCCTGGTCGGCCGCCGGCATCATGATGGACATCGTTGTTCCCTCGGCTGGGCTTTTGCCCTTCGCCGATTTGTTACGACAAATCAATCACGTCTGCACCTGTTTCAGTGCACCGGCCGAAGGTCGGATTGCCCCACCCCGCAATGGCGAGTTCTCTCTCGGACAAGCGGGCGGTCGCGAAACCTGTCAAAGTTTCGTGGCTTGTCCTGTCCAAGCCGGACATGCCACAAACGATCACTACCTCCCGGGACGAAACGAAGAGAACCCCATGAACCTAAAGACCTTGAGCGCGCTGGCGGTCGTCACATCGCTGGCTTCCGCATCCTCCGCGCTGGCGCAGGATGCCGCCGCCGGCAAGACCTCGTTCAATAAATGCCTCGCCTGCCACGCAATCGGCGAAGGCGCCAAGAACAAGGTCGGCCCCGAGCTCAACGGCCTCGACGGCCGCCATTCCGGCTCCGCGCCCGACTACAATTATTCCGATGCCAACAAGAATTCCGGCATCACCTGGAACAAGGAAACCTTCCTCGAATACATCAAGGACCCGAAGGCCAAGATCCCCGGCACCAAGATGGCATTCGCCGGCATCAAGAACGAGAACGAGGCCAACAACCTCTGGGCCTACGTCTCCTCGTTCGACAAGGACGGCAAGCAGAAGTAATCGGCGGTATCGGTCGCGCCGTCCGCCCGGCGCCTATGCCGGGGCGGACGTTAGAACGGGGATGGCCTTTCTTCGGAACGCCATCCCCTTTCAGCGCGGCAACAGATTGGTCTTGGCGAGATCGACCACCTCGTCGCCGCGGCCGCTCATCACCGCGCGCAGCACCCACAGGCTGAATCCCTTCACCTGCTCCAGCGTAATGGTCGGCGGCATCGACAGCTCCTGCGTCGCGGTCACGACGTCGAGCACGGCCGGGCCGTCATGCGCGAGCACGTCGCGGATCGCACCCTCGAGCTCGCCGGGATCCTCCACCCTGACGCCGTGAATGCCCATGGCGCGGGCCATCGCCGCGAAATCGGGATTCTTCAGATCGACCCCGGTCTCGATGAAGCCGGCGGCCTTCATCTCCAGCGCGACGAAGCCGAGCACGCTGTTGTTGAAGATCACGACCTTCACCGGCAGCTTGGCCTGGGTCAGCGTGATCAAATCGCCCATCAGCATGGCGAAGCCGCCATCGCCGGACATCGACACCACCTGCCGTCCGGGCTGCGCCGCCTGCGCGCCGATCGCATGCGCCATCGCATTGGCCATCGAGCCATGGACCCAGGAGCCCACCAGACGGCGGCGGCCGTTCATTTTCAGATAACGCGCGGCCCAGATCGTCGGCGTGCCGACGTCGGCGGTGAACACCGCATCCTCGCTCGCCTGCTCGCTGAGCAGGCGCGCCAGATATTGCGGATGGATCGGCTTCTGGCCCGGCTTGCCGCGGGCGAGATCGTCGAGCCCGGCGCGGGCGTCCTTGTAATGCGCGAGGCTGGCATCGAGATGCTTGCGGTCGGTCTTCACATGGAGCTTCGGCAGCAGCGCGGCGATGGTCTCGCCGACCTCGCCGACGATGCCGAGATCGAGCTTGCAGCGGCGGCCGAGATTTTCGGGGCGGATATCGACCTGCGCGATGTTGATGCCGGTCGGGAAGAACTGCTTGTAGGGAAAATCGGTGCCCAGCATCAGCAGCACGTCGCAGCCGTGCATGGCGGCATAGCCGGAGGAAAAGCCGATGAAGCCGGTCATGCCGACGTCGTAGGGGTTGTCGTATTCGACATATTCCTTGCCGCCGAGCGCGTGCACGATCGGGCTCTTCAGCGTCTCGGCAAGCTTGATCAAGCCGTCATGCGCGCCGGCGCAGCCGCGGCCGCAGAACAGCGTGACACGTCGCGCGCCGTTGAGCAGTGCCGCCAGCGCGTTCAACTCGGTGTCGGCCGGACGCACCACCGGCGCCGGCGGCAGCAAGCCGGCATTCGGCGCGATGTCGCGCTTCGGCGCCGTCCGCATCGCGACGTCGCCCGGCAGCACCAATACGGCGACGCCGCGCTTGCCGACCGCGGCGCGGATCGCGTTCTCCAGCATGTAGGGCAGTTGCGCCGGATCCGACACCAGTTCGCAATAATGGCTGCATTCGCGAAACAGGTCCTGCGGATGCGTCTCCTGGAAATATCCGCCGCCGATCTCGGCCGACGGGATCTGCGCCGCGATCGCCAGCACCGGCGTGCGGCTGCGATGCGCGTCGAACAGGCCGTTGATGAGATGCAGATTGCCCGGACCGCAAGAGCCCGCGCACACTGCGAGCGCGCCCGTGATCTGGGATTCGGCGGCGGCGGCGAACGCGGCCACCTCCTCGTGACGCACATGCAGCCAATCGATCGTGCCGCGCTTGCGCAACGCCTCGGTCAGGCCGTTGAGGCTGTCGCCGACGACACCGTAGATGCGTTTGACGCCGGCCTGGGCAAGGGTTTCAGCGATGAGGTCGGCAATGTTGTCGATCCGCATGAGAGGTGTCCTTTGCTGCAATCCGAAACCGCGTGGGCTGCATGATGTTCGGCGCCACGCGGCGGCGCAAGCCTTGCCGGATCACATTCGCGCGGCGCAAAGGCGCGGCAGCTATTGCGCCGTCACCGCGTCCCGCACCATCAGGCCGGCCATCGTCTCGATCTCGGACGCCACGAGATCGGGCACGACGTACTGCACCATGTGGCCTGTGTCCGGCAGCACGGTCAGCTTCGCGTTCGGCGCCGATGCGGCGAGCGGCCGCGAGTGGATGCCGGTCGAGACCGTCTTGTCGACGTCGCCCGAAATGATTGACAGCGGCGCCCTGATCTCGGCATAGCGCGGGGCCTGTTCGACAACGGCCGCCTTCAGCGTGACGAGGTCGCGCGCATTGGCGATGAACTCGCGCGGACGCAGCAGGAGCAACGACTGGCTGTCGCGGACGAAATCAGCCGGCACCGGCTGCGGCGCGAACACGCCGCGCGTAGCCGAATTGGCGACGAGGAAACCGAGCGGCAGCGTGATCGTGTGCGCAAGCAATGGTCCGATCAAAGGTGTCGAGATCGCATCATTGTAGCGTCCGGCGCCGCCGCGCCACGGATAGGCGACAGGGGCGAGCAGCACGAGGCCGGCGACGCGGTCCGGATGATCCAGCGCAATGCGCAAGGCGAGTGCGCCGGCCCAGGAATGCGCCACCACGATCGCCCGCTCGACGCCGAGCCTGGTCAGCGCCTCCACGATCATCCGGGCCTGGATCGCGGGCGTCGAATCCGCGACGCGCGCGCGGGTGCTCCAGCCGTGACCCGGCCGATCGATCAGGATCACCCGGCGCGCTTTGGCAACGCGATCGCCGAGCGGCTGCATCGCGCGGAGATTGGAGCTTGCACCATGCAGCATCACGACCGGCGGCCCGACCGCATCGCGCGGGCCGAGTTCGACCACATGCAGCCGCGCCCCGGCCACATCGATCATTCGCCCCTGCGGCGGGAAGGCCCGCTGGATCAGCAGGGCGCCGAGCTGTGTCACCAGCGCCAGGGCCAGCCCTGCGGCCGCCAGCGCAATGATTGCGGTCAACATCGAGGGGATCCGAAAGGTCTTAGGCACCTGATTGGGCACCTGACAATTACGACGAAGCCGAAATCAGGTTTCGCGCGGATGTGCCCCCTGCCAGGGCATGCTCTTGTTCGGAAAGCCAATTGTCGATTATCCGGCTCGCGCCCCGGCGCGGAGTTGTCCACAATGCGCCCAGCCTGTGGATAGCGGGTTCATACCTGCGTCATTAGTCATTTCATAGATTGGCGGTGGCAATTTCGCCATCAGACGCGAGGCTTCATCGAAACCGGGACGCCATTGGAATGCTTCCTGGTTTGTACACGGTATCCACAGGAACCGGCGTCCGCATGACGAGTTCAACGGGAAGTAATCGGAGGAGTACCATGATTTCCGACCCTAGCGATGCGGCCATCGATCAGATCGTGGCGAGCTGCAATGGCGACCTGCGCGGCGCCCTGAAGGCACTGTTGCTGGTGAATGAGCACCTGGAGGCGGAGCTTCAGCAATTCTATGCTGCCGTAGCCCAGGATACCGCGTCCCGCGGCAAGTTCTTGCACTAGCCTCCTGCGCCGGACCGGACCGCGAGCAAGCATCAAGCTCGCGAGCAACGTGCCCATTCGCGGCCATCGCCCCACGATCGCGATCAATCGCACGCAATCAGATATCGCGGCCTTCGACCTTTTCGGTCAGCTGCTTGACGATCTGCGGCACCTTCTCGAGGTAGGGATCGACAGCCAGCGCCTTGCGGAAGGCGTCGAGCGCACGCTTGTCGTCGCCCATGTCCTGCATGATCATGCCGACGCCCGCCAGCGCGCCGAAATGGCGGGGTTCGCGGGTCAGCACCTGCTGCAGGTCTCCAAGCGAACGAACGTAATCGTTCTTCAAATAGTAGATCGTCGCACGCCGGTTCCAGGCCTCGACATAGTCGGGGCGGAGCTTGATCACCGCGTCCAGCAGCTTCAGCGCGACATCGACATTCTGGGCGTCGATCGCCGCCTTGGCGCGCACCATCAACAGCGCCGCGGTATCGCTCGGGGTTTGCAGCCACAGCGCCCAGATCCGCGCCTCGACATGGCGGGCACTGTCCTCGTCGGGCGCGGCCTTCAGCGCGCCGAACAGGAAATCCAGCCCGCGGGTCCGGTCGGCCGGCACCTTCGGCAGCTTGGTCGGAGCTTCAGGTAGTTTTTTCTGGGCCCTGGGCGGCGGGACAACCCGCGGATCGTCCTGCGCGACGGCCGCAACGGGCAGCACCAGAAGCGCGGCGATCAGGATCGCCAGCCGGCGGTTGGTGGGCCCCAGGAACTTCAATCCGAGCTTTAATCCCATGGCCGAAGTCTAGACGCACAACGCCGCACTGCAAAGCAGCGCGGCGTCAAAGACCTGTGAAGGAAGGATCGGAATCGGCCGGCGATCCGGGCGGGATCAGCCTTGTCGATCAGATTTGTCGGATCAACCCTGGCGCGCCTTGAAGCGGCGCTGGACCTTGTTGATCACATAGACGCGGCCCTTGCGGCGAACCAGACGGTTGTTGCGATGGCGGCCGCGCAGCGACTTGAGCGAGTTACGGACCTTCATGGGACAATCCTGTTACTTCGAAAGGCCCGTGTTGGAGGCCGTACCTGATCAATGCCATTATTTGGCAAAATGGGATTTATCCCGACAAGCGGCCTGCCGCCCGGGACGGCCGGGTTCTAAGCCATCGGACCGTTAAATGTCAACCGAGATGGGCCGATTTTCGGGCCTGTCCCGGCCGGGAACCCGCGCCAGGCACCGCGCCACGCCATTGAGATCGCTTCGGAAACGGGGACAGCCACAATTATCCGAACCAGCGACGGACCCGCCGTCGCCCTTTGACGATGGCGCCGCGGCCGCCGAATCGAGTTTTCGTCCTCCTCGCGCCCGCCCCCGACCGTGACCGAACCGGACTTTGCGCTGGATTGAGCTCGGCGCGACCATAAGCCTTCAACGCTACGGCGCTTGCGAAAATCGTTATATCATATAATTATTTTCCATCACCCAATGAACAGGCCGCCGGGGAAACCGAATGCCCACGCTCAAACTGCCCGACATCGAAAAGGTCACCGCGATCGACATCCACACCCATGCAGAGGAGCCGTGCGGCATGCATGGCGACGACGGCTATGACGACTTCCAGGCGCAGATGGCCGACTACTTCAAGTCGCCGCACAAGCATCCGCCGACCGTGCCGGAGACCGCGGCCTACTACCGCGCCAAGAACATCGCCGCGGTGATCTTCCCGGTCGACGCCGAGCGCGAGACCGGCTTCCGCCGCTACAACAATTACGAAATGCTCGAGGTCGCGTCCGACCATCTCGACGTGCTGATCCCGTTCGTCTCGATCGACCCGCACAAGGGCAAGCTCGGCGTCCGCGAGGCCCGCAAGCTGATCGAGGAATACGGCGTCCGCGGCTTCAAATTCCACCCGACCATGCAGGGCTTCTACGCCAACGACCGCATGGCCTATCCGCTCTATGAAGCCATCAATGACGGCGGCGCGATCGCGCTGTTCCACACCGGCCAGACCGGCGTCGGCTCCGGCATGCCGGGCGGCATGGGGATGCGGCTGAAATATTCCAACCCGATGTACATGGACGACGTCGCGGCCGATTTCCCCGACCTCAAGATCATCCTCGCGCATCCCTCCTTCCCCTGGCAGGAAGAGGCGCTGTCGGTCGCGACCCACAAGCCGAACGTCTATATCGACCTGTCCGGCTGGTCGCCGAAATACTTCCCGCCGGTCCTGGTCCGCTACATCAACTCGATCCTGCAGGACAAGATGCTGTTCGGCTCCGACTGGCCGGTGATCACGCCGGACCGCTGGCTCGCCGACTTCGCCAAGCTCGACATCCGCGAGGAGATCCGGCCGAAGGTCCTGAAGGCCAACGCGCGGAAGATTTTGGGAATCTAAGGGAGTATTGTCGGCGGCAAGCTTCGGAGGTGGTTCATGACGAACTTCACCGGACTTGCCACCCTCTTCGCACTCCTGATCGGAAGCGCAGGGCTCTGCTGCGCGGAACGCGGCGGGCAGCCGCCCGCGTTCGTCGAATTCGAGAGCCCGCTTGTAAGTGCGCAGCCGCTGCAAGGCTATCTGCGAACACCCGATGGACCCGGCCCCTCGCCCGCCGTGGTGCTGCTGCACGGCTGCGGCGGCTTCTTCAAGCAACTCGACGAGCGCTGGGGCAAGCGGCTGGCGGCCTGGGGCTATGTCACGCTCACGGTCGACCGGTTCGGGCCGCGCGGCATCAGCAGCGCCTGCACGGGCGGCGCGCCGGCCGCAACCGTCCATGACGCCTATCGTGCGCTGAGCTATCTCGCGCGGCAATCGGCGGTCGATCCCGGTCGCGTCGCGGTGGTGGGGTTCTCGCAAGGCGCCTGGCTCGCCCTGCTCTCGGTCGAGCGTGGCGCGATCGAACATAACGCGGCAGAGAAATTCCGCGCAGCCGTTGCATTCTACCCGCCCTGCCTCAGCATCAAGGGCGACATGACGGTGCCGACGCTGATCATGGTCGGCGAGCTCGACGACTGGACGCCGGCCAAGGAGTGCCGGACCTTGGCCGAAGGCCGCGACGACTACGGCATCTCCCGGCAGAATAGTGCGGGACATCCGATCGAGCTGATTGTCTATCCCGGCGCCTATCACGGTTTCGACGTGCCGCATTACAGCACGCCGGTGCAGCTGCTCGGTCATCACCTCGAATTCAACGAGGTGGCCAGGGATCAATCCATCGACGCACTCAGGAAATTCCTGTATGCGACAATCGGCGGGCAAGAGAGATCACAATGACCATCAAGGCAATCGTCTTCGACGCCTACGGCACACTCTACGACGTCCAGTCGGTCGCCGACGTCACCGAGGATGCGTTTCCCGGCTATGGCGACATCATCACGCAGGTCTGGCGCATCAAACAGCTCGAATACTCCTGGCTGCGTTCGCTGATGCGGCGCTACCAGGATTTCGCCGTCGTAACCCGCGACTCCCTCGCCTACACGCTGCGCTGCCTCGGCCTGCAATATGACGCGGCGACCTTCGCCCGCATCATCGACAAATATCAGCATCTGGCGCTGTATCCGGATGCGGTCGGCGCGCTCGAGGCGATGAAGGACAAGAAGCTCGCGATCCTGTCCAACGGCAGCCCCGACATGCTGAATGCACTGGTGCGCAATTCAGGCCTCGACCGCGTGCTCGATGCGACCATCAGCGTCGATGCCCACAAGGTGTTCAAGCCGGCGCCGGAGGCCTACACGCTGATCGAGGAGGTGCTGAAAGTACCGCCGGCGGAGGTGCTGTTCATTTCCTCCAATCCGTGGGACGCCTGCGGTGCCAAGTCGTTCGGCCTCAACGTCGCATGGATCGAGCGGGTGACGCCGCAAGCGATGGCGCTGGCCTGCGTCGAAAGCGAGACGGTCGCCCCATTGACGATGTTCAAGGCGCTGCGTACCCAGATGGACGAGCTCGGCGTCGCACCCGATCACCGGATCCACGGTCTCTCCGAACTTCCCGCACTGGTGTCTGCAAGGTCCTGAACAACATGAGCCTCGAGTCTGTCCGCGCCTTCTTCGCCGAGAAGGCGCCCGAAATTTCCGTGATCGAATCTACCACGAGCTCCGCGACGGTCGTGCTGGCGGCGGAGGCCTATGGCGTCGAGCCGGCGCGGATCGCCAAGACGCTGAGCCTGCGGGTCGGCGACCGCGTGGTGCTCATCGTCGCCGCCGGGACGTCGCGAATGGACAACAAGAAGGTGAAGGCGGCGTTCGGCGGCAAGCCGAAGATGCTCGGCCTCGACGAGGTCGCCGACATCACAGGCCACGAGGTCGGTGGCGTCTGCCCGTTCGGGCTGAAGACGCCGCTGCCGGTCTATTGCGACGTGTCGCTGAAGGCGTTCGATGTCGTGGTGCCGGCGGCAGGCTCGACCCACAGCGCGGTCCGCATCACGCCCGACAGGATGGCGGAGCTGACTGCGGCCGAATGGGTCGACGTCTGCGAAGTCAGACCTGGGGATTAATCCTCATCGTCGAACGGCGGCCGCGATGGCGCGGGCTGCATCGGCTGTGGTGCGCGCGGCCGCTGCTGCATCTGCGGCTGCTGCGGCGCACGGCCCTGCGCTTGCGGCTGTTGGGCCCGCCCCTGGGTCTGCGACTGTTGCGCGTTTGATTCGAACACGGCGCGACAACTGTTGGAAAGTTGCGGCGTGTTCTGCCGCAGGCAAGCCACGATGCGCTGCACGTCGGGCACCTGGTCGCTGCAGAGCCGCCACACGTCCGGTGTGCACGCCATCTGCTGTTCCCAGGTTCCCCGATACTCCTCGGCGACGGCGGCCGTTGCCGTGACAGCTCCGCCGATCGCTATGGCAAGGCTCAGGACGATCCGCTGCGATCGCATGTCGGGCTCCCGTTGTTCCAGATACTGGCCCGCGCGCGCATGTTCCCGCGCCGCGATTTGCTCCAAAGCTGCCCAATGAATGCGGCCAAGGATCGTTCGCGCGGACAACTAAAAGTGAAGAGAGTTTGTCCCGGGAGTTCCCTATTCGACCTTGCCGATCTTCTTCACCGCCGCGATCAACCGCGCGCTGTCGTCTGCAACAAATTTTGAGAACGCCGGCGCGTCCATATAGGCGACAGGACTGCCCGCAGTCTCGAAAGTCTTGATCACCTCCGGCGCCTTCACGGCATCAGCCATCGCCGCGCGCAGCCGCTCCATGATCGGCGCCGGCAGCGCTGACTGCGCGAACAGTCCCGCCCAGATGTAGAACTCGACGTCCCTGTAGCCGAGTTCCTTGAAGGTCGGCAGATCGGGGAAGCTCGCGATCCGCTCGGCGCCCCAATTGGCGAGCACGCGCATCTTGCCGTCCTCGACCTGCTGCTTGAGCGTGCCCGGCGCCGACGCCAATGCCTGCACGGTGCCGGAAAGCAGTGCGGTGAGCGCCGGGCCTGCGCCGCGGAACGGCACATGCAGCAGCTTGATTCCTGCGCTCGCCGCGAACATCTCCATCGCGACATGCAGCGTGCCGTACGGACCGGACGAGCCGTAAGGAATCTGTCCCGGGCGTTTCTTCGCATCGTCGACGAATTCCTGCAGCGTCTTCCACGGCGCCGAGGCCGGCACCGCGAGCAGCGTCGGGTCGGCAAGCACACGCGCGATCGGCGCGAACTGCGACACCTCGTAGGCAACCGGACGATCGAACAGCCGGTCGGCCTCCGGCAGCACCGCGAGCGAGGACAGCGTCATCAACAGCGTATAGCCATCGGGCTCGGCGCGCGCGGCCTGCGCATTGCCGATCGATCCGCCCGCTCCGCCGGCGCGATTGTCGACGATCACGGGCTTGCCGAGGATACGCTCCAGCGCGAGCGCCACCGGTCGCGCCGCAAGGTCGGCCTGGCCGCCGGCCGGAAACGGCACGATCATCGTGATATTGCGGTTGGGATAGGCGGCTTGCGCAAACGCGGAGTTGGCGAGCGCAGCCTGCGCAAGCGGCAATGCGGCAGCGGCGCGCAGGAGTTCGCGGCGGTTCATCGAGAGTTTCTCCCCAATCATCTTTTTTGGCGATCGCAACCGATCGCGATGCCGCAGTCAGAGCCGCGGCTTGGTCGCATCGTGCAGGACCGGAGCGCTGATCTCAAGCGTCCCGCGCGTCGCACCTGACGCCGACTGACCGATGGGGAAGATCGAGCCTGGTCGGCCGAGTGCATGTTGAGATTCGATCGAATAACGACGGCGCTGTGCTCCCTCTCCCCGTTCTTGCGGGGAAAGGGTCGGGGTGAGGGGCTGCCTCCGCGTAAACGGCGACAGTTGGACTTGTGGAGGCTCCCCCTCACCCGGAACGCATCTAACGATGCGTCATAGCCGAAGCTCCGCTTCGGCGTTCTTGAGAACGGCCGCCAAAGGCGGCCTATACCTCTCCCCGCACGCGGGGCGAGGTAAAGCTGAATCCGCTGCGCGATGTGATGTAAGTCATCTTGCTCTAGCGCTTGCGCGCCGCCCTGCGGGTCTTTCCGACCGACCGCTTGCTGGCCGCGCCGCGCTTGGTCGCGGTCTTCTTGCTGGCGGCCGCGCGTCGGACCGGAGCAGCCGCGGCCGGCCGCTTGCGCGCCGGCGCCTTCTTCGGCGCCTTCCTGGCCGTTTCCCTCACGGCTTTCCTGGCGGCCTTCTTCGCTGCTTGCGGACGCGCGCGTCGCGCGGTTGTCGCGCTGCGGCGCCGCGTGCTGCTGCCTCCGATCGGAACGAGGTGGTCGTTGGCATCCAGCGTGAGCTGCTGGAGCGGGAACGCCGGCAGGAAGCTCGGGTCGTTGTAGAGCTTGCTCAAACTGTCCTGGTCGAACTTGCCGCCCTGCCCGCGGTCCTCGCCCGCGCCGGCGCGCCAGGCCGCTTCCCAGACCCGGGCCAGGGTCTTGGCACCGTCCTGCATGCAGGCCGCGGTGGCGTCCTTCAGCTTCGACCACAGCGCCTCGACCTGTCCGCTGCCCATATGCGAATTGAACAGGTTGACGATGGTCATCGGCGGCAGCCGCTTCACGGTCCGCTGCATCAGCGCGACCACGGCGACCGCAGCGTCGCGCCCGGTCGGCGTGCCGCCCGGAGCAATCTCCGCGACGTCGCTGGTCCGGGCGTCAGGAATCATCTTGATGAGATCCTTGCCGTGGCGGCCGATCATCGTGGTCTCGTACACGCTGTGCACCTTGGCATGCGCCTTGTCGCTCGGATCGAGGCCATGGTGGAATTGCGAGATGTGCAGCGGCTGGCAGGCATCGCCGATGTAATGCGCGACGATGCCCGCGGCGCAGACGAATTCCAACTTCTTGTTGGCGGCGGCGTACTCGACCATCTCGTCGAAAATCTGCCAGACCCGGAACGGCAATGCGCCGCGCCGGTCCTCGCCGATCCCTTCGTAATAGTCGTTCCAGACCTTCGGATCGACGTTGCGCGTCGACTCCGCACAAAGATCGAGCAGCGTCTTGCCGTCCTTGCCCGGCTTGTCCATGTCGGCGAAATGGTTGCTTTCGTCGGTGTGCCGGGTGAAGCGCCAGACCAGGTCGGCGACGTCGGCCAGCGGCGAGAATGTCCCTCGCTGATGCGGCTTGAGGTCGGCAAGCAGCTTGTCGTCGAGGCCGATATTGTCGGAATTGGCGTCCATCATGGTGGCGAGCTTGGGCAACTTCGCATCGATCAGACTGGTCGCGTAGGCGCCGATCTTGACGTGGCCCCATTCGCCCCAATACTCGGTGTGACCGGCGTTCCAGTCGCCGATCAACTCGACATCGAGCTCACGGCACAGCGTCGACATGCAGATCCCGAGCGCGACCTGCATCGGGACCTTGCCGCTCGATCCGAACAATTCCTGGCCGCCCCATTCGAGCGCCAGAGGACTGAGGATCCGCGCGCCGCTGGGGTTCTTCTTGGCGTCCGGATCGTCGACAAACCAGACCGTGCCGGAGTCGCCCGGATAATTGTTGAGCGGCGTGTCGCCGTCGCGCGGGCCGATCACGAAATCGCTGACATATTCCACGCCGCCGACGGTCTTGTAGCGATAGAATAAGCCGAGGATCTTGCCCTTCATCAATCCGCTGGTCGCACCGAAGGCGATCAGCGGCTGGTTGATGATGTCGAGACGGAAGGTGCCGACATTGAGGTCGACGACGTCGCCGACCTGGCCGACGCCGTAGACCTGTGCGGTCCAGCCCTTGACGTCATCGACGCGGATCAGGCCGGCATCGAGATTGGCCACCACGCGCGAGCCGGGCCAGCCGGGATAGACCTCGCTGAAGGCGCGCTTGCCGAGTTGCAGCGCATCGCTGACGCCGAGGCGGCGGTCGGTGTTCTTGAAGCCGGCGAAGATCTCGCGGCCGGCGGCGCCGACCACGTGACGGTTGGACAACGCAAACACCGTCTCGCCATTGGTGACGAGACAGCCGATCGAGCCGCGGTGGATCTTGCCCTGGATCATGGTCTGCACCGGAAAGCCGCCGCCGACCAGATCGCTCTTGAACACCGGCGGATCGACGGTGCCGGGGCTGCCCTCGTTCGGATCGACCTTGACGACGCAGGTGGGCACGACGCGACCATCCGGCAGATAGAGGAATGGAGGCACCAGCTGGTCCTGCTTCTCGGGATGGTTCTTCAGCTCGGAGCGCTTCATCCAGTCGCGGACGAAGACGAGGATGCAGGGCCACGACCAGTCCTTGACCGACGAGTTGAACAGCGTGCGCGGTCCGAGCGCCTGCGGCTTGGAGTGCGCCTTTCTTTCCGTCGCGTTGCGGTCGTTGTCCCGGATCAGATAGCGGCCGATCGCCGTGGCGTAGACCGATTGCAGATGGGCCAGATGCACGTGATAGGCCTCGCGGGCATCGAGCAGATCCTTCACCGACAATGACGTGAAGTCATGCTTGGTCAGATCAATCATCTGGTTCCTCCGAAAATGCGCTTTGCGGCAACACCGGTGCAGGACGCAGAAATAGACGATCGCGGCAGCCCTCGATCGTGGGTTAGTTCACATAAGCAATACAATTTAAAAGGGATGACACGAATGTGACGGGGCGGGCCGGATGTCCCTCCACCGCTCCGCGTGCGGATTTCTATTTCCGCTGCGCACGCCCTTTGGCGAAATGCTTCGCCAGGAAATCCGCCAGCACCTCGACGCGCGCGGGCCGCGGGCCGCCGGGCGGGGTGACGAGATGCACGGCGCCCTCGGGCTGCTTCCAGCCTTTCAGGATCACCTCGACCTCGCCCCGCGCGATCGCGTCGCCGACGATGAAGTCGGGCAGATCGGCGATGCCGAGACCGGCGAGCAGCGCGGGCATCACAGCCTCGCCATTGTTGACCCGGAGCTGGCCGGCGGGACGCACGCTCGCCTGCTCGCCCGACGCGTTGGTGTAGTGCCAGACGCCCTGAGTCGAGAGATAGGCGTAGCCGAAGCATTTGTGCTCGGCGAGATGCATCGGATGGGTCGGCCGGCCGTGGCGCTTCAGATAGGACGGCGCGGCCACCGTGTAGCGCGGCATGCCGCACAGCCGCCGCGCGATCAGCGAGGAATCCGGCAACCGCGCGATGCGCAGGCCAGCATCAAAGCCCTCGCCGATCAGGTCGACCGTGGCATCGCTCAAGTGCAGGTCGATCGAAACCTCCGGATAGGCCTCCATGAATTCCGGCAGCAGCGGCGCCACTGTCTTGATGCCGAAGCTCATCGGCACCGCGAGCCGCACCAGGCCGCGCGGCGTGGTCGATTGCGCCAGCGCCTCATTCTCAGCCGCCTCGCCGTCGGCGAGCAGCCGCGCGGCGCGCTCCGACAATTTCTGGCCGGCATCAGTCAGCGCCAACCGCCGCGAGGTGCGGTTGAACAGCCGGGCGCCGAGCCGCTCCTCCAGCCGGCTGACCGCCTTGGACACCGTCGCCTTGGACAGCGAGAGCTCGGTCGCGGCCGCCGCAAACGACCGTAATTCCACGACTTTTGCGAAGATCGCGAGCGCCTCGAAGTCCGGCAGTTTCGACATGGGCCGCTGTCCTGATTGCTCAATACTGGAAACAATGAGTTTCAATAGTTTCTATTTCTATACCACAGCCGGAGGCATATCCAAGTGCCATCAAATTCAACCGATGGAGAAATCCAATGACAAAGAAGCTCTCAGGCAAGGTTGCCCTCGTCACCGGCGGCTCGCGCGGCATCGGCGCGGCCAGCGCCCGTGCACTCGCCGCGGAAGGTGCGAGCGTCGCGATCAGCTACGTCGCCTCTCCCGAGAAGGCCGAGGCCGTGGTCGCCGAATTGAAGGACAAGGGCGTCAACGCCCGCGCCTACAAGGCTGACCAGGCCTCGTCATCCGATGTCGATCAGCTGGTGAAGACCGTCGCCAAGGATTTTGGCCGGCTCGACATCCTGGTCAACAATGCCGGTGTCGCATCGGGCGGCGCGGTCGACGACCCCAAGGCCGACACCGCGACGCTCGCCCGCCAGGAGGCGATCAACATCAACGGCGTGATCACCGCGATCCGCGCCGCCTCCAAGCTGATGGGCGAAGGCGGCCGCATCGTCACCGTCGGCTCCATGCTGGCGGACCGCGCCTCGTTCCCGGGCCTTGCCGACTACGTCGCTACCAAGGCGGCCGTCGTCGGCTACACCAAGGGCGCGGCGCGCGACCTCGGACCGCGCGGCATCACGGTGAACGTGGTGCAGCCCGGCTCGATCGACACCGACATGAACCCGAAGGACGGTGGCGAGTTTGCCGAGACGCAACGCTTGCAGCACGCGGTGCAACGCTTCGGCCGCCCGGAGGAAGTCGCAGCGGGCGTCGTGTTCCTGGCAAGCCCGGAAGCCTCGTTCGTGACCGGCACCGTGCTCAACGTCGACGGCGGCTTCGGCGCCTGATCGCAAAATTTTCTGGAGACGCCGGGCGCGGTGCGCCCGGCCTGCTCCTCAACATCGACATCAAGGGGAATGACCATGATCGAACTCAGACCATTCGCAAAGCTTGGCGGCGCCGACCACGGCTGGCTGAAGGCCAAGCACCACTTCTCGTTCGCGAGCTACTACGATCCCGATAATGTCAGCCACGGCGCGCTGCGCGTCTGGAACGACGATGAGATCGCGCCCAACTCCGGCTTCCCGGCACATCCGCACGCCAACATGGAGATCATCACCTATGTTCGCGAGGGCGCAATCACGCACCAGGATTCGCTCGGCAATAAGGGACGCACCGAAGCCGGCGACGTGCAGGTGATGAGCGCCGGCAGCGGCATCCGTCACTCCGAGTACAATCTGGAGCCGGCGAAGACCAAGATCTTCCAGATCTGGATCGAGCCGACGACGAAGGGCGGCCACCCGACCTGGGGCTCGAAGCCGTTCCCGAAGGCGGACCGTTCGGGCAAGCTCGTCACCATCGCCTCGGGTATCGACGGCGACAATGACGCGCTGCCGATCCGCGCCGATGCGCGGGTGCTCGCCACCACGCTGAAGGCCGGCGAGAGTGCGGAATACGCCGCCGACAAGGCCCGTCACCTCTATCTGGTGCCGGCGGCCGGCAGCATCGAGGTCAACGGCGTGCGCGTCAATGCCCGCGACGGCGCCGCGATCCGCGACGAGGCCAAGCTGAAGATCACCGCGCTCGAGGATGCTGAGCTCGTGCTCGTCGACGCGGCCTGATCACCACATCCACACTCGTCATGCCCGGGCTTGACCCGGGCATCCATCGGGCTTCGCAAGGGTTCTCCGTTTGATGGATTGCCGGGTCAAGCCCGGCAATGACGGGGTTCCTTAACTTCACCCTACTGCCAAACCACAAGGAGGCCATCATGGCCAAGGTTCTCGTTCTCTATTACTCCGCCTACGGTCACATCGAAGCGATGGCGAATGCCGTCGCGGAAGGCGCGCGCGAAGCCGGCGCCACCGTCGACATCAAGCGCGTCCCCGAGCTGGTACCGGCCGAAGTCGCCAAGGCCTCGTACTACAAGCTCGACCAGGCCGCGCCGATCGCCAAGATCGACGATCTCGCCAACTACGATGCGATCATCGTCGGCACCGGCACCCGGTTCGGCCGCATGGCCTCGCAGATGGCCAACTTCCTCGACCAGGCCGGCGGCCTCTGGGCCAAGGGCGCGCTGCACGGCAAGGTCGGCGGCGCCTTCACCTCGAGCGCGACCCAGCATGGCGGCCAGGAGACCACGCTGTTCTCGATCATCACCAACCTCCTGCATTTCGGCATGACGGTGGTCGGCCTGAACTATGGCTTTGCCGGACAGATGAAGCTCGACGAGGTCACCGGCGGCGCGCCCTACGGCGCAACCACGATCACCGGCGGCGACGGCAGCCGCCAGCCGAGCGAGAACGAACTCGCCGGCGCCCGCTATCAGGGCCGCGCGATCGCGGAAACCGCGAGAAAACTTCACGGCTGATGCGATGGGGGCGGCATTCTCGTTCACGATTGCCGCCCCTGCCTAAGTCGCGACGTCGTTCCCGGACAACGGCGCAAGAGCGATCGCTGCTGGAACGCCAACAGACGCCAAGAAAGGCCGATAATCGACGTAATAGGCGTCCATGCCCAGGATTGCCTGACAATTGGCCGCGAATTGAGCCCTTGAGCGGCGACAAGCCGCGTGTCATCGTGCCCGTCAATATCCAGGCCGGAGCAACATGACGGTTCCCTGTCGCGTCCTAATGATCTATCCGAAGTTCGTTCAGGACTCCTTCTGGAACTATACGGAAGCTTGTGAACTCGTCGATGCGAAGTATCCGGCGGCGCCGCTCGGACTGATCACCGTCGCCGCCATGCTGCCGAAGCATTGGGATATTCGCCTCATCAACCGTAACACCGAGCCCTTGACGGACGCCGATCTCGACTCGGCCGATCTTGTCATGATCGGCGGCATGCTCAACCAGCAGCCTGATTTTCTCCACCTGATCGATCTCGCACACCGGCACGGCAAGCCGGTATGTGTCGGCGGACCTGACGTCTCCTCCAGCCCGCATCTTTACGCCGACGCGGACTTCCAGGTGATCGGTGAGGCAGAGCAAATCATTCAGCAATTTGTCGCCGCCTGGGAAAGTGGAGAGCGCAAGGGCGTGTTCATCGCCGAGAAATTCAAGATCGACGTCACGCTAAGCCCGATGCCCCGCTATGACCTGATCAAGTTCGAGCACTATCTCTTCATTGGCGTGCAATATTCGCGTGGCTGCCCGTTCACCTGCGAGTTCTGCGATATTATCGAGCTGTATGGTCGTGTGCCGCGCACCAAGACCCCCGATCAAATTCTCGCTGAGTTGCAAGCGCTCTACGATCACGGTTATCGCGGACATGTCGATTTCGTCGACGATAATTTCATCGGGAACAAGAAAAACCTCCGCATCCTGCTGCCGCAGCTCAAAGCCTGGCTGGAGGAGCGAGATTATCCGTTCGAGTTTTCGACGGAAGCCTCGATCAATATCGCTGACGACAGCGAGCTGTTGCAGGCGATGAAGGACGCGAACTTCTTCGGGATTTTCGTCGGCATTGAGAGCCCGGATCCGGAGACCCTCGTGCAGATGAAGAAGAAGCAGAACACCCGGCGCGACATCGCCGAATGCATTCACAAGATCTATGGCTACGGCATGTTCGTCACCGCGGGTTTCATCGTCGGGTTCGATACCGAGAAAGCCTCGATGGGGCACGCGATGATCGACTTCATCGAGGAGGCGAGCATTCCAGTCTGCATGGTTGGACTGCTCTATGCACTGCCGGGCACACAGCTGACGCGGCGGCTGGCGAAGGAAGGCCGCCTGCACGAAGGCCACGATCTCATGAAAGTCGAGCAGGCGGGCGACCAATGCACGCTCGGCTGCAATTTCGACACCATACGTCCGCTGCGTGACATCCTTGAGGACTACAAGGCCGTGATCGGGCACGTGTTCGACCCGACGGCCTATGCAGGACGGCTGTCGCGGCTCGCCGCCATGCTCGACCGGTCCGACCGGCGTCGCGACCTGCCGGATGGCGACATACGCAAGAGGCTTGGCGGCATCGAGGGCGTGCACACGATCATGCGTGCCCTGCCGGAGGTCCACGAACCGTTCTGGAAGACCTTCGTTGAGGTCGCCAAGTCCAATCCGGGCGCGCTTCGCTACATCGTGATGTTGATGGCGCTGTATTTGCATTTCGGGCCATTCTCGAAACACGTGATCCGTGAGATTGACCGCCGGATTGCCGCCCTCGACGATATGCCGCCGGTGAGGGCCACGGAGCTTGGGCCGCGAACTAACCTACGTGCGGTTTGACGGCAAAGCGCGTTCGTGCGCTTCGCCGACCAGAGCACGTCGCGCGGAACCAGAGGATCGGTTCCCCCGAGGTCATCGCGACCAATTCGTAATAGCCGAAACACTGTACGTTGCGCAGCCCAGAGGTTTGTCATGACCAACACACAGAAGACCCGCTGGCCGGAACTGCCGACCGCGGCGTGGCGCGACAGCTGTGCCACGCTCCAGCTCTTCACCCAGATCGCCGGCAAGATCCGGCTGGCGAAGTCGCCCTGGCTCAATCACTCCTGGCACGTCACGCTCTATGTCACGGCGCGCGGGCTGACGACCTCGCCGATCCCCGACGGCGATCGCACGTTCCAGATCGACTTCGATTTCATCGATCACGTGCTCCGCATCTCGACCAGCGACGGCACCGAACGGCAATTCGCGCTGGCCGGTCAATCGGTCGCAAGCTTCTACGCGGCGGTCATGAGCAATCTGAAGGACCTCGGCATCGACGTCGCCATTGACGAGATACCGAACGAAGTCGCCGATCCGATCCGCTTTTCGCAGGATACGCAGCATGCGTCGTACGACGCGGATGCCGTGCGCCGGTTTCACCAGATCCTCGTGAACTGCGATCGCGTGTTCAAGCAATTCCGGACCGGCTTCCTCGGCAAGGCGAGCCCGGTGCATTTCTTCTGGGGCAGCTTCGATCTCGCGGTGACGCGCTTTTCCGGCAGAACCGCGCCGCGGCATCCCGGCGGCGTGCCCCATTTGCCCGACGAGGTGGCGCACGAAGCCTATTCGCACGAGGTCAGCAGCGCCGGCTTCTGGCCGGGCGGCGGCGCGATCGATTATCCGGCATTCTATTCCTACGCCTATCCGGAACCCGCGGGCTATCGCAACACGCCGGTACGGCCCGATGCTGCGTTCTTCAGCGAGGCGCTTGGCGAATTCATCCTGCCCTACGACGCCGTGCGGACGGCTGCCGACCCGGACAAGGCGCTGCTCGAATTCCTGCAATCGAGCTATGAGGCCGCGGCCATCAACGCGAACTGGGACCGTGCTGCGCTGGAATGCGCACCGGGCCAGCCGGGCGTGGTCCGAGGGATCTAGCGGCGCGCCGCACCGGCGGCTCAATCCTCTTCGCGACGGGTCGCCTTGGACAGTCGACGAAGGCGCATAGGTTAAATTTCGTGTTACGTCTTTACCGCATCGTTGCTTGGCCGAGCTATCTTTCGGACGACGCCCCGCGACCCCGGCCGGCTCGAACACTACAGGCAGTATATTCGTGAGCGCCCCGCAACCCGTCACGATCCCGCGACAACCATCGCACGCTGATCGGTCATGACGCGGCCATCGATCCTTGCCCTCGCGGTCAGCGCGTCGATTCTGCTGTCGGTCGCCGCGCGGGCCTGTCCCGCCTTGATCGAAGGCGTCCCGGCCGAGCGGCTCGAGGCGCTGTCACGCGGCGTCAATGCCGACGGCTGGATCGCCGATCCGCGGTCGGCGCCGCCCCGCGGCCTGCTGCGCGAGCTGCGCAAGGCCGGCATGACCCACATCCGGCTGCCGGTGCCCGCCGACTTCGTCATGCCGCGCTTCGCCGCGAAAGCCGAGATAGACGGCCGCCTGCGCACCGTCGATGCGACGCTCAAGACCCTGCTCGCGCTCGGCTATGCGGTGTCGATCGACTTGCACTCCGGCGAGCGCTTCAACGCGCTACACAAGGACGATCCGCCCAATGCGATGACCGAAATGAAGCGCGCCTGGACCGAGCTCGCACGGGTCATGCAGCGCTATCCGTCCGACCGTGTGTTTGCGGAACTGTTGAACGAGCCGGATGTCGAGGCCGCGCAATGGCAGGGCGAAGTCCGGGAGCTGGCCGGCTTCATTCGCGCCCTGCTGCCGCAGACCACACTGGTCACCGGGCCGGTCAACTGGCAGCGCGCGGATTCGCTGCCGGATTTCACTCCGCTCGACGATCCGAATGTCGTCTATGCCATCCACTTCTACGATCCGATGGTGTTCACCCATCAGGCCCATTGGGATCCGAATGAACCGCTGCACGACGTCACCGGATTGCCCTATCCGGTCCGCTCCGACGATCCCAAGGTTCAGCAGCTGCGGGAGCAACTCACCGCGCTGGACAGGCGCACGGCGCTCGCGATGGTGGACCGTGCCATTCCCGACCGCGGCATTGACAAATGGCTCGAACCGGCGGCCGCCTGGCAACGGCAATATTCGCGGCCGATCATCATCAATGAATTCGGTGTGCTCAAGGCCGGCGCGCCGCGCGATAGCCGGCTGCGCTGGCTCGCCGGCGTGACCGCCTACGCCCGGCAACAATGCTGGGGCTGGACTCATTGGGAGCTGTCGCAAGGCTTCGGCCTCGCCGACCCGGTCACTGGCAAGGTCGACCGCGAGGCGCTGAGGGCCTTGCTCGGGACCCGCTGACCCATCTGGTTAACCAGTTCTTACACAATGCGCGGCTAGATCGACGATGCGGTGTGGCACGCCCACACGTCCGGTCACGCTAGGTCAGAGCCTGTGCGAGCAGAGATAGCCCCGCGGCCGCTGTTGGCCGGCGATCTGATTCCTGCACTCGGCATCGCCGTGGCATCGATCGCATTCGCGCCGATCATGCAGACGGCCAACGCCGGGCTCGCGATCGTCGTCGAAAGCCTGATCGGCTGCGCCATCGTGCTCGCGGTGCCGGCCTACGCGCCGTCGATCGCCATCTTCATCATCTTCTTCCAGAACCTCTTCGTCTCGATCCTGTCGTCCTACATGACGACCGAGCAGGAGATGGATTTCGTCAAGGGCTACAATTTCCTGGTCATCGCGGTGATGTGGCTGGTCACGCTGGCGCTCTACGCGCTGCACGAGCGGAAACATTCCGCCGAGATCGACCAGATCATGAAATGGGGGTCGTTCACCCTCGCAACCGTGACGGCGTATTTCCTGCTCGGCGCCACGCAGGATTCGCACGCGGCCCTCGTCTATCTGCGCAACATTGCGCTGCCGCTGTTTCTGTTTCAGCTATCGCTGCTGACGGCCGCAACCTTCGAGATCCGCATCACGCCGTTCCTGGTGACGGTTGCGGCGCTGCTGATCGTCTGCGGATATGTCGAACTGCTGTTCCGCGATTTCTGGCTCTCCATCACCAACGGCTACACGTTCTGGCATTTCGACGAGCTGAAGGCGACCCGTTCCGGATCCTGGGAAGCCGAGATGCGCGCAACCGGCAGGGTGCCGGTGGATCTGATCGATCGCTTCCGTTTCAGCTTTCTCAACAGCCCGTTGTTCGAAGACCTCGGCCTCTCGTCGTTGCTGCGTATCTTCGGACCGAATATGAGCCCGATCAGCTTCGGTTACGGGATCGCCTTCTCCATCCTGTTCCTGTTCGCGGTCGGATATCGCTGGCTGGCCTTGGCCGCGATCCCGCTGCTGATTTGCTGTAGCGTAAAAGGCGCGCTCATCCTGGTCATCTTCGTGGCCCTGGCCTGGACGGCAACCTGGCTGCTCGGCGCCACCATCACCCTTGCCGTCGCGCTGGTCGGGCTCGTGCTGTACGCCATCGCGGCGATCTATATTGGACTCCAGATCGGCGACTTCCACGTGATCGGCTTCATGGGCGGGTGGGACGGCTTTCGGCAGAATCCGATCGGCCGCGGACTTGGCGTCGGCGGCAATCTCTCCGAAGGTTATTTCTCGATCGACTGGAACGCAGCGCAGGCGGCCGGCACGATGGACGGCGCGGTGGAGAGCGCCGTCGGCGTGCTGCTCTACCAGATGGGGATCGGCTCACTGGTGCCGCTTGGCTACTTCCTGGCGATGGCGCTGAAGGCCTGGCGGCTCTACGCCTCGTCGGGAATCCTCATCCAGGGGCTCGCCGCTTTCGGCACGATGGTCGTGCTGGTGAACGGCATCTTCCAGGAAGAGGCGCTGTTTGCGCCGCCGGCACTTGGGCTGTTGCTGTGCCTGACCGGGCTCGTGATCGGCCATCATCTGCGGACGCAGAGTGACGATCGGAAGGTCTCTGCGACCGACAGTGCTCCTCAATGAGGAGGGGCCCCGTCGCAGTGCGACCGAGGCCCCGCTCAACCCGCGCCGTCAGAGCGGCTTGATCTGCACCTTGCGGAACTTGACCACGCCCGAACCATACTGGAGCGCGATATAGCCGTTGGCGTGCTTGGAATCCTGGGCGTCGACGGTCTTCTGGCCGTTCAGCGTCACGACGAAATGCGGCCCCTGCGCCGTGATCTCGTAGACGTTCCATTTGCCGGCCGCCTTCGGCATCGGATCGACCTTGCCGACGTCGACAATCGCGCCGGTGCCGTAGGTCGGGTCCGGCCGCTTGTCGAAGATGTTGACCTCGTAGCAGACCTTGGAGTCGATCACCTTGTTGCCTTCGCAGCGGATGAAGATGCCGCTGTTGGCATCCTCGTCGGTCCAGAACTCCGCCCTGATCTGGAAATCCTTGTATTGGGTCTTGCTGACGAGATAGGAGAGATCCTTGCCGTCGAGCTTGTCGGCGACCAGCGCGCCGTCCTTCATCGCCCAATTGGCCTTGCCGACCTCGTCCCAGTCACCCTTCTTGGAGCTGTCGAGCAGCGTGACCCAGCCGTCGTCCCCCGAGGCGGCGGTGGAAAATTGCAGCGCGGCCGCACCGATCACAAGTCCCGCCGCCAGTATCGACAGATGCTTCTTCAAGGTTATCCTCCCGTCTTTTGGTTGGCGCGCAACCTATCATCGTCTGCGGCGGCGTAAATGCTTTTTCATATTGCAACTGCGTTGTGTCACGGATCGTTGCCGCAATCCTGAGATCAGACATGCACGGCGGCGTCTTGCCGGGCGGAAGCGAGGACGACTAGCATGGCGCGACGTACGGGCGCGGCAGTCGCCCGAGTAATCCGATCTGGGAGCATACCGATGACGGCGTCAAACCGACCTTGGCGATATCTGATGATGCCGTTGGCTTTTGCCGCGACGCTGAGCGTCAGCTCCGCGGCCGAGCTCAATCCGGCCGCCGTGACCTACAAGCTGCCTGATCAGATTCCCTGGAGCCCGGCTGACGCGCGCGGCGCACAGAATGCGGTCGTGGTCGGCGATCCCTCGAAGCCCGGCTTCTACATGGTCTACACCAAATGGACCAAGGGCAATCACTTCAGCCGTCCGCATTTCCATCCCAACGACCGCTACATCGTGGTGCTCAAGGGCACCTGGTGGGTGGGCTCGGGTCCAAAATTCGATCCCGATCACGGCACCGTGGCGATGCCGGCCGGCAGCTTCGTCACCCATTTCGGCAAGCAGGTGCACTGGGACGGCGCCAAGGACGAGGACGCCGTGCTGCTGATCATGGGCGAAGGCCCGGCCACCGCGACCGAGGTCGAGCAGAAGTAGCCGGAACCGGCTAGCAACCTTTGCATCCAGGCGGCGTTTCATCCCCTCATCATCATGACGAGGAAATGACGCATGGCAAACGCCGCTGATATTCGGGAAGATATGGATGTGATCTCGTCGGACAAGAAAACGGTCGGCAAGGTCGACCACATGGAAGGCACCGACCAGATCAAGCTGACCAAGCAAAGCTCGCCTGACGGTCAGCACCATCACCTCATTCCGCTGTCCTGGGTCGACCATGTCGACCAGCACGTCCACCTCAACAAATCGGGCTCCGACGTGACGGCGCATTGGCAGCACGGCCGCCAATAGCCGCGTTGCGCGAGGTGGGAGCGATGCTATCATCCCGGCCCAAGGAAGGGCCTTCGATGCATCCCGCCGCCAAGCTGCAATTTGCCCGCATCGTCGACGAGTTCGCGCGCTGGCGCGCCATTGCGGAACCGGAACGGCCGCCCGCTCCGGCCTGGTGGTGGGGGCCGGCATTCGAGATGCGCGATGCCGCCGAACCGCTGCCATCCGCCTGGAGCCGCCAGCTCCGCCTTGCCGACGGCGCGAGCTTTGCGGAGGCTGCCGTTGTGTTGCGCCAGACGTTGGCCGGCCAGGACATCCTGCCGTGGCCCTATGATTTCTCGCGCAAGGTCGCATCAACCGATTCCGACGTTCGCGACCTGCCCGTGCAGCCGTCAGACGACGGCGCGTTTCCGCCCTAGATCCGGCCCGGCCTCGCTGGTCGCCTCGCCATCCAGCGACGGCTGCAACGGCGGCGACGCCTCTGCCTGCGACGGCTTCAACAATTCGGCGAGATCGCGCGGCGGCAGCGGCCGGCTGAACAGGAAGCCCTGCATCTCGTCGCAGGCATGGGCGCGCAGGAACTCCTGCTGCTCGGAGGTCTCGACGCCCTCGGCGACGATGGTCATGCCAAGCGCCTTGCCCATCGAGATGATCGCCTGCGCGATCGCGACGTCCTCGGAATCATTGGGCAGGTCGCGCACGAAAGAGCGGTCGATCTTGATGGTGTCGATCGGGAACTGCTTCATCAGCGACATCGATGAATAGCCGGTGCCGAAATCGTCGATCGCCAGCCGAATGCCGCGATTCTGGATCGCGTCGAGCACGCGCACCGCACGCGTCACGTTGCGCATCACCATGCTCTCGGTGACCTCGAGCTGGAGCAACGCCGGCGACATGCCGCTCTCCTCCAGCGCCGCGTCGATGTCGTCGAGCAAGTTCGGATCGCCGAACTGCCGCGGTGAAAGGTTGACCGCCATCGTCACGGCCCTGAGGCCGCAGCGCTGCCACGCCATGTTCTGCCCGCAGGCTTCCTTCAACACCCAGCGGCCGATCGGCACGATCAGGCCGGTCTCCTCGGCAAGCGGGATGAACTGCCCCGGCGATACCTTGCCAAGCTCGGGATGGGTCCAGCGCAGCAGCGCCTCGACGCCGCTGATCTGCCCGCTCGCCATGTCCACCTTGGGCTGATAGTCGAGCGAGAATTGCTTGCGCTCGAGTGCGCGGCGCAATGCGCTCTCCATCGTCAAGCGCTCGATCGACTGCGCCCTGATCTCGTTGGAGAAGAAGCGGAAGCCATTCTTGCCGTCTTCCTTGGCGAGATACATCGCCATGTCGGCATTCTTGGTCAGCGTCTGCACGTCCGAGCCATCGGCCGGATACATCGCGATGCCGATTGAGGCCGTGGTGTGGCACTCATGCCCGCTGAGCTGCAGCGGCTGGCTGAGCGAAACCAGAAGATCGCCGGCGATGCGCTCGACGTCGTCGCGTTCGGCGGTTTCCTCGAGGATGACCACGAACTCGTCGCCGCCGAGCCGCGCCACCACGTCGCTCGCGCGCAACGATCCACGCAGCCGCTCGGCGATCGCCACCAGCAGCATGTCGCCGGCGTCGTGGCCGAGCGAGTCGTTGATCACCTTGAAGCGGTCGAGATCGATGAACAGCACCGCGAGCTGCCGGCGATGGCGATCCGCCGCCGAGATCGCGTGATGCAGCATCTCGTTGAACGTCTCGCGGTTCGGCAGATTGGTCAGGCTGTCGTGCGAGGCAAGATATTCGATGCGCTCGTCGGCCTTGTGTTTCTCATCGGCGCGATCGAAGCTCTCGAGCGCGAACGCCAGATTGTCGGCAAGGCGCTGCAGCAATTCGGCGAACTCCGGCGTGAACGTGTCCTTGTCGATCGCGACGAAGATCATGACCCCGACCACCTGCCCGCTGACAACAAGCGGAAACGAGGCGCTGGACTGCGTTCCATCGAGCCGCGCGCGCTCATGGAAAGCGGCGGTCTCGGGATCGGCAAAATAGTCGTTGATGATGCACGCCTTGCCGGAGCGGAACGCCCGACCGCAGGCGCCGCGCCCCTCGGGGTGCGCCTCGCTGGTCGAGAGCGTCACCTGGCGCGCGCCCTCCGCCGCCGGCCCCGCAATCGCGACGATCCGCAGATAGTCGCTTCCGGTCTGCGCCAGCGCGATCGTAGTCGAGGTGAACTTGCCGCCGGTCGCCGCCGCCGCGCAGACCAGTCGATACAATTCTGCGCGGGACTTCGCCCGCATGATCGCCTCATTGGTCGCGCTCAGCGCCGCGAACATCCGCGACAGCCGCTCCTTCTGCTCGTCGTCCCGCGCCTTCTCGTCGGCGCGATCGAAATTGGCAAGCGCGAACGACACGTTCTCGGCAAGCCGCTGCAACAGCGCCATCATCTCCGGGCTGAAGGTGCCGAACTCGCTGGAGAGAAACACCAGCGCGCCGATCGCCTCGCCGTTCTTGAGCAGCGGCAGGGCTGCGCCCGATTTGCTGCCGCTGTCGCGCACGGCCGGATAGACGTGCGATTCGGGGCCGAAATCGCTGAGATAGTCGTTGCTGATGCAGGGCCTGCGCGTGCGGATCGCAACGCCGGTCAGCGTCTGTCCCTCCGGACGCGTCGCGTCGGCCGACAGCTGAACCTCTCGGGCCCGCACCCGGTCCGGGCCCGAGGCGGCCACATTGTCCAGGAAGACCTCGCCCGGCCGCACCAGCCTGATCGTGGCCGAGACGAACTGGCCGCCGACCGCCGCGGCATCGCAGACCAGATCGAACAGTTCGCTGCGGGATTTCGCCCGCATGATCGCCTCGTTGGTCGCGCTCAGCGCCGCGAACATCCGCCGCAGCCGCTCCTTCTGCTCCTCGGTCCGCGCCTTCTCGTCGGCACGGTCGAAGCTGCCGAGCGCATAGGAGACGTTGTCGGCGAGCCGCTGCAGCAGCTCGGCGAATTCAGCCGAGAAGGTGTTGCGCTTGGCGGAGATGAACAGCATCACGCCGACCGGCTCGTCGTCGACGATCAACGGGAACGCCGCGCCCGATCGCGCATCCTCGCGGTCGATGACGTCGCGGAACGGATTGCTGGCGACGTCGCCCAGAAAATCGTTGTTGATGCAGGCGCGCCGCGAGCGGAACGCCCGGCCGCAGACGCCGCGCCCTTCGGGGCGAGCCTCGCTGCGCGAGACGTTGAGGCGGCGCGCATTTGCCGCGGTAGGCCCCGCGACCGCCATCATCTCCAGGAAATCGTCGCCGGGCTTCGCGATCAGGATGCTGGTGGAGTTGAATCCGCCGCCATGCGCCGCCGCCGCGCAGACCAGCTCGAACATCTCGAGCCGCGACCTCGCGCGCATGATCGCCTCGTTGGTCGCGCTCAGCGCCGCGAACATCCGCGACAGCCGCTCGCGCTCGGCGTCGGCCTTGGCCTTTTCGGTGGCACGGCCGAAATTGTCGAGCGCGACCGAGACATTCTCGGCGATCCCCGCGAGCAGCGCGATGATCTCCTCGTCGCGCGCCCAGGAATTGCCGGTGAAGAAAATCAGGACGCCGACGCTCTTGCCGAACCGGGTGAGCGGCAGCGCCACGCAGGCCATCAGGCCGCTGCCGCCGATCGGCATATGCGACGGGCCCATCGATATCGGGATGTCGTGCTCGACGCAGGGCCGCTGGGTCCGGAACGCCTCGCCGCAAATCCCCTTGCCATAGACGTTGTCCGGATCGGTCGAGAAGCGCGTCTGGGTGATCAGGTCGAGCGCCTCGCCGGTGCCGGCGACAGGCTCGAACCAGTGCGTGTCGGGTTCGGCCAGCAGCACCACCGTCGCGAAGGACTTTCCGCTGAACACCGCGGCATCGCAGACCCGCTGATAGAGATCGTGCTCGGTCTTGGCGCGAAGGATCGCCTCGTTGGTTGCGCTGATCGCACCGAACATGCGGTTGAGCCGACGCATCGCCCGCTCGCCGCTCTTGCGCGAGGCCTCGTGGTCGAAATTATCGAGCGCGAAGGACACGTTCGCGGCCATGCGCTCCAGCAGCGAAACGGCCTCGTCGCTGAGCGAATTGATCTCGCGCCGCGTCACCATGAAGACGCCGACGCTGCGCCGGTTGCAAACCAGCGGCACCGCGGCGGCCGCCCCGACGCCGGCCGCTGCCGCGCCGCTGCGCCAAGCCGCCGAAACAGCGTCGTTGACATAGTCGTTGCGGACGCAGGCCTTCTGGTCGCGGAACGCGCGGCCGGCCACGCCTTCGCCCTCCGGGGTGTTGGCGATCGCGGAAATGGTGATGCTGCATAGTCGCGCGACATCGTCGCCGTAGCCAGCCGCGAACCTCAAGAGACCGGTATCCGGCTCCAGCAAAAACACGGTCGCGGCCAGGAAGCTCCCGCTCGAGAACGCGGCTTCGCAGACCTTGCCGTACAATTCTTCTGGTGATTTCGCGTACAGGATCGCTTCGTTGGTGGCACTCAACGCCGCGAAGGTACGCCCGATGCTCGACTGCACGATTCCTGAAGGCCCGGGGGCCAACCCCTCCAATCTGGCAGGGAACATTGCCCGCGAGAGGCCTAAGTGGTGGTTAGCGTATCCGGCAAGTTGCACGACAAAGTAAACGGCTGACGAACGCCGGCGGCGGTTTTCCGGGATATTACGGACACCGGTGTGCCAGCCTGAGGCGGAGGGTGGCGAGGCGCGGATGGACGTCCTGCTCGCGCCGCCCGAGCAGCCAAATTCCGCATCGCGACCGCGCCCGTTCCACTCCGTGAAATCGCGGCGGCGAGCACCCTGCTGGCGGTATGGCCGCCCGGATTTTTCTGCCCTTGCTCGCCCCTCGGCGCTTTGAGAGCATGACGTCGACAACAGCAAGCACGACCCGCGCATCACGCGGGCAGACCGCGAGGAAAATCCCATGCCGATCGTCCAGGCCGACCGTCTCACGCGCATCGGCGCGGCACTCCTCAAGGGTGCCGGCGCATCGGAGGAGGAAGCCAGCGCAGTCGCCTCCGGCTGCGTCAACGCCAACCTCGCCGGCCACGACTCCCACGGCGTGATCGCAATCCCGACCTATATCGACCGCATCAAGGCCGGCCACATCGTGCCCGGCGCGAAATGGACCATCGTGCAGGAGACACCGACCACGACTGTGATCGACGGTCATTGGGGCTTCGGCTTCCACGTCAACGCCAAGGCGATGGAGATGACCATCAACAAGGCGAAGACCGCCAATGTCGCGGCCTGCACGGTGTTCCGCCAAAGCCACGTCGGACGGCTCGCGCATTACCCGATGATGGCGATGCGCGAAGGCATGATCGGGATTGCGGCCGCCGATTCCGGCCGCTCGCCGAAACACGTGGCGCCGTTCGGCGGCCGCGAGGCCCGGCTCGGCACCAACCCGCTCTCGATCGCGGTGCCCTCCGACCTCGAGGCGCCATTCTATCTCGATATGGCGACCTCGGCAGTCGCCGCCGGCAAGATCCAGCTCGCGGTGGCGCGTGGCGAGAGCATCCCGAAGGGTTGGATCATCGATGCCGAGGGGCGCGACACCACTGACCCGAAAGACTACCGCAAGGGCGGCGCGCTGCTGCCGCTCGGCGGCAGCGAAGGCTACAAGGGCTCGGGCCTTGCCGCGATGATCGAGGTGCTGTGCGGCCTCCTGACCGGGCTCGGCTTCGGCGTCGAGCCGACCGGCCGACACAACGACGGCTGCTTCATGGCGGTGTTCAACGTCGCCGCATTCCGTCCGCTCATGGACTTCAGGAAGGAGGTCGCCGACTTCGCCCGCTACCTGAAATCGACGCCGCCCTCGGAAGGGAGCCGCGGCGTGTTCTATCCCGGCGAGATCGAATATCTGCGCGAGCAGCAGCGGCGCAAGGACGGCATCGAGATCGAGGATGCGACCTGGGACAAGCTCAAGGCGCTCGCCGCCGATTACAAGCTCACCGATGAGCTCGACCTTCGCTGATAGTTGCGGACACAGGAGAACGACATGACACGGCAAATGGCGCTGGTTGGCTTTTTGCAGGCGCAGAACTGCACCAACCTGCCGAGCTCCTGGCGTCACCCGGAATCGCGCGACGATTCGATGTCGGCGGACTACTATCAGGAGATCGCGCGCATCCTGGAGCGCGGCAAGTTCCACATGGCGTTCTTCGACGATCGCCTCGCAATGCCCGATCGCTACGGCAACGATCACGCCCACACCGTCGAATACGGCATCCGCTGCGTGAAGATGGACCCGATCGTGGTGCTGACCACGATGGGCATGGTCACCACCAAGCTCGGCCTCGCCTCGACCGCCTCCACCACCTATTTCGAGCCGTTCGACGTCGCCCGCCGTTTCGCCACGCTCGACCTGATGACGGGTGGCCGCGCCGCCTGGAACGTGGTGACGTCGGTCAATGACGGCGAAGCGCTCAACATGGGCCGCGAGCAGCATCTCGAGCACGACCATCGCTATGACCGCGCCGACGAGTTCATGGAGGTGGTGCTCGGCCACTGGGACGCCTGGGAAGACGGTTCGCTGCTGATCGACAAGAAGAGCGGCCGCTTCGCCGATCCGACCAAGGTGAAGCGGCTCGACCACAAGGGCACATTCTTCACCTCGCGCGGCCCGTTCACGGTGCCGCGCTCGCCGCAGGGCCATCCCGTCGTGATCCAGGCCGGCGCCTCCGGCCGCGGCCAGCGCTTTGCCGGGCGTTGGGGTGAGGTGATCTTCACCGCGGCGCGCAACCTCGCCAATGCCAGGCAGGGCTATGACGCGATCCGGGGCGAAGCCGCCAAGGCCGGGCGCGATCCCGACCAGATGTTCCTCTGCAATCTGATCACGCCGGTCACCGGCGCGACCAAGGCCGAGGCCGAGGACCGGATGGCGGTGATCCAGAAGCTGCCGCTCGAGATCGACGCGTTGTCGCTGCTCGCCGAAGGCCTCAACTTCGATTTCGGCGCCAAACCGATCGACGAGCCGCTAACCACCGAGGAGTTGCAGGGCATGCAAGGCATGCTCGGCATCCGCGACGGCGTGCTGCGCACCTCCGGCAAGACCAATCCCTCGACCCGCGACTTCATCACCTTCTCCGGCCGCGGCCAGGTGCAGGACGCGATGGTCGGCGGCCCGAAGGAGATCGCCGACCGGCTGGAGGAGATGTTTGTCAATCGCGGCTGCGACGGCTTCGTCGTCGCGGCGAGCTACGTGCCGGGCTCCTATGCCGACTTCGTCAACCACGTGGTGCCCGAACTGCAGAAGCGCGGGCTGTTCCACAAGGACTACGCCGGCACGACGCTGCGCGAAAATCTCGGGCTCAAGCGCCCGGCCGCGGGCGCCTGGAAGACCCGCACGCAGGCCGCGGAATAGAGGGACATCATCATGCGCTGGCTGAAATTCACCGCCGCAGGCAATACATCCTGGGGCCTCGTCGAGGGCGACACCGTCACCACCGTCAACGGCGATCCGTTCGGCGAATGGAGCAAGACGTCGAAGACGCATGCGTTGAAGGACGTCAAGATCGAGCTGCCGCTGATCCCGCGCACCTTCTACTGCGTCGGGCTGAATTATTTGAAGCACCTCAAAGAGGCCGCCGACAAGGCCGGCACCGTGCCGAACGTTCCCGATCGTCCCGAGATCGGCTACCGCGCGCAGAACGCGCTGATCGCCCATGACGAGAACGTCGTGATCCCCGCGAGCGCGACCGAGAAGATCCATTACGAGGGCGAGCTCGTCGTCGTGATCGGCAAGACCGCCAAGCACCTGACCGAGGCCAACGCGATGGACTGCGTGTTCGGCTACACCATCGGCAACGACGTCTCCGAACGCAGCTGGCAGAAGGCGGATCGCGGGCTGTGGCGTGCCAAGAACGCCGATACCTTCAAGCCGATGGGCCCGTGGATCGAGACCGATGTCGACCTCGACCGCATGGAGACCGCGATCCGCGTCAACGGCAAGGAAACCGGCCGCTTCCACACCAACGAGATGATCTTCGGCATCGTCCCGTTCCTCGTCGAACTGACCAAATATTTCACGCTGTCGCCCGGCGACGTGATCTGGATGGGCACCGACGGCGCCTCGCCGGACCTGAAGGACGGCGACGTGGTCGAGATCGACATCACCGGCATCGGCACGCTGCGGAACAGGTTCGTGAGGGAGAAGGTGTGAGGCGGCTTGCACCACTTTAGAGCCGTCATCCTGAGGTGCTCGCGAAGCGAGCCTCGAAGGATGCACGGCCGCCGCTCCATCCTTGCGTCGAGAGCCGGGCCGTCGTGCTTCGAGGCTCGCTGCGCTCGCACCTCAGCATGACGGTGATGGACCGGGTCGCTTCTCTCTCCATTTGTCGTCCCGGCTTTCGCCGGCACGACGGCGAGTTTGTGGCGCCGCTGGTGGATCACACACTCGCATTCTCGCGACGGCATTTGCCCGACGGGCCATCGTGACGTGATCACACAGCCGTTCGCATCGTGACAACACAGGGCAAAGCGCAATAAGGTCCGCGCGCACTCATCAGACAAGTCAGCCATGCCACTTTCACGCCGAACGTTGCTTCAGGGCTCCCTGCTATCGGCCGCAGGGATCGTTTGCGGGCCGTCGACCGCCCTTGCCGAGCAGCCCGCGGAGCTTCCGACGTCGGAGCAACGCAAGCAGATGGCTGACCTGGCCGCCGACTTCATGAAGGACTACGATGTACCGGGTCTTTCGATCGCGATCGCAATCAAGGGAAAGCCGGCTTATGTCGAGGCGTTCGGGGTTGCGGATCGGGAGACCGGCGAAGCATTGACCCCGCAACACCGCTTCCGGATCGCGAGCATATCGAAGCCTGTGACCTCGACCGGGATCTTCACCCTGATCGAGGCCGGCAAATTGCGGCTCGGCGACTATGTGTTCGGCGCAAGCTCCATTCTCGGCAAGGACTATCCGACGACACCCACGCTGCCAAGCTTGATGCCACCCGGCTCGTCTCGCTCCCATGTCGAGCAGATCACGGTCGAGCATCTCTTGACCCACACCACCGGGACCTGGGGAAACCAGTCTCGCGATCCGATGTTCATGAACCAGAACCTGAAGCATCGCGAACTGATCAGCTGGACGCTGGAGCATATGCCGCTCACCAGTCCGCCAGGCGAAGCCTATGCCTATTCGAACTTCGGCTATTGCATCCTCGGCCGCGTGATCGAAAAGCTGAGCGGCCAGAGCTACGAGCAATACATCAAGGACGCCGTCCTGAAGCGATGCGGCATCACCGACATGCAGATTGCCGGCAATACGCTGGGCGAGCGCGCAAGCAACGAAGTGAAATACTACAGCCAGACCGGCGATCCGTACCGGATGAACGTCGCCCGGATGGATTCGCACGGCGGCTGGATTGCGACGCCGGGCGATTTGACGACGCTGTTCGTCCATATCGACGGCTTCAAGGACACTGAGCAGCTGCTGACCGACCGACAGCCTCCGCGTCATGAGCACCCCCAGCGCCATCAACCCCCGCTACGCCAAGGGCCTGTTCGTCACCGCGAACAATAATTGGTGGCACAGCGGCCTGTTGGACGGAACGACGACGATCTCGGTGCGAACCAGCGGCGATTTCTGCTGGTCGGCGTTCACCAATACCAGGTCGCGGGAAGGCATGACCCGCGCCCTCGACCTGCTGGTCTGGCACATGGTCAAGACGGTGCCTGACTGGCATCCTCAGAAGCGCGCCTAGACCCTCCCGTCATTCCGAGATGACGTGAACGAGCAATGCAAATCCGGGCTCTCCTCACCGCGCGGCCCGCGGCCTGCTCTTCACGTGATCGATGAAGGCGCGCAGCTTCGGCATGATCTGGCGATGGCCGGGATAGTAGAGGAACACGCCCGGCGTCGTCGGCGCGAATGGCTCCAGCACGCGGACGAGCTTCTTCTCCTTGACGGCGCCTGATATCAGCGGTGCGGGGACTTGCGCGAGGCCCACGCCTTCGATGGCGGCGCCGACCAGCGTCGGAAAATCATGGCCGATGAAGGATCCCGACACGGCAAGCTCGATCGAACGGCCATTGTCGTTCAGCGACCACGGCGCGAGCCCTCCGTTCGACCGCCGGAGCCGCAGGCACGCGTGCGCGCGCAGATCGTCCGGACGCTTGGGGCGGCCGCGGCGCGCGAGATAGTCCGGGCTGCCGACGATGGCGAACGGGAACGGCTTGGTCAGGCGCACCGCGACCATGTCCGGATTGATGAACTGGCCCATCCGGATGCCCGCATCGAAGCCGCCGGCGGCGAGGTCGACCAATTCCTCGCTGGCGGCGAGCTCGACCTCGATCTCGGGATAGGCCTTGCAGAACGAGGCGATCAGCGGCTCGAGCAGGATCGGCACCACCGAGCGCGGCACGGTGAGACGCAACAGCCCGGCGGGCTTCTGCCCGAGCTCCCGCGCCGCCCCGCTCGCCGCGACCAGCTCCTCGAATGCCGGTCTTGCGCGCGCCAGAAACCGTTCGCCGGCGTCGGTCAGTCCGACGCTGCGGGTGGTGCGAATGAACAGCACCGCGCCGAGGCGCGCCTCGAGGGCGCGCACCGCCTGGCTGATCGCCGATGGCGTGACGCCGAGCTCGGCCGCCGCACGGCGAAAACTGCGGTGCTGGGCGACGGCAAGGAATGCCTCGACGCCGTCGAGCGCGCCCTGCCGGACTGTGAAGTTCTGCTTCATGGCCCGTGAACATTATCGCGAATAGTCGCTCGCGGAAAGCTGCCTTACATCGGAGCCACAAGCGGCAGCAACGCGACGCGCGCTGCTCACGCGACATCACGACATCCGTCGTGAACGGAGACATGCGACCGATGCAAGCAATCCGTCACACAATCCTGGCTCTCACCCTCACTCTGACAGGCGCCACCATCATGACCGCTCCCTCCCCTGCTCAAGCCCAAGTACAGGCACAAGCCGCCTCCACCATCACCACAGGCGTGATGGTCATCCTCACTGCGAAAGCCGGCGTCACCCGCGATCAGGTGATGGCCGTGATGCCGGACGAAATCCGGCAGACCGTGCAGCTCTATCTCAACGGCAAGATTCGCGAATGGTATTCGCGCTCCGACGGGCGCGGCGTGGTCTTGCTGCTCGACGCCAAGGATGTATCCGAGGCGCACGCGATCATGGAAGGGCTGCCGTTGTCCAAGCTCGATCTGATGGATCACGAGTACATCGGGGTCGGCCCGCTGCTGCCGCTCCGCCTGCTCGTCGCCAAGCCCTGAGCGTCAAGGTCCTGAACGCAAGCCAACCGAACCGATCGACAACAAGGAAATCCGCCGATGCCCCCGGGCTTCAATCTTCCATTCGTCCTCAGCGTCGCCGGCGGGTTTCTGACAAGTGCCGTCGTGGCCGTCACCTACGTCTGGCCGGCGATCCGCGCGATGCCACGTGACAACGCGCTCCGACTGCTCGCAGCGTTCCATGCGTTCAGGTTCCTGGGCATGAACTTCATGGTGGCCGGGTTCGTGTCGCCGCAGTTGAGCACGGATTTCGCAAGCGAGGTCGGATGGGGCGATCTCGTCGCCGCCGTTCTCGCGCTGCTTGCGATGGCGGCGCTGTCCTGGCGGTGGGCGATCGCGATTCCGATCGTCTGGGTCTTCAACATCTGGGGCACGCTGGACCTTCTCAACGCCTATTACAACGGCGTGAAGATCGGCGATCCCGGCCTGTTCGGCGCCGGCATCTATATTCCGGCGCTCTATGTGCCGCTGCTGCTGGTCAGCCATGTCATGGTGTTCATGATTCTGTTGAAGACCAAGTCGACAGAACAGGCAGCATGACCCGTATCTTCGTAGGATGGGTAGAGCGTAGCGAAACCCATCAAGTCGAACCCGCGGCACCAGGATGGGTTTCGCTTCGCTCTACCCATCCTACCGACTGGTTCGACCGTCATCCCCGCGCAAAGGCTTCGCCTTTGTCGCTGGAGGTGCGAGCCTTGCGGCGCACTTGCGCCGCTGGGCGAGCCTCGAAGGATGCACGGCCGGGCTGGAAGGCCGTTCGCCCTTCGAGACGGCCGCTACGCGGCCTCCTCAGGGTGACGGGACAAAATTGAGCGCGCGGCCCCATCATCGTCGTCACCTCAAAACGGCAACGCCACGCCGGTCTTGATCTCCTTCAGGATCACGTTGGTGCGGACGTGGCGGATACCGGGAATGCGGAACATGAACTCGTCGAGGAATTTGTTGTAGGCGTCCATGTCGCGCACCACGACGCGCAGATGATAGTCGGCGTCGCCGGTGGTCGCGAAGCATTCCAGCACTTCGCGGCGCTTCATCACCCGCGCGACGAACTCGTCGACGAATTTGACGTCGTGGCGCTCGAGCGAAACGTGCAGGATCGCCGAGGTCGCAAAGCCTGCGCGCTCGCGCGCGACCAGCGCCGAATAGCCCGAGATGACACCGGACTCTTCCAGCGCACGAACCCGGCGCCAGCACGCCGAGGTCGACATCCCGACGGTTTCCGCAAGCTGCTGGTTGGTGGCGCGGCCGTCCTTCTGCAGTTCGGCGAGGATTTTCTCGTCCTGCTCTTCGACCATTGCGAGGCCCTCGATTTGGTAGATCCTACCGAACTACATCGTTCTCAGCAATATCCTGCCGATTTTTCCGCGACAAATGAATGGATAGGTAAGACCTACCACGCCCACAGGCATAGCCTTGTCGGATCAGACATCGCGAATCCCGGAGAGGTCAGTCATGGGCCAGATGCCGTTGCTCGACGCCTATCAGCTGTCCGAGCGCTACAGCCGCGACCGCGGCCGCGTCTTCCTCACCGGCACGCAAGCGATCGTCCGCATCGTGCTCGACCAGGCGCGGCGCGACCGCGCTGCCGGCCTCAACACCGCGGGCTTCATCTCCGGCTATCGCGGCTCGCCGCTCGGCGGCGTCGATCTCGAACTGTGGAAGATCGGCGAGCAGCTCAAGGACAGCCGCATCGAATTCCTGCCCGCGGTGAATGAGGACCTCGCGGCGACCGCCGTACTCGGCTCGCAGCAGGTCGAGACGCAAAGAGATCGCGAGGTCGATGGCGTGTTCGCCCTTTGGTACGGCAAGGGCCCCGGCGTCGACCGTTCCGGCGATGCGCTGAAGCACGGCAATGCCTATGGCTCCTCGCCGCGTGGCGGCGTGCTCGTCGTCGCGGGCGACGACCATGGCTGCGTGTCGTCCTCGATGCCTCATCAGTCCGACGTCGCCTTCATGAGCTGGTTCATGCCGACGCTGCATCCGGCCGATATCGGCGAATATCTCGCATTCGGCGAGTATGGGTACGCGCTGAGCCGGTTCTCCGGCATGTGGGTCGGCTTCAAGGCGATCTCGGAGATCGTGGAGTCCGGCGCCTCGGTCGAGCTGCGGCCGCCGCGCCGTTTCGTGCAACCGGATTTCGTGCCGCCGCCCGGCGGCCTGCATTATCGCTGGCCGGATCTGCCGGGCCCGCAGATCGAGGAACGGCTGGAGGCGAAGAAGCACGCGGTCTACGCCTTCGCGAAAGCCAATCCGATCGATCGCCACATCTACGACATCAAGGATGCGAGCTACGGCATCGTCACCACGGGCAAGGCGCATCTCGATCTGATGGAGGCGCTGCGGCTGGTCGGGCTGGATGAAGCCGCGTGCCGCCGCTTCGGCATCGACATCTACAAGGTCGGCATGGTGTGGCCGCTGGCGCTGCACGATGCGATGGAGTTCGTGAAAGGCAAGCGCGAGATCCTCGTGGTCGAGGAGAAGCGCGGCATCATCGAGAGCCAGTTCAAGGAGTATTTCTACGACTATCCCGGCGCCAAGCCGGACCGGATGGTCGGCAAACATGACGAGAGCGGCGCGCGGCTGATCTCCTGGACCGGCGAATTGTCGCCGCGCATGCTCGCCGACGTGCTGGCGCGCCGGCTCGACCCGATGTTTCCGGAATTGCAACTCGCTCGCCGCGTTGCCGCGCTGGTGCCCGAACAGGACCGCATGATCGCGGTGCCGGGCGCGACCCGTACGCCGTATTTCTGCTCGGGCTGCCCGCATAACACCTCGACGAAAGTGCCCGAGGGCTCCAAGGCGCTGGCCGGCATCGGCTGCCATTTCATGGCAAGCTGGATGGACCGCGAGACCTCGTCGCTGATCCAGATGGGCGGCGAAGGCGTCAACTGGGCGGCGTCATCGAAATTCACCGGCAACAGCCACGTCTTCCAGAATCTCGGCGAAGGCACCTACTATCACTCCGGCTCGATGGCGATCCGGCAGGCGATCTCTGCGAAAGCCAACATCACCTACAAGATCCTGTTCAATGACGCGGTGGCGATGACCGGCGGCCAGCCGGTCGACGGCCCGGTCAGCGTGCAGGCGATCGCGCACTCTGTCCGCGCCGAGGGCGTCGCGCGGATCGCGCTGGTGTCGGACGATCCCGCGCATTTCTCGCCGGTGGATCTGCCCGCCGGCGTCACCATCCATCCGCGCGAGGCGATGGATGCCGTGCAGCGCGAGCTGCGCGCAATTCCCGGCGTCACCGTGCTGATCTATCAGCAGACCTGCGCCACCGAGAAGCGGCGGCGGCGCAAGCGCGGCACGATCGGGGATCCCGCGCGCTTCGCCTACATCAACGACCTCGTCTGCGAGGGCTGTGGCGACTGCTCGGTGGAATCCAACTGCCTCAGCGTCGAGCCGAAGGAAACGCCGTTCGGCCGCAGGCGCCGGATCAACCTCTCAACCTGCAACAAGGACTTTTCCTGTCTCAACGGCTTCTGCCCGAGCTTCGTCACCATCGAGGGCGGCAAGCGGCGGGCGAAGAGCGCGAGCGCGATCGATCCGCTGGCGCGCGCAGCCGCGCTGCCGGTACCGGAGCTTGCGGGACTGGAGCGGCCCTATGATCTCCTTGTCACCGGCGTCGGCGGCACCGGCGTCATCACGGTCGGCGCATTGATCGCGATGGCCGCGCATCTCGAGGGCCGCGGCGTCTCGGTGCTCGACTTCACCGGTTTTGCGCAGAAGTTCGGCCCCGTGCTGAGCTACCTGCGGCTGGCGGTTACGCCCGACGCGCTGCATCAGGTGCGGATCGACCAGGGCGCGGCTGACGCGCTGATCGGTTGCGACCTCGTGGTGAGCTCGTCGGCAAAAGCATCCGGCACCTATCGCAAGGGAATGCGCGCCGCGGTCAATATCGCCGAGATGCCGACCGGCGACGTGGTGCGCTTTCGCGATGCCGACCTCGCCTCGCCGGTTCGCTTGCGCGCGATCGAGCGAGTGATCGGGTCGGGCAACCTCACCATGATCGACGCCAACGCGCTGGCCGAGCGGCTGCTCGGCGACAGCGTCTTTGCCAACATCATGATGCTCGGCTTCGCCTGGCAGCAGGGCCTGGTGCCGGTCTCGCTGGAGGCGCTGACGCGCGCGATCGAATTGAACGGCGTCGCCATCGAGCGCAACAGGCAGGCGCTGGCCTGGGGCCGGATCGCCTTCGCCGATCCGGAGTTCTTGCCGAAGGCCGACGGTGCTGCGGCCGATGTCCCGGAGACGCTGGAGCAGGTGATCGCGAGGCGCGCCGATTTCCTCAGGGCGTATCAGGACGAGGCCTATGCCGCGCGCTATCGGGCGACAATCTACCGCGTGCGTCGCGCCGAAGTGGCGCTCAGCAGCGAGACCTTGACCGACGCCGTGGCCCGGTCGCTGTTCAAGCTGATGGCTTACAAGGACGAATACGAAGTGGCGCGGCTGCATATGCAGAGCGGCTTCCTCGACGAGCTCAGCCAGGAATTCGACGGCGACTTCACGGTGCAATATCACCTTGCGCCGCCGTTCCTGCCAGCGCGGCGCGATGCACGGGGACGGCCGAGGAAGCGCGCGTTCGGACAGTGGATCCAGACGCCGCTGCGGTTGCTCGCGAGCCTGAAAGGGCTGCGCGGCACACCCTTCGACCTGTTCGGCTACGCCGCGGAGCGCCGCACCGAGCGCGAGCTGATTACCTGGTATGAGGCGCTGATCGAGACCATGCTCGGCAAGCTCGACAAGGCACGGCTGCCCGATCTCGTCGCGCTGGCAAAGGCGCCGATGGAGATCCGCGGCTATGGGTCGGTGAAAGACGCCGCGATCGAAAAGACCAGGGCGGAGGTTGCGCGGCTCACCGCGCGACTTGCCTCCGCCCCGTCAGACCAAGGCGACGGCTCAGGCCGCCGCGCGGCGCTTGGCGGGTGATATCAGGCCGACCACGACAGTCGCGAGCACCGCCACGACGATGTTGAGCAGCAACGCGCCGAGGCCGACATAGAAGCTGTAGCTGGCATCGCCGAGCGAGATGCTGGCGAGCGGCTTCAGCCCGTTGCTCCACGCCGTATACGTGCCCCAGCCGATGCCGACCGCCCAGCCGAGCAGCAGCCCTTCGGCGCGGAACCAGACGGTGAACAGCCCGAACACCAGCGCCGGCAGCGTCTGCACGATCCAGAGGCCGCCAAGCAGTTGCAGGTCGAGCGCATATTGCGTCGGCAGGAACAAGATGAAGGCGAGCGCACCGACCTTGACCACCAGCGATGTGATCTTCGCCACCGACGCCTCACCGGCGTGCGAGATGTCCGGGTTGACGTAGGACTTCCAGACATTGCGCGTGAACAGGTTGGCGGCGCCGATGCTCATCACCGCCGCCGGCACCAGCGCGCCGATCGCGATCGCCGAGAACGCAAAGCCCGCGAACCATTCCGGGAACAGCGTCTTGAACAGCATCGGCACCACGTCGTTCGGCGAAGTCACCTTGATGCCGGCGGCATAGGCCATGTAGCCGAGCAGCGCGATCAGGCCGAGCAAGAGCGTATAGGCCGGCAGCAGGATCGCATTCTTGCGGATGGTATCCGCCGACTTCGAGGCGAAGATGCCGGTCAGCGTGTGCGGGTACATGAAGGCGGCGAGCGCCGAGCCCAGCGCCAGCGTCGCATAGGGCAGATACTGTCCGGGCTTCAACGTCAGGCCGGTGGCGCCGCCCTTCGCCGTGAAGGCGTCGTTGGCGGCCGAGAACACCGCGCCGTAGCCGCCGAGCTTCGCGGGCACCACGACCACGGCGGCCAGCACCACGATGTAGATCATGATGTCCTTGACGAAGGCGATCAGCGCCGGCGCGCGCAGGCCGGAGCTATAGGTATAGAGCGCGAGGATCACGAAGGCGGCGATGATCGGCAGTTCGCCGGATAGCCCCATCGCCTTGATCACGACCTCCATGCCGATCAGCTGCAACGCGATGTAGGGCATGGTCGCGACCAGGCCGGTCAGCGCCACCGCGAGCTCGAGCGCGCGCGAGCCATAGGCGCCGTGGACGACATCGGCGGCGGTGACGTAGCCGTTCGCATGCGCCTTCTTCCACAGCACCGGCATGACAGCGAACACGAAGGGATAGACGATGATGGTGTAGGGCAGCGCGAAGAAGCCGTAGGCACCGACCGCGTAGACCAGCGCCGGCACCGCGATCACGGTGTAGGCGGTGTAGAAATCGCCGCCGACCAGGAACCAGGTGATCCAGGTGCCGAACTGGCGACCGCCGAGGCCCCATTCGTCGAGATGCTCGCTGACCGGGCCGGATTTCCAGCGCGCCGCGAAGAAGCCCATCACGGTGACGAGCGCGAAAAAGAAGATGAAGACGGAGAGCGCCACCCAGGCGATGTGATCGGTCATGGCTGTCCCCTCACCGCGGCTCGTCGGTATCGGGCCGGCGGCTGCGATAGACCAGCCAGATCAAGAGCGAGGAGATCGGCACCCAGGCGAGCTGGTACCAGTAGAAGAAGGGAAAGCCGAACAGCGACGGCTCGACGAAATTATAGAACGGCACGCACAGCAAGCCGATGAACGGCAGCAGCAACAAAATCCACATGGCCTACTCTTTGACGCAAGACACAGCTCAAGGCGGGAGGTTCCGCTGATCATGGCAACGATCCAGGAACCGGTCCGTTGCGTCTAGAATCACGGTTACGGCAATGCGACGCAAAAAGATGTGATCGTCACCTGGCGCATGCCGCCTATTCGGCCTTGATGCCGGCGTCCTTTATCACCTTGCGCCAGCGCGCCTCCTCGCCGGCAAAGTAGCGGTCGAGCTCGGCCGGAGGAGAGGCCACCATCACGAGGCCCTCATTGACGCTGAGCTTCTTGAAGGCCTCCGCCTGCACGGCCTTGGCCGCCGATCTGTTGAGGCGGTCGATGATGTCGGTCGGCGTATTCGCCGGCACGTAGAGGCCGTACCAGGATTCGGCGACATAGCCGGAGGCGCCGGCTTCCGAGACCGTCGGCAATTGCGGGAACGCAGGCGAGCGTTCGGCCGACGTCACTCCGATCGCGCGCAGCTGCCCGGCCTCGACCAGCGAGGCGCAGCTTGCCACCGTGGTGAACATTACCTGGATCTGGCTACCCAAGAGGTCGGTGATGGCAGGCGCCGCGCCCTTGTAGGGAACGGTCGTGAGATTGACCCCGGCCATGTGCTTGAACAGTTCGCCGGCGAGATGCGCCGAGGTGCCGGTGCCATAGGTGCCGTAGGACAGCTTTTCCGGATCGGCCTTCGCGGCCGCGATCAGATCGGCAATCGACTTGATCGGCGAAGCGGGATTGACCACAACGACGTTGAAGGAGCGCGCCACCAGCGCCACGGGCGCAAAATCCTTGTGCGCATCATAAGGCAGCTTGCTGTAGAGGCTCGGATTGACCGCGTTGGCGAAGGTCGCCATCAGCAGCGTGTAGCCGTCGGATGGGCTCGCCGCGACGCTCTGCGTGCCGATGATGGTGCCCGCCCCCGGCTTGTTCTCGATGATGACGGTGACGCCGAGATCCTTCTGCATCTCCTGCGCCAGCGTCCGCGCCACGACATCGGTGCCGCCGCCCGGCGCGAACGGCACCACGATCTTGACGATGTGGTCGGGATAGGCGGCGCGCGCCGGCAGTTGCAGCAGCAGGTTTGCTGCGAGCGCGAACAGGAGTGATGCGAGGAGACGAAACGGCATGACGGACCCCGGCAGGTGAGGCGATCTTCATACACGCAACGGCTATGCAACGGCTGCCGGGTGGTCATGACGCGGAAGGAACGTCGTACTATTAGTCCCGTCATCCCCGCGCAAAGGCTTCGCCTTTGTCGCTGGAGGTGCGAGCGGAGCGAGCCTCGAAGGATGAACGGCCAGCAGCCGGGCCGTGCATCCTTCGAGACGCCGCTGCGCGGCTCCTCCAGCGACAAAGGCGAAGCCTTTGCGCGGGGATGACGGTGGATAAAGGGCGCACGCGTGCCATCATCGCAAGCGCCCGCGCCGCTCACGAATACGGATTGATCAGCTTCTGCTGCTCGGTGGCGTGATGGACCAGCAGGTCGATGAAGGTGCGGACCTTCGCCGAGAGATGATGGCGATGCGGATAGACAGCATTCATGGTGAGCTCGACCGGCCGGTATTCGGGCAGCAGGCGGACCAGTTGTCCCGACTCCAGCTCGTCGCGAACCAGGAAGCCGGCCGCGAGGAAGACGCCGACGCCGGCCAGCGCCGCGAGCTTCAGGGTTTCGCCGCTGTTGGAGATCAGATTTCCGGAGACGCGCACTGCGGCCGGCGTGCCCTTGCGGTCGGCGAAGCGCCACTCGTCGCCATAGGGATAGTTGGCGTGGCGCATGCAGTTGCGCGCGGAGAGGTCGGCCAGCAGCGTTGGCTTGCCGTGCTGTTCGATATAGCCGTGCGAGCAGCACAGCACGTGGCGCCAGGTCGCGATGGTGCGCACGATCAGGCTGGAGTCCGGCGGCGGCACCATGCGCACGGCGAGATCGTAGTTCTCGTCGATCAGATCGGCATTGCGCTCGCCGATCGTGAGATCGACCTTGACCTCGGGATAGGTGGCGAGGAACTCGGCCACCGCGGGCGACAGGAACTGGACGAGATGGGTGTTGGTGAAGATGCGCAGGGTGCCGCGCGGCACCGATTGCTGGGCGCCCGCGATGTCGTCGGCCTGCTCGATGTCGGCGAGGATCTGGACGCAGCGGTCGTAATAGGCCTGGCCGACCTCGGTGAGGCTGACCTTGCGCGTGGTGCGGTTGAGCAGCCGGGCGCCGAGCCGGTCCTCCAGCGACTGCACGTGGTTGCTCACCATGGTGGTGGACATGTTGAGCTTGCGGCCGGCCGCGGAAAAGCCGCCGGTGTCCACGACCCGGACGAAGGCGGTCAGGCTGGTCAGGCGATCCATGCGGCAAGGTCCGGATTATCAGCGCTGGGTTGATAATGCTTCCAGTTTTATCGGGATTATCACAGCGGGGAGGACATTGCATCTAAGGGGCGTACTGGGCGCCCTTTCTGGAAGGACGCGAATGTTCGACCCGGAGGATGCCATGTCGACCACCACTTATGTCCCTGAACAAGCAACAAAAATCGGCCTCCGCCCGTCGCGGAAAGCGGTCAAGCGGGTGGCGCTCGGGCTCGCCGCGATCATCGGCGTCGCCGTGGCAGCCGACTTTGGCTACGACTACGTCACCACCGGCCGCTACCTCGAAACCACTGACGACGCCTACGTGAAGGCGGACTCCACGATCATCGCCCCGAAAGTCTCGGGCTACATCGCCCGCGTGCTGGTCACCGACAACCAGCCGGTGAAGGCCGGCCAGCTGCTGGCCGAGATCGACGACCGCGATTACCGCACCGCGCTCGGCCAGGCCAAGGCCGATGTCGACGCCGCTACAGCCTCGGTACGCAACCTCGATGCCCAGCTCGAATTGCAGCAGCCGATCATCGACCAGAGCACGGCCGACGTCACCGCCGCCGAGGCCAACCTGAAATTCGCGCAGGAAGAGCAGACCCGCTACGACGGGCTGATGAAGTCCGGCTCCGGCACCATTCAGCGTGCGCAACAGACCGACGCGGCGCTGCGCGCCAACACCGCGCAATTGCAGCACGCGAAGTCGGCGCTGTCGGCGGCCCAGCGCAAGGTCGACGTGCTGACCACGCAGCGCGCCCAGGCCGCAGCGCAGGTGGACCGCGCTCGCGCGGTCGAGCAGCAGGCCGAGCTCAACCTGTCCTACGCCCGGATCACCGCGCCGGTCGACGGCACGGTCGGCGCCCGCACGCTGCGCGTCGGGCAATATGTGCAGGCCGGCACCCAGCTGATGGCGGTGGTGCCGCTGGACGCGGTCTATGTGATCGCCAATTTCAAGGAGACGCAGCTGACCCATGTGCGCAACGGCCAGCCGGTCGAGCTCACGGTCGACAGTTTTCGCGGCACCACGCTGAAGGGTCATGTCGACAGCCTGTCGCCGGCCAGCGGCCTCGAATTCGCGCTGCTGCCGCCCGACAACGCCACCGGCAATTTCACCAAGATCGTGCAGCGCGTGCCGGTCAAGATCGTGCTCGACGATCAGAGCCTCACCGGCCTCTTGCGCCCGGGCATGTCGGCGATCCCGACCGTCAACACCAAGGCGACGGTGCTGGCCGAGCGCGAGGAGAAGCGGCGGCTGGCATCAGCGACGCGGGCGAACGGCGGATAGGACCAAACGCTTCTTCGGCTGGCTCCGCGCGATCGATCACCCATCGGTGGTCGATCGCGTTTTGCTGTCTACGCCCTCTTCGCCTCTCCCGCTTGCGGGTGGGGGGCTCTCTCCGCGAGTCATCTTGTGGAGCCCCCGCAAGCGGGAGAGGGAGCTTGAGAGGCGTGCTCACCTCACTAGTCGACGGCACGCAGGCCAAACGCAGCCGTCGTGCCGTGGCCATAACCGCAGTCGCTCTCTCAGCCGCAACCGTTGATTATCAACCTCTACCGGACAATCCTTCCAGTCTTTCCCGGATTATCGAAAGCGACCGCCTAATACATTTTGCGTGTGTAAGCCAGAGAACACGCCGATGACCGCACTTCAGCCCACAGCCGACGCCCCGAACGCCACCGCGCTCCCCGCCCCCGCAGCGCCGGCGGCGCCGGCGATCCCCACGAAAACCTGGATCGCGGTGATCGGGGCGACGCTCGGCGCGTTCATGGCGGTGCTGAACATCCAGATCGTCAACGCCTCGCTCGCCGACGTGCAGGGCGCGATCGGCGCCGGGATCGACGACGGCGGCTGGATCTCGACCTCCTATCTGATCGCCGAGATCGTGGTGATCCCGCTCTCCGGCTGGCTCGCGCAGGTGTTCTCGGTGCGCATCTATCTGCTCACCAATGCGCTCCTGTTCCTGGTGTTCTCGGCGGCATGCGCGCTGGCGCAGGACCTGCCGCAGATGATCGCGCTGCGCGCGGTGCAAGGCTTCACCGGCGGCGTGCTGATCCCGATGGCGTTCACGCTGATCATCACGCTACTGCCGAAGGCCAAGCAGCCGATCGGGCTCGCGCTGTTCGCGCTGTCGGCGACGTTCGCGCCGGCGATCGGCCCGACCATCGGCGGCTATCTCACCGAGAACTGGGGCTGGCAGTATATCTTCTATGTCAACCTGGTGCCGGGCGCCGTGATGATCGCGATGCTCTACGTCTCGCTCGATCCGAGCCCGATGAAGCTGTCTCTGATCCGCCAGGGCGACTGGCTCGGCATCATCACCATGGCGGTCGGCCTCGCCGCGCTGCAGACCGTGCTGGAGGAAGGCAACAAGGACGACTGGTTCGGCTCGCCCTTCATCGTCCGCCTGTCGGTGATCGCCGCCGTCGCGCTGGCCGCCTTCCTGATCGTCGAGTTCACCGTCGAGAAGCCGCTGCTCAATTTGCGCCTGCTCGCCCGCCGCAATTTCGGCTTCGGCATGCTGGCCAACTTCCTGCTTGGCATCGCGCTGTACGGCTCGGTGTTCATCCTGCCGCAGTACCTCGCGCGCATCCAGGGCTACAATGCCGAGCAGATCGGCATGGTGCTGGCCTGGACCGGGCTGCCGCAGCTCGCGCTGATCCCGCTGGTACCGCGGCTGATGCAGCGCTTCGACCCGCGCCTCATCATCGGCGTCGGCTTCGCGCTGTTCGCCGGCTCCAACTTCATGAACATCTTCATGACCAACGACTACGCCACCGACCAGCTGTTCTGGCCCAACATCGTCCGTGCCATCGGCCAGGCGCTGGTGATGGCGCCGCTGTCGGCGGTTGCGACCGCGGGCATCGAGCTGGAGAATGCGGGCTCGGCCTCCGCGCTGTTCAACATGATGCGCAACCTCGGCGGTGCGGTCGGCATCGCCGTGCTGCAGACGCTGCTGACCAAGCGCGAGCAATATCACTCCAACGTGCTGATGCAGTCGGTCTCGCTGCTGGAACAGGCCACGCGCAACCGGATTGAGCAGCTGACGCAGTATTTCATGAACCACGGCGTCGCCGACCAGGCCGCGGCCGCCCACCGCGCAATCGCGGCGATCGGCAAGGTCGTGCAGAAGCAGGCCTACATCCTCGCCTTCAGCGATACCTTCTACCTGCTCGGTGTCGCGCTGATCATCGCACTCGCGGCGACACTATTCCTGAAGAAGCCGGGCCACCTCGCTGGCGGCGGTGCGCACTAACCCAAACCACAACTACGGAGAACGACCATGAAACCCCGTATGAACTTCTACCAGGCCGCACCCGAGACCATCAAAGCGCTGGTCGCGGTCGAAAACCAGATTGCTGCGAGCGGCCTCGAGCAATCGCTGATCGAGCTGGTCAAGACCCGCGCCTCGCAGATCAACGGCTGTGCCTACTGCATCAACATGCACACCGAGGACGCCCGCAAGCATGGCGAGACCGAGCAGCGGCTCTATCTGCTCAACGCCTGGCGCGAATCCCCGCTCTACAGCGAGCGCGAGCGCGCGGCGCTAGCCTGGACCGAAGCGCTGACGCTGGTGTCCGAGACGCATGCGCCCGACGCCGACTATGAAGCCGTGCGCGCCCAGTTCTCGGACAGCGAGCTGGTCAACCTGACCACGCTGATCGGCGCGATCAACGCCTGGAACCGGATCGCCATCGGCTTCCGCGCGGTGCATCCGGTGAAGGCGAAGGCGGCGGCGTGAGCAGCGCGGACGATCCATCCCCGTCATCCTGAGGAGCCTGCGCAGCAGGCGTCTCGAAGGATGCACGGCCACAGTCGGGCCGTCGATAGTCGGGCCGTCGATCCTTCGAGGGCCGCTGAAGAAGCGGCCACCTCAGGGTGACGGTGCCAAGGCGATGCGCAGACCGTAGGGTGGGTTAGCCGAAGGCGTAACCCACCATTCTCTCCGTGGTGAGCAAAGTCGGTGGGTTACGCTGCGCTAACCCACCCCACCCAGTGTCAAACCGCCGTCGCCTTGGCGAACTCGACATAGATCTCGCGCAGGCGGTCGGTGATCGGACCCACCTTGCCGCCTCCGACCTTCTTGCCGTCGATCGCGACCACCCCCTGCACGAACACGGAAGCGCTGGTGATGAAGGCTTCCTTGGCGGCGAGCGCTTCCTCGATCGTGAAGGCGCGCTCCTCGATGCGCAGCTGGCGTTCCTCGGCGAGCTTGACCACCGCCTTGCGGGTGCAGCCGGGCAGGATCTCGTTGCCGTTCTGCCGGGTCACGATGACATCGTCCTGGGTGACGATGAAGGACGAGGACGAGCCGCCCTCGGTGACCTTGCCGTCCTCGATCATCCAAGCTTCGCCGGCGCCGGCCGCGGCCGCCGCCTGCTTGGCCAGCACCTGCGCCAGCAGCGCCACGCTCTTGATGTCGCGCCGTTCCCAGCGGATGTCGGGCACCGTGATGACGTTGATGCCGGTCTTGGCCGAGGGCGCGTTGATGATGTCCTTTTCCGAGGTGAACATCACGAGCGTCGGCTTGACGTCGGCCTTCGGGAAGGCGAAGTCGCGACCCTTGTCGGCGCCGCGGGTGACCTCGAGATAGACCATGCCGTTGACGAGGTCGTTGCGCGCAACCAGCTCCTTCTGGATCTCCTCGATCCGCTCCAGCGTCTCCGGCAGCGCGAGCTGGATCTCGCCGACCGAACGCTTGAGCCGCGCCAGGTGTGAGGCGTTGTCGATCAGCTTGCCCTCGAGCACCGCCGCCACCTCGTAGATGCCGTCGGCGAACAGGAATCCGCGGTCGAACACCGAGACCTTGGCCTCCGAATGCGGCACGAACGAGCCGTTGACATAAGCGATCTTTTCCACGCGAGTTCTCCTGCGGACGAAGGGGGGTTCAGGCCTTCGTATACGCAAATTGTTAACGGGGGAAAACCCTGTAGCAGCCGTCATTCCAGGGCGATGCGCAGCATCGAACCCTCAGGTGCGCCTCTTCGAGGCGCCCCGGAATGACAGGCGGAGAGGCTCCCTAAGCTCAGTGCTGCAGGATCTTCGACAGGAACTTCTGCGCGCGGTCGCTGCGCGGCGTGCCGAAGAAGTCGGCCTTCTTGGCATCCTCGACGATCTCGCCGCGGTCCATGAAGATGACGCGGTCGGCGACCTTGTTGGCAAAGCCCATTTCGTGGGTCACGACCATCATGGTCATGCCCTCGCGGGCGAGGTCGACCATCACGTCGAGCACTTCGCTGATCATCTCCGGGTCGAGCGCCGAGGTCGGCTCGTCGAACAGCATCGCGATCGGGTCCATCGCCAGCGCGCGGGCGATCGCGACGCGCTGCTGCTGGCCACCGGACAACTCCGCCGGAAACTTTTTGGCATGATCCTTCAGCCCGACGCGCTCCAGAAGCTTCATGCCCTTGGCGGTGGCGTCCTCAGACTTGCGGCCGAGCACCTTCTCCTGCGCGAGGCGGAGATTGTCGATGATGCGCAGATGCGGAAACAGCTCGAAATGCTGGAACACCATGCCGACGCGCGAACGCAGCTTCGGCAGGTCGGTCTTGGGATCGTTGACCTTGACGCCGTCGAGCGTGATGTCGCCGCCCTGGATCGGCTCCAGCGCATTGACGCATTTGATCAGGGTCGACTTGCCCGAGCCGGACGGGCCGCAGACCACCACCACCTCGCCCTTGGCGACGCTGGTGGTGCAGTCCTTCAGCACCTGGAAGCTCGGCCCGTACCATTTGTTGACGTGGTTGATCTCGATCATGCGTGACTCAGGCGTTGCAGCGAGCGCGCTTCCACCTCTCCCATCGGGAGAGGTCGGCGCGCAGCGCCGGGTGAGGGATTGCGGTCTATCGATGGAGCAAAACCCCTCACCCGGATCGCTGACGCGATCCGACCTCTCCCGATGGGAGAGGTGAAGGGGGCCGTGTCTTGAATGTTCGAAAGCATGACTGGCTACCGGACAATCGCGATGCGCGACTGCAGGCGGCGAACGCCATAGGACGCGACACAGGAAATGACGAAGTAGACCAGCGCGGCGAACAGGTACATTTCGACCAGGCGGCCGTCGCGCTGCGCGACCTTGCTGGCGGCGCCGAGGAAATCCGGGATCGACAGCACGTAGACCAGCGAGGTGTCCTGGAACAGCACGATGGTCTGCGTCAGCAGCACCGGCAGCATGTTGCGAAACGCCTGCGGCAGCACGACGTAGCGCATCGACTGCGCGTAGGTCAGGCCGAGCGCGCTGGCCGCGGCCGGCTGGCCCTTCGAGATCGACTGGATGCCGGCGCGCATGATCTCGGAGAAATACGCCGCCTCGAACGCGATGAAGGTGATCAGCGAGGAGGCGAAGGCGCCGACCGTGATCGGCCGCGACGCGCCGGTCAGCCACTGCCCGATATACGGCACCAGGAAGTAGAACCAGAAGATCACCAGCACCAGCGGCAGCGAGCGGATGAAGTCGACATAGAAGCCCGCGATGCGCCCGAGCACCTTGTAGCTCGACAGCCGCATCAGGGCGATCAGGGTGCCGAACACCAGGCCGCCGAACGCTGCGAGCGCGGTCAAGGTCAGCGTGAAGCGCATGCCCTCCAGGAACAGGTAGGGCAGCGAGCGGCGGATGACGTCGAAATCGAAACTGCCGATCATCGTCATTTGCCCGTGATGTAGCCGGGGATCGCGACATAGCGCTCGAGGAAGCGCATCGCGGTCACCACGACGAAATTGAGGAGCAGGTAGAGCACGGTTGCCGCCGTGAACGCCTCGAACACCTGGAACGAGAACTCCTGCATCGAGCGGGCCTGGCCGGTCAGTTCGATCAGGCCGATGGTGATGGCGACCGCGCTGTTCTTGATGGTGTTGAGGAATTCGGAGGTCAGCGGCGGCAGGATGATGCGGAATGCCATCGGCAGCAGCACGTAGCGATAGGTCTGCACCGTGGTGAGGCCGAGCGCGGTCGAGGCCTGCTTCTGCCCGCGCGGCAGCGAGGTGATGCCGGCCTGCAATTGCACGGCGACGCGCGCCGACATGAAGAAGCCGACGCCGATCGCGGCGGTCCAGAACGGCGCATTCGGCAGTTGCTTCAGCCACAGCCCGGCCGACCGCGGCAACAATTCGGGCAGCACGAAGAACCACAGGAACAGCTGCACCAAGAGCGGCATGTTGCGGAAGAACTCGACCCAGCAGAAGCCGATCCACGACGCGGTCCGCGACGGCAGCGTGCGCAGCACGCCGATCACCGAGCCGGACACCAGCGCGATGATCCAGGCCAGCACCGACACCTTGACGGTGACCACCAGCCCCGACAGCAACAGGTCGAGATAGGTGCCGGTCCCCATCGGGTTCGGCTCAAGGAAGATGTGCCAGTTCCAATTGTAGTTCACAGGTCCCCCACGCGGCCGTGCCGGTCACGGCATTACGCCGGCATCGCGCGCGGCGTCTATGCAAATGTCCGGCCATTCTCCTCCAAAAATGGCCGGACATGCTAACTTTCAGGACCCGCTCCCAAAAGGGACGACGGGTCATACACAGCGGTCAGTTGACTAGATAGGCATCCGGATCCGGAGAGTCCGACGGCTTCGCAAACTGCTTCTTCATCTCCGGTCCAGCCGGCGAGTTGAGATTAAGGCCCTTCGGCGGGATCTTTTGGGTGAACCACTTGTCATAGATCTTCTGGCCCTCGCCGCTGGTGTAGAGCGCGGCGGTTGCGGCGTCGACGACCTTCTTGAACGGCGCGTCGTCCTTGCGCAGCATGATGCCGTAGGGCTCGGGCTTGGAGAACGCGTCCTTGGAGATCACGTAGTCATCCGGCGACTTCGAGCCGGCGACGAGGCTCGCGAGCAGGATGTCGTCCATCACGAAGGCGACCGCGCGGTCGGTCTCGACCATCAAGAAGGCCTCGGCGTGATCCTTGGCCGGGATGATATTGACGCTCAGCCCGCGCGCGAGGTTGGCCTCGGTGAGCTGCTTGATGTTGGTGGTGCCGGCGGTCGAGACCACCGTCTTGCCCTTCAGATCGTCGATCGAATTGATCTTGCTCGCCTTCTTGGTGACGTAGCGGCTGGCGGTCAGGAAGTGGCTGTTGGTGAAGGAGACCTGCTTCTGGCGCTCGGCATTGTTGGTGGTCGAGCCGCATTCGAGGTCGACGGTGCCGTTGGCCATCAGCGGAATACGCGTCGCCGAGGTCACCGGGTTGAGCTTGACCTCGAGCTTGTCGAGCTTCAGCTCCTTCTTCACGGCATCGACGATCTTGTAGCAGATGTCCATGGCGTAGCCGACCGGCTTCTGGTTGTCGTCGAGATAGGAGAACGGGATCGAGGAGTCGCGGTAGCCGAGCGTGATCGCGCCGGTGTCCTTGATGTTCTTCAGCGTGCCGGTCGGCTCCTGGGCTTGCGCCTGGCTCGCGCCCAGCGCGGCGGCGAGCGCGAAGCCGATCAGATAGTTGCGTGTCATACGTCTACTCCTTGCGTGGAAACGGTCGTTCTAGTGCGTGAGAATATCAGCGAGGACGGGTGCGATATAGCGGCGAAACAGTTCCGGATTCTCGCTCATCGGAAAATGACCGAGCTGCTCCATGATCGTGACGCTGGCGCCCCCTATTGCCGCTGCGGTCCGCCTCGTATCCTCGGGCGTGCAGGAGAAATCATACTCGCCCGTAAGCAGATAGAGGTTGCATACTTTAGTATCGATTGACGCGACCCGGCCGCGCAGGTCGCCGTCGACACGGTAGAAATACAGGTCGCCCTTGAACACGCCGGGGCCGCCCTGCTTGTAGGCCCACAGCGTTTCCATCCGCGCAGGCTCCGGGCTTTGCGGGGCGATCAGCCCGGACACCAGCGCGGCGCAGACTTCGCCGCCGTGAACGTCCGGCCGGTTCAGCCAGTTCGTGTCATACCACGGCGCCTGGAAATCGGCAGCCTCGAGCCCGATCAGCGCGCGGAACTCGGCGGCATATTCGATCGCAAGGTTAAGCACGATGCGGCCGCCGATCGAGCAGCCCATCACGACAGGCTTCTCCAGCCGCAGCGCACGGCAGAAAGCGCGGATGGTCTCGGTGTAGCGCGCAGTGGTGAGTTGGTATTCATCGCCGGTCCAGCTCATCGGCGGATTCGACTTGCCATGCCAGGGCATATCGAAGGCAATGATGCGGAAATTTTCGGCAAATTGCGTATCCGCGAGCAGATGGCGCCACTGCCGCGCATCCGATCCCGCGGTGTGCAGGCAGACCAGCGGAATGCCCGTGCCGTTCTCCTCGAAATAGATCCGGTGCAGCTCGCCGCCGATCTCGACGTGAACGTAGCGGCCGACCATCGGCTCGATGTGGCCGTCCATGATCTTGCCGCTCATGATACGGCCGCCGCGAAATGCTGCCGCGGCAGCGCCAGCAGGTCCTTGAAGTATTGCAGATGCGCCATGAAGGGATGCAGGTCGCCTTCCAGCACGGCCTCGCCGCGCCTGGTCAACGCCAGCAGATCGTGCCAGCCGGGCTTCGGCTCGGCCTGCCAATAGGCGGACCAGGCCTGCGGCGTCGCGCGATAGGAAAAGCGCCAGGAGCGCATCAGGATCGGCGAAGGCGCAAGTTCGACGATGCGCCCGGCCCGGATCGCGGCATGAAACGGCCGCGCCATCGGGCCGATCAGGCAGTCGCAATCAAGCAGCCGCCCGCGCGCAAGCAGCCGAGGGGCCTCGTCGAGCAACGCGGGAAGGCCGGCAAACGCCCTCGTCACAGCGTCGTCGGTGGCGTCAGGCGATGGCGTCATCTGTCGGGCGGCGTTCCTGCAGCGGGCGGCGCCATGATGACGGCAAGCGCGCAATCCCGCAAGGCGCCGATGCCTTTGGGTTCCCTTGATTATTCGCTTGACCAAACCCGGCTTGCCGGTCAGGCGCGCACACCCCGCGCCCTCCCGGCACAGTGCCAGGAACGGCCAATCCGTCCGACCAAAGGCCGATTGAATTCCGCGGCTCGGCAGGTCGCGCCAAATCGCGGCAGACCAATTGTCGCAGCCGGCGCTTCGAGCGCAATTCGCGCTTCCGTTGCCCGCCCCGTTCTGTCCAATGCGCTCGGTCCCAGCATGACAGGGACGATCATTGCCAACACCGAACAAGACGCGGCCGCGATCGAACGCGGTCATAAGGGAGAGATCGAGATGTCGCACCGCAATCGCTTGATGGTCCTGCTCGCCGCCGGCATGCTGGTGTCAACAGCGGCGCTCGCGCAGGACTATCCGACCAAGCCGATCACGCTGATCGTGCCATGGCCGGCGGGCGGCTCGACCGATATCTCGATGCGCGCGATCGCCGAGAGCGCCTCGAAGGTGCTGGGCCAACCGATCGCGGTCGACAACAAGGCGGGCGGCGGCGGCACCGTGGGCCCCGCGACGATGGCCGCCGGCGCCAAGCCCGACGGCTACACCATCGCCCAGATCCCGATCACAGTGTTCCGCCTGCCCTTGATGCAGGAGGTGTCCTGGGATCCGGCGAAGGATTTCTCCTACATCATTCACCTCACCGGCTACACCTTCGGCGTCACCACCAACGCGGAGTCGCAGTTCAAGACCTGGCAGGACGTAGTCGATTTCGCCAAGAAGAACCCGGGCAAGGTGACCTATGCGACGCCCGGCACCGGCACCTCGCTGCATGTCGGCATGGAGCAGATCGCCCTGATGGCCGGGATCAAGCTGACCCAGGTGCCGTTCAAGGGCGGCGCCGAGACCAATGCGGCCGTGCTCGGCCAGCACACCATGCTGCAGGCGGATTCCACCGGCTGGCGGCCGCTGGTCGATGCCGGCAAGCTCCGCCTCTTGATGGTGTGGACCGGCGCGCGCTCGCCGAACTATCCGGACGTACCGACGCTGAAGGAGCTCGGCTACCCCATGGTCTATGACTCGCCGTTCGGCATCGCCGGCCCCAAGGGCATGGACCCCAAGATCGTCGCCAAGCTGCACGATGCCTTCAAGAAGGCGATCGAGGACCCGGCGGTGATCGCAACGCTGGCCAAATACGACATGGTGCCGAACTACAAGAACACCGAGGACTACAAGAAGTTCGTGGGGGAGGTCACCGAGTCCGAGCGCAAGGTGATCGACACGCTGGGGCTGGCGAAGAAGTAAGGACTGGCCGCGAAGTCTCCGTCCGTCATTGCGAGGAGCGAAGCGACGAAGCAATCCATCCCTCCGCACATGCGGTGAAATGGATTGCTTCGCTTCTCTCGCAATGACGGGGATAGGTCGATGCCCCACCTTGCGACTTGACGAGAGCACATCCCATGACAGACCAAACCAACGTCAAATTCCGCCTCAACAACTCCGAGCTCTGGGGCGGGCTGATCGGGCTCGGGCTCGGCGCCTTCGTGATCTGGTCGGGCCTCAAGCTGAAGCTCGGCACCATCAACGATCCCGGCTCCGGCTACGTGCTGTTCTACACCGGCATCCTGATGTGCGTGTTCGCGGCCTCGATCATGATCGCGGCGGTCACCGAGGGCGGCCCGACCTTCGCCTCGCGCTGGGAGAATGCGCGCTGGGGCAAGCCGGTGCTGGTCATCGTCTGCCTCACGGCGTTCGCCTTTGCGCTGGAGCCGCTCGGCTTCCTGCTGTCGGCGATTCCGCTGATGCTGTTGCTGCTCCGCGTGATCGATCCGGTGCGCTGGTCGCTGGCGATCCCGCTGTCCATCCTTGCCCCGCTCGGGATGTGGTGGGTGCTGAAGCACCTGCTCGCGATCCAGCTGCCGAGCGGCATGTTCGAGATCGGTTGAGCGCCCATGGATACTCTCGTCAACGTCGCCCACGGCCTCGGCGTCGCGCTGCTGCCGATCAACCTGCTCTACTGCTTCATCGGCGTGTTCATCGGCACGCTGGTCGGCGTGCTGCCCGGCATCGGCCCGATCTCGGCGATGTCGCTGCTGCTGCCGGTGACGCTGTCCGGCACGCCGGAATCCGGCATCATCATGATGGCCGGCATCTATTACGGCTCGATGTATGGCGGATCGACCACCTCGATCCTGGTCAATATCCCCGGCGAAGCGGCTTCCGTCGTCACCTGCATCGACGGCCACCAGATGGCCAAGCAGGGCCGCGCCGGCCCCGCGCTCGGCATCTCCGCCTTCGGCTCGTTCATCGCCGGCACCTTCGCGCTGATCGCCCTGATGCTGGTGGCGCCGTCGCTCGCCAGCGTCGCGATCGCGTTCGGGCCGGCCGAATATTTCAGCCTGATGGTGCTCGGCCTCGTGGTGCTGACCTTCCTCACCCAGGGCTCGATGGCCAAGGCGCTGTTGATGGCCTGCATCGGCGTCGTGCTCGGCCTGGTCGGGCTCGACAGCATCACGGCGCAGCCGCGGCTGACCTTCGGCCGCCTCGAGCTGATCGACGGCATCGGCCTGGTGCCGGTCGTGATGGGCCTGTTCGGCGTCGCCGAGGTGCTGCTCAACACCGAGCAGGCGATCAAGCGCGACATCATCAAGACCAGGATCAACCAGTTGCTGCCGAGCAAGGAGGACTGGAAGGCCAGCGCCGGACCGGTGGCGCGCGGCACGGTGCTCGGCTTCTTCCTCGGCATCCTGCCCGGCGGCGGCGCCGTGGTGGCATCGTTCGCCTCCTACGCGCTGGAGAAGCGGCTCTCGAAGCATCCGGAGCGCTTCGGCCACGGCGCGATCGAGGGCGTCGCGGGGCCGGAATCGGCCAACAATTCCGCGGCCGGCGGCGCCTTCATTCCGCTGATGACGCTCGGCATCCCACCGAACGTGGTGATGGCGCTGCTGCTCGGCGCCTTCGTGATCCACGGCCTGCAGCCGGGGCCGCTGATGATCTCGCAAAACCCGACGCTGTTCTGGGGCATCGTCGCCAGCATGTATATCGGCAATTTGATGCTCTTGGTGCTCAACCTGCCGATGATCGGCATGTGGGTGCAGCTGCTGCGGCTGCCCTACAACGTGCTGTTCCCGCTGATCATCCTATTCACGATCATCGGCGTCTACTGCTCCAGCAACAACGTGTTCGACGTCCACGTCATGATCGCGTTCGGCGTGATCGGCTATTTCATGCGCAAGCTCGGCTACGAGCCGGCGCCGCTGGTGCTCGCCTTCGTGCTCGGGCCGATGCTGGAGAACAATCTGCGCAAGTCGCTGATCCTCTCGCAGGGCGACCTCATGACCTTCGTGGAGCGGCCGATCTCGGCGATCTGCCTCGCCTTCGCGCTGGTGCTGCTGGTCGGCCCGCTGCTGCCCTCGCTGCGCAAGAAGCGCGAGCTGGTGGCGCTGGATGAGGGGGCGTAGGAGAGCGAGCCCGACTTCAGCCGCGCCGGCAGCGCGCCCCCTCGCCCCGTTCTTACGGGGAGAGGGTTGGGGTGAGGGGCTGCCTCCGCAAGCACGGTGATAGCAGTATCCGCGGAGGCCCCCCCTCACCCGCACGCGGGGAGAGGCGAAGCGGCAGCTCAACCGACCTTCGCCGCACGCCCGTTCTTCGGCGCCTGGGCGAGCGCGCGGGCCAGCACCTGGGCTTCCTTCTTCAGCATGTCGGCGAGCTCGCCTTCGCGGCGACGGATGCGGTCGGACGCGGCGCCGATCGAGAGTGCGGCGACCACCTCGCCGGCATCGTCGCGGACCGGCACGCCGACGCCGCCCATGCCGGGGAACGCGGCGTCGATCAGCACGGTGTGGCCGGCCTTGCGCGCCATGGCGATCCGCTCGCGCAGGAACTTTGGCGTGATGCGCGGCGATTTCGCCAGCCGCGGCACGATCACCTCGATCACAGCCTCGATCTCGGCATCCGGCAGCCAGACCAGCAGCGCCAGCGCGCCGGCGCCGACACCGAGCGGACGGCGGCTGCCGATCTGCAGATAGTTCGGCTGCAGCGGATGGTTGCCGACCGAGCGCGCCAGATAAAGCGCCTCGACGCCGGATCGCACCGACAGCAGCGCGGTATCGGCCGAGCGCTCCGACAGCCGGAGCAGGCTCGGCTGCGCCAGCTCGGCGATGTCGACCGAACGGCGCGCGCCGACCGCCATCACCCGCGCCTCCTGGCCGAGCTCATAGGTCTTGGCGCCGGCGACGCGGCTGACGAAGCCTTCCTCGATCAGCGAGTTGAGAATGCGCAGCGCGGTCGCCTTGTTCAGCGAGGTGGAGTCGGCGATGTCGGTGAGCCGCAACGGCGAGCGCTGCGCCAGCACGCGCAGGATCGCGCACACCTTCTGGATCGCGTTGAACTTGTCGGGTTGGCCCGGCTCCGGCAGTGGCCTCTTGCGGCTGGTCCGTGCGGTCGCAGTCGTGGAGGCGTTCATGCCCTGGCCTTCCTTGCCGTCAATTCCAAATCCTGAACCGGGCAGGACGAAGATGCGCGCCCGGCCGAAATCATCCTAGGACGGATGACGTGCGCCGGACACCGTATACTTTCGTCAGATGAAACTTTGATTTCGACTATCTACGCTGCTGTGCAACAATGAGGATATTTGAATTTCGCATCACGAAATCTGATGCGGTTAGCATGATCCTTTCGAAAAACCGCTTCGCACTTTTTCGGATCATGCGCTACGCCAGCCGCAGCCTGCGGATCGTGAACAGCGCGCAGAGGCTGAGGATGCAGACCGCGGTGAGATAGTAGCCCGGCGCGAGCTCGCCGATCGCCGCGAAGCCACCCATCCAGGTCATGATCGCCGGCCCCATGCCGCCGAACAAGGTGACGCCGATATTGTAGCTGAGACCGAGCCCGGTCGCACGCGTCGCCGCCGGAAACAGTTCCGACATCAGCGCGGCGAGCGGCCCGTAATACAGCGACTTGAGGACGCCGAGCCAGAGCACGCCGATCAGGATGATCATCGGCGTCGGCTTGCCGGTGAGCAGGAGGAAGGCCGGGAAGATCGACACCAGCAACAGCAGCGCGAACAGGATCATGTGGGTGGTGCGTCCGATCTTGTCGGAGACCATGCCTGCGATCGGCGCCAGCAGCGCAACCGCGGTCTGCGCGGCGAACGAGGCGATGAAGCCGACCGATGGCGCGAGGTTGAGCGTCTTCACCACATAGGTCGGCATGTAGACGATCAAATAGTTGACCGCGGTCGACACCGCGAGCGCGCCGATCGCGAGCATCGTGGCGAGCTTCTGCCGCGCGAACACTTCCCTGACCGGCGATTCCTTCTTCGCCGCCGGCGGCGGGGTCGCATCGTCGACGTGGTTGCGGATGTAGATGCCGACCGGGCCGATCAGGACGCCGAACAGGAACGGCAGCCGCCAGCCCCAGTACTGCAAATCCTCCGGGCTCATCAGCGAGGTCAGCAGTGCACCGAAGCCCGCGCCCAGCAGCCCGCTGACGCCCTGGCTCGCGAACTGCCAGCTCGCCACGAAGCCGCGCCGCTCCGGCATGTGCTCGACCAGGAACGCAGTCGAGGAGCCGAACTCGCCGCCGGCGGAAAAGCCCTGCACCAGCCGTGCCAGCAGCACCGCGATCGGCGCCAGGATGCCGATGGTCTGATAGGTCGGCATCAGCGCCAGCACCAGCGTGCCCAGCGTCATCAGCACGATCGACAGCATCAGCGAGGCCTTGCGGCCGTGCCGGTCGGCATAGGCGCCGAGCACGACGCCGCCGATCGGGCGGATCAGAAACGACAGGCCGAAGCTGCCGAAGGTCAGGAGCAGCGAGGTGGTCGGATCATTGGCCGGGAAGAACGCCTTGGAGAGATACACCGCGAAATAGGCATAGACCGAGATGTCGTACCATTCGAGCGCATTGCCGACCGAAGTCGCGACGATCAGGCGGGTGATGTTTTTCTTGTCGACCGCTGTTGCGCGCTGAGCGTCCGCCGAAGTTGATAGTGTCATTACATTTTCCTTGCCGGTGAAGGCACCAGCTTTTCAACTCGAAATGGCCGGCTTGACCCGGCCATCCACGTCTTCCCCGTCATCCGCGCGCAAAGGCTTCGCCTTTGTCGCTGGAGGTGCGAGCTCTTGCGAGCCTCGAAGGATGCACGGCCCCACTGGTGGCCGTCGATCCTTCGAGGGCCGCTGAAGAAGCGGCCACCTCAGAATGACGGGGAACAAGCGAGCCCAGCTCCTTATCCCTTGTGCTTTGCCTCGCCGAGGTCCCAGAACAGGCCGGCCATGATGGTCAGCGCCTCCTCGGTCACCGGCAGCAGGATGTGCTCGTCGGGGGCGTGCTGCGAGCAGCCCGGATAGGAATGCGGCACCCAGATCGTCGGCAGGCCGAGGCCTTCGGAGAACACGTCGTTCGGCAGCGAGCCGCCGAAATTCGGCAGCACCGCCGGCGCCTTGCCGGTGGTGGCGCGGATCGAGTTCGCCGCCCAGTCGATCCACGGGCTATCCATGTCGGTGCGCGAGGCGGCAAAGCGCTGCGTGCCCGAGACCTCGACCATCGGGAAACCGTTGTTGTGCAGATAGTCCCGCACCGCGTCGATCACCTCGAGATGCCGGGTGCCGACGACGAAGCGGAGCTGCAGCACGGCGTTGGCCTTGCCGGGAATCGCGTTGGCGGGCTTTTCGATATTGCCCGACGACATCGCCAGCACCTCCAGCGTGTTCCAGGCGTAGAGCCGCTCCGCCGCGGTCAGGCCCTCCTCGCCCCAATCTTCCGCCAGCGCCGGTTCGTCCGCCGTCGGCTTGATCTCGACGTCGGCGAGCGCGGCGCGGACGCGGTTCGAGATCGGCGGCGGTTTCAGGATCTCGAGCTTCATGCGGCCCTTGCCGTCGACCAGGCTCGCGATCGCGCTCGCCAGGATCGTGGCGGGGTTGGCGAGCACGCCGCCCCAATTGCCGGAATGGTTGCCGCCCTCGCGCAGATTGACGTCGAGATGGATGCGGTTGCCGCCGCGGCAGCCGAGGAAGATGGTCGGCCGCTCCGCCGACAGCCGCGGCCCGTCGGAGGCAATGAACAGGTCGGCCTTCAGCTCCTCGCGATGCGCCTCGCAGACCTCGCGCAGATCGGGCGAGCCGATCTCCTCGCCGGTCTCGATGATGAATTTGGCATTGAAGCCGAGCTTGCCGCCGCGCGCCTGCTTCACCGCGCGCAGCGCCGCCATGTTGATCGAATGCTGGCCCTTGTTGTCGGCGGTGCCGCGGCCATAGACGCGCTCGCCCTTGACCGTGGTCTGCCAGGGATTGAGCCCGTCGCGCCATTCGCCGACCATGCCGTCGACGACGTCGCCATGGCCGTAGGTCAGCACGGTCGGCCGCGAAGCGTCTTCCTGGTAGTCGGCAATCAGATAGGGCCCACGGCCGGTCGGCGACTCGATCAGGTGGGTCTTGAAATCGAGCTCGGCGAAGGCCGGTTGCAGATTCTCCACCAGATAGGCGCGCAGCGCATCGGCCTTGTCGGCATTCAGGCTCTCGGTCTGGTAGCCGACCCTGCGGTCCAGTTCCTTCAAGAACTCTCCCGATTGAAAATGCTCTCGCACCTTTGCGATTGCGTCGGCCCGTGTCGCCATGATTGTTCCTTCGTCCGGTCGCGTCTTGGCATGATCGCACCGGAACGCCATGCTTTGCGTCCCGATCATGCTTCTGGAGGGGCGCAACCTATCGGGATCGGCTCGCGACCGGAAGGGCGCGAAATGCGAATGGGCCTTGCCAAAACGTGGGAAGTCGCAACAAGTTGAAGCGGGACGCCCGGCATCGACCGGGCAGCATTCGAAGCGGCGCGCAAGGTTTCGACCAAGGTTTTCTACAATGACAAAACAAATCCGGCTCAACGCCTTTGCCATGAACTGCGTGGCGCATCAGTCGCCGGGTCTGTGGACCCATCCGCGCGACCGCACCAAGGACTACAACAAGCTGTCCTACTGGATCGATCTGGCGAAGACGCTGGAGCGCGGCCGGTTCGACGGCCTGTTCCTCGCCGATGTGCTCGGCGTCTATGACGTCTATGCTGGCAATCCGGATGCGGCGCTGCGCAACGCGGCGCAGACCCCGGCCAACGAACCGTTGATGCTGATCCCGGCGATGGCCGCGGTGACCGAAAATCTCGGCTTCGGCGTCACCAGCAATCTCTCCTTCGAGCCGCCCTACCCGTTCGCGCGGCGGATGTCGACGCTCGATCACCTCACCGGCGGCCGGGTCGGCTGGAACGTGGTGACCGGCTATCTCGATTCCGCCGCGCGCGGCGCCGGCAAGGACAAGCAGACCGCGCATGACGACCGCTACGAGCTCGCCGACGAATATATGGAGCTGGTCTACAAGCTCTGGGAAGGCAGCTGGGAGGACGACGCCGCGATCCGCGACGTCGCGCGCGGCATCTTCACCGATCCGAGCAAGGTGCATCCGGTACGCCATGACGGCAACAACTACCGGCTCAACGCGATCCACCTGTCGGAGCCGTCGCCGCAGCGCACGCCGGTGCTCTACCAGGCCGGCACTTCGCCGCGCGGCCGGCAGTTCGCCGCCGAGCACGCCGAATGCGTGTTCATGTCGGGACCGTCGGCGAAGGTGATCGGTCCGCGGGTGTCGGCGATCCGCGAGCTCGCCGCCGCGAAGGGCCGCAACGCGGCCGAGATCCTGATGTTCTCGATGATGTGCGTCGTGGTGGCGCCGACCGAGGCGGAGGCGCAAGCGAAGTACGCCGAGTATCGCAGCCATATCAGCCATGAAGGCGCACTGGCGCTGATGTCGGGCTGGACCGGAGTCGACTTCTCGACCTATTCGCTCGACCAGGAGGTCCGGCACGTGCAGAACGACGCCGGCCGCTCCGCGATGGACAACGTCACCCGCGCCGATCCCGACCGGGTCTGGACCGTGCGCGAGGTCGCCGAGCATGTCGGCATCGGCGGCGCCGGCCCCGTGGTGATCGGAACGCCGGAGCAGGTCGCCGACAAGATCGAGCAATGGTTCGAGGACACCGACGTCGACGGCCTCAATGTCGCGTTTGCGATCTCACCCGGCGATTTCGAGGACATCGCCGACATGCTGGTGCCGGAGCTCGTCAAGCGCGGCCGCTACAAGCGGGAGTATGCCAAGGGCACCTTGCGGGAGAAGTTGTTCGGCGCAGGGCGTGCGAGGCTGGACGCGACGCATCCGGCGACACGGTATCGGGTGAAGCGGAGTGCTGCGGCGGAATGATCCGCGCCGTCATTGCGAGCGAAGCGAAGCAATCCATCGTTCCGCATATGCGGGATCATGGATTGCTTCGTCGCTTCGTGCCTCGCAATGACGCGGCACACACATCTGCCCATCCCGTCATCCTGAGGAGCGCGCTCTTGCGCGCGTCTCGAAGGATCGACGGCCATCGGCCGGGCCGTGCATCCTTCGAGGCTCGCTCCGCTCGCACCTCAGGATGACGGTGAGAGGAGAGCGCATCGTGAAAAGTCAATTCACCGCATTGCTCACCACCACCTCGATCAGCTTCGCACCCGGGCGGCTGAACGCCGACTTCATCACGCTCTTCAGCTCTTGCGGGTCGGTGATCCTGATCGCCTCGAGCCCAAGCGAGCGTGCGACGCCGGTGAAATCGACCGGCGGGTCGATGAAATCCATGCCGACATAGTTGTCGTCGCCGTGGAAGGCGAGCAGGCGCTGCTTGATGATGCGGTAGCCGCCATTGTTGACGATGACGAAGGTCAGCGGCAGCTTGTGATTGGCGGCGGTCCACAGCGACTGGATCGAATACATCGACGAGCCGTCGCCGGAATAGCACACCACCGGACGCTCTGGATTGGCGAGGCTGACGCCGACCGCGGCCGGCAGGCCCCAGCCGATGCCGCCGGATGCCAGCGCGTGATAGCCGTAGCGGTCGCGATGCGGCCGCAAGCCAATGATCTGACGCGACGAGGTCAGGCCCTCGTCGACCAGGATCGCGTTGTCGGGCATCGCCTCCACGACCTGCAACGCCAGCCAGTCCGGATCGATCGGCGAGGTCTGACTCGCCTTCGAGATCTGTTCGACCAGCGCCTTGCGCTTCGCCGCCCAGTTCTTCGTCAACAAGGCCGCGAGTCCCTGCCTGGCACGCGTCTCCAGCGCGCCGCCGCCGGCCTCCTTCAACGCCGGCACCAGCGCGCGCAGCGTTTCCTTGACGTCCGCCTTCACCGCGATCTCGGCGCCATAGTTCCTGGCGAGGTCGCTGTCGACCAGGCCGACCTGCACGATCGAGAGGCCGTCCGGCAGCGGATCGACCTCGCTGTAGACCGACATCCGCAGCGGATCGCCGCCGAGCGCGATCAGCAGATCATGCGGCGCCAGCACGTCGCGCGCGACCTTCTGCAGCCGCGCGATCGCGCCCATGAAGCTCGGGCTTTCGGAGAGGAAGTGCGAACCATAAGGAGTCGGCGATTGCCAGGCCGGGCAGCCCAGCGTCTCGGCGAGATCGGCTGCCTCGCGCAGCGCATCGCTTTTCACGATCTCGTCGCCGACGACGATCACCGGTCGCTCCGCTTTCAGGATGCGCGCGGCCAGCGCCTTGAGCGAATCCTCCGACGGCCTCACCCGCGTGTCGATCCGGGTGGAGCGGCCGAGCTCGATGCCGGCTTCGGAATTGAGGATGTCGCCGGGCAGCGAGATGAACACCGGCCCGGTCGGCGGCGTGGTCGCGATCTTGGCGGCGCGGCGCACGATGCGCGGCAGGTCTTCGAGCCGCGTCACCTCGACCGCCCATTTCACCAGCGGCGTCGCCATCTGCACCAGCGGACCGTAGAGCACCGGTTCGGTCAGGCCGTGGCCCTGTTCCTGCTGCCCGGCGGTCAGGATCAGCGGCGTGCCGGTGAAGCTGGCATTGTAGAGCGAGCCCATCGCGTTGCCGAGGCCCGGCGCAACATGAACATTGCAGGCGACCAGCTTGCCGGAGGCGCGGCTGAAGCCGTCGGCCATCGCGACCACCAGGCTCTCCTGCATCGCCATCACATAGGTGAGATCGGGATGGTCCTTCAGCGCGTGCATGATCGGCAGTTCGGTGGTGCCGGGATTGCCGAACAGATGGGTGACGCCCTCATCCTTCAGCAGCGCCAGAAATGCCGAGCGGCCGGTAATGCGATTTTTCATGTTCCCTCCAGGCCTGTCGGCGCGTTGGCCGACGGGGATCAAGGGAGATGACCAAACTTGCGCGCGAGGGGCAATCGAGCGAGCGGTCATGGCCGCATTCCGCAGGCGCGCGCCTGAGGTGAAGCGCTCGCTAGAACATCCCCTCGCGCGCGCTGCGCTTCCTCTTTTTCGAGCGCTGCCAGACCACGCCGGGATAGCCCTTCAGCGGCACCAGCGGCTCGCCGGTGTAGGCCCATTCCTGCAGTTCCTCGATCGCGATGTGATAGAGCGGCTGCCGGCCGGTGCGCCCCGAGAACAGCGCGCGCGGGATGTTGACCATGTGCGGCGACCGCGCGCGTTCGTAGATGATGGGCGTGCCGCAATTGGCGCAGAAGCTGCGCGCGGTCTTGCTTTTCGCGTCCTCGTAGCGCGACAGCTCGCTTTCGCCTTGCGTAATGCGGAAGCGCTTCTTCCAGCTGCCGACATAGGTCGCATAAACCGCACCATGGGCGCGGCGGCTGGCGGCGCTGTGATCATGCCAGGCCCAGCGCGCCGGCACGTCGATCTCGAACCGCACCTTGCCGCACAGGCATTGGCCGGCCGCGGGCTTCGCCAGCGCCACCGGCTTTGGCTTCTTGGTCGGCTCGAACTCGTCGTCCGGAAACATCGCGGTCTCCCATCAAGGCGTTGTTGCCCGGACGAGCGAAGCGATATCCGGGCTACGAAGAGTTACGCCTGCGCCAGTTCGTCGTGCACGGGATAATCCGTGTAGCCCTTCTCCTCGCCGGCATAGAAGGTGGCGCGGTTGTACTTGGTCAAGGGATAGCCGCGCTGCAGACGGCGCGGCAGATCCGGGTTGGAGATGAAGTAGCGGCCGAACGCGATCGCATCGGCATGACCTTCGGCGACCGCGCTCTGCGCGGTTTCGCCGACGAAATTGCCGGCGGTGATCAGCACGCCGCTCCACATCGGGCGGTACAGCACCATCGCCGACGGCACGTTCTGCCAGTCGACCTCGGCACGCCCGGTGCCCGAGGCGCGCGGCTCGATGAAATGCAGATAGGCGAGCCCGAGCTTGTCCAGCGCCTTGATGGCGTGGCTGTAGAGCGGCATCGGGTCGGCCTCGCCGCTGCCATTGGCGATGCCGTAGGGCGAGAGCCGGACGCCGACGCGGCTGGCGCCCCAGACCTCGGTCACCGCCTGCGTCACCTCCATCAGGAAGCGGACGCGGTTCTCGATCGAGCCGCCATACCGGTCGGTGCGCAGGTTGCTGCGCGACTGCAGGAACTGCTCGATCAGATAGCCATTGGCGCCGTGAACCTCGACGCCGTCGAAGCCGGCGGCGAGCGCGTTCTTCGCGCCTTGCCGGTAGGCCTCGACCATCAGGGCGACCTCGTCGGTCTCGAGCGCGCGCGGCGTCTCGTAATCGACCACCTTGCCGTCCGCGGTCATGCACTTGAACTCGGAGGGGATCGCGACCGCCGACGGCGCCACCGGCAGCGCGCCGCCCGGCTGGAACGAGGAATGCGAGACGCGGCCGACGTGCCAGAGCTGCAGGAAGATCAAGCCGCCCTTGGCGTGCACGGCATCCACCACCTCGCGCCAGCCCGCGATCTGGGCCTCGCTATAGATGCCGGGAACACCGGGATTGCCGAAGCCGGTCGCGACCACCGGCGAGGCCTCCGCGATCAGCAAGCCGCCCGGGGTGGCGCGCTGCGCGTAGTATTCCGCGTTGATCGGCCGCGGCGCGAGGCTCGGCCGCGCCGCCCGCATACGCGTCAGCGGCGCCATCACGACGCGATGTTCGAGCTGGTAGGGACCGATCTTGAGCGGAGAGAACAGCGACGGAGGATTCATGCCTGCCCCAATTAATCTTGTGTCATTTCCCGTTGTAGTCCGGGCATGATCCGCCCGGAAAACCGGTACCCACTTTTCCGGATCATGCCCGTTATCTAACGAGTTCATCTTGTTCATGAAAGCGGGTAGTGGCAATCTGTTGCCACGAGAACAGGTCTCCCATGTCGAAATCGAGCGCCTCATCGCTCCCCTCCCTCAGCGTCCGCATCGACCTCGATGCCGAGGACCGGATCGGGCCGGGCAAGATCCTGCTGCTTGAGCGGATCAAGGAATGCGGCTCGATCTCCGCCGCCGGTCGCGCCATGGACATGAGCTACAAGCGCGCCTGGGACCTGGTCGACGAGATCAACCGCATCTGCCGGCAGGCGGCGGTGGAACGGCAGACGGGCGGCAAGAATGGCGGCGGCGCGGTGCTGACCCCGTTCGGCCTCTCCTTGGTGGCGCGCTACCGCAAGATCGAGCGCGACGCGGCAAGCGCCGTGCGCAAGGATCTCGAGGCGCTGCGCAGCGACATCGGCAAGCCGAAGAAGGCCGCGGGGCGGTGAACGCAGGAACCGGCGGCTGTCGCTGGGGCGCTTACGAAAATATCGAAAACAACCCCATGCAAAGGAGCCGGCGACGGCCGGCGTTCGACAACCCAACTTGACGCGTCGGGCAAATCAGGGGTGTTATTCTAATTTCCGAAATCATGCGGGCGTTGGAGCGGAGAGCTCCCCTCGGCGAACACGCCGAGCGTTGAGACCTGTACCCCCTCACCCGGATTGCATCTGGCGATGCAATCCGACCTCTCCCCGCAGGCGGGGAGAGGTGAAGAGAAACAGCGGGACCAGCCCTAAGCTGTCTTGATCCAGACCGCCTTGACGTTGAGATATTCCTCGACGTGCTGCTTGCCGGACTCGCGGCCGTAGCCGCTCATCTTGTAGCCGCCGAACGGCACCGCCGGATCCATCGCCTGGTAGCAATTGACCCAGACCGAACCGGCGCGCAGCGCCTTGGCGACCTGGTGCGCCTTGCTGACATTGGTGGTCCAGACGCCCGAGCCGAGGCCGAAGGTGGTGGCGTTGGCGCGCTTGATCAGTTCGTCCGGATCCCTAAACGAGATCGCCGAGATCACCGGGCCGAAGATCTCCTCCTGCGCGATACGCATGTTGTCCTGCACGTTGGCGAACACGGTCGGCTGCACGAAATAGCCCTTCGACAGCGCGCCCTCGGTGAGGCGGCCGCCGCCGGCAAGCGCCTTGGCGCCCTCCTTCTGGCCGATGTCGAGATAGCCCGACACGCGGTCCATCTGCTGCTGCGACACCAAAGGGCCGATCTGGGTGTTGGGATCGAGGCCGTTGCCGACCTGCAGCTTCCTGCCGAACTCGGCGACGCGGCCGACGAATTCGTCATAGACCTTCTGCTCGACGAACAGCCGCGTGCCGGCGCTGCAGATCTGGCCGGAATTGGCGAACACCGCCATCGCCGCACCGGGCACCGCGGCGTCGAGATCGGCGTCGGCGAACACGATGTCCGGCGACTTGCCGCCGAGTTCGAGCGAGACGCGCTTGAGGTTGCCGGCCGAGGCGCGGATGATCGACTGGCCCGTGACGTGCGATCCGGTGAAGGCGACCTTGTCGACATCCGGATGCGAGGCAAGCGCGGCGCCCGCGGTCTCGCCATAGCCCGGCACGACGTTGACGACGCCGGGCGGAATGCCGGCCTCCATGCAGAGTTCGCCGATGCGCAGCGAGGTCAGCGGGGATTCCTCGGCCGGCTTCAGCACCACGGTGCAGCCGGTCGCGATCGCCGGGCCGATCTTCCAGATCGAGGCGGTCAGCGGCCCGTTCCAGGGGATGATCGCGCCGACCACGCCGATCGGCTCCTTCAGCGTGTAGGAGAAGATCTCACCGGGCAGCGAGTTCTCGATGGTCTCGCCGTGGATCGCGGTCGCCTGGCCGGCATAGTAGCGCAGCATGCCGAGCGCGCGCAGGCGGTTGCCGCGGGTCCGGCTGATCGGTGCGCCCATGTCGAGCGTGTCGAGCTGAGACAGTTCCTCGAAATTGGCTTCGACCAGTTCGGCCAGCTTGAGCAGCATGTTCTGCCGCTCGAACGGCTTCACCTTGCTCCAGGGCCCTTCGAACGCGCGGCGCGCCGCCGCGACCGCACGGTTGATGTCCTCGGCATCGCCCTCGGCGACCGACGCGAGCAATTCACCGGTCGCGGGATTGTGCGTCTCGAACTTCTTGCCGGAGGCGGCGTCGACCCATTTGCCGTCGATCAGCATCTTCTTGTAGGAGCCATCGGCATAAGGATGGCGCGTGATCGGAACAGCCTGCGAAACAGCCATGTTTGCACTCCCTGTAAAATGTCGGCTGAGGTCTTTTGGAAGCGTTATATCCCGAATTCTACAGCGCGAACGCGAAACCGTAAAGCCGAGCCGGCGTTGATCAGGGCGGCACGCACGAAAACCTCCCATGCGCGTGCGTGCATGGTACGATAGCGACCGCACCTCAGCCACACATGTGTCCGGAGACCGCAGATGCCCCACCCCGTGATATCAGCCAATCATGTTGCCGTGATCACCGGCGGCGCCTCCGGCATCGGACTTGCCGCCGCATTGCGGTTCGCGCAGGCCGGCATGAAGGTCTGCATCGCCGACCTCGACGACGACCGGCTGAAGGATGCTGCGACAAAGCTGTCATCTGCGGCGCCGGGCGGCGCTGATGACATTATGACGGCGGCTGTCGACGTCAGCCGCGCCGACGCGGTCGCAAGCCTGGAGGCCGCGGTCGCGAAAAAGTTCGGCGGCACCGACATCCTGATGAACAATGCCGGCATCCAGCCCGGCAGTGCGATGTTCGGGCCCGCGGACAATTGGCAGCGCATCCTTGGCGTCAATCTGTGGGGCGTGATCAACGGCACCCAGGCGTTCGCGCCCAACATGATCAAGCGCGGCCGGCCGGGATTGATCATCAACACCGGATCCAAGCAGGGCATCACCACGCCGCCGGGCGATCCCGCCTACAACGTTTCCAAGGCCGGCGTGAAGGCATTCACCGAAGCGCTGCAGCACGAGCTGCGCAACACCGCCGGCTGCAAGATATCGGCGCATCTCTTGATCCCCGGCTTCGTCTTTACCGGGCTGACCGCGCGCGGCCGCACCGAGAAGCCGGCCGGCGCCTGGACAGCGGAGCAGACCATCGACTTCATGATCGAACGCCTCGATGCCGGCGATTTCTATATCCTCTGCCCCGACAACGACGTGCCGCGCGCACTCGACGAACGCCGCATCCTGTGGGCCGCCGGCGACATCGTCGAGAACCGCCCGCCGCTGTCGCGCTGGCATCCGGATTACGGCGATGCTTTCGCCGCGTTCGTGAAGGGGAGGTAGGGCCACCCGTCATTGCGAGGAGTTCGCGACAAAATTGCAAAGCAATTTTGCGCTGAAGCGACGAAGCAATCCATGGCACCGCATACGCGGAAGGATGGATTGCTTCGCGGAAGCCCGTCATCCGGCGGCGCTTCGCGCCGACCGGGTGGCTCGCAATGACGTGGAAGCGTCGTCGAGAATTGTAGCGAGCGGCCTCCGCACGCTGTCGTCCTGGCGAAAGCCAGGACGACGCTGAATACATTCACATTCTGTCAGGATGACGGGAGCGCGGCCCCGCTCACAGCGTTTCCTGCTTGTGGTCGCAGTTCTTGCAGGTGAACTTGACGCGGGACTGGCCCTTTTCCGCCTGCACCCGGTTCGGCGCACCGCATTTGCCGCAAACGGCCTCGATCCGGGTCGTGCCCTGCTTGATGACCAAGTTCCGCTTTTCCATGGTCTCGCGGATGAGGCGTTCGGCCTCCTCGCGCAGCGATTGCTTCGACATCATCTCCACCGGTCGTTGGTTAGCGGGCGGCGTCATAGCACGACCGCGTGAAGTTTTGACAGCGGGGATTGCAGCTTAATTTTCAGACAATGAGCCGGTCAACCGGCAACCGGAAATGCCGCGGTTTGATCGGTTTTGACGGCCGGCCGATGCGGAACACATTGACGAGGCGCAGATCGGCGCCAATTTTGCCGAGCTTTCGCAGCCGGTCGTTGAAGTCAGGATGATCTGATAGCGCCGAAATCGGGCACGCCGCGAAACCGGCGCGATCGATCTCCAGCCAGGCGCGGTAGAAATGGCGTCCGGTCGTGAGTGGATCCTCACCGACGGGACGGCAAAACAGCACGATCGCCGATGCCGACGCGGTCTTGGCGCCGTCGGCAAGCAACGACGCGGCGAGGCCGAGACGATCGAGCGGCTTGAACAGGCTGCCGAGCACGTAACGCGCGGCGGTGGCCTCGACCACATTCATGGCCAGCGCATC